>NZ_CP182631.1:0-4788921 GCF_048296855.1 Colwellia sp. RE-S-Sl-9 | reverse complement strand
TCATCTTCAACATAGAGCCATCCAAATTTGAAATTTTTGATGTTTTTCTTATCAGGATATTTATCTTTCGTCATTTCGGTACCTGGATCATTTTCGTCTTCACTAGTTGCAGGTTGTTCTAGGCATGTATTATTCAGTAAATAATCTTCAAATTTAGACTTATGGTAAGTGTGATAAGCCAAAATATCCCCATCATTTTTTACGACGATTATCCCACCATTAGCTTTAATTTCACCATTCCAAACAGTCTCAGGCGTCATACCTAATGCAGTATCATACAGAAACCTTATAATTTTATAGCGATAAAAAGGATGATCATATAGTTGATTATAACTAAGAGGGTTTTTTAACTCTAAATGTTCAATTAGATCATTAACCCTATTATTTCCAGTTTGGAACCGGATCTTCAACATATAAGCCAAAATTTCCGGTAAGTCACCATCAATGAGCCCTAAGTTTAGCTGTAATATTTCAGATTGAATATTTTTAAATTTACCCCCCCCCAAACTCTCTATTGAATTGAAGCGTTCACCTATTTTATTTTTTTGTTGGTATGTATCAATATTAATCTTTTTTATATCAACTGTTGCTAGTTCAAGGCCTTCTACATTAAAAATAAAGTTTGTTCCTGGGCCAGCATTAAATAACGTAGACTTTTGTCCTAACATCGATTTCACACTAAACCCCAATATTGGATTACTTCCTGTAAATTGATCATGAATTTGAATTGTAATATCAGACTTATCAGCACTTTTAGCGTTTAAACTTTGTATTCTCGACTCTTTTAAAAACGACAACAATTGATTTTTAACTCTAAGGCGCTAACGCCCCCTTTCCGCCTTAGAAAGCCAAGTCGCCAAAGCCCCGATACCTAATACTAACAAGTCAGTAATTTTAATCTTTAAAAATTTCAAGCAACATTGAATATTTCAAATTACAGCTATATTAGCGGCTATGCCTTGCTGTAGAACACTATGTTACTTTTATTTTCACCTTAAAATAATAATAATTTATAAAAACTTCTTGACATAACTTTATATAAATGACTAAATGACCATCGATAGACAATTATACTAACAAAATAACATTATTGATCTTAGAAAATATTATTTTTTTACCTCAAAATGTCCATCGTTAGACATTGAGAATGTAGCTATAATATCTAATATAAATAAGTTATAACGTAGAAATAAATCAGGGGAAATCATGAATAAGACCTTACATTATTTAGCTGCAGTATCTTTATTAGCAGGCTCTAGTGCTGTTTACGCACAAGACCAAGTAAATAAAAACATTGATAAAGCAGCAGAAGAAAGAAGTGAAACTGAAGTTATCATCGTTACAGGTGTTGCTAAAGACACAAGAAAAATTGACGCCACTTTCTCTATCAACACTATTACACCTGCAGATATTCAAAAGCTAGCTCCACATGGTGCTGCTGAATTATTAGGTAATATTCCAGGCTTCTTCCCTGAAGGCGGAACTGCTGGTGAATCTCACAATAACGTACTGGTTCGTGGTTTACCGCAAGCAGGTGGTTATCGTTATGTTCCAAACCTTATTGATGGTTTACCTGTATATGAAGAGCCTGAAGCTCCTTTCATGAACAACGATGTATTCATTAAACCAGATTTAATGACTGTTGCTGTTGAAGCCGTTAAAGGTGGTCCTGGTGCAATTATCTACTCAAACGCTTTAGGTGCAGCAGTAAACTACATTACACGTACAGGTACACAAGATTTTGAAGGTGCTTACAAGTTTGAAGTGGGTGATTGGGGCCATGTAAGAAATGATTTTTATGTTGCTGGTCCAATCAACAAAAACTTAACTTTTGCTTTAGGTGGTTTTTATCGTGTAGCTGATGGTATAAGAGATCCAGGTTACACAGGTAATAGCGGTGGTCAAATTCGTGGTAACTTAATGTACATAAGTGACGACGGTACTACCCAATTAAAAGTACAAGCTCATAGCATTAATGATAAAACTAATTTTTATCAAAATATTCCTTACTCAATTGATAACACAAGAGCTCCAGGTACAGAAGACAATCCGTTTACTGTTTCTCCAGGTGAAGTAAACAGCTTAGGTGTAGATTTTGGTGACGGTACGGTTATGTCTTACCAAACAAGTAACTACAACCTATTTAATAAAGACGGTACTGCGCTTAATTTAGATATTACTGACGGTATTGCACCAAAGTTCAATATTTACACAGCTGAATTTATCAAGGATTTTGCTAACGAATGGAGCTTTAAAGCGTCATTACGTTCAACTTCTGGTACAAATGGTTTCAACGCGCTATTTAACGATCCGGCAAGAGAAACATCAGCATTAACTGCAGAACAATTTGCCCGAATTCAAGGCCTTAACGACAGCTTAGATGGCGCATACGATAATGCTACAGGTGTTAAAGCTTACTTTACAGATACTGTAACAGGTACTGATTTATCAACAGCTGTTGAAGCACCAAGCATTTTAGCTCACAACATTCCTGTTTACGGTAAAGTTGATGCAACAAGCAGCACAGGTGATTTCCAATTAAGTAAAGAATTTGAATTAGCTGATACTTTCCATCAAGTTACATTTGGTCTTTACACAAGTCACTATACATATGACGTATCATCTGTATTTGCTAGTGCATGGAGTGATATCAGTGAAAGTTCAAGACTAGTTGATCTTTATGCAGTCGACGCGAATGAACAACAAGTTGGTCCTTCAATTACATTAGGTGGTGTTGATCAACCTGCACTATTTGGTTTAGGTGCAGACTCAACAATGCGTACAAATGCAATTTACGTACTTGACCATGTTTCATTACTTGATGATACATTACAGCTTGATTTCGGCTTCAGATGGCAAGAGCTTTCAGTTGACCGTGTAACAACCAACTCATTTGACCCAGGTAACACTTCAAACGACTTTACTCCTAGTGATGTAGTTGTTGGTTCAACCAGTGACACATTATCTGATAACTTCGTAAACGTTCCTGACGGCACACCACAATTTGCTTCTGAAGAATACGACGATATTGGTTGGTCAATAGGTGCAAACTACAAAGTTAATGACAACTACTCAGTTTATTTAACAGTTTCTGATTCTTTCCGTTTACCAGGCTTTGAAGATTACATCTTCGGTGGTCCAGCAACAAACCCTTCAACAGGTGAAATTGCTCGTGGTGACTTAGTTGAAAGTATTAGCCAAATTGAAGGTGGATTTAGATTTTCAGACAAAGAACTTACGCTTGGTCTTAGTGCTTTCTTCATCGACTTTGCTGCTAAAGAAAACTTAGCCCCAGTACTTGATGACCTAAGCGCAACGGGTACAGGCGGTATTAGCTGTTCAACATTCCCTGAACCAGCTAACTGTCCTAAAATTAGAGATAACTTTAGAACAACGCTAGAAACTGTTGGTATTGAGTTAGAAGCTTCTTATTCACCTGATGCTATCGAAGGTTTAACTATTCAAGGTAGTGTTGTTTGGCAAGATCCTGAACAAAGTCAAAGTAACGAAATCAGAGGTGGTATTTCAGAAATTGATACCAACAATGACAATATCAATGACACACGTGTTTATGATGTTTCTACAGGTGACAAACGTCGTCCAAGAAGACAATCACAATGGTTAGTTAACATTCGTCCTTCATATAGCTTTGGCGAAGTTCCATTAACGCTATACGGACAAGTAATGTACTACAGTGATCGTTTCGCTTCAGACGCTAATACTAACGTAACTATTTACCCTGCTTACACACAAATTAACGCAGGTGCTCTTTACTCGTTTACTGACGATTTAGAGTTTCAATTCCACGTTAGTAACTTAAATGATGCAGATAGTTTCACAGAAGGTTCTTCAGTTGAGAGTGGTTTATCATTCTCAGATGGAAGTTACTCTGGTGTAGCTAGACCATTATTAGGTAGAACAATGAAAGCTTCATTAACATATAGTTTCTAATTTTTAATTAGATTAAAGCTTCACCCTTTTGGGCCGCTATTACTAGCGGCCTTTTTTTTGAGATTTTTAATAGTTTTAACCTAAAATCACATTACCCTTTAGCTATTGAACATTAGCTATCAACCAAATAAAGAATAAATATTTATGAAAAACGCCTACTGCTTATTCGTTATTTTAACAACTCTTGTTAACACAAATTTAGCCCATGCAAAGTCATTGCTCCATTTAACTTATAATGAAAAAAATGGCAGCGTTACTACACAAAATAAAATAGATAACACACCTTTTACAGTACAACACACAAACAACCCGCCTGAACGCGTTCCTGGTGTATCAGGTAACGCTTTTCGAACCGATGGCTATTCAACATGGATAACAGGAGCATTTAACTCACCTAACCTCAATGCCATAACTTTAGAAACTTGGGTTGCATTAGAAAGTTATCCATCAACGGAAGAGTTAAACCTTAAAGAGTCTTCTTTATTACATCAAAGATCAGATAATGAAGGTTTTAATTTAGGTATAAACACTTATGGCCAATGGTGGTTAGATATCAATATTAACCAGCAAAACTTTCGAGTTAACGCACCAGAGAACTTTCCCCTTTATCACTGGAGTCATGTTGCATTTACTGTAAATAATGGATTAGTACGTTTGTTTCTTAATGGTGAAATTATCGCCGAAAAAATGACAGTTAATGGCAATATTCAACTAGCACAAAATACTAAACTTGTAATTGGCAAAGCGTTAACACCACAAATTTCATTTAATGTATTTGAAGTAAACGCTATTAATGCCGCTTACGACGAAACTAAAATAAACGATAAAGCTAAAAGTACGTATGAGTTGTTAGGCGAATATAACAAAGGTAAAAATACACCGTGGCAAGTCTCACTTGCAGTGCCTACTAGTCGTTTTGAAGACGACCATTTACGCCCTCGTTATCATGCTATGCCACCAGCTAATTGGACAAACGAGCCCCATGGTTTGGTCGCCTATCAAGGTAAATACCATATGTTTTATCAAAGAACGCCTAACGGTCCTTATAAGTGGATGATGCATTGGGGCAATATGGCCAGTGAAGATTTTGTCAATTGGACTCACCTAAAAGATGCATTTTATCCACGTGTTAATACTGATAAAACACTAGGCTTAGGTTCAAAAGGAATTTGGTCTGGTGATGTTGTGATTGATAACAAAGGCATAGCACATGCTTTTTATACGACCGTAAATTTTGATGGTGCTTATGATCCCGGTATTGCATGGGCAAGTAGTTCAGATCCTTTACTTGAAGAATGGACTCAACACGGTGGAATAATAGATAAAAACACCCCAAATAGAGGAAAAATTGCAGACTTTAGAGATCCCTACCTTTGGCAAGAAGGAAACACATGGCACATGATTATTGGTAGTGCTGAAGGCAACAATGGTGGCGTAGAGTATTACACCTCAACAGATATAAATTCAGGTAAATGGCAACGCGCTGAAAATAGCTTTTCTTCAGTGGCATTTTCAAAAATGGATATTGGTTCAGCTATTTGGGAAATGCCCGTATTTGAATACTTAGGTATGCACAATGGTCAAAAAAAATATGTTCTAATTGTTAGTCCTATTGGCGGCTCTATGAAAAAAAATCAAGCCCCATATGTTCGTAGTGTTTACTGGACGGGAACATGGAAATCTAATGGTAAAGGTGGATCTGGACAATTTACACCTGATTACACCACTCCTAAACACTTAGATATTATTCATGGTCATATATCACCTTCTGTCGTTAGAAATAGCAATAATGAATTAGTTGCTATTGGAATAGTTGATGAACGCAGTAATGCACAATTTCAAAATGACCTAGGTTGGGCACATACCTTTAGCTTACCTCGTATTTTACGTTTACTTGAAGACGGGCAAACTATAGGCCAAGTACCTGCTCCTCAACTTAACTCATTACGAAAAAACACCCAAGCTTACAGCGAAAGTAATCTAAAAGTGAATGGTGAACACAAGCTTGCTGAAAGTGGTAACCAACTAGAAATGACCCTAACACTTGATGCAAATACACAAGCCAGTGAATATGGATTTTTAATAGCCACCTCCCCTAATAAAGAAGAGTTTACAAAGGTTTATTACGATGGAAAAAATATCGTTATTGATAAACTAAAATCGACGTTAACTCAGGGGCTTGAAGAAAGCGCTATTTATAAAGGTGACTACGATAAGGAAGTATTTGGAAAACCTGAAAAGTTCCAAGTGTTTATTGATCACTCTATCATTTCAGTGTTTATAAATGACAAAGCTGTTTTTGCTAACCGAATATATCCAAGCAGAACCGACAGCACCGGTTTATATTTATATTCAAAAAGTGCTGAAACTCATTTCAAAAACGTTGAAATACATCAGTTAAAATCAGCCAATTAAATATCATATTACAGTAATAACTGAGAATAATTTAACTGGAAAGATGAAATAAAAAAGTCGCCCCTTAAGGCGACTTTTTAGTATATAACTGTAGTAGCTCATACTTAAACTGACACTTTGTGTTGACAGGTTTCGACATAATTTGACAGACTGCTTAGAGCGAAAAGCGGAAGTTCGCTCTAACATACCTCTGGACAGAAACTGGTTAGAACTAATACTTAAAATCATATATTCACATTATGACAAGT
Source organism: Colwellia sp. RE-S-Sl-9 (assembly GCF_048296855.1). NCBI lineage: Bacteria > Pseudomonadati > Pseudomonadota > Gammaproteobacteria > Alteromonadales > Colwelliaceae > Colwellia > Colwellia sp. RE-S-Sl-9. The sequence continues at coordinate 4,782,307 of NZ_CP182631.1, read as the reverse complement.
ATGGGTAAGTTTTCTCAGTATTAATAAATACTCGCCGTGAAACTGCTGTTTTAAAGTGTAGCAAGAGCAGTCATTGCATCTACTGGCTTTTCACCGTGATAAAATACTCGTAAAGCAAAACCCTCTCCCAGACAACCCTGCTCTGGACCCTCGCCAAAAACGATAGCCTGCCCGTTGTACCTCCAGAGATACTTATTTTTTTGTTTTAGCCTTGCCGTCTCTTTTTTGTCAGCAAGTCTTATAGGTATACCAGTGCCGATACAAATTTCGATTAACTTTTGCATGTGAATGCCTAAAGAAATATGTTTTCTGCCAAACAGTAAGTCAAACTTTAGTTCGTCGGGGATAGGTAAGTTGTAGATTGGTAAGCCGAGTGGATCCATCATACAGTTGACCAATGATGTTCTCGGACAATCAGGACTAGCACCCATACCAGCAAACCATCCTTCAAATGCCAATTGCCCTGGAGCTTTAAATCGACCTGTATCGTAGCAACCGATATACAAACAATCTTGAATCACATCAATAGCATAACCTTTTAACTCACATTGTTTACTTAAATCAATTATAGCGCTATACCATGTTCCAACATCTGTCGGTAAATCTAAAATTTTAACCGATTTTCCAGTTAAGGCATCAATCCCTTCGTCATTTGATAACGTATCTTGTAATGACTGCATTCGTTGTTTTTGGCGAAGTGTTCGCTGGACTTGTTTTTGAAAATTAACTGGTTTGTCGGAAAACTGATTTGGTACATCACTATCGTCAACTAATGTGGGCATCTCTGCTAATATTTGTAATATTTGTTTGTTAGTTTTACCCTCTTTCACTTCATAGATGTTGGTACTGCCGTCTTTTTTAATGTGGTAAATATCACCTACCTGAATGAAGGTCGTTAAGTCTGAAATCAATGCTATAGAATCAGGGTCTTGTATGTGACATTGTTCAACAGTAAGAAGAACTGATTCAATGTTTGATTCTTGAAGCGTTGGCGGCTGCTGTGCCATAAAAAACCGCTTTACATAGGCAAGCTCATTCTTAAAAAGCTGCCAACCAATCGCATCAGCAATCCCCATATACGCAAAACGCCGAGCATGACTGACATCATCATTTTCTATGGATAAAAGAAGTTTGTTGACCATCTTATCTTGTGCCATACGCATTCCTCGATGCGTTAAATCTATAAACTCATCAATGACGTCCTTAGATGGTTTTTGTCCATCTTCAGCTTTAAATTTTGGCCACACCGACGCAGAGTTTTTACAGGCAAGCTTATATAGTTCTTGTAATTCAGGCTCTAATATCGCGGGCAGTATCTTCGGGGTAAGTAGCTCTAGAGGAAAAATTTTTTTTCGTTTTTTATTTGCCATAACTTTCAGCCATTTTTCAGTTTTTCACTATTATAGCCTTAGAAATATTTCGCCAACAGCTGTACTGGTTGAGTTCTTTAAAATCACCTTCCTAGCAAGCAATGGGGCAGAAACGAGTTACGCGTGAAGGTCCGCTTATGGCACAAAGCGGCTATCCACTGTCAGATTTGATTCAGCCCTAAAAATCAAATCTGACAGTTCAAGTTAAGACTTATTCAATTTAACGTATGTAGACTTAAGTCATTTGGCACAAGTAACTTACAACCTAAAACTCAACTTAAAGTTCAGTGCAATCGCCTGTTTAAAAGCGCTTAACTTGTTGCTTTATTTATTAACGTAAAGCACTCAAGTTGGCTTGTACGAGTCGTTGTAAATTCACTATATGGCACTTTAGGGAAAATGTTTGACGTTAACGTTGTTAAACCTTTTTCAGTAAATACTTCTACTGACGATTGGTCGATAATAATTGAACATTCAATTGTGTTTTCATCTGTCATTTTTAAAGGTGCTGTAGCCACACGCCCGAAGTCTTTCTCAATCCAACCCGACTGTGTTCTATCAAGTTGAATTTCATTGTTTTCGGCAACATAACTTATAACTAATTTTTCATCTTCTGAATTGAAAAACGTTATGCTGTTATCACCTAACGACTTATCAAATTTCCATACTACTTCATAAGCGCATGACTCAGGCAGCGTATTAGCGTCAGTTAAAGAAAATGCAGCTTTTAACGAAGTAATATCATCGCTCGGTAAGTTTGCTAACATTATGCCCTTGCTTGAATTAACTAGAGTTAATTCTCTCGGTAAGGTCATGCCACCACGCCATGGGTTTGTCGGTAAATCGTTAGCGTATACCCAGTTAGACATCCACGCGATAAAAATGCGTTTATTGCTTGTTGGTTGTAATCCATCCCAAGTAACGCCAGCATAATTGTCTGGTCCGTAATCTAACCAGCGAGTTTCTGTATGATCAGAAATAAACTGTTTACCGTCAAACTCACCAATAAAATATTGAGTTCCAGTTCCACCATTAGGACCCGCAGGATCTAAACTAACAATTAACACCCATTTAGTTATTCCGCATGGTGTTGTTAATGGGAATAAATCTGGACATTCCCAAACACGCCCGTGCGTTCCGTGACCTTCTCCAAACTTACTGGCAAAGGTCCAATCAATTAAATTTGATGAAACATAAAAATAAATAAAATGTTCAACGGCTAATGCCATAACCCATTGGCTATTTTCTTCATCCCAAATAACTTTAGGATCACGAAAGTCTTTTAAACCCGGGTTAGCTATAACAGGGTTATTAGCATATTCAACCCAAGTATCTCCGCCATCTTGACTATAAGCAAGGCTTTGTACTTGCACTTCATCTTTTGAGTGATGAGTAAAAGTAGCAACTAACGGCGGTACAGTTCCATTACCTAAGCCACTGGTATTATTAACATCAACAATAGCGCCACCAGAAAACACATAGCCTAGGCCATCAGGATCAGCATAAATTGCGATATCTTTTTCTTGCCAATTAACTAAGTCTGTCGATTGAGCATGGCCCCAATGCATATTGCCATGCTTATCGCCGGTTGGGTTATATTGAAAAAACAGATGGTACATATCATTAAAATACACCATACCATTGGGATCATTTAGCCAATTTTTTTCTGGTGTAAAGTGAATAAATGGACGCCACTGTTTCGTCATCATTGTTTCTGTATTTTTCATAACTCTCCAGAGAGGTAATTTACGTATGATGTAATTTACCTTAAAAATTTATTTTTGTCTAACGTTAGACATTATAAATTATAATTGCTAATCTAATCCAATAGAAATTTGTTTAAACGGTTTAAATAAATAATCGCTGAAAGATAATTTTAGCTTGATATACTTGCAGAAACTTCACCTTAATATGATTAAACGTATGAATTCAATCAAAGATGTAGCAGCACTTGCAGGTGTTTCAGTTAAAACCGTATCGCGAATTTTAAACGGCTATGAAGGCGTTAGCCCTAAAACAGCTGAGAAAGTAGATAAAGCCATGAAGGAATTAGAATACTACCCTTCAGCGGCGGCTCAGGCTTTAAAAGGTGTGGGCGCAGGTATTGTGAGTTTAATTACCGATAGCTTAACAACAACGCCTTATTCATACGGCATTGTTGCCGGTATACAAGACATTTGTGAAAAGAACGGCCTACTACTAATGATAGGTGAAACCGGCGGTAACATGGCTAACTTTTCTAAACTTGTTGATGACTTTAGAAGACAACGAGCACAAGCAATTATTCTTGCGACGGTTTACCACAGAGAAGTAGAAATAACGCAAGCGTTCAAACAATGCCCACTTATTTTAGTGAACTGTTTCGAAAAAAATACCACGCATCCTACTATTTTGCCGGATGATGAAAAAGGTGCTTTTGATGCAACGTCACATCTCATAAGTAAAGGTCATACGAGAATTGCATCGTTAACGCTTTTTGAAGAAATGGTAGCAACTAATTTACGTTTACAAGGTTATAAAACGGCTCATAAAGAACATAACATTGAGATTGATAATGACTTAATTCGCCGTGGTGTTTTTAGAGATGACAACGACGAATTTGTAGATTTAGAAGATGTTTTAAGAGAGTTAATGGCATTACCAAACCCACCTACTGCAATTATGTGTGGTAACGACAAAATGGCAATGCGTGTATTTATGCTAGTTAGAGGAGTAATGGGCTACAAAATACCAGAGCAAATATCTATTGTTGGATACGATAACTATAAAATGATCGCCGAAAACTTAGTGCCAAAACTAAGTACTGTAACACTACCTTATTTTAGCATGGGTCAGTTAGCAGCAAAATTAGCAATATCAGAAGATCAAACGGCAGAAACACATAAGGTTAGCGGCGAATTTGTTGAGCGGCTATCCATTTTAAATAAGCATAATTAATGTAAAACAGGGGAAAAATGAACACTTCAAATAACACTAAATACTGGCTGCTGAGTTGCGCCCTCTTTTCATTTTTCCTCACATGGTCTTTTGGCTTTTCATTATTTCCTATTTGGTTAAATCAAACCATAGGATTAACCGGCGAACAAACCGGCATTATTTTTAGTATTAGTGCACTCGCTGCATTAGCCGTTATGCCTTGCTACGGCTTTATACAGGACAAACTGGGCTTAGGTAAAGGCTTATTATTTACAGTAGGTGCATTACTCTTTTTATCAGGCCCCTTCTTTATTTTCATTTACGGCCCGTTACTTATTAGCAACTTCTACTTGGGTGCTATTTTAGGTGCAATATTTTTTAGTGCCGCCTTTTCTGCAGGTGTGGGTGCTGTTGAAACCTATGTTGAACGCGTTAGCCGAGCAGCCGACTTTGAATACGGTAGAGCAAGAATGTGGGGGTCATTAGGTTGGGCCACAGCGACTTTCTTTGCTGGTTACTTGTTTAATTTAGATCCCTCATACAACTTTATTTTAGCCAGCATATCCGCTTGTATATTTTTAGTGTCTATAGCGCTGTTAAATAGTGATGAACTTAAAAATGATAAGTTAGATGTTGATAATACAGTGGCTAAAGACAATGAAGTTAATTTTAAAGATGCTGTAAAAATTCTTACCCTAAAAGAGTTTTGGGGATTCGCCACTTTTATTATGGGCGTGTCGTGTGTGTACGGCGTTTACGACCAACAATTTCCTATCTACTTCTCGTCTTTATTTCCTACTCAAGACGAAGGTAACGCTATGTATGGTTATTTAAATTCCTTCCAAGTATTTCTTGAAGCTGGAGGGATGTTTTTAGCGCCGTTTATTGTTAACAAAATTGGCGCTAAGAATGGCTTATTATTAAGTGGTGTTATTATGGCAATGCGTATTGTAGGTTCAGGCTATGCTGACGACACAGTAACCATCTCAATTATGAAATTACTCCATGCTGCAGAATTACCTATTATGTTAGTAGCCATCTTTAAGTATATTTCTATTACATTTGACAATAAGTATTCTGCAACAATTTATATTGTTGGCTTTCAGTTTATGTCGCAAGTGATTGCGAGTGGCCTTTCGGTTGTGGTTGGCGCAATGTACGATAGCATTGGCTTTCCGGAGACTTATAAGATTTTAGGTGCCATAGTCAGTACTTTTGTAGTGATTTCATATTTTTCACTAGGAAAAAGTAATCATGCTAAAAAATCATCACCCCAAGTCCAGACGTAGTTGATATTTGTGCCGTGTTAACACTGTAGCCATCATTGTGGTAATGACCTCATCCCACTCGTTCTCTTTTTTGTTGATAACTACCAATTGCTTTTATCGGGATATCAATTAAATGAGAATGTTTGATTTGACCTCTAGCTTTCGCCCAATTAGCTACAGCTTTAAATCGTTTTAAAACACTACCTGCATTAGCCGAACTGGACTCCTTTTTAACCCAATCAAAGTAAGCGATCCAATCGATATCTATATCGTTCAATATCAATGTTTTGATAAGGTGTGACATATTTATAAAAAGTAGATTTATATAATGTTTGTGTTTTAGGCCGCAATTCTGTCATAACATACTTAATCATGAATGCTTCACACATATCATCAAATACACTATGGCTTAGCCTTTCATGTTGTACTGCCCTTAGGTCTAGACCTTCATCTAAATTCTGTCGATATTTATTAACTTTTTTCTGGCATCAATTAATTTCAAGCCTAGATACCTACCAAGTTTAATTCTTTGTTGCTTACCTTCCCATCTAAAGCGATAATTGAAAGTTATTAGTGTTTTAGGACTGACTCTTACGGATAAACCATCTCTATCGGCTAGTTCAGCTTCTCCATTATATGGTGCTTTTATTTTTCGTAATTTGGTATCGGACAGTGCCATTATGATATTGGGTCACAAACTAAATTAATTTGATGCACTAAAAATATTATCACAGTGAAACAACAAAATCGGTGTAACCCACAAGAATAAAGAGATAAACATGCAAGACAGAACATCTCAGAACAACACAGCACAGGCGACGATTCTCTGGCACGATTATGAAACGTGGGGGATTTCTCCCAAGTTAGATAAACCTTCTCAATTTGCGGGTATTCGCACTGATTACGATTTAAATATTGTTGGCGAGCCAGAGATGTTTTATTGCCAACCTCCTCAAGATTACTTGCCTCATCCTGAAGCCTGTTTAGTTACAGGTATTACGCCGCAAAAAGCGTTACAAGAAGGGTTAACTGAAGCTGAATTTGCCGATCGTATTCATACCTTATTTACGCAACCTAATACCTGTGTTGCTGGCTATAACAATATTCGTTTTGATGATGAAGTGACTCGTTATTTACTTTACCGTAATTTTTACGACCCATACGCGCGTGAGTGGCAAAATGGTAATAGCCGTTGGGATATTATTGATATGGTTAGAGCTTGCTACGCGCTAAGACCTGAAGGTATTGAATGGCCAGTTAACGACGATGGTGTAGTTAGCTTTAGGTTAGAACTATTAACCAAAGCCAATGGTATTAGTCACGAAGCAGCCCATGATGCTATGAGCGATGTGTATGCAACCATTGCGATGGCTAAACTCATTAAAGAAAAACAACCTAAGCTTTACGATTTTATTTTTAATTTAAAAAATAAAAAACAAGTGTTAGAACTGATTGATGTATACAACATGACACCTATTGTTCATACATCAAGTAAGGTTTCTTCAGCTCATGGTTGCACAAGTTGGTTCGCCCCCATCAGTTATCACCCCACTAATAAAAATGCAGTTATCGCGATAGATCTAGCCAGAGATCCACAGCCTTTATTCGATCTAACCAGCGAACAAATTAAAGAACGTTTATACACCCGACACGATGAGTTACAAGAAGGTGAATTACCTATTCCTGTTAAACTTATTCATGTAAATAAGTGTCCTATTGTCGCTCCGGCTAAAACATTATTACCTGAAAATGCAGCAAGGTTAGATATTCCACGTGAGACATGTTTAGCGAATTTAGCCAAACTTAAGAAAAACACTGAGATTCGAGACAAACTTACCGATGTGTTTGCACAAAGTTATGATAACGATACTGTTGTAGACGCTGAGCAATCATTATACGGGGGAAGTTTCTTTTCTCATGGCGATAAAGCGCAAATGGAAATTCTTCATCAAATTAGCCCAGAACAATTAGCTAGCCACCCTTTTGAGTTTCAAGACACCCGGTTACCGACTTTATTATTTAGATATAGAGCAAGAAACTACCCATATACCTTATCAAGCGATGAGCAATATAAATGGAAGAATTATTGCGAGAATAAACTACAATATGGTGAAGCAGGTTTATTAAGTGTTGATGAATTTATCATGAAAATTGAAAATTTAGCCCTTGAACATGAAAACAATCCTGAAAAAATGAAAGTGTTAAAAGCACTGTATCAATACGTTCAAGCGGGTTAGTTATTTTATAATTCGCATGGGTAAGTTAAAGGAAGTCAAACAATGCATACTCGAATTTATCAATTTACTGCCGACAATTACCGCGGTGAAAAGGTTGAGTTGTCACAATACGTCGGAAAAGTCGTATTAATTGTAAATACCGCCAGCGAGTGTGGTTTTACCGATCAATATAAAGGTTTACAGGCGTTATACGAACAATATAACGAGCAAGGATTAGAGATATTAGCTTTTCCTTGTAATCAGTTTAAACAACAAGAAAAAGGCAGCAACGCCGACATAAAAGCGTTTTGCGATTTACAGTTTAATATTAAATTTGATTTATTCAGTAAAATTGACGTGAACGGACCAAACGCCCATCCCCTTTACAAGTTTTTAAAAACACAAGCACCTGGAATTCTAGGCACTGAAAGTATTAAATGGAATTTCACAAAGTTTTTAATTAATAAAGAAGGGGAAGTCGTTAAGCGATTTGCAGCTATAACTAAACCTTATAAACTAGAATCAGCTATCAAAAGCTTGTTGTAAGTCATATTTTTTGTATGTCTTTTATGCAAAGCAAAAAATATTACAATATTCTTTTTCACTCACTCTTCTATTAATTTCTTTTTAATGAAGTACTTAAAGTTTTATAGATTTAATTACTTCATATAATCGCTGTTTATACTAAATTTATATAATATTTTTCCACCTAGCTTCTACACTTAAAATTAATAAACACCGTAGTTGAGGTATATTATGAGTGCCGTTTGGACAAAGCATGCCGATGAGCTTTTGAATTTAATGAATGAACAAAAATACCTCCAACAACTTTTATCATTCCCTTTAGATATTCAAGATAAAATTATTGAAGATATTAGCAGCTCTCCCCTTTGCACAAAGGAAGAAATAGTCAATATTATGACTTACTATACTATGTTAGAGCGCAATAGAATTCATTAAAATTAAGTCGATAATTGTTGAATACGAAGTGAAGCAATTTCATCTCTAGCTTTAGCAGCAAGTTCAAACTCTAGGTTTTGGGCATGTTTGATCATTTCAGCTTCAAGTTGCTTAATTTTGTCGTCTATCTCTTTAGTCGACATTATTTTGTAAGACGCGTGTTCTTCTGCGACTTTTCGTAACTCGACTCGACTCGTGCCATTTCCTAGGCCCATTACATCAGATATTTTACGTTTTACGCCTGTAGGTGTAATACCATGGTCAATATTATATTGATGTTGAATAGCGCGTCTTCTTTCGGTTTCATCAATGGCTTTTTTCATAGAGCCAGTAATACGTCCTGCATATAAAATAGCTCTACCATTAATATTACGAGCTGCGCGTCCTATGGTTTGAATAAGTGAGCGTTCAGAGCGTAAAAAGCCTTCTTTATCGGCATCTAAAATGGCAACAAGCGACACTTCAGGCATATCTAAACCTTCACGTAGTAAGTTGATACCTACAAGTACGTCAAATTTTCCTAATCTAAAATCTCTTATAATTTCAACACGTTCTACAGTATCTACATCAGAATGTAGGTAACGAGTTTTTATACCGTGTTCATCTAAATAGTCGGTTAAATCTTCTGCCATACGCTTAGTTAACGTGGTGGCAAGTACCCTTTCTTCAATAACAATACGCTTACGAATTTCAGATAGTAAATCATCAACTTGTGTTTCAACGGGCCTTACTTCAATAACAGGATCGAGTAAACCTGTAGGCCTTACCACTTGCTGTGCAATATCATCACCCGACTTTTCAACTTCGTAATGACTCGGCGTTGCTGAAACATAAATAGTTTGAGGTGCTAAGGCTTCAAACTCTTCAAATTTCATCGGTCTATTATCTAAAGCAGACGGCAACCTAAAGCCATATTCAACTAAGTTTTCTTTTCTTGATCTATCGCCTTTATACATGGCTCCTATTTGAGGAACCGTAACATGGGATTCATCAATAATAAGTAAGCCGTCGTTCGGTAAGTAATCGAATAACGTGGGTGGCGCTTCACCTGTTCCTCTGCCTGAGAGGTACCGTGAATAGTTTTCGATACCTGAGCAATAACCTAACTCTGTCATCATTTCGATATCGAATTGCGTACGTTGAACAATGCGTTGTTCTTCAACTAACTTGTTATTTTCTTTGAGTTGCGCAGATCTGTCTTTTAGCTCAATTTTAATATTTTCAACCGCGGCTAATATTTTCTCACGAGGCGTTGCGTAATGAGTTTTAGGGTAAATAGTGACTCGCGGCAAGGTTCGCTCTATTTGACCTGTAAGTGGGTCAAACTGCCTTATTTGTTCAATTTCTTCATCAAACAATTCAATACGTATGGCAAGCCTGTCAGATTCAGCAGGAAATACATCAATAACATCGCCACGTACACGATAAGTTGCTCGCTGAAAGGCTACGTCGTTACGTGTGTATTGCAATTCTGCTAAACGTCTTAATATATCTCGTTGATTAATAATATCGCCTTGGCTAATGTGCAACATCATTTTTAAGTAGGAGTCGGGATCACCCAAACCATAAATAGCAGAAACAGAAGCAACAATAATAACGTCTCTACGCTCTAGCAAAGCTTTAGTTGCTGATAAACGCATTTGTTCAATATGTTCGTTTACCGAAGCGTCTTTTTCAATAAACGTATCGGTTGTTGGTACATAGGCTTCAGGCTGGTAATAATCGTAATAAGAAACAAAGTACTCAACGGCATTATTCGGGAAAAACTCTTTCATTTCTCCATATAACTGCGCTGCAAGTGTTTTGTTAGGCGCCAGCATCATAGTAGGACGATTAAGCTTAGCAATAACATTAGCAATGGTATACGTTTTACCTGAGCCGGTAACACCTAATAAGGTTTGATGTGCTAAGCCTGATTCAATACCATCAAGCAGCTTTGCAATCGCCGTAGGTTGATCGCCACTGGGTGTGTAGTTAGATACCAGTTCCATATCTTTCATCATTAGGTTGACACCTCTTTTGATTCAATATTAAAAGCATCGGTTGTAAATTGCCTACTAAATAAGCAGTAAGAGATAAACGCCATTAATAAATTACCAATAACCCCACCCACAAAGAAACCTGTTAAACCGTATAAATAACTGCCTAAATAAGCGATAGGTACATAACACACAAATAAACGAACAATACTCAAAGCTAAAGCTACCATAGGCTTATGCAAAGCATTAAAAGACGAATTGGTTAAAATAATGATACCTTGAAAACCGTACCCTAAAGGTAATATCCAAATAAATAACTCGATAAGCTCAGCAACTTTTTCTTCTTTCGCAAAGGTATGACTGATGTAAGGCGCAATAAGTATAAGTACAAGGTAAATAAGTACCTGCCACGCTAATACAAATTTAACGGTAGATTTATAGCTTTCTTTCACCCTATTCATATTTGATGCACCAAAGTTTTGGCTAATAAATGGGGGTAATGTCATTGATAAAGCCAGCACCACTAAGCAAGCAATTGACTCAATTCTTGAACCTACGCCAAATGCAGCAACAGCAGAGTCTCCAAAGGTTGCCGCTATTGCAGTTAAAACAGCCGTTGCAATTGGCGTTAACATATTAGCACCCGCCGCTGGTAAACCAATGTTTAAAATTTCTTTACATGAGGCTATAAATTCATTTAATGGGATTAATGTCGCATGTATTAGGTTTTTCTTACGGATAAGAATATAAAGTACTAAAGCAGTACTAAGTATCCATGAAATAAAAGTCGCAATAGCCGCGCCTTCTACTCCTAATGCAGGAACAGGCCCAAAACCAAAAATTAAAATAGGATCTAATACCGCATTAATTAAGCCTGCGCTTCCCATAATTATACTGGGAGTTTTTGTGTCGCCAGCAGAGCGTAATATAGCATTACCAATCATAGGTCCAATTAAACAAACGCTGCCTAAAAACCATACGTCCATATATTCATGAATAAGCGGCAATAAGTCATTACTTGCGCCTAATAATAAAAAGATTTCATCAATAAATATATAACCAACATAAGACAATAGCCCAACAATAACAGCGGTCATGTACATAGCCGATGTAGCTAAATTTTTTGCCAATGCATGATTACCTTTACCTAAAGCTTTACCAATAACGGCAGAGGTTCCTATACCTAAACCAATGGTTAAACTAATAACCGTAAAAGTGATAGGAAAAGTAAAGCTTATTGCTGCTAGAGGCTGAGTCCCCAATAAACCAACAAAAAAGGTATCTACAAGGTTGAAAGTCATTAAAAGGATCATTCCGTATATCATAGGAACAGTCATTTTTTTTAATGTTTGAGGCACGGGATCTTTTAATAGGTCAATTTGATTTTTTTTTACAGATGTAGTCATTAAAAGTTTAAAACCCGTGGTATAAAAAGCGGAAGAACTTGTATTGTAAAAGATAGCTCTAAGAGTCGCTATGCTTAAATTTTATTTCTCCTCTTTAATTTGAAAATAAATGTAAACAAGTTACCTATTAAAAAAATACAGATAATATTTGCAATATTTGAATTGCATAAAAATTCACAGGCAATTGTATAAAATGCCAACTTTGCACAAAAAACAAACCGAGACGTTCATTTTAACACCAAAAACACACTAACAACCTGTTTTAAATAGATTAATTTATTTTATATGAAAAAGATTGACTTCGCTCTACCCACTATTCTTATGTTTTAACTACCTCTATCTACACTTTAATGCACATAGTTATCCACAGCATTAGTGGATAACTGTAATCAAATAACGTAATAAATTAACATGCCTAAATTTACAACAAAAATAGCTCTTAAAGCTCCCAATTTGCCTGCAAAACAAGCAAACAAACAAATATTTAAATTTTTTAGAATTTTATATTGACAGTTCATCACGTGGCCTTTAATATTCCGCCCCGTTAACCAAGTTGGTTAGCAAACAATTCCTCAATAGCTCAGTTGGTAGAGCAACGGACTGTTAATCCGTTTGTCCCTGGTTCAAGTCCAGGTTGAGGAGCCAAATTTTAGTAATGGCTTTTAAAGCGGTTACGTTAGTAGTAAAGAACAATTCCTCAATAGCTCAATTGGTAGAGCAACGGACTGTGCTATTTATTAGAACAGCGTTTGCTTCCTGATTCTAGAACAGGTTGAGGAGCCAAATTTTAGTAAGTGCTTTTAAAGCGGTTACGTTAGTAGTAAAGAACAATTCCTCAATAGCTCAGTTGGTAGAGCAACGGACTGTTAATCCGTTTGTCCCTGGTTCAAGTCCAGGTTGAGGAGCCACATTTTAGTAAGTGCTTTTAAAGCGGTTACGTTAGTAGTAAAGAACAATTCCTCAATAGCTCAGTTGGTAGAGCAACGGACTGTTAATCCGTTTGTCCCTGGTTCAAGTCCAGGTTGAGGAGCCACATTAAAAAACCTGCTTTTAGCAGGTTTTTTTTCGTCTTTAATTTATATTTTGATATAAATCCAAGACGAAAAAAAACCAATGAAGATCATTGGTTTAATTTATCTATCATCGGTTATAACTAATGATGATGACCACCTACTCCGTGAGCATGGCCATGCTTAACTTCGTCTTCAGTCGCTTCTCTTACATCAACTACTTCTAAATCAAACGTTAATACTTTACCCGCTAATGGTGGGTTAATATCAACCGTCACCATAAATTTGCCTACTTTAACTACAGTAACTTGACGTTGACCTTGTTCCGTTTGAACAACAGCTGTCATGCCTGCTTTCCATTTTGCTGCACCTTGTAAATGTTTTACAGGGATACGTTGGATCATATCTTCTTGACGCTCGCCATAAGCTTCATCAGGTTGTAATGTGACGGAAAACTTATCGCCAGCTTCTTTACCCGCTAAAGCGTTTTCAAGACCCACTAACGTGTTATTAGCACCGTGTAGATAAGCCATTGGATCATTGTCATACGACGACTCAATTTCGGTACCGTCTTCTTCTTTTAATACATAGTGAAACTGAACAACTGTTTTTTCTGCTATTTTCATTTTTTACCTATTTATTTTGATTAACGCTAATTTTAATGGCGCTATATTACAATATTTTATGCCCATAACAGTAAAATAAATACACTTAATAGAATTAAAAACATTCCTAAGTATTCCATTTTACTAATTGATTCTTTAAATATTCGATAAGTAATAAAAAGTGTAATAAAGAATTCAACTTGACCCAACGCCTTAACATAAGCAGTATCTTGATAACTTGTCGCTGTATACCAACCAATAGAACCAATAACACTGGTTAACCCAACAAAGGCGCACACACGCCAATGTTTAAGCATTAAAATAATCTGTGATGTATTCTGAACAGCAACATATGCCACAGATACAACAGATTGTACTGTTACCATAAACACTAAAGTCACAGCAGCGCTCACCATTAAGTCAGTATTCAAAGCTAAACTCGATTCTCGTACCAATAGCATTGTAATAGCTAACCCTAAGCCAGAAGCTAAACCAAAACCAGCGCCAGGGTTTCTCAATAAATCGTCATAAGTAAATTTAACTTTTGATACAATAAGGACACCAATTACACCTATTACAACAGATACCCAGCCCCAAAAACTTAACGAAGCTGAAAAAACAGTAGCGCCAATAATAGCGACTTGAACAGCTTCAGTATGAGATAAACTCGTTGCGACTGAAAAATTTCTGTATCTAAAGGCGGTAACTAAGCAGGCTGTCCCTACTATTTGAGCCACACTAGCCAATAATGCGAATTGTATAAATGAGGCATTCAGTTCTGGAATTTCAACCGTTTTATAATCAAGTAACCACCATAAGTAACCCCAAGCAAAGGGTAAAGCAAAAACATACCTAACCGATGTAGTTGCCATAGAACTTAAGTGGCCTGATAATTTTTTCTGACCGGCGGTTCTTAGTGCCTGCATAAATGCAGCAAGTAAGGTGAAATAGATCCAGATTTCCAAAGTTTTTCCAAATATAATTAATCTACGCCATATGAAACAGCATACGTAAACGGGCGAGCATTATAGGTAAAATGCCATCACAAAACTATGCTAGTACTTATTGAAAATTCCTTTACTTACAAAAAAATCGTTTGATTAGCCGCAAAAATAAAATAATTTTTTCTTTAAGTTCGGGATATTTTTCACATAAAATAAAAAAAGCGTTACACTTAACATATTGAAATTGATAAAGTAGTTTATGGCTAAAAAACGTTCATACAAACACACAAACAATGCCTTAATACTTACAGGTGGTGGTGCAAGAGCCGCATATCAAGTTGGGGTGTTGTCTGCTATTGCCCAATTTATCCCCCGTAATCATGGTTGCCCTTTCCCTATTATTAGTGGTACGTCGGCCGGTGCAATAAACACCACAGCGTTAGCCTGTTATGCTTCTTGTTTTCAATTAGGGGTTAAAAAACTTGAATGGGTTTGGAAAAACTTAAACACAAATCGCATTTATCACGGAGATCCATACAGAGTATTTAGTCATATAGCTAAAGGGATATTTGGTAGTTTTCAAGCAGACTACGCTAGCCGTCCTGCCAGAAGCTTGCTTAACAATGATCCGTTACGTCAACTGCTGAATGAGGTTATCGATTTTAAACGAATAGATAATAATATTTTAAAAGGTTATTTATCTGCCGTTTCTATTACAGCATCTAGCTATAACACGGGCGATTCAATCAGTTTTTATCAATCTGAAGAACATATTTCACCTTGGTTTAGAGCAAACCGAAGAGGCGAACCAACTCAAATTAATAGCGAACATTTGATGGCATCTGCTGCTATTCCTATGGTTTTCCCTTCAATTAATATTAAACGACAACACTTTGGTGATGGTTCTATTCATCAATTATCTCCGTTGAGCCCTGCTATTCATTTAGGAGCTGAACGTATATTTATTGTGGGCGTAGAACAACCAACAGAACCGGTATATGC
The DNA here is from genome assembly GCF_048296855.1 of Colwellia sp. RE-S-Sl-9. Taxonomy (NCBI): domain Bacteria; kingdom Pseudomonadati; phylum Pseudomonadota; class Gammaproteobacteria; order Alteromonadales; family Colwelliaceae; genus Colwellia; species Colwellia sp. RE-S-Sl-9. The sequence goes on along the minus strand of NZ_CP182631.1, from coordinate 4,766,631 downwards.
TAATGAAAACAATCCTCACCCACCAACCGCATCAAGTGTAGCCGGTCATTTACTTGATTCAATATTCTCAGATACCTTACAAAGCGATATAGAAAGAGCTCAACGTATTAACGAAACCATCGCCTTAATCCCTGAAGATGTACGTAAAGAAAAATCAGGATTAAAAAAAATAGATACATTATTACTTAATCCTACCCACGATTTTAATGCCATGGCAGTAGAATATTTTGATGAGTTACCCCTTTCTATTAAAATATTATTACGTTCAATCGGGATCACTAACGATTCAGAATCAAGTATTATCAGTTATTTATTATTCGAAAAAAATTACTGTAAACAGCTCATTAAATTAGGTTTTGAAGATGCAATGGAAAAGGAAGCATCAATTAGAAGCTTCCTTAATTTATAACGCTATTATCTCCCCTCTTGAATAAAGCGCTCAGTTAATTCAACTCGGCGAGGTTTACCTCTTACAATTAACGTGTCTTGGTTTTGTAATACAATATTATCATCAGGCTCTTCTGTTTCGACTTCACCACGTTTAAGCGCAACTATAATCATGTGTGAATTACCTTGCTTTAATTCTGCTATAGAATGCCCTACAGCATATGAATCATTCGTTAACTGTATTGCATGAGCAAATTCAATACGTTCAATCGCTTCTGGACTCATATCTGTATGTTCACCTTGGTAGAAGCCATGTAAATGATTGTAATGATTATTACGTTCTTTTTGTACGCGTTTGAAAATTCGTGAGAATGGTACACCTGTTAACGATAATACTTGAGAAACCAACATTAAGCTTCCCTCTAAAATTTCAGGTACAACTTCATTTGCCCCAGCATCTTTCAATATTTGTAATTGGTCGTCATTTCGAGTTCTTACTAAAATAGGAACATCCTTTGATAGTCGTCTTACTTTTTCAATAACGTCTAACGATTGTTTATCTTCACCAAAAGCGATAACAACTAATTTAGCCTCCGATAAATTAGCAGCATGTAACAACTCTGTTTGTCTTGAAGAACCAAATAAAACGTTCTCTCCTGCATCTCTTGATTTTGTCACACGCAAAGGGTCGATATCTATTGCAACAAAATCAATACCTTCTGGTTTTAAAAAGCGGCTAACTGTTTGCCCTACACGACCAAAACCACAAATAATAACGTGATCTTTTAACTGGCTATTATCTGGTAATGTTTCTAATTCTGTTGTATCTACTCCTTTATCTTGCGTTAGCATTAACGACCATTTGCGTGCGTTATTAATCATAAAAGGCGTTATCGCCATACTAAGAACACCAACGCCTAATAAGATTGAAGCTACATCCATAGGTAATATTTCAACTTGCGTGGCTAGAGCAATTAACACAAAACCAAATTCGCCCATTTGCGCTAACATAAAACCTGAAGCCCAACCGTCTTTAGGCAATTCTCCTGCTTTAACCGCTAAAAACCTTATAACGCAGACTTTTACCGCCATAAAACTCAACATAACACCTAAAACAACTAAAGGTGAATTAATCAGCACATTAATATTTAGCTTCATACCTACAGTAACAAAAAACAGGCCTAATAAAATATCTCTATAAGGTCTAATGTCTGCCTCTAACTGATGCTTATATTGGCTTTCACCTAACATCATACCCGCTAAAAATGCACCTAAAGCCATAGATAAACCAAACCATAGCGTTAAAGCTGATGCTAATAAGGTGACAAGTAACGTGGTTAATACAAAGAGTTCATCTGTTCGTACTTGGGCAATTACATTAAACAAACGTGGTAATAACCACTTACCGGTAAACAGTAATACACCAACTACAAACACACCTTTTACTAGCGCAATAAGTAAGGCTAATCCCATGGAAGTATCAGAATCCATAGCAAACATAGGAATAATAATAAGAAGAGGAACTACCGCCACATCCTGAAAAAGTAAAACCGACACTGAAATTTGACCCGACTTACGTTTAGTTGCCCCAGCTTCACTTAATTGCCGGATAACAATAGCAGTAGAAGAAAGTGCCAAAACACCGCCTATTACCAGTGCACTAGGAAAAGATTGTCCTAAAGCCAAAGCAATTAAAATAAAAATAACAAGGGATATACCAACCTGTAAGCTCCCCACAGCCAATACCAACTTACGCATAGCAAGCAGTTTAGGTAATGAAAACTCCAAGCCTAAAGTAAAGAGTAGAAATACAATGCCTAATTCTGCAAAGTGTTCGTAATCAACATGATGATGTGCCCATGCAAAACCATGTTCGCCCACCAACATTCCTGTAACTAAATAGGCTAAAATAGCAGGTAGATTTAGATATCTAAATAACCAAACAATAAAAACAGCACTGGTTAAAATAGCAAGAATTTCAAAATAACCTTCCACGAAAACTCCTTAAATAATGATGAGCATGCTAAACAACAGAATATAAAAGCATAGTGTCTCATTTTACAGACATCAAAATGATTTAAAATCTATTTATAAAAAACAGCATAATAAAAGCGGCAAAACATTGCCGAATTTTACTTTGACAAAAAAATGACTGTGCAAACGACCAAAATTAAAAATTAAAAATCAAAGGGTTATACATAATAAAAAACACAATCACTTTAGGTACAGAATTTGCTAAATAATAACCATTAAAATAGAAATAGGTGGTTACATGCAAACATTAAATTTACTCGAAAGCCAAACATATGAGTATAACGCCTTTAAAATATTCGATTTAAACAATAAAGAAAATACTCAACGTAAACTTGCGCTTATGGAACAACTACAGTGCACGCTTGAACTTGACAAAATATTGAATATTTTTGCTATGGAAGCTTCAAAATATATTGCTTTTTCAGGGCTTTATTTTACCCAAGGGAATGTAAGAACGGCTATCCGAGGAAGTAAACAAGGTAAAGCAGAACGTCTGTTTGAACTTAAAATAAATAATGAATTTTTAGGTACATTAACCTACGCAATTAATAGTCCTATTAGTTTAGCCAGCTATAAAATTTTAGAGGAATTACACCAATATATTCTTCACCCACTTAACAATGCCATTAAATATAAAAATGCTATGTCGTTAGCCATGCAAGACAGCTTAACAGGCTTAGCCAATCGACGTTATTTTGACGAGCAATTAAAACGCGCTATGCATCACGCAAATCGTCAAAAACATCAGGTAGGCTTGGTGGTTGCAGACTTAAACAAATTTAAAGCAGTTAATGATACCTTTGGCCATCATGTAGGCGATGAAATACTAAAAAGTTTTGCAAAAGCTTTAGAGCTTAGTGTTCGCGATTCTGACAGTGTATTTAGATTTGGTGGTGACGAATTTGTTATTATTGTTGAAGAGGCAAGCCAAGAGTCTTTATTCATGATTGAAGCTCGCATCCAAAAAGCACTCGATACTGACGTGCTTCTTACTAAATATAATGTAGGCTGTAGCTTAGGTTATACTTTTATGAACAGAGCTGATGATGAGAAAAGCTTTTTTGAAAGAGCAGATCAAGCGTTATACCAACAAAAATTTAGTCAACCCATGTCCTTAAGTTTAGTGTAATTAGCTTTTACTTAATAAAATACAACATTAACGAGTTAAGTGAGCGCTAGCGAGCTTAACTATTCCCCCTCCTTTACCTCTTTCTTAATATCACTTTATCACCTCATTATCATCGAATGATTATGCGGCTATTTAAATAAATAACTATCTGATAAAATAGCCAAAAAATTTCAACTAAAAAGGATTTATATGAAATATTCTTGTGGGATAATCATTTCTCTATTCTTTACTCTTTTTCTTAATGTGAGCTTTGCTAAAGAAGCCAATACCGTATTAACTAAAGAAAAAATACATGTTTTTAGCCAAAAACTTAACAAAATTAATAACGAAAACATGCAAGATTTTTTAGCTGTTTTATCAAAAGCTTTTACTTTAGAGTTTAATGTTGGCTCTCGTGTACATGGTTTTATTTTGTCATTTGATAATGAAAACTTAATTTACTTTCTTAAAAAAATTGCCAACTATCCTGAAGATGAGACTGAAGTAAAAGAGATATACGATATAAAACTCACTAGCCCAACAGAAGGCGAGTTCAAAGTTATCCTTTATTCTGAAAAATATAGAAAAAAAATATGGACACATTATTTCGTTCGGTTAGAAAATAACGAAATTAAAGTCATTAAGATATTAGAAAAGGTTTAACACTTAAAGAGTAAGAGATATATCTGCTAACGCTGCTCTTTGCTCTTGTGGTGTTGCTCCTATGTATATTCGTGAATACCTAATCGCTTGAGAAAACTTAGCATCGCCGACTCTGGCTAATACTTGCTTAAAGAAATTAAGATTTAAATCAAATATTTTTACATAATGGTTAATTGCATCATCAATTGTAGGATAACGCATCCCATCAAAGTAAAAGGTTTCTTTTTCATCTATGTACTCTAATGTAACGCCGTTAACAATAAGAGGCCAAGGTTTATAGCTAACTCGACCTTTTGCTACTTCGTACATAAACCACGCACTTCTTTGAAAACCTTCAAAGGTACCACCTTCAAATCCACTATTCTCTAATTCTTCTTTCGTCCAATTTAAACCGATAGCAAGATCTTTATGATAATGCTTCATTAATTGCTGTTTAACATGTACATGAACTTGCCAAATGCTATCGACTTTAGCTGAATAAGCGAATTGATAACATTCTTTACAGCTAGGGATCTGAATTGGGATATGAGGACAATTAAATACCAGCCAATTATTATGCGGAAAACCAAACAACGAATGCTTAGGCTCTCCACAAAACCAACAAAAATGACGATATTCAAAAGGTGCTTCTGTTAAACAATAATCAACATTCATAAGTTTAAGTAACAACCGTTAACATTGAATGATTTAAATAAGAAAACGCTAGCGCTTCTTCTGTATTTTTTTGCTGTATTTTTTAGTAGCTGCTGGTTTTACTTTTTTCTTTTTAGCAATCGCTTGGTTTTTATCTTGGGTTGCTTGATAGCGGTTTTTCTTAACTGGCGCATCTAAACTTTCTTTGTATTGCGCAGGTAATGGTCTATCTATTTCATAACCTGGTGCCACTATACGCTCAAATTTACGACCAATTAGCTCTTCAATATTTTCTAAAAAGCGCTCATCTTTTGGGCTAACTAAAGAAATAGCCGTACCAGATTTACCTGCTCTACCGGTTCTACCTATACGGTGTACGTAATCTTCAGCTAAAAACGGTAAGTGAAAATTAACAACGTAAGGTAAATCGGCAATATCTAAACCTCGTGCAGCAACATCCGTTGCAACTAAAACTCTCACCTTACCTTCGGTAAACTCTTCTAGCGCTCTATTTCTAGCGCCTTGCGTTTTATCACCATGGCAAAGTGCCGCTTTAATGCCATCAAGTTTTAGCTCTTTAGCTAATAGATTTGCGCTTTCTTTTGTACCTGCAAATACCAGTACTTGTTTCCAGTTATTTACACCAATAATTTCAGATAAAAGTTCACGTTTACGCGTTTCAGACACCCAATAAACTGATTGTTTTACTTTACCTGATGTAGAATTTTGGCGAGAAACTTCTAATGTTTTAGGATTTCTTAACACTTTTTTTGCAAGTGTTTTAACCTTGTTTGAAAAGGTAGCTGAAAACATTAAGGTTTGATGTTTTTGTTTCATTGCTTCAATAAGCTTTTCAATATCAGTTAAAAACCCCATATCAAGCATACGGTCGGCTTCATCTAACACTAAATATTTAACATGCGAAAGATCAACACTACGCTCAGTTAAATGCTCAAGTAAACGACCAGGTGTTGCCACTAAAACATCGACCCCATTTTTCAACATTGTTTTTTGAGGTGGCATATTTACACCACCATAAATTACACCCGATTTAATCGGTAAAAATTGGCTGTACGTTTCAATGTTTTTGGCAACTTGTGCTGCAAGTTCACGGGTTGGCGTTAAAATTAACGCTTTAATCGTTTGACCTGTAACTTGAGTGTCGTCTTTAATATTACGACTAATCGCATCTAAAATAGGCAAACTAAAAGCAGCGGTTTTACCTGTACCCGTTTGAGCACTAGCTAATAAATCTACGCCTGTACGAATAACAGGAATAGCTTGTTGCTGTACTGGCGTTAAATTTTTATAACCACACGCCTTTACTGCTTTTAATAAATTAGCCGATAAGCCAATTGCATCAACACTCATTTTTTCACCAAATATACACTAATAATTTTCGAACACATGTTCAATTTTCGCGGATTATAACAGTTTATCTAAGCAACAGGTTACTTATCTTTCTGCCAAATACCTTGAGTTAAATTAAGACTTTTATGCTCATCTTCAGACGGACAATAAGTCGGTATCTTACCTTGCATTTTTTGCTGATGATAATCTTTAGTTACCATTGAAATAGCCTTAGTCAGTAAGATCAATGAAATAACATTAAACACTGTCATCAAGCCTGTAGAAAGATCCGCTAAAGCAATCACTTCCGGTAAAGTTGCAACAGAGCCAAACACCAACATGGCTAAAAAGCCTACTTTTAAAAATGAATGGCCATATAAGTTATCTAAATTTAAGTATTTAAGATTATTCTCAGCGTAAGCAAAGTTACCAACAATTGAAGTAAAACCAAATAACATAATCGCAAAGGTAATAAAATCACTCCCCCAGCCGCCAACTTGAAACGCCATAGCTTGTTGCGTTAATTGAATACCTTGTGCCTGTGAACCCGTATCTTTAAAAAGTAAAATAAGAAATGCCGTACATGAACATATAACAATGGTGTCAAAAAACACCGCCAACATTTGTATATACCCCTGAGCAACAGGATGAGGAGGATTAGGTGAAGCCGCAGCGGCTACATTGGGCGCACTGCCCATACCGGCTTCGTTTGAATACAAACCTCGCTTAACACCTTGAACAATAGCAGCACCTACAAGCCCACCACCTGCTTCTTTTAAACCTAAAGCAGAGGCAAATATATCAGCAATAATATTAGGAATTAATGTAATATTTATTGCTATTACATATAAACATACGAGTAAGTAAGCAACCCCCATAAAAGGAACAGTAAACTCAGCAAAACGCGCTATTTTCTTTAAGCCGCCAAATATAATAAAAGCCGCGCAAATGGTAATAACAATACCTGTTGTGAGTTTGTCTAAACCATATGAACCATAAAAAGCATCAGTAATTGAGTTTGCTTGAACTGAACTAAAAACAAAGCCATAACCAAAAAATAAACATAATGAAAACGTTATAGCGAGAGTTTTACTGTTCAGGCCTTTACGCATGTAATACGCGGGGCCACCTCTGAAGTTACCCTGCTCATCTTTTTCTTTATACAATTGGCCTAATGTACTTTCTGCAAAGGCGGTTGCCATCCCCACTAACGCAATTAACCACATCCAAAATACAGCGCCAGCACCACCTAAAGTAATAGCAACAGCAACCCCCATTAAGTTGCCTGTTCCCACTCTAGCAGCTAACGATGTACACAAAGCTTGGAAAGAAGAAATACCCTCTTTAGAGCTTGATCGACTTAACTTTAACAAGGTAAACATGTGAAAAAAATGCGTAAATTGCAGTCCTTTCAAACGCAACGTAAACCATATTCCACAACCACTTAAGAGATATATAAGAACACTTCCCCATAAATATCCGTTAATCGTACCAACCCATTGTTCAATCAAATTTTTATACTCTATTCTTACTTTGTCGTTATTATAACTAAAAAAACCTACATACTTGTCAACTTTTTCATTATTTACAACGATTGCTTAACCTCCTCATTAAAGTGATATAATGAAATGAGAACTTAACCCCATTTAGCTGGAACTGTGAATATAAATGCATAAGAAAATGATCTGCTATTCCAAATTGCACGTAAGTAAGGTATAAAAGCGCCATGAAAATACCAAAACGCTTACAACCCCTTGTTGATGAGGGGATCGTTGATGAAGTACTTAGCCAACTAATGAGTGGCAAAGAGGCCACCGTATATACGGTGCGCTGTGGCGATCAAGTAAAATGCGCTAAAGTTTATAAAGAAGCAAACAAACGTAGCTTTAAAAAAGCGGTTCAATATCAAGAAGGTCGTAAAAGTAAAAACAGCCGCCGAGCAAGAGCCATACAAAAAGGCTCTAAATATGGTAAAGCCCAGCAAGAAGAAGCTTGGCAAAACTCAGAAGTTGATGCGCTTTATTTATTAGCTAGCTCTGGTGTAAGAGTTCCAGAACCTTATGGGTGTTTTGACGGTGTTTTAATTATGGAGCTTATTACCGACGATGAAGGTAGTGTTGCTCCCAGATTAAACGACATAACCATGGATGCAGAGCAAGCTCGCGAAGATCACGCGGTTGTTATGGTTTATATTATGCGCATGTTGTGTGCAGGTATTGTGCATGGTGACTTATCTGAATTTAATGTGTTAGTTGATGAATACGGCCCTGTTATTATCGATTTACCGCAAGCCGTAGACGCCTCATCAAATAACAACGCCAAAAGCATGTTAATACGTGATGTTGAAAACATGACAACCTATTACGCTCAATACGCACCTGATTTAGCACAAAGTAAATATGCTCAAGAAATGTGGGCATTATATGAAGATGGCGAGCTTACGCCTGAAACAGAATTAACAGGCCTATTTACTGAAAGTACAGAATCTGCTGATGTAGATACCGTATTAGAAGAGATAAAAGCCGCATTTGAAGAAGAGCAAAATCGATTAGAGCGTATAAGAGAAGCGAACGAAGAGTAACTTAACTTTCAAATATAAGTCATTTAAAAACAACAAAGGTTGGCATATTCATTACGCCAACCTTTTTTAGTTGTATAACTCAGTATTTATTTGCTTAGTGCATCTTTTAACGCTGCTAAACATAACGCGACATTTTCGCTACGCGCCGCATATCCCATCAAACCAATACGCCAAGCTTTACCGGCAAACTTACCTAAACCTGCACCGATTTCTAAGTTGTACTCTTCAAGTAAATAAGAGCGAACTTTCGCGTCATCAATGCCATCAGGAATATAAACAGAGTTCAACTGAGGTAAGCGTTCATCTTCAGGCACAATATAATTAATGCCTAAATCAGCAAGGCCAGCGGCAAGCGCTTTATGTTGTTTAGCATGGCGAGCCCAGCTGTTTTCTAATCCTTCGTTTTTAAGCATAAGTAACGATTCATGCAAAGCATACAAAGAATTAACCGGTGCGGTATGATGATATGAACGCTTGCCTTCGCCCGACCAATAATCCATCACTAAAGACTGATCTAAAAACCAGCTAGGCACAGGTGTTGTTCTTTCTTGCACAATTTTAGTGGCACGTTCACTAAAACTCACAGGAGAAATCCCCGGTACACAAGACAAACATTTTTGGCTGCCCGAATAAATAGCGTCTATGCCCCACTCATCAACACGTAACTCAACACCACCTAAAGAGGTAACCGCATCAACTATTGTTAAACAATCATGCTGCTGAGCTATTTGACACAAAGTTTTAGCGTCAGACAATGCACCCGTTGATGTTTCTGCGTGTACAAAAGCGACAAAATTAGCGTTTGGATTTTGTTTTAACGCAGCTTCTAGCGCTTGTGGGTCAACAGCTCTGCCCCATTCGCCTTCTACAACAACAAGTTTAGCGCCTAAACGTTTAACGTTTTCGGTCATTCGCATGCCAAAAACACCATTAACACATACAACAACCGTATCTTCAGGCGTTACCAAGTTAACAAAACATGCTTCCATACCTGCTGAACCAGGTGCTGATAAAGCAATAGTAAAAGGGTTGCTGGTTTGAAAAGCATATTGTAATAACGACTTAACTTCGTCCATCATTCCAACAAAAAGAGGATCTAAATGACCAATAGTAGGACGAGATAAAGCCGACAAAACTTGTGGGCTTACATCAGAAGGACCCGGCCCCATTAAGGTACGTGGTACAGGAATAAAAGATTTAATAGACATTACGCATCACCTAAAAGATTTAAAATATATTTCATATGAAGATTAAAAATAAACACGAACAAAACCTGACACAAGTGTCAACTACAAGCATAATAATACATCAACTGTAAACATATACCAGCGTCAATGCACAATGATTATGCTTATACTCAATATATCCAAATATGCATTTTGCTCTAAGGAGCTCGATTAAAAATTTTTTCTTTTAAAAACAAATAATAAAAAGTCTACATGTAAGGAATAGCTAAGCAATTTAATTCTTCTCAAACAAACATCTTTAAGCAGCTTTAGCATAATTTAGGTATAGTAATACCAATCGCAATAACCAATTGATCATTTATACTTGTTTAAATAGCCAATTACATCGTTATTTATTTAATAATTAGAATAACTAGTTATTAAAATAAATGCCTCGCCTACAGGACGTAGGTGCTTAGGTTCCGTCGGGAACGGTGAACCTGTGTATTTGACCATTTATTCTTCGTATAAAATAGGTCAATTCATTAATGCGTTTGGTATAAGATAAATACAGAGTATAATTACTCATTCAAAAAATGTGATGAACTAAACATGGCGTTAAAAGCAACAATTAACAAAGCAACAATTCATTTATCAGATATGGACCGTAACTATTACGACACCATTAACCTGACCATTGCTCAGCATCCTTCTGAAACCGACTCTCGTATGATGGTTCGTTTAATCGCCTTTATATTAAATGCCAATGAAAACCTGCAATTTGGCAAAGGCGTAAGTGATGAAGACGAAGCCGCTATATGGCAAGTCAATTACTCTGAAGAAATAGAACTATGGATTGAACTAGGCCAGCTTGACGAGAAACGCATTAAAAAAGCCTGCAATAGATCACAACAAGTAAAACTGTATTGCTATGGCAGCAGTGTTGACACTTGGTGGAAACAATCAGAAAGTAAACTACGCCAATTTGACAAATTATCGATTGAACAATTCAGCGAAGAAACAACAGACGCTCTAGCACAATTAATATCAAGAACAATGGAGTTTCAATGTAGTATTCAAGATGGTCAGCTATGGTTAACAGCAGGTGATGAAAGCTTGTTGATTGAAACCACTAAACTACTTTAAAAATCATATATTCCATCAAGTAAAGCTTTACAACAGCCAGTAGTTGCAAAATTAATATTTTTGCTCGATAGTAGCCTTATTATTACTTTTCAAAAACTGGCAAATTTACATGTTAAAAACCAATCAAATACGTAGGTTAACCTTAGGCATAACCTCATGTTTAGCTTTATTATCAGCCCCTTTACTCGCTGACAACATATCAAAAAAGCAGATGATAACAGACATCACTTACCTAGCCAGCGATGATCTAAAAGGTAGAGCAAGCTTTTCGCCTGAAATAGATATTGCCGCTGACTATATAGGTAAACGTTTTTCTGATATTGGCCTAAAAACTTTAGAAGGATTATCCACTTACAAACAAACCTTTACTATTACCAGTATTACACCCAGTGCATTTTCAGTCAGTTTAAATGGTAAAGAAATACCTAAAAGTAACATTACCGTTGCCAGCACCATGAAAGATCTGACATGGACAAATCCTGATGCAATAAAAACTCATATTTTAGGTAAAAAAGACAATTTCAGAGATTTACTGCGCAAAGTGAATAATGCAGGCGGACAAAATCTCATCTTAGTGAATACAGCGCATAACGATATTTTTCAAAAGTACCAACAATTTTTAAACCGTGGTTTAACTAAACTTGTGGTAGAAGGTAATGGTGAAAATCATCAAGGCGCAATTGTACTTGTACTAACAAATGAAACAGATGTTCAACAAATTCAGGTTCAAGCTTCAACCACTATAAGTAAAAAATCATTAACGAATGTAGTGGGTATATTACCGGGTAATAGTAAAGCAGATGAAATTGTTATGTTTTCAGCGCACTACGACCACTTAGGCACAACGCCTGATGGTAAACAAATTTACAATGGTGCAGACGATGATGCTTCAGGCACTACAGCTGTTATTAACTTAGCTGAACATTTTGCTAAACAAGGCACTAACGCCAGAACCTTAATGTTTGCCGCTTTTACGGCTGAAGAAATTGGCGGGTACGGCTCACGTTATTTATCTCAACAACTCAATCCAGACAATGTTATCGCTATGATAAATATTGAAATGATAGGTAAACCATCAAAATTTGGTGCGGGTACTTTATGGATGACAGGAATGGAGCGATCTAACCTAGGCGAATTATTAAATAAAAGTTTAGCTCCGCACAACATGGAAATATTCACCGATCCATATCCTGAACAAGGTTTATTCTACCGTTCAGACAACGCAACATTAGCGCGTTTAGGTGTTCCTGCTCATAGTTTTAGTAGTACACAACTTGATAAAGACCAGCATTACCATCAAACGTCAGACGACATTAACAGCTTAGATTTAAACTCTATGCACAAAGTTATTGAGTCATTATCAATAGCCAGTAAAGACATAGTTAATGGTAAAATAACGCCAACACGAGTGGATGTATCTAAAGTAGATGCTCACGGAAAAATATATTAATAACTTATAGAACAATAGCTTGCATTTAAGCTATTGTTCTTCCCATCTCATTTTATATTCAAGTGTTGATTGATCTTCAACATAAAAACCATGCCTTATGTATAAATTTTTTGCGGGGTTATCAAATAATACATTTAATGTAACGGGTAATTGATTTTCTCTCGCCTTCTTTTTCACCACATTTAAAACATAACTACCAATGCCTTTTCTGTGAAATGAAGGGAGTATTTGAAATTGTCGAATATGAATACGGTTTGAAAACACACCTAATTTAATTAAACCAATATTTTGTTGATGATTAGTAATAATAAATGAATCATTAAAAAACTCATTAATACGGTTGATATGATCTTGCTCAGAAAAATTAAAACCAGCATTATTCAAATGCTCTGTCATTGTCGATTTTCTTAACAATAATAAAAAATCAATATCAGTACTTACCGCACGCCTAAAACCAACAGACAACTTCATTTAAACGTAAACCTCGCTTATTCTTATTAAAATAACAAGAATAAGCGTTTTATAAAAAGAATAATAGCTAGATTAGTAACTAACCCGAATAGGGATAACTAAGTTGGAGCCGTAACCTTAGTTCGTTTTCTCCCGCCCCATTGATATAAAGCTAAACCGCCCATAACAAACGAAGCACCAATAATTAAATTGTCGGTAACAGTTTCATTATTAAGTAATGCACCAAAACATATGGCAATAACAGGCGTAATCATAGTTATTAATGCTACCGTACTCGCATCTAATTTTTGCAATACATAATAATAAGCAATAAAACCAATTAGAGAACCAAATACACCTAAGTATAAAATAGCTAATAACGATTTAGTTTCCCACTCATCTATTGGCAGAGTTCCGTCAAAAATCAACCATACAGCAACAAAAAATGGAATTGAAAACACTAATGAACCAACAGTTGAAGCCAAAGCATTTATTTTTATATCAACACTCTTTACTAATACTCCACTGATACTAAAAAAGAAAACAGCACATAAAACTGCAGCAATACCTAAATAACTATCTGAAGATAAAGCGCCTGTTTGTGCAAAAACCTTGTCGTAACAAACAATAGCTAAACCTATCATGGCAAATAATAATGCAAACTTTTTGGTTTTACTAAACTTAGGTTCGTTTAATATTTTTTGGGCTAAAACACCTGAAAAAATAGGCGCTAAACCAAAAATCAAAGATATTAACCCCGAAGCAATATACTGGGCAGCAACATAAGCAAACGACATACCACCAAAAATACCAATAGTTGAATAACCATATAACTTAAATGCTTGTCGGTTTAAAGGAAGCTCTATCTTACTTATTTTTAAAATTAACCCGCCAAGAACAACAGCAATAACCATACGAGCCAGTACTGCTAGCGTTGGGTTAACGGTTTCACTACTCCAAGTAATCCCCAACGGTGTTGTTGACCAAATTAATACAACAGCAAAGTAAGCAGCTGGTACCGACATAATATATCTCCTTGTTATACCTAACGGTATTAATGATGCCGAAGAATAACTGCAAACTTTGTTATATAAAAAAGACAAAAGCCGCAGAATTTTCGTTCTGCGGCTTTAAAATGATTAGTTACTTTATTATCAATTCACCACAGAAAAAACTTCCCAGCGTTTGGCCGCAATGACCATACGATTAAGAATAGGATTTAATACTGTAATGAGAAGGTTAAACATATTTTAGCGTTCTTAATATTTAATAAGTTAATAATAGCCCTAACATACTCGCTATTGTTGAAACATAAGTCAACCCGTAAAAACCTTTTTAAAAATAAAACTTTTACAATGTAAAACAAAGTTAATTTATAGCGTTCTAGTGTTTACTTTGTGTCTGTAATATTTAAAGATAATAGTAATAATAACGAAAATACGAGTTCCTTCATGTTATACACAACGGTTACATCTCCTCAAAGAAAATCTATCTCTCTCGTTGCCCACGACAATATGAAAAAAGATTTACTACTTTGGTGCCAAAAATTTGAATCTAAGCTTACCGAACACCAATTATATGCCACCGGTACTACCGGCACATTATTAGCTAACAATACAGGCTTAACCATTAATAAACTCATTAGTGGTCCATTAGGTGGCGACCAACAAATAGGCGCACTTATTACTGAACAAAAAGTAGATATGCTTATCTTCTTTTGGGATCCATTAGAAGCGCAACCTCATGACCCTGACGTAAAAGCTCTTTTAAGACTCGCCGCAGTTTGGAATATTCCTGTTGCCTGTAATCAAGCCTCTGCTGATTTTTTAATTAACTCAACCTTGTTTGATACCGAATACGAGAAAAAAATTCCTGACTACGAAAACTATATGAGTAGCCGAATATCATAAAAAACCTCATTTACACCAGCGGCCTTTTTTAAGGCCCTTGGTTTTAATAGTTCATATATTAAGCACTATTAACCCTAATTAAATTTAATTCCATTTATTTTCCTAGTTTATTCAAGTTATTACCTATCTACACCTTGGCTTTCCCTGTCTAATATGAAATATGATATATACTTATCAAAATATACAATATTAAAGCGCTAATACGTGAAATAAGTAGATTAATGAAAAAAACTTTAAGCTTTGGATTTATTAACATTTTATCTGAGAATATTGCCGAAATTATTATTAATAATAATGTGGTAATAACGCTTGAAATGATCGACGAATACGATCAATTTTTAGCTGAGCATTTTAAAGAAGATTTTGGCTTATTAATTAATAGAATTAACCACTATAGCTTCACTTTCGAAGCTCAGTTAAGTATAGGTTCATTAGAAGGACTAAAAGCGATGGCTGTTATTTACTATAATGAAGTGAGTAAAGAATCAACCAGCAATATTTTGAAAGCACGTGAAGTTGATAACTTTAATTTAAAAATGTTTTCAGGCTTAGAGCTTGGCTGGCAATCTGGTTTAGACTGGCTTAATAAAGAACTTAATAATACCAAGTGACGATTACATTATTTAACCTCAACTCGGGTTAATGAATGTTAGCGAATGAATTAAAGTTAATATTTATCAAAAACTTAATGTGTATCGTTGTTTTCCTAAGCTATATTAGCTTCTCAACATTGATATTTTTGTGTATAACAAGGCGAATTTTTCTATCTAATAGCTGGCTATTAGTAATAAATTCAACGAAGTTAGACGTAAAAATAGCTTGTTGAGTAACTTTGCTTATCCCGAGCTGAGGTTATTTAGATACTGCATGACCAAGATTAGCTTAAATCACATAAAAACAGTCTTTAACACCTCGTAAAAACATAAATTTTATCTTTTTAAAACAATCCATTAACAAATAAAGCCATTGTTGCCAACTTTGCTTTTTCAGTGGTATTCTATTGTGCCTAATCACAATAATAATAATAATAAAAGGTTTATATGGACATTAAAGTTAATGGAAAAACCCATACACTGATTGTAGATAACAACATGCCCTTACTTTGGGTATTAAGAGACGAGTTAAACATCAATGGCCCCAAATACGGTTGTGGCATTGCCATGTGTGGCGCTTGTACTGTTCATATAGGTAAAACAGCTATTCGTTCATGCTCATTTCCGGTTGGACAAGTTTATGACGACATAACTACCATTGAAGGGCTAGGCACGCCATCAGCCATGCATATAGTGCAAAGAGCTTGGGTAGAGCATCAAGTCGCGCAATGTGGTTACTGTCAGCCAGGTCAAATTATGTCGGCTGTTGCACTGCTTACACAAAACACCTCTCCTACAGATTCAGATATAGACAACGCCATGTCTGGTAACTTGTGTCGATGTGGTACGTATCCAAAAATTAAAGCCGCCATAAAAACCGCCGCTATTAATATCATTCAAGAAAAAAACACCATGTCCTTAATCGGCACATCGGCTGAAGGTGACAGTAATGGGTAAGCTAAAAACATTTACCCGCAGAAGTTTTTTAATTGGCTCTACCGCTATTGCGGGTGGCGTAGCTTTTGGTTATTACCAATACAAACAGCCTCAAGACAACCCATTACTTAAATTTCCTAAACTTAACCAGTCTATTATCACGCCTTATATCAAAATTGATCAGCAAGGCGTTACCATCATTACTCCCCGAGCAGAAATGGGGCAAGGCATACACACAACGCTAGCCGCTTTAGTGGCTGAAGAGCTCGACTTAAGCTGGGAAACAATAAGAGTAGAACATGGCCCAGCATCAAGCACCTACCATAATGCAGCAGTGTTAGAAGAAGGCTTACCTTTTGCCGCCACCAATAATGGCCTTATGGCTAACAGCATTAGAAAACTAACCAAAATACCGGCCAAGTTTTTAGGTATGCAAATTACAGGCGGGTCTTCTTCAATTGTTGATGCATATGAAAAAATGCGATTAGCCGGAGCAACAGCCAGAGCCGTACTTATTGAAGCTGCAGCACAAATATTAAAAGTAGACAAAACAACACTCTTTACTTACCAAGGGCATGTTGTAAGTAGTAGCGGAGAAAAAATCTCTTACAGTGAACTTGCACCTACAGCACAAAAAATAACACCACCTACAGATATACAATTAAAAAGAAAAGAAGACTGGAAGTTGCTGGGAAAATCGTTACCTCGTATAGATATGGTAGCGAAATGTACCGGAACAGCTGAGTTTTCAATAGACGTAAATACTGATGATTTATTGTATGCTACCGTTAAAATGAATCCAAACTTAGGCGCTAAGCTACTCGCCTACGACGATTCAAATGCAATATCTATGACTGGCGTAAAACAAGTTATTAACTTAAATAACAAAGGTGTAGCCGTTATAGCCAGTAATACTTGGTATGCATTACAAGCCGCTAAAAATATAAACTTTACTTGGGAGAACGCTGCCTACCCTGCGTCTACAGATGAAATGTTCGAAGTAGTCAAAAATTCATTTTCTGAAAAACATATAGACAGCACCCTCAAACAAGAAGGTGACATAGATACTGCAATAGCAAATATAAATGAATCATCTGAATCGATAATAGAAGGCGAATACAAGGTTCCTTATTTAGCCCACACCACAATGGAACCACTTAATGCCACAGTATTACTGGGGCAATATGAAATTCAAATATGGGCAGGTAATCAAAACCCCACTCAAATAGTAAAAGAAGCAGAAAAAATAACAGGTTTTTCACCTCAGCATATTATTGTGCATACCACCTATATGGGCGGTGGTTTTGGCCGAAGAGCAGAAATGGACTTTATTAAATACGCCATTGAAATAGCGCAACACACACAAGGTAAACCCATAAAAGTTACCTGGTCGAGAGAAGAAGATACCACACACGATTACTACCGACCTTTAGCACTGGCTAAATTTAAAGGTATAAGTACAAATAACACAATAAAAGCACTCGACTTACAACTCGCCTGCCCTTCAGTATTAACCTCTCAAATGGGTAGAATGGGAATTCCTTTAGCTGGGCCTGATGTTTCCATAGTACAAGCAGCTTGGGAACAACCCTACAATATTGAACACTATCAGGTACGAGGTTACAAAGTACCTGAAATGTTACCTATTAGCTCTTGGCGATCAGTTGGTGCTTCACAAAATGGATTTTTTCATGAAAGTGTTATCGACGAATTAGCCCATAGCGCAGGTATAGATCCACTCACTTGTCGACTCAACCTTATTAATCATCACCCCAGTAAAAAAGTTATTGAAGCCGTGGCTAAAATGGCAAACTGGCATACTAAACGCCCTAAAAACATCGGATTAGGTATCGCTTTCACCTTATCTTTTGGCGTGCCCGTAGCTGAAATAGTAGAAGTAGAAAACACACCAAACGGTATAAAAATACTAAATGTATATGCCGCGGTAGATGTAGGTATAGCATTAGATCCTCGAAACATTAAAGCTCAAGTAATGTCTGGTATTATTTTTGGATTATCCGCCGCTATGATGGGAGAGATCACAGTAAAAGACGGAAAAGTAGAACAAACTAATTTTCATCAATACGATGCCATTAGAATGAATCAAGCACCTAACATTCAAGTAAAAGTATTAGAAAACGGAGAAAAAATAAGAGGAATCGGAGAGCCGGGTACACCACCAGCCGCTCCAGCTTTAGGTAATGCTATATTTGCCGCAACAGGTAAAAGAATTAGAGAACTACCTTTTAATAAATCAATTAGCTTTGTTTAGGAGCTGTTGATCTTTGCTGATTATTTTTGAAACAGTTTATTAGCCTTTTATAGAGCATATGTTTCGTAGTAATTAAAAAGACATAAAAAAATGGTTTGTTACCACAAAGTAACAAACCATCTCTACATCAAAAAACACAACTAATTATAATTCAACCGGCTGAATCCAGTTAAACGTGTCTTCATGTGTGCCGTACTGAATACCCGTTAACACATCATATAAATGTTTAGACACAGCACCCGTTTTTTGATTATTCACAACATAATCTTTATCTTTAAAGCACAATACGCCAACAGGTGAAATAACCGCAGCCGTACCACAACCAAATACCTCAGTTATTTTACCGCTCGCGATATCAGCAAGAATAACCTCAATATCTAAACGCTCTTCTGCAACTTCATAACCTAATGTAGGAGCAAGCTTTAACAAAGAATCGCGCGTAACACCCGGTAAAATACTGCCACTTAATGAAGGCGTTACAATACGCTTACCTTCATAAACAAAACAGATATTCATCGCGCCCACTTCCTCAACATAACGCCCTTCTACAGCGTCTAACCAAAGCACTTGAGAATAACCTTTTTTAACAACATCTTCAGACGCATATAAACTAGCCGCATAGTTACCGCCTGTTTTAGCTTCACCAACACCACCAACAACAGCACGACGGTATTTATCAGCAACATGCACAGCAATAGGCTCTAAACCACCTTTAAAGTATGCGCCTGCTGGCCCACAAATAATAAAGTGCTGATAACTAGAGCTAGCACCTAAACCTAGTTTAGGGCTTGTAGCAATCATAGTTGGACGAATATAAAGCGACGAACCATTTTGAGACGGCACCCACTGATGATCTAAAGCAATTAACGACTTAATAGCATCTAAATGTAAAGCTTCATCAACTTGAGGCATAACCATACGATTAGCAGAACGATTGAAGCGTTTAATATTCTCTTCAGGACGAAATAAATTAATAACACCTGTAGGAGATCGGTAAGCTTTTAAACCTTCAAAAATTTCTTGGCTGTAATGAAAAACAGCAGCAGAAGGATCAAGCGATAATGAATGATAAGGGCTAATTAAAGCATTGTTCCAGCCAGATGTTTGGTCGTATTCTTGTGTAAACATGTGATCTGAAAAGGTAGTACCAAACGCAAAATTCTCAGGACAAGATCGGCGTTGATTCACATCAAGTGGCTGAATCGTGATAGACATTATATTTCCTCAAGTAAATCGTTAAATTATTCGTTTTTTTAATGATATCACCATACTCAGTGTAAACAGAAGATGCCCGTTAAAAAAAGCTTCAAAAACGTAAATATATTTTAACAAAAAGCGTAATTAATTATTTATGGTTTAAAAATAAATATTTTTGATAAATATTTGACTTGTTAAAAAACCTGATAAATCCAAATTTTAAAGTATTTCAGTAAAAAGGTTTCTTCTTTACTTGGCTGCCTGTGCGGCAGTGAACGCAAGAACCAACAAGAAACCGATACGCTTAGATTTCTAAGCTGCCTGTGCGGCAGTGAACGTTGTTGCTAAAAAAAGCCTTGCTGCTTTATTTTTCTAAGCTGCCTGTGCGGCAGTGAACTCTTGGCATCCTTCTTCAATGTTTTTTTGTTGTTTCTAAGCTGCCTGTGCGGCAGTGAACTAAGTAAGTTGTTTTTTTATCTTGGCTTTTCATTTCTAAGCTGCCTGTGCGGCAGTGAACTCATAGAAACAAGAGCTTGCTTGACATCTTGATTTCTAAGCTGCCTGTGCGGCAGTGAACAATACAAAGAAATTGATTCACTAGAACTTACATTTCTAAGCTGCCTGTGCGGCAGTGAACGTAGTGAAAGTACATTTGCACTTAGGGTTGTTTTTCTAAGCTGCCTGTGCGGCAGTGAACAATACCAAGACGGTTCTGTGCGCTATTTTGTATTTCTAAGCTGCCTGTACGGCAGTGAACAACGAAGAATTGTTACACTATGCGCACCAAAGTTTCTAAGCTGCCTGTGCGGCAGTGAACATGAGTACACCTACCGAACAAAAGCAAAAAATTTTCTAAGCTGCCTGTGCGGCAGTGAACCATTCGAATTACATGTGGGAACTATCCCTATTTTTCTAAGCTGCCTGTGCGGCAGTGAACTCACAAGCATTTTTAATTGCTTTACTGGTCATTTTCTAAGCTGCCTGTGCGGCAGTGAACCAAGCGTGGCATGTGTTGGTTTTGATGTTATATTTCTAAGCTGCCTGTGCGGCAGTGAACACATTAGTGTACAAGCAATAACGCGCGATTACTTTCTAAGCTGCCTGTGCGGCAGTGAACGTGGTCGATTAAGTTTTTACCACCCAATTACATTTCTAAGCTGCCTGTGCGGCAGTGAACTAAACTTTGCTTCGTTTTCAAAACGAACATCATTTCTAAGCTGCCTGTGCGGCAGTGAACCAGAAGAAAACGAACAAGAAGAAATCGAGCAATTTCTAAGCTGCCTGTGCGGCAGTGAACGGAATTTATCGTGTTTTACTGCGAAGAATAAATTTCTAAGCTGCCTGTGCGGCAGTGAACAATGGGCTATTAATCTAATAGTGAACAGTATATTTCTAAGCTGCCTGTGCGGCAGTGAACTTAGTTATTCTGAAGTTGATTATTTAGCTTCATTTCTAAGCTGCCTGTGCGGCAGTGAACGTTTTTAACATATTCATAAGATTCCCCTTTAATTTCTAAGCTGCCTGTGCGGCAGTGAACGGGTTTATTTCTATGGCGTAGATGGTTTTGGTTTTCTAAGCTGCCTGTGCGGCAGTGAACGGTAATGAAGTTTTAGTTTCAACTGTTAAATCTTTCTAAGCTGCCTGTGCGGCAGTGAACTAAAAGCTTGGCGTGTAAAAACTGTCGCTGTTTTTCTAAGCTGCCTGTGCGGCAGTGAACATTTAGGCGTAACACCCGGCACAGGTTTTACATTTCTAAGCTGCCTGTGCGGCAGTGAACTCACATGCTCCGGTAAAGAAAAACATTTAAATTTTCTAAGCTGCCTGTGCGGCAGTGAACCAATAAATCAAGGCGAAGTGTTAATAAAAACATTTCTAAGCTGCCTGTGCGGCAGTGAACTTAATAAAATTTTACAGGGTCATAACGTTTTTTTTCTAAGCTGCCTGTGCGGCAGTGAACCGCTGGTTTGCCCCCGTTTTTAATTCACAAGATTTCTAAGCTGCCTGTGCGGCAGTGAACAGTTGAAAAGTTTAGGTATACCCACGCATCTATTTCTAAGCTGCCTGTGCGGCAGTGAACCAACGGGTTTAGATGTTGGTTTTATTGGTATATTTCTAAGCTGCCTGTGCGGCAGTGAACGAGGAATTAACATGGCAACACCTATCGTAAGTTTTCTAAGCTGCCTGTGCGGCAGTGAACACGTGCTATCAGATAACGCCATAGCAAGTAAATTTCTAAGCTGCCTGTGCGGCAGTGAACAACAGAAAGAAACCTTTAGCTGAAAAAACAATTTTCTAAGCTGCCTGTGCGGCAGTGAACCAGAAAGTGAGGTTTTCCAACCACCTCCTTTATTTTCTAAGCTGCCTGTGCGGCAGTGAACGGAGGTTTCTAACGACTCGGCGTTTCGTAATTTTTCTAAGCTGCCTGTGCGGCAGTGAACTTAAACAGTTTGCCGGTTCAACCATGTAATACTTTCTAAGCTGCCTGTGCGGCAGTGAACATACCTGATATTGTTAAACGCGGCTGGGCTTGTTTCTAAGCTGCCTGTGCGGCAGTGAACTGTTAATTGGTTTATAATTAATTAGTAAATAATTTCTAAGCTGCCTGTGCGGCAGTGAACAGGTTGTTGTCTAGGTTGTTGTTGACCACCTCTTTCTAAGCTGCCTGTGCGGCAGTGAACTGCATGATTTTTACCTTGAAAGGCTAGTGATATTTCTAAGCTGCCTGTGCGGCAGTGAACGTAGAGAAAAAGAGCGTCAAATGTGTTTGTCTTTTCTAAGCTGCCTGTGCGGCAGTGAACCTACTGAAGAGGGTATTTCTTTTGACGTAAGATTTCTAAGCTGCCTGTGCGGCAGTGAACAAACCAGCCAACCAAGGGCGAATTGAAATACTTTTCTAAGCTGCCTGTGCGGCAGTGAACAACCAGTAATTGAAAGCATATAAGCCGTTTCATTTCTAAGCTGCCTGTGCGGCAGTGAACCACAAGAGCCGGTATTGTCAGATTTATTAACATTTCTAAGCTGCCTGTGCGGCAGTGAACCATTCCAATCGCGGATTGTATTCCAACCTTGCTTTCTAAGCTGCCTGTGCGGCAGTGAACGTTCTTCTTGTCGAACTGAGCGTGTAATTGTTTTTCTAAGCTGCCTGTGCGGCAGTGAACTAACCTGTGAAAATAACATCTAAAACCACTAATTTCTAAGCTGCCTGTGCGGCAGTGAACTTTACCGACAGTGGCGGCAGACTTTTACCCATTTTCTAAGCTGCCTGTGCGGCAGTGAACAGGCTGGTGTTCACGATGGTAATGCAACAAAATTTCTAAGCTGCCTGTGCGGCAGTGAACCGTTACTTGTTAGTAAAGTATCAACCACGCTTTTTCTAAGCTGCCTGTGCGGCAGTGAACTCAGCAGTTATAAGCACTTATCAAATATACAATTTCTAAGCTGCCTGTGCGGCAGTGAACAATGAAATAATATCAAAAAATTAAGCCACAACAAAGGCTAGGGGTAATTTAAAGTGTTTTACCCTAAATTTTTAGCCTATTTGTAACTTATTAATATTTATACGAATTTTTAAAGAGCGATTTTTTTTGTTTTCTATAATCAAAATAACGATGAGTGCTCTAATGCAACGAACGATTAAACACCGCTTTAGTAACACTTTGTTTTTGATGTAAAACTATCAATATGATGACTTGCTGTTTTTCTATTTTATAAATGAGACGAAATGATTTGGTGAACATTTCTAAGCAGTCTTTGTCTGTTGAATGTAATTCGAGCGGTAAATAGCCTAACAAAGGTTTTGAAGTCAATAAGATAATTGCCTCTTCAATTTCAGAAAGAAGCTTGTCTGCAACCTTGTCGTCCGCACGCAACATATAATGCTGATAAATATTTTCTAAATCTTTATTCGCATTGTCAGTTAAAGTTACCGTATAGCTAGTCACTATAACCTTCTACGGTTTCGCAATTCAGCTAGAACCCTTTTTGCATCATGTACGTTACCTTGTGCAATATCTTTATCGCTCTGTGTGATCAACTTTAACATTGCTAGTGTTTCTTGAGTTTGTTCATATTCTGCTACTGATTGCACTATCATGGCGGCTTCACCATTTTGAGTAATAATATAGGCTTCGCCATCATCTTTTAACTCTGCAGCAATTTTGGCTGCATTGGCTTTTAAATAACTGATCGGTTTTATATGGTCGCTTAATGACATGGTGTTAACTCCAAAGACAAGATAAGGCTAAATATAAACCAAATTTGGTCTTAAC
This sequence comes from Colwellia sp. RE-S-Sl-9, assembly GCF_048296855.1. Classification (NCBI taxonomy): domain Bacteria; kingdom Pseudomonadati; phylum Pseudomonadota; class Gammaproteobacteria; order Alteromonadales; family Colwelliaceae; genus Colwellia; species Colwellia sp. RE-S-Sl-9. Next base: position 4,742,487 of record NZ_CP182631.1, on the reverse strand, counting down.
CAAATAAATAATTTAAGCCCATTAGGTTCAATGGGCTTAAATTTATGGTTAGAACCAAGGTACTGTGGCTGTTTTACTTAAACCAAAATAGTCAAACGCTCCTTTAATAGGTTCAGATAAAACCTCGCTAAATTGTATATATCTTCGGTGTAACTGCTCATTTGAAGCACTAACTAATTCTAGGTATGGGTTATCTAAACCTTTAGAAAACATTTTAGCTTTGTAAGCCTTTATATTTTCTTCAGATATAGTTCCACGTTTAATCAAACGATTTAATTTAGCATTGGTCATGGTACTTTGTTTACGAGATATTACTCGATATTGTGCATTTTGTGGAACTGGTAATATCTCAGAAATTTTACAATAACCAGACAAACCGCCTAACCAGTTTAAACCTTGTAAATCATTCAACATCAACGAGTTACCATGCAAACGTATTTTTCGCCCTAATAACACCTTGTATTCAGGAAAGCTAACACCAATTCCGGTACTTTTAAAATCGAATAACGCTTTGTGAAGCTTGGTAAAAACCTTATTCATCAATACATTTTCACGCATCTCTGTATCAGGCTGTATTTGAACATCAATATAATATTCCATATTTATACCCTTATTTTAGTCACGTAGGCCAAGCCTTTTTTACCAAGGTAAAATGAAGATACACCTGCGTTTCCGATAAGTTCGGCAAGTTCTTCTGCCCTGCTAATATCTTTTTTAATACTGCCTTTATCACTTTTAGAATTTAACGATAATTCAATTTCTAATTTGCCTGAATGTTTGTTTACAATACAAGGAGTGCCAACTTCCTTTTTCCTATTTCCACTCATAGCATTAAGCCAATCTCGGACGCCATTAAACCCTCGTTTAGAAAACCCTTTGATCTGTATTTCAGATTTTGAATTTTTGAGATACGACATATCATACTCAGCAACTAGTAAATATTCTGCCTGTAAATAAAGAGCTGCCGAATATAAGCTCATAGGATAAACCATCCCATTTTTGCAGTATTCTTCACCAGCCTTTTTAACATCAGGATATTTACTTGATAAAAACTCAATTGCTTTTATAAGCTTAGAATCAAACATTAATGATTCATCATCTTTCAAAAAATTTTCTAAACTTAATTTAGCATCGTTTAATTCCGCCTCTAATTTGATTAATTGGGATTTTACCTTTACTCCTTGAGTTGAAGTTTTTGGTGGGTTATTTTTAATTTTTTCAAGGTAGTCCTTTAGTGATTTGGTACTTTTTTCAATCACGATCTCTTTTTCACTGATTAATTTATCACGAGTTTTCAATACCTGACCTTCTTCACTTTTAGAATCAGATATTTTATTAACCCTCTCAATTAAATCTTTTGGCAAGCAGTTTTCAGTTGTAATTAAATTTATATTTTTACTTAAAATAAATTCAACAAGCTGCTCCTGATTTAAAAACAATACGGACCATAATAAATTAGAATCCTTAGCGAAAAACCAAGGATTATCATCTTCTAGTACACCTAAAAAAGATGATTGACCACAACGGTCATCAGATTTATTAGTTAAATAGATCAACTCATTTACCATTTTAGGTTCAGATAAACTCCAGGTGATTTTATCCTCTAAGTCTGAAAAGTAATAATTACCACTTTGCCTAGATTGATAAAGCTTTCTCTGATCACCAATTAAACGAGACAATACGCCTAATATTGTACTCAAGCTTATAGACACAGGTGTTTCGCCACGAGTGCCTGAGGTAGCTACAAATTTTTGCATATAGCCATCACTTGATGGCTTATTAATTTTTGAAGATACTTTACCTATTGGCTTTTTTGTATCATCTCCAAGAAAACTTGTTTGCCAACAAGAATCAAATTCAATTAATATTCTCATGATCACTTACCTTCATAATAAACCGCATATTTATTAGTGTTTTTTGTCGGCTGAATTGAGCTTTCATCTTTTTTTATTCGGAACATATCTTTGGCAATATAACTATCGTTGTAATCGATCTGCACATCATCAACATACATGTAACCTTTGGCTTGTCTAATACTTAAGGTTTGTATTAATTCAATAGCTTGGTTAACCAATTCATCAATTGCCGCATCATTTAATAAAATACCTTGCTCACCTTCATCAAAGATTGAGCCACGGCGTACGTAGTTTTCATGGTATATTGCTTCCGCTTCTTTATTTTCTGATAAAGACTGTAAATACACGGTAAGCTTTTCTGCAACTTCTTTTCCTTCTTTATGGTTGTTGATTTTCATCGATTCACGACCAAAATCAGCACATAAAGGAATAAACTGTAATTGTTCAATACTTATAGAGCCATAAGCCGTATATTTCGTATCACCGAAGGTGAACTTCGAAAACAATGAATTACTTGAATCTTTACCTGCTTTATTAGTTTCTTTTTCCTTACTGCCTGAACGACCTAATTGTTCAAAATTACCATTATTTAACTCATCTACAAAATCAGTTAATAATAACGGGCTAGTTCTTTTATTTTCATTTTTAGGATTAACATACCCTCTTAATAAACCAGTTGTTGAACACAATAGTTTAATAATATTTTCAGCTAGTTGTGGCGAATTTAAATTATAATGCTCGCCGCGAAATAAGTGATGTCTTATACAGTTTTGACTTATATAAAGATTTATATTCGAAAAATCGACGTCTTCAGGATGTTTGTAAAACTTAGCCGTACCATCTTCGTTATATTCTTTGACGTTACTATAACCTCTCAGTTTAGGCATTGAATGATTGGTGATATTTTTAAATTTATTATCATTAACTATTGTTAAATTCGGAGAGCCATTCCAATTAACCACCCCATGTCCTAACGCAGTAATTTTGAAATCAACACTTTTAATTCCAGTTACTTTTTCCATGATTTATTCCTCATTTTCAGTTGTATTGTTAAGTTGTTGTAGTGACATTGCGCCGATCGGTTGCTTGTCACAGGTCATATAATAAATAGAGTGTTTATGTCGAGCAGATTCACCTCCTACTGCAACAAGGTCTTGCGATGTATAGCTTAAATAAATCGGCATTTCAGGATCACGTGCTTGGCTTAATAACACGTTATCATTGAAAGGTCTTACACCATGTATGCTGCGATATTTTTTAAACATATGTGACAATAAATCTTGATCACTTTTTCCATACCCTTGAATTGCAAGGGTTGAATAAGTAAGATTGTCAATGTCGGTTGTATCATCTAACGGCATGGTATAAGCGTATTGGTCAATAAATGTTGGCGTATTAACTTCGCTTAAATCACACATCGCCATTTGCACAAATCGATTATTACCACGCAGTGAATTTTTACTCACTTTTGCACGTGATTTTTCTTGCTGCTTTTTAGGCGGAATTACAATAGGGTCAACCACTTTGTAATTAATATCTAACACACTCGCTTTTAACGCTGCAACCAGATCACTCTCAATCATTTTTCGCGTTACCGTTTGTTCGTTAAATAAACGATACATTTTATAAATTTCAGGCAAGGTAAAGGTTTTATTTTCAAAGTGCTCAACTAATGCCTGATACCAAGCACGCGTTGTTGCCAAGCTATACAATTTACTTAAAAAACGTGACGCTGCACTTTGCCCTTTGTTGTTAGCAATGGTTAGTGGTACTGCTAAACAATAGGTATTCACTTGTGAATTGATTCCGAAGCGATCAAGCCTTCCTAAACGTTGTAAAGTATTTTCAGGGTTAGATATTTCCGCCACCATGTGATCACAACTGATATTCAACGAGGCTTGTACTATAGGACCGCTGCGTAACACTTCATACTTATTAGTTCCATCTTGTTTAAATGACTCATAAACTTCAGTAAACCACTTTTGTTTATCGCTTTTTTTGAATTTTGAATGCAGTAGTATGTTGTTTTCAGTTTGTTGGTTAGCAATAAAACTATTTTGTGCCGATAGCGCCGTATTACTTATAACAAAGGTTTTATTTTGTTGTACTTTAAATAATGGATTTGAAGCACATAAATTAGCATCATCAAAAACATCAAATTCAATTTTATACTGGCTTGTATTAAAAGATGGCATTTCGATAATGTCATCTTTATCTATATCTAATACATCTTCTAAAAACACATAATGTGGCGTTGCAGAAACAAGTAAGGTATTCGCGGACTCTGCTTGCATTTTTTTACAGGCGATTAATTCAGCGAATAATAAGTTAAACGCCGACATGTTGATGTATTCGTGATACTCGTCAAATACGACATGTGCATTTAAATAATCTATTAGGGTATTCGCTTTAGTGTGGCTGATCACGGATCCTAATATTTGATCAATAGTGGTAATAACTACATCGCCAGTAAAATAACGTTCAGGTACAGAATCATTTCCCCACTTATCCTGAAATTTAAATTCCCCTGTCATTATTTCAATGGTGGCATTAGGTAAATAACGTTCCGAGGTTAATTCAGCAAACAATCCTTGGCATACTTGCACTCTAGGACACACCCAAATAATTTGCTTAGCATTTTTCAACGCTGCCCATTCAAGTGCTATTTTAGTTTTACCACAACCTGCGGCACCTGCTAATACACCAACATCTTCGACCTTTGTTAATAATTGCGCAATATTATGCTGCTTTTGAGTGCGCTCACTATCAGGAAAATTCGTTAAACAGTTTGTAATGTGGGTTGTTAATGTTGAATCATTTTCTAATGTGTCTTTAATTATGTCTTCGAGCGTTTTATTTTTAATCGCCTGATGTAAATCATTTGCTGATAAAGCAGAAACAAGGCGATCAGCCGTTATTAAACAAGTTCTAGTAATATTATTATTGGCGTTTATTTTTATATTTTTTTGGTAATCTTCAGTCTCGTCTTCTGGTTCGTATTCTTTGTATTCCGGTAACATAGGTGCGTTGGGTAGTAACTCTTCTAATCCATCAAGCACCTCTTCTAGAAAAGCCCCCTGTAAAAGAGAACATTCTTGCCCACGATAATTTAGTTCTATATTAACTATTTTTTGTAAGATAACTTTTGCTTGTTCAATAAAACCTGATAACACTTTTCCTTTATTATTGGCTAAGAATTTTTTTGCTAACCCTTTGTATGTATCAAACTCTTTTGCAATTTTATCATTACGATAAGCTTTAGCATGATGCCAATAAACCGCATGTCGAATAGTACGTTTGTTTCCTGTACTAACAAATTGTAATTTTGCATCATCTAACAAATGATAAAACAAGAGCGATAATTCATTATGTCTTGGGTGTTTTTCAAAACTAAATTTTGCATCGTCTATATGCTGACCATCATCAGCAACAAATGATTTTTTCTTAGGGTTTACCACCCACTTTTGAAAATTTGGATCTAATTTACCAAGGTCATGTAAGCAACCTGAAACAAAACTTGTTGTGGCATATTGTTTACTTGAGTTTTCATCTAAATTGGGAAACAGCTTTTTATGCAGTAACTCTGCAACGTAACCAACCGCAAATAAGTGTTCCACTAACGTTTGTAAATGAGTATTGGCATAAACTACGCCTTTAATTGGTTTTCCAATATTGATATCCATTATTACCTCTTTGCTTGTATAGTTAACTGGCACAACACCCTCACTATTGAACTTACTCTTATTCCCCACCACCCACAAAAACTGACTTCTTGCGCGTGAACGGATCCAATGGCAGCTTACTGCGGTGCTTTTGCTGGCGGTTTGGCGTAGCATTTTTTTAACGGTTATTAGGCCGTCTTCTGTTATTACCGTTTGCCATGTGTTGTCGCCAATGCGGTTAGCGAAGGCGTCGAGTACTCGCCTTGTTTTTTAAGGGCGTTTTTCTCACATTGGCTTACAAAGGTCACCATCATAATTTTTTATCTTCTATTTTCGGTGTATCGCTATAATTGTTTAGCGCTATGTTTTTTACTTGTTCAAACATGTAGTCGAGCGCTTTGTGGTCGGTAAAGGCTTGTAGTATTTGTTGCCTAAATTCTTGCTCGGTTGCGTTTTCTTTGGCACAAATAAACGCCCAAGGTAGTACGATGGCGTCTTTAATGAGGTCGGCAATATCGAAAATTAATGCTCCACGGCGTGTTTTTCCGTGCATTACGGCAAAACCATGCGGAATACCTAATACCCACAATGTGCATGCAGCTAGCCCATAAGCTAAATAGTTACCGTGATTTAAAAAGTCGTTGGCTAAATCGGTGCTTTGGTGTTGTCGGGTAAAGCCGTCTAGCTTGGTGTTATTGGCGGCAAATTTGTACAGCGCTTTGGTGAGCTGTGCTTCTGTAAGTAGTAAATCACTTTGTTTTTTCGCTTGTTCGGTTCGTGTGGTAAATGTTGTTAATGCGGTTTGAATAGCTGTGTCGTTGAAGTTAAAGCCGTTTTGTTTTAAGTCTCCATCTTTTTGCCATACACGGTTTAAGAATTCAATACGTGCTGTTTGTATTTGTTTACCTGCGGCAAGGCGTTTTGCGTCGTCAAACCAGAATTGCATCCAACCTTGTAGGTATTCAGTTGGTCGGTATTCGCTTTGTGGGGTCATCCATTCAATGGCGTGTTCTACATTGTTTGCCATATAAAGCGGTGTACCACCGCCACCACTAAAACCAACTAACACACCTGCTTGGCTTAACATGCGCATAGCTGCTTGGGTGATAGATGTGCCGTTACCTAAGAGTAATACGGTGGTGTTTGCTATTGGGATATTGTAGTACTGATTTTCTTTGTTGGTTTCGGTTAAGTATAAAACTCGACCGTCTTTTTGCATTACGCGGCAGTATTCTAGGTAATAAATATTTGCACGTTTAGAGTGAAGTATTGTTTTTAGATCAGAGGGAGAGAAGTCTTCCATTACTATTTTATACCATTGTAAATCCTTTATTTATTCTAAGTTGCTACATTCAATATGGCTTGTCAATTAAATTAATTTTGTTAGTTTATTTTATATACAGGTAATTTTATTTTTAAAGTTCAGATACAAAAAAAGCTCAATACATGTGTATTGAGCTTTTGTTTTTAATTTTGTGCTTACTAATTAAAAGTTGGTGCAGATGGAGAGACTCGAACTCTCACGACCTAAGTCACCACCCCCTCAAGGTGGCGCGTCTACCAATTCCGCCACATCTGCATTGTAACTTTTAACTATTTAACTTTACTTATTACTGTGGAATGTCGCTTTCTTTAGCGGCTTCTACAGTACTTGCTGGTACGTCAGTGTTTTCTACTACTGGAGCAACAACATCCGTTGGGATATCGCTATTACCCGGTATAGTTTGTTCAATACCTGCATCAAGGTTGTTCCATTCGTCAACGGCTTTAACGTTATTAGCCGTTAAGTTACCTAGCACTAAGCTAATGCCGAAAAATGCGATGGCTAACCATGTTGTTGCTTTAGTTAAGAAGTTACCTGAACCACTTGAACCAAAAATAGTTGCAGAAGAACCAGCACCAAAAGATGCGCCCATATCTGCACCTTTACCATGTTGAATAAGCACTAAGCCGATTAAACATAAAGCAACGATTAAATATATAATAATTAATACTTGATATAACATTTTATGATCCTTGAGCTGCCGAACAAATTGTTTTGAATTCGTCGACTTTTAAACTAGCACCACCAATAAGACCACCGTCTATATCAGTTTGTGCAAATAATTCTTTGCTGTTAGCAGCGTTTACGCTACCACCATACAATAATGACACACCTTCGGCGATTTCAGCATTGTTTTTAGCTAAAAACTGTCGAATAAATTGATGAGTTTCTTGTGCCATTTCCGGTGAAGCTGTTTTTCCAGTACCTATTGCCCATACAGGCTCGTATGCAATAACAACGTCTTTAAATTTTTCTATGCCTATTTCATCTATAACAGGTTGTAGCTGTTGAGATAATACGGCGTCTGTTCTTTCTTCTACGCGTTCAGCTTCTGATTCACCAATACATAAAATAGGTGTTAAATTGTTAGCTAAAGCGAACTTAACTTTTTGTGCTATTTGTGTATCTGTTTCACCAAAAATACTACGTCTTTCTGAATGACCAATTATCACATAGTTAGCTGACATTTCGTTAAGCATATCGGCAGAAATTTCACCGGTAAACGCGCCACTTGCATGTTCACTGATGTTTTGTGCGCCTAGTTTAATGTTTTTGTTTGCTATTTTTGAAGATAACGCACCTAAATATACATAACTTGGACAAATAACAACGGTTACCTTTTCAGAAAAATTTATGTTATTTAATTCACTTGTCATTGTGTTAACAAGTGCTAAATTTCCGTTCATTTTCCAATTAGCAGCTATTATTTTTTGTCTTTGCATATTTATTCCTACATTAAAGCGGCGAGATATTAACTAACAAGTGAATAAGATACAAGTATTATGCTTAATATCTTATTCAAGTGGCTATTATTTACGCGTAAAAACAATTTAAGTGTGTATTTAAGCGTTATAAAATACGCTAATGAATTAAGAAGCTTTTTTTACTGCATCAGCTATTAAGTTAGCTAATGATGTTACTTCATCTAAATCGGGTCCTTCAACCATAACACGGATCAAAGGTTCGGTGCCTGATTTACGTAATAACACACGGCCTCTTCCTACAAGTATTTTATTAACTTCATCTACTGAGGCTAATACAGATTCAGCTTGTAGAGGATCGGTATCTCCTTCAAATCTTACATTTACAAGAAGTTGAGGTAGCATGGTCATACCTTGGCGCAGCTCGTGTAATGTTTTATCACTTTTACAAACGGCGGTTAGTACATTAAGTGCTGCAATGATACCGTCACCCGTAGAGGTATGTTTAAGGTTAATAACATGCCCTGAGTTTTCTGCACCTAACTGCCAACCTTTTTCTTTAAGCATTTCCATTACGTAACGGTCGCCTACATTACTGCGCGCAAAAGGTACATCCATATCAGCAAGGGCTATTTCTAAGCCCATGTTACTCATTAAGGTACCAACAACACCACCTTGCATTTTACCCGACTGAATGTCGTTACAAGCGATTACATAAACACACTCATCACCATCAAGTACGTATCCTGTGTGATCAACCATCATTAAGCGGTCGCCATCACCATCTAATGCGATACCTAAATCGGCATTATGCTCTACTACAGCTTTGCTGATAGCGTCCATTGACGTTGCACCACAGCCGTCGTTGATATTTGTACCGTTAGGTTGTGCACCAATTTCAATAACTTTTGCACCAAGCTCTCTAAATACGTTAGGCGCAATGTGGTAGGTAGCACCGTGAGCACAATCAACAACAATAGTCAGGTGATTTAATGAATATCTACTTGGGAAATTACTTTTACAAAATTCAATATAACGCCCTGCAGCATCGTCAATTCGGTTAGCTTTACCAAGTTTAGCCGATTCAACACACACCATTTCTTTATCTAATTCTGCTTCAATAGCGAGTTCAATATCGTCTGGTAATTTTTGACCATCTTGTGAAAAGAATTTAATACCATTGTCGTAATATGGATTATGTGATGCACTAATAACAATACCTGCTTGAGCTCGGAATGTTTTAGTTAGGTAAGCAATACCAGGGGTTGGCATTGGTCCTAGTAATCCAATATCAACACCGGCAGCTGAAAAACCGGCTTCTAAAGCTGACTCAAGCATGTAACCAGATATACGGGTGTCTTTACCAATTAAGACTTTTTTAGTTCCTTTAGCCGCTAATACTTTACCTGCCGCAAAGCCAAGCTTCATTACAAAATCAGGAGTAATTGGGTATTTACCTACTAAGCCTCTGATGCCGTCGGTACCAAAATATTTTCTTTCTGACATGCTTTTAATCCTTGTTCGTTATCTTTTAAATTTATTAACGGTTTCTAAAACCTTAAGTGCATCAACGGTTTCTTTTACGTCGTGCACTCTTATAATATTTGCACCTTGCTGAGCCGCTATTAAAGCTGTTGTTATGCTGCCAGCTAAACGTTCGTCTACTTCTCTATTTAATAAATTACCTATCATAGATTTACGCGACAAGCCGGCTAGTATAGGTAAATTAAAGGTTTTAAAAGTAGAAAGCTGGGCAAGTAACTCGTAATTTTGTTCAAGTGTTTTACCAAAACCAAAACCGGGGTCTAAAATAATTCTTTTGGTAGCAATACCATGGGCGTTACAGTGAGCTATGCGCTCTTTGAAAAAAGTATGAATGTCGTTAATAAGATCGTCATACTGAGGGGCAGCTTGCATAGTACGAGGTAAGCCTTGCATGTGCATTAAGCAAATTGGTAAATTTGTTTGCGACATAACGGCTAAACAACCTTCATTTTGTAAGGCTCTTACGTCGTTTATAATGTCGGCTTGATGTGCGATAGATTCAGCCATAACACTGGCTTTACTGGTATCTATTGATACTTTTATATCGAATCGTTCTTTTATTGCTTTTAATAAAGGGATAACACGAGCTATTTCATCTTCAACTGAAACATCTACAGCACCGGGTCTTGTCGATTCACCACCTATATCAATAATTGAAGCACCATCTTCTATCATGCGTTCAACTTGAGCTAACGCTGCATCTATTTGAGTAAATTTACCACCATCAGAAAATGAATCAGGGGTAATATTTAATATGCCCATTATGTCGATTGATTGGTTAATATTAGCTGTTGCTTCAGTCAATGTGTTCTTCTCAAAGTACAGATAAAACAAAGCCTCGATAGTTGGATTCTACATTAAAGTAGAAGCAACATATTGAGGCTGTAAATACGCTAGATGTACCTACTATTTAGCAGGCGCATCCGTTGGTGTTGTTAAGTCAGGTTCAATATCTTTTTTAGCATCTGCTTTAGGTGGTTCGTTTTTGTCGTTAGAGCGATCACCATGAAAATCTGTTGGTGGTCTAACGTCGCGACGTGCCATTAAGTCATCAACTTGCAGTGCATCAATTGTTTCATATTCCATTAATGCGTCTTTCATTGCTTCTAAGATATCGCGATTGTCTTTAAGAATTTGCTCTGCTCTTTTATAGTTACGAGTAATAAATTCTTTAATTTCAGCATCAATTGCTTGTGCTGTATCGTCAGACATATTTAATGATTTTGATGAGGTTCTTCCTAAGAAAACTTCACCTTCTTCTTCAGCAAATAACATTGGACCCATTTTTTCAGATAAGCCCCACTGAGTAACCATTTTACGAGCAAGTTCTGTTGCACGTTCGATATCGTTTGAAGCACCTGTAGATACTTTGTCAAAACCGTAAATAAGTTCTTCAGCAATACGTCCGCCGTATAAAGACGAAATGTTACTTTCTAAATGCTGTTTGCTATGACTAAATCTATCTTGCTCTGGTAAGTACATAGTTACACCTAACGCACGACCACGAGGCATAATACTTACTTTATAAACAGGATCATGATCTGGTACTAAACGACCAACAATTGCATGGCCGGCTTCGTGATATGCTGTCATTTCTTTTTCAGCATCGTCCATCACCATAGAGCGACGTTCTGCACCCATTAATATTTTGTCTTTAGCTCTTTCAAACTCTTCCATTGAAACTAAGCGACGTGAAGTACGAGCAGCAAATAAAGCAGCTTCGTTAACTAAGTTAGCTAAGTCAGCACCTGAGAAACCCGGTGTACCACGAGCGATAACCGCTGGTTTAACATCATCACCTAATGGTACTTTTCTCATGTGTACTTTAAGAATTTGTTCACGACCACGAATATCAGGTAAACCTACGGTTACTTGACGGTCAAAACGACCAGGTCTTAATAGCGCAGGGTCTAATACGTCTGGACGGTTAGTTGCAGCAATAACGATTACACCTTCATTACCTTCAAAACCATCCATTTCTACTAGCATTTGGTTAAGTGTTTGTTCACGTTCATCGTGTCCGCCCCCCATACCAGCACCACGTTGGCGACCTACTGCATCAATTTCATCGATAAAGATAATACAAGGCGCTGATTTTTTAGCTTGTTCAAACATGTCTCTTACACGAGATGCACCAACACCAACAAACATTTCTACGAAGTCAGAACCTGAAATAGTAAAAAATGGTACTTTAGCTTCACCAGCAATAGCTTTAGCTAATAGTGTTTTACCTGTACCCGGTTGACCAACCATTAAAACGCCTGATGGAATACGACCACCCAGTTTTTGAAATCTTGATGGTTCTCTCAAGTAGTCTACTAATTCAGAAACTTCTTCTTTAGCTTCATCACAACCTGCAACATCTGCAAATGTAGTTTTAATTTGGTCTTCACTTAATAAGCGCGCTTTGCTTTTACCGAAAGACATAGCGCCTTTACCGCCACCGCCTTGCATTTGACGCATGAAGAAAATCCATACACCAATCAGCAAAATCATAGGGAACCAAGAAACAAAAATAGTAGTTAAAAAGCTAGTTTCTTCAGGTAATTGACCTGACGCTTTTACACCTTGTTTAACTAAATCGTTTATTAAGTCACGATCGTAACCCCCAGGGATCACAGCAACGAATTCTTCGCCTGTTCTTTTAACACCTTTAATAACACCGCTTCTATCAACGGTTGCTTCTCGAACTTGTCCTTGACGAACACTTTCGATGAAACGGGTGTAATCAACTTGTTGTCCATTGCTGCTGTCAGGTGTAAAACTTTGAAAAACTGACATCAAAACAACTGCAATAACCAACCATAAAATAAGATTTTTCGCCATATCGCTCAACTTAATGACCTCTTTGTAACTTGTACATAATGTTTAAAAAGTGCCTTAGTTAAAATAATTGACTTAACTAAGCGCATGATTGCTCTAATTTACTATAATTTGTTGCTTGCTGCTATTTAAATCCTGTCGCAACAAGATAAACTTCTCTTGATCTTGCTCTTGAAGAAGCTGGTTTACGCGTTTTTACTGTTTTAAAAACCTTTCTGGCTTCTTTAACAAAGTTATCAAAACCGTCGCCTTGGAAAACTTTAACTACAAAAGAGCCATTAGTTTTTAATACTTGATGACACATTTCTAAAGCGAGTTCGACTAAATACATACTACGGGCAGAATCAGCCGTTTCGTTACCTGTCATATTGGCTGCCATGTCAGACATAACCACATCAATATTCTTTCCACCTATGCGATTTAATAAAGCATCTAAAACAGCTTCTTCTCTAAAATCACCTTGAAGAAAGTCGACACCAACAATAGGGTCCATTGATAAAATATCACATGCAACAACTTGCCCAGACTCACCTACTGCTTTTACAGCATACTCAGACCACCCACCAGGAGCAGCCCCTAAATCAACGACTTTCATTCCTTGTTTGATTAATTTGTCTTTATTGTTGATTTCTTCAATTTTAAAAACAGCTCGGGAACGTAGCCCTAACCTTTGTGCTTTTTTAACGTATTCGTCATCAAAATGTTCTTGCATCCAGCGTGCGCTGCTAACGGTTTGTTTTTTTTTACTCATGAACTCTGCTTAATTCGATATTAAATGACTATTTATGTTTAATTATTAATAATTTTAATTTATTTAAACTAGCAATAAGTAAACATTAAATTAGTATTACAAAGAAGATGGAGTTAAAATAGTGATAATTCAAGCTAACTTGTAACGAAAATTGTTAATGAACTTAAATAAAAAGCAAATCCAACATGTAAAAGGTTTAGCGCATTCGCTTAAACCAGTAGTTTTACTAGGAAATAATGGCTTAACTGAAGCTGTTGTAGCGGAAATAGATTTCGCATTAAACCATCACGAATTAATTAAAGTTAAAATTAATGTTGAAGATCGCGACACTAAAGGACTTATTGTTGAAGCGATTTGTAGAGAAACTAACTCAACAAAAATTCAGGTTATTGGTAAAACTTTAGTTATTTACCGTCAATCACCAGAAAAGAAAATTCATATCCCTAAAGGATAATTTTTTTCAATTGTTGTAAAAGCAAAAAAGCGAATCACTTGATTCGCTTTTTTATTGTTTGTTATTGCGATTGGTATTAGCCTTTAATAAGTATTTTATCTAACCACGTAAAAGGCAGTACTCGTTTAAAAAACGCCATGATATAAGTAGGCTGAGTAACGTAATACCGTGTTTTAGCTTTTTTACTTGATAACGCATGGATCACTTTTTTGGTAACCGCTGAAGCTGGCAAGGTAAATTTATTACTCGGCCCTTCTTTACTTAGGCGATCAATCTGAATTTTGTAATTGTCTTTATGGACTGAGTTTTTTACATCAATAAATTCAACTGTTTTGGCTAACGCGTTTGCTCTAAATTGAGTTTCTATTGGGCCTGGTTCAATTAAGCTCACTTGAATTCCACTGCCTGTTAGCTCTAATCGTAACGTATCGGTATAACCTTCAATCGCAAACTTTGATGCGTTATAAGCTCCGCGATAAGGCATTGCAACTAAACCTAATACTGAACTATTTTGAATGATCCGGCCGAAGCCTTGTTTTCGCATAACAGGAATAACGAGTCGAGTAAGGTAATGCCAACCAAAAACGTTAATTTGAAACTGTTCTTTTAGTGCTTGTGATGGTAAGTCTTCTATTGCTCCCGCTTGACCATATGCGCCATTATTAAATAGCGCGTAGAGTGAGCCACCCGTTTGTTTTAACACCCAACTAAACGCGGCATCAATAGATGCTTCATCCGCTAAATCAAGTAAATGAGCATTTAAACCAAGCGCGATTAAGTTATCAACATCGGTTTGTTTGCGAGCCGTTGCAAATACCTGATAGCCTAATTGTGATAATGTAATGGCAGCATTTAAACCAATACCTGTAGAACAACCTGTGATCAAAACACTTAAGTTTTGTGTCATGTTTTACCTTGCTAAATTCAACTCTATCAAACAACCGATCATACGCTAAATTGTTTAGAGCGTATTGATTTTTACCGTATGTTTTTGCAACGCTGAGTATTTTACAGCCGTAATACTTATAATAAATAGCATTTAATTTTAACAAAATTTTAATAACAAACTGAACCTAATCATTATATGAAACATCTAGCTGACTCTACTCAAGAATAGCTTTTAAGTTATTTAACCCTGTTTGTAAGTCGTCACCTATGACTTGCTCAAAATCTATAAATAACAACATAAGGTTCATTGGGTAATCCATGTGCCCGCTAAATCCCCAAACCACTTTGGTCGTATTATCGTCTACAGCCTCAGTTACCATAAAGGCAGGTTCTGTGGATTTAAACGGTTTTAAAAATCGTAATTCAAAGTCAATACGATAGTTTTCATCAATAGCTATAATTTCTTGCTCGCCAGCACCTACGTCTTCTTTTTCAGAATTCCATGCAGAAACAAAACCGACTTGACCATCAACACCTCGGTATGTTTTTAACATGTATGGGTCCATTTGTGCCCACTTACTGTAAAAGTTTTGGTTTTTTAAGTATTTGATATAATTAAATACTTCCTCTTTAGGTTTATTAATAACCACCGAACGTTCAACTTCATATGACCTATCAGTAAAGACCGCAACAACTAACGGAATAATAAGAATTATTAGAACAATTACCACAAGCTTTTTTAACATGATGATTCATCCTATGCTGTTTTACATAAGTTTGGTTCATGTACATAAAATAATCAATTTTAGGGTTGAGAAAGTTGCTACTTTATTTTTTTGGTTAATCCAGCAAGAAAAGATTACTGTAAAAAATAGCTCGAAGCTTTGTATTAGCGACATGCTCACTATATTTTTAATATATTAGGGTCTGTTGAACTTTCATGTTGATATTTTGTTCTAATTAAATGTTTGTTGATGGCAGCGCAAAGGACTGAGTATAGTTGTTCTATGTAAATTCCTTGCAACAATACCTAATAAATACAAGATTGATTATTATCTTTTACATAATAACTCTTATAATTAGAGGCATTACTATCCATGCATCCAACTAAATTAAGTAATTTAATATTTTTAAAATCTACAGCATGACTTTCAGCTTGTAATGCAATATAGCCTTCGGATAATAATTGACCTGATTTATTTTTCCACATTTCTATATCACGGCTCATTCCAGCCATTTCCCAATCTTTGTCTTTGTCGCTTTTACTGACAAATGCACCATCAAATTGAGGTTTTTGAAACGATAAAACAGTTTCTCCTTCAATGTTGAAAACCATCGATTCGCCTCCCATCACTATTGCTTCACCTTGAACCCATTGGTCACCGTGGTATGTTTTAGAAGCAGATGGAATGCAATGTTTGTAATTTACTTTTTTATTCATTTCTACTGCCGTACCCGGAGTACAAACATTTCCTGTTGATCGCTCTTTACCATCGTTTAGTCCACCGAGTATTTGAAGCTCAATAGACATAGGAAAGTTTTGTGTTAACTCATTACTTTGAGCGGATTGAGCATGCAACATAACGCCACTATTACGTTCATTCCAAACTGCTCCCCCCTCCATTTGTTCACCCGTAAAGCGATAATCAAAGGTTAATTTATAATATGAAAAAGGGGTTTTATAATATAAATGACCGAAAGCATTATTAAAGTTTTTGTAATTATCATATTTTATTCGGATCATATTATCTTCAACAACAAATGTTTCAAGATAGTTTTCGTTAATGGGCAAACCTGCGAACTTAATATCCCAGCCAGTTAAATCTTTTCCATTAAATAAAGACAGCCAGTTCTCTTGTTCTGCATCAATAGAGTGTTGGCTATTACATGCAGTAAGAAAAAGGCTTAGTGCAACGGAGATAAGTTTATTAACTGAATGTGTTTTTTTCATTATTAACACCACAAGAAGTATTTATATATGAATAAAATGTATCACAAATAAAAACCCATATCGATTATATTAAGATGTAACTCGTAAATAAATGAAGAGATATTCTATTTCGCTTTTTATTCTTCATATTCTCCCTGCTTTAAGAGCATTATTAAGAACGGTTCTGGCTATAAAATAATGAAAAGGAAGAATAGAATTAACATAAAGTCGACCTATTAAGGTTTTTTTATTAACTAAAGTAGAGACAGTAATGTCGTTGTCGTTTATCGCTACCGATATATAAATCATTATGTGTTTATCTTCAGCAAACGATATTATTTCATCATCATATTTCTCAGTTATCGTAAGAAAGCCGGCTTTATCACCTATCGATAATTCCTCAGCTTTAGGGCTAAGCCCTTCCTTACCAACTTCAAAACCAAAAAACGAAACAATATAATTTCTTATACGCATTAAAGCATTAACCCAATGGGGTAAATAAGCGAAAATTCTATATTGTATTTGGCTAGGTGTGAGCTCTTTATTATTACGCTTAACGGATAAAGCATCTCGAAAATGATGATTAACTGCTTTTTGCTCAAGACGATCGTTAAAAGGTTTATTTAACACTTTTATGCTGGTAAAAAACTCCATGTATTTAACTCCATTTTTTCAAAAAAACATACCATGTAGAATGGTATGTAAAAATAAAACCTATTTAACCTCAACTCGGGTTAATGAATGTTAGATAATGAATTAAAATTCTTATTTATCAAAATCTTAATCTGTATCGTTGTTTTCCTAAGTTATATTAGTCCTCAACATTGATATTTTTGTGTATAACAAGGCGAATTTTTCTATCTAATAGCTGGCTATTAGTAATAAATTCAACGAAGTTAGGCATAAAAATAGCTTGTTGAGTAACTTTGCTTATCCCGAGCTGAGGTTATTTACAAAAAAATTTTGATCATATAAAAAATTAACTAAACCCCAACCAAATACCAACTAATATCATTAGGCCCCCTGCAATAATATTCATCCATTTAATATTATCACCACGGTTTAAAAATAAGCGTAAGCTTTTCCCACCCGTGGCATAAGCCATCATGCTGATAAATTCAGTACAGATTATTATGCTTAATAATACTAATAATTGAGGAGCAAGGTTGTAATTGGCGTTAATAAAGGGAGGTAATAAAGAAACCATAAATCCCCACCCTTTAGGGTTTGCTATGGCGGTTATGAACCCTTGATAGAATAAGGCACTTCTTTTGATGCTAGTTTGTTGACCTTTTGAGGCAGACATTTTACCTTTTGAGCGACACATATTAACGCCAATATAAACAAGGTAAGCACCACCAATCCATTTAAATGCAACAAACACGTCAGGATAATTTAGCATTAAACTCGCGACACCAATAACAGCAGCAGTAGCAACAATAGAAACGCCGATAAGTTCTCCAATCATCATCCACATTGTTCGGCGAATACCTACACTCATGCCTAATGTCATTGCCAAGGTCATACACATACCAGGAGTTATGGACACAAAAAAGAATGTAGGTATAAACACCAATAATACTGACGAATCAAACACGTTTAGCTCGCTTTATTTATTTTCACAGTAGGTATTTTGGTATTTTTTCAAATCTCTTTTAACTTGAGGTGCTAGTAAATAAAGGCCAATAATATTCGCGATTGCCATTGAGAAAAATGCAGAATCTGAAATTGCGATAATAGCACCTAAACTTGCTGAAGCTCCAATAATGGTTGCCGAACAAAAAATCAATTTATACAACATAGCTAATTTTTTAGATTCACCAAAGACAAAAGCCCATGCAATTGAACCGTAATAAGCCCAAGAGATCATAGTTGAAATAGCAAACAATAAAACACATACACTTAACACGTAAGGGAACCACCAAATCACACTGGCAAATGCGTTTGAGGTTAAAGTAACACCACTAATACCATCTACATTTTGATAACTTCCGGTAATAACAATAACCAGTGCGGTAATAGTACAAATAACCACGGTATCAATAAATGGCTCAATTAAGGCAACATAACCTTCGCGCACAGGTTCTTTAGTTGCTGCTGTTGCATGGGCAATAGATGCCGCGCCCATACCAGCCTCACTTGAAAAAGCTGAACGTTTAAAGCCTTGCAACATAACACCAATCATACCACCTACAACGCCTGTAGGATTAAACGCACCTTCAATAATAAGGGAAAATGCATGAGGTATTTCGGCATAATGGTAAGCCAAAATAAATAAAGCCGCTGATAAATATATACCTGCCATTAGTGGCACAACTTTTTCAGTAACCTTAGCAATACTTTTAATACCGCCAATAATAACTACACCAATAATAACAGCTAAAATGGTACCAAATACCCAACCATTATTTGCCCAAAAACCTTGTTCGCTACCTAATACACTTACAAACTGCTGATAAGCTTGGTTAGCTTGCAGCATATTACTACCGCATAACGAAGCAACAATACAACAAACAGCAAAAAAGTAAGCGAGTGCTTTACCTGATTTATGATGACCTAGTTGTGATAGACCTTCGCTTAAGTAATACATAGGGCCACCACGTACTTCACCTGCGGCGTTTATGTGTCGGTATTTTACCCCTAATGTACACTCTAAAAACTTAGTCGACATTCCCAGAAAGCCAGCCAGCATCATCCAAAAGGTAGCACCGGGTCCACCAATAGAAACAGCAATAGCAACCCCTGCAATATTACCTAAACCTACCGTGCCAGAAATAGCGGTAGCTAATGCTTGAAAGTGAGTAGTTTCACCGGGATCGTTTGGATCAGAAAAGTCTCCTCGAATAACTCGGCAAGAGTGTTTAAAGCCTCTAATATTAATGAAACCAAAATAACCAGTAAACACAACGGCAGCAACAATAAGCCACATAACAATTAATGGCGCGTCTACTCCACCAATATTAACGGTATAAAAGATTATACTCGTAAATACATCGGCGATGGGTTGAAGCATTTGATCAACTTGTTGATCTATCGATAAATTTTCGGCTTGAGTATTCACACTGAAAAGTAATAAAACAATACTAGCGGCTAGTTGCTTCATCCAACATCCTATTATTATGTGCATTTCACTTATTATACCCATTTCATTATTAAATTGACTAATTTAGTAGAAAAGATAATTAGATAAAAAACAAAGCAATAGATGAATAAAATTAAACCGTTGGATGATAAATTCCCGTTTGTGTTCAATGTTACGCATAGGTAAGCTGAACTTGTTTTGAAATCTCCCCGATTTCTTTATATTGAAATGTTGTTTTGTTTGAATTTGTTTAATTTTTGGGTATCTTCGGATACCCTTTTTTTTGCCTGTTGTTTTATTTCTCACTTATTTATTTTTTATTAAAAATGATCTACACATTAGTCGAGTTGAAGTGACTAAAGATAATGCAACGAAACAATATAAGTGAATAAAATTAAACCGTTGGATGATAAATTCCCGTTTGTGTTCAATATTACGCATAGGTAAGCTGAACTTGTTTTGAAATCTCCCCGATTTCTTTTAACGAAATGTTGTTTTGTTTGAATTTGTTTAATTTTTGGGTATCTTCGGATACCCTTTTTTTTGCCTGTTGTTTTATTTCTCACTTATTTATTTTTTATTAAAAATGATCTACACATTAGTCGAGTTGAAGTGACTAAAGACAATGCAACGAAACGATATAAGTGAATAAAATTAAACCGTTGGATGATAAATTCCCGTTTGTGTTCAATATTACGCATAGGTAAGCTGAACTTGTTTTGAAATCTCCCCGATTTCTTTTAACGAAATGTTGTTTTGTTTGAATTTGTTTAATTTTTGGGTATCTTCGGATACCCTTTTTTTTGCCTGTTGTTTTATTTCTCACTTATTTATTTTTTATTCAAAATGATCTACACATTAGTCGAGTTGAAGTGACTAAAGATAATGCAACGAAACAATATAAGTGAATAAAATTAAACCGTTGGATGATAAATTCCCGTTTGTGTTCAATATTACGTATAGGTAAGCTGAACTTGTTTTGAAATCTCCCCGATTTCTTTTAACGAAATGTTGTTTTGTTTGAATTTGTTTAATTTTTGGGTATCTTCGGATACCCTTTTTTTTGCCTGTTGTTTTATTTCTCACTTATTTATTTTTTATTCAAAATGATCTACACATTAGTCGAGTTGAAGTGACTAAAGACAATGCAACGAAACAATATAAGTGAATAAAATTAAACCGTTGGATGATAAATTCCCGTTTGTGTTCAATATTACGCATAGGTAAGCTGAACTTGTTTTGAAATCTCCCCGATTTCTTTTAACGAAATGTTGTTTTGTTTGAATTTGTTTAATTTTTGGGTATCTTCGGATACCCTTTTTTTTGCCTTAAATTTATCCTCCCTATAAAAATTTTCTTAATAAAAAATAACAATAAAAAATTTATATATAGTTCATAAAATAATGCAGCCCCAAGAGAATAACCAGTAAGTATAGAAACTAGATAAACATTAAAGATGAATTTTCTTCACTCATGGCATTTATTTTAATCGTTTGTCGTACTCACTTAAATTAATTACATTTACTCCGTCATCACGGTGATGGCATTAAACAAACGGAGAATACCCATGAAACTTAAACCTTTATTATTAACAACACTGATTAGCTCGACAATACTTACGGCCCCATTAGCAGCAATAGCTAGTGAAGCGAACCTTAAAGTTGCTGTAATTAAAGATGCTACAGATAGCGAATCAATTCTTAACGGTGAATACAAAGAAGCTATTGCTAACCTTTCTAGTAAGAACCAAGATTTTGAAGAAAGCACTACATTATGTGTAGCTTACTTAAAGTCGAATAACGAAGAAATGTCTGAAACGGCTTGTACAGCAGCAATCAGAAGTGCAAAAAAATTAGATACGAATAGTAAAAAAATGCGTTACTTACAATCTATTAGTTACAACAACCGTGCGGTTGCTCGTTACTTAAAAGATGATATGGTTGGTGCAATGAGCGACTTAGCTTTTGCTAAATCTTTAGACAGTAACCCATTAGTTAAAGAAAATTTATCATTAATCAGCAGTAAAGTTGAATTAAGTGATGATACTAGCTACTCAACCTACGCAGACTAAATATTACGAGGAATAATATGTTTAAAAATATAATAACAATAAATATTCTATTCATTCGACAGCAAAGGGTGTGAGTGATAGTTAGAAAATAAGGTGGTAAAACTTAAACTTGTTAGTTAAATACCGAGTGTAAGCTAACAGATTACCACCTTATAACTACTACCTCACAACTCTTTTAATAAATACCTTTCTTAAAATGAATACCTTTCCTGTAAAATACTCCCCTCAACCTAGACTCTAATTTTCGGTTATATAACACAATAAATGTCATTTATTTTAGAGCGTTTGACCTTTTGATATAAATTTTTTTCAAATTATAACTGCTGTAAGGAGTGCTGCGGTGTTAGTTCGAAAGTTTGTTTCGTGTTATCAAGTTTACGTGTTACGGTAATTTTAAATGATTTTTCTTTTGTATATTTTCCGTACAAATCAATATAAAAAGTTAAAGGTGAATGTATATCTTTTAATATAAATTTACCTGTCAGAGTCAACTGTAATGCAGGCTCTGTTTTACGACCATGACTATGGCCTAAAATAGGTTTAATTAGAAGCTCTTGTAACGCTAAAGCACCTTCTGTATCGCTAAGTGTAATGTGTTTTTTAATAGTATTTACAATAGACTGCTGATGAAAATCAAACTCTTCTTGCGATAAATTTCCATCACGGTCATCATCTATATTTTTAAAAGCTGAAACAGGTAGCGATAACATAATAAACACTTCATTTCCGACAATATCTAATGTGCCCTGCTGTGCTTGCATTGTATGCGCTTGATTAGGTAGAACAATTAAAGCACTTAATGCTATACCAACCACCATAACTAAAGCGTACTTGGAGACGAATTTCATACTTATCCTTCTTAAAATCTATTCACTTTCCATAATTAACATCACTTCAGGTAAAGTTCTTTAACGTAGTTTACGTAATAAAATTTTCTAGATCATTCTACTATTATAGCGAGTATTAAAAAATATCCCCGTTTTGTTACAAAAATAACAGCAGTACCATAATAATCATTTATTCAGGAGGGATTTAGCCAGACTAAAAAGAAGAAAGAAGTAGAATGAAGAATACGTCAGGTTTATGCCTTAAATACAAAAAATAGTAACACGAGCATGTTGATATTTAGGGTATAAATTTTGTTTTCTCTAAACCAATATTGTTGATTGGCAAGTCCGATATTTTTCCGAATGTGCGTCTAACATTAATGTTGAGTGAGCATGTAAGGAGCGCTTTCGACTGGTTGCTGCCTTTGAGTTAATTACATTACGAGCTCTTGAGTGACATTATGCTCGTAACTTAATTCGGTGGTATCTTGAATGATGATAACAAGTGGTACGTATTGGAGCTGTTCACTTGTGTGTTTAAATCCTGCTTCAGCAATAGCCTCAGAAGAGATATACTTGTTCAGCCCATTGTTGAGAAGTGAGTTGCTGCATTGTATTGATAAAATAAGTTTCACATGAGGTGTATTAGATCATACTCAACAGCTTTTGGAAACGTGTGTATAAGAAACTGTCCTACATCCATGTAGAAACCTGACTAAAATTAATAAGCCCCATAAATTGTTTTTAAACCCATCGAAGAAGCACTTGAGCAAAGTCACTTCTTCGTTAATGCTTTTAGGGAACAACCATTATTACAAAGCATTGCCTTGAATTCATATCGCTCAAAAGCTATGAAATAAGCATCTTGATTGGTTATGGGTATATCACCTTATTAACTTTCTTTATTATTTATAAAAATGCGCTTATTAAAGAGCTACGGGCAACTAAGAAATAAGCCATCATTTGTTTTAGGCTTAATAACAATATCTGCAATGCTTATTTCTAACTTACCCTTTGATGAAAGCCCAAAAGGTTCTGTTGTTTGAGTAAAGTCCATTCCATTTTGACTAAAACAAGATAAGTCTATAGATATCGTTTGCCATTTATTCATCGAGAGTTCATTTAAATATTGGGTAATATTGTAGCTATACCCACATTTATTTATTCCTTCACAAGACATTGACACAAAAACCTCATCAGATGGTTTGCTTACAAGATTCACACTAAGTTGTAAAACCGATTTATTTGATGATGTTATATTAAGGTTTTCAGTTAATGAGCTATTATTTTTAATAAACATTCCAGAATAACTCTTCGCTGTTTTGCTTGTTAAATCGCTATCATTTAACGTTATTTTAAAGGCGTCTTCTTGCACTCTTTTATCAACGGTTCGATAACTAATACCTGATAGTTTATGTGTATTAGCATTAACGGCTAACTGTTCAGTACCTGAATACAACCATAACGACCAAGGCTTTTTAATTGAATCTTTAAATATTGCTCGAACAGTATCTCCATCTTTAACAACTGAATCAGTATGACTTACCGTTTCATTTAAAGTATCTGTTAGCACATCTTTATCGCCATAAGACAAACCAAAACCGTAAGAAAATAATGGGTTATAGTTTTCATCATGTCGATTAACTGTGGTTTGATTAGATTCATTTGGCCATGAAAACGACAACTTACCTTTAAAGTTGTGCTGAATATTATTATTGCTGTCAGCTAAAATAACATCGGCAATACCTTCACCTTCAGAGCCAGGTAACCAAGCAGCAACAAAAGCATCAGACGCATTAATTTCAGCATTTACCCACATAGGTCTACCACTAATAAATAATGAAACAACGGGTATACCTTGCTGTTTAAATTTCTTTAACAAGGTTAGCGATTTTTCGTCAACAGACTGAAAGTTAAGGTCTTTTAAATCGCCTTGCCCTTCTGCATAAGGGTTTTCACCAAATACAACAATAGCCACGTCAGGTTTTTCTTCGTAACGTCCATCAACACTTAATACAGCTTTACCACCCGCTTTAGAGGTTTGATTTGCAATACCTTCAAATATTGAAGTACCTCCAGGAAAGTCTGCATTGGTATTGCCTGTACCTTGCCAAGTAATAGACCAACCACCCGATTGCTTACCAATATTATGCGCGCCATCTCCAGTAACTAAAATATTAAGCTTTGGCGATAAAGGTAATAAATTACCTTTATTTTTCAATAACACTAAAGACTCTTGTACTGCTTGTCTTGCAACTTGACGATGCTTATCACTTCCAATGAGTTCTGTTTTTCCAGAATATAAGCGTTTAGCTGGGCTTGGCTTTTTAAATAAACCAGCTCTAAATTTAACGCGTAATATCCGTGTAACAGCATCATCAATACGCGACATAGGTATTACACCTTGGTTGACTTGTTTGATGGTGTTTTCCATTAACGGCTTCCATGCATCTGTAGGCACCATAAAAATATCAAGTCCTGCATTTACTGCTTGTGGGCAGCTTTCGTTACTACAGCCTTTAACTTGCCCATGGCCATTCCAATCACCTACAACAAAGCCGTCAAACCCCATTTTTTCTTTAAGTACTTCTGTTAGTAAATAACGATTACCGTGAATTTTTTCACCATTCCAGCTATTAAATGATGCCATTACTGATTGAGCACCCGCAGCTAATCCACTGACATAGCCTTGTGCATGAAGTTTATAAAGATCTTGCTCTGATAATGGATTATTTCCCTGATCCTTACCCGCTATAGTACCGCCATCGCCAATAAAGTGTTTAACGGTACTAATAACTCTGTCGTCACCTAAAAAGTCACTTCCCGCATGACCTTGTAAGCCTTTAACAACTGAAGCAGCATATAATTTTACAATATCTGGATCTTCAGAATAGCCTTCATAGGTTCTACCCCACCGGTCGTCTCTAACTGTAGCAACGGTTGGTGCGAAAACCCAATCAATGCCCGTTACCATAACTTCGGTAGCAGTTATCTTGGCAATTTGTTCGACTAATTCAGGATTATTTGCCGCACCTAAACCAATATTATGAGGAAATAAAGTCGCCCCAATAACATTATTATGACCATGAACGGCGTCGGTGCCCCACATGGTTGGGATCCTTGTTCCATCTAATGAGTCGTCAATTGAGGCTTGATACATTTCTTCTGCCAAGGCAATCCAGTCTTGTGGTGTAGAGTGCTTATTATTATTTGGAAATGCCCCACCACCATTTAAATACGAACCAAAACCATATTTACGCATATCAGCAGGTGTAATATCGCGAATTTCAGGTTGGATCATTTGTGCAACTTTTTGCTCTAATGTCATAGTCAACAGCATAGATTTTACTTGTTGCTCAAGAGCTACATCTGTTTTCACTTCAGAAATAATTGTTGGCCAAATTGAGGATGATTTATCTGATAACTCCGCACTAGCTTCACTGTTATTTACTTTATCTTTAGTTACTGAGTTACAGGCCTGTATACCAAATAAAACTGCTGCAGATAGAATTGCATAGGTCAATTTAATCATTACGTGCGCTCCTGATTTAAGTCTGTGGTTGGTGTAGCACCACTCATGCCGTAATAAACGATATAGCTATAGCAAATTACAGGGATAATAAATGACAATTGCACACCAACAATATCAGCAAGAACACCTTGAAGTAACGGCACAATAGCACCACCAACGATGGCTAGACATAAAACGCCAGCGCCTTGACTGGTGTGCTTACCTAAGCCGTTTAACGCCAAACTAAAAATCGTAGGAAACATAATCGAGTTACATAACCCCACTAAAAGGATCGACCACATCGCAATACTACCGCTTGTCAAAATAGCAACAGACACTAAAATAACAGCAAAAGTCCCATTAAAACTAAGCACTTTACTCGCTGATACTTTTTGCATTACAGCGGCACCAATAAAACGCCCCACCATAGCGCCTCCCCAATAATAGGTTAAGTACTTGGCCGCTTGAGATTCTTCTAAACCTGCAATATTGGCTTCACCAAAAAAGTTAATTAAAAAGCTCCCTATCGACACTTCTGCGCCAACATAAACAAAGATCCCCAGAGCTCCTAAAACTAAATGACGATACTGCCAAGCAGAGCCTGATACCACTTCATTAGGTGCCGTTTCAGCACTGCTGATATGAGGAAGTTTTAACCAAGCAAAAATAGCGGCTAGCAATAACAAAGCGGCCGTTAGTATTAAGTAAGGAACTTTTACTGAGTCTGCTGAAGGTGCAACAGCCATAGAACTGGCAGCTTCATTAAGAATAAACAAAGCCCCTAAATATGGCGCTATTGTGGTACCTAATGAATTAAATGCTTGAGTCATAGTTAAGCGTGATGACGCAGACTCTGTTGGTCCAAGTAAAGTAACATAAGGGTTAGCCGACACTTGTAATATAGTGATACCACTTGCCAAAACAAACAATGCAGATAAAAACATAGGATAGCTATGCATTGACGCAGCAGGATAAAACATCAAGCAGCCTAAAGCCGCAACTACCAATCCAGCAACAATACCTCTTTGATAACCCACTTTTTTTACAAGGTGCCCTGCCGGTAACGACACTAAAAAGTAAGCACCAAAGAAACAAAACTGCACCAGCATTGATTGGGTATACGTTAAGTCAAAAATTGCTTTTAAATGAGGAATAAGAATGTCATTTAAGCAGGTAATAAAGCCCCACATAAAAAACAACGTTGTTAATGAGATCAGAGCAAAACGATTTTGACTCGGCGAACCAATATTAGTCGTAGTATTGTTTTGATCTAAAATGACCGAATGTCCAGCCATAAGATAAGTTCCTATATTGAGATAAGTCGATGTTGGCTGCCTATATTTATGCAGATAGAAATAATTTAACCGCTAAACAACCAGTCCACCGATGAAAGAAAGTGCGCTTACATTACGTATAAGCGCAAGCTACAACAGGTGGCTTATTTTAATAAGCCACCTTAAACTTAAGTGTCGATTAATTGTCCATAGTGTATCTAAAGCCAACTGCATATCTTGGTCCGTATTGAGCGGCATCTAAGAATTGACTTTCAAAACGACTAAATGAACGTTCGGTTTCGTTGGTTAAGTTAATGCCTTCAAAGAACACTGTCATTTTGTCAGTAACTTCGTAATTAACACTTAAGTCCCACTGAAGGTACTCTTCTTCATATTGTGGAGGTGTTCCTGCAGCATCAGGTAACCCTTGACCAATCAAATACTCGTCACGCCATGCAGCTGTTACTTTCACAGACAAGCCGTCTTTCTCATAAAAAACTTGCAGGTTAGCTGAGTCACTTAAGCCCGAAAGTACAGCCTGAGAGGCAAGAATATAGTTATCATATTCCACATCTCCATCAACAAAAGTGGCATTAAAGCCAGCACCAAAACCTGAGTCACCAAATAAATGTTGTACAGCTAATTCAATTCCATTTACTTTACGTGAACCAACGTTTTCAGGTGAGCCAATAGTCCATTCAATTAATGGATCAGTTGCAGAATCAGGTAATACACGATTGTTTTCACCGATACCTACACCATTGGCTACTATTTCATTGTAGATAGCAGAGTCAGTAGCTTGCTCTCCTCGACCTTCAATAGCAGTTACAGCATTATTCCAACGTTGGCCTAAATAAATATCATGTAAACCTTCAAAAGTTGTTTTAACTTCAGTGTTATCAATCCAGTCATCAACATCTTTCCAGAACAAGCCGATGGCAGCATAACTTGCATCGTCATAGTAATATTCAAGAGTTAGATCTAAGTTCGTTGATTTAAATGGTTTTAAATTAGGATTACCACGGCTTCCACTTCTCGAGTTAAGTTTAGGAGACGATGTTAAGCTAAGGTTACCCAACATAGAGTCTAGTGTTGGCCTTGTAATAGTTTGTCCCCAAGACGCTCTTGCAACTAAATCTTCACTTAGATCGACCTTGATATCTAACATAGGAAGTAGCAGATCGTATTCACCTTCAAAATCTACTTCTATAAGCTCACCACCACCCGCAAATTCTGTGATCCACTCAGAGCCACCCGCCCAGTAAACTTGTTCAGCTACTTGGCTTTTTGCAGGGCTAACAATGTCTGTTTCTTCATAACGCACACCTAAATTTAACTGCACATCATAACCACTAACCTCAAAAGCCCATGCTGTTGAAAGATATAAACTGATAGTTTCTTCTTCCACTTTATTCACTGGGAATTCGTCAAAACTTCCTACTTCATAAACGTCACTTCCCACAACATCTTCAGTTAAGAATAAAGCTTGTCTTGTGAAAGCTTCGTCAAGGTTATAGGTATAAGCATAGGCAGGTTGAACGCCATTAGAGCCAAAAGAAAATTCATCAAGGAAATCACTTAAATCAACCCTTTCAAACATACTATCAGGGAATATTTCAGCATATGTTCCATTGTTGAATCCTGGAGCATTTGCATTATTTGAACCGCCCCATCCCGTTAATGTTTGTTTTGTATAAGCGGTACCAAACTTAAGAGTTTCTAAACCAAAGTTAGTATCTAAAAGAAGTTGTCCGTCTAACTGAACTTGTGTAACTTCAGATTCTGCTGGAGTTCTAGTAAAGATACTAAAGTTAGAACCAATCTGACTTGGGTCTATCTCTTGAGAACCATTGTTCCAATTAATATTAAAACCAGGAACATCACCTTCTTTAAATAAATATTCTTTACTTGAAAGGTCAGCAGATCCCAATATCACTCTAGCATTTGCGCCTAAACCTGCATCCTTACCATTATCAGTTGTGGTTTTTGAGTTATGTGCATCAAATGTAAAGCTTAAGTCATCAGTTGCGAACCACTCAATATTAATACCGGTTGCTTTTGAATCAACTTCATTAGTCTCACGAAACGAAGTAAAAGAGCCGTCATCTCCAGCTGATTCATAATAAATAGCAGTACCATTTTCATCTAATTCATAAGCATTAGCATTTCCACCAAACGAACCATTCCAAACACCCCAAGATAACGCATTAGTACCCGTTACTGCGTTAGATATTGTGTGATCAAGCGTAAATATTAAGTCATCGGTTGCAGCAAATTGAAAAGTGACTTGAGCATTAGTTCGCTCACGTTGTATGTCATCTCTTGAATAGCTTAGTTCTTGTGGGAAGAATGAAGCTGAAATGTATTCTCCTCCTTCTCCTGCAGTTGGGTCATAAAACTGTTTTGACACATTACCATCTGCATCTAAAGGACGGTTATCAATAATATTTTCAGGATCTACCGTCAAACTCGGATTAACAACCCAAGAACGAACATTAGCTGATTGACGTTGAAAGTCTCGACGATGATAAGAAAAGTTTGCTGAAACACCAAAACGATCGTCATCAAAAGTATTACTATAAATACCTGCAATTTCAGGCGTAATACTATCACCGGCGTCTACCGATGTATCATGGATACCTTTCGCCATAATAGAGAATTTCTGACCTGGATTTTGTAAAGGTCTTGCAGTAACAATATTTACTGTTGCGCCTAACCCACCTGTTGGTACTTCAGCGCGAGCTGTTTTCATTACTTCAAGTGAACTTACACCTTCAGAAGACAGGTTTTCAAAATTAAATGAACGAGTAAAACCTGTACCCGCCATCTGACGACCATTTAAAGTAACTAAGTTAAACTCGGGACCGAAACCACGTACTGTAATTTCACTACCTTCACCATTACTTCGACTTACCGAAACACCAGTAATACGTTGCAATGACTCAGCTAAGTTAGTATCAGGGAATTTACCCATTTCTTCGGAAGAAATAGCATCTACAACACCCGACATATCACGTTTAATATTCATTGAACGTACTAAACTGCCGCGTATACCTTTTACTTCAATAACTTCTATTTCAGCCTTCGGCTCAGTTAATGCAGCTTCTTCAGCGAATACACTATGACTTAAACCTGAAGCTAAAATTAATGAGATACATGTCGCTATATGTTTTTGTTTAAATTT
Organism: Colwellia sp. RE-S-Sl-9; assembly: GCF_048296855.1. Lineage (NCBI taxonomy): Bacteria > Pseudomonadati > Pseudomonadota > Gammaproteobacteria > Alteromonadales > Colwelliaceae > Colwellia > Colwellia sp. RE-S-Sl-9. The sequence continues at coordinate 4,711,884 of NZ_CP182631.1, read as the reverse complement.
AATGTTTTTCATATTGACTCTACTTTTTAAAAATTTATATGAATTGAGAAGTAAATACCGCTCGATTTTTAATTATGGCTTGGGCTAAGGGTTACTAATAAGTACGTTATCAATTCGGTACTCAGCACCCTCGCCTGTTGCCCATAGAGGGAAAAACATCACAACATCTATCTGGCTAATATCTAAACCGGCATCAAATAAAGTTTGTAAAGAAAAAGTATAGGTTTGCCATTCACCCGTTACAGGCGCAACACCTTCTTGACTTGCCGTGATAGGTAATTCAACCGCAGTCTCTGTATCACCTGACTCAATTTTGAAAATCCAAGTTGAATCAGGATCATTTGGTGCAGTAATCACTTTCATATCAAATTTAACAACGCCAGTTGCTAATAAATGAGAGACATCTAAATAAACGTCATCATCAGCTAACAACCCCATAACAGTAGGTGTTGCGCCAATAACAAATTGAGCAGTCATGCCATGTTCAGTACCATCGTTTTCAAGAGTTGGTGTTGAACCACCACAACAATCCCAAATACTCCACATGTCTTTAGCTTGCTCATCAAATAAAACAAAACCATCTGAATTACTTTCAGCTGTAGGATCGTAAATCTTTACGTTATCAACACGGTAAACTGCACCTTCACCTGCGCCCCATGCTGGGAAAATCATAAGAACATCAATAGCACTTAAATCAAAACCAGCCGTTGCTAAATCAGATAAATTAAAAGTATAAGTTTGCCATTCGCCTTCAACAGGAGCAGTAGCTTCAACACTTGTTGTTAAAGACACTTCAAAAGCAGATGCTGCATTGTCGGTTTCAACTTTAAAAATCCAATCAGTGCTTGAATCGCTTGGCATGTTAACTACTTTCATCTCAAACTGAATAACACCATTAGTAATAATACCTGTAGCATCAAACGGAGCAGGTTGAGTTGTATTAGGGTCTCTTGAAATAAAGCCCATTACTGTTGGTTCTGAACCAATAGAAAACTCTGAAACATTAGTATGAGCATCGTCATCTAATTCAACAGTAGGTGTAGAACCGCCACAACAATCCCATAATGGCCAACTAGGGTTTTCTGAATTTTCAAAAAGTACCAATTCTGGAGATGATAATTCATCTGAAGCTATGGTTAGATTAGTGACTTGATATACAGCCCCATCACCTGCTCCCCATACAGGAAAAATCATAACTACGTCAATTGCACTTAGGTCTAAACCTGCATCAGCAAGCATTTTCAAAGGAAAAGTATAAGTTTGCCATTCTCCCGTTGTTGGCGCTAAACCTTCAACACTTTGGGTTATAGGTAACTCTGCGGCAGTTGTCCCTTCTTGGCTTTCTAGTTTAACGACCCAGGTTGAATCAGTATTACTAGGCGCTGACACCACTTTCATATCAAACGAAACGGTACCGGTTTCAATTAAAGGTGAGGCATCAAACGGACTTGCTTTACCTGCTTCGTCGTTTATAAATGCATCTCGAGAAATAAAGCCCATTACTGTAGGTTCTGCACCTATAGAGAATTCCGTAACATTACCTTTTTCACCGTCTGCAACAATCGCGGGGGTTGACCCACCACAACAATCCCATGCAGGCCAGTTAGGGTTAACAGTGCCAGAAAAAATAGTTAAGTTTTCCGCAATACCCGTTGATGGAGGTGAAGGAATTGGTGCTTCGCCTTCTACTAGTGCATCTTCTAAACTATCGTAACCAGGACGAACAGTTTCACAACCTTTACCTGTATCAGGGTTTTGCTGACATTCGTATACGCGTACGTAGTCAATTTCAAATGATTGGCCATTTGCAAAAGCTTCAGCGTCTATACCTAAGTTATTTACATTTTCTGGCCAGTCGCCGCCTACTGCAAAGTTTAAAATAAGATAGAATTCTTGATCAAATGGAGCATTTTCCCAAAAAGTTGTTAGCTCGCCACTCACATTATCAAAGTTTTCAGTAAACCAACCTCTGTGAGACAAGCCAACGGCTTCGTCTTTACTGTTCGTTCTAACTTCAGATTTACGTTGAGTTGCATATAAATAGTCATCTACATACCAGCGAATTTCACCTTCTTGCCATTCAACAGCGTAAGTGTGAAAGTCATCTGCTGGGTTTAAGTCGTTAGGTAAGTTATAGGCTTTTCCTGAATTAACGTTATCAGGCCATTCTTTACCATAGTGCAATGTGCCATGAACCGTACTTTCTACGTTTCCATCTGCATCAGTTGTTTTAAGGTTGACGGTTTCAAGAATGTCGATCTCACCAGATTTTGGCCAACCACCATATACTTCATCGGTTGGTAGCATCCAAAACGCTGGCCAGCTTCCTTGTCCGCTCGGTAATTTAGCGCTTATTTCAAAACGCCCGTATTTAAAATCTGCTTTATAACGTGTAATTAAACGTGCTGATGTATAAGGTTGTTGAGCACCTTCTTCAGCAGGTAATGCAACAATATTAAGTTTTCCGTCAGTAATAAACGAATTATCAGCGCTATCGGTATAACACTGCTTTTCACTATTTCCACCGCCTTGGCAGTTAACTTCATGTGTCCATTTTTTACTGTCGATAGCTGAGCTATCAAATTCGTCTGCCCAAACCATTTTCCAACCACTGTCGGGTTGAGATACATCAACAGCGCGAGTATTTGTTTCAGTTTCTGCACCACTGCCACATCCTAATAGCGATACAGTTGAAACTAAAGCAACTAACTGCGATACCTTGTACATAGCTTTATGCGTAGCTTTTTTCATAAATGTCCCCGAGTTCACACGATTTATTTGTTCGTTTTTTGTATTCTTGTATTTTTTATAACTATTTTTATGAGAGTTTTTAGCTAACAACACTCAATACAAAACAACCAAACTTGTAGATAAACAATTTAATTTTAAATTGCTCCCTAGAATTATCTTGGTTTAAATAAATAAAACTAACAATTGAAATGCGGCATCATGGTTAAACCATGCGGCAATGCTGGTGTAGAAAAAAATTAAGAGATAAAGCGATACAAAAATAAGATGAAATGTTAAAGCTGTTTCGACTCAAGTATTTGTTGAATAACAGAGCTATAATTTCGACTTACTTTAAGGTGAACGTCATTACCTAAATCAAGAATACTTTCGCTATTTCGCATAGGTTTAATACTCTTAATATAGTTAATGTTTACGAGAGTGGACTTATGAATACGTGTAAATAATTTAGGATCTAACTGGCTTTCTAGTTTTTTCATGGTTATACGAACTATATGTGTTTCATTACTGTCATGAATGCACATATAGTCGCCCGCAGCATCTATCCAACGAATGTCTTTAACGGATACAAATACTTTTTCATGATCATTATTTTTAATCACTAGCTCTTGGTTAAATAAGGTCGGTAAAGGGCTGTCTGATCCTAACCAATTTTCTAGTTCAGATACGGCAATGCCTGAAGTTTCACCCAATGCTTTAAGTAACTTATATTTCTCTTTAGCGGCGTTTCTTTCACTATGATTTTCTGAGTTACCATTAATGTTAACAGGCTGAGCACGCTGCATTATGCGTTCAACCGTTTTTTGAAGTCGACCTAAGTTAGCTGGTTTTAATACGTAATCGATAGCGTTTAACTCAAAAGCCTCAATTGCATATTCGCCATATGCGCTAACAAAAACAATCATAGGCAAAATGTCTGACTGTAGTGCTTGAACCACTTCAATACCGTTAAGCCCAGGCAAACGTAAATCTAAAAAAAGTACGTCAGGCGTTAATGTTTGGCACAAATGGATAGCTTGGTCACCATCACTCGCTTCAGCTATAACATGTATTTCAGGGATTTTTTCTAATCGAAGGCGAAGCCCTTCTAATGCAAGGGGTTCATCATCGACAATTATTGCCGTTAAGGGTTTTACATTCATCATTAAGCCTATTGTTCACAAGGAATAGAAATTAATACAGTTGCACCGCCCTCTTCACTATTGGCGAGATTTATATCAAAGTCTCCATTAAACATAGCATCTAATCGCGCTTTCGTATTAGTTATCCCAATACCAAAACCTTCTCTCATTTTTTTATTTAATTCTCGACCGTCATCAATAACTTTAATCACTAACCTTTCATTTACTTTTTTAGCTTGAATGGTAATGGTGCCGCCTTCTTTACGTAATTCAATAGCGTACTTAATTGCATTTTCAACTAAAGGTTGTAATAACATACTCGGTACTTGGCAAGCCATAACGTTATTATCAATATTAAGTTCAACATTTAACCGTTGGCCAAATCGTACTTTTTCAATCGAAAAATATAGATCGAGTAACTCTAATTCTTTTTGTAATGTAGTTTTGCTTTTGTCGTTTTTGTCTAAAGAATACCTAAAAAACTCGCATAGTTTATCTAACATTTCATTAGCTTTGTCATTCTCATGCTTAAAAATAAGTGTTGAAATAGCATTCATAGTATTAAACATAAAATGAGGATTTAGCTGATAGCGTAGCATTTCTAACTGAGCCTCTTTGGCTGAAGTTTGTGCTCTTAGCAACATTTCATGCTCTTTTTGAAGCTTAGTGTTGTACAACATAATAAAAAAGATAGAGGTCCAAACAAACATAGTGGTTAACGAAAACAATAACCAACCACCAAACTCCAACATATTCCAAGCTTCATTCCACTGCTGTTGATATACAATTGTTTTATAAAAACTCAGCTTCATTACATTGAAAACCAAGCCCAAAGCAGCGGCTGATATAAAACTATAAAACAGGGTTTGTTTAAGAGGTAAATGAACTATTTTTCGAATGAGTAGCCACTGAAAGTACGATAATAAAAAGCCACTTAAGGTTTCTAATATTAAATTGGTAAATTGCCTAGCAAGGTTAAATTCAGGCAGATCTAATTGCGGCCTAATAATAGCTAAAAACACAACAATGCTATAACCCAGCCAACCTGCAATTTGTAAGGTCCAAAATTGATGACTTTGTTTTGAAAATGATTGTGCGCCTAATTCGAGCGTACTTGCTGTTTTATTTACTTTCATAACATCAATTAAACCATGTAATTAATAAATATGGAGGCTGCTGAACTTTAATTTTAGCCTCTAGTTCAGTAACTCTATACGTTAAATATATATCAAATAGCCTGAAAAGAAGCGTTTTTGCGACAACGCGTGCAGTTAGAAAGACAACTCATGCATGTTAAAAGCGTAAACATAGCTAAAGAAGAGTAATAACTTAATACAGAGATTAATGATTTAATTAAAAGAGAGCGTAAAGAACAAAGCAATAAACTAAGCATCTAAATTAGATGGTTATTTATTACTTTGTTGATGGAACCAATTAAACGTACGAATAATTATATTACTGTTCTTTTTGAGTTTTAAGACCCGTTAAAAACGCTGATAAAACATCATCAGAGCATTCTTTATAATGTTTATTATTCACGTTTCTAAAAAATGAACTTAATTCATATTTATCCAATGTTATTTTACCTAATCCTAAAACAGTAATTACATCGTCAGCTTTTAGATTTAAAGCAATTTTAAGTTTATTAAATACTGCATTGTTATTCAGGCTCACTTCAGCAGCACGATCAGGACCGTCGCTTGGGCCGCGTTGATCCACAATCAAACCATTTAAAAAGCCAGCAAATTCAACATCAAGTAACTCTTTATATGTAGGATCATTTTTTTCTACAAAAATTTGAGTTAATTGCTCTGCTGATATTTCACATTGGCCAAGCCCAAATACAGCGCATATTTTCTCATTGTTAAAATCAAAAATATTACACACACGTTTAAGAGTTACATTATTTATCATTAAATTGCCTAGAAGGTAAAATTGCTTTGAAAGGTTTTTCAAAATATTGCGGTATTATAACTCATCTAGAGAGTATTACGCCTACACATTTATAAAAATTAACAAAGCTAAGGTTCATTTTTAATTAAACATTTATTTATCGCTATTTTTTAAAAAGAATAAGCATACGATAAATTTAAAAAATCAACGCCAGGGTTTCGACTGTTAAGACCACCATTACTATAATGCATATAACGAATAGCTACAGACTGCTTACGTTCTTTATCAAAATCAACGGCAATCCCCAACCTATCTTCAAATTGATAGTGTGAACCAATATTTTTACCTGCAAACCGAGTATCTTGTACCAAAGACACCCCTATACCAAACTCCCAACGCACAGGATACTTATGGTAAAGATGATAAAACGTTTTACCTATAACAGGAGAAAGCGCTAATACATAATTAGTTTCATGGTGATTTAAATCACCAAACTCCCAAAAGTTTGCACTAACTTCCCAATAAATATTCAATTGATCTAAATAAGGGACATTGTTAATTTCATATACAAAAGGCCTATACGCCAAACGTAAGCCAGTAATATCGTCAGAGCCAACTAATAAATCAACCGCAACGGCACTCGAACTAGAGTAAGGGGCTGATATTGAAGAAAAAGATGCTAAAAATAGCGTTGTTAATAATAGTAAATTAATAGATATAAATTTCATCATGTTATTCAAGTTAAGTTGTTGTAAAAGTTTTACATGACTATTGAAATGCTTTCTAAATAAGTGACACATTCAATATTCATCTCACCTTCTAAAAATTAGTTAAATCAACGCCGCGGCTAAAAACAACGGCACCCTATAGCTGTATTTTGTTTACTATTATTTTCAGGACTTATTTAACAGAACAATAGTATGAATCAGCAATACAGCATAAAGACCGACCGGTCGGTACATGACGTAAATTTAACATACCGATAGGTACAAATCAAAGGGATATTTAAAATTTATAAATAAATTATTTAAAAACAGTTTCCTTTAACAAAACGCTTTTGCATCCATGAAGAGAACACAGAAACGATCGCTCAAACAAAACTTGAACGTTTATTCAAGTAGTTCTATAGTGTGCTTATACCAAGTCCTGATATTGATCGAATTTGCTCATATATTAGTTACTGTCTCCTTTACATCATAAAAATACATAACAAGGATAGGCACTGTGAACGATAAAATTAAACTGGATATTGTTTCTGACATTGTGTGCCCATGGTGCATCGTTGGATACAAACATCTTGAAGCTGCTATTAATGAATTAGGTCTCCAAGAAAGAATAGAAATTGAATGGCAACCGTTTGAATTAAATCCAAATATGCCAGAACAAGGTGAAAACTTACGTGAACATGTATTACGTAAATATGGTGCTAGCCGTGAAGACAGCAATAAAGCACGCGATAATATTAGTGCGCTTGGTGCTGAATATGGTTTTAAGTTTGACTATTTTGAAGAAATGAAAATGGTGAACACTCGTGATGCTCATTTGTTGCTAGACTTTGCCCATGAACAAGGGTTACAGCATCAGCTAAAACAACGTTTATTTGCGGCTTTCTTTACTGAACATAAAGATATTTCAAACCGTGTCGTATTACTCGCTGAAGCTCAAGCAGTAGGTCTAGATCTCGAAGCGTCCAAATTAGCTTTAGCTGACACAGCTCGCCGCCTTCGCGTATCAAATCAAGAAAAACAATGGCAGCAACAAGGTATTTCGAGCGTACCAACAGTAATATTCAATCGTAATAGCGCGATAACAGGTGCGCATCCGCAAAGTACTTATGAAGAAGTATTAAAAGAACTCGCGGGACTTTAAAGGTTAATGATCACAAAGTACCTTAATAACCAAGAACTTATAAGCCTATAGTTTTATAGAAAAAACCTACATTTATAACATTTAACAAAGCCGAGGAAAGTAACAATGGAAAACCAATACACACCACCTAATATTTGGACTCACGATACTGAAAGTGGTGGCAAATGGGCAAGTATTAATCGTCCAGTTTCAGGCTCAACTCATGAAAAAACCCTACCTGTTGGTAAGCATGCCCTACAACTTTATTCTATGGGTACGCCTAACGGCCAAAAAATAACAATTATGTTAGAAGAGTTATTAGCATTAGGTAAAAGTGCAGAATACGACGCTCACATGATAAACATTGGCGAAGGTGATCAATTTTCTTCAGGTTTTGTAGCGGTTAATCCTAATTCAAAAATTCCTGCTTTAGTTGATCACTCAAATGAAATGCCTGAACCTATATTCGAATCGGCTTCTATTTTGGTTTATCTTGCAGAAAAGTTTGATGCTTTATTACCTGAAAGAGGCATTAAGCGAACCCAAGTATTTAACTGGTTATTTTGGGTACATGGTGCTGCACCTTATTTAGGTGGTGGTTTTGGCCACTTTTATTCTTACGCACCAGAGAAGTTTGAGTACCCTATTAATCGTTTTACCATGGAAGTTAAACGCCAGTTAGACCTATTAAACAAACAGTTAGAAAAAAATGAATTTATCGCAGGTGATGAACTAAGTATTGCCGATATTGCGACTTGGCCTTGGTACGGTAACTTGGTATTAGGTAATCTTTATGATGCAAAAGAATTTCTTCAGGTTGATGATTACCCCCATGTTCAACGTTGGGCTCAAGCAATGTCAGAACGTCCGAGTGTACAACGAGGATGTATTATCAACCGAACTTGGGGCGAACCATGGGAACAACTTGAAAACCGCCATAGCGCTGAAGATATTGACAATGTGCTAGCATTAAAACTTAAAAATAATGATATTTAAAAACATCAAAATCAAGTAACTATTATCGACACAGCGCCAGTTATACCCGTTACCCGTCAATATGCATATTTCATAGCTCTTGATCGATATCAATTCAAAGCTGTGCTTTGTAATAATCGTTACTCCCTTATAAAAGTATTAAAGTGAAAGTAATTTTGTTCAAGCGCTTCTTCAATGAGTCTAAATTATCAATAAGTTAGGCAAGCTTTATGTACCTGTCAGCCATATTGACTAAAAAATACCGATAGGTACAATAGATTGGTTATTAATCTCTTTTAATTTAGGATCATTCATTGTGACGAGCGGCAGAAAAAAATCATTTGATGAAAAAACAGCTTTAAATGCTGCTATGGATGTATTTTGGCAAAAAGGCTATGTGGGTGCTTCACTCACAGACCTAACAACACGTATGGGGATTAACAAACCCAGCATGTATAGTGCTTTTGGTAATAAAGAAACTTTATTTGTTAAAGCCACACAATGTTATATTGATACTAAAATACAGCCTCATATTAAATTTTTATTTGAAGAAGGCATTACTTTAAAACAACGCTTAAAAAACCACATGATGTCTATTGTGTCGATGCAATGTGCTTCTGAACAATCGAAAGGATGCTACCTAGCATTATGCCAGTCAGAACTGATTAGTGGCGACATTCCAGAGCAAGCCAAAGAATTACTTAAAAAAGCCGATGTAATGCCGAGCCAGCTTTATACAGACTTATTTAATAATGATGTTGAAGCCATAAACTTAGGATTGAATAAAAACGCACAAGCCAATGGGGTAAGTATTTACACTATACTAAAAGGAACAGCGTCAATGGCTCGTTCAGGTATTGAACAGTCACAGCTTGAATACAGTATTGATAGTATGATTGCAGGTATAGGCATTCATTAAAACGATAACAAATTCGCTTAAACGTAAATAAAAAACAATAAGTGTGCCTACCAAATAACAGCAGGCACATTATAAATTAAGCATTCCCCCCTCTTCAATTAAGGTAACGCACAAACCTCTTCTTCTTGTTTATTGTAATAATCAGCAGACAAACCAATTAACTGAGGTACTGTTGCTGAAATGGTAATTGATGAAAAAGTACCAATCAAAATTCCCGTAAACAATGAAATAGCAAAGCCAGATAACGACTCACCTGCAAATATCCATATCGCTAGAATAGTTGCCAGTGTTGTACCTGAAGTGATCAAAGTTCTTACAATAGTCGATTTAATTGCTAAGTTAACAATATTTTCAATACTGGCGCCTGAATTACGTTTCATAATTTCACGTATCTTATCGCCGACAATAATCGAGTCATTGAGTGAATAACCAATAATCGCCAGTAAACTAGCCACAATAGTTAAATCAAACTTAATACCAAGCCAAGCGAATAGCCCCAGAACCACAATAACGTCATGACACAAAGCTATAACAGAGCCCGCAGCTAAACGCCATTCAAATCTAAACGACAAGTAAAACAATATAACGATTACAGCCGTTATCAAAGCGAGTCCTCCTTGATCAATCAGCTCATCTCCTACTTGGCTACCAATATAGATAGAGTCTTGCGGTGTAATGTTTAAGCCATTTTGTTGAGAAAAGTCAGTTAACCACGTTTTACCTTTCAAGCTAATATCGTTATCGGCTTGCTGTACGCTCCAATGTGTACCATTTTCGGCTGAAGCTAAGCCAAATGTATCGGGTAGATAGTCAGTTAATAAGGTTTCCATGTCTGCTTTATTCACAGGCTCTTGAGTGGTAAATTCTGTTAAATAACCACCGGTAAAGTCTAAACCTAAATTCAAACCTTTACTCAATACACCTGCTAGCGAAAAAATAACTAAAGCGGCCGCAAAATATAAGCTGACAACACGAAATTTACTTAAGGTTTCTGTTTGATTTAAAATAAAGTTGTTCATAGTTTTACTCCAAGTAACTGAGACTTGTTTTCACGAATAGAAAAGTTAGTTAATGCTTTTGATACGAATACGCCAGTAAACATGCTGGTTAAAATACCTAAACATAAAATAATGGCGAAACCTTTTACCGCTCCATAGCCAATGGCATATAAAATAATACCTGTGATCATTGTGGTAATGTTTGCATCTAAAATCGTTGAAAAAGCATTGTTATAGCCATATTCAATCGCTGAAAGTACTTTACGACCGCGTTTCAATTCCTCTTTAATCCTTTCAAAAATAAGTACGTTAGTATCAACCGCCATACCAACCGTTAACACCAAGCCTGCAATACCGGGAAGCGTTAATACCGTGCCAGGTAATAAAGACATTAATCCAAGTAAACTCACTAAGTTTAGCGCTAAAGCTACGTTAGCGATCAAACCTAAACTGCGATACCAAACAAACATAAACACTAAAGTAATACCTATGCCTATGCTTAACGCTTTAATACCGTTGTCTATATTGTCTGCACCTAAAGTTGCTTCAATACTACGTTGCTCAACAATCGTTACAGGCGCTGTCAAAGAACCTGCACGCAGCAATAACGCTAACTCTTGCGCTTCTTGTGGGCTCGACATATTGGTAATACTGAATTGCGCTCCTAAGTGTTGCTGAATCGTTGCAACGTTAATTACTTTGCTCTTCTTCACCATCACATCGTTAACATCACGATAAAACTCAGAAAAAACAGTCACCATAGGCTTGCCAATATTCTTCTTAGAAAAGTTAGACATTTGCTTACCGCCAACATCATCTAAGGTTAAATTAACTAGCGGCATACCCATTTCACCCACACCTGAACGTGCATTTTTAATGTGGCTACCAGAAAACACCACTTGGCTATTCATGCGAAGTCGTTGACCATTTTTATCTGTCATTTGAATAATACCAGCGGCTTTTGAATTTTCAGCCAGTTGGTAAAAGTCTAACGAAGCCGTTGCACCAATAATTCTTTTCGCTTCTTCAGGATCGTGAACACCCGGTAATTCAATGCGAATTCTGTTTTTACCCTGCTTTTGAGTTACCGCTTCGGTAATACCTAGCTCCTCAATTCTGCCACGCATGGTTTTAAGGGTTTGGGTCATAGTTTCTTGACGAAACAGTACTTGTTCTTTCTCTGAATAGGTTAAAACAACTTGGTTATCATCAAGTTTCTTTTGGCTCAGTTCAGGGTACATTTTCTTAATTTCAGACAACAATGTGCCTTCACTTAACTGCTTTGCAGAAGAAAAGTTAATCACGATTGAGTGATTATCTGGCTGAGCAACTTTACTTAAACGAATGCGGCTATCTATCGCTAACGTTTTAACGTCTAAAGCGATACCCGTTAACTTATCAAGTAATGCGCGTTCAGTATCTACATCGAGTACAAACAATACGCCGCCACTTAAATCTAAACCCAGTTTAATGGGTTGTCCGTGTAACATTTTTAACCAAGTCGGCGCTGTATTTTCTGTAACACTTTCAATAGAAAAACTATCACTAAGCTCAGTATTTAAAAGCTTTTCAATGGCTTTTTGATCCGCTTCGTTCGATAGGCTGATAGACGTTGTTGATGCCGAGGTTCTTATCTCATCAATGGCTAGATTGTGCTCGGCTAACAAGGTCTTAATTTCTTGCGCAGATATCTGTTCAGCTTGACTGTTATTGTTGACTAAATTAACCGTTAGCTTGTCAGAATATAAGTTAGGCAACGCGCTAACTATCATAAATAACAATACGAAGATAATGACAATGTTCTGCCATTTTGTATGTTTTACGTGCTTTTTATTACGTGAATTCATCATAAAATCTCTAACACCCATTCCATAAATTCATAATAAATAAACGAAACAGATATAAATCAAATAGCACCGTACTTTGCTCAAACAATTCAATTAAAACCCAGCTAAAAAACTAGACTTATAGATCGCAAGTACGGTAAATAACTGATGATAAACATCAGCATGGAAAATTAACTTTTTTGATTTTGCCGTTCAGAAAATACAGATATGTACTTTCATAAACGCATTTTATGAATTAGCTGTGGTAAGTCGTTCGAGAAGAATACAAAGAGTTGCCGTCTTTCCAACCAGAAAGTCGCGATGAATTGCTGCTATGGCTTAATTGTTCAAACCATGGCGTTATTACAGGAGGATTCGCTAAATGCTTGAATACACCCGCGTTAAGCTTAATTTTGAAAAATTCAACAATAAGCACATATTCAGGACTGTTTTGAACCTCAACAGAAAATAACGAAGCGTTAAGCCTACTAGAACTTGGCAAATTATATAAAACTTGAGGTGCTTCTGTATCTATACTTGAATCTTCTTCTAAGTCTAGATCAAAAACTGTTTGCGGTACTACCTGAGAAATATTCTCATGAGATAAATAAGCATTATGATTAATTTTAGAGATCGGCAAAGCACCAGCTGTTTTAGCCAGAACGAATAAAAACAATAAAATTGTTAATTTACGCCACATGAAAATAATCCCACCGCTTAGAAAACTTATTATATGGCTCTTTTTTTGAGTTTCAACGAGCTTATTCATTTAAATTAATATGTTTTATTTAAACAGCTAAATACGACTTAAAAATGAATATTGCGCTATTAACATTTGTACATTAAAACATCACACAGGTTCGACCACTTACATTTTCAGATTAAAGCGCTGCTTTTATTTTTAATTTGGTTTTTTATCCTGAAATCTCTGTAAATACCAACATTAATCATTATTGATGTCATCTATCATATCTTTTTTAACTCGTATCCATTTGAATAATAGATGAATCAACTGGGTATAAAATTATTGTGAGGTATAAATGAAAATTTTAGTCTTAGGCTCTGGTGTTATAGGAGTAACCAGTGCTTGGTATTTAGCTAAGTCTGGCCATGAAGTTATTGTGGTGGATAGACAATCAACCGTAGCTAACGAAACAAGTTTTGCAAATGCAGGTCAAATTTCTCCAGGCTATTCAGCTCCGTGGGCAGCACCGGGTATTCCAGCAAAAGCAATGAAGTGGCTTATGCAGGAGCTTGCTCCATTAAAGATTAACGTAAAAGATTTTGATCTAGAAACCATCGCGTGGATGACCAAAATGGTCGCTAATTGTAATGGCAAAGATTATCACATAAACAAATCAAGAATGATGCGGGTAGCGGAATACAGCCGTAACTGTTTAAGAGAACTTCGTAACGAAATTTCTATTAATTACGACCATAGAACGCAAGGCACATTGCAATTATTTCGTACGCAAAGCCAAGTAAAAAGCTCGCAAAAAGACATTCAAGTATTAAACGAAAGTGGCGTTGATCATCAAGTATTAACACCCGACGAATGCTTAATGTACGAACCAGCTCTAAAACATACTATTCATAAAGTTGTTGGCGGTATTCGTTTACCCAACGACGAAACAGGAAACTGTCATATGTTTGTAACCCAATTAGCTCAAGAATGCGAAAAGTTAGGAGTGAAGTTTGTTATGAATACCGACATTCAAAAGCTCAATAAACAAGGCGATATATTAACCAGTGTATCAACAAGTAAAGGCGAATTTATTGCTGACGCTTATTTAATGGCTTTAGGTTCATACTCTACACATATGCTGGCTGATATCGGAATAAAAATCCCTGTTTACCCGATTAAAGGCTACTCACTTACAGTACCCATTGATGATTTTTCAGCAGCTCCTGAATCAACCATTATGGATGAAACATATAAAGTTGCGATCACTCGATTAGGTGATCAAATACGAGTGGGCGGCACAGCAGAAATCACGTCTTATAACTTAGCATTATCAGAGAAACGTCGTAAAAATATCGAATTTTCGATTGCTGATTTATTCCCTCATGCAGCTGATTTAAGTAAAGCTGAATTTTGGACAGGATTAAGACCTATGACACCAGACGGCACGCCTATTTTAGGTAAAACGGGTATCGACAATTTATTCCTAAATACAGGTCATGGCACTTTGGGCTGGACTATGGCAGTTGGATCGGCGAAGTTTATTAGCGATGTTATTAGTAATAAACCACCTGACATTGATGAATCGGGCTTATCAATAGCACGTTACAGACATTAGGAGGATATATGGCTAGGACAGCAACTGCAGTTATTAAATTAAATGCAATTAAACAAAATTATTTATACGCAAAATCACTCGCTAAACCCGCTAAAGCTATTGCAACCGTTAAAGCAAATGCCTACGGACACGGAGCTATTGAAGTCGCTACTGCATTAGCCGATGTTGCTGACGCCTTTGGTGTTGCATGCATTGAAGAAGCAAAAGAGTTACGTGATGCGGGTATTAAACAACCTATTTTATTGTTAGAAGGTTTTTTTACCGCCGACGAATTAACCTACATTAGCGAAAACAATTTATGGTGCGTAATACATACGCAATATCAACTTGATGCCCTTAAAAAGGCTCAACTTACTAAGCCAATAAATGTTTGGTTAAAAATGGATTCAGGTATGCATCGTTTAGGTTTTTTACCTGATGAGTACGCGCATGCTTGGCAGCAATTAGATCAAATGAATCAAGTTGAGCAAATTGTACACATGAGTCATTTTTCATCGGCAGATGATGTAAACTCTTCGGCAACTCAGCATCAAACAGCGCTATTTTTAAATACAATTAACCATTTACCTGGAGTCATTAGTTTAGCTAATTCATCAGCTATTTTAACAAACGCAGTTAACCCAGCTAATAAGGTTCGTGATATTAAAAACAGCTGGATACGACCAGGAATTATGATGTATGGCGCTTCACCTGTAGAAGATAATGACATAGCTAATACACTAAAACCCGCTATGTTATTTAATGCCAAAGTTATTGCTCAACGCACCGTTAATATAAACGATGGCGTTGGCTATAACGCATTATGGAAAGCTAAAAGCACGACACAAATAGGCACAGTTTCTATTGGATATGCAGATGGTTATCCTAGGCATGCAGCCAACGGCACTCCTGTTTATATTAATGGAAAAAAGAGCCGTATATTAGGTCGAGTATCTATGGACATGTTGATGGTTGATTTATCTATGTTCGAAGGTCAAAACTGTGTAGGTTTTGATGTTGAGCTATGGGGAAATAATATTTTAGCGAACCAAGTTGCTAAGTATTCAGAAACCATTGCTTACGCTTTATTTTGTGGTTTAACACGCCGCGTTAATAAGCAATACATAAGCTAAACATAGGTTAGCTAAACGGTATTAGATACATAATATTTAACCTCGTCATTGTTCGAGGTTAAATATTTTTATGAGCTCATCGCTTAAGTTAAAAATATAAAGTTCTTATAAAAACTCTGTTTTTGACTGTCTTGCATTGATCACATGGTTAATATCAAGCGTCTGCGTTTCTTTAGATGCTTTTACTTCAATCCCCTCATGATTTAATAACCATAGCTTACGTTCAATTCCGCCAGCATAGCCCGTTAACGAACCATTAGAACCCACCACTCGATGACACGGTACAATGATGCTAATAGGGTTTCGACCATTTGCCCCGCCAACAGCTTGGGAACCTTTAGGTTTATTTACCATTTTAGCAATATCGAGATACGACACCGTTTCACCAAAAGGTATTGTAGATAAACACTGCCATACACTTTTTTGAAATTCGGTTCCTTTAGGATCTAACGGTATATCAAATTGTCTTAGTTCACCTTTAAAATATTGCTCAAGTTGCTGTTTACATAAGGTGGTAAAGTGATTAGGCGATATACCCCCCTTTTCTTCACCACAAAAAATAACATGAGCAAGGCCGTTTTCTGTCGCTTTACATTCAATTAATCCTAAAGGCGAATTAAAATAATCGATATATGTTTTAGTCGACGTATCGGTATAAACTTGAGTGTTCATTACAACTGACTCCATAATTGAAAGGTTAAATAACTACGCCATGGCGATACTTGCTCAGGTGAGAAGTCGGCTTTAAATTGTGTTTTAAGTTGTTCCATTGCTTTTTTCACGCCTAAGTCTCCTGCTAAAAATATATCAGGATCACTTAAGCCTCTAAGCTGTGCGTATTCTACAGTCCAAGGACCTATGCCTTTTAATTTAAGCCACTGACTGGGGTCGTTAGGTGTATCGCTAGTTATAAAATGCTGAGCTAAGTTTCGTAGGGTTTGTTTACGTGAACCGGGCATTTTAAAAAAATCTAACTCGTTATTAGCAATAGCTTCAGGCGTTGGAAATAAATAACGAGTGACTTTATTGTTATCTAGTTTATTTCCTAAATTAACAACTAGGGTTTCAACTAAATTTTTTGCAGCATTAACTGATATTTGTTGCCCAAGTATGGCTCTAATGCCAGCTTCAAACATATCCCAAATACCAGGTAATCTAATACCTGTGTTGAGCTGAAACTCAGCAACAAAACTTTGTTGAAGATCGTGCTCTACTGCTTGCATATCTACATCTAAATCTAGAACACGTTTAATGTTATTAACAATACCTTTTAAGTGTTTTACATCGTCTAGCTCTATAGTTACGTCAAATCTATTTTTGCCATTAACATGTGTTGCAGTAAAACTTCCTTCGGTATCTAACCACGTAAAATTTCGACCATAACTATTTTTTTCGCACCACTCAAGTCCTTTAATTGCTCTGGCTTTAAGTAGATTTTGCATATATGGCCAATTAAATGGAGGTCTGTAATACAACTTAAGTTGTAGTGTATTTTGCTTGTTGCCTCCCGATTTACGTAATGACGATGGCGTTAATTTAAGTTGCGATTGAAAGCAGTCGTTAAATCGTCTAATGCTTGAAAAACCACTTGCCAACGCCACTTGCGTAATAGGTAATTGCGTTTGATGTAGTAGCTGCTTGGCAAATAAACACTGTTGATAAAGGGCGTATGCCTTGGGCGACATACCTAAATGCTTATCAAATAATTGTCGTAAATAACGATCGCTAATGCCTAATCGTTCTGCGAGTTTAGGTAATGAGCTTTGTTGCAAAGCACCGTTATCAATTAAACAAATTGCTCTGTCGAGTGTTGCGTTTACGCCTTTCCATGCAGGTGAATTTGGAGCACTGTCTGGCCTACAACGTAAACAAGGACGAAAACCTGCATTGGCGCATTCAACCGCGCTTGAAAAATACAAAACGTTTTCTTCTTTAGGTGGATAAACAGGACAAATAGTTCGGCAATATATTTTAGTGGTTTTAACTGCAGTAAAAAACTTACCGTCGAAACGCGGGTCGCGAGATAATCGAGCTTTTTGGCAAATTTTAACGTTTAACATAACGACCTAAGATAAGTGTTTTTGATAACGACATCATAACGAATTTTTTAATAAAAACTGGCCATTATCGGAACTGAATGTTTATAAAACAAAAAAACGAGCCGAAGCCCGTTGTTTAAATTGACGAATATAAAAACCAATACATACTTACGTTTATTTTTTATCGCGCTTATACAAAGCCTCTATCGTACTCGTTTCAATCGTATTCGCATTAATCATATAACCTGCTAATGCACCAGAGGCATCTTCAGGTAGTTCAAGCTTTTCTACCGAAAGTGCATGTACGGTAAATTGATAGCGATGAACACCATGACCTTCTGGTGGACAAGCGCCTCCAAAGCCACGGCTACCAAAATCACTTTTAATTTGCATACTACCTTTTGGCGCTTTATTCGTTTTAGTATTACCTGCGTCAGTTGCTAATTCAGTAACAGTTACGGGTATATTAACTATTTGCCAATGCCACCAGCCGCTACCTGTTGGTGCGTCAGGATCATATACTGTAATAGCAAAACTCTTAGTATCTTTAGGTGCATTACTCCATT
Organism: Colwellia sp. RE-S-Sl-9; assembly: GCF_048296855.1. NCBI lineage: Bacteria > Pseudomonadati > Pseudomonadota > Gammaproteobacteria > Alteromonadales > Colwelliaceae > Colwellia > Colwellia sp. RE-S-Sl-9. Next base: position 4,693,539 of record NZ_CP182631.1, on the reverse strand, counting down.
TTAACTGAGGAGATAAATTACTCCCTGTACAGCCAAAACCATTAAACACCTGTGTTTTATTCATTAATACACCTGCTGTAATATCTTTACTCGTTAAAGTAAAAGAACCCGCAAAAATAGATGCTGACACTAACAGCGGAAAAATTGAAAAAACTTTAAGAGATATATTCATACTTATTCCTTATTTAAATGAGTTAACTCACACTAAAAATTACACTAAAAAATATTAAATCACATAGAGCCCTTTAATTTCATCTGCAATTATTTTTACCGCTTGCTCTACTACGCTTTCATCTTGCGCATAAGATAAACGTATACATTCATATTTATGTTGCCAGCTATCGTCAATTCCAATAAAAAAATCTTCTCCGGGAATAATTAACACACCTTTAGCTTTTAAGCGTTGATATAGCTCTTTGGAAGTAATAGGCAAACCTTCTAACCACAACCATAAAAATATAGCGCCTTCAGGTTTATGTATTTTAAAAGGAATTCCCGCTAAGTTTTGTTTTAATAACTCAACGGTTTTTTCTGCTTTTTCTTGGTAAAACGGTGTGATTTTATCGGTTAATGTTTGAATATCATTTTTACTAAATAAATCTTTACTGAGTGCGGGGCCTAAATTACCGCAAGCAAGGTTGGTGATAATATTGGCATTGGTAAAGTCTTTAATAAATTGCTCATTGGCAATGACTATTCCGGTTCTAATTCCAGGTAAGCCCAGTTTCGATAAACTTAATACTACAATCGTATTTTCGTTCCAGTGAGGTTTAGCATCAGTAAATAAAATATTAGGAAAAGGTAAACCATAAGCACCGTCAATAATTAATGGAATATTGGCTTGTTTGGCTATTTTGTCTAAGTGAACAATTTCTTCATCGGTGATCACATTACCTGTTGGATTAGTGGGTCTAGACACAGATAAAGCAGCGATACTGTTATCTATATTTAACGTAGAAAAATCGACATGATATTTAAAGGTTTCATTGTCAATAATTTCAATACTCGGCTTGGTTGAAGAAAAAAACTCATCAGATAAGCCAGCGTCAGCATAACCTACGTATTCAGGTGCCAGTGGAAAATGTATGGTTTTTTTATCGCCATTTTCCATCGTACCCGCCAACATATTATAAATAATAAAAAAAGCGGATTGACTCCCGTTTGACACCGCAATATTTTTATCACTAATGTTCCAATTAAACGTTTTAGCTAAGTAGTTTGCTAATTGCTCACGAAAGCCTTTTTCTCCTTGAGGTGATTGATAAATACCTAATAAGTTATGACGAGCAATAGGATCTTGAGCAATACTTGTTAATTGTTTTTCAAAATACGCTTCTACCTCTGGCACTCTACCGGGGTTACCGCCTCCCATAAATAACATATTTGGATTTTCATTTAATGCGCTACCAAGGTCGTCCATTAATTCCACAATGCCTGACTTGCCTGAGAATTTTTGACCAAAGTTAGAATAATTCATATTAGCTCTCATTTTTATAATGTATTTTAACGATTTAATGTATCTGATTGTTGACTTCACCTTTTCAACAGAAAGATGATTTTTTCTAATTTATCGCTCCAAAATAGTGCACCACAAAAAACAAAAAGACCATAGCAATTATAAATCAACAACTTAACAATGGCTCATGTTTTGCTTTAGTTAATATCAACTAAGTTAAGGAGTATGTGCTTTTGAACCTATTGTTCTCACCTATCAATTTTTTTATAAAAATAGTGGGCTTTACTCAGGTAACTATTTTTACCTTGTTATATACATTAGCGCTTTATGTTGCCTGTTTAACAATAGAAGGTGTTGCTTTATCTATTGTTTTTGCCTGTTATTTTTATTTACTGCTTGGTATCGCGATTATAACAAGAAACCAAATAGATCATTTAACTCGTGTATTAAAAAGGATTAATGTACACGATTTTGATCACCGAGATGTACATTTTAATAGTATTTTCAACACTGAATTATTAGATCAATTATTACGCACTTACCGCGAACTAGGCCGACTTAATAACTATAATGAAGAGCGTAATAAAGAAGTCGAGTTTTCAGCTATTCAAGTAATAGAAACCTCATCGAAAGTTAAAGACAATGTACACAAACAATCAGATGCTACTAGATCAACCGCGGCTGCTATTGAAGAATTAAGTCAGTCGTTAATTGAAGTCAATAATGAAATATCAAGTACACACGAATCTTCTTGTTTAGCCTCAAATATTGCTGAGCAAGGAAAAAGCGCCTTACAGTCTTTAAGCTTAGCGGTAACCGATGTTAGTAATCGTGCGCAATCAACCCAACAACGTATGATATTACTCAATGATTTAGTAAAAGACGTTGGAAAAATTACTCAGTCTATTCAGCAAATATCACAACAAACCAATTTATTAGCCTTAAATGCCTCTATTGAAGCTGCTCGAGCAGGAGAAATGGGACGAGGTTTTGCTGTAGTTGCTGAAGAAGTACGTGAACTTGCAAAAAAAACCAATAACGCGACCGACGCAATTGTCACCAACATAAATTCAGTACTCGTAGAAACCTCCGAAATTGTAAAAACCATGACCGAAGTGGTAGAAAAAACAGATCAAAGCTTAGAAAAAACCGCACAAGTAGATGAAGCATTTAGCAATATTTATGATGCAACAGACCAAGTTAAATTACGCATGGAGGTAGTAAGTGCGGCTTCACAGCAACAAACCGCCGCAACCCATGAAATAGCAGAGCATATTTCACTTGTTGTTATTGGTGCTAAAGAAAATGCTGAAATAGCAGACCAATCAGAATCTGTTGCCAATCATTTACGCAAACTCACTCAAACGAGTGTTTAGGAGCATATATGGGATACTTTTTTATAACTGCAATTTGCTTGTTAGCTATTTGTATTTTAATAATTAAACGATTTAACAAAAATAAAATTAAAAAAACTCAATTGTTAGGCATTAGTTATATTACGCAATTAAAGCCTCTTATTTCTCTTGTACAACAACACAGAGGCCTGTCATCGGCATGGTTAAACGGTGATATAACGGTTAAACCTAAGATAACCAGTTTACAAAAACAAATTGCAAACATGATCAAGGATCTAAAAAAAACCGAGTTACACACCAATGAACGTTGGGTAAGTTTTAATGATCATTGGCAACGTTTACTGAACCTGAAAACCAAACCCTCTGTTGCGAATAGCTTTGAACAGCATTGCTTACTAGTTAAAAATTTATCTTATTTGCTAGAAGATACGTCAGAAACCTATTTATTGACCGCTGAGTATTGTAATGGTTTCCCTAATATTGGTTACACCTGGAGAGAGTTAATTATTTCAACTGAAAATATTGGCCAAGCCAGAGCCATAGGCACCAGTGTTTGTGTGCAAAAAGTTTGCTCAAGTGTTGATAAAATCAGATTGAATTTTTTAACTGAAAATATGAAAAAAATAACCACAAACACATTACATAAACTCCATTATTTATCGGATGAAGTAGATCAACACGACGACTATATAAACGCTGCAACGTTAAAAATGGAGGATTTTACTCAAGTAATATCTAACGATTTGGTAAATAGCCCAACAATAGCCATAGATCACCAACGCTATTTTGCATTAGCCACCTCAACAATTGCCGCTTTTGATGATATTTTTTATCATCAAGTAGAACAGCTTAAAAAGCTTATTTAGTGGTTGGGCATTAAGTAACAAAATAGAAATGAGCAACATAATTTAATTTGATAAAACAATATCTAAACCTTGCTTAGCTTTAGTTTTCATGAAGTCGCAAACTTTCCAACTTTGTGGATTCCAGCCCAATAAAAATCGATAAAAATCAGCCCACGCGACAGGATAAAGATAAGTTGTTTCAGCGGCTAACGCATCAAAGTCTAACGCTATATGGTATTCGGTTAACGCTTGTTTCAATTGCTTTAGGTATTCATTAAGTATTAACGGTTCAAACTCAATGAGTTTGTCTTCACTTAAACAACTCCCCACTAAATAAGCGAGATCTTTTACACCGGAACCACGGCCAATATATTGAAAGTCTACCGCGGCTACCTCTTCATTATTAACGTGGAAACATAAGTTTTCAAACTTCGCATCACCATGCACTAAAGTTTGAAATTTAGCCTTATTTAATACGTTATCAATCGCCTGAGCATGTGTTTTATAGCCACTTTCAGTCATAGCTAGCCATTCATCTTTTCGAGTAGCTAAGTGCCAATAGGTTCCTATTTCCCATAAACCTTCTGCTGAACTGCCCATAAACCTCGCATGAAAATATGCTAACCAACGTATAGCTAAGCGTAAACTGCTCCAATCAGCCGAGGCTTTACGAATAGAGTAGCCTGCACTATCTAAATCTTCCATTACCAGTAATGTATGGCTGTCGTTTGCACTACTAGCCATTAAATGAGGAACTTTACAAAAAGGGCTATAATTAGGTGTATTGGCAAGATATGAATAATGTTGATAAAAACTCGCTTCAACTTGATACGATTGTATTTTTCGTTGATGGCTAGCCGATGTGTTCCAACCTCTTGGATGCTCACCGGCGTTTTCAGGAGCGACAACTTTTACAATATAGCTTTGCCCACTTTTATTACTTTTACAGCGAATAATTTGGCCATAGCCACTCCATAGCGATTGCACCTCCTCTTCAAGTACAATGCTGGTATCACTTAACAGTGATTTTATTTGAGTGAATACATCCATAAAAATTATCGTTTCCACAAAACATTAATCAACGCACCACCCACCACTAAGCCACCACCAATTAAGGTAGTAACAAGCGGTACTTCGCTAAAACATAACCAACCAATAAATACCGAAAACACCACTTGTACATAAGCGTAAGCCATTGCTTTGTTGGCATCTTCACAATGCAGCGCTTTGGTTAATCCCACTTGCCCTACTTGAGTAAAAATCCCTACCAAAAGTAACAGTCCAAAAGCCGGTAATGAAGGCATAACAAAATCGCTACCTAATAAAGCAATGGCGATAGGAAGCGAAACAAAAGGAAAGTAAAAAACGATCACTGAGCTGTCTTCAGTTTTTGTGAGTTTTTTTACAATAACGTAGGCAACCGCACTACCAAAAGCCCCCAAAATAGCAGCCCCGATACTTATCCATGAATATTGCATTGTGGATATTGCAGAAGAAGAAAATTGAATGTTAGGCGAAACCATTACACTTAAACCCAGTAAACTTATAACAATACAAAGTAAAGTAGAACGCTGAACTTTTTCTTTTAAAAATATAACCGCCAACACCGCAGTAAAAACCGGATGTAAATATTGTAAAATAGTCGCTTCAGCTAAAGGTAATGTGGTTACAGCATAATAAACAAAAATAAGGGCTAATGCCCCTACAGCACCTCGTGCAACTAACCAAGGTTTATTATTACCCCATAAAGATATGCCTTTACGCTTAATATCAACATAACTAATAAAACCTGAAACAATCGCCCTAGCCGCAACAATTTCTAATACTGGAATGCCATAGGTACTTACTAATTTTACACAAGCCGCCATGAGTGAAAAACCCAGAGCAGAAAGAAGCATATACCACACACTGGCAGGTAAAGTGTTTTTTAATAAAGAAATCATGAAAGGCAAATAAAATAGGAAGAGTTGAAAGCGCTATTTTACGCTGTTCCTCTCAAAAATAGTAGCTCAGTTAACCGAGTTATTTCTCTAACACCTGAAGAAATATGATTCAGATAACTTAACCGTCATTATTTATTAAACAATCCGTCATATGTATTCAATAAACTGACCTTATCCATACTTTTCAACATAAAAATAGATCAAATATGTATAAAAAAATTTCACTACTTTTAATCACCCTAAATTTATTTACAGCCAATGTATTTGCTGCAAATGATAGCAACCTTATTTTAGTTACAATTGACGGTCTACGCTGGCAAGAAATGTTTTCAGGTGCTGACAAAAACTTACTTAATAATAAAGAGTTTGTACGTGAAGGCTTCAAGGTTAAAGAAAAATTTTGGCATACAAATGAAGCACAACGTAGAGAAATGCTAATGCCTTTTATTTGGCAAACAGTCGCAAAAGAAGGTGTATTAATAGGTAACAGAAACATAGGTTCTACTATGTCTGTAGCTAATAAATGGCACTTTTCTTATCCGGGTTACAGTGAAATATTTACAGGGGTTGTTGATCACTCTCTCGACAGCAACGCTAAAAAAGAAAATCCCCAAGTGTCATTTTTAGAATGGTTAAACAACAAACCTTTTTATCAAAATAAACTTGCAGCTTTTGGTAGCTGGGATGTGATCCCATATATATTAAATACACAACGTAGCAAATTATATGTAAATGCAGGATTTATAGAAGCAAAAGGTTATGCTTTGTCTGAAGAAGCCAAATTACTCAACCAGTTACAAAAAGAAATTCCTAGCCCTTGGCATAATGTACGTTTAGACAGCTTCACCTACAGATATGCAAAAGACTATCTATTAAACGTAAAACCTAAGGTTATGATAATTTCTTTTGGAGAAACGGATGATTTTGCTCATGACGGCCATTACGACAGTTATTTAACGTCAGCTCATCAAACCGATGCTTTTATTGCAGACTTATGGGATACCATTCAAACAATGCCCAACTATAAAGATAATACCGTATTAATGATCACCACAGATCATGGACGAGGTAGTACAGCTAAAGATTGGCAGCATCATGCTTCACCTCTTGCCATTCAAAACTACATGAAAAACCTGAAAGAGTTTCCAAAAGGTATTATCGGTTCAGAAAACATTTGGTTTGCTGCTATTGGTCCTAAAATAAAAGCTCAGGGCGAACTAAAAACAACAGAAGAAGTGAAACAAGAACAAATTGCAGCTACGGCATTAATGCTTTTAAATGAAGATCCACAAGCCTTTAATCCTAAAGCAGGTAAAGCAATTAAAGAGCTGTTTAAATAAAAGTAATTTTCCAATAAAACAGATCATTTAATCGTATCATCGCTGTTGGTAATATACTTTGATTGAAACGATTAAATTGATCTGACTTTTAGTAAATTTTCATTAAACATTTAAAAGATAAATGACCTAATCATATCAAACAACACCTTCCCTCTTATATTTTCTGTTAAAATGTTCATTCAAACCCGAACACTACTTTATATATAAAAACAACAAATCAAATAAAACAAGTTAACAATTGACAAAAACTATCCTACATGTGATATTTTTACATTTTCAAAACTACCCAAAAAATAAAATCAAAGAAGTTAAATAACAAGTAATAATTTTATGAAAGTAGCTAAAGGTTTTATTGCACTTACCTGCAATTAGCTAAACAATTATTTCCGGTCGCAAATTTAGGAAAGCTTTATTTCAGCAATAAACCTAAAAGACTAACAATATTATCTGATTTAAACCCACTTTTAAGGCACTGCACAATTTAGATACGTTTAACTTAAAATGATAACGCTAACAAAACAGGATACAGAGTTATGAACAACTTAATCAAAAAAGGATTTAACATTATATGTTTATTTTCTTTTACTATTTATGCTTACGCCTACGATAGTGACTTAAATCAAAAATTAAAAAATATGGCGGACAAGCAAGAAATAACAGCTCAAGGCAAAGTATTATTTGAACAAGTTTGCGCATCTTGCCATTCAAAAGACTTAAGTGGAGCTTCAGGTTTTAACCTAAAAGATGGGGAATGGATCCACGGCAGCCAACCATCACAAATAATTGAAAACGTAAAACGTGGTTTTGCAGATGCCGGTATGCTCGCCTTCAATAATGTATTTTCAGAATTACAACTTCAATCAATTGTTGCTTATGTATTATCTAAAAGAGAAGGTTTTGAAGGTCTTACCTACAAAATATATCAAATGAAAGATGCTAACGATAAAGTTATTTCTGCTGAAAAAATTATAAAAACAGGTGAGTTAGCTTCTAACCTTCCTGATTTTCAATTAGCAGAAATAAAACATTACGCCATTGAGTTTGAAGGTGATTTTTATGCGCCAAAAGATAAAGACACAAAAATTTGGGTTGAATGGGGCCGCCCTATCGATATTGATTTTTATACTGATGGTGAAAAAATTGAGCGAGAAGAGCCCATTTGGTATCCCACATGGAAACTGAAAAAAGGTAAACAACATTTAAAAATTATATACCGCGCAGGTAATAACAAACCTAATCAAAGAAATCTTTCGTTAATTGTAACTAATTCAGATAGAACCATTAAATGGTTCCCTGTATCTACACGTGCAAAATTAGTGTTATCAGACAATAAAATTGAAGTTAAAGCGACAGAAAAAACGCTTGTACTTCGAAAAACAATACATAAATTACCGAGTTATTCAATTTCAGTTGGTTTACCTAGTAAAGTTAATTATGCATTTAATACACGTTCATGTTCAGTTGTTGGATTATGGAAAGGTGATTTACTCAACATAGGTCCTAACGTTTCAGGTAGAGGAGAAAGCCCAAGTTTACCTCTTGGTAATTGGTTATTCCGTTCACCTGAGACATTACACCTAAATAATATCGATTCTAAATCATGCACTTACAAAGGTTATAAATTAGTAAATCAAGAACCAGTATTCACCTTTAATATTGGAAATGACACGTTTACCGTAACAGCCGTAAGTAAAAAATCAGATGAGATCAGCTTTAACTATCGTATAACCAATAACAAAAACAGCTCAACATTTACACTTCAATTACCTAAAACAGACTCTATAATTTGGAGAACCCCCAGCGGCACAATTACACAAAACAGTGCCACAATTACCCCTGACGCATCAGGAAACTTCGCCATAATTGCTACCTTGACTAAATAAGCAGGTTCACATGAAAAAACAAATACTTACCACATCAATCGCCTCGTTATTACTGAGTAGTTTGGCCTTTAACAGTTTTGCTCAAGGTGCACCAAAAAACATTTACAAACCAGATGGTTATAAAATTGTCACCATAGAAACACCTAAAGATGTTCGCTTCCATGTTACCGGTATAGACACAGATAAAAACGGAGGTGTATACGTTACTACACGACTGGGTGATGTGTGGTTATATAAAAATGAACAATGGAAAATTTTTGCTGAAGGCTTACATGAACCTACAGGGTTATTAATTGATGAAGGCTCTATTTTAATCGCTCATAAACCTGAATTAACCCGTATAACTGATACAGATAAAGATGGCGTAGCCGATCAATATGATAACTTAGCGAGCGGTTGGGACTTTCATGATAATTACCACGAATTCACTTTTGGCCCAGTTAAAGACAAAAATGGTAACTTTTATGGCACCTTAAATTTAAGTCATAACAACCCAGGAGCCTTTAGTTTAGGAGCTATGGGAAGTGCTGGAGGTTATAGAGGATTTGCATTTAAAGTAACACCAAAAGGCGAATTTACCCCTTACGCTTGGGGACTTCGTTCACCAGCAGGGATAGGAGCTAGCCCAGAAGGATTAATCTTTTTTACTGATAACCAAGGTGATTGGGTTCCTACGTCAAAATTACATTTACTAGAACAAGGCAAATTTTACGGCCATCCGGTATCGTTAATTGATGTTGAAGGATACACCCGAGATAAACTAAAAGAAATGCCGGTAGAAGCTTTTGCCGCGATGAGTGAAAAACCTGTCGTTTGGATCCCTCATATTGAAGTGGCTAATTCACCGGGTAATCCAGAATGGGATACAACGAAAGGAAAGTTTGGCCCATTTGCAGGACAAATCTTTATAGGCGATCAAACCCAATCTAACTTATTTAGGGTACTACTCGATAAAGTTAATGGTAAATATCAAGGCGCTGTTATCAACTTTATGAACAAATTTCAAAGCGGCAACATCCGCACAAAATTTGACTCTTTAGGCCAACTTTGGGTTGGGCAAACAGCCAGAGGCTGGGGAGCACAAGGCGGAAAACCTTTTGGATTACAAAAAGTGGTTTGGGATGGTACTAACCCTTTTGAGTTATTAGACATAAAACTAACAACAACAGGTTTTCGATTAACCTTTACTGAAGCATTAGCTAAAAATAGTGTGGTCAAAGAAAGCTTAAACGCGCAAGAATGGAATTATCATTATTCTGGTAATTACGGCTCTCCTAAAAAGAACTTAACATCATTAAAACTTAATAGCATAAAGCTATCTGCAGATGGAAAATCGATTGATATTGATATGCCATTAACAGCCGACAAAGTTGTGCAAATAGACTTTACTGGTTTACGTGATATTAAAGGCCGTGCAGTGAGTGTTGATAAAGTTTACTACACGCTAAATGAGTTATTAAAAAATCACTAGTTGATTAGAGTCTGTTTATATTTGCTAATTATTGTTGCAAGGAATTTACATAGAACAACTATGCTATATCCCTTGCACCGCGAGCAACAAGCATTTAATTCGAATAAAATTTAAACATGAAAAATAAAAAAACCTAGTAAGGTATAAAATTAAATGATAAAGAATATTCTGTTATTAATCGCTTGTTTCGGGGGCTTATCAGGCTGCGTATCAAGTAATACAGCTGAGTTAGATATTAGCCAATCGATGCAAGCAGTACCTGATACAGCAAAGTTCATAGATCCTGATTATTATATTTGGGGTTCTAGCATGGTTGAAGGAGATGATGGAAAGTATCATTTATTTTATAGCCGCTGGCTTAAATCATACGGTCATAATGCTTGGTTAACTCACTCAGAAATAGCTCATGCTGTAGCAGATAAACCTTTAGGTCCATACAAACATGTAGACATAGCTTTACCTGCAAGAGGTAAAAATTACTGGGATGGTTTATCTACGCATAACCCAACGGTTCATAAATTTGGCGATAAATATTATATTTATTACATGGGCAATACAGGCGATGGCAAAGTGATGAAAGGCTTTAACTTTTCTCATCGTAACAATCAAAGAATTGGTGTTGCTGTAGCAAATAGCCCGTATGGCCCTTGGAAAAGAACAGATACACCGTTAATTAATACCAGCGAAAATAACAACGCTTGGGATGCGCTTATGGTGAGTAATCCTTCTGTACTGCAAAAAGCAGATGGCACCTTTCTCATGGTTTACAAAGCGGTAGCTAAAAAAGCCCCCCTACCCGCAGGTGGTCCAGTGGTTCACTTAATGGCAACAGCAAAATCCCCTACAGGACCTTTCACTAAACATGTAGATCCTGTATTTACTAAAATTGGTGAAAAATTTCCCGCTGAAGATCCTTATATTTGGCTTCAAGATGATCAATATTGGGCCATTGTTAAAGATATGAAAGGCGCCTTCACTGGTTCAGGCAAATCGTTAGCTTTATTTAACTCCAAAGACGGTTTTGATTGGCATAAAGCGAATAATCCACTCGTTTCAAAAATTGAGATAAATTGGCAATCAGGTCGTCAAAAAATTAATCATTTAGAACGACCACAGATTTGGTTTAAAGACGGAAAGCCCGCCATTTTATTTTGTGCAGCAGACGAAACTAGAGAGCACTCTTACAACGTACATATTCCGTTGATTGAAATAGAAAAGCTAAAATAACCTCAACTCAGGATAAGCAAAGTGACTCAACAAGGTTAGGAAAAAAAGTAGGTTAAACTTTTGATAAATAATACTTTAAATTAATCATCTAACATTCATTAAGCCGAGTTGAGATTAAAATAATATCAGATAAAAAATCGAGCCGTAGCTCGATTTTTTAATTTCATAATATCAACGAAACACTAACTATAGGTGTTTTGTCTCTTTTAATTTAAAGGCTCTAGATGCCCCTCGACCATTTTGAAAGGTATAAAGAGCTAAGTAACTAGGTGTTTCTGGTATAGCCACCTCAAACGTTACTTCTGATACTTTATTTGCTTTCAATTTGTACTTTAATGGTTGAGTTAATGAAATTTCAGCCCCATCAAGCGCATTAAAAGAAATATAAGCATCGTCTGCTGTTACTCTTTCAAATTGCAAAGTGACTAATAAACGATTGGGTTGACTACCTACAGACATTTTATAGTAAGTATCCATACCTGAAGCGCGCTTATTAATTGGTGGGCTACCACCTAACCATAATCCACTTCGAGATTCGTCAACAGTTACAGCAAACTCAAGTGGCTTATTTACACTCACTTTTTTTACTTTTACATGTTCAACTTTATCTTCATGGCCAGAGCTAAGCGACGCTTTTGTATCTGTCATTTCAGGCGAGCACCCCATCATTACAAAAGATATAATAATAGGAGCAAATAAAGCAAAACAAGGTGAGTTTGCAACCCTCACTTTATTTTGCCTTTTTATTAACGATGAATGTTTCATTCAAATTAATCAGCAATTCTAACTAATTCAAACTTAAAGCCACACTGGCTGCCTTGAAGAATAACTTCAGGATTATTCATACTTAATACAATAGAGTACTGATTCCCCTCTACAACACTAATTTGACCAAAGTAGCCATCGTCATAATCATAAAGAGAAACTGCTTGTCCTGCATTAGTACGTATTTTTATATAACCCGATTGATCACTTACCTCATGACCTAACTTGTTTAAAGCCTTTATACCCACATAACCAGTAAAGTTAGCTGTAAATAATGCTCTACGTCTCATCCCTAACCCATTACTAGAATTAGCACCGGGTAAGTTATTATTGATACAAAACTCAGGTGAATTAGATGAAATCACTACAGCATCATCCGTTGGAGCTTCAGATTGAATAAGTGGAATAGTGATATATAACTGCTCTAAATCATTTGCACCTACACTTGAACCACCTTTATTTGCCGCTGCACTTATTTTAGGATCCGCAGGAGTATTGGCTGGATACATACCAAAAGGGTCACTTGTTTTAACGTTAGCTATTGCCATTAAATCTTTAACCTCTGTTTCAACATCAGGGTTAGCTTTTAAGTAATAATCTAAAAAGGTAAAAATAGTGGCTGAATGAATACCCGTTTTCATTTTAGTTACAGCATCAAAAAACTCATTAAAACCTTTACCATCAATATTACCCATTGCATACATTAGCTTAATAACCGTCTCTTCAGAATAAAAGCCATTTGCTCGGTCTTCACCAATAGGTGCGTTTAAATCTTCACAGGCACCATCAAGTTGCTGCTCACCTGCAGTATCACAGTAGTAATGACTTCCAGACAACAAACCACCCACAGCAGTACCATAGCCTTCACCGTAGGCTAAACTTGCGTCTTTATATTCATTATAAGAATGACTATCACCAGGGCTATCAGCATAAGATAATTGCGCTTGTAAGTAATGACCAAATTCATGACCGATTACACCTTTGTCAAATTCATCAGTATCAGCATCAGCTTTACCTAATACATATACACCTGGCGATAAACCGCTACCGCTATAATGAGAAGTTCCTATTTCACCTATTGATCTATCTCCCCAAACAGCAATGTTTTTAGGAGACCAATAAAGGTTTAAATCTGGCATTTCAATATTAGGATTAAGAGTTGTTAATTTATCAGCTGCACTTTTTACAATACGTAATATTGAGAATGGTGCTGATTCACGCTCGCTATCAGCAATCACATACCCATCACTGTCAAAACCAACTTTCGCTCTAATATCGAGCTTGTTAGTACTTTCGGCTTCATCTTTAATGGTTATAGCGTCTGAGGTCAGTTGGTATAATTTTTTAACCGCGCCAGCACTTGTATTGTCACGAATGGCAAAATTATACTCAGGGCCCACATTAGGTGTTGAACGAGTTTTTTGAATTTGCGCTTTAACAACAACTTTAACTGTTGTTGATTCAGGTGCATTATCAAATTGATAAAAACCTTGATCATCTGACACGGTACTAGCAATTACTGCACCGTTTGAGTCAATCATATCAACAGGTACACCTGCAACAGCAAATATTTCTAAGCTGTTACTACTGTAATTATGCGCTGCACTTTCTGTGTAAACGATACCTGGTGCTTCAGCCGTTATATGGCCAGATAAAATACTTGTGCCTGTAGCTATAGCAGAAACACGAGCAGGTGCTTTCTCTTTAATATTTGCAGTTGCGTTAGGTGCTTCAACCGTAATAGTCGTCGTGTTTTCTAATCGGCCGTGATCCATGATCACAAGGTCAACTTCACCTTCATTCTGCGCCGGACAATCAGCAAACATAATATTGTATTTAGTTGCGTTATTGGTATCACTTAATGATTGAAGATCGTATACCGCACACTTTTCACCCGCTAAAGTAACGTCTAAACTCATTGATAAATGTGTTCCTACAATATCAAAAGTCGATGTTTCAAAAGCTGTGATTTTTGAAAAGGCTTCATGATCATTACTATCAGGATGCTCCGCATCTACATACTCAACTTGTGAAGCAAGCGGGGCTAACACTACGTCATGGAAATAGGCATCAAGATCTACGTCATAACCTAAATTAGGATCAATAAGCGGGTTATCAAACATATTCTCCATTGCATAAAAATAGTAATCACGTATTTCATCACTGGTGAATAAGCCATTATTTGCTATGCCATAGACTAACGTTTCAATCACTTCATCAGCACTTTCAGCTTCAATATCTTGTTGCATTTGAGATAACGCAGCAAGCACAACACCGTAGCGACCACCGGCAGTACCGTCAGCTTCTTCAATGTTTAAATCCATTGGAATAGCGCTGGTAAGATCAAAACCATTCATACCAAAGGCATTAGCTACATTCGTTAAAACACCTGAGTATTGCGAAATTGGGTCAAGGTCATACACCTCAACAACTTGTGTCGCTATTTCAGTTAATGGGGTTACGCTAGTGCTAAAAGTAGAAGACGTTACATTGTAGTAGGCACGCGTAAGGCCAGCTGTAAATAATTCGCCAGTGGCTTCATCTTTATATTCGCCACCTTCACATTCAATAAGTGCAAAACCTAAATCTGCAGGAATATCTTTAAAGGTTGCAACACCTGTTTCAGTAATAGCCGAAGCAATAGTTTCATTATTAGCATAAATCGAACAGGTACCTTCATCAACAGATGACAACATAAAATGTACTTGTGATTCAGGGCTAGGCTCAACGACAACAACATCTTTATCATCATTATTACAGCCACCAATAAAAGCAGTAAGCATTAATACCTTTATAGCGGTTGAGTTGAGTTTAGGGGATTTCCTAGAATTTTTTATTAGATTAGTTAACATGACAGCACTCCATTTGTAAATGTCATAAAATTAACCCTATAGCTCTTAAGGGGTACTAATAGAGTTAATGCTTTATCCTGCAAAAATTGCGCGTGAATAATATCATGCACACTCAAAAATATTAACAAAATAATAACAAATGTAAGAATTTATTTCTTAACCTATAAGTAACAAAAAACTCAATTAGCTTTGTTTCCTTTTCTATAAAAGTAAAATACCTGCCATATCTGACTATAAATTAAACCTTATTAAAACAGCACATTAGAAATGTATTTTGTATACAAACGTAAGATGTCGAAATACTTTACACTTCATACTTATATATACAATTTAACACATTCAAATATAAAAATTAGTTTTACTTTATAGTAACTTAACAAGAAATTAACAACATGGCTTGATGCTTGCTAAAGTTGAAAAAGCTTTTTAAAGCAAAAAATAGTGATTAAAAATCAAGCTATTTTTACTAGCGTCGTCGGATTTGTATCACAATGTAATAGCAATCATCTTGAATCTAGAATTCATTTTAATATCAAGGATAAATATAAAATGCTAAAAAAATCAATAATAACAGCGTCAGTGTTTGCAGCTATGGCTGTAATGCCTAGCCAAGCTAGCGTGATATTTAATTTCGACTACTCAAGTAACACTGCTGGTGTTGGCTTTTTAGATAGCAGCGAAGGTGTGGCACGTCGTGCTGCATTAGATACTGCAGGCAACATGTTTTCATCTATGTTTGGTAGCTACTTTAGCGACTCTGCTACTCTAGATATTAGCGTTACGTCAACTGACGATAGTACAAGTGGTACGCTAGCTTCAGCTGGTTCAAATCTTGTAAGTACGTGTCCTGTTTCTGGTGGTTGTGTTATTACAGAAGTTGTTAAAACTAAATTACAAACAGGTGTTGATGCTAATGGCACTGACTTAGATGGTAGCGTAGATGTAAACTGGGGATGGGATTGGCAACTAGATCCAAACACTCCAGCTGACGCAACAGCAAATGAATTTGATTTTTTTGCAGCGCTTTTTCATGAATTAACTCATGCGCTTGGTTTTAGTTCACTAATCGATCAAAACGGTGTTGGTTTCTTTAATGACGAATGGTCAACATTCGATACGTTTTTACAAGACTCTACAGGCGAAAAAGTTGTTACTGATACTTTCTTTATCAATCAACCAGTTTGGGACGCTGCTAGTGTTGGCGGAACAGGTAATGGTTTATACTTTGGTGGCGCTAATGCTGTAGCGGCTAATGGTGGTAACGCTGTTGAAATATTCAGCCCTACTACTTGGGTTGACGGCAGCAGTGGTAGCCATATTGATGGTACGCCTTTCCCAACTGATATGATGAAATACGATAGAGATTTTGGTCCAGAAACTCGTGATTATAGTCCTGTAGACGTTGGTATATTAACAGATATTGGTTACACTAGAGTTGCGTCAACAAGTGTGCCAGAAACAGGAACTTTAGGTTTAGCTTTTCTTGGCCTTGCTGGATTATTTTTACGTCGCCGTAAAGCATAATACGGTTACAAGTGTTAAAATAAATGATTAAAAAGCTCGGAAACGAGCTTTTTTTTGTTTTTGTCCCGAGGTATTCAAGCAATGTGGTTTAATCAACTTATCGCAATATATGTAGTAGGAACTTTATTAACGGGAACAGCTTGTATGGCAAAAGAAAGAAACACCACAACAAATTTCCCTCCTGCAACCTACAAACTAGACGAGCTTAGTATTAACCTAACAATACACGCTGGAGCTAAAAAAGGTAGCAGTGCTCAGCGCCTCAACATTTTTGGACGAGGTAATTCAACATTAGAACAAAACGGGAACCTAACCCCATTAAATTATTCATCTAAAGATATTATAAAAATATTAAATAGTTTCTATCAAATTCGCTTTTTCGATCTACCAAGTCGTCATAACATTAAATATTCAGTTTATCTAAACGAAAATGGCTCTATTGGTACTAATGCTTTACGTATGGTTGACGCGTCAAGTGCAACGGTTTGTTTTACCTTACCTGATTATGAGAAGTGCGTGACTTATGGCGTAGACGGCCCAAATGAACTCCAAGCACTAACACAACGTTTGTTTACTGAAGCTAAGCAGCTAGCAAATGCAGGGATAACCGACCAATAATTTTTATAATTATCATTTTGTATTTTAGTATGGCTTACCCTACCAATGTACAGGATCAACTTTATAGTACTGACTTAACTGTCGGTAAAGTGTAGGGTAATGATGATTGAATTTATTCGATTGCTCAAAAAACACCTCACTTGCCACGGCAAAAAACTCAGCCGGATTTGTTGCTCCGTAATAATCAAAAAGTGACGGACTACCTGACATGGCTTGTTTTTTTAACAACTCAAATTGCTTTGAAAAAGCATCAGACCAACTTTTATAATCTTGGTCTTTACCTAAAATAGGCGCTCCGTTTGCGCTACCGTCTTCTTGGTCAAGCTGGTGGGCAAATTCATGAATAACAACATTATGCCCATCATCAGGAATTTCAGCACCATCTAAGGTGTCTTGCCACGACAACACTATTTTACCAAGTTCCCAAGATTCACCTGCTAGCGCGGTTCTTTTTGTGTATTGCACTCCGTCTGCATTTCGTATTTGTTGTTCTTTAACAAATGCACTTGGATAGACTAATATAGTATTTAATTTAGGGTAATAATCAGTTTTTCTATTCAATAAAAGTAAACACGCTTGTGCGGCAATGGTAATTTTTATTTCATCGGTTATTTCAACACCATTGCAACCCACAAATTCTTTTTCAGCTAAAAACACTTGAATATGTTGTTTTAACTGTAGTTGTAAATCAGCCGGCATTCTTCTGAAATATGGCATACGTTGTTGAATAATTTTACGCCACTGTTTGTTAAACGGCTTTTTTCGAATAACACTACGTTTATATTCACGCCAATAAGGTTTACCTACAGAAAACCCTATAAGTAAAACACAAATAATAATAGGTAACAGAAATGACAACATAATAAGTTTTTATAAGTAAACGTTATTATTAAATTGGTACGATGAGTTGAAATATCAAGTGAGGAAGATTAATACCTAAATTGCATCATGAATAAAAATGCCAATCAGTATTACCTGATTGGCATTTTTTATAGCAAATAACAGTTTGAATTTAATAACCTGAACTATGGCTTAGAAAACTAAGCTACTTTGTCCGCAGTTTTTTGGTTATCAAGATATTCGTCTAATGTGCCTTGAAAATCAATCACCTTTTTATCTTTAATATCAATAATACGTGTTGCTAAGCTTGATACAAACTCACGGTCATGGCTTACAAAAATTAGTGTACCTTCAAAGTCTTTAAGCGCATTATTTAATGCGTCAATCGCTTCAATATCCATATGATTGGTTGGTTCATCCATAATTAATACATTAACGTCTTGCATCATTAACATACCGAAAAGTAAACGGTTTTTCTCTCCACCTGAACAGTTACGGGCTTTCTTGTTAGCGTCGTCGTCAGTAAACAACATACGTCCTAACATGCCACGTACAGTTAAATCGTTATGACACGGTCTACGCCATTGCGACATCCAATCCATTAAGGTTAAATCGTTATCAAAAAAGTGTCCGCTGTCTTGTGGGCAATACCCTACTGAAGCATTTTCAGACCACTTAACTACGCCATCGAGTGGCTCTAATTCTTTCATTAAGCAACGTAAGAATGTTGTTTTACCTACGCCGTTTTCACCAATAATGGCAAGCTTAGCACCCGCTTCAAGGAGTAAATCACCGTTTTTAAAAAGTGTTTCGCCATCAAAACCATGACTAAGGTTTTCAAGCTCTAACGCTTGGCGATGCATTTTTTTGCCCGCAGCAAAAGCAATTTTAGGTGTTATACGGCTTGACGATTTCACATCATCAAGTTTAATTTTATCCATTTTTTTAGCGCGAGAACTGGCTTGTTTTGCTTTAGAAGCATTAGCGCCAAAGCGATTTACAAAGTCTTGTAGCTCTTCAATTTCAGCAGCTTTTTTCTCATTACCTGATAATAATTGCTCACGTAATAAGGCGGATTGCGCGAGGAAGAATTCGTAATTACCAGGGTAAATACGTAACTCACCGTAATCAATATCCGCCATATGTGTACAAACTTCATTAAGAAAATGTCTATCATGAGAGATAATGATCATGGTGCATTTACGTTTATTTAACTCGTTTTCTAACCAGCTAATAGTATGAATATCCAAGTTGTTAGTTGGTTCATCCAGTAATAAAATATCTGGATTAGCAAACAAAGCTTGTGCAAGTAACACACGTAGTTTCCAACCGGGCGCCACTTGTTGCATTAAACCGTAATGAAAAGATTCTTCAATACCTGCTTCTAATAAAATTTCACCCGCGCGACTTTCCGCACTGTAACCGTCCATTTCTGCAAATTGGCTTTCTAAATCACCAACACGCATACCGTCGTCTTCACTCATTTCAGCTTGAGCGTAAATAGCGTCTCTTTCTTGCTTAACTTTCCATAGAGCCACATCGCCCATAATAACCGTATCAACTACGCTGTATTGTTCAAAAGCGAATTGATCTTGGCTTAAGGTACCGACTTTATTACCCGTTGAAATGGAAACATTACCTGAACTTGGTGTTAATTCACCCGTCAGTATTTTCATAAAGGTAGACTTACCACAACCATTAGCACCAATCAAACCGTAACGGTTACCGTTGCCAAATTTAGCCGAGATGTTTTCAAACAAAGGCTCTGCGCCAAATTGCATTGTAATGTTAGATGTAGTGATCAAAAGGATATTCCTAGGTTGTGCTAACAGCTATATAAAAATAAAAAATTAAATAACAAAGACTCAAATTTAAGGTCGCGTAGTATACAGGAATAACGACTTAAACCCTACTCTACATTCGTCATTTATGATGAATGTTTTATGATTTACTCCGCACATTTCGCCTTACAACATAGTAAATCGGCCTGTTTTTGCAATTTATAAAACCAGTAAAGCCTTAAACAAACTAAACAGGCTTAAATTAACTGTATTCTCTTCATCAAAAAAGCCTATCGATTTTGGTGCAACAAAGAGGATTATCGATTGTTTAAATTGCAACTTATTACTAACCAAACCTCATAAGAAAATATCTAGCAAATGTCATAAAGATTTATTCAATTAAAATACAACCACTTACACCAAAATAAAATATAAAAAACAAAAAACAAACCAAGTGGTTATGTTTTTGCTTGTATCTATAAATCTAAGAAATGCTTAACCTTTTGTTGCGTGATCAACAATGCTACACAAAATTATCATTAAACTTTAAGGGATTTCATATCCATTTCATTCATTACTCTAATAAGGAAAGTTAAATGTTCTTATTTATAAAGCGCATACATTACATAATTGGGTTACTCGTAATTTTTGCTACGCACTCATTTGCAGTTGATAAGAATAATATTACAGCTAACAAAACTGTGACTTCTTCCTTTATATCTTCAAATAACGATCATCTTTGGTTTGAACAATTTAAAAAAAACGCAACAGATAAACAGCTTTATCACTTTTTATATAACATGCCTAAAGGTGGAGATCTCCATCATCATTCTAGTGGTAGTCACCTACCTAAATGGTGGTACGAGCTTGCATTGAACAAAGAAAAAAATGGTGGATACACCTATTTCACCCGAACTCACCTAAACATTTGTAACGGTTACGGTAAAAATGAATTTGGTATGGAAACTCAAACCCTCATGTTTCGTACTATTAGTGGTAGTAGTTATAACAAATTAAACGAATGTGAAAAAAATAATTACACTGCCCTCAATAAACTCAATAACAGTGAAATTGAATCTTGGAAAAAAAGCATTTGGTTAGATAAACCTCATGAGGGACGAGATGAGTTTTTCCAAACTCATTGGCAACGACTTAACGAACTTACTGCAAATCCTTTTATTGCAGCAGAAATGTTAGTAAAAAACATGGAGTCTTTCGGTAAAGAAGGACTTCTGTATATAGAAGCACAATTAAATGCAACGCAAAAATATAAAGTAGACGGTAGCCCTTATACACAGGAAGAAGCATTAAACATATATATCGCTCGTTTAAGTCAACCAGATGCAATTAAAACAGGTGTAACTGTGCGTCTACAATATGCCTTATTACGATTTTTACCCAATGCCGAACAAGCCTTAACATCTATGTATGACTTTGTTGATAAGCACCGTAATATTTATGTAGGTATAAATATGGTAGGCCGTGAAGATAACCCTAAAGGCCACCCTCTTCGTTTTTTACCTACCCTGAAAAAACTTAGGAGCAAATACCCAGCTATTAATTTAGCCATACACGCGGGTGAATCTGAAGCGCCTAATTTTAATATTCGCGATACGCTATTGTTAGGTGCAAAAAGGATTGGCCATGGAATTAACTTATTAAGTGATCCGCAAACACTATTATTAATGCGCAATAATGATTATTTAATAGAAATTAACCTGATCAGTAATTTAAAACTCGGTTACGTGGCTGACCTTAATCAGCATCCATTTCCTGAATTTTTACGCTTAGGGATTCCTGTAGCGTTATCAACAGACGATCGAGGTATGTGGCATTCAAATATGACCGATGAATTCTTTATAGGGGTTAAATATTTTAATTTGTCATGGTCTGAAATAACAAGCTTAAGTAAAAACTCATTATCTTTCAGCTTTTTAGATGCTAAAACCAAGAAAAAATTACTGAAAAAACTTGATAACAACATCTTGGAATTTGAAAAAAACTATAAACACAAAGGGGAAAAGTCATTAAAAAAACGTCCCGTATTTAATGAATTTATTTTAAGCCATTCCCCTACCGTGGCTGGTTAATATGAAAAACAATGATATAAATAACAAAAATAAAATATACAAAAGCGCTTTATATTTTTTACTTTCAATATCCTGCTTTAATTATGCAGATACTCTTCCAAAGCAACTTTTAAAAAGCCAATCAAACAAGAGTTATGTTGAAGTTATCGCCCAAGCTCAGTTATCAGAAGTTGCACATACGATTACGCCAACACAGATAAAAGATATACTCTTAGACAGCGAACAAACACTTAATATCAATACACTTAAAACCACAATCCAAGAACGTCAATCAGCCGCATTATTAAAAAAATTAGGCTGTATTACTAAAATAGAACTTAAACCACCTCAACTCATCCAATGTAAAGCACTGTCCCCGTTAGCCAATAAACATTTAGTTATTCCGAAAGAGATAATAAACCCATTAAATTTATTATTACGCAATAATATTATTCAGGGATATAACATTAAGCAGAACAAAAACCATAACAATAATTCATTACAAAACAACACCTTACTCTACGGGCATTCATCTCTAGCGCATGCTAAACAGCTCATTATTTTATTAACACTTAATCAAGTTAAATTTACTTGGGAATTAATACCTAAAACATCGGCCTTTAATATTAGATCCGGTTGGAACGACATAACAGATAACGAATTACAGGAAAAAATACGTTACGCACAAGAATATGATTTAAAACTAGCTTTTGAAAACCATCAAGAAAAGCTTAAATTCATGCCCCTTATTAACCAATACGCTAAACGCGACAATAACAACCAACAAGGCCTTATCATTCATGCTTGGTGGCAGCCATTTTATCGCTCACTTGTTCAAGAACAAAACTATAAAAAAGTGACGCGCATTAACCTCGTATTTAGTCATTTCACGGCATCAACTTTAGCACTTAACACACAACAATCTGATGTTATAAACCATATACAAAAACAGTTAGTGAACACTCCGAGTATTGTAAAAATAAATACAGAGTCTATTTGGGTGAACCCGTCTTTTTATCGTTATTTAACAGGGAAATATCAATAATTAAGGTTTAAATATATGCAAAAAAATCATGATATTTTATATACATTAAACGACAAACCACCTTTTTTTGAAAGTGTAACGGCAGCTTTTCAGCACGTACTTGCTAGTTTTGTAGGAATTGTTACGCCTACACTTATTATTGGTTCAACCTTAGGCTTAACAAGCCAAATACCTTATTTGATCAGTATGGCTTTAATTGTGTCTGGTATAGCGACTTTTATTCAAGCTAAACAGTTTGGGCGTATAGGTTGTGGGCTTATTGCAGTGCAAGGTACCAGCTTTGCTTTTATTACCGCATTAATTACCGGTGGCTTTATAGTAAAAAGTCGTGGCGGTAGTGCAGATGATATTTTAGCCATGATGTTTGGTGTAACACTGGTTGGCTCATTTATTGAAATTTTTATTAGCTTCTTTATTGATAAAATTAAAAAAATTATTACCCCATTAACTACCGGCATCGTAATTACAACGATAGGTTTGTCACTTATAAAGGTAGGAATGACAGATTTAGCTGGCGGATTTGGCAGTGAATCATTCGGGTCAATACAAAACCTGTTATTAGGCGGAACAGTACTAGTCATAATAATTACCTTAAATGCCAGCAAGAATGCTTGGTTAAGATTGTCGTCTATTTTTATCGGCATTTTTGTTGGTGCATTAATCGCTTATCCGCTTGGATTACTTTCATTTAATCACCTGTCGCAACTACCTGTTATATCAATCCCTCTCCCTTTTAAATATGGCTTAGCGTTTGACTGGCAAATATTTCTTCCTGTAGCACTAGTGTACCTGCTAACGGCTGTAGAAACCGCTGGCGATCTTACTGCTAATAGCTTGTATTGTGGTTTACCCATAAAAGGTAAAAGCTATATAGAAAGAATAAAAGGCGGTATTTTAGCCGACGGTATTAATTCGTTAATTGCAGGGGTTTTTAATACTTTTCCTAATACTACGTTCGGACAAAATAATGCCGTTATTCAATTAACAGGTGTTGCAAGCCGATATGTTGCTTTTTTCATTGCTGGCATTCTTATTTTGTTAGGTTTATTTCCTATTTTAGGAGGGATCTTACAAGCTATGCCGAAACCTGTTTTGGGTGGCGCAACATTAATTATGTTTGCCACCATTGCGGTTGCAGGAATAAAAATAATGTCTTGCGAGCCTATTAACAGGCGAAACAGTTTAATTATAGCAACGTCTTTTGGCATGGGCTTAGGCGCAATGTTAGTACCAGAAGCATTAGCGCAGCTACCTTTATGGTTAAAAAACATATTGTCATCACCGGTAACTACCGCAGGGTTTACAGCCATTACACTTACGCTTTTATTACCAAAAAATACTATTGAGCTAAACGAAAACGCTTTCGATACCAATACCAGTTCAGATAAAAATTAAAAGGTAAACTATGCAAAAAATTCAAAAGAATACGATTGAGCCAAACACAGCTAAAAGTAAATTATGGCTTAAATCTCCTCAAGCGGTATTTACCGCTAACACTTTTGATGCAAGCAATGGATTAGTTATTCACAACAACAAAATTGTAGAATGTGTGCCTAAAGGAAAACAACCCGAGTGTAGTTACGACTCTGTGATAGATTGCAGTAATCTAGTACTAACACCAGGGTTAATTAATACACACCATCATTTTTATCAAACCTTAACGCGCTGCTTACCACAAGCGATAAACAAACCATTATTTCCATGGCTAAAAACCCTCTATAAAGTATGGCAACACCTTGATGAACCTATGTTGCATGCAGCCACACGCTTAGCATCGCTCGAACTTATGCTTTCAGGTACAACAATGGTTTGTGATCATCATTATGTTTTCCCGAAAGGTTTAGAAAATGCCATTGATATTCAAATAAACGCATTACATGATTTAGGCTGTAGAGCTATGTTAACCCGTGGTTCTATGAGTTTAGGTGAACAAGACGGTGGCTTACCTCCAAACAGCGTAGTACAAAACGAACAAACAATTTTAGATGACAGCCAGCGCTTAATTTCTACATACCATGACGCAAGCGAAGGCTCATTTCTGAATATAGCGTTAGCGCCTTGCTCCCCGTTTTCCGTAACAACTGAATTAATGAAAGAAACAGCAACACTAGCCAACAAAAACAACGTACTTATTCATACTCACTTAGCTGAAACAGAAGATGAAAATGCTTTCTGCGTTAATCAATATGGTGTTAGACCTCTTGAATATTTAAACAATTGTGGATGGTTAACTAACAATACATGGCTTGCACACGGCATTCATTTCAATCAAGACGAAATCAATGCACTCGGTAAAGCACAAGTTGGAATAGCACACTGCCCAACATCAAATATGCTGTTAGCTTCAGGTATTTGTCCTACCATAGCACTCGAAAAAGCGGGTTGTAACATAGGAATAGCAGTTGATGGTTCAGCCTCTAATGATTGTTCAAATATGATACAAGAAGTACGTCAGTCATTGTTACAACAACGACTCACTTATGGTGCACAAGTCATTACAGCTGAAAAAGTACTAGGCTGGGCCACCAAAGGCTCTGCCAACGTACTTCATAGAAGTGACCTTGGTGAACTTGCACCGGGTAAACAAGCCGACATTGCTTTTTTTAAGTTAGACGAATTACGGTTTTCAGGTGTAGGTGACTTTATCGCAAGTATAGTAACTTGTGGTGCGCAACACGTAGAAAAACTGATGGTAGGCGGAGAATGGGTAATAGAAAATGCAAACCACAGTAAAATATTACAAGAAGAACTCTTTTTATTACATAATAATTTAGCCAAAAAACTACACACTTTATGTTAATTAACCTGAGATATGAATTATTAACGTAATTCTAGGAGAAACCTTAAACCATCAACAAACTAACAAATAAATCGCTATCTACACTTTACCTTTAAGATTAAAACTCTAACTTGATTGGTGCATTAAGCACCACTACGGTGCTTATTAAACAAACAAAGCACTTAACTTTATCGTATTACTTTTGCATAAAAAATAAACCCGCTCATATCAACAAAAACAAAAAGACTAATAAACAACCACTTATAATTAAAAAACAAATCCTGACACCAGTGTCAGGATTGTGGCATTAATTCTGCAGTTACTAAATTTAGAAACACTATTTACTTATAAAAAAAATATATACAAAAGCTAATTACAAAAATAGCGTCGAAAAATTTATAAACTATCAAGGGGTAATCATGCCAATAATAAAATATAAAGTATCATCGTTAGCCGCAGCTGTAGCATTAAGCTTGTCTATTTCGTCTAACGTACTGGCAGAGGAAGCTGGCAACACTAATAAGGATATTGAAAAAATAGAAGTCACCGGTTCACTAGGAAGTTTGCCTGGTAACGATGTAGAATCAGTATTTGGTTTTGGGAAATCAATTTTAGAAACCCCTCGTTCAGCTTCAACAATATCTGACGCACAAATTGAACGCTTTAGTATAAGTGATATCGATGAGTTAGTTGCATTCTCACCGGGAACTTTTACACAATCATTTTTCGGTGTTGCTGGTTCTTTAGATGTTCGAGGCACTCCCGGTGAAACTTATTTCAGAGGTGTAAAACGCTTAGACAACCCTGGTAATTACCCTACTCCTATTGGCGCTTCTAGCCGAGTAGATATTGTTCGTGGCCCAGCATCTCCTATTTATGGACCTTCAAAAATTGGTGGGTATTTAAATTTCACACCAAAATCTGCACGTGCAAGTGGCGGTAGCTATTTAGAAGAAAACAAAGGTGTTTTTTCATATACCACAGGTAGTTGGGACAAAAGTGTAATGACTGCTGAAATTGGTGGTCCTGCAACTGTTGCAGGTAAAACTGCTGGTTTCTACTTATATGGTGAAATAGAAAATTCAGGTAGTTTTTACGATAACACCAATACAGACCAAACTATTTTACAAGGCTCGTTCGACATAGACATCAGCGACAACGTTAAAATTGAATTAGGTGGTATGCATCACAAATACGATGGTAACCAAGTAGCAGGCTGGAACCGTTTAACACAAGACTTAATTGACAACAATACTTACACCACTGGTACCGCAAGACCACTAGATACAGATGGTGATGGTTCAATCTCTCATCAAGAATACGGTGCAGTTAATCTTGCAGGTGCAGGTTTTTTCTACGCATTTCCACCGTCATTTACAGATGACCAAGTAACGCCAGAAATGATGCTTGATAATGCTGGTACAGCAACTTTAAGTAAAAGTAGCGT
The DNA here is from genome assembly GCF_048296855.1 of Colwellia sp. RE-S-Sl-9. Classification (NCBI taxonomy): domain Bacteria; kingdom Pseudomonadati; phylum Pseudomonadota; class Gammaproteobacteria; order Alteromonadales; family Colwelliaceae; genus Colwellia; species Colwellia sp. RE-S-Sl-9. The sequence continues at coordinate 4,666,299 of NZ_CP182631.1, read as the reverse complement.
ACTTGTAGCACCTGATGACATATTATCGAACACCGTTGATACACTATATTTTGATGTCACTTATTATGCTGACAATAATTGGGAAGTTAAAAACCAATTATTTTATGAAGCCTACGAAAATTTAAATGAAAATGCTTACGGTTTTTCTCAATTCCATGACAGTTACGTTGTTGAAGATAAAGTTATTATTTCAAACGAATTTGAAATGGATTCATTAATAGCACAAGTTCAAATTTCACCCTCTATTCGCTATACAAACTTTAAGCATGGTGATGATTTTACAAACGAATACTTTGATCGTCGTGATTTAACCCTACCGTCGTCTGCTTTAGATAGACGATTACTATCTACACGTATTGATTCTGATTACACCACTTATAGTACGGGTTACTATACTGACTATGGCATAGCAGCAATGACCGACTTAACATGGGACTTTGGTTTAAATGCTGTGTTAGGTATTCGTTACGACAGTATCGACATTAAATCGACCAGTAGAGGCGACAAACTACTTGTAAAAGCTCCTATAACAACCGAAGAAGATACCGTAGATGGTATTTCTTGGAACGCCAGTATTTCATTCAAAACAGAGTTTGGTTTAATTCCATATTTTACTAAGGCTGAACAAGCGACCTTAATTGCAGGCCAAGGTGCTGAAATAGACGCTAGCACAGTAGCGTCTGGTGGTGCATTTGATACATCAGAATTAACTGAATTTGGTATTAAAGGTAGTTTTTTAGATGACAGTTTATACTTCGCACTTTCATCATACGAACAAAAGCGCACCGACTTCAATGCGCAAGCCATCATTACCAATGCAACAACTCAAAACGAAGGTGTTGAATTTGAACTACGCTGGGTAGTTAACGAACAACTTGTCATTAGTGCAGGTTATACCAACTTAAAAGTCTATAACCTAACTGCGCTAGAAGAAGGCTCACAATTTGGTTTCTTAGGCGCAGAAGACTTAACATCACTGACTGATCCATCGTTAATTTATGGTGGTAACGTTATAGGTTTAACCTTTGTTAATAATAAAGAAGAGTCTCGCAAAGCAGGCATGCCTGAAAATATCTATACAGCAACAGCAACTTATGACTTTCTTAACGGATTTGCAGCCAATGCAAGTGTTGTAAGAGCTGACTCAACATATTCAGGATTTTCTCAATCAGTAGAATTACCAGCTTATACCTTAATTAATGCCGGTGTATTTTATGATGCTGAAACTTGGACCGCGAGTATTAACCTGAAAAATATAACCAATGAAGATTACTACCGTGCTAACTTCCCTGACTTGTTCGGTGGACAAATAGTCTTGCCTGAGCTGCCACGACACTTTCAAGCTAAATTTAGCTACAAATTTTAAGCGAGGAAATTTTCAAAATTCATTTAACAATACGATGGGAACTTAATTGTTCCCTCTTTGTTAATTGATTATTGCACAACATCGTTATTTACCATTTTTAAAATCTCCTAGGAGTTTGAATGACTAACATAAAAAAACTATTATCGGTACTAACAACTGTAATAGTTGTAAGCGCTTGTACACAAAAAAACACTACACAAAGTGTTTCGCCACCGCCTATCGAAGTTAAGGCTGTGGTTGTTACTATGTTTGAAATAGGCGAAGACAGTGGCGATAAACCTGGAGAATTTCAATTATGGAAAAGTGGGCAAAACCTTTCCACTAAGTTTGACTTCCCACAAGGACACCACGACTTGTTTTATAATGAAAAAACAGGTGTTTTAGGTATGGTTACAGGTATGGGAATAGCAAAAGCATCTGCCGCTATTATGGCATTAGGTCTTGATGAACGCTTTGATCTAACTCATAGCTATTGGTTAGTTGCAGGTATTGCAGGCATTGATCCTGAAGATGCTTCGATAGGGTCTGCGGCTTGGGCAACATGGTTAGTAGATGGCGGTTTGGCTCATCAAATTGATGCTAGAGAAATGCCTAAAGATTGGAAAACAGGGTATTTTCCACTTTTTTACACAGAACCCCCAAGCACAGAAGATCACCAACAATCGAAGAATGGTGAGGCGTTTAAGCTGAACCACAAACTTACAAATTGGGCGTATGAGCTAACCAAAAACACAAAGCTTAACGATTACCCTAAAATGAAAAAATTACGTGACCAGTACAGCCAATATCCAAATGCACAAAAACCTCCATTTGTTTTAAAAGGTGAACACCTATCATCTTCAACATTTTGGCACGGAAAGTTACTTAACGACTGGGCAAACGACTGGACGACATATTGGACTAATGGAGAAGGTAATTTTGTCAGCTCTGGTATGGAAGATACAGGTGCTTACCAAGCAATGATCTTTTTACATAATGCCGGTAAAGTTAATAAAAATCGCTTTATGGTTTTACGAACAGCAAGTAACTATACCACTCAACCCTATGGTTTAACCGCTGCAGAGAACTTGGCACAAGAAAGTGGCTCTGAAGGTTACGCAGGTATGCAATCAGCCCTCGAGTCAGCCTATAGTGTAGGAAGTAAAGTTATCGACACCTTAACAAGTGATTGGGATACGTACCGAACTACAATGCCTTACGATAAAAAATAAACGTATTCAATATTGACTAATGAAATAGTAACTTATTGTTTATTAACACCAAATAAATAAAACAATCTTGCAGTATATTTTTTATTTACTACGTTAAAATACAATACATAAAAACCATACATAAAAAATATAGCCTTACACTGAGCAATAATATGATAAAAATATTAGAAACACTTTTTAAACTGCAAGAGCACGGTACTGACATTAGAAAAGAAATTGTTGCAGGGTTAACAACCTTTGCAGCAATGTCTTACGTGTTAGTGGTAAACCCTAGCATATTAGCTGCTGGCGGAATGCCCATTGAAGGGCTTATTACAGTAACCGCACTGGCAGCTTGTATCGGCACAATAATGATGGGGTTAATGACCAATTACCCTATAGCAATGGCGCCAGGCATGGGCCTTAATGCTTTTTTTGCTTTTACAATTTGCTTAACTCGTGAGGTTCCTTGGGAAGCTGCTTTAGGTATAGTTTTTTGGAATGGGATTTTATTTCTACTTCTTTCTTTAACAGGCATAAGAACTAAAATTGCAGAATCAGTACCCGAAGCATTAAAAATAGGCGTGCAATGTGGTATTGGTTTATTTATCGCTTTCATTGGCTTAAAGAACGCAGGATTAGTGGTAAGTAATCCTGCGACCTTTGTTTCAATAGGTGATTTATCGCAACCCGTCACTTTACTTGCTTTGTTCGGTGTTTTACTGACCGTTGTATTAATTATTAAAAATATAACAGGCGCAATTTTAATTTCAGTGGTTGTATTAACCGTTATTGGTGCCTTTATTCCAACTGAAACGGGTTATTTAACGACTCATCCAGAATCAATTTTAGGTGCCCCCGACAGTATTAGTAATACCTTTTTTGCTATGGATATTATGTACCCAATAATTAACATAGCTCAAACATGGGATCTTATTTTTGCGTTAGTGTTCGTTAATATGTTTGACACTATTGGCACCCTTATTGGCGTTACTCGTAAAGCCAATTTGGTTGATAAAAACGGTAAATTACCTAAAATGGGCGCGGCTTTAACGGCTGATGCGGGTGCTAGCGTTATTGGTGCCTCATTAGGGACCTCTCCCGTAACCTCATATATTGAATCAGCTGCAGGTGTATCTGCTGGTGGAAAAACAGGTCTAACTGCCATTGTGGTTGGTATTTGTTTTATTCTTGCTTTGTTTTTAACCCCTTTAATGAAAGTTATTCCTTTAATGGCCACTACGCCAGCATTAATCATGGTAGGCATATTTATGATGGAGTCTTTTCGCCATTTAGACACCTCAGACATGACATCATTAGCCACAGCAACTGTTGCACTTATAGCCATGCCCCTCACCTTTAGTATTAGTGAAGGTATAGCATTAGGCTTTATTACTTATGTGGGCATAATGATGGGGACAAACAGAATGAAAGAAGTATCAGGCATTACGTACTTTATAACGGCTATTTTCCTACTGCGTTATATTTTTGATTTAAAGTAAGCAATTGAAAATAAATAATATGACTCAGTAAAACAAACTGAATACTAGCGAGGTAATTCATTAATTTATTTGTTCATTACCTCTTTATAAAATACTTCAGCTGCCTCGCTTTGCAGCTGTATTTTATTAATAAGAAGCTATAACGATAGGCATACACTTATTCGCGTTTTAGTTCTGTTAGCGATTAAGTCGTTTTCCATACAGGTAAAAATTGATGACAAAAATCATCGACATCAAAAATATATCTATTAACTTATTCATTAGCCCACATTTATTGCTTTCAAATCGTTTTTAGTCGAAATTTCTGATCGCAAGGTGGGCAAAGAATTCAATCTTTATCCAGTTTTCAGGCTAATTAACCTCAGCTCGGAATAAGCAAAGTTACTCAACAAGCTATTTTTATGCCTAACTTCGTTGAATTTATTACTAATAGCTAGCTATTAGATAGAAAAATTCGCCTTGTTATACACAAAAATATCAATGTTGAGAGACTAATATAACTTAGGAAAACAACGGTACAGGTTAAGGTTTTGATAAATAATAATTTTAATTCATTATCTAACATTCATTAACCCGAGTTGAGGTTAATTAGCACGACAATATGAGCTAATGAAGTGCAGCCCTAAACGGAAGTTTAGCGCAAATTTTTGCTTCAAATTCTAAAATTTCATCTAAGCGCACATCTACTGCATTTTTATCAAAATATTCATAAGCTAATTCTACAAATAAGTTTTTATGTTTTGCTTCAGATTTAGCAATACTGACATAAAAATCTTTATCTTTTCCTGCTTCTAAAGCTTCTGCAACTAATGAAAAACGCTCATGCCCTCTTGCTTCAATAACGGCACCTACTAACAATCGGTCCATAAAAAACTCTTCTTGACCGTGTCTAAATACCGAACGTATTTCTTTTACATAAGTATCTTTTTTATCATTAGCTAAGGGGACATTTCTAGCGGTTAAAAGTTTCAATACTTGTTTAAAGTGAATGAGTTCCTCTAGTGCTAGATCCGTCATTTCTTTTACTAAGCGCGTTCGGTCTTGATAATGCGATAACATAGAGATAGCCATACCCGAAGCTTTTTTTTCTGCTGCTGCATGGTCTTGTAAAAAGGTATCAAAATCAGCTAAAACAGCTTCAGTCCATTTAAAAGGGGTATGGTATTTAAGTTCAAACATGGGATAAGTCAATAATAAATAAAACAGGATCTTACCCATCTATGACAGAAGAAAAAAGGATTAATTCGAATTTTTGAAAAAGAAGTGTTCTACGAACGAATGAACAAGCACTCTGAAATACGCACCTGAGTGGTAACGGATAGTATCTAGTAACTCTAATAAAGCAATTAGAGTTACTAGATGAGAAAATTACAAACCATATTGGCTATACTCTAATAGTTCACGACGTAATCTTTGTTTTTCTTTAAAATTTTCTATTTCACGCCATTTTCTTTTAGTGCTTTTTATATTTACTTTACTGACTACGTTTGTTTCTTCGTTAAAGTACTCTTCCATTTCATATAAATCATAATTAGCCATTTTCAAAGCCTCTTCAAAAGTATTATTAAAATCGCATTAATGCTCATAAGGTAATAAATTAACGACTTAACCTATAGGGCTAAGCATTTAATTTATGGATATTAATGTAAAAGTAAAATATGACTAATTCTTTACTAAACTATGACAACTTGAAGAAATTAAATAAAAAAATTGATCTAGCGCATAAAGTTAACACCGAGAAGTATTTTGTTAATTCGTATTATTTGCTAGAATTCCGCACCTTGTCATTAAGGCTATCGAAGTTTTAATTACACTAAGCTAACAACATATTACATATGTTGTTTTAATCTACAGCACCAGATTTACGATCTGGTTAGTTCAATGGGTAACTCAATGAGTCAAATTACAGTTTGTGCATTATATAAGTTTGTTCGATTAGAAAATTTTGAAAATTTAAAACCTTCTCTTGTCTCTACAATGGAAGAAAACGAAGTAAAAGGTACGCTATTATTAGCTGAAGAAGGTATTAATGGGACAATTGCAGGCCCTCAGGCAGGTATAGATAATGTACTTAATTTTTTAGAACAAGACAGTCGTTTATCTCCTTTATCTTTTAAAGTTTCTTACAACACTGAAAATCCATTTCAACGTACCAAAGTTAAATTAAAAAAAGAAATAGTCACCATGGGGGTTGAAGGTATAGACCCTACGCTTACTGTTGGCACCTACGTAAAACCTAAAGATTGGAATGCCTTAATTTCTGATCCTGATGTGCTACTTGTAGATACTCGTAACGATTACGAAGTTGAAATAGGTACATTTAAAAACGCGATAAATCCTGATACCGAAACCTTTCGTGAATTTCCTGAATATGTTGCAAAAAATTTAGACAAAAATAAACATAAGAAAGTGGCTATGTTTTGTACGGGCGGTATTCGCTGTGAAAAATCAACAGCTTATTTAAAAGAACAAGGTTTTGAAGAAGTTTATCATTTAGAAGGCGGCGTTCTTAAATATCTAGAAGAAGTCCCTCAAGAAGAAACAATGTGGGAAGGTGAATGTTTTGTTTTTGATAGCCGAGTTGCGGTTAATCATAACCTAGAACAAGGTCAATACGATCAATGTTTTGCTTGTAGATTTCCAATTACAGAAAAAGAAAAACAAAGTGAGCATTATGTTAAAGGCGTAAGCTGTCCGCGTTGTATTGATAAATATACGGATGCACAACGTGCCGGTTTTAGAGAAAGAGAACGCCAAGTAAATTTAGCTAAAGCACGCGGTGAAAGCCATATTGGCGGCGATGTTAAACATATTATTAAAGAAAAACGTAAAGAAAAAACATTACGTAAAAGTGAACAATCTAAAGCCTAACCCCTGAGTAGCTTAGCCTTAAAGTCTACTAACCTCAGCTTGTATGCTGAGGTTAGGGTTTAGTTATTCTTTCTTAAAAACTGATTTATCCGGTTTGAATTTTCTAAAAAACTTACCTATCAAAGTCTTTGTTTATTTTTAGGCACATAATTTAAAATAGATAAAGGCACTACTTTTTTCACAGGAAATTGTTCGAACTCCTTTCGTTCAATAATATGCCCTAGCTTACTTTCAATAGCACAAAGGTTTCTAAAGTTGTCTTTCGCCACAAAAGAAATTGCTTCACCACTAGCGCCAGCTCTACCCGTTCTTCCTATTCTGTGTATATAATCGTCAGCTTTATCAGGTAAGTCGTAATTTATCACTCTCGATAAATCATCAATATCAATTCCTCGGGCGGCTACAGCAGTAGCCACTAAAAATTGAATTTTTCCCGATTTAAAATCAGCCAGTATTTTTTCTCTTATTTCTTGCGTTTTACCGCTATGAATACACTCAGCTTTAATGTCACGTTTTTCTAATTGGCTTACTAATTTAGCAGCGCCGTGTTTGGTTTCAATAAATATAAGCGCCTGTTTCCATTCATTTTCTTTAATTAGATAACTTAATAAAGCAGATTTATTGGTTTTATCTACAGTGACTAACCATTGATCTATTTTAGGCTGTGTTGATTTGTCTTGTTTAATAGAAATTTCAACCGCATGAGGACCAATAGCTCGTTTAGCTAACTGGCGAATATCGTCAGATAATGTAGCAGAAAATAATAAGTTTTGGCGCTGCGTAGGTAATCGTTCAATTATTTTATTAATGTCTTCTCTAAAGCCCATATCAAGCATTCTATCGGCTTCATCGAGTACTAATACTTCCAACTCATCAAAATGCAATGCTCGTTGATGCGCCATATCAAGTAAACGTCCAGGTGTAGCAACAAGAATATCTATCCCCCAAATTAAACGCTGTTTTTGAGGTTCAGCATCAATTCCACCATACATAGCCATAGAGCTTAATTCTAAGTGTTTACTGTAATTTGCAATACTCGCTTCAACTTGAACGGCTAATTCTCTTGTAGGCGTCAATATAAGCGCTTTAATGCGCTTACCTCGTAATGTATAACCAGTATTGAGTAACTCTAAAATGGGTAATACGAAGCTGGCAGTTTTTCCTGTACCTGTTTGGGCGGCAGCAATAAGATCTTTTTTAGATAAAATAATAGGAATAGCACGTTTTTGTATGTCGGTAGGTGTTGTATAGCCTTGCTCAGCTATTGCTTTTAAAACGGGCTCTGATAAACCCAGTGTTGAAAATGACATGCGTACCTCGACTCAAATAGCTCAAACAATTTAGGGCGCGGAGTATAGCAGTATATTGAAATAGATAATAAAGGCTTATTGTTAAACTCGTTTTAAACTCATAGATTTTTTAAGTAACTTTTCTATGTGTTTAGCGTTAACGGGTTTGCTGAAAAGAAAACCTTGAGCAATATCGCAACCAAAAACCCTTAACTTTATAAATTGCTCTTTCGTTTCAACTCCTTCGGCAATTATCTTGTAACCTAGGTTATGTCCCATCTCAAGCATTGAACGAATGAGTAACTTAGTTTTCTCATCTTTAAGCATATCGTTAATAAAATATTTATCTATTTTTAGGTAATCAACCGCAAGATGTTTGAGTGATGCAAAAGATGAATAGCCTGTACCAAAATCATCAATGGCTAATAACACACCTAAGTCTTTCAGTGATTTAAATATAGAAGGATCATAATCACTGGTTTGAACAACACTTTCAGTGATTTCTAATTCTAAGAATTGAGAGTTCATCCCTGTAGATTCAATGGCGTATTTGAGGGAAGGAATAAAATCATGATCAAATAAGTGATTAGGTGAAATATTAATCGCCATACGCAATTCTGGAAAACCAGCTCCCCGCCAAGCTACAGCTTGTTTACACCCCTGATAAAAAACCCACTCAGTTAAAGGCTTTATCATACCTATACGCTCTGCCATAGCGATAAACTCTACTGGCGCTATTTCACCTATTTCGGGATGATACCAGCGAGATAAAGCTTCAACCCCTACCAGTATACCTGTTTCTATATCTATTTGAGGTTGATACACTAATGAGAGCTGATTCTGTTCAATTGCCTCTCTTAACAGTTGTTCAACTTTAAAGTGGTATTCTGCAATTCGACTTAATTCAATATTATAAAAAGCATAACAACTTTTACCGGTATCTTTGGCTGAATATAATGCTGTATCAGCAGCTTTTAATAAACTTTTAAGATCGGTACCGTCTTCTGGGTAACGTGCAATACCTATACTGCAAGCAGGTATAAACTTTCTTCCCGATAATTCTATTGGTGTGGCAACAACATCAATAATTCTTTGGGCAATAATGGCTGCACTATAACTATTATTTAATTCTTTAGTTACAATACAAAACTCATCACCTCCAATACGCGCAACGCAATCAGCTTCTCGACTAAGATCAGCTATTCTGGCTCCAACCTCTTTTAATAAATAATCACCAATATCATGTCCTAAGCTATCATTGACATTTTTGAAGTTGTCTAAATCTATATATAACAAGCTAAAACGATCTTTGTAACGTTCAGAACTTTTAATCAAATGCTCTACATTTAAAAATAAATGGGCACGACTCGAAAGACTCGTTAATTCATCAGTATAAGCTAAAGATTGAATACGCTTTAAGTTTCTATCTCTTTCCATCACTATGCTGGTAAGCTGTGCTGCTGCGGTCAAATCATTTGATTCTTTTTCATTAGGTACGGCTGGATAATCTCGATACATACCAAAAGCGCCTAATACTTCTCCTGTAGAAGAAATGATAGGTTCAGACCAACAACTACGCATACCATAAGGCAATGCTACATGCTTTATGTTTTTCCACTTAGGATCTGTTTCTATGTTTTCAACAACGACACGTTTACCTGTATATGTTGATGCGCCACATGATCCCACTTCTGGCCCATTAGTTAAACCATGAACACTGTCACAATACTCTTGAGGTAAACTTGGTGCACTACCATGTATAAGTGTATCTCCTTCAAGTTCAAGCATTGAACAACGTATGCCTATATGTCGACCTTCATAAAGAGAAGCAATTTCATTATAAATTTTTGAAGCAGAATCGCCTTGAGCAATCATTTTTAGAATATCGCTATGTCGCTGCTCAAATAATTCAGCTTGTTTACGCTGGGTTACATCAACATGAGCACCAATAATTCTGATAGGTTTGTTATTTGAATCTCGATAAACTTGTAAAATACGAGAGCGAATGTACAGATAATATCCTTCTCTGTGGAGCATGCGCATATCAATTTCAAATGTGTCAATATTATTTGATAAGTTGTTTTCTATAGTCTGTATAACAAGTTTTTTATCATCAACGTGAACATTATTAGACCAAGTATCAAAATTATTTTTAAGTTCGTGAGCTTCGTACCCCAGTATCTCTTTCCAACTAGGAGAGTAATAAACATCATTATTCACTAAATTCCAATCCCACAACCCGTCATTAGTGTTGTGCGTAATAAAAATAAGCCTTCCTTTGCTATCATAGTGTTCAATAACACAATTATTCTTAAGCTGCTGCACATGAGCTAATTCTTGTTTTAATAAAGCTATTTCATCCAATAACTTCTGGGGTACGCTCATAAAATCAGCCTATAACATTTTAATTATCACAACATAAATAACGCATTGAGTACAAGACAACATAGTTAGATAAATTTATATTTCTACCACTAAAGCTAGACAACTAACTTGTAAAAGTAAAGCTACTGAGTACAAGCAATAGTTGGTAAAATGATTAAGGTATGTTAGTTATATTCAGGTTTCAGTGGGGATTAAAAATAACCTTACCAACTGAATTGACTTAATACTCAACCTAAACCAAATAAGATACTTTCATGATCATAAATTTTTCAGATTACTCAGCAACTCAACGTTACCATTTAATGACTCAAACCATTATTCCCCGCCCCATCGCATGGGCACTCACCTTATCTGGTGATGAACTCTCCAAAAAAGACAATGGATGTGAATTTAATCTAGCGCCTTTTTCATACTTCACAGCCGTTTCAAGTAAACCTGCAATATTAATGATCTCTGTGGGTAAAAAGCCTACAGGTGAGCCTAAAGACACTTTGGTGAATATACTTAAAAATAAAAAAATGGTCATTCATATCGCCTCTGAACAACAATCAGAATTAGTCACTCAAACAGCAGCAACACTACCTCATGGCGAATCAGAGCTTGATTTAATCAATTTAAATGAGTCAGTAGATAATTCACTTTTAAGCACAGTGCCTTTCGAGGGTTTTGCATTACCTCGACTAGAGCAATGCGATATTGCTTACGGCTGTGAACTTTATGAAATAAAAGAAATTGGAGATATTCCTCAAACCCTTATTTTTGTTGAAGTTAAGCAAGTTTACATCAATGATAAAGTCACCGAACTAGATGAAAAAAACAGAATAAAAATATACGCTGATATGGTTAACCCTCTCGCTCGATTAGGCGCAAGTGAATATGCAGGGATCACTAAACCTTTCACTAAACAACGTCCAGAATGATTATAAGCTGACTCTTAATTACGTCTTATAAAATAATGATATATACCCGTTATCATTCAAGATGCCGGTTTCAGTGGGAACTAAAAACAATTTAGGCACAGATTTCATGTTCCAGACGAAATCTAAGGTCTACATCCATGTAGGAACCTGACTAAAGTTAATAAGCCCCATAAATTGTTTTTAGGCCCATCGAAGAAGCGCTTGAGCAAAATCACTTCTGCGTTAATGCTTTTTATAAGGGAACAACCATTATTACAAAGCACGGCCTTGAATTGATATCGCTCAAGTGCTCTGAAATAGCCTCTTGAGTGGTAACAGGTATAAAGCCGAAAATATTGCATTATTATCCGATTATTTATTACTCCCTAAACAATCTCCATTGCTACACTTTCAGTAACATCAATCTGTTGTAGCAACTTCTCTTTAACTTGTATGGCATTAACAACGCGAAGTTGGTTATTGTGTAAAAAATGAAAGTAAAACGTATTTAAGGAAACGAAAATGAAAAAGATACTCGTCTCAATAGCTTTGTTTATACTGACCGTGTCTCAAATAAGCTGTAGTAGCAAAAATAAAAAAACGATAATTCCCCCTTTAAGCGTTCAATTATGGTCAGTCAAAGATCAAATCAAAATTGATTATAAAGGCACACTAAAAAAACTATCGGCAATGGGATTTTCAGGAGTAGAGTTTGCTAATGAATTTGGTCCTTTTAAAAACAAACCAGAAGACCTCCAGCAATACCTAAGTACTTTAAATTTACAAGCAAGTGGTGCACATGTTTCATTTGAAGCCCTTAATGATGAAAATTTTCAAAAAACCGTTAGCTTTTATCAAAAATTAGGCGTTGATAGTTTAATTATTGGATGGGACAAACGCGCATGGCATCCAGAAGGAGTAAAAGAAATTGTTAGCTTACTCAATGAAATAGCGAAGAAACTTGCTCCTTATAATATGAAAACCGGATTTCATAACCATGATCATGAATTTAACTCATTTAATAACAGTACCTATTGGGATTATATTGCACAAAACACCTCTCAAAACGTTATTTTGCAGTTAGACGCTGGCTGGGCAGTTTACGCTGGGAAAGATCCTGTGGAATATGTGAAGCGTTATCCAGGAAGAACATTAACAACCCATTATAAATCTCGCATACCTGAAGCGATGAAGTCAGATAACAAAAAACTCCCTATAATAGGTCAAGATAGTGTTGATTGGTCAAGCTTATTAAAAGCAAATTCAACAGTAGGTGGCACAAAATGGATAGTAGTAGAACAAGAAGAATACCCTAACAACCTAAGCTCATTAGAAGCTGTAGCTTTATCTAAAAAAGGCTTAGACGCTTATATTAATAAACTATAATTTTGAGGGAGCGTTATAGCAAAGACTGACAAGCCTTTGCTATATTTAGTAAAAACATTAATAATAATGCTTACACTTTCAATAGTTATTTGAGTATACATAAATTGTTAATTTCCGATTTAGAGATTATTATAAAAACAGCTGAATTTGGTAGTATAACCGCAGCGGCTACTCATTTAGATATTCAAGTAGCAAGAGCAAGTGCAGCAATAAAACGTGTTGAAAAACAATTAGGGTTTGAATTATTTATACGTTCAACTCGACAATTAAGATTATCTGTTAGTGGCGAAAAATACATTCCACAATGTATATTAGCACTAGAAACGCTTAATAAGGCTCAACAAGATTTACTCACTGATCAGGAATCTATAACAGGTGAATTACGCTTAACAACCTCTTCAGATTTAGGTCGTAACATTATTGCACCATGGCTTGATGAACTTGCCGAGCAACACCCCCAATTAAACCTAAGATTAATTTTAAATGATCATGCTTTAGACTTTTACCGTGATTCTGTAGATATTGCCTTAAGGTATGGTGCTCCAACAGATTCAAACATGTATGGTTTTAAAATTTGTGACGTACCTCGCTTACTTTGCGCTTCGCCAAAATATTTACAAAAAAATAAAGCACCAGAACACCCAAAAGACTTAACGAACCATAATGGTCTTTTTTATCAAATGAATGGCACAGTTTACGACACATGGACATTTACCAACAGAACCCATCACTATTCAATAAAAATGCAAGGTAATAAAGTTGCCAATGACGGCGATTTAGTCAGGCGTTGGTGTATTTCTGGCAAGGGCTTAGCGGTAAAATCAGCTTTAGATATGTCAAATGATTTAATTAACCATAAAGCGATTTCTGTAATGCATGACTACCAACCAACGATGACAGAACTATGGCTAATATGTCCAAGTAAACAATCAATTACTCCTATAGTGAGATTACTACGAGAATGTTTAACAGAAAATTGTAATAACATTTTGAAAGAACTAAAAAATAAAAAGATCATAGCCTAACTTATATACCCGTTACCAATCCAAATGAGTATTTCAGAGTGCTTGAGCGATATCAATTCAAGGCAATGCTTCGTCCCTTATAAAAAGGATTAACGAAGAAGTGATTTTGCTCAAGCGCTTCTTCGATGGGAAACTAGATCGATCAATTTTCATTTTAAAATTTAGCAAAATTTAAGGACATCTTATGGAACAAAAAATTCTGCCTGTTTTTCAGGTATTCATTGCCATGATACTAATGGAGTTGATGGTGAAATTTTTTCCATACTTTAGGTTTGATTTTTCCTTTAAATTTATTGTTTTTGGATTACTCACCATAATATCAATATTGCTTGCTTTTATTGCGATATATTCTTTTAGAAAACATCAAACTACGGTTAACCCTATAAAACCTGAAACAACTTCAGTGATTGTTAATTCAGGAATTTATGCCTATTCAAGAAACCCAATGTATTTAGCTATGCTCATTTTTTTAATTGCGGTAAGTGTTTTATACGAAAATGTTTTAGCTTTTTTACCTATTCCATTGTTTATTTGGTTCATTACTCAATACCAAATAAAACCAGAAGAAAAAGTATTAGCAGGAAAGTTTAAAGAAGACTATCAAAACTACTTATTAACGGTAAGACGTTGGATATAAAAAGGAAGTGATATTGATGAATTCAATCAATACATAAATAATAAAATGAATTCATCAATAGAAAATAAAACTAAGCTTTTTTCAGATAATCAGCCACTAATACAATACGAGTACCGTTAACTTTACCTTCAATATGCTCAGGGTTGTCAGTTAACGTTATGCCTCTAACCAATGTACCTTGTTTAGCCGTAAAGTTTGCACCTTTTACTTTTAAATCTTTAATAAGGGTAACATCATCACCGTCTTGTAATTCTGCACCATTACTGTCTCTGGTAGGCCCTGCTCGCTCTGCTGCAGCAATACCTTGTTCAGCCCATGTTTTTACAGCATCTTCCATGTAAATAATATCTAACGCATCTTGAGCCCAGCTCTCCGTAGATAATTTATGTAACATACGGTACGACATTACTTGAACAGCAGGTTCTTGGTTCCACATACTGTCAGTTAAACAACGCCAGTGATTAATATCTAAATCAGCATTACCTTCAATTTGCGTTAAGCAAGTATTGCACACTAAAATACTTTGTTGCGCACTTAAGTCGCTTGTCGGCGGTACGGGATAAACAGCTAAATTATTCTTTTCTGTACACAGTTCACAGCTGTTATTACTACGTTGTTCCAATGCTTGTTGCGCTACCATTTGCTTTCCTAAATGTTAATGTCTCAAAATTGATAAATTAAAAGTGCGCTAATTATACGACCCAATAGCAAAAACAACAATTGTAAATAAGAATAAACACTTAAAAGCGTTACTTAGTCGAATTATGGTAGACAAGAAGCTAACAATAAGAAAAACTGTCTACATCATTATAGATGATTAAAAAATTTTCAAATTATAAAAACAATAACTTAGGCTTAATTTATGACCTCAAATAACGAAAACCTTTCTTTACTCGCCAAAATAAAGTCGATGGGGCTAGTTAGCCAAATTATCATCGCTATTATATTTGCATCAATATTTGCGACTATAGCCCCTGATACAGCACAGTCGTTTTCAGTGTTGGGCCAACTTTTTGTTAATGCACTTAAAGCTGTTGCACCCATACTAATTTTTGTTTTAGTTATGTCTTCAATTGCCAATCAAAAGCCAAACAACGATGCTAATCTAAAACCTATTATCGCACTGTATTTAATAGGAACACTAAGTGCCGCCTTTGTTGCAGTTATCTTAAGTTTTTTATTTCCAACCACGCTAACTTTAAATATTGCCAGTGCCGTAGCAAACCCACCTCAAGGACTGGGTGAAGTATTAACAACCCTCGCATTTAAAGTGGTAGAAAATCCTGTCAAAGCGATTATTAATGGTAATTTTATTGCCGTATTAGCGTGGGGAATTGGCTTAGGCCTCACTCTAAAGCATTCCAATGAAAGCACTAAAACAATGGTTCACGACTTTAGCGAAGCGATAACAAGCATTGTAAGGCTTGTTATTCGTTTTGCACCTATTGGTATATTTGGTTTAGTGGCTAACACCATTGCAAGTACTGGCTTTGCTGTATTTGCTGAATATGGTCAGCTATTAACGGTACTCGTTGGCTCTATGTTAATCATTGCTTTAATTATTAACCCATTAATTGTTTATGTTATTACTAAACAAAACCCCTACCCTTTAGTTTTTACTTGTTTGAAAGAGTCAGGTATTACAGCATTCTTCACCCGAAGTTCAGCAGCAAACGTTCCAATTAATTTAGCTTTATGTAAGAAACTTAAATTGCACGAAGACACTTACTCTATTTCAATCCCATTAGGATCTGCGATAAATATGGCAGGCGCTGCAATTACGGTAACGGTTTTAACCCTTGCTACTGCAAATAGCTTAGGCATTGAAATAGACTTTCCTACCGCATTACTGTTATGTGTAGTGGCGTCTATTTCAGCTTGTGGGTCTTCAGGGGTTGCTGGTGGTTCATTGCTACTTATTCCGCTAGCCTGTAGTTTATTTGGCGTACCTAACGATGTAGCAATGCAAGTGGTGGCGATAGGTTTTATTATTGGTGTAATACAAGATTCTGCTGAAACAGCGCTCAACAGCTCAACAGATGTAGTGTTTACTGCTGCAGCATCTCATTATCTTGATAAGGATAAATAACCTGAATTCTGGTTAAAAAGATTCGTTAATACAACTAAAAAAAACAGCCACTTGATTAACCTGAACTCGGTTTAAGAGATGTTTAATAAATTGAAATATAAAAAATAGTTTCATTGAGCCTCTAGCTTGATAGTTTTTCTTAATTCAAGGCAAATTTCGCGTCAATAGCTGGTCTATTGCAAGTAAATTTAACGCAGAAATTAGGAAAAATAGCAGCTAGAGAAGCATTTGTTAAGCCGAATTCAGGTTAGTTATTATTAAATGGCTGTTTTTTTAGTCAAGTATTCCATATTATCTGCAAAGTATCTTCTTTATCTTTAGGCACAAACCCTTTACAAACAAAGTGCCCTATTACAGCTACAAGCTGATCATCATAATAAACAAAAGGTAGCCGTTTTCTCTGCCATGTAGGTATATCTAATTCTTGTAAAACCTTTTTTAACGAGCGTGAATGTTGTCGATAATCAGGTATACAAGTTGGATTATTATGAGTAAACCGAATGCTAACTTGTTGTGTGCATGTTGGCGAAATAAGCTGACAAGTTTGATTTTCAGTATCCTTGTTCTTAACCTCATATTTAAAAAGTAAATCACCTAAACCATCAGGCAATTTAACAACTTCATCTATAGTAGATGTTAATTCAGACTTAACACACGAATAAAAGTCAGAGATGTCTTTAAAGTCAGGAGTTAAATAAACACATTGTTTAAAGCGCCTTAACCAATAATTACCTACCTTTACCGCAGGGCTTTTATCATTATTAGCTAAAAGCTGTGTTTGTAATTGGATTAATTGCGCAGTACTAGGCATTAAGCATTGATGAATACTTAAAAAATAACGAATAACATTATTAAATCGTGCTTGAGATAATTGTTGTAACTTAACTAACGATAACGTGTTAACACCTACTTGAATGTTTTCCAGATCTTGCTCTGCTAACTCAGTTAACAATAGCTCGGCTTCTTGGCAATGTTCAGCGCTTCTGTTCATCGTTTTTAAAAAACTCGGCCAACGCTCGGTAATAATAGGCATAACTTGATGACGTAGAAAGTTACGATCAAATCGAACGTCTTCATTCGATTCATCATCAATCCAAGTTAATTGATGCTCTTGCGCATAGGCCTCTATTTCGCTTCTTGAAACACCTAATAACGGTCTGCCCAATAATGAAGTGCCAAAGACCATTTCTTGTTTCATGGCTGACAAACCTTTTAAGCCAGAACCGCGCTTTAAAGCTAATAAAAAAGTTTCAGCTTGATCATCATTATGATGGCCCGTAAGCACTAATACGTGCTTAAATTCTTTATTTTTGATGAGAGACTTAAGCGCGTCATATCTAGCATCTCTCGCAAGCTCTTCAAGACTATGTTGTGCTTTAGCTTTTACATTAACCCTACAAATATCTAAAGGTAATTGGTGCAAGTTACATTGCTGTTGAGCAAAGTTTTCCCATTTAAGTGCGTTACTACTTAAGCCATGATTAACATGACACACACTTATTGAACAACTCAATGCTTGGTTAATGTTTTGAGGATTATTTAAAATGTTGTTTTTAAAGTTTGATAATGCGTGTAATAAAACTTGAGAGTCTATTCCACCACTATAAGCGATAATAATATGTGTATTAGAATGTGATTGAAGGTAGGTAGTAATATAATTAAATAGAGTGGATTCTAACGACATAAAATTAGCCTTACTCTTTTAATATTTTCCAGCGTTAAGTGCTTAACGCTGGAAAGTTATAACAGGTTACTAAATTAACAATAACCGTAAGACATTAAACGATCGTAACGTTTTTCAATAAGTTCATCTTTAGGCAAATCAGTTAACTCAGCTAAGTTACGCTTAAGTTCTTGTTTTAAACATTCGGCCATAAGATCCATATCTCTATGAGCTCCGCCTAAAGGCTCTTCAACTACGTTATCAATTAATTCTAATTCTTTAATACGTTTTGCTGTAATCCCCATAGCCTCTGCTGCTACAGGTGCTTTTTCAGCTGTTTTCCATAAAATTGAAGCACAACCTTCTGGTGAAATTACTGAATAGGTTGAATATTGCAACATATTAACTCTGTCACCAACACCAATAGCAAGAGCACCACCAGAACCACCTTCACCTATAACAGTACAAACAATAGGTACAGTTAATCGCGACATAACTTTTAAGTTAGTGGCGATAGCTTCTGATTGACCTCGCTCTTCAGCACCAATACCAGGGTAAGCACCGGGAGTGTCAATAAGGGTAATAATAGGCATATTAAAACGTTCAGCCATTTTCATTAAACGTAAAGCTTTACGGTAACCTTCTGGACGTGGCATACCAAAATTACGTCTAACTTTTTCATTAGTTGAACGCCCTTTTTGATGACCAATGATCATCACAGGCATACCATCTAAGCGAGCAGTACCACCAACAATAGCTTTATCGTCAGCATAAGCACGATCACCCGCTAATTCGTCAAATTCTGTGAACATACGTTCAATGTAGTCTAACGTATATGGACGTTGTGGATGACGAGCAACGCGAGCCGTTTGCCAAGGATCAAGGTTGGCAAATATTTTTTTAGTTTGTTCTTTGTTTTTCTCATGAAGTTGCATAATTTGATCTTCAAGATCTAAATCAAGCTCTTGACCAGAGTTAACTGACTTTAATTCTTCAATTTTTGCTTCAAGTTCTGAAATTGGCTGTTCAAAGTCTAAAAAATTTAATGACATGTGAATTTTTTACCTAAGTCTTTGAGCTGTAGTACACAACTCTTATTTAAATTGTAACGCTAAGCACTCTTCACCAAGTAGTGTTCTTAGTTCATGCAATAAAGCATCTTCTGGAGTAACTCGCCATTGTACGCCTAGTTCAAGCATTCCCTGCGCTTCTTCGCGTTGGTAAAACACTCTAACAGGACAAGTACCATCTTTAAAAGGAGACAGTACCTGAGAAAATTGTTCTATAAAATTATTACTAATTGCCGCTCTTTTTACGTGTATATCAAGAGATGTTACATAGTTTTCTCTTGCGTCAGCAATGGTCATTATATCTCGGGCGGTCATTGTAATGCCACCAGAATATTCATCAAAGCTGACCTGTCCACTACACACTAAAATAGCATCAGTAACAAGTAGCTCGGCAAAGGTATCATAATCATCAGGAAAAAGTCGAATATCAATACGCGCGCTTTTGTCATCTAAGGTAACTAATGCCCAGCGACGACCCCGTTTATTCACCATAACCCTAACACCCAACACTAAACCAACAGCTACGGTTGTTTTATCTTTATTAGTAGGTTGCATGCTAACTAATCGACCACTGGCATAGTGCTTTATTTCAGATAAGTATCGATTAATGGGATGGCCTGTTAAGTATAATCCTAAGGTTTCTTTTTCACCATTAAGCCAAACTTCTTCAGCCCACTTAGGTACTTCTTTAAAGGCTTGTCTGGTGTCTTCAGGCTCTTCATTAATTAAGCCAAATAAATCGTCTTGCCCCAACGCTTGCGCTTTGGCATGTTGCTCTGCTGCTTTTATAGCCTCAGGTAGGGTTTCAAATAATGCCGCTCGATGAGGCCCTAAATGATCCATAGCTCCTGATTTAATGAGTTTTTCAAGCACCCTCTTATTCGTTTTTTTAAGATCTAAACGGGCACAAAAATCGAATAAATTAACAAAAGGTCCACCTTCTTTACGCGCGTTAATAATCGCTTCAATCGGACCTTCACCTACACCTTTAACCGCACCAATACCATACACGATTTGATTATCTTCATTTACGGTAAATTTGTAATGTCCGGCATTAACATCTGGAGGAAGAATATCAATCCCCATATTTCCACATTCGTCAACTAAGGTAACAATCTTATCGGTATTATCCATATCGGCAGACATTACTGCCGCCATAAATGGTGCTGGATAGTGGGTTTTCATCCATAAGGTTTGGTATGAAACTAACGCGTAAGCAGCTGAATGTGATTTATTGAAACCGTAACCAGCAAACTTTTCTACTAAATCGAATATTTTCATGGCTAACTCGCCATCTACACCACGATTTATAGCTCCTTGCTCAAAACCTGCACGCTGTTTCGCCATTTCTTCTGGCTTTTTCTTACCCATAGCTCGACGAAGCATATCAGCTCCACCAAGAGAGTAACCCGCTAAAACCTGTGCTATCTGCATTACTTGTTCTTGATACAAGATAATGCCGTAAGTAGGCTCTAATATAGGCTTAAGATCTATATGCTGCCACGTTTCATCAGGGTAACTTACAACTTCACGACCATGTTTACGCTCTATAAAGTTATCAACCATACCTGACTGTAATGGGCCTGGTCTAAATAAGGCCACAAGTGCGATAATATCTTCAAAACAATCGGGTTTTAATTTAGCGATCAGTGATTTCATACCGCTAGATTCTAATTGGAATACTGCAGTTGTTTCCGCGTTTAATAACACTTTGAAACTAGCAGGATCTTCTAAATTGATACTAGCTATATCAATAGGCTCTTTACCCGCTTTTAGCAGTTTCTCATCAGCCATCTCAATGGCCCACTGCAAAATAGTGAGCGTTCTAAGACCTAAAAAATCGAATTTAACTAAACCTGCATCTTCAACATCATTTTTATCAAATTGTGTAACGGGGTTTTTGCCTTCGTCATCACAATAAAGTGGTGCAAAATCTGTAATGGTTGTAGGTGAAATAACAACACCCCCCGCATGTTTACCGGCGTTTCTGGTTGTACCTTCTAAGATACGACACATATCAATGAGATCTTTCACATCAGAGTCTTGTGCGTATACTTCTGGTAATTTGGGTTCTACTTCAAATGCTTTTGCTAAGGTCATTCCCGGATCACCAGGAATTAATTTAGAGATACGATCAACAAAACCATAAGGATGGCCAAGAACGCGGCCAACATCTCGAATTACCGCTTTTGCTGCCATAGTACCAAAAGTAATAATTTGCGATACAGCATCACGACCATAAAGTTCGGCAACATGATCTATTACCTCATCTCGACGATCCATACAAAAGTCGATATCAAAATCAGGCATTGATACACGTTCAGGGTTTAAGAAACGTTCGAAAAGTAAATCATATTCAAGGGGATCTAAGTCGGTAATTTTTTGAGCATAAGCTACTAAAGAACCCGCGCCTGAACCACGACCAGGACCTACTGGAATATTATTATCTTTACTCCATTGAATAAATTCCATTACGATCAAGAAGTAACCGGGAAAGCCCATTTTGTTGATAACTTCTAGTTCAATTGCTAAACGCTCATCATAAGGTTTACGTTTTTCAGCAAAATCAGGCGCATCTTTATCAAATAAAAACTCTAACCTTTCTTGCAAACCTTCTTCTGAAACTTTAACCAAATAATCTTCTATTGATAAACCTTCAGTGGGAAAATCAGGTAAAACATATTCACCTAAAGTTACTGTGACGTTGCATCGTTTAGCAATTTCAACACTATTGGCTAATGCTTCAGGAATATCGGAAAAAAGCTCGCACATTTCTTCTTCAGAACGTAAGTATTGTTCTTTGCTATAACGCTTAGGCCGGCGTTTGTCATCAAGAGTATAACCATCATGAATCGCAACTCGAATTTCGTGTGCGTCAAAGTTTTCTTCTTTTAAAAACATCACTTCATTCGTAGCTACGACTGGTAATTGATATTTTTGTGCGACGTCTATCGCTAAATGTAAATATGTTTCTTCGTTTTCTCGCCCAGTACGAATAAGCTCTAAGAAAAAGTTATTATTGAAATGTTCTTGGTAAAAAGACACCATTTCGTTAACTAAAGGCATGTTTCCTTTAGTTAACGCTTTTCCTATATCACCTTCTCGACCACCAGATAAGAGTATTAATCCTTCTGAATAATCAACAAGCCAGCTCTTATCAATTACTGCTCGGTCTTGAATATGCCCACGAAGGTAAGCGTTAGAAATAAGCTCAGTTAAATTTTTATAGCCTTTGTTATTAGACGCCAACACCACAAGACGAAAAAGCTCATCTCCTAACTCATCACTTCTCACCCAAAAATCAGCACCAATAATCGGTTTTATTCCAGCGCCATGAGTCGCGTGATAATATTTAACTAAGCCACATAAATTTGTTTGATCTGTCAGCGCTAAAGCCGGCATTGATAAATCAGCCGCTTTGCTCACAATAGGTTTAACTTTGTTTAAGCCGTCGCACATTGAATAGTCGCTATGTACTCTTAAATGCACAAATTTAGGATCTCTTGCCATAGGTACATCGCTTTCGGATGCTATTTCTACAAGTTGATTTGTATCTTCAGACTGATTATCAGACATTAAGGTTTATTAACCCCTTGTTCTTGAATAACTTGGGCGACAGGTTTAAAGCTCGCACGATAACAATCTAAAACACCATGTTCTATAATTTTTTCTAGATGAACTTTTGTTGGATAACCTTTATGTTGAGCAAAACCGTATTCGGGATATAACTTATCTAAAGCAATCATTTCTTCATCACGCGCAACTTTAGCTAAAATTGAAGCTGCACTAATTTCAGCAACTCTATCATCACCTTTTACCACCGCTTGTGTTTCTATATTTCCATTTTCACCTAAAAATACAGGGCAACGATTACCATCAACTAAAACGTAATCAGGTGTAACATCGAGTCCTTGTACAGCACGCTGCATAGCTAACATCGTTGCGTGTAAGATGTTGAGTGTATCTATCTCTTCTGGTGTTGCTCTACCTATTGC
Source organism: Colwellia sp. RE-S-Sl-9 (assembly GCF_048296855.1). Taxonomy (NCBI): domain Bacteria; kingdom Pseudomonadati; phylum Pseudomonadota; class Gammaproteobacteria; order Alteromonadales; family Colwelliaceae; genus Colwellia; species Colwellia sp. RE-S-Sl-9. Next base: position 4,642,932 of record NZ_CP182631.1, on the reverse strand, counting down.
CCAAGATATGGCTTTTTGTTTAATTTCTTCAGCTAATAATGGACGTTTTTTTTCCGATAATTTTTTAGAATCTTTTAAACCTTCAATAGGATTATCGGGATCAAGTATTACTGCCGCAGTAACAACATCTCCCACTAAAGGGCCTCGACCAACTTCATCAACACCGGCAATACAATAGGCTAATGGATATTCAAAGGGTGGAAAAACGACTTTAGGCTTTTTAATAGTTTTGCTAGCCAGAGCTTTGTTTGATTTTTCACTCATGATTCGATTAATCCGATAATTGCTTGAGCCGCTTTTTCACTTGCGTCTTGCTTAAGGCTTTGGTGAATTTTCATAAACTTTTCGTTTAAATTAGATTGATCTTCGTTTAAAAATTGCTGTAGTAAAGGCACTATTTTTTCTGGTACCACTTCATCTTGCAATAACTCTGGTACAAGCGTTTCATTCGCCAGCAAATTAGGCAACGAGAACCACTTAAGTTTTACTAACCACTTAGCTAACATATAAGTGATAAGGTTAAACTTATATGTAATCACCATAGGCCGTTTAATTAAAGCAGCTTCAAGTGTTACTGTGCCCGAAGCAGTTAATAAGCAGTCACTTGCCGCCATCACTTTATGTGTTTGGTTAATAATAATTTGTACAGGTAAATTAGGTGCAATTTCATTTTTAAGCGTAGTAAATTGCTCTGCTCTTTTTTCACTGATCATCGGTGCAATAAATAACAAATTATCATCTTGCTCAGCAAGTATTAATGCACTCTGTAAAAAAGGTTCTACCAATTTAGCTAACTCACCACCACGACTTCCTGGCATAAGTGCTAAAATCTTAGCATTTTCAGGTAAATTAAGAGACTTTCTAGCTTCCGTTTTGCTGGAAACTAATGGGATATCGTCAGCAAGTGAATGCCCTACAAAGGTACAAGGGACATTATGTTTATCGTAAAACTTTTTCTCGAACGGGAGTAGAGATAAGACTAAATGAGTTGCACGCGCTATTTTAAAAATACGCTTTTCTCGCCAAGCCCAAACGGATGGACTTACATATTGAACTGTTTTAATTCCGCACTGCTTTAATTTTTCTTCTAAGGTTAAATTAAAATCAGGTGCATCTATTCCAATAAATATATCCGGCTTATTCTCTTTAAAATAATTAACAACGCTTTTACGCACATACATTAATCGCTTTAAGCGCCCTAAGACTTCAACAATTCCCATAACAGAAAGTTCATCCATTGCGAATAAACTTTCAAAACCTTGTGCAAGCATTTTAGGGCCGCCAATACCAACAAACTTAGCATTAGGGTAAGTACGCTTTAGCGCTATAATTAGGCCTTCACCTAAAGTATCTCCAGAATGTTCACCTACAACAATACCAATAACAGGAATATTAGATGTTGAAGGTGCTACTGAATAAGTTTCGTCTAAATGATGAATCACAATACTTCTTATACGATAAAGGCAAAGAATATGCGGTATCTAACGAATAATACCGCGGCTTGAATCTCGAATAAAATCAGAAAATAGATCTAATTCTGGCATGTTATCAGCTAATTTATTCATTGACTCAATAGCGTCATCAGCTGACAAGCCTTTTCTGTAAACTTCTTTGTATGCACGCTTAATAGTTAAAATAACATCTTTATCAAAACCACGACGCTTTAAACCTTCTGAATTTAATCCAAAAGGTTTTGCCGGCTGACCTGAAGCCATTACATAAGGAGGTACATCTTTTAACACTAAGGCATTAGCAGCAATAAAGCTATGCGCACCAATATAACAAAATTGATGAACGCCAGACATACCACCTAAAATAGCATGATCACCTACATGTACATGACCAGCAATAGAAGCATTATTGGCAAGTATACAATGATTGCCCACCACACAGTCATGTGCGACATGGGTATAAGCCATAAATAAGTTATTACTACCTATTTGAGTCAGGCTATTATCTTGAATAGTACCGCGATGAATCGTGCACGACTCTCTAAAGGTATTATTGTCACCAATAATTAACTCTGTTGGTTCACCAGCATATTTTAAATCTTGGCAGTCTTCACCAATACTAGCGAACTGAAAAATACGATTTCCTTTACCGATTCGTGTAGGGCCGTTAATGACAACGTGTGAGCTTATTACACAATCATCACCAATAACGACGTTTTTACTAATATATGTCCAAGGTCCAATAGTTACATTTTTACCAATAACAGCACCTGGCTCAATAATAGCCTGTTCGTGAATCATTTTTTCACCATTTATTTACTTTGAAATCGTTTATAGCTTACGTCTGGCACACATCAGTTCTGCAGAACAAACAACTTTACCGTTCACTTTCGCTTCACCGTAAAATTTCCACATACCACGACGCTCTTTGATGAAATCCACATGCAAGTGCATTGTATCACCGGGAACAACCGGTTGCTTAAAGCGAGCTTTATCTATAGATGCAAATAAATACATTTCGCCATCTTTTCGACCTTCGCTCGATTTAAAACCTAAAATCCCTGTTGCTTGTGCTAATGCTTCTAGTATTAAAACACCAGGGAAAATAGCAAGTTCAGGAAAATGCCCTGTAAATACAGGTTCATTAAAAGTAACATTTTTTATTGCGTGAAGACTTTTACCCGGTTCATAATCCAGAACACGATCTACAAGCAGCATTGGGTAACGATGAGGGATTAACTCTTGAATTTCATGAACGTTTAACTCATTTTTTTGAGATTCCAATTCATTATTCCTTATGAAAGTAATTTAATTAAAATAATTTTATCAAAGAACCGATATAAATTACTTATTTTTTTCTAATAATTCAGATTCTAATGTACTAAGACGTTTCGACATACTGTCTAGCCTACGAAGATGAACATTAATTTTGCGCCAATCTTTATTAGGAGTAACCGGCATTCCTGAAGAATAAACTCCTGATGTGGATATAGATTTAGTGACCATTGCCATACCAGTAAAAATACAATTATCGGAAATTTCAATATGTCCATTGATTCCTACAAGGCCAGCTATAGTGCAATTTTTACCTATAGTTGTGCTACCAGCAATAACGCTACATGCGGCCATTGCCGTACCAGCCCCTATAACCACGTTATGTGCAATTTGAATTTGATTATCGAGAATAACATTATCTTCAATAATCGTATCGTCTAAAGCACCACGATCAATCGTAGTACTTGCTCCAATTTCCACATTATTACCAATAATTACAGAACCTAGTTGAGGTATTTTAAGCCACTTCCCACTAACAGGTGCATAGCCAAAACCGTCAGAACCGATAACGCTATTCGCTTGAATTAAGCAATGCGTACCAATTTTAACATTATGATAAATACTGACATTAGCCCACATGGAAGTATGACTTCCAATTGAAGTATTCTCACCAATAAAGCAACCTGCGCCAATGATTACATTGTCAGCAAGTTCAACACCAGCTTCTATAACCGCATTCGCGCCCACAGAGACATTTTCGCCTAAAGTTACAGAAGAATGAATAACCGCAGATGAGTGTATGGATGAGGAAGGTTTTGGCGTGGTATCAAGTAATTGAGCTGTAAGTGCATATCCTAAATAAGGATTATCCATAACTAAAGCATTTGTAGGTACATCCTCTAAACACTCTTTATTGATAATAACAGCACTGGCTTGCGTATGATTTAATTGTTGACGATATTTTTTATTCGCTAGAAACGCAATTTGCCCTGTTTTAGCATTTGCTAAAGTGGCTAAACTGTTAACTTCGCAATTTTCATCACCATTAACAGTTGCACCAATTTCTTTCGCTATTTCAGCTAGCGTGAAGTTTTTTTTTATCATCGTTATTTAAGTTTACTAACTTTTTCTACAACTTGGTCAGTAATACTTGCATTAGGTTTTGAAAAAACAACCGCTTTTTGTTCTAAAATTAAATCGTATTTACCTGAGTCAGCAATACTATTTATTGCTTGACGCACTAATGCGATAATTTTAGTTGTTTCTTCGTTTTGACGAACGCCAGTTTTTTGTTGAAAAACTTTACCTTTAGTTTGATATTCTTGATATTTAGTCGTGATATCTAGCTCAAGCTTTTCTTTTTCTTTCTTACTCATTAACGAGCTATCGCGTTGTTGCTTTTCTTGAAAGTACTTAATGTCTTTCTCTAATTGAGCAAGTTCTGCTTTTTCGTCTTTAAATTCCGCTTCTAACGTTTGCATAACAATAGCAGTCTGTGGAATTTTACTCATAATTTCTTGAAAATTAACTACGCCTATTTTTTGATCTGCTGCCATTACTGAACCAGCTAATAACATTCCAGATGCTGCTGTAGTCATTACTAAAGATTTCATAAATTTATTCAATGTGTACTCCTAAGTGTCTTTTTATTTTATGTTAGTTACTGATCATTATATCTATATAGGGATCAATTTTATTTTTAAAAGGTTTGACCGATATTAAAGGTGAAGAACTTAGTATCATCATCAAACTCAGATTTCAATGTTTTAGCAAAACTAAATATCATAGGTCCCATTGGTGAAAGCCATTGTACTGACATACCCGCAGAAGCTCTATATGTATTAGGGTCTGAAAAATCTCTTACCTTACTGAACTCTATTGGCGTTAAATCACGATAATCATTTATATTAAACTCAGTATCCCATACATTACCCGCATCAACAAAAAAGCTTGAACGAACACTATTAGAAAATCCCTCATCTAAAAATGGAGTAGGAACAATTAACTCTATTCCCGCTAGTACAAGTGCATTACCACCAACTGAACGTTGAGACAAAAATACAGCATCACTATCTTCACTAAAACAACAAGCCTCTTGACCTAAAGAAGGAATAGTTCTTGGATATCTATTAATAGCCCTTGGACCTACAATATTGGTTTCAAAACCACGTAACGTATCTGCACCACCTGCTCTAAAGTTCTCTTGAAATGGGAAAATCTGATCGTTACCATTAATAGTTCCGTAGCCATTACCATAACCGGCTTGGAAACGTGTTAAAAACGTCCAACGTTGATCTCTAGATATTGGAAAATACCATTTTGTATCTAAATTAACTTTAAAGAATTGTAAGTCAGAGTTTGGCGTTGTTATTTTAAATGATAAACTTTGGTTTGATCCGTCAGACGGAAAGGTACCTCTGTTTAACGTATTACGTATAATGGCAGCCGAAAAATCATATGTTTCAAATTGTAGCTTTGCACCGGGATCATTAGGATCACCATATAAATCATAAAAAGTTTCTATTTGTTCATAAGACTGTAATCGTGTGATTGTTTCATTTTTATAATTTATACCAAAGTTTAAGCGAACATATTCGTTAATAGGAAAACCTAAGTTAGCACCAATACCATACTTTTTACTGTTGTATTGCTCAAGGTTAGCCGCTCCAGCATCAAACTCTGTATAAAAAATACTTCCACCCAATGAAATACCATCAACGGTAAAATATGGGTCCGTATAAGATAAGCTTGCACTACTTTGATAACTTACAGTATTAAGACTCAAAGCAAGACGGTTACCGGTACCTAAGAAGTTATTTTGTTGAATACCAGCATTTAAACTTAATTTAGTTGTATCACCATAACCAATACCTGCAGTAAAAGATCCAGATGGTTGCTCTTTTACGCTAAAGTCAACATCAACTAAATCATCTTCACCTGGTAATTTAGTTGTTTCAAATTCAACACTTTCCATATAAGGCAAACGTTGTAACCAAGCTTTTGAAGATTCCACATTATTATTTGATAACCATGAACCTTCCATTTGGCGCATTTCTCTACGTAATACGCGATCGGCAGTTACATCATTACCTTTAAAGTTGATACGATTAACATATACTCTTTTACCTGCATCTATAGATACAACGAGTTTAACTGTTTTATCTTCTTCATTAATTTCTGGAATCGTCGTTACTTTAGGATAAGCATAACCAAAACGACCAAAAAACTTACTGATCATTTCTTCGTTATAAGTAACCAGCGCACCATTATACAACTGGTTTCCTTTTAACGGTGAAATAGCCTTAATTGTATTTTCAAAGCCAACAAGTTCACCCATAAATTCAACATCACTAACCGTGTATTTTTCACCTTCGGTAATGTTTAAGGTAATGTATACGCCTTTTTTATCAGGAGTCATTGAAACTTGGGTTGAATCAACTTTATATTGTAAATAACCTCGATCTAGGTAGAAACTTTCTATTGTTTCCATATCACCTTGCAAGGTTTGTTTTTGATAGCGATCTTGCGCCATAAAATCCCACCAAGGTGAATCAAAGGTTAATTCTATATTTTTTAATAATTCTTCATCGGTAAAAAGTTCATTACCCACGATATTAATTTGTTCGATTGCTGCCGCATCGCCTTCTTTAAAAGTAAAATCAATTTTTACTCGATTACGAGGTAGATGGGTGATCTCAGATGTTACATCAGCATTATATTTACCAACACTGTGATAAAAGTCTTCCAGACCTAATTCAATACCTGATAAAACTGTTTTGTCTAGCGTTTCACCGACACGAATATTACTGTCATCTAAGCTTTCAGTTAGCTGTTCGTCTTTTAAATCTTTGTTACCATCAAAAGTTACTTCGCTGATAGTTTCTCTTTCTTGCACTCTGAAAATAATTGAGTTGCCATCTTTATATACTGCAATGTCATTAAAATGACCTGACTTGTATAAAGACTTTATAGATTGAGAAATTCTATAATCGTTTAGTGTATCTCCAATATTGAATGGAATATGAGTCAACGCCGCACCTATGGCAACACGTTGTAATCCTTTAACTTGGATATCTTCGACTTGAAACGCCTCTGTTGCCACTGCTGAGTTGATTGAACCAGTAAGCAAGGTAGCTAATGCAATTTTTTTTATCATCATAAAATATAAACTTTATTTACTTCTTTTATTAAATAGTCAGTGTCGAAATTTTACTAAAGTCGAGACAAATCATTAAACAGAGCGATACTCATTAAACACAATAGTGTAATAGTACCAAATTTAAACCCAACCTCTTGTATTTTTTCAGGTACGGGTTTCCCAGTGAAGAGCTCTATAATGTAATAGAGTAAATGCCCACCATCAAGTACTGGTAGTGGTAATAAATTAATTATGCCTAGATTTATACTAATTAGCGCTAAAAAGCCTAAAAAGTATACTAATCCGAAATTAGCACTATCACCTGCTCCTTGTGCTATCGATATAGGCCCACTTAAGTTTTTAACAGAAACATCACCTGTTAATAATTTCCCTATCATATCAAAACTCAGTACAACCAAGTTCCATGTACGATTAATACTTTGTTCTAAAGCTTCAAATAAACCATACGATGTATTTATTTTAAATTTTTCTGGGTATTTATCAGACTTAGGTGTTACACCTAAATAGCCTATCTTTTTACCATTTCTTGATATAGCTTTTGGTGTAACTGTTATTATTTGAGTTAGACCTTCACGCTGTATTTTTATTTCGACTGATTGATCTGCTAATGTTTTAATCTTATTAGAAAAATCATACCAATCATCTTTTATAGAAATTCCATTAACTTCTAATAAAATATCACCAACTTTTAATCCTGAAGTTTGAGCGGGGCTATCAGGGTGGATAACAGCAAGTTCATTATAAACATTTGGGCTAAAAGGCTTTATACCTAAACTCTCAATAGCTGATAATTTATCAGGTGAAAACTGCCATTCGTTAGTGTCTAATAAACTAGTAGTAATATTAACACTGTCTTCTTGTTTCGTTTTTATTTCAATAGCCTTACTGCCAATCTCCCCAACTAATGCAAGATTTACGTCTTGCCAATCGGCTACTTTCTTCCCTGCTACTTCAACTATTTGACTTTGAGCTGGTAAGTTTGCCTTTGCTGAAATAGACGCTGGCTCAATATTACCAATCATTGGCTTAATACTAGGTACACCAATTAAAAACATTAAATAAAAGGCAACAATAGCAAAGGCGAAATTAGCAAAAGGCCCTGCAGCAATAATTGCTATACGTTGATAAACCGTTTTACTGTTAAACGTTTTATCTGAATCTTCAGGTGAAATGTCATCAACACGGTCATCTAACATTTTCACAAAACCACCAAGAGGAATTAAAGCAATAACGTATTCAGTTCCATCTTTGCCCACATTACTCCAAAGGGTTTTACCAAAACCTATTGAAAACTTTTGAACTTTTACACCATTTTTACGAGCTACCCAAAAGTGGCCATATTCATGAACTGTAATTAAAATGCCTAACGCAATAACAAATGAGACTAAATTCCAAAAAAACTCAAACATACTAATGATTATCTCTATCCGCTTTCACGTGATTATCTTCTCTAGAATAATTAACTAACAACGATGTGGTAAATTCTCTTACTCGCCCATCTAAATTGATAACGTCATCAATTGAAGTTACCTCTTCTGAGACAAATTTATTCACAGAAGTTTCATTTATTTTATATATATCAGTAAATTTTATTTTTTTGTTCAAAAAAGCATCTACTGCTATTTCATTTGCTGCATTAAGTGCTGTACATGCTCCTTGGCCATTCTTACAAGCCTCAATAGCTAATTTTAGGTTTGGGTATTTAACAAAATCTACTGGCTGAAAATCAAATGACGGAGTACTAAAGAAATCAAGAGGTTCAACGCCAGATTCTATGCGCTCAGGAAAAGATAAAGCATGCGCAATAGGTGTTCTCATATCAGGATTACCCATCTGAGCAAGAACAGAACCATCTTTATATTGCACCATTGAATGAATAGTACTTTGAGGATGTAAAACAATTTGAATATCTTCAGGCTCAACATTAAATAACCATTTGGCTTCAATAAGTTCTAAACCCTTATTCATCATAGTGGCAGAGTCTACAGATATTTTTTGTCCCATATCCCAATTAGGATGAGCACAAGCTTCTTCTACAGTAACGCTCTCTAATTGTTCAACATTATATGTTCTAAAAGGTCCACCTGAACCTGTTAGTAAAATTTTACTGACACCGTTTGAGGCTAGATCACAATAACCTGGAGTATTTTGAGCTTCTATGGGTAAACACTGAAAAATAGCATTGTGTTCACTGTCGATGGGGATCAGTTGGGCGCCACTCGCTTTTACAGCCTCAATAAAAATAGCTCCTGAAGTCACTAAGGCTTCTTTATTTGCGAGTAATACACGCTTTCCTGCATTAACAGCAGCCATAGTAGGCATTAAACCTGAAGCGCCAACAATAGCAGCCATTACTGTGTCGGTACTTACTTCTTTAGAAATTTCTTCTAGTGCTGCAGCCCCTGAATGGACAAGAATACTTTCTAAGCCTTGTTCAACCAAAAGTTTCTTTAACTGTTTCGCATGAGGTTCTGAAACCATAACAACAGATTCAGGTAAAAACTCTACACATTGTGCTAGTAATACATCTACATTTGAATAAGCAGATAAACTTACTACATCAAATTTATTAGGGTGTCTGCGAACCACATCTAACGTACTCAAACCAATTGATCCTGTCGCACCTAAAATACATAAGCGACGTACAACATTTTTTATATCAGACACTAACTACCAGCCTATTAACGCGTAACATAAGGCATATATAGGAGCCGTAGCCGTTAAGCTATCAATCCTATCTAAAATTCCACCGTGACCAGGTAAGATTGAACCGCTGTCTTTTATACCTGCTTGCCTTTTAAACATACTTTCATTCAAATCACCTAAAACAGAAACCGTTGTAATTAATATCGTAATAGGAATAACCAAGTAAAACTGTTCTGATTGCCAATTCATTGAAACACCAGCAATTGTAACTAAAACACAAGCAACAATAACACCACCAATAAAACCTTCCATTGTTTTTCCGGGACTAACATTAGGCATTAACTTATTTTTACCAAACGCTTTACCTACAAAATAAGCGCCAATATCTGCACTCCACACCATAAGAAACAAGAACATGATTAATTGTGCACCATGATAACTATCCGTTTGATATTCACTACTTCGTATAACAATAAAGGCAAGCCATGTTGGAACTAACGTTAACCAACCAAAAACACCTCTAATTGAACGATGACTAGACCAAAATTTACTGTATCTAGGATAAAGAAAAGTTAATGTAGCTGATAATAACCACCAAGCAACAGCAAGCCATAATATATAGATAATGGGCTTTTGAAGGTTTGATGAGGTTATCCATAACTCTAATAAAGGAAAATAATACCAAAGAGTTGCGATTAAAATACTGGTAACAATAACAAAAGCTAAGCGTCGTCTTATGTTTGCAAAGCCCATTAAAGGACCCCATTCCCAAGCACCTATTCCCATAACAGCTAACATTAGTGCTGAAAAATACGGTAAGGGTAAATAAAAAATGCTCGCTATAGTTGCAGGAGCTAATACAAGTGCAGTAATAATTCTATGTTTTAACAAATTTTACCCTTTTTTTTTAAAGTTATTTTTTATTCTTATTATTTGCTTTTTTTGTTGTAATTATTACGACAAATTAAGCTTTAAAAATCACTTTATTACACTAACAAAAATAAATATATGCTTTAATAAGCAATATTTATCGCTAATTTCCCTATTGGGTAATATTTTTTGTTTGTTCGCCAGTTAAACCAAATCGCCTTTCTCTTTTATCAAAAGAATAAATAGCTTCTTCAAAAGCCTCGCTATCAAAGTCAGGCCATAATATATCAGTAAAATAAAACTCAGCATAAGCAGCTTGCCATAATAAAAAATTACTAATTCTATAATCACCACCGGTGCGAATTAATAAATCTAAATCGGGTAAGTTATTTAACGATATATGCTCATTCATAACTTGTTCTGTTATATCGTTTAACGCTAATTCTTTATTTTGTACTTTTTCTGCAATACACTTTGTTGCCTGTGTAATATCCCATCGCCCGCCATAATTAGCTGCAATAGATAGCACCATATCCGTGTTGTTTTTTGTTAATTCTTCAGATACTTTAATTTTTTTCTGTAATTTATCTGAAAAACGAGTTACATCACCAATAATTTGAAAACGAATACCATTTTTATGTAGTCTCTTAACTTCACGAGTCAGTACAAACATAAACAGTTCCATCAAAACACTAACTTCAGATTCAGGACGCAACCAATTTTCACTACTAAACGCAAAAAGCGTTAATGCCTTAACACCTAACTTTCTTGCGGATGTCACCGAAGAACGAACAGTTTCCACGCCAGCTTTGTGTCCAGCAACTCTATTTTTTGAACGCGATTGAGCCCAACGTCCATTACCATCCATAATAATAGCGACATGCTGTGGAATTTTTCGACTAACTTCTGACATTTACTCTTTTAACCTTTTAATACCAATAGAGCTAATTTCCTAACCCGTTTGACATAATACCAATGCAATAACCCATTGAGCATTTATACTCATCTAAAATAGGTCAATTCATTAATGCGTTTGGTATAACTTATTCTACGATATAAAAAAGCCGTAGAAATTTACCAACAGGTATTATCTACGGCGTTTATTAATAAGCAATTAAAAATTTAAATTTCCATTAATTCCGCTTCTTTAGCGGTCAAAATTTCATCAACTTGCTTAATATATGTATCGGTGATCTTTTGGATCTCATCTTCAGCTTGATGATGTTCGTCTTCACTGATTTCTTTATCTTTTAAAAGACTCTTGTAATCAGAGTTCGCATCACGACGAATATTACGAATAGCAACTTTACCACCTTCGGCTTCACCACGAACCACTTTAACTAAATCTTTACGACGCTCTTCCGTTAATGGAGGAAGAGGAATACGAATAAGTGTGCCGTTTGATTGAGGATTTAAGCCTAAATCAGACTTTAATATTGCTTTTTCAACTGCAGCAATCATACCTTTATCAAAAACAGTAATAGCAAGATTTCTAGCATCTGGAACAGAAATATTACCTACTTGATTTAAAGGTGTTTCCATTCCGTAGTAATCTACAGAAATATTATCAAGTAAAGATGCATGAGCTCGGCCTGTTCTTATTTTAGCTAAACTACTTTTTAACGCTTCAATACTTTTACCCATGCGCTCTTGGGCATCTTGTTTTATTTCATTAATCACGTTGATATTCCTTAAAACTAATCTAAATTCTTTGCGTGGTCGATAATCGTACCTTCATCTTCACCTAAAATAACAGATTTAAGTGAACCCGGCTTATTCATATTAAATACTCGAATAGGCATACTATGATCACGTGCTAATGTGAATGCAGCGAGATCCATAACTTGTAACTCTTTATCGAGTACTTCTGCATAAGTTAAATGCTTATAAAGTGTTGCATCAGGATTTTTTACAGGATCTTCAGAATAAATACCATCAACTTTAGTTGCTTTTAAAACAACATCCGCTTCAATTTCAATACCACGTAAGCAAGCCGCTGAATCAGTTGTAAAGAAAGGGTTACCAGTACCAGCGCTAAAAATAACCACTCTACCAGATTTTAATAAACTAATCGCTTCAGCCCAGTTATAACGGTCACATACGCCAGCAAGATCAATTGCCGACATGAGTCGTGTATTAACAAATGCACGGTGTAATGCATCACGCATCGCTAAACCATTCATTACAGTAGCTAGCATCCCCATTTGGTCGCCCACTACTCGATTCATTCCTGCGTCGGCTAATCCTTTACCACGGAATAAGTTACCACCACCGATAACTAAGCCAACTTGAATCCCCATTTCAATGAGTTCTTTAATTTCTTGAGCCATGCGATCTAAGATTTTCGGATCAATACCGAATCCCTCTGAGCCCATTAAGGCTTCACCGCTAAGTTTTAATAATATACGACGATATGTAGGTTTGGGGTTCACGCTCATATAACAAACATTCCTGTACTTTTCTGAAGATAAAAAAATAGCCGAGACCAAATTTGGTCGCGGCTATTCTAGTACGTTTAGCTAACTATCGAAAGTCTATTTACAAAATAACACCATCAAAAATTAATTAAACATCAATTTTTTTAAAAATTAAGCTTTTGCAGCAGCAATTTGTGCTTCAACTTCAGCAGCAAAATCTTCTTCTTTCTTCTCGATACCTTCACCAACTTCTAAACGTACGAAGTTAGAAATAGTTAAGCCTTTCTCTTTTAATATTTCACCTACAGTTTTCTTAGGCTCCATAATAAAAGCTTGACCCGTTAAAGAAACTTCACCTGTAAATTTCTTCATACGACCATTAACCATTTTCTCAGCGATTTCTTGAGGTTTACCTTCATTCATCGCAATTTCGATTTGGATAGCTTTTTCTTTTTCAACAACATCTGCAGGTACATCTTCAGGGTTGATAAATTCAGGCTTACTAGCAGCAACATGCATAGCAATGTGCTTAAGTGATTCAACATCACCTTCACCAGCAACAACAACACCAATTGTAGCGCCATGTTTATAAGTAGCTAAAGTAGTACCTTCAACATAAGCAACACGACGAACATTGATGTTTTCACCAATTTTAGTTACTAAAGCAATACGCTCTTCTTCGAACTGTGCTTGAAGTTCTTCAATTGTTACTTTTGAAGCAGCAGCAGCATCAGCAACTTTGTTAGCAAATGCTAAAAAGTTATCATCTTTTGCTACGAAATCAGTTTGACAGTTAACTTCAACTAATACGCCATCTTTAATGATGATTTGACCTTCAGCAGCGATGTTACCTGCTTTTTTAGCAGCTTTAGCTTGACCGTTCTTACGCATATTCTCAATCGCAAGTTCCATGTCACCTTCAGCTTCTTGTAAAGCTTTTTTACAATCCATCATGCCCGCAGCTGTGCGTTCACGTAATTCTTTAACCATTGCAGCAGTAATTTGCATGAGTTAATTCCTAATTTTTAGTTATCCCCGTTACAAGAGATTGCTTACCTTTAAGATAAACACTCCATACAGTTTGGGCATAAGTATTAAATAAGTTGGCGATAATAAAGAAACTCTATTACCGCCACATGAAAGAAACGTTAAGAGCTAATTATTCAGCTTCAACAAAACCGTCTTTTTCAGCTTGAACAACGATATTCTTCTCACGACCTTCTAATACTGCATTTGCAGCAGAATCTAAGTATAAAGTCACAGCACGAATCGCATCATCGTTACCAGGTACAATGTAATCAACACCGTCTGGATTAGAGTTTGTATCAACTACAGCGATTACTGGAATACCTAAGTTGTTAGCTTCTTTAATAGAAATATGCTCATGATCAGCATCGATGATGAATAAAACATCAGGTAAACCACCCATGTTTTTAATACCACCAAGGCTTTTTTCAAGCTTTTCCATTTCACGAGTACGCATTAAAGCTTCTTTTTTAGTAAGTGCTTCAAAAGTACCGTCAGAGCTTTGAGCTTCTAAATCTTTTAAACGTTTGATAGATTGACGAACTGTTTTCCAGTTAGTCAACATACCACCTAACCAGCGGTGGTTAACGTAAAATTGATCACATTTGATCGCAGCATCTTTGATTGCATCGCTTGCAGCACGTTTAGTACCAACAAATAAAACTTTACCTTTTTTAGATGAAACGTTGTTAATAAAAGCAAGAGCTTCATTAAACATAGGTACAGTTTGTTCTAAGTTGATGATATGAACTTTATCGCGAGCACCAAAAATGTAGTTTTTCATTTTTGGATTCCAGTAACGAGTTTTGTGACCGAAATGTACACCTGCTTTAAGCATATCGCGCATTGAAACGTTTGGCATGTTTTTTCCTTTGAGGGTTAAGCGTTCATACACCCAATATACAAGACTCTTTAATTGCTTATTCATTCAAAATGATTAAGCTGAGCACCCCAGTATATCTTTGTTAGATGTATGTGAGTTTATATTTAAAACTAACATTAAGTGTTAATTCAGTAATGCTTAATAAATCATGGTAAACACCATGCAAATTATTAGCGGCGCACTTTATACCATAACGGCGCACTTTTTACTAGGAATTAGAGCAAATAATCTTATTCAATAATCATTTTTTGATGAGCTTAAGAATATTCTATGCTAATGGATCATTGCGCGTTAAAATTAGCTCAAAATAACCAATCGAAAACAATTATGTCTGTACAATTATTTTATATTTACGATACACACTGCCCTTGGAGCTATGTAACACTTCCCTTGGTGAATGAAATTGTCGCTGCGCATCCTGAGTTTACGCTTAACTTATTACATTGTGCTCGTTATGAAGGTGATGAAAATATTTCAAAAAAAACTATTGAAACGATTGAAGATGATAGTTCAACCACATTTAGTAATGCTTACATAGCACAACTAAAGCAAGCTAAAGACTCAACTTTAACCGCTAACGTGATGTCTTGGGTTTCAAACAAAGTTCCGCAAGTAGGATTAGAAGTATTAAATGCTTTATTTAAAGCTCACTTTGAACAAGCAAACGAATTACGTTCATTTGATGATATTAGTGATATTGTCGCTGAATTTAAACTTTCACCACCGAACAAAGTGTTTACATTAGAAAAATTCACAAAAGATGCAGAAATATTATTAAGCAGTCTTGAAGAACTACAAGATATTATGGGTACAAAAGCTATACCCGCACTATTACTTGCAATTGATGAAAAGCTTATACTATTAAACCATAATCTATACCTAAAACACCCCAAAGCTATTGTAGAAGCCATAGAACTTGAGCTAAACAATTAGTTAAAGCAAAAAATCCAGATAGACATCATATAAGCAGTTAGGCAAAATAGTTAACCTAAAAGTTAGCATTAACTTTTAATCAGTATTTATATTTTTAAATAGTAATACACCATCAAAGAATTAATGAGGCATTAATGGGAATCAATATAAAAAGTCAGGAAGAAATAGAGAAAATGCGTATTGCAGGTCAACTAGCTGCAGATGTACTAGAAATGATAGAACCGCACGTAAAAGCGGGTATAACAACTGACGAATTGAATACTATTTGTGCTGAATATACCGATAAAGTACAAAATGCCATTTCTGCGCCTTTAAATTACCACGGATTTCCTAAATCAATTTGTACATCAGTAAACCACGTAGTATGTCATGGCATCCCTAATGACACGAAATTACAAGATGGCGATATTCTTAATATAGACATCACTGTAATTAAAGATGGGTTTCATGGCGATACCAGTAAAATGTTTCTTATTGGCAATGTAACACCAGAAGATAATCGCTTGTGCCGCATTACTCAAGAAGCCCTTTATGTTGGTCTTAAAAAAGTAAAACCTGGAGTAACTTTTGGTGAAATAGGTACAGCGATTCAAAAGTTTATTAAAAAATCAGGTCGCTATTCTATTGTTAAAGAATACTGCGGACATGGTATTGGCCAAGTTTTTCATGAAGAGCCTCAAATTGTTCATTATAAAAATAATGATAAAACAAAAATGGAAGAAGGCATGTGTTTTACTATCGAGCCTATGATCAACTTAGGTCGAGCAAATACCCTTTTAGATAAAGAAGACAACTGGACGGTTTATACTATTGACGGTAAAAAATCGGCACAATGGGAACACACTATTGTGGTCACCAAAACAGGTTGTGAAATTCTCACCTTAAGAAAGGAAGAAACTCTAGCTAAGGTTTTACACAACTAGCGTTCAATTTAATCATGTTTTCTAAGTTAATTAATTACTATAAGAAGAAAAAAGTGAATACTGAGTCTACTCTTCCTTGTCAATTTATTGAACCGTTAGCAATAAGTGCCCCTTTCATATCGAGTGCTGAAATCTGCCAACTAGGTAAAGCTTTTCATGAATGGCAAAGAGAAATATTTCCGGATGAAGACATCACCGCCATAGTGAATGCAAGAGCTGAATTTGTTGATAACATCCTGACAAAATTATGGTGTCAGCATGAACTTGATGAGTACCAAATTAGCCTATTAGCTGTTGGTGGGTATGGTAGAGCTGAATTACACCCATATTCTGATGTAGATATATTAATATTAACTCAAGAAAAAACAGATAAAGAGCTTGAAGATAAAATTTCAACTTTTATTACTCAATTATGGGATGTAAAACTTGATATTGGCCATAGCGTACGAAGTGTTAAAGAATGCTTAAAGCAAGCAGTAAATGACGTAACCATAGCAACTAACTTAATGGAAATGCGTCAAGTTTGTGGTAACGAAGCATTAACTGAACAATTACAACCCTTACTCAATCAAGACGTATTTTGGACCTCTAAGAAATTTTTTATTGCAAAGCGAGATGAGCAATACAATAGACATCAACAATATCATGGCGCTTCATATACACTTGAACCCAACCTAAAAGCTAATCCGGGTGGATTAAGAGATATTCAAACCATAGGTTGGGTAGCAAAACGTCACTTTGTTGCCGACTCACTAGAAGAGCTAGTAGAGCATAAATACCTCACTAGTAATGAATATTTCGAACTTGTAGAGTGTCAAGATTACTTATGGCGCATGCGTTGTGCCCTTCACTTTGTGGCTGGCAGAAGCGAAAACAGGTTGTTATTTGATCATCAAGCAAGTGTAGCCGAACTACTAGGTTTTGGTGATGGCGGAAAACTCGCTGTTGAAAGAATGATGAAACGCTTCTTCAGAATTATTGGCCGTGTTGCTGAATTAAACAAAATGTTACTCCAACATTTTGAATACGCCATTATCAACGATAAAAAATACAAAAAAGTAACACCGATTAATGATGACTTTATTATTGTTGACGGTCAAATTAAAGTTACTAACAAGCGTATTTTTACACGCTCAGTTAAAATTATGGAAATGTTCTTATTAATAGCAGAACATGATGAAATTACTGATTTACACCCTAATACACTTCGTTTAATGAGAAATGCTCGACGTCGTTTAGTATCGGGCATGATGGACTACGCAGGCTGTAGAAAAACTTTCATACAATTAATGAAACACCCAAAAGGTCTAGGTTTAGCCTTTACATTAATGCACAGACATTCAATATTAGCCGCTTATTTACCAGAATGGCGTAATATTGTAGGCCAAATGCAGTTTGATTTATTCCATGCCTACTCTGTTGATGAACATAGCTATCGTTTAATTAAAAACTTATATCGATTTAGTCAAAAAGAACATAATCATGAATTTCCACTATGTAGTAAAATAGTTCAACGAGTTCGCAAGCCTGAGCTGTTATATATCGCTGGTATATTCCACGATATAGCAAAAGGTCGAGGTGGTGATCATGCAAAACTAGGCGCTATAGACGCATTAGCATTTGCTAAATTACACCAATTAAGCGATCACGACGGGCGTTTAATTTCTTGGTTGGTTAAACATCATTTATTAATGTCAGTTACGGCACAGCGCAGAGATATATCAGATCCAAACGTTATTAAAGAGTTTGCCGATATTATTAGAGATGAAGCTCATCTAGATTACTTATATTGTTTAACAGTTGCCGATATGAGAGCAACTAATGAAAGCTTATGGAACAATTGGAAATCTAACTTATTAGAAGAGTTGTATTATAATACCAAGCGCGCCTTTTTAAGAGGTTTAGAAAAACCTGTTGATTTGCGTGCTAAAATCAGAGAAAACCAGCAACTAGCAACAGAATTACTATTAACTCAGAATGTAACCGAAGAACAAACAGCTAAGGTTTGGAAAGAATTTAAAGCTGATTATTTTTTACGTTATGCACCTGCGCAAATAGCATGGCACACTAAACATATACTTAAGCACGATAGAAAAAAACCATTAGTTATTATTAACCCTACTCCTTATAGGGGGGGAACAGAAGTTTTTGTTTACACTAAAGAACAATCCAATATCTTTTATAATATTGTGTCTCTTTTAGGCTCAAAACAATTATCGATTCATGATGCAAAAATAATCACGAGTAACAAAGGTTATACTGCAAATACCTTTGTTATACTTGATCATCAAGGTAAACCTATTGATGATATTAATAGAACCCGTGTAATTGAAGAAGCACTAACTAATGTATTGTCAGAATCTCAATGTTTAATAAAGCCTAAACCATTGGTAAAACGTTTCAAACAATTTAATATACCCACCCAGGTTAATTTCATTGAAACAAAAACTAAAAACACCACAATGTTAGAAATTATTGTGTTAGATACTCCTGGTTTACTAGCAAATATCGCTGATGTATTTCAACAATGTGAAGTGCAAATACATTCGGCCAAAATAACAACGTTTGGTGAAAAAGCAGAAGATGTTTTTACTTTATCAAACAAATACAAACAAGCACTTACTCTAGAAGAACAAGAAGCACTTACGCTTATGTTGTGCGACAAAACCTCTATACCAAATTCACCTTAAAAAAAACATTAGGAAATATAATGTCTGAATTACAAACTATCATTGAACAAGCATTTGAAAATCGTGCTGAAATCACCCCTTCAACAGTAACACCAGAAGTAAAAAAAGCCGTATTAGATGCTTTAGATGCTTTAAATAACGGTTCGGCTCGTGTTGCTGAAAAAATTGATGGTGAGTGGATCGTTCACCAATGGCTTAAAAAAGCAGTACTTTTATCTTTCCGTATTTGGGATAACGAAACGTTAGACGGCGCTGAAAGCAAATTTTACGACAAAGTACCAATGAAATACTCAGAATACGGTAACGCAGAATTTAAAGCCGATGGCGTTCGCGTAGTACCTGGCGCTTCAGTACGTACCGGTAGTTACATAGGTAAAAATGTTGTAGTAATGCCTTCATTCGTTAACATTGGTGCTTTCGTTGACGAAGGAACCATGGTTGATACATGGGCAACGGTTGGTTCATGTGCACAAATAGGTAAAAATGTTCATCTATCTGGCGGCGTTGGTATTGGTGGAGTATTAGAACCATTACAAGCCGGCCCTACAATTATTGAAGACGACTGTTTTATTGGTGCTCGTTCAGAAATAGTTGAAGGCGTAATAGTAGAAAAAGGTTCAGTTATTTCAATGGGCGTTTATATTGGCCAATCAACTAAAATTTTAGATCGTGAAACAGGCGAAGTAACTTATGGCCGTGTTCCTGCGGGTTCTGTGGTAGTTTCAGGTAACATGCCATCTAAATGTGGAACTTACAGCTTATACTGTGCAGTAATTGTTAAAAAAGTTGATGCTAAAACATTAGGTAAAACAGGTTTAAATGATTTATTACGTTCTATCGATTAATTGAATAGTAACGTAAAATCAATAAAGCAGCGGTATAAGCGCTGCTTTTTTATTTCTTATTTAGGGCAGTATTATTATATCCGTCATTTTTTTGACCCCAAACAGTTAACAGCACATTAACACTTTATTAAACACCAACAACCTCTCATATTTTCCTTTAAATTCAATCCATTAAAAACATGGCACAGCACTTGATATACCTAATCATAAGATTAAGTAGATTTTAATTTAGGTTGTTGTCATGAAAATAAAAAATGTTGTTATTGCAGTTATTCTAGGTTTATTAATTACCGCGTGTAATTCAACACCTAAAGAAATGAAGTTTGTAAAAAAAGCCGCGGTATCTGACCATTACTTACTGATGTCATTAATCAATAGACCCATAACAGCAGATCAACAAATGATGTTAGCTTTTGCCCAACAGCGAGAAACTCATTACAGTAATATGTTTGTTAACGCAGTAAGTATTAAAGGACCTAAATTTATAGATAACTCAGAACCTCAAAACATTTACAGCGCACTTATCGATAATGATAATAATGCGGTTTCCATACAAGGTCCTAGTCTTCTAAAATCAAACGAAATATAAATAAGCCTACTTCAGGCTTATCTGGACTACCTTAAGGCTTAACAGCCAGCAACACCTACTCCCAATTTAATCTCAATCGGTTAATTCAGCTACATTAAGCGATAGTTGCTCAAATACACCTTTCCATTGCTCATCAAAGTCAGCCTGTATTTCTATAGGCTCTTGCGTTATAGGATGAGTAAAATTAAGCTTTTTAGCATGCAACATTAAACGCTTAAAACCAAAATACTCATTAAAAAATGGATTCTGTTTATTGTCGCCATAATTTATATCGCCAATAATAGGATGGCGTAAATGTGCTAAATGACGCCTTATTTGGTGTCTTCTCCCTGTTACAGGTTTTAACTTAACAACGGAATATCTTACTGAATCGTATTTACCTACGGTTTCATTTAAAGTTGCTGTACCTAACGATTCAAAATACGTTTGTGCTTCTTGCGCCTCCTTATTAGGATCTACATACTTATCACCAATTTTATCAAGCTTTTCTTTTAAAGGATAATCAACTAATCCTTCACCCAATAAATGTCCACGAGTTAACGCATAATAGGTTTTTTGAATAGTTTTATTGGTAAATGCTTGCCCCATTAAACGAGCAACCTCTTCGCTCAAGCCAAAAAGTAAAACTCCTGATGTTGGTCTATCTAATCGATGTAGAGGATAAACGTATTGCCCTATTTGATCTCTAACCAACTGCAAAGCAAAATAAATTTCGTCTTTATTCATATAACTACGATGTACAAAAAGCCCAGAAGGCTTATCTACCGCAACTAAAAACTCATCTTGGTAAAGGATTTTTAATACAGGTTTTTCAAGATCTTCTTCGTGATTTTCTAATAATTCAGTCATTCTTATTTATCACAACTCAAAAGCTATTTAATAAAGATATATACCCGTTACCAATCAAGATGCTAAGGGAATTTTATCAGGTAGATAATAAAACTTAGCGACTAAAGGCATCTAAATTTGTACGTCTAAAGTTTTTATCGTGGAGTTCACTTTCTATTATCTCTATAATGCGCTTATTATTCGATACATATTTTAACTATGACTACTATTTCTTCCATTTCAGAATTACTCGCTTTATCCGGTTCTCAATTTAGAGTTTACGATGTAGGCAGAAAAATAGATAAAATATCTAAAGATACCTTTAATAAAATAGAGTTAAATCAGCTACCTTATCCCTATCCTACACAATCACATGCTTGTTTAGCGGTAGTTTTTTGGCAAAAAGAATCAACACAACCTTTTTTATGGTTTATAAAGTTACCACTTGATGAAAGAGGTTTATTAAATCAAGGAGCCAGAAACCATTACATCGCTATTATTATTGAAGCTTTAGGTAATAACATTACTGATACACCATCAGAAAAGCAGGAAGAGTTACTCAAAAACAACCCGTATCACTTTACACCAGCTCAATATAAATTAGCTGCGTTAAATAGCATAATCAATACTAAATTAAAGCGAGAAATGAGTGAACACTACCCATTATTTACTCAATATATATCGGGTGATTTAGGCTGGGATAATTGGCAGAATATAGGTGTGCAAGGTATCAACGACTTTGCAGCCAAAATTAATGAAACGAATAATGCTGACAAACTTGCTCAAGCTATTGAGTTTTTACCTGAAGCTGTTTTAACCCCTTTATGTATTGCTCTAGAGAACCAAAAACTACCATTAGTTGTAATACAAGCCATTTTAAATCAACTACAACAAACTCATACAAGTGAAAACACACAACATAATTTACTAAGAAGTTTAGCCAGCTCAAGTAAACACCCATTAGTTATTCAATATTTAACTGCGCAGTTAGAAGAAGCAAAAATACTATCAACAAACAACATTATCTTATTTTCAGGTCGTTTATGGGATGTTTTAGAAGATACAAACACCCTATTAAATTTATTAGAAGCTATCGCTAAAAAAGATGATTTACCATTATTTGTAGAAATATTTAAAGATCTTATTGCTATTCCCTCTATACGCCCCCAAATATTTGAAGTAATGAGAGCACCACAAAGAAGTGAAGCGTTGTCACTCGCTATCGGCCATATTTTTCAAACTACAAATAAAAGGTAACAATATTGGAAAACATATATTACTTACTGATTGTCTGCCTTATTTTTTGGTATTTTATTTATTTACGAAAAATATCAGAATACGCTCGTAGTCATATAAATACCTACTGCAATACCGAAAATTTACAATTCATATCACTTGCAAGAAAATCAAGCCGAATAAGCTTTGATAAAAGACATGGCCCACATTGGGTAAGTGTTTTTGAATTTGAGTTTAGTGGTGATGGCGAATCGTCATACCTAGGTGAAATGCAACTTAGAGGCTACAAAGTTGATGGCGTTAATATGCCCCCTTACAAAATTCATTAATACCCAAATTTCAGACAAAAAAAATGCGATTCATATGAATCGCATTCTTACTAGCTTTTTCATTGCGTCCTGCAATTAGTGGTCCCGCATCATCCTTAATAACTATCCTTAGTAATCCTTAAACGAATCTTTCGCTGTCCTTCAAGCCTTTCCATGGCAGTAACTACTCTTTAGTTACTCACAAATAAGTTTATAGCATATTCCTAATGCTCACATCCGTATTTACCTTACTTCCCTTTGCATCCTGCAATTAGTGGTCCTGTATCATCCTTAATAACTATCCTTAGTAATCCTTAAACGAATCTTTCGTTGTCCTTCAAACCTTTCCATGGCAGCAACTACCCTTTAGTTACTTAAATATTAAATTTTTAGCATCTTCCTAATGCTTACATCCATGTTTTACTGCATATCGACATATCCATATAAAAATCCTTTTACATTAGATCCGTCTATCTACTTTATTAAGCTTCCATTGCAGTAAGTCCTACTACTTATCAATCTTCCTGACTGAGTGTCTCCTGACATAGGTAATGATACGCTCATCAATTACTTTTCGAAGATACCCTTTTAAAAAAACTTCAGTAGCATTTACTTTTTAAAAAAACAAATCAAATATAAACTAACAAAATCATAAAGATAATAAAAACCACAAATAAATCCCCCTAAGAAAAAAGCTTTATGTCCTACGCCAATGTAAGACATGTCTCACATTATTTAATGTATAATCACCATAACTTTCTTTTTACTTGTGTAGCTTTTTTAGACGCGCGAGAAGAAATTCAACCTATAAGAAAATTTAACAAAATATTTACTAATACTTCTTAAAATTAATCCACCTAATATTTCAACGTTCTTTTCTAGCCTCATGAATTAGTAAAATATAATAACCGTATTGTATATATTGTTTTTCATATATATAATTATTCGTATATTTTATTTTTATTGATTACCATGAAAAAAATAAGTAAACAAAAAGTCCTTTTTCTATGTACTGGAAACTCGGCTAGGTCTCAAATGGCGGAAGCTATATTAAGACATAAAGCGGGTGATAAGTATGATGTTTATAGCGCTGGTACTCAGCCTGATATAGTTGATCCTCGTACAATTAATGCACTGGAGAAGTTTGGTTTAGATACTAATAATTTAGTTTCTAAAAATATGAGTGTCTTTGAAGGTCAAGCTTTTGATTATGTTATTACTTTATGCGACAAAGCTAATAATGAATGTCGCAGCTACCCCAATGCAGTTAAGCAATTAGCATGGGATTTTCCCGATCCAAAAGAGCGCTTTGGCAGTAACCCTTTCTCTACTACATTAAATGAGCTTAATAACCGCTTATCTATGTTTCTTTTGGTTGAAGAAAAAAACATCAGTATTAGTAGTGGTGCTACCGAAGCATTAGTTCACACAGAAAATGATCAACTTAATGGCTTTGAACCCCTCTCTTTTTATAAAAGCCTAACCGATGAAATTAGGCTGAAAACATTAATGTTAACTCATTACCACGGTGAGCTTTGTGTTTGCGAACTAATGCAAGCGATGGATGAAGATAGCCAACCTAAAATGTCACGTAACCTTGCTGTTTTAAAGAAAGCTAAGGTAATAACCGACAGAAAACATGGTCAATGGGTGTTTTATCGTATTACCCCTGAACTTCCGCTATGGGCTAAGTCAGTTATTGCACAAACTACAGAAAATAATATTCCCATGATCAGTAACGAGCTTGAGCGTTTAGCTAGCATGCAAAATAGACCTGCTCGAGCAAGTTTCTGTAAATAAGTTTTCTATAAATAATGAATAAAGGATTTAATGATGGGAATTTTTGAACGTTATTTATCGGTATGGGTTGGCTTAAGCATTGTGCTTGGGGTGGTTTTAGGTTTATGGCAACCTGATGCATTTCAAATAATTGCCGGTTTTGAAATTGCACATGTAAATATTGTCGTCGCTGTTTTTATTTGGGTGATGATTTATCCCATGATGGTACAAATTGACTTTTCAGCGATAAAAAATGTGGGTAAAAACCCTAAAGGGCTTGTGTTAACTATCGTTATAAACTGGTTGATCAAGCCTTTTACTATGGCCGGTTTAGGTTGGTTGTTCTTTAATTTCTTTTTTGCTGATTTAGTTGATCCTGCTTCAGCTCAAGAATATATCGCAGGGATGATTTTATTAGGGGTTGCCCCATGTACGGCTATGGTGTTTGTATGGTCACAGTTAACTAAAGGTGATCCGAACTATACCTTAATTCAAGTATCAGTAAATGACGTGATTATGATTTTTGCTTTTGCACCTATCTCTGCATTATTGCTTGGCGTGAGCGATATTCAAGTACCTTGGGAAACCTTACTAATCTCTGTTGTACTTTATGTTTTGCTGCCTTTAATTGCGGGCGTTTTGACTCGAAAAGTATTGAATAATGGCCACGGTGAAAAGTCATTACATCAGCTTTTATCAAGATTAAAACCTTGGTCAGTTATCGGTTTGTTAGCAACAGTAGTTCTGTTATTTGGTTTTCAGGCAAATACTATTATTTCTGAACCTGAAACCATTGGCTTAATTGCTATTCCATTAATGCTTCAAACATACGGTATTTTTATTATTGCCTATGTGGCAGCTAAATGGATGAAACTACCCCATAACATTGCGGCACCAGCATGTTTAATAGGTACATCTAATTTTTTTGAACTAGCTGTTGCAGTTGCTATATCACTTTTCGGCTTACATTCAGGAGCTGCACTTGCCACTGTAGTCGGTGTGCTTGTTGAAGTGCCTGTTATGCTTTCTTTAGTTTATTTTATTAATCGAACGCAACATTGGTTTAAGTAAAGCATAACCATATAAACTCATTTTTAGGAAATATTATGCCAACACATCCATTTGATATTTTAGCCCTTGAAAACGGTGCTCAACTTATATTTACCCCTTGCCCTGGTACGAAAGAAGTTAATTTATCTCAATCTATTTCAACACTTAAACAGGCAGGCACAAGCATGCTTATTACCTTGATGTTTAATGATGAAATGGAAGAGAACAATGCACTCACCTTACCAACAGAATGTAAAAAACAAGACATTGCATGGGTTCAACTCCCTATTTTAGATGATGCCGCTCCAAGCCAAGCCTTTGAATCTGAATGGGCAGCCACAAAGGCAAACATATTAGAAGTGATAAATAACAAAGGCACCATTGCAGTCCACTGTAAAGGTGGCTCTGGGAGAACAGGTTTAGTGATTGGACTGATTTTATTAGCGATTGGATGGCCTAGTGAAAAGGTTATTGAAGAAGTTCAAAAAATACGACCTAAAGCTCTAAAAAATCCAGCTCAACTCGATTACTTTAATTCATATTTATAAATTTAAACAACATATTTAGGACACACTTATGACGATTAAAATTGGCATTAATGGCTTTGGCCGTATGGGGCGTTTATCAATGCGCGCAGCATTCGATTGGGATGATATTGAGATAGTTCACATTAATGATCCTGCAGGCAATGCTGAAACACTTGCACACTTAATGATGTTTGATTCAGTCCATGGCCGTTGGCACCATGAAGTGACTCATGAAAATGATTCAATCGTTATTAATGGTAAAGCAATACCGTGTACACACAACAAAGCGACTCAAGATACTGATTGGTCTGGTTGTGATGTAGTTATTGAAGCGTCAGGAAAAATTAAAACTAAAGCATTGTTACAGGCTTACTTAGACCAAGGTGTTAAGCGTGTGGTGGTTACCGCTCCTGTAAAAGAAGAAGGTGTATTGAACATTGTTATGGGAGTTAATGAGAACCTTTACAATAAAGCTATTCATCCAATTGTTACTGCAGCTTCATGCACCACAAATTGTTTAGCACCAGTAGTTAAGGTTATTCATGAAAAAATAGGCATTAAACATGGTTCAATGACCACCATTCATAACATCACCAATACTCAAACGATCATTGATGCACCACATAAAGATTTGCGTAGAGCACGTTCTTGTGGCATCAGTTTAATACCAACAACAACAGGATCGGCTACTGCAATTACGCATATCTTCCCTGAACTTAAAGGGAAATTAAATGGTCATGCAATACGAGTTCCTTTAACTAATGCTTCAATTACTGACTGTGTTTTTGAGGTTGAACGTGACACAAGCGTTGAAGAAGTAAATAAATTACTTAAACAAGCAGCCCAAGGTGAATTAAAAAACATTATGGGATATGAGGAACGTCCACTTGTGTCGATTGATTATAAAACGGATCCACGTTCAAGCATCATTGATGCATTATCAACAATGGTCGTAAATGATACGCAAGTAAAACTTTATGTTTGGTATGACAATGAATGGGGTTATGCCAATAGAACCGCAGAATTAGCACGTATGGTTGGCTTGGCAGATAAAGGTTAATTCTTATGGGGCTTTTATCACTCAAAACGTTACCTCCAGCGATTAAACAATACTTGGTGATAACAGGCAATTATTGGGCTTTTACCTTAACAGATGGTGCGCTACGTATGCTGGTAGTGCTGTATTTTCATCAATTAGGATACAGCCCTTTAAATATTGCCATGCTGTTTTTGTTTTATGAAATATTTGGTGTAATTACCAACCTTGTTGGTGGTTGGTTAGGTGCAAAACTTGGCTTAAATAAAACCATGAATATTGGTTTGGCCATGCAGATAGTCGCTCTTGGTATGTTAGCTGTGCCTGCTGAAATGTTAACGGTTATTTATGTGATGATCGCACAGGCGTTATCGGGTATTGCCAAAGATTTAAATAAAATGAGTGCCAAAAGCTCTATAAAATTACTCGTGCCCGAAGGAGCTGAAAGTAAGCTCTATCAGTGGGTTGCTATACTTACGGGTTCTAAAAATGCACTAAAAGGAGTAGGGTTCTTTTTAGGTGGATTGCTATTAACCTTACTAGAGTTTAAAGGGGCAATCATCTTAATGGCTGCACTGTTAGCCATTGTATGGGTATTTAGTTTAATCACTTTAAAAGAAGATTTAGGGAAAGCGAAAAACAAACCTAAATTTAAAGATATTTTCTCAAAAAGTTCATCAATCAACCTACTTTCTGCGGCACGAATGTTTTTATTTGGCGCAAGGGATGTTTGGTTTGTGGTGGCATTACCTGTGTTTTTAGCTGTAACCTTTAATTGGGATCATTGGTGGGTTGGTGGATTTATGGCGAGCTGGGTTATTGGCTATGGCATAGTACAATCCTTTGCGCCTTATTTTACCGGTAAAAATCAGGGAAAAGTACCAACAGGTAAATCTGCATTTTTGTGGGCAAGCTACCTAACCGTAATACCTGCGACGATAGCCTTAGCGTTACACTTTAATTTTCACATTCAAGCTTCAATCATTATAGGATTGTTAATATTTGGTGCTGTTTTTGCTATTAACTCTTCATTGCATAGCTACCTAATTGTAAGTTATGCAGGTAATGATGGTGTGTCCCTTGACGTTGGTTTCTACTATATGGCTAATGCTATGGGGAGATTGATTGGTACTGTGCTTTCAGGTTGGGTATATCAAAATTACGGGCTAGAAGCCTGCTTATGGATATCAAGTTTATTTGTGGCGATAGCATCTTTATTATCATTAAAGTTGAAGAAGTGAACCTCTTATAAAGTTAATGTATTAAAGCTCATAGTCAACGTTAAAATTTGAACATTAATGTCAGCTATGAGCTTAAATCATCTCCACAAGTGGCAGAAAATATTGGATAATATTCCCTAAATATGCTCATGGTTTCACAAAAGCTAACCTCAGCTAATGTCTAATAAGCGACCATTCACTACATAGCTTAGGAGTTTTTAAATTTTCTTATTTTTGTAACATTTTTTATAGTTTTTCACGACTTTTGACATAAATATTTCAATTGATTTAGCTCAATATAGCTACAACCAAGAAAATCCTGAACAAGAACTCTCATTATTAATGAAGATCCATATAAAACCTACTGATAAACAATTAATGATAAGAATGAACAAAATTGAACCACTATAATGTTAATAGCAAAACAGCGATAAAAAATGATACATTAATGATTTAAATTAATACCTTAAACATAGCATGCGTTAATACATAAATAACCAACAGCTAAAAAATCAAACTATTTTTCAATCAATACTTGCATAAAAAACAGTTACTGTATAAATTAACAGTTAATCATTTTTAACTATTGATTCGTACTATGTTACTACACTTAAATATACAAAATTTCGCCATTGTAAAATCGTTAGATATTGACTGGCAAAATGGAATGACAACCATTACAGGTGAAACAGGAGCTGGTAAGTCTATTGCTATTGATGCTCTTGGTTTATGTTTAGGAGAAAGAGCTACAACCAACGTAGTAAGGCCTGAAACACCTAAAGCAGAACTAGCCGCTACGTTTGATATTTCAAAAAACAAACAAGCACTTAAATGGTTAAGTCAGCACGATTTAATCAACGAAGAAGGCGAATGTATACTGCGTAGAGTAGTATCAGCAGAAGGTCGTTCTAAAGCCTATATTAATGGTAGTCAGGTTCCTCTTACTCAATTAAAAGAAATTGGCCGCTTACTTATCAATATACATGGTCAACAAGATCACCAATTAATCATGAAAAGTACCGAACAACGCAAAATGTTAGACGGCTACGCAAATCACAGCCATTTACTCAACGATGTTCAATACTATTTTCATCACTACAAAAAGCTCAGTAACGAATTGGAGGTATTAAATGAAACTAAATTACAGAGAGATGCCAAACAACTTTTATTACAATATCAAGTAACAGAGCTAGATGAGTTTTCACTGCAAGATGGTGAGTTTGAATCCCTCGAAATTGAATACAAACGCCATAGTAACGCACAAGATATTTTGAACGATACCCTATACTCAATACAAACCCTATCTGAAGACGATAATTTTAATATTGTTGATTCACTCAGAAAAACAAGCGATAGCTTAAATAGCTTATCTAAATTAGATAACAAACTGTCAAACATCGCCAATACAATTAACGAAGCACTTGTTCAAATTGAAGATGCCAATAGTGAATTAAAACACTACTACGATAATTTAGAGCTTGATCCCCAAACTTACGCAATGATTGAAGAAAGATATTCTCAAACAATTCTACTTGCTAAAAAGCATCACATAGCACCTGAAAATCTTGCTAAGTTTCATGCTGAACTTTCTCTAGAATTAAAAAACATAAGTTCAGATGAAAATAGATTAATAGAAATAGCCCACGAAATAGAAAAAACTAAAATAAACTATTTTGAAGCATCTAATGCGCTCACAAAATCACGAATAAAATCAGCCCAAAAATTAAGTAAATTAATAACAGCTAACATTCAAGAACTTAACATGCCTCATGGTCAATTCAAGGCAAATATTCAACCTTCTGAAAATGAAAAACTATCCATTACAGGTAGCGACGACGTGTCTTTCTTAGTTAGCATCAACCCTGGGCAACCTCTTGAAGCTATGGACAAAGTAGCCTCAGGCGGAGAACTTTCAAGGATCAGTTTAGCCATGCAAGTTATTTTAGCTGAAAAAATTGTAACCCCTACCCTCATTTTTGATGAAGTAGACGTAGGCATAAGTGGCCCAACAGCATCTATGGTAGGTTCAAAATTACAAACGCTGGCTAAAAACACCCAAGTTATTTGTGTAACTCATTTACCTCAAGTAGCAAGTAAAGGCCATCAACAGCTGTTTGTTGCAAAGTTAACCGATGGAGCTAGAACAGAAACAACCGTAACTGAACTTTCTGAAAATGGTCGAGTCCAAGAAATTGCGCGTTTACTCGCTGGTAATAAAATAACAGATACCAGCTTAGCAAATGCCCAAGAACTACTTGCCAGTTAAGGTTAAAAAACAAGCTGAGTAAGTATAAAAGTTAGATAAAATCAAAATAGCTTTGTATATAAAGCTTAGCTTAGTTATTATCTGCACTTACCTCTAAATAGGAAGAATTTAATACATGTTGTTTCGCGTTTTAACCCTTATTTTATGTTTATCAATTAGTGCTTGTTCGAGTTGGGTTTATAGATTAGATATGCCACAAGGTAATTATCTAGTACAAAAAGACATCGACAAACTTCAATTAAATATGACGAAAGAACAAGTTAAGTTCGTTTTAGGTAGTCCTGTAATTGTTGACTCGTTTCACGACGACACATGGCACTATGTTTACCGTTTAAAATCAGGTAAAGGTGAAAAACATAACGTTAAAAAACAATTCACCGTAGTGTTTGAAAATGGTCATCTAGTTTCAGCTTCAGGCGATTTCGAACTACCTGAATCATATAACACTCCAATAGAAAACTAAGTAACTAACGCCATCCCAATTATTCTAATAAAATAGGGGTTAAGGCAATAAAAAAGGCTGAATATCAGCCTTTTTTAATACAATTTTTTTACTCATTTATATTACAATGGCTTAACTCTACCGCCTGTAATTTTATTCGCTCGACCTTCTTCTTTAGCTTTTTCAGCTCGGCGCTTTCTTACCTCTTTAGGATCAGCAATTAAAGGTCTGTAAATTTCAATTCTATCTAAATCAACCAGCTTATCCGTTAATTTAGCCGCTCTGTTCCATATACCAACATTATTAACCGCTAAATCAATTTCCGGATAAATAGCCATAATACCTGAAGATTTAATCGCTTCTTCAATAGTTGTTTCGGCATCTACAATCGTTTCAACAATCTTTTGACTAGTAGGTGTACCGTACACA
The DNA here is from genome assembly GCF_048296855.1 of Colwellia sp. RE-S-Sl-9. Lineage (NCBI taxonomy): Bacteria > Pseudomonadati > Pseudomonadota > Gammaproteobacteria > Alteromonadales > Colwelliaceae > Colwellia > Colwellia sp. RE-S-Sl-9. The sequence continues at coordinate 4,611,104 of NZ_CP182631.1, read as the reverse complement.
ACTTCAATAGTAATTTTATTATCTAACGTGCTATTAGCTTCCATTTTATCCATAAACCTCATTTGCTCTGCTTGTAAAAGACTTAACCATATTATTAGCTAACTGATTAAAAACCTTACCAAAAGCCAAATCAAAAATCTTACTTGAAAACTCATATTCTAAAGCAAGCTCAATTTTACACGCTTCTTCCGACAATGGTGTTAATACCCAACCACCTGTAAGTTTTTTAAATGGCCCATCAACTAATTCCATCACAACTTCTGAGTTATTCAATAGCGTATTCTTAGTAGTAAACCACTTTTTAATTCCACCTTTTGAAACAAGCAACGACGCCGTCATTGAGGTTTCATCTTGAGAAATAATTTTACTATCGCTACAGTCAGGTAAAAACTGCGGATACAAAACAATATCATTAATGAGCTTGTACATCTCTTCAACACTGTGCATTACTAAGGCACTACGACTTATAGTTGGCATTTACCCTCCAATTCTCAAGGGCGATATCATAACAAAACTCGACAAAAAACGCATTAATATGAAAAATGATAAATAAGCCGTTTAAATACTATAGATTCCCCGTATAATGGCGCCGCTTGCTATCTATTTTGGCAAAAAGAATGGAACTAACATGGCAAAAAAAAAGAAACCAAATAACAATACTATTGCACAAAACAAAAAAGCTCGTCATAACTACACTTTAAGCGACAAGTTTGAAGCAGGAATTAGCTTGCAGGGTTGGGAAATAAAATCAATCCGAAGTGGTAAAGTAAACATATCAGACTGTTACGTACATATTAAAAATGGCGAAGCCTATTTGCTTGGTGCTGAAATAATGCCCCTCAATGCCGCATCTAGCCACGTAGTATGTGATCCAAACCGTGACCGAAAATTACTACTAAACCGCAGAGAGCTAGAACAAGTTACCGCTTACGTAGAACGCGATGGCTACTCACTTATAGCTACAGCAATGTACTGGAAAGCCTGCTGGGTTAAATTAGAATTTTTCCTAGGTAAAGGTAAAAAAGATCACGACAAACGTGCCGATATTAAAGACAGAGAATGGGCTGTTGATAAAAGCCGTTTAATGAAAAACAAAAATTTAGAGCGCTAACTGGTTAAAAAATACCACGTTGTTTAAATAAAGAAAGCGCTGTACAATGCACGTTGTAGAACAAATTAAAGTGAAAACTTTAATAAAAACTTTGGGGCGGATCTAGGATTCGACAAGATTCACGAAACCCAAGGTGCATGCCGAGGGGCGGTTGGCCTCGTAAAAAGCCGCAAAACTATAATTGCAAACGACGAAACGTTCGCACTAGCCGCTTAGGCTAGCCATCGCCTCAAAAATTGTCCTGTTGTTTAGAGGATCGATGGTCACCCCAAATAGGATAGCGAGGGAAGCACGCTTAAGGCTGAACCGCGAAATAGTATTAAGCTCACCATGACGAAGCCTGTCGATTGGCGTCCAATTGGTTAAATAAATAATCGACTAAGCATGTAGTACCGAGGATGTAGGTTTTTTGGACGGGGGTTCGATTCCCCCCCGCTCCACCACACAATACCCTTTACAATCAATAGGTTGTAAAGGGTTTTTTATTTTAGTACCCAATCAGTACCCTGCAACATATAGAAAAAATATTATAACCAAACATATTGCACTGTTCTTATTAATTTAACTGTTGAGCAAATACTGATTTCTATTGTTCTAAAGGAAAAATATGAAAAGGAATATGGGAAACATAAAGGAAAATTTGAAAGTGGTATTCAGAACTTCAAAAGTTTCGAAAAAAATATCCAGATAAATCAAAAACTAGATTTTTATTTATTGATAAGAAATTAGCTAAAGTTAGCGCTGAAAGAAAAAGATAACTATATTTTATCCTTATTTAACAGCTCGTTAATATTACTACTTTACAAAACGTTCAGTATATCGAGTAAATACCCAACCTTGCATGAATGAGCCATCCTCATACTCATATGAGATCTCAATCCAGTTTTTATTTTTAGAATGAATTGTTACAACTTGACCAAAAACCATTTCATCCAAGATAACTGAACTGGTCGATGCCCCAGCCCTTAACCTAACATTATTACCAGTAATAAAACGAAGGCTTTTCGTATCGAAATCAGATATTTTCCGTGGCAACACCTTAATATTTTTAATATTTTCCCTTTTTGTTTTATCACTTTGAGATAAATAATCTTCTACCACAGGTGTTAACAAATTCGCTGAAATACTATTAAGTTGAGAAAAAATCACATCTAAAAAGAATATCAATATTAATTGGATAATTGGATGAAGTTGCTTAACTACTTCGCAAAAACCATTTAAATCAGACTCTATAGTTTCTTCATTTAGAGGCGAATAATCAGTAAAACTTGATTCATTAATAGAGCCAGTTACACAATTTAAAAATTCAGGATATATTTGTTTAATTACACTTGATTGCTGTAATATTTCTAAAGCGTCTAATACAGAAGAAGAACCTGAAATTACTAACATAGCTTTTTCTGTTAAATGCTTTTGAGAGTCAAAAAATTTCATTGCTTGCTCAATAGCAGACGAACCATTGGTAATACTTAAAGCTTTCTCTACTAAAGATTGTTGTGATTCAAAAGACTTCATTGCTTGCTCAATAGCAGACGAACCATTGGTGATACTTAAAGCTTTCTCTACTAAAGATTGTTGTGATTCAAAAGACTTCATTGCTTGCTCAATAGGAGACAAACCATTAGTGATACTTAAAGCTTTATCTACTAAAGATTGTTGTGATTCAAAAGACTTCATTGCTTGCTCAATAGGAGATAAGCCATTAGTGATACTTAAAGCTTTATCTACTAAAGATTGTTGTGATTCAAAAGACTTCATTGCTTGCTCAATAGGAGATAAGCCATTAGTGATACTTAAAGCTTTATCTACTAAAGATTGTTGTGATTCAAAAGACTTCATTGCTTGCTCTATAGGAGATAAGCCATTGATGATACGTATTGCTTCTTCCAAATTTGAAAACTTATCCTTACCTATCATAACCACAACCTCATGAGTAAAGCTAACGAGCCTTTTAACAGGAAAAATAAAGTTGGCAAAAAATAAGTAAACAAAAAGCCAACTGTATTTGATCCTTTTTTAGCAGTTTGTTATGCTGAAATCCGTTGAATAACCTTTTGCCAAAACTGCTCATCAAAGTCTAGATTGCTATATTTGCACACTGCCTTTATCTGCTCGATAATCTCGTACTTTCCAAATATAAAATTATTACTCTCTTCATTAAGCTTTGACGTATAAAAAATAATCTCAATTACTTCTCTTAATAAATGTGCAGTCCAAAACTCGATATTTTTAGTTGCTCTAAATCGTTCTCTATCGTCAAGTTGATCGCTTTTAGTACGCAAATCATTAATACATAAATCTCGTTCATTGTCTTTAACTGCTAAAGCTCGATTCTTATTACTTAAACCAACAAGTAAACGTCTTTGATTTTTAGTTAACATTTCATCAGTGCTGGAGAGTTCGACTACTAAATTATCTAATAGTTTAGTATGTATAAATGGCGCTCCAGAATAACTATCTTTCAACGGTTCATTAAATTCATCAATCAATATATTTAACCAGTTAATGTAGTCTTCGTTAATAATCTGGACTTCATCATAAAGTGCTATCTTTTGTTTTTTTGTACGAGAATTAAAGAAGCTTATAGTAAATTTATGACCAATCCATGAACCAAATAACGCTCCACCTAACGCACATACAATATTAATCATATAACTCATAGATGAGCTCCTTGCAACATAACAGCAAATTAAGAGAAATATTTCTCGTTTCCTACAAGCGAAAAAATCCACTCAATGAATTTTTAATTAAAGCAACATATCAAACTTATATTTTGTGTTCAATAACTTACTTTTATATCTTAATTTAGAACCTGTGAAAAGAAACAAACCATCTAAACTAATAGTTCTCCCCACCCCTTAACCTTTACCCCCGTATTACTAAACGGGGGCCTATTAAAATCAAAGACTTACTAACGCACTTCGTTTGTTCAACAACGTTCTTTAACGACGAAGAGAAATCGTTAAAGCTGCGATTGTTCTCTATTTAATATTATTAATAGGTATAAAAAAAACGAGCAGACGGTAAACCGCTTGCTCGCTTTCGTTGTCGTTGCTCAGGCTTCGCCCTCCGCCTCAGTGCTCTCGCGCTGGTTTACTTTGACTTTATTATTTAAATCAAACTTACATTAGGTGCAGCAGTCTGTTGAAGCCCATCATCATGTGTTTCAATCTTATTAGGTTCACAAAAAATATAGTTACTTACAGACTCGTACCGAAGCTCTAAGAGACATTCACTTTTATAAAAAATCTTATATCCCATCTTTTTAAAGAAATCAGAATCAACCGTAAATTGTTGCTCACCTGAATACATGGTAAATACATAATCACGCTCTACCCTATTATGGTCATATATAACGGTACTAATGCCATTCACATAAATAGAAGTAACACCGAAATGCTTTATTAAAGAACGGCTAGACGTAAACATAGTCTCAAAACTATCATGACGAAAAGAAACAGAATCACGTTTATCAAGAACTTCTTTACCAGATTTAGCAACTTGCTTTTGACTCTCAGGTACTTTCGATAACGCTTTCTTATCTTTGACCTCTTGAACAGATGAATTTTTAAGAGTCTCTTTAGGAGCGTCAGCGCTTGTTTTATCGAGTATAAAATAAAATAGATAAACAAAAACGGCGAGAACAGCAATAAAGCCGAATATAACAGTACTCGTAAAAGGCGATTGACCAGCGCCAGACTTAGTGCTTTTTCCAGTTGCGGTTGATTTATAAAGTTTAAAGACATCGAGAGGAACCTTTTTATATGAAGTTATATCGTTTTTTCCAACCGTAATACCGTTAGATTTTGGTGAATGCTCTAGTATTCTCGGTCGTCGTTTAAAGTACGGTAACGGCATTGCATCTTTACTCACATGCGCATAAGCCACTTCGCACACAGAGCGAACAAACGTAGACACCTCTTTAATATCAGGCGTAGCGATTAAAATATCCCAGTTGTAATGACGGTGACGCATAAAACATTCGCGTAATGTTCTTGGATAACGTAAATAATCACGTTCATCAAAAAGGGATTCGCCTATATCATCAAGATAGTCTTCAATGTTAATAGAACCTTTTATGGCCCTTTGTTCTTGGTGATATATTTCTTTAAATTCATTAGGCAAATGCTCATCAAAAGCCCCTTCCTGAACATAATCATAATCTGATGCTTTGAACGATTTATCGTTTGGATAAATGTCTTGTATTTCATCTAAGAAAATTAACGCCCCTATCGGTAACCAATGATAAAAATTACGCATTAACGTCATGCCTAAATCATTACCTATTGAGATACGTAATAATCTAGCGGTATTAGGAAAAATCTCATCTAATTCCTTTTGTATAACCTCAAGTGTTTTTATACCTTGTAAATTGGTAACAACAACACGGCCAGCACGTAAAGCCGGTACTATTTCAAACCACATGGCCGTTGATGATTTATAAGAACCTGGAGCACCATGAAATATTTTAGTCGCCATTAGTTAAACCCCGTATAAACAAGTCGTGTAACCCAAGCTTCAACCACTAAGGTTAATGCTTCAAAAAATCGTAAATCAACGGCCAGTTGTTTCATATCCTGAGGCAATGCAGAAATCGCGCTATTAATAAAAGATGAAATATCTATCATGCTTAAAAAAGTTAACGCGACCTCATGAGAGAACTTCAAAGATTCATACATAGCAAAAAACTGAAGTTTTAAGTAAAACGAAGTCACCCAAACAAAAAAATTATTTATAAGTTCAGGTATTGTTACAAAGATAAAATTATTAATATCAGCAAGGATATTCGAGACAAACGTAAAGAAGCCTGACAGGCCATCAACTGAGCCGCTTGTAACCTCTTGAGCCAATACAGAAAACGAAAAAAGACAACAAACTACAATGATTAATCTCATACTTTAATCCCCGACAGCACTATCGTTAAAGCCATTAAAGACGCTAAAAAATAAATAATATTAGCGAGTCCGCCAAAATGTTGAGTAATACGCGAAATAGAAATGTCATGTTGCCCCCATTGACCTAAATCAAGATTACGAGACTCATAACCGCTAGAAGAAGCATTAAACGTAAATTTCCCTTTTATAACGTCATGAAAAGTTGAGTTTTCACGTTTAATAAGCTCTTTATAATTACCGACCGCTATATCATTGTTTAAAATCGATTCAGCAGTAAAGAAGCCGTTATAAGCTTCAGAATTAGAAACACTCGAAGAAAAATTATAAGGTGATTTAATATAACCAAAACCGTCATTAATAGAGTCAGCAACCGCTTGCAGATTCAACACAGAGCCGTCTTGTCCATCAACACCAACAGCCCCATCTTTACCGTCTACACCATCACGGCCATTTTCAATCGAGCTACTAGATTCACCGCAAATAACTTGTGTTACGTGACTGGTTGATGTTGTTGTATAACAACCTTCTCCATCTGCCCCATCTACACCGTCTTTTCCGTCAACGCCATCAACACCATCTTTTCCATCAACTCCGTCAATTCCATCTGTCCCATCTACACCGTCTGAAGTATCAACGGCCTGTATAGCAACCTCTAACATTGAAATTTGTTGGTCCTGTAACGTGTTATCCTGAGTTAATAAACTTATCTCCTGATTGTTACGAACCACATCATTAACAACCATATTCATGGATTGGTCTAAAAAAGAAAGATCATCAAATAAATCTGAAATGTTATTTTCATTAGACTGCACTTGTTGAAGAACAAGGGGATCAACAACACCATCTTTACCGTCTTTTCCATCTGTTCCATTAGTGCCATTTATTCCATCTGTTCCATCAACACCATTGGTTCCATTTGTTCCATCAACACCGTCTTTTCCATTTATTCCATTAGCGCCATTGAGACCATTCAAACCATCAGCCCCATTTACACCATCAATACCATTAGTACCGTTTTCTCCATCTTCACCATCGATTCCATCAATACCGTCTTTTCCATCAGCACCATCTTGACCCGCTTGTCCTTGTAACCCCCTATCACCTTTCAAGGTAGATGTTAATATTGCTTCATCAGGTAACTGACTGATATCAGGAATAGACCCCGTATCTTCAAAACTACCGCAGGAATGGACCCAATTAGCAACATTGGTAAACTCAAATTGACTGACATATCCAGAGGGGCATCCCTGAGAAGCAAAAGCAAGACAAGAATCAGAAGAGTTGCAATCTAAACCACAAACCATACCTATCTCTGAAGACATATAACAATCAGAAGATATATTAAAAGAAGCAGAGAAAACCCTTAAATCTCCATTAGGTCGACGATACGTCGCTTTAACTAAATCTGGATAACTTATTTGAAATTCCCCCGTTAACACATAACCATCTAAGTTATGAAATAAACCTGCACATGATTCAAAATCAGTACAAGTTGCTCCTGTAGGGATTTGAGGTTGAAGACCACTTCTTACACTAAAAGCCGCATGACTAGAAAATGAAGCGGTAAAAAAGATAATAATAAAAATTAATGATTTCATAGGAAAAACCTTAAAAAAAAGGAGGCTTAAAAAGCCCCCTATTTTGATAACAACTATATTACGAGGCTCTAATACCCGATGTGAATCCCTCGAACATTGCGTAATACAACGCACAAGCTAAAAATATAGTTGTCACCATTACTTTTTAAACCAGCCCGTTAAGGCGTTAACACCAAAACCAAGAATTGATATACCGATAACCGCTAAAATTACCGCTGTTACGTTTGCTGAACCTTCAGTCGAAGCCGATGCAATTTCAGTTGTATAATCAGCCGCAAAAGCACCACCAGAAACAAGAGCAGTAGCAGCCGTTGCCACAACACACGCTTTACCATTTTTAATAATCGTTACAAATTTAGACATAATAATTTCCCCTTCAGGAATAATTTTAAATTAAGATTTACCGAACCAGCGAACAATACGTCCGCCAAAGTGTGACGTTAAAAAAGCCATAATTAGCGCTAATTCAACTATTGCAAATAACTCTGCATCAAAAGCAAAAAGCTTATTGAGAGTTACTTCCAAATTTCCAGACGAGGCGCTTGCCCCGCCAATTAATGCTTCAAAATCGGGCTTTGTGAGTATTATCATTCCAGTACATTGCTCTACTGAAGTGCTTGTTAATCCCACTGTCCCATCGTTAAGTTCTCTTGCACAAAATGCTGCATTTGCGGTTTGCGAAATAACGAGCAAAAGAAAGATAATGATTAAAAAATATAACGCCCTAAATTGAGTTAATTTAAATCCGTTCATGACGTAATACTCAGTAACTTATCTTTAACCCGTACATCATATTCATGGCATATCGGGCAACATGAAAAATCGTTCAAAATAGCCAGAAATTCAGGAAAACCAACCCAGTTACATGAGGTACATTCAAAAGCCACATTATCTAAAACGCGCTCTGTTATGTTCATTGGTTTGTTATGAATAACGACTATTTGAACCATGCGTTAAGCAACCTTTGATTGTTCTAATACAGATAAAACGGCGTTTCTATCGGTATAGATACTTTGAAAGTTACCTAACTGAACAGGTAGTTCAACAATGGCAAAATGATTGTCGTTAAGTGATTTCATAAAGGCAGAATCTTTTTCTTTTTCTGCTGATATACGAACGTTATTTACAAACGGTCTAACACCGCCGTAACCATCACTTCCGTATGTTTCAATACCTATTTCAGTAAAGTTAGTTGTCTTTTCTTCACCGTTAGCATTTGTATATTTGCGAACGGTAGGTCGAACGCCTAGTAACTTGCCACGTAAAATAATTCCAGTTTCCATTTGATTAACCTCTCATTTAAATTGATTGTGTTTGTTCTAAAAATTGTTGTTCTGTTATGGGTATAAGTAGCCGTTTAGGGAAAGCTTCCTTGCTCAATGGATTTTTGATACCAACTAAAAATTTATCGACTATTTCACTGTCAGACATATCGCATAAATGGCGCATCATGTTGATAGCTTTACGCGTTGAAACAACTTGATTCTCAATGATTTTTTCAACCGTCATAAGTGCTTTTTTAACCACTGTTTTTATGACTGATTGCTCTTCATTTAAAAAATGAAGCGCTGGATAAGCACCTGCTAAAAATTCACTGGGTTTAATCATTGTTTCTAATGGGATCACACGTTGACTTGAATGGAGTTCAAGTTCCCAGCGAACCCATTTATCTTTTGGGTCGCCCATCTGTATGCCTTTTTCATATACACGAAGAAGTTTTCCAGATTCACGACTACCTACATATAAGGTTCTTCCCTTGTCAGGAACGAATGCAAATTGGCGTTTGTATGTTTGTTTCATGGCTTTGCATAAGTGGCCTGATTCAACATACATGTAAGAAGAAGGACGTCCGCCACAATTAAAAGCGCCTTGTTCAGCTAATCTTTTAGCTGATTTAATAGAACGAGTACCTGAAAAATCGTCATAGGCTAAATCGATACGGGTAATTTTGATTTCTGGAATATGTTGTATTTCTTGATACAGTCTTTGAAAGTCTATAGCTTCACAGCCCGTACCCATGAATGACACATAACAGCCGAGGTTTTTACCACCCCAACAAATAACACCTGCTTGTTCTCCTTCGGCAAATATATTGGCTGAGTAGGTGTAATTAAAACGACCTGATGGATTGTTTTTGATGGTCCACATGTAGTTGTTTTTTGAAAAGACTTTGTTAAGTAAACAAACGAAACGTTCTGACTCTCCACAACAAAGTGTGTCGAGCATGTTAACGCCAATGTTCTCTAATAAATTGTTTAATCGGTCACCGTATTTTTTTGAGGTATCGACTTCGAGTTCGCCTTTAAACATTTGGCGCAGTTCGTAACGTGCGGCGACTTCATTTTCTGCTAGTCTAAAACTTTCAGAACTCAGCCCTTTGAATTTGCGCTCGTTGTATTCACGCGTAATACCTTCAGCCGTTTCTTTGTAGCTTTCTAGAATGTCGTTATATGCAACATGGTTAAATGTTTCAGCCGCAGATAAATCGATGTTCTTTTTTATTTCTAAATTAGACAGTTTACGTAGTAGTGCATTACCTTGAATTTCTTCTATATCGCTCTTTTTGATGCAAGCGCCAACTTTAGCGAGTTGTTTTATGTGGAGAAGTTCTTGCGGTGACCAGGTAAGTGATAACGCATCAACTTTACAAAAAAGTGCTTTTTTATTGTTCATCAAACACCCCTTGTTCATAAAGTTGTTGCCAATTTTCGTCGTTTACTTCTATTAAATTGAAGTCTTCACCGTAGATAGGTTGAAGAAATGAGATTAATGACATTAGATTTGTAAAGTGGTGCACTTGGCCTTTGTGTTGAATACACACATCGCCCCATTGCTCTACTTGAAAATAAATGTCTTTAGGTATCATGATTAAATAGCCGCTTGAGCTTCTGCACGAATAGCAGACATATTGATGAATGTTTTTTCGCGAGACTTTAATTTTTTACGGATAGGTAAACGACCTTGATGAACTTGTTGGCGAACATTGCCAACTGTATCGTTTGTAATTCGTGCGTACGCTTCTACACTCAAAAAAGGAAGGTTTGAGGCTAACAAGTCACTTTTAAGTGATTCAAATTGTATGTCAGTAAGTGTAATATGATTAGTTAACATTTTTTAAACTCATATCTCATTGCGTTATGCGACGTTAAATCTTGATATGAATATTAAACTCGCGATTTGTGGATTTCAACATAAATATATCGCGTTTTGGGGTTTATTTTATATGCTATTGAATTCTAAAGATATTTTTGATCGATTATTAGGGTTATATAAAACGAAAAAATTGAATGAACTTTCAATACTGCTTGGTTTTAAAAAAAATTGGGGATCATCTGTAAAAAATAGAGGTTCAATTCCGTTTGAAGCATGTATAAAAGCATGTGAAGAATTTGATGTTTCTATGGATTATCTAATTTTTGGGATTGAAGACGATTCAAAAAAAATAGATATAAATGAATTAAAAATATCAGTTACTGAAGGTATTTTTGCAGCAATACAAACCGATATGATCACATTAAACAAAGACGTTAAAATTTCTCATATCACGGAAATAATAACGTCTGAAATAAAAGAAATATGTAAAATTAACGATGAGAACCAGAAACTAGACAAAGCTCAATAACTTCGTTCTTTTGTTGTTGTATTACTCTAAATTGCGCTTCTTTTTCCCATTGTTGCAATGCTTGATAACGTAAATCAGGTGGTAATTTTTTTAATTCGAAATAACGGATAAGTAAGCTTTGTTTCATTTCATTCCTTAAATTTTAAAGTTTTACAAAAATAGCAATAAGGAAATATTAGATGCTAAAAACATTATGGATAATTTTATTCCTGATCATTACAAATAAATCTTATGCAAAATCAAAATGTGAAGTTGAATTAAATGAATTACAACATATTCAATCTTTGTTAAGACATAAAACAAGTGAATATTTAAGAGATAAAGAACATAAAGCGCATGAGAAATATCAAATATGTAGGTCAAGAAAAAACAACCAATCAAGCAATAATAAATCTAAAAAAATCTATTCAAAAAAAACTACTACAAAGAAAAAGTATTACCCTAATCAATATGTAAAAAAATCTTTTGGAAAGAGTACCGTAAAAATAAAAGGTAAGTTTAAAGGAGATAAACAAAACGCATGGATAGAATACTATAAAACACCTAAAGAATGCATAAAGCCTAAAAGCACATCACAATTTGCAAGTTGCTTAAATAAAAGAAATGTTGAGGCAGAAAGATTTAGTACTGAATGGGACAAACATCATCAATGAAAAAAGTAAAAAAAGTTGAAGATGGTATTTGGAAAACTGATGATGAAAAAACACCTTATCAACTAGATTTTAGACCAAATGGCCACAACGGAACACGATATAAAAAAACGTTTCTAACATTGGGTGAAGCACGACGTTTCAAAAATCATCAAATATCTATCGCCAACTCATCTAAAGAATGGGAACCTGCTCCTGAAGACAATAGAAGACTTGAGGAACTAATAAACCTTTGGTACAACCTACACGGTAAAAGCCTAGCAGATATAAAAAAACGACTAGCCAAGATGAAAGCTATGTGTAAAGGAATGAAAAATCCAATTGCAAGAAAAATAACAAGTAGCGATTGGTCAGAATATAGAGCTACGCGTCTAGACAAAGTATCTATTAAAACGGTAAACAATGAACAAACCTACCTAAATGCATTATTTAATGAATTAATAAGATTAAATGAAATTAAAAACAATCCAATTAAAAACGTAAGAGCATTAAAATACCAACAACCTGAAATGGGATTCTTAACACCTGAAGAAATAGAATTACTACTAGAAGAATTAAAAAAATCTAGAAATACTGACGCTTACCTTGTAGCAAAAATAGCCCTATCCACAGGTGCAAGATGGGGTGAAGCTGAAAGTCTTACAGGAAGACAAATTGCAAACAATCAAATTACCTACATAAACACCAAAGGTAAGAAGAATAGAACCATTCCTATTAGTAAAGAACTAAATAACGAGATCCCTAAAAATAGCGGTAGATTATTTACTGGTTGTATTGGAGCATTTAGAAAAGCATTAGAACGGACGGCGGTTCAACTCCCTAAAGGACAATGTAGCCATGTTTTAAGGCATACATTCGCTAGTCATTTTATGATGAATGGTGGGAACATATTAGTACTTCAACAAATACTAGGACACGCTAGTATAAACGATACAATGAAGTATGCTCACTTCAGTAAAACCCATTTAGAAGACGTTATAAAATTCAATCCAATGGCTAACAAAGTACCCAATTAATACCCAACAGTACTAACAGATAGTAACAAGCCATAACAATATGTAACACTAAGTCATTGTTTTTAAATGCAAGGCCTTATTTAATCAAGCTATAAGATAGGGTCGATTCCCCCCCGCTCCACCACTTAATGGGAAGTTGTTGAATTATCAGCAACTTCCCACTCTCTCTAACTTCTTGTTTCTAAAATGGTACACATTAGTGGTACACTTTAGGAATGAAAGACTTGTCAAAACAATCTAATTTATTACTACGAAATGGTCGCTTTTACTTCAGAACTAGAGTTCCGAAGGACTTGGTTACAATCATCGGTAAAAAAGAAATAAAGAAAGCCCTAGGCACGAGCAATCGCAGTGAGGCTAAAAGGCGTTTACCTATTGAACAACTTGAGGCCGAAGAAACCTTTGAAAAGGCTCGCAATACAAGACCAGCCCCTCAACCTTTACCCATTTTGCTTGATAGAACAAGTATAGAAAGACGAGTCATTCTCTGGCACCAAAATGAAATAACTAAACATGCAACCGAAGATGATACCTTTAGGGTTAACTCATCTGTCGAAGAAAGAATACAAATTATTGATAATTTGCGGGAGGACTTATCTGTCTTTGATGGGGGGGATGAATCACAATATGCCGGAGATATTCAGAAGAAAGTAAAAAACCTTTTTCCTGATTTAGATAACCACAAGCAAAAAGAAGAATACCGTTTTGCTCAGTCTTTAATGCACCAGTCGCTTATAGAGCAAACATTTAAACGATTAGAAAGATTAGGTGATACTTATAAACGAATACCTTACCAGTTATTTTTAACTCGTAATGAGCAGCTATTACCATCACAAGTAAATCAAAGCTCACAGCTTACTTGGGGCGCAGTGTTGGCTAAATTTAAGGCCGCTAAAAAGAGTGATGGTTTAACAGATAAAACATTAGCAGGGTATAAACTTGCTTTTGATTTTTCACTAGAGCTATTTGGTAAAAACAAACCTTTATCATCTATTAGCACTGAAGACTGTAGAGAATTCAGAGACAAGCTCCAGCAACTCCCTTCAAACGCTAAAAAGCGTTATCCTCACCTATCCCTCATAGACAGTATAGAAGCGCATTCTAAAAAACCTACAGGCACTCTTAGTATCATCTCTATTAATGGCAATCTTAACAAGCTATCCGCCACATTGAAGTTTGCGGTGCAAGAAGGATACTTGAAGAAAAACCCATGTGAACATGTACCCAATCTAAAGCAGAAAAAGAAAAAAACAGATGGTAAAAAATCGTTTTCAGAGCAAGCTTTAAGCACGTTATTTCAAGCTCCCATATACACAGGGTGTGTTGATGACGAATGGAACTACAAGACCGCTGGAACGAATAAACCAAGACGACATAAATTTTGGATACCTTTAATTAGCTTATATACAGGCATGAGATTAAATGAAATTTGTCAGTTGTTTACGAGTGATATTACCTGTATTGAAGGTGTAAATGTTATTCAAGTTCAGCTTGATGATAACAATGAGAAATCACTTAAAAATGCTAGTAGTGAAAGAGATATTCCAATACATAAGCAACTAATTAAAATTGGCTTTCTTGATTATGTTAATAAAATAAAAATCCAAGGACATAAGCGCTTATTTCCAGACTTACCTCAAAGCGCAGGCGGCAGTTATTCAGATAATTTTTCTAAATGGTTCTCTCGGTTTTTAAACTCTTTAAATATTAAAAATAATGGTGTTTGCTTTCACAGTTTCAGGCATGGTTTTCGCGACGCTATTCGCGAGGCGCAAATACCTAAAGAGCTGGGTGCAGCATTAGGCGGCTGGAAAGCATCAAAAGATGTGATGGATGACTACGGTATTGGATATAAGCTGACAACCCTATCTACCCACCTTCAAAAAATCCAATACGGAACCTTATGTGAGCTAATATCGACACTTAATCGTAACGATAAAAATCAAGGGCAATAACAATCGGTTCTTGTGTACTTTATTAGCTAATATGTCAGAATATTGTTGTTATTAATCAATTATATAAGGCGATATTTAATGAATGTATTTACCATAGGATTTACCAAAAAGAACGCAGGAGCTTTTTTTGACCTACTGAGAAAGTCAAAAGTTTCAACTCTAATTGATGTTAGGCTAAATAATACATCTCAGTTGTCAGGTTTTGCGAAGCGCGATGATTTAAAGTTTTTTACCAAAGAGCTATGCCAAGCAGAATACATACACCTACCTGAGCTAGCTCCAACAGACGAATTATTCAAATCCCTTAAGAAAGGTGATATTTCTTGGGAGGGGTATGAGGAGTCATTTCTAAATTTGATGGCTCAACGTAATGTAGAAAAACACATAAACCAAAATACTCTCAACAATGCCTGTCTACTCTGTAGTGAGCACAAGCCTCACCTCTGCCACAGAAAGCTAGTCGTTGATTACCTTAATGACAATACAAATTTAAACCTTTCAGTTACACATTTATTCTAATCTACGGCGCTCCAGTTGAAACAATCAGGGCTGGAGCTTTTTATTAAACACCCCATACATAGTTACAAGCTCAACACCCAAAACATCAATAACCTCCAATACGTCAACAAAGTCTAACTTACGTTCACCACTCTCATACTTTGAAACATAGCTCTGTGGCTTTGAAAGGCTATCCGCCAATTGGTCTTGAGTGTACCCCTCATTCATCCTTAGCTCTTTCAGTGTTTCTCGCAAAGCTACACGCTTCACGTCCCATAATTTATTTGCCACTGAAATATTCCAACCTGAACTAAATATCCTAAAATAGAATATTGTCAGCAGCATCCCATTTTGGGATAATAGGTTGTTGGCTTTTTATAGTCAGAGACCACCCATAAAATCATACAAGGAATTAATATGAATAAAAAAATAGTCGCCACCTCAATATTCTTTACATTAATGTCATTAGGGCAACTACTTGAAGGTGGGATATTATCCTTTCTTTTTCTACTTTGCTGCGCAGCCCTAGTTGCTCAACTAGATAAAAACCTAAAGTCGTGGTTACTGAATAAGCTCAATAAGCCTGAGTTATCATTAGCTGATATTAACAGGTCATTATCAATAAAATTAGTGGTAGGCTTGTTCTTTATGGCGCTTTTAGTTTCACCATCAGGCGGGCTTGATACAGGAAGTAGATTGATTGATGAATCATCTAGCTCAGCCAGAAGTGATAACCATAAATGGTACGAGGGAGGAAATTTACATACCGAAAGTGCATTAATATGGCAAGCAGCAAGCTCTAAAAACAAGCTCTCCACGTGTGCAGACCTGATTTATGCGATGAAAGAGTCAGGTGCTCTGAACGAAGATATGATAAATAAGCTGAAGACGCCTAATGATTACAAGCCCTATGCTGTCACCCTAAAAAGAGAGTTGGATTTAGCTTTCAGAAAAGATATCGACCCTGAGCTAAACAAAACTCTATTTTCTAATCAAGAAGTCCATACAACCGCCCACTCTATTGCGGCATTGTTGAATTGGCTGAGTTAGAAAGAGTGTAAATTAATTTATCATTTTTTGTACATTCAGTAACAGCATCAATAACGTGTAAATTAATTCACTTTTTAGACTTAATTTACACTCAATGTAAAACAAACCATTTAATGGACACATTATGGCCTCATTAGGTTATGCAAGAGTATCGACCAATATTCAGGACTTAGGCATTCAGAAAGAAAGATTAATCGCTGAAGGCGTCAAAGATAGCTCTGATTTTTTATTTACCGATAAGGCATCTGGTAAAAGTGATGAGCGCTTAGGACTTCAATTAATGCTAACCAAAGCGCGTGAAGGTGATGTGATTGTAGTTACAAAGCTTGACCGTCTAGGCAGGAATACTGCTGATATGATTTCGATAATTGATGACTTACACAAACGAAAAATAGCAGTCAAGTTCCTTGATGATGGAATAAGCACCGAAGGTACTATGGGTAAAATGGTAGTTACCATCCTTGCTGCTGTAGCACAGGCAGAAAGAGAAAGGATACTAGAAAGAACCAATGAAGGAAGAAGAGCAGCTATAGCCCAAGGCGTAAGAATGGGGAGGAAGCCCGCAATAACCGAACAATTAAAATCACAGGTTATTGAACTGGTCACTAGTGGCACCCCTAAGACTGAGGTTTCATGTAAATTAAATATCAGCCGACAATCTATCTATAACATAATAAATGAAGCATAATTTGAAACCAGTTTCAAATCCCCTCCTCTAGTAGAGGGTGTAAAAAGGAAGAAAACAAGTACTATATGGAAGGTAATATTTTAGATACTACACTTAGTGTTGATGATGCTAAGCAAGATAAAATAGAGTTAGATGTTGGTGAGTGGTTTATTCAGGCTATTGATTCCGAGATGGCAGGCTTTATCCAATGTCTAGGAAGTCAAGACAGGAGTCAATCACAATCACCGCACAGGGCTTTTCAATCCGATAATTATTTGAGTTCTCCCGCAATTAAGCGACTCCAAATCCTTAAGCCAAAATATGGGCGAGGCTTGCTGGATAATGCCCCGCTATTTGGAGGGTACTTAGAGGTTCGTAAAATAACAGCAACAGAACAGCTAGACAGCTACATATTAAAGCTCAGGCTTCGAATTAACCCTACTCGCTTTTGTGTTTACCAACCCACGCCATTAAGAGTTAAACATAACAATAAAATTGAAAGAATACTTACTGAGTCGTTTGTTTTATTTGCCAAGCAAGACCGCATTAGCCATGCATCAGAAAGGACTCTAGATTACAAGGACAATGCTTTATTGAAACCAGTTTCAAAACTTAATGGCTCTAGAGGTTTATGGCAACAAAACCTTGAGCGTTACATTTCCTCAATAAGCGACTACCTAAGCAATGAGATTAATGAATATCACTCTGGGGGATTTGCCTTGCGAGGTTTTGAACCATACTACTCCCTTAAATCAATCGAAACATATTGGGACATAAAGTGCGATAACCCAGTAGCTACAGTCAAATCATTAGAGCGCGATTTTTTGTCTTTAGGAAACAATACGTCAACATCATATTATAATGATGCAGGAACGCTTACAGAGGGTTCTGCGATAGCTCTTAGGGCTGAATTTAAAACCAAACAAAGGCTTAAGTTATACGCCAAGACTAATAAAAGAGTACGGATAGAAATAGAACATAAATACAGCCAAAACCCAGCCCTTACGGAGAATCGAACATATACAGCCACAAGCTTAGAAGGCTTAATCGGTTTGATTAACTTCGCTTCACACGAATCTTTCGAGCTTGCAGATAAGTTTCTTGCCAGTTTGTCAGAGTACTCTAATCATCCAACCATACTAAGCGGTAATCCGTTAACTTTTATTCAGATGATATATCGGCATTTGAATGATATTGAACTGGCTGAGGAGATATCCTCCTTACTGACCGTTTCTGGCGGAGTACCTACAGGCAGTACCAAAGGAAGGTACAAAGAGGCGTTTGAAAAATTGATATTGCCAGGAGTTATCGTCAGGAAAGGACGGCCAATTAATAGGTATGTTATAGCTCCACGATTCGCATCAGTTAAAGATTGTTTAATATAAAAGTCAACCTCACCAAATGAGAGATAATTAAATCAAAATGAGCATTAAAAGTTTAGATGAACAGCCCGGACTGTTAAGGCAGCGAAGAAATTTAATTTTGATGAGTGTATTAGTTATTTTTTACTCTATATCTGAGTCTCAAATAACAGGAATATCGATGAACGGGTTAGGCCTTAAGGTTGGAAATCCTAATGCATTTATAATCCTGTTTATGGTTACGCTTATGTATTTTTTTATACGCTACAACTCTTATTTAGTTACAAGTAATGGCGGTGGCAGTCAAAAATTTAGAGAAATAATAAGAAGTAAAATCCCCCCTAAGCTTGTAACGGAGTGTGGCCTCCAACTTAAAAACAAGGCTGAGAAGTCAATAGAAGCCCATGGTTTAACATATTGGTACGAGCCTGACGAGCCAGTTAGTAATACATACAAACTACCTGAATCAATTAAATATAACCTTACGGGCGGGCGAGAATCAGAGAATTGGACTGGTTTAGTGTATTTTCCTCCCACTCTTGAATATAAACTAGGTATACCTAGATGGGAGGTAAGGCACTATGATAAAGAAAATGAATATATTTTCATTACACAATCAATAAAATTAACTAAGTATTATGAAATAATAAAATCCGAGTACAAGGCGATTACTAGAGAGCCTTACTACCTAGATTTCAGATTTCCATATTGGTTGTTTTGGTTAGCTAACTTAAGCTTTCTTTTTACTTACCTGATGAAGTTTTTAAGTAATTCACATTAAGCTGACAAATACCCAATAATAGGTGCAAAATGACCCAACTATTTTACCATTACACTGATGCAGCAACGACTTTAAAAATCTTAACCAATCAAGAGTTATGGATAACTCATACGAGTTTTTTAAATGATGCAAATGAAGGCTCGGACTTATTAAAACACCTTAGAAAGCATATTAAAAATAAAGATATATTGAAGTTACTTGAGTTTATAGATACTAGAACTGACGCCTATAGTTGTTCTTTCTCAAAACAAAAAGACCTATTAAGTCAATGGCGAGGATATTGCCCACCTGAAGAAGGATACGCTATTGGTTTTAAATCACCAGATAAGTTTAAAGATATCATGTGTGATGATGGCTTATCAATCGTAGGGGCTCCGACAAAAGATGATACGTACGTCTTAACAAGACACTCCCATGGTTTTGAGGCATGTATCTACGAAGATAGTGAAAAGGAAGAAATTTGCAAAAAGATGGCTTCACATATGGAGGAAGAC
Organism: Colwellia sp. RE-S-Sl-9; assembly: GCF_048296855.1. Lineage (NCBI taxonomy): Bacteria > Pseudomonadati > Pseudomonadota > Gammaproteobacteria > Alteromonadales > Colwelliaceae > Colwellia > Colwellia sp. RE-S-Sl-9. The sequence goes on along the minus strand of NZ_CP182631.1, from coordinate 4,591,406 downwards.
TACCTTAGATTACAGGTTGATATGAATAACTTTCTTACTAATCTAGATAGACCTCCCGCAGGATTAAAGCATTTCTTACACAGGTTAGAGGCCGGAGATGTGTGGCTATCAGAATATCTTTATTACAAATATTTATTCAAAAACGAAAACTTTAAAGAAGAGGAGGAATATCGTTTCTTTCTTACTTTTGATATGAATTATAAGCAGAACCCCTGTTATCGAGAGAAAAACGGGGTCTTTATACCTTACTATCGTTACTGCTTCGATTACAAAGATATCCAAAAAGTGGTAATCAGAACAAGTAAATTAAAAAACAAATGCAAGCAAGGGTTGAGGCACTTCCTCAGAAACGATAAAAAAATGAGTCAAGATGAAATAGAGTTATTTATAGAAACTAGTAATATCCCGTTCCAATAAATACGAGCAATCAAAACAAACAACACAAACAGTTCAACCCCCAAGCGGGGAACTGAACCCAATTTAACTGATACACTAAACTGGTACACATCAGAATAAAGAAGCCTTAGAGAGTCGCTGTATTTAAAGGGCTGTAGCGTGGCGAGGTTTGAACCCCCCCCCCGCTCCACCACACAATACCCTTTACAATCAACAGGTTGTAAAGGTTTTTTTATTTGAAGTCCACTAATTGTCCAATTTTTAAAAAACTATAGAAAGATAAGCCCCCATTCAGACATAGGTTACAAATTGTCAGCCAAATTAGCGAGGCACGGCAGCTAAGTGCAGTTATTAATCTTTCATAATTAATTGTTATGCTATTTTTAACTCTTTAGCTGACGCAATTAAAACATATTGAGGAAACTGGAGTATTTCTTTCCCTTGAATGATAGATTTTCTTGATGGCTCACCTTTTTCTGCGCAAATCTTAATACTCCACCCAAAAATTAGTTGCTCATTAGTTTTATCAATTTCGTTCAAGTTACAAAAATCAGTCACCGACATAAACTCAAGATGCAGATTATTGGAGTTTAAATTCTGTAATTTACTGCCAAGATGATTAAGCATTTTTTCATGTTTATTAAACTGTTCTTGAGTTTTACGTTCGAGTTCTTCTCTTTGTTCTATCTCTAGTAACAGAGTTTTAGCTAATCTTTTTACATCAGAGTCTTGCGAAACTAAAGGAGGTGGGTACTCACCATATTTAGTTAAAGAAGGAACAACCTCATGGAATAACCATCTTTGGAAAATTTTCCCTGCATGACTTCTGTCACCAGATAAAACTCTATAAAGTCCCGGCTGAGTAACAAAAACCTCTTCATCATCTACATAAGAGCCGTCTATTACAGGAACCATAACGTATTCATCAGAATCTAATGCTTTCATTTGCCCTTTAATTACATTGACCATAGACTTCACTACATGGTTATCATCTATTTCTTTATTTTCTTTATTCAATGTAATCAAAACATCACGTAATGAAATATATAAGATCTCACTACGATGAAATGTTCTAATGTCATTAGACCCCGTTTCACCGTTATAACAAACTTTTACTAAATTATTATCCATGATTTCGAGTTGAACTCCTTGATTAGTGAATAATATAATGTCTAACTAAGCGGGAATAATAATTGGTTCCAATCATGATGCAATGACCAACTGTTCTTTTCATACTTAACGACTTATTAAATAATTTTTTTTGCCTTTTTTTCTATTCTTACAATACGCCCATTAAAGCCCGATTTAGTATTATCATGTAACCCATAACTTAGCGCTTGTTGGCATACCTCAATTGCCTTATCAAAATTATTATTTTCAGATAAAACTGTCGCATAATTTTGAAATGTAGTAACACGAGGAAGAAAACCTCCCATATTTTCTTTTAAGGCAGGCGCTATTTCAGGAAACTCTTGTAAATGCTTTTCACTGTACTCCACACACAAACTTCGATATTTTTCTTCTTTTCTTAACTTGTAAGTAGCTCTGACTATAGACAGTAATAGAAAATGTCTATCAATCAGGTTGGTTTTAGAGTCAACCGCTTTTAGCATTAACTCCAAATCACCTGAAGTTCAAGCTTCATAAGCCTCATCTACAGCGACAGTTTTACCTTGTCGAAAAGTGAACGCATTGACATTGCCATCAGTAGTTTTACGCTTAAAAAGTGATGAAATCCATCCCATAATTCAGGTCCTAGTTTAGTTTCCTAATGCGTTGTTAAACTGAAAATTATGGTTGTATATAATCGCAAAGCGATGACCAATTATTCTTTTCTGTTTAAGTAACTTTTTAGGTGAAATAATAATTTTGCTAATCACCTTTTTTGTGTTTATGTGGCTTAAGTGAAGGCTTATTCCCGGGAGTGTTTTTATTATCCCTACGACGCTTATCTAACTCCCCTGTTGATTTAGCAATTGGTTTTGGACCTGGTTTAATTCCCATAATTTTTTCCTTTTGTTGTGTTGCTTGGTTTTAGGCTTTAAATGCATATTTGAAAATAGCACATAACTTATATGGGGATGCAAAATAAACAATCAAGTGCTACAAAAGAATGCACAATAGCTGACTAAAATAGAAATAATAGATCAGTTATTTATCCTAGTTAAATTGATTATTAGAGTCTTTTATCAATACTGTGAAATGACACGAAGCAATTAATTAAAGATATTGTTTTAGGAAATAACTCATTATATAACTCAATCATAAGGTATTCGATATTGTAATTCCTGAATCCAATACACAAGTCCTCACTTGAAAACTCTGGTTTATTATACTGATTAACAATTTCTTTAAAAAAACAGCTATCTATTCTTGGAATCCTACGGTGCTTAGAAACATTTACTAAATGTTCAAGCTCTAGATACGATTGAGATTGACGAATATCATTAATTACAGCATTACCATCATTAAAGTTATGATTTTTAATGTATTCATACAATGTACTCCAACCAATATGACGAAATTCAATATCAGGATTAGCTTGAAGAATAATATTTAACATATATGGCACTGACTCAATCAATGCATGAAGACACCTAAAAAAAGCATAACCATGTGACTCAAAAGCAATCCTATAATACTGGGGATCTATTTGTGCGTTAATATTAAGTTTGTCTTGCATTGCAAGGTCATAATTTTGACAAGCCTTTTTATACTCTTCGAAGTGAAATTCACAGTATTGTTTTTGGGAATCTAAACCCTTAAATGAAGTTTCAAATCGTTGCCTATCCTTTGAATCAATATCTGGATTTAATGCTTCTACCAATGTTTCCTTCTTCAATCCCACCATAAAAATCCTAACAGTTTATTAATAGAAACTATTCTCGTTTACTACAAACAAAAAAACAGCCAACTAATTATCCTAAATTAAAGCCAATATATATAACTTAAATATAATCCTCAATCACTTAGTATGTTGATTAAAAAATGAAATTATAAATAGCAAGAACGCATAGGACACTATATGCATAACAGTAAACTAAATAGATTATTATTAACAAATCAAACTTAGATATTAGAACGTAAAAACATAAGGAATAAGGTCGGTCGCTAAAACAAACCATCTAAGCTAATAGTTCGTCACCCCCTTAACCTTTACCCCCGAATTACTAAACGGGGGCCTATTAAAATCAAAGACTTACTAACGCACTTCGTTTGTTCAACAACGTTCTTTAACGACGAAAAGAAATCGTTAAAGTTGCGAAATCCACATTCTCTTACACCATAAACACATAGCCTCTTCAAACACTATTGATTAAAATTTGATACATAATAGACAAATAAAACAATATGCATTATATTTAACTCATAAGAAGCTAATGACTTAAATATAATGCATAAAAACTCAGATAATTTATTACAATCTATCGGACTACTTGTTAAAAGTGTTCGCTCTGAAACTATGGATCAAACAGAGTTAGGCAAAAGAGTTGGTGTGAGCCGTACTACTATTTCAGCCATTGAACGTGGGATTGGTGTTAACTCTAAAGCGTTATTTAATGTTCTCGCTTTTTTAGACTTAACTCAAAACCTACAAGCATCCATTGATGAACGTTCTGCATTAATTGAATCTGTTAGATCACGTAAAGCAAGAAAAGCGCCTGAAGAGCTTTCGAATGATTTCTAAAGCTTATGTGTTTATAGATGGTCTTGAAGATAAGCCTATTGTTTGTGGTGCAGTTACTCTTGATGTAAAAAAACAATATGGTGAATTTCGTTACGGTAAAAGCTATTTAGCGCGAGCAGATGCATTTCCGCTCGACCCGCTAAACCTCCCCCTTTCTAATAATATATATAAAACAACCAATCAAAGAGGTATGTTTGGTGTGCTTGCTGATGCGGGTGCTGACTCGTGGGGTGAAAAAGTTATACTTTCGCTACACAATACTAAACCTAAAAATGCGCTTGAGTTTTTATTAGCTGGTGCTGGCATGGGCGTGGGATCATTAGTTTTTAGCTTATCTAGTCTTACCTCTAAATTAAAAATAAATAAGAATACTTTAGGGGATATTCCTCTGTTATTGAGAGCGAAAGACGCGATTCTAAATGATGAAGAAATACCTAAAGAAGCAAAAAAAGCCTTTGAATATGGTTCAAGTATGGGGGGTGCTCGTCCTAAAACCACAGTGTCTGACGGTAACATAACCTATTTAGCTAAATTTAATCGTGCTGATGATTTATTTAATCATGCTAAAGTTGAAAATGCTTCGATGAATATGCTGAAAGAACTAACAGGTCATGTTGCACATACCAAAGTGTTAGAAACAAATAATGGTGATGTATTATTGGTTGAGCGATTTGATTTAGAAGGTATACGCCCTACTCACCATTTTATTAGTGCTAATTCTCTTATTAATTTACGCTCTATTAATCCCTCGTTGTTGGTAGATACATACAGCTATGGATTTCTGTCTGAGTTTATTTTGAAGCACGGTAGTGTTCCTGAAGATGCTGCTGAACTATTTCAACGTATGGTGTTTAACGTGTTTATTGGTAATACCGATGATCATACGCGTAATCATGCTTTTTTATATTCATTCAAAAATAAAGATTGGCGTTTATCACCTGCTTATGATGTTTTACCCATTAATATAAACGGCCAACATGGTATGGGCATTGGTACAGATGGACGAAATGGAACGGTTGAAAACTTATTGTCGCAAGCTAAAAGATTTGGTTTGAAGCGTTTTAAAGCAGAAAAAATAATTAAAGAAACCTTAGATCTTGTTTCTGAATGGCGAAGATATTTCAAAAATCACGGCGTTGGCGATGGTGATTTAGAACGTTTGAAGGTTGTTATTCCGTTGCATTTGCACACTTAACCTTAATCAATATAATTTATTGATTTTAAAATACAAAAAGACGCTGATTAGCGTCTTTTTTCGTTTATATAAAACTCATATATTTTAAAAACTATTTAACCTCAACTCGGGTTAATGAATGTTAGCGAATAAATTAAAGTTATTATTTATCAAAAACCTAATATGTATCGTTGTTTTCATAAGCTATATTAGCTTCTCAACATTGATATTTTTGTGTATAACAAGGCGAATTTTTCTATCTAATAGCTAGCTATTAGTAATAAATTCAACGAAGTTAGGCATAAAAATAGCTTGTTGAGTAACTTTGCTTATCCCGAGCTAAGGTTATTTAGCTCGCATATCTAAAATAGGCATGTTCTGCCCACCTAACATGGTTGAAGGTAATTTACCGTCCCAATTTTGAGCTTCTGTTAACTTAACAATTAATGGGTTGTCGCCTAATGCTTTCGCTTTTGCTGTAATGGCTTCGGCTTCAGCTAAACCTTTAATACGAATAGATTCTGCTTCTGCAATAGCGACTAATTTAATACCATCAGCTTTTGCTTTAGCGGTGTTTACGTCTCGTTGTGCTTCTAGGTTTTGTCTTGCGAGTTTATGTTCTTCGGCTGCCGCTAAGTTTTTTTCTGTTTGCTTAGTTTCAATAGATGTTAAGTACTTAGCAGGTAGCTGAATGTTTTCAATTTGAATGTTATCCACTGTTACTGGGAAGTCTTTCATCTCTTCAATTAAGTTAGCTTCAATGGCTTGAATCGCGCTCGCTCTGTCTTGAATAAGCTTTTCTGCATCAAAGCGTGGGATCACGTCTTTCGTTGCGGATCTAAACCTTGGATCTAATATTCTGCTTTCAAATTGCGAAAGGCCGCCGTATTGTCTAAATAGCTCTAATGCAGCTGCTTTATCTACAGTCCAGTTAACAGACACACTAACCGTAACAGGCATTTGTTCTTTTGTGCTAGAGGCCATTCTTTCTTCGTTTTTGCGTGTTCTTACTTCTATTTCTTCTACGCTATCAATAAAAGGTACTTTAAAGTGTAGCCCAGGGTTTACTTGTTCTTTAGCTTCGCTGAAACGTTTAACTATCCCTATATGCCCTTCGTTAACGGTATAAATAGACCCCATCAGTAAAATAAAACCGACGATTAGAAATATAATCGTTTTTACTGGGATATTAAATTTTTGAAAGTTCATTGTTCATCCTTAATGTATATAAAATATTACTGCTATAAAAAAAGACGCAGGATGCGTCTTTTTATGTTTAGGTTGTTTCACTCTTATTTAATTTAAGTAAGCGCTATTAACCTAATTTTTCTTCTAACCATGGTTTAACGGTTGCAAGTGCTGCTACTAGGTTTTCTGGTTGGCTACCACCGGCTTGCGCCATGTCTGGACGTCCGCCACCTTTACCACCTACTTGCTGGGCTACTACATTAACTAATTCGCCCGCTTTAACGTTATTGGTTAAGTCTTTAGTTACACCTGCAATTAAGCTCACTTTATCGTCGTTAGCTGTTGCTAAAAAGATAATAGCTGAGCCCATTTTGTTTTTAAGGTCGTCTACCATACCACGTAATGATTTAGCTTCGGCGTTTTCCAGATTCGCAATAAGTACTTTAATACCATTAATGTCGATTGCTTGGCTAACTAAGTCAGAACCTGCTTGAGCCGCTAATGTTTGTTTTAGCTGGGCAATTTCTTTTTCAAGTTGCTTACCTTTACTAATAAGTAGCTCTACTTTGCTTGCTGCGCTGTTTGTGTCAGATTTTACCATTGACGCAATTTTACTTAATGCACTGGCTTGTTCGTCAACAAAGTTTAACGCACCGTTACCTGTGTAAGCTTCTATACGTCTAACGCCAGCAGCAATACCAGATTCAGACGCTATTTTAAATAAGCCAATATCGCCCGTTTGGTTTACATGAACACCGCCACATAATTCGGTAGAAAATTCACCCAGTGTTACTACGCGTACTTCTTCGTCATATTTTTCACCAAATAGTGCCATAGCGCCTTTTTCTTTGGCTTGGTCTATTGCCATTAATTCGGTGTTGCGTTTATGGTTTGTACGTATTTCACTATTTACCATGCGCTCTACGGTATGCAATTCTTCTGCTGTTACGGCTTCAAAATGAGAGAAATCGAAACGTAGTTTTTCAGCATCACATAACGAGCCTTTTTGCGTAACATGGTCGCCTAGTACTTTACGTAAAGCGGCATGAAGTAAATGAGTAGCAGTATGGTTTTTAACAATATTATTACGGCTTTCAAGGTTAATTTCTGCATTAACCTTTTGTTGTAATTTAATTGCTGCTTGTGCCACACCTTGGTGAGCAAAAGCATTACCTACTTTAACGGTATCTTTAACTTCAAATACGCCAGCGTCAGAACGTAAAACACCTGAGTCACCTACTTGTCCGCCCGACTCTGCGTAAAATGGTGTTTGGTCTAATATTACAACGCCTTGTTCACCCGCTTTCAGCTCTGTTACTGATTCGCCGTTAGCAAAAAGTTCTACAACCGTTGATGATAATTGGTATTGCGTATAGCCTTTAAAATCACTGACTTGATCAGATTTTAACTGTTCGTTGTAATCGGTACCAAATTGGCTAGCTTGTTGCGCTCGTTCACGTTGACGTGCCATGGCTTGATCAAAACCGTCTTGATCAATAGTTAGGTCACGTTCGCGTGCAATATCAGCGGTTAAATCAGCCGGAAATCCGTAAGTGTCGTAAAGTTTGAATACGTCTTCACCTGAAATTACACTACCTTTCATTTCAGATAGTATGTTTTCAAGTAATGCCATGCCTCGGTCAAGCGTACGGCCAAATTGTTCTTCTTCAATACGCAGTATTTTTTCAATAATAGCTTGTTGATCAACTAATTCAGGGTAGGCGTCGCCCATTTGCTTAGCTAGTGACGCTACTATTTTATAAAAGAAATCTGTTTTAGCTTCTAACTTATGCCCATGACGAATTGCACGACGAATAATACGTCTAAGTACGTAACCTCGGCCTTCGTTTGATGGCATAACACCGTCAGTAATTAAGAAACTACAAGAGCGAATATGATCAGCAATTACACGTAATGATTTATGCTCTAAATCTTTACAGTCTAACAAGTTAGCAATATCAGAAATTAAACCTTGGAAAATATCAATTTCGTAGTTGCTGTGAACACCTTGCATAATAGCCGCAATACGTTCAAGCCCCATACCTGTATCAACAGAAGGTTTAGGAAGTGGATCCATTGCTCCATCGCTTTGGCGATTGAACTGCATAAAAACAAGGTTCCAAATTTCGATAAAGCGATCGCCATCTTCATCAGGAGATCCCGGAGGACCACCAAAAATACCTTCACCATGATCGTAGAATATTTCAGAACATGGACCACATGGCCCAGTGTCACCCATTGACCAAAAGTTATCAGATTCGTATTTTTTATCTGGAGATTTATCACCTATACGAATAATTTTATCTACAGGTACGCCTATTTTTTCAGCCCAAAAATTAAATGCTTCGTCGTCTGATTCATAAACAGTTACTAGCAGTTTTTCTTTGGGTAATTTTAATACGGTGGTTAAAAATTCCCATGCATAAGTAATAGCATGTTCTTTAAAATAATCGCCAAAACTAAAGTTACCTAACATTTCAAAAAATGTATGATGACGAGCTGTATATCCCACATTTTCTAAGTCGTTGTGTTTACCACCGGCTCTAACACAGCGCTGCGAAGAAGTAGCACGTGTATAACTACGTTGCTCTGCACCTAAAAAAACATCTTTAAATGGTACCATTCCAGCATTGGTAAAAAGTAAGGTAGCGTCGTTACCAGGAACTAAAGAACTACTTGCTACAATTTGATGTTGCTTAGATGCGTAAAAATCTAAAAATGCTTGACGTAATTCAGCACTCGTTTTAATCATGGGAAATCCAACTCGTTAACATTTAATTATTTATATTCGTATTGTAGTTACTTACAAAATAGCGAAAATTTCATCAGAGGAAAAACCTCTGCTTTGTAAAAATCGTGCACGTTTTGCTTTATCTTTTTGATCAATAACAGCTGTTGTACCAAAACGCTTATTATACGCAAGCTCGGCCTGAAGATACCAATCAATTTGCTGATTATTCTTTAATTGAGAAATTAATGATGAACTAATACCTTTTTGCGTTAATTCATTTTTAATATACAACCAACCATAACCTCTATTTACACGCGTTCTAAAAACGCTTTCAGCAAAGCGTTCATGGCTTAGGTAGTTTTCTTCAATAAGGTATTCAATAACCGGCGTTATTTCTTCTAGCTCAAATTTTCTCAATAAAAGCTTTTGCGTTAATTCTTTTGTGGAGTGTTCTCTACGAGATAACAACCCGATAGCGGAATGTAAAATACTTTTATTCAATTAAATTAAAACCTATACAATGAGTAGGCTTATTTTACTGAATATTTTAAGCAAATAAACAAGAGAATAAATAGCTTTTACATTTGCATGATGATCACGCAAAATATAGTCATATAAAAACAGTCCAAAAAGCTGTAAAACTAAACAGGGATCTGTATGTTAAAAAACATGTTAACCATTCGAAATATTCTTCTAGCTGGCTTATTGGTTGTATTGCAATCATGTGGTGGTTCAAGTGACAAAGAACGTTATTCAATTTCAGCTGACAAAACATCGTTAACCTTTAGCGCGGTAGCGCAGGAAAAGTCGACTCAATCTTTAAAAGTTGACGTTGAATTTTCTGGTGATGGCTTATTAGTCGGTTTTTCTCCCGATTCAACACCACTATCTTGGATAAAGTTTAGAACAGAGAATGTAACCGACAATTCCGCAACGGTTTATGTTGAGCTTTTAGATAGTGATCTATATATACCTAATTTATATCAAACTAAAGTTAGGCTCTCTACTGGCAGTATTGAAGGCAACAGTGTTGATCTTGTTCATCATGATATAGATGTTTCGATATTAATTGCTCCAGCTTTTAGTTTTAAATCAGTTGCGGGACAAAATAACATAGCAAGCCAAACTATTACTCTTCTTAATTCAACCGATGATACTTGGGAAGCTTCTACAACAGCGGCTTGGCTAACACCTGTTTTAGATAAAGATACTGAAACTAAAACTCTGACACTAACCAGTTCAGCTGATATCAGCTCTTTTACCGATTCAGGTTTACAACAAACTGACATCACATTAAAAAATACGACAACAGGTGAAGAGTTTATTATTCCTGTAGAACTAGGGTTAGATAACACTTACCTTTTTGCTAGCCAACCGCATGTTGCTTTAGTTTCTACGCCTAATAGCAACATAACTGAAACGGTTATATCTGTATCAAACAATGCAGAAAAAGTGATTGATTGGACAGCAACTACAACGGCTGATTGGCTAACTTTAACGCCTTTAGCAGATGGAAATACCCTTAAAATAAGCGCAGATACTTCAAAGGTAACTGAAAATGCAACATCACTAGCCGACATTAGTATTGAATCAAATACTACAAACGAAGCTATTACTGATGTTGTAAGCGTAAGTTTATTTCATTCAACTACCTTAACTGAAAAACAAGATATAGATCTGAGTAATGTTTTAGTAAACACTAATGCGATTGCAACATCTCCTTCGCAGCCTTTGGTATATGTTGGTGTAAATAATGAAATTAAAGTGTTTAATATTTACACGGGGGAATTGCTTAATACTTTAATTGCTTCACCTGAAGGCACCCAAGTAGCACAGTTTGTTATGCACCCACAAGGCACCTACTTGCTAGCTCAAGCAACTGAAACAACAACGAGTGATGATGAAACATCTACGGTTACCCATAGATATAGAATCAACTTAGCAGACAATACCATAAGTGAAATTGAAGATTGGACGATAGTTGCTGCACCTGATCGTATCGTTAGATTGTCTGGCCGATATTTTGTATTAACAACCGCTTTAGAGTTTGCAGACGAAAACTTAAAAAGCCTTTACTTTAATAATGAAGAAGGATTTAACCCAACTAAAATTGCAGTTGCTGAATTAACTCATAGTGTATTTGCAATTGATAATACGGATTCGAGTTTATCTAAAATAAAAAGATTTAAAGTTGAAGTAAACGACTATACCACAGAAAAAGTAGCCACTAACTTAACTCATAGTTACCACCCTACGAGTCTGCCTGATGAAGAACCTATTATAGATTTAGCCGTAACTAACGATGAAAAAAATCTATACCTTGTGAGTAAAACATCTGAATGGCTGAGTTTTGATGGTACAAGCTTTACTGATAATGGTTTATTAGCGAAAGAAGAAACGGTACTAAGAGCGGATCAAGCCACTGAAACAATTGTAAATGAAGATATAACCTCAAGTGAAGATAATATAGTTACTCACTCTGTTTACCTAAATAGCCTTAATCAGCCTCATTATATAAGAACAATTAAAGTACCTAATACTTCACCTATATTGTATGAAACACACATTAATACCTACAGTACGCAACAACAATTAATGTCGAGTATTTCTGCCTCTAACAATACTCAATTATTTAATATATCGCCTGTTGATATTAGTTTTTCACTCAGTGCTCAACACATAATAACAAACGATAAATCAAGTAATAATATTACTGCCAACATAGCGCCATTTATGCCTGACACACTTGAAGTAACCTTTAATGTACCGTTAGCTAAACCGGAAGATGAACAGTTTATTGTTAATTTAGGCAATATTGATAGTGGCTGGCAAGCCTTAAGAAATGAAGATTGGATAGTAGGAACTAAAGATACTGAAAAGCCAAGTGAGCTTATTATTACCTTAGTCGATTACAACACGTTAGCTTCTGGTATATATCACGACGAGATCATTGTATATGATGTTGCTAACCTTGCATCAGCAACAATCAAAGTAGTGTTAAACGTTGAGTAATAATTCCATTAAATTTTAAAACTAATTAAGGGCTGCATTAACAATATAAGTTAGCTGTAGCCCTAATCTCTTTATAACTCCAACTCAAATTGATGTTGCTCGTCAGCTTCTTCCCCCAAACCAATATGTACACCTAATAATCTCACCGCTTTACCCTCTCCGCGAGCTAATGCTTCTTGTAAAAGCTGATTAAAAATATCATCGTCAAAACTATGATGCTTAAATTCTTTAGTGGTTTGATGAAAGTCTTTGAATTTAACTTTAACCCCTAATTTACTGATATCTCGTGTTTGAAGATAAGATTCAGAACGCCGCTTTAGCTCAGGAATCAGCTTTTCATGCATATACTCACTCAGTTCTTCTACTGAGCTAATATCGTGAGCAAAGGTTCTCTCAACACCTACAGACTTACGTATTCGACTAGTAACCACTTCTCTATTATCTACGCCATGACATTTATGCCATAAAGAGATGCCTAATTTACCAAACTTATTAATAAGTTCAGATTTTTCGTAGGCAATAACATCTCGCCCAAACTCTAAGCCATGTGCTTTAAGTTTTTCAAACGTTACTTTGCCTACACCGGGAATTTTACTGAGCGACATTTTTTCAACAAAGTCGTTAACTTTGTCAGGCGTAATAACACATTGTCCGTTAGGTTTATTTTCGTCGCTGGCAATTTTGGCTAAAAATTTATTGGGAGCTATACCTGCTGAAGCGGTAAGATTGAGTTCATCAAAAATATCTTGTCTGATCTGTTCAGCAATAAGTGTCGCGCTACCTTGACAGTGTTTAGAGTCGGTAACATCTAAATAAGCTTCGTCTAATGATAAAGGTTCTATTAGGTCTGTATACTTTTGGAAGATAGCTCTAATTTTTACCGATATTTCTTTATATACATCCATTCTGCCATTCACAATAATAAGATCAGGGCATAACATAAAGGCTTTAGCGTTTGGCATAGCTGAACGTACACCATATTGGCGAGCTATATAATTAGAAGTGGATAAAACACTGCGAGGACCATTACCGCCAACGGCCATAGGCACATTTTTTAATTCAGGATTATCTCTCATTTCTACTGCGGCATAGAAACAATCCATATCGATATGAATAATTTTACGAACCATAGAAAACTCAAAGCACTGTATATAAAAACAGTTTAAAGGAGTTGTTAGGTATTTACAATGAGGAAGATAATGAACGAAGAAATAAGTGATACATGCTGCACCACTTATTTAATTGTTGGAGTGATATAAAGCTGTAAAGCTATTAGGTCGTTAAAATAGTCGACTATAATTAGATATTTTTAATATCTATAGAATTTTCGTTAAGAGCAGCGGCTTTTTCACGTTCAATTCTTTTTTCACACGGGTTATCACAGTCACAAGCTTTTTCAATGCCCATTGAAGATAAACCACCACAAGAGCCCGCAAGTGTTTTATTTTGAAAAATATAACCAACGGCCATTGCAGCAACAACCACGAGAAAAAAACATAATGTAATTAAAAAGATACCCACAATGTAACCTTAATATTTTGTTCAAATGTATTCATGCTTTATTCTATTTAAAGCACAACTTTTAATATAGACCGAGTATATGTAAACAATATTCTCGCTTAATTTTTTTTATTTAAGATATTGAGCAAATTTTACCGTGCTTTGCTCAACAAAGCCATTTTCTGATTTACTAATAAAGTAAGCAGCTATTTCATTTTCTTCTGCAAAAGCTAACGCTTCTTTTTCGCCCATCACCATTAATGCTGTAGATAAACCATCAGCCGTCATTGATGATGGATGAATTACCGTTACAGAGACTAACTTATGATTAATAGGTTTTCCTGTAGCAGGATCAATAATATGAGAAAAACGTTGCCCGTTAGATTCGAAATAATTTCTATAATCACCAGAAGTAGCAACAGCGTTATTTTTAGGAACAACAACTTGCTGAACAGCGCGTTCGGTTGTTACTGGTTTCTCTATAGCGATATGCCATAACTCGCCAGTATCTTTAAAGCCTTTTAAACGCATTTCACCACCAATTTCTACTAAGTAGTTGTGTATGCCTCTGCTTTCCACTAACTCGGCAATTAGATCGACTCCGTAGCCTTTAGCAATGGTAGATAAATCAATATAGAGTTCATCAATTTTTTTACTTAATCGACCATCTACTAACTCAATATTTTCAATACCTACTTTACTTTTAGTTTGTTCGAGTAACTCATCAGAAGGCACTTTTTCAAGACGATATTCAGGACCAAATCCCCATAAGTTTACTAAAGGCCCTACGGTAACATCTAACTTACCATTACTTAATTTACCTAAACGAATAGCTTCTTCAATAACACGCGCTAAACCTTTAGATAAAGTAACAGGCTCTGACGATCGTAATTGATTAAAATGTGAAAGCTCTGAATCAGGAATATAGGTAGACATTTCTTGGTTAACATTAACAAGCGCACTGTCTATATCTTTTTGTAGTAATTGGGTATCAATAGAGTCGTTTTCTACTATCACTTTAATATTATAAGTGGTTCCCATTGTTCTACCTTGCAGTAGTACTTCTTTTTTGTCTAAGTTTTTACTAGGAAAGCATCCCGTCAGTAAAGTTAAAACAAGCGTGATTAATATTAAGTTTTTCATACAACTTCCAAAAGATTATTATTTATGTAAATGCACTTCTATTAGATAGTAAATTGCACTTATATAAATAATAAAGGCGACCTAAGTCGCCTTTAAATAAAATATTAATTAAATATTTTAGTGTGAATTATATTTTAAAGTTAAGCGAAGAATAGTGGTGCTAATTCAAGGCGGATGCACGGAGTTGACGATAGTCAATGAGTACATCCAACGCTGAAGTAGTGCCAATAGGCAGCTTAAAATAAAATATTAGCCACCAAAGTCATCTAACATGATATTCTCATCTTCTACGCCAAGGTCTTTAAGCATATGAATAACAGCAGCATTCATCATTGGTGGACCACACATGTAGTACTCACAATCTTCTGGCGCTTCATGATCTTTCAAGTATTGTTCATGTAATACGTTATGAATAAAACCTGTTAAACCATCCCAGTTATCTTCTGGTTGAGGGTCTGAAAGTGCAACATGCCATTCAAAGTTGTCATTAGCAGCCGCTAAGCCGTTATAGTCATCTTCATAGAACATTTCACGTAGTGAACGTGCACCATACCAGAAACTCATTTTACGCTTAGAGTTTAAACGTTTAAGTTGATCGAATATGTGAGAACGCATTGGCGCCATACCAGCACCACCACCAATAAATACCATTTCAGCATCGGTATCTTTCGCGAAGAATTCACCAAATGGACCTGAAATAGTAACTTTATCGCCAGGTTTTAAGCTAAAGATGTACGATGACATTTTACCTGCTGGTAAGTGTAATCTTCCTGGAGGAGGCGTAGCAATACGCACGTTAAGCATGATAATGCCTTCTTCTTCAGGATAGTTAGCCATTGAGTATGCACGTAACGTTGGTTCATCAACTTTTGATTCAACATCAAAAAAGCCAAAATGATTCCAATCGCCACGGTATTGTTCATCAATATCAAAATCGCTGTATTTAACGTGATGAGCTGGCGCTTCAATTTGAATGTAACCACCGGCTCTAAACGGTACAGATTCACCATTTGGAATTTGTAGTTTTAGTTCTTTAATGAAAGTTGCTTTGTTATCGTTAGAGATAACTTCACATTCCCATTGTTGAACACCAAAGATTTCGTCTTCTACTTCAATTTCCATGTCTTGCTTAACAGCAACTTGACATGAAAGACGACAACCTTCTTTAGCTTCACGTTTAGTGATATGACCTTGCTCAGTTGGTAAAATATCTCCACCACCTGAATGAACATGTACACGACACTGTCCACAAGTACCACCACCACCACATGCTGAAGGAATAAAAATACCTTGGTCAGCAAGTGCGCCTAATAGCTTTCCGCCAGCACTAGTCGTAACTGCTTTATCTGGATCGCCATTTATACTAATAGTCACGTCACCTTCTGCAACTAACTTCGATTTAGCAAATAAGATTACTAGAACCAAAGCTATAACGATCGCAGTGAACATGCCTACGCCGAGAATGATTTCCATCGACTTTTCCTTATACTTTTCTAGGGGAATACAAGTTACAACTCGTATTCCTTGTTAATCTTATTATAACGAAATACCACCGAAAGAAAGAAAGCCAAAAGCCATCAATCCTGCAGTAATAAACGTAATACCCAAACCTTTAAGGCCATCTGGAACGTCAGAATATTTCATCTTTTCGCGAATACCAGCAAGCAATACAATAGCTAATGCCCAACCGATACCAGAGCCAACACCATAAACAACAGATTCACCTAGCGTTAAGTTTTTAGATACCATAAATGATACCGCACCAAAAATCGCACAGTTAACCGTAATTAACGGTAAGAAGATACCTAATGCTTGATATAACGCAGGGAAGTATTTATCTAACACCATTTCAAGGATCTGAACTAATGCAGCAATAACACCGATAAACGTTATAAATGATAAGAAACTTAAATCAATTGTTTCTTTAGGGTCTGTAATCCCCATAATTGAATCTAAAGCACCAGGCGCTAATATTGCTTGGTAGATTATTTGGTTAGCTGGAACCGCAATACCAAGTACAACGATAACAGCTACACCCAACCCCATAGCAGTACTTACTTTTTTAGATACAGCTAAGAAAGTACACATACCTAGGAAGAAACTTAAAGCGATGTTTTCAATAAAAATCGTTTTAACTAATAAACTAATATAATGTTCCATGAGTTCTAATCCTTCTCAACTTGTTCTGGTTTCCATTGGCGAATTGCCCAAATTAAGAAACCAATAAGGAAGAATGAGCTAAATGGTAATACTAATAAGCCATTTGCTTGATACCAACCACCATTTTGAATCAATGATAATATTTCGATACCAAAGACTGTTCCGAATCCAAATAGTTCACGAACAAAAGCAACACTCATTAGTATGAAACCATAACCTAGACCATTACCGATACCGTCCATGAAACTTACACCAGGCTTTTCTTTCATAGCAAAAGCTTCTGCACGGCCCATAACGATACAGTTAGTAATAATTAAGCCAACAAATACAGAAAGCTCTTTCGATAATTGATAAGAAAAGGCCTTAAGTACTTGGTCAACTACAATTACTAATGATGCAATGATTGCCATTTGAACAATAATACGAACACTTGAAGGTATTTGATTACGAATAATCGAAATAAACAAGTTAGAAAATGCCGTAACAACAATAACAGCTAATGTCATTACTAATGCATTTGCCATTGAACTTGTTACCGCTAAAGCAGAACAAATACCAAGTATTTGAAGCGCTATAGGGTTGTTGTCAAAAATAGGTTTAGTTAAAACCTTATTTGTTTCTGAAGCCATTAGTTAACACCTCCCTTACCTAATGAAGAGCGATACTTAGCAATAAAAGGTTTGTAACCTTCTTCACCAAACCAAAACTGTAATGTACGTGTAACACCGTTACTTGTTAAAGTTGCACCTGATAAAGCATCAACACCATGGATGTCGTTAGCTTTTGCGCCACCTTTAACTAAATGAACTTTAGGTTCACCTTGTTCGTCATAAATTTTCTTACCTGGCCATAATGCTTTCCACTTAGGATTCATTACTTCAGCGCCAAGGCCCGGAGTTTCTTTATGATCAGAGTACACAACACTACGTACAGTATTTAAATCTGATTCTAAACCAACGTAACCGTACATTAAATCCCACAAACCTGAACCGACGATAGGAAGAACAATCGTGTTAACTTCACCTTCATCATTACGTACTAAGTAAACAACAGCGTTATTAGAACGACGGTTGATACCTGCAATATCATTCTCAGGTTTTTCAGATTTAGTTGCATCTCGCGAATTACGGCGTTCATCAAATAATAATGGATCACCTTCAATAAACTCTCCTGAATCAAGGTCAATCATTTTAGCGTCAACATATTTGTTAAACGTAGCAACGATATCATCACCAGCAACATCTAATAGACCAGCTGTTTCTAAAATCTTAGTTTGTTGATCAAGTAACTTGTTAGCAACCTGTAAAGGTTTCAGTTGAACTGCAGATATTGATACCAATGCAGCACAAACCAAACAAACAACGAGTACAAAACCAATCGTTTTAATAGGAGTTTCTTTATTACTAGACATTACGAGCAAGCCTCCGTTTGATGTTACCTTGTACAACAAAGTAATCGAATAAAGGAGCAAACAAGTTAGCGAATAAAATAGCTAACATCATACCTTCTGGAAATGCAGGGTTTACTACACGAACAAGCACAACCATTACACCAACTAAAGCACCAAACCAGTATTTACCTGTGTTTGTGAAAGAAGCTGAAACAGGATCTGTTGCCATAAACATCATACCGAATGCAAAACCACCCACAACTAAGTGCCAATACCAAGGCATTGCAAACATTGCGTTAGTTTCACTACCTATGGTATTAAATAGTAAAGACGTAACAACCATACCACCAAACACACCTAATACGATGCGCCATGATGCGATACCTTTATAAAGGATATATGCACCACCTAATAGAATAGCGAATGTTGATACTTCACCAACAGAACCAGGAATAAAGCCCCAGAATGCATTCCACCAGTCAGCATTTAAAGCGTAGCTAATTTCACCAACGTTTGCCGCAGCGCCTGCAGCTAAAGCTGTAGCACCAGAGAAACCGTCAACAGCAACCCAAACTGAATCACCTGAGATTTGTGCTGGATAAGCAAAGAATAAAAATGCACGACCCGCTAACGCTGGGTTTAAGAAGTTTTTACCTGTTCCACCAAATATTTCTTTAGCAACAACAACACCAAAAGTAATACCGATAGCCACTTGCCATAATGGAATAGTTGCAGGAACAATTAATGCAAATAAGATTGAGCTTACGAAGAAACCTTCGTTAACTTCATGCTTACGTACAGCTGCAAAAAGAACTTCCCAGAAACCACCAACAATAAATGTTACGGCATATATAGGTAAAAAGAACACTGCTCCGTAGAGCATCATTCCAAACCAACCAGTATCAGCAGCTAAGCTACCACCTAGTGTTTCAAATAGGCCTACTTGCCATGTATCAGGTAAAGCATAACCAGCAGCTAATGCTTCAGTTGCTTGAAAACCAATATTGTACATACCAAAAAACATGGCAGGAAATACGGCTAACCAAACAGTGATCATGATACGTTTAAGGTCAATACTATCACGTACGTGAGTTTTGCCTTTGTTAACGTAACCTGGAGTAAATAAGCCAGTCGCTACGGCTTCGTAGAGAGCAAACCATTTCTCATGTTTACCGCCTTTTTCAAAATGCGGCTCTATATCTTCAATAAACTTTTTGACACCCATGACTAACCTTCCTTCTCAATTATGGTTAGGCAATCACGAAGTAGAACGCCGTAATCTGTTTTGCCTGGACAAACAAACGTACAAAGCGCTAAATCTTCTTCATCTAGCTCTAAAGCACCAAGTTGTTGCGCACTATCGGTATCACCAGCAGCTAAATCACGTAACAACAAAGTTGGTAAAATATCTAATGGCATTACACGTTCGTAGTTTCCAATTGGAACCATTGCTCGCGGACTACCATTGGTTGTAGTTGTCATATTGAATAATTTCTTAGGGAAGAAATGAGACATATATGCACGAGTTACTGAGAATTTATTTGGTCCTGGGTACATATAACCAATAAATTCTTTTTCACGACCTTCTAAAATTAAAGAAATTTGAACGTGGTAACGACCTAAATAACCATGAACACCTTTAGCCGTAGAACCTGATAACAATGAACCAGAAACAACACGTAACTCACCAGGCTTAACTTCATTTTCAGTTAATTCAGCAGTTGAAGCACCTAATAGGGTTCTTACTAAACGAGGATTTTTAGCAGCAGGACCCGCCAATGAAATAACACGCGTACAATCAAGTTCACCAGTAGTAAATAACTTACCAAATGCAATAACGTCTTGGTAACCAAGATGCCAAACAAATTTGTCAGCGCTTACTGGTTTTAAAAAGTGTATTTGCGTACCAACAAGGCCAGCAGGATGTTTACCTGCAAACTCATTTACTTTTACATTAGCTTCAACAGGAATATTCGCTCCTGGTGCTTTGCTAACAAAAATATCGCCTTCAGTTAAGCGTGAAAGAATAATTAAACCTTGTTTAAATGCTTCTGCCTGTTCGTTAATAATAACTTCAGGATCAGCTGCATTTGGGTTTGTATCCATTGCGCTAACAAAAATGGCTGTTGGTGTTGAATCAATAGCAGGAACTTTACTATACGGACGCGTTCGTAATGCTGCCCATAACCCAGAATTAACGAGGTTATTTACAACATCTTGACGATCTAGTTTAGATAGTTCATTTGCTGAGTAGCTTGGAAACGTCTCTTTTTCATTGCCATCTATTTCGATAACAACTGATTGTAAAACACGTTTTTCACCACGGTTGATTTCTTTTACAACACCTGATGCTTGAGCTGTGAATTTAACGCCAGGGTTCTTTTTATCTTCAAAAAGAACCTGACCTTTTTTAACACGATCTTCCACTTTAACAAACATGGTAGGTCGCATACCCACAAACTCTTCACCTAGTGTTGCAACGGTTTTAATGGCATTGCCATCGTGGATCACTTGTTGGGGCGAACCAACTACAGGTACATCCAGACCTTTTTTTATTGTAATCATAAACACTTGCACTACTTTTGATGGGAGTATCAAAATCAAAGATTTTTATTCAAACCATTTACGCATGAACATAACCAGTACAAATAAAAATATTGATTTCAGTGTATTTCAGTAAGAAACAGAGAATAAACTTGTTTCCACTGGCTCTAGGTTAAAATTTTTCTGGCGCGATTTTAGCACAATAATTCAATATCATTCTACGGTCGCTACAACTTTTCATTATAATTTAGGCTAATAAATAATTATTAGCTCAAAATTCACGCAAAAAGTTATATTTTAGTGCAAAAAAAACCGATATTTTAATTATCGGCTTTTCAAATTGGTGCAACCTTGGTTGAAAATTAATCTAAGTGATTAATTTGTACAACAGGGTTTACATCAGCGTCATAATCAACACTATCAACACCAAATCCAAACAGTTTTAAAAATTCTTGATGGTAACCTTCATAGTCAGTTAACTCATCAATAGTGTCGGTATCAACAGTATTCCAAATATCGGTTACACGTTGTTGAACACTGTCTTCTAATTCTTTGTAGTTTTGACGTAAGCGCCCTTCTTCGTCTAAACGAGGCGTTTCACCATAAATATTTTCAACAAATAAATTTTGAATCTGTTCTATACAACCTTCATATGTACCATCAGCTTTCATTACTTTAAACATAGCAGAAATATACAATGGCATAATAGGAATTGCTGAGCTTGCTTGAGTAACTACCGCATTAAGTGAAGTAACGTAAGCTTCGCCTTTAATAGCTTGTGTTGAGGCTTTAATTGCTGATGCTGCACGATCTAAGTCTTCTTTGGCTTTACCAATAGTTGCTTTACCGTAAATAGGCCAAGTTAATTCTTTACCTATGTATGTGTATGCAACTGTTTTAAAGCCTTCTGATAATACGCCTGCTTCATTAAGTGCTTTGATCCAAAGCTCCCAATCGGCTCCACCCATTACGTCGATAGTGCCTTGAATTTCTTCTTCAGAAGCGGCTTCTACAGAAACAGAATCAATAACACGTTTTGAAGTATTTAAATTTTTAGTGGTAACACTTTGACCAATAGGCTTAAGCGTTGAAGAGTATACTTCACCTGTATCAGGATCGGTTCTACGTGGAGATGCTAAACTATAAACAATGAGATCTATTTGGCCTAACTCTTCTTTAATGGTGTTAATCGCTTTAGCTTTTATTTCATGAGAAAAAGCATCACCATTAATGTTTTTAGACCAAAGGCCTGCTTCATCTGCAGCTTTTTGAAAAGCAGCTGTGTTATACCAACCTGCTGAAGCTGTTTTCTTTTCAGTTGGTGGTTTTTCGAAGAAAATACCTAATGTTTTCGCATTATTACCAAAAGCCGCTGTAATTCTAGAAGCTAAACCGTATCCAGTAGATGCACCTATAACCAGTACATTTTTTGGTTTAGTGTTAGCTTGTTCATGTTGCTTAACATAAGCAATTTGTTCATTTACATGAGTATCACAACCTACAGGGTGTGCATTGGTACAGATAAAACCACGAATTTTTGGCTTAATAACCATAAAAAAACCTTATATTTATATATGTTGTCGATTGTTGAGCTCGATAATACTAATCAGATATATGAGTAATCATTTAGCGTGAATTCATCCGTTTAGTATTACTGCTCTTCATTTTAATGGGCATAGTTTACTCTGCTGAAAAAAATAAGAGGTACGAGCAGTTGAATTATGCAAAGTGTAACTAAAACAATCACACTTTGCAGACAAAATTTATCTATGCTGTAAATATTCTTTTAGCGTTAAATCGTTGTAGTCACGAGCTTTTGAAAGAAAGTCTTGGTAAGACTCTAATACTCTAGCAAAGTCTTTATCTTTTTTAGCCTCATCAGCTAAAACGTCTTTTGTGTGCTTTTTTAATGCTAATAATACGTCATCAGGAAATTGTTTTAATTTTACATTGTGCTCATCAACTAACACTTTTAACGCATTACTGTTTCGAGCAGTATATTCATCAAGCATGTCTTGATTAACCGCTTTGGCCGCTATTCTTACTATTTCTTGTAAATCACTTGGCAGCTCATTAAAAGCTTTTTCGTTGATCATAAATTCAAGTGTTGTGCCTGTTTCATGCCATATAGATGAATAGTAATAATCTGCAACTTGATAAAATCCGAACGCTAAGTCGTTATATGGTCCTACCCACTCAGATGCGTCTAAAGCTCCACTTTGCAATGATGAAAAAATTTCTCCACCGGCTAAATTAATAGGAATACCACCCGCACGTTTAAGTACTTCGCCACCTAAACCAGGCATTCTCATTTTTAAGCCTTTAAGATCATCAACCGAATTGATTTCTTTTTTAAACCAACCTGCAAATTGCCCACCTGAATTTCCGCCAGCCATAGGGATAAGACCAAAAGGTTTATACAACTCTTCCCAAAGCTCTAAACCACCACCAAAGTGTAACCAAGCATTCATTTCTGTTGCTGTCATACCAAAAGGAATAGTACTAAACATTTGTGCTGCTGGTATTTTACCTTTCCAGTAATAAGCACCACTATGCCCCATTTCAACGGTACCTTGAGAAACAGTATCAAATACTTCTAATCCCGGTACCAACTCCCCTGCTCCAAATACTTTAACGGTTAAACGTCCAGCACTCATTTTTTCGACGTACTTGGAAAACGTTTCAGGAGCGGTTCCTAAACCAGGAAAATTTTTCGGCCAAGAGGTCACCATTTTCCATTTATAAGTTTTAACTTCGGCTGCTCCAGCTTGAGAAGTTGATTGTTTGTCGCTACCACATCCTGTAATTACAACAGCACTTATTAAGAGTACCGAGCATAAGGAAAACATTTTACTTCTTAGTATATTCATATTTTCTATCCATATATTTTTTGAGGTAACCAGGTTATGAGCTCAGGCCAAATAGCCAAGACACCTAACAAGAATAGTTGTATTAAAATAAAAGGAATAACTCCTTTATAGATTTCGATTGTTTTAAGATTTTTATCTGCAACGCCCCTTAAATAAAACAAAGCAAAACCAAATGGTGGTGTTAAAAAGGATGTTTGTAAGTTAATTGCGATCATTATACCTAACCATATAGGATCAAGCCCCATAGCTAATAATATAGGAGCAACTATAGGCACAACAACAAAAGTGATCTCAATAAAATCTAATATAAAACCTAAAAAGAAAATAATAAGCATTACAACAATTGTTGCACCAATAACACCTCCTGGAATTCCTTCAAATACACTATGAATAAGTTCTTCACCCCCAAAGCCTCTAAAAACTAAAGAGAATAAGCTCGCTCCAATCAAAATAAGAAACACCATAGATGATATTTTTACCGTACTTTGCATAACCGATTGCAGGTTAGGTAAGGTTAACTGTTTTTGCCAAGCAGCTAATATTAATGAGCCAACAGCACCAACTGCAGCCGCTTCAGTAGGCGTTGCATAACCTAATAAAATAGACCCTAAAACACAGCACATTAATAATAGAGGAGGAATAAGCGCAGATAAAAAGATACTCAGCTTTGATTCACCATTCATCAACTTATTCACTTCTTCATCATCAAGGGGTGGAACAGATGAAGGCTTTAAGATAGCTAATGTAATTGTATAAAGAATATAGAGTCCAACAAGTATGAAGCCAGGAATAACGGCACCAGCGAATAAATCGCCCACAGAAACTGTTTTAGGGCTAAAGATCCCCATATTTAACTGTGCTTTTTGATAAGCGCTTGAAAGTACATCACCTAATAAAACTAAAGCGATTGACGGAGGAATAATTTGACCTAATGTACCCGTAGCACAAATAATACCTGAAGAGTATTTAGGGCAGTAACCGCGCTTGAGCATAGTAGGTAACGACAACATTCCCATAGTTACTACGGTAGCCCCAACAATTCCTGTGCTTGCGGCTAATATCATTCCAACTATGATTACTGAAATCCCCAGACCACCGTTTAATTTACCAAACAACAATGTCATTGCATTAAGTAAGTTCTCTGCAATTTTAGAACGCTCTAACATCGCCCCCATAAAAACAAACAAAGGCACTGCAAGTAAGGTTTGGTTATTTACAATACCGAATAATCGACTAGGTAACGCTGATAATATACTGGCATCAAAAATGTCAAAAAACACTCCGACTCCAGCAAAAAGCAACGCCGAGCCAGCTAAAGATAATGCAACGGGATAACCAATAACTAAAACAATACAAACGAATAAAAACATCCACAAAGCAAGGTATTCCATTAACTTACACCCTCGATATTATTTACGGTATCGGTTTTCTCGTTCTTGTATATCAGTACATTTCTGAGTATTTCTGAAATACCTTGAAGAATAAGTGTTATTGAAAAAAGTAATAGAAAGGTTTTACTTATATAAACAAAGGGTAAGCCACCGGGTTGAGATGATGTTTCCATAATGCGCCAAGAAACTAAAACATAGTCCCAGCTAATGTAAAAAATAAAAGTACAAACAGGAATAAGTAAAAAAACAGTACCAAATAAATCCACTAACGCTTTAGTTTTTACTGAGTATTTTTGATAAAAAACATCGATACGTACATGGCCATTTTCTTTCAAAGTATAAGCAGAACCTAAAAGAAAAACTAATCCATGCATATATAAAACAGATTCTTGCATGGCAATCCATCCCATATTAAAACCATACCTAAGTACAACAATAATAAAAGTGATGAGTACCATAAAAAGAGAAAACCAAGAAACAAGCTTGCCGGTTAAATGTGTAAATTTATCAATAAAATGAATAAAAGATTGAATGAGATTATTTCCCATTGAGTGAAAATCCATACATTGTAATTATTATACGGACAAAAATAACAGAATTTCAAAAGTGGAAACATAATTATTTTAAAATAATTATGTTTATGTATTTTTAATCTACAGCTTCTCCCCTCGTATAAGACACACGTCTATGTTAATCCCTTTACGCTATTTTTCTAGTCAGGTTTGAGTTACTCATAAATAAAGGTAAGGATGAAAACCGATATAACCATTCTTTCTCGGTATAAGTATGAAGAGTGAGTACCGAAATACTTTCGATTAATTCTTTGGCTAAAATACTGTTGATGGCTTTATGCCGTTGTTTAATTCTCACCCCCTCAAATATTGTGGATATCATAACGACATTAAAATGAAATTGTTCAGGATCAGGAAAATCAAATAGTAACTTTTCCTTAGTAATATCAATATGCAACGGAGAAAATGCGTTGATAAGTTTCTCTTCTATTAACAATTCAATAGCCATATATTCCCTCATGTTATTTTTATTAACATTACTAATAAGCGTAGCCTATAAAGTAAAATAATCCATCAAATATAAGCAGAATATAGAGCTCTTTTCGCTAAATATGTGTTTAACTTAGATAAATAGTTTTAATTATTTATCTTTAAAGCGACTAGCCGCACTCGTTAATTTTTGACACAATAGACTTCTCCAACATTCACTTTTTCGTTGTAAATTTTAATATGATCAGCCCTTTTATTTTTAATGATAAAAACCTTTTTCTAGATCGTTTCCCTGTAGGACAAGTTAACCGTAGTTTACAAGCCTGGGATGCCGCTGATGAATATTTAATTAATTACTTAAATGAAAATCACCTAACGGATAAGCAACAAAACATACTCGTGTTTAACGATGCTTTTGGCGCACTCACCTGTAACTTATCTCAGCATCATGTATTTTGTGTTAATGATTCATATATAAGTCAGCAAGGGATAAAACTGAATGTAGAACAAAACTACATAAATGCTGAAAGTATTAGCTATTTAACAAGTACTGATGAACTACCAGATAATATTGATTTAATTTTATATAAGATCCCAAAAAGTAAATCATTATTAATTGATCAACTGATGCAAATTAATGAGAAGTACAGCGAAAATACTGTATTTATTGCAGCTGATAGAGCAAAAGAAATTCATAGCTCAACCTTAAAATTA
Organism: Colwellia sp. RE-S-Sl-9; assembly: GCF_048296855.1. NCBI lineage: Bacteria > Pseudomonadati > Pseudomonadota > Gammaproteobacteria > Alteromonadales > Colwelliaceae > Colwellia > Colwellia sp. RE-S-Sl-9. The sequence goes on along the minus strand of NZ_CP182631.1, from coordinate 4,564,504 downwards.
TTTGAAAAGCATTTAGGTGCTACAACAACGTCATTAGCCGTAAAGAAAGCTCGCCTTGTTTTTACTCATATAGAAAATAAACCAAACATAGAATCGCCATTTCCAACTTGTTGGGAAATGCCGTCAATACAAAACAAAGATAAAGTATTTTCTATTTCCAATCGTTCTAATGTTTACTCAAGAGAAAAACTTGATATTGGCGCTCGATATTTTATTAATAACCTGCCGAATGTGTCAGCTGGAGCAACAGTTATAGACTTAGGCTGTGGTAATGGTGTTGTCGGATTGTCAGTTTTAGATCAACAACCCGACGCTGAAATTCATTTTTATGATGAATCATTTATGGCGATAAAATCAGCGGAAGAAAATATTAAAACAAACTTCCCAGATTTAGCAGAAAAATGTACATTCAATATTAATGATTGTTTAAGTAGCGTTGAAGGTGGAAGCGTAGATTTAATTTTGTGTAATCCACCTTTTCATCAACAAACAGCAACAACAGATCATATTGCTTGGCAAATGTTTAAAGATAGCCATAGAGTATTAAAAAAGGGAGGCGAGTTACGTATTATAGGTAACCGCCAATTAGCTTATCATATCAAGTTACAGCGAATTTTTGGTAATGAAAAACTCGTTGCTAGTAATGATAAGTTTGTAACTACAGCGGCAATTAAACGATGAAATTAAAATTACTGTTAACCATAACTTTATTAAACATAATAACGGCGTGTACAACTTTACCTCGGCATATTGTGGTGTCGCCTGAGCTGATCGGTTATTCAAAAGGTGTGTATTTTGATAAAAGCATTCAACTCAATATTATCGACCAACGTACAGGTAACCAAGTTGTTCAAATTTTAGAAGATGGTGAGCCAGCTAAACTACTTTCAAGCCAAGATAGTTTAACTAATATAATCAATAAAGCGATAAATCCAGTGTTACGTAAACAAGGTATTACACTTGATCAATATGCCAACATAACCGTTGACATTACTATTGATACGGCTTTAATAACGGTTCAGCAAAGCTTAGTTAACTATACAGCTAAAAATACAATAGCCTTAACCGTTTCTGTATCAAATTCCAACCAAGTCACCACAAAAAGCTTTAATACTGCTGGCAGCAGTGCTGGGCCGTTAGTAGCTGATATTGCTGTGCTAGAGCGAGATTTCAATCACCAACTTGCTTCATTACTTGTAAGAATTGCTAATAGTAATGAAATACAAAATGCGATTAAGCAACAATCAAACAACTCTGATACCTTTTAATTATCTTCTTTTCGTAGCCTAGGCGTTCATTTATTATGCTCAAAACTTTCATCAAACTCATTTTTGCTTTTTGTCTTTTATCTTCCTCCGCTATTAAAGCTAACGACATAAAGATAGACCCTGATAACTTATACCCAAAAGTAAAAATTGAAACATCAATGGGTACAATTATTGTTGAATTAGATAAAGTAAGAGCACCTATTACGGTAGACAACTTTCTTAATTATGTAATTACAGGTGAATACAACGACACTATTTTTCATCGTGTAATTAAAGACTTTATCGTGCAAGGTGGTGGTTATGATAAAGATTTTACTATTAAAAAAGTAAATGAAGATATTGTTAATGAATCTGGCAATGGCTTAAAAAATGAAATAGGCACTATTGCTATGGCAAAAGAATCAAAACCGCATACGGCTAATAGGCAGTTCTTTTTCAATGTGGCTGATAACACCAATTTGGATCCAGGAAGAAGCTGGGGATACGCTGTTTTTGGTAGTATAACTGAAGGTCAAGAAGTACTAGAGGCTATAGCAAAAGTTAAAACCGACTATCATGATGGAATGGGTTGGCAAGATGTTCCGGTTGAACCAGTTATAATAATCAAAGCTACATTGCTACCCACAGAATAAAATAATAACAATAAGATGGTTCTCAAAAAATTAATACAACAAATAAACAGTAACAAAAAAGAACAAAAAACGAAAAAAAACAACACTAAAAGCAACAAGAAAAAGAACAAATCGAACATTATTCAACAAATAAGAATCGATTTTCAAGATAAACTTCTTTGACTTTTACTTTATTTTCAACGATACATATATAACGTATACCACTTAACTATAGGAAATACTGAACTTCATGGAGATTTTAATTCATATAAATTGAATTAAAGAAGACGTCATACTCAAAGAGTAAAATATATGATAATCGAGCAGTTTATCAATGAAAAAATTAAACAAACCATTTATTACATTCAAGCCGTAATAAGTCATTCGTTACATCATTCTGAATTAGATCAATTCATATTAAATACTATGGATGAATGGACTTTACTTAAAATACAAGACGAAACTCCAGCTAATGCAAGAGAAAGAGTTTTTTGGCACCTGATTCACGAAGTAAGCCTTCATGGCGCTCATTCGTTAAATGATAATTTATATTTTAAAAGTGAAATAACAACCTGTGTAGACTTTTTTGCAGGTACAGGTAGCTATCCTTTAGATTGCATAGGCTGGAGACCTATCGCATAATCTTTATAATCTAAAAGACCTAAATTTAACTTATAAATACCACAACATTGTAACAATCCATATAATTAACTTCTTTCATTACAAACAGTCTGATAGGCTTTACCCACCTAACATTATTTGAATATTCTGAATGCCAAGTTCCAACTCCCTTTTCGACACTATTCGTTACTTTAAAGATAAAAGATTACTTAGTATTTTTTGCTTTGGTATTGCTAGCGGCTTTCCTTGGGTTATGACAGGTTCAGCTATGAGTGGCTGGTTAAAAGATGAAGGATTAAGTCGATCAAGTATTGGATTATTTGGTTTAATATTTGTCACTTACAGCATCAATTTTTTATGGTCCCCTTTTGTTGATCGACTCAAAATTCCCTTTATAACGGCAAAGTTTGGCCAACGTCGAAGTTGGATTATGTTTACACAAGTTTTTATTGTGCTCGCAACTTACCAGTTAAGCCAAGTGAATGTATCAAGTCAATTAAGTTTAGTTGCCCTTTTAGGACTAACCATTGCTTTTTTTGGTTCTAGTCAAGACATTGCAATAGATGCCTACCGAATAGATATACTTTCGGGTGACGATAATAACTACATGTCGGCAGGTTCAGCAATGGCTACCGCTGGGTGGTGGACAGGTTTTGCTGGTTTAGGGAGTATTCCTTTTTTATTAGTAGATCAACCAAACTGGACATGGCCTGAAGCGTTCTTTGTTTTATCCATTATTATGGCGATACTTATGTTAACCGCCTTCATAGTAAAAGAACCAGAGACCAATAGAGAAGTAGAATTAGATTCTATTCAAGCAAACTATTTAAATGTGCTTCCCCGACAAGGCCATAAACCTTTATTTATTTTACTTATACTCCCTACTATTTTTGCGTCAATTATTTATGCCAATATAGGCTACCCAGCTTGGCCTGAAAATGTTATTTCTTCAGATTATCGCTTTACCTTTATCACCCTATTTATCGTATTATTGTTATTTATATTCATTCAACAATTAGGTAAGTTAAACTTAACCATTAGACAAAATACTCCATTACATCATTCCCATACACCAAATCATATTCATAGAATTACAGCGTGGCTGTTAACAACATTAGTAGCCCCAATTCAAGAATTTTTCGACAGAAATGGGACTCGCTTAGCGCTTTCTATTTTACTGTTTATTTTCTTATTTAAGTTAGGTGAAGCCTATTTAGGACGAATGTCTATTGTGTTTTATCGTGAAGTGGGATTTTCTAATAGCGATATTGCTTATTATTCAAAAATGATCAACTGGGCAACTACCATCGTTTTTTCTTTAATTGGTAGTGTATTTACTATTCGATACGGCATATTAAAAGGTTTATTTATTGGTGGTATCGCTATGGGGGCAAGCAACCTGTTATTTGCGGTAATGGCATTGGTAGGGCCAAATAAACTATTATTTGCAGCAACGGTTTTTGTAGACGGCTTTACTTCAGCTTGGGGCTCTGTAGCCTTTGTAGCACTTATTTCGGTACTGTGTAATAAAACATTTACCGCCAGCCAATATGCATTAATGGTATCGTTAGGTACATTCGGACGAGTGATGCTTGGTTCTTACTCAGGAATAGTTGTTGATTGGCTTGATGGTAATTGGGCGCTGTTTTTTGTGCTTACAGCCGTTATGGTTATTCCTAGTTTATTGTTTTTATATTTCATTAGAAAACCACTCACGGCATTGATTAATAACAATTCATCTAACTAACCTGAGTTCGGTTCAATAAGGATTTAACTTATTGAAAAATAAAAACAAAAAAACTTATCGCGTCTAGCTTGATGTTTTTACTTAATTCAAGGCAAATTTACGCGTCAATAGCTGACCTATTGCAAGTGAATTTAACGCCGAAGTGATTAAAAACAGCTGCTAGAAAAACATTTATTAAGGCAAACTCAGGTTAACTAGAGCCCTATTAACATGTAGCTAATTAACGCTTTATTTCGTATTCCTTTGAATAGTTAACCTGTATGAGTAAACTTTTAAAGGAATTCAAGTGCGGATAAACATTAGTTGAGCTATGATATTGAAATTACACTTAATAATGAAATCTAACTATGATAAAGCTATTCTTTTTACTCCCCGTATTAATGTGTTTATTCTGGTGGTGGTATATAAATTCTAAAGGTTACACGATAAAACAAGCATGGAAAGGTTTTGCTTACATCATTGCTTTTAACACGATTATTATATTGTTTTTCACCCTAATGCTTTTTATTACCCACTAAAGCCTATAGCATTAATAAAAAACTTAATATCTCCTCTACTTAGGTTATATTTGAGTACTATTCTCAGCCTAACAGTTATGTACTAAACCTCAAAGATTGCCTTATTAATTTAATAAGTTTAACACCACTCGTAATAACCCTTTGACCATTTATTCTTCGTATAAAATAGGTCAATTCATCAATGCGTTTGGTATAAGTTTATTTTTCACATTAATAGATATATCCAATTTAACTGCTATATTTTTATTATCCCCTTTTAATAAATTTTAATTAAAAAATCATTTAATTAGGATATGGTAATGAAATGTGAAGCATGTGAACAATTAAAAAACATCCCTTTTCCATCCATAGCGGTTACTAACAGCTATGGGATAATTGCTTCTAATGAATTAGCATCAAACCTATTAAATATTACATCTGAATTTTCAGAAAACGATTCCTTCTTTGAGTTTTTTTCCCCTTACGACGCTAACTTATCTAATCAGGAATTTATTGATAAATTAGAAGTACAAAGCCACGCCTACTTATCATATAAAGCAGGTAATAATTCAACTATATACAAAGCTAATATAAGTCCTATAAATAATCATAATTATCGTTTGATCATATTGTCGTTAGAAGAGAATTGGCAATATAAATATCAACAAGAAAGCATTTATTTATCAAGGTTAATTAATTCAATTGAAAGTAGTAACGTAGGTATTTGGGAATTAGACATTGCTCAACAATCCGCTCTATTTTCAGCTAAATTTAAAGCGTTACTTCAAATAGGATCCAATGATATATACACATGGGATATGTTTAAAAAAGACATATACCATGAAGACTTAATCTTATTCGAGATATTTCTAAAGTCTCATATTCAGTCAAAATCCCCGTTAAATTTCGAATTTAGAATGACAATAAATCAGAAAAACTATTGGTTTAGCATAAAAGGAGAATTATTTTATGAAAACGGTCAACCTAAAACAATAATTGGAACTCTTACTGATTGCACACTTAACAAAGAAATATTTAATGAATTAAATGATGCCATAGAAAGTAAAAACATTACCATGAAAGCAGGAAAAATAGGTACTTGGTGCATTAAACTTATTGATGATAACTGGCATTATGAATGGGATCACTTTGCCAATGAAATGCTTGGTTTAAACCCTGAAGATATTGGAAAATTAAATAAATGGGTATCAATAATACATCCTGATGATAGAGACGCGATGAAAAATATAACACGCTACTCTTTTAGTACAGGTGAAGATTTATCATTTAAGTACCGTATTATTCTCAAAGACAAATCTATAAAATATTTCCAAAGTATTGGTCGCGCTGTTAGTAATAGTTTAGGCCAAATTTATCGATTAGATGGAATTTGTATCGACGAAACTGAAATTCAAGAAGCAGAACAACAACTTAAAAAATTAAATGCTCAACTTGAAGACCGCGTTTCAGAGCGTACAGCTGAGTTAATAAAAGCCAAAGAAGATGCCGAAAACGCAAGTCAAATAAAATCAGATTTCCTTTCGATGATGAGCCACGAGCTAAGAACCCCCATGAATGGTGTTATTGGTTCTTTAGACTTGCTCACAGGAACTAAACAAACATTAGAGTCAAAAGACTTAATAGATACAGCAAAAACCTCTGCAGAAAACCTTGTGTTTATTCTGAATGATATATTAGACATTAACAAAATTGAGGCGGGTAAACTTGAGTTAGAAGAACGTATTTTTTCAATATCAGAAATTATTGATAATGTGATTAAAGTGTTTATACCTGTTGCAATTAAAAGAGACATATCTTTGCAGGTTTATGAAGATCCAAATACGCCCATGTTTATTAAGGGCGACCCAATGAGAGTACGACAAATTCTTTTTAACCTTTTAGGTAACGCCCTAAAATTCACCAGTTCATCTATCAAAAAACCTGGAAAAGTTAGCCTTAAAACAACGGTAACCCAAAAAAATAAAAGTACTAGCATCATCAGCTTAAAAATTATCGACAATGGTATTGGTATAGACAAAAAAACCCAAGAAAAGCTTTTTAACCCCTTTACGCAAGCTGAACGTTCCACGACACGAAAATATGGTGGCACCGGATTAGGGCTTGCCATTTGTGGCAAGCTTACCGAGATAATGGGCGGAAGAATAACTTTAACCAGTGAAAAAGGTAAAGGTTCTTGTTTTGATGCAGAAATCCCCTTCTTGAAGTCTCAAGAAACACGAGCAATGGATATTGAATCTCTATCTAACATTAAAATTTCAATCATCGATTGCAACGAAAAATCTAAAAATAAGGCGGAGATGTTTAGTCAATATTTAGAATACGAAGGCGCTGATGTTAATGCATACACATTAAATGACTACGTCAAAAGAAACGATGATTACGATGTGTTATTTATTTTATTAAATGAAGATGAAAACAATATTAATACTGTTTTAAATTTACTAGAAAGTATTAATAACAAAAGTCGCATTACCATTGCTGTAAATAGAAAAGCAATAGATGAAACACGAAAAACCTTTAAAAACATCAGGGTTATTTGCTCTGAACCTATGACGAGAATTCAATTAGTGCAATGCATACAACATACATGGCAAAGCCGTTTTGAACTAAACCTTGACGAGTTAGATTTAAGCTCTTTAGAACTTGAAGCAGATAATGACGCTATGGAATTAGATGAACTCGATTTCGATTTTGATGTAGCAACTGAAAAAGATGATAAAAAAACAATTCATGCCGATATATTGGTTGTTGAAGACAACCCTTTAAATCAAAAACTTATCGTAAAGCAACTAGAACGATTAGGGTATCACTGTGAGCTTGCCGACGACGGACTACAAGGGAAACTAATGTGGGAAGAAGGCACCTATCAACTGATTTTAACCGATTGTCATATGCCCAATATAGACGGTTATGAAATGACAAAACAAATTAGAGCGATTGAAAAAACTAAACAAAAAAAAGCAACGCCAATTATTGCCGTAACAGGAGCAGCAATGAGTGGTGATGCTGAATATTGTATCGCTTCAGGAATGAACGATTTTTTAAGTAAACCTATTCAATTATCTGATTTAAGAACAATGTTAAAAAAGTGGTACTTACATGAATAGTCAATTAAAAATAGTTAATAAAAACACCATGTTTGAGCTTGTTGGTGATGACGCCGAATTAATAAAAAGATTCCAAATAGAATTTTTACAGCAAGCTAAGCAATCTATAGCTAAACTTAGTAATGCTTATAGTGAAACTGATTTTAAGTTAATGAAAGAAGAGGCGCATTTTTTAAAAACATCAGCCAAAGCAATAGGGGCTGAACAAACAGCTGATTATTTACAAAAGTTAGAAGATATATCTGTGCTTAACGATAAAAACAAATGCAAGGAACTCATTATTTTAATTAATAACTCAATTAAGCAAGTCTACGGAGTAATAAAAAATGAAGTCTAAGCCCTTACCTGTTGGGAGTCGTCACCCCAAAGTAGTGATGATTATTGATAGTGATGAAGATACATCAGGTGCTGCTAATATTTTAGCAACACACATTGATGAATATAGAACAGTAAATTTAGATGACGATACTGCTGAATACTTAAATCAAGTAGCACCTTCTGTAATTTTATTTGCTCTATCAAACGTAGAGAAATCAGTTGAATATTACAAATATCTAGTGGAAGAATCGCAACTTAATCATATACATTACAGCATCGTACTATGTAACAACAAAGAGTCTTCTTTAGCCTTTAGGTGTTGCATGAAAAATCTTTTTGACAATTACTTTGTATATCAACCGCTATATGAAAGATTAAGATTACTCATGGTAGTACAAAGCGGCTTGATAGAAACTCAAACCGACAGTCAAATTGAAACAGAAAGTGAGGAGTTATGCGAACAAATAGATGATGAACTTTCTGCTTTAATCGATGAAGGTAGCCGATGTAAACAACATTTGTTAAAAAAAATATCACAAAGTAGTGAAGATATATCTAAAATTTCCAAGTCTGATTTAACAAAAAACGCTCAAGAAAATAACAGTCATCAGGATATGTTAGATAATATTACCCAAGAACATGTACACCCCCTATTACATCTACTTGAAGAAGATATCCGTAAAAGTCTCGATAGTATAATCGCACAACTTATTTCACAGCAAGAATCACTAAAAGAAAGTCTGCCAGTTAAAAAGCAAAAAAGAAAAGGCTTAATCACTCACGTCGCCTCAATTAAAAAAAGAGATAACACTGAACAAAGCAACGATGAATTAAATGAAGATGAGTCAATTAACGTAGAAAAAACCACAATCAAAAACGTATTAACTCACTCCATTTTAGTAGTAGAAGACAACAAGCTATATCGAGATATGATATCGAATGTACTGTCAAAAGAAAATTACCACGTAGACGAAGCTGAGGATGGCCTGTGTGCGTTAGATAAAATTAAAAAAGGTCGTTATGATTTAATTCTTATGGATTTATTTATGCCAAATTTAGATGGTTTAAATGCAACGAAAAAGATCCGTCAATTATCAGAGGGAATAGATACTCCAGTCATCGCATTAACAGGTAATAAAAATAAAGAACTTGTTAAAAAGTGGGCTCACTATGGTTTAAAAGGCTACATCATAAAACCGTCAACTAAAAGTGAAATCCTATCGGTTGTGAAAAAGAACTTAGCAGTGACAAAAGAACATCTTGATGCTTAATTTATAATAGGGAAATAACTTAGGCTATTTAAATAATTAATCAAATTTTATAACACTATTTCATATAATTAGATAATAAACCCCGTAAGTTCTCAGTTGTCATGGGTAGTACCATATACGAAGTGAATTTATGATTAACCAAAGATAGCAGCTTATTATCTAATGCCTGATGAAAAAGAGCTATGGTTGGAAGATGTGAAAACTCACCACTCAAAGGGCTAGGTACTGCAGTTAAATCGATATTATTTTCTGAACAATCAAAAATAATCAAATGATATTTTTTGCTTGTAAGTTTTGATTCTATGTCTTTCATATCACTAATAACGTCAACATAATATTTTAAAGACACGAGTTGTCGATACAAGTTTTTATTGGTTTTATTTTTACCTTCTATATACAGAATACGCTTAACATCTAAAATCGCATTGTTATTAATAGAAGGTATATTAAAGCGCCCTAACCCAAGCTCTTGCTCTTGTGATATTTTAACCTTAACAGACACATGCACCATAGACTCACCAGAAGGGAGTTGAGCAATATTTATATTGCCACCTAGCTTATTACAAAGCTCTTTTGCCATTTCCATTCTAAGATTAAACTTTATACCATCAGGGTTATTATTTAAAACGACAGAAGAATCTTGAAGAGAATTATTTGCCCTTAAAGCATGTAATACAAACACTATAGTTGCACTATTTTGATGATGAAAATGAACTTTGACCGAAATACAAATATTATTATTATCAAGCAGCTCTTTTGCATTTTCTGCGCAGGTAATGAAGACTTGTTGCAAACGTAGTTCGTCTGACTCAATAAAGTGTGGTACATCTTCTTGAATTAAAAACTTAATATTTTTAGCCTGCGCTTCTACAATTTCTTCCATTCTTTTTAAAAACAAAAGAAAATCAAACGATTGATTATTAAGCGTTAATCTACCTGATTCAATACTCGAAAGTTCATTTAAAGTATCAATTAATTGTTCTAAATTAAGGGCTGCATTTGAAATATTATCGATATATTCTTTTTCAGTATCTCCTAATTTTTTCTTTGGAAATACTTCCACTAAACGTTTAATAACACTTAAAGGCACACGTAATTCAATACTTAAAGATTGTAAAAAATCTGTTTTTGCTTGATTTTCATTATCAGATTTTTCTTTAGATAAAATAAGTTCACGAGTTTTTTGAGTCACCTTGTTACTCAATTCGGTAGAGTAAGCAGCCATCATTAAAATCAATAATTGAAAAACCAAACCTCCAAATGTACCACCAAATAACATAGCCCAAGTTTGCCATGTTTTATCCTGCAGCACCCAAGTATGCTTCTCGGAAATTTGATAATGCCACTTCCGGGAAAATACACGGATATCATCTTCACTCACAAGCTTATTATTTGTATTAACCTCTTCCCCTATAATAGTAAAATAATCTTGATTATTAGCATCCTTTATTAATAAATTAACATCATGTTCAGTGATGAAACGGTTAATATTATTAAAAAAAGATGAAATCCTTACTACAGCAACAACAACACCTGAAGTAGAGCTTTTTCCCTTTTGATTGAACTCTCCAAAACTAGGGGTTAAATTACTATTATATACAGGTAAAACAATCAAAACAGCGGGGTTAGAAAAGTCACCTTCAATCATATTAATAGGTAATGTTGCTGATATCTCTCCTGTATTTATTGCCGTTTCTATCGCATTTTTTTTATCTATATGACTAAATAAATCAATACCTAATATTTCTTCATTTTGATATCGAGGAAATACATATTGAACAGGCATATACATAGGTGCATCAGTAAGTTTAACGGTATTCCCCATAAGTGTTTGTTGACTAATAACATAATGAGTATCTAACACCTTAGACATATATTTTTCATAACTATCTCTATGATTATTCTTCACAACCGGTGCCCACTCAAACGATTCAACAATAGAAAAATCGTTTAAAATATGAGCTGAAAATTGATTGAAAGATTCTAAGTTAATTGATCGACTCGCTTCAAAGTAAGCTTTTAAGGCATTCAATTGTTCTTCAATTAGCATTAACTTACGATCAAGTTCAATCATTATATGAGTATGGGCTTTATAAAAATCATCATTACGATAATGTTGATGTTGGTCCTGAAAGATTTTAAATAACAACGCAATAGACAGCCCTCCTAAAATAGAAGATGTCATAACAAATAGCTGCTTACTTTTATTGAAGTTATGTTCTTTTTTAAGGAATAATAAAACAGGAATAATAAAGATTGAGACAAGAATGCTCATCGACCAAGTGCGACAAAAAATATAAAACAAATTCACATCAAATGTTTTAACTGATAAAACCGCAATGAGTACCGAAGCAAAAGCAGAAACTAAAGAAACAATGGGTCCAATCTTAAACATAAAGATTGATAACTTGATACGACTGTCTAACCATTGCCCTTGACTCACCATTTGATGAGTTAATTTTTTCGCCCAAAGAGCTTGTAAACAAGTTGCTAATAACGAAATCATTACAACCGCTAGATCAAACTCAACCGACAAATAAAAAAATAAAAATGTATTAAAAATAATACTCGCTAAAACGATCGAAAAAAGATGACGAGCTCCCCATAAGATTATGATCGCACTTGCAATACCCGCCGAAGATCCTAAAAAAACAATCATGGAAAATGGTTTAATCATCATGATGGTTAATAGAGATACAGCTATATACATGCAAATAGCAAATACCGGCTGATAAATTTGTTTTTTCATAAAGAGTTAATGAATAAAAAGCTAAAAAGTGAGTCATTAATATACTGATAATCACCTAAAATTTATAGGTATATTTCATTTTCATACTCAAAAATGATATGTCTTTACAAATAAAATATAACAAATAGCAGAATAACATTTGAGTTATAGGTACGTTCAGGTGAAAATGCACATATTTATAAATCCTATCAATTCTAAGCGGAGTAATTATGACATCTCGTCAAGAACTAGCGAACGCAATACGAGCATTAAGTATGGATGCTGTTCAAAAAGCAAAATCAGGTCACCCAGGTGCACCTATGGGTATGGCTGATATAGCTGAAGTTTTATGGCGTGATTTTTTAAATCATAATCCAACGGATCCAAAATGGGTAAACCGAGACAGATTTGTTTTGTCTAACGGCCACGGCTCAATGCTTATTTATTCTCTATTACATTTAACTGGTTATGACGTATCACTAGATGATTTAAAAAACTTCCGTCAATTACATTCTAAAACACCTGGTCATCCTGAGTACGGTTATACTCCAGGCGTTGAAACAACGACAGGCCCTTTAGGTGCTGGTATTTCTAACGCTGTAGGCATGGCGATTGCTGAAAAAACGTTAGCGGCGCAATTTAACCGTGAAGATCATGCGATTGTTGATCACTTTACATACTGTTTCTTAGGTGACGGTTGTTTAATGGAAGGTATTTCTCATGAAGTATGTTCATTAGCAGGTACTTTAGGCTTAGGTAAACTTATCGCATTTTGGGATGACAACGGTATTTCAATTGATGGTGAAGTTGAAGGTTGGTTTACAGACAATACACCAGAAAGATTTGCTTCATACGGCTGGCATGTGATCAGTGTAGACGGTCATAACCCTGAGCAAATTACAGCAGCAATTGCAGAAGCCAAATCAGTTACTGACAAACCAACCATGATTTGTTGTAAAACAATTATAGGTTTTGGTTCACCAAACAAATCAGGTAGTCATGATTGTCATGGCGCACCTTTAGGTGACGACGAAATTGCAGCAACACGTGAATTTTTAAATTGGCCACATGCTCCGTTTACTATCCCTGCAGATATTGCAGCACAATGGAACCAACAAGAAAAAGGCCAAACTAAACAAGCACAATGGAACGATGCATTTTCAGCCTATAAAACAGCTTACCCTGAATTAGCAGCAGAATATGAACGTCGTGTTATCAAAGGTGACTTACCTGCTGAGTTTGAACAAAAAGCCAATGAATATATCGCACAATGCCAAGATAAAGCTGAAAACATAGCATCTCGCAAAGCATCTCAAAACGCTATCGAAGCCTTTGGTCAAATATTGCCTGAATTATTAGGTGGCTCCGCTGATTTAGCCGGTTCAAACTTAACATTATGGTCTGGTTCAAAAGGTATTCAAGAAGATACTGCAGGTAACTACATTTTTTACGGCGTACGTGAATTTGGTATGAGCGGCATTATGAATGGTATTTCTTTGCACGGTGGTTTTATTAACTACGGCGCAACTTTCATGATGTTCATGGAATACGCTAGAAACGCAGTACGTATGTCAGCACTTATGGGCATTCAGAATATTTTTGTTTATACGCATGATTCAATTGGTCAAGGTGAAGATGGTCCAACACATCAACCTGTAGAACAATTAGCTAATTTACGTAACACACCTAACATGGTGACATGGCGTCCAGCTGATGCAACTGAGTCTGCAGTAGCATGGAAAAACGCTATTCAACGTCAAAATGCCCCTACATCACTTATCTTTTCACGCCAAGGTTTACCTGCTCAATCAAGAACAACTGAACAAGTAAATAACATAGCTAAAGGTGCTTATATATTAAAAGACAGTGCTGGTACACCTGAGGTTATTTTAATTGCTACAGGTTCTGAAGTTGGTATAGCAATGCAAGCAGCTGAACAACTAGGCGATAAAGTTCGCGTAGTATCAATGCCATCAACAAGCATTTTTGATGAGCAAGATGCTGCATACAAAGAAGCCGTTTTACCATCTAGCGTTACCAAAAGAGTTTCTATTGAAGCTGCTCATACTGATTTTTGGTACAAGTATGTTGGCTTTGCTGGAAAAATCATCGGCATGACAACATTCGGTGAGTCTGCTCCTGGCAATGTATTATTAGAGCACTTTGGTTTTACAGTAGACAATATTGTTAAAACAGTTAAAAGTCTTTAATTTAAATCCTTAAACAAAAGAACCTGTTTTTCAGGTTCTTTTTTATTTTGTAGTTTCTATGTCTATAAATATCGCCATAAATGGTTTTGGAAGAATTGGTCGCAACGTTGCTCGCGCTTTATTTGAAAGCAATAGATCAGATGAATTTAATCTGGTCGCTATTAATGAAATTGCAACACCCGAAGGTATTGCTCACTTATTAAAATACGATTCAACTCACGGACGCTTCTCTTTTCCTGTAGAACTTCACAATGAGCATTTACTAATAAATGGTAAACTCACTCACTTATCTCACGAAAAACAATTATCTAGTCTTCCTTGGGCTAAACACCAAGTAGATATAGTACTTGAATGTACAGGTAAATTTGATCAATACGATCAAGGTGAACAACACTTAAAACAAGGTGCGAAAAAAGTATTGTATTCACACCCTGCTTCAAGTGATGCAGAAGTTGACGCGACTATTATCTATGGTGTTAACCACCACCTTTTATCTCAAAAACATAATATTGTTTCTAATGGCTCTTGCACAACTAACTGCGTAGTACCTGTTATTAATGCTATTGATGATGCTTTTGGTGTTGAAAGTGGAACAATAACCACTATTCACTCTTCAATGCATGATCAACAAGTTATTGATGCTTATCATCCTGATTTAAGAAGAGCCAGAGCGGCAAGTCATTCTATTATTCCTGTAGATACTAAACTTGCTGTTGGTATTGAGAGGATATTACCTAAGTTTTCAGGCCGTTTTGAAGCCATTGCCGTACGAGTACCAACCATAAATGTAACAGCAATGGATTTAAGCTTAACCGTATCTAAAGATGTTGATATAAAAGCAATTAACCAAGCAATACAGAACAGTAAAAATAATGGCCTACAAGGCATATTAGGGTATACCGAAGAACCGTTAGTTTCTGTTGATTTTAATCATGATCCACATTCATGTATCGTCGATGGTAACCAAACACGTGTTAGTCATAAACGCCTAGTTAAACTATTAATATGGTGTGACAACGAATGGGGCTTTGCTAACAGAATGTTAGATACCGCAAGCGTTATGGCTAAGTATCTTTAAAACAAAGCTACACATAAACAATTTAATTTAACAATTTTAATTTAACAAATTATAGGGATCCAAAATGTCTATTATTAAAATGGCCGATCTAGATTTATCACAAAAACGTGTACTTATTAGAGAAGACTTAAACGTACCAATTCAAGACGGAAAAATTACGTCTGATGCTCGCTTAAGAGCGGCATTACCAACGTTAAAGCTAGCTTTAGAAGCTGGCGCTAAAGTGATGGTTATGTCACATTTAGGACGCCCTACTGAAGGCGAAGCTAATGACGAATTTTCATTACAACCTGTTGTTGACTACTTAGCAGCAGCATTGAACTTTCCAGTAAGGTTAGAGAAAGATTACTTAAACGGTGTTGAATCTGTTGCTGGTGAACTGGTTGTATTTGAAAACATACGTTTTAACCTTGGCGAAAAAGCTAACGACGAAGCTCTATCTAAAAAATTAGCCGCATTATGTGACGTTTTTGTTATGGATGCTTTTGGTACTGCTCATCGCGCTCATGCTTCTACACATGGCGTAGCTAAATTTGCTCCTGTCGCTGCTGCGGGTCCTTTACTGTCAGCTGAATTAGAAGCTTTAGGTAAAGCACTTGATAACCCTGCTCGCCCATTAGTTGCAGTAGTAGGTGGTTCAAAGGTTTCTACTAAATTAACAGTTTTAGATGCGTTATCTAAAATTGCCGATGTACTTGTTGTTGGTGGTGGTATTTCAAATACATTTGTTGCCGCTGCCGGTCATGAAGTAGGTAACTCGTTATACGAAAAAGACCTGATTCCTGAAGCACAACGCTTATGTAGAGAAACTGAAGTTATTTTTGCTCAAGACGTAACAACAACAAAAGAAGGCTTTAGTGAATGGAACGATAATTCGGTAACAACCGTTAAAGATCCAAGCGAAATCACAAGCGACGAAGAAATTATCGATTACGGCCCTAAATCAGCAGCACAAGCAGCTGAAATATTAAAAAATGCAAAAACCATTCTTTGGAATGGCCCATGTGGTGTATTTGAGTTTGATGCATTTGCTAAAGGCACTGAAATCGTTGCTCGAGCTATTGCTGAAAGTGATGCCTTTTCAATTGCTGGCGGTGGCGATACTTTAGCCGCTATTGATAAGTTTGACCTTGCAGATCAAGTATCATACATCTCAACAGGCGGTGGCGCATTTTTAGAGTTTGTTGAAGGCAAAGTATTACCCGCTGTTGAAATTTTAGAGCAACGCGGTAAATAGTATTACTTGCTAAAGCATAATTAATTCAGCCTGTTTCATATAATCGAAACAGGTTGAATTACAATTTAACATTTATACTAAACACTTCTTTATTTATCTTAATCTTCAAACTTTTTTAATAAACAAACTAAAACGTGTGACCTCAGGGGTATATTTTTGCAATAGCTAACCTCAACTCGGGTTAATGAATGTTAGATAATGAATTAAAATTATTATTTATCAAAACCTTAACCTGTACCGTTGTTTTCCTAAGTTATATTCGTCTCTCAACATTGATATTTTTGTGTATAACAAGGCGAATTTTTCTATCTAATAGCTAGCTATTAGTAATAAATTCAACGAAGTTAGGCATAAAAATAGCTTGTTGAGTAACTTTGCTTATCCCGAGCTGAGGTTAGCTAGTTTTGTTATTATGTAAAGCTTCGTTTTTTAATACGTGGTTATTCTACTTAAGAAAACGATAACGCAGCAGAAATACCCAACTAGCGTTGCTTTACTCGTTCATTTAAATAAAATTTAAACCCAAAAGGTCAACGCGCACTAATATATACCCGTTATCATTCAAGATGCAGGTTTCAGTGGGAACTAAAAACAATTTAGGCACAGATTTTACGCTCCAAATTTAATCTAAGGTCTACATCCATGTATGCAAGGCATTAAGTTTACGTTATGGTTATTCTCGGTAACTACTCCTGCTTTCCCCTAATGTCCTAGATCCATGTAGGAACCCGACTAAAGTTAATAACGAAGCATAAATTGTTTTTAGACCCATCGAAGAAGCGCTTGAGCAAAATCACTTCATCAACAGTGCTTTTTATAAGGGGACGCCATTATTACAAAGCAGTGCCTTGAATTGATATCGCTCAAGCACTCTGAAATAGCCTCTCGATTGGTAACCGGTATACATAGATATTTTTGTGTCCTTATAAAATATATAAATTTAAAAGCCAAAAAAAATATAAAAAATTAAAACAGCTTTTGTTGTAAAATTACATAAATTTCGAAACGAAACATACAAAAACCATCTTTATCATCAAATATTGTTGTAAAATTAGTACATTCTCCCATAAAAAGCTTAAAACATAGATTTCATAGCATTACATCCCAAAATTTCGCTATGCTAATGTGTATTTTTTTCTGATACAATTACACCATGAAACATATTTTGTTTCGAAACGAAACCAATCAAAAGTCTATTTAAACTTTAGGAGTGTTGTAATGGCATTAATTTCTATGCGTCAAATGTTAGATCATGCGGCGGAATATGGTTATGGAATACCTGCATTTAATGTAAATAATCTTGAGCAAGTTAGAGCTATTATGCTCGCTGCTAACGAAACAAATAGCCCTGTAATTTTACAAGCTTCCGCTGGAGCAAGAGCCTATGCAGGAGCCCCATTCTTAAAACATTTAATACTAGCAGCCATAGAAGAATTCCCACATATTCCTGTTGTAATGCATCAAGATCACGGCACTTCACTTGCTATATGCCAACGCGCTATTCAGTTAGGCTTCTCTTCAGTTATGATGGACGGCTCATTACTTGAAGACGGAAAAACCCCTTCGAGTTATGAATATAATGTAGATGTAACTAGACGAACAGTAGAAATAGCACATGCTTGTGGTGTATCTGTAGAAGGAGAGTTGGGTTGTTTAGGCTCTTTAGAAACAGGTATGGCTGGAGAAGAAGATGGCGTTGGAGCTGAAGGTATATTAGATAAAGAACAAATGCTCACAGATCCTGAAGAAGCCGCCGACTTTGTGGCTAAAACTAATGTAGATGCATTAGCTATTGCATGTGGCACATCTCATGGTGCTTATAAATTTACTCGCCCACCTACTGACGACATTCTTGCAATTGATCGTATTAAAGCGATTAACAAACGCATACCTAATACTCATCTCGTTATGCATGGTTCTTCATCAGTACCACAAGATTGGTTAGCTATCATCAACGAAAATGGTGGAGCTATTAATGAAACATACGGTGTACCTATTGAGCAAATTCAAGAAGGTATTAAAAACGGCGTAAGAAAAATTAATATTGATACTGACTTACGTTTAGCTTCAACAGGTGCAATTAGACGTTATATGGCTGAAAACCCAGCTGAATTTGATCCACGTAAATATTTGGCGCAGTCAGTAAAGGCGATGCACTCTATTTGTAAAGATAGATACGAAGCTTTTGGAACTGCTGGTAATGCCAGTAAAATCAATCCTGTATCGCTAGATAATATGTGTAAAAAATATAATAGTTAAATTCAGCAGCGTTTGAACTATAAAAAGGGTAAATATAATTTTTATATTTACCCTTTTTTATTATCTGATGAACAATATCCCAAACCATATAAAAATATTTAACAAAATATTAACATTTTTTCATCCCCTACCTTTTTATAATAAAAAACATGCTATATACTCTTTTTGTTCTAAAATAAAAAACATACACAACTAAAGGATAAACACATGGACATGATCAACAAATGGTTTTCAGAAAACCAAGGCTTATTTCTACAATATTTAATTGATTTTGCTATCGCTATTGCGATCATCGTCATCGGTAAATGGGTTGCAAGACTTATAAGTAATACGATTATTAAAGTTATGCTTGCTAAGAATATTGATAAAGCCGTTTCAAGCTTTGTAGGTAGTATTTTATTTAGCCTAATATTCTTCGTTTCTATTATTGCTGCTATTTCTCACATGGGCTTTAATACAACATCTCTAGTCGCTATTATTGGTGCTGCTGGTTTAGCTGTTGGTTTAGCACTTCAAGGTTCTTTATCTAACTTTGCTTCAGGTGTATTACTTATCGTATTAAAACCGTTTAAAAGTGGTGACTTTGTAGAAGTAGCGGGTACTGCAGGCGTAGTTGAAGAAATTCACATATTTTCTACACAGTTAAGATCTGGTGATAATAAAACAGTCATTATTCCAAATTCAGCAATTACTGGCGGTACAATTACTAACTATTCGACTAAACCTACACGTAGAATCGATTTAGTTATTGGTGTAAGCTACGACGCCGATCTTGCTAAAACTAAAGAAATATTAGCTAAAATAGCAAATGAACATGAATTAGTATTAAAAGATCAGGCTGTAACTATTGGTGTAAGTGAACTAGCTGATAGTTCTGTAAATTTAGTGCTTCGTCCTTGGGTTAAATCGGCAGATTACTGGCCAGTATACTTTGAATTATTAGAAACAATTAAAGTGTCTCTAGACGAAGCTGGCATTGAAATCCCTTACCCACAAATGGGTTTGCACATGAATAAAGAAGACTAATATGGACCATAAATTAATTGTAGCCGCGTCTCTTGGCTTAACATTAACTAGCTCAGTAGCCTTAGCTGCTGAGCCAGCTGAAAAGTCAGCAATAACATCATCTGCTGAATTAGGTATGCTTTTTAAATCAGGTAATACAAGAAGTACCGATTTAAAGGCCGGATACGATTTAAAATACGAAAAAGATTTATGGCGTAGCACACTTGCTTTTGACTTATTAATCAAAAAAGCAGATACAATACAAGCTGACGGCTCTGAAAACTTTGAAACCACAGATCAAAAGTGGACCATTGAATCAAAAACCAATTACACCTTAAATAAAGCTAAAAAAAGCTATGTATATGGTGACTTAGCTTATGAAGATAGTAAAACAGGCAACTTTGATAGCCAAAGTTCACTTTCGGCTGGTTGGGGTCGTGAATGGTATAAAACAGAAGTCGCTTCTTTTTTCGCAGATATTGGTCCAGGTTATAAGCGTGACGTATTAAAAGATAGTGACGTAACTAACAGTGCATTTATTGTTCAAGCTCAAGTACTTTATTTAAGAAAAATAAATAACTTTGTTCAATTTAAACAAACATTAAGTGCTAAATATGCGCCAAAATCAGGTGAAAATAGTAAGTATAAAGCTGAATCTTCAATTACCACTAAATTAATTGAAACATTACAGTTAAAGTTTTCATTTAAAATAGACCATAATACTGAAGTTGCAGAGGGTAATGAAAGAACAGATACCCAAACAGCTATTACGCTAGTGTATAGTTTTTAAAACCATATTTTTTCGTAATTCTACTTATAAAAAAACCGTACAAATGTACGGTTTTTTATTGTCTGCTTTTTATACAGTCGGTATAAAAAACTAAAACTGATTAGACGTATTTTTCTCACCACCAGCTTTAAGTGCATTTTCGCCAGCAAAATATTCTTTGTGATCATCTCCAATATCAGATCCTGACATGTTCTGATGCTTAACACAGGCGATACCTTGACGTATCTCTTTACGTTGTACACCTTCAACATAACCCAGCATAGCGGCATCACCAAAGTACTCTTTAGCTAAATTATCTACTGATAATGCTGTAGTGTGATAAGTAGGAAGTGTGATCAAGTGATGGAAGATTCCGGCATCGCGAGAAGTATCTGATTGAAAGCTACGGATCTTATCGTCAGCTCGTTTAGACAACTCAGTATTGTCGTACTCAACATTCATTAAATCAGCACGAGTATAACTAGAAACATCTTCACCAGCTTCAACCATGGCATCATAAGCTTGCTGACGGAAGTTAAGCGTCCAGTTAAATGATGGGCTGTTATTATAAACAAGCTTAGCGTTTGGTATTTCTTTACGAACTTCATTCATCATAGCGGTAATATCTGCAACATTTGGTGTTGCTGTTTCAATCCAAAGAAGATCAGCTCCCGCCTTGATAGCTTCAATACTATCAAATACACAACGCTCTTCTCCCGTACCTTCACGAAACTGATATAAACCAGAAGGTAAACGCTTAGGACGTACAATTTTACCATTTCGGTTAAAACATACATCACCTTCAGCCATGTTAGCTACATCAACTTCTTCAACGTCGAGATAAGAATTATATTGATCACCTTGATCACCCGGTTCTTTAACGACTGCGATCTCTTTAGTAAGACCAGCACCTTCAGAATCTGTACGAGCAACAATAATACCATTATCGATACCTAACTCTAAGAAAGCGTGACGTAATGCACGGATCTTAGAGTGAAAATCAGCATGTGGCACCGTCACTTTTCCATCTTGATGACCACATTGTTTTTCATCAGCAACTTGATTTTCAATTTGAAGTGCACAGGCACCTGCTTCAATCATTTGCTTAGCCATTAAATATGTAGCTTCTGCGTTACCAAAACCTGCATCAATATCAGCAATAATAGGCACAACATGAGTAACATGATTATCAATTTGGTACTGAATAGCCGCTTTATCTGCCTCATCTGCGTTGTCTAGTTTACGAAAGAGATCACCTAATTCACGCGCATCAGCTTGACGTAAGAAAGTGTAAAGCTCTTTAACTAAGGTAGCTACAGTAGTTTTTTCATGCATAGACTGATCAGGAAGAGGCCCTAATTCACTACGTAACGCAGCAACCATCCAACCAGAAAGGTACAAATAGCGACGATCTGTTTTACCACCAAAATGTTTTTTGATAGAAATCATTTTTTGTTGACCAACAAAACCATGCCAGCAACCTAAAGATTGCGTATATTTAGAGCTATCAGCATCATAAGCTTCCATATCAGCACGCATGATATTCGCAGTATACTGAGCGATATCTAAACCCGTTTTGAACTTATTTTGTATTCTCATACGTGCAACTGATTCTGGGTTAATAGCATCCCAAGAATCTCCAGCTTGTGACTTAATTTTTTTTACTGCCTCAATAGCACTTTGGTAAGTAGACATGGTTATCTCCAATTTTTTATATTTATCTAAGTAAGTTTACTGAAAACTTAGCATTAGAATTTATGATTAAAATCAGTTGATGTTATGTAGTAACAACTGAAACAATACAAAACTAACAACACAAAGATTAATTGATCGACAAACATTTACTAAATATATATAATCTATCCCTACCATCATTAAAATAAATACAACGTATTATTTTTATACAAAATAATAATTAAAACCTTTAATTACAATAGTTAATTAAAAATACATTATTTTCAAACAGGCGTATAAAAACCAAAAAGTAAATTAAGTTAAAAAATGACTTAATGTACCTAGATACAAATGAAATATACTTCATTTATAATTTAACTACGGGCTATTAATATCATGAATATTTCAAAAATAGATTTAAACCTTCTTATTTATTTAGACGTGTTATTAAGAGAGAAAAACGTAACAAGGGCAGCTAGCCAATTAAATATTACTCAACCTGCTATGAGTAACGGATTAAAGCGATTAAGAACTTTATTTAATGATCCGATTCTAGTGAGAACTTCCGATGGAATGGTGCCTACGGAGAGATCAAGAGCTTTAGCTCCTGCTATAAGAAAAATTTTATTAGAGCTAGAAGAAGCACTACAAGGTGAAGAAGAGTTTAACGTTGAAAAGAGTCAACGTGTTTTTAGAATTATGGCTAGCGACTACGCAGCTTCTACTCTATTACCTATCCTCCTTAAAAAAGTTAATAGAATAGCACCCAACGTGACTATTGATATAATGACACCAAGTGATGTAACGTTTCATGACGTTGAAGCAGGTAAAATTGATATGGCCATTAACCGCTTTGATGAACTGCCTCAATCATTCCATCAAAAAACGGTATGGCGAGATACATTTTCTTGTTTATTAAGTGCAGATAATCCAGTAGTTGCTAAGTTTAACTTAAACAGTTACCTCTCATCTAAGCATGTTTGGGTATCTAAAACAGGTTTTGGTGTAGGTGTAGGAATGGATCCTAAAGACGTACAAAAACTAGGTTGGGTAGATGAATCATTAGCGAGACTTGGCAAAAAACGAGATATAAAAGTTTTCACTCGTAACTACCATGTAGCCATGCAATTAGCCTATGAAGATGGTTTAGTTGCAACATTACCAACTAAAGCAGCTATGCTACATAAGAACGATAATAACTACACGATTGTTAGCCCTCCTTTCGATATCCCAGATATTGAACTTAAAATGATTTGGAGCCCACTTTTACATCACGATGCTAGCCACATATGGTTTAGACAACTTGTTGTTGAAGCAGCGTCAGAATGCTAATTAAAGTTATTCAATAAGGTTCCATATAATGAAAGATATTATTTATAGTATTTTAGCTGTTACAGGCTGTGTCGTTATAGGAAAGCTTACCGTCTATCTCATTGGAGGATTACCTTCTAGTTTGTATGGTTTAATATGTTTTACCTTACTGTTGCATTTTAAAATATTATCTGTAGATAGAATAAAATTAAGTATTGAATGGGCCATTAAAAATATGAGTATTTGCTTTGTTCCTGCTGGGGTTGGAATTATTGAACACTTCGAATTAATTCAACAACACGGCCTAGCTATCGTTTTTATTATATTTATGAGTACATTTATTCTGCTTACCATTGTTGGGTTACTTTTTGAGAGAACAATGAAAAAGCAAAATAATACACAAACAACAAGTCACTCGACATCTTTGTAATATAAACTATGCTTATAGATCAATTACCTTCAGTAGTACTATCAACCATACTTATAGTATCTACGATAGGCATTTACCAAGCATTTACCAAAATGCAGATTAAATCAAAAGCTATATGGATAAACCCTTTGTTGCTATCTATTTTTGTTATTGCAATATTTATACTTTATATAGATATGCCATTTCAGCAATACTTTGAATCAACACAACTACTGACTAATCTTATAGAGCCTGCAGTAGTTGCACTAGGTTTTCCTTTATATCAGCAATTACATACGATAAAACGTCAATGGAAAGTCATCGTATTATTATTAACATTAGGTGTATTTATTGTTATTCCTGTAAGTATGTTACTAACAATGTCGCTTATTGCTATACCAGAAATTGCAGTGTCTTTATCTTTAAAGTCAGTCACTACCCCCATAGGAATATCGCTTACAGAGGCATTAAACGGTAATAGCGCAATCACAGCATTTGCTATTATTCTTGCCGGTTTTTTTGGCGCATTATTAGGGCCTAGTTGGCTAAATTTTATTAATGTAAAATCTGCTGAGGCCCAAGGTTTAGCAATTGGTGCAGCAAGCCATGCACTAGGCACAGCAACGATAAGTAAGATCAGTTACGAACATTCTGCTTATGGATCTTTAGCTTTAATTTTATCAGCTGTAATTACAGCAATAGTAAGCCCTTTTTTAATTCCTTTTATGTTTTTTTACTTTATTTAACGATTTAAAAAGTAATTATTAAAAATTTTAAACTAGAAATTTATCGACTTACATTCATGAGAGACCACAAAAAACAAAGTTTAAATTCACACAATGAATAATACTTATCATGAATTTAAATAAAAAGCACAAAATAAAATTAAAACATTAAAATACAAACAGTTAAAATAAAAACATATTATTTAAGTTAAATTTAAAATTTAATGCAGTTAGCATAGATTGCATTACCTTAGAAAAAGAAATAAATTTTGAAAGAAATAATGAATCATTTCAACATCAATACAACCATGGATAAAAATCATGTCTACTAGAAAAAATATTGATAATTTACAAATAGATGAAAAATTTTATAACTTTATTGCCCATGAAGTTCTACCTGGAATTGATGTTAACAATGACACTTTTTGGAGGGATTTCTCTAAGCTTATAACTGACCTAAGCCCCATAAATAAAAACTTACTCGCTATACGAGAAAGCATGCAGGAAAAAATTGATCAATGGCATCAAGAAAATTCAGGCGAGTTATTTAACTTCAAACAATATAAACAGTTCTTAAAAGCAATAAACTACATCGCTACAGAAGCACCAAATTTTAATATTTCAACATCAAACGTAGACGATGAATTAGCAATATTAGCCGGCCCTCAGCTTGTAGTCCCTGTAATGAATGCTCGATTTGCACTCAATGCAGTAAATGCCCGCTGGGGAAGTTTATATGATGCATTATATGGTAGCGATATAATATCTGATGAGAACGGCGCTGAAAAAGCAACGCAGTACAATCCACTACGTGGTAATAAAGTAATAGCCTTTGGAAGAGACTTTCTTGATAAAACAATTCCTTTAGCAAATGCTAGCCATAGTGATGTAGTTAAATACGAAGTCATTGACAATAGCCTTGTCGCCAAACTTAGTAATAACGAAACAACTCAGCTTCAAACACCCCAATTATTCAAAGGCTATACAGGTGAAATCCAATCACCCAAAGCATTGCTATTTGTACAAAACGGTTTGCACTTTGAAATCAACTTTAATTCAGCAAGTGAAATAGCTAAAACAGACAAAGCAGGCATAAGCGACATCACCTTAGAGTCAGCATTAACCACCATAATGGATTGTGAAGATTCAGTAGCTGCAGTAGACGTTGAAGATAAAATTACTACCTATAAAAACTGGCTAGGCTTAAACAAAGGTAATTTAGAAGAATCTATTATTAAAAATGGTAAAAGCATAAAACGTGTAATGGCAAAAGATCGAATATACCAAGGCCTAAGTGATAATGAAATTATCTTAAAAGGTCGTAGTTTAATGTTTGTTCGTAATGTAGGTCATTTAATGACAACACCTGCAATATTAGATCAACACAATAACGAAGTACCTGAAGGTATAGTTGATGCCGTTATTACTTCATTAATTGCTATGCATAATATTAAAAACAGCCAAACTATTAAAAACTCTCGCAAAAAATCAATTTATATTGTAAAACCTAAAATGCATGGCCCTGAAGAAGTCGCCTTTACTAATACATTATTTGAACGTGTTGAACACATGCTGTCTTTGCCTAAGCTTACAATAAAAATGGGCATAATGGATGAAGAACGTAGAACCAGTATTAATTTAAAATCATGTATTTATGCAGCTAAAGAACGTGTTGTATTTATTAATACTGGCTTTTTAGATAGAACCGGTGATGAAATACACACCTCTATGTGTGCTGGTCCTTTTGCTCGAAAAGCAGAAATTAAAAACAAAGTATGGATTGGCGCTTACGAAAACAACAATGTAGATATTGGTTTGGCCTGTGGGTTTAGCGGTAAAGCACAAATAGGTAAAGGCATGTGGGCCATTCCAGATCAAATGAAAAACATGCTTACCTCTAAAATTGACCACCCAAAATCAGGCGCATCAACAGCTTGGGTCCCTTCACCAACAGCAGCAACGCTACACGCTCTGCATTATCATGAGGTAAACGTATTTGATGTCCAGAAAAAATTATTAAAAAGAATACCTGCTTCAGTAGATGATATTCTTACTATCCCACTTGCAGATGAAATTAACTGGTCTGAAGAAGAAATCATCAATGAAATAGATAACAACGTGCAGGGCATATTGGGTTATGTTGTACGCTGGATAGATCAAGGCATTGGCTGTTCAAAAGTGCCTGATATAAATAATGTTGCATTAATGGAAGATAGAGCTACATTACGTATTTCTAGTCAGCACATAGCCAACTGGATTAAGCACAATGTTTGTACTAAAGAACAAGTGATGCAAAGTTTTACTAAAATGGCAAAAATAGTAGATGAACAAAATAAAAACGATCCGCTTTATGTACCCATTGCTGATCATTTAGATAATAGTTTAGCTTTTGAAGCAGCAACACAACTCGTATTTTTAGGGGAAAGCCAGCCAAGCGGCTATACAGAGCCTCTTTTACACCATTATCGTACGCTAAAAAAACAAGCTCATTAGTTAAAAATTAGCACAGCCCTATCGGTATGTAGATAGGGCTAATTATAGAGATAATCCATTTTAATCATCTATAACCCCCCCTTTAAATCCAATAAAATAGCCTATTAAATAAATTGATTACTCTGTATATTTACACAGTTTTTATGTATATTTATTTAGTTAAAACAATATTTGTCTATTAATCACGCTGTTTATCTTGATAATTATGTTATTTATCTTATAAAATTAGCATTAAAAGTGTAGGAAGTTATATTGTCAATGATATATAATTAGTTACATTTTTATCTACTGTTTAACTTACAACAAGCCATCGAACAGATAATAAACATAATGGAATTAACAATGAAATCTAAAGTCGTCTCAGTATTTATAACAACCGTACTTTGTACAGTTGCTTTATGCTCTACTATTTCTCATGCTGCAGACAAACAGTTTATTGTTCAAACAGTAACTTATACCACTTCAGGTATCTCATCTAACCAAGTGATAAAACTTGTTGAAGAACATAAAAAAATAAATATATTTTCAATAAATAGTTTTAATGAAGTTATTAATAGGCCTTTACTCAATCTAACATCATCTATTCCTAGTGAATACATACCTGCATCTAGTTTCACTAAAAAGAATGAAATATTTGAATTAGCAACTATCTTTAATGACAAATTACAGCAAATTCTCGCTAAATTATCTTTTAATCAAACCTCTCAAAGTAAAGATCACTTAATGCATGGTGATACACCTAAAGATAAAAACGCTATTCAATGTAAAAACAGCAAAAACCTACATTAATTGATTATTCTAATAAGTGGTCTTATTGATTAATAAGCCACTTACTTGTTTATTCACAGATTCCAATTTAACATCTTATAAAAACGTATCTTTTCTAGTATCTCTTTAATTAGGTCTATAGATCTTTTATGTTTATTTTTGTTCGAATTAAATATTTATTGATCTCGCCGCAAGGAGTGTAGCATAGTCGCTCTATATAAAATCCTCACCTACAGGAAGTAGATGCTTAGGTTCAGTCTGGAACGATGAACCTGTGTATATGACCATTTATTCTTCGTGTAAAATAGGTCAATTCATTCATGCGTTTCGTACTTAAGAAAACGATAACACAGCAGAAATGCCAAACTAGCATTGCCTTACAGGTTCATTTAAACGCCATTCACTCGTTGGTGTTGCTCTTTTACATAGAATGACGCCTAAATTAAATAGCATTTAATTTGAACAAAATGTATACCTAACCTCAGCTCGGGATAAGCAAAGTTACTCAACAAGCTATTTTTACGTCTAACTTCGTTGAATTTATTACTAATAGCCAGCTATTAGATAGAAAAATTCGCCTTGTTATACACAAAAATATCAATGTTGAGAAGCTAATATAGCTTAGGAAAACAACGATACACATTAAGCCTTTGATAAATAATAACTTTAATTCATTCGCTAACATTCATTAACCCGAGTTGAGGTTACCTAAAAGGCCTAAACGCTCTAAAGAAGATCAGAGATTAAGTCCGCTAATTTTAAAAACAACTGCTGTCGAACAGTGGTAGGACGCCACATAATACCAATATCTCTGTACATAGAATTATCAAGCTTTGTAATGGTTAAGTTTTCATTTACTCCAACCCCCTTCTTAACCGCCATACTCGGTAAAAAAGTCATTCCGTTATGATATGACGTCATTTGTATTAAAGTAGAAATACTAGATGCTAAGAAAGGATTTATGAGACTTTTATCGGTAAAGTTACAAGCTGATACAGCATGATCTGTTAAACAATGTTCTTCAGACAATAAAAAAACACTTTGTGGTGGCAAACCTTTATAGTCTTTATTCTCCGAATAATGTCTTACTAACTCACTATTACCTGCCAAATAAAATGAATCTTTACCTACGACTTTACTTTTAAAACCGTGTTTGCCAACGGGTAAAGCCAGTACAATTAAATCAATCTCACCGTTGGCTAACATTAGCATGAGGTTTTCTGTTGTACTCTCTATTAAATATAGTGAAAGATCCGGTATATTTTTTTGACAGGAATGTAAAAAATCAGTCAATAAATAAGGAGCTATGGTATGAATACAACCTATTCTAATTGACCCACCATTAGGGTTTCCTTGTTGTTGAGCATAGGTAACCAGCTCATTAGTAGACACTAATAGCTCTCTCGCCATTTTTACAATAGATAAGCCCTGTGCAGTAAAAATAAAAGATTTATGATCTCTTTCAATTAACTGACAGTGAAGTTGTTCTTCAAGTTTTAATATCGCGCTACTTAATGTTGATTGGCTTACATAACAAGCTGCTGCAGCCCGATTAAAGTTTTGATGTTCATGTAAAGACAAAAAATATTGTAAATGTTTTAAATTAGGCAAATTCATTCGTTTAAGTCATGCTGTAATAATACTTGTGTTGATATCATCTATCTTTTAGTTACTTTCTTCAATCACCAATAAAATTAAAAATAAACTAATCACGGTTTAAATGATCGAAAAATTACGATATTGTTCGACTAATTATAAAATAACACTTAAGGAAAGTTTATGAGTCAAGCGTCAGCTCGTCACCTATTAGTAGATACTGAAGAAGAATGTTTAGCACTTAAAGCAGAAATAGAAGCAGGTAAAGACTTTGCTAAAGTTGCTAAAGAGCATTCAAATTGCCCCTCTAAAGCACAAGGTGGAGAATTAGGCTCATTTGGTCGTGGTCAAATGGTACCTGAGTTTGATGAAGTAGTATTCAGTGCAGAACTTAACAAAGTTCAAGGTCCTGTTAAAACACAATTTGGTTACCATTTATTAGAAGTTACTGCTCGTACGTAATAGATTAGTATTTATTAAAAAGCCCCGATAATGATAAATTATCGGGGCTTTTTTACGTTTGTTAAAAACCAGCCTAATAACTTAGCTTGGCACGTTAATCACTACAATTAAGTAAAATAAGCTTCTAGTATCCAGAAAAATAGGATTGAAAGCCCAGCACCAACTGGTAACGTAATAACCCATGAAATAACAATATTGCGCACTACACCTAAGTTAATAGCAGCAATACCACGCGCCATTCCTACACCTAATACTGCACCAACTAATGTTTGCGTTGTTGAAATAGGAAGCCCTGTACCTGAAGCAATAACAACAGTACAAGCCGCAGCTAATTCTGCAGCAAATCCTCTACTTGGAGTTAAATGCGTTATACCGTTTCCGATAGTTGCAATAACCTTGTGTCCAAATAATGCAAGACCCGCAACAATACCAAAGCCACCGAGTGGTAATATCCACCAAGCAATAGCGGCTTTCTTAGCTATTTCACCATTATTACTAATAATACTTTCAACGGCTGCTAGTGGCCCTATAGCGTTAGCTACATCGTTTGAACCGTGAGCAAATGCCATACAACATGCTGTTACTATCATTAAAACAGCAAACACTTTTTCTACGTTAGCATAAAGCGTTGTTTTAGCTGCTTTTTCGTTAAACTTAAGACGAGAGA
The DNA here is from genome assembly GCF_048296855.1 of Colwellia sp. RE-S-Sl-9. Taxonomy (NCBI): domain Bacteria; kingdom Pseudomonadati; phylum Pseudomonadota; class Gammaproteobacteria; order Alteromonadales; family Colwelliaceae; genus Colwellia; species Colwellia sp. RE-S-Sl-9. Next base: position 4,533,652 of record NZ_CP182631.1, on the reverse strand, counting down.
TAAATATTTTACCAATAACAGCGACTACGAGTGCAACAATAATCGCGTAAATATAACCTTCTTGCACACCAATTTCTAAACCAATATGTTTTAAACCTTTTTTAATGGTTACTAGCGCTAATACAAAGCCTGCTAAAAACATATAAAAAGGCACATAACGTTTAGCTTGCTTTAAAGGGTTATCTGTATCAAAAATGAGTTTTTGTGCACTGTTAAATATAGCAAAAGCAATGACCCCCGATATGAGAGGCGTTACTATCCAACTACCTACAATACCTCCTACTTTCCCCCAAGCAACAGTATCAGGACTCACACCAATAGCAGCAAAACCAATAATAGCGCCAACAATTGAATGAGTCGTTGAAACAGGCCAGCCAAGTATTGATGCTATCAATAACCAAGTTGCCGCAGCAAAAAGAGCTGAAATCATGCCAAATACAAGTAATTCAGGCGAATCAACAAAATAACTTGAGTCAATAATACCTTTACGAATAGTCGATGTAACTTCACCACCAGCTAAATAAGCACCTGCAAATTCGAAAATCATCGCAATAATAATTGCTTGCTTAATGGTTAATGCTTTAGAGCCAACAGAGGTTCCCATTGCATTTGCAACATCGTTAGCACCTATGCCCCACGCCATAAAAAAGCCAACAACTGCAGCCATTATGATGAGAGTTGAGCCACTCGAAATTAAAATATCCATTACTAACCCTTATTTTCTCGCCAACATAATTTCTAAACGAGCACCTACGCGCTCCGCTATATCGGCAAGTTCGCCCACCCAGTCGATGATTTGATATAAAAACATCACATCTACGGGGTTTAAATCGGCTTCAATTGCTAATAATTCTTGTCTAATCTTGATTTGCATTGAGTCAGTGTCATTTTCAATTAAATCTAATTGAAGGATCATTTTCTCAACCAACTCAACTTCAATACCTCTAAAGCCGGTTTCTAATAAATCATCTAATTCATTAATCGCTTCCGTTGCTTTTTCAATAGCATCTAAATTACGTTCTAAATAAGCAATAAAAGACACTTGTAACGATTCAGGTATAACAATTTTACGCCCTAAAACACGCCCTGCAATGTCTTTACTTTTATTTGCTATTTTGTCTTGCTTAGAGAGTAGCTCAAGTAAATCTGTACGTTCAACGGGCATAAATAAACCACCCGGTAACCCTAACCTGATTTGGCGCTTTAACGCATCAGCTTCTTTTTCAAACGTTGATATTTTAGTTCGGATTTCAGCAGCTTTGTCCCAGTCGAGTGCGGTACAAGCATTGAAAAAAGGAATGAGTTGTTTACTACACTTAGCAACCAACCTGATGTGTTTTTCTAGTGGTTTGATAGGAGACTTAGCAAAGACACCTAATATTGTGTTTCTGGCCATAATAATTTCCAGTAAAGGGTTCTCTTTATTGTAATTCGCGGCGGATATTAACTTATTTGCTATAATTAGCAAATGCTTTGTCGACGAACAACGATAAAATAAAGACCTTTAATTTAAAGTGTGGGGATAACTTATTTAATATAAGTTACCAAATTATTAAATGAGTTAAATAAATTATATTTTTTTCATATCTTCAACGCTGGTATGACGCACAACTTTACCTTTTACAAAATAAATAATGTACTCACATATATTTTGACAACGATCGCCAATACGCTCTAATGCCCTTGCAGACCATATAACACTCATCACTTGAGGAATCGAACGAGGATCTTCCATCATATAGGTCATTAATTGGCGCATTAACGCTTCATATTCACGATCTATTTTTTCATCTATTTGATGAATTTTGAATGCCGCCTCCACATCCATACGCGTAAAAGCATCAAGTGTAAGTTGTAAACACTCTAAAACTCTACGACCTAAATTATCTAAATTTAGTAAAAGCTCTTTATGCTTACTGGTTAAACTCTCTAGCGTTACCTTTGCTATTTTTGTAGCTTCGTCACCAATACGTTCTAAGTCTGCGATGGTTTTTATGATCGCCATCACTAAACGTAAATCGCCTGCGGCAGGCTGGCGCTTAGCTATAACACGCGTACATTCATCATCAATAACAACTTCAAGGTTATTGACTTGATAATCATTTGAAAGTACTTTTTTAGCTAAGTCTTCATCACCTTGACTTACCGACTCTAAGGCTTCATTTAGTTGTTTTTCAACTAAACCACCCATCTGCATTACAAGATTAATAATGCGTTCTAAATCTTCGTTAAATTGTCCCGATATATGACGACTTATATTTAAACTGTCCATGCCTCACCTTTTATAATTTATGGTATTTATTGAATAATGTAATTTACTAGTTATCTCTATTAAAGATAGACCAACTTTAACCGTAACGACCGGTTATATAATCTTCTGTTTTCTTTTTAGAAGGCGTCGTAAATAACGTGTTGGTATCACTGTATTCAATTAAGTCTCCCATGTACATAAAAGCAGTTTGATCTGATACGCGAGCAGCTTGTTGCATGTTGTGCGTTACAATAACCACAGTAAACTGTTGCTTTAAGTCATTGATTAACTCTTCAATGGTAAGCGTTGAAATAGGATCAAGTGCAGACGTGGGTTCATCTAGCAACAATACTTCTGGTTGAATAGCAATTGCACGAGCAATAACTAAACGTTGTTGTTGACCACCTGATAAACCTAATGCACTGTCATGTAGTCTATCTTTAACTTCATTCCATAGCGCGGCGCTTTTTAATGCTTGCTCAACGGCTTCGTCTAAAACTCTACGATTATTTTCGCCTTTGATACGTAAGCCATAAACAACATTTTCATAGATGCTCTTTGGAAATGGATTAGGTCGTTGAAATACCATACCAACAGCTCTACGTAGCTCAGCTACATCAACATGACGACCATAAATATTTTCGCCATGCAGGTTAATTTCACCCGTTATTTTACAAATATCAACTAAGTCGTTCATACGGTTAATACAACGTAATAGCGTAGATTTACCACAACCACTTGGGCCGATAAAGGCGGTTACTTGGCCTTTTGGGATCGCCATAGATATATTTTGTAGTGCTTGTTTTTCACCATAAAAAAGGTTGAGATTTTTGATTTCTAACGCAACTTGCTCTGGTGACAAGTTTGCTAAGTCAATTTTATTTGGGCTATCAATTAAAGCTTTTGGTGTTACAGAGATCATATTTTTCTCTCATTTTGGAGGTGTCCCTCCATTGTTCATATAAATAAATTGTTTAAATAATTTTTTACCGGTACTGAAAGTTAAAAGCTTAATGTTCTAACATTCTGTATTTCTCTCGTAATTTGTTACGAACAGAAACAGCGGTCATATTCAAAGCAACAATAATTGTGACGAGTAATAAAGCGGTTGCATAAACAAGTGGTCTTGCCGCTTCTACGTTAGGACTTTGGAAACCTACATCGTATATATGGAAACCTAAGTGCATAAACTTTCTATCAAGATGTAAGAATGGGAAATTGCCATCTAATGGTAAGTTAGGTGCCATTTTAACAACTCCTACTAACATAAGAGGAGCAACCTCACCCGCTGCACGAGCAATCGCTAGAATAATTCCCGTCATAATTGCTGGGCTAGCAATAGGTAATATAATTCGCCATAAGGTTTCTGCTTTTGTTGCACCTAGAGCTAAACTACCGTGCCTCATTGCTGATGGAATTCGCGCTAAACCTTCCTCTGTTGATACAATAACAACAGGTAGCGTTAATATCGCTAGCGTAATAGCCGACCACATAACACCTGGCGTACCAAATGTAGGGCTTGGTAATGTTTCTGGGTAGAACAATTGGTCTAAGCTGCCCCCTACCATATAAACAAAGAAACCTAAGCCAAACACACCATATACAATTGAAGGTACACCCGCTAAGTTAATTACAGCAATACGTAATAATTTAGTTAATGCATTTTTACCCGCATATTCATGTAAATAAATAGCCGCAATAACGCCAAATGGTGAAACAATAACAGTCATCAACAGCACCATTAGCACCGTACCAAAAATAGCTGGAAATACGCCACCTTCGGTATTAGCTTCTCTTGGGTCATCAACTAAAAATGCGCTAATTTGTTCTAAAAAGGTTAAAAACTTTTCAAAAAAGTTAAGCTTGTTGTTATAAGTTACTTTAAGAATGTGCTCAAAGTTAATAGTAACTTTTTGACCATCCATAGCTCTTACCACTAACTGGTCACGTGCTATTTCTTCACGCAAGCCCATTAATTCAGCTTCAAGTACTTTATATTCAGCTTGTAATGTTGCAACTTCGCTATTTAATTCTTTCGCTAAATCGTCTGTTAATTCGTTATCAAGCTTATATTTACGCTCTTTTAAACGAGTACGCTCAATGTTGTAGTTAATAGCCCCAATATGAGTTTTTTGTAGTGAATCAATTTCTTCTTGAAAATTGTCTACACGCTCAAGTAATTCAGGTAATCGAGTTATATCGACTTCTTTCCCTTCTAAAATAACGGATTCTATATAACCATAAAAGTTACCATTGGTTCTACGTTCAATAACAACAACTTCTTCAGGCTTAGTTGTTGTTTGAATTTCTGGTACTAATAACCATCTAAAATCTAAGCTTACTAACTCACGGTTACCTGTTTTAACGAGCAAACGCTCTACTGTTTCTTGGCCCGGCGCTAATTTAATTGCCGTATGTGCTAATTGAGAGGCAGGAATAAATTCACGATCGTATATTTCACCAATCACTGTACCGTGAATACCTTTATCGTTTATTGACTTAAATTCATAAATATCGGCTGGCCAAAAGTAAGATAAACCTTTAGAAGCGATAAGCCATAACAAACCTAATACTGAAATTAAGCTGATACTTACACCGCCGGCTGACAACCATATCCAAGGTGATCCTGAACGAAACCATTTATTCATATTTTGTTGCTCTTTATTACTATTTTTCATCATATTTACCTAATAACTTGCCTTTATAACGAGCTATATTTGTCGCGTAAACGCTGACGAATAAATTCTGCAAGTGTGTTAACTACAAAAGTAAACACGAATAAAACAAATGCAGCTAAGAATAAAATTCTGTAGTGCGAGCTACCCACTTCTGACTCTGGCATTTCTACCGCTATATTAGCCGCTAGTGTTCTCATGCCTTGGAAAATACTCCAATCAAGTATTGGGGTATTACCTGTTGCCATGAGTACAATCATGGTTTCACCCACCGCACGACCAAGCCCCATCATTAACGCTGAGAAAATGCCGGGGCTAGCCGTTAATAAAACTACTTTAATTAAGGTTTGCCACTGTGTAGCGCCTAACGCTAATGAACCGCTGGTTAAATGCCTAGGAACACTGAAAATTGCATCTTCAGCCATAGTAAAAATAGTAGGAATTACCGCAAACCCCATAGCAATACCCACAACTAATGCATTACGTTGGTCAAAACTAATACCTAATTCATTCGTAATGTATTGACGAACATCGCCACCAAACATATGTAATTCAAGTACGGGTGATAACGCAAAAGCAAAGTAAACCGAGACTAAAATAACAGGAATTAAAATTACCGGAGCTAAAGTTTCAGGTATTTTAATTTTTAGTTCTTTCGGTAATTTATACCAAGCAAACGCTGCAATAAGGGTCGATAGAGGTAAGAAGATCACCATTAAGAATATTGCAGGTAAGTAGTCTTCAATCAGTGGTGCTAACCAAAGTCCAGCTAAAAACCCTAAGATAACGGTGGGTAATGCTTCCATCAATTCAATAGTAGGTTTAACTTTTTTACGTAAAGCCGGAGTCATAAAATATGCGGTATAAATGGCAGCGGTTAATGCAATTGGTACTGCAAATAACATGGCGTAAAATGCCGCTTTAATGGTTCCAAAAGAAATAGGAACTAAAGAAAATTTAGCTTCAAAGTCGTCCGTTCCCGATGTAGATTGCCAAATATAATCAGGTTCAGCATACCCTTCGTACCATACTTCCTTCCATAGTGCAGACCACGTTACTTCAGGATGTTCGTTGTGTACTGAAAAGATTTTTAGCTCATTGTTATTAACGGTAATAATCGCGTCAGACCTTGGTGATACCGCAAAAGCATCAGGTTGCGTATTAACGAGTTTTCCGTTCCATAATTGCGCTTCACTGGTTGTATAAAACACATCAACGGCACCTGTAGCCGTTATCCCGTAAAAGCTTTTGCGAAATTGCTCAGTATAAATTTTTGCTACAGCTTCACCTGTACTATTGTTAAATGAGCGTATTTCTTGAAAGTCTCTACCACTGTCTCCAGCCACTTCAAACCACTGACTAATATTTCCTTTATTGTCACCAATGAGAATAGAGCTACTACCCGAAAGCAATGCCATAGAGGTAATGGTTTTCTTAGGTTTTATTTCCGTTTTTAAAGTAACGCTGTATTCATCGTCTAATTCAAATACAGATATAGTATTGCCACTTTGAACAAAGGCTAACGATAAGTCAGGTGTAATCAGAATTTCATCAACTTTTTTTGAATAAAACTCTATCTCTTGAAAAACAGTTTCAAAAGCGGGGTCATAATCAAAACTATCTTCTGATACCAATGTGGTTTTTATTAATCGGCCGTCGTCTGTTTTTGCAACAAACACAGCCTTTTCAGAGTTCATTGCAAAAGCAACTTTAGAGAAACCTGCATTGCTTTCGTCAAGCTCTAGCGGTTCTTCTCCTAACGGGTAATCAATTCTCGCAATAATCTCACGGCTGTCAGCGGTGTAAACAGATTGAAACTTAGGAGCAATAACTAGGTTATTGTTATTTGAGTCAACAATCAGTTTGTAATTAATGCCTGAATCAACAATGTGTTTAACTTCACCACCGTTAGAAATTAATTGCTGTGAAAACAACTGACTTCCTGTTTTATATCCGTTTTTATCAGTTAAACGATAAAAGCGAATATCACCTAGTTCATTAATTTGATAGGCCACTTCTTTTAGTTCATCAACACCAACACTTAATGTTTTGGTTGAAGACGTAAGAGAAAGTTGAGAGGTCTGTTCTACAGTTGCTGAGTCAAAAACAGGTTTAATTACGTAAAGTAAATACATAAAAATTAGCACAAGGGTAAATAACACACTGATACCACCGAGTGTAATTAACCATTTTGCTAAAGAGTTTTTAAGCTGACGTGTGCCAGTTGATTTAAATGCTAGAGCCACTAAATCTGCCTTTATCTACTATAAATATTAAGTTCAAATTAAATTATATGTCATTAATATTACAGTTTTGTGACAGATGTGTTTACAAGAATTAAGATTGGATAAAAATGAGCCCTATAACCTAATAAGTTTTAGAGCTAATTTGTTTATATTTATTTATAAACTTCAACTTCAGAAAGTAGTTGTGTAAATTCAGCCAATTCAACTTCTACACAATCGCCCTCTTCAGGCCAATTAAGTCCAATAATAATATTGTCTTCATTTAGGTCTTCAATCCAAAACTCCATCCATTCAGCAACTGAAATTTCTGTTGGCTGGTAGTCTTCCCATTCTTCAAAGCAATGGTTTTGCGCAAGTTCAGCACTTGACCACAAAGGCATTACTTCTGTGTTTTCAAAGTTAACTGAGTCTAGTACCACATAGTTTTCTGACTCGGGTTCCTTTAAAGCCCATAAGGTTTGAGAGACTTTTACATCAGTCATAAATGTTTTGATAATATTTTGTTGATCTGTCATAACGATCTTTTACCTATAATGATTTAGTATTTATTTGCCTAGTATACTAAAATATAGAATATATTAAGACCTGTTTGTTACAGCTTAATTAAATAAGGACAAGCTTATGAGTGTAGAAACTGTCATGTCGCGTAGTTTAATTACCTTAGATATGGATGACAATTTAGAAAAAGCCAAAAAGATCATCGATGCAAAAAACATTCATCACATTCTCATTCTCCATAATAAAGAATTAATGGGAATTATTACTGACAGAGACATATTTAAACACTTAAGCCCATCTGTAGGCACTCGTATAGAAACTGCTAAAGATACTTTTTTGTTACACAAAAAAGTCCATTTAATTATGAGTAGAAACCTTGTAACGGCAAAATCATCTATTTCACTTAACGAAGCGGCCTTACTGTTTGACGACAATCACATTTCTTGTTTACCCATAGTGAACGAAAAAAATGAACCTATTGGTATTATTACTTGGCGAGATATTATTAAAATTGTTGCCAATAATTACCGAACTAAGCTGAAGGAACAAAAGGAGTAATAACAATTCCATTAAGTTTCATGGATATCACTCCTTTAAGAACACCGCACTCAAGAACTAAAAAAAAGCCTTTAATTCGGGAATACACGAACCACAATTTGTTCCACATTTTAATTGCTTACCTAAAGCTTCAACAGACGAGCAATCTCCAGACGCAATAGCTTGTTTAATGTTTTTTTTGCCTACTTGAAAACACGAACATATAATTTCACCTACATCTAACGAACCATCTGAATCTAAGGCTGATAAAAGTTTAAATCGTGTTTTAGGGTTATGCTTCTGCCCTATTTGTTTCTCAATAAACTGCGTGCTGTATTTTATTGATAGGTCCGTACCGCCAGCAAAAAAGCATGTGAGTACGTCATCAACAAATCCCGCTATTCTTAAAATATGACTTTTATCATCTTTTAAAACCAGCCAATCAGAAACATCAGGAAAATGTGCTTGTAAAAACGCTTCACTATTATCTGCTGAATAAGGTAAATCTTGCTTGTCTGCTATTACGTATTTAACCCCTTGTTCTATTGTTGCCATAGTCCAATAGTCAGTAGTTAAATTTACTGGCGTTGAGCTAACCAGATAACCAGACCATTTAGCGTTAAAAGCACTTATATTAACCGGACACTGTTTAAACTCAGGCTGCCCCGATAATGCATCGGTAATAGAGCTGACCAAAGCTGAAACTTTAGCTGATTTAGAGAAACTATCATTCCAATGAATAGGAACGAATATTTCACCGACTCTTTGTTCATCTGTTATTTGTGCTCGACCAATATAAGATGAACCTAAATTATCTAATTGAAGTAGTTCTTTATCTACCACATTCAACCGCATTGCGTCATCAGCATGAATTTGTATAAAAGGCTCACTTAGATGCGTCATTAACTTAGGCACTCGCCCTGTACGTGTCATGGTATGCCATTGATCTCTTATACGTCCGGTATTCATGATCACTTGATTGGCACTAGGTACCACTTGCGGATATTTAGCAACAACAGGAACAAAATTAGCTTTACCTGTTTTAGTAGCAAACCCGCCTTGGGTAAATAAACGTTTGGTCCCTTTCGGGTTTTCTGCATTAATTGGCCAAGGGGTTGGTGTAAAATCACGATACGCATCTAACGATATATTAGCCAAGCCCGAAATATCAAAAGCTCGATGTACTCTATGCTCAGTATCGCTTCTATGTGTATTTTCATCGGTAGAGATATTCTCGAAACCTGATAATGCAGCATGCTCTTTAAAAATATCGTGTGCATGTTTATAGGTAAAGGCATCGCTAAAACCCATTTTTTGGGCAACTAAGCTGATAATTTCCCAGTCATTTTTAGCCATACCCGGTGCACTTACCAAAGACTTTTGTAAAGAAATGGTACGTTCTGAGCTCGTTACCATGCCTTCTTTTTCGCCCCAAGTAGTTGCAGGTAACACAATATCAGCGTAGTTAACGGTTTCTGCACTTTCGTAACTTTCGCTTATCACCACCATAGGGCACTTTTGTAATGCTTTTTTGACTACATTAGCATTAGGCATACTGACTACGGGATTGGTTGCTATGATCCAAATAGCTTTGATTTTACCGCTATTAACAGCATCAAACATGTCAACAGCTTTTAAGCCTTGTTTTTGTGCCATATTAGGCGCATTCCAAAAGCGTTGAACCAAATCAATTTCATTAGGATTTTCAAAGTGCATGTGACCCGCTAATTGATTAGCCAGCCCACCAACTTCACGCCCGCCCATAGCATTTGGCTGACCTGTAATAGAAAAAGGTCCTGCGCCCGCATAACCTATTTTCCCCGAAGCTAAGTGACAATTAATAATAGCATTGCCTTTATCAACCCCTGAAGATGATTGATTAATGCCCATTGAAAACATGCTCACAACCTTTTTATGTTGTGCAAAAAGCTGGTAGCTTTCAAGTAGTGTTTCGGGTTCAATATCACACGCTTTTGCTACATTTTCTAAGGTAGGCATTTGTGATTTTACGGTATCGAGTGCTTCGCTATAACCTAAACAATATTGTTCAATATAATCAGTATCTATCGCATTGTTTTCAGCTAAAAAGGCTAATAAGCCATTAAAATAAAAAGCATCAGCTCCCGGCTTTAACTTTATGTGCAGATCTGCATTTTTACTGGTTGCTGTTGCTCTAGGGTCAATAACCACCACTTTAAGCTTAGGGTTATCTTCTTTAGCTTTTACAATACGTTGGTAAACAATAGGATGAGCATAAGCAGGGTTTGAACCAACAATAAAAATAACCTCTGCTTGTTCTAAATCTTCATAACAACCAGGTACAGCATCTTCTCCAAACGCCCTTTTATGGGCAACACTGGCAGAAGCCATACATAACCTAGAGTTTGTATCTACGTTTGCTGAACCAATAAAGCCTTTCATTAATTTATTAACAACGTAGTAGTCTTCTGTCAAAATTTGACCAGAAACATAAAAAGCGACAGAGTCAGGGCCGTGTTCTGCAATAGTTTGTTTAAAATGCTCGGCAACGGTTGATGTTGCTTCTTCCCACGAGGCTTCTTTACCAAAAACTTTAGGGGTTAAAATTCGCCCTGTATCAGCAACCGTTTCATGTAACGAAGAGCCCTTTACACACAAACGTCCAAAATTTGATGGGTGATTTTCATCACCTTTTACCGCGACTATTTTATTATCAACAACCGTGGTTGATACTCCACAACCTACACCACAATAAGGACAAGTGGTTTTATGAATTGAAGAAGCTAGAGAAACTGTAGCGTCTTGCTTATCCGTAAAAATTATATTTGAATTCATTTAACTCTCTAAAATGTACGTTCTTACCCGAAAATTATCTATTGTCTTATTACGCAGCTTCACTACGCTCATCTTTATTTTCAGCTTCAATGACCATAAATTCATGACCTATTAATAACTCAGGCATTGCATGCAATATTTTTTGTTTATTTTGCATCATCTCGAAATACACCATTCCAGAACTCACATCGCCAAATAAAACAACACCAACAATAATGTCGTTTTCAATAATGATTTTTCGGTATATAGATGACTTTTGGTCGGTAAGAACAAATGTTTGTGTGGTATCAGATGATTCAACAACACCAGCAGAAAACAGCTGTACACCAGACACTTTTAATTTTGTTGGCACTGGAGCATTTTTAAAGGCAGATAAACGGCCAAGACACAATCGTTCAGCAAGCGATTTACATTGGCTCCAAATAGGATCAACCAATCCAAATGTTGAGTTTTTATGCTGGCAACATTCACCTAACGCGCTAATATATCTATTGCTTGTTTGCATAAAGTCGTTAACAACAATGGCACGTTCCGCAATAATATTTGCACTAACCGCTAATTCTTTATTTGGCGTGATCCCTGTTGCAATAACCGCCATTTCAGCAGTAATCGTTTCACCATTCGTTAATTCTGCACCCGATAAAACGTTTTCACCTTCTTTGTTGGTTTTACTGGTAAATTGCGCAACTTCGTGCCCTAAAATAAAATTAATATTTTTAGCAGCCATAATGTTTTTCAGCATAGTGCCAGACACTTGGTCTAACTGACGATTTAGCAACCATTTATTACGATGTATTAAGGTAACTTTTACACCACTTATCGCTAAACCATAAGCCGCTTCTAAACCTAATAATCCACCACCAATAACCAAGGCTTTTTTATCTTTACCCTCTTCGCCTTTCAGCGCAGAGGCTTGATTAGCAAAAGACTGAATTTGCTCGGTGTCTTTAATATCTCTAAAGTTAAACAAACCTTTTACGTTTTGATTTTTAGCAGAAATTTTTGCAGAACGAGAACCAACCGCAAGCACAAGTTCGTCGTATGAAATAATTTTTTGATCTTCAAGGCTTTCATGGTTTTGACTGTTTTGTAAGACCAGTTTTTTATTTTCACTGTCTATATGAGAAACATGAGTACCGCTGATAAATTTAATTTGATTATCTTTATACCATTGAGGTGTTTTTTGAATAATGCCATCAATCGTTGTTTCACCTGCCAGTACAGACGACAACATAATGCGGTTATAACTTCCGTAAGGTTCTTTTCCTATAACCGTAATTTGATACTGCCCCGGCGTTCGCTCCAATATTTCGTCTAATAACCTGCCCGTCGCCATTCCATTGCCGATAATCACTAAAGAGGGTTTTTCAAAAACAGAAGTGTTTTGATTGCGATACATATTGAACCTATAGTCGTATTTAAAATTGATACCGACTATGAGATAGCACTATATATGCCACTATAAAAATAGCGAAATAAAAAATTTACACCACTACGAAGACCTTCATACAGACCTTGTAAATAAAGGGATAGGTATTTTTATTCTAGATAAAAACAAATAAAATATAATATTAAGTTGCTAGCAAACAAATACGAATGCACCAATAAAACGCACCATCAGCGTGCATTGTTAACATGTTAAGCAGACACTTTGTTATTGTTTAAACGGCGCTTAAATTGATAAAAGGCATTCCACCTAAAATAAAAAAAGCTACTATGACGGGTATAGTAGCTTTAAGTTTAAACGATAAATTTATAGGCTATACAGCCTTCAATATTTAATGATCATAGTTAGTCGCCAAATTTAATTCTAACACCAGCATTTGCAATAAATCCGTCATTACGAGACCATATATCTGTTGTCCATTGCCCTGTAGGTGCTCTAGAGGGTAATAATAATGGATGCTCATCTGTTTGCTTTACATCTAATAAGTTTTCTAAATTAATAAACCAACTTAAGCGGCCAAAGGTCATTTCTCCCATTAAACCTAAGTGCCAATATGGATCCGACTCATCAATATAAGGATTATCATTTAACCGTTGCGGCCCTGTATAATAAGCTTCGAATCCCGCTCTAAAGTTTCCATGTTGCTCCCACATTGCAACAAAACCAGCGGAATGTTGTGGTGTTAATGCAATTTGTCTTCTACCTTGTCCATTTGGAGATAACTCTGTCGCATCTAAGTATAAGTAGCTCGCAGTCAATTTGATGTCTTCCCAGTGGTAACGTAGCAAAACTTCTGAACCGCGAATTTTGCTTTCACCTTCGGTATTTAACAATCTTATACCGTCTAAAACATTATCGTTATTCGATGAAAAAGCTTCTAGTTTAGCCACGTTATCTACGTTTGAACCAAATAAGGTCAAGCTGGTTTCAATATTTTCAAAAGTATAGGTAAAATCAAGAGAAGCAGTTTCAGCTTGCTCTTCTTGTAAGTTTTTTATTTTTTCAAGCCTTGATAAACCAACAGCTTCAATTTCTTCAACAAAGGGTGTTGTAGCAAAATAACCACGCCCAAAAGAACCTCTTATGGTTAAATCTGAAGGGCGATATAACAGCGATATTCTGGGGCTAAACTGCGTGCCGTACTCACTGTGTTCATCTACACGAGCGCTGTAAGACGTAGTGAGTTTTTCACTCAGTTCATAATCTAATTGAGCGAATATCCCAGGGACTTCATAAGAATAATCAAACTCAGGAAAAGTATCAGAAGCGTAAATCTCAGATTGATAAGCTACACCAACAACCCAGTCACTTTTATCGCTATATCCTGCAAGGCTGGTTTCAAGTAGATAGCTTTCGTGTTGATCATCTTCAGTAATTTCACCGTAGCCATGAGTATGATCTTGCACCATAGCTGATGCTCGGGTGTTCAAAGTAAGAGAGTCTAAAACAGGCATATTAAAAACTAAACCACTATCTATACGTTGTGATTCCTGTAATTGTTGATAGAAGCTACCATCAGCAACGGTTCCACCGACTGAATTTCCGCCTACACGTTGCTCAGTCATAACTCCTACTGTTGCATAAAGGGTTTCACCAGCATCGCCTTCCCAAAAAAGTCGAGGTCGAGCGGTATATCTTTCATAATCGGCTAAATCAACCCAGCCATCATGATCAATGTCTTGCGCTTTTTGGTAGTGAGCGCCTGCGGTTAACGAACCTTTAAAAGAATCAGTCAATGGCGCTTCAATGTACGACGTAAGATCTTGTCCGTTACGCGTGGTTGCATTGAGAAGCATTTCACCTTTTAGTTCGTCGCTTGGTTTTCTGGATACAAGGTTAATGACTCCACCCAATGCTGAGCCACCATATAACGATGAAGCTGAACCTTTAATAATTTCAACACGACCTAAATCGGTAGGTGGTATTTGCATTAAACCAATAGAAGAAGCTTGATTACCATAAAGAGGTAAACCGTCTGCCAGCAATTGTGTATAACGACCATACAAACCCTGTAATCGAATATTGGCGCTACCCAAAGCAGGTGAAGTTGTTTGCATACGTACGCCACCAGTTTCAGCAACTAACATTGAAATATTACCCGGGCGCATAGCGGCTTTTTCTTCAATTTCTTCTCGATTAATAAGCTCTACGCGAATAGGTTGCTCATCTGCAATTCGGCCAGAACGTGTTGCTTGTACAATAATTTTTTCTACTTTATCGGCATGTTCGTGTTCATCTTGTTCGTGGTGCTCATCTTCCATTTCAATTCCGCTGGCATAACTCAGCGGTAGTAAGCTTAAAGTAAAAACAAGTATTGCGGGTGAAGCAGAGTTAAACATAAGTGGTATTTCTTACAAGGTATTATATGATATGCAAAGTTTAAAGGTTACAGCTACTGGAAGGTCAAGATGAAAATAAGTGAATTAGCAGATAAGGCACAAGTACCCGCCAAAACCATTCGCTATTATGAACAAATAGGTTTATTGGCAGCTCCAAAGCGAAAAGACAATGGTTATAGGCAGTACCAACAGAAAAATGTTGAAACACTCATATTTATTAGACGGTGCAGAGAGTTAAATATTGCTATTAGCGATATAAAACTCCTAATAGATGTACAACAAGATCCTAAAGCATCATGTGCTAGCGTAGATAAAATTATTGCGGATCAATTAGCCCGTATTCAACAAAGCCAAAGAGAGCTCGCCTTGCTAGAACAATCACTTGCTACCTTAGCTTCTTCTTGTAAAAATCATCACGTTGAAGATTGTTGTATTTTACACCAATTAAAATCTGTTTAATGACGTTAATTTTTCACAACACTTGCTTTATTTCAGTAACAAAGCTGTTGTCAAAATACAGCGAATCTTCTCCTTAATTTCATTCACAAAATTACTACAATCATATTTGCTTAATCTCCCTCGAATAACCTAAAATATAGGCCATATAATTTCATCTCTAAGCAAAAGGTTTTTCTATGGCTCAACCATTACCAGATAAATTTATCATGTCGATGAACCGCGTATCAAAAGTGGTTCCTCCTAAGCGTACTATTTTAAAAGATATTTCTTTATCGTTTTTCCCTGGCGCTAAAATTGGTGTTCTAGGTTTAAACGGTTCAGGTAAATCAACCCTACTCCGTATTATGGCTGGTGTAGATACTGAATTTGAAGGTGAAGCAAAAGCTTTAGCTGGCACTAATATTGGTTACTTACCGCAAGAACCGCAATTAGATGAAAGCAAAACCGTTCGAGAAGTTGTTGAAGAAGCCGTTTCTGAAGTAAAAAATGCAATCGCGCGTTTAGATCAAGTGTATAACGAATATGCTGAAGAAGGTGCTGACTTTGATGCTCTAGCAAAAGAGCAAGGTCAACTTGAAGATATTATTAACAGTCAAGACGGTCATAACATTGATAACGTTTTAGAACGCGCAGCTGATGCTTTACGTTTACCCGAGTGGGATCAAAAAATAGCGGTATTAAGTGGTGGTGAGCGTCGTCGTGTTGCTTTATGCCATTTATTATTACAAAAACCTGACATGTTGCTACTTGATGAACCAACCAACCATTTAGATGCTGAATCGGTTGCATGGTTAGAACGCTTCTTACACGACTACTCTGGTACCGTTGTAGCAATCACCCATGATAGATATTTCTTAGATAACGTTGCTGGTTGGATTTTAGAACTAGATAGAGGCTACGGTATCCCATGGGAAGGAAACTACTCTTCTTGGTTAGAACAAAAAGACGCACGTTTAGAGCAAGAAAGTAAAGCGGAAAGCGCGCTACAAAAAACCATTAAACAAGAGCTTGAATGGGTACGTTCAAATCCTAAAGCGCGCCAAACTAAAAGTAAGGCGCGTATGGCTGAGTTTGAAAAACTTAATAGTCAAGAATCTCAAAAACGTAATGAAACTAACGAGCTTTATATACCACCGGGGCCACGCCTAGGCGATAAAGTATTAGATGTTAAAAACTTAACTAAGTCGTTTGGCGACAGAGTATTGATTGATGATTTAAGCTTTAGTGTTCCTAAAGGGGCTATTGTGGGTATTATCGGTGCTAACGGCGCAGGTAAGTCAACATTATTTAAAATTCTGTCTGGCGCAGAAGAAGCCAACAGTGGTACAGCAGAGCTAGGCGAAACCGTTAAACTTGCTAGTGTTGATCAATTCAGAGACAACATGGGCGAAAACAATACAGTTTTCCAAGAAATCTCTGAAGGTACCGATATTATAGAAATAGGCACTTACCAAATTCCAGCAAGAGCTTACTGTAGTAGATTTAACTTTAAAGGTAACGACCAACAAAAGTTTATTAAAGACTTATCAGGCGGTGAACGTAACCGTGTACATTTAGCTAAACTGGTTAAAGTGGGTGGTAACTTATTACTACTTGATGAACCAACCAACGATTTAGATGTTGAAACTTTACGTGCTTTAGAAGAAGCTATTTTAGAGTTTCCAGGTTGTGTTATGGTTATTTCGCATGACCGTTGGTTCTTAGATAGAATTGCTACGCATATTCTTGATTACCGTGATGAAGGCCAAGTTAATTTCTTCGAAGGTAACTTTACTGAATACGACGAATGGTTGAAGAAAACGCTTGGCTCTGCTGCGTTAGAACCTCATAGAATTAAATACAAAAAAATAGGTTAATATCCATATAAAACAAAGCACATATCACGCGTGATGTGCTTTGTTATTTCCCATTTAAGTTTCCATTTTTGTTTCAAAGTTAGTTCAAACCAACTATGCTAAAGTGATAAATAACTTAAATTGAGTGCAGTTATGGAAAATAGACGAATTTTTACACGGGTATTATTTTCAATTGATGCTAGGTTGACAGTAAACAACATAGACTACCCTGTGAGCCTTCACGACATTTCAATGTCAGGTGCATTAATAAAATGCAGCGTAGACAAACCCGATTTAGCTGATCAAACAGGCATATTGCATTTTTCACTCGATGGTGAAGATTCGAAAGTATCAATGAATGTCACTATTGTGCACGAACACGACTCGGAAATAAGGTTACATTGTAACTCTATTGATCTCGACAGTATTTCTATATTACGTAGACTTATAGAATTGAATCTTGGTGATAGCGAACAACTCAACAAAGAGCTTTCACAACTTAGCTATTCACACGAATAATAATAAAAACCTCCATACTTATAAACGCCTTGAAGCAGAAGGAAACAACATGCAAAACATCATTATTTCTTTTATTAGTTTAGACCGCCCAGGATTAGTAGACGCCATATCGAACGTTGTTCGCCAACATAACGGCAACTGGAAAAGTAGTAGTTTGCACCATATGTCAGGCTTTTTTTCTGGTTCAATTGAAATTGCAGTAGCAGTAGATAAAAGTGCCCAGTTAGTTGACGCACTCAAAGAAATTGACGGTTTAGAAAGTATTATAAAAATTGCTGACAACGCACAAAATGTAAAACAGCCTAGTATTATTCTTGAACTAACTGCAAACGATCGTGAAGGCATTATACAAGAAGTTTCTTCGGTTATTCATAAGCAAGGTGGCAACTTACTTAAAGTCGTTAGTAAAACAGAAATTGCCGCTCATAGTGGTCAAGAATTATTTAAAGCAAAAGTAACTGTTGCTGTAGATGACCAACAAATAGATGAATTAATTGATGCCATTGAATGCTTAGCTGACGACCTGATTGTTGATGTATCTCGTTAATTGATGGGTAACAACTGTACCGTCATAAAAATCGTAATAAATCAGTAACAAGAAGTCCATATACTAACCTTTTATTATTGACGAATTATGCAAATCAGACTAATTTGTTGTTCTGTTAACAACAAATTAGTCTGTTTGATATTACGATAAAGACGAGCAGTATGACGACATATTTTGACAAAGAATTAAGTTGGTTATCTTTTAACGAAAGAGTATTACAAGAAGCCGCTGACGAAACCGTTCCTATCGTTGATAGAATAAGATTTTTAGGTATATATTCTGCTAACTTAGATGAGTTTTTTAGAGTACGTGTTGCCAATATTCGCCGCAGTGCAATTTTAGAATCAGCACAAGAAAATTCAACCAATGAATGGACTACCTTACATACTAATATTATAGAAAAGGTGAATGAATTAACTCGCCGCTTTAAATTTGTAGCCGATACTATTTTTGATGAAATAAAAAAGAAACGTATCAACATTATTTTTAATGATCCAACCAATAGAACCTTTAAAAATAAACTCTCTTCTGTTCAAAAAGAATGGCTAGCTGAATATTTTGACAACCGAATTATTCGTCATATAACGCCTATTATTATTAATAACAAAACACAGTTATCTTCATGTATTGATGACGATGCCATTTACTTTCTTGTTTCACTTAATAAAGATGAAAATAATCAATTTTGTTTGGTAGAAATCCCTCGTTACGATATTGAACGCTTTATTATTTTACCAACCTCATCACCCAATCAAGAAAGCCAAATAGTACTATTAGACGATGTGGTACTGTTTTTTATCGATAAGCTTTTTCATGGTGTATTTGACTACGACTCAATCGATGCTTACTCAATGAAATTGACGCGAGATGCTGAATATAACCTAACGGATGAATTAGACGAAAGCCTACTCGATCAAATGTCCAAAGGTATTAAGCAACGTTTAAAAGCTGACTTAGTTCGACTTGTACACGATGAAAAAATGCCGCAATACATGCTACTTTTTCTTCGTAAATCGTTAAAAATAAGAGAATTAGACAATCTTGTTCCTGGTGTTCGTTATCGCCACTTTAAAGACTTTATCAAATTTCCAAACTTAGGTGATAAATACTTAGTTAAAGAAAAACTTAAAGCATTAGATGCTCAACGATTTGCTCAATACCCTTCGGTATTTGAAGCTATAACACAAAACGACATATTACTTTACTACCCTTATCATAGGTTTAGACACTTCACTGAATTTGTTCGCCAAGCCTCTTACGATCCTTTGGTTAAAGAAATTAAAATTAATATTTATCGTGTAGCTAAAAACTCAAGAATTATTCAATCACTTATTGAAGCGGTTAAAAACGGTAAAAGAGTTACGGTTGTGGTAGAACTAAAAGCGCGTTTTGATGAAGAAGCCAATATTGAATGGGCTAAATTAATGAAAGACGCTGGAATAAACGTAGAATTTGGTATTGAAACCCTAAAAATACATTCAAAGCTTTGCATTATTATACGTAATGAAAATGACAAATTAGTTAAATATGCCCATATTGGCACAGGTAATTTTCACGAAAGTAACGCTAGGGTATACACAGATTTTGCTTTATTTACTAAACATAAAGAAATTTGCCAAGAAGTAGATAATGTATTTTCGTTTATTTCTCACAGTTATAAACGCTTTCGATTTAATCACTTAATTGTATCGCCATTAACATCAAGAAGACGCCTAAATCAATTTATTGAAAACGAAATACAAGCAGCTAAAAGTAATAAAAAGGCTGAAATCACCCTAAAACTTAATAACCTTGTTGATGAAAGTTTAATTAATAAACTTTACGCAGCCAGTGAAGCTGGCGTAAAAATAAGGCTAGTGATCAGAGGCATGTGTTCACTAGTACCCGGCATAAAAGACTTAAGTAGCAATATTAAAGTCATTTCTATTGTTGATTCGTACCTAGAACACCCACGCGTTATGATTTTTCATAACCAAGGAGATAAATTAGTCTTTATAACCTCAGGCGACTGGATGGAACGTAATATAGATCACCGTGTTGAGGTTGGCTGCCCTATTTACGATGAATCATTAAAACAACGTATTATTCATACCATTGATTTACACTTTAAAGATAATGTTAAAGCTCGTGTCATAGATAAAACAAACAGTAATAAATATGTAACAAACAATAGTAAAACCAAAGTTAGATCACAAATGGCGATTTATGATTATTTAGTTGCAGAAGAAAATAAAGATACTATGATGATAGAAAATTTGAAACTAACGTAAACTCTATGAATAACTCTGAACCTGCTTTAAACAATGGTGCTGACAACTACTTAGCAGCATTAGATATTGGTTCGAATAGCTTTCACTTTGTTCTTGCTCGCAGTATTAATAATCATATACAAATACTGCACACCGAAAAATACCAAGCTAAACTCGCAGATGGCCTTTCTGAAGATAAAACATTATCTTCAGAAGCTATTTCGCGAGGTGTAAATATTTTAGCGAACCTTGCTGCCACTACAGAACATTTAACCAAAGAAAACTTTCGAGCCGTTGCAACTTTTACCTTACGTGAAGCTAAAAACACGGAAGAATTTTTAAAAGAAGCAGCCAAAGTATTCCCTTTCGATATAGAAATTATTTCGGGGCATGAAGAAGCTCGCCTCATTTATCAAGCCGTGAATAATTTAACTCACTCTAAAAACACCCGTTTAGTGATCGATATTGGTGGTGGAAGTACAGAATGTATAATAGGCACAGGCAACCATATTCACGCCTTAGCCAGTTTAACTATGGGTTGTGTTAGCTTTACTCAACAGTTTTTTGCTGAGGGTTCAATTTCTGAAATAGCGTTTAAAAAAGCCATTAAAGGGGCAAAACGCGAAATAGACTCTATTGTAAAACGTTTTAAAAAATCGCCTTGGCAAGAAGTTATAGGTACTTCAGGCACACTAAAATCTATTTATAAAGTTGTTAACCATGGAGAGCATATTGATAAACCCGTTACGCTGAAAAAATTACACGACTTTAAAAAAGACTTAATTCAATGTGAGCACATAAAAAACATCAACATTAGTGGCTTAAAAGAAAATAGAGTACCCGTAATTTGTGCAGGCGTAGCTATTACTATAGCGCTAATGGAAACATTACAAATTAAAGAGTTTAGCCATTGCCAATATGCACTTAGAGAAGGTGTTTTGTTTGAACAACTCGACAATACAGCCAACGAAACAAACAATATACGCAGCCGTACTATTACAAGTTTAATGGAAAGATTTAGTATTGATGAAAACTACACCAATACAGTAAACGAACAAGCTGTTGCAATATTCAACCAAGTACAACCCAGTTGGAAAATGAATAAAAGCACCTATAAAGAGCTTTTAAAAGCAGCAATACAACTGCATGAAATTGGACTCGACATAAATCCTTCTGGCTACCATAAACACGGCGCATATATTCTTTCTTATGCTGATTTGCCGGGATTCAATCAGGAACAACAACAAGCATTAGCATGGTTAGTGGGTAATCAACGAAAAAAAATAACACCTATTAATCATTTTCAGTGGTATTTACTTGAACCTAAAAAACTAGAAAAAATATGTGTGATCATCCGCTTAAGTATTTTACTGACTCAGCAACGCCACATTAACGATACCTATACCTTAGTTGTTGAAGCAGATGACGATATATTAACGCTATCACTTGATAATGATTGGTTGATTGATCACCCTATTGTAGATAACGAATTATTTTATGAGATTGATCTACTCAAACCCTTAGGTATTGAGCTTTTAATCAAGTCTTAATTTACTTCTCATATTTACTTATCATAATGTAGAAAACAAAAAAGCCTGACACTGTCAGGCTTTTCAATTTAAAAATGATTAAGTTAACTAGTGAGTTAAACCTAACTTTTTAAACTCTTTATCTACAACGCTTCTAGGTAATGGAATATAACCATCTTTTTCTACAATAGTTTGACCTGATTTAGATAAAACCATTTTCAAGAATTCAGCTTCCATAGGTGCTAAAGGCTTATTAGGATGTTTGTTCACGTAAACATATAGAAAGCGTGATAATGGATACTTTTTAGAAACCGCATTTTCCATATTTGCTTCTACGAAATTATCACCTTTTTTAGAAAGAGGTAATGCACGTACACCAGAAGTTTTATAACCAATACCTGAGTAACCAATACCGTTTAAAGATGCCGATACTGACTGTACTACAGATGCTGAACCCGGTTGCTCATTTACTGTGTTTTTGAAATCACCTTTACAAAGGGCTTTCTTTTTAAAGTAACCGTATGTTCCAGATACCGAGTTACGACCGTATAGTTGAACATCTTTACCAGACCAGTCACCCGTTAAGCCTAAGTCACCCCAACGATCAACATTTTTATCTGCACCACATTTTCTGTTGTTAGAAAAAATAGCATCAACTTGGTCAATACGTAGACCTTTAATTGGATTGTCTTTATGAACAAATACCGCTAACGCATCAATAGCTACACGAACAGCTGTTGGCTTGTAACCATACCGTTTTTCAAATGCTTCTATTTCTCTAGACTTCATCTTACGACTCATTGGCCCTAAGTTTGAAGTAGCTTCAGTTAATGCTGGTGGAGCTGTAGAAGAACCCGCAGCTTGTATTTGAACATTTACATTTGGGTAAGTACGTTTAAATTCTTCAGCCCAAAAAGTCATCATATTGGCTAAAGTATCTGAACCTACTGATGATAGGTTGCCTGAAACACCACTTACTTTTTTGTATTCTGGTAATGTATTATCAACTGCTAAAGTTGAAAAACTTACTAAGCTTGTAAAACTTAAAATGCTTAAAGCACGTTTAAAACCCATGTCACTCTCCGACGAATGTTGTTATATATAATTGATTGCGGTGTAGTATATAAACGCAATGTAAAAATTATAGGGCGCTTATGTGACAGTTAAATGACAATTGAAATAAAAAAGAAACAAATTAGAAATAAAAAGGAAATATAGTTGAAATAAGAAAGGATTACAGGGATGAATAATTATCACATAAATCTATTAGAGCGTGTTGATGGCCCCTATTACGAAGTATTAGAACCACCAATATATTGATTAATATGTTGGCTAAAAATTTAGTTAGTTAACGAAACCATACTTTTAGCATCAAAATAAATGATAAATTCACTTCCCTTATCTAACTCACTATTAATACTTAACTCTGCATGGTGATGATTTAATACATGCTTAACAATAGCTAGCCCTAAACCAGAACCACCAGTATCACGAGATCTTGATTTATCTACACGATAAAAACGCTCGGTTAGTCGGTTGATATGTTGTTTACTAATGCCTGGCCCGTCATCTTTCACACTGTACATCATTCTATTACCCGATTTTTTCCAAGTAATATGAATATTTCCATTGGGTGCCGTGTAACCTATAGCGTTAGACAATAAATTAGAAAATGCACTTTTCAATTCTGTATCAAATCCTAATAAGCCAAATGAGCTATCTATTTCGGTAGTTATAGTGTGTTTTTTATCTTGATTTAACCATTGTGAATCTTCAACTAAGTCTTCTATTAACTCAGGCACGTTAACTAAATGTTGATCATGGTTATCAACATTAATTTCTGTTCGAGATAAAACTAACAGTTGCTCAACCAATCGGTCCATACGTGAAACTTGTGATTCAATGGTCGCGAAAGTTTTTTTCCAATGAGGATTAAAAGTTTCTTCTTCCATTTGGATCATTTCAACATAGCCTCTAACTACCGTTAAAGGTGTTTTTAGCTCATGCGAAACATTAGCAACAAAGTCTCTGCGCATTTCTTCTAAGCGGCGAATTTTACTCACATCACGCGCTATAAAAAGTAAATGTTCAGTTCCATAAGCCATAAATCGAAGTTCTAAATGAATTTCATGATTAACGGGAGAAACAATGTGGCAAGGAGTATCCCAATTATGCGCATCGAGGTATTTTGAAAATTCAGGAAAGCGAATTAAATTATCGATACGCTGGCCAACATCGCCAGAAGTGCGTACACCTAATAATTTTTGTGCTTTTTTATTGCCCCATTGAATAATAAAGTCTTTAGATAACACTAAAGCGGCATCAGGTAATGCCTCGGCTCCGTCTCTAAACTGACGAAGTTTATCATTCAATTTTTTTTGTTTTTGACGATGTCTTTTTATTTGTCGATATAATCCATTATAAATATCACCCCAAACACCATCCGCTTGCGGAGGCGAAATGGCCTTACTCTGCCATATCCAATTAATAAATTCGTACAAATGACGGTAGTGCCAAGCAATAACAGTAAGACTACATAATGCTAAAGCGGCCCAAACACTACCTAGTAAATATCCGAGTAAAACACTTAATGAAAGCCAAGTACCTAGTCGTAAAAATAAAGTACGAATAATTAATTTAAAATGCATAGTTTAAGACGATAATTTTCCAGAAAAACGATAGCCAGAACCACGAACTGTTTGAATAAAATTTTCATGACCTTGTCCGGTGATTGCTTTACGTAATCGCCTGATATGAACATCTACTGTTCTATCTTCAACATACACGTTAGTTCCCCAAACATTATCGAGTAACTGTTCACGACTATAAACGCGTTCGGTATGTGTCATAAAAAAATGTAATAAACGAAATTCGGTTGGACCTAAGTCTAAATTGCTATCATGAATAGAAACACGATGAGAAACAGGATCTAATTTCATACCATGAAACTCAATCTCTTCTTCTAAAGACGTGGGAGATACTCTTCTGATAACCGCTTTTATACGAGCAATAAGCTCTTTAGGCGAAAAAGGTTTAGTTACATAGTCATCGACCCCGGCTTCAAAGCCTTTAACTTTATCTTCTTCGTCACCCCTAGCAGTTAACATAATAATAGGGATATTACGTGTGTATTCGTTTTGCTTAAGTGATTTTGCTAGTTTAACCCCTGTGCCACCTGGCAACATCCAATCTAATAAAATAAGATCAGGATAAGGCTCAACAACTTTTTTTGTGGCTTGTTCAAAGTCTTCAGCTTCAACTACATTAAATCCGTTTTGCTCTAAAACAAATGTAATCATATCTCTGATCGGCGTTTCGTCTTCGACAACTAAAATACGTCTGCTCATAAAATTCCTGCTATGTTTCAAAAAGCGGTCAATATAACCATGTTAAATTTACCTCTTAATTAAAAACGTAAAAGAAGTAACAATATTCATACCCGTTACCATTCAAGATGCTTATTACAGATTTTTCATCTGGAATAACAACTGGTATATATGTTCATTGTGCTAAATTTAAGTGACACTTTTATGACAAAGCGAGAGATTAAGTGAATAATATCAAGAACAACTTTAGTTCACTATCTTTTAATCATAAAAAAGCCGCATTGAATGCGGCTTTTATCAGGCTATACCAATAACTAAAAGTTATATTCAATACCTACCGCTAAATATTCTTTATCCACTTGGCTGTCTAAATCAAAATTGGTGTAAAAAGCAAACAGCTTAGTACTTTTAGCTAAAGCATAGTCAACACCTAGAGTAATGCCTGATAGATCATCACCGTCTTTAAAATTAGCAGTTTGTACTTGCCCTTTATACGTTAATTTATTTACAGAATACTTAGCCGATACCATTAAACCATCCATTTCAGCAGTACCATCAATTCTTTCTTGTGTTTGAAGCATTGCACCTAAAGTAATACCTGAAACTTTACTTTGCACAGTTGCTCTAACTACGTCATATCCATTAACTTCCGAATCCATTGCAACAGAGGCAAAAAGTTTAGATTTTTTAAGCTTAGAATCACCATATGATACTGATAAAGAGTAAGCATTGTCAGCTTCAACACTGTCTTCAGCGATATAAGTAACACCTACTTGAACATCAGAAAATTTAGGTGATTTATATGTAACCGTGTCAGCCATACGGTTTTCACCTTTCCATAAAGTTTTAATATCACCATTTAAATCACTAAAAAGGTCAACCTTGCCTTGCGACTGTTTTAAAACCGTATCGTTTTTACCTAATAACACTTCACCAAAGGCACCGCGTAATCCTATGTATTGATTACGATCGGTAATGCTATCTCCTTTAGCACTATCACCGTCAAGGTCTACTTGAAATTCAGCTTTGTAAACAACTTCAAGCCCTTCTTCTAATTCATGAGTACCTTTAACACCAATACGTGACGCATTGCTTTTCACTTCAGTAAAAGAGCCTTTGCCATCATCTGAAGACTGAACCGTAACGTTAGCTTTCCCGTAAATAGTAACGTCTGCAGCATATGTAGTTATTGATAACGAAGATAAAACAGCAATGGCAAGTATATTATGTGTAAGTTTCATGTTGTGCCTTAAATTGTTTGAAAGTGTATTATTTAATGGTGCATATTTTGCCGTTAATTTATGACAAATTTATTACAATGCGACAAAAACTTTAAAGTTTTATTACATTATCATTAAAAATATATTTCTTTTTAGTTTCTTTTTTATGACTAAACAAAGAAAAACCTGTTTTATATTTAAGCCGTTTATCATTTTTGTTATTTCTTTATTGTGCTTAGTTTTTTCTTCTTTTTATCGCTAATTTTCAATTTAACCATAGTCGTTAAAAAATAAAATGACAAATAAGTGAATCTTAAAAGGACTTTTCAATGAATAACCCAATCAATTAAGCTATTATTACCCACTTTCTTCACTCAACATCCCTATAAATATGGGGCAGGATTATTATCAATGTGGTTTAAGAACCTTTATTTTTTTGCTTTCACGCGCCCTTTTGAATGGTCTGAACAAGATATAGAAAAACAACTTTCTGAGCACTTATTCACGCCTTGTGCTTCTACAGAACAATCTCATTTTGGTTGGGTAAACGCATTAGGTAAGCACGGTAGTACAATTGTGCATGGCGTAAACAATAATTTTTTATTATGCGCTAGAAAAGAAGAAAAAATTCTTCCAGCTCCGGTTATTAAAGATCAACTAGAAGCTAAAATAGCGTTGCATGAACAAGAACATTCGCGTTCAGCAACTAAAAAAGAAAAAGAACAATTTAAAGAAGACATTATTTTTGAATTGTTACCACGTGCTTTTTCACGTGTAACCGATACACATGCCTATGTAAGCCCTGAACATAACATTATTGTTATTAACACCGGTTCAAGAGGTAAAGCAGAAGATTTCCTTGCTTTATTACGTAAAGCGCTTGGCACATTACCTGTTACTTCAGTATCACCTGAAAAAGCACCTGATGAAGTAATGACAGATTGGGTAGCAGGTACTGAACTTGGCGACAACTTTAATTTAGGTATGGAAGCTGAATTTAATGCGCTTGGTGATGACGGTGCTGTAGTGCGCGTTAAAAATCAAGATCTAGCAAGCGATGAAATAAAAGCGCATTTAGATGCCGACAAATACGTAGTGAAAGTTGCTCTTGAATGGGATGACGCTATTTCGTTTATTTTATGTGATGATTTAGCCATTAAACGCTTAAAGTTTTTTGATGTACTACAAGAGCAAAACGATGATATTGATAGCGACGATATTATTGCTAAGTTAGATGCTGATTTCTCATTAATGGCTGGAGAAATAAATCGCTTAATTGATGATTTATTAAAAGAGTTTTCGGTAAAAACAACCGATTACTTAGAAAGCTAAAAACTTATAATTACCTTAATGGTAAAGTTAGTTAACAAATAATAAAAACCGATATTATACCAATTACATTATAATATCGGTTTTTTATCTTGTTTTTAATGTGCTGGTATTACCCATTTAAAAAGAACACTACAACCACCGACGAAATTTGTCGCGACGTAAATAAAGTAACAAAATAAGCACGGCGATATACATTAACGGGCTGGTTAGCTCAGACTTAACCGACCAATAAAAATGAGTCACGATAAGTATCCCAGCTAAATAAGTTAAGTTATGTAGTTTTTGCCACCCCTTCCCCATTTTGCGGCGTATAGTGCTTATTGAAGTTATAGCTAGTGCACTTAAAATTAATAAAGCTACCATTCCTATAGTGATATAAGGCCTATCAAATATCTCATCAATAAATAAACTAAAATCGAATTGTACTTCAAAAAATAAAAAGTTTAATACGTGTAATACCGCATAAAAAAAGGCATATAAACCAATCACTCTACGCAAGTTAATCAGTTTCCCTTGTTTTAAAAATTTAGCTAATGGAGAGATTGTTAACGACAATAAAAATAAGTTAAGTGCTCCAATTCCAGTAAAGTGAATAACTTCTTTTACAGGATCTGCGCCTAACTCATCTATAAACGCCAGCCAATATAAGTTGATTAAAGGTAATAATGAAAAAACATGTACAAAGGTTTTAAGCAACCAAATAGGCGGAAAATATTTTTTAATCTGCATCAATAATATTTCCGTAAATCCATATTTTCATACATATCAGCAACTTCTTCGCCGTAGCCATTAAAAGGTAAAGTATCGATTCTATTTCGAGAAAATAGCCCTCCAGATGTTATCTTACGTTCACTTGCTTGGCTCCAGCGAGGATGATCAACTGCAGGGTTTACATTCGCGTAAAAGCCATACTCGCTAGGTGCTAATATATTCCATGTTGTAGGTGGCATTTTTTCTACTAATTTAATACCTACAATCGATTTAATACTTTTGAAACCATATTTCCAAGGCACAACTAATCTTATAGGTGCGCCATTTTGAGCAGGTAATGTTTTTCCATATAAACCTACGCTCATTAATGTAAGAGGATTCATTGCTTCGTCAATACGTAAACCCTCAACATAAGGATAATCGATACCACCACCAACTCTTCGGCTTCTTTGTCCTGGCATTTGCTCAGGATCATGTAAGGTTTCAAAGGCTACATACTTTGCTTTTGAGGTTGGATCGGCTTGTTTAATTATTTTAGATAATGAAAAACCTAACCAAGGTATAACCATAGACCATGTTTCAACACAACGTAAACGGTAAATACGTTCTTCAATGGCATACTTATTAAATAGATCATCGTAATCTAAAGTAAACGGTTTATTCACTTCACCTGATATTTTTAGCGTCCAAGGATTTACTTTAAACGCTTGAGCGTTGTTTATAGGATCTGATTTTTTAGTACCAAATTCATAAAAATTGTTATGGCTAATCACTTTAGTTTCTGGCGTAAGCACTTCACCTTTCATGGCATTTTTAGCGGGTGAATACTTTATCGCTTTTGTTTTAAATACTTCCGCTTCTTCATCAGAAGAAAACAGATCAAAACCTTTAGCATTAGCTGAACTTGCTAACAAAGTACCGGCTCCTAAAAAGCCCATTTTTTTTAACAAACTTCGTCTATCAGTATAAACATTCTCGTCTGTAACACTATTTTCTGTTAAAGCTGATTTAGCCGGAGTTTTAATAAGCATGCGGTACTCACTCTCTTAAAGGGAACTAGATTCTAAAATTAATAGGTTGTTAAATGATAAGACCGTATTAAGCATGATTCATTTCATACTTAATACAGTAAATAGAATTGAGAGTTAAAACTTACTGAAGAATTAAGCAATTTTTCCTAAGTAATTAATAATGTCTTTCGATTCATACAACCAAGTAACAGCTTCACCCGGTTTAGCTATTTTTAAACAAGGAACCGTTCTTTTTCCACCTTCGTTTACTAGTTCGTTAAGGTATGTTTCATCTTTAATATTACAAATATCAATTTGTAAACCTTGACGTTTTATTGCTCTGCGTACTTTGACACAAAACGGACAAGCAGGTAATTGATATAAACTTAAATGTTGTGTTTGGGCATTAATTTCATTTTGTGCATTTGCATCTCGTTTAGGCGAACTAGGTGAAAAAATAAAATTCAAACCTAAAATAATGCGACCTAAAATCCATCTGATAATAAACATATTGACTCTTTTTATATAATTAATTTTAACGTAGTTAAAGTTAGCGTAGTTAAGGTTAGTTCAACTAAAGGACCGAACATAAAGTAAATTACATTCAATAATAATTCCTCATAGCATTCAAGGTATGAGGTTATATCATTACCACATTAAGTCGTCTGGAATTTGGAATTCAGCGTATGGATCATCTTCTACTACATCATTAGTTTCAACTTTATCGTTTTGAACCAAAATAATAGAACTATCTAATGTCGCTATTTTCTCTGCTGTTTCTGAGGTAACAACGTAGGTTTTTTCGTCTAAGCCACAAATGGCTAAACGTCCATTAACAAGCGCTCTATGGGTAATAGCATCAACCAATAACTTTTTAACTTTACTGTTAAAGGTATAGTTGTATTCGGTTTCACCATCAATTCTTGTCAATTTATGATGCTGTAATATTTGAAGAATTCTTAAGTGTGTTTCTTTTTGAGCAAGTTGCTTGTTTTTCTCAGCATTAAGCTCAGCATCTTTTTTCGCTTTCTCTTCTTTGCTTTTTGCTAAATCTTGTTTTACTTTTTCTTGCAAGCTCAGGTCGTGTTTAACACCACTTCTTTTTTGCTTATTTTTTTTGCGCTGATCGCTATTAGCTTGACGTGCTTTTTGTTTAGTAGTTAAGCCTGCTTTTAACAATTGATCTTGTAACGACGCCATAAACTATTTGTCCTAATTGGGGTCACGAATAAAAATGCTATTTTAGCAGTTTTGCTGATTTATTAAAGAAACAAAACTAAAGATAGTAGAATTATTCAGGGTAAACATATCTCAGTTTTGATAAATCGTTGGCCGTATCTAAATCAATAAAAGCTTCGGGTAAATCAACGTGTATGACTTGCTCTATCTCTTTCATCATTAATGCTTTTGCACCTTTATCTCCCTTTAAAGCCAATAATTGAGAAAAATAAGCTTTCGGAAAAATAGTGGGAGGACCAATTCGATTATCTAATTGAGTATGAGGTTGTATGTTTTTGTTAAGCGGTAATTTGTTATTACGAGAGCAAGATGAAGTTACTATATTACATTGATTATCTAATGACGTATCAATAAGTGGAATAAGTAATGATTTATTAATTTGCCATTGATCAACTAAAACAATCATCACACGTTCAATTGTTTCAGGTAAACACTTTATTGCAGAACTGATAGAAGAAGACATACCTTGTTGCCAATGAGGATTAGTAACAAGTTTTACCGGTAACGGCACTAACAACGGTTTAAATAAGTTAGTCTCGTATCCTAAAACACAATATACATGTTTTGTTATAGATAAGGATATTTTGCATTGCCTAACGAGTAAACTTTCACCGTTTATTTCAACTAACTGTTTTGGGTGACCTAATCTTGAAGACTTTCCTGCAGCCAAAATTATTACAGCAAAATCATCCATTAAAGCACCCAAAAAAGTAAGTCGCCAGCATCAACTTAACATGCTGATTTAGCAGGAATAAATAACTTTGATTAAGTCACTAATCTCATTGGTACATCTACAGAAGTAGACTTGTTGTCTAACGTTTCAACTTTTACGTCTTTCGTTACCGACTCACCATTATGGTATCTATGATATGAAAAACCTTCTAACCCCATTTTTTTACAAAATTTATGAAAAGTTAAAAAATCTTCTTTACTGAACTCTTGTTCGTCTTTAGTTAATAAACCGTCTACATACATTGTGTCGCCATTTAAATTACAATTGGCAATAGCTGAATAAGGTTTACCATATTCATCTACACGTAATGCTCTAACCGTTTTAACTTCAAAGACCCATTCACCTACTTGTATGTAACGAGCGCTTTCTTGTGACATTTTATGTACCATTAATTGAGTCAATCTAGCTTTACTGCCGTTGACTTACAAACCTATCTATATATCAACCATGATAAATAGTCATGTAAAGTGGTAGCTATTGAATTATGAAGTGTTAACTTCTTCAATTACACATACTTGTGAATTAGATTTATATTACTAATACTCATCAAACTTAGTTAATGAGTAACAAATACAAACTTATACTGCTTAACACCAATCATTATAAATCAATGCTAAATAACCTAAACGATAACCAACTCTTCACATTATCTTAACAAATAAAGCGACTAATACAAACGCCTATATTTAAGAATTCATGAAAGATTAATTGATTAAGTTTTTATAATGAATATAACCAGTAGGAGAATAATAAATATTCAATTAAGCATATACAAAATTTTAGTGTAAAGTTATATATCGAACATTTATAAATCAAGGAGTTAGAATGACTTTACTTATTTGGGTTTTATTTATTGCGGTATTATTGCCTTTTGTGGCTAAAATCCCTGTAGTTATAGCAATGCATCAATTAGGAAAGTACGATAACCAACATCCAAGAAGCCAACAAGAAAACTTGACAGGATTAGGTGCCAGAGCCTTAGCTGCTCATCAAAATGCATTTGAGTCATTAATTATATTTTGTCCTGCAATATTAATTGCCGTAGCAACTAATCATACAGGCGATCTTATTCAACAAATAGCAATCACTTACCTTATTGCTAGAGTGGTATATAACCTATTATATTTACTTAATTTCAGCACATTACGCTCGTTTGTTTGGGCAATTAGTTTATTTTGCCCTGTGTATATTATTTGGTTATGTATTCCCTAATAAACACAAATTATAGATCTTGTTAAATTCATCTAAATAAACGGTTGAATAAATTACCTTACATGGCTACGATATGACGATGAACCTTATTCAATCTTTTTATTTTTTACGATTTATACTTTTTCCTTTCTTTAATTGAAGATGAGGGGATTTTTGTTTTGTAAAAAAACAATAATAACCTCCTAGTTGGAGGTTTTTTTATATGTAAAATAAAAATATTGATGTTAATGATTTCTCATTTGATTTTATAGGAAAAATGCGGTGAACGAAGATCTAGATCTTGACAAAATTCGTGAAAAAATTACTAAGCTTGACCAACAGTTACTAGAACTTTTTGCTCAAAGACGTTCTCTTACATTGAATGTAGCTAAAAGCAAAGCACACCAAATAAGACCAGTACGCGATCAACAACGTGAACAAGCACTACTGATTAGGCTAATAACTGAAGGTAAAAAATTAGGTTTAGATGCCCACTATGTTACGAGTGTTTTTCATACGATAATTGAGGACTCCGTATTAAATCAGCAAGCCTATTTACAAACACTTGCTAATCCAAATATTCAGGTTCCGACAGTAAGTGTTGCTTTTTTAGGTGACAAAGGTTCTTACAGTTATTTAGCTAGCCATCGATATTTTTCTCGACGAGCTGAAAAAATCATTGAATCAGGTTGCCAAAGCTTTGCTGAAATAATGCAACGAGTTGAATCAGGCCAAGTAGACTACGGCATGTTACCGATTGAAAACACAAGTTCAGGTAGTATTAACCAAGTATACGATGTGTTACAGCATACTAACCTGTCGATTGTAGGTGAAATAACTCAACCTATAGAGCATTGTTTACTTACTGCTGTAAACACCAAGCTTAGCGATATCAAAACAATTTACGCACACGGCCAGCCTTTTGCTCAGTGCAGTAACTTTTTAGATAAACAAAAGAACATCCGTATTGAGTATTGCGAAAGTACAGCAGAAGCGATGGCTAAAGCATATGAATTACAAGACAAAACAGTTGCAGTTATTGGTAGTGAAGAAGGTGGTCAGCTATACAAACTACATGCGTTAGAAAAGTCTATTGCTAATCAAGCAGAGAACCACAGTAGGTTTATTCTTGTTGCGCGTAAACCTGTAGATGTTGCTGAACAAATTCCAGCTAAAACAGCTATTGTTTTGGCCACCAGCCAAAAACCAGGTGCCTTAGTAGAATGCTTAATCGTATTAAAAGAAAAAGGCATTAACATGTGTAAATTAGAATCTCGCCCTATTCAAGGTAGACCTTGGGAAGAGATGTTCTATTTAGACGTAGAAGCTAATTTAAAGAACTTAGCCTTACAAGAAGCTATTGCTGAAATAACTCAGCACACTAACTTTATTAAAGTGTTAGGTTGCTACCCTATTGAGCACATTAGCCCAACAAGTGTACCAAGTAGCTCTCTTTAAAAATATAATCAGTATGTATACCCGTTATCATTCAATATGCAGGTTTCAGTGGGAACTAAAATACGTATCTTGAGCAGTAACGGATATAAATAAAAACGCCGACTTATAAGTCGGCGTTTTTATTATTTTCTCGGTTAATGTTTAAAAATCTAAATACTATGGCAGTAAGTAGCAATATAGTTAATGCTGGTATAGCGGCTGAAAGCATAGAAGCTAGCATGAATTGAGATGTAAATAAGGTTAAAAAAACAAAAGTAACACTGGGAAGAATTAACCAAAAGGGATGTTCACTGGTACATACATTAAAAACCCAACTCATAATAAAAATAATAATAAATGTTACTCCCACTGAAGTAACAGCAGTAACCGTTAAAGCGTAATAATCAATAACAAAATCTGGGTACTGATGAAAAAACTCTAATACCGCGGCATTCTTACCAAAACTAATTAACCAGACAAAAGATGCAGCAATTAAACAGCCAAAAATAAACGACCAAAGCTTTTTATTAACATTCATAATTTTACTAACTCTATTATTTTTATTATTCATTAAATATATATAATAAGTGTATTTTTTAATCAAGATATTTATAGATGCATATATTTTTATTAAAAAGAGTTGTAAATGAAGGAACATTACGAAAAACAAAAGTTCATCAACAATAATTACAAAAAATCACATTATTTTATTTATATTAATATCAAAAAGTTAGCTTTATTTCCTCACTCATTATCAATAAACAGTAAATATTGCCTGTTGTTGTTTTAATTCATAATCTTTACTATCCAACTCACTATATTAAAAACAATTCCAATAATTATGAGGTACTTATGATAAATAAGTTAAAATGCAATTATATTGCATCTATTTTTAGTCTTACCGCAGTATTTTCCTGTTTCACAAGTAATGCGACTATTGTTGAATTTCAAACATCACAAGGGAATATTCAAGTTAACTTATTTGACGAAGATACCCCAAAAACAGTGGAAAATTTTTTAGCCTATGTAAATGATGGCGCGTATACCGACAGCATTATCCATAGAAGTGTTTCTAACTTCATATTTCAGGGTGGCGGCTATACTTTTAATGGTGCCGAATTAGAAACTATCCCTCAAAATGCTGCTGTGATTAACGAACCTGTTTTTTCTAATGTAAAGGGCACAATAGCTATGGCAAAGCTAGGAGGTGATCCTAACAGTGCGACAAATCAATGGTTTTTTAATTTAACAGATAACAGTGCAAACTTAGATCTTCAAAATGATGGATTTACTGTTTTTGGCCAAGTGGTAGCAGGTGATATTGCAGTAATGGAAGCAATAGGTAATATTCCAACTTGCAATGCTAGTGCTACCTTTACCGACATCCCTCTCGTAAATTTTAATTGTGTCGCCGGTGCAGTTCCTGCTGCTGAAAACTTTATTACTATATATCAAATTGTTATTGTTGATTCGTCTTCGGCAACAGCTCAAGATTTAACACCAGTAAAAAATACGTTAATTACTCCAGAAGAACCTACAACTCCTGAAGAACCTACAACGCCTTCAGATGATAGCAGTGGCGGTTCTATGTTTTGGGGATTAATCGCCTTATTGAGTACATTAGTATTTAGAACTAAATTAACTAGATCCCATTAATATGACGACTTAAATGATTAAGGTTGGAATTATTTAACATGTATACTTCCAACCTTCTCTTTTCAATAAATCTCTGTCTAATTATTTTCTACCCATGCATTAATTAGAAAGCGAGAGATAGACTCTTTTCGAGGTAATTTGTAATTATCCCCCTCATCTCCCCATTCATCAAATGTTCGTATTTCATCAGCAGTAAACCACTGTGCGTCACGAATTTCTTCATCGTCAATTTGAATAAAAGAATCATTGGTTGTTGCATAAAAGCCAAGCATTAAGCTGCTAGGAAAGGGCCACGGCTGCGAAGTGATATATTTGACAGTAGAAACGTTAACGCCAGCCTCTTCTTTCACTTCACGTATAACGGCTTGCTCTATTGTTTCAGCCGGATCAACAAAGCCAGCGAGTGTGGAAACCACTTTATCGGGTATTCTGTGATGTTCAGCTAATAAACACTGTGCAGGCCCGTTATCAGGCTTATATTCAACCAACATAATCACAACGGGATCGGTTCTTGGGAATACTTCTTTACCACACTCGGCATTTATACAAATCAATGAATGTCCAGCATTTTGGGGCTTAGTAAAATTCCCACAACATCCACAAAATTGATTAGATCTATGCCAATAAGTTAGCCAATTAGCATATCCCAAAATTGAAGCTTGTTTGCTAGACACGATAGCTAATGAGGATCTTAAATCAATTAATTCAATGGTCTCATTACAAATTTCAGTTACGCTATCCCTCTCCATAAAAGATATATCAATTACAAAAATCGGTGATGTATTATCCATACCTAAAAAAATAAAAGGGCTCTCTTTATCTTGTCCATCTGGTTTTTCAAGCAATATATGAGATTTACGATTACGATCAAATATGAATAAAGTAGTATTATTAAACAAAAACTGCCCTTTCCAAATAGGTATTATTTGGCATTCTTGATGTTTTAATTGTTCTAATAACCACTCATAACTCTTACGTTTAGAGGAAGCTCGATCTAAAAACATCTCAGTAAATGAAAAGTTGGGAGTTAATCTATTCATTCAAATCATCCTTTAACGATTGACTCCAGTTAACAGACCAGCTTCCTAAAGGCTGAATTAGGGTAAAAAGTTCATTCCCTAAATGAGTGAGACAATAACCATTTAAACCTTTTTCAACAATCGAGGTTTCTCTTAATTCACTAATACGTTTATTTAAAAGAGTTGGCGAGATATTTTCGCACCTTTCTTGCAACTGTCTAAAGGTACATGAAGATTTTTGTAAATTCCAAATAATACCAAGCGCCCACGTTCGACCTAATAAATCTAATAACGCCATAATAGGTTTACCCGTTTTAGAGCCCCTTACTGGCTCCCCTGGTAACGGAAATGACATGTTGTTTTATCTCTTAATGAATAATATAAAAACTATATCCGATCATATTACGCTACACAATATGTAGCACCCTAAATAATAATTTTAATACAATGATGATAAAGAGATTGAGAGAGGGAACTGTACTGAAAGAGTTTATAATAAATTAATGAGCAATTTTTTTTCTTAGCGTTTTTACCGTTCCTCTTTGCTTTTTATGTTCTATACGTTTTCTTTGTGAGCCTTTTGTCGGTTTAGTTGCTCGTCGTACTCGCTGAACTATAGCCACACTTTTTATAAGCTCTTGCAAACGTTTGAGAGCATCGTCACGATTTTTCTCTTGAGTACGGTGAACTTGTGCTTTGATAATAATTACACCGTCTTTTGTGATCCTTTTATCTTTAAGTGCGAGTAATCTTTCTTTATAGAAATCAGGGAGTGAAGAAGCATTAATATCAAAACGAAGATGGATCGCTGAAGAAACTTTATTGACATTTTGTCCGCCAGCACCTTGAGCACGTACAGCATTAAGTTCGTATTCATTATCTAACAGTATTACAGAATTAGAAATTATCACATGAAGCCAGTAATTAATTGAAGTAAAGATGGAGGGAAGTTGTCAGGAGTTCCCTCCTGACATAAAGTCTAAACGTTTGGATTTTAAACAATTTAAAACTATGAATTTAAATTCATTTCTTGCACTTTCTCATGTGCAATTATAGGGGTTGTTGGATTTGGCTTACTATGTAAGTTTGCTTTTAATTGACCTTTTCTATGATTAAGCGCCGCATCTAACTTTTTAGCAGCAGCAGCAATGGCTGGATACATCACATCATTTTTAGCTGATGTAGATATTCGACTACCTTCATAATTTGTAATTATTTCAGTTTGATATTGTCCGTGTTCTTTAGAAAGAATCACATC
Organism: Colwellia sp. RE-S-Sl-9; assembly: GCF_048296855.1. Taxonomy (NCBI): domain Bacteria; kingdom Pseudomonadati; phylum Pseudomonadota; class Gammaproteobacteria; order Alteromonadales; family Colwelliaceae; genus Colwellia; species Colwellia sp. RE-S-Sl-9. The sequence continues at coordinate 4,495,575 of NZ_CP182631.1, read as the reverse complement.
AAGTGTGATGATTGTGGGAAAATGACTCGCAATTTTAGCAAATTTTTCGTCTAGGTGCTCTTTGATTGAATCTGTAACTTCTACATGATGACCAGAAAGATTTATTTTCATAGGTTTTCCTTTTAATTGTTACTCATTAAATAACCTGAGGGCTTACAGGTGAAAAGGCAAGTATTTTTTATGCTTTATTTTTTTAAAAATCATAACCATTTGTTTTTAAGTAATTAATATTTTTCAAGAACAGTAAAAATTTGTAACTAAAACACTCCTTTTGCAATTTATTACTCCATTTTATAACCCGTTAATACTTGTAAATATCTCAAATCTTCGCTTACTTCTCTTTCCCCCTTACTCAAGCTTTTATACAGTACCTTCTTTAATCTATAGCATAGTATTAATTTTTAGCTACAAGAAACAGCCAAAATATAAAGAATAAAACGAACCCAATAAGAGCTCTTCCTTGAGAATTTATTGCTAAACGTTACCCTCTCCTATTTTTAACTTTTTTAAAGCTCCCAACGGTTCCAGGTTAAATACTAACCTTTTTGGTGCGCAGTTAAAGATCAAGAAAAAATACCTACCATCACACAATAAAAGCATTAACGAAGCTAATATTTACGATATAATATGCCTATATATGTTGAACTTCTGTTATACGATTCGTTCAAACAATTTAAGAAGATAATTATTTAAATTATTTTTTATTTATACGCTACTTTGGATCCATAGATGTTTGATGATATACGACCTTATCGAAATGATGAGGTAGCTTCCGTAATACAAAAGCTTATTAATGAACCTGCACTGCAAGCCTCAATTGCCGGTATAAAACTTCCGCTAACGCATAAGATATTTCCAAATTTAGCTAAGTTTATTGTTAAAGTTTACTTTAAAAGTCGTTTAAGAAAATTTAATTGTATTGATGATATTCAAAAAGAAGTTGCGAAGTACCTTTATCACTTAATTGATACGAGTTGCTCGCACTTTTCATATAATGGCATCAGTAAAATAGATCCAAACAAACCGTCGTTATTTATTAGTAATCATCGCGATATTGTAATGGATGTTGCTCTAGTTAATTTAGCTTTGTATCAAAGTGGAATAACTACGGTAGAAGCTGCTGTTGGTGATAATTTATTAAACCAGCCTTGGGTGTCTGATTTAATGCGTTTAAATAAAAGTTTCATTGTAAAGCGCAGTGAAAAAACTAAACGAGCTATGCTAACTGCATCAAAACAGCTTTCGAGTTACATTCACTACACGCTATCTGAAAATCAGCAGAATATTTGGATAGCTCAACGTGAAGGCAGAGCTAAAGATGGTATTGATAAAACCAATTCGGCACTTATTTCTATGCTACTGTTAAATAAAAGTAAAGAAACAAGTATTAGCGACTATTTAGAGCAGTTAAATATTATTCCTGTTGCCATTTCTTATGAGTTTGATCCGTGTGATCAAGATAAAGCAAAAGAGTTAGCAGCAAAAGAAGCAACCGGTGAATATCAAAAATCAGAAAATGAAGATTTTGATAGCATAACCCGAGGTTTAGTAGGTAAGAAAGGACATGTGCATATTGAGTTTTGTGATCCTATCCTTGGTGATTTTGAAGATAGTAAAGCGATAGCTCAAGCTATTGATGAAAAAATCATTGCTAATTATAAACTTTATGACAGTAATCAAAAAGCTTATGAGCTACTGAAAAATACAGAAATTGAGCCAAGTGACAACCCTCTTTACAATAGGCTTCAACAGCTTACTAATGAACAGAAAAAATGGTTGTTAACTATGTACGCTAATCCTGTATTAGCTAAAGAAACCTTAAACACCTAACAACTCTACATCGACCAATTATCATATAATCTTAATAACGCATTTATTTTCAATTTAACGAAAAAAATGCGTTAACTATTATCGATATTACTTTTCCTGATAAAAAGCAGACATAGCTTTATAAAGCGAATATAAATCAACTTTAGAACCAACCGCATAGGGTGAATGTATCGATAGAATAGGAATGCCAAAATCGATAACTTCCATATTATCATTTGATAAATCACTTCCTATTGTTCCACCCGATGCTTTCCCTTTGTAGGTAGATGTTTGCCATTTAATATTATTGTTATCTAAGTAGTTACGCGTCCACGCCATATATTCTGAGTTAGCATTAAAACCGCCACCATAAAGCTTTAAGTTAACACCATTACCTAAACGTGGTGCATTGCCTAACTCCCATACACCAGCCCAAGAAGGATTTACACCTGGGTTTACATCAGCAGAAATAACTTTAGTTTCTCTTAGTACTTTACGTAGTAAATAGTCGTTATAACTAGTGCCTTTTTCTTTATATAAAAGCCCACTGAGCAAATCAACTAAATAACTTGAACCTGCCCCTGTGTTGTTAATATTACCCACTTCTTCATTATCAACTAAATAGGCGATAGAGGTGTATTCAGGTGTTTTTTGTTCAAGTAACGCATTAACGGCGGCGATAGCAGATGCTTTATCATCTTGTCCGTAAGCGGCGATCATACTGCGATCAAAACCAACATCACGAGGCTTCAAAGCAGGTATTAAAGCTAATTCCGCAGACACTAAGTCTTCAAGGCTAATATCATACTCGGTAAGTAAAAAATTGGTGACTACATCTTTAACAGACGTATCAAGAGCTGGTTTAGCCGCGATAATAACATCTAATTCTTCTTTCTTAATAACTTCTCGGCTGGTACGATTTCTGTTGTCGTGATCAACATGAGGCGCTAGGTCAGGCACTAGTAGAATAGGGTCGTTTTCATTAAAACCTACTGAAATATTAACGGTTGTACCGTCTTTTTTATCAACACGGCCTACTAAAGCTAAAGGAACATTTACCCACTGATACGTTTTAATGCCACCATGAACGTAAGTTTGAAATAAGGCAAATTTTTCCTTTTCGTATAATGGGCGTCCTTTTAACTCTAAACGAGGAGAATCTATATGTGCACCAACAATACGTGTACCATTTTCTAGCGACTTTTTACCGATAACAATGAGAGAAATAGTTCTATCTCTGTTTACGTCATAAAAACGTGCTCCCGGTGTTAACTTACTTTTATCTGTAAGTTTTTTAAAACCTTTCTTTTCAACTCTTTTAACGGTTTCAGTTACAAAAGTAAGCTCAGTAGGTGATTTATAAATATAGTCTTTATACTGAATAGCATACGCTTCAACAGCCTTTAATTCTTTTTTAGAAAGACTTAGCCAGCTTGAATTAACAGGTTCTTTTTCTACTTTATTGTCTTTAGTAAAACCTACTACTGGTATCGTAAGCCCTGCGACAACAGCAATACATGTGATTGTTTTTATTAAATTCATTTGTCATTTTCTCCATTTATCATATTTAACATAATAAAAGTGAATAATACTGAATTTCAAGTATTACACGTTGAATGGTGCTTATTAAAAGAAGAGTGGTAATAAGCCTTTATGGATTAACAAAGGCTTATTATTTAAAAACATGAAAAACTAAAGAGTTTGTGCGTACTGAATCGCTCTTTCTAAATCTTCTGGCGTATCAACTCCCTCGACAGGAACAGTTGATTCAGCAACAGCTACATGAATTTTTTCACCTTGCCATAGAACACGTAATTGCTCTAAAGATTCAATTTGTTCTAATTGGCTAGTAGGCCAAGTAACATAATCTTTAATAAAGCCGGCTCTGTATGCATAAATACCAATATGCCTTAAATAGAAGTCACCTATTTCCGCAACAGCATCTTTATTTAAAAAACGATTACGATCATATGGAATCGTCGCTCGGCTAAAATATAACGCATGGCCATTTTTATCGCAAAGCACTTTAACAGCATTAGGATTAAAGGCTTCATCTACATCAGTTATTTTTATGGCTAGTGTTGCCATTCTCGCATTATTTTGAATAGCTAAATTATCAGCCACTTGTGCAATGTTTTCAGGTGGAATAAATGGCTCATCACCTTGTACGTTTACGATAATTTGATCATCAGCAAACTGGTAGGTTGTCATTACTTCAGCTAACCGTTCAGTACCTGATTGGTGATCACTACGTGTTTTGCACACTTCGCCACCAAACTCTTTAACAACGGCTTCTACTTCATCGTTGTCTGTTGCAACAATAACTTGGCTTGCACCACTTAGCAGTGCTTTTTCAACAACCCACTGAATCATGGGTTTACCATTAATATCGGCTAACACTTTACCCGGTAAGCGTGTGGATTCGTATCGAGCAGGTATAACTACAATAAATGACATTTAAAATACGCCTTAATTAAATTATTCTTCGGTTATTCTACGAGCTTCATTTTCTAAAAGAACAGGAATGTTTTTTTCAATAGGGTAAGCTAAACGATCAAAATTACAGATAAGTTCTTGATCGTCTTTATTATAATCTAACTTTCCCTTACATACGGGACACGCTAATATTTCCATTAATTTTGTATCAAATGCCATGAGATATTCTCTTAATTTGTGTTAGTTGTGTTACTTAAGTTATTGTCATTATCAGCTTTATAAACTAATGCTGTTATTTTATCTAATAATGGTTGAATTTCTTGCTCTGAAAACTCAGCACCTACAGGAACATACCACCAATGTTCTTTAGCAAACGTTTGACACTTTACTGCATCTTTTTCTGTCATTAGTAAAGGTATTGCTGAAGTAAAATGCTTCAAATCGTGTTCAGTAAAATGATGATGATCAACAAAGCCTAATGCGTTTTCTACCTCAAATTTTTGATTACGTAAGGTGCTAAAAAAACGTTCTGGATCGCCTATGCCAGCCATTGCATTAACTCTGTTATGCTCTTTTATAAATAGCTGTAAAGAGATTTTTTCTCTTGTTTTTACATTACAAACGAATTGAGGACACAATACCATATCTAAATGGTTTGCTGTTTTATTCACCTGAGGTTGAGTGTTTTGTAATTTACTAGGTACTGATGGTTGATTAAAAATAACATAATCAACCGTATTTAAACGCCATTCACCTTCTCGTAAAGGACCTGCGGGTAATAATAAGCCATTACCAAACTTGCGTTTAGCATCAACAATAATAAGTTCTATATCTCTTGCTAGTTTATAATGTTGTAGGCCATCATCGGCAATAATAATATTACATCCTTGTTGTATGAGTAACTCAGCAGCTGCGACTCTATCAGAACCCACAACAACAGGAATATTACACCGTTTATAAATTAATATGGGTTCATCGCCCGCTTCATTTGCTGTGCTACTATTATCTAATAAATAAGGATAATAAGGTGCGTTACCACCATACCCCCTACTTACTACACCTACATTCAAACCCAGTTTTAAACATTGCTCAATTAAATAAATAACAACCGGTGTTTTTCCGTTACCGCCAATCCCTATATTACCAACAATAATAACAGGTGCAGAAACTTTGCAGGCTTTTAAAAGACCTATTTTATAAAAGAAACGTCGTAAACTCGTAAGAATAAAAAACAACAAGGTTATAGGTAATAACAAAGGCACAACAAGCCATTTAGCTTGGTGTTGTTTAAACCATACTTTTTCAATGAGTCTCATAAATACAGCAATTAACTAAATTGAAAACGATGCAATTGTGCATATGCACCGTCTTTTGCAAGTAAGGTTTTATGATCGCCCTGCTCTATAATTTCACCTGCCTCCATAACAACAATATTATCGGCATTTTCAATAGTTGAAAGTCTATGTGCAATAACAATACAAGTGCGGTTTTGTTGTAAAATTTGTAAAGCGTCTTGAATATGTCGTTCAGATTCAGTATCTAAAGCACTGGTAGCCTCATCTAAAATTAAAAATGGTGCGTCACATAATAAGGCCCTAGCGATAGCTACTCGTTGTCGTTGCCCACCAGAGAGTAGCGCCCCATTTTCTCCAACATTGGTATTTAATCCCTCAGGCATTTTTTCCGCAAATTCTAATACATGGGCATTTTTTGCTGCAGCAATAATGTCCTCTTCGGTTGCGTCAGGATTTCCGTAAGCGATGTTATTCGCTAATGTGTCGTTAAATAAAACGACTTGCTGAGATACATAAGCAAATTGCTTACGAAGATCTTTAAGTTTGTACTCGGTAATATCTTTACCATCAATAAGCACTTCGCCAGAGGTAGCATCGTAGAAGCGTAATAACAAGGAACTCGCTGTTGATTTCCCACTACCTGAGCGACCAACAAAAGCAGTAGTTTCTCCAGGATTTACCGAAAAATTTAATTTTTTCAATGCTAATTCATTATCATTTTTATATGAAAAATCAACATTATTAAATGATAAGGAACCTTTTGCTTTAACTAAAGTAAGCTGACCTGTGTCTTTTTCTCGTTCTTCATCTAATACTTTAAAAATACTCACACAGGCTGCCATACCATTTTGAAACTCGCTGTTAACGGTAGTAAGCATTTTCAAGGGCCTTAACAGCATAGTCATACACGTTATTACAGTAATAAAAATACCAGGAGTTAAGCTTTCTTTCATTCCTTCAAGATTTGCAACATATAATACAAAAGCTAAAGCAAAAGAGGCAATAATTTGAATAAGAGGGACACTCGCTGAACGTGTAGCAACTAATTTCATCCGTTGTTGGCGATTATGTTTATTAATTTTCTCGAAACGATCATATTCACGTTGCTGGCCATCAAATGTTAGCACGACTTTATGCGCATTAAATGTTTGCTCAGCGGCAGTAGTTACCTGCCCCATAGCGCTTTGAATACTTTTACTCACTTTTCTAAATCGCTTTGAAACAATAGTAACAATAACGGCAATAATAGGGGTAATAAGTAGGAAGATAGCCGAAAGTTCCCAACTTTTATAAAACATAACAATTAATAAACCAATAACAAAAGCACCTTGTTGAACCAAAGTAAGCAAGGCTTTACTGGTTGCTTGTAATACTTGCTCAGTATCAAAGGTTAATTTAGAAATTAACGATCCCGTAGACTCTTTATCATGAAAAGCGACAGGTAAAAACATGATGTGCTCAAACAGCTTTTGCCTAATGTCTGAAACGACATGATTACCTACCCAAGCTAAGCAATAGTTACCAATAAAATGACAAATACCCCGAACAACAAAACAAGCAATAACGAATATAGGCGCCCATTTCATAAAGTTAGGGTTTTTACCTGAAAGGCCCTCATCAATTAATGGCTGTAACTGAGAAAAGAATAAGGTATCAACACCTGCATAACCTAGCATACCAATAATTGCAGCAACAAAACCCATTTTATAAGGTTTTGAATATGACATAAGACGTTTAAAGTTTTGCCAAGTATCTTCTTCAGGTAAATTTTCTGCTTCGTTTTTAGACATTAAGTCTCTCATTCATTTAAAAACTAATTAACCTCGATTTGGGTTAACAATTTATTTTAACGTTATTTTACTTGTACACCAACTAATTGGGTTGAATTTAATAACTAACTTATTGCGCAAACCAAAAAGGATACTTTCCTTGTTTATAAGGCGTGACTATAATTTTTCTATTCTTGTTGTTATTGGGTGTTTCTTTAAGTTTATCAAGTTGTACTTTTATTTCGACCATTCCGACTTCTGCCGTATTAAATGCCATAACACTTTGTTCGACATATCTTTTCTTAACTAATTTAGACGGCATATTCCATCTATTCATAAACCCTGCACTGTATACGACATAACGAGGAGAGACCGCTTGAATAAAAGCCTGACTTGATGAAGTATTAGAGCCATGATGAGGAGCAATAATGACATCTGAATTTAATGCAGGTAACAGTTGATGATTTGCCACAAGTAATTTTTCGACACGGGTAGAAATATCTCCGGTAAGTAATACACTTTTATCGCCATCACTTACTTTTATAACACAAGAATGGTCGTTTTCATCTCCCACATAGTTAGCTTCATTTAATGGCCATAGTAGGCTAAACGTTAATCCTTGCCATATAAAATCATTGCCTTCCACACATTTTTTATCACCTTTTAGTTTAGGATCGCTTGCAATTATTTCTTTAATATTAAGAGAGCTCTTTAACTTGTTTAAGCCACCAGCATGATCGTTATCGCTATGACTAATAATAACTTTATCTAATGTTTGGATCCCCTGATGTTTTAGATAAGGCAATACAACCGCTTCGGCCATATTAAATCCACTTGGGTAGCTTGCTCCTGTGTCATAAAGAATCGCTTTATTGTTTTTTTCAACAACAACGCTTAACCCTTGCCCTACATCTAAAACCATAACTTTCCAGTCGGTATCTTGTTTATTGAAAAAATAGATATAACAAAAACCAATTAAACAGAGCAATGATAAAAAACTGAGGTGTCGCCATTTAACGGATAAAAATCGACTTATCCCTAGAAGAGAGATAATCAAGCTTCCTACAATAATATGATTAAACGATACTTCAACTAAAGCCCTAGGTTGCTCAGACAATAGGACTAACCAATGCCATAAAGCTTGTGTAGAAAATAAAGCTAATTGATATAAAGTTGAAGAAAAAAACTCACTAAAAGGCATAACTAAAACAGCGAGTAGGCACAGAGGGATACTAGTGAAACTCATTAATGGCACAGCAACTAAATTTGCAGTAATTGACACTAGAGACAGTTGATAATTAAACAACATAGAAATAGGTAACATAAAGATACTTAAACTAAGCTGAACCCAAAAAAGTGATTGCAGCCATGTAGTAATTTTATTTTTACCAGTAAAAGAACGTTTAAAGCGCCACAGAGTTAATAAGATTAAACTCACCGCGTAAAACGAAAGCCAAAAACTCCCACTAATTAAACTCATTGGCGTTATTAGTAAAACGATAAAAACGGTAAGAAACAGCCACGTTAATAAACTAGGTTTAATCCCTATAATTCTAAACAACCAAAAAAGTAAAAGCATGACTAATGCCCTCACAGTAGGTAAAGAAAAACCTGCGAGGTAAGCGTAATAAAAAGTAATTAAACAACTAAAAAATACGGCGATAAGTTTACTATTGTTTGATAATAATAAATCTAGATAACTTGATTGCAGAGGCTGTTTAACAAAAAAACGTAGAGGGAATATTCTAATTAAAAAGCTAATAATTAAAAAACTTCCTGTTGCGATCAAACCTAAGTGAAGACCTGAAATAGCAATTAAATGCTGTGTATTTGTTTTATTAAGTACTGACCATGTGTCTTGGTCTATCGTATTTCTTTCTCCAAAACTTAATGCCGTTAACAAAGAAGACAATTGCCCTGATGGTAATAAAGTGAGTGAATTTGAATATAACTGCTGACGATAGCTTATTTTATTACTAAGTATTTCATTATCTGTGTGATTTAAAACATAGCCTGTAGCCACAATGTTGTTTTGTCTAAGCCACATTTGATAATTAAATCCTCCTTGATTAGCAAAACCATGAGGTGGTTTTAACTTTACTTTTAGAAGCCATTCATTCCCCTGTTGAACAAGATGAGATGATTTATTCCAACTAAGGCGAGTAATAATGGGAGTAGACAGTAATTGATGATCAATATGCGTTATTTCAAAATTAAATTTATAACTACGTTTGTATTTAATTTTATTTTTTACTTTATTTTCAAAAAGTCGTTCTTTGTTTTTTTCTTGAATAGGTATACGTGATTCTATTGTGGAAGGTATGGTTTTAACTTTACCTGTAACAAAATGAGTCGAATCAAATAATACGTTAACATTGATGTTGTTTTTTTGCCAAACCTGTTGGTATTGTACTCCAGAATATAAAATCCAAGCGATCCCTAAAAACAGTCCGCTAATAGTTCGTGTCTTTTGGTACAATGAACACGCTAAACCTACAAAGGTAAAAAAAATGACAGAAAAAAACTCTGGTACTATTGCCATAAATAATGACAATATAGCACCTATAAAGAACGTGATTAGCCACCCATCCATAGTGATTAATTCCTAAAAAATTTTAAATTATTTTATTTATGCCTAAAAAAATCATTAAGCGTTTGATGCCAGATGCTCACTCTATAAAAACCAACAAATATTTACAAATTTTTGGTGGTTTATTACACAATGCTAACCTCTGGCATTTAAATAGACGATCTATAGCTAAAGCTTTTGCTGTGGGTTTATTCTTTGCTTTTATACCTGTTCCTTTTCAAATGGTATTAGCTGCGGGTATTGCAATTTTGGTACATGCAAACTTACCTATTTCTATCGCTTTGGTATGGATAACAAATCCTTTGACTATGCCGGCAATTTTTTATGTTTGTTATTTAGTGGGTGCATGGATAATAAATGCTCCCGCAGAAAAATTTGAATTTCATGCAACTTGGCAATGGATAATTGATAGTTTAACCACAATTGGGCCCGCATTTTTATTAGGATGCTTAGTTTGTGCTATTCTTTTTTCTCTTATCGGTTATATTGGGATTCACAGTATATGGCGTTTTTCAGTGGCTAAAGAATGGAATAAACGTAAAAACCTAAGAATAAAATAATTTTTTTTGGGGAGGAAACAGACTCAAATTTAGAATAAATACTATACTTTTTAATAAGGTCTAGTTATTGTGAATTATCTGTTCTAAAGAAAAAAATAATGAATGCATTAAAATCGTTACTACTAACATACCTGCACTCTGGTGCTAGAGAGTCTAATTCTGATGAAGTAAACAGACGAATATTAGTTATTTATCTTTTTTCTTTGATCGGAACGATTATCACTGGAATAGCAGCAGTTTTAGCCTTAACTAATCATAACATTCAACTCGCCTGTGTTTTGTTTGTAGTATGCTTTATTTTTACCTTAGGCCCTGTCACTCAAAAAACGACGAATAATTATCAACTCTCTTCTGGTCTTGTTTTATATCAACTTTATATCTTAATGTTCTATTTACTCTACTCTGGTGGAGCCAATAATACTGGGCCTTTATGGATATTTATGACCGCACCCGTGACCTTTTTTATTTGTGGTTTAAGAATAGGCGTTTTAAATTTACTACTATTTACAGGTATATCATCGCTAATATTACTTCTTCCTGTAGATATTATATCCACAGTCCAATATCCTCTTGATTTTAAACTTCGACTTATTTCTTCTTTTCTAACTGTTTCAGCACTCACTGCGTTATACGAATATTCAAGAGAAACATCGTATAAAGCAATGAGAGACGTAAGTGACAGATTCGAACAGTTATCTAAAATAGATCCTCTTACTCAATTATCAAATCGTAGAGATGCCACCAATGTTATTGAATATGAACAACGCCGTTTAGTTAGAAATAAAACTGAGCTCAGTATTATTATTTGTGATGTGGACAATTTTAAAAGTATAAATGATGAATATGGTCACAACGCAGGAGATTGTGTTTTAGTAGAATTAGCAAAAATATTTAAAACCTGCGTACGCACACAAGATACCGTTGCCCGTTGGGGTGGTGAAGAATTTTTATTTATTCTCCCTTATACCAATTCAATTCAAGCCGGCCTTACAGCCCAAAAGATACACAAAGCAATTAGAAACAATAGCCCTTTGTGTAAACAACAAGCTTTTGATACAACTGTAAGTATGGGTATAAGCACCATAGTGGGTAATAGCAGTATTGAGTCAGCTATTACAGCAGCAGATAGAAATCTATATAAAGCTAAAAACTCAGGTAAAAATCGTACCTATAGCGATAACGAAGAAATACTACCTGATTAAGTGATAACATAAAAGACAAGAACTATATTTGTCCTAACACATGCGCTGGTTCTATTTTAGTAGCTTTCCATGCAGGATATAAAGTCGCGATTAATGATAAAGATAAAGCGGTAATCACTGTAATATAGACATCAGAATAATGTAAATCAGATGGTAAAAAATCAATAAAATAAATATCCGCGGAGAGAAACTTAGTTTTAAATATTGTTTCTATTTCACGAATAATATGCGTTAAATTATTCGCTAAGTATATTCCCGAAAGAGCACCGAAAGTAACACCCACAACTCCATTAATAAAACCTTGTATCACAAAGCTATACATTATAGTAAATGAGCTTGCTCCCATTGTTTTTAAAATAGCGATATCACTTTTTTTATCGTTAACTGCCATAATAAGCGTAGAAACAATATTAAAACTTGCAACAGCAATAACAATAATTAACACAATATACATAACCAATCGAACAAGTTGTATATCGTTAAATAAATGTCCTTGCTCATTTGTCCAATCAGTTACATAAACATAATGGTCTAATTTATAGGCGGCTTCCCTAATAATAAGCGGTGCCTTAAATACATTATCCACTTTAACACTAAGCCCTTGAGATTCATTTAAGTTATATCCCATAAGTTTAGACACACTACGAAATGACATATATACGTTAATGTCATCCACCATACCGCCAAATTTAAATATACCGACCACATTAACTTGTTTAGTTAAGGGAATAGGAAATCTTTGATGGACATTGTTACCACTATTTAAATGAACATTTTGAGGAAGTAATAGCTGCACTGAATCACCTACCGAGAGTTGGAGTTTTTTGGCTATACCAGCACCGATAAGAATACTATTTTCTGATGATAAATCACTCCATTGCCCTTCAACGATATAATCGGTAATAGATGAAACTAGTGTTTCTAGTTTAAGATCTACTCCTTTTACTTCAATACCTTTCACCTCACCTTTATATTGCATCATCCCTGATTCATTAATAATCGGCGCTACAGCTAATATATGTGGTGATTTTAAGACTTGCGACGCTTTGCTTTGCCAGTTAGGTATAGGAGTATTTACTCCTGTTAATTGGCCATGAGGAATAACCGAAAGTAACTTATCAGCTAATGCTTTTTCAAAGCCATTCATGGCTGATAGCACAACAATAAGCACCATAACCCCTAAAGCTATACCGATAGTTGATGATGCTGATATAAAAGAAGCAAAACCGTTACTTTGACGACTTCTTACATAACGTAATGCAATAAATAAACTCAATGGTTTGAACATTATTGTGCTAATTCCATCTCTTTTAATTGACCATGAGCTAGTGTTAATTGACGATCCATTTTACTGGCCAACACTAGATCATGGGTAACAATGACAAAGCTAGTCTCTAATGTTTCGTTTAATTCTCTTATTAATTTATATATTTGCTCTGCGGTTTCAAAATCTAAATTACCGGTAGGTTCGTCAGCTAAAACAATCGATGGATTAGTCACTAATGCCCTTGCAATCGCAACACGCTGCCTTTCTCCTCCTGATAATTCTGAAGGTCTATGATGTAAACGATGAGACAAATTGACTTGCAATAGAATTTTCTCAGCAGCTATTTTTGCTTCTTTAGGTGAAACCCCTCTGATAAGTAAAGGCATGGCGACATTTTCTATAGCTGAAAACTCCATCATTAAATGATGAAACTGGTAAATAAAACCAATGTGTTTATTTCTAAAAGCCGCTCTTTCTTTATCAGTTAAAGCGTGTACGTTAACATCATTAATAATAACTTCACCTGAAGAGGGAGAATCAAGCACTCCTGCTATATGTAAAAACGTACTTTTACCGCATCCAGAACTCCCTACAATAGCTAATAATTCACCAGAATTAACACTTAAATTTAATTCATTCAGCACTTTAGTTTCATGCTTCCCATTAAAATAGGATTTTGATACTGCTTTACACAGTAAACGATTACTCATTTCGTAAAACCTCAGCAGGTAATGTTTTCGATGCTCTGTAAGCAGGATATAATGTGGCTAAAAAACTAGTAAATAATGCAGAAGATATAATCACAATCACATTAGAGAAAACAAGGTTTATAGGTAAGTTTTGTCCAGCAAAAGCAGGTCCTAAAATACTAAGACCAACCGTTGATAAAATAGTATTTAAATTTAATGTAATCAGCACGCCTAATATAGTTCCAATTAACACACCCCAAACACCATTTGAAACACCTTGTACGATAAAAATACTTAAAATATTTTTTCTATTCATACCCAATGTTTGAAGAATACCAATTTCACCTTGTTTATCTATCACTACCATAACAAGGGCGGATACAATATTAAAAGCAGCAACCGCTATAATTAAACTTAACATAAGCCACATCATGTTTTTTTCCATTTTAACCGCTGAAAATAAAGCACCTTGGCTATTCTTCCATGTTACAAATTCTAATTCAGTAAATTCACTTTGTACTTGATTCGTTAGTGCGTCGGCATTAAAAGCATCATCTAAATACAAACGTAAGTGACTAATACCATCGCCCTTTTGTTTTAATAACTTAGCGCCATATTTACTATGCATATACACCACTGAGCCATCAACTTCTGATCCTACATTAAATATCCCTGTGATCGTAAAAGTGCGTTGCACAGGAATTCGTCCCATAGGTGTAAAAACCGTTTTATTAGGTAGAACAATACGTATAGTGTCCCCTAGTGTTACATTTAACTTATAAGCTAAAGCTTTACCCATAACTACAGAATATGGTGTTTCATTTAAACTATCTAAATCACCTAACACCATATGTGTACTTATAATATTGTGTTGCTCAAACTCAGGAAAAACACCAAAAATCAAAACACCTTGTAATGCTTTATTAGATTGAATTAATGCCTCAGATTGAAGGAAAGGCGTAACATGAGTTACATGGGGGAAAGTTAACAGTTTTTCACGTGTTTTTTGCCAATGGTTAAATGCCTTTGAGCTAGTAGAAAGTGGGTCTATTGGCGGCTTTACATTAACGACTACATGAGGAACAATTCCTAATATCCTTTTTTTAAGCTCCCCCTCAAAACCATTCATAACAGAAACAACGGTGATAAGTGACGCTACACCTAAAACGATACCCGCGATTGAAAAAAAGGTAATAAAAGAAACAAAACCAGAATGTCTCTGACTTTTGCTATAACGTAGACCAATAAAAAAGCTTGCAGGTAAAAACATGAATAACAGAGTTCTTAAATAATTGATTTTATATTATAAATATAAAACTGAAAAACATTTGTGAGCTAAGCATAACATAATGAATAGCGGCTATAACCAGAATAATTTCGCTATTTTGTAATCAAATATAATTAATTTTTGTCACAAAACAATTTAAAAAACATGGCTTAAATATTTTTTAGATGTGTATTTAGTAAAACCCTTTTATACTAAATCAATAACCAAGCAAGAGTTGGAATAATGCCTGAAGATCAAATCAATTTAAAACTTAATCAATATAATGAGTTTTTTTCTATAAAACATGATTTCAATATTAACGCTAAGCCATTAAATAATGGCAATAATATTTCATATCATGACTTTTTAAAAAATATACCGACACCATTTAAGCTGGTCAACGATATTGCTACATTAGATCAATCCGCTTTAGCGCCTTTAGGAGTAATAACAGGAGTTGCAGGACAGTTAGTTCAATACTTAAATCTTCAAGCTCAAAAAATTGATTTACTCATTAATCATATGCTCAATGAACAAGATGATGAAGAACATCGCTATCAAGGCATTGCTTTTGGCGGTGCTGGAATTGAATTTATTCACAATACAGCTTTTTCGATAAATACGTTTATTGAAATAAAGATTTTTTTAACCCATGAAAATTGTGCTATTTATTGTCACGCTGAAATTATTAGCGTAGAGAGTACTGAAAACAAGCACAATCATAAAGCTATTTTTCATCATATAAGAGATGATGATAGAGAGCGTCTAGTTCGTTCAAGCCTGCATTTGCAGTCAAAGCAATTACAACAACTCGCTAAAGAGCGAAATAAGCAACCTAACGAATAAGAGGTATATATGTCATTAATTGGAATAATAATCGCAGTAATTGCGTTAGGGCTTATTGTAAGTGCTGTTTTACTTCTCAAACAATCAGCTAAAAAGTTTGATTTAACTGAAGAGCAACTACAAAAAATAGAAGCTCGTAATACTGAGCTTGAGAAGGAAGAAAAAAAAGAAGAGTAATTGTTAGTTATTTTATTAACTCCGATATAAAGTTTTGATCAAGTGATAACCAAACTTAGTTTTAACAGGGCCATGTACTTTATAAAGCGGTTTTTTAAAAACGACATCGTCAAATTGCTTAACCATTTGCCCTTTTTTAAACTCACCTAAATCCCCACCTTTCTTTTTAGATGGACAAATAGAGTATTTCTTCGCTAAAGCAGAAAAATCAGCTCCTTTTTGTAATTGCGAAAGTATATCTTGTGCTAATTTTTCTGTTTTTACTAATATGTGTAAGGCACTTGCTGAAGCCATTAAAATGGATCCTAGTTACGTTTTTATCAATTATATATACCCAATACCTTAACAACAAACAAGTACGTCTTTTTAAAAGAAATATTATATTCTGTAAAAATACATCTCTTGAAACGATAAGTTACTAAATTTTGAATAAGTGTATTTTTCTCTATGCTTTTTTACTATAAACTTAGGAAATTTTAATCCATTAAGAGTATTTTATGGCATCTATCCAACATTTATTTGAACAAAACATTGAATGGGCTGAAGAGATCAAAAAAAGCGATCCTAATTTTTTCAAATCACTTTCAGAGCAACAGGCACCAGAATATTTATGGATAGGTTGTTCTGACTCTCGAGTTCCTGCAAACAATTTAATGGGACTATTACCTGGAGAGGTATTTGTTCATAGAAATATAGCTAACTTAGTCATACATACTGATTTAAACTGCTTATCCGTTTTACAATTTGCAGTAGATGTTTTAAAGGTAAAACATATTATTGTATGTGGCCATTATGGGTGTGGTGGAATAAAAGCAGCACTTGATGATGAAAGTCATGGATTGATTGACAACTGGCTGAGACATATTGAAGATGTACACCGTTTCAATAAAGAACAATTAGATACAGTGTCTGATCCTGAAAAAAAAGCGGATCTACTTAGCGAGCTAAACGTCATAGAGCAAGTGACCAATGTATCGCACACAACGATTTTAAAAAACGCATGGAAAAATAATCAAGATATTACTGTGCATGGTTTTATTTACAACATACACGATGGTATTTTACAAGATTTGAATGTTTCTGTTTGCGAAGACTTAACAATTAAATAAACTGATAAAGGCTGTTATTCGTTAGCAGCCTTTTTAAAATTTTTAAAGATTACTGATTTATCTTTTTTAGCTTCACCTCACTTACCTTCTCGCACTTACCTTTATGATCATCAGCCACAATTAGAACAATAGACTGATCTGAAAATGGATTAATATCAACTTTAGATGAAAGTGTAAAAAACAGTAAATATGAATACACTAATTAACCTCAACTCGGGTTAATGAGTGTTAGTGAATTAATTAAAAGATTTATTTAGCAAATATTTAATGCGTTTTGTTGTTTTCCTAAGATATATTCGTCTCTCAATATTGATATTTTTGTGTATAACAAGGCGAATTTTTCTATTTGATAGCTGAATATTAGTCATAAATTCAACGAAATTAAGCGTAAAAATAGCTTGTTGAATAACTTTGCTTATCCCGAGTTGAAGTTAATTAATAACGCTACTATATACTTTTAATAATATTTATGTGATTCCCTATTTATTAAATTAATTATTATTGACACTATCTTAGCTGACCATAACTTAATAAAATAACTTTCATTAATCAAATAATAAAAGTACGTACCATTAATATTCCTTTCTCTAAAAAAGACATTCTTATTGATAAACTCATATTAGCACCTATGGAAGGAGTAATAGATCCATTAATGAGGCAAATACTTTGCTCGATTAATAATTACGATTTATGTGTTACTGAATTTGTAAGAGTGGTTGATTCTCTAGTCCCTAAACACATCTATTACCGAATATGCCCTGAATTAAGAGATAAAGGCTACACAGGTAATCAGACTCCCCTACGTATACAGTTACTTGGCCAAGATCCAAGTTGGATGGCAGAAAATGCAATAAGAGCAATAGAACTTGGATCCCATGGTATTGATGTGAACTTCGGTTGCCCAGCCAAAGCAGTAAATAAAAGTAAAGGTGGAGCTGTTTTATTAAAAGAACCAGAAAAAATTTATCAAATATTATCTACTATGAAGAAATCACTAAATGATGAGACTATATTATCAGCAAAAATACGTTTAGGTTTTGATGATACATCTCTTTTTAATGAGCTAATATCAGCAATCAATTCTTCTGGCGTAAATGAATTAGCGATACACGCAAGAACTAAATCAGATGGTTATAATCCACCAGCTTATTGGGAATACATAAATAAAGCCGTTTCATTTTCTACAATGCAAATTATTGCTAATGGTGAAATTTGGAATAGAGAAGCAGCACTAAAGTGTTCAAAAGTCTCGAACACCTCTCACTTAATGTTAGGCCGTGGTGCTCTATCTTTACCCAATATTGCTAATACCATTAAATATGATACTGAACCTATGGATTGGTCGAATTTGCAAAAGCTACTCCTGACTTATAGTCAGTTGGAGTTAAATGGCGATAAAAGCTATTATTTCTCTAGTAGATTAAAACAATGGCTTAGATATCTAAAGTTACAATTCCCACAAGCCGAAGAGCTTTTTCAACAGATAAAAAAACTGAATAATAAAGATGAAATAATATCCTTAATAAAATCTATAAATTAGAGACTTATCCTAATCCCAACAAGTTTAGGAAATAAAAAAACCAGCAAAATGCTTAATGCCGATCAGTTAAGAAATGTTTAACGATCCATTGACCGATCTTCTGGTTAGTATATAAAGGCTTCTGAATTTATTCAGGAGCCTTTTCTTTTGCAACTCTCTACTGCCTTATCACAAGTTTCACAAAATAGTTTTACTGAATTTACAGGATTAAGTGAATTATTAGACCCAAGCATCGTTGATGAAGCGTTGGCTCAGTCAGGTATTGCGACCATAAGGAAGCGCAAGCTTCCTATGGAGCAAATGGTGTGGGCTGTTATTGGTATGGCTTTATTTCGTAAAATGTCTATCCGCCAATTAGTTAATCAGCTTGATATCATTCTACCTAACGGTGCCCCCTATGTTGCACCTAGTGCCGTAACACAAGCAAGAAAGAAACTTGGTCATAAAGCAATAGAATCTATTTTTAATAAAACACAATCGCTATGGCATGAGGAGTCTACTCACCCCACATGGTGTGGATTGACACTATTAGGTGTTGATGGCGTTGTATGGCGAACACCTGACTCAAAAGAAAATAATGAATATTTTGCACGTACAGGAAACTCTCATGGCAAGGCAAGTTACCCCCAAGTGCGCATGGTATGCCAGATGGAATTAACAAGTCATTTATTAACACAAAGTGCTTTTGATAGTGTTGATATTAACGAAATGAAATTAGCTGGCTCGCTAGTTGAAACAACACCAGATCATAGCTTGACACTATTTGATAGAGGCTTCTACTCGCTTGGATTACTTTATCGTTGGCAATCCACGGGAATATCACGTCATTGGCTGATACCGCTAAAAAAGAACGTACAATATGACATTGTTCGTTCATTAGGACGCCAAGATAAAATAGTTCGTTTAACCGCCTGTCCCCAAGCACGAAAGAAGTTTCCTGAATTACCTGAATCAATTGAAGCTCGATTAGTATCGAGAAAGGTTAATGGTAAAGCGTGCGAAGTGTTAACGTCTATGACGGATGCAATGAAGTTTCCTGTCGCTGATATTGTCGATTTATACGGACATCGGTGGGAGATAGAACTTGGTTTTAGAGAAATGAAGCAGTCACTACTTGATAGCCAATTTACCTTGCGTAGTAATCAACCTGAGCTTATAAAACAAGAGTTGTGGGGGATATTACTCGCTTATAATCTGATCCGTTATCAAATGGTATTAATGGCGAAGTCACTCGATTCAATACATCCAAACCAATTAAGTTTTCATGGTGCTTCAATGCACATAATTTATCAACTGACTATGTTGCCATTTTGTTCGCCAGGAAATGTGTCAAAATTTGTTATGGATATAACCAAAAGTGCCAAACAGTTTGTATTGCCAGCACGTAGAGAGCGGAGTTATCCGCGAGAATTGAAGTGTTCTAAGAATAGGTACCCTGTTAAAAAAAGAAATGCCGCTCACCTTAAGTGAACGGCATTAAGCAAAATGCTGGTTTTTTTTAAAGTAAATTTAATTAGATTAAATAGATACTTTTTTACGTCTAGCAGTGTCCTTGATAAAACCAGCCCAGCCTCTAGCAGCTTTCTTAGTTTTAGGGTCATCCATTGCTTTTTCTATAGCATTATTTGCTTGTTTGTATTGTTCTAAATAAAAGTGAGATTCAGCAATACTCATATATATCTGACCTTTATTTTCAATACCAAGCTCTAAAGCTTTATTTAAAGCAACAATAGAACCTTTAAACTGCTCATCTTGCTTTAACAACATACCTTGCTTGCTATAATGCTTAGCTTCATTGGTCATTTTCGCCAATTCACCATAGTATTTAGCTGCTTTATCAATATGTTGAGCCGCATGCCATGAGTTAGCTAAAATAGTAAGATTTTTATCATCTCTTTTAACTGAACCTGAAGCAATATGCTTTTCAAGCAATGTTGCAGCTTTATAAGGAATTGCTTTTTGAGCATATAAGCTAACAAGTACTTTAATTTCAGACTCTTTTTCAAGGTAACCTTGTTTATAAGCTAAATCTAAAGTTGCTAGTGCTTTGTCATAATCTTCTACTAAAGTATAAAATTGTCCTAATTGTACCCAATACGTTTTGGTATCAGGGAATAATTGAACCGTTGTTTCTAATACTTTAACAGCCTCTTTAAACATCTTACGTTCATAAAACGAAGTAAGTTTTAAAATATAAGGATTCTGACTTTGCTTATCACCAAAAGCAGCTATAGCTTTATCAGCTGGAGCTATTACTTTATCTAACTCTTTAAGTGAATAATGGGCGTTAGCTATCTTAACCCAAGTTTCACCATCAGATTTACCAGTAAAGTCCATCCATGCTTTATAGTTTTCTAAAGCGCCTCTGTACTTTTGGGTCTGCATTTGTAAATCAGCTAGTAGTTTAATAGCTTCACCATGATCACCTTCATTTAAGATGTCAGGTTTAATCGCTAATTCTAAATACTTAATAGCCTCTTCTTCTTTTTTACCCATGGTGGCATACATTATTGCAATAAAACGATTAACATAAGCTTTGTCGTAATCTTTTTTCGCCTCAATGTCTAATAAAACTTGTAATGCACCAGGAATGTCATCAGCAGAATATAGTTCAAACGCAGCACCAACTTTTTTACCAACAGATGGACCAACTAACTGAGTTGGACGTTTTGCCTTTTCTTCAGCACCAACGCCTGCCGCAAAGGCAGCAGTCGTTAGAGGTAACTGCACTGCAGTTACCGAAGCAGCAACAACTAAAGATAATATAATTTTATTCATTATTTACCCCCATCCATTTTAAAGTCTAATTGAACTGTTAAACCAGGCTGGCGCTGTGGCTTACCATCAACAACCTTAGGTTTATACTTCCACTTACGTAGTGCACGTTTAGCTTCTTTATCAAAGACACGCTTTGGATCTGCTTCAATAACGTTTACATCTTCAACTCCACCAATCTCATTAATAGTAAATGAAAGTTTTACCCAACCTTCTTTACCATCTCGAGCTGCTTGTATTGGATATTTAGGTTCAATACGAACAATAGGTGTTGCATCTCCATCACGTCCAAAACCTTCACCTGGAGCAGAAATACCTGCATTTGCTCCTGCTAACTTAATACCTGGCATGTTAAAGCTAATGCCACTGGTATTATTAGTAGCTTCAGGCTCTGGAGCTTGAGGCTTAGGTGGAGACTTAGGCGGCGGCGGAGGCGGCGGTGGAACACGTCTACGTGTTTCAGCTGCTGACTTCGGTGGCGTAGTGTTAACTTCTACTATTATATTTTCTAACTGTTCTTCCTTGTTTCTATCACCGCTAGAAACAAGGAAAGCCATAAATGAAAATAGTACAAATGTTACCGCTGCGCCTAGTAGTATTGATACTAAAAAGCGAACCATAGACTACCCCTTAGCTGCAGCAATAGAGATTCTGTCTATACCTGCATCTTTTATCGCATCCATCACTTTAACAACAACACCATGTTTAGCGTCTTTGTCAGCTTGAATGATTACAACATCAGTAGGCTGTTCAGCTAATGCCTTTTCAATGTTCGCTGCTAAACGTTCGATATCAACACGACGTTTATCAAACCAAACTTCACCAGTATCTTTTACCGCAATGAAAATATTAGCGGATTTTTGCTTACTTTGGTTTGCTGCTTTAGGTTTATTAACTTCAATACCTGCTTCTTTAACAAAAGAAGTGGTTACAATAAAGAAGATCAGCATGATAAATACGATATCAAGCATCGGTGTCATATCTATTACTGCTTCTTCGTCTTCACGAATACGTTTACGTGCCATTCGAATTTCTCTCTAGTGATGAGGTAAACTGTCAACCAGTTTAGCCTTTGCTAGTTTAACTTTAGCGTCTAATCTTGAGCTAAAAAATACACCTGATAAAGCTGCTACCATTCCTGCCATTGTAGGAATTGTCGCCATAGATATACCTGAAGCCATTAAACGTGGGTTACCAGTACCTTGTTGTGCCATAACTTCAAACACACCTATCATACCTGTAACCGTACCTAGTAATCCAATAAGAGGACACATAGCTACTAAAGTTCTAATTGTGAGCATACGTTGCTCTAATAATTCTGTCGCTTCGGAGATCCAAGTATCTCTAATACGATGTGCATACCAAGACGTAGTGTCTTCACGTGCATCCCAACGTCCAACGATATCGTCTTTCATTTTTGGGTACACTGATGATAAAAACCAATAACGTTCAATCATCAAAATCCACATCAAAAAGAGAGCGAAGGCAACAACATAAAGTACATTACCACCTGTCGCAATAAAACTCCTGACAGATTCTATAAGCTCTATCAGGAATAACATTATTTAGACTCCTTCTCTGCGATTGCAGCGATTAAACCAGCGCTTTGCTCGTCTAGTTTTTGCAGAACAGATTTACTACGACCAGCAATTACACTGTGAATTAGTATTAGAGGTAAAGCACAAATCAAACCTAACGCTGTTGTAACAAGAGCTAGAGATATATTACCTGCCATAATTTTCGGGTCACCTGTACCAAATAATGTGATTGTTTGGAACGTCATGATCATACCGATAACTGTACCTAATAGACCCATTAATGGAGCTATTGCAGCAAACATTTTGATTAAGTTAATACCACGGTCAACTTTTGGTGTTTCGCGTAAAATACCTTCATCAAGTTTAAGTTCAAGCGTTTCAGCATCAACTGACTTGTTGTCATGGTAAATTTTAAGTAAACGACCTAGTGGATTGTTTTCATTAGGTGTATCAAGGTTTTTCTCTTGAGCTTTAATTTTAGAACTCATTGAACCTAGAACAATTAAACGCTCAAGAGCAATTAAACAACCTAAGAATAATAATGCAGTAATCGCATATCCAACTTCAGCACCTTGATGGTAAAATTCCATTAAAGTACGTTTACGAGTTTCAAGAGCTAAGATACCGCCACGAGATGGATCTACGTAAACAGGAGCGTAGCCTGATGAAGTGTTAAAGAAGTCTGAAGCTGTACCTGAAATATAGCCAGCAGGTTGCTTAGCTAAAGGCTGAACTTGAGCAACTTCATCGTTATAAGTTAAGTAACCAGCATCAGATACTAAGTTAAATGTACCTATACGAGTGATTGTTTCGGTAGACTTAGAGCCATCTAGGTTAGTTACTTCTGCAGTAAACTGTGCAACTTCACCTGACTGAGTCATTTCAGTTTGTAGCGCAAACCATAATTCTTCTAAATCTTCTAACGCTGGAATTTCTTTAGAGTTAGCAATGCGGCTTAATGCTTCACCACGACCTGGGTATTGAGCACTAACGATTGAAGATGATATTTGACCAAAAGCGTCAGCTGCTGCAGAACGACTTACACCAAACATTTCACCTAAAGTACCTTTTGCGTTATCTAGTTCAACTTCTTTTTGTGCTAGCGTAATTTCATTTGCAGCATATTCTTTAGTTAAACGTTTATTACGAGCATTTTGGTTAGCTAACTCTTGTTTAGCTTTATTCAATAATGCTTGTTTGTCCGCTCTAGCAGCAATAAATTCTGCTTCACGTTTTTTATCAAGTTTAGCTTCAGAAATTCTATCCGCTTTAACTTGCTCTAATAACTTATTTAAATCATTAGCTGATGCCGATGCTGCTAATGTAAAAGAAGCAGTAAGCATTACATAATTAAGAAACTTTTTCATTATTTAGCTCCTGCTGCGAAAACTGGTAATTTAGTTAAATCCATCGGTAATTGCTTACGTGCCATTGCAATAGTTGATTTAACGGCTTTAATGTACTCATCCCCAAGTTCTTCCCAAGAGCGAGTTTCATTATTCCATACCCAAGCGTTTTTCATATCTAAAGACTGAGCTAAGAAAGCAATTCGGCCCATGTAAACGAAATCAGCAGTAATAGTACGATCGCCTAAATCAAGTTCACCTTGGTAAGACTCGAAAGCAGTACCGTAGTTAGCTTCAATTTCATATGCTTCAAGTACTAAACGAAACTGCTCTGATGTAGTAACGTTAGAGTCACCCATTACAGTACGTAAAGTTTCGATGCGTTCTTTACGTGTATCAATATTCATTGGAACATCAAGTTCTACGAACTTTTCTAATGTTTCAATCATTTTATACATTAAAGGAACAACACCCTGCTTAATCTTATCAACACCGTCAATTTGCTTTTGTAAAGAGGCAATATTCTTAAGTTGATCGTTAACCATAAGTTGAACATGATCGTTATAACCAGATAACACCTCAGCTTCATCAACTGTATTACGGTATTCACCTAGAAGATCAATAGTTTGCTCATAGATGCTTTCGATTTTTTGTTGTGACTTAATCGATGCTTTGAAAGTACGCGCTTCTGCTGATTGTAGATCAGTTAACTGATCTGCAACTGCAAAAGTGCTCGCTGCTAATGTTAATGCGCCAATCACTGAAGAAGCGATAAGGCTTTTTTTACTTAATTTGGACATAGTTCCCAACCAATTGCTATTGAATTTTGATAACAAATATTATTGTTAACGCAAATGAAAAAATCTTAATAAAGGTATTATTTTATTTCTCTAGAATAAGAACAATACGATATTCTCACATGACATTTCTGTCAACTACTGAGAATGGGTTTATAACGAAACGTTATAGAAGATTTATATTGTGTTTTATAATGTTATACCCCGACAAATTACTACACATGAATAATATTTTTATCAGTAATTATAATAAGTGCTTACTCCTCAGACCAGTGAGTTTCACCACTACATTTATATTTGCCGTCGTATGTTTTACTAATTCATTCGTACTAAGTCAAACATTCTTACGATAAAAGTTACTTTTTGGTTAATTTAAAACAAATAAGTTCATTTTTTATTCGTTTTTAACCGACAAACAAATATGGGATGTTTCTTAACATAATATTAATTGATGTTTATTTAATCTGAGAAGTTAGGCCTAAATGATAAAAGGCCTTACGTTATGGTTATGGTATAATGTCGCCCAAAATTTTAAGAATACCTAGGAAACTATTTTGATCGATGCAGTACTTGATATAAATACATGGATGACCTTATGTGGCATTGGCTTTTGTGCAGGAATGATTGACGCGATAGCTGGAGGTGGTGGAATGCTAACAATACCTGCATTATTAACATCTGGCCTACCGCCTCACATGGCTCTGGGTACAAATAAATTAGCCGCATCGTTTGGATCTTTTACTGCATCTGTAGCATTTTATAAAAATAAGCTTTTTAACCCAAAATTTTGGAGGTATTCATTATATACAACTGCATTAGGAGCTATTTTTGGCACATTCGTTGTAAATTACTTAAGTACTGAATTCTTAGAAAAAGCTTTACCTCTTATTATAGTTATCACCGCTATTTACACGGTATTCGCTAAAAATGTAATAAAAGAATCCTCTGAACTCCCTAAAGAAAACAAACAGTTATTATTAAAACAGATCATTCAAGGATTAACATTAGGATTTTATGATGGTGTTGCAGGCCCTGGCACTGGAGCATTCTGGACGGTATCTTCTACTATTCTCTATAAAACGAATATTCTGATCAGTAGTGGATTAGCGCGTTCAACAAACTTTATCAGTAATTTTTTTAGCTTATTAACTTTCATTTATTTGGGCCATGTAAACTTTATTTTAGGTTTATCGATTGGTATTTTTATTATGTTAGGAGCAATGGTAGGATCGCATTTTGCTATAAAATTAGGCAGTAAGTTTATTCGACCTGTATTTGCTGTTATTGTTATTGGAATGGCTATTAATTTAGCCTATCAGGCTTGGTAAAACTAACCGATGAAAAACTCTGTTTCTATAAAAAAAATATATAAAATTTTAGCTGAGTTAGAGCAAACAGCTTTAGAACTTGATAATAATAACAGTAAATTAAAAGCTCATAAGTTATTGCAAGATTCACCATTATTTTCAATTGATTTATTTAGTACAAACAGCGACTTATTTTCTGACTACGTTATAGAAATTAAAAATAAAACAATACAGTTAGAACGTTTAATTAAAAATCAAAATAATGACTTGGTAAAATATCAAATTGAGCTATTAGAAAAACAAATAACATCCCTTTACAATGCATTTCAATCGAATAGTAATATCCATAATGAAGCTCAAAACAGATTAAATGCTATAAAAAATCGTCGCTATAAAAAAGCAATTAAAGCTGTTATTCAACCCAGCCAAAATCTGTATCAAAACTTATCAGAACATCATGAGTTTGAACGGCGTCTATCACAAATGCTACAAGATAAAGAACAAGAACGTATCAGGTCTTCAAAGTTTACTGAAGAAAAAATATCACAAGAAGTACTCGCTTTACATCAACGCTTAGGTCGTTGTAGACAAGCTATTTCAAAAATAGAAGCTGATATAGTTAAATTTGAAAGTCGGAATTAAGTTCACCCACCTAAAAAACACATTAATCCATTGATTTATAATAATTAAATTTATTTTAAATTATTTATCACACTTCATTCCCCCTATCCAAGACAGAATTAAATAACTTTTATATTCCTCTTTAAATAACAACTCGTAAAATGTTAAATTGGCCTATACTAAATTTTAGCTGAATAATTTAAGGGAATTTCAATGAAAATAGCTGATGACATTCATAACTATTATGAAAACTTAGTTTCACAACATTTTACTAAATTAAAAATAGACGAAAAATACGATGATGATTTTATAGCAGATCTGACTTGTGTAGTTCTTAATCAACTCCCTACCCGTTATATTAGACATGAAGTAGATATGGCTTTTTATTTACCGGCTTCTGAGCGATTTGAAATGGAAAGTAATGTTAAGGAAGCTGTAGATAAAGCGCTTAAATTTATGAAATTACATCATATTTAATTGAACAATGTGGCTCTGTAAAACTTCCCTTGCTGAACTTTACATTAGCCTAGTCCCTTCTCCCGTATTGCTCTGAAGCTTAAGAGCCAATACAAGAACAATTAAAAAGTGAATTAAGCTTTTAACTAACTTAATTCACTTCCAATATCTAGTTATTTAAAAACTATAAGTTAAAGCAAGCGTTCCGTTAACAGGAGCTCCGTAATAACCTACATTTATCAAACTATTTATATATTTTTCATCAGTTATATTATTAATATTAGCTTGAAGGTTAAGTTGCTCTGAAATATCCCAACTAGCAAAAGCATTTACAAGTAAGTAAGCATCTTGGTCAACACCATATGTAGAATTATGAGTCTTTGATTGCCACTTCCCTCCTACTCCGAATGTAAATTCTGGCATTTCTGGTAAAGTATAATCTACAGAAAAACTAATCGCATTTCTTGGCGCCCATTCATTAGCGTTTTCACCGCTAAAATCTTCTACGCTTAATAACGTATAAGAAAGTAATACATTCAAGTTATCAGTTACATTACCAACAACTTCAACTTCAAATCCCTCTGACTTAGTATTCGTTCCTTTGTAAAAAAACTGTCCTGCGGGATTTAAACCTGCATATGTTGCTAAATTCTCTTGCTCTGCAGTAAATACGGCAAAGGTGGTAAGTAAATTATTATCAAGCCATTGCGTTTTTATACCCGCTTCATAATTTACACCTTTGGTAGGCATTAAAAACTCACCTTCTAAATTATATTGCTCTTGAGGTTGATATATATCTGAATAACTCACATAAGCATTAACATCTTCTGTAATTGAGTAAGTTATCCCTCCATAAGGGCTTATCTCGCTTTCATCATTATCAATATCAACAGTAGTGTTAACACCCACACGCTTATATTCAATAGCATTAAAGCCTGCAATCACAAATAAGTTATCTAAAATATTAAACTTGGTTGAACCAAAAAGTCTCGTTAAAGTTACGTCAATATCTGAATACTTATGTTTTGCGCCCCAAACAGGTTCTGGTATTGCATCTTGTGCATAAGGAAAACTAGGTGTTGGCCCAAATGCTGGTGTCGTAGCATAATCAAACGGGTAATCGAATCTCAATTGGTTACTTTTAGCTCTACTTGCGCCAAATATCACTTCATGCTGTTTACCGAATAAGCTATATTTGCCAACAGCTGTTAAGTCAATAATATCTGAACTAAATTCACTATCGTATCTGCCCGGCCAGCCCCCTAAGCCTAATTTAGTTTCTTTATCGATTGTTCCTGATGCATAGAATAATTTACTTTTATCTTCAAAATTCTGCTTGTTGTATGTAAGTTTTACCTCCCAATCATTATCAAATAGGTAAGCATACTCAATAAAACCTGAAGTGCTGATAGTGTCCCACATTGCCCAATCTTGTGTTGTTGTGTCGCTTGTATCCCATTCAGCTTGAGTACCGTCTGTATAGTTAAATACTAAACCACCCCACATGTTGTTGTCAGTGTTAGCATCTTGATAAGAGAAGCCCGCTGCAAGTGTAGAGTTTTCAGTTAATTGGCCATCTACTACACCGTAGAAATAACTACGGTCATTTTCTAAACCATCAAGGTGTGACTCTTTTTCTTCAGTTGCGACAACAAATCTAGCCGCCCAGCTACCACTTTCAGTTAATAACATTGAGTAATCAGCATTTAGACGCTTATTACTATATGAGCCTAAAGTTAAACCAACTTCACCTTCATTTTCATTGGTTGGGCGTTTACGTACATAGTTTATTGTGCCTGAAGAATTTCCCACACCGGTTAAAAGTCCATTAGCTCCTCTAATAATTTCGACTTCTTCGTAGCCATACGCTTCCATTGCACCAGTAACTATGCCCCAATCATTTGGTAAGCCAACGCCATCTATTTGTGTGCTTTTTATTTCAAAACCTCTAGAAGTATAATTAGAGCGATTTGTTTCCCACTCTTCTACGCCAATACCAGGTGCAAGTTTTAGTGCATCATTTAAATTATTAGCACCATAGTTTTTGATTAAATCCGCGGTAATAACACTGATAGATTGTGGTGTTTCATCAATTTCCATTGTTAAACCGGTAGCACCTTGGCTAACTCGGTTATGCCTAACACCTACAATTAATATTTTTTCTAACTGTTTATCATTATCCTTAACGACAACTTCTGGCTGTGCTTCTTGAGCATATGCTGGAAACCCCATAGCTAAAACCAAAGAAGATAGTGCAAAAGTACGTTTGAGTTTCATGTTTACCCTTATGTAATTAATAATTTGAAAATATAGGGATATTGTACATTCACACAAACACAAATGTAAACAGGAATCATTCTCATATAAAAAACAAAACAATTCTCATTTAACTATTGATGTATGAGTTTTGATTGGATTAGAATAAGCCTTTTGTATAAGGTTAATTAAACTGCAATGTTAAAACTCAGTAATCGCTTTTGGTTTCAGCTTCATGGATGGTTTTCGTTACCTATTTGGGTAATATTCTGCTTCGTATGTCTTACTGGAACAATTTCGGTTATAAGTCATGAATTAACATGGTTAACTAACCCTGATGCTCGTGCGAGTAACCCTCAGCAACTTAGTCAAAAGTCATCACACGAACTAGCTTCTATTGTTCAAGACGCCTACCCCAGCGCAAAAGTTAGTCTTGTATTAGCTTTCGAGCCTTACCTAGTTAATGCTGTTATTTTTACCGATAGCGACAAACCTTATGCAATAGCTTACGTCAACCAATACACAGGTAAAATTCAAGAAATTAATCAAAGCATAACCTTTATAAACTTTATGCGTTCCTTACATGGCTGGCTTTTATTTCCGTGGGATCATAACTACAGTATTGGTTATTACCTTGTTTGTGCTATGGCTATTGTAATGCTTGGCGCACTTATAACAGGCTTAGTTATTTATAAAAACTTTTGGCGTGCATTTACTCAACCTAAAATACGTATTAAACAAGGTAAAAAAACACTTTTAGCTGATCTACACCGTATGGCAGGAGTTTGGTCGATTTGGTTCTTAATGCTAATGAGCCTAACGGGTTTATGGTATTTGGTGCAAGCTGTTATTTGGCATGCTGATATTGATATTGAGCCTCATTCACCTATTGTTGCTATTGAAAAAATCCCATTAAACACGTCTCCAGTGAAATCTACTACTCAAGGACCCACTCCACCTTTTTCGTTACAAGATGCTTTAGTTATTGCACAACAAAAATTTCCTGACTTTAAAGAAAGCTACATTATGCTGCCAGAGCATAACCGCGATACCTACAAACTATATGGTGCGGGTGACTTTATTTTTCATGATGAATATTCTTACGGTGTAGTTGTTGATCCTTGGACAGGTAAAGTTATAGATGAACGCTCTCCTGAAAAAATGACAAGTTTGCAAACCTTGTCTCATATAGCTAACCCACTTCATTACGGCACCATTGGAGGTTTATGGACAAAAGCTATTTGGTTTATTTTTGGTGTTTTACTAACGGGTATGTCTATAACAGGTTTCTTAATGTGGGGAAGTCGAACCGTAAAAGCGGCAAGAAATACTCCTTCAGAAACTATAGAAACAACATCAAAAGAAACAGAGTATGTAGCTGTAAATAATACTAAAGCAATACTTCAGCAGGATGAAAAATAATGGCACGAGCAAACAATTCCTTTTGGCACCGCTACAAATACAAGCTAAATGCCCTAGTTTTAATTTTACCTTTTTATTTTTTATACCAGTCGTTAACACCCGAGTTCCCTAAAGATTGGGGGACTAAAAAAATAGGCTCGTTTGAAATAACATTAACACCATACGATCTAGCACAACCTTATATTCATGGAGGCCATTATACTAAAGACTTTATGCTTATTTTTAGTGGAGGTGACTTGAAGCATATCCGCCAAGCCTATTTAAATATTGGAGAAGAACCATTACCGCTCGCTAGATTACAAGCGGGTGATGAAGGCATTTTGCATGGTAGCCAACATGGTCAAGAAGTGCATGGTATTGCACCTCCCACCTTGAAGCCAGAACATAAAGCTTGGCTAACAATTGAAGACTGGCAAGGCGAACAACTAGTGACTAAATGGGACCTACCTGAAAAATTAACCGCTCAATGATAAACCTGCAGAAGACTCTAATCATTTCCTGAGAATCAGTTGGAGTCTCATAAAATAGACTTGAGTTTTATCGTGCTCGAAATACACAACATTGAATGATTAAACAATGTGTTATCTTAGTTTTATAACACTTTGCTCCTCAATCAGGTTTACTCGCAGGTTTAAGCGCAGAATTTACCAGTTTTATTGCACATGTAATTTCAAGCTTACACTATTCTACAAGGGGTAGAAAAGCGTGTATTTATTGGCACTTCTGTAATGTTTTCTTTATGGTGAATACTGTGAAAATTGTGCCTTATACCATGCTTGCCCAATTTCATCGTTCAAACATTCTCACCTTTCTTGCTTTTATTTATCTAGTACCTGTCGGCGTATTGTTTAGATGATAAAAAGCAAACCAGAAAGTATTTACAGGTATAACGTAATTACATCAATAAGATTACGCTTCAGTTTTATCTAATAATAAAAATTAAAGCGATCACACGAGACAATGTATTTATCTAGCAAGGTGTATTTTATTGGGAGTATCGAAGGAGTGGTGGTAACCAAATCAGCCACACCTCGGCACATGAGTCCTTTGCTGCAGTTGCTTCCTTCCGGACCTGGCTGAGTTCACAAAGTATCATTGCGAGGGGACCGAAATGGTCACCATAGATAGTGTTTAACGGCGTGGATTATCCCTAAAGCACTACCGTGTTGCAAGTACTAAAAACAAGATATTGTCTAGATGCTTTTTTTTTATACAAAACGTCAATTATCAACTATGTTTTGTATATTATTTTACTGGGAGCACTACTCAGTTTTATTCAATTTTTCATTAATTTCTAAAAGTACTGATTTAATAATAAGTAAATTGTCTTTACCAATGCGTAGCATGAGTTTATCTGCATCATCTAAAGCCTCGATTTCTGCTGACTTATATCGATACATAACACTTGGCCTAACAAGTTCCTTATTTTCTTTTGGAAACTCAAGGTCTAGCACTTTCGTTATAGCTACTTGTAGCACTTGATCAAAATCTTGATCTGGATACCCCAGCTCTGAATATGCTTGTTTTATTAACGGGTGTAATTCTTTATACCATTCAACTAAAGTTTCTGAGTTTACAGAGCGAAATAAATCCACATAAAGTGAGAAGCGTTTAAAAGTAGATTCATCAAACTCCCACTTTTGCACTTCGCCTTCTAAGGCAACTTTTTTTCCTGTAAAACTTGTGGATGGCTTGATAAAAGGGCTGTGGCTATAAGCAATATTACCTTGTGAAAAGTTATCAACAAAAACAACAAACCTACGGATCATATCTTCGTCAATTAATAATTCGAGTAATTCTTTACGCCATATAATTGCAGATAACTTTTCTTTAACCCATAAATCACTTTCGTTTAATACAGGTATTTCAATTACCGTATCGACTTCTGGCTCAATAACTTCCACTGGAGGTGTTTTTGTTATTGACTCTTCAATAATAGAGTTATTAATATCGTCATCCGTTGGTTCATTGATATTAGGTTCTTCAACTAATGGAGCTTCAATAACAACAGGCTCGTTAATTGTCTCAGGTGCTTTATCCATATCTGAATCTGAAAGAAAAAATTTCCAAGATAAAAACAGACCGATAACAATAACTATAATGATAGTAACAAGAGCCCAAGATGAGGGTTTTGAATCACTTGAAGACATATTATTCACAACCTTATTAATATATAAATACGATTCGACTATCTATAAGTATAAATCTACTTGATGATAATCATAGGATTATTATGTATCTTTTTGTTTAATAACCATCCCGCTAATTAATGAATAACTTTTACTGGTTCAAAAGGTCGATTTATGAGCAGGGTTGGAGTGAGAAAAATTGTAAAATGAATACAAAAATAAGCATTATATTTTTACCGTTTTTTTATTAATGTCGTATTCTCGAAGTTTATTTGCGATAGCAGTATGGCTTAAACCTAATTTTTTAGCTAGTTGCCGTGTACTTGGATAAGCAGGATAAAGCTTTCTTAATAAATCAGCTTCATATTTTTTAACCGCTACATCGAGAGTTCCTTCAAAGTCTTGCTCTAAATATCCATGCTCTCTAGTGTATGCAGGTAAATCTATATATTCAGTAGTAATTATATTTCCTTCCATTAAAGACACGGCTCTAATGAGAACATTTTCTAGTTGCCTTACATTACCTGGCCATGGGTAAAATTCAATAAACTCTCGGCAATCGTCTGACATAGATACATTGGTTTTCCCAATTTTCAAACCTGATTTTGCGACAAAATATTCTGCTAAGGGGATAATGTCAGAACGTCTTTCTCGTAAGGATGGAATATTTAAACCTAAAACATTCAATCGATAATAAAGATCTTCTCTAAATAGGCCCTGAGAAACCATGTGTAATAGATCTTTGTTGGTAGAACCAATAATACGAACATTCACCTTTATTTCTTGTTCGTCATCGACTCTTCTAAAGCTTCCATCTTGAATTACACGTAATAATTTCGTTTGCAATTTGGGTGACATTTCACCGACTTCATCAAGGAAAATAGTACCGCCATTTGCTGATTCAAATAAGCCTTTTTTACTTGATGATTTATCTTGATGACCTAAGCCAAATAATTCAGTTTCTGCTACATCGTCAGGTAATGCAGCACAGCTTAAGGTCATGAATGGGTTTGCTGCTCGCTCACTTGCTTCATGACATGCGTGTGCTAGTAGTTCTTTACCTGTTCCTGTTTCACCAGAGATAAGAATAGAGGAATCTAATAATGCCATTCTTTTGGCTTCTCTGATCACTTTTCTCATAGAGCCGCTTGTTGCTTGGATACCAGAAAAGTTATTATCATCAATTTGCTTTAATGCACTTATTTGTTGTCCTAATCGTCGCTCTGATTTTAAAATAATAATAGCGCCAGCTAACACATTATGGTTTTCAAATTCACTTACATGAATAGGCATTAAATCTGCCACAAAATCTTCATTTTGAAGTTTTAATCGAATAGTTTGTGCCAGCACTTCCCTGCCGTCTAGCCATTTATTAAAGTTAAAACCTTTTAATATACTATTAACTTGTTCACCTATTAAATTACTTCCTGTATTCCCCATCATGGATGAAGAAAGATTATTTAGCATACGAATTTGCCCTTTCGCACTAATAGATATAAAGGGATCGGGGAAGCTTCTTAGAAGCGTTTCAAATTCATTTTTTTCCCTTTCTGATGGCATAAAAGGAACGGTTTTTACGTCGTCTACCGCATCAATTAAGCGTAGTTGCGGCATAATTTTCTGTAGTTCGGTAAAATCTACATTAGGCGTGTTTATGAAAACGTGTCCGGGCTTATGTACTTCAATTCCGACTAAATCTATGTTGTGCTCAACAAAAATAGAAGATACTTCTTTAAGAATACCAACCCGGTTACGACAAATTAATTCTAAGCGCATACAACAAACCTTAAACAACAAAGAGAAGCACACTTTACTGTAAACTATTAGTTACAACAATAAAAAAATGCACCTTTTAAGGAAATAGTTGTTAATTAAATATTGCTTACATAATTTATAAAAGCTTATCTGTTTTAGCTGCACAAATAAGATCGTTTTTATGTAAACCATTAATTGCGTGAGTCCACCATGTTACCGTGACTTTTCCCCATTCAAGTAAGGTTGCAGGATGATGAAATTCAGCTTCTGCTAACTCAGACACTTTATTGGCAAAAGCCCAAGCTAACTTATAATTTTTAAAAGTATACACACGCTCTAACATCATCACATTATCGCGAACAACAGGGACCCAATCAGGTATTTCATTCAAAAGTATTGCGAGTTCTTCTTCCGTAACTTGTGGTGCATCAGCATGACACGCCTCACATTGCTGTGTTGATAATTCGTTATTCATAGCTTTCTACCTCTTTTGATCCTGTAATTATTTTATAAGTGTTAATACATAGGGTTATGTAAACCAAGTTGCTTAGCTTCTTCAACAAATGACATAATTTCACAAACTTCATGCTTTCTAATGTCGTCTAAGTTACTCACCTTATTTAAGGTGAAATAAATAGGTTGAATAATATCAATTTTATAAGGTGTTCTTAGTACATCTAATATATTCAAGGGAACACGTTTGGCTTTATCGCTAAACACAGCATGCTGTGTTTCTTTAGGTGAAGACAAAATCCCTCCTCCGTATAATTTAATCCCTTCAGGCGTATCTAATAAACCAAACTCCACCGTAAACCAATATAAACGAGCAAGAAATACTCGCTGTTCTTTTGTCGCATTGAGTCCCATTTTGCCATAAGCCTGCGTGTAATCTGCAAATGACGGGTTAGTCAGTAATGGACAATGTCCAAATATTTCATGAAAAATATCGGGTTCTTGTAAGTAGTCAAACTCTTCACGTGTTCTAATAAAAGTAGCTACGGGAAATTTTCGTTCAGATAGAAGTTTAAAAAACTCTCCAAAACCGATAAGCGCGTTAACAGGTTCACATTGCCAACCTGTTGTATTTTTAAGTACTTTACTTACATCAGGTAGTTGAGGAATTTTATCTAAAGGCAAATCTAATAATTTTAAGCCTTGAGTAAACTCATTACACGCAACGCCCTCAACAACTTTTAATTGCCGATTGATTAATTCATTCCAAATAGAGTTTTCTTCTTCAGACCAATCAATAAAGCCATTCTCATCAGCGGTTCTTGATACGTATTTTGTTGACTTAGCCATTTTTACTAACCTTTATTTTTACTCTAAATATAGAGTAACTTTTCTATTACAATTATTAGTAACGGGATGACTAGATAGTACGACAGTTTTTTGGATAAATGCACTAAGCGCCAATCGGGTATTTTTTAACCAAAAGAATCGTTATGTACAACTTTACTTACAAAAACGTAATTAAAGAAATACAGCCGTAGAATTGAAATTTAAGAATAAACGTATTTAGCAACCTGAGAATTAGGGTAAAACTAAATACGCTAGATAAATAAAAGCAGAGCACTAAGCAGGTTTAAGTAACCCCTTAATCTGTATAATTATTTTTTTACGAATATCATTTAATTTAGGTGGTTGATTTTGAAAAGGAATAGGCCTACACAATGAGATAGTTTTTATTCCTAAACGAGCAGTCAACATACCAGCGCCTAGCCCTTGGGCCATACGACCAGAAAGTTTTCCTAATAAATCAGCACCTAATAAGTCCGCACCAAAATCAGCAATAATCTCACTCGCGCCAGCGTAAGCCATATTAATAAATACATGTTTTATTAAACGTATTCGGCTCCAATAACCTAATTTTAAACCATAAAGCCCTGCAACTTTATCAATCATACGAAGATTACGCCAAAACATCAGCATCATATCTATAATGGCTACAGGGCTTATAGCAATAAGTACAACAGACTCGGTTGAAAATTTAGCAACTTCATCTAAAGCTTTCTGGTCCACGCTTGAAAGTATTTCTTTTGAATATAAATTGATCACTTCTATGTCGGTGTATTCTGGTTGAATAATTTGTTCCCATGTTTTTTCTTCACCCATGGAAATATCACAAGGTAATTGTTCAGATATTTTCTCACATAGCTGTCTAGCATCGTATTTATGGTTATCTTCTAAAATACTTTGAATTTGTGCACGGACATTATCTTGACGAGATAGCTGACGTAATGATGAAATTTCCCTGTACGCTGTAGTTCCAAAAATAATACTCATAATAAATAAAAGTACGCCGTACAAGCTTGCAACTATGGGTGAATTCTCAAAACCTGAAATAAAAAATTCAACCAACTCATATGACAAAAGCCCAATAAATAAAACAAAAGCTATTCGCCATAGCCAACGAGGTTTGGATTTTTCTATCACTTCATTATTTTCAACAAGTTCTTGAGTCTCTGGAAGCCAATCGGTATTTTCAAAAACAATTTGATTTTTCGTTAACCTTTCACTCTCTTGTTCTTTATTTTCTATTTCATCAAATAATATTTGTTGTTGAAATTTATCAATCATTTCATTTTATCTCCGAATAGAAATTGCATAGCTTGATCCATTCTAATATGAGGTAAACATTCGTGCACATCACATATTTGTTGTGGTTTAAAAGCAATATAATTGAATTGCTGATCCTCCCAAAAACTACTTTTAGGTAATTTGTCAGGCACAGCCCCAGGAAATAGCGTGATCAATTTATCGTTATCCGCCCTTCTACCCTGCAATACAGGTAATGGCTGACCATTATGTAAACTATTACCTACTTGTGTTGTTTTAACTGAAGCGATAGCTAATGTTTTCATTTCAATGGTTTCATAATTTAATTGATGCTTAGTTTTATAAACCAACTGATTTAATAATGAAGC
The DNA here is from genome assembly GCF_048296855.1 of Colwellia sp. RE-S-Sl-9. Taxonomy (NCBI): domain Bacteria; kingdom Pseudomonadati; phylum Pseudomonadota; class Gammaproteobacteria; order Alteromonadales; family Colwelliaceae; genus Colwellia; species Colwellia sp. RE-S-Sl-9. Next base: position 4,457,690 of record NZ_CP182631.1, on the reverse strand, counting down.
AAGATTTTGATGTTGTTCAGGAGTTACATGGTCTGCTTTTGTAGCAGCAAACAATAACTTATCAATTTTAGGAGAAAACAAGCGAGAAAATAAACTTGATTGCCCATAGTTAAAACTTTCTAAAATTAAGGTTATGGCATGTTGCAAGTCGTTAAAACTCGATTCACCGTTATTTAATGGCGTTAAACAATCCGCTAAAACGATTTGTCTATCAAAATTTATAAAGTGTTCTTTATAAAATTTACGTACAACCCTTTCTTTATATTCGATAAATCGAGCGCGTAACATACCAATTAAAGTATCATCTTGAGCATTTTGATAGGCATTTATATCAATATTTTCAAAAGCGGTATAAGGAAAAAACTGTAAAATAGGCGCATCAGCTAAATCACCCGGCAATATAAAACGACCTGGTTGTATAACCGACAAACCAAGATCATGCCTAAACTGATGTAATAGTTCGGTATATTCTTTAGCTAAATCGGCAAGATGTTGCTCATCAACAGATTCAAAGGGATCTAATTGATTCACTTTTTCAATAAACGCTTTTGACAGCTCACTTCGAGGCGACTCTAGCATTAAAGCATATGTACTTTCAGACCACTCTTCGTAGGTTTGATTTAACATAGGTAAATCTAGCAGCCATTCACCAGGGTAGTCTGTAATGTCTAAATACAAAGTAGCAGTATCTGTCGCGTATTTTAGTAATGAATTTTTAGGTGTATAACGAATAGCTAAGCGTAGCTCACTAATACCATTAGTTGCTTGAGGCCATGTCGGTGGTTCATTACAAAAAGAAGCTAAGGATGCATCATACTCAAACCGACCAATATGAAGATTTTTTTGTGGAACACGTTTAGCCGCAATAAAACGACCTTGATGCACCGGATTAAAAAAGCTTAAGTGAGAGTTATTCCCTTCGTTTATAAGTTGATTAACAAGAGATGTGATAAATGCTGTTTTACCGCTTCTGCTTAAGCCTGTTACAGCCAGAGTAATATGTTGATCAAGCGTTCGGTTCAGCAAATCATTTGCCTTACGCTTAAATTTTTGAAGTTGCTCTTTTTTAATTATAGCCATTATATCTATTTATTTTTACGTTAATTACACCATTAGTTACACAGCCTAATTTACAATGAATAAAACTGTGAACTGAATTAACTATGATTAAATATCGATAATACACAATACCTTATTTTACAGATAAATAAATATGGCAAATCAGTAATAAGTGTTTATCTCACATAAAAAATAAAATAAAAGCGACAGTATCACTTTATAATTTATTAATTTCTCTTGAAACTGTAAACTCTGGTGACGTCACATATCGCTCCATGGCTCTCAACTGACCTTCTAGTAGTGTAAATTTACGTTTTATATCATGAAAAGCTTGTTTAGGTGGCTCGCCCGCTTGCCAAACTTTTGCTTTTACCTTTATGGACTCATTAGCTAAATCGCTATTACGATCTTCACCTGAAGTAGTGCTATTAGTAGAAGTATTACCCGTTTGTTTGAAAGATTTAGACTGTTTGGGCTTTTTATCAAGAATAAACCACCCTGCGATGTAAATAACAATAAACCAGCTCATACCTAATAAGGTACCTGAAGCAACTAACACTCTTACTAACCAAGCTTCCCAGCCAAAATAGTTAGCTAAACCAGCGCAAACACCAGCGACTTTACCGTTATCAGGATCTCTAAATAATTCGCCTTTACCTTTTATACTCATACTTTAGTTCTCCAATCTGGAGTTTCTGCATCTAGTATGGCTTCAAGGGTTTTTATTCTATCAGTCATTTTATCTGCCAATTCAGATAACTCCGACAATTGAGTATACTCTTCTGTCGTTAATCCTTGGCTAATTTGACGTTTACTTTTGTAATGTAAAACAAGCCAAATAGGCGCTACCACTAGCATAAAAATAATAATTGGGGCTACAAGAATTTCTTCCACACGTTTTCTCCTTCAATAGTGTTATTAATTAAAAATAATTAACCTTTCTTTATTTTAGCTTTTAATTCGGCTAATTCATTATCAACACTTTCATCTGTTTCAAGTTCTGATATTTCATCGGCTAACGATTTACTTCCTATTTCATAAGCTTCTATTTGCGATTCAATATCATCGATTTTTCTTTCATATTGATCGAAACGACCCAATGCGTCATTCACTTTATTGCTATCAATATTCTTTTTAACTTTTAAGCGAGAATGTGCTGTTTTTTCACGTATTAAAATAGCTTGTTGACGTGCTTTAGCATCAGCTAGTTTATCTTGTAGTTGTGATATTTCTTCTTGGAGTTTAGCAATATGCTCTTCAATATTACTTAACTCATTATTTAATGAGTCAGCATTGTCAGCACATTTTTTCTTTTCAATTAATGCAGCTCTCGCTAAATCTTCTCTGTCTTTACTTAAAGCTAACTCAGCTTTGTCTTGCCATTGCTGTACTTCTTTTTCAAAACGATTTATTTGACGTACTAAATCTTTTTTATCTGCTAAGGTTCTGGCTGATGAAGATCTCACTTCAACTAAGGTATCTTCCATCTCTTGAATAATAAGACGAACCATTTTTGCAGGGTCTTCAGCTTTGTCTAAAATGTTATTAATATTTGAATTAATAATATCGGTAAATCTTGAAAAAATTCCCATAATTCATTCCTCTGTGTGAAAATAAATGGTAAAAACATATTTAGGGTATATTCATGTTCCACGCCAACTTTTCATTCACCATAACTAATTGTTTTTATTTATTAAATTTATTTTGTAAAAACACTTTAATGATTATGGTTAATAAAATACACTATTTGTTAGTGAAATAAACCAAATCTTAGGTCTACTACATGGCTCGTTTTAATAAACAAGATAATCTTATTGGCCAATCCAACAGCTTTTTAGAAGTTTTAGAACAAATATCTCAAATAGCTCCTTTAAGTAAACCTGTACTTATTATTGGTGAACGAGGTACGGGAAAAGAGCTTATTGCTGAGAGATTACACTATTTATCAAAACGCTGGGAACAAAGTTATTTAAAACTAAATTGTGCATCATTAAATGAAAATTTATTAGAAACAGAATTATTTGGTTATGACCCCGGCGCTTTTACTGGCGCAACTAAGCGCCATGAAGGACGATTTGAAAGAGCAGATAGAGGGACTTTGTTTTTAGATGAAATAGCCAATACCTCAGGACTCATTCAAGAAAAACTCCTTCGAGTTGTTGAGTATGGCGAATTTGAACGTGTTGGTGGCTCTAAAACTATAAAAACAGATGCTCGCCTTGTAGCAGCAACCAACGAAGACTTGCCTTTATTAGCAAGTACAGGGGAATTTAGAGCCGATTTACTAGACCGATTAGCTTTTGATGTAATTACCCTTCCTCCTTTGAGAGAAAGAAGAGAAGATATTCTTTTACTCGCTGAACACTTTGCTATATCAATGGCCAGAGAGCTAGAATTTGAACTTTTCAGTGGTTTTACCGATAAAGCTAAGCGCAGTTTATTAGAATATTCTTGGCCTGGTAACGTACGTGAGCTAAAAAATGTTGTTGAACGTAGTGTATATAGATGTAACAACCCCCACCTACCTGTTCATGAATTAGTGATTGATCCATTTGAATCTCCTTACAGACCATCACAACGAGTGAAAACACATGATAGAATAGCGCAAAACAATGCAACATCAGCTAAACTTGAAAATGAAATAAATGAAAGTATGCATTCCAACAATACTTCTTCCAAAATAGAACAAAAAGCATCACACTATGAATTTCCTCTTTCGCTGAAAGGTTTATCTCAAAATTATGAAAAAAAGCTGATCCAAGATGCATTAAAGCACTGTCAATTTAATCAGAAAAAAACAGCTGATGCTCTTGAACTTACGTATCATCAATTACGTGGTTATTTGAAAAAATATAATTTATTAGATGGAAAAATGACTAATGAGGATTAATTGATGTCATTCAATCCCTTAATATGTTTTCTAACACTACCTTTTATTGGCTTCCTATTACAGGGATGCAACGAGGAAGATACCACTTTATTAAGTACAAAAAGTGTTATCTACTGCAGTGAAGGCTCTCCAGAAAATTTTAACCCCCAAACAGTCACATCAGGTGTAACGACTGATGCAACATCTAACCAACTATATAACCGTTTAGTTACCTATAGTGGTGATAATAATGAGGTTTCCCCTTCTCTTGCTAAATCTTGGCATATAACTAAAGATGGGAAAAAAGTAACCTTTTACCTACGTAAAGATGTTGAATTTCATCACACTAGCTATTTCAAACCATCAAGAAAGCTTAATGCTGAAGACGTAATTTTCTCTTTTAACCGAATATTAAATATAGATCATGAATATCATGAAGTATCTGGTGGCTTATATCCCTTTTTTCACAGCATAGAATTTAATTCTTTAGTCACCAATATTGAAAAAATCAATGAATATACAGTCCGCTTTACTTTAAGCCGACCCGACAGTTCTTTTTTAGCAAATTTAGCCACAGACTTTGCCGTTATTTTATCTGCTGAATATGCTCAGTATTTATCTGAATTAGATTCTCACCAACAAATAGATATGCTACCAATAGGCACAGGACCATTTAAATACAAAGAATACAGAGCAGGATTTTTTATCCGTTATTTAGCTCATGAAAATTATTGGCAGAAGAAAGTAGGTATTGAACAATTAATTTTTGATATTACTCCTAGTAACACAGGTCGGCTGACAAAATTATTAGCAAAAGAATGCGATGTAGTCGCCTATCCTATAGCCCATACAAAAATTATCGAAAGGCCTGATTTAATATTAAATGAGATAACGTCATTCAATATTGGATACTTAGGTTTTAATACAACCAAACCGCCTTTTAACAATAAACTGGTGCGTAAAGCTATCTCTTACGCCATTAATAAAAAAGTTATCATTGATACTATTTATTTTGGTAAAGCCGAAGTCGCAAATACCATTGTTCCGCCTACGTCATGGGCGTATGATGAAAACATAACTAAACAAGAATATTCGATAGATAAAGCTATTAGTACATTAAATGAAGCAGGTTACCCTGATGGTTTTACGATGAGTTTATGGGCAATGCCAATTCAAAGAGCCTATAATCCTGATGCGCTAACTATGGCAAAATTAATCGCTAGCGATTTAAAAAAAATAGGTATAACGGTAAATATTGTTCATAAATATGAATGGGGTACATTTTTACAGCTAATAGCTGAAGGTCAACATAATGCAGTATTACTAGGTTGGACAGCTGATCACCCAGATCCAGATAATTTTTTCACGCCATTATTAAGCTGTTCCTCATCTAAACAGGGCAGTACAGGAACATTTTGGTGTAATAAAGAATTTGATAAACTTATCAGTCAATCTTTAGAAACTACCAATGTAATTAAACGAAAAAAATATTATGAAAGTGCATTGAAAATAATAGAAGATGAAATACCGCTTATCCCTCTTGCTCACTCTAAAAGGTTTCAAGCTCGTGACAAAAAAATAACAGGACAATTATTAAAATCCTTTGGCGGAATTAATTTTGTTGAGGTAAATAAAAACTAATGTTGATATTTACTTTAAGACGATTAAATCTTTTTATATTTACTTTTATTGTACTTACCGCTTTATCGTTCAGTTTAAGTTCTTTATTTCCTGGTGATGCTCTTATTAATTTAACAGGTCAAGTTAATGCAAGTCCCGAACAACGTGAATTATTAATAGCAGAATACCAATATAATAGTAATATTTTTAAACAATATTGGGCCTACATATCCCATTTATTTGATGGTGATTTTGGAATTTCAATCGCTAGTCATCTTCCTATTTCTTCTGAAATAATGAACCTGTTACCAGCAACAATAGAATTAAGTGTAGTCGCCCTATTCATCGCGATGTTAGTTGGTATTCCTATCGGTTTTATTGCGGCAATTAACCACGAAAAAATTCCCGATAAAATCATATTATTTGTATCTATGTTGGGTTACTCAATTCCTATTTTTTGGCTAGGATTATTGGCTATTCTAATTTTTTCGATTCAGTTAGGCTGGCTGCCTTCTGCAGGCCGTATTAGTTTAGTATATGAAATAAAACATATTACCGGCATTCAATTCTTCGATATTTTATTAAGTGACAATGAATATAAATGGCAAGCTTTTCAGAACGCCACATTACATATAATAATGCCAGCTAGTGTGGTAGCAATCGCTCCCATGACTATTTTTATCAGGCTGGCTAGAACATCAATGATGGAAGTACTAGAGTCAAGTTATATCACTGCTGCTAAAGCTAAAGGCCTAACCTTATGGCAAATAATTTACCGTCATGCGATTAGAAATGCCTTAGTGAATGTTATTAGACATGTAGGATTGCAATTTGCCAATTTAGTCACCTTAGCTATGGTAACAGAAGTTATTTTCAGCTGGCCTGGCATAGGGCGATGGTTAATTGAAAGTATATTTCAAAGAGACTACACCGCTATACAAGGTGGGCTTTTAGCTTTATCGAGCTTTATATTTATTGTACATATATTAACAGATTTTATTTACGCTGCATTAAACCCACTAGCAAGAGATCGTAAACATGGCGCGTGAGAATATATACCAAGAAGAAGAGTTCCCCTCTCCGCTTCTACAGCTATGGTACAACTTCAAAGAAAAGCCCATGATAATGTTGGCTTTCAGCTGTTTTTTAGCCTTAGTTTTCTTAGCGATATTTGCGCCTTTAATAACGCCATTTTCATCATCACAAACCCATTTGGAAAACATTTTACTATCTCCAGCATGGAATGATGATGGTAACGTAAGCTTTTTGTTAGGGACAGATCAACTAGGTAGAGACATGCTATCGATGCTTATGCATGGAGCTTCTTTTACTTTTGGTTTAAGTTTTATTATTGTTATAACTTCTGCCATGATAGGTGTAGTTATTGGGTCATTATCTGCTTTAACCTCAGGATTTAAATCGAGTTTTCTTAATCACTTTCTGGATGTAATTTTATCTATCCCATCTCTTTTACTCGCTATTGTTATAGTAGCTATATTAGGAACAGGATTAAGTAATACAGTTTTAGCTATTATTATTGTACTCATACCTCAGTTTATTCATACAACAAGAAATGAAGTAAAAAAAGAGTTTTCTAAAGATTACGTGTTAGCTTCAAAGCTAGATGGAGCAAGTCCTTTAAGATTATTACAATACTCAATCTTCCCAAATATCATCGAAAAAATAATTACTCAAGCTACACTTGCCCAATCGGCAGCAATTTTAGACATAGCTGCGCTAGGTTTTTTAGGTTTAGGAGCACCAAACAATATACCTGAATGGGGTACCATGGTATCGAATGGTATAGATCTCTTTTATATTGCTCCATGGACCGTCTATTTCCCTGGCTTAGCGATACTATTCTCAGTTATTGCAACCAACCTTGTTGGTGAAGGCTTACGCCATGCATTGAAACAAAGAAAGGAACACTAATGAACCTACTTGATATTAGAAACCTTTCAATAGTCATGCTCTCTGGCAATAAAAGAATAGTTGCAATTGATCGCATTTCTCTTGTAATGAAAGAAGGCGAATTACGAGGTTTAGTAGGTGAATCAGGCTCAGGAAAGTCTTTACTAGCTCAAGCAATAATAGGTGTTTTAGACGAAAAATGGATAGTAGATGCGGATAGATTTCATTGGCGTGGTAAAGATCTCATGCGGCTATCAATATCTGAAAGAAAAAAAATTATTTCAAAAGATGTCGCCATGATTTTTCAAGAGCCTATGTCTTGCTTAGATCCTACAACAACTATTGGAGAACAATTAGAAGAAGCGGTAGATAATAAACAACTGACTGGTTTTTTTTGGCAAAAGAAGAAACAAAGAAAGCTGGCGGCAATTACGCTATTACATAAAGTGGGTATAAAAAAGCACACTGAATGTACACGTAGTTACCCTCACCAATTAACAGAAGCCCTGTGTCAGCGTGTAATGATTGCAATGGCTCTTGCTAGACGTCCTATACTACTTATTGCTGATGAACCTACTGCAGCTATGGAAAGCACAAACCAAGGTCAAATCTTCCGTTTATTAGCAAGTTTGAATCAACTTAAAAACATGTCTGTTTTATTGATAAGTCATGACTTGGAAAATATGACACACTGGACCAAAAGAATAACAGTGATGTATAGCGGACAATTTGTAGAGGCAGGAACAACTGAACAAATATTTACCACCCCGTTTCATCCTTATACTAAAGCCTTGGTAGAAAGTACCTCACATGCTAGCTTGACCCTCGAACCAAAATCTAAATTATCAGCGTTACCGGGCAGCATTCCTATTTTACAGCACTTACCAATAGGTTGCCGTTTAGGACCAAGATGCCCAAGAGCACAACAAGCCTGCGTAAATGCACCAAAAGCTAAAAATTACCATGGTCACATCGTTAGCTGCCACCACTCACTAAAGGATACATATTAAATTGATCCCTTTACTTCATGTCAACGAGCTATTTAAAGAATATAAAAAACCGGGCTATTTTTTTAATAGAAAAAAGCAAACTGCTTTGTACCCTATAAATTTTGATATACAAGCTTATAAAACACTCGCTATTGTTGGTGAGTCTGGTGCAGGCAAGTCAACGTTAGCGAAGTTATTAGTGGGAGCAGAAAAGCCTACTTCAGGCGATATAAAGCTAAATGGACAAACACTCCAAGCAGGTAATTTTAAGCAACGCTGTCAACATATCAGAATGATATTTCAAGATTCAAGTACAACATTAAATCCGAGCTTAACCATTCATCAACTACTAGACGAACCTCTAAAACTAAATACTAACTTAGATGAATTAGAGCGAGCTCAACTCATTAGTGAAACTTTACAACAGGTAGGATTATTATCTGACCATATGAACTTTTATCCTCATATGTTTTCAGGAGGTCAAAAGCAAAGAATTTCATTGGCTAGAGCAATTATTTTAAAACCACAAGTCATTATACTCGATGAAGCCCTAGCATCCCTAGATCCATCATTACGCTCTCAAATGATTAATTTATTACTCGATATACAAGAACAAATGGGTTTAGCATTTATCTTGATCTCTCATAATTTAGGGATAGTTAAACATTTTAGTGACGAAATTATTGTATTGAATCAGGGAAAAGTTATTGAAAAAGGCAAAACCTTTGAGGTTTTAGCCAACCCAAAACATAAATATACAAAAAAATTAATTATGAGCCAACAGTTTCAAGTCTTTGCTCGTTGAATAAAAATGTTATACGCCCCCAAAAATTATTTGCTTATTACTACGTAATACTGGAATTAAAAAAAGCTGCATTAAGCAGCTTTTTTATTATCTATCCGAAATTAGACTATTCAGAATTAAGAAACTTAATTAACTGATGTAACTAAAGAATTCTTAGTTATTGAAGCATTAGCCTTTAATGATTCAACATAGCTTAAGTATGCCGATTGAGCTAACTGATTCACTTGCTGGTTTTCGACGTTGGCATCTAATTTACTTTCGCTGGTTTTAACCGCTTGTACTTCAATTAAAGCAAAGCCACCATTAGATAAATCAGATAAACCTGCTGATACAGAACCTTCTGCAGGATGTGCTAAGGTAAACGCTTTTTCTACTATTGAACGTTCAACATCTGTTGCAAAACGAGTCACATCGGCTTTAGTTTCAAAAACAGCACCGTATTGCGTTAATTTTTCAGTAATATCAGCACCTGATTGTAATTCAGCCAATAAAGCATCTACTGTATTTTGAGCTTCAGCTTTAGCTTTTTGCGCTATTAAAGATGATTTAATCGTTTCCGTTACTTCTTCTAAAGATTTAACCTTAGCCATTTGATGTTCGTTTAAACGTATAACAATAGCCATTGAGTCGCTTACTTCGATAACATCAGAGTTAAGGTTCTCATTAAGAACTAAATCAGAAAATGCTGCATCTATTGCTTTTGGATTTTCAAAAGGTGCAGAATTACCTGTACGAGATAACCATTCTGAAGTCATTACTTTCGTTTTAACAGCTTCGGCAGCATCATCTAAGCTATCTGGAAATTCAAAGCTTACACGAGCCATTTCTTGTTGAAGTACAAAAAACTCTTCTTGTGCTTTTTGATTACTCACGGTTACTTTCAATTCGTCAAACACATCACTTAAAGGTTTTGTTACCTCAGCTTTAAGATCCGTTAACTTAATAATATGAAAACCATATTCAGTTTTAACAACATCACTAACATCACCAACATTGGCTAAAGCAAACGCTTTTTCATCAAAAACTTCATCCATTGAGCCACGTTCTAACCAATCTAAATCACCACCGTTTTCACCACTAAAGGTATCCGCTGAATATTTTTTAGCTAATTCAGCAAAATCTTCACCAGCATTTATTTTAGTAAGTATAGATTCAGCCTCTGCTTTGGCCTTAGCTTCATCGTCATTAACTTCGATGAGTATATGAGAAATTTTACGTTGTTCTTCTTGACGGAAATTTTTGATATTTTCTTCATAGTAAGCTTTTACATCGTCGTCTGAAACTATGATATCTTTTGCAATATCTGCAACATTCAAGGCGATGTAATTAACTTTAACCTTTTCTTGATTCATAAAACGAGCTTGGTTTTCTTGATAGAAGCTTTTAATTTCTTCTTCTGTTACTTCAACCGAACTTTTAAATTGCTCTAAATCAATTGAAGCAAATCGAATATCACGTTTTTGATTTTGTAATTTTGCAGCCATAGTACTTTGATACGGTAACGCAAATTCACTTACGACTAAAGCTTGAGTTAATTGACGACGACTCATTTCTAATCGTAAATAATCTCTAAAATCAGATGATTGATAAAAACCCGCTTGATTAATTAATGCTAAATAACGATTATTATCAAAAACACCATCAATTTGAAATTCAGGCATAGTACGAATTGTTTCTTTAATTCGTTCATCAGACACTTTAATAGATAAATTCGCTGAATTTTGATCAACTAAACGTTCGTTAATTAAATTATCAACAATACCATTTCTAAAATTTGCCATATATGTTTGATCTGCCGCTAGGTTTTCAAACATTTCGCCAAATTGTTGCTGCATTCTATTTCTTTGTGCTTGATACGCTTTGTTAAAGTCTTGCTGAGTAATTTTCTCACCATTAACATCAGCAACTGAAGTATCCGTAGAATTTGTATAACTACCAATCCCAGCCAATGCAAAAGTCAAAATTACTAAGCCAAGAATAATCTTAGCTGCCATACCCTGAGAACTTTCTCTAATATTTTCTAACATTTCTCTCTCTTATTACACCGAGTGCTTATTTCAAATTCTAATTAAATTATGTTCTATTATGATATTTAATAAAATTTGTAGATCATTTGCGCGTGATTTTAACAGAATGAACACACACCTTGAAGCTAGATTAAAAGATAAATATAAAATATTTTCACCTAGAAATGCACTTTTAGTTATTGTTAATATCATTCTACTTAAATACTTACTTTATTCTCATTAAAACACTAAATAGTTAAGTGGAATGATATTACTTTAATTTTAAATTTATATAACAAAAAACCACCTAAAAAGGTGGTTTTTTCATTCAATCATATAACTGTGATTAGTTATTACAAGCATCTTTCAACGCTTTACCAGCTTTGAAAGATGGAATTTTAGCTGCAGCAATTTCAATTGTAGCACCTGTTTGAGGATTACGGCCAGTACGAGCTGCGCGGTCACGCACAGAGAAAGTACCAAATCCAACTAGCGCTACTTGATCGCCACCCTTTAATTCTTCTGTAACAGCTTCGATAAAAGAGTCTAATGCACGACCCGCAGCTGCTTTAGAGATATCAGCACCAGCTGCAATTTTTTCGATTAGTTGAGATTTATTCACAGTTTTCCCCTTCAATTGTTATTATTCCAGCGCTATCATTTGTTTGTAGCGTCCTGCAAAAGCATATTTTATAGCAAGCTTTATTTTGAACATCAAGCACTGAGTTAAAGAAATTTTAAATTTAGATAATAGAATAATTATTATTGCTATTATCTCGACTAGACCCCGTATCTATATTGGGGTTCGACCTTCTCAGCGTTGTTAACTTACCACAGTTTCAGCGTTTGAAAAGCTAAAATTTCATTTTTTTTCATTTTTTTTTGTTTTTTTACACTTTTTTGAACATTTTATTCAAAAAATGCCCAAAATCCACTACGTTAACTTTTTAATTTAACCTTCTCAATTGGGTTTTCGAGTGCAATATCCAATACTTCTTCAATCCACTTTACTGGATAGATAGTCAAATCAGCAATCACATTTTCAGGTATTTCTTTTAAATCACGTTCATTATCTTTAGGAATTATGACGGTTTTAATTCCTCCGCGATGAGCAGCAAGTAATTTTTCTTTCAAACCACCAATAGCTAAAACCTCACCTCTTAACGTTATTTCACCCGTCATTGCCACTTCAGCTTTAACCGGATTGCCAGTTAAACTAGAAACCAACGCAGTACACATACCAACCCCTGCACTTGGACCATCTTTAGGAGTGGCTCCTTCAGGTACATGAACGTGTATATCACGCTTTTCATGGAAGTCTTCATTAATTCTAAACTTCTCAGTTCTACTTCTAACAACCGTCATGGCTGCTTGAATAGACTCTTGCATAACATCACCTAATGAACCAGTGTAAGTCAGCTTACCTTTACCTGGAACTGAAGCGGTTTCAATAGTAAGTAGTTCACCACCAACTGATGTCCAAGCTAGGCCTGTAACAAGCCCTACACGATTTTGCTCATCGGCTTTACCATAATCGAAGCGTTGCACACCCAAGTATTCAGATAAGTTGTCTTGATTAACAACAACACTTTTAAGCTTTTTATCTAATAAAATAGCTTTAACTGCTTTTCTACAAAGTTTAGATATATCTCTTTCTAAACTACGTACACCTGCTTCGCGTGTGTAATAACGAATAATGCCAATAATAGCACTATCTTCAATAGTTATTTCACTTTCCTTTAAACCATTACGCTCTATTTGTTTCTTAAGAAGATGGTTTTTAGCTATATTTAATTTTTCATCTTCGGTATAACCCGATAAACGAATAACTTCCATACGGTCAAGTAAAGGACCTGGAATATCCATGCTGTTCGACGTAGCGACAAACATTACGTCAGATAAATCATAATCAACTTCTAAGTAATGATCGTTAAAGCTGCTATTTTGCTCTGGATCTAAAACCTCTAAAAGTGCTGAAGCTGGGTCTCCTCGCATATCAGATGCCATTTTATCAATTTCATCTAATAAGAATAATGGGTTTTTAACACCCACTTTTGCAATCTTTTGAATCAGCTTCCCCGGTAATGAGCCTATATAGGTTCGTCTATGCCCCCTAATTTCAGCTTCATCTCTTACACCGCCTAATGCCATACGTACATATTTACGACCTGTAGATCTGGCAATAGATTGGCCAAGTGAGGTTTTACCTACACCTGGAGGTCCTACTAAACATAAAATAGGTCCTTTTAATGATGTCACTCTTTGCTGAACCGCTAAATATTCAAGTATACGTTCTTTAACTTTATCTAAACCATAATGATCTTGATCTAAAACCTCTTCGGCTAATGCTAAGTTACGCTTAAGTTTACTTTTCTTTTTCCAAGGTACACTTGTCATCCAATCAATGTAACTTCGCACAACAGTAGCTTCTGCTGACATTGGTGACATCATTTGTAATTTTTTAGCTTCAGCTAATGTTTTTTCTTTGGCTTCTTTAGGCATTTGAGCAGCATCAATTTTTTTATTAATTAATTCTGCTTCATCAGGCGTATCTTCCATATCGCCAAGTTCTTTTTGAATAGCTTTCATTTGCTCATTCAAATAATATTCACGTTGGCTTTTTTCCATTTGCTTTTTAACGCGAGTACGAATTTTCTTTTCAACTTGAAGAAGGTCGATTTCACCTTCCATTAACCCCATTAAGTATTCTAATCGCTCTGATATATTGACGATTTCTAATACTTTTTGTTTGTCCTCTAATTTAAGAGGCATGTGAGCAGCCATGGTATCTGCTAGTTGTTCAGGATCATCAATACCTGCTACTGAGGTTAATACTTCAGGAGGTATTTTTTTATTAAGCTTTACGTAACCTTCAAATTGCGAAATAGCTGATCTAACTAATACCTCACTATTTTCAACATCGCCATCTGTTGTTTGAAGAAAATCTATGTTCGCCGTAAAATATTCTTCAGTTTCTACAAATTCAGAAATTTTTGCTCTTTTAACCCCTTCAACAAGAACTTTTACAGTTCCGTCTGGTAGTTTTAGCATTTGTAAAATAGAGGCAACAGTTCCGGTTTGATAGACATCGTTAAAAGATGGATCATCAATAGCAGCATCTTTTTGTGCAACTAAAAATATTTGTTTATCTTTTTCGTTAGCAATATCTAAACAACGAATTGATTTCTCTCTGCCTACAAATAATGGGATCACCATTTGCGGGTATACAACAACATCACGTAAGGCTAGTACTGGAATTTCAGTTACGCCAGATAACTCATCGCTCATAGATTACTCTCTCGGGAATTAGTATGAAGAATTTACACTTAAAAAGTATATGGGGATTATCGTAAGGCTTTCAACAGCCAAAGAAAAAAAAGAGCCATTACGACTCTTTTTTATTTAATTTCAAACAACTATTTAACTTTATAGGTTAAGTTACTCCGAAACAGCTTGGTCTTGTGGTGTTTCATAAATCACGATAGGTTTTGACTCACCTTTAATGACGGTTTCATCAACAACCACTTTACACGCATTTTCTAATGATGGTAACTCGTACATAGTTTCGAGTAATACACTCTCAACAATTGAACGTAAACCACGGGCACCTGTTTTACGATTCATCGCTTTATTTGCAATAGCTAATAATGCATCTTTTCTAAACTCTAACTCAACACCTTCCATATCGAAAAGCGCAATAAATTGTTTAGTTAAGGCATTTTTAGGTTCTTGTAATATTTGTATCAAAGCGTCTTCATCAAGCTCAGTTAAGGTAGCCACTACAGGTAATCGACCAATAAACTCAGGGATCAAACCGTATTTAACTAAATCTTGAGGTTCTACGTCTTGGAACCTTTCAGTTAATGATTTTTCAGCATCTTTTCCACGAACTTCAGCACCAAAACCAATACCTGTTCCTGTTTGACAACGTTGTTCAATAACTTTATCAAGCCCAGCAAAAGCACCACCACAAATAAATAAGATTTTAGACGTATCAACTTGTAAAAACTCTTGCTGTGGATGCTTACGACCACCTTGAGGAGGTACTGAAGCAATAGTACCTTCAACAAGCTTTAATAAAGCTTGTTGAACGCCTTCACCTGATACATCGCGAGTAATTGATGGATTATCAGACTTTCTAGATATTTTATCAATTTCATCAATGTAGACGATGCCACGTTGAGCTTTATCAACGTCGTAATCACATTTCTGTAATAATTTTTGGATAATATTCTCTACATCTTCACCAACGTAACCAGCTTCGGTTAATGTGGTTGCATCAGCCATAGTAAATGGAACATCTAATAACCTTGCTAAAGTTTCAGCTAATAAGGTTTTGCCACTACCCGTTGGACCAATAAGTAAAATATTACTTTTACCTAATTCAACACCATTATGAGAATCACCATTACGTAAACGTTTGTAATGGTTATATACCGCTACAGACAATACTTTTTTAGCATGGTCTTGACCAATAACATAATCATCAAGGCTATCTCTGATTTCCATTGGAGTTGGTAATTTTTCTTTGTCTTGCTTTGGCGAAATTTCTTTAATTTCTTCACGAATAATATCGTTACACAGTTCAACGCATTCGTCACAAACAAACACAGATGGACCTGCGATAAGTTTACGTACTTCGTGCTGACTTTTGCCACAAAATGAACAATACAGCAACTTGCCGTTATCACCGTCACCTTTAGTTATATCGGTCATACGGTACCTCTAATTCTTTAATTTGAATTTACTTATACATTTAAGTATTTAATCATTTTACAAATGATATTACGATAAAAGATAAAATTATTTATCTTGTCTTTGTTCTAATATGGCGTCAACTAATCCATATTCAACTGCACTTTCTGCACTTAAGAAGTTATCTCTATCAGTATCTTCTGAAACCTTCTCTATCGGCTGACCAGTATGCTCTGCCATTAAGCGATTCATTTTTTCTTTTATGTATAAAATTTCCTTAGCATGAATTTCAAAGTCAGACGCTTGACCTTGGAAGCCACCTAAAGGCTGATGAATCATAACTCGCGCATTAGGTAAGCAATAACGTTTACCCTTTTCGCCGCCCGATAATAGGAATGCTCCCATACTTGCAGCTTGACCAATACATACCGTACTTACATTCGGTTTAATGAACTTCATAGTATCGTAAATAGCCATACCTGCAGTAACAGAGCCACCCGGTGAATTAATATATAGAAAAATATCTTTTTCAGGGCTTTCTGATTCTAAAAAAAGAAGCTGAGCAACAATAAGGTTTGCCATATGATCTTCAACTTGACCACACAGAAATATTACTCTTTCTTTTAAAAGACGAGAGTAAATATCATATGAACGTTCACCTTTTGGTGTTTGTTCAACAACCATTGGTACCAAAGCGCTTTCAGTAACACTTGTTAAATTTTGAGAAGTATGAGAAGTAAACAACAGATTGTCCTTAGATTAAAAAAATGGCTTGTATGTTTCCATACAAGCCATTTAAGCGATTGCTTGATAAAATGTCAATCTAAAAGGCTTATTTTCCTTCAGGATTCATAATATCTTTGAAACTTGCTTTCTTTTCTTTAACTTTTGCACTTGCAAGTACTACTTCAACAGCTTGCTCTTCTAATGCAACATTTTGCATTTGTTGATTAAGCTCTTTGTTAGTTGTGTAGTATTCAATCACTTCTTTTGGATCTTCGTACGCAGAAGCTGCTGATGCAATAAGCTCATTTACTTTGTTTTCATCAACTTTCAATTCGTTTACTTTAATCACTTCACCTAATAATAAACCTGTTTTAACACGTTTCTTAGCTTGCTCTTCAAACATTTCTGCTGGAAGTTCAGGTAAGTTATTAGGATCCATTTGGCCAGCAAAGCGTTGCATAGCTTGTTGACGTAAAACATCAACTTCTTGAGCAATTAAAGAGGCAGGAATGTCAATATCATGTGCAGCTAATAAGCCGTCAATCACTTGCTCTTTAACTTTAGCTTTAACCGCTTGAGTTAATTCACGTGACATGTTTTTACGTACTTCATCACGTAAAGCTTCAACACCACCTTCTTCCACACCGAAAAGCTTAGCAAATTCTTCATCAATATCAGGAACTACTGGTCCTTCAGTTTTATGAACAACAATATCAAATTCAGCTTCTTTGCCTTTTAGATTTTCAGCATGATAATCTTCAGGGAAAGTTACTTTAATCGTTTTTTCTTCACCAACTTTCATACCAATAATATCAGTCTCGAAACCTGGGATCATACGGCCAGCATCTAATTCAAGTTCAAAACCTTCAGCTTTACCACCTTCAAAGTCTTCACCGTCAATACGACCAGTAAAGTCGATAGTTAGTTTATCGCCTTTTTTACTTTTACGTTTGTTCTCTTTCCACGTTTTATGTTGGTTTTGTAACGTAACAAACATTTCGTCTAAATCTTTATCTGTTACTTCAACTTTCGGTTTTTCAACGTTAATTGATCCTAAATCATTTAGCTTAATTTCAGGATAAATTTCAAAAGTTGCTTCAAACTCTAATGCTTTACCTTCTTCATTGCTTTTAGCAACAAAGTTTGGTCTTCCAGCAGGGTTAATTTTCTCTGCTACGATCGCATCAACAAAATTACGCTGCATAAGCTCACCAGCCACTTCTTGACGTACAGACTTTCCGTAACGTTTTTGAATAACTGATGGTGGAACTTTACCCGGACGAAATCCGTTAATTCGTTGTGTTTTAGCTATATGACGAAGACGATTTTTAACTTCAACATCTACTGATTCTGCAGGAACAGAAATCGTTAAACGACGTTCCAAACCTTGTGTAGTCTCAACTGAAACTTGCATTTAATTACCTCAAAACTTAGCGTTTAGTACGCTATCAATAACTCACCTAAATACAGTAAACAAACAATAACAAGTAGAGTTTGCTTTTAATCTCCCTAAAATTAATAGCGAAGCTTAAAATTACAAATAAAGATGTTCAGATTAAAAATTATGACGCGAAATTATAGCGATGCTTATAGCAATAGTCGAGCGTATAAACAATTTATTTTTAATTTAATAATAAATAATTGTATTTATTATTAAATTACAGAAAAAAACAATAACATCATAAGCACAATTGATAAAATCGTATTGATTTACATGTAATGTACGAAGATAGAAATGAGAGAAGATATTTTATTCACTAAAATTAATAATAGAAATTTTAATGGATTAAGAAATTGAAATCATATGAAAGGAGTAAAGTGGTCGGTGATGCAAGATTCGAACTTGCGACCCCTTGGACCCAAACCAAGTGCGCTACCAAGCTGCGCTAATCACCGATATACTTTATTTCTACTAGCCTGAATGGGGTGGCTGAAGGGACTTGAACCCTCGACAACCGGAATCACAATCCGGGGCTCTACCAACTGAGCTACAGCCACCACTGTATGGCGCGCCCTGTAGGATTCGAACCTACGACCCACGCCTTAGAAGGGCGTTGCTCTATCCAGCTGAGCTAAGGGCGCACATGGCCTACAGAACTAAACTTTTAATTAAAAATTAAAAGTGGTCGGTGATGCAAGATTCGAACTTGCGACCCCTTGGACCCAAACCAAGTGCGCTACCAAGCTGCGCTAATCACCGACATTGCTAAAAACATTACTTGCTTTCAACGGGGGCGGATATTACCTAGTTGACTGGGTCGCGTCAAACATTTTTTATAAAAAAAAACGCGTTCGGTTACTTTTACATCATCTTGTATAATTATCAACTCAATAATGTTGAAATATCAGTTAATAGTCTTAATTTCATTATTTAATCCCCATAATTTTATTTATATAAAATCCTTATACAATTACACTTAAAATTATGAGAAAATGCTAGCGTTTTTCATCCATCATAAATATATAGAAGTAAAATGACAGCATCATTAATCAATGGCAAAGAAATTGCCCAGCAAATTAGAACATCTGTAAAACGTAAAGTTGATCAGCGTATACAAAATGGATTACGAGTTCCCGGCCTTGCCGTTATATTAGTTGGATCAGATCCTGCTTCTGAAGTTTATGTTGGAAGTAAACGCAGAGCATGTGAAGAAGTAGGCTTTATATCTAAATCTTACGATTTAGAATCATCAACATCTGAAAGTGAGCTCCTTGCATTAATTGATGAGCTAAATTTAGATAATACAATCGATGGTATTTTAGTTCAGCTACCACTTCCTGCACATTTAGATTCGAATTTAGTTATTGAACATATTAACCCTAATAAAGATGTTGATGGTTTTCATCCTTCTAACGTAGGTAAATTAGTATTGCGCCAGCCAGGTCTTCGTCCTTGTACTCCTAAAGGTATTATGGAATTGATATCAACCACCAAGATCAAAACTCATGGTTTAGATGCTGTTGTTGTAGGTGCTTCCAATATCGTTGGTAGACCTATGAGTTTAGAGCTACTACTTGCTGGTTGTACAGTTACAACAACACACCGCTTTACAAAAGATTTAGAATCTAAAGTAAGAGGGGCTGATTTGTTAGTGGTGGCTGTGGGTAAACCTGAATTTATTCCGGGTGAATGGATTAAAGAAGACGCTATAGTGATCGATGTGGGCATTAACCGTTTAGAAAATGGCTCACTAGTCGGTGATGTAGGATTTGAAGTTGCGAAAAATAAAGCATCATTCATTACTCCTGTGCCTGGTGGTGTTGGACCAATGACGGTAGCAAGCTTAATTGAAAACACTTTGTTAGCTTGCGAAGCTAATAATTAATTTCAAGTATTAAGTATTAAGTATTTAAAACCGAAAAGTCAGCTAGTTAGCTGACTTTTTTATTGGATTTAATTCTATAAATATAAAGATTAAAGCATTAAAAACTAAGCTTTACGCCATGTAGTTTTTCCAGCTGAATCTTCAAGAATAACATTCATCGCTTTCAGTTTATCTCTGGCATCATCAGCCATCGCCCAATCTTTATTAGCACGCGCTTCATTACGTTGTTTAATTAACGCTTCAATTTCTTCAGCTTCAGAATCATTTGCAACACTACCTTTAAAGAACTCTTCTGGTGAGCTTTGTGCAATACCTAACACTTTACCTAGTTCAATAAGAATATAAGCTAGCTCCCCTGCTTTGTTTGCATCTTGATCTTTTATGCGGTTAATCTCTTTAGATAATTCAAAGATAACCGGCATAGCTTCAGGGCAATTAAAGTCATCGTTCATGGCTTTCTCAAAACGATTTACATACTCGTTGCCAGTTAGTTCAACCGGTACAGGAGTTACATCACGTAACGCAGTATACAGTCGTTCTAAGCTAGCTCTTGCTTGTGTTAGGTTATCTTGAGAATAATTTAACTGGCTACGGTAATGACTCGACGTTAAAAAGAATCTTACTGTTTCTGCATCATATTCATCTAAAACACTACGTAATGTGAAAAAGTTATTTAACGATTTAGACATTTTCTCTTTGTTAATTTGCACCATACCACCATGCATCCAGTAATTAACATAAGGTGTATTATTCGCACAACACGACTGAGCTATTTCATTTTCATGATGGGGGAATTGTAAATCAGAGCCACCACCATGAATGTCAAAATGCTTACCTAAATGCTTTTGGTTCATCGCAGAACATTCAATATGCCAACCAGGACGACCTTTACCCCAAGGTGAATCCCAGCTTGGTTCATCTGGTTTTGCCATTTTCCATAAAACAAAATCTAATGGGCTTCTTTTAGCTTCATCAATATCAACCCGAGAACCCGCTTGCAGCATATCAAGGTTTTGCATACTCAGCTTGCCGTAATCGTTGTATGTGCTTACTTCAAACATTACATCGCCATTTGAAGCAACATACGCGTGATCTTTTTCTATTAATGTAGCAACAAGATCAATAATTTCAGGCATGTGTCCTGTTACGGTTGGTGCAATATCAGGTCTCATAATATTTAAATCATCAAAGTCTTGATACATTTGAGCTGTCATACGTTGAGTTAACGACTCACAACTTTCGTTATTCTCTAGCGCACGTTTAATAATTTTATCGTCAACGTCAGTAATATTACGCACATGAGTAAGTTCATAACCTGAATATTTTAAATAACGCGCAATAATATCAAAGGCTACATACGTTCTCGCATGGCCAATATGGCAACGATCATAAATGGTAATACCACAAACATACAAGCCAACCTTACCTTCAGTAATAGGTTTAAATATTTCTTTTTTTCGGCTAAGAGTATTAAAAATTTGCAGCATAACTTTTCTAGTTTCCTGTATTGCCCTGAAAAACTTTAGGGGCGCTAATTAAATTAGGTTTATTGTATTTTAACAAAAAATCGAAGCGTAAGTGTACATCAACATTTCTTTTGAATCATCAGATGGTTAGATTTTAGAGAAGAAATGTTTGAATTCTTACGTTACAATCTCCACATTATAAATATCGTATTAAATAGAGAGAACATATAGTGATTACTTTTAAAACAACATTAGGTGATATCAAAATTAAATTAGACTTTGATAAAGCACCTGTTACAGCTAAAAACTTCCAACAATATGCTGAAGATGGCTTTTACAACGGCACTATTTTTCACCGTGTAATTAAAGGCTTTATGGCACAAGGCGGTGGTTTTTCGTCTGGTTTAGAAGAAAAAAACACAAGTGAAAGCATTAAAAATGAAGCAAACAATGGCGTAAGTAACACGCGTGGCACACTTGCTATGGCACGTACACAAGATCCTCATTCAGCTTCTGCTCAGTTTTTTATTAACTTGGTTGATAACACATTTTTAGATTTTAAAAGTGAAACAGTTCAAGGCTGGGGTTACTGTGTATTTGGTGAAGTAGTTGAAGGTATGGACATTGTAGACAAAATGACGTTAGTTGATACAGGTCGTTTAGGCCATCACGACGATGTACCAAAAGAAGAAATCATTATTACTGAAACAGTTATTGAAGCTTAAGAAAGCAGCTTAAATTAAATATTTGGATTCAAATTTTTAGTGATAAACAATAAAGAACAAATCATCTACTTTATAGCTGACTTACATTTAGCGGAAAACAGGCCTGATATTACGGCCTGTTTTTTGTCGTTTATGAAGAATGACGCGATAAAAGCCGAAAAGCTCTATATTTTAGGTGATTTATTCGAAGTTTGGTTTGGTGACGACTACAAAACAGAACTAACCGATGCAGTTATAAAAGCCATACAAACCTTAACAGCAACAGGCACAGAAGTTTATTTTATTCACGGCAATAGAGATTTCTTATTAGGTAAACATTACGCCAAACAAGCTAATATGATCCTATTACCTGAAAAACAACTAATCGATCTCTATAACGAAAAAGTTTTACTTATGCATGGCGATACACTTTGTACGCGTGATGTTGATTATCAAAAATTTAGAAAAAAATCGCGTAGTTGGTGGTGGCAAGGTTTTATGAAAAGCCTACCGTTATGGTTAAGAAAGAAAATTGCTGATAATTACAGAGAAAAAAGTAAACAAGCACAACAAACAAAGTCACTTGATATTATGGATGTAACTGAATCTGAAGTTATTAAAGATTTAGAAGAATACAACTGCCAATTAATGATCCATGGTCACACCCATCGACCCAACATACATGAATTAATAGCGAATAATAACCCAGCTCAAAGAATAGTGTTAGGTGATTGGTATGAACAAGGTGCTTGGTTAAAAGTTACCCCTACAACAAAAACACTATTGAATACTATTTTTAAATAATTACGTAGTTTTTATACTAGATATTCCACTATGAAACTTAAAATCAGTATCAGGGCTAGATATCAAATCAGCTTCAACTTTTCCAAAATACTCAACCTTTGCAGTGATATCTACCGGAGATATTGACTGGGCCAATTCTAAATAATCTTGATAGTGGCGTGCTTCAGATCTTAAAAGAGAAATATAAAAATCTCCTAATCGTTTATCTACGTAAGGAGCTAGTTTAGCAAAGCGCTCACACGATCTAGCTTCAATATATGCCCCACAAATCAACTTATCAATTAGCGTATCTGGCTCATGTGTTTTAACGTGTTTCAACATACCTTTAGCGTAACGAGATGGTGTTATGCTTTTATATTCAATACCGTAATGATCCATCATTTCTAATACTTGATAAAAATGGTGAAGCTCTTCTTTTATCAATAACACCATTTTATCAATTAAATCTTGTCCATAAGGTGAATCAGATTTAGGAATAACCGATTTTGTAAGTTTATTTTTAACAGCAAGGTCGCGCCAATTACCCTCTCTTTTATAAATAAACTGCTCAAATGGCTGTAACCACTCAAGTAGCGCATCACCACTTTTTTTATCTACTGCATATTTACGAATTAAAAACATAGCTGATTGAGCGGCTTTTAACTCACAAATCAAATGATCTATTAATATGACTTCTAAGTTTTCAACTTTTATTGCTTCATCAATCCACACTTGTGGCGTTTCAATGTTTAAAAAATTATTAATAGGTGATAACAAATGAGAGTAGGTCATAGTGAATAACAATATTGATGAATTGCTCTATTTTAAAAGCCTATTTATTGAGATACTAGGAAAATATCAATTTATGTATAACAAACTTATTAACAATGAAATCTGACAGTGACAAATTAATAAAAAAACATCAAGAACTCATTCATACAGATAACCTCAAGGTAACTTCACATGTACAACGTGAAGAAAACGAATGGTTTATTAATACGGTTATGTTTGAAAATATAGACGTTCCTTTTAAATATAAACGTAAGAAACTCTATAAATCTTTAGTGAATAATAGAGTTAATGTTACCTATTACGTATCTAACGAAAAAGTTGCAGGATTTGAAATAGAAGTCATGAATATTGTTCGAATAAAAATCAGTTAAAAAGTAATAACCTCTATCATTTTTAGATTAATTGACGATAAAACCACTCTTTTTTGATTATTTTATTAACATTTCTTGACCTTTGAACGACTATCTTACATAAATAGATATGTAAGACTTAATAATAATAACTAGATAATAATTTAAACAAAACTAACCGACATTGCGTTATGTTGTCCTTTGTTCGGAAACGTGGAAGGAGATTACAATGATATTAAATCATATATGGGGCTTGTATACCCACCCTAAAGAAGAATGGCAAGTAATCGAGAAACGCCACGAAAGCTTACTTTATAGCTTAGTTCACATTTGTACCATCGCTTTAATTCCTGCAATCTGCGGTTACTTTGCAGCGGCTCATATTGGCTGGACAATTGGAGTAGGGGAACCAATAAAGCTAACAAACACCAACGCTATTGTTATGACCGTAATTTTTTATTTAACGTTAATAATTGGTGTAGCGGCATTGGCTTATTTAATTCACTGGATGGCTAGAACTTTTGATTCGTCACCCGATTTTACGCAATCTTTAGAGCTTGCTGCGTATACAGCAACACCTTTGCTTATGGTCGGTATTGTAGCGCTTTACCCTGTTCTTTGGTTTGTGGTACTCGCTTGTATTGCCGCAATGTCTTATTCAGTTTATCTTTTATATTCAGGTGTCCCTATTATGATGAATATTCCTGAAGAAGAAGGCTTTATATATGCAAGCTCTGTTGTAACTTGTGGCTTAGTATTACTGGTAGGTTTATTAGCCGCAATGATCATTCTTTTTGGTGTAGGTTTAGGGCCTGAGTTTTTACATATATTTAATTAAAAATGAAAACCAAACAGAAAAAAGGCACCTAAGGTGCCTTTTTTCTATGCTTTAAATATTTATCCAATCAAATAGAACGAATGTAATTACAAATTATTCAGCACCTTCGTTGTACATATCAATAATAGATTCTGCATTTCTATCTGAGTTTTCTTTTGATTCATTGTTTCGTAATGCATCTAGCTTATCTAAATAAGATTGGTTGATATCTTTAGTAATATACTGACCATTGAACACTGATGTATCAAACATTTTGATTTCAGGGTTCGCTACATTTACTGCAGAAACTAAGTCTTCAATTGATTGGAATATAAGTTTATCGGCACCAATTAAATCACAAATATCATCTAATTCACGGCCATGTGCAATTAGCTCATTAGCACTTGGCATATCAATACCATAAACATTAGGAAAACGCACTTCTGGTGCCGCTGAGGCAAAGTAAACCTTCTTAGCTCCTGAAGCTCTAGCCATTTCAATTATTTGACCAGATGTTGTGCCTCGAACAATTGAGTCATCAACTAATAGAACATTTTTATTTTTAAACTCTGCGCCAATGGCATTCAGTTTTTGACGAACAGATTTTTTCCGTTGCTCTTGTCCAGGCATAATAAAAGTACGGCCAATATATCTATTCTTTACAAAGCCTTGGCGATATGGAACATTTAACTGATGAGCTATTTCTAGCGCAGTATCACATGAAGTTTCAGGAATAGGAATAACAACATCTATGTCTAAATCCTCCCATTCTTTGGCTATTTTCTCGCCTAATTTTTTACCCATTTCAATTCGTGACGCATAAACTGATATCTTATCGATAGTCGAATCTGGACGAGCAAAATAAACGTATTCAAATATACATGGACAATATTGCGGAGCTTCAGCACATTGCTGGCTATATAATTCACCTGACTCTGTAAAATAAATCGCTTCACCTGGAGCAACATCTCTTACAAACTCATAACCACAAGCATCTAATGCAACAGATTCTGACGCTACCATATACTCTAAACCTGTTTCTGTTTCTCTTTTACCAAAAACAAGTGGACGAATACCGTTTGGGTCACGAAACGCTATCATTCCATGCCCTATAATTAGCGCCACCGTTGCATATGCACCTCTAACGCGTTTATGTACATTACTAATCGCATTAAAAAAATCATCCGGTGTCAGTTCTAAATTACTTGTACATTGAAGCTCATGAGCCAAAATATTCAATAATAATTCAGAGTCCGACGTTGTATTTACATGACGTCGAGCATTAAGATTCAGCCATTTCTTTAACTCATCAGCGTTAGTTAAATTACCGTTATGCGCTAGCGAAATACCAAAAGGTGAATTAGCATAAAAAGGTTGTGCTTCAGAAGAGCTAGATGAACCTGCAGTTGGGTATCTAATATGCCCAATACCAATAGTACCCTGGAGCCTCAACATATGACGAGTGTGAAATACATCTTTCACTAAGCCATTAGCTTTACGCATTCTAAAGGTATTATCACTAATGGTGACGATACCTGCCGCATCTTGACCTCGGTGTTGAAGCACTGTTAATCCGTCATAGATTAATTGACTTACGTTACTTTTACCAACTATGCCAACAATACCACACATGAAATTATTCTCCGCAGACCTAAGATTGTATTAAAAAACTAGATGACTGTTTAAGGTATTCAAAAAACCAAACAACAATCAATTTAAATTCGGGGATAAGCAATGAGTTCTGCCACCATACGGTTGATGGCGCAGGTGTAAATGCATCTAATAGAAATAATATAGCACTAACAATTAATACACCTCGTAGTGCACCAAAAGCTAAACCTAATACGCGATCCGTACCAGAAAGACCTGTTTTATTAACAAGTTGCCCAATAATATAATTAACTAACGCACCTATAATAAGAGTAGAAACAAACAGTACGGTAATTGCCGCTGCATTTCGAAGGAATTGATCTGAGATATTTGTAAAGAAGACCGCTAAGTCACTATAAAAAGTACTCGCGATAAAAAAGGCGCCGATCCAAATTACAACTGAAATCGCTTCTTTAACAAAGCCACGTACTAAACTTACTAGTGTTGAAATGCCTATTATTGCCAATATGGCATAATCTACCCAAATCATCATTTGAATGTTCTCATTGATTAGAGGCGCGCATTCTACCAGATGCTAACCAATTAAAGCTATTATTTTTATTATTTAGTAGGATAAAAGCGTGTAACTTTACCTTCTACATGGGTTAATGTTTTAAGTGGTTTTATTTTACTTTCCAAAGAAGCTTTATTGATATCAGGCCCTACAAACACTTTAGTTAACGTACCATTTTTAGTTTTTATTGGCCGTGTGAATGTTGTGTAGCCATGATATTTTAATTTTTCTATAAGCTCTGATACATTCTTTTTATGTCTAAAACTTCCTAATTGAATGACCCAAGTTTCTTTCACGTTAATTTTTTCAGGTAGGCTTACCCTAGTGGTATTTTTACTATCGGGTTCAGCTTTTTGAGTTGTATCTGCGCCTAATGATGCGGGTTTTTCTAATGAATTAATTTTAACAGTATCAGAAGATGCAACAGACGATTGTTCAGTAACCTTTTCTTTAGAGGCACTCGTGTTACTTTCATCTGAAGCGAGTTGAAGTATATTATCTTGCTCTACTTCAACTACCTCTTCTTCTTTAGGTTCAATACTTTTTAATTTATCACTAGGGAAAGACTTAATTTCAGTATTAAGTTCAATTTTAGGTGCTTGAGGGATATTTTCAAACTCAGCATTGTATTTCTTTTTGTTTCCATCAAGGAAATCAGGTAAAAATATAATCGCTACAGCCGCAACAATAACAGTTCCAACTATTCGGTTTTGAAAAGGTGTAGACAAACTAAACTCCTAATATTAGCTTATAATTTAAGCTTTACTACTAAACAACTTTACCACTAAATAACTTACCGCTAAACAAGTAGTCGCCTTATTTCTGCTACAGTGTAGAATGATCCATATACTAGGATAAGATCTTTTGCTCCCGCTACAGAACTAGCCATTTTAAAGGCTTGAGTCACATTGTCAAAGCAATTAACCGACTCATTCAAAACGTTTAATTTTTCTGATAACTGTTGCGCCTTAGCACCTCTGTTGACATGTAAACTACCTAAATACCAAGCGTCTACATATTCAATTAAAGGTGACAATGCGTTAGTAATATCTTTGTCTGCTAACATTCCAACTACAGCAAATATTTTATTATAATTCATATTTTTTAGGTAGTTAGCTAAATACCTTGCTGCTTGTGGATTATGGCCCACATCAAGTAATACATCACAATTTTTAACAAAAAGTTCAGTACGTCCAGCCACTTTAGTTAAGTTAATCACCGTATTAATTTTAGCACTACTAATAGGTACTTCTAACAAAGAGAGTACAGTAAGCGCTGTTGCTACGTTGTCAATTGGAATATAAGGTACATTGAGCTTTTCATAAATTTTATGATTTAATGAAAAAGACCAATTTTTTTCGTGCTGGATTAAAGAAAAGTGCTGTTCTCTACATAATAATTTTGCATTTATAGTTTCTGCATATTTTAACACTGATTGAGGGGGAGCAAGATCGCCAACAACGGCATATGTGTTTTCACGCATGATACCCGCTTTTTCAAAACCAATTTTTTCTCTGGTATCTCCTAAAAAGGCTTGATGATCAAGATCAACAGTTGTTACAACAGCTACATCACAATCAACAATATTTGTTGCATCTAATCGCCCCCCTAACCCCACTTCTAAAATAAGGTAATTAGGCTTTAGTTCACTAACAACGATAAGAGCGGCTAAAGTTGTATACTCATAATAGCTTAATGAAATATCTAAGCGTGCTTGCTCAATTTTATAAAATGCGTTGATTAACAGCTGATCTTCTACATCTATTTTATTTAGACGCAATCTTTCATTAAATTTTTCAATATGAGGTGAAGAATATACTGCGACAGAGTATTCCTCGCTTGATAAATAGTTTTCTATAAAGGCGCACGTAGTACCTTTACCGTTGGTTCCTGCCACGGTAATAACTTTGGA
This sequence comes from Colwellia sp. RE-S-Sl-9, assembly GCF_048296855.1. NCBI lineage: Bacteria > Pseudomonadati > Pseudomonadota > Gammaproteobacteria > Alteromonadales > Colwelliaceae > Colwellia > Colwellia sp. RE-S-Sl-9. The sequence continues at coordinate 4,428,696 of NZ_CP182631.1, read as the reverse complement.
AGAAGTTAAATCAATAGATAAGCGTTCAGCTACTTGTTTAATACGGGTTAATCCCATATCAATTTCGGTAAAATGAATACTTTCAATATAAGAAAGCCACTCATCAAGGGATGACCCTAATGAGTGGCTTGATAAATTTTTTGTCATGTAAAAATACTAAACCTTGCTAAAAAACTTAGTAAAAGTCTTACCTAAGAAGCTTTAGGGCTATCATACCCCATAAACTTAGCTAACATACGCGCTAATGTAGAGCGCATTTCTCTGCGATCTACAATTAAATCAATAGCACCTTTTTCTTTCAAAAACTCGCTGCGTTGAAAGCCTTCAGGTAGTTTTTCACGTACAGTTTGTTCAATAACACGCGGACCAGCAAAACCAATTAATGCTTTAGGTTCAGCAACGTTAATATCACCTAACATAGCTAAACTAGCTGATACTCCACCCATTGTAGGGTCAGTAAGTACTGACACATATGGTAAACCTTTTTCGCTCATTTTAGCTAAGGCAGCACTTGTTTTTGCCATTTGCATCAATGAGAATAAGGCTTCTTGCATACGTGCTCCGCCACTTGCTGAAAAACAAACAAACGGTAAGTTATGCTCTAAACAATATTCAACGCCTTTAACAAAACGAGCTCCAACAACTGACGCCATTGAACCACCTAAAAAGGCAAACTCAAATGCAGCTACAACAATTGGGGCGCCCATTAGCTCACCTTTCATCACAACTAAAGCATCTTTTTCGCCTGTAGCTTTTTGTGCTGCACTGATACGATCTTTGTATTTTTTAGAGTCTTTAAACTTTAAAATATCTTGTGCTTCAAACTCTTCGCCTAGCTCAATTCTACCATCCGGATCTAAAAATCCATCAATACGTTTTCTCGCACTGATACGCATATGGTGGTCACATTTAGGACAAACCGACATTTGGCGATCTAGTTCAACTTTGTATAGTACCGCATTACATTCAGTACATTTGCTCCAAACACCTTCTGGAACACCGCGTTTTTGTGTAGCCTTAGATTTGGCTTTTGGGAGAATTTTTTCTATCCAGCTCATAATTTAAATTTTGCCTATTGCATAAGGGAAGATGATTGAAACGATTAAAAAACCATCAAAACAATCAAACACATAGTAATAATCTAATATAACCCATAATTAAAACATATTTTACACTATTTTTAATACTAAAAGTTACGCTATTCGCGTAGTTTTTTCTTTAAGTTAAAAACAGTGGTCCTAAATCTCGCTTCGGAATATCAAACTCTTCAGGATAATCAACATCAACAAAATAGAGTCCAGCAGAAGCTGCTGTCATTCCAGCAACACATCTATTTTTGGCCTCTAGTACTTCCTTGATCCATGAAACTGGACGATCACCTTGTCCTACTTCCATTAATGAACCAGCAATGTTTCTCACCATATGATGTAAAAAAGCATTACCTTTTACATCTATAACGAGATAATTATTAAAACGACTTACATTACAGTGATATAAAGTTCTTATAGCAGAGTGAGATTGACAATGAACCGTTCTATAAGAAGTAAAATCATGACGCCCTAATAATAACTGGGCAGCTTGATGCATCAAATTTTCATCTAATGGCTGATGACAAAAACTAATGCCATGACTAAGAATAGCGGAACGTAATCTTGAATTATAAATAACATAGCGATAACGTCTGGCTGTTGCACTAAACCTAGCATGAAATTCATCACTTACAGGTTTAACCCAAGAAATCGCTATATCGGAAGGAAGGTGTGTATTAACGCCAAGCGTCCACGCAACGTCTTTACGAATTTGATCAGTATCAAAATGAACAACTTGATTCGTTGCATTAACGCCTGTATCGGTTCGCCCAGCACAAATAACTTCGATAGGTTCGTTAGCTATTTTAGATAAAGCTTCTTCAACCCTTTGCTGAACACCAATACCATTATTTTGGCGTTGCCAACCACAGTATTTACTGCCGTCGTATTCAATACCTAGTGCATACCGCATGATAATCTCCACATTTAAGGAGGCGCATTATCCACTACTTTTACCACAAAAAACAATATTCTTAATAATAGACTAAAAAATTATAGCCATTGCATGAATAAATAGATCTATTTTTATCCTTAAAAATATTCAATTAGTTGTTGTAATTAATTACTCTTTTCTTCTAACAAAATAGTTTCTTGTATAAATTGTGACTGACGTCGACCCATTGTTTTACTTTTTTGACGATTTAACTGTCTTCTTCTTTGGCAGCTAACTAAACGTTTTCTTGTATTAAATGACATTACGTATCTCCTTTTTAAATATCATTATGCTTATATAATATGAATAAAATATGACAACAAACAATTTATTTATATTCGGAGGTAAATTTAAGAGCTAACAGGTTCAGCTAAAGGGGAATATTCAGTTTTTTCATCATTTTCAAGAGATGTTGCTTCTTTAGGCTCTACAGATAAAGCTTCAATAGGTGCATCTTCAACAATAACATCTTCTTCATCAATACTTTGTTGATCCATCCATTCTAACGTATCGTAATAACGTCGAATGTTCTCAACGTAATTTACAGGCTCATCGCCACGCGCGTACCCATACTTGGTTTTTTTATAATATTTCTTTTGTTTTAATAAAGGTAAGCGGGATTTTACTTCTACCCAACGATCGGGGTCTCCACCTTGTCGTTGAGTAATAATGCGCGCATCATTTAAATGACCAAAACCAACATTATATGAAGCTAGAGCAAACCATAAACGATCAGGATATGGAATACGTTCAGGCATTTTTTCAATCATACGCTTAATGTACTTGGCACCGCCACTAATACTTTGTTCTACGTCAAGTCGACTTTTAATCCCCATTTGCTTGGCGGTGGGTAAAGTTAACATCATCATCCCCCTAACGCCGGTATGCGAACGAGCGTTAGGATTCCAATGAGACTCTTGATAGCTTATTGCTGCTAACAACTTCCAATCAACCTCTTGACCATATTTTTCAAATATAGGTTGATATTTTGGTAATTTTTCTTCAATCGCTTTGATAAACATACGCGTATCAACATAATTGAACTGTTCAATATGACCATAATATTTATCATCTAAAGCCAACAAAGAACCGTCATGATGAACTTGTCCAAAAAATTCAACTAAGCTAGATAATATAGAGGTATCATTTTGTTTATTTACTAGCCAAGCTAATTGCTCTTCTTCTTTTATAGTAAATCCAATACTTATTTCTGGATAATATCGACGACTGATTGCAAGCGCATTACTGTCTATAACCGTATAATCGATTTCTTCTTCTAATACTTTTAATAAAAGTTCTTCAGCATCAAGCTCAGAGCTTTCTTCCCATACTAAGTCATTATTACTGCGTTTTAATTTAGCTAAATTTTCTGCATGGCTGGTTCTAGCAGTTACAACCAATTTTCCGTTAAGGGCATCTAATCTTCTAGGTCTTTCTTTCCCTTGTTTAAAAACAAGTTTTTGGCTAACTTTATCGTAAGTTGGTGCGACACTATATTGCTCTAAACGTTTAGACGTTACTGCTAACCCTGCTGCTAAAAAATCAACGTCGCCAGAGTCTAATTTAGGGAATAAGTCATCTATATGATAGGCAGGTACCACAACAAGCTTCACGCCTAAATAATCAGCATAAGTTTTAGCAAGTTCGTATTCAAAACCTGTTGGCCCTTCAGCTTCAATGTAATAACTAGTAGGTCCGTATAAAGTACCTACCGTCACGTAGCCACGATCTATAATTCTTTGCAGACCAGAAACTTGATTAACAGGTTGGCATCCAGATATAAAAACACCTAACAATAAAATAAACTTTATTGTATATAATATATTATCTGAAAGTTTTCGTAGTATGTTGTTCATAACGCTTATTGTGTCGTTATTTACTCTATTTCGCAAAGAACTTTTTAATTTAATCCCTATATAATTAACTTTACCTTTTGATTATATTAAAAAATAAGCATGTATTTTCTATATTTATTTTCAAACAAGTTAAGCATGAATAAGTAGAAGATTTTCACCGTTAAAGTCACACTGATTGCTGTATCTTAAAATGAATTAGGTATATACTACGCGCGCTTTTTTCCTTATTAATCTAACCCGGTGAAATAGACTATGTCGATGTTGATGAAAACCCTTCGCGGGGCTCCTGCACTCTCTGAATTTAAAGTAAAAAAATTACTTATCCAATGTGCTGAGCTATCACTTCCTGTTACTGATATTTATGCAGAATACACTCACTTTGCTCATATATCTGAAGAACTTACTAGCGAAGAGTCGCACGTTTTACAACAGCTGCTTAAATACGGGCCAACTATTGAAACACATGAACCCGCAGGTGATTTTGTATTAATTACACCTCGTCCGGGCACTATTTCACCGTGGTCATCTAAATCAACAGATATCGCACATAACTGTGGTTTAAACAAAGTTATTCGCTTAGAACGTGGTATTGCTTACTACATTCAAACTGAAGAATTATCAAACGAACAACAAGCTCAGTTAAATAACTTAATTCATGATCGTATGATGGAAGCTGTATTTTCAGAAATGAGTCAAGCAACTTCACTTTTCGCATCAGCTGAGCCAGGTGAGTTAACATCAATCGATATAATGAACGGCGGTAAAGGTGCATTAGTTGCTGCAAACATTAACTTAGGTTTAGCGCTTGCTGAAGATGAAGTTAATTACTTATTTGAAAACTTTACTAAATTAGGTCGTAATCCTAACGACATCGAACTTTACATGTTTGCTCAAGCAAACTCTGAACATTGTCGTCATAAAATATTCAATGCAGATTGGACAATCGATGGCGTAAAACAGCCAAAATCATTGTTCAAAATGATCCGTAATACTCACGAACTTAATGCTGATTACGTACTAAGCGCTTATAAAGATAACGCTGCGGTTATGGTGGGTAATAAAGGCGGACGCTTCTTCCCTAACCCAGTAACGAATGAATATGGTTATAACCATGAAGACATTCAAATTTTAATGAAGGTTGAAACGCACAACCACCCTACCGCTATTTCTCCATACCCAGGTGCAGCTACGGGTAGTGGTGGTGAAATTCGTGATGAAGGTGCTACCGGTGTTGGTTCAAAACCGAAAGCGGGTTTAGTGGGTTTTTCAGTTTCAAACTTACGTATTCCTAACTTTGAACAGCCTTGGGAAACAGATTTTGGTAAACCATCGCGTATCGTTTCTGCATTAGACATTATGCTTGAAGGACCATTAGGTGGTGCTGCATTTAACAACGAATTTGGTCGCCCTGCTATTTTAGGTTACTTCCGTACTTACGAAGAAGAAGTTAATTCTTTTAACGGTAAAGAAGTTCGTGGTTATCACAAACCTATTATGCTTGCCGGTGGTTTAGGTAATATTCGTGATGAACATGTACAAAAAGGTGACATTGTTGTTGGTGCTAACTTAATCGCGTTAGGTGGTCCAGCAATGAACATTGGTTTAGGTGGTGGTGCTGCTTCTTCAATGGCTTCAGGTCAGTCAGCTGAAAACTTAGACTTTGCTTCAGTTCAACGTGAAAACCCAGAAATGGAACGTCGCTGCCAAGAAGTCATCGATAAATGTTGGCAGTTAGGTGATGCAAACCCAATTTTATTTATTCATGATGTTGGCGCGGGTGGTTTATCTAACGCATTTCCTGAATTAGTTTCTGATGGTGGTCGTGGCGGTGTATTTGAATTACGTAATGTACCAAACGACGAACGCAGTATGGCACCTCATGAAATTTGGTGTAATGAATCACAAGAACGTTATGTATTAGCCGTTTCTGATGAGCAGTTAGAGCAATTTACAAAAATTTGTGAACGTGAACGTGCGCCATTTGCCGTAGTAGGTAGAGCAACAGAAGAAGAACATTTAACGGTTACTGACTCACACTTTGCTGATGTTGATAACTTAAAAACTCCTATCGATTTACCACTAGACGTACTTTTAGGTAAAACCCCTAAAATTATTAGAGATGTTAAATCAGCCACTGCTGCTGGTGACGAACTCGCATTAGATAATATTACTCTTGAAGATGCAGCACAGCGTATTTTAACGTTACCAACGGTTGCTGAAAAAACTTTCCTTATTACCATTGGTGATAGATCGGTAACCGGTATGGTTAACAGAGATCAAATGGTTGGTCCTTGGCAAGTACCAGTAGCTGACTGTGGTGTAACTGCATCTGCTCTTGATTCTTACCACGGTGAAGCTATGTCGTTAGGTGAACGTACACCCGTTGCTTTATTAAACTTTGGAGCGTCTGCTCGTTTAGCTGTAGCTGAATCGTTAACTAACATTGCTTGTGCTGATATAGGCGATTTAAACCGTATTAAACTTTCTGCAAACTGGATGTCACCAGCGGGTCACCCTGGTGAAGATGCTGGTTTATACGAAGCAGTTAAAGCCATTGGTGAAGAGTTATGTCCGGCATTAGGATTAACAATTCCAGTGGGGAAAGACTCAATGTCGATGAAAACCACTTGGACAAAAGAAGGGGAAGAGAACGGCGAACAAATGTCGGTTACTTCACCTTTATCTCTAATTATTACAGCCTTTGGTGTTGTTGAAGATATTCGTAAAACAGTAACCCCACAATTACGTACTGATTTAGGTGAAACAGCCCTTATCGCAATTGATTTATCGCAAGGTAAAAATCGTTTAGGTGGTTCATGTTTAGCACAAGTTTATAAACAACTTGGTACTGAAACACCAGATGTAGATAACCCAGAAGCATTAAAAGGCTTTTTTAATGCTATTCAAGCATTAGTAGCTCAACAAAAATTAATCGCTTATCACGATAGATCTGACGGCGGTTTATTTACCACTGTTGCTGAAATGGCATTTGCTGGTCACACCGGTGTAGATATCGACTTATCTACACTGAAAGGTAGTGACTTAGAAATACTATTTAACGAAGAGTTAGGTGCAGTCATTCAAGTACGCGAAAGTGATTTAGACGCAGTTTACGCTGTATTTGCAGAGCATAATATTGCCGATTGTTGTAACGCTATTGGTACTTTGAACAATGAAGATACCATTCGCTTTACTCGTAATGGTGAAGAAGTATTAGCTAACACTCGTACTTACTACCGTACACTTTGGGCACAAACCACATTCAAGATGCAGTCACTACGTGATAACCCTGAATGTGCTCAGCAAGAACATGACGTTAAATTTGATACTGAAGATCCAGGCTTAAACGCTGAGCTAACGTTTGATATTAATGAAGATATTGTTGCAGACTTAATCGCGAAAGATGCTATTAATAACACCAACCCTAAGATTGCTATTTTACGTGAGCAAGGTGTTAACTCTCATGTTGAGATGGCTGCTTCATTTGACCGTGCTGGTTTTGTAGCTATTGATGTTCATATGTCTGACATTTTAGCAGGTAGAACTGACTTAGCTGACTTTAACGGTTTAGTCGCTTGTGGTGGTTTCTCTTACGGTGATGTTTTAGGTGCTGGTGAAGGTTGGGCAAAATCAATTTTATTCAACGCTAACGCACGTGAAATGTTTAAAACATTCTTCCACCGTGAAGACACATTCAGTTTAGGTGTGTGTAATGGTTGTCAGATGTTATCTAACCTTAAAGAAATTATCCCAGGCTCTGAAGCATGGCCACGTTTTGTGCAAAACAAATCAGAGCGTTTCGAAGCACGTTTCAGCCTAGTTGAGATTCAAGAAAGCCCTTCAATCTTCTTTAAAGGCATGGAAGGTTCAAGAATGCCGATCGCTGTTTCTCACGGTGAAGGTAGAACAGAGTTTAGTTCAGACGAAGCAATCGATGCAGCTAACCAATCAGGCACTGTATCTATTCGTTATGTAGACAACTACGGTCAAGTAACTGAAACATACCCTGCAAACCCTAACGGCTCACCAGATGGTATTACATCTCTTACAACAACTGATGGTCGTGTAACGATTATGATGCCACATCCTGAACGTGTATTTAGAACCGTAGCCAACTCATGGCACCCTGACGAATGGCAAGAAGATTCGCCATGGGTAAGAATGTTCCGTAACGCTCGTAAATTTATTGGTTAAATACCGGTACGTTGTAATACAAATTCTTATATAAAGTAAAGGGTGCATTTTGTGCCCTTTTTTATTACCCACTCTAATTTCAACAATGTTAATACAAAAATCTCTTCGAGATAGAAAGACAAATCCCGCTTAAACAATCATCAAAATTTTCATCAATCTATTTATGCCTGCAACGTCCCAGCCCCCTTTTTAAATGATAACGCTAACAAACAAATCAAAATATCTTGCATACCTCAGATAATGTAAAAATGACCATAAACCTTTACCACACAAAGAGATAAACAATAAAACACCAATAACATTGATCTACATTAAATAAAAACCATATTGACATAAACAAAATACACATGTAATAGTGCTCAAGAACAAATGATAACGCTAACTTTTTTTAATACCGATTTACTTGGTTTTATAAAAGTATTTCTAGGCTTAACACAATATAAATAAAAGTAAGCCTTAGAATAAAGTCTCGATGGCTTTTAGTACGCAGACTCATTTTTTCTTCTTTTAAACATAGGAAAATATAAAAATGAATAAAACCTTAGTTAAAGTGGCAGGAATAGTGACCATTATGTCTCTATTAACTGCATGTATGGGGAGTGATACAGATCCTAAAGTGCCAGAAACTCCGGAGGTTCCAGAGACTCCTGAAACACCTGAAGTGCCAGAAACACCTGAAGTACCAGAAGAACCAGAAATGGCTGACATAACTAATGGTGGATTTGAAGAAGATTCTGCCGGCCAAATGTCACCATTAGGCAACTGGGTGTTAAGACCTTCTCAAGAAGACGGTGCTATTTCTACCATTGAAGTAATCGAGTCAACAGAAGGTGTTAATAGTTATAAAGGAACAAAGGCAATTGAAGTTGTTGTCGAGGCTTTAGGGGCAAACCCATGGGCAATTGAAGCAGCTTATGAAGATATTCCTGTTGTTGGGGGTAAAGTATACGAATTTAGTGTTTGGGTTAAAGGTGAAGAAGGAGCAAGTGCTGACTTTTGGGTTCAAACACCAGCTCCTGCCTATGGTCAACTCGCTCTAATAAAAGAAACGCTAACAGGTGAGTGGCAAAAAATCACGCTAACAGCGGCTACTGCTGAAGCAGACTCCTTGATTAGATTAGCTATTCATTTTTCAAAAGAAGAGAATATTGGCAAGTCTATATACCTAGATGAATTTTCAGGCATTCTACTACCTGATGCACCGGTTGAAGAAATTCCGGATGTAGAATACAGCGCAGTTACAGCACACAGTTTAAAAGTAATATCGCCTGATTTTAACATTGGTGTAGCGGTTCCAGCGGGTGGTTTTGCTAACAGCATAATCGACAGACCTGAAGTGCAAACGGTTATTGAACTACACTTTAATCAGTTATCTGCTGAAAACATTATGAAGCCTACCTATTTACAACCAACTCAAGGCGAGTTTTTCTATGATGATGCCGATGAACTTGTTAACTATGCTAAAGACAATTCACTCACTGTACACGGTCATGTTTTTGTATGGCATTCACAAATAGCGGGTTGGATGCAAAGTTTCGAAGGTGAGAAAGCTGACTGGATAACCATGATGGAAAATCATGTAACACAAATAGCCACTCATTTTGAAGAAGAAGGTGATAACGATACAGTGACTAGCTGGGATGTTGTTAATGAAGCCTTTATGGAAAATGGTGAATACCGTGGTGCAAAAACGACTACTGATGGCGCCGATGCATCTGTTTGGTACGAAAACATTGGTACTGAATTTATACCAAGAGCATTTACAGCAGCAAGAGCAGCAGATCCAGATGCTGACTTATACTACAACGATTACAACCTGATCTGGAATGCTACTAAATTAGATGCTGTTATTGATATGGTTACTGATTTTCAAGCTGATGGCGTACCGATTGATGGCATAGGTTTCCAGTCTCATATTTCAGTTAACAGTCCTAATATTACAACAATAAGAGCACAGCTACAGAAAGTCGTAGATCTTGGTCTAAAAGTAAAAATAACTGAGCTGGATGTTCGTATGAACAATGAAGGTGGAGCAAAATTAACTTACCTTACAAGTGAAAGAGCTGATGAACAAAAGCAGTATTATCATGATATTGTTGAAGCATACCTAGATGTAGTTCCTGAAGATCAACGTGGTGGCATCACTATTTGGGGAGTAATTGATGGAGATAGCTGGTTACAAACCTGGCCTGAACCTACTACCGAATGGCCATTATTATTCTTCAATGACTATACACCAAAACCAGCATTACAAGGTTTCGCTGATGCATTAGTAGAGTACTTTGGAGAAGTTGAAACTCCGGATGCTTCAAACGAATTGTTAACAAATGGTAACTTTGAAGCTGGACTTGGTTCATGGTTAGCCCGTGGTGATGCAACAGTAAGTTTAGAAACTACCGAAGTACACGCTGGTAATAATAGCGCTTTAGTTGTAGGACGTACGGCTACTTGGCAAGGTATACAAAAAGATGTTAAGGGCTTATTCACGGCTAATGAAACTTATAGCGTTTCTGCATGGGTAAAGTTATCTGATGATACGAGTACTCATACACCTGGAATGAAGCTAACTCTAGAAATAAAACACGATGTAGATACCGATGGGACTATAACTGAAAAGACTGACTACCTTGAACTTACTACTCTTACAACAGTAAGTGCAGGTAATTGGGTGAAACTATCAGGTACTTACACGCATACAATAACAACTACAGAAAATTCTGCTGCAATTTATGTTGAAGCAAATGATATAGCTGTTGACTTTTATGTTGATGATATAATGGTTACATTGGTAGAAGAATAAAATATTTAACCTGAACTCGAGATAAACACATATTTTATTATCAATGCTATAAGCCTTGATTCACTCAAAAATTATAGCATTGACATGCTTATTTTAGCCCAAGTTCAGGTTATTTATTATAATTTAGTTGGCACGTCAAAATATAATTTGAAGATGTTTGACTGATATAATATCCCCATTATCAATCAAGGTGCGTATTTCAGAATCTTGAAGGTTACGGGTATAACTAAAGCTCAAAATCTAAAGCAATATCGGTACAGCCTTTAGTACAATATAGCCCTGGTGTTTTAGATTGCTCAGGTAATACAAGCTTTATTGGCGTACCGCAGGTTTCGCAAGTAATAACACTTCCCGCCATAACTTTTTTTATTAACGCTTTTTGGTTATTAAATGATTTAGCACTCGTTTTTTTGATGCCATCAAATTTTTTAATATCAATCATAGTGCTCTTTAGCTTATAGAAAGGAACTAATTTACTGGAAAATAAAAACCATCAAACACACCTTCAAAAGGCGCTGAGCTTTCAGTTAACAAATGGCGGTAAGCCGTAATATTTTCATACGAAGCACCAATAAACGGATAAGCGGTAACTTCCCAGGGATAATCAGCATTTTCATCAAACGGACATAAAGACAATTTTTGATTGTTTTCTAATAATAAATGACCAAATTTTAGTGCTTGCTCTTGCGACTTAAAAATAACAGTAAATTCAATTTCTCTTTCTTGGGTAATATCATTTCCCGTATTAACGGCATCCCATAAGTATTCACCAATATCATCTTGAGGAAAAAGTGTTAAATCACGTTCCATTACAACCCCTGCTATTTAATTAAAAGTATCATCTCATTAATTTTGTATATTACTATCAAAAGTCCGACAGGTCATTGTCTTGTTTGATAAACTACACCTTATAACTTTAGCTTGAACTATTTTCGTTCTACTTATTTGAAAAACTCAATGAACACTTCTGATAATATTATTTTTGAAAAACACCTTATTGTTACTACTGAGGCGAGCAATGCATTAATTGAATTAGACGCGGTTTGTAACATAAGTATTGCAGATATAAAAAAAGCGATAGCTAAAGGTGCTTTGTGGTTAACCAGAGGTAAATCAACTCAGCGTTTTCGTCGATTAAAAAAAACCTTAAAAAAAGGTGATGAATTACATTTTTATTATAACGAAGGTGTACTTAAACAAGAGCCTAATGAAGCAATCTTAATCGAAGATATGGGCGATTATAGTGTGTGGTACAAACCTTACGGTATGCTCTCGCAAGGCTCTAAATGGAGCGACCATTGTACAATAGCACGTTGGGCTCAAACTCATTTACAGCCAGAGCGTCCTGTATTTATTGTGCATCGATTAGACCGAGCGGCAACGGGTCTTATTGTTATTGCTCATACAAAAAAAATGGCACAAGCTTTTAGTCAAAAATTTGAACATCATCAATTAGAAAAACATTATCTAATTTTAGTTCATGGTGATCATAACCAACGCTCACAACCTGACAATATTAGTATTGACGTGGATGGGAAGAAAGCACTCAGTACTTTTACTTGTATTGATTACAATAGAAATATTGATGTGTCTTTAGTTAACGTAAAAATAGAGTCGGGTAGAAAACACCAAATACGTATTCACTCAGCAAGTATCGATATGCCTGTTGTCGGCGATAGGTTACATGGTATTAAAGAAAAAGATGATGTGCTTGAAGAGAAGATTAAAAAAAATATTGATCTGCAACTGTGTGCATTTTCGTTATCGTTTGATTGCCCTTTCGGTGAAATAAACACAACACCTGAGCATAAAACTTTTAGCTTACCAGAGCACCTAAGGCCTTCCTTAGCTGCTCTAACAATTTAGCATTAAATAAAAGTTAAGCTCTGTAAGTAAAGTCGTCGTCAGACATTAGCGATAAACCATCGCCAACAAGATCACTACTATCGATCTCTTTTAAAAGCGCTAAGCCTTCTTCTCTTTGCTGAAGGTTTAATGCTTGATATGGCAGTCTAAACACAGGATTAACCGCTTTGGTCATCATAAGAGCCGTATTTAATGCAATAGGATTAGGCTCGCAGAACATCCAGCTCATTAAGTTTTTAACACTATCGTTTAACGCATGATCAGGTTTATCCATTAATGTACGCATAATTTTAGGAATAATATTAGACGTAACAGAAATTACACCATGCGAACCGAACTCATGTCTACCCGCAAAACTTTCATCATCGTTACCCGACCAACAAGCAATGCCTTGTTTTTCGTAATAAGCAATACGATCATTGCCTGTACATTCTTTTACACCAATAAAGTTTTTATGCGTTGATAAGGGTTCAATAATATCAGGAGTAACATCTTGTCCTGTTCTACCCGGTACATTGTAAATAAAGGCAGGACCAATTTCTAAAACCGTTTTAAAATGCTCTAAAACTCCTTTCTCTGAAGTACGTCCATAATATGGGTTAATTTGTAAAGCAGCATGCATCCCCATAGCAAAACCATTTTTAGTTGCTTTTATTGCTTCACGGGTATTATTACTTCCAGTATTGCCAACAATAATTAACTGATCACCGTATTGATTAACACTATGGGCGATAAGCATTAAATGCTCTTCCCAGCTAAGTAAATGACCTTCGCCAGTAGTGCCTCCAACAATAATTCCGTCTACGCCAGCTTCTAGTTGTTTAGCCACAAGTAAGTCATAGGTTGCAAGGTCTATTTCACCTTTCGCATTATAAGGAGTTTTTATTGCGGTGATTAAACTTGCGTCTTTAATTCTTTTCATTGCTCTCTCAAAATTTAAAAAAATGCGGTAAATAATTTTCATTAAATCAAACGAAAACATTTACATAAATCTAACTTACAATAGGTAACAGCGCTATTAGCTCAACCAACTGTCACTAGCAGTGTGCTATTTTATCAACAACACGTCTTAGGATAAACACTTCTTCAGTAATTATGTGTTGGTATTTTACAATGCTACTGTCTAATTCCAGCACTTTATAGGCTTGATAATTTTCTTCATCAGCCATATCAGCACCGTAATGTTCTTCATCGATGAGTTCACCTTTTGTTATGGTAAAGTGAATATCACCTACTAATCCCCAATCCCCTAACTCAGTAACTTCTTCAACGACTTCTCCTTGTTTATTGTATTGAATAAATGAAAATTCAAAACTACCGTCTGGCTCTATACGGGCAAATTCTGTCATTTGGTTTCCATGAAGATCCGAATCTCCACGATACCAGTACCCTAAAAGCATATTCCGATCAAATACCTTAGCCAAAATAATAAGTACTCCTTATCCTAAAGCCTTGCATTTATTCTAACGTTAAACTTGTTTATTAGATACGTTTGAATAAACATTAATAGAACAAAATCAATGATAAAAGTATAAATACACCAAGATAGTATTTATGATAATCCCTATTATTATTTTTTAAGGTCAACACATGTCTAACATCAATTTACAATTACTACTTACGGGTAATGAACTTATAAACGGTGATGTTATTGATACAAACTCTGCCTATATTGCTAAACAATTGAAAGAATTGGGTATTGATGTTACCCGACGCGTAACCATAGCTGATAGCTTACCTGCACTTGTTAATGAAATAAAAGTAATGAGTGAAATTGCGAACATACTTATTATAAATGGCGGGCTAGGTCCTACAAGCGACGACCTAACCTCTGAAGCATTATCAATTGCTGCCAACTTATCTTTAGAAGAAAATTCACAAGCTATAAAACACCTGCAACAATGGGCAGAAAAGCGAGAGTTAACCCTTGATAAAGCTAATTTAAAACAAGCGTTATTACCTGAAACTTGCAATATTATTAATAACAGAACAGGTAGTGCTGTGGGTATTCACCTCAAGCTAAATAATTGTGATATTTTTTGCACGCCCGGAGTACCAAGCGAATTAAAAATAATGCTTAACGAAGAAATACTTCCTCAACTAAAAAGTCAATTACCGAAACAAGAATTTCTTCATACCACGCGATTGCAAACCTTTGGCATTGGTGAATCAAAACTTCAAATGTTAATGGAAGAACATCTACCCGATTTACCTTCAAATATAGAAGTAGGCTATAGAGCTAACTCCCCTACTTTAGAGCTGAAATTAACTACTCATACAAAAACAGCTTACACTTTAAAAGAAACATGGCTAACAAAAGTTTATCAGGTATTAAATGATCATATATTAGGTGAAATAAAAGACGATGACTTAAGCTTGCCTATGTGTGTGTTTCAGCAATTATTAGATAACAAATTAACAATAACTACAGCAGAATCTTGTACAGGGGGGTTAATTGCAAGCCAAATAACAGCGTTGGCAGGCTCTTCTCAAATATTTGAAGCCGGTTATGTGACTTACTCAAATAAAATGAAAACTAAAATGCTGTCGGTTCCACCAACAACATTAGAAAGTTATGGTGCCGTGAGTAAAGAAACAGTTATTGCCATGGCACAAGGAGCACTTAAACATAGTAATGCTGATATAGCTATAGCCGTATCAGGTATAGCAGGCCCAACAGGAGGAACAACAGAAAAACCTACAGGCACGGTATGGATTGCATGGGGAGATGCAACCAAAATGAATACCCAACATTTTATTATAAAAGGTAATCGAAATTACTTCCAAAAAGTGGTTGCAGCAAGATCCTTAGATTTAGTGCGTCGTTTTATATTAAAAAGTACCTCTGTACCTTTATATTTAAAATAGCTTTATAACTTAAAGAGGCTTAATGTTCAGGTTATTCTTGTTATTTAATTGCTTAGTAAATTAAAACTTTATATATTTAGAGTTAGAACAGTTTATTTATTACTTTATGGCCGCACTTAAGGTATTGTTGGTAAAAATATTTTCTTATACTTTTATATACTAATCAGCAATAAAATGTGACTTAAAACTGAAACCAGTTAATAAAATTAGGGGCTTATTTTGATTGAGAAAAACTTTATTACCAGTGGAAGAAATACCATTATCCACAAAAACAGAAAATTTGATCTATTGATAATAAATGGAGATCATCCTGTTGTTATTATTAGTAATAGAGGGATAGGTGAATACAACGGGGAAGTTCCTCGTAAAAGATCTGAAGCTAAAAAAGTCTATCAAGAAGTTATAGATATAAGTTCATCCGAATGTTTTGGTGAAGAAAAAACACTACTATTTATTCAAGCTTTAGATAATAAAGAATACAAAATTGATTACTCAAAAATTAAAACACCAGCATTTATTAAAATCCATCAAGAAAACTATATATAAAGAAGTTAGAAAAATAGCTAACTACTGAACATGGAGATTGTAGTACGTGACTCAGGTAAACTTTGTTGAAAATAAAAAGAACAATATCGACTTGGTTTTACAGCCGATTAAAAATAGTACCATTATTAATGAGCAAACTATTTTTGAATTAATTGAAAAGTCTGAATACAAAGCCTTGCAAGTAAATAGCAGTAACATAAAAAATGCTATTGCTGAACTTAATAGTATATTAAAACCTCTTCAGCAAGATAAAACGGGAAGAGAAATACGCTATCAGGTTTTGGAACGAAAAGACGCTTCAATTGAAATCAAAATAGATGATGATGATATGACGGCATTTGCAGAGATCACTACTGCATTGGGCGGAAAAAACCTCTCTCCTACAGATATTCTGACAGCTGCACAAGCGGCTGGAATAAAAAAAGGTTTTGTTAAAGAAGGTCTCGTAAATTTAGCCCAGCAGTCACTTAATGAAAAAGAAGGTATGCTAATTAAAGGGATCATCGCTTTAGGTAAACCTCCTATCAATGGAAAAAACGCACGCATAAAACAGCTTGTACAATGCGCTCAAGATCGCATATTGCGCCCCAAAGAGCGTGATGACGGTAGCGTTGATATGAGAGATTTAGGTGATATTATTTGTGTTCGCATTGGTGAACCACTCGCCCAAGTAATCCCCCTTACTACTGGTATAAAAGGTTATACCGTTACAGGCATCATCCTAGAACCTAACCCCGGTGAAGATATTAAAATGAAAGCGGGTGAAGGTACGGTTATAAGCCCTAAAAATAAAAATGTTCTCGTTTCAACTTTAATTGGCTTACCTCGTTCTATAGAAAATGGCATGGAAATAGATGAAGTATACAAGCTTAAAAATGTTGATGTAACTACGGGGCATATAAAATTTGAAGGCAGTGTTATTATTGATGGGGATGTTTGCGAAGGCATGAAAGTGTTCGCCAAAGGTGATATTACCATAGGCGGTTTTGTAGAATCAGCTCAATTGGAAGCCGGTGGCGATATTACCATTGTCGGTGGCATTATAGGCAAAAAACAAGAAGTTGAAGATCTTTCTACTACTGATATTACCATGAGCGTTAATATTAAAGCGGAAGGCAATGTTTATGCTAAATACTGCCAATACTCAGACATTACTTGTAACATTCTTAGAATAGAAAACCAATTAATGCATAGTATCATTCATGTTAACGACAAACTATGGGTGGGTTCAGAAGACAAAGCTAACGGAAAACTCATTGCAGGTTATATTAACGCTATAAATTCAGTACATGCTGGTACAGTAGGCGCTACCGCCGGCAGCTCAACAACAATCACGTTTGATCGAAAAATAAGAGACTTTAAAAATAAATTAAATGAGATTGACGAACGCTTAAAGATTGAAACAGATAAAACTCAAGGGCTAAAAGTAGCAACAAATAAACTCAAAGCTCTACCTAAAGATAAAGCCAACCCCGAAATGCTTAAGAAAGTCGTTTCAACTTATCAATTTCATGCTGGAATAATGGGTGAAATTTTAATTGAAAAAGAGAATGTAGAAGCAGAAATGCAAACTTACATGACTGCAGTTTATATAGAAGCTACCGAACGTATTTATCATGGTGTTCAAATGAATGTTGGTGACTTTAACGATAAAACTAAACGCGAATATGGTCCAAGTAAAATGGTTTATTTTGAAAGAAAAGTCCATATAGAGCCTATCGTTCATAGTTAATTAACCTGAACTATGAATAATTCTTTTTAATTTACTGATTTATAGATAAAAGATAATAAATAGATACTATCCAAATAACAGGTTAACTGTTTCCTAATGTTGAAATTATTTACGTTTTTATAAGCGAATACTGTCTATAAGCTCATAAAAATAACGACATTAGGTTATTTAGTATTATCTCCTCAGATTTAAATATAGGAATTTCATTTTGAAACGCTATGCATTACCCGTATTACTTACAGGACTTATATCACAATCAGTATATGCAGAGTGTAATGTAAGCTTTAAATATGGCGTAGTCATAGATCCTATTCATGTTCGTTTACGACAAGAAAACCAAACCTATATTCAAATAACACGTGATCAACAGTTATTTGTTTCAGGTCGAGAAACAATACTAACAAATAAGCAAAAAGAGTTACTAAAAAGATATTCAAGAAGTTTACGCGAACAGATCCCACAAATTATATCTATAGCGATTGAAGGAGTAGATGTAGGGTTAGAAGCCGTTAATAAAGCAATAGGTGGATTATCTAGTAAAGATAGTGAATCACACAGGTTATTCCAAAAACGTTTTAATGATATGCAATGGAATTTAAGAAATAGATTTAATCATAGTGATGAAAGCTATTATGTTGCACCTCAAAGCTTTAACGATTTTGATGAAATTTTTTCAGGTCAATTTGAAAAGGAAATAGAACACGTAGTTACCCAATCATTAGGTAGTATTTTAATGGCGGTTGGTGATGCTATAGTAGAGCGCACAGGAAAAGAACAAGACAGAAAAAAAGATAATAAAAATATTATTATTAATAATGAAATGACAAGTTTAGAAAAAGAGTTAATGTCTGAATTAAGTACACAAACGCATGCTTTAGATCAGAAAGCAAGAGTGTTTTGTAGTAACTTAAGGCAATTAGACTTACTAGAAGAAGAACTAAGATCAAATATACCAAGCTTGCATCTACTTGATCTTATAGGTAAAGAGTTAATTATTGAACCTAAAAACAGTTTAATACCACATCAATCAGACTTTAAGTAAAGCTTCTCCAGAAAATACAACACCTTCCCAACCTGAAATCATAAAGTTACGAATATTTCCATGATCATTACCTTCAGGGTGTTTTAAAACATCTTCACGATAATATTTACCAAAACACGCTAATGTTTGCTCTTTAGAAAGCTTATGTAATTTAGCAAAAGCAAATATTTTACATGAACCTTCATTTGTTCCAGCGTCATTTACTACACTCCCATTAGAGAAAGTACTTGGAGTATATTGGTAATTTTCTGCAATTGTATTGATAACCTCATCAAAAGAAACTTGTTCTGGTGCTTCAGACAATTGAGTTAATAATGTTGATAATGTCATAGTCTACCTAATCAGTCGTTTATAAAATAAAAACATTTTACCTTAAAAACGACTTAAAAAGCGTTCAGATTAACTATTTTTTTAATGCGAGGGCTGACATGATAGCTAAGCCTTCCGCATTACAAAAATTCAAAGCTTCGTCGACATCTGCCATAGATAACTCAAATTCTTCAAGCAATGAAGGCATAACAAAATTTTGTTTAGAATACATGCCAGGATGGGAATTAATTAACGCTAACCGACTACAAATATGCAATAACTTAGCAGCCGATGTTGCATCGCTTTGTGTCTTCATATTGTGATAATGCTTAATAGGTTCGATCAATGATTCAGGTAACTGCCATAGGTTAAGCAATTCAACCGAGCAATCTGAGTAAGTAAAACCAAAAACGTCCATTTGTAATTGCCATGGTGTTTCTTCTTTATTATATTTTTGACAGAATTCAACTTGCTTTGGTGAATTCTGAACAACAACTAACTCACCTATGTTATGCATTAAACCAGACAAAAAAAGTCCATCAACATCTTTTAATCTTAATTTTTGAGCTAAAAATTTACAAAGTAACGCGCAGTCAACACTAACCTCCCAAAATCTATCCATATCAACAACAGTAGCTTCAATGTTGCTACATGCGTTAGTCACACCATATAAATTTACTAAATTATGAACTTCCTTTATACCTAAAACCATTATGGCGCGAGCAATAGAATCTATTTCCCGTGGAAAACTAAATAAAGCACTGTTGGCTAATTTCAATAAAGTAGAAGATAAAGAAGGATCCAAAACAATAACTTCAGCAATATCACTTAACGACGACTTTTCATCATCCATTATTTCTTTTAACTTTAAATAAATATCAGGTAAAACAAATAAATCTTCAGCCTGCCGAGCATATTCTTGTGGTGTAAGTACCATATTACCTTCCCTTTGATTCCACTTAAAACAATAAAAAACAACTTAAAGATTAAATCTAAAGTGCAGAGACGTTTAAATAATTAAGATGCGGTTCTTTTAAATTTAGCATTAATTTATAACAATTACCTAAATATGATTTTACTCTTTGTAAACATAATATTAAGAAAAAAACAAACAACTAATATCACACATTTTATGTAAATTACTATTCATTATTTCCATTAAAAAAATAAATCAAAAGGTATTAAACGATTAAAAAGCTACGCTGGTCGGTTTTTTAGTGGCTTAATTTACAAAATTAAATACTATAGAAGCATCTATTCATTATTTCTCTGAAAATAGATAATGAATCCAGCTATCAGCAATTAAAATATAAAGGACACCCCGTGATTAAAAAACTGAGTTTATTAACACTGCTAACTCCATTCATACTTACCGCTTCAGCTTACGCAAATGAAGTAAGTTCGTTAGCAGATAAAACGGCAACATATGCTGTAAATACCTATAAAACAGAGATGGTAAAGAGCCTAGCTCAGCTGGTAAAACATAATACTGTTGTAGTTGAAGGCGTCCCCTCACCTGAAAACCCTGTTCACATAGCCTTTAAACAAGAACTAAAAAAGCAAGCTACTGAACTTGGGCTTGATTTTAAAGATGACGGTTTCGTAGTTATTATCGGCCTAGGTGATGCAAAAGAACGATTAGGTATAATTACTCATGGCGATGTGCAACCAGCAAACCCAAGCAAGTGGAAACAGTCTCCTTACACGATAGACTTAACATCCAAGCCAGGGCTTATCATTGGTCGTGGAACGGAAGACGACAAAGGTCCAATATCTACCGCGTTATACGCCATGAAAGCGATTAAAGATAAAAACATTCAACTCAACAAACGTATAGAGCTTTATATATACATGGCTGAAGAATCTGACTGGGCACCATTAGAAGAATATATTAAAACCCATGATTTACCTGAAACCAATATTACTATTGATGCTGAATACCCTGCCGTTATAGCAGAAAAAGGTTATGGAACAATTAGTCTAACATTTCCTAATAAAAGCATTAACACTCAACAAGCTTACTTAAAGTCGTTTACTGGTGGTTTTTTTGGTAGCCAAATTCCTGAAGACGCCGTTGTTGTTATTGAAAACGCTGACGTAAAACTACTGCAAAAATTAATGAATAAAGCAAAAGCCTATAAGAACATAGGGTTTAGTTTTGATCTAACGGAACAAACATTAACGATAAGTGCTTTAGGTAAATCAGCACATTCTTCAAAACCTGAAGACGGTGTAAATGCAATCACTTACCTTGCCGATTTAATTTCATTTAAACGCTGGCCAACCAATACAAGCGGCGCATTGGTTAACTTTATTAACGATAATATTGGCACAGGTTTATACGGTAAAAAATTTGGCGACATCGCATTTAGCGACGAATTTATGGGGCCACTGACCGTATCTCCAACGGTATTAAAACAGCTAGACAATGGCATGCAGCTAAATATTAATATTCGTCGCCCACGTGGAAAAGAAACTACAGTGCTTAAAGAGCAAATTACTCAAGCGATAACTCAGTGGTCAAACAGTAATGAATATGTACTTACCGATGTAAGCACCACAGTAAAAGAACCTTGGGTTCAGCAAGATGCGCCTCAGCTAGAAACATTATTGACAATTTTTTCACACTACACAGGCATTAAAAACGCTAAGCCAATATCAATTGGTGGTGGTACTAATTCAAGAATGTTCCCAAGAGCAATAAGTTTTGGTCCGTCTATGCCGAATACTGAATACTCAGGACATACTGAAAGTGAATTTATTACTATGGATCAGTTTATGTTGAATTTAAAAATGTACACCGCTGCATTTATTGAACTCGCTAAATAAATTCAAAAACACCTCATACCAAGCCAAGTATTTAACCCGTTATCATTCAAGATGCAGGTTTCAGGGGGAACTAAAAACAATTTAGGCACAGATTTCATGTTCCAGACGAAATCTAAGGTCTACATCCATGTATGCAAGGTATTAAGTTGACGTCAAGGTTATTCTCGGTAACTGCTCCTGCGTTACCCTAATGTCCTACATCCGTGTAGGAACCTGACTAAAGTTAATAACGAAGCATAAATTGTTTTTAGACCCATCGAAGAAGCGCTTGAGCAAAATCACTTCATCAACAACGCTTTTTATAAGGGAACAACCATTATTGTAAAGCATTGCCTTGAATTGATATCGCTCAAGCACTCTGAAATAGCCTCTTGATTGGTAACGGGTATATAAAAATATTTGGCTTTTTTATTCCGTAATACAAAATAACAATCCACATTGAAACAATAGAAGTTCTAAGCTAATAACGTTAATATTCCCCTTAAGTTTTTATTTTCTTAAAAAGATACTCCCATGAAAAAAACATGCATTGTCACTGGCGGTAGTTCAGGCATTGGCTTAAGTATTATTCAGCTTTTTTTAGCTAACAATTACCAAGTATTTAACTTAGATATTAAAGCCTCAACATTTGGCACATTTAAATCATGCGATATCACCAATGTGCAAGAAGTCGCACAAGTCATCAAAAGCATTAGCGATGAATATACAATCGATGTTCTGGTATCAAATGCAGGAATACATTTTTCAGGCACCATTGAAGATACAACGGAAGCTGACTTTGAACGTGTTTTTAATATTAATGTTAAGGGTGCGTATGCTGCGATAAAAGCCGTATTGCCATCAATGAAATCAAACAACCAAGGCTCTATTATTATCATGGCGTCTGATCAAGCATTAATCGCTAAACGTAATTCCTTTGCCTACAACTTAAGTAAGGCGGCATTAGCCTCACTAGCAAAAACAACCGCTTTAGATTACGCAAGCTACAACATACGTTCAAACGCAGTTTGTCCTGGCACTATTGAAACCCCTCTTTACCACCAAGCCATAGATAAATATTGCGAACGCTCAGGCGAAGATAAAGCTAAAATCCATCAAGAAGAAGCTAGCTTGCAACCTTTAGGTCGATTAGGCCAACCAGAAGAAGTGGCTGAGCTCGTGTTATTTTTAGCCTCAGATAAATCAAGGTTTATTACTGGTAGCTTACAAGTAATAGACGGCGGCTATACAGCACAATAATACCGTTATTTTAAATACACTTTACATCAGGCTTTAACATGCAATTTATTGATCCTCATATTCATTTGTTTGATTTAACACTTGGTCAATACCAGTGGCTAAAACCTGAAAACCCACCTTTTTGGCCAGATAAACATATAATTAACCAAAATTTTTCAGAAGCTGACATGAATTTATTCGGCGATTTAAATGGCCCTGAACTCTCTGGTTTTGTACATATTGAAGCTGGGTTTGATAACCAAGCACCTTGGCGAGAAATACAGTGGCTAGAGTTAAACTGTAAAAGAGCATTTAAATCGGTGGCCTGTGTCGATTTAACGTTATCGCCAAACAGTTTTTTAAAGCAACTACAAACACTCTTAAATTACAAAAGTGTTGTCGGTTGCCGCCATATTTTAGATGACACGGCAGTCGATATTTTAAATCATCCTAATACACCAACTAACTTAAAAACTTTAGCGGAACATCAACTCAGCTTCGATCTACAAATGCCCTTATCTGCTCTCAACGCTATTGATAAGTTAACTCAGCTGTTAAAAAAATTACCTGAGCTAACAATTATTATTAACCATGCAGGCTTTCCACCTTACTTCACTAAAACACCAAAAATACTGAATAGCTCTGAGGAATATAACAACTGGCTAACTGGATTAAAGACGTTGGCACAATTTAAACAGTGCGCAATAAAGTGCTCTGGCTGGGAAATGTTAAACAGAAACTATAATACGCAATGGTGCGATTTAGTGATTGAGCAATGTGTGGCTACATTTGGTATAAACCGTGTGATGCTAAGCAGCAACTTTCCTCTTTGTTTATTCAGTAAAAGCTACCAAGCGCTGTGGCAATACCAAACTCAGCTTTCAAAATATAATCCACAAGAATTAGCCAAACTCTGTTTAGAAAACACCAAGCATTGGTATAAGCTTTAATTCCGCCTTGATAAAGCTAAGTTATTTTTTCTTGTAAAAATTAAAAAATTAGAACAAAATTCTTTATACTTATAGATATAAAACATAGAGTTCCTCATGGATAAGTTTGATAAGAAAATCCTTCAATTACTACAACAAGATTGTACTCCCGCAGTAAGCGAAATAGCCAAACAAGTTGGCCTGTCAACAACACCGTGTTGGAGACGTATTCAAGCATTAGAAAAATCAGGCGTAATAAAGGGCCGTGTAGCCATAGCCGATCCAGAAAAGCTCAATGTAGGGTTAACGGTTTTTGTTACTATTAAAACTAATCAACATAATCCTCAATGGCTAAATGATTTTAGAAAAGTCGCTAACGACTTTAAAGAAATTGTAGAGTTTTATCGAATGAGTGGTGAGGTAGACTATTTATTGCGTGTTGTTGTACCAGATATGAAGGCTTACGATACCTTTTACAGAAAGCTAATAACACGTGCTAATTTTTCTGATATTAGTTCAAGCTTCGCAATGGAAGAGATTAAGTACACCACAGCTTTACCTGTTGAATATACTTAATCTGACTGACTTTTAATTAACATCGACTTAATTTACGTTTACTTAACCACAACATGTGGCGAGCGTTTTACTATTTCGTCATTTAATTCAATGCCAATACCCGGTGTTTCAGATACTTTAAAAATACCATTTTTAGGTTGAGGATCTTGAATACATAATTCACGGTTCCAAGACTTAGTCGCATACGTATGATGCTCATGAATTAAAAAGTTAGGAATTGCGGTTTCTAAGTGTAAAGACGCTGCCGTAGCAACTGGCCCACCACACACATGTGCTTGAATACGAATATCGTAAACATCGGCGTAATCACATACTTTTTTCGCTTCAGTAAAACCGCCACATAAACCTACATCAGGCTGTAACACATCAATACTTTGATCTTCAAAATAAGGACGTACATCCCAACGATGATATAAACGTTCACCGCCCGCAATAGGCACTTTTACGTTGTCAGCCACTTTTTTATGTACCGCTGAATTTAAGTAATTGACTGGCTCTTCGTACATCATACAGCCAACTTCTTCGATCACTTCGCCCATTTGAATAGCTGAAGCTGCGCCCATGAGTGAATGAGATTCAAAAATAATATCTACATCTGGGCCAACAGCATCGCGAATAGCACGTAAGCGATTACCAAATAAACGCATTTGCGGTTTAGTAAACAGTTTAGTGCGATCGAATGACGACTCGCCATTTGCATCATACACAATAGGATCAACTTTTACGGCATCGTAACCTTCCGCTACCGCTTTTAAAGCTGCTTCAGCGTACTGCTGCGGCTCTATTAATTTAGTAATGGTGGTATCCCAATCAAACTGTAATTGGCTAGCATAGGTACGTAATTCATCGTTAACTTTACCCCCTAGCAACTGATAAACAGGCACACCTAACGCTTTACCTTTTATATCCCAAAGGGCTGTATCTATAGCACTCATAGCAGAATATAAAACAGGGCCACCACCTAATCCCCAAAAACTTTCACGTAACATACGCGACCATAGTTTTTCAGTTTGAAATGGGTCGTAACCAATCAAAACGGCTTCAACTATTTCTTTAATCATAGCCGCTGCTGCGCTGTGTCCCCAATCGTAAGCTAAACCCGCTTCACCTACACCCGTTATCCCCTCATCGGTATGAATACGAATAAAAACAGGATTCCAAGGTGGACGTTCAGGACAATGTATATCGAATATTTCTACGTGAGTTACTTTCATCTGTTTCTCTATATAAAAAGGGGAATAAATAAAATTATAATATCTGTTAATCGGTACGTTAAGCTTATTGAGCAAAACTGGGATCGTGTTTATACACCCGTCTTAACATAGCAGGCCAAGCTTTTTGTCCACCCGTTAATCCCGTATGCACAATATTAGCTTGGGCCTTAATACCATCAATAATGCTTTGATCTACATAATTAGGTTTCATGCCCATAGACATTATTTGCACTTGAATTTCGCAAGCGCGAGCTAAGTCGTACATATGCATAAAGGCATCACCTATAGTTTTACCTAGTGTTAATGCACCATGATTTTTCAGTAGCATAAAGTTTTTATCTGCTAAATTGTTTTGCAGTTTAATTTTTTCAGCAGAGTTAACAGCTAAGCCTTCGTAATCATGATAGCTCATTGAAGCAAGAGCAAACATTGAATACTGACTTAACGGTAATAAGCCTTCCTCTACACTAGCAACGGCAATAGTTGCATTAGTATGAAGATGTAAAACGCACATATCGTCATGTCGAACAGCATGTATCGCACTATGAATAGTAAAGCCGGCAGGGTTTATTTCGAAAGGACAATCAGCATCAACAATATTGCCGTCTATATCAATTTTTACAAGGTTCGATGCCGTTACTTCGTCAAACGCCACACCAAACGCATTAATTAAGTAATAATCTGTATCAGGAATACGCGCTGAAATATGCGTGTAAATTAAATCGTCCCAGCCATGCAAAGTCACTAAACGATAACAAGCAGCTAAATCAACTCGAGTATTCCACTCACTTTCAGAGACTTTATTTTTTAAATTTATATTGGGTAATTCAAACATAAACACCTTGTTTCATCTCGTTCACTTTAATACTATGAAGTTTAAAGCATAGCGCTAAGGTTTTAAACTTATCTAACCTGAATATCCCGATTAAGGTTATATTTTTCACACATAACGTAGTATTAAATTAATCATGTGCATTTTATTTATCGCTTTAAAGCAACATCCTAAATATCCCGTTATTATCTGTGCAAACAGAGATGAATTTCACCAAAGACCAACACAAAATTTACACGTATGGCCTGAAAATTCGATATTAGCAGGGAAAGACTTACAAGCAGGCGGAACTTGGTTAGGGTTAACCCAGTCTGAGCATTTTTCAGCACTCACTAATTTCAGACAACCTCATTTAATTGATAACACCAAAACGTCACGTGGTAATTTAGTACTTAAAGCATTATCTGAAGAAAACATCGCATCTAAAAATGAAAATATTCGAACACACCTTGTCAATCATAGTCATATTTACAATGGCTTTAATTTAATATACGGAAATTTAGATAAACTCTACTGCTTTGACAGCGTACATAAAAAAGAACACGTAATGAATAATGGTGTATACAGCATTTGTAATGGCGCACTTACAGACAGTTGGCCAAAAATGACTCGCGGACAGCAAAAACTAAAGGCATTAATTACAAATGAAAAACATGAAAATGAACTTGATGGTGATTTATTATTAGCCCTAATGAACGACACGGTTCAAGCACCACTTAAAGATTTACCTAAAACAGGATTACCCACAGAACGAGAAGCCCTGCTAAGTTCTATCTTTATTACTTCACCTGACTACGGCACACGCTCAACGATTATAATTACCAAAGACCTCAACAATAATGTTGAAATCACAGAATGCACTTATCTACCCTCTGGCGATAAAGCAAGTTATCAACAATTTTCATTAAAAACATTGTTTACCCCAAGTTGAGGTTACTTAATGCTAAATCCCCATCAGCTTTAAAACATTTCTTTAATAACTAAAGAAATAATCAATATAAAACACGCTACAGCTGCAATTTTAGACAACTTAGATTGTTGCTCCTGCTCCATTGGCTTACCAAAACGCTCCCCCAAAATCACCATCAAAGCAACCGCAGCAAAAATAATTAACAAAATAACCAGAAGCACCATAAATTAATCCTTATCAAGCTAAGTTTTAGATTCAATACATTTTACAGAAATACACGAATATTAAATAAAATATTCAGAACAATTTATTATTCAAATTAGTATAATATACCTTACTAAAATATTAGGAATACCATTCATGGATCACGGTTTAGACTTCGAAGAAAAAAGACGCTTTATTATCAAGTTAGGCAAAGCGCTTCATAAATTTGGTACTCCGGCTTATCGTCTTGAAGCGCATTTACATAATGTTTCTATTTTTCTGGGTTTAGATTCGTGCTTTTTAATAACACCTACTTCTCTTACTTTTGTTTTATCAGAAACAGATGACGAACAAGAATACGCTCATGTAATACGTGTAAGCCCTGGTGAGCTAGACTTAGGCTCGTTAGCAAGAACAGATGAATTAGTTGATGAATTAAGCTCTGGACAACGAACTTTGTCAGAGTCTATTGAACGTTTAGACGAAATAGAAAAGAAACCCACACCATACGGACGCTTTTTAACATTTTTAGCCTTTGGTGGCTCAAGTGGTGCATTTGCTATGCTAATGCATACAAGTTGGAATGATGTTTTTTGGTCGGCTCTTTTAGGCTTAGTCGTGTACTTATTCGTACTATGGGGAGAGTTTTCTCGACGAGTAACCGACATGCTGGAACCTATTTCAGCTCTTACTGTGGCAATACTTGCTTCAGCTATAACCTTGATAGATCCAAGCTTAAATACTTCTTTAGTTATTCTATCGAGTATTATTGCCTTTATTCCTGGTTTAGCTTTAACTCTTGGCTTATCCGAGCTTGCCGCCAGAAATTTAATATCCGGTACTGCTAGAATAATGGATGCATTAATGTCGCTATTCAAACTGTATTTTGGTGGTTTCTTAGGTTTAGCGATAGGACGATTAATGTGGGGAGAAGTAGAAATGATCCAATCGACATTGATTCCGTCTTGGACTCCTTGGTTAGCGGTAACCGCACTATCAGCTAGTTTAGTTGTGCTATTTAAAGCACGTTTAAAAGATGCGCCTTGGGGCATTCTATCTGGTTACATAGCTTATGCTGCTAGTGTTTGGGCTGCACTCTATTTAGGTGGTCCGCTAAGTGCTTTTGTGGGAGCTTTTGCTTTAGGCTTATACAGTAATTTATTTTCAAGAATTACCAACCTACCTTCAAGCGTTGTAAAACTACTCGGCCTTGTTCTTTTAGTACCTGGAAGTAAAGTATATATTGGCTTAAATACCGCAGTTTCAGGACAAAACATGTTGAACTCAAATGATTTAGGATCACAAACCTTCCTTATTTTTATGTCATTAGTTGCTGGGCTAATATTCTCAAACGTGGCATTCCCTGCTCGTAAAATTCTTTAATTTAAAAGTCTATAATATAAAATAACTTTTTATCCATCTGAATAACTTACTCTCTTTGAGAAAAAATGAGTAAGTTATTTTCTAATGAATGAATAAATAACTCAGCTCGTTTTTATCACCAATGGTCGTATCGCGTTTTATAAAAATATTTAGCTTTGTTATAAAAATATATAGCTTAAATAACTAGAGCTGTTTATCTTTAGAGTTAAGCGTTAAATACCCTAAAAGGGCACAGCTGTTGCGGTATAAGTAATCTCGAAAGTTTAACAGCCCCTAATTAACAATTATTAAGAGTAACCACATGAAAACATTGATAGCGAGTGCTATTTGCACATCTATATTACTTTCAGGCTGTAATCAAACATCTGAACCCACGAATAAAAACACTCAAGCCCAAACAGCGCCAAACAAAGTATTAGTATCAGGCGTAACAAAAGCCAATATTGATGCAGAAGTTCGCCCACAAGATAATTTTTATCAATATGTTAACGGAGGCTGGTTAAAAACATCAACTATCCCTAGCGATAAAACCGCAATAGGATCTTTTTACGATCTGCGCGATGATGCTGACGATAACGTTAAAGCTATTATTGAAGAGTTAGCAAAACAACAAAACCTTAAAGCCGGTAGTGATGAGCAAAAAGTGGCTGATCTATTTAAGTCGTTTACTGATATTGATACACGAAATGCTTTAGGCATTAAACCTATATCATCAATTCTAACGTCCATTAACAACCTTAAAAGCAAACAAGATATCGCGCGTTTTTTTGGTCAATATCAAGCGGTAGGCATTACAACACCCTTTGAATTTTATATTGGTGTAGACGCTAAAGATTCTAGCCGCTACGCCACGCATGTTTGGCAAAGTGGTTTAGGTTTACCTGACAAAGATTATTATTTTAATGAAGAAGAACGCTTCGTAAAACTTCGCCAAGGTTATGTAGCTCATATAGAAAAAATGTTTGATTTAGCTAAGCTTCCAAATGGGAAAGCAGCAGCACAGTCAATTATGGCGATAGAGACAAAGTTAGCTGAATATCATTGGACTCGCGTGCAAACAAGAGATAGCGAAAAACGTTATAACAAGTTTAACGTATCTGACTTAGATAAAGCGGTAACTAGCGAATTTGACTGGGTAACTTACTTAGATGCAATTGGTGTTTCTCAACAAAACGACCTTATTGTTAATCAACCCGATTACGCCGCAGGTTTTGGCCAAGTGTTCAATACAACCTCTGTGGCTGATTGGCAAACCTATTTAACATTTCACACCTTGAGTAAATTTTCTTCATACTTAACCGCTGAATTAGATAACGAAGATTTTGATTTCTTTTCAAAACAATTAAGTGGTCGCGAAGAGCAACGCCCAATGTGGAAACGAGGTGTATCAACAGTTAACAACAACTTAGGCGAAGTTATCGGTAAGGTTTATGTTGCTAAACACTTTACTCCACAAGCTAAATCAAGAATGAGCCAACTGGTAGAAAACTTAAGAGCAGCATACGGTAGCAGCATTGACGAATTAGATTGGATGTCTTTAGACACTAAAAAAGCAGCCCATGTAAAACTTGCTGCATTTACACCTAAAATTGGATATCCAGACAAATGGGAAGATTATTCAGCTCTAACAATTAAAGCAAATGATCTCGTTGGTAATATCATTCGTTCTGGAGAAATTACTCACAAAAAAGAAGTAGAAAAACTAGGCGGCCCAATCCGTAAATGGGAATGGGGAATGACACCTCAAACCGTTAATGCTTATTACAACCCAACGGTAAATGAAATTGTTTTCCCTGCAGCTATTCTACAACCACCATTTTTCAACATGGCAGCTGACGATGCTGTTAACTATGGCGGTATTGGCGCTGTTATTGGCCATGAAATGGGACACGGTTTTGATGACCAAGGCAGTAAATATGATGCCGAAGGTAATTTAAGAAACTGGTGGACAGACAAAGATTTAGCGGCCTTTAAAGAGCGTTCAGACAACCTTGTTGCTCAGTACAACAGTTACGCAGTTTTTGACGATTTACACGTTAACGGTGAATTAACCTTAGGTGAAAACATTGGAGACCTATCAGGTGTAACTATCGCCTATAAAGCATATAAAACTTCTTTGAATGGTAAAGAAGCTCCTGTTATTGATGGCTTAACGGGTGATCAACGATTCTTTATGGGGTACGCTCAAATTTGGCGTTCAAAAACGGTAGAAAAGTCAATGCGAAATAGAGTAGCAACAGATCCTCATTCACCAGGAGAATTTAGAGCATTAGGTTCGTTATCAAACATGCCTGAGTTTTATAAGGCTTTTAATGTTAAAGAAGGTGACAAAATGTATATTGCACCAGAAAAACGCGTAAAAATTTGGTAATACTTTACGTGTTCAAACCGACTTAATCATCACTTTTAAGTCGGTTTGAATAACACTAATCCATAATTTTAGATAAAATCTTAACCCCTGCGACAAAACAGTTCCAACCTTTCCTCTCTTTAAAAAATAACATTCTCAGAGTCACTATTTATTCAATAACCAGAATTAGAGATAAGCCATTATGTCTAATATAACTATTTAATAAGCCTGTTTTAAGGCTTTCCTTTGAATTAATTCAATTTTCATTTAATTTTTATACGCAACTTTATAACTTTCTACTAGTCTTAAAGATAAGGGTTTTTAATCTTTAAACTGGTTTCATTCGTGAAATTAGTATTACAACTCCTTTCAAGCATAACTTAAGTTTCTGGAGGTTAGCATGAGTATTTTTCAACATTATCAATCAAGGTACGATTTAGCGAAGGAAGAAAAGTTTACCATTCAAGAATTTCTTGAAATCTGTCGTACAGACAAAAATGCCTATATCAGCGCATCAGAACGTCTGTTAAATGCGATTGGCGAACCAGAGATGATCGACACTTCAAAAGAGCCTAGATTAAGCCGTATATTTTCAAACAGAGTTATTTCTCGTTACCCTGCCTTTAAAGAATTTTATGGCATGGAAGAAGCTATTGAACAAATTGTTTCCTACCTTAAACATGCCTCTCAAGGCTTAGAAGAACAAAAACAAATTTTATATTTACTTGGCCCTGTTGGTGGCGGTAAATCATCGCTTGCTGAAAAGCTAAAAGCACTTATGCAAAAAAAACCGATTTATGTGCTTAGCGTTAATGGTGAGCGTAGCCCAGTGAATGATCACCCTTTCTGTTTATTTGATGCGAACGCTGATGGAAAAATATTAAAAGACGAATACAACATTCCCGAAAGATACTTAAATACTATAATTTCACCTTGGGCAGCCAAACGTTTACATGAATTTGAAGGCGATATAACCAAGTTTGAAGTATTAAAGCTTTATCCATCAATTCTTGATCAAATAGCAATTGCTAAAACAGAACCTGGTGATGACAACAACCAAGACATTTCAGCATTAGTTGGCAAGGTAGACATAAGACAACTAGAGCATTTTGCACAAAATGATCCAGACGCTTATAGCTATTCAGGTGCTTTATGTAGAGCTAACCAAGGTTTAATGGAATTTGTAGAAATGTTTAAAGCCCCCATCAAGGTTTTACATCCTCTACTTACAGCCACTCAAGAAGGTAATTACAATCCAACCGAAGGCTTATCTGCCCTCCCCTTTAACGGCATATTACTTGCCCATTCAAACGAGTCTGAATGGCAGACCTTCAGAAACAACAAAAACAACGAAGCCTTTCTCGATCGTGTTTACATTGTAAAAGTACCTTACTGTATGCGAGTAAGTGAAGAGGTGAAAATTTACAAAAAACTACTTGAACACAGCGAACTTTCTGATGCTCAATGTGCTCCAGACACATTAGAAACACTGGCCCAGTTTTCAGTATTATCACGTTTAAAAGAGCCAGAAAATTCTAGTATTTACTCAAAAATGCGTGTTTACGATGGAGAAAGTCTTAAAGATACCGATCCTAAAGCTAAGTCTTATCAAGAATATAAAGACTACGCGGGTATGGACGAAGGCATGTCGGGATTATCGACTCGGTTCGCCTTCAAAATATTATCACGCGTATTTAACTTTGATCATATGGAAGTTGCCGCAAACCCAGTACATTTATTTTATGTATTAGAGCAACAAATAGAACGTGAACAACTTCCGCAAGAAACCTCCGAACGTTATTTAGAATTTATTAAAGGTTATCTATCACAACAATATATTGAATTTATAGGTAAAGAAATTCAGACCGCCTATTTAGAATCTTACTCTGAATACGGGCAAAACATTTTCGATCGTTACGTAACCTACGCTGATTTTTGGATTCAAGATCAAGAATACCGCGATGCTGAAACGGGTCAATTATTTGATAGAGAAGCGTTGAATAATGAACTAGAAAAAATAGAGAAACCAGCAGGTATTAGTAATCCTAAAGACTTCAGGAATGAAATAGTTAATTTTGTTCTACGGGCCAAAGCCAACAACAATGGCAAAAATCCGGCATGGACAAGTTATGAAAAACTCCGCACAGTAATCGAGAAAAAAATGTTCTCGAATACTGAAGACTTACTACCTGTTATTTCCTTTAACACTAAAACATCAACAGACGATCAACAAAAACATGACGACTTCGTTGAGCGAATGATGAGTAAAGGCTATACCCAAAAACAAGTAAGACTCTTATCTGAATGGTATTTACGTGTAAGAAAATCTTCATAGTACGATTCCATTAAATAATGGAGTTACTCAGCATTTAAAGGAATTAACTCACTAGACCATTGAAGCAAAAATTCACTTTTCACTTAGGTGAAAAGTGAACACCAATGATAAAGAGGCGTTATGGCTAATTTTATTGACAGACGTTTAAACAGTAAAAACAAAAGCACCGTCAACAGGCAGAGGTTTTTACGCCGCTATAAAACTCAAATAAAAAAATCGGTATCTGATGCAGTAACCCAACGCGGCGTTACTGATGTTAACTCAGGTGAAAGCATTACCATTCCTAAAAAAGACTTAGGCGAGCCTGTATTCCATCAAGGTAAAGGCGGCATTAACGATGTTGTGCATCCAGGTAATGACCAATTTACCACAGGAGATCGCATAGAGCGCCCGCAACAAGGTCAGGGCCAAGGTTCAGGACAAGGTGAAGCAAGTGACTCTGGCGAAGGTGATGACGACTTTGTGTTTTCAATTTCTAAAGACGAATATCTTGATCTACTGTTTGAAGATTTAGAGTTACCTAATTTAGAAAAATCTCAACTGAGCAAAATTGTTGAGTACAAAACAGTTCGTAGCGGTTATTGCGCTGAAGGTGTGCCTTCAAACATAGATATTGTTAAATCATTACAAGGATCTATTGCTAGACGTATCGCCATGACATCAAGCAAACGTAAACAATTAAAAGAGCTTGAAGCTGCACTTGTTCAGTTAGAACAAGATCCCCACGACAATATAAAAAAAACCAAAGAACTCAAAAAAAGCATTCAAGACCTTAAAGACAAAATAGCCAAAGTACCGTTTATTGACAGCTTTGATTTACATTACAGAAACTACGCAAAGCAAGCCATACCTACCTCTAGAGCGGTTATGTTTTGTTTAATGGATGTATCAGGCTCTATGGACCAAGCCACTAAAGACATCGCAAAACGCTTTTACGTGCTTTTATATTTGTTTTTAACACGTACCTATAAAACCATAGATGTGGTTTATATTCGCCACCACACACAAGCGTCAGAAGTTGATGAAGAAACCTTTTTCTATTCTAAAGAAACAGGCGGCACTATAGCCTCAACCGCTTTAGAATTAATGGACAAAATAATCAAAGAGAGATACGACTCAAAAGACTGGAACATATACGGAGCGCAAGCATCTGATGGCGATAATTGGGCTGACGACTCACCTAAATGCGCTAATATTTTAGAGAAAAATATTTTACCTGTAGCTCGCTATTTCAGTTACATAGAAATAACTCAACGTGCTCACCAAACATTATGGCAACACTATGAAACCGTTGCAGCAACTCAAAATCACTTTGCTATGCAGCATATTAAAGACGTTACCGACATATACCCAGTGTTTAGAGAGTTATTTAAAAAACGTGCTGAGCAAGCCGCTTAATTGATGAATGAACATGAGTGAAATTGACAAAGCCACTAAAGGCTTCAATGGTAATTACCCCCAGTTAGGGTTAATTCATTTATGTAAATAGGAGTTCATGATATGAAAAAAAGAGCCCCCTTAAGTGACTCACCTGAATGGACTTTTGACCTATTAGGTGAATACCAAACAGAAATTGAACGTGTGGCTAAGCATTACCGATTAGATACTTACACTAATCAGATAGAAGTAATAACCGCGGAACAAATGATGGACGCCTATGCGGGTGTTGGTATGCCTATTGGCTATAATCACTGGACCTTCGGCAAAAAGTTTATTCAAACAGAACAAACCTACCGAAGAGGCAGAATGGGATTAGCCTACGAAATTGTGATTAATTCAGATCCATGTATTTCTTACCTTATGGAAGAAAACTCAATGACCATGCAAGCCCTTGTTATGGCGCATGCTTGTTACGGACATAATTCTTTTTTTAAAGGTAATTACCTCTTTAAATCTTGGACTGACGCCAGCTCAATTATTGATTACTTATTGTTTGCTAAAAACTATATTGCAGACTGTGAAAATAAATATGGTATTAGTGAAGTAGAATCCACATTAGACGCTTGTCATGCGCTAATGAATCATGGTGTAGACAGATACAAACGTCCACAAAAAATATCGTTAGAAGAAGAGCTAAAACGCCAAAAATCGAGAGAAGAATACTTACAATCACAGGTCAATAACTTATGGAGAACTGTACCCGAAAGTGATGAAGTAAAAAATAAGCCTAAACCACGTTTTCCGTCAGAGCCGCAAGAAAACATTTTATATTTTATCGAAAAAAATGCTCCCCTACTAAAACCTTGGCAACGAGAAATAGTAAGAATTGTTCGTAAAATATCGCAATATTTTTATCCTCAAAAACAAACTCAAGTAATGAATGAAGGTTGGGCGTGTTTCTGGCATTACACTATTTTGAATCACTTATACGATGAAGGATTAGTCACTGATAAATTTATGCTCGAATTTCTTCATAACCATACCAATGTGGTTGCTCAACCTGAATATAACAGCCCTTATTATTCAGGCATAAATCCGTATGCTTTAGGTTTTAATATGTTTATTGATATAAAAAGAATATGCGAGCACCCAACAGAAGAAGATAAGCAGTGGTTTCCTGAATTTGCGGGCAGTAATTGGTTAGACACCTTACATTTTGCCATGGAAAACTTTAAAGACGAAAGCTTTATTAGCCAATACTTATCACCTAAGTTAATGCGCGATTTTAAGCTATTTCATATCCACGATGACGAAACCGATAACTTCTTAGAAGTAGGCGCTATACATAATGAACAAGGATATCAAAAAATACGAACCGCATTATCTAACCAATATAACTTAAGTAATAAAGAAACTAATATTCAAATTATTGATGCGAAGGTTAATGGCGATAGATCGTTAACCTTAAAATACACTCCACATCAAAAAATCCCTTTGGGGGATTCAAAAGATGAAGTAATAAAGCATTTATTTTATTTATGGCAATTTGAAGTGAAAATAGTACAAGAAGATGAGCAAGGTAACGAAAAAACAATAGCGATTTGCCCAATTAAAGCTGAAGAAGAAGCATTATAAATTTATTTCAGATCAAAAAAGGTAGCTAATAATAGCTACCTTTTGTAAATCATTTTTAACAAAATCGTAAACTTATTTTACCAGTTCTCTAAGCATTTCGTCTTTCAATTCTAACCAAAGCTTACCTGATTCCACACCATAATCACGCGTTACAAAAACAGCCTGATCAAATTTACCTTCATTTGCCAGTTCAATTAAACTTTCATAATACTTACGAGAAATTTCACGTCCTTTAGGATGAGAAAAATATAAACTCCCTAACCTAGAGTATAAGCCTTTAAACCCATTTAATATTAATAAATAGATAGAATTACCAGAGGCAACAACCAGCTCTTTGTGAATGCTATAATCAAACTCCGCAAAAGAAATACCGTCATCAGCAATATTTTTATAACCACTTAATATTTCAATAACTTGCGACGGACTATTTTTTAAAGCTCCACGAATATATATCGCACTGATATTCGTTCTAGCCGATAATAAATTATCAACTAAATCAGGAATCCCCTCTTGGTCTAATTGTGCTAATGTTTCAAGAATATTTAAACTAGAGGTTTCCCAAAAATTATTAACTTTAGTGGGTTTACCATGTTGGATAGTTAACCAACCATCTCGCGCTAAGCGTTGTAGAACCTCACGTAACGTAGTTCGAGTAACCCCAATTAATTCAGATAGTTCACGCTCAGCAGGTAAAATAGACCCCGGAGGAAAACCGCCATTCCATATCGACTCAACAATATACTGCTCAGCAAAACCTGCTGGACTATGTGCTTTAATAACCATAAATCACCAATAGCTTATATTTTTATTATTTATTGTACTGATTGTACCAGAACAAGTATAGGTACAAGCTGATATAAAACCGCTTTACTGATTATTTACAAGCGCCCTTATACCGCTTAAACTACTTCGAATATTAATATTTATCTCAATAACATATAAAAAATTACAATTATCGAAAATCAATAAACATCAACTTAACTTAACTTCAAAAGGTCAACTATGCAACAATCATCTATGGCTGCATTTTATAAAAACTTTTTAGGAAACTCTCCCGAGTGGTACAAGCTCGCGATAATTTCTTTTTTAGTGATTAATCCTATTATATTTTTCCTTGTCGACCCATATACTGCAGGTTGGGCATTAGTTGTAGAGTTTATATTTACTCTAGCTATGGCATTAAAATGTTATCCGTTACAACCTGGTGGCTTACTAGCAATTGAAGCTGTAGCTATTGGCATGACATCACCTAATCAGGTAATGCATGAAATGATTGTAAACTTTGAGGTTATTCTCTTACTTATTTTCATGGTAGCTGGCATCTACTTTATGAAGAATTTATTACTATTTTTATTCACAAAAATAGTCACAAAAGTTACCTCAAAAATTATGGTATCTTTTTTATTCTGTTTTTCAGGTGCTTTTTTATCAGCATTCTTAGACGCTCTAACCGTGATTGCTGTTATCATCAGTGTTGCCATTGGCTTCTATTCTGTTTATCACAAAGTCGCTTCTGGTAAAGACTCAAGTCAATCTCATGACCATAACGAAGATAATCAACTGCCAGATCCTAGCAGAAGCGACCTAGAACAATTTCGTGGATACTTACGTAACTTACTAATGCACGCTGGTGTTGGTACTGCTTTAGGTGGTGTTTGTACTATTGTTGGTGAACCACAAAACTTAATTATAGGGCAACAAGCTGGCTGGGAATTTGTAGAATTTGCTATTCGTATGTCTCCAGTAACAATCCCTGTTTTCATTGCAGGAATGTTAACTTGTATTTCTTTAGAGAAGTTTAAATTGTTTGGTTATGGTGTAAAACTACCTGTTACCGTACGTACAATTTTAAATGATTTTGATGTTGCTGAAAGCCAAAAACGCACTAAAAGTGATAAAATAAAGCTTATTATGCAAGGTGTGATTGCCATTTGGTTAATTATTGGTTTAGCTCTTCATTTAGCACCTGTTGGTTTAATTGGTCTTACGGTAATTATTTTAGCAACCACCTTTACCGGCATCACTGAAGAACACCAAATTGGTCACGCTTTTGAAGAAGCATTGCCATTTACCGCATTACTTGCTGTGTTTTTTTCCGTAGTCGCCGTAATTATTGACCAACAGTTATTTACCCCTGTTATTAATTGGGTACTTACATACGAAGGTAACATGCAACTTGTTATGTTCTACCTAGCGAATGGTTTACTTTCAATGGTAAGCGACAATGTGTTTGTTGGTACGGTTTACATTACTGAAATTCAAAAAGCATTAGCCTCAGGACAAATTACTCGTGACCAATTTGACTTATTAGCGGTAGCTATTAACACAGGTACTAATTTACCTAGTGTAGCGACACCTAATGGTCAAGCAGCCTTCTTATTTCTACTAACCTCAGCAATTGCTCCTTTAGTGCGCTTGTCTTACGGTAGAATGGTTCTTATGGCGCTACCTTATACCATCGTATTAACACTGGTAGGTTTAATCGCTATTTCGTCAGGTTATTTAGCTGATAGAACAGCTGAAATGTATGAAGCAGGAACAATTCAACATCATTCTGCAACATCAACTCATAGTGTGCCTGCCGCACATTAAGATATAATAAAATTATGTTACACATTTCAAAGCGCCAATTATGGCGCTTTTTATTTAGTTAAGATAATGTAGCATTATCACTATTTATAAGGTTTTACTGTGGAATTTATAAGTAATTTAGTCACCAATTCTCGTGCTTGGTTGTTATTAACAATAAGTGCATTAGGACTAGAGATTGCAGCATTGTATTTTCAATACGTACTCGGCTTAGCTCCTTGTATTATGTGTATCTATCAAAGAACAGCACTTTGGGGAATATTTGCCGCTGGTATCGTTGGAATGTTAGGTAATAAATCAACCATTCTCCGATTATTATCTTACATACTTTGGGGAACCAGTTCAGTTTGGGGATTACTGATTGCCATTGAACATGTTGATATACAAACCTCAGAATTTTCATTTATGTATGTTTGTGAAATTGTCCCTAATTTTCCACAATGGGCTCCATTACACGAATGGCTACCTTTGTTGTTTGAAGCTAATGGCGATTGTGGTGACATTAATTGGCAGTTTTTAAACTTTACTATGCCACAAATGATGATCATTGTTTTCGGCATATATAGCGCGATTTTAGCCACAACCTTACTCATAAGAATATTTACGAATAAAACAATTTAGTTTTTAAATAAAAATTACAGCCAATAAAAATGAGCCTCTATGGCTCATTTTTTTATTTACATCTCAAAGTACTACAGCCATATATCTTTCATAATTCTGAAACTTTACTATAACCAAACAGTCATACTTTCTCACCAGAACTGTCATAAATCCTCATCATAATGCCCGCATTAAAAACTATAATTTTTTATCTAAGGGCAAGTCATGAATCTTAAACCAATAAAAAGTGCTATCGCACTTGCAGTTTTATCTACGTTATCTGTAAATGCAGCCGCCGAAACCGACTCATCAATGGAAGAAGTGTCTGTTGTGGTAAAAAAATTAACCCGTGCTAATCATGTAATTGATAGTTCAATGACCAAACAAGTGCCAAACATTACCAGTGTTATTGGTGTAATGAACAAATTACCAGGCATTAGTATCAATGAAGGTGATGCTTTTGGTGGTGACGATTGGTCTACTTCAATTACTATGCGTGGTTTTAGTATTGACGGTAACCAACAACAACTAGGTATGACGATAGACGGCATCCCAAATGGTGGTTCAAATTACGGTGGTGGTGCAAAAGCAAACCGTTATTTAGATACTGAAAACATGGAAACCGTAGAAGTTTCTCAAGGGACTTCAGACATTTCTTCAGCTTCGTTAGAAGCATTAGGTGGAACATTCAACTTTGTAAGTTCACAGCCATTAATGTCTCAAGAAACTAAAATAGCTTACACACAAGGCGATCATAATGCATCTCGCTACTTTGTAAGACACGATACAGGTGAAATTTTTGGTAACACTACGGCTTACGCAAGTTACTCACAAACATCAACAAGTCGCTGGGTTGGCGAAGGCTCTAACGGTGGTGCAGAAAGACAGCATGCTGAAGTTAAGTTTGTAACCGATTTAGGGCAACTAAACATTACAGGTCGCTTATCTTACGACGATGCAGACGAAGACAACTACAACTCAGTAACCCGTGAACAATTTGATGCTACCCCTGATTGGGACCAACTAACATGGAACTGGACAGGTATTCCTCACTTTGACCAAATGTTTGCTGAAGGCTGGTCAACTTTACGTGAAAACACTTTAGGTTACCTTAGATTTGAATATGATATTGATTCAACAATGGCGTTTCAAATAACCCCTTATTTTCATAAAAATAAAGGTCGTGGCGATTGGATCCCACCTTATTTAGCTTCACCTGTTGACGCTAATGGCAATCCAACCAATCAAGGAGGTACTAACGCTGGTTCATACGGTTTTACTGATCAAGCAGGCAACCCATTAACACCAGCAGCAGATTGTACTGAAAACTACTCATGGCCTTGGGATTCTGGCACAGGTTTACACGAAGCATGTTACGATCGAAATGCAGTACCGGTTATGTCTTACCGTCACACTCATTATGAAAAGAACCGTACAGGTTTAACGGCCAACTTCGACCTAACAATCGCTAATAATGATATTTCAATGGGTTTATGGATGGAAACGAGCGATCGTGACGAATCTCGTGATTGGCATAAAGTTATAGACGCTCGCGTTTACCATCATTTTGATAGTTCACCTTACTGGATCCAATACGATAACGAATTTACTACTGACACATTAAAACTATATGTTGAAGATACTATATCGTTTGATGATTTTACTTTAAACATTGGCGCTCAAAAGTACATGGTTGACGTAGAGAAGTTTGATAAATTTGCCAATCAAGTTACCGGTAAAGTAGACAGTGATTCAGATGTTTTATTCAGCATTGGTGGTATTTACCAAGTTAATGACGAGATTGAATTATTTGCTGGTTTTAGCGAAAACTTCTCAGCAATTAAAGACGGTGTGTTAGAAAGAGATGCATCTTCTCTTACTCAAATTGAGCCTGAAACTGCTGAAAATATGGAATTAGGTTTACGCTACAACACACAAGACATTCAGTTTTCAGCAACGTATTACCAAATTGACTTTGAAAACAGAATTACCTTTATTGCACCGGGTAGCGATACGGGTGGTATTGACTACACCATAGGTACAAACGGTTCATACTTAAACGTAGGTGGTATTGAGTCTAACGGTTTTGAATTAAGTCTAAACTATCGAATTAACGATAACTTATCTGTGTATTCTTCTTACACCAATAACGATTCTACTTATGTAGGTAATGCTGTTGGGTTTGAATCGGGTCAAAAAGTTGTTGATTCTGTAGACGATATGTTTGTAGTTGCTGCAGACTACACACAAGGCGATTTATACGCGGGTGCGTCCGTAAAATATACTGGCGACCGCGGTGCAGCTGACTCGTACACTATATTCGATTTAAATGCAGGCTACAGCGCAAAAATACAAAACAGCCCATTTAAAACAATCGATATTGCTTTTGTAGTTAGTAACGTAACAGATGAAGATTACCTTTCTACAGGTACTGGCAATGGTACAACCTTCTTTATAGGTGCACCACGTACTGCAACTATTACGTTTACTACTAGCTTTTAATCGATAAGGTTCAACACGATTAATTCAACAGTAATACGACTTTAAATGTTACTAGGCAAGACGTTGCCTAGTAACATTTTTGTTTCTAATAACCTATTTAACCTGAGTTCGGTTTAAGATATTGTTAACTCCTTGAAAAGTAATAACTAAAAACTCGGTTAGCTTCTAGCTTGATAGTTTTACTTAATTCAAGGCAAATTTACGCGTCAATAGCTGGCCTATTGCAAGTGAATTTAACGCAGAAGTTAGTAAAAATAGCTGCTAGAAGAACATTTATTAAGCCGAACTCAGGTTATTTACTATTAAATCCACGAGTAGCACATGTTCAAATTTATATATTCCTCCATATTCACTGCTGTAATAATAACTTCACAAGCCTTTGCAGAATCATCCCCTCCTCAACCGCTAGCAACACAAAAAATTCTATTTGGTTCATGTAGCCATCAAGATAAGGCTATGCCTATTTTAAATGCCATCAACAAAGAACAAGCCGATCTATTTATTTTTTTAGGGGATAACGTTTATGGCGACACTGAAAATATGTCACATCTCGCCAATAAATATACTTTATTAGGTAATAACGCCGGCATAAAGACACTATTAAAAAACACACCCGCTATCGCTATTTGGGACGATCATGATTATGGTGAGAACGACGCTGGCGCGGAATATCCACAAAAAGAAGCCTCAAGAAAACTCATGTTAGACTTTTGGAACGAACCAAAAAATTCAGACCGTTACACACGTAAAGACGGTATTTATACCTCGTATATGTATGGTGAAAATGATCAAAAAGTTCAAGTCATCATGCCCGACCTACGCTGGAATAGAGATAAACTGAATTCAGTAGGTAAAGAAAAATACTTTACTGAGCGCAAACCTAAAAATATGGGTCCTTATTCCCCTTCTGAAAATCCAACGGCTTCAATGCTAGGAGAAACACAGTGGCAATGGTTAGAAGCAGAGTTACAAAAACCTGCAAAAATTAAAGTTATCGCTTCAAGCTTACAGCTATTACCTGAATTTACTGGTTGGGAATCGTGGGCAAACTTTCCTCATGATCGTAATCGATTAATGTCGTTAATTAAAAAGCACAAAATTAATGGCGTTATTATTATCAGTGGCGATACACATTGGGGAGAAGTTTCAAAAGTAACAAATGAACTTGATTATCCTCTATGGGAAGTAACAAGCTCAGGCTTAACTGAAGAATGGAAAGAAGTAGCCCCTAATAAACATCGCGTAGGAAACTCCACTCATAAAGTCAATTACGGCGAATTACTCATTAATTGGCAACAAACAGATCCTACTATCACGCTCAGTTTAAAAGATGTTAAAGGAGATATTTTTACCCAGCAGGCTTTAAAGCTCTCTGAAATATCACCTTATTAAACAT
Organism: Colwellia sp. RE-S-Sl-9; assembly: GCF_048296855.1. Classification (NCBI taxonomy): domain Bacteria; kingdom Pseudomonadati; phylum Pseudomonadota; class Gammaproteobacteria; order Alteromonadales; family Colwelliaceae; genus Colwellia; species Colwellia sp. RE-S-Sl-9. The sequence continues at coordinate 4,384,579 of NZ_CP182631.1, read as the reverse complement.
AGCCTTTAGTAGGTTAACCCGAATTCTGGATAAGCAATTATGCCTAATATTGCTATTTAATCACCTAACCTCGTTGCCTGCATGGATGCATGCACTTGGTTTTTATCGGAAATAAAAAAACGTATTTTTACAGCGAATATCCAGCCATTAATCAATAAAAATGTTTTTGCGAACAACAAGCATTACACATAATTAAATCAACTTAGCACCTTTATTTAACAAAGATAAATCCTTGTTTCTATTGGTTTCTTAGTATGAAAAATATATTAATTTAACCGACACCTAACAAAACTATAGAAGCATACCAAGTAGTCAACATTTAATTATATTGAAAAACAAAACATTATAAATATTTACAGCTCTCTCTGCCCTTCTAACCTACCTTTAATACACAATTATGCTAATCTAAAGCAGGCAAACAACGTAAACAATAAATAGTTAACAATATTCAAATTAATTAAATTAAAAATAATTACGCCACATAACGTATTAAAAATAAGAACAACTAACTGTAAGAAGATACTATGATTTTAAACATAAAGAAAAAACATCTGGTACATTGTACCCAAGCAGCTTTATTTACAATGGCTCTAGCCAGTTGTGGTGGTGGTAGTGGTGATACAACTACAAAGCCACCTGTTGAAACACCTCCGGCAGTAGATACAACGCCAAACAATTATAGCTTTGTCGACCAAACCAACCTTGCAAACAGCATTGAAGTTATTTCAAACGAAATAACTGTTTCTGGTATTAACAGCAACACTGCCATTTCTATTACTGGCGGTGAATATTCTATTAATGGTGGAGCATATACATCTGCTGCTGGTACAGTTAGTAACAACCAAAAAGTAAAAGTTAAGGCATTAAGTTCAGCAACCTCTGCTACCACAGTAGATGCCGTATTAACGATTGGCGGCGTGTCTGACACTTTCTCTATAACCACTGCAGAAGCCGTAGTTGTTATCCCTCCATCAGGTATTCAAGTTGATATTAATTTTGACACTAAGCACAGCGTGGGTGGAATCGAAACTTTTGACCGTCAAAAATTTATAACCATACATTCATCCCCCTCAGAAAACGATTGGGGAGAAAACGATGGACAAACAAGAAATGCACCTAATGAAGACCCCGATTTAATGGTTAACTTTGTTACCAATAATGATGTTTATTTTGGGCGTGTAACAGGCTCTATCAGCTGGGCATTACGTAATGTTGAAGAAGACCCTGCAAAAACAGGATTTGTTGATGAGGCAAGCGCAACGACAGCCGGCGGAAACTTTCGTTGGACTTATGCCAACTCTACAGCTAAAAAACATGCTGATGCACGACTTCCACAAATTAAAGCACGTGCGCTTGATATGATCCAAGGTGCTCAACAACACCCTTACTGGCCAGAAGGCACTATAATTAATGCATTAAGTGGTAACACATGGTCGTTTTCTCAAACAAATACTGAAGCAGAGCCATTAGGTACAGCAACAGGCCACTTTATATCTCAATATTTATCAAAATTTTTCAAAAATAATGATACTGATGCTTGGGAAACCAAACCTAAATATTTTGAGGTTATGAATGAGCCACTTTATGACTTAACAACCGTTCGCAACCCAAGTGATGCTAATTATGTAACACCATTAGAAGCATTTAAATTTCATAACACCATCAAAGCTGAAGTTCGTAAAGTTGCTGAAAATGATGACATTCAAGTAGGTGGTTACACAGTCGCTTTCCCTGATTTTGATAAAGACAACTTCCAACGTTGGGAAGACCGAGATAAATTATTCATCGACACCTCTGGCGCTGAAATGGACTTTTATTCAATCCATTTATATGACTTCCCTTGTCTGGGCAATACCGAAAAATATCGCTCTGGCAGTAATATGGAAGCGACTATGGATATGATGGAAAACTATAGCCATATTGCCATTGGTGAAATGAAACCTTATGTTATTTCAGAATATGGCGCAGCAAGTCATTGTGAAAGAAGCCTTGGTTGGACGCCGAAAAAAGACACCTTAGTTATGCGTGCCACCAATAAAATGCTAATGAGCTTTTTAGAACGCCCTGATGTGATAGCGAAAACTATTCCATTTATTGTGGTAAAAGCTGAATGGGGTAGAACAACACAAAATGGTGTTTCAATTCCTTACGGTCCTCGTTTAATGGTACAAAAGTTTGAACGTACTGGCGTTACTACTGAAACTGAATGGGTTTATTCTGATATAGAATTATTTTATAACCTATGGGCAGAAGTTAATGGTACTCGAGTTGATACTTGGTCTTCTGATTTAGATATTCAAGTCGATGCTTATGTTGACGGTGATGATGCTTATATAATTTTAAACAACTTAGAGTTTGATGAAGCTGACGTTAACTTAAACGCCTTTGGTATCGATACCGCTAATATCAGCGCTGTAAATATTAAACATTTAAAAACCGACAACTGGACATCTTCACTTGAAGAAAGCAACCCAAGTAGTTTACCTGATTCGGTAACACTTGATGGTGAAGGTACCATGATCATTAAAGTCACTTACAACACAGATATTACCATTGACCAAACGAGCGAAGAAACTAAATATTATTCAAGTGATTTTAAACAAGCTATCACGGCTAATACCGCCATTACCTTTGATATCAATGATGTTGTTGTTGGTTCAAATGGTGAAGCAATATTACGTTTAGGTATTGGACGTGACCATGGTAAGTCACTAACACCTACAGTTATGGTAAATACTACAGAAGTTACTGTTCCTGTTGATTTTAGAGGTTATGATCAAGAAACAGGTGACGTAAATCCTGGTCGAGATAATTACTTTGGTGTGATTGAAATTCCCGTAGCCCTTACTGCTTTGCAAGAAGACAACACGGTTACCATTCAATTCCCTGATTCAGGTGGTTTTGTTAGTACTACAGCGTTACAGGTATTTAATTCAAGCCAAGCACTAACACGTACTAAATAAACGTTTAATCTAAGATATAAAATAAGCCGAGACATTAAAATGTCTCGGCTTATTTTTTTTCCATATGAACATTAGTTTATAGGTTTATCAACAAGCTCCCATGTTCTTACCCAATCAATCTTCATGGTATTGTTTTTATCATCTAATAATTCATTTTTTTCAGGTAATCCACCAACCCATGCAGAGTCTTGTGTCCACAAGTCAAAAATAATGTGCTGCTCTAACGTAAATTCTTGTGTAGAGGTAACAAAGTTTACTGCTTCACCATTTAAATAAAATTGAACCGTATGCTCGTCTTTCCACCAAGCGCCATAAACATGGTATGCGTCATTCCAAGCAACACCTTTTAACGTATTACCATCAGATAATTTGCGATTATCTGATGGATTATCATCACCACCACGCTCTGTTACACCATTCTTAACAACAAAATACTGAGAGTGCATTTCGTAAGGATAATTATCGTATTTTGCTCCCATAAGAGATGGCTTGGGATTATTTTCGATGATATCTATTTCATCACGGTTATTACTATCTCCGTTGTTTAACCAAAAAGTATTATAAGCTGAAATATTAGCTGTTTTGATCCTTGCCTCTGTATAAAGAGGAAACTTCATTTTTGCCAACGAACGAACACGAGACGTTTCAAACCATTGATCTTTATTGGTTTCGTCTAAAGTCGCTTTAATCCATAGGTTGCCATCACTTACACCAGAATTTTCGTCACGCATAAATACCGGCGTATTACCATAATTCCAACGAGTCTTAGTCCACTTATTCTCATTCCAAGTATCAAATTCATCTGACATATTTTCAACTTTTTTCCACTCTTTATTCTCTGGAGTGTTGTTATCAAATGAAGTAAAGGTTGGGAGTTCTGCGTTAGCTGTATTTACATCAATAACAATAAGCTTGTTTTCAGGTAGTGTTTCTTCTACTGGCTTTAAGTCCGCTGTTGTTTCAGGTTGGCTGCTACTACCACATGCAGAAATTCCAAGTGGTATAAGTAACGCAAATGCAAGAGGGGTAAGATTTGAATTTATGTTTTTCATTATTAAGTTCTCATAAAATTAAAAGGTTTAATAATAGATAAGGTAAATCATAAGCCTTATTCACTCAACAAAAAACACGTTATATTTAACAATAAACATTTAAATATAAAAATAAGTTTGAGATTAACTTTATTGAATTTCACAGAGATAAGTAATAATTAAAAATATCAAAAAATTATCAATTACGATAATAAATCAGCCTTCCATTTGTTTCTGTTCTGCTGTATTAATCCACTTAAATAACAATAAAACAATAACTGATGAAGCTAAAAAACTTAGAGTTAAAGCGTATGTAGTGCCATCAAACAAACGACCAATAATTACAGCAAGCACTACCGACATAAGAGTAGATACAGAACCAACAATAGCAGCCCCCATTCCAGCCATTCTTCCTAAAGGCTCCATAGCTAATGCGGTTAAATTACCAAACACCAAACCTAAACAAAAAAACAATGCTAATAAATAAACCGTTGTTACCCACAAAGGAGGTAAGCCATTAAAAAATAAAGAGGTAACAAAAAATAAAGAAGATGAAACTACCAACAAAATTAATGACATAGATGCTATTTTTAACATGCCATGCTTAATAACATATTTACCATTTACAAACGAAGCAATGCCTAAAACAAAAGATATACCCGCAAAATATAAAGAAAAGTAGGTCTCTAACTGATAGGTAATTTGTAATAATTGTTGTGAAGAACTCAGAAAAAACACAAAAGGCCCTGACATAAAACCAGAAGCAACAACATAGCCTATAACCTTACGATTTGTAAAAACGGTATATGCCGACTGTTTTACTCTTACCCAAGTAAAGTCGGTTCTATTATCAGTGCTTAAGGTTTCTCCCTGCCTTAATAAATACCAAAGCAAAGACACAAGGCCAACAAGCCCTGTAAAAATAAAAATGGCTTGCCAATTAAATACCATTAATATTGCCTGACCAATAATAGGTGCCAGCATAGGTACCAATATAAATATCATCATAATAAAAGACATAACCTTAGCCATTAATCTTCCATTATATAAATCTCTTACTATCGCCGTTGATAATACTCTTGGAGCCGCAACACCAAAACCTTGTAACAAACGGCTGAACAACATAGTGTGATAATCGTTAGAAATAATTGCTAATAAGCTGCCTAGAAAGAAAATAGAATAACCTATCAACATACTCTTACGTCGTCCTATTGAATCAGATAACGGACCAAATAAAAATTGACCAAAAGCTAAGCCTATAAAAAGAAAAGCAATCATCAACTGATTATCGTTAGAGTTGGTATTACCCATTGCATTACCTACAGATTCAAGTGCAGGTAAAATTGAGTCAATAGATATTGCGACTAGCGACATCATCAATGCCATTAAACCAATAAATTCTTTAAAAGGTAATGTGTGTTTTTGAAAGTTTTTAAGCAAGTAAACCTCGAGAATAAAGATCTAAAAATACACAGTGGATACTGTAGATAGAAAACGGGTATAAATATAAGAAAGGTAATAATAGACAAATCACATTAAGTGATAAATAATCTAAAAATGAATTCACTCTTCAGAATAAATCAACAATGGACTTATTTAAATCAATAACAGTTTTTCAGGAAGTGTGTAAACACAAAAGTTTCAGTAAAGCAGCCAATCATTTAAACCTAGTCCCTTCAGCCGTCAGTAGGCAAATCAACGAATTAGAGAAGCAACTCAACATACGATTATTGCATAGAACCACACGTTCAATTAGCTTAACCAATGATGGAAGGCGCTACCTGCAAAAAATGGATGTTATTACACAAAACGTAGGTGAGCTGATTTCTTTAACCACAGACGAAAAAATAATCAAAGATCATATTCACTTTACCGCACCTCCAGTATTAGGCGAAAACATACTGCAAAATGCGCTGAACGAATACTCTCAAAAATATCCCAATGTTTCCTTATCATTAAATTTCGTAAACCGAGAAGTTAACCTTGTAGAAGAAGGCTATGATTTAGCTCTAAGGGTAGGTAAATTAGAAGATTCGAATATGATATCGCGTCAAATCCATCTTTTTCCACTCATTGTAGTAGCAAGTCCTAATTATCTAAAAAAGCACGGAACGCCTAATCACCCTAAAGATTTAATACATCACAACTGTATTATTAATACCATAATGAAAACCCCATTTAAGTGGAATTTTGTAGACGAAAATAAAAATTTCTTAGTCAAAGTTAAAGGGAATTTAGAAGCAAATAACGACATTATGCTGCAAAGGTTTGCTACAGCAGGCTTAGGTATTTCTTATATACCTAACTTCATGGTGCAAGATCAAATTGAGAAAGGAGAACTTGTTCAATTACTCACAAAATTTATGCCGTCCCCCCTACCTATTTCGGTTGTTTATCCTAGCAGAAAACATTTAAGTACCGCTAAAAGAAAATTTATTGATACCTTGGTTGAACATTTATCAAATAATAGCTAAGGTCTGTTGATCTTTGCTGATTATTTTTGCTGCAGTTTATTAGCCTTTTATATAAGGTCGAGCATATACTTCGTCGTTATTCTACTCTAATAGGCGATAACGTAGTAGAAATGGCGAATAGATGCTGACCTACAGATCCGTTTAAATGCTTTTTGCGCCGCGATCAACAAGCATTTAATTTAAACATAAAAGTTCAACAGCCCCAATCCTATTACTATTCATTCACCATAACAGCAGAACTACGTTTTAACTGCTCAAAGAGTAAATCTTCGTTTTCAGTAATGTGCTTTCTTTCTAATATATTTTGTTTTTGCTCAAGTAACGACTCCATATGCCCTTTTATAGTCTTATTTAACGATTGCTCTTGATCTTTTGTTATATTTCCGTTGTTGGCGTTTTCCCTTACTTCTTCCTTGGCAATTTCTAATAATTCCACCCGTACTTCAATGCGCTTAACATCCAGATAATTGATACCTAAACTGTTATATAAAATAGCCATTTCAATTTCATCACGTTCAATTTTAACTTCAATAGGAAAATCCATAATTCCATCAATATTGTTACTCAAATAATCAAATGGTTCTAATGCTTTATCAGTAGTGTTAAATGTTTCTAATTCAGTATTCGTCTCCTCTTTAATTTGATTATAAAGACGCCTAACTTCTTCAGGATTTATACTCGTAACTTTACTGGAACGCCTAAGTTCATCTATCGAGTTACTCGTAGAAGATTCATTTTCAAGGGCACTAGTATACGACGACGTTTCTTCAACACCTTGGCTTGATGATTTTTGTGATAATGCTGAAAGTTGCGATAATACATTTTGCGAAGTTGTTAACGTGATAGCAGCAGACATGGTAGTTCCTTTACATTAGATATTTATCTGATGCTACCTGCATAAAGCGAACCAAAATAAAGAAAATAATAAAGCTAATAAACTTAAGGGTGTTCAGGTTAAATAACCTGAGTTTGGCTTAATAAATATTCTTCTAGCCGCTATTTTTACTAACTTCGGCGTTAAATTCACTTGCAATAGACCAGCTATTGACGCATAAATTTGCCTTGAATTAAGTAAAAATATCAAGCTAGAAGCAAACCAAGATTTTAATATTTATTTTTCAATGAGTTAACTACTTATTAAACCGAACTCAGGTTAAATAGCTATTTTTGAGGAAAGATGTTGCCGCATAAAAAGCGATAACTGCCGTTTCGACTAAACAAATAAAATAACAGAAAAACATAAATCACACGTTTCTCTGCTATATCCGTAAAAAACTTACTTAAGTAACTTACCTTGCTGGCATTCTAATAGCGCCATCTAGGCGAATAGTTTCACCATTAAGGTATGAATTTTCAATAATATGTAACGCAAGGCGAGCAAACTCATTAGGAGCTCCCATACGTTTAGGAAATTGAATATTATTAACCAATGATTCTTGTACGTTTTCAGGCATAGCTAATAACATAGGTGTTCCCATAATCCCTGGAGCTATGGTATTTACTCTTATACCTGAAGATGCTAAATCTCTCGCCATAGGTAGAGTTAAAGCTACAATTCCACCTTTACTTGCCGCATAAGCGGTTTGCCCCATTTGCCCATCATAAGCGGCAACTGATGCGGTATTAATAATAACACCACGCTCGTTGTCGTTATTAGGTTCATTTAATGCCATTTTTTCAGCGGCAATTCGAGCTACATTAAAACTGCCAATTAAATTAATATTAATGGCTAAACTAAAAGCAAATAACGCTTGCGCTTTTTTGTCGCGATCGAGTACTTTTTTAGCAGGGGCAATACCGGCACAATTAATACAAATATCTACACGACCAAACTGAGCAATAACAGACTCAAAAGCACTTTCAACAGACGCTTCCTTGGTTACATCAGTACAAACAAACATAACATTATCGTTACCAAATTCCGTACAAAGTTGTGCGCCCTGCTCTTTATTTAGATCAAGAACCGCAACTTTTATGCCCGCTTTATTTAATTCGTCTAATACGGCTCTACCTAAACCTGATGCTCCACCAGTCACTACAGCGACTTTATTTTCTACATTCATTACTTTTCCTCGTTAACTTTAATTAACCCTACTAACCTCAATTAAAGTGATTCAACCCAACCAAATTTATCTTCACAAGTACCGTATTGAATACCGGTTAAGTTGTCATAAAGTTTTGTAGCGACATCGCCAGTTTCATTATTATTAATAATGTATTCTTTTCCTTTAAAGCCCAGCTTTCCTACGGGGGATATAACTGCAGCCGTACCACAACCGAATACCTCGGTTATTTTCCCGCTGGCTATATCAGCTAAAATCACGTCAATATCTAAACGTTGCTCGCTTACTTCATAGCCTAATGCTGGAGCTAGTTTCAAAATAGAATCTCGTGTAATTCCCGGTAAAATACTGCCACTGAGCTCAGGCGTTACAATATGTGCATTTTCATACACAAAACAAATGTTCATTGCGCCAACTTCTTCAATGTATTTCCCTTCTACAGCGTCTAACCAAAGCACTTGCGAGTAACCTAATTTAATCACTTCTTCTGAAGCAAAAAGGCTCGCAGCATAATTACCACCTGTTTTAGCTTCGCCAACACCGCCTTTTACGGCCCGACGATATTCATCAGCAACAAAAACTGAAATAGGTACTAACCCACCTTTAAAGTAGTTTCCTGCTGGGCCTGCAATAATATAATGGCTATAGTTCATACTAGCGCCAAGGCCCAATTTAGCACTTGTAGCGATCATCGTTGGACGTATGTACAAAGATGAACCTTTTTGATGAGGTACCCAATCTTGATCTAAGTAAACTAACGACTTTAACGCTTCTAAATGCAAAGCTTCGTCAACCTCTGGCATAACCATGCGCTTTGCTGAGCGATTAAAGCGCTTTATATTTTCTTGAGGACGAAATAAATTAATACTATCGTTCACGTTTCGGTACGCCTTTAGGCCTTCAAATATTTCCTGACTATAATGTAAAACCGCAGCAGAAGGATCTAACGATAAAGGCTGATAAGGATAAATTTCTTGATTATGCCAATGCTTTTCAGGGCTATATTGCTGTATAAACATATGATCAGAGAAGATTTCACCAAAACTATATTCAGCTGGGCAAGTACCACGTTCATTTAGATGTTTTGAATTTATTGTAATTGTCATTTTACTTCTCTTTATATTTCCTATTTTATGTCTGATTTATTTAGTCTTTTAAGATATCTCTAGCGATGATCACTCGCTGAATTTCACTTGTACCTTCATATATAGTGGTAATTCTGACATCTCTAGCTAAGCGTTCTATCGGATATTCCTTTATGTACCCTGCACCACCTAATAGCTGCAATGCGGTATAACAAGCATCATTCGCTTTTTCAGACGCAAATACTTTTGCCATAGAGGCTGAAGTAGAAAATGGTAAACCATTATCTTTATTAACAGCTGCTTGCATGATTAATAAACGAGCCGCTTCTAGTTCCGTATATCGGTCACTTAACATCCACTGTAAACCTTGAAAGTTTGATAACGACTGACCAAATTGTTTACGCTCTTTAATATAGTCTTTAGCGTACTCTATCGCTTCAAGCCCTAAGCCTAATGCTAATGAAGCTATACCTATACGGCCACCCGCTAGTTCAGTTACCGCTATTTTAAAACCTTGATTTTCTTTACCCAATAAAGCAGAAGCAGGAATACGACAATTATCGAAAATCACTTGATTAGTTGAAGAGGCTTTTTGCCCCATTTTTTCTTCAGCTTTAGCAATGGTTATGCCTGGAGTATCGCCATCCACTAAAAAACAACTTATGCCTTTACCTTTGGGTAAGCTAGGATCTGTTACTGCCCACACAACAAATACGCCAGCATAATCACCCGAAGTAATAAACGTTTTAGTGCCGTTAAGCACGTACTCGTCACCCTCTTTTACTGCTTGGGTTTTCATACCCGCAGGATCAGAACCTGCAACCGTTTCAGTTAAACAAAAGCCAGCAGCAAAACACTCACCACTACAAATTTTGGGTAAATAATGTGATTTTTGCTCTTCGTTACCTACAGCTTGAATAACTTCTGCCACCATATTCGTTACCGATGTGGTAACTGCAGTTGAAGAACATCCTCGGGCAAGTTCAGTTATCGCTAAAGAAAAAGCAACGCTACCAGCTTCAATACCGCCATATTGGCTATCGATATTAATGCCCATAAAGCCCAATTCACTCAGCTTTTTAATATTCGATAAAAATAGGTCTTTACCGCTTTCTTGCTCAACCAATTCAGCATTAGGTTTTAATTCAGCTTCAGCAAATTGTTTTGCTGTGTCTTGAATCATTATTTCTTCTTCATTAAATTTTATTTGCATATTTTTATCTCAAGGTATTTATTACGTTAATCAGCAACACTCTAATTACATATGTATTGCATGACCTAAGGTCGACATGGCAGCTTCCATAGTGGCTTCGCCTAATGTTGGATGAACATGAATGGTATTAGCTAAATCTTCTAGCCGTGCCCCCATTTCAATCGCAGTAGCAAATTGATTACTGAGCTCTGCAACATGAGCGCCCACAGCATGAATGCCAATAACAACATGGTTATCTTTACGGGCCGTTATACGAACAAAGCCGCCATCGCTACCGGCTTCCATTGCTAACGCTTTACCTATAGCAGCAAAAGGAAATTTACCTACAAGGGGTTCTATACCTTGTAATTTGGCTTCCGCGGCCGTTATACCCACACCAACAAGTTCAGGTTCAGTAAAACAAACGGCAGGAATAACCGTTGGGTTAAACTCTCGCTTTAAACCAGAAATAATTTCGGCAACCATTTCCCCTTGTGCTGACGCTTTATGTGCCAACATAGGTTCTCCAACTAAGTCACCAATTGCCCAAACGTTTTTCATTGCTGTACGACATTGCTTGTCAACTTTAACGAAAGCGCCATTCATATCGACACACATATTCTCTAAACCGTAACCTTGCGTATTAGGACGACGGCCAACAGTGACTAAAATTTTGTCGCCATGAATTGAATGCTCAATACCTTTTTTATCGGTATAGGTTAATGTGGCTCCTTCACCTGTACCATGGTCAACAACCGACTGGGCGCGAGCTGAATATTCAATGTCTACATTATGTTTTTTCAACCATGTGGCTACAGGCTTTGTTAGCTCTTTATCAAACAGCGGTACAATAGAATCCATACCTTCAATAAAGGTAACTTTTGCACCTAGCTTACGGTAAGCGATGCCCATTTCTAAACCAATGTAACCCGCCCCAATAACAACTAAGTGATTAGGTAGTTCGTTTTGATCAAGCGCCTGCGTAGAAGAAATTACATTTTCGCTATAAGGTAAAAATGGCAGTTCTGTTGCGGTTGATCCCGTTGCTAAAATAACGTGTTCCGCTTTAATACTTATCACTCCATCAGCCGTGTCAACCGTACAGTTTTTTGCATCAGAAAAGTTAGCCCAACCTTTAATTTGTTTTACTTTGTTCTTTTTCAGTAAAGCTTCAACACCGCTACTTAAACGCGCGACAATTGAGTCTTTCCAGTCGATCAATTTTGGCATATCAAGCTGCGCAGGTTGTGGTACTAAAATGCCGAGTTTACCGTCGCCAGTATGCGCATTAATTTCTTCAAAACGTGATGCCGCATGAATTAACGCTTTTGACGGAATACACCCCCGAATTAAGCATGTTCCACCAGCTCTGTCGCCTTCAACAATCACGGTATCTAATCCTAACTGTCCTGCACGAATTGCAGCAACATATCCGCCGGGGCCTGCACCTACGATTAATACTTTACATGAAACTAAATTAGTCATTTTCACTCCTACATGAATAAGGTTGCTGGAGACTCAAGCAAGCTTTTAATACGTTGTACAAATAGTGTCGCTTCCCAACCATCAATCACTCGATGATCAAACGAAGATGAAATATTCATAATATCGCGAGGAACAAAACCTCCATCTTGCCAAACGGGTCGTTTAGCGATTTTATTAATGCCAATAATGGCCACTTCAGGAGAGTTGATAACGGGTGTAGTAACAATGCCGCCCACTGGGCCAAGGCTTGTTATAGTGATCGTTGAACCGCTTAATTCTTCACGCTTAGCTTTACCGCTACGTGCTGCTGTTGATAAACGTTTAACTTCGTCGGCTGATTGCCATAAATCCAATGTTTCAGCGTGTTTAATAACCGGTACAACTAAGCCGCTGTCGGTTTGAGTTGCAATACCGACATGAGCTGCGCCATAACGATATACAATATTATCGTCGTCATCAAAACGTGCGCTCATTTCAGGGTAATCTTTTAAAGCAATAACCAAGGCTTTAATGAAAAAAGGTAGCATGGTTAATTTGGGCTGATCATCTGTACGTTCTTTATTGAGCTTGGCACGTAGCTTTTCTAATTCAGTAACGTCAATTTCTTCCACATACGTAAAGTGAGGAATACGTTGCATGGTATCTTGCATAATAGCGGCAATTTTCCGACGTAAACCAATAACTTTAATCTCTTCAATTGATTCATTAGCAACAGCATTGGTACTAGAATTGGTAGATGTAGAAGCTATAGCTGACGATTGACCTGCGATAAAGGCATCTAAATCATCATGAGTAATGCGATCAGCAGGACCTGTTCCTCGTACATAATTTAAATTAATACCGGCATTCATAGCACGTTGACGAACCGCAGGCGCTGCTGTTGGTTTATCACCTTCGGCGCGTGCAACGCCAGTAAAAGTAGCCGCGTTACCATGAGCATTTGCTGTAGGTTTTTTAGATACATTCGGCTTTTCAAATGCCGTTTTAGCTGACTTAACAACTTTAGTTTGAGCTACATTAGTTTGAGCCACTGAAGTTTTTGCTTGTTCGACTTTAACTTGCGTAACAGCAGGTGTTTCGGCTTTACTATTTGATGGTGCCTGACTCGCTAGCTCAGAGATATTGCCCGCACCTTCAACGTCTAAACGTACAAACATTGAACCAACAGCAATCATTTCTCCCGCTTCGCTAGCACGCCATACTAGTTTTCCATCTGTAGGGGCTGGAATTTCAACGGTGGCTTTGTCGGTCATTACGACACATAACACATCGTCTTCTTCGATGTTATCGCCAATATTTATGCTCCACTCAACCACTTCAACTTCGGCAATACCTTCACCAATATCAGGTACATCAATATAATAGTTACCCGGTAGGTTATTGGTTGCAGATGAGTTTTGAACCGCTACGGCTTCTTCAACAACTGAGTTTTCTACCGTTGTTTCTGGTGCTTCAACTTCCTGTTCAGGCGCAGGGCTAACAGCTGTGTTTTCATCATAATTTGCAACACTAGCCTCTACTTGTAGTTTTACAAAGTCGGCACCAACGGCAATCATATCGCCCGCTTGGCAAGCTTGCCACGTTACTGTGCCATCAACAGGAGATGGAATTTCAACAGTCGCTTTGTCGGTCATTACAACACATAAAACATCGTCTTCTTCGATGGTTCCACCAACTGCAACATTCCACTCAACAACTTCAACTTCGGCAATACCTTCACCAATGTCTGGTACTTCAATTAAAAAATTGCTCATTTCTATTCTCCCATCACTTTTCTTAATGCATCACCAACACGAGCAGGTCCGGGGAAATAATCCCATTCTTGTGCATGGGGATATGGTGTATCCCAGCCAGTAACTCGAATAATAGGAGCTTCTAAATTGTACATACATAACTCTTGAACAACGGCCATCAACTCAGCACCAAAACCACTGGTTTTAGTGGCTTCGTGCACAACAATACAACGTCCTGTTTTTTTAACAGACTTTTCAATGGTTTCTTCATCAAGTGGTAGTAACGTACGCAAATCAATAACTTCCGCATCTATACCTGTTTCTTCAGCTGCACATATAGCAACATGCACCATAGTGCCGTAAGCTAAAATAGTAACGTCTGAACCTTCACGGGCAATAGCCGCTTTACCTAAAGGCACGGTGTAATGACCGTCTGGAACTTCACCTAATTCATGCTCAGACCAAGGGGTTACCGGTCTGTCGTGATGACCATCAAATGGGCCGTTGTATAATCGTTTAGGCTCTAAAAATATAACGGGGTCATCGTCTTCAATTGACGCAATAAGCAAACCTTTAGCGTCGTAAGGATTAGAAGGAATAACCGTTTTTAATCCTGCAACATGAGTAAACAATGCTTCAGGTGATTGCGAATGGGTTTGCCCACCGTATATACCACCACCAGTAGGTGTTCTAATGGTAATTGGCGCAATAAACTCACCCGAAGATCGATAACGTAAACGTGCTGCTTCAGAAGCAATTTGGTCGTATGCTGGTAAAATATAATCAGCAAATTGAATTTCAGGAACAGGTCGTAAACCATAAGCGCCCATGCCTACGGCAGCCCCTATAATGCCTAGCTCAGAAATTGGTGCGTCGAAACAACGTGATTTACCATATTTAGCCTGCAAACCTTCTGTTGCTCTAAATACGCCACCGAAATAACCAACATCTTCACCAAAAACAACCACGTTATCGTCTTGCGCCATTTTTACATCAAGGGCATCACGAATGGCTTCTATCATATTTTTACGAGACACTTTTTTCTCAGTTGCTTTATGTTGAGGCATAACTTTTCCTTCTGGCATTTTTATACTCCCAATTCTTGACGTTGTTTACGAAGGTGAGGAGGCATGTCTTTATAAACATGGTTAAACATTTCACTCACAGGAGGAACCGCACCTTTACCTAAGGTTCCGTAACTTTCAGCCTCTTTTGCTGCGGCTTTAACTTCAGCTTTTATCTGTTTAGTTAGCGCTTCATGTTTGGTTTCATCCCAAACACCTTTAGCAATTAAATGTGTTTTCAAACGCTCAATCGGGTCGCCTAATGGCCAATGTTCGGCTTCATCTGCTGGACGATATTTTGTTGGATCATCAGACGTGGTATGAGCGGCGGCGCGATACGTTACCCATTCAATTAACGTTGGTCCTAAATTTTTACGCGCACGATCGATTGCCCATTTAGACACAGCATAAACCGCTAAGAAGTCGTTGCCATCAACACGAATAGAAGGAATATTAAAACCATGACCACGACAGGCGAAATTAGCTGACTCCCCACTCGCAATACCTTGAAAGGTTGATATTGCCCATTGGTTATTCACCACATTTAATACCACTGGCGGCTTATAAGTTGACGCAAAAACAAGTGCTGAGTGAAAATCACTTTCAGCCGTTGAGCCATCACCTATCCAACCCGAAGCAACTTTTGTATCGCCTTTAATAGCAGACGCCATTGCCCAACCTACGGCTTGCATAAATTGAGTGCCTAAGTTGCCAGAAATAGAGAAAAAACCATAATCGCGTTCTGAATAGAAAAAAGGTAATGAACGCCCGCCTAGTTTATCTTTTGAATTGGAATAGATTTGATTAATCATATCTACCATTGGAAAGTCTTGAGCAATTAATAACCCTTGTTGTCTGTAGCTTGGAAAACACATATCGCCTTGCGATAACGCCATGCGTTGTGCACAAGCGATGGCTTCTTCACCTCGACACTGTACATAAATAGAGGTTTTTCCTTGGCGTTGCGACATGAACATACGCTCATCAAATATCCGTGTTCTTAACATTACGGTTAAACCTTTTAGTAAAAAGGCATCATCAACATCAGGGATCCAATCGCCAACAGCCCTGCCGTTATCATCCATAACTCTAACCATGTCATAGGCAAGATCACGAATACTCGCAGGCGTACAATCTATTTCAGGCTTACGAACAACGCCTGCTTCAGGTACGCTAATATGACTAAAGTCAGGTTTATCGCCCGGTCTAGAAGACGGCTCTGGTACGTGCAAGCTCAACGGTTTTTCATCATTCATGTTAATGTTTTCTCCAAAGCAGAGTGCTTTATCTATTATGTTTAAAACGCGTGAAAGTTTTAAAATTATAAGAAAAATATATCATGTAAAACCGTAGCTAGTCCTACCAAATAAACACCTAAAAACACAAAATAGTGGTGTAAAAAACCAAAAATAAATATAAAATTAGAGAGTATCACCACAAAAACAAAACATAGTAGAAATAAGGAATTCAACGTGAGCAATTTAATTTTAGATAAAACCGACATAGAAATATTAAAAGAGTTACAACAAGACGCAGGCATTTCTAATCTTGAATTAGCTGATAAAGTTTCATTATCAGCCTCACCTTGTTCAAGACGAGTTAAGCTACTTCAAGAGGCGGGTTTTTTTAGAGGTAAAGTTACCTTACTCGATCCTAAAAAGGTGGGGTTGCCTGTTAATGTCTTTATTCAAATTACCTTAAGCCGCCAAAAAAAGAATAATTTAGAAAAATTTGAAAACAAAATAAGCCAATGGCCACAAGTGATGGAATGCTATTTAATGACGGGTGATTTTGATTACTTAGTTCGAGTTGCCGTACCTGATTTAACTAGCTATCAAGAACTATTAGAACAACTCACAGAAATGGAAGGCATTAGCCACATAAAAAGCAGTTTTTCATTAAAACAAATTTGTTATAAAACAGAGTTGCCTTTAGAGCATATGAGTAAATAAGTTTATCCATGCTTAACGGCTAATTAAAGCCGTTTTTTTATTACACAATCTTTCTTTTTATTTAGCTAAGAATGATTTTAAAGGAGTAATAAATTTATCGAAACTTTCAATATGTGGTAAATGACCAATATTTTCTATTTCAACTAATATACTGTTAGGAATAGCTTTTTGAGTTGCTTTGCCTAACTTATCATATAATCCCATAGTTTTTCTTACCTCTTCAGACACTAAAGGTTTTCCTAGGGCTGTTCTATCTCTTGTTCCAATAATTAATAAGGTTGGACTTTTAATATCTTTAAACTCATACACAACAGGTTGAGTAAAAATCATGTCGTAAGTTAAGGCTGCATTCCAAGCGATTTTCTTGTAATCAGAGTTTAAGTTCCAACCCGCTAACAGGTAAACCCATTCGTCGTACTCTGCTTTCCACTTACCATCATAATAATTTGTAAGCTGATAAGCCTTTATACCCTCATACGTTTTTTTCATTTCTAATTGATACCACCAATCAACGGTTTGATAAGGAACCAACAACTTCCAATCTTCTAACCCTATAGGGTTTTCTAGCACAAGTTTCTCAGTTGTTTCTGGGTACATTAACGCAAACCTTGCTGCTAACATTCCTCCCATTGAATGGCCTAATATGGTTGTTTTTTTAATACCTAAAGAATCTAAAAGCGCTTTAGTATTTTTAGCTAATTCTTGAAAAGAATATTGAAAATTATCGGGTTTTGATGATTTCCCAAAACCAATTTGGTCTGGCACGATCACTCGATAACCTTCACTTTTTAAAGCTTCGATTGTTGTATCCCAATAAGCACCATTAAAGTTCTTACCATGAAGAAGCACAATGCTATGCCCGTTATTTTTAGTTGAGTTAATGTCCATGTAGGCCATTTTAAATTTTTGTTGTTGCGTGTTAACAGTAAAATACTCAACGGCATGAGGGTATTGGTAATTACTGAGCATTAAATCTAACCATTGCAACTTACTTTCTTGAGCGAAAGCAGATGAACTCATTAATATTAAAAAACAGGTGTATATATATTTCATTTTAAATTGTTTTACCTTTTTAAATTTCATCAAGAATACATTGATATTTTAGGAACGGTTAAACTTCGTTTGAATATTTACATGAGCGATAATGAAATCTACGAAGCTGAAATATTTTGCTTGATGCTGAGCTTCATAACAAGCTCAAGCACTGATGAAAAATGTAAGGAACTTTGTATTTGTAATGTATGAGCCATCCTTGGCTAAACATACTCTGCTGTTTAGTATGTTCTTATAAAATTAAATAAACTCACATATGAAAATTGATAACATAATCACGCTAAGTAACTATAAAGTATATCTATTCACTTAAAATGTGTGGTTTAGAAAACCTTTTGGTACCCGTTTTTTTCAACGCTTCAAACAAAGTTGGTATTAAATCAACACCAGATTTAACTTCCATATCTGAACGCTCTAGATCGGAACCAAAAGCCTCTGCTTTTTTACCGAAACATTTTGACAAGAAATGTTCAGTAACAGCCATTCTAGAAATGGTCGTTTCAGCTCGATGTCCACCATGCCCTTCTCTTTCATAAAGAAGGTAGGTAACTGGCTTATTAAGTGCTTCCATAGCTCCTACCATTTCTTCCGCTTGGCGCTCAAGCACTCGTGCGTCTTCCCCACCTGTAAATAGAAGTAGCTTACCTTTAATATCAGCAACTCTTGATATGGGTGAGCGCTCCATTAAGTCAGCCACTCCTTGTCGGGTAGTTGGATCACCTACACGATGTATCCATTGCGGCCACTGGTAACGCCACCAAGCGGGCATATCTGTTAATATTCTTTTCAAGTTAGATGGTCCCGCCCCGGCAATCGAACATTGAAAGCGATCAGGTGTAAAAGTGAGTGAAACCATAGACGCATAGCCACCATACGAGTAACCATACGAAGCGACTTTGTCACGCTCTGTTATTCCATTTTTAATAGCCCAATCAACACTGTCAATTACATCATTATGCATATCTCCAGCCCACTGCTTATCGCCAGCAGATGTAAACGATTTGCCAAAACCAACAGATGCTCGAAAATTAATTGATAATACGGCATAACCGCGATCGGCAAGCCAAGCATCAATTGGGTGATTCGAATTAAAGCCAGGACGCTTTCGAAGCCAAGGACCACCGTGAAGACTAACCACAAGTGGCATTGGTTTTATTGGGAAACCGTCTGCATTTACAGGTGTACCAAGTGGCAAGGTAAAATAAGTAGGCAATAATATTCCATCGCGAGCGGGGATCATTACACCTTTAGTCGGTGCGAGTGTATATTTCTCAAGATTAGGTCGAGTTGAAAAAATGAGTGTGGCGGTTTTAGTTTTACGATCCCACCAATGATAGCGGTTAGGTTTTCCGCTGGGTGATTGAAGTATTAATAATCGTTTTTCATCGGGCTGCCCTACAATTGAAAATGAATGACCAAACGTTTTTTCTAAAGCTGCGAATTCGTCCACGGCTTTAGGAGAGCGCACGGTCCATTTAGGCATCAATGGATCTTCTTTTGTTGCCCACAATGCTTTCGATTTTTTATCATAAAAAACCTCTGTAATGTCGGCTTCTATAGCTTTTGCTAGAATATTACGTTTTCCTGTCGCGGTATCAAATTCCACTAAATTAGTATATTCAGATTCAACGCTATCAAGTAAAGTAATAATGCCTTTATCACTATCATACGATATGATTTTTGTACTACGATACGCATCAAGTGGTACTGTTAATAGTTCAGAACGAGTGTCTCCATCTAAACGGATATAAGTTGATGAACCATCATCATTACCACGCTCACCAATATTAACCTTTAAATCGGCATTAGCACGAAAACTGATAAATCGCCCATCATTACGAAATACTTCTTCACGTTCACCTGTTTGCATATCCATTAGGTATACGTCTTCAAACCTTGCATCTCTGGTATTGAGACTGACTAATACTTTCGTTGGATATTTTTTTGATGTTGCGATTATTTCAGTACGTGTAGTAACGTCATTGGTTAAGTTTTTCACTGTTCCCGACTCAAGCTCTACCGACCACAATTGATTTATTTCTTTTGCTACCCAATGCTCTAATACTAATAAAAATTGACCATCAGCACTCCAACGGAAACTTCTTGGCGCTTCCTTAAAGGATGTCACTGGTACGGCTGTTTTCGGTGAATCAACAGAACCAATCCAAATATTTCGCACGCCATTAAAAGGCTTAATGTAAGCTATTTTTTTACCATCAGGACTGATCTTCAAACTTGAATAAGTTGGATCTGCGAAATACTCACTACGTGGAATAAATGAAGTAGATTGAGAGCTTTTCACTAAAGTTGATGCTGAGCCTTCAGCCAGAGTACCTCCTGAAAATCCTATCATCCCTAGTATAGCCAACAAATTAACAAAGACTTTTGGGCTATACTTTTTTCGCATCAAGCTCATATTATAAAGGCTAACCTCTAACCATATTTTCATACTTGTTCCCCTTTGTGCCCTGTTGGTTGATTATATTTAAATGCTCTCTATTCATTCACAATCAGACTTTATTGTGAATGAATAAACCACCTTAAAAATAATATAATCGAATTTCAAACGTAATCAATTGAGTTTCTGTGACAATAAAAGACACGATATATGAACAATAGATAGAGGGAGATGGCTATAGCGTTTTTCAATTAAAAGGGGGTATATACCTTTGAGTAAAGTTAAGGTGTGCTAATTTAGCACACCTTATCAAACTTAAGTCTTACAAGTTATACAGCACTATTTACTTACAATAATGTGAGGCACTGAAAATCTTTTGTTACCCGTTTCTTTTAATGCTTGAGGTAAGCCTGGTATTAAATTAACACCTGATTTAACTTCAATATCTGAGCGTTCTAAATCTGAGCCAAAAGGTTCAGCTGCATTACCAAAACAATCAGATAAAAAATGCTCTTGAACGGCACGCATAGACGTTGTGACTTCGGCTTTATAACCACCATGACCTTCATCTTCATAAACAAGATAAGTTACTGGCTTATGAAGTGCTTCCATCGCAGCTACCATTGATTCAGATTGACGAATAAGTACACGCGGGTCACCTCCTGTAGCCGTTATCAATAAATTACCTTTAATATCTGCAGTTCGAGTGATTGGTGAACGATTGAGTAAATCAATAGCATCTTTCTCATTATTTGGATCTCCAATACGATTTGTCCATTGTGGCCATTGATAACGCCACCAAGCAGGCATATCAGCGGTAATTCTTTTCAAGTTAGAAGGCGCTGCAGTAGCAATAGCACATTGAAAGCGATCAGGCGTAAAAGCTAAAGAAACTAATGATGCATAACCACCATACGAACGACCATAAGAAGCAACTTTGTCGCGTACTGTTATTCCATTTTTAATAGCCCAATCAACACTGTCAATTACGTCATTATGCATATCTCCAGCCCATTCTTTATCAGCAGCAGAGGTAAAAGAATTACCAAACCCAACAGAGCCTCTAAAGTTTATTGATAATGCAGCATATCCACGGTCGGCAAGCCAATAATCAACACCATTAAAAAATCTATCACTCATAAGGCTAGAGCGTCCCCATGGACCACCGTGAATAATAACAACCAATGGAATGGCTTTGGTTGGAAAACCTTTTGCGTTTACTGGCGTTCCTGGAGGTAAGGTTAAATACGAAGGCATAGTTAAGCCGTCACGTGTTGGTATCATGACACCTTTTTTCTCTGCTAATTTATATTTATCAAGATTAGGTCGAGTCGAAAATATAAGCTTAGCTGTTTTGGTTTCTCTATCCCACCAATGGTAACGTCCTGGCAAGCCCTTAGGCGAATCAAGGATCAATAAGCGTTTATCATCTGGCTGAGCTGCAATCGAAAAAGTGTGTCCAAAAGTATTAATTAACGCTGTAAATTCTTCCTCTGCAGCAGGTGATCTAATCGTCCATTTAGGTACTAATGGATCTTCTCGTGTTGCCCATAGTGATTTCGATTTTTTATCAAAGAACACACCGTTAATATCAGCCTCTATTGCCTGAGCAAGCACAGTACGTTCTCCGGTTGCCGTATTCAATTTAACTAAACTTGCATACTCTGCATTTCGGCTATCAAGTAAGGTAACTACGCCTTTATTATAAGACATCACCCTTGTACTACGTAACGCTTCAAGTGGTACTGTGAATAATTCAGTACGCGTATCACCATCTAAACTAAAGTAAGTAGATGAGCCATCTTCATTACCACGTTCAGCTAGATTAACTTTTAAGTTAGCATCCGCACGGAAGCTAATAAATTGTCCATCATTACGAAATACTTCTTCGCGTTCACCGGTTTTTATATCCATTAGGTAAACATCTTCAAACCTTGCATCTCTTGTATTAAGGCTAACCAACACCTTAGTTGGATATTTTTTTGATGTTCCGATAATTTCAGTTCGGGTAGTGGGATCTTTAATCAAATTTTTGGCAATCCCAGATTCAAGATCCACTGACCATAATTGCCATATTTCTTTTGCTGCCCAATCTTCCAACATTAATAAATATTGACCATCAGCACTCCAACGGAAACTTCTACCCACTGGCTTTTTAAATGAAGTAACAGGGACTGCAGCTTCAGGATTATCAGTTGGACCAACCCAGATATTTAATGCTCCGTTAGACATTTTTTTGTAGGCAACTTGTTTGCCGTCTGGACTAAGCTTAAGAGATGAATATGTTGGATTACCAAAAAGCTCACTACGTGGAATAAGGGGTGCCGATGATACCTGAGAATTTTTAACCTGAACCGATTGCGTTCTTTCTGCTGAAGCACAACCCGATAAACTTATTGCCCCCACTATGGCCAAAAGCCACGTAAAAATTACTCCTATATATTTACTTCGATCTGAATAAAGCTTGTAAAAAATAACCTTTGACTGTATTTGCATGCCCGTTCCCCTTTTTTTAATAAATTAGTATTGGAATAACGTACTTTCATTCACGACTAATTACACTTCACGATGAAAGATAAAAAATACTACTTTCAAAATAGTACAGTACAATTCAATACGGAATCAATTGAGCTTTTGTGATAGCATAAAACACGATTCATGGCTCATAAAAACACATAAAATCGCCATAAAGCATACTAGATATGGTCCAAATTAAACGCTATTGCTGGACAAGTACTGCAAAGCGAAATTCAGACTCAAAAGGTATCAACACCAAAGGAGATAGCCCCACTAAAAGCTTCCCCAAAGTGACAATTTATAATCGGTGTAACGAATACGTTTAGAAACTTGACTTCCTTCAAAAGTGCCAGCTCTAGTACCATCAAAAAAGTAGCGCGAGCGGTCAAACTTCCCCCTTGTAGCTTTATCTATATCTAATTGGATTTTTAATCCAAAAAAACGTGTTGTTTCTATAAAAAAACCTACCCGATCATTAGTGGCTTTAGTGTTATTATATTCATCCACTAAAAACTCAGTTTCTTCAAAATTACCATCAAATTTAAATCCCCAAGCGATCTTTTGTTCAGCTAAATCTTGACGAAGTTCAAATTCAATATCATATGGATTGTACTCATTTTCCACCCGTTCACGACCAATAATAGGATCATAAAAAGCCGATTCATCCCGCTCATAGGTGACTTCTAATAATCCATTAGGTAGCACCCAATCTAATGGTAAATTAAGTTCAATATTTACTCCCCAATGATTAGCATCACCGGCATTACCCAAACCTTGGCTTACTTCTCCGTCTTCAGATACAGATAAAACTATCTGCTCTAAAATATCCTTTCGCCATTCATTAAATAACACCCATTTAAAACTACCACGATCACTAAACCTCCAATCAACAGTAGCTTTAACCACGGTACTTTGATCGGGTTTTAAGCTTGGATTACCTGAGGTAGTGCGATCATCTGAAGCTTCAGAACTTGCGGCAAAATCTTTAAAGTCTAATTGCCCTATTTCATGTTCAGCTTCAAATATTAATTTAATGTCATCATTTAAAGTGTAAGTAGCGGAAATACGAGGCTTAAGAAACTGAAAATCTTGTTTTAGATCTGAGCCCCCTTCTACCTTAAGTTGAGAAAACTCTCCTGTTAATCCACCTTCAAGCGTTAATTGCTCATTCATTTGATATACAAACGTAGCAAACAATTCACCTCGCCACTCTTGAACTATAACATCGCTGCCAGCAACTGCTGAAAATATGCCGTTATTAGATTCTATAGCGTTAGTATCAAGTCTATTACTAGCAAGCTCAAAACCAAATTCGGGTTTAAACGTAGAGCCGTTAACTTTCCCATAGGTAGCTCTACCTACATATTCTGTTTTTAAACGCTCTTGCTGAAAAGTAGAATCAAAACTATCACCTATATTCCGTCTCTTAAAACTATAGGTTTCATCTTCAACTAAACCTAAACCTATTATCCTTAATTTCCAATTATCGATATTTTTTGCCCAATCAGCTCCAAATTCTGCTTCTCGTGATTTATTCTTTTGATTAAGTACCCAAGACCAATCAGCAGTTGAGTTGTCTGGCTTTCTATTTAAAAAAATATCGCGACTCGTGTCGCCCTGCCAATTTTCGCTACCTACTCGGCTATTTAACGTGAGCTTACCATCAGCCAAGCTTCGCGAACCTTCACCACTAAAATAAGTCTTTCGGGTAAGCTCTTCAAAAACTTCATTAGAAGAGGACGTTAATTCACCTTTTGCATCGCGATCGGTCAAAACCGCAGGACGATATTCCGGAAGATTGCCAATACTGACATCAAAAGATGTATTCCATTCCCCTAGCTCTGCAGTAATCGCTGCTTCAAATTCTGGTTCAAAAGCTGTACTTCTGGTTTTAAACAATTGCATCCTCCAAGTACCACTGGTGCCTATATTAGCTCTAATTACATTAGCAACCACTGACTGACCAGCTGCTTCTCCAGCACTAACTCCACCCGTTATAATCTCAATACGTAGAACTTGCTCAGCAGGAATACGCTGTAAGACACTAGATAATCCATTAGATTTAGACGTTGGTCGCGAACCGTCAATCAATACATTCCCCGCATTACCTCCAAAACCTCTATTTTCAGAACCTTCATCAAAAGAAAAACCAGGTAACCTTTCAATCATTTCTAATGCATTTTGCGGACTGTATTGATCAAAAAAGTCAGTTGTGTAAACCAAAAAATCTGAATTATTTACTCGGACATTTGTTTCTACGATGTTGCTAGCTAGGGCTGTGCTCGACAAAAAAGGAGTTAGTCCTAAAATGCATATCCTTGACAAACATAAGCTATATTTATGAACTGTTATAATTTTCATGTGTTAGTTTTCCATTATTATTATTATAAGAAATAAATACGTTTTACTTTTTTTGAAAATCTAAAACCTAGTAGAATAATTTTGCAGGTTAATTCCAACGACCCACCTACATAAACTGCTGATACCGCCATACCAGCTCAAGATGATGTTCCGCTGGAAATATAAACATTTTAGGTATCGTTAAACGAAACCTAACTACATACATCCATGTGAAACCTTGTTGAAATCAATAACGCACTATAAGCGTTTTTAAACCAACCTTTAGGAAGGGCTGATAAAGTTGATATTTTTTAAATTAGGAGGTTATATAAATATTAAGTCTTTAATTTTCATAAAATTACATAAGTAAAAATGCATAATGAAATATAACAATTTATATTTTTTAGACACAGTGGCATATTGTGTTTTGAAAAGTTCTCTTTCGTGTTGTGTTGATTTAGGGAGTCAATTCGATGGTTAAATAAAAAGGGATAGTTAAACAGGTAGAAGAGCAATGAGTGAGTGGGTTGAATAAATATAATGTGTTCTTTACTCTGTATTTTTTATAGAAGAAATAAAACATACAAAGCAAAGAACTCTGATATTACAAACATAAAAACAAAAAGAGCTAATATTAGGGTCTGTAATATCAGAGTTATTTTACTTGCAACACTTAATTTGAAGCGATAAAACTTAGCTAAAAAGAGAAAAACATCCCCCTGATACCAAGTTAGTTAATCGCCTGCTTAGCAAAATTATTATTCATATTAGTTGTATTAGTGTTACTTATTTTTATAAACAATACCTTCTTTCATTACAAAATCGATATCCATTAACTCTTTAATATCTTTTGTTGGATCACCATCCACAGCTACAAGATCAGCATATTTCCCTGCTTCAATAGAGCCTAAAAGATCTGATTTACCTAAATTATCAGCGCCATAAACAGTTGCTGTTTTAATTGCTTCTGTAGGCGTTAGTCCTGCTTGTACTAGTAATTCAAATTCTCTAGCGTTAAGCCCATGTTTAGATACTCCACTATCGGTACCAAACGCAATTTTAATACCTTTAGCGTACGCTTTTCTTAAATTTTCTATTAACATAGGACCCACTTTAATTGCTTTTGCTTTAACTGCTGGTGGATAGTATGAATTTTCACTCATTGCTATTTCTGTCACAGTAGCTCCTGCCAATAATGTTGGTATTAAGTAAGCACCTGTTTTCTTAAATAACTTTAATGATTCTTTATCAGCAAAAGTACCATGTTCAATAGAGTCAGCACCCGCACGCAATGCCGCATTTAAACCATCTGCGTTATGTGCATGAGCGGCAACCTTTCGCCCTAGTGCATGTGCAGTATCTACAATGGCTTTTATTTCATCATCAAAAAATTGCTGTCCTGTACCTGATGCTGTTTCGGATGTTACTCCGCCAGTAGCAACAAATTTTATTTGATCTGCTCCACGTCTTACTTGGTCACGTACAGCACGACGACAATCAGCAACGCCGTCACATACACCACTGTGGTTAACCACTTCAAATACTTCTTGTCTGTATCCATGACGTTGTCCATGGCCACCTGTAGGAGAAATAACAAACCCTGCCGTATATATTCGTGGACCAGGAATATAGTTTTTTGCAATAGCATCACGTAATGCAAAGACAGAATCTCCGCCACGAGCACCTAGATCTCTTACCGTTGTAAATCCTGCATTGAGTGTATTCTTTGCATTGTTAGCACCAAATAAAACAGTATCAGGATCAGAGAATTCGACTCTACGCATTTTATGTTTACTATCAAGTTCATCGGTAATGTGAACATGACCATCAATAAGACCCGGCAATACAAATTTATTTTTTAAGTCATGGATTTTGATGGTGTCATCTTTGGTGATATTCAATGAGCTGGCTGATATATAACCCGACTTAACATCAATCACTTTCCCATCACGAATAACAATACTTTGCTTACTTTTAACGCTCTCGCCAGGTACCGACATTAACTTACCTGCATGTACCACAACAAAATCAGCCGTGCTTCCTATAAGAGGAGTTATAGCTAATACACAACCTACGAATTTACTTAAAACTTTCATGGTATCTCCTGATAACCTTTTAACGCTACAGTACTACAATCTATATTTATCTACTTTTGAAATAAGAAAAACTACGAATATCTTTTGCAAGAACCTCTCTAGCTTTAATGTTTATACCCGTAACCATTCAAGATGTAGGTTTCAGTGGGAACTAAAAACAATTTAGGCACAGATTTCATGTTCCAGACGAAATCTAAGTGCATACATCCATGTATGCAAGGCATTAAGTTTACGTCATGGTTATTCCCTGACTAAAGTTAATAACGCGGCATAAATTGTTTTTAGACCCATCGAAGAAGCGCTTGAGCAAAATCACTTCTTCGTTAATGCTTTTTATAAGGGAACGACCATTATTACAAAGCATTGCCTTGAATTGATATCGCTCAAGCACTCTGAAATACGCATCTTGAGTGGTAACGGGTTTATATATAATCTATATCAATATAATCTCCTCATTACTTGTATTAAAATTTTTATACTAGATCGTGTTGACCTTTTGGCTATAAATTTTGTTCAAATGAAACAGGTATTACATCAAAGCAACGGCGCAACTCTATTGTTTCAACTCGTACTTTAACCACTTCCTGCCCCCTATTAAATTAACAGGGGATATTAAAATCCCCTGTTAGATCATCCTGACAATTTAAGGCAACTTATTAAAAATTATAAGTAGCTCGTATAGACACAAATCGTCCCGTATTATCATAATTCCCGCTTGAACCTAGATATACGCCTGCACGACGAGGTGGATCAACATTAAGCAGGTTAGTTACTGTTGCTTGCACCTTCATATCATCGTTCACTTTATAACCAAAAATTAAGTCATTATATATTCGCGTATTAACATCATTAGTATCGATTGACTCATCTGTAAGAACCGTATTATCAAGGTTTGTTGACCCAATGTAACGAGTCTTTAACCCAACAGATAATGCATCTTGAGAATAAGTAAAGTTTAAGTTCGCACGGAATTTAGGATTGTTAGGCTCATTTCTAGTAACAATTAAGCTGGTAGGATCGTTCTCATCAACTAATTGTTCATGCTCCATAAGATATGAGCCATTAAAAGAAACACTTAAATTACCTTCAAAAATACCAGTACGATAGAAACCTTCAAAATCTACACCGCGGGCATTCAGTCTACCCACATTAATTTTAGTAACATCTATATTAGTAATAGATAAATTACTACCACGGGTAAGTAATGGACAAAACTGATTATCAAGCGTTGGTGAGTCAACACAATTATTAATAATTTGGGCAATAGAAAAAGTACCAATAGCACCTGTTATTTCGATATCCCAATAATCAACCGACAAAGAAAAACCATCCATAAAGCTAGGTGTCAATACTGCACCAATTGTTACTGAATCTGACTCTTCTTCACTTAAGTTTGGGTTACCGCCGGTAACAACTAGTTTTGCAGAAACATCATCAGGATCTACCCAACCAACAGGAATACCCAAAGCAGCACAATTAGCTTTACGGGTAGCCGTACCTAATTCAATTTGAGTAATATGACAAGCATCAGTAGTAAAAGTAGATGCAGACACTCCAGGACTATATAGTTCTGATAAATTAGGCGCTCGTACACTGGTCGCGGTTGATGCTCTTATACGTACATCTTCAGATATAGTCCAATTAAAGCCAAGTTTAGTTGCCGTAGTACTACCTATAGTATCGTAATCTGAAAACCTAACAGCAGCTTCAATATCTAGCTGTTCAAAAGCCGGTATATCTGAAAGTACAGGAACCACAAATTCTACATAGGCTTCATCAACATTTAACTCTGCATCTTGTGGCTCTTGACCTTTAAATAAGTGCAGTTGATTTCTTTGAGCTAAGCCATCATCTAATGTTTTTATTGACTCATTTCTATGCTCTACCCCTGCGGCAAATAAAACATCACCAGCAGGAAGTTCAAATACATCACCCGATAAACTTGCTGATATTACTCGTTGCTCGTTTTTGTGCAGACGTAAGACGGTATGCTCTATATATGCTGATTGCTCTGCCGTAAGCGGATCTTGTGAAAGTGGATAAATAGGAACACAATCACCACCACTACGACAAACGGCTTCGCCTGTAATAGGATCTTCAATAACATCAATAGCTTTTTCTACGTACTCGGGGAGCGTATGATTAGCCCATTTCGATTCGTTTTCGTAGCTGGCATCTTGAAAAGAAATATCCCAGCTCCATTCATTTGCAAAATAGCCGTTAAAACCAGCAACAATAGAGTAACTAGTACGATCTAATATTGGTGCTCTATAGCCCCAATTTGCATATGCACGATTATATTTAAATGACGTTAAACCATTTGCATCCATAAGAGCCGTTAAGTCATCTGGTAATAGAGGGTTCTCACGTCGGAGTGTGTTTATAGCAAATCCACCACTACTCGTTGTATTATCAGGTTGCCCTGCACCAACTGTATTGGTTATACCGTAATCAGCATCAAGAAAAAAATTAGTATCTTCAGCTATTTTATAGTTAACACTAAAACGACTTGCAAGTGTTTCTTGATCTTGTCTTAAAGGTGTAAATTCTATTGATCTATAACCTTCTGCGCCTATACCTCGTTGACTATCAAAATCTACACCACGGTCAATTGGTCTAACACCATTATCGTCCGTATACCATGTACCACCGATGTTGAATGCTCCTTTAGGAGAGAAAGCATAAATAGCTTGGTCAAGAAGGTGGATTTGATCAGGTATACCATCATCAGGGCCTGTATTCGCTGGGTTTGGTCGTAAACTTAGTTGCAGTTCACCGAAGTCTCTTTGCGTAGCTTGTAGTTCATTTTCTTTGCTATAACTAACGCCAACGACTATGCTTCCTCGGCCGTTAGCAAATTCTGCTCCACCAGATAAATCAAGGGCGAAGCGTTCACCACCGCTACCTTCAGTAGAGGCGCCTGTACTTACAGAAACCTCCATCCCTTCAATTTTGTCTTTCATGATCATGTTAACAACACCACTTACAGCATCAGCACCGTATACAGCAGATGCCCCCCCAGTGATGACCTCAACACGTTCAATTAATCCCGCGGGGATCATTGACAAATCAACCGCAGAAGAAGCACTACTACCAGAAACACGACGGCGACCATCGACTAATACCAAGCTTCTATCTGTTCCTAAACCACGTAAATTTATGAACGATGCGCCGGCTTCTGGATCTGAAACTCCCCCTGCGCTACCGTTAGCACTACCTAAACCAACACCTATTGAAGGCACTGATTTTAAAACATCATAAATACTCGCGAAACCTGACTCTTCAATTTCCTGTTTTGCCACTACATTAACAGGGGTTGATGTTTCAAACCCCAGTCGTTGAATTTTACTCCCTGTTACAGTGATTTTTTCAACACTTTCCTCTTTTTTCTCTTTTGATGTTTCAGCTTGTTGAGCATATACTCCCGATGAAACCAGTGATAATAATAAAAAACTTGAAGCAACTTTTGTTAATTTAAACTCTTGTCTATTAATTTTTTTATATGACATGATAACTTCCCCCAAACGTAATTTATGTAATTTATAGATGCTTAATACATCCTATTTTTCTTGTTTTTTTACATTTTTTTTATGTGTTATTTACATGACGATTTCCTCCTTTACTTGTGAAATTATTTACTACATCACTATTTTTTCATTTAAAAATTGGCTATACACCCTCTCAGGACTATAAATTCAGATAGCGTTTACCAACAAAACAATAAAAAAGTGAAATGTTTTCAAACAATGTAGCTTTGATTTATTTGAGCAACAGACGTTGTTCTTGCTTGTTTCATCACTATTTCGAGTTCACGATTTAACAGCTCTAATACAGTTTCTACGCCTGATTGACCAAAAGAGCACAATCCCCACAAATAAGGTTGCCCTATTCCTACTGCATCAGCGCCTAATGCTAAAGCTTTGAAAACATCAGTTCCTCGTCGAACACCACCATCAAAAAGAACAGGGATTTTTCCGTCAATAGCAGCAACGACTTCGGGTAAGCAATCAATAGTACTTCTACCGCTGTCTTCAGCTCTCCCACCATGGTTAGAAACAATAACGCCATCAACACCATATTCGAGTGCTAACTTTGCATCTTCGTAGGTAACTATGCCTTTCAATACAATCTTCATTGAAGTTGACGCCTTTAAACGTTCAACAAATAGCCAATCCATAAAGGCACCACCTTTACCACGTGATTTTTGAGAAAGTCCTTCAAGCATAGGTTTTTTACCCAAAACACCGGCCGTTGGTGAATGGCAACTTTGACATTCAGAATTAGTTGAACGATGAAAGCGGTCGAGCGCTTCTCGGTTAGTTGCTGGCATATCTACCGTCAACACTAATACTGGGCAACCAGCATCTTCAACTCTCTTTACTAATCGTTGAGTAACTTGCCAGTCCGTGTCAGGATAAAGTTGAAACCAAATAGGTTCGCCTGCCGCTTTATTTGCATCCTCAATAGCACTAGAGCCAACAGTGGATAATACAAATTCAACGCCTTTATTTTTAGCAGCTCGTGCAACGGCCAACTCGGCCTCAGGATGGTAGATAGCTTGTCTCCCACAAGGAGATAAGAAGATGGGAGAAGTGTAGCGTTTACCAAATAACTCAATTGATGTGTCTATATTTCTTACATCGACGAGACGACGCATGCGGAGTTTGATTTTTTTGAAGTCTTCGCTATTGGCAAGCTGGGTGAGACCATGATCCGAGCCTCGCGCCATGTAGGTATAATGTCCTGGGGATAATTTTGATTTAGCTACTTCATGAAAATCAAAAACATTAACAGCCTCTTTAGCATCTTGAACATATTGAGGTGCATATGGTGACGATATACTTTGCCCTAAAACATTAAAACCATATAAAAACGGACTGGCGGCCATGAACTGAAGAAACCTTCTTCTCAATTCAAATGATGATTTATATGTCATATGCTTACCTCAAATTAATTAATTCACGATAACTAAAACCAGTAAAATAAAATCTACAACAACATCAAGCCAACCAGTTCAATAATTTTTATAACAACATCAGGGTTTGTTAACCTTTCAGGTATATTTTTGCAGCAGCCTGTTTGATTTTTACACAAGCCATAGTGATTGATGTGTGGTTGTTCCACATAAAATCACTATAACGATGTAGAAATATCAAGCAGGCCCTAGGCCAACCAAGGATTTTCAAGTAAATGTTTTTGCTCGAAAGACTTTATTGCCTCTGCTCGTTGTAAAGTGCTACCAATAGCGTCTAAACCTTGCATTAAGGCTTCTTTTCGCATGGGATCTAGCTCAAAATTTATTTCATTATTTTCTGATAACTTAATTTTTTGATTCGGTAGATCGATTTCAATATTGTTTATCTCACCTGAAGTGACTTGCTCTCCAAGTTGAGACATTGATTTTTCATCTAATTCAATCACTAATAAACCATTACGCTGGCAGTTATCATAAAAAATACCCGCAAACGTTGTGCCTATTAAGGCACGAATACCTAATTGTTTAAGGCCCCACACCGCATGTTCTCGACTTGACCCACAACCGAAATTTGCGCCAACAGCTAAAAACTTTGCACCTTGCCATTGAGGTTTATTTAGTACAAATTCAGGATTAGGTTCACCTGACAAAAGAAATCTTTGGTCAAAGAACAAACCTTTATCAAGTCCTTTGCGGTCAATACCTTTTAAGAATTGCTTAGGCATGATCACATCAGTATCTATATTAGCCGCCATAAATGGTGCTATTTTTCCTGCTTCAATGTTAAAAGCGTCCATTAATTTATCCCCAAATCACGTATGTCACATAAATAACCTTTAATTGCTGCTGCAGCGACCATTGCAGGGCTCATTAAATGTGTACGAACACCCGCTCCCTGACGACCTTCAAAGTTACGATTGGTACTCGACGCGCAACGATCTCCAGGGCTAAGAACATCATCGTTCATGGCTAAACACATAGAACAACCTGATTGTCTCCATTCAAAACCTGCGTCAATAAAAATATCCGCTAAACCTTCGGCTTGTGCTTGAGCACGCACTTCAGAAGAACCTGGAACAATCATAGCTCTAACGCCTTGCGCAATTTTTTGGCCTTTAACTACTTCAGCCACTTGACGTAAATCTTCGATGCGGGCATTAGTACACGACCCAATAAAAGCGTGTGTAATAGGTATGCCTTTTATTGGAATACCAGCTTGTAAACCCATGTACTGAAGTGCGCGCGTTGTACTTTTACGCTTAGCAAGATCGATATCGTCTTTAGGATTTGGCACTACACCGCTAATAACGGATGCTTGATCTGGACTTGTGCCCCAAGTGATCATAGGCTCTATGCTTGTTGCATCAATGGTGACTTCTTTATCAAACACCGCATCTTCATCGGTATAAAGCGCTTGCCATTTGCTTAAGGCTTGTTCCCACAGTTCACCTTTTGGTGCTCTAGGTTTATCTTTTAAGTAATTATAAACAACATCATCTGGTGCCATGTATGCACCTCGAGCGCCAGCTTCAACGGCCATATTACAAATAGTCATGCGTGCTTCAACGCTCATCGATTCGATAGTAGAACCACAAAACTCAATAGCATAACCCGTTGCGCCTGCCGCCCCTATGTTACGAATTAACTCCATAACAACATCTTTAGAGGTAATACTTAAGCCTAAGGCACCTGTAACGGTAACTCGCATAGTTTTCAATTTTTTATAGATAAGTGTTTGCGTTGCTAATAAGTGTTCTATTTCAGAAGTACCTATACCAAAACCGAAAGCACCTAAGGCACCATAAGTGGTGGTATGGCTGTCACCTGCGGCAACTGACATACCCGGTAAAATAAAGCCTTGCTCTGGCGCAACCACATGCTCGATACCTTGTCGGCTATCAAGAATATCGAATAATTCGATACCAAAGTCTTCACAATTTTTAGCGAAATAATTAACTTGTAAAGCACCACCTTCTTCAGCACCCACCGATACACGTTGAGGCTCAGTAGAGTTAACATGATCTACAACAGCAAGTGATGTGTTAGGGCGCCATAAATCTCGGTTAGCGTCACGTAAGCCACTAAAAGCTTGTGGGCTTGTATACTCGTTTAACACTTGACGGTCGATATATAAAAGAACATGTCCTTTATCGTCTAACTCGCATACGGTATGCGAATTAATTAATTTTTCATAAAGGGTTCTTGGCTTATGCATAAAGTTCTCCGCTTCAAAAGCTAGAATTAAATTAAAAAAAAGCGCTGCTAAGTAAACGGGAGCTTAAATGGCAGCTAAAGGGATATCTGCTATGTTTATCGCTTTTAAAAAGAGCTTTAGGTGTTGACTTTAAAGCTAAAAACATCACAGTTAATCGCATCAATTTAGACCGTTAAACTGACCCGTTTGTATAAAGGATATTGCATGCTTTAAAAGTAAATCAGGTGCTTCTTCTGGAATATAATGACCTGAAGGAAGTGCTCCACCTTTAACGTTTTCTGCAACTTTTTCCCATTCATTAAGAGGCTCAAAACAACGTCCAACAACGCCCTCTTGCCCCCAAAAAACTAATAGCGGACACGACACTTTTTTGCCTGCATCAATATCGTCTTGGTCGTGTATTAAATCAATACCTGCACTCGCGCGATAATCTTCACAAAAACCAGTTGCTGCGCCAGGAAGTTTTAAACAACGTAAATATTCAGCAAAAGCTTCATCTGTAAATGGAGCCATGCCTGCACTTCGTGCGCCCATAACATTTCGAAGATAGTTTTCAGGATCAGTTTCAATTAATGATTCAGGAAAAGGCGCAGGGCGTATTAAAAAGAACCAATGCCAATAAGCACGAGCAAAATCTTGATTAGTTTGCTCGTACATAGCTAATGTGGGTGCTATATCAAGTAGTATCATGTTATTGATACACTCTGGTGAATCCATAGCCATTCGATGTGCAACACGTGCGCCACGATCATGAGCAAGTACTGAAAATTCAGAAAACCCCAATGTTTTCATTAATTCAACCTGATCTTTTGCCATTTCACGCTTTGAGTAAGCAATAGATGTATCGCTAGCTTCAGGCTTATCGCTATCGCCATAGCCTCTTAAATCTGCTGCAACAACAGTAAAGTGCTGAGCTAAGGTATCGGCAATTTTATGCCAAATAACATGTGTTTGAGGATGTCCATGCAATAATAATAACGCAGGACCATTACCGCCTACGCGATAATTAATATTTATCTCGTTTACGAATGTCTTTTCAATCTTATATGAGGTAAACATAATTGTTCCTTTCAATTTGATTTCTATTGCCAACGTAAATCGATTTACACCAAAAAAAGCAACTCTTCAGTAAAAAAATATTCTACTCAGCAATTTTAATATCATGCCCCATCTTACGAATTCACAAATCAGAAATAAATACACTAGATGTAGAGCTTTGGATTACATTTTGTGTTCAATTAATATGAACTCGGCTTAATAAATGCTTCTCTAGCGACCATTTCTCCTAACTTCCCGTTAAATTTACTTGCAATAGAGGAGTATTGACGCGAAATTTGCATTGAGTTAAGAAAAACTAGCAAACCAGAGGCTAAATAAAACTATTTTTTCTTACATTCCAATTTGTTAAGGATCTCTTAAACCGAGTTCAGGTTCATTATTACAAGATCTTTTTAGAGAAAAGATAAACGCTGTAGATATAAACGATTATTGGAATACCTTGCTTTTAGGAATCATATTAATTCCTAAAAGCATTACTCAATAGCAGGCGATATCTACTTTCAAAAATAACAAACTGGGTAGTAAAAGCGATACATAAACTGAAGTTCAGAATTACTTATGCTCGTCAAACCACTTAATAATATGCAATGTTTTAGAAATCATATTACTTGGCCTTGCAGATATATTGTGAAATGCACCTTTCATCCTGACAAGTTTCGTTTCTATTTCACGCATTTTTAATGCTTGATAATACTGTTCACTTTCTACAAGTGGAGTGCGGGCATCAAGCTCTCCTACAACAATCATGGTTGGTGTACTCACATTGCCTACCAATGATAAAGGTGAACGACGCCAATAGTTTTCTTGATCTTCCCATGGCATTGCACCAAACCAATATTTTGAAAAGTGAAAAGGAACATCTGAATAAAGCGCGGCACTGGTCCAGTTAACTACAGCTTTGGTAACAGCTGCGGCTTTAAAACGGTTAGTTTTTCCAATAATCCAAGCAGTAAGTACTCCACCTCCACTACCGCCAGTAACATATAAGCGATTTTCATCAACGTTGCCCATTGAGATAACATGGTCAACACCCGACATTAAATCGTGATAATCATTACCGGGGTAATCGTGATGTATCAGATTAGCAAATTTAGCCCCATACCCCTTACTACCTCTAGGGTTAGTATAAAGCACCATATAGCCGGCATTAGCCATTAATTGAAATTCTGCCGCAAAGTTTGGGCCATAACCAAGAAATGGACCACCGTGAATTTCCAAAATAAGTGGATATTTTTTCTTAGGATCAAAATCAGCTGGCTTAACTAACCATCCCTGAATATCAGTACCGTCATGACTCGATTTATACCAAATTTCTTCAACTGTACCTAACGTTCGATAGTTAAGAAGTTCACTATTTAAATCAGTTATTTGTGTTGATTTTCCACCTTTACGAGAAGCGACCGCAATGTTTGAAGGATCAAGTGGGTTTGATAAGGTAAACGCAAGTTCACTATTTTTATTTACTGCAAACGAACCAGCGTTATATGGCCTACCAAAAGATAAGCCTCCCACATTAGAAACTAACTTAGTAACTTTACCACTTAAACTGATCTTCCCTATATTTCCTGAACCTTTATCCGTGTATTCAAAGAATATTTCTTTACTGTTACTTCCCCAATAGAAGCTATTAATACTTCTGTCAAAGTTATCAGAAAGTGCTTTACGATCACTCCCGTCCACGTTCATCACATACAAATATTCGTTGTGATATCCCATACGCTTATCATCGTAACCAGTAAAAGCAATTTTTTTGCCATCAGGTGAAACAACCGGATTATTATCAGGGCCAAATCGATTTGTTAACTCTGTTAATTTACCTGATTCAAGCTCAACTGAATATATTTCAGTATCTCTTACTTCTATCGCATGATTATCATGACGATTTGCTGAAAAATACAGCGTTGAACCATCACGTGACCATGAGAGTACTGATTTATGATTAAACTCACCAAACGTTAGTTGTCGAGGTGTTCCTCCCAAGGCAGGAACAACAAAAACATGCTTGTTTCCGTGCTCTAAATCACCAGAACCATCACTTCTATATTTTAATTCATTATAAATAGTCGCTTCTTTTTCCCATTCAGCACCTTTTGGTTTTGTTGGCAGCGTGATATAGGGTTTGTTTTTTGTGGCAACAAATTGTGTAAAGGCAATCATCTCACTATTAGGCGACCAAGTTAGAGAACCAATACCTTTTTGTAATTGAGCAATTGAAAACTGCTCGCCCGTTTTTAACCATTTAACATAAATATGAGCTTTACCATTTTCATTGGCAATAAAAGCGATCCTTGTCCCATCAGGAGAAAAACGTGGGCTAGCATAATTGTTTAATCCTGAAGTTATTGGTCTATGATTTTTTCCATCAAAATCAACTCGCCAAAGGTTACTGCGTTTTCTATCCTTCATTATGTCCATAAAGTTACGCACGTAAACTATGCTTTTCCCATCGGCACTAAATTCTGGATCTGCTGCATACTCTAATTCAAAAACATCTATAGGCTTAAATGCTGAAGTTTGCGCATATGAATTCAAACAACTAAAACCAATAATACTCATAAGTATCGTTATGTATTTTTTCATCTTTTGTGCTCACATTTTTCAATAAAAATTGCTCATATCTATTGTTATTCCAATCGCAATAACCCATTGACCATTTATTCTTCGTATAAAATAGGTCAATTCATTCATGCGTTTAGTACTAAAAGTACAAAAATAGCTCATGTACCTTTCCAATATTTATTTTTAATAAATCTTAAGAAAAAAAAGCCAAGTTAAAAACTTGGCTTTTATTTAAAACAATAATATTTTAAATATTAAAAGTTATATGAAGCTCTTAAGGAAACAAAGCGACCAACGTTATCGTAATTACCAATAGCACCAGTAAACACAACTTCACGACGAGGCGGCTCAACATCACCAATATTGGTAATAGTTGCTGTTAACCTTAAATCATTATCAAACTCGTAACCAATGACTAAGTCGTTATACATACGACTAGGCACATCATTAGTATCTATTGTTTCATTCGTAAGAGCATTAGCATCAAGTACTGTTGAACCAATGTAACGAGTGTTTAATCCAACAGATAACGCACCTTCTTTATAAGTAAGGTTTAAGTTAGAACGGAACTCAGGGTTGTCAGGCTCATTTTTTGTGATGAATAAACTTGTAGGGTCATTCTCATCAATCAACTGCTCATGATCTAAAAGGTATGAGCCATTTAAAGAAACAGCTAATGTTCCATTATAAGCATCAGTTTTATAATAACCTTCAAAATCGATACCACGAGCATTAAGGCTACCTACGTTAATTTTTGAAACATCTATACGAGAAATAGATGATTGACTGTCACGAGTTATTAAAGGACAAAATTCATTGTCGGTTGATGGTGAATCAACACACTTCTTAATAATATCCGTAGCAGAAAAAGAACCGATAGCATCTGTTATTTCAATATCCCAATAGTCAATTGAAAATGAAAGATTTTCAATAAAACTAGGAGTTAAAACAACCCCAATAGCTAATGAATCCGACTCTTCTTCTTTTAAATCAGGGTTTCCTCCAGTAACAACTTCTTTTGCTGGTACTGAGTTAGGATCAACCCAACCTGTAGGAAAGCCTAAAGCAATACAATTAGCTTCACGAGTAGATGAACCCAAATCAACTTGAGTAGCGTCACAAGGGTCAGTTAAAAAAGCTCCTGTAGTAACACCAGGACTAAATAATTCCGATAAATTAGGTGCACGAACACTAACCGCTTTAGAAGCTCTTAAACGAACATCGTCAGATATTGCCCAATTAAAACCAAGCTTACTTGCTGTTGTTCCACCAATAGTATCGTAATCTGAGTACCTAATTGCAGCTTCAATATCAAACTGTTTAAAACCTGGCATATCTGAAAGCACAGGGATCACAACTTCTAAATACGCTTCATCAACCGTTAGCTCTGCATCTTGAGGCTCTTGTCCTCTAAATAAATGAACGTTGCCTTGTCGTGCTATACCATCATCTAAAGCTTCAATAGACTCTTCTCGATGCTCTAATCCAGCAGCAAACATAACGTCACCAGCAGGTAATTCAAATGCATCACCTGTTAAACTCGCCGACATAACTTGTTGTTCATTTCTATGAAAACGAAGTACTGTATGCTGAATATATGCTTCTTGCTCTGCCGTAAGCGGATCTTGTGAAAGAGGATAAATAGGAACACAATTACCACCAACACGACATACCGCTTCACCAGTAAGAGGATCTTCAATAACATCAATAGCATTAGCTACACGTTCAGTAACCGTATAATTAGCCCATTTTGAATTATTTTCATAACGAGAATCTTGATAGAAAACATTCCAATTCCAATCATTCTCTAAATACCCATCAAAACCTACAACAATAGAGGTGCTGGTACGGTCAAAAGTTGGAATTCTATTCCCCCAATTCTCATATACACGGTTAAAAGTAAGCGTTGTTACGCCATTAGCATCCATAAGAGCTGTTAAATCATCAGGTAATAAAGGGTTTTC
This sequence comes from Colwellia sp. RE-S-Sl-9, assembly GCF_048296855.1. NCBI lineage: Bacteria > Pseudomonadati > Pseudomonadota > Gammaproteobacteria > Alteromonadales > Colwelliaceae > Colwellia > Colwellia sp. RE-S-Sl-9. The sequence goes on along the minus strand of NZ_CP182631.1, from coordinate 4,344,361 downwards.
ACGTTGCAATTTATTTATTACAAAACCATCACCTGCTGATGTATTGTCTGGTTGTCCTGAACCAACCGTAGTCGTTTGACCATAATCCGCATCAAGGAAGAAATTAATATTATCTGACACTTCATAATTCAAACTAAAGCGTGTCGCTAAAATTTCTTGCTCTTGTCTTAAGCTTGTGTAGTCAACTTGTCTAAAACCTTCATTTCCTGCACCTCTACTTGAATCAAATGGAACGCCCATATCAAGTAATCGCACACCATTATCGTCAGTATAATAATTACCTCCAATATTAAAGGCTCCTAAAGGAGAATAAGAAATCAATCCTAAATCATCGACATGAATTTCGTCTGGGATACCGTCATTACCGCCTGTATTAGCAGGGTTTGGTCGTGTATTTAATTGAATTGAAGAAAAGTCTCGTTGTGAAGCTTTCAACTCCTCTTCTTTACTGTAACTTATACCAAAAACCATGCTTCCTCTACCGTTGGCAAATTCGGAACCACTGGCCAAGTCAAGAGCTAAGCGTTCACCACCACTCCCTTCAGTAGAAGCACCTGTACTTACTGAAACTTCGATGCCTTCAATATCATCTTTCATGATCATGTTAACAGCACCACTTACCGCATCAGCACCATATACAGCTGATGCACCACCGGTGATAACTTCAACACGCTCAATCAATCCTGCAGGGATCATTGACATATCAACCGCTGATGAGGCACTACTACCTGAAACACGACGGCGACCATCAATCAAAACTAAACTTCTGTCTGTACCTAATCCACGAAGGTTAACAAATGATGCACCAGCTTCTGGATTTGAAAGCGCTTGTACGCTGGCGTTAGCACTACCTAAACCAACACCAATAGAAGGTACTGATTTTAAAACATCATAAAGGTTAGAAAAGCCTGATTCTTCGATAGCTTCTTTTCCAACAACATTAACTGGAGTTGATGTTTCAAAGCCAGGTCGTTGAATTCGACTACCTGTTACTGCGATTCTTTCAACTTTAGCTTCTTTAGCTTCAGTCGCTTCCTCTTCAGCATAAGCAGATTGTGCAGATGCACCTAACGATAAAAGTAAAAGAGTACACGCATTAAGTTTAAAACGTGTTTTTTTTGTAGTTATTGATTTACAGGACATAATCATTTCCTCTTAATGACATTAATTTAATTTTTCTACCGCTCATTATGTCTATCACGCAAAAATCTTATTGTTTTCTTAAATGACCAAACATTGTTATACGGAAAAAAATTAGAGACTATCGTCTACACTACAAGCTTAGATTTGGGGAATAAATAGTAAAAATGTAGAGTTATAAATTACATTTCGTGTTCAATAAGTTCAAGCATCATTCTTTTCCAATTATAGCTAAAAATCTTAAAAAAAAGAGCCAATAAGGCTCTATTTTTCATAATGTTATACAACACTTGTTAACTGGTTGACTACTTAATGTTAATTAAATGTTTAATAAACACAAATTTAACGTTTCCAACGAAATTTAAGTACATAAAATATAGGTCAGAAAGACATGATTGCAAGAATGATTATTCTCGATAACTACTCTACACTAGTTTATTTTGCTACATCCTTATAAGAAGCTTATAAAAAGTCATAATTGAATATATTCATAGTTTTTATAAAAATAGAGGAGCTTCTGTTGATCTCTAGTGGTTGAATTTCATTGAATATAAAACGAATTTAATCCCCACGTGAGCTTTGTATCCTAAATTATCTTAAAAAAGCGAACACGAGTTATACATTCCAGCATAACTTAAGTATCAAAACTCACGTAGGCCCAATGAAAAATTCATTTTAAATGAGCACAAAGGGCTGTGAAAGTAATATCAAAAAGTCAACAACCCCTAGTTCAAGTTAAATACCAAAAACGACACCTGCCAAAAGATACATCACTAAACAGGTAACAATAATTGCAATAATATTTAAAAAGAAACCCGCTTTAATCATGTCGAATAAACGCATTTTTTCATAGGTAAACACAATGGCGTTAGGTGGTGTCGCTACAGGCATCATAAATGCCATTGAAGCCGCAACAGCAGCAGGTACAGCTAATGTACGAGGATCTAAATCTAAACCAATTGCTACCGCACCTAAAATAGGAAGAAACGTTGCCGTAGAAGCGGTGTTAGAGGTTATTTCAGTTAAATAAACAATTGAAACAACAACGGTTAATACAAGCAGCCAAGTACTTACATTAAGACCTGAAACTAACTGACCTATCCATGAAGCAAGCCCTGTATTATTAAATCCAAAAGACAAAGCAAGCCCTCCACCAAATAATAATAATATTCCCCATGGCAGTTCTTTAGCTACTTCCCAATCAAGAATAAACTTACCGCTGCTTTTTGGCACTGGCCAAGCAAATAGAACTAAAGCAGCAATTAATGCAATACTCGTATCGTTAATTGGTAACCCCGTTAAATCCACCAAAGGTTTACGAAATATCCAACCCAATGCTGCACCAAAAAATACGCCAGCGACTACTTTTTCGGTATAACTCATGGGGCCTAATTCTTTTAGTTCGTTTTCAATTAAACTTTGAATATTACCAATTTGAATTTTATCAGCAGGGAAAATAAATTTAGTTAACAACAACCAAGCAAGCGGTAACATTAATAAAACAACAGGAACACCAAACTTCATCCAAGTGAAAAAATCTATTTGAATACCATAACTTGTAGATAGAAAACTCGCTAATAACGCATTAGGAGGCGTACCGATTAATGTACCAACACCGCCAATAGTACCGCTATAAGCAATGCCTAACATAAGGGCGACACCAAAACGACGTAACATTTTTTCATCGTTAGTTTTACGAGCAACAAAGTCGATCACCGACAGCGCTACCGCATACATCATAATAGTCGCCGAGGTGTTTGATATCCACATTGACAAAAATGCCGTTGCCAACATAAAACCACCAATAACTCTCGGTGGATTTGTACCGACCACAGAAACAATTTTTAAGGCTATTCGTTTATGCAACCCCCACTTTTGCATAGCAGCAGCCATTATAAAACCACCAAGAAATAAAAATATAATGGGGTTAGCATATTGACTCGCTACTACTTTCATATCGCCTACACCTAATAGTGGCATAAACGGAATAGGGAGTAACGCCGTAGCTGGAATAGGTATAGCTTCAGACAACCACCAAATAACCATCCAAGCAATTAAAGCCACTAAAACCCACGCTTCTTTTGCCATACCAAGCGGTGCAGGTAAAAACATAATAAGTAAGGCAATAATAGGCCCTAACAATAAAGCAATTAAGCGAAAACGACTGGTTGCTCCAAATTCTAATTTTTTTTCTTCTAAAGGTTCAACTTCCATTAATATGCTCCAAAACAGACCGAATATAACATTGTTATTATGATTATAATCGTATAGTTACAGGTAACTATGAATTAATATTTATAGTCTATATTTTACAATAAGCTATGATATGCTTTACGAAAACCATAATAAACAACCTAAATATGAAAGATGAGAACACGATTTGTAGGGGATTACCTCACCCTAAAGATTTAAATGTATTCCTTGCAGTAATACGTAAGTTAAGTTTTGCCGCAGCTGCCGAGGAATTAGGCCAATCTCCTGCTTATATTAGTAAGCGAATTGGTATTTTAGAATCAAACCTTAACACACGACTGTTTCATCGAAGCACACGAAAAATAGTACTTACCGATGACGGTGAACGTACACAACGCTGGGCCATTAGAATACTAGCAGACATTGATGACATGGTTGATGATCTTACCGAGGCACAGCATATCCCTCGTGGACTTCTGCATCTTTGTACCACTTTTGGTTTTGGTCGTAAATATGTAGCTCCCGCAATTGCTAAACTGTCAGAACAATTTCCTGAACTAGAGGTTCGATTAGAAGTGTTTGACCGCGCGGTTGATATTATTCAAGAAGGTTTCGATTTAGAAATTAGAGTCGGTGAAGATCTTCCTCAGCAACATATTTGTAAAATGCTTAAAGAGAACAATCGTATACTTTGTGCTTCACCAGAATATTTAGCTCGATGTGGAACGCCGCAAAAAATTGACGAATTAACTCATCACGACTGCCTTGTGCTTAAAGAGCGAAATTCTCCTTTTGGTATTTGGCATTTTGATCGTGATGGAAAAGAAATATCATTACCTATTAGCGGGCACCTATCTAGTAATCATGGTGAAATTGTTTTGCAATGGGCATTAGAAGGTCGTGGCATAGTTATGCGCTCTTTATGGGATGTAAAACACTTATTAGCTGAAGGTAAAATTGTACAGATACTGCCTAATTACACTCAAAAAGCTAATATTTGGGCTGTATACCCAACCAGACTTTCACATTCAGCCAAACTAAGAGAGTGTGTGAGGTTTTTAGAAAACTACATAAAAGAAACCTAAAAATTTATCTCTAAAATGTAGCAGAAAGCAATTTTAGAAGCATTCAGTTATACTCACTCTGTTTTAAGAAACTGAGCTAATACCTTTAATTGATTTTTAATTTGCTCAGTAAGCGGCCAACCTACATTTATGCGAAAACAATCGCTGTAGAATTTTTGGGTACTAAACAAATAACCCGAGCGGATATAAATGCCCTCATCTAAACAGTGTTTTTCCAGTAGACGAGTGTCTATATTCGGTACTTTAACCCATAGAACTACACCACCTTTAGGATCTGAAATAACCGTATTTTTGGGTAAAATAGCATATAAAAAACGTCGATAAGACGCTATCTGCACTAATAAGGTTTGATTGATTTTTTTAATATGCCGAGCATAGTGTCCTCTATTAATAAATTCAGCGACACCTTTTTGAATAGGCTGATTAACCCCAAGGTTTTTTACTTTATTATGATAGTTAAAGGTTTCACTAAAGCGGCCCGCTGCACACCAACCTAACCGTAACCCCGCCGCGAGAGATTTTGATACAGAACTACACCAAAGTACCCAACCTTCTTTATCCCAATGTTTAATAGGTAAAGGCATAACACCTTGATGATGTAATTCAATAAATACATCGTCTTCAATAATAGGAAGTTTATGTTGTGCTGCAAAATTGGCTAACCACTGCTTTTGTTCAGCAGATAAAGAATGTCCTGTTGGATTTTGGAAGTTACTGCTAAATAAACACGCTGCAATAGTATGTTTTTCAACAATACGAGAAAGCTGGTTTAAGTCTAATCCGCTGTTTGTACTGGGTATTTCAATAACTTTTCTATCATACAAGGCTAAAAGTTCGAGTATTCCATTAAAGCATGGCGAGTTAACAGCAATAGTATCGCCCGGTTTACTTACTACATTTAAAGCCGTTGCTACAGCATCAATACAACCGTGGGTAATTAACAATTCTTGCTGCTTGAGTGCAAAACCTTTGTAAGAAAAGTGCTCAATTAAAGCATTTATTAACGCTTGGTTTCCTTGAGCCGAACTATAAATAAATTGATCGATATTTTGTGTTTGAAAGCCTTTATTGAACGCGCTTTTTAATAGGTTAATTGGTACAAATTCAGGACTAACCTGTGCTGTTAATAATGGTGTAAAAGACGACCTATTTTGATTATTACTGTACAGTTTTTTGTTAACCTCTTTTATTTCACCTTTAAATTGAGGGAATTCATTTAGCTGTGCTTTATGTTGAGGCTTTCTAATTAAAAACCCTGATTTAGCCTCAGATTCAACGTAACCTAAATCAACTAAATACTCATAACAACGAATAGCTGTATTTACACTCACTTGCTGTTGCACAGAAAACACTCTTAATGAAGGTAATTTATCTCCGTGGCTTACAACTCCTGAAGATATTTTCTCAATAATATTTTTTGCTAACTGTTTATATATAGGTTGTTTTTTCATCGTTACAAATAGCCCACCAATCTGTACCCTAAAAGTAACACAATACTGTATCTGTACCCAAACATGCTTTTATTTATACTAATCCTTACTAAGAATCGTCATTAAGGTGTTAAACATGAAGCCAACAAAAAATGAATGGGACAATTTACCGCAATATATATCAGCATTTTCTGAAATAACCTCTCAATTTATTCAATCAATTGATAATCGACCTGTTGCAAGTAAAAATCAAAAAGTTGAATTGTCTTCTTTAAGCAAAAACGGGCGATCATTAAAAGAAACCCTTAGCCATATAGATACCAATCTTATTCCGCACCTTTCTGCCAGCAGAGGTCCTAGATATTGGGGATTTGTAACAGGAGGAGCAACCCCTATTGCCACCTTAGCCGATTGGTTGGTATCTACTTTTGACCAAAATGTTTCAAAAGATGGAGACTCTATTAGCTCAGCAATTGAAAACCAAACCCTTCAATGGTTATGTGAATTATTTAAATTACCAAATACCTTCAAAGGTTCTTTAACAACAGGCGCCACCGCAGCTAATTTTTTATCGGTAATTACTGCTCGCCAGTTTATTGGAAACCAACAAGGAATTGATGTCGCAAAACAAGGATTATTTAATTTAGAAATAGAAGTGTTCACCACTACACCTCATGCAAGTATGATCAAAAGCTTAGGAATGGCAGGTTTAGGACAACAACAAATCAGCTATATTCCAGCACTCAATCAATCTGAAAAAATAAACGTTAGTGCATTAGCGCAATTGTTGGCTAAAAGTTCCAGTAAAGGCAAACTCGTTATTGCCAGTGCAGCAACAGTAACCGCAACCGATTTTGACGATTTAGTCGCCATAAGTAAGTTATGTAAAAAATATAATGCATGGCTACATGTAGATGCCGCTTTTGGTATTTTTGAAAGACTCGTTAATGGTGTAAACGGAAAAACGAAAGGCATAGAACTAGCCGACAGCATAACTTTAGACTGTCATAAATGGCTAAATGTACCTTACGAATGTGGTGTATTTTTAACACAACATCGCCAAGCATTATTTGACACTTGCGATGTACCTGCGCCTTATTTAGTTAGTAATAGCAAAGAACCCAGCTTTATGTCGTTAGGCATTGAAAACTCTCGTCGCTTCCGCGCTCTGCCAATTTGGTTATCATTAATAGCTTATGGAGAATCAGGTATTAAGCATTGGGTAGAATCTAACATTCATTCAGCAAAAACATTGGCGAATTTTATTGAAGACTCTGATCGGTATGATCTCGTATTTCCTTGCCAACTTAACGTAGTGTTATTTAAACCTACAACGAAAGGCTTATCAGTAGAAGCAGCAAATCAGCTTACCTCTGAGTATTTAAATGAAATAAACAAAGACGGACGCTTATTTTTAAGCCCCGGACAATGGGAAGGCAAAACAATAATAAGAGCCGCTATTAGTAATTGGCAAACAGACTTAAATGATATTGAAATAGCCAAAGCCGTGTTAATAGATGTTGATGAAAAGATGAAGAGTCGTTTCAGTTTATAAAAAAATACTATTGATATTGGCTTTACCTCAAAGGTTTTCTCCAATATCAATAGCATTAACCTTACCTCTTATTCGTCCACCAGAGTCTCACAAGCTAGATTACGAAGGTGAGGTTAGACAAAATGATACGACAGCGAGTATGATGTTTCCTTTTAAATATATCATTAGCTATTTTTCTAAATTTTTCCACTTAAAACCAGGTGATGTTGTTGAAATAGAAGTTGAAGGTGTGGGTACCTTAGTTAATGGTGTTAAGGACGAAGTTTTATAGTTATGACCAATGCACTCCGTAGTTTCGAACGCTCACTGCCAATGACCTTGTTGAAAGCAAGAGAAGCAGTGATGAAAAAGTTTATCCCGTCACTTAAGGCACATGATTTAACATCACAACAGTGGCGTGTTATTCGAGCTTTGGAGCATGAAAGCGGCCTTGACATCAGTACATTAGCAAAGCGCTGCCATTTACTTATGCCAAGTCTTTCCCGAATTATAAATCATTTAGATCAAATAAAAATAATCGAACGCCAAGCTGTTGATAGTGATCAGCGCCGATCAATCATAGTATTGACCGAACTTGGCCAAGAGTTATTTGCTAAAGTAGCGCCAAAATCTGTTGAAAGATATGCTGAAATAGAAGAAAAGTATGGTGTCAGAAAGTTAGAGCTACTTTACGAACTATTAGATGACCTAATAAACACTTTAGAAGAAGATTCATGACCAACTTAATCGACACTACATTATTAAAATCCAGCAGTTACCTCAACGGAAAGTGGTTATCAGAAGCAGACAATAAAGTAAACGTAACTAACCCTGCTACGGGTGACGTCATTACGAATTTAAACCTTGCTAGCGAACAAGATGCCAAAGATGCAATTGCTGCCGCTGATGAAGCTTTTCAACAATGGAAAGACACCTCCGTAATAACACGCTTTGAATTACTTAAAAAGTGGTTTGATTTGATTATTGCTAATAGAAAAGATCTTGCTACGTTAATGACCCTTGAACAAGGGAAACCACTCGCTGAATCTCTTGGTGAAGTGGATTATGGCGCAAGCTATGTTGAATGGTTTGCAGAAGAAGCTAAACGTATTTATGGCGATACGATTAACTTATCTGGCTCAAATGCCCAAGGCGTAGTAATTCGACAGCCAGTTGGTGTAGTAGCTGCAATAACACCATGGAATTTCCCCAACGCTATGATTACCCGAAAAGCAGCTCCTGCGTTAGCTGCTGGCTGTACCATTGTTATTAAACCGGCCTCAGAAACCCCTTTATCTGCATTAGCACTCGCTGAATTAGCAGACCGCGCAGGTATTCCTGCTGGTGTAATCAATGTTATTGTTGGTCAATCACGTGAATTAGGGAAAGTTTTTACCGACAGTCCTATTGTACGTAAGTTAACATTTACTGGCTCTACACCTGTAGGGAAAGTACTAATGAAACAATGTGCTGATACCGTTAAAAGAACATCAATGGAATTAGGTGGTAACGCGCCATTAATTATTTTTGATGATGCCGACCTAGATAAAGCAGTGGATGCAACGATAATATCTAAGTTCCGAAACTCTGGACAAACCTGTATTTGCGCTAATAGAATCATGGTGCAAGATAATATTTACCAAGAATTTGTAACTAAGTTAACTAACAAAGTTAAGCTATTTAAATTAGGTAATGGAATTGATACAGATACAACTCACGGCCCATTAGTTTCTTTAAAAGCAGCTAATGATGTGGACAATCTAGTTCAACGAGCGATTAAACAAGGCGCTGAAGTTAAAATAGGTGGAAAAATATCATCTTTAGGCGCGTGCTATTTCGAACCAACAATCCTTACCAACCTTGACACTAGCATGGATATATTTAGTGAAGAAATTTTTGGTCCTGTTGCTTCAATTTTTAGATTTAGTAACGAACAAGAAGTTGTTGATATGGCTAACGATACAGAATTTGGTTTAGCTTCTTATGTATTTACCAATAATCTTGGACGTGCATGGAGAATGGCTAAGAATATTGAATATGGTATGGTCGGTATCAATGAAGTTTCTATTAGTTCAGCAATGATCCCTTTTGGGGGGATTAAAGAATCAGGTAATGGACGAGAAGGCTCTAAATATGGACTTGATGATTATACAGAAGTGAAATATATATGTTTCAGTGGACTTAATAGTTAATCCCTGTTCATAGCTACTCCCCTGTTTAAATACCTTAAACAGGGGAGTCTAAATATAAAATTCATCACAACCTTATCAAAGTAGTACGTAATAATTATTCAAAAAGCTACTTCCCCAGCAAACTTTAGACATAGCTCAAGTAAAAATACAACATAACCACTGCCCTACGGAGCCGTTTAAATGCTTATTACTCATTATTGCAAGAAATTTACATAGAACAACAATACCAAATCAAACGTTGAGTTTTAAGATTGATCACTAGCCCTATGATTCTATCCAAAGTATTATAAGCAACAACAAGTTATTACTAGCGTAATATAGGCTTTCACCTTATTTGAGTATTTAAAGTAAACCGACAAATGTTACCTTTATCATGTATATAAATACTCAAACTAGATAATAAACCAGCAATTAAATTTAAGAACTCCACAATAAAAATATGACAGATTTATCACAACACACACCTATGATGCGCCAATATCTTACGATAAAAGCGGAATTCCCTAATATTCTTATTTTTTATCGTATGGGTGATTTTTACGAATTATTTTTTGATGATGCTAAAAAAGCCTCTGATCTTTTAGATATATCTTTAACTGCACGCGGTAAAACGGGTGGTAATGCTATACCTATGGCAGGTGTTCCTTATCATGCGGTAGAAAACTATTTAGCTAAACTTGTGCAATTAGGCGAGTCGGTTGCTATTTGTGAGCAAATTGGTGATCCCGCTACCAGTAAAGGACCTGTCGAACGTAAAGTTGTACGTGTAGTAACACCAGGGACCGTTAGTGATGAAGCTTTATTAACCGATAAACAAGACAACTTAATTGTTGCTATTAGCGAAACCATACAAAAAAATAAGCACTATTTTGGTTTAGCTTATTTAGACATTACTAGTGGCCGTTTTGTTATTACCGAGCCGAACACTAAAGAACAATTACAAGCTGAATTACAAAGGCTTAACCCTGCTGAATTGCTTTATCCTGAAAATTTCTCTGACTTTTCATTAATTTCTAATCATAAAGGATTACGTAGGCGTTCAGAGTGGGAATTTGATCTCGCCACAGCTAAGTCGCTATTAAATAAACAGTTTAATACCAAAGAACTTACGGGTTTTGGTGTTGAAGATAAAACGTTTGGTTTAGCTGCGGCGGGTTGCTTATTTCAATATGTTAAAGAATGTCAGCGTTCTGAACTTCCCCATATAAGATCGGTTATTTTTGAATCAGCAGCCACTGGCGTTATTTTAGATGCGGCAACCAGAAGAAACTTAGAGTTAACTTTTAACTTAAAAGGCGGCACCGACTGTACGTTAGCCGACATTTTAGATAACAGCGCAACCCCTATGGGTTCACGATTATTGAAACGTTGGATTCATTTTCCGTTAAGAAATTTGTCGGTATTAAATAATCGACATCAAGTGATTGAAGATATTTTAACGCATGATTTATATGTTGATTTATTTGCTACATTAAAATCGTTTGGTGATATTGAACGTATAGTTTCTCGTATAGCACTTCGCTCTGCTCGCCCAAGAGATTTTGCTCGTTTACGTGATTCATTACAACGCTTGCCTGAACTTCAAGATATTTTAAGTATTAAAACATCAGGCTACATGCACGATTTAGCACTAAAAAGCATGCCATTACCTAGCATTCAAACGTTATTAGAAAATGCTGTTGTTGAAAACCCTCCTGTATTAATTCGTGATGGCGGCGTTATCGCCCCCGGTTACAACCAAGAATTAGATGTACTAAGAGATTTAAGTGACGGCGCAACAGAGTTTTTAGCGCAACTAGAGCAACGCGAAAAAGAACGCACGGGTATTCAATCGTTAAAAGTGGGTTATAACAAGGTTCATGGTTTTTACATTGAAATAAGCCGAAGTGCATCGGGCGATGTTCCTGATGATTATATTAGACGCCAAACCTTAAAAAATAACGAACGCTTTATTACTAACGAATTAAAACAGCACGAAGAAAAAGTATTAGGTGCACAAAGTAAGTTTTTAGCGTTAGAAAAAAGGCTATACGATGAATTATTCGATTTAGTATTACCTGAATTAATCGCTCTACAAGAGCTTTCTGATGCTATTTCAGAACTTGATGTATTAAATACTTTTGCAGAAAGAGCCCAAACCTTAAATTATGTAAAACCTACATTAACTGAGCAATCTGGTATTTTAATTGACGATGGACGCCACCCTGTTGTTGAACAAATGACAAACGATGCGTTTATTGCTAACCCCGTACATTTATCAGAAAAGCATAAAATGTTAATTATTACAGGGCCAAACATGGGCGGTAAATCTACCTATATGCGACAAACCGCTTTAATTGTATTGTTAGCGCATATTGGCTGTTATGTACCAGCAAGTTCAGCTGAAATAGGTATGGTAGATAGAATATTTACGCGCATAGGTGCATCTGACGACTTAGCTAGCGGCCGCTCAACCTTTATGGTTGAAATGACAGAAACGGCGAATATTTTACATAATGCTACCGATAAAAGTTTAGTGTTGTTAGACGAAATAGGCCGAGGCACCAGCACTTACGATGGTCTTTCGTTAGCTTGGGCATGTGCAGAAATGCTCGCCAGCCAAATAAAAGCGTACACTTTATTTGCGACTCATTATTTTGAACTGACTTTATTGTCTGATGAGTTTGAATTATTAGATAACGTGCATTTAGACGCCATTGAACATGACGACAACATTGCTTTTATGCATAAGGTTCAGCAAGGCGCAGCAAGTAAAAGTTTTGGTATTCAAGTAGCTAAACTTGCGGGTGTTCCAAATTCAGTAATTAGCCGTGCTAAGCAGCGTTTAACTGAATTAGAAAATAAACAAATTATATCGTCTAAATCTAGTTCACATCAGGTGTCACCTGCCCCGCAAAGTGATAACACTAGCTTTGAACAATTGTCGTTAATTGATGAAGATCATCCTGTAGTAAATACGTTGAAAGATACAGATTTAAATGATTTATCGCCTCGACAAGCACTTGATTTATTATTTACCTTGAAAGCTAAAATTTAGCTGAAAGAGTTAAGGTGTGAATACTCATTCGCACCTTAATTTTTATGTTGTATTACATACGTATTCATCAACTGACTTATTTTAAATCTTAATAGTATTTACACTTCCTTGTAACTTTCTCTACAACAAAAAACAAAACAACCTACTGATTTAAATTAATTTTAAATAAAAAAATCTAACTTCACGCATATCTTCACCCTACTCAAACTTTAATGAAAAACAATCAATGCTGAATACGTATGCAGTCCATATCTATTGTGTAATGCAAATTGTATATTAAATGAAGTCAAATAAAATCGGCTGGACGCCAAACAAATATAAAATATTAGGGATAACGCAGTAGAAATGGCAAATAACCCCTGTATTACGGATCCGTTTAAATGCTTATTGCTCATTGTTGCAAAGAATTTACATAGACAACTATGCTAGATCCCTTGCGCCAAGCTCAACAAACATGAAAATCAACAGATCCTAATTTTTCTAGACAGTCGTTAATGCCTACGAAATTAAATCTACAATTGATTATTTGTTTAATCAGTTAAGTGTCATTAATTCAGTTAAGTTCTATTAAGGCTATGTATTTATTTTAATAAGGAAGTGTTCTAATGATTAAATAAATAACGATGTCATTAGCCATTTAAACGGGTATATACCCGTAACTATTCAAGATGCGAGTTTTAGTGGGAGTTAAAAAAATTTAGGTACAAATTTTACGTTCCAAACAAAATATAAGGTCTACATCCTGGAAGTAAGGCATTAAGTTTATGTCATGGTTATTCTCTGTAGCAGCTCCTGCGTTACGCTAATGTCCTAGATCCGTCCAAGAACCTTACTAAAGTTAATAACGCGGCTAAATTGTTTTTAGGCCCATCGAAGAAGCGCTTGAGAAAAATCACTTCATCAACAATGCTTTTTAAAAGGGAACGACCATTATTACAAAGCATTGCCTTGAATTGATATAGTTCAAGTGCTCTGAAATAGGCTCTTCATTGGCAACGGGTATATAATATCAATCGCAATAACCCATTGATTATTTATACTCGTTCTTAGGAGATTTTTTATGCAGAAGAAAAATAAACGCTCTATTGAGCAGCTGCTAGTTGCGGCAATACTACCATAGAGAGTTTTAACCAGCACAAGCCGAGAATAATTTAATGAAATGGGGTTATTAAAAAAGATAATGATAAGGAAATTAAATAGCAGGGATAAACGGTACATGCCGTTCCCCTGCTGGGCTTAACATTAGAATATGTTAAGGTGTGATCAAGTCTCAATTTTTATGCTTGAAAAATAGCTTCTATTGATAAGTTTTGTTGACTTAAAATATCACGTAAACGTTTCAATGCTTCCACTTGAATTTGGCGAACACGTTCACGTGTTAAACCTATTTCAGTACCAACATCTTCTAAAGTGGCGGCTTCATATCCAAGTAAACCAAAGCGTCTTGCTAATACTTCTCGTTGTTTTGAGTTAAGTTCATTTAGCCAGTTAACAATATTACTTTTAATGTCTTCTGATTGCAGCTTAGTTTCAGGGCTACCACCTTTTTCGTCAGGAATAATATCTAACAAGGCTTTTTCAGCATCTCCACCAAAAGGGCTATCAACCGACGTTATACGCTCATTTAAACGCAGCATTTTGGTTACGTCTTTAACGGGTACATCTAGCTCTTGTGCAATATCTTCTGCGGTAGGTTCATGATCTAATTTTTGAATCAATTCTCGGGCTGTACGTAAATAAATATTAAGTTCTTTTACTACATGAATAGGTAAACGTATGGTACGTGTTTGATTCATGATAGCGCGTTCAATCGTTTGACGTATCCACCATGTTGCATAAGTAGAAAATCTAAATCCTCGTTCTGGATCAAACTTTTCAACAGCACGGATAAGTCCTAAATTACCTTCTTCAATAAGGTCTAATAGAGGTAAACCACGATTATTATAACGACGAGATATTTTTACAACTAAACGTAGATTACTCTCTATCATACGTTTTCTTGAGGGTTCGTCACCTTTTAGTGCAAGGCGAGAAAAGTAAACTTCTTCTTCTGCTGTTAGAAGAGGGGAAAAGCCAATTTCACTTAAATAGATCTGAGTTGCATCTAAGTTCGATGTGGTTTCTTCTGATATTTTTATTTTATCATTTGATAATTTGTTTTTATTGCTAGTATCAATGCTCATGCTATATCTCCCGTATTTTAGCTAAGCTAAACTTACTAATTAGTTCTTCACGTTAACTCCATTAAATTCTACTTATTATTATTATTATTTTTTCGACAAGTACTTCATTGGGTCTACTGACTTTCCTCTAAATCGTACTTCAAAATGAAGCATTACTTTATCAGCGTCTGTACTTCCCATCTTGGCAATTTTATCGCCAGCCTTCACTGTTTGTTGCTCTTTAACCAATATATGATCGTTGTGGGCATATGCGCTAAGATAATCATCATTATGTTTCACAATAATTAACTTGCCATATCCACTGAGCGCGTCTCCAGCATAAACGACTTTACCATCTGCTGTAGACAAAACAGCTTGTCCTCTTTTGCCTGCAATATTTATACCTTTACTCATTTTCTGTGTAGACGAAAAATAAGTAATAACTTTACCTTTAGTAGGCCATACCCATTTTCTAACTTTTTGATCTATGTCAATCCGTTTATCGACTACATTTTTACCATACGCTTGATTTTTTATCTGTGCAATAGGTTTTTTTACAACTTTAGGTTTTTCGGTATAAGTTTTACCTTTTTGTAACGTCTTTTTAACAGATGGTATAAATTTGTTAGTTAAGTTGAGTTTTTGCCCAGGGAAAATTTCATAAGGAGGTGGTATTTTGTTGATTTTAGCAATTTCACGTACATCAATACCTGAGCGCCAGGCTATTGAATATAAGGTTTCTCCCTTTTTTACAATATATTCTGTAGCTTTAATGCTATTACGAATTTTTTTACTTAAAGGAACCGAGCCTTGAACGTCTACAACAGGCGCTGGAGACTTACGAGTAGAACAACTAGCCAAAAATAGAATAATAAGCGTATAAAAAGTAAAAACGATAACTTTATTTCTATTCATATATAAACTTTCATTCTCAAATTTAAAACTTAAAAATACTTAAATTAACTTAACACTACTTAATAAATTAAAAACAACTTAACGCAAAATAAAGTAAACGATTACGATTATAATGACAATTCCCCAACCTATTTTATCAACCGATTTTCTTAGTTTATCTTCCATTGCAGCCCCGCCCCATTGAATAATACCAGCCACTAAGAAAAATCGCATGCCTCTACCAATAGCTGATGCTATTAAGAAAGGAATAAAGGCCATATGAAGAAAGCCAGCACTTACAGTAAACAACTTATAAGGTATAGGTGAAAATCCTGCAATAAAAACCACCCAAACACCATACTGAGAAAACCAATCCATCACTTGATCTAATCGGTGTTGATAACCAAGTTCACTGATAATAGGTTGAATCCATGGTTCAAACATAAAATAACCTAAAATATACCCACATACACCTCCTACTACTGAAGCTATAGTTGTTATGCTAGCAAATCGCCATGCTTTTTCAGGTTTCGATAAAACCATAGGTGCCAATAATACATCGGGCGGAATAGGAAAGATCACTGATTCAGAAAAGGATAAAAAAGCCAATATATAAGGAGCAAATTTATGCTTTGCCCATTTTAGCGTCCAATCATAAAGGGCAGAAAATATTTTCATTAAGATAAAGCTCCAGGTACAAGAGGAACAAAACGCACAGCTTCAACTTGCTGTTCTTTAAATTGCTCACCTTGCCGTGTAATAATTTTTAAAATTTGTGTTTGTTCGCCAACCGGTATAATTAATCGACCTCCTTCAGCAAGTTGATCTAACAAGTCTTGCGGAACAGAATTAGGTGCGGCTGTAACAATAATGGCTTGAAAAGGCGCTTTACTCTTCCAGCCTTTCCAACCATCGCCATGTTTCATTGATACATTATGTAAGTCCATTGCCTGCAATCTTCTTTTGGCTTGCCATTGCAGTGACTTAATACGTTCTACTGAAAATATTTTTGGAGATAGCTGCGCTAAAATCGACGTTTGATAACCAGACCCTGTGCCTATTTCTAAAATACTATCAGGCACACCGTCTGCTAAAAGTAACTCTGTCATTTTTGCGACTATATAGGGTTGTGAAATAGTTTGTCCCTGCCCAATAGGTAAAGCAGTATTGTCGTATGCTTTATGGGCTAATATTTCAGGAACAAAAATATGTCTCGGCGTACGAGCAATAGCTTGTAGTACGTCTTTATTCACAATTCCTTCTGCATGTAATTTTTGTGCCAGTATTTCTCCACTTCGGCTAGACTTCCCACCAATACGACTTCCTACTCTGACATTCATATTCTACTCATTTTTATTTTTTTTATGGTTTAGCTAACAACACAGTTATACCAAACGGACTCATTTTTTGTTTAATTAAAGAGAGAGCTCATTTACCCACTTAGCCATTGAATCAATACTATTGTATGCAGTCATATCAACCGTTAAAGGTGTAATAGATGCAAAATTATTGGCGATAGCATGAAAGTCTGTTCCCTCTCCCGCATCTTGTTCAGGTCCCAACAACCCGTACCAATATATATTTCTACCCCAAGGATCTTGTTGCTTTTTCATTGCTTCAGCTTGATGTCTATTACCTAAACGAGTCACTTTAATGCCTTTTAATTCGGCTAAAGGTACGTCGGGTACATTAACATTCAATATTTGATCTTGCGGTAAAGGAAAATCTTTTAAACGTTTTATTATTTTAACTACAACTACGGCTGCTGTATCAAAGTGCTGATCTCCAGCTAAAGATACAGCAATAGCTGGCATTCCCATATGACGCCCTTCGGTAGCTGCAGCAACAGTACCTGAATAAAGTGTATCATCTCCCAAATTAGGCCCATGATTAATACCCGCCACTACTAAGTCGGGCTGCTGCTCCATTAATTGACTAATGCCTAAATGAACAGAATCTGTTGGTGTACCATTTACAGCTATAAATCCATTTTCTAATGTATGGGTACGTAAAGGGTTAACTAATGTTAATGAATTACTAGCGCCGCTACAGTTTCTATCGGGTGCAACAAGTGTTACATCAAACGCTTTAGATAAGTGCTCAAATAATACTTTGATACCTTTTGCATGAACACCGTCATCATTACTTAATAAAATTTTCATTTATCTTCCTTATAAACTTATCAAGCATGGCCTTGGCGTTGAGTCAGGTCGGTATAATCTAATAACTCACGTATTACCGTTGTAGCATAAGAGCCTGCAGGTAATGAGAAGGTTAATACTACAGTACAGTCTTCAGTTTTACCTGTTACTTTTATATCTGGGTTCTCAACACAAAGACGAATTCTTCGGCGTTCTTGCTTTAAACCAAACTTGGGTAAGCCATCACAAAATTCTTGATACTGGCTTGCCACATTTTGCTCAAAAGATTGTACTTCTTTTGTCGACATTAATTCGCCTGCGCCCCACATAGGTGCGGTAAGATCAATGTCTTTTTCGTTAAATCGTGTTGTTATACTGTCGTCTATTTCATCAGCGACAAATACTGACTGTGTTCCTGCTAACATGCATACATCGCCGTCAGTCGGCTTATCAAAAGTATTGGCTTGAATACGTTCGTCTATCACTTTATTAAAAATTAACGAACGTGCCGCAGAAAGATACATGCCTCGTTTTTTCTTATCTTTAACTTTAGTGCCTGAAAATAATGAAAGTGCTTTTTCTATGTTTCCGCCTTCAATGCCAAAACGCTGCTCACCAAAATAATTAGGAACACCATGAGCCACAACCGCGTGCCAGCGCCTTATCAACTCTTCAGGATTTGTTACCTTTTTCAAGGTAAGCTCAAAACGGTTACCTAATAATGCACCTATACGGAGTTTTTTGTTGTGTCGAGCACTGGCTAAAACCTCTATACCTTCAATAGAGAGATCAGACAGGTCATATTCTTTTTTCCCTGGCACATGTATACCAAACCATTGTTCGGTTACCGCGAAACGATCTTTTAAGCCCGCATAAGAAACTAGGTTTTCTTTTACACCAAAATATGTTGCTAATTGCTTAGCGACATATGCCGTGTTTTCGCCCGTTTTTCTAACATGAATAAATAAATGTTCACCCTCACCACAAGGCTGAAAAGGCAGGTTTTCAAACACTTTAAAATCAGCCATTTCACTGCGTAAAAAACCAGTAGAAGTGGGTTGACCGTATAAATAACTAAACTTAGGTAATGCTGTATTCACGTTAATTTCTCTGTGTTTGTTTTATTAGGTTTAACATTTAGCTTTAGGTGTTAGTAAAACAACGGCATGAACCGCTACACCTTCTTTACGACCGGCGTAGCCTAGTTTTTCAGTGGTGGTTGCTTTTACATTCACTTGAGAAATTTCAGCAGTTAAATCTTCAGATAAACAGGTTCTCATTGCTAATAAATGAGGCGCAATTTTAGGTGCTTGAGCAACTATGGTTATGTCAGCATTTCCAAGCTCGTAACCCTGTTCATGCATTAATCCTACAACATGGCGTAATAAAATTCGGCTTGATATGTTTTCGTATTGTCCATCGGTATCAGGAAAGTGATTGCCTATATCAGCTAAACATAAGGCACCTAAAATAGCATCACATAGGGCATGAATAGCTACGTCACCATCTGAATGTGCAATAAATCCAAATTCGTATGGAATACTTACACCCGCTAATACTAAAGGACCTTCACCGCCAAACTTATGTACATCAAAACCATGTCCTATACGCATTATTTTACCTTTTGTGAAGTTGAATGAGAGTCTTTGTTAACGCTTAAATCAACAGGCTTAGTTTGTTGAGACAAAATAAAATTCGCTAACATTAAGTCGTCAGGCCGAGTAATTTTAATATTATGGCCATTACCTTCAATTAATAAACTATTTAAACCTACATATTCTATGGCAGATGATTCATCAGTTATAGCTATCTTATCTTTTAAAGCCTGTGTAATAGCTGAAATTAATTCATTCGTTTTATATAACTGAGGAGTTAATGCATGCCATAAATTATCGCGTTCTATGGTCTGTTCCACTTGATGAAAAGCTTGAACATTCACCGATTGAGCTTTTTTCATGGTGTCACGAACAGGATAAGCTAATAACCCACCACAATTGTTAATTTGTGTTTGTGCGATAAGTGCCGATATATCATCTAAATCAACACATGGTCTTGCAGCGTCGTGCACCATAACCCAAGGAAAATGGTTACTATTTATTGAGAGTAAGCCCGCTAATACTGAATCGACACGCTCAGCCCCACCATGTACTACTGAGATATTTGGATGCGAAGGTAATGCTGTGTCTTGAAAATACTCATCGCCTTTACTAATGGCAATAACAACATGTGTAATGAGGGGGTGAGATAACAATTTAAAAACGGTGTGTTCTAAAATAGTGTGTTGTTCAATAGTAAGATATTGCTTAGGACATTGCGCCTGCATTCTTTTACCAACGCCAGCAGCGGGAACTACAACAACAAATTGTTGACAAGGTGAACTCATTATTACTGAGTATCCTTTTGAGAATGTTCGGCTGATTGCCTTTTTGCTTTGTTTGTAGAAACAATACGAAAAAACACTTCGTTTTCTTTGATCATACCTAATTCATTTCGCGCTCTTTCTTCTATTCCTTCAACACCTGATTTTAAATCGTCGGTATCAGCGTAGAGCACTTTATTACGTTGTATAAGCTTGTCGTTATCGGCTCGTTGCCTAGCGACATCGCTCTCAATAGCTAAATAATCAGGCACACTATTTTTTCCAAACCACAGACGGTGCTGTAATAAGGCTAAAAATATTAACAAAATAATGATTATTGCTCTCATAAAAGCTGGCTGATACACAAATCCTTAAGCATTGCACTATTATAAGGAATTAACTCAGTATGGCTAAATATATTTTACAGTTATTAGGAAATAGGTTGTTTGAAATTACGCCAATTAATAGTACAGGATAAAAGTAATTCTCTAAGGGTTGGCATAACAGGAATAGATTTATGATTATTAACCCAGCAATGACCTGCACAAGCAGCCGTCATAACACGTTTGTTAGGTTTTAATAATCGATACGTTGAGTCGCTCTCAGGTAGTGCTTTGTTAAAGTAAAACCATCCGTGTACGTTGGTTCTAAAACGCTGTTTTTCCGCATCTATCCTGTCAATACAATCAAGTGCTATATGGTTATCATGAACAATTGGAACAACTAGTCCATGTTTTAACGTAATTTTAGCGTACCATTGATTTACCGTGTTTTCGTCTTGATCAGATAAAGGCATATGAGCGCCCTGTTTAGCTGACCAACTGGCATTTTGAATATCTAAGGTTAACGGCGTTGATGCCTGCATCATTTGTCGTGCGGTACATTGAATATAATAAGGCAAGCTTTTTAATTTACCTTGAATTAATCCAACGGACATAGCATCAATATTTGCAAGTGCATGTAATTCTCTTTCATATAAAGCATTACAAAGCTCAGCAAAGTCTGATGATTGTTGTTCGCTTTTCCAAAGAGAAACCTGTTCGGTCATATAATGATTAAATACTATAACGTTTATGAATGATATTTAAGCATACTTCATTGATCGCAAAAGATAAATCGACTTATATCAGTTTAATTAAATAAGGTTAGACGTTTGAAGATAATGCGCTAAACAAACAAAACACACGATTTAAATGCAACTAACCACTTGAAATAGTGGAAAATAATATAAATTATAGCTAAGCTACAACAACTAGCTAACCACCTTGAATTTGTTTGTAATAATAATGAAAAAGCGTCATATCGCATGCCACGACTGCGATTTACTCATGTTAATACCACCTCTTAAACATAGAGAAAAAGCCAAGTGCCCCCGCTGTGGCTATGTATTAACGCGCTTTTATAGGCACGCTCAAGAAAAACTATTAGTAAGTGCGGTAACAGCTTTAATATTTTTAGCATTTGCTTTAAATTTTCCCTTTATTATTTTCAGCCTGCATGGTGATGAAAAAACACTCACTTTAATTGAGTCTATACAAAATGTTGAAAATATTACTTATATACTTATATCTGCTTTATTAGCATTTACCGCCTTTATTATTCCGTTGTGCTTTTTACTCTGTATTCTTTATATTTCATTATCTTTTAAAACTCCAAAAATGCTCCCTTTTACTAACCCTATTTTAAAACTAACGGTACTGCTTAAACCGTGGAATATGGCCGAAATATTTATTATCAGCATTTTAGTTAGCTTTATAAAAGTACAAACTATGGCGTACATAGAATTTGGTTACGCCTTACTTTTTTATCTTTTGTTTATTATTAGTTTATCAAGCACTTTTATTTATTTTGATCGGTATCAGTTATGGTCGCTATACCAACGTAAAAGCAAACAAACTAAGGAAGCAGCATGATCACAGCTAAAAATAATAAACTATGCCAATGCCCTGTTTGTTTAACACTAAATTCAGCATCTGATTCATATTGCGATCAATGCCATGCACATCTTTCCCAAATAAGCCCTAAGTGTATTCAGCATACTATGGCATTACTGGCGACCTCATATTTGCTTTTTATTCCCGCTAATTTTTTGCCTATGATGATCACCACAGTTTTAGGCAGTAAAACAGAAAGCACGATACTCGGTGGTGTTATTTTATTGTGGCAAAGTCATTCTTACCTTGTTGCCTTAATTATATTTTTTGCCAGCATTGTTATTCCATTAGGAAAACTCTTCGCATTAAGCTGGCTATGCTATGAAACAACCTATATTGGCTTTAAATCAAGAAAAGCGGCTTATCGTTCATTTCGTATTATTGAATTTATTGGTAAATGGTCGATGGTCGATATTTATGTTGTATCTATTTTAGTGGCACTCGTTAATATGGGCGCTATTGTAAAAATTGAAGCAGGCTTTGCTGCTGTTGCATTTACAGGTTTTGTGGTTATGACTATGCTAGCGGCAAATACTTTTGATCCTCGCCTTATTTGGCAATCTCATACCTTTGAGGCTACTCATGATTGAGCAAAAAAACGAACTTCCTAAAGCTGAAGTAAAGTCGGTAAACAAAATATCAACTATATGGCTTATTCCTTTAATAGCCCTAGCGATAGGAGCTTGGATGGTAGTCGATCAATGGCTCAAACAAGGCCCATTAATTACCATTGAATTTGCTACTGCACAAGGTATTAGCAAAAATGAAAGTTTAATTAAACTACGCAATATAACAGTAGGTAAAGTTGTAGATATAAAGCTGAATAACAATTTAGATGGCGTTATTATTAGTGCAAGACTCAACAGAAAAGTTGGTGAATTACTTACTAAAGACAGTAATTTTTGGGTAGTAAAACCTAGAGTTAGTTTAAGTAGTGTGTCAGGTTTATCCACAATTTTATCGGGTTCATATATTGAATTTTCACCTGGCATAGACGAGTCCACACGATACCATTTTCAAGGTTTAGAAAACCCACCACCGACTCCAGCAGGTACACCTGGCTTACACATAACGCTTGATAGCAGTAGTGATAATGCATTTGATATTGGCGACCCTGTTCTATTTAGAGGGAGTCAAGCTGGCCGTATTGAATATGTTCATTTAAACACCCAAGAAGGCAAAATGTACTACAACGTATTTATTGAAGCTCCCTACGATCAACTTATTACTACCAACACACGTTTTTGGGAAGTTACGGGGATTGATGTCGATTTATCAGCCCAAGGCGTTAAATTTAATACTGGTACTATTGAAACCTTACTAGGCGGTGGCGTTGCATTTGATGTTCCCACTTATTTAACAAAAGGCGAACGCATAACTGAACGTGCAGAATTTTCTATTTACCCAAATAAACAAAAGGTAAACGAACAGCTCTTTAACGTTGGTCAAAATTATATGTTACTTTTCAACCAAACAATACGAGGGTTAAAACCTGGTGCACCGGTTGAATATAAAGGATTACATATAGGTGAAGTGGTTAGAACCGACATAGATTACCCTGAAATTACTAATATTTTAGACAAAAACACGCTACTGCCCATAATGATCAAAATATATCCGGGTAGATTAGGACTTAAAGATAATAAAATAGGCTTACATAAAACCCAAAGAAACATGAGAAAAAGGATATCTGAAGGTTTACATGGCGTAATAAGTACGAATAACTTATTAACGGGTAGTAAATTTATTGAATTAAAATATATTAATACACCATTAGAAACCCCTGAAACTTTTGGTGATTTACTACTCATTCCTACCGCTGATGATGAATTAGAACAATTAATGACACGAGTAGACAACATTACCAAAGCGATAGAAAAAATTCCTTTTAATGATATTGTAAAATCTACATCAAAAGCTTTAACCAGCATAACAGAGTCAATGGACCAATTTAACTTAACCGCAGAACGCGTTGAAACCTTGTTAAATGATCCAAAAGGCCAAACAATTATTGCTCAAATTAATGCCACGTTAAAAGGTATTGAAAGCCTAACAAAAACGTACTCTGAAGGTTCTCAAACTAATCAGCAGCTAAATGAGGTATTACAAAGCTTAGATAAAACAATAAATAACTTGTCTCCCCTTATTATGACGCTAAATAGACAACCTAATCGTTTGATATTTAATAACGATAATACAACAGAAATTCAGCCTCAAGCCGCTGAACAATAGTTTAACGAACAAGAGAGTCTACTCAATGAAAACGTATATACAGAGTAAAAGTAGTACACAAATAAAAGCGGCTTTTAATGCATTTTTAATAATATCAGCGCTTTTTACTTTAGGATGTTCAAACACGAATGAAGGTATTCAATACTACTCATTAAATGCAATAAAACCACAAGCAAGTAAAATAATAAATATTGAAAAAACACAAGAAGATACTCTAGTAATAATCAACGATATTACACTCGCCGACTTTTTAAATACGGGAGGTATAGTGATGCAAGTTGATTCTCATCAAATACAAATTTCAAACCAACATCGTTGGGGAGACAAGTTACCAAAAGCGATTTTGGCTCACTTAATAACATCGCTATCAGCTAATAATAACCACCTATATTTCGATCTTAAAAACTCAAAAAACACTCATTTAGCCAATAAAAAATTAAGTCTATCGTTTGAGCAATTTACGATAGCCAACCAGCAACATGAAACGGTGATTTCTGGTTACTATACAATTGAAAGTACATTGGATAATACTCGAGAAAAAACGTTTTTTGATATTCGCCAACCCCTGAGCGAAAATGGTTATAACCATGCTGTAGAAAACTTTAAAAACTCTTTAGATGAGTTATCAAGCTTAATCATTAAAGAATTAACCTAATAAAAAAATCCAGTATCAGAATAACTGATACTGGATTTTATTTAACCTGAATAATCTATAGTAATTATTCGTTATTCAAATTCATAGGTGTAACTTAAACTCACATTTACACCAACCGATTTTGAACGAACAACGATGTCAGACTGTGTAACTTCTTGGTCTTCATCAAGCAAGTTTTTCACTTTCAATTTAACTTTAGAGTTAAAGTCTGGATAGTAAGTGTAAACCAAGTCTAATGAGTGGAACGGTTGCTCGTAAGCATCGTCTGAACCACTAATACCAGAAGCAAGAATGCGCTCACCAAATACGTTATATACTAACGAACTACTATGATTACCATTAGCTGAATCATAATTCATTTGTAAGTTAACAACGTATTGAGAATGTCCATTCATACGTTTAGTTGTATTAGTTAAGTTACCGGCTAATGCTGGGTCTATTTCTACTTCAGAATCACTTAAGGTAATGTTACCTGAAGTAAAGAAACCATCTTGCATCCAAGATAAATCATATAACCACTCAGCTTCTATACCGTAAACTTTAGCTGCTTCGCCATTTACAAAACCTAAGGTGTAGTCTTGGTCGCCTACAGACAATACCGATTCAATAGGTGATTCAATATCTTTATAGAAAAGACC
This sequence comes from Colwellia sp. RE-S-Sl-9, assembly GCF_048296855.1. Classification (NCBI taxonomy): domain Bacteria; kingdom Pseudomonadati; phylum Pseudomonadota; class Gammaproteobacteria; order Alteromonadales; family Colwelliaceae; genus Colwellia; species Colwellia sp. RE-S-Sl-9. Next base: position 4,318,735 of record NZ_CP182631.1, on the reverse strand, counting down.
TACAGAATAGTTATCGCCGTTTTGTCCATAAGCCTCATAACGAAAATCATAATGAGAAATAGGGCTACTTTCTAAACCTACACGACCCACTGTTCTAATATCCGTTAATGGATCAAAGTAAGCAACAGGTACAACTTCACGTAAATCAGGGTGTATAACTGTTTCACCGTAACTTAAACGTATTTGGTAGTCTGCGCCGCCCATATAAGTCAGCGCTAATGAAGAAAAGAAATCATCTTCTCTAATAGTACCCGCTTCAATTTTATCTTCTGAAAAGAAAATATTTAAATCGTCGCCGTTGAAGATCAAACTAGATGTTGCGAGAGAAACTTGCTTAAACTCTTCCCATCTTATACCGCCACTTACACGCCAAGTACCTTTATAAAACACATCAAAAGAACCATAACCTGCATCAATTTTTTGCCCTGCTAGGTAATCATCAGCATCAGGTGCAGATGGTTCGTTGAAGTCAACAAAAATACTATTTGAATCAATAAGTTCGTCAGTTAAATACCCTGTAGCGCTTAGAACACTGTCTATACCTGTATTAACCGGAATAGATACACCTGTGTCGTTATTTACAGCAAAACTTGAGGTACTGTAATAACGGCCTTTTTCAGAGAAGTCGTAACCAACTTTAAATTCCATCTCAAGATCAGTTAAGTAAACCGGTAGTGTTAAGTTGCCGCTATACGATTTAACATTATCTTGTAAATCTAAGTATGACGATACCATACGGTTGTCATCACCCGTTATTGACGAACTAACATAAGCATTATCAACATATTTATCGATAAACTTATATTCAATGTCAGTAGGTACTTCAGTGGTCGCTTCAGACTCTGTGTACTGCCAATCAAAACCTAAACCGTTTAATTTAAGAAAAGTATGCTCACCAATAAATTGCATAATTTCAAGCTCGCGCTCTTCATACGTAAATTCGTGCTCGCGTTGAGCAACACCATTACTTGCAATCGTATTAATTGTACTTCCGTTAGGGCTTTGAATAATACCTATCGAGGTTTCGTCTTCAGCATCTTGTAAATAGATGTTAGACCATAATAATTTATGGTTTCCGTATAGATCGTTTACCTGATAACCGACATTAAAAATACCACTTAAACGCTTGTTATCTGTTGTAACATCAGACGTTTTAGTAATGTTATAACAAGAGTTAGTCACATCTTCTGCAGTATTTAAAACAGAGCTACAGTTTTCAACTAAGTTTTCACTGATCACCGATGATGTTTTATTGGTGTTTTTTTGATTTTTATCGTACGAAACTGCCGCTAAAAATCCAATGGTGCCACCTAAGTAATCTTCATCAAATGAGTTACCTATACTACCTTTTATATTATAAGCAGGATCTAATGATTCATCTTTCATCACTAAATCACGAGGTAGTGTTTTTAATAAACTGTTATTAATAAGCGTTGCTTGATCAGCGCGCGACGCATTGTCATTGTCTACTAAATTGTCGGTAACAATAATATTACGTAAGCTAAAATCACCTTTATAATGAACAATAGCTTCGTTTAATGCTTTAGGTATACCACCACCGTGGCGATCATAAGTATAACCAGAGTTTGATTCGCTGTCGTAACCTACGCCTAGTTCAATACTACCTGTAAAGTTTTTAGGTACTGTTTTTGTGCGAATATCAATCGCGCCACCACCAAAAGAAGCTGGCATTGATGGAGAAAACGCTTTTTGAACCGACAAGCTTTCTATAATACTTGCAGGAAATATATCAAGAGGTACAACGTTACGCGTTAAGTCAGGGCTTGGAATACTTGCGCCATTTAAACGTGCGCTTGAATAACGTTCACCTAAACCACGTACATAGATAAATTTACCATCAACTAATGTTAAGCCTGTTACACGTCGAAGTGCTGAAGCCGCGTCACTGTCACCCGTTTTAGACATTTGTTCTGAGCCTAAAATATCAGCAACAAACGCCTGATTTCTTCTTTCTTCAACAACTGCTGCAGCGCTACCTTGTAGTCGACTTGCTTTAACTACAACTTCTTCAATTTCACTGTTTTGCTCTTCTGCAAAAAGTGTTGTTGATGTTGTTGCCATTAAACCAAGGCTTACTGCTAAACTAACTGTTTTTAGTTTATATTGAATATTCATTTTTCTATCCCACAATAATTAATCATCTAAAAAATAGGCGCTGTTAAGCGCCTATTTGCTGTGTTAAAGAGATTGATTAATCTTGTTCTGCAGCCGTTACAGCAGCTTCAACCCACTTGTACCAGTTAGAGCTAGTATCAGCATCTGAAACAGCACCAACATAAGTTGCAGATTGGAAGAAGCCATCTAATGTTGTTACATCAGTTGCTGTTACTGTGATATCAGCAGAGTCTACATCTGTAGCAAAATCATTTGATAATACAGAAGCAGTAGTAGCTAAACGTTGGCTAGAGCCTGCGTTGTCATACCAATCAGCTTTTGCAGTACCTGTTAACGCTGCAGGTTCTTTACCTGACATAAATGTAGCTTCGCCTTTAAATTCATTCGCACATGTCATTACAGAGCTAGTAAATTTAATTGCATCGGCATTTTTCTCACCATCTGATGAATGTTCGATACAAGCGGTTCCGTTTGCACCGTCTGCTTTAACAAATAATGCGTTGTAGTACATTGACTTAATAGCATCATCAAATTTAATTGCTTGAGAAGAACTTTGGTCACGTACTGATTTTTCATCAGTAGTTATAACCGTTACGTTAGCAATAGTTGGGTTAGACGCTGGAGCTTCATCGTAATCTGCGCCGCCGTTTTTCTCGCCGTCAGTTTCAAAACCGTTGTTACCCATAAATATTTTTGAACCTGCTGGAACGATTCTTTCTGGATCATCACCATCAGCAGGAATAACCACTTCTTTTTTCGTTTCTACAGAACCGTGTTTAACAAAAATAAATTGGCCTTTACCTTGCCAGCCGCCATCAATATCGATTGCGTCATCTTGTGTATCTGTTACAGCAATGTGACTAATAGTAGATGCGCCACCGAAAAATTCGATACCATCATCATAGCCTTGGTGAATGTGTAAGAAGTCAAAAGAAGAACCTGAACCAACAGCATTTAAAGTCAATGAGTTTAAATCATCACCTGGGCCACCTACTTTAGGACCTGAACCCGCATACCAAATTTTAGCGTATTTAATTGAACCGCTATCATCAGCATTGTCGTTACCACCAAAGTAGCTCGTAATTCCTTCTGTTTCTACATTACAAGTAGAAGCAGCACGCTGTGCATTTGTACATTGGTTAGTTAAACCAAAACCATTAATGATAATTCCGCCCCAATCAGCAAATTGAGCACCATCGCCTACAGCATCATGACGAGCAATGGCATTGGCAGAAGTAAATACGATTGGGTCTTCAAATGTACCAATAGCATCAATTTTAGCGCCACGAGCGATACGAATAATCGCTTCGCCTGAAGTAAATGCTAAGGTAGCACCTGCTTCAACTTTTAATGTAGGGCCATTAGTTTCAATAGAACAAGACGTTGTTGTATTACAATCTTTACCCACTAATAAGGCACCGTTTAGTACGTGCACACCGTCGTCAGCCAATTTAGCAAATTCAATGTCGTTTTCTATTTCAATATTTTTACTTGCAAATGAAGTGCTGTACTCACAGTCTTTACCGTTAAATGCACCTTGTAAGTCGCCACGACTTGCACAAGGGTTTTCAGCTGGAACCGGAGTAGTAGGAGTTTCACCACCACCGCTATTGTTTGTTGTAGTTGTTGTTACGCTATTATCATTAACTGTAGGTTGAATATTAATATCGCCACCACAACCAACTAACATCAACGCACTTGCTATAGCACTTACTTGGAATAAAGTTTTCATTTGCATTTTTCTGCTCCGCAGGAATTTTAAAGATTGATAATAAAGTTGCGAAGATAGTACGGATGAAAAATGACAGAAATGTTTTAGAAATATGTATTTTTTATTTAGGAAAAGTTGCAAAAATATGACAAACCTGCTGAAGATGTTGATTAATAAGGTATTAGTTAACAACTATATAAGCGTTCAAAAAACTAATTTTTAAAATCAGTTAATATCTAATGTGTCATTCATAACTATATAAATTTTACTTTTCATGAATTTATAGCTTTACCATTAAAGCAACAGCAACATTTACCACAAGAATCCAATTCATATTTCTATAATCTTTTTGTAATAACTAGTCGATAAATTGTAGTTGGAAAATCAACCACTCTTGAAATAAGGAATATTTATGAAGTTTTTATCTATGATTTCTGTCGCTGCAACATTTGTTTTTTCTGTTAACGTAAGTGCTGCTCATTGGTGTGAAGCTTACATTGACTCGATTACACCTGGAGCTAATGGAATCACTATAGTTGCAACAAGTAGTTATGATGGCACGATGCTAGATGTACTCACTAAAGATTATGATGATGACAATTTTGGTCCCATTTATTTAAGAGCTCTTTCAGCTCAAAGAAATAGGAATCTTGTTAAGGTTTATCCTGTAGAGGCTAAAGGGGAAGACGATGGAGCTAGATGTAAAGATGGTATAGCTGATTACCTCCGCACAATGACTTTAGTTAACTAAAAAACAATTTAAGCAGAGTAATTCGATATTAGAAGTACTCTGCTTCTTACCATAAAGAATTAACATTTACCTATTAATACTGAAAAACGTAATTTTATATTCAGATTAACTTTTTAAATTCAATTTAATTCGTTCTATATGTTTTTTGTATTTTTTCCAGTTATCGATAGATTTATTATTAATGGGTTGTCTAACTTGTACCGCGCTTGCTGTTGCTACGGGTGCCGTATTGCTATTTATGTATAAACACGATTCCTGCCACTGTAAACCACAAAAATTAATCAGCTCTTTTGCTTTTAATTCAGGCTCATTAACTAACTCTTGGTAGTTAACTTGATAAAAATTATCGGGAAATTTATTTACCCAAAATTCTGCAAGCTTCTTAAATAGTACATAATATTGCGCTGTAGTGGATAAACTATAAGCATAATTATAGTTGTATGAATTGGCTGAAAATAACTGCCTAAAGTTACTCATAATAGTATCGAGTGGACTTCGGTCTAAACACACTATTTTGGCATTAGGTAGTGCTTGTAAAATAAAACCTACATATAAAACATTGAATGGCATTTTATCAATAAATCTAGGGGTGTTGCCTGTTAGCACGCGTGTTTTTTCAATGTAAGCCTTACCTAAGGCTTCAAAATTTATAGTTTGGGCTGCTTCAATAGTGTCTTTGTCTAATATACGTTGGCTTGATGATTTGCTCATTTTTTTGACTAATAAAGAAAAGTACTCAAGCTCGCCTGCAGTTGTTACCTCTGTATGTTGAGACAAAATGCGTTCAACTAGCGTAGTGCCTGATCTAGGCATACCTACTATAAAAATAGCTTCGTTATTATCAAAGCCTTTTACTGAAGGTTTAACACTGATTTTATCTTTACCAAAAGCCGTAAATAAACTATCAAACATCGCTTCATCATCAGCAAAGTTATAACTGATTGAATCAAGCTTGGCTTGCTTCGCTAAGCTTAAGTATTTAAATGACTGGTCGTAATCGTTAAGTGCTTCATATTCTCGGGCAATAGCATGACCAATATGCAGTTTTTCATCTGGATGTGTAACGTTTTCAAACAACGATAGCATATTAGGTAAATTATACGTTTTTGTATTTACACCACCTAATGAACTCAACGCGGTATACGACTTACTAAAAGACGGGTCTAACTTAATAACATTTTCATGTGATATTTGAGCACTAGTGAAATCGCCTGTAAAAGTTTGCGATACGCCTAAATTAAAATAATAAGCAGCATTGTTAATATCAAGTTTTACTGCTTGTTGAAATAACGGAATAGCCTTTTGATGTAAGCCAATTTTGCTGTATGCAACACCTAATGTATCAAGTGTTAATGCTGATACTTTTATTTGATTAGATACAAGTTCAGAAGCTAAATCTGCAAAGTGATTAGCTTTAATAGGATCGCTTACCAGTGCGTATGACTTTGCAAGTTGTGATAAATATTCTATTTTATGGCTAGCACTCTTTTCTGCATTATGCTCTTCAAGCTTAAGAGCCTGTTCAAATAACTGAATACCTTTTTCATGGTTATGATGATCACAGGCAATAATCCCTAATAAAAAATACGCATCAGCAAAGTATTTATCTTGCTGCAAAAGAGTAATAAGAAAACCATGGGCTTGCTGATATTGTTTATGACTTAACGCTTGTTGCGCTTTTTCATGAAGTTGTTTAATGCTTTGGGTCATATGAAATCATCACGGTTAAATTATTAATAGAACGATCATTTTACTGAAAAGAAAAAAGCATTCTATTTAAAAAACAGAATGCTTTTATACAATAAGTAAAACGCTATGTAAGGTGTGTTAAATTACAAATCAAATAAGTAATTAACTTTAATACCAATAGTACGAGGCGCTACAACATAGTGAGAGTACGCGCGGTATTGATCAAAAGTGGCTTCATTGTCAATAACCTTAGCTACATCTTCAACTTCGACACCATTAATTATATCACCATCTTGATAGGTATTAGAAAACTCATAATACCCTGCAAATTTACCTGTACTTCGAGTTGACGAATAAGCATATTTATTAAATAAGTTATCTACATATAAAGTAACTGACCATTGATCATCTGAAAGAGTTGCAGATAAATTACTTAAAGCATAGCCAGGTAAACTTTCACCTTCAGCTCTTAATCCTGCTGAAGAGTAAATATCACTCTGTGCCGTAATACCATAAACAATATCAAGCATTTTATTATCAAACACTTCTTGAGAATAATTAACACCGAAAGAAAATTGATGCTCTGGCGCTCCGGGTAATCGATCACCAGTTAAAATAGAGTATTCATCTGTAGCGGGATCTCCTGCTTCTAATCGACCAAAAAAACCAACAACATCTTCTGTTAATTTAGCTTTTGCATACGCATAGCTTATAAACACAGTAAGGTTATCTGAAAGCATAGCTCTAGATGAAATTTCTATACCTTTACTATTAGCCGTTCCTGCATTAGCTATATAAGGCAAACCACCATTTTCAGTCGCAGCACCACCTACTTGGGCATCTTCCCAATCTATATTAAATAGCGTTGCATTAAAGTGTAATTTATTGTCAAACCATGTACTTTTAAAACCTAATTCATAATTAGTGGTAGAATCGGGTTTGTAAGCAAATTCTTCAGGTTCTGCACAAACATATTGTTGTCCTGCAACAAGTTTTTCAGGACAAGCAGCTATACCATTAGTACCGCCTAAACGAAAACCTTCACTAATAGTCGCATACAACATAATATCTGGCGTAAATTTATAACTAGCATTTAGTTTAAATAAACTACCGTCACCGTCACTCAATGTATTAATAAGTACTTTATTTCCATCATCATCAATAGCTTCAGGATCAAATACTAAAGAATCACCTATTAAATCTCTTTCCCAATCCCATAACCCTAATGTAAATGCAGAAGTTGTATCTATATCGTATTTATAAAAACGAGCACCTAGAGTTACATTAAATTTCTCTGTAAATTGAAAACTCATTTCACCAAACAATGCTTTTTCAACAACATCTTCATCAGTGTATTGTAAATACTCTAAATCATCAGCACGATCTGAACCCGCAAATTCGGCATAATGAGGAGTATATTCTTCACTTAATGCCTCACCACTATCTTTATTGTAGTAAGCACCAACAATCCAAGAAAACATAGAATCTGATTGGCTCACCAATCTCACTTCCTGTGTAAAATTATCATAGTCTTCAGTTTCACGAGTAAAAGCCGAAAAAGTAGGAAAAGTCTCATAGCTCCAATCGTTCGCAATTAATAAGTCGGTTTGATCACGTTGGCCTTCATTTTTATGCTCTGAAAAACCAGTTGCCGACACAAGTTCAGCAAAGCCTAAATCAGCAGTAAGCTCTAAACTAATTAATGAATCTTTGTTTTCTTCAGGTTCTAAATAACGTTCGGCTGACTCATATTTTCCTACTAAATCTCTTAAGGGGTTTCCAGCTCCTAAAGTTTTGTAATTAGATACGGTACGGCCTTCAACTTCACTTTTTTGATAAAGATAAGTTAATGTACCATCTAACCAATCAGTAGGAGTCCAGCGTAATGCAATACGACTTGTTAGTACTTCTTCGCCGTTAGCATCGTTAACGGAACGAATATTATCGTTAACCTCTTGCGGATTATTCCAATCAGGATCAGGGTTAGATACACCACCTTCTTTTACCGTGTAAGCGTAATCAATAAAGCCAGGGTCGTTATAATAATTAAATGAAGCACGAACCGCTAAAACATCTTCAATAAGTGGTGTATTAATAATAAAGCTTGTTTCACCACCAAGGTTATCAGACTCTGCACCGTTAAATAAATCGCCTGAAAGCTCAACGCTCGTTACGTCAAGCTCTGCTTTTTTGGGAATATAACGTAATGCTCCACCTAAAGTACCTGCACCGTATAAAGTACCTTGTGGCCCAATAAGTACTTCTACACGTTCAACATCAATTAAACGAACATCAACCTCTAATGGCATTTCACCAAAGTAAGTAGCAACGGTTCCACCATCTGAATCAGGGCCTGTAGAGTTAGTACTTAAGCCACGAACAATAATATTATTACCACCACGACCACCTTGGTCGGGTATAGATAAACCTGGAACCCAACGCGCGATTTCAGTTAATTTACCAATATTTTGATCTTTCATTACATCGCTATCTAAAGCGGTAATATTTAGTGGAGCTTCTTGAACTGATGAAGCACGACGAGAAGCCGTAACTTGAATACGCTCAATACCATGCATTTCAGTATTATCAGCTTCTTCAGCGATAACATAGTTTGGAATGAGAAAGGTTGAACTTAAGGCTAAAAAAACAGCTGATTTTTTAAATAATGGAGTATTATTAATCATAATTTCCCTTGGTATTTTATAATTCTTGTCGCCTTATAATTTACGATAAAGCGCATAAAAACTAAGTTAAACGTAATTGTTATTATTTTAATTTATGACAACCACACTATAAGGTAGCTTTGTAGCAGATTGTAGATATTTTTATCAATTAAATCACATAATTTTCTCTTCTGAACGAACTCTATTGTATCTATTTTAAAAGTGCGCAAAAATACAGCAATAAAAATAATAATAATAAAGAGCATATATGCCTGAAATATCGTCGAGTACTATTTCCGTCGAAGAATTAAAACTCGGCATGTACGTTTTAGATGTAAAATGTGAAAAACGTTTTTTTAAAATTAAAACGAAAGGCTTAGTAAAATCTAACGATATTATTAACCAATTAAAAAAACAAGGCGTTACAAGCATTGTTATTAGGGAAGATAAATCGCTGAATCCTCCAGCTGAAAACATTACTGTCGCTAAAAAAACTCTTCCGCATCCCTCCTCTAAAAAGACACTTCATAAACAAAAATCTGTCGCCGAGGAATTTCATCATTCTTGTAAAATATATGATAACGCCACAGAAACCATTAAAGATTTATTTAACGACATAAACACGGATAAAAAAATTAATATAACCGCTATTAATCAACTCGCTGAAGAAATTACAAATTCAATCATTAGAAACGAATACGCTATATCAATATTAACAAGAATTAGAGACAAAAGTACTTATCAATGGGAACACGCCGTTAATAGCGCCATTTTAATGTGCGGTTTTGTATTATTTTTAGGGTTGAAAAAAGAAGCAGCAACACAAATAGCGATTGGTGCTTTACTACATGATGTAGGTGTAGCAAAAATACCTAAAACAATTTTAGATAAAAAGGGAAAATTAACCCCAAATGAACAAGAACTCACGCGAAAGCATCTTACTTGGGGTCATAAAATTTGCCACTCGCAAGGCTTAAGCAATAAAATAACAACCGATATGATGATTAACCATCATGAAAGACTTGATGGTTCTGGCTACCCTCGCGGACTAAATGCTTGTAAGTTATCTCGGCTTGCAAGAATAACAGCCATTGTAGATGTTTATGATGCAATGACGGGAAACAAACATCACAAACAAGGCGAGCAACCTATTAACGCCTTAAGGTACTTAATGTCGAAAAATGAACAATTTGATCGAACTTTAGTACAGCAATTTATTAAATATATTGGCGTACACCCTGTTGGTTCGGTAGTTAAGTTATCGAATGAAACATTGGCTGTCATTATTAAAGGGAACAGAGAAGCGCCTTTAGAACCAACCGTTATTGCTTTTTATAGTACCAAATATGAACGAAGCATTACCTCTAAAGAATATTTTTTAGATAAAGAAGCAATAACCATTAGCGCTGCTGCAAAACCCGAAGACTATAAAATTAATATATCAAAAGTGATCCGAGAAGTTATTGGTTAACCCTTCCCTTAGCCTTTAAAACAAAAAACCAGCAAAAATGCTGGTTTTTATTAATGACTTTAATTAACAAAACGCTAATTTAAAAGACGGTTAAGGCATCATCGCCTCTTGATCTTCACCTTCTTTCTCAATCACTTCAGGTATTAAATCTTCTTTAGAAATACCTAACGCCAATGCAACAGAGCTTGCTACATATACAGACGAATAAGTACCTACAAACACACCAAATAATAATGCAGTTGCAAAGCCATGAATCAATTCACCGCCTCTAAAGAACAATGCTGCTAATACTAATAAAGTAGTTATAGAAGTAATAAACGTACGGCTTAATGTTTGCGTTAATGAAATATCAATAATTTCAGAGGCGCTGCTATCACGTACTTTTCTAAAGTTTTCACGTATGCGATCAGATACAACAATCGTATCGTTGAGGGAGTAACCAATAACCGCCAAGATTGCCGCTAATACCGTTAAATCAAATTCTATTTTCAAGAAAGAGAATAAACCTAACGTTAGCAATACATCGTGAAATAAAGCGATTACAGAACCTAGTGCGAAACGCCATTCAAAACGAAATGCAACGTAAACTAAAATACAAATTAAGGCGGTAAGCATAGCTAAGCCACCTTGTTCTGCTAGCTCGTCACCAACACTACCACCAACAAATTCAATACGTCTCATGTCGAGTTCAACACCAGTACCTTCTTTGATTGTGTTAAGTACTTGGTCACCTAATAATTCAACTTTAACACCTTGGCGTTCAGCCAAGCGAATGACAACATCTCTACTTGAACCATAAAGCTGAACAACAGCATCGCTGTAACCATTTTTATCCAGTACATCACGAACTTTAGTTAAATCAGCCGGTTCTTTAAAACCAACTTCGATTAACGTACCACCAGTAAAATCTAATCCTAAACTTAACTTGTTGGTAAAAAGTGAAAATACCGAAGCACACATCAATAATAAACTAAATATTAATGCTACCTTTCTGTAACGCATAAAAGCGAGTGTTTCTTTTAATTGGAAAATTTGCATAATTAACTCTTCGCTCTCACTATATTGATAATTTATCGAGACGTTTACCGCCCCAAACTGCGTTTACAACCATACGTGTACCTATAACAGCTGTGAACATTGAAGTAAGAATACCGATTGATAATGTTACCGCAAAACCTTTGATTGGACCTGTACCTACAGCAAAAAGAATAAGTGCAGCGATCAAAGTAGTAATGTTGGCATCTATAATGGTAGAAAATGCAGCATCGTAACCTTGGTGTATCGCTTGCTGAATTGATTTACCTGCTCGAATTTCTTCTCGAATACGTTCAAATATCAATACGTTTGCATCAACCGCCATACCCACTGTTAATACAATACCTGCCATACCCGGTAAGGTTAACGTTGCACCTGGTATTAACGACATAACACCAATAATTAATACTAAGTTAGCCCCTAATGCTAAGTTGGCTACTACACCAAAAGCACGGTAATAAATCATCATAAAGATAAAGACTAAACCAAATCCCATTAAGATAGCTTGAAAACCTAATTTAACGTTTTCAGCACCTAAAGTTGGCCCTACTGTTCTTTCTTCAACAATTTGAATAGGAGCGATTAATGCACCAGCTCTTAACAATAACGCTAAGCTATGTGCTTCAGCTTGGCTACCGGCACCTGTAATTCTAAAGCTGTTACCTAAACGAGATTGAATCGTTGCAACACTGATAACTTCTTCTACTTTTTCAAAAATAGTATTGCCTTCAGCATCTTTCTTTTTAGTAGGTTTGTATTCAATAAATACTGTAGCCATTGGCTTACCAATGTTACTTTTAGTGAAGTTCGATATTTTACTACCGCCAGCAGCATCTAAATCAATGTTTACCTGTGGGCGACTGTATTCGTCGAACCCTGATTTAGCATCAACAATGTGACTACCTTCAAGCATTACACGCTTTTTAAGTAGTACAGGTTTACCATCTTGTTCATATAAAATTTCTGAACTTGCTGGCACTCGACCATTTAACGCACTGGCTAAATCGCCTTCAGTATCAACCATTCTAAAATCGATTGTTGCTGTAGCACTTAGAATTGCTTTAGCTACTGCCGTGTCTTGAACACCCGGTAACTCAATAACAATATGTTTCTTACCTTGACGTTGTACTAATGGCTCTGCAACACCAAGTTCATTAACACGGTTACGAATAATGGTAATATTTTGTTGTAGGGCGTAATCACGTACTTCTTTAATTTTTGCATCAGTCATTGCTGCTGTTAACGTTAATTTATCGCTATCCGTTGTTAACAATAAATCGCCAAATTTCTTTTTGATAAAGCTTTCAGCTTCATCTAAATCTTCAGCTTTACGAAAAACAACTTGCACACCTTTGTCAGTTTCTTTTACTGAGCGGTATCTAATTTTTTCGGTACGTAAATCAGTTCTAAAGCTATCAATAATATTTGTTGTTGCCTTATTAATAGCCACTTTCATGTTAACTTCCATCAAGAAGCTTACACCACCACTTAAATCTAAACCTAGCTTCATTGGTGTACCACCTAATTGAGCTAGCCATTTAGGTGTTGCCGGAGTTAGGTTTAAAGCAACAGAATAGTTTTCGCCTAAATTATCAATTAACAAATCACGGGCTTTTAATTGTTCTTCGGTACTTAAAAAGCGCGCTAAAATTTGCCCTTTATCAAGAACAATATTTGAAAATGGGATGTTTTCGTCTGCTAACTCTTTTTTTACAGTATCGAGTGTAGATGCTGTGATCTCTACACCACGTAATCCTGATATTTGTACCGCAGGATCTTCACCATATAAATTTGGAGAAGCATATAAAGCACCAACAACTACTATAAAAAGTACCATTAGTGTTTTCCATAATGGATATTTGTTTAACACAATATCGTCCTATTTTTTGTTAATAAATAATTTAGTGCCTGTATTATATTAAAACATAATACAGGCACTAAATGTGACTAATACCAAGCAGCCTCATTACTATGCTGCTTGGTATGTAATTACAATGACTTCATTGTGCCTTTTGGAAGTACAGCATTGATAGAACCTTTTTGTACTGTTACTTCAGTACCTTCGGCAATACTTACTACCAAGAAATCTTTTTCATCAGACACTTTAACTATTTTACCAACAATGCCGCCTTGCGTTAATACTTCATCGCCTTTTGAAAGAGCAGACATTAAGTTTTTGTGCTCTTTAACACGCTTAGCTTGTGGGCGGTAAATCATAAAATAAAATACTGCACCAAATACCGCTAACATGATGATCATTTCCATACCACCACCCGCTGCTGCTGGAGCTGCTGCTGCATGTGCTTTACTAATAAATAAACTCATAAATTCCTCTTATTTTTAATATTAAAATTGTTAAATTAGGTAAACTATACCAATTAGGCTAGTTTATTTTGTATCACTTTTATTCAGCTTCAGAGCCAGCTAAAGGTGGTACAGGTAAATTTCTTAAAGCATAAAACTGAGTAACATATTCATCAAGCTTATTGTTTTCAATAGCATGACGTAGGCCTTTCATAATGCGTTGATAAAAATGTAAATTATGCAACGTATTTAATTGAGAACCTAAAATTTCTTTACATTTATCTAAATGATGAAGATAAGCACGAGAATAGTTTTTACAGGTATAACAATCACACTCAGGATCTAGTGGGCCAGTATCTGTTTTATGGCGTGCATTTCTTATTTTAATTACACCATCAGTTACAAATAAATGACCATTACGGGCATTACGTGTTGGCATAACACAATCAAACATATCAATACCGCGACGAACACCTTCAACTAAGTCTTCTGGTTTACCTACCCCCATCAGATATCGGGGCTTATTATCAGGTATCAAGGGTGCGGTATGATCTAATATACGGATCATATCTTCTTTAGGCTCGCCTACAGATAAACCACCAATTGCGTAGCCATCAAAATCAATAGCTTTTAAACCATTAATAGATACTTCACGTAAGTCTTCATACATTCCGCCTTGAACAATACCAAAAAGTGCAGATGGATTATCACCATGAGCATCTTTAGAGCGTTGCGCCCAGCGTAATGAAAGCTCCATAGACTCTTTCGATTCTTTATGAGTCGCAGGGTATGGCGTACATTCGTCAAATATCATTACAACATCTGAACCTAAGCTTTTTTGCACTTCCATTGAACGTTCAGGTGTTAACATGATTTTTTCACCGTTTACTGGTGAGCTAAATTTAACGCCTTCTTCTGTGATTTTACGCATAGCACCTAGGCTAAATACTTGGAATCCACCTGAGTCGGTAAGAATAGGTTTATCCCAATTAATAAAATCGTGAAGACCACCATGCTGTTCTACAATCTCAGTACCAGGACGTAACATTAAGTGGAAGGTATTCCCTAAAATAATTTCAGCACCAGTATCTGCAACTTCTTCAGTTTTCATACCTTTAACAGTACCGTAAGTACCTACAGGCATAAAAGCTGGAGTTTCTACTGTACCGCGAGAAAAGGTTAATCGACCTCTTCGTGCTTTTCCGTCAGTATTGATTAATTCGTATTTCATTTATTTTCCTTAGCCCACTAGCGAAACAGGCTAGCGGCAATATGTATTAACTAAAAGCTTTAACTAAAAAGTTTAATTAAAAGAGTTAGTTAACTTTTTTGGTGAGAAACATAGCATCACCATAACTAAAAAATCTATATTCGTTTGCAACAGCATGTTTATACGCTGCCATTATATTTTCGTAACCTGAAAATGCACTTACCAGCATTAATAAGGTGGATTCAGATAAATGAAAGTTAGTAATAAGCGCGTCAATCACTTCAAACTGATAACCTGGTGTAATAAAAATATCTGTATCACCATAAAACTCGGTTAGTGTTTCACCTTTTTCTTTCGCTGCTTTTGCTGCGCTTTCTAATGATCTAACTGAAGTTGTACCTACGCCAATGACACGGCCACCAGCAGCTTTTGTTTGTTTAATTTGCTCTACCACTTCTGCCGGTACTTCTACATATTCAGCATGCATGATGTGATCAGCTATTTCATCAACACGTACCGGTTGAAAAGTTCCAGCACCTACATGAAGAGTAACAAAGGCTAAATTTACACCTTTGCTTTTTAACTGTTCGAGTAATGCATCGTCAAAATGTAAACCTGCCGTTGGAGCCGCAACTGCACCGGGTTTTTCATTGTAAACTGTTTGATACCTTTCTCGGTCGCTTTCTTCATCAGGGCGATCGATATAAGGCGGTAAAGGCATATGGCCAATATCTTCCAACACGGTTAAAACAGATTGTTCGCCATGCACTTCAAACTCAAATAAAGCATCGTGACGAGCCACCATAGTTGCAGTTACTTTATCTTCTAAAATAACCTCAGAACCTACTTTTGGTGATTTACTTGCTCGAACATGCGCCAAAAACCTACGGTCATCAAGCAAGCGCTCTACTAATACTTCAACTTGTCCACCGGTAGCTTTTTTACCAAACATACGAGCCGGTATAACGCGTGTATTATTAAATACAAGCAAATCGCCAGCGTTTACTTTGTCGATAATATTTAAGAAATTAAGATCTTCAATATTGCCACTGTTTCCATCTAACGACATTAATCGGCTAGACGTTCTATCAGCTTTAGGATAACGAGCTATAAGCTCTTCGGGTAATTCAAACGAAAAATCGGCTACACGCATGTTAAAAACAAGTACTTTTTAGTATAAAAAAACGCGTAATTTTAGTGCTACAAGCCTTGAATAGCAAGAGAAAACTAGTATTTGAGTGTTTTATCAGCTTAACTTAAGCAACTAATAGCGAACTCAGCTAAATTTAGGTTATTTATACTTGGTATTCATGAAACATACCTCCCTATTTTTGCTATTTATAATATGCTCATAAAACAGTGGTTATGAGGAATAATAATGAGAAGCCTTTCATACGCAATTGCACAAAAAATATTAGACGGTTTTGAACGCCATATTTTTCTTTATAGTGAAATAACACAGTCGGCTAAAACTCGTTTTGAACAAGGTCAATGGAGCGAAGTTCAGGTTGCGGCTAAACAAAGAACCGATTTTTATGAGCATAGAGTTACTGAAACGTTAGAGCATCTTCATCAAGAATTTAATATTAATGATTTAGACGAATCTTTATGGTTAGAAGTAAAAATGGCTTACATCGGCCTATTAGCCACACATAAGCAGCCAGATCTCGCTGAATCTTTTTATAATTCTGTATTTTGTAACTTATTCTCTCGCCAGTATTACCACAACGATTATATTTTTGTAGAAAGCACTGCTTGTCGCTTAGATTGCGAGCAACCCCCTGTTATTTACACTCGATATCAGCCGGCAGAGAAAGGCGTTTTAAATACTATTAAAGATATGATCACCTACCCTAACTTTAATGTGCCTTACAATAATATTGACCGAGATGCCAATATGTTAATTAATATCTTTAGGCAACGCGCTAAAAAAACCATGTTTCAGATTGAGAGCCTACAGTTTGATGTATTAAATTTTGTATTTTATCGCAACAAAGGCGCTTATATTATTGGCCGTGTTATTTCACCGGCTGGCATAACTCCTTTTATTATTTCAATACTCAACGAGCCTAAAAAAGGGCTTTTTATCGATGCGGTACTGACTGATTCAGAAACTATGGCGGTTGTCTTTGGTTTTGCTAGAGCGTACTTTTTTGTTAATTGCGAACATCCTTACGCTCTAGTAAGTTTTTTGCGATCACTTATTCCGCATAAAACGCGTGCCGATCTTTATTCTGCTATAGGTTTTCATAAACAAGGGAAAACTGAGTTTTATCGCGACTTTCTTAATCATTTATCTACCAGTAACGACAAACTTGAGCTCGCTCCCGGCATAAAAGGCATGGTAATGAGTGTATTTACTCTTCCTTCTTACCCTTATGTTTTTAAAATAATTAAAGATAAATTTGCTCCCAGTAAAAATATGACTAAGCAAGACGTAAAAGCCAAATATCGCCTTGTTAAACATCATGACAGGGTAGGTCGTATGGCGGATACAATGGAGTATTCCAAAGTTGCTTTTCCTAAAAGTCGATTCTCGGCAGAGTTATTACAAGAGCTATATGATGTCGCCCCTTCTATTATTAAGGAAGATGGCGACATGATAGTAATAGAGCATTTATACATTGAACGCCGCATGATCCCGCTTAATATATATTTATCTAATGCTAATGATGATGAAATTAGTGATGCAATGTACGGATACGGACAGGCTATTAAACAATTAATAGCCGCTGATATATTTCCTGGTGATATGCTTTTGAAAAACTTTGGGGTTACTCGCCATGGCCGAGTTATTTTTTATGATTACGATGAAATAACCTATATGAATGAGGTGAACTTTAGAACCATTCCTGAAGCTAAAACAGAAGAGCAAATTTATGCCTCTGAACCTTGGTATTCAGTAGCACCTGCTGATGTATTTCCTGAAGAAATTGCCACCTTTGCTTTATCCAACAAAAAGTATCGTGCAGCCTTTATTGCACAACACGAAGACTTGCTCAACGCAAAATATTGGCAAAATGTGCAACATAATTTAGAAAACAAAGTATTCGGCGATGTTTTTCCTTACCCTGACGAGCTACGTTTTTGTAATCTATTTGAATAATAAAGAAGATTAAGTTAATGAAAAAAACCAAGCACACTCCTGTGAGGCGGGTGTTTATTCATCAATATACTCCTATATTTTATCCAACCTCGTAATTTATGTAGAATAATTAAGCGAACGATAAATAATTAGTATTTTATGCTTTACCTTTGGTTTCGCTTGGGTATAATTCTTCTCCGTTGCAGGGGTGTAGTTCCAATTGGTAGAACAGCGGTCTCCAAAACCGACGGTTGGGAGTTCGAATCTCTCCACCCCTGCCATTCTTTTCTTAAGATCATCATCTTAATATTCATTGTTTATCTTTATATAATTTCCCCATTTATCTTTCTGTTGATTATGATTTCTGTCATTATGTTCACCTATTTGTTTATGGCCTAAATCTCGTATATTTTTATGACAATAACTAAACGACAATTTAATCACCTAAATGAAATGGGTATAAAAGTATGGCAACAACGTACTTCCTCTGAAGAACAACTTGCTGATAATACCAATAACTCACAAGCCACATCACAACTTATAGATCCAAAATCCTTAACTGAACATCTATTATTTACTGATATTTTGCAAAGCATTAATGTATCAATTGGCGAAATCACCATTAAAAATAATATGATTGATCTTGGATTATTTAATTGGCAATTTATCGAAACCGATGCAATTACTTTTGCTAATAGCACACTGAGTACTCCTGTTATCACAGCCTTCGAAAACAGTGTAAAATTGAAAAAAGAGTTGTGGAAAATCATCCAACAAAAAGTATTAAATTAATGACAACCTTCAACGCAATTACCCCTTCTGATGTAGACCATTTAATGCCTATTGAAACAGCTTGCCACTCTCACCCTTGGAGCGAAAAAACCTTCAACAGCTGTATTGAAGGCAGATACTTTGGCTTTTACCTTATTGTAAATAACCAAACAGTTGGTTTTTATATTGGTGAGCATGTAGTCGGTGAAGTGACATTAATGAATATTTGCGTAGCACCTAGCCTACAAGGAAAAGGTTACGGAAAAGCATTACTCAATCATTTTTTACAAGAAGTAAAAAACCTTACAGCAACAAAAGTATGGCTAGAAGTAAGAGCTAAAAACATTAGCGCACAAATGATGTATATCAACCAAGGCTTTACTGAAACAAACAGGCGCACAGGTTATTACCCTAGTGCTAACGGCTTTGGTTACGAAGACGCTATTGTGATGTGCCTAACCCTATAAAGCGCTGTAGCATTACTTATAAAGCGCTTTATGACATTCAGATAAAATAGAAAGAGCAATAGACTCAGGTAACTGCCCACCAATATCTAAACCAATAGGGCTTGATAACGGTTTAGCTAAACTTTCTATTTTCAAATTTTCATTATCTAATATACGCTCTCTACGATGTATTGGGCCTAACAAACCAACATAAGTAGCACTGCTTTGTTGAGCCACTTTTAATGCTTCACCATCCATCAAAATATTATGAGTCATGATCACAACCGCATCGACACTATTTAATATATTAGGTTGTTCTAACAAAGCACTTGCGGGTTCTTTAATAATACAATCAGCATAAGGAAAATGAGCTTGTCTCGCATAAGCAGAACGCTTATCCACTATTGTTATTTGCCAGCCCATAGTATGAGCTATTTCAACTACGGGATAAGCATCAACTCCACCACCAAAAATCATAATATGCGGCGAAGGTAAAATAGGTGTGTATAACCAAATAGAGTCACCTTCAATTAAAACAGCTTTTGATGAGTAATTATTTGTTTGGCTATTAAATTTATTAATATGTGCTTCAATAGCCGGATGTTCAGTTATTAATGCAGTGGTATCGCAATAAACACTCGATTGCGGCGTACCTTCAACAATTTGTTGAGCGTGCCATAACGTTTTTCTTTCTTTTACTTGTTGAGTTAACTCAGCTAACCCTAAGTAGTTATTTTGAGTATGAATAGGTTGTAGTAAAATTTTAACTAATCCACCGCAACCAATGCCTAGTTGCCAACCAATATCGTCTTCATCGGTCATGTCGTAAATAACAATTTTAGCTTGCTGAGTATCCATAACCTTTCGTGCATGACGCATAAGATCTGACTCTAAACAGCCTCCGCTTAATAAACCATATTGCTCACCCAAATCACCAAAAAACATCATGGCGCCCGGTTTACGGTATGAGGATCCTTTAATTTCAAAAATAGTACCTAAAACCCATTGCTGTTGATCTCGTTTTGGGTGCCATAAACTAAGTAGAGTAGAAAGTTGGTTATTTTTAGTATTCATGAATTGGACAATAGAAGAGTTTTATCGATTTTAGTGAGAGGGAATTTATCACAGCATAATCACCAGCACAAAGGTATATACCCAAACCACCTCAAGATGCTCGTTTCAGGACGACTGAGCGAATCATGATCAAGGCGCATTTTTTTATTAATGGTCGCTTCCTTAAAAACAGATGGAACGATAATCATGGTTTGCTCAGCCGTCCCTAAAAGGCTGGTTTATAAACGTTTTATGCAGCGTTATTGATTTCGACAAGGGAGTTAACCATCCTCTTCAATCAATGCCTTGCCTAAAGACGTTTCTAATTCCAGCTGAATCCTGCATCTTGAAGTGGTTTGGGTATACCTACTTATTTACAAAGAACTCATTTACACTTACTTAAGCGATAAACTTATTCTTAGTATGCATTTTTTATTAGGAAATTTTTAAGTACAACGATCAGTTTTACTTGAACAGATCAACATGCTCTTTAACTTTAGCATTTAAATCAGCCTGCCATTGTGGAGGCATTTCAGTATTCACTTTATTTAAAATTAAGGTCGCTAATTGTTTATCTTGCGGTTCAGTAATCAGTTCTATCGATGTTTTTGCCCATAAATAGGTTTTAGCTAAAAGCTTACCTTTTTTATCGGTATTATCTTCTTCAAACGTTTTTAAATATAAGGCTGATGTGGGTAAATAAGCTTTTTTAAATCCTCTACTGGCAGATTTTTCATACCAGTATAAAGCATCTTTTATACTTATTTCTCTTTGAATCCCCCTATCGTAATATTGTGCTACGTAATAAGCTGCTTCAGCACTATGTTTATTGGCGGCATCTTGAAATACTTGAAAAGCTAAAGAAATATTTTTTTCTACATATTGCCCATTAAAGTACCATTTACCTAAACTAGTCATCGCACTTACAGCACCGCTATTAGCGGCCTGAACACAAAGAGCTAATCCTTTTTCTTTATTTAGCGGAACATATTCTCCGGCCAAATACAATTCACCTGCTTGGCAAGCTGCAGAAGCGATTCCTGATTTATAGGCTGCTTCATACCAAACTAAAGCTTGCTTTTTATCCCCTATAATCCCTTGTAAATAACAATCTCCAAGCTCTTGTTGAGCCATAGGGATACCATTATTCGCAGCTTTGTTATACCAATAACAAGCTTCCTTTATATTGGCGGGTTTACCCCATCCATTTTTAAGCAATAAAGCTAAAGAGAACTGGGCTAAACCGTTATCTTTATCTGCATATATTTTATATTCATTAAAAGCGGGTAAATATTGTTTTTCAGCCAAAAGCTTATTAGCTTTACTAAGAGATCCAGACCAATCGTCTACCTCATTAGCTATAACTAAACTCATAGGCTGTAGAATAATAAATAAAAAAAGGCAACTTAATAGTTGCCTTAGTTTTATATAAAGGTCTAGTTGCGAGATGGGAAAATACCTTGTAAAGCAATTAACCAAGTTACCGCTAAATAAGGATTTTGCACACTAAAAGCTTGGCTGCCCCCATTATTAGAAACGGTATTGGTTGCCGTACTATCTACAGCAATATTTAACGTTAAATCTACAGCACTGGTACTCATATCAACACTTGGTGCAGCAGAACTGTATATATTTTCTCTTCTTGGGCTATTCGCTAACACATTACCCGTTGGAGTATTTGTTGTAGCATTACCCGCAAGCGCTCTAAGTATTGCTGAGCTTCCACTGGTATCTGCAGTACTCACAACATTTGTAGTCACTACATGGTTATGCGATGGCATATTCGCTATAGATAAAGTTACAGTAGGTGAGCCACCTCTTTGTCCAACATTATAATTAGGTAATCCCGGACCGTTACCACTACCTATAGCTGAGCGACCTCTTAGATCAGGTAGACCAAAGGTTGTTCTGCCATCACCACCATACATTGTCCCCAACAATGAGAAGAGTGCTGAATTCTGTGCAATAGATAATAATTGCCCTTCAGCTTTGGCCCAGGTTCTTATCGTAAAATTACCAGCAAAAACACACATACTGCCAAGGTATGCATCTGTCGAACAAGCCATTGCCTTAGAAGGTAAAATAGAGGTAACGAGTAGCGCGCTTAATATTTTAATAGTTTGTTTAAGTTTCATTTTTATACCCTTAGTTATTTTTTAGTAAAGTATTTACGGACTAATAAGCCCAATGAACCAGTCAAAAACAACAATATAGTGGCTGGAATAGGAACAGAAACAGGAGCACCAAGTTTAGTAATTTCTTTTATGTAAATAAAGGCAGTTGAATCAGCTGAAAAAGTGCCTCCATCAAATTCTTCCCCATCCATTTTTAAAAAGCCATCAAAACTATACATGCCGCCAGCTAATAGTGTTACGTCAAAATCAAACAATCCTGAATCACTTATGGCTGCTCCAGAAGTTGGTAACGCAATTCCATTTTTCTCGTCACCAAGAGTATCAGAGGTTACGTCTGAGAAAAAAAGTTCGCCTGCGGTATCTTCTAATACAATTTCAGAATCCACATAAGCATCAGCGCCATCTGCATCAACAGTATTTGAAAAATCGATACCAAAGCTGATCATGTAATCATCTACACCTGAGGAATTAGCTAAATCAAAATTAAAACTAAAAAAGAAGTCTCCCATAAAATCAAAAGCGTCTCCCATAGCGACTGCACTTGCACCAACACCATCTCCGGTCATAGAGAACAAACCACCTTGTGGATTGGCGCCGGCAGGCGTTACATCTGTAATAATTGTTGTTGATGTTGTTCCACCTAATACACTTTTTATTTCACCACTTTGAGAACCCGTACCAGAAAATGGTAGTGAAGTTGTATCAAATTCGGCAAAGCCCGAAATAGTAATGTCTGGGGTAATTAAAGCGGCGTGTGATAATTGTGTCGACATCACAAAGATGCCAGTAATCAGTGAAGATTTAAACGGTATATTCATATTTAATCCTTAAAATTTTTGAGTAATAATTATTATGTTTTTATAAGACTTATCAGAATTGTATACAAAACCTGCATAAATAAAGCCAAAAAAAATTTAATTAATAAAATGAGTTAATTAAAGGACAGGTCGCACCAGAAAAAGGAATGAAGTGTAAAGAAAACAGACAGTTATTACAGTTGAAAAAATAAAGCTAACAAGTACCTAAAGAAAAAATTGCGGTGGGTAATACCCATTTTAACCAATAAAATGGGTAGGATTGTATTATATTTCTATTTTTGAATAATAGCTAAACTCGGTAAATTTTCTTTCATGCCTAACGCTTGTTTAACCATTAATTGCTTTACGGGTTTGATATTATCAAACAAGGTCATCCCTAACCCACGCACCACTTGGGTTATTGGGTTTTGTGGGGTAAATACCTGTTTAATCGATTCCATTGCAGCAACCATTTCTACAGCTTCAGACTTTCTCCAGCGTGAATATTGATTTAATACGGTAGCCTTAGCCCATTGAGTTTGTTCAGGTTGCGCTGTGTGTTTTTGTTTCTCAATTTGTTCGCTAATAACTTGTGCTAATGAGGCGGCGTCAAGTAATCCAAGATTTACACCTTGTCCTGCTAACGGGTGAATAGTATGTGCAGCATCTCCCACTAAAACGACTCTATCTTGTGTAAAACTTTGCGACATTCGCATAGATAAAGGATATGAAAACGTTTTGCTGGTTAAAGTAATATTACCAAGCTTACCATCACTAGCGGCTGTTAACTCTTTCGAAAAATCTTCTGTAGATAAAGCCATTAACCTTTCAGCCTCTTCAGGTGAAGTAGACCAAACAATAGAACATAATTTTTCATCAAATAAAGGTAAAAACGCTAACGGCCCTGTAGGTAAAAACACCTGCCATGCTGTATTTTGGTGGCCTTGTTCGCATTGCACTGTAGCGACAATAGCGTGATGGTCGTAATCTCTGAAGGTTATAGGCATATCCATTTGTTTTCTTACCCAAGAATTAGCACCATCAGCACCTACAACTAATTTAGCAGTAATAGGCATTTGTGTAGCAAAACTTGCAAACACTTCGCTATCGCCCATGCCTATATTGGTAATATTTTCATCCGTAAAAAAAGTAATGCCGCTGTCTTGCTGAGCTTTATTCCACAATGCGAGACGCACTACTGAATTTTCGATAATCCAGCCCAATTGTTCTACATCGCTAGCCCCTAATATTCCAGCAACATCATTTGTTGAAAACAACAACTTGCCATAGCCAGCTTTATCCCAAACATGCATGTGCTGATAAGGTTGAAGTCGTTGTTCAACAATGTTTGGCCAAACATCTAGCTGCTCAAAAATTTGCTGACTTGCCATATTAATAGCGCTAACTCGCACGCTAGGTTCGTCTGTTATTGCAGATAAAGGTGTTTTGTCAGCAATGGCAACGGTTAATCTTGTTGTTTTTCTAATAGCAAGGGCGAGGGTTAATCCCACCATCCCTGCACCGACAATCAAGATATCAAATTTTTGCATGATGTTTTTTCACTTAAATAAATTGAAATGAGCTAAATAAAATAAAGCTAATAGCCCATCGTTTTATTAACAAAGGTGTTTTTAATAACGGGCACGTAATTTAGCACTTTCAAACCAATATTTCTGCCAACAACAAGCGGAAATAAATCGTTTGAAAAAAGTGTGACTAAAGAATCTGTGAGCTTAATTATGTGACGATGGTCTTTTTTACGTGCTAGCGCATACTCGGTTAATCGATTAAACGAACCAATATCCTCTTGCTGACTTAACGCTTGTTTTAATGTTTTAGCTAATATTTGTACGTCGCGTAAACCTAAATTAAACCCTTGCCCAGCAATAGGGTGAATAGTGTGCGAAGCATTACCAATAAGTACCATTCGGTGGTGTATCTGCGCTTGAGCTTGCACTAACGATAAAGGATAAATGTGGCGCGTCCCTACTTTTTCTATACTACCTAACCAACTACCAAACGAGCGCTCTAAGGTGATTTTAAATTCCTCGTCAGTTAATAGTTTCATTTCATCAGCTTGCTCTGGTGTTAATGTCCAAACTAACGAACACCGAGAATTTTCATTCGCTACATTAACCATAGGCAACATGGCAATAGGCCCGTTTTCGGTAAATCGCTCAAACGCTACGCCATGATGAGGTTGCTTAGTAGATACATTGGTAATCAAGGCTGATTGATTATAGTCAGTACGATCGCACGCTATATTGGCAGATTGCCGACAAATTGAATTAGCGCCATCGCAACCAATAAGTAACGAAGCCGAGAGCTGAATTTGCGAGGTTAAAGTGATATCAACAGACTCAGATTTCCATTGAATTTGTTCAATAGAGTCTGGCGTAAACCAAGTTAAATGATGAGAATTTTTTTCTAGCGCTTGGTGTAATGCCAAACCTAACTTAGACATTTCAACAACATAACCTACGGCTGATACGCTATGTTTATCGGCAGTAATACGTGCTTTGCCGTAATAACCACGATCTGAAATATGAATATCTGTTATCGCTTGTGCATGTTCTTGTATAAGCGGCCAAGCTTCTATTTTTTTTAAATATTGAGCTGAAGCGTGAGATAAAGCCAACACCCTATCGTCGAATACTGACGTAGTGTTTTTAATCGATTGGCCTATTTTAGTTGCATCAGCAGCTTCAATAATCGCGATAGATAAAGGCTTATTATCTGATGTTTTAAGAGACAATAAACTGAGCGCCATTAAAGAACCCGATAAGCCGCCACCTGAAATAATGACATCAAAGTGCTGTTTAGTGCTGATATTTTCTGATGCTTGCATTTGTCTCTAACACTTGGTTATTTGTAGATTTTATTGAAAAAGTGTGGATTATGAATTTGCCATTAAGGCTTCAATTTGAGCAATCTCTTTTGGCGCATTAACAGTCAAATTTTCATATCCTGTTTCAGTTACTACAATATTATCTTCAATTCTCACTGCGATTCCACGCCACTTTTCTTCTACTGAAAGATCGTCTAACGGTATATATAAACCTGGCTCTATCGTCATTACCATGCCCGGTTCAAACTCGCGTGTTTGTTCGCGCTTATCATTGCTTTTATAGTCACCTACGTCGTGCACATCTAAACCTAACCAATGTCCTAGGCCATGAATAAAGTACTTTTTACAGGCTTTTTCTTTAATTAAAGTACTTAAATCGCCTTTTAATATACCTAAGTTATGTAAACCTTCGGTAAGAAAACCACAGGCCATATTATTTAAATGGGCTAAAGTACTTTCAGGCTTTATGGATTGAATAGAAATAAGTTGAGCGTCTAATACTAATTGATAAATCGCTTTTTGCTCGTTGGTAAAAACACCATTAATAGGAAATGTTCTTGTAATATCGGCAGCATAGCCAGCAAGTTCACCGCCAGCGTCAATGAGTAATAATTCGTTATTTTTTAACGTATCTGAATTTTCAGTGTAATGAAGAATATTACCGTTATCACCACCCGCAACTATAGTGGTATAAGCAGGAGCTTTAGCCCCATGAGATGCAAACTCATGTAAAATATCAGCTTCTATCTGATACTCAAACTTACCAACGGCTGATTGCTTCATAGCACGTTGATGAGCTACACCACTAATTTTATTAATTTTGCGCATCAGCTCAAGTTCAGCTTCGCTTTTAATTAATCTCATTTCGTGAATAATATTGCTGCAATCAATAATATTGGTAGGCGTTTTTTTACCTAAACGAGATTTAGCTTTTACTGCTTTAAGCCAACTAAGCACCTTAATTTCAAACGATTCACTTACCGGTTCAGCTGCGCCAATACAATAAAGTAAGCTCGATTTATCAGCCATATATTCAGGAATAAATTCATCTTGTTTATCAAGAGTAAAACACTCATCAATACCGTAAGCACTTACGGCTAGCTCTTGCCCTACTCTTCGTCCATGCCATACTTCTTGTAACGCATCTTTAGCACGAGAAAATAATACCACCCGATTTGTCTTTTCCTTTATAAGAACAAGTACCGCATCTGGCTCAGGAAACCCTGTTAAATAAAAGAAGTTTTTGTTTTGGCAAAAAGGATATTCAGTATCATTACTACGTGTTAATTCGATTGCAGCAGGAAATAAGGCCACACTGTTTTCAGGCATACTGGCAAAAAAGCGTTCACGACGAGCCGTAAATTCGCTTAAAGGTAATTCGGTACCGGATAAATGCGTTTGATTCATATAGGAGTCTTAGTGCGTTTTAATGCAAGGTTTCTTCTTTAGACGTGTTTTCTGGCGGAACACCTAGCTCAGTAAAACACAGTAACGCTGAAATTCGAACATATTCAGCAATTTCATAATAGGCTTGCTCTGTATCTTCGTCTTCTTCCATTTCGTCAGAAAGGTTAGCAATATCAACAAAGTCGTTCAGTACTTCTTGAACATCTTCAGACAATTTAGCTTTATTTTTTTGTTGTAAACCAAAACCTAAATTAAACCCTTGTACCCAATGGCCTAATCCGTTTGCTCTTTCCATAATACTGTCGTCGTCATCAGGCAACATAAGTTGAAAGCTGTAAGAGTCGTCTAAAATGTTTTGCCAAATATCACTAAACATAGCTTTAAGAGCAAGTTTAACGGCAGCAGGAAAGCCTTCACTGTTATTAAGCATGTCGTTAATAACAATAATATAATCTGAATCTTCGAAAATATAACCAGCTGACACTAAGCCAGTCATAACGCCATGTACTTCAGAAGCATGCATTTTAACATTTTCACTCGTTAATATGCCTTGAATTGTCGCAAAGTCGAGTGTTGTTTCATCAGTCATAAAATATTCATTTAATTAAGTAAGTTCACTGCTTAGTATCTTAACATTCGCGCTATTGTGATACTAGAGGATATACCCGTTATCATTCAAGATCCGGGCTGAAATAGCCTCTTGAGTGGTAACGGGTATAAAGCTAGGTTGCATCAAAGGTATAGCATGATTATAGTTTATAAGATCATTTTTAATAAGCTTAAATTTTAAATATAGGTATACTCTCCATGATCAGGGTAAGCAAAAATGGAAAAGCGAGAAACTAAACAATGAGCCCAAACACTCTAACAATTAACGTTGCGAATAAATCACTGAAAATCGCCTGCCCTGTTGGGGAAGAAAGCGCCTTACTTGCTGCTGCCCAAGAATTAAATTTACGTTTTACTAAAGCTAACGATAAAACCTGTGCAAACTCTTCTCTTGAGCAATCTATGTTGATGACGGCATTAAACTTAGCTTACGACTTATTAAAAACACAAGAAGCTGCAGAAAAAGAAAAGCTCGTATTAGAAAGCAAAATAGAACTTTTACAATCTACGATTGAACAAGCGTTGTCACCTACTGAAAAAGATCCAGCTTAATTAAACTCTTAAACATAAAAACTCTGATATATTTTTTATATTTTTGTATAAAAAATATTTAAAAAGTCCAAATAAACAACACTTAACACTCATTTACAATTAATGACTTAATACATTAACAAACTTTAGCTATACTAAAGATGTTTTCAGGGTGTTTGTATGTTGACTATGTCCCTGAGCCGATAAGTTTTAATTCAGGAAATTGATTAAACTCTATTGTGCAAGCCCGGCTCGTATCGGGAAGCCTACGGTTTTTATGATATTTCCGCCCTGAGCATCCGGTGTTCATGGGCTGAAGTTAGCTGCGGCATCCTGGAAACACTCATTTTACTTATACTCAATATCCCTGTACTTATTCTTTTCTTTTTAATTTACAATATTCCCTATTATTCATAAATATTCATTTAATAACTTCGTCTCTATGACTGTAACTAAAAAAACGTTAAACACACAAATTCAACCTGAGAATCAGTCAAATCAACCGATTGGAATATTCGATTCTGGTTTAGGTGGCTTGTCTATTTTCAAGTGTATTAAAGAACAGTTACCAAATGAGCAGCTTATTTATATTGCGGATTCTTTATATGCGCCTTATGGCGACAAGTCTGATGATGAAATTATTGAACGAGTTAATGTCATTGCTGATGCACTAATAAAAAAAGACTGCAAAGCAATTGTGATTGCTTGTAATACCGCAACAGTTATTGCTATTGATCAGTTAAGGTTACGTGTTTCTATTCCTATTATTGGTGTAGAACCTGCCATAAAACCCGCGGTAGCACTGAGTAAAAACATTGCTATATTAACGACACAGGCAACAGCTAAAAATAAGCGTTTTTTAGCTTTAGTTGATAAACACAAGTCAGACTCAAACGTACATATTCAACCTTGTCCAGGATTAGTTGAATTGATAGAGAACAACCAGCTCAATTCAAATAACTTTGAAATATTACTCAAAGATTATCTTTTAGAAGTCTTAAACAAAAATACAGATACTATTGTATTAGGCTGCACCCATTACCCCTTCTTTACAGATAAAATTAAATATTTAGTTGATAACCAAATCACCATAATGGAAACGGCTTTACCTGTTACTGAACAACTTAAGCGCCAACTGATTCAACATCAATTAATAGCTAATACCCACTGTTTTTCTAACAAACAGCTGCAATATCAATTTTTTAGTTCACAGGCTAACAGCGAATTAATCTCAATAATGTCTACGTTATTAAACACTCCTGTCAAGTTATCACCCTTTTAAATTTTTATAAATTTAAGACGTTTAGCCGTCTAGGCGTAAATAATTCTATGAAGTTAATCTGTAAACAGGTAAACTTAGCAAAAATTTTCACCCGATTAATACGTTATTTTCTTATAGTACGATTAAATTAAACGTAATTTATTTTTAGGTTTAATTAATAGAAATACGTAACCAATTAACTTATTGAGGTTTTATGTCTAAACACTTTTTCACTTCAGAGTCTGTATCTGAAGGCCATCCTGATAAAATTGCAGATCAAATATCTGATGCTGTACTTGACGCAATAATCACACAAGATAAACACGCTCGTGTTGCCTGTGAAACTATGGTTAAAACAGGTGTTGCTATCATCTCAGGTGAAGTATCAACAACTGCATGGGTTGATTTAGAAAGAATCACTCGTGACGTTATTAGTAGTATTGGCTACACGTCATCAGACGTTGGTTTTGACGGCGAAACCTGTGGCATTATGAATTTAATTGGCCAACAATCTCCAGAAATTGCTCAAGGTGTAGACCGCGCAAAACCTGAAGATCAAGGCGCTGGTGACCAAGGCTTAATGTTTGGTTACGCCACGAACGAAACAGAAACCTTAATGCCTGCAGCTTTATACTACTCTCACCGTTTAGTTGAGCGTCAAGCTGAAGCACGTAAATCAGGTGTTTTACCTTGGTTACGTCCAGATGCTAAATCTCAAGTAACTTTTATCTACGAAGATAATAAGCCAGTTTCGATTGATACCATTGTTTTATCAACTCAACATAACCCTGAAATTAAACAGGAAGATTTACACGATGCGGTAATGGAAAACATTATTAGACACGTGATTCCTGCTGAATTATTAACAAAAGACACTAAATATCATATTAACCCAACAGGTAAATTTGTGATTGGTGGTCCGGTTGGCGATTGTGGCTTAACAGGTCGTAAAATTATTGTTGATACCTATGGCGGCATGGCTCGTCACGGTGGTGGTGCATTCTCGGGTAAAGATCCATCAAAAGTAGACAGAAGCGCAGCTTACGCTGGTCGTTATGTTGCTAAAAACATCGTTGCTGCAGGTTTAGCTGACCGTTGTGAAATTCAAATTTCATACGCAATTGGTGTTGCAGAGCCTACTTCAATTTCAATCGATACTTTTGGTACTGGTAAAGTGCCTGAACAAAAACTAGTAGAATTAGTAAGAGAGCACTTTGACTTACGCCCTTACGGTATTACAAAAATGCTAGATTTGTTACACCCTATGTACCAACAAACAGCGGCTTACGGTCACTTTGGTAGAGAACCTTATGAAATGACAGTAGGTGACGATACCTTTACTGCATTTAGTTGGGAAAAAACAGACAAAGCTGAAGACTTACGTCGCTCTGCTGGTTTGTAATACTTCATTATTTTCTAAAAAGCTTTCAATATGAAAGCTTTTTTTATATCTATGACTTTATATTAAGATGATATGAGGATACCTTCTCTTTTCTCAGCTATTTCCTACAGTTCTTCATTGAAAAAAAGCCTTTTTGCCCCTATCTTGGTTACATCAATTATTTTTAGTTAAAGTAAATGAAAGTAATTACGTAAATTCACTGTCGAATACAGTACCTCTTGAGTATAAATATAAACATGCGAAACCCTAGAATTTATCAAAATACGCCTCTTAATATTGGCGAAACCGTTGACTTAAACGATGACGCTTTTGGTCATACCGTTCGTGTACTGCGTTTACAAAATGGCGATAGTGTCACTCTGTTTAATAGTATAAACCCGAGTGATGATAGCAGCCCTGCTAAATATGGCGACTATGAAGGTGAACTTGTTAATGTAAGCAAAAAAAGTGCTCAAGTGTTGATTAAAAGCTTTATCGAAAAGTCAGTAGAATCCCCTCTTAACATTCATCTTGGTCAAGGTGTTTCACGAGGTGACCGTATGGATTTTACCTTACAGAAATCAGTTGAGCTGGGCGTAAATACCATTACCCCACTTTTTACTGAACGATGTGGAGTAAAGCTTAACGGCGAACGATTACAAAAAAAAATAGATCAGTGGCAAAAAATAGTAGTTAGTGCATGTGAACAAAGTGGTCGTTGTGTTGTTCCTATTGTTAAGCCAGCTGTTCAATTAAATGAATGGTTAGCCCAAGAAACTTCAGCCTTAAAGCTAAATTTGCATCCCAAAGCTCAACACTCCATTATGAACTTACCCAATAATAATGACCGTGTGAGGTTATTAATTGGTCCTGAAGGTGGCTTGAATGATGATGAAATTACGCAAGCAAACGACTCAGGCTTTATTGATGTATTACTTGGGCCGCGTGTACTAAGAACAGAAACAGCAGCTTTAACAGCTATTACCGCTTTACAATGTCGTTACGGCGACATCAAATAAAGTTATAAATAACGAATTAAATTAGGAAGTAAAATGACAATAAAACTTGGCATAGTAATGGATCCTATTTCGCAGGTTAATGTGAAAAAAGATTCATCAATGGCGATGATGTTTGAAGCTCAAAAACGCGGTTACGAAATTTATTACATGGAAATGAATGACCTCTATCTAGACCGTGGTCAATGTCGCGCTTCAGCAAGCATAGTTAAAGTATATGATAACCCTGAGCACTGGTATGATTTAGAAGAAGCTAAAGATATTGCCGTAAGTGAACTAGACGCAGTATTGATGCGTAAAGATCCTCCGTTTGATACTGAGTTTATTTATGCTACTTACATGCTTGAAAGAGCTGAAGTTGAAGGTACACTTATTGTTAATAAGCCACAAAGTTTACGCGACTGTAACGAAAAACTATTTACCGCATGGTTTGCTGATTTAACGCCTAGAACCTTAGTTACCCGCAGCAGCAAGTTAATTCGTGATTTTCATCAAGAAGAAAAAGACATCATCATCAAGCCGCTTGACGGCATGGGCGGATCATCTATTTTCAGGATTGGTCCTAACGATCCTAACGTAGGTGTAATACTTGAAACACTCACTAACCACGGTAGCCAATATGCTATGGTGCAAGAATACATGCCGCAAATTACCGACGGCGACAAACGTATTCTTATTGTAAACGGTGAACCTATGCCTTACTGCTTAGCGCGTATTCCAGCACAAGGTGAAACTCGTGGTAATTTAGCCGCAGGCGGACGCGGTGAAGCTCGCCCACTAAGCCCAACAGATAAACTCATTGCAGATACGATTGGCCCTGAATTGAAGAAGCGCGGGTTATACTTTGTTGGTTTAGATGTAATAGGTGATAAAGTAACAGAAATAAACGTAACTAGCCCAACATGTATTCGAGAAATAGAAGCCGCTTACCCAATTAATATTAGTGGTAAATTAATGGATGCTATTGAAGAAAACATTCGAACTAAGTAACTTTAATAGAAAAAATAGCTCTACGCGACTAACAAAAAGATAAGTTAACACTATGATTAATTTTGAAAACCAACTCCTTATTGCAATGCCCGCATTAAACGATTCTTATTTTAATAGAAGCGTTATTTATGTATGCGAACACAATGATGAAGGCGCGATGGGGCTAATTATCAACTTGCCAATAAATATGACCTTAAACGAATTACTAGAACATATTGAGGCAGATGTTGAATCAAACCCTGTAATGAATCAAAAAGTCCTCACTGGCGGCCCAGTATCGACACAACGAGGCTTTGTATTACATAGCCCACAAAAAGGCTGGCAAAGCTCTTTAGCGCTAAGTAGCGACGTAATGATCACCACTTCTAAAGATATACTTATGGCTTTAGGGACTGAAAGTGCAC
The DNA here is from genome assembly GCF_048296855.1 of Colwellia sp. RE-S-Sl-9. Classification (NCBI taxonomy): domain Bacteria; kingdom Pseudomonadati; phylum Pseudomonadota; class Gammaproteobacteria; order Alteromonadales; family Colwelliaceae; genus Colwellia; species Colwellia sp. RE-S-Sl-9. The sequence goes on along the minus strand of NZ_CP182631.1, from coordinate 4,285,031 downwards.
CAGAAAAGTTTTTAGTCACTTTAGGTTATGCTGGCTGGAGCCCAGGGCAATTAGAAGAAGAAATAAAAGAAAACTCTTGGCTAACCATAGATGCCGATAACGATATTTTATTTAATACTCCTATTGAACAACGCTGGAAAAAAGCTACTGAAAAACTTGGTATAGATATCGCTCACCTTTCAAACGATGTAGGTCACGCATAAAAAATTGCGATAGCCTCCTTCACAAAATAACATACCCTTTGGAAATGAACATTTATGGCAAAGAACAACCCTATTGGTCAACGCACAGTTATTGGTTTTGACTTCGGCAAAAAATATATCGGTGTTGCTGTAGGACAAGAAATAACAGGAAGTGCAAGCCCACTAGGCAGTGTAAAAGCCAACGATGGAATTCCTAATTGGGATAATATTAATCAATATTTAAAAGAATGGCAGCCTGATTACATTGTAGTTGGCTTACCGCTAAATATGGATGGATCAGAGCAACAACTTACCCTTGATGCTAAAAAGTTTGGTAGACGAGTGTTTGGAAAATTTGGCATAACTGTTGAATATCAAGACGAACGTTTAACCACAGCAGATGCTAAAGAGCAGCTTTTTGCTCGAGGTGGCTATAAAAACCTTAAGAAAGATAATATCGATGCAGAATCAGCTAAGCTTATTATCGAAAGCTATTTTGAATCTATGTATGGGTAGTTCAAGTAAGTTACAGAAAATTTAATAAAAAAGGGATCTAAACGATCCCTTTGCTTTATTAGACAATCTACCTAAAAATCATCTTCAGGCTCTAATCCTGCTAAAGTTACGCCAGCAAGTGCACCTGATCCCCCTTGATCATTACTGCGTAATTTGATCATTAAGCGTAAATCATTTGGTGAATCGGCATGATGCAATGCATCAGCGTAGTTAATTTGTCCCGCTTGGTATAAATCAAATAATGCTTGGTCGAAAGTCTGCATACCTAATTCTTTAGACTTTTGCATCACCTCTTTAATACCACCTATATCACCTTTTTTGATAAGTTCAGCAATAAATGGCGAGTTTAATAATATTTCAATTGCCGCTACACGCCCATTACCATCGGTAGTAGGAATGAGTTGTTGTGCAATAATACCACGTAAGTTTAAAGCTAAATCAAAGAGTAACTTGCTATGTTGATCAGCAGGCACTAAATGCATAATACGGTCAATCGCTTGGTTAGCGTTGTTAGCATGCAGAGTTGCAATACATAAATGCCCTGTTTCAGCAAAACTTAACGCGTGCTCCATAGTTTCTCGGTTACGAATTTCACCAATCAAAATAACGTCAGGTGCTTGTCGTAATGAACTTTTAAGTGCAGCATCAAAGCTTTCTGTATCAAGCCCTACTTCACGCTGAGTTACCATACATTTTTGGTGTTCGTGAACAAATTCCACAGGATCTTCTATCGTTAAAATATGACCGTGAGAGTTTTTGTTACGATAGCCAATTAACGCCGCCATTGAAGTTGATTTACCTGTACCTGTACCACCAACAAATAGCACCAAGCCACGTTTAGACATAACCACATCTTTTAAAACAGACGGTAAACCTAAATCATCAGCTTCTGGTATATCGGTTACAATTCTACGTACAACCATACCTGCCATATCACGTTGCCAAAATGCTGATACACGGAAACGACCAATACTGTCGATAGAAATAGCAAAGTTACACTCTTTCTCTTCTTCAAATATGCGTTTGTTTTTATCTGTCATAGCATCGTGAACTAAGCCTAACGATTCAGCCGCCGTTAATACATGCTCATCAATAGGTACTAACTCACCATTAATTTTTGCACTAACAGGTAATTTAGCGGTAACAAACATATCAGACGCATCTGAAGCGACCATTTTTGATAATAATTGATTAAAATTCATTTAAACGCCCTAGTTCATTCGTTTAGTGATCACTCAGATTAATAACCTTGTGAAAATTGATTTTTGTCTGCCGCTTTTTCTCTTGCTGCTTCACGTGTAATTAATCCACGGCTCACTAAGTTTTGTAAACATTGATCCATGGTTTGCATGCCGTGCGACATACCCGTTTGAATTGCTGAATACATTTGCGCAATTTTATCTTCACGGATCAAGTTACGAATAGCAGGAACACCAATCATAATTTCATGAGCAGCTACTCGGCCACCGCCTACTTTTTTGATAAGAGTTTGTGAAATAACAGCGCGTAAAGATTCAGATAACATTGAACGCACCATAGATTTTTCTTCACCTGGAAATACATCAATAATACGGTCAATGGTTTTAGGTGCAGACGTTGTATGCAAGGTACCGAAAACTAAATGACCTGTTTCTGCTGCGGTCATGGCTAATCGAATAGTTTCTAAATCACGCATTTCACCAACAAGAATAACATCAGGATCTTCACGTAATGCAGAACGTAGTGCAGCTTCAAAACTTAAGGTATCGCGATGAACTTCACGTTGGTTAATCAAACACATTTTGTTTTCGTGTACGAATTCTATTGGATCTTCAATGGTAAGAATATGATCATGTTTGCTACCATTAATGTAGTCAACCATTGCCGCTAGCGTAGTAGACTTACCCGAACCAGTTGGCCCTGTAACTAATACTAAACCACGAGGCGTATCAGCAATATCTCGGAAAATATCAGGACAACCTAAATCATCTAAAGAAAGAATTTTACTTGGAATGGTACGAAATACAGCGGCAGGCCCACGGTTTTGGTGAAAAGCATTTACCCTGAAACGTGCTAAATTTGGCACTTCGAATGAAAAATCGACTTCTAGCTTTTCTTCGTAGTCTTTGCGTTGTTTGTCGTTCATAATATCATAAACTAACGCGTTAACGTCTGCGGCATCAAAGGCCGGTATATTTAGCTTTCTTACATCACCGTCAACACGAATTGAAGGTGGCGTACCCGTTGATAAATGTAAATCTGATGCATTATTTTCAACACTAAATGCAAGTAATTCGGTAATATCCATACAGACCTCTTAGCTATAAATAATTCGAAGCGTTGCTCGAATAATTAAATTAAATATTTGAAACAATTTATATGACACTCATTAAAGATAATATCGCTGCGATTGAAGCGCAAATTTCTCAAGCATGTAATCTATCAAACCGTAAGTCTCACGAAGTGACTTTACTTGCTGTAAGCAAAACTAAACCTAATGAACTCATTGAACAGGCTTATGAAGCAGGACAACGAGATTTTGGTGAAAGCTATGTACAAGAATCCGTAGAAAAAATAGCACAGCTCTCACATTTATCTGATATTTGTTGGCACTTTATAGGCCCTATTCAATCGAATAAAACCCGACAAATTGCCGAAAATTTCTCATGGGTTCATGGGGTCGACCGTATCAAAATAGCCAGCCGACTGAACGAACAGAGAAGTCATCAAGATACCCCACTAAACGTTTGTTTACAAATCAATATTAGTAATGAAAACAGTAAGTCGGGAGTATTAACAAACGATTTACCAGAGTTAGCTCAATTTGTTAACAATTGCGATAATTTAACCTTACGAGGCCTTATGGCAATACCTGAAAAAAATGCTTCAAGCGAAACGTTTGATGAAATGCAGCGACTTTTTTTAAACCTACAACAAACCTATCCTCAAATAGATACCTTATCAATGGGAATGTCTGATGATATGCAGCAAGCGATAATGTCTGGTTCAACCATGGTACGTGTAGGTACGGCAATATTTGGCGCTAGAGATAAATAGCCTCAGTTCAGGTTAACTACCTTAGCAGCCTTAACAATTTAAAATTAATAACAGGAACAGTAATGACAAAAATAGCATTTATTGGTGCAGGTAATATGAATGGTGCCATCATTGGCGGTTTAGTAAAAAACGGCATCGACCCTAAAAACATTATGGTCACCAATCCTTCACCGGCAAAACGTGAAGCACTTTCCAAGCAGTACAATATTTTAAATACCGCTGACAACCTTGAAGCCGTCGCTTTTGCCGACACGATTATTTTGGGTGTAAAACCTCACCTTATTGTTGAAGTATGTAAAAACATTGCAGATAACGTGAATATTGAAAATAAATGCTTTGTTTCAGTTGCCGCAGGATGTTTACTTAAAAATATTCAACAAGCTTTACAGGCAAACACAGCGATTGTGCGCACTATGCCAAATACGCCAGCTCAAGTTGGTTTAGGCATGACAGGTATATTCGCCAATGAATTTGTAACTACCGAACAAAAAGCCAATGTTGAAAAAATTATAGCTTGTACGGGTCAATACATTTGGCTTGAAAACGAAGCAGGTATAGATAAAGTAACCGCAGTTTCAGGTTCAGGCCCTGCTTATTTTTTCTTATTTATGGAAGCCATGGAACAACAAGCGAAAGCACTAGGTTTTTCCGCAGAAGAAAGTAGACTACTGGTACAACAAACCGCAATAGGCGCTGCAAGCATGGTAGTTAATAACCCTGAGGTTGAAATTGGCCAGCTTCGCACCAATGTTACCTCTAAAGGTGGCACTACGCAGGCAGCACTTCTACAATTTACTGAAGGTAAATTACCAGAACTTGTAGCAACAGCGATGAACGCCGCAATAACCAGAGCTCAAGAGCTTGCTAACTCATAACCATCAATTTATTTAAATGACTTTTACCGGAGAAATAAATGCAAGCAATTAACTTTTTACTCGACTTTGCATTCGACACAATACTCATGATTTTAATCGTGCGTGTTTGGTTACAACTTGTACGTGCCGACTTTTACAACCCACTTAGCCAATTTGTAGTAAAAGTAAGTAACCCATTAGTTATCCCTTTTCGTAAAATTATACCAGGGTTTGGTGGTGTAGACGTTGCGACAATCGTGTTAGCTTTTATCGTAGCATCATTAAAATTTGTTTTAATTCCTTTAATAAATGGCGCAGGTATTAATATTGTAACCGCTTTAATTTTAGGCGCGTTATATTTAATAAAACAAACAGGCGTTTTATTGTTTATCATCATGTTAATTATGGCGTTAATGAGTTGGGTGGTACAAGGTTATAATCCAACACAAGTTATCTTCCAGCAACTTACAGATCCGGTATTACGACCTATTCGTAACATAGTACCGGTTATCGGCGGCTTAGATTTATCAATATTAGCCGCATTTTTATTATTGAATGTTATTAATATATTACTATCAGGTTGGATCCCATACTGGGCAATGCTTTAACTTTTATTAACAAAAGTAGACTGGCGACATAAAGGTTAAATAATAATTTAACCTTCTGCTTTAGGAATCATTTATGAAAAAATTAATACAGCGCTTATCAATATTAATCATCACTTCAGTATTTATGCTTAATGCACATGCTGAAAACATGAAGAAATTAGAACATTTAGACGTGCATTACATGGCTTTTGGTGCCACGTTTTTAACACCTAAAATAGCTAAAGCTTATGGTATTGAACGTAGTCGATATAATGGTGTAATTAATATATCTGTTCTCGATAATAGTAAAGAAGGTAAACCCGCTAAACATGTGGTTATTACAGCTAAAGCTCGAAATGATCTAGGCCAAATTAAAACTTTAGAGTTTGAAGAAGTTACCGAAGGCGATGCAATTTACTATTTAGCTCAAGTCACCTACTCAGATGAAGAAACCTACTACTTTGATGTTACGATAAATGACGGCACAGGTAATAAGTCATTCAAGTTTAAACAAAAATTTTATGTAGATTAAAGGCTGATATCACAATAAAAAAGGAGAAATATATAACCTGTATATCTCTCCTTTTTTATTACATGTTTAAAAGTAGAATATTAAATTCTCGCTTTTTTTAACCCTAACTTTACCGTTAGTTTCTCACCAAACGCATTAATCACTAATCCAAATAACACCAAAGCACTCCCTACCCACTGTGTTGTAGAAATAGTTTCATTCAAGAAAAAAGCCGACGCAGTAATACCTACAATAGGCACACCTAAAGTTAAAGGGGCAACTTGTGCCGCTGGATATTGCCCAAGTAAATGGCTCCATAAGCTATAGCCAACAATTGATGCAGCAACAGCTAAATAAGCTAAAGACAAAAACGACACCCAATTAAAACCAATTAAGCTTTCAATAATTAAATCAGGCCCTTCAATAAAATAGCTTGATATAGCAAAAGGAATAACCGGTATCCAAGCCGACCATATGACTAAATCTACTCCGGGTTTAAACCCTCGTTTATTAATAACACGGTTAACAATATTACCTAGCGCCCAGCAAGACGCGCCCATGATAGTTAACATAAAGCCTATACCTGTCATTGTTGTATCTTCCCCCGTACTCGCTATAGTATACAGCCCTAAGCCAGCAACTAACATTGCTAATATTTGAGCAAACTTAACTTGCTCTTTTAATAACAACGCCGCAAAAATCAACGTAAATAATGCTTGCGATTGCAACACTAAAGACGCTAATCCCGCTGGCATCCCCAACGACATAGCACTAAACAAAAAAGCAAACTGACCAAAACTAATAACAAGCCCATAAGCGGCCAGCCATTTAAGCGGAATATTAGGTTTTTTAACAAATAAAAAGCCAACAGAAAATACTAAAGCAAAACGTAAAGCGCCCATTAATAATGGCGGTAATCCATCAAGACCCCAAGCAATAACTACAAAGTTAATGCCCCAAATAATAATAATGAGTAAACCTAATAGGGTGTCTTTAAATGACATGTCAGTCCTTATGAAAAGATGAAAAGGTGGAGCTAATTCAATACATGGTTAGGATTATATTGTATGATCCATGCAACTAAAAAACACTACACAGTTCAAAGGTAAAAGCATGTCTACAGTTGTTTTAGCAACAGGTAATCAGGGTAAAGTAAAAGAGCTTTCTAGTTTACTAGCACAACACACTATTGAGATAGTGCCTCAAAGTGATTTTAATGTACCTGAAGTACCTGAAACAGGTACAACATTTGTTGAAAACGCCATCATAAAAGCGCGTCATGCCGCCAAAATTACAGGTTTACCGGCTATTGCAGACGACTCTGGATTAGAAGTTGACGCATTAAATGGTGAACCCGGTGTATATTCAGCACGTTACGCAGGTGAAAATGCTACCGACAGCGACAACACCAACAAACTATTAAAAGCTTTATTAAACGTACCTACAGCTGAGCGCAGCGCACGTTTTCATTGTGTATTGGTATATATGGAACACGCTAACGATCCTACGCCTATTATTTGTCATGGTGTTTGGGAAGGTAGCATAATCACCGAAAAATTAGGTGAACAAGGTTTTGGTTACGATCCTGTTTTTTGGCAAGAAGATCATAAAATGACCTCGGCCCAACTTCCGCGTGAATTAAAAAATCAATTAAGCCACCGTGGAAAAGCACTTGCTATATTGGTAAAAGAGCTAGCAGCAAAGCACCAAGCCAAATAACTTAATCAATTTAATACCTATCAGGAAATTTCTCTGTGCTTAAAGCTCCACCGTTATCGTTATATATTCATATTCCATGGTGCGTACAAAAATGTCCGTACTGCGACTTCAATTCTCATGCACTAAAAAATGAAATTCCTGAAGCCGAATATGTAGAGCAACTCATACAAGATTTAGACGCCGACATAAAACGTTTTAGCTTAAGCGACAGACCACTGCACACCATATTTATTGGTGGTGGTACACCCAGCTTATTTTCAGCGCCAGCAATTAAATCAATGTTAGAGCAAGTGTTATCAAGATTTACACACGACGCAAACATTGAAATAACCTTAGAAGCCAACCCTGGCACAGTAGAAGCCGACAAGTTTATTGGCTTTTTTAACGCAGGGGTTTCACGCTTATCTATAGGTGTGCAAAGTTTTGAGTCAGACAAACTGATAAAACTGGGAAGAATACACGATAGCCAACAAGCTAAAAGTGCCGCAGAACTTGCCACAACTTGTGGCGTAAAAAGTTTTAATTTAGACCTAATGCACGGTTTACCTAATCAATCGTTAGACAACGCTTTAGACGACTTAAAAACCGCTATAGATTTAAATCCTACTCATTTATCTTGGTATCAATTAACCATTGAACCTAATACACCATTTCATTCAAAGCCCCCTACTTTACCGGCTGACGAAACTTTATGGGATATTCAAGACCAAGGCGTCAAACTGCTTGAAGATGCAGGTTACAAACAATACGAAATATCAGCGTACAGCAAACCAGAATACCAATGTAAACATAATCTTAACTATTGGCGATTTGGCGATTATTTAGGTATTGGCTGTGGCTCACACGGTAAAATTACTGATATCGAGCAGCAACAAATATTTCGCACCGTAAAAGTAAAGCACCCTAAAGGCTATTTAGATAAAGAGCGCGAACATTTAGACCACCTAAATCCGGTTGATAAAAGCGAACTGCCTTTCGAATACATGATGAATGTACTTAGATTGTGTGCAGAATTCAGCTTAGACGATTTTGAAGCTTATACCGGTTTAAACCGAAACACCGTATTACCTATACTAAACAATGCTCAGCAAAAAGGTTTAGTACAAAGCCCAAATGAAGACAGCACCACATGGCAAGTCACCTTACTTGGGCACCGTTATTTAAACGACCTACTTGAGATGTTTTTATGACAGCAAAAGTCACCCATAACAAGCAAGATCAACACGAACCTGACATCAAGTTTATGCAGCGCGCTTACGAGCTAGCACAACAGGCAGAGCAGATTAACGAAATTCCTGTAGGTGCTGTAGTTGTAGCCGACGGTAAAATTATTGGCGAAGGTTTTAATCAGTCAATCACCTTAAACGATCCGTCAGCCCATGCTGAAATGCTCGCCATAAAACAAGCAGGCCAAGCTCTACAAAACTACCGCTTAATTGACTGTACTTTGTACGTGACTCTTGAACCTTGCCCTATGTGTGCTGGTTTATTGGTACACAGCAGAATAAAACGCTTAGTCTTTGCAGCCAACGATCTAAAAACAGGTGCAGCTGGTAGCGCGTTTAACTTGGTAGATCATGAAAAGCATAATCATAAAATAGAAACCACAAAAGGCGTGTTAGCAGAACAATGCAGCGCCCTGCTGTCTGCTTTTTTTAAACGAAGACGTGCAGAGATAAAGGCGAAAAAGAAGCAAGATAAGATAGATAATGAAAATACCTAAAGCATATATTCCTACGCTTTTATCTGCTATACGAGACTCCGCTTTATATAATGAACAATTATTAAAAAGTGAGAAATTACGAGATCGTGATGATTATGAAGAACATTATGTTCATTTAACTCAATTTTTTGAATATTTAAAAGAAGAGTATCAAAACAATGAAGAGCAATATGACTTGAAATTAGAACAGATACTTCCTGAAGAAATGGCTAACAGGTCAATTGAACAAGACTAAAACAATTCACTACTAGAACTTTTGAAATTTAAGCAACCTGAACTCGGCTTAATAAATATTCTTCTAGCAGCTATTTTTACTGACTTCGGCGTTAAATTCACTTGCAATAGGGGAGTATTGACGCGTAAATTTGCCTTGAATTAAGTAAAAATATCAAGCTAGAAGCGGGATAAGATTTTAATTTTTCGATGAATTAAATACTTCTTAAACCGAACTCAGGTTAATTAACCTCAGCTCGGGATAAGCAAAGTTACTCAACAAGCTATTTTTACGCCTAACTTCGTTGAATTTATTACTAATAGCCAGCTATTAGATAGAAAAATTCGCCTTGTTATACACAAAAATATCAATGTTGAGAGACTAATATAGCTTAGGAAAATAATGGTGCGCATTAAGTTTTTGATAAATAACGATTTTAAATCATTCGCTAACATTCATTAACCCGAATTGAGGTTAAGTAAGAAAAAAGTTACATGTAAGGTTTGGATAAATCCGAAAACAATAAAACCCCTTAATAGTAAAGTTTAACAAAACCCAAACGATTAATTTTTATCGCTTGGGCATTATAATATTTAGCCATTTTCCGCTTTTGAGAACGCGACGATAAAATCATCGCTTTTGTTAAAGCGTCTGACAACATAGCTTGAGAAGAGAACACCGACATACTGCCTTTAAACTTAACGTGCTTCCCTGTTGAAGGCTGAATAATAGCTGACTTATTTTCTCGGTGATAATTACCTGATGTAGCTAACGCACTATTTTGCATTTTTACACTTCTTAATGCCGTACTACGTTTATTGTATTGCAGTGCAACTTCTTCATTTTTCCACTGGTTTATTGCTAGGTCGCCTCCTGCGTTAATACGACAATAAATGTGTGCAGGTACTTTACTTAACGCGCAATCAAGCGCATAACCTTTGGCTATTCCACCTAAGTCGATACATAAAGGTTTATCAATATGCACCACACTTTCATTACAACTCATATTACTGCTGTTACCAAAAGCTAAGGTGCAATTTTGGCTTGTTACATTTAACGATAAATGATTAGGCAATTGCTTATTTAAAATTAAACTAGGCGCAACGGTTACATCGTATAAACCACGGGTAAATTTATTTAGCTGAAGTGCAAAAGACAGTACTTTATTCAAATCTTTGGATATAGCGATTGATAAAGTTTGATTATTCGGATCAAACCGATTAGCTAAACTTAATGCTTGTCGATTTAAAAATGAGAGTTCGCTCGTTTCACTGTGGAAACTCAATGTATGATGAACTCGTTCAATTTCATTAAATATTACTTCAGACAATGCAGTAAGTTCATCGTCTGCGACTTCTCCCCTTAATTCTATGTCAACTAAGGTTCCAAGTAATGTTTTACGTTTTTCTAATTGATTTAGTGTCACAATAATTTAAGCACTTGCTTCCAGATTTCCTTTAATCGATTAATGCTATCAGTTACATCGCTGCACGATAGTGTAGCACCTGATATATTTTTAATCTGCTTATCTAGTTTCAAAAATTCACTACTGTTTTTCCATGAAATTATATACGCCATTTAGGGGGCATAATTTGACGACCATAGCTTTTCGGTAAGTGAGAGCTTCAACACCAATAATTAGCTTTTTGGTTATGCCATATTCGATTTCAGGATGAATACAGTGAAAGCTGTAATGGTCACATTTATTTTTGTCTAAACGAATAGTACCTGAAAGTTTGAATTCGTAGCTATCTTGTGGACGTGTATTTACAACCTTTGCCCCATAATTTTCACCAGCCCATGCTGATGTAGTCATTAAGCTAAACATTGCTAAAACAACCAACGCAAATAAAAATCATTATCATTACTGTATTAATGAACAGCTTGACCAATGTTAACAGTTAACAATATATTGTGTGTGTACATAATGTACAAAAAATTATATAAACTTTATTTATAGACTAAACAAGGAATTATTATGAAAAAAAGGACTGTTTTACTATCAGGAATAATGCTCGCTTCATTTTCTATTAATGCAGCAGATTGGGACACGATCCCACTACCAGTAGCAGCAGGCGATGGCAAAACGTGGGAGTTGCAAGGAAACTACTCTGATTCATTTGATTACACAGGAAAACCAAGTACTTTTACAGATAAATGGAATGATACTTACTTTAATGCTTGGACAGGTCCAGGGCTAACCTATTGGCAACAAGATTCATCTTGGGTTGCGGATGGTAACTTAATTATCAGTGCATCTCGTCGCACAGGTACAGATCAAGTTAATGCTGGTGTAGTTACATCTAAAACAAAAGTTAAATACCCTATTTTTTTAGAAGCTAATATCAAAGTGAGTAACCTAGAATTGTCATCTAACTTTTGGTTACTTAGTGAAAATGATGAACGTGAAATTGACGTATTGGAAGTTTATGGTGGCGCGAGAGAAACATGGTTTGCACAAAACATGTCGACCAATTTCCACGTATTTATGCGTGATGAACAAACTAATGAAATTATCAGCGACTTTAACGATCAAACTCATGTTACACCTACTTCAGGTACATACTGGAGAGAACAATTTCATCGTTTTGGTGTTTACTGGAAAAGTCCGACTGAGGTCACTTTTTACATAGATGGTCAGCAAACTGCAGATGGTTCATGGGCACAAGTAGTTATGACCGATAAAGACTACACAGGAGCAATACTAGATAAAAGCCAATACAATATGGATCAAGAAGCATTCATCATTATTGATACTGAAGATCATGCTTGGCGCTCTGCAGCTAACAATATAGCAACAGATGCAGATCTCGCTGACGAAAGTAAAAATAAAATGTATGTTGACTGGATCCGTGTCTATAAACCTGTTTCAGTTGGTGTTCCATCAGGTACTACTAGTATACAAGCCAAACACAGTACAAAATGTATAGATGTTACTAATGGTGCATTAAATAATGGTAGCCTATATCAACAATGGGGCTGTGATACGAGTAATGCTAACCAACAATTTACGTTGACTGATCTAGGTAATAGTGAATATGCAATTACCTCAAATCAAAGTGGCTTATGTGTTGAATTAAAAGACGGAAATACTGCCGATGGCGCAACAGTTCATCAATGGGTATGTAACCACAGTAATAACAACCAACGATGGAAACTAGCCGACAAAGGCGATGGATATTATGAAATTCGCTCTAAAGCAAGTGACAAGTGTTTAGATATAGCAGGTCAGCAAACCGTTAATGGCGCAGCACTTAATCAGTGGAACTGCTTTAATGGTGACAATCAGCGCTTTAAGTTTGTAAACTGATATTTAAATAAAGTACTTTATTTAAACATACCAACCTATTAGATATTTAATTAGGTATAAAGGCTCTTGAATTTATTCAAGAGCCTTTTCTTATACAGGTTCTATGACTCAATTAATCTATACCCATTTAAATAAATGAAAGCTAACAAATTTAAAGTATTTCTTTAACTACTTAACCTGAACTCGGTTTAAGAGATTCTTAACAAATTGAAATATAATAAAAATAGTTTTATTGAGCCTCTAGCTTGCTAGTTTTTCTTAATTCAAGGCAAATTTCGCGTCAATACTCCTCTATTGCAAGTAAATTTAACGCAGAAGTTAGGAAAAACAGCTACTAGAGAAGGATTTATTCAGGCGAGTTCAGGTTACTTATTATTCAAATTATTAACGTAAGTCAATTCATTAATGCGTTTGGTATAATTTGGAGCGTCTCTGTGTACTTAGCCACATAAAACTCCAACAAGATCCTGCATACTATAGATATAAAGCCTACGAGCAAGATAGGCTACAACTATTTATTTTGATGGAAGTGGTAAGTATTTTTTATAAATCTTGTCGTAAACATCTGTCGATTTTATTTCATCTAATGCAGCTTGCCAATTAGCAACTATATTATTTGGAGTTTCTTTTGAAAAAACCAGATATATGTCTGAATTATATAATTTGACGTTGGTGCGTTCGATATTCGCTTTTTCTTTTTCTGCTAAGCTATGTACTGTCAATTCACTCATAGGAACTAAATTCACCCTATCTTTTATTAACATTTTTATTGCATAAAATGGCTTTGTTGTAGGTACAATATTATTAAAGTTTTGAGCTTTTAAAAAGTTATGATCTGCATTTCCTAAATGTACACCAACTGAAAAAGACTCTTTAATTTCATCTAAGCTTGAAGGCATAATACTCGAGCCTTTTCTTTTATAGAAGTACACACCACTGGATATCAACGGTCCTACCCATTTTACCGTACCTTCCCTTTCAGGACGCCTGGCTACAATATACATTGCATAGTTAGGTTTATTTTGAACAGTCCATAAACCTCTTGCAAATGGGTATACTTTAATATCGTGATTATATTGAGTGATTTTCATCATCTCTTTAATGATTTCTGTGGTAAGTCCTTTTAGCTCACCATCTTCTAAATAAGAAAAAGGCTCTATTTGATGAGTTAAAAAAGTAATATTTTGGCTATAACTACAAGCATGAAAGAAAATAAAAAGAAAACCGTATAAAATACGCTGTAATTGAGTATTCATGAAATCTCCAAGCCTTTACTAGAGCTAATTAAAAATCAACTTACTATCGTTTAGTTATTGAACATTGAAGTAGTATGCCTGATTTCTCATGAATATAAAAATACGGATAAATTAACCTTAACTACACATAGCTCAAAATATACAAAGAAGTTACTCTTTTATCACTTTTTTGTAATAGCTTCAGTATAGATTAACTTAACTAAAATTACTGTTTAATAATCATTAATACTTTTCCTAATATTTGATGCTTATCTACAGGGCCAATCCTCTCAACCGTTAGGCTTGAAGGATTCTCGCCTTTGCTCCAAATAAAACCATAACGGTCAATTAGTGCAACCGTTTTAATAATAAGCCCTAATGTTTGATGCTTAATTAATACAGTTTGATTAGGTTTTACACGCCAAAAATTAAACCACTGATTAATTAATATATAGCTGTGCTGAGGCACTTTAGGAAACATACTGTGTCCCTTTACTTTTAAAAGTTTAAATCCTAGTACCGTCATATTATTAAGCTCCTTTATCTAAAATCGCTTTTGCTAGTTTTCCGTTGTCGCCAGTATGTTCCTTTTGTTTAGCAGCTACTGTGACAAAATTTAATTTTTTATCTAATAATTCTAATAACGTATAAAACATAATGACTCTCCTGTGGTAACTAAAACAATGTGTTTCAATAATTAACGCTTAATGTACTACCTCTTGCTGGCTTTCGAGTTTCTGCTTAAACTCTTGGATTGATTGCATACAATCATTACAAATAGGATTCTTTTTACTGAATACCAGAATTGGAGGAAAAGTTAATTTCAAGGCCTTAATGGCAATTAACTTTACGTCTTCTGTCGCTTGTTTGCTTTGAGTTAAGTTAAGCATTCTATTATGCGGAATAAGCAAATAACGTAACCCTATTTGCTTATCTCCCTGTTGTTCAAATAGTGTAGATAAGTTATGTAAAGTACATATCCACGCCATTAATAAATTGATGTTCGTTGGGTCTGCCGACCATAAATAATCTAATTGTAGTTCAGCCTCTTTATAGTAATATTCGGCTTGTAACCAATTTTGTTTTTCATAACACTCATTTCCAAAGGTTAGTAACCTTTGCCAAAGCAATGGTTCTGATTGCTGAATTACATTTGTTTTCATTAGCGAATACCTTCCTTATTTATTAATCTTACCGCCACAACTCAAATGATAATCATTATCATTTGGGTTTGCAATAGATATTTTAAATGAAATAGTAATTAAGAAGTAGATGGTAGAAATGTTTTAAATAATCTTTAGGAAGTGTACAATTAATTAACGAATATAAAGGAGATAACCTATAAATTTAAAAATATAGGCTATAGTTTTTTGAAGTTTAACTGTGCGATGTTTTAAAAATTGAAGCTGATAAAGATGTTAATCTGCTCAATTTATTTCTAAAATATTGCAAATAGTATGGTTTACTTTATTCACATCATATTTATTTTGAGCAAACGCCAAACTCGCTTCCCCCATAGATGCGAGTTCATTAGGATTTTCTATAAACCAGAGCATTTTATCGGCAAGATGTTTTGCATTACCTTTTTCAACTAAGAATCCATTACTCCCTTCTTCAACAGTATCTCGACAACCAGGAACATCTGTTGTGAGTATCGGGCGACCAATTGCCATAGCTTCTAGAACGGTACGAGGTAATCCTTCATGGTATGACGCTAATACAAATACATGGCACTGCCTTATAAAAGGTCTAACATCAGTGGTATTACCTAAATACTCTATTAGCCCCTTATTTTTCCAACTATAGACTTCTTCAATTTTTATACCATCAGGAGATGGATCTGCTGGTCCCAAGATTTGAAATCTTATATTCGGATATATTTTTAATACAATTTCAGAAGCAGACACATATTCTCTTAAACCTTTATCACCTAACAACCGAGCAATCGTCAGAAAGGTTAAAATAGGCTCTTTAGGTAGCTCACAATGTTCAAAGTAATTTAAATTTACTCCTGAACCATTTACTACATAAGCTTTTGAATGTGGAATTATTCTATTTTGTATAAAGGTCTGCTTATTATCGTTATTTTGAAATATTACACTTTTGGCTGAAACTAAAGCTCCTTTATAGAGTGTTTTAGCTATAAACTTTACAACATTCCGTTTAAATCCACCTGATTGAAAAGCAAAACCTAAACCTGTTATTAAGGCATTAAATTGAATACTTGAAAATAAATTAGCGCTCAACCCACCCCAGATAACCGGTTTAATAGTATACGCTATAACTTTATTAGGCCGTTCTTTTTGGAATACTTTGACTAAGGACATAAAAGTTTTTAAGTCTGAAAAAGGGTTGATGCCATTTCGTGCAATCGGATAAGAAATATACCTACAGCCTAATTTCTCTATTCTATTTTTAGTTTCTATATCTGTGTAGGCAGCCATCGTAATAACTTCATGGTTTAAATTGACTAATTTCTTTATCAATTCGCCTCTAAAGTTAATCAAAGACTCAGGTAAAGCCCCGATAATAATAATTTTCATAGTGAATAACTCTACTGTGTTTATTTATGGTCACAATTTATAATTAAAGTGTTAATTTCACTTTGTAATTGCTTTATTAAAACAGGGTCTTGATGTGTACTTTTGTTTCTTAAAGTTAATAATTTATTTTCTAATTTGAATATATTTGCGAAAAATACAAATAAAACTTTAGCGATAGTTTTACCCACAATTTTAACTTTATTACCAAACGTTAAAAATTGTAAGTATTGAAACAAAACAATTTTCAAACCATTAAAATATGCTCTGATTGCCTTCTTAGGAGAAACACTACTTTCTTCACGATAGTAGTAAAGAGGCTCCTTTATAAAAGCCACCTTTAAATCCTTTTTAATTGCCGCATCAATCCACAACTGATAATCTTCTTTTAGCTTTGTATTCTCGTTATAGCTATTTCTTAAATACCAACTTTTCCTAACCAATATAGTGGCGTGAGCTATTCCTGACAGTCCAAAAATGGCATCGCTTACAGATAAGTTATCAAGAACTTCTACTGAAGGTTGCCTATAACCAATAACTTCATTTTCATCAGTAATAGAGCAAAGCCCTGTTGCTACAATATCTATGTCGGGCGAATTATCTAATAGCTTTACTTGCTTTATAATTCTATCAAGAGAAACCAAATCATCAGCATCCATCCTAGCGATATACTCCCCTTGGGCAATATCTATAATTTGGTTTAGCCGAACAGGTAAGCTTTTATTTTTTCCATCGCTGATCACTTTAATACGCCGATCATCAAAGCTTTTAGCAATTTCTAATGAATTATCTGTTGAACCATCATCCAATAATATAAGTTCGAAGTCTGTAAAGGTTTGATTAAGTATTGAGTAGATACTTTGTTTTAAGAAATTACCAGGATTATAAAATGGAATACCAATGCTAACTTTCATTATAAATTCTCTACTATTGGATTAAATCGATAAGGAGCTAAATTACTAAATGTGCTTGTAGTTAAATAAAAATATAAACTCATGAATATAATGGCAACGAATATCATGATTAACCGTGTTTGATAGTCTTTAAAACTTATAATTGTCATCGGTAATAAAAACATATTCAACTGAATGAAATATATACTCATCCTCAAAAAGCCTGATGGGTCAATTCTTAAAATTATCGAAAGTAAACTTATTAATGTACCAAGTAAATATAAGGATAATAAAATATCAAACGAGCGTGTTCCCAGATACCTAGCATTGACTCTCCGACATAATACGAACCAAACAAAAAGCAAAATATTAAAGGTTGAAACGACAACCCCACCACTCGTTTCTTGTTGATCGCCATAGGTTGAATATTTACTATCAATACTTGAAGCGATACTGATGAAGCTTGGAAAAAAAACAACAAAAATAAGAAAAAAGAAAAGAATGAAGCCAATTTTACGAGGTTTTATCTCCCCCTTGAAAATAAAATATAAGGGCAAGCAAATAATAATTGACTTATGAAACAAACAACCAATTAAAATAGACAATAAATATCTTATTGGTTGTTTGTTTATTATGAATATTACAGAAACGGAAAATATAGCTATAGCAATTGCTTGCCGAGTACCATTAATTTGAAAAAGATAAGGGCCTATTAATAATAAAGTCGCTAATGATAATGTTTTAAGATTGAACTGTTTAATGCTGTAAAAATAACAACTAGTTATAATAATTGAGCTTAATGAAAATAATGCAACGTAGTTATCACTGATCAGACGCCCCAAATAATTAAGCACCCAGAAGGCAGGCTCACCTTTAACATTAATAATACCAATAAGAGAGTCAACACTATCAATATAATTATAATAATAAATATAGTGTGGAGAGTCAGTTCCTACTTTTGCATGCTTAAATCCAGTGAGGATAATTAAGGGAATTGCAGATACGATATAAGTTGCGTTCAAAGCTATTTTATTAAACTTAAAATGATGTCCTATAAACATAAAGCTTAAAGAAAGTAGATAAATAAAAATATAAGGCAACATTTAAATTATTCACCTAAACCGAAAGGTTAATAATTGAATACAACTTATTAAGTTCATCACTGTTATTATAATTATTCATTGAACAGTAATGACTTAATGCACTCCTTCTATTTGGATCTTCATACAAATCAATAATACTTTGGGCAATTTCCTCTCTAGAATTACCACTAATAACTCCATCAACAGAATGCTCAATTTGACTTTTAGCTGTAGGATAATTAGCTACCAATATAGGTTTTGCTAAGATTTGGGCTTCTGAAACAGTAACCGCTTTCCCTTCATATCTTGAGGGTTGAACATATATGTCACATGCTTTCATGTAAGGGTATGGATTATTGATTTTACCTAATAGAATAAAACTATCTTCTAAACCATGGTTTATGATTAATTTTTCTAGTAAAGCTTGGTCAGGTCCATAACCAATAATGTACCACTTAATATGTGTAAAACCTTTTTGATGTATTAAAGCAAGTACTTCAATAGCTTTATCAAATGCTTTTGGATGGCATAAACGGCCAACAGATAAAAGAGAAAAGCAGTTTTTATCTAATGTATTTATTGCTATATTTTCTAAAGACATTGTTTTAACAAAGTCAGGTGATGTAATGTTTTCTACAACAATTAACTTTTTTTGTAATGACGGATATTTTTTTACAAAGGCATGAGAACAATCATCAGATATAGAAATAATATAATCGAACATATCCCACATTTTTAAATCGGCTTTCACATCAGTAGTGATAGCAGAATAGTCTGTATGTATCCAAGCTATCTTTACTTTTGCGTTAACTTTGTTCGCTATAAAATCATGAGGCCATAAATAACTAATAGCGACATCATATTCTTTCGACATTTTTGGAAAAAAAGGTAAGCAAAACCGCCATATAAGCTGAGTTTGAAGATAATTTGTTTCTTTAACTTTATTAAAAAACATCGCTGACTTAGCTAATGTTCTAGCAACACCAATAAACCAACTTTTAGTCTTAAAAATTTCTTTTATAGATTGTCTAACCGTTTTGTATTCTTTTACTTCATCAAGTAATTTGGCTTGCGGAGGAAGTAAGTCAAGAAAGTCACCTGTGTGGCTGTAAAGAAATAAATCGACGTCAAATTGCTCATAGTCAAAATTATTAAGCATACTTAATAGGCTTCGTTCTACTCCACCTACTTCCATATCAAATGAAGAAATTAATAATTTTTTCATTTGTTTATCCCTGTAATTTTTTAAAGTTATTTGATCCTAATAGTTTGATGATCAAACCTTTAACAGCTTTCTTAAATTTAGAAGACGAGGAAGCCCAAGTAGCACCAAAATGATGTACCGCGTAAGAGGTATCGTCACTATAATCAATTTTATGTAGATAATCATAAGGGGAAAATTTAACACGGTCTAAAACGGTAATTACTTCGTTATTTTTGGCTGTAATACTTTGATTTTTTCCATCTAAAACCAAGTTATATTTTTCAAGTAACGTAGTTAGTTTAGTAACATTTGTTGTTAAATCGCACTCTCCGCTAGGCAAAATAAAAGGTCGGTTATGGTAAATACACATAAACTCGTTGATAAAGGCAGAATTTTTTCTCGCACAAATGGTACTTGTTGCTATGTAATTAGCTTCTTCAAAACCTAATACCACATCATTATCAAGTAAATCATCAAACACCTTAAACACTTCAACGTCGGTATCTAAGTAGATACCTCCTTGGTGATACAAAGCAAATAATCGAGCATAATCACTAACAAATGCATATTTTTTTGCTTCGTACGCCTCTTTAACATAGTCATTAATATCAACATTAAAATTATCTTCATTCCATTCAACAATTTGATAATTAGGCAACATACGACTCCAACCATCAATATACGCGATTACGTCTTGTGGTTTATCGCCTTTACCAAACCAACAATAATGTATAACTTTAGGGATTGTCATAATATGTACTACCTATAAGATTTATAATTTTTATTATTAAAACTTTAAAAGCAAGCGGACTTGGCTTTTAACACTGCTTACTATACGAAAAATACTGGCTATTACTTTAAATAGCACTCTACTTTTGGCACTCGATATTATCAAATTATTTTTAAAGCCTAAGAGACCACAGTCATTTTTATAATTACCATTTAACTTAGTCCGTAAACTAACCAAATCACTATATCGTTTTTCATTTATTATTTTTGTTATTTGAGATGAGATAAAAATAGCATGCCACCGCTCTGACAAGGTATTATTCATAAAAAAAATAGACGCATCAAAGTTAAACTTTGAGCTCATATTAGTGCCTGTCGACAACGTATAATTAAGCCCATAATAAGGCGACTGCCCTAACTTATATGCATAAGTGTAACGAATCAAAAAATCCCAATCTTGATGTTTAAATAGCTTATTATTAAAAGTTACATTCACTAATGTTGCTTTATTAATAACTAAACTTGAAGTGACTGAAATCCCTCCTTGAATAAAAATAAACTCGCATATATCTGATTGTGTTTTATATGTGGGTATAGCTTTAGTAACTATTTGATCTGATATTAAATTAACTCTGCTAAAACAAGCATCTAGTGATTGATCATGTATTGTTGTTAAGCACGATATTAGGTGTTGATTATTCCACGTATCGTCAGCGTCTAAAAAGGCAACATACGAATATTGTGCAGCTTGAATACCTATATTTCTCGATACATTAGCATTACCTTTGCCTTCAGGTTGTAAAATAGTAATTGGACACTGCAGGGAATAATGTTCTGCTTTATTTTTTAATAAAGGGAAATCGTCTGAGCAGTCGTCAACAATAATTATTTCAACATTTACATTACATTGCTGTAGAACAGATTGAATTGCAGCAACAATACACTCTGCACTATTGTAGGTAGTGATAATAACTGAAACGTTATTTTCTGTATTCAACGATAAATCTCAATATAAACATAAATTTTATTAATAATGAGCTAACGACTAGTTAAACTAAAGATCATGTTTAGTTCATTCGTTGGCTATTTGATTAGCTGGTAATAAATTTGCACTTAACATTTTAAAATTAAAAAGCACCAATAAAATTAAAAGTAAAATTCCCGATAATAATAAGTCAGTAAACACCAAACCTGTTTCAATCGAAGAATATGATGTAACAAAACAATAAATTAGAACAACAGGTAAATATCGTGCGGCTACTCCGAATATAACTTTATAAAATTCAAAGCTTGAAATACGAAAGCCATATTTAAATAAAACAAAATAAATCACCATAAAACTAATGGTAAAACCAATACATAAACAAATCGCTACCGCAATTATGTTGCCTAGATATATCCCGAAAATAATAAAAATTATATTTACTGCGGCAGCAATTGCTCCACTATAAAAGAGCAATTGAGGCTTATTAATAGATTGAAAAAAAGCTCCTGACGTTGACAGCACCATCTGAACTGGAATAATAAAACTTAAAATAGTCACTAACTCGTCTACTTCCCCCCATTGTTCGCCAAACAGTAAAAGTACAACCTGTGTACTATTAACTCCCATAAAAAGCGCAATGGGTATCGATAATATAAGTAATTTTTTTATCAATTTATTATGCTCTTTAAGAATTAAATTTAAATTCTGGCCACTAAGAATTGGTTGAATAGCAGGATTTATAGAATACGTTATTAGTTGTAATGGATATCTCATTAACTGATACGATTTATCATAAATACCAAGAGATTCAATACTTAAATACTTACCTATTAAAATATTATCTAAATTTCTTGAAAAATAGTTAACAACATTAAATAAAAATTGAAACGTTGAAAATCTAACAACTTCAGATAGATATTTAAAATTAAAGTTTAGTTTTGCCAATCCAACATATGTACTTTTTGAAAGTATATAAAGCATAAAGAAACGAAAAACAGAAGATAAAAGAATACGAAGAAATAAAATAATGACGCCATAGTCATATTGATATAAAACAGCCACTAATATAAAAGTGACCAGTTCGCTTAAAATATTTACTATTGCAATAGAGTAAAATTTAGTTTCTCTATGAAGACTGACTGTAGGAAGAGTAGCCATAGCTTGAAATACAATAGCAACTGACACAAATATTCCAAAAAATGAATAGGATGAATTATCGTAATAACTATTCAAAAAGAAAGAAAAGCCGTAAAAGCTTCCTCCTAGAATAGCCCCAAGAACAATAGTAAAAGTAAATACACTATCTCTTAAATTCGTCCCTATTTTTTTTAAGCTCAATAAAGCTGGTGATAAACCTAAATCAGAAAAAAGTTGAAAGAAAATAACAAAAACATGAACCGAAGCAACAATACCAAATTCTGCAGGTGTGAACATTCTCGCATAAAAAACCATTGAAACAATCTGTAAAACATAAACAGATAAATTTCCAAAAACACTTCTTTTTATTGAGCTATAAAGTTTGTTACTCATTATTTATCAGGCCATAATTCTGAAAAATACTGCCCTTGTTCGTCTAATAATTTATACTTTTCAAGATCTCTGAGTTTTATGATCCGTTGACTTGAACCAACAACAATCGCTCCTGGTTCAACGTTTTTAGATATAACAGCTCCCATACCAATGACAGCACCATCACCAATAGTAACTCCAGGTAAAATCATAACATTCATACCAATCCATACAGACTTTCCAATGGTTACAGGTTTTAGTATATATTGATCATCGTACGGTATTGCTTCACCTTCGGTACTGTGATTTGCGGAATAAATTACAACATTACGACTAATTTGTGTATTGTTGCCGATTGATATCCCTCCTAATGCGAAAAAAAAGCTACCAAATCCTACTCGAATATTGTCGCCTAATTTTAACCCCTCAGAATAATAGACTTTAACATCACCATGAAATTTACAGTTTATTCCTTGATGTTCAACTGTATTAAGTGAGACTTTACCAACAGCCTTTCTTACTTTATCTTCAAGCAGATGCTTATAAAATGTTACTAATTTTTCGATTATCCATTCGTTAAATATTAATTCCACAAGCTTTCGAAGTATTTTTTTTAACATACTTTTTATCATTAACGTAATAGTTCCTAGGGTAGGTTCCAGCTTTATTATTTTTATTGCTTTATGTTAAGCGATTGTTAAGTTTTGGCGTTTTAGGAAGTTTCATTATTAGATACCATATTGTTTATGAAAGCAAATAGACCAAATTATAAAGATAAACTCATGAATATAAGTAAAAATTATTGTTTAAAATAAATTGAGGTTAAAAAGTGTGGGCAAACATTAGAGCGTGTTGACCTTTTGGGTATAAATTTCGTTCAAATTAAACGCGATTTAATCTATAGCCAAACCGCCTCAAGATGCTTGTTTCAGGCATCTTTATTATATGTAAAAAGTAACAACAACGAGTAAACCGCGTATAAATAAGCCTGTAATACAAAGGTCAACACTCTCTCTAGCTTTAAATATTATGAGTTAACATTTCTTTCTCACCTTCAAAATTATTAAAAAGTGCTAAGTGTGCGCTTTGCGAAAACGTATCATCTCTGTGGGTATATTGCGAAATCCAATCAATTAGCATAGCTAAATTAGCATCTTGAGCGGCTTTAGATTCATATTTATGAGGTTCCCAAGGGCGTTTTTGTGCATTACGAATACAATCTTCAACCGATAAGTTTAAAAAGATAACTTTATCGGCAATAGGTGTAACCAACTCAAGTAAATCGGTGTAGCACCCTTCAATTACCCATACGTTGTTATTTTTCAAAAACTCATCAATTTTAGCTTTAGACTCGGTAATTGGTGTTCTAGATGGTGGCGTAGTTGGTTGCCATGCAATCGTGTCTATACCCGTTACCATTCAAGATGCAGGTTTCAGTGGGAACTAAAAACAATTTAGGCAAGGCATTAAGTTTACGTCATGGTTATTCCCTTACTAAAGTTAATAACGAAGCATAAATTGTTTTTAGACCCATCGAAGAAGCGCTTGAGCAAAATCACTTCTTCGTTAATGCTTTTTATAAGGGAACAACCATTACTACAAAGTATCGCCTTGAATTGATATCGCTCAAGTGCTCTGAAATAGCCTCATGAGTGGTAACGGGTATGGATCTAGATGCGCACTTTGATTGCCTGCACTTATTTTTTGAGCAAGCGTTGATTTGCCCGATCCTGAATTTCCAAATATAACCACTTTAGACAAAACAAAGCCTCCTTCTATTTACTCGTAGCACTTAACTTTTCAGCTACCTAAACTTATTAGCTGCTTGTTGTGAATTTTTGATAGCACTAATAATGAAATAATCGCTCCGCTTAAGGCCCACATCATGTCTGATTGTGTATCCCAAATATAACCTTGTGTACCTAAAAAAGCTTCAGCATCTTCGCCTGTAGATAACGCGACCCACCATTCAATTAATTCATAAAAGGCACTAAAAGCTAAACAGATGGCAACAATAATAATGTTTCGCCATTTATCACCATTTACAACGTGTTTGCGAATAAGTATTTCTCGCGCAAGTAAGGCAGGAACAAAGCCTTGAAAAAAGTGCCCTACTTTGTCGTAGTTATTTCGCGTAGCACCTAATAATTCATCAAAAAACGGCACTTCGGCATAGGTATAATGCCCACCTACCATTAATACAATACAATGGAGTAATATAAAAAAGTACAATAAGGGTGTTAACCGAAAGCTGTTATAAGTAAATGCTAAAATGCTGCCACCAATAACGGCAGGTAACACTTCAAGAAACCAAGTAAATTGATCTTTTGGATTAACACCAGACCAAACAAGTACCGCTAAAAATAGACTCACCCAAAGGTATTTCATTGCTTATTGCCCGCATCTTCATTTAATAAAATAAGGCTTAAACCTATCATGGTAATATTGGTGGTTACAGGATTAAATGCTTCAATTAATAGCTGAGGCTGCAAAATACCCACAAAAACTAAAAGCCCTATTAAACCGGCAATATTCAGTAATATAATGGCTTTATTTTTATAGAAAATAAAAATAACAATACCAAAAATCACTTCGCCGATCCCTGCTGATTTAGTAACAAAATAAGAGAGTTCTTCAGATAAACCAATACTCGCTGTCATTAATTTTTCTAATGGCGCTATATGAACTAACTTAGGAAATATACCGTGATATAACCAGCTGAAACTGACAATATATCGAGCAATTTGAATGGAAGACATGTGAAGATCCTTTTTCTTTATTTAAATCAGTCACTATATGCTTTTTATAAGGGAGCAACCATTATTACAAAACATTGCCTTGAATTGATATCGCTCAAGTGCTCTGAAATACGTATCTTGATTGGTAACAGGTATATATGCCCTCACCATACATGATCATCAAAAAATATAAAACAAAACCAAAGGCTCGTAATGAGATAATCACCCTTGGTAGTTTTACAGTTGAATAAATTTATTATAACTTACTTATCGCCAGCTCCACCCGCTTTAATTCTCTTAATGTCGACATACGATTAATTTCCATAAAGGTCCACATTTTTAATGCTATTTGAACGACCAATGAAATAATTAATACAACGCCCCAATGTAGCTTGTGTTCTAGTATAGATTCTACAAAAAAGAATTCGTATCCCGCCCAAACCATCATTGCTGATACCGCCAGCGTTATAATAGACACTAAGATCATCCAACCACCTAAAGCGCCTTTATATGCGTTTGCCAACATTGAAAACAAGCCTTCTTGATGTACTAAAATTTGATCAACTTGTTTAGCCTCTGACTCTAATTCTTCTTTAATTTTTTTATCTATATTCATCACATTATTCCTTATCTATTTACTGGTTTGATAATTTATTTTTTAACGTATTTCTTGCACGATTTAATCGTGACTTAACCGTACCTATAGGTATTGAAAGCACGATACTAATTTCTTGTAAGCTCATTTCTTCTAAATAAAATAAATGAATGGCTTGTTTATCAATATTCTCAAGTTGAGATATATAAAAATACAATTCACTGTTTTCATTGGCAGGTGCAGAACTTGTTAATTCATCTACTTCTTCAATATCAATACATTGGTCATGTATTTTTTGTTTACGCAGTAAATCTAGAACCTGCCAATGAGTCAGTTGAAACAACCAGCTTTTAAAGGCTCTTGGATCCTTTAATTTAGTGAGGTTTCTAGTAACTTTTATCCAACTATTTTGTGTCGCTTCTTGGGCTATTTGAGAGTCAGAACTCACTTTATAAGCGTAGCGAAGTAAACCTTGCTGAAAATAATTAAACAGCTGTGCAAACGCAATGTCTTTACCTAATTTCGCATCAATAACGAGTAAATCTATTTGTGCTTGTTCCATAGTATTGTCTTTTTGTTTGCTTCAATAACAAGACGCAAGGCTGTGATGAAAGGTTCATGCTAATGTAAAAATATTATAAAGTAATGCGAGGAATTGAAGAGGTACAAGCTTTGATCAACTTCGTAGCTGGCTTTATTTAATAAATCAGCAAGTTAATTATTGAGTGCTTGATCGTCTTCAATAACTAATATTTTGGCCATGTTCATAATTTATTAGAATTAATTTAGGAGAAAAAATAGGGAATTAGGATTTAAATTGATACAACACTTTGCCAAAGATCTTTTTTTTAGGGATCCAACCTATTTGCTCTGTTGAAACACCACTTTGATGAGCGCTAGATAATAGCACTCCTTTCGTTTCAGACAATTTAACAATACGCTTAATAATAGATTTATATTCAGGGTGCTCAGCAACAATTAAATCACCAACGTTTAAAGACCAATAAAACGTACTCACAATAACAAAGTCACCGTTAGCAAGTTCAGGCAACATACTATTACCATTCACCCTAATTAAATGAATCAAATACTACCACCTAATACACATTAGATTGATGCTAGTTGAGGGTATACAACAGCCTGACTCGGCGGATAAGGACATACAGCTAAATAGGTAGGTATCCCCTTAGTTTCCCAAAATATAGTAGAAAAATCATTAATCAATTCAAGTAACTTTAAAGCTTCTTCTCGATTTACACCTTGCTTAACTTTAGATGCCTGCATCATAATATTATGCACAAGCCTATGAATGTCTGGGTACTTATCTATTTGAGGCTGTTTAAAATAATCCCCCCAAATAACTCTAATTTCTTCTTTCAGTTTTATGCCATGCGCTTCTTTTTCATTGATTAAACGCACTTGTTGAAAACGATCTGCTGGAACGGGGCTTTCCTTAGCATTTACTTCTTCAATCAAATCAACCATACGGATCATAGTTAATGCACATATTTGTGCAGTACTAGGATCGTATATCTTACAGGGTATGTCGCAATGCGCAGAGGCTGTTTTAAAAGAACTTACTTTATCTAAAGCAGTTAACATTGAATGAATCATATTATTCTCCCCTTTTTCTCTGTTGATTTTTACGACGAAAAACTTGTATACCCACGGCAACAATACCTACAACAGCAAACGCTAAAATTAAATGCGTTAAATTGCTAGACCAATGACCATGGTCATGACCTTCATGTGCAAACGATAGGCTAGAAAATAAAGCCATAAAAGACAGAGTAAAAATTTTTAGCATTATGCTTCCTTATTTAAGTGATATTTATAAAGCTAATGAATGGTTAAAGTTGCGCTCATTAACTGATTTAAGTTTTTTTGAAATTGATGTATTAATGATGGGGTTAACGTCTGTAATTTATTTTCATGATGCTTAATAAAGAGATACCACTCGTTTTTTAAATGAGACATACCATGAGAAGCTGCCACCTCTAGTTCTCTATTTTTGTAAAGGTCACTTGTAATAACTTGAAGAAAACTAAAGCTCTGTTGATAAATACTATAGGCTTGCTGAAAGTCTCTAATTTGAATATATGAATCAGCTAAGCTGAAATAACTCACCATAACTGCAGCGACTGACTTTTCAGCGTCTTCGTTTACATATTCGTTAAAGCGATCATTTGCTACATCGAGTGCCTGCTTATTTAAAAAAATAGCCACACTAAACACTTTATCGTTAAAAGCTTGTTTAGCTTCCCTCATTATACTTTCCCATTCTTTCATAGACACCCAAAACAAAATAAGAATCATTACCATTTAGATTTATACTAAAGTGTTTCCCTTAAAAAATCTAGTACAAAGAAATTAATTTAACCCGAACTCAGATCTATTGATCCTAAATTTAACGATGAAGTCAGTAAAAATGGTGGCTAGAGAATAATTTATTGAACAGAGGTAAGATTAATTTAATAACGAGGGAAGCATAAAAGAAAAATTACTGAATACAGTATCAGGAACTCGCATGGGTATAAATAAACCGACTATTATCGTTAATAATAAGTTCAGCATGACGAAAACTATACTTAAAACAATCAATAGCTTATCATTATGTAGAATAGAATAAGGTGTATGGCATGATAAAACTAAATCACAAAATGAAAATATCAACAAAGCTCATTGGTCATCAAAAAACAGAAATTGTTATTATTGATGACGTGCTAGAAGATATTAATCCATTAATTAATTATGCTTTAAACACCGCTACTTTTGATGATGAAAGCAAGAGCTTTTATCCTGGAAGAAGAGCAAATTTACCTGAGTTTTATTTACAATTAATCAATCAGTTGATTGAGCAAGTACAACAAAAAACAAGTTTACTATCGAATTTAAATCGCCATACTATTGAACGTTCTGCCTATTCAATATTAACTCGAAATGAAAAAGAGTTAATACCTGAACAATGCATTCCACATTACGATAATTTAAAACCAAACTATATCGCTTTTACCCATTATTTAAATGCTGGAGAATTTGGCGGAACCGCTTTCTATCGTAATAAATTAACTAATATTGAACGAGTATCTGAAGAGAACATAAGTGAATATATTAATTCAATGAATGATTTTATTAATAAAAACGGTTTATTTGAACAAAAGTATTTTAGTCATTCAAGCGAACTATTTGAGTTAATCGACATTATTCCATACCGTCAAAATCGATTGGTTATATATCCGGGCACACACTTCCATTCACCCTTTTTAGATAATTTAAAAACAAATATCATCGATAATATTGAAACAGGTCGTTTAACGGCAAATATTTTCATACAGTTCGAGTAAATTTAAAAATTAAAGCTAAAGGCTATTTTAACAATCGTTAAATCCCTTTCCTAAATCGAGATATATTGCGTTTCTTAAGTTTACCTTAAGTTTCACCCCGTAAACTTTCCATATTATTATTATGGAGACATATATGGCTTTTATTTTAAACACTAAAACCTCAACAATTACCTCATTATTATTGGTAATAATTATCGCCATTTTTTCTCCGCTTTCTTATAGTGGAGAAGCAGCTAACAACACACAAATAGAATTAGATACATTATTGGCTAAGCACAAAGGTAAGGTCATTTATATTGATTTTTGGGCCTCGTGGTGTAGTCCTTGTAGAAAGTCTTTTCCGTGGATGAACAAAATTCAATCTTCGTACAACTCAGACAAATTTACCGTTATTAGTATTAATCTTGATAATGAAAAAACGTTAGCTGAAACATTTTTACAAACCTCACCCGCTAATTTTCCTGTTATTTATGATCCTAAAGGAAGTCTGGCTAAAAAGTTTAAAATTAAAGGCATGCCCAGCAGTTATTTAATTAATCAAGAGGGTAAAATAATGAAACGTCATACAGGATTTTTTAGTGCAAAAATCACAAATTATGAACAAGAAATTGCTCAATTAATCGCTTCATCGCCTAATAATTTAGCAACAATGTAGGAAACATTATGAAAAATTATAAACATACAATACTTATCGTTAGCATTGTCGCGCTGACTTCTGCTTGTAGTAGCTTAGGCGTACAACCATGGGAAAGAGACTTGTTAGCTAAAGACGAAATGGCATTAAATTCGTCTCCTATTGATGCTTCTCTTGATGATCATATTTATTTCAGTAAAGAATCATCAAGTGGCGGACGAGGCTTTGCAGGAGGGGGTTGCGGATGCAATTAATGAACAATAAAAAATCGAGCAAAAACAAGGTAAATATTACCCAGTTGCTTACCGTAGCAACTTGCACCTTATTAGGCACATCAGCCCACGCAGAAGAAGAAAAAAGCTGGGAATTTGACACTGCACTTATGTACTATGGTGAAACCGACCGTGTACAAGCAACTGAATTAATTTTAGCCGGTACTAAAGAGTTTCAAGACGAACATTTTTTGAATTTAAAACTAACGGTTGATGTTCTCACTGGCGCTTCAGCAAATGGCGCAGTAGCACAACCTAATGTACAAACCTTTACTCGTCCTTCAGGTAATGGTTCTTTCGATACTCCAGCTGGCGAAACACCTTTAGACGATACTTTCCACGACACACGTTTACAGTTTAATGCTCAATGGACACAACCTTTTGCAGAAGATTATCGCGTAAGTGGCGGTTTGCATTTTTCGAATGAATACGATTATTTATCTTTAGGGTTAAACGCTAATATTGCGCGAGATTTTAATCAAAAAAACACCACGCTATCTGCTGGCATTGCTTACAGTAACGACACAATAACGCCTGAAGGCGGCATACCAATAGCTTTTGCTGAAATGGTTGCACCAAACAGTGAATTAAACCGTTCAGGCAGTGATGACGATAAAACTACAATAGATTTACTATTGGGTATTACGCAAGTTATTGACCGACAAACAATTATGCAATTTAACTATTCATACTCACAAGTTGATGGTTATTTAACAGATCCATTCAAAGTGGTAAGTTTAGTTGACTCAAATGGTTTTTCTGAAAAACAGCTTTATGAAAACCGACCTGATAAGCGCGTAAAAAATAGTATTTTTTGGCAGACAAAACATCATTTTTTATCAAATTCAATTATCGATATTTCTTACCGTTATTTTTGGGATGATTGGGAAGTAACGTCTCATACGTTAGATGCACGTTATAGAATTCCATTAGGCGATAGTTACATTGAACCACATATACGTTATTACACTCAAGATGCTGCCGAGTTTTATCAGCCGTTTCAGTTAAGTAGCAACCCGCTACCTAGTTATATGAGTGCTGATTATCGATTAGGTAAAATGGATAGTATAACGGTAGGAGTAAAATACGGCATACCAATGAAAGACAATACTGAGCTTTCATTCAGGTTAGAGTTTTTTCAGCAGTCGTCAAATAGTACAGGCATAGAAGAGCCAGGAGTATTAAACGATGTTGACTTATACCCAAGTATCAATGCGGTTGTTGCACAGGTAAGCTACAGCTTTTAATTGTTGATATTATTAAAGTACTAAGCAAGCCATCAAACCTTCATAGGTTTGATGGCTTGCTGCTATAATAAAAGTAACGTTATTAATGTAAACTTTACGCAAAATAATCAAGGCACTTCCCATGAAAATATTATTAGTTGAAGACGATATACCGCTTGCTCAAGGGTTAAAGCAGTCTTTATATAATGAAAGCTACACAATTAATTGGGTTGATAAAGGTAATGATGCAGTAAACGCTATACTTACAGAAGATTTTGATAGCGTTATTTTAGATTTAGGTTTACCTGATATTGATGGCTTAGATGTTTTACGTAAAATAAAAGAAAAAAACAAACACATACCTGTACTTATTTTAACGGCAAGAGACGGTGTTGAAAACAAAGTAAAAGGGTTAGACCTAGGAGCAGAAGATTATCTCGCTAAACCTTTCGATATCGCTGAACTACTCGCAAGATTAAGAGTAATAGAAAGACGAATAGGTACCAATCAAGACAACACAATAGTTATCAACAATATAAAATTAGACACTAAAGCTCAGCAAATTTTAATAGATGATGAAAGCGTTAATTTTTCTCGTAGAGAATACATGATCGTAAAATCACTCATGGAAAATGCAGGCAGAATAAATTCTAAAGCTTCACTTGAAAACAAGTTGTACGAATGGGGCGAAGAAGTTTGCAGCAACACTATTGAGGTTCACGTACATAATATTCGTAAAAAGCTTCCTAAAACCTTCATTAAAACCGTTAGAGGTGTTGGTTATATTGTGAGTAAGGCGTAAATGTCGATAAAAAAGCAACTTATTACCCTTATTATATCTGCGGTAATGTTAGCTTCGTTTTTTTCAGCTTTATACGGGTATAAAAATACGGTTAAGCAGCTCGACATAATATTCGATCAAGAACTTCATTCCATTGCAACTTTCGTTTTAGCTATGAGTAAATCTAATCAAACATTACCTTCAACAATAGACGATGCTTTTGCCTTTCAAGTATTTAAAAATGGCGTATTAGTCAGTAAAAGCGAACAAATGCCAAGCTCAAAATTTAATGCTTCGTCAAAATATAACAACGAGGTATTTTTTGGTGGTAAACGATGGAAAACCTATTCTTTAAAAGAAAACGCCTTTGAAATATTAGTAGCACAACCTATGTCGTCAAGAATTGAGTCGGCAGAGTCTATTTTATTTGTTATTACCACTCCCCTCCTATTTGCTTTACCTTTTATTGCATTAATTGTTTTTTATATTATTAATAAAAGCTTAAAGCCTTTAGTGAGTTTGTCTCAACAATTAAAAAACAAAAACACCGACGACTTATCAGAAGTCACCTTAACCAAACCCCCAATTGAATTAGCTCCAGTGCTTAATCGCCTTAATCAATTATTGGTTCGACTTTCAGATTCATTCGATCGAGAAAAACAACTCACCGCCAACACAGCTCATGAATTACGCACACCTATTAGCGTACTAAAAATAAATGCGCATAATATTCAAAAGTCTTTTGAAAATAACAAACTAACCATTACAGAGTTTACCGAACTTCAACAAAACGTTGATCGAATGGCTCATGTTATCGAACAAATTATTGCGCTATATCGCTTTACGCCAGAAAACTTTAACCAAAAAACAGAAACGGTTGATCTAGAAGTTATTCTACAAGACGTGATCGGCAGTAACTTTGATTTACTATCGGCTCATCAACAAAATATTTCGTTAGAAACAGCCAATAAAAATAGTTTGTTAGGAAACTACTTCGCTTTATACACCTTGTTTGAAAATTTACTAAAAAATGCAATAAAATACAGTGGTAACAAGTCTGAAATTAAACTGACTATTACCCATGAAAATAACTCAATTAAAGTCAGCGTTGAAGATTCAGGCCCAGGAATTAGTGATGAAGAGCTTCCTAAAATTTATGAACGTTTTTATCGAGTTGACTCCCAGCACTCTCACATTAAAGGTTCGGGTTTAGGCTTATCAATAGTCAAACATATAACGACTTTACATAACGGTGAAATATCTTGCTCACGTTCATCGCTTGGTGGATTATGTGTCACCGTTGTTTTTCCTATTTCATTAGTGGGTGTTCAATAATGCAGCCACAACGTAACATACTAACACCTTTACTTTATTCAACAGTAAGCCAGTTATTATATGCCGCACTTTTTATAGCAAGCATTTGGAGTCAATATGCTTGTGCTAAAAACAAAGTGTATTACCTCACTATTAAAGACCATATTTTTACACCTTCAACACTGGCTATACCTGCTAATATAAAAGTAAAAATTATTATCGAAAACAAAGATAATGTCGCTGAAGAATTTGACAGTTTTGACCTAAATAGAGAAAAAGTTATTTTTTCCGGTAAAAAATCCACCATATATGTTGGACCATTACCCGTAGGCACTTATGAATATTTTGGCGAATTTCACCCGAATACCGCCAGAGGTAAAATTATTGTAGTGGAGGAAACGCCATGATAATTAATACCGTTATTTTATTTTTACGCGACTTATTACCTATTTTTATTTTATTAAGTTATTTACAGGTATTTTTAAAAAATAAAACCTTAAGCTTTTCATATTTATCGTCTGCGATTTCGTTCGGGATATTCAGTAGTTTATTGTTTTTTCTCGCAGCACCATACGTAAGTGAAATGTTCGAAGGTACTGGCATTGAACGTACCTTTGTTGCCCTACTTTTTATTACCTATTGCTTTTTATTTTTTATTAACTCATCAACTTCTAAAAACAGTTTGTTGTCATCACACACTAAAGACATGTTCTTATTAGGTGTTGGTGCTTTTATCGTTTTAAAAGCCAGTGCATTTTTAATATTTTTTGATGTGTATTTTCAGCGCCAAAACAATCATATGAACATATTTATTGGTTGTATTATTGGGGTAGGAATTTGTGCTAGCTTTAGCACCTTATTTTCTTTTATCTTGACAGAAATAATAGAGCGAAATAAAAATAGACTCATCAACGTTTTTTGGGCCTTATTTCTCGCCGGACAAATAAGCCAAATAACTACTTATCTATCACAAGTAGACTTAATTGACGTTGGCCCCCCCATTGTAAACTTAGGTGCATTCGTACAAGACAATTCAGAATATGGTCATGTACTTAAAGCCCTAATAGGATACGAAGAATCTCCTTCACTGTTATTCCTCGTAATATACGGTTTAGCTTTTACGTTACCTTTCATCACGCAAGCCTTAACCAAAGCATTCATAGAGAAGAACCACTATGAGAAATAAAAAAATAAACACATTACTCGCCTTAATGTTCACTTTAATGATGGCAACATTTACCAGCCCCATAGTATTAGCTGACGGTATGGTGGTAGACAAAATATATCATCCCTACGTAGTAGCGAATGAACAAAGTATTGAATGGCGCTTAATGTCTAGTCAAACAAGTGCTGATAACGTTTTAGCGCAACGTATTGGCTACGGTCTATCACTATTAGAAGATCTAGCCGTTGAATATTTTATAATTGGAGAAAGAGATGAAACAGGGAATTTTGAATTACAAGCTACTGAAATAGAAGCCCGCTGGATGCTAACAGAACAAGGTCAATTTTGGGCCGACTGGGGAGTACTTTTTGAACTTGAAAAACAAAGAAGCTTAAATATTTACGAAGCAACTATGGGCCTTATTTTTGAAAAAGAATTGAATAAAAATAGCCTAACACTAAACCTTTTCGCGATTAAAGAGTGGGGAAAAGATATTCAAGACGAATGGGAATTAGAATTTAGAGCGCAATATCGTTATAGATACCTACCTGAATTGCAACCTTCCCTTGAAATTTATACTGGAGAAAACTTTGTAGGTTTAGGTCCAGGTTTTATGGGGGTTCACCGATTTGAAGGACAAAAACAATTAAAATGGGAAGCAGGGTTTATTTCTGAAGTGTCTCATAAAGGAAAAAATCATACCCTACGCTTTGCTATAGAGTATGAATTTTAATGCTAGAGTCTGTTGAACTTTCATGTTTAAATTTTGTTCGAGTCAAACGCGATTTAATGTAGGCCTTGCACTTGCGGCATAGTTACTCTATGTAAAAGAGCAACAACAAATAGCTGATTGTAACCCCTCGTTATGATGAATTGATATCCATCAAGCGCTCTGAAATACACATCTTGATCGATAACGGGTATATATTACAAAATACATGCTACAAAAAACTCACGGCCAATTAGACTTCAAACCAGACTACCCATTCCTTCTATCGTTTATTAAAATATAGAGATACTCGAACCTTTAACTGTTAGTTTTATAAGTTGTTTCTTTTGGTCACTTTTACGGGTAGCAGTAACTTCCAATAATTGTTCAGTTGGCTCTGTACCAAAAAGATCTACTTCATACTCTAACTGACTAAAAGGATCCGCTAAACTATAACGCCCCATTACAATTAATTGTGAAACAGGTGATTTTGACGACTGATGAGATACAACGGGTGAAAGTAGCATGTCTTGCAATACCAACTTGTCATTATTTTCTTTAAGTACAACACGCTTATGAATAAGATTACTAATCACTGTACGATGGCGAGTAAATTCGGTTTTAGACAGTTTTCCGTCATTATCATCGTCCACTCCCTCAAAAGCTGAAACGGGTAATGAAAGCACCATAAATACTTTATTATCAATAACATTGAGTGTTCCGTGTTGAGCAACCATGACGTGGGCATACAAATGGCTTGATACAAACATGCTAGTTAGTAAGCTCACTATTGCAATGAAACCAATTTTTATATTTTTCATGAAAAAGATCTCTCATTATTTAAAAGGGCTATAGGTTTAAGACTCTTTAACAAAAGAGTCTTAAAATTTAATGATTTAGCGTGGTGGCACACTGCCCGCTTCAACTTCTCCTTTTACACAACGTTGCAAGTACGGATAGCTGTCTGTGGCGTAATAATGATATATACCTGCTGGAAATTCTGGCGTAACGCCCACTCGCCCGTTACATTCATCTAAATCACCTGAACCAGCAACATATTCCCAATCTTCACCAAAGGTACCTAAGGCATACGTATCAACAGATGGTCTTGATTCACTAACTTCAGTAACTAACTGATAACTTCCCGTCATTGACTTAAGGGGAGAGGTATTATCACTAGCAATGCTATAGCCATAGCGTGCGTAAATAGGAAATCCATCTGCCGCCCAACCAATAATGGTCATAGTGGTATTGTCACCGCCTTGCTTAGTTACAAAACCTTCAGGCATACCATGATAATGATAAACACCTCCGGGCTGTACATGCGCATTGTTGTCATCGGTACCGAAATTAAAACTATTATGTCCTAACGCCTCAATATGCCAGTTACCTTCATTACCTATCAAACTACAGTTATCGCCTGAATCGTCACAACTTCCAGCGGTATTAGCATCAATTTTCACGCCATTTAGTACGTATCCCGTAGGACCTGCAGGTCCACCTAATGTTGTAGCAACAGTCGTTTCAACAGGTGCTAAGCTATAACTTTCGGCTACACTTTGTTCTGTTATCGTATTGGGGTTATTAGTATTAGGAAAAGTGCCTACCGCGTGGTCTGGAACACCATTAGACGTTAATTCTCGCTCTTCATCGCTACATGTCCAAGTTACGGTACTGTTTAGTTGCACCGAGTCAGAATCATTATAGGCATCGTAACTATAATCACATAAAACACCGTCTGTATAGCCTTGAGTAACGTTTGATACAAGAATGTTAACACTGTCAATTTCACTGTTTTCGCTAGCGTCGTTAACCATTAACGACACAACATAAAGGCCCGCAACATCAGCAATAAATGATGTAGAAAGCTCAGTATCACTAGACAATTCAGAAACACTACCATTAGGTAAAGTAGATAAATTCCACGAATAACTTAATGTGTCGCCATCTGCATCAGTACTTTGTGCACCTGAAAGCGTTACCGTACTACCAATAAAAAGGGTTTGATCTGCCCCCGCATTAGCAACAGGTGCAGTATTAGATTCAACACTCGTTTGCGTTTCATTCGTACTACTGCCACCACAAGCAGCAAGTGAACAAGCCAGAACCAAACTTGATAATGTAAAGCTTACGCTGTTTTGAAAACTGGCTTTATTTTTAGTGGAAAAAAGAGAATGTTTCATTGTTATATCGACTCCAACAGGGTAATACCAACTATTACTATGCTGGTAATACTAATAGGTTAATGTGCAAACAATGTGCATAAAATAAGGAATATAAAAAAGCCACTTCCTATTAAAAAGTGGCTCTCGTTTTTATACGTTTAATGACCATAAATCAGTAATCAAGTTTTATGCTGTGGTATTAATAATAGACTCGCCGCTTTCTATATCAAATTTTTCAAAGACTTGAGCCAAAATTGACTGTTTATCTTCATCACTGAGTACACTGTCGCTACCCGTTGCTAGCTTCTCATCTAAAAGCTCTTTTAGATAATCTACCATAGACGTTATTTCTTCAGTGCTTTGCTTAGGTGGTGGCGGTGGCATTCCCCCTTGCCCTTTTACGTCAGCAAGATCCCCTAATGTTTTAGCATCAAAACCAAATGACGACATTGCTTTTTCAAGCGCTTCACCCGGTTGAATTCCAGCTTGAGAAAATGCATCAATAATACTCAGCGCATCGGTTTCATTAATATTTTCAGCGTCAAATTTTGACAAAGTTTCAGAGATCAAGCTTTGCTGCTCTTCTGTTAACTTTTGATCTGAACGTGGTGGTGGCGGCATTGGCATACCAGAATTTATTGAATTAATCATGATGCTTGCCTTTTCCATGTTTAGGATGTGGTGGTTTATGGTTATCAAATTCTTCTTGGCTTATAACACCATTATTATCAGTGTCTATGCTAGTAAACACCGTTTGGTGATCACCATGAGGAAGTTCCTGTAATGAAAACTCATCAAGATCAATATCTCCATCTGCGTTAGCGTCTATCGATTCAAAACTAGGTCGTTGATGTCCTCCCATTTTTTCTTGCATTGTATCATTTGCCTGAACAGAGGCGGTTGCTGCTATTAATAGCGTAATTGCAATAATTGATTTGTTATAAATGCTCATAAGAATTTCCTGTACTTGTTAATTTAACTTTCAAGCTAAGAATAACAAGAGAATTTGCAAACAATGTGCACAAAAAAAGGAAGTTTAAAATGAGCGTTTTTTTATAAAACTAAACGGTAACCTGTGCCATATACTGATTCAATCCAATCTTTACCATCACTAATGCTTAAGAGCTTTTTACGTAGTTTTTTTATGTGACTATCGATAGTACGATTATTAACAATACGGTGATCTGAATACATATTTTCCATCAACTGTGTTCGCGTAAAAATACGTTCTGGCTTATTCACTAAAGGCTTCAGTAATTGAAACTCAACTGAAGTTAATGTGACCTCTTGCTGATTCAACGTAACCGTAAAACGATGTTCATCAAGCTGCAACATATTAAGATTGTTATCTACATGCTGAATTCTTCGTAATACGGCCTTAACTCTAGCAACTACTTCCCTAAAACTAAAAGGCTTACAAATATAGTCATCAGCGCCTAACTCTAGCCCTAAAAGACGATCTATTTCATCGGTTTTTGCAGTAACCATTAAAATAGGAATATTTGAAAATTGGCGAATTTCTTTGCAAAGATCAATGCCGTTTTTACCAGGTAACATAACATCGAGTAAAATAACGTTGGGATTATGCTCTTTTACCCATGGTATCACCTCGTCACCATGATGAATTAAGTGAGGTATAAAGTCTGAATTCTCAAAGTAGTCGTGTAACAAGTTTGCAAGTTTTACTTCATCTTCTACGATCAATATTGAATTTGTCATATACGTTCTCTAATTATTTTAGGAAATTGGTAATTTAATCACGATAGCTAAGCCGCCTAAACTTGAATGTTCAGCTAATATTTCACCTTGATGTGCATTAACAATGTGACGGCATATAGACAAACCTAAACCTGAACCACCTGTTTTACGATTTCTAGAATTTTCAACACGGTATAGATGTTCAAATAAGTTACCTAAGTGCTTATCGTCAACTCCACATCCATTATCTTCAAAAGTAATAAACGCTAAGGGCTCTGTAGCCTTTGCTTCAACACCTAACGATATTTTAAATTTGGTGCCATTTGAATACTTAATGGCATTATTAATAATGTTTTCAAACAATTGATACAGCCTTGTTTTATCAACATAAATAGCAATATTTTCATCCTTAACATCTACACTCAATGTCATGTCAGCATCAGACAAGTAACTACGATATTTGTCTTCTTCACTTTGTAATAACTCGACTAAGTTTTCATGTTTTTTACGGTAGCGCATGCCGCCAATATCAGCGCTAGTGAGTTGTTGTAGGTCTTCAATAAGACGTGTTAAGTGTTTCAATTCGTCATTTGCAGAAGAAATATTGCTTTGCGTTAATGGCCTAATACCATCAAGCATCGCCTCAAGCTCGCCACTTAAAATCGCAATAGGCGTACGTAACTCGTGAGAGATATTAGCTAACCAGCGTTTTCTCGCTATTTCATTTTCCGATAAGGTAAGCGCTAATTCATTATAGTCGCGACTCAGCTCACCGAGTTCGTCTTGTCGATTCAAATGAATTGGATGTTGATAATCTCCCTGCGTTAATTTATGTACACCTCGGGTAATTAAGCGAATAGGCTCAACAACATGCCTTGCTAAGGGTAAAGCAACTAAAGCAACTAACCCCATTAAAAGAATCCCGATCAGCCATAAATACTGCCGTTGTTGCTCTATAAAATCTAGCTCGTAACCTTGGGTTAACTGATTACGTTTAGACACCGCTAAAAAACCTACCGTGTTATTATTAACAAGGATCTTTTTCTTGCTGTATTCCAAGTTTTCGAAAGCCTTGCCTGCAATAAGAACATTATTACTGTCAAATAAAGCATAATGTGCTTCGCTACCAGAAGAATGTGGTGGTGGCGGTAAATGCTCACCTAAAGGAAAACCATCTCTTGCTCTGCCATGCTCACGATCTTGAGGCGGTAACTCCGAAGGTCTTTTATGCTGAAAACCTAAAGCGGGTGGTCTGGTTGAAAAGTCACTGTTCGAAAGGCTTTCTGAAATTAAGTGTCGTAATTTGTTATGCTTTCCGCTCATTCCCTGCCAATTATCATGTTTTTGATATTCTGTAGCGAGTTCTTTTACTACAGGTGTAAGTGTTTCTATTTCTTTAGTATTAACGTATTCAATCATGCCTTTTCCAAGGCTCCACTGCATAAGTAAAACAAGGAATAAAACCAATACCAA
This sequence comes from Colwellia sp. RE-S-Sl-9, assembly GCF_048296855.1. Taxonomy (NCBI): domain Bacteria; kingdom Pseudomonadati; phylum Pseudomonadota; class Gammaproteobacteria; order Alteromonadales; family Colwelliaceae; genus Colwellia; species Colwellia sp. RE-S-Sl-9. The sequence goes on along the minus strand of NZ_CP182631.1, from coordinate 4,244,088 downwards.
ACTAAAGCCAAAAAATATTAAAAAGAATTTTTTTTGAATATTCATAAACCAACAATTAACCTTAATATTATTGAGCAAGCAACCATTTCATAAAACTAGAATAGCAATTAAATGTGCAAATAATGTGCATAAGCTAAACGATTTAAGATGAAACCTTCTCTCTTATGAAAATTCATTCCAAATCATACTTGAAACAGGCCCTAATGTAGTTTCTTGTCGTTTAATTAAACGTATCTCACCACTTATGCTGTATTCAAGTTCAGCAAGTTGTAGCTTAATCAGTTGGCCTGATTTAAGCTCTTCTGCCACCATAAATTCAGGAATATAACCCCAGCCTAACCCTTCAACGAGCATATTTTTAAGGGTGTAAGCGTCTTTGGTTCGCCACTGTCTGCAACCTTTAAGTAAAATAAGATCGTGAGTGTCAAAGCTCAAATCACTCTCTTCTACGTTAATATGTACTTCTTGTTTTAAGTCATTAATATTAATGTTTTTAAAAGTAGGAAATAATTGAGGTGCTGCCACTAAAATAATACTGAAGTGGCTAATAGGTAACGATTCTAAACCACCTAAGGCATAAAGCGTTGGCCACCATGGGCTAATGGCTAAATCAATTTTTTCTTTTTTAAGTAAATCTAAAGAACCAAAACGAGACTCGCCAATTAATTCTATTTCAGTATAGGGAAATTGAGTTTGGCAGCGTTTTAACACCGATAATATATTCGATAACGGGCATATAGCGTCATAACCTAGCCTTATTTTAGCTTCGTTCCCTTCACCTAAATGTTGCCCTAAAGAATTAAGCTGTGAAGCCGATTGCAGTAGCTCTTGCGCTTTATGATAAAACAACTTGCCAGCTTCGGTTAAGGTTAATCGGTAGTTATCTCTAGTTAAAATTTGAAAACCATATTCTGCCTCTAGCTTCTTCAATGCCATAGACAATGCAGGTTGGGTTTTATGTAAACTTAATGCGGCTTTTTGCAAAGTTCCGCACTCTACAATGCGGCATAATGTTCTAATTTGATCTAATGTCATTTACTTACGGTTCTAAATAATAGCTATCAAAGAGTATAAATTAAATTGAATAAGTTAATTAATTTATATCAATACTTTTATTCATATTCTCAAGCTATAATTGTTGTACTAAAACGGATTTACCCTATCTATTATCTAGAGGCTCATATGTTTTTAAAGGCTCATAAAATTCACTACGTTATTTCAACCTTATTTATGTCAGCAATAGTACTTATATCTGGTTGTGATAATTCCACGCCAACACCTAATAAAGAAAAACTTATTCGCCCAGCTAAAATATTTACTGTGGTAGATCCTTCTGAACAGGCGATACGTAATTTCCCAGGAGAAGTTGAAGCAAATGCCACATCTAAACTAGCGTTTAGAGTAAGTGGGCAAGTTATCGATTTTCCAGTAAAACCCGGTAATACCGTTGAAAAAGGCGATGTGGTCGCACGATTAGATCCTACAGACTTTGAGTTGCAACTTGACGACAGACAAGCGCGATATGATTTAGCTAAATCTCAATTTGAACAAGCTAAACTTTTATTAGCGCGTAAGCTAGGTTCTCAATCAGGTTTTGACGAAGCAAAAGCCAACTTAGGCGTTGCGCTATCGTCTCTTAACGTGGCTAAAAATAATTTAGAATATACCTATTTACACGCACCTTTCTCGGGCAATATTTCTAAAGTATTTATTAAAAACTTTGACCACGTTCAAGCTAAACAAACCATTATAGATTTACAAACACTCGACATTATTGACATTTCAATACAAATGCCTGAAAACATCGCGTCACGTGTTAAAAAAGGCTCTCAACATCAACCGACAGTTATTTTTGATTCGCACCCTGATCAAGAGTTTTTAGCAACGGTTAAAGAATGGGACACACAAGCGGATCCTTCCACCCTAACTTATAAAGTTGTTTTTTCTTTACCCACTCCTAAAGATTTTAATGCCCTACCCGGTATGTCGGCCAATATTCGCATAGACCTTTCTAAAATAACCCAGCTAGAGTCACAAAAACTTGTTCTACCAATAAGCGCCGTATTTTCTCCTGAAGATAAACCGTTAGATAACCCGAAAAAGTTTGTTTGGAAAGTTAACCCAAACACCATGACAGTGCATAGAATTGCCGTTGAAGTAGGTGAAGTAAAAAGCACAGGCATTGAAGTACTTTCGGGATTAAGCGCAGGTGACCAAATTATTGCAGCAGGCAGTAACTTTTTAACTGAAGGCATGCAGGTTCGTCCTTGGAATCGTGAAAAGGGCTTATAAATGAAACTTACCGAGTACTCTATAAAAAACAGCGTAACCAGCTGGATGTTTGTATTTATACTACTGTTTGGTGGCATTATTGCTTATAACGGTTTAGGACGTTTAGAAGATCCTGAATTTACCTTAAAAATGGCAATGGTAACTACGGCTTACCCAGGCGCTTCACCTACCCAAGTTGAAGAAGAAGTTAGCTACCCTATTGAAAATGCAATACAACAACTCCCTTATGTAAAGTTTGTTACCTCTATTTCAAGTGCAGGGTTTTCTCAAATTGTTGTAGAAATGAAGCCTACCTATCGTAAAAATGATTTAAAGCAAATTTGGGATGAGTTAAGACGAAAAATTAATGATTTAACACCACAACTTCCCCCAGGTGTATATCCGCCTACAGTTCTCGATAATTTTGGGGATGTATTTGGCGTACTACTTGCCATTAGCGGAGAAGGTTACTCGTACGAAGAACTTAAAGATTATTCTGACTATTTACGCCGCGAACTCGTTTTAATTAAAGGTGTAGGCAAGGTTAATGTTTCTGGTGAACAACAAGAGCAAATAGTAGTTGAAATAACACGAAATAAGCTAGCAGCTTTAGGTATTCCCTCCAGTAGAATTTATCAATTACTGCAAACTCAAAACCAAGTATCTAACTCTGGTAAAGTTAAAATTGGCAGCGAATATATTCGATTACACCCCACAGGCGAATTTCAAACCGTTAAAGAACTAGAAGGTTTGATTATTTCCAATCCGGGAGCGTCTGAGCTCGTTTATTTAGGTGATGTTGCCAGCATTCGCCGTGATTATGCAGAAGTACCCAGCCACATTACCAACTACAACAATAAACAAGCTTTATTACTAGGTATATCGTTTTCATCAGGCGTTAATGTAGTAGAAATAGGTCAGCACATTGAAGAACGTATTAACGAATTAGAAAACTTTCGCCCTATCGGTTTAGAGGTAGCTAACGTTTATAACCAACCCGCTGAAGTTGATAATTCAATGCAAAACTTCATGATAAGTTTAATAGAAGCCGTTGCTATTGTTATTGCTGTACTGCTTATTTTTATGGGCATAAAAACAGGGGTTTTAATTGGTATCGTATTATTACTTACCGTATTAGGTACTTTCATTTTTATGAATTTATTTAGTATTGACTTGCAACGCATATCATTAGGCGCATTAATTATTGCCTTAGGTATGCTGGTTGATAATGCCATTGTCGTCACCGAAGGTATTCTCATCGGCATGAAAAAAGGTCAAACCAAGCTACAAGCCTCTTTAAGTATTACTTCGCAAACTAACCTCCCTCTTTTAGGTGCAACCATTATTGCTATTGCTGCATTTGCTCCTATTGGTTTATCGTCAGACGCAACGGGTGAATTTGCCGGTAGTTTATTTTGGGTACTTCTTATTTCACTACTGCTGAGCTGGGTAACCGCCATAACCTTAACGCCCTTTTTTGCTCATATCATGTTTAAAGAAACCCAAGTTAATAAAAATATTGAAGGCGATAAAATTCAGCAAAACGATCAAAACGATGACCCATATAAAGGCGCTATTTTTACTGGCTACAAAGCTTTATTAACACTTTGCATGAAACACAGAGCCATTACCTTATTTATGATGCTTGCTTTGTTTGTAATGTCTGTAATAGGTTTTGGTCAGGTTAAACAGTCGTTTTTCCCTAAATCAAACACACCTATGTTCTATTTAGATTATTGGCGTTTTCAAGGTTCAGATATCAGAGAAACACAAAAAGATATTGAGTCGATTCAAGCGTATTTATTAAAACAAAATAACGTCACTCAAATAACCTCTACCGTGGGTCGTGGTGCGCCACGCTTTATGCTGACTTACGCACCTGAAAAATCGTACGCTGCTTTTGGGCAGCTAATTATTCGTGTTGAAAATAGAGAAGCACTACCAGAGGTTATGGGCAATTTACGTACTTATGTGAATGAAAACTACCCGCAAGCTCAGTCTAAAATCAAAGCGATGGAAATAGGACCAACAACCGATGCAAAAATTGAAGCTCGATTTTCAGGGCCTGACCCAGACGTACTCAGAAATTTAGCAATACAAGCTACTCAAATATTAAAAGATGACGGTAAAGCTTTTAATATTCGACATGATTGGCGAGAACGCACTAAAGTTATTCGCCCTCAATTTAACGAAGCCATGGGCCGACGTGTAGGCGTAAGTAAGCATGATATAGACGAACTCTTGTTAACCAACTTTTCTGGTCAACAAGTTGGTTTATATCGCGAAGGCACTAAGTTGCTCCCTATTGTAGCTCGCGCGCCAAAAGAAGAACGCTTAAACATAGACACCTTGCCTGAGCTACAAGTTTACAGCGCATCGTCGGGTAAACACGTACCTATTATGCAAGTTATTAACGGCTTTGAAACCGACTGGGAAGACTCACTCATTATGAGACGCGATAGAAAGCGTACCATTACCGTAATGGCTGACCACGATGTTTTAGGCGATGAAACTGCCGCGAGTTTATTTAATAGAATTAAAGCGCCAATTGAAGCCATTACATTACCTCAAGGTTACTCATTTGAATGGGGTGGTGAGCATGAGTCTTCTAAAAAAGCACAAGCCGCATTATTTGGTGGCCTGCCTTTAGGCTATTTAGTTATGTTTGCTATTACTGTTTTACTGTTTAATTCAATTAAAGCGCCGCTTGTTATTTGGGCTACCGTACCACTTGCCCTTATAGGTGTATCAACAGGCTTGCTTGTAATGGGCGCACCGTTTAGCTTTATGGCATTACTCGGTTTGTTAAGTTTATCAGGCATGTTAATTAAAAATGGCATTGTGCTGGTTGACCAAATAAACCTAGAACTTAGTGAAGGGAAAGAGCCTTACCACGCCGTATTTGATTCTGCCGTAAGTCGTGTAAGACCTGTAGCTATGGCCGCAATAACCACTATTTTAGGTATGATACCGTTACTATTCGATGTATTTTTTGAGTCAATGGCGGTAACAATAATGTTTGGTTTAGGCTTTGCCACCATACTAACGTTAATTGTTGTACCTGTACTGTTTACCGTACTGTATAAAATCAAAGCGATACAAAATTAAGGCTATATAAAATTAAGTTTATTGCTAGATAATAAAAGATTGCCCTGCTTCAATTAGGATAATGGGTAGAAAATAATAGAGCCTGTGTTTATATAACACAGGCTTTTTTATAGTTGAATGTTTATCTTTCTAATACAGCTGTAGAGTATTAACTTACCTTCACAGCTGTTGGGTAAACTTACGCCCAAGAAAATCTATTCAATATAAGCATACGGAAAATCAGTGGCACGATTTTGAAATGACAATATAGCAGGGTTTTTGATAATGCCCTCATCAAGGTTGATCGCTTTTCTAATCGTATCGTCTTCATACCAACGCTCACGACCGGCTAATACCACAGGTAAATAAACAATAAGTGCCGCTGAAATAGAACGTGTGGCACTTTCCCAAAGGTAACTCGGTGTATGGTCTACCGCGTAATAGTCAATGGTTTCATACTTAAACATAGGTGCTTTAAAGGTTGTTGGTTTAGCAAAAAAGAAGCCCATACCTTCATCGCAACTTACATCAATAATTAAACCATTAGGTTTAAGGCATGCCTTTTCAGATTCAATAATAAAATCGATGGGGTTTGCCGTATCTTGAAAAGTTCCGTTTACCATAATGTCTGCTTCGCTGATTAATTCAGTTAGCGGCCTTGCTGTTCCGTCATGTTCTATCACCATCATGCGTGCTTCGTCTGCTGTTCCAGCGCGAATTCGAACATAGTTACAATCAAGCACTTCTTCGCGTACTTCGTGATCAGGACGTTGAATACAAATAGTAATATCTCTAAAGCCATGCGCTTTTAAAGCATATATTGCACCACGACTTACTGCACCAAAACCGAAAATAATGATTTTACGTTGATTACCATAATGACCATCCATACCTTTTAATTGCAGCGCATGTAAAACACCACAATACCCTGCCATTTCGTTATTTTTATAAAAAGTATGACGCCCAACTTGACCACTTGGCGACCAAACAAACATATCTTCAAAAGCAATTAATGTTTGTTTACGCTCTAAAGCCGCCTGTGTAATGTCTTTTTGCTGAACACAATGTACATAGCCCCATAATGTTCCACCTTCACGTAGTTCTTCTAAATCAGCTAATACAGGCTTAGCAATAATAACCGTACCTACCTCGGCCAATAATTCATGACGTGTAGCAATACCGCCCGTTAAATCCGCTATTTCTGCATCTGAAACACCGAAAGGTTCACCGTAAGCTTCTTCAAATATAAGTTGACTGCGGAGTGCTTCAGGAATGCGTTTTAAATGTCGAGGGTGAATAGGAAATCTACGTTCGTCTTCTTTTTTTGAAGTCCCTATGACTCCTACTTTTAGTATGCTCATGTAACTGTTCCTCGTTATAAAATAAATACGACGTCATAAACGAATGAAATACCAAGTAGATTAATTAACTGCTCATTTTTCCTCATGAAAAAGTAGATCACTTATTTAATCAAATGGGTATAAAAGCTTCGCCAATAGGCCAGTTTGATAGAGTCTGCTCTGTTCTTATGTTAAGAGTTTTGGAATATTAGAGTTTGCTAAGCAAAGCTCTGTAAAATAAGGGGTATGTCGCCAAGAGAGCAACATGGTTTTTATTTGATAAAACGATCATCAACAATAAATAAAAAATACATAATCATAATAATGATCAAGCATTTACGTTTACTTTATTGATGTAGCGTTTTTCGAAGAATGAGTATAAGTACGTGCAAGTTCATTAAGTAAAGCGAGTAATAAGTTTACTGAGTTAAACGTTAATGGCCGTAATTATAGGCAGAAAATAGGTAAGAGAATGTTAACTGCTCGGTGATGAAGGCCTATCATAGCATTTTTGAAGCTTATTCTATACCTGCAAGTTGAAATGAAGGGATATAAACGATTTATTAAGCTAAATGGCTTGTTAAACATAAAGGAATAATTGGTTACATTATTCCTTTAAGTATTTGCTAAAAACTTATTTGTTTCTTTCAACAATCCCCATCAATTTGTAGGTAAGTAATGCGGCTGAAAAGTCGTAAGCATGAAAACCTGCAATCGGCGCATATTCCATAATATCGAAGCCAATAATGTTGCGTTGTTTCGCTACAGACTCAAACAAGTTGAGGGTTTGATACCAAGATAAACCACCCGGTACGGGTGTTCCTGTAGAAGGGAATACTGAAGGATCAATTCCGTCAATATCTACCGTAAAAAATACGTTTTTAGGAAAGCTTTCAGGCAAGTTTATGCTTTGAATATTTTGTGGTACGAGCTCGTCAGCATCTTGAAAATAAACACCGTGCTTCTCACGTGTTGCTATTTCTTCTTCACAAAAAGCACGGATACCTAATTGATAAAGAGGAATGTTTAAATCAACCAAACGTTTCATTACGGATGCATGGCTTAGCTTATCGCCTTCGTAAGCATCGCGTAAGTCAGCATGTGCATCTATTTGCACAACACCAAAGTCTGTAATACCTGCATCCAAATAGCCTTTAATAACACCATAAGTAACCGTGTGCTCGCCACCTAAAACTACGGGAATACTGTCTGCTTTAAGTATTTTTGTGACTGCATTGGCGATATTTTCAATCACTTGCTCTGGGTCAACCGTGCAATCAACCACATCGCAGGTATGAATACCTAACGCTGAAGGGTTCGATTTTCCGTCCCACGTTTCTAGTTGTTCTGACGCTTCTAATATAGTTAATGGCCCTTGCGCTGTTCCGCCACTGTACGACACGGTTTTTTCGTAAGGTACAGGCAATACCGAAAAAGCAGCTTGTTCGATAGGTGATTGTTCTATTTCAGACGCGAGAAAAATAGGATAGTTTTTTGTCATGATAATGCAGCCATTATAGGGAAAATGTTATGTAACTTAGCTAAAATCAATAAAAGCCCTGTGATAAAAGCTAAGCTAAATGTATTAAGATAACCGTTGTTTAAAGTCTTCATAACCAAATGATTTTACAACATTTAGTTTATCAGTTTTTGAATTCCAAATAGCGATTGATGGTAATTGCGTACCGTTAAACGTACTAGTTTTTACCATAGTGTAATGCGCCATATCCTCAAACACTAAGCGTTGACCCACTTGAATAGGTTTATCAAAACTGTAGTCGTTTATTACATCGCCAGCTAAACACGTTAAACCACCTAAACGATAGGTATGCGGTTTTTCATTCGCCTGCCCTGCTCCTGAAATGTCAGGTCGGTATGGCATTTCTAACGTATCAGGCATGTGACACGTAGCAGATGTATCTAAAATCAATTGCGGAAAGTCGTTATAAATCACATCAAGTACTTCACAACTTAAAATACCTGTGCCAATCGCAACGGCTTCACCGGGTTCAATATATACTTGTAAGGCGTATTTACTCATAAAGCTTTTAATACACGTAATTAGGCCTTCGGTATCATAATCAGGTGCGGTAATGTGATGACCACCACCAAAGTTAATCCATTTAAGCGTAGTAAATAAATGAGAAAATTTAGCCTCAACACTCGCTAAAGTACGTTGTAATGGTAAAAAACCTTGTTCGCATAGCGTATGAAAATGCAGACCAGAAATAAGCGTGAACGCTTGTTGAAATTCAGGTAACGCAAGATATTTTTCCAACTCAGACGCAGGTGTACCTAAACGAGAACCTTTAGCGCACGGGTCGTAAAGAGCAACTTCGCCTTCTGAATGTTGTGGATTAATGCGTAAACCAAACGATAAATCGTCTCGTGTGGTTAGCGCTTCGCGGCATATGTTTTCAAAACGTAGCAACTGGCTTGGGCTATTAAAAACAATATGATGCGCAAAGGTGACTAGCTCACGTATATCAGCTTCACTAAAGCCAGCTGAATACACGTGAATTTCGCCATGGTAAAACTCTTTTGCCAATTTAGCTTCGTGTAAACCGCTTGAACAAGTACCACTAAGGTACTTGTTTGTTAACGGCGCTAACGACCACATAGAAAAGGCTTTTAACGCGTGCAGAACCTTAGCTCCACTTTGCTGTTGAACGGTGTTTAATATGTTTAAATTACGTTCAACAGCGATTTCATCTACCACAAAACATGGCGACGGTAAGCGGGTTAAGTCAAGCTGAGCAAAGTCAGTAAATTGCATAATACGCTGTACTTATTGGTCAAGGTTGAATTGATCAAGCTCGATAACTTTCCACGGTAAGCCAAATTCATTCATGTCGGCCATGAATAGATCCGGATCAAACTGCTCGATATTGAAAACGCCTGGTGTTAACCAGTTTTTTTCAACCATCATTTTGGCGCCAATCATTGCTGGAACACCAGTTGTATATGAAATAGCTTGAGAGGCTACCTCTTTATAACAAGCTTCGTGATCACAAATTTGGTAACAGTAAACTATTTTTTCTTTACCGTCTTTTAAGCCACGCACAACGGTACCAATACAAGTTTTACCTTTTGTTCTTGGCCCTAAGCTTGATGGATCAGGTAATAATTTAGCTAATAATTGAATAGGTACAATTTGATGCCCTTCATATTCAATGGGCTCAATACCTGTCATGCCTACATTACCTAATACTTCTAAATGCTTAAGATAGTTGTCTGAAAAGCTCATCCAAAACTGTGCACGTTTTAACGTAGGAAAATGTACCGTTAACGATTCTAGTTCTTCGTGATACATGCGGTAAATATCAAAGTCACCAACACCATCAGGACAAGTAAACTTCGCTTTTTTACTCATAGCGGGTGTGGTTACAAACTCACCATCTTCAAAGTGACGACACTCAGCGGTAACTTCACGAATATTAATTTCAGGATTGAAGTTAGTGGCAAACGGGTAACCATGGTCGCCACCATTTACATCAATAATATCTAGGTAATGGATTTCATCAAAGTAATGTTTAGCAACATAAGCAGTAAACATGTTGGTAGCGCCGGGATCAAAACCACTCCCTAAAAGTGCTGTTAAGCCTGCTTTTTGAAATTTTTCTTGATAAGCCCATTGCCATTTATATTCAAATTTAGCGGTATCTAATGGTTCGTAGTTTGCAGTATCCATGTAATGTACGCCGGCTTCTAAACAAGCGTCCATAATGGTTAAGTCTTGGTAAGGTAACGCCACGTTAATCACTAAGAATGGCTTTTCTTGCTTAAGTAATGCAACAAGTTCAGGAACATTATCAGCATCAACTTGCGCCGTATTAATTGTTACGCCTGTTTTTTCTTTTACGCTATTTGCAATAGCCTGACATTTAGCTAGCGTTCTGCTAGCTAATACAATTTGGGTAAATACATTATTTTGTTGAGCGCACTTTTGTGTAACAACGTTACCTACACCACCTGCGCCGATTATCATCACTTTAGTCATTTTAAAATCACATACGCTAAAAAAAGTTGGTGAATTTTAGTGATAAATTCAAATTTTACAAGCTATTTTTTAGCTAATGTCCTCATAGTAAATAATAGTTAATTTAAACAATAGTCGTATAAAAAACAAACAATAGATACTTGGTATTAAGTATACTGCTCTATAAATTTAATAGATTCATTCCATTGTGGGTTTTGACCCAATTGTTTAAAGCTGTGTTGTGTGCTTTTTAATAAACGCTGAATACGTTGGTTACTGATTTTATTTATATTGATATTCGCGTTATCAATCACGCTAATGCAGCCTTCTCTGTTATTACATAATAACAACATATCGCAGCCTGCTTGCTGTGCAGCTTCAGCTCGTTCTACATAACCACCAACACAAGATGCGCCTTCCATAGATAAATCATCACTGAAAATAACCCCTTCAAACTCTAACGATTCCCGTAGTATTTTCTGCAACCAATACGATGAAAAACCAACAGCTTGGCTATCTATTTCAGGAAATATAATATGCGCAGGCATTAACGCATCCACTTTATTCGCTTTAATTAGGTGTTTAAAAGGTAAAATATCGAATGCTTCTATTTCAGATCTTTTTCGGTAATCAATAGGTAAATCAATGTGAGAATCAGCTTTAACACTACCATGCCCCGGAAAATGCTTACCTGTAGCCTTCATGCCAGCCAAGTGCATACCTTCAATAAACGCATTAGCCAAATGAATAATAGCTTCGGGTTGAGAATCAAAAGCGCGATCACCAATCACTTCACTAATACCGTTTACATCTAAAACAGGAGCGAAGCTAATATCAATATTACAGGCTTGAACTTCAGTCGCCATAACGTAACCACAATGTGTGGCGAGCTCTTTTGCCTTAGCATAATTTTGCTGTGTTTTAGCCATAAGTGAACCCATTGCAGGGATCAAACTAAAACCTTTTCTAAAACGTTGTACTCGACCACCTTCATGATCTACCGCAATAAGAAACTCTTTTTTGGCGGCTTTACGTATTTGGTTATTTAAATCAGACAACTGCTCCACAGATTCAAAATTACGCGTGAATAAGATAAGGCCACCAACAAGTGGATGTTGCAGTAACTCTTTATCTTCTTGAGTGAGCGATGTACCCAGTACATCTAACATTATAGGGCCCATGTAAACCATCTTCTAACTGTAATATACGAATACAGAGATTATAAATGATTAATATTAAAAGAATATAAATCATTAGGTTTATCTAGATAAAGCGCATTAAAACAACATTTAAAGCTTGGTATAAATGTTGTTTAAGAAGATTTGATCAAGCGTTGGAAGGAATAATTGGAGCCGCTACACCAGCAGCAATATAAGGAATAACCTGTTGAATAACACCTGAAATATCAATATTTTTATCAAAATCACTTTTAGCAATATCAATTAAAGCGCCGCTTGAAGACATAGTAAATATAACAGTGCCCATAGTAAGGTGTAATCGCCAAAATACTTCTTCAGCGGTCAATTCAGGATAAGCTTTATAAACCGCGGCAACAAAATTTGAGATAACTCCCGGATATTGAGTGGTTAAAAACCAACGTAAAAAACCTTGGCTGTCGGTATAACCACGCCCAAGTAATTGTAAAAAGTTACTCGTACCGTTTTCTTTAAATTGATTTAACCACAATAGCGGTTCAACAAAAGCAGAAAACACTTCAATTAAGGTAGGTTTTTTATCGTCGTCACAAATTTGTTTAAGAGTGTTTTCTAAACGAGGAGACAGTTCATTCATATAACGAGACATTACTGCTTTAATTAGCTCTTTTTTAGAACCGAAATGATAATTTACAGCAGCTAAATTAACTTCTGCTTGACTGGTAATTTCTCTTAACGATGTACCATTAAAGCCATTTACAGCAAATAAATGTTCAGCGGCGTCTAATATCTTGTTTTTTGTACTCATAATATGATCAAATTTTTTATTGAAATAAGTAAACTGAATTTTCAAACAACCAGTTTAAACAGGTGTTTAAAGTATCGTATAACACTAGCATAGGTCAATGTTTTGAAGAAACAAAGGTAGCATGAAATATACTTTTGTTCATTTATTAACACTGCAACATTATATTATAGCTTTAATATACCCGTTACCACTCAAGATACGTATTTCAGCACACTTGAGCGATATCAATTCAAGGAAATGCTTTGTAATAATGGTCGTCCATATAAAAAGGATTATGGTTGCTCAAAAATAAATTTCTGTTTTATTAATAATAATCTCATTATAGAACACCATTTAACTTAGAAAATCCCCTTTTCATACTATTTTAATTTACTACAAAACATATTTTCATATACTGCATGTATAATTTTAAAAATAAAGAGCGCTATAAAAATGAACAAATCATTTACGCTATCAACCATTGCAATCGTTATGTCTACGACATTATACGGCTGTATGGGAGAAGCTTCAGTTAAGTCAACATCTCCAACGCCTCAAGAAGCCAATCAAGCATTAACAGCAAAAGATGCCGAAACTTTTTTGAATAACACAGAGCAAGATTTAATAAAACTAGGCATAGAAGCTAATCAAGCTGAGTGGATTTATAGCAATTTTATCACTGAAGATACTGAAGCTTTATCTGCAAGAGTTAGCCAAAAAACAACAGAAGCGAGTGTTAAATATGCGATAGAAGCAGCTAAATTTGATAACGTAAATGTTTCTGCTGATCAAAAAAGAAAACTAGATATGCTAAAGCTCGGCTTAGTGATGCCTGCTCCACAAGATCCAGAAAAGTCAGCTAAATTAGCCCAACTAGGTTCGCAGTTAAATGGAATGTACGGTAAAGGTACTTACACGAATAAAGCAGGACAAACACTTAATTTAGGTGAGATGACAGCTACAATGGCTACCTCTCGCAATTATGATGAATTATTAGAGCTATGGGAAGGTTGGAGAACCATCAGCCCAGCAATGAAACCTTTATACGTTAAACAAGCTGAGCTAGGTAATGAAGGCGCGAGAAGTTTAGGTTATAAAGACTTAGGTGTTATGTGGCGCTCTAAATACGATATGCCTGCTGACGATTTTTCTAAAGAACTTGATCGTTTATGGGGACAAATAAAACCTTTATACGATGATTTGCATTGTTATGTTAGAACTGAATTAGGTAAGGAATATGGCGAAGATAAAGTGCCTCAAAACAAGCCGATTCCAGCCCACTTATTAGGAAATATGTGGGCACAATCTTGGGGTAATATTTACGACTTAGTTGCACCTAAAGATGCCGACCCTGGATACGATTTAACAGAACAACTTGAAAAGAAAAACTACGATGAAATAAAAATGGTAAAAGGTGCTGAAAAGTTCTTTACTTCTCTAGGCTTTGATCCTTTACCAGAAACCTTTTGGTCACGTTCATTATTTACTAAACCGAAAGACAGAGATGTTATCTGCCATGCTTCCGCTTGGAACTTAGACTCTAAAGACGATATACGTATTAAAATGTGTATTCAAAAAACAGGTGAAGAATTTGCGGTAATTCATCACGAACTTGGACACAACTTTTACCAACGCGCATATAAAAATCAATCGAAGTATTATCAAGGTAGTGCAAATGACGGATTTCATGAGGCGATTGGCGATACTATAGCGCTCTCTGTAACACCTAAATACTTAAAAAAGATTGCTTTAATCGATACCATCCCTGATGAATCTAAAGATATTGGATTGTTACTTAAGATGGCGCTAGATAAAGTCGCTTTTATTCCCTTTGGTTTATTAGTTGATAAATGGCGTTGGAAAGTGTATTCAGGCGAAATTACTCCTGAAAACTACAACACCGCTTGGTGGGAATTACGTGAGAAATACCAAGGTGTTGCAGCTCCCGTTGAACGCGATAAAAATGCCTTTGATCCGGGCGCTAAATACCATATACCCGGTGGAACACCCTACTCACGTTATTTTTTAGCGCATATTCAGCAATTTGAATTTCATAAAGCCCTATGTGAAATATCAGGTAATACCGACCCCATTCACCGTTGCTCAATCTACGATAGTAAAGAAGCTGGCGCTGCGTTAAATACCGTATTAGAAATGGGTGCGAGTAAACCGTGGCAAGAAGCCTACAAAGTATTAACTGGTACTGAGCAAATGGATGCTACCGCTGTTTTAGATTATTTTGCGCCATTACAAGAATGGTTAAAAGAGAAAAACCAAGGAAAACAGTGTGGTTTTTAGACGTAAATTTTATCTGTTAAACAGAACTTAATCATCCGCTCCATCTATTTATAAATAAATCAGCTGAATTGATACTAATAATTCAGCTGATTAACTAACCTCAATTCGGGTTAATGAATGTTAGCGAATGAGTTAAAACCCTATTTATCAAAAACTTAATACACACCATTATTTTCCTAAGCTATATTAGTCTCTCAACATTGATATTTTTGTGTATAACAAGGCGAATTTAGGCGTAAAAATAGCTTGTTGAGTAACTTTGCTTATCCCGAGCTGAGGTTAAGTATTCCCCTAACGTCAGTCAACCTATATCCTTAGTTATATTGCTAGCGACTTAGTGTAAACAAAAATACTATGTAGTGTTATGTAACCATTCAAGATGCAGGTTTCAATGAGAACTTAAAACAATATAGGCACAGATTTCACGTGCCAAACTAAATCTAAGGTCTACATCCATGTAAGAACCTGACTAAAGTTAATAACGAAGCATAAACTGTTTTTAGAACCTCCGAAGAAACACTCTGAAATAGCCTCTTGATCGGTAAGGGGTATATACAGCAAAAAAATTAACGTAATTCTCTTCTTAAAATTTTACCTACGTTAGATTTTGGTAATTCATCGCGAAACTCAACTAATTTAGGGACTTTATAATTGGTTAGGTTTTCACGACAATGGGCAATAAGCTCTTTTTCTGTGACACTTTTATCTTTCAATGCCACAAATATTTTAACAATCTCACCACAACTATCGTCAGTTACTCCAATCGCTGCAACCTCAAGAACACCTTCGTGCATCATCACAACTTCTTCAATTTCATTAGGAAAAACATTAAACCCCGAAACAATAATCATATCTTTTTTACGATCAACTATTTTAAAATAGCCATTTTCATCCATACAAGCTACATCACCTGTGGCCAACCAATCGTCTTTCAATATTTCGTTAGTCGCATCGTCACGTTTATAATAACCTGCCATGACTTGTGGACCTTTCACCCACATTTCACCAGGTTCACCTACAGCAACTTCTACACCATTTTCATCCATAATTTTTATATCGGTAGACGGAGCAGGTAAGCCAATAGTGCCATTGTATTCAGTTTGCGTGTATGGACTTAAAGTAACTAAAGGTGCACATTCAGTTAAACCATAACCTTCTAACAATAAAATAGATGTAATTTGTTGCCACTTTTCAGCTACAGGTCGTTGCACAGCCATACCTCCGCCAAGCGCCATTTTTAAATGGCTAAAGTCTAAATCTTTAAATCCTGGTGTGTTAATAAGACCATTAAATAAAGTATTTACCCCTGTAATAGCACTAAAAGGGTATTTAGCTAATTCTTTTACAAAACCCGCCATATCTCTGGGGTTGGTAATCAACAAGTTAGTTCCACCAAGTGTTACAAACGTTAAGCAATTAGCCGTTAAAGCGAAAATATGATAAAGAGGAAGTGCAGTAACAATAATTTCACCTCCCTCATCAAGCAATGGTTTGATAGCAGCTTTAGCTTGTTCTAAATTTGCCACCATATTACGGTGTGTAAGCATAGCTCCTTTTGAAACACCTGTTGTTCCTCCTGTGTACTGTAAAAAAGCTAAGTCTTGTCCAGTAATATCTACAGGTTTAAATGTTCTTTTCGCGCCTTCAGTTAATACGGCATTAAAACGAATAGTATTAGAAAGTTTAAAAGCAGGTACCATTTTTTTAACGTATTTAACGGCAAAGTTAACCACAGCCCCTTTAACTAAGCCCAAACGGTCACCTAACGAAGTTAAAATAACGTGTTTTACATCGGTTTTATCGATAACTTTAGCTAAGGTACTCGCAAAGTTTTCAATAATGAGTATAGCTTTGGTATCTGAGTCTTTTAATTGATGCTCTAGTTCGCGAGCAGTATATAAAGGATTAACATTAACAACCGTTAAACCAGCCATTAAGGCACCAAATAACGCGATAGGATATTGCAGCGTGTTAGGAACCATGATGGCAAATTTATCGCCTTTTACTAAGCCCAGATCTTGCTGCAAATAAGCAGCAAACGCTTCAGCTTGTGAAGCTAACTCGCTATACGATATTTCAGATCCCATATTAATGAATGCTGTGCGATCAGTATAAATACCACAGTACTTATTAAACATTTGTACCAATGATGAATATTTATCAGGATCTATTTCAAATGGAAGATTAGGAGGATAACTTTTTTCAAGCCAAATTTTGCTCACGATGTTCACCCTATTATAGTAATATTTTTTATGTAGATTTGATGAAAATAAGTTTTATCAAATATTAACTGGTCATTCCAGTTAATTTATCATCTTATTCAAAAATACCCGTTAAATTAGAGAATATGTGCTTATTTACTCTAATTTTAGCTCCACTTCAGCAGAAGACCTTTCATTTTAAAAGACTAAATTGATGTAACAAACTCACTAATAAGCTTAGCTGTTTCTTTAGGTTTTTCCATATGAACATGATGTCCACCTTCAAGCTCAACTATTTTTTTACAAGGCATTAAAGGGCAAAACAGTTCTATTCCTTTTCTAACAAAGTCTAACCCTTTACTACCATAAATCACTTGCACCGGTATTTTAATATCAGAAATGATTTGTTTGCATTGAGTTAAACTTAAACGATAAGGAGATATAGTATTTAATTTACGATCTGAACGCCATGACCATTGCCCTTTTGTATACAGCAAATTGCGAGAAACAATAAGTTCAGCATGGCGATACTCAAGATCTGAGATAAGCACTCTTGCTCTTACTGCTATGTCTAATGATAAAGTTGATGATTTTCTGTTAATAGTGGGAGCTGAGCTCGCTTTAATTCGACTTAGCATACCTTTACGCAATACTGAGGTACTTTCTGCCTCATCTCCGTAAATAAAGCCAATAGAATCGATTAAAGTTAAAGATTTTACTTTTTCTGGAAACGCTGCAGCAAAAGCTGAAGCAATCATTCCCCCCATTGAATGACCTACAATATGAACGTTAGTCCACTTGTTAGATTCAAATAACGCCAAAATATCATATACCCAATCAATAAAATGATAATGAGCATCAACACTTTTGTGTGAAGAAGCACCATGGCCAGGTAAATCAATTGCAATAACATTAAAGTCATCTTTAACGTCTAAATACTCAAATAATGGCGTAAAACTAGCCGCATTATCTAACCAGCCATGTAGGCAAAGTATTATATTATTTGAATTTTTATTAATGGTAAGTGCGCTAATTTGAGAAGAGGCTGTTTTAAAAACAGCCTCTTCAATACTTTCTGAAGGGATTTTCATCTAATTTACGTATGGTTATCGTTTTTTGACTGGCGGCATAATCGATTTAGTCGATTGCTTATTACTTGAGCTTGACGAACGAATAACAATAGGACGATTATAATTAATATGTGAGCCTGACCAGTAATATGGGTCGTTGTGATAATAGTGTGGTGACTGACGTAAATTAATATCAACACGTTGGATATTTTTCCATAAATGAACGCTTGCGTCTTTTAACACAGGAAAATCATATTTATGTTCACCTATTTGACCACTTTCAAGTTCAGCTACTGTACCTACAGCAGTAATACTTCGTCCTTCTTTATAAATTACAGGATCAAGTAAACCTTTAAAATATAGCCTAAAACGACCAGGAGTTTCATCACCTTTCTTCGGTCGTAAATTATAGGTTAGCGGAAAATTAACAATTTCTAACATGGTATTGTCAGCATTATTCTTTACAGATGCAATAACACCACCCCAACGTGCTTTTTCACCAATAATACTAGCAGTAGGTGATTTTGCACTTGAGAATTCTACTGTTTTGGTGTTTTCGGGCAACTCTAATTTTTTAGGTACAGACGCACATGCTGTACATAATAAAACGCATGATATAAGCCAGTATTTTGTCATGATGAATCTCCTATGCTTTACTTATTACAAGTTAACTGCAATTTAATTACAATCTACTGACAATAGATTGTGATGTCTATCTTACGGTAAATTTAGATCGCTTACTTAAGGTAAATAAACTCAATATAGCCATAACAGACCAGATTATTACCCAAATAAGTTCAGGAATAAATGTTATTTCTGCTAAACGAGCACCATCACCAAGAGAGCGTCCGTCTAGCAAATACAATGGGCTTAACAAGCTATTTAATAACACCATAATACCGGTAAATTTTAATAATTTTTGTAAATAACCTAATTTTGGTAATTTAAATTGTAAGAAAAAAATCCCCAGCACCACTAACAAAATAAATAAGGTTAATAAATCTCGTACCCAAAAAATGAGAGAACACACAATAAGCGCAATAATTAATCCAGTAACAATTTTTGCCACTTTTTGATTAATAGATGCAATTGAATAAATTAAAAAGCCCCACATAATTGCGCCAGCATAGCCCATAAAGCTGATTAATAAGGTAAAGCCACCACGAGTTGTACATAAACCCGCACCATTAGGAAACAGCTCTATTTGAACAACACTTCCCCCCGTAATTAAAGCAGCAAGGCCGTGACTAATTTCATGAAAATAGCTTTCTAACCATTTAAAAGGGACTGAAATAATAGGGATTTGAATAAATATAATTGCGGCAATAATAAACAGCCAAAACTGGTGTCTATTTAAAAAACCAACCGAACTTTTTTGAATATTAGGCAAATAGATTAACGCCAAAGAATTGTTTTATGTTTTCTCTCTGAGCAATGTTATCAACCGATTGATAGGCTGCAACTGCTGAAAGGTTTTGCTGAGAAGGTTTATCGTACTGAGAGCTTTTAGATTGTTGTTGATCACTTGCTGAATTATTGGTTGAGGAGTTTTCTCCTCGAACCACAATACCTGTGCCTGATTGAGCTGAATTTAGCTCGGCTTGTTGTTCAAGTAGTGCAATAGCTTCTTCACTAACATCAAACCGTGATTTATCTTTCTCTAAATTTTTGCTTTTACTACTTTGATTATTTTCATCAATAGGCGCTACAACAGGCTTTACATTCCCCTGTTGATTAGCTTTACCAACACCTTGTGTACCTTGTGCGGCACGTAAAGCTTGGTTTGAATATGTTGAGTCATTTATGTTCATAAGTGTAATTTAACAAATAATGATAAAGGTTAAAACTAAATTTATTTTAGCTGATTTTATAAGCGCCACAGCAATAAAATTACGATTGAGATTTCTGTAAAGTATAAATTATAGACTATTTACCCGGTAATTTCTTCCATGAGACGGTATCTCGCACATAAACAGGTTGAGCGTTTTCTGCAGCGACACCTTTATTTTGACTAAAAGCCACTGCGCCAATAAGTAACATAGCTTGAGCATGGGGGAATAACAGTTCGGGTTCGCCTTCATTATGTTTTAATTGTTCAAGATCGGCCTTGTAAGCTTCCCAACCGGTACCTACACCATAAGGTAAGTTATTCATATCAAGACTTACCGTATCGATATAATATTGTTTAACCGTAGCTGGTGGTAATACACGTTCTGCAGTTTTAGGTTGCATAATATTATTGTCGTCAGCTTCGTAATAGCCTGTATAAACTTCACTCATACGCGCGTCAATCGCTGAAATAACACGAGTTTCACCATAAGTAGTTAAGGCTTGTTGCGCCATAGCCTGCAAAGTAGATACACCGACGACAGGTAATTCAGCTGAAAAAGCTAAACCTTGTGTTACGCCAATACCTATACGTACTCCAGTAAAACTCCCTGGACCTTGACCGTAAATAATTCCGTCTAATTTATCTAAAGAACACTCGGCACTTTTTAATAGTTCATCTATCATAGGCAATAAACGTAAGCTATGAGATTGCGGACATAACTCATATAAACTGGTGATATTACCTTGATACTGTAGAGCTACTGAACACGCTTCTGTTGATGCATCAATAACTAAATAATTTGCTTTACTCATGTAAGTTTTGTCTCTGTTTCTAACTTTTGTTCTTCTGTATTATTGTTCAAGCTTTTTAAAAATGTAGCTGCTTGTTCAATATTTCGTGTGCGCTTCATCGCAGGTAAACTATTTAAAAACACTTCCCCGTACGGTTTATTAACGAGTCTATTGTCGCAAATAACCAAAACACCTTGGTCGCTTACATCTCGTATTAAGCGCCCTACTCCTTGCTTTAAAGCAATAACCGCTTGAGGTAGTTGTATTTGCGAAAAAGGTTCGCCACCACGGCGTTTTACATCTTCACTTCTTGCTTGTAATAAGGGATCATCTGGCGAAGCAAAAGGTAACTTATCAATAATAACACAAGTTAAGCTGCTCCCTCTTACATCGATACCTTCCCAAAAACTTGCTGTAGCTAATAAAACTGCGTGTTTTTGTTCAATAAATTCTTCAAGTAATTTTCTTTTCCCCATTTGCCCTTGTACTAACAACGGGTTTTCTATTTGCTCTGAAAGCAGTTCAGCAACTTGATGCATTACGCGATAACTAGTAAACAACATAAAACAGGCACCTTGGCTTGCTTCAATTAACGGTAAAGCAATATTTGCTAACGCATTTGCACGGCTTTTATCATTAGCTTCAGGTAAATAACGCGGCACAACAAGTTGTGATTGTTGTTCGTAATCAAAAGGGCTTTCCAGTAATAAATGATTAGCGCTAGTTAAGCCTAAATGCTGAGCAAAATGTTCAAATTTTCCATCTACCGCCAGCGTTGCTGATGTAAATATCCAACCAGCACCTGACTCTTTAACGTACTCACTAAATTTATCAGCAACAGATAATGGCGTTTTATGAAGCACAACATGTCGAGGTGTTGTTTCATACCAAAAGCTCATGCCTAAAGCATCAACATCTACCATAATATCGTACTGTGCTAATAAATTAACGGCGCGTTCAAAACAATGATCAATCGCTTCATTACGCGATACACACAATTTGATCACCTGATACAAAAAATCTAAATCTACTTTTAACGAGGCGAATGCTTGACCAAAGCGTTTTTGGTTATGCTTTTCTCGCCAGTTTCCCCGTTCAGGATCATAATTAAATAACAGCCTAAATTCTTGGCTTGTTTTTAATAGCTTTTCAGCCGCTTTTCCTAATTGTTTAACATCCGTTAAGCTAGTTTTATAAACCTGAATAACATCGGTACATAAGTCTAATAATTGGCGAGTTGAAAATGCCTCACCAAAATACTCACTCGCAATATCGGCTATTTGATGGGCTTCATCAAAAATCATAATATCAGCTTTAGGAATTAGCTCACCAAAGCCGCTATCTTTTAATGCCATGTCAGCAAAAAACAAATGATGATTCACCACAACCAAATCAGCATCAATCGCTTTTTGTCGTGCTTTGACTAAATAACAATCTTCAATATTAGGACAATCTTTTGCTAAACAATTATCGACAGTGCTGGTAACAAAAGGAAATACCGGAGAGTTTTCAATAACATTAACCAGTTCGCCCGTATCCCCCGTATGAGTAACATTTGCCCATTCTCTTACTTTTACAAAATCAGCTAAACTTTCGGCATCTAACTGCCCTCGCGATTCTTTATATTGATCAAGTCGATAAATACATAAATAGTTAGCGCGACCTTTCAACAAAGCAACTTGTGCCTGAGTCGCAAGAGACTTTTTAATAAGAGGTAAATCTTTATGAAATAACTGTTCTTGCAGGTTTTTAGTCCCGGTTGAAACAATGATCTTTTTTTGAGGTTCTTCTTTCGCAGCAGCTTCTTTATTAGCAATGAGTGCAGGAATTAAATAAGCAAAAGTTTTACCTGTACCTGTTCCAGCCTCCACAATTAGCGATGACTTATTTTTAATTGAATTAGCCACTTCAATGGCCATATCAGTTTGGGCTTGGCGTGGTGAAAAGCCTGAAATAGCGCTAGCTAATGCGCCATTTTCAGAAAAAGCATGCTCAACAGGAGTCATCTACAGCAGGATTCTTTTAGATTAAGTTAATTGCGTTCTATTATAAGGAAATGAAGGAGAAAAAATAGCGTTGAAGTAAAAATCACCGCGGAGAAATACTTAATCACACATATATATCTAAATGTGGAGGTTTATCTTCACCCTGCTTAGAATCAACGCTATCAGGCGTTTCTTCTTCAGCATCACTTTTTTCAAGCTTATGCTTATCAGCATGCTGTTCTAAGTGATCAAAATCTTCTGTTAATTCAGCTGTTGCTGGTTCTTTAGCTGGTCCCTTAACTTTAGAGTTTGCAGGTTTTATTGGCGTTTGAACAACACGCCTCAACTGAGTGGTAAAAATATCCATCATGCTGCCCTCCGCAATTTAACATTAAATACTAATAGCTCTATTATCGGCTTGTAAGAGAAAACCTTTACTATCTTAGATCAATATTTCATATTAAATAGTTAAGAAATACTTGCCCTAAAAGCAAATAAACAGTATTGTACGCTCCATTAAACAGATTAAAAATATTTCTGTACTGAAATTTCTACGTAATGAATATTAAACAGAAAACGACACGTTTTCCAAAACGAGAAAATAATGAATTTAAACCTGAACTTACATCATCATCACCATACGGATTAGCTGCTCAGGTTTATTCGCTGAGGGGCTGTGACCTTTCAGTGGTAATCGAAATATAGAATTTTCTAAAACCCCCGAAAGAGTCATCTCTCTCGGGGGTTTTTACGTTTAGCTCTATCAGCTTAACGAAACAAGAATGATCAAATTTAAAATTTTAAAATTAATAGGACATTAAGCATGACAACTGAAACACGTTTACGCATAGCAATGCAAAAATCAGGTCGTCTTAGCGACGATACACAAGCTCTATTTAAACGTTGTGGTTTAAAAATCAACGTTACAGATAGAAGATTACTCGCTCATGTTGCTAATATGCCTATTGATATTATGCGTGTAAGAAGCAGCGACATCCCAGGATTAATTATGGATGGCGTATGTGATTTAGGTATTGTTGGTGACAACACGCTTGAAGAAGAAGAATTAGCACGTGCTTTAATTGGCAGCAAAAATGAATACATTCGTACAACACCATTAGATTTTGGTGGCTGTCGTTTTTCTATCGCTATGCCTGAAGAGTTTGAATATACCGGCCTTAAATGTTTAGACGGTTTACGATTTGCAACAACCTACCCACAATTATTAACTCGTTTTGCCAAAGAAAACGGTATTAACGTAGAGTTTTGTTTATTAAAAGGTTCGGTGGAAGTAGCTCCTCGTGTAGGTTTAGCTGACGGTATTTGTGATTTAGTGTCAACAGGCGCTACTTTAGAAGCCAACGGATTAAAAGAAGTTGCTGAAGTATTTCGTTCAAAAGCCTCATTAATACAACGTGCAGATACCTTAAACCCAGAAAAACAAGCTATTTTAGATACCTTATTGCCACGTATACACGGCGTAATGAAAGCTAAAGAAAGCAAATACATTATGCTACACGCACCTAAAGACAAAATTGCTGAAGTAAGCACTTTAATGCCGGGAACTGAAACACCAACAATTTTACCTTTAGCGGGCCGCGAAGACATGGTTGCCGTTCACGTTGTTGCTACAGAAACATTTTTCTGGGAAACAATGGAAGAATTAAAAGCCTTAGGTTGTCACTCAATTCTTGTTATGCCAATTGAAAAGATGATGGGCTAAACAATGAAATACCCTATAGTTAATTGGTCGTTACTCGACGAAAAAGCTAAACAAGACACGTTAGCACGCCCTGCTATTGCTGATAGTGCCACGCTATCAGAGCAAGTAGCGAGTATTCTTGATTTGGTGAAAACACAAGGTGATAAAGCATTATACAATTTAACTGAAAAGTTCGATGGTATTGCATTAAAAACCTTAACCGTTTCTCAAGAGCAATTAGAAGCCGCTGTAAAAGCACTTTCACCAAAACGCTTAAAAGCGATTGAAACGGCTTATGGTCAAATTAAACGTTTTCACGAAGCACAAAAACATCAAGATATTGCCGTTGAAACAACCCCCGGCGTTAACTGTGTTTTAAAATCTGAAGCCATTGAAAGTGTTGGTTTATATATACCTGCAGGCAGTGCGCCATTACCTTCAACGGTATTAATGCTAGGTGTACCATCACAAATTGCCGGTTGTAAAAGATCAGTATTAGTATGCCCACCAGACAAAGATGGTAAATTAGCTAACGAAATTTTAGCTGCTGCAAATTTATGTGGCATTACCGAAATATACACAGTGGGTGGCGCACAAGCTTGTGCCGCGTTAGCTTTTGGTACTGAAACCATTAAGTCGGTGAATAAAGTGTTTGGCCCAGGCAATAAATTTGTAACTGAAGCTAAAAAGCAGCTGTCTCAACAAGTCGCTGGTTTTGCCATTGATATGCCTGCTGGCCCTTCTGAAGTATTAGTGATTGGTGACGAAAACAGTAACCCTGCTTTTATCGCATCAGATCTATTATCTCAAGCAGAGCATGGTCCAGACAGCCAAGTTATTTTAGTGTCAAACAGCGAAAGTTTATTAAGCGCTGTAGATGTTGAATTACAAAAGCAAGTGGCTTTATTAAGCCGTTGCAATATAGCTACCGCCGCTCTTGAACACTGTCGTTTAATTTTAACAACGTCTATTGAACAAGCGGTTGAAGTATCGAACGAATATGGTCCAGAACATTTAATTGTACAAACCGATAACGCGAGTAGCTTAGTAAGTAAGTTACGTAATGCAGGTTCTATTTTTGTAGGTGCTTTTACACCAGAATCTGCTGGTGATTATGCAAGTGGTACAAACCACGTATTACCTACTTATGGTTATTCAAAAGTGGTAAGCAGCTTATCTTTAGCCGATTTTTCACGACGTTTTACTGTACAAGAAATTACACGCTCTGGTTTAGCAAGTTTAGCTGAATGTATTATCGAATTGACTGATGCTGAAGGATTAGATGCTCACCAACGTGCTGTCACTATTCGTTTAGAGGATGCAAAGTAATATGAGTAATTCTAGTTCAACCGTACCCTCAATAGTAAACAAGCTCGCTAGAGCTGAACTGGTAGACATGATCCCCTATGAGTCAGCTCGTCGCTTACATGCTGGTAATGGTGAATTTAACAATAAAACATGGTTAAACGCTAACGAAGCTGCAGGATTAGGAAATTATGAGATCAGCGCTGACTGTATAAATCGTTACCCTGACTTTCAACCTGACTCATTAATAAACGCCTACAGTGAATATAGCCAACAGCCTAAAAGCAATATACTTGCAACACGTGGTGCAGATGAAGGTATTGAATTAATTATTCGTACGTTTTGTAAAGCGTATGAAGACAGCATTCTTATTTGCCCACCAACATATGGTATGTATGCCATTAGTGCAGAAAATCACGGTGCAGGTATTGTTAGAGTACCTTTGCAAAGTGAAACAGGTATCAACGAATTAGATATTAACGCGCTAAAGCAACAAGTGGGTAATGCAAAAGTTGTGTTTTTATGTTCGCCGGGCAATCCTACAGGTAATTTATTACCTCACGCACAAATTAAAGAAGTACTTGAGCTATTTAAAGACACCGCTATGGTAGTTGTTGATGAAGCTTATATCGAATTTAGTGCAGATAAGTCGGTTGCTAGCTGGTTACCTCAGTACGATAATTTAATTGTTTTAAGAACCTTATCTAAAGCTTTTGCATTAGCTGGTTTACGCTGCGGATTTACTTTAGCAAATAGTGATGTTATTGCGATGTTAAGTAAAGTGATTGCGCCTTACCCTATTTCAGCACCTGTTGCAGAAATAGCAAGTAAAGCGTTAAAAGGTGATAACTTAACGGTAATGACCGAACGTGTTAAATCGACTAACACGCTTGCTAAAGAATTGTCTACTTGGTTAAAAGCACAACAATGGTGTACTCAAGTTTTTCCAACGGATGCAAACTTTGTGTTATTTAAAACACCTCATAAAGCTTTTGTTTTTGAAGCACTTTTAGCAGAAAACATATTAATTAGAGATCAATCTAAACAACCGCAACTAGCCGATTGTTTACGTATTAGTATTGGCAGTAAGTCAGAATTAGCTTCATTAAAACAAGTTATTGAAACAGCATTTTCTAACTTAAAATCTTAAACAAGCAAACTACAGAGAAATAAAATGGCACAGCAAAACATATTATTTATTGATCGCGATGGCACCTTAATTGAAGAACCGATCAGCGACAAACAAGTAGATACCTTAGAAAAGCTTGTTTTTGAACCTAATGTAATTCCTGTTTTACTAAAATTACAAAGCAAAGGTTATCGCTTAGTAATGGTATCAAACCAAGATGGCTTAGGTACCGACAGCTACCCACAAAGCGACTTTGATTTACCTCATAACAAGATGATGGATATTTTCGCTTCTCAAGGTGTTATTTTTGATGACGTTTTATTATGTCCTCACTTTGATTCAGACAACTGCTCTTGCCGTAAACCTAAACTAGGTATGGTAAGCGAGTACTTACAACAAGGTAAAGTTAACTTTGCTAACTCTTTTGTTATTGGTGACAGAATTACTGACATTCAATTAGCTGAAAATATGGGGATTACAGGTATTCAATATAATCCTGAAACCCTAAATTGGAACGACATTGCTGAGCAGTTACTTGTTAAAGCACGTACTTCTAAAGTAACTCGTACCACTAAAGAAACCGACATTAATATTGAAATAAACTTAGATAAAGTAGGCGCTTCAGAAATTAATACAGGCCTTGGCTTTTTTGACCACATGTTAGATCAAATATCTACCCATGCGGGATTTTCAATGATTGTTAAAGTAGATGGTGATTACCATATTGATGATCATCACAGCGTTGAAGATACTGGCCTTGCTTTAGGCCAAGCTTTAAAAGAAGCGCTAGGCGATAAACGCGGTATTGGCCGTTTTGGTTTTGTATTACCTATGGACGAATGCCGTGCAGAATGTAGCTTAGATATTTCAGGTCGCCCTTGGTTAGAGTTTAACGCAAACTTTAGCACCGAAATGGTAGGTGGTATGTCTACACAAATGGTACATCACTTCTTCCATTCGTTATCGCAAGCTATGGCTGTTACGTTACATTTATCAACAAGTGACGGTAACAGTCATCATCAAGTAGAAAGTTTATTTAAAGTATTTGGCCGCGCATTACGTCAAGCAATTGAAGTAAAAGGCGATGTTTTACCTAGCTCAAAAGGTTCATTGTAATGTCGAGCAGTAATTCAAAACTAAACGTTATTGTTGATACCGGTTGTGCCAACTTATCTTCAGTACAATTTGCTGTTGAGCGCATAGGTTTAAAAGCGCTCATTACAGATGATGTTGAAATTATAAAATCTGCTGATAAAGTGATTTTACCCGGTGTTGGTAATGCTAAACATGCGATGGCTAACATCCATAAAAAAAATCTAGCCCCTACGATTCAAAACTTAACTCAACCTGTTTTAGGCTTTTGTTTAGGTATGCAATTAATGACAGAAAGCTCTCATGAAGGAGATTTTTCTGGCGAGTTAGAAATAATTGATTGCTTAAACCTAATACCCACACAAGTAAAACCACTTGCAGCTAATGGCTTACGCTTACCGCATATGGGTTGGAATACCTTAACTTCGGTAATCGAGCACCCTGTTTTTCAAGGTATTAACACGGGCGAATACTTTTACTTTGTACATAGTTTTGCTGTACCTGTAGGTGAATTTACTGCGGCTACTTGCCAATACGGCACTGAGTTTTCAGCCGCTATTGCTAAAGACAACTTTATTGGCTGTCAATTTCACCCTGAACGTTCAGGTAATGCCGGTAGTAAAATTATTAAAAACTTTTTGGAGATGTAAGCCATGATGATCCCAGCAATAGACCTTATCGATGGTCAAGTAGTTCGACTTTATCAAGGCGATTACGAACAAAAAACAAATTACGACTATACAGCAAAAGAACGTCAAGATTTATACTCACAAGCAGGTGCAACCGTAATGCACTTTGTTGACTTAGACGGCGCTAAAGACTCAACTAAACGCCAGCTAACGCTACTTAAAACATTAGTCAATCACGAAAAAATGACCATTCAAGTGGGTGGCGGTGTTCGTTCTAAAGAAGATGTTGAACAACTTTTAACGGTAGGCGCTGACCGCGTAGTTATCGGTTCGTTAGCCATTAAACAACCTGAACTAGTTGCACAATGGATACAGGAATTTGGCGGCGAAAAAATCGTTTTAGCACTTGATGTTAAAATTGATGAAAACGGTAATAAAACCTTACCTACTCACGGCTGGATAAAAGACAGTGGCGTTAACTTAGAAGAGTTATTAGAACACTATCAAGATGCCGGTTTAAAACACGTACTTTGTACTGACATAAGTAAAGACGGTACGCTATCGGGTTCAAACGTTACTATGTACACTGAATTATGTGCACAGTATCCTGAACTTGATTGGCAAGCATCAGGTGGCATTGGTTCATTAGACGATATTAAAGCTTTAATTCCAACAGGCGTTAGCGGCGTAATTTTAGGTCGTTCATTACTTGAAGGTAAGTTTACTTTAGAGGAAGCTATCGCATGCTGGCCAAACGTATAATCCCTTGTCTTGATGTTAAAGACGGTAAAGTAGTTAAAGGCGTTAAATTCCGTAACCATGAAATTATCGGTGATATTGTTCCCCTAGCTGAACAATACGCAAAAGCAGGTGCTGACGAACTCGTATTTTACGATATTACCGCAAGCGCCGACGGTCGTGTTGTCGATAAAAGCTGGGTTACCCGTATAGCACAAGTTATTGATATTCCTTTTTGTGTCGCTGGCGGTATTAAAACTGAAGCTGACGCACAACAAATATTAAAAATGGGTGCTGATAAAATTAGTATTAACTCTCCGGCTTTAATGGACCCAACCTTAATTTCACGTCTTGCTGATCAGTTTGGTCAACAGTGTGTTGTAGTAGGTATAGACAGCTTCTTTAATGAAGAAACTGGTGAGTATCAGGTTTATCAATTTACCGGTGATGAATCACGTACACAAAAAACCTCATGGACTACGTTTGAATGGATCAAAAAAGTTCAAGAACTAGGTGCTGGTGAAATTGTTTTAAACTGCATGAACCAAGATGGTGTGCGTAAAGGTTACGACATAAAACAACTTGAGCAAGCACGCGCTGTTTGTAATGTACCTTTAATCGCTTCTGGCGGTGCTGGTGAAATGGTGCATTTTAGCGATGTATTTCAACAAGCTGATGTTGATGGTGCGCTAGCTGCCAGTGTTTTCCATAAAGGCATCATCCCTATCTCTGAATTAAAAGAGATGCTCAAACAGAATAAAGTTGAGATCCGACTTTGTGAGGAAAAAACATGTTAGTTACTTTAGAAAATAGCCAAGAACTTGCTTGGGATAAAATGGACAACCTATTACCTGCAATTATTCAAGATGCTGCAACTGGCGCTGTATTAATGCAAGGTTTTATGAATCAAGAAGCCTTAGAGGCAACGTTAAAATCAGGTAAAGCCACTTTCTTTAGTCGTTCTAAACAACGCTTATGGATGAAAGGCGAAAGTTCGAATAATACATTAGATGTTAAACAAGTATTAGCTGACTGTGACAAAGACTGTTTACTCATTGCTGCAAATCCTAATGGCCCTACTTGTCATTTAAATACAACGTCATGTTTCCCTGAAGAGAAACTTAGCCAACAAAACTTTTTAAGCCACTTAGAACGCTTTGTTGATAAACGTGCTAACGATCCTATTGAAGAAAGCTACACAGCAAAATTATTATCTCGCGGTACAAATAAAGTTGCTCAAAAAGTGGGGGAAGAAGGTGTTGAAGTAGTAATAGCCGCTCTTGCTGAAACTAAAGAAGAGTTTTTAGGTGAATGCGCTGACTTGTTTTATCACACGCTTGTACTGTTAAAAGATCAAAATGTAGAGCTTTCTGAAGTAATGGAAGTATTACAAAAAAGACATAATAAATAATCTAACCTATTTATTATTTAACGAGAGGCACTTTTTAGTGCCTTTTTTTATTGCGCTGTTTAATTACGTTAGCTTAATGCTTTATTTAATACATTGCGCAAATTATGATTAAAAGCATAACGATTAAATATTAATAAGCTCAGGTTACAAATTATGCCACAACAATTATTATGGTTCACAAAACCATTCTCATCGCTGACAACAGATGAGTTGTACGACATTTTAAAACTACGTATCGATGTTTTTGTTGTTGAACAAGCCTGTTATTACCCTGATCTTGATGAACATGATAGGCACTCAGACACTATCCATCTTTTTTCCTATTCTCTTAATGAAATTAAAAATAACAACAATGTAATAGCCGCTTATTTACGTATTTTACCTAAAGGCACAACTTATACTGATTATACAAGTATTGGTAGAGTTGTTATTGCCCCCGAATACCGAGGGCAAAAGCTAGGCCATCTATTAATGAAAAAAGCACTAGAGGCGTGTGAAAGATATTTCCCCGAAGAAAGTATAAAAATATCAGCTCAGGCGCATTTAGAAAGCTATTATCAAACTTATGGCTTTAATCGTATTTCAGATATCTATTTAGAAGACAATATCCCTCATATTGCTATGCTAAGAGCCTCATTATGAGTTAGTTTGTTTTTCAAACATTAAATTTAAAAATAGCTTATTTATATATAGATAGAGTGCGCAGTTTAACGACAAATCGAACACTGTTTGTTCAAACAGTCAAAAAGTCTCTTTTTTTATAAAAAAACGGTTGACGTAGGTCAGCGAGATTTGCATAATACGCGCCACTTGCTCAGGCAGGTTGGTTAGGCTACATAGCTCAGTTGGTTAGAGCACATCACTCATAATGATGGGGTCCCAGGTTCGAGTCCCGGTGTAGCCACCATTTTTGAAATGCGGGGTTGGCGGAATTGGTAGACGCGCTGGATTTAGGTTCCAGTATCGCAAGATGTGAGAGTTCAAGTCTCTCACCCCGTACCATTTCAAAGCAGCGTTAGCTGCAAAGTAAGTTACATTGCAGGGGTATAGCCAAGCGGTAAGGCAGCGGGTTTTGATCCCGTCATTCAGAGGTTCAAATCCTCTTACCCCTGCCACTTTCTTTGAAGATTCTTTATAAAATCCATCATATAGAAAAGTTGTATTGTAATTTACATTTGAGTTTTTCTGCAGGGGTATAGCCAAGCGGTAAGGCAGCGGGTTTTGATCCCGTCATTCAGAGGTTCAAATCCTCTTACCCCTGCCACTTCTCAAGTTCTAGAATAATTTAATATTTCCAAAAAGATTATATTATGCGCGGGGTTGGCGGAATTGGTAGACGCGCTGGATTTAGGTTCCAGTATCGCAAGATGTGAGAGTTCAAGTCTCTCACCCCGTACCATTTCATATTATATTCACACTTATCTTATTACACCTTTCCTTAATTTTAATATTTATTAAACTTAAAAATTATAATCCACATGCGTACGCTAGCGCTTTCTTTTTAATCACACCTGATTTATTTGCTACTATTAATCCTAGGTTTCGGACGACCTTAGTAATAATTGAAGGATGGCTAAACGACGCATATAAAGTATCCATAGCTGTCATCATAAGTAAATTATCTTTTCTTCTTTGCTTTTCATATCGGGCTATTACACTTACATCAGACCAAACTTCTCCATTGCCTATCGCTGTTGCAATAACATGTTGAAGTGCTTTTACGTCTTTAAAGCCTATATTAACTCCCTGCCCAGCCATAGGATTAATGGTATGGGCCGCATCCCCGAGTAATACCACTCTATTTTTTTGATAAGTATTTGCATGTTTGCGAGTTAATGGAAACGCTCCTTTATTAAGCACTTTAATTTTCCCTAATCGTTGTGGAAAATGCTTCATTACTTCTAATTCAAGTTGCTGATCACTCAAAGCAGACAAGCGCTTAATTTCATTTTTTTGATGATACCAAACTAAAGACGCGTATCCACCGAGTTCACTTATACCGCTAAGCGGAAGCATAGCAACAGGCCCAGTTTCGTAAAACTGTTGCCACGTTATATTTTGTTGGATTAATTCTGTTTCTACGTTAATAAGCATGGCTGATTGGCCGTAATCCCAACCTGTAACACCAATATTAGCTAAGGTTCGAACCTTACTATTAGCGCCATCAGCAGCAATAAGTAATTTTGACGATATTGTATGACTTTCAAGCTCAATAACCACTTCATTCTCGTATTGCTCAAACGATAGCAGTGTATTAGGACAAAAAGCGGTTATATGATTATTGCTTTCTATAGCTTCCCATAAAGAAAGCTGAATCAACCGGTTTTCAACAATATGCCCTAAAATAGGTTGTTTAATCGTTTGTGAATCAAACTCAGTATAAGATAACTGACTTTCCCAAACCCCCAAACGAGAATACGGACACATCCTTTTTTTCGATAACGAATCCCAAACATCGAGTTGCTCAAGTAATTGTTGAGTGGCAACAGAAATTGCTGACACCCTTAAATCAAAAGCTGATTGAGGATCGAATAACTCGCAAGGTTTAACTTCAACTATAGCAACTTTTAACCCCAGATTTGCCAGAGTTAAAGCACTTGCTGCGCCTACCATTCCACCACCTACAACTACACAATCAAAGTTTTTCATCTATAACTATCTTTCGTCCTTCATATGGTTTTATTTTAACGAACCTTTGCAGCTTATACGATATTTAAATAACAACTGCATATTCAGGGCAATTAAAATATGAAAAGACTGAAACATATAAAGATATCTTTCCTATACTCATGAGTGGCATGAAGTAGTTGCTACAATAAAAACAATTTAAATTACTTTTACAAGGAATAATAATGAGTCATTTAGAAGAGAAATTAAAAATAGCTGAAGACATTAACTTAACCTTCGATTTAAGAGAAAAACCTAATTATTCAAACTTAAAAGCTCACCAAGATCGAGCGGTAATTGCTCACTTACGTGCTGATTTAGTACTACCCAATAATAAAATATTAACGGTAGATATAGATTTTGATTCGACAAGTGGCTACCATAACAACACGATGATTATTATGGATGACTTTGGCGTAGATATACTCGCCACAGGATTTGAAACAAAATATGGCAAAGAACATGCCGATAAAATACGCCATGCATGGGCGAATAAAGAACGTCCTTCAGATCCAAGAAAACCCACCTATATGTTGGTGCAAAAGCCTATTGATGAAAATATGGTACCTAAAGTTTTTGTGGTTTGTGGTAGGAAAGATCACATATCTAGCTCAGCAAAAAATATCTTATAAATCATCTGTAACTAAGTGGCATGTATTATTGCCGCTTATATTCCTAACATTTACTTCCACAAATATATCAGCTTCACCCGCAACTCCTCTATCGTCTTATGTAAAACCTCAAAATATAGTTCAAGACAATCATGGTTATATTTGGTTTGGGGGGCAAACAGGACTCTCTCGTTTTGATGGTGTTAATATTATTAGTTTTTCAAGCCAAAGTGCCCAATGGAATATCCCCTTTACTTGGATACATGATATAGCCCTCGAAGGCGATGATTTTATTGTTTCTACTGAATCTCAGCAATTATGGAAGTTTAACCCTCTAACAAGAAAAACATCTCAAATAGAAATCAATCTTCCTTCAAAAACCATCTACAATGCTATTGTTTTTAAAGGAAAATATTATTTAAATATTCCAAAAAATATTTACCAATATACTCCATCAACTAAATCAACGACCCTTATTGCAGAAAGCGTAGATATTTCTTTTTTCAAGAAAACGAACAAAAATTTATATGCAGCAGGTCGAGGCGGGTTGTTTAAATACAAAAACAACACTTTTACCCCCCTAATTAATGAAAATATTTACCATATAAGCACCAACGATAACGGCATTTTAGTTATCACTCAAAAGAACATTATCTTCATTGATGATAATGGTAATCGCCCGACAATACCTAATACTGAAGAGTTAATACTAAGTACTCAGTCTAACGATGGTAATTTTCTCCTACTTAATAAAGCTGGCAACATTGTAAAGCTGTTAGCTAAAAACTTAACTAAAATTGAGCATAATTATCCTGATATTGAACCCTTGATCGCAAAAGATATGATGCTAGACTCATCTAATACTTTATGGATCAGCAGTAATAAAGGTATAAAAAACATATCGCCATCTCCCATAAAAAATCATCCAAAAATCTACAATGTTGCCACTAATGCTAATGAAACAGCCTTATTCAAAAACAATATCCTTGTCGGCAGTTACGGCGACGGCATTCATGTTTTTAACAATAACCGAACAACATTATCATCAGAAATAAATCCATTTCTAACCACATTAGCTAAAAAAACAATGGATTTATTACCTATTGACAATGATCTATACATAGCAACTTTTGATGGGTTATGGGTATATAACTTTTTAGATAAAGAAGTCAAAAAAGTTGATTTTATACACAATAATAAACTTTTACTCAAACTCACTAAAAATCAAAATTTACTTTATATAGCAACTAATTATAACGGTTTCTATATATACAATTTATTAACGAAACATATTATTGACCATATAGATGTAGATAATGGAATAAGCAGTTCAGAAATTATAGATATAATGACCCTTGATAATCATAAAATATGGTTAGCAACATCAAAAGGTATAGATATATATAATCGTTATACAAAGGTGACTCAGCATATTAACTTACCTGGTAAGAGCAAGGTCATATCATTTGCTGTATTCAATAACAAAGTGTACGCCGCAACAAAAGGTGATGGTTTGTTTGTATTAAATTTTCACGGCGATGTTTTATCTCGAATAGGTATAGGTATTGATTTTTCTATGATATCGGTAATACATGATGAAATTTGGGCTCCGGCTCAGCAAGGTTTATACCGTATAAATACAAAAGATAACACCATTGCGCTGGTTCCAAATACTGAACAGTACACCTTTACTGATAGTCCAATAAAACATAACGACAATGTCTATATTCCTCATTATGGAGGCATGCTTGAAGTACCATTAACACAGATAAAGAAATATAACTCGCTGATATCTATTAGTGAAATTACTGTTTCTGGGCAAAAATTCTTAATGAATAAGAATATTAACGTTAACTCCGAAAACGATGTTATATCTTTTAATTTAGCGAGTTTAGATTTTCGTTCAGGTAAGCCTAAAGAATTCCAATATCAAATTAACAATAGCGATTGGAACAGCATATACGGTAATCAATTAACACTAACAGGTTTACAATCAGGTACTTACAAATTAACGATAAAAGGCACAAATAGTTTAGGTCAATGGAGTGATATTCAAGCATTTGCAGAAATCAATGTGGCTTATCCTTGGTATTTAACGCCCAAAATCAAGAACCTTTATCTATTTATCATATGCCTTATTCTGATTGTAGCTGCTTGGTTATTATATCTTAGGTTTAGATCCATTCGCCATATTCATTCCATTCTTTCTAACGATATAAGAATGCATGGTAAAATATCCTTTAATGTTGAAAGAAACCTTAAGCAAGCGAAAGAACTATTATCTAATGATTTTGAAAGTTTTACTCCCGCGCGTTTACATCAAATATCACAAATAGTGAACAAATGTATCGAATCTTTATCTGAAAACGACCAAGATGTTGAACCTAATACTATTAGAGGTAAATCACTAGAAGTTGCTCTACCTTATTTTGTAAACTATATACACGAAAAGTATCATTCAAATATTAATTTACAGATTGATATTTCTGAATCTAGACTTAGCCATGAAATGCAGGCTGATATGTATAAAATAATATACGAGACTATTGTTTCAACAATAATGAATGGAAATGGAAGCAACTTCGAGATAACGATACAAGAATTTAAACAAAAAATATGGCTAACTATTTCAAATGATGAAAATGGCTTTTCAAAATTTAAAAATAAAATAAATTTTGATATATCAATGTATTACATTCGACAAATAGCAAGTAAATACAACGCTTCATTCAACGTTTTCGATAAAGAAAATTCAGGCAGCCAACTCATCATTAGCATCCCACTAATGGATATTTCTTAATATTCTTAACAATACTATTTAATAGCTATAACAACTAGTTAGTTAAAAGTGACCTATTTTTTCTTGTATTAAATACGTTAATTCATTAATTGAAACATTATAATTTACTTACCTGCGTCAACTAAACTGGCGTCTCTTCTAAAGAAAGAGTAAAATACGACTCCTTTTTTAAAATCACTATTGAATTATTAGGCAAGTATTAATGAGTAAAAAGCTTTACATAAAAACATGGGGCTGCCAAATGAACGAGTACGACTCGCAGAAAATGGCTGAACTTCTAGATTCAACTCATGGCTATGAGTTAGCAGACGAAGCTGAAGATGCTGATGTTATTTTATTAAATACTTGTTCGATACGTGAAAAAGCTCAAGAAAAAGTATTTCATCAACTCGGCCGTTGGAAAAATCTAAAAATAACCAACCCCGATCTAGTTATTGGTGTTGGTGGCTGTGTAGCATCACAAGAAGGTGATGCCATTCGTCAAAGAGCGCCTTATGTTGATATGGTTTTTGGCCCTCAAACTTTGCATAGATTGCCAGAAATGATACAACAAGTTACGGGTGATAGAAGTCCTGTTGTTGATGTAAGCTTCCCTGAAATTGAAAAATTTGACCGCTTACCAGAACCTAAAGCTGATGGACCTACCGCCTTTGTTTCTGTAATGGAAGGTTGTAGTAAATATTGTACTTTCTGTGTAGTTCCTTATACGCGTGGCGAAGAAGTAAGTCGTCCGCTTGACGATGTATTATACGAAGTTGCCCAACTCGCAGAGCAAGGCGTACGTGAAGTTAATTTATTAGGCCAAAACGTAAATGGTTACCGAGGTGAATCTCATGACGGTAGCATTTGTCGTTTTTCTGAACTATTACGCTTAATCGCTACGATTGATGGTATTGATAGAATTCGTTATACCACCTCTCACCCTATAGAATTTACAGATGACATTATTGAAGTTTATAAAGACGTTCCTGAACTAGTTAGCCATCTACATTTACCAGTACAAAGCGGTAGCGACCGAATTTTGGTACAAATGAAGCGTGGACATACTGCATTAGAATATAAGTCTCAAATACGTAAATTAAAAAAAGCGCGTCCAGATATTTGTATGTCTTCAGACTTTATTATTGGCTTCCCCGGCGAAACTGACGATGACTTTAAAGCAACAATGAAACTGATCACAGACATTGATTTTGATTTAAGTTTTAGCTTTATTTATAGTGCTCGTCCAGGAACACCAGCAGCAGACTTACCTGATGATGTTTCAGACCAAACTAAAAAAGACCGTTTACAAATATTACAAGACACTATTAGTAATCAAGCATTACGTATTGCACGTCAAATGTTAGGTACAGAACAACGTATTTTAGTTGAAGGCCCTTCTAAGAAAAACCCAATGGAACTTCGTGGCCGTACAGAAAACAACAGAATTGTAAATTTTGAAGCGCCTCATCATGTTATTGGCCAATTTGTTGATGTAAAAGTTACCGATGTTTATTCTAACTCTCTGCGTGGTGAATTAATAAGAGAAGAGAAAGATATGGGATTACGTGTTTCACATTCTCCTGCCGACATTCTTGCAAACAATCACCACCAACAAGCAAAACATGGCGCAAACGAAATCGGTGTAAGTACTTTCACCCCTTAATTTAATAAACGTCATAAGTTATTAAAATAACAAATATGACTCTTTTGGATAGTTACTTTGAGTAAAAACAGCAACCACATATTAACATTAGAACCTGAAGATAATTCACGACAAGCCTCTTTATATGGCCCAATGGACGATAACTTAAAAACAATTGAAAAACGTTTAGGCGTTGAAATAAGTTATCGTGGTAATCAAATTAAAATTGTGGGTAAAGAAAACAATTGTTTAGCCGTTAGTAAAATATTAAAAGACTTATATGTAGAAACCAGTACCGTTAAAAATCAGCATCAAAATATTACCGATGAAATGGTTCATCTCGCTATTATTAGCGCAAATGTTTTAGAACAAGAACCAAGTAAAAGTAATCTTGATGTAAATTTTGATAAGTTAATTACAATTAAAACAAAACGTGGTGTTATTAAACCACGAAATGAAAATCAACAAAGTTATGTACACAACGTAATAACTAACGACATTAGCTTTGGTGTGGGTGTTGCCGGTACAGGTAAAACTTATTTAGCCGTGGCTTGCGCGGTTGAAGCATTAGAAAGGCAGGAAGTTAGACGTATTTTATTAACACGCCCAGCAGTAGAAGCTGGTGAGAAACTCGGTTTTTTACCCGGTGATCTCTCACAAAAAGTTGACCCTTACCTACGCCCTCTTTACGATGCATTATTTGAAATGCTGGGTTTTGAAAAGGTAGAAAAACTGATTGAACGTAATGTAATTGAAGTAGCCCCACTTGCATATATGAGAGGCCGTACCTTAAACGATGCCTTTATTATTTTAGATGAAAGTCAAAACACGACCGTTGAACAAATGAAAATGTTTTTAACGCGTATAGGCTTTAATGCAAGAGCAGTAATTACCGGAGACATTACTCAAGTAGACTTACCTCGTGGACAAAAATCTGGTTTACGCCATGCAATAGAAGTGCTTGAAGATATTCCAGGCGTTAGCTTTAACTTTTTCGAATCAAAAGATGTTGTTCGTCATCCTGTGGTTGCAAGGATAATTGAAGCCTATGAAACACACGAAAAGAAAACAAATCGTATTAAAGCAGAGCAAAGTGCTGCCGCAATAGAAAATAAAGCGAAGGCTCAAGAGTAATGGCAGTACAATTAGATGTTCAAATTGCTTGTGAAAATAAAACCTTACCATCAGTAGAACAGTTACAATTGTGGGCTGAAACAGCATTATCCACTATTGAAAACGATCCTGAATTAACCATTCGACTCGTTGAAACAAAAGAAAGCCAACAACTTAATCATCAATATCGTCAAAAAGACAAGCCAACGAATGTTTTATCTTTTCCCTTTGAAGTACCTGAAGGTATTGATATTAACCTATTAGGTGACCTTATTATATGTGCTGACGTGGTTATTCAAGAAGCACAAGAGCAAAACAAAAAGAGTGAAGATCATTGGGCTCATTTAGTTATCCATGGATGCTTGCATTTACTTGGATATGACCATATAAAAGAAGATGAAGCTATTGAGATGGAATCAATAGAAATAAGACTATTATCAATCCTTGGTATAGACAACCCTTACCAAGAAGTATAGATTTCATATTTAAACATTAATTATAGGAAATATAATACCCCATGGGCGATGATAACCCACACTCTAGCAGCGGTTCTTCAAACAAATCACTTTGGACGAAAGTTACACAAGTATTTACAGGAGAACCGAAAAGTAAAGATGAGTTAGTTGATGTCTTAAACGATGCTGAAGATCGAGAACTAATACGACCAGAAACAAAATTAATGATCAAAGGTGTTTTAGAAGTATCTGATATGCGAGTAAGAGATATCATGATACCAAGATCACAAATGGTTACCCTCGATATTAATGACCCTCTTGAAAAGTCACTTCCTAAAATTGTTGAATCTGGACACTCTCGATTCCCCGTTATTAATGAAGATATAGATAAAATTGAAGGGATACTTTTAGCTAAAGACCTCCTTGCCTACGCTTTCCAGCAACAAGATGAAGAATGTACTATAGCAAAGGTTATCAGACCTTCGATTATGGTACCTGAAAGTAAAAAAGTTGAACCCCTATTAAAAGAATTTAGATCGCAGCGTTATCATATGGCTGTTGTTGTAGATGAGTATGGTGGCGTTTCAGGTGTTGTTACTATTGAAGATATTTTAGAGCTTATCGTTGGTGAAATTGAAGATGAAACTGACGATGCAATCGAAGAAGATATTAAGTACCTTGCAGGCCAAGTGTATCAAGTTAAAGCCCTGACTGAATTAGCCGATTTTAACGAATACTTTAACACCAGTTTCAATGAAGAAAACGCCGATACAATTAGCGGTATTATACTCCATCAGTTTGGGCATATGCCTAAAAAAGGTGAAATTGTTAGCATTAATGAATTTGAGTTTAAAATTACTGCTGCCAATAACCGCCGAATTCAAACAATACAAGTTACCGTTCCTAAAGACCACGAAGTTAACGGTAAAAACGTTGATTAGCATTACTCATTTGGATATTCATGTTTTCAACGTTAATCAAATCTCTCAAAGTATTTTTTAGCGCGCCTAAAAACTGGCTTAGCTTTATTGCTGGGCTTAGTTTAGTTTTCGCTTATGCACCATTTTCCTTATGGTGGCTTCCATTTATTACGATTGTGCTTTGGCTTACTCTAATCAACAATAATACGCCTAAAGAAGCAACTAAACAGGGTTTTATTTTTGGTTTTGGTTGGTTCGCCAGCGGTATAAGTTGGGTCCATGTTGCTATAGATCAATTTGGCGGATTACCACTTGCTGTATCTATTTTATTGATGGTTCTTCTCTCTCTTTACTTAGCGGTATTCCCCGCATTAGCAAGTTATTTAGCTGCCAAACTTTCAACTAATAAACAATTTAATGTATGGCTATTTTCTGCATTTTGGTTAATGACTGAATACCTACGTGGTGTATTATTAACGGGGTTTCCATGGTTATCTTTAGGTTATACGCAAATAGATAGCCCTTTAGCTTCCTTGATACCTGTTTTTGGTGAGGTTGGTGTCACTTCAATAGTCTTACTTACTTGTGTTTCAATCCTTCAATTTGTTAAGCGTAAAAATAGATACATATCAGTTAGTATACTTTTATCTACCGCCATCGCAGCAGGCTATTTTAGCCAGACAACTTGGGTGACTCCAACCGGTAAATCTATAAAAGTTGCATTAGTACAAGGCAATATAAAACAAGAAATAAAATGGGCTCCTGAGCAAGAATGGCCTACCATGCTGAAATATTTAGATTTAACACGTGTAAATTATGATGCTGATATCATTATTTGGCCTGAGTCAGCAATTACAGCACTTGAACCTAGGGCCCAAGACTTTTTAACACTAGTAAATAAATCTTCGGCCTTACAAAACAGCGCAATAATAACCGGAATATTAAATTATAACTATGAAGCAAGAGAATACTTTAATAGTTTAATCACCTTGGGTAAAAAACACGAAAGTGATAGTGAAGGAAGCTACGAATACGATCACACAAATAGGTATTCAAAATATCATTTATTACCTATAGGTGAATTTGTTCCTTTTCAAGAATGGTTAAGACCTATTGCTCCATTATTTAATTTACCGCAGTCGTCCTTTTCTTCTGGTGAATATAAACAGCCAAACCTTGTTGCCAAAGACATTAACATATTACCACTTATATGCTTTGAAATAGCTTTTCCGGCGCAATTAAGAGCAAATTTCCAACCAACAACCGATCTATTATTAACGGTTAGTAATGACTCTTGGTTCGGTAACTCCCATGGTCCTCACCAGCATTTAGACATTGCAAGAATGCGAGCCGCAGAGTTTGGACGTCCCTTGCTTCGCTCGACTAACAATGGTGTAACAGCCGCAATAGATCATACAGGTAGTATCATAGGCACTGTTCCACAATTTACTGAAAGTGTACTCAGAGCAGAAATCAACTTAGTCAAGGGAACAACACCTTATGCTAAGTGGGGGCAGTTCATTCAGTGGTTAATTCCATTACTTACCTTACTAACTTATCTATTTAACGCGTTGTTATTTCAACGTAAAACAAAATAAAAAAGCTTTATATTTACTAAATATAAAGCTTTTTTCATCATTTACTCAATAAATTTACGAGCTTTTAGGGTGTAAACTCACTTTGTTTCGGCCACTTTCTTTTGAACGATATAAGGCTTCATCAGCATGTTCAATCCATGCTTCATAAGTTTTAATACTAGGCTCCACTTCAGCAATCCCTAAACTTATAGTATAAGAGAGATCAATATCATTATGCTTAACAATAGACTGAGCAACTTCCTTACGTAATCTTTCAGCAAATATTTGAGCGTTTTCTAAAGGAGTATCGGCCAACAAAATAACAAATTCTTCACCACCATAGCGCCCTGAAATATCAGTTTCGCGTACGTGTTGTCTAATTAATCCAGATAAATGGCGGATAACATCATCCCCAACAGTATGGCCGTATGTGTCATTTACATGCTTAAAGTGATCTATATCTAATATAACTAAACTGCTTGCACTTCTACTTCGACACCAGCGTTTAAATTCAGCATTCAAACAACTTTCCCAGTGACTTCTATTAAACAGCTTTGTTAAACCGTCTGTTTGGCTTAAAACAGCTAGTTCAGTATTAACTCTTTCAAGGTCATTTTTATTTATTGCGTTATCAGTTACATCATAAATAAGTAAACATAAATGGGTTACCAAACCCGTAGACGACATCAAAGGAATAAACGTCGTATTCTGATACATATATTCTGCAGAACCTGTAATTGGACGATAATTTTGAAACTTAAACAAATAAGGCCTTTGTTCCCAAATGGTAAACGCTTTGTTTTTAAGTAAAAAAACAGATTCAGCTTTACGTTTAAACCAATCTTGGGGAATTTCATCGAATAAAGAAAAAATCTCTTTGCCTTTTACTTCTCGTGGTAACAAACCACTATGGTTTTCCATAAAACCATTCCATATTTGAATTTTATATTGGCGATCAAGAACAACTAAACCCACATCAATAGTGTGGAGCATTTCCATCAGCCAATGTAATTCATTCATTTCTTCAGTTTCATGCGACATAGTTAATCCAATAAGTAAGAAATTTTATTGTTAAGTGTTTTCATCGATTCTTCTGTGAATAATAATAACAAGTCACATTTTATCGGGTAATTTTCAATGCTATAGCTTATTTCAATTGCTAGGGTTCGCCTCCAGCGAGTTGAGTTAGTTGCGATAAGTTCAGAAATTTTTCTGTGCTGCCCTAGAACAACAGGGTGCCCTTGACTAAAGTTCATATCAAGTTGCTCTGAAACACCACTTAAACAAGCACCAATTAAAACATTTGCCATGTCCATGAGTAGTTCTAA
This sequence comes from Colwellia sp. RE-S-Sl-9, assembly GCF_048296855.1. Taxonomy (NCBI): domain Bacteria; kingdom Pseudomonadati; phylum Pseudomonadota; class Gammaproteobacteria; order Alteromonadales; family Colwelliaceae; genus Colwellia; species Colwellia sp. RE-S-Sl-9. Next base: position 4,200,193 of record NZ_CP182631.1, on the reverse strand, counting down.
CTCTGAATTTTCATCTAATATTTGCTGATAGTTCATCAAGGTAGCAATATCTTTAAAACTGGAGTCATTAAGTATTAATAGGGCTTCTCCTGACACACCTGCACCTATGAAGCCTTGGCAAATACCTGAAGTACTTTCATTCACTTCAACTGCTGATAAAGCCATACTCAATTCGCTGACTTCAATCAAATTAACATTAGGAATAGGCAAAACAACAAATACATCTAATAATCGTGCTAATAAGTCACCTGCACGCCCCATAGCAACGTTCGCAATTTCTTGATAGCAATCTCTTAAATCAGATTCTAAAAAATCAATTTCAGGCTTGTTAACTGTAGGGGTATCTTCAATCTTAGCTGTAGTTACCGGTGGTAAATTAATTTTAGATGTTGATTCTTCTGCAATAACAAGTGGATCTTGTGTGTCTACTGACTCAGCTGAAGCAGTATAAACACCATAAGCAGAAAGGATTTCAGTGAGTTTTTCTTTACTTACTGGTTTTTGAATAAAGTCTAAAGCACCTAAACTAGTAACTCTTTGATGCGCTTCTGGCTGAATATCTCCCGAAATAACGATAACAAGTGTAGGGAGATCTTGTTCAACAATAGCTTGAAGAACTTCGTATCCATCCATTCCTGGCATGTTTAAATCTAAAAGAAGAACATCACCTTTTCCTGCTTTAATGGCTTCAATACCTTCAAATCCATTGGTTGCAAAACTTATATCGACATCCCAGCCGTCTGGCAAAGAACGCGCTACTTGTTTACGCGCCATATTTGAATCATCACAAATTAATAACGGAGTTGACATACACGCTTATTTCCCTAATTGACTCAAAACTGATAAAAAGAAGAATATAAAAAACAATATTACTAATAACAAGGTTACTTGTTAACAATAGATAATAATAACGAAGACTGCAGATAATTTTTTAAAAAAATTAAATAAAATACGGTAAACTGTCTTCAACCAAATCTGATTGACCTTATTATACAATGAAATTTTTTACATTAATTACCTTTATTTTTATCACTTTACCTCCTTTTTCATCAGCGCATGATAATACACTTCCTGAAAACAGCTCATTAGTAAAAGCTGGAGGAAAATTTGTAACGCTAATAGGCCAACAAATTAACGTGGGTGATAGCGCACCTAATTTTAAAGTGGTAAACGAAAGCTTTTCTCCAGTAACGCTTAAATCTTTTAAAGGTAAAAATATTTTAATATCTGTAGTCCCTAGTTTAGACACAGGTGTGTGTTCAATTCAAACGAAAAAATTTAACGAAAAAGTTGCATCTCTGCCTGCAAACACAATATTTCTAACTATAAGTAATGATTTACCCTTTGCACAAAAACGTTTTTGCACAACTGAAAGCATTAACGGTATTCAAGTTTTATCTGACTCTGTTTGGAGAGACTTCGGTAAAAAATACGGTCTTTTAATAAAAGATATGGGATTATTAACGCGGTCTATTTTTATTATTAATTCTGAACAGAAAATTGTTTATAAAGAGTTGGTTTCCAATATTTCAGATCACCCAAATTATGAAAAAGCTTTTGAAAAAATCTCTTTATTAAATAAACCATTATAAAACAGCAAAAAGAATAAAACATTTATAGTTACTAATCAACAACTTAAAATAAAAACCAAATAAAATAGAAATTTATTTGGTTTTTATTCTTGAAAAAAATCACTTCAATACCATCTATTATAGTGTAGTCGCCGATAGGGTCTACATTAACCGCCTGTTCAAATTGAAAGGCACATTTATCCTGATAATAAATTATTTAAAAATCGTTAATTCGCAATTTAATTGGCTTTAACTATATAGATTTTACTTCTATTGATTTTAACAAAAATAATGATATTTAACGGATATAGCATATTGCTAACTAAATATAGGATATGAATATTATGCGTACATCTACAGATTTTAGCCCACTTTACCGTTCATTTATTGGTTTTGACCACTTAGCGGGTTTGATAGATAAAGCCTCTAGAGCTGATAAACAATCATCTTACCCTCCATATAATGTTGAACTGCTTGCAGAAGATCAATACAGAGTGACTATGGCAATCGCGGGATTTGCCGAAGATGAGTTAGAAATTGAATCAAAACAAAACACATTAATTGTTACTGGCATAAAAACAGGCAGTAATAACAAAGGCGAACAAAAATTCTTACATCAAGGTATTGCTGAGCGTAACTTTGAAAGAAAATTTCAACTCGGCGATCATGTAAAAGTAACAGGCGCTTCTATGGAGCATGGTCTTTTACATATTGATTTAGAAAGAGAAATACCAGAAGCACTTAAACCAAGAAAAATAGCCATTAATGGTAAAAATCCATTACAAAAAACAGTATCTAATATTCAGGAGGCTGCCGCTTCTTAATATGATATGACAAGTGTTTCCCCTTATTTATTTTTGCCCAGCTTTTAGCTGGGTTTTTTTACGCCTAAAAATTATTTAACAATCTCTAATAAACTCAGCTATTTTCGGCTGTATTATACTGGCATGACTTATTGGTCCCATATGTCCAGCTTCAAAACTCACTTCTTTAACGTTATCTAAGCTAGCAACAATCAGTTTTGCTAATGTTTTACTTAATTGTGGGCTTTGATTTCCTGTCATCATCATAACAGGAGATTTAATTTTACTTATATCGTCAGGCCCGTATGTTTCAACAGTTAAACCGATAAAATCTAAATTCACTTTTTCCATATCTTTAGCCATTAATTGCTGCATTCGTTCTGGTAGGCTTCTGAAAAAGCCTTTTGCATTCCAAAAGTCAGTAAATTTTTCAGCCGCTAAATAAAGATCATCAATATTAACTTCTTGAGCAAACTTATTAGCCGCTATTCTTGCTTCACTTCCTTGAGGCAATAAATGAAAAGCGACAGGCTCGTATAAAGATAGTGATAATACCTTGCTAGGATTTTCAACCGCTAACTTTAAACCAAGCGCACCACCACAAGAATGCCCTACAATATGATAAGCCTCATTTGGAATAATTTGTTGTAAAGCTTGTTGGATACGTTGTATCTCAATAGAAAAATTATAAACCTTTGGATCTTTAACACCTTCAGCAGATCCATATCCCAAAATATCTATATTAATCACTTGAAAACTATTTTTTAAACATTCCACTAAAGCCAACCACTGCTTTGAACTACTCAAAGAACTATGCAATAAAATAACGGCCGGCCCCTGCCCTGAAACATGTATTCCTCGGGGTAAATCAATCATTTAATACCTACTTTTATATAACTGAAATGAAAAACTAAACAAAGTTTTCATTAAAACTCTAATTTAAATAGTAGTTCTCCTAGATCAGGAGACCATTGATACTCAGTCATCTTTATTTTATTTCCAAGAACAACAACTTGTTCATCTTGTAATAAATTTTTCTGTTTAATAAATAACTCACTTCCCGTAGGAAAAGAAATTTTCCCTTGTGAGTTTATCACTCGAAACCAAGGAACCTTTTGATTATTCCAGCCATTATTGGGCACCTCACCTAAGGCTTTTCCAACTAATCGTGCGCGGCCCGGTAATCCTGATAAATCAGCAACCTGCCCGTAACTAGCTACACAACCAAAAGGAATAGCCTGTACCGTTTTCCATATTTTTACATATTGTTTGTTAACAGGCTGTTTATTCACATCTTGCGATGTAATTACCATGGTAATACTTGACCAGTAGAATGTTTAAAAACACCGGTTTCTTTTAAAGTGAGTCCATGAATTAAATCAACAATTTTTACCGCAGCTTCATTTGCTGAAATATCACCATTATTATTTACCATCTCGGTTTGAACATAACCTGGGTGATAAATACCTACCGCAACATCTTGAGAATATAAATCTTTACTTAACGACATAGCTGCAGCATTTAACGCGGCTTTAGACATACGGTAACCATAACGCCCGCCAGATTCATTATCGGCAATAGAGCCCATGCGTGAGGTGATCATCGCCACTTTACCATCTAAATTTAAATTACACTGTAACGTATCAACAATATTTAATGGTGCTAAAGCGTTCACTTCAAATTGCTCTCTAATCGTGTCGAGATTTATATCTGCTAAACTTTCATCCCTAAGAATTCCAGCATTACAAACCAGTATATCAATGCCTATACCACTCAAAGCTTTCTTCATATTCTTAATACCTTGAGTGGTAGCTACATCAATATCTGTAATAACATGCACACCTAAATTATTTAGCTCTTCTGAAGAGTTTCTACACAAAGCATATACAAGATGGCCCTGTGATTTAAAAACCTCAGTCATTGCTAAACCAATACCACGATTAGCGCCAGTTATTACAATCGTTTTCTTCATAATATTTCCTTAGCCTATTTATAAGCAGTACATTAAAAACTTTATTACACTATGAGCGCCATAATATAAGTAACCTTTATTGCAAACAAACAAATTTATAAGCAAATAATAAAAATAAATATTTATTTTAATAAATAACGAAAATTTAAAACTTTTGTATTTTACAGTACAAAAACTTAGTAAGAGTATGCTATAAATAATGTACTTATCTTTTTCGCTCGACTAAGGCGCAACTTACTAAATAAACTTCAACTTGTGTTATTTCCGTAAAAATTCAAAGTATTTTCCTGAATATAGAGAGTAAGTATGAATAAAGCCTCCCCATCTGTAGAAAAATTGGCAGAGCTTGTTGGATTCCATAAAAATTACGTTAATAGTTTTGGGATCAAACAAACACCAAAAAAAGAAGCACTAGCATCATTATTAAATGCAATGGGGTTTAACTTAACCAGTGAACAAGTACTCGCTGAACAAATACAGACATTACAAGAAAAGCAATGGCGGAATATTTTACCAACTACTCATATCATAAAAAGTACGAATAAAACGCCTTTTATTCCTATTAGCATACATAATTCGGGAGTTCAGCAAACAATAAGCTGGACAATAACAACTGAAAATGGCGATTTATTTAATCAACACCTTGATACTTCAAACTTAGAATTAATAGACACAACAAAGTTAAACGAAAGCACTTTTTCCAAATATCAGTTACCTATTCCTCAGATAGAAGAGGGTTATCACAAATTATCAATAAAGTGTGGAGAACAACAATCCAATTGTCATTTAATTGTAGTACCCGAAACATGTTTTAGTGCGGAAGAAGCTCATAAAAATAAAGTATGGGGATATACAGCTCAACTATACTCTATACGAAGCGAACAAAATTTTGGTATGGGAGACTTCGAAGATTTAAATAAATTAATTATAGGCGCTTCTAAACAAGGAGCCTCAACTGTGGGGCTTAATCCATTACACCCTTTATATCAAAATAATCCAGCACACATCAGCCCTTATTCACCAACGAGCCGCTGTTTTATAAATACTTTATATATTAATGTACAAAATGTTCCTAATTTTTCAACATGTCAACTTGCCCAAGAAAAATTTAATAACGAAGACTTCCAAACAAAACTAGCCTCAGCACGATCAAGTCAGTTAATAGACTACCCTGCGGTTGCAGAGTTAAAGTTTGAATTATTAGAAATTCTATTTGATGACTTTATTATTTCTCCGCAAGAAATAAATGATTCTATAAGACAAGATTTTATTTGTTTTACTCAAGAGCAAGGGGAAGATTTATTTACACTAGCCACTTTTGAAGCACTTTATGAACACTTTAGAGAATTGGATCCTTCAATTTATGACTGGAAAGCATGGCCAAAAGAATACCAGTCGCCTAACACTCAAGCGGTAAAAATATTTCAAGAGTTACATGCAACACGTATTCAATACTTTATGTATTTGCAGTGGTTAGCCCACGAACAATTAACGAATGCGGCAAACCTAACACAGACTCATGATATGCCAATTGGATTATATTTAGACTTAGCTGTTGGTTGTGATGGTTCAGGCGTTGATGTTTGGTCAAACCAAGAGGTTTATGTATCTGGTGCTGCTATAGGTGCTCCGCCTGATGCTATGAATACACTAGGTCAAAATTGGGGCTTAACACCAATGAACCCTGTTGCTTTAAAAGAACAAGGCTACCAACCATTAATTAAAGCTTTACGCTGCAATATGCAATACGCCGGAGCCTTACGAATAGACCACATATTAGGATTAATGCGTCAATATTGGATTGCTCCTGAAATGGGTGCACATGAAGGTATTTATATCACTTTCCCGCTAGATGATATTTTAAGTATTATTGCTTTAGAATCACGTCGTTCTCGCTGTGTTGTTATTGGTGAAGATTTAGGAACCGTTCCTGAAGGTTTTGGTGAAATAATAGCTAAGTCGGGTTTATTGTCTTATAAAGTGCTTTATTTTGAACGTTGGTGGGAAACAGGTTTATTTAAACGCCCTGAATTATACCCAAGTCAGTCAATTGCGACTGTTTCTACTCACGATGTTCCTACATTGGTGGGTTGGTGGGCTAGCCGCGATTTAACATGGCGAAGAAAGCTAAATTTATATCCAAATGATGAACTAAAAGATCAAGAACAAATTGACCGTATTAAAGATCGTCATTGCCTAATCGATGCATTAAAAGACGTTGGTACCTTATCTGCTGATGATGTTAATAGTGAAACATTAGAAATAACCAACTCACATCTTAATATAGCTGTTCAAAAATATATTGGGTTATCAAAAAGCCATATACAGTTAATTCCTTTAGAAGACGCTCTAGAGTTATTAGAACAAGTTAATATTCCTGGCACGATTGATGAGCACCCTAACTGGCGTCAAAAACTTCCGATCATATTAGACGAACTATGGAGTATACCTTCAATCTTAAATATCGCGTCACTTATGAATGAGATTCGACCTAAATAAAGGAAGTATTTTAAACAGGGATTAGTTAAAATTCCCGTTTAAAATACAAATAAATAATTAATCCTCACACTAAAATCTATGGCCAAATCAATCATCCAACATTCTATTACTAGTTTTGGTATATACGACAAATGGGAAGACACCAGTAAATCACTTCCTAAAATTAAAGAATTTACCGTTAGTGTACCCGCTAAAATAGATATCGAATTTGGTTTTATTATCAACATAAAAAAAGGAAAAGGTAAAAAAATAACTTATTGTATTTATCATCCCAACATTCCTGATGACGATGGCACTGTAATGCCACCTTTTACAGGTGACATGTATATTAGGGATAATAACTGGAATTTTTATTTAGGTGATACAATATGGGCTCCTATTGATAATAAACTAGGCGATTGGCGTATGACTATTACGTGTGACAATAAAATTATTGCTGATAAAACATTTATAGTTGACGAGCCCAATGAGCTTTTAGAAGCATCATTCTGGAAAAGAGCAGGATACTAACACTACGCTTTAGCTCTCGGATAAAGTGAATAATTCATCTGCTGCGGCGTTATCTATTAAAAACTGTTCAAAGTCGCTCTTTTTAACCGGTTTAGAAAAATAATAGCCTTGTCCGTAATCACAGCCTATATCCCTTAATATATCTCTTTGTTCTTTTGTTTCTATGCCTTCAGCTATCACTTTAATATTCAGTTTTTTAGCCATAACCACCATAGCTTCGCATAACGCTAAATCTTTACTATCGTCAGTCATTTTTTGAACAAAACTTTTATCTATTTTTAAGTAATCTGTTTCATAATTTTTTAAATAAGAAAGTGAAGAGTATCCTGTACCGAAATCATCAATAGAAATGGGGATCCCTGATTCTTTCACTAGAGTTAACATATCAGTAACACCTTTTTTATTTTCCATTAAAAGGTTTTCTGTTATTTCAAAAGCAATTGAGCCTAAGCTTTCTTTTTCCTTTTTTAATAAATCCATCCAAGAAATTATATTTCCTGAGTTCTTTTTATACTGAATTGGAGAGGTATTAATACTGATTTGAAAATTAGCATTAATACTTTCACGCCATTCTTTTACGTCTAATAGCACCTGATGAAAAACAAAATCACTAATTTCAATAATTAACCCGGTTTCTTCTGCAAGCGGAATAAAATCTAATGGGTTTACCGTTCCACGTTTAGGGTGCTGCCACCTAACCAACGCTTCAGCTTTATAAATAATATTAGTTTGTAAGTTAACAATAGGCTGGTAAACAACAAAAAACTCCTTATTATTTATCGCGTGACGTAAATCCTGAATTAGTTGCATTCTTTCTACGGCTTGCTCTCTCATTGACTGAGTAAAATAATGATAGTTATTTCGTCCTAAACTTTTAGCTCCGTACATTGCTTGGTCTGCATTTTTTAGTAAATCATCTATATCTACGGCATCATCTGGATAAATAGTAAGACCAATGCTCACAGCACTATGTACCACTTCACTAAAAAGATAATAAGGTAAAGAGATAGATTTTCTTAGTTGTTCTGCAACAACTTCTACGCCTTTAAAGTCTTTAAGGTTAGACATAATAATAACAAACTCATCCCCCCCCAACCTTGCTACAATATCGTTTTTACGAATACTTTGCTTTATACGTTTAGCGGTTTCTTTTAATAAAGCATCGCCAATATGATGACCTAAAGTATCATTTACATCCTTAAAATGATCTAAATCTAAAAAAGCTAATGCTATTTTTTCATTATCTCGTTCAGCTCTGGCAATCAATTGTGTTAAATGGCTACGCATCATATTTCTATTGGGTAATCCAGTCAGATTATCAAAGTTTGCTTGTTGCCATATTAATAAGTGATTTTTCTCCCTCTCAATAGATATACTCGCTAAATGTGCAAACTGTTCTATGAGTAAAAAATCCTGCGAGGTAGGTATATATTGAGCACTATGGTAAAGACTAAATACACCAATAACCTCTCCTTCCGAACTTACAATAGGTTCAGCCCAGCATGCATTTAAGCCTGATTTTTCAGCCAATTCAGCAAGTAAAGTCCAACGATGGTCTGTACTAATGTTTGCAACAACAATTCTTTTTTCATAAAAAGCTGCAGCTCCGCAAGGCCCTCCTTCAGGGCCAATTTCCATCATATGAGTTTTTTCTAACATAGCTTTAGGTAAACTAGGCGCAGCACCCGTTATAAGGAATTTTTTAGATTTATCGAGGAGGGATATACTACATATAACATCGGAACTTTCTTGTTCGACACTTTTAGTAATAAACTCTAAAACAACAGGCAGTTTATGAGACCCCACAATAAGCTCTAATGTTTTATTACGAAGACGCTCTAGTCGCTCACTTTTAATTAAGGACATATGTTGCTGGCTTATATTACGAGCCGAAAAGTAAGCAAAAATATTTGCCATAAGTAAGGTAACGATGATGGTACTAAAACTGATTAAAGAGGTTTGATTAAAGGTTAAAATACTCACAACAATCATGAGTACAGCACTAAGAACCAGTGCTAAATTAATTCGGAATAGATAATAAGAAGCAATAATTACTGGATATTCCCAGTAAATTTGACTAACCCCCTTCAGCCAAATAATTAACACTACTCCTAACATAGAAGATATGCCTAAAAAAACACTGACTTTTTCTGTATTTCTGGTTTTATAAACGTAATAAAAAGTACTCGATAATGCGAGAACAATCACAGCATCCAGCAAAGCATGTACCCATTCTTGCTGGTAAATACGAATCAACATAAAGAGGGTAATAACTATAATCCCAGAAGAGGAACTAGAAAGGAGTAGATACTCTTTAATTGAACGTTTACTCATTATCGAATACCTGTTGCGCTTTCAAAACATAAAATCCTTTTTTATTTGTATAGTAAGAAATTTACTTCCTCAACAACAACGCTTACACCTTATTAAAAACGTAAGCAAAGATAGTCTATAAAACGTTCACAATGTATACATAATAGTCCTAAACGTTAATTTAGCCAAGTAATTACGATTAAATCAACTTTATTCAACAGTTGGAATAACACATTAAAAACTAGAGCATGTTTACCTTTTGGGTATAAATTTCGTTTGAATGAAACTGTAAAGCAATGCTAGTTGCATGTCTGCTGCGTTATTATTTTCTTAGTAGAATAATTACATATCAAAACAAATCCTTGCATAAAGGCCAAACGAGCTATTGTAGGCTAAAAAATATATCGCAAAGATCAACAGCCCCTAATTTTTGTTACATAAAAAATGAGTGAATAGGTAACTTCAGCTTGAAAGTATCGTCCTTCAAATTTATGATGGCTGTAAATCCTTTCTCTGATGAAGTAAATTTTACTTTATCGTTACTTATTCTCTTTACAGGTATTCTCCTTGGAACATTTAATTTGGAATATTGACCCCGTATTAATCTCTTTTGGCGCTGTAAAAATCCATTGGTACGGTGTTTTATTTGCCTCTGCCATACTCTCTGGTTTGCAGGTAATGAAATGGATTTATAAAACAGAAAATATTAACCAAGAATCTTTAGACACCTTATTAGGTTATGTTGTTTTTGGAATTATTATAGGCGCACGATTAGGCCATTGTTTTTTCTATGATCCTAGTTATTACTTCGCAAACCCAATGAAAATATTAGCAATATGGGAAGGTGGATTAGCCAGCCATGGTGGCGGCTTAGGTGTTATATTAGCTATCGGTTTGTACGTTAAAAAATATAAAGTCAGTTATTTATGGATTTTAGATAGACTTGCAATTGCTACTGCTTTATTTGGTGTTTTTGTACGTTGTGCAAATTTTATTAACTCTGAGATACTTGGTGTTACAAGTAATGTGCCATGGGCTGTTGTTTTTGCAAGAATCGATAATTTACCAAGACATCCTGCACAGCTTTACGAAGCTATTTCCTACTTATTTATATTCATCATTTTACTTGGCTTATATAAAAAGTTTAAAAGTCATTCACCAAAAGGATTATTACTAGGTACCTTTTTAATTCTTACCTTTACCGCTAGATTTTTAATTGAATCTGTAAAACAAAAACAAGCGGCCTACTCTTCAGAGTTTATTTTAAATACAGGGCAAATGCTTAGTATTCCATTCTTTATTGCTGGGATTATGCTAGTTATGTTTGCGTGCAAACAACTAAAGACTCCATCAACCAATACAAATAAGAAGTAGACTAGCATGAGTAAGAAGCATTATGTCATTTGGAAAGGTCAAAAAACTGGAGTTTTTGATACTTGGAGTACCGTACAATCGCTAGTTGCAGGCATGAACAATGCTCAATATATGGGCTTTCCTTCTAAAGCCGAAGCAGAAGAAGCTTTTAAAGAATCATATACTAAAGCCTTAATGAAACGTTCTTTATCAACTGGTAAAAGTACGCCTTCAAAAACAACTACATCAGCTAAAAAAGTCCCACTACAAAACAAAAGTTCAACGCTAAACTTTGCAGATATTAACATATACTGTGATGGTGCGTGTTCACCTAATCCAGGGAAATCAGGTTCAGGTATAGCAATTTATCAAAAAGAGCAACTCATACAACTTTGGTATGGTCTATATGATAAAAACGGCACAAACAATACAGCCGAATTAAATGCGCTTCATGAAGCTTTAAAGATTGCTGCAGTTCATATTAAAAAAAGTCAAAACGTTCAAATCTTATCAGATTCAAAATACTCAATTGACTGTATAACAAAGTGGGCGAAAGGATGGAAAAATAAAGGTTGGACAAGAGGCAAAGGAGAAGAAATAAAAAACTTGGAAATAATACAAGGCTGTTTTTCTCTTTATGAAACACTTAAAAGTCATTTAACCATCACTCACGTAAAAGGACATGCCAATATAGAAGGTAACGAACTCTCTGATAGAATGGCTGTTTTTGCACGTATTAATGCTGAAAAGGACTTTGTTAAATATACACAGTCTATTGATATTAAAGAAATATTAGCTATGGCGTCAGGTTAAATAGTTGATTTTCAAATAAAGTACACCGGAATTTTTGTCAGTTTTTTTTACAGTTAGTAAGTATCAAAGAAATAAATAATGTCTAATCACTTGAAAATAATGAACTAAATTTCACAGGTATGATCTGTGCTTAAGTTTCTATGGAAAATAAATAATTTCAATAAGGAAATGTTATGCTTAAAAAAAATTTAGTTCAATTATCATCAGCTTTTCTATTATCTACCGCTATTCTATCAAGCGCATCAGCAACAACAATAAACCTCAGTTATAATTCTAGTGATTTTGCAACAGCAAAAGGCGCGTTGGCATTAGAAGGTTTTAAAAAAGCAGCTAACTTTTGGGAAAACCAGTTTACCGATAATGTTCAAATTAACCTAAATATAGGCTTTGGCTCTCTTGGTGCAGGTGTTCTAGCGCAAGCAGGTTCCACTAGGGTTGATCTTTTATATCACAATGTAGCCAACGCTTTATTCACAGATGCAACTTCAGCAGCAGATGTTGTTTCAGTAAATAATTTAGAGTGTAGTAATTTAGGTCAAGCTTATTGTGGTATGAGCTTTTTAGATACTGAACAAGACATTAACGGATTTGACTATACAGAAATAGACAATGATGGATCAGCTAATGGTCAAGATGATAACCATATGGTTTACATGACACAAGCTAACGCAAAAGCTTTAGGGTTCTCATCAGATGTTTACGGTAATGCTTTTTCAGCTTCGGATGCGGCACTAACATTTAGTAGTGATTTTGCATTTGATTTTGATTCAAGTGATGGTGTTGATATCGATAAATGGGACTTTATTGGCGTGGCTATTCATGAAATAGGCCATTCATTAGGTTTTGTAAGTGGTGTAGATTTTTATGATTTTTATGATGATAACACCCTTGATTTAGATAATGTAGGTGGAGTTGCCGCCACAATGGATCTATTTCGTTTTTCTACTGAAAGTGCAGCACTAGGCCTCAAAGATTTTAGGCCAGGTGGAGACAGCTACTTTTCAATAGATGGTGGTAAAACTAACATAGCACCTTTTTCAACAGGTAGAACCAATGGTGATGGTCAACAAGCAAGTCATTGGAAAGACAACTTAAATATAGGAGCTCTTGATCCTACTGCAGCACCGGGTGAATTTGTAGATGTAACCCCTTTCGATTTATTAGCATTTGATGTTATAGGCTGGGATCTTAAATCTGTAACTGGAGTGCCTGAGCCAACTACGCTAGCTTTATTTGGTTTAACTTCATTTGGGATGTTTTTCCGTCGTAACAGAAAAGCTAAATAATATTAGTTTGATTACTTGGATCTATTTTCATACAAAAAAGCGCATCTTGCGCTTTTTTCTTCTTTAGCTAAAGCGGTTAATTACATTCTTAACCGAGAATTACCAACAGGAGAGTTTTCTTTGCGTTTGAGAGAAAACACTCCCACTTTACCATCGCTACCCGCACCTAAAAACAATTCGTTATTACTTGCTATAGTATAAAAACCAATATCATTTTTATTGTTTTTTAATGGTTGCCACGTCATTCCATAATTAAATGATACGTCGCTCGATAACTTACCCGTAATAATACAAATACTTTTAATACAAGACATTGCTGTACGTAACCCCCTATTACCACTCCTAAGTGAAAAAACTTCATCTCCTTTAACCAAAGATAAATTTTTATACTTCCCACTTCTATTTTTATAATCCCCCCCAAGCACAAAAGCATTACCTTGATATTGGTATAAACCATACCCCCCAGCTGTTAATGTTTCATCAAACAAAGGAAGTTTAATCCTTTGCCAATTCTCGCCATAATTAGAACTTATATATAATGATGCCTGCTTACCTCCCGTGGTAAACCAAGCCTTACCATTTTCACCAACAATTAAAGTGTTACCGCTTGCAGCAAAAGCAGATTCGTTATCTAATATTGCAGGTAAGTTATTTTTTTCAACACGACTCCATGTTTTCCCACCGTCTACAGTACGTTTTATTACATAATAGCCATCAAGAGGATCTCCTAAAAGCAAACCATTTTTTTTGTTCCAAAACCCTATCGAATTATAAAACCCCTTCTCTTCTTGGTTTTGATTTAATAATTTCCAATGATTCCCCCCATCTTGTGTAATAAACAACACTGATTTTTTTCCACTTCCCGCTCCCATAACTATTGCTGTATTTTCATCAAAGACTTCAATGTCTCTAAAGTCATATAATATTTCACTAGATATCGAACGATTTTGCCAAGAAGTTCCGCCATTATGGCTAACAAAAATAGAGTTATTTGTACCGGCAACCCATAACGAATTTTTATATATACCACTTGCTCTTAAAGAGGGTGTATTATCTATTGTGCTCATTTTCCATTGAGGTAAGTCAATGGTCATTTGAGTAGCTTTAGCGCCCAAAGAGAGTAATAAAAAGATAATACAAATCGCACAGGATATTTTTAAGTTATCCTTTGATTCCTTTAGAAAAAATATATTTGAATTAACATCCATAACATTAACCTTTAAAAAATAACAATTTAGATAAAAATAAACTAAGATTAACAGAAGTTAAAATTTAATAAGCTGTTGTAAATTAATTAAAATTGAGTGATAGTTATAGCATAGTAAAGGACTAATAATGTCATATTTATATATGAGCTGTAACTTAGCAATAAATTATAATTAAAACTTATGTTACATATTGATCAAAAAGTAATTGAAGATATAGAGCGTGGCTTTTCCATTCCCGCCCAACCCAAATTACTTAAAAAACTTCAAGGATTAATTGCGCAAAAAGAGCCTGAGTTAAATCTTATCGCTCGTACTATAGCGCAAGATGCAGCTGTATCTTCCACTATATTAAAAACCATCAATTCGCCTGTTTATGGTTTATCTAGAACAGTTTCTGACATACCCAAATCAGTTCGTTATATTGGTTTAGAAGGCATAATAATCTTAGTCACAAGCAGTTTACTAAAACAAGTCTTTAAACAGGAAGACTGCTCAATCGCATTAGAAGATTTTTGGATAAATTCAACCAATATAGCGAATGTTTGTGTACATATAGGTAACTCACTAAAACAAGCTATCTCTAAAGATATTTTATTTTCTTTAGGACTTTTCCATGATTGTGGTATTCCTATTATGGCAATGAAATACTCTGAATATCATCAAACATTTCAACATGCCTTGGAAACTCCTGACGTTTCAATAACATCAATTGAAGATACTACTTACAAAGCAAATCACGCAACTATAGGCTATTATGTTGCCACCTCGTGGCGATTACCTAAAGATATTTGCCAATTGATTTTAGCTCATCATGAAAGAGATTTTTTAGATAACCCATTCAGCCGCCTTCAAAAATTTTATTTTTCTATTTTAAAAATGGCTGAAAATATTGTCCATCAAAAAAGATATAACACTGACACGCCTGATTGGACTTTTCTAAAAGAAAGAGTCTTAAAAATACTCGTATTAAATGAAGATGAATATCTAACGTTATTCAATAGTTTTGAAGAAATAACAATCTAGCGCTAACTTATCTTCAGCTGTTATTTAATAAAATTTGACCAGTTATCTAAAAACGCTTTGAAGTCTTCAATACCGCATTCAGCAGAGCTATCGTAGTCAGTATTTAAGTCTTCTTCAAACTCAGCACCATTATCTTTATCAAAATGTTCAAACTGACTATTGGCAATAATTTTTACAGAATCTTCACTAAAAATAAGTGTGTATTCCATGCCTATTATTGTAATGTCGCTTTGTTTTCGATCCTTAACATTGGCGATCGCATCTAATAGGATGCTTATTTTTTCAATATTTTTACCAACCTCAACTTCTAGCCAAGGCCCCATAATTTCATGTTCCATAGAAAATCTAGCGCTAGCTGATCCCGTAAATGAATCATGAATAAATTCGTATTCCATAAATTCCTCATAATTAAATATACCGATTATATCAAACTTCCCCACCTCTCTTTTGATAAATTATTTAACCTTAAAAAAACACATTAAATAAAACGTATTTTTAATATAAGTAATATAATAAAAAAGAATTCATCATATCTATACTGGTTCATACCGTCATTATTAGCTAGAAGATTAAAAAATACATCTTGATTTTCAACAGTCACATAATTCAAAATAACTAACGCTTCTATCAGGTATATTTTTCATGAATAGTCTTTATTTTATCAAATGATTCATAGTAGATAAAAAATCAGGTAAAATAGGGACAAATTTTGTCCTGGCTAATGACCCTGTTATTAGCATTTTATAGCTAGAGAGAGTATCAAATGAGTCTGTATTTAGAGTATATAGCAGAAATTGAAAGTCGTAAAAAGGAGCTTGGTTTAGCGCCAAAGCCTATTGATAGCGCTGAATTATTAGCTGAAATCATCGAACAAATCAAAGATCAAGGGAATGAATATCGCGCAGATTCTCTTAACTTTTTCATTTACAATACTCTGCCTGGTACTACAAGTGCAGCTAGTGAAAAAGCAAAATTCTTAAAACAAATTATTTTAGGTGAAGAAACAGTAGCAGAAATTACACCTGAATTTGCTTACGAATTACTATCACACATGAAAGGTGGCGCATCTATTGGCGTGCTACTCGACCTAGCATTAAGCGATGATGTTGCCTTATCAACGCCAGCAACCGCGGTATTAAAAACACAAGTATTTTTATACGATGCAGATACAGCGCGTCTTGAAGCGGCTTACAAAGCAGGCAATGCCGTTGCTAAAGACATCTTAGAAAGCTACGCTAACGCTGAATTCTTTACCAAGCTACCAGACATTGAAGAAAAAATTGAAGTAGTAACTTATATCGCTGGTGAAGGTGATATCTCAACTGATTTACTTTCTCCTGGTAACCAAGCACACTCACGTGCTGACCGTGAATTACACGGTAAATGTATGATATCTCCAGAAGCTCAAGACGAGATCCAAGCTTTACAAGCTAAGCACCCTAACGCAAAAGTAATGCTTATCGCTGAAAAAGGTACTATGGGTGTTGGTTCTTCACGTATGTCGGGTGTGAATAACGTTGCACTTTGGGCTGGTAAACAAGCAAGTCCATACGTTCCATTTATTAACATAGCTCCTGTTGTTGCTGGTACAAATGGTATTTCTCCAATATTCTTAACGACTGTTGATGTAACTGGTGGTATTGGTCTTGATCTTAAAAACTGGGTTAAGAAAGTAGATGCGAACGGCAATAATGTTGTTGATGAAAATGGCGATGTTGTTTTAGAAGAAGCTTACTCAGTTGCTACTGGTACTGTATTAACTATTGATACTAAAGCTAAAAAATTATTAAACGGTGATAAAGAACTAGTTGATATCTCTTCTGCTTTCACTCCACAAAAAATGGAATTCATGAAAGCGGGTGGTTCTTACGCGGTTACCTTTGGTAAGAAGCTACAAACTATTGCAGCTGAAGTACTAGGAATTGAAATACCTCAAGTTTATGCACCTTCTAAAGAAATCTCTCATGCAGGTCAAGGCTTAACAGCCGTTGAAAAAATATTTAACAGAAATGCTGTAGGCGTTGCTTCTGAAACTGATCTTCACGCAGGATCTGATGTTCGCGTTAGAGTTAACATTGTAGGTTCACAAGATACTACTGGCCCTATGACATGCCAAGAGCTAGAAGCGATGGCCGCATCAACTATTTCTCCATTAGTTGATGGCGCATATCAGTCTGGTTGTCACACAGCATCAGTATGGGACAGCAAAGCTAAAGCAAACATCCCTAAATTAATGAGCTTTATGAACAAGTTCGGTTTAATTACAGCGCGTGATCCTAAAGGCGTTTACCACGCAATGACTGACGTAATTCATAAAGTACTAAATGATATTACCGTCGATGATCGCGCTATCATTATTGGTGGTGACTCGCATACTCGTATGTCTAAAGGCGTAGCATTTGGTGCCGATTCAGGTACTGTTGCAATAGCTCTTGCGACAGGTGAAGCGGCTATGCCAATTCCAGAGTCTGTAAAAGTAACATTTAAAGGCAAAATGCAAGGTCACATGGATTTCCGTGATGTTGTACATGCTACTCAAGCACAAATGCTTAAACAGTTTGGCGGTGAAAACGTATTCCAAGGTCGTATAATCGAAGTACACATTGGTACTTTATTAGCTGACCAAGCGTTCACTTTCACCGATTGGTCTGCAGAAATGAAAGCAAAAGCTTCAATCTGTATTTCAAATGATGAAACTTTAATTCAATCAATTGAGCTTGCTAAGAGCCGTATCCAAATCATGATTGATAAAGGTATGGAAAACGAAGCGGGTACACTTAACGGTTTAATTGCTTTAGCTGACAAACGCATTGAAGAAGTTAAATCAGGAACTACTCCAGCATTATCACCAGACGACAACGCCAAATACTACGCAGAAGTTGTTATTGATTTAGATGTTATCGATCAACCAATGATTGCTGACCCTGATGTGAACAACGAAGATGCATCTAAGCGCTACACCCATGATGTTATTCGCCCTGTTTCATACTACGATGGCAAGCCTGTAGATTTAGCGTTTGTTGGCTCTTGTATGGTTCACAAAGGTGACATGCAAATCATCGCTCAAATGTTACGTAATATTGAAAAACAAAACGGCAAAGTAGAATTTAAAGCGCCATTAGTTGTAGCTCCACCAACTTACAACATTGTTGATGAACTTAAAGCGGAAGGCGATTGGGACATCTTACGTAAGTACTCTGGTTTTGAATTTGATGATGCAAACCCGAAAGGTGCAGCACGTACTAAATACGAAAACATCATGTATTTAGAACGTCCTGGCTGTAACTTATGTATGGGTAACCAAGAGAAAGCTGAACCTGGTGATACAGTTATTGCTACTTCAACTCGTTTATTCCAAGGCCGAGTTGTTGCGGATAGTGCTGAGAAAAAAGGTGAATCATTACTAGGTTCTACACCGCTAGTTGTACTTTCATCTGTACTGGGTCGTTTCCCTTCAATCGAAGAATACAAAGCTGCGGTAGAAGGTATCGACTTAACTCGATTTGCTCCTCCTACAGAAGAGATGAGCACTAAATACGTACCTATTAAAATGGTATAAATATTACTAAGCTAAGTACTTTATTTGGAAGATAGGTAAGGTACTTAATTAGAAATAAAACAAAAAAAGGGTGACCATTTTAGTTGAGCGAGTTAACACTTGCGAATAACTAAAATAATCACCCTTTTTTATTTCTGTAAAGGAAGAACAGACAACAAAAATGAATATTAACTAAGCTGTATGATAAAGATTTAACCTTTGTTCAAACTTGGCTTACATTCAATATTCGCTTGTAACGAAGCAGGAATAAAACTCTTGATATATTTTTCATCATTGTAGGTTTCAATACCATCAACAATTTCAATTTTAAAACCATAGGCTTTACAAATCTGAAAAGATTGACGAACTAAAAAAGCCGAAAGTGTTGAAAATCGCGTTCTATTGGTAGAACGAACAATTAAGCTATAGTTGTTATCACTTATTTTATGTTGCTCAAACTGAACTTGATGATCAAAATCCCAAGCTTTACCTTCCGATACTTCTGACTCTCCCTCTAAAATATGAGCACACCCTGTCATACATAACATAAAAACAATAAGTATCGATTTCATTTAATCTCCTAAAAATAAAAAACTCGTGGTATTGGATAATCACGATATACGTAAGAATACAACACAACGAGTTTTAACACACTATCAATACTGAATATGTATTGTTTAGCGCTTATCTAGCTATTTAATAGCCATTTTATTCTTGATCATTAAACAACGTTCATCATTTTGTAAAGCAACCAACAATGAGCGTTTAGTTCCTGAAGATAAATCAGTTAACGTATCTGCGGCTTTTTGTAAACGCTTAACACTTTGTGACGAACAGTTTGCAGGAATAAGATAACGACCATAACTTCTCATAAAGGTGTGATCATTAGCCGCATCGATACTTGCTAAACTGTTTATACGCTGATCTGCCGTTTTTTCATCTAAACTGTTTTGATCAGATGTATATAAAGCGGTCATAGCTGAGCGTAATTTTGAAAACGGTAGCTCTGAATCATTCTGCTGTATTTTAGCTAACCAACGCGTTTTAGTTGATTCATCTGGTGTAATAACTTCAGCATAAATAGCTGACTTCAATCCCGTATCAGAACTATCCTTTTCTAACTCGGCTGTTATTAACTTATCTGCATTAGGGTATTGATAGCGATTTAGCTGCGCAATAATATCCCAACGTAAATCTTGATTAACAACAAGCCCGTCAATAACCTCATCACCTTTCAATACAGCGTATAAGTTACTTAAACTTGATGCTGAACTGGTTATGGTTCTGTAAGCTTCAAACCATCTACGCATATTACTGCCAGAACTCTTTATAGTATTAGCCCATGCAAGCTCTTCTAACTTTTGTGTCATCTCTTTCGCATAAGCGTTATTTAAACCATACATTTTATTTAAATAAGTTTTACTTGTTTCAAGCTGGCTAATCACTTGCCCCAAAATGGTATAATCGTTTTCGGCAGAGATGTTGTTAATGGCAACATCTAAATATTCATTAAGTGGTAACTGTCCGTCACGAACACTGTCCCACAAACTTTGCCATAACATTGAACGTAAAAGTGGATCTTCTACTTTATTCACATGTTGTTTAGCTGTTTTAAAAGAAGCTTTGTCTAATTGAACTTTAACAAATCCCCAATCTTCATAATTTGGGTAAACAAGATCAGGACATTGAACACCTTTTAATTCATTAACTTGAGTAGTTTTTCCCTTATAAATATAAGGTAGTGCTTTTGTTTGCTTAAGTTTGTCACCTTTAATATTAAATAGCGCAAGTTGAATTTTTTGCTCACGTAAAGTTGGAAACTTAATATCTGCAGATTGTTGTATTTCAAACGAGCTAATCACATTATTTACACATTCAAAATTCACATTAATGGTATTAACACCTGCTTTGTATAACCACTGATCTTTCCATGTATCTAAACTACGGTTACTCGCTTTAGCTAAGCTTGCAATGAAGTCATCTAAAACAGCATTTTTATAAGCATTTTCACTAAGGTATTGATGAATCCCCTTTCTAAAAGTATCTTTACCTAATAAGTGACGTAATTGATTTAAAGCTGAAGCCCCTTTTGAATAAGTGATCGCGTCAATATTATCGAAAGCATTAGCTGTTGATGGAATAGCAACTTCTATAGGATGCGTTGTTACACTTTGATCTGCACGATAAGCCGCCTGTTTACCACCCGTATAAAATGAGCGCCATGCTGCGGTAAATTCTGTAGCTTCTGCTGTAGCTAAAGTTGCCATGAAAGCAGCAAAACTTTCATTTAACCAAAGTCCGTTCCACCATTTCATGGTAACTAAGTTACCAAACCACTGGTGAGCCATTTCATGCATAATAACGTTAGCTAATCTTTCACGTTTGCTTTTGCTCATTTCACCATTTGTTAAAAAGCTACCTTCAGCAAAAGTGATTGCAGCCGCATTTTCCATCGCACCGTACAAAAAGTCAGGCACGAGTACTTGATCATATTTAGTAAATGGGTAATCAACACCGTAATAATTTTCGAAAAAAGTTAAGCCTTGTGTCGTATATTTAAACCAATCGCTGGGTTTAATTTGCTTAGCGACTGATTGACGTACAAATAAGCGTAATGGGTATTTAGCATTATTGTCTTCCCATACTTTATATGGCCCAGCATGAAGAGAAAAATTATACGGGCTCAGCTTTGGCGTTTCATCAAAGTGCCATACCTTAAGTTGACCTTTTTCTTCAACTCGGCTTTCCTTCATTGCGGTAATAACAGACCAATCAGCAGGAGCAGAAACCGACATAGTATAAGTAGCTTTTAAGTCAGGCTGATCAAACAAAGCAAACATTTGCTGTGCCGCCGCTGGTTCAAAATGCGAGTATAAATAAACTTTGCCATCAACAGGATCTTTAAAGCGGTGTAGCCCTTCCCCATCAGTACTATGCTCACGTGTAAAGCTAATACTTACTACGTTCTTACCTTTATTTAATGACTTTGCTGGTAAAGTAATAAACCATTTATTATATGTTGGTTTAACTGACTTTCCGTTTACCATTAATGCATTAATTTCTGCATCGTTTAAATCGACCGTTAAAGGTGTTGAATTATCTTTTAATGAAAAATCGATAACAGAAGTTGCTGAAAACTGACTACTTTCAGACAAAGTAAATTGCAGGTTGTAATGAACATCTGACACGCGCGACGAACGTAAATAAGCTTGTTCTTGCGATAAATACGCATTTTCAGCTCTTGGTGGAACAGTCGTTGTTTTTTCACTTTTGGAGTTATAACTTGATTGACAAGCCGATAACAATAAAACAAAAAAAGAATAAGCTACAGGTCGAAACAAATTCATTTATAAGTCCTTATAAAATATATTTATATTATGTAACGCTCACTATAAAAGAGACGGGGATGAGTTAAAAGAGACTATCGATAAACAAACGAGCAAATAAGATAGGAAGTTTTATCGAATAACAATTTATTATCGAGCCTAGCTTGGTATAGCACTAACAAAAAAGCCCCTAAAAAGTGCTTTAATACAGAAATGCTAAAAAATTATTAACCTAAGATCGGCTTAATAAATGTTATTCTAGCAGCTATTTTTACTCACTTCGGCGTTAAATCCACTTGCAATAGGCCAGCTATTGACGCGTAAATTTGCCTTGAATTAAGTAAAAGTATCAAGCTAGAAGCGAGGTAGTATTTAAATACTTATTTTTCAATTAGTTAACTACTTCTTAAACCGAACTCAGGTTATTTAATAAAACTGTTTACATTAGTTTCTAGTGGGTAGTAATGATCTGCATCTTCAATTTTCATCAGCTTATCTTCAAGCCACCTTTTTTGAACACCTTCACTGTAATTCAAATAAAGCTTATTATCATGAATATGAAAAGCTTCCGGATCTATACGTACCGTATCGCCTTCGTTTGCCATTGCATAAGCACACCAACCACCATATTGCGGCGCATATTTTTCTGGATTAGCTTCAAACAAAGCTTTATTTTCTTTATTATCAAAATACCAGTAAGCATTATGCCATTTAACCTGAAAAGCTTTATCACCTTCAATAGCTTTATTTTGAGTAAAGTAAGCAACGGTATCGTAACCATCAATCGCAATATTATTAAAGCGCCCGGTGTTAACCGCATCATCAACGGCAAAAGCAGGCAAACTAAAAAACATCAAAACAAAAGTAACCGCTTTAATTAACTTTTTACCTAAAAACATATTTTGTTTCCTAATAAATAAACAACTACTTAATAGGATAGGCTATAGATAGCTTTTATTTCGCAATAATTTAATTATTAAAGACGGTCGATATAAAATATAAAGGTAACTATGTAATTATTCTATCGGACAGTCTCTTTGTAACCTATCAATATTCCAGCCTAAGTACGGTAAAAGCATTACAAGAGATTTTTCAGAGCAACCTTCAATAGGGTTATTTTCCAGATAAACTTTTGGATTAGCGGTAAAGTTTTTTATAATTCCTCCTAGTTGACTAATTTGATTATCTGGCAAATAAAGTATTTCTAAAGAATCCAAATCAGCCAGTACTGAAAAATCGGAAATCGAATTACTTGCTAACCAAAGTAGAGATAAGTTAGTTAATTCTGTTAACGGGGTTAAATCACTAATTTCATTTTGTGATAAACCAAGATGAACTAAGTTAGTTAAACCAACTAGCGGTGTTAAATCACTAATTTGATTATTTATTAAATTTAAAACTTTTAAATTGATTAACCCTGCCAGCGGTGATAAATCACTAACATTTCCTTGAGGGCTACCAGAACGAATATATCGTGCATATGCTAGCATTTTTGAACCATCATTAATGGTCAGGTTTGTTAAAGATGTTAAATTTGCAAGCGGTGTTAAAGAGTTAATGTCTACAGCGTTAAAGTTTAAGTATTCTAAACGAGTTAATTCACTCAAAAAATTAAAAGTATCTACTGGTGCGTTATCTATGTATTCAAGGCTAAGCTCTTTTAATTCGCCTAAATTAGCGATTGGAGAAAAGTATTGTTCATCAATGTCGCCATTTACTGAAATTCCTAGCCCTTTTAAATTGTGCATATTTTCTAGAAAAGCTAAGTTTTCAAAAGACAATGTATCCGAATCACTATAAAGCGATAAAGACTCAAGTTTTGGGTAATTCGGTACATAACCATCTTTAATCTTTGCACCATTGATAAACAACGAAATTAAATTATTAGCCTGAGGTAAAGTTATTTCTTCATCTGGATAGATAAATGAATTTAAATTCAAGCTTAAATGTTCTAGTACAGGGTAGTTAGGAATAACCCCACTTTTAATTTTTATGTTGGTTATTTTTAAAGATTTTAATTTATTTGATTGGGGTAATACGAGTTCTTCAACTAAAGCAGGGGTTGAATCAATCCTAAGTTCTTCAATACTTGAATAAAGTGAAAAATCATAGCTATCAAATCCCATCTCATGGTCAAATCCACTTATCACCAAATGAATAATATTCATTGATTGTTTAGGTAACTTTACTACTCTTTCCTGCTCTGATGAAGAAATTGGCTCAATATATAATGAAGTTAACGTATTTAATGCACTAAAATCTAGTGTATCACTGGATACATCTCTTAGATCAAGTGATTCAAGGTTAGTCAGCTCTTCTAAATCATCCCCTAAATTCCAATAAACACCTTGCAAGATTAATCGCTGTAATCCCGTTTGCTTAGATATAAAAGCTCTAATATCATCTACATTGGTTTGTGGAATATCCCATAAGTTTATTTCAAAGGATTTTAAAGAATAATCTATGATAGTAGATAGATTATATCCCGCGTCATTATTTCCTTCTGTTAATACTAAGTGTTTTAATGTATCAGGTGGCTGAAAACGTTCAGACAAGCCCCTAGTCTTAAAAAACTCAAGTGAATCAGGTAAATTACTATATGTGGTAGGAGTGTCGAAGGAGTATATATTACTCGGCTTAAATACTAGATTTTTGAGGTTTACTAGTTTGCTTAAATCTACATTCACCACGTCACTATAATCATCATTATCTATATAGACCAAAACACCATCTAAAACTAAAGTATTTAACTTGGTTAATTGACTTATAGGTGAATAATCATAAACTTTATTATCATCACCATTGTACAGTAACTCAAAGTGACTGAGTTTAGGTAGTGAGGTTAATGGCGATAAATCGATTATGTACTTACTATTTGTATCATTAATATTTGGTAATCTTTGTGGGCGCTCAGTTAAATCAACACTCCATTTTTCTTTATAGCCATTCAGCTGATTATAACCAGAACCAATAATAAAAGTTTCTAAATTATACAAATTTCCAATACCCATTAACGAAGCGATCTGCCTGCCAGAACAATTTAAATGCTTTACTTGATCAACAGATGTCCATCCTTCATTCTTAGCTGTTTCAGTAATACAGGTATTCAAACGCTCGTCTGCCAGTACAGGTATGGGATCTACTGAAAGCTCTGGCGTAATAGGTGATATTGGAGGAGCCGTTGATACTGGCGTTGAACCACCACCACATGCAGTGATAAATATTGAGAACAAAAAAATAAAATATAGACGAGGAAACTTTTCTATCAGCAGCATTTGTTTAAATTCCTTTTAAAGTGATTTATAAATAGTAGGGGGTTAGATAATAATAAAGCCCACATAATAGTGGGCTTTAATTTAAAAAAGTTATTAATTAAGAGTAATTATTTCTTTTTCTTTACAGCTTTTGCATTAGGTAAATCTGTGATTGAACCTTCAAAGATTTCAGCCGCTAAACCAATTGATTCGTTTAACGTTGGGTGAGCATGAATAGTTAAACCAACATCTTCAGCATCAGCGCCCATTTCAACCGCTAAACAAACTTCACCTAGCATTTCGCCAGCGTTAATACCTACAATAGCACCACCAAGAACACGACCTGTTTCTTTTTCAAAGATCATCTTAGTTTTACCTTCAGTACGTGCAGAAGCTATTGCACGACCAGAAGCGGCCCAAGGAAAGTTAGCCACTTCAATGTTTAAACCTTGTTCTTTAGCTTCACGCTCAGTAACGCCAACCCAAGCCATTTCTGGGTCAGTATAAGCGATTGAAGGGATACAACGAGGTTCGAACGTGTGTTTTTTACCTGATATAACTTCAGCTGCACAATGTGCTTCATGAACAGCTTTGTGAGCAAGCATAGGTTGACCAACTACGTCACCAATTGCGAAGATGTGATTTACGTTAGTACGTAATTCGTTAGTTACATTGATAAAACCACGCTCATCAACATTTACACCAGCTTTATCAGCATCAACTAAGTGGCCATTTGGCTTACGGCCAACAGCAACTAAAATTTTGTCGTAACGAACCTGACCTTCAGGAGCGTTCTTACCTTCAAATGTTACATATAAGCCATCGTCTTTCGCATCAACTGCAACAACTTTAGTAGACAACATAATGTTGAATTTAGCTTTGTTGTAGTTAGTGTAAATTTTAACGATGTCTTTATCAGCAGCAGGTACAAGTTGGTCTGCAAATTCAACTACAGAAACGTTAGAACCTAACGCTTTATATACTGTACCCATTTCTAAACCGATAATACCACCACCTAATACTAACAACTCTTCTGGCACATCTTTAAGTTCTAAAGCGCCTGTAGAATCGATAACACGAGGATCTTCTGTCGGTATAAAAGGTAAGTCAACCACTGAAGAACCCGCAGCAATAATTGCATTGTCGAATGTAATTGTTGTTACTTTGCCGTCAGAGCCTTCAACAGCGATAGTTTTATCACTTGTAAATTTACCGTAACCGTAAACAGTATTTACTTTACGTGCTTTAGCCATTCCGCCTAAACCACCTGTTAATTGGCCGATTACGCTTTCTTTCCAACCGCGAATTTTATCTAAATCAATTTCTGGTTTGCCAAAAGTTACACCGTGAGATGCCATTGCTGCAGCATCATCAATAACTTTAGCTACGTGTAATAATGCTTTTGATGGAATACAACCAACATTCAAACAAACACCGCCAAGTGTTTCACGACTTTCAACTAATACTACATCTAAACCTAAATCGGCAGCGCGGAATGCTGCTGAATAACCACCAGGGCCTGCTCCTAAAACTACTACTTGAGTTTTAATTTCGTTGCTCATGCTAACCTCAATTTACGTATGAATATTCATTGTGCTAATTAATAAACAAGCACAATCAAGAATGTTTTTTATTATTCTGGCAAGAAGTCTACTTAAACTTGACCAAAATCTCTATCTTTTATACTGATAATGTCGGCAACATAAAAACTTTCAGTGGGTATTACTGTTAAGTTATGTTGCCGAACCAAATCAACAATAGAGTGTATTACTTATAAAACAAGCTTTCTAATGTCTGACATTACACCTGCTAAATGCACAGTGAATCTTGCAGCAAGAGCACCGTCAATTACGCGATGGTCATAAGACATAGACAATGGCAACATTAACTTAGGCTCAAAGTCTTTTCCGTTCCACTTAGGTTTCATTTCTGATTTAGAAACACCTAAAATAGCGACTTCTGGTGCATTAACAATTGGAGTAAATGCTGTACCGCCAATACCACCTAAACTAGAAATAGTAAAACAACCGCCCTGCATGTCTGCTGCTTTAAGTTTACCTTCACGTGCTTTAACACTGATTTCTAAAAGCTCACGAGATAATTCGTAAATACCTTTTTTATCAACATCACGAACAACAGGAACTACCAATCCGTTTGGCGTATCTACAGCAACACCAATGTGGATGTATTTCTTAAGAATTAAGCTTTCGCCATCTTCACTTAAGCTAGAGTTAAATGTTGGGTAGGCACGTAAAGCATCTGCTGCCGCTTTTAAAATAAACACAAGTGGTGTAATTTTAAAACCAAGCTTTTGCTTTTCACAAACAACATTTTGTTCTTTGCGGAATGCTTCAACATTTGTAATATCAGCTTCATCAAATTGAGTAACATGCGGAATGGTTACCCAGTTACGATGTAAGAATGGTCCAGAAATTTTCTGAATACGTGTTAAGGCTTTTGTTTCAATTTCACCAAATTTAGAGAAATCAATAGTTTTAGCACTAACAACTTGTAAACCACCTTCACCACTTGCAACAGAGCTACCAGCATTCGCTTTAGGACGAGACAATTCATATTTAACATACGATTGAACATCTTCTTTAAGAATGCGCCCTTTACGACCAGTCCCTTTAACTAATGTTAAATCAACACCAAATTCACGAGCAACACGGCGAATTGAAGGTGACGTATAAATTGCCCCTGTCGCTTTATATGTGCCAGCTTGAGGATGATGTGGAACAGGTGCTGACTTAGTAGCAGCAGGAGCTTCAACAGGCGCTTGAACTACAGCACTTGTTACTGCAGGAGCTTCAGCTGGTGAGGCTTCAGCTGAAGCAATTGGTGCTCCACTGCTAGTTTCTAGCTTGATAACTAAAGAGCCTTTTTTAACCTTACCGCCAACAGCAACTAAAACTTCTTTAACCGTACCTGCATGTGATGAAGGTACGTCCATTGTTGCTTTATCTGTTTCTAATGTAATTAAGCCATCTTCTTCATTGATTTCATCCCCAACAGCAACAAGTACATCAATAATGTCTACTTCACCATCTTCACCAATATCTGGCACAACAATATCAATAATTGCGCTTTCAGTGGCAACCGGTGCAGCAGCTTGTGCTACTGGAGCCGATGCAACAGGCGCTGCTTCAGCTACAGGTGCAGTTTCAGCAACAACAGAACCACCAGAAGTTTCTAGTTTAATAACAAGCGTACCTTGTTTAACTTTGTCGCCATTGGAAATGTAAACTTCTTTAACTGTACCCGCATGTGTTGACGGTACGTCCATTGTTGCTTTATCAGTTTCTAAAGTAATTAAACCATCTTCAGCTTCAATTACATCGCCAACAGCGACAAGTACGTCAATAACATCAACTTCACCATCTTCACCAATATCAGGTACGGCTACATCAATAACTTCACTTGCGCTTGAAGCAACAGGAGCTTCAGCCGAAGCCTCTGCACCTGACGCTTTTAATTCACCAATTACATCGCCTTCTTTAATTTTGTCGCCAACTGATACTGAAAGACTTGATAGTACTCCAGCAAAAGGTGCTGGAATATCCATTGAAGCTTTATCAGTTTCAACCGTTACAATACCTTCATCAGCTTCTAATGTGTCGCCAACAGCAACACAAATCTCGATAATTTCAACTTCTTCGCCACCAACATCAGGGACTAGAATTTTTTGAATATCAGACATATCTTTGATTCCTTCTCTAGTCTAAATTAAGCGTAAAGTGGGTTAAGTTTATCTGTGTTAATGTTAAAGCGTTTAATCGCTTCAGTAACAACACTCTTCTCAACTTCACCACGGTTAGCTAATTCATATAATGAAGCAACAACAACATAACCAGCATTCACTTCAAAGTGAGTACGTAAGTTAGCACGGCTGTCTGAACGACCAAAACCATCAGTACCTAAACAGCGGTAATCTGTATCGATAAAGGCACGAATTTGATCTGAATATGATTTAACATAATCGGTTGCAGCAATAGCAGGACCTGCGGCTTTAGTGATTACAGTACCAATGTGAGCAGTTTTTTGTACTGCTTCAGGGTTAAGCATATTCCAACGTGTAACTTCTTGACCTTCACGAGCTAATTCGTTGAAAGATGTCACTGAATACACATCACTCGAAACGTTATAGTCTTTAGCAAGAATTTGAGCAGCTTCACGCACTTGTAATAAAATAGTACCCGAACCTAATAATTGAACGTTTGCGGCAGATTTTTTAGCAGCAACGGTTTCTAATTTATAAATACCTTTAATGATATCTTTTGCAACTTGCTCGCCCTCAGCACCTTCAGGCATTGCTGGATGTTGATAGTTTTCATTCATTAATGTCATGTAGTAGAAAACATTCTCGTTTTCACCATACATGCGACGTAAACCGTCTTGAACAATAACAGCAACTTCATAACCGTATGTTGGATCGTAAGTAACACAGTTAGGAATCAAGTTAGCTTGAACATGTGAATGTCCATCTTGATGCTGTAGACCTTCACCGTTAAGGGTTGTACGACCAGCAGTAGCACCTAATAAGAAACCACGTGCTTGGCTATCGCCAGCTGCCCATGCTAAATCACCAACACGTTGGAAACCAAACATTGAGTAGTAGATATAAAACGGAATAGTTGTCGCGTTACAAGTAGAGTAAGACGTACCAGAAGCAACCCAAGATGCCATAGCACCTAGTTCGTTGATACCTTCTTGTAATACTTGGCCTTTCTTGTCTTCACGGTAATAAGCAACTTGATCAGCATCTTGAGGAACATATTTTTGTCCTTCATTTGCGTAAATACCCACTTGGCGGAATAAACCTTCCATACCGAAAGTACGTGCTTCATCAGGTATAATTGGAACAACGCGCTTACCAATCTTCTTATCTTTTAAAACAGCATTTAATACGCGAACAAACGTCATTGTTGATGAAACTTCACGTTCACCAGAACCTTTTAAAATAGCGTCGAATATTTTCAATCCAGGCATTTCTAATTGTTCTTCAGCTTGTTCACGACGTGCAGGTAATGAACCACCTAAGGCTTCACGACGCGCTTTCATGTACAAGTATTCAGGGCTATCTTCTGGGAATTTGTAGAATGGTAAATCTTCAATTTGATCATCAGCGATAGGCATATTGAAACGATCGCGATATCTCTTAATAGATTCAACATCCATTTTCTTAACGTTATGTGCAACGTTTTGCGCTTCACCTGATGCACCTAAACCAAAACCTTTAACAGTTTTAGCAAGAATAACAGTGGGACGACCTTTAGTTTCCATTGCTTTTTTGTAAGCTGCGTAAACTTTAACAGGATCATGTCCACCACGGTTTAAGCGGTAAATATCAGCATCAGACATATTAGCTACTAATGCTGCTGTTTCTGGGTATTTATTGAAGAAGTTTTCGCGAGTGTACTTACCACCTTTCGCTTTACAGTTTTGGTATTCACCATCTACTGTTTCACTCATCAATTGTAAAAGTTTACCTGAAGTATCACGGGCGATTAATGCATCCCAGTATGAACCCCAAATAACTTTAACAACTTCCCAACCTGCGCCACGGAATGTACCTTCAAGTTCTTGAATGATTTTTCCGTTACCGCGTACTGGTCCGTCTAAACGCTGTAAATTACAGTTGATAACGAAACATAAGTTATCTAAACCTTCACGAGACGCTAAACCAATAGCACCTAATGATTCTGGCTCATCAGTTTCACCGTCACCTAAGTAACAATAAACACGTTGGCCTGAACAATCTTTAATTCCACGATCAGTAAGATATTTTAAGAAACGTGCAGTATAGATAGCTTGTAATGGACCTAAGCCCATAGAAACTGTAGGGAACTGCCAGAAATCTTTCATCAAATGAGGATGAGGGTAAGATGATAAACCTTCGCCATCACATTCTTGACGGAAGTTATTCATTTGTTTCTCAGTTAAACGACCTTCTAAAAATGCACGGCTGTATATACCTGGAGAAATATGACCTTGAGCAAAAATAAAATCGCCACCGTCTTTTTCTGAAGCGGCTTTAAAAAAGTGGTTAAAACCTACATCGTAAAGTGTTGCTGAAGAAGCAAAACTACCGATATGACCACCTAAGTCTAAATCTTTCTTTGAAGCACGTAATACCAGTACTAAAGCATTCCAACGAATTGCTGCACGAATACGCGACTCAATGGTTTGGTCTGCAGGCATATGAGGCTCTTGGCCTGGAGGAATAGTGTTTACGTATGCTGTTTTAGCATCAAATGGTAAATGTGTACCGCTACGGCGTGCACTATCAATTAATTTTTCTAATAGAAAATGAGCACGCTCTGGCCCTTCATTTTCTAAAACAGACTCCATTGATTCTAACCATTCTTGCGTTTCTGACGAATCAATATCAATTTTCGGGAGCTCAGACATAATTACTTTGTCTCCAAATGTTATTAAAGCCACTTTATAATGTGGCTTTGGGATTAAAGTTAAATATTAAAATTTACTTAAAAATTACCTAAACAATTAAAGGTAGTTAACCTTTAATAATAATGTATAGATGTTACATCTATATTTTGCGTTGCATTCGTCTCATTGAACGTTCAACCCGACTATTTTCCTGTGTCAGTTTCAATAAAACTTCTTCAATAAACGCTAAATGGCTATGACTAGCTCCCCAAGCACGTTGGGGCTTTCCACTCATAATAGCCTCTAACAAGTTTTTTCGGTAATCCGTTATCTGAGAAAAAACATCTGGCCGCTTAGCCATCATTGTTAAATTCTGTTCTATATTATCAACCAGCAAAGCTCTCATGCTTCTAGCTAAATGCAAAATAATTGCATTATGAGAAGCTGCACAAATTGCCATATAAAAATCAAATACTGCGTTAGCTTCAAGATAGTAACTATCTTCTAGCTGAATATTGCCAATATTGTCATGCTTTCTTTGAATTTCATCAAAATCAGCTTGTGTTCCACGCATTGCAGCATAATATGCAGCCATTCCCTCTATACCATGCCTAAACTCTAACAAATCAAATTGCGACTCATTACTTTGTGACATTAGCTCAAACAATGGGTCTGACAAGCCAGACAAAATAGTATGACTAACAAAGGTTCCGCCCCCTTGTTTTCTTGTAACTAATTTTTTTGCCTCTAGCTTTTGTATCGCCTCTCTTAATGAAGGACGCGATACATCAAATTGCTTAGCGAGTTCACGTTCAGGTAACAACTTCTCACCAGGCTGTAAACTTCCTTCAAGGATCATTGTTTCCAATTGCTCTTGAATAACATCTGATAACTTCGGCTGCTTAACTGCTTTTTTTACGCTGCCAAACGACATTTTTCATTACCCCTACAACCTAAACAAACTTCAAATCAAGCTTGGTAAATTGGTATTACCAATAGAATTTTGTTGTAAAAATAACAAAACCTTGAAGTTTTGTAAACGTAACATAGTTTAATTTATCTCATTTTCCAAGGAAAACTTTAGAGTCAAAACTTAAAACGCTTGTTTAAAATCAATCAACTTTATTAAACAAAAATAAATATAACAACAACTTATGAAGCATAAGTATCTATAAGCTTTATAAACTTAATAGATATTTTATTCTGCTTTAATTATCAAGGATGGATAGCAAATGTAATAAAACAACAACCACTAAAGCACTCCCGTTAATATTAAAATAGAAATAAAAGCTAAACATAATAACAAGGTTCTTTTGGCTAGCCTCACTAAAGTACAAGGCTCAGCTGTACAATCTTGAGAATCAACCATAAAGTCTTCAGATTTTTGAGCTACTGAAACTAATACTTCATACGATGGCATTTTAAGATCAAACAAATTTCCTAACCATATAGGTATCGCTTTAGAAAAGTGCCCTACTAACATATAACCTAAGGCGATTATTCTTACGGGTAGCCAATCAATAATAAAAAGTAATTGATTAGATACACACACGTTGGGTTCTTCTTGCTCATCATTTACGGTAACGCAACGCTCATTTATGCTCGTTAATAGTCGATAGAACAAAGCGCCTGGTGCTCCAAAAATAACAAAAAAGAGCATTATGGCTATAAAGTATCGATAATTTAGCCAAACCAAAGCTTGTCCAAAGCCCATTTCTGGTAACTGTTTATTTTGTAGTAACTCTTTATGAATAAGATCACACGTTGTTGTTTCACCACGAAAAGCAGCCACCAAATAACGCTTATATATAGAACGAGTATCTAAACAACCAAAACAAATAATTAAAATAGCGGTTGAAGCGATTAAATATAAAAAATCATTATTCAATTGATCTAATGCTATATAACAAAGCACAGTAGGTACCAATAAAAACAACAATAAAGCAATGGGAGACTTATCTTTTGAATCAGCCCCTGTTTCATTTAAAGCAAGTTTGCTGTAGCGCTTATAATAGGTATTAAATTGCCACCACTTGTTTGATAAGTAGCGTTCAGACAACAACGCAATTAATAAACTGATTAAACTCATACAATCAACCTTTTTTGTTAATTAACTATTTTTATAATTTAAATAGAATGGGGATTAATTGGCATCACTATACACTTTTAAACAACGAAAAAAATGCTTCCAATTAAATGCTTCGCCTGGATCTGTTTTTCTGTCTGGTGCTATTTGATTGTGCCCAGCTATATTATCATTAATTTCAGGGTATTCTTGTTGAATTGAAAAACACGCTAATGCTAGTGTTTGATATTGTTGCTCAGTATAAATAATATCATCTGCACCTTCTAGCTCAATTCCAATAGAATAGTCATTACACTTTTCTCTTCCTTTATAAGAAGAAATTCCTGCATGCCATGCCTTATCTAAAAAAGAAACGTATTGTACTAAACTCCCGTCTCTTTTAATTAAACAATGAGCAGAAACTTTCATTTCATAAATAGTTTCAAAATAAGGATGAGCATTTTTATCTAATTTACCAAGAAAAAAATCCGTTATGTAATCTCCACCAAACTGATTAGGCGGTAAAGAAATATTATGCACTACCAACAAGCTTACAGCACAGTTATCTTCTCTCGGAGTAAAGTGTGGAGA
Source organism: Colwellia sp. RE-S-Sl-9 (assembly GCF_048296855.1). Classification (NCBI taxonomy): domain Bacteria; kingdom Pseudomonadati; phylum Pseudomonadota; class Gammaproteobacteria; order Alteromonadales; family Colwelliaceae; genus Colwellia; species Colwellia sp. RE-S-Sl-9. The sequence goes on along the minus strand of NZ_CP182631.1, from coordinate 4,165,678 downwards.
AGGAAAATGATTGATACCATTAACCTCACGGTTAAACCATCCATTATCTATAATAATCTTTTTATCTCTTTTATTAAGAAAAGATCCTTCATTTAATTGGCTAACCGAATCATTAGTCATACAATATCTGTCTCTATGTAAAATATACTAAAACAATATTGAGTATTATGACTGAAGAAGATACAACAAACAAAATAGGAAAATATTTTGGTTGGATTGCATGGGTAATAGCCATTGGTTTACTTGTGTTTTTATTTCAAGAAATACTCGAAAAGCAACAAAATCCGAATAGTTCACCCGACAGTTATTTATTAGATAATGGCTTAAACGAAGTTCATCTTAAAAGAAATAAACAAGGACATTACTTAACAGTAGGTAAAATAAATCAACAATCTGTTATTTTTTTACTTGATACGGGAGCAACTGACGTCTCTATTCCTGAACATATAGCAGAAAAATTAAACTTACCACGTTATAATAGCTATCAAGTATCTACGGCTAATGGTAATACGCAAGTGTACCGTTCAAAAATTAACGAGTTAAATATTGGTGATATTAGCTTATATAATGTAGAAGCTAATATTAACCCTTCATTTAACAGTGATGAAATCCTTTTAGGCATGAGCGCATTAAAACAGCTAGAACTTCATCAAAGTGGCAAAACACTAATATTACGAGAACAAAAATAAATGCAAGCATCTCAATTATCAACAAACATAACCCCACAACTTCTAAACGACATTAAAGAAACGATCGCCTTTGCTCTTAAAGAAGACTTAAATAATGGCACAGACATTACCGCTGAATTAATTCCAGAAACTGATACAGCACATGCGACTGTGATCACACGAGAAGAATGTATATTTTGTGGTGTTGCATGGGTAAACGAAGTCTTTAAACAATTAGATGCTCTTGTTTCTCAACAATTAGCTAAAAGCCAGTCAAACCTAACATTTATACCTACGACAATTACATGGTTTGTAAATGACGGACAACACGTATCAGCCAATACCACCTTATTTGAGTTATCAGGTTATGCTCGTACATTATTAACAGGTGAACGTACCGCTTTAAACTTTGTACAAACCCTATCAGGTACAGCAACTATCACAAGTGAATACGTAAAAGCATTAAAAAATACCAGTACTAAATTATTAGATACACGTAAAACTATACCTGGATTACGTAATGCTCAAAAATATGCGGTTACTTGTGGTGGTGGCTACAACCATCGTATTGGTTTATTCGATGCCTTCTTAATAAAAGAAAACCACGTAGCGGCTTGTGGCGGGATCACTCAAGCAATTAATAGAGCACAGCAAAACCACCCTGATAAAAAGGTAGAAGTAGAAGTAGAATCAATAAACGAGTTAAATCAAGCACTAGCCGCACAAGCCGATATTATTATGTTAGACAACTTCAGCCATGCCATGATTGAAGAAGCTGTTGTATTACGTAACCAAGCAGCGAAAAACTCAGTATTAAACACTTCAGGAATAGAAACGCCGAAAACTAAAAGGGAAGCAAAAAGAACACTATTAGAAGTATCAGGCAACATGACACTTAGCACACTGACTGATTACGCAAAATCAGGAATCGACTTCATCTCGGTAGGAGCACTCACTAAACAAGTTAATGCAATAGATTTATCAATGCGATTTTCATAATTGTATTCACTGACTATTATTGAATTAAGTAAGAGATAAAAACAAACAAAAGTAACATTCAGATACAGTTTTGTTTAATTATTAAACAAAAAACAAGAATTCTTGTATACAATATAATTGTATTTAGCATAAATTACCGAGATAAGTTGTTAAATTAAAGTAGCTTTTTTAAAAAAATGTAAAAAAATTGCTAAATTAAAACAAAAAACAAAAAAAATGCAAAAAAATGAATAAGAATGTTTTACATCTGTAAAAATTTGTCGCAGTATATGCTCAACAACCCCGTAAAATAAATGGAAACTTTTACTATGAAAACTTTAAATAAAATTAATAACGTAAACAAAGCAAAGGGTTTTACTCTTATTGAATTGATGATCGTTGTAGCGATTATCGGTATTTTGGCAGCAGTTGCATTGCCTGCTTATAAAACTTACTCAGATAGGGCTAAGTTCTCTGAGGCGGTATTAGCAACATCTATCTATAAAGGTGCTGCTGACTTGGCGGTTCAAACAAAAGGAATTACTGCTGTAGCTGACTTAGATGCAGGCACTAATGGTATTCCTGCAGCTGATGATCCTGGAGCACTTTCAGGACAATATGTTACTGCTGCTACCATGACTGATGGTGTAATAACTATTACTACAAACTTAGGTACTACTGCAGATTATCAATTAGAAGCTACTATAACAGCAGCTGGCGGTACTACTTGGGCAGTTAAATCAACATCTACTTGTTTAGCACAGGGTCTTTGCTAATATATAATTTATAAACTTAAAGCTCCTCTCCGGAGCTTTTTTTATATCTTTAATATATTTCACTATTAAATTCAAACCTATCCTTTGTTTTCTACATCAAAAATAAGTACACTCAGTATATTACTCATTGATGTACATAAAGGCATATGAAAGGTAGTCATAAACAATCCAGTTTACTTTCCGCATTATCAAAATTCGATATTGTTCCTCCTAATATGGTTGAAAGTATTAACACTGATTTTGAAAAACAAAATAAACCTTTTATTCGTTTTCTAGTTGAAGATAAGCAATACGACGCTAAAAGTATAGCCAGTATACTTTCTCGTACCTTTGGTTACCCTTTAATAGACCTTAAAACCTTTGACACTACTTTAGTTCCAGAAGGTGTACGTAATGAAAACCTCATCAAAAAACACAATGCTTTGCCTTTATTTTTACGTGGTAAAGTATTATTTATTGCGATGTCTGACCCCACTAACTTAGATGCTTTAGAAGAAATTCAATTTAATACGGGTTATACCACAGAGCTTGTTTTAACAGACGAAATCACCTTACATGAATGTATAGATAAAGTTTTAGAAGATGAAAGCGACAGCTTAGATATATCAGACATTGATGCTGAAGAACTAGCTAATATGGACGTGCAAGATGATGCCGAAGATGCACCTGTAACCAACGATAAAGAAGATGCGCCTATCGTTGTTTATATTAATAAAATATTATTAGATGCGATTAAAAAAGGCGCTTCAGATTTACATTTTGAACCTTACGAAAAGTCTTACAGAATTCGTTTTCGTATTGATGGTATTTTGTCAGAAGTTTCTCGCCCTAGTATTAAACTCGCGTCTCGTATGGCTGCACGCTTAAAAGTTATGTCGAAATTAGATATTGCTGAGCGTCGAGTACCACAAGATGGCCGTATCAAAATAGCCTTATCTAAGAAAAAGTCTATCGATTTCCGTGTAAGTACTCTTCCTACTATGTGGGGAGAAAAAATAGTAATGCGTATTTTAGACTCTTCAAGCGCTATGTTAGGCATTGAAATGCTCGGCTATGAAGATGAGCAAAAGAAAATATATATGGATGCGCTGGGCCAACCACAAGGTATGATTTTAGTTACAGGGCCTACCGGTTCAGGTAAAACAGTTTCTCTTTATACCGGCTTAAATATATTGAATACCCCAGAGCGTAATATTTCCACAGCAGAAGATCCAGTAGAGATAAATTTAGAAGGTATTAACCAAGTACAAATTAACGTTAGAGCGGGCTTAACCTTTCCTGGAGCTTTACGATCTTTTTTACGTCAAGATCCCGATATTGTTATGGTGGGCGAGATCCGTGATTTAGAGACGGCTGAAATTGCAATAAAAGCAGCACAAACAGGGCATTTGGTATTATCAACATTACATACCAACTCAGCTGCAGAAACATTAAACCGTTTATTAAACATGGGCGTTCCTGCCTATAACGTTGCCAGTTCTGTCAGTATTATTATTGCCCAACGATTAGCTCGACGATTATGTACACAATGTAAAGTAGAAGAACGTATACCAGAAAATGAACTACTACAACAAGGTTTTTTACCCGATCAACTCCCTAAGGTAAAAATATACAAAGCTGTAGGGTGTGAGCATTGTACAGGTGGTTATAAAGGCCGAGTTGGCATATATGAAGTCATTAAAATCACAGAAAGTATTGCAACTATTATTATGGAAGGTGGCAACTCTTTAGAAGTGGCAGAGCAATGTCAAAAAGAAGGCTTTAATAACCTACGGCAGTCAGGCTTAGTAAAAGCCATGAATGGCATAACCAGTTTAGAAGAAATAAATCGAGTCACAAGCTCTTAAAAAAGCAATAGAATAAATAACAAATATAAAAACAGTTTTAACATAAAAATAATTAGGTAATTTTACATGGCAGTATCAAACACCAAACAAGCTAAAATGGTTACCCCAAAAGCCTTAGATGTATTTATTTGGCAAGGAGTTAATCGCAAAGGGAAAAAAATATCTGGCGAATTATCCGCCCCCAGTTTAATGGCATTAAAAGCTCAATTACGCAAACAAGGTATTACTCCTGGTAGAGTTAAGAAAAAACCTAAGCCTTTGTTTGGCATGAGTGGTGAAAAAGCTATTACGCAAGGAGATATTGCTGCTATAACCCGACAAATTGCCACTATGTTAGGTGCAGGCGTACCTTTAGTTCAAACCATTGAAATGATCGGTACTGGCCATAGCAATGCAAAAATGCAAAAACTTTTAGCGGATATTGGCAACAAATTACAATCAGGTTTACCCTTATCTGATTGTTTACGCGAACACCCATTATATTTTGATGGTTTATATTGTGATTTAGTTAATTCAGGTGAACAATCAGGTGCGTTAGAAGCTATTTACGATCGCATAGCAACTTACAAAGAAAAAGCTGAAATTTTAAAAGCTAAAATTAAAAAGGCCATGACCTATCCTATTGCTGTTTTAGTAATAGCGGCAGTTGTTACATCAATTTTACTTATTTTTGTTGTACCAGTGTTTCAGGAAATTTTTGCAAGTTTCGGGGCTGAGTTACCTGCCTTTACCTTATTTGTTGTTGGTATATCAGAATTTATGCAAGCCTATTGGTACATTGGCTTGGGGGCTTTATTTTTAGCGGGTTTCTTATTTAAACGTGCCCATAGAAACAGTCAAAAGTTAAGAGATAGTGTTGATAAAAAAATACTTAAACTACCTGTAATAGGTGACATGTTAAAAAAAGCCGCTGTTGCCCGTTATGCACGTACTTTATCGACTACTTTTGCTGCAGGTGTGCCTTTACCAGACGCGCTTCAATCAGCAGCTGGAGCTTCAGGTAATGCAGTGTTTCGTGATGCAATTTTAGATATTCGTTCTGAAGTTACTTCAGGTATGCAAATGAATTTAGCCATGCGTAACTGTAGTATATTCCCTGATTTAGTTATTCAAATGGTGGCGATTGGCGAAGAGTCTGGCGCTGTTGATGATATGCTATCGAAAGTAGCCACTGTATATGAACGTGAAGTGGATGATGCAGTAGATAACTTAACCGCATTATTAGAGCCTATGATTATGGCTGTATTAGGTGTGGTTATTGGTGGCTTAATTATTGCGATGTACTTGCCTATTTTCCAAATAGGTATGGTTGTTTAATTTTAAATTATTAGCAATAACTTACATATACCCATAATTTTTATTTTAAGCCATTCTTTTGAATGGCTTAATTTTTTAGAAGAATACTTTAGAACAATATTTTTAATTTGAGGTTATTAATGTTTACGGATTTAATTTTTGCTTTTGAAAATAACTTAATGATTTTTTATGCGGTTGTTGCTTTATTTTCATTGTTAATTGGTAGCTTCCTCAATGTGGTTATCTATCGTTTGCCTAAAATCATGGAGCAAGGATGGTATAAAGAGTGTCGAGAATTTTTAGCAGATGAGTTACCTAAAACAAAAGAAAATAAGTCAGATACAAAAGAAACAGCGATAGAAGAAATAACGCTGTCTAAGCCCAATTCAACCTGCCCTAACTGTGGTCATTTAATTCGTTTTTACGAGAATATTCCCGTAATAAGTTGGTTACTTTTAAAGGGAAAGTGTAGCCAATGTAAAAATAAAATATCTGCTCGATATCCCATTATTGAGTTGGTAACTGCATTTTTAGGTACGGTTATCGCTGTTCATTATGGCGTTACCAGTACCGCATTATTCATTATTTTATTAACTTATGCGTTAATTTGTTTAACCATGATAGATTTTGATCACATGTTACTACCTGATCAAATTACCCTACCTTTTCTCTGGTTAGGTATACTCGTAAATATCAATGGTGCAATTGTGCCATTACAGGATGCTGTGCTTGGTGCTGTTGCCGGTTATATGAGTCTATACTGTGTATTTTGGCTGTTTAAACTATTAACAGGTAAGGAAGGTATGGGTTATGGCGATTTTAAACTAGTGGCTTTATTTGGTGCTTGGCTCGGCTGGCAATTACTTCCTTTATTGATATTAATGGCTTCAGCTGTTGGCGCTATTATCGGCATTAGTTTAATGGTATTTAAAAACCATCAACGCGAACAAGCTATCCCGTTTGGCCCCTATTTAGCCATTGCAGGCTGGATTACCATGATATGGGGAAATAGTATTTGGGGCTGGTATTTAAGTAGGCTTGTATAGGTAAATATTTTCCAATATATAAAGATTTAAACTATGAAAAAATTTGTTGTTGGCTTAACGGGCGGTATAGGTAGCGGAAAAACCACTATCGCTAATATGTTTAATGAGTTAGGTGTTGAACTAATTGATGCAGACATAATAGCACGTGAAGTAGTAGAACCTAATACACCTGCGTTAGCAAAAATAAAGGAGTATTTTGGTGTCGACTTCATATTACCTGACGGCTCTTTAGACAGAACAAAATTACGCCATAAGATCTTTAGCTCTGAAAATGATAAACAATGGCTTAATAGTTTATTACACCCTCTTATTCGTGAATCTATATTAACTAAGATTACAGAAACTAAAGGTGAATACTGTATTTTAGTAGCTCCCTTATTATTAGAGAACAAACTCACTCAATACGTAAATCGTACTTTGGTTATTGATGTGAATGAATCAACACAAATAGAAAGAACCATAAAACGCGATAATAGCAATAAAATTACAATTGAAAAAATTATAGCCAGCCAAATTTCTCGTAATGAAAGACTAGAGCTGGCTGACGATATAATTGATAATTCCAATACTGATTTAAACTCAGTTCACCTACAAGTTAAACACCTGCATAACTCTTATTTAAACTTAGCAAAGTTACAGTAAAGCAATAGTATTAATAGATTAAACTCGAAATAATAACTTTCTTCATCGTAAGCACCAATTAACACAGTAAAGTGTAAGATTTTATGAAATACATTAGCCATTTTAACTTTGCAGCGCTAAGATGGTGACATTCTAAGGCCTAGTTAATTGTTATGTCATTTGTATTATTTGAACACCCATTAAACGAGCGTATTCGCAATTATTTAAAACTTGAGCAATTGTTCAAGCATTTAAATATGAGCTCATCTAGTAATATAAGTTCTTCACATATTACTTATTTCAATGCACTATTTTCAATAATAGATACGCTTGAAAGAAATGATATACGTGGTGATCTCATTAAAGAACTGGAAAAGCTTGAGCAAAATTTAGTTGTTTGGTCGCAAGCACCTGATATTGATACCTCTCTTTTAGAAGATAATCTAAAACAAACAATTGCTTTACTGTGTGAATTAAAAAAAACTAAACAACAATGGTTAGATTATAGAGAAATTAAATTTCTGACGGGACTTAAACAAAGATTTGCTATGCAAGGCGGAACCTGTGTTTTTGATTTGCCTCAATTACACTTTTGGCTTAGTCGTGACGAATCGCTACTTTTTGAAGAAATGAATTCGTGGATCAACTTATTTTCGTCAATAACTCACAGTTTGTGTCTTATTTTAAAATTCATCCGATTAAGAGGTGAATTTGAATGCATAAAAACAGATAATGGTTTTTATCAAGACAATGGTGAAAATATACTTCTTCTTAGAATAAAAACACCTAATAACGCCAATTTTTATCCCACGGTAAGCGGTAACAAATTCAGGTATTCCATTCGTTTTGTGGTGCCCTGTAATGAAATGGGCAGACGCTATTTAAATCAACCAACGAACTTTGAGTTAGCAAAGTGTTAGCACTTAGCGTTATTTAATTTTATAATACTCAAGTTATTTATTTAAAGAGTTTCCTTATGCCCCTTAAAGTTTCATGCCCTACCTGTAAAGATGATGTAATTTGGCAGCCAGAAAGCACATACAGACCATTTTGTAGTAAACGTTGTCAACTCATTGATTTAGGTGAATGGGCTGATGAAGGCCATAAAATAGCTCAAAACATTGATCCTAACCAAGAAATCACTGAAGAAATGTTAGATGCTTTAGAAGATGAGTTTTTACAACATAACAAATTTTTTGTCGAACCTGAGTAATACTAAGTTAATTAACCACTTATAGAATTATCATTATTTAGATTGATCTATACTTTTTAACGCATCTAAAATCCCTTTATTTGCTTCAGGTAAATCTAAACTAAGTAATTCTTCAAAAGTAAACCATCCCTCTTGTTGCCCTTCTAATGCTTTAGGCTCATTTGAAAAGTCTTCAACAAGATAAACAATTAACGACACAGCCTTATCGCCATAATCATGATTGATGGTGATTAATGGGCAACTACTGAGCACATCAATATTGACCTCTTCTTTAAGCTCTCGATTTAATGCATATTCTGGTAATTCATTGGTTTCAACTTTCCCACCAGGGAATTCCCATTTACCACCTTGGTGTACGTGCTCTAAACGTTTTGTCATAAAATAAAGCTCATTACGTTTGATAACACCAACAGCAACTTCTACAATTTTCTTCATTTTTATTCTTCTTTTGGAATTAAAAAATATTATAAAAAAGCCAGTCTATTGACTGGCTTTAAGTTTATGTTATATACAATGCTTAAGTTAATTTACCGTGACATTGTTTATATTTTTTACCGGATCCACAAGGACAAGCTTCATTTCTACCTACTCGTCTTGTTTCTTGAGGTTCAGTAGCTGAACTAGAAGATTCGTGAGTAAATTCTTTAGGTGTTTCTTCTGCTTTACGGTGTTGTTCTTCTACCGCTTCAACATCAGATTCAGCTTGAATTTTAACTTTACTTAAAATACCTATTACATCATATTTTAAGTTCTCTAAAAGCTCTGAAAATAGCTCAAACGATTCACGCTTATATTCTTGTTTAGGGTTCTTTTGTGCATAACCACGTAAATGAATGCCTTGACGTAAATGATCCATTGCAGCTAAATGCTCTTTCCAATGTGAATCTAAGCTTTGCAGCATAACGGCTTTTTCAAATTGACGAATAACATCGCTGCCAACAACCGCTTCTTTTTCTGCATAAACGGTATTTGCAGTTTCTAGTATTTTTTCACGTAAGGTTTCTTCGTGTAATTTACTATCCTCTTTAAGCCATTGTGCAATAGGCAATTCAAGTGCTAAGTCACCTTTCAAACGTTCTTCTAAGCCTTCCACATCCCACATTTCTTCTAAGGATTGTGGTGGTATATGCTGATCAATTAATCCATTAACAACATCGGCACGAATAGCGCTAATAACGTCAGAAATTTCAGCTTCGTCCATCAGTTCATTACGTTGTTCGTAAATAACTTTACGTTGATCGTTAGCGACATCATCAAACTCTAACAGCTGCTTACGCATATCAAAGTTTCTGCCTTCAACTTTACGTTGAGCATTTTCAATACTTTTTGTAACCCAAGGATGTTCTATGGCTTCGCCATGTTCCATACCTAACTTACGCATCATGTTACCAATTCGCTCAGAGGCAAAAATACGCATTAAGCCATCTTCCATTGATAGATAGAAGCGCGTTGAACCAGCATCACCCTGACGACCTGCACGACCACGTAATTGATTATCAATACGACGAGATTCATGACGTTCTGTTGCTATAATATGTAAACCACCTATAGCTAACACTTTTTCGTGTTGTTCTTGCCACTCAGCTTTAGCTTTAGCAATAGCTTCTTCTGATGGATTATTTAGTTTTGCAATAATGGCATTTAAGTTACCACCTAAAACAATATCAGTACCGCGACCAGCCATGTTAGTTGCAATAGTTACTGCGCCAATTTTGCCTGCATCCGCAACAATTTCTGCTTCTTGTTCGTGAAATTTAGCATTTAGAACTTTGTGTTTTATTTTTGCTTTTTTAAGAAAATTTGATAAAAACTCTGAGGTTTCGATACTAATAGTACCAACAAGTACAGGTTGTCCTCGTTCTACACAACCTTTAATATCTTCTAAAATAGCTTCAAATTTTTCTTCTGCTGTTAGATAAATTAAATCTGAACGATCATCACGTATCATTGGCTGATTCGTTGGAATAATAACGGTTTCAAGACCATAGATATGATTAAATTCAAAAGCTTCGGTATCAGCTGTACCTGTCATACCCGATAGCTTGTCATATAATCTAAAGAAATTTTGGAAAGTAATTGATGCTAATGTTTGGTTTTCATTTTGAATGTCTACACCTTCTTTAGCTTCTACCGCTTGATGTAAACCTTCTGACCAACGACGACCTTCCATTGTACGACCTGTATGTTCGTCAACAATAACAATTTCGCCTTCTTTAACAATGTAATCTACATCTTTTTGGAAAAGTTTATGAGCACGAAGTGCAGCCATTACATGATGCAACAAAGTAATATTACTTGCAGAGAATAAAGAGTCACCTTCTTGGATCAACCCTTTTTCTTGCATAATTTCTTCAATACGTATTTGACCACGTTCTGTTAAATAAATTTGCTTAGCTTTTTCATCAATAGTGAAATCGCCAGTACTTGCTTCGTTTTCTTTATCTTCTTCTGCTTGTTGCTCTAGGGTAGGCACTACAGTATTGATAATTTTATATAACTCGGCATTATCTTCCGCTTGACCAGAAATAATAAGGGGAGTTCGTGCTTCATCAATAAGGATGGAATCAACTTCATCGATAATAGCAAAATGTAACGGCTTTTGAGCACGTTCTTCTGGTGAAAAAGCCATGTTATCGCGAAGATAATCAAAACCAAATTCGTTGTTTGTACCGTAAGTAACATCTGATTGGTATGCCGCTTGTTTTTCTTGAGGCATTAAACCTGGAATGTTACAACCAACTGTCATCCCTAAAAATTCAAATAAAGGTCGACTCCAATCAGCATCACGACTTGCAAGATAGTCGTTTACAGTAATTACGTGAACGCCTTTTCCTGTAAGCGCATTTAAATAAGTAGGTAGTGTTGCAGTTAAGGTTTTACCCTCACCTGTTCTCATCTCGGCAATCTTACCTTGATTAAGCACCATACCACCGATCATTTGAACGTCAAAATGGCGCATACCAAAAACACGTTTACTGGCTTCACGAACAACAGCAAAAGCTTCTGGTAAAAGGCTATCTAAGGTTTCTTCATTAGCAAGACGTTCTTTAAACTCAGCTGTTTTATTTTTTAATTCTTCATCGGTTAATGCTTCAATTGCCGGCTCTAATGCATTAATTTTCGCTACTTCTTTTCTCATTTGTTTTAATAATCGATCATTACGACTACCAAACAGCTTTGTTATTAACTTTACAAACATCTTGTTAAACCACTTATGGAAGAAATCTTCCGCCTAAAATTAATATAATTAGTAAACTACTAACTATATACTCAATAATATGTAGAACTTAGAGCTATTATTTAGCTTTTCTGTAAATAAACTTGATTGGATTTATTTGCTGGTTATTACGTAATATTTCGTAATGCACATGTGGCCCTGTTGAACGACCCGTACTTCCCATTCGAGCTATCACTTGTCCTTTCGTTACTACATCCCCTGCTGACACTAATAACACTTTATTATGACCATAACGTGTCTTCATACCTTGTCCATGATCTAATTCGATCAAATGACCATATCCACTGCGCTCTCCAGCCCAGCTAACTACGCCTGCGGCAGTAGCTATAATATCTGCATTTTCTTTACCCGCAAAGTCTACACCTTTATGCATTGCAGGTCGCCCATTAAATGGATCTTTTCTGGTGCCGAAATAAGATGAAAGCCACCCTTTTCTAATTGGCCGACCAGATAAATAGCTCATACTTTCAATATGGTGACCCAACATTAAAGATTCAAGCATATTAAGTTGTTTTTCTTCATAAAGCATTAAATCTTCTAAAGATGAAATGTCTTTTGATAATTCTGCTATAGACTTTGCTGTGATATCTTCATATTCGATAGACGGACCACCGCTGGGTGGAAGCTCATTAAAGTTAAACTCTTTTTCAGGAATATTTGACGCTTCAGCTAAGCGTTCACCTAATGCATTAATACGTAATACTTGGCTTTGTAGCTCGGCTAACTTCATAGTTAAAGCAGTAAGCTGCTGTGGGTTAGTGTGTTGTATGTTGTGAGGAGTTTCTAGCTCACTTGCCATACTATAAAGTGGTTGTTCTGGAATAGCATTACCCGAAAAAATAAGGTGAATTATTCCCCCTGATATTAAAAAAAACACAATAAGCAATGATACCCAATGAAGCTTTTTTAGCTTCATTAGAAAACTTACATTTTTTCCACGGTATAGTAGTGTTAAACTCATTGTTCTTGGTTTATCTCTATTTAGGTTTTTCAAATGGCTCGAAAATCAAAAAGCCCATCTGATATGTCGTCGCTGATTAATTCAAACAGAGGCACTTTGGCATACATCACTGAAAAAACCAACTCTTTAACTATATTAACAGATATTGTACGACAAACTTGCCCTGACCTTCCACAAGAGGTGTGGCATATCGCAAATTTTAGTAATAAAAGTGTTGTTATTAACGTTAATTCTTCCGTTTGGGGTCAAAGACTTCAATTTGAACGAATGAAAATAAACCAAAAGCTCGTTGAAGCAACCCAAGGTAAGTATTCTCAAATTGAAATTAAAGTATCACCCAATCGTAATATTTTAAGGCCAACACATCCTCAAGCGAATAAAAAAACAGTTATAACATCATCTACAATCTCAGAAAAAACAGCCTCTGAATTGCGTAGCATTGCCCAAAATGCACCTAAAGGACTAAAAGAAAAACTAGAAAAACTCGCCCAACACGTAAAAAAGTAACACTTTATAACAAACGCAATAATGAATTGACCTATTTAATACGAAGAATAAATAATCAATCTATGTACAAATTTGAGTGATCTTTCTAAAACAAAAAACCAGCTAAAGGCTGGTTTTAAATATTAACTAATACATAAGTATTAAAAAATTGAAGTATTCAGTTCTTGATATTCAATAGGCGCTTTTTCATTGTCTTCAAATGTGACCCATTCCCAAGACTCTTTTTGCTTAAACACTTCTCTTAATAAAAGATTGTTAAGTGCGTGCCCTGATTTAAATGCGTTAAGTTCACCTAAAATACTGGTGCCGCCCATATACAAATCACCAATAGCATCTAATATTTTATGTTTAACAAATTCGTCATCGTATCTCAAATCATCTTTGTTCAACATACGATATTCATCAAGCACTATCGCGTTCTCTAAACTACCGCCTAAGGCTAAATCGTGAGAACGAAGAAAGTCAATATCTTGCATAAAACCAAACGTTCTTGCGCGACTAATTTCTTTAATAAAAGTGTTACTTGATAAATCCATACTCATGGTTTGACAGGTATTAGCAATAACAGGGTGATTAAACTCTATCGAAAAGTTAACACGAAAACCTTCATAAGGTTTTAATTCTGCCCATTTATCGCCTTCTTCTACACGAATTGTTTTAGTAATTCGAATAAAACGCTTAGCAACTTTTGATGTTTCTATACCTACAGATTGGATCAAGTATACAAATGGAAGCGAACTCCCATCCATAATAGGCACTTCAGCTGAATCTACATCGATGATCAGGTTATCAATACCGAGTGAGGCTACGGCAGCAAGAAGATGTTCGACGGTGGAAATCTTTACATTTTCTTTATTAACTAAACACGTACATAAAGTTGTTTCGCCCACAGCTTCGGGCGTTGCTTTAATGTCTACAATTGGAGACAAGTCTACACGACGGAATATGATTCCGGTATTGGCAGGAGCAGGACGGAGAGTTATCTGCACCTTTTCGCCTTTGTGTAAGCCTACGCCAACAGCAGAAACACTGTCTTTAATAGTACGTTGTTTTATCATAAATAGCCTTTAACCATTCGCTTCTTTAATATTGAACATGAACGCTAATTTTCAGCGGTCGCGTAATATAGCAAATTCACTCGATATAATCAAAGTAGGACTCTTTAGAGTCAACTAATCAGCCTGTTTACGTAAAAATGCTGGTATATCTAAGTAGTTATCTAAATCAGTTGCCGCTACTTTTTGCACTTGAGCATTGCTTTCAGGCATTGCTACAGCTGCTGAATTTAAATCAATTTGTGGGCTAGGTACGTAATCACCGCCAACAACTTGTTGCTCAACCTGTGGAGCTGGATTAACCAATGTAATATCTGGTTTACGCTCAGCGCCAATACCTGTAGCAACTACTGTTACACGTAATTCGTCAGTCATTTCTGGGTCGATAACTGCACCAACAACAACAGTAGCATTTTCAGAAGCAAATGCTTTTACTGCATTACCTACTGTTTCAAATTCATCAATACTAATATCCATACCGGCTGTAATATTAACCAAAATACCACGAGCACCGGCTAAATCTACATCTTCAAGTAATGGGCTTGAAATTGCGGCTTCAGCAGCTTCTTCAGCACGATCTGGACCTGATGCAGTACCAGACCCCATCATTGCCGTTCCCATTTCAGACATTACTGTTCTAACATCGGCGAAATCAACGTTTATGAGTCCTGGACGAGTAATTAGTTCCGCAATACCTTGCACTGCACCTAATAATACATTGTTTGCAGCTTTAAATGCGTCAAGTAAACTTGTGCCTGGACCTAATACTTTTAATAATTTTTCATTAGGAATAGTGATCAATGAATCAACATTTTTAGTTAAAAATTCAATACCTTGATCTGCGTAATTCATACGCTTTTTCCCTTCAAACGGGAAAGGTTTTGTTACAACAGCAACCGTTAAAATACCCATTTCTTTGGCTATTTCAGCAACTACTGGAGCTGCACCGGTACCTGTACCACCGCCCATACCAGCAGCAATAAAGATCATATCAGCTCCTCGAAGAGCTTCTTTGATAGTTTCTCTATCTTCTTCAGCGCTTCTGCGGCCAATTTCAGGGTTTGCGCCTGCGCCTAAACCTTTTGTTACATCAGTACCTAACTGTAAAGTTACATTAGCTGATGAATTACGAAGGGCTTGCGAGTCTGTGTTAGCTGTTATGAACTCAACGCCTTCTATAGTTTGTGTCACCATATGCTCAACAGCATTTCCGCCGCCGCCGCCAACACCTATTACTTTAATAACTGCTTCTTGATTGTGATCTTCCATTAATTCAAACATTTTTTTATTCTCCGATTTATATAATGTTTTGTTCCACCAAAACGATATTTTATTTAGATTTATTAAAGACATAAAGCTAAATATTCATTTATTTACATTTTTTTTACTTTTAGAACTCACCTTTAAACCAAGCAACGACGCGAGTCCCTAAAGATCTCACTCCATCGCTTGTTTTAATTTCGTTACCATGTTGCTCGTTTGCTTGCATTCCATAGTGCAATAAACCAACAACAGTTGAATATATAGGATCATTAACATACTCATGTAAGCCTGATACACCCTGAGGTGTAGCGACTCTAACAGGCATTTGAAATACCTCTTCAGCAAACTCAACAACGCCTTCCATTTTGGAAGTACCACCCGTTAATACGTAACCTGCTGCAATTTGATCTTCTAAACCTGCTTCACGCACTTCTTCTTGTATTAATTCAAAAAGCTCTTGGTATCTTGGTTCTACAACTTCAGCCAATGTATGTCTCGACATTGAACGTGCTGCTCTTCCACCAACACTTGGTACTTCGATATTATCTTCCATACTCACCATTTGTCTTAATGCGCAAGCGTATTGCACTTTTATATCTTCAGCATGACTTAATGGTGTTCTAAATATTTTTGCGATATCACTTGTAACTTGATTACCAGCAACAGGTATTACCGCGGTATGTCTTAATGCACCGCCTGTAAATATTGAAATATCAATAGTCCCCGCGCCCATGTCTACAACACAAATACCTAATTCTTTTTCATCTTCCGTGAGTATTGAATAACTTGATGCTAGTGCAGAAAAAATTAATTGATCAGCTTTCAAATCACATCGTTCTACACATTTCACAATATTTTTAGCCATGTCGTTCGCACAAGTAACAATGTGAACTTTGGCTTCCATTCTTACACCTGACATACCTATTGGGCTTTTTATGCCGTCTTGGCAATCAATACTATATTCTTGCGGTAATACATGAAGCATTCTACGCTCTGCTGAAATTGGTACTGAACGAGCTGTATGAATAACGTTATCTACATCTTCTTGAATAACTTCATTATCAGTAATTGGCACCATGCCTTGTTCATTTTGACAACTAATATGCTTACCTGAAATGCCTAAATACACAGAGGTAATATTACAATCAGCCATTAACTCAGCTTCATTAACCGCTCGTTGAATTGACTGAATAACAAGATTTAAGTCGTTTACGCCACCTTTATCCATGCCTCTTGCTGGTTGGTTACCCACACCTACAATGCTTAACTTCTTGTCTGGAGTAATTTCCCCTACAGCCACAGATATTTTTGAAGTACCTATGTCTAGTCCTACTACGAGGTTTCTATCTATTATTTTTGACATTAAAGTTAAACTCTTTCATTCTTATCAATGGATTTAAACCCAACTGCAAAGCCGGTGTCGTATCTAAGATCTACATAATTAATTTGTACATCTTCTTCTAATTTTATATGTGGATATGCATCCATAAAACGCTGTATGCGCTCTACTCTATTTTCTCTACCTAAATTCAAAATAACGCCATTTTTTAATGTTAATTGCCAGGCGTATCGTTCTGTTAATACCAATTCAGAAATATTAAAACCGCCATAACTGAGTAACTCGTTTAAGTTTTTATAATTTTTTAATGCCACATCTTCAGTGCCTTCAGGTCCAAAAAAGTCTGGTAAATTATTGGCTAAATTATTTGTCCCTGTTTGGAAAACTTCACCATAAGCATTGATATAAGAATCACCATTCCATTGCGCTATCGGCGCTTGATCAACAACATAAATTTTCAATTCATTTGGCCATTGCTTTCTTACAGATACCGAATAAACCCAAGGCAATGCTTCCACCATTTTTTGTACGTTATTTACATCAACCTTAAAAAAGTTACCAAAATTGATGTGCTCAATCGCTTTTTCTATATCATTTTTAGTGGTGTAAGCCATTTCACCACTGATGACTAAAGATGTTACTGGTGCAGATTCATCTTCAGATAACTTATTATTTAAAAAATATGCAAACGAAGATATTGATCCCACGACTACAGCAAAAAAAACAACACCGGCCCAAAAGCTGATATTTATTTTTTGCTTAGTTTCAGTTGCGTTCTCTTTCGTCATATTTATGCTTTATCTTTTTCTCAGTAAAAACTATAAGTAAAATTTGTTGTTAACAGCTTATTTCTAAAACTTTGGCGACTAATTGATTAAAACTTAATCCATATTCTTTAGCCGCTTTAGGTACTAACGATGTTTCTGTCATACCCGGTACGGTGTTTACTTCTAACACCTGCCAACCATTAATTTCGCTACGCATAACATCTACACGTCCCCATCCTTTTGCATCAGTAGCTTTAAATGCACGTAAAGCAATAGCTTTAAGTTGCTCTTCATCTTCTACTGATAATCCACATGGGCAATGGTACTGAGTTGTTGTTGACTGATACTTAGCTTCGTAATCGTAAAAACCTCTTGGTGTTTCCATATGAATAGCAGGAAGCGCTTCGTTACCTAAAATAGCGACGGTATATTCAGGCCCTGTGATCCAAGCTTCTACTAATACATCTTCATCGTATTCAAACGCTGTAGTTAATGCTTCATGTAATTCATCTGCATTTACCGCCATTGCCATTCCAATACTTGAGCCTTCATTTGCTGGCTTTACCATCACTTTATGACCTAATTCAGCCATGATGGTTTGAGCATCAGCTTTTTGATAAATATTTTTGTCTGCAATACAAAATGGGGCTGTAGGGATATCTACAGCTTGGAACACTTGCTTGCTTCTAATTTTATCCATTGAAAGCGCCGAACCTAAAACACCCGAACCTGTATATGCAATATTCATATACTCTAAAGCGCCTTGTAAACAACCGTCTTCACCACCTCGCCCGTGTAATGCGATAAAAGCTCTATCGATATTTTTTTTAACAAGATCACTTAAACAAAAGTCTTTTGTGTCGATCAGTTCAACGTTATAACCGGTCGTATTAAGGGCATTAAATATTGCTTTACCCGACTTCAACGAAACGTCACGTTCAGCTGAATTACCGCCATACAAAACAGCTATTTTTTGTTCTTTTAGTGCTTTATTTACAGAAGTATTCATTAGTTAGATGCTCCTAATAAAGAACTTGTTGCTAACGATTTAGCAATTGCACCAATATTTCCTGCGCCTTGCGTAATAACCATGTCACCATCTTGTAGCTGCCCCTGTAGTAATTCAGCTAACTGATTCACATCACTCACGTAAATAGGCTCTACTTGACCACGTTGTCTGATACTTCTAGCTAAACTCTTACTGTCAGCTCCTGCAACGGGTGCTTCGCCAGCAGCATATACATCTAAAAGATATAAACAGTCCACTTCCGATAATACTTCTACAAAATCTTCGTATAAATCACGAGTTCGAGAATATCTATGAGGCTGAAACACCATCACTAAACGTTTTTCTGGCCAACCATTACGCATGGCTTTAATGGTTACTTGTACTTCTCTTGGGTGGTGTCCGTAATCATCTACCAGCACCATATCGCCATTTTCTGTTTTTAGTTCGGCAAGTTGTTCAAATCTTCTGCCAATACCTGCAAATTTTTCTAAGGCCGACTGAATCGCTGCATCTTCAACATTTTCATCTGTTGCAACGGCAATACTTGCTAAAGCATTTAATACATTATGCTCACCAGGAAGATTCACACTAAGTTGCATCAATTCTTTACCTGCTCGCTTAACCGTAAAATAGCTTTTACCATTTGTTTGTTTAAAGTTGGTTGCTTGAACATCAGCATCCTCTGAAAAACCATAAGTAATAACTTGTCGACCAATTCTAGGTAAAAGTTCTCTTACTACCGGATTGTCGATACAAACAACAGCAAGGCCATAAAAAGGTAAATTATGTAAAAACTCGATATAGGTATCTTTAAGTTTTTCAAAATCACCTTGGTATGTTTCCATATGATCTTCATCGATATTAGTGACAACAGCTACCATAGGTTGTAGATGTAAAAATGACGCATCACTTTCGTCTGCTTCTGCAATTAAATATCTGCTGCTACCAAGCTGTGCGTTAGTACCTGCGCTATTTAATAGCCCACCAATAACAAAGGTAGGATCAAGTTTCGCTTCACCAAATATACTGGCTATTAAGCTCGTTGTTGTTGTTTTTCCATGAGTACCGGCTATAGCAATGCCATGTCTAAAACGCATAAGTTCGGCTAACATTTCAGCTCTTCTTACCACAGGAATACGCAGTTGCAAAGCATGCTCTATTTCAGGGTTAGAAGCATCAATAGCCGTTGAAACAACAATAACGCTCGCACCTTCAATATTATCTTTATGATGTCCAATAGTAACTTTTGCACCTAAACCAACTAAACGCTTAACCACTTGGTTTTCACCGATGTCAGATCCTGTGATTTCATAACCTTCGTTTAACAACACTTCAGCTATACCACCCATACCAGCCCCACCAATACCAACAAAATGAATACGCTTCACGCGTCTCATTTCCGGTGTTCTTGCGCCTAATGCATTGATATTAGATGAAGGTTCCGATTTTTTATCACTCATTGCTCTACTCATTTTGATACCAACTCAACACAAATTGCCGCAAGATTAGCCGTAGCATCAGCGTGGGCTGCATCGTGTGCTTCTTTTGCCATTTTTTGTACTACGGTATCTGATATAAAAAGGGTATTTAACATTTGCGCTAATGTTGTACCGTTAAATTCAGCTTGCGGGATAAGCTTCGCAGCTCCTCGTTCGACTAAATACATGGCATTTTTTGTTTGGTGATCGTCAACCGCATGTGGCAAAGGTACAAATACTGCTGGCTTTGCTGCCATTGCTAATTCAGAAACCGTTAACGCTCCTGCTCTACAAATAACAACATCAGCCCATTTGTATGCTTCTGCCATATCATCAATAAATTCAGTAACTTTTACTTTTTCTTCAGGTAGCCCGTATTCTTGATAGCTATCTAATACAGCCTCTTGATTGCCCTTACCTGTTTGATGCCAAACATCAATACTTTGAAGTTTGATTTGTTTCATTGCTTGCGGCACCGTTGTATTAAGTATTTGAGCACCTAAGCTCCCGCCTACAACTAATACTTTTTTACTGCTAGCAGGTTGTTGCGGTATAACGTTTTCAATAGCAATAATGTCGCTTCGAAGAGGATTACCAATAACCTGATGCTTAATTCCTTGACTAAATGCCCCCGGAAAAGCACTTAATACACGCGACGCTATTCTTGATAAAAAGCGGTTACTCATACCGGCTACAGCATTTTGTTCATGTAAAACTAACGGCTTACTCATGAGCCAAGCTGCAACTCCGCCAGGAGCACTTGCATAACCGCCCATACCTAATACAACATCGGGTTTTACTTTACGAATAACTTGTATGGATTGAAAAACTGACAGCATCAATTTAAAGGGGGTTTTAATCCATTCTTTCCAATTTTTATTACGTAAACCTGCAATATTAATAAACGATATTTCGTAACCATGTTCAGGAACAATACTCGCTTCCATACGTTTAGCTGTACCTAACCAATGGATATTCCAGCCCATTGATTTTAATTTATCAGCTACCGCTATCCCCGGAAATATATGCCCGCCTGTACCACCAGCCATAATTAAAATGGTTGGTTTTTTCTTATTGTTGTTCGTGTTTTCACTATTTAAAATTTTTCTGTCACTCATTTTTTTCGACCTCCTTTACTGGTTGCCTGAATACTTTGCAACCTGATTTCGTGGTCGATTCTTAATAAAACAACTAGTGCAATGGTCATAATAATCATTGAACTACCGCCATAACTGATCAGCGGCATAGTTAAACCTTTGGTTGGTACAATACCTGCACTTGCACCAACATTAACGGCAGCTTGAAAGCTAAACCAAATACCAATAGCGTAAGCAAAAAAGCCTTCAAAATACTTTTCTTTACTTACCGCGTTACGCCCTAGTAATAAGGCTTTTATCACTAACGTCATACTTATAACTAAAATGGTAGCAATACCCACAAAACCAAACTCTTCGGCTAATACGGCCATTACAAAATCGGTATGTGCTTCAGGTAAGTATTCAAGCTTTTGAATACTATTACCTAAACCTTGACCAAACATTTCGCCACGACCATAAGCCATTAACGATTGAGTTAATTGATAACCCGTACCAAATGGATCTTTCCATGGGTCTAAAAAACCTGTAACACGCGCCCATCGATAAGGTGAAAAATAAGCTAATGCCGAAATTGAGGTTAATCCAACTAATGCAATAGATATGAACTGCCATAATTTTGCGCCTGCTAAAAATAACAAACCAAAAGTAGTCACAAACATCACAATAACCGTACCTAAATCCGGCTGAAACAATAACAAACTAGCTAAAACGCCAAAAACAATCAGGGGTTTAATAAAGCCTTTAACGTTTTCCATCACTTCATCACGACGTCGAACTAAGTACGCAGATAGGTAACAAAAGAAAAACAATTTAGCGGGTTCTGCCGCTTGAACCGTAATAGGCCCAACCATAATCCAACGTTGAGAACCATTAACCTCTCGCCCAACGATCAGTACTGTAACCAATAAAACAATACCGAAAATCAATAAATGGGTACTATGTTTATGCCATGTAGCAAGTGGCACTTGCATGACAATAGCTGCTACAAATAAGCTCAAACCGATATAGATAGAATGACGAATAATAAAATGGAAAGGATTACCAAATAATCTGTCGGCAATTGGCATAGAAGCACTTGCCACGATAACTAAACCTATCATGTACATAGCAAATGCTAAAATTATATAGGTACGATCAAATGTCGCTGCACGCGACGAATTAAAAGTTAACCATTGTGGAATAGTAATCAGGTTCATTTTTTCAGTAAGAGTTGTCATTAACTAACTCCTTGCACTGAATGAACAGCTTGAGTAAAAACTTGGCCACGTTCGGCAAAGTTTTTAAACATATCAAGACTCGCGCAAGCTGGAGATAATAAAACGATATCTCCTGCTTTCACGACAATATGAGCAAGATGTACTGCTTCATCGATAGATGATACGTGAATGCTGTTGGTTGTAGAGTTTTTAACTAACTCAGCAATTTTATCGCCATCTTTACCAAGCGTATAAAGTAAAGCAACATGCTCATTGATTACACTTTTAAGTGGTGAAAAATCAGCACCTTTACCATCACCACCCGCAATCAAAATAAGTTTTTGATCAGCTTTTGCTAAATCTGACAAACCTTTAATTGCTGCCAAAGTTGCACCGACATTTGTTGCTTTTGAATCATTTACCCAATGTACATCATCTTGACTTTCAACTCGCTGACAACGATGAGGTAAACCTTTAAATCCAGCTAAATGACTCACCATTAACGATAAAGACCAACCAGCATTCATCCCTAAGGCTAATGCGGCTAAATAATTTAGCGCGTTGTGCATTCCGGCTAATGGTAATTCATTTAACGCGATTAATTTTTCATCGCCATACATTAAATATGATTGTTGATTAAATGAGGCGACACCAAAGTGTTCAAGTTTGGGTTTATCACTCCCAAAAGAAACTTGTTTCTTCACCACATCGTTTGAAGTATGTGTTGCACTATCATCACGGTTTATTACAGCAACAGAACTTTGCGGATATATAGCTTGTTTAATTGCAGTATAGTTTTCTATCGTTTTATGACGATCTAAATGATCATCACTAATATTAAGAATACTTGCTGTTTTAGCCTTCATACTGCGAAGTGTTTCAAGCTGAAAGCTAGAAAGTTCTAATACCAGATAATCAATCTCTTCATTAATTATGTCTAAAACCGGTACGCCAATATTGCCACCCAATTGAGTTTTATAACCCAACTGATTACCTAAGTAATGTAATAACGACACCACGGTTGATTTACCATTTGAGCCCGTAACCGCTATTATTGACGTATTGCTTAATTGACAATACAGCTCAACATCGCCAATCACTTCACACGTATTACTTATATTATCGCGAATAGCTGCATCATTTAAATCAACACCTGGGCTAACTAATAAAACTTCAGCATGTCGAATAAGGTTAGCGTTCCAACTCCCCGTAAACAATTCTGTATTTGGAAAGTCTGTTTTGAATAATGATAAATCTATCGGATTTTCTCTACTGTCGTTAACAGCACAAGGTATATTGTTTTTTTGTAAAAATCGCACACAAGAAAGTCCTGTTAGGCCTGCGCCCAACACGACTATATTCTTGTTTTTAAAGTGTGCTAATTTTTGCATTTAAATGTGTTTTACCTTTGTGTTAAATTTTATTCAAAACTCTTAACGTAGTTTCAATGTGGCCAAACCAATTAAAACTAAAACTACGGATATAATCCAAAACCTTACTATAACTCTAGGTTCTGGCCAGCCTTTCAATTCGTAATGATGATGAATAGGTGCCATTCTAAAAATGCGCTGTCCGCGTAATTTGTAGGAGCCTACTTGTAAAATAACCGACACGGTTTCTACAACAAAAACGCCACCCATAATAAATAAAACAAGTTCTTGTCTAACTAATACAGCAATAACGCCTAGAGTAGCGCCTAAAGCTAATGAGCCAACATCGCCCATAAATACTTGCGCGGGGTAAGTGTTAAACCATAAAAATCCTAAACCAGCACCAACAACAGCAGTACACACCACCACTAACTCACTGGTTAATGGAATATGAGAAATATTTAAATACTCAGAAAAATTGGCATTACCCGTTACATAAGCGAATAAACCCAATGCACCCGCCACCATTACTGTTGGAACAATCGCTAAACCATCTAAGCCATCCGTTAAATTAACCGCATTACTGGTACCTACAATCACGAAATAAGTCATTACAATGTAGAAAATACCTAATTGAGGTAGCACGTCTTTTATAAATGGAATAACTAATGATGTTTCTTCTGGTGTTTGAGCAAACCAATATAAAAATATGGCAGTCGAAAGACCTGCGGCTGTTTGCCAAAAATATTTCCAGCGAGCGATTAACCCATTGGAATCTTTTCTAATAACTTTTCGGTAATCGTCTACAAAACCAATCAAACCAAAACTTATCACCACAAACAACACAACTTGAACGTAAGTATTTGATAAATCGGCCCATAATAAAACACTAAAAACAATAGAAGCTAATATTAAAATACCACCCATTGTTGGTGTGCCTGATTTAGATAAATGACTTTGCGGGCCATCATCTCGTACTGTTTGGCCTATTTGCATATCTTGTAAATATCTAATTAATTTCGGGCCAAAATACAACGAAACAACTAACGCAGTTAACGTGCTGACAATAGCTCTAAATGTTAAATATGAAAAAACATTAAACGCACTAAAATATTGAGTTAAATATTCACCTAACCAAAGTAACATTACGCTATTCCCTCATTAACTTGTTGATAGTGGGAAATAACTTGTTTAACTACATCTTCCATATGTGCGCTTCTTGAACCTTTTATTAATATTGATATTTGCTGTTCTTCATTTTCAATCAAGGGATGAAGTGCCTCTACCAGCGCTTCTTTTGAACTAAAATGTGAACCTGTTTTTTGTGATTGGTTAAAAGCATCCGTTGTTACTTGGCTTAATACTCCAACCGTTAATAGGTGGTCTATTTTACAAGTAAGAGCATGTTCACCAACTTCTTGGTGATAACTTCTCGCTTCTGCACCTAACTCCCCCATATCGCCTAAAATCAAAATACGTTTTCCGGGATAACTTGCTAATAATTCAGTTGCTGCTTTTATTGATTCAACGTTGGCATTGTAAGTGTCG
Organism: Colwellia sp. RE-S-Sl-9; assembly: GCF_048296855.1. Taxonomy (NCBI): domain Bacteria; kingdom Pseudomonadati; phylum Pseudomonadota; class Gammaproteobacteria; order Alteromonadales; family Colwelliaceae; genus Colwellia; species Colwellia sp. RE-S-Sl-9. Next base: position 4,140,405 of record NZ_CP182631.1, on the reverse strand, counting down.
TCAATAAGTCGTAAACCGGGTGAAAGTTGATGTATATTTAAACGACCACTCACTGGTTGCATTTCAGCTAAACCAATTCGAATATCATTTAAACTTGCACCGAATTCTATAGCAATAAGTGCGGCAGCAACGGCATTACAAACGTTATGTTTACCCGGTACCGTTAATTCAATAAAGGTATTGCCTACATGAGTGTTTAAAGTAAAACTTGCGCAACCGCGATCGTCTAAAACTACGTTTGAACTAAAACAATCTGACTCACTTACACACGAGAAACGACGTACCGTTTTATTTTCTAAACGCCATTGCCATTTATTTGCAAACTGACAATCTTGGTTATACAAAGCGATGCCATTCTCAGATAAACCTTCAAAAATTTCGCCTTTCGCTCGAGCAACTCCACATAAGCTACCAAAACCTTCTAAATGGGCTGCGGCTATATTGTTAATTACGGCTACGTCTGGCTGAGTAAGTCCTGTTGTATAAGCTATTTCGCCCATATGATTAGCACCTAGCTCAATTACGGCAAAATCGTGTGTATGCTCAAGTCTTAATAATGTTAATGGCACACCAATATCATTATTAAAGTTGCCCTTTGTCGCTAACACATTACCAATACGCGATAAAATGGCTGATACCATTTCTTTAACCGTGGTTTTACCGCTGCTACCTGTTATAGCAACAGTTTTTGGCGCTATCGTTGTTTTAACAAAGGCAGCAACTTGCCCTAAGGCTTGATGAGTATCTTTAACAATAATTTGTGGTAAAGGTGAATCAACTTGATGATCAATAATAAGGGCTAAGCATCCAGATTTTTCAGCCTGTTCAACAAACTTGTGCCCATCAAAATTAGGCCCTTTCAACGCTAAAAATAAATCACCTTTATTTAAAGAGCGACTATCTGTTGTAATATTATCGATTGATAAATCGTTGCCTATTAATTGCCCATTAACAGCACTAGCGATAGTTGAAAGTGTTAATGAAATCATGAGACCGCCTTATTGGCATATATTGATTGAACAAGTCCACGTTCGTTATAAGCTATTTTTTCGTTACCTATAACGATGTAATCTTCATGCCCTTTACCTGCAAATAAAATCATGTCATTAGCGGCAGAGGTTCCTATCGTATGTTCTACGGCTTTATTACGCGTTAGAATAACCTTAACTTTGTCAGGAAATTTACAACCTGTGAGAATTTCATTTGCAATAGCTTCAGGTGATTCGTTACGTGGGTTGTCGTTTGTTAATACCACAAAATCTGAATATTGTTCGGCTATAGCGCCCATTAAAGGTCGTTTACCTTTATCGCGATCACCACCACAACCAAAAACTACATGTAGATTCCCTTGGCAATGAGGTTTACAGGCTTTTAATGCATTCTCTAAAGCATCGGGCGTATGTGCATAGTCAACAACCGACGTGGGTAAATTAGGTGCAGAAAACATCTCCATTCGTCCAACAATGGGTTTAAGTTGGCTAATAGCTTTTACGAGTTGCTCTAAGGTAAAATCTTGGCTTAATAACACTGCAGCAGAAGCAAGCAAATTACTTATATTGAAGTCACCCATTAAAGCACTGGCTACAGTAACCTTACCTAGATGTGTTTCTATCTCAAACTCAACACCTTGAAGTGTGTGTTTAATATTAGTGGCGCAAACAAAGCGTTCATTATTTTTAATGTTTTGATCTAAACCATAAATAATAACCGTTGAATCACTGGACCAATTTTTCAACCAGTTTTGTGCACAAGCATCATCACCATTTAATATGGCTATTTGCGCCGAATTTTGAGTGAAAAGTTTTTCTTTCGCTTGCGCGTAACTTTCCATCGTATGGTGATAATCAAGATGATCTTGGCTTAAATTAGTAAATACCGCGATATCAATCATTGATGGTGATATACGCTCTTGATCTAACGCGTGTGACGATATTTCCATCGCTACATGACTAATTTTGTCGTTAACAAAACTATTTAATAATCTATTTAATTCTGTAGGGCCCGGTGTTGTATTAATAACAGGTTGTAAATTATTTAATTTACCTGCCCCAACCGTCCCAATAACAGCACAAGACTTTCCGCAACTTTCGAATAACTGAGCAATAATTTGGCTAGTCGTGGTTTTACCGTTTGTTCCTGTAATACCAATAGTGGTCAGCTTATTATGAGGTTGTTGATAATATAAATTAGCTAATCTAGAAAGATGCTTATTCAGCTCAAAAAATTGAATTAAAGTGACTTTATTTTTCACTTTAACTTTACCGTGCTTTTTCATGCTTTCGCATTGCACAAGAATAAGCTCAGCACCTGCGTCTATAGCATTATCAATATAATCTCGTCCGTCACATAACTGGCCAATAGTTGCAGCAAAAATATCGCCCTTTTTAACTTCTCGGCTGTCATTGATAAGATCGCGATCTTCTTTCTCGGAGAGATCAACGTTTACCATGATATTAAAAGCATTAAGTGCTAAATTAATTGAAAAACGAGAATAACTAGGCATTGTCATCGTCCTCGCTTTTTTGAACATGTGTTACTTTTACTTCGTTTTCTAATTTGTCTGGTGCGATATTAAGTAAATGCAAAGCACCTTTCATAACACGTGAAAATACAGGTGCAGCAACTTCACCACCGTGATACATATCACCGCTTGGCTCATTAATAACAACAACGACTGAAAGTTCAGGTTTTGTAATAGGTGCAAAACCAGCAAATAGTCCTACATAGTCGTTTCCGTAACTACCGGCCATAGCTTTAAAAGCGGTCCCAGTTTTACCACCTACGCGATAACCGTCAACCACTGCAGCTTCAACATGTTTATTAACCACTTGCTCAAGCATATTCATAACTAATTGACTATTTTCTTTTGAAAATATACGTTCAGCTTTATTAAACTGACTATTTTCAGGCGTTGCTTTTAAAATACTTAATGAACGTTTTATACCGCCATTAGCGATTGCAGAATAAAATCGAGCTATTTGTAATGGTGTTGCTGCAACCCCCATTCCGTATGACAAGGTGGCAAGTTCAATTTGAGACCAACGATTACGATCATGCATAATACCCGAGCTTTCACCTATGAGGCCTGTGCCTGTGTCTTCACCAAATCCTGCTTCAAAAAACTTATCTAAATAAAATTCTTTAGGTAATTCTAATGCTAATGTCGTGGTTCCCATATTTGAAGAATTTACCAAAATATCAGTTAAGCTTTGTTTCCCATAGTTACGCGGATCGCTTACTCGACGGCCACCCAATCTCATATAACCTGGCGAAGTATTAACAATAGTATCTGTATTAGCTGAACCAAATTCTAAAGCACTTAATATAGTTAAAGGCTTCATCGTTGAACCCGGCTCATAAAAATCGGTAATAGCTCGGTTTCTAAAACGATGAATAGCTGTGTTTCTGCGGTTATTCGGGTTATACGAAGGGCTATTAACAATAGCTAGTATTTCCCCTGTATTAACATTGGTTACAATGACTGAACCCGACGTCGCTTTAAACGCTTTTACAGCACCTTTAAGTTCTTTATAAGCCAGAGCTTGAATACGTTGATCGATACTTAATTGCAGGTTTTTAGGTGGTGTTGCATCTTCTACCTTAACAATTTCAATCTTACGACCTTTTGCGTCTTTTCTATATTGTTGTTTACCATCAGTGCCCGTGAGTAATTGATCGTAAACACGTTCAACACCTTCAATACCTTTATCATCAACATTAGTAAAACCAACAAGATGAGCACTTATTTCACCCGCAGGATAAAAGCGTTTAGATTCTTTTCTTAAATGAATACCGGGAATTTTCAATTGACGAACATAATTCGCCATTGCAGGAGAAACTTGACGTTCTATATAAACAAAACGTTTAGTAGGATGACGTAAAACGCGGCTTGTTAAATCGTTTACATCTTGATCAAGTACATCAGCTAATGCTTGCCAATGCTCTTTCATTTCAAGTGCTTTATTTTGCATCACTATTTTAGGATCCGCCCAAATAGTTTCAACAGGAACACTTACAGCGAGTTCATCACCATTACGATCTAAAATAGAACCACGTTGAACGGTTTTAAATGCCGTTCTTAACGAGCGCATGTCGCCTTGTTCTTTCAACATATCAGGTTCAATAACCTGAATATAAGCGCTACGAGCCATTAATCCTGAATAAACGAACAAGATCACACCTAGCACAACGTAAAAACGCCATGCTACGGTGGTAGGCTTGTATTTGTCATTTCGTTTAATCACTTTTTTGCTCATGGCAATGTAATAATCACTTCTGATTTTGCGTCGGGACGCTTCATATTTAATTTTTTAGCCGCTTTACTTTCTATTGCGCTATGTTCGGCTAAACTGTTTTGTTCTAATAACAAGTTGCGAAATTCAATATCGAGTTCATCTCGCTCTACTAATAAATTTTCATAGGCGCTGGTGGTTTGGCGATGTAAATGCGTGAAATAAATCACATAAAACGCTGAAACAACCACTAACATCAATAAAATAAGTACGACGATATTACGTTTTAGGTCTTTCCATATTTCAAATGCTAGAACGATTTTTTTCGATGCCATAATTTATTGCATCTCACTTATCTTGGAAGTCTCTGAGCGATTCTTAATACAGAGCTTCTCGATCTATTATTAACTTCCAACTCATCCTTACTTGGTTTTAATTTTCGACCGATAAGTGATAATTTTTTACCTTTTTGTAATTCAGCTTCACTAATAGGTAAGCCTCTAGGTACTTGCTTACCTTGAGAGTGTTTTCTCATAAATTGTTTAACTAGACGGTCTTCTAACGAATGGAAGCTAATAACCACTAATCGACCTTCTTCTGCCAGTACCGACAATGACGCCGCAAGCACTTTTTCTATTTGCTCAAGCTCGCTGTTAATGTACATACGAATAGCTTGAAAACTGCGTGTTGCTGGGTGCTTTTTAATTTCTCTTTGTGGAGCAACCGTTTTAATTAATTTAGCGAGTTCTGAGGTACGCGTGAAAGGTGTTTCTTCGCGTGTATCTACAATCGCATTGGCTATTTTCCATGCATGTTTTTCTTCACCAAAGGTTCTCAGTACCCAAGTAATATCTTCAACATCAGCTACAGCTATCCATTCAGCTGCTGTTTGACCTTTACTGGTGTCCATTCGCATATCTAATGGACCATCATTCATAAAACTAAAACCACGATCGGCATCATCAAGTTGTGGTGATGAAACACCTAAATCTAATAAAATTCCGTCAACTTTTTCTAATAATTCATGTTTAGCCGCAATATCTTCTAAATCAGCGAAACCACTGTGTTCAATTAAAAAACGTGGATCATCTGCAAACTTTTCTGCTGCTGCAATTGCGGTTAAATCGCGATCGATTGCAATTAATCGTCCCGATTCGGAGAGATGTGAAAGTATCAGGCTTGAATGTCCGCCACGACCAAAGGTACAGTCGATATAAACACCGTCTGGTTTGATAGCTAGTCCATTAACTGCTTCATTGAGCAATACTGAAATGTGTGAATTATCTATTTGCATTTTTATTTAATAACCGTATGTTTATTGCTATAAAGACAAATCGAGTAATCTTTCTGTAAGCTGAATATCGCTCGCTTGCATTTCGCTAATGTCTTGTTGCATTTGCATTTGCCAAGCTTGCTCACTCCAAATTTCAAATTTTTTCAACTGGCCGACTAAAATAATATTTTTTTCTAAACTTGCGTGCTGTCTTAAAGGTCCGTTGATCAGTAATCGCCCACTTTTATCAATTTCGCAATCTGAGGCATTACCCAATAACTTTTGTTGAGCAAGACGTTCTTGAGGATTCATACTCGACAATTCACACAATTTTAATTCTATTTCTTCCCATTCATGTATTGGATAAAGCAATAAACAAGGATGCTGAATATCTACTGTACACACCATTTTTCCTGCACAATCAGCAAATAGTTCTTCACGATACTTTGTAGGTATCGTGATCCTATTTTTGCTATCTAATGTGATTGAGCTGGTGCCTCTAAACATAAACCTGTCTTTTGTTGGGTGAATCTAATTTGATCCACTTTTTCCCACTTTTATCCACATTAGACAGTTTAGATAGGAATACAAGGTTATGTCAAGCAAAGAATCAGTAAATTGATCCCCCTAGATCTCAATAAAATAAAGGCTTTAAGGGAAGTTTATGAAAATGTGGGCTTTTGTGGATCTACAGCCCTTATTTTTACTGGAAATTAAAATTTTTAATCAGATTTTATACAATATGTGAGAGGTAAAATTAAAAATAGGGGGTAAATTCCCATTTTTATTTTTAATAGTGTGGATCCAAATTAAGTGCTACATTTTATTTCATTGAAAGGTTAAATATTGATGATGTTTTATACAAATCGAAAGCTGCTGCCCTATAGCAAATACTTGTTCGTGATAAAAACTCAAGCGCTCAAAGTTTAATTCTGGCGAATTATCTATGCTGTTCACTATATAATGGTAGCCATATTCAGTAATACCAATGTGATTAACAACAACATTAGGTTTATTGTAAGGATTATCATCAAAATTAGTGTCAGTGTTAACTTCGACTTCTTTCGGCTTAATTAACAATAATTGTTTACCGCTATTATTTACATTTTTAGTTGATGACTTATTAACATGACTTTGCTCACTGGTAAGTTCAATTGCGCCTATTGCAGTTTCTGCTAGCTTTTTACCCGCACTCTCTTTTAATTGAAAAGGAAGCCAGCTACCTAATTGAAGAAAATCTGCCACTTGCCAACTGCTAGGTTGTTGACTGACATGAATAGGCGAACCCAATTGCAATATTTGTCCTTCATACATAACGGCAATTTTATCGGCAAAAGTAAAAACTTCATCTTTGTTATGAGTGACAAAAATCGCAGTCATATTTAAGGACTTAAGTAATTGACGAATCTCTATCATCAATTCATTACGTAAACGTGCGTCAATATTTGAAAAAGGCTCATCTAATAACAATATCTGTGGTTGAGGTGCTAATGCTCTTGCAATAGCTACACGCTGCTGCTGTCCCCCTGATAACTGATGCGGGTAGCGCTGGCCAAGCTCTTGCAGTTCTAATAAAGTAAGAAGCTCATCAATTCTTGATTGCTTAGCGGCTTTTGACAGTTTATCTAAACCAAAACCTATATTTTTTTCAACGGTTAAGTGAGGAAACAACGCGTAGTCTTGAAAGATCATGCCTATATTACGTTGCTCTGGTGGCACTCTATTTTGTTTATTAATCAGTAATGCATTACCAACAGTAATATCGCCATGGTCTTGCTCAATAAAACCGGCCAAAGTATTTAACAAAGTGGTTTTACCGCAACCACTTGGACCTACCAATCCTAATATTTCGCCGGCTTCAAGAGTAAAGCTGATACCAGACAAAATAGATTTTTGCTGTAACTTCACCTGTAATTGACGAATATCTATTATGCTGGTCACACTTTATCCTCATTTTTATTTAGCCAAATAATAGGGATCAAACCAAATGCTACAATTAAAATCGCACCAATAGCGCCCTGTTCAAGCCTTTCATCCGAAATTAGCTGATATATTTGCGTACTTAGGGTATCAAAATTGAAAGGACGCAATAATAACACAGCAGGTAGTTCTTTCATTGCTTCAACAAAAACCAATAACCAAGCGATAAAAATTGATGATTTAAGTAAAGGAATATGTACCGTTAAAATACTCTTTAGCTGTTTTACGCCTAAACTAGGTGGTGCTAAATCAATCGATTGTGATATTTGCTCAACCCCACCAGAAATAGTACCGTTGGCAATAGCTGAAAATCGAACCACAAATGCAAATACTATGGCAAAAATAGTGCCTGATAATATAAGGCCCGGTTCTTCTATGCCCACTTTAACGGCCATTTCATTGATGAAACCGTCTAATGGCCCAAAAGTCGCTAACATCGCCATTGCGAGAACAGTACCTGGAATAGCATAACCAAATCCAGAAACGTTAAGAGGTACCGCTTTATATTTATCTTGATGTAAACGCTTATAAAGCACAAGTACTATAGCAATAAGTGTAGCAATAGTTGCCGTGTAAATAGCAAGTTCAATACTGTTGAATCCTGTAGATATAAGTACATCAAGTTGTTCAACCGTTGCATACTCCAACGCCATTAACACAAGTAAAAACATGGGAAGCAAAAATCCGAATACAGCTAACCCCCAACAAAATAAGCTTGCAAAAAATTGTTGTGATATAGATAGCACAATAATGTGATTGCCACGTGTTGGTCTATTTGATTGATGCCTTTGTTTCATTCGTGCTTTTTGTTCAAATAAAATAACAAAAAACACCATTAAGGTTAATAAGCTTGCTAAAGCATTAGCTGTTGATAAATCACCATAACCTAACCATGTATCGTACACAGCGGTAGTTAATGTATTTACAGCAAAATACTGTACTGTCGCAAAGTCAGCTAAGGTTTCCATCAGTACTAAACTCACTGCAATAGCAATGGCTGGCCTGGCCAAAGGTAAACAAACTTTATAAAAGGTTTGAAAGGTAGTAAGCCCTAACAAACGACTTGCTCGATGCAGGTTTTGATCTTGCTGTTCAAACGCTGTACGCGCCAGCATATAAATATAAGGAAATAAAACCAGTGAAATAACAATACCAGCCCCGAATAAGGTTCTTATATCAAAAAACCAATAGTCTGCAGGTGACTGCCAGCCAAAAAAATCTCTTAGGTAACGTTGAACTGGGCCTGCATAATCAAATAAATCCGTATATAAATAAGCAACTAAGTAAGCTGGCATTGCTAAAGGTAGCATTAATAGCCATCTTAAAATGTTTTTTGCTTTAAGGTTAGTTTGAGTAATAAGAGCGGCAGATATTACACCGAAAAAAATGGATAAGGTGCCTACAACAATGGCTAAATACAAGGTGTTTAAAACGTAAGTAGGTAAAACCGTGTCCCATAAATGGGAGAATAATTCAGTAGTGGCACTAAAGCCACTCATTAGCATTATAAAAATTGGCAGTACTAATACACTTGCGGTAGCCCAGCTAACTATTTGCCAAACCTTGCTGCGGTTACCCGATATCACAATATTATACTGCCATTTTATTCTTAATTAATTCCTCTACCTACAGATAGAGGATTATTTCAATCCCGCTTTATTGATCATTTCTAGAGACGAAAAAATCAATGTAGTAATGAAACGGATTATAAATCAAACTTCGCCTTGTCTAAAAGTTTTAAAGCAGTTTTTCTATGTTCAGCAATCACTTCAAGAGGTAACTTGTCAGCTTTAAACTCTCCCCACGATGCAACAAGTTTAGATGCATTAACACCTTTTCTTACTGGGTATTCCATATTTGTTTCAGCATATAACTGTTGAGCAGGCACTGACACTAAAAATTCCATTAACGCTTTAGCATTATCTTCATTAGGTGCGTATTTCGCCATTGCCATACCCGAAATATTCACATGTGCGCCACGGTTACTTTGATTAGGAAAGTTAATGTAAACACTATCAGCCCACACTTTTTGTTTTTCATCGGTAAGCATATTACCAAAATAATAGCTATTACCTAAAGATACATCACATAGCTTTTGATTAATGGCTTGAACTTGACCACGATCGTTGCCTTGAGGCTTTCGTGCTAAGTTACTTTTAACGCCTTCTAACCAAGCTAATGTTCCTGCTTCACCATGTTCAGCAATCATTGAAGCAACTAAAGCCACATTATATGGGTGCTTGCCACTACGCGTACATACTCGCCCTTTCCATTCGGGTTTTGCTAAATCTTCATAATTAAAATCGATTTTCCCTAAACGCTTAGCTGAATAAATATTTCTTACGCGTGTTGTTAATGCAAACCATGTATCATCAGCAGAACGATATTGAGCAGGAACAGCTTCTTCAAGGTTTTTAGAATTAACCGCTTGTAATAAGCCATTATCTTTTAATTCAATTAATCGACTGATATCTGTTGTTAATAAAATATCAGCGGGGCTATGTTTACCTTCACGCTTTAAACGTTCAGCCATACCCTTTTTAGCAAATACAACATTCACTTTAATACCGGTTTTATCAGTAAACGTCTTAAAAAGAGGTTCAACTAAAAAAGGCTGACGATACGAATACACATTAACTTCTTGTGCAGCATTAACAGCAAAACAAGCCGTGAAGGCCAAAACACTCACTAATTTTTTTAACATAAATATTTACCTGATAAATTTATTTAACCCAATTGAATAAAATGATTATATCGTACAACAATAGGTTTGAGAATAATTCTCATTTATAATTTGTAACAAAACTTCAACCTAAACAATACCGACTAGTACAGTCTAAAATTACAGCTTATTTTATATATACCCGTTGCCAATCAAGAGGCTATTTCAGAGTGCTTGAGCGATATCAATTCAAGGCAGTGCTTTGTAATGATGGTCGTTCCCTTATAAAAAGCACTAACGAAGAAGTGATTTTGCGCTCCAAACCAAACATAATAAAAATTTGGTGAAATAAGTGAGCTACTTTTTTATGAGAGAAAATGAGCAGTTAATGAATCAACTTGCTATAACTACATGCCAATTTGCTAGAGTTAATAATATTGCTTAAATTATTTTTAACCCCATCAAAGAAGCACTTAATCGGTAAAGATAGTATTGTTTAACTTTCTTTTGTCTGTTTGGCATTAAAGGATGCTTGACGTTGAATAAACATATCGGAGGCTTGAGAAGACAAACAACTATCAGAAATATAGTTATTGCCCATTTCATGACTAATAACCCAACCTAATGGCGTTTTTTTAAAGGCTGAAATATTTTCCCATAACACCATGCTTTTTATATAAAAAGAATCTGTTGTAATACCCTTTTCATCAACTATCAATGTAACTTCGCCTTTAGCTGATTTACCTAATAATTGACGCATTACCCACCAAGCTTGACGGTAATATATACTAACAGCTTCTAACACACCTAACGCAAATACAAACCAAGCGGCGTAAGGATTTACATCACTAAATAACACAAGAAGTATACCAAACAGACTTAATATTATGGCTTTAAAATAGGCTTTTATAGACTGGTCATTTACAACCGACTGACTGTAACATTCGTTAAAATGCGCTTTATCTAGAATAAATGTATGAGAATATGAGAATGGCGTCGTCATGTTTTTTGATAAGTTTTATAAGGATAAAACGTTATTTTATCGTTAAGTGACGTGAGATGATAGCAATAATAAGTAATTTAAAATAAGGCGTGTTTTATTACAAACAAGCCTTACTAATAATTGATAAGGTGAGCTTTTTTTAAAAATAATGTGGTTGTTCTACTTTTTATAACATTCATGAAAATTCCTTATTACATACGTTATAATTTAATTTACTCAACAAGGGTTATGCAATATTCACTGACCTATTATCTGCTTGCATAGCAAAAAAGGTTTGATTGGTAAAATCATCAAATTTAACTTTAGTAATACCAAGCTTTTTACATAATGCTTTAAAAGTAACATAATCTTCTTTATCTAAATCCGTTTGATCACGTGTCATTACACCATCAACAAAAGCATTGTCATTATTTATGCACAAATTAGCCGTTGCACTATATGGCTCACCGTACTTTTCAACTTTGATGGCTTTAATACTTTTTATTTCAAATATCCAATTATTCAATTCAATATATCGTGTTATGTGTTGCGTTGTATCTTCTATCAGATTTTCTTGCATTTTCTTAACCCTTTATATATTAGCGCTATAATACGTTTCTAAAAAAGCCGACTGAAAAAGTTGGGAACTCAGTCGGCGTAAGTGGATTAACAAAGAATCCTAAGTAGTTGTTTATAAATAAGAAAAAACGATTGAACCTCAAGAGGAAGAAGACCCAACCGCTTCAAATTATCAATCTAACTTTTGACTAATATAAGCACTAAACTCATCTTCACTAATAGTAGCATCTTCATTTGCGTCAAGATTTTTAAAGGCAATTTTAAGCGCATCATTATTGCTTGTAGATAATTCAACTTCGCTTAAAGCACCATCTTTATCTGCATCAAACGCTGATAATAGTTGAGAAAAAGTTTCAGCTTGTAATGATGCTGAACTTTCGATTGTAGCTTCAGCTTGTTCAGGAAGAATTTCATTAGCATTCACGCTAAAAGTTGCAACAGTTGCAAACGCAACACTTAAAATAATTTTTGCTAAGTTAATCGCTGTCATGGTTATCTCTCTTTTAAAAAATTTAAATTTTCACGTAATATCAAAAGTGCCAAACAGATAAATTAATAAAAGTCAGGCACTCATAAATAAAATCGTAAACTATTTTGATTCAATATAAGTATTAAACTCAGCTTCACTGATACTTGTATCACCATCAGTATCAATGCTTGAAAAATCTAACTGAAGTGCACTTGAAGACAACTCACTTTGGCTTAAAGTACCGCTTTCATCAGCATCAAATGCTGATAATAATTGTGAAAAGCTATCAACAGCTAATACAGGAGCATTTTTAGTAACTTCTTCATTTGTTTCTACTGGAAGGATCTCGTATGCATTTACACTAAAGGTTGTAACTGTTGCAAATGCAGCACCTAAAATCATTTTTGTTAAGTTAGTCATTGTAATTCCTCATTTATAAAGATTTGTAAAATGATTTAATAGAACGCTAAGCTAAAGAAAACAACGAAAAGCTAGCGCCTATTAATGATGTTTAGTGTTATTTTGATGCTACATAAGCGTTAAATTCGTCTTCGCTGATGTTGGTATCACCATTAGTATCAATACTTGAAAAATCTAATTGAAGCGCGCTTGACGACAATTCACTTTCACTTAAAGCGCCGCTTGAATCAGTATCAAATGCAGATAACAGCTGTGAAAAACTATCAACAGCTTCAGCAGGAACCGTTTCAATTATTTCTTCATCTGTTTCCATTGGAAGGATCTCATATGCATTTACACTAAAAGTTGAAACTGCTGCAAATGCAGTACCTAAAATTATTTTTGTTAAGTTAGTCATTCTAATTCCTCATATATAAAAATTTGTAAAGTGATTTAATCAAGCACAAAGCTGGGGGAAAATAAGAAAAGCTATGTGCTATTAATGATGTATCTCTATTATTTTGATGCTACATAAGCGTTGAATTCGTCTTCACTGATGTTTGTATCGCCATCTGTATCAATACTTGAAAAGTCAGACTGAAGTGCGCTTGAAGACAATTCGCTTTCACTTAATGAACCGTTTTCATCAGCATCGAAAGTTGATAAAAGATCTGAAAATGACGGGCTTTGCATTGACGCAGTAGTTTCTGCTGCTATTTCATTTTTTATGTCAGCAACTGTATCATTCGCATTTACGATAAAAGTAGCAACAGCTGCAAATGCAACACCTAAAGTAACTTTAACTAAACTTACGTTATTCATAATGATTCCTTTTCAATAAAATTTAAATTCAATAAGATTTAAAATTAATAGTGCGAATTAGGATTCTTATCTCTTCAGTAAACATTACGTTATTTACTTAGTGGTAGATAACAATCACATATCACTATAACCGACGAAGGTATTGCACAAGTCGTACCAACTTTTAAGTTATTGTTTTTAAAAGAATTATTTCATTAACATTTAAAACAGTGTCTCCTTTATGAGACACTTAAATAAAATTATAATATTTTAATCGATTCACAAAACACCGGCAAAAAAAATAAATCATTAAAAACAAATAGTTAAACTAAAAATAACAACAAAAACCCCATGTATCCAATTAGAGACACTATTGCGTTCTATGCCTATTTCCCTTAAAAGATGGGTGTATACCCGTTATCACAATTAAAAATCAAAGGATTACAAATACAGTGAGCAATACATCTTCATCTAACTTTTTTCACATAAAAAAAATATTAGGGTTAGAAACGCTTTCTATTAAAAAGCTCACATTATTGGGATTTTCACTCGTTGCTTTACCACTCGTTGCAGCGCTACTTTATAGTGCTGCGCAAATTAATCAGTTATCTAATCAAAGTGAAGACGCTATTTTTAATGCGGCAGAGTTTACAGAAACCACAAAGCAACTCAGTGAGTTGTTGGTAAAAATGGAAAGGTATGCAAGTCAGTCGATAGTTTTAAAAAATAAAGAACTCACAAATAACTATTTTGCTGAAGAAGAAATATTATTAAACCTGATCAGTAAAAGCTTAATTAATCATCACGATGCCCAATTAAAAAAAATAAGTGAACAGTTCCTTAATGAAATCAGGGTGATCAACACCTTATTATCGCCCGATAACAATCAAACCTTGTACTTAACTCAGTTACAAGACCAATTCAAACTTTTAGCTAAAACTAACCAACGCATAAACCAACGTAGTAACGAGCTTATATACAATCAAGCTAGAAATGTGAAAACGTCAGCTAAAACAGTGCGTCAAACTATGTTGAATAGCTTACTCATCATTCCTGTGACCATTCTTATTGCCATATTTTTTATAATTATCATTACCAAACCATTAAAGAAATTAATCGCTCAAATACAACAATTAGAACAAGGAAATTTTGAACACAAAATTAACCTTAAAAGCTCACCCGAAGTCAATGAAATTGTTGACGCACTTGAAGTCATGCGAACTAGGCTACATGCGCTTGAATTACAAAAGTCGAGTTTTATTAGGCATATATCCCACGAACTAAAAACCCCGCTTGCCGCTATAAGAGAAGGAACTGAATTATTATACGATAACAGCGTAGGTGCTCTTAATCCTGATCAACAAGAAATTAGCGACATTATAAGAACCAGTGTTTCAAGGCTACAACGCTTAATTGAAGACTTATTAGATTTCAATATAGTGTTAGATTCAACAAGTCTACAAGATTCAGAAAAACTTATTGTTTCTCATTTAATCTCAAATGTTTTAAATGAACGAAAGCTTGATATAAAAAGAAAAGCTCTCAATATACAAACATCTCTAGATAACATTGCGATATACAGTAACGCAAAACAATTAGGGGTAATTTTAGATAATTTATTATCTAACGCGATTAAATACTCTCCTGAAAACAGCGCTATTTCCATCACCACGACATTAGATAATGAACAATTAATTATAACCCTTAGCGATCAAGGTATGGGATTAAACGAACAAGTTATGACTAAAGTATTTGATGCTTTTTATCAAGGCCCTGCCCCTCAAGGAAATGAAATTAAAGGCAGCGGCTTAGGACTAACCATAGTAAAAGAATTATTAATGCGTATTAATGGCAACATTAGCGTATCAAGTAAAACGCAAGCACCGAGTGGAACCACTTTTACGTTAAAAATACCCCGAGCATTTTCATTGGAAAATAAATTATGAGCTTAAATAACAAAAAACAAGTATCCCTTAATTGGATGAAAGCCAAGCATATCAAATCTTTATGTTTAGTTGTCTTATTACTTAGCATATCAGCTTGTGAAATAACCCCTCCCAAAAACACTAATATTCCAACTTATGGTGATTATTACCTGTGGTTAAAAACATTAGATAATGATGAGTTATTGCAAGAAATTGAACAACAAAAGAAGAATCAAGACGTTAGAAGCCCCGATGCTGATATATACGTGTTGTTATTACATAGCTTACCTCAATCCCCTATTTACAATCCTTACACAGCTAAAACCATATTAAATGAACTACAGCTGCAATATGTGGAGTCTCGTTACAACCCGACAAATTTAGCACTCATTACCTTGCTGAGAGATTTATTAAACGAACAACTGTTAACCAGACAAAAACAAAACGACATAAAAGTACAGTTTAACAACGCACAAAATATGTTGTCGGCTTTACAAAAAAAATCAGGTATTAAAGACAAAAAACTTGTAGAAAACACTAAAGAAATAACAGAATTACAGCAGAAAGTACAAATGCTTGAAGAACAAATAAATCAGCTACACCGTATAGAAAAAAACATTAACGAACATGGGAAATAACTTATGAATGAATCTACCCCAACTAGCCCTGTTAATGGAAATATCCTGATTGTTGATGATGATCCTCATTTATTACGCTTATTAGGTATTCGACTTTCAGCTGCCAACTATAAAGTTGAATCAGCAGAAAATGCTAAAGTTGCCTTAGGAAAATTAAAGAGTTTTCACCCGCAACTTGTTATCAGCGATTTACGCATGGAAGGTATGGACGGCATGGCGTTATTTGAACAAATACGTCAGCAATATCCAAGTATGCCCGTTATTATTTTAACCGCACACGGTACAATTCCAGACGCTATTAGCGCAACTAAACAAGGGGTTTTTAGCTTTTTAACGAAACCTTTTGAAAGTAAAGAACTACTTGATACGGTTTCTCAAGCTATTCGGTTACAACCCATCGATATAGACAACCCTGAACAAAGTGAACTGTGGCGTAAAAACATTATTAGCCGTAGTACAGTAATGGCTGCGTTATTAGACCAAACCAAACAAATAGCAAAAAGTGATTTTAGCATTTTAATTCACAGCCAAAGTGGTACAGGTAAAGAACTTCTAGCTAATGCTATTCATCAAGCAAGTTCTCGATATGATAAAAAATTCACAGCGATTAACTGTGCTGCAATTCCTGAACAACTTTTAGAGTCTGAGCTTTTTGGTCATACAAAAGGCGCATTTACCGGTGCTGAAAAAAATCATGTGGGTTTATTTCAAGCAACCGATGGTGGCACATTATTTTTAGATGAAATTGGCGATATGCCAATGAACTTTCAGGTAAAGTTATTAAGAGCTTTACAGGAACGAGAAGTGCGCCCTGTAGGTAGCACACAATCGATAAAGGTTGATGTTCGTATTATTGCGGCAACTCATAAAAACTTACAGCAAGCCATTATTGATCAAACGTTTAGAGAAGATTTGTACTACCGCCTTAATGTAGTTGAATTAGAGTTACCGCCGTTATCTGAAAGGCGTGAAGACATTCCACTGCTTACTCAGCACTTTCTAAATAATGTTATTGAGAAAATTGATGCTGATATTAAAGGGTTTTCTCAAGAGGCAATGGAATTACTGATCAGCGCACCTTGGCCGGGCAATATCAGACAATTACAAAATATTGTTGAGCAAAGTGTCGCGTTATCAACAGAACCACTCATTAGTGAAACGCTGGTTAAAAATGCTTTGCGAGACAAAACGACTATTTTACCCTCTTTTCAACAAGCAAAAGACAAATTTGAACGAGATTATTTAGCTAAGTTACTACAAATTACTGCAGGTAATGTATCTAAAGCCGCTAAAATAGCACAACGAAATAGAACTGAGTTTTATAAGTTACTCAATCGTCATCATTTAACTGCAGAAGCTTTTAGGTCTGAAGACCCCTAATCACTGATAACTGATCACTGAGCAATACCAACCTCATGAGTGAGAATGGTATTACTCACCTCAATAATATTTATTGCCCGCTTAGCGATAATTTAATGGGATGGGTCTAGATTTAATCTTTTAGTAATGGCTGTAACATATTTTCTAAGCCATTAAGTTTCACTTCATACATTAATGCGAGTTGCTCACCTAACTTCCCTTCAGGAAAACCTTTACCGTGGAACCAGACTAAATAAGGTTCTGGTAATTGAAGTAACTTTCTTCCTGCATATTTTCCAAAGGGCATAACTTGATTAACAGCTTCTACTAATTTTTGTTGATCTGACACGATGTTGTTCTCTTAAATTTTATTCACTGCAATAATCTAACACTTATATTTTTATTATACCTATCGCTTTCTATATAATACCAATTTGATTAAATATGTGGTCTACTTTTTAATGATTAAAATGAGCAGTTAATAAATCAACTTAGTATAAAATAACTTACTTCTAATTCTCTTCTTAAATATGTAAACAGGCAATAACAACATGACAACTACAATTGAACAAACAACATTAGCGGGCGGCTGCTTTTGGTGTATCGAATCAGCCTTCAATAACGTTAAAGGTGTTGAAAGTGCTGTATCGGGTTATATGGGGGGAGAAACTAGTGATCCAACCTATGAACAAGTTTGTTCTGGCACTACAGGCCATGCTGAAGTTGTGCAATTATCTTATGATCCTAGCGTTATCAGCTACCGTGAAATATTAGAAATATTTTTTGCGCTGCACAATCCTACGCAATTAAACAGACAAGGTAATGATACCGGCACTCAATATCGCTCTGGTGTTTTTTTTCATACTGAAGAACAACAACAAGCGGCTTTAAGTATTATTGACGAGATCAATCAAGATAACATTTGGCCTGCTCCCGTAGTAACAGAAGTTACTGCAAAATCTGAGTTTTACTCAGGTGAAGATATGCATCAAGGCTATTTCAATCGCAATCCAGAAAACCCATACTGCCAAGCCGTAGTGGCCCCTAAACTGGCTAAATTTAAAAAGACTTTTGTTGATAAATTAAAGTAATACTTAAAAAGCCACGCTATTAGTAAAATAGCGTGGCTTTTTATTGCGTCATAAAATACAGTTTTTAATACATCAAAGTATAAAGCTTTCTTCTATATTTAGTGGCTAACGAATCGCCGTCTGGTAGTACTTTCAACACATCTAACATTAACTCTTTACTTGTAGTGTTAGACATATCTTTTTGTACTAATCTAAACAGTATCTCAAGGGCTTCTTCGTTACGGTTAACTTGAGAATATTGTACTGCTAACTTATGTTTTATTTCATCGTTATCAGGTTCACTTTCAAGCTGTGCTTCCAATGCTTTAATTTCTGGTGATTCAGCAGCTTGTGTCGCTAATTCAAGCTTAGCCATAACGGCTTGATAAGCACTATCTTGATCGACTAGTGTAATCGTAGCTAAAACGGCTTCAGCATCGGCCACCTTACCTAATTGAATAGAGGCATCGGCATAAACAATTTTAATATCAGCTCTTTCGCTGTCTATTTGGTAAGCCTGTGATGCAGCTGTGTATGCTTTATTTATATCATTTTCCACTAAAGCTAACTTAGCTTCATTTAATAATGTATCTTCAACTTTAGGTAAATGTTTATCTAAAAAGGCTTGTACTAGTTCTTCTGTTTGAGGGCCTGACAGCCCGTCAATTGGCTGTGCATCTTTTACTAAAACAGCTGTAGGCAAACCTTGAACACCAAACTGCTGAGCGATTTGGCCTTGTGTTTGGCAATCAACCGTAGCGAGTACCATATGGTCAGGGAATAATGACACTTTTGCTGTTAATACATCTCGTAATTCAATACTTTCAGGCACTTGCTCAGCCCAAAAACTGACAAGAACAAGCTTTGATTTTGATTCTTCTAAAACAACTTGTTGGAAGTTTTCTAATGTGATGGCAACGATATTTGAGCTCATTGATATTTCCAAGTAAAACAATATTACTCAATATTTTGGGGCGAACCTTAAAGATACAAGGTTTAAACAATAACTATATGTGAAAAAGTTATTGTTTTAACCTTAAGATAATAATGGGATAAATAAAAAGCTTATCAAGCTATACGTATTAGCTAACTTCGCTAAGCAATGATCTTGAAATGATCACTTTTTGAATTTCACTTGTACCTTCATAAATAGACGTTACCCGAACATCTCTTGCGAAACGCTCTAATGGGTACTCTTTAATATAACCTGCTCCGCCCATAATTTGTAAAGCGTCGTAACAGGCTGTATTAGCTTTTTCGGTGGCAAAGTATTTAGCCATCGAGGCTGAAGTACTAAAAGGTAAGCCTTTATCTTTGTTATCTGCAGCTTGCATTAATAATAAACGAGCAGCTTCTAAGTCAGTATATCGATCCGCTAACTTCCATTGTAATCCTTGAAAGTTAGACAATGATTGACCAAATTGTTTTCTCTCTACAATGTATTCGCGCGCATAATCCATAGCCGCTAAACCGATACCTAAAGCAAGTGAACCTATACCAATACGCCCCCCCGCTAATTCACTTACTGCAATAGAAAAACCTTGGTTTTCTTGTCCCATAAGTGCTGTTGCTGGAATACGGCAATTTTCAAAAATAACTTGATTGGTAGGAGAAGCCTTTTGACCCATTTTGTCTTCTCGTTTACTGATGGTAATACCGGGAGTATTTGCTTCAACTAGAAAGCAAGAAATCCCTTTACCTTTTTTTGCTGATGAATCAGTAACAGCCCAAACCACAAAAATATCGGCAAACGAAGCACTGGTAATATAAACTTTTGTGCCATTTAAAACGTATCCATCACCTGCTTTTACTGCTGTGGTTTTCATACCTGCAGGATCTGAACCTGCCATTGTTTCTGTTAAACAAAAGCCACCAGCGCGGTATTCACCACTACATAATTTAGGTAAGTAGTTTTGCTTTTGCTCTTCATTACCAATGGATTGGATAACTTCTGCCACCATGTTGGTTACTGATGTTGTAACCGCTGTAGACGCACAAGCTCTGGCTAGTTCTGTTATTGCTAAGCTAAATGACACAGCGCCAGCTTCAACTCCACCGTATTCGGCTTTAACATTTAAACCCATAAAGCCTAATTCGGAGAGTTTATTAATATTACTTAAAAATAAAGTTTCATCATAGGTTTCATCAAGTTGTGCAGCCACAGGTGCAAGTTCTGACTCTGCAAACTTCTTTGCCATGTCTTGGATCATGGCTTGTTCTTCAGTTAATGATAAATCCATAAGAGCCCTCTATCTCGTTAATATTTTCGTTAATCTCTATTTATAGTGTAATCAAAGAATGAACAACATTCATTAAATATTTTACGTTAACGTAAACTTACCCTTAAAAACTAAACTTGAGCTATATTTTATTTTCCCCATAAAAAAACGTGCTAAAAAGCACGTTTTTTTTAACTTAAACAATAATTAACCTCAGCTCGGGATAAGCAAAGTTACTCAACAAGCTATTTTTATGCCTAACTTCGTTGAATTTATTACTAATAGCCAGCTATTAGATAGAAAAATTCGCCTTGTTATACACAAAAATATCAATGTTGAGAGACTAATATAACTTAGGAAAACAACGATACAGATTAAGGTTTTGATAAATAATAATTTTAATTCATTATCTAACATTCATTAACCCGAGTTGAGGTTAATTAAGTTTTAACCTAATACAAACCACAATAAGCCAAAGCCTAACACTAAGCGGTAGATAACAAATGGCATCATACCTATTTTATCAAGTAACACTAAAAAGAAATGAATACAGGCGTATGCACTAACAAAAGCAAGTACGCTACCTAAGCCTATCGCATTCCAGTCAACCGCATCAGCAGAAGTAATAAGTTTTAGTGTTAAGTAACTTCCGGCCATTGCAATTGCGGGAATTGATAATAAAAATGAGAATCTAGCCGCATTTTCTCTACTTAAACCTAACATTAAACCTATGGTCATGGTTATACCTGAACGGGAAGTTCCAGGGATTAACGCTATAGCTTGTGCGAAACCAATCAGCATAGCGCCTTTAAAGCCCATTTTTTCAATACTTACATTCTGTTTAGCTTTAACATCAGCAAAACCAAGTAACACACCAAAAATAATGGTTGTTCCGGCAATCACCAAGGCTGAACGTAAATACTCTTCTATAATATCTTTACCGAGTAAACCAAATAAGCCGGCAGGAATAGTGGCGAACAAAATCCACCAAGCTAATGTGCCATCAAAATTACTTTCTGTTTCTTTATTACGCTGCGTAATAGTTGAAACCCACGCAACAGCCATGCGGCCTACTTCTTTTCTAAAATATAACACTACAGCTAATAAAGTACCTACATGTACTGCTACATCGAAGGCTAAGCCTTGATCTTGCCAGCCTAAAACAGCAGAAGGTAAAATTAAATGAGCCGAACTACTGATAGGTAAAAATTCAGTAAAGCCTTGAATAACAGCTAATAAAAATATTTCTAAAGTACTCATGTATTTTAATTATCCATAATGTGTGACCATGAAAATGGTATTTGGGTGATCGACTGACTCGCTTTATCAAAATTTTGCCAAAGCTGGCCATACGATTGATTAGTAACAGGATGTTTAAGGCTTTCAGCTATTTCAGCAAGCGGCCATAAAACAAAAGCGTTTTTTGTAATTTCATCTCTGGGGATTTGTGCTGGTGTATTGAGAATAAGTTCATCAAACAGTAATAGGTCTAAATCTAAAGTACGTGGACTAAACTTTTTAGCTTGCTGTTCTCGTCCGTACTTAAATTCAATAGTACGTAACGTCTTGGCAACTTCTTCTATCGTTTTTGATGTTTCAACACCAATCACCATGTTATAAAAGTCTGAACCATCAAAACCTACGGCTTTACTTTCATACAAAGAAGAAAGCGTTAAGGCACCAAATACTTTTGCAAGTTCAGTAAGGCCGTGCTTAACGTGATATTCCCTATTTATATTACTGCCTAAAGAAATATAAAGGTACGACATTAAGCCATTACGCCTCTTTCAATTTCAACACCAACAGTTTTAGTGTTATGAACAGCACCAGGTTTACCCACTTTAAGTTTTAACCACGGAATTTGGTAAGTGCTCATTAAGTACTGAGCTAAACGTTCCGCCAATGTTTCAATTAAATCGACGGGATTAGCATTAGCAAATACTTCTACGTCTTCAGAAATTTTTGCGTAATCTAATGTTTTTGCTAATTCGTCATTAAGTGCTGCTTTGGATATATCCCAACCGAGTGTTAAATCTATGATCAGTGTTTGCTTGATTTGCTTCTCCCACTCATAAAAGCCAATAGTGGTTTGAATGCTTAAACCTTCGATACAAACTTTATCCATATTTCAAAACTCTTTATTACACGGCATAATTAGATTATGTTATAACTTCAAATAGTTAATTTGATGCATAATACCAATTAAATTATTTATTAGGCGTAATTTTACCTATCTAAATCATTAAAAACCAGAAATGTCTTAGAATATAATTAACTATCTTTAGGCTTTGGTCATTAGTGTTACGGTTGTTTTCTATAATTAGATAGCTTTAGATTCACTTATAACTAACTTAACAATATTTTAAGAGAAAACTCATTACACATTATTATTTAATATTAGGAATAATTGTACTCGCTTATTTAGCGGGCTCGATTTCTAGTGCTATTTTAATATGTAAAATTCAACATTTACCCGATCCTCGTGATGTTGGCTCACATAATCCCGGCGCAACCAATGTTCTACGTAGTACCAATAAATTAACTGCCGCTTTCGTTTTATTTTTTGATGTGATTAAAGGAGCTATTCCAGTTTGGGGGGCTTACTTTTTAGGCATAGAACCCTTATATATTGGTTTTATCGGAGTTGCCGCTTGTTTAGGACATATGTTCCCCATATTTTTTGGTTTTAAAGGAGGTAAAGCTGTTGCAACTGCTTTTGGTGTTTTATTACCATTAGGTTTTACATTAGGAGGGCTATTAATTGGTACTTGGCTAATTGTAGCTAAACTTACACGCTATTCGAGTTTAGCGGCTATTGTAACCGTTAGCTTAGCCCCCTTATATACATGGATGATCAAACCCATTTATGTATTCCCTGTACTTATGTTAAGCGCACTAGTTATTATGAGACATAAAGATAACATTCAACGCTTACTTAAAGGTACAGAGAATAAAATATCAGTAAAAAACTAACACTCTACAAATTAAACTGCAGGAAGCGTATCAAGCGGCCAGCGTGGTGTAGCTTTAAACGTTAACTCTTGTTCTGCGCCCGACTTTAACCGTTGCAAACCAGCATAAGCGATCATGGCACCATTATCGGTACAAAATTCAGGGCGAGGATAAAACACTTCACCACCTAAATTTTTAGTAATAACCGCTAACTTTTCACGTAGCGCAGTATTAGCACTTACACCACCAGCGATAACTAAACGCTTTAGGTCGCATGCTTTTAATGCTCTTTTACATTTTATTGCTATGGTATCAATCACTGCATCTTGAAATGCATAAGCAATATCAGCATGTGTTTGTTCATCCATAGTCCCTTTTGCTTTTTCTTCACGAATAGCCGTACCCGTTGCTGTTTTTAAACCACTAAAGCTAAAATCTAACCCCGGTTTATTGGTCATAGGGCGAGGAAATACAAAACGGCCATGAACACCTTTCTCTGCCATTTTCGCTAAAACAGGTCCACCAGGGTAATCTAAACCCAAAAGTTTAGCCGTTTTATCAAAGGCTTCACCTGCTGCATCATCAACAGATTCACCTAAAAGTTCATACTGCCCAATACCATCTACACGAACTAACATGGTATGTCCGCCTGAAACTAATAAAGCAACAAAAGGAAATTCAGGTACATTGTCTTCTAACATTGGTGCTAATAAATGCCCTTCCATATGATGAACAGGCACAGCGGGTATTCCCCAACCATAAGCCAAGCTTCGTCCAATAGAACAGCCAACTAGTAACGCCCCCACTAAACCAGGACCAGCAGTATAAGCAACGCCATCTAAATCTTTAGGTGTTAAATTAGCATCAGCTAACACTTCTTTAATTAAAGGAATAGTTTTACGCACATGATCACGTGACGCCAACTCAGGCACTACTCCACCATAATCCGCATGAACAGCAATTTGGCTATATAAACGATGAGCCATAATACCTTGCTCGTCATCATAAATAGCAATACCTGTTTCATCACATGATGTTTCAATACCTAAAATACGCATATAAAAAGAATCCTCAAAAGTTAAGCGCGCAATTTTACCTGTGATAAAAGCAATTCTCCACCATTTAAAGTGTCATATTGTTATTATTACTTTACTTTACTTACCTGTTGGCTTTAGAATACGGCACCAATTTTTGATAGAGCGGGTGATTTCGAGGCTTAGGCTAAGAAGGTTACCAATTTTATAGATTTAAATAGACACAAAGGTTAACAAAAAAAATGCCAGTAATTAAAGTAAGAGAGAACGAACCGTTTGACGTAGCACTTCGTCGTTTTAAACGTTCATGTGAGAAAGCCGGTATCCTTTCAGAAGTTCGTCGTCGCGAATGTTATGAAAAGCCAACTTGGGAACGTAAACGTAAAAAAGCCGCTGCTGTAAAACGTGCTGCTAAAAAAGTTTCTCGTGAGAACGCTCGTCGCGTTCGTATGTACTAAGATATTTTAGTACTTACTTCAGTCAACTGAGTCAACCTATGAGTCTACTTAGTCAACTAAAAGATGAAATGAAACTTGCTATGCGAGCTAAAGACAAATTACGTCTTGGTGTTATTCGCATGGCGATATCAGCTGTTAAACAAGCTGAAATAGATCACGGTACAGAAGCAACAGATGAAAACGTATTAGCCGTTTTAACTAAAATGGTTAAACAACGTAAAGAATCTATTAAAATGTTTACTGATGGTGGTCGAGATGAATTAGCTGCAAAAGAAGCGGCTGAAGTTGAAGCGTTAAATACGTTTTTACCTCAACCTTTCACTGCAGATGAGATTAATGATTTAATTAATAAAGCAATAACAGAAACCGGTGCAGCTTCAATGGCTGACATGGGCAAAGTAATGGCAATATTAAAACCTATTATGCAAGGTAAAGCAGATTTGGGCGCAGTAAGCGGCCAAGTAAGAAATACTTTAAATAGTTAACTTTATATTCCCACAAGGGAAGTCTCAAAATAAACCGCGATTGCTTATGCCTCGCGGTTTTTTATTCCCTTAAATTTAAAGATTGAAAACTAATATCAATCAAACGATTTTATTGTGTAAAATAGAAAACGAAGTTCCCTATTCTCAACATTCGAGTGTTCTAATTATATGGCAGGTATGATCCCAAGACAGTTCATCGATGACTTATTAGCCAGAGCTGATATTGTTGAACTTATTGATAGTCGTGTTCCTTTAAAAAAAGCAGGTAAAAATTATCAAGCTTGTTGCCCTTTTCATACCGAAAAATCACCTTCATTTAGCGTAAGCCAAGACAAACAATTTTATCATTGCTTTGGTTGTGGCGAACATGGCAATGCGATTTCATTTTTAATGGAATTTGATCGATTAGAATTTCCTGATGCTGTAGAAGAACTCGCTTCACACTACGGTATGACCGTTCCGCGTGAAGACAATAATCAAACGCCCGCACAACAAAAACAACAGCAACAAGTTTACGCACAAAAACAAGATGATTATGCCTTAATGGAACAAATCAGCCGTTTTTATCAACAACAACTGCGTGTAGCTAATGACAAAGAAACGGCCATAAACTACTTAAAAGGTCGCGGTTTAAGTGGCGAAATAGTCAAACAGTTTGGTATTGGTTACATCAGCGATGCTTGGGATGGCATGATGAACGTATTTGCTAAAAGCTCAGCAATTACTAAACAACTTGTTGATTTAGGCATGGCTATTCAGGGCGATAAAAACAAGCCTTATGATCGCTTTAGAGGTCGTATACAATTCCCTATTCGCGACAAACGAGGCCGTGTTATTGGTTTTGGTGGTAGAGTACTATCAGATGGAACACCTAAATACTTAAACTCCCCAGAAACGCGTATTTATCATAAAGGCCAAGAACTTTACGGCTTATACGAAGCAAAATTAGCAAATAAACAACTATCACGCTTACTTGTAGTTGAAGGCTATATGGACGTAGTCGCATTAGCCCAACATGGTGTAACTTACGCTGTAGCATCATTAGGTACAGCAACAACTCCAGAGCAACTACAAACACTCTTTAGAACCGTTAAAGAAGTTATATGTTGCTACGATGGTGATAGAGCCGGCCGAGATGCAGCTTGGCGAGCTATGGATAATGCCCTACCCTTAATTCAAGATGGTTACTCACTAAGGTTTGTTTTTTTACCTGACGGAGAAGACCCTGACAGCCTAATACGCACAAAAGGCCAGCAAGCTTTTGAGGCTATAATAGATCAAGCAACACCTCTTTCTGACTTTTTATTTGAGCATTTATTAGCCCAATACGATATGACTTCCGCCGAAGGTAAATCATCTGCTATTAATGCATTTAAACCCTATTTAGAAAAATTACCTGACAGCCATCTAAAAGATGCCATTGTAACCAAACTCGCTAATAACTTTGGCAGCGGTAATGAGCAACAACTCGCTAAATTAAATAAAGCGTTTGCTTCAAAAAACACAAAAACGCCCATAAAAAAGCAAACAAAAATAACACCTGTTCGATTAGCTATTGCATTATTACTTGAGCATCCCCATATAGTTAATGCTTTACCTGATATATCAATACTTACGCATTTAAATGTACCTGGAATACCCCTGTTAAATCAGTTACTCATGATATGCAAGCAAAACCCAAGTATTCATAGTGCACAAATTATTGAAAAGTATAGAGGTCAAGAAGAAAGTAAGCAGCTCACTAAATTAATGTACTTAGAACATCATATTGAGCCTGAAAACGCAGAATCTACTTTTTTAGATATTATTGAACGTTTTCTCAATATTTTTATCGAACAACGTACTGAAGCATTACTTTCAAAAGAACAAACAACAGGTTTAACAAAAATAGAAAAACAAGAATTACATAGTTTACTTAGCGCCTAATAGGCGTTTAAAGTTGTATATAAATAATCAACTTGGTATAACAACTAGTTAACAATATATCGGTTTACGTCTGGTAATTAAGCAAGCATATTGCTATAATTCAAGGCTTACTTTTTTCAATTTGATACCCATAAATTAGGTGGACACTCGTCAATGGATAAAGCCCCACAATCTAGGCTTAAAGAGCTAATAACTAAAGGTAAAGAGCAAGGTTATTTAACATTTGCTCAAGTTAATGATCATCTTCCTCAAGAGATTATTGACTCTGACCAAGTTGAAGACATCGTTAGAATGATCAACGACATGGGTATACAGGTGTTTGAAAACGCGCCTGATAACGATACCTTAATGATGAGTGAAGCGAACACCGATGAAGACGCTGCCGAAGCTGCTGCGCAAGCACTTGCTTCAGTTGAAAGCGAAATTGGTCGTACAACAGATCCCGTACGTATGTACATGCGTGAAATGGGTACTGTTGAGCTATTAACCCGTAAGGGCGAAATAGTTATCGCAAAACGTATTGAAGAAGGTATCAAAGAAGTACAACGTTCGGTTTCTGAATACCCTCCTGCAATTAATTACTTATTAGAGCAATGGGACAACTTCGAAGCAGAAGAAGTTCGCTTAAGCGATATAATCGTTGGCTTTTTAGACCCTGATGCTGAAGAAGAAGAAATTCCTGCCGCTGCAACTCATATTGGTTCTGAGTTATCTAAAGAAGAATTAGATGATGAAGACAAAGATAAAGACAGTGACGATGATGAAGACGAAGAAGAAGAAGATACAGGGCCGGATCCTGAATTAGCCAAAGAAAAATTTGGTTTACTTCGTGATGCTTATGAAGCTGCAAACAAAATTATCAGTGATAAAGGCAGAGGCCATACTGACGCACAAGTTGCAATTGATGCATTAGCTGAAGTATTCAAAGAATTTAGAATTGTACCTAAAGTTTTTGATCGTTTAGTTAAAAACATGCGTAGCGTAATGGACCGTTTACGTGTTCAAGAACGTTTGATCATGAAGCACTGTGTTGTTGGTGCAGGTATGCCTAAAGCTACCTTTATCAAAATATTCCCAGGCAACGAAACATCAAAAGATTGGTTTAACGAGCAAAAAAATGCGGGCTTACCTCATTCAGCTAAGCTAGCTGATATTGAGTTAGACGTAGAACGTTGCATCTACAAACTTAACATGATTGAAGAAGAAACTTACCTAAACGTACATGGCATTAAAGACATTAACCGTCGTATGTCAATTGGTGAAGCTAAAGCTCGCCGTGCGAAAAAAGAAATGGTAGAAGCCAACTTACGTCTTGTTATTTCAATCGCTAAAAAATACACCAACCGTGGTTTACAATTCTTAGATCTGATCCAAGAAGGTAACATCGGCTTAATGAAAGCAGTTGATAAATTTGAATACCGTCGTGGTTACAAGTTTTCAACCTATGCTACATGGTGGATACGCCAAGCAATTACACGTTCAATTGCTGACCAAGCCCGCACAATCCGTATTCCTGTACACATGATTGAAACGATTAACAAACTTAATCGTATTTCTCGCCAAATGTTACAAGAAATGGGTCGTGAGCCAACTCCTGAAGAGTTAGCTGAACGCATGGTAATGCCTGAAGATAAAATTCGTAAGGTATTAAAAATAGCGAAAGAACCTATCTCAATGGAAACCCCTATTGGTGATGACGAAGATTCACATTTAGGTGACTTTATTGAAGATGGTAGCGGTGAATTACCTGTTGATTCTGCAACCTCTGAAAACTTAAAAGATGCAACTCACGAAGTACTCGCTGGTTTAACAGCACGTGAAGCTAAAGTATTAAGAATGCGTTTTGGTATTGATATGAATACTGACCATACGCTAGAAGAAGTTGGTAAGCAGTTTGATGTTACACGTGAACGTATTCGTCAAATAGAAGCGAAAGCATTACGTAAATTGCGTCATCCTTCTCGCTCAGAACAACTTAAGAGTTTCTTAGACGGCGAATAAAAACCGTTTAACACCTTATTTAAAAATCCAGCCAAGTGCTGGATTTTTTCATTTTCGGCGATTAAAAAATAAATAAACGCTTATTTTGTTTAACAATTAAGCTAACAGTCAATTTTTATAAATTATTTCAGATTATAGTGGTGACAACAAAATAAAAAATGCTTATACTTCACGCCGCTTTGAGATGTAATGTTTTTTAGCAAGAAAAAGTTTTCAGGCCTAGGCCATGAAAATGGGCCCTTAGCTCAGTTGGTTAGAGCATCCGACTCATAATCGGCAGGTCCCCCGTTCAAGTCGGGGAGGGCCCACCATTTTCACTTCTCATATCATCTAGTACAGTCCTATACCCCATATAAAACCTAGTTATTACAAGGTAGTTCTACCTGTAACTGTCTGAGGGGGTCTTGCACAATCTGAAAGTTTAGGTAACATTTATAGTAACACGGACATGATGTTACTAACTTTGGTGTTACTAAAAATGGCTAGAACAACAAAACCCTTAACAAATACGGAAATAAAACAAGCAAAACCAAAAGACAAGGAGTACAGCCTAGTTGATGGTGACGGCTTATTTTTACGGATAAAGCCGACTGGTTCCAAACTCTGGCTATTTAATTATTATCGTCCGATCACAAAAAAACGAGCAAACATCAGTTTTGGCTCATACCCTGCCCTGTCACTTGCACAAGCAAGGGAACTTCGAAAAGAATCAAGAGAGCTTTTAGCCCAAAATATCGATCCGAAATATCACCGAGAAGAACAAGCAAGACAAAAACTTGAAGCTCTAAATAATACTTTTGGTTCATTTGCTGAGAAATGGCTCGAGTTAAAATCAAAAGCCGTTAAGCCTGAAACAGCTATACATGCATGGAAGTCTTTAGATAAACACGTATTACCACTTTTACAACATACCCCTATTCATCTGGTAAAACCAAAAACTGTCATTGATATACTCAAACCTATTGAAGCAAAAGGCAGCTTAGAAACTGTAAAACGTTTATGTAGGGTTGTTAATGAGATTATGAGGTTAGCTGTTGCATCTGGTCATATTGAAGCAAATACCCTATCAGATATTACTAAATTGTTTGCCGCACCTAAAAAACAAAACATGGCAACCATCACACCAGATAGGCTGCCTGAATTAATGGTCGCTTTATCCACTTCTAACATAATGTTTATTACTCGTTGTTTAGTTGAATTTCAATTACACACTATGACTAGGCCAGCGGAAACAGCCAAAGCGAAGTGGGAAGAAATAGACTTTACAAACAATCTTTGGATTATCCCTGCAGAACGAATGAAAATGGGTAAACCTCATACCATCCCATTAACTCAACAAACATTAGCGATCCTTGAAAGATTAAAACCTATTAGCAGTCACAAAGAATATTTATTCCCGAGCCATAGAGCAAATAACAGCCACGCAAATACACAAACAGCTAATATGGCATTAAAACGAATTGGTTTTGCTGGTCAGCTTGTTTCGCACGGATTAAGGGCATTAGCTAGCACAACATTAAACGAACAAGGATTTGATCCTGATGTTATCGAGGCCGCTTTAGCTCATATTGATAAAAACGAAGTAAGACGAGCTTACAACCGTAGCGAATATATCGAGCGAAGACGCGCGTTAATGAACTGGTGGTCTGAACATATTGAAAAAGCAGCAACCGGTAATATGAGTCTGTCTGCTTTAGGTAATAAAGGTCTTAGTGTAGTTAATTTTTAATAAGGAAAATAAACAATGAATAATATTTATCTAGACGACCGTGCCACACAAATGGCAGATGATTTTAACAGCGCATATTCGATATTAAAGTTAACACTGCTTTCTACTGCAAATGCTGTTTGCGAAAGAACAATATTTTTAAATGTAGACTTAATCAAATCATTACAGTGTGTCTCTGATGCGCAAGCTATTACCGATGAAATGTGGGATCAAGATAATAAAGGTATTTTATTCTCTAAAGCGTTTACCGCTTATAAGCAAATATCTACTTTCAATCACGCAATAACAGAACTAGCGACTAGTAATTGGTGTGAGGCTGAATATCCTAACGAACTGATCAAAGCGCAAGTATCAGCAATTTACGTGGCTGATACATTATTAATTAATGCTGTTAGTTTATTTGATGACTTAATGATTAATCAACCAGAGCAAGCAGCAGCTTAAAAAGTTTAACCAAGCCTAGGGTAGCTCCCGAAAAAGTGGTACCTCACCGCTCTGGCTTAGTTATTTAATGAGGGTTGTACTGAGGGTACAATATGTATATTAGTAATAATGAAGCTTTTATAAAGATAGGATTGGCTACAAAAACGTTTTATTATGATGAACTGTTTTTAGCTGAACCTGAACAGAGGTATGTTGAATATTTAGCTCAACACATAACCTTTTATTCTTTTGTCTGTGGTATTTGTGATGTAAAAACACCTATTAATGGATCTCAATGTAGCCCCAAAAGAATTAGAGGGTTATGTGAGATACAAATAAGTTATCCATCTTTCATAGCGAGTGATAATTACGGAAATCCTCCCCCTTTAGTAAACTTAATTATTTCTGATTTTACAGAAAATATATCATCTGAATTGATTGGCAGCTTAGTTTCACCTATTGATGGTGGTATTAACTATGAAGCTTACCTGTTCGATAGTTACGTGCATTTACCCCAGTTCTTAAAACTTGTTAATGATGCTGGGGTGGATATTAATCTTATGTTTTTGGAGGAGATAATTAGTAATGATCAATCTTTTCTTGAATTAAAAAGATTATCAAAAGAGAGTGAACAAACATTTAATTTTAAAAAAGCAGCTAAGAAATATATAAAGTATCTCCCGAAAGTGTCAGAAGAGTTAATAATTCAAGCTTGTGAATATGCGAGCGCTAAATATGACAGAATCAATAAAGGTAAGGTAGTTTTATCATTACAAAGTGAAGTTGACCGAATGGCTGAAGCTTTATTCAATACAGAGAACGTACAAAATAATAACCTGAATAATAATACTGTTATAAAGTCGCCATCGACTAGGGAGACGGATAATTTATATAAAACTATCGGATTGTTAACTAAGGCGTTAGTTAGTACTAAAGGTAATATGCTAGGTACTGTAGATAAACCTACCGTTCTTCAAGTTGCTAAGAAATTGGAAGAATATTTACCTGAGCTACAAGCTGGTTTAAGTGAGAGAGCAATCAGAGAGCGAATAACAAAAGGAATAAAGCTTCTTTCAGAATAATCTTTTTGGCAACTAATTATTTATAGGTTAGTTGCCAATTGATTTTGGCAGTTGCCACAAAGTACTTAATAAATAGATTTTAATAAAACCATATCAAACAACACAACCCAAAAGGTAACGATATGGTTCAGTACAACAACATTACAACTCCACTTATATATTTACGCATTGGCGAAGTAACAAAGCTATGCGGACTCCCTAAATCATCATTCTACGAAAAGGTAAAGTTAGGCTTAATGCCACCTCCAATATCATTAGGCGAACGCTCAGTGGCTTGGGTTAACTTTGAAATAGAAGCTGTTAATCGAGCTTTATTAGCTGGCGTAAGTGCCCAAGAGATTAAAGCACTTGTAATGAAGCTAGTTGAACAACGTCAGCAAGCCGCATAAGGGGAGTTTTATGACAAAAGATAAGGCCGCAAGTAATAACGGCACTCACCAATCAAATGACACTTTAGATATTAGCGCTGCCTCTCAGCGAGTGCAAATATTAGAGTATTTGGAAAAGTATGGCTCTGCCACTACCCTACAAATACGAGATGAATTACATATATTATCGCCAGCACCACGTATTTTAGAATTAAGGGCGCAAGGCCATAATATAGAAACTTACCGGGTTAATGAAAAAACACCTGATAACAAAGCTCATAGCGTTGCTAAATACGTACTTTTATCTGATATCAATATCGATGATAAAACCTGAAACATATCACATGTATAAGTTAATTCATTAAAGAAGATCCCACAATGAACCATATTAAAAAATGCTCATTGCTAGAAGTTTTAATTTCTAGGGGTGATCAGATTAATATTATTAATGGTCAGTTAATTATAACGCCAGCAAGTAATCAGCAAGTACCTAAAAAGTGGCTTGCTGAAAATTCCGCAAACTTATTAAGAGAAATAGCCTGCGTGCTTGATATAGATGTTTATATCTATGATAACTATTCAACTGGATATTATGGAAAACATAAAAGCTCAGGACTTAATTTACAGTTAATTAATTTAGTAACTGGAGAGGATTGTTATGTAACTTTTAATGTTGAATTAAAAAGAAGTCGTACAACTAAAAATGGAATAAAAGGAAGTTGCTTACCTAAAGGTCAATTTCGCGTAAATAAAAAATATAAATTCTATCAATTTTGGTTATCAACTGGTTTGAGCTTACCGTCGAGACTATCTAGTTTTCATGATTATATGGGAAACTTAAAACATTGTTTTTTTGTACCTACCTTTGATCGTAGTAGTAAGTTAAAAGATAAAATCATTCCTTTAATGAACTGTCACCACAATCAAATTTTAAAGAAGCTTTCACACTGTTTGCCATACAACTCCCATACAATTGCCAGACAACTCCCATACAACAGCCAGACAAGAACGCCAAACAATGATATTACGAAAGCATATGATAATAAAGGCTTACAGGGATATTTCGGTACGTGTCCAGATAAGTACGAATTAAGTAAACAAGGTAGCGCGGTAATAAGTAATTATTTACCTGATACTAATTATATTAAGAAGCCAGAAGAACAAACAACAGACGAGTGGCTTAATGATTGGGAAAAAGCGTAAGACTCATTTCAGTTTATTATTAATATTCTTACATGTTGTTATGCGTTGTTTTTAGTTAATCTTTATTATAATGCTAGAGTGTAAGATATCTTATTAATGGAAAAGTGAAATGGAAATAATAACTTTTATCACATGTATTTTAATGCCTCGATTACTTTTGACATATTATAAAAAGAACATAAAAGTGCATAGCAACATAAATGCTCAATGTGAACATCCAGAATTTATTGATGATTATGCTGATAATTTTATGTGTATCTATCAAACTGACGGGAGCACTATAGTTTCGCTAAACGGGGTAAGTGTGACGGGGCATGCTAGCCATAAATAGTTTAACTTCAATTGCGATGTTATTTTCTGAGCCACCTCTATAAGATTACCTAAAGATGTAAATTCGCCTTACCTAATAAATATTAATAAATTAGGTTATTACTCAAAGTTAACTGCGTACTACGCAATCAATGCGCAGTTATTGAATTATGATAATGTCGATTTTAACAAGTAATGCAGTGTTAATTATTGTGACCGAAAATGGTCATCTAATAAATTATATGTCTCGATAATCTATGCGTTAAAACTTGTCATATCACTCTAACAACCCAAATTAAAGCTATGGGAGTAGTCATAAACAAAGGGGAAATACACTTAAATAGTCAGTATTGACTAAATAAAAGTTAACAACACAATAAGCCTATTATTTTTTTCGTTTAGGTAAAGGTGGAGCATTATTAATATAATCTTCTATCGGACCAATCTGTTTTGTCATGAAGCGATTAAACTCTTCTGCATCTTTCAATTTAGGCGTACTATTTTTTTCTATTCCAAGATGCACTCTAGCTTTTAATAATTCATTACGAAAAACATACTGCCTTTCCCTCATTACTCGAATGCCTTCGGATATTTTAAATGCATTATTACAAGCATTAGAAAAGCTGTCAGGATAAGCTAACCCATTAAATGCAGCTCCTAACTCTTCTTCTGGTATATCCAAGTTGACGGATAAATCCAACTCTTTTCGGGTCTGAGGATTAATTGAATATACTGAATCAAAACTCTTCCCATTAAATTGATTACTAAGTTTTATCACTTTCCTCATTACACCAAAATACTCTACGTAAGCTATAAGAGTAGATTTTTTTGAATCACCTCTAAGTGCTACAAGGTGAAACAAGAGCCCATGAGGGCGATCTAAAACAACATCATTAATATAAAAAGAACAAACATCATTACTACCCGTAGTGTTTTTTAATGTTTTAATGCCTACCTCGCAATCTCTAGGTTTAATACCAAGATTAAAACACATCGCTAAAGCTGTCTTAACAACCGAACAATTTAGATTGACGCCATTAAAAGATAAGTTTATTCCATGTGGGCTATTAACTTTAAATTGCTGTATTTTTAAAGGCTCTCCAACATCTGATTGAGGATATTTATTCTTAACTCCTCGCCACATATTTTTAGCTTCATGCTCAGTTCGTGCAAGCATACGAATATTAACTTTATTGTCATATGGTGTGGACTCAAAAAATGGTTCTTGAGGAGTTAATACGCCTTCAGATGTTAAATTTAAATTAGTACCATCTTTTGTTTTAATTGCCATGCTTTGATTTTTATTTTGAACCCTATCACGCTTAACACCCAAAGCTAATGTGAACCATTTTAGTCGTTCTGACAATTCAAAATCCCAAGAATTACCTAGTGAATTATTACAATCCTTGCAAATAAATCCACAAACAGTTTGCTTCCCACCAATAGAGTTTGGAATTATATGTTCTCTTGAATCATTTTCTTTCGTAATTACTGATTCACAATAAGCGCATTCATTTATATTTGTCATAAAAGCAAAACTCCAAATTAAAGCCTGTTTTTGATAACTTAATTACAAGTATTTATTACTAATTCTACATTGAATTAAGATTACATAATAAACATTAAATCATCTTTGATTTATTTTAAGAGACAATATAAAAATAATTTAAAATTAATTTCCGTGAAATTAGATGACTTTAACTTCTAGTAACACTAGAAGTAACACCAATAAACACAACCAAAATATATAGATAAATTTATCATAGACTTAGACATTAAATTCAGGTCAGGGAGGGCCACCATTTTCATTTCTTATATAATTTAGTCTCGCCCTATCTCACTTAGTTAAAATATAACACTTTATCTGTGAAGTTCTGCGCAATCTCAAAGTTTAAGTAACACTTATAGTGATACAGTGCTCGAAGATCGAATTGCTTATAATATTAATAAAAACACACAAGTATTTATTAAAGCTTCAAACTTAACTGATTCATTTACTCGCCAACGGCTAGATACGAGAATCAGTGAGCCTAGGTAGCAGTTAATATGAGCTCAATTTTCTAATCGCGCTAAAATTAAAGCAATAAACTCAGTTTAATACTCTAAAAGCAGAGGGAATTTTCTGTGCTTTATTAATTTTTCAAACATAAACCAAATAGTTCATTTTGGCTTGATATATTTAACTTAGCATAAGCGCGTTTACGGTAGGTTTGTACACTAGTTATTTTAATGCCTAAATCTAATCCTATTCCCTCGCTAGACAAACCAAGCAAGGCCCTAACACATACTCCTAGCTCTCTTGTTGTTA
Source organism: Colwellia sp. RE-S-Sl-9 (assembly GCF_048296855.1). Taxonomy (NCBI): domain Bacteria; kingdom Pseudomonadati; phylum Pseudomonadota; class Gammaproteobacteria; order Alteromonadales; family Colwelliaceae; genus Colwellia; species Colwellia sp. RE-S-Sl-9. The sequence goes on along the minus strand of NZ_CP182631.1, from coordinate 4,103,539 downwards.
GCCTTACTATTAATGGCATGTAGTCTTTGCTCTAATACCATTCCATCTTAAGTTTTTCCCACCTTAATCCAATCTCTACTACACATTTTCATGACCCGCTTTGCATCACTCACAAATGAGTTCCATGCATCAGAGCAAGCATCGAGGATGTCATCATAGCCTTGAAAGCACCTATTCGCTAAATGATGTTGGCGCAACCAACTCCAAACTTGCTCTATTGGATTCAACTCGGGTGAATACGGTGGTAACTTAATGATCGTTACGTTGTTAAATTTATCAGCAAGGTAAGCTTGGTGCCATGCAGCACCATCGACAACGATCACCGCATGTCGTCCTTCTTGAGTTTTTTGAGAAATTAAAGCCAAATGTTGTTCCATTACATCCATGTTCATTACTGGAGAAATCAGTGCCTCAGTTGCGCCTGTTGATGGGCAAACAGCACCAAAAAGGTAAGCGTATTCAAACTGTTGTTGCCTAACGGCTCTCGGTCTTGTTCCTTTCTCTGCCCAGAGCCTTGTCGTTGTATTTTGCTGTCCAAAACGTGCTTCGTCTTGGAACCACACATCTATCTCTTTAAGCCTCACATTCCATGGGAGCGTGCGGATCATTTCACTTTCGAATTTTTTTTAAAATCTTCTTGTACTTCATCAGACTGTTTTGGGTGTCGTGAGCGACTTGTTATCCAGCTAAATCCCATTGATTTTAATAACTTAATAAATGGCGTTGGGATGATAATCAACATCAAAATTAGCGTTGATATATAGTCGGATACACTCACCCGTTAGTCGTCCACCCATATCGGATTGGCATTGAGCCTTTATATATTGACTCAATATTTCTTTATCTTGCTCTGTAAGATAGCTAGGTCGCCCTGTAGGTTTTTTACTCTCAAGACCAAGTAAACCTTTGCTGATGTAGTTCGCAACCCAATCATTAACAATTCTTCTACTTATATTAAGTGTTCTAGCAACTTCTGATCTATTCTTACCCGATTTAAAGTGTGAAACGGCTAGCAAGCGTAGCCTCATTCGATGATCTTTTACTTTGTTGGAGAGTATTTTTAATTCTTGTGAGCTATGAGTGTTCAATGTGATTTATTATGAGTAAATAAATGACATTAGATCATATAATTAGACTAATTGGTATAACTCATTAATTTGAGCCTCTCTGGTTAAAAAATCGGATAGTCCACCAGCAAGTCGAGTATGTTTTATCGCACAACTCATCAAAAAATTAGAAACATCCGTTATCTTTTCAATTTCTGTAGAGGTATATTTCTTACTAAAACGATAAAGATTTATACAATATGAACCTCTATCGCTACCTTTTAAGAATGAAAGTCGATCCACTATTTTTATATCGTAATCAAAAAAATGTTGGTAGCTCGAATCCTCAATATCTTCTGGTATCAACCGAGTAAATAAAACTTTATCGCTTTCTTTAGCTTTCACTAACAGTTGTAAACAGGTTCATCGCTCCAGACTGAACCTAAACACCTACGCCTATAGGCGAGGAATTTATTTTAATAAGGAGTGCTCTAATTATTAAATAAATAACGATGTAACTGGCCATTCAGACGAGTATAAATGATCAATGGATTATGGCGATTTGTATAATAACGATTACAGCGTTTTTTGAACACTTAACGTAAAAGCAACGCCTACCGTTTTAATTTTTAAACAAGGTAAAGAAGTTGCTCGCCGTTCAGGTGATTAATGAAATATCAACTTGAAAAGTGGATTAATGAGCATATTACCACCTAATACTAGCCTATATAATAAATAACCGGAATTTGGGTTAAATAGAATATTTCAAAAGACAAGGTAGATAAATTTATTAATAGAATCAGCATTAATTCATCTGTTCACCTTGGTATTCCACCTACCCGTACCAATATAAAATGACATACACTTTAATTAACCACTCATAAGGTAGTTATGAAATATTCTTTATTAGGTAGTAGTGATTTATCGGTTTCTGAGGTTTGCTTAGGTAGCATGACTTGGGGGTTACAAAATAATCAGCAAGAAGCAGATCAACAAATTGATTATGCGTTATCTCAAAATATTAACTTTATTGATACCGCTGAACTTTATGCTGTTCCTCCTGCACCAGAAACCTATGGTAAAACCGAAACGATTATAGGTAACTGGTTATCTAACAATCTCCAGAAAAGAAAAGATATAGTGTTAGCCACAAAAATCTCAGGGCAAGGCTTACCTTGGATCAGAAACGGAGAGCCAATCACGGGTAAAAGCGTAGAGCTTGCAGTTGAAGGCTCGTTAAAACGCTTACAAACTGATTATATTGATTTATTTCAGTTACATTGGCCTAATCGTAGTTTTCCTCATTTTGGAAACCATTGGCCCAATCAAATTGATTTCACACAAACAACTTCAGAGCGTGAAATTGAAGATATGCTTGATATTCTACAAGGATTATCGCGCTGTGTAGAAGCCGGAAAAATTAGACATTGTGGATTATCTGACGATACGCCATGGGGCATTAATACCTATTTAAAGTTAAGTGAACAACATAACTTACCCCGTATTGTTTCTGTTCAAAACGAGTTCAGTTTACTTCATACACAAGATTCCCCTTATTTACTCGAAAACTGCATTCGTGAAAATATCGCGTATTTACCGTGGTCACCTCTGGCTACCGGTATGTTAACGGGTAAATACTTAAATAATACACGCCCAGAAGGTAGCCGATGGACCTATGAACAAAGAAACGGTATATACAGAGACACACCTTCAGCCCATAAAGCAACAGCAGCTTATGTCGATATTGCTAACCAATATAACATTACACCTGCACAACTCGCATTAGCTTGGTGTAAACAAGTACGTGGAGTAACGTCAACAATCATTGGTGCAACTACTATGGACCAACTGAAAGAAAATATTAAAGGATTTGATATTGAATTGAGCACAGAAGCATTAAATGATATTGATGGCGTATTAAGAGATTACCCTACACCTTTTTAATTATTTGATAAAAGATAAATCCCCTAAACTAGTTGAAATGATTAGGGTCTGTTGACCTTTCAGGTATATTTTTGCAGCAATCTGTTTGATTTTTATATAAGACATAGTGATTGATGTGTGGTCGCGCCACATAAAATCACTATAACGATGTAGAAATATCAAACAAGCGCTGCCCAAGGGTTCATTTAAAAACGATTTATTCTTCTGTAAACCTTTTTTACATAGAATGACTATGTGACAAAACGTTTGCCTTGCCTGCACGGATGCAGGTACTTAGGTTTTGTTTGGAACGTAAAACCTGTGACTAAAACGCTTTTAAATTGAACAAACATCATACTCAAAAGAGCAACAGGCCCTAGCTTGGGAGTATTCTCTTTAAAACACAAAGTTGAACATTAAAGTATATAGATCGGCTTCTGGTTTATTAGGTGTTTCAACAAAAGAGCCACGTTGCTCACCAAAGCTTTTAAACTTCTGCCATTCAATATTAAGTGATACGTTGTATAACAAGTCATAACGAAGACCCATCACAAAACTACTGCCTGATTTATCATCATATGTAGAAACACGGGTAATTTTAGCTCTATTTTCACCATACTGAATATAAGGAACAAACTTATTAAGTTTATAGGCTGCGCTGGCATACCAAGTAGAACGTAAATTACCTATTTGTCTTTCAGCAGTTAATAATAATGAATCAAACTCATATTCTAGCCCTAAAGAATAAAGTTCGACGCTATCGTTAAGAAAACTCAGTTCAAAATAAGGAACATCAGGTCTTGCATTTGTAAATTGAAACGTTTGACCAAAGTCAGCGGTAAAGTAAGACAAATTCCAACGGTAATATTCACCAGACAATAAAAAGTTAATACCCGACATACTGTCAATATCTAATTCCACATCAAGAGTATCGCCAGCATCCACTAAACTGGTATTATTAAAGCCAATAAAAGGCATAATTGTTAACTGGTATTCATTAAACAATTCTAAGTTCCAAACAACACTTGCCCCATTATATGCCGTTAGTCCTAATATAGAATTATAGAGCTCTTCTGGAGGTCTGGCATAGTTGTACGCATGGCTAACATAATAATATTCAGAGGCTAAAAATATAGGAATGCGTAAACGCCCCACTCTAAATTCTACTTCACTCATAGAATAGCCCGCATAAGCCCACTCAAGTTCAGGGGCGCTCCATTTATCTTGTGGTCGTTTAACTAATTGTGCAGACGCTTTAAAAGCATCATTAAAATAATCTAATTGAAGCCCCAAAGTAGTATCGCAATCCCAACACGTTTCATCATTAATACCACGGTTCATAATTACTAATGTTTGATTATTTGATTTAGTTAACGAACTAGAACCAAAGCCACTTAGTGATAATTGATCCGTTAATTCTATTTCAGCAAAAGATGAGAAACTAATTGTTGATATAAATAATGCTAAGAGCTTCTTGCTCATTATTGCTTCTCCTTTTTAACAATATAAAGCACATGTGCATTCTCGGGTAATAAATCTATAGGGACGTAACCAATACGGGAAGGTTTTAGTGACATCCATTCAACCAAAGACTCTACCGACCCATTATCTATTTCTTTAGGGGGTCTTGCCTTTCCCGAAAATGAAAGTCTTGCCCAATACGCATTCATTTGAGCTAAATCTTTTCCGAGTAATGCTTGATAGAATCCGTTGCGAACATCGTTACTTTGAGGCCAATCAGACAACTCAAACTTTTCTCCTTGTAAAAGCTTAGTTTTTCCTCTAAAAAGCATTCTTACCTTACTTTTAGTTAATGGCTTAAAGTCTGGGGTTAACGTAAATACAGCATACACATCATTGGCATGTGCCTGAGTAGAGGCAAAGAAACATAAAGTAAGTAATAGAAACCAACGAGACAGCGTATAGTTACCTAATCGCATTCTATTTTTTCCTAAATTAGGTGACTGCTGCATCCTTTCTACCACTTATAGCATTTGATGAATTTATGTTTATACCTGTTACCAATCAAGATGTGTATTTCAGAGCTTTGAGCGATATCAATTCAGGGTAATGCTTTGTCATAATGGTCGTTCCTTTATTAAAAAGCATTGTTTATGAAGTCATTTGGCTCAAACGCTTCTTCGATGCATCTAAAAACAATTTATGAGGCTTATAGGTTCCTACATGGATGTATGTACTTAGATTTCGTTTAAAACGTGAAATCTGCGCCTAAATTTTTTTTAGTTACCACTGAAACCTGCATCTTGAATGGTTACGGGTATATATACTTTAAAGGTAGACCATAAATCTAAATTCTCAAGCCTAAAAGGTATTTCAAATAAAATAGACAAGGGTATAAGGTAAAAATTGAATTAGTGTTCTAGAATAATCTTAATAAACTATTTTATTTTTCAACAACGTTTAACCAATGGATACATAAATGCTCATACTTAGTTTGTGGAACAATCTTAGTATTCGGAAAAAAATCTGGGGACTCGTTCTTTTACCTACCATTGTTATTATTGGTTTATCTAGTCGCCAGGTTTTAGAAGTTAACGATCAACTGACCCGCTTAGAAAAAGCAACTCATGTTATTAACGTGATTGCTAAGCTTAAAGAACTAAACATAGCTTCTTACGCATCAAGATCGTCGGCAAATATTGAAAACGCCCAAAAAGCATTAGCAACACTAACAACCGAAATAAACGTTATTTATTCTCAAAAAGATCTAGCACAATACCAGCAACTCATTGAACAGTATAAAGAAACGATTAAAGCGATAGCGAATGCCGAAGACCCCATTAGTCAACAAGACAGTATTCAATGGCAAAGCGATATATATAAACAACTTTTATTAACCATTGAAAAAACACACTTCAAAGCCCCTATTCAAATTGTTGATAGTAATTTTAAAGCATTACTACAATTAGAGTGGTTAATCTTTTGGGTACAAGAAGAAAACTGGCAAAGTAAAACACTGATTAAAACTCAAAACAGTGAACTAGCAAAATTAATGAGGGATGAAATACGCACTTTAATTCAAAATCAGCAACTGTTTGTCGATCGTTTTGTTGCAATAAATGCAGACGAAAAACAGGTTGAATTATTATTAGCTGCATTCTCTAATGCAGCCTTTGAAGAAAGTAATACCTATCGTGAGTTGTTATTAGATAAAAGCATGACATCTGAAATAACTGAACAAGCTATTGAAGAAGGTATAAATGCTTTTGCGCAACGTTTAGCTCTTTTTCAAAAGGTGACTAATGCAATAGAACAACAGCTAAAACAAGATATTCAACAAGCGATTAGTACCTTTGAAAAACAAAGGCTCATATTTTTCTGCGTAACAGCCATATCTATTTTATTAGTTCTTCTCTTTGGTATTGCTTTAGCGCATCGTATTATTGTTAATTTAAATACCGTAATCGATTTTTTAGATCACAAAGATGACGATGAAAAAGAATTAAAATTGCATATTGAAGGACGCGATGAGCTTAGCCAATTTGCAGAAAAAGTTGAACGACTTACTATTGAAAGACAAAAAAACCAACGTGAATTACTAGCGTCGAAAAACGAAGCGATTACCGCAAAAGAAGAGGCAATAACCGCAAGTAAGGCCAAAAGTAGCTTTCTGGCGAATATGTCGCATGAAATACGAACCCCCTTAAATGGAGTTATTGGTATATCAGACATATTATCAAGTACCCACTTAAGCGCTACCCAAAAAGATTATGTAGATACGATAGAAACATCGTCGCAGCTTTTATTGAGCTTAATAAACGACATTTTAGATTTCTCCAAAATTGAATCCGGTAAACTTCCTATCAGCACTTATACTACCAATCTTCGCGAAAGTGTTTATGATGTTTCCGCAATTATTGCGCCTACATTAAAAGAAAAATCTATTGCGCTTAACATCAATATAGACCCCCATTTACCCCTAACGGTTTTAGCTGACGATCATCGTATAAGACAAGTATTAATGAACCTTATGTCTAATGCCGTAAAATTTACTGAAACAGGCAGTGTATCAATTGGTATTCAATATCAAAAACATAAACAAGACGCTTCATCTTACTTGTTTGAAGTTATTGATACAGGAATAGGTATTAACGAAGCGCAGCAAAAGAAAATTTTTGACCCTTTTTCTCAAGAAGACAATTCAACCACAAGAAAATTTGGTGGTACAGGCCTTGGTCTAGCCATTAGTACACAGCTTATTGAGCTTATGGGAGGAAAGCTTCAACTTGATTCACGAAAAGCAAAAGGCAGTCGATTTTATTTTTATTTACCTCTAGAAGTAGTGGAACTTAAAGGTAAAAAGAATGAGATATTTAATCATACCAATATTGCTATTGTCTGTGATAACACTGAAGTAACCCAAGTTATTAAATACGAACTTAATATATTTGGTATTAATAATATTGAAATTCAACAATCCTTATTAAATCTAACAGTGCCAACGGATAACACACCTCAAATTATTATTTACGCAACCACCGAAGATACATTCGATCACTTAGAACCAATTGACTTAGAGCCTTTTAATCAAGGCAGCAAAGCCTTGTGCTTAGTTCAACCACTTAATGCACCACAAATAGATTTTGGTAACAGTATTAGTGCATTAATTACCTACCCATTATTAGGTAACAAACTACTTAAAGCCCTTGAGCATTGTTGTGAGTTGGCCCGTTCAAATCACCAAAGTATCATAGAAAACACACTACCGACTTCATCAACCAAAAAAATATTACTGGTTGAAGATAATAGAATAAACCAAAAAGTTGTTATATTACATCTCACAAAATTGGGTTACGAATTTGATATTGCCAATGATGGCCAAGAAGCCGTTAACCTTTTTACAGCTAACCACTACGACCTCATTTTAATGGATTGTATGATGCCGATAAAAGATGGTTTTGTTGCAACAAAAGAGATCCGTCAATACGAAAAAATACATAAAAAAACGCCAACAACAATTATTGCATTAACAGCAAGTGTGGTCGAAGAAGATATACAACAGTGTTTTGCTTGCGGTATGAATGATTATCTTCCTAAGCCATTTAAAGCCGAAATACTCAAAAGTAAAATACTCAATGCGATGAATGATCTCCATCAAGCGCAAGAAGGATCTTTAGAAACAACCACCCAGACAAAATCCGAACAAGGGATAGAAGAAGAGCAGAGCAATAAAGAGCAGTCCAATTCTATACGAGTATTACTTGTTGAAGACAACCGTATTAATCAAAAAGTTGCCGCATTGCTTTTCCAAAAAGTAGGTTATCAACATGTAGTAGCGAATAACGGCCAAGAAGCCATAGATATTTACAGTAAAGACCAAAATTTTCAGATTATACTAATGGATTTAATGATGCCGATAAAAGATGGGTTTGAAGCCAGTATAGACATACGTGCTTATGAAAAATCTAATGGAATCGCTGAAACACCTATTATTGCCGTAACAGCAAGCGTCGTAAACGACGATATTGAACAATGTTTTAAAGTTGGCATGAACGCTTACATACCAAAACCTATTCAGCCAAATAAGTTATATAATGAAATAGAAAATTGCCTGAAGAACAATACTTAACCTCAGCTCGGGATAAGCAAAGTTACTCAACAAGCTATTTTTATGCCTAACTTCGTTGAATTTATTACTAATAGCCAGCTATTAGATAGAAAAATTCGCCTTGTTATACACAAAAATATCAATGTTGAGAGACTAATATAACTTAGGAAAACAACAATACAGATTAAGGTTTTGATAAATAAGATTTTTAATTCATTATCTAACATTCATTAACCCGAGTTGAGGTTACTTAAATTATAGCAATTACATTAAATCAACAATAGCCTGATCGAATACACTATTATCTTTTATTGCAATACTGATCATCATAGCACCTTCTAATACTGATATTGTTTTAATAGCAAGCTGTTTAGCGGATACAGCATCCGTTGTTTTTACACATAAATAAGCTTGTTCAAGCCATGCTAAGTTTTTCTTGAAAAAACGTTTTATTTCTCCCCTAACTTGCTCGGGTAAAACATCAGACTCCGCACCTAGTAACCCACATAAACACATTTTTTTATCTTGATGTAGCGCTTGCCTAAATTGCTCAACATAAATAGCCACAGGGTTTTTACCTGAGTCTTTATGGATTTTTGGGTCACCTAAAGCATTGATAAAATTATCAGTATAAAGTTTGGCAAGTTCAGCACCTAAATCAGCCTTAGTTGGAAAATGATAATGCACACTTGCACTTTTAATTCCTATATCTTTTGCTAACTCTCTAAAACTAAAATTGTTATATCCGCCCTCGCGCACTTTGTTTTGTGCTAGCTGTAAAAGTTCTTGTTTTCTTGACATATATACTTACCTTTAATGACCTAAACCAATTATCCATGAGGATAAATGGGTTGACAAGAAACATTATACACATAAAACTTCCTATCGATAGATAGCTAAGAGAATAGGAAACAGCATGAAAACTTCAAATATAATTATTGGGGGAGGTTTAGCGGGGCTTTTGTCTGCACGGGCGTTGGAAAGAAAAGGCTTACCCTACATATTACTAGAAGCTAATGCTGAGCTAGGCGGCCGTATTATTGGTGTAAAAGACAATAATACTGAACATCACCACGACTTAGGGCCAACATGGATTTTTCCACATCAACATAATATACAAGCATTATTAACTGAACTAGAGTTGTCTTATTTTGAGCAATACACACAAGGCGATGCATTATTTCAAAAACAAGGTAATCAAGGTGTTACACGTACAGTTGGTGCGGGAGCCATGAGTATGTATCGAATACAAGGGGGATTACCGCCCTAATTAACACCCTTTACAATAAACTCAATCCTAACAACATCAAAACAAGCCATGCTGTAATACAGGTAAAGCAAGAAAATGGAAGTTGGACTGTAACAGTAAAACAACAAGGTAACACTGTTGTTTTTAAAGCAAACAATCTGATATTGGCATTACCCCCACGTATGATAATACAACACCTAACTCCCACAAATTGGGCTTCAATCTCGTTACAAAAGGCATTAAAGCAAGTCCCCACATGGATGGCTGCACAAGCGAAATTTATTGCAACTTATCCCACTCCTTTTTGGCGCGAACAATCATTATCAGGCCAGGCTTTTAGCCAACAGGGTCCAATGCAAGAAATACACGATGCTTGCGCAAACAATGAACCTTCTTATGCATTATTTGGTTTTATTGGTATTCCAGCAATATCACGTAGCCAGTACAGTGAAGCACAAATAAAACAAGCATGCTTAAGCCAATTAGCGCTATTGTACGGAGAGCAAGCCAAAAAAGTAGAAAATACCTACTTTAAAGATTGGGCCACAAGTGAATATATAACATCAGAGTTAGATCTTAATGAACCACCACAACACCCTTACTTTGATAGTAAGTATCATCAAAAAGAACTCACAGAGAAAAAGATATTTTTAGTTGGGAGCGAGTTTTCGACAATAGATGCGGGATACCTTGAAGGCGCTGTGTGTGCCGTTAATGATGTAATAAACAAAATACCCTAAAAGTAATTTTTACATTACATCACAAGATAACCCACTGAAAATATTATAGTTTAAATTAACACCATAACAATATAGATATTTAAGACTATAAAGGTAATTGACTTATTTTATTTAACCTATCAAGATACCTACCAGTAGATAGTTTGGGTTTTATATATAGCATCACTCTAAGCTTGAACAAACAACCACCTTTAACTGTTCAATACACTTTTTAAAATAAAGAGAAAACATAATGAAAATATATGACGTAGAAAACTTCCCTAACCCGCTTCGTGTACGTATTGCATTGGCAGAAAAAAATGCAGCTGATAAAGCGATATTTATTCCTGTAGACTTAATGAATGGCAAACATCGTTCAGCTGAATTCTTAGCAAAAAATCCTGCCGGTGGCGTTCCTGTTTTAGAGCTTGATGATGGTACTTTTATTTCGGAATGCTCTGCTATTATTGAATATATTGACCACGAGTTTGCAGGCCCATCTTTAACGGGTAACACACCTAAAAGCCGAGCGGTTATCAGTATGATGCAACGTCGAGCAGAGTCTATGGTATTAGATGCCGTGGCAACGTACTTCCATCATGCAACAGACGGATTAGGCCCAGTACTTGAAACATATCAAAACAAAGAATGGGGTCAAAAACAAATGGAAAAAGCACTGGCTGGCTTAGCCTATTTTGATTCTGTATTAGCAAATAGTGCGTTTCTCGCTGGCGACGAATTCACCGTTGCTGATATCACACTACATGCGGGTTTAGTCTTTGCTGGTTTTGCACAAATTGACGTACCTAAAGAATTAGTAAACGTAATAGCATGGCAAGCTCGTATAGCTACTCGTCCTAGCATAGCAGCTTAATTACAAACCAAATAATAGGAACTCAACATGAAAATTGCCGCCGACTTTAGTAAACGTGAAATAGTACACAGCAACACTCTACCTTGGGTAGCATCACCAATGGTAGGTGTAGACCGACGTGCCCTTGATCGTGCTGGCGATGAAGTTGCTAGAGCAACTACCGTAGTTCGTTATGCCCCAGGTAGTAAATTCTCACCCCATGTACACACAGGTGGTGAAGAATTTATAGTACTCGAAGGGGTATTTCAAGACGAGCATGGCGACTTCCCTGTTGGTTCTTATATTCGCAACCCTCCACAATCAAGTCATACACCTAGCTCAAAAGATGGCTGCGTAATAATGGTTAAACTTTGGCAATTCCAACCTGAAGACCGAACACATGTTCGTTTACAAATGAATGCTATGGGAAAAGTAGCAATCCCCAATGAAGCAGACGTTCAAATAACACCCTTGTATAAAGATCACATTGAAGAAGTATCGTTACTGCATTTTGATGGAAACGCTCAACTTAACTTCACACCTGCAGGTGGAACAGAGCTTTTTGTACTAGAGGGCGATATTAATGAACAACAAGATAACTTAGTAAAACACAGTTGGGCCAGACTACCTATAAATCATAGCGTCAACATTACAGCAGGCAGTAATGGCGCAAAAGTTTGGATAAAAACAGGCCACTTAGTTGATGTAGAAAATCAAATTGAACGCGTAAATCAAGCATAGCAATATTTACAGAAAATTTTGACAGCTAGTTCAGATTATTTAAAAAGATAATACATTGATTACTGGTAGTAATTTATTAACAAGTAGCATAGCGTACTACTGAATAAATACTTGATGCTGTAATATTCACTACAGCATCAATCAGTTAAAGTTGAAAATGTCCTGAACGCTCAGGTTGATATGTCACTTTACTTACCTTCACTAATAAATTTCCTCCTCCTGGTTTAGGCCAAGAGATCTCATCCCCCTCACTTAAACCCAGTAAAGCACTTCCTACTGGAGCTAATATAGAAATATTATTCCCCTTATTAGCCAAATCTTTAGGATAAACAAGCGTCAAAGAAAACTCTTTTTCTGTTGAAGCAACCGTAAACACAATAGTTGAATTCATCGTTACCACATTAGCAGGTACCTGCTCTGGCAAAACGATATTAGCTCTTGATAACTCTACGATTAAATCATCTAAATTAGGGTAAGACTTTTCATCAAGAGTATCAATTAATCGATCTAGCCTTTCAGCATCAATCGAAGATATTGTGATATTTGGCTTTTGCATTAGGTGTAACTCCATATAAATGCATTAATTTAAAGTAATAGACAATCATACCAATTAAAAACTTAATAGCGAGTGTAATAATAGAGATAAAACAATATATTTTAATTGCTCTATTTCCCTTTTTTAGTGTTAGTTAATTTTTTCTTTTAAAAGCCCATTATTAGGTAAATAAGCAAAATTAAAGATAAGTAGATTCAAAATCCATTATTTCAAGTTCAGGTTAGGTATTAAATATTGTATAAACTAAACTAGAAATTTGTATAAATACCCTTTAAAGTCTCACCAAAAAAGTGCATTAACATATTCAGCTTAATCTTCTCCCTTTTATTGTCGTTAAATTTTTACGACTCAACCCGACGATGTAACTAAAATGAATCATATTATCTGGAATCAACTCTTATCAATCAGTGATAAATTAAACGAATCTGAAGCATTAACCGAAAACACTATAGAAAAACTAATAGCCCAATTGGAGTCTATTAATATTGCTCACGAGCGTTCATTTGATCCTGCAGAAAATTTTGAAGAATATGTGGCTGTAACTCTATGCCAAGCAATAAATAAAGTATTAAAAACGGGAAATTCGTAACGTTTTAATAAAGATGAGAAACCCTCAGATAGATAGTGATTAAGCAACCTTTTGAACCAACTGACACGGTATAGGCTTACCAATGCCATATCCTTGAACTAGGTCAATTCCCATATCGGCTAATGCAACTCTCAGTTCATCATTCTCAACAAACTCGGCGATAGTCTGCATATTCATCATTTTAGCCACTTCATGAATTGATTTGATAATAGCTCTATCAATGGGTTCACAAAGCATACTTGTGATCAGACTACCGTCAATTTTAAGATAATCCACAGGAAGCTGTTTTAAATACCCAAACGAAGACGCACCGCTGCCAAAATCATCTAAAGCAAATTTAATACCTAGCTTTTTCATTTTATCGATAAATAACAGCGCACTCGATAGGTTTGAAATAACCGCAGTTTCCGTAATTTCAAAACATATATTACGACAATCGATTGAAGAGTTAAGTACGAGTGTTGTAAGTTTTTTAATAAACTCTTCGTTGCTTAAACTTAGTCCTGATAAATTTATAGAAACGAGTGTATCTGGTGAAAAATAGTTACTGTAATTGTCAAAAACATTCTGTACAACCCATGAATCAATTAACGTAATAACACCATATTTTTCAGCTGCGGGAATAAATGAAGCCGGTGAAACATTTACACCATTGTCGTCTTTAAAACGAAGTAAAATCTCGTAATGTAAATGCGAATCATCGTAACTTGCATTGGCTATGGGCTGCTTAACTAAATAGAACTGATTGTTCTTGAGTGCCTGCGTTATATTGGCTATATATCCCATTTGAATAGCTTCAGCGTGTAATTCCATGTTATTAGGGTCAGCAAAATAAACCCTGTCTCGACCTAAGTCTTTGGCTTTATAGCATGAAAGGTCTGCTTTACTTAATAATTCGATTTCTGATAAATCACGATCTAGTGGCACCATGCCTATACTCATACCTACCGCAATTTTCTTATCATTCCATTGAAAATGAAATTGATTGATTTTTTTTACGATATTTTCGCATAAAGCTAATGCTTTTTCCTGTGACTTATCAACGAGTAACAATCCAAATTCATCACCGCCAAATCGACCTAAAACATCTTCTTCTTCAATACATGAACTAATTTCATCCGCTATTTTGGTGAGCATAGCATCACCCACTAAATGACCTGCCGTATCGTTAACCAGCTTGAAGCGGTCTAAATCTAAAAAACAGATAAATGAGGATATTTTAGGTACTTTCTTAATTTCTTTTTTAAGTTGTACAAGAAAACTCCCTCTATTAATGAGCCCTGTAAGCACATCGTATTCAGCTTGATAGGCCAGTTTTTCTGTAAGTTGCTGCTCCATGGTTACGTCGTTACATATTCCTCTATATCCAATATATTCGCCAGACTTATTAAACATTGGGCCGCCATTAATAACCAATACCTTCACTCGATCTCGTGCTATTTTTCTTTTAAATATAAAGCGTTCAATTGGTAGCTTACGTTTAAATACGTTTTTAGCTTTTTCTAATGGAAATTCATTAATATTTTCATCTTGAAAAATATAGCCAAAGTAATGCCCTTTTAGCTCTTCTATAGACTTACCAAGAAGCACCTCAGTGTTACCTGATAAATACGTTATTTTATGATTTGTATCTATTTCCCAAAAAACATTCGCCCCCGCCTGCGCAAGTTGTTTATATCTGTTTTCGTTGTTAGTGAGAATAGCTTGTGTTTGACGACCACGGCGAACCAGCTCAATTAAAAGCCCAATAATTAACAATGCAATGGTAAATACCGTTAACGCTCCAAAAACTAACTCTTTGTTTTTTTCATAAAAAGATTCTTCTTTATTAATAAACAGGCTACCAGCAGGAATATGACCATTGGCATACTTGTAATGTTGAATTAATGGCCAGTTAAATGTCCAAATTGATTTCGCTTTAATGATAGGTGGTAGTTCAGTGACTTTTGTACCTTCTAAAATACGACGAGCGTATAACGCCCCTTGTTCACCGTGCTTTTCACCATTGAGCATATGCACTCCCAATGCACCATATTTTATTGATGTACTTGAAAGGGTAAATAGAGGGTTTTTTATATTAGAAGTTAATATGGATGTGCCTTCATCCCACGATAATAAAGAATTATTTGTAGACGATTTAACTATTTGACCTATTTTAAAAATGGGTACTCTTGGAGAGTATTGCCTCAGCTTATTTATAATTTGATCTTTCTTTAAGTCAATCAATACGTGAATATTACTAGGTGCATTCTTGCTATGTTTAACTTTATTAAGCTTAGATAAATTAGCTTGTCCAGGCTTACTACTGTCGGTAATAATAATTAATTCATCGATTTGTGTTAAATTTTTAATATCAAACACTGCACTGGCAACATCTCTATTCTCAAATGCACCTGTAATATTAGGCGTATTAATCAGCTGATTATCGACATTGTTTATTCCTAAAAAAACTATAGGAATATTTTCAAATAATGTAACTCTGTTTTCTCTCACCAATGCTAAGGCCGCATCATCTGAAACAATAATGACATCGAGCACAGTATCGGCATATTTATCTTGAATATACTCAAGAAACTTCGTTTTGTGAGAAAATAAAGGATAACGTTTTGTATCCATATACTCATGATATACAGATAAATCAGTTGAATTACCGAGGCTTTTATCTATCCCTCTCTTAATCATTTGTACCCATATATGTTCAGCATGATAAGAATGTAAAACCAAAACTGATTGGTTAGCATAGGCAATGCCACCCAATAATAAGCATAATGTTATCAAAAAAGACAAAATATAAGTGTGTGTTCGTTTTATCATTTATTATTTTTTATTTTTTATTTTAAAAACACTAAAAGTTAATAAGTCCCAAAAAAGTTTAATATTCGTTAACAGGTAAAATGACATGAATCATGATTCAACCGTAACTAATATAACTATAGCTGAAAAACGTAACTTAGCTCAATAAATAATCATTGATCGTCTCACACTATTTACCCCCTCTCAGTAAAACATGAAAATAACAAATAAAACAAAGGCTTAACTATTTTACTCGTAGTTATAAATAACTTGTGTATTAACTGTATTTTTAACGTTATCAACAGAAAAAGAATATACACTTTCCTTACGCTCAATATCTGTATAGGTAATGATCTAGTGCATCACTAATATTAGGAGTAACAGGTTTAACCATACATTTGTATAAGCATATGTTAATGATCATAGTTGATATCATTGAACAAAACAGACAACGTTATTTAGCTCCCACACCGCCATAAACATCAATAGTAAAGCCACGCTGTTGAGCATAATTATTTGGTGTTAGATTAATGTGTTTTTTTAAGTAACGAATCAAATGCGGTTGATCGCTAAAACCAAATTGATAAGCAATATCACCCCAGTTAATATCACATGGTTGACGTTGATAAAGATATTCTAAAATAGTCTCAAGTTTATTCATCGACTGACATTGCTTAAGCGTGAAACCTGTTACTTTTAAGAAACTTCGTTCAAGAGTACGCTGCGAACAAAACAGCATATCGCCTAACTCATTAATAGGCTTATCGGTTAGCAAAGGAAGCGCTTTTCTTGTGATTTCGCTATGTTTATCTTCGTAGCAATTAGCTAATAAAGATGAAATCATTTTATCTAATATCGCGATACATTTTTCATGTTCATTCTTCGCCATAACAAGTAGCTCATTTTCACTAATGTCAGCGGCACCTTCAAAAATATCAAAATTCATTATATTGGCTGTGTTTAGTAATACTTGAGTAAATGGGATCTTATTTAATGAATATAATGCGCCCACTTTGAACTTAATACCTATACATGCACAAGGCTGAGCATGGTCCAATTCAATAGTATGACTATAAGGGTAAAGACAATGAGAGCCTTCTCCCTTATAAACATCAAACATACCTGAAAGGTCAACAGCCCCTAATACAACACTATTTATACCCACAAAATAGTCTTGAAAAAGAGCTTAAGCTTTCTTAAAAAACAATATTTACAGCAATGAATTATTATAAGTTGGCTGAGGTAATATGTGCTCCAAGATGGAAGCTCAGTAGCAGCAATAAGCTTGCCGAAAGAACAGAATACCAACACTGCGCCATCAGGCGGTAATAGAAACTTTACAGCCCTTTCGATGACGCAGTTTTTCACATTAATAAGATCATGATGTGTTTAAATCACTTCACACACTCAATCTTGTCAGCATTCATAGGGTCATAACATCTTACATGTTTATTGACATTGTTTTGCAAGCTGAAGGTATGCAGTTGCAAAGTCTTTCCCCATGCTTATATAGCTATCACTTGCATAATGCCAAGCATCTTTTGGGGTGTAATCGTAATTACTGGTTTTAGTCATATAGCTGGCACAGATATCTTGTTCGGTAAATAGGCGCTGAGCCGTTTGAACACGTTTGATATATGGCATGATCCCCTCTTCTAAGTTTGAATTTGTGATTTTACCTATCACCACGGGAATATCGTCTTTTCTCAGTGATGCACGCAATAAGGACATCAAACGGGTAAGGTTATCTAAATAAGCATTGGCAGAATGTGTACTTGTGTGTGCATCGGCTTCTCCCTGCATCCAAATGATACCTGCAGGAATAAGAGTGTCTGGTTCACCGTCACCATCTATGTCATTTGTGGCAAAGGCATTTTGAATAGTTTTTAATGCGTAATCATATTGGTTCTTACCTTCTCCTTCTGCAAAATCAGGAGACCAGTTACCATAACCAGTTTTTAGCGCTAACCCTGTACCGCCAGCAGAATATTTGATAATAGCAATCTTCTTATTTGGCATTTTTTTACTCAGGGTATCAGCAAAGGTCAACTCAAGGCCAAATCGATCAGAGTAGGTATTTTTATTACCATCTGATTTAAACCCTGTGCCATGGCCTGGTTGAATTTTACTCCAAACCCCTTCACTACCACCTTGTTTATTATCAAGTACGCCATTACCATGAAAAATCATTACGTCTTGTGGTTTTAATAAATCGGCAGGCAAAACATTGTTGTAGCCATAACCGTCCATATTTGATTGTCCACCTAAGTAGAACACTTGATATTCAGCAGCCTTAGCCACAAGAATTGTGCAAAATAGCAGTAGAGTCGTAATTAATTTAGTTTTCATAATCTGTTTCTCATTATTGTAGGGTTATTTCTAAAAAGTCGATAATTTTAGCATCGTCATGGTTGCCACCACCAAAGCTCCAAAGTTCTGGCGTAGGGGTTAGCTCTCGATAAGCTCCTTCACCAGTGATATCCCAAGTGGTGATATATATGTGACTGTTCAGCCATGAGGTTACTCCAAAGTCATTAGCACGATAGGAGAAAGTTATTGTTTTGAGACTTTTATCTACGGTCACTAGTGGTGCAATACCAAACTTATCCCCTTGGTGATATGCATTTGCATTTTGGGTTGAAAATGTTGTGTTACCCCAACCATAAATCACATGACCTAGATCCCATGTCCAGTCATATGGCATTTCAGCGTTGATCATCGGAAGAATTTTAGATCCTTTCTTTTCAGCTAAATCGAAAAAGAGGCTGAAGGCAACATTGTCAAATCCATTGGTTGGTAGCCAGTCATTGGTGAGCTGTTTCATAGTTAAGGTTAGTTTCAGTACTTCACCACCAATTTCTGCTTTGGCCGTTATGATGTCTTGCTGACCAATGCTTTGGCTATGTGTTGGAGCGCTAAGTTTACCATCTAAACCTATATCGTCACCTATAGGGTCGCTGAAGGTAAACGTGCGTTCAGGGTGCTCAACAAAAGTCTCAAAGGAGAATGCGTCGCTTGAGGTATTTTTTTCAGGATGATAGACCACAAGTGACACTTTTTCTTGTCCCAAGTTGTTCACTGGATAAGTGATCTGCCAACTTCCTGTTTCGTCTGTCAAAATCTCTCGTGCTGATTTTAAGTAAGTATTCTTTATCAACAGTAATTTGCTATTTGGGTAGCTAGAGCGTCCTGTTATTACAATGTCCTGTGTGACGGTTTGCACTGGCCTTGAAGTGTTGATTGCTATATTTCCGGACACTTGTGCAACATTTTCATCATTACTTTCAAGTTCTGCTATGACGATACTACGACCCGGTAATTGAGTGGTAAGATAACCTGAAGCATCTAAAGACATACCACTTACATCACCAAATAGTGCCCGCAAAGTGCCCGATTGATTTGACGCTTTCATACCATTAACTAGGATATCGTCGCGAGAAGTATTAAACATAACCAGCACAGTTCTACCTTGATATTCACGTTTATATGCGAGTAACCCAGGCCCGTTTTTATTCGCTGCGATCATCTGCAAAGAACCTCGAGTAAATAATTTATCGCTGGTACGAAGATGGGTGAGCTCGGCAATAAACTTATAAAGTTCAGTGTCTTGATTAAAGTAGTCTTTACTTGCCATAAAGCCCCCTTTAAACATAGCCTGACGAGACTCCATCATTGCTTGGGCCGAACCTTGATATATGACAGGGATCCCAGGGATAGTTAAAATAGTGGCTAAGGCTTGTTTAAATCCTGCCACATCACCACTTGCCAAAAAACGAGCCATATCATGGTTATCAATAAACGTAGGAATGACATAAGGATTGTTATAAACCTCCATATGTTGCTTAATACGATATGATAAGTGTTCAGTAGGAAAACCTTGGGCAAAAACAGTTTTAAGCTCATGGTGAAGAGGAAAAGAAATAAGCGAATTTAATTCTGGCTTTTCTTCGCTTCCTAGATAGCTAGCAACCCTATGTTCTGCGTCATTTTGATAAGCTTTTGAAGTATCAAACACTTCACCAAAGGCTAAAAAATCATTTCTTCCCGTTGACTTTGCTACTGCATGAATACCATCTTCATCATGCATAAATTTATGAAAAAATTCATGGTCGACGTATCTTACGGTATCGATTCTGAATGCATCTATGCCGACACTTTTAATCCAATCACCGTAGATTTGTTTGAATTTATTGATCACCACAGGATTTTTGGTGTTGAGATCAGCAAGGCTTGCCAGTTGATATGTAAACTGCTGAGAGGTATCGTTATAATCTTTAATTGATGGTGTCCAATTGTAGATGTCAGCCTTCACGTGTTCCGCATTATTTCTGTCGATTAAGTCAAACGGGGCTTGGATTGGTGCCGACTGTAAAGAGTTAGGTTTCTCGATTAAGAAAAAATTTTTGGCTGTGTTGTTTGGATCGTAGCCGTCTACACCACCTTTATAATTGAAAAAGTTACCCGTGTGATTCACCACAATATCTTGAATTAAATACATGCCACGGCGGTGTAGTTGATCCGATAGTTGTTTGAAGGTATCTGTTGTCCCTAAATGAGCGTCTACATTACTAAAATCAATAGCCCAGTAACCGTGATAGCCGCCATAATTTTCCGCCGTTGCCCACCATTGGTTAGCAACAACCGGAGTAGTCCAGACCGCTGTCGCTCCGAGATTTTGAATATAGTCAAGCTGATTGATAACACCTTGTAAATCGCCTCCACTATAATGACTTTCTTTGTTTGGATTGTATTCGTTAGCACCTAAATCATTGTTATTAGGGTTACCATCGGCAAAGCGATCCGTCATCAAAAAATAGATGATTTGATCTTGCCATTCAGGGGAAGGAACATGGAGCAGTAATTTAGACTCAGTCGAAGCGTTTAGCTTGTTCTCAGAATCAATATATACAGCTTGCTCGGCGCCACATCCATATAATATTAGTAATACCCAAATGATTATTAAAGACTTTTTCATAAGTATTCTAAGGTTCTCTTGACAGCTTTGTTTATCGCTAAATACTATACGATAGGCAAAGGTGTCTCAAACGATTCAGCAGTGAATACGAATGCATAGTACTAATATCGAAGAGCATGGTAATTAATGTGGGTTATAATTTTGAGTCAGTATTAACCCATATGTTGTCAGGATTAATTTTTCCGCCTTCAGCAATGTTGACGCCTAAACCGGTTCGATTAAAACTCGTAGTTGAAAATAATAATTCTATATTCGAATAAGTTTTCTCTTTGATATTATTTTCAAACTCATCAGAGTTCAAATGCTCTAACGTTGTAGCAAATTTAGTCATTTGGCTAATAGAAGCATCTGAAAAACCCGCAAATGTGTAGATTAGGTTTTCATTGGGTCCAGCGAATTTAGCAAATAGACCATAATCAGTATAGTACTCCTCAAAAACGCCTTTAACATCATAAACTTTTTTGGTCTGACGGTGTGTTAAAGAACGGGGTGCTATTTGAAAATTCGATCCTTTAAAGTAAGTAGCTAAAGGGCCAAGCATTTTAAACTCACCAAGGTAGACTAAGTTATATTCACGTAAATCACTGGCAGATAGTTCCGAGACCAAGCGTATATCTATTTCCGCCACATCGTCGAATAGTGGAAGCAAGTGCTTCATTGAAAAGACACTTTTATTCGATAAGTAAGTGATGTTAGTTTTATGCATCACCTCTTTCTTTGCTGGGTAGCGCTCAAAATATCGTTTTAAATCTAGCTCATTATTCACTTGAAAATCGATCACTGCTCGCCAATTTTTTGAGTATGAATCTAACTCGGCCATAACAAAAAAATCACCTACAACAATCAAGATTGGTTTTTGATGATTAAGTAAATCACGCCAAATCGGATGCTCCTTAACCGCTTCAAAATTGTCATTTTGGTCCGCAGAACGGCCAAAAAAAGCATAAATATGTATAGATAGAGAAAACACTAATAAAATGGTGAGAATGGTTTGATACCGAAAACCTCGTTGCCAAAAGTTTCCTTGTTCTGGTGTACTGTTAGCCAAGTCTAACCGAACATCTTGCGGTTGCTCTGTTGCGCTAATCAATGTGTTGCTATCACTTTCTACAGGGGGCGTTTTCACGACAAATGAAAGTTCATAACCTCCCGAAGGAATAATTATTTGAAACGCTTCTTGTTGCCCTTCTGTTTGATAAAAGACTTCTAGTTTTTTGCGTAGTTTTGAAATATAAACCCTGACGAACGAATCTTCCACGGGGTTATAATTATCACCTTTATCAAAAACTTCCATTGCAATTTCAATTTCTTTTGGGCCTTTTATTTTCCCTTCTTTTTCTCTCGTTACCAACGCGTACTCAACTAGGTAACGGAGTAAATTACTATTAACTTTTGAACGGTTAAAGGTGCTACTATTCATGATTCGCTTGAGTTGCGCCGAGATTAGTGCGTTATCTGGAATTGAGTTATTTGATATTTTTTGAGTCATCTTTGGTAACCGTTAACTTAACGTGTTAACCCATAGTTAGTAGCTTAATTTTACTTACAAATAAATAAAACAGTGGTTAATCTAGTGTACTTAAATTCCGTTAATACGGATAGCTAAATTAAAAACAGGTATTTGAAAGCAACAATATCGACTTCTCGTATTACTGTTTTGCGACGACCTCAAACAAGGCGTAATAGCAAAAGAATAACGCCAAACATAATACATTGAACTCTTGAGTTCAGATTTTATCAATTAAGGAATGAATATGCATAAAAACTTTAGCAAACTCTTATTGTTAACTACTTTTTTAATTAGTCAGTCAAGTTTGGCTAAAGAATCTCAACCGAATATCCTTTGGATCATTACTGATGACCATCGACCAGACTCTATCGAAGCTTATAACCGCGCTACCATAGGTAAAAGTGAAAGCCCATTAGGCTATGTATCATCCCCCAATATTAACAAGCTCGCAGCTGAAGGTGTGCTATATACCAAAGCGTATAATCAATCTCCAGCTTGTGGGCCGTCGCGTACTTCTATGCATCTTGGTAAATATCCGTTTCGCAGCGGAAAATTTGCATGGGAACAAGTGCATCAACAAACTGATATTGCCACACCGGCTGTTTCACAAAGCTTACGAGATGCCGGTTATAGCACAGCAATTATAGGTAAAACTCATCACGGTATTCGAGAAAAGTTTAAAGGCAAAAGTAATATTTTTGATTTGGAAATTGAATTTAATCGAGATCTATATAGCCAGGGCTTTGGCGGATTTTATCAAACTGGCGCTTATGGTTTGATTGATGGCTTATTATTGCGCCGAGATAGCACTGAAACGGTTTATTATCCTGACGGCCGTAAAAAAACGTATGTGTTGTCAAAACAACATCGCCAGTTAACCAAACAAGAACAACAAGTTGTTGATGAAGTAGAAGAAGAATTTGATATTCTACGTGCTTATACGCGTATTAATAAAGGCTTAATTCTAGGTGGTGTTAACCCTCAACCTGCTGATAAAACTGTTGATGCACGCATCGTAGAAGAGTTTAAAAATTATTTAACCAATACAGGGAAAAATTATAAAACCCTGTCCGGCCGAAAAGTAAAAAGTGCTGATAAAAATAAGCCAGTATTCGTCAATCTAGGTTTTCATTTACCGCATACCCCCGTGATGCCACCGAAAAAATTCCGTGATCAATTTAAAGATAAAGTATACAAATTACCGGCATTTGATAGCGATGAATTATCAACATTTAATCCGCAACAAATGCAAATTTATAATGAATCAAAAACCGATATGATGAGCGTTGATGAAAAACAACAAGCGATTCGTGATTATTATGCGTTTACCGCTTTCGGCGATGCATTAATTGGTGAGGCTGTAGAGGCATTTAAGGCACATTCGAAACAACAAGGCCGTGAATATTTAATTGTTTTCACCGTGGGCGATCATGGTTGGCATTTAGGAGAACAAGGGATCATGGCAAAATTTGGATCGTGGCGTGAATCTTTAAATGGCGCCGTGATTGTCGTTTCTTCGGATAAGAAAAAATACCCTGCAGGTAAAATCGTCGATAAATTAGTTGAATATGTTGATTTTGCGCCAACTATGATGGCGGCAGCCGATATTGACATTAATCAAGCACGCTATAACTATTTAGACGGTAGCGATTTAGAGGTTGTCGCCAATGACACTCATTTTAAACGTGATTATATTGTCGGCGAAATGAATTTAGTATCAGGCCATCGTGCTTATTTACGCACAAAAGATTTCGCTTTTTCAATGCGTACTCGTGATCGCCGAACGGTAGCGAAAACACCACTACTGAACGACAACATTACTTGGGCATTAACAGCAGAGCCTTTAAAAGTAGATCTTGCCTTATATGATTTACGCAATGACCCACTTGAGCGTAACAACATCGCATATACCATTCAATACTTACCATTAGCAAATTGGTTTAGAGAGAAGCTTGGTAATATTGTCTTAGGGGATGGTCGAGTTGAAATGGACTGGTCGACGTTAAATAGCTATAACATCAGCAACTTTGCTGCCGGTGCCGATGACAAGCGTATCGACATTCCAATGGATTTAATTCCTGCAAAAAATATAAAGCATTTGCAACGACCTAATTATTAGCCACATACCGACTCATACCTAGTTTATTGTCAGCAATATCGAACTAGGTATGAGAAATAATTTAACAAATGTTAAAACAATCGAATGACGAGTAGATATTATAAACGACCAATTAAAGAATACTTCGTTTATTGAACACTCAAAACATAGGAATATGAATGGCTTAATGCTTACTTTTAATGACGGGATTAATGGTTTGTTGTTTTAAAGAAAACAAGCCAAGCCTTAATCGACCTGATCTAAAGCTAAACACTATGGTTGTCGCTTAAGAGTCGTCGCTTAAGCCCTCTCAAGTTAATAATAATTGTTCAGTGAGTCTACATCAACAGAGCGGTAGCCTTTTTTAATATACCCTTTTCTCATTCAATACGTTCAAACTTTTTTTCAAATTCACTTATTTTTAATTGCTCAGGGAACATATAAGTCGCTTAGGTTACTTACCTTTTCACTCTTCTTTTAACTGCTTAACCCATTTGCTAACGGTGGAATAAGCAACCCCATCGCTTTCGCTTCATCTTCGAGAATATAACCATTATTAATCACTAATCATGCTGTTTCTAAACGAAATTAAGGACTAAAACCGGGACGCTTTTTCTTTGTCATTTGTATCACCTAACGTTTAAGGAGATGGATAATACTAAGTAAGAATCTTAAATAAAATTATCTAGAGTATCTTCTATAGCTTAACTCCTAAACTCAACAGACTAGTGTGCCACCATTGCCGTCGTTCACGTTTGAAATATTAACGATCACTTTGTGCGCTTTGTTGACGTTAGCGTTTAATTCTTCTTTAGGTCAACTTATAGCCAAAAGCTGACATTAACCAAATTCACTACAAGCCTGTAGGGCTGGTTTAAGCTCATTCCTGCCGTTGGTATTTAACATATTAATGCTAAGTAATGCCACTTTGTTAACATTAAGCTAGTGATCATTAGATACTTCTTGAGTTAGCCAAAAGCGGAGATTCAGGCTTAGTTTGAAAGGATAACTACTGCCACACTGAAGACCCTTTCCATTATAAAATAATGACATTGAAATAGCCTGCTTAAAGTTAGAAAGCTGACATTATTCTTTGTTTATCTAACTACAACTCTTTCGTAGCTATTCGATAAAGGAAATATTTTACGGGAATGAATTGTTGTCAAAAACTATAAAAATGATGCTAGTAGTGCTTAATCGTAAATTAAAGCCTTAGAAGGTTTTATATTCATGGTATAGCATAGGATTAAGTATCCTATGCTGATGGTTTATTGATGAAAAAAATAGATTATTAATCTCCAAACACAAAAAAACACCAATATTGACAATTGATGTTTTTCTAGAATTTGCTACAAAGAAATTATTAAGATTGTTTCTTAAATTGACGTGATGCTAAACCCATAACGCCTAATGCGAGGATGGCAAGGGTAGATGGTTCTGGTACTTGAGTTCTTGCTATCCACTGCCCTTGTTGGCTGTTAAAACCTACATCATTTACAAAGGTTTCACTTACAAATAATGCATCAAGACCATTAGTAAAACACGCCTCTGGTCCGCTTGCATTACAATCTGCGTTCACGCCGTTATCAGTAATGGATGTTATTAGGTTTCCATCAGCAGAAAATGTTATTTTAATATCGTCTGACAAGCCAGCCAAAACAAATGTTAAACCTCCTTTGTCAGGACTCATGAATACAAAATCAATAATTTCAGAAGTACCCGTTAAACTTTGGTTTGCAACAGCTGATTCTATTATTTCAAAATAACCGCCCCAATCATCTACTCCTCCACATGTCGCGTCGTTACATTGAAAGTCATAAATAATTCCAGCATTAGCAAAACCACTAACAGATAAAACCAAACCAACCAAAGCCGCTTTTAACATTTTTATATTCATCGTATTTTCCTTTGTAATACATTCCTTGAAAGAGAATGTAAATGTTTTTGTTACTTCTAACTGTACACGAGCACATATCATACCAAAGAATAAAAACTATTTATTTTCAGTGTGGTAGTTAAAATTAGTTAATCACTAAATTAAAAAATGTAAAATAATTTGACACTTGTCCAGTCACGTAATCAATGGGGTCAGAGCGTTTGAAGTATATTTTTGTTTTTAATTTTGATACTTGAAACGACAGCTATGCGAGCTTGCAGCGGACGTTAGCTATAACTACCTGTTAATGTCGTCTCTGCGCACCAAGAAGTCATAAAAACGAAATATTGAAATGTCAGCAATCGGCCAAAAGCGGACATAAATAATATATGTCAATTGGCAAAAGTGAAGCGATAACAGACCTTTAATGCAGTGAGTCTATTGCAAAACTAAATATCACGAACTACTCAGTAGTTTTAGAATTAGCCTGTGATCTTTTCTCAGTTTTCCTAATAAAATAAAACAAATAATTCCACCAATAAATGGAGTAATTAGGATAAAAAATATTATTTGGTCAATGACTTCAAAGGCAGTTTTTGAATTAGCAGAGTATTCAAATAAAGAAAGTATCCAGCCAACATAGGCAATTGCTACACCGTTACATATTTTGTTTGTCAGAGTAAAAAAACCAAAAACACTGATGTCGTATCTCCTACCCTCACTTTTTGAATTAGCATCTAATACATCTGGCAGCAAAGACCAATTCAGCATGGATATACCACTAGTCGCTATCCCAGTTAATATACATACGATATACAGAGATTTATCAGATGACATACCCAGAAGAGCTAGCATCATTGCTATAACTAATAGCCCATTAGCAAATTGAGCACTTAAAGCTTTATCAGTCAATTTATTGGTGAAAAACACCCAAAAAATTAACGAGACAGCTTGAGCGAAAGTCATAACGGTTAATGCCATTCCTCCTATTGATTCGTTATTTAATCCATACTTAGAAAAATAGATAATGACTGTGCTAACTGTATGGGTGGTCAACGAAGATATAGCGGACATCACAAATACGATTGCAAGGGGTTTATTGTGAAATATTTCCTTAATTATATCAGTTAACTTGAAACCGCTTAGTTTCTCGTTTTCATGGACTATCGGTATGTGTTTTATTGAACTTAAACACAAAGTCATAATACATAGAAATACTAATGCTAAAAGAAGTGAAGCTTGGCCAAATTGAGCGTTTAATTCGTTAGGGGCAATTCCAACGATAATATGAACAGACGTAATAGTGACAAGAGCTCGACCTAATGCGCTACAAAAAATTCTCATACCCGCAACATTCGTTCTATCTTTTGGAGTATTAACAATAAAACTTAATAGACCATTATGGGGAATATCAACAATAGTATAAGCCGCTCTGAATAAGAAAAGTGATGTTACAGCAAATACAAATCGGTATTTTTCAGGGATATAACCAGAATGAAAAAACAAAACTGCAAACAGTGCTGTTGCTGGTACTCCAATCAAGAAATAAATTTTGACGGTAGTAAACTTATCTCGAAGCTTATCAGTAATGACTGCAATCCATGGATCTGTCAAGCCATCCCAAATTAGAGATAATAAAATAATATTCCCTGCCGCGATGCCAGAGAAACCAAGTACATCAGTAAAATAAAACAACGCAAAGATATCAAATAGAGAAGCGACTGACGACTTCCCCATATTACCACTAGCGTACAAAACTTGGGTTCTAATCATTTTACAAATTCATTAAAATGTAGCGAGAAGAACATTACCAGTACAATATTAAAGTATTATGTCATGTTAAATTAAAAATGAAAAAATCGCTGAGTAAAAGGTAATAGTGCGGCACCATAGGTGGCGGCATCGAAATCTAATTCTGAGGTGATTACTTTCGCGGTTTTACGTTTTACACCACGCCGATTAATATCAAAAAAGTTCAGTTCAGCAATCAATCGCTCAGCCAATTGTTTAGGAATAATACCGCCAAATACAATCGCTTCAGTATCTAACACAGCCGACGTGGCTGATACCATAAGTGAAAGTGATGGCGTAACATCACTTATCCATTCTTCTATACCTGCCAAAGAATCAGAGTAATTGTCAACAAGCTCATTGACTGTTTTAAAGTGGCTGCCGTGTTTATTTACACTCATTCTCAAAGACTCTAACGTAGGAGATAGGTAACCTTCAGTGGGCAAAATCGCGCGAAACTCTCCAGCATTACCATTAATACCTTTAAACAAACCTCGTTTATTTATCACACCACCACCAATTCCTGTGGCAAAGTAAAAATAGGCAAAGCTTTGTAATGTCTTTCCTATACCACCTATACTTTCAGCAATAGCTGCTGCATTACCATCATTATCAGACCACACGGGTAAATTAAGTGCCTTCGAAAAAAGTGCATTGAGATCTGTTAGGGCAAAATCGTTGAGTGAATCCGGTGTATTAAACATTGCTGACTGAGAATCGGTATAAAAACCAGTAACGCTAAGACCAATACCAAAAATACAGTCTAAATCGAGTTGATTGTTATTTAGCAGTGTACTTATACCTTTAGTTACTACAGAAAATACATTGTCTCTGGCCATGTTATCAATCGATGGTGTGAAATAATCAATCGCTTCGCCGGCAAAATTAATGAGAGCCAATGAGACTCCTTTAGCCATTAACGAAATACCAATCGAATAAGCAAATTGTGGATTGAGATAAAATTTGAAACTAGGTTGTCCCCTTCGGTTATTTTTACCGGCAGCTCCTTTAATCACCATTCCTCGAGCTTGTAACGTGGTTAGCATTCTCGATATTGATTGCTGAGAAAATGTTAGTCCATCCCCTAAGCCCGCCTGTGTTGCTTCTTTGCATCGGAGTAATTGTCCTAAAACAATGGCCTCACTATCATTTACAAGGCTCAGTTGGCCTCGAGAAAAAAAACGAGGGTGAATTAATTGGTCATGTGAAAATGTATTCAAATTGGTATGCATTCATCAAATTTATTTAAAACATAATTTAGCAAAAGTGAGACAAGTATCCAACCTATTTACTCGGTGTAAGTAAAATTCACAAAACCTTAATAAAACCTACTCGTTGTAAGTATTAATATATTGCCAATCAATTACTCAAATGGACAAAGAAATGTTTAACAAAAACAAAATTGCATTCGCTTGTGGCTTAGCTTTAGTTGCTTCTAGCCCTTTACTGGCTAAAGAAACTTCCAATGATGAACAAGTAGAGAGAATAGAAGTCACTGGGGTAAGAGCCAGTTTGGCCAAAGCGATGGATGTCAAGCGTGAATCAAACGTTTTCGCGGATGCACTTGTGGCAGAAGACATTGGTAAATTTCCTGACTTGAACTTAGCCGAAGCGTTGCAACGTATTCCCGGTATTACAGTAAGCCGCATTGAAGGTGGTGGTCAATCAACTGCGGTTGGTGAAGCCAGTTCAATTAATGTTAGAGGCTTAAGTTCTGAGTTTGTAGGAGTGAGTGTAAATGGCATTCAAACAATTACACCTGCACAAGAGCGGGGATTCAGCTTTAACTTATTGGCTTCAGAGCTTTTTTCTGGCGCAGTGGTCAATAAAAGTTTGACGGCTAAAGATATTGAAGGAGGGTTAGCAGGTACGGTGAAACTTAGCACTTATAAACCGCTTGATTACGATAAGCAGTTAATCAACATAGGTGCGAAAGCAGTTTATAACGATTTAGGTGAAAAGACGGATCCTAAGTTTACTGCTTTATATGTCGATCAATTTAGTGACAACAAATTTGGTATAGCGTTGGGGCTGGCATATTCAGATACCACTAAAACAGAATACATGGCTGATACTTCTACTTGGGTGCCTTTAACCATGTCAATGGGTGCTAATGCTGACCCTGCAAATGGTACGTATACGCAAGAAGAAATTGACGCCATTGCCGATTTATATATTCCACGCGATCCTCGAAATATGGCCAATAACCGCCAACAAAAAAGATTAAATGCTACCTTCACCCTGCAAGGAGAGATCTCTGACAATGTATCAATAACATGGGATGCAATATACGCGAAAACCGATCATACCGGTGAACAGATCCGAAATGATTATCCGATTGAGGGTTACCCTGCGACTTATATTCCTGAAGACTTACAACGTGAAGATCAACGCTTTGTTTCTGGTACTTTTCCTGAACAATCTCATTTTATGCGTGTGTTAGGTTATGAGTATGGCGTAGACACTAACTTGTTTCAAACTAGCTTTAAGCTAGATGCTGACTTAACCGACGCGTTAATGATGACGACGACTCTCGGTTATGCCGATGCTGAAGAAGATTTTTATGATTGGACAGCTGTAGACATCCGAAGTGCAAATACAGCTATATTTTATGAGATGATTGGTGACTTTGTTACCTTCACACCAACAACATCAGGGATGGCTATTGGTGACGTTAATTCTTACAGTATCTTGCAGGAAATTCGCAATCTACCAAGCTTAAACAAAGATAAACAACAAAATATCAATCTTGATTTTAGCTATTTACTAGATTCTGAATTTTTTGAACAAATTGATTTTGGACTGCATTTAAGTGACAGAAAAAAAGGCAGTTCACAGTTTGAAGATAAGAGAAAATCCCCAGATTTCGGTGGCGATATCGCCGACTACTTGATAGTCAAAGATTTCACGGTAGACGGCAGCCCTGCTAGTTACCCAGCGAACATCATCTCAATTGATTACAGCAGATTAGTAGACGATGTTCTGAATACAAATCCTCTTAGTCCACAAATTAAGGCGACAGCCAGTTTTGAGATAGAAGAAAGTACTACTGCTGCCTATGTTATGACTAATTTTGTATTAGGCGATAATATTTCGGGTAATTTGGGTCTGCGTTATGTTGCAACCAACCAAACTTCTAGC
Source organism: Colwellia sp. RE-S-Sl-9 (assembly GCF_048296855.1). Classification (NCBI taxonomy): domain Bacteria; kingdom Pseudomonadati; phylum Pseudomonadota; class Gammaproteobacteria; order Alteromonadales; family Colwelliaceae; genus Colwellia; species Colwellia sp. RE-S-Sl-9. Next base: position 4,072,110 of record NZ_CP182631.1, on the reverse strand, counting down.
GGTACAGGTAAGGATACAGATACAGGCGAATATCCTGTCAGTATCGAAACAGATTACAATGAATTGCTTCCCAGCTTAAATGTGAAATGGGATATTAACCAAGAATTGGTTGCGCGTTTTGCCGCTTATCGTTCATTGACTAGACCAAACCTAACGGATATTGCGCCAGCCATTGACGTTAATTTTGGCACTTTAACCGGCAAATCTGGTAACCCCGATATTAACCCTTTTACCGCGGCTAATTATGACATTGGTTTAGAGTGGTATTTTGCTGAAGGTGCGGCATTTACCGTGGCTTATTTTCAAAAAGAACTAAATGGTTTCGTGGAGTCTGCCACTACTGAAGTTCAACTACCTGATCCAGATGGCAATTTACATGCAGTGTATGTCAGCGCCCCAACAAACGGAAAATCAGCCAAAATATCTGGCTTTGAGATTGGTTTTACTTCGCCATTTAGATTTTTACCTGAGAACTTCCAAGGTGCTGGGATCTCACTTAACGCGACCTTTACCGATAGCTCAGCTGAATTTAATGAGCAAACACAGAGCAGCATTATTCTAGCTTCTCAATTGCCTGGCTTATCAAAAAGTAGTTACAACGCAATTTTGTATTATGACGCTGAGCCAGTTTCGATGAAGCTAGCATATAACTGGCGTACAGATTATTTACTCAATGCTTCAGGTACTGCTGGACAACCACTTTATCGTGATGCCTATGGTCAACTCGATTTTTCAGCCGGTTACGCTATTTCTAAACACCTTCAAATCAGATTAGATGCGCTTAATCTAAGCAACGAGCAAATTCGCTCTTTTACTCAAGATGATAAAACCCGTATTAAAGGTGTATTACAAAGCGGCAGAACCTTTCAGCTGGGCCTTAGCTACAATTTTTAAATCCATTATAAATAGAGCACTGGCCTGTTATTGAGTTAACAGGCCTTTTTAAAGAGATAAAAATGAATAAAATCCTACAAATTGCATTGTTAATTTATCTACAAGTATTCGTTGCAGCCACGACTAGTGCGCAACCCCATGTAGTCTCTACTTTGCAAAACAACTGCCGTGTTGAGCAAATTCTAAAAGTATTAAATCACCCATCAGCTAAACATGTCTTAGTGGCTGCTCACCGAGGGGCCCATCAGCATTCCCCTGAAAATTCATTGTCAGCCATAAAAGATGCGATTGCATTAGGCGTAGATTTTGTCGAACTAGACGTACGACTGAGTAAAGACGGTACATTGGTGCTGATGCATGACGAAACGATTGATCGCACTACCAATGGTCAGGGCGCAGTGGCAAAGATGAGCCTAGCTGAATTAAAACAGGTTAATTTACTGAATAACGATGGCAGCGTGTCGGCACTTAAAATCCCTACTTTAGCTGAAGTGTTTGAAGCTGCTAAAAGGGGCGTTATCACCCATCTTGATTTAAAAGATTACAGTGATAAAACCCTCGCGGCCATCGCCAAGCTAGCAAAATTGGCGGGAATGGATAAGCAACTCTCTTTTTATCACCAACAACCGGCTGTACTGGCGCGAATATTACCCCATTTACCTGACGCCTGGTTAATGCCAATGGCTGAGAGTCCAGAGCAAGCGGATTTGTTAGTAAAAAATGGCTTCAAGATGGTTCATTTACGGCCCTCATATACGTCAGCCAAGCTGAGTGAAAAGCTGAATAAGCAAGGTAGTGCCGTTTGGGTAAATGCTTTAGGCAGACCAGATCAAATAGCGGCGGATGTAGACACAGAAGCTGGATATAACGCTTTTGCTAATGCCAAAGTCAACATTATCCAAACCGATCAACCACAACTGTTAATTGATTATTTAACATCGAAAAGACAACGCAAACTATCAACAGATGATTGCATGCAACAGGAGGTGAAACACCCTTGATAAACATCATTAGAAACAAAATCTCCCTAAAATACTAAAAGGAAAGTGTTATGTTACATAAACGAAAAAGGTGGTTATATACTGCTTTAATCAGCATTTTTACAGTGCAAGGGCTTTTACCTGTGATGGCCTCTATGACGAATGAAGCCGATACCATCGCAAAGCGCTATTACACCACATTAAAAAATGATCCTAAGATGCTGCCTGCACCTCAATCAGGCCCTGGTTTTACCGAGTGGGCAGTGCAGCCTGAAAATGGCCAATGTAATTATGGGCCGGGTAATGCGCAGTTTGATGAAGATAAAATCATTGAATTCATTAACCAAGATAAAAGTACTTGGGATAAACGTTTTGATGACTCCCAGAGCATAGAGGCACACAATGAAAAATGGTTGCTTTCTGCCCATAGAGGAGTACATGGAAAAATATATGAGAATGCTCATGCGGTACCCGAAAATTCCATTCAGGCGATTATCGAAGCCGGTGTGAGAAACTTTGAGTTAATCGAGCTGGATGTGCATATGGACCTAAACAATCAATTGGTATTAATGCACGATTATACTATTGGCCGAACGTCATACATCTCAACAATATACAATTGGGATCCGTTAATTGATCCACCAGTTATTAAAAATGCCAATAACACTTATACAGGGGGCGTATTTACCGTTAATGATATAGGTGGTGGCGGTCTTGGTCATAATTCGAGTGATCTATACACTTATTACCCATCCAAGGAGCTCCCCCCTTACACTTCCACTACCGTATCAAGATCCACTATGAGTAATTTCAATCCCGCACTAATAGATACCTCGATAAGCTATCGGCTAAGAGGATTTTCTCGGGATACACATGCTTTTTCTGTTTCAAACAGTCGTACCGCATATATTACTAATATTTCAACAGCACTCAACTTTATAGGACAACATTATCCGGGTATGGTTGTCGTGTTAGACTTACGCCATCAGGATGAGGTGGCTGCGGCAATTAAAGCAATCGATTCCATTTATAATTGTAAAGGGGTGGCAGCTAAGCATTGGGTTGTATTAAAACCCTTTGCCAATGTTTATCCCGATGGTCTGACGGGGAACGGAAACACCCTTGCCTCACACATTTCTGCTTGGGCCAATTATTATTGGATACCGGTTTTATCAAGCCGTTTACTGTATGGTGTCACACCTGGTTCAGCGACGGTTTATCCTGGCGGTTTGCCTGGCCCGGATACCAATACGATTAACGGTTATCCGGCTCTTACCGACCAGGTCAATAATCAAAATTACCTGCAAAACTGGTTGAGTAATACAACTTCACATACTTCAAAACCTATACCAGCTGTTATTGGTTTTGAAGTAGCCGATACCCAAGGATTACCCACCTATGCTTATAATATCAATAATGGACTAGGGGTGACCTCATGGCGTCCACCGGATGTTCGCCAAATTTCAGAGAATTTTTCGGTCTACACTAACCCATATTGTTATCCATCAACTGGACATTGTGACTATTCTGCTTCTTATCTCTTTAATATTAAGAGTCTGATCGATCTTAAAGGTAACTCGCATTTTGCGCTTGCTAACCAGTATGGTGTTCAGGAAATAGCCAAATGTCTGGATGGTGCATCCTTGGATAACAGCGCTGTGATTGGTTATAACTTTAAGGATGATGGCTTGGGTAAATATGCGGTAACTGTGAGTAATTACGGGTGTTTGGCTGATAAGTTCAAATCGGTACAAATCCTGACTATTGATGATGCAGACCGTGTAATGTTCGCCTTAAGAGAAGAAACAAGAGATGCTATCCTGAATAACTCACTTACAAATTCAATTGCTTTACAGCGCAAATTAATGCCGCTATTGAAATTACAACCCAATCCACCCACGATCGTTTTAGCGAACTAATATAAATTTAACATTTATTAATCAAAGGAAAATACTATGAAAATTAAAATTTTAACTGGCATGCTTTCAGCTCTTATATTGAATAATTCTGCCTTTGCTGACAACTGTCAGTTTAACGGAACAGACAAATTGTACGTTCAAGAAATAAGAACCGGCTCTTCACAATCCAACCATCTCAATCCAGCTCTTAGTATAACGGTATCGCCAGTTAATGACCTAACACAGAGGCATAATCTTAATGCTCACTCTAATGGTTACGATTTGGATGATACTGTAGGTAGAGTATTTGTAACGCAACTCCAAATGGCGATGATAAATGGCAGTATTGTCACAATTGCCAATTATCATGGTAATTGTAGTACCCAAGGCTTTACCGGCGTATATGTGTTTAAATAAGGAGAGTATGTTAGGCCAAAGATAATCATTATTTAAACAAGAGCATGCATTGCTTGCTCTTGTTATTTAAGATTTATCAATGTCAAAAGTATCTGAGGTTAAAGTATCTGGGATCAGGGTCTGAGGTATCCCCACGAAATAAGGTGGTGAGTCATTGTTAAAATAATTTGGAACATTCAAGGTATTTGGTGATCAGATCAATCGCCAAACATCACTAAAGACTAATACCATGAATGAAGTTGTTATTTTGAAGAAATTTCTTACAGCTGTCACGCCTAAAATGCATAAAGTTAGACGAGCGTCATTAACGAGTTGTGTGAGCAGTTTGTTAAATGGAGCTACAGCCAGTGTAACCTCTGACGTAGGATTTCATCTTCAGCATATGAAAAACATCGCATCAAACGAGCCGACCGTTTGTTGTCTAATAAACATATTGTGAATGAACAATTACCTATCTATCGCGTAATCAATACGCAATATGTGAATCCTTCGTCACGCCCTATTATTCTGATTGACTAGTCGGATTTAGATACGCATTAAGGCTGTTTTTTGCTAAGGACTGCAGTGGTTTTTAATGGCAAGTGATTTTTCTAACACACCCATTTTAGCAGATTTAAAGCTTATGTTGTTTTCGAAGGCCGCCAACCCGGCATTTACGACAACTGGGAAGATACTAATAAACAAGTTCACGGTTACTCAGGATGCAAGCATAAAGGTTTCGAAAGCAAGGCTGCCGCTCGAAGAGCCTACAAAAACCACGTCAAGGAAAAGAGTAAAACGCCGCAAAACACGGTTAGTGAAGAGCCATTGAAAACAAAAAGAATGCGAGCTGAAGGTAAATACAATCGACCTCCATGGGATGAATGATTATTTGAAGCGACTTCAAATTGGTTTTAATTCTATAAATTAACTATATCTCAAACACAAAAAAACCGACTCTAGGTCGGCTTAATGTCTCTTGCAAAGAATGGTACCGGAAGACGGACTTGAACCGTCACGCCCGAAGGCAACGGATTTTGAATCCGTCGTGTCTACCAATTCCACCACACCGGCATGAAGGGAAGTAAACGTGAGTTTACAAAGAAATGATCTTTTACGTAAAAGCCTATTTCTTTACAAACTCTTTCTTAACAACTTCTCAATGAAATTATTAAGAGGTCGGCATTATACGAAAAAACACCGTGTTAGCAATAGTTTTTATAAAACAATGTGTTTAGATGTTGTTTATTTAACCGTTAATAAATATCCTCTAAAAAATAATGCGATTTAACAACACACTTTGGTAAACTATTCGAAATATTCAAAGGTGTTCTCATGAATTCAATTAATTATAACGACTTCCCTCGTGCGGGCTTTAGACGCCGCGTTGCCTGTTGGGTATACGATTTTTTAACTGCTGTAGCGGTTTATATGGTTGCTGGACTGATCTCATTCTGTATTTTTATCTTTTTTAACCATTTGGGGTTTATTGATATGGGTGAATATGAGCACTTGATTGATGTACAAGAAAACTCCTTTTTATATAGCAGTTTAATATATCTCTGGAATTTCTTTTGGGTGGCTTTTTTCTTTGTATGGTTTTGGGCGAGAAGTGGTCAAACTATTGGTATGAAAGCATGGCGTTTACGTGTTCAAAATCAAGATGGTTCGCTAATTTCTAAAACAACAGGCATTAAAAGATTGTTACCCACATTAATGGGATTAGGTAATTTGGCCGTTATATTTGATAGAAAAAACAAGTTAAGCTTGCAAGACCGTTTTACACAAACTGAGGTGGTTTTATTACCTATTGAAGTGAGTAGAGCTAAAAACATTTAGCCCTACTTAATGGATATTTAATTTGGTTTTCGCTGCATCAAGTACAGCGCAATACTCACAAATATTATGCTTGGCATCACAGCGCCAAGTATAGGCGGTAATTGATACACTAAACTCATTGAGCCCATCACTTCGTTACTGATATAAAAGAGTATACCTGTTGCAACCCCCATCATTATTCGTGCGCCCATAGAAACAGAACGTAATGGGCCAAAAATAAACGACAATGCCACCAATAACATAACAGCTACAGTAATGGGTTGAACTATTTTTCGCCAAAAGGCGAGCAAGTATCGGCTTGAGTCTTGATCGTTATCTTCCAAATATTGTAAGTAGTCTGACAGGCCACTAATAGATAAAGACTCTGGCGTAATAACACCTAATTTATCGGGTGTTAATGATGAATCCCATGCTTTTGTCGCTAACTTTTCAGATGATATATTGTTATCAGTTACAAAGGTTTCTACTACACCGCTTAACTCCCAAGCATCGGTTTTGTAAAGTGCTCTTTCGGCAGCTAACCAACTAGAAAGTTTAAGTTTGTTATTAAATTTATAAATTTGAATGTTAGTGAGTTCACCGTGTTCTTTAATTTCACCGATATGAACAAAATAGTCACCATCTTTTGCCCAAACACCGTTTTTAGAAGAAACTAAACTACCGCCTGATATGGCTTGTGCTCTTACTTCACGCGCAGCTGCTTCACCTCTTGGTGCTAACCACTCGCCTACTGCCATGCTAATCAATATCATAATAACAGCGCTTTTCATTACTGATTTAATAATATCTAAACGCGACCAGCCCGCAGCCTGCATAACCACTAATTCACTATTACTCGCAAGTGAGCCAATACCAATTAAGCCACCAATCAAAGTTGCCATCGGGAAAAATATTTCGATATCTCTGGGAATAGCATACAACACATAAAGCGCCGCGTGCGATAAGTCATAATTACCACGTCCAACAGCTTTCATTTGTTCTACAAATTTAATAATACCGCTTAAGCTTACAAATACCGCTAATGTAGTCGCGGTAGTCGATGCGATTATTTTACCGATGTATATATCAAGAATTTTCATTATTGAGCTGCTTTTTTACGTGGAAAAGAAGGTAAAAGTGATTTTAATTTTAGTCCTGACGCTCTATTTTGAAGTAATAAAATAACACCTAAAACAAAGGCTAAAAAGTGTACTGGCCATAAACCAATAACATTAGGAATAGCACCGCTTTCAAGTGCTGAACGAGAAGCCGTTAATAATAAGAAATAACTTAAAAATAAGATCAACGCTGGGATCATTTTACCAAACTTGCCCTGTCGTGGATTAACGGTACTCAGTGGCACAGCAATTAATGTAACCACTAAACATACAATAGGAAAAGCCATTCGCCATTGCATTTCAGCACGGTATTCGTTTTGAAACTCTTCATCTTGAGTAATTAATAATTTATCTGTTGGTATAGCACTTAATTTACGACGTTTATGCTCAACTTTTTGATCTTGTATCTGGATATAATATTTGCCAAAAGCGACTTCTCGAAATTCTTTATTTTTAACGTCATTTTGGTATCGAATACCATCGGTTAATACAAGTCGTTGAGAGCCGGTATCTTCTTCTATGACTTGTCCTTGAGCTGCATAAACTAAACTCGAGTTAATTATACTATCAGCGGTATGTTCTTTATCAGGTAATTGAGCAACAAATACTTTTTTTAAAGCACCAGATTCTCGGTCTTTATCATGAATAAATACCACAGCTTTTTCGTTACCTGTTTTTTGAAACCGCCCTGCGGTTAACGAACTTAAACCAGAATCAGCCGCCAAATCTTCTTTAACTTGGTATTCGTATTCAGAAGCAAATGGTGATAAATATAAGGTGAAAGCGCCCGTAACGATTGCGGTGATCAAACCAAGAATAAGCGTAACTCTAACAACATACCATTCGCTCACACCACAGGCATGTAATACCGCCATTTCGTTGTCAGCGTATATCCTGCCATAAGCTAATAAAATCCCTAAAAATAAACTCAAAGGTAAAATCATTCCAGCTAAATCAGGCACCTTTAAACCAATGAAAATCATAACTAAATGACCAGGAATTCCACCTTCAGACGCATCGTCCAAAACACGTACAAATTTGTTACTAATAAATATCGCCATCAGTACAAAAAATACAGCAAGCTGCGTTTTAGCGACTTCTTTTAATAAATAGCGAAAAATAATCACAAATAGATCCTATAAAAACTTAGTTTTTTTCTGACAATCGCACTATTTTTAAGTAAACTGGTTGTTTTCATACTAAATAATAAGTGCACTAGAAGCATAATGTTGTTGAAGCCAGCGACGATTATAGCCTTTAGGCGAATAGATTTAAAAGTAATCTTCCTTATTATTTAATGTTTTAAGCAGTTTAAACGACCATTTTTAATTAAAAATAGCGTTTATAATAGCCAATTAGGAGAACCCATGGAGTTCAGTGTAAAAAGTGGTAGCCCAGAAAAACAACGCAGTGCATGTATTGTAGTTGGTGTATTTGAACCACGTCGTTTATCTGCAATAGCTGAACAACTTGACGAGATAAGCGAAGGTTATATTAGTAATTTGTTACGTAGAGGCGACCTTGAAGGTAAGTCTGGGCAAATGCTATTACTTCATCATGTTCCTAACGTATTAAGTGAACGTGTGTTATTGGTTGGTTGTGGTAAAGAGCGTGAATTAGACGAACGTCAATATCGTCAAATTATCAGTAAAACAATTAACACCTTAAACGAAACTGGTTCAATGGAAGCTGTATGCTTCTTATCTGAGCTGCATGTTAAAGGTCGTGATACTTACTGGAAAGTTCGCCAAGCGATTGAAGCAACTCAAGATTGTTTATACAGCTTTAACAGTTTAAAAACGCGTAAAGCAGAAGCCCGTCGCCCACTACGTAAAATAGTATTTAACGTTCCTACTCGACGTGAACTGCCTCTAGGAGAGCGTGCAGTAGCACATGGTTTAGCGATTGCTGAAGGTATTTCTACCTGTAAAAATGTAGCCAATATGCCACCTAATATTTGTAATCCAGCCTATCTAGCAGAACAAGCACGTATTTTAGATAACGATTACGAAAAAATTACAATAACCGTTGTTGATGAAAAAGAAATGGAAGAACTTGGCATGGGTTCTTACCTTGCCGTTGGTCGCGGTTCAGAAAACGAATCGTTAATGAGCATCATTAAATACAATGGCGCGGGTGATGATTCAGCTCCTGTTGTATTAGTAGGTAAAGGTTTAACTTTTGATAGTGGTGGAATTTCATTAAAACCCGGCGCAGGCATGGATGAAATGAAATACGACATGGGCGGTGCTGCAGGTGTTTTAGGTGCTATGCACTCTCTTGCTGAATTAAACTTACCGATTAATGTTATTGGTGTACTTGCTGGGTGTGAAAACATGCCAGGCAGTAATGCTTATCGACCTGGTGATATATTAACAACTATGTCAGGCCAAACCGTTGAAGTATTAAATACCGATGCTGAAGGCCGTTTAGTATTATGTGACGCCTTAACTTACGTTGAACGTTTTGACCCAGAAGCCGTTATTGATGTTGCGACATTAACAGGTGCTTGTGTTGTGGCTTTAGGTAAAAATGCAACAGGATTAATGAGTACACATAATCCGTTAGCTCACGAACTACTTAACGCTTCAGAGCAAAGTGGCGATAGAGCATGGCGCTTACCTTTATGGGAAGAATATTACGAACAACTTGAAAGCCCTTTTGCAGATTTAGCCAATATAGGCGGCAAAGGTGCGGGTGCTATTACTGCAGGTTGTTTCTTATCTCGCTTTACTAAAAAATACCACTGGGCACATTTAGACATTGCTGGTACAGCATGGCGCAGCGGCGGTAAAGACAAAGGCTCAACAGGCAGACCTGTAAGTATGCTAACGCAATATTTATTAAATAAATCAGGTACAGAACAAGGTGAATAAACCTAAAGCTAGTTGTTGAATACGGCTAGCTTTACTTAAGGTTATTATTTAACAGCTATTCGGTAATTTAAATGCAAACAAAAGTCATGTTTTATGTGCTTCCCGAAGTAGAAAACACTTCTAAAGAGCCAGTACATAACGATACAACTGTTGATATCGAGTCAAACTCGTTAATTCATCAAGCCTGTTTGCAAGCTGCCTATTTTTACAGACAAAACCAAAAAGTGTTTATTTATACGCAAGATCAAGCACAAGCTCATAATATTGACGAAATGTTATGGGCTTTTGAGCCTCATTCATTTGTGGCTCATAATTTAGTCGGTGAAGGCCCAAGAGGTGGTTCTCCAGTTGAAATTAGCTGGCAAAATCCAACAACTAGGCGCCCTGTTCTTATTAACTTAACCACTACAGTGCCTAATTTTACGAATAATTTTTCAACGGTAGTTGATTTTGTACCAACAAACGAATTATTAAAGCAGCAAGCTCGAGACAGATACAGAACTTGTAAGCAATGGGGATTTTTAGTTGAAAGCCAACCAGCCCCTGTTATTACTTAAATTAATACTTAACTCGATGTTTAACTAAAGCGAGTTATAAGACACTCTTCTTACGGAAATTCTGATGGAAAAAACATTTACTCCTTCTGACATTGAACAATCCCTTTATAAAAGTTGGGAAGACCAAGGTTACTTTAGCCCTACAGGCGAAGGTGACGGCTACTGTATTGCTATTCCACCACCGAATGTGACGGGTAGCTTGCACATGGGTCATGCATTTCAACAAACCATAATGGATACGTTAATTCGTTATCAGCGTATGCAAGGCAAAAATACCCTTTGGCAAACGGGTTGTGACCATGCAGGTATCGCAACACAAATGGTAGTTGAACGTAAAATAGCGGCAGAAGAAGACAAAACACGCCACGATTACGGGCGCGAAGCCTTCATCGACAAAGTCTGGGAATGGAAAGAAGAATCTGGCGGCACTATTGGTAAGCAAATGCGCCGTTTAGGTAATTCTATCGATTGGTCACGCGAACGTTTCACTATGGACGATGGTATGTCTGAAGCCGTACAAGAAGTTTTTGTACGATTATTTGAAGATGACTTGATTTACCGTGGTAAAAGACTCGTTAACTGGGATCCTAAATTCCATACGGCTATTTCAGATCTTGAAGTTGAGAATAAAGATAAAAAAGGCCATATGTGGTACTTACGTTACCCATTAGCCAACGGCGAAAAAACTGCCGAGGGTAAAGACTACTTAGTTGTAGCGACTACTCGACCAGAAACTGTTCTTGGTGATACTGGCGTAGCTGTTAACCCTAAAGACGAACGCTATAAAGATCTTATCGGTAAGCATATTTTATTACCGTTAGTTAATCGTTTAATTCCTATTGTTGGCGATGATCATGCTGACATGGAAAAAGGCACGGGTTGTGTAAAAATAACGCCAGCTCACGACTTTAACGATAATGAAGTAGGTAAACGTCATAACCTACCACTTATCAATATATTAAATAAAAATGCAGAAATTTTAGCAGAAGCTGAAGTTTATAACGGAACGGGCGAAGTAAGCGATGCTTACGATACTGCTTTACCCGCTGAATTTGCAGGCTTAGACCGTTTTGTTGCACGTAAAGCCATTGTTGAAAAGTTTGATGAACTAGGCTTATTAGTAGAAGTTAAAGAGCACGATTTAGTGGCCCCATATGGCGATCGTTCTGGTGTAATTATTGAACCACTATTAACTGACCAATGGTACGTAAGAGCCGGACCTTTAGCTGAACCTGCAGTAGATGCGGTTAAGTCAGGTGAAATTGAGTTTGTGCCTAAACAATACGAAAACATGTACTTTTCTTGGATGAAAGACATTCAAGACTGGTGTATCTCTCGTCAACTTTGGTGGGGACATAGAATTCCAGCTTGGTATGACGAAAACGAAAATGTATATGTTGGCAGAACAGAAGAAGAAGTAAGAGCTAAACACAACATTCCAGCAGATATCAGCTTAAAACAAGACAACGACGTACTTGATACATGGTTCTCATCTGCGTTATGGACCTTCTCTACATTAGGTTGGCCAAAAAACACTGAAGACTTAAAAAACTTCCACTCAACAGATGTGTTAGTTACAGGCTTTGATATTATTTTCTTCTGGGTTGCTCGTATGATCATGATGACCATGCACTTCAACAAAGATGAAAGTGGCAAACCACAAGTTCCATTTAAAAAAGTGTATGTTACCGGCCTTATTCGCGATGAAAATGGCGATAAAATGAGTAAATCTAAAGGTAATGTTATTGATCCTTTAGACATGATTGATGGTATTTCTTTAGATGAATTATTAGAGAAACGTACTGGCAACATGATGCAACCTAAGTTAGCCGCTAAAATAGCTAAGCTAACCAAAAAAGAATTTCCTAATGGTATTGAAGCACATGGTACTGACGCGTTACGTTTTACCTTAACCTCTGTTGCAACTACTGGTCGCGATATTAGCTGGGACATGAAACGCCTTGAAGGTTACCGTAATTTCACTAACAAATTATGGAACGCCAGCCGTTATGTATTAATGAATACCGAAGAGCATGACTGTGGTAAAGACAGTAATGCGGAAATGGAGTTTTCATTAGCCGATCGTTGGATCTTAGGTCAATTTCAACAAACGGTTAAAACGGTACATGAAGCCTTTGAAACCTTTAGATTTGATTTAGCATCACAAGCGCTATACGAATTCACATGGAATCAATTCTGTGATTGGTATTTAGAGCTCACTAAGCCTGTATTTTTCAAAGGAAACGAAGCCCAGCAGCGTGCAACTCGTCATACTTTAGTTAATGTACTGGAAAGCTTATTACGTTTAATGCATCCAATAATGCCTTATATTACTGAAACTATTTGGCAACGTGTTGTGCCATTAACTAACTTTATCGAAAATAACGGTAGTCAATTAGGTAATAGCATTATGGTTCAGTCATTCCCTGTGTTTGATGAAAACCTATGCGATCAACAAGCGATAGATGACTTAGAGTGGGTTAAACAGTTCATTGTTGCTATTCGTAATATTCGTGGCGAAATGGACATTTCACCAAGTAAGTCATTACCTGTGTTAGTTAAAAACGTAAGTGCAAATGATCAACGTCGTATCGATGAAAATCAGCAGTTCTTAAGTGCATTGGCAAAATTAGAAAGCATTACTGTATTGACTGACAATGACGAAGCCCCTTTATCTGCTACTGCGGTTGTTGGTGATTTATCTGTTCTTATTCCAATGGCAGGTTTAATTGATAAAGATGCTGAAATAGCACGCTTAACTAAATCAATTGAGAAGCTGAACAAAGAAGCGGATAAAACAAGAAGTAAATTAAGTAATGAGAAATTTGTTGGTAAAGCCCCAGAAGCTGTTATCAATAAAGAAAAAGCTAAATTAGCTGAAGCTGAGTCAGCACTTGAAAAGCTTCAAGAACAAGTTACTCAAATCGAAGCGTTATAAACGTACACAACTCTATACGTTTTTGTAAAAAAGTTGTTAAAAGCCAGCATCTTAGCTGGCTTTTTTTTGTCATAAAAAAGTAAAGATTAATGGGAACCTTTGTGATAACATGTTGTCGCGTTGAGTTTTTGCGTTTCGGAAGAAGGAAAGGTTAGCTAGTAATAGTTGATTGTCCTAAACGCTTTTATTGTGTTATTGGAAACCTTTCTCTGTCTGTACTTTGAGGTAGAGAGCATTTACTCCGTATGTAGCCATTTGGCTGTTTTTAAACTATTTTTTGTGAGAAATGTAAGTATGTCTGACTCAGTAACAGGTAAAGTAAAATTCTTTAATGAATCTAAAGGATTCGGTTTCATTGAGCAAGAAAACGGCCCTGACGTTTTTGTTCATTTTAGCGCTATCCAAGGTGACGGTTTCCGCACTTTAACTGATGGCCAAGCAGTATCTTTTACAGTTAAACAAGGCCAAAAAGGCCCTGAAGCTGAAAACGTAACAGCTCTTTAAGTTAAACACTTAAAACAAATTCGAAAAAGGTGAATCAGAAATGATTCACCTTTTTTATTTGTTCCTCCTCATCAAATTACTTCGTCTAATAACAATCTATACCCGTTACCAATCAAATTATCTAACAATACGAAACATCATATACAAACAACAGAGTTTACATATAGAATGAATTAATAAAATCCATATAAAGAATTCAGCATGAAATATTTCTTCAAAATATTTTTAATGTATGTGTTTATGATAATGTTCAGCTTTGGCTGTACTTCCATACAAAAGCCATCTACATCAAAATCATTCATAAAAGCGCCCTCTATTGAACAAGCTAAACGAATTGTGTTTCTTGGAGACAGTATTACTTTTCAAGGCGGTATGGTTGTTAATACGGAGTTATGGTTAAAAAAGCTCTATCCGAACAAAGTATTCGAAATTATTAATGTCGGTTTACCAAGCGAAACGATTACAGGGTTAAGCGAAGCAGGACATGCAAACGGTACATTTCCTCGCCCGTATGTGCATGACCGTTTAATATCAGTTTTAGATAAAACACAACCTGATCTTATTATTGCTATGTATGGTATTAACTGTGGTATATACCAGTCGTTTAACGACAAAAAAGATAAACGCTTCCAACAAGGTTATTTAGCGTTAAACAAAGCCATTAGCGAACGCAATATTCCTGCAGTTTATATAACCCCGCCTATGTATGACCATCAAAAAGGGAGCATAGATGCCCTTGATTATAATGATAAAGTCTTAAGATCTTTTTCTAATTGGTTATTACAAAAAAGAGTAGATGGTTGGCATGTGATTGACCTATACAACGAAATGAACAGGCAAATTATAACGTTAAGAAAAGACCAACCTGATTATTTTTATCAACATGACGGTATTCATATGATTGACGAAGGATACTGGTTTTTAACTGACTTAATTATGAATTATTTTGAGCCCGAAAAAATTATAATGAATCAACAACATATTTCTAACTCACTATCTTTAGCTGAAACCTTAAGTAAATCACCACAAAAATTACTTACACTAACAAACAAAAAAATGCAGTTAACTCGAGATGCGTGGTTAACTTATACAGGACACACACGCCCTAAACTTCCTGTTGGTTTACCCATGAATCAATACAAAATAGAACTTAAAGCACTTGAAAAACAAATAACGAAAATTTTAGATAAGTAGCCTAAATTGAGATTAAACCGTTATTCATTAAAACTCAGAAAGCCTTTACCAAGTAGATGCATACTCAAAATGCGTTTTTACTTGGTAATAGGCATAGAAGCATTAATAACATCAACTAAAGCTTCGATATGAAGTTCGTCATCATTGAGTGCAGGAATGTAGTGGTAAGTTTCACCGCCAGCGTCTATAAAAACAGCTCGGTTTTCATGCTCTAACTCTTCTAATGTTTCTAAGCAGTCAGCACTAAAAGCAGGACTCATTATGGCAACATGCTTATGGCCTTCTTTAGCTAGTTTTTCTAAAGTTACATCAGTGTACGGCTGTAGCCATTCAGCTTTACCAAAACGCGATTGAAAGGTCATTACAAAGTCATCTTTATCAAAACCTAAAGACTCTGTTAATAAACGCGTGGTCATACTACAAAAACAATAATAAGGGTCGCCCTGCTCTAAAAAGTATTTAGGCATACCATGAAATGAAAGTATGAGCTTATCGGGTTTACCGTATAATTTAATATGCTCAGTTACGCTATGTTTAAGCGCTTGAATATATTTAGGATTGTCGTGGTATCCGCTAATAAAACGTAAACTTGGGATCCAACGCCACTTTTGAAGTGTTTTAACAACGGCATCAAATGTTGAGGCTGTTGTAGGGCCTGCATATTGAGGATATAAAGGTAATACAATAATATCGTTAACACCTGATTGCTGCATCGTATTTAAGGCATTTTCAATTGAGGGATTACCATATCGCATAGCCAAAGCAACGGTTACCTTGTCGCCATATTTTTCTGTTAACGCATTTTCAATTTTACTTTTTTGTTTTTCGCTGATCACCATAAGTGGTGAGCCTTGCTCTGTCCAAATACTTTTATACAAAGCGGCGGATTTTTTAGGTCGAATACGTAAAATGATACCGTGTAGAATAATCATCCATAATATTCTAGGTATTTCTACTACACGAGGATCAGATAAAAACTCCCTTAAATAAGTTCTTAATGCTGAAGCTGTTGGCGCTTCAGGTGTACCTAAATTAGTCACTAGCACACCTATTTTCGCTTTCTTATCGTGAAGTTCTTTACTGCGGCCTAAAAATCTCGACATAATATTTATCTAAACACTCGTTAAGGAACAATGGTATCAATCAATAATGATACGGGTTCGGTTGATAACACATCAGTATTTAGCCGTTCCGCTTTAAAGTCGCCAGATTTAGTACCCACACTGCCACTAGCAGAAATTACCGCGTAAATATTAACGGCAGGAACATCACTAATTTTAGCTTGTGGCGACATTGCTTTACTGTCGTTTAGCACAACAGTTACAGGTAAATCACTTGCTTTCATTTTAACCGCGGCAACAGGCATTCTGCCATGTTTAGCATCTGATGATACTGCGTAGATAAATACGACCTTATCTTCACCTTGGATCAGTTGTTCTTTAATATTTTCACTTATATCAACATTAACTGTTAACTGTGGCCCTGTATCAGTTTGATCGTTATTTGTTGAAACAGGATGACTTTGTTCCATACCTTGTCCATTAGCGGCTTGTAATAACCTGTTTTTAGCTTCAGCTACCGCCTCACTAAGCGCTTGTGTATTTACATTCGGTTTACCGGCATTAATAACCGTTTCCCAATGTTTAATCGCTATTGCATAATTTTGCTTCATAAAATTATGCATACCCATGAGTATATTGGTTGAAGCATCAGCAGGATTTAATGCTAGCGCTTTATCAATAAACTCTTGCACATCACTTGAGATAGTTTGATTGTCTTTATAGTAGTAAGCTTGAGCTTTAGCACCATATAACTCAGCAGATTCACCTTCAATGCGAATAACTTGATCAAACGACTCTATCGCTTTGTCGAATTCACCAATATTGATAAAGGCTTGACCTAAGCCATACCAAGCGTCTGAATTATCAGGTTCGTTTACTGTTAAATCGATCAGGGATTTGATTTGAGCAATTATTTGTTGTGCTTGATCTTGCTCGCTCATTTCAGCACCAGCATGTTGGTTACTGTTTAATGGCTGACTCAGTTGCTCGTAAGCGCCATTATGGTTGTACATAACAAAACTAAAGGTCAAAACAAAGAGTGTTAATATTATTGGCCAAATAACCGAAATAGTTTTGCTTTCAATCACGTCTTCAGCTGAAGCTTTCTTATTTTCTTCTATATCTTGTAATAAGCTTTTATCTAATTCTGCAATTAAGTATTGGTAATTTTCATCATCAATACTGCCTTGTTTAAAATCGTTTTCAATTTCAGCTTTATGTTCGTGATATAACCTAACATTAGTATCGTCACGTTGTGAGTTATTGACAATAGTCACGTTGTTATTTTGTTTAATAAAATGCCACCAAATAACAACGAGTATAAGGAGAAGAAAAGCAACAATTAATATAATGAGTTCTGGCATGAATTTATTTGTCTTTTAGTATGTTATCAAGTTTGCTTTGCTGTTCAGTAGAAAGTGTTTTTTCAACTGTAGCTTGCGGCTTTTTACGAATAATCATCACTACAACTATTACACCAATAAGTAATAATAGCGCAGGACCAAACCATAAAATATACGTAAGGCTGTTCACTCTCGGGCGATATAATACAAAGTCGCCATATCGAGCTACCATAAAATTAACAATTTCACTGTCTGCTTTTCCTTGCTCAAGTAAATCATAAACTTCTCTACGCAAATCAGCTGCAATAGGTGAGTTAGAGTCAGCTAAATTCTGATTTTGACATTTAGGACATCTCAACTCTTTGGTTAAATCGTTGAAACGTATTTTAGTCACTTCATCTTTAAATTCGTATGTATCAACAGGGCTAGCATGCACAATAGAAGTTGTTATAAAAGCACAAGTTAATGTAATGCTTAAAACTAATGAGGCTAAAAATTTGGTGATCATAATAACTATCTCCCCGCTTGTTGTTCAGATTCAATTTGCACAATAAGTGGCTCAAATTCATGACGCCAAATATTGGCATTTAAGGGGCCAGCGAAACGCTTACGAATAATATTGTTATGATCAATAACAAAAGTTTCAGGTGCGGCGTACACACCTAAATTAATACTTAACTTGCCTAATTCATCAAACAATGAAAACTGGTAAGGATTACCTAAAGCAGCTAACCATTTTTGAGCGGCTGCTCTTTCATCGTCATAATTCAAACCATAGATAGTAAAGCGATCAGTTTTAGAAAGTTTTAGTAAATACTCATGCTCAGCTCTGCACGACGGACACCACGTTCCCCATACATTAACCAATTTAATACCGGCTTTAAAATCTGCATTGGTTTTCAACGTTTTCTCATCGTTAACACCATATAACGAAAATTCAGGAAATTGCTGATTAACCAAAGCAGAAGGCAGTTCAGTCGGATTTAACGACAACCCGCGATATAAAACCACACCCAATACAACAAACAATATAAGAGGAATAAATCGAATTAACTTACCCATTACTCTGCTCCTGCTAAATTTGGTTTTGCACTCTGAATTTCGCTATTTTCTGAGCTCGAAGATTTTGTTTTCACTGTTTTTTTTCTACGATATCGTTTATCTAACATGGTAAGTACGCCACCTACTGCCATGAAAATAGCGCCTAACCAAATCCACCTTACAAAAGGTTTGTAATGTACGCGTACCGCCCAAGCATTATTTGGTAATGGATCACCCAGAGCAACATAAACGTCTCTAAACAAACCGGGATCTATTGCTGCCTCAGTCATTCCCATAGTTTGTACTAAATAAGTACGTCTTTCAGGCTGTAACAAGCTAACAAAGTCACCATTTTTATAAACCTCAATTTGGCCTTGCACCGCCGAGTAATTAGGACCTTTTACGTCTTTAACACCGTTAAATTTAACTTCGTATCCTGAAATAAGTGCACTTTCACCTTGTGACATTTTCACATTGGTTTCGGTTTCATAAGTAGAAACAAGCGTTACACCTACAATAGCGATAGCAATACCTTTATGGGCTAATGTCATACCAATTTGACTTAAGCTGATCCTAGATATTGATAATTTTCCATCTGGGCCTTTCGCTCTGTTGTATAAGTCTTTCAATACCACGAGCTCAACCCAACAGGCTAATGTAATCCCCATAGTGATCCAAGCATTAAACTCACCGGCATATAGGAAAGGAAAAGCTATACCAATAACAATACTAATAATTGATGGAGAAAATAATTGTTTACGTAATTCACCTTTTTTAGCTTTTTTCCATCGAATAAGCGGGCCAATACCCATAACAATAAAGAGTAAACTCATTATTGGAACAAATACCGCATTAAAATAAGGGGGCCCAACAGAAATTTTACCGTAACCTAAGGCATCAACGAGTAATGGGTATAAAGTACCGAGTAACACAGTAACAGCAGCAATAACAAGAATAACGTTACAAATAAGTAATGCTGTTTCTCTTGAATAAAAAGCAAAACGGCTAAAACTTGCAACGTTTGAAGCTCTTATAGCAAATAATGTTAAGGAGCCTCCAACAGCTATAGCTAATAACATGAGGATAAATAATCCACGCCCTGGATCTGCTGCAAACGAATGAACAGAGGTAATAACTCCAGAACGAACGATGAATGTTCCCAGCAAGCTTAAACTAAACGCAAAAATAGCTAATAAAACAGTCCAGTTTCTAAAAGCTCCTCGTTTTTCAGTAACCGCTAACGAATGAATAAGTGCCGTTCCCACTAACCAAGGCATAAATGAAGCGTTTTCAACTGGATCCCAAAACCACCATCCGCCCCAACCGAGTTCGTAATAAGCCCACCAACTACCTAAAGCAATACCACAAGTTAGGAAAACCCATGCTCCAACGGTCCAAGGTCTAGCCCATCGAGCCCAAGCCGCATCTAACTTACCGCACATTAAAGCCGCTACAGCAAAAGCAAAAGACACAGAGAAACCAACGTAGCCTAAATATAATAATGGCGGATGAATAATTAAACCAACGTCTTGTAATAAAGGATTTAAGTCACGCCCTTCTACAGGCACATTAGGCCATAAACGTTCAAATGGATTTGAAGTTAATAAAGTAAATACCGCAAAACCAACCACAACCATGCCTAACACAGCTAAAACGCGTGCAATAAACGCGTCTTCAATACCATCACTAAATTTAGCAACTGCGGCTGTCCAAGCGGCTAAAGAAAAAACCCAAAGCAATAATGAACCTTCATGCCCGCCCCACACCGCACTTATTTTAAAATAATAAGGCAAATGGCTATTTGAATGGCTTGCAATATAAAGTACGGAGAAGTCATCGGTTACAAAGCTATAACCCAAAGTAATAATACTAATAGCAATAAAAGCAAACATACCAAACGTTAGCGGTTTAGCATAAGTTATAAGCTGTTGGTGCTTAGTTGCTATGCCAACTAAAGGCACAATACTTAAACAAATAGCAAAGGCTAAACCAATTATGAGAGCGAAGTGCCCTAACTCAGGTATCATTTATTTCTCCGGATTTATCTTTCTTTCTCGATCTTTGCTGTAAAGTCGAATAAAGGTGGGGCTATTCAATTAATTTTTAATAACATTATTCATTTGAATGCGTATTTTAGAATGTATTTATCATTTTCAGGCACAAAAAGTGTAATAAGTTATGACAAATAGCCCATGCAATATATTATTTTTGAGTTTTTTTAAACCTAAAAATTGGCGTTATTCTAGCATCAACCCATATTATTAATCATTAAAGTTAGTGTGAATCTTCAATATTATTTCGAACTGTTGAATTACATGCCGATATAGTATGATAATGCGCATAAATCGAAGTTGTTCTATATCAATTTTAAAGTATAAACATTAGGTTATACTCGCTTCGTATAACGTTTTTTATTTGGATTTTTTCTTGCAAACAACTCATAAAACCACTTCAACTCCTTTGTTATCAGCCAAAATGCTGACATGCATTAGAGAGGATCGTATTTTATTTGAAGCGTTAAATATAAACGCTTATTCAGGTGATATTATTCAAGTTGAAGGCCCTAACGGAGCAGGAAAAACTAGCTTATTACGTATCTTATCGGGTTTATCTGTACCGTATGATGGTACTGTTTATTTTAATGAAAAAGACATTCAAAAAGTTCGTGAAGATTATCATCAAAACTTACTTTATCTAGGTCACCTTCCCGGTGTAAAAGGCGAAATGACGGCTCAAGAAAACCTAGCATTTAATCTGGCATTACAAGGTTTAAACCCTAACTTGGCAGAAGACACATTAAAAGACGTTAACTTATTAGGTTTTGAAGATTCTTTAGCTTCGCACCTAAGTGCAGGACAACATAGGCGTATTGCTCTAGCTCAATTATGGCAAACGAAAGCACCTATATGGATTTTAGATGAACCTTTTACCGCTATAGATAAAATTGGCGTAAAAGCATTAGAGTCACTATTTTTAACTCATGTTAATAAGGGAGGCTGTATTATTTTAACGACACATCAAGATTTAGCATTACCTAAAGAACGAGTAAAAAAACTCACGCTAGAATATCGTTTCTTCTAATGTTGTTTTTTATAATACATAGAACTGAGCAATGGCCCAATTAATGGCACAATCAATGGTAAATAACACTCAACATTTAAATAGCTTATCTTATCGTTCAGCGTTTATGCTGGTATTAAAACGAGATCTCACGATAGCGTTTAGACATAAAGACGACATTTTAAATCCTATCTTGTTTTTTGTTATTGTTATTACGCTTTTCCCTCTTGGAATTGGTCCTGAAATAAATACATTATCGCGTATAGCTCCTGGTATTATTTGGGTTGCAGCATTGTTATCAACACTTTTGTCATTAGATCGATTGTTTAAATCTGATTACAATGACGGTTCGTTAGAGCAAATGTTATTAAGCCCACACCCTATTTTTGTTTTAGTGTTAGCTAAAATTACCGCACATTGGTTATTAACCGGTTTACCTCTTATTTTTATTGCGCCTTTACTCGCCGTACTTTTACACCTAAACGAACACAGTTATGGTGCTTTAATGCTCACGCTTTTATTAGGCACACCGGTATTAAGTTTGATTGGCGCGATAGGCGTTGCGCTAACGGTAGGCATTAAAAAAGGTGGCGTGTTGTTAAGTTTATTAATCTTGCCTTTATATATTCCAGTATTAATTTTTGCAACGAGTGCAATTGATAGCGCGTCGATGAACTTACCTTTTACAGGGCAACTTGCTATAATTGCCGCGCTATTTTTTAGTACCCTTACCTTGGCACCATTTGCCGTATCATCAGCTTTAAAAGTGAGTACAAACTAACATGTGGAAATGGCTACACCCTTACGCAAACCCTGAAACCACTTACCACCTAACGGGTAGGTTAATTCCGTGGTTTAGCTATTTAACAATTGCCTTGCTTACTGTTGGTTTAATTTGGGCTTTGCTTTTTTCACCTGCAGATTATCAACAAGGTGATAGTTTCAGAATTTTCTATATTCATGTCCCCACCGCAACATTATCCATGGGAATATATGTTGGGATGGCCATTGCAGCATTATGCAGTATTGTTTGGCAGTTAAGGCTTGCTGATGCCTCTGCTGCTGCTTTAGCACCGATTGGCGCTGTGTTTACTTTTGTGTCTTTAGTTACTGGTGCGGCGTGGGGGAAACCTATGTGGGGTACTTGGTGGATTTGGGATGCTAGACTAACCTCTCAACTCATTTTATTATTTTTGTTTTTAGGTGTAATAGCACTTCATAACGCTTTTGAGGATAAAGGGTTAGCAGGTAAAGCCGCTGGCATATTAACCTTGGTAGGCGTTATCAATATTCCAATCATAAAGTACTCTGTTGAATGGTGGAATACATTACACCAAGGTGCAACAGTCAGTAAAATGGGCAAACCTTCTATGACAATAGATATGCTATGGCCATTTATATTTTGTTATATGGGCTTTATTTTTCTCATTATAGTGATAACGTGTATCCGCTTTAGAAGTGAGATTTTATCAAGAAACAGTATGCGCCCTTGGGTAAAAGAATTAGTACTCGCTGAAGGAGGTAAATAATGCAGTTTGAAAGTATTAGCGCCTTTTTTGATATGGGCGGTTACGGCTTTTACGTTTGGCTTTCATATGGTGTTGCCGCGTTAGCTATTTTATTACTTATTGTGTTTAGCAAACAAAAGCACCAACAAACTGTTCAGCATATTGCTCAACGTTATCTAAGAGAAATTAAGCGTAAAGAAGCAGCTAAATTGCAACAAAGCGCCCAAGAAAAAACTCAAAAAAATAAGCAAGAATCCCTATCCCCTTTAGCTGTATCCGAGGAAGAAAATGAATCCACGCCGTAAAAAACGTTTAACTATTGTCACTTCTATCCTAATAGGTTTAGGCGTTGTTTCAGGACTCGTGTTATATGCATTAAGTCAAAACATTGATCTGTTTTACAAACCTTCAGAAATTTATAATGGTAAAGAAGGTTCTGGTATCAAAGCGATCGATGGACAACGTTTAAGAATTGGTGGGTTAGTCGTACCTGGTAGCGTTAAAAGAGATGAGAATAGTTTAAAAATAGCGTTTAAATTAGCAGACATGAAAATGCCTATTACTTTTGATGAAAATGAACCTATGGTTACTGTAAAGTATGATGGAATATTGCCTGATCTATTCAGAGAAGGACAAGGTATTGTCGCAAATGGTGTATTGAATACTGATAGTTATGTCATTGAAGCCACAGAGGTGTTAGCTAAACATGATGAAAATTATATGCCTAAAGAACTAGAAGCTGACTCAACTACACCTCACACTGAATCTAAAGGTTATTAACCACTAAAAAAGGTAACTGTTATGGTTATATATTTACCATCACAATTACCTTTCATATTTTTAAAGATTAGGCGGTGTATTTTACTGACAAAATACGTTCACCTACTTTATTTAAAATCTCTATTTCACCATCACATACAGCAATAATAGATTTATTCTCTTTAAAGTTATTTGGAATAATAACCCTACCATTCATGTTTTCTTCAAAGGTTTTAACGTCATGTTTTAGCTCAAGCGATCCTTCAGTATAATATATTACAGTAACTTTTCGTTGAGATGGATGTGTCATTATTGTTCCTAATCTACTTAGCTGAATGAGTTACTTTTCAGCTATACAACTAATAAATATCTAGGCGAACATCCTTTTAGGTTATTTTAATTATAGACAAGTCTATAGTTTTGGATACATAGGCAGTTAAAAATTTGAACTTATAGTTAACTATTTTAATAAAAATTACTAGCAATAAATTGCATACAATTTAAAAATAAATAAAAAGCTATAAGACAATAACTTGAGGTTATTGGTTAAAAAAGATAAGAAGTGAAATTCAGGAATTTACGAAGCTCCATGAGTAATACCAATCGCAATAACCAATTGATCATTTGTACTCGTTTAAATGGTCAATTCATTAATGCGTTTGGTATAAAAATTAATTATTCAGTAAAATGAATATTGATAGTAGGGGTAACATAGAAGTTGATTGATGAGCTGTAATTAATAACTAAAAAGGAGCGAAATATCAGCTCCTTTATTTCTTAAAAAATGTATGCAAATCCCAGTAATAAAATCACTACTTTATACGACGAAAAATTCGTCCCATAGCAAATATTTATTTCAGCGCTTCATCAAGGGGCATGAAACGCAGTAGTGAGACTAATATTAATCTAAAATTTAAGAATCAGGATCCATTCCCTGTTTTATTTTTTCTATTCTCTCAATATGCTTATGATGTGCTTTAAAAGCAGAAAGACTAAACGCACCTACAATTGCAATAATTGGAATTAAAAGCGATAAAATCGCAGGGTCTATAATATTATTAATCCAATCCATCGAATAACTCCTTGGTATATTCTATTCTTCGAAATATGTACCCCAACCATCATAGTCCACTTTACACTGCTTAGCTAACTGATACATAATTTTAGTCTCATCTGAAATGATATCTACCTCAAGAGGTTGTTCTGTAATAATATCAAAGGCAAATACCTTTTCACCACTGTCAGTTTCTGCTTCTTCAGGCTCTTCTACATCATACCCTTTCTTAAAAGCTGTTACCGCTGCAGCTTCTAACAACTCAAAATTTGCACTAGAAAAATGATGTTCAATAGTATGATCTACGTCTTCATTTGTTTCGTCTGCAATAAGATCTGCAATTAAGTTTTCAGTATGGGTTAACCATTGTTGTAATTCATCTTCAATCATTATTTAGTCTCATTGCTATAACTGTGTTGTACTTCTTCGTTCAGTTCATTAAATTTTTCAGTGATCATTAGCTGGGCTTTTTGAGTTACAGATTTGATACTCTCGCTATTTTGTGTATTTATGTGAATAGGTTCTAAAAATTGAATTATTATTTTTCCGTTATTCCAGCGGTTCAATTTTATATCAGCCGAACTACTTGCACAAATAGGAACAATAGGAACATTGGCTTGTTGTGCTGTTCTAAAAGCCCCTGTTTTAAAAGGTAAAATACCTTTACCATAACTACGAGTACCTTCGGGGAAAAGCCAAACAGATAGTCCGTCTGCATTAATTTTACTCGCCGTTTGTGCAATAGTATTTTTAGCTTTATTACTATTTTTACGATCTATTAGAATGTTACCTGTTAACCAATACATTTGTCCAAAAAAAGGCATCCATATAAGGCTTTTTTTGCCAACACTTACCGTATTTGGCCTAACAGCACCTGCTAACGTAAACATATCCCAAGTATTCTGGTGATTACAAATATACACCACAGAATCAATATGCTTAACTGACTCTGGGATCCTAACTTCAACCTCTACACCTAATAATGTTGTAACTTTAGCTAAGTAACGACAAGTTAAATGTGCATTATTTTTATGGAAAGGTCTAAATAAGCAAAAAATACAAGAAACAACACATATAAAAACCAAAGCAATGGTTACTAATAATATTCGAAAAAACGCTAACAAAGTTACATCTCACATAAAATTTATGGGCGCTAGTATAACCCTTAACTAATCCAAATAGTGAATTAGTTAATAACACTATTTTCGCAAGAGTATTAACAGTAATAAATTTACGCTTTTTGGCTAGAAGCATATCAATGTTAAGGAGTACATAGCTTCGTTTATAATGTATATAAAAAATGCCCATAAGAATCACTTATGAGCATTAAAATTATAACCAACCATTTAGTTTTTAAAAAAGTTCATCTTCTATATCAAACAAGGTATGACTTCCCGCTTTTATTGATTCAATAAGTGATGCTCTTCGAGGCAGTAGTTTTGCAAAATAATATTGTGCGGTTTTAATTTTGCTTTGGTAAAAACTATCGCCAGAACTTTCTTTATTAAAAGCCTCTTCCGCCATTTTAGCCCAAATGAAAGCCATTGCTGTATAACCAAACACATGTAAATAATCGTTTGCTGCTGTACCTAATTCTTCAGGATTTTTATGTGCGGCACTTAAAACATAATGAGTGAGTTCTTCTAATTCATCAATTGATGTTGAAAGCGGTGCAATAAATTGATTCATGTTTTCATGCTTAGTCGCGTTAATATAATCCCTTACCTCTTGAAGGAAGATCTTCATTAGCTCACCTTTACTACCTGCAACTTTACGAGCGAGTAAATCCATAGCTTGCACGCCGTTTGTTCCTTCGTATATTTGAGCAATACGAGTATCACGAACTAGTTGCTCCTGCCCCCATTCACGAATAAAACCATGGCCACCAAATACTTGCTGACCCGCAACTGTACTATCAAATCCCATGTCAGTGAAAAAAGCTTTGGCAAGAGGTGTCATTAACGCCGCTAACGCTTCACCTTTTTTCTGCGGCTCTCCTTCACCGTATGTTGATATATCTAATTGCATTGAAATGTAAGTTGATAAAGCTCTTGAGCCTTCAGTTAATGCTTTCATATTTAATAGCATTCTGCGCACATCACCATGAACCATAATTGAATCAGCTACGCCATCAGGGTTTTTAACACCCGTTAATGAACGACCTTGCAAACGATCTTTAGCGTATTCAAGAGCATTTTGATAAGACTTAGCTGCAGCTCCTATACCTTGAATACCAACGCCAATGCGTTCAAAGTTCATCATGGTAAACATGCAATTTAAGCCTTTATTGATTTCGCCAATAAGATAACCTTCAGCTTCGTCAAAGTTCATTACACAGGTAGCGGAAGCATGAATACCCATTTTATGCTCAATAGAACCACAAGTTACATTATTCGCTTCACCTAAGGTTTCATCATCATTCACCTTAAATTTAGGCACTAAGAAAAGAGAAATACCTTTAGGTCCTGCTGGTGCATCTGGTAACTTAGCTAAGACAAGGTGAATAATATTTTCAGCTAAATCATGCTCACCCGCGCTAATAAATATTTTATTACCTGTGATTTTATAGCTACCATTATCTTGAGGTATTGCTTTGGTTCTAATTAAACCTAAATCGGTACCTGAATGAGATTCAGTTAAACACATTGTTGCGGTCCAATCACCGGAATACATACGTGTTAAATATTTTTCCTTCAACTCCTCACTACCATGCTTAGCCAACGATAAACCCGCGCCAGCAGTAAGTCCTGGATATAATGAAAAAGATATGTCGGCTGAGCACAGCATTTCTTCGTGGAAAGCTGTTACAACTTTAGGCATTCCCATGCCTCCATAGTTGACATCACCACCTAAGGCAGTCCATCCACCCGCTACGTATGTTGCAAAGGCTTCTTTGTAACCTGGAACCGTTGTTACTGTGCCATTATTAAAATTAACACCTGTTTCATCGCCTATTCGTGAAAGTGGAGCAATTTCTTGTTCTGCTATTTTTGCGCATTCTTGTAATATTGCTTCAGTTGTTTCACGATCTACATGATCAGCTAATTTAGGCAAGTTTTGCCATAACGTTTCTGACTTAAATACATCAAACAACAAAAAATTCATATCTTTTAAAGGTACTTGGTAATCAGCCACAATCATCTCCGAAAATAAAACGTTTTTTATAATTAATCGCAATATTTAAACAAGCAATTAAAACACCTGTTTTAATACTACGCCAAATATTTATTAAAAGCAAAGTACACTTCACGTGATATAACGACTTGCTTAGCATCACAACAAGTGCTTAAATTAATGATAAATAGCGTTATGAGTAAACATGTACGATGAGTAACCCCAAGCAACTGTTTATATTAATATTATTATGTTGTGTTACTTATAACGCTGCAGCAAAACAACTTCATTTCAGTAAAGTAGAAAAAGGTGATTTTTACCAATTTAATTATCAATGGGAAGATCATCAGAAAAAAGCGCAATCTATAGTCTTTTCGTTAGAGAAGGCAGCCCTATTCAATAAGTTTAGAAACTTCCGTACCTATAAACCTAAATTAGCTGCACGGCAAATTAGTAATAAAATCATGAGGTATTTGAATAAAAACCCTATTGCAAACATTCAAATTAATTATGATAAGAAAGCAGGAAGCATTACCGTTAAAGGCAGCGACCTAGCATTAGTGAATGATACCGAAGAAAAAATATTAACTTTGCATAGTGAGTTTACTCAACAATACCTACAAGCTAATTGGTATCACACCTTTACAACTTACGATAATATACAAGCAATAAAACCTGATCATGTAACCTTTGCCTCGTTATCAGCTGATGACTTGAAACCAATGAAACCGTTAATTTTAGAAACGGTTTCTATACAAAACATTCGTAAAGCAACAGATCATGTTTTGGCTTTTGTACAAAATATTCCTTATTCAACACTAAACTCAAGAGTTGAATCTTCCGGTTCAGGTTTTAATCCCCCCTTAAAGCTATTGTGGGAAAACCAAGGAGATTGCGATAGTAAAGTGACTCTCACAGCAGCTATATTAAGATCCCTCATGCCAAGAATAAAAATGGTGTTAATTTTTATCGATAACCATGCGTTAATTGGCATAGATGTATTGGCAAGAGAAGATGAAGTAACAATAACGTTAGACGGCACAACCTATCTTTTAGCTGAACCAACAGGGCCAGCATTGTTACCTTTAGGTACATTAAATCAAACGTCAGAATTAGCGATAATACAAGGGCAATATACTGCTGAGAAGTTTCATTAATGAATGCTTAAAAAAGCCTGTTCAGCTAACTCAAAATCTTGAATAGTATCAATATCTATAGATTCTGCTTGATTCATGACATATGGAATTGATGTATCATTATAAAACTTAGATAAATCATTCGTCGGCAGTATATATATAGCTCCATTAGGCATATAGATGGCAGCATTTTTTTGTCGAGCATGATGCGTTTTTATTTGTTCACTGTTATCAACAAAGTGCGCATAACCCTGCTTATCACCTTTCATGATCCATGCATATTTTTGTTCCAGTTGATAACACGAAAAAAGACGTAACTCTTCGTTATCACGCAATGTATAAAGCTCAATGGCTTCGTCAATATGCTTACATGTTCTTAACGGTGACGTCGCTTGCAGATTTAGTGCTATATTAAACTCTCCATGTAATGTTTTTATTTGTTCATAAGCGTGTTGTAGAGCTTCAGCTAAAGAGGAATCATCATTTGATAAGTGTTCAGGTCTATCAATAACTTCTGCACCATATTGTTTAGCAATTTCAGCGTACTTTTTACTATCAGTAGAGACAAACACTTTATCAATATATTGAGAGTTTAGTGCAGCTTCAATCGTCCATGCCATTAAGGGTTTACCATGAAACATTTTAATGTTTTTATCGACCAAACCTTTTGAGCCACTTCTAGCACCAATAAAAGCAAATAAACGTTTCTTTAGTATCATTAAAACTTATCTCTTACATCTATTTGTGCTTGATTAAAGTCGTTCATTTTTCCAATATCTAACCAATATTCATGAATAGGAAAAATAGAAACTTTGTGGTTTTCTGCTATTTTTTGCTCTATTAATGTAGGCATGTCAATGATTTGGTTTTTTTCAACTTGCGCAATTAATTCAGGATTAATTACGTAGATGCCCGCATTAATAAAATGTCGTTGAAGTGGCTTTTCTACCATGCTGACCACTTGATTTCCAACAGACTCTACGACTCCATAAGGCACTTGATATTCATATTCAGTTACACACATAGTCGCCAAAGATTTTTGATCTAAGTGGTATGAAAGTAAATGTTCAAAATCAACTTTAGTAAGTAAGTCACCATTCATCATAATGACAGGTAATTTGGGCATACTATCAGGCAATAACCCTAAAGCTCCTGCTGTACCTAAAGGAGATTCCTCATAAACATATTCAATATTGACTCCCCAATCAGAGCCATCACCAAAGTGTTCTTTTATTTTTTCAGATAGGAAGTGTGTAGAGATATAAAAATTATGAAAACCTGAATTGACAAAATTTTCTATAATCGTTTCTAAAATAGGTTTTCCACCCAATTTCAGTAATGGCTTTGGGCAATCATTAGTTAATGGGCGCAATCTGGTACCAAAACCTCCCGCCATTAAAAATATAGGGTTTTCATAAGTCGGTTTATAAACAATTTTTTCTAATGTTTCTAAACCAACTAATTTATTATTTTTAATTAAAGGAATAGCAATGAGGGAATTTTTTTTCATTAACGATAACAAGCGTGCTTTTGTCGTATTTACGTCAGCAACTAAAGGGCTTTTATTCATAACATCGATAATGGCTGTATCCATACTTTGATGTCGAATTAATGCCCGCCTGATATCTCCATCGGTTACAACACCTAACAAGGTTTCATCTGAATCAACAACTAGCGCTAATTTTAATGCACCAAGATCAATAACTTTAATGGTTTCTTCCATCGTTGTAGAAGGTGGAACTAAGATGTTTTTCCAAAGTTGAGTCATATAACCTCTTTATCAATGTTTATCATAAACACGCTAAACCAATTTACAGTCATAACGAGTTAGTTATACCAATATCAATCATTGAACAGGTATTATTCCACTGATTTTAATAAATATTTTAAGTATAGCGCTGAAAATAAAACACGGTATACATTTATTCTATTTATTAAGCATTTTTTATACCTAGAGTGATGAAGATTTTAGAGGAAAATTTATAAAAAACGACTCAGATTAATAAGTCGCCTATTTCATAATCTTTTGTAGCAAGCGTATTAAGTAAATCCCAATATTCATATGGTGATTTACCAGAACCTGGACGTTTAATATGAATATTTTCAGGTGTTAATTTATCCCCTTGCTTAATACGTTGCCCAGCAACTAAGCTTTTCCTCGCGACTAGCTTATTTTTTAGCTCTGAAGTTGTGGCTTCTTTAATTCCTGTTCCCATCGCTTGTTCTACTAGTCGAATAGCGTCTACCATTGTTTTTAGTTCAGTGGGATCTAACGATGCTTTATGATCAGGACCTGGCAAATTTTTATCCGTCGTGAAATGTTTTTCAATAACGCACGCACCATTAGCCACAGCCGCAATAGGCACGACAATTCCTTCGCTATGATCAGAATAGCCCACCTTAACTGAAAACGAGTCTTTAAGTGTATTCATAGCATGCAAATTAATATCTTTAGGGGCGGCAGGATAATCAGTCGTGCAATGTAATAAGGTAACGTGTTGATTTAATAGTCGTTGACCTTGTTCTGATGCAAAGGCTTGTTTAAAAGCTTTCTCACTCGGCGTATTATCTAATGTATTATTTTCAACATTACAAAGCCCGAATGCTACTACGCTTAATGCTTTAGCAACTTCATCTAAACTACACATACCGGTTGAAATTATAAGCGGCTTCCCACTATGAGCATGCGCTAATACAAAAGGAGCATTAGTCACTTCGCCAGAAGGTATTTTTAACATAGGTAATTTTAAAACATTGATTAAGAAATCTAAGCTTTCAAAATCAAATGCTGTTGAAAGAAAAGTAATGTTTTTTTGTTGGCAATACTCAACCAATTTAACATGGATATCAAAACCTAATTCTAACTTTTTCAACATAGCAAATTGAGAGTTTTCTTTAACACCATTTTCTTTTTGGTAATCAGCTAAACTAGCTGTTTTCGTTACTAAGTTATGAGCTTTAAATGTTTGAAATTTAACGCAGTCAGCACCAGCTGCGACTGCTTGATCAACAAGTTCAAAAGCACGGTGTTCATCACCATTATGATTCACACCGGCTTCAGCAATAATTAAAACCTTACTTGTTTCCATTAATTCATCTCTTTCAATAACATTGATTCACTCAAAGCTTAACTAACACAATTAAAAGCCACTATCTAATTCCAAGAAAACATCATCAGTTAAGGTCATAAAAAACTTTTTGTGTATGCTGTACTAATTCACAGTCAACCAATTGCTGTACTATTTTTTCAGATGCTTGACCATTTCCATACGGATTAATAACATGATCTAATGTACTTTGAATTTTTTCAGATAGTGCATATTGAATAGCCTGATAAATAGAGCTTTCATCACCTTTGCAGTGAATAACACTTTCAGCTGATAACCGCCCTTTTTGCCTATCGCCAATATTTACTGTTGCGACTTTGCACGAAGGAGCCTCAATAATTCCACTTGAAGAATTACCTATTACCAAACTAGCAAGTTTCATGGCAGATAAGTAACGTAATTGCCCCATGGATTCGAGCAAGAATGTACGTTTGGGATTTATTTGCTGATATGCTTTTAATATTTCAATTAAATTACGCCCGTAGGTGTCAGCATTAGGATAAGTAAAAATCACTTGGTATTGAGGAAATTTATCTAAAGCACTCAGTAAACATTTTAGTTCTTCATCGGCTTTATCTGCCAATAAAGTGACGGGATGATAGGTAATTAAAAAGAATGGATGACTTAATTGAATTTGTAATGAGCTAGCGAGTTCATCCAACTCCATTAACGTTAGTTTGTTAATGTTATCTATTCCTGGAGCTCCCATATTAAATACATTTTGGGGTTGCTCTCCTAATTGAATGACTCTTTTACGATAAATTTCGGTTGAGGTAAAATGTAAATAAGACATTTTTGTAATAGCGTGACGAACAGAATCATCAATGACACCTTGAGTTATTTCTCCGCCATGAATATGGGCAATAGGAATAGCGGCAATCATTGCCGCTTGGGCAATGGCCAAAGCTTCAAATCTGTCCCCTAAAATAACAACAACATCTGGTTTATTTCGTGCAAAGCTCTCTGCTGCACTTATTACTGCTAATCCTAAAGACTTTGAAATACCCACAGGACTGTCTGAAGATAGTAAGAACTCAAGTTTATCTGTTATATCAAAACCATCTTTTTCAATTTGATTAACCGTGTAACCAAACTCAGAAGAAAGATGCATTCCACCAACTAATAGTTGTAACTCAGCATGTTTTGAGGCTGAGATCCCTTTAAGGATCCAATAGAGTAAACCATATTCAGCACGCGTTCCGGTAAATACTGCTATTTTTTTATTACTCACTCGTATAAAGCCTTTTAAGAATTAATGATGACTACTGACTACACGTTATAAATATTATGCTTATATTTTTTCAAATTATCTGGATTTGAAAACCACTCAATTGTAGCCTCTAAACCTTGTTCAATATTATATGACGGTTTAAATCCTGTAAGTTTAATCATTTCACTATTATCACACCACAACCTAAACACTTCAGACTTATCAGGCCTTAGTCTTTGATCATCAAGAATAAAGGCAACGTCACTCTTCATTATTTTTTTAATTAAATTTAACGTATCGCCAACGCTAATTTCAAAGTTAGATCCAATATTTAAAGTTTTACCAATCGTATTATCTGATCGTGCTAAAGCCAAAAATCCACGGCAAGTATCTTCAACATAATTAAAATCGCGAGTAGGTGAAACATCACCTAACTTAATAGATTTAACATCATTTGCTATTTGAGTAATGATAGTTGGAATAACAGCACGTGCAGATTGCCTCGGACCATAAGTGTTAAATGGTCGAGCAATAGTCAAAGGTAAATCAAAAGCATTAAAATAACTCATTGCCATAGCATCCGCACCAATTTTAGAAGCACTGTAGGGGGATTGAGCTTGTAACGGATGTTTCTCGTCGATGGGTACATAATGCGCCGTACCATAAACTTCGCTCGTCGATGTATGAATGACTCGTTCAACATTATTATCTTTACAGGCTTGGCATATATTTAAGGTGCCTGTAACGTTTGTTTCAACATAGCTTTGGGGGGCCACATAAGAATAAGGAATAGCAATTAAAGCCGCTAAATGAAAAACAATATCTACATTTTTAGTGATTGCTTGGCAAAAGCTAGGATCTCTAACATCTCCGGAAATAACCTCTATTTGATTAATACAAGAAAGTCCGTCTAACCATCCCCAAGAAGTAAAAGAGTTATATTGAACAAGCGCTTTGACTTTATACCCTTCTTTAACCAGTAATTCGGTTAAATGAGAGCCAATAAACCCATCAGCCCCCGTAATTAATACAGTTTTATTATTCATAGATATAATCACCTAAATAGGTATAAGAATTTTGAGAGTATGTATTAATCTATAATAACATTTTTGTATGCAGATACAGCTTTAGTACCAACAACTTGAAGACTAAGAGCTTTCATAACTTCTTTTTTAGCAGCATCTAGATGGGTGAGATAAACGTTATCTCGCTGTTGAATGGTAGTTAAAAAATGATGATAATTATCCATCATTTCAATATCGACAGTATCATTTTTGTTTGCTTCTTGTGTTACCTTTTCATGTAGCTCAACAAGCAAACTATGACGTTGAGATAAAAGCGCTGAACAATGTTCTTCATTTTTATTATCAATTAACTGCTCTACTTGCTCAGTTAGCGCAATAATTTTTTCAGATAGCTCAACAAAAAACACATTATGCACCTTGTGTTAATTTATTACGTTCTTCAAGTAATGATATGCCTTCTTTTTTAGACTCTTCAGGCATATCAAACCATGCGTCTCTTAATGGTTTTAATAAATTAAACACTTCATCAATACCTTCAGCATTTAAATTTACACTGATGCCGTGTAGCTGATCGATACAATAAGCATATAAATCATCGAATCGTTGAGAAATAACGGGCTCTGATGTGAAGTCTAACGAATTACGTAAGGCATTTAGAATATTAATGCTTTTGGTCATAGCTGTAGACTTTAAAGCAAAATCTTTTCTTTCAATAGCACCTTTTGCTTGCGACATACTCTGTAATACGCCGTCAAACATCATCACAATAATTTTATGAGGATCAGATGCTAAAATATTACTGTCAATATTAACTTTTTTATATGCTTGTAGACTTTGTCTCATTTTGAGTACCTCTTTTACCTATATTGTGGTTAGATAACTAAAATAAAACTAGCTGTTTGACTCTGGTAACGCTAATGCTGAAGTCAACCAGTCACTTGTTGCATTATACTGAGCTACCGACGAATCAAGAAAAGAAAACCTTTTACGTAGTGTATCTTCATAATCACGTAGTTTAGTCTCTAATGCGGTATATTCATCTGCAATTCCAGATAAATTTTCATTCAATGCACTTTGTCTTTTAGTTAATGTACCATCACCACCATTATAGTTATCAATTAACGCTGTCAATTGGCTGACGATACCATCTGTACTAGCAAAAAGCTCGCCAACTCCATTTATGTCATTTGAAATAGCGTCTGATAATTTCTCTGCACCACTCTTTAATGAACCTGTTGCAACTGTTGATATTTCGAGTCGGCCTTCTTTATTAAATGATATACCTATATCATTTAACGACTGAATAGAATTACCTGCCAAACTTGCTACTTGATTAATAGCAATATCGGACAACTGTCCGCGCATTGAACGTAAGTCGGCATCAAAGGCTAACCGCCCTTGTACAGGGGCTCCTAGCCCTATCATATTATCAACTAAAGCATTATATCCAGCAACAAAATCAGTAATGAGTGTATTTGCTACGCTAGTGTCTTGAGTAACATCTAACTTTGAGGTAACGCCTGCATCACTAACCTTTGTTGCTACAATAGTCACATCTTCAATATTATTTTTAAATTCGTTAGTGGAGTTTGTAATAACATTCCCATCAACTTCAATAATAGCATTATCTGCAGTTACTATTTCAGAAGCAGATGTAGATAAACCGCTAAGTGCTGCGTCACCAGAAGTTACCGTTAAAGCGTTATCTGTACCTGTATCGGCTGCTGTATAAGTTAAAAATGTACCGTTATCACTATTAACGAGAGTAACATTAACACCAAAATTTCCTGTACCTTGATTAATTTTATCGCGGATAGTCGATAAATCATCAGCTGCGTCTATAGTAACGTCAAAAGTATCACCATTGGCAGAATTAAAGGTTAACGTACCTGCACCAACAGTTGTAGAGGAGTCTGCAAAATTCGTTGTTTGTATTTTTGTGGATTTTGCAAGTTGTATGACTTCAACGTCAAAAGAACCTGATGTAGCAAAACCATTAGTTGTAGCAGAGAAATTATCGCCTGATACTGTAACAGTCTGTTGATTAAAGTTATCAATATCCTTTAATTCGTTTACGCTACTTTCAAAAGTAGACAAAGCAGATTTTAAGCTACCAATACCTGATAATTCAGTATTGTAGCGATCTTCTTTTTCCTGTAATCGTATCTCTTGTGGGACAGATTCTGCGGTTACGAAAGCCTCTATAATTGATTCAAGATCTAATCCTGAGCCTATTCCTGCTTGTGTAATATTCATTATGCTGTCTCCTATATATTAAACACCTATCATCTAAATGTTTTAGATACTCTCATCAAGAAGTATACCAGTTTTTTTACTTACGTCTTCTCTAAGCTCGACAATTCGTTGGGCAATAGAAAGAATTTCTTCTGAAGGGAACTGTTTTATCAATTCATTATTTTCTGAATCGAAAATTTTAATCACGGTCTTATCAGAGCCATCGTCTTGAGTAAAGTTAACTGTTCTGATCGGCATGTTAATAAATTCAGATATTGTTTTCATTGCATCTGAAACTATACTCGCTTCTTCAGCTAAGCTTTCACTAGATTTATCTTCAATTGATTGCTCTTCTAACTCTTTTACTCTTTGTAATTCGGCAACTTTATTAAGCTTTAAAGTTGTTTCTTTTGTAGCTGAATCTTCAAATGCTTTGCCTTTTTCAATTGCTAAATCAGGGGATGATTTAGTATTTTTATTCAATTGATTAAGATCATCTGCCATATTTATAGGGCTGTTATTAGCAATATTAATAGACATGGGCACCTCCAATTTCAAATTTTATATACGAAAATGACACTCAAGTAGGAGTGTCATTATTCTGTTACTACTTTTTAAGTAAAACCTACAGTAATGACAATGCTATTTGCGGCTGTTGATTTGCTTGAGCTAACATTGAGCTTGATGCTTGTTGTAACACTGAGCTCTTCGCTAATGCTGCACTTTCTGCCGCGTAATCAGTATCTAATACACGTGAGCGTGATGCTGATAAGTTTTGCGCTGTATTATCGTTACTACGAATAACTGAAGAAAAGCGATTTTGTTTTGCACCTAAATCAGCTCGTACAGTATTCACTTTTACTAACGCATTATCAACTAATCCGATTGCTGACGTAGCGCCAACATCTGTAGCGATAGTTGCAGCACCTGTTGATAAAATAGTTGCTGCATCAAAGTTTTGACCAATTGATACTGTAATTGTTTGCCCACCATCAGCACCAATTTGAAATGCTTTATTGGTAAAACTGCCATCGAGAAGCGTTTCACCAGCAAATGAAGTTTGATCTGAAATTCGCGTAAGTTCAAGTTCTAACTCACCAAATTCAGCATCAAGTGCGGTTCTATCCGCAGTACTGTTTGAGCCGTTAGCTGATTGTACTGCTAATGTACGCATACGTTGTAATGTATTTGTATACTCATCTAACGCGCCTTCAGCAGTTTGCGCTAATGAAATACCATCGTTAGCGTTACGTGATGCTTGGTTTAAGCCATTAATTTGCGCCGTTAAACGACTTGAAATTTGTAGACCAGCCGCATCATCTTTTGCGCTGTTAATGCGTTTACCTGAAGATAAACGCTCAAAGTTATCAGCTAAACTATTAGTTGAGTTTTGAAGTTGACGCTGTGAGTTCAATGATTGAACATTACTATTAACTACTAAAGCCATGTTATTCTCCTTCGGACTTACAAAGCCCTATCTGAATTAATTTAAAGTGAATGTACTTAACTTCACTTCATATACCTATGTTATCGACACGTCATAAATATACTTTAGTAAATAACGTCAATAACACGTACAAAAGTTTATTAGAGGCTAATGGATTATTAATAACCTGCCTCTATTACTCGCTGTTATAATAATGATAATGCTATTTGCGGTTGTTGATTCGCTTGAGCTAACATTGAGCTTGATGCTTGTTGTAATACTGAACTCTTAGCTAATGCAGCACTTTCAGCAGCGTAATCAGTATCCAATACTCGTGAACGTGATGCTGATAAGTTTTGTGCCGTATTGTCGTTACTACGAATAACTGAAGCGAAACGGTTTTGCTTAGCACCTAAATCGGCGCGCACTGTATTCACTTTAACCAAAGCAGCATCAACATTACCGATAGCTGTAGATGCGCCACCAGCCGAAGAGATTGTAGCTGTAGCATTCCCTAAAATAGACGCTGCAGTAAAGTTCTGTGCAATAGAAATGGTAATCGTTTGACCACCATCGGCACCAATTTGAAAAGCTTTACTTGTAAACGATGAATCTAATAAATTCTCACCAGCAAAAGATGTTTGTGATGAAATACGCGTTAACTCAAGTTCTAACTCGCTAAATTCAGAATCTAACGCAGTTCTATCTGAGTCACTATTTGAACCATTCGCTGATTGCACCGCTAATGTACGCATACGTTGCAATGTATTTGTATATTCATCTAGTGCACCCTCTGCTGTTTGCGCTAATGAAATACCATCGTTAGCGTTACGTGATGCTTGATTAAGTCCGTTAATTTGGGCAGTAAGACGACTTGAAATTTGTAGACCAGCCGCATCATCTTTAGCGCTGTTAATACGTTTACCTGAAGATAAACGCTCAAAATTATCAGCTAAGCTATTGGTTGAGTTTTGCAGTTGACGCTGTGAGTTCAATGATTGAACGTTACTATTAACTACTAATGCCATGATAATATCTCCTGGGTAAATTACCCTTCAATGAATTCGATTAACGAAGCTAGTATTTAATAATCAGTATTGATACTCACTGCTTCTTAAAAACTATATCGGTTACTTTTTAAATAACTTTAATCTTTTTTAGCTTTT
This sequence comes from Colwellia sp. RE-S-Sl-9, assembly GCF_048296855.1. Classification (NCBI taxonomy): domain Bacteria; kingdom Pseudomonadati; phylum Pseudomonadota; class Gammaproteobacteria; order Alteromonadales; family Colwelliaceae; genus Colwellia; species Colwellia sp. RE-S-Sl-9. Next base: position 4,032,692 of record NZ_CP182631.1, on the reverse strand, counting down.
TATTTCAAAACAGCATTTTTTATTGATTTTTAAGAAAATTTTATTTTTCCTATAATAAAAAACCCTCAGAAAGAGGGTTTAAAGGCCACCATAAAAAAATAAATCACTACAATAACGATAGTGCTATTTGTGGTTGTTGATTTGCCTGTGCAAGCATTGAGCTTGATGCCTGTTGTAGTACTGAGCTTTTTGCTAATGCAGCACTTTCTGCAGCATAATCTGTATCAAGCACACGTGAACGTGAAGCTGACAAGTTTTGTGCGGTATTATCGTTACTTCTAATAACAGAAGAAAAACGATTTTGTTTTGCACCCAGATCTGCTCGTACTGTATTCACTTTAACCAAAGCTGCATCCACATTACCAATAGCTGTAGAGGCACCTCCAGCACTAGAAATATTTGTAGAAGCTGCACCTAGTATAGAAGATGCATCAAAGTCTTGACCTATAGACACCGTAATAGTTTGTCCGCCGTCAGCACCAATTTGAAACGCTTTACCTGTAAAAGAACCGTTTAATAGGTTCTCACCAGCAAATGAAGTTTGATCTGAAATACGTGTCAGTTCTAGTTCTAATTCACCAAATTCAGCATCTAATGCTGTTCTATCAGCATCACTATTTGAACCGTTAGCCGATTGCACAGCCAATGTACGCATACGTTGTAAAGTATTCGTATATTCGTCTAACGCTCCTTCAGCGGTTTGCGCTAAAGATATACCATCATTAGCATTACGAGACGCTTGATTTAAGCCATTAATTTGTGCCGTTAAACGACTTGATATTTGTAAACCAGCAGCATCATCTTTTGCGCTGTTAATACGTTTACCAGAAGATAAACGCTCAAAATTATCGGCTAGGCTATTGGTTGAATTCTGAAGTTGACGCTGTGAATTCAAAGATTGAACATTACTATTAACAACTAATGCCATGATAAGATCTCCTAGGTAATATACTCATAAAATTATTTAATTTGTGAAGCAAGTATAAGTAATTATTTTTTACTTAATGCTTCTTGAAAACTATATCGGTGACTTTTCAAATAACTTTAAACTTTTTTAGCTTTTATTTTTAAAACCTAGAATAAGAACGTTAACCATTGATTTAAAAATATTTTAGTTAAAAAAAAACCCTCATAAATGAGGGCTTTAAGCATAAAACATATGTTTTTCTTTATTGCAGTAGAGACAAGGCTATTTGAGGCTGTTGATTTGCCTGAGCTAGCATAGAGCTTGCTGCTTGTTGCAGTACAGTACTCTTAGCGAGCGAAGCACTTTCCGCTGCGTAATCCGTATCCATTACACGAGAACGAGATGCTGATAAGTTTTGCGCTGTATTATCGTTACTTCGAATAACAGAACTAAAACGGTTTTGTTTAGCACCAAGCTCTGCACGCACACTGTTTACAGTTTGTAACGCAGTATCAATTTTACCAATAGCTGTAGAAGCTTGAGCAGCAGATGATATTGTTGGTGTACTTAAAATAACCGATGCTGCAAAATCTTGTGATATAGATAAACGTATAGTTTGCCCACCATTAGCACCAATTTGAAAATCTTTACCTGTATAAGTACCATCGAGTAAATTTTCACCACCAAAACTAGCCTGATCTGAAATACGTGTTATTTCTGTGGCTAGTTCTTGGAACTCGGCATCAAGTGCGGTTCTATCTGCATCGGTATTTGAACCGTTAGCTGATTGAATAGATAAAGTACGCATACGCTGTAAAGCATTGGTAAATTCATCTAATGCACCTTCAGCTGTTTGAGCTAAAGAAATACCATCATTTGCGTTTCGAGTGGCTTGATTTAAACCATTTATTTGAGCGGTTAAACGAGCTGAAATTTGTAAACCTGCCGCATCATCTTTCGCACTATTGATCCGTTTACCAGAAGATAAACGCTCAAAGTTAGTTGATAATTCGTTTGTTGCAGTACCTAAACTTCGTTGCGAGTTTAAAGACGCTATATTACTATTTACGACTAATGCCATTGCTATCATCTCCTAAGTAGGTGGTGGTTCTATTTGCTGATAACAACATTTACTTGGAACCACTTTAATATAAATTTTGACGCTAACTATTTAATACATTTTTAATGCCAACATTAAAAATGTTAAATATAATTAAATAATGTAAGGTTTTTTACTTGTACAAAGGTTTGCTGTGCTGCTTGCAATGCCACTTGCGATTGCTCAAAGCTTGCTACCGCTTTAGCAAAATCTAAATCTTCAATATTTGATTGGCTTTTCGATATAGTTAACTCTTTATCTTTATGATTTTCACTTTGAGTTTCAATGAGTTGAACTCTTATACCTGCATCTGTTTGACGTGTAGTCATATGATTAAGGCTTCGATCTAATTGAGTCAAAATTTCGTTATAATCAACTTGATGTTGAATATTATTAGCGGGTGTAGCACCCACATTCATCCAATCAATTGCTGATTTTATCGTATCAAAAATACTAATCGTTTGAGTGGCTTCTAAGACAAGCTCATCGCCGGGCAAAGGATTGCCGTCTAACTGAACTTCAACACCATTAAAGGCAATTGTTTGCCCTGGGGTATATGCCGCCGTAGGATATACAACACTACCATTCACATCAGTAACGGTTAAATCGGATGGGGCAGTAAAAGTAAAGCGATAACCGGGTGGATTACTTATATCGTCATAAGCCGCAGGGTTATTAATCAGCGCACTGTTTACAGAAATTCCTGAGGTATTAGAGATATAATTAGGCTTAAAATCACCAATAGCATTAGCAACTTTTTCAAATGCTTCGTCACCTGGTTGGTTAGTATCAACCATTACATTTTTTGCTATTTGCAGTTCCCTTACACCACTATCCCCTAAGTAATTAACAGAATTGTCAGGTTGTAAAACAAAAGGTTGTTTATCTATTTGGTACCCAGCAAAAATATAACCGCCGGTTTCGTCTTTTGTATTCGCTATGTCTAACAGTTGTGATTGGCTATTCGTTGCCAGCTCGGCTAAAGAATTAAGATCATCGTCATCTAATGTTCCGTTATTTGCTTGAATAAAAAGACTTTTTAATTCTTGCATTAAATTTTGAGCATTATCGAATGAGGTATCTTGCAGGCTATTTCTATTATTAGCCTGTGTTATATTTCGCTGATATTTTTCAATATTCATCAGCTCATCTTTATAACCAGCTAACGTACCATATGCGACCGCATCGTCTTTAGCTGTGATAATACGCTTACCTGTTGATAAATATTCTGACTGTTGATTAACTTGAGATTGTAAGGTACCAATTGTTTGGCTATTTTGAAGATAAAACTGGGCAGTTGAAACTCTCATAATTTACTCCTATCTCACCGCTTGAAGTAACGTGTCAAAAATAGTATTCGCAATAGAAATTATTTGTGAAGAGGCTTGATAAGCTTGTTGAAACTTTAATAAGTTCGCTGCTTCCTCATCTAGGTTAACACCTGATGTAGATTGGTTACGGTTATAAGCCTGTGTATATAAAGCTTGCGCCGTTGTTTCCACTAATTCTGCAGATTTTGCTTTTGACCCTACGCTAGCCGTAGATACTCCAAGACTTTGACTAAAGGTTTCTTTCTCACCATTAATAATGCCTTTTTCTTGGGTTAGTCCCATTAAGGTTGCATTATTACCGTTACCCACACCAAATGAATCAGCAATATAAAACTCTTCTCGTGCTAAAGCGCTTGCCCCTGTTGGACTACCTTTAATTTCTAATTGAAATGCTGCTGTAGCAGGTGAAGGAGGTAAATCTACAAGTACGCTACTACCCGACAAATATGAACCTGACGCTATACTTGAAATTGGCACAACGGCAGCATCATAAACACGATAATCAAATACACCTGGTGCACTTTCATAAATATCAACGGTTAAAGAAGTATTGGTTGTACTTGCATATGTTTGTGCGGCTAATGGATCATTCATTTGAACAATAGCGACTCCACCTCCTCCCACATTATTATCAGAGGTTGAAACATCTATAGGTGTACTTGCTGCAATCCCAGCCCCATCAGTTAAATTAACTTTCATTAATGAGGCACTATTTTCAGTTGGCCTAATAATAAAGGTATCGCCTGCGTTTGGTGTTCCTGAATCTTCAATAAACTCAAAACCATATAAAGCAAGAGAAGCACTATGTGAAGCCCCCGCAGCACCTAAGTTAACGGTTGAGTTATCTGATAAATTTTTCATGATGAAATTTACTCCATCATATTTAATTTCAAACTCATCTGTAGGTACTTTTGACACGTCAGAAATATTTACGCGTGCTTGTAAATTCCCTGTATTTTTAGAGGTAGCTAATACACGTGCACTTTCTAATGTAGTACTATTAATATCGGTAAAAAAATCTAACCCTTCTTGTTCATTTAAATCTAACCCATCATGCTGAGCTTCATTTAATGTTTCAGAAACAACCATAGCAATTCGGTTTATTTCACTTTTAACTTGCGCTAAATGCTCGTCTCTAAATTCATATTTCGCAGCGAGTGCGCCTCCTACTGAAGCCCCACTTAATTTAACAGAGCTATTAGCACCAACAATGGTTAATGTGGTTTTGTTAGGATCTGGATCACCCGCTTGCACACCAACGGATAAGGAGGTTATTCCTGCTACTAATGTCGCGCCATTACCAATCATTACACTCATAACACCATTATTATCAACAACAGTATTAACACTTGTGTATTTACTCAATTCATTTACTAAATTATCGCGAGTATCTAGTAAATCATTTTGCTGTCCAGATGTTGAATTATTAGTATGCAGTATTTGTTCATTAAGTTTACCAATCTCTACTGATATTTGAGAAATCTGACTTGCAATTTGCTCTATCTCACCATTGATAGATTTTTCCATTTGGTCAAAGTCAGCATTGAGGGATTGAAAGTTACTACTTAATACTTCTGCTTGGGTTATTGCCATACTTCTTAACCCTAAGTCGCTTGGGTTATCAGCAATACCATTTACGGTTTGATAGAATTGATCAAGAGAATTATTAATGGCTCCACCAGAAAAAGTCATAATTTCATCAAGCTGGCTTAAGTCAACATGTAACTCATCTGCGTTACTTAAATTTGTTTGACTTAATAATTGTTCTTTATATGAAAATTGGTCATAAACTCGTCTTACATCTTCTATATAAGTGCCACCGCCAATATAATTACCTCCGTAATATAACCCCGTTGCAGCATTTTGTTCTGCGCGTTGGCGGTTATATCCTTCTGTATTAACATTGGCAATATTATTACCAGTAGTAGCAAGTTGCTGCTGAGCAGCTAGTAAACCACTAACCCCTGTATTGTATAAATTAACAGACATGATTGCCTCACAACGATTGCATTAACGAATAATAATTAGGAGAAGTAATTAAAGAGAATTACTTTTCAATAAGGCTGGTAACTGTTTTCAATGTCCCTAATATTTTTTTTGCGTAATTAGGATCGGTGGCATAACCAGCACCTTGTAAGTTTTGCAAAAACTGTTCCACATTGGACGGATTTTTTAAGGCAGGTTGATATCTTTCATTGGAGGATAAGAAATTAACGTAATCATTAACACTTTCTGCTATAGATGAATACACACGGAACGGTTCTCGTTTTTTCACCATTGCGCCTTGTTGAAACTCTAACGTTTCAGTTGTGGTTTTATCGCCTTTCCAACGTGAATCCGCTTTGATATTAAACAGGTTATTAGAGCTTTCGCCTTGATTATTTCTTATGATTTTTTGCCCCCAACCTGTTTCTAAAGCAGCTTGAGCAATAACAACTTCAAACGGGATATTTAACTTGGCTTCAACTTGTTTAGCTGAGTCAGTAATGGCGGTAACAAAGTCTTGAGGATTATTAAATTCAGGTAAGAAGCTCGTATTGCTTGAAACATTTTGATCAATATCTTTAGATAAATATTTAGGGATCGTAACTTCATTTTTGTCATTTGTTTGACGATCCAACTCGATCGTTTTAGGTAAAGGATCTCTTGTGTTTTGCAAATCAAAAACGTTTTTACCACGAGAGTCTAAATTACCATTACTTCTTAATACGGTGTGAGGAGTAAAGTTTTCGCTATCGCCCCCCAGCTGTCTAACAATTAATTCAGATAAACCTAACGACCCATTATTTGATAATTCTAACGACATTTGTTGATCGTGCATGTCTCTGTAGAATTTTGTGCTTTCTGAATTAAATGGACTATCAGACTCTAAAACTTCTTGAGCGCTACGCATACTCTTTAATAGCATTTGCATAAAAATAGCTTCAAACTGCTTAGCCGCACTTTGTAATGCTTCTTCTTTATCTGCTTTATCGGTTGATTTAGACTGTTGTCTAACAGAGTTTAAGCCGTTTACATCAAGAAAATTTTGCGCATCGGTAAGTCTAGTCATAGCATTATTGATTGTTAATTATATAACAATCAACTCCCCACGTAAGGCACCCGCTTGATCTAAAGCTTCAAGAATCGCCATCACATCGCCAGGGCCAGCACCAACTTCGTTAATAGCACGTACTAAAGTATTTAAAGTAACTCCCGGTTGGAATACAAACATACGGTCATCGCTTTCGTTAACGTTTACTGAAGATTGCGTTGTTATAGCGGTATCACCTTCTGCAAAAGCATTAGGTTGTGAAACATCTTGTACCTCATTAATAGTAACCGTAATTCCGCCATGAGTTATCGCTGCAGGTAATAATCGAACATCAGAACCAATAACAATAGTACCTGTTCGTGAGTTAACAATAATTTTTGCAGAGGATCTATCCGGTTCAAATTCTAAATTTTCAAGTGTGGACAAAAAGCTTACTCGGTCGGCAATATCTCGCGGTGCAGTTACCGTAACTGAAGTTGCGTCAATAGCTCGAGCTGAGCCAGCAATAAGATCGTTAATGGTGTCAGATAATCGCTTAGCTGTGGTAAAATCAGAGTGATGTAAATTAAAGGTTATATGATCACCCGATGAAAAAGGGGAAATAACTTCTTTCTCAACCATAGCACCATTTGCTATACGCCCAACAGTGGGTGTATTAACAACAATTTTAGAGCCATCTAAACCTTCAGCACCTAAGCCACCAACAACTAAACTCCCTTGAGCGACAGCATAAGCATTACCATCTACTCCCATTAAAATGGTTTGTAGTAAAGTTCCCCCACGTAAACTCTGTGCTGATCCCATAGAAGAAACAGTCACATCGATTTTTTGACCAGGTTTAGCAAAAGCTTCAAGCTCTGCATGAACGGCAACAGCGGCAACATTTTTAATTTTAGGCTTTAAGTTTGCCGGCATAGTGATACCGAAATTACTTAACATGGTTTTAAAACTTTGTTCGGTAAATGGACTTTGTTCACCTGTTCCAGGTAAACCTACCACTAAACCATAACCTAAAAGCTGATTAGATCTTACGCCAGCCACATCGGCTAAATCTTTAATACGTTGAGCATTTACCGAGTGTGTAAATAAGCACACGATAATAAGACTGAATTTACACAACTGCTTAATTAACTGCTTCATAGTAATACCTTATTTATGGATGATTTTATAAAGCTAAGCTTTATAAAGGCCACCATGAGCTACCGAAAAATTTAGACAACCAGCCTTGTTCTTGTGCGTCAGCAAAAGCTCCTGTACCAGCATATTGAATACGAGCATTCGCCACTTTGCTTGACATAATCGTGTTGCCTGAACTGATATCTTGAGCGCGAATAATACCGGTTAGTCGTACATATTCGTCGCCATTGTTTAACGACATCCATTTTTCACCACGTATCATTAGATTTCCGTTGGGTAAAACACGTAATACATGAACTGAAATATTGCCTGTTAAACTGTTACTTTGATCTGATTTAGAATCGCCCGAGAAGTCTGAACTTTGGTTGTAGCCAAATTCCAACGAGTCTCCTTTAAAAGTGATAGGCGCTCCACCTAAACCAATAACCGAACCTAATAGTGAACTGTTGTCTTTTTTAAGCTCTGTTTTTGCATTTTTCTGTGCTTGTGTATTTTCGCTTAACACAACAGAAATAATATCGCCGACACGATGCGCCTTAGAATCCGAATAAATATTATTGACGTAATTTTCTTTAAATAATGACCCTGTGGGTACAATAGGTTCTTCTTCCATTTCAGGCATTATTGGAGCAAAATCAGGATCATTAGGTAATATTTTTGCGTTTTCAATACTTGCACAACCTGACAATTGAATAAGTAAAACACTTAGTAATATTAAATATTTCATGACTCCTCTCCTCTTTCTTTGTATCAATAGAAATAATTTTAAATAGCTCAACAATCTATAATTGTTGATTGATGTAACTCAGCATTTGATCAACAGCAGAAATAACTTTCGAATTCATTTCATAAACACGCTGGCTTTCAATTAAGTTAACCAATTCTTCTGTGGTATTTACGTTTGAGGTTTCTAAAGCACCTTGAACAATCATGCCGTAACCTTCTAAACCAGGAACACCTTGTTGAGGAGCACCACTCACAGCAGTCTCTGAATATAAATTTTGCCCTATCGGCTCTAACCCCGTAGGATTAATAAAATTGACGGTATTAATTTGACCAATAACCGCTGGTTCTGCTTGCCCTTGCAGTTTTACTGAAACTTCACCGTCTTGAGATACGGTAATAGATAAAGCATCAGGCGGAATGGTAATTTGAGGTTGCATTAAATAGCCAGCACCTGGCGTAACAACATTACCTTCCTCATCCATTGTAAACTGCCCGTTACGTGTGTATCCCGAACTTCCATCTGGCATTAATATTTCAAAAAAACCTTCACCTTGAATCATTAAATCTAATGAATTATCGGTAGTTAACATATCGCCTTGCGTGTGTATTTTTTGGGTAGCTACCACTTTAGTACCCGCACCTAGCATTAATCCTGATGGCATTTCAGTATCTTGTGCTGATTTACCGCCAGGTTGATTAATTGTTTGGTACAGTAAATCTTCAAAAACCGCTCGACTCTTTTTAAACCCAACCGTACTTGCGTTAGCTAAGTTGTTAGATATAACGGCAATTTCTTTGTTTTGTGCATCTAAGCCGGTTTTACTGATCCATAATGCTGCGTTCATATATCACCTCAAAATTCATTTAGAAAGCACGGAGTAAAGCAGAAGCACTTGAGTCTACTTCTTCAGCGGTTTTCATTAATTTTAATTGCATTTCAAACTGTCTTTGTAATGCGATCATGTCTGTCATTTCACCAACAGGATTAACATTGCTTGATTCAAGCATGCCACTCATCACTTTAACGCTGACATCTGCTTCTTCAATGTTGTTGTCTTTTCGTCTAAACAAGCCATCGTTACCCTTTTCAAGTGCACGAACATTTGGGTTAACGAATTTGATACGGGCTACTTCTTCTTGTGTAGTAACAGGAGCGCCTTCAGGCTGAACCATAATGGTTCCGTCGCGACTTATTTGAATATTATTTATAGGTAGAGGTAAAAAAATAGGCCCTGCATCGCCTACGACTAACTCGCCATTTGTTGTTTCTAGCGCACCCGTTTCAGTTAAGCGTAAATGACCATTTCGAGTGTATGCTTCTGAACCATCTTTAGATTGAACAGCTAACCAACCAGGACCTTCAATAGCAATATCAAGCGAACGTCCTGTAGATGACAAAGCTCCACTGTCAAAGTTTTGGCTGGCCACTTCAGTCATAGAAAATACCCGAGAAGGTAGTCCTTCGCCAAAAGCTTGCATTGATCTCGCTTGTGCTAAATCAGCCCTAAAGCCTGTAGTTTTTGCATTCGCCAGATTATTAGCATTAACCGCTAAGGCCTGCATATTTTGCTTCGCTCCACTCATAGCGATATAAAGCATTTTATCCATAACGAATCTCTATCAAATTAATCTGATATTAGAAATGCAATATAAGTGCCATAAAAAAGAAAGGTAGATAAGGAGGTATGATGTAAAGTAGGCCTACGGCTGTAAACCTACTCTCGTTATATTCAAGCTAATTGGCCTGACTTGAAGATATCTTCTTGAATAATAAAGTAAGATTTAATCGAATAAAATGCTTTAATTTTTTAAACCACGTACCCATTACAAGTTGATACAAAACAGGAATAACAAACATAGTTAAGCTTGATGAAAACAGTAACCCCCAAACAATTGACGTTGCAACAGGCGACCAAATAAGTGAATGCCCACCTAAACCAGAAGCTAATGAAAACAAGCCAGCAACCGTTGTAAGTGTTGTAATTAATATAGGTAACATACGTCGTCTAGCAGCATAAAAGGTAGAGTGTGTTAATGTCATACCTTTTTTAATGTTTTCATTGGCGGTTGAAATTAACACAATAGATGAGTTAACCGCTATCCCTGCTAACGCAACAATACCGTACATGGTAAACAAACTTAATGGGTCTCTTGAAACGAGTAAACCAAGAATTACGCCAACGAATGCTAGTGGTACCGTTAATAAAATCATCAAAGGCTGAAAGTAACTTTGGAATTGTGTACTTAAAATTAAATACATTAAGCCAATACCAAATAAAAATAGCATGCCCATTGCATCAATACTTTCTTGAATATCATCAAGCTCACCCGAAAAATCTAAAGACGTATTAGGGAAATCTGTCGCTATAGTTGCCCAATGCACTTTAATTAACTCATTCGCTTCTACAGTATCTATAACGTTTTTATCAATATCTGATTCTAACGTTATTGCTCGCTTAAAGTTGTAATGCCTTAAATTACCTTTTACCTGAACTGTTTCTATATGCACTAAATCTCTTAGTTCAATATTACTTCCTGAAGGGGTTGGTACGGTTAACTGCAATAAGGCATCTATATTTTCAAACTGATTAATTTCAGCTGCCGCCGACTTAACGCGTAACGCTATTCTGTCGCCTTCTCTTTGAATATAACTGACAATCTCACCATCAATTAACATTTTAACTGAACGTTGAACATCGCTTGGTGATATGCCAAAACGATTAATAGCATCGTTATTTAAAGTAAGCTGTAAACCAAAACGCCCTTTAGAGTCATCATCAATAATATCTTTATAGCGTTCATCTTTTTTCATAAATCGGGTGAGTGCATCTGTTGCTAAACGTAGCTCTTGGTAATCATCCCCCCTTACTTTAATACTAACTGGTTTGCTTGTTGGTGGGCCCCCAGCTAGCTTTAAAAATGAAATATTGGTAGGGCCAACAACGCCTGATAAAGCTTTACGTGTATCTTCAATTAACTCTTCAACACTTCTCATATCACCTTGTTTAGGTTTAAGAGAAACGAGTACTTGCCCTAATTGGTCGCCAAATAGTGGCGCCATTTCAGTAAACATTTGTCCTGCGTAACTAACAACCGAACGAGTTTCATCTTCTTTAAGCTCTTGTTTTACCAGTATTTCAACATCTTGCACTTTTTTCATGGTGTCTTGCAATGAACTTGTTGGGGGCATTTCTACATTAATATAAAATAAGCGTATGGTATCAGCAGCAAAAAAATCAGTTCTAACTAAGCCAGCAGCGATTGCACCTACTGCCAACACTAATAGCAATAACATGCCTGATAAGGTTTTTTTAGGATTACGCATCACCTTGATTAACCCGAAGCCATACTTAACTTTAAGTAAGCGAAGTGTTTTTTGACGAAATGCATCCATTTTACTAGGTTTATCAAAGTTAACTTTGGCGGCAATAATATGGCCTGGTAACATCCAATAAGCCTCAACTAAGCTAAAAGCTAATGCGACAGTAACCACAAGAGGAATGACCATCATAAACTTACCTAAAATACCGGGTAATAACATTAATGGTAAAAATGCGGCCATAGTCGTTAACACCGAAGCAGTAACGGGTTTAATCACCTCTTGTAAGCCACTCCAAGCAGCATCTATGCCTTTTACGCCTTGACGCAACTTGTAATAAATAGACTCTACCACTACAACAGCATCATCAACCAACATACCTAATGCAATTACAATAGCTAACAATACTGATGTGTTAAGTGTTTGATCTAACGCCTGTAGAACAATAAAAGTACCTGCGAGCGTAAACGGAATACCTATAGTTACTAATACACTGACACGACTGCCTAAAAAAAACCAAGTTACAATTAATACAAATAACAAACCAAATATGGCGTTAGTTTGCATAATGTTAAGGGCATTTTTAGTGATAAGCGTTTGATCGTCTACCAAGGTAAATTCAACACCTAATTCTTTACTCACCACATTTCGGTCTTTAATAAATTGATCTACACGCTCAACCAAGGCTAAAGTATTTGCGCTGTCTTGTTTCATAACAGCAAATAAAACCGCAGGACGACCTTGAAAACTCACAATACGATCTGCTTTAGCCCGTGCACGAACAACTTGAGCAATGTCTTTTAACCGTATTTCTGTTGCTACACCGTTAGCCGCTAAGATAGGGAGTTGCGCTAAAATTTCAGGATCTGTAGTTGTTCCTTGAATACGCACTAACCACTGATCTTTAGCAATACGCGCAGTACCCGCTGATATATCAGTAAAAAATGTTCGAATTGAGTTTGCAACGGTTACTGGCGAAATACCCAATTGTTGAATTTTATCAACATCAAAACGAACCTGAATTTCAGGCTCTCGCAATCCAGTATCTTGCACACGGTCAACACCAGAGATACGGGCTAAATCTTTTTCTAAAGCGCGAGCTTGTCGTCTTAAGTTTTCATCATCAGCCAAAGCTGAAACGACAACAGTTGCCGTAGGAAAAGCGTTGGCCGAGGTTACCTCAAATATTGTAGGACGCTCAGCTTCTTCTGGCATTTGATCTTCTACGTTATTTATTTCTCGTCGTAAATCAGCCACTCGTTTATCAAACTTGCGTTCATCCATATCGTGAAAACGCACTAAAATACTTGAAATAGCTTCACGACTGGTACTTGATACAAACTTAATGTCTTGAACTTTTTCTACAGATTCTTCAATAATATCAGTAACTTTTTGTTCAACATCTCGAGCAGAAGCTCCAGGTAAAAAGGTTGTTATTTGTACCCAGTTAAAATTAATAGAAGGGTCTTGCTCTCTTGGTAATTGTTGATAAACAGCAATACCCATAAATAAGATAAGTACAAAAACTAAATTAGTAAGCACATGATTTTGAATAAGATTACGTAACCACATTACGACTTATCTCCACCCAAAGCTTGTTTAAGCGCTTTATTAGTCACCGTTTTTTGTATGGTATCGCCATCATTTAAGCCGTGGCGTCCGTCAGTAATTATTTGAGAGGTATGAGGTAAATGATAAGGAATCGGTCTGCCCTCTTCAGCCATTTCAACAGTAATAAATTTGGCTTTATTATCGTCTATAATAAAATAGCCATTTTGCCCTTCTCGCTTTTGTAATAAGTGAGCAGGTAAATAAGGAGTAGGGCTTTTCCAACGTAATCGGCCGGTGCTCCCTGCTATAGCTTGTTTATCAATAAATAAAAATCTAGCTTCACGACTACGCGTATTTTGTTCAATTACGGGGAGTGAAGATCTTAACGTTACATTATAAGAGTGATCGGCAATATCGAGCGTGTACACCTTAGCTTGATAAAAACTTTGCTCATCGCTTGTGGCTATTTTTGCGGAAACTTCTAAACGATTATCTTCAATTAATTCAACTACAGGTTTACCAAAATCAATCATTTCGCCTAAGTTAGCGATACGCATAGTAACAACGCCATCATACGGCGCTTTAATATTACAGCGCTCAACATTTAATAAAGCGGTATCTACTTCAGCTTTTTGTGTTTGTATAATTGCCCTGCTATTTTCAACTGCATTATTTAAACGATCAAGTTCCGCTTCACCAATATTCTTTTGCTTTAAAAGGCTTCTTCCTCTTACCAATTCGCGCTTATTAAATAGGAGTAATGAATAGAACTGTTCGTATTTTGCGGCTTGAACTTTGTGAGTTAATAAATTTATATCACAATCTAAAGTCGCTAATATTTCACCTTTAACAACCTTATCACCCACATTAACCAAGAGCTTAGTTACAACACCTGAAGTTTGAGCGGGAATTAAACTTTGATTAAGTGCGATAACACGTGCTGGTGAACTACGTGTTGGATACATAAGTAGATCAATTGCTTCTTCAGCGATAACTAAAGTTGAGGCGTAACTAAAACGCGTGATAGTGAAAAAACTCAACAGTAACAATGTAAAAAGAAGCTTCATGTTATTCCCTATACTCTATTTTAATAAAGATATTTTTTATAACTCAATCTTACACTGAGTAAGCTATGGGTCAATCAAATACCCGTATCAATATGTATAAAAAATGTAAGAGTGAAAGGGAAGAAATGAGACTGTATTAAAAAATAATATGAATATTTTAATTTAACTATGGCGACCCCAGCAGGAGTCGAACCTGCGACCTATCCCTTAGGAGGGGATTGCTCTATCCAGCTGAGCTATGGGGTCCAATAGGAGTATTGTGGAACAAGACGCACTAATAAATATTATTAGTTTTAATATCTTACCGCAATATCATTTATTTGAATATTACCTAACAAGTTATTATCTGGTGTTGTAGCTTTAGCACTTTCTTTAGAGGTACTAATAACCTTAACTTTATAAGGGCTCACGTTAAAACCTGAATAAGTTTTACCTGAGTCACTAATAAAATTATTTGCATGAAGCAATGAAAACTCGTCGCCCACTTTAACGCCTTGATTTTCACCTAAATTAAATAAAATGGTATCGCCTGCAACTTGTACTATTTTACCTCGAGTAGGTTGACACATCATATTTTCATCAATGTCTGAAATCATCATATCAAGTGTGCGATCAATACTATTTCCATATTCACTTAACCAAAAAGTATTACTGGTTACGTCTATTGGCTCTCTTTTATCGAAAGTCCACGGTGCTGTATTATGATATTGTTTGTCCAACACTAACTCACCATTACTGCCATTGTATATATATAAGTTTATTTTAAAGTGACGATCAAAATGGTCTTTTTGCCAAAACTTTAACTCGCTGTTTGTACGCTGAGTAAGAGACAGATCAGGAAACTCGATAAACATAATAAACTGTGTGTCTGTATGATCTGATAACGACATAGCGAGATTTTTAATTTTTTCGTACTGCATGCTTTCATTATAACGAGAAAAACCAGACTTACTTTTGATGGCTAATTTACTATCTAAATAATAACCTTCTTTATTTATTTTATCTGACAACTTACGTATAACTTCAGTATCTAAAGCATAAATCTTTCCAATATTCGCTTGTTCACGATTTAAAATATTGCCTCGCGTTAATAATACTGATTTACGATAATCAGCTGAAAAGCATTGTTTTTCTTGAGGAAAAATATCAGCTCTAATTTTTACCGTCAATAAGTCGCCTTTATAAGTTTCTTCTATTAATTCGAATGAATTCACCGTACCAGAAGCTCGAACACTAATTTGATCTTGAGTAAGTACGCCGTTAATCACCTGCTGAACACTAGAAACAGAGGCCCCTGCAACGAGTAAAGCACGTTTAAGAGCATTTTCCATTGCCGTTGTACGAGCACTTTGATGATTTCCATTCGCAATATGAGCTTGCCCTTGAGTTTCATACCATTGTGTAAAAGCCGAAAAGCTAGTTAACGCAAAACTTAACAGTATTAACAATTTTTTCATATGAAATCCCAATATATTAGTAGGTTGTTCTATAGTTCAAGCTAGCATGCACGTTTTATGCCCATAAAAGCATTTACGGTCTGACTTAATTTAGCTAATTATTTAAGTGCTATACATTTCAAGACCTATATATTGGCTTGAATTATGCTTTAGTTTTAGTCAGAAGTAACGAACAACTGAGGGATGCTCAATGAAAAAGTGGCTTATTCCATTACTGTTACCGACGTTATTGTCGTGTACAAGCACTAAAGATGAAAATTTTTATAAATCTACTCATGTAGATCAAAGCGAAATTAACAGTTTCGAATTACCTAAACACGCTATAAACGACGTGGTAAAAGGCTTAGCTTACCAAATGCTAGAGAGTAGCTCTTTTGTGAGCCCTAAAACGCCAATAGCTGTCGCCTCGTTTGTTGACTTAAAAGATTTAGAGTCAACAAATTGGTTGGGAAATCAATTATCTGAAAACTTCATTCATGAACTTCAAATGCATGGAATGGTGGTTATTGACTTTAAAACGACTGGACATATTCGTGTAACCAAAGATGGCGATTACGCATTTACTCGAGATTGGAAAGAGTTACCTGAACGCCAGATTATTGACTATGTGGTAACAGGCACCATGATGGAAAAAGACGGTGGGGTTATGGTAAATGCTCGTATGATTGGTATGCAATCACGAGTTGTTGTGGCTAGTGCACAATCGTTTATACCTGCTTGGGTGCTAGGCGAAACCTTAAACAATAATGAAACAGTTAATATAAAAGACGGATTAATTATTCGCGACAGTACAATGTTAGAGAAAGACAATAGAGCTGTTGAAATTCAACAATAATGGTACATGATGATGAATAAATCTTACATAACGTTATTTTTTACTGCAATGCTATTTTGTTTAAATGGATGTTCGACGATTTATGATAAACATGTGCAATGGGAAACACCTAAACCAGATAGTTTCCCTGTGCTTCATGCGATTGGACAAGCGCCTATTAGCTTACAAAAATCACCCCATAAAACGCAGCAAATGCTGATGGCAATAAATGCGTCTAAACTTGCCGCCTATGCGGAATTAGCTGAACAGGTATACGGCCAACAAATTGATGGTAAAACAAGTATGTCTAATTTACTTATTAACAACCAACAATTAGATGCCTCTATTAAAGGAATTATTCGTGGCGCTAAAGTAGTGAAGAGTTATCCAGTCGGCGATAGCTATACAACAGAACTAAGCCTAGATTTTAAAGATGTTTATGAGCTATATCTTGCTTCTACAAATGGTAAACAAATTAAAAGCGTTCAATATTATTAATACCCAATAATCAAAAAAACTGCTTAATTGCAGTTTTTTTGTTTTTTAAATTGGTAGAAGACAATTATAACAACTAAGCTTTTATCCCTACACGGTTTAAACCACCGCTTGTTTTACCTTTACTATCGTAAGTCATTGTTGATTTAGTATTATTCTCTAATAGTGTGGTTCGCATACGTTCGATAGAAATTTGAGATTTTTGAACAATTTCACCATTAATTTGATTCAAATCTTTACAGCTCAACAGTATGGCTTCTATTGCTTGGAGTTCATCAGTGTAAAGGCCACTTTTCTTGTCTGAAACAAATTGCTTAGTATTCGCTAATAATTTATCAGTTGAATCTATTTGCGTCAGTAACGCGTCTTTTAACTTATTAATATCGGTTAATTTCGATGGATTATGATGTTGTAAAACTTCATACTCATCTTTTAATAAGCGTTCTAATTGACACAGCTGAGTGTTTTGTTGATTAAGTATTTCTAAAACATTTATGGTATCAGACACGATCTACCCTCTATAATTATTAGTTAATATCGATATAGAAGATTGATAAATACCTAACTACGATATTCAACTGTTAATCGATATTAAATTCAAAGTTTGCAATATTAGCTGCAAGTTTTTCAGGATCTATTTTATATTCACCTGACGTAATCGCTTTTTTAAGTTGATCTATTTTCTTTTGATCTACCATTGGAGCATCTGCTGCTTTTTTCTGTAACTCACTCATTTGTTTAGCTTGTGGAGTTAACGATACAGAATCTTGACGAGCAGCTTTGCTTTGCTCAGTATTTGATTGCTGAACAACTTGCTGTTTAACTTGCGTTTGTTGTTCTATTTTTTGTTTAACTTGATTTGAACCATTCAAGTTATTGATATTTAAGGCCATAATAAATTCCTAATAACAATATGTTATAATCTCAACCTTGGTATCGGCCTAGTGTCATTTTTCTTTAGGTCGAATTATAAATTAATCACAACTTTATTAACAGCCTCTACTCTAGCATTGATCATTCGCCCTGACTTAGAATTTTTAATTTCTACTTGTTCACCTTGGCTTCCATCAGAGAGTGCAACCCCTCTTGTTTTGATCATAAAATCATCAGATCTAGCGATAATAGTCACAGCCTCCCCTTTACACACTAAGCAAATATTTCGAGGTGATATTACTGCCCCTTTAGATAATCGTCGCTTTAATCGTCCACCGGCAACAAGATCCAAATTATCAACACTCTCACCTCTAATATTATTAACATTAATAAATTCAATTTCTGTATTGCTTGCATCTACTATACTACCCTTAGCTAATATATTCGTTGTTACTAATACAGGGATTTCCTGACTTATACGAACAGGAATAAAAAGCTGCCATGGTGTACTATCTTCGCAATAAATTTTAACATTGATGTTTCTACCATTATGGTTTTCAGGTATATTCGCTTTAAGTGTTGATATGCATGGTTTTATATTAATACGCGGATCAATTGCAGGAACACTAATTTCTACTTTACCATCAGTAGGTGTATCGATATTATTTTTTACAACCGATTTTACAAAATCAACTAAACTAGTTTCATCTGTTGTATTTCCATAATTCTCAAATGATATTAATGGAATAATAAAGAGTAAAGTTCTCAATATTTTTGTATACATCATAAATATTGTTTTCTTTTTTAGTAAATAAGAATACTCGTCTATGCTTATAGTAAGACGAGAGATATAAACTCATTGTCAAATAATAGGCACTAAGTTTAATTAACTATTACTATCAAGAACTATGCCGAACTAAGTAGGCATAACTTCTAATGAGGTTTTTATGGCAAGTATCTTAGATTCAGTAAACCAACGAACTCAATTAGTGGGGCAAAACAGACTTGAATTATTACTGTTTAAGCTAGTTGGCCGACAACGTTTTGGCATTAATGTATTCAAGGTAAGAGAAGTTTTGCAATGCCCAAGGCTAACCCCTATGCCACAGCAAGATAAGTTCATAAAAGGCATCGCGCATATTCGTGGCCAAACTATTTCAGTTATTGATTTAAGCAAAGCAACAGGTGGCCCTGAAATCACCCAAACTGAAAATTCTTTTATTATCATTGCGGAATATAATCGAAGTGTTCAAGGTTTTTTAGTGTCGAGTGTTGAGCGAATTACCACACTAAGCTGGAAAGATGTAATGCCTCCTCCTGAGGGTGCAGGAAAATCAAGTTACCTAACAGCGGTTACAGAAATAGACAACGAGATGGTGTCTATATTAGATGTAGAAAAAATTCTCAATGAAATTAGTCCTGTATCTACCGACTTAACTGAAGGTCTTGCCGATTCAACTATGGGGGAACAAGTAGGCGATAAACTGGTGATGATAGCAGATGACTCTACCGTAGCTCGAAATCAAGTAAAACGAGCACTTGAGCCTTTAGGATTAAATCTTATTTTAGCAAAAAATGGCCAAGACGCTTTAGATCAATTAAAAGCGATTGCTGAAACCTGCGATACAAGCCTTACTGAAAAAGTCGCCTTAATGATTTCAGACATTGAAATGCCGGAAATGGATGGTTATACCTTAACAGCAGAAGTTAAAGCGGCAGAAAACATGCGCGCATTACCTATTATTTTACATACATCCTTAAGTGGTGTTTTTAATAATGCTATGGTTGAAAAAGTAGGTGCGGATGATTTTATTCCTAAATTTCACCCCGATGAATTAGCAACCGCTGTCAAAAAATGGTTAAAAATTAATGATTAGTACGCCTACCATTCACAATAAGGAAATCAAACGTGTCAGATAGGCAACTTGATGAAAAAAGCTATAACGAATTTAGAATATTTTTAGAGCAACAGTGTGGAATTGTTTTAGGTGAAAATAAACAATATTTAGTAAAAAGCCGTTTAGCTCCACTAATGACAACATTCAAAATTGATTCATTAGCAACATTAGTCAAAAAAACCTTAAGTCCAGCAGAGCGGCAACTTAGGGCTGCTGTTATTGATGCTATGACCACAAATGAAACCTTATGGTTTCGTGATGAATATCCCTTTGAATTGCTCAAAGCTAAAATACTACCCGATCTTGCTGAGCGTAATTCATCACTCAAAATATGGTCCGCTGCCAGCTCTTCAGGCCAAGAACCCTATTCAATTGCTATGGCAATACAAGAATTTCAACAATTGAACAGTAAAGCATTCCCCTTAGGTGTACAAATTACGGGTACCGATATTTCCACAACCATGTTAGACCATTGCAAACACGGACATTACGATAGTTTGGCATTATCGAGAGGATTATCAGCCGAACGAAAAAGAAGATTTTTCGAAGCAAGCGATAATGGCATGTGGAAAGTAAAAGATTCTGTTAAAAAAATGGTAAATTTCAGACAACTTAATCTGCTTAATAGCTATAGTTTAATGGGAAGATTTGATTTGGTTTTTTGCCGTAATGTACTCATTTATTTCTCACCAGAAATAAAAACAAAAATTCTATCTCAAATACACGGTACTCTTACCCCTAAAAGTTATTTATTTTTAGGGGCTTCAGAGTCATTATCTGGACTCAGTCAAGATTTTAATATGATACGTTGCAACCCTGGCATTGTTTATCAAAAGCAATAACCCCTTGTAGAACAAGTATATTTCATCATCCTTTCCCCTCCCCATAATATTGACACTTTTGCTTGGCATAATACTTGAATATGTCATTTTAATTACAAAAAAGGTGATGTTATGGCTATTAGTTTTGATAAAGCATTCGGTTTGCACCCCCAAAGTTTAGAACTGCGTTCTAAACAAGCTGAAGTTATTGCAGGTAATATTGCTAATGCAGATACGCCTGGTTATAAAGCCAAAGGGATGGATTTCCAAAAGATGCTTTCCCAAGCAGCTCAAAAACAACAAACCGGTATGACGCGTACTCACGAAAAACACCTAGATGTGAGAATAGAAACAAATAACGGTCTTGAATTTCGTATTCCAAATCAACCAGATACAGGTGATGGCAACACTGTAGATGTACAAGTGGAACGAAACTTGTATTTAGATAATTCAATGCATTATCAAGCTAGCTTACAATTCCTTACTGGAAAAATTCAAGGCTTGAAAAAAGCAATTACTGGAGGGCAATAATAATGAGCCTATTTAACGTCTTTAACATAAGTGCCACGGGCATGAGCGCACAATCAGTACGCTTAAATACTACAGCAAGTAACATTGCTAACGCTGATAGTGTAAGTAGTAGTATTGACGAAACGTATAGAGCCAGACATCCAGTTTTTGCCGCAGAGATGCAAAAAGCTGCCGCAGGACAAGAAAACTCTGTTGGTGTTCAAGTATTAGGTGTAGTTGAAAGTAATAAACCTTTAAACATTGAATACTCTCCAGATCATCCAATGGCAGATAAAGAAGGCTATATATATAAGCCCAATGTTAACGTAATAGAAGAAATGACCAATATGATTTCAGCGTCGCGTTCATATCAAACTAATGTGCAATTAGCTGAATCAGCTAAAAACATGTTGAATAAAACGTTGTTGTTAGGTCAGCGCTAATTACTGATTAGGAGTAAGAAATGGAAACTGTTAGTGGTGGTACAGCATTAGATTCTTTACGCTGGCAACAAGAAGACATAAAAACTGCCGATGAAAATAACAATGGCATGTTAACACAAGAAGACTTTTTTTCTTTACTTACTGCTGAGTTAGCACATCAAGACCCAACTAAGCCAACAGATAATAATGAGATGATTTCTCAAATGACGGCGTTCTCTACTACAGATGGCGTAGCTCAATTAAACGAAAGTTTTACCTCGTTTGCAGCTTCTATGTCATCAAGTCAAGCATTACAGGCTTCATCTCTTGTTGGACGAAGCGTATTAGTCGACGACAATACTTTCGGGATGAGTGAAGGCGATACCGTTAATGGTAAAATAATAACGGATCAAGATGCTAGTAACGTCAATATCTATGTTGAAAACACAGCAGGTGAAATTATTCAAACGGTAGCTGTAGGCAATATGACCGCTGGTGAAGCAAGTTTTACTTGGAACGGACTTGATGGCAATGGAGATCCAGCTCCAACAGGCGCATATCGTTTTAGAGTAGCAGGCTTAGTCGACGGTCAAGCATCAGAACTTCAAGCAATGAGCTATCGTAAAGTAGACAGTGTAACGCTCGCTGGCGCTGGTGGAGATATAGTTTTAAATCTTAATGGTGGTAGTTCAATGGCATTGAAAGATGTTGTAGAAGTATCTGAAGGTTAACCCAACAAATTTTTTATAAGGTGGATATATGTCATTTAATATCGCATTAAGCGGCTTAAACGCAGCACAGAAAGATCTTGATGTTACTTCTAATAACATTGCCAACGTAAGCACCGTTGGTTTTAAAGAGTCACGCGCGGAATTTGTTGATGTTTACGCAGCTTCACTTCTTGCAGCAGGCAACACTAAAGTAGGTGATGGTGTATTAACTTCAGATGTTGCTCAACAATTTCAACAAGGTAGTATTCAATTTACCCAAAATTCACTAGATTTAGCGATTACAGGTAACGGATTTTTTGCTGTGGTTCCTGAATTAGATAGCTTAGAGTTTTCTTACACTCGCGCAGGCCAATTCAAGTTAAACTCAGAAAACTTCATTGTAAATTCAGCAGGACAACATTTACTGGGTTTCCCTGTAAACTCAGATGGTAGCTCTTCTTCAGTCAGTTTAAGTACATCAGAGCCTATTCGTATTCCGACTGCATCGGGTGCTCCTGAAAAAACGTCAGAAGTAGATATTCGAATGAACTTACCCGCTGGTGATACGGTTATAACAGGTTCACCTGGTAATTTTGATTTAACAGATCCTTTAACTTACAACCATTCAACTTCAGTTACCGTATTCGATTCGTTAGGTGATAGTCACATCATGACATATTACTTTATCAAGGAAGCTCCTTCTGGTGGTAATAACCCTTGGACTGTTACTGCAGCGGTAGATAACCAAAGAGTTAACTTAACAGATCCTGCAGGTGTAGCTACCGGTGTTGGTATAAATGGTTTTGATGGTGCTCGTTTGAACTTTGATTCAAGTGGTGACTTTGTATCTCAAGTACCCGCAGCTGGTTTCCAAACGGCTCCTCTAGGTGCCACTATTCTAACTAACGGTTCTGATAGTACTCAAACCATTGTTATTGACTTTAATCTAGATACTGCTGGCCCAAATACAAACGAGCCAACGCAATTTGCTTCAAGCTTTGAAGTAACGTCACTAGAACAAAACGGATTACCGGTTGGCCGATTAACAGGCTTAGATATTGGCCCTGATGGGTTAGTACAAGCAACATACAGTAATGGTACATCACAAGCCTTATCTCGTGTTGCTTTAGTTAGTTTTGCTAATAACCAAGGCTTAAGTCAACAAGGTAACACTAACTGGAAAGAAAGCATATTATCAGGTGAAGCCTTAGCAGGCGAAGCGGGTTCTGGTACATACGGAACAATAAACTCTTCAGCACTTGAACAATCAAACGTTAACTTAACAACTGAATTAATTGATTTAATATCAGCTCAACGAAACTTCCAAGCGAACTCAAGATCCCTTGAAGTAGATAATCAATTGAACCAAACGATATTACAAATTCGATAGTAATAAATAAGTTAACATTCTAATGACATAGAAATAAAAACGCCGCTATTTAAGCGGCGTTTTTATTGGGATTAATTAACTTAACAGATATTTAATCAGTTTCAGGACGCATATGAGGGAACAAAATAACGTCTTTAATCGTTGGTGAGTCAGTAAATAACATCACAAGCCTGTCAATACCAATACCTTCACCAGCCGTTGGAGGCATACCATATTCTAATGCATTAATATAATCAGCGTCGTAGTGCATTGCTTCATCATCACCGGCATCTTTTTCTGTTACTTGTTTTTGGAAACGCTCAGCTTGGTCTTCTGCATCATTTAGCTCTGAAAAACCATTCGCTAATTCACGACCACCAACAAAGAATTCAAAACGGTCAGTTACAAATGGGTTTTCATCATTACGACGAGCTAATGGTGAAACTTCCCATGGGTATTCTGTAATAAATGTTGGTTGATCTAATAAATGCTCTGCGACTTCTTCAAAGATTTCACAAATGTATTTACCTGGCCCCCAAACTTTAGCGGCATCACCTTCTTTCACGCCAACAGCTTTTGCCATTGCTTTAATTGCATCAAAGTTGTTTTCTGGGTCACGTAAAGCCGCTTCATTAAGTTGCTCAGCACCACGATGATTTTTACCATATTGTAAAATTGCATCAACCATAGATAAACGAGCAAACGGCTGTCCAAGGTCATAAAGTTTCTCTTCTACGACTTCACCTTCAGCATTTTTAACGGTATTACGAATAGTGGTAGTACCTAATACATCTTGTGCAATAGTACGTAACATTTCTTCAGTAGTATTCATTAGGTCATGATAATTAGCGTATGCTTGGTAAAACTCAATCATAGTAAATTCAGGGTTATGACGAGTTGAAATACCTTCGTTACGGAAACTACGGTTAATTTCAAAAACACGATCAAACCCACCTACCACTAAACGCTTTAAGTTAAGTTCAGGTGCAATACGTAAATACATATCAAGATCAAAGGTATTATGATGCGTCATAAAAGGCTTAGCTGTTGCGCCACCGGGTATGATTTGCAACATAGGTGTTTCCACTTCCATGAAATCACGTTGCTCTAAGAAATTACGAATACCTGAAACAATTTTTGAACGAATTTTAAAGGTATTACGTGTATCTTCATTGATAATTAAATCAACGTAACGTTGACGGTACTTAGTTTCTTGATCAGACAAACCGTGAAATTTTTCAGGTAACGGACGTAACGACTTAGTTAGTAAAGAGTATTCGTCCATATTCACATAAAGATCACCTTTACCTGATTTATGTAAAATACCTTTAATACCAACGATATCACCGATATCTAATGAACCCCATTTTTCACGTATCTCTTTTTGTACTGTTTTTTCAGCATAGCCTTGAATGCGACCTGACGAGTCTTGTATTACTAAGAATGGTCCACGCTTTGCCATAACACGACCAGCAATAGCATAAGTTACTTGTAGAGCTTCAAGTTCTTCTTTAGTTTTTTCACCATGCTCAGCTTGAATATCGGCAGCTAAATGTTCACGGTTAAAATCATTTGGAAAACCATTCGCAGAAGAATTAGAGCGAATTTTTTCAAGTTTTACGCGACGCTCAGCAATAAGTTTATTTTCATCTTGTGCTGGAGCTGTGTTATCGGCTTTATCTGTCATTTTATTTCTCAAAGTTATCTTAATTTTTCAATTGGTTGAAAGCTTTTATAAGCCTGATTTTAAACTGGCTTCTAAAAACCGGTCTAAATCACCGTCTAATACCGCTTGTGTATTACGGTTTTCAACGCCAGTTCTTAAATCTTTAATACGACTATCATCTAATACATAAGAGCGAATTTGACTGCCCCATCCTATATCAGACTTACCGTCTTCTAATACTTGTTTATCTTCGTTCTGCTTTTGAATTTCCATCTCGTAGAGCTTAGCTTTTAAAAGCTTCATCGCTGTTGCGCGGTTTTTATGCTGTGAACGATCTGCCTGACAAGCCACTACTGCACCTGTTGGCTCATGCGTTATACGAATGGCTGAATCAGTTTTATTTACGTGTTGCCCACCAGCACCTGAAGCACGGAAAGTGTCGATACGTAAATCAGCAGGGTTTATCTCTATATCAATATTGTCGTCTATTTCAGGATAGATAAATGCAGACGCAAACGATGTATGACGTCGCCCACTTGAGTCAAAAGGCGATTTACGCACTAAACGATGTACGCCAGTTTCGGTTCTTAACCAACCAAAAGCATATTCACCTGAATACTTAATAGTACAACCTTTAATACCGGCAACATCACCATCAGTAACTTCAATAAGTTCAGTTTTAAAGCCTTTTGCTTCGCCCCAGCGAAGATACATTCTCATAAGCATTTCAGCCCAATCTTGAGCTTCTGTACCACCTGAGCCTGATTGAATATCAAGGTAACAGCCGTTCTCGTCATTATCGCCAGAAAACATACGACGAAATTCTAATTTTGCTAATTTTTTGTCTAACTCATTGGTTTCGGTTTGTGCATCGTTGAAGGTATCTTCATCATTTTCTTCAACGGCAAGCTCAACTAAACCTTCTATGTCTTCACAACCTGCATCTAGATCGTTAATAGTTTCAACGACCATTTCCAGAGATGCTCTTTCTTTACCTAATGCCTGTGCTCGTTCAGCATCATTCCAAACATCTGGAGACTCTAACTCTCGTGTAACTTCAACTAATCTTTCTGACTTCAGATCGTAGTCAAAGATACCTCCGTAACAGTTCCGTACGTTCGCGCATTTCTTTGATTTTATTTAATACAGGGTTTACTTCTAACATGAGTTATTTAGCACTTTTAAAAAGTTGATTTAAAGAAAGAAAATAGTCGCGCATTGTAACGTAAATTAAAGGGTAAATAAACGTTACAATTTACACGTAATTTAAGAAACAACTTGTATTTCTTCAATAAGAAATTGCACGCTTTGTTTGCCTCTAAATTCATTAACATCTAACTTATAAGCCACATGCACTTGATTGACTTTTTGGTTGGGCCATTGCGTTATATCTACGTTAAAGGCAATACCATCAAACACTTTATTATCTTTTTGTAAAACTACTTTTAGGTGTTTTTCACCCACAATGCGTTGTTGAATAATTAAAAAGTTGTCATCAAACACAGGTTCAGAAAAATTTTGCCCCCACGGGCCTGACTCTCTTAGCAATTCAGCAAACTCTAATGTCAGCTCGGGTAAATTCAATTCACCGTCAGACAACAAGGTGCCTTGTAAGTTTTCTTCAGCAATCCACTGACCTGCATATTGATTAAACAAGCCTTGAAATGTTTCAAAATCGTTAGCATCAATTGAAAGGCCTGCCGCCATAGCATGCCCGCCAAACTTTTTAATTAATTGAGGATGTTGCGAATCGATATGCTCAAGTAAGTCTCTGATATGTAAACCGGGAATAGAGCGAGCAGAACCTTTTATTTCACTTTGTGGGTTATCAATATCTGCCGCGGCAAATACAATACTGGGGCGGTGGTATTTTTCTTTCAAGCGCCCTGCAACTATACCAATAACACCTTGATGCCAGTCTTTTTGAAAAAGCGATATAGCGTTAGGTAAATTACCTTCTTCGTAATTTAAAACTGCCATTATTTTTTCAGCTTCAAACTGCATGCCTTGCTCAATTGAACGTCGGGCTTTATTGAGTTCGTCTAATTCAGCAGCCATTGTACGTGCGGTCATTAAATTTTTAGCTAATAGGCAATTAATACCAAACGACATATCGTCTAAACGCCCAGCGGCATTTATTCGTGGCCCTAAAGCAAAACCAAAATCACTTGCAACAATACGTTGCTGATTTTTACCTGCAATTTCTAACAACGCTTGAATACCTGGTCGGGTTTGCCCTGCTCTAATTCGTTTTAAACCTTGAGACACTAAAATACGGTTATTGTTATCTAAAGTCACTACATCAGCCACCGTACCTAAAGCCACTAAGTCGAGTAATTGTGCAATATTCGGTTCTTTAATTTGCTTTGTTTCAAACCAGTGTTGCTCTCGTAAATGTTTACGTAGCGCTAGCATTAAATAAAAAGCGACACCTACACCAGCAATCGATTTACTGACAAACGTACAGGCTGGTTGATTAGGATTAACAATAGCGTCAGCATTAGGTAATTCTTTTCCAGGTAGATGATGATCGGTTATAACGACTTGTAGCCCGAGCGCTTTAGCTCGTTTAACGCCAGCTAGGCAACTTATGCCGTTATCAACTGTAACTAAGAGTTGTGCCCCCTGCGCAGCTGCCATATCAACAATCTCAGGCGTTAAACCATAACCAAATTCAAATCGATTAGGCACAATAAATTGATGATTACCATAACCTAACATATTAAACGCTTCGGTCATTAGAGCAGTACTTGTTGCACCATCGGCATCAAAGTCACCAATAATACAAATACTTAAATTATCAACAAAGGCTCGATGTAATATTTGAGCCGCTAGTGTGACATCTTTTAAAGAATCTACAGGAGCAAGTTGAGCAACATTAAGTAATAATTCGTTGTCCCCTTCTATTCCTCGGCTAGCATAAATTTGCTTGATAATAGGGTGAAGAGATTGAGGTAAATTATCTATCGGATGAATTGGCCTACGTAGAATTTTTTTTTGCATCACGTGTTGCCTGTAAAATGATAATAGGTATAGCTATAACGATAAAGAGCCACTCTATTGAGTAGCTCTTTAATTGTAAATAACAGTTATAAAAAACGTGTAGCTTTTATAAACTATTTAAAATTTGAGCTAAACGCTCAGGTGGTTGATAGCCTGGCATCATCATACCGTTTTCAAACACAATAGCAGGAGTACCACTTACACCAATTTGACGACCAAAGTTAAATTCTTCTTCAATCGGTTTTTCACAAATACGTTGTGCTACTTGAGAACCACTTTTCGCTTTAGTTAACGCTTCATTTGGTTTTTCGTTACACCAAATTGAACGTAAATCTTTAAAACCTTGTGAATAATTACCCATTTGATCTCTAATACCTGAACGAGGATAGGCTAAATATCTAACCGTGATGCCGAGATCATTATAGTCACCAATTTGTTCATGCAACTTACGACAATACCCACAAGTTATATCGGTAAAAACAGTAACAACATGTTTCTCATCTTTAGCGGGGAAGGTGATCATGGCATTATCAAACTGTTTAATACCTTCAAGCCTTACTTTAGCTAAGCTTAATTCTGTAAGGTCTGTAACCTCACCACCTATACCAAACAGCTTACCTTGTAAAATATAATTACCGTCATGGCTTATATAGAAAATACCTTGTTTAGTAATCACTTCAGCAATACCTGGCATAGGAGAAGCATTGATTTGTGACGCCTCTAAACCTAAAGTATTAGACAACTTATTAGTAATGGCTTTAGCGTCAAACGATGCTTTAGCATTCGTTGCAACACTTTGACTATCAGCACTTAATGCCATTACAGAACTACTCACACACAGTGCGGAAACTAACATTACAACAGACTTAAACATTTTCATTTATCATACCCAAAAAGAAGAACCAGTTAATATCGAGTGGACTTATACCATCCGCTTTTTATTAGACCGTTCTCTAACATATTAAATTGCACGAATTACACACGAATAAAAATTATAATGCAATTACTTAAAAGAAACCTTACTCATAGCGAACTTTGTTTTATATCTGATAAACTACCCACAAAAATTTAACGATAACATCATCAAGATTAAGTGACACTAAGGCTTATCAATGAAAATTGGCTTATTTTACGGCTCTACCACTTGCTACACAGAAATTGCAGCAGAAAAAATTCAATCTACATTAAATCATTATTCCGTTGAATTATACAATATTAAAGATACCTCTCTAGCTGAGATCGCTAACTTTGATATTATTATTTTAGGTATTTCTACTTGGGATTACGGTGAATTACAAGAAGACTGGGAAGCAAAATGGGATGATATAGCCGACCTTAATTTAGAAAACAAAATTGTGGCCTTATATGGAATGGGTGACCAAATAGGGTATACCGAATGGTTTCAAGATGCTTTAGGTATGTTACATGAACAAGTTCAAGCCGTTGGCGCATACGTAATTGGTTACTGGCCAAATCAAGGTTACGACTTTGCTCAGTCAAAAGCCCTCACCGAAGACAAAAGCCAGTTTGTTGGTTTGTCTTTAGATGAAGATAATCAATATGACTTATCTGATGAAAGAATCACTCAATGGTGCCAAAACCTAGAAAAAGAATTACAAGAAATATTCAATAGTATTTAGGATCTAAGGGCATTTAGCATTATAATGCCGCCATATAAATTCAATATTTAAGAGTAACTATGTTTGAGCAGTTTGACCTAGATTCTGAACTTCTAGGCGGTATTAAAAATGCAGGTTTTAAAAAACCAACATCAATTCAAGAGCTTGTTATACCAGAGGCAATGAAAGGCAAAGACATTTTAGCCTCAGCACCAACAGGTACTGGTAAAACAGCCGCATTTTTACTTCCTGCTGCACAACATTTACTTGACTACCCTAGAAAAAACCCGGGATTTCCTCGTGTATTAATTTTGTCTCCTACCCGTGAACTTGCTTTACAGATCCATGAGCAATGCGAATTATTAACCGCTTTGACTCATATTAAATCAGGTGTAATTACCGGTGGTGTTAACTATGGTAGCCATAAAGAATTACTTACCACAAATCTGGATATATTAGTTGCGACCCCTGGTCGGTTAATGGAATATATTGAAAGTGAGCAATTTGATGCCCGAGACATTGAAATATTAATTCTTGATGAAGCTGATCGTATGCTAGATATGGGGTTTTCTGATGTTATTAATCGCATTATTGCAGAGGCTCGCTGGCGTAAACAAACCATGCTATTTTCTGCAACATTAGAAGGTGCGGGTGTTATTCGTTGTGCGAAAGAGGTATTAACCGAACCTGTATTTTTAGAATCAAACCCTTCTCGTAAAGAAAAAGCTAAAATTCATCAATGGATCCATCTTGCTGATAATGCTCAACACAAATATCAGCTTTTAGAAAACATTCTTAAACAAGAAGATGTTAAACGCGCTGTAGTATTTGCGAATAAACGTGAAACGGTTCAGTACCTATCAGGTAAATTATATGCTGACGAACTTCCTTGCGCATGGCTTGAAGGTAAAATGCCTCAAGATAAACGCAACAGTTCAGTTGATCGCTTACGTTCTGGCAAAGTTAATATTTTAATCGCCACAGATGTAGCAGCTCGTGGTTTAGATATTGATGATATTACTCATGTTATTAATTTTGATATGCCAAGAAAAGCCGATATTTATATTCATAGAATTGGACGCACAGGCCGAGCAGGTAACAAAGGTACCGCAATATCTTTAGTTGAAGCTCATGATATGGCAGTTATAGGTAAAATTGAACGATACGCTGATGAAAGACTGCAACGTCGTGTCATTGACGAGTTACGCCCAAAACATAAAGAAGCCCGCGTCGCGATTAAAAAACCAAAAGTAAAAAGAACTACAGCTCAGAAAAAAGCTAAAGCAAAAAAAGTTGCTAAAAGATCAGCTAAAAAGTCGAAATAAGCTAAACCAGTCAAATGGTATACACAAAAAAGCACCATAAATTATGGTGCTTTTTTGTTTCAATCAACTTGGTATTAACTAATCCATTTCTTTACGAGTAAATACCCAGTCATTACCTTTAGATAAGTCTTCACTATAAGCATAACCCGCACTATCAAAATTCTTCAGGTCATTTATATTGCTAATTTTGTTTTCAATAATGTAATTAGCCATTAAACCTCTCGCCTTTTTCGCATAAAAGCTGATCATTTTATATTGACCATTTTTCCAATCTTTAAATGCAGGAGTAATGATCGTCGCCTTTAATGACTTTTTCTTAACCGACTTAAAGTATTCGTTAGACGCTAAGTTAATGAGTATATCGTCACCTTGTTCTGCAAGAGCTGTATTGAGATTATCCGTAATAATATCGCCCCAAAACTGATACAAGTTAGCGCCTCTATCATTATCTAATTTAGTCCCCATTTCTAATCGGTAAGCTTGCACTAAATCTAAAGGTTTTAACAAACCATACAAACCCGACAATATTCTTAAATGCTGTTGTGCGAAATCAAACGACTGTTCATCGAAGTCATAAGCTTGTAGTCCGGTATAAACATCACCACTAAAAGCTAATACCGCTTGCTTCGCATTATCGGTTGTAAAAGGTAATGCCCATTCACCAAAACGGGCAGCATTCAAACCTGCAAGCTGATCGCTAATCCCCATTAAAGAAGACAAATCAGCAGGCGTTAATTTTACACAACGATTGATAAGCTCTTGACTATGCTCTAATAAATTTGACTGAGTAAATTTACTCGTAGGTGATGGCGTTTCAAAATCTAATTTTTTTGCAGGAGAAACAACAATTAACATGTTAAGACCTTGGTTTTAAAGCGTTTAAAATAATTTATATGCGTCACTATAACATAGCTAATCAGTTATTTTTATTAACTTTAACAAAATTTATCTGAATACATTTTTTACCTAATGAGATTGGATTCAACTGTAAACTTTTGTTAAATATTCAAAACAAAATCTAATGATAATTCAAATAGTTAAATAAAAATCAAAATAAAAATATTTAACTTACACATAGCTTATGGTATTTAAAAGGGGCTGTTGTAATTACAAAGGAGCATTCCATGAACACATTTCAAGAAACATTGGGCTCGTTAGATACACAAGCTAAGTCCAATAAAAGCAATAAAAAAAGAAAATGGCGTGAAATAGAATTATTAAAAGATCAACACCAGCTAGAAAAAGAACTCAAAGCGTTCGACGATTCATTAGAATATATGTTTGACGATTATTAACTCCTAAATAAAATAAATAATATAGTCTAACTAAAACTCGGTTCTGCCGAGTTTTTTATTGCCGATAATTTAAGGTTTATCATGTCTCTCCCACAAACTAAAAACGCATCAGAACCTATTATTGGTTTAGGAAACATTAATGCCAATTTACGTGTTTATATTGAAAATATTCCCCCGTTACCCCAATACCAAAATTTAACCTTAGTTAACCCTATGCAAAATGGAGATATTCAACAAATAGGACAATTAACAGGAAACCATTGGCGTAAAATTTTCAATGTTTTTGCTAAATTGTTATTTGAATATCATCCTGAAAAATTTGTAACTTGGCAGAACTTAAGAGATGAGTCTTTATTACAAAAACAAAGTAATGCGTGTTTATTGTTTTCAGGTGTTACTTTTGAAGAGATTAAGCTTGAAGATGTGCATTCTACTGAAAGTAAAATGATCACAATAATAATGGGGAAAACTTACGCAAATAAATTAGGAATAGACAAACACTGTTATTGGTTGTCTGAAAGCTTTGCGATTAACGCGACTAAAAATATCATTATCTGCCCGTATTTCGATTACAGGCAATTATCAAATATCAAAATAACGCAATTGGTTCAGCTTATTAAACAGTTAGAGGCTAATTTAGAATAAGCCTCTAACTTATTTACTTCAAATTTATTCACTCACGTCTGGCGTTTGTGTTTCTAACGGTTCAGCTTCAATAACAGGGTTTTCTATCTCGATACGATCTACTCGTTGTAAGCCTCTAGGAAGCTTGCTGCCGCGACGACCACGTTCACCTCTATAATGTTCCACATCGCTAGGTTTAAGGGTTAATTTACGCTTTCCTGCATGTAATGTAATTGAACTTGTAGGTGATATGATATCTAAAATAGTTAAATATTCTTCTCTTGCTTTAGCACGGGCAGAAGGAATGTTTATCACTTTATTCCCCTTACCTTTACTTAATACCGGTAGGTCTTTAACAGGGAAAATAAGCATTCGTCCTTCGCTGGTTATTGCAACCACAAGCGCTGTATCAATATTATTGATGACTTTAGGTAGCATGACTTTAGCTGAGGCTGGTAGGCTTAATAGCGCTTTACCATTTTTATTTCGGCTAACCATATCGTCAAACGAACCAACAAAACCATAACCCGCATCACTACTTAATAAATATTTACAGTCATCATCTGCCATTAAGGTATGTTCAAAGGTATCACCAGTAGATAAGTTAAAGCGTCCTGTCAGTGGTTCACCTTGGCTTCTTGCTGTGGGTAAGCTATGTGCTTCTGTGGCATAAGCTCTGCCTGATGAGTCAATAAATACTACAGGGCGATTACTTCGACCTTTGGCTGAACAAAGGTATTCGTCTCCCGATTTATAACTAAGGGTTAACGGATCAATATCATGACCTTTACCGCATCGAGCCCAACCTTTTTCAGACACAACAACCGTGACAGGTTCACTTGGTACTAAATCTTTTTCAGTTAATGCTTTAGATTCTTCACGCTCAACAAGAACAGAACGACGCTCGTCACCGTACTTTTCTGCTGCTTCAAGAATTTCTTTTTTCATTAACGTATTCATTCGCGCTTTAGAATTTAAGGTTTTTTCTAAATACTCGCGTTCAATATTCAGCTCGTCTTGCTCTGCTCTTATTTTAATTTCTTCAAGCTTAGCTAACTGACGTAATTTAATTTCAAGAATGGCTTCAGCTTGTCGCTCTGACAAGTCAAAACGCGACATTAATTCAGCTTTAGGATCATCAAAAGTACGAATGATCTCAATCACTTCATCAATGTTTAAATAGGCAACAAGTAAACCATCTAAAATATGCAAACGAGCTAATACTTTGTCTAACCTAAACTGTAATTTTCGCCTGATGGTTTCACGACGATATTCAATCCACTCTTTTAATATGGTGCCTAAATTTTTAACGGCAGGACTATTATCTAATCCAATCATATTTAGGTTAACGCGGTAGTTTTTTTCTAAGTCTGTTGTTGCAAATAAATGTTGCATCAACTGCTCTACATCTACTCGGTTTGAGCGTGGAACAATCACTAGTCGTATAGGAGTTTCGTGGTCAGCTTCGTCACGTAAATCAACCACCATTGGCAATTTTTTAGCTTGCATTTGGTTGGCTATTTGCTCAAGTATTTTACCACCTGAAGCTTGATGAGGAAGAGACGTGATAACAATTTCGCCATGTTCAATATCGTAAACCGCGCGCATTTTTATGCTACCGCGACCTGTTTCATAAATTTTGGCAATATCTGCTTTAGGGGTAATTATTTCTGCATCTGTTGGATAATCAGGCCCTTGCACATATTCAAGTAAATCAATAGTTTCAGCTTTAGGACTATCAATTAAATGAATACACGCTGAAGCGATTTCTCTTACGTTATGAGGCGGAATATCCGTTGCCATACCAACGGCGATACCTGTAATACCATTAAGCATAATGTGAGGTAATCGTGCGGGTAATGTTTTAGGCTCTTTCATTGTACCGTCAAAGTTTGGTGTCCACTCAACGGTGCCTTGCCCTAATTCACTTAATAAAACTTCACTAAATTTTGATAAACGCGCTTCGGTATAACGCATGGCCGCAAAGGATTTAGGATCATCTGGCGCGCCCCAGTTACCTTGCCCGTCTACAAGCGGGTAGCGATAAGAAAAGGGCTGAGCCATTAATACCATGGCTTCGTAACAGGCTGAATCACCATGAGGATGAAATTTACCTAAAACATCACCCACGGTACGTGCTGATTTTTTATATTTAGCAAGTGCCGATAAACCTAACTCAGACATGGCATAAATAATACGCCTTTGTACTGGTTTTAATCCATCTCCGATATGCGGTAATGCACGGTCCATAATCACGTACATTGAATAGTTTAAATAAGCTTCTTCGGTAAATTCTCTTAGTGGTTTTTGTTCTACACCGTCAAGACTATAATCGAGCATATCGGACATGAATAAGTTTCCTAAAAAGTTTCTAAAGCTCACTAATGCGAGTTAATAGTTAACTTGAATGATTGTTTTTGCGAATAAAAAAATAGATATAAACATCTACCTGATAGCTTATCTGATTATTGGCAGAGGGAAAATACTTGATTGAATTTTTAGTGAATTAACCACTATTTTATTAAGATAATAAGACTATTGTTGATAAATTTTGATTTGTTTGCCTTCACCATCTCTCATTTCATACAAAACGTTCATTGCTGTATTTAAGAGTAATTCAAAATTATTTAACGATTCACTCAACTCCACAATACTCACACTAATATCGAGTTGTTGATGTATACCGACATAATCAAAATTTAAAGTGGCTACTTTTTCTTTCAAATGTTGAGCAATGGCTTTAGCTTCCCCTTCTGCAGCTTCAGGTAATACAACAATAAAAGTCGCATCTTCTAAACGTGCAAATATATCGCGTGTTCTCATAGACTCAGTGCCTAGCAACACAAATCTTTTTAAAATTTCATCTCCAATGTAATCACCATGAATTTCATTTAGGCCTTTAAAATCATTAATATTTATGGCTAACAAACACAAGCTCACCTTATTTTCGATGCAACGTTTAATGGCACTTTTACCATAACGAAATAATGTTTTTCGATTTCTAGCGCCTGTTAACATATCCTCTTTAGATAATTCATGTATACGCTTATTCATTGAAAGCAAACGCAGTAACAAAAGTAAAAATATAACAACCAAAAAACTAACAATATAAATATTACGCCGTTGAAGAATTTCATTATGTAATGATTCATCAATTTCTAGTGCTTTTAACTCAGTTTGATTATTGAGTAAGGTATTAATATCTTTTTTTCTTTTTGTTTCGTATTTATCTTCTAACTCAAAAATATACTTGTCTCTTTCACTCTTCATGT
This sequence comes from Colwellia sp. RE-S-Sl-9, assembly GCF_048296855.1. Taxonomy (NCBI): domain Bacteria; kingdom Pseudomonadati; phylum Pseudomonadota; class Gammaproteobacteria; order Alteromonadales; family Colwelliaceae; genus Colwellia; species Colwellia sp. RE-S-Sl-9. The sequence goes on along the minus strand of NZ_CP182631.1, from coordinate 3,996,348 downwards.
AAGCATCATACTTAGTAATATAAGTATGGTTAGCGTCGTAAGCTTTTTTGAACTGCCCTATTTCCGCATAACTTTGTGCTAACTTTTTGTATAAGTTAAGAAAAGATAACTGACTTAATTGATCTTGATTGATTGTTTCTTCTAAAGCTTTAGCCTGTAATAAATAAGCTATAACCTTATGGTGCTGATTAAGACCTAGAGCACTATTAGCTAAAATCAGAAAGTATAAATATTGCTCTGCTGGGTTTAATTTCTCAAAGTCGATACCTCTTTCTTTTAACGCAAGTTCAGCATTCAATTGTTTAGATTCGCTTTGAAAAAGCAAGCGGTTAATGTCTTCAGTAATAGAAACAATTGGCACATACGATGGTTTAATTTCATCATAGGCAAAGCTACTTGTTGAATAAATAAAAGTAAGAATAAATAGCAATATAATATTAATTAAACGCATACCATGTTCCCTCCTGAAACAACGGATTTTTGCTTTAAAACGCTTGCATGTTTAACTAATGATTCATATGAACGGAATAAATGAGAATTGTTATTGCTCATACCTATACTGACCGAAATAACTTTTAATCCGTATTTTTCCCAAGATTTTCTATAAATATAACTATGAATTTTGTGCGCAATATCTTCAGCTATTTGAGCATTAACATTAGGTAAAAGCACAATAAATTCATTACTTGAATATCGACCACACTGAGTATTCTCTCCAATGATATTGGTAATAATTAATGATATTTCAATCAATATACTGTTACCTGTCTCGTACCCTTTCACTTGGTTAATATTAGTAAAGTTATCAACCTTAATGATTAAGACACTATAATCATTTTTATTTTTAGTCACTTGGTTAAACTGGGCAGATCCTAATGCCAATAATGTTTGTCTATTAGGTAAGTCAGTTAAATGATCTGTTTCTCGGCTATTTAATAATTTCTTCTGATTATTTAAATTAATCACGTAAAACCAAGCCAGTGCCAACACAGTAATAACACCGATAAAAATATAAAATGTTTTATTACGATATGATTTACTGGTTTCTTGTAAAGCTAACGATTGAGCCACTTGTTTCTCTTTCAGGACCTTAGCCTGAAGTTCATCTTGCTTACTTTCATATTGAATACGAATACCTTCAAGCGCCTGAAGATTATTACGTGAGTTTATTTTTCTCGTATTTTCATGTCGAGCATTTTGTGTTTGGTACGCCTTTTCGTATAAACCTTGTGCGTAATACAGTTCGGACTTAATACGTAAAAGCTCTAAAATGGAATAGGTTTGAATGTTTTCAGCTTGATCAGGCACAAGATTTTCAGCTTTATCTATAGTAACGAGCGCTTCTTGATATCGTTCTAAATGATTTAAAATATCCGCTTTATTCACTAGTAATAACGTTTCATAGTTCGCTTCTTTGACTGATTTCGCATATTTTTCAGCAATAATAATGTAATGATATGCCGTATGCGGATCACTCGGATCTTTCTTTAAATAGGCTTCGGCCATTTCCGAGTAGGTATTCGATAAAGCAGAAAAATTACCTGCCTTTTTGGCTTTGCCAATAATTTCTTTATAAAGTTCTATGGCGAGTAAATATTCTTCGTTAGCTGCATGAGTTACAGCAATATTTTGTAAACTCATTAAAGCTTTATGAGGTTCGTTAGCTTTGGTGAGATGAAAATGTGCCTTTTTATTAAACTCTTGTACTTTATCATCTTGTTTTAGATAACTGTAAAGCGAGCCTAATTCCAAATAAACTAAGCCTAACATTTTATCATCGTTTAACGCTTTTGCTTGGAATAACGCATCGTTTAACACGATAATAGAGCGTTCAAATTTCTCAGTAATATAATAAACTGCACCTAAATTTGTTAACGTTTCTATTACCGCTTTTCGATCATCTAATGATTCAGCTATTTCTAACGCCGCGATATAGTCCTGTAATGCCAATTCATAATGCCCCTCACTTTCAATAGCATAACCTCTTAAGTTAAGTAACCTCGCCATGTTAATGGAAGGATGCGATAGTTTTTGGGTTAGCTCTAAGCCCTCTTCTGCTACAACTTTTGCGAGATCAAACGCTGTTTTATCATTATAAAGTTCAGCCTGTAATCTTTTAAAATGAATACGTTCTTCAAGACTAAATTGATTTAAGTTTTTATCGTAAAACGAGGCGAGTTTAATGGCAGTTAATAAATCTTTCTTTTGTAAAGATTCTATTTGTTCAATTATTTCAGAAAATTTTAAAGGCTCTTGTTCTTCTGAATAAGCATAAAAAGAGAACATAAAAAACACAAAAAGCATACTTGCTAAGCATGTTTTTTGTGTTTGCTGAATTATTTTTTGTACAAAAAGTTGAAACAAATATTTATCTATCAGTAAATTAATGAAGTTCATTAGTATAAAACTAATTGCAAGCGGCAGAAAGTGCTTATTTAATGACTCAATATTTTATTAAGCTATATCTGCACTTTTTTTATAAAAATTCCCGACAACAAGGCTAGAAAAGCAGATATTAACAAGCAATAAGTTAATCCGTAAAACTGAAAAAAAACACCCGATAATACCTTATCTAATAAGCGCCCCATAGCATTAGCCATTTAATAAAAACCTACATCCATTAAAACAACATCGCAATGTTTAAAGGTGAATACCTAAGGGTATAAAAGTGCAGCACAACAAGCATGCGCAAAGCACAATCAGTTAAGGTAAAGGCCCTGTCATTAAAGGTAATTGTTTAGTTACCGTGGAAGTTGCTTAAATAGGGTTATACTCATAAGAGCTTTTATTCGCTATGTTGTTAGCGACTTATCGCTTTTAGCGACCATTAACACCAATGATGGAGACAGTTAACAACATTGCTGCTGTCTATTAGGTCTGTCACCCCAATGATTTAACTTTTCTTTTATTGATTTAATGTAGTCTTCATTATTTACGGCACATACCGCTAACGACTCTTTTTGCCATTGAGGAATATCAGAACCAATTGAATAAAAAACCCATTTGCCTTCTTTTCTATCCGTTAACAAACCATGCTTTCGTAACTGTGCCAAATGCCTAGATATTTTAGGCTGAGATAATTCCATTGCTTGCACTAACTCACACACGCAAAGTTCTGTTTCAGCTAAAGTTAATAACAAAATTTTTAATCTTGTTTCTTCCGCTAGGTTTTTAAAAAATAAAACAGGATCCATAAAACAACCTTAACATATATGATATTTCATATATGTTAAGGTTTTATAAAATAATTTACAAGATGATAAAAGTACTTCTTTCGAAAACTAATGTAATTGGACCTCTTATTCTTTATTCCAATCTACGAAGAGTTATATACTAATGCGACTAATTACCTCATAAAGCCTAACAATTAATGATCTGCGGTTTAAAAAAAGTTAACCAACGCCACTATAACGGCAGTACGCATAGTGCTATCGACGATTATGCTATTATTGAAGAGCCTTTATTGATCAGCCTGTCTTTTTTAGATAAAGAATCAAAAACATACAAAACGGTAGATCTCACCGTAATAATGAGAACTCCTGATCACGATAATACCCTGATCACAGGTTTCTTATTTAACGAACAAATTATTAAATCAATACACGATATTGTAAATATTACCCCTCCAGATGAAGCTATAACTAACAATCACCTTATTGTTAAACTTGCACCTAACGTACAACCTGATTGGCAAAAAATAACACGTTCTTTCCCTAGTCAGTCAAGTTGCGGAATTTGTGGAAAAACCTCACTTAATGGCTTAGCAATTAAAACGGATAGTGTTATCGATAACACTGACTTATGGTTAAAAAGTGATAAGATTATTGAAATAGCAAAAGCACTTAATAGTCATCAGCCGCTATTTAATTTATCTGGTGCGGTGCATGGCGCTGGCTATATTAGCAATAACCAATGGGTATGCGTTTACGAAGATGTTGGTCGTCATAATGCGGTAGATAAAGTGATTGGCGATGTGTTTCTTAAAGAAAAAATGACAACACAATCAATTTTAGTACTCAGCGGTCGAGTAAGCTTTGAATTAATACAAAAAGCCATTACTGCCGCTATTCCTGTAATAATAGCTATTGGTGCGCCTTCAAGCTTAGCCATATCGGCCGCTATTCAGTTCAATATTACTTTAATTGGTTTTACTAAAAATAATAAATTTAACGTATATCATGGCAATCATCGCATTGATTATAATTACCATAACGCATAACAAGTAGGTTATAAAATGTCAGTAAAAAATTATAAGGGTCACGCGGGTGGCTGGGGTGCATTAAAAAGCACAGCAACTCACTTATTTAAAAGTGACAATATTGCTAAAAACATTAAAAACCTACTTAAAACAAATCAAGATCATGGGTTTGACTGCCCCGGTTGTGCGTGGGGTGAAAAAGACGAACCGGGTCGATTCCGCTTTTGTGAAAATGGCGCAAAAGCTGTTAACTGGGAAGCAACCTCACGCCGCATTGGCGAAGCATTTTTTAAAGAACATTCAGTTAGCTGGTTACAAAAACAAACGGGCTACTTTTTAGAATACCAAGGTCGCTTAGCTGAACCGCTTATTTATAATAGAACAACCGATCATTACGAACCATTATCTTGGGACAAGGCCTTTGCCATTATTGCTCAACAACTTAATGCGTTAGAAAGCCCCAACCAAGCAGAATTTTATACTTCAGGCCGCGCCAGCAACGAGGCTGCTTTTTTATATCAACTTTTCGTTCGAAAATTTGGCACTAACAACTTTCCCGATTGTTCAAACATGTGTCACGAAGCCAGCGGCGTTGCCCTTAAACAATCAATAGGTATTGGTAAAGGCACCATAAAAATTGATGATTTTGAAAAAGCCGATGCTATTTTTGTCTTTGGGCAAAATCCCGGAACAAATCACCCAAGAATGCTTGATTCATTAAGCCATGCCTCTCGCCGAGGAGCTAGCATAGTGACTTTCAACCCATTAAAGGAAAGAGGCTTAGAGCGATTTGCTAATCCTCAATCTCCGGTTGAAATGCTATCAGGCGGCGCAACTCAAATTTCACAGCATTATTTCACCCCTAATTTAGGTGGTGATATGGCGTGTGTTCGAGGCATGGTTAAAGTGTTACTTGAACAACACAAGGCCGCACAAAAAGATAATAAAAGTGTTTTCGATCTTGAGTTTATAAACGAACACACACAAGGGTTAGATGATTACTTACAAACGGTAGAAGCAACAACATGGGAACATATTACCCAGCAGTCAGGCCTAAGTATTGAAGAATTAACGCAAGCAGCAAGCATTTACCAAAAAGCCAAAAGCGTTATTATTACGTGGGCGATGGGAATTACCCAGCACAAACATTCCGTTGCTACTATTCAAGAGATCACCAACTTACAATTACTGTTTGGCAACATAGGTAAACCCGGTGCAGGGCTTTGTCCTGTTAGAGGTCATTCAAATGTTCAAGGTGACCGAACCATGGGCATTAATGAGAAACCTGATGCTAAGTTTTTAGATAATTTGTCTCGAGTGTTTTCATTCACTCCACCTAAAGAAAATGGTCATAATGTTGTTGAGGCGATTGAAGCTATGCTTTCAGGCGAGAGCAAGGTGTTCACAGCCTTAGGAGGTAATTTTGTTTCTGCAACCCCCGATACTGAATTTACACAACAAGCTTTAACACGCTGTAAACTTACCGTAAATATTGCTACTAAATTGAATCAAACTCACCTCTTTCCTGGTGAAATTTCAATTATATTACCCTGTTTAGGTCGTACCGATATTGACGTACAAGCCACTGGCGAACAGTCAGTTACTGTAGAAGACTCATTCTCTATGGTGCACAAATCAAAAGGTGTCGTAAAATCAGACAGCAGTAACATGCGTTCAGAACCAGCAATTATTGCTGGCATTGCTCACGCAACATTAGGCGATACCCCTGTAAAATGGTTAGAACTAGCTAACAATTACGATTTAATTCGCGACTATATTGGGCAAACCTTGCCTGAGTTTAATCAAATGAATGAAAGACTCGCTCAACCGGGTGGCTTTTATTTAGGTAATAGCGCAGCGGAATTCACATGGAATACTGCAACTAAAAAAGCTCAAATTAGTACGAATCAACTACCTGATGACATTGTACCCGCATCGATTAGAGCATTAACAAAAAATCGCGTTTTTGTTCTACAAACCTTACGTTCTCACGATCAATACAACACCACCATTTACGGCTTTGAAGACCGCTACCGTGGTATTAGTGGCGAACGCGATATTATTTTTATGAACCCAAGCGACATAGCTGACTTAGGCTTAAAAAATGAAGACTTAGTTGATGTAGAAAGCTTATGGCCAGATGATATTGAACGCAAAATTTATAGTTTTAAGTTAGTCAGTTACGACATACCAGCAGGTAACATTGCCGCCTATTTCCCTGAAGCTAACCCTTTAGTGGCATTAAAAAGTGTAGGGGATGAAAGCGATACGCCTACGTCAAAGTCTATTGCGGTTATCATTAAAAAAGCGGAAGTATCTGATAGAATTATTTAAGAAAAAAGGATAATGATGTATTTACATCATTATCCTTTAGAGGCCAAATGAATCACAATCATTTATTGATCATGTTTATAGGTTAAAACCATTAAATATTTGATAATTCACTTTCGTATCAAACAGTTCAATTAATTAAACGGTTATTAAGTTAGCCTCAAAAAAATATTATTGAATTAATGACCAAATTCAATAATTCCCCATACTTCAAGATTATTAACCGTTACAGCAGCATCACCATTGCCGTTCGTAGAAACGGTAAGATTAGTACTAGTACCGTTCGGTAAATGCAATGTTGCGGAAGTTACATCTTCAGGGAAGTACCCCTGAGGAATAGCCACCTCAACACCATTAAGTGTTGGTGTTACTCCTCCAGCAAACGGACGGTTTACCAAGTGCACAACATACGGCGCATTCTCGTTTGTTTCATGAATACGAGATACGGCTGATACTGTTTCGTTAGCAAGTGTTCCATTAATACTCACATTAATATCTATCCCTGCAATAGTGCCACGTTGACCAATATGTCTAACTTTACTGCCTTGCTGATCTAATATAGCTTTTTGCTCAACCGTTAAATAGCTAAGGTCACCGTCGTAGAAAATATGATCAAATTTATCAAAGTCTTCAGAACGTGGGACAACCGGATGTCCTTCATCACCAAACACCAGCATATCGAAGTTAATATTATCAAGCGTTAGAAGTTTCACACTTGATTGAACTTGATTTCCACCGTCAATAAAACCTGCTTTCATTGAAGAGTACATAGCATGCACTAAACCAACTTTCGAATACGAGGTGTAGTTATTAAACAAGTTCTCTTGTGCACGAACGAATTGATAGATATCACGGTAGTTATCTGCACCTGGCGACCAAGTGAATACATCACCACCTACCCAAACGTTTGCAGGAATAGAGAATATACCACCATAAGCATACGCCTGAGCAACCCAACCACGGCCGAAACGAGGAGAATTTGTAAGACGAAGTTCATCGAACTCCCAAGGATATGGAAAATAAGCCAGTGTTTTACCAACCGCTTGTGCACCTTTTAAGTGAACAAGAATATTAGTTGGTAATTCAGCAATCGTTGTTCTTGCACCTAAATTCAACTCGCCCGATAAGAAAGTAATGTTCTCGTTGAATATATAGCCACGTGATTCGAACAAATGCGTACTTGCACCAATTTCAATATTAGGACGTTGCACACGAATGTAATCTAATACTTCAGCAAATTTTTGATTCCATACATCACGGTTGAAGTAAATGAAATCTTCAAGCATTGGCACATCACCAGAAATAGTATCAGCTGCCTGTGTAAATGAAGTATGTGTAACACCTTGCGCTAACAAGAAATCTCGATAGTTAAAGGTATTAATATTGTTAATACCCATAGCTGAAAGTTCAGAACTACTGTACTTCTTACCTAACCATACACGGAAGTTCTCCATAGCATAGTCGTTAAAGTCACCACCAAAAGTGCGCATATCTGTTGAACGTGTTGAGTTGGTTTGCGTATCAAACATTAAGCGGTCTGGATTCGCTTTTAATATTTGATCAACTTGAGATTTCATAAATGGTACAAACGCAGGGCTATGATTACTCAACCAATTATTGTTATAACCATCGTAACTAAGATATCCCATAAAAGTCATTCTTACATTACGATCATCAAGCGTACGAACATAGTGAGGCGATGAGTTAGTAACATATTCAGTAAACCAACGGAATCCCCAATCAAATTCACCTCGAGCTGTATATTCAATACCTATATCTTGGTAACCGCGAACCAGCTCAGTCCAATCAACAATGGTCGTTTCATCGTAAAAATTTTCCTCTGGTGGATGCCCCCAAAATGCTCCTGTGGCACCAAAGTTATCAAAACCTGCTAGCTGATTATTTTGCGGATAGGTATACCAAACATCAGACTTCAATACTTGGTTAGCCACAGGAATTTGAACTGGTTGTTTCAAGAATGGTAAGCCTAATACAGGGCCTTCGATTTCCGCTACGCTATGATCATTCGGATTGTATAAAGGCGTCGGAATTGACGTAACATTACCTACACGAACAATGCGAACATTATCACCACTCCATTGCCAATCTGAGCCACCAATAGCCTCTACACGTAAAACATGTGACCCAGCATTCTCAACAACAAACTCGCCACCATAAAGTTCAACCTCAGCAGAAACATTCCAACTTCCCGTTTCAGCAAAGTAACCCCAAGCAACTGGTGCGCTATTTAAGTCAATACGCGCCCCGTAACTACCCGCACTTAGTGCAGAGTAAGTAAAAAATGCTTTGTAAATACCAGCTTGATCAAAAGTAACATTGTAATCACCGTAGTCACCATTAGTAACCCAGTTAACACCTGTCGCAGTTTGTCCAAAGCCTTCTACGGTATCTCCACCAACGCGACCATTTGTGCCAGTACCAGCAAAGTTTTCTAGCTGAACAATGATTTCACCCGTTCCGCCACCAGTGTCAATATCATCTGCTACTAATGAAAAAGATTCTAAATTCCACTGCCAGTTAGCACCTACGGCTTGAATACGAATAGTTGAACTACCTGCAGGTAAAGTAACGGTACTACTATGGGTTAATGGCTGAAAATCATCCCAACTCCCTAATGGCACAGCAACTGTTCCTTGGCTCACCCAAGCATTATTTGTATTCGTAAATAATTCAATGTTTGCATTAGAAGCGATACTTGTACCGACTAAATATTCAATGGTATATTCACCACCATTAGTATTAATATCATAATCGACATAATCCCCATTATTAATCCAGTTAATAGCTCCTTGGCCATTAACTGAATATATAGAGATAGGATTAGGTTGACCGTCATTGAATGTTCCCCCTGAATTGTTAAATTGTTCCGCTTGAACAACCACTGTTTCACCATAAGCTTGTGTTAAAAATGTACTAAGAGACAATGCAACACAAGCATTGAGTAGAGAACGTTGTTTTATAAATTCCATAAAAAAATCCTGTTTAAATTCATCCTGAATGCACCGCACCTTTATATTTGCAATGCCATTTTGTCTACAATTAACAATTATAAATTTATAATTAACAATAGTAGCTTATAAGAAATATAGGCGAATAAAAAACAAACACAAAGTTTTTATTAATTTTGTAGATAAAATAGGTAAAACATAAAAAAAACAAAATAAATATTTAAATCAACAATTTAAAATAAACTACATTTATAATATTTTCTTTTGTAGATTCTGACTATGTATAAGTCGATGTAGGATTTTCGTTTACCTTTTTGAAATTACCACAAAGAAAAACACGAAAAATAAAAATTAAAAACAAATACTTATATTAAAATCAATTGCGGTAATCATGACTAAGAGTACGAAGATTATAGATAGGATTATGTAAAACAATAATAAACCCGAATTCGGGATAATAAGCGAATAATATAGGTCATATTATTCGCCTAGATCTAACTATACCCGTTATCATTCAAGATGCAGGTTTCAGTGGGAACTAAAAACAATTTAGGCACAGATTTTACGTTCCAAACAAAATCTAAGGTCTACGTCCATGTAGGAACCTGACTAAAGTTAATAACGCGGCATAAATTGTTTTTAGATCCATCAAAGAAGTGCTGAGCAAAATCACTTCATCAACAATGCTTTTTATAAGGGAACGACCATTATTGCAAAGCACTGCCTTGAATTGATATCGCTCAAGCACTCTGAAATAGCCTCTTGATTGGTAACGGGTATATTTAATTAACGCTTAAAATTTACAACTCAACCAAATTACCTTTACTTTGTAGCCATTCTTTACGATCGCCACTACGCTTTTTAGAAAGCAACATATCCATCAATTCCATTGTAGTATCAAACTCATCAATAGTTAGCTGCACTAAACGGCGAGTATTAGGATCCATAGTAGTTTCACGCAGTTGAAGAGGGTTCATTTCACCCAAGCCTTTAAAGCGCTGTACGTTAACTTTTCCACGTTTTTTCTCAGCTTCTATTCGAGCAAGTATGCTGTCTTTTTCAGCTTCGTCTAGCGCATAAAATACTTCTTTACCCACATCAATTCGATATAAAGGAGGCATGGCAACATACACATGTCCGGCTTGAACTAAAGGTAAGAAATGCTGGGTAAATAAAGCACATAATAGAGTAGCAATGTGAAGTCCGTCGGAGTCGGCATCAGCTAAAATACAAATTTTACCGTAACGTAGTTCTGATAAATCTTCAGAGTCAGGATCAATACCTAAAGCGACTGAAATGTCATGTACCTCTTGCGAGGCAAGTATTTGTCCTGAATCAACTTCCCATGTATTTAGAATTTTACCTCTAAGAGGCATGATGGCTTGAATTTCACGATCTCGTGCTTGTTTTGCACTACCGCCAGCAGAGTCACCTTCCACTAAAAAAAGCTCTGTACGAGTTATATCTTGACTACCGCAATCCGTTAACTTACCCGGAAGTGCAGGCCCTTGAGTAATTTTTTTACGAATTATTTTTTTACTTGCACGTAGTCTACGCTGTGCGTTTGAAATACAAAATTCTGCTAACGATTCAGCTATTTCAGTATGTTCATTCAGCCATAAACTAAAAGAGTCTTTAACAACACCGGTAACAAATGCAGCACATTGACGAGATGATAAACGCTCTTTGGTTTGGCCTGCAAATTGTGGGTCTTGCATTTTTACTGAAAGAATATATGAACATTTGTCCCATACATCGTCTGGCGTTAATTTAACACCGCGAGGGATCAAGTTTCTAAACTCACAAAATTCTCTCATGGCTTCAAGCAACCCTTGCCTTAAACCGTTTACATGAGTACCACCTTGAACCGTTGGAATAAGGTTTACATAACTTTCGCCAACCCCTTCTCCCCCTTCAGGTAACCAAGTTACCGCCCAATCGGCAGCCTCTTGTTGCGAGGTAAAAGTACCAACAAAAGGTTCTTTAGGTAAAGATTCGTAATCTTTTACTGAATCTTTTAGATAATCAACTAAACCGTCTGCATAGCACCATTCATATTTATCATCTTCATTTTTGTCATGAAATTTAATGGTTAAGCCTGGGCACAATACAGCTTTGGCTTTTAATAGATGTGCTAAACGGCGTGCTGAAAACTTAGGTGAATCAAAATAGCCAGGATCTGGCCAAAACTTAACTCGGCTTCCTGTATTTCTGCGCCCTACTGTGCCGGTTTCATGTAGCTCTTCAACTTTTTCACCGTTTTCAAAAGCCATTTCATAGACTTTACTGTCACGTCTTACCGCTACATCAACTCGTGTTGATAAAGCATTTACAACTGAAATACCTACACCGTGCAAACCACCTGAAAATTGATAGTTTTTATTAGAGAATTTACCACCCGCATGTAACTTACAAAATATAAGCTCTATGCCTGTTACACCTTCTTCGGGATGAATGTCTATCGGCATGCCTCGACCGTCATCAATAACTTCTAGCGACTGATCTTTATCTAAAATTACCGTTATGTTTTGAGCGTAGCCCGCTAAAGCTTCATCCACTGAGTTATCGATAACTTCTTGCCCTAAATGGTTAGGACGAGATGTATCGGTATACATACCAGGACGATGTCTTACTGGGTCTAAACCACTAAGAACTTCGATAGAATCAGAATTATATTGTTCGTTCATTTGAGTCATCTATTCGTTGTATTTAATAAAGAAAGTTATTTATGCTTTGTTTTAGAGCAATTTACGCTGTTAACTGAAGAAACTCTACAATTTTAGGTAGCATTTTTTCATAATTAACAAAGCTATGGTCGCCGTTTGGCTGCACAATTAAATGGCTGTCTTGAAATTTATCAACCGCTTCTTGGTAATTTAACACTTCATCCCCTGTTTGTACCATGACCATATAATTATTTTTTACGACACGGGGCTTTTCAATCGCAATTAAATCTTCAAGATAACGCTTTTCAACTCTGTAGCTTTCTTGCGTATACGGGTTTATTTGTTCGCCTTCGTAACCTGATAAGAGTTCGTAAGGTTTAATAGCAGGATTCACTAATACTGCTTTTAAATTGTAGGTTTCACTTAAATATGTAGAAAAATATCCACCTAATGAAGATCCAATTAACGCCCAATGTTCAGCAGGTGATGCTTCAAAATATTGTTCAAGCTGGTTAATAGCATCTTTAGGGTTAGTCGCTAACTGAGGACAATGAAACTTAACCTCAGGTAAATGTTCTTGTATATATTTTTGAGTTTGTTGGGCTTTTTTCGATAACGGTGATGAATTAAATCCATGGATAAAAAGTAAATTACTCATCGTGATTTCCTTGAGCTAAATCGCTTACAAAATATGTGCATGTGGTATACGTACCATCGTTACTTAATTCAAATATTCGATAGCCTGCACCTTGACCATTACATGCTGATGTATTTGCTGTTTGATCAAATTGAATAGAGGTTGCTGGACACGTATATAAGGGAATATTATATCCTGATTGTTCGGGTTGTATCGATAAGTCGTTATGTACATGTCCACACGCTATGGCTTGAATAGAAGGAAACTGTTGAATGGCATTCCAAAATTCGGTTTTGTTTTTTAAACCATGTTTATCAATAAAATAACCTACATCAAGAGGATGATGATGCATAAAAACAAGCTGTTTTTTTTCAGGGTCTATATTTTTACTTAGCTCATTTAATGTTCCTTCAGATACATAACCTGAGGGTGTTTCGCTTTTGCTATTTATTAAGAGTATCTGCCAAGCATTGTGGGTAATGATTTTTGATGAATTAAACGATTTATTTGTTAAATACTGTTCGAGTTGACGATGTTCATCATGATTACCCGCAATAAAATGAACCGGAATTTGAATATCAAGTTGCTGAAATATTTCAACAAATTGCTGATAAGAAGCATCAGTATGATCTTGTGTTAAGTCGCCAGTAAACACAATAACATCAGGTTTTTCTACACCTTGAATATGTGTTAATACATGAACTAAATGCTGATAAACATTAGCTCCGCAATGCAATGTGTTTTTATCTGCAAACAAGTGTGTATCACTAATTTGTGCAACTTTTAAGGCGTGTTTCATACTAAAAATTCGTTTCTAAACTATTTTAAATCAAGTGCCAGCTTAACTTGTCCAAGCTCGTGGCATAATTGTAACCACTCTTTCAAAAATATATTAATTTGTTGTTTTTCATCAGGTAAATGCATATTTTTATTAGGGTAGTCGTATCGAGGTTTTACTTGGCGAATATTTTGCGATGATATAACTTCTGCCATACGCGCATCGTGGTATAAACGAATAACCATTTTAGGCTGAAATAGGTGAGATAATTCTTTTCCGACTTCTACTGTATTTTGGTTAATGGTGATCAGGGTGGTATAACGCGTCACTTCATCTACCGAAACGGCATACGATAAAAAGTCTGAAATAAAAAATTCACGTTCTTGCCCTACTTCTTCTTTATCTGCTAGCAATTTAATTAACAGCATATAGTTTACATCACATAAATTGAGTAATGCGGCTAATTGCGGTTTATATTTTTTTGCTTTTACCATCATAGAGCAGACCAAGACTTTTGTAATTGTGAATAATTTAGCTGAAGCCATTGTAACCCAATTATAGTTGAAGCATTGGTAATTTTTCCTTGAGCTAATAAACTCAAAGCGTCTTCTCGCGACATAACATGCACTAAAATATCTTCGCCTTCCTCTTCTAATCCGTACACCCCACCTACTTCTGTTACATCAACTTTTGCCGCAAACATATATATGCATTCGCTTGTTCCACCAGGACTAGGGAAAAACTGATTTATTTTAATAATGTCGTCTTCTTTAATGGTTAAATTCGCTTCTTCTTTAGCTTCACGAATAGCCACATCAATGGGATGTTCGTTTTCCCCAAACATACCGGCAATAAATTCAAGTTGCCACGGTGTATCACCACTCATAGCACCTAACCTAAACTGTTCAATAATAACGACTTTGTCGGCTATAGGATCATACGGTAATAAAACAACAGCATCGCCTCTTTCAAATATTTCTCTTTTAAGGGTAATGCTTGTTCCGCCTTCATATAACGCATGGTTCACATGCACTTCATTAATAGTAAAAAAGCCTTTAAATTTTGATTCTACTTTAACTATCGTCATATCTTTATGACTAAATCTTAAAATATCTGGGTATGATTTTTTAATACTCATAGGTTTTACTTCCTGCTTTACATTTTTCTAGAGGCTGTATTTAAAATATAATGGTGTATATCAATGCCACTAAATATTTTGTTACACTAGAATAGATTATTTAACACTTAATTCTTTTAGCTAATAACTTGAGCTAGATAGAATAAGTTTATTAAAATGTTTATGAAAATTATATTCATAAGCGGATTATACCTTAAGGGATTACGAACCCATGCAAAAAAATATTATATCTCTCATTGTTGGCTTAACGGTTATGGTAACTAGCCACTCGTCTAACGCTGAAAACTTGGTTAATGTTTATCAACAAGCTCAGGCAAACGACCCTGTAGTATTAAAAGCCCATGCTCAATTTATGGCGTCTAAAGAAAATATTATTCAAGCACGCTCTGTTTTACTTCCTCAATTATACGCTTTTGGTAGTTATGAATTATCAGAAAACGAGAGCAACGATATTAAATCTAAAGATGAGGAAACCAAAACGATTGGTGCTAGTCTATCAATGGAATTATACCATCATGCTTCTTGGTTAAAATTAGGTACCGCTAAAAAAATAGCGCATCAAAGTGATATTGCTTTTCAAGTGGCTCAACAAGAATTGATTGTTAGAGTAACAAAAGCTTATTTTGATGTATTAAGTGCAAAAGACGATCTAGAGTTCGCAAAAGCAGAAAAGAAAGCTATTGCACGTCAATTAGATCAAACCAAACAACGCTTTAAAGTAGGCTTAACAGCCATTACTGATGTACACGAAGCGCAAGCACAGTTTGATAACACGGTAACAGCTGAAATTAGAGCTGAAAATAGTGTATTTAATGCTGAAGAAGCGTTAAGAGAAATTACCAACATTTATCCGCGTAATTTAGATGTATTAAATACTAAACGATTTAGTGCTTCTCGCCCAACGCCAGATAGTGCTAACGACTGGCAACAAACAGCAGAAGCGAAAAACTTAAGCTTAATTTCACAAAAAATCAGTGTAGACATCAGTAAAGATAGTATTAATACCGCACGTGCTGGCCACTATCCCACCATAGATTTAAAAGGTCGTTATTCAAAATCTGATATTGACGATCAATTAATTCCGTCACCAACGGTTGATTTTAATAGTCAATCAATCAGTGTTGAAATTAATGTTCCTTTATATACGGGTGGTGCTATTACAAGTTCAGTACGCCAAGCGCAAAGTAATTATGTTGCCGCAAGCCAAGACTTATCTAAAACACACCGTAATGTTGTAAGAAGTACACGTAATGCTTACAACACAGTTATTGCAGCGGTTTCAGCAATTAAATCGTTAGAACAATCGGTAATTAGTGCTGAAAGTGCTTTACGTGCAACTGAAGCAGGAATGGATGTTGGGATAAGAACTATTGTTGATGTATTAGACAGTACGCGTAATTTATATAACGCTAAACGTAATCTTTCATCAACTCGATACAGCTACATTCAAGCAATATTATCGTTAAAGCAAGCAGCCGGTACAATTACCGAGCAAGACTTAGTTGATATTAATAATGGTTTATTACCGTCAACGTAAATAACCTCAGCTCGGGATAAGCAAAGTTACTTAGGAAAATAACGATACAGGTTGAGCTTTTGATAAATGAGAGTTTTAATTCATTCTCTAACATTCATTAACCCGAGTTGAGATTAAGTAATGTATTTAAATATTTAAAACTAAAAAAGGCAGCTATCGCTGCCTTTTCTATTGCACTCATTAAAAGTAATACCATTCCATCTTAAGTTTTTCCCACCTTAATCCAATCTCTACTACACATTTTCATGACCCGCTTTGCATCACTCACAAATGAGTTCCATGCATCAGAGCAAGCATCGAGGATGTCATCATAGCCTTGAAAGCACCTATTCGCTAAATGATGTTGGCGCAACCAACTCCAAACTTGCTCTATTGGATTCAACTCAGGTGAATACGGTGGTAACTTAATGATCGTTACGTTGTTAAATTTATCAGCAAGGTAAACTTGGTGCCATGCAGCACCATCGACAACGATCACTGCATGTCGTCCTTCTTGAGTTTTTTGAGAAATTAAAGCCAAATGTTGTTCCATTACATCCATGTTCATTACTGGAGAAATCAGTGCCTCAGTTGCGCCTGTTGATGGGCAAACAGCACCAAAAAGGTAAGCGTATTCAAACTGTTGTTGCCTAACGGCTCTCGGTCTTGTTCCTTTCTCTGCCCAGAGCCTTGTCGTTGTATTTTGCTGTCCAAAACGTGCTTCGTCTTGGAACCACACATCTATCTCTTTAAGCCTCACATTCCATGGGATCGTGCGGATCATTTCACTTTCGAATTTTTTTAAAATCTTCTTGTACTTCATCAGACTGCTTTGGGTGTCGTGAGCGACTTGTTATCCAACTAAACCCCATTGATTTTAATAACTTATAAATGGCGTTGGGGTGATAATCAACATCAAAATTAGCGTTGATATATAGTCGGATACACTCACCCGTTAGTCGTCCACCCATATCGGATTGGCATTGAGCCTTTATATATTGACTCAATATTTCTTTATCTTGCTCTGTAAGATAGCTAGGTCGCCCTGTAGGTTTTTTACTCTCAAGACCAAGTAAACCTTCGCTGATGTAGTTCGCAACCCAATCATTAACAATTCTTCTACTTATATTAAGTGTTCTAGCAACTTCTGATCTATTCTTACCCGATTTAAAGTGCGAAACGGCTAGCAAGCGCAGTCTCATTCGATGATCTTTTACTTTGTTGGAGAGTATTTTTAATTCTTGTGAGCTATGAGTGTTCAATGTCATTTATTATGAGTAAATAAATGACATTAGATCACATAATTAGACTAATTGGTATAACGATCATTTATTAACAAGATTTAATCATTAATCTTCGAGTTTAATCGCATTTATAATAGCGCTTGTTGAAATACCTTCTTCAAAATTAAGTACTTTAACCTCGCCACCAGCTGCTATCACTTCAGCTCCACCAGCAATTTCTTCCACTTTATAATCACCACCTTTTACTAAAACATTAGGTAAAATGTTAGCAATAAGTCGTTGTGGCGTATCTTCAGTAAATGGAACAACCCAATCTACAGCGCCTAAACCAGCCAACACAGCCATACGTCTATCGTTAGGATTTACAGGTCTGCCTGAACCTTTTAAACGTCTAACTGAGTCGTCGCTATTAACGGCAACAATTAAACGTGTTCCTAAAGCTTTAGCGTTTGCTAAGTAAGATACATGGCCAGCATGTAAAATATCAAAGCAACCATTCGTCATTACAATTTGTTCACCACGAGCTTGGGCTAAACCAACCGCTATTTTCAATTGTTCTTCTGTTAATACACCAAAACCGCTTTCTTGCCCGGTTGATAATGCATTTAATATTTCGGCTTCGCTTACAGTAGAGGTACCAATTTTACCCACAACAATCCCCGCAGCTACGTTAGCTAACGCACTTGCTTGGTCATACCCTGCATTAGCCGCAATAGCTAGAGCTAACGTTGCAATAACGGTATCGCCAGCCCCCGTTACGTCGTAAACTTCTTTGGCTTGAGTTGGTAAATGGAATTCTTCTTCATTTTTACGTAATAGCGTCATTCCTTGTTCGCTACGAGTAATTAATAACGCTTCAAGCTCTAAATCTTCAAGTAATTTATTACCTTTTGCAACAAGTTCGCTTTCTGTATTGCAAGCCCCTACCACTGCTTCAAACTCTGATAAATTAGGCGTTATTAACGTTGCTCCACGATATTTACTAAAGTCAGTTCCTTTAGGATCAACCACAATAGCTTTATTGAGTTTTTTCGCTGCGGTAATAAGAGATTGAACATCTGATAAAGTACCTTTGTCGTAGTCCGACAAAAGTAAAACATCGTGTTCTTGTAACAATTGTTCTACCGAGCGTGCTAAAACTGATTTATCAACTTGAGCAAAAGACTCTTCAAAGTCTAAACGAATAAGCTGTTGATTTCGGCTGAGTACTCGTAGTTTAGTAATGGTTGGCGTATTATCTTGCTTGTCGAATTGGCAATTAATATCCATTGAAGCTAGGCGTGTTTCTAAAATCTCTGACGCTTCATCGTTACCTGTAATACCCGCTAAAGTGACTTTTCCACCTAACGAGGCAATATTTAATGCAACGTTTGCAGCACCGCCTGGACGATCTTCATTATGGTTAACTTTAACAATAGGCACAGGGGCCTCTGGAGAAATACGTTGCGTTGGACCATGCCAGTAACGGTCTAACATGACATCGCCTACCACTAAAACACGTGCTTTGCTAAAAGCTGGAATATCTACTTTCATCCTGTACCCTATACCAGATATAATGCGCGATAGTGTATCACACGAATTACTATGAGTTGAATTTATACCGTGAGTAAAAATAAAGTTTTACAACCAGATTTTAAACTGTCTTTTCTATTACCTAAATACTGGTTAACTTGGCTTGGCGTACTCATTATGTACTCTATTTCCTGGTTACCTTATAAGTTTCAACTCTTTTTAGGTCGTCAAATTGGTAAGCTTCTATTTAAAATAGGTTCAAGCAGAAAAAAAGTTGCCGCTCGTAATTTAGCACTCTGTTTTCCTGATATGGCTGAACATGAGCGCGAACAACTTTTACGTAAGAACTTTGAAAGTACAGGGATAGCACTTTTAGAAACAGGCATGGGGTGGTGGTGGCCTGACTGGCGTGTTAAGCGAAAATTTACCGTTACAGGTTTAGAGCATATTGAAAAAGCTAAGCAAGAAGGTCACAACGTATTTTTGTTAGCTATGCATTATTTATGTGCTGAAATAGCTGGCCGTGGTTTTGGGCTTAATCATCAATTAGTTATTTTTTATCGCCCGCATAACAATCAGTTAATGGAATTTTTCCAATACAGAGGCCGAGGCAGATCGAATAAATACATGTTAGGTAAGCGAGATGTAAAAGGCTTAATTAAAGCCATCAGAACAGGTGAATCTAGCTTATATTTACCCGACCAAGATTATGGTAGAAATCGTAGTGTATTTGTTCCTTTTTTTAATGTAAAAGAAACCGCTAGTACTACTGGTACACTTATTTTTGCTCGCCAACCTAATACTAAAACCTTTGTATTAATACCCAAACGTAATGACGATGGGAGTGGTTATACTATTGAGATAACACCTGCTTTAGACGATTTCCCTACCGACGATGATATTAAAGACGTGACCCGCATTAATCACGAAGTTGAAAAAGCGGTTATGCGTAAGCCTGAACAGTACATGTGGTTACACAGAAGATTTAAAACACGACCTAATGAAAATGACCCAAGTTTGTATAAATAGGATTTGTTAGTTAAGGTATATATTATCTAACATTATTAATGAGTAAGGTCTTATGGGTTTTTGGATACGAAATATTATATTTGGCACGATATTAGTTATTCTTGCCTATTTATTTTTTGCTAATCAAGACTTACTCATGTCGTTAGCTAGCGATGAAAAACCTGTCGCAGCTAGCGTTCCAGCACAAGCTATTGGGGACAAAACATCAAACAAAATGAATACCAAGCCTCCCTCTCCTACACAAGCTAAACCTATAGAAAAGAAAAAAAGTGAAAATAAAGCAGCAACAGGTTTATCAACATTTTACGCCAATATTAATGGCGAGTCTGATATAGATAAACCCACTATTCGTAATAATATTGTTTATTTGCCTGATCCTAAAGGTGACCTAGAGTTACTATTAAATGCACGCAAAAAAGTGGTTCGAGCTTACCCTAGAAACTGGCAAGGCACCACAGAATCAAGACCTTTTAGACTTGGTGAAACTGTTTTTCAAAAATTATCTGAATATGCTAAAGAAGATAAACTGGAAGTTTATTGGCGACTTAATCGTGATTATGTCGTTAAAGATGCTTTTAGGATCAATAAAAATATTTTAAAAACAGCCTTACAACTAAGCCAAGGAATTAGCGGGCATTTCCAAAATGGTGTTTCTACTTATTTCTGTTATCAATCACGTGCTATCGTTGTTATAGAAGGTACAAAGTCTTATCTAGACGAAGAATGTGCCTTATTGAAGTCAAACTCTGGTTATTAAACCGAATTTTTGGTTATCCTAGCATTCACAGTATGTATTAGTTTTATAATACCAAACGCATTAATGAATTGACTATTTAGACGAGTATAAATCATCAATGCCTTATTGCGATTGGTATTATAGGCCTTTTCAATTTAACGTTTATTTATACTCCACATACCAGGTCCATTAGTTGCTATAAATAAAAAGCCAAAACAATAAATAGTGGCTAACTCTCCCCCATTGGCAATAGGGAATGGATTATTAAGTCCATGTGCCAACCAATAAGCAACTGCCATTGTGCCACTAGCTAAAAATGCAGCCCCTCTAGCATAAAAGCCCAACATGACGAGCGTCCCACATACTAACTCTATAATTCCTGCACTCATAATCATAGGATTTATCGGGTACGGAAATTCAATAGGAAAAGAAAGTAACTTTTGGGTACCATGAAAAATAAATAAAAAACTTAGCACTATACGAAAAGCCGCATATGTATGCTCTTTATACTTATCTAAAAAATTCATATATATCTCTCTTATTATAATAAAGCCCCTTGTTCGGGATGAAATTTAACTATACCCGTTCCGCGATGTACTTTTTCTACCAAGAACCATACAAGGAACAGTTATGAAGAAATTAGTTGATTTATATTGTGATGTCGACAACTTTCAAAAAGTATTTATTCCGCAATGCTAAAACAACGCCGTAAAAATTATATCAAAATACTTGTTTTCTTTTTTATGGGCCAGTATAGTGCGCGCGAAATGGATTTTACGCACAAATAGTACTGTATATTTGTGCTACTAGTTTGTGTGTATATCCATTGATTTCCTACTATTTTTCTTAGGAATTTACATAACATATAAAGGATTTATATAATGAAAACATATGCAGTATTCTTCGGTTTATCTTTACTTTCTTCAGCTGCTATAGCTAATGACTACAATACTCAAATTGATGTAGATTATTTAAACATTGATAGCTTCAATACTATTAAACTTGAAGGCACATATTACCTTAACAACGTTACTACAAATAATACAGCATGGTCTGAAGCTGCGTTTATGGGTAGAAACACTAGTGCTAACCTTAGCTACACTGATTTCGATGGTGATGCCTATCAACTAGTATTAGGTGCTGACTATTACCACAATGACCTTTTTGTTGGTTTAGATGTAACTTATTTCGATGTTGATGGTGGAGGCGATGACACTGGACTTGTTGGTGAAATCGGCTACTTTTTTGATAAAAACTGGATGGTTTCAGTTTCTGGCGCTGATGAAGAATTTTCTGATTCTTTAGCGTTAAACACTAAATATATTGCTACATTAAATAACGGTACTTTTGTTAATGTAGAAGTGTCTTACCTTAATTTAGATAACGACTTTACAGCTGCAGCAGACTACTTTTGGACTGCTCAATCAAGTGTAGGGTTAAGCCTTTCAACAGAGGAAGGTATTAACGGCACCATTCGTGCTCAACACTTTTTCACTCCAGCGATTTCAGCTCGTCTTGAGTATGTTTCATTAGAAAATAGTGATGATGGATTATTATTTGGTATAACAGGTCGCTTTTAAGCCTAATATTATTGAATAAACAAGGGAGACTAATGTCTCCCTTTTTAATTACCCTAAAAGTTTAATTTGATTTCAACTAATTGTACTTTATTCAGTATGATGAAAATAAGCATTCGTAGTGCGGCAATGCTAATTTCATACTAAATACCTATGCTTAATTGATGTTATATTTTTTGCTACTTCGGTAAACTCGCTGTTTGCTATCAAAGAATTAATACCTTGTAGAGTCGCCTTATGACCAAAATCTCGTAAATGACAATAACTCGAAATTAACGCATCTTTATCTTCTTCACTAATTAAAGATAACGCGCATAGCTCATTAAAAATATTAATATTATCTGAATATTTTCCTAAACTAGGGTGTTTATGACCATGAGATAAAACTAAGTATTGCGCTAAAAACTCGATATCCACTAAGCCCCCTTCTCCTTGCTTAATATCAACCAGATCTTCTGTTGATTTATCAAGATGAGACTTCATTTTTTGACGCATTTCTACAACATCTTTTTTCAGTACAGCATTATCTCTTGGGCTAGCAATAATATTACGTTTGATTTCTTCATAACGCTTAACAAAAAACTCAGTACCATAAACACAACGTGTTCTTACCAGCGCTTGATGCTCCCATGTCCAAGCATCTTGCTTTTGATATTCTTCAAAAGTATCAATATGCACAGCTAAAAGGCCTGAATTACCTGAAGGTCTTAAACGCATATCTAGCTCATATAAAATACCACTGGCCATGTTGGTGTTAAAAATGTGCATTATACGTTGGGCTAACTTGGCATAAAATTGACTGGCAGGAACTTCTTTTTCACCATTGGTCATATCGGTTGGCAAACTATTATGTAGAAACACTAAATCAAGGTCGGAACCGTATCCTAATTCTATCCCGCCCATTTTACCGTAGCCAATAACAGCTAAACCTTTATCATCAGTACCTACAGTAGAAAGCGGCTGCCCAAATCTTTGTGTAACGTGTGCCCATGCTAGGTTAATCACTTCAGTAATAATACATTCGGCAATTGCAGTTAAGTGATCGCTTACCTTAGTGATAGGCAATACACCTGATATATCTGCAGCTGCTAAACGTAAATGCTGAACCTGTTTAAATTGACGTAGCATATTCATTTGCGCTTCAAGATCTTCTTCTGGAATACGAAGCATTGTTTCGCGTAATTCTGATCCATAACTAGTTTCTAAGGGCGGATTACTGAATAGGGTAGGATCAATAAGCTCATCAAGTAAAATAGGAAACTTAGCAATATGCTCTGTTACCCATAAACTTGAGCGACATAATTTAATTAAATGCTTTAACGCCCCTTCATTTTCATTAAGCAATTCAAGATAAGCTGTTCGTGTAACTATTTTCTTAAAAATAGAGAGTACGCGCTCTAATGTTGTATCTTCTACATTGTCTTCATTTAAAAAGAATAAGAGTAGCGGCATCAATTTATCTAGTGTTTGACGACCGCGATTACCAATACCTTTTTTAGTCAGTTCCTCTCTAAAGTCACTTATTTGGTGCCAAATACTATCAACTTTCCATGTTTGATTAACTTTACTGATCCACGTACAACTTTCTTCATGATCCCAATCGCTGTCCCATAAAGTCACCCAATGTGAATCTTTAATATGATGATGAGAGCCCTCTTCACCAATAAGCGCGATAAATTCTTTATGAACACCATACATATGGAATTGTAAGTGCTCTAAAAATAATGGCCACGTACTTAACTCATCCTGCTCTAATGCAGCTAAAATTCGCATTTGATCTAATTCAGAGTCAGGTAATGTTTGCGTTTGTTTATCGCCAAGCGCCTGAATAATGTTTTCAACACGTCGTAAAAACTCATAAGCACTTTTAAGTATTGTCATACTCTTAACGGGCACTTCACCTTCTTCCACTAATAAAGGAAGTACGGTTAACAAATTTCGTTGTTGTAAACTTTTAACTTGTCCGCCCCGGATCAACTGAAAGACTTGTACAATAAATTCAATTTCACGGATACCACCAGCACCTAATTTAATATTATTGATGAGTTGTTTACGCCTAACTTCTTGCGCAATCATCATTTTCATTCGGCGTAAACTGTCTATCACACTAAAATCGATATAACGTCTATAAACAAAAGGTTTAAGCATTTTATCTAATTGATCGTGATACTTGCCTGCACCAATGAGGCGAGCTTTGAGCATGGCATAACGCTCCCAATCTCGACCTTGTTCTTGGTAGTAATCTTCCATTGCATTAAAGGTTAACACTAAAGGTCCACTGTCACCGAAAGGCCTTAAACGCATATCAACACGGTACACAAATCCGTCTGCTGTTTGCTGATTAAGTGCTGTGATCAATTTTTGCCCTAAGCGTGTAAAAAATTGTTGGTTGTCAATTGAACGTCTAGCGCCTTGGGTTTCACCTGATTCTGGATAAGTAAAAATAAGATCAATATCGGATGAAAAGTTAAGTTCTTTTCCCCCCAATTTGCCCATGGCGTAAACCAATAAAGGAATAGTTTCGCCTTCGCTATTTTTGGGTTCTCCCCATTTTTCATAACAAAATTGACTTAGCCAATCTAACGCACCTTGCACGAATACATCAGCCAGTTCTGATAAACGTTTTAATGACTCATTTAACGGAATATTTAAAACAAGATCGGCCGTTGCAATAGCCACCATTTCACGTAATCGAAATAACCTTAGTGCTTTATGTAAATCCTCTTCAGTTCTACATTCACTTATAAAATCACTTAATAACTTTTGATAGTTAGGTGTTTCTTTTTGATAAACATAATTTGATACAAATAACCCTATTACAATGTCAGGAGCTTGAAGCGCACTTTTTAAAATGTAATCACTTAACATTATTGCGCTTTTAAAGTGTTCGAGTTGTATCTCTGAAAGTTGTTCTGTTGCATTAGGGTGTTGAGCAGAAAATTGCATCCAACTTTTTTCTTGTTGCTGCACTAAACAAGCAGAAGTTACTTTTTTTACATGGCTATGCATCATATACTCCATAAATAAATGGCATATTTTTCATTAATCTATTGAAATGAGAACTTTAGAGGCTGTTTTTTCTTTAGAGATGTTTTACATTGAATGTAGCTCAAATACAAGTCAGTAACTTAGTTGAGCGTGTGTGAAGTTTTGATTATCACCTTCATTAAAATAAAATGATTGTTGCTTAAAATTTTAAACTAATAACTCATTTTTCGATTACAGTAATGGTAATAAAATAGACTTGTAAGAATAAACGTTTATGCTTTTTGTAAATAGCGTATCAAACCATTAGACATATTATGTCAAGGATGATATTAATAAATAATAATCAAGCATTTTTGAGGACACCTATGGCAGGAATGCACCACGTAAAAATATTGTTGTTGATATTAACGATTGGCTTAATAGGATGTAGCGATCCTATTAATGAGCAAATAGTACAACAAACATCTATTTCGGAACAACGTATTGAACAACTAGCCAATGGATTAAAAAACGGCAGCGTAAGAAATGCTGTTCTTATTAATCAATACGCTGAGCATGTTCTTAAGCAGAAACCGAATTTAGCCCCGTTAATTGAGCAGTTCAAAAAAGATGCAACCGTTGAAGGGCCTATGTTCCTTGCGTTAGTTGATCGACTTAACACAGCTAAAAATCAACCTAATATGTTTGCTAGCAAACAAGCTTTGTATGATGAGTTACTAAATATTTATCAGGCTGCTGATCCTACGTTATTTTCAGATGCCCTTAGCGACCCTTTAAATGTATTAGCAGATATGTCTGACGGACAACTACCTAGAATAAACTCTTTATCGAAAAGCCAGAGTGCTAAAGCAAATAATGCGCAAGACTTTGGTACAGGTGAACAGCTCATTGGTAACCCAAGCTATGGTCAATGGACTACGGGCAGTAATGGTATGTCTTTTTGGGCATGGTACGGCATGTATTCTATGATGGGTGATGTTTTTGGTTCTCGTCGTACCTATTACAATGACTGGGGACGTAGCCGAAACTATAGTTATTATAACGACTATGGAAGAAAGCGTTATAGTTCTCCAAGTCAATTAAGTAAACAAAACTCACTTGAAACCCGTACTCGTAAATCGTTTGAAAGTCGTGGGCAAAAATTTACCAGTGCTTATAGTAAAAATCGCACAGGTTCTTCGTCATTATCAAGCCAAAGCCGAACAGCACAAACGAGTGCTAATAAGTTTAAGTCTACGAGCTCATCAAAAAGTTCGTACGCTAAAGGTTCTTCAAGTTCATCTAAAAACGCCAGTTTCAGAAATAGCTCAAGCTCTACTTCTCGTGGCTTTAAACGCGGCAAATAGCGAGTAGCAGAATAGGGAAAAATAATGAATACATTAATAGATATAACCAATCTCAACCAAGACTTACTAATATATTTAGCCATTGATATTTCAATCGCTATTATACTCCTTGGCGCAATGCGCTTTATTTCTGGCTTTACAGCAAAAGTTAATTCAACTGACGAATTATCTAAAGAAGATAACTTTGCCTTTGGAATTAGTGTTGCAGGTAGTATTGCCGCGATGGGTATTGCACTAAGCGGTGCTATTATGGGTGAAAGCGCAGATAGCTATTTACTTGAAGCAATAGGAATGTTGTCTTACGGACTTTTTGGATTAATTTTAATAAAAATTGGTCGCATTGTTCACGACCGTATCGCATTAAACCAAATTAATAAAACAGAACAAATTAAAGCACATAATATTTCTGTAGGTATTGTTGATGCCGCAGGAGCTATAGCTACAGCCATTATTATTAGGGCCGTACTTATTTGGGTAAATGGTTTAAATATTAGTACCTTTGTTGCTATTGCCGCTGGTTTTGTAGTATCTCAGGCCATGTTAGTAATGGTTACACGTATTAAAGAAAAACAATACGCTAACAATAATCAAGGCGACAGTATGCAAGAAGCTTTTGCAGACGGTCAAACAGCATTAGCTATTCGCTACGCTGGTCAAGTTATTAGTACAGCGCTAGCCGTAACCGCAGCAAGTTACTTCTTAACTTATTCTTCTGAAACTTTGCTAACGAACCTTTTTGGTTGGTTAGTGTTTAGTATCGTTATGACTGTATTAGTTTCAGTGCTTACTACATTAGCTAAAAAACTGATTTTATGGGGCATTAACTTAGTAGAAGAAGTTGATCAGCAACATAATATTGGTGTGGCGAGTGTTGAAATGGCCATTAGTATTTCAATTGCTTTGATCCTTACCGGATTAATGGCATAGCAACTAAAAGTTAATAAAACGACACGTTTGTGTTTAACGCTCTCTCCTTTCAAATAAAGCCGTATAATTTCTATACGGCTTACTTTTTTAACTTACATTTACCTATTAAGCCTTCATGAATACCAATAAAACCTCCTTACTCTGGCACGACACGTTTCTTATATTAGCTATGGCGATTTTAGCTGGCTGCGGACTTATATATGAGTATTTACTTTCTCATTATGCAGGGCGTGTATTAGGTGCTATGGAAAGTACCATTTATGCCATGATCGGCTTAATGATTGTCGCGATGGGGCTAGGTGCTTTTGCAGCACGTAAAATCACCTGTGCTTTTAATGGATTTGTATGGTTAGAACTTATTATTGCGATATTGGGTAGTTTATCTATTTTAATTATTGGTGGTTTTATTGCCATAACCCAAACCTTCCCGTTGCTTATTTCAGATATGTTTTCTTTACCACCCGATGCGATGCCCCGTGGTGGCCTTTTTAAACAACTGAGTTTTATTGCTTTTAATAGCCCATATTTTTTTGGCTTATTACTGGGCTTTTTTATAGGAATGGAGATTCCATTAATTGCTCGAATTCGTGAAGAAATACACGAGAAACATTTAAAAAATAACATAGGCACTATATATGGCGCCGACTACATTGGCGCAGGAATAGGTGCTGCTGTATGGGTGCTATTTTTATTAACAATTGATATTAGTAAAGCCAGTGCATTAACTGCCGCGTTGAACTTATTCGTGGGTAGTATTTTTATCCTTTACTATTGGAAAAAACTCACGTGGAAAAAAACCCTTATTACCTTTCACCTTATGTTATTTGTTGTTGTAGGGGTTGTATATCAACAAGGTAATACTTGGTTAAACCAAATGAATAACCTGCTCTATCTCGACAAAGTGGTGTATTCAGACAAAACCAAATTTCAGCAACTTACTTTTACTCAACGATATATGGGCGTAGAACAAGGCAGTGTCATTGGTTTTTACCTCAACGGACGATTACAGTTTTCATCTTCAGACGAGTTTATTTATCACAGTTATTTAGTTGCGCCTGTATTGGCAGGCTCAGCCCGACAAGATAACATTTTAATTATTGGTGGCGGAGACGGCCTTGCGCTTCGTGATGTACTGCAATGGTCACCTAAACACGTTACGCTTATTGACTTAGACGACGAGCTTATCGATATATTCACCACTCCCGAAAAGAAACTTCCCGTCTCTTTAGCTGCACAAATTAGTGCACTAAACCAAAAAAGTTTGCAGCATAAAAATGTACAAGTATTTAAGAGCGACGCCTTTATTGCCATAGATGATTTATTAGCACAAGGTAAGTCATACGACGCTATTATTGTTGATTTACCAGACCCTAGCCATCCTGACTTAAACAAATTGTACTCAGTTAACTTTTACGCTCGCCTAAAACAACTACTTGCGGGAGATGGTTTAATAGGGGTGCAATCAACCAGCCCTTATCATGCTAAAAAATCGTTTATATCGGTTCAAAAAACCTTAGAAGCAGCAAACTTTTCGTCCGTGCAGCAATATCACGATAATGTACCTAGCTTTGGTGAATGGGGTTGGACAATTGCCAGTAAAATGGGAGCAAGCCCATTACAACGTTTAAATGCATTAGAGGCTTTACCCGTTGAGCATTTTTGGCTAACGTTACCTATGATTAAAAACGCGTTTGAATTTCCTCATAATTTCTATAAAAACAAGGAAAGCATACCCGTTAACTATTTAGGTAGTCATGCCATTTATCAGTTACATCAAAATGCATGGCAAGATCAGCAAGGACTTAATAACTCCTACTTACAATAAATAGATAAATTTAAAAAATAGTAAAAAACATGCTTGACATATTATGTCTAAGTGTTAAATTAACCCCGTTGACATAATATGTCGATTAGCAAAATCGTTTATTATCACTTTAATAATTGATAATGCGAAGAATTAACATGAAGAGGAACAACATGAATATTCATACGATAGCAAACCACCTAAATACAATGGCAGATAGTTCAGAAACAGGAATGGTTTTTGATTGCCAACCCATTTCAGGTGAAGTTGATGTTTTACAAATTTCAGTCATTGACCGTGAAGAGTTACCTATATTTTTATCGGTGTCTGACGATCAAATTCTTTGCATTACTTACCTTTGGGGTGCAGAGGAAGTTAAGTCTGACAAGCTGCATGAAATGCACGAAAGTATGCTAGAAATGAACATACCTATGCCTTTGTCATCATTTTCAAAAATAGGCGACAAATATGTAATTTTTGGTGCTTTATCTATTAATTCAACATACAGCGATATTGAGCACGAGCTTGCTGTATTAAGTAATAATGCCGTTGAAATTATCGACGACATGAGTGATTTTTTAATTTAAACGACCACCTTATTAGGAGTAATAAAATGAGTATTTTCAAAAAGATAATGACGGCTATCCGTG
Source organism: Colwellia sp. RE-S-Sl-9 (assembly GCF_048296855.1). Taxonomy (NCBI): domain Bacteria; kingdom Pseudomonadati; phylum Pseudomonadota; class Gammaproteobacteria; order Alteromonadales; family Colwelliaceae; genus Colwellia; species Colwellia sp. RE-S-Sl-9. Next base: position 3,966,302 of record NZ_CP182631.1, on the reverse strand, counting down.
GTGGTGCATCTGAAGTAGGTGAATCGATTGTAGATGCAAATGCTACTCGTATTTTCGAACAAGAAATTCGCGATGCTGAAAACCATTTAACTAAAGCTAAACGTGACCTTACCGGTGTTATGGCACAGCAAATGGCTTCAAGCCGTGAAGTAGACCGCGTTAAACGTGAAATTACTGAGCACGAAGGCTACGCAGTTCAAGCATTAGAGAAAGGCGACGAAACATTAGCCTTAGCAGTTGCAGAAAAAATTGCTGCTTTAGAAAGCGAATTAGCTACTCAACAGCAATCTTTAGATAGTTTTGAAGGTAGCGCGAATCGCTTAAAAGACTTAGTGAAGAAAAGTGAGCGTCAAGTAGCTGAATACAAGCGTCAACTTTCTATGGTAAAAACTACTGAAAGTGTGCAAAAAGCAACATCAGCTATTACTGATAACTTCTCTTCAAGTAACTCTAAGTTATTAAGTGCTAAAGATTCTTTAGAGCGCATTAAAGCTAAACAGCAAAAATTTGATGACCAAATGAAAGCTGCGGAAGTATTAGAGTCTGAAAATTCTGATAACTCGCTTGAAGCTAAGTTAAAAGAAGCAGGCATTGGTGCAACTGACGCAAGCGCAAGTTCAGTTCTTGATCGTTTAAAAGCGAAACAAAAATAGACTTTAGTCGCTTTATAGCAATAGACTAAAAAGATACTGACTCAATCGCTTGTTATGCAAATAACAAGCGATTTTTATGGTGATAAATATGAGCTTTTTAAAAAACATTTTTAAAAAAGAAGCAGAAGTAGAACGTAAATTAACACACGCTAATCAACTCAAAAAAAACGATATTATTGTACTTAGCGATAGCTTTGGGTTACCTGAAACGTTACGTGGTCAAGAGTTTCAAGTATCAGCTATTAACTGTTACGAATACGAAAGCAAAACCGAAACGGAATGGGTACTAAAAGGCACTAACAACACTCAAATTTATCTTACCCTAGATATTGATGATGAAACCTACCTTAAATTCTCTTTAAAAATAGAACGTAATGACGTTGAAACACTTTTCAATTTAGATGATTTTGCCACAATCTTTGACGAACCGGGTAATGCCTTTTTGGAAAGACAAGCTGATTCAGATAGCACATCTCAGTGGAGTAGCGATCAATATCAACAACAAACCTATTCACAAGTTGGCTATTTTCACCGAAAGGATAATCGAGTAGAATCTCTTTCATCGTATGAAGGGAAAGACGCTGGCGAGCAATTTGAGCTATACGCATTATTCGATAAAGAAGATACCAGAGGTATTGATATCGAAGTATGGCAAGACGGCGATACTGAAGTGTTTTTAACTTTGTTTAGACCAACAACCGATATTATTGACATGTATCCAGGAAGTTAACACGTGGCGCGTAAAATACTCGAAAAATGGGAATCATCTGTTAAAGTAGTTAAAGCCGTTCAAGTGGCTTTTGACATGGATGAAAAAATTCAACTAGCTATTAGAAAAGAAGCCTTAGAAGCAGGTTTAAGCCCTTCTGATCAAATACGTGACATTCTAGGTTTACCTACAAGTAAACGTCCTAAACGCCCTCGTTTAACGGTAAGTTTAGCGCCCGCTGATTACGAACTTCTTGCTGAAAAATACAACTTATCACCAGATCAACAATTAGACATTAAAAAGAAATTGATGGACGATTTGATACAACACGTTAATGATGAAAAATAATAGCCATTTAAAGCTTTGTTAAAATAAGAATAAGGAGATGAACGGTGTTAATATTTGAATCCGTTATGGAAAAAACACACTTGTATAAAGTAGATGATTTTGGTGTTAAAAATTACAATTTTTTAGTGTTAACCTGTTTTCTATTTTTAGTCATGGCGTGTCTCACCCTATCTCTCGGTCATATCACCTATATTTTTGAAATAGAAAACGCTAACTCCCCTGTAAAAACTTATGGTGATGCTATATGGCTAATGGTTATGTCGGCCTCAACCATAGGTTTTGGAGATGTTTATCCTATTACCACCATGGGGCGTATCGCTGTATATACAATGTTTTTACTTGGTGTAGGTACATTAGGTACGTTAGGTGCTATTTTCGCTAATCGCATTTTTGGATTTGCAGATACCAATATTAAAAACAGAGAACTACGTAAACAAAATGCGGATATTTACGCTAAATTATTAGAGCTTGAAAAGAAAATTGATGAAATGAATAAACCTTAGGCTTCATTTCATCAAATCATGAGGAATGCAGGGAAATAATCAAAGAATACAGGAAAGTTATTTCCCCGCAGCAAAGTCGACTAACATTTTGCCCGACATTCGATAACCTACCCATTCATCTTGTGAAACAGCACCAATAGACTCGTAAAAATCACGCGAAGGTTTATTCCAATCTAAACAACTCCACTCAAAACGGCCACAACCTTTTTCTAAGGCTATTTGTGCCATTTTCTGCAACAGTAACTTGCCAGCGCCTTTACCTCTATACTCTTGAGATACATATAAATCTTCAAGATATAAACCCGGTTTTGCTAACCACGTTGAGTAGTTATAAAAATAAATAGCAATGCCTATGGCTTTACCTTCAAGCTCACAAATTAAGGCATTTACATGGCTACCTTCAGTAAATATAGACTCTGCTATCGTTTGCTCTGTGGCTAGTACTTCATGTTCAGCTTTTTCATATATAGCTAATTCACGAATGAAATATAAAATTGTTGCTGCATCACCCTTTACAGCTGTTCGTATTGATAAAGAGCTCACGTTATTCTCCTTGTTGAATAGTATTAAATATTAGGTATATACTTTTTAAAAATGATACAAGTATTTAGTCCACCAAAAGCAAAAGAGTTACTCATTGCGTAATTAATGGTATGAGGCTTAGCTCGGTTAGGAACATAGTCTAAATTACATTCATCATCATTTTCTTCAAAATTTTGAGTTGGTGGACATTGCTGTTTTTCTATCGCTAAAATACTGGCAATACTTTCTAATGCTGCGCCAGCACCTAACACGTGACCGTGAATCGCTTTAGTTGAAGACACTTTTAACTGAAGTGCATGCGCTTTAAATACTTGATGGATCGCATAGGTTTCTGTTTTGTCATTTTGCTTAGTACCTGAGCCATGAGCATTTATATAAGCAATATCTGACGGCTGAATGTTGGCATCTTGAAGGGCTGAATTCATCGCCATTTCAGCGCCTTCAGCCAATGGCTGTATCATATTGTGCGCGTCAGAGCTCATACCTACACCAACAATTTCACCATAGATATCGGCACCACGTGCTATTGCATGGTCTAACGTTTCTAATACTAAGGTCGCTGCGCCCTCCCCTATAACTAAACCACTTCGATTCGCTGAAAAAGGACGACATGTGTCGTGAGATAACACGCGTAATCCGTCCCAAGCATGAAAATTACCTGAAGTGATACAAGCTTCAGCTCCACCTGTTATTGCAACATCTACCATATTACTGCGTAGCATTAGTACAGACATGATCAACGCATGTCCTGAAGATGAGCAAGCCGATGAAGTAGTAAACGCGGGGCCTTTAATCCCATACTTCATTGAAATATGGCTAGTGGCTGAACTCGGTAATAATTTAGGTACAGTAAAAGGATGAGCACGCTTTTTGTCTGATTCAAACAACAATGAATACGACTGTTCAATAGTTTCTTGTCCGCCAATACTGGTACCGTGTACAACACAAGTACGTTGAGCTAACGGGCTATCATTAAAAGCGAGTTTCGATTGTGTTATTGCTTCATCAGTGGCCAGTAAAGCAAATTGAGTAAAACGATCAAAATGTTTTAACTCTGCTTTTGAAAAGTTCTTGGCTGGATCATAATGTTTAACTTCTGCCGCCATTGATACATGATGAGGCTCAGGCGTAAATAAGCTAATAGGTGCAATTGTATTTATCAGGTTATTGTTGTTTTCAAAAAGGTATTCGCTAAAGCGACTAACATTATTACCCGCGGCTGAAATAGCGCCCATACCTGTAACAACAATGCGTTTACTCATTATTATCGACTTTATTTTGAATATTCTGTTGAACAAGGCTTTCAACCAAAATAACCACATCATCAAGGCTAGATAAATTAAAACCTTGCTGTTCTAATTCATTCTCACTAGGAATGTTAATATCAAAAGCTTCCTCCAGATCAAAAATAATTTCAACCAACGAGAGCGAATCAATTCCAATACTATCTAACGAATCACTATGGGAAACCTGCTTCAAATCTTCAGTAGTATATTCAGAAACAATATCGATGATTTTAGCTTTAGTAAGTGAGCTAACGTTACTTGTGTTCATTGCTTAATTTAACCTTTTTCCAGTCGACAATTAATGATAATAAGGTGATGAGTATAAAAATAACTTTACTCGTATTAGGATATTTTTGATAAAACGACTCTATATCTTTTATGTAAACCTGAGTGATTGAAATAGCTTGTTTATTCGACTCAATAAGAGAACCTTCTACGATCTGTCCTTGCGCATTTATAATACTGCTGATCCCTGTATTAGTCGCTCTTACTAACGGTGTTCTATATTCAATGGTACGAAATAATGACAAGGCTAAATGTACATTAACACCGGCGGTATTAGCGAACCAAGCATCGTTAACGGTATTAATCATTAAACTATTAAGAGTATTGATACTTTTACCAACCAAATCTGTAAAAATGGCTTCATAACAAATTAAAGGGATAATATTAATCGTATTATTATTTATCAACAAAGGTAATGTTTGGGAGTGTTCGCCTGACTTGTAATTAGGCGCATAAGGTAACATTTTACGTAACCATGGCAGTTGTTTTTCAAAGGGTAGATACTCCCCTATAGGCAATAACTTCTGTTTTTGGTAGCGTGACGTTACTTGATTATCTTGTATTAATTCAATGGTATTAAAGTAGCCATTATTCTCATTTAAGGTTTTATTTATAGGTTCGATCGCTGTTAATAATAAAGGTGTGTTACCTATAGCTTCATTAAATAATTTTTTATCATAATCAAAAAACTCAAAAGACAATGGCACTGGCACTTCAGGAAAAATGATTAAATCGGGTTTATTTGATAATAGGTTATCAGAGTGTTGTTCTGACAATGTTTGATGAATAAGCGTTTGCAATGGCTTAGCTACGGTTAACCAGTCATCTCGTGTTCTCAGTTTTACATCTATATTAGGTTGCACCATTGCTATAATTAATTGATTGCTATGATGCCTTTTAACCTCTTGTTCAATCAATGCCGACTGAACAAATCCGTATAACAAGTTCCCCATAAAAAACAGCAATGCCACGCCTAGGTACTGTAAGCTTTTTTGCTTATTACGTTTTCGTTCAATCAAACACCCTGCAAGTAAAAAACTAACAGCGTGAATAATAAAAAAAACAAGCCCAACACCACCAATATCAGCAAGCTGTATTTGCATAGGCGACAAATATAATGAATGAACAATATTACCGGGCAGAATATGAGGAATATAATTAACAAGCACTGTAAACAAACATGCTGCTTTAAGTGCACCGAAAACACTCTCATTCCACTTTAAAGCGACATAAAACCATGCGCCAATAGCATAAGGCAAAGCGCAAGCAACACAGAACAGAAAAACAAAAGGAATAATTAAATTAGCATGGCTATAGGTAATATCTGCAATACCAGGAATCACCCACCAAATACTACAAAACCAACCAAAGGTGGCCGCTAATAAAGCTAAAGTAAAAGCATAATTAGGTTTAGCGCCATACAAAGCAAAAAGTGTGGGAACTATAGCAATCCAAGCTAAAAAACCATACCCACCACTAGGAAAAGCTAAATAAAATAGCCCTACAGTTAAGAATACTAGAAGTAAATCAAAAGCTTGTTTTTGATTTTTCATTTGAAGAAATAATAATCCAATAAACAGATTATTTATTTTTAAATTTATAAACTAAAGCAATTACCGCAACAAGTACTACATGAAACAATGGATGCATGTAAGGTACACTTGCGCTACTTCCTCCTCCCCCTGTTCCTCCGCCTCCACCCACGGCCAAAACAGGGTGAGAGACAAACAAAACGAACATCATAAAAAATATAACAACAACTTTATTAAACATTTTCTACCTTTGCTTTATCTGCTCTGTTGAGCTTCGAGTTTCATACTTTTCTGCCAGCAAATTCATTAAAAAGAAAAGTGCTAATGCAGAAGTAAAATTAACTAACTGCCATATGTATAAATGGTAAAGTTCAAATTGATTTATTGGGTGCTTAATTTCATTAAATAAGTGAACAATTCTAATAATATTTTCAATTTGGATCAAAAAACATGCACTAATCGCCATTAATATTTTTAAACGCCACCTATACTGCAAGGCAAAAATGGCAGCCCATAACGTAGCAATTAACGATAATGCCGTACATTGATGGTCAACTATCACAAACCTTTGCGTATTAGCATGAATAAGTTTGTTATCCGTAACACTTATATTATCTAAAAAAAAGCTCCCTAAATAACCTGCCGCTTCAGCAAGATAGCTTTGAATAAAAAACGCAAGCCTAGTACTCTCATCAATCCACCAAACAAACAGCTGTAGTAATAGTACCCAAACCATAAATGCCCGAAAAAAAGATAATAACGGCTTGTTCATTGATTTAGCTTACGTTTTTTATAACGGTACAAATAATTACAACCAATAAGGTACAAGAGACATTGCGCTATGTTTAGAATGATCTAAAGCGTGTAATAAATTGTCTACCTTACTTTTTTGCCAATTCATTAATTTGGCCGGTTGCTCAGGTAAACGTTGAAGTTGTTGTTGAATAAGCCATAACACTTGTAACTCTGTAATACCTTCTCGAATATCTAACCAAGGCGCTCTGTATTTACTTCGCTCTTCTTCGTTAAATAATCCAGCAAACCAAATTCCTGTATGCAAACTAATATTGAGTAACGGACTTTGCTCTAAATACTGCTCGCTCGTTAAAGACTTAGCCTCAGGCATTGCCTTAACTAAATCATCTAAACTTTTTGATAACTGATTAGTCGCAAAAGTTAGTATATTTATATTGGCTGCGCTGCTAGAAAATAGCTTCTGATTTGGCATCAAAAGTTTAAGAATAGTAAGTTGTAATTGATTAAATCGCTGAGAATGAAAAACTTGTTTTACTTCATCTATATTAGGGAACCTTCTTTTTTCTAACTTCAACTCAGTAATAAGTTCAGTACTGTAATCAAGCTTTTTCCGGTAGTTACCTGTTTTATTAACTATTTCTTTTAAGTAAATAAGATGTTCAACCCATGAAAAAACACCAACAAAATAAGCTATTTCATTTTTAATTTCAGCTAGCTCTTCTAATAAATGTTCTTCAAAAAAGATAAAACCATGTTCCATCAAGGCTAACGTGTCTTTAATTACCGCTAAATCAGATAAAGCCGGCTCATCTATATAATGCTCTACTGATTTTTGTAAATGATTAAGGGCAGAAGTTAAACCAGTCAGAAAAGCTTCGCTAATATTTTCATTTTGATTTAACGGTAACAAAGCCAGCGGAGAGCATACTAGCGTGGTTTTGGCTTCGTTCCACAATCCATAACCTCTCGCGGCTTTACTGTTTAGACCGGGCCTCAGTTCGAGTTCAGTTAAAAATAATTCAGCTAAGTCAAACAATTCAGATAGCTCACCTCGAACCAGCTCTAATTCAATTTCACAAATAGGATCAACTAATCCGTTACTTGTTACTTCCCCCTGATCAAAAACAACCTCTACTACGCCACCTTTTGCTGTATTAATCAGCCATATGTGTCGTTCAAAGTCTGTAGAAAATAATGAAACTAATTGCTTTTGGATGTTTTCAAGGTTTTGGGTTGATTTCCAAATTTCAGTAGGAAATAAGTCAAGTTGAGGCTGCTTAACCGTAATAGGTACATTGAACTCAGGCCTCTGCTGCAAACCACCTATCAGCTTACCCGCTGTTTTAATAGTTTGTTCTAGCATTCCGTCTTTTTCACGAATGCGTAAGCCCATGTCATGTTTTCTTAAATTTAAATCTGGCGTATCAAAATAGCAGTTACCCAATTGAGTAACGCTTTCAATATAGTCAATCTTCTGTTTTGATAATAAGGTTGAAATGATTTCTGTTGTGTTATCGCTAAAAACTAAATATTTTAGCTCTATCTCTATCGCCATGATGTCTCAAGTTAAGTATTTATAATCGCTATATTAATTTTCTACGTTAAGTAATTAATCATATAACTCATGAACTCCCTACAATACAAAAGCTCGTACTTATAGGCAATCTTTTTCAACATTATGCTCTCATCTTAAACAACTAAATTACACATATTTAAGCTGTTTAAGCATGTATACACAAAATATACAGAAATAGAGCAAAAATAATTGCCTTTCTACTTGCTATCAAAGATGCAAACCCCTAATATTTTCAGTCATTCTCGATTACTTAAGCATTTGGTTACCGCATGACATTGTTAAGAACTTTTTTTACCTGTTTATTATTTATTCTTTCTTCAAGTGTGTACTCGCAAGAAAATACGACTGTAGGATATATTTCTGACGAACTCCCTATATTTGTTCACTCTGGGCCTGGTAAAAACTACCGCATTTTAGGCACAGTAACCTCAGGTGCTGAAGTTCAAATCACAGGTAACAACAGTAACGAATATTCAGAAGTTATTGATGAAAAAGGGAGAACTGTTTGGTTAGAAAGCCAATACGTTTCAACGAAAGCAGGACTTCGAGTGGTTATTGCTCAACTCAATGCCAAATTAGCCGACCTAGAAAGTAATGCGGGTTCAGTTACAGAGAGTCTTTTACGTGCAAACAAAAATGTTGACCGATTAAGCAGTGAAAAAACTCAACTTAATAACGAAATTTCAGTACTTAACAAAAGCCTCAGTGAAGTACAGCTCAAACTAAAAGATCAAGATACCAACATACAAAAAGAATGGTTTTTTAATGGTGCTATCGTTTTATGTATTGGCTTAGTTTTAGGCTTGATTCTTCCTCGACTTTCTTCAAATAAAAAAAGTAGCATGAATAGCTGGAAGTAACATTTCAAAACAATTTATTATTTTATTCATATTATCCTCCTAAGATAGAATACAGCTCACAAATACTGTATTCTATTCTTCTTCAAGTTTAGGCTTTTAAATACATTCTCTTCATCTTCAATAACTTAAAGACTACTAAAAAATTGAAAAAATACATTTATCTTTTAGCTTTATTCTCTCTGCCTAGCTTTGCAGAACCTTGGGTAGATACATCAAATATATTTCTTCGAGCTAACATTCAACACTTAGCAGATTTAGGCATGATCAAAACACCAACAACCACATATCCCTTAATGTGGATAAATATTGTTAATGATCTCAAAAAAGCACCAATAACTGCTTTAGATGAAAAAGCACAAAGCTCTTACAACTATGTAATGCATCAATTTAAGCTAGCAAAAAACAATCAAAAAACTATAGAACTAAATACATCATTAAAAGACAAACGTTTTACTAGCTTTGGTGATAGCTTTCGTGAAAAAAACAATATTGGTATTCGCACTTCATGGATGACCGACTCATTCGCTTTAAACTTGTCAACAAGCTACAACCATTCAGATGACGGAAAAATAAGATATGACGGCAGTTATATTGCAACTTTTGTCGGAAACTGGGTTGCGACAATAGGCATGCAAGATCGTTGGTGGGGAAATGGTTGGGACAGTAATTTAAGTCTTACAAATAATGCGAGACCTATGCCTACAATTTCCTTAACCAGAAAAGAGTCTCTCCCATTTATTATACCTTTTACTGATTATGGCATTCCTTGGACAGTAACTTCTTTCATGGGCATGATGGACGATGACAGAGTTATTAAAGACACTTTATTATGGGGATTTAGATTAAATTTCAAACCTTTTGATAACCTAGAAATAGGCATAACTCGACTCGCTCAATGGGGTGGAGAAGGACGACCTAAAGACGCATCAACCTTTTGGAATGTGTTAATAGGTAAAGATAATTGTGGCGCTGGAGGACTTGATTGTTCTGGAGAGGTTTCACAAGAGCCGGGAAATCAACAAGCAGGATATGACTTACGTTACACTTTTAACGCATTTGATACGCCATTTTCCCTTTACGGACAATACTACGCTGAAGATGGCGACAATCATTCTTCATTTGGCTTTTTAACAGAGCCTGTAACTCTTATTGGTTTAGATACTCATATTCGACCTTTCAACAAACCTTCAACTATGTATTTTGAGTTTAGTGATACCTACGCTGACTGCACGGATACAAACAATATTGACACAGGTGATTGCTTCAATGAGCATCACACCTATGCAACGGGTATGCGCTATGAACAAAGAACTATAGGTCATATATACGATAACGATGCTAAAGCAATGGTATTAGGTATTATCTCTGAATTACAAACCGATACTCATATGGAATTGAAATTGCGAAAATTATCGTTAAACTACGACAATTCAGACAAAGCACCTAGTAATCCTATCGTTGGTAATCCATTAACAGCAATAGCAGAAGATATGATTACACTTTCAGCTAAAATACAACATAGCTATAGAAATTGGCGATTTACACTTGGGAGTGAGTACAGCCAATCGTCTTTTGATAATGATATTTCTGATGATAGTGACTTTAATGCATTTTTAAATATTGAATACAATTTATAATTTAATAAAGTTAATCGTTATTTCATATTCCTATTTAAACTACTTTTTTATTATTTATTGTTTGACTATATATGTATAAATTTGATACTAATAACCCAATTAAAAAACGCATTAAACGTTAACAGATTATTTTTAAGACATTTAACCAAATATAATATGCAAAATATAAATTTTTCATTAAACAGCTTACTTCTCCTCGTATGTAAAATACGCGGATGGTCTATTATTGTTTAAAATTTATAAAGAATAAATATCAAACCCGCGCTATAATTCGCGGGTTTTTTTTTGCCCGCGTACTTAAGTGTATAACCGCCAAGGACATAACCATGAATGACAAAGTAATAATATTTGATACGACCTTAAGAGACGGCGAGCAGGCATTAACTGCGAGTTTATCAGTAAACGAAAAAATCCAAATAGCCCAAGCGTTAGAGCGCTTAGGTGTAGATATTATTGAAGCGGGGTTTCCTGTATCTTCACCGGGTGATTTTCACTCAGTACAAGAAATTGCTCGTACAGTTAAGAACTCTATTGTTTGTGGTTTATCACGAGCAGTTGAAGCTGATATTCAAGCGTGTGCTGATTCAATGAGCGTTGCAGAACAGTTTAGAATCCATACATTTATCTCAACCTCTGATGTTCACGTACAACAAAAATTACGTAAAGGTTTTGATGATGTAGAAGCCATGGCGCTTCATGCGATTAAATATGCACGTAACCTTACCGATGATGTTGAATTTTCTTGTGAAGATGCTGGCCGTACACCAATCGATAACTTATGTCGCATGGTTGAAAATGCTATTAAAGCAGGCGCTTCAACTATCAATATTCCTGATACTGTAGGTTACACTTTACCTAACGAATTTGGTGGAATTATCACACAATTATTCAACCGTGTTCCTAATATTGATCAAGCTGTAATTTCAGTACACTGCCATAACGATTTAGGTTTAGCGGTAGCTAACTCAATTTCTGCGGTACAAGCTGGTGCCCGTCAAATTGAATGTACTATCAATGGCATTGGTGAACGTGCAGGTAACTGTTCATTAGAAGAAATTGCGATGATCATGAAAACTCGTCAAGATTTAATGAATGTTCATACCAATATTAACCATCAAGAGATCGCTCGTACCTCTAAGCTAGTTAGCCATTTATGTAACATGCCAATACAGCCAAATAAGGCTATTGTGGGCAGTAACGCTTTTAGTCATTCTTCAGGTATTCATCAAGACGGTATGTTAAAAGCGTCTAACACCTACGAAATTATGACTCCTGAAAGTGTCGGCATCAGCAAAACCAAATTAAACTTAACCTCTCGAAGTGGTCGCCATGTGATTAAACACAGAATGGGTACATTAGGCTACAACGAAGACGATTTCGACATTGAAGCATTGTATGAAGATTTCTTAAAATTGGCAGACAAAAAAGGCCAAGTATTTGATGATGATTTAGAAGCATTATTGTTTAATATTCAACAACAAGACAGCCAAGAACATTACGAAATTCTAAACATTAATGTTCAATCAGGTAGTGGTGAATTTGCAACAGCTGGCGTTAAATTAAGTGTAGGAGATAAAATCCAAACAGAATCGGCTACCGGTAATGGTCCTGTTGATGCGTTGTATCAAGCCATTAAAAAAGCCGTAGATGAAGAAATTGAAGTTGCTGATTATAAAATATCCAATAAAGGTGCAGGTGAAGACGGCTTAGGTGTAGCTAATTTAGTGGTAAAATGGCAAGAGCGTAACTTTCATGGTTATGGCATTGCTACTGATGTTATTGAAGCGTCAGGACAAGCATTGATATCTGCACTAAACGCAATTCAACGCGCAAAACACATAGCAGCCTTACGTGAAGAACGTAAAGCTAACAAGTAAAAATATTGAGAGTATTTAAAACGAACTTACTCAAACATTAAGCACAACAATGCCGTAGTAAGTTCACAAATTAAGTAAAAATAAAGTAGGTAAAAAATGTCTAACATAGCAATATTAGCTGGTGACGGTATCGGCCCAGAAGTCATGGCAGAAGCAAAGAAAGTATTAGCAACCGTTGCTGAAAAATTTAATTTCGACCTTACCTTGAACGATTATAATGTGGGTGGCTATGCTATCGACAATGACGGTCAAGCACTTCCCAAAAGTACTATTGAAGGGTGTGAAAAAGCTGACGCTATTTTATTCGGCTCTGTAGGTGGTCCTAAATGGGCAAACTTACCTTCTGCTGAACAACCAGAACGCGCTTCATTATTAGGTTTACGTGGCCATTTCGGTTTGTTCTGTAATATGCGCCCTGCTAGCTTAATTTCTGCTATGTCGCATCTTTCACCTTTACGTGCTGATATTTCAGGCACAGGTTTTGACATTCTAGTTATGCGTGAATTAACCGGTGGCATTTACTTTGGTGAACCTAAAGGTCGTGCTGGCGAAGCCGGTAGTGAAGACGAATACGGTTACGACACTATGGTGTATTCGCGTAAAGAAATACGTCGTATTGCTCACTTAGCTTTTAAAGCAGCGCAAAAACGTAATAACAAAGTAACATCTATTGATAAATCAAACGTATTACAAGCTTCAGTATTGTGGCGCGAAGTGGTATTAGATGTTGCTAAAGAATACCCTGACGTTGCATTAGACCATATGTACGTTGATAACGCCGCTATGCAATTAGTTAAAAACCCGGCACAGTTTGACGTAATGCTTTGTTCTAACCTTTTTGGTGATATTTTGTCAGACATTTGCGCAATGATCACAGGCTCTATGGGGCTTTTACCTTCGGCAAGCTTAAACGAAGAAGGTTTTGGTATGTACGAACCAGCAGGCGGTAGTGCTCCTGATATCGCAGGAAAAGGTATTGCTAACCCGATTGCACAAATTCTTTCTGCTGCACTTATGCTACGTTATAGCCTTAACCAAGGTGATGCTGCACAAGCTATCGAAAAAGCCGTATCAAAAGCATTAGACGACGGCTACTTAACCGGTGATTTATTAACACCTGAAAGTACAGCTACAGCAAAAACTACCGCGGAGATGGGTGAAATCATCTGCGCTAACATTAAGGAGCAGTAATCATGGCAACTACTTTATACGAAAAATTATATTTTCAACATTTAGTTGAAAGCAAAGAAGGTGAAACACCACTTTTATATGTAGATCGTCATCTAATTCATGAAGTGACTACTCCACAAGCTTTCGCTAACTTAAAATTTCATAACCGCGTTGTTCGTCGTCCTCAGCAAACCATAGCAACAATGGATCACAACATATCAACGCGTAAAGCTGATATTGATGCTGCTGGTCCTGCGGGCGCTAACCAGTTACGAACTTTAGAAGAAAACTGTAAAGAGTTCGGCATCAAACTTTTTGGTATGGGCCATAAAAACCAAGGTATTGTTCATGTAATGGGGCCTGAGTTAGGTATTACTCAACCAGGTCAAATTATTGTATGTGGTGATTCGCATACAGCAACACATGGTGCTTTTGGCGCATTAGCTTTTGGTATTGGTACTTCAGAAGTTGAACATGTATTAGCGACTCAAACACTACGTCAAAACCGTGCTAAAAGCATGAAAATTGAAGTAACAGGTAAAGTAGGCAAAGGTATTAGCGCTAAAGATATTATTTTAGCCATTATTGGTAAAACCGGTTCAGCAGGTGCAACGGGCTATGTTGTTGAATACTGTGGTGAAGCTATTGAAGCATTAACCATGGAAGAGCGTATGACCATTTGTAACATGAGTATTGAATTCGGTGCTAAAGCTGGCTTAATAGCTCCAGATCAAACAACATTTGATTACTTACAACATAAAGAATACGCGCCGAAACTAGACGATTGGGATGAGGCTGTCGCTTATTGGAAAACATTAAAAACAGATGATAATGCAACATTTGATCATGTATTAACCTTAAAAGGTGAAGACATCAAGTCACAAATGACTTGGGGGACAACTCCAGGACAAGTAACATCGATTGATTCTGTTGTTCCATCTCCTGACGACTTTTCTGACCCTGTTGAAAAAGAATCTTGTGTTAAAGCATTAAAATACATGGGATTAACTGCAGGTACTAAATTAACAGATGTCACCGTTAATAAAGTATTTATAGGCTCTTGTACTAACTCACGTATTGAAGATTTACGCGCTGCAGCCAGTATCGTTAGCGATTACGCGAAACAGAATAAAAAAGTATCTGATACTGTTGATGCTATTGTTGTACCGGGTTCATACCGCGTAAAAGCACAAGCAGAAGAAGAAGGTTTATCACAAATATTTATTGATGCGGGTTTTGAATGGCGCTTACCCGGTTGTTCAATGTGTTTAGGTATGAATGATGACCGTTTAGAGCCTGGTGATCGCTGTGCTTCTACATCAAACCGAAACTTTGAAGGCCGCCAAGGTCGTGATAGTCGTACTCATTTAGTTAGCCCTGAAGTTGCAGCGGCTGCCGCAATTGAAGGTCGCTTTGTTGACCTTAATGCTAAATAGGAGCAAATAATGGAAAAATTTACATCACATACAGGTTTAGTTGCTCCGTTAGATATGGCTAACGTAGATACCGACCAAATTATCCCAAAACAATTTTTACAAAAAACAGAACGTATAGGTTTTGGTCAGCATTTATTTAATGATTGGCGTTATTTAGACAATAACGGCACACAAGAAAATCCTGAGTTTGTTTTAAACTACCCGCAATATAAAGGGGCGAGTATATTATTAACACGTGAAAACTTTGGTTGTGGTTCAAGTCGAGAGCATGCTCCATGGGCATTACAAGAATTTGGTTTTGATGTAATTATCGCACCAAGTTTTGCTGACATCTTTTACGGTAACTGCATCAACATAGGCATTGTGCCAGTTAAATTAACTGATGATGAAATTCAGCAGTTATTTGAAGCAGCAGAAGCTAACAACATCAATATTACGGTTGATCTTCCTAGCCAAAGTGTTTCATGTGGCGATTTAACTTTTAACTTTCAGATGAATACATTCCACAAGTATTGCTTAGCTGAAGGTGTTGATAGTGTTGGCTGGACATTAAACAAAATAGACATGATTGAAGACTTTGAGTCTAAACGTCCAAGCTGGGCTTAATAACAATTCCAATGATTAATTAGCTTAGAAAATAAGAGTAATACCCTACAAATAAATAAAGGCAACGTTCATTTATAATGATACGTTGCCTTTTTACAATAACCTGATACATATAATAATTCCCTATTTTTCCTCAACTAAATTACAACAGTAATTCCATCACAAAAATATCAATCATGAACTATAATTGACCTAATAATTAATTTATTATGAATTGACCTATTTATTAATAAGATTCGTTTCATAATAACTAAAACGTTTTAATTAGGATTTTAAATGTCAAACTCAGATAGTGTGTTAGAAAAACAAAAAAAAATCCCCTTAAGCCAATTAAAAATTGGTATGTATGTTTTATCTATTTTTACTAAAAATAAAGATGTTAATATCAAATCTGAAGGCTACATATTAAAAGAGTCGAGTATTGAGCAACTGAAAAAATCTCATGTTAACTACGTAGTAATAGATCCATCTAGAACCAAACAAGATGAAGAAAAAAACAAGAATAACATTGCCTCATCTGAAGTAACGTCACCCCAAAAAGTTATTAAAGAATCGACAACTTCTCTCGATACCGAAATAAAAACAGCTAACAAGCTTTATCACAACGCCAAACTCTTACAAGAAAAAATATTACACGATATTACGTTAAATAAAGTTATAGATACTGATGCAGTTCAAGAAAGTACAAACGCAATTGTTGATTCAATATTTAGAAATCAAGACGCCCTCTCTTGTATGTCTCGTTTAAGGTTTAAAGGTGACTATCTAGTTGAGCACTCGCTTAATGTTTCGATACTAATGACTATACTTTGCAAGCACATGAATATAGAACGTAAAGTGATGGAAGAATTAGCTTTAGGAGCATTTTTACATGATATTGGTAAGGTACTTATTCCTGATAATATATTAAATAAACCTGGGAGATTTACTGACGAAGAATACGAAATAATGAAAACTCATGTATTACTGGGTGTAAAGGTACTTGAAGACACACCAAACCTTCCAGATATCGTTATGTCAGTGGTTAAAGAGCATCATGAACGTTTAGATGGCAAAGGCTACCCATACAAACTCGCAGCTAAAGAAATATCTGTTTATGGACGAATGATAGCTATTGTTGACAGTTACGACGCTATGACAGCAGAACGAGTTTATAAAGCAGGAATGCATCCAATAAAAGCGTTTAAAATTCTGATTAGTGAGTCGCCGAATAGTTATGATAAAGCATTAGTAGAGCAGTTTATTCAATGTTTAGGACTTTACCCTATAGGTACCCTAGTAAAATTAAACAGTGGTAAGGTTGGGCTAATCAGTCAGCTAAATAAAAACAAACCACTTAATCCTTTTGTACGTGTTTTTTACAATACTCGTTTAAATCAAGTCATAACAATGGAAGAGTTAGATTTAAGTAAACCCAAATACAACGACCAAATAGAAAGTTGTGTTAAGCCTGAAGAATTTAATTTAGATCTGATGAAGTTTTTCAAAAATGCTTTTATTGATTAGTGCTTTATTGGCAGGCTCCAAAAAACTAATTAAGAGGGACGATATTAATTCTATTACGGCCGTTAGATTTAATGTCGTACAATAATTCGTCAGCTTTATTTAATGCTTCAAGTTCCGTAAGTTTTGAATTTTTTCCATTAAGTAAAACAGCACCAATACTTAATGTAAGTTGTTCAGCAACATTTGAATATTCATGTTTTATCGCTTTTAAATGAATAGCTTGCATCATTTTTTCGATCAGCTCTCGTGCTGACGTCATATTGCAATTTGGAAAAATAACAACAAACTCTTCACCTCCATAACGAGCTACAAAGTACTCTCTACAAGTACAAGCTTCTTTTAACGCTGTAGCCACCTGCTTTAATGCTATATCGCCCGCTCCATGGCCATAGTTATCGTTATATAATTTAAAAAAGTCGATATCAATCAAGGCTATCATCATGGTTGCTTCATTAGCTTGATTTTTTACAACCTCATCTTTAAGTACTACATCCATTTGACGACGATTAAAAACACCAGTTAACGCATCTAAATGGGCAATGTCATGAAGTATTTTACGTTGATTAATTAATTCTAAATGCATCATGACACGAGCAATAACAATATTAGGTTTAAAGGGTTTATAAATGTAGTCGCAACCACCTAAATCAAACCCTTTAGCTTCATCATCATTATTGGCTAAACCGGTAATAAAAATTACCGAGATATTCATAGTTTCAGGTGTTTTTTTAATAACATCAATCACCTCAAAACCAGATAAATCAGGCATGATCACATCCAGTAAAATTAAGTCTGGTAAGTGTTTTTTAGCCAGCTCTATAGCCTGCATACCATTTTTAGCAAAAATAATTTTAGCTTGCTCTTGTAGTAAGTCTTTTAAAATTTTTCTATTCGACTTGTCGTCATCTACAATTAAAATTGATTGTTCCAAAATTGACCTTTATTCACATTGATATGGGTTATTAAATTCAAAGCATTTTTTCTCTCAAAGAGTTTACACGGGTTATCGCTTTCGAGTACTCAATATCTTCAATATAATCAACAATATTGTTCGCCTCAATTTCAAACTCAGTGTTGCGAGTAGACTGAATAAACTCAGGTAATAAATCTTCTACTTCAGCATTCTCTTCTCTTAATAACTTTAGCATATTATAACTAATGTCTTGTACCGATAATGTTTCTGAACTTACTTTTGAAGCACTTAAATACTCATCCACAATAGGTGAACAAGCTAACAAAATAATATTTAACTCTGCGCACACTTGATTAACCAACTTTTCAATATCAATAAGACTTGTTTTCTCCAGCTTAAGCTCAGGGTTATAGCTACTTAACAATAATTCAAACTCACCTGCAAGCTCAGACAATACATATGCACCTATATACGCCGCGTTAGACTTTAAAGAATGGATCGTAATATAAAGATCTTTATATAAATGTTCATTGTACTGCTGCTCAATTAATTTTAAGGTATCGGGAGCACTTTGATAAAAACCAATGACAATTTTTTTAAATATCTCTTCTCTCCCCTCCATTTTTGTTAAAGCTTTATCTGCATTTAGTACTTTTAACGCAGTTAAATTCTTTATAAATTTATCGTGCGGTGTTTGCTCGGTTTGTGGAAGCTCTGTAATATTTGATTTAATTAAAGAATCCTCCTGTATAACAGGTATATATGAAGATTCTGGCACGCTAAACCATTTAGCAAGTAACGATATTAATGCTTTAGGATCTATGGGTTTGGTAAAGTACTCATTCATACCGGCATCGAAACATTTATTCAATTCCTCAGGTACAACATGTGCTGTCATTGCAATAATAGGTAAATCTTTAAATTGCTCTTGAATGCGGATTTCTTGAGTAGCCGTTATTCCGTCCATTACTGGCATTTGAACATCCATAAATACTAAGTCGTAAGCTTTATTGGCTAACTTCTCTAATGCTATTTTTCCATGACTAGCTATATCTATATTTACTTTTGTTTCTTCTAAAAAGCCTAAAACAACTTGTTGATTTAATTCATTGTCTTCAACTAATAAAATATGCTTATTTGAATAGTCTACTTTTGACACATCTAAACAATTAACACGTTGCTCAGGCGTTAATTTAAGTACATTTAATATAGATTCTAATAATAAAGTAGGAGTAACAGGTTTTTCTATAAAGCCATCAATACCCGCAGATTGAGCCATAGGTATTGCTTTGTTTTTATCAAAAGCGGTTACCATCAACACCGCTTTTACATGATAATAATCAGGCTCTAGATTAATTATTTTAGCGAACTCGATCCCGTCAACATCTGGCATTTTCCAATCAGTAATAACAATCTCAAACGGGTTACCTGCTAGATTTTGCTCTTTTAATAATTGTAATGCGCTAACTGCATCGTTAGTCATACTCACATTACAATTATATTCACTTAACGCATCGCTAATAATATCTAAACATATAGGATTATCGTCCACGACCAATATTTTCAATTCATCCATTAAGTGTAAGTTTTGAGGCGCGAAGATTGAATTTTCAAGTGCTTCAAAAGCCACAGTAAAGCTAAACTTACTTCCTTTACCTTCTTCACTTTCAACCCAAATATTCCCCCCCATAAGAGCGGCTAATTCTTTACAAATAGATAGGCCCAATCCAGAGCCCCCGTACTTACGAGTAATAGAACTATCAGCTTGAGAAAATGATTTAAATAATTGTTCAATTGATTCTTTATTAATTCCGATACCGGTATCTGACACACTAAATTCAAGCATGTGTAAATTATTAATATCAATTTCATTATTATAAATGGGATGAGTTATTACTGGCATACGATCACCGTCAACCAGCTTAACCTCAATATGAACATGCCCTTGCTCAGTAAACTTAATCGCATTACCAATTAAATTCACCAATATTTGTTGTAAGCGTACGGGGTCTGATTTTATTTGTTCTGGTACATTTTTATGTACTTGAACCACTAATTCTAATTCTTTAGCATGAGCGCGCAAGGCACAGATATTATTGGCTTTTCTGATGAGGGTATCTATTGTCATAGGGATACATTCAACGCCCATTTTACCAGCTTCAATTTTTGAAAAATCTAAAACATCATTAATAAGCCCTAATAAAGCGTGGGAAGCATCTTGAGTTTTTTCAAGTAAATCTCGCTGATTTTTATCTAACTCAGTTTTTAAGGTGATATGACTTAAACCAATAATAGCATTCATTGGAGTTCTAATTTCATGACTCATTTTTGCAAGAAAGTCACTTTTAGCTTCCATTGCATGCTCTAGCTCTAATGTTCGTTCTTTTACTTGTCGTTCTAAATCTCTATTAATATCGAGTAATTTCAAATGTGTTTCTACCCGAGATAACAGTTCATATTTTGATATTGGTTTGGTTAGATAATCATTACCGCCAGCTGAGAAACTTTCGACTAAATCAGCTACCTGATTTTTTGCTGTTAAGAATATTATCGGCAGCTCATTAACAGAATAAGTTTCTCTTATTTTTTGACAAACTTGATACCCATCCACTTTAGGCATCATGACATCAAGTAATACAAGATCAAATGGTCGCTGCCCTGATGATAGGTTCTCGCTCTCTTTTTCAATAACATTAAGTGCTTGTTGGCCGCCTATAGCTTGAGTTAGCTGGTAACCTTTAGGCATTAAATGGTTAGCTAAAACCTGACGGTTTATTGGGTCATCATCTACGATAAGTATGCTAAACGTGCGGTCTTCTTTATCTATTATGTCTGAAGATAAATCGAAGTCACTCATATTAAAAAAGTAATCTATTTCATCGTCTAAAGGCTGTAAAACGTTCAACGGTTGCTCTAATGCATTTACCTCCTTTAGATTTTCCCCCGCTAATTCTTTTTCCTTTTTACTGGCTAAATTGAGATAAAAACTAAAACAACTTCCATGGTTTTCATCAGGTAATGGTATTGAGCTTACCTCTATAGAGCCGCCATGCAATTCAACCAACTGCTTTGTAACAGCTAGGCCAAGCCCCGTTCCACCTTCTAATTTTAGTTCTGTGTGCTCAGCTTGCTTAAACGAGTCAAATAAACTTTCTAACTCTGATGCTTCAATCCCAATCCCCGTATCTTTAACACGTATAAAAGCTTTTTTACCAATTACATTAGCAGATACGGTCACCTCTCCACTTAATGAATATTTAATAGCATTGCCGATCAAATTAAATAATATTTGTTGTACTCTATCTTCATCCGCCATAACAGGCGGAAAATCTGCAGATATATTATTAACTAACAAAAGTTTTTTGTTTTTTACTGTAGGCTTAGAAAGTGCAATAACAACATTAACCATACTGCATAAATCAATGGGTTTTGTTTGCAAAGTTAAGCTGTGATTTTTTAATTTAGAGAAATCTAAAATATCGTTGATCAAGTTAGACAAACGATAGCCACTAGATACAACCATAGATAAATCGTGCGTTGCTTTGTCGGGTAACTTACCCGCAACGCCATCGATAAGCGACTCGGCCAACCCAATAATACCATTTAACGGTGTACGTAACTCGTGTGAAGTATTTGCTAGAAATTCATCTTTAAGCTTATCTACGCGGGTTAAACGAATGTTAATAGCTTGCTCTCGTAGATGTTTAATATGTTGGCGGTAAATAAGGAAAAAGATAATCCCTAAAATAGCGAAAAGATATAACGTATAAGCCCACCAAGTTTCCCATAAAGGCGGTAAAACGTTGAGCTTTATCGTTTTACCTTCTTCATTCCAATATCCATCACCGTTACTGGCTTTAACTTTAAATACATAATTACCAGCCGGTATATTGGTGTAAGTTGCCCTTCTGTTTTTAGCATCGGTATAAATCCATTCACTATCAAAACCTTCAAGTTTATAGGCATATTGATTGTTCATAGGTTCAGCAAAATGGAGTGCAGCAAATTCAAAAGCGATCACTTTTTCGTGGTAACTTAACGTTAATTCATCTAGTTCATTGATAGCGGCGGGTAAAGAAAAGTTATCTTCTTCTATTGGTTGCTTTGTTTTATTGGATCTTATTCTATTTAATTCAGTGTCGTTTAATAAATGATGCTTATTAGCTATTTTAACGGGTTTATTTAATAGAAAAAAATCAGTTAACACTACTTGAGGTATGCTTGTATCATCTTTTATATTTTCTGGATAAAAATGATTATAGCCATTTACACCACCGAAAAACATCTCGCCACTATTGCTTTTATAGTAACTTAATGCATTAAATTCAGTATGTTGCACCCCATCGTTATTATCATAATTCTTGAAACGTTCTGTTTTAGGGTTAAACTTCGAAAGTCCTTTATTTGTACTCAGCCATAAATTGCCATCAAGATCTTCAATAATCCCTACAACACTGTCATTAGCTAAACCATCTTTTTCTCTGTAATGAATAAAAGACTCAGATATAGGATCAAATTTATTTAACCCTCCTTTTGTCCCTATCCATAAAGTGCCATTTTTAGCTTGAAGAATGGAAAGAACATAATTATGACTTAAACTTTTCTTATTATTTACATCATTCAAATAATGCGTAAATATATTCGTTTGAGGATCAAATTTATTTAGCCCTCCTGATTCTGTACCCAGCCATAAAAAACCATTATTGTCTTCATAAATGGCCCAAATACTATCATCTGATATACTGTTTTTATTATTTACTTCATGGGTATAACGTTTAAAATAATCGCCTTCATAGTCAAATCTATTTAGTCCTCCTCCCCAAGTTCCAACCCATAACTCTCCAGTTTTACTTTTAAATAGAGTTAATACATTATTATTACTTAAACTTTTTAAATTATCGGGAGTATTTACATAATGAGACATAGTATTTTCAACTATATTAAATTTATTTACTCCTCCCCCAATAGTACCTACCCAGAAAGTATTATCATTTTCGGCAACTAACGCAGTTATAACATCACTTGAAATACTATTGGTGTTATCTATTATTGTTTTACGGAGTTCATAAGTATTACTTTTTCTGTCATATATGTTTAACCCCCCACCATAGGTGCCAATAAGTAATCTATTTTTTTTCTCTAAAAAGCTTAAAACGATATTACTTGATAAACTGGTATTTTCTATATTGCTATGGTTAAACTGTATAGTAGATCTATCAAAACGATTTAATCCTTTTACAAAAGTTCCAACCCAAACGCCTCCAAATCGATCTTTGGTTAATGTTGTTATTTCTGCATGGCTTAAGCTTTTGTTTTTATTTTCTTGATGAGTAAAATGGCTGAGAGATTTACTTTTAACATTATAAACATACCCTCCACTTTTAGTGCCAATCCATAAGTTATCATCTTCTAATAAGAGCGAACTAATGTATTGAGCTTTTAAAATAGATAAAGGTTTATGAGCAATAACTTTGAGTAAATTAATATCTAAAAAGGCAACCCCATCATCAGTGCCTAACATAATTTGAGTATCGTTAAACTTAACCATTGAGGTAATAGTAGAACTAACATTATCTACTGGGATAGCCGTAAAAGATTGGTTAATCAAATCAAAATAAAATAGACCACTATTAGCCGTAGCAATCCAAATTTTATTATTGTCAGGTAATAGATAATTGATATCTAAATCAGAAGCATTAATACCCTTTTCTAGGGGCTGATTAAAATGTATAAATTTATCAGATGGCCGTATTAGATGGTTTAAGCCTTTTTTAGTACCAAACCAAAGCCCCCCTTTTTTGTCTTGTGCAATGGACTTAACTACACCATGACTGAGACTTGTTGATTCATTTTCTAAAAATTTAAAATGTGTAAAGCCTTCAGTCTTTTTATCAAATAAAGTAATACCTTGCCCGTTTGTTCCAAACCATAAATTACCAGCAGAATCTTCCATACTTGATATCAAATCATTACTTGATATTGACTTATTATCATCTGGATTATGTCTGTACACCTTAAACTGATAACCGTCATACTTATTTAGACCGTCTGTGGTTCCAACCCACAAAAAACCTTGACTATCATAAAGCATTGTTTGAGCTGTCGCTTGTGATAAACCGTCTTCTAATGAAAAGTGAGAAAATTGTTTATTAGATATTTCTATAGAGAGTGCAATGTTGCTGATAGCAGTAAAAAGAAATAAAAATAGAATGATATAAATGTTAGAGAAACTGAATTTAGATGAATTCATAAAATTGATTAATTTTTTTAATTTATATTAATAGCTTATTTTGTGAATAAAAATCATCTTTTGTAAAGGCAATATTTATTAAATAACAAAAGAACTATCGATCAATATCAATGATTGACAACAATTACCTTTATTCCTTATTCTGTTAACGTAATTAACTGAATAACTTTAAATAACTTAAAAAAAACAATAATTTTACAAGGAATTAACATGTCTAATACAAAAACCAATGTTGAGCAACTTCATGAAGCTGGTGCTTTGGATAAAGATAGATTACATGAAGATCACGTCAATGCGATAAACCAATTATCTCAAGAAGAAGTAGATCATTTAAAATCAATTAATAAAAAAATTCAGAACCAAAGTGGTCAGCCCGTTGGGATTATTCTTTAAGTGATAGGTAAAATAAATAAGGGAACAACTCACTTTGAACGTTTACAAGCTAACTTAAGCTTTTTAAGTGCTAGAGCTGCAGATATAAATAACCAATTTACTCAGCTGGCAATACATCCTTCTGTGTGTATAGAGCACATATTTATCAATCAAATGGTCGCTAGAGCAACCGTTCCATTGATGGAGGAAGTT
Organism: Colwellia sp. RE-S-Sl-9; assembly: GCF_048296855.1. Lineage (NCBI taxonomy): Bacteria > Pseudomonadati > Pseudomonadota > Gammaproteobacteria > Alteromonadales > Colwelliaceae > Colwellia > Colwellia sp. RE-S-Sl-9. The sequence continues at coordinate 3,941,271 of NZ_CP182631.1, read as the reverse complement.
ATTAATTGCGCAAATACAATAGAAAATGATCCTGTTTGTGCACCATTAATAAAGTATATGGAAAAACATATTGCTGAAGAAACAGATCATGATCAATGGTATGTTAACGATTTAGAAAAATTAGGTGTATCACGTGAAGAAATTTTTTCACGTATTCCTCCTTCCAATGTTTCAGCTTTAGTTGGTTCACAATATTATTTAATTCGCCACCATCACCCTATCGCCTTTTTAGGGTATATAGCTTGTTTAGAAGTTAATCACCCAACCGTTGAATATGTTAATAGCTTAATTGAAAAATCAGGATTACCCGCTGAAGGTTTTAGTACTATTTTAGAGCATGCGGTTATCGACAGCCAGCATGGGCAAGATATAATAAATACAATTAACAGCTTACCACTAACTGAAGCGCATTTTAGAGCCATTGAAATGAGCGCATTTCAAACCTATCGTTATGTGGCTTTAGTGATGGAAGATGTTTGCAGAGCTGCACCTAAAAGCACGTAATTTTAAATGGGTATGAGTTTAAAAAACCTTAATCATGTTATTAAGGTTTTTTTATACAAAAAAATCAATAATTGAAGAGATATTATGGAAGCGTTATATAAAACGACGGTACAGCCTGATTGTTATGATCATAGAGATCACCTTTTTTGTGATCTTCATGGAGAAAACTCTTCCTCTTATTCTCATATTTCATGTCCTGTTCAATTAAAAACTAAAATAGCTGAGCATATTCATGAAAAAGTTGATTTACGCCATTTATTAAATTCCCCCATAATTAATCAAGGGTTATTAAATTCTTGCTCTGCTTGTGCGTTGTCGGTTGCCGCTGAACTCTATTTTGTTAACGAAAATAGATCATTACTAAATACCAACGCTATTCATAAAGATCAACTTAAGCAAACCGCAAAATCATTAAACGCATCACCTATGTTTATTTATTACCACGAACGCGTATTAGCAAACGAAGTTGATTTCAACAAACCTGTTTTTATTCGAGATGGCATTAAAGTTTTAAACAAACACGGTGTATGTTCTGAACCGCTATGGCCTTATCCTGAAATGGCCTACCCGAGCAGTATTGCCTCTGTAGTTAAAACCGGAACATTTCAAGATGTTCAATTAGAAGTAGCCAAAGTTTTAAAAGAAAATGCAACCGAAATACACGCAGCAATCACCGAGAAACCTTCTACAAAAGCGATAGCGCAAGCAAACCAATACAAAATTATTCGTTATTGCAAATTATCAGTAAAGGATGATTTAACCGAGCTAAAATTATCGTTATCAAAAGGTATACCGTTTATTTTTGGTATGATGGTACCTAAAAGTTTTTTTCTTATCACCAATAACGGCGTAATGACTATGCCAGCTAAAAACGAGATTAGGTTAGGTGGTCATGCCATGTTAGCGGTTGGTTTTGATGATGAAAAAGAAGTGTTCATAGTAAGAAACTCGTACGGTGATACCTTTGGCGATAATGGCTATTGCTATATCCCTTATCTGTTTTTTTTAAGCCGCTACGATACGGCTGAAGGTGAAGTTGATAACACTTTTAGCTATTGGTGCTTATCTTCTTTGTAACGATAAACACGTAATATTATTGGAGAAACCTTATAATTCATTCGCCGCTTTAACTAAATCAATACAACCGCTAGGTGCATCTTGATTGTCTAGCATCTCTGCTGACTCTCCTATAAAAGCGAGTGACATATAACATTTACTTAAATGGATCATTAAATGATTTTTAATTAAAAAATCAATGCTTTCTTCTAATGCTTCTTCAGTATATGTTTCTTCTGCTGATTGATAATACTCAGTCAATTTAACGAGCAACCTTGCTTTAGGTGTTGGCTCTGCAATCATTCTGTATATAGTAGCGGTTAACCCCGTAAGTATATGAGTAAAATTTGTTGCGACTTTACGCGTATCCATAATAATTATTTGTGACCCTTGGTCAACCATAAATAACATAGGTAAAGCCCCTTCTAACCAAGAGTTGCTCCAGTCATTTAAGATATTTTGTACTTTTTCATGAGCTGCAGTTTCAGATGTAAAAGTAAAGTTTAAGGTATAGATCCCTTGTGTGTTATCTGTTTGCTTAATAAAAAAATAGGCTAAATTAAAGAGTTTATTTTTTGATAGCGGATAAACATACTGATAACTTTTAGTGGGCTCTAATGTTAAACCAAACTGTTCAGGATTATTAAAATAGGGACTAAAACGGTGATAACAAATTTTTGCCATTTGATCGAAAGGTGGGTGTAAGTGCGATACCAAAGGTAACCATTCTGCCATTTCATCGTACCACGATGCTTGTTCAAAAGGAGCGTCGCATAATAAATTCCACGTTACCCTCACACCGTAACTTCTACACCATTTTAAAGCCGCAACGTTTTGAATAGCCGTCGTACCTTTTTTAATAATTTTAAGAAAGTCATCATGTAATCCTTCAATACCAGGCTGTATCCACTTTATACCGGCTTTAGCGAGTTTTTCTACATGGCCTTTTTTTAAATTAGCTTTGGTTTCATAAAAAATATTATATTCATATTTATCGGCAAGCTCTGGTAGTACGCTGTTCATATATTCTACAGGGAGAATATTATCCACAATAAAAAATTTGTTCACATTATATCGCGTGGATAAATAGTCCATTTCTTCAATAGCTACTTCAGGTAGTTTTGAACGATGCTCCATGCTTCCACCGTTTAAACCGCAAAAAGTACAATGTTGTTTAGCTCCCCACCAGCATCCTCTGGATGTTTCAGCTAATAACCCCGGAGAAATATATTCAGATAAATTAAGATTATTTAACGTATTAAAATAGCTATCAAAAATAGGCGAAGACACTAGCGACATATCTTCCATATGCGCTCGGGGGGCTTTTTTTTTTGTAGAAGCATCAGTAAAAATAGCTTTATTTTTTTGGGTAATAAACCCATAAGGTAGGTTATGGTTATCTATTGAATCACCTTTAACTAATTTATCAATAAACTCGCCAATAACATCATCACATTCACCAGAAAAAACATAATCAACCCAAGTAAATTCTTCACTGATGGTTTGCCCCATAACACCTTCGCAATTGGCTCCTCCCATTAAAGTAATAATAGAAGGATCTGCATTTTTAATTTTTCTCAGTAAAGCTAAAGACGCACAATTTTGTTGAAATGTTGACGTACACCCTACTATTCTCGGCTGTTTAGCTAAAACACTTTTGGCCATATCGTCTATAAAATTTGTAGCGCTATCTCTAATAGATAACAACATTTGTTTTTTAGGCTTATCTAAATCTCTAAATAGTGCGAAAAAACCTTCATCCTTTAAGTCGTGTTGCGGAAATGCTGATTGAGAAAAAGTCCATTCACCTATCAAATAATCATTAAAAGCATTATTAATAAATTCGTATTCTGCCAAACCTATTTTTTTAGCAAACTCTAAATTCCCATAAACTGAATGCACCGTATTTCCATACTGACTAATATAGTTTTCAAGTACACCTAATGCCAAAGAAGGCGTGCTAAGAGAGGTATAAGGCATACTGATCAAACAAATATCTGCTTTCATATAAAACGACTTAATATCATGAACATATAATTTAACCCGAACTCGGGATAATGGATTTTGTAATTTACTGATTTATAAATAAAAGATGATAAACATAAATAAATATTATCCAAATAACACGTTATTAGCTTCCTAATGTTGAAATTTATTCGCTTAACAAGGCATTTTTTATTGACTAATAGCTGGCTATTAGCAATAAAAATAACGACGTTAGGTGATTAAATAGCAATATTAGGCATAATTGCTTATCCCGAATTCGGGTTATCTATATTCACTATAAAATTTAGTCATGAAGTTAACAAGATATAATGCCTTTTATAAAAATAAGATCATGATAAAACTTGATCTAGATTTTACTGTACAAAAAACCTGCTATAGTTTAGATAACAAGCAATTTTTAAATATAAAAATTAGTAAATAAGCTATTCCCTTCCCGCTTATTTATGCATGTCAATAACAAGGAGTTGAGAATAATGGATTTACAAGACATGAAAATTCTTATTGTTGATGATGTACCTGAAAATATTCAAGTGGCTATGAATATTTTAAAAGAAGAAAATTATTTATTATCTTTCGCATCTGACGGCTTTGAAGCGCTTGAACTCATCAAACATGAAACGTTTGATCTTATTCTGTTAGATATTATGATGCCCAAACTAGACGGATTTGAAGTATGCCGTCAGCTTAAGCTAATGGAAGAACATAAAGATATCCCTATTATCTTTCTCACCGCTAAATCCGATATAGACTCAATATCTAAAGGTTTCAAATTAGGCGGTGCCGACTACATAATAAAGCCCTTTCACGCTGAAGAAATTCTCTGTCGTGTCAAAAATCATTTAGAACTACACCGCGCTAAAAGTTTATTAAAACAAACCAATATTAAGTTAACTGTAAAGGCAGGTTTTCAACAAGAAAGATTAACGAACGAGTTAGAAGAAAATCAGCGTGAAATGATTTACATTTTAATGGAAATGATGGAATTAACATCGGATGAAACAGGTCAACATATTAAACGTGTGGCAGAGTCATGCAGGCTATTAGCACATTATACTGAAAGTTTAACGGAAGAAGACGAAATTATTCTTTTCCACGCATCTCCCATGCATGACATAGGCAAAATAGCTATTCCAGAAGAAATCCTCCATAAACCAGGAAAACTCACAGAAAGCGAGTTTGACATAATGAAAACCCATGCAGAAAGAGGAAAAGATTTTCTTAAAAAATCTCATCGTCGATTATTTAAATCTGCAGGGATTATAGCTTATGAACATCATGAAAAATGGGACGGTAGTGGCTACCCTAGAGGCCTTAAAGGCAATGAAATACACATATATGGTCGTATAGTCGCATTAGCCGATGTATTTGACGCATTAACTCATAAACGCAAGTACAAAGACAGTTGGCCAATTGATGAAGCCGTCGCTTACATACAAGCACAGTCTGGCTCTCATTTTGATCCCGCGCTGGTTAATATTTTTATTGAGCATTTAGATGAATTTATTGCTATAGGAACAAACTAGCGAATGAAAAAAACAAGCTTAATCACTCACTTTTTATTGTGTATATACTTGCTTAGTTCCTTTTCAATTGCTCAAAATACCGATAAAACAAAAAACACCGAACAACACACAACTTATAATCAAATACTAACCCCTTCAGAACTGTTATGGATAAAACAAAACCCTGTTGTAAATGTGGGTGGAACAAAGGATTGGACACCTTTTAATTTCGCTGACGATTCAGGTAAACATCAAGGAATATCTAACGATTACCTATCACTTATTACAAAATATACAGGTTTAACATTTAATATTTCGATTTCAACTTGGGACGATAATTTAGCTAAAATAAAAACCGGTGAAGTAGACTTATTACCAGCGGTATACCACACAAAAAAACGTGAAGAATACTTAAATTTTTCTCAACCTTACTTCGAAGCATTAGATTATTTTTTTATTCATCAATCTGTAAAAGCTGAATCAATTCAAGACCTAAATGGTAAAACAGTCGCTATTCCTAAGAGCTATGCTCATATAGAAATATTGCAAAAACATTACCCCAAAATAAATATTTATTTAGTTAATACCTTTGGAGAAGCTATAGATGCGGTTTTAGAACGCCGTGCAGATATACTTTACGATACTTACGGAGCCCTTATTTATACACTTGAAAAAGAAGGTATAAATACAATAGTCCCCTTTAAATCAACCCGCTCAATTGGTATGCACACTATTCACATTGTTACTTTGAAAAAAAATAAAACACTCGCAGGCATTATTAATAAAGGGTTATTAGCAATTACTGAAAGTGACAAAAAGAACATTTCTCAACGTTGGCTAAGTAATAAACCAAAAAAGCACTCAACAACAGAATACCTCACAACAGATGAAAAAGAATGGTTACTAAAACATCCTATTATTACATTTGCAGGTGATCCACATTGGTTGCCTTATGAAGCAAAAGATAAAAATAACCAATACATTGGAATGGTGTCTGATTACTTAAATGTTTTAAGCCAATCCCTTAATATAACGTTTAAATACATACCAACAAATACTTGGGCTGAATCGGTTGCACTGGCTAAATCAGGGGAAATAGGGCTTATTTCAACAACCGAACAAACATTTTTATCTAACGAATTAGAATTTACCGAACAATACCTTACCAGCCCAATTGTTATCGTGATGAAAAGTAAACAAAGGTTTATTGAAAATATTGATAGCATCAAATCAAAAAAAATAGCGATCGTTAAAGATTACGGCAACACCCATCAAATATTAAATCGCTATCCCTATATTCCATTTAACAAAGTAGACACCGTAGCTGATGGTTTAACAGCTGTATCCACAGGTAAAGTAGATGCTTTTCTCGGCACACTACCTCAAGTTAGCTACCTAATATCAGAAATGGGGATAAACAATATTAGAGTGGTTGGTACAACCGAATTTAAAACAAAACTCACTTTTGGAGTGAACCCAGAATTATCTTCATTAATTCCTATTCTAAATAAAGCATTGAAAAAAATTCCCCCCAGTGAAAAACAAAGCATAGCCCAAAAATGGGGACGTTCTCAGTTTGTCACTAAAATTGATTATCAGTTAATCGCTCAAATTGTCTCTGTTTTTATTTTTATTCTGATTTTCATCATTTATTGGAATAGAAAACTTAAACACGAAATACTCTTAAGAAAAGAAGCAGAAACTCAAACAAAAGCTTTACTCGATAATATTCCACAACATGTTGTAGTAACAGATCTTAGCGGCAATATTATTACAGCGAACAAAAAAGCTAAACATGACAATAATATTAAAAATATCGATATAAAAAAATTAAATATTGCTGATTTCTATCACAATATGAATGATAGAGAAACGGTAGCCGAGGAAATTAAAAAGCACGGAAAAATAGAACAACTTGTGATTCCTTTCAAGCGTTATGATGGTTCAGTACATTCAATGATGATTTCGGTAATTCCCCTTACCTATAAAAGGAAGCCTGTTTTATTAACCATAGCCGTTGATGTAACTGAGCGTATCGCTATGGAAGAAAATTTAGAGCAAGCAAAGCTGTCAGCTGAAATGGCAAACAATGCCAAGTCAGAATTCTTAGCCAATATGAGCCATGAAATCAGAACCCCAATGAATGCAATTATTGGTTTTACAGAACTACTTAGCGAACAGATTACGGATCGTAAATTAAAAACTTTCGTCAACACCATACAATCAGCAGGTAACTCTTTATTAATGCTGATTAACGATATTTTAGACTTATCTAAAATAGAAGCGGGTAAGCTAACCATTATTAAAGAGCCTACCAATATAAACGGATTATTTGATGAAATAGGCAATGTCTTTTTAATGAAAATTAAAAGTAAGAACATAGACTTTATTATTGATGTTTCAGACGATATTCCCCGTCACTTATTAATAGATAAAGCACGAGTAAGGCAAATACTTTTTAACCTTGTAGGCAACGCAGTTAAATTTACGGACTCTGGTTTAATTACCTTAAAAGCAACAATAGAAAAAAGTACTAATAATCAAGAAAACCTTATTATATCAGTACAAGACAGTGGTATTGGTATTTCTGAAAGTGATCAAGAATCTATCTTTGAAAGCTTTAATCAACGAGAAGGACAAAGCGTTAGAAAATATGGTGGTACAGGCCTCGGCTTAACAATTAGTAGAAGACTAACCGAATTAATGAATGGTGACCTATCGGTTACTAGCATACTCAATAAAGGCTCTTGCTTCAGTTTAAAATTACACGCAATTGAACAAATATTATCAAACGAAGACATATCTCCTAAAGAAAATAATGATACCAAAAAATGTGATTTTTTAGGAGCCAGCATACTGATAGTTGATGACATTGAAGACAACAGGCAATTATTAATAGAAATATTCTCTTCTCTTTCTATTCAACTATTGATAGCTAAAAGCGGTGAAGAAGCCGTCGAAAAAGCCCATAGCAATAATATTAGCTTAGTATTAATGGACATTAGAATGCCTGGAATGGATGGATACGAAGCCGCACAAATCATTAAAGCATCAAACCCTAACCTACCTATAATAGCGTTAACTGCATCGGTAATGAGAAGTGATTACGAACGACAACGACGAGAAAATTTTGATGGTTACCTACGTAAACCCGTATTACAAAAAGAATTAATTGATGAACTCACAAAACATTTAGATCATGTGTTTGTATCAAGTGAAAATAATAAAAAAGAGGCTCATAACACTACAACGATAGCGCTTCATAATAAAGAACGATTAAAGGAGCTTACTGAAACCTATGTTCCAATCTGCCTGCTATTACAAAAAAATAATCAGCTCAACGGTATTATCAAGTTTTCGCAAGAACTAGAGGTTTGGGCGAAAAAAAATGAAGAATACTCTATAGAAGAATACGCACAAGAGCTTTTTGCTGCAGCTGATGTATTTGACATAAATAAAATTAAATACTACTTACATCAATTTATGTTATTCACTGAACAAAAATAAAAAAGCCTGCATCAATGCAGGCTTTAGTTATATTTTATATCAAATATATTATATGGTGCCCCGACCCGGATTTGAACCAGGGACACGAGGATTTTCAATCCTCTGCTCTACCAACTGAGCTATCGGGGCAATTTAGCGACTTAATACAATTCTAACATTTAAATATGCTTAAGCTCTAAAAGAGCGCACATCATATAAGTTATTAGTTTCGCTAGCAACTTATTTAACTTGATGATTTACAATTCAAAATCGTCAAAGTCGAAATCTGTAGACGTATCTAATGTTTTTTTAACAGGAGGATCAAGTAAAGAAGGTTGCACAACTTTAGTTTCTTCTTCTACTTTAACTTTGGCTATCACTTTATTTTCAAAACGTTTTTTACGTTGAATACAGCGCTTGATAACCTTTTGTTTTTCATCCGAATTAATATTCGTCCATGTTTGACGCTCTACTCTTGTTCTAAAACACCCTAAACACTGACCTTTGTCATTTGACTGACAAATTCCAACACAAGGACTAGGAACATCAAAAAACTCTAATTGCATACTCACATAGGAACCTTAACGCAATTGACATAAATAATAAGATCAAAAGATATCTATAAATTATAACACATATACCCATGCCACCTCAGACGTCCTGAAACTGCATATTGAGGTGGTATGAGTATAGATACTTTTACCTAAGTTCTCTAACTTATGCCAGCTTATCTGTTGCAAGATGGTAATTAAGATCTTCAATCCCAATAATTAATTGATCATTTCTAGTCGTTAAAAAGACCAAGCACCCTTTGTATAAAAAGGCCAAATTATTTATGGAACGGTATAAAAAATAGCTTTAAAAACAAACTAAAAAGAAATTAAACCTTAAATACAGGGAGTTAAAGCGGCGTGAATAGTATAGATAGGAATGAAAAAAGTCAATAACTGCTTACTTTTTAGGCATGAAATCAGAAAAGATAAAACAAGCACTTACATTAAATCTTACAGTGCAGGTACACGTAAAAGTTTTACCATTGAGTACTTAACCTGAACTTGGTTTAAGAGATTCTTAATAAATTGAAATATAAGAAAAATAGTTTTATTGAGCCTCTAGCTAGTTTTTCCTAATTCAAGGTAAATTTCGCGTCAATAGCCAGTCTATTGCAAGTAAATTTAACGCAGAAGTTAGGAAAAGTAACTACTAGAGAAGCATTTATTAAGCTGAGTTCAGGCTACTTAGCCTATTATGAATTAAAATTTATAATACCTATTTAATAATTATTGAATAGGTATTTAAATATTCAAATTAAGCATTAGCTAATTCACGCTCAAGTAAGAAAGATCTAATTTCATCTCTAGTACCTAAAATATGTTTTTTCAAAACAGCAACAGCATTCTCAATGTCTTTGTTTTTGCAATAAGTAAGTATTTCATTATGCTCAGATTCTGCTTTTGAAATACCACCTGCCCAAAGTAAATGCATTCGAATATAACGGTCTGCATTTTTATTAAGGGTATTAACTAAATCGATTGTTTGCGGCTTGTTTGATGCCGAATACAAACAATTATGATAACTAGAGTTTAACTCACTCCATTTATTAGCGGCATTTTCTGTGCCTAAAGCACGATCAAGCTGATGCAATAAATGAGTTGCTTCTTCTAATTTTTCTTCTGATAAATGAGGGATAGACGATGCCAGTAAGTCAGACTCTAATAATGCACGAAGTTCAAATAATTCATCAACCCTGCTGACATTAAGTTCGGTTGCTGTTGCGCCTTTATGTGGTTCAAAAGAAACTAAGCCTTCAGCTTCTAACTGTAATAAAGCTTCACGAATAGGTATACGGCTAACATTTAATTCTGTTGCTAACGCCGCTTGGCGTAAAGGTTGTCCAGCCTTTATTTCTCCGCTTAATATTTTTTCTCTAATAGTTTCAACAACCAGTTGAGTTCTTGTTTTATACGTAATGGACATTTGCGTTCCCTGAAATTATGGAGCCTATATAAATTTCATGCTAAAAACATATACAGACAAACTTATTATATTCAATAATTTGAATATAAGTATTCTATTGTCACTTAAAAAGTTAACCTCATATTAACCTTTTTTTAACATTTGTAAAAGTACTTCATATCTTATTAAAGAATATTTCTGAATTCTACTGAATAAAACAAACTGATAACTAAAAAGGTTAACTAACCTGAACTCGGTTTAAGAGCTCCTTAACAAATTGAAATATAACAAAAAAATAGCTTTACTGAGCCTCTAGCTTGCAAGTTTTTCCTAATTCAAGGCAAATTTCGCGTCAATACTCCTCTATTGCAAGTAAATTTAACGTAGAAGTTAGGAAAAATAGTTGCTAGAGAAGCACTTATTAAACCGAATTCAAGGTTAAATAACCTCAGCTCGGGATAAGCAAAGTTACTCAACAAGCTATTTTTATGCCTAACTTTGTTGAATTTATTACTAATAGCTAGCTATTAGATAGAAAAATTCGCCTTGTTATACACAAAAATATCAATGTTGAGAGACTAATATAACTTAGGAAAACAACGATACAGATTAAGGCTTTGATAAATAAGAATTTTAATTCATTATCTAACATTCATTAACCCGAGTTGAGGTTAAATACTTAATTTTAATTAATAGAAAGTGATTTAGCTCATACAAAAATCATTAATTATTGAGCTATTGCTGGCTTAGCAATTTAAAATGCTAATAAATCAGAGATAAATATTCCGCTGTTGATTATCGGAGAAAAGTTATCTGACCTTAATAGAAAGTGTAAAATGAAAAAATCTTAGACAAAACAAATAATAAACACTTGTTTTTACCTATGCTAACTTGAGTGTTAATCATTATGCCATTTTATTTTCAGTCCGCTAAAAACGTGTAGTTTATTATCATCGAGAGGCGTTTTCTCTAATTTTTCAATAGCATCTGCCGCTAATTTAGTTTGCTCTGAGGTGATTTCTTCACGTTTTTTCATCACGATAAGAATTTTCAACAAACTAAATAGTAGTTTAACGTTTGTAGGCGCTAATTTTAATGCTTGAATAACAGAGTTGAGGGCAGGTAAAAGTTTATTCTTTTGAAAAAATTCTACAGCCATACTATTAAGCTGCTTGGGGGTAAAATTAATTTCTGAACGTTCGTCGGTTTCTTGTTCGACATACTTACTGAGTACTTCACTGGTTAAAGAGTCACCCGACACTTGATTTTTAACAGCTTTAAGTAATGTAAAAGCTTCTTCTCTCATTCCTAACTCATGAAAAACTTTTACTTTATCTAAGTTATCTTCAATAGATTCCGACGGCTTTAAAGTTAAATGCATTTCTACTAATTTTTTTGCTTTAACATTTTCATTTCGCACATTATGAAGGCGAGCTTTTACCACGGTAATTTGCTCTTTAAATAAATTTAAATCTTTATATCCATGCTCTAATTTTTTAATAAACTGATCTGTTTCACCTAGTACTTTATTAGAAGACTCATCAGTTATAGTGCAAGCTAGATCAATGCCTGAACGAATAACATTTAGTATTAATGCAGGAGAGTCGTGAATAGAATTTTTGGCATTAATTGCAATATTCTTCGTTGCCATATACTGCCCCATATGATCGTGATTTAATCGCGCTAAATCCCATGACTTCTTATTTCGCTCAATATTACGAGGTGATAGTTTCGTTGCCTTTTTAATTTCTTCGTAAGCGCGCTCATAGTTTTCTTGTTCCATATAATATTGAGCTAATAAATCATGCAAAGCAAAACGTGTATCAGGCTTATTTGCTAACTCCTCCAATAAATCTTGAATTTCTTCCATTTTCCCTTGTTTTAATAACGCTTTTACATAGCCCAAATACACCCATGCATAGCGATATTTAGATTGCAGGCCTTTGAAGAAAATTTCAGCCTCTTTATATTCAAGTAAATTAATAAAGGCTTCACCTTTCATACGCTGAATATTAGGGTGATATTTAGCCAAGGTTTTATCTAATAAAAAACGATCTGCATAGTAAATAACTTTAGAAGGCTCTTTAAGATCAATCGATTTATACAAACTAAAAAGGTGTTTTTTAATATCTAGAGTGTATTTAATCCTTGCGATAACGGTTTTAGGTAAAAGAGGTTTTACCCAAAAATCATCCGGTTGCAATTCTACAATTGAATTCACTAAAGATTCGTTGGTTTCAGAACTCAGAAAAATAAGAATAGTGGTTTTACTAACATGCCCTTTAAATTTAAGCTCTTCTAATAAATGAAACCCATCTTTATCACTTTTTACATTAAATGAACAAATAATAATATGAAAGCGAGTTTCTTCACATAGACTTAAACCATGATAAGCATTTTCAGCACATCGAACGGTTTTAAACCCTAAATCGAAAAAAGTATGTTTTAAAAAATCGTGTACAAGTCTATTATCATCAATAATTAACACATTTAAATTAGCAAAATCATCTAAATCGCTTTTACTTGTTATTTCCATCGATAATAAAACCTTTGCTGTTTGAAGTAATTACCTTGTTATTTTTATCAACTACTTTGAATAAAAGCAATGTAAATACGAATAGTCCACTATTAAAATAATAGACTATCTACAGATAACCCTTACAAAAATTTGACTATATAAACTTTTATGACAATTACAACGAAAAAAATTTACTTTATATCTGGCACTATGTGTGATGAACGTTTATGGACAAATGCATGGAAGTCACTATCAACATTACTCCCTGCAAGTACTGAATTTATTCATTTACCTATACCATCATTAAAAACAATTGATGAAATAACCGAACATTTATCTCAACCAATTTCTGACAGTAGCTACCTCGTAGGGTTTTCATTGGGTGGTTACCTAGCATCAAATATTGCTCTTAAACATCCTGATAAAATAGCTAAGTTATTACTTGTATCGAATATGTCGAGTGCCTTACCTGAAAAAGAAAAAAAAGAAAGAGCTCGAACCATTCAATGGATAAAATCTAACGGATATAGCGGCATACCTGACAAGCGCATACATCATTTATTGCATCCTTCAGCGCATACTAATGAGCTCATAAAACAAACTATTCGTGCAATGGATCAAACCTTAGGTAAAAACGTATTACTCCATCAATTAGATGTAACAACGCAACGGAAAAACTTATTACCTGAATTATTCAAACTGAATTGCCCAATAAAATTTTGTGTAGGTGATAGCGATTGTTTAGTTAAATTGTCACGTATTGAAAAACAAATTGATGAAGCAATAACACAGAATAAAACTTTAAAAATACTTAAAAATACGGGTCATATGCTACCGTTAGAACAACCCCAACTATTAGCTCATACAATTTCAGAATGGTTTTTAGACCCATCGTAGAAGCGCTTGAGCAAAATCACTTCATCAACAATGCTTTGAATTGATATTGCTCAAATGCTCTAAAATACGCATATTAATTGGTAACAGGTATAGGCAATAAACAAAGCCAATAAAACTCTGACAAATAAAAAGTAAACCATGTAAAATAAGCGCAATATGTTTACAACGAGATCTTTCCATTGACTGCCAATGCCTTTTCATCTTTAAATTTAAATCCTGATCTGCTTCATAACCTCATTTCTCTTGGTTATGAAGAAATGACAGAGATCCAAGCCCAAAGCCTACCTCATATATTATTAGGTAAAGATCTTATCGGGCAAGGTAAAACAGGATCAGGAAAAACAGCAGCTTTTGGTTTAGGTTTACTAAACAAACTTAACGTTAAACGATTTCGTATCCAAACGCTTGTGTTATGCCCAACACGCGAACTTGCTGATCAAGTCGCTAAAGAATTAAGAAAACTCGCCAGAACCATTCACAATATAAAAATATTGACCTTGTGTGGTGGTGTTCCATTTGGACCACAAGTAGGTTCGCTTGAGCATGGCGCTCATATTATTGTTGGAACTCCTGGGCGAGTTGAAGATCACTTAGGTCGAGGTACATTAACACTTAATGATGTAGACACTTTAGTGTTAGACGAAGCAGATAGAATGCTTGAAATGGGCTTTCAAGCTTCACTTGACGCCATCATTAGCCAAATACCTAGCGAACGCCAAACGTTATTATTTAGCGCAACTTTCCCAAAACAGATTGAAGCTATTTCAAATAAAATAATGAATAAACCAGAAATGGTTGAAGCCAAAGGTGAGCATACAGAACAAACTATTGCACAGCATTTTTTCAAAGTGGAAGATGACGTACAACGCATTGATGCTATTAGATTATTACTACTCGCACATAAGCCTGAAACCTCAATTGTATTTTGTAATACCAAAAGAGAAGTGCAAATGGTTGCTGATGCCCTTAACAACTTCGGTTTTAGCGCAGTCGCTTTACATGGAGACTTAGAGCAACGCGACAGAGATCAAACCTTAGTTAGGTTTTCAAATAATAGCGCTTCAATTATGGTTGCAACTGATGTAGCCGCTAGAGGGCTAGATATAGATAATCTTGATGCCGTTTTTAATTACCAAATTGCACACGACAGTGAAGTACATGTTCATCGTATAGGAAGAACAGGTCGAGCAGGAAGCAAAGGTATAGCTTGTACATTATACAGCGATAAAGAATCTTATAAATTTGGCTTACTTGAAGATTACTTAAATAAAACAATAGAAAGCGAATTACTACCCGATGCAAGCGTATTAAACACAACTCCCGTAAAACCTAAAATGACAACAATACAACTTGATGCAGGTAAAAAACAAAAAATTAGACCCGGTGATATTCTAGGTGCATTAACCGGAGATAATGGCATTGAAGGATCGCAAGTTGGAAAAATTCAATTAGGCGCTACGTGGGCTTATGTAGCTGTAGAAAGAAGTGTTGTTAAAAAAGCATTAAAGAAACTCTCGCAAGACAAATTAAAAGGCCGAAACGTAAGAACACGGCAGTTGCTAGATTAATATCAAGTCACGATAACAAAAAAGATACAAAGCACTGTTGTTATATACATGTACAGATGATATTGTTAACAGGATTTTTTGCGTTTTAGTTTAATACAAAAGATCCTCGAGTTTACTCAATAATATAAATATTCGTTAAGTAAGGGAAAAAAATGGCAGTTGAAAGTCGGTTTGTTGTCATTCGACACGGTGTGGAGGTTCAAACATTCATGGACAAAAAAGCAGCAGATGATTACGATAAAATGCTTGATATGGCAGATAATTTAACAGCCATGTTAGACTCTACTCCTTTTGATCTTAGTGATGAAGTTAAAGAAGAATTAAGTATCTACTTAGCGCAAAACCGTGAAGATGTTCTTGTAGCCTTACAAGCTAAAAAAGCTAAACCGGCACCTAAAGCTAAACCAAAAGCTCAAATAGAACCGAAAGCAGAAGTTGCTGTAGAAGCGGCTCCAGTTGCAGAGACTATTATCACAGAACCTGAAAATGAAACGCCTGAAGTTGTTCAAGAAAAACCTGCACCTAAAAAAGCCGTTAGAAAAACAAAAAGCAAAACCGCGAGTGAAATTGCAAATACCCCAGCTTAAAAACAGCAACCGCTACAAATTAACCTTTAATCGTGAATAATGTGAACATTGATTATAAAGTTATTCGTAGTGACAAACGTAAAACCATAGCACTACAAATAAAAAATAATGAAGTTATTGTGAGAGCACCAAAAGGTGTCTCTCCTGATTTTATTCAAACACTTATAACCAATAAAACCTCTTGGATCCTCAACAAACTTGCCGCGCATAGGCAACATTGTCCCCCAGAATTACCCACTTACCTTCCTAACAGCACCCTGCTTATTTACGGGGTTGAAAAAAAACTGTGTGTTCAATATCAAAGAAGCAAAGCCTCTAATTCAATCAACATAACTGAAAAGGAAGTTAACTTAACACTTCCTTTACTGGTAGAAAGAAAACAGGAAGACCTTAGTTATTTATCAAAACAAATTAAGAAAAAATTAGCCTGTTGGATGAAAAGCCAAGCTGAAAATTATTTAGCTTACCGGTTAGCTGAACTATCTAAGCAACTTAATATTACTCCGGCTTCGTATCAAGTAAAACGTTATAAGGCACGCTGGGGAAGCTGTAATAACAAACATGAATTAAGTTTTAACTACTTACTAATAATGGCACCTGCTTGGGTGTTTGATTATGTAATTGTTCATGAGCTTTGCCACATTAAACATTTAAATCACTCCGCTCAATTTTGGGGGTTAGTTGAAAAACACATGCCTAACTATAAAAAAGCCAGTCAATGGTTAAAGCAAAACCAAGCTAAAATGCACTGGTAAACCTTCTCCTGATACAAACAATTATTTTAAAAAATATATTAAACTTTTTGTATAAAAAACCATCTAAACATAAAACATTCTGGCATAAATATCGCTTACGCTTTAATTATTATAGAGAATGTTTTCGTTAGGCGTGTTTTAGGGTGAGTTTAATATGAAAATCAATACACATAGTTATAAAATTACAGGTATTTATATTGTATCAACCATACTTTCAATAATGACAATTTGTTTAATTATTGTTTAGGGTGCTAATACAAAATATCTTAGTATATTAAATGGTTTAGCTTTAATACTATTAAATAGTAAAAAAGGTTAATTAAGCCATAGTATGCTTTTTACGCTCAATTTCCCCTTACTTATGCAAATACCCTATATTTTATTCAAAAATCATCTCTTTTATTCAATTATTGATTCACCTTTATTCAAAACTACCCTTGACAGAATCCGCTAATTCAGGCATTTTACGCACTATGAATACATTAATCAGCAACGCTATTATTATTACGACTAACACTACTACCATTATTTGGACGGTAGTCGCTGGCTAATGTAAAAACGAAAGATTTTATCAAAGCCCGTGACCTAACACTCACGGGCTTTTTTGTATTAAGAGGAATGTAAAATGCGTGTATTAAAGTTTGGTGGTTCATCATTAGCAAATGCTGGTAGGTTTTTGCAAGTTGCTTCAATCATCAAAGATCAAAGTTCAACAACACCAGTAGCTGTAGTAGTTTCTGCGCCTCAAGGCGTAACGAATCATTTAGTCGCTATGGCTGAAAATATTAATGATGAAGCCAAACTAGCCTCTGATTTAACTTCTTTTAAACACGCTATTGATACCATTATTGAAGACTTAAATACGCAATTACCTACTTTTAACCGTGAACATTCAGAACAAACATTAGCAAAGTGGGAACATAGCTTAGGCCAATACCTTAAAGGTGCTAACATGCTTTCATTCTGCCCTGAGCATATCAGAGCAAGAATCATCAGCATGGGTGAAAGATTAAGTGTTGCTTTACTTGAGTCAGTACTTGTTGCTCAAAATGAAAAAGTATCAATTTTAGCGCCTGAAGAATTTTTATATACCAACAATGTTTCACTTAATGCTGTTGCCGAATTAGAAAAATGTAAAGCCGCTTTCCAAGCGACTTACCCTAACTTACATAACATTGCGATTATGCCTGGTTTTATTGGTGTAAATAGCGAAAAACAAGTAACAACATTAGGTCGTAATGGTTCAGATTACTCTGCTGCCGTTTTAGCAGTATGTGCACAAGCAGAATGTTGTGAAATATGGACAGATGTTGATGGTGTATACAACGCAGATCCTCGTGTAATAAAAGAAGCAACCTTGCTTGATTACCTATCGTACCAAGAAGCAATGGAGCTTTCGTATTTCGGTGCAAGTGTTTTACACCCTAAAACAATTGGTCCAATCGCTCAGTACCATATTCCTTGTTTAATCAAAAACACGGGAAATCCATCAGCACCAGGTACTTTAATCGCTAACGAAAACGACCAACAGAAAAAAGTTAAAGCTATTTCAAACCTAGACAACTTAACTATGGTTAACGTTTCTGGCCCAGGTATGAAAGGTATGGTAGGCATGGCCAGCCGCGTATTTGCAACTATGAGCCGTGAAAACATCTCATTAATTCTTATTAGTCAGTCGTCAAGCGAATACTGCATTAGCTTTTGTATTCATTCACATGATGCAGAAGCAGCAAAAACAAGTTTACAAAACGAATTCGAATTAGAATTACTTAATGGTTTATTAGAGCCGTTAACACTTACGAGCAACTTATCAATTGTTTCTCTAGTAGGCGATGGCATGCACCACCAACGCGGTGTAGCTGCTAAATTCTTTAGTTCATTAGCACAAGCGCAAGTTAATGTAGTAGCTATTGCACAAGACTCTTCAGAAAGAAGTATTTCAGTAGTCATTGAAGAACGTAAATGTACCGCTGCAATGAAAGTAAGTCATCAAAACTTCTTCTCTCACAAACCAACCATCGACGTTTTCATGGTAGGTTGTGGTGTTGTTGGTAGCGAACTGATTAATCAAATAGCACGTCAACAAGCTAAATTAACAAAGCAAAACATTGTTATTAAAGTTTACGGCTTAGCAAATAGCAAAGGCATGGTATTTAACCAAGAAGGTATCGACCTAGAAAACTGGAAAGATGCGCTAGGTAAAGATGCCGTTCCTGTAACCGCTGAAAACCTAAAAGCTTTCGTACGCGAAAACAATTTAATCAACCCAGTATTAGTAGATTCTACTTCTAATGAAGCATTAGCGATGAGCTATGTAGACTTTTTAGAAGAAGGCTTTCACGTAGTTACACCAAACAAAAAAGCCAATACCGATTCTTGGGAATACTACCAAGCACTTCGTACAGCCGCTCAAAAATCTAACCGTAGATTTTTATACGAAACAACTGTTGGTGCTGGCTTACCGGTAATTGACACCTTCCAAAACTTACTTAAAGCAGGTGACGAACTACAACGCTTTGAAGGTATATTATCAGGCTCGTTATCTTACATGTTTGGTAAATTAGAAGAAGGTATGCCTCTTTCAGAAGCAACAGCTATTGCCAAAGAGAATGGTTTTACTGAACCTGATCCACGTGATGACTTAAGCGGTATGGACGTAGCACGTAAACTACTGATTATGGCACGTGAAGCAGGTATGCAATTAGAAATTTCAGACATCAACATTGAACCTGTATTACCAAGTGATTTTGACGATAGTGGTGACGTTGCAACATTTATGAGCAACTTAAAGTCTATCGATGCTAAGTTTAATGAACGTGTTCAAGCAGCGAAAGCTGAAGGCAAAGTACTACGTTATATTGGTAATATCATAAACGGTAAATGCCAAGTATCTATAGAAGCTGTGGGCCAAGACCACCCTCTTTACAGTATAAAAGATGGTGAAAACGCTTTAGCCATTCACAGTAGTTACTATCAACCACTACCATTTGTATTACGTGGCTATGGCGCAGGTGCTGCCGTTACTGCTGCGGGTGTATTTGGTGACATATTAAGAACATTAGCATGGGAGCAACAACACTAATGTCTGTTTCTGTTTTCGCGCCAGCATCTATTGGTAATTTAAGTGTTGGCTTTGACATCTTAGGTTTAGCAGTAAGACCTATTGATGGCACATTATTAGGTGATGTTGTTTCCGTTGAAGCAGCAGAAGAAGATAGCTTAGTAGTTATTGGCGAATTTGCTAATAAGCTACCCGGCGCACCTACCGACAATATTGTATGGCACAGCCTTTTACTTTTTAACAAAGAAATGGAAAAAGCCGGCCATAAAGTTGAACCGGTAAAAATGGTGCTTGATAAAAAAATGCCAGTAGGTAGTGGGCTAGGTTCAAGTGCTTGTTCAGTAGTAGCAGCATTAGAAGGCTTAAATGCTTATTACCAAAAAGCTCATAACTTAAACCAAGCTTACTTTAGCAAAAAAAGTATGCTTTTCATGATGGGCCAAATGGAAGCTCAAATAAGTGGTAGTTTACATTATGACAATGTAGCACCATGTTATTTAGGTAACTTACAATTAATGGTGCCAGACGAGCAAATTATTTGTAAAACCTTACCGGGTTTTGAAGCTTGTTATTATGTAATGGCTTATCCAGGTATTGAAGTATCAACTAAAGCTGCTAGAGAAGTTTTACCTACTAGCTACAGCAGAAAAGATGCCATAACCTTTGCACAAAATTTAGCAACATTTGTTGATGCTTGCCATAGAGGCGACAAACACGAAGCATTTGCTGTAGTAAAAGATGTAATAGCAGAACCATACAGAGAACACTTACTCCCTAAGTTTAGCGATGCTAAAAAACACTTAATGTCGCAAGGTGCCTTAGCTGCGGGTATTTCAGGTTCAGGCCCTACACTTTTCAGTGTTTTTGAATCTCAAGAGCTAGCGCAAAAAATGGCTGACTGGCTTAAAGTTAACTACCTACAAACAGACTTAGGTTTTGTTCATGTTTGTAAAGTAGATGATATAGGCGCATGCGTTTTATAAGTTGCTCTTGATTACAGAAGTGAATAGTACAACAACTTATTATATACTAACGGCCCTTCGCGGCGGGTTAGCAACAAAAATTAGTAGGAAATAGAAATAGTGAAATTTTATAATCTTAAAGAAAACGATGAAGTGATCAGTTTTTCTGGCGCAGTAAAACAAGGTTTAGGTAAAAATCAGGGATTATTTTTCCCTCAAGAAATCCCTCAGTTAGACAACATTGAAGAATTACTTGCTATGCCATTAGTAGAACGTAGCGTTCAAGTTTTATTCCCTTTTGTTAGCGAAGATCTTACAAAAAAAGAGCTTACAGACATAATAACTTCTGCTTTTAACTTCCCTGCTCAAATTCAACCTATTAGTGAAGACCGTGCAATTTTAGAATTGTTTCATGGTCCTACATTAGCGTTTAAAGACTTTGGCGCACGTTTTATGGCTAAATGTTTACAAGCATTTAGCAAAGACAAAAAAATCACTATTTTAACGGCTACATCAGGTGATACTGGTGCTGCAGTAGCTCATGCTTTTCATGGTATCGACAACATTCGTGTTGTAATTATGTATCCAAAAGGCAAAATCAGCTTACTACAAGAAAAGATGTTTACTACCTTAGGCGACAACATTGAAACCATTGCTATCGATGGCGATTTTGATGACTGTCAGGCGTTAGTGAAAAAAGCATTTGATGATGAAGAGCTTAAAAACACTATCGGCTTAAACTCAGCTAACTCAATTAACATTAGTCGTTTATTAGCGCAAATTTGTTACTACTTTGAAGCAGTTGCTCAGTTAACTCGCCAAAAAGGTACTAAGAAATTAGACAACATCGTATTTTCAATTCCAAGTGGTAACTTTGGCAACCTTACAGCGGGCTTATTTGCTAAAGCATTAGGTTTACCGATTAAGCGCTTTATTGCCGCAACAAATGAAAACGATACAGTTCCTCGTTACTTAGAAACTGGCGAATGGTCACCTCATGACACTGTTGCTACTATTTCTAATGCTATGGACGTTAGTAACCCTAACAACTGGCCACGTGTAGAGCATATGCTTAAAACAGGTATAGTGCCTAAAGACAGCGTAAGTTCGGTGTCTATTGATGAAGAACAAACGCAAATTACCATGATCCAATTAGCTAAATTAGGTTACATCAGCGAACCTCATGCAGCCGTTGCTTATAAAGCATTACAATATGGCGCTCAAGATAATGAGTTTGGTGTGTTTTTAGGTACAGCTCACCCTGCTAAGTTTAAAGACGTAGTAGAGAGCACATTAGGCCAACCAATTGGTTTACCTAAAGAACTAGCTGATTGCGCAAGTGAGACTATTCTTTCAGTTGATATGGCTGCTGACTTCAGCGAATTACGTCAATACTTATTAGCTAAAGCTTAAGCCTTAAATTATTGATTTAAGCATGCATTAGATAAAAATATACGATTAAGGCAGCCTATTGGTTGCCTTTTTTATATCAGCCAAATGTTTGAAAGGTTACAAGCACATGAAAATACTCCCACAATGGCAAAGTATTATTAGCCAAGAACAAAGCAAACCCTATTTCAAAGAACTTACGCAAACCATCACAAACCAACGTGAAAACGGCGAAATAATTTACCCTAAAGTTGATGACGTATTTAACGCTTTTACCTTCACTGACTTATCTGACGTAAAAGTCGTAATACTAGGGCAAGATCCTTATCACGGCTGTAATGAACTAGGCGAACCTCAAGCCCATGGTTTAGCTTTTTCAGTCGCTAAAGGTTTTAAGGTTCCTCCTTCATTAGTCAATATGTATAAAGAGCTAGTAACCGATATAGAAGGCTTTACTACACCTAACCATGGCAACTTAACAGCTTGGGCTGAACAAGGCGTATTATTGTTAAATACCGTACTCACCGTTAAAAAAGCGAATGCTAACTCACATGCTAAGTTAGGCTGGGAAACGTTTACCGATAATATTATTCAAGAAATAAATACACAAAACCAAGGTTGCGTATTTATATTGTGGGGCAGCCATGCTCAGAAAAAAGGTAAAAATATAGATAAGAATAAACACTTAGTATTAGTTGGACCTCACCCTTCCCCACTTTCAGCTTATCGAGGTTTTTTTGGTTGCCAGCATTTTTCAAAAGCAAATACATGGTTAACCAAAAACAACCATACACCTATTGATTGGAAAATTACTTAACGCCTGCTTAGCTAATTTAGTATGATGCTAATCTATGTAAACATTTAAATAACTAAAACTGAGTCAGTCAAATCTACAAGTAGATCTGAGCAGTAAAAAGAGAATAGTGTGGAATTTATTGTTGTTATTGCCGTATTAATATTAGCTTGGCTAATTTGGCAACTGTTTAAAGCAAAGCAATTTACTCGCTTTAAAGTACTTATAGAAAAAGAGTTAAAACCTAAAGTTATTGAAAAAATCATTCAAGATCTTAATGAAAATAGATGTGAATTATTTCCCAATAATGAGATTCACGAACAAGCGACACTTTACTATTGGACACAGTACAAAAGCCGTATTTTAAAGGCCGCGTTAATTCACGAAATCATCGATGAAGAATGGTTAATAAGCACAGGTAACTTGCGCAACAGCCAACACCTTTTTCATGTAGAGCAAGAGTATTTATAGTTTTCTATACCCGTTACCAATAAAGCCTTTTGGTTTCGTTAAACATTTTAGTTATTTCGTAAGTACGTTCAATATTGAGCATGGCAAGTATTTTATCTTGCGCCTGTTTATAGGCGCATTCAAATGTTTTGTTAGCTAGGGTTATTTCTGTTTTTTTCTGACCTTTTGAAGTGCTTAACTGAACTTCAAGGCATTCATACGCAGGCCTATCACTTCGATGTCTAATTTTACGCTGTAAACCTTTAACAGAGCCATCGTCATTAAAAATTTGATTGATTGGAAGTTCTAAGCGTAGTGCTCTATATTTACGCTTTTGCATGCACTCTTGCCAAAACTTATCAGCAGCCGCTTTATCATTTAAGCTAAAGTACTTTTGTACACCTAGTATTTTATCTTGAACTCTAAAGCGTTTAGGATCCGCTTTAGAGGGATGGAGCATAATATTCATAAGGGAGCTCAGTTAAAGTTTTTGTTCATAGGAAAACAGTAAACTCATCCCTTAGTATTTATTAACTGCTTCCACCTACTGTATTCATTATTCTATCCTTTACCTTGTAAAATAAAGTTCTAACCGTGAACCACTCTTATACCCAGTTGATTAACTTAATAAAGAGCTTTTATCATTCTATTCTAATTAACCCTAACTCAGGTTAATTATATTTTATACTAATTTACACGCTGAAATTGAATATCCCAAACGCCATGCCCTAAACGCTGACCACGGTTCTCAAATTTAGTTAACGGGCGAGAATCAGGACGAGGCACATAATCGTTCGTTTCAGATAAGTTTTTATAACCCGGCGCTGTACTCATATCTTCTAACATACATTCAGCGTAATTTTCCCAATCGGTTGCCATATGAAATACGCCACCCACTTTGAGTTTTTGACGAATAGTTTCAACAAACTCAGGTTGTACAATTCTACGTTTATGATGCTTCTTTTTATGCCAAGGATCAGGGAAAAATAACTGCACCGTAGTTAAGCTACCGTCAGGAATACAGTCAGCTAAAATTTCAATCGCATCATGCTCATAAACTTTAAGGTTATTAACGCCCTCTTCCTGCGCTAATGAAATACATGCACCAACACCAGGTCTATGTACTTCAATACCAATGTAATTTAATTCAGGCGCGTTCTTAGCCATTTCAACTAACGACTTGCCCATACCAAAACCTATTTCTAAAACAACAGGGTTAGTATTACCAAATAACGCCTCAGGATTAATTAAACCTTGGTTATGACTAAGCCCCATAACATCCCAAAATTGCTCAAGAGCTTTCGCTTGGCCGTTAGTTAATCGACCTTCTCGCTTAACAAAGCTACGTACTTTTCTTATGTACTTGCCTTCTTGCTGTGCTTGCTCAATGGTTTTATGGTTTTTTTGTTCAGTCATAACGTTTCTTAATTTATTAAAGGATTAATGAGTATGTTAAAAATATATTATAAATCTTTATTTGGTAACTATACAGCCCACCAAACATCATATAACTCGCTAACTGAAACTGCTGTAGCGCCATTATCAGTTAACCACTTTTCAACACTTTTACGGTGTTCTTCAGTACATTTACCTAGTTTTTGTGTACAAACTAAACCATGCCATAAGGTATCGCCTTCGCCGCCAAAACCTAAACCTTGTGGTTCAATAATTTCTGCAAAAAAGTTATTCATAAATGTATCAACTTGCTCGTCAGTACTTTTTTCATCTAATTTAAAGCCAATATCAAAACCTAACTCTTGATACTCTTCAACACGTAATTTTTTACGTAAACGACGGTTTCTATTTTTTGCATTAACTTTCATCATAATTCCTTAGTTATTCTAGGGGCTGTTGATCTTTGTGTTATTTTTGAGCAATAGGCTATTTTACTCTTTAACAAAGCAGAATGCGTGCAGTTTAGTTGTTCTCGGCTTGGGTTCAAACGTCGCACTACCTTCCACATCCATGTGGTCGTAAATAAACGCATTCTAATGAAGTTAAAGGTTAAAATAGCCATTGCCCTTCGGGCTGAGGCTAAAATTGTCTTATACAGCGTTAAAAATAATTCATTTAGACGACTGAATTTCATTATTTTTGCCTTGTCTAAGAGAATTTTTTCTCTCAGCTCAAATGATAAACAAAGGTCAACAGCCCCTAAATATTTCGTATTTTACTGCATTATTTACAGTACATGGGCGAGAGGATAATGGTTAACCAAATTATTGCAAGATTATTTAACGTTTACGCGACACAATAACAAATTGAGCCACCCATCATTATTAGCTACACTTACGCCCCTATGACAAATACTATAAAAATATCTCCTTCTTCCGCTAAAAAATTTGGCGCACAAGTTGTTGAGTGGTATCACAAACAAGGTAGAAAACACTTACCTTGGCAACAAAACAAAACCCCTTATCGCGTATGGATTTCTGAAGTTATGTTGCAACAAACACAAGTTGCCACTGTAATTCCTTACTATCACCGCTTTATGGAAAGCTTTCCTACTATTACCCACTTAGCAAACGCTGATGAAGACAAAGTACTTCACCATTGGACAGGTTTAGGCTATTACGCTCGCGCAAGAAATTTACACAAAGCAGCTAAAATAATGGCTGAGCAATACCAAGGTGAATTTCCAGAAACAATAGAAGAAGTAATAGCATTACCCGGTATTGGCCGCTCAACCGCAGGCGCTATATTAAGCTTAGCCTTAAATAAGCATCATCCAATACTCGACGGCAACGTAAAGCGTGTTTTAGCGCGATGCTACACTGTAGACGGGCATAACGGCCAAGCAAAGTACGAAAAAGCATTATGGCCTATTGCAGAAGTACTCACCCCAAAAGAGTCGGTTGCACAATTTAACCAAGCCATGATGGATTTAGGCTCACTTATTTGTACGCGCAGCAAACCTAAATGTAACGAATGCCCTCTTCAGTCTGGCTGTTTAGCACATTCGTTAAACGAACAAGCTAACTACCCACAAAAAAAACCTAAAAAAGTAACGCCAGAAAAAAGTACCATTATGGTAATTCCACGCGTTAACAATAAAGTACTTATGGAAAAGCGCCCGCCTACAGGTATATGGGGCGGATTATGGTGTTTTGTTGAAGTTGAGGCGTTAGAAAACATTACCCCCCTGCTTTCTAAGTTAAACTTACAGGCCACAAGCCAACAAACACTACCTGAATTTAGGCATACCTTTAGCCACTTTCATTTAGATATAACCGCAGTAATAGTTGATTGTGAAAGAATAAGCGCCATAACAGAATATGAAATAAACGAAATAGATCAGCAACAATGGTATGATCTAACCAAACAATCGTCAGTAGGATTAGCCGCTTCCACTAAAAAGCTAATAACCCAACTAACACTTGAATCGTATTAATAAAATTTATTAACCAAGAGAACATCATTATGAGCCGCACCGTTTTATGTCAACACTTAAACAAAGAAGCCGAAGGATTAGGTTATCAACTTTACCCAGGTGAGGTAGGTAAAAGAATCTTCGACAACATTAGTAAAGAAGCATGGACTCTTTGGCAGAAAAAACAAATCATGCTAATTAATGAGAAAAAAATGAACATGATGGAAGCAAACGACCGTGCTTTTTTAGAAAAAGCCATGATTGAATTTCTTTTTGAAGGAAAAGAACCAGAAATTGAAGGTTACGTTCCTGTAAAAAAATAAACAGTAAAATATAGAACCAACAAGCTGCTGTGTAAATTTCACCTAAAGATAGACGTTTAAGACAGCAAGAAGTAGAAAAAACAATCAAACAACACTTTTTTATAAAAAAAGTGTTGACTGATAAAAAGAAAAACAGTCTAATAGCGCCCGTCTTCAAGGCAAAGCCAAAAAGACGAAAGAAATAGAAAAAGCCCCGATAGCTCAGTTGGTAGAGCAGAGGATTGAAAATCCTCGTGTCCCTGGTTCAAATCCGGGTCGGGGCACCATTTTACAGAGTAGATGTTTAATTAGCTTTTATTAGCAATAAACCTTTATTCGGTGCCAAGATAGATTAGTTAACTATTAATTTATCGCACACAGCTTTGTGTGCCGACTTAGCTCAGTTGGTAGAGCAACTGACTTGTAATCAGTAGGTCGCCAGTTCGACTCCGGCAGTCGGCACCATTCATAACGAAGCCTCAACAGAAATGTTGAGGCTTTTTTATTTGTATTAAAAAACTGACCTATTGATGAATTATTATCAAACAAGTTTGATGTATTAATCGTTAGGTAATTTTATATTAAAGTTGGTTTGGTAAATTACTGGCTGGTTATTCTGCTCTAATTTAAATTACTAGCTATTGTTCTTTGTTGTATTAGTTGACCTAAAAAAGCAATTGAAACACCTTATCAAATGGTCAAAAACTAAAGACTTCTTGGTGCGCATAGCGGAAATTATTTTTAGAAAAATTTAATGTCCTCTTAGGGCGAAAATAGATAATAAAAGCTTAGCTATATAGGCAATTAATATCACAGAATATGATATATGTATAAAAGGAATGGAGATTCTGCTAGATTTAAAATATAAATTTTAAGCGACAGGTTTTATTGATATATGGTCAAGAAAAACACAGGGAAAGACTTTGAGTTATTAGTAGCTCAACTGCATAAATCATATCTAAAAGACCTCCCATCAGCGACACTTAAACAAGATGTATTTATTGATGGTCCCGACGGTAAACGTCAGATTGATGTACTTATTGAGTACCAGTTTGGATTATATGCAGCTAGGCATGTAATTGAATGTAAAGACTATAAAAGGACGGTAGGAGTAGCAAAGGTAGATGAATTTCATTCAAAAATGATTGATATTAGAGCCAATTCTGGTGTTATTGTTTCAAGTAAAGGCTTCTCAAAAAGTGCCATAAACAAAGCTCGTCGCCTAAACATTTCATTGTGTACAGCTCACCAAGCGGGTTCAGAAAAATGGAAAATCGAAGTACCTATACCAGTAATGCTAGTAACGCACGTTGTAAATGGACTTGAATGCAGTATGAGGATTGCGGGAAGTGGTGAAGATACAAATGAATATATAGGATTCAAGACTTCACAAATTGCGACCATAAATGGCATTGGCATACACGAATGGCTTCCAAAATTATGGAATACACAGACTATTAAACCAGATGATTTAAATGATTTTTGTTTAACATCGAGAGAAGAAACTTCCACACTTAAAGAAAATACAACTGCAACATATAAGCATGATTTTAACGAAAATCCCGCATTAATATCTGACGATAAAGGTGTAATACATGAATTGGATGTTTTTGAGATACGACTAAAAATTAAGAGAGTATACTTATCTGGTTATTTGAATGATATTCATGAAGCTAAATTACTTATAGATAAATGTAATAATAAAGGCACTATTTTTTTAGGAAATGATTCGTTTATTAATTCTATTGGAAACTTGAAAAGATATAATAATGCTAAAGACATTCCTGATGCTAATTATATTTGTTCTTTCGCTATCAGTCCATTACCACCAATAAATCCCATAGAAGATTGAGCTTTCCTAAAAGCAACGTTAAATTTAAGTGTCCACTGTTGGCTCAAAGCGACCAAAAAAAAGCTCCGTTAATTTTCTGTTGCTGATGCCCGCTTTGTGGCATAAGTGAACAAAGCTTAAAATCCATATTAATTACAGGTAGCTATTTCACCCACTCCACACGTTACTAACAAAAATAAGACTTCACTAATAAAATATAACGTTTTCCTCATAAATGTGATATTTTTCATCGCATAGCTAACGCTAGAATATAACAATATTCTTCACTATTTTATGAACCATTCAAATGAGCCAAACTATGATAAGAATAATCAGTAGACCTTTACTCTATTTAACCCTTTGTTTACAGCTAGGCTGTAACTCTCCAACTGACAGTGAAGACGTACATTCAACTAATTCATCAGAAAAACCAAGTAAAACTGACAGTTCAAAAGTTCATAAACATGGCGATGGATACAAAAAACATCTAGATAAAATTGTTGGCCTTTCGCCACAAGCATCTCATGAAAAAATAGTTGTGCAAGACGGTTTTATAACTGAACTTGTTGCTCATGAACCAACCATTGAAGAACCCGTATTAATGACCTTTGATGGTAAAGGCCGAATGTATGTCGCTGAAATGCTGACTTATATGCAAGATGCAGACGGTACAGGGCAAATGAACCCTGTAAGTCGTATTAAGCGACTTGAAGATACTAATAACGATGGTGTGGTTGATAGTTATACGGTATTTGCTGAAAACTTACTTTTACCTCGTATGATATTGCCACTTGAAGATGGAAAAATATTAGCCCGAGAAACCAATACCTTTGATTTATTATTAATTGAAGATCTCGATGGTGATGGTATATCTGATAAACGCACCACCATTTTTAAAGGTGGTCCTCGCGGCGGTAATTTAGAACACCAACCAAGCGGTTTAATTTGGGGAATTGATAACTGGTTATATGTTACTTACAGCAATCAACGCTACCGAATAAAAAATGGCAAAGTAACACGCCAAGAAATACTCTTCGGCGGAGGACAATGGGGTCTTGGGCAAGATGAAACCGGACGTTTTTATTATTCTTCCGCTGGTGGAGAAAACCCTGTATTTGGTTTTCAGTTTCCGAGTGTTTACGGGATAATTCCTATTAATGGTGAAACAACTGAGGGTTTTAACGAAGTATTTCCGATTGAAACAACGCCTGATGTACAAGGTGGTCCAAAACGTTTAAGAGAAGATGACACCTTAAATCATATTACTGGCATTGCCGGCCAAAATATTTACTTAGGTGATAAACTGCCTGAGTTATATGGAAACTATATTGCACCTGAACCTGTAGGCAACTTAATTCGCCGCGCTGAAGTAGTACGTAAAGATGGTTATACCACTATTAGCCATCCTTATCAGGCAGAACGTAAAGAATTTATTGCATCAACTGACACTGCATTTCGCCCAGTTTGGAGTGAAACAGGCCCAGACGGCACACTTTATATTGTTGATATGTACCGCGGAATTATTCAAGAAGGAAATTGGACTAAAAAAGGTTCCTTTCTAAGAAAGGTAATCGATAAATTTGGCTTAGCAGATATCGTTGGTGGTGGCCGAATTTACCGTATAACTAAGCCTGAAATCAAGTTAGGCGCAAAGCCGAACATGTACGCTGAAACACCTATTGAATTAACCAAACACCTAGCGCATGCCAATCATTGGTGGCGTATTAATGCGCAAAAACTCATTGTGCTTTCACAAGATAAATCAGTTGTACCAGAACTTAAAAATATAGTTAAAAACCATAAAAATAGCCATGCACGTTTACATGCGCTTTGGACATTAGAAGGGCTAGGTATAATCGATAAAGATTTATTGGTGTCATCTTTTTCAGACACTGATAGTAATGTTCGTACCGCAGCTTTAAGAATATCGGAACAGTTGGTCAGTAAATCAGATAAAAGCATTATTGATGTTTGGCAATCACTGCTTTCAAAAGCCGATATTGAACTAACACAGCAAATATTTTTATCTACCTTCTATGTTGATACGCCAACTACACAGCAAAGCAAAATCCGTAAACAAATTATGGCTAAATATCCTAAGCATAAAAGCATAGCAGCGATTAATCAGGCGATTACATATCAGATAATGGAAAAAGAAAAGTCGGCTGCTTTAGCTAAAGGCAACAAAGAATTGGCAATGTCGTTAAAACGTGGCGCGCAAAACTACAATTCATTATGTGCAAGTTGTCATGGCAAAGACGGTAAAGGCACACCTGCAGGTGAACAGTTAATTGCACCATCATTTCATAACAATGCTCGTGTTAATGGTAATTTAGCGAGTCTTGGCAGTATTGTTTTACATGGCTTAACGGGGCCTATTGAAGAAAAGAATTATGTTGGTGGCATAATGGCTTCAATCGCATCAAATGACGACCAATGGATAGCTGATGTATTAACGTATGTTAGAAATAATTTTAATAACAAAGCTTCCATGGTTACCGCTAATCACGTTAAAACACTTAAAGCCTTAAACAAGAGAAATACTCCGTGGACAATAAGTGAATTAAACCAAACCTACGGGAATGAATTAACTAATAAAACTCAATGGAAATTTAGCGCTAGCCATAATCCTAAAAATTTCGACGCTTTAATTGATGGCAAAGCAGATTGGGCTAAATGGGGAAGCGAAAGTTTACAAGAAATAGGTATGTGGTTGCAGGTAGAGCTGCCCAATGTTTATCAGATTTCACAAGTTTTGATGGAGTGTAATAAGTGGAAACATCACTGTGCCAACGCTTTCGATTTAACATTCTCTATAGACGGAAAAAACTGGAAAACCGTTGATTCAAATATTGAAAAGAGTACAACTAGAGTAAGTGAAACGCTAGGACAACAAGCTAAGTTTATTAAATTTACGCTTAAAAATGGTAGTTCTAAAGTGGCTTGGGCTGTTACTGAATTGAATATATTTGGTAGTCCAATAGAGTAACTTTATATACCCGTTACTAATCAAGAGGCTATTTCAGGGCAGGACGTCACAACCCCTCATGAAGTGCTTTAGAGAAACATATTATAATTAATGAGTTAGGTAAAATAAGGTGAGTTTCCTAACTCGATACATTTATCTTATTGCTCGGTAGGATGGGTTAGAGTTGATGTTGAACTTTTGATTTTAGATAAGATAAACAGTAGATAATCTTTTCAATAAATCATAGGGCTATTGTTGTATTCCAATAGATCATTCATATAGTTAACCCGCATAATCAGTGGCTTTACTTATAGCACGTAGCAGCCTTGTAATCAGTAGGTCGCCAGCGGTTTAACCACTGGCAGTCGACATCATTCATTCCGAAGCCTCAACAGAAATATTGAGGCTTTTTTATATCTACATTTGTTACACTCAGTTGAATATCCGTAAATAATAAAACAACTTACTACTATAAATAGCCTCATTACACTTTTGAACATTTCAAAAACATTTTTCAAACAACTTCAACGCATACCAAAATATATACTTTTACCATTAACATAAGTTTGAAGGTAAATATAATGCATAAATTTTTAGGTATGATGATTATAACTTGCGGGCTTTTTGCCTGCGGTAGCTCTGATTCAGAGAAAGAGAATCAAACGCCAATAAATGACTCAACTCAATTCACACAACTACGCGATACCATAAAAAGTGACCTTGCTAATAATAATGCAGCTGCTGTGTCGGTAGCTATATATCAAAACGGTGAAATCGTTTTTGCTGAAGCTTTTGGAGAGAAAATAAAAGGTAACGGAGAGCCCCCTACTCCAAATACCCTTTTTCAGATGGGCTCTACCACTAAAATGTTTACGGGTTTAGCTACATTACAATTTATACAACAAGGTATGTTAAGCACACAAGACAAGCTCGTAAATACATTGCCTGAAATTCAATATCCCGCTGCTCAAACACTTAGCTGGCAAGATGTAAATATTCAGCACCTATTAACGCATCAAGGTGGATTTCTTGATAATTATATTGGCAGTGAGCCTAATAGTTCTCTCGTTGAATATATGACCTCTACTTATCCTTTACAAAACTTGCAAATGAATCCACCGGGACTTTTCCATAATTACAGCAACCCTAACTGGTCGTATTTAGGTGCGATAATTGAACACCTCAGCCATAAATCTTTTACCGAACATATGCAGCAAAGTGTATTTGAACCTTTAGGAATGCAACGTACATCGATAAATCGCAATAGAGTTATTTCTGATGGTGATTATGCGCTAGGCTTTCAAACAGACGGTGTAAACGAAATATTTATAAATAATATTAATCAAATACCTGCAACCCCTGTCGCCTCACCTGCTGGTTCTGAAACGTGGTCAACGCCTACAGAAGTATTAAAAATGGCTGATTTTTTACTTAACGGAAATTCGAATATTTTATCAGAGCAGTTGCGAACTGAAATTACCGCACCTCAAGTAAATACTGAATTTGCTGGATTGCCTATGCATTATGGGTATGGCGTTTTTGTTGATGATGGTTTTATGCATAATGACCAATGGTACCCTGAAAAAGTTTGGCAACATGGTGGAAATACAACAGCTTATACGAGTTTGTTTTGGATATTACCGGAGAAAAATATTGCTGTATCTATAATGAGCAGTGGTGCTTACAATAATTTTGAAGCTAGCATGATAACAGCGTTAAACGCTGTTATAGAGTTACCTATTGCTCAAGCTATACCTGTTACTGAATCAAACCCTGATCTATACGAAAAACATGCAGGAACATATAATTTTAATATTGGCCAGTTTACGCTTATTGTGAATCAAGAAAATGATCAACTCAATATCACCATTCCAGAGCTTGACGCATCCAATGCTCCCTATGAAAAAACACTTACAGCTATTGGTGACAAAACATTTATTGCTGTGATAGAAAATGAAGAGCTTATTATAACCTTCTTACCTGAAAACGCTGATGGAGAATCTGTGTACATGAGACATAGAAATTTAGTTGGGATCAAAGATGGATATTAATTTACACCTAAAATACGGTCAAGTAAGACAGTTCACCCTATTAATTCTTTGATATACTTTTACCGTCTCCAACAAAAATATAAGCAAGGCAAACCATGCAACAACACTTACAAACATTGATCAACTTATTGCAAAAGAACGACCTTAAAGCCTTGCTTCAACATTACGTAGATTCGAGTGAAACCGAGAACACCGCTCAGTTAGCTTTTATGTTTCAACAAGGGGAAATAAAGCACGCTAATTTTGATTATTATCAGCAATTGGCGACAGGCTTTATTGAAACCAAAGGTTTATCGAATTCGCTTATTACCAAAATAAAAACAAGCAGCACGTTAAACTTTTTCACGCCAGCGTTACAAATAGGCGATAACTTTAAAAAAACAGATCAGCAACAGCGTAATGTTCTGCATTACTTATTTACTAACAATAAAGTGCTCTCTACTCGCAGTCAGCCGCCCTTTAATTATTTACGCTCTATGATGTTGTTTGGTAGTAATAACGCTTTACGTGATGGGTTGTGCCAACGTGATGAGCAAAACCTAACTCCTATTGAAGCTTATTTATTTACCAATAAAAATTTAACACCGTTAGCCACTCACGAACTTACCGCTTTATTGGCCTTAATAGAAATTGAAGGTAAGCAACAAGCCGTAGATCAAACCAACTACTCTCTTTTCATACCGGCTATAGGTGATATTTTTCAAGAGCAGGCGTTAGTCGTTACTCATGAATTACAACGTATTGTTTTAATTGCCACTTATTATGCTGTATCTACTTCGCAGATTTTCAATGATATTAACTCAATAAAAAAATAGCCTGAAATTGATTATCGATTCAGTATTATCTACATCAAATTTATTTAGTTTTATTTAAAAATCAATCGCTACGATAAAAGCAGGTTATTAATATTTAGTCTATTCTTATATAAATATCTAAATCAAAAGTATCTGCATTTGTTAATTAAAAATAATTCAAAATTAAACAAGCGCATGCAGCAAGATGCTGCCGTATTATTGTATGGCAATGCTGTTGCGGGTATTTTTGTAAGCTTATTAACCTCTACATTTCTTGTTTTTGCGTTTACTTACCCTCAGGTTGATCCCCTTAAAAAAGTCTGGTGGTGGGGAATGCTCACATTGCTTACTTTAAGGTTTTTAGATGTTTTATGGTGGAAAATAAAATTAGAAAACACTGAGTTTGATGGCCAGAAATCAATTACTCACTTTACAATTGGCGCTAATATTACGGCAATTATGTGGGCAATTTATTTAGTTTATTGCACAACACAACATAATGATGTTCAGCTAACAACAACCATTATTGCAATTGCCGCTATGGCTGGAGGTTCTGCTACTGTTCTTGCTGGCCATAAATTTACCGCTATGTTTTATCCTTGCGTGCTGCTTGCTCCAGGTTCAATAGGTTTACTGTTATCAAAAGAATCATCACTTCAGTTATTAGGTATTTTGGGCTTATCTTTCGCTTTAGTGATGTTTATTATTTCAAGAAAATCTGCCAACTTTACTCGCCATACCTTATTTTTAAAAAATGAGAACTCGGTACTCATTCATCGTATGGAAGAAAAAGTAAAACACCGTACACAAAAAATTTATGAGCTTTCAAACCTTGATCCTCTTACCCACTTATTCAATAGAACGGCTTTTTTAGAGAAGTTAAAATTTATTACAGAGCACTCTAAAACGCCTTTTGCATTATTGTTTATTGATTTAGACGGCTTTAAAAAAATAAATGATTCTATTGGACATAAAGCTGGCGATGTTATTTTAAGAAAAACAGCAGAGCGTCTTAACCAATTTACGCAAGATAATCAGCTTTTATGCCGCTGGGGTGGCGATGAATTTTTAATTGTATTTGAAGATACTGTTGAAGCTACCGCAATTGAGAAATCTAAACAGTTAATCACTCTTCTTTCAGAGCCCCATAATACTGAAAATAGCGTTTTGTCTGTAGGTGCGACTATAGGCATTGCACTTTACCCAACTCATGCCACCACAGAAGAACGCTTGATCCAATTAGCTGATATGGCTATGTATTATCAAAAAAAGCACATGCGATCGACTGTAGGGATATTTACTGAGCAAATGGAGAAAAAGTTTAGTTATGAGCTATTTTTGAAAAATGCATTAACCCAAGCAATTGCACTCAATCAACTCAGGTTAGTATTTCAACCTATCGTATTATCTAAAAACCTTAAAATATCAGCCTTTGAAGCACTTATTCGCTGGCAACTTAATGATGAAGATATCCCGCCCGATGAATTTATTCCTATTGCTGAACAATATGGTTTAATTATTGAAATAGGCGAATGGATTCTAAGAAAGTCCTGCGAACAAGCCAGTAAATGGAATGCCGAGCAACAAGTTGCCGTGTGTGTAAATGTTTCAGTGCTTCAACTACAAGATGAACGCTTTATCTGTATTGTAGAAAGTGCACTATCTAACAGCTTACTACCTGCCAAATTGCTACATATAGAAATTACCGAATCAGTTTTCGCTTCCGACTTAGCCCTTATATCGAATCAAATTAAATGCCTTCAAGCGATAGGAGTTGAAGTTTCTATTGATGATTTTGGTACGGGATATTCCTCACTATCAGCCATACAAGACTTAGCCGTAAACATAGTAAAAATAGATCGATCCTTTGTGAACAAAATAGACAGTAATGGTAAAGCAATTATATCTGCCGTTATGCATATATCCTCAGAACTAAACTTCTTAGTTGTTGCAGAAGGCATAGAAACTCACGAGCAAGCTCAAGCTTTATTACAATTAGGTGTTCATTACTTTCAAGGGTTTTATTACTCTAAACCGATAGAAATTGAGAATATACAAGATTATTTAAAGAAAAATTTAGAAAACTAAACAATTTTCGTATTCTTATTTTCAGCCGTGCACGTTAGCTAATTATCCTTATACAACTTAAGCCATGTTCACTCCTTCCTTAACGTTTTTCAATAAAAACATCCCTTCTACTCGTAACCACAATGGCTTGATTAAAAATCTACATTGAAAACACGAATGATAACAGTTATCATTTGCGAAAATATTTTATGTTGTAGTATTATTAGGAAATTCTTGATGTTTAAAAGAAATAAATTAGCTGTTTGTTTATCCCTCCCCTCTTTGATTGTTTCAGGTCACTTAGCTGCTCAACAATCCACGGATGACATTGAAAAAATAGAAGTTACAGGACGTGCACAACAGTTCTATTTAGAAACGGAAAGCAAGATCGGCACTAAAACTAACATGTCATTACTCGAATTACCTCAATCAGCACAGGTATTAACCGAACAACTTATTATTGATCAAGCAGCAAGAAACATAACCGACCTTTATCGCTCTATTGCAGGGGTAAGTGAATTTAGTTATTCAGGCGTTACTTTCCGTGGTTTTCGCGACGATGCCAATGTATTTTACGATGGTGTTCGAGGTGACCCTTATTCAGGTTTTGGTGTTCCTCAATTATTCAATGTAACTCGAGTTGAAGTACTTAAAGGGCCAGCATCAGCTTTATACGGTGGCGGTGAACCTGGAGGTATGATCAACTACGTAACTAAAAGCCCAAGCTTTAATGAAAAACGTGAACTTAAGTTAACATTGGGTGATTACGCTACCCGTGGTGCCTCGTTAGATATGACAGGTGCTCTTACTGAAGACACCGCTTACCGATTAGGAGGGTTTTACGAGCAAGAAGACAGCTTTAGAAATAACGCCGACGCAAAAAATACAGAAATTGTTGGTGGCCTAACCTTTAATTTAGGTGACGCAACAACATTAACAACCACTGTTGATTGGATTAAACAAGACTTAGGTGGCAATCGTTTACGTGGCGTTCCTGTAGATGACAACGGCAACTTCCTTGTGCCTCCTTCTTATAATGCCAATGAAAAAGGCGATTATCAAAATATGGAAGCTTTAGTGCTTCAAGCTAAGTTAAACCATTATTTTACTGACGATTTTTATGTCGATTCAACCTTGCGCTATTTAGATAACGAGCGAAGTCAAGGTTATCATGAGTCACGTAGTTGGGTTGATGTAAACGGTGATGGCGTTGCCAATATAGACGATCAAACTATTCGCCGCGAATACCGTAAACAATATCGCGCGAATAAAGAACTTAGTTTAACAACTGATTTCGGCTATTTACTTAACAATGGCAATATAGAACATCAATTATTGTTTGGAACAGATATACACACCGTTGATACAGAATATGATTATGCCTTAGCTAAATACGAAGCGGCAGGCATAAAGAATTTGAATATATTCACTCTGAATTATGGACTAACTGATCCGTCTACTTATGACTTAGTTGATCAAGAACGTGATGGTGTCGACTCAGACCGTTTTGGGATTTATCTACAAGATGTAATAAAGTTCAATGAAAAATGGACACTAATCGCAGGCCTAAGATACGATCACTTTAAAGAATACAATCAAGAAACGGGTTATAGCTACTCTGATCATGATGTTACGCCCAGAGCTGCTTTAACTTATCAACCTAAAGACGATTTATCTGTTTATATTAACTATTCAGAAAGCTTTAATCCTACTTCTGCTAATGATCAAGAAGATGTCATTAGCGATGGAAGCTTACAACCAGAAAAAGGTAAACAAACTGAAATAGGTATGAAGAACTTTTGGCTTGATGGCAAAATAATGAATACCTTTGCTATATATCGTATAAACAAAGAAAATGTAGTAATGGCAAACCCTAACGACACAGGTACTGGAGATGGTATTCCTGCGCTACTCAATATAGGCGAAGTAGAAAGTAACGGTTTTGAAACAACCATGGTAGGAGATATTACCGATAATTGGACCATTACCGCCAATTACGCTTATAACGATACACGCGTAATTCAGGGTGTTACTGGAGTCAATATAACAAATACTTTTGGTGAAGGTACCAAATTTGCTAATGCTCCACGTCATCAAGTAGGGCTTTGGAATAGATTTGAACTTGAATCGATTGATTCATCTATCGCTTTTGGTTTGAACTATGTCAGTGAACAACTCAGTTTGGCTGGTCAAAAAGTTAAACCATTTACCGTGTTTGATATGAGCTGGACAAGTCGATGGGATGAATTGCTATTAAGCATTAACGTAGATAACCTTTTCGACAAAGAATATGCGGTAAGTGGTTTTAGCGAACGCAATGGCCACTTCCCTGGTAGCCCTAGAAAAGTTATTGCTCAATTAACCTATCAGTTCTAATGCTTTTGGGATGGCTCAACAATTAATTTGATACCATCCCGTTTTACTTTAAAAGTCGCTATTCACAGAAAGTAGTACACATCGTTTTATGAAACAAAAAGATTGGTTTTCGCTGCATCACTGGGCAGGCTTTCATTTAAGCTTGCTGCTTTCCTTTATTTTATTAACAGGTACTTTTGCGACTATTTCTACTGATATGGATTGGTTAGCAAACCCATCAATTCGTGCAGAGAAGCATTTAACCCAAAAACAAAATTTAGATTGGCCAGCCTTACTAAATTCTGTCAATAAAAGTGTGCCTAAAGCACAAATATTAAGCATTCATCGCCCTCCTATGCCGTGGCATAACATCGAAGTTATTGCCCGCGATAGCCAAGGTGATCGATTTAGAATTTATCTCGACGCCTATACCCATAAAATAACAGGGCAAGGTAGATGGTTAAATTGGCAACGCCTATTCCGACAAGTACATCGCCACTTAATGTTAGAAACTCAACTCGGTATAACCATAGTAGGCCTTTTTGGCTTAGTTATGTTTTTTATATTTATTACCTCTCTTTATACTTATCGACATTGGTGGCGCTATTTTTTTTCGTTTAAGAGAATAAAGTGGCCATCAAACTCATCACAAATCAAAGTTAAAAGTAAAGCAGCGGGGAAAAAACGTAAGTTTTGGTCTGAACTACATAAAATTGTTGGTTTATGGAGTATGTGGTTCCTTCTTGTTATTAGTATTACAGGTGTATGGTATTTAATTGAACGCTGGGGTGGTGCAGCTCGTTATGATGAAATTGTAAAAACGACAGTTGCTCATCAGTCTGAACGCCATGCTCAGCCTTCACCGCTAGCACTATCCAATACCATTCAATATATGCGTAACAATTATCCTAAGTACGTTATTAACCAAATACGGTTTATAACTAAAAAAAATATCATCGAAATAGCAGGACAAGAACATGCAATACTAGTGAGAGACAGAGCTAATAATAAAATATTTGATGCTTTTAGCGGAGCTTATCTAGGAGGAATCAAGGGAGAAGATCTAAATTGGCACTTTCGGATATCTGAAGCTGCCGATCCATTGCATTTTGGCACTTTTTCTAGTTGGGTATATCGTTACGTATGGTTTGGATTTGGTCTCGCATTATCCTTGCTTAGCTTAACAGGTGTTTATATGTATTTACTAAGATTAAGACAAACTAGCGCTTTGATAACACTTGATAATATAAGTGGCTTACGTATTTTATGGACTAAATCTCATTGGGTAAAATGGCCTAGCATGGCCTTAATACTAGCCTGTAGCTATCTAATAATTTGTGACTTTCTTATACCAATAATTAATTGAGCAATTCTACTGATTTACACCTTTGTACCCGTTGTCATTAAGAATTAGGTTTTATTAAAAAAGCCTGATTCTCTCCAAAAACACGGTATTATCGCTTACAATAAGCGCTACAATAATGTTTTTCTGTAATTTAAGATTCTATGTACATCAATCCAGCTTGGCGCATATTAACCATAGGAGACGGTGATTTATCGTTTTCTTGTTCTTTATTAAAAAATTATTGTCCAAAAGCGTTAACAGCGACTATTTTTGATGACTATGCCTCGCTAACAGCTAAATACGGCGAAGAGCATTTTCAGCAATTACAGGCTCAAAGATGCGAAGTACTTACGGGTTTTGATGTAACTAACAAGCAAACATGGGAACAACTAAACAAACAACAATTT
The DNA here is from genome assembly GCF_048296855.1 of Colwellia sp. RE-S-Sl-9. Lineage (NCBI taxonomy): Bacteria > Pseudomonadati > Pseudomonadota > Gammaproteobacteria > Alteromonadales > Colwelliaceae > Colwellia > Colwellia sp. RE-S-Sl-9. Next base: position 3,900,290 of record NZ_CP182631.1, on the reverse strand, counting down.
GATGTGGTTATTTTTCAATTTCCGCTAATACCTGCATTCAACTCCGCTGAAGATTATCAGCAACAGTGTGCTAACGTGAGTATGAATACCTTACATCGTCGTTTACTTCGCCAGTATCTATTACATTGTTTTAATGAGTTTTTAGATAGTAATGGCGCGCAACTCGCTTTTATTACCTCAAAAGATGTAAAGCCCTATAGACAATGGAATATTGAGCAAGCATTAACGCTAAATACCGATATTAATTACCTTGGCTATATACCCTTTGAAATAGAAAACTTTCCTGGTTATAAAATAAGAAATGTTGACCGAGATAAACACGTGAAAGACACACAAGGTATTACTCATGTATTTAGTCGCCTAATAGCTACTGAGCTTGATAACAAACTAACTATGCCCAAGTACCTACGTAAACATTATTGTAGTGGCTGTCGAGTTGGCCCATTTCATACCGAACAAGATAGAACAAACCATATTGCTAGTAAAAGGCATCAACAAATGGCATTGTTTGAACAGCAGTGGCTGAGGGATATTGAACGGTAGCATACTTCGCGCTACTCAAGTTTCATTTGAATACTAAAATTTATTTAAAAAAAAGCACCAAAATGATGTTTGGTGCTTTGTGTAAAACGACTATTTAAAAGTAAATGACATTATTTTTGTAATTTACGTGTTGTTAAAACAAATACACCTAATGCAAAAATAACAAGTGTTGACGGCTCTGGGACTGAAACCTGAAGTGAATTTGATGCAAATAGAATATCATCGTAACCTATATCATCATTACCATCAGCACTAAAGTCAAAGGCTATAGAACCAAATTTTGAGCCATCATCGGTTTTAACCCCCATGAAAAACGTACCTAAGTTTTGGAAGTTTAAACCTTCTGCAACACCAGATAAAGAACCTAAAAGTGAACCAGTACCATTAACCCCTGAAAAAACTGAAATAGTAAAGTCACCTCCTGTCCAAACATCAAATGTACCTATACCTGCAGCAAAGGCTCCACTTGTAAAACTTAATGTTAAAACGCCAGTGTTATTTATCTCTAAATATTTTGAACTTTGATGAACACCTTCACCAGGAATAGCACCAATAATGTTCCCATCAATAACACCAGCACCATCTTTAATAGTTTGATTATTAGATCCAGTAGAGGTAATTGATATGCCATCAGAACCAAGATATAAACCTGAATCTAGTAAACCAAGGGCATGTGAGTCAAAGTTTACATTATTATTAATTTGATACCCATCAGCTAATACGTCAGAAGTCCAATTTACCGAATTACTTGAAGGATCTGATGTATAAAAAACTAATCCCGCACTTGCCATATTCGCAAATGATGTAACAGATAAAATTAATACGACTTTTAAAAATTTCATATATTCCCCCTTTAGTTACCTTTTATGATTTACACTTATTTTTAAACTAATGGTTGCAACCATTTTAATTTAATGGCAGCAAATATTAAGCCAATAACAAAAAACACCTTGCTTTCATCAACTTAAAAGTTTACCAAAGATTTCAACGTTACTTTTTGTAAAAAAACGTGACATTAGCTTCTTCTCCAAATAAAGACATATATACCAATAACACTCAGTACATTAATCTTAATTCGAGATAATATATTTCCAATCGGTTGATTTAAAATAAAAGATGATAAATCCAAATAATACCTACATTGTTTATTATGTTAAAATTAATAACTTTTGTATTCAGAACTCACAACGCTCTCAAATATCTATCCCCCCATTTTTCTAATTCTCTAACAACAGGTTCAAGCGTATTACCTAGGTCTGTTAAAGAGTATTCTACTTTTGGGGGAACTTGAGGATACACTTCGCGATGCACAATGCCATTTGCCTCTAAATCACGTAATTGTTTCGTTAACATACGTTGCGTTATATCAGGAATAAGACGCATAAGTTCATTAAAACGGCGCGTATCAGAACATAGATAAAACAAAATCATCCCTTTCCATTTACCACCAATAAGATCCAATGCAGTTTCAGTTGGACAAGCATCTTTTAATATTTTAGGCATAATTTACCTCATTACAGTATACAAAATGTATGTATAGCACAAAAATGTGCATTCTTATAAAAAAGAAACCATTACGTTAAGCTAATCAAACTCATCAATCACAGAGATTAACGTCAATGCTTAACAAAACATTAATTTTAGAAAACACAGCAATTAAACAACTAGCACTTAAAAACAAAACCGTTGTTGCTCCCATGACTCGCGTTAGTACGAAGGGCGATGGCATACCCACCCAACAAATGGAAAAATATTATCAACGTTATGCCAAAGGTGATTTCGGACTAATAATAACGGAAGGTACATACACTGATCGAACGTTTTCACAGTCATATCCGAACCAACCAGGTATTACAAATGATGAACAGCAAAAAGGCTGGGAAAATATAACTCATTCAACTCATGCCGCTGGTGGAAAAATTATAATGCAACTGATGCACGCAGGAGCTTTGTCTCAACATTTATCGAATACGCGCGGCCCATCGTCTATTCAACCGATAAGACGAATGTTAGAAGGTTACAGTAAAAAACAAGGGCATTATCCTTTACCGCAAGCGATGAATTTATCTGAAATTGATGAGGTAATTAATGGCTTTTGTAATGCAGCTATGCGTGCAGAGAAAGCAGGTTTTGATGGAATAGAAGTTCATTCCGCCAATGGTTATTTACTTGACCAGTTTTTAACTGACTATACCAATGAACGAGAAGATCAATATGGCGGAAGTTTAGAAAACAGATGCCGTTTAACCGTTGAAATTATTGCATCGATTAAAAAAGTAGTGCACGAAAATTTTATTATTGGTGTTCGCATATCACAAGGGAAAGTAAACGACTTCAACTACACTTGGCCTTATGGACTCAGCGATGGAGAGATTATTTTTACTGCTTTAAAAAATGTGGGTGTCGATTACATCCATATGGCAAGTGAAGGAAAAGGCTTTAATCATGGATGCCTTACTCGAAATGGCGAAAGTTTACCTAAATTAGCCAAAGAACTTACAGGGTTAACCATTATAGCGAATGGGGGTTTAGATAACCCGAACGAAGCTAACCGTATAATTCAAAATAAACATGCAGATTTAGTGGCATTAGGCACTGGAGCTTTGGCTAATTTTGATTGGCCAACTCGATTAAAAAACGATATTGCCATAACTCCTTTTAACCCTAACATGTTTGCTGAAGGCGTAACCATTGAAGAACAATTTAAATGGGAAGAAAGTACAAATGCCGAGTAAATCACTCAAACGCGACTTGCATGTAACGATTAAGTTTATCGTTAGTGAGTCTTTGCGGTGATATTTTATCAACTATCTCAAGCGCTTGATAAACTTTACTTAAACCTACTTTGTCATCGAGCGGCATAATTTCAAAAGCGTTGGTATTTATCACCTCTGTTAATAGAGAAAGTGAATTCGTCAAAGACTCTTTAAATTCAGGGTCTTTTTTTGCTTCTTCTACATCAATTAAAATTGTTTTTGCCTGCGATAATGCACTTTTTAAAGCGGTAAGTGTTTCACTTTCTTCTTCTGTTTCTTCATCATTATCTGCGTTGTCAGCATTCACAACTTCATCGACGTTAGCTGCATTTAAACGTTCTAAAAAGTCACCAATAAAAGAGGCAAGATTTTGGCTGGATAGATCTTTTGATGCCGCTAATTCTTCATCAGACAATTGGGTATGAGTTAAATTGGCATATTCTTCTTTCGAAATTAGCCCGAGTTGATAAACACGCTCTTTTAATGAGTCTACGTCCTCAAAATTGAGTCCTCCTTGCCCAAAAAATTCATTACTTAATGAGCTTATTTTTTGTGCTCGCGTACTCAAATACAAGTTTGGACTATCACTCGACGTATCTTCCGTATTAACTGTAACATCTTGTATATGTGCAGCAACAATGTCATCAACTTCAGATGTGTTAGACGATAAGGCTGGGCCAGTATTAAATAAACTGTTGAATAAATTAATGTTGTTGATCATAGGTTTTCAACAAAAAATTGACGTGTGTAAACCTAAAGCAATTACCATTCCTTAGTTGAAGTTAATCTTCGCTACGTTTCGCCTTAAATTTGAGCGTCTTTTTCACAACTTAGAATTTCGAAATATTTCTGCGTATTGATTAAATGGATGTTTATCGAGCTCAATATTTTTAGCAACTCGTTTTGCGTTTTGTTGAGGATGTTTGATTGCGTGTTCAGAGTCTGACATTTTCAAATAAATGCCATGTAATATATCGTCTACATCACCTTCTTGGTGTACAAGGCCACGTATATATTTACGTAACGCTTGCGACAGCAAAGGGATAGATGATAATGAAGTTTTCATAGATAAAGCGTTAGTTCAAAGAACTCATAATTAGAATACCCGCGAAGTCTAACGATGTATGATTACAATTTTATGACTTGGTATATACCCGTTACCAATCAAGAGGCTATTTCAGAGTGCTTGAGCGATATCAATTCAAGGCAATGCTTTGCAATAATGGTCGTCCCCTTATAAAAATCATTGTTGATGAAGTGATTTTGCTCAAGCGCTTCTTCGATGGGTCTAAAAACAATTTATGCTACGTTATTAACTTTAGTCAGGTTCCTACACGGATGTAGGACATTAGGGTAACGCAGGAGCAGTTACCGAGAATAACCATGACGTAAACTTAATGCCTTGCATACATGGATGTAGACCTTATATTTTGTTTGGAACGTAAAATCTGTGCCTAAATTGTTTTTAGTTCCCACTGAAACCTGCATCTTGAATGATAACGGGTATAAAGATTATAGCTGCACATTCATTGATTGATTTTGGCTTCTTACTTCTGAGGGTTGTTCATCAAACAATAATCTAAACTGTTTACTAAAGTAACTATGTTCAATAAAACCTGACTGATAAGCTACTTCCGAAATAGGTAATTGAGTTTCAATCAATAATCGTCTTGCATGCTCTAAACGTATTTGATTAATTAACTGCTTAGGCGTTTTCATTAAATATTTTTTGAATCGACGTTCTAGTGCACTTACCGATAAACATGCGGCATCAGCAAGTTGTTGAATTTTAATATCAGACTTAAAGTTCTCTTTAATAAAATTCACTGGCGCATTAATCGCTTGAATATCTGACAATACTTGCGAGTTTTTCTCTAAATGTCGTGTAATACCGTACGAACCAGTGATATTACCTTGATCATCAAATATCGGACGTTTAGAGGTTAAAAACCAAGCAATATTGCCTTGTTTGTCTGAATTTAGTTCTAGCCTATCGGTAATAAGCTCTCCATTCATGACCTTTTTGTCGTCGGTAATAAACTGTTTAGCGATATGAGGTGGGAAAAAATCATAGTCTGTTTTCCCTAATGCATGTTCTAAGCTTTTAACTCCAATTTGCTCTAAATACACTGTATTTGCATACTCTATTCGGCTGTTTATATCTTTTAACCAGAACAAAACATCTGGCAACAAGTTAAACATTTGAAGTATTTGTTGTTTTTCTGTGGGTTTTATAGATTGTTGTTCTGTCGACATATTATTTTCTATAGAATTCACTGATTGAACATACTAACAGTAGTTACAAAGATAGTCTAAACGCCGAAATTATTACATTAAAAACCGATTTCATACTACTGCTATTTTCTCTAATTTTAATAGACTTAATTAAACGTTAATTCATTACTCGTTGGAGTTGGAATGGTAAATAGTTCAAATAGAAAAATACGAATGGGTATGATCGGTGGCGGTGAAGGTGCTTTTATTGGAGCTGTTCATCGAATTGCTGCTTTTATGGATGGTAAAATAGATCTCGTTTGTGGAGCATTTAGTTCAAGCTCTGAAAAGAGTTTGTCTTCAGGCCTAAGTTTACACATTGCAGCAGACCGCTGTTATTCAAATTATCAACAAATGTTTGAGCTAGAGTCTCAGCGTCCTACAGATGAAAAAGTTGATTTTTTTGCAATCGTTACTCCAAACCACCTACATTACCCTATTGCTAAAATGGCAATGGAATATGGCTTTCATGTACTTTCAGACAAACCTGCCACCCTCAACTTAGCTGAAGCGTTATCGCTAAGTAAAGTGGTTGAAAAAACAGGCCGCCTTTACGGTTTAACTCATACATACAATGGTTATCCTTTAGTTAAACAAGCTCGTCATTTAGTCGCTACAGGAAAGTTAGGTGCTGTACGTAAAATAGTCGTTGAATACAGCCAAGGCTGGTTAGCTTCAAAAGAAGATGAAGGCAGTAAACAAGCAAGTTGGCGTTTAAATGCTAAGCAATCTGGTATTAGTTGTTGTATGGGCGACATAGGCGTACATGCGGCTAATTTGGCTGAATATGTATCAGGCTTACAAATCACTCAACTTTGTTCAGATTTAAATTCAGTTGTAGAGGGTAGAACACTCGATGACGATGGCACCGTATTATTACGATTTAATAATGGCTGTAAAGGTGTATTAATGGCGAGCCAAATAGCCGTGGGTGAAGAAAACAATTTACGCCTACGTATTTATGGCGAACATGCCAGTATAGATTGGTCTCAGCAAGAACCTAATAGCTTATGGTTACGTAGTAATACTGAGCCAACACAACTTATTCGCACAGGTGTAGGTGAACTTTGCCCAGCAGCTCAACAAGCGATACGCACGCCAGCAGGTCATCCTGAAGGCTACTTAGAAGCTTTCGCGAATATTTATATGAACTTTACTCGTCAAATTACTGCATTTAATGCAGGTGCAACATGCGACAACGAAAGTTTTGACGTACCCGGAATACATGAAGCAATACGAGGTATGGCATTTATTAGTAACGCTGTATCAGCCAGTAATGAAGACACTAAATGGTCTGACTTTAGTATAGAGGAATAAATATGAAACAAATAAAAGGCCCTGCTATATTTCTTGCACAATTTGCAGGTAATGAATCACCGTTTAATAATTTTACTGAAATTTGCCAATGGGCCAGTGGTTTAGGCTTTAAAGGTATACAAGTTCCAAGTTGGGACGGTCGATTATTTGACCTACTAAAAGCAGCAGATAGCCAAGTTTATTGTGATGAAATTACCGGCATAGCAGCTGAACATGGCTTAGTGATCACCGAGCTTTCAACGCACTTGCAAGGCCAATTAGTAGCTGTAAACCCTGCCTACGATCAAATGTTTGATAGCTTTGCTCCTGATGAAGTAAAAAATAACCCCGCCGCTCGCACACAATGGGCTGTTAACCAAATGATGGCAGCAGCAAAAGCGAGTCAAAGATTAGGCTTACAAGGCCATGCTAGTTTTTCAGGTGCTTTGCTATGGCACACTATGTATCCGTGGCCACAACGCCCTCAAGGTTTAGTAGAACAAGGGTTTAAAGAACTTGCTGGCCGTTGGTTACCCATATTAAATGCGTTTGATGACGCTGGTGTTGATGTTTGTTACGAATTGCACCCAGGAGAAGATTTACATGACGGTGTAACCTTTGAACGCTTTTTAGAAGCAACAGGCAATCACCCTAGAGCAAACATTTTGTATGATCCAAGTCACTTTGTGCTGCAACAGCTGGATTACCTCGCTTTTATCGATATTTATCACGAGCGCATTAAAGCGTTTCATGTAAAAGATGCTGAATTTAATCCTTCAGGTCGAAGTGGTGTTTACGGTGGCTACCAAAGCTGGATAGATAGACCAGGACGCTTTAGATCGTTAGGCGATGGACAAGTAGATTTCAACGGTATATTTAGTAAGCTGACTCAACACGGCTTTGATGGTTGGGCGGTAATTGAATGGGAATGTTGTATTAAGCATCCTTTAGATGGCGCACGCGAAGGTGTAGATTTTGTTAATAAACATTTAATTCGCCCTACCGAAAGAGCCTTTGACGATTTTGCAGGCATGGGGGCTGATGAAGTACTTAACAATAAAATTCTTGGTATTAAATAATAAGTTATAACTTAATAACAGCCATAACGTTGACCAAATGCTCATCAAAAAAAGGATTTGGTCAACGTCAAGTATTAACCTTATAAATACAAAATCAGTACAGCTATTTTGGCTATACTCACTTTCTTCCTAAAATGTTTACACAGGTAAGTATTATTTATTTTTAAATTATGAATAAAATGGGTAGATTGTATGTAAAATACAAAAAACACTTACTCACATTCAATAACTATATAAGGTCTTAAAGGATATTTCATACTAGTTCTATTAATAAATTAGCATTGGTATTAATCACTATTCTCGAAATTCATTATGAAAAAAAACATCTTTCCAAGCAATTTACTCGGCGCATTACGCAACATTTTTTTAGCCGATTTCAAATTAAAAGCAACAACTTTATGTTTAGCGCTACCTCTTTGTAATAACAGTTTAGCCCAAGCAAACAATATAGAAACTCTGACCGTTATCGGTACGCATATCTCTGATACAAGTTCATCAGAACATATCCCCAATGTTTCAATAAGTGCAGATGAAATAGCTGCACTTACTCCCAATAGCTTTGCTGATATTTTACGTGGTGTTCCCGGTATTGATATCACTGAACAAGGTGGTGCAGCGGGGTTAACATTTTTGTCAATAAGAGGCAGTGAAGCGAACTTTGTTGTTATTCTTGTTGATGGTGTAAAAGTAAACGACCCAACCAATAGCCGTGGCGGTGCATTTGATTTAGGTACTATAGATCCTGAAATGGTTGAAAGCGTTAATGTTTATTATGGCGGCTATTCAACCGTACAAGGTAGTGACGCACTTGCGGGTATTGTTAGTATAAAAACCAAAAAACATTCAGCTGATAAATTAGGTAGCGTAAGCCTTACTGCGGGTTCCAACAGTGTTACCGTGGGAAGTATTCATTTAGGTAGTGAAGTTGCTGATATTGCTGATTTTAACCTATTAGCATCTTATCAAAACAATGACGATAGTCACTTTGGTGATGCGTTTCATCGTTCGGCTATAAATGCTTCATTAAGTTCAATTAATAATGACACAACGCTTTGGAATATTGGCTTATTTTACGTTGATGGACAAGGAGAAACCTTTCCAGAAGACAGCGGAGGAGATCGCCTCGCTGTACTCCCTTTACAAGAAGTAAGAGAGTTTACACAAACAAATACTAACGCGAATATACAACACAACCTTACTGATACATTTAATCTTAAGTTCAATGCCGCTACAACTAAACGTGAAGAAACGTCGATGAACCCAGGTATAGCAGAAGGTAAACTTGATGCGGTACCCGCACTAGATGTTGACTCACATTACAAAAGAACCGACTTTAGCTTAACGGCAAATTACGCCTACTCAAACAAAATTCAAATGGCCTTAGGCGCATCGATAGCTGATGAAGATGGCGGAATGGACAGTACTATTGATTTTGGCTTCCCCCTGCCTGCTGTTTATACATTATCTCGACACAATGAAGCTGTTTTTGCTGAAACCACTTTAGCCCCATTAGCTGGTCTAAATATAACAGCCGGTATTCGTCATGATAAAGCCGATGAGATTTCAGTAACCACTAATCGTGTACTTAGTCGTTATCAAATATCAACTGCTCATTCTTTTACTGCTCAATATAGTGAAGGTTTTAAATTACCGAGTTTTTTCGCTATAGGACACCCTTTAGTAGGTAATCCAGATCTTAAACCCGAGCTTAGTGAGAATTATGAACTTGGGCTAGATAGCTCATTTAATCAAAATAAGCTAACCACTCGTTTTAACCTTTATCAAAATACGTACAAAAACTTGGTGGATTTTGATCCTGAAACATTTACAAACGTTAACCGTTCTAAAGTACGCGCTAAAGGTGCTGAATTTGCACTAAATATTAAATTGAATGACGATTTATATGCTAAAGCGAATATTGGCTATGCTAAATTAGACACCTTTGATGCAGATATAAAACTCCGTAGAAGACCTAAGTTAAAAGGTGGATTTCAGTTAGATTATACACCACTTAATAATGTTTCGTTATTGTCTCGTATTACCTTTAACGGCAGCTATTATGATAGTTCTGTACCAACAGGAACTGTTGAAATGGCAGGCTTTGCACGCGTTGACCTTGCCTTACGTTGGAAAATTGAGAAGTCACTTACCTTTGCGTTTAGCGCAAATAATATATTAGACAACAGTTATGAAGAATCGGTAGGTTTTAGTAACAGAGGACCGGTTTTAACGGCTAAATTAACAAAAAGTTTATAATACCTATTTGAATAATATACCCGTTACCAATCGTAATAACTAAAAGTATGAAAAAGACCAGTGAATGCAAATTCACTGGCCTTTTAGCTTGTAAATTGAACAAAAATCATACTCGAAAGATCAACAGGCCCTAGTTCAAAAAAGTGATTGAATATAAATTAGCGGTCAAGGCATCTTTATCAACACCTTCAGAAATCACAACTAAAAATATAAGTGTCTTTTTAGTAATAGGCTCAAAGTTTAACGTTAATATTGCATCATCATAAGGCTTCAAACCACTATAACTGAATTGACCTTTGGTAATTGCATTGCCTTTCGCACTCCCTATTCTCAACTCAAACACACTTCCTTCAGGTAGCCCTTTCTTATATTTTTGCAGCAGTTTGATACCTGTTACTTGGTTAAGATCATACTCACCAAGAGGAAAATGAACTTCTTTACCTGACATAGCAACAGTTTTTATATTACCACCAGAAAAACGCACGCCTTCAACCTTACCTGCATTGTCAAACAAAGCTTTAGCATTAATAGTAGGTGCAATAAAGTTATGCTCATTATATTTTTCAATAGCCGACAGTCCTAATGCCCCGTTATCCCTATAACTCGCTTTTAATACATAAGCACTTTCATTAGTCACTTTAGGTAAGCGACCTACTAGCGGTAAGCTAGGTACTTTTGATTTGAGTAATAATATATATTGAGCAAGTGTTCCGCGTACTTCATCCGATAAAAAGTCGTGCGCTGGCATTTGATGATCGCCCCATTTACCTGTACTACCAGCAGCAATAGTTTGCTTTAAATAAGCGATAGGATCTTTAACTGAAGAATACTTGTCTGCCACTTTTTGGAAAGCCGGCCCTACAGAAGCATCTTGCTCTTGATGACACCCTGCACATAAATGTTTCTTAGTGGCTGCACGACCTGGACCATAGGGGTCGTTAGCTAAATGCCCTACAGCTTTTTCAGTTTTCCCTGCCTCTACTTTATTGAAAGTAATATCAACTCTTTCGAAATTTTCAGAGGTTTGAGTGATATTGCCATCCTCTAAATCACCAATACTTACACTGTACTTTGGTGACATTTGATTAGGCCAAATAAAGTCTTGGTTCCCCTCTACGCTAATACTAATAGTAGGAGGAGCATTACCTACTTCAATGATTTTATAAGCATTACGACTTTCACCTTGATGATCGGTTACCGATAGAAGCAGCCCAAAGCGTCCTTTTTCAGTAAAATCAAATGTAACATCACGCCCAGATAAAGCTTTAGCATGAGTATAGTCAGCTTTTTCAGGGCTTTGCTCTGTATCTAAATTTGTTATTTTCCAAGTATACGTTAGGGGATCGTTATCAGGATCCGTAGAGTTTTTTGCAGAAGCTTTAACAGCAAAGGGTACAACCCCTTGCGTATTTTCAATACTAATTTTAGCGTTAGGCGATCGATTACCTGCTCCGGTATAAATAACACGCGATAACTTGGCATCGATATTACCTGAGTGCCATTTTGAACCATACTCTAAAATATAAAGTTCGCCTTTGCTGCTAAACATTAAATCAATAGGAGCTGTAAATTCAGCATCTGGAATAAATTCTTCTATTTTGTAAATGTCGCCATTTTTGTCACTAAAAACCACTTTGATCCAACGACGCATAAAGTCTGAAATAAATAATCCCCCATCGTAGTAACTAGGTAAGGCTTTTGGACCTTTTGTAGTACGATAAACCCCTGCAACCAAAGCATTACGAGAACCTGCGCCTAATTCAGGAAAAACATCAGAATTGCTATAGGGATACCAAATATAAGCGGGTTGTGCTGGAGGAATATTTTTTGCCCCTGTGTTTCTAGGGGAGTTATTTATTGGGTAAAGAGGATTATTCCATTTACCTGATTCTTGTGTCTCATAATCAAACTGACGATAAGCTTTATTATTGCCAATAAATGAAGGCCAACCAAAATTACCCGCTTGTGTAACTTTGTTTATTTCGTCGAATCCCTTAGAACCGTATTTTTCATCATATCCTTTAGCATCTGGGCCTACATCACCGTAATAGAGTGTTTGTTCTTTATCATCAAACGCAATAGTGTATGGGTTTCGTGTTCCCATCACATAAATTTCAGGTTTCCCTATACTTGAGTTAGTAAACAAATTACCTTCTGGAATAGTGTACGAACCATCTTGTTGAGGGGTAATACGTAAAATTTTACCGCGAAAGTCTTGCGTATTTCCTGATGAACGATATGCGTCGTGAGCAACTCGACCCTCTCTAAAATCTGAAGGCCCAACACCATGAGATTCAAACGGATTAGCATTGTCACCTAAGGCAATAAATAAATTACCTTTAGCATCAAACTCCATATTACCGCCGGTATGACAACAATTACCTTCACTAGGCGCATCTAGCATATCAATTCGACTTGATTGATCTATTTCGCCGTTTTTTAGTGTGAAACGAGACACGCGTTGTGTTAAATCTTTATCAGAATTTGTTGATGAAGCGTTATACATTAAATATATGTGCTGGTTTATCTCAAAATTAGGATCTAATGCCAGAGCCAATAAACCAAACTCACCAAACCCATCAGGTGAATATACATCAATTTTACCGATTTCAATCATAGCGTTTGTAGAGAGTTCAACGCGCTTTACTTGACCTTTTCGTTCAACATAAAAGAGCGTATTACCATCTTTTGTTATATCTAAACTCACAGGTTCGTTGAGTGAATCTAATAAAACTTCTTTCGCAAATCGGTTAGGTTCAGGTCTCGATTTTTCATAATTTCTTTCATTATTACCAATAGCGTATTCGATACCACCTAATAAATGTGCCATGTAAATAGAATGACTAAAGTTATTAGCATTATGTCCTACACCTGTATAAAAAGAACGGCCACCGTCAAATTCGTGATACCAAGCAATAGGATGATACGCCCCATGCCCGCCACCGTTATAAGAGCCTTCATCAACGCTTATTAAATCAATTCTGCGATCAGATAAACTTTTAAAGTCGTACCATTCGTCAGCCACACTAAAAGAGTCAGGAAGTTCGGCAGTAGAAGGATGATCTTTTCTAAGTACTTTAAGCTTTGCAGTTTGTACATTTGACGGAATACCTGGGTGACTTTTGAAAACGGCGCCTACAAGACGTCTATACCAAAACCAATCACCACCCGATTCAGTATCGGTTGCCGAATGAATACCAACAAATCCACCGCCTGCTTGTATATAACGCTCCATAGCAACTTGCTGTTGCTTATTAAGAATATCACCTGTGGTATTTAAGAAAATTAGGGTTGAAAAAGTTGAAAGTTTAGCATCATTAAAAATAGACGCATCTTCTGTAGCAGTAGCTTTGATCCCTTTATTGCTAAGAGCTTGCGTTAACTTTTCAGTACCTAATTCAATAGATTTATGCCTCCAGCCTTTAGTTTTACTAAAAATTAAAACGTGCTTAGGTTTCTCAACACTCATTTTTTTAGGTGACTTATCTGACTCCCCACAACCACTCAATACAAAAGTGAAAGAAACAAGAAATAAAGAAACAATTAAACGGTGGGATAAATTCATATAGATAATGCCCTACAAAGGAAGATACTTATATCGACTATACCAAGAAGTTTATAAAACTAACTTAAATAGCGGTAATACGAAATCGCCTTATTTTGTAAAAAAATCGGCGTTTCGTATATAAAATATAGCCTATGATTCTCATGCAACTTCAAGAGACAGGATTAACGGCAGTTATATCTTTTTATAAGGGAACGACCATTATTACAAAGCATTGCCTTGAATTGATATCGCTCAAGCACCCTGAAATAGGCATATTGAGTGGTAGGTATAAATAGTATTTATTATTTTCGCAGTACAAAGCAAACATTGTTAACAGTAAACAATATGTAAATTTATAGTAGGTTTATTGTTAATAACATGAATAGTTAGAGAACCTCCCGTCCAGAAAACAAAAAAAACCATAAAAAACATAAACTAAGACTGTAATTAATATTTTTTAAGTTATAATTATTAAAAATAAAATAATTATGCACTATTATTAAATAAGCATTTAAAGTGCCGGATTAACCTCTACGAGATATTATTATGTTCAAAATGGAAAGTTTGAAAACTAAAATCATGTTGCTTTTAGTGGCTATTGGTATTATCCCCGCAGTTATCATTAGTGTTGTTACCACCTTTAATAATTCGGACGATGTCTCAGACAAGGTTTACAACCAACTCACCGCTATTAACCAAATAAAAAAGCAATCGATTGAAACCTATTTTAAGGAAAGAAAAGGCGATATGTCTGTACTCGTGGATATAGCCAGTACCATGAAAAAACAAGCTTTCATGAAACTTTCTGCGATTAATTCAGTAAAAAAAGCACAGCTAAATGATTATTTAGCCAATAACAACACCCAACTTGAATTACTGGCTAAACAAATAGAATTACAAACCAATTTAACCACTTTACTCTCTAGCTTTGCGGATAAAAATAAATGGAAAACCTTACTCGATAAGTATGATGCTTCATACAAACCTCTTTTAAACTATTTTGGTTGGTATGATTTTTTCATTATTAGCAACGATGGTACGATTATTTACTCTGTCACTAGAGAAAGTGATTTAGGACAAAACATTCCAAAAGACTTAAGTGAAAGCTCATTTTATCAAGCTTTTATCTTAGCCCAACAAAGTAAATCTACAGACATTCAATTCGGTGATTTTAAACCTTATGCGCCAAGCAACGATGACCCTGCTGCATTTACGGTCAAACCCGTTACCGTTAATGGCAAGCGCATTGGTTACATTGCCTTTCAACAGCCGATAGAAAAAATTAATAATATATTAGGCAATCGCGTAGGTATGGGAGAAACCGGAGAGTCTTATCTTGTAGGGCCAGACAAGCTAATGCGTTCTAACTCTTACCTTAACCCCAAAAATTATTCAGTTAAAGCCTCTTTTGCTGCAAACAATAAAGTAGAAACAACCGCAGCAATTAACGCACTAAATGGCAATAAAGATACTCAACTAATCAATGATTACAATAATAACCCTGTTGTGAGTAGTTGGGATTATTTAGAAATAGCAAATGGTATTCGTTGGGCAATTATTTCTGAGGTTGATATAGCCGAAGCATTTAATCCCACCACATTTAAAAATGAAGAGTTTTATAACAACTATATAAAACAATACGGTTATTATGATTTATTTCTTATTGATGCTAGCGGCTATATTTTTTATACCGTCGCAAAAGAAGCCGATTATCAAACCAATATTTTAAGTGGAAAGTATGCCTCATCAAATTTAGGTACCTTAGTTACTCAAATTAAAGATAATGGACAATACGGCTTTGTTGATTTTGCCCCTTACGCTCCAAGTAATAATGATCCTGCTGCTTTTATTGGCCAACCTATATTAGACGCCAAAGGAAAAGTTTCATTATATATTGCCCTGCAGCTTCCTATTGAAGGCATACAAAATATCATGGGCATAAGAGAAGGTATGGGAGATAGCGGTGAAAGTTATCTTGTAGGAATGGATTTAAAAATGAGAAGTAATTCGTTTTTAGACCCCGAGGGGCATTCTGTTAACGCAAGCTTTGCAGGCACTATTGATAAAAACGGTGTTGATACCCAAGCGACAAGAGATGCTTTAGCTGGCAAAAAAGGCACGAATATAATCACTGATTATAATGGAAATCCCGTGCTATCGTCTTTTGACCGTATAGATTTTGACAACTTCAGCTGGGCTATTTTGTCAGAAATAGACGAACCTGAAGCATTTGCTTCCATCAATAAAAATACAAATTTCATGATAATCCTCATGGTAGTATTTGTAATTGTTATTGCGCTTGTGGGTATATTGTTTGCGGGTAAAATAGCATCTCCCATTATCGTGGTATCCGAAGCTGCACAACGTGTTGCCAAAGGTGATTTAACCATTAAAGTTGCTAAAACATCCAATGATGAAGTCGGCCATTTACAAATAGCCATTCAACAAATGATAAATAACTTAGCCAATATTGTTAAAAATATTGAAATGGTTTCTCTTCAACAATCAAGTACTTCAGAAGAATTAGCTACTATTACCACTCAAACGAGCCAAACACTATCGGCTCAAAGTGTTGCATCAGATCAACTTAAAACCGCGATGCAAGAAATGGGAATGACTGTAAATGATGTAGCCGCAAGTGCCTCTACAACATCTTCTGCAGTTCATGAAATTCAGAGTAAGGTTACTGATAGTTCGAATAAAATAGACGACACCTACAATGCAATTCTTTCAATGACAGACAAAATACAAGATTCGGAGCAAAGCGTTCAAAAAGTACGTACTGACTTTAGTCAAGTGGTTACCGTATTAGATGTTATTAAAGGTATCGCCGATCAAACCAACCTCCTTGCTCTAAATGCTGCTATAGAAGCTGCTCGAGCAGGCGAGCAAGGCAGAGGTTTTGCCGTTGTAGCTGATGAAGTACGACAATTAGCTCAGCGTACCCAAGACTCAACCAAAGAAATAAACGATATGGTCAATACTATTATGGCGGGTGCTAATTCTTCAGTAGAAGTTATGGCTAATAGTGTTATTCAAGCAAATACCGTTAAATCTCACGCACAAGAAGTGAACGACCTTAATAAAATAATCAATGAAGAAATCAATCAAATTAACGATTTAAGTACCCAAATAGCAACGGCTGCAGAAGAACAATCTGTTGTAGTGAAAATTATTTTAGAAAGCGTAGAAACACTTAACATGGGTGTGGCAGAAACCAGTACTGCAACAGAACATATTGCTGAATCGAGTGTCGAGTTAGCCAAACTAGCCACTGACTTAGAAAGAGAAGTATCAGTTTTTAAAATTACTTAAATATCATCCCCTCCCTTTAAGCTTTGTTATAAATAACCTTATGACAAGGCTTTTTATCCCTCCCTCAAACCACTGAGTCATAAAACGCCTTAAACCAAGCGCGTATTATTTTAGATAAAACCATAAATGAATAAAATTCAACTATCAGGTGATTTCTTAACACTTGTCACATGTGTCAAGTATTTATAAGATGAACTTGTTTTTAGATCTCCCCGATTGATAAAACATATGTTTGTTGTTTTGGACGCCTTATGGCGTCCATTTTTTTTGCCTTTAATATTATAACCTTAGATTACTTAAGGTATTATACTCACCAAAGCACCATAATAGATCACACCGCTGCACCACAATAGTTCAACACACTTCAAATAATACTCTTAATTAAAAGTAAAAATTTAAACGATTGTTTTAAAAGATAAAATAAAAACTGACTAGCAGGTCTAATTATTGCTTTACAGTTTGTGACGTAACTACCTTGTTGTAAATGATATGCCAATCCAAACCCCTATTAGAGGCCTAAGGTCTTTTTGTATTGCCGCTAAATGTTTAAGTTTTAAACATGCAGCTTCGCAGCTTTTTTTAACACCTTCTGCCGTAAGCCATCAAATAAAACAGCTTGAAGAACAGTTGGGCATCACTTTATTTAAGCGCCAAACTCGCGCAATTGAACTCACTTCCGCAGGAAAGCAGTTTTATCAGTCGGTTAATCCATTGATTAACCAATTAGAATCTACAATTTCTGATTTCACAAACAGCCAGCAAAATAAAAATATCATCATTAGCATGCCTGAATTTTTTGCTAGTGAACTTTTTATACCTAGGCTAAGTGAGTGGGCTGAAGAAAACCCTAAAATCAACTTACAACTTGAAACAGTAAAGTCAGGTTCAGAACCTTCGCAAATTGCTGATTTATCAATTGTACTAGCGAATGGAAAACCAAATGCCAGCATAGTACACGACTTATTCCCAATTCGTTACGCACCAGCTTGTAATAAGGCACTTTATAAAAAATGGAAAGATAGTGATTTAGATGCACTAAATTCTATCCCTTTATTATTGCATCGCTCTCGTCCTTGGTCTTGGCATCAATGGGCTGAAAAAACAGGCCGTAGTAATTTCGACCCTAAACAAATCATCCAATTTGATAGTATGTTCGGCGTTGCTCGAGCAGCTCAACAAGGCATGGGGATCGCATTAATTCCCTTACCTATGAGTGAGACCTGGTTTAAAGAAGGTTCATTAGTTAAATTATTTGAAGATGAACTAGTAACAAATGACCGCTACTACTTAGTCCAACATGAGAACATGGAAAACAAAAAAGAACTCGAAATATTTGCTAAGTGGGTTAAATCAACCTTTGCAGATGAAATTTAGTTGTTAAATTAAAGCAATTTTTGGCTATGCACTAGTCAAAACTAGCCTTTCACTGGTAGAATTAAGGGTAAGTTTATTGTAAATAAATAAAGAGACAGATTTAAGATGGGAAGAGCTTACCAAAACCGTAAATTATCAATGGCCAAGACACAAGGCGCCAAAACTAAAGTTTATTCTAAATACGGTAAAGAAATTTACGTATGTGCTAAAAACGGCAGTACAGACCCTGACAGTAACTTATCTCTTCGTCGCTTAATTGAAAAAGCTAAGAAAGACCAAGTACCTACACATGTAATTGATAAAGCAATTGAAAAAGCTAAAGGTACTGGTGGCGAAGATTATAGTGAATCTCGCTATGAAGGTTACGGACCCGGTGGCTGTATGGTTATTATCGACTGTTTAACAGATAACGGTAATAGAACCATTAAAGATGTTCGTCAGTGTTTCACTAAAACAAATTCTAAAATCGGCTCTTCAGGCACAGTTTCTCATATGTTTGCGCACCAAGCTGTTTTTGCTTTTAAAGGTGAAGATGACGAATCTGTGTTCGAAAATCTATTAATGGCTGAAATAGACGTAACTGACGTTGAACTTGAAGATGGGATCATTACCGTATTTGCTCCACATACCGAATTCTTCAAAATAAAAACAGCGTTTGCCGATAGCATGCCTGAATATGACTTAGAAGTTGAAGAAATTACCTTTGTTCCTCAAACTTATACAGAATTAACTGATGCCGATGACATTGCTAATTTTGAAAAGTTTATGGCAATGTTAGATGATTGTGATGATGTACAAAACGTTTATCACAATGCTGAGTTACCTGCTGAAGAATAACGTAAAGCGAATAAACAAAAAGCATCTACTTATTCATGAAGTTAGATGCTTTTTTTATGTTTATTATTTAAATTAGTATTACTTCTTTGTAAAGCAAACTCTTTTATTTAATAAACAGTTACTTACTTTCTTCTTGTTTAACTTCTTGCCAATACACTTCAAGCTCATCAAGTTTATGGTCTGTAAATGCTTTAGATGATTGATTTACTTTACTTTCAACAGATTGGAATCGTTTAGTAAACTTTTGATTCGCTTTACGTAATATGGTTTCAGGATCTTGCTTGGCATGACGACACAAATTGACTACCGCAAACAATAAATCGCCTAATTCTTCGCTCAAGGCCGCTTCATCACGATGAAGCTCAGCTTTAACCTCTTGCACTTCTTCTTCAATTTTAGCAAAAACATCATCAACATTATCCCAATCAAAACCTACATGTGAACAACGTTTTTGTATTTTAGCTGCTTGTGATAATGCTGGTAAGTTTTTAGGAATATCGGCTAAAATACTTAAACGCTCTTCATTATTTTGCGTGTTATTTTTCAGCTCTCGCTCTTTAGCTTTTTCATTTTCCCAGTTAGCTTTAATCTCAGCATCTGTACTTAATGATGCGTCTGAGAACACGTGCGGATGACGCCTAATAAGTTTTTCGCAAACAGCTTCTACTACATCATCAAAACCAAATAGTTTTTCTTCTTCGCCCAATTGACTATAAAAAATCACTTGAAACAGTAAATCACCTAATTCTTTTTTTAGTTCAACATAATCTTGCTGTTCAATCGCATCAGCAACTTCGTAAGCTTCTTCAATAGTATGAGAAACAATAGAGGAAAAGGTTTGTTTAATATCCCACGGGCAGCCATATTCAGGATCTCGTAATTGGGCCATAATCCATCGAAGTTTTTCAATAGACGATTTATCGTTTAGCATTAATAATGATTACCTTGTTGTTTAATAATATTATTTTGAAGATAAGCTTTGTGCTTTGTTAAAATCAAATATGTTTTTTATAATGTTTTTTACTGGTTTCTCAATATATTTAGCTATGACATAAGCAATACTCGATATGATAGTAATTGCAAATAAAGGTAAAAGAAAACTCAGCTTTTGTGGTAATAAATCATTAAATTTAATAACAAAAGATATCATCATGTTTTCGTGTAATAGATATAAAGGATAACTAACATAACCCAAAAATAACAAAAACTTATTACTTAAAAATTGTTGTATATTCACACTGATAAGTGAAGCTGAAAAGAATAAAGAAATAATAAGTATAGCTACTAATACTTCTACACTATGGCTTACGATTGCCGCAGCCAACGAGCTTAAAATACATATAACCACACCATACCAGAACCACTGCTTATCATCATGTTTTGTATATAGGTAAAAAGAGGCACCAGCAGCGAACCAACCAAAATATTTCAAAGAGAGATGATTAGTCAAAGATAATGCATAATATATTAAACGGCTATCTGTATGCTGCTGCAATTGTGTAAGAAAAAACCAAAGAACAAAAAGTACAAACAAGCTCACAACAAGTTTTTTACTTCCAATTAAAAAGTATAACAAAGCAGAGATAACGTAAAACTTAAACTCGACATATAAAGACCAAAAAGCATCTTCAAGGTTATTCACCCCCCCTATTAAGCGACTTAAATAATAAGGGTCAATAAAAGTTAAACCTGGAATTAAATCTTTAACAGATGGATCTCCGTTAGGTCTTTCAAAAAAATAACTCGCTGAAAAATATATAATTAAAGAACAAATAAGCATCGCTGGAAATAATCTTAACCATCGATGATAAATAAATTCTTTAAAATTAGTGCATTTTTCTAAGGTCATTAATATAACAAACCCTGACAATATGAAGAAAAGTTGTACACCTAAAAAGCCAAATTGAAATAAAGGAAATTCTGCATACTCGTTTGTATATGGAACCAATTCAGGCCATCGGCTAAAAGCATGAAAGAGCATGACTAATAAAATAGCAATACCGCGATGTCCATCAAGGTAGTTAATTCTTTGCAAGTGAAAGGTCCTTTAATAAATTTAACTTACTCTTTACGTTTTAACGCGTTTTTGAGTTCTCTGATCCACAATTCGTTCCCCTTTTTATTTAAATGAATACCATCACCAATATGATATTGAGGAGATAAGTTTCCATCTAAAGTCACAAGTGAGTTGGTATCTAAATAACTGACATTTGAATATTTTAGGGTTAAACCTTTAATTTTATTATTTAAATTTTGTATTTTTAGGTTCGTTATTCCTTCCATCTGAATATTTTCATCAACTAAAAAAATAGCGCAAATAATAACGCTTTTATCAGGAGGAATGTATTCAATTATTGTTCGAACGTTTTGAATAATTTCTTTTTGCTTTCTCTGCCTGATGTCATTATGGCCAATAGAGATAATGATATTTTTTGCATATGAAATAGATTTGTATAACGGAAGCCTTTTAATAACACCGTATGTTGTGTCATTACCAATTCCATAATTAACTGTTTTATTATCAATTTCAGAAACAGCTAATCCTTGTATTAAACTATCACCAATAAAAACATTATATCCTTGGGTTAAATTATTATCGATCCTTTGGTGAAAGGCTGCCATTTGATAATAATATCGAGTTAACTCATTTTGTTCTGTATTAAGAAGAACAATAAAGCGCTTAATATAAGCGCTGCTCATGATCACCATACAGAACAAAAGAAAGATCGCTACTATATAAATTATTTTTGAATATTTGAATTTCACTTTATACTTATTATTTTAAAACGAATGTTTGAGTTATACCTAAATGCGCTTAGCGCTAATAATGTCATCTAACTGTAGTAACTTATCAATCAACCTTGTTAAGATTTCATTGTTGGTTAACTCAAGCTTCAATAACATTGATGTAGTATGTTTTACATTATCTGAATGTGTATCCATACCCACAATACTGACTCTTTCGTTCGCTATAATAGTTGAAATGTCACGTACAAGGCCTTGTCTGTCACTTGCTATCACTTGAACGGTTACTTGATAGCTTGTTTTCTGCTCATCGCCCCACTGTACTTCAATTTCACGCTCGGGTTGTAAATCAAGCGAGTTAGCAAGCTGTTCACAATCAATACGGTGAACAGAAATCCCTCGCCCTTGTGTTATAAAGCCTAAAATATTATCTCCCGGTACAGGATGGCAACACTTAGCCATATGTGTCATTAAATTACCTACACCAGAAACAGTAACACCATTGGAGTCAGCTTTTAGTTTTTGCGATGGATTGGGCTCTTTAACTAAAGATTGAGGATCTATTTCTTCAAAAGGTTTTAGTTCGTTTTCTTTTTGTAGAAAGAAATTAACCACTTGTTGTAATCGAGCACCACCAGAGCCTATCGCTCCATATAAGTCTTCTACGCTGGCCACATTAAAGCGGTCGAATGCTTGTGAAAAATCAATTTGTGTAAGATTATTTTTACCTAATTCAGCGTCTAGTAACTCTTTACCTGCGGCAATGTTTTTATCTTTATCTGCAAACTTAAAGAAGTGCTGCACTTTAGACCGTGCTCGTGCAGTATGTAAATAATGTAAATTAGGGTTTAACCAGTCTCGGCTAGGCGTTGCGCTTTTACTACGAAGAATTTCAACTTGATCACCTGTTTTTAGTTTATGTGTAAAAGGAACAATACGACCAAAAACTTTCGCTCCAATACAGGTATGCCCTACATTAGAGTGAATATAATAAGCGAAATCTAATGGGGTAGAATTAACTGGTAAATCAATAACTTCACCGCTTGGGGTAAATACATAGATACGATCTTCAAACACTTGGCTTCGTAACTCATCAATCAATTCACCACTTTCGGTTACATCTTCTTGCCATTGTAATATTTTTCTTAGCCAGCTAATTTTATCGTCAAAGCCAGTTGTTTTACCTGAAGCAGTGCCTTCTTTGTAACGCCAATGAGCCGCAACACCTAATTCAGCATCATCATCCATTTGTTGCGTTCTTATTTGTATCTCAACCGACTTGCCTTCTGGCCCTAATACTACCGTATGAATTGACTGATAACCGTTGGCTTTTGGTGTGGCAACATAGTCATCAAACTCACTCGATAAGTGCTTCCAATTCGTATGAACAACACCTAAAGCGCTATAACAATCTTGTAATCTCTCTACAATGATCCTTACAGCTCTTACGTCAAAAAGCTGATCAAAGTCTAAAGACTTTTGTTGCATTTTTTTCCAAATACTAAAAATGTGTTTTGGTCGACCAAACACTTCTCCTCTCACCTCTAGTTTTTTTAGCTGAGAAGATAGACTTTCAACAAAATCAACCATGTATTGTTCACGGTCTAATCTTTTTTCATCTAATAGCTTGGCAATTTTTTTATAAGTATTCGGGTGTAAATACCTAAAAGATAAATCTTCTAGTTCCCATTTTAATTGCCCTATACCTAAACGATTAGCTAAAGGTGCATAAATATTAACAATTTCTTTGGCGGTTAATACTTTGGTTTCTTCATCAAGGTTTTTAACTAAACGTAAATGACATAAGCGTTCAGATAACTTAATCACCACCGCACGTACATCATCAACCATAGCCAATAACATTTTACGCACGTTATCTATGTGTGTACCTGAAACTTGATCGCTACGCCTTTTTTGCAAAATTTTAATGGCATCCATTTGGTTAACGCCATGGCATAAATTGAAAACTGACTTATTAAAGTTTTCTTCTATAAAGCTAAGTTCAATACAATCATATTCGTATAATGGACATAAAAAAGCGGCACAAAGCGAATCTTTATCAAGATTAAGAGCAGCAAGAATTTCAACCATTTCTCTAGACTTAATTAAGCACTCTTCTTGATCATTAAAGAAAGTATGCACCTCTTTCCATAAAGCCTCTAGTGCTCTTTGCTTAGGGCCAGTTAGCTCAAGTGTTTTTAGCCATAGCTCAAAAGTTGGCATTGATGTTTGATGTGAACGACGAACAGAAACCATAAAATCCTACTTTTTAAACAATATCATTGTCTCAATGTGCTTAGTTTGTGCAAACATATCCATAATGGCTATTTTCTCTATAGTATATCCATTACTGATAAGTAATTGACTGTCTTTAGCTAACGTTGCTGGGTCGCAACTTACATAAACAATACTTGAAATATCCAAATCTATTAACTGAATTAAAGCCTCGTATGCTCCGGCTCTAGCAGGATCTAATAAAACTTTCGAATATTTTTTATGTGCCCAAGCTTGCTTACCCCAGTTACTATTTAAATCCGCTTGAAAAAACGCGGTGTTATCAAGGTTACTCATTTGAGCATTATAGGTAGCTTTATCTACCATGGTTTGCAAACCTTCAACCCCCACAACACTTTTAACTTTTCTCGCTATGGGTAAACTGAAATTTCCTAAACCACAAAATAAATCCAATACCTGATCATCTTCTTGTAAATCTAACCAGTTTAACGCTTGCATGATCATTTTATTATTAACGTGATGATTAACCTGAATAAAGTCTTTAGGTTCAAAATAAATATTAATAACCGATTCCGAAGCATGATTTTGAGATATTCCACTCTGCTCACTTATTTGATAAAACAAAGGTGTAACAGGTGTTAGTAGAGTAACCTCTTTTCCGTTATCAATATAGACTTGCCATTGATGTTGCTCTGCAATGTTCTTCCATAACGTTTTATCTTGTTCATTAAGCGGAATAAGCTGTCTTACAATTATACTTATATGTTGCGTATAAATAACTTCAACATGCCCAATAGATTTAACTAGGCTTAACGATTTAATAAGTGATGTAAGTATTGTAAACACATGCTTGATAGGTTCAACCAATACAATACATTCTTTTAGTTGTACTAAGTTATTACTCGATTTTTGTCTAAAGCCCACAATAGGTTCGCCTAACTTATTGTATTGCACACCTATGCGGGCTTTTCTTCTATAGTGCAGTGCATCGCTAGTGATGCTTTCTTGCCAAGGCAAATTACCGTTAATGTTATTTCGCGAAAATAAATCGATAAGTTTATGTTGTTTAAATGCTAAATGCTCTTCAAATGATAAGTGCTGTAAATCACAACCACCGCAAGTTTTAAAATGCTTACAAGACGGTTTTACACGGTGTTCACTAGTACTCACTAGCTCAATAACACTCCCTTTATAAAACTTACCTTTAGCCTCAACAATTTTAGCCTTTATTTTTTCTTTAGGTAATGTGTTTTCTATAAAAATAGGCTTCTTATTATATTCCCCTACACCTATACCATTATGATCAAGCCGATCAATAACTATCGATATAACTTGTCCTGTAGGTTGTTTTTTAGTGCTGGGTTTAAAAAAATTAGCCATGTTTTTATCTTTATTGAGTTGCCATCGATCCAACGCTACAAATTCGCGTGTGTATATGACATTATATGAAAATAATATTTGTATATTACAAACGAATACAAATGAATATAAACTCGTAATTCTACACTAAGTTAAGAGATACATGCATAAAATTAGTCTTAAAGACTGGGTCATTTTACTCACTATCATACCAACGACTTTGATCAGCTTAGCCGTAGCTGCTTATTTCTCGTTTAGTCGATACAGTGAATTAGATGATTTTTTAACGACTCAAGCTCAGAGTATTATCGAACCTTTAGCGATAGCCAGCACAGATCCTTTATTAAATGAACAACGAGAAAAATTACGGCATTTAATTAGTTTTGCACACCGTAGCCAATCTTCCATCGTTAAAAGTATCGCTTTATTTACTCAAGATAATCAAATATTTGTAACCAGTTCATATCATGGTGATATTAATTTAATGAGGCTAAATGCTGGAGAGGCGATCCCCGAAAAAACATCAAAAACTGAATACGATGATTATGTTATTTTCAGAGCGCCTATTATTGACGAATTTAATTCATCAAATAGCAAAATATCCCCTATTGGTTATGTTTCTATTCAAATAGATAAAAATAAAATTCAGTTTAATCAACAAAGTGAAGTACTTATCGCTTTTTCGATTGTTCTCCTTGGCGTGCTCATTAATTTTATTTTTGCATCACAACTCATTAAATATGTCACTAGCCCTATTTTATCTATGGTGCAAATGGTGGATAGAATAAGAGAAGGCAAACTTGAAAGTCGTATAAGTGGGCAATTAATTGGCGAGCTAAGTTTTCTCAAAAATGGTGTGAATTCCATGGCCCAGTCATTAGTTGATTTTAACGATGAGATGCAGCGTCATATAGATCAAGCCACTATAGATTTACGTGAAAGTTTAGAGCAGTTCGAAATACAAAACGTTGAATTAAACATTGCTAAACGTAAAGCTCAAGATGCTAATAAAGTAAAATCTGAATTCTTAGCCAATATGAGTCATGAATTAAGAACTCCACTAAATGGTGTTATAGGCTTTACTCGACAAGTACTTAAAACACCTCTTACTGATACTCAACGAGATTACTTGTACACTATTGAGGGCTCTGCCGCTAACTTACTTTCCATCATTAACGATATTTTAGACTTTTCTAAATTAGATGCAGGAAAAATGGTTCTGGAAAAAATCCCTTATTCATTAAGAGAAGCTACTGAAGAAGCCTTAACCTTATTAGCACCCAGTGCGCATCAAAAGAACATAGAGCTTTCTTTCAATATCACCTCCTCTGTACCTGATTCTCTTATTGGTGATGCTATGCGAGTTAAGCAGATCATCATTAATTTAGCCAGTAATGCAATTAAATTTACCGAAAAAGGTTCGGTCAATATTGATATAAAATGCGAGCAAAGCGATCACAAAACAGCAATATTAAAAGTAGAGTTAGTTGATACCGGTGTCGGAATAAAAAGCCAACAACAAGAAGCGCTTTTTGAAGCATTTGGCCAAGCAGATAATAGTATTACGCGTTTATATGGAGGTACAGGTTTAGGCTTGGTTATCTCACAAAGATTAGTCTCTGAAATGCATGGTAAAATAGGATTTTCTAGTGAAGAAGGTAAAGGTTCAACTTTCTGGTTTACTTTCCAGTCTGAAGTAACCCCTATTCCACTGATATCTCAATTACAAACATCATCTTTAGCTTATAAAAAAGTATTATACTTTGAACCGCATATGCACAGCAGAATGGCAACTACCCAGATCATGTCAGACTGGGGAATGGAAGTTTCTCATGTCACTAGTATTGAGCAAGTGATAGCTGCTTTATCTCATCAACATAGTTATGATCATATATTAATCGGTCATGACATTAGTCCAATTGCTTTAGATGAGCTGAAGAGTTCAATAAGTCAATGTAATAAAAATGCGGTATCTATTCATCTTGCGGTTAACAGTAATTCACCACATATTTATGAAACATTGATAGCCAGTGGTGCTTCAAACTGTATTAGTAAACCCATTACACCAATAAAATTATGTAAAGCTTTTACTCATAAAGACCATAAATCTATAAAAACATACCTACCAAATAAATTTAAAAATCACCTGCCTATTAAGGTATTAGCAGTCGATGACAATGAAGCTAATTTAAAACTTATTAAAACCTTATTACTTGAACAAGTTGCTGAAGTTATTACGGCAACTAATGGCTTAGAAGCACTAGAGTTATGTAAAATAGAAAAATACGCCTTAATATTTATGGATATACAAATGCCAGTAATGGATGGTATATCAGCATTGTTAGCGATTAAAGCTAAAACATTCAATGACTCTACGCCGATCATAGCGGTAACAGCACATGCCCTACACGGAGAAAAAGACAAATTAATTGAGCAAGGTTTTGATTTTTATATGTCGAAGCCACTAGACGAATCTATGTTAAGCCATGCTATTTACGAATATTGTGATATGGCTAAATTCAATGAGCATAAATGTAATGACGTAGACATAGATCCACCAGAGGTAGTAAGTAGTCTACACACAACGGCTATTATAGATTGGTCATTGGCGTTAAAAAGAGCAGGTAACAAAGAAGAGTTAGCGAAAGAAATGTTAATTGGATTAACCAAAAGCTTACCTGAAGCTAAAATACATATAACCGAGGCGATAACGTCCCAAGATATAGAACAATTAAAAACCTTAATTCATAAACTTAATGGTGCTTGCTGCTATTCTGGAGTGCCTAATTTAAGTAAAGTGACTCATCAAATAGAGACATCTCTTAAGCAAGGTGTGAGTATTGAAGAATTAGAACCTGAATTTTTTGAATTTTTTGAACACTTGGATAATATAATAAAAGTAGCCCCTCAAGTATTAAGTTCATTGAATGTGCCTATAGCAAAATTAAATATAAATCTGTAGCATTTGTCGATAACTCTATTCTTCAGACCTAAGTTTTATTTTAGCTGATGTATTTATTTCACCATCAGCAGCTATTGTAGCAATACCACCATTACACTTTAATATGGCAAGGTTTTTACCTTTTACTTTACGAATACATAATAGTTCGTAACCAAACTTACCTAAACTACTCGCAGAGAACTTTTGCGCTAAAGTTAATTTATCCCACCAAGAAGAAGCTTCCGGTGATTCATTACGTCGTTCAGTAGTAGGAGACTTCTTTTCTTCCATAAACTAACTCCGCTATCCATAAATTTAATATAATTATATTCAGTATAGACTTTAATAATAAAATTGTTCAAGAATATATTAAAAATATACATTAATGAAAGAAGCTGTTAACTATGGAAATAATAGTTTTATTATCAATCTATTATAAAAACCAGTTCAAAACACCAAATAAATTAACACGTTAATAACGCTCTGCTACAACAAAATTAAATAACGTATATTTTAACTATGAAAAATACCTAAATAGAAAGAACAACAAAAGCAGTTGCATAGTTAACTTCGTCTGATAAGGTAATATGCCATTTGCTAGCCCCTAAAGACTTTGCTATTTCCAAGGCTTTATCGGTTAATTGTAAAACAGGTTGACCAGAGGGTAACGATAGAATCTCGATATGTTGAAAAGATACACCTTTTGCAATGCCTGTACCTAATGCCTTAGATAAAGCTTCTTTACCTGCCCATCTTTTGGCCAAATAACGTTCAGGTTGTTTTACAGTAGAGTAGTGCTTGTATTCAGCATCTGTGAGTACTCTTAAGGCAAGACTATTTCGCACTTTTTCAGACATTGCAGCAATTCTGTTAATTTCTACAATATCTGTTCCAATACCAACAACTGACATACTCTACCCTACGCTCTTTATAGACCTTTATTTGATTCCACGCGCTTCAAGCATTAGGCGCTTCATATCACGGATCGCTTTATCTAATCCGTCAATTACCGCACGAGCGATAATACTATGACCTATGTTTAACTCGATAATCTCAGGAATAGCGGCAATGGGTTTAACATTAAAGTAATTTAAGCCATGTCCCGCATTAACCTTCAAACCCTTGCTATGAGCGTATTTAATACCTTTGGTTAATCGTTCTAACTCGGTCAATTGCTCCTCTTCGTTAACCGCATCAGCATATTTACCAGTATGAATTTCAATATACGTCGCTTTAGTGGCTAAAGCCGCATCTATTTGCTTTATATCGGCATCAATAAATAAGCTGGTTTGCGTACCAACCGCAGATAAGCGGCTAACCGCTTGAGTAATTTTATCTAACTGCCCGACAACATCTAAACCACCTTCCGTTGTAAGCTCTTCACGTTTTTCAGGTACTAAACAACAAAACACAGGTTTAACATCACAAGCAATATCAAGCATTTCATCTGTTACTGCCATTTCTAAATTCATACGAGTATTCAGTGTTTGTTTAAGTACATGAATATCTCGGTCTTGAATATGGCGTCTATCTTCACGTAAATGAACCGTAATACCGTCTGCACCGGCATGTTCTGCAACTGTTGCTGCGTAGACAGGATCTGGAAAGTTTGTACCTCTAGCTTGTCGTAACGTTGCAATATGATCAACATTAACGCCTAATAAAATATCATTCATAATTAACTCTTATTTTTACTGTTTGTATAATTAATAATTTACGTGTTTTTCGTTTTGTAAATGACTGTTATCGAGTAAATAACTTTCTACTATTTAATGGTTTGCCACCTAATAAGTTATTGATCACTTGTCTCATTAATAACTTAAATGTTCTTAATACCTGTTCATCTTCAATACTTTGTTGTGCAATAGCTAAAAGATGCTCTTTGCTGTATTTTGGTAAAGTTAGCTTATTTATCGCAGGAATAAAGCCTTCTTCAAGAACGTAATAAAAGAATAGCGCTTGCGACTCAAATACAGTACTAAAATCAAAACTTTGCCCAAGTTCATCTAACAAAATCATTTCAAAATTCCTGAGCGTTCTTTCTATTGATGTTTGCTCAGCTAATGCCTGTAAACTTCGCTTATACTGATGAAACAGTTCAGGGCATTCTATATGGTCACCAAGTAATTTGACTAATAATTCATTAAGATAAAAGCCACTAAAAACGTAATTTCCAGAAAGCGCATAAGAGCGTGAAGTCGTTTCTATACGACTTAAATTTTTAAGTTGTCCTTTACCCTTTAATAATACTTGTAAGGGCAAAAAAGGCTGTAACAGCCCTTTTTTATTCGATTTTTGTGTTTTACCTGTGTAAACAATAGCGGAAACTTTACCACTTTGTTCAGTTAACAAATCAACGATTAACTGATTATCTTTGAATGGTCTACTGTGAAGAATAAAAGCTTGTTGCTCAAATATTTCCATCGTGTTTAATTTACATTATTAACCTGAGTAATCATCGCCATAACCTAAACTACGCAGTGCTCTTTCATCATCAGCCCAGCCCGACTTAACTTTTACCCAAGTTTCTAAAAATACTTGTTGACCAAATAAAGCTTCCATATCTCTACGAGCTTCTTGACCTATTGTTTTTAGTCTTGCGCCTTTATTACCAATAACCATTCTTTTTTGAGTTTCACGTTCAACAAGAATAAGTGCATTAATGTGGTAAACACCTTTTTCGTCCATTTTAAACTGTTCTATTTCAACAGTCGTTGAATAAGGTAATTCGTCACCTGTGAAGCGGATCAGCTTTTCTCTAATAATTTCAGATGCCATAAATCGGCTGGAGCGATCAGTTATATAATCTTCAGGAAACCAAAATTCACCTTCTGGTAACGAATTCATACATAGATCATGAATTTTATCAACGTTATCGCCTTTACTGGCAGAGATCGGAATAATATCTTGGAATGTATGTCGAGTACCTAATTTTTGTAAATGAGGTAATAAATCTTCTTTGTTTTGTACGTTATCAATTTTATTAACGACTAAAACACAAGGTGCGCCACTTTTTTTAATTTTACTCAGAACAAGCTCGTCATCAGTTGTCCAATGTGTGCCTTCTACTAAAAATACAATAAGCTCAACTTCAGCAATAGAACTACTTGCAGCTCGGTTCATTAAGCGGTTAATAGCGCGTTTTTCATCTGTGTGCAAACCTGGTGTATCAACTAAAACGGCTTGGTTATTCTTTTCAGTTAAAATGCCTAATATACGATGACGTGTCGTTTGAGGCTTTTTAGAAGTAATACTAATTTTTTGCCCTAACAAGCTGTTAAGTAATGTTGATTTACCTACGTTAGGACGGCCGACAATAGCAATAAGTCCGCAATGTTTCATTTCTGTTGTCATTTTTGAATTAAGTCCAATACTTGTTGAGCTGCTGATTGTTCAGCTTTACGTCGGCTTGTACCTTTAGCAACAACTTCGGTGTTAATAACACTTGTAATGCATTTAACCGTAAATTGTTGATTATGTGATTGCCCGGTAATTTCTAATACTTCATATTCAGGAAGTTCTATTTTTCTGCCCTGTAAGTATTCTTGTAAACGTGTTTTCGGATCTTTTTGTCCATTACCCGGTTTAATATTCGCTAAGCGTTCACTAAACCATGCAAGAATTAAAGCTTTACATCTTTTTTGATCAGAATCTAAATATACGGCACCTATTATAGCTTCAACAGCATCTTCAAGAATTGAATCGCGTTTATGACCGCCACTTTTCAATTCACCAGCACCCAATATTAAATGTTCACCCAACTTAAAATTTCGACCAAGTTCAGCAAGTGTTACGCCTTTAACTAAGCTAGATCTCATACGAGTTAAATCGCCTTCATCATGTTGAGGAAATTGATTAAATAAAGCTTCAGCTATAACAAAACCTAGAATAGAGTCACCTAAAAACTCCAAGCGTTCATTATGTAAACCTTTAGCACTTCGATGAGTTAACGCTTGCAACAATAAATTTTGATCATTGAAAGTGTAGCCAATACGTTTAGATAAAGCGGTAAGGGCGTGAGGTGTATTTTTGATCAATTAATTAATTCCACCTAAACGTTCAAACCTAACTCCCGTTGGGATCCAATGAGGTAAAACACTATCTTCGGCTCTATCAAAATTAAAACTCATCCAAATAGCTACCGCTTCACCTACTAAGTTCTCTTCTGGCACAAAACCCCAAAATCTACCATCTAAACTATTATCTCGGTTATCACCCATCACAAAATAATGACCATCAGGAACAACAAATTCATCTCGCTGTGTACCTGCTTGCTTATAATAATGTTCTATACGAGGAGTGATCCCATTATTGATGAGTATATCGTGAGTTTTATTTGGCATTTCAGAAGTATAACGACTTAAACCATATGAACCGTCTGGTGTTGAATCTTCAGGTCTAAAGGTTTGTACAACCTGCTCAAAGTCAGAACAGGCTTTATCTGCAGGTTTACACACTGGCTTAATATATAACGACTTATTGCGGTAAATAATACGATCGCCCGGTAAGCCTATAACACGCTTAATGTAATCAACTTGCGGATCAACGGGGTATTTAAATACCACAACATCGCCACGCTCAGGTAAATTAATTTCAATAAATTTTTTGCGTGCAACAGGATCTCGTAAGCCATAGTTAAATTTATTAACAAGAATAAAGTCACCATCAAGTAATGTTGGCATCATAGAACCTGACGGAATTTGAAATGGTTCGTATAAAAAAGAACGCAATATCAATACAAAAGCAATAACGGGAAAAATCTGAACCGCTGTATCAACCATAGCTGATGGTTCAATTAAAGTGGCCTCTACTTCAGTACCTAACTCGCCTTCACATTGCGCTTTAGCATTCGCTAACTTTAGCTCTCGTTGCGGAGCTAAATAAAACTTATCTGCTAACCAAATTATTCCAGTTACTATAGTAACAACAACTAAAAATATAGAAAAATAAACTGCCATAGGGATTCCGTTTTTTCCTGTTAAATTGAAATTAACTTTCTAATTTCAATACTGATAAAAATGCTTCTTGCGGTATTTCAACATTACCAACCTGTTTCATACGTTTTTTACCGTCTTTTTGTTTCTGTAGTAATTTCTTCTTACGAGAAATATCACCACCGTAACATTTTGCTGTTACGTTTTTACGTAACTGTTTTACTGTTGTACGTGCAATAACGTTGTTACCAATAGCGGCTTGAATCGCTATATCAAACATTTGTCTGTGGATCAGTTCTTTTAGTTTTTCAACTAACATACGACCACGAGCTATTGAATGAGATCTATGCGTGATCATTGCTAACGCATCAACACGGTCGCCGTTAATCATTACATCAACTCGAACCATGTCTGCTGGTTCAAAGCGTACAAAATTGTAATCTAAAGAAGCATAACCACGACTGGTAGATTTTAACTTATCAAAAAAGTCCATTACCACTTCGGCCATAGGTAATTCATAAGTTACAGCAACTTGATTACCATGATAAATAATGTCTTTTTGCACACCACGTTTTTCAATACAAAGGGTGATTACATTACCTAAATGTTCTTGTGGCACTAAGATATTAGCTTGAACAATAGGTTCTCTAATTTCTTCAATGTTATTAATAGGTGGTAAATCACTTGGGTTATCAATCGATAATACATCGCCATTAGTACACGCAATTTCATAATTTACGGTAGGTGCTGTTGTGATAAGGTCTAGGTTGTATTCACGCTCTAAACGTTCTTGAACTATCTCCATATGGAGCATGCCAAGGAAACCTATACGGAAACCAAAACCTAATGCTGATGAATTTTCCGGTTCAAACAGTAATGAAGCATCGTTTAAGCTTAATTTATTTAGCGCATCACGGAAGTTTTCATACTCTTCTGAACTTACTGGAAAAATACCTGCATAAACTTGCGGTTGTACTTTCTTGAAACCAGGAAGTTGCTTGGCTGCTTCTTTCTTAGAAATAGTGATGGTATCACCAACCGGTGCACCATGAATTTCTTTAATACCAGCGATAATAAAGCCAACCTCACCGGTTCTAAGAATGCCAGTATCTGTCTGCTTAGGTGTGAAAATACCCACTTTGTCGATAAGATGTGTCTGTCCTGTAGACATAACCACCATTTTATCGCCTTTTTTAACTTCGCCATTCATTATACGAACTAAAGACACAACACCTTGATAGTTATCAAACCACGAATCAATAATAAGCGCTTGTAAAGGAGCGTCTCTTTCACCAACAGGTGGTGGAATATTAGCAACAATCGTTTCTAGTACATCTTCAATACCAATGCCAGTTTTAGCTGAACATTGCACAGCACCTGTAGCATCAATACCAATAATATCTTCAATTTCTTCTGAAACACGGTCAGGGTCAGCTTGTGGTAAATCAATTTTATTTAGGATAGGAATAACTTCTAATTCCATCTCAATAGCGGTATAGCAGTTAGCCACCGTTTGAGCTTCAACACCTTGTCCAGCATCTACAACTAATAAAGCGCCTTCACAAGACGCTAATGAACGTGATACTTCATAAGAGAAATCAACATGGCCCGGAGTATCAATAAAGTTAAGTTGGTAGATTTCACCATCTTTAGCTTTATAATCTAAGGTTACACTTTGCGCTTTGATCGTAATGCCACGCTCGCGCTCAATATCCATTGAATCAAGAACCTGCGCTGACATTTCGCGATCTTGTAAACCGCCACAATGCTGGATAAGACGATCGGAAAGAGTAGATTTACCATGGTCGATATGGGCGATTATCGAAAAGTTTCGGATATTTTTCATAGATGGAGGTTCAAGTATAACAATTATAAAATTAACAATAGCGGGATTTTAGCGAATTTAGTGAACGGGGGCTATCTTTATACTCAATTAACTTTCAGTAACGAGTATTTTTTCTGTAAGAATACGTAAAATCTTTGGTGTTAGTCGTGCTTTATTTTTAGGTAAGGATTGTTTCTTTTTGGCTAAAGCATAACCTAAATAGCCACCTAGCGTAGAAAGTAACACACCAAATAATTCATGCGGTAAAACACCATGATTAACCAAGTATTGTCCTAATCCACCAAAAGTAATGAGGCCAAAGAGAGGAAATAAATACACTTGCCAAGCACTTTGCAATAAACAATCATCTGAAAGGCCAAGTATAACAGTATCTCCAACCTTCACGGGTAGGTCGCTTTGTAGCACTAATGACAACTTTTTGGTTGGAAACGCTTTTGCAACTTGTCCACTGCCACAATTATCAACTTGCTGACATCCTGAGCACGCAGACTTTACTTCACTCATCACGGAGATAGACTGGTTTTCAATATGTACTACCGTAGCTAACTCTTCCATTATGGTGTTTGATTACTTGGCAATAAGCTAACAGAATCAGCAATGTCTTTAGCGGTAATTGATGAAATTTTACCTACTACACTCACCTCAACACCTTTAATGACTTGATTAAAAATTCCTGTTGCCCCGTTCATCACAAATTCAGGTTCTCGATGATTTACGGCACTTTTATTTATATAAACAGATACATCAACTAAACCATCAGAAAACAACATAAACTCCGTTGCCTGCTTTGTAATTGATAGGCGATGATA
This sequence comes from Colwellia sp. RE-S-Sl-9, assembly GCF_048296855.1. Taxonomy (NCBI): domain Bacteria; kingdom Pseudomonadati; phylum Pseudomonadota; class Gammaproteobacteria; order Alteromonadales; family Colwelliaceae; genus Colwellia; species Colwellia sp. RE-S-Sl-9. The sequence continues at coordinate 3,864,144 of NZ_CP182631.1, read as the reverse complement.
ATTAGCTCTTATTTTTTCAAAGCCATTAGGTAACCAATTAACTTTCCAGTGTAAGTCGTTATCAACAACACCCTGAGGTACATCAACAACCGGTGGTAAATCTGTATTTTGTAATTGCTTTAATGGCTCTGGTAAGTCTTGTGAAAACTCTAAATGTGTAAATTGTACTTGTTCTAAAACAATACCTTCTCGGGTAATTACTGACATTTTCAGCAACATATTTGAGTCTTGATCAATCCATAAACGATAACCAAATCGGTTTTTATCTTTTGAAACAATACGAATAATTTGTGCTGAGCGGCCTAAAACACGACTTTTACCTAATGAAATAAAGTCATAGTTTTTCTCTAAAGATACAATATCTCCGCTAAAAATCGCTGGAATAGGACCACTAATTTGAGACGTTTCTACGGAATAAGGAGGTAATTCAGGTTCGATATAACTAACAATTTCATTTTTTCTTAATACGTCTCGACGCGGACCATTAAGCAAAGACAAAATTTCTAGTTCTTTACCTGTTTCGTCAACACCATGAAACCAATGATAAGGTTCAGCGTGGTTATTTTTAATAACCACGAATGAAGTACTAAAGTTACGTGTTTTTAAAGATTGAGATAAAGCATTAAGCCATGTTGAAGCTTGCTCTATTTCTGCGGCTAGTGCTGAAAATCCAGTACTCAACAAAAGTACGCAAATTAATATTCTCATTTAGGCAAGTTTTCAACCTTATTTTCAGGGATAATTTCGATTGTAGGTTCTGCAGCTCCATTTGCTTCAATATTTGAAACTGCAGTTAATTTAATTTGTTGTTTATGATCTAACAATAAAGCCTGTAAACGACGTTGTTGTTCAATATAGGCTTGCTTTTGAGACATTTGCGTTGGTTGTTGGTAGTTAAAACTCACTGGCTCAGCAATACCAACAAAAGGACTTGTTTGAATATTTTGCACTGGAACTAAATCGTCAGATTGAACAACATTATTTTGTTGAACACCTAATACCATTAAACCAGCAGCTGATGCTGCGATAGCTACTTGCCCTAAAGGTTTAACAAAACTCACAATACGTGCTTTAAACGAATTTTGCTTTTTAACTGTATTTTTAGGTGCTAAGACCGTTGGTTCATTTTCAATTGCGGCAGCAATTTTGGCAGATAAATCTAATTGTAATGTTTGAGGTACATCGTTTCTCATGATGTCACCCATCAATTGATAACGTCCCCAAGTATCAGACAATTCACTATCTTTGATAATTTCATCAAAAGATTCATCTTGTTGTATATAGTTATCTACACAAGAAGAAACTGTCTCAAACTTATTTTCACTCATACATGCACCTTAAAATTAGCGTTGTAACTAAATTAGTTACTTAACTTTGAAGTAATGGTCGTATTTTTTTATCTACAGCATCACGTGCTCTAAATATTCTAGAACGTACTGTACCAACAGGACATTCCATAATAACGGCTATTTCTTCGTAACTTAATCCTTCAAGCTCCCTTAAATTTATCGCTGTGCGTAAATCTTCAGGTAACTGCTCAATTGTATTAAATACTACTTTTTTAATTTCGTTCGTTAATAATAATTTTTCAGGGGATGCGTTTTCTCTTAATGCATCTCCACTATCATAAATCTCTGCATCTTCAATTTCAACATCTGAACCTGGTGGTTTACGTCCAGTTGCTACTAAGTGATTTTTAGCACAATTTACGGCTATTCTATAAAGCCAAGTATAAAAAGCGCTATCACCTCTAAAATTAGGTAATGCTCGATATGCTTTGATAAAGGCTTCTTGCACAATATCAGGCACATCACTTTGGTTTTTTACATATCGTGAAACTAAATTTGCTACCTTATGCTGGTATTTTGATACCAAAAGGTTAAAAGCATTTTTATCACCACTCTGTACGCGTTCAACTAATTGTTGGTCAACGTTTTGTTCACCCATCCGAGCCCTTTCCTCTAAATAATACTTAACTTCTTAACATCTGGCTCATGACAAACGCATTAATTAGGACTGCCCTAATATGAAAAAGTTCGAAAAAAAATAATAAATGTAACAATAAATTAAAGAATAGCGCTATAAGCCTTTATTTTTACTGTTATAGACATTGAATAAAAGTTAATATCTTAAATCATATAGTACATCAATATTGAAATATTATGAACAAACAACACAACTGTGACGTATTAATTATCGGAAGTGGCGCAGCAGGTTTATCTCTTGCTTTACATTTATCCAAAAATGCTGACGTTGTAGTGCTCAGTAAATCACGAGTAAACGCAGGTTCTACCTACTATGCACAAGGTGGAGTAGCCGCGGTATTTGATGAAAATGATAATATAGATTCACATGTAGCAGACACCTTAGTTGCTGGTGCGGGTTTATGTGATGAGGATGTTGTGCGTTATACCGCTGAAAATGCTAAAGAATGCATGGAATGGCTTATTGGCCAAGGTGTCAATTTTGATAAAGAAGAATCTACAAACACCGATGTAAAATACCACTTAACTCGTGAAGGCGGGCATAGCCACCGTAGAATTTTGCATTCAGCCGACGCTACAGGCAAAGCGATTCAAACGACCTTGGTTGATCAAATCAAAAACAATAACAGAATACGTTTATTCGAACGTTATAATGCAATCGATTTGATCACCAAAACAGATAAAAATAAAAAATCTGAATGTATTGGTGCTTATATTTGGAATAGAAACACAGAAAAAGTTGAAAGTATTGCCGCTCAAAAAATCATTTTAGCCACAGGTGGCGCAAGTAAAGTATATCAATACACCTCTAATCCTGACGTTGCTAGTGGCGACGGTATTGCTATGGCTTGGCGAGCAGGCTGTAGAGTAGCCAATATGGAATTTAACCAATTTCATCCTACGTGTTTATTTCACGCAGAAGCAGGAACGTTCTTATTAACGGAAGCTCTGCGCGGTGAAGGTGCATTGCTACGACGTCCTGATGGTAGTCGTTTTATGCCCAGCTTTGATGAGCGAGCCGAGTTAGCACCAAGAGACATAGTTGCACGAGCAATCGATTACGAGATGAAGCGCTTAGGTGCAGACTGCATGTATTTAGACATCAGTCATAGACCTGATGATTTTATCAAGCAACACTTCCCTACCATTTACCAAAAAATACTCAAACTCGGTATTGATATAACTAAACAACCTATTCCTATTGTACCTGCCGCTCATTATACCTGCGGTGGAGTAATGATAGATAAACAAGGAAAAACCGATCTCAACAATTTATATGCAATTGGTGAAGTTGCTTATACGGGGTTACATGGCGCAAATAGGCTAGCAAGTAACTCTTTATTAGAATGCTTAGTATTTGCGCGTGGTGCCGCGCAAGATATAGAAGAAACCCTAAAAAGAAAAGTTAAATACATCGCCCTTCCAGCTTGGGATGACAGCCGCGTAACGGATTCTGATGAAGAAGTTGTTATTCAACATAACTGGCATGAACTACGATTATTTATGTGGGATTACGTGGGTATTGTAAGAACAACTAAACGATTAGAACGGGCTTTACATCGTGTTGAATTATTGCAAAGAGAAATAGACGAATATTATCAAAACTTTAGAGTAAGTAATAACTTACTAGAACTACGTAACTTAGTACAAGTGGCTGAGCTTATAATAAAAAGTGCGATGGAACGTAAAGAAAGCCGCGGCCTGCACTACACATTAGATTACCCAGAATTAAGTAACGAAATTAAAACAACTATTTTAATACCAACTCCGTTAATAAATTAAGCTATTTAAACCAGTAAAAAAGGTCTATTAATTATTGGGTGTGGTATCGCACCTAGTCAGCATGAAAGGCATTTCGCTTAATTACACGGCATAATTGAGAATAATGATAATCAGAAACACTACTTTTAAAAATAAAGTGGGTTTCTGATTTTACTTTATTATCCTTTTCACAACTTAAACATAGCCAACAACCGAATATACCTACTCGGCTATTCAAACCCATTTCATACTGTTGCTTATTTAATTCAACAATATTATCAGGCAGTAATATAAGTTCTTTGAGAAAATACTGAGGTGTTGAACGCACCTTAGAATAAGACGCGCTAAAAAAGCTAATAACAACCATAAAAAATATAATAGCTGTTGTAGCAAGTAGCTGTATTAAAACAGGGTTAAGCTCAAATAATAAAACACTCGTTAACATTACCGCTAATAAATAAACCACAGAAAAAACAATGATCCTAGGGAATATCGACGAGTATATTTTTATCTTAAAGCTTAACTCGGTTGAGTATAAGTTGGACCAAGGAGTTAAGTTCACTGTCTTCACACTTTTCATGTCCCATAAACCAAGCAAATAACTCAGGATCTTGGCAAACGAGTAAACGTTCAAAAATAACTTTATTTTCTTCAGAAAGATCGTCGTAAGCTTCATCTACAAAAGGTAAAAGTAGAACATCAAGCTCTAACATTCCACGACGACAAGCCCATCGTAATCTTGGTTTATTATCTAATAGGGTCATACAGCACCAGTAAAATTCAAAGTAAAAGTAAAGATATGCGCCTATTCTAACAATTTAGTTCATATAAGCTTGTATTTTTTTTAATTGGCCTTATTAATTAACTAATGTTTTTCGCAAAAAATGCCACATTTCATGACTATAAAAATAGATCAATCTTTACCTTCGCTTGAACAACTCCCTAGTGTTTTTGCTATTACGCTTGATGATTTAGCCGCAATATCTTTAACCGGTGAAGAACAAAATAAATACCTACAAGGGCAAGTCACTTGTGATGTTAATAGCGCTAACGAAAATAGCTTACTTAATGGCTCTCATTGCGATGCCAAAGGCAAAGTATTTTCAGCTTTTCGTTTTATTATGCGCAACAAAGCCAACTTATTAATACAACCAAAAGCAACATTAGCCGCATCACTTGCCGAGCTAAAAAAGTTTGGCGTATTTGCTAAGGTCTCCATTGAAGCAGTTGAAAACCTAACTTATATAGCCGTTTGCGGGCAAGAGGCTAAAACAACATTAGCTCAACATTTTTCAACCTTACCATGCGAAAGCTCTCCTGTTGAAACTATAGATTCTACAACGCTTGTTTATATTGAAGGGCAAATACCTCGATATATAATCATTAACGAAGCAGACAAAATTTCAGCGCTTGCCAGCAAACTCAATATAACCACCTATGCTCATGCGGTTTGGAACTTACTTGAAATTAGCGAAGGATTTCCTACATTAAACGAATCTTCAATTTCAGCTTACGTTCCACAAATGTTAAACTTGCAGGCAGTCAATGCCATTAGCTTTACCAAAGGCTGTTACTTAGGCCAAGAAACCGTTGCAAGAATGCAATACCTTGGTAAAAATAAACGCGCGTTATATAGCTTAAAAGGCAATGGCGACGTAGTAATTAGCGCCGACAGCATTATTGAAAAACAACTGGGCGAAAACTGGCGCAAAGCAGGCGACCTACTAACAAGTTATACTGCCGACAATGGTGACTATTACCTGCAAGCCGTATTAGCAAGCGACACCGATGAAACAACAAACCTTCGCATTAAAGACGCGAATGAAGCATCATTACATATACAACCTTTACCCTACACTTTAACTACTCAGGACTGATTTAATCAGACATTATTATGAAAATTACTGCAAACAAAGTCGCCGTTATCCATTACGCTGTATCAAATGGTGAAGATACATTAATTGATAGCTCATACGATCACGAACCACTATCTATCATTCATGGTACAGGTTACTTAATTCCTGGATTAGAAAATGCGTTAGAAGGACATGAAGTAGGTGATAAATTTGAAGTAACAGTATCTCCTGAAGAAGGTTACGGCGAACGTTTTGACGACTACGTACAAACAGTACCAAAAGAAATGTTTGCTGAAATTGATGATCTAGAAGTTGGCGCACAACTACGTGCAACAACTGACGACGGCGAACAAACAGTTATAGTAGTTGATATGACAGACGACACCATTACCGTTGATGGAAACCACCCATTAGCCGGTATTGAATTAAAATTTGAAGTTGAAGTATTAGAAGTAAGAGATGCAACGGAAGACGAACTAACTCACGGCCACGTTCATGGTGAAGGCGGTTGTGGACATACTCACTAGGCAACTGATTTATTAGGTGTTGTAGAGCAACCTAATCAGAAACATAAATCCCGCTATTTAATGGTTTAAATAGTGGGATTTTTATTTTCAAGGTTTATTGAATTCATGGTGTTTTCTGGTAAGTTCTGACTATTGAAATGAATGTCATTACGAGACATTTTCATTATAAGTTATTAGAAGTTTTATCAGGGATGGTGTTCAATTGAAAAACTTATTAATTCTCATCGTTATTTGTGGGGCTGCATGGCAGTTCTACTTTAAAAACAATGCCCCAGTCGAAACCACTCACAAAAAAATAATATCTGAATTATCAAATAGCGATGCTATAAAAACATTAGCTCAAGCTAAAGAGATAACTAAACCCAAAGCCACCTATAAATGTGATGGTAGACAACATTGTTCTCAAATGAAATCATATGAAGAAGCAAAATACTTTATCAGTTACTGTCCTAATACAAAAATGGACGGTGATCATGATGGCATTCCTTGTGAAAGACAATTTAATAGATAAGATGTTTTCAGTAAAGATAGCCTCCTGAACTCGCTGATATGGATGAAGAGCTAATTGCAGGCCCTAGAAAAATAGAAGATATTCCAATTGAGAAAGCAGAAAAGAAAGGGCTAAATCAATTAAGCAATTGATTATATTCATAACTTGGCTAAGTTTCTCAAGTCGACTATTTACAAATGGTTCCTAACTATTTCAAACATTAATTTAGTCTATGCATAAAGAATCAAGGAATTGAATTGTTAAATATAGCCAAACGTATACAAATCATAGAATCTCTAGTATTAGAAGATACTGCGCAAAGTTTAACTTATGCGGCTTTAGAAAGTAGATTAACAATTGAGTTTATATTCTATGAAAGATTTAAGCTTTCACATTCTCATTTATCTTCAGAAGATCTTAAAGATTGGAGACCTAAAAATATATTAAAACAGGTATTGGAAGAAATTAATGAAAATGTAGATAAAGGTTTTACTGTCTCAATTTCAAAAGACCCCATACTAGGTAAGCATCCTTCGACAAAAGAAGAATATGAATCTATCGAATACGTTCCTTTAGGAGAACAATCTGCAATTAATTTAAATCTCTTAAACAGATTTTGGCAAAGCTTTTCTGGTTTAGCTCTTCATATTCCTGTTCCTACTATCTGCTCCGGTGAAATAGAAATTTATGGAGATAAAAGTAAAACAAAAAATAAACTTGAAAAGTTTTTAACGTATTTATCGAAAATAAAAGATGGTAACCTTTTGATGGGAGGCATGGAGGGAGTAGATTTTTGTTTTAATTGTTATTCCTGCGACAGTTTAATAAAAAAACCAGTTAAGTATATAAAGACATCTATTATAGCTAATTGTATTAACCTTAAATGTAATGAAAGTTATCTCATAGAACATGATATAGAAAGCAGGTATAAAATTACAAAACGTTGTATTAAATTACAGTGTAATGAGTGTAAAAAAGACTTAGAAGTACCAACCAATATTTTCAAAAAACTTAAATTTGAAGAGCAATTACAAATTAATTGTGTGGAATGTAAAACCCATCAAACAATAATCATGTATCCTTTAATTAAAAGTAATTCATAATGAAAATTCATTGACTAACAACTTTAAAAATCACCATGGAAACACTTTAAAATCAAAAGAATCTACTCTGCCTCACCTATCACTCCATCAACGCTTGCACTTTCCCTTTCACTTCTCCATATTTCAGCGCTTCACACATTGCAAAGCCTGACAGCTTTTTCACTTTTTGTTTAGTAAACATAGGGACGGTTAACCCTACTAAAAATTGGCAATAAATACTGATAGGTAAATCGATTATGCCCGCAGCTTTTAAGTGTTCAGTTAACTGTACACAGGCATCGCTTATAGTGTTGTCGTCTGGCCATTGGGGGGTTGATGAATATGCTAATTTTGCGACTTTGCCTAAACACACGGAGCAATGATTACAGTTTTCAGGGCTTTGTTTGTCGTCAAAATACAGCGATAAATTTTTACTTAAACAACGGTCTAATTCAAAAAATCGAATGAGTGCAGCTATGCGGTTAATCTCGCTTTGTTCTTTTTCAGTAAAATACACAAACACTTGCTGTGCTAAATCAGGTGAATTAAGTTGCTGTGGAACGACTTGATACACTTCTGTCATCTTTTTAGTTTGTAGTTCGATTAATTTTTTCTCATGTAAATAATCTAAAGCGGTTACTACGCGAGAACGACCAAATTAATCTAGTCGCTCTACTTGATCAAAGTTTTATTTAATTGATCAGACAAGTGTTTGAAAAGCTGTTCATTATTTCTTTTGCTTTTTTAATTGTTACTTCCATCTGTTTTACATGGTTTATATGAAATTCAGCAAAATAAATTTTATTTTCTTTTGTTGCTACCCGAATAATAAAAATCTCCTCATTCTTATTTATATCCGAATGCAACTCCTTAAAATTAGCTTTAAGAACGAACTCTAACCCATTAATATTTGACAGAATAATAGGGCTAGCTTCTGCAAGCCTATTAGAGTAAAAGAATTTGTCTTTAAGCCTGTAACTATAATTATCAAAGAATTGTTTATAAATATCTTGAGATTTATCTAAATCTTCAATACCTTTTAATAGGTGAAGATTATCACTTTTATCCAATTCATAAATAGACAAATTCCAGTAACTATCATGTAACATAAAGTTGACCGATGCCTTTTTTATACCCTGATTGATTTCAGTTGATACATCAACGTTGGGTATTTTAAATTTTTCGACATTACATGTTAGTGAGTCAGCAGCAAAGGTTGTTTGAATATTGAATAATATAAAAAAAAATAAAAAATTAACGCTTTTCATTTAGCTTATTCTCCAATCTAACTATTTTAAAGGTGGAATAAACGAATTGTACAATAGAGAAAATAAAAACAGCATAAAATATATATTCTTTATCTTGAATACTTGAGTTATTGAAAAAGGTAATACCTCCAACAATGGTCACCACCAAATAAACGACAGCAAAAATTCTATTAAATAACATAAAACCTACTTTTAATAAACGGGGGAGGTTTTTAATTGACTTCTGTTTGTTATTTCTTGATTGACCTTTTCAAGTTCTGAGCTGTTAAACAAGAAAGCTCCCCAAAGAACTAATGTTACAACCCCACCTCTAGTCATTCTTTTTCTTTTCCATGTGTCTTGTATTATTGTTTTAACTCCTACTGCGGAAGCCGTTAAACCAATAATACCCGCATAACGATTGATACTATCATGAAAGTTACGGTCATTTAATAACTCATCATTACTTAAAGACCAAACTCCCCACTGAGGATTAACACTTATATCAAGTATTAAATTCACTAACTGTCCCTCTAAAGGTTTATTTTTATTACCAACTTGCCTAATCAGAGACATAGCCTCTGTTTTTTGAATTCGATTAAGATGTCTATATAATATTACTCCTGACATTGCTTCTAGTTCTAACTGTCCTCCATCCTTAACAAAAGAGAATGGTATGTTTGTTATTTTAGCTAAGTGTCGGAGCTGTTCAGGTAGGTTTTTTGGTAAAATATATGGTAATTTTGACTTGTTCATTTATATCCCTTTTAATCTATCTTCCTAATTTACCAAATAATATTAACCCTTTTTTTTATAGACAACAATAAATTCTCTTTCCTATTTTAATTTCTGTTACTTAAGGTGGTTTTAGACGAATTTAGGCTCAAAGTTAACATCATATGATGATAAATCAACATCCTCTATAAGCTTGTTACTACTATTGTGGATACAGATTTATGGAGTGTAACCATGATGTTGTAGCCAAATTAACTCAGCCACAACAAACTCTATAACCTCACCTAACTCCCCATCAACGCTTGCACTTTCCCTTTCACCTCTCCATATTTCAGCGCTTCACACATTGCAAAGCCTGACAGCTTTTTCACTTTTTGTTTAGTAAACATAGGGACGGTTAACCCCACTAAAAATTGGCAATAAATACTGATAGGTAAATCGACTATGCCAGCAGCTTTTAAGTGCTCGGTTAACTGTATACAAGCATCACTTATGGTGTTGTCGTCTGGCCACTGTGGTGTTGATGAATATGCTAATTTTGCGACTTGGCCTAAACACACGGAGCAATGATTACAGTTTTCAGGGCTTTGTTTGTCGTCAAAATACAGCGATAAGTTTTTACTTAAACAACGGTCTAATTCAAAAAATCGAATGAGTGCAGCTATGCGGTTAATCTCACTTTGTTCTTTTTCAGTAAAATACACAAACACTTGCTGTGCTAAATCAGGTGAATTAAGTTGCTGTGGAACTACTTGATACACTTCTGTCATCTTTTTAGTTTGTAGTTCGATTAATTTTTTCTCATGTAAATAATCTAAAGCGGTTACTACGCGAGATCGATCACATTGATACTGCTGCTGTAGCGAGAGAAAGTCAGGCTCCCCCCATATTTTTTTAAACTGTGTATTAGCAAAAACCGCTTGTAAAAAGGTTTTTCGTTCTCCTTCAAACATGGCTACAATGTCATTTTCTTTCGCTAAAAATTTATATTTAAATTCAGCGAAGTAAGCATGTTTAGGCGTTAACATTCCCATTAGCTCTAATTGTACGAGTAAGGTTTTTAACGGTAGTTGACGAATATTAGTGTCGTTAGAAAGACCTGTTATTTGCACTTCCCATTGGTTGTGCTGACTTTCTTTTTTAATATTTTCGAGCAGTAGCTCAATACTATTTAGCGTTGGTGTGTCGCCATAAACAAAATTTTCAAGGGTATGTAAGCTGTCTAAATTAGCTAGGGTAATACAATTTGATTGCTGCCCGTCTCGCCCTGCTCTTCCTATTTCTTGGCTATAGTTTTCGATAGATTTAGGTAAGTCGTAATGCACTACAAAACGAATATCTGATTTATCAATCCCCATACCAAAAGCAATAGTGGCGACCATTACGGGAATATTACCACTCATAAAACGTTGTTGAATATCTTGCTTTTTATCGTCAGCAAAACCCGCATGATAGGCTTGAGCATTAATACCTTGCTGTTGCAGGTATTGCGCAACAACTTCAGCAGTTTGCTGCAAAGTAACATAAACAATACCGCAGCCACTTTGCTGATTAATGGTATTAATTAGTTCTTGGTTTTTATGTTGCTGAGCAACAGGTACAACCGATAAATTTAAGTTGGCTCGGTAAAAACCTGTTTGCACTATATGTTGTGGTTGAATAGCAAACTTAGCTGCCATATCTTTTTTTACTTTTGCGGTGGCGGTTGCCGTAAGTAACAATACTTGCGGTATGTTTAATTCGTTTTTATAAGCAGGTAATTTGAGGTAATCGGGGCGAAAGTTATGACCCCATTCTGAAATACAATGAGCTTCATCAACCACTAACTGTGAAATAGCTACCGATGAGATAAAACGCCTAAATCTTTCATTTTTAAAACGCTCTACCGACACCATAAGTATTTTAATGTTACCTGCTTTTACGTTTTGAATAACTTGTTGATGCTGTTCAGCACTTAAAGAAGAGTCAATGCTAGCAGCCGGAATACCTTTAGCTTCTAAAAAGGTGAGTTGATCTTTAATTAACGCTAATAACGGCGATACCACTAAGGTTAAATGAGGCAAGTGTAAGGCGCTTAGTTGATAACAAAGCGACTTACCTGAACCTGTAGGAAAGATAGCAAGAGACGATTGCCCATCAATTAATTGCCTGATGGCTTGCTCTTGTCCTTCTCGAAAGCCATCAAAACCAAAAACCTGTTTTAAATTAGAAAGTAACTGCAAAAAAATGACCTTATTTATAAATAACGAAAAAATACATATTAACGAATAAAGTGACTATTTATTTAGTTGAATAATAGTGGCTTTGAATACGTGCGCAATAACCCACTAAGTTATCATATTTTTTAGCTAATAAATTAAAGTCACTTGAATAGTCTACTAATAAAAACTGGCAAAGAATTGAATAAGCCGTTACATCAAAACTTGATATAGACTCACCAAAGAAATAATCCTTATCACCTAATAGGTTAGATAATGCCGCTAAAGATTGATCGGTGATAGATAACACTTCATCTCGACTGTGGCGTGCAACACCTTGGGAGTCTAATTTTTTAATGGTTTTTTTACGAATAACGCCAGCAGCAATATTGTTGATTGGAAAAGGAATACCCGCAAAAAAAGTCTCTTTGCATATAGGCCATGTTTTATCGTCGGCCCAGCGTGAATACACTAAACACCAATATAGATTTTCGTCTAACGACTTTGTTAATAAATAAGCCGTTGCTTTTTGCTCAGGAGTTAAAGACTTGTCGATATTTATCGCGTACTTATTATTGAGGTATTCAATAATAAAAGCTGAATCACCAATGGCTTGGTTATCATCTTCAATAAAAGGGAGTTTACCTTTGGGTGATTTTTTTAAGTTATTTATACCACTTTTAACTTGGTAATCTAACTTAGCAATTCGTAAATACAAATCAACCTTCACAACAAACGGGCTTGCATCCATAACACCGAAAGCTGGACCAAAACTATATAAAGTAATCATGTATGTAACACTTCCTTAATACTAATAATCAGCAAAAATCTATAGTAAAACAGTGTAGTTTACTATTCATTTTTACCTAATACATTATTAAAAAATAAAAGGACGATTGAAATACCCCCTTTACTATCAAGCTCATAACATTGTTAGTTTAGTATGATAAAAAGTCATTAGATTTTTATTTTGATATATATTCGGAAATATTAGAAATAAATGAGGGAATTATGAATATCCCCAAACCACTCTTGTTACTATTAAGTGCTCATTTTCCTAAATAGCACAAGTAAGCAACAGTGTTAATCTGCACTTTATCAAAAGCCTGTAATAACCAGTATTACAGGCTATTATACAATGCAATATCACTTAATTAATTTAGCACACTGCGTTGTGTTTAGTTACAGGCTTCACCCATAACGTTCCCACTTCTGCCTTAATGATTTTAACCTCAGTGTTTGCTTCTATTTCTTGTTCAGATTTTAGCTTCCACATAATGCCTGAAAACTTATAGTCAGGGTTTTCATGTAGGCTTATCGCTTCTTCTGTCATAAAACAAACACCCACAAAATCACTATCAACTTCTTTATTATCAGTATCGCCTTGCATGCGTTTTAAGGGCTTCCATAAACTAAAAGCTAATATTGCCGTGAGCAATGCAGTAGACATTAATACACTGTTATAACTATGAGGTAATATATCTAACCAGAGGGCAGTTCCAGTTAACACCATAGCTAAGCCCATAAAAAACAATATAAAAGTAGCAAAACCTAAAATAACTACTTCAACGGTTAATAATAACAAACCTATGGCAACTATGGTTTCAGCTAAATATTGTGTAAGCCACTCATTCATTATTATCTACTCCCATTCAGTGCACTTATAATGGTGGTTGCTTGTGCTACGAGCGAACTTGCCTCTGTTGCACTGTCAGGTAATAAAACAATACTCGATTCTTTAGCGATAGCAGCTTTTGCAGCAATCGCTTTGGTGGCAAGATCTAATTGAACGGCTTTTTGTCCTTGATCTGTTGAAGCAGCTTCACCAATAACTTTTAATGCCAATGCTTGTGCATCAGCAACCGCTATTATTGCTTTAGCTTCACCTTCAGATTGTAGTATTTGTTCTTGTTTTTCACCTTCGGCAGCCAGTACTTGCGCCTGTTTTTGCCCTTCTGCAATATTAATCGCTGACTGTTTTTCACCTTCAGATTCAAGTATTTTAGCGCGACGTTCTCGCTCGGCTTTCATCTGAGATTCCATCGCATGCATAATAGACTGTGGTGGCGTAATATCTTTAATTTCGTAACGTAAAACTGCAACACCCCATACTTCAGCGGCTTCGTTAATAGAGGTAACAATGCGACTATTAAGCATATCTCGCTCTTCAAAAGTTTTATCTAAATCTATCTTACCGATTTCAGAACGCATAGTGGTTTGAGCTATTTGTGTTACCGCAAACACATAATCTTCAACGCCGTAAGTGGCTTTGTATGGGTCTAACACACGGAAGTATAAAACACCGTCAACATGCAAAGAAATGTTATCTTTGGTAATAGCTGACTGACCAGGAATATCGTAAGCCTGCTCTTTTAAGGAACGGTCTGCTGATATTGTATCTACAAAAGGGATAATAAAGTTTAATCCGGCAATTTTAGTTGATTGATACTTACCAAAACGTTCAATAACCCAAGCTCGATTTTGAGGAACAAACTTAATAGATGACTTCAAGGTAATAATAACAAATATTAATATCGCGAAGGGTACAGTTAAAACATACTCAAAAATTATTTCCATATTTTTCTCCTTGCATTGATTATCCCGGGTTCGGGTTAATTAACTCTACCCTATCAATTAACGACATAATATGTCAACTTGCTTTATTTCATCAAATGAAGACTTGTTTATCTAATCTAAGAAAAAATTATAATAAATATAAACTTGGCTCGTTAACGCTAAAATAACAATACTCGATATACTCCACCTTCTCATTGCTTTAGTGGGCCTGTCTTTTTCAGCAACTTCATCAGCGTACATTGCTCTATGGTTTAGCCACGCAATGAATGGCGCCGTTAAAAAAGAGACACTAATTGAAAGATCAATGAAGGTTTTGAAAGACTTTAATAAAAAGAGAATGAGTAAGAGAGCACCTGAAATTTGTATAAACAATGTTGCGTAATAATAACGATTATTTTCAGCTGAATCAGGCGATATTATTTTTTGCATGGCTTGAAAAGCTCTTGGATAACCATCTAAAACCGTCATTAATGAAGAGGTCATAACCGCTATTGCAGCAGCAGATATAAGAGGAATAACCCAATCGCCAATTGCATTAGCAAACATAGTGATTAACATTGAAGCAAAACCAGCGGCACTAGAAGGCATTTCAGTACCGGTATTATAAAGCAAGCCAGCACCTAAAAATAAAAAACAAATGGCTAAAATAAATGTTAAAAAGTAACCAAAATTAAAGTCAAAACGTGCTTCAGCCATTGTTACTCTTCTGCCTAACTCTTTTGACTTTGCATTCACCCATAACGATTGAAAAATAGAAACACCAACAGCTGTAGGCATCCAACCAATTAACGCAATTAAAAAAAGCACTTGGGTCGTATCAAAACTTAACTCGGGTACATATTGAGCACTTTGCCATGCAAAATCAGGTGCGATCATAAAAACAGCAGCAAAAGTAAATACAGTAAACAACACAACAAAAAAAGTGGCTATGCGTTCTAACAAACGATATTTACCCGATATTAATACCGCCGCAATGGTTGCTAATAAGCAAACAGAAATAGAAACATAGCTATAGTCTAACGAGAATATATTTTTCAATAATCCTGCGGTAACTACTGATAACGCAGCGGTTGCCACAAACATAGTAATAATTGCATCAATAAAATATATAGCAATGCACCATTTACCTTGCTCTCGGTAACTATGCAGTAAAGTGCGCCCTGTTGCCGCAGCATAATCAGTACTTAATCTAAAAGCGGGATACTTTAATAAACAGGCTAATAAAATAAATATAGCCAAACTTAAGCTGTACATTCCGCCAGCTCTTGTTGATTGAATTAAATGAGATGTTCCTACTGCTGTTGCAGCAAGTAATAAACCTGGACCGAGTTTATTTTTAATTTGTATAAAAAAGTCAAAGAAGTTCGGTGGGGATTCGCTAACATTAGCGTTTAAGTGTTTCATAATGTTCACCATTATCCGTCAACTAATACAATAAAAACAAATTGACGATATATAAATTGAAAAGCAAAAACGCTTATATATCAAATTTATTAGTAAATTGACATATAAGCGCTTAAATCATAAATACTTCTGAAGAAAAGTTAGAACTCGTAGTCTACAGATAAATAGTAATTACGCGGGCGAGAATAAATAACGTTTTCGTAACCAATTTCGTTATTCGCATCACCACCTAATTTATAAATTTTATCAGTTAGGTTTTCAACACCGAGAGTAATTTTATAATCATCATTTGAGCTGGTATACACCAGTGCAGCATTATAGGCAGCATATCCTTCTGCTCTTACGTAATCAGAGTTAGCGGCCTCAAATTCTTGAGAGCTTTTATAGACAGCGTCTAATCTTGTAGATAAATATGCTCCACTGTTTAACTCAAACATATAAGAAACACCTAAGCTACCGTTATGTTTAGGCGTAAATACAAACTCGTCATCCACAGTAATACCTGCTGCTTGAGCATCTTCTGATATTTCATCATACTCTGCATCTGTAAAACCATAAGCTAAGTTAACCAGCATTGAATCAACAGGTACCCATGTAATTTCAGTTTCTAAACCTTTAATGGTTGCTTTTGCAGCATTAGTTTGGAAAGTAGCAATACCGCCTCTATTTGCAGCTACGATCATATCGGTATAATCACTATAGAAAACAGCTGAGTTAAAGCGAAGTGAATCACTAAAATCAATTTTCACTCCCATTTCATAGGTTGTAACTTTTTCAGGATCAAAAGTAGGCAAACATTCATTACCATCACCACATTCACCATTACCTTGAGCAATTAATGCTTGTGCTTCAGGCGTAGTAAAACTTGTATTTGTTATACGCCACTCAAAACCACCTGATTTAAAACCAGTAGAAACTGTACCATAAAGTTTAACATCTTCACTTGCATCATAACCGACACTTACTCGCCATGTTGTTTCGTCGAATGAAATGGTATTTTCTACATTATCGATTAAGTAATCCGTTGTATTTATTGAACGACGAGGAATAGTTGCAGTGGTTGAATCACAATCAGTTGTTGGTGAAGTAGGACGTAAATCTATAGAACAACCGGGAAAGGCGAAATCGTTAGGTGTTGCATTTTTTTCTTCGTTTGTATAACGAGCACCAAGTGTTAAGCTCCATTTTTCATCTAGATCATAAGTCCCTTCAGCGTAAACTGCGTAGTTTGAGTTATCTGTAATTCCACCGATGTGAATAGGATACAACGTACCTTGTAGCGCACCATCAAAATCAAGCTGATTATCTGACTCTTCTTCATAATAAAAAGCGCCAGCAACCCAAGTTAACTTTTCTGATATACCATTTAGCCTAAAGTCATAAGAGGTTTGCTCAGAATCAAAAGACTCACGATTTTCAAAAATATTTAACGTTGTTCCATCAACTTGACGAGCAATATTAGCTTCTAATTGACGATGAGCAACAATAAAGGTCGCATCAATATTTTCGTTTACAACATAATTGGTGCCAAGTGATACGCCCCAAGCGTCAATATCATTTTGAGATAATGTGTTTTCACCCGTTTTATAAGGGCCCAATTGTTGCGACTCATTATAACAATCTGTACCGACTGAACTATTTCCTTCAACACAACCTTGAGATGTCGAGTTAGGCGCAAAACCAGAAAAACCATTAAAGCCATTCCATGCGCCAGGTAAGGTTCTGTTATCTACATATTTAGCATTAACTTCTGCAGATGACTCTTCACGCTCTCTTATGTAATCAGCAATAAACTTAAAACTTAAATCAGCCGTTGCGTTATAAAGTAGCTTGGTTCTGAAACCCTGAGCATTGGTATTACCGAGTTTTTCGCTGTCAGGTACGTTAACGCGTTCAACAGTACCGTCTCTATCACGCGACATCAGCGTCATAATACCACTTACATTGTCACTTAAATCGCCAGCAACGGTTGCAAACACATCAAGTCGCCCCTGATCGCCCACCAAAACACGTACTTTGCCATTGTCATATTGATCGGGATCTTTAGAGGTAAGTGAAATTGCACCACCTATAGTATTACGACCAAATAATGTTCCTTGTGGCCCTCGTACAACTTCGACACTTTGCACGTCGGCAAGATCAAGTACTGAACCTAATGTACGTCCCATGTATACATCATCAACATATATACCAACACCAGGGTCAACTACAGGCACATAATCGTTTTGACCTATACCTCGAATATAAACAACCGCATTTGAAGATGAACCAGAAACCGCTCCAGATGTACTAAAACTTACATTAGGTGCAACACTCGCAATCCCCGTTAAATCAGCTACCCCCATTTCTTCTAATTGGTCACCTTGAATAGACGTGATAGATAAAGGAGTGTCTTGCAAACTCTCAACACGCTTACGCGCAGTAACAGTAATAACTTCAACACCGAAGCTTTTTCCTGACTTAGCTTCTTCTTTTTCTTCTTGACTATTTTCTGGGTTTTGCTCTTGAGCAGATAAATTTTGAGTACCTGCAAGTAACCCAAAAAATGTGGCTAATCCTGTAAAGAATGATTTTTTTATTGTAGTAGTATTTCTCATAGTATTATTTACCAGCTTGTTTGAATCCAAACGTGAAATTGTAATAACTCCACTTTTCGTAAGGCTGCCGGTTAAAGAAGTGTCTGCAAATAAAATACCTAACGCCTCTTGTAAGGTAAAATCTCCATTTACAGGATTTGTTTTTATATTTTCAACATCTTTTGATTGATATAGGACTGATTTTTTTGTTTGTCTAGATAGGGCTTTAATTGAAACTTTTGCTTGTGTTAATTGAATATTCAATGAGTATTTTTTATTGATATTATTCGCACAAACCTGAGTAGTTACAAAGCACATACCAAATAAACAAAAACATAACAGTTTTGTTTTATTTTTTATATCAACCAGCAAAAAGTTTAAAAATATTAAACACTTCTCATGCGGCCTCAAATAGGAAGTACTTTTACTCACAAGAATCCTCTATAAGAAATGTTAATTATTTTTAAGTACTCGTTGAAAATGCTCAAAATGAGAAAGAGAAAGTGCCACTTAACGAGGTAACTAGTAAAAATTATATTTAATATTTGTTGTCGTTTAATTAATTTTACTTAATTGAACATGTTTATCATTGAGATAAGTCACACCAACACCATAGGTTGTTTCTAATGCTTCAAATAAAGGTTTGGTATCGTTTGTACGAAATATGCCACCAAATTTAATATCAAACAAAGACGAATCTATTATTTCAACCTTAACATCAGAATAGCGACTTAGCTCTTGGATAACATCTTTAAGGGGGGTATCTGAAAAATCGAACAATTCATGTTGCCAAGAAAGCTCTCTTTTAAAATCATTCTCTGGCATGTTTTCTACTACACCAATAGGAATATCAGCCGAAATTGAAATATGTTGACCCACTTCTAAAAATACCGGTTTTACAGACAATGAAGGTGTGCTGAGTTGAGATTGTTCTTCATCAATATTATTTTCTTTAGACAACTCAAGTTTAGCAAATTCAACCTTACCTTCTACTACGGTAACTGAAAGTTTATCTCTTAATAAGCTCACGGTAAAAGCTGTACCTACGGCACGCACGTATTGCTCGTCGGCATAAACAAGGAAAGGTCTATTAGGATTATGTTTTACTTCAAAAAGAGCTTCGCCAGACAATAAACGTACCTTTCTAACCTGCTTGGTATAATTAACTTCCAGCTTGGTATTAGTGTTTATTTTTACAATAGAACCATCTGGGAGTTCAACCTCACGAAACTCCCCTATCGCAGTACTGATGAGCATGGGCTGAACTACAGAAAGAGAATTAACATTAAAAAATAACACGCCCATTACGATAAAGGCAGCCATTGCAGTAAGTGCAAAGGGCATTAATCGACTCTTTCTTTTCACTTGAGATTTTACAATACAGTGCTGCTCAGTTGCGGCTTCTTCAATAGCATCTCCCATTTCAGTTAAGACATTAATTTCCATTGAAAGGTTAGCTATTTTCTTTAATTCTGCGGCATGGCGAGGGCTACGTTGGATCCATTCTCTCAGTGCCAATTCATCTGCCGTGGTAAGTTCGCCCGTGCTTAACTGCGCCATCCAAGCACAAGCTTCTGCGGTGATCTCTGTAGTGTCGTTAAAATTTGTACGCTCGCTCATATCTTACACATCTGTTTTAAATTTACTCATTGGGATATTACTATCGGTATTTACTTGTGCTTCTACCGCTTTGCTCTCCATGTACAGATTAATTCGCTTTAACCCTGAGGCGACATGTTTTTCAATTGTACTTATTGAAATGTCTAACTCTACCGCTATTTCTTTGTGCGAATAGCCTTTAACTTTATTTAATATAAACACTTTTTGGCATTGCTTAGGTAAAGTCGTTACCGCTTCCATAAATAATAACATACGTTTTCGACTATCTAAGTTATCTTCTATGGTTGGTTCATTTATTAAGTACTCTTGCGGCGTACAATCCTCTATAAAGTCGATAATAGATTTTGACTCTTTATCAAGCTTTGTTCTAACAATGTTACGTGAAACACCAAATAAAAAAGCTTTATGCTCGTTGATTTTTTTAGACTTCTCGGCCTCTAAAGCCCGTACTACCGTCTCTTGGCAAATATCTTCAATGTCATGTTTGTTAGAGGTAAACCGTCGCAAAAATTGTTTTAAAATTTTCTCATTTCCGAGAAATGTTTCTGCTATGGATAACCCCTTAAAAGGATTTTTCATTATTATTTTCTTCCCCAATATCTGCTGCTGTTATATCAGAGGCAATAATAAAAGTATATTTTAGTCGTAAGATCACATTAAAGCTCGTTGTAAACTTAGCAGGAAATCATACCTATTTAACCTGAACTTTAGTTAACAGGTTATTGGAAGTAAAAACAACGCAGATAGGCGCTTAAATAGCATTACTGAGTAAAATAACTTAACCAGAGTTCAGGTTATTTAACTCATTATTCAAATAGGTTTATTCTTCGGGATATGAAATTACAGTACTCTTTCTAATACTTTATTTTTATGATTTTCTCTTACTCTATATGAAGGAGCACCTCGCTGGCACACAAAGATAGAAGAATGGGTTACTTGCTTAGCTTGCTTTTTAGCGGCTGTAGCCATTTCAGCAATGTCATGGTGCGATAAACATAAATCGAGGTTAGGTTCTACAACCCCCACAGCTAAACTCAATAAAGGATAGAACTGTAATTCGCCCGTTCTAGATTTAGATTTAATTCCCCCAGCGAGTAAATGTTCTTTGGTGTAATACTGCTGTATTTGCTGGTCAAAATCTTCAAGTATTTTTTCACAGCTGCTTCTCCAGTGTTTTCCTTGAAATACAGCAACAAAGTCATCACCACCAATATGACCAACAAAGTCATGTCCCTGACAATGCAGCTGCACAAGATTAGCCACTAACTGAATAATCTGGTCGCCTTTAGCATAACCATATTGGTCGTTATAAGGCTTAAAATTATTTAAATCAAAATAGGCAAAGTGAAAATGTTGTTTACGAGAAATCAATTTATCTACGTGTCTATAAATAGGTACGTTGCCTGGTAGTAAACTTAATGGATTAGCGTATCTAGCATGCTGTAATTGCAACTGCGTAAGTTGTCGCAATAAATCACGCACAGAACCAATGCCTATGTATTTATCTTTTTGCGTTAAAATAAAGTGCCATAGTAATTTTTCATTATGTTCAGAAGTCACCATTTGAGCCACTTCGTCTAATCTTGCATCTACATCAACAATTACCGGATTTTTCAACATCGTTTCTACAACCGGTTTTTTCTCATTTAGCGCTCGACCATAAGGCGTAGAAAACAATTCTAGAATATGATCCCGCAAGATCATTCCAATAGGTTTATGATCTTTAACCACAGGAATTGAATTGATTTTTGGATTTTTATGAAGATAGTCAACAACGTTTTTTGTTAACTCGTTATGATCTAAAGGAGTTAATTGCTGTAATAACGAGCTAGCAACTTGCTCAAAATGAACAGGATAAAGTTGCGAACGCTGCCTATTTTTCAATATTACGGGTAGCTCTAACGGAGGATATAACGCAGGCCTTGCAAATAAAAAGCCTTGGTAAATAGACAAGCCTAACTCTTCTAATTGTTCAAACTCACCTTGGGTTTCAATACCTTCTGCTACTACTTTAGCGTTAATACTTTGCCCCAAGTTAAGAATGCTTTTTATAAACTCTCTTTTTACTGGGTCTTGATCACACTGATTAATAAAATACCGATCTATTTTTACATAATCAGGTTTAACTTCTGACCACAGTTTAAGCCCTGCATACCCTGCCCCCAAATCATCAACCGCTATTTGAAAGCCTAAGTTACGATAATGCAGTAGCGCCGTTTGTAAAAGATCTGACGCATCAATCGGGTATTTCTCGCTTAGCTCAATAACCACCTGCTCGGGCGATAAGTTATGTTCTTTTAAATAAGATAAGGTAACAGCCTGTGGATGGTCTGACTGTAAAAATACCATAGGGCTAACATTTAAAAACAACTTCCCTTTAAGCTGTAATTCTACAAAACGCGCAATAGATATGCGCCTACAAACCAGTTCAAGTTCTGATAAAAGCCCGTGATTTACGGCTTCATCAAATAAAGCTTGCGGGCTATGCAATGGGCTATCAGACGGTCCTCGAATAAGTGCTTCATATCCATACACAGCTGTTTCTTTAGTGTTATAAATAGGTTGAAATAAAGCCGTTAATTGCTCATTTTCAATGATTGTTTGTAATTGCTTTTTCAAAGTAACTTTTCAAGGCGGAGGGTTTTGTACACTTTATAAAACATTCATGTCAGTTTTATTACAAACAAACAATCAAAAGTTAATAAAATGTAAATATTTACAATGAGTTACAAATTTATATTGTGCGAGAATGATATTCATTTTTAATAATATCAATAAAGGCTTTAGCTGCACTTGAAAGAGGATAGCGCCTACGAGTAACAATACCTACTCTACGACTAATAGGCGGTGATGTTAACGGCCTACAAATTACGCCTTGCGCTTGTAATTGTGTTTTACATAAAGACGGCATAGCACTAATACCTAAGTTAATAGATACCATTTGCCCAATAGTGGCGAGCTGATTCGCTTCAAACTCTATATTTAAATCAATATTCTCATCACTTAACGATGTTTCAAGTAATTGTCTAATACTCGATGGACGCTGTAGCGTTATAAAAGGGTATTGCGACACCATCTGCCACGTAATAATATCGTGCTTTAATAACGGGTGTTCTTGTGGAAGTGCAATAATAAAGTTATCAGTAAATAATGGCTCAAAATGCAAATAATCGGCTTCGTCAGGATCAAAAGTTAATGCCAGTTCTACTTGGCCATTGTGTACCATATTTACAGCATCTTCGGCGATTACGTCATGTACTTTAATATTAATTTTAGGAAAGCTTGCTTTAAATTTTTGCAATTGAACCGGTAATTCACTACTGGCAAAAGAAGGCATAGCCGCCAGTGTTAATTTACCTCTATTTAACGAGAACAAATTACCTAAGTCGCTAAAGGCATCGTCCCAATTAATTAATAAGTTTTTAGCTACCGGAAAAAAATTTTCACCTTCAGGCGTTAAAGACACGCTGCGCGTTGAGCGAATAAATAAAGGGCCGCCAACGGTAGCTTCTAAGTTTTTTATAGAAATACTTAAAGCAGGTTGAGACAAATGAAGAATTTCACACGCTTCAGCAAAACTATTGCTTTTTGCAACGGTAACGAAAGCCCTAATTTGTTTTAATGTTACGTTCATCACACTATTCCTAAATAATATGTAAACGTTAATATACATTTAAAAAGTTAATGAATCTTGCTATTTATCAAAAAATACAAATGCAGAACAACATAACAATAAAAATGCTCATAAAACTAAACTTCATCAATTCTTTTTTCAATAACGTAAGTGAAGAAGTACATATTTACCTACCCTTCGATAAAAAACATAACCATTTGATTAATAGATAAAATAATAAAATTCATTAACACCTTTTATATTTAACAAGAGCCTTTCATCCTGCTAAAAATATAGTTAAGTATTCATTCAGGCAATAACCGTATATAGAAAAAATCTATTAAATCATGGATTAAAAAAGTGGCTTTAATAATACTTAAACCATTTACAGTAACGGTAAACATAGCTGTACAAACGCCTGAAGAATTAATGCTTAAGTGCAATTTACTCAAGCAGTCTTACCGCCGTAAACTACAGTTAATCATACATATGAGAAAGTAACTTGAGCTCTGGTTATGTAATAAGTAACAACCTAAAACACAAAAAGTACATTACTTTACATAAACTTATGCATTAACCACGTCAATGTTAAAAGAGGTAATAATGATAGATATTAATTCTCTTAAGTATTCAAACGGCTTTGGCAATGAGCACGAGTCAGAAGCACTTAAAGGCGCTTTGCCTATTGGCCAATTTAATCCTCAAAAATGTCCATACGGATTATACGCAGAACAATTTAGTAGCACCGCATTTACTGCACCGCGTAATACAAACCGTAGAACCTGGATGTACAGAATTCAGCCTTCAATCAGTATGGGTGACTTTACTCCTATTGATAAAGGTTTATTAAGAACTGGGCCGATTACTGAAGTAACATGCCCGCCCAATGTTATGCGTTGGAACGCTTTACCACTACCTACTAAGCCAACTGATTTTATTGATGGTTTAACGACCATGGCTGCTAACGGTAATGCCAAAGGCCAAGCAGGTATTGGTATTCATGTTTATACCGCAAACAAAGGCATGGGTAATCGCTTTTTTTACAGTGCTGATGGCGAAATGTTGTTTGTACCTCAGCAAGGTGAATTAATTGCCTATACTGAATTAGGTATTTTGCACGTAAAACCCGGTGAAATTTTAGTTATTCCTCGTGGTATCACCTTTAAAATAGACCCTGTTGATGGCCCTATTCGTGGTTACATTTGTGAAAACTATGGCCATGCACTGAGCTTAGCAGAACGTGGCCCTGTAGGTGCCAATGGTTATGCTAACGACCGCGACTTTCAATACCCTACGGCATGGTTTGAAGACGTAGAAGGTGATTACCAACTTATTGCTAAGTTTTGCGGTGAGCTACATCAAGCCGCTTTAGATCACTCACCATTGAATGTAGTTGCTTGGGTCGGTACTAGCGCACCTTATAAATATGATTTATCGCGCTTTAATGTAATAAACACCGTAAGTTTTGATCATCCCGATCCTTCAATATTTACCGTACTTACTTCACCTAGTGGTGAAGAAGGTGTAGCCAACGTAGACTTTGTAATTTTTCCTCCTCGTTGGATGGTGGCAGAAGGCACGTTCCGCCCACCTTGGTATCACCGTAATATTATGAGTGAATTTATGGGACTTATTGAAGGTGTTTACGACGCGAAAGAAAAAGGCTTTGTGCCCGGTGGTATGAGTTTACATAACACCATGACACCCCATGGTCCAGAAGCCGATGTGTTCGAAAAAGCCAGCAATGCAGAACTTGCTCCGCAACGATACGAAAATACATTAGCCTTTATGTTCGAATCGCGTTATGTGATTGAACCAACCGAATTTTCCTTAACCACACCCGCTAAACAAGAAAACTATTTAGCTTGCTGGGGCAACATGAAAAAGCATTTTAATGGTAAGAAATAGTTATACCCAATAATAGGAATAAGTAATGACACAAATTAATGAAACTCATGACGTAAACTTAACAAGTTGGGTAAGCTGCGCGAATGAAAACAGCGACTTCCCTATTCAAAACTTACCTTTTGCTATTGTTAAACCTAAAGGGAGTAATGAAGCACCTCGTGGCGCAGTTGCTATAGGTTCAAAAGTTGTAGATTTAGCGGCATTAGCGCAAAAAAACATCTTTACTGGGCTTACTCAACAAGCGCTAGAAGCTAGTAGCGAAACTACATTAAATACCTTAATGGCTATGGGTAAAGAAGCAAACTCAGCATTACGATTAGCCTTGTCTCAAGCCCTTAGAACTGGTTCAAATTTACAAGATAAAATTGCTGACTGTTTAATTGACCAAGCCAATATTGAATACGGCATGCCTTGTGTTATTGGTGATTACACTGATTTTTACACATCAATTCATCATGCAACCTCAGTAGGTAAATTATTCAGACCCGACAACCCATTATTACCAAACTATAAATGGATCCCTATTGGCTACCACGGTCGTTCTTCAACTATCGATATTTCAGGTCAAGAGTTTCATCGCCCTATTGGCCAAACAAAAACACCTGACATGGAAGCACCTATTTTTGCCCCCTGTAAGCGTTTAGATTACGAACTAGAAATGGGCTTGTTTATTGGTAAAGAAACAAGCTTAGGCGAGCAAATTGATATTGACGATGCTGAAGATCACTTATTCGGCTTATGTGTTTTTAACGATTGGTCTGCACGCGATATTCAAGCGTGGGAATACCAACCTTTAGGGCCATTTCTAGCGAAAAACTTTGCCTCAACTATTTCACCGTGGATTGTAACCATGGAAGCACTTGCTCCGTATCGCGACTCGTTCACACGCCCTGAAGCAGATCCTGCACCTATGCCTTATTTAAGCTCTGACAAAAACTCAGCGCAAGGTAACTTAGACATAAATCTTGAATGCTACATTGAAACACAAAAAATGCGTGACGCTAACCAACCTATGGTTCAGCTATCAACGTCTAACTTTAAACACTCATATTGGACCGCAGCACAACTAGTAACACACCATGCAAGTAACGGTTGTACTATGCGCGCGGGTGACTTACTAGGTTCAGGTACACAGTCAGGCCCAACCGAGCCTGAAGCGGGGTCTTTATTAGAGTTAAGTAAAGGTGGCAAAGAAGCGTTTAGCTTACCAAACGGTGAAAAACGTACCTTTTTAGAAGACGGCGATACCATTATTATGCGCGCTTCATGTCAACGTGAAGGCGCAGCTAGAATTGGTTTTGGTGAAGTGGTAGGTACGGTACTTCCTGCTGTCGCAAATAAATATGTTAGCTAATGAACAGGTGTAAATATGAAACTTTATAGCTACCATCGTTCTTCTGCGGCTTACCGTGTAAGAATTGCATTAAACTTAAAAGACGTTGCACACACGCTAGTACCGGTAAACTTACTAACAGGTGAGCATATACAAGCTCCATATACTGATAAACAACCTCAGGGCCTAGTGCCCTGTTTAGAAACAGACGACGGTCGGTTTTTAAGCCAGTCTGGCGCTATTATTCAATATATAGAAGCGCTGTATCCGCAGCACCCACTGATTCCTACTGACGCGTTTGCTGCAGCAGAAGTACGCAGCATGATTGATTTAATTGCCTGCGATATTCACCCACTCGATAACTTACGCGTGCTTAAATATTTAACACAAACCTTGAACGTGAATGAAGATGAAAAAATGTTGTGGTATTTTCATTGGATAAACAAAGGGTTTAACGCGTTAGAAAGTCAAATAAAGGCAACACCTTATAGCTTAGGCGACACAGTATCCTTAGTAGATTTATACCTTGTTCCACAAGTATATAATGCTCTGCGTTTTAAGCTTGATATGACACTCTACCCTAATATTTTAGCTGTTTATAACAACTGCAATAAACTGCCTGCATTTGATGAGGCAAAGCCTGAAAGTCAAATAGATTTTCCTAATCCTAAAGCGATCTGATCGTTAACAATTACATAAATTAACCTCAGGCAGTAATACGTATACCTTAACTTTAGTTATTTATTTGCGATAAAGAGAAGGAGTTGTATTAAAATGCCCCTTAAACAACCGATTAAAACTACTTTTCGAACCAAAACCACACTCTAGAGCAATATCAAGAACTGTTTTATTTGGCTGTGTTTTAAGCTGTTCACCTGCGGCTTCTAAGCGTTTAATATTGATCAACGTTGGAAAAGAGGTATGCAACTCTTTATTTATTAAAGTTGATAGTTGATCTGGTCTCACCTGTAAATGCAATGCTACATCTTCAACACTTAT
The DNA here is from genome assembly GCF_048296855.1 of Colwellia sp. RE-S-Sl-9. Lineage (NCBI taxonomy): Bacteria > Pseudomonadati > Pseudomonadota > Gammaproteobacteria > Alteromonadales > Colwelliaceae > Colwellia > Colwellia sp. RE-S-Sl-9. Next base: position 3,836,233 of record NZ_CP182631.1, on the reverse strand, counting down.
TCCTGGCTCCAAAAATGGTTTATCATGCTCAAGATATTGAATTAATCTTAGAATAGTTGAATCTGTATTAATATTACTAAGTCGTTTATTAGGCTCACATTGATTACTATCCATCAGTGACGGCTTTATCGACAATACCTCTCCCGTATCCATATTCTTTTGTTGTAGTGAGATATTTCGCATCTTAGCTAATAAAGCATCTCTTTCACGACGTAAGGCCGAATGTCTAAACACCAAACTTACCGATATCATCAATATATCTAAGGGCATAGACCATAATATTAAGTGCGACGTAAATGTTGTACTAGGCAATACACCAAGAAAAGTAAATGTATAAATAATCAAGGCTAAGATAGTAAAAAATAACGGAACTGCCAGCCCCATAGCCCAATAACTATCGTAACGAATAGTTCGCACTGTACCAATAAGAATAAATAAACACATTGCAAAGGTTGCTAGCAAAACCAATACTACACGTACCATATTTGTTACAGGAAATAATATAATAATGATACTAACCCCAAGAAACACCAAGAAACAATTTAGTAAATAATGTAGATGTGGAGAGATAATACGACTACGTAGGTACTTTTGTAGAAACAAGGTTGAAAACACATATGACATCATAGCAAAAACAAAAAAACCACGATTTTTTAATATTATATTGTCTGGCCAAAATAATAAATTACCTTCGCCATAATAAAATAGGCTGTAAGCAAATCCAAAACATAAGCTAGTTATATAATATAGATTAATTTTATTGATTATCCTCTGATTTAAAGCCAATTGAAAAACTACAAACATTAATAAAATTAATACATAAAAAACATGTATTTGTTTGACCTCAGAAAGATGTTCCCCATATTTAAAACTACCGCGTATTTTAGGGGTAAAATCTATTTTTGCTTCAGAACGTACTCGGATATAAAGTTGTGCAGATTGATTTTGGGCTAAGTAGAATTTAAACGTTGGAGAAGATGAAGATTGCCCAGAAATAGGCCGATGGTCGCCTGATGAAAGATACTGTAAGCCTTCACCATTCAATAAGTAAAAGTCAACAAAATCAAGTCGAGTATTATCTAAAGTTAAAAACCATTCATCATTTCTACTTTGATTCTTTAATTTTACCTTAAGCCAAAAAGTAGAGGGAGAAAAGCCTACATTAAATAATTCTGATTCTGTAGTTGCCCAACCTGTAGAAAGCTCTTTAATGGTATCAAAATCGGCCTCTATCGCTTGATATTCTAAGGTAGGGAAAGTAACGGTGTGCTGATCCTCTAATACAATAAAATCTGTAGTCGTAGCGAAAGTCATTCTTGCAAACAACGCAAAAAATACGCTTAATATCCTTATACTCCAGTGAAGCACTGACATTCCTTATTAGACTATAAAGAGTAAAATAAGTGCTATTCGTCTGCCCACACTTATTGCCTTATTAGCCGAGTTAAAACTTTAATGCGGAGTACTTTATATTATAGATACACCATTATCAACATTTCTTCTTGATTGGAATTGTTCAAATAACATACCTTATTTTAAGCTAATCCAGATCAATTTAAGCAACCGAGAAGAATCAATAACCACTACCGTTATTTAATAAAACTGATATTCACTTAGCGCTTTTTTATACGGTGTAATCCCATTCCCATCAAGCCAACAGCAAAAACAGCTAATTTAAAAGGTTCTGGCGAATTGTTCGGTGATGGTGATGTATGTAATTCAATATCCCCCTGTAAACGGGAATCCTTACAGCATGGGCTCGTATCAAGCTTTAACGTGTAGTCAAAAACGATATTGCTAAATTCTAACGGCGGTATATACCAGTTTTCTGTTAATAAACCATCAACATAACTTTGGCTATAATCCAAGAAACTAATCTCTATAGATTCGCGAATTTCACTTAAATAATAATCTCTATTAACATCATAAATATCTCCATCACGGTTATATAACACAGAAACATCAGCGTTCCAGCTATACAATCCTAAACCTGAAAGAGTAAAAGTACCAATGGGATCCGAATAGTAGATCCTTGGTGAATACTTCATAAATCTACTGTCATAAGGGATACTTTCAAACAATGTAGAACCCCCTGTAATACTACCATCGATTTTATTAGAGCCATCTTGAATAATGCATTTAACAACACTCGTAAAGTCCCAAGTTAACAAAGAGGCATTTGCCAAGTTAATACTACTTATCGTGATCAGGACGATTAGCATATATTGAAAAAGTTTAAGCTTCATGATTATTCCATTACTTTGCATAATAATTAAATGATTTAATACTACATATTCTGCAAATTACCATCAGCGTACCCCGTTATCATTAATGTAAAGAGTGATTAAATATTACAGCCCCCAGAAGCAGTAATACCAATATTAACGAAACGTTTCCTTTCACATGTTTATACATAATATTGAACGTAATAAAAAAGTTGCTATACCAACGTATAGAAAAGGATGGACTGAACTGAGGTATTCTGTCTATTAAACATGCCTCTTCTACCTCATAAAGTTACAAGGTAGAAGAGGTATTTAAGAAGTAAACTTATCCGAAATAGTCAATTGGATTAGCATTAAAGTTTTTCAAATTAGGAAAAATTTGTTTAAGCGCTTGATCATCAGTAACGCCATACCATTTGGCCAATGAAGCAAACATCTGCTCATTCGATGTAGTAGGTACTGGATTGGTTGAAGAACTTTGAAGCGGCATATCTCCGTATATTCGACCACCATCAACTGCGCCACCTAGGATAAATTGATGTCCTGCCCAACCATGATCTGTACCGTCACCGTTAGATCGTATTGAACGCCCAAAATCAGACATGGTAAATGTTGTAATATTATTTTCCAGGCCTTTCTCTACACTGTAATCGTAAAATGTTGCCATAGCTTCACTTAATATTCTAAGTAAATTAGGATGGCTACTGCTTTGATTATTATGCGTATCAAAACCACCTAAGCCAACAAAGAATACTTGACGACTTAAACCATTATTACGCCCTACTTCAATCATTTTAGATACAGCCTTTAAGTCTTGCGCAAGACCATTATCTCCAGGAAAAACAATCGTACTTTCTTCAACATCAGCGAGTTGCTCAACGAGGCTACTATTGTTATCCATCGCATTTTCAAATAGGTTCCCAAAAGCGGCTTTAAGTCTGTGATTACTTTTCTCACTACGACGTAAGTTTTCAATAGCATTCGTTCGGATCCAAGTAATATTACCGTTACCCATAAAATTGGTCTGTATTTTTCCATCTCGAGGAATACTGTATGGGCTATGAAGTGCCCCTGCTTGCCAGAAATTAGATCCTGCTAAGCTAATATTACTCATAAATGCTTGATTGGAAGAGTTTTCGCCCTCCACAGCATCTAATACACGTCCGCCCCACCCCGTACCTTTTTGCGCTAAATCAGCACCACGCATCCAGTTTTGCTGAGAGGCATCATGAGCATATAAACCTTTAGGATAAGAACTATCAGGTCTTATGTTACCTTGCTCATCTAATACGGGTTCAATAAGAGGCCCCACATTACCTTGTATAGCTAACTTCCCTTGATCAAATAAATCTTTTAATCCAGCCATTTCAATATCAAGAGCCAACCCTCCCTCAAAACTTTGACCGCGAGGAAATATTTCTAACCCTAAAGGTCGAGCTAACCCTCCTCGCACATTTTCATAGTCAGTTCTTGCCTGTCCATGCAAAGGTGTGAGCATGTTAAATGAGTCATTTCCACCGAATAAAAACACACAAACCAATGCTTTATAATCCGTTTGATCTTGCGCGGTAGCAGCATTAACCAACTGCATCCCACCTGCCGCGTAAGCCGCAGAGCCACTAACTAGCATATTGCGCATAAAACGACGACGATTCATTGTTAAATTTTCCATTTTTTCCCCCTTTAATTATCGTTGAATGGCAAAGTCTGGACTTGTAAACAGCAACATCATTACTGCATTCAAAGCGTTAGAGTCGTTGTGCTGATTTTTCAAAGTCCCATTTAAATTAGTATCATTTTGGCGAACCATATTGATGATATATAGAATTTGTTCTCTCAGTGCATCTGACATTTCACCTTGAGTAAACATTAAATCAATGTAATCAATTAAGTTGTTGATACCTTCTTCTCTAGTTTGACCTTCATTAATAATTTCAGCCCATTTATCATATGCACGCATTGCCGCAGATCCTCCAACAACATGTCTATGAATAAAGTTAAAACGAGAAAGCAATTTGTCTTCAGGTGAAAGTTCGAATACAGGAAAAACTAAATTTGGCTTATTACTACTTGGGTTATTAGTACCTGTGGTTGTACTAACTAGATCTTTCACAAAGAAAGTTGCATCATTTTTATCCAGCTCGCTATTAATAACGGTTCTGTCTAAGAAATAGTTACGATGACGGATATATTCATCAGAATAGTTCAATGACTCTAAAGAAATAGCATTAGGATCAACAAATCCATCTTTCCAAAACCAACTAGCATCTTCTCTATAAAGTTGTTTATCTTCAAATGGCTGAAGTAAAATATTGCCTTTCCTATGGCGAAGAAAATTACCTGGTACATCTACAGACTCAAGTGAAAACGTACCTTCTCCCGCAAGACCTTCAACAACTTTCCACTGAGCAGTTACCTCTTCGGGTTCTATAGCACTAATTCTTACTTTACTTTCAACATGCTGCACAAAATGTCCAGGATAGTTTGCTGATTCCAAGCTTATTATACGAGTATCTGTATTTTGAGGCTCATCTATAGCTTCTGATTCATCAACTAATCCCGCTTGTAATAATCTAGGATTACTATAATCAAAATGATAAAAGTTAAATACAGAAGAGGCCATCATTGGAGCTTGGTATAAATCATTTTCCAATTTATAAAAACCACTTTCAGGCGTATCGGTATTTTGATACATATCTAACGCTCGGAAAAAATGAGTCATCATAATAAGTGGCTCACGTAACTTACCAAACTCCAGCGCATTTTCACCCATATGGCCATTACGTGCTTCATCATCTAGAAGTATAGCTTTAGCAACAGCAGCTAAATCCCCTTTTACATTATTCCCATTATCATTAAATACCGCTGCAACTCGAGCTATATAACCAGGTGTAGGATTAGATGTAACTAACATTTGAATTAATCGTTGACTAACAAAGGGAGCTATATTTGAATGAGCAAAAACATCATCAAGAGCTGCTTGAATATCCTCTTCTACACTCTTAGGATTTGCAGGCAGTGTTACTGAAAGCAATTGTTTTTCAGTAAGATCATGTGCGTTATAACTCATGGCCATAGGTTTCGTATAATCACCAAAACGCCAATCACAACGGCCCGAATAACATAAACCGGTAAATACCTTAGCGAAGCCTTTAATTTGTGCTTGAGAGTATGTTTCAATCGGCTTACCACGTTCATCAACCTGATAACTTCCATCTTGATTGAGCAAATAAGTACCTAAACTCATAAGTTGTAGCATCTCACGAGCATAGTTTTCATCAGCCTCATTTGAACCTTCAGGATTAGCTTTATAATTTGGTGAGTAAGTGAGATAGGTTCCCATAACAGGATGCATAGTAACTTTGTACATAAGATCACGATAATTACCTAAAGCACCATCAATCAATGTATCGTAATAGTTAACTAATCCTGCTTGGTAACGCTCTAAGCTTGTGCCCACCTGAGAAACCACAAATATTTGGCTTAATGCAAATGCCATACGTTGGCGTAGCTGATCTTCCGCATGTAATGCCGCTTTCAACCATCCTTGATTACGCCTAAAGTTAGCTCGCGGATACTCAAAAGCAGCATCATAATAAGACCTATGTAAAGTCGCTGGCTTAGATAATTGCTCATCAATCCATGCTTCTTCACTCATTTTTTCAAGTTTAGTTATTTGTTCTTGTGTTGGGCCAAATGTCGCTTGTTGCAATAACCTTACAGCAGCAACTGGCTCCATTGCATATGAACTGGCAGCGGTACAAAAAACTACCAGAAACATCATGAATTTTTTATATCTTTTCATTATGTATAACAAAGATAAAAGCGGGTTTAAATTATGCATATTTAGCAAACCTTAAATAAAATATTACGCTACATTAGAATTTTTAAAGTGGGAAATTAACGATGTAAAGCATGCAGGTCGTCCTAAATCATGATTTGAGACGTTAAAAAAATAATTTTATCAACATGATATAAAAGAAATTATTTATTTAGGACTTAAGATATAGATATTGTGGGTTAGATAAAGACTGCGCTGATGCCGTGAAAAAATAAATATATTTATATCCAAACCATTTAAAATGTAAGTTCAGAACGTCTGGTTTATAAATACTGATGCTTTATTAATTCCTATAAAGTTCCTAAATGAATGTAAGGAATGTGGATAACGCTAGAGCAGTACCAAACTTTATTGAATCTAACAAAACTTTTTCATATACAGCTGAGTTGTTAAACTCATTTAAAAGAATATAAATGAGAAATGGGTTATTGCGATTGGTAAATAGGTATTAAAAATATGATTGAATATACAATAAACATGTGGGAACTTGCTACTGAAGGAGATAAGCAAGGAGTGCTATTTTTTGTAGTAATTTACGCATTAGTTATTTGCTTATACTCTCTTGTTCGGCAAGTATTAATAAAGCAATGGCCCGTTGCAAAAGGTGTTTTACAAAATGCTTCTGTCAAAAAATGGGGAGACGCTGAGTTAATTGTATCAGAGCAAGATTATAAAGTTGATTCTTTGTATACATATCAGGTGTGTGAAAAGGAATACCAAGGAACAAGAGTATCACCTTGGATAATAGTCGCCTCCCACAATGCTAAATCATTGCTTACGAAACAATTAAGTTATATTCAAAAGAATGAAGATGGCACGGTCAATGTATTTTATAACCCTAAAAACCCGAAAAAGAGCTACTTGGTAAAACCTGGACTTTTCGGTATGGCTATTACTTTAGCTCTGGCGGTTCTTCCCTTATATTTATATTTACATGAATACTTATAAATCACATAAAAAGCGAGTTACCAATCTAAACCTTTTTGCGCTTTAACACCGGATTTAAAGGCGTGTTTTACGGGTTGAACTTCAGATACTGTGTCGGCTAATTCAAGTAAGCGTCGATGACAAGCTCTACCGGTAATTAATACATGTTGCATTATGGGGCGATTATTTAATGTTTCAATAATGTCATCTAAATCTATGTATCCGTACTTCACCATGTAGGTCATTTCATCAAGCAGCACCATATCTATGTTTGGGTTACTTAACATTGCTTTACTCTTTTCCCACGCGACTTTTGCCGCAGCGATATCGGTCTCTTTACTCTGAGTTTCCCAAGTAAAGCCGGTTCCCATCACATGATGCTCTACTGGAAATTGTTTAAGAATGTTCATTTCGCCACATTCCCATTTTGATCCTTTAATAAATTGCACAACACCTGTGTTTAAACCATGTCCTACGGCACGTAATATAGTACCGAAACCTGAGGTGCTTTTACCTTTACCATTACCAGTAATAACCACTAAAACACCGCGTTCTTCGGTGGCTTTTGCTACACGCTCATCTACATTAGCTTTAATTTTTTGTTGGCGAGCTTTATGTTTTTCTTCATCGGTTAAGGTATTACGTTGTTCTGTCATAATTGTCTTCTTTCTAGGGGCTAAGTTCAAAGTCGAGTTTTCTTACTTTGATGTTTACGCCTGATTTTGTGAGTTCTTGATAAAAATCGGCAAGGTTACACTCTTTAACCTGCTTACATACAATACCGTATTTTAAAATAGCGGTTTTACTACTTTGTAAAGAAGCGAGCTTTAACCAATGTAACGCCTTGTTAAAATCTTTACTAACAAACTGCCCATTAATATACATTTGAGCCAAGTTAACTTGCCCTTTTGCGTAACCTAATTCTGCTGATTGTTGAAAAAAGTTAAAAGCGCTTTCTAAACCCGTTTCATTAAAACGATCATTTAAAAAAGCTACGCCTTTATTATTTTCTTTTTTACCGTATATTAAACCACTAGAACGATAATTTTCTTTCATGGGCCCAACCACGTTACCATAGAGCAGATTTTGAATAGGTCTATTAGCTAAATAGATAGCCCCGTTGCTAAACATATTCTTAATTTCATTATGTGATATATCGTAACGTCGAGTTTCAAAGTATTTTTTAAAACCTAATTGCCCATAGTAAATTGCATTAATAACCGCATGCTTACTTTGATAATAAAAACCGCCATACATAAGCGTAACAATGTCGCCCGTTATATCCACTACCTTAGCAATTCTGTATTTTTCATGGGGTCGTAAATCTTTTTTAATCAGCCTAAAATCAATAAAGTAAATGTCGTTAATTTTAGGTTCTAAAATAATAGCCAAAGAGTTATCTTTTTGATGCTTATAGTCCATATATTCTGTAAAGCTGAAATACAAAGCAATAAGAGCAAGAACCACCGCAAACGTTTTTAAGGGAATTTTTATTGGACGGAAACCTATGGTTCTTAATGCCATAGCTGCTTTTATTCCTGTATTTTCTGTCACCTAACTTCCTTGAAGTTTGTTTTAATTTATTTGACCATACTACCCTGCAGCCATTACTTAGTAAAAAGTTTTACCGTTAATTCAGGATTACTTTGAAAATACCAATGCATGTACGACGCTATAATATTACCGTGCTGATAAACAAACTCGCCTAAGCGTTCACTGGGGTGATGCTTAGTTTGACTAATAGGCTCTAACGAAATGTCGGCACTTGAGTAATGAAAACTGTGGCCGCGCATTACATTATTCTCTAACGTTTCAGTTCCTTTTAAAGGTAATTCAACCCACTGAGAACCAATAGCCGCTAGCTTTTTTTGCATAATGGCATTACCCGGTAACAAGCCAACCATTGAAAACTTTTTATCTTGTAAATCAGTTAGCTGCTCAAGTAAATACAACATACCACCACATTCTGCAATCAATGGTTTATTGGTTTTAGCAAAAGATCGTACGCTCGATATAAAGCTTGTATTTTGAACAAGTTGCTCAGCATATAATTCTGGGTAACCACCGGGAATATATAACACATCACCTGCTGGTAACTCAGCATCGGTAAGTGCTGAACAATAAACTAACTCAGCGCCTGTTTCTTGTAAAAAAGCGATATTAGCCGCATAAATAAAACTAAAAGCTTTGTCTTTTACAATAATAATACGAGTGCCTTTTAAAACACCTTCATGTTGATACTCGTGTTCAACCTCTTCACAAGGAAAAAACTCTATACTGGCAGGAAGTTCAGCTAAACCTGTAGCGGCAATATGAGACGCAGCTTGATCAAGTTGTACATCAATATCAGCCAACTCTTGTGCTTGTACTAAACCCAAATGACGTTGAGGTAACGTAATGGTTGCATCTTTAGGCATTCGACCGTAAAAGCGTAAATCGTCAGGCAAGCAATTTTGTAATATTTCGGTATGTCTAGGCGTGTTAACTCTATTTGCTATAACACCTGAAAATGGCAAATTAGGACGATAGTTAGCTAATCCAAAAGCAACCGCTGCAAAGGTTTGCGCCATGGCAGAAGCGTCGATAATACCTAATACCGGAATATTAAAATACTCAGCTAAATCAGCACTACTTGGCGTACCATCAAAAAGCCCCATAACCCCTTCAATCAAAATGAGATCTGACTCAAGCGCAGCTTTATATAACAACTGTTTACAGTCTTGTTCACCCACTAACCACAAATCTAATTGATACACTAATTCGCCGCTGGCTTGGCGTAAAATCATAGGATCAATAAAATCAGGTCCTACTTTAAATACGGTAACCTTTTTACCTTGATTACGATGATACCTAGCGATAGCAGCAGTAATTGTTGTTTTTCCGGTGCCTGATGAAGGAGCAGCAACAATTAATGCTGGGCACATAGTGCCTGTGCCCTTTACATTATCAGGAGTATTTTCAAATGCCAAAGTAAACGCCTTTTATTAATAAGTTGATGTAAGCAACAATTTATGATGAAAGTTGAGCTGTTGTTTTTTCAGTGAAAAAACGATTGATACACCAATGCATTACTATTCCTGTAGCAACATAAAACACAGGATTAGAAACTGATTTAAAAAAGTATTTATTTACTCGTGTTGCATATTCAGCCCACGATAAATCTGGAAATTTCCCCGAGAAGGCATAATAACTACCATTAGAGATGAAAAAGGCAATAGAGCTAGCAATAATTAACGCTACACTCACTTTAACAATATTGGTTATCATATTTTGTTGTGACCAATCAGGACGCACGTAATAACCCGCTGCAAACATAGCAACATAACTAAAAGCTAGAGCAGGATAAGACGCGGTTAAACAATCACCAAATTGTCCTCGATGAAATGAAGACGCTAAATCAATAGTGATAGATAAAATATAAAAAAACCAAAAGTCTTTCACTTTACGCAAGTACATACCTGCTAAAAAGAACACAGCTGTAGAAGCACTTGGCAGGCTATTGAAAGTAGAAAAATGATTACCACGTGTAGCGATCATTAACAAAGTTAATAAGCCACATATGCTTAAGAACAAAGAAAGGGGTGATTTTACTTCAGTTAATTTCATAACAATCCCGTTAAATAGTTAACGGTGGAGAAATCAAAGTTAGTAAAAGAAGTGAAAACTATAAATAAGAACGTTATAGGCTAATACAAATTTACTAGTCTCTGAAAAGCCGCCCACCGCAGTTGTCGAGTATAAATTAGGCCGGTCTCCGGACTCCTGTTCATCGCTTTGCAATACCTTCCCATGCTTTCATTGAATGAAGAATACCAAACGCATTAATGAATTGAACTATTTTATATGAAGAATAAATGGTCAAATACAAGGCATTTATTTTAATAACTAGTTGTTCTAATTATTAAATAAATAACGATGTAATTGGCCATTTAAACAAGTATAAATGATCAATTGGTTATTGCGATTGGTATAAACACAGTGGTTTTTATTGCTGCTCACAGTTACCGTTGCGGGGGCAGTACTGGTATTTCACCAGTTTCACGTTTCATCTTAATTAATACTTATTCATTAAATTATAAGCATTAATTTCGACACCTAAATCTGACTGAAATAGTACCTGAAGCAAGCTGTTTATACAACATATACCCATATCAAAGTAAATGATGCACACTATTAATATTGTGCATTGAACACTGTTGCTGATTTAGTTATGCTGCGCTGCAATTAGCAAAAGTACGGCTCTATGATTACAACTTTATATTTAGCTCGCCATGGCGAAACTCAGTGGAATAAAATACAACGTTTTCAAGGACAGCTTGATAGCAACTTAACCGAGTTAGGTAAAACCCAATCAGAGCAAATAGCTCAAAACGTGCTTAAGCATAATATCGAAGTTATTTTCTCTTCAAATTTAGGACGTGCCGTAAACAGTGCTCAAATATGTAAACAAACGCTTGGCGTAAACACCCAAGTAAAATCTAGCCTTACCGAAAGGCATTTAGGCTATTGGCAAGGTAAGCAAATAACAACCTTATCGAAAGATCCTAATTATGTTGAGCTATTGCAGAAATTTACTGAGCTAACACCTCAAGGTGGAGAAAGCGCTGTAACTTGTGGCGAACGTATTTACAAAGCACTTGAAAAAATAGCGATAGAATATAAAACAGCTCATATTTTAGTGATTTTTCATGGTGAGGCTCTGCGTTGTTTTTATGGTTATATTGGTAATAATTCGAATATGAATGCCTACGACTTATTTAAAAATGGTTCTATTAACAAACTAACTTATGAGCATAACACCTCAAGTTTTCATTTAACGCCATCGACCTAAGCTAAATTGCTCTATAAAAAGGAAAGAAAGTGACATTTAACGAACTTACTTTATGGTTGTTTTCTACACTGCCTTTTTATACGCTAACATTAACAATTATTTTAGCTTTATTACTTGATAAGTACTTAGGCGAAGCTCGTCAGTATCATTACTTAGTGGGCTTTGGTTGGCTTGCTCAACAAATCGAAAAACGTTTAAACACCTTTCAAACCGATAAAAAATCAGACGAAACACAGCCATTACGCTTCAATATAAAAAAGGCATTATTAGGCTCACTCGCATGGGCTATTTTAGTGCTACCTATTCCGTTACTTTATTGTTTATATCTCAATCATTTAACTTGGTACTGGCAAATATTATTAGACGCTATCGTGCTTTATTTAGCCATTGGCCTAAACAGTTTGTATCAACATGCTATGCAGGTTTACCAACCGCTAAAAGAAAATAATTTAGTACAAGCAAGGTACTTTACTGGTTACCTCGTTAGTAGAGAAACGGCTGAACTAACGCCTACTGAAATGTCGCGAGCAACGGTTGAGTCTATGTTAGAAAATGGCCACGACTCGGTTATCGCATCGATAGTTTATTTTATTATTGGCGGTGCACCGCTAGTTATTTTTCATCGTTTTGCCAATACGTTAGATGCAATGTGGGGCTATCGTACATTACAATTTAACTCTTTTGGTTTCGCCAGTGCTCGGCTTGATGATGCATTAGGATTTATTAGTGCAAAAATATGCACCTTGTTATATGCCATTCAAGATACATTCCTTACAGCATTAGCAAACGCCTATAAACAAGGTAATACATACAAAAGCCATAATGGCGGCTGGGTTATGGCAGCCGGTGCAACCGTGATGAATAAAAAGCTAGGTGGCACAGCGCAATATAATGGTAAAATAGTTGAATCGGTTACTTTAGGTTGTGGTGAAAATATAACAGTTGAAGATATTCCTAAAAGTATCTTAATTGTGAAGCGAGCCGCTATAATACTCACGTTAATCGTATTGTTATGGCAAACAGTTAACCTACTTTTAAACATCATATAATATTCAAATATGAGTGAGAACTTTTCATGGCGCTTATCCACGGCGGACAGCTTCAGCAAATAGCTAACCAATATAAAATACCTGCAGAACAATGGCTTGATCTATCCACTGGCATTGCACCAACCAGCTACCCTATTCCAAATATTCCATTAAGCATATGGCAAAATTTACCCCAAAGTAATAACGAGTTATTAGCTGCGGCTAAACATTATTACCAATGCAAACACGTAACCGTAACCAACGGTAGCCAAGCCATAATAAAAGCACTGCCTGAATTGTGGCAGCTAAAAAATAGCACTTCTCAACATGTTTACCTACCCAAATATGGCTACAAAGAACATGCTCAAGCATGGAGAAAATCTGGCTACGAGTTACATTTTTATTTAGATGAGTTACCACCAATAGATACTATTTACCTGAACAGCGTGCTGGTTATTATTAACCCAAATAATCCCACAGGTAAGTTATTTACACGTAAAATAATCATGCAATATCAAACATTAATGCAAGAGCTTAATGGTTTGTTAGTGGTTGATGAAGCTTTTATGGATGTAATAACAGATGATCATTCTATTTGCTCGCAGGTTGAAAACAGCAATACATTAGTATTTCGCTCTTTTGGGAAATTTTTTGGTTTAGCGGGTATCCGTATTGGCTTTTTAGTGGCGAATAAAAATTGGTGCGATATATTTAACGAGCATTTAGGGCCTTGGCAAGTGAATGGCCCAGCGCAGGTTGTAGCCCAACACGCACTAAAAGATACCGATTGGCATCAACAGCAAAAACAACAGCTACATATATTGCGAAAAAAGCAAGAAGCCCTATTATGGCAAGCCTTTGGTAGCGAAGTGATAGCCGAAATTAAAGGAAGCGATTTATTTTTGACCCTAACCTTTAATAACACTAAAAGCGCTGAAAAAATATATGAATTATTATGCCAACAAGCTGTTTACGTTCGCCTAACCGACGAAAAAGATAAATTAAGATTTGGTATCACAACAGAAGATAAATTAGATAAACTTTTTAATGTGTGTCATTCAATAAAGTAAAAAAGAATAAAAAAAAGGTTATTAACTATTGGGGAATAGCTAATAACCGGAGATAAAAGTTCTACATCATAATAGAGGGAGAGCCTGAGTTTACGCGTCCTGTAACATAAACTCAGGCTTATCAATATCGGTTAGAGTAAGTAGTAGTGGACTCATCCCTAACCAACAACTTAATGATAATCATTCTTATTTAGATTGTAAAGCGTTTATTTGAAATAAACTAAGAAAAACCCCAAAAGAATATTTTTGGGGTTGTGTTTTTAGAGCGCTGTTTATATTAATTTAACGCTACCGTTTATTCACAGCTTAAAAGTTTTGATAAGTAACACCAAAATATACAACGCGATCTTGAGTAAAATAAGTCATAGAGTTTTGATATTGCACATTAAAAGCATTATTAATTTTTGCTGTAACTTTTACACTTTCCGATATGGCGTATTTAATACCTAAATTAACTAAAGAATAGCTATCTAATACTACAGCGTCACCAGAAAAAGGGTAATCATAGCGTTTACCTTTGTATTGAACATCTGCATAAATGTTCGTATTTTCCATTTGTTTACTAAACTTATAATTTGCTTGCTGTTTTGCTCTACGGCCCAATTGTTCACCTGTAGAAGCATCTTCGGCCTTAATGTAACTTACATTAAACTGATGTTGACCACCCAAACCTTTATAAATAACGCCAAGCTCTGCACCTTTTATTTCAGCAGCACTAATATTTACAGGGGTAGTGTTATTGTCTGCATCTTTACCTGTCCACTCGATTAAATTATCGATATCTGTTTTATAGAGATTAAATGTAGTTGATAAATTATCAAATGAACTTTTTATACTTAATTCATAACTCTTTGATGATTCAGAAACCAGATCCGTATTACCTACAAAACCAAATTGAAGAGGATAATATAAATCATTAAAGGTTGGTGCTTTAAATCCTGTACCTACAGATAAACTCACTTGAGTATTATCTAGCACTTGATAACCAATACTTGAGTTATAAGTTACCTCTGATTTAACCCCTTCTACATCATCATAACGTGTTGCTAATTCATAAGATAATTTGTCTTTGCTATACATTACATGTGCAAAAACGCCCGTTGTATCTCGTTCGTCTACAGGAAACTCAGCATCACCTTTCAATGTTTCGCTATAAAAGTCAGCGCCTAAATTCAATAGCCATTCTTCAGAAAGTAAACTGCTATTAATTACTGAATATTGCTTCCTTCTAGAATCAAATGACGAACCGTCATCTTTACTTGTACCATTTCCATGTCTTATATCTGACACTCTATTTTGACCAATGTTAAATTGAGTATCATTTTTTATATCACCAAGGTCCCATTGATAATTCGCACCAATTTTCCAAACGTAATTACTTATTGCACTTTCATTGCCACCAAATGAACTATCATATTCAGTATCGCCTTGATCCACTTGTGTCAACCAATCAACACTCAATGTGTCAGTAATCTTTTGTTGACCATTTATAGAGATAGAATCAAAACTATAACCATCATCATCCGTTTCAGCATCATCTTTAGCATCAAAGCCATTACTTTCTTCATGATCAATATTGATACTTGTATGGCCATCACCATGTTCGATGCCAACGCCAGCATTCAACATTTTGTAACCTTCGCTCCCTAAACTTGCACGAACAAAGTGCTCTCCATCATTAAGTTTACGAGTGAATATTTGAATAACACCACCAATAGCATCAGACCCCCATAAAGCAGCACGAGGACCTTTAACGATTTCAATACGTTCAATTAATTCAGGAGCTAGATCATTGATATTAGTTGACCCTAAGGTTGCAGAACTAATACGAACACCGTTTAGTAGAATTAATGTGTGACTAGAATTAGCACCTCGCATATACACAGATGAAGCCTGACCTCTACCACCCGAAGTTGAAAAATCAATACCAGCAACCGTAGATAAAAGGTCTAAAACAGATTTTGGTTGAACTTCATCAATATCAGCACGATTAATTACAATTTGAGATGCCAATGAGTCATCAATATTCATCGCTGTACGCGATGCCGTTACCGTAATAATATCTAAATCTTTTTCAGCTACGGTTTTATCTACCGCCATAGCAGGCATAGAAATAGCCGTTGTAATTGCTAGTAAAAGAACTGATTTTTTAAATGTGTTTGTTTGTTTAACTTTATGTGTTTGTAGTGCTTTCATGTTTTACCTCGTTAATGATGCCCTCCGCATCATTTGGCAGCCGTGTTTCACGACTTTATTAAATAAATTTAAGCGGTCGGGCTCATACATTTTTTATGTATTTACCGTTGCGGGGGCAGCGAGGAATTTTCATCCTCTTTCCTTAAATTTATTATGGTAAACAGTACTTACTACTTAAATAAGCAGTAAGTACTGTCGTGTTATGAGTAAAGAGTTAAGTTTTATTTATACGTAAAAACTATAAAATAGCTGGAGTATTAACACCTTCTTCGATAATTTTTTGAATTTTTTCTAGTGCTAAGTGATCCACACAAACATCGGCTAAGCGCTCTAATTGCACTTCTCTGTGTTGGTTAATATCAATAACAGGTTGATCTAAAGTTGTGATCCCTAACCAGTCTAAAACTTTCTGGGTAGGTTCTGGGCAATCAAAAAATCCATGTAGGTAAGTGGCTATAATCTGATTGTCTTCAGAAATACAGCCATCTGCGATAGCGTTATCGTTATGCATAATATGCAAAAGAGGATGACTTAATGCTTCGCCAGTCGAAACACCACAATGGATCTCGTAGCCTTGCAATGTGCAAGATTCATCATTTAATTTCATCACAGCAGATACTTGCGTTAAGGTTTTTTCTTGAGTCAGTGTGGTCGTAAAATCAAGTAAGCCCAGTCCTGTTATTTCTTCAACATGAGATTCTATATGTAGGGGATCAAATATCGTTTTCCCTAGCATTTGAAAGCCGCCACAAATCCCCATCACTTTACCGCCGTAACGCAAATGTTGATTAATTTCTTGCTGCCAACCTTGTTCTTTTAAAAATTGAAGATCTGAAGTCACGTTTTTGCTGCCCGGAATAATGATCAAGTCAGCACCTTGTAACGACTGCCCTATTTTTATGTATTGCAGATCAATATTAGGCTGTAAGCGTAACGGATCAAAGTCGGTATGATTACTCATATGAGGTAGTAGCGGAACAAATATCTTAACTTTGGCTTGGCTAACTTTATTGTTTAATGCAACGGCATCTTCAGCGTCTAACGCTAAATCATGTAAGTAAGGCATAACACCTAAAACAGGTTTACCTGTGCGTTCTTCTAACCAGGTTAAGCCTGACTCAAGCAGTTTAATATCACCTCTAAAACGGTTGATAATAAAACCTTTAACTCTGTTTTGTTCCGATTCAGACAATAATTCAAGCGTTCCTACAAGATGTGCAAAAACACCGCCTTTATCAATATCTGCCACAATAATTACGGGACAGTCTACCGCTTCAGCGTATCCCATATTGGCTAAATCATGAGCGCGTAAATTAATTTCTGCGGGGCTGCCTGCGCCTTCTACCACTAATACATCGTACTCGTTAGCAAGGCGTTGGTGCGATTTAAGCACAGCTTGCATGGCTACTTTTTTATAGTCGTGGTACTTACCCGCTTCCATATTAGAAATAGCTTTGCCGTGAACAATAACTTGGGCGCCAGTATCGCTATTGGGCTTTAATAAAATAGGGTTAAAATCTATACGCGCTTCTACTTTGGCTGCTATTGCTTGTAATGCTTGGGCACGACCAATTTCGCCACCGTCTTTAGTTACCGCACTATTTAACGCCATATTTTGTGGCTTAAATGGTGCAACTTTAATTCCTTGATTTACTAAAGCTCTACACAAACCCGCCACTAACGTACTTTTACCTGCGTCAGACGTTGTGCCTTGTATCATGATGGTTTTCATTACTTATCTCCCTTTAAGGTTAAAGGAAGGCCCGCCATAACAAAGTCGACTTTATTGGCTATTTCAGCAATAGCTTGATGTAGCCAGCCTGATTGATCTACAAATTCACGTGATAAATCGCCCATAGGAACGATACCGTGTCCTACTTCGTTACTGACTAAAATAATATGCAGATTTTTATATTTTTGACTGTTAATTAAGCTGGCTAATAATTGCTGTTTTTCGTGTTGGAAATACGCTAAATCGTGATTACATAAACAATTAGTAACCCACAAGGTAAGGCAATCAATTAGAATACATTGGCCCTTATTTGAAGTATTACTTGTTATAAGTTCAATAAGAGAGTCAATCGTAGCAGCTAATAAGAGAGGTGATTCTACCGTTTTCCATTGTGTGGGTCTGTCCTTCTGATGAAGTACAATACGGTTTTCCATCTCTTTATCAAGTGCTTGAGCAGTAGCTATATAGGTAACAGGTAGGTTTATTTTTTTGGCGCACTGCTCTGCAAGCGAGCTTTTGCCCGATCGCGCACCGCCTAAAATTAAATGTACTTGCCCCATACTGTCTCCTTATAAAATGTATCAATAAGTTAAAATGATCATTAAACATAGGTACAAGAGGGGAAGCAGAACACATTCATCTGTTCAGTAAAACAGATAAAAATATGAATTGTTCGAGTAGACCCGCTCGACCTTAAAATTCATGTATTTTCACCTGATATCCTGACTTACAGCATCTCAACATACACCTTCCCAAGTAAGTTAACTCAGTGGTATTACTAAATAGTATGTATGTCGCTCTGTTTACAGTTGCGGGTACAGTTGTGGATTTTCACCACATTCCCAGTTTTATTTCTTCTTTCTAAGCCAAAGCTTAATGATAAAATTGAATGAAATAAATATGAAAAATACATGATATATAGCCAAAACATTGCAATATGTGTATTGCAATGTTTTGGCTATAATTACGGACGAGATTATCGGTTTATAGAAAAAAATAGCAAGGTTTATTTTATTCTAGGCCAGTATTATAGGGCATAAGACTATAAAGATATGTTGACTCGCATGCCTACTACAGATACTCAATATTCTTACTGCATTGATTTATTTTAAGAATTTAAACGGTATTAATGTAAAAATAATAATAAAAAAACGCTCAAACATATATTATATGCTTGAGCGTTTAACCATTATTTTACATAGCAATTACTCGCTAAAAAACTAAAACTATTAAAACCTAAAGTTCAAACGTGCGTAATAAGTCATGCCATCAAAGCCGTATGGTAAAGCTCTAACTGGATATTTAAACGCACCATTAGTAATAGCATCAAGCACTTCATCTTGCCCTAACTCATCAGGTGTTTTATTAAATATATTGTTAATACCAATAGAAGCAGTAAAGGTCTCATTAATTTGACAATCAAGATTCACATCAATCAACACGGCTGACTCAACGGTACTCGTTGGCTTAAACCCACTGCCTAAGTTAATATGATCATTACCAAAGTAAGTTACATCCGTTTCACCGAAGTAATTCGCTCTTACAACGGTTGTCCAAGCATCTTGCGCGTAATCAAAGGTTAAGGTTGCACGTTTTTTAGGTTGTCCGTTAGTTAAAAAACTACGTTGTAAGTTGTCTAACGCTACCGATTCAGGAATACCGTTTTGGGTATTAACACTGTCAATTTCCGTTTCGTTAATGTTACCTGCAAAAGTTACCCCAAAGTCACCAGAAAGTAAGTCAGTATTGTATGAAACAATCACATCAACACCCTCTGTTATAGAGTTAACCGAGTTTGAAAAATAGTTAGCCTGTACTGCTCCGCTAGCCTCTAATGCTGTAACCGCTGCTGGATTAAACGCTACGTCGTCAGCATTAAGTAAACTGCCTAATGTAATTCTATCGTCAATTTCTACACGATAAGCATCAATCGTTACAGATATGTCATCAAATAAAGTGATAACAGCGCCTAAACTATAGTTTTTCGAGGTTTCTAGACCTAAGCTATCAACACCTAAAGCGGATGGAAAATCTGAACCTGCTGTTGCAGTAAACGACGGTAACAATACGCCATCAGCACCTAAATTAGCAGTATAAGCCGTGTACGCACTTTGTTGAAGTGAAGGTGCTCTAAACCCCGTTGATACAACACTACGCAATGCAAAATTTTCAGTGATGTTAAAACGTGTTGATAATTTACCAATTAATTTATCACCTGCATCTGAAAAGTCTTCATAACGAAGGGCTGCACCCAAATTCCAATCTTCCATTAACTGTATTTCTGTATCTACATAAAAGGCATAACTATGTCTATCCGCACCGCTTGCTGCGTTAGGTCTTAATCCTGGATAGGCTTGAAAGCCACATTCTGCAAAAACTGAATCATCAATTACCGATGGAAACGCTACATCTTGGTTCGCAAGTCCACAAGCATACGAAGCTTCTTCACCAGCAACAATAGCATAATCTTCATCACGGTATTCCGCGCCAAAAGCGATATAAAGTGGTTCTGCTAAGCCTATTTCAATTAAGCCCGTAATATCAGCATTAAGGGTTAATTGATCGTACCTAAAGCCTCCTGAATAGCCTGAAGTAGGTCCAGCATTAGCGGCTATATCAGCATCAGTTGCACTAGGATTTAAGCTTAAGTATTCAGCAGCGTAAGAAGCATTAATCGTATTTGCAGAATGGAAGTCATATTCGTTTTGACCGTAAGTAGCTGAAACGTCATAGCTCCAATCGTCATTCATTTCACCGCGAACACCTACCGCTGTTGAAAGATCTTCAGCTTCGTTGTCTATTCTTGGTAAGAATCCATCCGCATACACTTGAGGTACGTTTTTAACAGCATCACCAAAGTCACGATAAAAACCATTACCTAAAGCGGTACGATTTGAAAAGCCACCAAAGGCATACAGTTCTATATCATTCAGTGGGATCATCGCATTATAAAAAACGGATCCAAATTCAGAAGCAGAGTTACCTTGGATCCAACGAACATCGTCAGATAATGTACCAGCAGGAGTGGTAGAACTACCGCCTGTATCTCGTTGCGCTCGGTTAGTACCATCAGCATCACGATATTCAGCAGAAAGGTTAATAAATCCGCCTTCAGTTCCAATATCAAAACCTGTATTTAAACCAAATGATACCGTGTCGCCATCGCCCTCACCTGTCGATCCCGCTTGAACAAAGCCAGTGGTTTCATTTGTACTATTTTTTAATTCTAAATTAATAACGCCAGCAATCGCATCTGAACCATATTGAGCTGCGGCACCATCACGTAAAATCTGTACATTTTTAAGAGCAGTCATAGGAATAGAGTTCATATCGGTTCCAGCCGCACCAGCACCTACTGTACCATTTAAACCAAAAATGGCTTGGTTATGACGACGCTTACCATTGATCAACACTAAAGTTTGATCAGGCTGAAGACCACGTAAAGTCGCAGGTCTAAATAAATCAGAACCATCAGAGACTTGTGTACGGCTAAAGTTAAACGACGGTGCACTGGCTTGTAAGCTTTGGCCTAACTCACTAAAACCCCCTTTAGTTAATGATTCGCCCGTAATAATATCAATAGGAGAAGTAGACTCAGTTGCTGTGCGCGTTGAAACCCTTGAACCTAATATAGCGATGGTTTCAACTTCTTCTTCAGTTTCAACCGCTGGTGTTTGTGCTAAAGCAGGTAAACCGACAAATGAACTACTTAATGCAAGCGAAATTGCATGTAAATGGAATTTTTTTTTCATGTGAGTGCTCTTTGTTTGAGAATTTTTTGAGGGATGTTTTTATTGGCGCTATTCTAACGACTCCCTTAATTTGATGCAAAAGACTTAAGCTAAATAACCTAAGTTTTAGTTCTTCAGCAGCTCATATACCCGTTACCAATCAAGATACGTATTTCAGAGCGCTTGAGCGATATCAATTCAAGGCAATGCTTTGTAATAATGGTTGTTCCTTATAAAAAGGATTAACGAAGAAGTGATTTTGCTCAAGCGCTTCTTCGATGGGTCTAAATGACTTATGTACTAGCACTTTTAAAACTAACCTCATATTCCTTAACTCACCTTCAAATAAATTAAAAAATATTCAAATAAATATTGATTTAAATCAACAAAGGTTTAAACTTTCAGAAAATACTGAAACTTCAGAAAATACATATCATGATAATGACAGATAAAATAGAATCGTTTGTAATGCACTGTGGAGAAATGGGCAGTCGCTGGGGGTTTAACCGTACTGTTGGTCAAATGTATGGCTTGCTTGTGATTAGCCAAGAACCTTTAAGCGCAGTACAAATTTCTGAAGCGTTAAATATTTCTCGTGGCAATGTCAGCATGGGTATTAAAGAACTGCAATCGTGGCGATTAGTTCAGGTGCAGCATAAGCCAAAAGATCGCAAAGAGTATTACTCTCCTGCTGGTTCTATTTGGGAAATGGCTATACGTGTATTTGAAGAACGTCGTAAACGCGAAGTTGACCCAACCTTATCTTTATTACGCGATAATTTATTAAACGAACCCGCTAATAAAGAAGAGCAATATGCACAAGTAAAAATGCATGAAATACATGAATTGCTTGAAACTATTACTCATTGGGCAAGTGAACTACAAAGTATGAGTCCAGAAAAATTGAATACTTTAATGAAGCTGGGCGCAGGCGTAAGTAAAGTAATTGATATTAAAGATAAATTACTTAAGAGCAATTAATAAGTTTTAATTTTATAGCACAACCAAGCCGATTAACCTCCCTTATCGCTATTGGCTACAAAGCCATAGCGATCTTTTTACACATATTTTAACAACGGCCCACAGCGAGCTGCATAGGGCTAATGGAGTAAAAAATGTTAGATACTTTGATTTTATCTCGCATTCAATTTGCAACTAATATCAGTTTTCATATTCTATTTCCCGTTATCACTATCGCATTAAGTTGGTTCTTACTTTTTTTCAAAGTACGATTTGTCCAAACGAATGATCCAGTTTGGATGCGAGCCTATCGCTTTTGGGTAAAAATATTTGCTCTAACTTTCGCTCTTGGCGTGGTAAGTGGCATTACCATGTCATTCCAGTTTGGTACTAACTGGCCAAAATTTATGGAAACTGTCGGTAATATTGCAGGTCCATTATTAGGTTATGAAGTGCTAACCGCTTTCTTTTTAGAGGCTGGTTTTCTAGGCATTATGCTATTTGGTATTAATCGCGTATCACCATTAGTTCATACCCTTTCTACCTTTATTGTTGCTTTTGGTACTACGTTATCAGCCTTTTGGATTTTAGCGCTTAACTCTTGGATGCATACACCGCAAGGTTACGAAATGCGTGATGGAGTTGCTTTTCCTATTGATTGGTTGGCCATTATTTTTAATCCATCATTCCCATATCGATTTACACATATGCTGATTGCCTCAGGGTTAACGGCTGCATTTTTAATTGCGGGCATCAGTGCGTATCGTTTATTAAAAGGTGACGACAAACGCGCACCTAAACTTACCTTAAAAATAGCTTTAACGGTGGCAGCTATTTTAGCGCCAACACAGGCATTAGTAGGGGATTTTCACGGATTAAATACTTTAGAACATCAACCACAAAAAATAGCGGCAATGGAAGGTATTTGGCATACAGAAAAAGGCGCCCCCTTGTTACTTTTCGCCTTACCTGATGCCGTAGAAAAAACTAACCATTTTGAAATAGGCATTCCCAATATGGCTAGCCTGATTTTAACTCATGACTTAAATGGTGAGATCAAGGGCTTAAACGAGTTTGAAGGTAACCATCCGCCTGTTATGCCAGTGTTCTTCTCTTTCCGCATTATGGTTGGCCTCGGCTTTCTGATGTTATTTGTTGCATGGACTGGGCGTATTCAACTCTGGCGTAAAAAGGAGCTATCACCTTGGGTGTTAAAAACCTTATTGTTCATGACATTTTCAGGTTGGGTAGCCACATTAGCTGGCTGGTACGTTACTGAAGTAGGACGCCAACCTTGGCTAGTAACAGGGATATTAAGTGTTAAAGATGCTGCTACTGATATAGCTCCCGCAAATGTAGGTTTATCGTTAATCTTATATTTAATCTTGTATACCGTGTTAATGATTGCTTACTTACATACTATTTTCACTATGGCAGGTAGAGCGGTTGAAATTGAAGAAATCAGCGATGATGAAATTACAAAACCCATTATCACTTCAGCAATAGAAGGAATAAAATAATGTTTGAAGCTAACGCACTCGCCATAATATTTGTCGCTTTAATGGGATTTTCAATTCTTCTTTACGCCATATTAGACGGCTACGATTTAGGCGTGGGTATTTTACTTCCCCTAAAACAAGAAGATAACAGCGATACCATGATCGCCTCTATCGGCCCTTTTTGGGATGCTAACGAAACTTGGTTAGTTTTAGCGATAGGTTTATTGCTGATCGCTTTTCCTGCAGCTCATAGCTATATATTTAAAGAGCTGTACTTACCCACTGCGGTGCTGCTGATTAGTTTAGTACTGCGTGGCGTCGCTTTCGATTTTAGAGCTAAAGCAGCGTTTAGCCATAAACCCACATGGAACAAAGTGTTTAAAATGGGATCGCTTCTCGCTTCTATGAGCCAAGGTTACATGTTAGGCATGTATGTAATGGGCTTTGAAAGTACATTTGCTGCCTACAGCTTTAGCTTGCTCAGTGCTTTAGGTGTTGCTGCTGCTTACAGCTATATTGGTGCTTGCTGGTTAATAATGAAAACCGAAGGTGATTTACAAGTGCAAGCCGTTGCTTGGGCTAAAAAGTCAGGTCTTATTTGTTTTATTGGCATATTAGCTGTATCAGTAATCAACCCAATAATTAATCCTAATGTATTTGACCGTTGGTTTGAATCATCTAGCATGGTTTTCATGTTACCGCTGCCTATACTCTGCTTTAGCTTGTTTGTTTACAGTTTTGTACAATTAAAAAAACTTCCCGCAGAAAACGATAAAGGTTGTTGGAAGCCCTTCACGGCTGCCGCAATCATATTTGTATTGTGTTTTATTGGTTTAGGTTTTAGCTTTTTTCCTTACATAGTGCCAAACAAAATTACGATTTGGGAAGCGGCTTCAGCACCAGAATCATTAAGCTTTATACTATGGGGTGCCATTATTGTTGTACCAGTAATATTTAGCTACACCGCGTTTTCATATCGTGTGTTTTGGGGCAAGGTGCAAGAGCTAAGGTATCATTAAATGATAAAACCTCTCTTAGTAATAAGAGAGGTTTTAAATTATTCTGCTTAACCAATATGACTCATACTATTTCTACAACTATTATTTAACCTCAAACACCTTCAAGCACTAATTCTTGTAAAGCAGCCAACGCATTGTCAGCATCTTTGGCTGCAACAAAAATATGATCGTGATAATAAGCCGCTACTACATTGGCGCTAATATTAGCTTGCGTTAACTTAGTAGAAACCGCAGCCGTTAAGCCAACAGCATCAAGGCTAGAATGTACGTTCAGTGTTATACATTTAAAAACACCTTCGTAAGCAATGTTGTGCAGGTCAGCTTTTTCTTTTGTTAGCATAACCGTTAAGCCTTCCTTTTCTTGGAAAGTTCCTACAGGCTCTAATACGCTCAATTGTTGATAATCTACCTGCTCAAGCATACCAAAAATATACTCATCGCTTAGTAAGATAGGAGTCATTGAAGTAATAAGTTTTGCTAAGTTTTTTTCACCAGACATTTTATACCCTCACATTAAATAAATTTAGGTTAATTATTATATTAATCATTACTTTAAAACTTTCAGTCCTGCAACCCCAATAAAAATCAAGCCAAAGCAAAGCAAATGTTGTAGCTTTAATTGCTGGTCAAAAAAGTAATGATTTATAATAGAAATAGATATAACGCCCACAGCTAACCACACCAAATAAGCGTGAGCAATAGGGATATCTTTAATAGAAATAGAGAATAATACTAGGCTTAGTACCATTGAAACAACGGCAAAGATTACAGAAGGAATGTTTGTGAAAGATTCGGATTTTTGAATACCGTATAACCAACCAGCTTCTAAAAGTCCTGCAACAAACAGAATAAACCAAGACATATAACATTCTCTTTAATTCTGGGGTCGTCCCCTAATAAAGATAGAGCGGTGAGGTCGTCCTCACTTCAATGTTAATACGCTTATATTTTATATCAATATTCTAAAACTACAATAATTTATGCCTGATAGTTTATTAAAAACGCCTAACCCAATTATCAGGTTAGGCGGATAAAGCTCACTAAGTTCAAAAGCTTTATACTTAACTTTAACTATACAAACTTAGGTGCACTCGGCTGATTATTTCGTCTGGTAACATACAAAATACATTCAACATCACCTTTTTGTGCAAACGTACGTGTTGAACCTATTGGCGTAGTAAAGGTATCGCCTTTTCCTAAAGAAAGTGTCTCGCCATCAACCGTAATATCAACTTGACCTTGATGAACAAAAATAACCTCTTCTTCAAAACGAATATGCGCAGGAATAACAGCTTTTGCTTCAAGCTTTAAGGCACGTATAGCAAAACCATGTTCCCAATTTAATTTACTTGCTGGTAAATCTTCTGCGGGGTTTTCAGGTCCCGCGAGTGGTACTTCTTCAACGCCGTCGAATTGAGCAAGGCACGAATTTTTAGCCCACTCAAACGTGTCTCTGCGCTGCACGATACTTTCCATCGCTTCGCTACCAACAATACGGTGTTCGGCAATTTGTGCATTTGAGGTTACAGGCATTGGTTTTTTGTCTGTAGGTATCTCTTCACCTAAGGTGGTATCCACTAAACTGCCATCTTCAAGTAATACCAAACCGTACTTTTTAGCTAAATCAAATACTTGTGGTGCCCATAATACGCGTCCTGGATCATCACTCCCTAACACAGCATATAAGTAAGCGGTATCGTTACCTACGTTTTCAAATCCACGGAAAATATCAGTAGGAATTGAAATAATATCGCCTTCAGTGAGTATTATTTTTCCGTCGTCGCCATTAACACCACTCATGAAAGCCCAAGTACCGTTATGAATAATAAAAACTTCTTCGGTTAAATGACTATGTTGCGAATTTAAACACCCTGCTGGTTGGCGTGCACCACCAATATTAAAGCCATGTGGTATTGAAATATGTATATGTTGGTCTGGGTTTTCAGCCACACCGGGGCCAATTAAAGTAAAGTTTTCTTTTTTGTCACTGCCTGGGCTACGCGTATCAATAAAAGCATTAGTGCAAGGTTTTAAGTCATCATATCTAATTAATCTATCTGCTAACTTCATCTTTTATATCCTAATTTTTAATGTGGAATAATATAATGAACAATGTTCATCTGTTGTTTTATTGATTAACGTGCTGTCCAGCCGCCATCGACTTTAATGCTAGTGCCAGTGATCATTGACGCTAAATCACTTAACAAAAATGTACAGCTATTGGCTATATCTTCTACTTTGGCTAAACGGCCTAGAGGGATCATATTAAACACAAAGTTTTTAAAATCTTCGTCTTCAAACATAGGCTCAGTCATGGGAGTTAAAACAAAAGTGGGCGCCACGGTATTAACACGAATATTATGATCGGCTAATTCTACAGCCATGGCTTTAGTTACGCCTTCAACTGCGTGTTTACTCATGCAATACAAGGTACGCCCTTGTGAGCCAACAAAACCCATTTGTGACGACATATTTACAATAGATGCTGCTTTAGAATGCTTCATAGGCGTAATAGCCGCTTGAGATATTTTATAAAGGGTACGAATATTTAAGTCGATAACCGCATCTATATTCTCGTTACTTTGCTCTTCCATTGGACCAACACGATTAATACCCGCGTTATTTACTAGGCCATCTAAAGTCGGTAATTCACGTAATTTTTGATAAAAATCTTCACTGGTAACATCCATTACCCATGGAGTGACTCTTTCAGGGTAGCGTGCAACAAGTTTATCTAAATCACTTTCTGTTCTTGCTACAGCAATAACATCAGCGCCATATTCAGCCGCCATAGCCGCACAAGCTAAACCAATGCCTTTACCTGCACCTGCAATTAGTATTTTTTTATTAGTGAACAAATTTTTATCAAAACCCATCGTTTTACTTCCTGAAATCATTTATTGCATTCGAAGTCATTATTACGTAGGATTTACTTAAGTTCAAGTAAAATAATTAAGTAAACCTTAATATACGTCAATAAAACCGGAGATATTGAAATGATTAAATACCTTAAAAAAGGCAAGCAAGAAGAAGAAAAAAAGGATTATTTACAATCAGTTAAAAACACTGTTGAAAACATAATCGAAGACATTGAAACTGATGGTGATAAAGCGGTTGCAAAATATTCTGCGACTTTCGACAAATGGAATCCGAAGTCATTCAGATTGAGTGCAGAAGAAATCAAAGCCTGTTACGACGAACTCGATGACAGCATAATTGAAGATATTAAATGGGCACAAACACAAGTACGTAACTTTGCTCAAATTCAACGTGACTCAATGAAAGACGTTGAAGTAGAAACAATACCGGGCGTTATTTTAGGTCACAAGCATATTCCTATGGAAAGCGTAGGCTGTTATGTACCAGGTGGTAAATATCCACTCGTAGCGTCTGCTCATATGAGTGTAGTAACAGCAAAAGTAGCAGGCGTTAAGCGTGTTATTGCTGCAGCTCCTCCATTTGATGGAAGACCTTCACCAGCTATCGTTGTAGCAATGGACTTAGCCGGCGCTGACGAAATTTATTGTTTTGGTGGCGTACAAGCGATTGCTGCAATGGCTATTGGTACAGAAACCATTGCACCAGTAGATATGATTGTTGGCCCAGGTAATGCTTTTGTTGCTGAAGCTAAGCGTCAATTATTTGGTCGTGTGGGTATCGATTTATTTGCTGGTCCAACTGAAACATTAGTTATTGCAGATGAAAGTGTAGATGGTGAATTATGTGCAGCCGATCTTCTAGGCCAAGCTGAACATGGTCCTACATCACCAGCTATTTTACTAACCAACAGTGAAAAACTAGCACGCGATACAATGGCAGAAATAGAAAGACAATTAACTATTCTACCTACGGCAGAAGTTGCAGGTGCAGCATGGAAAGATCACGGTGAAGTAATTGTATGTGACACCTACGAAGAAATGATCGAAGTTGCTAACGACTTAGCCTTTGAGCATGTACAAATAATGACAGAGAATATTCCTTACTTTAAAGAAAACATGCGTAACTTTGGCGCACTATTCTTGGGCCCTGAAACTAACGTGTCTTACGGCGACAAATGTATTGGTACAAACCATACGCTTCCAACTCGTAAAGCGGCGCGTTATACTGGCGGATTATGGGTAGGTAAATTTATCAAAACCTGTACATTTCAAAGCGCTACAGAAGAAGCATCAGTTGTTGTGGGCGAGTATTGTTCAAGACTTTGTGCTGTTGAAGGGTTTGCTGGCCACAAGGAGCAAGCAGATATTCGCTTGAGAAGATATAAAGGATAAACATTGAGTAAAAATAAAAAAGTAACTTCTTATGATGTCGCGCGTGAGGCTGGTGTATCACAATCAGCCGTATCACGCGTGTTTCGACCAGGGTTAAGTGTTTCGCAAAAAACACGTGAAAAGGTTATGACAACCGCAAATAAAATGGGTTATCGACCTAATGCTATCGCCAGAATGTTAATTACTAAACAGTCTGGCATGGTTGCTGTAATTGTTTCATCACGTGCAAACGAAAACTATCCTGAAGTACTTTCGCAAGTCAGTAAGCAACTTGCGGCTCGCAATAAGCGAGTTTTATTATTTACCTTAGATGATGCCGATGGTGTAGATGATTTATTTGAACAAATCTGGACCTTCCAAGTAGATGGCGTTATCGCACTTGCTGCTCATTTTGAAAGCCAACGCTTAGCCCAATTTGAGCAACATAAAGTACCCGTTGTGCTCTATAACCGTAATGTTCCTGATGCGTCAACCAATACAGTTTGCTGTAATCACGAACAAGGTATTAAACAACTGCTTGCTGAATTAAAGCTGAATAATCCTCAGTCTTATTTAGTGCTTTCAGGACCAACAGATTCTGATGTAGCCAATGAACGTAGAGAGATCACCCTTGATTTACTAGAAAAAATGGGTGAAAAAAACGTTCATGTTCTTTACGGCGATTACACCTACCAGTCGGGCAGAGATTGCCTTGCTAAGTGGTTGAAAAAGCACCCTGCTCCCGATGCTGTAGTATGTAGTAATGATACAATGGCCATAGGTGTAATTGACGAAATAAGAGAAAACCACAACATACATATTCCAAACGATATGTCTGTTGTAGGGTTTGACGGCATCGCCTCTTCGTTTTGGCAGAGTTACCAAGTAACCACCATAAAACAACCGGTAGAGCAATTGGTAAAAGCAGCTGTAGACATGTTATTAGAGCATATTAAAAACTCTGATTCGCCGCCAGAAGCTCGTGTATTAACGGGCACCTTAATTAAAGGGAATTCTGTAAAGCGACCTTAACTAGGTTATTTTAGATGCATTCTTTACCTATATTAATTTTACCCGGCACCTTATGTACAGGTGCCATGTTTACCCACCAAATTAATCAATTAAAAAAGCATTGCAACCATGTATCTGTGGTGCAATTTACGCAAGAAGCCACTCTCGCAGAAATGGCCGCTCTCGTTATAAAAGCAACAAATGATCAACCCTGCGCTATTATTGGCTTTTCAATGGGCGGTATTGTCGCTGAAGAAGTCGCTAAAACGCATCCTCATCTTATTGTTAAACTTGCTTTAGTTAATTCAAATTGCCATGCCGACTTACCTGAACGAAAAGCCGGACGCGCCGCACAAATAAAACAAGCAACCGACGGGCAGTTAACCGAATTAATTAAAAATACCTTTATGCCTAACTACCTTTATAAGCAAAACGAAAATCATCAGAAGTTAATTCTTGATATGGCATTATCTCTTGGTGAAAAATGCTTTGCTGCACAAGCTATGGCAATAGAAGACAGACCTGATACGCTTAATGTGCTTGAGCAACTTAATGCCGACATACTTATTATTAGCGGTAAACAAGACAAAATATGTGCCGTAGAGCATCAACAATATATGCATAAATCATTACCCAACAGTGACTTATTATTATTGGATGAATGCGCACACTTTTCACCTTTAGAGCAAGCTGAAAAAGTATCTCATGCATTAACACTTTGGTATTTATCACCCGATAACGCGTAACATTAGGAAATAATCATGAATTTAAAAGAAAAGTTAGCGCAGAAAAAACCATTATTAGGTACTTTTATCAAAAGCACACATTTTCATAATACCGAAGTATTAGCTCATACTAATTTAGACGTATTATGCTTAGATGCCGAACATGCTCCTTTTGATCGTGGCGATTTAGACACTTGTATTTTAGCAGCGAAGTCGAAGAAAAAGCCTGTGGTAGTTCGTATTCCAGACAGTGAAAACTCAACCATTTTAAATGCGCTAGACACTGGTGCCGACGGCGTCGTTATTCCTCATGTATTAAATGCTGAACATGCTCGCCGAATTGTTAAAAAATGCTTTTTTGGCCCAGATGGTAGAGGCTATGCTGGCTCAACACGCTTTGCCGGATACACCACGAATAAACTCCCTGAAAACTTATTAGCCAATAAAAACGAAACCTGTGTAATCGCGCAAATAGAAGATCTTGAAGCAGTAGATAACATTGACGAAATTTGCCAAGTAGAAGGAATCGACTGTATTTTTATTGGCAGAATGGACTTAACCGTAGCCTTACAACAAACAGACGCTAGCCACCCAAGTGTTATGGTCGCGGTAGAAAAAATAGTAGCGGCATGTAAAAAACACAATAAAAATTGCGGCATGTTTGTTGGTGATTTAACCGAGTTACCTCGTTGGATAAAAGCCGGCGTCAGCTTGTTTTTATTAAGCTCAGATCATGGGTTTATGTTAAGTGGTGCTGCTCAGTTAGAGCAAACATTTAGTAAAGCCATTGAGCAGAGTAACAAATAAAAAGTAAAGTATGTACAAGTAATCGCTTTAAAAATAAAAAAGGAACATAAAAATGTTCCTTTTTTGATCATGTCCAAGTTGATGCTAAGTGTTTATTCCTCTTCCTTGCACTGTGCTTTAGCAAGCTTCTTTAAGTGTTTAATGAAATCTTCGCCTTCGAAAACAGTACAATTACTCATTCCATTTTCCGAAGAATATCGTTTAGCGCAAGAGCTTTTAACTACCTTTTTATTATCTTCAGTTAAACTTAAATATTCGGTATAAATCCAATCTTCACACTGCTCAGCAGTAAGCGCTACATTAGGGAAATCCGCACAGTATGCATTACATGATAATAATAAACTGACCGATAAAATCATCTTCTTAAGCATTTTTAAATCCTTAGGTTAAATAACCATAAATATTGGTAAAACACATAACGTTTTGCCAACCATTTTAGTCCTTTTGAGTAAATTGTAAGTTTATTTCATTGGCTTAGAGCTAATCAATTTATTTTTGAACAATATTAACTTTATTTGTTCATTAACAATCCCATAAACACTTTCATCTTCTGATATATCTTCTAATTTCATCCCCATCATTTCACTAATAGTGGTACTTCTTGATTTGACTATTACTTGATTGTTCTTGGTATCTAAAAAGGCTGATTTTATCTCCTCCTTATATTCAATATTTACATTAGGGTTTTTCATCATAGACATTGTAACTTTAGCCATTTTTAAATAGTTATCATATGAGACTTCTGTTTCCCCTTTATCTAATGCAGGATCAAAATCAATAGTAATCTTAGATTCTGGAGATATATATTTTTCGATAATAGATATATCTCCATCTAATAGTGCTTGATATATCTCCCTATTAATATTAAGAACTTGTTCTTTATCAATCACACCCTCTGCAAATGAAAATCCAGACATAAATATAACTAAAATAAAGATATTTATTTTTTTTAACATAACCACTCCTTAGTTGAAAATTTGTAAACCTAACGCCTCATTCAGAGGCAAATAATAGTTGCTTAAATAGCGATGCACAAACAAAGGTTCGTTGGCAATATTTTATTAAACTCAGATTTAGCTTTATCTTTTTGCTCTAATTTAAAGTACAAAGTTACTCTTATAAAACACTATCAACTATTTCAGGGTATTCCCTCATAAACTTTATAAATTCTTTTTCCATTTCTGTAGTTGCTTCCACTTCTCCCCTAATCGCTTTAATGTAACTCTCTTGCTGCGAATTAATAGGTTTGAGCATGCCTTTAACTAACATCACAATATATTTACCCGCATAACTAATTAAATGCTGGCTACGAAGGCTGTAATCATTTGTTAAATTAACGTCGAAGCCACCATTAACGAGTATCTTTAAATGTGATTCAGGAAAAATACTCTTAATACCAGACATGCTTTTCAATAGGTGTAAGATCATGTCTTTATTTTCTAAAATATCTACATGGCCGCTGTTAAAGCCAAATTGCCCACGCGATTGCTTTTGTACTTCAGGATGCAACTGACTTGATAACGGTACAACACCATCACTGTTTTCGCCTAACTTCAACATACCTGAGTTATTAAACGTATAAAAAAGCTGATGATTTACAAGTCTAGATAATGGTTTTCGATAGAGTTCTTTTATAAATTTGCTTGTTGGATTTAAATCTCGCCAAGAAGGTAATACGATAAGTCCGTGCTTTTCACCTGCAGCTGCCGAAGGATGACCACCAAATGGAGTTGATATACTTACAAACAATTCAACTTTATTTTCATTTACTTTGCCTTCGTATTGATTAAATGCTTCTCGTACTACAAGGCCTCCCATACTATGAGCAACTATTACCATAGGCATATCCCCCATAGGAATAACGTTTCCTGAGAGAAAAATGTTGTAAAAAAAGTCGGCTAATTGATCAAGGTCGCCACCAGAAGGATAATAAAAAAACCACGCTTGATAACGATTTTTATCCATGTGTTCAATAATGGGTTTAAACGATCTTGAGCTACCGCCAATACCATGAACAAAAATAACAGGAATTTTATGTGCAACATTTTCTTCTAAGGCATAAAACATAGTTTTTGCATTTTCTAAAAATGAAGCAGGATCGTACATACCCATAGTGGCAATTTTTTCATCAAACATAGGGTCATCTAAGCTGCGAATACTTCCCGCTGGATAATACGCGGATTGCTCTGTCTCAATGATTTTAGGCGTTACAATATTCTCGGCCCAATCTACACTAGAACTTGTTATCAGCTTTATATCTATTTGCTTGGCAAGTTTGTCTGGAAAGTTTGTTGTATTTAAAGCTAACGCTTTCTCACCAACTATTTCAGATTGATGAAACAATCCATCTTTATTTATATCGGCATAAACAAGTAAGGTGTACTCACCTTCAGGAAGGTTTAAACCATAATGCGTGTTGGTTCTTTTAAAGAACATTGTGTCAACTCGCTCACGGTTTTTAAATTTGCTAGAATACGCAGCAATAGCTATAGGGGTATTAGCATAATTATTTGAATGAGCTATTGATTTCCCCCAAACAAAAAAGGTTTCTTGGTCTAACATATGCTTTAGATTAATTTGACTGGGATCTGCATTTTGAAGCTTTGTATACTCAGCCTGAATGGCTGAATATTTTAGATAAGTGCATGATGTCAGCGTTAGAGCTAAACAAACCATTATAAGATGAGTTTTTTTAATCAAACCATATTCTCTACACAATTTTTAATTATATACCCGTTAACATAATGATTATGTTGCATTCTGCAACGAGTATATTCAAGTCATTTCAATAACAGTCTAAATTATTAGCCTCTGGCAATATCTATAATATTTATTTCATGGAAAATTTTTAAACGTATAAAATAAAAAACGCCTGAGAGGCGTTTTTTATTTTAGTAACAACGTAGAATACATGACTACGTTCGATAAGTAATTCTAACTCAACAAGTCTTAAATGAATGAACCATGAGGATCAATAACAAACTTCTTCGCTGCCCCACCATCAAAATCAGCGTAGCCTTCAGGCGCTTGATCTAGAGATATCATTTGTACATTAACAGCATCAGCTATTTTAACTTTGTCAAATAAAATAGCTTGCATCAACGGACGCTGATAACGCATTGCTGGACATTGACCTGTATGGAATGAATGTGACTTAGCCCAACCTAAACCAAAGCGCATGCTCAATGCTCCTATTTTAGCCGCATCATCTTGTGCACCTGGATCTTCGGTTACGTACAAGCCTGGAATACCAATTTGACCACCTGCCCGCGTAATTTGCATCGCTGAATTAAGTACAGTAGCTGGAGCTTCTTTTCCATGATTACATCCACAACCATGTGCTTCAAAACCAACACAGTCAACAAAAGCATCGACTTCTCGCTCACCTAAAATAACTTCCAGTTTATCTTCCATGTCGCCATCTTCACGTAAATCAATGGTTTCACAACCAAAGCTTCTTGCTTGTGCTAGACGATCTTCAATCATGTCGCCAACAATAACACAAGCGGCACCTAGCAGCTGTGCTGACACTGCTGCAGCTAAACCAACAGGTCCTGCTCCAGCAATATAGACTGTAGAACCTGGACCAACGCCAGCGGTTACACAACCATGAAAACCTGTAGGGAAAATATCAGATAATAGAGTCAAATCACGTATTTTTTCCATGGCTTGATCTGAATTAGGAAATTTCAACAAATTAAAATCTGCGTATGGCACCATAACATATTCAGCTTGGCCACCAACCCAACCACCCATATCAACATAACCATAGGCGGCACCAGGACGAGCTGGATTAACATTAAGGCAAATGCCTGTTAAGCCTTCTTTACAATTACGACAACGACCACATGCTATATTGAATGGAACAGAAACAATATCACCTTCATGAAGAAACTCTACGTCACTACCACACTCAATAATTTGACCAGTAATTTCATGACCTAATACCAACCCTGATTCAGCCGTAGTACGACCACGCACCATATGTTGATCTGAACCACATATGTTAGTCGTTAATACACGTAAAATAACACCATGATTACACTTGCGTTTACCTATAGATAACTTAGGAAAATCAATTCCCTCAACAGCAACTTTACCTGGTCCTTTATAAATAACGCCCCGATTACTTTGATTCATAATAATTACTCTCCTAGTTTTATTGTTATAGATAAATTCTATTTGATTATTTTCGTAAATCTAATTTGTTATTTAACCTTGGAATGGCTTAAATAAAGCACAAATATTGTTCTCGACTATAGCCTTTCTTGCTATTACAGATCAATAGTTAAATGTTAACAATAAAGCAAGCTGAAAGTTTTAAAAAATTTAAATAAACAGCTTTCCTCATGCCTGTCCTTTGTAGGATTGAATTGTTTTGCTTTAAAAATCCGCTCATATACCCGTTACTAATCAAAATTCAGTTTCAGAGTGTATCTTGAATGGTTACGGGTATAAAACAGCTGTTTAGTTCAACTTATCATCCTGAACAGAGATTAATTCGTTTGCTCACCTTTCAACTCATACTTAGCGCGCATGTTTGTGATTATCTCACGGGCTTCGTAGCTTTCTTGCTGTTCTGGGCGAACACCTTTACCTAGTTTTATATCGATAATGCTTTCAATTTCTTGCCCTTGATCGCCTAAGTTAAAGCCAATACCTAAATGTGTACTGGGTTGATTGCTACAACCGTAAATACCACAATCTCGACGAGTCCCAATACCTGTGTGTATAGTGCTTCGTGGTTGATTTTGTCCGTCAATAATTACATCGCGATTCGTTACAACAAACCAATCGTAGCCTTGCTGTACCGTTAATTCAGCA
This sequence comes from Colwellia sp. RE-S-Sl-9, assembly GCF_048296855.1. Classification (NCBI taxonomy): domain Bacteria; kingdom Pseudomonadati; phylum Pseudomonadota; class Gammaproteobacteria; order Alteromonadales; family Colwelliaceae; genus Colwellia; species Colwellia sp. RE-S-Sl-9. The sequence goes on along the minus strand of NZ_CP182631.1, from coordinate 3,799,557 downwards.
GCGCGTAAAAAGGTGTAATCAATCGCTTTTAGCTTATTGTCGGTACGTGTTTTAAAATGCACGCGTATTTTATCTTGGTTCAAAATGCTCTCTTGATAACCAACACCGTTATTTTTTGCTGCTCTGTATTCAGGGCTTGACGCACAAGCGGCAAGTAAACCGACCATACTGACTAACATGATAATTTTTTTCATTGTTTTTTCCTCGTGTGATTTATACCCGTTACCAATCAAGAGGCTATTTCAGAGCACTTGAGCGATATCAATTCAAGGCAATGCTTTGTAATAATGGTCGTTCCCTTATAAAAAGCATTAACGAAGAAGTGATTTTGCTCAAGCGCTTCTTCGATGGGTCTAAAAACAATTTATGCTTCGTTATTAACTTTAGTAAGGGAATAACCATGACGTAAACTTAATGCCTTGCATACATGGATGTATGTACTTAGATTTTGTTTGGAACGTAAAATCTGTGCCTAAATTGTTTTTAGTTCCCACTGAAACCTGCATCTTGAATGGTAACGGGTATATCTGGTTATTTTTTCCAACGGTTATTAATAAATTGTTGTTCTTGCTGTTTATCTAAAAAATCACCTACTGCCATGCTATCTATTTGTTCTCGTAACAAACTCGTTGACGTAGCCGTTTGGTAATTTTGAGTTGAGTGTTTTTGTTCTATTACCGTTAAGTTTAATTCCCATTGTTGGTTAACTCTACAAGCAATACTATGTTCAACATCTTGCTCGTTATTAATGTCGTACTGACGACAAAAATCACCTTGCTGATTTGTAAAAGTAAGCTGTGTTTTTATCGTTTGTCCATTTGATAATACTTGTTCATTACCACTGGTTTGTTGTTCTAATATTTGAACAACCTCTTGCCAGCTATTACCTGTATTGCTTTGAGTAAATACTGTTGCAAAAAGCCCAGCAGCAACTGCAACACTTGCCGCAATAGCAAAAGGTTTATTGGTTGATTTTTTAGTACGTTGCCAAAGGCTAACCACATTACTTTCGTTATTTGTATGGTTTGCTTTATTCGCCGCTTGCGCTTTATCAGTAAACTGCTCAGCAGCTTTTATTGATTCTACTGGAGCTGAATCTTCAGGAATTGCCGCGAGTAATTCGTTAATAGCCGCAGGTAATGGTTGCTGATTAATTTTGTCGTATTCATTCGCAATCATTTCGTCAACCATAGCTAAATCAGCTAGGCGGTTAGCTAAGTTATCATCTTCAAGTAATGCAGCTCTGATCCGCTCCATTTGTTGCTCTGGTAATTCAGCATCTAAAAAGGCAGATAAAGTTTCATCGCTAAAGGTATCGTTATTCATGCCATTACTCCTGTGCTGTTATTTAAACATTGGCTAAGACTAATTCGCGCTCGAGATAGTCGACTCATCACGGTTCCTATGGGTATTTCTAAAGTTTCAGCAACTTCTTTATACGACATGCCCTGAATAGCCACTAAAGACAAAATTGAACGTTGTTCGTCGGGTAAAATGTCCATCGCGTTATTAACTTCTTGTAGGCTAATTTTATCGGTTTGCTGCTTTTCGTCATTCACTATTTGACCATCGGTTAACTCTGGTGATTCTGCCGCAGTTTGCCTCACTTTACGAGAACGATATTCATCAATCCATAAGTTACGACAAACCCGAAACATCCATTTATTTAACTCAACGTTTTCAGGCACGCCTTTAGTTAATAAGCGTTCAATGGTATTTTGTAATAAATCGTCTGCATCGTGTTGATTACCCGTTAGCGAATAAGCAAATCGACGTATCATAGGTACTAAAGCAATTATTTGATTTTTCATTTAATCTCTCCGTTATATACCCGTTCCCACTGAAACCTGCATCTTGAATGATAACGGGTATAATAGGTAGACGAATGACAATGAAGTTTATTCCCAAATTTTTGGAATTTTTTTACTTTTAATACGTTTTCTTAATACAGCCCGCAAATTTTATAGGAAAAACAATGATAAATATTAGGCAAGCCGTATTAATATTCTGCATAAGTATAACACTACCTACTTCACTTAAGGCAGATGGATTATTAGGTAAACCGCTGTCAAGTATAGAAAATTCAATATTGAACGATAGAGTCATTAATCGCCAGAATAATATTATTAATAAAAAAGCAGAAGAAATAAGAAAGAAGGCAGCACAACAAACTAACCTAAATAAATTATTAATAAAATTACCTGAAGGCGAAGTAAGTTCTTTAATTTTGCCCGTGGGTAATTTAACCGAGCCCCTCAATATTTTAGACAACGCAGGCAAAATCCTCTTTAGAGATGTTGAAGTAGAAAACGGTTGGCGCGCCATAGAACGCCAATGGTTAGTTATGAGCTCTCAACAAGAGTTAATACAATTAAAGCAACTCGCGCAAAACAACCGTATTGAAATAGTAAACACTAAAAGCTTTAATGCTTTGGCATTAACCTTAGTGCAATTTAAAGTACAAGCGTCGTTTGATAGCGCTGAAAAAATCGTTTCCATACTACCTGTATCGTTACATAAAAAACTAACACGCGATTACGTGTATCAAACGCAATCATTAAAAGAGCTAAACCAAACTAAGATCCCTGCTTATGCAAATAAAACTAACATAACAAGTACAGCTTGTTTAGCACCGTTATCTATAGGTATGGTGGACACCGCAATAGATGTTCAACATCCTGTATTTAAGAATAAGTCGGTAACACGACAACGTTTTGTTCCTACTAATTTAACCCCACCTAAAGCTCATGGCACAGCCGTTTCAGCCTTGTTAATAAGCAGTTCGCCACAACTACCCGCTTTATTACCTAATGCTAAGTTATTTGCCGCTGAAGTGTTTTATGGCCAAAGCGATTTTAGCCAAGGAGCGAATTTATTTAGTTTAGTGGCGGGTATTAATTGGTTATTAGAGCAACACGTTTCAGTGATTAATATGAGTTTAGCTGGGCCAAACAACGCTATTTTAGCTACGGTAATTGAATCGGCTTTAGCCAAAAACATTACCATTGTTGCGGCCGTAGGAAATGAAGGACCGCACTCACCACCTTTATATCCTGCAGCTTATAAAAATGTAATTGGCGTAACGGCTGTTGATAAAAATAATAAATTATATCGCTGGGCTAACCGAGGTGATTATGTTGATTTTTCAGCGCGTGGTGTTTCAGTTAAAACGGCCCGTTTGTCTGGAGACTTTGGCTACGAAAGCGGAACATCGATGGCTGCACCCGTAGTAACGGCTTATGCCGCGTGTGCAAAGTTTAAAAATAAACAAGATGACTTGTTACAGCTTTTAACCCAACAAGCTGTCGATTTAGGAGAGAAAGGTCACGATCCATTATTTGGTTATGGTCGATTAGGGGATTAAAGCAGTAAGCTATTACTTCACAATTTATTCTATTTATCCAAACCTTATACCCCATAATGATAACGCAATTGGGCAATTAGAATTGAATCATCGAATTGTTTATAAACAATTCGATGTTCGTCATTTATTCGCCTAGACCAGTATCCAGATAAGCCGTGCTTTAAAGGTTCCAGTTTTCCAATTCCCTCATAGGGAGTTCTTTGAATGTCTTTAATAAGCAAGTTAATGCGTTTTAGTATTTTTTTGTCGGTAGTTTGCCTTTAAAAATAATGTTCGTATGCGTTAGTTGGGAAGATCAGCGTTATTCAATAAGCTCCCGTACTACTCCTTTACCAGATTCCAGCTCAGCAATAACTAAAACACTCCTTTTATCGATAACGTACTAATTGTTTCGTCGTAATTTAACGAAGCAATTGTTGATTCATAATGACCGTATTCCACTTTAGTATTGAGCGACCAGTTGGGTGTTATGTTGAATATCCATTGCGCGTCTACTACTTGGCTTTTATCTTTACGTTGCGCTTGTGCGTTACTCTCAGGTTGCTCGTTAGAGCCAAATTGATCCGTAGGGCTAAACGGTTCGTTGGTCGTTATTTGTTGATAATCTTTTTTGTTAAACTGCCAGCCAAACTGTATTTGTTGTTTATGATCCCAACCTTCAAAACTATGTGAATACATGACGCGAGCACCTAAGGCTTGGTGATCAAACTGGTTGTTGTTTGCGTTTTCATTGTCGATATTTAAGTTGAGTGAAACAAAGCTTTTGGCTTGGTTAAAAAAGAAAAAATGTTGATTACTAACTCCAAAACTTGTTGCGTCTCTGTCAGTTAAATTCGCAAATTCTTTCTTTTTATAGTCGGCTGAAACACGTAATAAATAACGTTGGTCAAACAACCTCGACCAATAAATACTGTTTTGACTAAACTGTAAAAAATCTTCCTTTGCTAATTCGGCATCTACAAAGTAATAACTAGTACCTAGGGTTGCATCGGTAAAACGATAATCTAAATCAAAAGCTATTTTTGCTAAATTTAAATCATAATCGTTATAAGTTTGGTAGTCGTTTACTTGATAACTTAAGTTAGATTTTAAGGTTAATTTAGGCGATATTTTCCATTTTATTTTTGCTTCGCCTTGCAAGGTTAATGCAACATCCGATTGTTCGCTTACTTGATCAAGCTCGGCAACGGTTAACGTATCGTCATGTTTTAGGCCACTGTTAATTTCCCAAGTTAGGCCAACAGCATCGGCATGCACTACGCTAGCAATCGCTGAAACGAATAATGTGCTAATGATTAAAGGTTGGTTAAGTTTTTTCATGTGGATGCTCCAGAATACGGCATAAATAAAATTAAAAAAGTGAAAGAAAAGACGAGAGGGGAACTCGCCTTTTTATGAGGTAAATTAGATACCTAAGCCTGAGCTAGCGTTAATCGCATTGTCTACTGAGTTATCAACCGTTAAGGCAACTGCATTGTTAATTTGGTCTGATATATTTTGAGTCAGGCTGCTATTCACACTTTGCTCAGTAGTGGCATTAATTGTCGCGCTAATAGTTTGCGTTAATACATTGTTTACTTCCGCATTAGTGAGTGCTTCTGTGCTACTTAATAACTCGCCAGCTAAATTGGCATTAACGGTATGATCAATCGCTTGCTCTACAATAACGCTTGTGTTTTGTTCAACACTTGATGACAAATTATTACCTATTGCTGTAGCTTGTTGCGCACTACCGGTTACAGCAAGGTCTATTTTTTCGCCACTTGCTAAGAGCACGTTTTGACTTGTTGTAACACCTGATGTTAACGACTCTTGCAACAAGGTTTGACTTTCACCTAACTGAGTTTGTAATTGTGTACCCGTTTTCGTTAACGTTTCAGTATACAATGCGCTATCTAACGACATTGATGTTTCACTACTCGTTTCGCTTTCAGAATTAGCTTTGGCTGTGTTGGTGTTTTCTTTCGTTTCCGTTTTAGGTTCTGTGGTTGACTCTTTTGTTACTGAGCCACCACCTTCTGCACCGTTCTCTTTATCAGCATTTGCATCAAGACTATTATTGTCTGCAAGCATAAGTTGGTTATTACTTTGCGTTGATTCGCTTGCTTGTGCTGATTGATTTGTATCTGTTGCAACTTGTTGCTCAGATGACGCACTCGCATCGTTTTGCATATTTGACGAAGTATCAAGTTGAGTTTGCTCTGCTTGATATTCAGCTTGTGTATTGCTGTTTTTTGAAAAAGTTAAGTTTGCGTCAGTATTTGCAAATACAGTTGTTGTTAGTGCACATGAAATATATAAAGCTGTTTTAGTTAAATTCATCATAATGTTGTCCTCAGAGAGTTTTTAGTAAATTCACTAAGGTAACGGTTGGTGCATGATGTTTATTCCAAATTTTTTTCATAAAAATTTAAATAAAAATTAAACATATGATTCTATTAGTTTATTTTTCAATATGTTTTTATTACTCCTTAATAAAAGCCTTTTATTCATTGCAAATAATCATTTCGGGCTAAATCTCATTTTTCCGTGTGGTCTTATGCTTTACTATTATTTGCAATGCCTTGATAAGTGCGTATGATCCATATTCCCCTTTGTATTTTCATTGTTGTAGCCAATATGACTGAAAATAGTCCTCCTACTAGAGTTTGTAGAATTTAATGAAAAAGTTGTTATCTTTACCCGTAGAAATGCCATTGTCTGAAGCTGAAAATCAGGTTTATCAAAATTTCCTTAAATATGTTCCGCCGCTGAGCTTAAATTTGATGGCGATAAAAGTTGAACATTGGCCAGATGATTTTTTAGGCTGGTGTGGGGAATTAATCAGATTATGTCGTGAAGATCTTAATATGGATCTTGTTGAAGATGAACAATTAGTCCCATTAAAAAAAATGCAAGATGTACTTGAAGCGGGCTTTACCCTTAGCCAGTTTAAAATGGCTCGTATTGCACCATGGCCAATATTTGTTGATTTTATTGAGCAGCAAAACACTATACATGCTTTAGATGAACGCTTACTTTTACTCACCTATATTGATGGCATACGTGAAAAACCTTTAGCTGAATTACTGATAGAAGACCGTTTAGCTTTTGCAGGTAAACATACAAGCGAACACGACCATAGTATTTATAATTTTGATATTGAATGGTTTGCGAGTACTAAAGGTGCCAAAGCTTTTCACGTATTACTTGAACAGTCGCCAGAAAAATTTGATATTGCATTAGCTCATATTCCTTTAACGGGTGATGTAACTTACGAAAACTACCAAAGTTTTGTTAGCGATTATCAGAAAATTTTTGAAGAGTATGCTCCGGAAAAACCACAAAAGACCAAAGCGCCATTAGCTGCTGCAACACGCTTATTAGCTATGCGTAGACCCGACCAATTTATTGCATTAAACAATAATAAAATAGATATTTTATGCCAAGGTATGTCGATCCCTAAATTTAAAAATACTGATTTTTCATCATACTGGCAAGACATGATAGCAACCTTGCACACTTTCGCATGGTGGAATCAGGCTGAGCCAACAGTTGCTGATAGCACAGAAGTAGATGCTGAAAATAAAGAACTCACTTTATGGAAAAACCGCGCGGTATTAATTGATTTATTTTTATTTGCTGATGCTGATTTAGCGCAAAACTCTAACTTTATTCGTTTTCGTGATAAAGCGCTAAATAAAGCAGCGACTAAATCAAGAGCAACACCTAAAAAACGCAGTAAAGAATCTGCTGAAATGCTAGTAGATAAAGCGCTAGAGTCGGAAGATATTCCAGAATATTTACACAGCAAGCGCGATACACTTATTAACCAAGTAAAAGGTGGTAAAAGCGTAGAACAAGCTATTGGTTTAATGCGCGCTATTTTTGGTTAATCATCCTTTGATCAAAACACAAAGAGTACTGCACCTGCAGTACTCTTCAAATCTAGCAGTATGCTAACAACGCGCTTTATTAAATTCTCGCATACGCGCTAATACATCAACCCCTATTTGATGATAAACATGTAGTATGTCTACTAACACCCAGTTTTCTCTTATTACACCGTTTTCGCAGCGCCAAAAATCTAAACTGCGCATAGTAATTTGTTGATTAGCCGGTGCTATACCTAACCAGCCGTCGTTACTAATCGTCATTTGCATACCGGGCCATGCGGTAAAACCTACATAGTTTCCATCACCAAATAAATAGCCTTTTTCAACATCACCCACTCGGTTAGGCATGCCATTTAAAAACGGAATTTGATGCCAATTTCTAAAGCCTTTAATGCCTCGCCCTGTTCCTATACCCGACGGACCATACCAGCTACATTTAGGATGCCAGTACTTTTCAAGTTCCATCGCTTCAACACCGCCTGTGGCATAGTTACCTAACGAGTTACACATATCTTCAACTAACTTAATACTGCTAGCTGACAAATGATTTTCTTGAATACTTAAGCCATCTTGTGTCGCCGGAGCTGGCACATGCCACTCTCTTCCTAAACTAGGTACCATAGGCCAAGCTTTGGCTTGTATCATTACTTCTGGCACATCCCAAATAGCTTGTATTTCTACCACTTTGTTATTTTTAATGCGGTAAAACTCATGAAAACGCATTGAGACTTGATGGCCTGTAGGCGGAATATCTAACCAACTTTTTTCAAAGCTGCCTGTGTAATATCCACACATACCAACCCAATGACTACCGTCTTCACTATCGCCTGCCATGACTATAGTTTCTCTACGTTCTAGATCGGGTATAGCATTATTTAAAGGCTGGTAAGCTATATCGAAAAAAGTTTGAGCGCCATGTAACGTTTCGAACGGATAAGATAATTTCACCACTGCATCAGACGCTAACACGTGGTTCAACTCATTTAAAACGGATACGCGATCAAAATTATATAAAGCCTGCCTTAATGGTTTAAGTAATGCTTTATGATTTGTATGTAATTGTTCCATTGCTGCTCTCTCTTGTGGCTCTTTGCCATAATATTTAAATTCAACTAAAAAAACACTATGACTTCGAAGTCATTCAATGATACTCTGCAAAAAATGTATTTCAAGTAAAACTTTTGATGGAGAAATAAAATGACAACATTGCTAGATAAATTATATCTACAACTTAAATCTTCTGCCGATAATATTGAAGCTTACGTAGCTGATGATGTGCAATGGAATGTTAGTGCTCCAATTAACGAGCTACATAACAAAGCACAAATGTTAAGTCAGTTTTGGCAACCTTTAATTACCGCCCTACCCGATATTGAAAGAAAGCCCTTTATTCACATTGAAAGTGAATACCAAGGCGCACAATGGATTGCCGGTACAGGTTATTTTGTAGGTACTTTTGCAAAAGATTTACTTGATATACCTGCTACCAATAGAACCCTCTATTTACGTTATACCGAACTGGTAAAGCTAGAAGAAGGTAAAGTTAAAGAATGCTTTATTATTCTCGACTTTTTAGATGCCATGAACCAAGCAGGCGTTAACCCGTTAAGAAAAAGCCTAGGTCACGATGGTTTAATTATGCCGCCATCAACAATGGACGGTTTATGCTACGGCGATTCAAACAAAGCAGATGAAAGCGAATCACAAAAGTCTCAACAATTAGTTATTGATATGCTTGATGAGCTTGGCCGTTTCGACGGAAAGTCGTTAGCCAGCATGCAATTACAAAACTTTTGGCACAGCGACTTTATGTGGTATGGTCCTGCAGGAATAGGCACTACACGCGGTATTGAAGGCTTTAGAGATAATCATCAAGGACCATTTGTATTTAGTTTCCCTGACAGAAGTGTTGATCATAAAGCCACCTTGGTAGCACACAATAATTATGTATCAACAGGTGGTTGGCCACATATGCACGGTACACATTCTGTTGGCGGCTGGTTAGGTTTACCACCTACCAATAAAGAATTATCGCTACGAGTTATGGACATATGGCGCCGCGAAGGTGAGTTACTTAAAGAAAACTGGGTCGCTATTGATATTATTGATATGTGCATGCAAATGGGTATTGATGTATTTGCCATGATGAGAGAACAAAAACAAGGTAAAGCCTGTTAATCTTTACCATAAATAGCTGTTTTAAAAATCAAAATAGGAAGCATTGAGCTTCCTTTTTTATATCTTTAATAAGCATAAACGCTCGTTAACTTGGGTTATTAATTTTTCTACTACGTTCTAAAATATCTAAACCTTGTTGTTTTAACCAATAAGGAATATCAATTAAGACCCAGTTTTCCATTAACTTATCACCTTCACGACGATATACATCAACCACTCTCATGTCAGCTCTTATGTCGCCACCGGGTAAACCTAAAAAGCCCCCAATAGGCGTACTGCTTAAATTAGGCCAGCCAAAGAAGCACGCATAGTTACCTTCTGCGTATCGACAAATATGGCCATTAAATACCTTGTCTTTTAACCCTTGCCTAAACGGGTAAGAATGCTGCTCTTGAAACTTAGGAATAGTATAAGTAGCGCCTATTCCTGCAGGACCGTACCACACCATGTCTTTAGACCATGTTTTTTCTAAAATTTCAGGTGGATAATTATCATTAGCCGTTTTATTGAGTTGCGAGAAGTCCTCAATCATTTGATTGAGCAATGCCATGGTTTTTTCAGCTTCAGCAGGATCTTTATCGTCTAACTGAATTCCATCATGAGTTCTTGGGCCGGGGTAAATAAATGAATGCCCTGTTGCTTGCGGTAAAGGATTAATACCCACTTGATTCATAACACTAATAATGTCGCAGAAAAAACCAGAGCGTATAATTTTACCGTTTTCAATACAGTTAAAATCAGCATAACGCACCATAGCCATTCTGCCTGAACGCGGAATACCTAACCAGTCTTTATCGAACTGCACCATAAAGTGCCCCATACTCGTTACCCAGTTAGCTTTGTCGTTACCACTAACTCCAGCCATGAATACATCTTGTCGACGTTGAATGCTTTTAAAGGCATGCATAAAAGGCTGCCAAAACACCTCATTGACAGCTTGCGGCCCTTTTTGTTCATTAAATGGATGCACGCCATACCATTGGCAATCATCACTCATATATTGAGCTAATACATCACCTACTGTTTCAGATGTTGATGCTTCTAACGCCTGATAATACTCAAGTATAAAGTTTTTATTTTCTTGTTCGTTTGTCATTTATAGTCTCAATTTTCCAATACAGCTAAAAAAATAATAAGGTTAAAATTATCAGCTACATTAAACCTTTGGGTTAATTTTATGCTTAAAATGAAATGTTTCCACTCAATTTACTGAATATCTACTTTCATATTATTTTAAACAATGCTATGTTTAAATGACTTCGAAGTCAACGAAGAATGAGTAACAATATAAGACTTCAATATAATCTTAAAGAGAGATATCTATGACAGAATTTGGAATGCTAAATTGGACGATATTAATCGTTTATATACTCGGTAACCTTTTTCTTGGTTATGTGGTCAGTAAAAAAGTGAGTTCGTCTGACGACTTTTACCTCGGACAAAAAACAACCCCTTGGTGGGCAATAGGTATTTCTGTTATTGCCACTTACGTGAGTGCATTAACTTTTTTAGGTGCGCCAGCATGGGCATACAAAGACGGCCTATCGGTTATTGCTATTCACCTTAATTACCCACTTGTTATTATTGCGGTAATTACTTTTTTCTTCCCATTCTTTTATAACGCTGGCGTTGCCTCGATTTACGAATACCAAGAAAAACGCTTTGGTAAGAAAGCACGTGGGTTAATATCAGGAATTTGGTTAATATCGCAAACTATGAGCTCAGCGGCGGTACTTTATGCGACCTCCATTGTACTGAGTTTTATTACGGGTATTCCTGAAATTACCGCCATATTTATTGTGACTATAATAGCCCTTATTTATACCGTAATGGGAGGAATAACCGCCGTTATTTGGACCGATGTTATTCAGTCGGGCATACTGTTTTTAGGTGCAGGTATCATTATGTACGCACTTATCGACACAAGTACAACCCCAGTGATGGAAAGCCTTGCACAACTGAAAGCTCAAGGTAAAACCAATCCACTTAATTTCGATTTCGATTTTGCCAATACCACCACCGTTTGGTCAGGTATATTAGCAATGACTCTTTACCATATTACCGTATACGGCACTAACCAAATGATGGTGCAACGTACGCTAGCGGCTAAAAACATTGGTGATGCTAAAAAGTCTTACTTATTAATGGGATTTTTAGCTTTCTTTGTTTACTTCTTTTTCATTATTTTAGGTATTTTGTTTTACAACTATTATCAAGGTAAACCGTTTGAAAACGAAAACACCATTATTTTAGAATTTGCTTCTCAATATGGAATGCCTGGCTTAATGGGTATTATTGCTGCTGCAGTTATGGCTGCTTCTATGTCGAGTTTAGACTCCGCATTTAATTCTTTATCTACCGTATCAACGCTAGATTTTTATAAAAAGTATTTCAAACCTAATGAAACCGATAAGCATTACCTCAAGGTATCGCGCGTTTTCACGGTGTTTTGGGCTGCGGTAATTGTTTTCCCTGCCATTATGTACCACCTACACAGCTCAGGCTCTATTTTAGAAGTGTTAAGTAAAGTCGGCTCGTATTTCGTTGGTGCACAATTAGGGATGTTTGGTTTAGGTTTTTTCTCTAAACACGCAACGGAGCGTGGGCTATTAGTAGGCACATTTGTTGGTGTATTAGCTGTTGCTTATACCGCCATTTACACCGATGTAGCATGGCCTTGGTACGCAGCTATAGGCGCTTTCGTTAACGTTGTTATTACGATTATTGCCAGTATTGCCATTGATGGTAAACAAGCTGAATACTCGCCTTATAGCGTTAAAGGTCAAATTAAAGCCTTTGCCGATAGTGGCAAACCAGAAAAAGAAAATGGTTGGTATTTAGTACCAGGCAAGGTCGACAAAGTCTGTTATTCACTCTTTGGCTTCTTCATTTTCACCCTAGTATTTTTATTCTCTTTTGAGCTATTCATTTAAAGTAACGAGTTAAACTATGAGTATTAAGTTAAACAAATCAATAACACAGGTACATTGGCAACCTCTAACAACGTTGTTAGAGCCAGCAGGTACCAAGCAACAAGCGCTTACAGGGTTCGATGATGAATTCGTTGATATTGTTGATTACATTATTCGTATAACTCACCGCATTTGGGAACAAAAAAATGTGGGATTATGCTACCGATATTACGGCGAAATTTGCCCAGTATTTACCTTGGGTGGATATTCTGAATGTGTTGAGCAAGTGGTTCAAAACACTCTAAAAACCATTGCAGCTTTCCCTGACAGAAGCTTAATTGGCGAAAACGTTATATGGAAAGAAGAAGCTGACGGCACTTATTATTCGTCACATTTAATTACCAGTATTATGACCAACACAGGTAATTCTGATTTTGGTTTAGCCACCAATAAAACAGGACGAGTAACGACTATTGCTGATTGTGTTTGTTTTGAAAACAAAATAATTAAAGAATGGTTAGTGCGAGATAATAGCTTTTTGATCAGCCAATTAGGGCTTGATCTTATTGATGCTGCTATTCATTTTTCAGCCCTTACACCTAACGATACCTTTAACGAATGGTATAACAGTGAATACAATCGTGTACTCGAAGCAAAACACAGAACAGAGTTAAGCTTTACCGAAAGTAGTTGGACAACTGAAAGCTTTGTTCATGCTTGGGCGCAAACCTTATTTAATCAAAAACAATTTTCTACCTTAACGCAGTTTTATCATGTTGCGGCTGCGCATCAATGGCCAGGAGGTAGACAATCAACAGGTTTAGCTCAAATTAGCGGCACCTTAATTCAGTGGTTAGCACAATGCCCTGACGCCAAAATGACGATTGATCATATTGGCGTAACAGGCTTTGACGACGACACAATAGATATTGCCATTAGATGGTCGGTAGCTGGAACCTTTAACCCACATATCGACAGATTATCATCATTAAAAGGTAACCGCTTTTTTGTATTAGGTTGTACCCATATGCGAGTAAAAAATCAGAAAATAATTAAAGAAGTTACCGTATTCGATGAAATTTCTTTATACGCTAATATGATCCGCGAGTCGGGTCATTCACTACCATTATTAGCACAAGGAGTTTAATGATGTTTAATCAACTTATCTCGTTATACACAGAAGGTGATTTAGCACAGTTATCGTCTCGTATTTTGCACAGCACGGCATGGAAACAGCACGACTTTACCGCTTACGGTAGTATGCAAATAAACAAGTTATGGCTTAAAAGCTTAGAGCAATTTGGCTTTTTACAAGTAACTAAGCAGCAAGAAATACAGGGCGATAATTTTTCAGCACTATATATAGAACTATCGAAAGAATCGTCAAGTAACAACGAAAACGTTTCTATCACTTTTTTCTTTGAGCATAACAACGAGCATATTAAACGTTTGCATTGTGTAGTAGATACCTTAGCCCTTGCCAAATTATTACAGCAAGAGCCTAGTGTTTTAATTGATGCGCTGCCAACACCAGATCCTTTGTTACTCAGTCAATTTGATCATCAGTTACACCCTAAAAGTTATCATGCCACGCCTAACGATGTATGTGACTTACCTAACAGCATTAGCGAAACGGTAAATCAATGGTGGAATATATGGCAAGGAAAACAACTCGCTAGCTTTAAAAACATTTATAGCGATAATGCACATATACAAATAGCAGGCTTTGGCTCTCATGAAGGTTTTAAGCAACTACGCGACTTTCAACTGAAAGTACATAATCGTATGAACCGCAGTTATTGCCAGTTAGAAAACATATGTGTTGATAAAGCAGAAAGCTCACTTGCAGTAAAGTGGCATATTGATGGCGACTATATTGATAACGGTAAAATTAAGCGTATTCGTGTGCCGGTTATTTCAGTGCTGACTATAGAAAATAAACATATTGTAGAAGAACAATTACAAATAGACTGGTTAGCTTTATACAAGCAATATGGCCTTAGTTATCCGTTTGTATAAATATAAACGCTGAATCAACATTAAATGTATATCGCTCTTAATTTAGAGCGATATACATTCAAGCACGCCTCCCCTTCTAAAAATTCTACTTTTTAAAAAATTTATTAACCACAGAGAAAAGATTAAGAGAAAGATACATAGCGTTAATTGACTGAATTCATTGTTAACTTATCCGTGTACAGCTCCCCTTATTTAAACATTGATTTTAAACCATAGAGAAAAGATTAAGAGAAAGATACATAGCGTTAATTGACTGAATTCATTGTTAACTTATCCGTGTACAGCTCCCTTTCTTTAAACAATGATTTTAAACCATAGAGAAGAGTTCAAGAGAAAGGTGCACAGCGTTAACCCACTGAATTTGTTTTTAAATTATCCGTGTACAGCTTCCTTTCTTTAAACAATGATTTTAAACCACAGAGAAGAGTTCAAGAGAAAGGTGTATAGCGTTAATTGACCGAATTCATTATTAACTTATCCGTGTACAGCTCCCCTTCTTTAAACAATGATTTTAAACCACAGAGAAAAACTAAAGAGAAGATTAGAGGAAAAACTGACCCATTCTTTTTAATTCTCACCACAAGTAATCTATTATGGTGATTCAATCGTATTGCTACTTAACTACCGCTATCGAGAAACTTAATGTTTTCACTATTTAAATCAGACCCAACCAAAAAGCTCAATAAACTTTATGAAGCTAAACTAGAAAAAGCCATGCAGGCCCAAAGAAATGGCGACATAAAAAGTTACTCAGAATTAACCTTTGAAGCAGAAGAAATACATAAACAAATAAAAGAAATAGAGAAAACTGGAAAGTAACCTAATTGCAATATTATCATAAAGGCTTCTGTGGGGGCTTTGATATAGAGCCACACCCAGCGAGTAAGTAGTTATTTATTTACTGTCTATTTAGCTGCCTATTCGCAGCTAAATAGAATACGATTTCCACAAAAAATAAAACACATACTCGATTTATACCTGTTACCAATCAAGATGCATATTTCAGAGCGCTTAGGTATATTAATAAGATTTGTATATTCGGCTTACTAAAAATTACGGAAGTGCTGCCGCTCCACCAAATTCATTTGCTAAATAATTAATTATTTCCTTTGCGTCTGTAAGGAAATTTTCATTATCCACTATTAGTGCAGGAAGCCCTTGATTTTCTTCACCTAACATATCAATCACCTCTTTTCTTGGTCTTGGGAAATCTACTCGGCGAATATCTACAACATCCTCCCAGTGCTTATTTGACAATAAAGCTCCCTCAACAAGCGCACAGGGTGGGCATATCCACATTTTTTTTTCTGGCCCATCTTCGAATGGCATTTTTAAAAGAAATAATATTGGTTTCATCGATAATTACTCTACGTTGAGGGAAAAATAGATCATTGCTATTTGACATTTTTAAATACAATAAAGGGTCCGGCAGTCATATCTTTTTAGAAGCTTAACTATGAATATATTAAAGCCTCTTGCTAGAAAATTTACGCTAGTACTACAACATCAAAATGTTCGTCTTATGATATCGAGAACATATTATCTAAACAAGAATAAGTCATTAAAAAGAAAAATTATTTCCATACTTTACTTTAATAGAAATTATTTTTTTCAATGTATTGAGCCGTCACGCCTAAATGTAAATGAGTTGTACCAGATATTATTAAGCGATGAACGGTGTTCAAATATTTTATTAATTGGATAGAAATAAATTTTTGAACAAAGCTTTTAGGGACTTCTGAGCAAAAAACGCTCTTCGTTACATCTGTTTTTAAAGAGCAACCATTAATAAAAAATGTGCCTTGATCATGATTAGCTCAGAAGTCCTGAAACTGCATCTTGCTGATGGTATATACCCATACCACTAATAAATGAGCATTATTTGGAGAAAATAATGCTCTAATGTTTAGCCCCAGCCTAGTTGTTGCAAACTAATGGTGTCGTTCCAAATTTTTGTCATGTGTTTGATCAGCCCATTCTCGAATTCCATATTATAAGCATAATCAGCAATAAAGGAGTTACCTGTTGGTGGAACAGGTCCTCCTTCACCAGTATGGGTGCCTTCTATAATCCCTAAGGCAGCAACACAATTTCGCTCTTCATCAGCGGCAATAAATTTTAATTCATATTTTCCATCAGGAATTATAATTAATAAGTTTTTCATCCATTCGCAATATGCATCAAGAGACGATATACCTTCTAATGCAGATGTTTGTGATGAAAATGTTGCGTCTTGATGACAAAATTTGCTACAAAAATCCCAGCCTTTTCCAGTTTCGCATGCATCAAAAAATTGATGAGCAACTTCAAGTGTATTTGACATATTCATTCCTATTAAATCAGTATTGTTGAGGAGGTAATAATTTTCAAAGCAACGTAAACTTTGATTTTTAACGACTTATATTTAATTTACGAGCTAACTTTCTTTGTCCATAAAAAACCGCAGATATTCTGCGGTTTTTTAAGGGCTTAACTAATAAACTTTAGATAAGTCTTAGAAAGTGTACTTAAGGCTTGCACCCCATGTACGAGGGTCATTCCAGTTAGCTTGTACTGAGTTAATTGGTTGGCCATCTAAAATTTGAGAATGAACAACTGCACGTGTTAGCACGGCTTCATCTGTTAAGTTTTTAACAAAGAAATCAAGTTGTAAGTCTTCTTTAATAATCCATGTTAAACGTGCATTAACAATGGCATGAGCATCAACTCGAGTTTCAGGTGTATTCACATCAAAAGCATAGTAATCGTCAGAGTATGTCGCTTGAAGATGTGGAATTAAAAATCCACCATTATCTAATTCAGCTTCATAAGTCACGCCTAAACCAACAGTGTATTCTGGTGCCATTGCTGGAGACCAGCCAGCAAAACTAAATTGACTGCTATTATCGTTAATATCTTGACGACCTTCAAAATTACCCAAGGCTAATAAAGGACGTAATTGATCGTTACCTACCGCATAGTCATCTGAAAATTCAGCATCAAGCCAAGTTAACGTACCGTTAATAGATAAGCTATCTGTTGGATACCACTGCATATCCATCTCAATACCTGTCGTTTCAATACTTCCACCATTCTCGTAATATTCAAAGGTTTGAGTTTGACCTGCTTCAACACATTCCAACACGGTATCTGTACTAGTAGTATCATTACATGCAACAGCAAATAACTGTGCTTTAACATCGTCGTATTCATTAACGAAAGCCGAAATATTTAAACGCATTTCGCCATCAAGTAAGGTACTTTTCATCCCTATTTCATAAGAAGTTACTTCTTCGTTATCATAAAGAGGATCCGCACCACGAGAAACAACACGACCATCATTAGCACCACCTGTGCGAACACCTGTAGCGGCAGATGCGTACATCATTAAATCATCACTTTGGTCAAACTCAACAGCAGCTTTCCACAATACGGCTGAATCATCCCAATCAGGAATATCATCTCCTGTAAAACTCTTTTCATCTTTGTTATAGCGTAAGCCACCGACTAAACGTAAGTCCTCAGATACCTCATAACGTAATTGACCAAATACAGCGATTGAATCTGACGTATGAGGATCGTGAGTTGGATTACCCCAACTAGGCACAACGATTGAATCTGGAACACCATTTCCTGTAGTATCTGCGCTCGACAACCACTCCCAATCAGCTTCTTGATCGAAATAATATAAACCTGCAATCCACTGTAAAGGGCCTTCATTATTTGAAGAGATTTGTAATTCTGTTGAAATCGTTTTTTGATCATCTTGACGGCCAAAACCACCAACAAAATCTAATCCGCCATCACTAAAGTCACTGTCATAATACTGCTTACCACTTAACTCAGAGTAGTTTGATGTCCACTTAAAATCAGCAATATCTGTGTACCACTCTAATGTTGCTGTAGCAGAGAATGCTTCCTGCTTATCAAGCGACATACCATTTCGGTATACATCGTATGGGCCAATATCATTACGTTCAACATCAGCGGGTTGATAAGTATGACCTTCAGTAACAGTTGCAACAGGGTCATAAATTCCAGGGCTGGTTTCTGTTAATGAATAACCCGCAATTTGTTGATAACCCCAAATAGCTTCAGAGTTAGCATCTTTCTTTGAGTAATCTAAACGGAAAGTAGCATTAAAATTTTGGCTAGGTTCATATCGAGTGATTGAACGAGCGTAAAAAGAATTTTTCTCACGTAGGTCATCTGATGGACCAGGTACAAAGTGGTTTTCAATATAACCATCATGTCGGTCTGAAGCGACAACAACGCGTGTTGCTAAGTGATCAGTTAAAGGAAGATTTAATACCCCTTCATAAGCGCTACGATTGTATGCACCCGTAGTAATTTTAATATTACCTTCT
Source organism: Colwellia sp. RE-S-Sl-9 (assembly GCF_048296855.1). NCBI lineage: Bacteria > Pseudomonadati > Pseudomonadota > Gammaproteobacteria > Alteromonadales > Colwelliaceae > Colwellia > Colwellia sp. RE-S-Sl-9. Next base: position 3,780,863 of record NZ_CP182631.1, on the reverse strand, counting down.
ACTTCATCCATGTTCGGACGATTAGTAATAACGTTAATACTACCCGCAAAAGTGTTACGGCCGTAAAGTGTACCTTGAGGACCACGTAATACTTCAATACGTTCAATATCAACAAAAGCCCCCATGCCCGCTGTTGTTGTTGGTACATAAATACCGTCTTGGAAAATACCGACTATTTGCTCAGCAATACCTGTACCTGCAACCCCTACTTCGTTAGTACGAGCACCACGCATAGCGGGTCTAACTTCACCACCAGAGCTACCTACTTTTAATCCTGGAACAACTTGCTGCAAACCAGTTATATCAATAATACCTGCACGTTCAACATCATCTGAACCTAATGCAGTAATTGAAGATGACACTTCTTGTAAGTCTTGCGAGTGTCTGTTGGCAGTAACAACAATTTTTTCAATTTTATGTGATTCTTTCTCTACGCTAGCTTCTTCAGCTAAAGCGGCTTGACTCAAAAAAGTATTAGCAATCGCTAGTGCTAATGTGGTTTTCAAGAGCTTATTTCGTATAACTGGCTTCATGTGTTATTCCTCATCCTCTACTTAAAATAATAAGTACAAAAAATTCATGTTAAATGTGCGAACAATAATAGGGCTGTTTTAATGATTATTTATTGCCCTTACCCATATTTGTACTTCGGAATCATTTTTATGTCAAGAGTGTATCAATAACACAAAATAAAGAAGTCGCTAGGCTCACAACAACAAATCAGATAAAAACCCTAATAAACAGTAATATAAAACCAAAACTACTAATACAAATTAATTTAAAAAATATTGACTTCGACGTCACTTACGTAATGAATTGTGAAAATTATTAAAATAATAAACACAGATAAAACAGTAAAAGATAACAATGTTAATCTGCTCATTCATCACTAAAATAGAGAATGTAAAAATAGCTTTATTGACAATAATAGCTGAAGTCTGTAAAAAGGCATTGTTCTCAGCATGCTCATTTTTATTGATGTTTAAATCGTTTAAATGCGCCTCATGGAATCCAGTAGTAACACTTTTTTTGTTATAAATCTGGAGCTGTCCTCGCAACTGTATTTGTTATTGAAAATATGTATTTTCAATAACATAAGCCAGACACATGATGCTGATACCTACTGTTTTGAGCGAGAATACTCAATTTAGCACAGCAACTTTCTAGATTTTTAGCCTTTACTCTATGTCATCCGAATATAGAGCTTAGACTGTTACTTCAATCCTAGAACCAAATAAACACCCGCTGTTCTTTATTTAATTCTCTCCCTTATTTTTAATTGGCTTTGAGAATTTATGCGTTTTTTGATCTTATCTTTACTCTTTATTACTTCTATTTGCTCTGCTGCAGAAGACGAGTATTTACTCGTACTCGCTTCACAACGCAACTCTGAAACCATAGCCGAAGCCGCGCGATTATTTTATATCGCGCATCCCAAGCAAAAACAGCTAGCCATTAAAGCTCGCAGCGATGTGCAGTTATGGGAGTTATCACCCGAAGAACGTTCAGCATTAATTAACAACAGTCGAGCTATTTTAGGTTTTGGTTTATACGGTGCTAGCGTTCCTAATTTAAAGTCGTTATTAACACAATTTAAAAAGCCTAAATTACTTATTAACAGCGACCATCGTTTAGTTATATTAAGCCAATTTGGGAACTCACCACTATTTCCTGATGCTGAACAAATGCGAGAAATAGCTAAGAATCAACCCGGTGAGAATTTCCTTCAAGACCTTGCAGAGCAAATACAGCAATACCCAAATAAAGAAATATGGCTACAAACCCGAGGCTACTGGAAAGCAGGCGGTGCCAACAACAGCGCTGAAATGTTCGCTTCAATTTTTAGTGCCTTAGGCGAAAACATCAAATTCAATGCGCCAGTTCCTACACCTGAATTACGTTGGGTTATTAATAATAGCTTTTATAATCAACTCACCCATACCGAACTATCAAAGCTTAACCAACAACCAGTTGTTGCCATAATTGATCACGCAGGTGGCGCACGCCCTGCTGATACTAAGCTACTACGCGAAATATGTGATCTCGCCACTACTCAATATAACAATCAATGTTTAGGCGCTATCGCCGCTTGGGGTAAAGCCGGTGTAGATGCGATTAAACAATTAGTACCCATTAAAGATCGTTTAAGTGCCGTGATCATGCTGCAAGACTTTGTAATTGGTGGTGGCGATGGTCGTTCAGAAGTTACCGAATTACTCACACAACTTAATGTTCCTGTTATCAAAGCCATAAAACTACGTGACCGAACTGCCATTGAACGTCAGCTTTCGTCAGACGGATTAGCACAAGACAAAGTCTACTACCAAGTAGCTATGCCTGAACTACAAGGTGCTAGCCAACCATTAGTTATTGCAACGGCAGGAAACGCCAGTAACGATCCGCTAACAGGTATTCGTGTACAAGGTGTTACCGCTGAAACCAGCTCGATTCATTCGTTATTAACGCGTGCACAGCGTTGGAACCAACTCCAGACAAAAGAAAATGTCGATAAAAAAGTGGCGATTATTTATTACAATCATCCTCCAGGGCGTCATAACATAGGTGCCGATAACTTAGATGTTCCCGCATCGTTATGGCAAATATTAAATCAATTAAAAGCCGCAGGTTATAACACCGGCGAGCTACCTAAATCACAAGAAGACCTACTCGATATGATGCAAGCTCGTGGCGTAAATTTACCACGCGACTCTGGTGCTCTCGCTTCCATGAGCCAACATATTGAACGTATGACAAGTGCCGAATACAGCGCTTGGTTTAAAACCTTACCCGCCAGTGTTCGGCGCGAAATGGAACAAGGCCCGTTTGGTTTATTACACGAGCAACTTACCGCTGCCATTAGCCAAAACAAAGGCAAACTCGCATCCGATGCACTACATCATACCGTTGAAGAAATGCATCATTTACTTGAAGGGGTTGATCACAAAGGTCGCACTCGCGCATTAGCCTTATTAGGTCAGTTAGAAACCTGTTACTTAAACGTCATCAAAACACCAGAACAACAAACCTGTATGAGTGACGCGCCTAAAATTATTGACGCGCTACAAAAAACCGGCATTGAAGGATTAGGTGGCTGGGGCAAAGCACCCGGTAAAGTAATGACCTTTAATGATGAGCTACTTTTGCCCGGTTTAACTTTCGGCAATATTTTTATTGGTCCGCAACCACCAAGAGGTTGGGAAATTAACGAAGAGCTATTACACGCAAATTTAGCTTTTCCACCGCCGCATCAATATTTAGCGTTTTATCACTTTTTACGTAACAAATTTAAAGCCGATGCGTTTGTGCATTTAGGCCGCCATTCAACTTATGAGTTTTTACCGCGCCGCTCTGTAGGTTTAGCACCAGACGATTACTCGCGTATTATCGCAGGCGATGTACCGGGTGTTTATCCATATATTGTTGATGGTGTTGGCGAAGGTATTCAAGCTAAGCGTCGTGGTTTAGCTGTGATGGTAGATCACCTAACGCCACCTCTTGCTAGCACACCACTTTACGACGAGTTACTACAACTTAGACAACTTATAGAAAGCTTTGAAACTAGCCACGGTACTGATAACGAAGTGCTGGCTAAAAGACTCGTAAAACAAATACGTGAGAAAGTCGACAAGCTCGAACTCAAAGAAGAACTCGCCCAAGCTATGTCAGCTGAACTTGCCGTAATGGGCATAAGTTTTGAAGAAGTTGACGACGATATGATGGTGCACGAAGTGGGTCATTACCTTACCGACTTACAAGAACGTTTCATGCCATTAGGCTTACATATTTTTGGTAAAGACTGGCAAGAAAATGCGGTAGAAATGATGCTAAATTCAATGCTTACCCGAGCAGACAGCCAAGATAGCGTATTGAAAAAAGACATAACAGCAAGATTAGTCGCTTCACCAAAAGCTGAAATGACCGCCCTACTCAATGGCTTAAAAGGTGGTTTTATCACACCGGGGCAAGGCAACGATCCAATAAGAAGCCCAGCAAGTTTACCGACAGGTCGTAACTTCTATGCCCTTGATAGCTCGTTAATTCCAAGTCGAGTTGCATGGCAGCTTGGTCAAGAAATGGCAAAATCAGCAAGAGAAAATAACGAAAAAGCAGCCGATAAACGTGAAGCGCTAATTCTTTGGGCGTCTGACGTAGTGCGCGATGAAGGCGTAATGATCGCCTTTGGTTTAGACATGTTAGGACTTGAACCTGTATGGAACAGTCGAGGTTTAGTTAAAGGCTTAAAGCGCCAAGATCTGCAAAATCAAAGTGATGAAGCAAAGCGAGTACGTCGCGATATGGTATTTACCACGTCAGGCTTATTCCGCGACTTATACGGCCAACAAATGCTACTGTTAGACAAAGCCACCTTAATGGCGATAGATGCCAGTGCTGACACTATCAGAACTGATTACCCTGCGCTAAGTTTATCACTAACAAACGCATTAGAAGTATTAGGTAAAGAAGCCATAGGTGGTAACGAATCACTTAAAATTAACCAAGTAGCCGCTAACTGGGTGATTCAAGCTAAAGAGTTACTTGCCGCTGGCTTTAACGCAAAAGATGCAGGTATTAGCGCAAGTTTACGCGTATTTGGCGATGCTCCCGGTAGTTATGGCGCAGGTATTAACCGTTTAGTAGAACGCTCAGGCGCATGGGAAAAACGTGAAGAACTCGCTAAAGTTTATACCCGACGTTTAGGCCACAGCTATGGTTTGTCATCATTTGGTACGCCAGCACAAAACACCTTTAAGCGTGTTTTACGTGATGTGGAAAATACTTACTTTGGTCGTTCAAGTAACCTTTATGGCTTAATCGATAACAACGATGCTTTCGATTATCTTGGCGGCTTAAGCTTAGCGGTAGAAACCTTAACGGGTAAACCACCAAAGAATTATATTATTGATCATGCCGATCCTGACAACGTAAAAACGAAACGTTTAGGGCCTGCACTTCGACAAGAACTTCGCGGTCGCTTCTTAAATCCTGCTTGGTTAAAAGCGCAAATGGAACATGACTATGCCGGTGCTCGTACTATGGGCAGTGAGTTTCTTGAATACTTATGGGGCTGGCAAGTCACCAATCCAACATTAGTAGGAGATTGGGCATGGGAAGAAGTTAAAGCGGTTTATATAGACGATCGATACGATCTTCAATTAGATCAGTTTTTAGAAAAAGGCCACAACGCTCATGTTAAAAGTAACATGCTTGCGATTATGTTAGTGGCCGTTCAAAAAGACTTTTGGGATGCGGATAAAGCCACAATCGAGCAACTTGCCGCTAGCTTTGTACGTTTAGTAAAAGCCAATGGTTTACCGGGCAGTGGGCATTCAGATCCTGACAATCCTATGTTGCCATGGTTAGAACAACATTTATCTGCCGAGCAATGGCAAGATCTCGCGCAAGTTATCGCCTTAGCCAAAGGTAACGATACACAAGTTGAACCTGAGGAAGTTCATCGAGTTGCGGAGCTGAAACTAAAAGCAGAGGAGCTTGCGCCAGAAAACGCAGATAGTGATAAAACAACAGATACAAACACCGCTAGCGCTGAACAAAAGCCAGCAGACGAAACAGCTGAAAGCGAAACGGAAAATAACTCAACATGGCAATGGTGGCTGGCTCTAATACTTGTCGCCTTTATACTGTTCGGTTTTTATCGCGGAGTAACAAAAGCCAAAAGCTTAACCCATAGATCTTCAACAGGAGAGCAATAACATGCACATGGAATACGGAATAATATTAGGACTATTGCATCAGTTTGTTGGGTGGTTACTTTATCCTGTTATTTTTGTTTTAGCTTTAGCCGTAATAGGTGTTTTATGGGAGCTAGGTTTAGCTTTTGCAGAGCGTTATTATATTTTAAAAGCCTTTACTCAAGCGGCTCTTTCAGTTTCAAGAAAAGGTTCGGCTTCTGATTCTGCTTTAATTTCAACTAAAACACCAGTAACAAAATTAAACCACACAGAGATTGAACAAGAGTTTCAAGCTCATGCTACCAAACGCTTAGAACGTATTGACTTATTTGCGCGATCAGGCCCTATCTTAGGTTTAATGGGCACTTTGATCCCTTTAGGTCCGGGATTAACGGCCTTAGGTTCTGGCAACATCGATATTTTAGCGACAGCGTTAACGGTAGCATTCGATACCACAGTTGTTGGCTTATTGATTGGTTTAGTAGCTTATACCCTAGGTCGAATTCGTCGACGTTGGTACGATCAAACATGGCAGAAAATCACTTCTGCAACTGCTGAGTAAATTTAGGAGAATATTATGTCTAATAAATCATCGTGGCAATCATCTCAATTTGCTGAACAAGACACCGACCCACTCGCAGGCTTCGCTAATATAATGGATGTTATGTTAGTTTTTGCACTTGGCTTAATGCTAGCTTTAGTTGCCCAAAGTAAAGAATTACAAGAAAAGTTCTCGATAGAATCTAATAAAACAGAAACCATTGAAGTAACGACAGGAACTGAATTAGTTGATGCGCCTGAATCACTTTCAAACCCAACGAATGCAAAAGCAAATGGGTTAGAATCGTTAGGACAAGTTTATAAAGATCCAAAAACAGGAAAGTTAATTTTAATTAGTGGTGGCTAACAAACCACATTTTTTGATTATATGCGGGTAATAGCCCTTTATTATCAATTATTTTTTGATAATGATTCTGCAATTACCCTATTCATTAAAACCTCATTAACCTCTATCATGTCTCCAACGTAATAAATACCTACCCATTTTTGGAGCAACACAATGAAAGCGATCGGATATAAAGAATCATTACCTATTACCAATGCAGACTCTTTACAAGATATTGAATTAACTAAACCTACAGCAACAGGTAACGACTTACTGATAAAAGTTAAAGCAATAGCAGTAAACCCTGTTGATTATAAAATTCGTCAAAACGTGGCGCCAACAGATGATAACTACAAAGTTATTGGCTGGGATGCTGTCGGTGAAGTGGTTGAAACAGGTAATGATGTTACTCGTTTTAATGTAGGCGATACCGTTTTTTATGCGGGTGATTTACTACGCCAAGGCAGCAATGCTGAATTTCAGTTAGTAGATGAAAAGCTAGTAGGTTTAAAACCTAAAAACATCTCAGACGCTGAAGCAGCTGCATTACCTTTAACGTCAATCACCGCTTGGGAAATGTTATTTGAACATTTAGAAATAAAACAACAAACGTCTAACCCAGCACAAAAAGATGAAGTAATTTTAGTTGTAGGTGCTGCTGGTGGTGTAGGTTCAATACTTATTCAACTCGCTAAAAAACTAACTAATGCAACGATTATTGCAACGGCATCACGCGAAAGCTCAAAACAATGGGTTACTGATTTAGGGGCTGATTATGTAGTTGATCATTCGAAGCCATTATCCCCACAAATTGAAGCATTAAACATTGGTCCATTAACGCATGTAGCCAGTTTAAATAATACCGATGCGTACATAGATGCTTATGTTGAACAACTTATTCCTTTTGGAAAAATCGCCTTAATTGATGATCCTGAAGCAATTGATATTAAAAAATTAAAAATGAAAAGCTTATCGCTGCATTGGACTTTTATGTACACTCGTTCAATGTTCCAAACCGACGATATGGTTGAGCAAGGTAAATTATTAAGCCGCGTATCTGAACTTATCGACCAAGGAAAGATCAAAACAACGATAGGTAAAAACTTAGGTAAAATTAATGCTGAAAACTTAAGAGCTGCTCATCAAGAATTAGAGTCTGGCTCATCTATCGGAAAAATAGTGTTATCAGGCTTTTAAGCTCTTACTTATACCTGTTACTAATCAAGATACGCATTTCAGAGTATATTAAAGGATATAGAAAATGACACAGTTAACCGTTATTGCAAAAATAGTAGCAAACGAAGATAAAATTGAATTAGTAAAAGCTGAACTAATAAAGCTTATTGATGCTACTCGTGCTGAAGAAGGTTGTATTAATTACGACTTACATCAAGATAACGAAAACCCAGCACATTTCACTTTCTATGAAAATTGGGAAACACGTGAATTATGGCAAGCTCATATGGCTAATCCAAATTTAGCTGATTACTCTGCAGCTACAGAAGGTGCTATTGCAGAATTTAGCTTAAACGAAATGACGGTTATCGGTTAATCAGTATTCACAAAAATGTTACTGAATTCCTTGGCTATTACCGCTAAGGGCTCTTAAATTAAGATGTGTATAGCGAGATTTTAAAGATTAAAATTTCGCTATTTATTGATACTCAACTTACCCATTACTCTACTTAACCTCAACTCAGATTAATGAATGTTAGCGAATAAATAAAAACCCTTATTTATAAATAACCTGAGTTCAGGTTACTTAGTACTGACTCACTTAAACGTAATAGCTTACACCTATCTTAGGAAATGTTTGACTAAAGAACTCATCAATTTTGTTTCTAAACTCTTTCGCTGTGACAAATTATTTATTATTTCTGACAGGTTCATTCATGACTTACATAATCGTTCTATTAGGTTTAATACACATACATCAAGCCTAATAAATGATGCATAAAGAATAGTTTTAGTTTATATATTAAATGTTAATTTGAGTATATATACCCGTTACCACTCAAGAGGCTATTTCAGAGTGCTTGAGCGATATCAATTCAAGGCAATGTTTTGTAATAATGCGTTCCCTTATAAAAAGCATTAACGACGAAGTGATTTTGCTCAAGCGCTTCTCCGATGGGTCTAAAAACAATTTATGGGGCTTATTAACTTTAGTAAGGTTCCTACACGGATGTAGGACATTAGGGTAACGCAGGAGCAGTTACCGAGAATAACCATGACGTAAACTTAATGCCTTGCATACATGGATGTAGACCTTAGATTTCGTCTGGAACATGAAATCTGTGCCTAAATTGTTTTTAGTTCCCACTGAAACCTGCATCTTGAATGATAACGGGTATAAAAAGCACTTAGCAATTAATTCAACAGAGTACACATATCTGACTGTTTTTCGTACCACGCACATATAGTCAGCTATTTTTGCCACTAAGTGTGGCGTTATTTTTAAAGTTTAATAAACTTAAAAATTGTAAAAATTTGGTATAAAAATGAACGATAATACTTTTACTGATGAATCGGAACACAAACTAAATTTACGCAACTTAGAATTAAGTGATTTTGACGATTTAAAAGAAGTCATGGAACTCATCTATCCTGACATGGGGGGCGCTGGGCCAGAAAAAAAATTTAAAGCGCAACTTTCTACTTTCCCAGAAGGCCAAATATGCATTGAAGATCATGGAAAAGTGATTGCCGCAGCTTTTTCGCTTGTTGTAGATTATGACAAATTTGGAGATCATCACACTTACGAAGAAATTACGGGTGATGCCTACCTAACAACTCATGATCCATTAGGCGATGTATTATATGGTGCTGAGGTTGTGGTACATCCAGACTATCAAGGCATGCGTCTTGGTAGACGATTGTATGAAGCAAGAAAAGAACTTTGCCAAAATTTAAACCTTAAATCTATTGTGGCAGGTGGGCGTATACCCAACTATCAAAACCATGCAAAAGACATGTCACCTCAAAAATATATTGAGCTTGTTAAAAAGAAAGAAATTTATGATCCCATTTTAACTTTTCAGTTATCAAACGATTTCGAAGTAAGGCGCGTTCTTAGTAAATACTTACCTGAAGACAAAGAATCGAAAGGTTATGCCACCCTGCTGGAATGGACCAATTTATATTACGATGATGAAAAAGCGCCCTTGTTTGGTGCTATCAAAAAAACAGCAAGAGTTGGTTGTGTTCAATGGCAAATGAGGCCACTTAAGTCTGTAGAAGAACTTATTCAGCAAGTAGAGTTTTTTGTTGATGCCCTCTCAGATTACCAATGTGATTTAGCTTTATTGCCTGAGTTTTTTAATGCACCTTTAATGGGAATTGAAGCGCATCAAAACTCTATTGATTCAATTAAAGCGTTATCTGAATTTTCTGAAGAAATAATTGAAGCAATTTCTCGTCTAGCCGTTAGCTATAATATCAATATCATTGCGGGTTCATTACCCGTTATGGAAGATAACCAGCTATATAATGTGTCTTATTTTTGTCGCCGTGATGGAACACTAGAATCACAATATAAAATTCACCCTACCCCCCATGAAAAACGCGCTTGGATTATGCAAGGTGGTGATAATTTACGAGTTTTTGATACCGACTTCGGAAAAATTGGTATTTTAATTTGTTACGATATTGAATTTCCTGAACTTGCTCGACTTCAATCGGAAAAAGGTATGCAATTATTATTTGTGCCTTTTTGGACAGACACAAAGAATGCCTACTTAAGAGTTCGTTGTTGCGCACAAGCTCGAGCTATTGAAAATGAATGTTATGTGGCTATAGCCGGTAGTGTGGGTAATTTACCTAAAGTAGATGGTGCCGACATTCAATATGCTCAATCTGCCGTATTTTCGCCATCAGACTTCTCTTTCCCTCATGATGCAATTATGGCCGAAACAACACCAAATACAGAAATGACGTTAATTGTTGATCTTGACTTAGAAAAACTCAGTACATTACAAAATGAAGGCTCAGTAAGAAATTATTTAGACAGGCGTCGCGACTTATATAAAATAAATTGGCTCGGAAACAAAGACAACGAGTAATGGGTATATACCCGTAACCATGTATAAAAAAGCCTCATGAGTTTTATGGCTCACGAGGCTTTTTTTTAACTAATCTCAGTTCAAATTAGAGCTAATTAACCTCAGCTCGGGATAAGCAAAGTTACTCAACAAGCTATTTTTATGCCTAACTTCGTTGAATTTATTACTAATAGCTAGCTATTAGATAGAGAAATTCGCCTTGTTATACACAAAAATATCAATGTTGAGAGACTAATATAACTTAGGAAAACAACGGTACAGGTTAAGATTTTGATAAATAATAATTTTAATTCATTATCTAACATTCATTAACCCGAGTTGAGGTTAATTAGATAATAAACACTATTACGAGGCTAATATTTTCTCAATTAACTGTAACTCTTCAGCGCTAAAGTTTTGTTGCTTTAAAGCATCTACCGACACTTCAACTTGTGCTGCGCTGCTTGCACCAATTAAACACGATGTTACCGCTTTATTGTTAAGATTCCATGCGATAGCCATTTGCGCTAAAGTTTGTCCGCGCTCTAACGCTAAAGCATTTAATGCTTTCACTTTAGTTAGCTTTTCAGGTGTTATTTGGTCACTATTAAAATGAATTATTTCGTTACGAGCAGCTCTTGAATTAGCCGGAATACCATTAAGGTATTTGTCGGTTAACAAGCCTTGAGCAAGAGGTGAAAACACAATAGACCCCACACCTTCATTTAGTAACACATCTGTTAAGCCATCTTCAATCCAACGATCAAACATGTTGTATCTTGGTTGATGAATCAACAACGGCGTACCTAAATCGTTAAGAATTTTAATCGCTTTAATACAATCAGCCGGACGATAATTTGAAATGCCTACATAAAGTGCTTTGCCTGAACGAACAAGGTAATCAAGCGCTGCCATTGTTTCTTCTATAGGTGTTTCAGGATCTGGACAATGATGATAAAAAATATCAAAGTAATCTAAACCTGTACGTTTTAAGCTTTGTTCACAACTTGATATTAAATACTTTCTTGAACCACCAATACCAAAAGGCCCAGCCCACATGTCGTAACCGGCTTTGCTAGAAACAATAAGTTCGTCACGATAATGTTTAAAATTACGTTGAAAAATTTGACCAAAAGTCGATTCAGCCGAACCATACGGAGGCCCATAGTTATTCGCTAAATCGAAATGATTAATACCTAAATCAAACGCTTTTTGTAAAATATTAGCCGCATTTGATTGTGAATCGACTTCACCAAAATTTTGCCAAAGGCCTAATGAAATTTTAGGTAGCTTTAAACCACTTTTACCACAACGAGGATATTCCATTTCTTTATAACGGTTAGCGTCTGCAATGTAGCTTGGATTAGGTTCATGAGTGATCATAAATAGCTCTTTAATTAATGAGTGATAAAACGACAATAAATAAGCGATAAAGTTAGCTTTTTTTAGTCTTTTGTTACCAAAAAATATACGTGCTTTATTATACAAGATCTCATCCAAGTTGCGAGATGAGTATAAATCCACTATTTTATTGATAGTAATAGAAAATACAGAAGAAATATTAGGGTAAATTGCGCAACGACACTTCATTGTATAAAACGCCCCTCTGAGGTATATTCAGGTATATATTGTTTTTCGGAAAAACATTAGTGAAAGCTAAAGCCACATCTTTTGATATTGCCTATCAGGCAGGTGTATCGCAATCTACAGTATCTAGAGCGCTAAGAAATAGTCCGCTAGTAAATGAAGAAACTCGCGCTAAAATTCAAGCGATTGCCAAAGAGCTCAATTATAAAGTTGACAAAAATGCGAGTAATTTAAGATCGCAACAAAGTGACACCATAGCTTTGCTCCTGTTCGAAGATCCGAGTAACGATGATTCATCAATTAATCCTTTTTTCTTATCTATGTTAGGCAGCATAACGCGTGCATGTTCGAATAAAGGCTTTGATTTACTCGTATCTTTTCAACAATCAAGTAACGACTGGCATGCCGATTTTGAAGATAGTAACAAAGCCGACGGACTTATTTTACTTGGCTATGGCGACTACGAAGATTACGAAGAAAAACTACGTACATTAATAGAACAAGGCACACATTTTGTGCTTTGGGGCGCAGAAGTAAAAGAGCTACCTATTATTTCGATTGGTTGCGATAATTTTCAAGGTGGTATGAAAATTACCGAACATGTTATTAAGCAAGGCCGTAAAAACTTTGCTTTTTTAGGTGATGCTTCAAACCATTCGCCTGAATTTTTAGCGCGTTATCAAGGCCATTGCCAAGCACTAAAAAACAATAATTTAGCTGTTAATGAGAAATTACAAATCGCGGCTATTTTCACCGAAGACTCAGGCTATCACGCAGCCTGTAAACTTATAGAAAGTGGTGAAAATTTTGATGCTATTTTTGCCGCTAGTGATTTAATAGCCATAGGTGCAATGCGAGCGTTACAAGAAAAAGGAATGACTATTCCTGATCAAGTTGCTGTGGTGGGTTTTGATGATATAGCAATTGCCAGTTTTACCTTTCCACCATTAACCACTGTTAAGCAAAACACGCAATTAGCCGGTGATATTTTAGTGACCAAGCTGCTGCAATTAATTCATGGTGAACAAGTAGAAGCGAGTTTAATGCCGACCGAGCTTGTGGTACGAAAATCTTGTGGTGCTTAATAACGCAAAGAGCCATTATCCTATGGGAATAATGGCTACCTAAATTCTAATAAATTGTCTGGTTAAATAATCATGAACTTTGATCATCTTTTACAAAATACACTGATATTGCCGCAAGAAACATCGCAATACCCGCTAATATAATAATGTAAATAGCCTGATTATTAAAAAATGTAGTTAAAATCCAGCCCGTTAAAACACCTGAAAGTATTTGTGGGGCAGCAATAGTAAAGTTGAAAATCCCCATATAAACTCCCGTTTGTTTCACCGGTAAAGCGCCAGCTAATATTGCGTAAGGCATAGCTAAAATTGCCGCCCATGCCATACCGATACCCGCCATAGGAATTAATAAATTTACAGCTCCTTGAGGAAGATCAATTTGTCCGCCAAAAAAGCTAACGGTTGTTAGTGTTGGATCTTGTAAAAAGTACATACTAACGTAACCAATACCGCCCGCAAATAAAGCAAGCGAATACGTAGTTTTACGACCAATCGTATTAGCTAATTTAGATAAAAACACAGAAAATACCGCAGCAAATAACGAGTATGCTGCAAACAAAATACCCACCCAATCGCCTGCTGCACCTTTGGCTAATAATATCGCTTCAGGCACCTCGCCCACTTGTTTTAAATATTGAGAATCAAACCATTTAGCATCAATTCCCCAAATATGTTGCGCTAGCGCTGGCATGGTATACACCCATAAAATAAACAACGCGAACCACGAGAAAAATTGCACTAAAGCCAATTGCTTCATAGTACTTGGCATTGATTTAACCAAACCAACAAAACCAGAAAAACGTTTAACAAGTGACTCTTTTGTATCGGTACTTGTTGCAGAGCTTTCAAGCTCAGGAAGAGAATAACTACCTGGTGCATATTCTTTGGTCATTACGGCAGTCCACAGCACCGAACCTAATAATACGGTTGCACCAATATAAAACGCCCAAATAACTGATGGCGCAACTTCACCGCTTGAAGAAGTATTATCTAACCCAACCACATTCGTTAAAATAAAAGGTAGAAGAGAACCAATAACTGCACCAATATTAATAAGTAACGATTGCACAGAATAACCAATATTACGTTGGTTGTTAGGTACCATGTCTGACACTAGCGCTCTGAAAGGTTGAAAGGCCACATTAAATGACGCATCCATAATCGCCAGCATTACTGCACCAAATAATATCGGTGGCACTAAAGTTACCACCAAAGGCGCATTAGGCATTAATATCATACCGATTGCCGCAGCTACAGACCCCAATAAAAGATAAGGTATACGACGGCCAAACTTATTCCATGTTCGATCAGACGCTGCACCAACTATCGGCTGAATTAATAACCCCATAACAGGGGCCACTAACCAAAATAAGGAAAGGGAGTGTAAATCTGCCCCAAGGTCTGACAGTATTCTACTAACATTGGCGTTTTGTAAAGCAAAGCCAAATTGCACACCTAAAAAGCCAAAGCTTACGTTCCATATTTGCCAAAAACTAAGTTGAGGTTTCTGTTTATTATTATAGGTTGTTGTGGTTTCACTCATTTTTAGACTCTTATGGAAAGTAAATAGTAAGTAGATATGATCAAAAAGTTACAGCAAATATTGGTGTATCTAGTGAATAAATAATATACGTACAATAAAACTAAATCGCTATCACCTGCATACGTATTCACAGGTATGCTGTATTTGCTCATTTATTCGTTTTTATTTTAATTTAACGCACAAACAAGTTTATATCCTGCTGTTGCCAATTAAAGCTCATCGTAAGTGTTTGCTTTTCTTCATTCCAACGAGCCACTTTATTATGTAACGGTTGTTCTTTATTTAACTCGCTGTTTGAACTTGGTTTTTCTAGTTTAAATATGGTTTTATTTTCGCCTTGAACAAGCGCTATGTTTTTCGCTTCTCCTTTATAATTATGGATAACTAGGGTTATCTTTCTCATTTTAGGTGAAGCATCAAAACCATTTTTTAATTTTGAAAAAACAAAATGCAATTCTTCATTTTTTGCGCCATGTCTTTGTGCACTGAATTGTAATAATTCAAATAGCCCTTTTTCCAAAGCTTGATTGCTTTCACCGTCGTCTTCATACATTTTAGCTTGGCTAAAATTAACGGATTCGTCTGCGTAATAATGCAAGCTAACAGCATCACTCGAGTAATTTTGGGTTGATTGAATGCTATCAATCATAGGAATAAAAGATCCGCCTCTAACCAGTACAGGTATGTGCTCTAAAGAAACAGGCATATTGATAACTTGATTACCTTGATACTCAGTTCCGTTCCAGTAATCAGTCCAAGTACCTTTGGGTAATGGTATGTTTACACTTTTTGTATCGGCTTCAACGATGGGAGTTACAAGAAAAGCATCTCCCCATAAATAACTTTTAGTATTATTGATTAGCTTAAGATCATCTTCATTCTCAAAAAATAGCGGACGCATTAAAGGCATTCCTGTCGTGCTATTTTGGTAAGCTAACGTGTAATTATAGGGTAATAATTGGTAGCGTAATTTAACGTATTTTCTGAGTATGTTTTTCGTTTTTTCATCATGAAACACAGGTTCTGATGCAATATGATCTTGGCCATGAGGACGAAACACAGGTTGAAAAACCCCGTACTGTAACCAACGCGTATAAAGCTCGGCATTAAAAGTGTCTCCGCCAGCAAAACCACCTAAATCAGAATGCGTATAAGCTAAACCAAACAAACTCATTTGTAAGCTCAGTTCAACTTGAGATTGCAAACCTCCCCATGTTCGGCTTACGTCGCCTGTCCAAGGCATAATGCCATAACGCTGTGAACCTGCGAAACCTGAGCGCATCATAACAAAAGGCCTTGTATTTGGAGCCATGGCTAATTGTTGGTTATACACCATTTGTGCCCAACGATGACCATACACATTATGAATTTCATCAGCGGTAACATGCATTCCGTTATCTAACCTATGTATGCTAGCGCTTGGGTGTACTTCTGGCTCGCCTAAATCGCCCCACCAACCAGCAATACCTTGTTCGTGTAACCTTTGATAACTTTGATTAAACCACTCTCGACCACTTTTATTGAACACATCAACTAAGCCAGTATTACCAAAGTAAAAATCAAACGTTTTAGCATGGCCATTCTTATCCATTGCTAAGGCATTATTTTCAACAGCAGATTGCCATTTTTTTGAAGAACTTAAAATAAAAGGCTCTGTTATCGCAATGGTTTTTACGCCTTTACGTTTCAGATCTTCAATCATTTTTATCGGTGTTGGAAACGCGTTTTTATCCCAATCTAAATTACCCATGTGGCCTTTAATATCTTTACCAAACCAATATAAATCTAAAATAAGCGCATCTAAGGGAAAATCTTCTTGCTGATATTTATTAACAACGTTACGTACTTCTTGCTCGCTTCGGTAACCAAAACGAGAGGCAAAGCTTCCTAATGTCCAACGAGCTGGCAAAGGTTGTTTACCTGTAACGTGAACATAGTTTTCAATTAACTTAGGGTAAGTATCACCCGCAATAACAAGGTAAGCATTTCGTCCACCTACCGCGTTAAATTCAAGTGTATTATGCTGTGTTTTACCTATATCCATCATTCCTTTAGCCGAATTATCAAAAAGCAAAATATACTTTTTATTCGACATAACGGCTGGTAGACCAAAATACATTTGGTTAGATTCAGTGCTGTAACCGTAATGAGCTTTATTATAAAGTGGCATAGCATGGCCACGCCTATTCATGCCGAGTATTCTTTCTCCGCCACCGAGTAATATCTCTTCATCACTTAATGTAAACTTCAACTTAACTTCTGATTTATTTACAGATTCATTCGTTTTGTTATCATCTAATAGATACTGAGGGACTTGAGAAATCAATTGTTCAGTGTTTTTATAAAAACTTATATTGAAAGGTACTTTAGTAATAACTGCCGATAATTTTCCGGCTGAAAAAGTAAGAGATTTAACTTTATTAATAACACTTGTTTTTTGTTTTTGTGTAGAGGGGGCTATAGCAAACGACGGTAAATTCTTATTCCTTTGGTTGTGATAAACCACTTCAATAGCTTCTTCACCGTAGGCAGTAAGCCAAACACTGCCCTCCTCCGTTTTAATTTTTAATACGCTATGATTAAACTCATAATCGACTAGAGTAACGTTAGGTTTTTGTTCGAGAGCATAAGCACTAAAAGCACAACCTAAAAAAAGAAGTAACGACAGTAACAGGCTATTTTTATAAGAAGTAAGCTGATGTTTAATATTAAAAATAATAAAGCCAGTGTGCATGTAGGTACCTATTTATTTTTGCGTACAGTTTCAGTATAGACTGAATAGTAACGTTAAATATCTTTGTACCGCAGCTGAATACGTATGCACTAACTTGTACAGTTATTAGCAACGTATAGCATGCTTAAAATAACAATTTCCTGACTTAATAAACTTAGTTAGTGCCGTATAAACCTAAAATTAAAATGTAATATCTTTTAACCTTAATAAAGGCGTCGCTTGCTCTACTGTGATAGGTTTTGAGAAGAGATAGCCTTGAAAATTTGAACAGCCATTTTTTAACAAAAAGGCTTTTTGTTCTTCGGTTTCAACCCCTTCAGCTATAGTTGATAAACTAAGGTTGTTGGCTAAATTAATAATGGTTGAACATATTTGTCCGTCTTCGGTGGTTGATGCGCATTCATTAACAAATGAGCGATCAATTTTTAATATATCAATAGGTAAACGTTTTAAATAACTCAATGAAGAATAACCCGTCCCAAAGTCATCTACTGATATTTTAATATCCATTTCTTTTAATTGCGAAAGAACGTTAATACACTCTTCAACCTCTGTTAATAACACGCCTTCTGTTATTTCTATTTCTAAAAACTCACCCGAGATATTATTTTTTGATAACTGCGCTTTTATAAAAGGAATCAGTTGCCCTGAAATTAGGTGTTTTCCTGAAATATTCACCGATATGGGCACAATATTTAATCCTTGCTGACTCCATTGCATCTGTTGTTCTAAAACGTTTTTTATGGCTAACTCGCCTATCGTAATAATGGCTTCTGAATTTTCAGCAATAGGAATAAATATACTGGGCGAAATATAATTACCATCAGAGTGTAGCCAACGAGCTAAGGCTTCAAAACCAATAACATGATCACGTTCATTAACTTTTGGCTGATAAACAAAATGGAATTGCTCAGGATCATTTATTGCGCTTCTCATGTCTTGTTCATAAGTAAAGTTGATAATATCAACATGTTCCATGTCAGGCTGGAATAATTGAAAATTGTTACGGCCATTTTTTTTAGCATGGTACATTGCCATATCAGCCTGTTTTATTAACTCTTGCGCATTGGCTTTTACCACTTTAGATAAAGCGATACCGATACTGGTTAATATATTGACCATATGCCCTTCTAATTCAATAGGGCTACGTAACACACTTAATATTTCTTGCGCTTTATTTATTGCGTCAAGTGAACTTAACTCACCTTCCATCATCACAATAAATTCATCGCCTCCCCAGCGAGCAATAATGTCTGAAGAACGTGTTACTTCAATTAATCGGCTAGCAACTTCACATAACAAAATGTCTCCTGCTTTATGACCTAAAGTGTCATTAACTTGTTTAAAGCGGTCTAAATCTAAAAAGAAAAGAATAATGTGTTGTGTATCATTGACCGGTTTTTTAATAAAACTTTCTAAGCAGTTCATTAAATAAGTTCGGTTATATAAGCCCGTTAATGAATCGCTATATGCTAATTGTTTTAGCTTATTTTGTAATTTTAATTGCCTAGAAATATTACGAATATGTAAGGTAAATTCATTTTTAAAAACGCTACCTAAATTGGTTCTTGTTACCGATACCTCAGCGGGAAATTCGCCACTGGCTTGGCTATTTAATGTGATGGTATTTCTTCTATTATGTAAAAGTCCTTGGGCCGTAGAAAATTGATGCTTTAAACTTTCTTTAATTGCTTCTTGCTCATCTTCTTGAATAAATAGCTCGATAAAGTTTTTTCCAATAACACTTCTTTTTAAATAGCCAAATATTTTTTCTGACGCAGGATTAAACTCAAGAATATTGCCATGTAAATCAACGGTTACAATACTGTCCATTGATGAATCTAAGATGGCACTTTTGCGTTTTTCGCTAGAACGAAATTGATCAATAGCATTATCTCGTTGTGTAATTTCATTATTAACGCGTTTAATAACCTTATTGTATTGCTTAGCTATTTGACCAACCTCTGTAAAAGGCTCTTCGGGTACCGAAGCTGAAAACTCACCTTCCGTTTGCTGTAAACGCATTGAATCAAGTAAGTCGATGAGCTCAGTTGAGGCTCTATGCTCTGAAATATTCATACCGATCATTTCATTTTTAGCTGACACACGCAGTGGAACAAAATGATCAATTATTTTGAACAAAATAAAACTAACAATGAAGCTGAAAGAGAAGATAGAAAAAATACCAATAAGCTGAGCATTAAATTGCTCAAAGCGTGATAACCCTGTATCTAATACGGTTAAATCGGAAAATAAAGCAACCGCTAATGTTCCCCAAATACCTGCAAATAAATGCACAGGAATAACACCTAAAGCATCATCAATTTTTAACTTTTCAATAACGTATGTTCCATAATACAAAACAACACCAGCGATAATACCAATAAGCATAGCTTCTTTAGCGCTAACGCTGTTACAACATGCCGTAATAGCAACCAAGCCTGAAATAACACCGTTTAAAATATAACTCACATCAATAAATTTATGATGATAGTTGTGAATCATTGACGCAAATATGCCGCCAAATACTGCAGATATACAGGTGTTTAATATAATACTTGGAACTTGCTCATTAAGAGCTAAAGTGCTTCCACCATTAAAGCCAAACCACCCTAACCAAATCAATAAAACGCCTAATACAGCAATAGGTAAGTTACTTCCTTGTGGAAACTTTCTCTTAGGATTGAATCGCCCTAATCGAGGGCCAATAATTAATACGGCGGCAAGTGCCACACTTCCTCCAACCGAATGAACAACCGTTGCTCCGGCAAAATCAACAAAACCTAAACTTTCCAGCCACCCCTGATTATTGTCTGAATAAATAGATGACCAAGCCCAATGACCACATATAGGATAAATAATCGCAGACAAAATTAATGTGCCATAAATATAGCCGCGATATGTCATACGTTCAGCTACAGCACCTGATAAAAGGGTGGCAGCCGTACCGCAAAACATCATTTGAAAAATAAAGAAGCTAATTTGAAAAGGTGTTTGATCATCACCAAAAAAGAACTCGCTTGTGCCGAATAAACCATAAAAAGATTCACCAAACATTAAAGCAAAGCCAATAGTCCAATAAACGGTTACAGCAACAATAAAATCAGAAATATTTTTGGCGGCAACATTTATACTATTTTTACTGCGGATTTTTCCACTTTCTAAACACAAAAAACCTGCTTGCATCAAAAACACTAAAAAAGCTGTAGTAAGCAGCCAAGAATAATCCATCCAAAACCCTATATATATATACCCGTAACCATTCAAGATGCAGGTTTCAGTGGGAACTAAAAAAAATTTAGGCACAGATTTCATGTTCCAGACGAAATCTAAGGTCTACATCCATGTATGTAAGGCATTAAGTTTACGTCATGGTTATTCTCGGTAATTGCTCCTGCGTTACCCTAATGCCCTCATCCATGTAGGAACCTGACTAAAGTTAATAAGCCCCATAAATTGTTTTTAGACCCATCGAAGAAGCGCTTGAGCAAAATCACTTCGTCGTTAATGCTTTTTATAAGGGAACGACCATTATTACAAAGCATTGCATTGCCTTGAATTGATATCGCTCAAGCACTCTGAAATAGCCTCTTGATTGGTAACGGGTATAGACTTAATAATTTAAATTTATTTTAATAAACAATCAATTAACGCTTCATGCTTATCATCTCTAGTGGCTGTTTTGTTGTCAAACGAGTAAATTTCATCTATACCAACTTAAATAATACTAGTATAAATTTTCAAAAATTAAAGTTAGCTGGAAATATATAACCACAATATTCATATCAGTAGGTTTGTTATTTGAATACGTATGCACTAACTTGTACAGTTATTAGCAACGTCATAGCATGCTTTAAATAACAATTTTGAGATCCTTTTATGCGTAATTATTTACATGCTGTTCGCTTATCTAAGCCACCATTTTTTAACTTGATCAATATTATGGTGCTTGGAGCTTTATCCATCAGTTGTTCTTCCGTAGATAACAATAAAACACCGAATAATGCGGCGATAACACAAAGCACAAATAACATTTACGGCACTACAAACGATTACGCGAAAGAAGCTATTTATTTCTTAATGACCGATAGGTTTGTAGATGGTGACCCAAGTAATAACCATGAAAATCAAGGCGGCGAACATCCAACATTTGATAGACCTTTAGTGGGTGAGAACGGCGAAACAGCTAATGTAGGTTATCTTGGAGGCGACTTTCAAGGTGTTATTAATAACGCACAATATATTAAAGATATGGGCTTTACCTCTGTGTGGTTAACGCCTATTTATGACAATCCTGATGAAGCCTTTTCAGGTGGTTCACCTATTACCTATGGCGGAAAATTTAAAGACGGCGGAAAAACTGGTTACCATGGTTATTGGGGCGTTAACTTTTTTAAAACAGACGAACACTTAACCTCCCCTGCCTTAGGTTTTTCTGAATTTACCCAACGTTTAAACAAAGATTTCCAGCTAGATTTTGTGCTTGATATTGTTGCTAATCATGGTTCACCTTCTTATACCATGCCGGTTAATCAAAAATCTTTTGGTAAGCTGTATGATGAAAACAATACCTTAGTGGCCAATCATCAAAACCTTGCTCCAAAAGATCTTAATGAAAATGAACCACTGCATCTGTTTTTTAATAACAAACCCGACATTGGTGAACTCTCAGACTTTAATGAAAATAATCCAGAGGTTTTAGCCTACTTTACTAAAGCTTATTTATATTGGTTAAACCAAGGTGCGGATTCTATTCGTATTGATACCATTAAACATATGCCACACCATTTTTGGAAAAAATTAACTGACAATCTTCGCGCACAACATCCTGATCTCTTTATTTTTGCTGAAAGCTTTTCATACGATGCAACGTTTATTGCAGAGCATACTAAACCAGAAAATGGCGGCGTTAGCGTTTTAGATTTTCCAGGACAAAAAGCAATAACGGGTGTGTTTGAAAATCCTAACAGTAGCTATGCAGATCTGCTTTCTTACTTACATTTAACTGATGGTTTATACCAAAATCCCTATGAGTTAATGACCTTTTACGACAACCACGATATGCCGCGTATGAACGCTAACGATAATGGCTTTATTGATGCGAATAATTGGTTGTTTACCTCTCGTGGTATTCCGGTGATTTATTATGGTTCAGAAATCAACTTTATGACTGGAAAAGCAGAGCATGAAGGTAACCGAAATTACTTAGGACAAGCGAATATAGAGCGCGCTAAAAAGCATATTATTCATCAAGAATTAACCCAAATAGCCCAAATACGTAAACACAACATCGCCCTACAAAAAGGTGTACAACTGAATGTAGAGTTCAAGCAAAACACCGCTGTTTTTTATCGTGTTTATCAAAAGGATGGCGTTAACCAAACGGCTTTGGTTTTTTTAAATAAAAGCGATAACCCTGAAACCATTACTGTTAATAAATTATTAAACGCTGGAGTTTGGCAAGACGCTCAATCTAAAGAACTGTTAACTATTACCCCAGAACAAAAGCAGTTAAGCGTGCAAGTTAATGCTCACGATGTAAAAGTTCTGCTATTAAATAGCCCTATTAATAATGCTAAATTATTAGCAATGCTGAAATAACCCTTTCAAGCTTAACGGTTTAAAGCCTACTGTTAAATATACCCGTTACTATTCAAGATGCAGGTTTCAGTGGGAACTAAAAACAATTTAGGCAAGGCATTAAGTTTACGTCATGGTTATTCTCGGTAACTGCTCCTGCGTTACCCTAATGTCCTACATCCGTGTAGGAACCTGACTAAAGTTAATAACGAAGCATAAATTGTTTTTAGACCCATCGAAGAAGCGCTTGAGCAAAATCACTTCTGCGTTAATACTTTTTATAAGGGAACGACCATTATTACAAAGCATTGCCTTGAATTGATATCGCTCAAGCACTCTGAAATAGCCTCTTGATTGGTAACGGGTATAAACGGTAGGTTACCTCTACCCCTCTTTTATCTCCTTAATTTCTCCAAACTATTGGTTATTTTTTTTCAAATAAATGCATACGTATGTTACACAATACATACGTATGCAAAGCCTATGATAGGTAGGGCTTCTTAGCGTATTCTTAGTACATTATATGAATACGATAACGAGTGGCAATAATTCAAGCCGCTTTAGTCAAACGGTTGGAGCTTTAATAATGTTAGAACAAATGTGGTGGCGAGGAGCCGTAATTTATCAAGTTTATCCTCGAAGCTTCAATGACAGCAATAACGATGGCATTGGTGATTTACAAGGTATTGTTGCTAAGCTAGATTACATTGCAAGTTTAGGTGTAGATGCGATTTGGATTTCGCCTTTTTTCAAATCTCCAATGAAAGATTTTGGTTATGATATTAGCGACTACCGAGACATAGATCCTATTTTTGGTAACTTAGCCGACTTTGATGAACTAATCGCAAAAGCGCATGCGCTAAATATTAAAATAATGATCGACCAAGTGTTAAGCCACACTTCAGATCAACACCAATGGTTTATTGAAAGCCGCGAAAGCCAAACTAACGATAAAGCCGACTGGTATGTTTGGGCTGACGCTAAGCCAGACGGAACAGCGCCTAACAATTGGTTATCTATTTTTGGTGGTATGGGTTGGACATGGGAGCCACGCAGACAGCAATATTACCTGCATAACTTTTTAACGAGCCAACCTGACTTAAACTTTCATAATCCTGAGGTTCGCCAAGCGGTATTAGACAATGTTGAATTTTGGCTAAAACGTGGTGTGGATGGTTTCAGATTAGACGCGATTAACTTTTGTTTTCACGACGCTCAACTGCGCGACAACCCGCCAAAACCTAAAGAGTTAAGACAAAGCATAGGTTTTGATGAGAAAAACCCATACGCTTATCAATACCATTATTTTAATAATACCCAAGATGAAAATTTAGGCTTTATTGAATCAATCAGATCACTACTTAATCAGTACCCAGGTACAGTGGCTTTAGGTGAAATATCGTCTGAAGACTCACTTAAAACCATGGCTGAGTACACCCAAGGTGATAGCCGATTACACATGGGTTATAGCTTCGATTTATTAACCGACAACTTTACCGCCAGCTATATAAAGCAAGTAGTAAAATCTTTAGAGGCAAGCGTATCTGACGGCTGGCCTTGCTGGTCTATCAGCAATCACGATGTGCAACGTGTAGTCAGTCGTTGGGGGGCTAAAAACAACCTAGCTGCTGCACCAAATTTTGCCAAAATGCTATTTGCTTTAATATCATCATTACGTGGCAGTGTCTGTAGTTACCAAGGTGAAGAGCTAGGATTACCTGAAGGTGAAATTGCCTTTGAAGACATTCAAGACCCTTACGGCAAAACTTTTTGGCCACAATTTAAAGGTCGCGATGGTTGTAGAACACCTCACCCTTGGAATAAAAACGAGACTAACGCAGGGTTTTCTGAAAACACACCATGGTTACCTATGATCGACAGTCATAAACCGCTAGCTGTAAGCGAACAAGACCTTGAACCTACATCGGTATTAAATAGCTACAGGGCATTTACCCATTGGCGCAAACAGCACCCTGCACTACTTTATGGCGACATTGAATTTATAGACTCAGATGAATCTTTATTAGTATTTACCCGAACCTTCGAGAGTCAAAATCTGCTTGTATGCTTCAACTTAAGTGATACAACGCAAACGTTTAATACAAGCTCATTTAACAACTTAACTGAACAAACAGGCCATAAACTCGCTGTAGGTAAAGTCGTTGGTAACAGCATTGAGTTACAGCCTTTCGGTTGCTTTTATGCTGAAGTACAGTAACGCCAATCCCCTAATCAGTTGGAATAAATAAAGTATATATCCGTTACCACTCAAGAGGCTATTTCAGAGCGCTTCTTCGATGGGTCTAAAAACAATTTATGGGGCTTATTAATTTTAGTCTGGTTCCTACACGGATGTAGGATATTAGGATAACGCAGAAGCAGTTACCGATAATAACCATGACGTAAATTTAATGCCTTGCATACATAGATGTAGACCTTATATTTTGTTTGGAACATGAAACCTGTGCCTAAATTATTTTTAGTTCCCACTGAAACCTGCATCTTGAATGCTTACGGATATATACACCACCTAAACGCCTTCTCACTTGATAAAACTCAGTAATAGGTATACAGCTAACACTACAGCAACCCACATAGCCATACTACCAATAGGGTAGCTTCGTGAGAGTAAGATGCTTAGTCGATCATTTTTACCAGCAAAATAACCTAAGCAGGTATTAAGTCTTAATTTCACCCCATCTCGTAATGTACGATCAGCTTTCCAGATAACGCTAAACATTTGTTGTAATACATTTGGCATTGCACGGCGATAAATCCAATCAAAATCTAAGTGAGTTGAACGTAACTCTGGTGGATACATGCCTTTAAGATTAAGCCAAACAAAAGCCAATGCAGAAAAGAATAATAATTGAGTTTGTGCCAACACATGAGTTGCATCATATGGGTTATAACCTGTGTTGTAAGGTAACAATGAATATAATGCTTGTGGGTAAATGCCAATAGCAATACAAAGCGCCGCTGCAATTGCCATAGCTAACAACATATTGTTTGGTGGATCACTTGCTCTAATACCTGAATCATGTGCAAAGAAGGCAAAATATGGGATCTTAATTCCTGCGTGATGGAATACACCTGCTGAAGCAAACAATAGCATTAACCAAATCCAGTTAAAGCCTTCTTCAAGGGCTGCAGTCATCACCATTGATTTACTAACAAAACCACTAAATAAAGGAAAAGCTGAAATAGATGCTGCACCAACGATACAAAGTATGGTTGTTTTGGGCATGGTTTTATATAAACCACCAAGATCAGAACCATTAATTCGGCCTGTCATATGTAACACGGCCCCCATTGACATAAAGAGCAAGCCTTTAAAAATAACATCATTAAAGGCGTGAGAGACAGCACCATTAATCGCAAGTGCTGTACCAATACCGATACCAACAACCATGAAACCTACTTGGTTGATTAAGCTGTATGCTAATACACGGCGTAAATCATTTTCAATTACCGCAAAAAATATTGGGAAACAAGTCATTGCCGCACCAATATAGATTAATATTTCAGCACCGGGGAAGGCACGTGCCAATGCATAAACAGCAACCTTTGTGGTAAAAGCACTAAGAAATACCGTACCTGTTACGGTTGCTTCTGGGTAGGAATCCGTTAACCAGTTATGAGCAAAAGGGAATGCACATTTTATACCGACTGCAATAAGAATAAGCCAGCCTGCAATGCTGTCTAAGCCAATATAGCCAAACGCTAAACTATTGTTTTCATGTGCATAAAAAAGCGCACCGGCAAGTAATATAACGCCGGAAAGCACTTGAATAATAAGGTAGCGCATCGCTGCATCATAAGCTCGCTGGGTTCGGCGAGCCAAAATCAAAAATACAGAAGTAAATGCTAGTAACTCCCAAAAGAGGAATAAAGTTAACAAATCGCCAGCAAATACTGCACCTAAAGCACTTCCTGCATATAACATAGCTGCTACTTGCTGCATCGTATCGCGAAGATGTAACGAGTAGATAATGCCGATTAAGGCCGCAATATGAAAAACATAACCAAACATTATGCTCAACTTATCTACGCGGTAGGGCGTTAATTGATAATCAAGAAAAGCAAACTGTAAGTGAATTCCTTCTGGGATCATCCATAAGTGCATTCCACTGAGGATCGGTATTGCGATCATTACTGCACCTCGCAACATACCGCGAGTACATAATAAAAGTAATGCACCAATGAAAAAAGGTACAAATGGCGGAAGCTCAGTCATCCACATGTTGTTCTTCCTTTTTAATCAAATTGTCTTTAGTTGTTTTAGTGGGATTGTCATAATAATCCTCAGGGCGCATAAGGAAAGTTCGCATCCAACTCGCAACAATAACTAAAACCACACAGCCTACAAAACCATAGATAGGATAAAAAGCCCATAACTTGTCCCATTCGTGCATGGTATGACGATGAATAACGAAATCCAAAACAACCAATAAAACACAACATGCATAGAAGATATGCATTAAACGCTTTATGTTTTTAGGATCATCAAATAGGTATTTTTTTTCATCTTTCATGAACTATTCCCTACCGGTCAAAACGGCTGAGGCCAACTCAAATAAAGGTTGGGGGTAAATAAATAACATTAAGCAACCCATTGTTGTTACAACGATAGCGATCAATGAAGGCAAAGGAGCTTCTTTTATATCAAAACCCGACAATTTATTGTCAGAGGTTTCATTGTGAGTAACATTCATAGATGCTTTAAAAGACATAAGATTAGGAAAAAAAGCATGGAACGGAATAGGCAATAAATACGCAATGTTAAGTAAAGAACTCAGCATTAAAATTACCATGAGTACAAATTGTTCAGTTTCTATTGTTCCCATCATTAAATACCATTTGCTCCATGTTCCCCCAGTAGGAGGAACCCCAATAATACTAAGGCTAGCAATAAAAAAGGCGAACATAGTTAAAGGCATTTGGCGACCAATACCGCGCATTTCACTAATTTTTGATTTATGTAAACTGACTAAAATTGCCCCTGCACAAAAGAACAAGGTTATTTTACCAAAAGCATGCATAGCGATATGCATAGAACTCCCAATAACACCTGATGTGGTTGCCAATAAAGCGCCTATTGTTACATACCCCAATTGGCTAACCGTTGAATATGCCAGTCTTGCTTTTAAATTGTCTTGTCGCATAGCAATGATTGAGGCAAGTAATACTGAAGCGCCAGCTAAATATAGTAAAAACTGGGTTGTTGGTAATACAGCCAGTAAATCTAAACCAAAAATAAATATACATACTTTTAGCACGGTAAATACACCTGCCTTTACCACCGCAACGGCATGTAAGAGCGAACTCACGGGAGTGGGTGCAACCATAGCTGCAGGTAACCAGCGATGAAATGGCATAATGGCAGCCTTGCCAATGCCAAAAATGAACAGTACTAATAAAATACCCGCAACTACTTTATCAACATCATCAGCAAAAATACCGCCAAGTTTAAAGTCTAATGTGCCAGCAACAAACCACGTACTAACAATAGCCAGTAGGAAGAAAACGATTGAAGTTGTAAGCAAAATACCAAGATATATTCGCCCACCCTTTTTAGCTTTTTCAGTACCTGCATGTGTAACTAAAGGATAAGTAGATAGAGTTAATACTTCATAGAAAATAAACAAGGTGAAAAGATTCGCTGAAAAAGCCAGTCCCATCACCGCACTTATTGCTATGGCGAAACAGATATAAAAACGTGTTTGATTATCTTCTTCGTGGTGGCGCATATAACCAATGGCATAACACGTTGTAACCAGCCAAAGGAAGCTAGCAATTAACGCGAACAACATACCCAGTGGTTCAATATCAAAGCTAATAGTTAAACCAGGTAAAAGCTCCCACCAGAAAACACTGATAGATTCTCCTGCTGATAAACCTTGATATAAATTAACAACTAAAAATATCAGGGCTAAACTAGCCGCAATAGTTACGCTTTCTCTAACATTTGGCCATTTTCCTGTTGCAGCAATAGCCAACGTCGCCAAAAAAGGGATAATAATGGTGAGTTGAAGCATTAATTCTAAGGAAAGATTCATAATGAACCTCCAAATAAACTCTGAGCAGCAGCTTCAGCTACTTGTACACTAAGGCGAGTATCTATACCAAAATAAATATTAGCGATGACAAGCGTCCATATAGGAATAAGAAAGCTCATAGGCGCTTCTTTAACTGTTAAGTTGTTATCAAGTGGTTCTTTAAAATAAGCGACTTCTACAACTCGCCACACATAAATAACCGCCAACATTGATCCTAAAAGAATAAGTACAGCAACAGACCACCAACCTTGCTCAATTAACGCTATCAGTAAATACCATTTGCTGACAAAGCCAACCGTTAATGGCACGCCAATTAAACTTAACCCACCAACAACAATTGCCGCCATAGTAAATGGCATTTTACGACCTAAGCCTCGAAGGTTATTAAGTTCAACGTTACCTACTCGATAAACAACCGCAGCTAAGGCTAAAAATATTGCGCCTTTCATTAACGCGTGATTGAACAAGTGCAATAATGTTGCAGTCAAACCTGATAAGGTACTCAAACTAAAACCCACAATCATATAGCCAATTTGAGCAATACTTGAATACGCAAAAAGATGCTTAACATTACTTTGATATATAGCAGATATTGAAGCGGAAAAAATACCGATCAGGCCAAGTGCCATGAACACAGTTTGTAATGGAATAGTAGAAAAAGAAAAAGAGATACCAAATACTGAGAAAGTAAATCTAATAAGTAAATAAACAGCGACTTTGGTTGCGGTTGCGGCAAAAAAAGCAGTTACAATAGAGGGTGCATAGGCGTAAGCATTCGGTAACCATAAATGTAGTGGAAACATAGCTAATTTTAAACATACACCAACAATCACAAAAGCAAACGCAGCTAGTACGGTACGAGTTTGTGTGACTTCAGGTAAACGTTGCGACAAGTCATGCATATTGAGTGTGCCGGTCATTTGATACATCAAACCAATACCAATCAAAATAAATGTGGCACCTATGGTTCCCATGATCAAATATTGATACGAAGCCCAAAGCGCTTGTCTTTTTTTCCCCATCCCGATTAATGCATAAGCAGATAGCGATGATATCTCTAAAAATACAAACACATTAAAAGCATCGCCCGTAGCTACAATACCTAACATACCAGTAAGGGATAGTAGATATAGAACGTAAAAATAAATGTGCTTATCTTTAGGTATTTCTTTTTCAATACTAGCTTGAGCAGCAAATAAAACAACCGTACTTATGCCTGAAATAATCAACAGTAAAAAAGCGTTGAGCCTATCAACTCTATACTCTATACCCCATGGTGCTTGCCATCCCCCTAGTTCGTAACTAATTACGCCTGATGTCATTACCTGTTGTAATAACAAAATACTTACCGCAAATGCCAAACCACTAGCAAAGAGTGAAAATAACCAAACCAGTTGAGCGCGTTTAAAAATCAAACAGATAGGTGCCGCCATAAGCGGAATAATCACCTGTAAAATAGGTAAATGTTCTATCACGCTTTTTTCTCCAAGTTACTTTCGGCCAAGGCTTCATTATCTTGTTGTTGAATAATTTCTTCTTCAATTGAACCGTAAGCTTCTTTTATACGAACCACTAATGACAAACCTAAAGCAGTAGTAGCAATACCCACAACAATGGCAGTAAGAATAAGTACATGAGGTAAAGGGTTAGAATATTGAGTTATATTGTCAGCTAAAATAGGGGCTGTCCCTCCTTCAACTTTGGCCATGCTGATATAAAATATGAATACCGATGTTTGAAAAACCGCTAGACCAACAATTTTTTTAATTAAATTGCCTTGCGCAATAACTATATATAAGCCACTCATCATCAAAGTGATAACGACCCAGTGATTGAAAAGATCCATTAACATTACGAAGGCTCCTTATTCTTCAGGTGCTCGTTATTTTGATGCAACTCTTGTCGCCCAGCAAAGTTGAAAAATATAATAATCATCACTGAAGCAACAGTACAACCTACGCCCCATTCGATTAATAAAATACCCAAATGTTGGCCCGCAATAGGGTCACTCGCTAACACATTATAATCAAAGAAATGTCCACCGCTCATTAAAGAAACAATACCAACACAACCATAAAGCAGCACGCCCATAGCAGCAATCAGCTGTATAAACGTTTGATTGATAACCTTACGTGCAGTACTTAAACCAAATAACATTGCATATAAAATAATAGCGGCAGCGAATATCACACCTGCTTGAAACCCCCCACCAGGACCAAAATCGCCATGAAATTGAACATATAGCGCGAATAAGAAAATAAAAGGGATCAACATTTTTGCCACAATACGAATAACCAAATGTTGCTCATGCATAGAATCATTTATTAATGAAGTTTCTTCTTCATCTTCTTTACGACGTGCAACTGATAATAGTGTTAACACGCCAATACCCGCAGTGAATATAACCACCACCTCGCCAAAAGTGTCGAATGCTCTATAACTAGCAAGTACAGAAGTTACAATATTAGGTACACCAACCTCTGCCATTGATTCATTGATATAACGAGGCGCCACATGTTTGTGAACTGGCGCATCAGGGTCGCCAAAATGTGGCATATCTAAGGTGCCGTATATTAGTAATCCTCCAGTTATCAAAACAATGAACAGAGCAGACAATGGCTTATGACGATTAGTTTTTTCTTTTCGTCCAGTCATAGCAATAACAACCAACATGAGTAAAGTTGAAATACCCGCACCTACAGCAGCTTCAGTAAAAGCAACATCTACCGCGTCCATAGCAACAAAAAAGCTTGCAGATATAAGTCCATAAATACCTAAAAGCATAACGACTACAACCAGATCTTTTGATCGGATTATCGCAATTGCAACAATGACTAATAAGGTAAGTAAAATAATATTAATTAAGGGTTCGATGAGGATATCTCCTTATTATTATTTTGTTCCTGATTATTTAATTTTTGAGGTTTTAAACCATTATGAAACGCGGCTTTAGCTAAAACATGACTTGTTGTAGGACCAATAAGTAATGTTAAAAGCAACACCATAACTAGCTTAGCAAGCACTAATAAATCTGTGCTAAGTATCATAAGCCCTATCAAAATCATTCCGGCACCCAAGGTATCTGTCACACCAACGGCATGCATGCGCGTATAAAAATCAGGAAAACGTAAAAGACCAACACCGCCTGAAATACAAAGAAAGCCACCAACTAATAAAAAGAAGCCACTACTTATAGTTATTACAATATCCATTTAAAGCTCCTTTTCTATCGATTCATCATCATTAGGCGTATGTTTAAATTGATTAGTATCTGAGTAACGTAATACTCCGATAACACTGATGAAATTGATCAGTGCATACACTATGGCAATATCCACAAATTCAGGTCTGCCCATTACAAAACCTAATAAAGAAATAAGTAACACGGTTTTAGTACCAAACATATTTACCGCTAAAATACGGTCGTATAAAGTTGGCCCAGCAATGCCTCTAATGATTGCTAAAATCATAGCGACAAAAATAGCGAGCGTAGCAGCAATTAACATTAGCGTTCCAACATAGTTACGCGGCGATCCATTTCACCGGCTTCTAACGATTCAATATCCTTATACAACAAGGCATGTACAATAATTTCATCTTCAAACAAGTCGATAGCAACAGTACCAGGAGTTAAGGTAATAGAATTGGCATATATTACTTTTCCCATATCTGTTTGCTGACTGATTTTTATCTTCTTTAGGGTGGGTGATATACTCTGTTCTCCAAGCCAAATATGTTTAACAACAGTGATATTTGCTTGAATAATCTCTTTGATAAGCCATATATAGTAGCCAAATATATTACGTGTTAGGTGCAGAGGTTGCGATTCTTGATCAACCACATCCATTTTATGAGCAATAATTAAGGTTAATACTATAGATGCTAATCCAAGGGATAAAATCAATAGCGAGTAATGACCCGAATTAAGCAGCCAAAACGCTAATAATGTAATAAATAAACTAATTGTATGTTTCATAAACCCTCAATAAAAACCATTTTCATAACGTTACTTCGTTAAAATAAATAATGATTAGCTACTTTTTACGATGAAAGTTTCCGTGAAAGGCTTCTAGTCGCTTTTTGGATAACACGGTCAATAACGAAATAGAGATCAGTTTGAGTTTCCTCAATGACTATATTTGGCATACGGTAAAGTGACAGTGTTAACGAGCAATGCTTTTCAACTTTTCCATTTTGAACAACGTCAGATAAAATAAAGGTGATCGACGAGATATACGAAGCCATCTTTGACAGCGCCAATCTAAGTTTTTGCTGAATATGCACTTCCATCGATTGCTCTTCTTCGGTTAAACGATTTTGTATATCGATTTTCATTAGTTATTTTTTTTATTTTCAGCAGAGCATGATGTTTCTAAAATATAAACTAAACGAGCATTTAGCTGTTCGAGAGTATGAATAGTACTCAATGAGCTATTGGAAAGATTTTCAATAATATACTTTTTAGACTTCTCCATTGATAAACAAGCATAATCTATAGGTTTAGAGTTTGTCCGTGCTTTATTACCTACTCTGTTAGCGTACGCTCTCTCGACTAATGTGTCTGATTTATTATTGTCTTCTAGTAAAATTTCAACATTGCTATTATTCGCGTTCAACACACCATTTAGGAAACCCTCAATATAATTAATACAGGGTAAAGTTTGAGTATTATTCGTAGCAGTTTTAAAAGCATGACAAGAGCTAAGTAAGTTTTGTTCCTTATTTAGCTTATCTCCCTCATTAGCTAACGAAGAAATAGGTAGAAATAACATCATTATAGCAACAACTAAACTACTACTTTTTAACCTACTCATTATAGGAAATGACTGTAAATTAACGAATGATAAAGAACGTTTTTTATAAAGTGTCATAATTATCCAGAGATTAGTTTAATTAGCCTTACATTACTTATAGCCCACTTGTGATTGTAGGTAAATTCGAATATTATTTCACTTATCATCGAATAAATCTGACAATAAATTATGAGTCCTCTAAATTATAATCATCTCTATTATTTCTATATTGTCGCTACCGAAGGAAGTATCACCAAAGCAAGTGTAAGGCTAAACCTAACACCGCAAACAATAAGCGGCCAAATTACTAATTTCGAAGCGCAAGTTGGTGTTAACTTATTTGAGCGCAAAGGCAAGACATTATCACTTTCTGAAATGGGCACACTCATTTACAGCTATGCTGAGGAGATTTTTCAACTAGGAGATGAAGTTAAAAATATTTTAAAAAGAAAACAACCTAGCCTATGGCACACATTCACTGTGGGTATAACCGATGTTATACCTAAAGTATTAGCATACGAATTACTAGCACCAGTACTAAAAATGAGTGAATCCGTTCGACTAATATGTGTAGAAGGAGATCAAGATCACTTACTGGCAGATTTATCAGTCAATAAGATTGATTGTATCTTAACCGATCAATCACTTCAGTTAGGCAGCTATGTAAGAGCATACAATCATCTACTTACTGAAAGTGGTTTTACTTTTTTTGCCGCTAAATCCTTATTGAAAAACTGTAATAAAGCGTTCCCTGAAATTTTATCTGATTTTCCTTGGCTTATGCAGAGTAAAAAATCTGCGGTGAGAACACGCTTATCCTCTTGGTTAGAAAAGAATAATATTGCGCCGAATATTGTTGCTGAATTTGACGATAGTGCTTTAATGAAAGCTTTTGGTCAAACGGGGTTTGGTCTGTTTAGCAGCCCTACACTTATTGAAGAATACGTTGCAGATAAGTACGGAGTTAAAATAATTGGTCGTACAGACGAAATTAAAGAAGCTTATTATATTATCTCTCCAGAGCGAAGGTTAAAACACCCTGCAATTCTTGAAATTGTTAATGCCGCCAATAAGTAAGCGAGTAGTCGAAAACACAGCTACATAACAACATACACCTCGATTTTTTCGACTATTTAACCTCAACTCGGGTTAGTGAATGTTAGAGAATGAATTAAACCCCTTATTTATCAAAACTTAATCTGTATCGTTATTCTCTTAAGCTATATTAATCTCTCAACATTGATATTTTTGTGTATAACAAGGCGGATTTTTCTATCTAATAGCTGGCTATTACTAACAAATTCAACGAAGTTAGGCATAAAAATAGCTTGTTGAGTAACGTTGCTTATCCCGAGCTGAGGTTATTTAATTTTTTTTTCGAATATAAGATAAAATAAAGGCTGAAATCACATAGCAAATCCAGCCGTTTCAATTACCGCGCGTTTTTGCCAATTACGCCCAGCTAAATAATTAACCTCAACTCGGGTTAATGAATGTTAGATAATGAATTAAAATTCTTATTTATCAAAGACTTAACCTGTACTGTTGTTTTCCTAAGTTATATTAGTCTCTCAACATTGATATTTTTTTGTATAACAAGGCGAATTTTTCTATCTAATAGCTAGCTATTAGTAATAAATTCAACGAAGTTAGGCATAAAAATAGCTTGTTGAGTAACTTTGCTTATCCCGAGCTGAGGTTAATTAGTATGCACATTGCCTGCACATACACCTGCATCAAGCACAATCAACCTTTTACCAAGGACATTAACGCCTTTTTCAAAAGCACGAAAATTCTGAAAAGAAGCAATAGAAGTAAGTTGAATAAGCTTTATCATTCTGCCGTATTTTTACATGCCCTGCGTATTAATACCGATTAATTTCATATATCGTCAGGCGCGAAAAAGAAATAAAACACAATCAAAACAGTAAAAAAATACTGAAGAGACAATAAGAAATGCAGCAAGCGTATAATCTTTTGGTCGAGTATGACGGAGTATGGCCTCATCATCTACCGGTGATGTTTTGGCTGCTTTTTTAGTGATGATCACCATTGCATACATAATAATTCTTCCACCGATCCCCTTATCCCACTCAGGTGTTAATATCCCTTCTTTCACCATTTCACGATCTATATGCTTAGGGTAATACGTCCGAATAAGAGAACAGAAATACCCCACATAAAAATGGAAAAAACCGAAACAATCCCCATCCAATTTTCAGCTGATAATTCAGACATAGATGCTCACTTACAAGTTATTTAGTCAACTACCTAAGTCATAAGTTTAATTAGCAGCTATAATATCAAATTCGTGGGAATTTAATGCACTTATCAACCGACATTATCAACTATCTGGGCTGTATAGATAAGCAATAGTGAAAACAACGATAAGGAGGGTAAGCATAGAAATTACATATAATAAAGCGTACTTTTTGTCCTTTTTTCGACTAAAGCGCATAGTCGCCTCTATGTTAACAAGAGAAGCATGCCGCTTGAGATTAGGTAAAATAATAATTCCTGCATATGCAATCATTCTAGCGCCAATACCTTTATCCCATTCAGGTGGTAATATACCTTCTTTTTCCATTTCACGTTCTATATGTTTAACGCTAATACGACCAAACAAAAACGTAGCCCCTCCCCAGACGAGAAAGGCAATAAAAAACAATATTGCCATCCATTCTTCTATAGTAATCTCACCCATATTAATTAAAACCAATTAAAGCTTGAGTTTCTATCATATAAAGACCTGCTTACTTTGTTAACTCTCAGGGCCATATAGATAAACAACAATAAACATAAGTACAAAAATGGTAGTGGTAACTATAAGATAGAGCCAAGCCAGCTTTTTATCTATTGGACGGATATGGCGAAGTATAGCTTCATCATCTACAGGTGATTTTTTGACTGCTTTTTTAGCCGTGATCACCATTGCATACATAATAATTCTTCCACCAATGCCTTTATCCCACACAGGTGGAAGTATGCCTTCTTTTTTCATTTCACGTTCGATATGCTTAACGCTAATGCGGCCAAATAACAAAGTAGTAAGACACCACATACAAAGAACAACAAAGAACAATATAGCCATCCAATTTTCAGTTGATAGTTCTGACATAACTCCCTCTATAGGCTGTTTAGCCAGTCACCTATATCAAAGGCTTCATTTGCTGCCCATTTCCCTGCGATATCACCACTTTTAGCCGCCAAAATACCAACTGTTATCGAAGCGCCAATGATAACCACCCAGCCAACAGGTGTGGCTAGCAAAGCAATACCTAAACCTGCTTTTATTGTCGCTGCACCTGCAACTAAGCCAGCAGCAGTACCAAATCCAAATCCAGCCGTTTCAACCGCCGCGCGTTTTTGCCAGTTACGCCCAGCTAAATAATCTGTGTGTACATGGCCTGCACGTACACCTGCATCAAGCACAATTAATCCTTTACCAAGGACATTAACGCCTTTTTGAAAAGCACGTAAATTATTAAAGGAAGTGGTAGAGGTAAACTGAATCGGTTTTATGGTTTTGCCACTTTTTGCTTTATTGATACCGCGTTCAATATTACTGTAAACAGAACCTCGTTTGCTTTTTACACGACCCACGTATTTATTTAATTCCGCTTGAAATTTAAGATTAAAGTCTTTACCAAGTGTACGTGCGTGTTGCTCTAGCATCATCATTTGCACTTTAGGGATTTTTGCTTGTGCGCCCGTTCTTACTTTCTCTAGTGCTTATTGAAGCTTATTCGCTGCTTTAGAGAAATTACTTAATCGCGTATCAAAGGCCGTTGCAGCGGCACCTACTGCTCCTATACTTTGATTACGTATCATAGGGGCTAATTCAGCTTGATAAAAGTCGGCGAGAGCTTGTAGGTTTTCACTGCCGTAGAGATTGTCCATTGCAGCAATATTTCGTTTGGCGTGTTGTGGTAAAGCTTGCATTTGATTAAGCGCACACACTAAATCAGGCCTTTCTTGTCGCCAGTTACTGGCATTAGTGTTGTCGTTACTGCTATCCGTGCGCATAATAAAAGGCGTACCAGCAGAAATAAAAGTGCCATTAAGGTGTGGGTTATCTTGTTGGAAAGTGGTAAAGGCTTGTTTGTTATTTGAGTCTACTGGGTAGGTGCTATTGTTACTACTGCTGTAGCATAAGGCTATATTATTTGGCATGGTTTATTCCTTTAAAAAACTAATCCTGTTGAAGTTATACTCAAAATAAATGAACAAACTTCACTCAATACGTGACGACTATTCTAGCATTTAAAAAAGAGAAGCCGCTACGGATATTTTCTAAAAAACAAGCTTACCTTTTGAGGTTGTCCGAGCATTCCCCACAGACTATAGTAAGTAAGTGACCATACAAATCCGTGGCCAAAATTAGTTGACCACTACATTACAAAGGCTTTGAGGGATCCATACGTTGATGAAGAATACGAGCAACATCAAGACCGTTATCACTGACTTGATAGAACACTATATGCTTTTCTACAGGAAAGCTTTTAGCACCATTGTAAATTTCATTTCTTTCTCTACCGAAGTCAGGGTATTGTGCAAGTTTTATTAAGGCGGCATCTATATTCTGTGCGTACTCTTTTGCTTGCTAAGTACCCCATGAACTAATCGTCGTAGAGATTATTTTATATAAATCTTCTTCTGCTAAAGGAGAAAGCCTATAGGTTGGCATTATCGCTCTTACTTTCAGAGTTTTGTTTTACTGAAAGAGAGGCTTGTTCAAATATATCCATGACATTGTGATTTGACGATTCGCCCGCAGCTAGCTGTTCAAAACCTTTAGCGACTTCTTCGCGTAATATTTCAAGCTGTTGATTTTGAATATTGTCTTTTTCAAATAACAACCTCAACCCATCACGGATCACTTCACTTGCTGAGGTATATAAACCTTCAGATACTTTTTCAGTAATTCTTCGTTCGAACTCTTTACCTAAAGTAATATTCATAATTAACACTCCAACTATTGCCCTTTCACATTATGCGTATGATATGCGCATAGTTCAAGTTTGATAATTAGAAAATAAATACAAAAAACCTGCCGAAGCAGGTTTTTAATTAAAGCGTTAAGTAACAAATTGCTATTTAGGCGCTGAATAAATGGTTTAATTCAAGGCACTTTATAGTGACGTTTAGTGTTTCTTAAACGAACTATGAAGCAACGAAGAAGTTAACCGTTTAATCAAGCATAAATGTCGGGTAAGGAGCGAGCATTACTAATCACCCCTCCCCTAAGAACCGTACGTGCGAATTTCCCCGCATACGGCTCAAGCCTTTATAAATAAGCACCTGAGTAGAGACCAGTGACTTTAACCGAAATATTTTCCCGATAGGAATCCCGTTAAAAATATGATTACCCAACCAAAGAATTTAGTTAGTTCCATACCTCTTTTAAGGTTTTCCCAACGTAAAACTTTCTTGTACCAAAATTCATTATCCTTCTCGTATTGAGACACAAAGTCGTATCCTTTCAACGATACAGATAAACTTTCAAAATAAATAATATCACTGTATCCATTCTGATAAGACACATTGATAAGCTTCTCTCTATGCAGATTATTTAGTATATTTTTATCCACACTATCTGAATCTTTGCCAGTAAGCTTTGTAATACACTCTCCTTTAGAGATTAAAAAGGTTAGCGTGTCATAATATTTATCTTTCAGTTTGTAGTTCATCATAAATGGCTTCCTATTGATTTATTCTTTCTACTTGGACTGTATTATTTAAAGTCAAATAATCATAGAGAATATCCAGATCAGAAACATTTACCTCCTATTACAATGCAATTGCCTATGACAATTAGGGTGCAACAACACCAAGTTACTCAGTTCATTACTACCACCTTTTACCCGTTCAACAATGTGATGGATATTCCACCCTGTTGTTTTGGTAATTCGATGGCGTCAAATAGCACAACATTGCTGTTGCCTGAGCCAAAGCATTAACCAAATATGTTTACCTTGTATTCAATTTCTCCAAACTCGCTCAAGACGATTTTCAACGCATTCATAAAATAACAAGCCATGAAAGTTAGCTTCCACTTCTATCTTCATTCACTTGCTTTAATTTACCCTAAATACAAAAAACCTGCCGGAGCAGGTTTTTTTAGATATAAGCTTAAGTAGCTAGTGCTATTTATGCGCCGAGTAAACGGTTTAATTCAAGGCGCTTTATAGTGACGTTTAGTGTTTCTTAAACGAACTATAAAGCAACGATGAAGTTAACCGTTTAAACAAGCATAATTACATCATGCCGCCCATTCCACCCATACCACCCATGCCGCCCATATCAGGCATTGCAGGAGCATCTTTAACTGGTGCATCGGTGATCATAGCTTCGGTAGTTAGCATTAAGCCAGCAACTGACGCTGCGAATTGTAATGCACTACGAGTTACTTTAGTTGGATCTAAGATACCCATAGCTAACATGTCACCATATGTGCTATCGCCAGCGTTGTAACCGTAGTTACCTGTTCCGTTACGTACTTCGTTATGAACTACTGAAGCTTCGTCGCCTGAGTTAGTTGCAATTTGACGTAATGGAGCTGACATCGCACGAATCGCTACGTTGATACCGTGTGTTTGATCTTCGTTAATACCTTCAAGATCTTTAATTGCTTCAGCAGCGCGAACTAATGCAACACCACCACCAGCAACAACACCTTCTTCAACGGCTGCGCGAGTTGCGTGTAACGCATCTTCAACACGTGCTTTTTTCTCTTTCATTTCAACTTCTGTAGCAGCACCAATTTTAATTACGGCTACACCGCCAGCTAATTTTGCTAAACGTTCTTGAAGTTTTTCTTTGTCGTAATCTGACGTTGTATCTTCAATTTGAGCGCGAATTTGTGCAACACGTGCTTGAATGTCAACTTCTTCGCCAATACCGTCAATGATTGTTGTATTGTCTTTAGAGATAACTACACGCTTCGCTTGACCTAAATCTTCTAATGTTACTTTTTCAAGTTCCATTCCGATTTCTTCTGAAATCACTGTACCCGCAGTTAATGTTGCGATGTCTTGTAACATTGCTTTACGACGGTCACCAAAACCAGGTGCTTTAACAGCTGCAACTTTAACAATGCCGCGCATGTTGTTAACAACTAATGTTGCTAGTGCTTCGCCTTCAACATCTTCAGCAATAATTAGAAGAGGTTTACCTGCTTTAGCAACACCTTCTAATGTTGTTAGTAGTTCACGAATGTTAGAGATTTTTTTATCAACTAATAAGATAAATGGGTTTTCTAATTCAACGCTGCCACTTTCTTGGTTGTTGATGAAGTATGGAGAAAGGTAACCACGGTCAAACTGCATACCTTCTACTACGTCAAGCTCGTCTGTTAGTGCTTGACCTTCTTCTACAGTAATAACACCTTCAGTACCTACTTTTTCCATTGCTGTAGCAATGATTTTACCAACAGTTGCATCTGAGTTTGCAGAAATAGTACCTACTTGCTCAATGGCTTTGTTGTCAGTACATGCTTGTGAAAGCTTTTTAAGTTCTTCAACAGCTGCGATAACTGCTTGATCAATACCGCGCTTAAGATCCATTGGGTTCATACCTGCAGCGATAGATTTTAAACCTTCGTTTACAATAGCTTGTGCTAAAACAGTTGCAGTAGTTGTACCGTCACCTGCTTCGTCATTAGCTTTAGACGCGACTTCTTTAACCATTTGTGCGCCCATGTTTTCGAATTTATCTT
The DNA here is from genome assembly GCF_048296855.1 of Colwellia sp. RE-S-Sl-9. Classification (NCBI taxonomy): domain Bacteria; kingdom Pseudomonadati; phylum Pseudomonadota; class Gammaproteobacteria; order Alteromonadales; family Colwelliaceae; genus Colwellia; species Colwellia sp. RE-S-Sl-9. The sequence continues at coordinate 3,739,149 of NZ_CP182631.1, read as the reverse complement.
CTAATTCGATTTCTTTCGCAACAGATACACCATCTTTAGTGATTGTTGGGCCACCAAATGATTTGTCTAATACTACGTTACGACCTTTAGGGCCTAATGTTACTTTTACTGCGTCTGCTAAAATGTTAACACCACGTAGCATTTTTACTCGTGCGTCGTTACCAAATAATATGTCTTTTGCCGCCATGTTATTTATTCCTATAATTTATTTTATTAAAAAATTAATTTTAAATTTATGTAGTTAAGCCGCTTTGAGAATATTCTTTTTCGCTTAATTACAAAGATGAAGTGCTGAATTTACTTGAGTAAATTAGCCCCTCGATGCTGCTACTTTAAAGGTAACAACATTGAATTTTGGTTTTATTCTACAATCGCTAAAATGTCAGCTTCGCTAAGAATTAATACTTCTTCGCCGTCAATCTTTTCAGTTTTTACGCCGTAGCCTTCACTAAAAATAACTTGATCGCCTACTTTTACGTCTAATGCACGTACTTCACCGTTTTCTAATATACGGCCTTTACCTACAGCAACAACTTCACCACGAGTAGATTTTTCTGCCGCACTACCCGTTAATACAATGCCACCAGCAGATTTTGATTCTACTTCTTTACGTTTAATAATTACGCGATCATGTAATGGACGAATACTCATTTTTCTCTCCTGAGATTGTTTGGTTAATAAGGGGTTATAAGTTTTGTTGTTTCAAAGATGGGGTCGAATTAATGCTTAACAAGTCCACGTTGAAAATTTTTATTCTTTACGTTCAAATTCACCATCTAATATTTTACCTTGATGAATTGAAGGTTTTGATGGAGACTCACTTTCTGAAGAAAAATCGTCATTCACGGCCTGCTCGTGATGATAGTTACTTTGTTGTTGAAAACCACCACTCGCATAAGTTTGAACCGGCATAACCTTTTGAAATGCTTTAGCAATACTTTTTCTAAAGGCAGGTATTAATAACGACAATCCAAATATGTCGGTAACAAAACCAGGGGTAACTAATAATATTCCGGCGATTAATAACATAAGCCCTGAAACTATTTCTTCAGACGGCGCTTGGCCTTGGGCCATTTTAGTTTGTAAGGAGCTTAGCGTTGCTAGCCCTTGTTGCCTGACATTTTTAGCGCCCAGCCAAGCTGTTACTATAACAATAGTGATCGTTGGCCATACACCAATCCACCCACCTATTTTCATTAGCAAGGCTATTTCAATAATGGGAATAACAATAAACAAAAGGAATAAGAATCTAAACATGGAAGCCTCAATATTATTTAATGAAACTTATATGGGGCTTATCGGGTCTTTTTCAAGCAAGGTTATTGTCTGTTACATTTGTAACTACACAGAGTAAATACAATAGCGTAAACTTTATTTATTGAAATAAAATAGAAAACTTAAGTTTTTCTTAATATAAAAGACGTAGTTTTGAGCTAACCGTTTTTATAAAGTACTTAAGATTATTGCCATGAACATCCAGCAAGGCAATAAAAAATATTGGACACTGGATTAAAGAGTCTACTGAATCGTGATTATGAAAAAAATGAGTTCCACTTTCTTGCTAGGTTTTATCAGCCTATTTCTGTTAACTGCACAAGTAAGTGCACAAGAATCTATTTTTGATGTTTCTTCTCCCTCATTATTTAGTAATGACGATGAGTTTTTACTACCTGATGAAGCTTTTCAATTTAATTTCCATCAAGAAGGTAACAAAGTTAATGTGACCTTTGACATAGCTGAAGGTTATTATTTATATCGTCATCAATTTAAATTTAAAACTGAAGAAGCCAGTATTTCTGATGTAGTTTTACCTACCGGCGAAGACCATGAAGATGAATATTTTGGTGTACAAAAGATATTTACGGGTAACTTAGCTTTTAATATTGATGTAGAAAGTACACAAGAAAACCCTATTGTTACCGTAAGGTATCAAGGTTGTGCAGAAAAAGGACTTTGTTATGCACCAGCAAAGCAAACGATTTATTTAAATCAATATAATGATAACCTTCAAACGACTACAAGCTCAAACAACACACCTGAAAACAAAAGTGAGCAACATCAATTAGCTGACATGCTGAAACAAGACAGCTTATGGCTAACTTTAGTGGCGTTCTTTATTGGTGGTTTATTGTTATCTTTTACGCCCTGTGTGTTTCCAATGTACCCAATTCTAACGGGAATTATTGTTGGCCAAGGCAATAAATTAACCACTAAAAAAGCATTTACTCTGTCATTTTTCTACGTACAAGGCATGGCAGTTACTTACACTATATTAGGTATTGTTGTCGCACTAGCCGGTGCTCAGTTTCAAGCTGCTTTCCAAGCGCCTGCAGTATTAATAGGTTTAAGCATTTTATTTATATTTTTAGCCCTTTCAATGTTTGGTGTATTTAACTTAGCTTTACCGAGTAGTTGGCAAAACAAATTAAATGACATGAGCAATAACCAAAAAGGTGGTTCTATTTTAGGTGTTGTATCTATGGGGATTATTTCAGGCTTAGTTGCCTCACCTTGTACAACCGCGCCTTTGACTGGCGCGTTACTTTATATTTCTCAAACAGGTGACATTGTTTTAGGTGCCTCGGCTTTATATGCCTTAAGTTTAGGAATGGGCTTACCGCTATTAATTTTAGGTAGCTCTGGCGGTAAATTATTACCTAAAGCTGGCGCTTGGATGAATGTAATTAAAAATATATTTGGTTTATTACTGTTAGCGGTTCCTATTTTTTTATTAGAACGTATGGTTCCTGAACTTGTTATTCAAATACTTTGGATTGCGTTATTACTTTCAACAGCGACTTATTTTTACGTTACCAATAAATCAACACCGGTTAATTTTTGGCACGGCGTTCGTTCTTTATTTATTTTCTTAGCGTTATTTTATGGCGCTATGCAAGCCTATAAATTAATTGATACGACACCTATTAGCTCATCTCAAGAGCCAGTTAGTTCAACAAATGAAGAACAAGGCGCTCAACAATCTCATGAGGAAAACAAGTTTGTTATGGTGGCTAGCCTAAAAGAACTTGAAGAAAAAGTTAAAGAGGCTAATGCGGCAGGTAAAACAGTCATGGTAGATTTATATGCCGATTGGTGTATTGCCTGTAAAGAGTTTGAACACTATACCTTTAGTGCTCCTATTGTGAAAACAGCACTTAAAAATACAGTGTTAATACAAATTGATTTAACGGATACAGGTTCTGATTCGAGCGTTGAATTGATGGACAAGTTCCAAGTGTTTGGCTTGCCGTCTATTTTGTTTTTTAATACCAATGGTGATGAGTTAACACAAAACCGAGTAACAGGCTTTATGGATGCCAAAGACTTTTCTGCATTGGTAAATAGAATATTGTAGCGTGTTGAAACAGGTAACGGTAAGTGTTATTAGCTTACCGTTTTAATGTATAAATAACCTGAACTCAGCTTAACAAATACTTCTCTAGCAACTATTTTTCCTAATTTCTGCGTTAAATATCTCTTAGATCGACTTCAGGTTAAATAGCGTCTTAAAGCAATAAAGAAACCTTACTTATCCCGCTTTAGTTTTCCAATGATTATCAACAATATGTGCGTCAATAAAATCAAGTATCTCAGCTTCTGGAATAGGCTTTGCGAAATAATAGCCTTGAATTAAATCACAATCGTTTTGCATTAAACTTCTCAGCTGAGCACTTGTTTCAACCCCCTCAGCCACAACAGTTAAACCTAAGTTTTTAACCATAGCAATTGTCGACATAATAATTTGATAATCAGAATGGTTTTCTAACATGCCAAAAATAAAGCTTTTATCTATTTTTATTACATCAACAGGCATTTGCTTTAAGTAAGCCAAAGACGAATAGCCCGTACCAAAATCATCTATCGCAAAACTAAAGCCTAACCCTTTTAATACTTCCATCATGCGAATGGTATGATCAACGTTTTTAACGAGCGTTTGCTCTGTAAGTTCTAACTCAAAGTGAGAAGCTGAAATTGAAAATTCAACTAATAAACCTTGTAAAAAATTAGGCAGATTTTGATCAACAAATTGTCCTGCAGATAAATTGATAGCGATTCTTGCATCAGATAACCCATTTTTTTTAATCGCAACAGCCAATTCAAAACAACGACGGATGATCCAATAACCTAGCTCAATCATATGAGCTGAATTTTCTAAAATAGGAATAAAATCATCTGGAGAAATCATTCCTCTTGAAGGGTGCTGCCAACGTAACAGCGCTTCAAAGCCATATATTCTTTTAGTTTTTGCTACAAGTTGTGGTTGTAAGCTTAAACTAAATTGATTCTTAGCCAATGCCTGCCTTACTTCACCCTCAAGCATTACTCTATGAGCAACTCGTTGATACATTTCAGAGTGATAAACATGATATTGAGCACCGCCATTATCTTTCGCTTCGTACATGGCAATATCTGCATAACTAATTAATTCTTCTGCCTTGATCATTTTGTCTTCGGTAAAGGCTATACCTATACTGGTTGAAACATAAAAAATGCTGCTGCCTATTTTTATAGGTGTTTTAAAGCGTTGAAGAATTTCTTCAGCGACAGCTTCGGCTTCTTCTACGTTGTCTATTTTTCCTAAAACAACAACAAATTCATCACCACCAAAGCGGCATGCAACATCAACGTTACGAATGCTTAACCGTACTCGATTTGCAGCTTCAATCAATAAACGGTCACCCTGACCATGACCATGACTATCGTTTACTTTTTTAAAGTCGTCTAAATCTAAAAATAAAACAGCAATTTTATGTTTAAATTGTGAAAGGTTAGCTACAGATTTACGTAATTGATAATTAAGCATATTACGATTAGGTAATCCTGTGAGCAGATCGTACATGGCGATATTTTCTAATTCTTTAGTTTTTTGCTCTACCTCTAGGTTTAACTGCTCAAGTTCATAACTCAATTCACTTGTTGCATCAGCTAAAATATCTAATTCATCAGAAAAAAAGCTTTTTCGTTTTAATTTAATACGTCTAAATTGGTCAAATTCTTTACGAGCTAATAATGGTAAGGCGTTAGATAAAACAATTAACCGATGAGTTAAAGGACTAGATACAAAATAAACAAGCCCAGCTAAGGTAACAAAAATTAAAACGGCAGAAAGTAAAAATTGATAACGGTATTGTTTATATTCAGATGTGATAGGCGTTACATCATCAATAAGCGCCATGTAATAAGCTCGTTGATTATTAGTTGCTAAAGACATTAAGTTAATTAAATAACTATGGGAGTCTACATCTACTTGCACCCCCATTGCTTTGATTTCTTCAACACTAATTTGCTGTTCTTGTTGAGCAAATAATGTTCTCATTAATTTTATGTCTGAAGCAGATAAAAATTGCGCTTCATGTAACTTTGCTTGATCACTTTTTGAAAAACTAACAATAGCAATTTCACTTTTTATTGATTGATTTATCGCGTAAATCATATCAACTAATGATACGGCCAAAGCAACAACAACCATGTCACCTTTTTTATTAAGTAATGGAACCGTGAGCAATTGCTCACAATAAACCTGGCAATATAATAAATGTTGTGGCTCTTGAATATCTAAGGTTTTATTTACACTATCTAAAACATAGTTTGGCGTTATGCTAGAGCTATATAAAACATTTTTCTTACTATCAATTAACCACATCTTTTCAACATTATGATGTAACTGAAGCGCATCAAACTGTTTTGATATTTCTTTTGTTAAATCAATAAAATCATTTTTTTCTTGGAGATGTACTACATCAGCAAAAGATTCAATCCATACTCTCAGATTCTCTCTTAAGTTTTTTTCATGTAATTTAAATTGCTCTTGCCCTTGGATGAGGGTTTCGGCTTGATAAGATTGAAATTCAGCATTTAACCGTGATAACGATATAGTAGAAAAACCGGCACTTAATAGCAGTAAAGTGCCAATAATGAGTAGCAGTAATTTAGTAGGAACCCGAATAAATATTTGTTTCATTATTTAAAACCAATACATTAATTGCAGAGCCCACAATTGCCAGTATTCCTCTTTATTTATACGCGGCTCAGGTATTAACACAGGTGTTAGTCTTGCAGTGCCTTGCATCCAATGATGTTCAAATTGTAATTCAACCTTGGATGCAATTCTATATTTAAGCCCTGCGGTCATATCATACTGATAACCAAAATAGTGTGGTACCGCACCAGCAGAGTTCAACTCAAGTTGCCTGCCATGTTTATCATCTTTATTAGCATAATAATGTTCATATCGACCTAAAAGTTGCAACTCAGGTGTAATATTATATTGCATTTGAACATAACCACCTTGACCCTTTGAGTCGTTGATAAACTCAGGGAAGAGCAAACCATGAAGTTTTATGTTTTCTTGCAGGATTTCTGCGCTGAATGTCCAGTTTTCAGCTTGATATTCAGCATTAGCATAAAACCTTTCTAAGTCTAATCCCCCATCAATAAAGCTATCCTTGATACCGTTTTCATAGGTAAAATCAGCATTGGTTGTAGCTAAACCAAACTTCCATTGGGATAACGTAGGGGTCCAATAAATACTACCTTGAAAATCATTCTCTTGAGTCAAGAGTCCTGTTGATGTACTTCCCATTAAAAGCGTAGTTTGTTTTTTCGAAATAGGAGAAATGCCTATACTCGCAGTAACATCAATATCACCTAAGCTCTCATGGGAATAGCGTGTAGCAATTGCGCCTCCGTCACCACCAATAGACATATCACGCGTACCATCAAAATACACAGATTGAGGTAGTACTATGCTAGGCCTCGTCATAGGCACATCGCGCGTACTTGAATACAACCAATGGTAATTTTTAATGCGACCTAAATATAATTTTGTTTGCCAGTTTTGTGTATTGTGCAAAGCCCATTCAAGGAGTAAATAATCAACTCTTACCCCCTCGTCGTACCGATTTCCACCATTAAGATAAACAGCTTGACCCGCCAAACGGATATCTGAAGTTAATTGATAAGACGCATTCAAGCCTATTTCCGTTAGCCTTAATGATACTTTTTGATCATCACTAACAAAATCACTGCCATCTACATCAATAACACCTTGTGCAACAAAACCATGCACTTGAATATCTTCGCTACCACCAATTTCATTAGCATAAGCAAAGCCTGTCATAATAAAATAACCAGAAATAACAATTGTTATTAATCCTTTATTCACAAACTCTACCCACTTATTCCGTAATGTTAATAACATTGACATGCTGTTTTTCCTTATCCAATATTTCAACATATCCTATTGCACCACGTGTAGTGCTAACAGCATGTATTAGTTCTGCTTGAGATTTAACTATTCTTGGTGCAACACCTAACCCCGAAAAGGTTAATTTATTCCATATTCGGTCTAACTGGTATGGAAAAATATGTAGCATATCTTTTGAGAAAACTTTATGAACGGGATGTTGACTAGGTAAAACATATACCACAATCGCTTCATTATTTGGCCAACGTATTTGTCTCATAGAATAAATTCTACGAAGTTGTGAAGAAGAAAGAGATTCTAACTTAACCGAGTGATGAGTAATAACATGCATGCTATGCGATTTAAAGCAAATCAACGCTAGTAACAACATGCTAATTTTAAGAAATAATTGAATAATAACAATATCCTTATAAATATCACTATCGAAAAACACATAGGATTTGAGATTATGCACTGACAATCAATATGAATGCAATACATTATAAATCAATAGATTAAGGGTTATACATTCCTTTAATAATTTTAGTAAAGAAACACATAAAAGCAAAAACAATATACTTTATTTTTTATGCTAAGTGGTTATACCAGTACTTACAGGTTAACTTCATCGAAAAATAGCCAATATTCGCCAAAATACCGAAAGTTAGTAATTTTTACTAAATTATCTTTAACCCTGTAGTTAAGTATGTAATGATAAGCATATATTACAATATCATGGTTATTTTAAAGACAATGTCTACAAAGTTTAATGTTTTACTACTGAATGGCCCTAATTTAAACATGCTAGGTAAAAGAGAACCTGAAATTTATGGCTCTGCAACTTTAGATGATATTGTTGGTCAGCTAAAAAAATCAGCAACTGATAAAAATATAAACCTAACTCATTTACAATCAAATGCTGAATATAAACTTATTGATACAATTCATAGCGCGCATAACAAGATTGATTTTATTATTATAAATCCTGCAGCGTTTACTCATACAAGTGTAGCACTAAGAGATGCGTTATTGTCAGTCAGCATCCCTTTTATCGAAGTGCATCTTTCTAATGTACATGCGCGCGAAAAATTTAGACATCATTCTTACTTATCAGATGTAGCCGTTGGTGTCATTTGTGGTTTAGGTACAAATGGTTATGAGTACGCCCTTAGCGCAGCTCATTCGTGGCTCACAAATAAAACGGCTAAATAGTCACTTAAAAATTCAATGATAATTTGTAACGATTTACTACAATTTATCTTTTTACTTATTTATAAAATGAACAAAGGTACAAACAATGGATATTCGTAAAATTAAAAAACTTATTGAGCTTGTAGAAGAATCAGGCATTAATGAATTAGAGATTTCTGAAGGTGAAGAATCTGTAAGAATTAGCCGTGGAGCATCTGTTATACATACAGCAGCACCTCAATATGCACAACCTTCTGCTGCTCCTGCTGCTGCCGCTCCTGTGGCTCCTGCAGCAGTAACCGCACCTGCAGCTCCAGTTGTATCAGGTCACACTATTCGTTCTCCTATGGTTGGAACATTTTATGCGTCAGCATCACCTGATTCACCAGCCTTTGTTGAAGTAGGCCAGCACGTAAACGCTGGTGACACTTTATGTATTGTTGAAGCAATGAAAATGATGAACCAAATTGAAGCAGACAAATCAGGTGTTATCAAAGAAATACTTGCTCAAAACGAAGATGCTATCGAATTTGACCAACCGCTATTCATCATTGAATAAGCCCAACCAAAAAGGGTATTTTCATGTTAGATAAAGTAGTTATCGCTAATAGAGGCGAAATTGCATTAAGAATATTACGAGCTTGTAAAGAGCTTGGTATTAAAACTGTTGCCGTTCATTCAACTGCAGATAAAAACCTAAAGCATGTGCTTTTAGCTGATGAAACAATATGTATTGGTAAACCTTCAGCAATGGATAGTTACTTAAACATCCCTGCTATTATCACTGCGGCTGAAGTTACTGATGCAACAGCTATCCATCCGGGTTATGGTTTTTTAGCTGAAAACGCTGACTTTGCTGAACAAGTTGAGAAATCTGGTTTTGCTTTTATCGGACCATTAGCTGAAAGTATTCGCTTAATGGGTGATAAAGTTTCAGCGATTAAAGCAATGAAAGCGGCTGGTGTTCCTTGTGTTCCAGGTTCAGACGGACCTTTACTTGATGATGATAAAGCTAACTTAGCTCATGGTAAGCGTATTGGTTACCCTGTAATTATTAAAGCTTCTGGCGGCGGCGGTGGTCGTGGTATGCGAGTAGTTCGATCTGAAGATGAATTACTTGAATCAATACAGTTAACTAAAAGTGAAGCTCGTTCCACTTTTAACAACGACATGGTTTACATGGAAAAGTATTTAGAAAATCCACGCCATGTTGAAATCCAAATAATGGCTGATGGCCAAGGTGGAGCAATTCATCTAGGAGAGCGTGATTGTTCAATGCAACGTCGTCATCAAAAAGTTGTTGAAGAAGCGCCAGCACCAGGCATTACGCCTGCAATGCGCCAGCAAATTGGTGAGCGTTGTTGTAGAGCTTGTATCGAAATTAACTATCGCGGTGCAGGTACATTCGAATTTTTATATGAAAATGGCGAATTCTACTTCATTGAAATGAATACACGTATTCAAGTTGAGCATCCAGTAACAGAAATGATCACGGGTGTTGACTTAATTAAAGAACAATTGCGTATAGCTGCTGGCCAGCCATTATCTTACACTCAAGATGATATTAAAATTTCTGGTCATGCTATTGAATGTCGTATTAATGCTGAAGATCCACGTACTTTTATACCTTCACCGGGTAAAATTACACGTTTCCACCCTCCAGGGGGAATGGGCGTAAGATGGGACTCTCATATTTATGCAGATTATTCAGTACCGCCTTATTACGACTCTATGATTGGTAAGTTAATTACTTACGGTGACAATAGAGACGTAGCTATAGCTAGAATGCGTAATGCATTAAGCGAGCTAGTTATTGACGGCATAAAAACTAACATAGCCTTACATAAAGACATTTTAAATGATCAAGGTTTTGTTAATGGTGGCGCAAATATTCATTATTTAGAAAAGAAACTTTCTGAAAGTGAATAAACACCAACATTAAGCTTTATTGAAACCCTGCTTTTGCAGGGTTTTTTATTTATAATAGGTCGACATTATTTTGAGGTAAATTATGACCAAATTATTAGAGAAGCCCATACCGCCTGCAGATGGCGCTTGTTGCGAAAGTGGTTGTAGCCCCTGTGTATGGGATTTTTATTATGAAGAACGTAAAGCTTGGAAAGAACAACAAGCCCAGCTAGCAAAAGACGCTGAAAATAATAAAACTCAAACACCTTAAAAGGTCGAGCATATAAAGTAACTCATCCTATTCCCGCTGTGCATTTATTCAACTCAGGCTACTTTATTTTTGAGAGTATTTTTTCACAATACCACCTAACGTAGTTATGGCTTTAACAACCTCATCACTCCACTGCACCCCAAAACTTATTCTCATAAAATTATTATATTTTCTAGATGCTGAAAAAATAGCTCCAGGAGCAAAGCTTACTCCGTTTTCAATCGCTTCATGAAACAGCTTCTCTGTATCAACATGAGAACGGCATCTCACCCACAAAACACCACCGCCTTTAGGCTCCGAAATACACACTTCTTTAGGAAATTTATCAGTGATTAATGCTCGCATACGTTCGCTGTTGTATTGCAATTTTCTTCGTAAAATCTGCAAATGCTTATCGTACTCCCCACTCATTAAATAATCAGTTAATGTCCATTGCGGTAGCATTGAGGTGGCACAAGATTGCGACCTTTTAATGCCTTTTGCTTTTTCTTCGTACTGCCCTGCCAATAACCAACCAATACGATAGCCTGGCGCAGCTGTTTTAGAAAAAGAAGAACAAGTCAGTACCAAGCCTTTTTTTGAATACAACTCTGCAGGTTTTGGTTTTTCTTCGGTAAAATAAAGCTCGCTGTAAACTTCATCTTCAATCAGCGGAATATTATATTTTTCAACTAATTCGACTAAGTCCTTACGTTCAGCATTGGTCATCATTGAACCTAAAGGATTATTTACCGTAGTTGTAAATAAACAGGCTTTAACCTTATGTTTTTTAAGTACCTTTTCTAATTCTGTTGAGCAAACACCATTTTCAGTACAGGTATATACTTCAACAACTTTCATCCCCAAACTTTCTATCAATTCTAATTGCCCAAAATAGCAAGGCGACTCTACGGCAATAACATCACCTTTTGACGCAACACATTGCAATGCTATAGATAACGCTTCTTGAGCACCATTGGTAATAATTATATCGTCATAGTTAACAGCTACACCTTGTTCTTGATAACGTAGTGCGATGCTCAACCGTAATTTTGAATCACCATTTACAGGCCCATAGCTTACCGACTTTTCTGATACTCGACTCAAAACACCTTTCATTAAACGAGATAAAGCCTTATCTGGCGGATGAGTATTTACTGGATTTGAAAGCCCTAAAGCAACCGTATTAGGTAAATGAATAGCCGCGTAAACCTGTTCAATAAGACTCCTACATTGCAATTCAGCGGGAGAAGAATGTAACCAACGGTCTCTCATAGGTAACAAAGTACGCACTTGTTTTGCCTTCAGGTAATAGCCCGATTGAGGACGTGCATAAATAGCCCCTTGTCGTTCTAATTCAATATAAGCTTGTTTTACAGTAGGTACACTAATGTCTAATTGTTTACTCAATTTACGTAAACTAGGCAGTTTATCGCCCGCTCGAAAAACACCTTTTTTCTCTTGTTTTTCAACATAGTCAATAACCTGTTGGTATAAAAAATTGGATGATGATTTATCAAGTAGCTGCATAACTGTATAGGTATCATTTTTTATTTTTTGTATATGTTATTAAATCAAAGTTTAGTTAAACTGTCATTACTTCTTAAGAAAAACCAGATTTAATCATATGAATAATACCTTGTTATACATAGTGACTGTTCTTATTTGGGGCTCAACCTGGATTGCTATCAATTATCAATTAGGTGACGTTTCCCCAGCCGTATCCCTTAGCTATCGCTTTGCGTTAGCCGCGGCTATTTTATTTATGTTTTGTAAACAGCAAAAAATACAACTTAAGTTTTCGTTAAAGTTACACGTCCAATTTTTAGCATTTGGCTTAGCATTATTTGGTTGTAATTATTATTTCCTATACAGCGCACAACAACACATTAACTCAGCCCTCACTTGTATTGGATTTTCAATGATCATGATATTCAACATGATTAACGCTCGCATTTGGTATAAAACCCAAATAACTAAGCAATTCTATATAGGTGGATTGTTAGGTATAACAGGAATTACAACGTTATTTTGGCCACAAGTTAGTAATATATCTTTGGGTGAACAAACGCTGATCGGCTTAGGTTTTTGTTTAATGGGAACCATACTGGCTTCTTGTGGAAATATGATTTCCATTAAAAACCAACAAAAAAAAGCACCTCTTCACGCAGCTAATGCATGGGGTATGGCTTATGGTGCTACTTGCTTAGGCTTGTGGGCATTTATTAATGGTGAAGCTTTTATATTACCCATGAATATGGCTTATATTAGCTCGTTACTTTATTTATCTATATTTGGATCTGTTATCGCTTTTGGTTGTTATTTAACGTTATTAAATCGTATTGGCGCTCAAAAAACCTCGTATGCCAATATCATGTTTCCTGCCATAGCGGTGTTAATCTCGTCATTTGTGGAGGACTTTCAGTGGAGTACTTTTACTGTAGTTGGTTTAAGCTGTATTTTTCTTGGAAACATCATTGTTTTATCTAAAACCAAGGTTCAATCTGAAGTGAGTAAAAATACAACACAGAACGAGCATATTAGAGCACCAGAAAAAGCGTCTTCTTAACTTTATAATTCAAATACAAATAGTACTTTTTATAGGGTTACAGCGTTATTAATTGGTATTAAAAAACAAATGCAAATAACGCTGTAATAAAACACACCATATATCATTTTTGCAGCCTAAAATGACAATTTAATCTGATTATTTATTCTAAATCACACGCTAAACGGTTTATAATTAGTACGCTATACAACAAAAGTTTTGTTTATTCATTCAAATACATTTTAGGTAACCCTATGCAACGATTAGCACCAGCTCTACGCGAAGACAATGTTCCACTTGATCTCATCTCCTTAATCAAAACTGTACTAGCCGCAACGAAAGAAATATCTTTCCGTGTTGGTCAAGGTCATTTAAGCGGCCTTATGGGATCAACTTTAGATGAAAACATTCAAGGTGAAGTTCAAAAAGAACTTGATGTGGTAGCAAATGAACTGTTTAAAGACATCTTATTAGAATCAGGTTTTGTAAAAGCTATTTCGTCTGAAGAAGAAGATACATCAGTTGCAGGAAACCCCGACGGTAAATATATCGTATCATTTGATCCATTAGATGGTAGTTCAAACATTGAGATAAACTCGCTGATCGGAACTATCTTCTCTATTCATCCTGCTATTGATGGCATGGATGCAAGTGATCCTGACATGTTTAAACAGGCTGGAAATAAACAAATATGTGCGGGTTATGTTTTATATGGGCCTTCAACCATGTTAGTAATGACAACAGGTAAAGGTACTCATTTTTATGTACTTGATCGTACCTACGGTGGTTATTTATTAGTAGAGCGTAATGTTCAAATATCAGAAGACACCCAAGAATTTTCCGTTAATATGTCAAATCAACGTTTTTGGGAATCCCCAATGCAAGATTATATTAACGACTTGCTATTAGGAACTGAAGGCCCTCGTGGTAAAAACTTTAACATGAGATGGTGTGCCGCTATGGTAGGCGATGTTCATAGAGTACTAACCCGTGGCGGGTTATTTACTTACCCTGCTGACTCAAAAGATCCTGCTAAGCCAAACAAATTACGTTTAATGTACGAAGCAAACCCAATGAGCTTTTTAGTTGAACAAGCAGGTGGTTTAAGTGTTACATCAACACAAAGAATTATGGATATTGAGCCAACAGATATTCATCAACGTGTGGAAGTTATTCTAGGTTCTAAAAACGAAGTAAATAAATGTTTAAGTTATTACACAACTAAATAGCATTCAAATTACCTTTCATTAATAAATCGCCCTAAACACTACTCCGCTGTTTTTTAAAAGAATAAAAGCAATATATTGTTTTTATTCTTTGGCGATGCCTTTTAAAAATGATAGATTAAAACTGTACTGAAATAAAAATAATAATTAATAGGCAAAAAGCCGGAGTATACAGTGAACGAATTTAGAGATGCTATTTCATTAATCGATATTATTGCTTTAATCGTATTCTTTAGCTGTTGGATTGGGTATCGTTATTTTGCTGAGTTAGGCAAACGAGGTAGAGAAGGCTTAGTGGGAATTACCCATGAATATCGCTTACAATGGGCGATGGAATCCACCGCTCGTGAAATACCTGTAGCCTGTGCTTCTCTAACAGGAAATTTAATGAATAGTGTTTCTTTTTATGCGTCTACCACTATTTATATTATTGCAGGACTCTTTGCTTTATTTGGAACTATAGATAAATTAGAAATAATAACGCTTGATATGCATTTAACTGCAGAAGTTTCCCGTGAGTTGATCCAGATAAAATTACTACTGCTTATTTTCATTTTTATTAGTGCATATTTTAAATTTACTTGGTCATTACGACAGTTTAATTTTTTATGCATTTTAATTGGTGGAACAGTTTACGAAAAAAACATGCCAAATAAAGGGCACTGGTTGAGAATTTCTAAACGTATGGCGCGAATTAACTCTCAAGCAGGTAATGAGTTTAACAGAGGAATTAGAGCATATTATTATGGGATAGCTTCATTAGGTTGGTTTATTCACCCATGGTTATTTATTGCATCAACAATATGGATCACAGGGTTATTATATCACCGAGACTTTCATTCTAAAGCCCTCAAAATTTTACGAGATGAATATCCACCAGAATCTCGTGACAATTATTTTTTCATAGAAAAAGAAGGTGATATTAAAGAGCATCTTAAATAAAACCTCTACTCATTTAATATGCTCACTATGCGAACAGCATTACTTTTTGTTAGAATAGCCGCCATTAAATTTTAATAACAAACTCCTTTAACAGAGAATTTTATATGTCAGCTTATGCCGTGGGACACAAAGTTCCAGATTCAGATTCAATTTGTTCAGCTATCGCACTTTCTTATTTAAAAAATGCGACAGGTGAAGACGTTAAACCTGCACGTTTAGGTGAATTATCTCCTGAAACCCTTTTTATTCTAGAAAAATTTGGTTTTGAACAACCTGAACTAAAAATGACATTTGCCGATACCGACGGTATTTATGTAGTTGATCATTCTGATCGCATTCAAGGTCCTGACGATATTGATGATACAACCGTATTAGGTATTATTGATCATCATAAATTAGGCGATATTACAACGTCTACTCCGCTTGAATGTTGGATCCGTCCTGTAGGTTGTACTAACACCATTATTAAAATGATGTACGACTTTCATAGCGTTGCAATCCCTAAAGATATTGCGGGTGCTATGATGTGTGCAATTTTGTCTGATACTGTAATTTTTAAATCGCCAACGTGTACAACAGCTGATATTAAATGTGTTGAAGCGCTAGCTGAAATAGCAGGCATTGAAGATTACAAAGAACTAGGCATGGAAATGTTCAGAGTAAAATCGGCAGTTGAAGGTACACCAATTCGCGACTTAGTTATGCGTGATTTTAAAGACTTTAACATGCACGGTAAAAAAGTAGGTATTGGTCAATTAGAAGTTATCGACCTAGCTGTATTTGATGAAATGAAAGAAGACTTTTTAGCTGATATGGCCGCATTAAAAGCCGAAGGAGAACGTCATAGCGTACTGTTACTTTTAACAGACATTATGAAAGAAGGTTCTGAAGTATTAGTCGTTAGCGACAACGCCGATTTAACTGATAAAGCTTATGGCAAAACAGCCGTTGACGGTAAAGTTTGGATTGACGGTATTATGAGCCGTAAGAAACAAGTGGTTCCAGCGCTGCAAGATTCTTTAGCTTAAATATTAAATTTTACTTATAAACCTCTTTAAACCCAGCTATTGCTGGGTTTTTTATATAAGAATAAATTAATGACTTCACCACTATCTATAATAAAAAATCAAAACGGTACAAAGCCATACCCACGTACAGTTTCATTTGATTGGATGACAGCCGATGAATGGATGGCACTATTTAATCAACACAACAACATAGCTAAAAAAGGTCAAACTCAATTACTGTTTTTAGGTGACTCATTAACCGAAAACTGGGATAAGGCTATTTGGGAGCATTATTTCTCACCCTACCAATCAAGTAACTTTGGCATTGGTGGCGACCATACGGGTAATTTATTATGGCGATTAAAAAATTTAGACAACCAACATTTATCCCCTAAACTGGTCGTATTACAAATTGGCGTTAATAACTTCGGCCATTTGAATGAAACGCCCTCTCAGGTATTCAATGGCGTAAAAGAAGTGATTAAACAATGCCAATCTATAATGCCTCACAGCCACATATTACTTAATGGTGTTTTTCCTTTTGAACAATCGCACAAAAGTAAACGGCGAGTTGATGTCAAAAATTTAAATGATATGCTGAAAACGCTAGCAGAGAATAAAAAGATCACTTATCGATATTATGGGCATTTATTATTAGAGAGTAACGGTGATATTAGTACAGAAATAATGGCTGATTTTTTACACCCAACAGCTCTCGCTTATAAAATATGGGCTGAAGCAATGAGTAAAGATATTCAATTATTACTTTTAAGATAGATTTACATATAAAAAAAGGCTTAGTTAATAATAACTATACCCGTTACCAATCAAGAGGCTATTTCAGAGCGCATCTTGAATGGTTACGGGTATAAACCTTTTTATCTGGTGTCAACAATTAAACTCTTTCAAACACCGTAGCAATACCTTGTCCAAGACCTACACACATGGTCGCTAAACCAATATTCACATCTTGACCTTCCATTAAGTTAATTAAGGTTCCCGAGATACGAGAACCAGAACAACCTAGTGGATGACCTAATGCAATTGCACCACCATTTAAGTTAATCATATCATCGGCTTTATCTTCTAAACCTAAAGCTTTAATACAAGACAATGCTTGTGCAGCAAACGCTTCGTTAAACTCAGCAAGTTCAATATCATCAATCGTTAAGCCGGCACGCTTAAGTGCTTTCTGAGTAGCAGGGACAGGACCGTAACCCATAGTCGCTGGATCACAACCTGCAATCGCCATTCCTCTAATTTTAACACGAGGTTTCAAGCCAAGTTCTTTCGCTTTATCAGCCGACATCACTAACATAGCTGAAGCCCCATCAGATAGCGCTGAAGAAGTACCCGCAGTAACTGTACCGTTAACAGGATCAAATACTGGACGAAGTGCTGATAGCCCTTCAACCGTTGTTTCAGGACGAATAACTTCATCGTGCTCAATAAGCTTTAACGCACCCTTTTCGTCATGGCCTAAGGTAGGAACAATTTCATTATCCCAACGCCCTTCTAACATGGCTTGATGAGCACGTTGATGAGAACGAGCGCCAAAAGCGTCTTGCATTTCACGGCTAATACCGTGTTGCTTGCCAAGTAGCTCTGCCGTTAAGCCCATGTTGCCTGAAGCTCTTGCTATGTGCTTACTTAAGCCCGGAGCAAAATCTACATCGTACATCATAGGAACATGTCCCATGTGTTCAACACCACCAATTAAAAACACATCGCCTTGGCCTGCAATAATACTGGTTGTTGCATCGTGTAGTGCCTGCATTGATGAACCACATAAGCGGTTAACGGTTACGCCACCAATTGATTTTGGTAAACCTGCCAATAACGAGGCATTACGAGCAATATTAAAACCTTGCTCTTTTGTTTGTTTAACACAGCCCCAAATAACATCTTCGATGTCGTTTGGATCAAGGGCTGGGTTTCTTGCTAAAATTTGTTCCATTAAGTGGGCTGATAATGTTTCAGCACGCACATTACGAAATACGCCAGCTTTCGAACGTCCCATAGGAGTTCGTATGCAATCAATAATTACAACTTCTTTCATTGTGTTCTCCTCAGGTTAAGCTGTTTTTACATCTGTAGTGAAGTAAGATTTGCCAGATTTGGCCATTTCGCGCATGCTGTCTGTTACTTGATATAGCTCGCCTAAATGTGCAAAGCTATCCGCCATCGCAATATAGTTATCTAAACCTACGGTTTCTAAATAACGTATAGCGCCACCTCTAAATGGAGGAAAACCTAGACCGTAAATTAATCCCATATCCGCTTCAGCAGCAGTATCAACAACACCTTCTTCTAAACATCTTACGACTTCGTTGATCATAGGGATCATTAAACGCGCAATAATATCTTCTTTCGAAAAGGCTTTACTCTCAGCACAATGTGGAGCTAATAATTCATAAGCAGCTTCTGAAGCAACTTTAGTTGGGCGACCACGTTTATCTTTACCATGATCATAAAAACCTTTGCCGTTTTTCTGACCAAATCGCTCATTTTTGTAGAATAAACTTACTGGATCGTTATCTACTTTTTTCATACGCGTAGGAAAACCGTCAGACATTACGCCAGTACAATGATCTGCCGTATCAATACCCACAACATCTAATAGATAAGCAGGACCCATTGGCCAACCAAATTCTTTTTCCATCACTTTATCTACATCGGTAAAGTTTGCGCCTTCAATCACTAAATGGCTTAAACCTGCAAGGTAAGGAAATAAAACACGGTTTACATAAAAGCCCGGGCAGTCGTTCACTACAATAGGTGACTTACCCATTTTAGCTGCGTATGCAACAACGGTAGCAACGGTTTCATCAGACGTGTCTTTACCACGAATAACTTCTACAAGTGGCATTCTATTTACGGGATTAAAGAAATGCATACCACAGAAGTTTTCAGGGCGTTTCACACTTTTAGCCAATAAATCAATTGAGATAGTTGAGGTGTTTGAAGTTACAATGGTGTCTTCACTCACTACGCTTTCTACTTCAGCAAGCACTAAACCTTTAATTTTTGGGTTTTCAACAACCGCTTCAACAACAATATCAACACCTTTTACACTATCGTAAGATAATGATGGTGTAATGTTATTTAACGTAGCTGCCATCTTTTTAACATTCATACGGCCGCGTTCAACTTGCTTTGTTAAAATGCCAGCAGCAGTACTTAAACCTAAATCTAACGCCGCATCGTTAATGTCCTTCATTACGATTGGCGTACCTTTGTAAGCAGACTGATAAGCAATACCGCCGCCCATAATACCTGCACCAAGTACAGCTGCTTTGTTTACTTGTTTTGTAGCTTGTTTACCGGCTTTTTTCGCTTTGCCTTTAACGACTTGGTCGGCCATAAATAAGCCAATTTGTGCGGTAGCTGAATCTGTTTTAGATAAGCTAGCAAAAGCTTCGTTTTCAATAGACATTGCGCCAGCACGATCTAATTTTGACGATGCTTCAATAGTATTTACCATCATCATAGGTGCAGGGTAATGCTTACCCGCTTTTGCAGCAATCATGCCTTTACACGTGCTAAAGGTCATTATGCTTTCTGTCGCACTTAATTTAAGTGGCTCAAGTTTTGGCTGACGTTTAGCTTTCCAATTAAGCTTGCCTGCAATAGCATCTTTTAGCATAGAAACGGCTGACACCATTAAATCTTCTGGTGCAACAACAGCATCTAATAATCCGGCAGCTAAGGCTTCGTCTGCACGATGTGCTTTACCTGTAGACATCCACTCAACAGCATTATCAGCGCCGATAACGCGAGGTAAACGTACAGTACCACCAAAACCAGGAATTAAACCCAGCTTAACTTCTGGTAAACCAATACTTACATTTGTGTCTGCTATTCTATAATCACAGGCTAAGGTCAATTCACATCCACCACCTAATGCAATACCATTAATGGCGGCAATAGTAGGTAATTGAATATCTTCTAAAGCATTAAAAATATCCGTAGACTTTTTAATCCAAGGGATTAATTCTTCAACCGGCTTTTTAAATGTATCTAAAAATTCGGTAATGTCTGCTCCTACAACATAGGTCGACTTACCTGATGTTACTACTACGCCTTTAGCCTCTTTAGTGCTATTAATTGCTTCAATAGCTGCTCTAAATTCAATAAAAGTTTGAGTATCAAACTTATTAACTGAGCCTTGAGCATCAAATTTAAGCTCAACAATGCCATCTTCTAGTAATTGTACAGAAAGGCTAGTGCCTTGATAGATCATGCCTGCTCTCCTCGTAAAATTTCGCTTGTATTGGTTATCTTGTATTGACTATATAATAGACCACAATAATCACATTAACCTCCCATCTCATCCGATGAGTTGATTTTAAGTCTGTTGGTATTGAGTTTGCCTTGAAAAAAACAGGAAAGCAACTAAATTTAAACAAGCGTTTTAATTGACTGTATCAATCTTAGATAAAACAGCCTAAAAGAGATTTTACGCTGATTCATAAAATACTCATGAGCCTTTTTATAATAATAATCGTATACTCTACAATCTGTTTTAACTCACAAAACCACCTTCTTTTTTAGGCACCTAATGACACTGAATAAGTTTGTTCAAAAACCCGAAAACCTTTTATTAGCCATGGCATTTATCATGCCTTTGATCTTTTCGGTATGGATGGTATTGCTTAATAATTTTGTGATCGAAAAGGCTAACTTTACCGGTGTAGAAATCGGTATTTTACAAAGCTTACGTGAAGTGCCTGGCTTTTTAGCTTTTACCGCCATTTACGTTCTGCTTTTTATAAAAGAACAACGTTTAGCTATTTTATCGTTAGCAATTACAGCCATTGGCGTAGCTGCAACAGGCTATTTCCCGAGTGTTTATGGTTTATATATAACCACAATGATCATGTCGGTTGGTTTTCATTATTTTGAAACCGTTAATCAGTCTTTAACACTTCAGTGGATTGACAAAGATAAAACAGCGCATTTTATGGGGCAATTATTGTCAATAAAAGCAGCAGCATCTTTACTTGCTTTTAGTACCATATGGCTACTTATGGAACAGTTTTCTTGGTCGTATCAAGCAACTTATGCATTGTTTGGAGGCCTTGGTTTAGTCTTTACGATTTTTATTGGATTATCCTTTAAACACTTCAAACCAAAAACAGAACAAAGTAAAAAACTTATATTGAAAAAAAGATACTGGCTTTACTATGCCTTAACCTTTTTTGGTGGTGCACGCCGACAAATATTTGTCGTGTTTGCTGGCTTTTTAATGGTAGAAAAATTTGGTTATAGCGTTGCTGATATTAGTACTTTATTCCTTATTAACTACATTTTTAATTGGTTTTTTGCTGCCAAAATAGGGAAGTTTATTGGTAAGTATGGCGAACGATTTGTTTTAAAGTTTGAATATATTGGTTTGTTGCTTTTGTTTTGCGCTTATGCCGTGGTTTCTAACGAATATATAGCCGCAGGCTTGTATGTTGTTGACCACTTGTTATTTGCTTTTGCTATTGCCATTAAAACATATTTTCAAAAAATAGCATCTCCTGAAGATATAGCCTCAACCGCCGGTGTTAGCTTTTCAATTAACCATATCGCCGCAGTTGTTATTCCAGCTTTACTCGGCATGGTATGGATTATTAATTCTGCATGGGTATTTTATATTGGTGCTGCCTTTGCCGCATGTTCATTTATTTTAGCTTTACTTATTCCTAATTCGCCCGCTATTGGGGTTGAATTACGAAGCCATGAACTAAAACAAAAAGAAGAAGTTAATATATAACGGTTTCACTTATTATTTTACTAAATGCAAATATATGTTTAAATTAAAACAAAAATTAAGGATTAACCGTGAACAAAGATCAAGATGAATCACCTCAAGAACCACAAACAGACTTAGTCGCTTCATCAACGGTTAATGCAACAAATATTTCTACAGAATCTAAAAATTCAAACTCTAAATCCACCTCAGGTTTTACTTCACAAAAACAACTACTGGCTTTAGCTAAACAGTTTGTACTCGATGGCGCTTTATTACCTGAAGATAAGCAAATGCCACTTGAAGAACGAGTAGTAAGAAGAGAACGACTTTCTCGGTTACGTCAGCAGCAAAACTTAGAGTCTATTGTTAAAAAATCATTAGCCTATTGCCCTAATTCAAGCAACTCAGCAAAAGCAGATCCTGACTGGTTTAGTCGTTTTACCCATTTAGCAGAAGACGTTAGCAACAATACCATGCAAGACTTGTGGGCGAAGATTTTAGCGGGTGAAATTACGCATCCAGGTTCTTTTTCACTTAAATCACTCACCGTATTCAAATCAATGAGTATTACCGATGCCAAACTATTAGCTAAAATTTGTAGCCTTGCGGTTAAAGACACGAGTAAGAAGAATATGCGTATACTGTCTGGTGCGTATAAAACACCGGGGCTATTAAGCTTTTTCAGTAAAAATACGCAAAGTAAAGTGAATTTAAATCAATGTGGGCTCAGTTATACCGAGCTGTTAAGCCTTGCGGATAACCATCTTATTTTTCTGCAAGAAGCGGAATCAAATGAGTTACAAAAAGGGGAACAAGTGGTCTTTAACTATAATGGCCAAAATCTAACATTGACCGCTAAAGCAAACCAATGTGGTTTACGTTTTTACAAGTTCACTCCCATTGGAAGTGAACTTGCTTTACTTATTTCTGATAATCCTGACGAAGACTTAGTGCCTTTATTAAAATCATCATTACATGCTCATTTTTCAGTGAGCTAACCTAAATACCATCACCGTCAGTATGTAATCCACATTCTCTTTGGCCACCAGAAAAACGCGTATCGCTTTCGTCCATGCCTAATGTTAGCGGTTTAGTACTGTGTACATCACCTACAGAAACATAACCATGATCCCATAACGGGTGATATGGCAAACCATGCTTAGTTAAGTACTGGTGAACGTCTTTATTGGTCCAATCAATAATTGGATGTACTTTAAAACGACCACGTAAGGTACTTACTACAGGTAAGTTTTCTCTGTGTGCAGTTTGTTGACGACGCACGCCTGTAAACCAAGTACTTGCATTTAAGTCATTTAAACCACGTTCTAAAGGCTCTACTTTGTTACGGCGGTTATATGCCTTTAACTCTGCTTCACCTTTGTCCCACTCTTCACCGTATTTAGCTTGTTGCCAAGCGGCGCTTTCTTTTGCGCTATATACGTGAAGATTTAAATTTAAACGCTCAGTTAACTGATCGATAAATTGATAGGTTTCAGGAAATAAATGCCCTGTATCTGTTATCAGCACAGGAATATTTGGATCAACCTGCGTAAGTAGATGTAACATTACCGCAGATTGAATACCAAAACTTGATGATAATACAAACTGAGAAGGTAAGTTCTCTAATGTCCATTCAACACGCGCAACAGCCGATTCTTTCTCTAATAACTCATTCCATTGGTTTAGCAATGGCTCCGGAACAGTACTCGCGGAATAGTTATTAACAGCTGCTTGACTTGTATTAAGCATGAAAATCTCGCTTACTCACTTTAACTTCGGCAACAATGCCGGCACGTATGGTGAAATCACCAAAACCTTCGTTGTCGTTACGCTCTGTAGACCAACGGCCAACTAACTGATCTATTTCAGTTAAAATGCCAGCTTCGTCAACACCGTCTTTGTATAGCTTAGGTACACGAGTACCTGCATGGTTACCACCTAAATACATGTTGTATTTCCCCGGCCCTTTACCCACTAAGCCAATTTCGGCAAGCATTGCTCTACCACAACCGTTTGGACAACCCGTAACACGTAAAATCACATGTTCGTCTGCTACCTTATGTTTAGCTAAAATACCTTCAACATCAGTCACTAAACCGGGTAAGTAACGTTCAGCTTCAGCCATTGCTAATGGACAAGTAGGAAACGCCACACAAGCCATTGAGTTTTTACGTTGGTTAGAGGTTTCGTCTTTAATTAAGCCGTATTGACGCGCTAAGGTTTCAATATTGGCTTTATCTTCTGCAGCTACACCCGCAACAATTAAGTTTTGGTTGGCTGTCATTCTAAAGTCACCTTTGTGAACTTTAGCTATTTCAGCAACACCTGTTTTGATAGGGCTGTCTGGACCATCAATTAAACGACCGTTTTCAACAAATAATGTTAGATGATTCTTGCCATCAAAACCTTCAACCCAACCAATGCTATCGCCACGGCTAGTAAATTCGTATGAACGACTTTCGCCAAAGGTAACACCAGCACGTTTTTCAACTTCAGCTTTAAAGGTTTCAATACCTACACGATCTAATGTGTATTTAGTTTTCGCATTTTTACGGTTTACACGGTTACCCCAATCACGTTGAGTGGTAACAACCGCTTCCGCAACATCTAATGTTTTATCGATTGAGATAAAACCAAAGTCATCCGCTTTACGAGGATACGTTGAATTATCACCATGCGTCATGGCTAAGCCACCACCCACTAATACGTTAAAACCAATTAATTTTCCGTTTTCAGCTATAGCAACAAAGTTTAAATCGTTAGCATGCACGTCGATGTCATTCTTTGGAGGAATAACAACCGTTGTTTTAAACTTACGAGGTAAATAGCTTTTACCTAAAATGGGTTCGTCATGTTCAGTGGTTTCAACTTTTTCTGCATCTAACCAAATTTCAGCATAGGCTTTAGTTTTTGGTAATAAATGTTCACTGATTTTTTTCGCCCACTCGTAAGCTTCTTGATGAAGTTCAGATTCAATTGGGTTACTTGTACATAATACGTTTCTGTTAACGTCGCCAGCAGTTGCAATACCATCAATACCAATGCTATTTAACGTTTGGTGCATTAACTTAATATTTGGCTTTAAAACACCATGGAATTGAAACGTTTGACGCGTTGTTAAACGAATACTTCCGTAAGAGGTGTAATCGTCAGCAAACTTATCAATTGCTAACCATTGCGTTGGCGTAATAATACCGCCAGGCATACGAGCACGAAGCATTACGTTATGTAATGGTTCTAATTTTTGCTTTTGACGCTCAGCACGAATGTCACGGTCATCTTGCTGATACATACCATGGGTACGTATTAACTGGTAATTATCAGGGGTAAAACCACCTGTCATTCTGTCAGCTAAATCTTCAACAATGGTTCCGCGTAAGTAGTTACTTTCTAACTTTAAACGCTCGTTATCCGCATGTTTACCTTCAACAATAATTGGACCATCACCGGTAGATTTAATGTCTTTAAATTCAGTTGTCATTAGTATACGTCCTTCTGGTAACGTTTGTTGCTGCGTAACGATTTCAAATAGTCTTCAGCTTGCTCAGGCGTTAATCCACCTTGAGTCGCGATTACATCAACTAAAGTGTTGTGTACATCTTTCGCCATACGGTTTGCATCACCACAAATATATAAGTGGGCACCACGCTCTAACCATTCAAACACTTCTTTAGCGTTTTCTTTAATACGGTCTTGTACATAAACTTTTTCAGCTTGGTCGCGAGAGAAAGCTACGTCCATTTTAGTTAATAAGCCAGACTTTAAGTAACCCTGCCATTCAACTTGGTATAAGAAGTCTTGAGTGAATGTTTGATCACCGAAGAACATCCAGTTATCACCTTCAGCATCGCTTGCGTCACGCTCTTGCATGAATGCTCTAAATGGTGCAACACCTGTACCTGGACCTACCATAATGACTGGCGTGTTACCGTCAGCAGGTAAGCGGAAGTTATCGTTATGTTCAACAAATACTTTAACCGTTGAGCCTTCTTCTGCATCGTTAGCTAAGAAACCTGAAGCACCACCAAAACGTGTAGCGCCGTTTTCTTCATAGCTAACTAAACCCACTGTTAAGTGAACTTCTTCTTCAACTTCGGCTTGGCTTGAAGCAATTGAATATAAACGCGGTGTAATTTTACGAAGTGCATCAACAAATACTTGTGCAGCTACATCACTTGGCGCCGCTTTTACAATATCAACAATTTGATGTTCGCTAGCGTATTCACGCGCTGCGTTTTTGTCTTCAGCTAAAGCTTTAAGTTTTGCATCACCTGAAATACTTGCCCAAAATTCAATGAAAGCAGGAGCAGTTTGAGTTATTTCTAATTCAGACGTTAACGCTTGGCTTAAGGTAAAGCTTTCGCCTTTAATGCTAACTTTTTCGTCTGCGCTTAGTTTTAATGTGGCAATTAACTCTTCAACTAACGCTGCTGAGTTTTCAAACCATACGCCTAAAGCATCACCTACTTGGTAAGTTAAGCCAGACTCGCCTAAATCAATTTCTACGTGGCGAACATCTTTAGCGGAGTCACGACCGGTAATTTTTTGGCTAACTAATAACTCAGCTGCGTAAGGATTTTGTTTAGTGTACTGACTTTCAACTTCAGTAGCGCCAGACAAGCTAACAACCGGCGCTAAACCTGCATCACCTGATTTTGTTAAATCGTCTTTTAATGTGTCAATAACGTTTGCAGACCAAGATTGTGCATCTTCTTCATAGTCAACATCACAATCAACGCGAGGAGTAACTGCAGTCGCACCTAATGCTTTTAAGCGCTCGTCAAAGTCTTTACCTGTTTGGCAGTAAAATTCGTAGCTGCTGTCGCCTAATGCCAAGATGCTGTATTGCAAGTTTGGTAACTTAGGCGCTTTTTTAGAGGCTAAAAACTCATGGAATTCAATCGCATCATCTGGCGGCTCGCCTTCACCGTTAGTACTTGTAACGATAAGTAGGTGCGTTTCAGATTTTAATGATTTTGGCTTGTACTCTGAAACGTTTTTAAAGTTAACAGTAATACCTGCAGCTTTCGCATTTTCAGCTAACTTTTTAGCAACGCCTTTAGCGTTACCTGTTTGCGATGAAAATAAAATAGTTAATGTCGGTTGAGCTTGTGCAGATGCACCCGCAGTAGCCGTAGGTAGAACAGCAACTGAACCACCTTCACTTTTCGCTGCTAAATAACCACTTGTCCACGCTAATTGTAGAGGTGTGTAAGTCGCTATAGCTTCTTGTAAAGATGCAAGTTGGTTTGCATCTAGCATTGTTTGGTTTAAATTTTTCTGACCTGGCAACATAATGTCAACTCGCCCATTTAGAAGTAATAGGCAAATAGTAATAGTCCTGCCTAAAAAAGAAAAAGATTAGAAATTGCCTTTTTATTCCAAAAAAGAATATAAGACTAACTTGTATGACTGATTGTTTAAGTAAGTTGCTCGCAAAGCCAACCGGTATAAGTTCTGTACGCTTGTTCGTTAAAATTTACTGAGTGTCTATTCATAAACCCGTGATAAAAACTGCAACGTTTAATTGACACCTTTGACAGCTTTTTAAGTTTTCCTTGTAAATCGTCTACATCAAAATGCTCTTCTTTTTTAGGAAGAATAACCGTACTTTTAATTTGAGGCTGAATATCAAGCAAATGCCGAATTTGTGAACCGTAAAAGTAAATAGCGTGTTCTACGCTGATATTATTTTTAGCAGATAGCGCCCAAAGTGCTGACGCGCCAACGCTAAAGCCAATAACGGTAGTATCTTTTTGTGAGACGAGTATTGAATGTAAATGCTGTGCGTATTGTTCAACACCTACGTGTTTAACAAAATAAGCATAGGCTGTCGCTTCATCTTCAAAGCTCATCTGCTTACCTTGATAGGGATCAACAATATTAATTGCAGCTCCTGAACTAACTGTTAATGTTGCCACAAACTCTTTTAAAGCAGGTGTAATACCAAAAATGTCAGTAACTATATAGATGGCTTTCATATTTAAACATATACCTTAAACATTAACTTAAGCACTGGTCGACTAAGATCCTTGTTTCCACTTATCCATTTCTTCATTAATAAAATGGTTAACAAGATCACGGTACATTTTTTCTATCGCGTCAGGACTTAAGCCTTCTTTTTCAGCCCACACTCTACGCTGCTGTAACATTGATGAGAAACGTTCGGGAGCACGAACAGATGTTTCCGAAGTTTTAAATTGTGCGGCAGACTTAACGTATTGGAAGCGGCGTCCTAACAAAGCAACAATGGTTTGATCTATAACGTCAATTTCAGTACGTATATCGTCCATCCCCTTACATTGCTGTGGTGATAACGTTTCTTTATATTCCATGAGTTTTTTGTCCTTTAGGTTTTCAATCGAGCTGTTTCAAGTAAAAATACTAGCTTAGCAAGTTAAAGCTGACCCCACACGGCAAATTCATTACCGCTTGGTTCTGTAAAATGAAATCGTTTTCCGCCAGGGAATTCATAAGTGTCTTGTGTAATAACACCACCCGCTGCTTTTATTTTTTGCTGTGTGCTATCTAAATCGTTACTGAATAGAACGATAAGTGCGCCACCTTTTGCTTGCACACTTGCCCCTTCCGCTTTAAAAAAACCACCATCTAAACCTTGATGATTAAACGCTGTGTATTCAGGCCCAAAATCTTGAAAGCTCCAGCCAAATGCTTCTTCGAAAAAGGCTTTCGTGGCATTAAGGTCGTTAGCTGCAAACTCTACATAATTAATTTTTTCGTGATTCAGGTTATTTGTCATTATGCTTTCCTTGTTTAGTTGAGCTGTATTGGTAATGTTTACTCTACAATTTCAGTAACTATCTCAGCTTTTACTGAGTTAGCAATAAAACATTGCTGATGTGCTTGGTGATGCATTTTTTCTAATAATTCATAGGCTGGTTGAGTATGCGCGGCAAAAACCACTTTAGGCTTTAAAGTGACTTTAGTTATAGAGATATTGCCTTGTGTGTCCTTTTCCATAATACCTTCAGCTTTGTCTTCATAGCTTTCAATAACAAGTTTGTTTTTTGCGGCAATAGAAAGAAAAAATAACATATGACAACTTGAAATTGAGGCAATAAACGCTTCTTCAGGATCAACATTAGCTTCAACTGAATAAGGCAAAGGCACAACATGAGGAGACGAAGATGCAGGTACTGTTACACCACCATCAAACGACCATGTATGGCCTCTGCTGTATTTGTTATCTATATAAACTTCATCATCGCTTTTCGACCAGTTGATTTGCGCAAAATATACCGACATACTTTATTCCTTATTACAAAAAGCTTTACTGTTTTTTAGCGCTAAAGTACCTGATAATCAAGTGGTGCGCCCTCATCGCATTTTTTACAATTAAGCTCATGACCGATCATAGACTTGCGCCCTGTTAAGGTTTCAACCCAAGGTCGGTTTGTCCAAGGAGGATTATGCCGAACATGTTGAAAATGACCGCAGTTGAGCCTTGCTACCCAATGATTTTCATCGTCTTTGTGATAGTCAGCTATTTCTCTATTCACTTTGCACCCTAATTTAATACTTTGTATTCTAAAAATAATAACTTACGGTATAACCACATCTTCTTTCGCAGCTAAGTAAACAACGTAAATAATACCCAGTACAGGAATAACCGAAAAAACAAAACCAAGTAACGCCGACTTTATTGGTGTTAGTGTTTTGCGCTTACCTAGTACATAACTAATCAAACCTATAACCACCATAAAGATGAATACGGCTAGTCCCATTTGGGTGAGTGTGAAATTCATATTTTCTCCTTTTCTTTATATCGGCTATAAATACACTAAACTCACAACCTTTACAATTTGTAAACTCACCTAAAAAACATACCTAACCTGATGTGATGAAGAGAGTAGTCCAGATACCTCTGACAAACTAAAAGCCTATATCATGTTAGGTTCGGGTGTAGATCAAGTTACTCGCGTAAAAATAGCGACTAGGAGAGCGTTAGCTTTATTTAAGAGTTAAATAAGTTGAATATTTAACATGAGTTTCGAGCTATTAAAGACGCTAAACATGCTGATTGAGGTAAATACCAATTTCGTTATTAGCACTCATTAATGAATAAGAATGATTAATTCATTAATGAG
This sequence comes from Colwellia sp. RE-S-Sl-9, assembly GCF_048296855.1. Taxonomy (NCBI): domain Bacteria; kingdom Pseudomonadati; phylum Pseudomonadota; class Gammaproteobacteria; order Alteromonadales; family Colwelliaceae; genus Colwellia; species Colwellia sp. RE-S-Sl-9. The sequence continues at coordinate 3,709,043 of NZ_CP182631.1, read as the reverse complement.
TACAGTATCGGTTGCCTTAAAACTAACTTATTAGTTTTTAGCTGCAATACATTCGATTTCTATTTTTGCATTAAAGGCTAAGCCACTCACTGCAAAGGTACTTCTCGCAGGATAAGGTTTAGCAAAAAAGTTGCTATACACTTTATTAAATTCACCAAAATCGGCAATATCAGCCAGCATTACCGTACACTTAACTACATCATTTTTTGAATAACCGTATGATGCTAATGTCGCATTTATATTTTCTAACGTTTGTTTAGTTTCAGCTTGAATACCGCCTGAAATCAACTTCTCCGTGTTGTTAATTAATCCAATTTGCCCTGAAAGAAATAATGTAGAACCAACACGAACAGCCTCAGAAAAAGGTAAATTATGTGTAGCCTCTTTAGGATTTAAAAATTCAACTGTATTTTTAGCTAATGCATGTGATGGAATTGCTATTAAGGTAGCTGTTACAAATAACATTTTTTTTAATGTGTGTTTCATTTATTAACCTTTTGTATAAGTGTAGGGTGTAAAAATAAAAAGCTTAAATTGGCTATATTACTATTTTTCTACTGTCGCCATTTTCAGTCCTGCAAAAATAAGCATAGCGCCAGCCGAGCGATTAATGATTTTGATAATAATGGGCTTAATAAACTTACCTATCGATTTAAAGCCTAAATAGCCATAAAGCGAATAGCACGCTAAATCTAACATCAACGTTATCAAACACAAAATAACAAGTTGAGGAATAATAGGATTAGTAATATCAATAAATTGCGGCAATAAAGCAGAAAAATACAAAAGCGCTTTAGGGTTAGAAATTTCTAAAATAAAACCTCTCAAAAATATTTTGTACGCTTTACTCTCGAGTTTTTTAGAAGAATTTATACTTAATGGGCCAGATTCACTAAAAATAGCACCAAAGCCTAAATATAAAAGATACGCCACACCTATCCATTTAATGACAGAAAACAAAGTATGCGATGCAATAATAAGCGTAATAATACCCGTTGCCGACAACACAAAAAATACAATATTAGCGGTTGCAATACCCAATATAACTAATGCTGATTTTTTAAAACCATTCGATGCTGCTTCAGCTGTAACAGCAATAGCTGCAGGGCCAGGTGATAGTACAACTACAAGCGTAGTCATAAAGAAAAGCAGCAAGGTTTCGAGTGAGATCATCGGTTATCCTTCATTAATTTTAAATGTATACAGACGAATAAATGAATTTACAGATTTTATTGAATTAACACTAGAAAATTAGAAAAAAGATAGTTAAATGAAGAAAAACTTCAAAAAATTTTATACCTTTACTACGCATAACTATAAAGGTACAAAACTTTATTTACATGACTTTACATTCGGGTAATAAAATTTATCGCTATAAATATTGAATGTTCCCCATCAATGGTTACCTATCTTCAGGCTTAATATCTTTAACAAGATCAGAAAAGCCTGATATTTCAGCTTCGCTTAATGTGGTATTCACTCGTTTGGTTGAAGCGCCTTGATACTGAAGGCTTACCCCTTTTCTGCGATCTTGGGTAGGTCGAATAGGCCTAGCAGAAAACCCGCCACCACAATTAGGACAAACATTTTTTAAAAGGTTATCAACACAAGTTCTACAGAAAGTACATTCATAGGTGCAGATACATGCTTCAGTCGATGCAGGTGGAAGATCTTTATCGCAGTTTTCACAATTTGGTCGTAGTTCTAGCATAAGATACTGCCCTATTATCACTTAACTGTTTACATTAATTAATGTTAATTCGTATCAAATTAATAACTGCCAACACCTCTAGCCATACTCGTTGCTAAAAAAGGCATAACCACTAAAAGTGTTAATTCAACACGAAGAATAACAACAATATACTTGGGTATTTCAATATATTCAGCCGTTGTTTTTCTATTACGTAAAAAATAATACGTAGGAAATACTGACAATATTCCGATAACCACAAATAAGGTAACTTTTAAATGAAACACCCAGTTAGCGGTATAAAACTCTTGCGGCTTACCTACAACAAACCATAAAAGTAACCCACCAGTAAGTGTCATTACGGCACCTAAACCGTATATTCCATCAACAGTAACAAGCTTTTTAAAGGTTTTTAAATCCATTTGTTTCGATATTAATAAATGCTCTGCCACTAACGCAGACACCAGTGTAAAAATACCTAAAAAGTGTAAGGTTCTAACAAGTATATCTTCCATAATAATCCAATTAATTTAGTTTTATACGATAAGACTTAATCTTCGGCTAACGCTTCAAATGCTTTCTTTTTTTCTTCCATAAAGTCTTGCATTGCTTGTGGTTGTTGCATCATCACCATCACTCTTTGCATCGCTTCCATATGATCAGGGTCTTGTTTTTGAAACATTTCCATACCGTGTGCTTTGCTTAGCTCAACAATATCTTCAAAGGTATTACCTTGAAACTGTTTATCGCAAGCGCCGCCTAACTGTTTACATGTCATGGTTTTCATTTTAAATCCTATTACTTCAATTACGGTTACAAAAACATTTAAAAGATATGCTATTAAAAAACGAGTAATACCTCAATGGTATTAATCGCTTTGGCTTATTTATTCAGGAAACTTAGAAAATTGCTTCGCATGAATCGCTTTATCGTACCATTGGGCTTTTTCGTCACAAAAAATATTATCTTGCGCTTCAATATTCGGCGTACCATCTAAACAACCAGCAGGCACAACAAGCGCTTTTCCTGAACCAGAAAGATACGGAACACCACTGCCACATTCAGTACAAAAAGCGCTTGATATAGATCGATTGGGTACGTCGTAACGCTTTATTAGGTTTTCACCTTTTAGCCATTTTATTTTGTTTGGAGCAATAAACAAATTAGACGCATGCGCAGAACCAGTTACTTTTTGACATTGAACACAATGGCATAAATGAAATTGCGTAAAACTATTTTCACATTCAAATACAATGCTTTCACACAAGCAACTTCCAGTAACTATAGACATATACTCTCCATAACAAAGATAAAATAGAATAGTTTACAGAAGCTATTCGCTTTTGAATACTTTACAAATAAGTTTAGATACAAAGTAAGAAACACTAAAACCAATAACCACATATAAAATAACTAATGGCATTTCAAATCCTGTTGTATAAAGGCTACCATCACTTAAAATACATTGGCCTTTTTCAAATTTAAATACGCCGCCCTGCTCAATACAAGGAGTAATTAGCAATACATCGTTAACTTTCCAAATAACTAATAAGCTAAAAAATACACCTATAAACTTTGCTATCGCACTTTTATTCATAACAACCTAAACACTACCTATCATTTAAGTTTGTGTTATATCACAATTTAAGTATCAATAAGATATTGGCGTATTTTTTAATTCGTCTTTACTTAGCTTTCATCTGAAACTTTTTTTAACCACTTAGCAACATCATTACCTAAAGTATTTACGCATCGAGCAAGCACAGAGCAAGAGCTTTTAAAACCTCCTGCAAAACCTCCACTTGAATTACGCATACCACGATACGAATCTACAAGCTTGCCATCTTGATAAAGTTTAGCCTCAATAGACACCGACTTTCTATGTCCGATAAAGGCATTTCCGCTACTTGATGCATTAACAATTTCTAATTGTAGTGTTTGCTCTTTATTAGATTCATCAAGCTCAGGTTCAAGTTTTACAGACCAACCATTTTTTTCTAAATATTTTTTAGTTGAAGTTGAAAACTGCGCTCCTAATTGTGTGCATTCATTAATAATATTAGATTGAATAACTTTCTCATCATAATATTGAGCAACTTCACTCACATTAATCGCTTTATCGTTTGCTACGGCATAAAAATTACACGCCAATAATACGCTACCTACTACTATATTCTTAGTCTTCATACTATCCCTTCTACATTGTTTAAATTAAAAATTAACGTCCTTTGTAATATCTATACCCGTTACCAATCAAGATGCGTATTTCAGAGTGCTTGAGCGATATCAATTCAAGGCAATGTTTTGTAATAATGGTTGTTCCCTTATAAAATGCATTAACGACGAAGTGATTTTGCTCAAGCGCTTCTTCGATGGGTCTAAAAACAATTTATGCTTCGTTATTAACTTTAGTCAGGTTCCTACACGGATGTAGGACATTAGGGTAACGCAGGAGCAGTTACCGAGAATAACCATAACGTAAACTTAATGCCTTGCCTAAATTGTTTTTAGTTCCCACTGAAACCTGCATCTTGAATGGTTACGGGTATATAATATTAAAGACTTGATTCGTACTTATGTTTTTCCAAACATCTTACAGGAAAATACTGAGAAAAAGCAGCGAGTGCTACCCTATATTTGTCTTGGTAGAGAAGTTGTTGATGATCCGAAGTATAACCCCAATGAGTTGATCATTGTTTATGCCTATAGCCAGTTATAGTCTAACGATACACATGATATCTCAGGCTAAATTTGTGGAGCTCCCTCAGTATTTAAGCTACATCATTATTCTTCAACGTTCTAACGCGTATATAAATAACCAGAGCAAACAGCAGTTCAACTAAACCACCAGTAATGCCACCAACATAAACAGAAGACTTTAGAAAAACTAAAAGCATAGCGGCTATCACTAGGCATATACTGAACACCCAAAAAACACGTGAACCATATAGGGTATTAAACGTTAAATACCTGCCTGCAATCACCATCAACATAGCAGGAAAAAACAACTCCAGTTTATAGAACGCCGCAGCTACGGCTACGGGAATTGAAAGCAACATCCAGAATGTTCCTTCAATCGCAAGTGTAGCTAAAGGATTATCTTTATGATGCTTACCACTTCTCCCCAAAAGTTTACATAAAAGCACAGAGAGCGGAAATATCAACATTCCGCCAAATATCAAGGTTAAAATCCCAGTCATGGGTTTAAAAACAAGCGCAGCTATACCTGCAATCAACCACACAGAGCCAGAAGAAACAACACCAGGAACACCATCAAAATAAGCATTTCTCATATCTTTTTGCGCATCAATAATTGAAATCATTTTTAACTCCTAAACTATTTACCTTTAACAACTAACTCAACTGCACTCGCTGCATGAATCTCAGTTGTATCGTACAAAGGTACATCAGTGTCTTTTTGCTGAATCAATAAAGCAATTTCGGTGCACCCTAAAATGACCGCTTGAGCACCTTGTTCAAACAAGTTATTTACAATCGCTATATATTGCTCTTTCGAGTCAGGCTTTATTTCACCTTTGCAAAGCTCGTTATATATCACGTTATGAACTATGGTGCGTTCATCATCATTTGGCACAACGACCTTTATGCCAAACTTATTTATTAAACGGCTTTTATAAAAATCTTGCTCCATAGTAAAGCGAGTACCAAGTAAACCTACTTTAGTAACACCGTCAGACACTAATTTGGCTGCCGTGGCATCGGCGATATGAAGAATAGGAATTGAAATATTGGCTTGAATTTCATCCGCTACTTTATGCATGGTGTTAGTACAAATTAATAAAAAATCTGCGCCACCGGCTTCAACCGACTGCGCAGCTTTAGTTAAAATAAGCGCAGTTTCTTTCCACTTACCAGCATGTTGTAGTTTTTCAATTTCAGCAAAATTGACACTGTATAAACATATTTTTGCTGAAGATAAGCCACCAAGAGCAGACTTAACGCCTTGGTTAATGGCTTTGTAATAGCTGGCTGTTGATTCCCAACTCATTCCGCCTAACATGCCGATTGTTTTCATAATAATTTTCGCTTAAGAAAAGAATTCTTTAAAACTACTTTCTACCTAAAATACGTAATATACGTAAAAACAAATTAATAATATCCATATATAATGCAGCTGCGCTGTCTATCGCATTATCATAAGTTTTAGGTATAGCATTTGCTCTAGCCCAATCGTAGCCAATATAACCACAAAATATTATTGCTACCGCCCAATCTAAAATTCCATGATGTGTATTAAAAATAAAAACCATAATAAGTTCTACAACTATCACACTAATCAAAGCTACGGTAAGTCCGCCGATTATTTTATTGAAAAACGCCGGATACATAGAACCTAGAAGCATCATTACAAAGGTAACTAAACCTGTCACTCGTATCGCTTCTTGTACAATATCAGGATTGTATTGACTCACCACTAAGTTAATAATTAAACCAAAAGGCACAACAACAAAGTTATAACCAACAAAACTAACAACAGGACTATTTGATTTTTTAAAAAGATATATACCAAAAAAACAAGAAGCGAAGTAACCAATAAAAAATATGATCGGATTTACACTACTAATAGACTCAGGTGAAATACTTTGCACCATTAGCCAGTTAACAAAAAAGCCCCATATTAAGGTTAAGCCGATAACAAAGTTATAAGTAGAGGCGCTTATAATTTCATCATCTGTTTCTGTTCGTTTAAATACATCTACTTCCATTCTAAAATTCCTTTAAATTAATTTTTCGTTTATAACTTCCAGCTTATTTTATTTCTTAATTCTTCAACTAACTTAACTTTGGCACCTGCTACAGCAAAATAAACAAACGTTTGCTTTTCAATAGCTACACATTTTATTGCCGCACGATTTTTATTAAAGTTGCCGTAAACATAGTCACCGTTTTTAATAACAGAAGTGAAGCCTAAAGAGGTAAGAATACCAACGCCTTTATTAGCACATTGGGCAGGCGTTTCATTTAAAACTTTATGGCTAGACCATAACTGCGGAGTATATTCTTTTTGAACAGGAACATATTGAATGCTTGTTTTGGTAATAACGTCTGGTTCAGTAATCTTATCAGAGTTACTCGAACAACCAGATAGAAGCATGATAGTGATAATGGTAATTTTTTTGATATGACTCTCCATGTCGTTAAGCTTAAATTATATCTATATAATTATTAGGTTATAAGTCTTTTACTTACTCTACAATATTTTAAACATCCAATTTTTTCATTACTATATAAAACACACTATTAAAATGTAGAATATTAACAAACTAAAAGTATAATGTAGTAAAAGTCAATTGTTATGTATCTGTTTAAAAATCATATCTGGCTTTTCGTTAGCCCATTCTCTTGTTAATTTACGACATAAAGAATCTAAATCTTGATAAATAGATTCTTCATTGATTCCAAGTTCGGACAAAACGTCCAGCATACAATTTTTAGAATTAGACTCATCACAAACATTAATTCTCACAACATCATCTTTCATAATTTCATTGATTGAGGATACGTTAGTTCCATGGACTGTGAAGCATCCTTTTTGGGATGCTATCCTACGAGAATGATAATTTGCTTTAATTGCAATAGGGAGTTCGGGAGTACGCATATCAGGTTTATTCTTCAAGTTGGGAGGTAAGTAACAGTCTAAATTTATATCATTGCTATCTGAAGTAACTGTACGGTTATTCATAATTGCAGGACAATACAATCTACGTTGATTTATACTCAAATCATTTAAGGAAAAAGGATTTATAGCCCAAACTGTGCTCGATTTATTATTTATATCAGAAGACAAACTAAAATATAAAGCAACTAGAGCTGATTCAGTCCAATCTAACAATCTCGTGGGCAAACCATGGTGTTGCATCAAAGAAAAAATCTCCCATGCATTTAAAACACTATTATTCGTATAACTTTTATAAGCCTCTAAAAAACCATGCTCTAAATTCCCTTCATGCAATGATAAACCTCTCCAGATAATACCTGGCACCAATAAATGTTGAGAACTAGGAACACCTCTAAACCATAAGTTTTCTGCCACTCTAATTCTTTCAATACAACTTATGTACTCAGAAATACTAGAAATTGAATATTCTTTCAAATGCTACTCCTTGCCTATAACCCTTACCATTTATTGGTTTGCAAAACACACTATTCCTACAAACCACTCAAAACCAATATTAAATATATTTCATTTAAATATCAGCAAGTATAAATACATCACTCAACCACGCTGATATCCCCAACGCGGCATAATTTTTTGATCAATACCAATATGATCAAGCATTCTACCTACCATAAAATCGATTAAGTCGTTTATTGATTCAGGGTTGTGATAAAAGCCCGGTGACGCAGGCATTATAGTTACGCCCATTTGCGACAGGGTTAACATGTTTTGTAGGTGAATGGTTGAATATGGGGTTTCGCGCGGAACTAAAATAAGCTGTCCGCGTTCTTTAATTACCACATCGGCTGCACGTTCTATTAAGTTATCGCTCATGCCTTGGCTAATGGCGGCAAGTGTTCCGGTTGAACACGGGCAAACCACCATAAGTTTAGGTGCTGCTGATCCTGAAGCTACGGGCGAGAACCATTGCTCTTTACCAAATACGATAATTTGCTCGGGCTTACCTTTAAATTTGTCGATAAAAAATTGGCTAGCGGCATCGGGAGATGATGGGACTTTCAGCCCTACTTCGGTATCAAATACCACTTTAGCGGCACTCGAACATAATAGGTAAATTTGATAATTGGCTGCCACTAAACATTCAATAAGACGCAGCGCGTAAGCTGAGCCTGATGCACCTGTTATGGCTAAGGTGATTTTTTTATCAAAGGTTGTGTTGTTTATTTTATCTTTTTCGGTGGCTGAACTCATTGTATAAACCTTTTACTGTTTGTCTGCTAACGAACTAAGAAGTTTGTTATGTATGTCGCCAAAACCGCCGTTACTCATAACCACTATGGTGTCGTTGGCTTGTGCTTGCTCGGTAATGTTCTCAACTAAGCCCGCTAAGTCAGCACTTACAACACAAGGGGCTTTACAGTCTTTTATTAAGTCTTCAACCGACCAGTCAACGCCATCACCTTGGTAAATAAAAACAAAATCGGCATTATCGAGCGAAGCCGCTAAGGTGTCTTTATGTACGCCTGATTTCATGGTGTTTGAGCGAGGTTCCAGTACCGCAATAATACGCTGTTCGCCTACATGATCACGAACACCTGTCAGTGTTTTAGTAATTGCCGTTGGATGATGAGCAAAATCGTCAAACACTTTAATGCCATTTACTGTGCCGCGAAGCTCTAAACGTCGTTTGGTATTAACAAATTCAGCAAGTGCTTCAATACCTACGTCACTTGGTACGCCAGCATGTCGTGCTGCAGCAATCGCCATTAAGCCGTTTTCAATATTAAAGTCGCCAATTAAATCCCACTTAACGGTGCCCTGCACTTCGCCTTTAAAGCTAACGATAAACTCGCTTCCATCTGCTTTAAGTTTTTCGGCATACCAGCCTTGGTTGCTATTTTTATCGCCGCTATTGCTAAGAGTACTTTGTTGCGTAGGTGTCCAGCAGCCTTTTTCAATGGTTTCAGTAATCGCTTGCTCACCTTGCGGATAAAGCACTAAGCCGTTACTTGGCACCATTCTAATAAGGTGATGAAATTGTTTTTGAATATCACTTAAATCATCAAAAATATCAGCGTGATCAAACTCTAAATTGTTGATCACTAAAGTACGTGGTCGGTAATGTACAAACTTAGATCGTTTATCAAAAAAGGCAGTGTCGTATTCATCGGCTTCAATTACAAAAAATGGTGACTCGCCTAGTCGAGCTGAACTTTCAAAGTTTTGTGGTACGCCGCCAATTAAATAACCCGGCGCCATTTTGGCGTATTCTAAAATCCACGTTAGCATGCTGCTGGTGGTGGTTTTACCGTGCGTACCTGAAACCGCCAGCACCCAGCGATCTTTCAACACGTTTTCGAGTAACCATTGCGGGCCCGATGTATAAGCAATATTACGGTCTAATACATATTCAACCATAGGATTACCGCGTGACATCGCATTGCCTACTATCACTAGATCAGGCTCGTCTTTTAAATGCTCTATTTGGTAACCTTGTTTTAGCTCAATACCAAGCTCTTCGAGCTGAGTGCTCATTGGTGGATACACGTTAGCATCGCAACCTGAAACTCGATGCCCTAACTGTTTTGCAATGGCGGCAATTCCGCCCATAAATGTGCCACAAATACCTAAAATATGAATATGCATATGCCTACCAAAAACTCAAAAATAACAACCTTGTAATATCATAGCAATATACCTTAGTCACCATAGGTAACACTAGCCGAACATGCATTTTATTCTATATCTGTGATTGAATCACAAGTGAGTTACGCGTAAATTAGGCTTACATTGACGTTATGAAAATAAATAAGGAAATAGCGTGACCAATATAGCATTACAATCAATTTCAGTTTATCCGATTAAATCATCGTCAAATATTCAACTTTCAAATAGCTGGGTAGAAGAATTAGGCTTAGCTTTTGACCGACGTTTTTTAGTTGCTACTGAAAAAGGTGAAATGCTTACCGCGAGAACCGAACCACGCTTATGTTTAATTCAAGCCAATTTAACCGCAAACGGAATTAACATTACGGCGCCGGGTATGCCTGTTTTGTTGGTTGAATATTCAAAGCTATCAACCGAATACCAAAAAACAGCGATATGGAGCACAGCCTTAAACGGTCAAAAAAGTGCCGAACATTATAACCAGTGGTTTAGCCGATATTTAAACAAGCCTTGCCAGTTATTATTTTTTGGCGACGAGTCGGAACGCTTTGTTAAAAATAAAAATAGCCAAGTAGGTTTTGCTGACGGTTATCCTATTTTACTTATTTCTCAGCAATCTCTTACTCATTTAAACCAAAAACTAGGCACAAATCATATTGCGTCTATGGCACAATTTAGACCTAACTTGGTTGTAGATGGTTGCAACGGTTTTGATGAAGATACATGGAAACATATCCGAATAGGTGAAGTAGAGTTTGAAGTAACTAAGCCTTGTTCTCGTTGTATTTTCACAACAATAAATCCCGAAACAGCTGAGAAGAATAGCCAACAAGAACCCTTAAAAACATTGAAGTCGTTCCGACAAGTTGAAAATGGCGATGTTATGTTTGGTCAAAACTTGGTACCGCTGAACCAAGGGCAAATTAAAATAGGCGACAAAGTTGAAATAATTGAAACCAAACAACCTCCTATTTTTGTAGTAAAAGAGACTAAACAAATGAAAGATAAAGCTAGCCAAGATCCTACGCCAGTAAAAGTAAATAAAAAACCGAAGCTTAACTTTAGCTCTTGGAACAAAGAAGTTGTAGGTAACAACAAAGGCACTATTTTAGAACAAGCTGAAGATGCGGGTTTAATTTTACCTTACTCATGCCGAGGTGGAATGTGCGGACGCTGTAAAATAAAACTTGATAGCGGCAACGTTGAAGAATTATCAACAGATGGTTTGTCTGAAAAAGATAAAGAACAAGGTTATGTTTTAGCTTGTAGCGCTATTCCAAAATCAGATGTAGTGCTGAGTAAACCACTTAGGCCGAAAAGGTAAACCATGAAACTCAACTGCGATTTAGGTGAAAAAGTGCATGATAACGATGCGTTAATTATGCCTTATATCGACATGGCGAATATCGCTTGTGGCTTTCATGCTTCAGATCCTTTAACAATATTGAACACTATAAAGTTAGCACTTACACACAAGGTAACTATTGGTGCGCATCCTAGTTATAACGACAAAGACAACTTTGGTCGCATCACAGTAAGTTATTCCGCCGAAGAACTTATTGCTCTTATTCAGTACCAAATAGGTGCAATGCACGCGATATGTGTCAGCAACAATGCTCAGCTTAGTTATGTAAAACCTCATGGCGCTTTGTATAACGACATGATGAAAAGCGCTGTAATATTCGAACAAGTGTGCCAAGCTATTTCAGGCCTTGATGCTTCTCTTCCTTTATTAATACAAGCATTACCTGATACGGATAAAAACTTTATCGCCCTAAAAAAAATAGCATCTACGTACCATGTTTCTTTATTATTTGAAGCCTTTGCTGACAGAGAATATACCGACGATGGTTTACTCGTATCTCGCAGTGAAGAAAACGCGGTAATACATGACACAGATAAAATTATCGCTCGATGTGAAAAGCTAATCAAAGATAATCAATTCATCAGTATTAACGGAAAAACATTACCCTTAACCGTCGATTCTCTTTGTGTACATGGCGATAACCCCGCAGCAATTAAAGTAGTAAAAAAGCTTCATCAATTACTACAAACTCAATAGAGCCACTCACAATACATGTCTAAACATATTAAAAGTACAAAAGATTTACCCTTAGTTACACTTTCATATATGAGTGAAAATGCGGTATTACTTGAGTGGCCTGAAAAAGTTTGTGCGGTGCAACATCAGCATATAATGCATTGCCAGCAACAAATTGGTTTAGTACTTAAAAGCACAGTTATAGATTCAATTGCCAGCTATGCCAGCCTGATTATTTATTATAAATTTGATCAAATAACTCACGACTCGTTAAACACTCTTTTGCTCAATGTGGTGCAAACAAACAATTTACTGAATAAAAACTTAACACTTCCTAAACAAACGTCAGAAACCGAAATAGAAATACCCGTTTATTACGGTGAAGAAGCGGGTTGGGATATTCAAAACGTTGCACAACAAACGCAATTAACTCGTGCTGAAGTTATTCAATACCATACACAAACAACGTATCGAGCTTATGCGTTAGGTTTTACTCCCGGTTTTTGTTATTTAGGTGAGCTTGTATCTAGATTACAGTTACCTCGAAAATCATCTCCGAGATTGTCGGTTCCTAAAGGTGCCGTTGCTATTGCCGAGCAACAAACAGCGGTTTACCCAAATAGCAGTCCCGGTGGTTGGCATATTATTGGGCAAACACCTCTCGATATGTATAACGTTAAAAATGGCGAGTTTGAAAGTACTATTCGTGTTGGTCAGTCAGTAAAATTTGTATCTATTACTCAAGCTGAATTTTTATCTTTAGGCGGTGAGCTTATAAAGGAACCAGCTTAATGAATAAGCGCGTAAAACATAACGCTAATAACTATTTAACAGTGATCAAAAAAAATGGATTGTGTAGTATTCAAGATCTGGGTCGATTATCAAGTCAGCACCTAGGATTTAGTGCTGGTGGCGCAGCAGACGAATACGCATTTTTATTTGCTAACTATCTGTTAGGCAACAACCAAAACAATGCCCAGCTAGAAATCACCTTAGGGCAAATAACGTTTAAAGCTGCACAAGATTGCACCATAGCGATTACAGGAGCTGATTGCTGCGTTTTTATAAACGACAACCCTATTGAAAATTGGCAAGCTCACCAAGTTAGTGCTAACGATGTAATACGTTTTGGCCAGCCTAAAGTAGGCTTACACACATACCTAGCAATTACTGGCGGTATTCAAAGTCAACAATGGCTAAATAGCCAATCGCAAACATCAACCGAAAGTCGTTTAGGTTTTGGTGCAACAGCAATTGTTGACGGGAGTAAAATCGAGTTAGCGAACACCTGTTTTGCGAGTAAAAACCATAATCAACATACCACTAACATAAACTATAAACGCCAGCTAACACCAAGCCATTTTTACAATAATATTCAAGAAACATTAATATTACGTTTTATTCCACAGTCTTTATTTTTAAGGCTTAGCAGTAAAGAGCAAGCTCTACTTTGTGAACACCCTTTTACCATTTCACCAGAGAGTAATCGCATGGGATATCGCTTGTCGACGTTACCTGAAAAGGTTATTACAGCGGTCACTAATTTACCTAAGCCTACACTTTCAAAACCCGTTACTTTTGGTGCAATTCAACTCCCTAGTAATAATCAACCGATTATTTTAATGAAAGAAAGACAAACCATAGGCGGCTACCCTGTTTTAGGGTGTGTTATTCAAACTGATTTATTTAAACTCAGTCAGTTGCGCTCCGGCAATAAAGTACAGTTTATGCCAACCACACTTAGCTTTGCACAACAGCAACTAAGCGCTTTGTATCAAAAATTTAATTAACCATACCCGTTACCAATCAAGAGGCTATTTCAGAGCATCGTAAATGATACGGGTATAAACCATTAATTTCAGTTCGCACTGTAAGCGTGCAAAATTTCAAGAACAGTGCAACACATCACGTAAACCTAGCGCACATAAAAAATAAACAACTGATAATTAACAACAAAAATAGTTTACATCAGTGGCACTAGGCTTGCTCTTATCATACCAATAGTTTTTATTTTCAAATTTAAATGGAATGGTGAATACGAAATGAGCGGTCAAGCTGGCATTAACTTATTATCTTTTACAGGAAAAATGAAGGTTCTCCACTTAAGTTGGATGGCCTTTTTCATCACCTTTATGGTGTGGTTTAACTTCGCGCCTTTATTATCAGTTATTGGCGATAGCTTAGGTTTAACAAGCAGTGAACTTAAAACACTCATGCTACTTAACGTAGCGCTTACTATTCCTGCTCGTATTATTATAGGTATGCTTACCGATAAATACGGACCCCGTTTAGTTTACGCCTTATTATTAGGTGTATGTAGTATTCCGTGTTTTATGTTTGCTTTTGCAAATAGCTTTGAGCAAGCCGCTATTTCTCGCTTTTTATTAGGCTTTATTGGTGCTGGTTTTGTTATTGGTATTCGTATGGTATCTGAGTGGTTTCCGGCAAACGAATTAGGTACTGCTGAAGGTATTTATGGTGGCTGGGGTAACTTTGGTTCTGCCGCTGCAGCAATGAGTTTACCGACTATTGCCTTATTATTTGGTGGTGAAGATGGCTGGAGATACTCAATAGCAATAACGGGTATTTTAAGCTTAGTATTTAGTTTTATTTGGTATGCAAACGTTAGCGATACACCTAAAGGTTCAACCTATTTTAAACCTAAACAAACCGGTGCAATGGAAGTAACGAGCGTACCTGATTTTTATTTATTACTGTTAATGAAATTACCTATGTACGGCGCATTAGCTTTACTTGCATGGAAACTTTCACCATCAGGCGTTCAACTATTAACAGAAAACACAACGTTAGCAGCTTACCTAGCACTTGTTATTTTATTCGCAATAGAAGTAAAACAAACCTACAAAGTAAATGGGCACTTATTTCAAAAAGAAGTACCTGAAGCGCATCGTTACAAATTTAAACAAGTTGCGGTATTAAACGTACTTTATTTTGCTACCTTTGGTTCTGAGTTAGCGGTTATTTCAATGTTACCTTTATTTTTTGCGGAAACCTTTGAACTTGATATGGTTTACGCGGCTATGCTGGCTTCAATGTATGCTTTTATGAACTTAATGTCTCGTCCTGGTGGTGGTTGGTTAAGTGATAAGTTTGGCCGTAAAAAAACCTTACTTATTTTAACAGCAGGTTTAGCTATTGGTTACTTTACCGTGTCGCTTATCGATAATTCGTGGCCTTTAGCAATTGCAGTGCTTACTGTTATGGCATGTTCATTCTTCGTTCAAGCGGGTGAAGGTGCAGTATTTGCTGCAGTACCGTTAATTAAGCGCCGCTTAACAGGCCAAATAGCTGGTATGACTGGGGCTTACGGAAACGTAGGTGCAGTGGTTTATTTAACCGTATTATCAATGGTAAGCTATGAAGTATTCTTTTTAGTTATTGCGGCTACGGCAGTTGTTGGTTTTATCGCATTATTATTTATGCAAGAACCTAGAGGTACAATTACCGAAGTACGTGAAGACGGTAGCATTGAGCTAATTAATGTCTCTTAATTCTTCAGAAAAAAATGAGCCTAATACCACAGGCTCAACCCGTAACAGCCAAAAGGCATTAAATAAATTAAATGTGTCTTTTGGTGGTTACAGCATTGCAGGAAAAAAACCAGAAAACCAAGATGCTTTTGCCGCACTCGTTCCAAAAGCCAGCGAAGTAATATCGAAAGGTGTTGTTGCTACTATTGCAGACGGTGTTTCTAGCGCCAGTCGTGCTGCTGATGCAGCCCAAGTATCTGTTACTCAATTTATTAATGATTATTACGCTACACCTGACACTTGGTCTACCCAAAAGTCAGCCTCTAAAGTACTCACTAGTTTAAATCAGTGGCTATCTTCTCAAACTGATTCTGACAGTGGCGAAGCATTACAATGGCTGACCACCTTTACCTCTTTAATTGTTAAGTCGTCAACGGGATATGTATTTCATGTAGGCGACACACGTCTAAGTGTTTATCGTCAAAACGATATAGAAATAATTACTCGAGATCATAACCGTAGAAGTGGTAATGGTAGTAATCATTTAGTATTAACACGTGCTTTAGGCGCAGATTTTCGTTTGAAAGTAGACGTACATCAAATAGATGTAAAAGCAGGCGATATTTATATATTAACCTGCGATGGCGTACACGATTTTTTATCAAACGCGGCTATCCAATCAAAATTAAATGATTTACCCCAAAATCCTACCAGTGACGATTTAGAAACGGTTAGCAAAAGCATTGTAAATTTTGCTTTAGAGGTAGGCAGTAACGACAATATTAGTTGTTTGCTGATGTATATTGGCGGCACACCGAATCGCGAACTCGCTGAAATAGAAAGAGATTTATTAAGTAAAACGATTCCTCCTGCCCTTGATGTAGGAATGAAGATAGACAACTACAAAGTATGTAAAGTTATTCACGCCAGCATACGATCTCATTTATACCTTGTTCAGCATGAATCAGACCCAACACTTCGTGTGTTAAAAGTCCCTTCTGAAAACTTTGCTGACGATATGTTTTATCTACAAGGTTTTATGCGCGAAGCTTGGATTGGTGAACGTGTAAACCATCGTAATGTTATGCGTGTACAAAGCGCTGATACTAACAGCAAGTTTTTATACCATGTGTGCGAATATATTGAAGGCCAAACATTATCTGAATGGATACACGACAATCCAAATCCTAGCATTGCACAAGTGCGCGATATTCTAGAGCAGGTGATCAACGCCCTACGTACCTTTCAGCGTTTAGACTTAGTGCACCGTGATTTAAAACCAGACAACATCATGATTGATACGTACGGAAAAGTAACACTTATTGACTACGGTACCGTACTTGTGGCCTCGTTAGAAGAAAACAGCAATAACGTAGCTGAGTCTGTTCCACAAGGTTCTTTAAATTATATTGCCCCTGAAACCTTACTCACACTACATGCAGATCATAAAAGTGATTTGTTTTCATTAGGTGTTATCGCTTACGAAATGCTATGCGGAAATTTACCTTATAAACCTATGGTGAGAGCTGAAGTTACCTTTAGTGATTATGCGCATTTTCAATATAAAAAAATTAGTCATTATAGAAAAGACTTACCTTTGTGGTTAGATTTAGCGCTTAAAAAAGCTACGCAAGCAGATCCTGCTCTTAGATATCAATCATTTTCAGAATTTTACGCTGATATGAGTAAGCCAAACATCAACGCGTTACAAGAGTACAAAAAGCAACCCATCATGCAGCGTAATCCTATTCAGTTTTGGCAAGGCATGTCAGCTATATTGTTTGTGGTTTTAATGATTTCACTATCACTCTAAACATATACCTGCTTGTTCACAGGTTACAAAAAGCGCTCCCAAAATTTAAACTCCACGATTAGGTAATAGCATTTAAACATGCACAGGTCTTGTGCGCATTTCTCTTCACACTAGTGCACTTTCATAATATAAACACTATGAAAATAACATAATGCACTGATATATATAATTTAAAATTCATGGCACTGTGTTTGCAATATCCTTACTAAGTCGAGGTGAATTACAACGTCCTGTATTTCCCACCTCAGTTCCGCATCGATGCGGCATTAAATAGTTAAGTAGGATTGTGAGTATGAGCGCAAAACAAAAAATTGTTGTAGTAGGTAACGGTATGGTTGGTCATCACTTTGTTGATGAAATGGCCAAGTATGAAGGTTACGAAATTACCGTATTATCTGCTGAAGATAGACTCGCCTATGACCGTGTTCATTTATCTGAATACTTTTCAGGTAAAACGGCTGATGATTTAGCCCTAACAACACCCGAGCATTACAACGAATTAGGGGTAAAGTTTTTTACTAACGCTAAAGTGACGAATATCAATAAAGCTGAGAAAATAGTTAGTACAGAAACCGGTGATAAATACCCTTACGACAAACTCGTTTTAGCAACAGGTTCTTACCCTTTTGTTCCTCCTATTCCAGGTAAAGAAAGAGATCACTGTTTAGTTTATCGCACAATTGACGATCTTGATGCGATTCAAGCATCTGCAAGCTCAGGCAAAGTAGGAGTGGTTGTAGGTGGTGGTTTATTAGGTCTCGAAGCAGCTAACGCATTAAAAGAGCTTGGTTTACAAACACATGTTGTTGAATTTGCACCGCAGTTAATGGGTGTTCAGCTTGACAAAGACGGCGGCGAATTACTTCGTAATATGATTGAAGGCATTGGTGTTCAAGTTCATACACAAAAAGCCACGCAAGAAATTATAGACGGAGAAGACTGCGTACATCGCATGGTGTTTGCTGACGGAACCCATTTAGAAACCGACCTTATTTTATTTTCTGCTGGTATTCGCCCTTACGATAACTTAGCTCGCGACTTTGACCTACAAATAGGTGAGCGTGGTGGTATTGTTGTTAATAACGAGTGTCAAACCTCAGATGAAAACATTTATGCGATTGGTGAATGCGCCCTTTGGAATAACTTTATATACGGTCTTGTAGCACCGGGTTACACCATGGCTAAAGTAGCAGCTGATAACATTATTGGTGGCGAGCAACAATTTACGGGTGCTGATATGAGTACCAAGTTAAAACTCATGGGAATGGACGTGGGTTCTATCGGTGATGCACACGCACGTACTGCTGGTGCGCAATCATATACCTACTTTAACGAACCAGATGATGTATACAAGAAGATAGTAGTCAGTGCTGATGGAAAAACACTTTTAGGTGCTGTACTTGTTGGCGACACAAGCGAATACGATTCACTATTACAATATGCATTAAATGCGATTGAATTACCTGAAAAGCCAGACAGCTTAATATTACCAAGTGCTGGTGAAAAACCAACATTAGGCGTTGATGCTTTACCTGAAAGCGCTACTATTTGTTCGTGTTTAAACGTTACAAAAGGCGACATTATTGGCGCGATTGACGCTGGAGCATGTGATGTAGCCGCTGTAAAATCTTGTACAAAAGCAACTACAGGATGTGGTGGTTGTGCTGCATTAGTTAAAACGGTAACCGACCACGAATTAGCCAAACGCGGTGTTGAAGTAAGTACTGATATTTGTGAGCATTTTGCTTACAGCCGTATTGAACTGTTTCACATTGTTAAAGCTGAAAAAATTAGAAACTTTGATACCTTAATTGAAAAACATGGTTGCGGTATGGGCTGTGAAATTTGTAAACCTGCTGTAGGTTCAATTTTATCGTCAGTATGGAACGACTACATATTAAAAGAAGATCATTTACCACTACAAGACACCAACGATACTTACCTAGGTAACATGCAAAAAGATGGTACCTATTCAATCGTACCTCGTATGCCAGGCGGTGAAGTAACCCCTGAACGTCTTATCGTGATTGGTGAAGTTGCTAAAGAATACAACTTATACACCAAAGTAACAGGCGGACAACGTATCGATTTATTTGGCGCCCGTGTAGATCAACTGCCTGATATTTGGGAAAAGTTAATTGCTGCCGGTATGGAAACAGGTCACGCCTACGGTAAATCTTTACGTACCGTTAAATCATGTGTTGGTAGTACTTGGTGTCGTTACGGTGTTCAAGACAGTATGGCTATGGCGATATTTTTAGAAAATCGTTACAAAGGCCTACGCTCACCTCATAAAATTAAATTTGCAGTGTCTGGTTGTACTCGTGAATGTGCAGAAGCGCAAAGTAAAGATATAGGTGTAATTGCAACAGAAAACGGTTGGAACTTATACGTTAGTGGTAATGGTGGTATGAAACCTCGCCACGGTGATTTATTTGCAACTGACCTTGATGACGAAACCTTAGTTAAATATATCGACCGTTACTTAATGTTTTATGTACGTACGGCAGATCGTTTAACACGTACATCAGTATGGCTAGACAACCTTGAAGGCGGTTTAGAGTATATGCAAAAGGTGGTTATTAACGATCACTTAGGCGTAAACGCTGAGCTTGAAAGCCAAATGGAAGCTGTAGTTGAAACTTACCAATGTGAATGGAAAACAACCATTGAAGATCCAAAACAGTTAAAACGTTTCCGCCAATTTGTAAACTCTAAAGCAACAGATGAGAACATTGAATTTGTTACCGAACGTGATCAAATTCGACCGGCACGCGGCGAAGAAAAACGCTACAAAGGTGTGCAAATTCACACCGTAGATATTTCAGAACCAGAAGCAGAAACCGTTTAAGGAGCACAAATATGACAATTGAAAAAAAATGGCAAACCATTTGCCACAAAGATGATTTAGTTAAAAACTCTGGTGTTTGTGCATTACTAGAAAACGAAGAGCAAATTGCGATATTTCAAGTTAAAGACCAAGTATTTTCGGTGGGTAACTGGGATCCCATTGGCGAAGCAAATGTTTTATATCGTGGATTAATTGGCGATAAAAAAGGAGATATTTATGTTGCTTCACCTTTATACAAACAACGCTTTGTTTTAAATAGCGGCAAATGCTTAGACGACGAAAACGTAGCCATTAAAACCTACGATACTCGTTTACAAAATGATGAAGTACAAGTATTAGTATAATGCTCGACTTAGCGCAGTAACTAATTTATTAAGTTACTGCGCATTTTTCTTTCAAACGTTACTTTAAACAATAACAATTCAAATTACTTACCCTAAATCATCCTTAGCGCCAGCATAACTTATCTTTATTATTACTCATTTGAAGCAAATAAAAGGTGTATTGTCAGACTGACATGATTAGAATAAGCGCCGATAGTAATAAACTTCTTTTTTACCTAATACAAAGGACAAACTGCTTGTTATTAATGATCGACAATTACGACTCTTTTACATTCAATTTAGTGCATTATTTTCAGTCACTAGGACAAGAAGTAAAAGTATGTAGAAACGATCAAATAACCATTAAAGAAATAAAAACGTTAGCCCCACATTACATTGTTATTTCACCTGGTCCTTGTGATCCAAATTCTGCAGGAATTTCATTAGCAGTTATAGAACATTTCGCCGGAAAAATACCATTATTAGGTGTTTGCTTAGGTCACCAGTGTATAGCCCAGCACTATGGTGCGAGTGTTGAAAAAGCATCAAAAGTAATGCACGGTAAAACCAGTAGTATTAGCCATAACAACAGTGGAATATTTGAAACATTAAATAATCCGCTCACGGTTACTCGATACCACTCTTTAATTGTTAATAAAAATACCTTACCAGCAGAATTAAGTATTACCGCATGGAGCCATGATAATAATAGCGATGAAATAATGGCCCTTTCTCACACGAGTCTTCCTATAGAAAGTGTACAATTTCATCCTGAATCGGTTTTAACAGAGCAGGGGCACCAATTACTTAACAACTTTATTACCTTATATAAAAATTACGCATGTAGTTATGAGTAATAACCTGTAATGTAAATAATATTAACGCAATAACGGATTAATGACTCTGGTTGACTATAATACGAAGTGATACAACGAATAACTTACTCTGAATACTCATGATTAACTCCCTATATCCGATATAGATGATAATAAAAATTTAATATAATAAGAATTCTAGAATTTTTAACATGCAACTATTTAATAACAACGAACACGTTTTAACGATATACAATAAATCTATTAGCTTACTCATTGGTAAAGATTTTACTGAGCAGCGCAATGGAAAAATTATAGTGTCTGAAAATCAAGACAGCGAACAACTCAATCGTCGTAGACAGTTATTAGCTATAGAAGAAGAAGCAAACAAAAACAAAATTATTGAAGCCCATGGACAAAATTATTTTAAAGCACAAGTCATGGAGCAGTTTTTTACCAAAGTAAACGAACAAGTTAACGCCCTATTTGATAATAAAGATAGTCTGTATAACGACATTCTAAAAATTGAAGAAGCAGGCCCGTCGGTACTCGAGCTTTTATGTTTAAAGGCAACCTCAATTAAGCGTATTGCGCCATTAATTAACTCACTTCCATGGTTATCAACAGAAGTTGTTAGTTTAGTGAATAAGCCTCAATATAGAAAACGTGCTGACGTACAAGTTAGTGATGCAAATTTAGCATTAAGCTATATCGGTTTAGATAACCTTAAACTTGTTATGCCAACCTTTATTTTAAAACATTGGCTACCTAGTACCACCTCCCCTTTCCCGTTACTTAAACGTAAACTATGGAACAACAGCCTTTCTATTGCACTCGCGTCATCAATACTTGCAGAACAAGAAGGGTTAGATAAATTTACCGCTTTTACTGCTGGTATGCTTAGTAATATAGGTTTATTAGCCGTGACTCGCTGTTGTTTACAAACTTATAATGAGCTACACCGAGTTAGCGTACAAAAAGCTTACGATAACAAAGATAAAAAACTACACGATGCGCTAGCTGAATTTGATTCATCACCTGAACTACTTTTAGCGCAGCTCACGTCTCAAAGTGACAAAGTAACAGCTGATATGATTGAGTTGATGCGTTTTGATCGCTTACAAATAACTGAACCCCTATTTGATTTAGCATATACCACTGAATATAAAAACTTGTCTCCTATGGCTAAAGTGGTCGCACAGGCAAAAACATTTGTTGCTTTTCGAAGCTTAGCTAAAGAAGAGTTAATATCAAAAGACGAAACTAAAGCCCTATTCGCCTCAGTAAAAATGACCTCAAAAAGCATTACTTTGTTAAATAAAAGCGATATTGATCACATAAAACTAATTTTTAAGTAAAAATATATTATTTTTTTTTGACTATTTATCACAATTATAAAACTTAGATAAATTCAACACGAATTTCAGTACCACAGCTGAATGGGAAATATTCCCATTCATTTACCCAGATATAGTTATTCATTTAAAATGAATAAAACCCTCCAAGCGCTTATTTTAAAAGGCTTTGAAGCATTTTATACAAGACAACCTGAAAATTTCCTGCCATAATAACTTCACTAAATAGGCTAAACTTTGTACCAAACTGATTAGCCAGTTTCTATACTTGTATTAATCGACACTTGTATTAATTAACAATATAAAATCGACTGAATATCATCGAACCTTATTAAATGGCATAGCGCCAATAAAGTGGAGTAAGCAATGACAAATCAATTTCCAGTAAGTCGCCCATTATTTGACGAAGTAATGGTACCAAATTATGCACCTTCTGACGTAATTCCTGTACGTGGTAAAGGTTCACGTGTTTGGGATCAGAACGATCGTGAATTTATCGATTTAGCTGGCGGAATTGCTGTTACATGTTTAGGCCATTGCCACCCTGCACTTACATCAGCATTATTAGAGCAAGGTAATAAAATTTGGCATTTAGCCAATGTAATGACCAACGAACCTGCATTAAGACTCGCTAAAAAATTAGTGGATGCCACTTTTGCAGAAAAAGTATTTTTTACTAATTCAGGTGCAGAATCAAACGAAGCAGCATTTAAACTTGCTCGTCGTTGGGCATTAGAAGAATACGGTGCTGAAAAATCGCAAATTATTGCTTTTAAACAAGGTTTCCATGGTAGAACTTTTTTTACCGTTACTGTTGGTGGACAAGAAGCTTACTCAGATGGCTTCGGTCCTAAGCCTGGTAATATCAGCCATGCTGAATATAACAATCTTGATAGCCTTAAAGCGCTTATTTCAGACAAAACATGTGCTGTTGTAATGGAACCTCTACAAGGCGAAGGTGGAGTTATTTCTCCTACAACTGAGTTTGTAAATGGTGTTCGTGAATTATGTGACCAACACAACGCGTTATTAATTTTTGACGAAGTACAAACAGGTGCAGGTAGAACAGGCGATTTATTTGCCTATATGGGACTTAATGTAACTCCAGACATTTTAACTAGTGCAAAATCTCTAGGCGGTGGCTTCCCTATTGGTGCAATGTTAACCACAACAGCAATAGCAAAACACTTAAAAGTTGGTACGCACGGTAGTACATACGGTGGCAACCCATTAGCTTGTGCAGTAGCCGAAGCAACGTTAAATACCATTAATACCCCTGAAGTATTGCAAGGTGTTAAAGACAAAGCTCAATTAATTGTGAATTCACTTAACGCCATTAACGCCAAATACAATGTATTCTCTGAAATCAGAGGTAAAGGCTTACTTATTGGTGCCGTATTAAATGAAAACTACGCAGGCAAAGCAAAAGACTTTTTAAACGCGGCAATGGACGAAGGAGCAATGGTATTAGTTGCAGGCGCAAACGTGATACGTTTTGCCCCTTCATTAGTGATACCTAATGAAGATATTATTGAAGGCTTAGCTCGCTTTGAAAAAGGCATAGCAAAACTCACTAAGTAGTTACATTTTAAAATACCAACAACAACATAACTTTTGTTGCTATAACCCACTTAACCTCATACTTATAGAGAGTTAAGTGGGTTAATCAAACACATTGCCATATTAATATAGCAATGGATCCATGACGTTATTTCACCAAGCTAAATATTTGTAGAGTTATTATTATGATCATTGTGCGCCCTATTCAACAACGAGATTACGATGCCCTATATCGTATCGCTGAAGAATCTGGACATGGTTTCACGTCCTTACCCGTAAATGAAGCCTTGTTAAAACAGCGTATTGAATCTGCTGAAGAATCATTCAAAAAAGAAGTTTCAAAGCCAGGTACTGAAGGCTACTTGTTTGTAATGGAAGATACAGAAACAGGCGACGTTGTAGGTACAAGTGGTATTGAGGCAGCAGTAGGGTTAGAGGATACTTTTTACCACTATCATTTAGGTAAAATAGTACACAGCTCAAGAGAACTTAATATATATAACACAGTAGAAACACTAACCTTATGTAATGACTACACCGGTGCTTCTGAAATTTGTACTTTATTTTTAAGTGAAAGTCACCGTAAAAATAAAAATGGTCGATTCTTATCAAGAGTGCGATTTTTATTTATGGCTGAACATCAAGAGCGCTTCGCCGAAACCGTTATCGCCGAAATGAGGGGTGTTTCAGACGACAGTGGTCGTTCCCCTTTCTGGGATTGGTTAGAAACTCACTTTTTTTCAATGGACTTTCCTACCGTCGATTACTTAACGGGAATAGGTAAGAAATCATTTATTGCTGAGCTTATGCCTAAATACCCTATTTACGTGAATTTACTGAGTAAATCGGCACAAGAAGTAATTAATCAAGTTCACAATAAAACTGTACCCGCATTAAAACTATTGGAAGCTGAAGGCTTCTGTCGCCGTGGTTATGTTGATATTTTTGACGCTGGCCCAACAGTGGAAAGCCAACTTAACAGTATTAAAACTATTAATGACAGCAAAAGGCATCAAGTCATTATCGGTGATGTAGATAGCGAAAATAACTATATTATTTGTAATACCAAGATCGAAAATTTTGTTGCTGTACAAGCAGCCATTAATTTTCAAGAAAAAACAAATCATGTGATTATTTCTGCAAGTACAGCACAAGCTTTACAGGTATCTGAAGGTGATTTGGTTCGCCTAGTAGAAAATTAAAAAACAATTATTAAAGCAAGTAACACATTTAAATAAACTTAATATTTCACAAAATAAAAACGACCTTTTAAAAGGTAATGAGGAACTAGCATGTCGCAAGCAATACAATTAATTAATGGCCAATGGCAAGAAGGCCTTGGCCATCAAGTTTCATCATTAAATCCGGCTAAAAATGAAGTCATCTGGCAAGGTAAATCAGCTTCACAAAGCCAAGTAAACGAAGCAGTGTTAAGTGCTCGTACTACTTTTGAATCTTGGGCTGATTTAACAGTAGATGATCGCCTAGTTGTTATTAATAAGTTTGGTGAATTACTCGCTGAAAACAAAGAAAGCTTAGCGCATACCATTGCTTTAGAAACAGGCAAACCTCTTTGGGAAACACGTACTGAAGTAGGCGCTATGATTGGTAAAATTAATATATCAATTAAAGCTCACGAAGAAAGAACAGGTACCGTTGAAAACCCTATGCCCGGCGCAAAAGCTTTTATACGCCATAAACCTCATGGTGTGGTTGCAGTATTTGGTCCTTATAATTTCCCTGGACATTTACCTAACGGACATATAATTCCAGCACTTATCGCAGGAAACACGCTTGTATTTAAACCAAGTGAACTAACACCAAAAGTAGCAGAAGAAACTGTAAAACTTTGGCTACAAGCGGGATTACCCAAGGGCGTGATTAACTTAGTTCAAGGTGAAGTTGAAACAGGTAAAGCACTAGCAAGCCATCCGCAAATAGACGGACTGTTTTTTACAGGCAGTTCAACTACAGGCCAATTATTGCATGAGCAATTTGGTGGTCAGCCAGGTAAAATTTTAGCCTTAGAGATGGGTGGTAATAATCCATTAATTGTTAAAGATGTTGCCGATATTAACGCCGTTGTTCACGACATCATTCAGTCAGCGTTTATATCAACAGGCCAACGCTGTACATGTTCACGACGCTTGTTCATAGAAAGCAATGCAGCTGGCGATGCTATTTTAGAAAAATTAATTGCATCAACTCAAGCCATTAAAATTGGTTACTTTGATGATGAAGAACAGCCTTTTATTGGCTCAATGATCTCAGAAAAAGCGGCCTTAAGTTTAGTTGCGGCTCAAACTCAATTACTTGAATTAGGTGGTAAAGCATTATTAGAAATGAAACACCTTGAAGTAGGTACAGGTTTTATTTCTCCGGGTATTATTGATGTAACAAACGTTACTAATATGCCAGACGACGAGCACTTCGGCCCCTTATTAAAAGTATACCGATACTCTGACTTAGATGCTGCAATTAATGAAGCGAATAATACCTCATTCGGTTTATCTGCAGGTTTATTGTCAGACAGCGAAGAAACCTATCAACACTTCTTCCGGAGAATTCGTGCAGGTATTGTGAACTGGAACAAGCCGCTTACTGGCGCCAGCAGTGCAGCACCGTTTGGTGGTATTGGAGCAAGTGGTAACCATAGAGCAAGTGCTTATTATGCCGCTGACTACTGTTCTTACCCTGTTGCTTCTGTTGAAGCAGAAAAAGTAAGTTTACCAGCAACATTAAGCCCAGGTATCACAATCAAATAAACGTTATTTATCATTTTTACGAAAAATAAAAGTAATGAAAGCAAGCAACCCCATTAAATTAGCTGGGATCCGTCCCAGCTTTTTCAAGAGTATCGATCAACTTTAGCCGTAACTTTATGGCGAATTAAACACACCTATCATTTATTATTTACATAGCTAAATGCGTAACCCTTTATTATAAAAAAACGCATAAAAATGTGCTTATAACGCCACTAATTTAACCATTCATTTGTTATAACGTATTTTATAGGATAATAATCATGACACAAAACAACGTAGCAGCAGTAAAAACACTATTTACCCACATCTGGAATAACTACCTAGAAGTTACACCTTCAGCTTTAAAAATTCACGACCTGTTAGGCTCAGGTAATGATTTAATTAACGACCATGTCGCTTACAGAACCTTTAATACATCAAAAGTGAACATTGCAAAGCTCGCTTCTCATTTAACCGCTCTAGGTTATAAAGAATGTGGCGAATACCACTTTGATGCTAAAAAGCTTTACGCCAAACATTTCGAACATACAGACAGTACATTACCAAAGGTTTTTATTAGCGAACTGCTCGTAGAAAAATTTCCACAACCTATACAAGATATTATTAATAAAATGGTTGATGCTGTAGATTCAGATTCAATTAATCAAAGTAGCTTTTTATACTCAGGAACACACTGGCAAGTAAGTTATGCTGAGTACCAAACATTGTTAGCAGAAAGTGAATATGCCGCTTGGATGTCCGCATGGGGTTACCGAGCGAATCATTTCACAGTAAGTATAAATCACTTAGCAAAATTTAATGATATTGAAAGTGTGAACACCACTGTTAAACAGGGTGGATTCCCTTTAAATACATCTGGAGGCGAGATCAAAGGTGATAAAACAGTTATGCTAGAACAATCATCAACTATCGCTGACAAAGCCGAAGTAGTATTTACTGATCAAACAGTATTAATTCCAAGTTGTTTTTATGAATTTGCTAAAAGATACCCAATGTCTAATGGTAAACTATATACAGGTTTTGTTGCTGCATCTGCTGATAAGATATTTGAAAGTACTAATGCTGAATAATCAACTAGCCATTAAAGTACTAAAGATTGCTATATTCCTCAAATATTGAATATAGAAACCTAGCATGAACAGATTTATTAAAGGATAAACTTTGAATATTACTGAAATTGGAAATAGCGTTTTAAAAGATGTACAAACTAGAAACTACAAAAGTGCTGCAAAAAAAATTCAATACCTTTTAGATTCTAACGCTGATCTTAAAGAAAAATGGGGGGGGATAACTCGTCTAGCTGTAACAATAGGTGAATTCCAACAAGCTAAAACTGCTAGCCAAAAGTTTCTAGAACTTGCTCCAAATGAACCTCACCGGATTATTCAATGTGCTGCTATATTAGCAGAGATAAGGCAAGCAGATACTGCTATTAACATGGTTCTTCCTCTTTTAGAAAAAAATAGAACGCCCGACGTTTTGCATTTTTTAGGAACTGTTTACACACAAATTGGGCAAGTAGACTTAGCTAAAAAATACCTTATAGAACTTTTAGAAAAAAAACCTAATTCAGGTATATCTTGGTTAACCCTATCCGCAATTCATCACTTTGATGAACAAGAAGCATTATTTACGCAATTAAATGTAATTCAAAACACCCAAACTCAAGTGGCTCCCTATTGGTTTGCTTTAGGGAAAGCATGTTTAGATATAGGCGATGAAAAATTAGCTTTTTCACACTTTAAAAAAGCTAACCAACTAATGAGAAATACTAAGTATATCCCAAGCCAACACCGGAAATTTATTGATGAAATAATTGAAAACCAAAATAGACAATTTTTTGAAAATATAGTACCTATAGAGAAAAGTGATAAAGCCGATCCGATCTTTCTAATTGGTCTTCCTCGCAGTGGAACAACTTTACTTCAACAAATACTTAGCTCACATAGTAAATTGAATGACGGCGGTGAATTTAAATGTTTAAACTACCCCACTTCAGAAGTTGGACAATCTTATATTAACAATTCAAATAACTTAGATAGCGAAGAACAAAAACATTTATTTAATAAAATCAGAACTGATTACTTTTATTATTTAGAGCAACAACTTGATTCAACAACCCCCTGTATAGATAAGTCATTAGACCTAAACCACCATATTGGTGTTATTACAAAATCGTTTCCTAAAGCCCCTATCATCCGAATTGTCAGAGATTCAAAAGATACAGCCTGGTCATGCTACAGAGCTTTTTTCAACCAAGGAATATCTTGGAGCTATGATTTAGAAAGTATTGCAGAATACTTTTATCATGAAAATAGATTAGCCGAACATTGGTCAAATATACTAAGTAACAGGATCCTTGAAGTTTCATACGAAGAACTTGTTAACTATCCAACAGAAACATTAACAAAATGCTTAAACTACATAGATCTAACATTTGAAAAGGAAATGTTATCTTTTTATAAAATGAAAAGCTTAGTACAAACATCTAGTGTGAAACAAGTAAGAAATCCTATTAATACAGACTCTGTGAATAGCGCCCAAACTATCACTGAAGAACTTAGTGCTTTTACGACTCGGTACGAATTATTATCAAACCAGAAATAATTATTTATATTAACTTAAGTTTATCAACCCCCATTATTTATGCGAACGCTCGGTATTATTTAATTTATAGGAGTAATCACTTTCTAAACCCATTAAATAAAACATGCTAACAACTCCCTGCTAAGCTAACCATTTGAAATATAATATTTCAGATATAAAAAATGCCGTTCACAATAAAGAGAACGGCATGACTTAGTGGATTATATTATCAACAAAAATTAAAACGTTGCTGATACACTAAAACGAACATAACGTGGTGTTTGATATGATGATGCAAGTCCATATGTAGGATTATGTTCACCAAAGTCAGCTCCTGTTACAGGATCTGAGCCGTCTAAACGCTCATTAATCTCATTTAGTTGGGTAGCTTTATCATTATTAGTTACGTTAAAGATATCTGCACGGAACATTATATCGTTTCCTTCCCAGTCAAGATTATAGGTAGCTGATAAATCTAATGTCCATGTGTTAGGTGTACGCCCTTCTGAACCGCGTGAAACCAACTCCCCATCTTTAACAAATGATTCAGCACCGTAATAAGATGCAAACACATCTGTCGGGTGATAACCAAAAGAGTTTCTAGGGCGACCAGTGGTAAAGTTAAAGTTAGCACCAAGGTTTAAGTTTTCAATAACTTGGTATGAACCAGAAATTTTAACTTGGTGACGACGATCGTTAGGTAAATTACCGTTAGCGCCATCAGTTAAGCCAGGTTGATCGAAGTTTGTTGTTAAACCCGCATCGTCTTGATCATTATCAGAACGAACAGAACCTTCTGTATTACCCCAACTATGTGCCCAAGTATATGTAGCATTCATCATCCAGACATCATCCCAGGCACGGTGTAATGTAAAGTCAACAGCAGCATACTGTCGTTCAGCTACTGGGTATCGTAAAATATCAGCAGGTATTGTATATGTATCAAAAGGTACTGGACCATCACCGTCAGGATCAGTCGTAATCGTCACATCTTGACCTGGATTTGTTAATACATAATAATGGAAACCACTACATTGAGTACAAGTTTCGCCAGGGAATTCTGCTTCAATGTAATCAGTGAAACCTTTATCAATTGCAATATCTTCTAATGAACTTGCTAATTTACGATAAGTACCTTTAACACCAAAACTCCAAGAATCATTTATTACGTGTTCAAAACCTAATATATACTCTTCTTGATACATAGGTTCAATATCCGCGTTAACAGATTCTCCGGTTGATTTTTGAGTTCCATCACCAAATACTTGTAAAGTACCTTCGCTACCAGCCACTACATTTGGAGTATAGTCCTCATTAATACTTTCAACAGCAAAAGTTTGTCTTGTGTATGTTTCGTCACCAGCAAGACGTATATTAGTATTAGTAGCTACAGGTAGATAATATTGACCATAGTTAGCAAAAACTTTAGTTGTACCTTCTCCACCAATATCCCAACTAACACCTAATCTTGGAGCCCATTGGTCAGTTACATCAACAAATTTTTCACCTGACTTGTTATAGTTTTCAAATGATTCATTTCTCAAACCAATTCGAGCTACGATATTATCAGTTACTTGCCATGTATCTTCGATATAATAAGCAAAACTTTCAGTTTCGAAGTCACCTTCGTTAAGATATATCTCTTCACGAACTTTCCCACAATCGAGTATATTATTTGCTAAAGCAACAGAATCACAATCTTCGTAACGATATGCTACCCCACCTGCACGCTGAGTATTTTCTGTAGCTTCCATTTTTTCATAATCGATACCAAAGCGAAGCGTATGATCATCATGCACGTACCAATCAACATCAAATCGATAAGCTGTACGTTTATCTTCTTGAAGAGTAGGTGTTGTACGACCATATTGACCGAATTCTTTATTTGAAAAACGTTCATAAACTGCTGGCTTATCACCAAAAGGGTTAGAACCTACATTTAAATCACTATAATTAGCGTTATTCACTGAGTATTGAGCACTAATAGTTAAGTCATCAGTCAAAATACCTGTATATTTAAGACCGTAAGTTGATCCACCACGTTTTCTTACATACTCACCTAAATCAGAAAGTTCAGTTTTCGTATCATGGTTATACTCTACTGCTTCGACATCTAGATCTGATCCGTTATCCCAAGCTGTTAATTCTAAAATATGATCATCTGTAATATACCAATCTATTTTAGCAGCATATAGAGTTTCACTTGACTCTCCATACAACATTCTATTTGTAGAAACAGCATCTTGATCAACGCCATCCCTTTGAGTGTCTTTTTGATTCAATAAACCAAAAAAGAAAAGTTTATCTTCTATCAACGCACCACTTGCCCAAATATTATAATTATTCTCACCAATATCTGTGCGGCTATTCACATCATAATACTCTGTACCTGTATCAGCTATGTCTGTAGCATCTGTACGTTTTGTATCTGGAGCTTTAGCTCGAAGTGACGATGGTTGAAAGTATGCACTTACGCCCCATTTGAACTCATTACTACCACTTTTAGTTTTAGCGTTAACAACACCACCTGTAGAACGACCAAATTCAGCCGAATAGCCACCAGTTTTAACTTCAAAGGACTCATACATTTCAAATGGTAATTCAGAACCACCTAAGCCATTCCTGAAATTAGTAACATTGATATCATTTATATAGTAAGTATTTTCACCAACAGAAGAACCACCAAAAGAGGCATTATTACCGTCACCGAAATCATCATCCCCTTTCACTGTTCCAGGCGCTAATAAAGCAATCGATGTTACATCTCTAGCGACAGGTACTTTATTAATAAAATTTAAGTCAACTACCATGTTTGCTTCGCTTGAACTAACATCAATAGCAGAAACAGCTGAACCACTAACGGTAATTCGTTCAACATCACTAGTTTCAAATGTTAAATCAATATTTGTTTTACCAGATGGTTTCACATGCAAATCATCTTGCTTAACAACTAGAAAACCATTTTTTTTAGCTTCCATTGTATATACGCCACTGGGTAGCAATGGAAACTTGAAATTACCATCTGCATCAGATGTCGCTGTTCGAGTTAAACCAGTATCATTGTTTGTGATAGAAATTTCTACATTTGCTAATACTTGACCAGAACCTGTAACAGAATGACCCGCAACAAACCCATCACTTGCAATAGCAGGTAACGTAAGACCTAGCGATAGTGTAACGGCGACAGCAGTTACCGACCTTTTAAACGTTTTAGATAAATTATTTTTCATGTTTATAGTTCTCTTTGGACTAGAAATAAAATTATTATAATTAGATTTTTGCGATCTATAACTAAGTTACAAATCGTAACAACTCCGACATCTTTCCGTGAAGACAAGGCTAATTCAATTTTTTTGAGACGAAAGCGCAATTAAATACGATTAAAATAAATGATAATTTCAACATATTGTTTTAACTAGTTTTTCGCATTTTAACTCGATTAACAGCAAAAACACATGACTAACTTTACATTGACTAATCTTCTCATATCTTTTAGTTTGATTAATATTACAAGACATACTTTCTTACATTGCTCACCTCAGTTTTCTATTAGGTGAGCAACATGTATTTTTAATACGTACTTAACTATAGCTTAAATTTTTAATTATATGGTCACAGACAAAAACGGCTACATAGATTTAATTCAATACTTAACTGAACATTTAAGTTTATTTGAAAACATGCCACCGCTACATCATTCCACCTCACCTTCTATCATTGAAACAATTGAAGAAGAATTAGGCGATCAAATTATAAGTGTTTGCTTTCAAAACAACAACTTAACATTCAATGAACGTAATACGATTGTTCGTGAAGTCGATTCAATTTTATATGACCTTGAAGAAATACTATCTGCAGTAATAAATAATCCTATAACCACTGAACAATTATCATTTATTAAAGAATTTGCACTCTTAATAAAAAATCTATTTGATAGTGAAATTAACTCTAGATAATTTCCAATTCCA
The DNA here is from genome assembly GCF_048296855.1 of Colwellia sp. RE-S-Sl-9. NCBI lineage: Bacteria > Pseudomonadati > Pseudomonadota > Gammaproteobacteria > Alteromonadales > Colwelliaceae > Colwellia > Colwellia sp. RE-S-Sl-9. The sequence goes on along the minus strand of NZ_CP182631.1, from coordinate 3,675,477 downwards.
ATAAAGGAACCTAATGAATACTGTAGTAAAATGGGCAAAGGATGAATTATTTGTTGGTTATACAGAATCAGGCCATTCCATTTTGATGGATGCTAATAATGGTAAATTAGCCCCAACGCCATTAGAGAATGTATTAATATCTCTTGGGGGATGCTCATCTGTCGATGTAGTAAGTATTTTAAAAAAGGCTAAACAGGATATACATGCTTGTGAAGTTGTAGTTGAAGGTACACGAGTAAACTCCGTTCCTAGATTATTCTCAGATATTCACTTAACATTTTTTATCGCGGGTACAAACATTAATGAGAAACATGTAGAACGAGCAGTTGCTTTATCTGCTGATAAGTATTGTTCTGTTGCATTAATGTTGAACAAATGCGTTAATATTACACATAGTTTTGAAATTAAATCAGCTTAACTTGAGTTGAAAAGCTTGAGCTTATAAATCACTCATCCAATCTAATTGCTTATTTGCTTTGTCTTTTTTACGCATAATCTCTTGAATAAGTGGTGTTAACAATAATTCCATAGCTAACCCCATCTTACCGCCCGGCACAACAAGTGTATTAACTCGAGACATGAATGCTCCATCAATCATATTAAGGTAATAAGGAAAATCGACCTTAGTCCCTTCTCTGAACCTAATAACAACAAAACTTTCATCCAGTGTAGGAATGGCTTTTGCGCTAAAAGGATTGGACGTATCTACTGTAGGTACACGCTGAAAGTTAATATGCGTGCGTGAAAACTGCGGTGTAATGAATGATATGTAATCTTCCATACTTTTTACAATACTTGCTGTAACAGCCTCTCTAGTATGACCCCTTTGGTTTGTATCTCTAACTATTTTCTGAATCCATTCTAGATTAACAATGGGTACCATGCCAATAAGTAAGTCTACATGCTGTGCTACATCATTCTTTTCTGTTACTACACCACCGTGAAGGCCTTCATAGAAGAGTAAATCTGTTCCTTCACCTAATTCTTCCCAAGGTGTAAAAGTGCCCGGCATTTGGTTATAAGGTACAGCCTCATCGAAAGTATGCAAATACCTTCTCATTTTACCTTTACCCGTTTCAGAGTAATCTTTAAACAAGTTTTCTAACGCATCAAAATCATTAGCTGTATCACCAAAGTAGCTGATATTACGTTTATCTTCTCTCGCTTTTCTTTTTTCTAAATCCATTTCTTGTCTGGAATAGCGATGGAAGCTATCCCCTTCAACTTTAGCCGATGAAATGCCTAAAGAACGAAAAATATGTTCAAAAGAATCTGTTGTTGTAGATGTACCAGCACCAGATGATCCAGTAACAGCTATTATAGGGTTTCTTGACGACATAAATGGTATCCAAAAAAAGGTCGGTATTTGTTATACGAATAAAACTTTGTGGGGTCAAGCTATCGGAGGAAAATTATTAAATTTTTAATAATAAAAAACGGAGCCTAAGCTCCGTTTTTAACGTAAAAACATCTCAAAAATAGAGTTATGCTTCTACAGCTTCTTCAACAATCTCAGCATCTTCAATTACTGGACGATCTACAAGCTCTACATAAGCCATTGGTGCTTTATCACCAGTACGGAATCCACACTTTAAAATACGTGTATATCCACCTGGACGTTCTTGGTAACGAGCACCAAGTTCGTTAAATAAAATACCTACAACTTCTTTATCACGTGTGCGAGCAAATGCCAAACGGCGGTTTGCTACACTGTCGGTTTTGGCCAATGTAATTAGTGGCTCAACAACGCGACGTAATTCTTTAGCTTTAGCAACAGTCGTTTTAATAACGCCGTGTTTTACTAAAGAACTTGCCATATTGCGGAACATCGCCTGGCGATGACTGCTATTACGGTTTAACTGGCGACCGCTTTTACGATGACGCATAAGTTAATCCTTATCTCAACTATTTAAAAAACAATGATCGAATTAGTCGTTATCAGCAATGCTTTCAGGTGGCCAGTTTTCTAGGCGCATACCTAGAGACAAACCACGAGATGCTAATACGTCTTTAATTTCAGTTAATGACTTCTTACCTAAATTAGGCGTTTTAAGAAGCTCAACTTCAGCACGTTGTACTAAATCACCAATATATTGAATCGCTTCTGCTTTTAAACAATTAGCAGAACGAACAGTTAGTTCTAAGTCATCTACAGGACGAAGTAAGATCGGATCGAAAAGAGGTTTCTCTTCTTTCTGCTCTACTTCAGTCACATCACGTAATTCTACAAACGCATCTAGCTGTTCAGCTAAAATTGTTGAAGCGCGACGGATAGCTTCTTCTGGATCTAATGTACCATTAGTTTCCATATCTAGAACTAATTTGTCCAAATCTGTACGTTGTTCAACACGTGCAGAATCAACATCATAAGCAATTCTTACAACGGGGCTAAAAGACGCGTCTACTAATAAACGGCCAATAGCACGATCGTCTTCCTCGGCATCGCGACGTGCTGAAGCAGGTACATAACCTCTACCCATTTCAACTTTAATTCGCATATTTACTGAACCATCACCTGTTAAATTACAGATTACATGTTCTGGATTTGCAATTTCTACATCACCATCATGTTGAATGTCAGCAGCCGTTACAGGGCCTTCACCGGACTTAGTTAAAGTAAGAACGGCTTCATTTTTGCCTTCTAAACTTATCGCTAGTCCTTTAAGGTTAAGCAGTATTTCAATGACGTCTTCTTGAACACCTTCTTTACTGCTGTACTCATGAAGTACGCCGTCGATTTCTACTTCTGTTACGGCACAACCCGGCATAGAAGATAAAAGGATGCGGCGTAACGCATTACCTAAAGTGTGACCAAAACCACGTTCTAATGGCTCTAAAGTTACCTTTGCTCTAGTTGAGCTAAGTGTTTCAATATCTACCAATCGTGGTCTAAGGAATTCGGTTACAGAACCCTGCATTATGTCCTCTCTTAAAGTGCAACTTTACTTAGAGTAAAGTTCAACAATCAACTGTTCATTAATTTCGGCAGATAAATCTGAGCGATCAGGGATGCGTTTGAAAACACCTTCTAATTTCTTGTTATCTACTTCAACCCAAACTGGCTTCTCACGTTGTTCAGCTAATTCCAAAGCAGCGATAATACGCGCTTGAGATTTAGACTTTTCACGTACAGAAACTACATCTTCGGCTTTTACAGTGAAAGATGGAATATTAACAACAACACCGTTAACTGTAATAGCTTTATGGCTTACAAGTTGACGAGCTTCAGCTCGAGTACTTGCATAACCCATACGGTATACAACGTTGTCTAAACGTTTTTCTAAAAGTTGTAATAAGTTTTCACCTGTATTACCTTTTAGACGTGCCGCTTCTTTATAGTAGTTGCGGAACTGTTTTTCAAGAACACCGTATATACGACGAACTTTTTGTTTTTCACGAAGCTGAATACCATAATCAGAAAGGCGACCTTTACGTGCGCCGTGCTGACCTGGAACCATTTCGAATTTACATTTAGTGTCAATTGCTCTTACACCGCTTTTAAGGAATAAATCTGTTCCTTCGCGACGACTAAGCTTTAACTTAGGACCTAAATATCTAGCCATTTTCTTTCTCCAACATTCCTAAAAAAAGTGCAATTAAACGCGACGTTTCTTAGGAGGACGACAACCATTATGAGGAATAGGTGTAACGTCAGTAATGTTGGTGATTTTAAAACCAGCAGCATTTAAGGCACGGATAGCAGATTCTCGACCTGGACCTGGACCTTTAACGAACACTTCAATATTCTTCAAACCAAACTCTTGTGCAGCTTTACCCGCACGATCTGCAGCAACTTGTGCAGCAAATGGAGTAGATTTACGTGAACCACGGAAACCTGAACCACCAGCAGTCGCCCAAGATAAAGCATTACCTTGTCGATCTGTAAGAGTCACGATTGTGTTGTTGAAAGATGCATGGATATGAGCCATGCCATCAGCAACTTGTTTTTTTACGCGTTTACGCGTACGTACAGGTGTTTTAGCCATTGTCTAGTTCCTCTTACTTCTTAATTGGCTTACGAGGACCTTTACGTGTGCGCGCATTAGTTTTAGTGCGTTGACCACGTAGAGGAAGACTGCGACGGTGGCGAATACCACGGTAGCAACCTAAATCCATAAGACGTTTAATATTCATTGAAACTTCACGGCGTAAATCACCTTCAACGGTGAATTTATCCACTTCAGCACGAAGCAAGTCAATTTGAGCTTCGTCCAATTCACTGATCTTAGTTGTTTCTGCAATACCTGCACCAGCACAAATTGACTTTGCGCGAGTTGCTCCGATACCGTAGATCGCAGTAATGGCGATTACTGCATGCTTACGATCAGGGATGTTAATGCCAGCGATACGGGCCACTAACACATCTCCTATTCTTAATTAAAATTACATCAGGTTGAAAAGCCCGTTAGGATACTCAACCCGTCTCTTTCTTGCAATCGAAGCGGCATTATACAGAGTTATCTGTATAATGCTACTGCTAAAGATTTAGCCTTGACGTTGTTTATGCTTAGGTTCACTACAAATAACGCGAACAACACCAGCACGCTTAACAACTTTACAATTACGACAAATCTTTTTTACGGATGCACGAACTTTCATCTTACTACTCCGTTATATAAACGTAAGCTAATCTTACTTGCCATAGCCTTTAAGATTAGCTTTCTTAAGTACATTATCATATTGATGAGACATCATATGTGTTTGCACTTGGGCCATAAAATCCATAATTACAACAACTACTATAAGTAGAGATGTTCCGCCAAAGTAAAAATTGACGTCCCAAGCGATAATTATAAACTGAGGTACTAAACAGATGAAGGTAATATACAACGCACCAGCTAAGGTTAAACGTGTCATTACTTTATCTATATATTTTGACGTTTGTTCACCAGGACGAATCCCAGGAATAAACGCACCTGATTTTTTCAAGTTATCAGCTGTTTCACGCGGATTAAAAACAAGAGCCGTGTAAAAGAAACAGAAGAATATAATCGCTGCTGCTAACAACATTACATACAATGGCTGTCCTGGAGACATCGCGATTGAAACTTCTTGTAAAAAGTCTGCAACCATTCCTTCACCCTGACCAAACCAACTTGCAAGTGTTCCTGGGAACAAGATTATACTTGAAGCAAATATTGGCGGAATTACACCTGCCATATTTACTTTCAACGGTAAATGCGTACTTTGTGCAGCAAAAACCTTACGGCCCTGCTGACGCTTTGCGTAGTTAACAACGATACGTCGTTGACCACGCTCTACAAATACAACGAAAAAAGTAGTAGCAAATACAATAACACCAATAAGTAATAATACTAATAAGTGCAATTCACCTTGACGCGCCATTTCTGCCGTTTGACCAACAGCTGATGGCATACCTGCAACAATACCAGCAAAAATTAGAACCGAAATACCGTTTCCGATACCGCGTTCAGTAATTTGCTCACCTAACCACATTAAGAACATGGTACCAGTAACCAAACTTACTACTGCCGCGAAATAGAAACCTATTCCTGCATTCATCACTAAACCTGGCATCATACCGGGTAAGCTTTTTGCTATTGCTATAGATTGTACAATTGCAAGTACTAAAGTACCGTAGCGAGTATATTGACTGATTTTACGACGTCCAGCTTCACCTTCTTTCTTTAATTCTGCCATTGCTGGGTGAATAACCGTTAGCAATTGCATAATGATTGAAGCTGAAATGTACGGCATAATACCTAAAGCCAATACAGAGGCACGCTCAAGAGCACCACCGGAGAACATGTTAAACATTTCTACAATGGTACCCTGTTGTTGTTCAAACAACTGAGCTAATACAGCGGCGTCAATACCAGGAATCGGCACAAATGATCCTAAACGGAAAACTATAAGTGCTCCGAATACAAACCATAATCTTTGTTTAAGCTCAGACAATCCGCCTTGCGCTTTGTTATCCATACCTGGTTTAGCCATAGCCTGTACTATTCCTCGATTTTTCCGCCAGCAGCTTCAATAGCTGCACGTGCGCCTTTAGTAACACTTAAACCACGAACCGTTAGAGGTTTTGTGATTTCACCAGAAAGCATGATTTTTGCTGTTTTGATGTTACGTGTAATTAAGTTTGCATCTTTTAAAGTAAAGATATCAACCACATCACCTGTGATTGTGTTTAGCTCATGTAAACGTACTTCAGCGTGAACTAAAGATTTACGTGATGTGAAACCAAACTTAGGTAAACGTTGTTTCAATGGCATTTGACCGCCTTCAAAACCAGGACGTACACTACCGCCAGAACGAGATTTCTGACCTTTGTGACCACGACCACCTGTTTTACCAATACCAGAACCTATACCACGACCACAGCGCTTTTTAGCTTTCTTTGCACCTGGTGCAGGAGATAAAGTATTTAAATGCATTATTAATCCTCCACCTTAATCATGTAAGACACTTGGTTAATCATACCGCGTACAGATGGAGTATCTTCTAACTCTACTGTATGACGAATACGACGTAATCCAAGACCTTTTAAAGTAGCTCTATGTTTAGGTAAACGACCTATAGAACTTTTTACTTGAGTTATTTTAACTGTTTTAGCCATGCTCAATTACCCCAAAATGTCTGAAACGCTTTTGCCACGTTTAGCTGCAACAGCTTCCGGCGAATGCATATTCGCAAGAGCAGATACAGTAGCGCGAACTACGTTAATTGGGTTAGTAGAACCGTATGCTTTTGACAATACGTTCTGTACGCCTGCAACTTCAAGTACTGCACGCATCGCGCCACCGGCGATGATACCTGTACCTTCTGAAGCTGGTTGCATGTAAACCTTAGAACCAGAATGACGACCCTTGATAGGATGTTGAAGAGTAGTACCCTTCAGATCAACTGTTACTAAGTTACGACGAGCCTTTTCCATTGCTTTTTGAATTGCAGCAGGCACTTCACGTGCTTTACCGTAACCAAAACCAACGCGACCGTTGCCATCACCAACTACTGTTAGTGCAGTGAAACTGAAAATACGACCACCTTTAACCACTTTTGAAACACGGTTAACTGCGATTAACTTTTCAGCTAAATCACTTTGTTGTGAGTTTTCTTGATTAGCCATCATCAACCCCTAGAACTGTAGACCAGCTTCACGAGCTGCATCTGCTAACGCTTTTACGCGACCATGGTAACGAAAACCTGAACGGTCAAAGGCAATAGTAGTAATACCTTTAGCTACTGCACGTTCTGCAATTGCTTTACCTACAGCTATAGCTGCTTCAACGTTACCTGTTTTTTCTAACTGAGCACTTAATTCTTTATCTAAAGTAGACGCTGCTACAATAACTTCAGAACCTGTTGGTGCAATCAATTGCGCGTAAATGTGGCGAGGAGTACGGTGAACGACTAAACGATTCGCACCCAGCTCGCTAATTTTTGCACGGGCGCGTTTAGCGCGGCGCAAACGAGATGTTTTCTTATCCATCGTATTACCCTACTTCTTCTTAGCTTCTTTACGACGAACATTTTCGTCTAAATAACGTATACCTTTACCTTTATAAGGCTCTGGCTTGCGGTATTCACGAATGTTCGCTGCAGTTTGACCAACTAAATGTTTATCAGCACCTTTCAGTGTGATTTCAGTTTGGCTAGGAGTTTCAACAGTTATTCCTTCTGGAATAGCGTGGTCAACCGGATGTGAAAAACCAAGAGATAAGTTTAAGTTCTTACCCGCAGCTTTTGCACGGTAACCAACACCGTTTAAAACTAGTTTCTTTTCAAAACCTTTACTTACACCTTCAACCATATTGTTGATTAAAGAACGTGCAGTACCGGCTTGAGCCCAAGCAGCTTTATCTTCACTTACTACACCCGTTGTAATAGTGTTATCTTCATAAGATACCGCTACTAAACTATGGATAGTACGTGAAAGTTCACCTACAGGACCTTTTACTTTAATGTCTTGACCAGATAACGTAATAGTAACGCCAGCAGGTACTTGGACAGGTGCTTTTGCAACACGAGACATAGTTCTGCTCCTTACTCTACGAAACCGAGGATTTCGCCACCAAGACCCGCAGTGCGAGCGGCGCGATCAGTCATAAGACCTTTAGAAGTTGATACAATCGCAATACCCATTCCCGCTAATACTTTAGGTAACTCGTTAGCACCTTTGTATACACGAAGACCAGGACGTGAAACACGTTTGATTGTTTCGATTACTTCTTTACCTTCAAAATATTTCAAAGTAACAGCAAGTTCAGGTTTTGCTTCGCCTGATACTGAATACTCTGAGATGTAACCTTCTTCTTTAAGTAAGTTAGCAATTGCTACTTTAACCTTAGAAGATGGCATTGTTACTGCAGTTTTAGCTGCAGATTGACCGTTGCGGATGCGTGTAAACATGTCCGCGATAGGATCAGTCATCATAACCATTTACTCCCGTGAATTACCAACTAGCTTTCTTAAGACCTGGAACTTCACCACGCATAGTTGCTTCACGCAACTTAATACGGCTTAAGCCGAATTTACGTAAGTATCCATGTGGACGACCAGTAATATTACAACGATTACGTTGACGACTACTGCTTGAATCACGAGGTAAACTTTGAAGTTTCAATACCGCATCCCAACGTTCTTCTTCAGAAGAATTAACACCTGAGATGATTTTTTTCAACGCTGCACGCTTTTCAGCATACTGAGTTGTAAGCTTAGTTCTTTTAGCTTCACGAGCTTTCATTGACGATTTAGCCATAACTCTACACCTTTTTCTTAAATGGGAAGTTGAAAGCAGTCAATAAAGCATGACCTTCTTCGTTATTCTTCGCACTCGTAGTGATAGTGACATCTAATCCACGAATTTTATCGATTTTATCGTATTCGATTTCCGGGAAGATAATTTGTTCACGTACACCCATGCTGTAGTTACCACGACCATCGAATGACTTAGGATTTAAGCCACGAAAATCGCGAATACGTGGAATAGAGATAGAAATTAAACGCTCTAAAAATTCCCACATACGCTCACCGCGTAGAGTTACTTTTGTGCCTATAGGATAGCCTTCACGAATTTTGAAGCCCGCAACTGATTTGCGTGCTACTGTCGTGACCGGCTTTTGACCTGAGATTGCAGTAAGATCATTCGTGGCGTGTTCTAATACCTTTTTATCAGATATAGCTTCACCAACACCCATGTTAAGGGTGATCTTTTCAATCCGAGGGACTTGCATGACACTTTTGTAAGCAAATTGCTTTTGCAATTCAGCTACAACTGTATCTTTGTAAAAATCATGCAGTTTCGCCATCGTTTACTCCAATTAAATTAATTCGTTATTAGATTTGAAAAAACGTACTTTCTTTCCGTTTTCATCTCTAAAACCAACACGATCCGCTTTCCCAGTAGCTGGGTTTAAAATCGCAACGTTGGAAACATTTAAAGGTGCTTCTTTTTCAACAATCCCACCAGGCTGCTGTAACTGAGGTACAGGCTTAGTGTGCTTTTTGATCAAGTTAATACCTTCAACAAATACTTTGCTTTCTTCTACAAGAACTTTGGTTACTTTACCAGTTTTGCCCTTGTCTTTTCCTGCAAGTACGATTACTTCATCATCACGACGAATTTTAGATGCCATTATCGTGACTCCTTAAAGTACTTCTGGTGCAAGTGAAACAATTTTCATGAACTTTTCATTACGAAGTTCACGTGTCACAGGACCGAAAATACGAGTACCAATTGGTTGTAAGTTAGCATTTAACATTACAGCCGCATTTTCATCAAAACGGATGGTAGAACCATCTGAACGACGAACACCTTTCTTAGTGCGCACCACTACTGCAGTAAGAACATCACCTTTTTTAACTTTACCGCGAGGATTTGATTCCTTCACTGCAATTTTAATGATATCACCAATGCGTGCGTAGCGACGGTGCGAACCACCAAGAACCTTTATACATTGTACACGTCGAGCGCCGCTGTTATCAGCTACGTTCAATTGTGATTGCATTTGGATCATTTAATATGTCTCCGCTAAATTATCTTATAAAAGATTAAATTCAAGGCCAGAAATTTGACCCGTCACTGCCTTCTAAATCCCACTCACAACGAGCGGGCGCGAGATTATAACACCAGAGGTTAAAAAGTGATACCTTAAATTAAGAAAAAATAAACAACACGGTATAGATAGGTATTACATCTTTAGATATAGGGGCTTGCATAAGAATTTTTAATTCAATATATGTTATTCAAGTCAGTTAACTCATTTATATTTTTGAATTAACTGTGTTCTCTCACGATTATTTCTATATATAAAATCAAGTTGTTGAAGTTTTCTTTTCCAAAACTTAGTTTTAATTTTAATATCATGAGGTTTCATTGCAGCAATATCACTTGCTAAACTAAGATCAGGAGCAAAAGGATATGGCAGAAGAGCAAATAATTCTATGTTCTTTTCCCACCAGTATTGTAAATCAATATCTATTGGGCGCCCAAATTGAGCAGAATTGAGTAATAATTTTTTTGCTCCTGAATATGAAACGGCTTGTGCGCATGTTCCTGCCATCGCTTTATTGAATAGTACTAAATGCATATTATTAATTGGTTGGCTAAATGCTATATTTCTTGTTCTTTTTTTATAAGTCGCTAATTTTATATAATCCCACTCGAAATCTATCCGATTTAAAGTAGAAATAGTTTTATTGATATTCCCCTCTATTGCAAAATCATCTTCTAGAATGATGGCATATTCGATTTTATCATCTACAATTTTTTGCCAAACTTTACGGTGACTTAAATAACACCCTATTTCCCCGCGTGTAAGTTCTTTATGGTATTCCTTGTTATTTTTCTTTTTACAATAATGTTTTTGTATTTCATCACTGACTAATTCTTTACCGTCAACTGCTGAGATACGTTCAAATTTAAACCCACAATCCTTCAACTGTGACTCACTTGATTTTAAACGATCAAGCGAACGGTCTAAATTGATAACAAATATAGCGGGAACTTTCATATAAAAGGCCTATTTTAAATTTAAGGCACATTTCTACAAAGATGGATAAAATATCACTAAATTAACAAAATCAGTTATACCCATTTCAGCAAAAAGTAGGTCTTTATTTAATAAACGAGACATTTCTTTTTAACTTGCCTGTAGAAGCCATAATCCAAAAGAAACATGATTTAAGGATCTTTCGTTGCTTGATTATATTGACCACAACGTTAATTTTTAGTGACAGAATAAAGTCATTTTAATGAATTTGAATTTATAGGCATAAAAAAACCCTATCAAATAAATGATAGGGTTTTTTATGTAACTTCTTAACGTTAATTATCTAAACGATAGATTACGCTTTAGTGATAACGTCAACCAATGTCCAGTTTTTAGACTTAGAGATTGGAGCACATTCACGAATAGTTACTACATCACCTGCTACACATTGGTTAGTTTCATCATGCGCTTTCAACTTAGTTGAACGAGTGATGAATTTACCGTACATAGGATGCTTAACACGACGCTCAATCAGGACAGTGATAGACTTATCCATTTTGTCACTGATAACACGACCTTGTAGTGTACGAACTTTAACTTCGCTCATTACTTACCTGCCTTTTCAGTTATGATAGTCTTAACACGCGCGATATTACGGCGTACTTGTCTAAGCAAGTGAGTTTGCGCTAATTGACCAGTGCTTGCTTGCATGCGGTAATTAAACTGCTCGCGAAGTAAGCCTAATAATTCAGCGTTTAGCTCTTCAATGCTTTTATTTTTAAGTTCACTAGCTTTCATTACATCACCGTTCTAGTTACGAAGGTTGTTTTGAATGGCAGTTTAGCAGCTGCTAATGCAAATGCTTCACGTGCTACAGATTCAGGAACACCTTCCATTTCATAAAGAACACGACCAGGAAGAATTTGACATACCCAATATTCCACTGAACCTTTACCTTTACCCATACGAACTTCTAATGGTTTTTTAGTAATTGGCTTATCAGGAAATACACGGATCCAAATTTTACCTTGACGTTTAACGTGACGAGTCATAGCTCGACGAGCTGCTTCAATTTGACGTGCAGTCATACGACCACGCTCAAGTGATTTCAACCCGAAAGTACCGAAGCTAACAGCGCTACCAGTGTGTGCAAGACCACGGTTACGCAGTTTAAATTGCTTACGGAATTTAGTACGTTTTGGTTGTAACATTACTTATTCCTCTACTTAGGCTTGCGGTTGTTCTTTCTTTTAGGCTTAGCAGCTGGTTGCTCTGCTTGTAATGGCATATTGCCAATAATTTCGCCTTTAAAGATCCAAACTTTAACACCGATAATACCATAGGTAGTATTAGCTTCAGCTGTTGCGTAATCGATATCAGCACGTAAAGTGTGTAATGGAACACGACCTTCACGATACCATTCAGCACGAGCAATTTCTGCTCCGCCTAAACGACCGCTCACTTGAACTTTTATACCTTTAGCACCTAAACGCATTGCATTTTGTACTGCACGCTTCATAGCGCGACGGAACATAACACGACGTTCTAATTGACTTGTGATACTCTCAGCAACTAACTGTGCATCCATTTCTGGCTTACGTACTTCAGCGATGTTGATTTGAGCTGGAACACCAGCAATTTTCGATACTTGTAAACGTAATTTTTCTACGTCTTCGCCTTTCTTACCAATAACAACACCTGGACGAGCCGTGTGAATTGTTACGCGGATAGATTTAGCTGGACGTTCAATTACAACTTTAGATAATGAAGCACGTTTTAACTTTTCAGTTAAGTATGCACGTACCAAATGGTCACCGTGCAAATTAGCAGCAAAATCTTTATTACTTGCAAACCAAGTAGACGCGAAAGGTTTCGTGATACCTAGGCGTATACCGTTTGGATGTACTTTTTGACCCATACTAATATCTCCTAGCTATCAGATACAATCACAGTAATGTGGCTTGTACGCTTAATTATACGATCGGCACGGCCTTTCGCACGAGGTCTAATACGCTTCATTGTTGGACCATCGTCAACCATAATAGTTTTTACGATAAGTTCATCAATATCTGCACCTTCGTTATGCTCAGCATTAGCAATTGCTGAATCAAGTACTTTTTTAACTAACACTGCAGCTTGTTTATTGCTGTATGTTAATATTTCAAGCGCTTTTTCAACATGTAAGCCGCGGATTTGATCCACAACTAAACGTGCTTTTTGAGCAGAACCACGGGCAAATTTATGTTTAGCAATAGCTTCCATCTAATTTCCCCTTATCTTTTCGCTTTCTTATCCGCAACATGGCCGCGGTAAGTACGAGTTGGTGCAAATTCTCCTAATTTGTGACCGATCATTTCATCAGTTACAAATACAGGGACGTGTTGACGGCCATTATGGACAGCTATGGTCAATCCGATCATATTAGGTATGATCATTGAACGACGAGACCAAGTTTTAATTGGCTTTTTATTCCCGCTTTCCAGAGCTTTCTCTACCTTCGTCAACAAGTGCAGGTCTATAAATGGACCTTTCTTGAGAGAACGTGGCATGGTGAATCCTCTTTACTTAGTTAGTACTATTTAGTACGACGACGTACGATAAATTTATCGGTACGCTTGTTTGAACGAGTCTTGTAACCCTTAGTTGGTACACCCCAAGGTGATACCGGATGACGACCGCCTGAAGTTTTACCTTCACCACCACCGTGTGGATGGTCTACTGGGTTCATAGCAACACCACGAACAGTAGGACGAACACCGCGCCATCTTGAAGCACCAGCTTTACCCAAAGAGCGAAGCATGTGCTCAGAGTTACCAATCTCGCCTAGAGTAGCACGACAATCAGACTCAATTTTACGCATTTCACCAGAACGTAAACGTAATGTTACATACGCACCGTCTTTAGCTACTAATTGAGCATATGCACCAGCTGCACGTGCGATTTGAGCACCTTTGCCTGGTTTAAGTTCAATTGCGTGTACAACACTACCTAAAGGAGTATTGCGTAATGGTAATGTATTACCTGGCTTAATTGGAGCATCTACACCTGACTGGATAACATCACCAGCAGTTAGGCCTTTTGGAGCCAATATGTAACGACGCTCACCATCTGCGTATAATACAAGTGCAATGTTAGCAGTACGATTTGGATCATATTCCAAACGTTCAACTTTTGCAGGGATACCATCTTTAGTACGTTTAAAGTCAATCAAACGATAGTGTTGCTTATGACCACCACCGATATGACGTACTGTAATACGACCGTTATTGTTACGACCACCAGACTTTGATTTAGTATCAAGTAATGGTGCGTAAGGCTTACCTTTATGCAACTCGGCGTTAACCACTTTAACTAAGTGGCGACGACCCGGAGAAGTAGGTTTACATTTTACTATAGCCATTTTTAACTGCTCCTATGATTCCGCGCCGACGAAGTCGATTTCGCTACCTTCAGCAAGAGTTACATATGCTTTTTTCCAGTCGTTACGACGACCGATACGAGCACCTGTACGTTTAGTCTTACCTTTAACATTTAGCGTACGAACACCTTCGACAGAAACTTCGAAAAGCTTCTCAACGGCTGCTTTGATTTCAGCTTTAGTAGCAGTAGTAGCAACTTTGAAAACAACAGTGTTGTTTGCTTCAGCAGCCATAGTGCTTTTCTCAGAAATGTTCGGCGCTAAAAGCACCTTTAACAAACGTTCTTCGTTTATCATGATAACATCTCCTCAATTTGCTTAACTGCAGTAGCAGTCATCAAAACTTTTTCGAAACCAACTAAAGAAACTGGGTCAATACCGTCTACATCACGTACGTCAACTTTATATAAGTTGCGTGCTGATAAAAATAAATTTTCATCAACTTCTGGAGTTACGATTAATACATCTTTTAACTCCAAAGCGTTAAGTTTAGCTACTAACTCTTTAGTTTTTGGTGTTTCTACTGCAAAATTTTCTACCACAATCAAGCGTTCTTGACGAACTAACTCAGAAAGGATACTAGCGATAGCACCACGGTACATTTTACGGTTAACTTTTTGGCTGTGGTCTTGAGGTTTAGCAGCAAATGTTACACCGCCTGAACGCCAAATTGGACCACGAGTTGTACCAGCACGCGCACGGCCAGTACCTTTTTGACGCCAAGGTTTCTTGCCGCCACCGCTAACTTCTGAACGAGTTTTTTGAGCACGAGTACCTGCACGAGAACCTGCTGCGTAAGCAACAACTACTTGATGTACTAATGCTTCATTAAACTCACGTCCAAAAGTTGTTTCAGAAACTTGAAGAGCGCCTGAAGCGTCTTTTAATGCTAATTCCATCACAAATCTCCCGGACGTTAGGCTTTAACAGCTGGTTTAATGATTACGTTACCGTTGATTGCACCCGGAACTGCACCTTTAATAAGGAGCAAGTTACGTTCTGCGTCAACGCGAACCAATTCAAGGTTTTGTGTAGTTACTTTCACAGCACCCATGTGACCAGACATTTTTTTGCCTTTGAAGACACGACCTGGTGTTTGACACTGGCCGATAGAACCGTTTGAACGGTGAGAGATAGAGTTACCATGCGTAGCATCTTGCATTGAAAAATTCCAACGTTTGATACCGCCTTGGAAACCTTTACCTTTCGAAGTTCCAGTTACGTCTACTAATTTAGTGTCGTTGAATAATTCAACAGTAATGTTACTGCCTAATTCAAGACCTTCACCTTCATTTGCATCTAAACGGAATTCCCACAGGCCACGACCTGCTTCGATACCAGCTTTAGCAAAATGACCAGCTGTTGGTTTGTTAGTACGATTAGCTTTTTTGCTACCCGTAGTAACTTGAAGCGCTGAATAACCATCGTTGTCAACAGTTTTAACCTGAGCAACACGGTTGGCTTCAACTTCTAGGACTGTAACAGGCGTTGAAACACCATCTTCAGTGAAGATGCGAGTCATACCTACTTTACGTCCAACTAGACCTATAGTCATGTTAAAAACCCCCTATTAACCCAAGCTGATTTGAACATCAACACCAGCTGCAAGATCTAAACGCATTAAAGCGTCAACAGTCTTTTCAGTTGGTTCTACGATATCAATTAAGCGCTTGTGAGTACGAATTTCGTATTGATCACGAGCATCTTTGTTAACGTGTGGTGAAGTCAAGATAGTAAAACGTTCTTTACGTGTAGGTAGTGGAATTGGTCCACGAACCTGTGCGCCAGTACGTTTAGCAGTATCTACGATTTCAGCTGTTGATTGATCAATCAAACGATGATCGAACGCTTTCAAACGAATGCGAATTCTTTGATTTGACATGAATCAAATCCCCATTTTAAAGAACAACAAAACACAGCCCATCACCTTTCAATATATTAAAGGGGGGTGTGTCGCTATATATATCATTCAATCCCATATCGGGATTGCTGTAATCTGAAACTCAATCGATAAAATTTCAGTATAATCACGTTAAGCATGCTCAACGTGGACGCGTATTATACATAACAACTAAGTTAACGCAACTTTTTATTACGTGTCAGTTTAATCGTACCTATATATAAGCAGAAGAATTCATTTTTTGTTCGACACGGGGTAAGGTCATTTAGTAATAACTACATGCATGCTGTAAAGCTTTAATATCAACTCATCCATTGTATAAATTTTTCTAAAGTTATATTTATGCTTTACCGTTTTAAGCTTTAACCTACCAATAACGTAAACTGACTTTTTATAACTTGATTAAATAGCACTTAAAAAGTGTTTAACCATATATTTTGTTCTTCTCATCATTTAATGAATTTAATGATTGAACACTTATCTCAGATAATAAGTAAAGCACATCATAAAGTGATTAATTATCAAACTATTTTTTACCTTAGATATAGAATGCGCTCAAATAATTAAAGTTAACTATTTTTTTTATGTAGATTTATTTTTAGTAATGGTATACTCGCGCGCAAATTTTCAACAATTCCGCTTTTTTAGTAGAACTTAAAATAGAGTAAAGTAATGGCAGATTTATCTAAATACAGAAATATTGGTATCTTCGCTCATGTTGATGCTGGTAAAACCACAACAACTGAACGTATCCTTAAATTAACCGGTAAAATTCATAAAACTGGTGAAGTACATGATGGTGAGTCTACGACTGACTTCATGGAGCAAGAAGCTGAGCGCGGTATTACTATCCAGTCTGCAGCCGTTACTTGTGAATGGAAAAAGCACCGTTTTAACGTAATTGACACTCCTGGTCACGTTGACTTTACTGTAGAAGTTTACCGTTCATTAAAAGTTCTTGATGGTGGTGTTGGTGTATTCTGTGGTTCAGGTGGTGTTGAACCTCAATCAGAAACTAACTGGCGTTACGCGAACGACTCTAAAGTAGCTCGTTTAATATTCGTTAACAAATTAGACCGTTTAGGTGCAAACTTTTACCGTGTAACAGATCAAGTTAAAAAGGTATTAGGTGCTCACCCACTTATTATGACTTTACCAATTGGTGAAGAAGATGACTTCATTGGTGTTGTTGACGTTCTAAGTCAAAAAGCATACGTTTGGGATGATACAGGTCTTCCTGAAAACTACGAAATCACAGATATCCCTGCTCACATGGTTGATGATGCGGCTATATACCGTGAGCAAATGATTGAGACTGCTTTAGAAGCAGACGAAGATCTATTAATGGATTACTTAGAAGGCGAACTTACACCTACTGAAGAGCAAATTAAAGCTTGTATCCGTAAAGGTACAAACGAATTAATGTTCTTCCCTACATACTGTGGTTCTGCATTCAAAAACAAAGGTATGCAACTTCTTCTTGATGCTGTTGTTGATTACTTACCTTGTCCTACTGATGTTAACCCTCAACCTTTAACAGATGAGTTAGGTGAGCCTACAGGAAAATTTGCTGTAGTTGATACTGAAGCAACATTTAAAGCGTTAGCATTCAAAATTATGGATGACCGTTTTGGTGCACTTACTTTTATCCGTATCTATTCAGGTAAACTTAAGAAAGGCGATACCATATTAAACTCATTTACGGGTAAAACTGAACGTGTTGGCCGTATGGTAGAAATGCAAGCTGATGACCGTACTGAATTATCTGAAGCACAAGCCGGTGATATATTAGCTATCGTAGGTATGAAAAATGTACAAACAGGTCACACATTATGTGATCCTAAAGATCCTTGTACATTAGAAGCTATGGTATTCCCTGCTCCTGTAATCTCAATTTCTGTAACACCGAAAGATAAAGGTGGATCTGAGAAGATGGGTATTGCTATCGGTAAGATGGTTGCTGAAGATCCTACTTTCCAAGTTGAAACTGATATTGATTCAGGTGAAACAATCCTACGTGGTATGGGTGAGCTTCACTTAGATATCAAAGTAGATATTCTTAAGCGTACATACGGTGTTGATTTAGTTGTTGGTAAACCTCAGGTTGCTTACCGTGAAACGATTACTCAAGCCATTGAAGATTCTTACACACATAAGAAACAATCAGGTGGTTCTGGTCAGTTTGGTAAGATTGATTACCGTATTCGTCCTGGTGAACCAGGTTCTGGTTTCGTTTTCAAATCGTCAGTTGTTGGTGGTAATGTTCCTAAAGAATTCTTCCCAGCTGTTGAGAAAGGTTTCAAATCTATGATGGATACCGGTACTCTTGCTGGTTTCCCTGTATTAGATGTTGAAGTAGAATTATACGATGGTGGTTTCCATGCAGTTGATTCATCTGCTGTTGCTTTTGAAATTGCTGCTAAAGGTGCTTTCCGTCAATCAATTCCTAAAGCTGGTGCTCAATTAATTGAACCAATTATGAAAGTTGATGTATTCACACCTGAAGATCATGTTGGTGATGTAATCGGTGACCTTAACCGTCGTCGTGGTATGATCAAAGATCAAGAACCTTCTTCTACTGGTGTTCGCATTAAAGCTGACGTTCCTCTTTCAGAGATGTTTGGTTACATAGGATCGTTACGTACAATGACATCTGGTCGTGGTCAATTCTCTATGGAATTCTCACACTATATGCCTTGTCCTAACAATGTTGCTGAAACTGTAATATCTGAAGTTAAAGAGCGTAATGCTAAGAAATAACGTTTCTTAAAATTTCTTCCAAAGGGTGCTTAGGCGCCCTTTTTAATACCCAAAATATATCGACCTACTTTTGTATAACCAATATACCTCCCCCCAATTAAATAAGATTGATCATTCCTACCTTTTCATTGTCGACGAAATCTACATTTATCAATAATACTACTCAGGGTTTGTATTCATAAAAACAGACAAAAAAGGCCGCTTACGCGACCTTTCTACATTAACAATAGATTAAACAATGTTAGTCAAAGATTTTAGATACTATATCTCATCTACTATACGACTCGTCGCTGAGCTCCTAGCCCTCGCTAATTCAATCCATGCCCTTGGGCATAGATCCTTAACCTGCTCGGTCATCACGTCCATGAAAGTAGTCGTACTTGCCATAAACAAAAAAGGCCGCTTGCGCGACCTTTCTACATTAACAATCGATTAAACGATATTAGTCAATGATTTTAGATACTACACCAGCACCTACTGTACGACCACCTTCACGGATAGCGAAGCGTAAACCTTCGTCCATCGCTACTGGGTTGATAAGCTCTACAACAAACTTCAAGTTGTCGCCTGGCATTACCATTTCTACACCTTCAGGAAGCTCTACTGCACCTGTGATGTCTGTTGTACGGAAGTAAAACTGTGGACGGTATCCTTTGAAGAATGGAGTATGACGACCACCTTCATCTTTACTTAACACGTATACTTCTGATTCGAATTTAGTGTGTGGTGAGATTGAACCAGGCTTACATAGTACTTGACCACGTTCTACGTCTTCACGCTTAAGACCACGTAAAAGTACACCACAGTTCTCGCCAGCACGACCTTCGTCAAGAAGCTTACGGAACATTTCTACACCTGTACACGTTGATTTTTGTGTATCACGAATACCTACAACTTCTACTTCTTCACCTACTTTGATGATACCACGTTCAACACGACCTGTTACAACTGTACCACGACCTGAGATTGAGAATACATCTTCGATAGGCATGATGAATGCTCCATCAACTGCACGCTCTGGCTCTGGGATATAAGTATCAAGTGCTTCTGCAAGTTCGATAACCTTAGCTTCCCACTTCTCTTCACCTTGAAGTGCGCCTAAAGCTGAACCTTGAATTACTGGTAAGTCATCACCTGGGAATTCGTATTCACTTAGAAGTTCACGAACTTCCATTTCTACTAATTCTAATAATTCTTCGTCATCTACCATGTCACATTTGTTCATGAATACGATGATGAATGGTACACCTACTTGACGTGAAAGTAAGATGTGCTCACGTGTTTGTGGCATTGGACCATCTGTAGCAGCAACTACTAAGATTGCTCCATCCATTTGTGCTGCACCTGTGATCATGTTTTTAATATAATCAGCATGGCCAGGACAATCTACGTGTGCGTAGTGACGTGTTTCTGTATCGTATTCGATGTGAGATGTGTTAATTGTTATACCACGCTCACGCTCTTCTGGAGCATTATCGATTTGTGCGAAATCTTTTACTTCACCACCGTGTACTTTCGTTAATACCGCAGAGATTGCAGCTGTTAACGTTGTTTTACCGTGATCTACGTGTCCGATTGTTCCGACGTTTACGTGTGGTTTATTACGTTCAAATTTTGCTTTAGCCATTTTACAATTACCTTAAAGTTTATTAAAAGCGCAGCCATGTTGACCGAGCTAGACTTTCACTAAATATTAAGTGAGCGCCTTACGAGAATCCATTAGAATCCATTAGAATTTGTTAATGAGTCGAGTACTTTCTGAGGAGCTTCACTATATTGCTGAAATTCCATCGAGTAAGAGGCTCGCCCTTGAGTGGCACTGCGTAAAGCAGTTGAATAACCAAACATTTCAGATAGTGGTACCGTAGCATTCACTATTTTAGAACCTGCAGGTCCTTCATCCATGCCATCGATTAAGCCGCGTCGACGATTTAAGTCACCAACGACATCACCCATATTTTCTTCTGGCGTTGTTATTTCAACTTTCATCATAGGTTCTAATAGTGCAGGAGAAGCTTCGATAGCTCCCTGTCTAAAGCCCATTGATGCAGCTACTTTAAACGCCATTTCGTTTGAATCAACGTCATGAAAAGAGCCATCATAAAGTGTTACCTTTATATCAAGCATAGGATAACCAGCAAGTACACCGCTGTCCATTTGCTCTCTACAGCCTTTTTCAACTGCTGGGATATATTCTTTTGGAACGCTACCACCAACACTTTCGTCGACAAACTCGAAACCCTTTCCTTCAGGTAAAGGCTCCATTTTCAACCATACATGACCATACTGACCACGACCACCTGATTGTCGAACAAATTTCCCTTCAACATTAACTGTTGAGCGGATAGTTTCACGATACGCAACTTGAGGGTTACCTACATTGCATGAAACACTAAATTCACGTTTCATTCGCTCAACTAAGATATCGAGGTGTAATTCCCCCATACCTGAAATTATTGTTTGTCCTGTTTCTTCATTTGTTTCTACTCTAAATGAAGGATCTTCTGCTGCAAGTTTTCCTAATGCTATAGCTAATTTTTCTTGATCTGCTAATGTTTTAGGCTCTACTGCTACTGAAATCACTGGTTCAGGAAATTCCATACGTTCAAGTGTAATTACATGATTTGGATCACATAAAGTTTCACCTGTTGTAACGTCTTTTAAACTTATTGCCGCCGCGATATCACCAGCGTACACTTCTTTAATTTCTTTTCTATCGTTTGCATGCATTTGCACGATACGACCTAAGCGTTCTTTTTTACCCTTAATAGGGTTATAAACAGTATCACCCGTTTTAACAACACCAGAATAAACACGGAAGAAAGTAAGTGTACCAACAAAAGGGTCATTTGCTATTTTAAAAGCTAATGCAGAAAACGGAGCTTTATCATCTGCTTCTCGCGTTCCTTCAGTTTCATCTTTATCGTCATTTATACCGGTTATAGCAGCAACTTCTACAGGAGACGGTAAATACTCAACAACTGCATCTAATACAGCTTGAACGCCCTTGTTTTTGAATGCTGAACCACAAGAACATAAAATAATCTCGTTATTTAATGTTCTTGCTCTTAATCCTGCTTTTATTTCTTCTTCGGATAAATCACCTTCTTCAAGATATTTATCCATCATTTCATCTGACGCTTCTGCAGCCTCAGATATTAAATTTTCACGCCACTCTTCGGCTTCATCCTGCATTTCTGCGGGGATCTCTTCGTAAGTGAAAGTCATTCCCTGGTCTGCTTCATTCCAGTTGATTGCTTTCATCTTAATTAGGTCGATTACACCTTTAAAATCTTCTTCTGCACCAATAGCCAAATGAATAGGAACTGCATTTGCACCCAGACGAGTTTTCATCTGGTTAACTACATTTAGGAAGTTTGCGCCTGTGCGGTCCATTTTATTTACAAAAACAATACGCGGAACGGAATATTTTTCCATTTGACGCCATACAGTTTCGGTTTGTGGCTGAACACCAGAAGAACCACATAATACAAGTACGGCACCATCAAGTACACGTAAAGAACGTTCTACTTCGATAGTAAAATCAACATGGCCAGGAGTATCAATGATATTAATGCGATGATCTTCGAACTGAGCATTCATACCTTTCCAAAAACAAGTTGTTGCAGCTGAGGTTATAGTTATACCTCGCTCTTGTTCTTGTTCCATCCAGTCCATTGTAGCTGCACCATCGTGCACTTCACCAATTTTGTGTGAAAGACCTGTATAAAAAAGTACCCTTTCTGTAGTTGTCGTTTTACCGGCATCAACATGAGCACAGATACCAATGTTACGATAGCGCTCTATAGGGGTAGTACGTGCCACTTTTACATCCTCTTTCTGAGCTTCTAACCCAGATAATAAAAAGTTGTGATTACCGTTTTATGACAAACGGTAATCACGACAATCACTTTTCTACCAACGGTAGTGAGCGAATGCTTTGTTTGCTTCAGCCATACGGTGAACGTCTTCACGTTTTTTAACCGCTGAACCTTTGCTGTCAGACGCATCTAACATTTCGTTAGCTAGGCGCTGAGCCATTGATTTTTCACCACGTTTACGAGCTGCGTCAACTAACCAGCGCATGGCTAGTGCATTACGACGAACTGGACGTACTTCAACTGGAACCTGATAAGTAGAACCACCTACACGACGCGATTTAACTTCCACTTGTGGGCGGATGTTTTCTAACGCTTCTTCGAAAAGTTCTAATTGATCTTTTTCAGATTTCTCAACTAAAATGTCTAGTGCACCATATACAATTTTTTCTGCAGTAGATTTTTTACCATCAACCATAAGGATGTTGATGAATTTTGCTAAAAGTTCGTTATGGAACTTAGGATCTGGCAATATTTTACGTTGCCCTACGACGCGTCTTCTTGGCATCTTAATTCTCCGTTGTATTCAGGATTAACCCAAAATGTAATATATTATTTGGCCTTACTTAACGTTTCTAATCTTGCCCACTTAAATTGAGCAGAGATAGGGAAACTTAAGATTTAGGTCGTTTAGCACCGTATTTAGAACGGCCTTGTCTTCTATCGCTTACACCAGAACAATCTAGTGCGCCACGAACAGTGTGATAACGCACACCTGGTAAATCTTTAACACGACCACCGCGAATTAATATAACGCTATGCTCTTGTAAGTTGTGACCTTCACCACCGATATATGAAGTAACTTCGAAGCCGTTAGTTAAACGAACACGAGCAACTTTACGTAGTGCTGAGTTTGGTTTTTTTGGTGTAGTTGTATACACACGAGTACATACGCCACGACGTTGTGGACAAGCTTGTAATGCCGGAACATTACTTTTTGTTACTTGTCTTACACGAGGTTTACGTACTAATTGGTTAATAGTTGCCATTAAATAGCTCCCGATTAGTTAAACTTGTATAAATCCCAATCAATAAGAAATTCATACCCTTATAAACGTGAAAATCCGCGACCTTATATTTTATACATAACTAGTACAGAATATAAGGTCGCGGAATTCTATAGGTCAAGTAGTAAGCTGTCAAGTTTTACAGCTTACTTTACCTAATATTCTACTTTAAATGCTGATCTTAATTAATCTGCATTCAATGCATCTGTTAACGCCTGCGCTGCGTCATCAACAGATACTGTTACTTCTTCAACAGGTACAGCATTACGCTTACGTGCTCTTTCTTGGTGGTATGAATAACCCGTACCAGCAGGTATTAATCGACCAACAATTACGTTTTCTTTCAAGCCACGTAAGTTATCTTTCTTACCTGCTACAGCAGCTTCAGTTAGAACACGTGTTGTTTCTTGGAAAGAAGCAGCAGAGATAAATGAATCAGTAGAAAGTGATGCTTTAGTAATACCCATCATTTGCATTTCGTATTCAGCAGGTTTTTTACCTTGTGCTTCCAATTCACGATTTGCAATATTTACATGAGCAACTTCTAGCTGTTCACCTTTTAAGAAATCACTATCACCAGCGTCTAAAATTTCACACTTACGGATCATTTGACGAACGATAACTTCGATGTGCTTGTCGTTAATTTTTACACCTTGTAAACGATATACTTCTTGTACTTCGTTTACTATGTAATTAGCAACAGGCGCTACACCACGTAGTCGTAAAATGTCGTGTGGAGATTCTGGACCGTCGGCGATAACTTCACCTTTAAGTACTGATTCACCTTCGAACACAGTAAGTTGACGCATTTTAGGGATCATTTCTTCGTATACTTCACCACTTGGTTGAGTGATTAATAAACGAACTTTACCTTTAGTTTCTTTACCAAAGCCGATAATACCTGTTTTCTCTGCCAGAATAGCTGGTAGCTTAGGCTTACGTGCTTCAAATAAATCAGCAACACGAGGTAGACCACCCGTGATATCACGAGTTTTTGAGCTTTCTTGAGGAATACGAGCTAACGCGTCACCAATGTTTACTTCTGCACCATCTTCTAGGTTAACAATCGCGTTACCTGGCAAGTAGTATTGTGCTGGAATTTCTGTACCAGCAATCATTACATCATTACCTTTAGCATCAATTAGCTTAACCATAGGACGCATCTCTTTACCTGCAGAGTTACGTTGACCAGCATCAGTTACAACAATACTAGATAAACCTGTTAATTCATCAGTTTGGCGAACCATAGTTACACCGTCGATCAATTCAACAAATTGAACTCTACCACCAACCTCAGTAATAATTGGATGCGTATGCGGATCCCAATTAGCAATGATGTCACCAGCATTTAGCTCTTCACCGTCTTGTTTAGAAATTACAGAACCGTATGGAACTTTATAGCGCTCTTTCTCACGACCATGTTCATCAATTACTGTTAGTTCTGATGAACGTGATGTAATAACTAAGTGATTTTCAGAGTTAGTTACATACTTCGCATTTTGAAGTTTTAAAGTACCGTTATTCTTAACCTGAACGTTGTTCTCTGCTGATGCACGAGATGCAGCACCACCGATATGGAACGTACGCATGGTTAACTGTGTACCTGGTTCACCAATTGATTGTGCTGCCACAACACCAATTGCTTCACCTTGGTTGATCATATGACCACGAGCCAAATCACGACCGTAACAATGTGCACAAATACCAAAATCTGTTTTACAAGTAATAATTGAACGTACCATCATTTGATCCACTGAATTTTCTTCAATGAAATCACAAAATGCTTCGTCAATAAGTGTATTTCGAGGTAAAAGAACTTCTTCAGTACCAGGCTTTAATACATCTTCTGCAACTACACGACCAAGTACACGTTCTCTTAATGGTTCAACAACATCACCACCTTCGATCAGTGGTGTCATTAGTAGACCATCATATGTGCCACAGTCATGTTCAGTTACGACTAAATCTTGTGCAACATCAACTAAACGACGAGTTAAGTAACCCGAGTTAGCTGTTTTAAGTGCTGTATCGGCAAGACCTTTACGCGCACCATGTGTCGAGATAAAGTATTGTAATACGTTAAGACCTTCACGGAAGTTAGCTGTAATAGGCGTTTCAATGATTGAACCATCTGGTTTAGCCATCAGACCACGCATACCCGCAAGCTGACGTATTTGCGCGGCACTACCACGAGCTCCAGAATCGGCCATCATAAAGATTGAGTTGAAAGAGTCTTGTTCTTCCGGCTCACCATCACGATTTATAACCGTTTCTTTAGATAAGTTATCCATCATCGCTTTCGAAACTTTTTCGTTAGCAGATGACCAAATATCGATTACCTTGTTGTACTTCTCACCCGCTGTAACAAGACCTTGTTCAAACTGTGTTTGAATTTCAGCAACTTCTTCTTCAGCGTCTTCAATGATTGTGTACTTAGCAGCAGGAATAACCATGTCATCAATACCAACAGATGCACCAGCTACCATTGCGTAATGGAAACCTGTGTACATGATATGGTCAGCAAACATTACCGTTTCTTTTAAACCAAGGTTACGGTAAGCATGGTTAATCAGTTTCGAAATAGGTTTTTTACCAAGTGGTTGGTCAATTAAGTCATACGGTAAACCGTCTGGACATACTTGCCATAAAATAGCACGACCTACTGTAGTATCACGTAATGACGTACGAGCTTCTAATACACCTTCAGCATTACGAACATGTTCAGTAATACGAATTTTAACACGTGCATGTAATTCAGCTACATCAGTACGGTATGCTTTCTCAGCTTCTTTAGTGTCAGCAAAAACCATACCTTCACCTTTACCATTTACACGATCACGCGTTAGGTAATATAAACCTAATACAACATCTTGCGATGGTACGATGATTGGATCACCGTTAGCTGGAGAAAGTACGTTATTTGTCGACATCATTAACGTACGAGCTTCCATTTGAGCTTCGATAGTTAATGGTACGTGTACCGCCATTTGGTCACCATCGAAATCGGCATTGTATGCCGCACAAACTAATGGGTGTAAATGGATTGCTTTACCTTCAATAAGAACAGGCTCAAAAGCTTGAATACCTAATCTATGAAGTGTTGGTGCACGGTTAAGCATAACTGGATGTTCACGGATAACTTCATCAAGTACATCCCAAACTTCAGCGCCTTCACGTTCAACTAATTTTTTAGCCGCTTTGATTGTAGTCGCTAAACCACGAGCTTCTAATTTACCGTAAATAAATGGTTTGAATAACTCAAGTGCCATTTTCTTAGGTAAACCACATTGATGTAAACGTAGTGTTGGACCAACGGTAATTACAGAACGACCAGAGTAATCTACACGTTTACCTAGTAAGTTTTGACGGAAGCGACCTTGCTTACCTTTGATCATATCAGCAAGCGATTTTAATGGACGTTTGTTTGAACCAGTAATAGCTCTACCACGACGACCATTATCTAATAATGCATCTACAGATTCTTGTAACATACGCTTTTCGTTACGTACGATAATATCTGGAGCAACCAGATCAAGAAGACGTTTAAGGCGATTGTTACGGTTAATTACACGACGGTATAAATCGTTCAAATCAGACGTAGCAAAACGACCACCATCTAGTGGAACTAGAGGACGTAAATCAGGTGGTAAGATTGGAAGAACAGACATAATCATCCACTCAGGCTTGTTGCCTGAAGCAGCGAATGCTTCCATTAATTTTAAACGTTTAGTGATTTTCTTACGTTTAGTTTCAGAACCAATTTCAGGAAGTTCTTCACGCATTTGCGCAACTTCACCGTCAAGGTCGATTTGTTGCAATAATGCAAGTACTGCTTCAGCACCCATTTTCGCATCAAACTCATCGCCATGCTCTTCTAAAGCATCTAGGTATTCTTCTTCAGTAAGAATTTGGCTCTTTTCTAAAGTCGTTAAACCTGGTTCTGTTACTACGTATGATTCGAAATATAGTACACGTTCGATATCACGTAATGTCATGTCTAGTAATAAACCAATACGTGAAGGTAATGATTTTAAGAACCAAATATGCGCAACTGGGCTTGCTAATTCGATGTGACCCATACGGTCACGACGAACTTTAGTTAATGTAACTTCAACGCCACATTTTTCACAAATAACACCACGGTGCTTAAGACGCTTATATTTACCACAAAGACATTCGTAGTCTTTAACTGGTCCAAATATACGCGCACAGAACAAACCATCACGCTCAGGTTTGAACGTACGATAGTTAATTGTTTCTGGTTTTTTAACTTCACCAAATGACCATGAGCGGATCATATCTGGTGATGCTAGCCCGATGCGAATACCATCGAACTCTTCTGTTTGATTTTGTTGCTTAAGAAACTTAAGTAAATCTTTCACACTATTCTCCTGTCGGAGTTAAATACGCGAGAGAGTATTTCTACTCTCTCCATGTACTAACCTTTATAACAAAAAGCCAGCAAATCAGTTATTTGCTATTCTTGATCTAATTCGATGTTAATACCTAACGAACGAATCTCTTTCAACAATACGTTGAACGACTCAGGAATACCTGGTTCCATACGATGATCACCATCTACTAAGTTTTTATACATCTTAGTGCGACCGTTAACATCATCTGATTTAACTGTTAGCATTTCTTGTAGAGTATATGCAGCACCGTATGCTTCAAGTGCCCATACTTCCATCTCACCAAAACGCTGACCACCAAATTGTGCTTTACCACCAAGAGGTTGTTGCGTTACAAGTGAGTATGAACCAGTAGAACGTGCATGCATTTTGTCATCAACTAAATGGTTTAGTTTTAACATGTACATGTAACCAACTGTTACTGGACGTTCAAATTCACGACCTGTACGACCATCAGTTAACGTAAATTGTCCACTTTCAGGCATATCAGCTAGTTTAAATAGTTCTTTAATTTCTTTCTCTGCTGCACCATCAAATGCTGGTGTTGCAATAGGTAAACCTGCACGTAAGTTCGATGCTAAACGCATAACTTCATCATCAGAAAAACTTGCTACGTCTACTTCTTGACGAGATTCACCTACGTTATATACATCTTGTAAGAAATTGCGTAATTTATGAATTTCTTGCTGTGCTTGAAGCATACGGTTAATTTTCTCACCGATACCACGACACGCCATACCTAGATGAGTTTCTAAGATCTGACCGATGTTCATACGCGATGGAACACCTAACGGGTTCAATACGATATCAACCGGTACACCATGTTCGTCATATGGCATGTCTTCTACTGGAACAACGTTTGAGATAACACCTTTGTTACCATGACGACCAGCCATTTTATCACCTGGCTGTATGTGGCGTTTAACCGCTAAGTATACTTTAACAATTTTAAGTACACCTGGAGCTAGATCATCACCTTGAGTAATTTTACGACGCTTAACTTCAAACTTCTTATCAAAATCAGCTTTAATGTTGTCGTATTGTTCTGCAATTTGCTCTAATTCAGACTGTTGCCCTTCATCAGATAAATTTTGAACTAACCACTTGTCACGAGACATGCTATTAAGATCAGCTTCATTTAATCCAGCTGATAGTAATAATTTCTTAGCACGTGCATAAATGCCATCTTCTAAAATGCTAAATTCATCGCCAAGATCTTTCTTAACTTCTTTTAATTGCATTTCTTCGATTTCAACAGCACGTTTATCTTTTTCTACACCGTCACGAGTGAAGATTTGAACATCGATAATTGTACCTGAAACCGAATTTGGTACACGTAAAGAGCTGTCTTTAACATCAGCTGCTTTTTCACCAAAAATAGCACGTAATAGTTTTTCTTCTGGCGTTAGTTGTGTTTCGCCTTTAGGTGTTACTTTACCTACAAGGATATCGCCACCTTTAACTTCAGCACCAATATATACAACACCCGCTTCATCAAGTTTAGATAATGCTGATTCACCAACGTTAGGGATATCTGAAGTTATTTCTTCAGAGCCTAATTTAGTATCACGAGCAATACATGTTAACTCTTGGATGTGAATTGTTGTGAAGCGATCTTCTATCGCTACACGTTCTGATAACAACATTGAATCTTCGAAGTTGTAACCGTTCCAAGGCATGAATGCTATACGCATGTTTTGACCAAGCGCTAATTCACCCATATCTGTTGACGGGCCATCAGCTAACACATCACCACGAGTAACAGGTTCATTCATGCGACACACTGGTCGTTGATTGATACAGGTATTTTGATTAGAACGTGTGTATTTAGTTAAGTTATAAATATCAATACCGGCTTCACCAGGTACCATTTCATTTTCGTTAACTTTTACAACAATACGCGAAGCATCAACATATGTTACAACACCACCACGTTTAGCAACTGCAGTTACACCTGAGTCAACAGCAACTATTTTTTCCATACCCGTACCAACAAGTGGTTTATCCACTTTTAATGTCGGAACAGCTTGGCGTTGCATGTTTGATCCCATCAATGCACGGTTGGCATCATCGTGTTCTAAGAACGGGATTAAACTTGCTGCAACTGAAATGATTTGTTGTGGAGATACATCCATATACTGAACTGAATCAGCAGCTTTTAACGTAAATTCATTTTTATGACGACAAGGTACATGCTCTTGCGTTAATCGATTATCTTTATCCATCTCAGCATTCGCTTGAGCGATAACAAAATTACCTTCTTCGATTGCTGATAAATATTCAATATCATCAGTTACAACACCATCAACTAACTTACGGTAAGGAGTTTCTAAGAAACCGTAATCGTTGGTACGTGCATAACATGATAGAGAGTTGATCAGACCAATGTTTGGTCCCTCTGGAGTTTCGATTGGACAAACACGACCATAGTGAGTTGGATGTACATCTCGAACTTCAAAACCTGCACGTTCACGCGTTAAACCACCTGGGCCTAATGCTGAAATACGACGTTTATGTGTAACTTCAGATAATGGATTGTTTTGATCCATAAATTGTGAAAGTTGAGACGAACCAAAGAATTCTTTAACCGCTGCAGAAATAGGCTTAGCGTTAATTAAATCTTGCGGCATTATCGCATCTAAGTCACCTAAACTTAAACGTTCACGTACTGCTCTTTCAACACGAACTAAACCAACACGGAATTGATTTTCGGCCATTTCGCCAACACTACGTATACGGCGGTTACCAAGATGGTCGATATCATCAACCTCACCTTTACCATCACGTATACCGATTAATGTTTTCATGACTGAAATAATATCTTCTTTAGATAAAATTCCTTCACCTATTTCATCAGCAATTCCAACGCGACGATTGAACTTCATACGACCAACAGTTGAAAGGTCATAACGCTCTAATGCAAAGAATAAGTTATTAAATAATGTTTCAGCAGCATCTTTAGTTGGTGGCTCGCCAGGTCTCATCATTCGGTAAATTTCAACTAACGCCTCTAGACGGTTAGTTGAACTATCTACTCTTAATGTATCCGACATATATGAACCAACATCAAATTCGTTCATATATAACGTAGAGATTTTCTTATGGCCTGCTTGGCTTAATTCAGCTAACAATTCTAATGTTAATTCTGCATTAGCTTCAGCAATAACTTCACCTGTAGATTTATCAATATATGCTTTAGATAAAACTTTACCAACAATATATTCTGCAGGTACTTCTAATGATGTTATATTTTCTTTTTCTAAAGAACGGATATGACGAGCAGTAATACGACGACCTTGCTCAACAATAACATCGCCTTTACCTACTTTAATATCGAACGTTGCAGTTTCACCACGTAAACGTTCTGGCACAAGCTCCATTATAAGCTTATCGCCTTTAATTTCGTACGATGTAGTATCGTAAAAAATATCTAAGATTTCTTCAGTAGAATATTCTAATGCACGTAATAAAATTGACGCAGGTAATTTACGACGACGGTCAATACGTACAAATAAGTTATCTTTTGGATCGAATTCAAAGTCTAACCATGAACCACGGTAAGGAATAACACGTGCGTTATATAACACTTTACCTGATGAATGAGTTTTACCTTTATCGTGATCAAAGAATACGCCTGGAGAACGATGTAATTGAGATACGATTACACGCTCTGTACCATTAATAACAAACGTTCCGTTTTCAGTCATCAATGGGATTTCGCCCATGTATACTTCTTGTTCTTTAATATCTTTTACCGTACCAGCTGCTGCTTCTTTATCGTATACAACTAAACGAAGCTTTACACGTAATGGAGCAGAATAGGTTACACCACGAATTTGACATTCTTTAACGTCAAATAACGGTTCACCTAAACGGTAACTAACATATTGTAATTCTGAACTACCAGAATACGCTTTAATTGGAAAAATAGAACGAAACGCAGCTTCTAGGCCTGTTTCACCTGTCGGATCAATATCTATAAACTTGCGGAAAGATTCTAATTGGATAGACAACAGAAATGGATAATCCATTACTTGTGTACTTTTACCAAAGTCCTTTCTAATTCGCTTCTTCTCAAAGTATGAGTAAGCCATGGGGTTCCTCAGCTAGCTGGTTATGACCGAACTGCCTATATACATTATATTTGGCAGAGTATTACAGTGACATCTACGTCTAGACGTCAATAATGCACTGTTTGGGGCTATAAAAACCCACTTTCTTTAGCGCAAAAAGGCCGGTGACTTTTAAATCACCAGCCATTGCCTTTTCAGGCAAATAATCTATTTAAAAACAGATTATTTGATCTCAACAGAAGCACCAGCTTCTTCAAGAGCTTTCTTAAGTTCTTCAGCTTCAGCTTTTTCAACACCTTCTTTAAGTGCTTTAGGTGCAGACTCTACTAAGTCTTTAGCTTCTTTTAAGCCAAGACCAGTTGCGCCACGTACCGCTTTGATTACTGCAACTTTCTTCTCACCGAAACCTGTTAAGATTACGTCGAATTCAGTTTGCTCTTCAGCAGAACCACCAGCATCACCACCAGCAACTGCAACAGCAGCAGCAGCAGATACGCCGAATTTTTCTTCCATTGCTTCAACTAAAGCAACTACATCCATTACTGACATTTCAGCAATAGCGTTTAGGATATCGTCTTTAGAAATAGACATTATAAATTTCCTGTTTAAGTAACAATCTCATGATTGTTATAAATAACTATAAATACAAAAAGTGCAAATTGTTTTCTTATATATAAAAGATAAACAATAATTAGGCAGCTTCTTGCTCTTTCTGATCGCGTACTGCAGCAATCGTGCGGCATAATTTGCCAGCAGATGCTTCTTTCATAACGCTCATTAAACGTGCAATAGCTTCGTCGTATGTAGGTAGTTTTGCAAGTACCTGTACATCAACTACATTACCTTCAAATGCCGCTGCTTTTAATTCAAACTCTGGATTAGTTTTCGCAAAGTTTGTAAATAAACGCGCTGCAGCACCTGGATGCTCGTTTGAAAATGCAATTAACGATGGACCAACTAATGTATCAGAAACACATTCGTAATCAGTACCTTGTAAAGCACGACGTGCTAACGTATTACGGATAACTTTCATCCATACACCGTTTTCACGAGCTTCTTTACGTAAAGTCGTTATTGCTTCAACTGAAACACCGCGAGAATCTGCGATTACAGCTGATTGAGCGCCACTAGCAGCTTCTTGAACTTCAGCAACAATTGCTTTTTTGTCATCAAGATTGATAGCCATTGGCTTTAACTCCTGGTTCACCGGCTAAGCCGGTATTTACTATCCCTGTAATTTATTATTTAGTACTAATAAATTACAGGCCATTACGGCGAGGACCAGAATTAGGAAATACTGGGTAATCACCATCTACGTAGGCATTTAATTAAGCTAAGTATCAACAAAGCACCTACGGTCTTTGACGAGGTCATTGATTTTTGTATAGCTAAAATCAACAACATCTACCAAAATTTAAGGGGCGAGATTATAGTTTATAATCTACCCCTTGTAAAGCACCTAAAAATAGGCGCTTTGAAAATTATACTGTTAAACTTGCTTGGCTAACGGAAACACCGGCACCCATAGTAGTTGATACAGAAATTTTCTTAATGTACTGGCCTTTAGCATTTGCTGGTTTAGCTTTTTTCAATGCTTCCAATAATGCTTCAAGGTTTTGTTGTAATTGCGCTTCTTCAAAATCAGCTTTACCAATAGTAGTATGGATAATGCCGTTTTTGTCGTTGCGGTAACGAATTTGACCAGCTTTTGCATTGTTAACAGCAGTTACTACATCAGGAGTTACAGTTCCTACTTTAGGGTTAGGCATTAAACCACGTGGCCCTAAAATTTGACCTAATTGGCCAACAACGCGCATTGCGTCAGGAGTAGCGATTACAACGTCAAAGTTCATTTCGCCTTTTTTAACTAACTCGGCTAGATCTTCCATACCAACAATGTCAGCACCAGCTTCTTTAGCTTTTTCAGCGTTAGCGCCTTGTGTAAATACAGCAACACGAACATCACGACCAGTACCGTTTGGTAACACAGTTGCGCCACGTACGTTTTGGTCAGATTTACGTGCATCGATGCCTAAGTTTACAGCAACATCAACACTTTCACGGAAGTTAGCAGTAGCAAATTCTTTTAATAAAGCAATTGCTTCGCTGATTTCATATTCTTTTAATACGTCTACTTTTTCACGGATAAGACGAGCGCGTTTTGATAATTTAGCCATTGATTAGTCCTCTACCACTAAACCCATTGAACGAGCAGAACCCGCAATGGTACGCACTGCAGCTTCAAGTGAACCAGCAGTTAAATCAGGTTCTTTAGTCTTAACGATTTCTTCAAGTTGTGCTGTTGTAACAGTACCAACTTTTTCAGTGTTAGGACGGCCTGAACCACTTTTAATACCAGCCGCTTTTTTCAATAAGAATGAAGCAGGTGGAGTTTTTGTTTCAAATGTAAAAGAACGGTCACTGTATACAGTAATAACTACTGGAACTGGAGCGCCTTTTTCTAATGAATCTGTTTTTGCGTTAAACGCTTTACAGAATTCCATTATATTTACACCGTGTTGACCTAATGCAGGACCAACTGGCGGTGACGGGTTTGCTGCACCAGCAGCAACTTGTAGCTTGATTAGAGCTTGGACTTTTTTAGCCATTTTTCAATACCTATAGTGTGGGTTCTAACGCTAATTACTTTAATTGAACTAGCTCCCCGTTATAAAAATACCGATATTTAATATTTAACTACTTGAGTTTAAAAAAAATCGGCAGCGGATTATATATTAATCAACGGCCTAAATTCAAGCGATTTATAACTTTTACTATATTCACTAAGAGATTGATCATTTTGCTAGTTGAAAACGCCTTTAAACTATTATTAATTTAGAGGTTTGAATTAACAGAGAATGGATAAAAGACTTTGTCTTTGACCGTTTTCCTTTATTTTAAACAGAACAGTTCTATTATGAAGGGTATTACTACTTCTAAAAACAAAAAAACCAAAGCATTGCTTTGGTTTTTAAAAATATTATAGTGTTTAATGTTAGCCTTTTTCGACTTGACCAAACTCTAAATCTACTGGTGTAGAACGACCAAAAATAAGTACTGACACCTTAATTCGGTTTTTCTCATAATCAAGCTCTTCTACCACACCATTAAAGTCAGCAAATGGACCATCAATAACGCGGATAACTTCACCTGGTTCAAATAATGTTTTAGGTTTAGGTTTATCAGTATCTTCTAAACGCTGAAGTATACGATCAGCTTCTTTCTGAGTGATAGGGGCTGGACGATCGCTCGTACCGCCAATAAAACCTAATACTCTAGGTACACTTTTCACTAAATGCCATGCTTCTTCATCCATAGCCATCTGTACTAGAACATAACCTGGGAAGAATTTACGAGAGCTTTTACGCTTCTGTCCAGCACGCATTTCAACGATTTCTTCAGTTGGCACTAAGATTTGACCGAATTTATCTTCTAAGCCATTGATTTCAATATGTTCAATTAATGTTTTTTGAACACGACCTTCATAACCAGAGAAAGCTTGTACTACATACCAACGCAAATGACTTCTTCTTTCTATCTCAGCATTTTCAGCTGCAATTTCTTCTTCACTTGGAACATGTTCTTCGTTTAAATTTTCTTCTGTCATCATCTAAACCTTTAAACCAGTAATAAAACCAACCACCCAGAATAATACTGAGTCTAAGCCCCACATTACAATAGACATAATAAGTGTCGCCACTAGTACAATAGCTGTTGTTTGAATAGCTTCTTGACGAGTTGGCCATACAACTTTACGTATCTCTGTTTTTGACTCTTTAGCAAAAATAACAGCAGAGCGCCCTTTTTCAGTTTGCATAGCAATTAAGCCCGCAACGGCAATAGCAACTACAACACCGATTGCACGATAAAGAACAGATTCTTCACCGAAGATATAATTTCCTGCAACTGCACCTGCTAATAGAATGAGAACTAAGCCCCATTTCAAAAAATCAAAAGACCCACTAGGCTGGCTTTCAGTACTTACGTTCATATTCTTAACCTGTAATTACGCGTCTAAACTAAGACGAAATAATCTCAAAAGAGATTTTACTTCAAACATTTACATGTTTATCAAATTTGGCAGGGGTAGAGAGATTCGAACTCCCAACCATCGGTTTTGGAGACCGCTGTTCTACCAATTGGAACTATACCCCTTTTGTATTCAACAATTTACTGTTAAATAGCTGCACTTATCGAGTGATTCTTAGTTTATTTGGAATTAAGAGAGACTCTAGAAGTGAGGCGCTATTATACTGAGTCAATGATTTTACTCAAGCTATATTCGATAATTGATATCAAAATCCAATAAAAAACAATATTCCTCTATCGTCTTCCGTTTAAATAGCTCATATAAATTACAGCTAAGAAACATCTGAATGCTGCCTTTTATTAATGACTCTCAAAACATACGACTTTATATGGGGGGAACTAAACACTTTCCTAAAATGAAAAAATAGGTGTTTCATAACTCCTATAGGATAACCCAAAATACCTTTTTTTCCGTACATCAAGTTTATATTTCTGCTTTTATATCCATACAATTGCTCCATAATCACGCTAAAACCACTATTTCTTCCTTGATTTTTTACATAGCGCCTTAAGCATTCATCAAAATGTTTTTGAGCATAAATACTTTGTTTGTTTGTGATGGGGGTTTCTAATTCAAACAAACGATATAAAACATATAATGTAGTCGTCAATACATCTTCTTGGTTTGACTTTTCAAAACAATGTTTAACTAGTTGCCAATTAATTTTCCCAAAAAAGTGTTGAACTATAGTCAATAAATTAAACATTTGATGCAAGTCTATGTGTTTTTGATCAAATCCTCCATTCTGGATTTCACTATGCACTATCGAAAGTATAACTTGGTTGGTTGGGTTTAACTGTTCTACAATTAACTCATCCGTTAAATGAAGCGGTACTGTGGTTATCCATACGTTATCAGTTTCTAAAACTTTCTTTAAGTGTTTTGCTACTACCCAACGATGAAGTTCAATATAACAAATATTATTTTTTAATAATGGTGGGGCATGATGTGCATCTGAAGCATTAACATCAAAATAATTTATATCTTTTTTATAGCCATTTTTTCTGAGTATATTATATGCCTTTTGCTGAAGTTGCTCAGGTACGAGTATATCAATATCTTTCATATAACGATTACTTATAGGATCTGCAACGCCATTAAATATGCTTGCAGCTCCCTTTATCACAACAACTTTAATATTTGCATCAACTAATAATTGACTTACAAAAATAGTTTCTGCTTTTATAGCATTTATTCGATTAAGATAAAGTTTTTCAATAT
The DNA here is from genome assembly GCF_048296855.1 of Colwellia sp. RE-S-Sl-9. NCBI lineage: Bacteria > Pseudomonadati > Pseudomonadota > Gammaproteobacteria > Alteromonadales > Colwelliaceae > Colwellia > Colwellia sp. RE-S-Sl-9. The sequence goes on along the minus strand of NZ_CP182631.1, from coordinate 3,637,760 downwards.
CAATTAAATAGCTTTGAAGTTTCTCAGGAAGCTTCCTCCAGACATCAGCAGACTTTAGTCTATTTGTTAATGGCCCAACTAACCAATATTGATGAGCTAAAGAAATTATAGGCAAATATGCTTCTTCATTTTGTAAACGGGATAACTGTTCACTTGAATATTTATCAGGGTGAAGTAACCATGTTGATAGATCAAAAAAAACCTGTTGAGTAATTTTATAAAAGTTATTCATAGTGCCTTTCCCATAACCTCTTTATCTCTAGCTCGGCTTGAGCACTTGTATTGTATGTATGGCGATAACGATAGGCTCTTTCCATGAAAGTTAACAGAGACTCTAGTTTTTCTTCGTTTAATTCAATACCTACCTGATAACCAGCCTCAACTAACATAGTGATTGTATCTATTATCGATAGTTTTTCAGGACTTACTGATGCTTGAGATTTACTATTAAATTTTGGATTAAAAATAAGATACTTCTGCTTAAGGTTTTGCTTTATGTTTGTAGCAAAAGAATTTGGCCATACATATTTCAATCTACGACCATCCAGTCGTAAAAATTCAGGTTGTTCGCTCAGCTGAGGGTAATATTTAGACAATACATCCCAACTTCCTGACTTTATCGCAATAGGTAATTTTAATGCGTTAACGTTAAAATGTTTATCTAAAACGATCAATTCATCTGAATAAATCTTATTGCTTTTGCTTGCAAGTACAGCGCTCAACGTCGACTTACCTGCACCTGACACCCCTGGCAACAGTAAGACACCTTCATATGTTTGTATGGCCGCACCATGAAAACAAAAGCAATAATCACTCTGTTGAAATGTAAGAATTTGCATACGGTCAATAATTAAAGGAAGTACTTCTTGAAATAAGAGTCGTTCTTCGATAATTAGCTCATTACAAAAAACATCAAAATATTTGTCATCAGAAACTGACTTTTTAATAAAAATTTGAAAATGAACTTTATCTAATTTTTTTTCAATGGGCTGCAGTAATGAATTTATTATTTTAAATAGAGATAGGTTTTCACACGTTATCGAAAATGATGAGTCGCCAACAGTGTAAGATTTTGCATTTTTTTGATCGTCAAACTTAGAATACCCACTCAATTTAGTTAATTCAGGATACCTACTATCTATATAGTTCAATGGGAATTTACTGCTTGAAAAGAACAATTTTGCTTCTTGATAATAAAAAATTAAATCTGTTGGCGAAAAATTAAAATATTGTGACACATCGTCAATAGCTTCCGACTCAGACAAGTTTTCATCTATCGCGAATATAAACGCAACTATTACGGGGGATATGCTATATAAGCTTTTTTTAAGGTGGTCAAAAATAAGCCCCTGTTCATTTTCTATATACATAGATAAAAATGAAGTGTTTAAATGAATTTTTTGTATATTCATGAATTCCATCTTAGCTAATAAGTAACAATAGCTAATGTAAAATTAAACATGGAAAAGGGTGATAGAGATAGCTTGATTTATTACTATGTTAAAGATCTTTGACATAAACTTAGCACTTTTTATTGCCATTACCTCTGCATGATTTCGGTGCCGCAGAAGTTGCGGGGCTCATTAGACTCGTCACGGCAACAGGTGTTAACACTGCTAACTTCCCGTATTTATTTAAAAAGCTTCGCCTATCAAATTCAGTGTCAGTTTTTTCTTTTTTATTGCTCTCAGACATATTTACTCTTTAGTTAACTATACAAAATCGATTTAAATTAGCATTAAACCTGTAAATTTACAACGCAACGCTATACTGGTAGCTTTTCACCATTATACGCATGGGATCTCGTTATGCGTCATGTATCACTTAGAAAACTATAGATACAAAAAAGGCCGCTTGCGCGACCTTTCTACATTAACAATCGATTAAACGATATTAGTCAATGATTTTAGATACTACACCAGCACCTACTGTACGACCACCTTCACGGATAGCGAAGCGTAAACCTTCGTCCATCGCTACTGGGTTGATAAGCTCTACAACAAACTTCAAGTTGTCGCCTGGCATTACCATTTCTACACCTTCAGGAAGCTCTACTGCACCTGTGATGTCTGTTGTACGGAAGTAAAACTGTGGACGGTATCCTTTGAAGAATGGAGTATGACGACCACCTTCATCTTTACTTAACACGTATACTTCTGATTCGAATTTAGTGTGTGGTGAGATTGAACCAGGCTTACATAGTACTTGACCACGTTCTACGTCTTCACGCTTAAGACCACGTAAAAGTACACCACAGTTCTCGCCAGCACGACCTTCGTCAAGAAGCTTACGGAACATTTCTACACCTGTACACGTTGATTTTTGTGTATCACGAATACCTACAACTTCTACTTCTTCACCTACTTTGATGATACCACGTTCAACACGACCTGTTACAACTGTACCACGACCTGAGATTGAGAATACATCTTCGATAGGCATGATGAATGCTCCATCAACTGCACGCTCTGGCTCTGGGATATAAGTATCAAGTGCTTCTGCAAGTTCGATAACCTTAGCTTCCCACTTCTCTTCACCTTGAAGTGCGCCTAAAGCTGAACCTTGAATTACTGGTAAGTCATCACCTGGGAATTCGTATTCACTTAGAAGTTCACGAACTTCCATTTCTACTAATTCTAATAATTCTTCGTCATCTACCATGTCACATTTGTTCATGAATACGATGATGAATGGTACACCTACTTGACGTGAAAGTAAGATGTGCTCACGTGTTTGTGGCATTGGACCATCTGTAGCAGCAACTACTAAGATTGCTCCATCCATTTGTGCTGCACCTGTGATCATGTTTTTAATATAATCAGCATGGCCAGGACAATCTACGTGTGCGTAGTGACGTGTTTCTGTATCGTATTCGATGTGAGATGTGTTAATTGTTATACCACGCTCACGCTCTTCTGGAGCATTATCGATTTGTGCGAAATCTTTTACTTCACCACCGTGTACTTTCGTTAATACCGCAGAGATTGCAGCTGTTAACGTTGTTTTACCGTGATCTACGTGTCCGATTGTTCCGACGTTTACGTGTGGTTTATTACGTTCAAATTTTGCTTTAGCCATTTTAAAATACCTTGGGTAGATTAACAAAAGTTTAATGGTTTAAGATAAATTAATAGAAGTAATCTTTGAATGGTGCTGATAGGCAGATTCGAACTGCCGACCTCACCCTTACCAAGGGTGCGCTCTACCAACTGAGCCATATCAGCATTCGATTTAAAGATTGGAGCGGGTGGCGGGAATCGAACCCGCTTCATCAGCTTGGAAGGCTGAGGTAATAGCCAGTATACGACACCCGCTAAACTCTATCAGTTTATCTCTGTTAAAAATGGTGGAGGGAGGTGGATTCGAACCACCGAAGGCTGAGCCGTCAGATTTACAGTCTGATCCCTTTGGCCACTCGGGAACCCCTCCAAATTCTTATTTACTTTTTATCCGTATAAAATAAAAAGTATTAATGGTGCCGACTGCCGGAGTCGAACTGGCGACCTACTGATTACAAGTCAGTTGCTCTACCAACTGAGCTAAGTCGGCACTACATTAAGTGGAGCGAATTCTAGAGCAATGTTTTCCACCTTGCAATAGAAAAAAACAAAAAAATTCATGTTTTTTTATGTTTGTTTAAGGTTTAACTAAGGTTTGATGGTTTTTTATCCATATTAACGTTAAAAACACCTACTCCTCTATGCTGAATAACGCTTTAAGCCTTCAAATATTAGATCGTGAATAATTTCAACCTTTGGGAATTCAATAAAAGGTAATATCCGTTCTGCATTACCTCCTAATAATATACAATGTTTTATCTCTTGAGTATGCTCTGCTATTTTTATTCCTGAGTTAATCATAGCAATAGTGGCTGCCCAAGCAGCATTATTAACACACTCTGAAGTGCTTTTTCCAAATGCTGTATCTGCTGAATCACTGACATCAAATTTAACTTTTGATGTATTACTGCTAAGTTGAGCAAGTAATAAATCAATTCCTGATAATATCCACCCTCCTTGATGCTTTCCGTCTTGATCTAATACATCAAAAGTTGTTGCTGTACCTGCATCAATTATAACAACGCCTGTTTTTGGAAATAGTGCCGACGCACCTACTAAGGTTAACCAACGATCAACCCCCAACGACTTGGGTTGTTCATAGCTATTTATTATACCAAATCGTTCTTTTTCACTTTCTATGAAAAATATCTTTGAATGATTTTCTTTTGCCCATGTAGCAATTAAATCGGTTAGAGCACCTAATTTAACACTACCAACAATGATCTGATTCGCCTTCCCCCAATACTCTGTTAACCACTGTTTGGTAATTTGGTTATTTTCAATAACAATCCGTTTATTTTTAATATCAATATCTTCTATTCGGTACTTAGTCCGAGTATTACCTATATCAACCAATATTATCATTTCGAACCTCTTAAACTCACTTCACCGCCGTAAATGACTTTAATATTGTTATCAACAGATAATAACAAGGCTCCTTGTTCGTTTATCCCTTTACATATGCCATGGGTTTGATTATTACCTGTTATTAATGTTACAGGTTGATCATAAAAGTAATCTTGTTGATTCCATTCATTTACCACTTGTTCTAGGCCTGAATCTTTATGTTGCTCTAAACGAAATGTTAAGTATTGAATGATAGTGGCGGCTAATTCATTTCGATTAATTATTTTTGAAGTATGCTGTTGTAAGTCTGTCCAGGGTTGATCAACTTTTTCTCCACTTTTATCTGGCATATTCAAATTGAGCCCTATACCAATAACAGCATGACATGGCTCATTAGGTGTACCTTCTAGATCAATTAAAATACCCGCTAATTTTAAACCGTTAATATAAATATCATTTGGCCATTTTAACTGAACGTTAATCTGATAAAGGGAAGCGATAGCATCACTAATTGCTAACGCTACAATAGTATTTAACCCCATTGCAGCAGTCATACCTTGAGGAAGCAACCAATACATTGACATATAAATGTGCGAACCAAAAGGTGATATCCATTGCCTTCCTCTTCTTCCTCTACCTGCACTCTGATATTCGGCAATACATACTTGCCCACTTTGGACATGATTAGGAATTCGACGCATTAAATAATCGTTAGTTGAATCAATAATATTATGTGTTTCAACGATACAATGAATATTATTGGCTATTAATTGCTGTAAAATAAACTCTTTATCTAACAGTTCAATAGGAGTAACAAGCTTATAGCCCTTACCTGTTACTCTAAAAATATCCAATCCCATTTCTGAAAGGTTATTAATTTGTTTTGATATAGCTGTTCGACTCACACCTATTTCTTCACCTAATGCTTGTCCGGAAATAAACTCACCAGCAGCGAGTTTATTAATTAATAATTCTTTAATTGCTTTAGCCATTTTTATACTCTGCTAAATTCATTTCACCTTGCGGGAAAACCATTCTCACTTCAGGCTCTAAATAAATATTGAATACTGACTTAATCTTATTAGTTATATGTATTGCTAAATCAACAATGTGTTTACCCTGCTCAGTATTATAATTAACTAACACTAGAGCTTGTTTTTCGTGTACGCCAACCCCTTGGTATTGATACCCTTTTAAACCGGCTTTTTCTATTAACCAGCCTGCGGCCACTTTTACTTTACCGTTACTTTGAGGATAGCTTGGTATATTAGGATATTGAGCAACTAACATTTTCCATTGAGTCGCTTCTATCACAGGGTTTTTAAAAAAGCTTCCCGCATTAGGTAATTTGTGTGGATCAGGTAACTTTGTTTGACGAACCTTAATGACTTCATTCATTACTATTTTGGCAGAAACAGAAGACGGTAAATGATCTAAGCCCGCATATGAAAGGTTAGCACGCCAAACTTTAGGAAAACAAAAGGTAACACTTATGATAAGACCTGTATTTTTCAGTCTATTTTTAAAAATACTTTCTCGATAACCAAACTGACAATCAGCATGTTTATACAGCACATTTTTTTTGGTTTTAAAATCAAACCACAACACTTCCTGACAATAATTAGCAAGCTCTACACCGTAAGCTCCAATATTTTGAACAGGCGCAGCTCCAACACTTCCAGGAATAAGCGCTAAATTTTCTAAACCGTTAATTCCTCGGCTTATGCAAAACTCAACAAAATTATGCCAGTTTTCACTTGCGGCTGCCTTTACAATAGTGCAATCAGCTTGTTCATCTATTTCAACCCCTTTAAATTCAGGTTTTATGATAATAGGTGCAGTATCACTAACAAAAAGCGTGTTAAAACCCTCACCTAATATATAAAAATTAGATAAAGGTAAGTTTGCTAATTCAATCAAGTCTTCATTCGTTCGAGGAAAGTAAGCAATAGAAGCAACTGACTCGACATTAAAGCCGTTAGTTTTTTTTACCGAAAAGGGGGATTGTGTTTTCATGTGGGTATCATACATATTACGCTAAATTTTATCAGCGTTAATTATAACAATACTTAAGTAAAATGGATTACATCTGTTTACGAATAGGAAGTTTAATTATATTAGCCATATCATTGTAATATTTATTTTGGTATTTATCGGTATCAATGTTTTCACTTTGGTTAATTACAACGCCTTCAATGGGTGCGTTAACTTGTTTGAGCATACGCAAACCTTGAGTTATCTGATCTCGTTTAGTTTTTGAACCATGAACAATATAAACAACGCTATCAACAATTTTTGAAATAATAACTGCATCACTTACTGCATTTACTGGAGGAGTTTCAATAATAATTCTATCGTAAAAATTACCAAAAACTTTAATTAACATACTAAAACGTTTCATTGATAAAAAAGCGAGCGGATTAGCGGGTGAAATACCAGAGGTTAGAATGTCTAACTTTACATTTTTATCTCTAACGATACATTCATTAATTTGATGCGTTTTAGCTAATAAATTTGAGAGCCCTGGGCGGTGAACATCTAAGTTTAAATTCTTAGCAACCGTTGGGTGACGTAAATCAGCTTCAATTAACAACACTTTTTCCATTTCACTAAATGAGCGAGCTAAATGTAAAGCAACGGTTGATTTTCCTTCATTTGGTACTGATGATGTTATGGCGATAACTTTAGGTGGCTTCTTCTCTCCATTAAATAAAAGTGAAGTTCTTAAAGTTCTAACCGCTTCAGTAAAATGGTTATCACTAACTTCTGAATGAGATGAACTACCAGCTTTTAATTTAAACTTAGGTAATACAGCTAAAATAGGGGCCTCTTGAAAATTATCAAGTTTTCGTCGTGAATTTAAAGTATCAACCAATAATTCACGCATGATCACAACGATTGAAATAGCTAAAAATGAGAGTATAAAACTAATGACTACATACAATCGCTTGTTGGGTGCTACTGGAGATTTGGGTAAAATAGCTTTATCAATAAAACGTACATAAAAATTTGTTTTATAGTTTCCCATTGCATCAGCTTCTTTTAAACGAACAAGATAATTGCCATATAATTCTTTATTAGTGTCCACCTCTCGCTGTAACTGAAAGAATTTATTTTTAAGTCGGCTTAATCTTAAAAAGTCTTTTTTAGCTGCAGCTAATCTTTGTTTATTCGCTTGAGCTTTTTGAATAGCAGAAGAATATTGTTTTTCAATAGAGGTGATAATTTCATTTATTTGTATATTAATGCGAGATTCTATTGATTCAAACTCTGCTTCGACGGCAATTCTCTTAGGGTGTTTCGGACCATACCGTTTTGCTAGTTCGAATACTTTTCGTTCAACAACTTCTTGTGAACGACGTAATTGAACATAAGTTGGATGACTACTGACCTCATTTAACTCCATTAATCCACTTAGGTTTTCTTTGTTGTTCTGAATATATTCATAAGTAACCTTAAGGTCATCTTTATATTTTTCAGCTTGTAAAGCTGATGAAGTTAATTCGGTTAATTCAGAAGCAACCAAGCCAACGACACCTTGAATATCAACAATCCCCTCAGCTTCCCTATATTCTTGTAAGGCTAATTCTGATGATTCTAATTTTTGACCTAATTCCTCAAGCTGATCAACCAACCATTGAGACGTAGATTCCTTTGAGGCGCTATGGATCTCATCTTGATATTGTAAATATGTTTCACCTATTTGATTCGCAACCTGTTTTGAAAGCTCTGGACTGTATGAACGGAAGCTGATTTTTACAAGTTCAGTATTTCCAATAGGCTCAATTGATAAACGCTGCTGGAAAGCTCCCACTACCGAACTTAACGATGGTGTATTATTGCTTTTGCCCCTATTTGCTAAATAAGGGATTTTATTATTATATTTATTACTATTAAACTCTTCATGTCGCGCTAAATTTAGTCGTGTCGCGACTCTCTCAGCAAATTTACGCGATTTCAACAATTCATATTGGGTTCTAATTTGTTCTTCGCTGGCATTCGTTTCATTGAAAGCGTCATTAATCGATAAAGTATTACTCGGCTTATTATTACCAATTTGTAGAGTTGCAGTTGCAACATAACTTGGTTTTAACAACGAAACATAAAAAGAAAAAAACAAGGTTACACATAAAGTAAAAAATACAAGCTTCCAACGCCTAACCCATAGCGGTCTGAGTACTTCACTTAGCGCAATGTCTTCATTAGGCGCTTTTATACTTTCTTGATCTTTATTCACATTGTTCAAAAAAAACTCTGCTCTATTTTTATTATGTCATCAGGAAATATTTGAGTTGCTACATTAGCTTCTATTTTTACTGTTTTTCCATTCACTTTTCTAGTGATAGTCCAATCTGTTAAGGAAGCTCTAGATGATAACCCCCCAGCAACAGCAATAGCCTTATCAAACGTAAGATCGTCTTGAAAAGGATACCCGCCTGGTCTATTAACTTGACCATGTATGAAAAAAGGCCGGTATTGAGAAATAGATACTGATACTTGTGGCGAAATTAAATAATCTCCCAGCAAACCATCATATATTACTTTTTCTAATTCTTTAACCGATAAATTTATTACCTGAATATCATCTAAAAAAGGAAATGAGATAAAACCTGATTTATCAATTTTCACATTGGCTGTTAAATCATCTTCACCATAAACAATAATTTGAATCTTATCGCCTGGGCCTAACTTATAATCGCTTGCCAAAGCAAACTGACTTAATAACAGCAGTAAAATTAAAAAACGCATAAACAACCTACTTTCACAGAATATTACTGTTTCGACTATTTGACCTTAAACTTTAATTTAAGACAAGTACACAGTAACATTGTTGTAACAATCTAGTAAATAAAAGAGATGAAAATAGAGTTTTGTATGGAAAATACTGATTATGAATATCAATTTCACTAATAAACTGAACTAATATGGTCAGTTTATTAGTAATATTGCTATATGTTAGATTAGGGTCTGTTGCTATTAATGAGAAAGATCTAAATATTTTTAGAAAAAACTTTCGATTTACGTTGAAAGTTGTACATTTTCTTTTTATCTTCAGGAAGACTATCTACTGACTGCTCCGTAAAGCCTTGCTCTAGGAACCAATGAGCACTCACGGTAGTAAGTACAAATATTGATGATAATTTTTTTTCTTTAGCTAAGTTTTCAATCGTATTAATTAATCGTACACCTCTATTACCCTTACGGTAATCAGGGTGGATAGCAACACAAGCTACCTCACCTGAATTTTCTTTGGGGTAAGGGTAAAGTGCTGCACACGCAATTATAACGTCTTCTTTTTTAATTACAGTAAAGCGTTCAATTTCAACTTCAAGTAACTCTCTTGAGCGTTTTACTAAAATACCCTCGGCTTCTAATGGTGCGAGTAATTCTAAAATCCCACCCACATCATCAATTGTTGCTGTAGATATTTGCTCTTGATAGTCTTTTGCTATTAATGTTCCAGCACCGTCTCGAGTAAATAACTCTTGTAACAATGCGCTATCACTTTCGTAATTTAGGCAGTGACAACGTTCAACACCATTTTCACTACTTTGTATTATAGCTCGCATAAGTAATTGTTTGACGGGATCTTCCGTTACATCAAGTAACGCTTTAACGGTACTTACACCACAACTTTTGATTAATTCCCCCTGCTCATTCATTAATCCATCAGCATCTGTAAACGTAATTAATTTATCTGCTTTTAAAGAAATAACAGTTTGTGTTGCTACATCTTCTAACGACAAGTTAAAAACCTCCCCCGTAGATGAATAACCTACAGGTGACAATAATACGATAGAGCCAAAATCTAGTTGCGTGTTAATTCCTACAGTATCAATTCTTCTTACCGTACCCGTATGTTTAAAATCGACACCGTTTTTTACACCAATAGGTTTAGCAATAACAAAATTACCTGTACTGACTCTAATTTGTGAGCCATGCATAGGAGAATTAACTAATCCCATAGTTAACAATGCTTCAATATCAAGTCGTAGTGACCCTGTAGCGTCTTTAACGGCAGATAAAGTACCCGCATCGGTAATTCGAATATTGTCTTCCATTAAAGGCTCAACATTTAGAAGTTGCATACGCTCTTCAATTTGTGGTCTAGCTCCATGTACCAACACCAGTTTCACCCCTAAACTTCTCAGCAAAGCAATATCATGAATGATATTAGCAAAATTAGGGTGTGCTACCGCTTCACCACCAAACATGAGTACGACCGTTTTGCCACGGTGCGCATTAATGTATGGTGCTGCATTTCTAAACCACTTAACGTTATTTTTATCGTCGTTATTCATTTACAGGTTCACTACTACTTTTGTTTCCGCTATGAGCGTTGAACAATATATTCCATTGCCACTTCGTCTTCAGGATTTTTATGAGGACTTTGTTCACTATCTTCAATAATATTATCCGCTAACGAGCTTTTTTCAATTAAAGCAAAGCCTAATCTAGTAAAATATTCAGGTACATAAGTTAATACAATAATTTTTTGTAATTCTATTTCATAAGCGAATTCTAATAAATATTGCACCATGGCTTGTCCATGACCTTGCTTATGGAAAGCAGCATCAACAACCACTGAACGTATTTCAGCTAAACCCGTTTGATAGATATAAAGTGACGCACTTGCCACAACTTGGCCATCAATTTCTGCAACAACAAAGTTTTGAATATCGTGAATAATATTGTCACGACTACGAGGTAAAATCTCACCTTTATCTGCCCATAAAGCAACAAGTTCAGCAATCTTATCTACATCAGACATACGGGCACGACGAACTGATAATGCGGCAGCACGCTGTGCATTTAAACGTTGTGTTACTTGTTTTAACGCATGTTGAATTTGCACTTTACCTGGAGCACCAATAACTTGCGCGCTTAGGTTGTCGTTTTCACCTGACTGGTTGTTATCTAAAGCTTTTTGCACTTGAATACGTGAAGTTCCACCTTTAGAGTCTCGTTTATCTAAACACGATTCAATAGATAAATATTGATAAACATCATTTTCAATTTTATCACTAAACTCTTGTAATTGAGCTAAAGTAAAGTCTTCTAATGCATGCCCAGCATCAATTGCAGCCAGTACCGCTTCACCCACAATGTGATGTGCTTCGCGGAAAGGAATATCTTTAGCAACAAGGTAATCAGCTAATTCAGTCGCATTTGAATAACCTTGCTGTGCTGCTGCTAATGTACGAGAGCGATTAACTTTTAAACCGTCAGCAACTAGCACCGCCATTTGCATAACTTCGATCCAAGTATCTAAAGCGTCAAATAAGCCTTCTTTGTCTTCTTGCATATCTTTGTTATACGCAAGAGGTAAAGCCTTCATTGTTACCAACATACCTGCTAAAGAACCAATAACACGTCCAGATTTACCACGAATTAATTCACATGCATCAGGGTTTTTCTTTTGTGGCATCAATGAAGAGCCTGAGCTAACTAAATCGCTCATTTCAACAAAACCGGCTTCACCTGAGTTGTAGAATATTAAATCTTCAGCAAAGCGCGACATATGCATCATGCTGATACTTGCTGTAGAAAGAAGCTCTATGACATGGTCGCGATCAGAAACAGCATCTAAACTATTGAGTGTTGCACAACGAAAACCTAAGTTATTCGCTAACAAATCACGATCAATTGGGTAAGCCGTTCCAGCTAAAGCTCCTGAGCCCAATGGTGAAGTATCAGCACGATATAAAGCGTCTTTTAAACGACCAATATCACGGTTAAACATCTCAACATAAGCTAAACACCAATGACCAAAAGTTACGGGTTGAGCTCTTTGTAAATGAGTGTACCCCGGCAATACCGTGTCTTTTTCACGTTCAGCTAATTCCAACATGGCTTGCTGTAAGCTAACTAAAGCAAACAATAATTCGCCGCCCGTTTCTTTACACCAAAGCTTTAAGTCTGTAGCGACTTGGTCATTACGGCTACGGCCAGTATGAATTTTTTTACCTAAATCACCTGTTGCTTCAATGAGCTTACTTTCAACCCAGCTATGAATATCTTCAGCATCTGACGTTAAAATTTGCTCTGGATCCGCTTCAACTGACGCTTTTAATTCATTAAGCGCTGCAACTAAACGGGTATGTTCATCTTCGTTTAACACACCAACACTATGAATTGCACCTGCCCAAGAGATTGAACCCACAATATCTTGCACTGCCATGCGGTAATCCACAGGCAATGAGTCATTAAACTTTTTAAACTGTACGCTAGCTTCGCCTTTAAAACGGCCGCCCCATAATGCCATGCTTAGCTATCCTTTTTTTCTGAAGGAGAAGTTTCTAACTTGCTGCCTTTTTGAGAAAGCGCAGTGATACGGCTAGACAAGCTGAATAAACGAATAAAGCCTTCAGCATGTTTTTGGTCGTATACGTCATCAGCGCCAAATGTAGCAAAGGCTTCTGAGTATAAAGAGTTAGGTGAACGACGTTGTGTAACTTGTGCAACACCTTTGTATAATTTAACAACAACATCACCCGTTAACTGCTCAGAAAAAGATGCTGCGCCAGCTAGTTGTGCTTTAGCTAATGGTGTAAACCAACGACCATCATAAATTACATGAGAAAATTCTAGGCCAATTGATTCACGGTATTTTAATGACTCTTTATCAAGAATTAAGGTTTCTAAACCTTTATATGCAGCCATTAAGATTGTGCCACCTGGAGTTTCATAACAACCACGAGACTTCATACCTACTAAACGGTTTTCTACGATGTCGATACGACCAACACCATGTGCAGCACCTTTAGCATTTAAGTACATTAATGCATCGTGAGCTGGAGAACCATTTTCAGTAAAGTCTTTACCATCAACAGAAACTAATTCACCTTTAACAAAGCTTAATTGAACACGCTCAGCTTCATCTGGAGCATCCATTGGATCTACCGTCATCGTCCAAACTTCTTTAGACGGCTCACACCATGGGTCTTCTAACTCACCACCTTCATGTGAAATGTGCCATGCGTTTGCATCACGGCTATAAATTTTAGTTAATGAAGCTGAACATGGGATGTTACGCTCGGCTAAGTAATCTAATAAGTCTTCACGAGAAACCATGTCCCACTCGCGCCATGGCGCAATAACAGTTAGCTCTGGCGCTAATGCAGCAAAACAAGATTCGAAACGAACTTGGTCGTTACCTTTACCAGTACAACCGTGACATACCGCGTCTGCACCTACTTTTAAAGCAACTTCAACATGCGCTTTAGCAATAACGGGACGCGCCATTGAAGTACCCAATAAATATTGACCTTCGTATACAGCACCAGTTTTAAGAATTGGATAAATGTAGTCTTTAACGTATTCTTCTTTAAGATCTACAACGTGGCATTCAGAAGCACCAGAAGCGATTGCTTTTTCTTGAATACCAACTAATTCTTCTTCGCCTTGACCAACATCAGCACAAAACGCTACAACTTCACAACCTTCATAGTTTTCTTTCAACCATGGAATGATTGCTGATGTATCTAATCCACCTGAGTACGCGAGTACTACTTTTTTAATTTTTTTCTTTGCTGCTAAAGCCATTTTATATTCCTTAATCTTTGTAATCGGCATTTATACGGCTGAAATGCCGGCTACTGAGATTACAAACTGTTTAATTTAAATTTACTGGCTTTTAAATATTTCAAAGCCAGTAAATATTGTTAATCTTTGAATGAATACTGCCTCTATTTTAGTTGATACTAAAACAAGAAAAAAGCACGAAATTGAAATAGTTCAATAAGTGCTTTTAACTTAGTTATCGTATCAATTAATTAGAATTTTATTCAATCAGCTAAAAGAGTGACGAGTACAGCATTCTGTGCCCACATTCTGTTCTCTGCTTCTTGAAAAACCACTGACTTGTCTTTATCGTCAAATAGTTCTTCGGTGATCTCTTCACCTAAATGAGCAGGCTGGCAATGTAAAACTATTTTAGCCTGCGCTTTTTCCATTAATTCATGATTTACTTGATATGGAGCGAATTTTGCTAATATTTCAGCTTTTTTCGTAGGATCTTCATCACCCATAGATACCCATGTATCAGTAAAAATAGCATCTTGCTGAGCTATATTACTTATATTCGTACTAAAGACTATTTTAGATCCAGATTTTTCAGCTAATACTTGCGCTTTAGTCAGCATTGCATCACTTGGCCCATGACCTTCCGGACAAATAAGCGTAAAATCAACACCTAACGTTGCAGCCATTAACATTAATGAATTAGATACATTATTGCCATCGCCTACATAAGCAAGTTTTACTTTTGCTAAGTCATCAAAATTTTCAGATAACGTTACAAAATCAGCTAACGACTGACAGGGATGATATACGTCACACAAAGCATTAATAACAGGTACACTAGCATGTTTAGCTAAGCCCTCAATTGAAGCATTACTAAATACACGAGCAACAATTGCATCAGCGTAACATGACAAGTTATTTGCATAATCACTAATACGTTCACGTTCACCTAATTTACCGTTTTGCTGCCCTAAATATAGAGCATGGCCACCAAGTTTATTGATACCCATATCAAAACTTACATGTGTACGTAACGACGGTTTTTCAAAAATCATAGCAACTGATTTACCTGCTAAAGCTTGAGAGTAATTAGCAGGGGCTGTTTTAATTTTTTTAGCAAGCTTGATTAGATCAAGTATTTGCTCTTTGCTTAGCTGATCATCAGCTAAAAAATTCTGTAAAGACATACGAGTAACCTTTTGAGTGCTATGTAACGTACAATGACATTCGCGCAATAAGTAAAATATGTTTAATCAGCTTGGTATAAAATACGGGTGCCTATATTGTCACCTTTGATCAAATTGACGATTTGCTCGGGAGACTGCCAACTGGCAACCGCGATGCTTCGTCGTAACTGATTAGCAGCTAATAACGCTGCATTTACTTTTGCTGTCATACCACCAGCAATAACACCTTGTTCAATTAATTGGGCAGCTTGTTTACTACCAAGTTCAACTAACCATTCACCTTCAGCACCTTTAACGCCCGGCACATCGGTTAATAGTAATAATTCTGCTTCTAATAATTGGCAAATAGCAACCGCTGCATCGTCAGCGTTTACATTAACCAATTGACCATTATCTAACGTGCCAATTGAAGAAACAACAGGGAAAAAGTTATTAGCTAATAACGTTTTTAACAAAGCGCTGTTGTTCGGGCTTGGATCACCTACACTTCCCAATTCAGCATCAGCCAATGTACAGCTTACCATGTTGCCATCACCTAATGATAACCCTACCGCAGCAAGACTTAATTGATTTGCTTCAGCAACAATAGTTTTATTTACATATCCCGCTAAAGTTCCAGAAATAACAGGCATCTGCTCAGCTGGGGTTATGCGTTTACCGTCTTTTTTTTGTGTTGTAAAACCCGCTTGTGCTAACTGTGTATCAACAGAACTACCACCGCCATGCACTAGCACTATTGATTGATCTTTTAATTTAGCTAATTCAACAAATAACGCGTTTAATGCGGATGTTTTTTCAAGAATAGCTCCGCCGATTTTAATGACCAAAGGTTTCATTACAGCTTTCTTCATTACTTAATACCTACATTAGGAATTAAGCCATATTCGCTTGGTAACCCCATCGTTAAGTTAGCACATTGAACAGCTTGTGATGCAGCACCTTTTAAAAGATTATCTATTGCTGTGCTTACCACCACAACCTGCTTTTCAGCATCGTATTTCCAATGAATATCAGCAAAAGGTGTATAAGCAACATTATCAATTTTTGGCCACGTTGCGGCAATACGTACTAATGGTTTGTCATCATAAGCATTATGGTATGCTTGATTCACTTGTTCTTCAGTAACACCAGCTTTTAATTGCAAAGTTACCGTTGATAATAACCCACGTTTATATGGTGCTAAGTGCGGATTAAAAATAACTTGAGCATTAGCTTCCTGACTAATTTCTGGCTGATGTCTATGTTGTAAAATATTATAAGGCGTTAAACTCACTTCATTAAAGCTAGTACCTAATGATGCTTTACGGCCAGCCCCCGATACACCACTAATGCCGTTTACAACAATTAAAGAATTTTCAATATGTAAGTTATTCGCTGTAATAGGCTTTAAACCTAATAAACTTGCTGTTGGATAACAACCTGGAACAGCAACAATTTTAGAATCAGCAAACGACTCGTCTAACCATTCGGCTAAACCATAATTAGCTTGTTCAAGGACAGATAAGTTTTTATGTTCAAAACCATAATAAGTTGGGTAATCAGCCGCATCTTTTAAACGGAAACCACCAGATAAATCAAATACTTTTACACCAACATCTAAAAATACATGTGCCCATTCTGCACTATATTCATGCGGCGTAGCAAAAAATACCGCGTCAATTTTATCTTCAGCATTTTTAATATTTTCATCAAACCAGGCAGGAGAAAAAGCTTGCAAAGGCAAGTCACAAATACCTTGATATTTAGCATGAAGGTCTGAAAATAATAAACCTTCAGACGAGCTATTTTCTGACACCAAAAGATGAACGATTGATATTTTATTGTGAGCTGTTAATAAATTAATTAACTCAGCACCAACGTAACCGCTAGCTCCAATAATCGCGACTTTCATACTATTCCTTAAAACTATTTAATATTCGTAATAACTGAAAAGGCAATAACATTTATTTTTATCAAATAAAACAGGATGTTAAATAAGGTTTTAAAAATTCACAACAAGGTGGGATTTTTATCTCGGTATTTTTCCGTAGCGTTATTGATTTAGGTTATCTACACTAAGGTAGCATATTATCATCCGATAACTAGTTATGCAACAAATCAGCATAACTACCCAAAAATAACTTTTGAGACGAATAGTATGAAAAATCTACCTAATTTTACGACTGCACTTCGAGAATTAATCTCAAGCCCATCTATTAGCTCGAGTCAAGAAAGTTGGGATCAAGGAAATAAGGAAATAATTCATTTATTATCTGGCTGGTTTGAATCTTTAGGTTTCAGCATTAGTATTCAAAAAGTGCCCAATACTCGTGATAAATATAATTTATTGGCAAAACTAGGTTCAGGAGAAGGTGGATTATTACTTGCTGGCCACAGTGACACGGTTCCTTTTGATGAAAACAGATGGCAATCCGACCCTTTTTCAATTATAGAAAAAGACAATAAATTTTTTGGTTTAGGCACTTGTGATATGAAAGGCTTCTTCGCTTTTATTTTACAAGCATGTAAAGACTTAGATGCTAAAACCCTTAAAAAGCCTTTATATGTCTTAGCTACCGCAGATGAAGAAACTACCATGGCTGGCGCACGTTTTTTCTCACAAAACCAAGAGATCAAACCTGATGTCGCTATTATTGGAGAGCCTACTAATTTAGTGCCTATTATTATGCATAAAGGACATATGTCCCACCGAATAAGTGTTGAAGGTCAGTCGGGCCACTCAAGTAAACCAAGCTTAGGTGTAAATGCGATTGAAATAATGTATCAAGTTATTGGTACCCTACTCACCTTAAAAGAAAGTCTGGCGTTAAATTATAGTAATACGGCATTTGATGTATCTGCTCCTACACTGAATATGGGCGCTATTAAAGGCGGTGATAATTCTAACCGTATATGCGGACACTGTGATTTAGATATAGATATGCGTTCATTACCGGGTATGACAGATGATGAATTAATAACCTGTTTAACTGACGCACTAAAACCTTTAGCTGAGAAATACCCTGGAAGAATTACGATTAATGAACTGCACCCGAGCTCACCTAGCTTTGAACAAACTCAGCCGAGTGATTTAATTGAGTCTGCCGAACATTTTTCAGGGCATAAATGCTGTGCTGTAAATTACGCAACTGAAGCTCCTTTTATTCAAGAATTAGGTTGTCAAACCATCGTTATGGGGCCAGGTTCAATAGACCAAGCACATCAACCTAACGAATTTTTAGCATTATCTGAAATAACAAAAACAGAAGAATTACTGATTAATATGATCAAAAAGTACTGCTTAAAATAGAAAATTGACACGGTAATAATGATAAGTACGACTTATCCCTGATTTGACTTACTTATTCCATAATTTTTGATGAGCTGGCATTGAAAAGTATTCATTTGCCGACCAACAGCGAGGAATTAGATCAAGTGTTTTTCGTTCTGCATAATTTGACGATAATAAAGCTAATATTTCATATAATCTTTCTTTGCTCATTGTGTTGAGTTTTTCAACAGCCATAGGAAAATGTAAATTACGCTCTTTAGGCACAATAATGTCTTGCCCAAAGTTAATAAAGGCCAAATTTCGAGTGGCTGTTCTACAAATGGGTAACTCTGGATCTTCTGGATATAACATTTTCACAATGGCATATTCATAGGAGTATTTTATTTCCCCTTGAAAGTTCTCAACAATGTAAGTGACTCCATAACCTAAAGGAAAAATCCCTGTTATAGTACGTAACGCATCAACAACTAAGTGATAACAAATTCCCTTTTCCGCATTTTTATAGAGCACCTGATAGACTTTAGGCAAGAGCTTATAATCATATTTAGGTTTTGTAGAGAGGATGATTGATGTGTAAATTTGAGGAACTTTAAGTAAATTGCCTATGCCTTTTTTAGGATTAATGCTTGCTTTCAATAATCCTTTAATAAAAAGTAATTTACGCTTTTCCGTTTCGTTAAAAGCATCACGAACTTCTTTTAAATTCCCTACATACTTTGCTACACCAATACCTTCAACAAGATATTTAACTGTTTCTCGGTAATTGATTTGAAGTAATTTTCTTCTATCTTCCAAATCTAGCATTCTAAATGGGTTTTTAGTACCGTTTGTCCCTTTTAGTATAAGTTGCGCTTCAGGATGATTATTACCAATATCTTGTAACAATGCAGCTTTAACTAACGGTATTTTAACTTCATCAACAAACCTTTTATAAGCAACGGCATCAATCAATGAAAAGCGCTGATATTGAAGAGGGGATAAATTAGCTAAGCGCTCTTTAATATAAGGTTCGGTAATCGCATTATCAATACATAGTCGATCGAGTAATCTTAGGCATAACACTGCTTTATATAAAGGCTTATTTAACTCGTTAGATAGTGCAACCTTACTCCCTTCACTCGGACTAAGAAGCTGAATGGTAGCAAGTAATTGAGAAGATTTACGGTTATCTTCTACGAAACTTTCTCCTTCACATAATGCAATAATATCTCGGCAAAGAGTGTCTAAGTGTTCATGCCTTTGTTCTCGTTCTAACTCTCTAAGTTCAAGCTCTTTACACGCTTTAGTACCTGACTTTATTTTAGGTTCCTCTTGCCCCTGAGAAGGACTCAGCTGAGCAAAGAAATCAATAGCTCGGTCAAGCATAGATTCTTTTTTATAACTTTTACCAAAAATTTGTCGAGAGAGTTCTTTAACACTTTTGGTAAAGTTTGTATCTTGAGTATGCTTTAAAGACATGGCTTACAAAATAACTTCAAATATTTACAATACATTAAGACTAGTAAATATTTGAAAAGAGACAAGTAAATTAACTTATTATTCACTTTACAAAGCAATCCCTTTTAATTTAACTTGCTGTTGTTTATGCATAAGCTGTTTACAAATAATCGCTAAATCTGAGTGTAATCCTGCTGCTGTAACATCTCTCCCAGCCCCTGCGCCCCGAATAATTAAAGGATTATCTTTATAGCATTGGCTAACAATCTTAAAAATATTATCGCAAGGGGTAAGATTAGCAAAAGCATCTGTTTTAGGGAGCACTTCTAAACTGACTTTGGCTTTAATATTGGCTTGATTATCATTTTCACAAACAAACGATGCTACATAACGTATACAAGCATTTTTACTATTGGCGTCTTTCAGTTTATCTGCAAAATAAGTATCAAGCTGCTCGGCTTTACTAAGAAATTCTTCGGTGGTTAAGTGCTGTAAATGTTCGGGGACTAAATTTTGGCAATCTATGTCATCAAGCGAAAGTTCAAAACCAGCTAAACGGGCTAGAATTAATAACTTACGTTGTACATCTCTACCTGATAAGTCTTCACGAGGATCGGGTTCGGTTATCCCTTGTGCTAATGCTGATTTTAGTAATTCAGAAAAAGGCACGGAGCCATCATAAGTTTCAAATAACCAAGAAAGAGTACCTGAAAAGATACCCGAGATTTCTTGAATAGAATCACCACACTCTAATAAATTTGCAATAGCAAAGTTAACAGGTAACCCTGCACCAACGGTCGTATTTCCTAACCATAAGCTATGATGTTTTTTAGCCGTACTCACTAATTTATTATACTGAGATGTCGAAGACGACGCGGCCCATTTATTAGCACCAATAACATGAATACCTTGTTCAAAAAAATCTTGATATAACAAGCTAAAAGTTTCACTTGGTGTTATATCTACAACAATCAGTTCATCATAGGGATGATTAGCTAGCCACGAAAGTAAATTATCCTGATCATAAGGTTTAGCCTCACTTTCATACAGAGATAAGGCTTGAGTCACATCGATCCCGTCACTTTTAATTAATGCTTTTTTAGACGTGATCAAACCGACTACATGAACATTTTCAAGTGCAGGAATACGATCAACTTGCGCAGGTAACATCTCTAAAAAACGTGCTCCAATGTTACCCAACCCAGCAATAACGACACCAATATGACGAGCATCTTTTGTTATGTCGTGATGAATGTTATTCACCATTTCTCCACTACATACCTGAGGTAAAATAGAAATTAAGCTATGCTCATTAGTAGAACTAACAATATGTATAGGCTGGTATTTTTTCAATGCCCGTTTAAATCTCGCTTTTACATCACCATGTTTAGATACTTCATGCCCTACCACGGCTAAAATTGAAACAGGAGTAAATGACACTTCCGTATCATGACTTGCTAACCACTGACTTAATGCCTTTTGTTTGTCTTGTGTAATAACAACAAAACCAGTACTGATATCTGAACAAATTGCAGAAAACTGTTTGATGGCTAACTCACCATACGATCCAGTTAAGCTAGTAGATTGAGCTAAAATTAAATCATTAAGATAAGTGACTGAAAGTTCAGATTTAGCAATTTGACCAAATCGTCCTATTTCAGTACCACTTGTATGAGGATCATAACTACTCGCTATATGTAAATGCGTACTATGATTTTCAAGGGGTTGTAACGTTTTAGCATGTAATACTGGATTACCTAGTCGTCCTAGTTCTTTGGCAACACCATTAGGTAAGCGGTGTAATTTTCTTGCTAGCGGAACAATACGAGGATCAGCACTATAAATGCCATCAACATCTGTCCAAAGAGTCACGTTTAATGCCCCCACTAACGAAGCAACAATAGTAGCCGAGTAATCACTGCCATTTCGACCTAATGTACAGTTTTCTCCAGCTGCATTTTTAGCGATATAACCAGTTATTACAGCTAATTGTTTAGTTTGTAATAAGGTATTAAATTGCTGATGACTTAAGGTATCGTCTACTACACAATTTTGATCATTATTTACCACAAGAAAATCGCGCGAATCAATATAATAACTTGCACATACGCGCTCATTTAGTACCGCAGATAATAAACGTGCTGACCACACTTCACCAAGCGCAAGTATATTCGCTTCATTTTTTTCTACGTGATTAAGGTCAGTATGAACAACCCAGCCTTTTAACGCCTCAATATCTTGAGCCAGTAATTGCTCCAAATGACTTACATGGCTTGATACTAAACTCTTAATTAAAGACAATTGAGCCTTTTGCAACGCAACAATAGAATCATTTAACGCTGCTGACGATTCAACGGCTTGCTGATATATAGCCACTAGCGCATCAGTTGTTTTTCCATTAGCTGAAACCACAACAAAATCATTTAGCTTACAATGATTTTTAATAATGTTAACGACACGTTCTATACACTCAACATTAGCCAAACTACTGCCACCAAATTTGTGCACATGTACAGCGTGTTTAGCTAATTGATTTTTTTCACTAACTAATTGTTCAATATCATTTACTGAGTTCATATTTACCAACATCAATTGTGTTTATTCTTATTTTTGTGAAGCTAAAAGGCCTTGCGATAAATCAGCGATTAAGTCGTCTACGTCTTCTATCCCAACAGAAACCCGCACTAACGACTGAGTAATACCCGCTTCTAATTGAGCTGATATTTCCATTCCTGCATGTGTCATAGTCGATGGGTGACTAATTAAACTTTCCACACCACCTAAAGATTGAGCTAGCGTAAACATATTAAGATTTTTAAAGAGTTTTTTTACAGACTCAACACCGCCTTTAACTTCAAAGCTCATCATTGCGCCAAAACTAGCTTGCTGTTTTTTAGCAATATCATGACCAGGATGATCAGGTAAACCTGGATAATAAACCGCATCAACAGCATCGTGTTCATTTAAAAACACAGCCACTTTAGCTGCATTAATTTGATGCTGCTTCATTCTTACAGGTAATGTTTTTAAGCCTCTTAATGCTAAGTAACTATCGAAAGGAGATCCCGTTATACCTATACAATTTGCCCACCAAGCTAATTCATCGCCTAAAGCTTCATCTTTTGTTATTAACACGCCACCCACCACATCACTATGACCATTAATGTATTTAGTGGTTGAATGAAACACAATATCAGCACCTAAAAGCAAAGGTTTTTGTAAAAGAGGAGACATAAAAGTATTATCGACGGCAACAAGTGCACCTACAGCGTGTGCTGCTTTGGTGACTTTCTCGATATCCACAATACGTAATAATGGATTACTCGGTGATTCAATCAGTACTAATTTAGGTTTTTGTTTAAGGGCTTCAGCTAAAGCATTTTCATCGTTTTGATCAACAATAATTAACTTAAAATTGCCTTTTTTTGCTAGATGCGTGAATAATCGGTAACTACCACCATAACAATCATGTGGTACAACAAGTACATCATCTGTGCATAATAATTGACAAATAAGGTGTACAGCTGCCATACCTGTGCTTGTTACAACGCCTTTTGTACCTTCTTCTAACTCAACAACCGCTTCTGCAAAAGTAGAGCGTGTTGGGTTTCCGGTACGTGAATAATCATAATCACGCTTTTCATTGAAGCCTTTTAGAGCATAGGTACTTGCTAAATGTATTGCAGGCACTACACCGACGTGTTGCTTGTCACTACGAATACCAGCTCTTGCCGCTATTGTTGCCATACTTTTCTTAGTCATTTGAGACTCCAGCTAGGTATAATTTTAAATAGATGTTTAGATGTCTAAAACTCTAAACGGTTTACTAAACTTGGTCAAGAAATTTTAGACATCTAAACTTCTACACATTCGTTATTGACTCAGCGCCCACAAACAGTAAAATTAGTGAATTAGTGTCTGTTGATATTGTTCAATCAGATATTCCATATTAAAGGGTAAGTAATTTATGGCAGAGTGGAATGACGAGTATATTAATCCATACGCCGAACACGGGAAAAAAAGTGAACAAGTAAAAAAGATCACCGTTTCTATTCCTTTACGTGTTCTTAAGGTCTTAACTGATGAGAGAACTCGTCGACAGGTTAATAATCTTCGCCATGCTACTAATAGCGAATTATTATGCGAAGCCTTTTTACATGCTTTTACCGGCCAACCTTTACCTGATGATAACGATTTAGCTAAAGACAATACTGAAAAACTACCTGCTAGCGTTCGTAAAATATTAGAGGCTAAAGGTATTACAGACTTTAGTGCTTATGAAACTGAAGACGATTAATTCATAAATTTATGAAGGCAAGGTTAACAACCCTTGTTTTTCAGCAATCTCATTAATCACTTTTTTTACTTTCATTGTAATGTAGCCTGATAATATTTTAGGCTCTTTATCTAATAACTCTATTTCTGATTCAGTGATCGCAACAAAACAGCTTATATCTTTGTTGTTAACATAAATCATAACATCATCTGCAACTTCAATTTTATCACCTATCCTTTCAATAGATACTTGTTGTAAATATTCATCATTTTTTTCTATATAAAACTGAATAGTTAAAACGTTATTTTCATCCTCATACCAACCTGCCGCTAATGTTTGAAAATTAACATGCGCTTCTTGTTTATTAATAATGCCCTTTAATTTGACATAATGAGCTAATAACTTTTCGCTAGCCGTAATACTTATTGGTAGGTCGTCTTCCATCAATTTTCACTTTAAATAAAAACAAGATCTTAATTATATACCCGTTACTATTCAAGATGCAGGTTCAGTGGAAACTAAAAAGGGCTTTAGCCCTTCTTTAATATAATCATTATGTAAGATAATCTGAACTCTGGTTAAGATCTCAAATTCACAACACAAATAACGATATAACTGATAATTAGAGCATGTAATTATCAGGTAATTCTAAAGCGGCTACACCTGAATCTATCGCTGCTTGTGCCACAGCTCGCGCTACATTTGCACATAAACGCGGGTCCATAGGTTTAGGTATAATATATTCTTTACCAAATACTAAATTCTTCACGCCACTAGCAACCAAAACTTCTTGTGAAACTTCTTCTTTTGCTAATGATTCTGATTGCATGAACCGCTGCTATTTTCATTTCATCATTAATCGTTCTTGCACGAACATCTAAAGCTCCACGAAAGATAAAAGGGAAACACAAAACGTTATTAACTTGATTTGGATAGTCCGAACGACCCGTAGCAATAATAAGGTCATCTCTTGTGGCATGTGCTAGCTCAGGTTTTATCTCAGGATCTGGGTTTGAACACGCAAAAATAACGGGGTTTGGCCCCATCAATTTTACATGCTCAGCCGATAATAAATTGGGTCCAGAAACCCCAACAAAAACATCAGCCCCTTCTATGGCATCCTCTAATGTTCTTTTATCGGTATTATTAGCGAAAAGTTTTTTATATTCATTTAAATCGTCACGGCGAGTATGCACAATACCTTTAGTGTCGAGCATGTAAATTTTTTCACGTTGAGCTCCACACTTAATCAATAATTCCATACAGGCAATAGCAGCAGCCCCCGCCCCCATACAAACTATATTTGCAGACTTTATATCTTTACCTTGAATTTCTAGCGCATTAATCATACCTGCGGCTGTAACGATTGCTGTGCCGTGTTGGTCATCATGAAAGACAGGAATTTTGCAACGTTCAATTAATGCTTTTTCAATTACAAAACATTCTGGCGCTTTAATATCTTCTAAATTAATTCCGCCGAAACTATCAGCAATATTAGCGACAGTATTAATGAACTCTTCAACTGTATTGTGTTTAACTTCAATATCGAAAGAATTGATATTAGCAAAACGTTTAAACAGAAGAGACTTCCCTTCCATTACAGGCTTCGAGGCCATAGGACCTAGATTACCTAAACCTAAAATAGCTGTACCGTTAGTAATAACAGCAACTGAATTTCCTTTGCCAGTGTACTTATATACATCATCAGGATTATTCGCAATTTCCCTAACAGGCTCAGCCACACCGGGGCTATACGCTAACGACAAATCTAAACTTGTTTCAGCGGGTGTAGTTAATTCAACACTAATTTTCCCTGGTGTTGGAAATTGATGATAATCGAGAGCTTGCTGGCGGAAATCTGTCATGGTTGCATCCTAATACATAAAAGGTAAGGTGTAATACTTCACATTAAAGAACAAATTATACGAATTATGACTCATTCTTAATGACACAACAAAATAACATGAAACTCTTGCTTTTGCTTTGTATTTTAAATAGTTTTTGACTATATAAAATACTTAGATGCTCTATTAAAAACTAAAGTATTAACAAACAAACAGAATTATTAGGTAATCGAGTATGTAAAGATACAGGTGGACAAACATTATAATAAAAAATTTTATAATAATAGTCGTAGTGTAGCTTGATGAATAACGATTTAGTTAAAAAGGAAATATTAGCAGGCAATAAAAAAGCCACTTAAAAAGTGGCTTCAATCAAAAGGAACTTATTAGTTACTCGTCAAACGGATTAACTAAAATAATAGTTTCATTACGATCAGGTCCCGTAGAAATAATATCAACTGGGACACCTGTTACTTCTTCAATACGCTTGATATAAGCAATGGCGTTAGCTGGAAGGTTTTCACGTTGAGTTACACCTGCTGTTTTTTCACTCCAACCAGAAAGTGTTTCATATACAGGAGTGATTTCTTCATAACCTTCGGCAGCTGTAGGAGAAACCGTAATAATTTCACCGTTTGGTTTTTTATAACCAGTACAAATTTTTAGTTCTTTTAAGCCATCTAAAACATCAAGCTTTGTTAAACAAAAACCTGTAATACTATTAATTTGCACTGCACGGTGCATAGCAACAGCATCAAACCAACCACAACGACGCTCACGTCCAGTAGTGGCACCAAACTCATGACCTACTGTACCTAAGTGTTCACCAATTTCATCGTCTAATTCTGTAGGGAATGGACCTGAACCAACACGTGTTGTGTAAGCTTTAGTAATACCTAAAATATAATCAAGATTACGAGGACCAAAACCACAACCAGTAGAAACACCACCCGCCGTTGTATTTGATGAAGTTACATAAGGGTAAGTACCATGATCAATATCTAAGAGAGTACCTTGAGCCCCTTCAAACATAATAGACTCGCCCGCTTTGCGAGATTGATCTAAAAGTTCAGGAATATCGGCAATCATTCCAATAATAATTTCACGAACGGCAAGAGCATCAGCAAGTACTTCTTCGTAACTTACCGCATCAACTTTATAATATTGCGTTAATGCAAAATTATGGTATTCCATAATTTCTTTAAGTTTTGCAGCAAATGTTTCTGTATTAATTAGATCGCCAACACGTAAACCTCGACGCGCAACTTTATCTTCATATGCTGGCCCAATACCACGACCTGTAGTACCGATTGGTTTATTACCACGAGCAATTTCACGCGCTGCATCTAATGCATTGTGATAAGGAAGAATTAAAGGACAAGCGTCACTAATTAATAAACGCTCTCTTACCGGTACACCACGTTCTTCTAACATGCTAATTTCGGTCATTAATGCTTTCGGACATAAAACAACACCATTACCAATTAAGCATTTTACGTTTTCACGTAATACACCAGAAGGAATTAAATGTAATACGGTTTTTTGACCGTCAATTACCAAAGTATGACCAGCATTGTGCCCACCTTGATAACGAACTACGTATTTAGCTTTATCTGTAAGTAAGTCAACTACCTTACCTTTACCTTCGTCACCCCATTGAGTGCCTAGAACTACAACGTTTTTACCCATGTTAGAAAATTTTTAATAGAAAAAATTAGGCGAGGATTCTATCAAATATGAAATGACAGTCCAAGTACTAAATACGGCTTTTCATTGAGTTTATAAAATATACAAATCAATATTTATTGGCGCTCTCAATTATAGCTTTTAAATTTAGTAAGTTAGGTATGAAGCCGCAATGCATTAGTGGTTCTATTTATTTAACTACTCAAAGATAAAAGCAGCAATTAAAAGTATGATCGCTTAAATATTCAATGAGTGTTCTTATATTTACGCTATTCGTCAACATGAATATTTGGATTTAACTTTGAAGGGTAATATTTATTTAAGCTGTTTTAACTTACTACTGAAACACTATATGAATAGTGATTATTGTATATATTTATTATCAGTAATTTAAAATAGGTAGAAACGATAAGGCCATGAATAAATCATGGCCTTAAAAAATACTAGCTAAAAGTTAAAGTATTATTTAGCTGCTGCAGGATTTTTTAAATAATGAAAGAAATCACTGTCTGGTTTTATCACCATAATATCATTCTTACTATTAAAGCTGTTTTCATATGCTTCTAAACTTCTAAAAAACTTATAAAAGTCTGCATCTTTAGTATATGCATCAGAATATACTTTAGCAGCTAAAGCATCACCACTACCTCTAATTTCAAACGAGTTCTTTTGAGCTTCAGCTAACATTACTGTTACTTTAGCGTCAATCGTTGCACGAATAATTTCAGATTGCTCTTGGCCTTGTGAGCGATGCTCTTTAGCTACAGCTGTTCGTTCAGCACGCATACGGTCATATATTGAAGCACTTACTTCGGCAGGTAAATTTATTGCCTTAATTCGTACGTCAATCACTTCTATACCCAGATCTTCTCTACTACTTTTGGCACTAACAAGTGCTTTTTCCATAATAGAATCTCGGTCACCTGAAACAATTTCTTTAATCGTTCGAGAACCAAATTCAGTTCTTAAACCATTATTTACTTTTTGTTTTAATAGTGCTCTCGCATTATCAATAGAACCTGTTGTACGTAGGTAGTAAGTTGAAAAATCAACAATTCGCCACTTAACAAATGAATCAACAATTACATCTTTCTTTTCAGAAGTAACAAAGCGGTCTGCGCCTTCATCAAGTGTTTGTATACGAGCATCAATTTTTTTAACGGTGTTGATGAATGGGTACTTTAAGTGAAGTCCTGGATCATATACAAGCATATCTCCAGTCGTCGAGTCTCGTTTAATTTTTGAAAATTCAAATACGATACCACGCTGTCCTTCTGATACAACAAACACTGAAGAAACAGTCAGCAAAAATAATGCTGCAACAATAGCAATAATAAAGTTTTTCATCGCTTAGTTTCTCCCACTGTTAAATCTATCAGCTCGATTACTATTAGTAGTCGTTGACGAGCTAGTTGATATAGGCTGCTGAATATTAGGTTGTGACGTTACGCTATTAGACTGCGATGATTGGTTTTGGATTATTTTATCCAATGGTAAATACATCATGTTATTACCACCATCTACATCAACCATAACTTTACTCGTATTAGCGTATACTTTTTCCATAGTGGCAAGATACATACGTTCTCTAGTAACCACTGGAGCCGCCTGATATTCAGGAAGTAATTTATTAAATTTAGCTACATCACCTTCTGCATCTAATACAATTTGTTCTTTATAAGCTAATGCTTCTTGTTCCATACGTTTCACTCGACCACGAGCTCTTGGTTCAATACCACGAGCATAAGCTTCGGCTTCACGTAAATATCGAACTTCATCTTCCTGAGCAGATATTGCATCATCAAATGCATCTTTAACTTCTTCAGGTGGACGAGCATCCTTAAAGTTAACATCTACAACAATTAAACCAAGGTTATAAGGTTCGATAATTTCTTCTAGTTCTTTCCAAACAGCTTGTCTTACGACTTCACGGCCACTTGTTAAAACATCATCCATTTTGGCATGACCTACAACATATCGTAATGCACTATCTAAGGATTGACTTAAGCTGTCGTCAGCATTTGTAACACTGAAAATATAATTACGTGCATTAACTACACGATATTGTATTTGCATTTCAACACGAACAACATTTTCATCTTGCGTAAGCATAAAACCTGAAGCTGGTAAGTTTCTAGTTGTTTGAATATCAACAGGTATGACTTTATCGATAAATGTCCATTTCCAACGAAGGCCAGGCTCCACATTACCGGTATATTGACCAAATCGTAAAACAATCCCCTGCTCTGCTTCTTTAATGGTGTAAAAACCACTAAATACATAAACAAGAATCGCAACAATAAGAGCAATACTAATACCTATACTAGAAAAGTTTTTACTGGCCTTTCCACCATTTGATGAATTACCACCAAATATTCCGCCAAATTTATTACCTAAATCTTTAAACAAATCGTCTAAATCAGGTGGACCTTGATTTTTTCCACCTTTATTTTTCCAGGGGTCTTTATCATTATTCCCCGGTTCATTCCAAGCCATGGTGTTCTCCAATAAATACAATTGTTGCTAATATATCAGTCTGTTAATCTATGATAAAGCGTTCTATTGCCGCGTTATCTTGTTTTAATAATTTATTCCATTCACGACTAGGTAATTTTATATTCAGTAAGCAGTTACCTAATTCGTCATATGATTCATCAGTAATACAGTTTAACTCATACAAAATACCACGTAGCTTACCTTCGTGAGGAGGTATTGTGACTTTTTGTGTAACAATTTCTTTACCTAAACGCTCAGCAAGCGCTTGAAACAACAATTCAATACCAATTCCTGCATGGGCTGATAACCATACACGTATCGGCATACCTGTTTCATCTCGATCAATCCTAGGTTCTATATCATCTAACTTATCAATTTTATTGCAAACTAATAGTTGAGGAACATCACCCGCTTCAATCTCATCTAATACATGTTGAACTTGTTCTATGTTTTCAGAACGCCTTTCATCTGCTATATCAATAACATGTAAAAGAAGTTCAGCTTCTCGTGTTTCAGTTAATGTTGCTTTAAATGCATCTACAAGATCATGAGGTAAGTGCCTTATAAATCCAACAGTGTCAGCCAAAATAACACGGCCTACATCTTCAACTTCAATTCTTCTTAACGTAGGATCTAGTGTCGCAAAAAGCTGATCAGCAGCATAAACATCTGCATTGGTAATATGGTTAAATAGGGTCGACTTACCCGCATTAGTATAACCAACAAGTGAAATTGTTGGGATTTCTGCGCGTGTTCTTGCTCTTCGACCTTGCTGTCTTTGACGCTCTACTTTTTCGAGTCGCTTACGAATACTGGTCATACGCTCACGTAATAAGCGTCTGTCCGTTTCTAATTGAGTTTCGCCGGGACCTCTTAAGCCAACACCACCTTTTTGTCTTTCTAGATGGGTCCAGCCTCGAATAAGCCGAGTACTCATATGCCTAAGTTGTGCGAGTTCAACTTGTAACTTACCTTCATGCGTACGCGCACGTTGAGCAAAAATATCGAGAATAAGCGTTGTTCTATCAATGACTCGACATTGACATAATGCTTCAACGTTTTTTTCTTGAGAGGGCGATAAAGTGTGGTTAAACAAAATAACATTAGCTTCGAATAAACGAACAGCTTCGGCTATTTCCTCAACTTTTCCACTACCAACAAAATACTTAGTATGAGGTTTGTCTCGCTTTCCTGTAACAACAGTAAGCGCAGAAACGCCCGCAGAGCTTACAAGCATTTCAAATTCTTGTAAGTCTTCACGTGCGTTTTCATCTGGAAAATCTACATGAACAAGTATTGCCTGTTCGCCTGCTTGGTAACGATCAAACAATGAAACAATACCTATTTATGAAATTAAAAGGATAAGAAAAAAACTCAGTTATGATTATCATTTACTACCATGTAACTGAGTTTTTTGAATGAAACTTTTGAGTAAATTAATATATTCAATCCAACAGCGAGTCTTCAAATCTAGAATATTTATAACCACTTGTACCATCAGTATCATTAATCTTGTTGATCCGCAGATTCATTCGATGCTGCTGGTGTAGTAATCACAGCACGTGACGGTACTACAGTAGAAATTGCATGCTTGTAAACCATTTGGCTTACCGTGTTTTTAAGCAATATAACAAATTGATCAAAAGACTCAACTTGCCCTTGTAATTTAATGCCATTTACTAAGTATATTGCTACAGGAATGCGATCACGACGTAAAGCATTCAAAAACGGGTCTTGTAACGATTGCCCCTTTGCCATTTTTTGGCCCTCTTGTTATTTTTAATAGATTGTTGCTATTTTTGTAATAATTATAGCTGAGTATTCAGCCAAGTTATTAATTATACATCAATATTTAAAGTTTATTTACGATTGAGATAATTTGTTGCAAATTATTTTCATCTTCCATCGTAAGATTGGTTGCTCCTTGCCAGCTACGTAACCAAGTTAATTGACGTTTAGCCAATTGCCTAGTTGCACATATGCCTCTATATATCATTTCTTTGTGATCATAATCTCCATCTAAATATTGCCACATTTGCCGATAACCTACACATCTCATTGATGGTAGGTCGATATGTAAATCTTGTCGTTCTTTTAATTTAACGACCTCTTGTTCAAAACCTTGAGTAATCATTTGATTAAATCGTAATTCAATTCGATCATGCAAAGTACTACGATTTTTTGGTGTTAAGGCAAACTGCAATACATTACCTTGTAAGCCCTCACCTTTTACCTGTGTTAATTCGGTTAAAGATTTCCCTGTTAAACGATAAACCTCTAATGCTCTTGATAACCGTTGAGGGTCATTTTTATGAATTCTTGCCGCAGATACAGGATCAATAGCGTCTAATTCTTCATGAAGTTTGTCCCAGCCTTTTTCGGCAACTTCCAATTCAATTTCTTTTCTTATTTCTGCATTAGCTGCAGGTAAAGGCGATATCCCTTCAATAAGACTTTTAAAATACATCATTGTTCCACCAACCAGCACAGGAATTCTCTGGTTGGCGTGTGAACGTTTAATTGCCGTTGATGCATCACTACAAAAGTCTGATGCAGAGTAGCTTTCTGCTGCATCAATCATATTAATTAATTGATGAGGATACTTTTGCAACTCTTCAAATGTAGGCTTTGCTGTACCTATATCCATATGTTTATAAACTAGAGCTGAGTCAACACTAATAATATCAACAGGTAACTGATCTTGCAGTCCCATAGCTAACGCGGTTTTACCGGAAGCTGTTGGCCCCATGATACAAATAATGGGTAAAGATTTATTCATATCAGCGGTAGTTGGCATAATTAAAGCGCTAGGTTACATTAATTTATTTAATTCAGATGTAAGGTCTACAGGTGTAGAATTCAAGAGTAAAAGTTTTTCTTTTATATCAGATTGTAAGTTTTGTATTTTACTCAATAAGATATTAGTAGATTCTATGGTATAAGTTTCTTGTAATAACAAGGAAGTAAGCGCTAAAAGCCAATCTTTATCCTCTAATTCGTTATGTTCATTTTTATTAAAAAGTGCATTTAATAAATGTAAGAAACTACTACAAACATCTTTATTACGTAAACAGGCAGGGAATTGCCTAACTTGCACAGAGCTTTTACTGATGACATTAAAAGCAATACCTAAGCGTTCGAAATTATGCTTATTTTTTTCTAAAAAAACACATTGTAATTTTTCACTTTGTATTTTTACAGGCAGCAACAAAGGTTGACTTATAAAGCCGGCTTCCCATTTTGACGCTAACTCATTGGCCAATAGATCAGTTTCTAACTTTGTTAAAGAAAGTAAACGTAATTCATGGTCCAGTAAAATTAATGCGTAGCTTACTTGAATAATATGAAGAACTAATACACCTCTTACAACTTTATTAACATTAGCAACACTTGTATGTAAGTCTTCACCAACTTTCGGCGTTTGACTTTCGGCTAAGTCAACTTCATTACTCATTAACTGATAGTAAGCATCTTTCCCTTTAGTTGAAGGGCGTGAATGATGATAACTTGAATGAGAAGGCGTATATTGAGAAGGGCTTCCTTCATTTACATACGACAAGGGTTTTATATAACTTTGGTCAACGGCAGCCTGTTGGTATGATGGTTGATATTGTATGCTTGTATGTTTATCAGGTTCTGAACTGCTAGTTTTATCGTTTTCGTTTTGATCAATATGATGTAAATCCATTAAAGAATGTTGAACAATACCCTCATCATTGAAGGCTCTTTGACAAACAGAAAAAATAAAATCGTGAATATAGCGCCCTTGATGAAAACGTACTTCGTGCTTGGCCGGATGAACATTTACATCAACATCCCGATGATTTAGCGTTAAAAAAAGCACAAATGCAGGATAGGTATCTGGCGGCAATAAATCGCTGTATGCCTGTCTAATTGCATGATTAATGAGTTTATCACGCATCATACGGCCATTAACGTAACTGTAGCATAAAT
The DNA here is from genome assembly GCF_048296855.1 of Colwellia sp. RE-S-Sl-9. NCBI lineage: Bacteria > Pseudomonadati > Pseudomonadota > Gammaproteobacteria > Alteromonadales > Colwelliaceae > Colwellia > Colwellia sp. RE-S-Sl-9. The sequence continues at coordinate 3,603,678 of NZ_CP182631.1, read as the reverse complement.
CATTTTGATTACGCGCAAAACTGGGTTTAGCTAGCCAACCGCTAAAGTGTAGGTCGTCATGACTACATTCGACTTCTATAGCATGATCAATAAACTTTTGACCGCAAATTTGTGCAACACGCTTAGTGTATTGGGCTTTAGTTGTTGCAGCCCTATATTGACGTATGATCTTATCGTTATGTGTTAAAACAAAGGTGATATCTAAACAAGCAAGAGCGATTCTTTTAATCACTTCTTCAATATGAGTAAATTCTGTTTTATCTGTACGTAAAAATTTTCGCCTAGCCGGTGTATTAAAAAACAGATCTTGTACATCTATAGTAGTCCCGTTGGGGTGTGCTGCAGGCTTAATATCAACCGCCATGTCACGACCTTCCGCAGAAGCTTGCCATGCTGATTCTTGATCAGCAGGTTTAGAAGTTAAAGTCAGGCGGGAAACAGAGCTAATAGAAGCTAAAGCTTCTCCTCTAAAACCAAGACTACTTATACCTTCAAGATCATTTAATGTTTTTATTTTACTGGTTGCATGTCGACTAAGTGCTAAAGCCAGTTCATCTTTCGATATCCCGCTTCCGTTATCACTTATTTTAATGCGTTTAGCTCCCCCCTTTTCAATTTGGATTTTAATCGTTGTCGCGCCAGCATCTATGCTGTTTTCGACTAACTCTTTAATTACCGATGCTGGACGTTCAACGACTTCGCCTGCCGCAATCTGGTTTGCCAACTGGGCTGGAAGGATTTCTATAGGCATTATTTTTATTCAGCTCGCGGAATGATTAGTGTCTGCCCGATTTTAATGACATTTGATTTCAAGTTGTTTTTTTTCTTTAAATTACTCACTGAGACATTATATCGTTTAGCAACAACACTTAATGATTCACCAGAACGTATTTTATGTTGTTTTAGCTGGCCAGTAGCATAAAGAGTTCCATCTGGTGGGTTATCACTAAAGTAAGTATCCACAGCAGTATAAATAGCTCTAGCTAATTTTTGCTGATGAGCAAAGCTCGTTAAGTTACGTTCTTCTTGTGGATTTGAAATAAAACCTGTTTCAATGAGTACTGAAGGAATATCAGAAGATTTTAACACCGCTAAACTTAAGCCTTCAGGGCTACTCTTATGCAGCTTTGTTACTTTTTTAAGTTGACGTATTACGTGCTCGGCAAATGCGTAACTGCTCCCCATCGTATATTCTTTTTTCATATCCGCTAAAGTAATAGCTAAGTTTTTATCTTTCGTTTTTTTGATGGTTTCACCCGCACCACCCAAAAGCTCTGATTCTTTTTGGCGATTGGCTATCCAACGGGTAAACTCAGAATTAGCTCGCCTAGTTGACTGTACGAGTACAGAAGCACCACTCGGCTTAGAGGAAGTAAAAGCATCGGCATGAATAGAAATTAGAAGATCCGCTTTGCTTTTTCTCGCTAACTCGGTTTTTTTGTCGTGATTAACATAGTAATCACCTTTTCGGATCATTACCGCTTTAAGTCCGGGTTGACGATTTATGAGTTTTTCTAATTTTTTGGCTATGCTAAGCGTAATTCGTTTTTCATAAGTACCACGAGCACCTATAGAACCAGGATCTTCACCACCATGCCCTGCAACTATGGCAATAACAATATCTCTTTTACTTGATATATTAAGACTCTGTGTTGTGGTGTCTGAGTCATTCTTATCATAAATATCTATAACTAATCGATCACCGTAAGTTCCAGCGGGCGCTAGAGGAAATATAGATAATTGGTAGTTTTCAGCTAATTCTAAAACAAGTCGGGTAGTACCTTTTTTGGGAGGTTGACTCGTACGAATCTTTTTAATTCGATTATCATCTTTTAAAACATTAGTTAATGAAACGAGTGATTTACTATTAGCAAAGTCGATCACTAATCGCTGAGGTTTAGACAAGCTAAAATAGGAAAATTCTGGTTTTTCAGATAAGTCAAAAACAACACGAGTACTATCTGGTGCTGGCCAAATACGAACACCTTTAATATTATTAGCCGCATATACCTGCGTCGACAATAGGCATAATAAAGTCATCAATAAAATAAATTGTCGTTTTGTTACAGCAAAGAGCATGAAGGTCCTATAGTAAATGTGTTTTTATTAATTATATTGAGTTAGTTTTTCTAAAAGAAACTGAGATAATGTTGTTTTAGCATCAAAGCGTATAGTTCTTTCGGCATTTTTATATTCAATATTAATGATTAAGTCTGCTTCAGGTAAAAAGCCCTCTCCTTTTTCTGGCCATTCAATAAAGCTACAACTATTCTCACCGAAATAATCTCTAATTCCCATGTATTCAAGTTCTTCGGGATCGGCTAATCGATATAAATCAAAATGATATACGTTCCATAATTCTAACTCATAAGGTTCAACTAAAGTATAGGTTGGGCTTTTTACATTACCTTGATGCCCCATACCTTGTACAAAGCCTCGTGTTAATGTTGTTTTCCCTGCGCCTAAGTCTCCATGTAAATATACAATAAGCCCTTGTTTGAGATCATCTTTAATAATTTTTGCTAATAGACTTCCCATAGCAATAGTGGCTTCAGAGTTTACTAAGTCGTAGGTTAATGCATCAGTTTTATTATTCATTACGAATAGTTCATTTCAATATTATATTTATATTCATTTTGCTAGTTTACCTAAATGATCTTTTGTCGCAATAACAGATCAAGTTAAATTGTTATTTATCTGTAACTTTTTGTTCTTATTATAAGAGATCGCTATTACGTATATAAATTTTCGTCTTAATCGTATTATTTATCCCATTAAAACGATGATAAACTATAAAAAACGCACACTAGCTTTAATACCCCATGACAATTAATGCCATAAATTACACTGAACTAACAGAAAAAATAAAACTATGGAGCAAAGAGCTAGGATTTTCTCAGGTGGGGTTTTCCGACGTTGATTTATCTGAACACGAAGCTAACTTTACTCAATGGCTAGATAATAATTACCATGGCAATATGGACTATATGGCTAGGCACGGTTCAATGCGAACAAGGCCTGAGGAGCTGGTAGAAGGAACACTTAGTTGTATTAGTGTTCGCATGGATTATTTACCCGAAAATGCAAAATTTGCGCAAATTCTAAAACAGCCCGATCATGCTTATATCAGCCGATATGCATTAGGACGAGATTACCATAAGCTCATGAGAAAGCGCCTAAAACAGTTAGGTAATAAAATTAGCGAATATTGTGAAGGATTTAACTTTAGGCCCTTTGTAGATTCAGCCCCTATACTTGAAAGACCTTTAGCTGAAAAAGCGGGGTTAGGTTGGACAGGTAAACATAGCTTAATCATTAATAGAGAAGCTGGGTCTTGGTTCTTTTTAGGTGAGCTATTAGTTAATATTCCCCTACCAACAACAAGCTCGCCAGCGAATGAATGTGGTAAGTGTGTTTCATGCATTAAAATTTGCCCTACCGGTGCGATTATAGAACCATACGTAGTAGATGCTCGCCGCTGTATCTCGTATTTAACCATTGAGCTAAAAGAGGCGATACCTGTTGAATTTAGAGCTCCGATGGGTAATCGCATATATGGCTGTGATGATTGCCAACTCATTTGCCCGTGGAATAAGTTTGCAAAAATAACACAAGAGGAAGACTTTAATGCCAGAGAAGCGTTAGATAATAGTAAACTTTTATCTTTATTTGCATGGGATGAAACTTATTTTCTTCGAAAAACTGAAGGCTCACCTATCAGAAGAATTGGCTATGAATGCTGGCAACGAAATATCGCTATTGCTTTGGGCAATGCTCCTTATGACGAAAACGTGATCAATGCATTAAGCGAAAAGTTAACTATCAGTTCCCCTATGGTTGTAGAGCATATTGAGTGGGCATTACAGCAGCAAATAGAAAAAAAGCACGAAGAGGCTCTTGCTATAACAACTCACACAACAAACGAAAGATTAACCGGCCGCTTAATTAGAACCATTGAAAAAGGTTTACCTAGAGACGCTTAGCTGGATGAACATGTGTTACTTTTATATTTTTTGACTTCACTTTTCGTGCTTCACAACTAGCTAATATTTTTTGTTTACCTTCATCAGTCAGGTTTTTCCAGCCAACAATTTCTTTAATATGACGAAAGCAACCCACACAAACATCTTCTTTATCTAAACAACAATTACGAACACACGGACTTTCAATCACTGACTTTACCTCTGAAATATTGTATTAAAATCATTATATCGCATCAGTATAGGCTTTAAGGGATTTCAAGTGTGAACGTAACTTAGTAATGGCTTCCCTATATTTTTCCATATTGGCTTTATCTGAAGTATCATTTAGCATTTCTTTTAATGATAGACATGCTGTGTGAATATCTTTGGCGGCCATCACTTCAGATACTTTTAATATAATTTGAATAGGTTGAGCAGTGTTAGCAAAATCATGCTTTCCTATAGCTTGTTCAAGAAACCTTATCGATTTATCTAGATCATCAATATATTCATCAATCATATATGCGGCAAGCTCTGAAGAGCCTTGATTGAAAGCATATTTTTCCATATCTAAAACATGGCTAGATGGTAAATCAGTTTCATCGGCAATAGAAGCCTGAGAATAATTAAGGTATGTTTTATCTGAGCTGTCGAGTTTATCTGTTTCATTTAAAAAAGCGTCAAATGATTGATCCATATTAACAGTAGTAACTGCCTTCTCTTTAGAACCAATATGAATAGCTTTTGCTTTAAGCCATGGAGAAAGAAGAAGAATAAGCGCTTTTATATCTAATACATGTGGCAGGGTTGATACTTTCCAATGTTTAATTGCCTTCGAAAGATTGCCTGCTGGCGTATCAAATAAAATATCTTTAAATGTAAAAACACCCCGTAGAATATTCTGCCCTGTTGATAACATAACAAAAGGAGATTGATTAAACTCAGACATGAGTATTAAGTACCTACCAGACTGCCAGTGTTTAATCATAGCAATAGGTTGAGACACAACATGTACTTGTAAACCTAACCATTGAAGTAATCGGATCAATAATTGATGTTCCTCGGGTACAGAAACAGCCAATAACACTTCCACTCTTGTTGATTGATATTGATGTTCGCTTAATACTTCAGCCTCAACGAGTCTGTTATCAACTGAGTCACTTGCTAAAAGTTCAAGTATTTTTACTTGAAAGCTGTTTTGACATAAAGGCATAGAAGCCTGATTGTACAAACCCTCTTTATGATAAGCGCTATTTACGGGTGACTGCATAACAAACAATTTAGGTTTCTTATTTTCAGGCAGATTATCAACATGACTCTTAATATCTTCAAGGTTAACCCGTGAAATATCGTCACCTAAAATGATCAAATCGACAGGCTTATTGGTAAGGGTTTTAACACTATACTCTTTAGTGAAATCATCAATGCTATTTACAGTAGATACAGTGCCGTCAGCAGCATGAATTGCATGGCTAACCACTTTTTGTAAAAATGGATAAGCACTCACAGAAACAATAGATACTTGCTTCAAGCTTTTAGCTTTAATCGTTTTGTCTGATAAATGAATTTCTTGCTCAACAAGTGACATAGCAAACATCACTTTAAAACCATCGTCTTGCAATTCACTCTCTACTTGATTGATATTAAAACGTTGCATTAAGGTTTTAATATAAAAAACAATATCTGAAGTAGGTGTCGACTTTACTTCCTCGTTCACTAATCGACTAACCAAATCAGGAAGTTTTTTTAATTTTTTAGCCGGCGACACTGTTAATGTAAATCGAACCGTTTGAGAGCCAGTATCGCGATCAATTACTTTTAAATCTACTAGCATTTTAGCATTGAATAATTCAGCTAAAGTTACCCTGATGATACCTAACAGCATACGATGGAATAAACGATGTTCTACACTGGCAAAATTGAGAAGTAATCTATCTGTTTGAAGGTATATTTGATTTCGTTGCAAGTGAGCTTCTGACATAGCGTTAAAAATAATCGCGTGTAATTCATCTTTAAAACTAATATCTATATTTTGTAAGTTACGAGGGCTCTTTTGTAATTTCATCACAATATTACTTTGGCGGCACCAATCGAAGATACGCGTTAGTTGTCGGTAAACAGGTAACGAACTACTATTCATATCGACAGAGCTACCTTGGCTTTGTAGCATTGCCCTTACTACCATTTTACTAAATTTATCAGTTGTTGCTGATAACTCATCAATTGAATGATCTTCTGTCTTTTTTAATTTGTTTTTAAGCAACAAAATCGTATTTTTAAATTGCTCTGTTTTTTCATCTCGACTTAATGTGCCAAACCAACGAGTGCCATCAAAACCAATACAAATGTCTAATTGAATATTGCTTTTAGTTTTGATTTGACAAGTTTGAGTTATTTGAGAGTCACGAACACTTTTTGCTGCTGTTATTACTTCTGATAACGATTGAGTTGTTATTAACTTACGCCAATGACTTATGTCACTGTTTGAAAAACCAGTTAAACTTAAAATAGCTTCATTGACTTCAATATAAGACGTAAATGGGTGATATTGCCAAAGAGCGACACTATGATTTTTATGAATAAACGTTAATTCATCTTTGTGAGAATGAACTAATGACTGATACTGATTTTCACTATGCTCTGGCTTTTGAATTTGGTGAATCAAGCCAACAATACGAAGATGTTCTGCAGTTTTAACGTAATCACTTTGCTCTTGTTTTTTATCTTCTCCCGCTAATAAATTTTCACATAAATTAACGGTATTTTCGCCATATTGTTTGATTCTACTTTTAAGTCTCAACAATATACTTAAAATCAGTAACAAACTAACTGCAACGCCAGCTATCAAACCATAATAATAGTATTTTTCTGAAAGTGTGTAAGGCGTTTTTTCTAACACTTGAGTGATAAAAGGAGGAACAATATAATGAGAAGACGTGAAGTTTATGCGTTTATTATTTTCGCCATAAAGCGTATTGAGCGTTTGATTAACTTTTTTAATTCTATTAAAAACTTCCTCTGCTAACCTTAAATGGCTATACCATTTAGCTAATACTCTTTGCTCTACATTAAATAATGTTTGTAGATCTTCAATTTTACTTCTTATTTCTATATCTAGCGGCTCACTGGTTAATACACTTAACCAAGTACTTATGGCTAAATCTATCTTTTTAGTAATTTCATCAAAACTATCTACTGAATCATGAATACTCAACGATTCAAACCCTAAAGTGGCTTCATCAAATAATAACAGTGATTTATTTAACTGACCTAATATTCTAGTAACTTCAATATATTTAATGGCATTACCTGCAGGTATATAACCATTTTCACCATTAATGGTAACTTTGTGATGAAATACTATTTGCTCTTGGTTTTTCTTTTCTATTTCTTCAACAAGCGTATTGATCAGTAAACGTAGTTGAGCAATGGAGGTTTGCTTTAAAGTATCATTTCTAGGTTCATTATTTTTTATCCGATCAACAATATCCTTTATTCCACTAATTTCCGTAGCCAAAAGCCCTGATTGCCTTACATTAATAAAAGGCAACTTTGATATATCAGCTATATTTTTTTCGATCATATTTAACGAACGACTTAATTCATTTGCTGTTTTGCTGCTTTGTAAAGTGACAAGATATTCATGATTAAATGACAATAATTGTTCGTATTGGTAGGCAAACTCTAGTGTAGGTATTTGTGTTGTTACTAAGTCATTCACTTGAATATTACGTTGATAAAACAAAAACGAAATAATTCCCACAACTAACAAAATAGATGAAAATAGAAAAACTAAAGACCCTGATATTTGACGATGAAAAGGTATATGTGACTTGAAACTCATGAATATATAGTTCTCTGTTCATGCGTACAGATAAAATACGCTTCTGAATTCATTTATTGTGAGCCATAGTTTATTTAAATACAGATAAGAATCAATGTTTATTAATATGATAGGAAGGCTGTAACCTCATTGAAGTAATTGCATTACAGCCTTTTTTTTAAAAACAAAGTGAAATGAGTAATTAAAAACCTTACAACTTAAAAAAATGTTCTTGATAAACTTTAAGTTCTGCAATGGATTCACGAATATCATCCATTGCTAAATGTGCTCCAGTTTTCACTACTTTATCTAGCACTTCTGGCTTCCAACGTCTTGCAAGCTCTTTCACTGTACTTACATCTAAGTTTCTATAATGAAAATAGTCTTCGAAATCAGGCATGTATTTATTAATAAAACGACGATCTTGCCCAATACTGTTACCACACATAGGTGATTTGCCTTTTGGTACATATTGTTCAACAAATTTAAGGGTTTCTTCTGTGGCAGTCACGATATCCGTTGTGCTTTCTTTACAGCGTTTTGTTAAACCTGATTGTCCATGATGTTCAATACACCATGGATTCATATTATCTAAGGTTTCATTAGACTGATGAATGGCAAACACAGGACCTTCAGCCAAAATATTAAGTTGACTGTCAGTAACGATACTCGCTATTTCCAAAATCACATCCGTTTCGGGTTCTAGGCCTGTCATTTCGAGATCAAGCCAAATTAAATTTGTATCATTACGCGCCATAAATGTTTCCTTGTTCCATGCTAATTCACTTATTATTTATTAATGATCAGACAAGGGTTAGATGAATTACTATTTTTAAGTATAATACGTGAGAACAAATAATGTTTAAAACCCTTTAAGCGAATAATAAGCAATAAAATATGATTACTTCTCGTGACTAAACGTAGAAAACTGACTAAAGGTCAGGTTAGACGCATTAATGCGAATCAGGATAAAAAACTCAGTAAAAAAACGGATAGCGTACAATGGCTAGATGATGAGTTAGGTGAACCACAAACCGGTACTGTTATCAGCCGATTTGGTCAGCATGCCGATGTAGAGGATGAACAACAAAATTGCCATCGTTGTAATATTCGTCGAAGTGTTAAATCTTTAGTCTGTGGTGATAAAGTGTTATGGCGTTTAGGCAAAGAAACAAAACATAGCATTACTGGCGTTATTGAAGCTGTGCATGAACGAACCTCTATACTAAGCCGCCCTGATGTATATGACGGTGTAAAACCCATTGCCGCTAACATTACTCAAATTCTTATTGTGTCTTCTGTTTTACCCGCATTTAATCCTGATATTATTGATCGATATTTAGTGGCTGCCGAACAAACCGGTATTACACCTATTATTGTATTAAATAAAACAGATTTATTTGATGATACAAACCGCACCATCATTGAGAAACAATTAAGCATCTATAAAGATATTGGGTATCAAATACTTTACGTAAGTAATGAAACACAAGAAGGTATAGATACCTTAAAAGCGCAGCTCAATCAGAACATTAGTATTTTTGTGGGACAATCTGGCGTAGGAAAGTCGACATTAACCAATAGCTTAATGCCTGAGCTGGGATTAATAACTAAACAAGTTTCTGAAAACTCAGGATTAGGACAGCATACGACAACTGTTGCCCGATTATTTCATTTTAATAATGGCGGTGATCTTATTGACTCTCCAGGTATAAGAGAGTTTGGCTTATGGCATTTAACACCTGAACAAGTTTGCTCTGGTTTTATAGAGTTTTCAGATTACATTGGCACTTGTAAATTTAGAGATTGCAAACATCAAAACGATCCTGGCTGTGCTCTGATTGAAGCGACCGAACAACAAAAAATACATAAAAAAAGATTGACGAGTTTTCAAAGAATACTCGCCAGTTTAGACGAAAACACACTAACTTCTCGTTTTAACGATTGAGTAAAAAAAATACTATATTGAAAGGAAAACCTGTGATCATTGATAGAATAAAAATAGCACTTCAATACATAATGCCTAAGCATGCTATTTCGCGTTTAGTTGGAAAATTCGCAGCCGCAAAAGCGGGTTGGTTAACCACTAAAGCCATTAAATGGTTTATAAAAGCTTACGACATTAACATGAGCGAAGCTAAATTAAAAAATGCAGAAGACTTTGAAACCTTTAATGATTTTTTCACTCGTGAATTGGAAGACGGTGCTCGTGATATTGATAACAACAGCAACACCCTTTGTTATCCTGTAGATGGTGCAATAAGCCAACAAGGTGATATTGAACAAGGTCAGCTAATACAAGCAAAAGGCTTTAATTATAGTTTAACGAGTTTATTAGGTGGTGATGTAAATGATGCTAAACCTTTCGAGAACGGTAAGTTTTCATGCATTTATTTGGCGCCTAAAGATTATCACCGTATTCATATGCCAATGGCAGCAACATTAAGAAAAATGATATATGTGCCTGGCGATTTGTTTTCGGTAAACCCTCTTACGGCTCAAAACGTACCTGACTTATTTGCTAGAAATGAAAGAGTAGTCACTATTTTTGATACTGAACATGGCTCACTTGCCATGGTATTAGTCGGCGCTACCATTGTTGCTAGTATAGAAACAATATGGGCAGGAACTATAACTCCTCCGGCAGGTAAAGATGTATTTACTTGGAATTATCCTGCAGCAGGCGTTGACGCCATTCACCTAAAAAAAGGCGATGAAATGGGTCGGTTTAAACTTGGCTCTACCGTCGTTTCAACCTTTTCTCCTAATATGATTGAGTTCAATAAATCAGCAGGACCAGAAACCGTAACGCGACTGGGCGAACATTACGCGGACATTTGTAGTTAACTTATATGTAAAAATGTATATAAATAATCACATCGTAAATAAAGAATTGCGTAAATAAATAGCAATAAACAACAAAAATGCTACTTAATTACCATAAGCAATAATATTGTTTAATACTTTTTTGTTGCTCATTTTAGCAACAAGAGATAGGATTAGAGGATATGAGTTTACTGTAAAACTTAGTATCTATTTTAAATTTCGAGGAAATTCAATGAGTCGTAGTAAGTCTGGTCTCAAGCCTACTGAAGCAGAACTAACACTTTTAAATATTTTATGGCAATTAGGGCCAGCAACAGTAAGACAGATTCATGATCACCTCAGCAGCACTCAAAACACTGGGTATACAACTGTTTTAAAAATATTACAAATTATGCATGAAAAAGCGTTGGTTATTCGTGATGAAAGTAATAGAGCACATGTATATGCTGCTGCAAATAGTGAAATGCAAACGCAATCATCTTTATTAAAAGATTTAGTCTCTAAAGCATTTGGAGGCTCTACATCTAAACTTGTTATGCGAGCTTTAGATGATTCAACAAGTAGTGAAGAAATCGCTGATATTCGGAAATTACTTAATAAATTAGAAGAACAATAATCAATTTAACGGAAGTGTAATGCAGGAAAGCTTTTTAAACAGCCCACTGATATATAGCATAGCACTTACTCTTATCCATTTTTTATGGCAAGGAGTACTCGTTGCACTTGCCTTAAAAACCGCATTAGTTTTTACTCCAAATCAAAAGTCACAATTGAGGTACGCCTTTTCGTCAGCAGCAATGATATTAAACCTGCTATTGCCTCTGATGACTTTCTTTATTATTTTTAAACCTGATTATCTACAGTTAACTCAAAACTTATCACAAAACCCTATAACTGGCTTCGAGTTTACTCAAATAATATCATCAGAAAGTGAGTGGTATTCCAATGCTGTAGACTATTTACCTTACTTAACCGTTACTTGGCTATCTGTTATATCGGTTTTATCTCTAAAGTTGATATTCGAGTTATACTCTGTAAATCAATTACCTAAACAAGATACCTTAATACCTGATGAAGATTTATTTACTCGCTTTCAGAATCTATCTCAACAAATAGGTATAAAAAAAGCCCCCTCTTTAATGATCTCGTTAAATACTTCGGTACCTATGGCAATAGGCTGGATAAAACCTATCGTATTAATACCTGTAAGCATGTTAACCGGACTTACACCTACCCAATTAGATATGTTAATGCTACATGAATTAGCACATATTCGTAGATATGATTATTTTGTGAACTTTATTCAATCTATCGTAGAAATTATTTTGTTTTTCCATCCTTGTGTATTATGGGTTTCAAACCAAATGCGCAATGAAAGAGAATATTGTAGTGATGATATTGCTGTTAGGCATTGTGGTAACCCAATAGCATATGCCCACACTCTTGCTGATACAGCCTCTCTGTGTAATAAACACCGACATCATTCTATACCCAATATGGCAATGGCTGCTTCTGGTGGAGATCTTACGCAAAGAGTACTACGGTTAGTCAACGAGCATCATTGCGCTTCAAGTAATCAAGCAAGTAAGTGGTTTGCATCTTTAACTATATTGTCGGTCATACTTTTTATTTCATCACAGCAACTTATTACACAATTTGAAATAGAGCTTAATTCACCTAGTTATACGAATAAAACTGAAGTATTAGATACAAAAGAACTATTTAATACAAGGCTCCCTATTTCTATTCCAAATGAACAAAATCACATTATAAAACACAAGAAAATAGTTCCACCACAGCAGATCACTGAACATGTTGAAGAAATTAATAATATAATTATTGAACAAAAAAAGAAAATTCAACCAAAGGCTAAAAAAAACATAACCATTTCAAATAATAAACAGGAATCAGAAATAACAACTCAATCGCCTGCTGATGAAATTGAGGATAAATTAGCAAAAATAGAAACATCTACTATTGGTAAATATACCAATACCAGTAAGAAATCTATTTCCGAAATAGCTTTTGATAATACAGATTCAAGCAAAAATACATCACTAACCAAAAACTCTTATTCTGAACAATTAATAGAATTTGCGAAAGAACCTAGCCATAAAGAACCTAGATTACCTGCTAGAAAAGTAGATATAAATAGTGCATCAAACCTCTATACAAAGAGTACTAAACTATCTTCCGAAGCAGAGCTAATATATTCTGTCCCCCCTAAATACCCCTATACAGCTAAGCGTAAAGGTATTGAACTAGAAGTTAAAGTGGACTTCACAATAGATAAAAAAGGTAATGTAACAGATATTATTTTTCCATCTGTAAAACATAAAATAAATTACTTTAAGACATCAGTGCGTTCAGCCATTGAAAAGTGGCGCTTTAAGCCAGCACAAAATAATGGTGAAGCAATTAATAGTAAAATGTCTAAAATTTTTTCTTTCAGCTTACACAAATAGATATCTAATAGTTTAAATAAAAAATTGCTCTTAATTATTATCATTCATTGCTTTTTTAGTAACCTCTCTTCCTCTATCAGAATAAAGATAAACCTAACTGAAATGCCTAACTTAGAACATCTAAAGAATGGTAAATGATAATTGTAGAAAATAATCAATACATCATAGAATCAACTCCCAATCTGTTGTCCAACGCCTTTAATAATGTTTTACTGAATGTATTAGAATACAATCCTGAAAAAAGTGAAATTTAAGTGCGAACTCAACTTTGTGATATAAATGCATTCGTTACTATATTACTTGACCACTTAATATATAAAGGATTAATGGTATAAATGACATCCTCTAAGAATAAGTTGCACAAAAATGATACCTCTGCACATGAACAAGAAGCCTTTTGGTCTCAAGGAGAGTTTCAATCTTTTATAGGGAAAAATAATCTCACTCTTCATTATGCTCATTTCTTTAACAAGATAGGAGCGCCTGTAATTGTAATTGCTTCTGGTCGTTCAGAGAGTTATTTGAAGTATAAAGAAACCATTTTTGAACTTTACCAACAGGGTTATAGTGTTTTTATTTTAGATCATAGGGGACAAGGTCTATCAGAGCGTATGCTCATCAATACTCATAAAGGTTATATTGAAGATTTTGATGATTATGCCCACGATTTATATCAATTTATAACCACCATTGTAAATCCCGCATCTGTGGATTCAGCCCCTTATTTATTAGCTCATTCAATGGGCTGCGCAATATCATTAAGAATGTTTCAACTTTTTCCTCAAGTGGTTAAAAAAGCAGTTTTACTGTCCCCAATGATAGCTATAAATACGGGTATTCTACCTCACTTTCTTGCGAGCTTTATCGTAAATATAGGTAGAGTCATTAACCACATATTCTCAAATGAACCTTGGTTTTTTATAGGTTTATCAAGGTATAAAGCTAAACCTTTTTATGATAACCAACTTACTCATTGCAAAAAACGTTATCAGAAGACCATTAATTTATATGAAGAAGAAACAAGTATTCAACTCGGTGGTGTCACTATACATTGGCTCAGTGAAGCACTGAAAGCAGAGCATAATATTTTCTCAAATTTAGATAAAATCCATACACCTTTATGTGTATTTCAGGCAGGTAATGACAATATTGTAGATAATAAAAAGCAAAATTTATTTTGCGATGAATTAAATCAGCTCGCTCCTCAATTAAGCGCCAAAACACCTATAGTTATTGAAGGCGCTTGGCATGAGCTATTATTTGAAACAGATGAGATAAGAACTCAAGTCATCACAAAAACACTACAGTTTTTCGAGTCTTAAACGACTGATTTAGGATCATGATGAATAAAGACTTCACACGGTGATAATTCTTCCTCTATTTCTTTTTCTATTAACTCTCCTATAGCATGAGCTTCAAATAAAGATAAGTTATCATCTAGCTCTAAATGAAATTGAATAAACTTTACAGGCCCGGCTTGTCGAGTTCTTAGGTCATGCAAACCATACGTTTTTTTATGATTAACAACAATATTCGTAATAATATTTTGTTCATCTGCTGTAAGCTCGTGATCCATTAAGTGATATACACTTAACCACACTATTTTCCCAGCCCCCCATAATAAAAACAACCCAACTAAAATGGTAAAAAAACCATCTGCATTCTTCCATATACTTTGGCTCAAAAATAAGGCTAATAACACACCAATATTAAGGATTAAATCTGATTGGTAATGAAGAGCATCGGCACTTATAGCAACCGATTGAGTTTTATTAATTACAAATTTTTGAATAACAACTAAGCACAAAGTTACAATGATGGCTGCAATAGTAACTCCTATACCTACATCGGAACGAATTATGGCTTGTGGTGTGATCATTCGTCCTACACCATGAAAGACAAGCAGTAAAGCAGACCCCATAACAAAAGCTGATTGGACTAACCCTGCTAAACTTTCTGCTTTTCCATGCCCAAATCTATGCTCATTATCTGCAGGAGCAAGCGCATAACGCAAAATAACCACATTCATCAGTGACGCAAAAAGATCGAGTAAAGAGTCGGTTGTTGATGCCAACATAGAGCTTGCATCGGTAATAAACCAAGCATACAACTTTATAATCACCAGCAGCAAAGCGGCACTTGTTGCACTGTATGCTGCAATTTTCACTAAAGCATTATACTTTTTATCGTGAGTTACTGTATCCAAAATAAGTCCCTACTTCTTGGCCCAATAGCCTAATTATAAATTAATATATGCGACTAAAGTTAAATATCTTTTAGCAATACGAGTAAGATGCGTATAATTAATATATTAGACAAAATAAAGAGCTTTAGCATGTTAGACGTTGTACTTTTTCAACCACAAATCCCACCGAATACTGGGAATATTATCCGCTTATGTGCAAACTCAGGTTTTCGATTACATTTAATTGAGCCTTTAGGGTTTGATTTTGATGATAAAAAACTAAGGCGTGCAGGTTTAGATTATCATGAGTTTGCAGCAACTAAACGGCACGCAAGTTTTGAAGACTTTTTAGCGACAGAAAACCCCAAACGAATATTAGCAATAACCACTAAAACAGATAACTATTATGGTGATGTAAAGTTTACGAAAGGAGATTATTTGCTTTTTGGCTCTGAAACTAGCGGATTACCCGAAGAGGTAAGACAGCAAATACCTGATCAAAATAAGATACGCATACCTATGCTAGAAGGTAGTAGAAGTATGAACTTATCAAACGCAACCGCGGTAATTGTATATGATGCTTGGAGACAACTAGGCTTTCCAAATGCTGTATAAATCTCTCATATACAATTATTCATAAGTGCGCTCTCGCGAAAGTAAATCAGCAGCGGCTATTTTTGCAGGTTTATCACAGTATAGTACTTGATAAACTTGCTCTACGATTGGCATTTCAACATTCATTCGTTTCGCCAACATATATACTTCATGAGTATTTCTATAACCTTCAACCACTTGGCCAATATCTTTCATCGCCTGCTCAGTATCAATGCCTCTACCAAGGGCTAAACCAAAACGTCGGTTTCTTGATTGATCATCAGTACAGGTCAATACTAAGTCACCTAAACCTGCCATTCCCATAAAAGTATTAGCTTCAGCACCAAGCGCTGTGCCAAGCCGAGTCATTTCAACTAACCCACGAGTGATGAGTGCAGTTCGAGCATTAGCTCCAAAACCTATGCCATCAGCCATACCTGCGCCAATAGCAATAACATTTTTTACTGCTCCACCCAGTTGAACACCAATAAAGTCATTATTACTGTATACGCGGAATGTTTTTTCACAGTGAAGTAAGTTAGAAATGTCTTTAACAAACTCGTCGTCTGTTGAAGAAACTGAAATTGCTGTTGGTAATCCCATAGCCATTTCTCTGGCAAAAGTTGGCCCAGATAAAACAGCTAAAGAGATTTTATCACCTAATACTTCACGAGCTACATCTTGTAGAAGACGTCCTGTATCTGGCTCTAAACCTTTTGTAGCCCAAGCTACACGAGAAAATTTATCAAGGTAAGGTTTTATTTGTTTCAATGTATCAGCAAATGCATGACTTGGAACAACAATAAGGATATTTGCACTTGAACGAACGGTTTTCTCTAAATCGCTCTCTAAAATTAAAGACTCAGGAAAAAAACAATCCGGGAGGTATTTATGATTCTCCCTTGTTCTCTTCATTTCAATTATATGTGCATGATCACGAGCCCATAAAGTGGTTTGATGCCCATTACGTGCTAGTGAAACAGCAAGAGCAGTGCCGTAAGAGCCTGCTCCTATAACTGAGATGCTTTTATTGAGAGATGACATTAAAACTAGTGTGTCTCAATTCCTGAAGGAGCGCTTTCTGCTCCTGCAGTTTCTTGAGCTTTTTGTTGAACATAAGAAGCAAATAACGCTTCAAAGTTAACAGGAGCTAAGTTTAGTTGAGGAAAAGAACCACGACTTACAAGATTTGCAACAGTTTCACGTGCATATGGAAATAATGTTGTAGGGCAAAAAGCACCAATTGCATGAGCCAATTGAGCTTCAGGTAAATTACCAATAGTAAAAATACCCGCTTGTTGTACTTCCGCTAAGAAAGCTGTTTTTTCATTAACTATTGCAGTAACAGTTAATGATAATACAACTTCGTATGTATCTTCAGCTAATTTATCTGAACGAGTATCAATATCTAACTTTACTTCAGGCTTCCAATCTTGTTGAAAAATAGCTGGAGAGTTAGGCGTTTCAAATGAAACATCTTTTGTATAAACACGTTGAATTGCAAACTGAGGTGCTGATTCAGATGTTGCTGCTTCGTTGCTTTGAATGTCATCAGACATAATAAATACTTCCTATTTTAATGGCACTAAAACAGCACCTAATTTATTTTATTTGGATATGAAAACACGATAGTCGATAGTTTACATAATACGGGGGTTACTTTAATAACTCATCTAATTGGCCACTGTTGTGCAATGCATATAAATCATCGCAACCACCAATGTGATTATCATCAAAAAAGATTTGAGGAACAGTATAAGCGCCATCACTACGATCAATCATCTTAGTTCTAAGGTCATTATTACCATCAATTTTAATTTCGTTAAATGTTACACCTTTTTGTGATAGAAGCGCTTTCGCTCTCATACAATAAGGGCATGTTACTTTAGTATAAATGTCTACAACAGCCATAATATCTCTACTGATTATTTTGAAACAGGTAATCCACCACTAAGCCATGAATTCATACCACCTTTAAGCAAACTGGTTTTAGTGAATCCTGCTTTATACAAGGAATCGGCAACTTTAACCGCAGTTAAACCAGCAGCGCATACTACAATGATGGGTTTATCTTTATATTTTTCAAGGGTAGCGAAATCACTCTTATTCGCTTTTTCGCTACTTAAACGCTTTGCGTCAAGAATATGTCCTGCATTAAATTCTTTTTCTGCCCTAATATCAACAACAACCCCCTCCTCCCTATTCATCAAAAAAGTCAGTTCTTGTGTACTGATTTTCTTTATAGGGGATAATTGAATTTTGATCGTTGTGTATATAAGTAAAAGTACAATTCCACCCCAAGCACCACTCAATAAAGCGTGATTACTTGCAAAAGCAATAAGTTGTTCCATAAAAAACCATTTTCTCTATAAATTTCCCCATAGTATACAGGCTAATAACTTGTTGCCGCAATAAAGAATAGGATCCACTTGTTAGTTATTTAAACTACATTGATGAAAGTTAACAAGGAACATTTCATGGTCATCTACACAAGAAATTATATCTTCGTCTTGGTATAATGTGGCACTATTCATCTTTTCGTAGCGTACCATTATAATATTTGGGCTATTGATATATAAACTTAGTTCTATAGGAAATCTTCATGTCACATAAAAAATCAACTGTACTCATTATTTTAGATGGTTGGGGCTATCGCGAAAATCAAGATTCTAATGCTATCTACCATGCTAAAACACCTTTCATCGATAATTTAATGACAACTTGCCCAAGCATGCTTATTGAAACATCAGGCATGGCTGTAGGTTTACCTGATGGACAAATGGGCAACTCTGAAGTTGGACACGTAAATTTAGGCGCTGGCCGTGTAGTTTATCAAGACTTTACTCGCATCACTAAATCAATTGCTGATAACGAGTTTAATAGTAACCCAACCTTATCAACTGCTGTTGATGAAGCCGTAAAAAAAGATAAGGCTGTTCACATTTTTGGTCTACTCTCTCCAGGCGGTGTACATAGTCATGACGAACATATTTTAGCTATGATCGAGCTTGCTAAAAATAAAGGAGCCAAAAAGGTTTACTTACATGCATTTTTAGATGGAAGAGATACCCCTCCAAGAAGCGCAGAATCTCCTATAACTAAAGCACAAAATAAATTTGAAGAATTATTCTCAGGTACAGAAGCAACAGGTCAAATTGCTTCAATTATTGGCCGTTATTACGCTATGGACAGAGATCAACGCTGGGATCGTGTTGAAAAAGCCTATAACTTATTAGTTGACGGACAAGGCGAGTACCAATTCAACAACGCTATTGATGCTCTAAATGCCGCTTACGAAAGAGATGAAAATGACGAATTTGTTGATGCATCCGCTATTTTAGATCCCGACGGCAATACTATTAAAGTGAACGATGGCGACTCGCTTATTTTTATGAACTTTAGAGCAGATAGAGCAAGACAATTCAGTCGTTGTTTCACTGAGAAAAATTTTGAAGGTTTTACTCGAAACAGAACACCAGAGTTATCTAGCTTTGTAACCTTAACTCAATATGCAGAAGATATTGACGCCGAGTGCGCATTTCCACCAGTAGCTTTACATAATGTTATGGGTGAATGGTTAGAAAAAAACAATAAAACGCAATTACGCATTTCTGAAACAGAGAAATATGCACATGTTACTTTCTTCTTTAGTGGTGGTCGAGAAGATGAGTTTATTGGTGAAGAACGTATTTTAGTTCCGTCTCCTTCAGTGGCTACTTACGACTTACAACCAGAAATGAATTCAAAACTATTAACAGATGAACTAGTAGGTGCTATTGAAAGCGGTAAGCACGACTTTATTGTTTGTAATTACCCTAATGGCGATATGGTAGGCCATACGGGTGATTTCGATGCTGCAGTTAAAGCTTGTGAAGCCGTTGATGGTGCAATTCAACGAGTTGTTGAAGCTATAAGAGCAACAGGTAGTGAATGTTTAATTACAGCTGATCACGGTAACGCTGAACAAATGCTTGATCCTATAACTGGTCAAGCTCATACCGCTCATACCTGTGAACCCGTTCCATTAATTTACGTTGGTAGAGATGCAACGCCAGCAAAAACAGGAACGTTAAGCGATATTTCACCAACAATCCTAAAACTTATGGGGTTACCTCAACCTGAAGAAATGACAGGTTCTGTTTTAATGAATTTAAAAGATTAATTAGTTATTAATGAAGTTTCTTCATTTTGTTAAAAACACGATAAGGTTATGCGCATTACTTTGTGTATTTTCTTTATCGTGTTTAGCAAATCCCTTCTTTGATAATCAATCATCAACAAATAAAAAATTAAAGGATGTAAAATCTGAAATTTCTCAAACAAAATCAGCACTTCAAGCTGTTAACAAAAAAAGAACTTTATTAGAAAATCAACTTAAAAATAGCGATCTTGCTATTTCATCAATTACCCAAGAAATACAAGAAAACACACACAATAAGCAAGCTATACAAAATAAATTAGTTGAGCTTGAACAAACCAAAAACAGATTAATAACCGACAAAACACGTCAAGAAAAACTACTAGCAAAACAACTAAGAGCCGCCTATTCAGCTGGCCATCACGATTATATAAAATTATTACTTAATCAAAAGAATCCAGCAACTATTCAACGAACGATTACTCATTATCAATATGTGAATAATGCACGAATTAAAGAAATTGAAAGTTTTAAAAAAACCATTGATGAACTCGTTGTTGTAGAAGAGAAACATAAGACACAGTCAATAGCATTAGATAAAATAACTAACGAACTAGCTACCAACAAAAAATCGCTAGAAGAAAGTAAAGAAAAAAGAACTAAAACTTTAACACTTATTAAAAAAGAGCAATTAAGCAAACAGCAGCAACTAGATAAACTTATTTCAGAAGAAAAAAGTTTAAAAGACACATTAAACAAACTTGAACTTTTAGCTAAAGCCAGTAAAAACCTAAGTGGGCTTGCTAAATTGAAAAGAAAATTAAAATGGCCAGTATCAGGCCGTATAGCACATAGTTTTGGTACCCAAAAACATGGCTACATAAAATGGAAGGGAGTGTTAACAAGAGCAAAATTAGGTGAACAAGTAAAGTCTATATATAACGGAAAAGTTTTATTTTCTGATTGGTTAAAAGGTTATGGCTTAGTCACAATTATCGACCATGGTAAGGGCTATATGAGCTTATACGGCTACAATCAAACGTTACTAAAAAAAGTAGGTGAATATGTAGAACAAGGCGAGCCTATTGCATTAGTGGGGCAAAGTGGTGGGCAATCTCAACCTGGACTCTATTTTGAAATTCGTCATGCGGGTCAGGCAAAAAATCCAAAACTTTGGTGTAGATAACTCCAAGTAAGTATTAAATAATGATATTTCAATTCGATTTACAATGCGTAAAATGTTAATATTCTAACCCATCCTATCTATCACTTCAGATTTTTACCTTGCGTATATTTATCCTATTAATACTCAGCCTTACCTCATGTTACTCTGTTGCGGCAAAAGATAAAGTTGCTATTATTATTGATGATATCGGTTACAGAAAAACAGATGTGAATATACTAAACCTTCCCTCAAACATTACATTTTCTATTTTACCCCATACCCCCTATGGTAAATCGCTGGCTGAACAAGGCTTCATGAATAAACATGAAATAATGTTGCATATCCCAATGCAGGCTGAAAATGGAAAGCTTTTAGGGCCAGGAGGATTAACCAACGACATGAATGAATCAATGATCCGTACTAGCCTTAAAGAAGCGTTCGCAGAAATTCCCTTTGCCATTGGTATTAATAATCACATGGGAAGTTTACTCACTGCATTACGTCAACCAATGTCATGGGTAATGAAGTTCATTAAAGAGCAAAATGTTATTTTTATCGACAGTGCAACCTCTTCAAACAGCAAGGCTGGTGCAATCGCTAAACAGTTGGGCATTCCGACGCTACAAAGAGATGTTTTTTTAGATAATAACCTTGAATATCATTACATAGCTAAACAGTTTTCATTACTTATAAAACAAGCTAAAAAACATGGAATAGCCATTGCTATAGCGCATCCTCACCCAGAAAGTATAGACTCAATAAATAAATTACTGCCTCAATTAGCCAGACAAAATATTGAGTTAGTTGCTATTTCTCAATTATTCAACATACAACAAGTCGAAAAAAGTAAACAATTGACTGACTAGCTTAATACAATTTTTATACTGTAACCTATGAATCTCAAATTTTAATATTATTTTCTTTCAATAACTGACGAAGATATTTCACTGGAATTGCATAGGTAATACCACTAGGTTTACTAATTACAGCCTCTTTACTTTCTTGAATAAACACTTTATTAATAATACCTACAACTTCACCTGTTTCTCTATCGTACATAGCACTACCACTGTTGCCAGGATAAGCTGTTGCATCAAGTTGATAAACCATAAAAGGATCGCGTAACTGCCTAAGCATTCTCATACTTAATTGCTTTATATCATTCACAGGAGTTATCGTTGGAGTAATTGCTGCAATAATCCCCCTATGTGTAACAGGATATAAACCGAGAACCGCGCCAATAGGAAACCCCGTAAACGCCACATAAGAACCTTCTCTTACATACTCATCAACTCCTAAAGATATAGGGGGTAATGATGCTCCCTCAATTTTTAGAATGGCTAAGTCGTGTTTTTGAGATTTAGCTACAAGAGATGCTTTACGCACTATAGCTTCTTTGCCTGTTCCTACAAAAACAGCCATTTCTTGCAATAATCTCTCATCTAACTCTTCAGAAACCACATGGTAATTAGTAGCAATATAACGGCCATTCCCAATGGCAAAACCACTTCCTTTTAATATATTTTTTGGATTACCTGTCGGCGTATAAATACCAACTCCCACAATAGAAGGTTTAACCCTTTCAAGTGTATCTGCTAATTCAGCCGTCGCCGTTTGAAGTAAAAAGAAAGATAAAAGCGAGATACATTTAAATAAATAATTCATTAGAGACCCTTTTAATTTTCAATATCTTAGCAGATAAATAGATTTTAATATTAATTATGCCTTACTTTATGAGTATTTTTAGCCATAATTAAAACTATATTAATTATGATATACCAAAGTTGTAATGAAAACGTATACAGAATAATTTTACTTCCATGGAAAACAACGCTTTGCATTTAAAAAGTTAGTATTAATCTGTGTAAAACTGTTATATTTATAAACAGCTATTCGATACATATCTAAGTAGAGTGCTATAAATTATGAACTCATACTCCATTGCTGATAATTTTAATCACTTTTTTAAAATTAAATTTGCCAATAATAAACTACTTAGGCAGGAAGCCTTCAAAATCCGTTACGGCGTTTATAGCCGAGAATTAGGCTGGGAACCTGAAAATGAATTAGAATTAGAAATAGATGAATGTGATGATTATTCATATCACTGCTTATTAGAGCACCGACGCACTAATGCTTATGCGGGTTGTGTAAGGTTAGTGATCCCGCCAGTTAATAATCCAAACCTCCCACTCCCTTTCGAAGCTAATTGCTTACATAGTGCTAGAACCGATATCTTAGATTCTACTACTTTCGATCGAGGCAGTTTTGGAGAAATATCAAGATTAGCGGTTCTCGATACATTCAGACGTCGAGCTAAAGAGAAAAGCGTACCTTTTGTTCTTCAGGATATTAATCCTGAAACAGTATATACAGAAGAAGAGCGAAGAAATTTTCCAAATATCGCTATGGGCTTATATTTGGCTGCCGTTGCGCTAGCTGACATATGTAATCATAGAGGTATGTTTGTTATGATGGAACCTCGGTTAAATAAAAGATTACAGCGCTTTGGTTTGCCTTTTGAACAAGTGGGTGATGAAATTGATTATCATGGATTGCGAGCAATGTTTTATTTAGAAAAAGATAAGTTTAATTCTGAACTTTCAGAAGAACTGCTTGCCCTTTATAAGATAATTTATAATGATCTAGCCCAGCAAATGAGCCTTATTCCGTTTACAGATAGTACGGATAAATAACAAGGATAATAGACATGAGCCACTCTTTTAATTACGAACTTGCATTTTCTCGTAATATTGGCTGGGTTACCGAAGAAGAACAAGCCATATTAAAAACTAAACGCGTCGCAATTGCTGGGATGGGAGGCGTTGGTGGGTCTCATGTATTAACACTTGTAAGACTTGGTATAACCAAATTCCATCTTTCTGATTTTGATGAATTCGCTTGTGAAAATACCAACCGACAAGCTGGCGCAAATATTAATTCTTATGATAAAAAGAAACTTGATATTATGGTATCAATGGCGAAAGCTATAAATCCTGAAATTGAAATCAAATTATGGCCAGAAGGAATAAATCCAGAGAATACTAACGAATTTCTTGAAGATGTAGATTGCTACGTAGATTCTTTAGATTTTTTTGCTCTAGAAGCTAGAAAACTTATTTTTAAGCTATGCGCAGAAAAAAGCATTCCTGCAACGACTGCCGCCCCCATTGGAATGGGAACCGCATACTTAAATTTCTTACCTGGAAAAATGACGTTTGAAGAATACTTTCAATTGGATGGCTATACTGAAAATGAACAATATTTACGTTTTTTTCTTGGATTAACACCTGCTGCTTTACAACAAGCTTACTTAGTAGACCCCACCAAATTAGATTTAGCCAATAAAAAAGGCCCCTCGACTATTATAGGATGTCAGCTTGCAGCTGGAGTTACAGCTGCTCAAGTTGCAAAAATATTCTTAAATAGAGGAGACGTTTTAAACGTGCCTTACGGCTTGCATTTTGATGCTTATACAAACCAATACAAAAAAACATGGCGACCTATGGGTAACAACAATCCCATACAAAAGCTAGCTTATAAAATAGGAAAGAAAAGATTGCTTGACAACCCCATGGCTTCGCCTGAAGCTGCAATTCAAACCTTAACCACCGCTGAAGAAATCATTAATTTAGCAAGGTGGGCACCAAGTGGCGATAACACCCAATGTTGGAAATTTCAGCTTATAAATGACATCTCTTTTGTTGTTATAGCTAATGATACACGCGACTCTGTAGTTTATGATTTAGATGGGCACTCGAGCCATGTGGCTCATGGCGCTCTACTTGAAACAATTGAAATTGCCGCGAGTCAATTTGGTTTTTCTGTCGACATCAAGTCTGATTACGCAGATGATACTCAATTGAAGTTCCACGTATCTTTAATTAAAAACGCTACGATTGATGTGAGTAAACTAGCGCCGTATATAAAAACCCGCACAGTACAACGCCGGCCGATGGGAACCCAACCTTTAACGGCAGCAGAAAAAGCACAATTAGAACAAGAAGTGCCCGATGGATATAAAATTAAATGGTTCGAAAGCAAAGAAGATAAACTTGCCATCGCTAAGCTTAATTTTTGTAATGCAAAAACTCGATTAACCATGTACGAAGCATACAAGGTACACAAAGAAATAATTGATTGGAATAAACAGTACAGCGAAACAAAAATACCTGAACAGGCTCTTGGTGTAGACTGGCTAACAGCCAGAATGATGCAGTGGTTATTTAAAAGCTGGGGAAGAGTTAAGTTTGCTAATACTTATTTAGCCGGTACTTTATTACCTCGACTTCAGTTAGACTTTATTCCTAGCCTTAAAAGCTCAGCACATTTTGCTATTATTGCAGAAAAAGCACCAAAAACTATCGAAGAATACATTACTGTAGGCCGAATACTGCAAAGAGTTTGGCTCACCGCTACAAAATTACAATTAGGTTTTCAACCAGAACAAACCCCTGTTATTTTTTCTAGATATATTGATAATGAAATCAGATTTACCGAAGACATTAACGTTATTAATAATGCAAACAAAGGGAAAGCCTTATTTGAGTCTATTTTTGAACAAGCTAACAATACCGTATTTCTTGCTCGATTAGGACGTTCTACGGCTCCTAAGTCTCGCTCAATTAGAAAACCATTAGATGACCTGATCATTCGTTAATTATTCAACTAAAGCTTCTAGCTAAATAGAGTAAGGTTTTTAATATAAGGTCAGTAATTTTTGTTACTGGCCTTTTTTATGCCTTGAATTTTATAATTAAAAAGGAGCGGCCTTAAATAAAATCAGGAATAACCTAGAGCGTGTATAGTGTTTTTTCGGTTATTTTGAGTAAGTTTCTAAGACATGAGATTTCATTTCAATATAAACAGAATTAAAAATATGTAATTATGAGAGAAAAACAAATAAGTCAACTAATACGCTTTTTATAAGGCCATAATCACATAATTATTTAGCAGACACAAAAAAGCCGAACTGTGTTCGGCTTTTTATTAACTTATAAGCTGATTAATTATGCTTTACGACGACGTGCGCCAGCAAAACCTAATAAACCTAAACCTAAGATAGCTACTGAAGCTGGCTCTGGTACACTTAACGTCATGTTACCGTCATGTGAAATTTGGAAGTTTTGAGTACCACCTATTGCTGGGTAAGTAGGGCTTAAACCAAGTATATCTTGTACAGTTACGATTAAAGTAGCTGATTTAGCACCTGAAGTTGTTGATAAATCATCACCATTAGCGTTAAAGAAGTAACCTGCAGCAAAGTTAAGGCTTAAATCAATACCACAAAAACCTTTGTTTTGTAATGCACCTGGGGTTATATTAATAGAACAGCCGCCAGTGTTTAAACCAAATGAAGCGATTTCTGTTCCGCCGTCAAACATGCCGTTACCAACATTCGTTGTATCAACATATAAACCAGAAGCACCAGCATTGAATGTGATATCTAATGTACCCGTTCCATTGTTTGTTACTGTTCCTGAAAATGCATAGTTGTAAAATACTTCATATGCAGCATCAACACCTAAAAGTGTACCACCAAGTTTAAAGTTTACGATATCAGTAGAACCGAACTCAGAGAAAGCTTCAGTACCTGTAATATCACCACTATGGTCTGTATCAGTTTGTGTTACATCAGCTAAATCAGCATCAAAATCAATAAAATCAAAAACGATTTCAGAACCTGGAGTTCCGTTAAAAGATGAATCGTTAAATGTAACTACATCAGCAGAAGCAGCAAATGAAGCACTAGTGATCAAAGAAGCTAGTAATAATTTTTTCATGGATATGTCCTTTTGTTTAATCATGATTAATGATGTCGCTATCATTAAATCTAAATATCATATAACCAACGTAAAGCAAATATCATACCACAAATAAAAATCACTTAATTATCAATATATTGAATGTTTTTTATTTTTAGTAAACACAAAGCATGTAAAGAATACTGACACCTATTTGATTAAAGTTGCCCGACTAAATGATTATATTTAACTTTTAGATTTTCAGGGATATTAGTTAATTTATTTAGCTCGGCTTTAGCGTCAGCTTTCTGCCCTAATAAAAGGTAAGCTTCGACTAAAATCAATTGTAACTTTTCATTTATAAAAGACTTATTATCTGAGTTTTTAATAAGTTCAACAGCCAACTTGCCGGTATTATTGGCTATTAATACTGTTCCAAGAGTATCGATCGTTGTACTTGATTTAGTTATTTCGTAGGCCTTTTCAGCATAAGGTAAGGCCTCCTCAAATTTTGATTGATTATAAAGCGCCCATGACAAATTATTTAAAACCGCAACATTATTAGGATATTTATCTTTTAAACTGAGGTATAGCTTTTGAGATTTTTCAGGATTAACGTTTAATAACAATTCAGCTAACAGAGCATGATTTGAATCATTCAAGCTAAATGAATTTTCATGTTTTTCTAATATTTCAATAGCTTTATTAATGTTTCCGCTTTGAATCGAAGCCTTAGCCCAACTAAGCGCCAACTCATTGCTAGGTTTTTTAGCATATAACTGAGAAAATTGTTGGCTTGCTTCATTGGCTTTATTTTTTGATAAATTTAGCTGAGCTTTTAGATATATTACATCTTTATTGTTGGGGTATTGAGAATATAGATCATTAATTATTGTCGCAGCAGAATCCTCTCTCTTAAGAGCCATTAACATATTAGCTTTCAATAAGAGTAATTGCTCTTTGCTATCAGCAACATTTAACGCATTATTTATTACGGTTAAAGCTAGCTCTACATTGCCAAGTTTCTCTTCTACGGTTGCATACTCTATCCAAATGTTATGATCGATAGGTTTAGGTTTGTGTTCAACTAAAGATTTATATAACTCTCGAGCTTCTTTTAGCTGTAAGTTACTTACATACAACCTTGCTAACCCTCTTAAATATCGAGGACTTTTTTCCTCAACAGCTGAGGTTTCGAGCAGTTTTATCGCTTCTTTAACCTTTCCATTTGCGCTTAAATTGATAGATAAATCAATCATTACCTCTTGATTATTTGGATATTTCTCAAGTAATTCGTTTAAGTAAGCAATTGTTTCATCTATTTTATTTAACTGTGCATTAATATAAGACAAACGTGCTACAGAAGCTTTATGCGTAGGTTCAAATTCCAGGATTGTTGTAAAATACGACTTAGCCTTTTCCCAATTTTTACTGTTAAATGCAAATTCACCGAGGTAATAATTAGCAGGAACATTTCCTTTATCATTAATGAGTATTTGATTAAATGTTTTTTCAGCTAACATTTGATCACCTTTACTTACGAAAATAAAGCCTTCAAGTAAAGCACCTTTGATCTTTCCAGTTTCTGTTGCCTTGAGTTGCTCTGCTACTTTGAAAGCCCCGGCATAATCTTTATTGTTAATATAATGAGTGGCTAGGATTAGAGACGCACCAACCGATTTATCCTCACTCTGCGCTAACTGCTCTAACAAGGGTAATTGACTTTCATCCCCTTGAGATAATTTTAATGCGCTATATTGAAGAGCAAGATCTTTATTTTCAGGATTAGCTGTTGCTATTTTACTGAGAAGTTTCTCAGCCGCATCCTTTTGCCCTTTTTTCGCAAATTCTTTACTGGCTGCATTGAGGATATTGATATCGTTAATACTAGATGCATCCATCCCTGCAAAAGATAATTCAGCTTCATCTTCAAAGCCTAGCTGTAACTGTAATATAGCTAAAAGCTTTTTGACTTCATGATTATCAGGAAGAAACTGCCCTATTTTACTTAAATGGCTATAAGCTAATTCCAACTCACCTAGTTTAAATGCACTCATTCCTGCGATTAGTTGTCCCATATGGAGTGAAGAATCTATACCAATCGCTTTTTCAGCATATATCTTAGCCTCGGAGAAGTTCTGATGGTTATATTCAACCTGAGCGTTATACAAATTAACAATAGGGTGACCTTGATATAATTGATTAAGCAAAGCTAAATGTTTTTCTGCACTTTCAAAATCTTGGGCACCTAATAAGCTATTAATCAAATAAAGTTTCACTTGAAAATGTCGAGGGTGTAACTTCAAATAAGCGGAATACATTTCAATTGCTTTATCATAGTGAAATTGTGCTTGGTGCAAATGCCCAGAAAGTAGTAATGCTTCAGAAAAACCTTCCGATTGAGATAGTATGTTATTTAACGTGTTGGAAACATCTTCAAACTTTTCACCTGAAAAGTTCAACCAAGCCTGACCGACTTGACTGTATAATGAATCTTCACTAAGCATTGAAGCTTGCCCAATATAATCTTCAGCCATCCCCATTTTACCATCAGAAATAGCAGCTAAACCTGCATACGTGAGGATCATGACGTACTGTTCATCATTATATCCCCCCGAATTATCAGCTAATTCATATACTTCTTGGTACTTGTTTAACAGCATTTTAACTTTAGCTATTTTAGGTAATAATCCTGGAAAATCAGCACCTAATTCTAAAGCCTTATCAAGCTCTTTCTCTGCGGAAAACAAATCACCTTCATTTAAATAAACGGCACCTAATTCATAGCGTGCTTCTATATTTTTAGGCTCCATTCTAACTGCGTTTTTTAAAGATAATATTGCACTTGCATGATCTCCTTGTTCAATTTGAGATTTAGCTTCGACAATATACTCTTCATATGACAAGTTTTTTCCACAACCACTTAAATTAGCCATAGCGATAACTGCTGTTAGCGTTAAAATCTTAATATGCTTATTTTCCATTATAATTGTGCTCTCATTGTCATTAAAACTTAAGGGTTATAACGTATTTTGTAATGCGGTAATGCGCTGTTTTTGTACGCTAGATAAATTATTTGTTGATTTAATAATTTGCTCTGCTTTTTTCAAGCGTTTATTCGCAATTAACACTTCAATGTAATTCAACGTAACATCATTGTCTTTTCCTTCGGACAGTTCATAAGCCTTAACTAGCAGACTTAATGCTTCACTCTTTTTATCCATCTTTAACAATATCATTGCCTGAGTGTCTATAACATTTACAAATTCTGGGGCTAATTTATATGCTTCTTCAGAATAGGCTAATGCTTCCTCAAAATTACCTTGTTCCATTGTTAACCAGGCAACATTATTTAATACCAAAACATTATTAGGGTGTTGCGCCAAAATCTGTTTATAAGCAGCTATAGCTTTATTAGGACTATCACTTATATAAATACTAGCAAGAACTGCACGAACATTGTTATCACTAGCATTTTTTTGTAGATAATTTTCTAGCAGTGAAACTGCTTTATTTTTTTCTTTGTTACCTTGATATGCGTTAGCTAAGAGAATGGCATTTTTAGACAAAGGGAAGGATGTGTAAAATTTAGATAATAAAAGACTCGCTTTGGCATAATCTTGCTCAAGAAAAGCTATTTTGCCCTCTATTCCATGAGTTATCTCAGGTTTAATCCCTTCTTTTTTCAATTCACTATAATAACGCTTAGCTTCCTTTATATTTTTATTATCAAGTAAAAGCTGCATTTTACCCATTTGTAACATCTTATTATCAGTGTGCTGCCCTCTTAAAGCTTTATCTAATAAATTTAATGCTTTATCAATATTGTTACTACGCGAATAATAATCAGCTAACATGACCACAGGTTCAATATGGTACGGATTAATCTTGATCCAGTCCTCAAGTATTGTTTGTGATTTATGTATATTTTGTAACCCACTGTGGCTAAGTACTTTTAATTGCCATAATTTCTTAGGCGTTTTTACTGTAGTCTCATAAGCATCAATTACGTTAATCGCTTCATTAAAGTTTTTCGCATTGATCAGTAACTCTGTATATAACATCCCTACAGTTTGGTTTTTTTCATTTGATTTATACAGATCTTTAATTTTTTCAAAAGCTTCATCATTTTTAAAAACTGAATAATATTGACGAAGTAGATTTACATTGTTTGGAAACGCCGTAACACCAATAGTAGAAATACGTTTGGCTTCATCCAACTCCTTTGAAATTATTGCTAAATTGGTTAATTCAAGTAATGCAAATATATTATTTTGAATAGCTAAACTTTTATTGAGTTCAACTTTAGCTTTTTCAGCTAAGCCTTGTTTTAAATAAACAGCAGCAAGCACATTATATCCACCAGGCTTATCAGGATAATTTTCTTTCCATTTTTCAGCAATCGTTGTAGCTTGAACATAGTCTTTAGCTTGAATAGCAGCATAAGCAAGTGCTAACTCTGCTCCTAAAAAGTCAGGCTTTAAAGCAACAGCATCTTTTAAATTTTGCATACCTGAAGGGTCATTTAGCATAAGCTTTAAAATACCATCACGCATGTTTTGTTCTGCGCCTTCAGGGGCGCTGGTTAAAGCTTGTTTTGCAACAGCTTTAGCATTATCAAAAGCCCCTAATTCAGCTAATTGATAACTTAATGATGACAGGAACTTTTCGTCTTCTGCTGTAGTTGAATTAAAACCTTCTAGTGTTTCAGATATATCTTCTACCAAACCTAATTGTAATTGACTTACAGCAAACATTTTTCTTGCTGGATGTTCTGGAACAAGATATTTAACAATAGACTCTAAATGGTAATGACTTTGTTCATAATTACCTAAAAAGTATGCGCTAACACCTGCTATAAGTTTTAAAGGTCCTTGATTAAACTGAGATTTAAGTGCGGTTTCAGCATGTTCTTTTGCTTTTTGATAGTTTTTTAATTCAAATTGAGACATCGCCTTTACATAGTTGGCAAAAGGCTGATTAGGAGCGGCGTTCAAAATGGTATCAGCGTATCTTTCTGCTTCTAAAAACTTCTCTTCTTTTAATAAAGACTGTGCCAAAAATAAAACTATTACATTTGATTTAGGTTGTAATTTCGCATATTTTAAATAACTTTCAGTTGCCTCTTTATGTTCACCTAAAGCCGTACTTATTTGACCTGACAGTAAAATTGAATCAACTTGTAATGGTGATATTTCTAGTGCTTTATTTATGTGGCCTCTTGCAAGGTTTAGTTTGTTTTCAGCCATTTCTAAATAAGCATTTGCTAATAGTGTGTATGTATTATTAGCAAGTAATTGATTGGCCGATTCAACACTTTCTTTTGCAAGTTCAATATTCCCCGTACGGATAGCAGCTAGAGTTTTATAAGCTAAATAATGCACCTTTTTTTCATCAGCCAAGTTAGAGGCCTTTGCATCAAGATCTAACAAGTCTTCATCAGCGATAGTAAGAATATAAGCACGGGCAAGTAATGGGATGAGTTTATTCTCATCAAATTTGTAATCATAAGCCCTTTTCAACTCTTTCACTGCACCAACACCAAAGCCTTGGCTTAAATAAGTTTCACCTAATAAAAACCGAGCTTCACCATTTTTAGGTTCCAGCTTTACTGCATTTTTCAATTCGATTAATTTAGAATCAATTTCACTAGACTTAAAGCTTTTCGCTTTTTCAATATGAGTACGTGCAGTATCGTTTTCTCCACACCCTGCTAAAGCTAAGATAACCCCTACACTTATCAATAATCTTGCTAATTTCATTGTTACGAATTCCTTTATCAGTTTATTATATAAGCGAAAAATGCATTCACATAAAATTTTTATTTGATTATTCTACCGCTAAATAGAACATTTAACAGAACTTTTTCTATAACAGCAAGTTTAAGAACAGCTAAAATTATATATGCATTAAATTACTAATAGTCACTTCAGTTAAACATTGTTAAAGTGTTAACATACAGTTAAAAATGGAAATGATATTTTTTAGATATGGATGTAATTAGAGCTAGAAGACTATGGCTTTACACCAATTTAGATATTCATAAACCTCTCCACTAAAGCTCGGTTGTACTAAAAAACATGAATATACCAAACAATTATAAGCCTTTTGTTGGCATAGTTTTATTATTTACAATAGTTTCTCTGTTAAATATCCCTATTTTAACCACATTATGGAGACACAGCTTTGATGACGGGACCTATTCACACGCTTATTTAATTCCTTTTATTGTTCTTTATCTTTATTTTAAACTTTCTGAAATTGGTAAGCTGGTTTATAGAGATAAAGTATCTCCATTATCTATTACCATATTATTGGCTTCAGGCTACGCTTTATTTGTTACCTCTAATGCACAAATAAGTATTGGTTTTTGGCTATCTTTTTTAGCTATTACTGTAGCGGGTATTCACACTTTATTTCGATTTAATTGGTATATTATTTTCCCTGCCTGCTTTTTATTATTCATTTTTCCTTTATGGGGCTTGCTCACTAACATATTGCAAGAAATTTCAGTAATTGCTGTTACTTATATGATGAGTTTTACTGGAATACCAACTTATGTAGAAGCGCAATATATAACGATACCTGCAGGTGTTTTTGAAATAGCTGATGGCTGTAGTGGCTTACGTTATATTATTGTTTCTCTTGCTATCAGTTCACTGTTTATTTTTCTTTATATTAACAATGTTAGAAAAGCATTAGTCTTTTTATCAATTGCTATATTAGGGGCGTTAATTACTAATTGGATACGAATAACAGCTCTTATACTTATTGGTGACTATACCGAAATGCAAAGTAGTTTAATGGAAGATCATAATACATTTGGTTGGTATTTATATATACCGTTTATGTTCTTGCTATTTATGTGGGGTAATAAACTCACAACGATTGATTTATTAAACACTAAATCTACAGTAAATTTAAAAAATTATTTACCTGTAAAATTTAACGTTTTACTTGTTTTGTTTTCATTTATAATTTTTTCAACTTCAGCAAAGTACTTGTTATCACATAAACAACCTTTATCTGAACACGTTCAAAATACAGAACAGCCTCAACCTGAAGTATTTAATGCTACATCAATTAGTATATTAAATTTACCCCCTGTAAATAATATCAATTTAATTACTTATCATTTTGATGGCGCTAATTTAGATGGAAAGCCTACGCATTTTAATAATCAATTAATTCCTCTAGGTTGGAAAATAAAAAAACACGTCTTATTAAACAACTGGAATATAAATATAGTCACAAAAAACAGACAAAACGCTTTAGTTCTTTATCAATATGAAATAGACAATCAAAAAACGTCTACTATAAAAGATTTTAAAGTTAATCGTTTGTTAAAAGCTCTTAAAGGTCAGTCAAAGACACAGTTACATTGGGGCTTTTTGCAATGTATAGATAATTGTGAAACGAACTTGATAAACATTAAAAAACAAATAGAACTAATCAATTGATTATAAATCAATTTTAAGTATAAATTGGCGCACTAAATAATAAAGATGGAGTTTATGATTACACAGTTAATGACCTCCTCAGCCTTAAAATGGCACTATGAGACTGACATAGAAAAGTTAAATCATTACGATTTATTGTGGCAAGATTGCATAAAGCACACCTGTATTTCTCTTTTTTCCTCACAACAGTGGATAAACTGTTGGAAAAATACTTTTTGGAAGGAAAAAAATTCACTACATTTATTCATAGCGTTAGACAATGAAAAATGTGTGCTCTTTGCGCCTTTTTACATTCATACTCAGCCAACTTTTCCTTTTACTAAAACTTTAACACTTTTAGGGCAAGGTGAATCAGAAGTTTGTGAGGTATCTTCAGAATATCAAGATATACTCCTACATCCCGATTACGAATACTTACTTCCTAGTTTAGCTTTAAAATTAGAGTCATTAAACTTTGATCAAGTAAATATAAGAGCATTATTGAATGATGCTAATTTATTAGCTTTATTTTCATATATAGATAATTCAGCTATCAACGAGGCTGGTATTAAATACACTTATATGCCTGAGGAATCATCCCCCCCCGCATTAAGTAAAAACTATAAATCTAAACTAAATAAATGTAAAAACAAGTTAACCGCTTTAAATGCTAAGTATATATGGGTGCAAGAAAAAGACCACGATATTTACTGGGAAGTGATGAAAAAATTCCATCAGAAACGGTGGACTAAACTAGGGAAGAAAGGAGCATTTAACCATATTAAGTTCTCTCAATTTCACAATGAATTTAGAAAAAAAAACAACCAAAATATAAAAATAAGTGCTGTAATAATCAATAACACTCCCATAGCTATACATTATTATTTTATATCAGATAATACATTGTGTTTTTATCAAAGTGGTTGGGATGAAGAAAAATATGCTAACACATCTCCAAGTTTTGCATTACATATATGGTGCATGAATAATAGTAATGAAATTTTTTACGACTTAATGATGGGTAACCCAAAGAATAGCTATAAAGCTAAATTAGGCTGCAATCATAATAGTAAGATGTATAATATCTTACTAATACGGAATAAGTTCAAAATAAGATTAACGAAACTTATCAATAAATTAAAAAAATTTTAAATATAGTCTTTTTATGTTTAAGCTCATACATAACAGCATATAAGCTTTGTAGAACTTTTTATATAATCATTTTTATTAATAATATAACGTTATTTTTAAACGATTAATTTACATTCAAATATAATGATAGAGAAAAAAATGAAAATAGGTATTGTTGTAGGAACTCGTCCTGAAATTATAAAAATGGCACCAGTAATACGGGAATGCAAAAACAGAAACATCCCATATTTCATTATTCACTCAAATCAGCATTATTCTGAAGAAATGGACAGTATTTTCTTCAAAGAACTTGAATTACCCAAACCCCACTATAATTTAGGCGTAGGTTCAGGTCTCCATAGTAACCAAACAGGCAACATTTTAATTAAAATGGAGCCCATACTCGTAGATGAAAAACCTGATATTGTATTAGTCCAAGGCGATACCAATACGGTCTTGGCAGGAGCTTTAGCAGCTTCAAAACTTGGTATCAAAGTAGGTCATATTGAAGCAGGGTTGCGCAGTTATGATCGCTCTATGCCAGAAGAAACCAATCGAATTATGACCGATCACATAAGTGATTATTTATTTGCTGTAGGCCCTAATCAACAAGTCATTCTTCAAAAAGAAGGTATTGATAAAGAAAAGATTTACACTGTAGGAAATACAGTATCTGATTCTTTGTTTCAGCACTTAGAAATATCTGCAACAAAAAGTGATATTTTGAACCAATTAAATTTAGAATCAAAAAAATACTTTTTAGTTACTGCACATCGAGCTTCCAACGTAGACATACCAGCTAACCTACTTGAATTACTTGAATTATTTAATCAATTACACAAAAAATATAATCAAACAATTGTTTGGCCAATTCACCCAAGGACTCAATCTAAGCTAAAAGAGTTTAACATTGATATTCCTAACTACCTTAAACTTCTTCCACCAATTGGATATCTAGACTTTATACAATTACAAAAACATGCTCAGTTAATTTTAACTGATTCAGGAGGTATTCAAGAAGAGGCTTGCTTATTGGGTGTCCCCTGTATCACCTTACGTGAAAATACAGAAAGGCCTGAGTCAATTGAAGTAGGAGCAAATGTTCTTGTTGGCAGAAATGCAAAAAAAGCTATTGCTGCCGCGGACAAATGGCTATCAGCTAAAGAAAAGCTTGCATGGGATAACCCTTTTGGCGATGGTCGCGTGGCTGAGTATATTATTGATGTTGTTACAGGTAAAGACGCTGACCAGGCGGAAACTATTGTCCCCCGTAACGAAACTATAGCTGTAATCGGTATGGGATATATGGGCCTACCCATTTCTAGTTTAATAGCCCAAGCAGGATATTCGGTTACAGGAGTAGATTTAAGTCAAGAAAAAGTAGACGCTATCAATAACGCTGAATGTCCGTTTGATGAAGTAGGCATGCCTGAGCTATTAAAGAAAGTTGTATCACAAGGCTTTTTAAAAGGCTCTACATCAATCCCATCAAGTGACACATACCTAATAGCAGTACCAACCCCACACAAAAAAAACAGCTGTGATCGCAGTTATGTTTTTAGTGCTGTTGATGCAATTGCTGAAGTGGCTAAAAATGGACAAATAGTGATTGTAGAATCAACAATTTCTCCGCAAACTAGCCTAGCTGTAGAAAAACGATTTGCTGAAAAAGGCCTTACAATTGATGTGGTGCATTGCCCTGAAAGAGCTATACCAGGACAAACATTATTTGAACTAGTAAATAACGACAGAATAGTTGGTGCATCTAACGAAGTAGCGCAACAAAAAGTAAAACGTATATATCAAAGTTTTGTAAATGGCGAAGTATTTTTAACTGACTTAACTACCGCAGAATGCATTAAATTAGTAGAGAATACTTCTCGTGATGTAGGTATTGCGTTTGCTAATGAACTAGCAGAAATATGTACTGAATTAGATGTTAATGTACATGAAGTTATTCGCTTAGCAAACCGACACCCAAGAGTAAATATTTTAAGCCCTGGTCCAGGAGTAGGAGGACATTGTATTCCAATTGACCCATGGTTTTTAGTAGAAAGTACAAAGGCTGGTGAATTTGTTCGTTTAGCACGTAAAATTAATGATGAGAGGCCTCTTATTGTAGCTTCACAAGCTATAAAGCTTTTAAAAAGCACAGGTGGAAACAATATAACCATTTTAGGCGTTGCTTATAAAGCTAATGTGGATGACTGTAGAGAAACTCCAGCACTACATATACTCGAGGAATTTAAGAAACAAAGTGTAAACGTTAAATATCATGATCCTTATGTACCATCATGGAACTGTGAGCGTATCAAATCACTTTCTGAAGTGGACAGTTGGTCCGATATTGTAATTTTGGTAACAGATCATACTTGCTACAATACACTCAATCTTTCCGTTCCTATATTAAATAGTAGGGCTTAATTCGTTTTAAAAACATATAAGTTACGGATTCGGCTAACTGCCGGATCTTGTTTCAACTTCCTTTATTCATGCTAATTACTATTAGGACGAAAAAGACTCAATATGAGATCACGTAACTTTATACGGTATAGAAATTTTGCTTTTTTTTGCTTTTTTTTATCTTTTTATTCAAACGCAGAATCATCATCTGAAATTTGCCAACAAGATTTTCAATCTGGTAATAACATCTACTTCATATCACCTCACGGTAAAGATTATAAAGGGGATGGTAGCCGATTAAAACCATGGAAGAATATAGATGTTGCTGCTAGCCGAGTTCCTGATGGGAGTATAATTATTGTAACCCAAGGCATCTATGAAGGTTCTCTTAAATTTAAAAGGCCATTTGAAAAAGGATTATTAATAAAGTCAGAATATCCTTATCAGGCAAAATTAACTAACGACAAACGTGTAATAGCATTTGTTGGAAATGCCTCAAACATAACAATAGAAGGTTTTGAAATAACACATAATTCTGATTTATCTTCACCATTAGTTTTACATATCGACGGTGGTGGTACTCAAAATGTCCATCATATAAATATTCGAAATAATATTATCCATGATAGTTTTAATAACGACTTATTAAAAATCAACTACGGCGCAGAACATATTAATATTGAATGTAACATGTTTTATAACCAAGGGGATTCAGATGAACACATTGATATTAATAGCGTTGCTAGCGTTACCGTAAGTGATAATATATTTTTTAATGATTTTGCAAAAAGCAATAGAACAATTACCAAAAAATCATCTAGTTTTATAGTTATTAAAGATAGCAACGATAATGAAGATCGTTTTAAAGGATCTAAGGACATCACTTTAACAAGAAATGTTTTTTTAAATTGGCAAGGGAGTGAAGGACACGGTTTTGTGCTTATAGGTGAAGATGGAAAACCATACTATGAGGCTTCAGATGTAAATATTTACAATAATTTAATGATAGGTAATAGTTCTTATCCTATGCGCTCCCCTCTTGGTCTCAAAGGGGCTAAAAATATAAACTTCTACAATAATACTATCACAGGTAACTTACCCAGTAATGCCTATGCTCTTAGAGTTAATAAAGAAGGAGCAAATAAAATAAATACCAACCTTACGCTTTCTAATAATATTTGGAGTGATAAAACAGGAACTATGGGACAACAAAGTTCAAATGATACAAATGATTTTTCTGACGTTTTATTTAATCAATTAGATGATTTTTCAATGAATAATAATATAATTTTTAATGGTATCAATGAGCTCCCATCATCTTACTTTGATAAAGTAAACCCAAGTGATGATAAATTCCTTATTAATGATGACCCTCATTTACCTGAAGTAAACTCTCTAATAACTCCAGTATGGTTAAAAGAAAAACAGGAGTTTGATGATGGTTCGTTTACTATTAGAGAGGCTTTTTTACGTTTAGTTTTATTTTACGGTAAACCTACAGAGAAATTACCGGTACAATCGCCTGTTAATAAAAGATATTTTCCAAAGAAGGATATATTAG
The DNA here is from genome assembly GCF_048296855.1 of Colwellia sp. RE-S-Sl-9. Classification (NCBI taxonomy): domain Bacteria; kingdom Pseudomonadati; phylum Pseudomonadota; class Gammaproteobacteria; order Alteromonadales; family Colwelliaceae; genus Colwellia; species Colwellia sp. RE-S-Sl-9. The sequence continues at coordinate 3,564,242 of NZ_CP182631.1, read as the reverse complement.
GAAAAATTAGAACAGCTCCCCATTCTATAGGTGCATTTCATATCAATTAATATGGTACTATTTATTAATTTACCTATACTAAAAACACTTCCTTTTCATATTAATGATTAATGGATTACCTATGCAGTTATTTTTATTTAAAAAACATTTATTTCTCTTTTGCTTTTTTAGCTTTTTATTGACAACTACAATAGAAGCAAAGGAAAGAACGATACCACTTATAAAAACTACAGTTGTAGTTCCTGTTAATGATACCGTTCCAGTTAACACTCCAATTAACGTCCCAGTTAACGTAGTTGAAGTTTCACCTCATTCTATTTTACTTACCCAAAATAGAATTGACGAGGTGGCAAGAAAAATACGTCAAGACAATACTGTATGGAACCTTTTAACCACTACAATCTCAAATTACTACGAAAAAGTACCTTATAATGCTGGTGAATATGCCGCGGCATTCGCATTAGCCTACTATGTATCAGGAGATCAAAAGTACATAAATAGAGCTGCTGAATTGCTACAGCACGCATACTTCTCAGAACCAGATATAGGATGGGAATATTATCAAAGCCGAAATCTATTTAGATCGGGTGCTCGTTGGGCTGTTATGGGGTACTCTTGGATTAAAGATCATATTTCTTTAGAAGAACAAAAGAAAATAGAAAATATTTTAAAGCTCTGGTCAGAATATTGGTTAAGCTACGCTGATATTGATAATAATTTTGAGTCTCTTAGACTCGAAGATACCGATGATGTCACATCTTTAACGCACAACCTTACATTGCTCGGCACCGTATTATCAGATACGAGTGAGCATTATCTATTAGGCCAAAAAACATTAAGTGCTGCTGACAACATGTTGGAACGATTTGTTGTAAATTATTATATGAAAAATATAATGAAAGGAGGCGCTTGGGCTGAAGGAAGCGACTATAGCCCTAACACACAAAGACATTGGATTGAAACGTTTTTAATTAATAAAGAACAACGAGGTATACCTTACCCTATAAACTATGCACGAGAGGCCACTCACTCATTAATTCATCAAACTTTAGCAAGTGGAAGTGGCGTATATAAATACGGTTCTGAAGAACAGGCTATTGATTACGATTCATTATCTGATGATTATCGATATGAATTCGCATTAGCCTTGATGGCCATATTAGAGGATACTAATGATTTAGCTTTAATAAACAATTGGTTCAACAAGTTAATTAATAAAGAAGGGTTTAAAATAGGATCAATGGTAACATCTTTTAACCGTTTATTGTTTCACTCCCCTGAATTGACTTCTTATGAAGCCGCTCCTCAAATAAGTACATTAAACTATGCTGAAGGTATTGGATTAATTTCATCTAGAAGTGACTGGACGAATGAAGCGACCAATTTATTTTTCATTAATCGAAAAATCAGAGTGGATCATGAGCACAAAGATGCATTAAGCTTTGATATAGCATACAAAGGTCAGTGGATCACAAAAGAAACTACCGGCTACGCTGGTGTTTCCGAATCAAGTCGCGCTCATAATACAATTTTAATTGAAAATGTGGATGATGGTTCAAGTAACCCAACTCGAAGACCAAAAGGTGATCCTAAATACCATACATTATATGATGATGATAATGTCACTCTGATATCCGCAGAAGCTACTGATGTTTATAATATGATTGGTTATTGGGGAACTGATTATACCTCTTTAGTTAACAGGCAATTAGCATTTATCAAACCAAGCACTGTAATAGTATATGACCATGTAATTACTGATAATACACAAGTAAGAGACCTGCAGCATTATAATAATGTAATACTAACGGAAGACTCTACATATAGTCGTTGGGTCAAAGTGATTCAACACGTTCAAGAAGAACCTCAAGTAATAGATAGTGCCTTAAACAGTTATCATATTGAGTCACAAGACACCTCACTAGTTTATCAAGTGATAAGTCCTGAAAACCCTACAATAAATATTATTAATGAAAAAAATCTTTGGGATTCATCAAATCAATATCAAGCACCTGATAACCAGAGAAAATGGCATTTTGAACTGTCAAATAAAGTTCCGAAATCAGAAACTGAGTTTATTACTACATTAAACTTCGCATCTATCGATACAAGTAAAGTAGAAGACTTAATTTTAACTCCTATTAAAATGACAACAGAAAATTCTTATATTCTAGAAGGAAATATTACTGGATTGGCTATTGAAGCATCACAAACTAAATATATAATTCTTTTCAATAAAGATCCAAATACCCCAATAGTTAATGCACGAATAAAACGTCCAAAAGGCTTTGAATCTTCATTAGTTTATTGTCTAGGCTTCACACTAACAGAATAGTGCTCAGGTCAACCCCCTAACACATGCTATAGACTACGAGATAAAGACACTTTGAGGATAGATTTAAATTTCACTTTAGCATCAATTATAAAGATGAAATAGTTGCAAAAAAGTTTACTGGGAACGTCCTCGATACCTGAGTTATTGCTCAATTAGGCCGAGGATTGCCAGATAAATTATACGAAGATAAGCCCTCTCCTCCAGACGATTCCGTGAACATCCCCTGAGAACTCATTGTTCTATATTCGGTGGTATGAAGGGCATCATATATGGCAAGAATGAAGAGCTCAAAGATAAAAATCGGCGTTTAAAAAAGTTGCACGCTAAAAGCAATTTAAATCTAGATGTCAGTATTAGCCTTCCATGCCGTACTTTCATACGCAGTAAAAGCTGTTAAAGCTATAAACCCTAAGCTCAATGATTATCGACTTGCTGTTAGGTTTAATGCTGTTTAACCATTAGGTAAAAATTTAGCTTAATATACTTGTAGCCAATCGATTAAATATGTACACAAATATAATAAAACCGAAACTTATAATTCCCAACTTTAGAAACGATAAAGATTTAATATGCTTACTATGCAGTTCAGGACAATAAACTCTAATATATACCATCATAATCGCTATATATAAATAAGGTAATAATGCGTATGTACGAGAAATAAAGAATATAGATATGAGAATACCTATCATACCACTCACCAACGAAATAACTTCCGTACTACGTTGTTTATCTTCCAAAGAATAGGCTACTTTGATCATGGTATAAACAGCTATAGAAATCAGACTACAGTAACCAAAAAAACCAACAATACCATTTTCAACCATTGCTAACACATAGCTATTATGTGTTGTAAGGCTATGGTAATCTAAAAAGTGTGTTGCTCCAATACCAAATAAAGGATTCATAGCTAACAGTTCAAGAGCAAGTATCCAGGCATAAACACGGCCCATAGCACTATGATCTCCACTGCCTAATTCTCCCATTCTTGATGGAGCTAAAGACAATAGAGCAATAGTAACAACCCCTGCTAAAATATATCCAGTCATTGAACGTTTTTTAAGGATATAAAAGAATCCAAGGCCACCTATAAGAGACAACATTGAACCACGAGAATTAGTTAAAATGATAGTGTAACAAGTGATTAATAGTGTAATAAACCAAAACATTTTTTTGATAAAACTAAGTTTTTGATAAAAAATCCGATTAAATATATAAGGTGAAAATGCGATTAAAAGCATTCCTAAATCATTTGGATCTTGAAGTATCCCATACCAAATAACTTGTAATTCTCTTTGTGTACTTATTCCTGTTTCTGAATCAATGCTCGAAACTAAACCTCGAGAAAGAGGTTCTAACCCTCCCCAGCTCATACCTACAGTAACTTGTAGGTAACACTGATAACAAATAAATAAAATTAATAATACAATTAATAAAATAAAATTATCAACCTGTGATCTTGTATTAATGCAAAGTTGCACCAAAGAATAAACCACTAAAATAAATATCATCTGAGACAAATAATTACCGATAGTTGAAAACTGCCCATTAAAAATATTGGAAAGTAACATCGAACAAACAAATAAAATTAAAAATTGAGTGCTTCTATCATATTTATCTTGGTAACTTTTATTTAGAAATGACCAAAATATGATGATAATACCGAAAGCAGTAAGAAGCATATTCCAGTTAAAATGCAATACAGAAATCCACTCAGCAGGACGTATGAGATAGATAACAATTGTAAGCGCGAGAATAAAATATCCCATCATTTATACTTTCCAATTTTGGATAAAGAACTTAATGTTTTAGGAAATAAAACTTTTTTAAACGTGGATGTTTGTTCAATAGTGTACCCTATAATTAAGCATCCACTAATGGTGATTAAAAATGATAATTCTGGGTGATTAATCAATTTTAATATCTGAGTCATAAGTATATATAATATTGGATGTATTAAGTATATAGTTAAACTAATCCCTCCTAAATAGCTGAAAAACTTCACTAAAAATTTAGGTAACATATATGTTAAATGATAGAGTCCGGGAATAGCAATCAAAATAAATATTGAATAAAAAAGTAAAAGTAAAGGCTCCTTAAATGAAGGAATTACACCTGCAGCTAAAAACAACTCCCAACCAACAAAAGGAGTAGCAATCGAAAATCCCAAAAAGATAATAACAATAATGTATTTAACTTTATTATTACGCAATAATAAAAAGCCATTAAGCCGAGAATATAATTGGCCTAAAAAGAATATGAAGGCAATAACATGTAGAGAAAATGGTATATTAATTAATATATTTTCATCGATTAAACCAATTGTTGCCCATAATGGTATAGTTATAAAGAAAGAATAGCTCCCCACCTTTTGTTCAAAAAATCTTAATACATATAGAGCACAAAGACACGGTATAAACCAAAAGTACATAAAGCCAGAAGCAACTTTGATATCTGAAGGTGACGAAATGAATAACGCCTTTAAGTATTGTATTGAAAAGAAATCAATAGAGTTAACATTATAAAAAAATAAATTTAAGATACTTGTAAATGTGACAAATAGAAAAAAAGGCCACCAATATGAAAAATGTTTATCACAATACGCAGTGAATGAGACAGTATTTTTAATAGGCCAGATAAAAGTAAAAGTTAGAAAACAGGCCGCAGCAAATGCATCGCTAAAAGGGCGTATCCAAAGGTAATTATCAGTTAAAAGTGAATTATGCTCTATAACAATAAATAAGATTAACAATCCTTTTACAGCATCTAGGTTAATATCACGCATTCTGAACGTTTGAGCGTTTAAATTTTTTTTTTGCATTAAATTATTTATTACCCTTATATTTATCTATTAATATAGAGGATAAGTTTCTGAACAGTCATTGTCCAGTGATTATAAGAATGGTTTACAGTAGCTTAGACTTGAACCAAATTTCCGGTTAAATAAAGGTCAGCTTAAACAAAGTTTTTTAGTAATTTATTCTAAAGCTTCATTTTTATTCATACATCTAGATTTTTACAATGTTTATCTATATGGCTCCAAAGCCTTTAGCAAAAAGTACGCTTTATAATATATAATGAGCGTATATTTTATGGCTTATCAATTATTAATAGCGCGTTTTTTAATTTTAATGGATATAAGATGCATAACGTAGATATATACCCGTTATCATTCAAGATGTAGGTTTCAATGGGAACTAAAAACAATTTACGCACAGATTTCACGTTCCAAACGAAACCTAAGTACATGCATCCATGTATGCAAGGCATTAAGTTTACGTCATGGTTATTCCCTGACTAAAGTTAATAACGATGCATAAATTGTTTTTAGACCCATCGGAGAAGCGCTTGAACGATATAAATTCAAGCACTCTGAAATACGCATCTTGAGTGATAATGGGTATATGTTTATCAAAGATTGGTTTGTGATATTTAGTTTGTGCACCCAACTCAAATATCATTATAATTGAATTATTTATATCAACTCAAATGATTTAGGTTCACAATCAAATTAGGAATAGATTTTAATGAATTTATCAGAAAAGTATCAATCTTTTAAAAATTTATATCATATAGTATTCAATAGCCCGACAATTCAATTATCTCTTCAATTAGATAAAACTAAAGGAAATGAGCCTTTCTTTGAGTCAATGACACGCAAATATTATAAAGATGCTACAGCTAAACACCCTAAAATGCCTTTATTTGGTAAACTAACAAGAGGTGTTGCTGTTTGTGAATTAAATGGTGATTTTGAACTTTATTTAAAGGGTATTGAAAGCTCAGGTAGACGCAATATTAAAAAAGCTAAAAGGCTTGGATATACGTTTGAGCGAATTAATTTTAATGAATATTTAGATGGTGTATGGGATATCCGTAAATCTACGTCTGTGCGTCAAGGCAAAATGCCGGATGACTTTGTAAATAAACGCCCAACAAAACACAGCAACCCAAAAAGTAAAACCAATACTCATGATTATCCATATTTTGGAGTCTTCAGTGAAAAAAATGAATTAGTTGCTTACGCAGGGTGTTTTTTAGCAGGAGATGTTATTGAGCTATCACATTACTATGGTCATGCAGATCACCAAAAAAATGGTGTTACACCACTTTTGATAACATCTATTGCTGAGTATGTAATTCAAAATCACACACATATCAAGGCATATACTTATGGGGGCTATATAGGTGCATCACCAACATTGAAAAGGTTTAAGAAAAAGTTTAGCTTTTTACCTCATCGCGTTATTTGGAGTCTATAATGCCAAAACAGTATATCTATAAGCTGAATGTAAATACAATCGAACTAAAAGATAATGACATAGAGAATAAAGAATTGTCATTTTTTACTATTTCAAATTTTTTAGATTTTTTTCTGCATCTATTTCCACTTATAAATTATTTTAAGATATCTAACACCTTATTTAAATTATTTTTAAAAACATTAATTACTCGTAAGGTTATCTACTTTACTCGTATGGGTGATAATATAGTTTCTGATGGAGAGGTTACTTTTGGGTATTGTAATCATTACACCATTAGAAAGAATGATTGTGTAATTGGCCCGGTTAACACAGATCCTAATTTTCAAGGAAAAGGAATTGCTACATATAGCTTGAAATCTTGTATACAAGTATTATTTACGAAATACGCTATTGAAAATATTTTCATAGATACTAAAGAAGATAACTTTGCTATGCAAAAGGTAATAGCTAAAGCAGGCTTTGGTGATAAAACAGGCTATTACGAGCGCGAAAATGATTTGTTATAGTGTCATTGTAGTAGCTCAGACCTAATCTGACAGTTACCCAATTTTTAGGGGATATTGTCTGCTTAAATTCGAGCATGAATAATACCTATAGAATTCCCCTTCAATAGTTACTTTCAATTGACTACTATAACCCGAACTCGGGATAATGATTTTTTTAATCTTATGATTTATAAGTAAAAGATGAAAATTCAAATAAATACTTATCCAAAATAATACATTCATTGCTTCCTAATGTTGGAGTTTATTCGCATAAGGCATTTTTATTCCCGATAAAAACCAAATACCTGCATCCATGTAGGCAACGATGTAGGTGATTAAATATCAATATTAGGCATAATTACTTATCCCGAATTAGGGTTACTATAGATAAAACAGTCAAAGGAGTCACTTTGTATTCATTAGCTGTTTTATTCCCCAATTAATGTATACCTTTATTTTTTTCGGAGATTTAGGCTCTATTTGCTTTAATATATACACTACCGACCTATCATAACCTCTAAAAATAAAAAGCAAGTAAAAATATAAAACAACAAAACTAATAGACCCGATAATAGAAGATAAAATCCCCGATAAAAATTGATTTATAATTAAAGGAGCTCCTGTTGAAATAAGTGCAGGAACTATAATTCTTAATAAATTATTTACAGAAATCATTTTGTATTTACAGCTTCTTGCCAACATACTATATGAAAATAGAAGTATAAACACTAATGTTCCGTACACAATTAAAGCACCTGTTAGCCCCATAAACGGCACAATAAAAAGGCTAAGGATCATTGCAAAAACAAACATTCCAGCATTAACTTTGACCATATCAAACTGTTTATCATGACTAATTAACGTTAAGTTAGCACCTTGATTTAATGTCATAATTGCTTTCAGAACGACCATGATTTGTAAACTAAAAGCGGCCTCTTGATACCGTTCACCATATAGCACCTCAATAATTACATCAGCATATATAACCATAGGTATAGCTACTGCCATAGATAATGTTATTAAATAACGTTCGGCTTGCTCTACTTGACTCTTAACATCGCCATTTTCAACTGCATCAGTTATTTTAGGTAGAAGTATTTCTTGATAAATACCAGGAACCAGCGTGATTGCGGCTGTAGACAATAGAAAAGCAATGTTAAAGAACCCTGCCTCAGTAAAAAAGTCACTTTTTTCTAAAACTAACACCTGACTTTGTTTAAATATCAATGTACCAAAAAACACTATTCCAGTTGCAGATAACATTTGAATGACTATTCTTTTTTTATGCTCCTGAACAATACCATTGTCCCATTGTCTACTCGGTAATTGCTTTGTATAAAGCCGAGCGCTTACACCGTATATTAAGCATGCAACACAATACACTAAAATAAAATTATTCAATGTTGCATCTAGATATGCACATAATAAAACTAAAGCAATGTTAAAAGGATTTGCAATTACACTAGTTTTAGCAATAACATCAAACTTTTTTACTCCTTTAAAAACAGCCATTCTAAACATATAATCGGCTTTAATGACTGCACAAATGAAAAGCGTAGTTAATAACCATGGCTCTATATTTGTATTACCGTAACTAGATAGCAATATAACTAAGGCGATAGCACTAACAATAAGGATACGAATATGCTGAATTCTCCAAAAATACGCAACTATAGCTGGCAGAGATTTGGGATCACGCTTAGTAAATTCTGCAATAAACTTAGTAGCATTTATACCTAATCCTGAGTTAATTGCGAGCGTGACTAATCCTGAAATCCATATAATACTTGAATATACGCCGTAATCATCGGTCGTTAAATTGCGAGCGATTGTTAAAGATATAATAAGTCCTAAAAAATACTCACTATATAAATTAATTGCTGACATTGCTGCTTGTACAGAAGTTCTCATGTTTTATAAATTATTCATATTGGTAACAAGTAAAGTATTGCTTTGCACATTTACTCATAGAAAAGCCCTGCCGATATAATCTGACACTCTCGATACTAAATTTTTCATATAGCGCTGGATTTTCAATTAATGCAATAATCTTCCTTGCTAAAGTATGATAATCCGAATATTCATAAAGGAATCCGTTAACATTATCTTTAACTAGCTCAGGATTACCACCAACATTACTAGCAATAACAGGTGTTCCGCTAGCTAAAGCTTCAAGAATAGCCAAAGATAAACCTTCAGTTTCAGAGGTAACAACTAATATGTCAGTATTTTTGTATATTTCATTACGATCAGTCACAAAACCTTTAAAGTTCACTGTAACGTTTGGTATTTTTAAGCTTGCGAGTTCTTTATTTATATTTAACAACTCTCCTGTACCATAAAAATATATGTCAATTTTGCTTTTAAGGTTATCAGGTAGTTGCTCAAGAGCTTCGATAAGCACATGCTGTGATTTCAGTGGGACAAAACGCCCGACATGAGATATTCGTATACGATCACTCTTGTTTTTTGTCTTATCTATGGGAAGTACACCATTTAATACAGTTTGCGCTTTACTTATAAACTTAGGATATACTTTGAGATATTTCGATTTAGCTTTTTCGGCTACAAACACCATTTTATGAAGCTTATAATAAGCTAATAAGTAAACTAATCTCCATTTGATAGATGTATGAACTTTTTCATTATGGCGCGTATAAACAACACGAATAGGGTTAAATAGGCTAGCTAAAAGAATCCGCAATAAACAATGACTACTATGTACATGAACAACATCGTATTTTTTGAGGATTATTTTTAGCTCTTTAATACTTGTTGCATGAAATAAGTGTAAATATGTTTTTTCTATTTCTCTTTCTAGGGGTTCATCTTTTTTCCCCATAGACAAAAAACTAGGTTTGAGTTTTAGTGAATTATTTTGTTCTATCGCTAAATCTATAACAAATCGTTCTGCCCCACCAACATTAAGGCTACTAACTACATGTAGAATACGCATCTGCACACCTAAAAAAATAATATATTTCGATTATTTAGTACAATAAAGTTAGTGTGAATGATACACCATTATAAGTGAAAAAGTACGGTCAATTTTAGCTCTACAATATCATTAGACCCGATACAATAACGATTTAAATCATGAGGGTTAGAGGTATTAGTAATACGGCCGGGTTCGTTATTAAAGCCAAATGTATACCCAGATAATGCTGCCAATTGACAAGTTCTCTCAGTATAGCAATGCTTTCTCCCTACAGGATAAACGACGGATTCAATTTTTCCCGTGAGGTTATCCTCTATTATTTTCTTAGAGTGCATTAATTCGTACTCTTGGGATACATCAGATAATTGCGATAACATTTGATGTGATAGCGTATGAGAACCAATTTTCATACCTGATGAACTCATCTCTATTAACTGCTCCCAATTCATAAATAGATTATGTTTTTGGTTTTTAAAATCGTCTAAATACGACGAAAATGTCGATCGTATATCGTCTAGCACTTCAATAACTGTAACACTCTGTAATCGCTTAGCGTCATAAATAACACGACTAATAACAGATTCTATTTCGTCTGACTTTAATTCGTAAGTAATAGACTGTGTCGGCAATTGGTAGCTCATACCCTGAGACTTCCTCAAAATATAAGCGATTTCATCCCACCAAGGTATTAAATCATTATTGACAAAATTAGTTGCCACGTAAAAAGTAGCAGGTATATTATATTTTTTTAAAATAGGAAAAGCTTCACTGTAATTATCTATATATCCGTCATCAAATGTTATCAAGGCGTATTTATTGCTTTCACACTTACCTTCTTTGCGAATACTGATTAACTCCTCTGAAGAAATAACCTTAAAGTTAGCTTTAATGAATTGGCATTGTTGATCAAAACCTTCAGCTGTACATGAAAAAACTTCACGGTCAAATTCACAGGTGTTTTTATCCCCTATTCGGTGGTAGTTAAAAACGTATACACCATTCGGAATAAACCTCCACAAAATATTATATAAGCCTGTTAATCTTAATGTTTTTTTAGTTATCTGTTTCAGTCTGTGTCGAAGCATATGGCTTTATACTTATAGTGCTTTAAATAATGGCTTATTAAGTATGAAATCCCTATATAAGTTTGGGTTTCCTTCTTTACCAGCTTCAGCGGCCTTAGCTATGTTATACATTTCTCTTGCCGATACATAATGCAAAAAATAGTTTTCTTTATCATTATATTTTGTTTCTAAATAAGTATGCATTTCATGTCGGGGCTGCCCAAGTAAAGTATCCATATCTCCCTCTTGAGTACCATGCGTATGAATTTTAACAAACACCCACTCAGGCTTACCTTTTACATGAATATGAGAATTTATCCATTGATCTACACGAGATTTAATTGGTGGCATTGTTTTACGAATATCAGAATTTTCGATCCTCGGTAAGCCTTTAGGTGTACGCCATTTCATTGCTAGTCCTAAAGGACCTTGTATAAGCATTAAATCTCCTGATGGATCTTTTCCTACTTCAACATCCACCCCATCATCATGCGCCTTGCATTCGTTTGGTTTTCCAGTTGCATAATAAATAGAATTAATTTTCTTTGTTTGAGCTGGACTCGGGGCTGATGGTAATGTCATATCCACATAACAACCGGTTTCTTTTAATAAACTTAACTCGTTATCAATTCCACACTGGCTTCCGTCTGGTAATGAGTTATCTAATGCCCAATTACCATGTATAAATGCGTACATTATTTGCCCTGTTTCTGGATGTACAGGTAAAGCACCATGATCATGATGCAATGTATGAGCAAAACTTGTCATTACTGCAGAGAAATTTTCAGCAGTATCGTCATGATGGTGTAAATGTATTTCTATTTCACCAAAACCTCTAAAGCACATGTCTGATAATTTAGCTAAATGTTCATGGCGATATTCTTCTTGTGGATAGAAAAAGCAATGCTTTGGCATAATTCCATCGGAATCTTTATGCTGTTCAGCCATTAAAGGATAATCTTTAAACCACCGGTCAACTCTAGCACGTTCAATCTCAATATCATCATTCCTCCACTGCGGTTCATAATGATCAACAAAACAAAATAAAACATGGATAGGTTTGTTCGTGTAAGGTTTATTAAAAAGACCTTTTAAATATGAAAAAAACCAAAGATTCATATTCTTCTTTTTTAATACTAGCCAAAATAAAGTACTTGCGGCTAACAATAATAGTACCGTGATAAAGCCTAACATTATTTAGTTTCCCCTTGTCTTGCTGTTCGTTGCCAACCGCCGTTCTTTTGACCTTTTAAAAATAATAAAAAGCCTTTGCCTAATGCCGTATTCATAGATAAAAAGAAGCTAATAATAGCGACTATACTACCAACTTTAATACCTTGACTAATTTTTTTTGTTCCATGCCATCCAGTTGCATAAAAAGCGATTTGCCCAATCAATAAAATCATATATAAAGGGCTACTTAATAAAAATAAGTTAGATATGAATACTAAAATCATTAAATGAGGCGCATACCATCGAAAAACTTTATGAGACCAATAACAAAAACTAAACCACCCCTGTGTTGGCAATAAAGCCCATAAATTACTATTAAAAGCTTTATAATTACCAACACCAATTCTTACTCGACGACCTACTTCATCATATAAAGATGGGGCAACCTCTTCAGAAGCTATTGCTTTATCATTATATAAAACCTCATAGCCCTGCTTTTTAACATTCATTGCAATACAAAAGTCATCAACAATCGTGTCTTTAGATAAAGGGATATATAACTCTTTTCGAATGGCATAAATAGCACCGTTTGCACCTAATATACCACCTAGCGCAGACTCACATTTTTTAAGGAATTGTTCGTACTTCCAATAGAGACCATCTTTATTTTGGTTACCATCATCGGTAATTAATATAAGCTCGCCAGAAACTGCACCTGTTTTTTCAGAAAAACTGTTTATCAGTATATTAACGGCATTAGTTTCAAATTCGGTATTTGCATCAGTGAAAACTAAGAATTCTGCTTTTGATTCAGAAACCAGATCATTAAGAATTGATATTTTCCCTCGGTTCTCTTCAAAATTAAAGGCTTTAACTCTGGGATCAGTGAAACTTGTAATTATAGCACCGGTATTATCTTTACTACCGTCGGATGCAACAAGAACATTTAAATTGCCTTTATAATTTTGAGCTAAAGCATTTTCAATACGTTCTTTTATACATGACTCTTCGTTATACGCTGCAATAATAATATCAACATCAGGGTATTCTTTAAGATCAGCACTTACAATACTTTTTGGCGTCACAAATATCTTCAACAATAAAGGGAAAATAAAATACGAATATACCAATAGCGCTAAAGAGATCCAAAATAGGGTTAGCATTTTTTTTCCTGAGATTTATTAATTATTCTTGCGGGAATACCAACAACAGTTACATTACTCGGCACGTCTTTAATTACAACAGCATTAGCACCAACTTTAACGTTGTCACCAATAGTAATACCACCAATAATCTTTGCTCCTGCTCCAATAAAAATGTTATTCCCTAATAGCGGAGCTTTGCCTTTTTCGTCACCAATAACTACACCACTTTCAACGGTAATATCGATTCCACCGCATACTTTTGAATTTATAACTACACCTACAGGATGCATTATAACAAAGCCTTTATCAAACGTTGCTTGAGCGCCAATAACACAGCCATTAATCACTCTATTTAACCAAAGGGTAATTAACGCAATAGGAGATAAACGGTACTTCATTAAAAACTGGGTAATTCTGTATAGAAAGTTAGCCGAAGTGCCGTCACTCACTAAGGTTCTAAAGGTAGATACTTGATATCCTTCGCCCATTAAAATTTGTTTTTTACGTTTTATATCACTTTTTAGGTATTGCATTAGGCTACTTCCATTCTTTGTAGAACACACTCTACGTTTTTTTGCCAATCAAACCTTCTCGAATGCTCCAATATTTTACTTTTTTCCCATTCAATAGTTAGAGCTTCGGTAATTGCTTTTTCTAGTTGAGCTGTATTTTTAGATTCAACCAACAATCCTACATCCTCAGTTACTACTTCCGGTATACCGCCAACAGCAGTAGCAACAACGGGAACTCCGCATGCAAAAGCCTCAAGTAATACATTAGGTACGCCTTCTCGGTAGCTTGGCAAAACAAGCAACGAACTGGCTCTAATCTTTTCAGCCACAACATTTAATGGAATTGAACCATGTACATTAATATTTAAACTTTCTGCTTGAGTACATTGGTTAATCGATTCTTTTAACGGACCTTCACCTATAATATCTAGGATTGCATCAGGATGGTATTTTTGCACTTCGGTAAAAGCTAATACAAGCTCATTTAGGCCTTTCGTGGGGATTAAACTACCAACAAATATAATACGCTTTTCATTAGTTGATTGGGTGTTTGGATAAAATATATCTCGATTTACACCGTTATAATTCACAAGTAATTTTTCTTTAGCAATGCCTGTGTTTTCAAGTGAATTAGCTAAAGCTTGGCTGGCACAGAATATAGTATTAGATTTCGAGAGCCATTTTCTCATTAATTTACGTCTTGCAGAGAATAGCGTGTTTTCATTTACATCAGTACCGTGTACTTTTACAAATAAAGGTAATTTTAACCATTTATTGATCATAGATGAAGCTACTGCATCAGGAAATCCCCAAGATGAATATAAAACATCTGATTTTTGTTTTTTCATCCAAGGTAGTTTAAAAAACAATGAAATAGATTGAAAAAAAGGAACCAACCGTCGACCTATTTTGGGGATATAAAAATATGGACAATATTGCAGATTATTATTCGACTTACAGACCCCTCTATTCTTGAACCATTCAGTCCAAGGGAGTAGCAATACAATTTGAACATTATTACTTGTTGCTAATAAGTCGAACTGTTGCTTATTAAAACTTGCTCGATTAGGTCCCCAAGGTACAGGATACAAATTAGTGATTATTAGAATATTTTTACTTTGTGCTGACATTATTTAGCCAGTCGCTCATAAACAGAAATATACTGTTTTGCGGTATTTAACCAGTTTCTCTCTTCGGTCACAAAATCCAATCCAGTTTCACTAATTTGGGTTAAAAGCTCTTCATCATCAATCACGTTTAAAATTGTATTAGCTAATGCTTCACTGTTATCAGCTTCAAATAGAAAACCTGTTTTATTGTGCTCTATAAGTTCACGATGACCACCAATATCAGAAGCAATAACTGGCTTGAATTGTGCCATCGACTCTAACGGTTTAAGAGGTGTCACTAACTCCGTTAATCTGATACTTTCACGAGGAAACACCATCACATTAGCCAGACTATAATAGTCTCCAACATTTTCAAAAGGTACTCTGCCAACAAAAGTGACAAATTTGTCTAAGTTCAATGATGACACTTGTTTCTTTAAGCTCTCTAGCTCATTACCCGCACCTACGAGTAGTAGATGAATATCATCTCGAGTTTTCGAAATAATGTTTATTGCATCGATAGCATATGACAAGCCTTCGTATTTAAAAAAGGTGCCGATAAATGCAACCACTTTTTTGCCAGATAAATTAAGAGACTTTTCAAGTTCAGCATTACGTTTATATAAAGGCTTAAAGTTATCGATATCAACTGCATTAGGTGTTACATAAAGTTTAGATTCAGGAATACCACGCTTTATCAAATCTTCTTTTAAGCCATTACATATACAACTTACCGCATCAGCTTTATCAAAAGCGCTTTGTTCGATGGCTTTAATTGTTTTATATTTTAAGCTACCTTCAGTTGTTTTTCCTGTATCAACAGCAGCATCTTCCCATAAAGCTCTGACTTCGTAAGTCACAGGTATATTGTATTTTTTACCTATTTTAATTGCAGCCAAAGCATTAAACATTGGTGAGTGTGTTTGAATAACATCAGGTTTATCAGCAAGCACAGCTTGCTCTATTCTTTTAGCTAAGTGATTAATGTGATGAAGATAATTAACAAAGGGGATTTTTGTTAGAAAAGATCGAGATACTTGAGTACGTTCATATATAATTCCATCTACATTCTCTTCCATTTCCTTAAAGTCTTGATACCTCTGACTTGTAAGTTGGCTAGTGATAATACCAAGTTTTCTTTGATGTCTAATAATGGCATCAGATCTTAATGAATAACCACTGATATTGGGGCGTGAATATTCTAATATGTGTAAAACTTTCAAATGAAATCCTTAAAACCACGTACAAAACTAAAATTATCGACCTTTACCAAACAAAACTATTTCGACTGTTCTAATTAAAATTAATAAATCTAATAAAAAACTTCTATGTTTTATATAATAAAGATCATATTTAAGCTTTTCTAAAGAATCCTTTTCTGTTGAGCCATATGGGTACTTTAATTGTGCCCAACCAGTAAGTCCGGGTTTTACATTATGTCTCTCATTATAATAAGGTATATTTTTAATTAACTGCTGAACAAATTCAGGTCTTTCAGGACGAGGTCCCACAAAGCCCATATCGCCTCTAATCACATTATAAATTTGAGGTAATTCGTCTACTCGATATTTACGAATAAACTTTCCTATTTTAGTTGTTCTATCATCATTTAATTGGGCCATTTGTGCGCCGTCTTTTTCAGCATCAATTCGCATACTTCTAAATTTTATAATATTAAAAGCTTGCCCATCTAAACCTACTCGTTCTTGAAAATAAAAAACAGGAGCTTTAAGCCCTTCATCAAGTTTAATTAATATAGTAGTTATAAGCATCACAGGCCAAGTGATTAAAAGAAGAGTAAACGCCATACTCGCATTAAAAAACCAGTCTAATGTATTACGTAAATGATTAGCTGAAGAGAAACCGTTAGAGTATATAACCCAGCTAGGGTATATGAGATTGACAGCAATTTGCCCCGTTTCTCTTTCTATAAAGTCTAAAATTTCAGTAATTTCAACACCGCGTATTTTGCAGGCAAATAACTCATCAACGGGTAAGTTGTTTCGTCGTTCATCACTCGCAACTACAATTTCATCTATTTCATGTTCTAATGCGTAGTTAACTAAAGAACCATCAAACTCAATACGATTTTCATTAACAACGCCTGCATCTAAATCACCTTCCATCACAATAAAACCATGCACATGAAAGCCTTGTCGATCAACATCTCTTCTCATTCTTTTTTCAATAATAGATGCCCTTTCGCCTGCGCCTAAAACTAATATCTTTCTTTTATTGAAACCAAAAAAGTCCAGCTTTAATGTAATATAACGAAACCCTCCTCCTAAAACTAAACTCATGAGTGAAGACATCGCTAAAATATCGACAGGCAAAGATTTGTTACCATAAAAAGGATTAATCAAAGTAACGATAAAAAAACCAATAGCAACAGCTACTAATAATCGCCTAGCTACACCACGAAAATTCTCACGAAGTTTTGAATCGTATAAACCTAATGCTAGAGAAGAAAGTTGAACAACTAGAGCGAAGACAAAAGCATAAATAAAGAGTGTGTTAATTGGAGTATTTATATTATCAATAAAATGAAAAAAGTCATTGATATAAACGGTAAGTAATAACGCTCCCGCAAATAAAAGCAATTCAACTAATACTATTGTTTTACTACCCGTAGACAGATCTTGAAACTTAGGACTAGACATATGAAATTAACATTCCCTTATGAAATATGCTTATAATGCTCTGAAATTGGTGCATATTAGAATTCATAGCAATACAAATGTAAAGATACTAACTTGCTTATAGTATCAATTTAATTAATTATTTAACATCAATTAAATAATGTGCATCACAACCGAAAATAAAATACAATCACATGAATATCTACTATTTAAATTTTGATAAAAAGGTTACCACCATGGAAAATCGCTGGATTAAAAAATTAATACTTACAATTTTGATATGCTCAACCCAGTTCTTATCTGGTTGTAGCTCTAACACGCTTCCCCCAGCTACGGTACATTCTTCTACTACAGTAGATGTATCATCTTATAAATATTTAATTGGTGCTGGTGATGTTGTTAACATTTTTGTTTGGCGTGAGCCTGAGGTTTCAGGCACATTTACTGTTAGACCTGATGGTATGATAACAACTTCTTTAGTTGAAGATATTAAAGTTTCAGGTAAAACACCTACTGAATTAGCAAGAACTATAGAAACAGTATTAAGCACTTACGTTAAAGAGCCTGTTGTAACAGTTACTGTTAACGAATTTAATGGACCTTTCAGCGAGCAAATACGTGTTATAGGTGAAGCAACATCACCTCGCGCAATTAACTATAAACAACATATGACTTTGCTCGATGTTATGATTGGTGTAGGCGGATTAACAGAGTTTGCAAATGGAAATGGTGCTTTACTAGTTCGAGTAGAAAACGGCGTGCAAAAACAATATCAAGTTTTCATTGAGGACTTGATTAAAAACGGTGAAATATCTGCCAATGTGGACGTTCTACCCGGCGATATTATTGTGATCCCTGAAACTTGGTTTTAAATATAATTATAACGAATAAAATTTACTACTATTTTATCCCATATTTAGAGGTAGGGAATGCAAGAAATAATTGAACAGATACTAGATTATCTGAAAGGTATTTGGGTAAAACGTAGATATTTAATGATATCGACTTGGATTATTTGCCCTATTGGTTGGCTATTTGTTGCCCAGCTAGATGATGTGTATGAATCTGAAGCCATCGTTTTTGCTGATACTCAATCTATTCTAGGCCCATTGCTAAAAGGCATAACAATTGAAACTAATACTGAAGCTCAAATTCAGTTAATGGTAAAAACTTTACTCAGCCGTGCAAATTTAGAACGTATTACTCGTATGACAGACTTTGATGTGCGTGTTAAAAACGATAAAGAATATGAAGAGCTCATTGACGATTTAAAAGAAGATATAATTATTAAGAAAACGGGTGGAAAACGCCAAAATATTTTCAAAATATCTTTCGAAGATAAAGATCCTGAAATGGCTCGAGATGTTGTTCAAGCAGTGCTTACTGTATTTATCGAAACAACGATAGGTGAAAATAGAAACGATTCTGATTCCGCACAAAAATTCTTAACTACTCAAATTAATGAATATGAAAGTAGATTATTAGCTGCAGAAAACCGATTAACTGATTTTAAACAAAAATATAATGATGTTTTACCTAATCAATATGGTGGGTATTATCAAAAACTGACTATTGCAAAGGATCAGTTAAAAGGTATTGAACTTGGTTTACTAGAAACTCAGACTCAACTTAAATCCGCTAAAGCTCAATTACCCGATAAAAACACAGAAAAAAATCAAGCACCCGATAATATTAAAAACAATAATTCTATTGAAACTACGTATGACGAACGCATATCTGAACTTGAAACATCACTTGATAGTTTACTTGTTAGATATACGAATAAACACCCAGATATTATTGAAATACAAAACAGATTATCGCACCTTAAAAAGCAACGAAGTGATGAAATTGAAAAATATTTAGCCACATCTACGGATGAAAATGCTAATTATTCATTGAGTCAAAGTCCTGTTACTCAGGGTATACTCATGCAAATTAATCAATTAGAAAACCAAGTCGCTTCATTTACAGTTAGAGCAGAAAATTACAGAAAAGAAGTTGCTGATTTAGAGAGTAAAATACATATTCTTCCTGAGATAGAAGCTGAATTGGTTGCCCTAAACAGAGGGTATAATATTACAAAAGAGAAATACGAAGAATTATTAACTCGAAGAGAAACAGCCCAATTAGCTAAACAAGCTGATGACTCTAATAGTAAGATTAAATTCAACGTAATTGAACCACCTCGTGCACCTGCAGAACCAACAGGCCCAAAAAGATTGTTACTTACAATTGCAATGTTAGTTTTAGGGGTTGGTGCAGGAACTGGCTTATCGTTATTGGTTAGTCAAATTAATCCAGTGGTGACCTCAAGTAGTCAAGTATCAAGATTAACTGGCATCCCTATTTTTGGTGTGGTTTCTGCGTCAGAGCATTTAGGACTACAAAAATGGCATAAAAAGAAAACACTGATATTTATATTTTCTAATGCTTTATTATTACTCTTGCTATGCGTTTTTATTGCATATGCACTTTATCCTGAAATGATTAAAGCACCGTTAAGAAGGATTTTTTAATTTATGAGTACTATAGAAAAAGCCTTAGCTAAACAAAATAGTGTCGATACTCCTAAAGTTGAAGTGTCAGTTCAAGAAAATAAGTATGTAGAACCTTCTACACATTCTCTAGAACATATGTCAGAACCATTAAAGATAGATAAAGCGTCGTTAGCTGAACGAGGATATCTCATTGATACAGGTTCTAGACAAAGTATCAAAGACGAATTTAGACAGATAAAGAGAAAGTTATTAAATAATGCTTTTGGATCAGCATCTAAAACCTTAGATAATAGTAACCTTGTTATGGTCAGTAGCTCAAAGCCTAATGAAGGGAAAACCTTTGTTTCAATTAACCTTGCCCTCAGCATCGCTTTAGAACAAGATAAAACAGTTTTATTGATAGATGCTGACGTATTAAGACCTAGTATAAACAGAGAACTAGGCGTTGGTAATGTACCTGGACTAATAGAATATTTATTAGGCCAGAAAGAAGGGGTTGCTGACATAATTTATAATACAAATATTGATAAATTAAAAATAATACCTGCGGGGGAACCCCACCACTTATCAAATGAATTATTAGCTAGTGATAAAATGGAATCGTTAGCTAAAGAGCTAGCTGAGCGGTATCCTGATAGAATAGTGATTTTTGATTGTCCTCCTCTCATTGGTGTAACAGAAACACTTGTGCTTGCTAATTTAATGGGGCAAGCACTTGTCGTTGTAGAAGAATCTAAGACACACTTATCAGACATTCAAAAAGCTACTGAAAATTTAAATGACGATTTAGCTTTAGGTTTAGTTTTAAATAAAGCAATAAAATCCCATAAGGATATGTATGGCTACTATGGCTATGGATATGGTTCGAAAGCATAAATATATATTAGTTACTCTTTTATTGGGAACACCCTCATTAGTTTTATCTAATGAGTGGTCTTTTGATCCTGCAATTAAAATAAATGAAACATACTCCGATAATGTTAATTTTGATAATCAAAATGAAGAATCGAGTTTTGTCAATCAGACGGGGTTAAGCTTAAATTCAGAATATCGTGCTTTATATGCATCATATAATTTAGACGCTGACGTACTGTACGCAACATATAGTCATAATAGTGATAATAACGATAGCTTTCTAACACTAAACGGCGACTTTAACATTCAATTATGGCCAAATGGAATATCTTTAGTAGGCTCAGCTTCGATCGAAAACCAAACACGAAACAGTATGACAAATGCTTATGCTGATATAGTATCAGGGAATACGGTGCAAGTAGAACAATACTCAAGTGGGCTAAGTTATACTATTGATAATAGCGAATATAAATTATCTTCAAATTTAATTTATAACACAACCAAAGCGGAAGACAATATTAGCGAGCAGGATGGTTACTCCGCAACTCTAAATTCAAAAAATGGAACTAATACCAATTATATTTTCTGGGACCTAACCAATAACTATAACGAACGTACGAGTCATACTCGTAGTAGTCGCTCATATCAAAGTGAAATAAAAATAGGTTATATTACACCATACAAATTTAACCCATTTATTCGATATTATGATGAAGATAATTCAGGTAACTTAGGATCTAACCAAAATATTGAATCTAACTCTTATGGGGCTGGCTTACGTTGGCAAGTAACCCCACGTTTTATTGTGGATTTATCGTATAATGTCCCTTTAAATAAAGATAAATTAAGTGAGTCTGAACCAGATTCTAAGCAAATTGACAATTACTATGACTTGAAAATAAATTGGCAGCCCACAATAAGAACAACATTAAGTGCTAGTGTTTCACAACGTTTTTATGGGAATAGTTACGACTTAAGCTTAAGCCATGTCAATAAACGTTTTACTAATACAATAATATATAAAGAATCAATTGATACATTTACCCGTGATAATTTCGCCCCTGTAAATGAGGGGGTTTTTCTATGCTCTCAGCAAAGTGAGACTTTCTCTTACTCACAATGCTTAATTAGTAATGCTAACGAATTAAATACAGACTCTCTAACAGCAATATTCAGCACACGCCTTGTTGAAGACGACGAGTTTTCTTTAAATAAAAAGCTTAATTGGATTTCTTCTTTAACCCTTAGCCGAACAACTATCAAAATAAACCTACAAAGAAATGAACGTTTAAATCTACAGACTGATATTGAAGATTTACGACAAAATGCAGATTTTTCAATATCTAGAAAAGTCAGTGGTTATTCAACTATCGATTTATCTGTGGCATATACTGAAACTCGAAATTTCCTTAATTTACCTCAAGCACAAGATAATCAATATAGGTATTACAAGGTTAATTACAATAGAAAGCTCAATAAAACACTCTCATTTGACATAAATATAAGCCATTTGAATAGAACATCTGATCCTGCAGCATTTGTGTATAAAGAAAATCGTATAAGTTTAGAATTGAAAAAGGTTTTATAGCAGTATGTACGAAAGTTATTATGGATTTAAAGAGCGCCCTTTTCAGCTTAGTCCTGATCCGCGTTTCTTCTTCGCATCTAATCATCATCAACGGGCAATGTCTTATCTACAATATGGATTAGATCAAGGTGAAGGATTTATCGTTATTACAGGTCCTATAGGCACAGGTAAATCTACACTTGCCCGTAATCTTTTAAATAATATTAAAGACTCCAAAATTGTTGCTGCACAACTTGTTACTACCAAGCTTAATCCGCAAGAGTTATTAGAACTGGTTATCTCAGAATTTAATATACAAACTAAAGGGAACAGCAAAGCAGAATTACTTCAAGCCATTGAGAAGTTTTTAATTTCTTTACATCAACAAGGTAAAAAGGCATTACTGTTAGTGGATGAAGCACAAAACTTACCACTGGAAACCGTCGAAGAATTGAGAATGTTGTCTAACTTTCAACTAGACAACAAACCTCTTATTCAAAGCTTTTTATTAGGGCAAGAAGAATTAAAGGGGATCATTCAAGCACCATCAATGGAGCAATTTAGACAACGTATTATCGCTTCAGCCCATTTGAAACCACTAACAGTTGAAGAAGTTAAAGAGTATATCAACCATCGACTTCAACAAGCAGGCTGCACTAAAGAAAACGTATTTTCTGAATCTGCCTTTGGCATTATTCATGAAAAAACATTAGGTGTACCACGAAAAATCAATATCTTTGTTGATCGTTTATTACTTTTTGGCTTTTTAGAAGAATTATCATGTATTGATGATAAAGCAATTAATGAAGTTGCTCTAGAGATGGAAGTAGAGCTCACTGGATCTATTAACAATAATATTTTAGAAAGTAATGAGCCGTCACAGCAACAAGCTATTGTTAATTCACCTGATAAGGCAGAAAATATTAAAGACATTTTGCGAGAAGTTGAAGAAATACTCGAAACCTCAATTAAACAAAAAATAAAAATGGCGAGGTATGTCGATAAACTGCTTAAGCATAAAAATAGACTGTATGCTGAAACAAATTTTGATGATAAAAAATAAAGTCATGATAAAAGAGCTTAATTTTAAGCTCTTTTTAATTTATAACTAGCAATCACCTTTACTCCTATCTTAGCTATAATACGCATCGACAGCCTTTGAATATTACGAGATTTTTATGAAAGTATGGATCCATTTTGTTAGAGCGCCTATTCGCGTAATATCCATAAGTAAAAGGCGTACCCATTCAAAACTAAAGCGCCAAATGGTAGGGCTGAAATTAGCGCTTTCTCAAGAAAAAGCTGAAACTAAAGAGATGTTAAGTACTTACAAAAAGTACACTCGAAGACAAGCCACTCCTGAAGAAATGGTAAACGCTAATAAACAATTTATAGATATATTAAAAGGTTTAGGATTAGGTGTATTTGCGGTTTTACCTTTCGCACCTATTACCATACCAATACTTATTAAAGTAGGGAAAATGGTTGGTGTAGATATTTTACCTAGCTCGTTTAATCGAGATAAAAAAACAAAATAAGCACCTGTATTACCTAATATAATATTATTTCAAATAACTTATAGATTGATCAGTCACACACTGAGTAAAGCTTTTTTTCCGCTCTTCTTTAGATAAAGAAGAAATAGCCTTTTTCACTAGTTTAATTCTTGCTGCTTTTTCATCTTGAGGTAAATCATCTAGCTGATCATGGAAGCACCCTAATAGCCCGTAATTAATAGCAGTATCTGAACTTACTAACTCTCCACCCAAACAACTTTCAAGCTTCTCAGCTAATCTTTCTTTACTCATTTTAGTGATAAGCGTATCTAAGGTGTATTTACCGTAAGCGTTATTATTAGCGTTATTACATGCAAATAAAATATCTGCCACAGCGACTATTGGAATTAGATTATTATGCTGTTCGTTAAACTTATTTTTTAACCACTGCTGATGCTCTGTTAGCTCTTTTTTTTGGGGGTCTTCAGCTGATAAAGCCTTAAAGTTAAAGGTAAGTGATGTTGCAATTATAGTTAACGTTAATATAAAAAATTTCATATGAGAACTTATCCATTAAAACTTACCACTATTTTACTAAAAACAAGAACAAGTTCATATTCCAATTTATAAATGATACTTCTCATTCATAGCACCCCATGGTTAAATAACACAATATCATTAGTAAAACAGATCTTAGGCGAAATCGATTATGTTTAAACGGGTTATTCTTTCATGTTTTATTTTTATTGCTCTAACAAGCAGTAGCTTTGCTCAAGACGCACCTGAAGAGTTGCAGCAATTATTACAGCAACATAAAGGAAGTGTCATTTATGTTGATTTTTGGGCCTCTTGGTGTGGCCCATGTCGTAAATCATTTCCATGGATGAATGAAATACAAAAAAAACACGAAAACTTAAAAATTATAAGCGTTAATGTTGATTATGAAAAAAACCTAGCGACAGAATTTCTAAGCAATGTACCGGCAAACTTCCCTATCATTTACGATCCCAAAGGTAAAATAGCCAAAAAGTACAAACTAAAAGGCATGCCGAGCAGTTATATATATAGTAAAGCAGGACAACTTGTTAGCTCTCACGTAGGATTTACTGAATCTAAACAAAAAAAATACGAAGAAGAATTACAATACCTTTTAGCTCAGTAAAGCGTTAACACTAACAAGCAACCCAAGTATTAGTCACTAAGGTTTTACCTTGGTGAATTATGCTTCCAGTAAAACAATCTTTTGCATTAATAACCCCAACCCCTTTTGGGGTTCCTGTCATCACTACATCTCCATCTTCTAGGGTCATAAATGATTGTAACTCTGCTAATATTTCTGCAGGAGAATACATCATTAAACTAACATATCCTTGTTGAGTTAATACATTATTTATTGTGAGTTGAACTTCGTAATTACTCCGCATATCCTCAATCAGGATAAACTCACTAAAAACTGCCGCACCATCAAACGACTTAGCTCGCTCCCATGGTAAACCTTTCTCTTTTAAGCGACTCTGTAATTTACGCTTAGTTAAGTCTAAACCAAAACCTATTGCCGTAAACGTCCCTTTTTCATACACAAAGCAAATTTCTCCCTCGTAATGCAATGGCTCATCATGTACTGAAATTAACCCTGTGCTAATCGATGAGTTAGGCTTAGTGAACACCACCATGTTTTCTGGTATTTCGTTACCTAATTCAGCAATATGTTCTACATAATTCCTTCCTATACATACAATTTTTGAAGGTATTACTGGCTTTCCATTAATCTTAATTTCATTCAAAATATTTACCTTAAATTTCTAATGCTTTATTGACCAAATTAGCTATCGCTAAACTTGCCGTAAGTCCCGGAGATTCAATACCAAACAAATTAACCAAACCTTTAATACCGTGTTTAGTTTCATCTTGAATGATAAAGTCATTAAACTGATTTTTATTTAATTTAGGTCGAATACCCGCATAGGCAGGCTGTAATTTACTTCCATCAATTAAAGGAAAGTAGTTTTGTATTGCTCGTACAAACTCTCCTTTTAACAATTCAGGAACAGTATAATCTATCTCGTTAATAAACTCGGTATCTGGGCCAAACTTTAATTGCCCTGACATATCAAGTGTTGCATGAATACCTAAGCCATTTTCAGACGGTACAGGATAAACTAAATGCTTGAATGGGCTTACGCCTGAATACGAAAAGTAATGTCCACGGCAAAAATTAACCTTAGGGATAAACTCTTCAGGTAATGAACTAATACATCTGGCAACTTTATCAGCATGCAAGCCTCCGCTATTGATTAAGTTCCTACATTGAAATGTAAAAGCTTCCCCCTGACAACTCACCTTCACTATAAAACCATTTGTGATCACTTCAACATTCATGAGTTCGGTCAATGGTGAAAATAATGCGCCATTAGCTTCCGTTTCCGCAAGTAAACTTTGCATAAAACTATGTGAATCTATAATACCTGTTGATGGGGAGTATAGTGCTGTAGTCGATTTTACTTGAAGCTCTAAATTATTAACCTCTCTACGACTTAATATTTTTAAGTCTGAAACATGATTCGCTTTTGCTTTACATAAAATATCACTAAGTAAACTATCTTGCTCATTGTCAGTTGCGACAATAAGTTTACCGATACGAGAAAAGGGGATATTTCGACTCGTGCAATATTGATAAAGTTGTTCTTTACCTTCAACACAAAATTTGGCTTTTAGTGTATTTTCAGGGTAGTAAATACCGGCATGAATCACTTCACTGTTACGACTACTGGTTTCTTCACCAAAAGAAGTGTTCTTATCAATAATTAATACATTAGATAAAGTTTTACTCAGCTGAGCTGCTATAGCTAAACCAACAACACCTGCACCCACTATAAGTGTATCAACAGTTTCCAAGCGTCCTCTGAATAAATTTACAAAATAAATTAATCATACCAGTTTAATTAGTGAGATTGGTATGACTAAAATAGAACCTACACTCAAAAAGCTTTTTTATTCATGTATTACTAAGTACTATACTGATGCCATATCACGATGCGGATGAATAACTGATTACACGATAGTTTGACTCATTGCAAACATGCACCGATAAATAAATAACAATAAAAACAAAATATTAGGTATTAATTATGATCAAAAGAGCCATGGATATTATTATTTCATTAATAACCTTATCTTTATTATTTCCTGTGATACTTTTTACCGCGGTCATATTATTTAGCCTTAAGTGCCGTCCTGTTTTATTTAAACAACCTAGACCTGGATTAAACAACCAAGTATTTAACATGTATAAATTTCGTTCAATGAACGACATGACAGATAGTAGCGGCGAGTTATTACCCGATAGTGAACGTTTAACACCATTCGGTAAATTAATACGCAATACCAGTATCGATGAATTGCCTGGGTTATGGAGTGTATTAAAGGGCGATATGAGTATCGTCGGGCCTCGTCCTTTATTAGTTGAATATCTTCCCTTATATACAACGGAACAAGCTCGTAGGCATAACGTAAAACCCGGTATCACTGGCTGGGCACAAGTAAACGGACGTAATACCCTTTCTTGGGAAGAAAAATTCGCATTTGATGTCTGGTACGTTGATAACCGAACTCTTTGGCTAGACATTAAAATTATATTTATGACGATTAAAAAGGTTTTTGCTCAAGCAGATATCAATGCATCTGGCGAAGCAACTATGACTAAATTTAAAGGCTAAGGATTAAATATGAGTACATTAATTATCATAGGTGCAGGTGGTCACGGAAGAGTTGTTGCCGATTGCGCACAACAAATAAATACATATCAAGAAATATACTTTTTAGACGACAGCTTCCCTGAACGTAAAAACAATAGCATTTGGGACATTATTGGCAAAATAGATAAATATACTCGTTACCTTGATAACGCTGATTTTATTGTGGCCTTTGGCAACAACAAACTTCGCCAACAAATGCTAAACACCTTGATCAGCGCAAACGCAAAAATTGCTTCTTTAATTCACCCCCGTGCTTACATAAGCCCGCATTCAACTATTGAAGCAGGTGTTGTAGTATTCGCTCAATCTGTTATCAACATTGGCAGTACCGTTAAAACCGGTTGCATAATTAATACAGGAGCAACGATAGACCACGACTGCACAATAGAAGCTATGGTACATATATCCCCAGGAGTAAATATTGCTGGAGGAGTCACCGTTGGTGAGCGTTCATGGATTGGTATTGGAGCATCCGTTATAGAAAGCATTGCACTGGCACCCAATACACAAGTTGCAGCCGGCTCAAGCATTATTAAAGCAACACAAAAAAATTCGCTATACGCTGGTGTACCTGCTGTTTTTAAAAAATCTATTCCATCAAAAAATAATTTATAGGAAAAATCGTGCTAAATACTGAGTTTTCACCTTGGCCTAATTTTACAGAAGAAGAGATAACAGCAGTATCTAAGGTACTTGCTTCTAATAAAGTAAATTATTGGACAGGAGACGAAGGAAGAAAGTTTGAAACCGAATTTGCAGCTTATACCGACTGTAAATACGCGGTAGCCCTTGCTAACGGAACTCTCGCATTAGATCTCGCATTACACGCTTTAAATATTGGGCACGGTGATGAAGTTATTGTTACTTCAAGAACCTTCATTGCATCTATTAGTAGTATTGTAAATGCAGGCGCAACGCCAGTGTTTGCAGATGTAGAGCTTGATAATCAGAACATTAGCGCTCCAACAATTTCGACGGTATTAACCGATAAAACCAAAGCCATAATTTGCGTACATCTTGCTGGTTGGCCATGTGAAATGGACGACATTATGGCATTAGCCGAAACACATAACCTGTTTGTAATTGAAGATTGTGCGCAAGCTCACGGAGCAAAGTATAAGGGCCGTTCTGTTGGTAGTATTGGCCATATCGGTGCTTGGTCTTTCTGCCAGGACAAAATAATGACGACAGGTGGCGAAGGAGGCATGCTTACAACAAATAATGAAAAATTATGGCGTAAAGCATGGGCTTTTAAAGATCACGGAAAATCGTATCAAGCCGTATACGAAACCGAACATCCTCCCGGATATCGGTGGTTACATGAATCCTTTGGTACCAATTGGCGTCTCACTGAAATGCAATCGGCTATTGGTCGTATACAAGTAAAACGCATGCCGCAATGGACAAAAATCAGAACACAATATGCGAAAGAAATTTTTAAAGTGTGCGAGAGCTATAACTTTATTAATGTCCCCAACATACCTGATTATATCGAACACGCTTTTTATAAATGTTACATTACGATAACTCCTGAAAAATTACCTAATGCATGGAGTAGAGATAAAATTATTAGTGCGATAACAGAACTCGGAGTGCCCTGTTATACAGGGAGCTGTTCAGAGGTTTATAAAGAAAAGGCTTTTGAAAATACCCCCTATTTACCTAAAAACTCCCTTAAAAACGCTCAAATTCTTGGTGAAACATCATTAATGTTCTTAGTTCACCCAACATTAAAAAACAATGAAATATCAAAAACTTGCAAAGTATTAAAAGAGGTTTTCGATCAAATACAATCACTTTAACTTTTTTATATGAAAAAAAAGCATGACAACACCCTAAAAAATTGTGAAGATATTGTTACTATAGTGTTACATGGATGTCCTATTTTACTAATAAAAACAATAAAAAAGGCGTTGTATCATGATCAGAAAAATAGATCTCATTCCGAGTTATCTAAAATTTATTATGGGTGTTGGTTTTGACCTTTTAGCGTTATCCATTGCGTTCTTTTTGGCTTATTTTATACGCATGGGCCTTAATAACACAGCATTTACATTATCTGAACTTTATGTGTATCTAACAATTACTTTATCTACACTCATACTCTTTACTTATTTCGATGTATATCGGTCTGTTGTACGCTACTTCAACGCTAAAGCTTTTCTTAAAATATTCATCATATTAATATGTACTACAGCTATTTTTTATCTAGCGGGTTATATTTTTGATGCCTTTATTCCCCGCTCAGTACCTATTGTATTTTTTGTACTCGCTATTTTACAAATTACCAGCGTTCGGGCTTTATTTGGCATTATATTTGAAAAAAATCTCTTTAATGAACGAGAAGGCGTAGTTATCTACGGGGCAAGTACAACAGGACGAGAACTTGTTAATGCCTTAACGCTAGGAAAAAAATATCAGCCTCTCGCTTTTATCGATGAAAAAGCGCGCTACCAAAACCGAAATGTTTTAGGTTTACATGTTTATTCTCATAAAAAAATAGGCAACTTACTTAAAAGGTTTGGCAAATTCAAAGTCCTTATTGCCGTCTCTAATGTTGACCCACACCGACTTAAAGAAATTGTTACAGCATTAGAGCCTCATGCACTGGAGCTACTAACCGTCCCTACCATGTCAGATATGGTTTCAGGTAAACGAAGTATTGATCAATTACGTGAAATATCTGTTAAAGAATTACTAGGAAGAAAATCCGTTAAACCTGTGCCTGAATTACTCTCGGCCAACGTGACTAACAAAGTGGTTATGGTGTCCGGCGCCGGCGGCTCAATAGGTAAAGAACTTTGCCGACAAATACTATTAAATACACCTAAAAAATTGGTTTTACTAGATATCAGCGAAGCTTTTTTGTATGAAATTCATCAAGAACTTACTGAGCTCCTTGCCGAAACTAATAATCCTTTGGAAATCGTTCCGCTTATAGGAAATGTGCAAAATGACGCCTTAATGAAATTTATTTTTAACCAACAACAAGTCCAAACTATATATCACGCTGCTGCTTATAAGCATGTTCCTATGGTTGAAGGTAATGTCATAGCTGGCGTTAGTAATAATGTTTTTGGTACCTATGCTATAGCAAAAGCCGCTGTCGCGAGTAAAGTCGAAACATTTGTTCTTATTTCAACAGACAAAGCAGTAAGACCTACTAATGTTATGGGCGCAACAAAACGCATGGCAGAACTGGTATTACAGGGCCTTGCAAACAAACAAGGTGAAACACGCTTTGCCATGGTGCGTTTTGGCAATGTACTCGGTTCTTCTGGCTCTGTTGTGCCTTTATTTAAAAAACAAATTGAACGTGGTGGCCCTATAACCATTACTCATCCCGATATTATTCGATACTTTATGACCATACCTGAAGCTGCTCAGTTAGTTATTCAAGCAGGAGCCATGGGTAAAGGCGGCGATGTATTTGTATTAGACATGGGTAGCCCAGTCAAAATTGTAGATCTAGCTCATAAAATGACTCATTTAATGGGATTTACCATCAAAAATGATGATAACCCTATGGGAGACATTGCTATTGAATACAGTGGCCTAAGACCAGGAGAAAAACTTTACGAAGAGTTACTGATTGATGATCATGCCCAACAAACGTCCCACGAACGTATATTAACGGCAAATGAAAAATCTATACCTTGGGATGATGTCATCACTATCCTTGAGCATTTAACCCAAGCCATTACTAATGAAGACGACAAGCAAATTCGACAAATACTACTCAATGCTCCATTAGGTTATAACCCTTCAACAGCAAAACAGAAAGAGCAAACACTTTCACAATTTACAGACACACCTTCTATTCTAGAGCCTAAAATACCAGAGCCAGAATTAATTGGTGCTGTTTAGCAGAACTCCTTCCTCTGCTATTTTCTAATCAATAACCATGCTTGAGCATAATCAGGCATGGTTTTATTAGCCTGATGGTAATCATCCCAACCTTTGTAACTATCAACCAATAAATCTAGCTGAAATAAGTTATTGTCAAATGCGCCGCCTTGATCCGCTAAAATGCCCATTCTACTTACCTGCTCACCTTCTTGAATAAAGCTCACTAAAAAAAGCTTTCCTAAGCCTAAGTCTTTAACATTACCAGCAAAAGTTACATGAGGTTTTACAGCGATTTTACTCGCCAATGTTTTCCCGTACCCCATAATGCTAGGCACTTCAGCAAAGTACCAGTAACGCGCTTGCTCTCTTTTACCTATACTATAATCATAAGCAATGCCGTTATTACGATGTACATTAAAATAACGTATTTCGTTATTTACCGTCAGCACGCCTGTGCCCTGCAATAACACATCGTGTAACGACTCTTCGTTTATCCATACCAAAGGTTTAGCTAAATTATTTTTTAATAACGCGCCAGCAATAACCTCTTGTCGAGTATATTTAAATCGCGTTAGGGCTTTGTTCTCATTTGCTTGTTCAAGTGAAAGCCCCTTTTCATCATAAGGTAAAGCATACAAAGCTTGATTAAACTCCGCTGTTTTTACAGGACTCGCTGATAATGTTTTAGTGTAGTATTTAGTTAAAAATATTTGATCATTAGGAATGTTATTCAACAATCTTGATTTAACCTCATTATTACTTTTTTGTGCGATAGCTTTCGCTGTTTTAACATCTGGCATCCAGCGGTAAAAAGTAAAATGCTGTTTTAAAAACTCAATATTATGTAATCGACTTTGTCTTTTAGCTCTTACATCACCACGATAAGTGTCGCAAATAAACGTTAAGGTATCTTTAACTTGCTGTAGTGATATTTTATCTTCAAATACATGCCCTACTTTTACCGCAAAGGTATCTTCAGCATAGGTATTTAAATAGTGTTGTGTATTGTCAGCAACATCACACAACTGGCTAGCTTTAAAGTTTTTCATCCCCCCTAAACTAGGATCTTTAACAGCCATAAAAGTAAACGCGAATGAGGTATGAGAAAATAAAATAACCAATAACAATAAAACTTTATTTAGCATGGAATGCCCTAAATTAATGAAGTGTTCAAGAATAACCAACATACTAGCGTAAATACAATGACCTGACTATTTTGCTCTATCTTTGCCCCAACCAAAACAAACTGTCATAATAGCCCCATCATTACTACTGGTTTTAACTTATGACTATTGAAAATACTTTACGCGAAAAACTACAATCTGAATTCTCTCCACTCTTTTTAGAA
Source organism: Colwellia sp. RE-S-Sl-9 (assembly GCF_048296855.1). Taxonomy (NCBI): domain Bacteria; kingdom Pseudomonadati; phylum Pseudomonadota; class Gammaproteobacteria; order Alteromonadales; family Colwelliaceae; genus Colwellia; species Colwellia sp. RE-S-Sl-9. The sequence continues at coordinate 3,531,206 of NZ_CP182631.1, read as the reverse complement.
ATTGAAAATGAAAGTCATAATCATGGTGGTAGTTCTACTACAAGTCACTTCAGAGTTGTTATCGTAACCGACGCCTTTGAAGGCTTACGACTTATTGGCAGACACCGCAAAATAAACTCCTTATTAGCCCATGAACTTGCCAACGAAATACATGCATTAGCACTACATACGTTTACCCCAAAAGAATGGGAAGAAAAAGAACAAAAAGCAGCGCTATCGCCAGCATGTGCAGGTGGTTCAAAAGCTTAATATGAAAGTCAGTGCTGCTTTATCAAAATCGCCTATTGAAAAAATCCGCCTTGATAACCACAGCATTTATATAAAACGAGACGATTTACTTAACCCTCATTTCTCAGGTAATAAAGCGCGTAAATTTGCTTATTACCTTGAGCACAGCTCAACAAGCACAACTAAACTCGTTAGCTATGGTTCAATTCAAGCCAACTCTTTATATTCTCTAGCGGCACTAGCCCACATAAAAGGTTGGCAGCTTGATTATTATGTTAGTCGTATTCCTGAGTGGTTAAAAAATTCTACCTTAGGTAATTACGGACAAGCCTTAACTTTAGGCGCAAAAATTATTGAAGTTGATAGCTCCTTGCTTACCGACTCAAATAACCTTGATGGCTATATGCATCAGTATGCTGAAACCTTACCTGAAACCTCATTATTTATTCCAGAAGGTGGGCGAAGCCGTCACGCCCGTATAGGTGTTTACACTTTAGCAAAAGAAATAGCTGACTATTGCAATACTCATAAGCTTTTTGAAGAAAATACCTTTGCAAAAACTAACCAAGCACAAGTTATGTTACCTTCAGGTACTGGCACTACCGCGTTATTTTTACAAACTTGGTTTAAAGAAAACAACCACCCCATTAAGGTATTAACCTGTGCGTGTGTTGGTGATAATGCCTACCTAAAAAAACAATTTAATCAACTAAATCCTAATCAAACACAATGGCCAACCATCATTTCTAGCCGTAAAAAGTTTCACTTTGGGCAACTCAATAAAAACCACTATTTATTATGGCAACGCCTACTTAAAGAAACAGGTATTGAGTTTGAATTACTTTACGATCCTATTGGTTGGCATTGCTTACTTGATTACTTGTCAAATAACTACGCATCAAACAATAACTCAACTATTCCAACCTTTTATATTCATCAGGGGGGATTAGTGGGTAATCAAACCATGCTCCCCCGCTACCAACGTAAATACCCTGAACTGTTTTAAACAATTTTCTAGCTTTTATTTAAAAGAATAAAGCTATTTAATATCGCCTTTGGTAAAATTAAGCTTCTAAAACCTTTTATTCAATCAGCCAAGGATAGCTTTCATGCCATCAAAATCATTACCTCTTTATAAACGCATACTATTTACAATACTTGCTTTTATATTTGCGCTTTACTGTTTAATTTGGGTGCTTTCTTCGCCTATTATTAAACATTTTGCGAAAGAGCCTTTGGCTGAATACGGGTTAACGCTTTCGTCTGATTCTACAATTAGCTTTAATCCGTTTTTAACACGTATTACCGTTGCTGATTTAGCCTTATTAAAAAACAACAGCCCCGTGTTAAAAGCTGAACATTTAGCTTTACAACTTGCACTACACAAAATTCCTTTTGATATTATTAAATTAGAAGAATTTTCTATCAGCGGTGTCCTCGTTAATGTTGAAAAAACTAACGACGATTTATGGGTAGCAGGTGTAAACCTTACACCTAAAAGCACCGAGTTAGATCCGCAAACCAAACCTGAAATAGAAGCAACCACCGAAAAAAATAAAGAAAGCACATCCACAGAACCATTACCTTACCAAGTGGTATTAGATAACTTAGTCTTATCTAATACCACTATCGACATTTTGTTAAACGGTTCACCACATACTTTCGATATTAAAGAACTACTGATCAGTAATATTAACGCAAGCCAAACTCAACAATCGGCTAACCTTAAACTCAACGCTTTATTTGATAAGGCAACAATCAAGCTAACCAGCGAGCTCAATTTACAGAATAATGAAGGCGATATAAGCAGTGAGTTAATAGTAAGTAAGTATTCACTTAACAACATAAAACATTTAATAGAACCTGTTGAATCACTTGACGGTTTGTTTTCATTTTCAAGTACTCAAAACGTAAAAATCACCTCACAAAGTATGGATATTACGGTTAAACAAGCCGAGTTAAGTACTGAAAATGTGATCACAAGTACTAAAGAACAAAACATTAGTTTAGAAAATTTAGTTTATAGCATGAACGATTTTTCAATGAACATTGCTAACAATGAGCTTGAAAAAAATCAGTTCAAAGCTATCACAGGTAAAGCCCAACTCACCTTAAAAAATGCTTTAGTTGAAGCCTTGCCAAGCAATAATGAGAAAAGCGAAAACGACAAATCACAACAAATACTATCATTCGCACAACTTAACGTTAATAACATTACGCCTAAACTATCTGCAGCGTCAGAAAGTGACTTAACATTAACGCCATCAGTATTTATTGAATCGCTTGATCTAAACCAATTACTTTTCTCTCAAAATACAACAAACGAATTACCACCGGTTGCAACAATTAATAATATTAATATAAGTGATATAACAGGCTCAGCCGAAGCACTGTCGATCAACGAAATTAATATTGATAGCATAGCAAGCCATATTATTTTAAATAAAGAAAAAGCCTTAGCAAACCTTGTTACTTTAACGCCAGCGAACGAAGCAGAAAACGAAGCAGCTCAGCAAGTTGAACAAACAGCAAAAACTGAGGGAGCAGCTACAAGCTCTCCTAAAGCACCTGAAACAACCACTCAAAAGCCGTTTTACATTAGCGTAAACGCTTTCAATGTCATTAATAAAAACCAAATCGACTTTATTGATAACAGTGTCAATCCCATTTACAAACGCAGCTTCATGATTGATGAACTTACTATGGGTAAACTCAGCAACTTACAAGAAAACACAGAAGCTAAAACACCTATAACATTAAAAGGTCGTAGTAACGAATATGCAAACTTCGCGTTTAACGGTTTTATTCAGCCTTTCGCAAAGAAAAAAATCTATCACATTAAAGGTGATTTAAACGAACTATCATTACCTGATGTTTCAACCTACATGAAAGACGCCTTAAAACTTGAATTAAAAAGTGGTCAACTCAATACAAAACTTGATGTTACTTTAATAGACGACGATATAGATGGTGATGTAAGCATTAACATTAACGGCCTTGAAACAGCTGCTGCCAACAACCACGAAACAAATTTAGTAAAAGACCAAGTAGGCATACCGTTTAACGTAGCTTTAGGTATGCTTAAAGACGGCAACGGCGACTTAATACTTGATGTACCACTGTCAGGTAAAACATCGTCACCTTCGTTTGGTATTAGTAGTTTTATTGCGCTTATTACTAAAAAAGCCGTAATGTCAGCAACTCAAGATTACTTAATGACAACCTTTGTGCCTTACGCAAATATAGTATCTGTCGCAATGACGGCCGGAGAGTTTATATTAAAATTACGCTTTGAAGATTTACCTTATGAACCTAAACAAATCACTCCCAACGAAAAACAGGCTGAATACATAAAACAATTTATTGCAGTAATGAAAGATCAAAAGAACACCCGCGTAAAAATTTGTGCCATCAGCACACCTTCAGATATTGGTTTACCTGCTAAACACAAATTATCGGAAGCTGATATCAAAGCACTAAAAACAATAGGTGATGAACGTGAAAGAGCATTCAAATCAAGTGTAGTACAAGACAAACAAATAGAAACGGGTCGAATATTACTCTGTACACCTCAAATAGATAATAGTGAAGGTGCTATACCGAGAATGGTTATATCGGTTTAATAGCCATTTAACCCCGTCACCAATCAAGATACGTAATGCTCCTTGAATGGCGACGGGGATATTAAAGAAATGGATATTCTCAGTAAAATGAGTACACCATTTAAAATCTAGGTCTATACTCAAAATAGCTTCTGTTTCTATATTAAGATACAGCAAGTTACTCCTAAAATTTTGATATTTATCAATTACCTTGTCGTTGCGCAGTGTTAGATTGATAAAAAACAAACCATAAAGGTTTGTACGTACAAATTAAAAATGAGAGGTAGAACCATGACTTTTATAAAAAAAAGATTGGCTACTGGGATAAGCTTAGCACTATTAACAACCGTTCATTACGCACATGCTGAAGAAGTTTCCTCTGAGGAATCAGCAACAGCGCGAATAGAAAAAATCACCGTAACAGTACGTAAAAAAGAAGAATTTCTACAAGACTCTCCCCTTTCAATCTCTGCATTTTCTGCCTCCGACATAGCCGACTCAGGATTAAGTGATGCTCGCGACATTGCTGACTTAACACCAGGGCTACAAATAAGTGGTGACTTTGGCCGAAATTCAGAACGACCGGTAATACGTGGTATTTCAAACTTAAGACCTGAAACCCCTCAACCTGTTGGTTTATTTATCGATGGCGTATTCATACGCACTGGTATTATTTCATCAATTTTAGACAACGTTCAACGTGTAGAAGTACTTAAAGGTCCTCAATCTGCTTTATATGGTCGCTCAACTTACGGTGGTGTTATAAATTACATAACTAAAAAACCTACCAATGAATTAAGTGGAAACCTTACAGGAACAGTTGGCCAACATGGCCATCAAGACATTAATGGTAATATTTCAGGTTCTTTATCAGAAAACATAAAAGGTTCATTCGGCGGACGTATATATAATTATGATGGTGAATACGAAAACAAAAGTGGAAAAACAGCAGGCGCAAGAAATATAGGCGAAGAAAGTACTACAGCCCTGCATGGCTCATTAAATATTCTAGCAAGCGACGAACTTGCACTAAACATAAGAGGCTATTACTCAAAAGACGAAGACGGACAATTTGCAGGCTATCTATTCGACTCAACACACAATAATAGCGTAGCAGGTGGTGGAACAGAGTGTTCTAATGTTCTCCGTTCATATTTTTGTGGTGAAGTATCAGTACCTGACTTTACCAATATTGCCACCTCAATCAACAAAGGAGAAAACACTACAACTTTCTTCGGAGGCATGCCAGCACAATGGGACTTTAGAGCTGGCTTAGACCGTGAAGTAAAACGTATTACCGGTGATGCTACCTATGCAATATCAAACACTTTTTATGCACAATGGTTATTTGGTTATACAACTGAAGAAACAGAAGTTGTAAGCAACCAATCATACTCAGATGCATTTGTAAGCAACCCTTTTGGCTCATTTCCTGCCGATTGGTCTTCACAAAACATCTCAGAACGTGATTATTTTTCACACGAGCTTAGGTTCTACGGCAATATTACCGATAACTTAAGCGTTTTAGGTGGAGTATTTTTTTATAACGAACAGTTAGAAACCATCGACCGAGAACTTACCGCCCCCGACTTAGAGTTTAACGGTTCAACAGAAAACGAAGAAATTAAACTGTTTGGTTTAGCTGAATATAAACTTACTGACGACTTTAGCCTTACTGCAGAAATTGGTATCTATAAAGAAGATGTAAATACCTTAACCGCTACAGCTGGGCCTGATGGAGAAAAGCTAACAGAAACCTTTGACGGAGCAGACTTTCGCTTAACTGCTTCATACCACGTTAATGACAATATGTTCTTATACGGCAATATTGCTCGCGGACACAAAGCAGGTGGATTCAACACAGAAATAGATAAAAACAATCCTGACGAAGCCCCGTTATTAAGTTTTGATGAAGAAGTTGTGATTCAATATGAAATAGGAATGAAATACTCATTCGAAAAAGGTCTTTTCAACTTAGCACTATACACGCTTGACTTAAGCGACCAACAATTAAGCCAAGTCGTCATATTGCGTGAAGGTCAACCAGACCAAGTACAAGTTACCGTAGTTCAAAATATTGGTGAGTCTGAAATCAAAGGTGTTGAAGCTTCATTTTCTTATTATTTAACACAAAATCTAACTTTAAGTGCTTCTTATACGCTAGCAGATACTGAGATTACTGCGGGTACAGACACTGAGCAAGGAAAAACCCTTGGTGATGAAAGTTTAGTCGGCTTTGAAATTCCAAGAGTATCTAAAAATACCGGTGTAGTGAGTGCCGCTTATAACGCTCCTATTTCTGACAGCTGGAACTTTAAAGCCAAATTAGACGGTATTTATGCATCGTCTCGTTACGCACAAGTGCATAACCTACAAGAAACCGGCGACAGCTTTAAAGTGAACTTAAGAGCAGGAGTTGAAAACGACAGCTACGAAGTAACCCTTTGGGCGAAAAACCTACTTGACGACGATACCGCAGGTAACATTTTCCGCTACGTTGATCCGGGCGACTTCCGCTTCTTTTCTAGAGCTCACATGGTATTTTTACCAAGAGGAAGACAAGTGGGTTTAACCGCCAAAGTTAAATTCTAGAAAAATAAAACATTAAAAAAGGTACTTATAATTGTAAGTACCTTTTTTGTTTTTGAGAAAAACTTTTCGTCTCGCGTTAGTATTCATAAAGGCTCTGGGCAATATTGTGCGCCGCCTGCACATCAGGTATCGGGTTTATGGCTAAAATAAACTAAAGAGCATCAACAACAATATTACCATCCACTTGAGCAAGCTGTTCAGTAAAATCACTTAATCAACAATGCTTTTTATAAGAGAACGACCATTAGCCTTGATATCGCTCAAGTGCTCTGAAATAGCCTATCGATTGGTAACAGGTATATATTGGATTATTGTCCATTATTTTAGTGTCCTGATTAATTAAATCAGATCATAATCTAATGCCTTAAATAAAATGTATATTAACCCTTTTACATTAAGCCAAAAGCACGTGGTAAAAACTCGCTGAACATCGGGAAAAAGGTCACTAACATTAGCGCGACAAACATCGCAAAGTATAATGGCATCATAGGTTTGATAATTTTGTCAATACTGGTATTACCCACTGAACAGCCAACAAATAATACCGCACCTACTGGCGGTGAACATAAGCCAATTGATAAGTTAAGTACCAACATAATGCCAAAATGAATGGGTGACATACCTAAACTTTCTGCAATCGGTAAAAATATCGGGGTGAATATTAATACCGCCGGGCTCATATCCATAAACGCACCGACAATAATCAAAATTAAATTGATGATCAGTAAAATAATGATCGGGTTTTCACTGATGGTCATTAACGCATTACTGATAATTTCGGGAATGTTTTCATATGACAACATCCAAGACATCGCAGAAGAAGTCGCGATTAACAATAAAACGATTGCTGAAATTTCACTCGATTTGATTAATATCGCTTTTAACTCTGATATCTTTACTTGTTTATAAACCAGTATAGCTAAGATTAATGAATATAAAACAGCAATAGCGCCGGCTTCTGTCGCGGTAAAAACACCACCAATAATGCCGCCAATCACAATAAAAATAAGTAATAAACTAGGCACCGCTGCCACTATTTTTTTTAGCACCAGCGCCAATGGTAAAGCAAGTTCGGTTGGGTAATTATGTTTTATTGCATAACTAGCACACACCATCATTAACAGCAGCGACAATAAAATACCGGGTAGATAACCAGCAATAAATAACGCCGATATTGAAACGCCACCACTAGCAATGGCATAAACAATTAAAATATTGCTCGGCGGAATAATCAACCCAGTCGTTGCCGCAGCTGCCGTAACTGCTGTAGCAAAGTTTTTATTATAACCTTTTTTTTCCATCTCAGGGATCATAAAACTGCCAATAGCGCTAGTTGCCGCCACCGCCGAGCCCGAAATACTGCCAAATAAAGTACATGAAGCAATATTCACTAACGCCAAACCACCAGGCAACATACCAATGAGCGCCAGCGCACAGTCAATAAGTTTGCGCGCAATCCCACCTTGCCCCATTAATAACCCCGACAACACAAACAGTGGTATAGAAAGCAAAGCGAAGCTGTCTAAGCCACTCATCATACGCTGTGCGATAGTGGTGGTAGCTGGTAAAAAATCGATACTGATTAACATTGCCGCGATAGTCGACATGCCAATACAAAAACTTATCGGTACATTCAGTACTAATAATAAGAAAAAAACAATGATCAGTATTAAGCCACTAAACTCCATGCTGTGCCCCTACTTGTGGTTTAATTAATTTAATAACGGCCGTTATAATATTATTCGCCGCGATTAAGCAAAATAACAAACCTGCCAATGGTATAACACTATAAACATAAGCCACCTTTAAACCTAATATCGCTGAGGTTTGCACAGGTTCAAATGTTGTGATCATCAAATTAATACCGCCAATAATTAAGGCCATTAGCGCGAAGGAAAAAACCACTAGATGTGTAAAAATATTTAGTTTAATTTTGCCGCGCGCCGACAATTTACTAGCAAGCAAGTCGAGACTTAAATGAGAATTTTTTTGGTAGCAGTAGGTCGCCCCTAAAATTCCTAACCAAATCAGTAAAAACCGCGACACCTCTTCTGAAACTGAACTTGGGCTTTGCAAAATATATCGAGAAAACACTTGCCATAACACGGTTAACACCGTCGCCCCCATTAACAAAGCTAAACAATTTTCCAAAAGCTTTTCTAACCATTGATTTAATTTAAACATCGATCACTCTTGCCTTTCTAATGTGCGAATACGCTGCAGATATTGCCCAACAACAGTATTATTATACTGAGCATGCAGGTGACTTACCGCTTTGATAAAAGGTGCTTTGTCAGGGTAAATCACACTAACACCTGCTTTTTTTACTTCCGCTAAAGCGTCGTTTTCAGCTTGCTGCCAGAGCATTTTTTGCTTGCTCACTGCATCACGCATTGCCAATTTAAGCCAGCCTTTTTGCTGCTCTGTTAAGTTGTTAAAAATATGCTGGCTGATAATGACTATATCAGGAATAGCAGTATGCTCATCGAGTGAATAGTTTTTACATATTTCATAATGACGGGAAGAATAAAAACTAGGCGGGTTATTTTCAGCGCCTTCGACAACGCCTTGTTGTAATGCGGCATATAATTCGCCCCAGCTGATTGGCGTGGCTGAACCACCCAAAGCATTGACCATATTTACCGCATTTTGGCTGTTCAATACGCGAATTTTAAGCCCTTGAATATCAGCAGGTGAATTCACCATTTTATGACAAGTATAAAAACTACGACTACCCGCGTCAAAATATCCAAGCCCCAATAAGCGTGCAGACTCAAGTGAATTAAGAATGTCTTGGCCGATATCACTTTCTAATATTTGCCAGCGCTGCGCACTACTAGTAAATACATAAGGCAGACCAAATAAACGCATATCGTCAACAAAACCTTCAAGGGTTGCCGCAGAAACTTTGGTCATCGCTAAACTGCCAATTTGTAGTAATTCAACCAGTTCACGCTCAGAGCCCAACTGACCATTAGGATAAATTTTTAAACGCATTTTACCTTGCGAATAATGTTCCAGCCTTTCGCTCATATAGGTTAATGCTTTATGCACAGAATGTTGAATATCTAAGGTATGAGCAACACGTAATACGCTAGCTTCTTTAATATTATTACAACTTGTTAAGAGCAATAAAAAGAACAGCCCCGCGCATTTACTTAACATTTTTACAAACATAGTTTTCTCTGTGTTGAAAAGCTTATTATTGATTTAGTTATGCTTTTTCGCATATTTCAAAACTAACGTAATTGCGATGCTTGATATTTATCCATGTCGTTGTAATCTAAGTTTTCACCCACCATACCCCATACAAATGAATAACTTGCTGAACCTGAACCACAATGAATTGACCAAGGTGGCGATATTGCAACTTGCTCATTAGTTAGCCATAACACTCGCGTTTGCTCTGGTTCCCCCATAAAATGAGCAACAGCTTGGTCGAGGGCTAAATCAAAATATAAATAGGCTTCCATACGGCGATCATGCTGATGCGCTGGCATAGTATTCCAAACACTGCCGCTTTTTAAAGAAGTCACGCCCATTTGTAATTGGCAAGTATCAACCACGCCTTGCACAATAAGTTGTGCAATGGTTCTTTCATTTGAGGTAGCTGCTGACCCCATATTCAGTACATTCGCCTCCGTCATCGTTATTTTTTTCGTTGGATAGTGATGATGCGCAGGCGCTGAATTAATGTAAAAACGTGCAGGTGCGGTCGGATCAACACTACTAAAAAACACCTCTTCGGCGCCAGCACCAATATAAAGCGCTTCTTTATGCTTGATTGTGTATTCTGTACCGTCAACTTTAACCACACCACTTCTACCAACATTCACAATGCCAAGTTCACGGCGAGCTAAAAAATGTTCACTTTTAAGTGGCTCAAACGACTCTAATTTTAAAGTTACGCCAACCGGTAAAATCCCACCAACAATAAAGCGGTCGTAATGTGTATAAATTAAATTTATCGTGTCTTTTGTAAATAAATTATCAGCAATAAAAGCTTCTCTTAGCTGCTCAGTGTCAAACTGCTTAGCTTCGGTTGGGCTAATTGCATAACGCGTTTCATATTCAATGGTCATAAAAAAGCACCTCTGTTATTTTATTTTTTAAGTGTTTAATCAGCGTGAGCTATTCAAGCTCTAATTTAAATACCGTGGCAATGTCGTTCATGCCAGTTTTAGGCATAATTAAATTAAAGCTGTAGGCATCATCAAGCCATTCAACGTTGGCACCATTACCTAATAAAGTAACGTTTTTCACTGCTGAGCGTGGTGTATAACGATGGCGGCCGAGCGCTTTTATTTTTATCTTTTTACCCGCAGCTGGTTTACCCAAGAAAAAGATATACATCGCTTTATTGTCTTTGGCGACCGTAAAACGCAGATCTTCTGCTGAATATTGAATAGTTGCTGACTGGCCGTCATGTGAGCTATTGTCACTGCCAGCATTACCATAACCATAAGTGTCGAACGGGCGAGTATCGTAAACCGCTTCACCGTGCACTTTTAACCAGTCACCAATGGTTTTTAATGAGTCACGTTGTGTTTGATTAATTACGCCATCGGCGCGTGGTGATATGTTTAATAACACAGTGCCGTTTTTGCTCCAAACATCAATCATGTTACGAATAACCAGCTCGGCAGGTTTGTATTTTTCATCTTCAATATATGACCAACGGCTTTCACCAAGGGTGATATCGGTCATCCAAGGTTGCGGGTGCAGGTCGCGACGACCACCTTGTTCAAAATCTAAAACACTTAACGACATCGGCATATCGTTATGTTTGTGCACAGTAACCACTTCTTGTTTCGTTTTGTGGGCGTGATTAAAATAATGCGCCGCCATTTTTTGACGATAACTCTCTGGTAGCATATTTAACCAAGAATCAAACCAAATAATATCCGGTGAATAGTTATCCACCACTTCATTAACTTGTGCTAACCAGTACTGGTTAAATTCTTCGATATGTTCAAAATTACCAAATAATTTACGTAATTTAGGATCTGTGGTTGCGGTTGGTGAACTTGGATAATAAGGATAATGGCTATTAAAGTCAGTCATCCCCGGCGCTAAAGGGGCTTTATTGCGCTGGCCATTGCGGGCATGGTGAAAAGTCGCAATGGTTTTGATATCTTGTTTTTTCAGCTCACTGAATAAGTCACCTAAAATGTCACGTTTTGGCCCCATGTCAGCAGCGTTCCACGGGTTTACCTTGCTGTTCCACATGGCAAAACCGTCATGATGTTGCGCTACTGGGCCGGCAAATTTTGCCCCTGAGGCTTTAAATAATTGCGCCCATTCTGCGGGGTCAAATTTTTCCGCTTTAAACATTGGAATAAAATCTTCATAACCAAACTCTTCAACTAGGCCGTATTTTTTTATATGGTGTTTGTTCACCGGATGACCTTTTCGGTACATATTACCGGGATACCAAGCACTGCCAAATGCTGGCACACTATAAGGGCCCCAGTGAAAATAAATACCCAGTTTAGCGTCTTGAAACCATTCTGGCGCCGCTTCATGTTTGGCTAACGACTGCCAGTTAGCTTGATAAGTTTCTGCTGCACGAACATTAGCACCACCAACAACGGGTATTAACATTAAGCTAGTAATTAATACCTTACGTACTGATTTAAGCAAGCTGACGATGTTTTTATTGTTCATAATGTTCACCTTGTAAAGGAAATAAGCGCCAAAACTGTTTGTTATATAAGTTCAGCGCTTTTACCTGTTATTTCTGCTAATTAGTGAAGTTGAAAAATCACTTTACCAGCAATACCGCCATGCACTTTTGTCGCTTGACCTTGTGGGCCAAGATCTTCTGCATAGGTAAATTTAGTACCGACACCAGGTAATTTATGGAAAAAATGTAAGCCACCAGCATCGGGGTAATTCCATACTGCATGCAGTGGTGCATCACCTTCTCTTGGTAGTTTTTTCGGATGTACCGGCGTGGTAGCAATGGTATTGCTCGGTTGTAATACACCTACATAGCTTTCAGCTTGCGTATCAATAATTAATGAAGTATCTGACTTTAAGGTTAATTTCATCCAGTCAACGTCAGCAAAAATACCTTTAAATTCAGGCGTACCCCATAAATTTAAGCCGGTAAGTTTATCGTTATAGTTATTTTGCCAAATACCGTAGTTAGCACCTTTTAAGCGATTTGCCCAAACACGATAAGGCCCGTTGCCTAACCAAGTTTTTGCCACAACATTGTTTTCTGGTAAATCAAAACCAACGGCTAAATACTTTAATGCTTTATCAATTTCAGCAAATTGATAATCAAGGGTTACAGAGCCATTGTCGGCAATGATCCAGGTAAAAAAGTCACCCTGTCCATTCGATGATTTAATCAAATATTGACCATTTTTTTGCTCAGCACTTGCTTGCCAATCAGTTGAAAAATTTAATTTTTCTTCAACTGTTGCGCCGTATAATACCGGGCCATTAGCTAAACCAGAGGCTTGGCCATTAACACTGCTGCTAATTAACAAACCTGTTTTTTCTGAAAATTTCCATACTTGTTGGCCAATTTTAAATTCAAATGGATTGCCATTGATTTGCTCAACAATCACTTTGTTATTAGTAATAGCACGCTGTTCTTTTTCTATCGGCAGCGACCATTGCATAACTTCACCACCACGTGGGTGATAAGCAGTTAATTCTAAAGCGTCAGCTTGTTGCCAGTTATTTGGCAAAGTTAAGTTTAATACCCCCGATTTACCCGCTAAAACAGCAGGGCCGTGCAACTCACCTTGTGCAAAAATAGTGGTATTAACTTCAGGATCTTTGGCCTGTGAATAATTCACTAAACGCCATGTAAAATGACAAGCGCTTAAGTTAGTTTCTGCATAGCGGTTCTCTATTGGCAATTTACCTGAGAAGTTTTTGCTTAATTTACGTTGACCAAGTTGAATAGGTGACCAAATATCGCGGATCGTATAAAAGCTCGCTTCTTTTTCACCATTAGGGCCGACAATGCCGTCTGACGACATATTACCAGCAGTATCAAATTCACCATTTTTATCGGTGCGCGATAACGCCGCGTCACCCCAACACCATAAAACACCACCGGCACCGGTTGGTGATTGACGAATAGCGCCCCAGTAATCTTCTAAACCAGCGCCATGACCACCGTCATATAAACCATGTAAAAATTCGGTTGGTAAAAATACTGTTGGTGCGGCGAGCTTTTCTAATAACTCTTTATATTTTGGATAATGAAAAGTTTCAATATCTTCAAAATTAGTCCACGGATGAATAACCGGACGGTCTTGCAAATCAACTAAATGATAAAAGTCGTCAATTTCCAGGTTAAAGCCACTTTCGTTACCATTCGCCCATAAAATAACCGATGGGTGATTTTGGTACTTAGTTACAATTTCATAAGCGATGTTACGAGCAATTGGTGTATCGATCCATGGGTCGTGCCAGTTCGTTAATTCTGTGATCACCAACAAACCTAATTCGTCACACGCTTGCATAAATTCAGTAGTAGGCGGTAAATGCGAGCGTACTAAATTCATATTTGCCGCTTTAATCGCACGGGCATCATTCCATACTTTTTCTTTATCAAGCGCGCGACCATTAATTGGGTCAAAACCGTTACGGTTTACACCTTTAATAAGTAATTTTTTACCGTTTAAATAAAAGCCGTCTTGTCTTCTTAATTCAAAGGTGCGAAAGCCAAATTTTTGCTGATATTGTGAAATAGTTTGACCAGCTTTACGTAACTCAACTTTTACTGTGTATAAGTTGGGAAATTCAGGGGACCATATTTTGTGGTTATTTACTTTAGTATTAAAACGAATACGGCCGCTGCCATGTAACATTGGCGTTGACATAGCTTTGCCAATTTTTTTACCGTCTAAACTGTAGATTTGTGCATAAACTTCATCAACGTAAATTGACGGTGTTTTTTTAAATTTAGTGATGTAATTTAACTGTGGAAATACGTCTAAAGCGAATGAACCATCGGCTTTGGCGTCAATGGCAACACGATTAACAAAACTTTTATTTTGTACTTCTAAATAAACTGGACGATAAATACCGCCAAATACCCAATAGTCGGCTTTACGCTCAGCATGATCTAAACTTTCGTTACTTGGCTTTTTTGCGACGACAACGGTTAATTCATTTTTTTCACCGTATTTTAAAGTGTCTTTTTCTTTGGTTAAATCATGGCGAAATGGCACATAGCCGCCAAAATGCGACATCCCCAGTTTTTTACCATTAAGGTAAACCGTGGTTTCGGTCATCGACCCTTCGAACACTAAACGAATGTGTTTTTCTTTCCACTCATTTTTAACAAAAAAAGTAGTTTTATAAGTACCGACTTCATCATGCTTTTCAGCAGGTAAATCATGGCCATAATTGTAATTACCAAAGCCATGTTGTTCCCAGTTAGAGGGCACAGGAATAGTTGTCCATTGGCCACACTTGCGCCCTTCTGAACACATAAATTGCCAAGCAATAGCATCACTAGGGCCTTTGCCAGATAAATAAATTCTTTCAGCGCTTAGATCTGTATTTAAAACAGCAAAAGCATTACATGACAAACCTATTAACATGAAGAAGGTAATCAAATATCTCATTATATTTATTCTCTTTATTGCAATAATTTAAAGCGACGTTTTAAATAACTCGCTTACTTTTTACTTATTTACTGTTGTTTTATGATAAATCAAAACCAAAATATTCAGCGGCATTGTTATAACAAATGTCTTGCACCATTTTACCAATCAGCGCTAAGTCATTAGGAATTAACCCATTTTTTATATCATTACCTAAAATATTACATAATACACGGCGAAAATATTCATGGCGGGTAAAACTTAAAAATGAACGGCTATCGGTTAACATACCAACAAAGCGCCCTAAACTGCCAAGTTGCGAAAGTGCTTCTATTTGTCGTTCAATACCGTCTTTTTGATCTAAAAACCACCAACCTGAGCCAAACTGTAATTTACCTGCCGAGCTACCATCTTGAAAATTACCTATCATGGTGGCGATTAATTCGTTATCGCTAGGGTTTAAATTATAGATAATGGTTTTGGGCAATAATTGCTCGGCATCTAAAGCATCAAGATAGGCTGATAATTTTTCGCCTTGGCTATAATCACCAATGGAATCAAAACCGGTATCTGCACCAACGGCTTTTAACATGCGGCTGTTGTTATTACGCATAGCACCAAGGTGTAATTGTTTGGTCCAGTTTTTTTCCGCGTCCATGCGGCCAAATTCTAATAACAACGCAGTTTTAATTTTTTCAATTTCAAAGGATAATAATGCATCACCCGATCGCACTTTTTTGAAAATACGCTCTATTTCACGCTCGGTTACAGTTGCAAAATAACAAGTGCTTAAGCCGTGATCAGATAAACGACAGCCGTGATCATGAAAATATTGATGACGAATACGCAGCGCTGCCACTAAATCTTGATAAGTGCTTATTTGATGGTCGGCCACTGTGGCTAATTTATTGATATATTCGTTATAGCTTGTTGGGTTTTCTACTGCCATCGCTTTGTCGGGTCGCCAAGTCGGTAGCATTTTTACGACAAAGTTTTCATCGGCAAGTGCTTTATGGTGCTCAAGAGAATCAATAGGATCATCGGTCGTACAAATTAATTTCACTTTACTTTTTACTAACAACTGGCGCGCCGAAAGCCCCTGCTTAAAAGTTTCTTGGCTGCGCTGCCAAATATTCTCTGCGGTTTCGCTATTAAGCACACAATCATCGATATCAAAATATCTCGCTAGTTCTAAGTGACTCCAATGATACAGCGGATTTTTTAAAACATAAGGCATAATGCTGGCGTATTGCTCAAATTTTTCTTTATCTGAAGCATCGCCAGTACAATAGCGCTCATTAATACCATTGGTGCGCATTTGTCGCCATTTGTAATGATCACCGTTTAACCAAACTTGCGATAAATTATCCCACTGCTTATTTTCAGCCACTTCTTGCGGCGACAAATGACTATGATAGTCAATAATCGGCATATCAGCGGCATACTCATGATAAAGCGTGAACGCTACATCAGTTTGTAATAAAAAATTATTGTTTATAAACTTACTCAAACCACTAACCTATTGAATTAATTACACAAAGAAAGCTATAAAACTTACTTTTAGCGATACTTATTTTTATCATATAGGAAATACATAAATATGACAATATGTGCAATATTTACAATAAACTGCACATTAACGCATAACATAAAATCACAATAAAGATTAAAAAATGTATAAATACGCAAACAATAAAAACCTAATAATTCGACCTATTACCTGCTATCAATAAGTAAACAGGCATTGTTAAGAAGATAAAATGCTGTAGATTAATGTGATATTTTTCGTTTTTATTATATTATTGCGCAATGACATAAGTGAGTCTTATCGTAATATATGACTTTTTACTAGATATACTGCAGAATTGCGCAAATGAAAGCACCAAAAAAAATTTTAATGTTGTTGGGAAATTATAATCCGGCCACCCATCGTGGTATTGCTAAAGCATCGCGCGATTTAGGCTGGCATTTAAATGTGAGTATGCTGAGCCCATTCCAAATTCCAACACGTTGGCAAGGCGATGGCATTATCTGTTCATTAAACAGTAACGAAGCATTATCGTCTTTTGTCACTAATGCACAGCTACCTTGTGTTGATTTATCGGTATGGCGTTCAGATCTCAATTTACCGCGTATTTCTGGTGACAATGAATGTATTGGCAGGTTAGCTGCTGTACACTTTTGTGAAAATGGTCATCAATCATTTGGCTGGTTTTGTCATCAGCAAAACCCAGTCGCAGATGCTCGCTTAGCAAGCTTTAAACGTGAGTTAATCAGTCGCGGTTTACCTAAACCGGCAAAATTAGTTGGCCAACCCACACAAAACTATGAAGAAATAGAAAGCTGGTTAAACAGTTTGGACAAACCCTGTGCTATTTTTTCATTTAATGACAATGACGCCTCTTGGCTGTTAAATACCTGTTTATCTGCAGGTTATCGGGTGCCGGAAGACTTGTCGATTATCGGTGTCGATAATAATCATTTAATTTGTGAACATATGCCAGTCCCGATGTCGAGTATCAATCATGACCATGAACGCATTGGTTATGAAGGTGCGCTGTTATTAAACCGGATAATTAATGGCGAGCCTGCCCCCAAAAATGTGCAGTATATACAACCGACAGGTATTACTATTCGAGCAAGCTCTGATTCACTAGCCGCACGTGACATGGTGATTAAAAAAGCCCTTGAATATTTACAAGATAATTTAGTTAAACCGATTGGCACGCAAGACGTTGCTGACAACTTAGCCATATCACGACGTAACTTAGAACACCGCTTTAAAAAGCACTTAAATACCACAGTACATAAAAAATTATTAGAATTTCGCTTAAAAACCGCAGAAAACTTATTAAGAAATTCTAATGAAAAAATCGAAGAGATTGCCGAATTATCAGGTTTTTGCCATGGCCCGCATTTATGTCGTGTATTTAAAAGTGCTTATGGTCAACCCCCTTTAAGTTATCGTAAAAAATATCAAATTAATTAAGCTCAGTTGATCTAGACAAGTTTATTTGTTCGATATTCCTTTCCATAAAAACGTTCACTTTATAATTAAGCACTAATTTTTGTTGTTTGTTGACAATAATTAGTGTTATTTTAATTTAAGAACTGCTCATATATGCAGATTAATAAGAAATATGCATATTAATCTTTAGCGAATACAAAGTGAAATAATATGAAGACACATAAATTAATAGCTGCTGCTTTATGCTTAACCATAACTAGTGGTGCTACGCTGGCAGCACCAACATCGGCTTTTCCTTATGATTTACCCAGCGAAAAACCAGACCGCCCATTAAGCGCAGCGGTTGCGCGAAATTACGATAACTATTTATCACCACGCCAAGAAGAAAATGAGCTGTATTCGCTATTTAAGTACACCGAGCTTAAAGGTTTTGATTACCGTGGCGGCGACGGCACAGTTTCTCGTCGTGACCCTTCAAAAATTATTAAAGAAAACGGACAATATTATATTTGGTATACCAAACGAGATACCAAATTTATCCCTGTTGGCTTAGGTAGAGCGCACCTAGCAACTGATGAAATACCTTCAGCTGACTGGGATTTAGCGGAAATTTGGTATGCCACCTCAAAAGACGGTTTTACTTGGCAAGAACAAGGCATTGCCGTACCACGCCCCGCAAAACCGTTAGTAGGCTGGCGTTCGGTGGCGACCCCAGATATTCTAAAATGGAAAAACAAATATTATTTATATTATCAAGGATTTATGGCGCCAAGTGGGTTAACAGACAATGACTGCCCGGTTGCTGTTTCGGTGGCTGATTCACCTGATGGCCCATGGCAAGCCGCTAATAAAGTTGTAATCCCCAATGGTAAAAAAGGCGAATGGGATCAAAATGCTATTCACGATCCCCACCCAATTGTCCACGATGGTAAAATATATCTTTATTACAAAGCAGATTTTGATCGTATTCGTGGCAGCAAAGACAGATCTGAAGCGGTACGCATGCAAGGTTTAGCAATTGCCGATAATCCTTTAGGGCCATTTACCAAACACCCGTTAAATCCGGTTTTAAACTCTGGTCATGAAACTTCATTATTCCCGTTTAAAGAAGGAGTTGCCGCCTTAATCATTCGTGATGGTAATGAACGAAGCACCATTCAATACGCTGAAGATTGGGTTAATTTTAATATCGCCTCGGTTGTCGAGTTAATGCCTAACGCCGCAGGCTTTTATGTACCTGATGCCTTTACCGATACAAAATACGGTAAAGGTGTTACTTGGGGTTTGTCACACTTTACCAATGTCAGCGGTTGGGATAAAAATCACTCCATATTAACACGCTTTGACACTGATTTAAGCCTAGAAGTTGACGATCCTGAAATGAAAAAACATAATTATAAATACACACCCGCTCACCACTACCAATTTGGCTTATCAAGTAAGCAAAAACAGCGTGTTAAAAAGCAAAATGAAAAATAATAAACAACCACCAAATTAGCGGTTTATATAAAGAGATTCAGTGTATTGCATCATTCAATATTCTGAATCTGCTCTCTCATTTGCTCAATCAACACCTTCAATTCAACAGCTGAATTGGTAATGTCTGAGTTGATAGATTTAGAACCTAAGGTATTTGCTTCTCGATTAAACTCTTGCATCATAAAGTCTAAACGACGACCTTGAGCGCCACCCTTTTTAAGGATACTTTTAGTTTCTTTTACGTGGCTGTATAGGCGATCTATTTCTTCGTCTACATCCATTTTTTGTGCAAGCAGTACAAGTTCTTGTTCTACTCGGGTAGATTCTAGTTCTATTTTAGCGCTGGTAAATTTGTCGATTATGCGATTGCGTTGCCATTCAATAATTTCAGGCATGAAGGTTTTAACTTTTTCAGCTTCAGCCGTTATTCCATCTAAGCGCTGTTCAATAAGCACTTTCATGTTTTCGCCTTCACTTGCTCTTGCCGCAATAAAGTCGGTAAGGGCTTGATCAAAACCTGCGAGTATTTCCGTTTGAATTTTACTCATGTCAGCTTCTTCAGCTTCCATTACACCTGGCCAGCGCATTATATCAACGGGGTTAAGTTGGCTATTTAGTGTTTGTTCGTTAACCCAGCCAGCATGTTCAATTAATTGCAGGGCAAGGTCTTTGTTCAGTGTTAAGTTGTTTTTTTCTGATGCGTTAGAGTTAAAACGTAGGTTACATTCAACTTTTCCGCGATTAAGCTGTTTTCTAAAACGTTCTCTTAATACGGGTTCAATGCTACGAAATTGCTCTGGCAGTCTAAAGTACGTTTCTAAGAATCGTTGATTTACGCTACGAATTTCCCAAACGGCGTTGCCCCAATCACCTTTTACTTCTACGCGTGAAAATGCGGTCATACTGTGGATCATAATTTAACCTAATAAAGTATTTTGTATAATTATGCCCGAACAAGGTAGATGTCGCTAGTATCTACCTTGTTAATGTACTGTATTTACGGGGCTTGAAACTGTAAATCACCAAAGTTAGCGTTAAAGTCGATGCACCAAACGCTAAGGTATTCAAGATCATCTAATGTTTTATTGTTAGGCAGCTTTAAAGTAATTGAGGTATTAACATATTCAACGCTGTTATCTCTTAAAATTTCTCCAATCGTAAATGCGTTGTCTGATAAAAAGTTACTGCTTGTATCACCATAAAAATAAACGACTGGGGCGCTGGCATCATAGTTAAAATTTTCAATCTGCAAAGTGCAATTATCCATAATAGTTACTGTGCCTGAAACGTTATGAGCAAAGGTGCTAAAAGTACCTGTGTAACCAACTTTTGCATGATCGTTACCACAAACCGATGGTGTAGGTTGGTTTAACATGAGTGTATTACTAAAATGCAGTACGGCGTTTTCTTCGCTTATTAAGCTATTGTTGATACCTGTGTATGACGCTAACGCGGTATCAATTAGGGATTCAAAGTTATTATCAGTAAAACTTACCGTGATATTTTCCGTTAAGGTATGAGCTAATCCTATAATTTTAATGCCATTTTCAGGCATGCCATCTTCATCTAACGATTGAAGTAATCTCAGCATGTTTACCACACCTTGATGAGATAAGTCTTGAGTAGCAAATATATCGAAAGGTGTTAACTCTGCTTTTACTGCTACAGGCGGAAAGCTAATACCACCAATAGAGAAAGTAACCATTTCGCCAAGTTGATAAATAAACTCACCTTGCTCGTTGGTTGTTCCATCTTGAGTTGCTGTTTTGTATGTTAAGCCTTCTACAGCAGAATCAATAAAAACGCCCGTATAAGTGGTAGGCGCTGGTGGAGGTGTTACAACAGGTGGTTTTTCTGGAGGAGGCGTTGGAGTAACACTAGGAGCCGAATCGCCCCCGCCGCCACAAGCGGAAACAACTAAGCCAATAACAATAGATGGTATTAATTTATTTTTCATAACAGACTCAATTTATAGGATTGTATGAGTAAATTGTGAACCATTAAAATCGTTAAGTCTTAACAAAAGTATCACAATTTCGTTTTATACCCGTTACCACTGAAACCTGCATCGGGTATATACCTATTTGAACCACCTGAACTCGAGAGAATGAAAATTATAGTATGGCGTATTTACTTTCTCTCATGTTCAAGTGCTATTATTAATATTCTGTTATTGTTTCCTTGCCCAACTCGTTAATAACAAGTTCGTTTAACATAGGCCCAATAGATTGCAGTGACTCTGGTGATAATATATTGTCATGAGCAAAAGGTAATCTAAATTGCACTAACTTTTTAATGAACGGTGCCCAAGATTTTTCAACATTCCATCCTTTGGGTAATGTTTTTTCAGCAACAAATAAATGCACTTTACCTTGATATACTTGAGTGGAGGCATTAGATAACAATCTAACAGTATCGCCATAATTAGCAACGATATCGCCAAACATTTTATTTTGTTCAGCTAATGATGCCTCATCTGATAGGTTACTTTCAGCTGAAGCTAAAAACTGACGTTTTTCCCTTTCAACTTCTTCGTTAGCTTCTTCTTCTGTTGGCCCTTTCCACTCTTGTCCTTCTGGTGGGTAGGTATCAAGCAACCCTACAAAGGCTACTTTTTCTCCTTGTTGCTCAAGTTTAGAAGCGAGAGCCATGGCGACCGTTCCACCAAACGAATAACCTAGAAAATGGTATGGTCCATGAGGCTGCACCTGTTTTAATACATTATAATAATGCATTACGGCAGCATTCATATCTTCACTAATAGCAACAGCGCCATTAGGTCGAGGAGACTGTAAACCAATAATAGGATAATTACCCACAAGGTATTTAGGAAACCCTGTATATTGCCATGAAAAACCAGAACCTGGGTTAATACAGATTAACGGATTACCTTGCCCTTGTCTTATAGGTAAAACATGACCAAACCCTGCTTTTTCGGGATCTTGTCGCAATGTTTCATCAAGCAATACTTCGGCTAATCCTGCTACAGTTGGTGATACCATAATTTGCCCTACAGATACGGGTAAAACCAATGTTGCTCTTAAGTTTGCAGCAAGTTTCATCGCCATTAGAGAATGCCCACCTAAACTAAAGAAATTATCTTCTGCAAAAACTTTTTCTACGTTGAGTAACTTTTCAAACTCTTTGGCAATGATAGTTTCAGCACCAATATCAGGAGTTCGTCCTACAACATTAAGGCTTTGCTCTGGGTCGGGTAATGATTTTCGATCCAGTTTCCCATTGGCACTTAAAGGGAATTTCCGTACTTCTATCAAGGTTACCGGCACCATATGAGCAGGTAAAACTAATGATAATTCAGCCAGCATTTCACTATGCCCTTCACTATGAGCTAATGGAGTTTCTTCATCCCCTTCTCTGCTGAAGTATCCTATTAATTGACGATTATCTTCTAACGAGTTCATTACATTTGATGAAATTAATTCTCTTGCATGTACTGCCGCTTGTTTAACACCTGTAAGTTGTAATAAGGCTTGCTCAATTTCGCCTATTTCAACTCTTAGCCCCCTAATTTTAAGTTGATCATCTGTTCGGCCTAAATAAACAACGTTACCGTTAGGTAACCATTTAGCTAAGTCTCCTGTTCGATACATTCTTTGGCCCTGTTTAAATGGGTCAGCAATAAATCGATCGGCGGTTAGTTCTGGTCTGTGTAAATATCCATTAGCTAATTGAGTGCCTGATAAATAAAGTTCACCCGTTGCACCTACACCTACGGCCCGAAGTTGATGATCGAGTATTTTTAATTCGGTATTCCATACAGGTTTTCCAATAGGAACACCCTGTAGTTTTGAATCAAAGGGAATAGATGTATCAAAATAGGTAACATCTACAGCAGCTTCAGTTGGCCCATATAAATTATGTAGAGGAACGTCACTTATTGATTTAAATTTAGCGACAAGTGCCGTTGATAAAGCTTCACCACTACAAAAAATTCGTTTTAATTTTCTATTCATTTCAGCTAATTCTGGCGATTCGCCGACGCTATCAATAAAAGCAGCGAGCATAGAAGGAACAAAATGTAATGTAGTAATATTTTCTGTAATCATTGTATTTAATAACAATTGAGGGTCGCGATGTGCTTCTGGTGGAGCCATGTATAAACAAGCACCTTGAATAAGTGGCCAGAAAAATTCCCAAACAGAAACATCGAAGCTTGATGGTGTTTTTTGTAAAACAACATCGCTACTCGCTAAGTTATATTCATGTTGCATCCACAATAATCGATTAACGATACTTTGATGAGATACCACAACACCTTTAGGTCGTCCTGTAGAGCCAGAGGTATAAATAACATAAGCTGGCGTACTTGCAGAAATTACTCTTTCTGTGAGTGGCGAAACATCATTTAAGGCAGCTTGTTCATAGTTATTATTGATTAAAGACTCTATCAATATAACTTTCATGGGAAGTTGCGAAAATTCGCCTTCAGTAAAACGAGATAATTGTTCGCGAGTTGTTATTAATAGCTTCACTTTTGCATCTTGAAGCATCATAGCTAATCGTTCATCCGGATAAGTACTATCCAGCGGTAAATATGCAGCACCAACTTCTATAACCGATTGTAAGGCGATACTTAGCTCGCAACTTCGTGGAATTGAAACACCGATAATACTGTCAGATAATGGCGTATCCGCTAATAACTGTAATGCTACATGTTCAACAACATGGCGCATTTCTTGGTAGGTAAAATGTTTAGTATTATCTTTTAATGCAATAGCTGAAGGTGATTGCGCGGCTTGATTTCGCAGTAAGTCACGTAAAGAATCAGTAGGTATTTCTCTAAAAGTATCGTTAGCGGTATTAATGATTTCTGTGTCGTAGTCTGTTTGCATAGTTAACTGCTGAAGACGTAACGATGGTTCATTTACTATTTGCGCGATAATCTGTATAAAAGCGTCAGCTAGACCTTTCGGCTCAGTAACAACCTCTTTATATTCAAATAAAACTCTAATTTGTTCACCGGGTAAAACAAGAATAGTTAATGGGTAGTGGGTATATCCCCTGTTCTCTACATGTTCAATACTCAGACCGTTAAAAGACTGACTTAATAAAGATTCTTGTACTGGGTAGTTTTCAACAACCAATAAGGTATCAAATAAATTATCCGTATTGACCAAACGTTGTATTTCGCCTAAGCCTAAACAGTCGTGCGATATCAAATTAATTTGCTGGTTCTGTAAATTAATTAATTGAGAGAGTATCGTTTCTGTAGTATTTAGTTTTACGCTAACGGGTAATGTATTACTAAATAATCCCACCTGTTCATCAATACCATTAATGTCAGAAAATCGCCCTGATACTGGGCTACCAAACACAACATTATCTCGACTGGTTAGTGACCCTAATTGCGCAGCCCAAGCACCTTGGATTAATGTATTTAACGTAATACCATGCGCTTGACAATATTCATTAACTTTCGTGGTTAAGTTTGTATCAAGTTGGCAATGTAACTCGCTAACATGTGATGAGTGCTTGCTGTTTGGATACACAATAGTAGGAGTTACCTGCGCTAAAGCCTTTTTCCATGCCTGCTCTGCGTGCTGCGTTGTTCGGTTTACCATTTGATAAACAATGTCTTGATATACATTTTCAGTACTTGTTTTTAAGCTTTCAATATGTTGATAAGCACTGAATAGATCACGTAATAGTATAGGCGTTGACCAACCATCAATAATAAGGTGATGAGCGGTGATCACAACCTCATATTGCAGCTCACTCATTCTAACTAAGTTAACAAAAAATAAACGTCCTTCATCTGTGTCAGGTGTGTATTTTTTATGACTAAAACTAAAGTTTCTATAAGCTTCTTTCATTTCTATAGCATGTAGCGCTTTTTGTTTTGGCTCTTGTTCCAAATGTCGAAAATCGTGCTCGGTAATACGACAATAGTGATACGCATCGTCTAACGACATATTGGGTATGAGCTGAAGTGGCTTACCTGTGATATCAACATCAAATTTAGCGGCTAATTGAGGATATTTTACAATTAAATGTGCAATAGCATTTTGCAGCTGACTTGGATCGACTTGGCCTTTTAACGTTATTTTAGTGGTAAAGCTATATTGGCTGCCCTCTTCTGCATATTGTGTATGAAACAGTAAGCCTGCTTGTAACGGTAGTGTCGGCAATATAATTGATTGTTCGCCATACTTTTCTACAAGTAGTTTTACTTCATCAGACGTTGGCATGTTTATATTAGATTGCGCATTAATATCAAGCTCTGTACTTAAGCTTAGGTCACTCATCAAACTCGCCATTTTTTTGGGCGTTCGTTCAGAAAATATATCTTGGGCTTTTAATTCAAATCCTTTTTTACGCATAGCAATACTCAGCCTCATTGCGCTGATACTATCTCCCGCCATTTTAAAAAAGTCGTTATCAATACCTACGCTTTCAAGCCCTAAAATATTGCCTATTTCTTCACACAACACAATTTCTTCGTGTGTTGTTGGTAACGATAAACTTTCACTCGTAACTTCTGGTTTGGGCAACATTTTCTTATTAATTTTCCCACTTACGGTAAGCGGCATTTCAGCCAAAACAGTCACAATAGCGGGCACCATGTAGGCGGGTAGTGTCGCCGATAATTGGTCATAAATAGATTCAACCACCTCTTCTTTTGACAGAGTATGCTCACTGGTTGTGCAATAAGCTAAAAGCCTATTACCATTTTCTGTTTCATCTACAATAACAGCCACTTCATTAATTACGTTAAGGCATGATAACGCAGCCTCAACATCACCTAGTTCAATACGGTATCCTCTAACTTTAACTTGATTATCGCACCGGCCTACAAATACTAATTCGCCCTCTGTAGACCATCGAACAATATCTCCCGTGGTATACATAACATCGCCAGCGACAAAAGGGTTTGCTACAAATTTTGTTGCTGTTATTTCTGGTCTGTTTAAATAACCTAATGACATGTTATCGCCCGCTAAATAAAGCTCCCCATTCATACCAATAGGAACCGAATTTAAATTTTGGTCAAGTACATATGCATAAGTATTCGCGAATGGTTTACCGATCAAAACCTCTGAAGATTGCGGTGTAATTTCTTTAGAGGTTGCATAAACCGTGAACTCGGTTGGACCATAAATATTATGCGCAGAAATAGACGAGTGCTGTAATGCTTGCCAAAGAAAGGGAGAGACAGGTTCGCCGCATATAGTCATCAGTAAGGGTTTATGCTGAGTTTTTTCACATAAACCCGCTTGAATTAATTGAGTTGCTAAAGATGGCGCAACGGCCATAGTATCGATTTTATCTTTCTCAATTAAATTTAATAATTCAAAAACGTCTTGTTTTACTTCATCTGCATATAAATGCAATGTATGCCCTAACAGCATAAGTATTATAGGATCCCATGATGTATCAAATGATAACGATCCAGTTAAAGCGACATTAAGTTGTTTATTCACCAGAGACTTACCATTGTCATCTTGCTGACTATAAACACTCGAATAAACAGCTTCCTCTAAGGCCGCAACTAAATTTATGAGACCGCCATGAGATACCGTTACGCCTTTAGGTCGACCTGTAGAACCTGAGGTATAAAATACATACGCAATATCTTTTTTTTCAATTAAAGCCGTATAATCTTTTAAGTGAGATGAATAACATGCGTTAAGTAATTCAATAATATAGCTATTATTTAAGCATACACATTCAATAGTGTTAGGTAATAAGTGTTGTTGTTCATCTAATGTTAGCGCAATACTAGGTACTTTATCCTCACACATCATAGCTAAACGTTCAGGTGGATGATTTAAATCTAAAGGTAAATACACGCCACCAACAGCCATAATTGCAAATATTGAAATAATAGAATCAATACTGCGCGGTAAAGCCACGGCAACTAAGTCACCTGGTTTAACATCATAAGTTAAGAGTAAGCGGCTTAATTGATTAACACGGCAAGATAACTCAGCAAAAGTAAGCTCGTTTTCTCCAAAAACAACAGCTGTTCCATAAGCATTATGTTCAACCTGATTTTCTAGTAACGCTATAATTGAAGAGCCATACTGCGCAGTGCTTAAGTCATTTCCTTTAGACCATTTGGTTATTTTTTGTATTTCTTTTGGTGTTATTAACGATAACGATTGGATGTTGCTTGCACTATCAATACAGTATTGTGTGAGCAAGTGAGTTAAGCGTTCTCCATGTAAATTTAATTCATCTTTTGTATAGCGAGATGAGTTGGCCGATAATTCAATAGATAATTCGCCTTGATTTACATACACACCAAATTCAATATCTTCAATGGGTCCTGTTGCAAGCTGATGTGTATTGCCAATAACACCAGAAAAATCGAGTGTATAATCAAATAATTTACAGTTTAATGTGGCGCTATATAATCGCTTATTGCCGCCTGTTCTTCCTAAGTCATGATGAATTTGTTCAGATTCATACCTTTGATGGCGACGTATTTTTCTTATCTCATTTTTAAGTAACCTTGTAATATCGTCTAGCGTGCTTTCAGGAGATATTTCCAAACTTAACGGTAATACGTTAACAGTAGTCCCTAATGTACTTAGTGCTTCAGACCCCATTCGTCTCATTAATGGGTATCCTATACATACGGTTTTTTGTTGAGTTATTTTAGAGATATAAACAAGTACTGCTGCACTAGTAATATCAGCAATAGATAAATTAACTCGACTATTTATTTGCTTCACAATATCAGTGGGCACTGAAAGTTTGTGCCTGATAACTGAGGTATTTAAACCATCATTATTTAATGACTTACGGTACGATAAAGATTCTTGAGCAGGAATATATTGACAATAGTTTTGCCAAAAAATTTTATCTTTTTCTTTCTTTTCTGACGATTCATACGCCATGTATTCATTAATTACATTAGCATAAGCTGTAAAAGGGCTATTCCCTATGGGTTGCTGTGAAGTTAAAGCCGTATAAATAGTGGCAATACGTTGCGTTAAGGCAGTAAAACTAAAACCATCTATCGCTAAGTGATGATAACGTTGATACCAAAAGAAGCGGTTTTCACCCTCTTTAGGCGCTAACATAAAAATTTTATGTTTATACAAACAGATGGAGTCGCTTGCTCTTTTTGCTTGATGTATATCTTTTTGCATTAACAATAAAGCTTCTTCTTTATCATTTTGAACGCTAGATAAATTAACAAACGCGACATCAGCAATTTTTTCGACAGCAGGTAATGAAGGTATAATTTGAATTGAACCTTCTGGCTTATTTTTATATGAACTATGTACGGTGTCGGCTTCGGATAATCCCAGTTTAATGGCTTTTTGTAGCGTTTTTATGTCGATATCACCGCGTAGTTCAACATATTGGGCTACGGTAAATGTATTTTGCTCTGTTGCGAATTGATCAGCTAACCAAATACCTAACTGCGGACCAATAATAGGGAAAGTTTCTATTGTAGAAGAAGACGTAAGAATAGTATGCGGCACAGGTAAATCCTTTAATTAAGTGGCGTAAAATGCAATACCTATTTCATTATTAAATGAATTATGTATTGCCATGTTTTCAATCAAAAATTACATATCATTCAGCTAAAAAGGTAATACAGTTCTCTCTTTCATCAGGACCAAATACAACATTCCATCCATCGGGAATATGAATAGAATTTGGCCACAAACTTTGTTGAGCCTTTTCATTGATTAAAACAAAAAATTGGTGATCCGTATTATCAAATGGATTTTGGTATTCGCTCATTATTTATCCTTAATTACGATGTAGTTGCGTTATGATTTACAAAATAGTTGTTCTCTTATTTGCTATTAATGTTGGTACAGTTAGGTACTGCAAGAGAAAAGAAACCAGCCCCTCTCGCCAACAAATTTGATCGTGTCCACCGCAATATTCGGTGAAACTGACTTTATGATGAGTTTTTACTAGCGATTTAAAAAAATGATGATTCAGTGCAAGTAACCGTTTTTCCTGATCACCTACCTGCATAACAATATGCGTATTTACATTAGCTATGTTGCTGTTTAATACTTCCGTAGTTAACCAACCATCTTCCTTGACGCTTTTATCTGCCTTCATCCATTGAGACATTAAAGATGAGTCAGGCCACCAAAACGAACCTGATTGACATAACACATGACTAAACATACCAAGGCCACTTAGCCCTGCATACATGGCAGCTAAACCTCCTAGGCTTTGCCCTACTACGGCACGTTTTTTTAATGAAACTCGATGGTTAAATCGCTGATTAACATCAAGAAGAAGCTCATCTTTTATTGCCTGCCAAAACAAAGAATTACAGCCAAAATCAACTTGCCTATTTGACGGCGACGTATTATTTACAAAAACATAAAATGCAGGAGCCAGCTTTCTTTCTTCAGTAAGCTGTTGTAACGCAGAAAAAATTGGCATGTACTCCGCCCAAATCTCTCCATCAAGTAATAAAACTAAAGGCTTATCACCTTGTAAATCTGAGTGTGAATTTTGAGTTTCAAATACCCATACCGTGCGTTCGTTTCCAAGCAATTGACTTTTCCACTGCAAAGACGCTAACAACGAACAATTATTTTTATAAGGCAATGTTTGGTCTGTTTCTGATGCATCCCATATTTTCCATATGTTGTAATACTCAGCATTAGGAAGATATAAATGAGATCGACTTTGCCCCCATATACAATATTTAGGACTTAATATATTAAAAGGGTCTGCGACTGAAAAAGGTAAGATTGAACGCCACCATTGACGGTGATTTTGTTTCATTTGTTGAATGTTATAACTTGTACCGCTCACTTGAACAACGGGAGGCAAATAATCAGACGTAACAGGAATAAATTGATAGGTTCCATGCCAGTCAGATAAAAGCTCTGTTTGCCAATACCATACATCTGTACCAGTAACCCTTGTTAAAGTCTCAGGTTCAGATTTATGATGATCAGTTATACAATTAACCTCAATATAAACCGCTGATGTTGAAGAGCTCTCTTCATTACCTTCAGGATCTCGCCAAAAAAAGGTGACAGTACATTTATCGCCTTTACAATCGATAATTGGCGTTCCCATCTCTGCGATATTTTTCCACCAAGTATCATGTCCAACATTCCCTTTTAACAACAAAGAACCTCCTTAAGCTAAAAATTTAAAAATATAAGCTGCGATTAATAATATAATAGAACCAAACATTATTGTAAATAAGAATCATTATTGTTAAGATTAGCATAACTAAGAAAAATGTTTTTAAAAAATAAAATAAAGGACTTTCATGAAACATAGAAAACACAATCAATCTAATTACCCACTAAAAACTCTTATAGCAATTGGTTGCGGTATATCTTCATTTTCAGCACTAGCTGATGAACATAAAAATATTGAACATATGGTGGTAACGGCAACAGGTAATGAACACGTTGCCATTACTGCGCCTGCTTCCATTTCAGTTCTAACACCTGAAGATATTGAAAGAATGCCAATTAAAGACATTGGCGATGCATTAAGAGGTTTAGCGGGTGTATCTATTACCAACTGGGCTGGTGGACGAAATGAAATTAATTTACGTGGCTTGGACGAAGATTATGTATTAATGCTAGTAGATGGTAAGCGTGTATCTTCAAGTAATGGATTATGGCGAGGAGGTAATTTTGACAATACTTCAATTCCATTATCATCAATCAGCAGTGTAGAAGTTGTTCGCGGTCCAATGTCTGCACTTTATGGTTCAGATGCTGTTGGCGGTGTTATAAACATCATCACTAAGTCACCCTCTAAAGAGTGGAAAACAACAGTCAGTGCTGAATCTGGCTTTATGAGTAAAGGTGATGGCGGTGATCGTTACCGCGCTAACGTATACACAAGCGGACAAATTAATGATGAATTGTCACTGACTTTTTCTGCTGAAAAAGCAGAACAAGATTTCTGGAATTACGACAAGGTTACACCAAATCATGACACCATAGAAAAACGCGAAACCTTAAAATTTTCAACCTCTCTTCAATGGAATATATCTAAAAATCAATCTATTGATTTCGATCTTTCTAAAGATGAAGATGAAGTACCACCCACTAATTATGGTGGAGCGATTAGAGAACAATCAATCGACAGACTTACCTTTGGTATAACCCATAAAGCTGAATTTGATTGGGGCGGAACGCAAGTTTTAATTAACCGTTCTGAAGCGGATTTATACGATTATAATTCTCGCTACAACCTTCAACCTCCACTGGGTAGAGACATAAAAGAAACATTTACAACCGCTCGAGGAACCGTTTTTCTACCATTAGATAAACACGACATTACATTAGGCGCTGAATATTTAGATACAGAGATAGATGATCCAGTTCAATACCCTGAAACCGGTGGAGATAGCATTAGCTTAACGTCAGTGTTTGCACAAGATGAAATCCAATTAGGTGAATCATTAATAGCAACCCTTGGTGCCCGCATAGAAAACAGTGAAGAATATGGCACACATACCAGTCCTCGCGCTTACTTAGTGTATTCAATCAACGATGATGTTGTTATTAAAGGTGGAGTTGGTAAAGCCTTTAGAGCACCTACGTTATTTGAATCATCAAAATCATTTGGCTCAGTAAGTTGTGCTGGGGCTTGTACAGTTCAAGGTAACCCTGACTTAAAAGAAGAAACGAGTACTAATACAGAATTATCTGTTTTAGTGAATAAAGAAAACTGGTCTATGTCTGCCACTATCTTTAATAACACAGTGAAAAACTTAATAGCAGTAAGTGCTTGGGATGGCGTTAGCCCATCACGACTGTATTTCAACAGCACAGAAGTAGACTTACAAGGCTTAGAGCTTATGGCTTCTGCTGCTTTAAGCGAAACAGTTTCTGTTGACCTAAATTACTCTTATTTAACCACTGAAGATGAAAATGGCCAATCTTTACCTTATCGTCCAGAAAATACCGGGAATGTAAAAGTAAGCTGGCAAGTCATTGACTCAGTTTCGTTATACACCAATGTTAATTATTACGGTGAACATTTAAATAGCAGAACAGAAGAAATGTCTGGCTACTCACTGGTTGATCTAGGTGTTAATTATAAAGTGAGTAATGCTATTCAACTAAGAGCTGGTATGGCTAACGTAACAGATGAACAGCCTGTTTTAGATGAGCCCACTTCAGAAGCTATTTTACAAGGTCGTTCATTATTTATTGGTGGCACATTTAGTTTTTAATTAATGAGCATTTTGCTAAAAAGTATATAAAACGTTAAGGGACTCATTACTTGAGTCCCTTTTTCCGTAAGACTATTAAACCTGAACTCGGCTTAACAAATGTTTCTCTAGCGGCTAATTTTCCTAACTTCTGCGTTAAATTTACTTGCAATAGACTAACTAGCTATTGACGCGAAATTTGCCTTGAATTAAGAAAAAATATCAAGTTAGGGCTTCAATGAAATCATTTTTTATATTTCAACTTGTTAAATATCTATTAAACCGAGCTC
This sequence comes from Colwellia sp. RE-S-Sl-9, assembly GCF_048296855.1. Taxonomy (NCBI): domain Bacteria; kingdom Pseudomonadati; phylum Pseudomonadota; class Gammaproteobacteria; order Alteromonadales; family Colwelliaceae; genus Colwellia; species Colwellia sp. RE-S-Sl-9. The sequence goes on along the minus strand of NZ_CP182631.1, from coordinate 3,498,324 downwards.
AAGTTATTAAATAATTTAACTAAAATGAAAATTACATTAATCATCATATTTATTATGAGTTGTTGCCTATTTTATATCACACTAAAACATCAAAACTGGCTTAAAAAACCTTTGATAAAACCTTGGCGCTACATTGGTTATATGGTGCTGATAATATCCTTTATTGGATTTTTAACGCTTTACCCAACTAATACAGCAATATTTACCTGTATCTCTCTATTAATGTTCGTTTTAGGCTTATTGCCATTTTTATCGTCAATAAAACCAAAAGGAAAATAAAGTGAATACAAACAAAAAAATAAAGCCTGACTGGTTAAGTAAAAGCTTGTCAGGCTCAATACTTGGATTGTCGTTAGCTATATTACTCAGCGGTATTTTTGCATGGGCGGGTTACCAAGGCATAACAGCACCAAATAAAGTGCAATTTGTTATGTGGATCATCTCACCTATTTGGCTTCTTATACTGAGTTTTACCTATTTATTTCCTTCAGGGAAGCAAGCCTTTTTATGGTTATGCAGCTGCAATATAGTGGCAGGATTAATATTAACTTGGCTTAAATTTTAATTGATACGAATCAATGTAAGGAAAAAAAATGAAAGTACGTAGTGATATTCTCAGAATTTATCAGTCTATACATATTTGGACTGGTATAGTCACTGGGCTTGTTTTATTTATCGCGTTTTATGCTGGTTCGTTAACTATGTTTAAACCCAACATAGATCGCTGGATGGCTCCCCCTGCTGAAATATTATCCCCCATTCCTGCAATGCAATATCAGCAGTTAGTGGATAAAGTGCTTGAGCAAAAACCAGCAGCTCACCAAGGTTTTACATTATTTTTTAATGCTAAAGAATTAAATCAGTCCCCTATTATTTGGCATGATACGCCTCAAAGTAGAGGCTTAACATTAGAAACAACACAATGGCACGGTACACTAAACGAGGCTAGTGACTTAGTAACGCAACAAGTTACACCATCGGTATTAGCTGAGCTAATTGATATGTTACATAGAACAGCGGGAATTCCAGGAGAAGTAGGCCATGAAGAACTCGGCGTTTTAATCCTAGGTGTCGCGTCAGTTTTATATTTTTTAGCGTTAGTTTCAGGTGTTATATTTTTACTGCCTTCTTTAGTAAAAACCTTCTTAGCATTGAGAAAAAACAAATCAACGAGCCGGTTTTGGCTTGATTCTCACAATATTGTTGGGCTAACTAGCTTACCCTTTCATATCATTATGAGTGTCACCGTTGTTGTTTTTGCCTTTCATGATGTTTTATATGGCGGATTACAAACAATGGTATACGGTGAAGAACCTATGTTTTCACGACCTGTATCCAAAATAGAAGTACCTGCTGAAATTCAAAATTTATTATCCGTTGAAGAGTTACTTCAAAAATCAAAGTCTGTCGCACCAGATTTTCAAGTAACTAATATGATGTTTACAGGTTTACAAGGAGATAGAGCCGTTGTTCGCTTAGGTGTTTATAACCCTGACTATGTAATGAGAGGGCCTATTACCGATTATATTTTCATTCATCCGTACAACGGCATGATACTCAACAGTACATTAAATCCTACACCCGAAGGGCTATGGAATAGAATTGTCGCCACTTTTTTTGCCTTACATTTTGGTAGCTACGGAGGTGATTTAGTGCGCTGGCTTTATTTCTTTCTTGGTATTAGCGGTGCGTTCTTATTTTATTCAGGGAATATTCTTTGGTTAGAAAAACGTCGAATAAAACAAAAGGCTAACTCCCCTACTCCTGTGCAATCAAGAGCTTGCTACAACATGGCAAGTGCTACGGTAGGCGTTTGCTTGGGATCTTTAACCGCCGTGTTATTAACCATGGTAGTTGGCAAATGGTTATACCTGCATGTAAACAACATAAATCATTACTATTATGGCTTGTATTATAGCTTTTTCATTAGTGCTGTTTGTTGGGCTTTTATAAGGGGTGCAGCCCGAGCAGGGATAGAATTACTTTACCTTACCGCAATAGCAGCATTTGCTATTCCGATTACATCAATTATCGCTTGGTTCGATTTATTGCCTATATGGTCATCACTCTCCAATTCAACATTGGGAGTCGATATTACCGCGTTAATAACAGGCATTGTGTTATTGGTATTAACTAAAAAAGCGAAGTTAAGAGCAATAAATGGAGAGCCTGATAGCGTATGGTCTCTGCAACCCGTTATTAAATAAAGTGTGAACAAGCACAACAAAAGTACTTTTTAAAACTTGAAAGAACGTTTAAGAAAACCACCTTGTAACAAAGGTGGTTTTTTATTATCAATAGCAGTCAAATACCTGTATTCATACAATCAACAAGGTTTGGCGCTAGGTAGTAACATTTTATGATTAACCCACTTCCACAATAAAATAGGAGAAATAACCGTAAGAATAATGCTCACCATGGCGACGACATCCATGCCCAGTATATTGCTGTTTTCATCTACGGATAATACGGCTACAGATAAAAAACCCGCTGCGCCTGATGCAATATTACTCACGGTATTATTTAAAGACATAAACGCAGCTCGTTGAGGTGGTGCAGGTAAGTGACTAACAATGCTTCCCGTAACACTGGTACGAATAGTACTAAATGTCATCATTAAGGCAAAAAGAACAAATAAATATTCTGTTTTAGGAGTAGATATAAAAATAAAGTAAATAGTTACAACAGCTAACAAAGCACTCACGAGATGTAATTGATGGCGCATACCTTGGTCGAATAACCTACCAGAAAATTGCAGCATGATAAAACTGGCTAACCCACCGCTAAAATATAAGGCCGACATATGTTCTCGTGGGAATGATAAATTAAACTGAAAGTAAGCTGAAAAATTACTAATAATAAGAAAATGCGCAAAAATTTGTAAACCAACCACTAAAAACGCCACTTTCACTTTGAATTGAGAAAATAATTGACGAACAACTGAAATATTTTTCACCTCATTTTTTTGTGGTTGAATATGAGAGGTCATTTTCGGGAAGATCAAGACACACACTAAAGCAAGCGCACATCCTAATAAACCAAAAAACCAAAAGTTTATTTGCCAAGAAAAATAAAGAGATATCCACAAAGATATGGGTACCATAATAACTGCAGCAATAGAAAAAGCACTACCTAGAAAAGCCATAACTCTTCCTCTATGAGGCGGTGGAGTTACATCGATAACCGATGCCATTAATACAGATGACGCTGGCCCCGTAAAACACCCTGATAATGTAAACAGTAAAATAAGTATCAGAGGTGATATAGCAAACCCACAAGCAATTAAGCATACACCACGTAATAACAGAAATATCACCAGCACATTTTTACGGTCATATTTATCAATATGCCCCGCTAGTAACCACGTCATTAATGCTGAACCAAACATACTTCCACCTATAAGATAGCCAATATGTGCGGGGTTAAAATTAATACTGTCAACTAAGTCGGGTCCCAGCGGGACAACCATCATAAATCCACCTAGTGAAATAATATTTATTAAAAAGGCTAATCTAATAACAAGTTTATTTGGAGCTGACTGTTCAGTTTTAGGTAAAGTCATATTCTCTTCCTGAGACATTGTGAAATAAAAATAGAGAGCCGTTTAATCTCTCAAAAATTACGATAGAGCAATTGTACACATCAACCAGATAAACACAAATGATAATCATTGTTATTTATATTGACTTTTAAATAATTCTCATGCGAATATATCTCATCTGGATTTTAATTTATAAAGGGAGCTTCAAGATGAAATGCAATAACGATACGATTAAAGAACAATATTCTTTAAAATCAGAACCTGAGTTTATTTTTACATCTAAAGGCCAATCATTAACGGCCTACGGAATTGAATGCAAAATATCAAATAAAGGTCTTAGTCAAAGCGCCTTTATAGAAACGATAAAATCTCGTTTACATACATTAAAATTAAGCGGGCATGAAAATCCTATTGTCATTGGTTCTATCCCTTTTGATACATCAAGCGAAACCGAGTTATTTATACCCAAACAGACTCAGTTTTCTTCATCTCTAAGATTAAATTCACCTAAATACAAAGGTGTAAATCCGTTAAGTTCCATCTCAGAAGTTACTGGAGAAAATCACTTTAAAGTGGCAGTAAATAAAGCCCTCTCTCTATCTAAACATACAGGTTTAAATAAAGTCGTTTTATCAAGGGCTATTGATGTTGAAACAAATATTGCACTTAATGCAAGTACCATGGCCGCCACTTTATATCAGCAAAACCTTAATGCTTTTATTTTTTCAATTCCACAATCAAACGGCACTACGTTAATTGGAGCAAGTCCAGAGTTATTAGTAAGAAAGCAAGGCTCTGAAATAAGTAGCAATCCTCTTGCTGGTTCAAGAAAACGGGTAAATTATCTGGAAAAAGATAAAGAATCTGCGAACGATTTATTTCAATGTAAAAAAGATAGATACGAACATAAATTGGTCGCTGATGCGGTATCGAGTGGCCTTACCCCATACTGCCAAACACTAAATACCCCTAATGAACCATCAATTATTGAAACACCAACCATGTTACACCTATCAACAAAAATTAACGGCTCACTCATATCTAAAAACACCAATGTATTAGAGCTGGCATATGCTTTACATCCAACTCCTGCGATATGTGGTACCCCGGCGGATCTTGCTAAATCAGTTATTCAGCATATTGAAGGGTACGAGCGAGATCAATTTTGTGGAGCCGTTGGTTGGATGGATTCAGAAGGTAACGGTGAATGGGTTGTTACCATTCGATGTGGTGTTATTAAACAAAATAAAATTCGTCTTTATGCGGGAGCCGGTATTGTGGATGGGTCTGATCCCTTAGCTGAATTTAACGAAACTGAAGCTAAGCTCAATACTATGCTAAAAGCGTTAGGCTTAGAGTCTCAGCAGATAAAACCAAATGTAGCCAAACAAGTGGAACATATCGCATGAGTATTCCTTTTACACAATGGCCAAATGATATTGCGCAACACTATATAGATAGTGGGTATTGGATAAATAAACCTTTAACCCATATTATCCAAAAACAACTGTCAAACAATGCAAATAAAATTGCTCTAATTTGTAATAACAGAACGTTTACCTATCAAGATATTGATGTGCTTAGCAACCAACTCGCAGCGCAGTTATTAATGCGGAACATTGATAATGATGCCATAGCATTAGTACACCTGCCTAATAGTGCGGAATTTTACATTGTATTTTTTGCCTTATTAAAATGCGGTATAGCCCCTATTAATGCATTATTTAATCATAGCTCATATGAATTACTTTCATTTAGCCAGCAGGTAAAACCTTCTTTGGTTATTTTATCAAGCCAGCACCCCTTACTTGCTAATGACGACACTCAATTTATTGATAAAATTAAATCTAACTGTAAACAGCCTCAAAACATTCTTATTGTGGGTGATACTCCACATAAGAATACATTAGCTCCAATTTATTGGGCTAACGAAAATTCCGCGTTTATATTTGGGAAACATAATCAATGTAAAAAAGTTCAAGAAGAAACGACTGCAGATAAGGTTGCATTCTTTCAACTATCAGGTGGAAGTACCGGTACGCCTAAGCTCATACCCAGAACTCATAACGATTACTATTATAGCGTCAAACAAAGTGCTGAAATCTGCCAACTTTCAAACAACACTATTTATTTATGTGCCTTACCAGCACCGCACAACTTTACGTTAAGTTCGCCAGGTGCCTTAGGTGTATTTTATGCTGGAGGAACAGTCGTCACAGCAGCAGACCCTAGCCCTACGATTTGTTTCCCATTAATTTATCAACATAACGTTACTTTTACAGCATTAGTCCCGCCTGCCCTACATCTTTGGTTAAATAGTATTGCTGATAGACACAATGGTCACAATCAAAGACAGCAGCTTTACACATTAAAAACCATACAGGTTGGCGGCGCAAAGCTTAGTTCGGCTATTGCTGAAAAAGTTAATAGCGAACTGGATTGTACGCTACAGCAAGTATTTGGTATGGCGGAAGGATTAGTCAATTATACACACTATACCGATGACATTTGGCATATTAACAACACTCAAGGAAAGCCAATGTCGCCCGGCGATGAAATAAAAATAGTAGACGAATCAGGGGCCCCTGTTGCGATGGGGGAAACCGGCGCGTTATGGACACGAGGACCTTACACTTTCAGAGGCTACTATAACTCCCCTATCGCCAATCAACGAGCATTCGATAAAGATGGATTTTACTGTACAGGTGATCTTGTTAAACAAACACCATCAGGACACCTTATTGTTATGGGTCGAAACAAAGATCAAATCAATCGCGGTGGTGAAAAAATAGATGCACAAGAAATAGAAGAATTACTCTTACATATGCCCGAAATAATAGATGTCGCTTTAGTCGCAATACCCGATGACATTATGGGTGAATGCAGTTGTGCTTTTGTTGTATGCAATTCTCTAATAAAGAAAAAAGATATTCGTCGATTCCTCAGAGAACATGGAGTGGCCAGTTTTAAAATACCTGATCACATCACAATGGTTGATACCTTACCCAAAACAGCCGTAGGCAAAATAGACAAACGCTGCCTACGTAATTCACTTATCACAGAAAGCACTTGTTAACAGGATTATTATGTCTATTAAATCTTTAGAAGCTTACAAATTACCGTCATCAATTGATATCCCACAAAACAAAGTTTCTTGGGACTTTGAACCAAACCAATCGGCATTGTTAATACATGATATGCAGGAATATTTCATTGAATTTTACGGCCAAAACAACCCGTTAATTGAACAGGTCATTCAACATATTGTTGAACTTAAATCATTTTGTAAAGTGCACAACATCCCCGTTTATTATACAGCTCAACCTAAAGAACAATCGGATGAAGATAGAGCTTTATTAAACGACATGTGGGGGAAAGGACTACCACAATACCCAGAAAAGCAATCTATTATCTCTGAGCTAGCACCTGATCAGCATGACATTGTATTAACCAAATGGCGCTATAGTGCATTTTGTCGTTCACCGCTCGCCGAAATGATGCAATCACAAAATAGGAACCAACTCTTAATTTGCGGAATTTACGGTCATATTGGTGTTATGCAAACAGCCGTAGATGCTTTTATGAATGACATTAAGCCATTTTTAATTGCCGATGCAATTGCTGACTTTAGTTTAGAAGACCATTTAATGGCACTGAAATATATTTCAAAAAATGCAGGACGAGTCGTATGTAAAGACGACATTGTTAACATTAACTTACTCTCAAAAAGCACCATTCGCTCACAAATACTGCCTTTAATTGAAGATGCTGAAGATTTAGATGATGACGATAATTTAATAGATTTTGGGTTAGATTCTGTTTCAGTGATGACTTTAATGTCTAAATGGCAAAAACAAGGGATTAATGTAACTTTTGTTGAGCTCGCTAAATCTCCAAGTATTAATGGTTTTTGGGCGATCCTATCAAATCCTAATCAACAACAAAACGTGTGATCAATATGTATTCTAAATTATCAGGCCACAATGACTGGCAAAATAAAATAGTATGGGTTACTGGAGCTAATCAAGGAATTGGCGCAGAAACAGCCAAACAGTTTCAGCAATTAGGTGCAAAAGTTATTGGTTTTGACCGAGAATTTAGCTTACCTAACCATAAAATAACTCAAGTAGTTTTAGATATTAGTGATGAAATAGCCATTACAGATACTTGTAAATCATTATTAAAATATTATGGTCGAGTCGATATTTTGGTCAATATTGCTGGGATACTAGAAATGGGCGATATTATGGATTTGACTACCGAACAATGGACATCTTCATTTAATGTGAATGTGTCAGGTGCTTTTCATCTTATGCGACAAGTTATTCCTCAAATGAAGTTAAACAAAGAAGGCGTTATCGTTAATATATCGTCAAATGCTACTCATATGCCTCGCATGTCAATGGGCGCGTATAGTGCATCTAAAGCAGCCTTAACTAACCTCACTTTAGTTGCAGGCATTGAACTAGCCAAATATGGCATTCGTTGTAATGTAATATCGCCAGGTTCTACACAAACACCAATGCAATGGTCGCTTTGGAATGACTCTCAAGGAGAAGAACAAACCATTAATGGTTTTCCTGAACAATTTAAACCAGGCATTCCATTAGGAAAATTGGCAACGCCTGAAGATATAGCCGATACCGTTATTTTTTTATGTTCGCCAAACGCAAGTCATATCACATTACAAGACATTGTTATTGATGGTGGCGCTACGTTAGGTAAGTAACCTGAACTCGGCTTAATAAATATGTTAGCTAATAATTTAAAATTTAACGTAAACTCAAACACTCATTGTGTAGATTTAAAGTCAACAATTATTCAATGTCACAATGGCTTGATTACCACTGAGTGCCTTTTTTTTCCTGAGCTATTTAATGACGGAAATTTTGAGCTTTTAAATATAAAATTACCCGAAAGTTTGAAAGGAGCGGTACCTAAAAGGAAAGCTGAATTTTTAGCTGGCCGTTATTTAGCTAAAGTAGCATTACAAACAATGGGAAAGCCTTTTTGGCATATACCTATTGGTGAAAATAGAGAGCCTATTTGGCCAAGCGGTATTATAGGCTCAATATCTCATTCATCAAATATTGCACAGTGTATAATTAGCGAGAATAAATATTATCAATATATTGGCCTAGATATCGAACATTGGATATCAGAAAATGATCGCCAAAATATTGAAAGTTCTATAATTACAGCTAGCTCAGAATATGAATCCTTGATACCTCATTTACCTCTGAATAAGGCCCTTACCGTTATTTTTTCAGCAAAAGAAAGCCTGTTTAAAGCCTTATATAAAAATATAGGGGAATACTTTGATTTTTCTGCTGCTCAAGTGACTTCAGGTTCGTTCAGACAAAAAGAACTCACTTTAACGCTAATAACAGATCTATCAAACACTATAAAATGTGGCGATAAATTCAAATGTACCTATACCATTAATAATGTTCATGTGGTTACAAAAATCACAGTAAAAAAAGAAAAACTCAGTTATCCCTAGCAATCATAGGCTTTATACCCTTACATAAGCTTTGCGTGAATTTACTTTTATTTACCACTGAGTTCTATATATACGAAAATACTTAACCGTCATTATGTCAAAATTCTAATTGAACGATTATAATGCCCAGCAATTATTTAATGTTAGGAATTTAAACATGCGTCCAAGCGGCAGAACTCTAGGGCAAATTCGTCCTGTTACCATTACTCGTCAATTTACTACTCATGCTGAAGGCTCAGTTTTAATTGAGTTTGGCGATACTAAAGTTATTTGTACTGCCTCAGTTGAAGTAGGTGTTCCTCGCTTTTTAAAAGGCCAAGGTAAAGGTTGGGTTACTGCTGAATACGGTATGTTACCTCGTTCAACGCATACGCGTATGAGAAGAGAAGCTGCAAACGGTAAGCAAAGTGGTCGCACGTTAGAAATTTCTCGCTTAATCGCCCGTTCATTACGCGCAGCGATTGATTTAAAAGCCTTGGGTGAAAATACAATTAGTATTGACTGTGATGTTATTCAAGCTGATGGCGGTACACGTACAGCGTCTATTACCGGTGCTTGTGTGGCATTAGTTGATGCCCTTAACTACATGCGCGCTAAAGATATTATTAAAACAAATCCGTTAAAACATATGATTGCCGCTGTATCAGTTGGTATTTATAAAGGCGAAGCCGTAGCCGACTTAGATTACCCAGAAGATTCAGCCGCTGAAACTGATTTAAATGTAGTGATGACAGATACAGGTAAGCTGATTGAAGTACAAGGTACCGCAGAAGAAGAACCGTTTAGCTTTGATGAGTTACAAGAAATGCTAGCACTTGCTAAAGCAGGCATTAACGAATTATTTGACGCACAAAAAGCCGCTTTAAATTAACTAGGACACGATATTCATGAAAAACTATCAACGCGAATTTATCGAATTTGCTTTAGCTAAAAATGTATTACGCTTTGGTGAATTTACTTTAAAGTCTGGCCGTACTAGCCCTTATTTTTTTAATGCAGGTTTGTTTAACACGGGTGGCGATTTAGCAAAGCTGGGCCGTTATTATGCTTCGGCATTAGCTGATTCAAACATTGAGTTTGATTTACTCTTTGGCCCTGCTTACAAAGGTATTCCTATTGCAACAACCACAGCAGTAGCATTAGCCGATCATCATAATATGGATTTACCGTACTGTTTTAACCGTAAAGAAGCTAAAACACATGGTGAAGGCGGTTCTTTAGTTGGTTCTCCGCTGCAAGGTAAAGTTATGTTGGTTGATGATGTAATTACGGCAGGTACAGCTATTCGTGAATCAATGGAAATTATTAAAGATCACGGAGCTGAATTATCAGGTGTACTTATTGCGTTAGATCGCCAAGAAAAAGGCCAAGGTGAGTTATCCGCTATTCAAGAAGTTGAACGTGACTTTGGAACACAAGTTATTTCGATTGTAACCTTAGCGGATCTTATTAGTTATTTAGAAGAAAAAGTAACGGAAACGCCTAGTTTAATTGATAGCTTAAATAACATTAAGCAATACAGAGAAAACTACGGTATTTAACCTGAGCTCGACTTAATAAATGTTCTTCTAGCTGCTATTTTTAGTCACTTCGGCGTTAAATTCACTTGCAATAGGCCAGCTATTGACGCGTAAATTTGCCTTGAATTAAGTAGAAATATCAAACTAGAAGCGAGTCGAATTTTAATGTTTATTTTTCAAGGAATTAACTATTTCTTAAACCGAGACCAGGTTATTTAACTAACCGGAACTTCTAATAAAAAACCCGCTAGATAGCGGGTTTCTTTTTATATAAATAATAATATTGTACTAAGCGGTTAATTCAAATTGATACGAGCTTTGTTTCTCGTAGGCTTGCGTTATTCCTGAATAAAACCCTTCAATGCGTTGAGACCTTGCTTTTACGTCATTAGAAATTGACGGAGCTATTTCTTCTTGTGCTTTTAATGTTTGATTTATTTGCTCATCAAACGACTTACTTTGTACATTCGTGTTTTTTTCTTTATTAAACACTTCGCTGGCATCGTTATATGGAGCCGATACACTTGCTTGATTTTCACTTTCAGAAAACTCTAAACCCAAAGCAATTAAATCTCTTTGTGCTTGAGTAATTAACTCTGCGGCTTTCGCTGCGACTTTAGTATCTTGAACTGAAGGGTTTGCTGGGGCTAAAGCTGCTGCGTGCACCTTCTGCATTTTAGCTATAGTCGCTTGAGGATTTCCCTCAACGGGAGATAAATCAACAGACACTTCACCGTTTACAGCATATTTTTTACCATCAGGTCCTACTTGAAATTCATACGACGGTGCCCCCGTAGATGCTCCACCAACAGAAGCATGAGCGAGCTCGTGCGAACGTACTTCTTGATCACGTTGTTTGAGTTGCTGAATTTCTTTTTCATGCTGAAAGGCTTCTAAACTATTAGGTTCAGGAGATGTTTTTTCTGCTCCATCTCCTTCCTTACTCTTTTTCTCACTTTCTTGAGCATGTTGTTGATGCTCATTATTTTCTTGATGCTCTTGTTCTGCATTACCATTTATTTGGCTAGCATTTTTTTCTGCAGATTTTTGTAATTCAGCAAAGTTAAATTGGTCACCCGTTTGGCCTGAGGCTTTTTCTTTCTCTGCTGTACTTTTTTCTGCCGGTGATCCACTTGTTGCTGTGGGGGCAGTAATGATAGGTCGCTGAATATTTTCACGACGCAAGTTATCTGTTGGCGGATTAACCGCTGTAGCAACAGGTAAATTTTGAATATGCGGCGTGATGTTCATTTTACACTCTAACGTCTAATAGCGTGCCTAAAGCTTCATCAGCTGTTTTTATAACTTCAGCAGAGCCTTTCGCTTGATGCTCCGCCACTTTTAAATTAACAACAGATTCGGTTAAGTTAGGTTGAGTACTTTGTTGTGAGTTAATTTGAGAGCTAGGTTGAATAGCTTGTTGGTTTTCAGTGGCCGCTTGTTGATCAAGAATAGTACTTGATACTATATCAGACGCTGCTTGACTGGCGTCTTCAGTCGCTTTTTGAAAACCTTGTATTCCACTGTTAAATGCAGATTGAATTTCCACGGTTATCTCCTTCGTACAACATGAGTGTTAAACACTCAAAACAAACATATAAGCTAATGTTTAATTATTGACCATATATGATAAAAAGTAAATGAATTAAACCCGTTTCCTTATTAAACAAAACCTATATTATGCTGGTAAAATCACTCACTACAGGCGTTTGTTTAACTAACTCGCTGTTCTAATTATCAAATAAGCAACGCAATAATTAATGCCCTTAACCAAAAAATATTTAATTTTTTGATGTATTACAGTTGATCCAGCCATCCTAAAAGCACCTCATTAAACTCTTCAGGGTGAGAAATAAAGGGGGCGTGCGATGCTTTAGGAAAAATATGCTTTTGACTATTAGGCAATAAAGCATCAATAGGTTCGATTGCCGATTTAGGCACCAAACTATCGAGCTTTCCATATAATCGTAAAAAAGGCATTTTTAGTAATGGTAGCTGCTCACGTAAATCAACGGTTTCTAATAATTGCAACGAATCAGCCAACGTTTGTTGTGTGGGTAACGAGTGTTGCATCACTAAGTCACGAATAGTTTTTATGTCTTGCCTAACATGAGGGCTACCCATGGCTTGAATTTTTAAAAAGCCCTCAAGGGTTTTTTGTGTATTCTGTGCTAGTTGCTGATAAAACATTTTCAATACGTTAGGTAATATTCCAGGCCATACTGGTTCTTCATCAGCTTTGTTTAAAAAACAGGGAGAGCTTGCCACTGTAACGCAAGCAACCACTTTTTCAGGAAAACTATAAGCTAATTGTGTGGCAACTAAGCCACCTAAAGACCAACCTAAATATATCGCAGGAGTATTAATAGTCGACTGAATTTCGTTAACCACATTGATTAACGAATAATTTGTCAGTGGCTTATTTATGTTTAGCCCAAAACCGGGTAAATCAACGGTAATAATATCAATATGTTGCTGTAATTTTTTAATGCTTGGTTCCCAAACAGCAGAATTAAGCCCCCAACCATGAATCAACACTAAAGGAATTTTTTTTTCCTTCTGGCTATTATTTCCTGATATATATTGTTTAGTAATTAGCGAATTACTCATTTTATTTCTATACTGATTAACAATGGAATTAAGTTTACTTGAAGGATCTTAGAAATGGAATTTGATGCTGTAAATATTAAGCATGGCGCGTTTAGCTTTTTAGATAAAATAAAACAACTGATTCATACCTCAAAGCTCGCTTTATCGTCTTGCGACTTATGTGGAAATCAATGTGAAGAACATCCCCTACTTTGCCAATTTTGCTTACGTGATTTACCAAAATTTAATTATCAACTTATTTCAGCTGACTTACTTAATTGGCCAGCCATTAATAAAATAATCCCCATAAAATCATTCGACCACCTTCATAGCTTATCTCCCCATACTTGGCCTTATACACAATGGATATCTTCATTAAAATACAAAGGCCGATTTGAGCTTGCCGATTTATTAGGTAAATTACTTTATGAAAGTTGGAAAAAAGGCTCTGAAGACATAGATACATTTGAAAAAAACACTATGCCAGAACTTATATTGTCAGTGCCTTTATATTTAACTAAATGGCAATATCGTGGTTATAATCAAGCGCATTTAATTGCCAAAAAATTCGCAAAATACAGTGGTATTCACTATCAACATAATATTATTAGCCGAATATTAGAAACTGAAAGCCAAGTGGGTAAATCGGGAAGCCAACGACGCAACAACATGAAAAATGCGTTCGATTTAAAACTCGATACGATAAAGTTACCTAAACATGTCATATTAATTGACGATGTAGTCACAACAGGCACAACGGTTAATGAAATTTCATCTTTACTAAAAAAACATGGCGTACAAACAGTTAGTGTACTGAGTGTCACTATTGCATTACCTGAAACGATCTAAAGCCTTGTTTTATTTACAAGATAACATTTATCGTGTTGCCGGAGCGTTAAAAACTTTTCCAAAGAATATACTGTTTGCTAGTATTTTTACACTACCGTACCAATAACCTCTAAAAGCTAAATTGTCAGTGGTAGCAATAACACGACCTTTACCCACATTATGCGCAACTAATGATGAGGTATTAGCAATTCGTTTAATTAAGTTTTTGTCGGTATACCCACTTAATAAAGGCTCTACCGAGTATGTCCCCACGTTAGTAAAAGGGTAATGAAGTGGTTCCATGATTAAAGTATTATTTCTAAATACAGGTAATGTTTTTTTAGAAAAACCAAAGGCTAATGGATGTGTTATATCAAGTTGTGTTTCATAAATTGCCCCAGCGATGCGCTGCCTAGCAGCCAAATCACTTTTATCTTCATAACTTAAATTAGAGCTATCAAATAACTGACGAAGTTGATTATTACTCACAAAAGAGGCTCGTAATATGTCTTTTTCAGCCAACCACTTAGCGGCATGTTTTTGGGCAAATACAACACCGCCTAGCTTCAACCAACTTTCTAATTTAATAACCACACTTGGGTTTAGTGATTGATAGTTACCATCTACCATTACAATATGTGTGTAAGTATTAAAATCGATAACACCTAAACGATCTTTTTCAACGACTGTAAGTGGTATATGCTGCGTATCATCTAAATAAAATTTAACTTCTGCGGCTTCCCATTCAGAAACACCTTTGCCTCCTATCATTAACACTTTAACAGGGGGAATTATTTTTAAAGACGGACTACCAAAATCTACACCTTGGCTTGTATAACCAGACGATAAAGCAACAAGCTCAATATTGTTTTCTTGAGCTATGTTTATCGTCTGCTTTTGCCAATAATTTTGTGTTTGAATATTAGTTGGGATAATAATTGTGCCGGCTTTAAACTCTCGCTCTTTTCCTGCAACTTTAATCGTGAAGTTTTTCGTAGTAACTTTGGTTTTAATATTGTTTTGCTGTAATTGATTTAATAGCTTTGGCGCTAAAAAGTCATGCCATTCAAAGGCATAAGCGTAAGCATTATAGTCGTTTTCAGTTTGAGTGATAGGATGTTCTTCTGTTTTAAAATCCCAAGCATTTTTACTTAACTCTAACCCCCAAGTGCTATCAACTTGATGATATTCAATATTCATTGCTAAAGGTAATGTCCAACCAGAAACATCATAAAAAGTGTTATCTTTAAACTCTTTGGGTGTATCGAATAACGCTTTAATTACTTTATATTTTGGCTGCTCTAGTGGAATGTAATAACTATATGATGGGCTAAACTCTTTCGACTTAAATTTAAAATTTTCCGTTAAGCCGTAGACTTCTATTTTGTGCTGTTTCAGTTTGTCTAAAAACGCATTTAAACGGTAATGATCATTTTTCTCTGTAATGATATATCCGCTAAAATTTTCTTTTTTCGCCTGCTTTTTAGCATTTTTGTAAAATGTTTTTCTATGCTCAATAAATTGTTCTTTATTACTCCATGCCCCTTCTATTGTCGATAAAGAAGTTAATACATGGTTTTTTATGCCATATTCAAACGTTAACAAACCATTAATGGTATCGGTTTGCATACCTCGGCTAGTAGCTTGCTCAAACAAAACACCTACGCTACCGTTAATATCTGGGTAAGTAGAGCCCTTGCCGTAATAAAAATCGTCAAAATTTTCTTCACTAAAATATAAACGATTTTCTTTATCTAAAGCTTTGGCGTGGTACGTAGCGAGTAAGTGCGTTAATTTAATATTGTTTTTAGGCGTTAAAGGATTGTTACGAGTAGCAACGCCTGGCTGAAAAAAATAACTGTTGTCTGACACCATCTCATGAAAATCGCCAACAACATGTGGCTGATAACGTTGAAAGTATGCCATTCTATTTTTTGTTTCAATTTGCGAAAGTGGTAACCAGTCACGATTTAAATCAAAACCAAAATGATTTGATCGCCCTGTTCTCCAATCTTGGTGGTGTTCAATATGATTAGGATCAGCATTAGGAGCTGTTCCTCTATTATCGCTTACCCAACTGGCAAAACGATCCATTCCATCTGGATTTATGCTCGGCTCTAGTACAATAACGGTATTATCTAGCCATGCCTTTACTTTTTTATCTTCACTTGCAGCTAAATAATAAGCTACCACCATTGCTGCATTAGCGCCGCTTAATTCATCACCGTGTACACTATAACCTAGCCAAATAACGAGAGGTTCATCGTTATTTTTACTCGATAAATTATCACGTGAATTTAAAATACTACTGAGGTTCTCAATATTTTTTTCGCTTGAAATAGTGACCAGTATTTGATTTCTTAGCTGATGCGTTTGCCCCATAGAGGTTATTTTTAAACGTTTAGAGCTATCATCTAACGCTTCAAAATAGTTTAACAGTTGGTCGTAACGCACATGTCTGTCACCTAAACCAAAGCCTATAATACTTTTAGGGGTAGGAACTATTTTATTGTATGTATGATTTTCAGGAAGATAAGTTGTAACTGATGCCGCTTGAGAAAAATAAACAAAAAAGAGGGTGAACATTAATATAATGGTTCGAAAAAAAGACATCTAATTATCCTAAAGTGGTATTTATAGAAGGTGTATAAAGTTGTTTCTATTCAACGCAAATTTTATAGAGTTGAGTATTACAAAGCATTGCCTTGAATTAATATCACTCAAGTACTCTGAAATACGCATCTTGATTGGTAACGGGTTTATATAAAAATACCAAACTATTAGCCTTGAAACTAGAACTAAAAACTAAATTAGAGCTTTTATTTTAATCTACCACTAGCACCAATCACCTTTGAAGAGTAAAATATACATACTTGAGTAATTTACTCGGGTATTTTTACCTTTTTTGTTAACGTATATGTAGAGAGTAGAACACTGTTATGATCAATATTTCTGAAACCGCTCAAGAGCATTTTGTTAAGCTATTATCACAACAAGCTGAAGGCACAAGTATTCGTGTATTTGTTGTAAATCCTGGAACTGCTAGTGCTGAATGTGGTGTGTCTTATTGTCCTGCTGATGCTATCGAACCTGAAGATATTGAAATACCCTTTGAAAAATTTTCTGCTTATGTAGACGGCGATAGCAAACTTTTCCTAGAAGATGCCGAAATAGATTTTACTACCGACCAAATGGGATCTCAGCTTACATTAAAAGCACCCAATGCAAAATTACGTAAAGTAAGTGATGACGCTCCATTATTTGAGCGTGTTGATTACTTTTTAAAAGCAGAGGTTAATCCTCAATTAGCGGGCCACGGCGGTGAATGTACGTTAATGGAAATTACCGAAGACGGTTATGCGGTATTACAGTTTGGTGGTGGTTGTAATGGCTGTAGCCAAATTGATGTAACGGTAAAAGACGGCATTGAAAAACAGTTAATCGAGATGATGGCTGGTGAGATTAAAGGTGTTAAAGATATGACCGAACACGAACGTGGTGATCATTCTTACTATTAACCATTAATTAACTTGTCAATATCATTGAACAAGCTATTAGAAAAATTAGGCCAACACCCACAACGTAGTTTGTCATTTTTTATGCGTGGGCTTGGCCTTTTTGCTATTGGCGCATTATTTATTTTTGTTGGTTACTACTTTCATTATTACTGGCAAATACTAGGACTGTGCTTTTTAGTACCTGCCATATTATTAGCCGCTTATGGATACATAGGAATGTTTGCCAATAGACTGCTTAATATTTTTCAAAGAAAAAAATAGTAATAACTCCTTTATAGCGGACTCATAGAAAAATGATGACTCGCAATAATAAAGCCTTCACGTAAATAAAACTTATGCGCCATATAACGCTGCACACCTGAATCTATATGTAATTGCTGACAACCATTCGCTTTAGCATGTTCTTTAAGCCACTTAACAATAGTAGCCCCTGCAGATTTAGAGCGTGTATGTTCGTTGGTAATAAGATCATCAACGTAAATGTGCTTACCCCAAGCGAGTTTTTGTCCAAATCTAAACCCTGCTACACAAACTACTTCGTTATCTTCTTCAATGTAGGCTATTTGGTAACCTTCTTTCATCTGTTCAGTAATTTGCGTTTTAATATAGGCAACGGGAAATTGAGTACGTAACTGTTGTAAAACAACCGCAATGCCATATAAATCTGAATGACTATCAGCTAGCTTTACTTCCATTTTCATTCCTTAATTAGATTATGTAGATTTGACATACTAAGAAAATAAACTGTAACGTTTATTTATATAAAAGTCCCACTCATATGTAATATAATTTAAAGGTATTTCCTCTTATTTACCAGCTGAGATAATCATGTTCACAAAAGTACCTACATTCGTTGTTTTTATATCTTCAGTATTATTTTCATTGCTTATAACATGTGAAGCTGCGGTAATTTTACAATATCACCACGTTAGTGATACAACACCTAAAAGCACCTCTATTTCACCAGAACAATTTGAACGTCATTTACAATACTTAACCGATCATCAGTTTAATGTGATCTCTTTACCTAGCTTAGTTGATGCACTTAAAAACAAACAAGCTCTACCAGATAAAACCGTTGCTATTACCTTTGACGATGCATACAGCGATATTGTATCGCAAGCTAAACCCCTGCTTGATAAGTTTAACTTCCCTTACACTATTTTTATCAACCCTAAACTCATTAATGAAACCTCTAACCATAATTTGTCTTGGCAGCAAATAACCTCATTAACAAAGCTTCCAAACAAACAAGTAACTATAGCCAACCACGGTTTAATCCATGATTCGTTTGCAAGAAAACCAGAAAATAAAACTCATAAAGAATGGTTTGAACAACAAACGCAAGATTTACTACTAGCTGAAAAACTCATCGAAAAACACACAGGCCAAACATGGCGATTATTCGCTTACCCTTACGGTGAATATACGCTAGAGCTACAAACATGGCTGAGAGAAAATAAGTTTACTGCTTTTACTCAGCAATCAGGTGCTGTTGGTTTACATACCGACTTAACTATTATTCCACGCTTTCCGGCATCTCAACCTTACGATCAATTAGATACCTTAAAAGATAAGTTATATTCATTACCCCTTAACATATCGGTTATTAATGAGACTATTAACAATAAAATAAGCGAAACAAAAACAATTGCACGTTACAACACCATAAGTAGTGTGAACTTTGATGTACAAACTAAAGACTTTTATCCAAAATCTTTAAATTGCTATGTATCAGGGTTAGGAAAACAAAAAATAAAATGGCTAAACCAAGAACGTTTTAGTATTGAATTTTCAGGGCCATTACCTATCGGCCGAGTACGTAGTAATTGTACGGCCCCAAGTATTAATAACCCCGAAAGGTACTATTGGTTTTCACAACCTTGGTTTATTTTAAATACCGATGGTTCGTGGTATCCGTTGTAATTATGCAAGATGGGAATAAATTAATTAACGTTAAAACCACTCAGGTTAACTATTTTAGCGAAGTCACTTACTAAGTCATCACCTTCAACTGTTGGTAACCTTCCTAGCACTTGATGAGGCTGAAAAATTGCAGCAATATTTCCGTTGGGGTTAATTAATACAATAGACGCACTATGATCTACTGTGTACATGTTGTTTTCTGCTCGCTCGCCATCATTCATGGCATACATAAGCCCTAAGTTACGAGCGAATGGAAATAGCACTTCATGCCCACTATTCAGCGCAATAAATTCTTTATTAAAATACTTTATATAACCGGCTAGTTTTTCTGTTGTGTCGCGTTTAGGATCTACAGAAACTAAAATAACTTGCGTATTTTTAGCTATGTTTTTCATATCATCGTAAACAAAATTTAGCTCTTGTAATGTGGTTGGACAAACATCAGGACAAGAAGTATATCCAAAAAACACCCACGACCACTTGCCCTTAAAGTTATCATTAGAAAAATCATTTCCGTTGTGATCTGTCATAATAAACGGTTTTATTTCTCTTGCTTGTTCATAAAACAAAGCATGTTCAGGCTTAGCTTGTTGGTTGAACTGGGAAAATAATAAAACACCAGTAATTAAAGCCGCAACTGCAACCACAACATATAAAATTTTATTCATAACTTATCGAGTTCTCGTCATGTTTTTTAAGTAAATTATCAAGGTTATGATATAGGTAACATGTAATGATCTACTAATAAAATAATAAAAAGTAACATTAAATGTATGATAGAAAATTTAAAAGTATCCATAGCGGTATTTTCATCGGCATTAAACTTAAGTTTCCATGCGTACATAAAGAAAATTAAATTTAACGTTACGGCGCCTATCAAATACAACCAATTACACATACCAACCAAATAAGGCAATAAGCCCACTATAAACAGCAAAACGGTATAAAGTAATATTTGAGTTTTGGTAAAACTTACACCATGAGTAACTGGCATCATAGGAATATTTACTTTAGCGTATTCATCTTTACGATGGATAGCTAATGCCCAAAAATGTGGTGGTGTCCAAGTAAAAACGAGTAAAACCAATAATAAGGCATGAGGATGTATTTCATTAGTCATGGCTGTCCAACCTAGCAAGGGTGGTATTGCTCCGGCTAAGCCACCAATTGTAATGTTTTGCGGAGTCGCTCGCTTTAAGTACATAGTATAAACAAAGCTATAACCAACTAATCCCGACAAAGTAAGCCAAGCCGTTAACGGGTTAACCAAACCATATAAAACAACAAAACCGATGACTGCCATACTTACAGCAAAAATAATGGCATTTTTTGAGGTTAAACGCCCATTGGGTAACGGCCTGTTATAAGTTCGCCCCATTTCACTATCTATTTTTTCATCAACAATGTGGTTAATGGCCGCGGCGGCTGAAGAGAGCAAACCAATACCTAACATAGATGGGAGTAATAATTGCCACGGAATGGTACCCGGCACAGACAAGCTCATACCTACTAAGGCAGTTAAAACAAGTAAGGCGACAACTTTTGGTTTAGTAATATCATAATAATCACGCCATGTAGCATGGGAAAGTTTAGCACCTAAGTCGGACGTTGCTGTGTTCATATTAACTCCTATATTTTGCGCTGTAAGCCAAACGTGAGAAGGATCAAGGTTAGCATTAAACATGCTGCTACAACATTATGGGCAACAGCTACTCCAAGTGGTAATGAAAACCACACGTTACTAACACCTAAGCCTATTTGACAAAATAAAACTGTAATAAGTCCTAAAGATGCCTGCTGAAAAAATTGTGAAGAAGCCCTGCGCATAACAGTAAAGGCAAGCCATAATAAATATACAGCGGTTACGATAGCACCAAAGCGATGCATAACATGAATAGTGAGCCGAGAAGCATGATTTAAATGACCAAATTCATAGGTGTCACGCTCTGGAGGAATAAGATCAAATGAGTCTTCAAACGTCAACTCCTGCTCCCATCCTGCTTGACAAATAGGTAACTCTGTACAAACAAGTGCCGCATAATTAGAAGATGTCCAACCGCCTAGCGCAATTTGTCCTGTTAATATAACAATGCCAATAAAGCCAAATTTTGCAAATTTTCTTAAACTAGTATTACCTTCTCGTACATGAAAGCGTTTAAGTCTTAAATATAAGAGAAATAATAAACTTAAAGTCGTTAATCCACCAAGTAAATGCCCCATTACAACAATAGGCATTAATTTCATTGTAACCGTCCACATACCTAATGCGGCCTGAAAAATAACAACTCCGAGTATCAATATGGGCAGAAAAACAGGTGTACCAACCTCCCTATTTTTAATCGATAAAAAAGTAATAACGAGTATCAGTAATCCTAAAGTACCAGCAAAATATCGGTGGATCATTTCGTTCCACGCTTTTTCTGGCTCAACGATTCTATCTGGGAAAGCCGTTTGAGCTTTTAAAATTTCTTCACTCGTATGAGGTACATCATGAAAGCCATAGCACCCTGGCCAATCTGGGCAACCTAATCCTGCATGAGTCAATCGTGTGTACGCACCTAAACTAACAACTACAATCGCTAATAAAATACTAACCAACACTAATTTTCTTATATTTTTAATGTTACGACTCATCACTGTTATCCACTTCTTAATAATTAACTAAATTCTTATTTAACCACTTTAATGTTTAACCAATTTTTGAATACTTTAATAACTTTTTCATGTCTGCCAGAATGTTTTTTCCAAACAGTGTTTGTTGTTCAAATAATTCTGGGGGTTGGTGCTCTAAAATAATATTGCCGAGAGGATCTACAATTAAAACTTTTTGTTGCTGAATAAGAGAATGTGGATTACTTGGCGATGGGATAACTGACCATTTTGAAGGTTCTAAGTGGCTTAACTGTTTTTCTAATAAAGGCGCTTTATAAAGGGCTACGTTTCTCACTTTTGGCATTTCTCGCCCTAAAGCAATAAAAGTATTGTTTACACTCAGTAGTGTTTGTTCGCATTGCTCATTACAACGATCAGGTAACACATATAAAATCAGCCATTTATTATCAAGTTCAGAGTTATTGATGCCTATATCTTTTAAGGTTAACTCACTTTCAACTAACGTCCCTTTATTAGTAACCCCATAATCTAGCCAATTTTGAGTTAATGCGAGCTTGGCTAAAACAATGGGTAGCACAAACGCCCCTAATACCATCAATAAATTACGACGAGATTTTGATTTTTGCGTTTCACTCATACATCTAAATCCTTAGTATTATTATTTTCACTCTTTGTTTTATTACTATCGGTTTTATCAGCTTTATTAAATTTAATTGAAGCCCAAAACATCAATATTAACCATACTATGGCTAAACTAAACCACTGAAAAGCATAAGCTCTATGTTTCTCTGGTGGCATAACAATAGGCTGCCAATTTTTTTTATATCCTAAGCTTTCATCTTCATTAACATAAACAACAAAAGGTAAAAGTGTTTTTTGGGCAACAACCGACAATTTATCAATTTCAACTTGTTGTATTCTTAACGGCCACGACACGTTATTAAATTGCTGCTCCATCAACAGTATCCCTTTTTCAATCAAACGTATATGCCCATTCAATTCAAAAGAACCAGTAATAGCTTTAACATTAGGTAATTCATTCCTATTGATTGAACCTACAATCCAACCTAAATTCACTAATAATGATTGATTATTCGCATTAAATATTTGATAAACACGATAACCCAATTGACCATTGTTGGTTTGGTTGTCTAACAGAAACAACGCGTCTTTTTCAAATTCACCTTTAAGCTTAATAGGAAAATCATTAATATCAGTTATCGGAAACTTTTGTATTTCTGACAAAGACATCGCGGTAGTTTTGCTCAGTTGAGTAATATTGTGAAGGCGTTTTTCTTTTTCGACAGCTCTAGCACTTTGCCAAAACCCTAATTTTACTAATGCAGAAAAAACCAGTAGGGTAAAGATTAACCAAGGTAAACGAATGTTTGATAGTACATGTTTCAAACAACTACTTCCTTACAGCAAAAGATCAGGAGACTTACCATTGATCATTAAAATAATACTCGTTGGTTGTTTAATTTTTATGGTGTACAACCTTTTTAGAGCTTTGTTTATTATGAATAAAAACGATCCTAACCAGCCTTCAATGTCTAAATTTATAGGTCGTAGAGTTATGATTTCAGCATTTATTGTTATTCTAATGCTGGTAGGCATTATGACTGGCCTTATTACCCCTAACCCTGCACCTTACTAAAAAAGTACCTACTTGAAACAAGTAAGTACTTTGTTTTTAAAATAAAAATTGTTTATAAAATATATACAAACACAAATAGCATTACCCAAACTACATCAACAAAATGCCAATACCAGCTAGCCGCTTCAAAGGCGAACGCGTTAGTTGATGTAAAGTGCCCTTTTAATACTCTCAAAAACACCACAATCAACATAATAGTACCAAGGGTTACATGCATACCATGGAAGCCCGTTAGTAAATAAAACGTTGAACCATAAATACCACTGGTCATGTACAGTTTCATTTCTTCAGAATAGCCATGAGCATATTCTTGTACTTGAAAAAACAAGAAAGTTACACCTAACAAAATGGTTAAACCCAACCAAATTTTCAAACCCTTTCTATTATTTTTTTCTAATGCAGAATGAGCAAAATGAGCTGTTATAGACGATGTTAATAACAATATAGTATTAATTAATGGCAAACCATACCAACCCATTTGAGTCGTTTCAGTTCCATCAGGCGTTTTAAGTAATGGCCATGCAGCAGTAAATTCAGGCCATAACACAGCGCCTGTCATTTCATTATTACCTGCACCGCCTAACCATGGCACCGACAATGTGCGTGCATAAAACAAGGCACCAAAAAAAGCTGCAAAAAACATAACTTCTGAAAAAATAAACCAGCTCATGCCCTGCCTAAACGAATTATCCATTTGATGGCTATATTTACCCGCCATAGATTCATTTATCACGTTACTAAACCAGCCATACAGCATGTAAATAACTAAACAGATGCCAGCAAGTAACAGATAACCACCTATTCCACCTTCCGCCGTATTAAGTGTTGATACGTAATTACCAGCACCAATAGCGATCAAAAATAACGCAACAGCACCTACTATTGGCCAATGACTTTGCGATGGTACGTAATAACTTTCATATTCTTTGTTAGTCATTAAATTTCCCCTCATTTATGCGTAAAACGCAATATTCTTTTTATGAGTCAACTTTGCCTGTTACATCGTACAAAGTATAAGACAAGGTAAGCGTTGAGATATCTTTAGGTAATTCAGGATCCACATAAAATTGTAATCCCATTTCTACTTCTTCATTACCTTTTAACGGTTGCTGGGTAAAACAAAAACATTCAATTTTTTGAAAGTATGCCGCAGCCAACCCCGGTGATACAGAAGGAACAGCTTGCCCGATAATATCTCGATTAGACTCATTTTTAGCGTAAAATTTTACAAATTTCGTTTCACCAGGATGAACAGTAATTTCTCGTTGAACCGGCTCAAACTTCCAAGGAATACCTTGAGCGGTTCTACTAATAAATTGCACATTAACAGTGCGGCTTGTATCAATACCATCGGTATACGTAGTTGCTGCCGACTCATTGGTTTTACCGTTTAGTCCTGTAATGTCACAAAAAACATCATATAAAGGTACCAACGCAAAACCAAAACCAAACATACCAAAAACAATAAGCATTAATTTAGATAATACTTTCTTGTTATTTTTACTTTGTTCAGTTTGCTCTACAGTCACATTAATACCTTTATCAATTACTATTCAAACAATCACTAATCAATTTTTGGTGGTGTTGAAAACGTGTGGTATGGCGCTGGGCTAGCCACAGTCCATTCTAGTCCTTCTGCTCCATCCCACGGTTTAGCCTCGGCTTTTGCTCCGCCTCTAATACACTTAATAACAACAGCTAAGAATATTAATTGCGATAAACCAAAGGCGAACCCGCCAATACTTACCCACTTGTTAAAATCAGCAAATTGTAAAGCATAGTCAGGTATACGACGTGGCATACCCGCTAAACCTAAGAAATGCATTGGGAAGAATAGTAAATTTACAGAGATAAGAGAGCACCAAAAATGCCATTTAGATAACGACTCGCTATACATATGCCCAGTCCATTTAGGTAACCAATAATAAGCCCCTGCATAAATAGAGAATAACGAACCAGTAACCAATACATAATGGAAATGCGCAACAACAAAATAGGTATCGTGATATTGAAAATCAACAGGAGTCATAGCTAACATTAACCCTGAAAACCCACCAATCGTAAATAAAATAACAAAAGCCAGCGAAAACAACATAGGCGTTTCAAAAGTTAATGAACCGCGCCACATAGTTGCTACCCAGTTAAATACTTTTACACCCGTTGGAACTGCGATCAGCATAGTACAATACATAAAGAACAGTTCGCCAAATAACGGCATACCTGTTGTAAACATATGATGAGCCCACACGATAAAAGAGAGTAATGCGATAGACGAGGTTGCATACACCATTGACGCATAACCAAACAGCTTTTTACGTGAAAATGCAGGAATGATAGTAGATACAATACCAAACGCTGGCAGGATCATAATATAAACTTCAGGGTGACCGAAGAACCAAAATATATGTTGGAACATTACGGGGTCACCACCACCTGCAGCATCAAAGAAGCTGGTGCCAAAGTAAGTATCGGTTAAGAGCATGGTTACCACACCGGCAAGCACCGGCATTACCGCTATTAATAAATAAGCTGTGATGAAAAATGTCCAAACAAATAATGGCATTTTCATGTAAGTCATACCCGGAGCACGTAAATTCATTATGGTTACAACAATATTGATTGCCCCCATGATGGATGAAATACCCATAATATGAACAGCAAAAACAAAGAATGCTGTACTACCATTTGAATACGTTGTTGATAATGGAGCGTAGAAAGTCCAACCAAAGTTTGGCGCACCTGATTCCATAAAAAACGAACTCAATAAAATAGCGAAAGCAAAAGGTAATATCCAGAAGCTCCAGTTATTCATACGAGGTAAAGCCATATCTGGAGCACCGATCATCATAGGTAGCATCCAGTTAGCAAAACCAGTAAAGGCCGGCATAATGGCGCCAAACACCATAATTAAACCATGTACCGTCGTTAACTGATTGAAAAAGTCAGGCTCAACAATTTGCAACCCGGGCTGAAATAACTCAGCTCGAATTACCATAGCTAACGCACCGCCCGTAAGTAACATAATAAACGAGAACCATAAGTACAGCGTTCCTATGTCTTTATGGTTAGTGGTATACAACCAACGTTTTATCCCCGTCATTTTATGATCGTGATGCTCGTCGTGCGAATCGTGATCAGACTGTTCTGTTGTTATATTTTCTGTTGTCATGTCTACCTCCTACTTCGCACTGGCAGCATCAACTGCTGCGGGTTGCACTAAATCACCGGTGTCGTTACCCCAAGCATTACGCTCATAAGTGACCACTGCAGCAATTTGAGTTTTAGTTAATTGACTACCGAACGCGGCCATCGCTGGGTTTTTCTTACTACCATTAACAACCATATCGATATGAACCGCTACGTCGCCAAGGGCAATAGCACTACCTTTAAGGGCAGGAAATGCCGGAGGAATACCAGACCCCGTGGGTTGATGACAAGCAGCACATGAAGCTGTATAAACTTCTTGGCCCATTTTCATCAAATCGTCTTTGGAATATTCTTTTGATAGGTCTTCTGCAGGAGCCGCTTCTTCAACAACCGCTGCTATTTCAGCAACTTTGTCTTCAACTACAGCAACCGCTTCTTTTGCGTTATCAGTAGAACCGCCAACCGCCTCTTGAACATCAGCCGCTTGCACAGCATCACCCGTATTGTTACCCCAAGCATTACGCTCATAAGTAACCACAGCAGCAATTTGTTTTAACGAAAGCTGCTTGCCGTAACCTTGCATTCCAGTACCCGCTTTACCATTAAAAACCGTTGAAATATGAGTCGCTATATCACCTGTAGCAACAGGACTACCTTTAAGTGCAGGGAATGCAGGAGGAAGACCTGTACCAGCCACTTGATGACACGCAGCACAATAAGCGACATAAGTTGTTTCACCTAACGTCATCAACTCTTCCATAGGAACAGAGGCATTTAACGAGGCTTTTTCAGCTTCAGCAGCTTGTGCAAGTAACTCATGTTGCTCATCAAGCCATTTGGCATAATCTTCTTCAGATTTCACCTCAACCACAATCGGCATAAACCCATGATCTTTACCACAAAGTTCTGCACATTGGCCTCGATAAATACCTGGCTTATCAACATTTGTCCAAGCTTCGTTGATAAAACCGGGGTTAGCATCTTGCTTCACAGCAAACGCTGGCACCCACCAAGCATGAATAACATCGTCAGACGTAATTAAAAAACGTACTTTTTTATTAGCAGGAATAACAAGATGCTTATCTACCTCAAGTAAATAATTCTCGCCTTTAGCTGCTGAAGTACCTGATTGATTTTCGTATTGATCGCGTGGAGTTGATAAAACAGAATAAAATTCAATGTTTTGATCAAAATATTTATAATGCCACTTCCACTGAGACGCAGTCACTTGAATGGTAACGTCTGAATCGTCATTATTCTCCATTTCAATTAACGTTTTAGTGGCTGGAATAGCCATGGCAATTAGAATTACGATTGGAATAGCGGTCCAAAGTATTTCTACTTTAGTGCTTTCATGGAAAGATGCGGCCTTTGCGCCTTTAGATTTTCGGTGAAAGACCATTGACCAGAACATGGCACCAAAAACAAAGATACCAATAACAGTACAAATATACATAACCAACATATGTAGATCATAAACATCTCTACTTACCTCAGTTACACCCTTGGTTAAATTTAACTGCATATCTGCTAATACTGAGCTCGAAAATAAACTTCCCAAGCTCAGCCAACATAGGTTACGTCTCATAACTCGACATCTCCCTCACTCCTCTGTTAACGCAAAAAAGGCAAAACCTGTTCAATGAACAGTCATACTTTGAACGTTTTCGCTATTCTATATTTATTATTATTCGCTCTACGAGTGTTAAGTATCAAACTTCAACTCAATATCATTTTGTATACTTTCCATTCTAGAATTACTCAAATATTAATCTAGGTCAAATTTTAAATTAGAGTTATTACATTAATAAATATTAACAAATACAATAGAGTAACAACTCTAAGATGCTGAAAGCCTTATAGGTAATGAGGCTAAAGATTGTTTTATTTTTAAACAGCCCTATTATTTAAGACAATTAATAATTTTATTTCAAGAAAAGCAAAGTGATTATTTTTTGATCAAAGAGTGAGCAATCACCTGAATTGAGAGAATTGAAGTATTAAAACGAGGAACTAAAGTTAAAAATAGGACTAAAAGGAGATAAAACAGAATTTACTTTAAATTAAAAACGCTTAAAAAGTAAACTCTGTGTGTTCATGGTATTAAGTAGTTTGGTGTAACAAACACAAATAAATATTACATCCAATCAGCGGCACGAATAACACCAACAGCAATACCTTCAACATTAAATTGTTGCGTTGTTAAATCAACAACAATAGGTGAAAATTCTTCGTTTTCAGCATGTAAATACACAACATTACCTTCACGCTTAAAACGCTTAACCGTAACATCATCTTCGACTCTTGCTACAATTACCTGTCCGTTTTTTACATCAGTGGTTTGATGCACAGCGAGTAAATCGCCATCAAGAATACCAATATCTTTCATACTCTCACCATTTACACGGAGTAAATAGTCGGCGCACGGTTTAAACATAGTGCCATCAATTTTGTAATGCTCTTCAACATGCTCTTGCGCAAGAATTGGCTCACCAGCAGCAACCCTGCCAATTAAAGGCAAGCCATCTTGCTCTACAAATTGTTCAGTAAGTCGAATACCACGAGAAGTGCCCGGTAGCATATCTATATAACCTTTTTTAGCTAACGCTTTAAGGTGTTCTTCAGCAGCATTAGCCGACTTAAAACCAAAAAAGTCAGCTATTTCAGCACGTGTAGGTGGCATACCCGTTTCAGATATTTTTTCTTTAATCAGATCAAATATTTGTTCTTGTCTGGGAGTTAATGGGCGCATTATATTCCTTAGGTTATAACCTGTGTTTTTCAACAGTGATAACTGTTAGTATATACAGCCTGTAAATAAACGCAACCCTGTTGGTTTTGTTGGGGTTTGTGTAACTTTTATGAAAAGAATGAATGATGTTCTTCCCGCGTTAGAGCTTTTTCAATGGGCGTATATAAAGTCGTGCGAGCAATATGATGTAGTTAAAGACTCGTTAGGAGAGATAGACAGCTACCGAATTCAGTACAGAGCCGAACGAAAAGAAGTGATTGCACAAATCATTCGTAGCAGAATTCAGGGTAGTAAAATTGAACCTGCCATCACACGTTATTGTCACGAAAATAATATAGCCTCGCCAGATAAGTTTATTACTATGGTATTACAAGAAATTGAAACCCTACATTCTGGCGCTCTGGTAAGCTTGGGAGTAACCGAGTCGATATTTAAAGCGTGGAAGATTAGCTAGCTCGATGGTGTATATACCCGTTACCATTCAAGATGCAGGTTTCAGTGGGAACTAAAAACAATTTAGGCACAGATTTTACGTTCCAAACAAAATCTAAGTACATACATCCATGTATGCAAGGCATTAAGTTTACGTCATGGTTATTCCCTTACTAAAGTTAATAACGAAGCATAAATTGTTTTTAGACCCATCGAAGAAGCACTTGAGCAAAATCACTTCTTCGTTAATGCTTTTTATAAGGGAACGACCATTATTGCAAAGCATTGCCTTGAATTGATATCGCTCAAGTGCTCTGAAATACGCATCTTGATTGGTAACGGGTATAAAAGCTAAATACTAGCAGTTATACCTTAGTGTAGTGTTAAAAAATAAGTTTGCCATTAAACGACACCAACCATACTAACGCGCAGCAATTAATAATAACCGTTAACCAAAAAACAATTCTAAAGTCTCTTTTTTGAGATTTATGCCTAAGCATTTGTTGTGCAATTGCAGCACCTGGCCAGCCACCAACTAAAGCTAAAATGTGTAAGGTGCTTTCTGGAGTACGCCACGCCCCTCGTTTTGCTTTAGACTTATCAAGCGCATACGCAAAAAAGGTAACAAAGCTCATACCTAAATATATAAATACAATATTTTCAGGTAAATATCCCATCATTAAAGCTAATGCTATGCTTGCTAAAAAAATAACCGATAAATAGATAGAAAACTTACTAATACTTTTAGCTTGTTTTTTCTTTAACTTTTCACCTGCATATGTTGCTTCGTCTGCGCAATAGCGGCCTTGCTTATCTTTACTTATTGAAAAAGTAATAACATCGTTTATTTGAGGATCACGCTGACGATTTGAAAAAGCAGTTTTGTGAATAAAAACGTGTTCTCCACCACCATTAGGTGCAATGAAGCCAAACGCTTTGTCGTTATTCCATTTTATTAACTTTCCTTTTAAGCGCATTTTCACTTCCTGTTAGTAATTTAAAGCTTTGTTAAAAATAAATAATATTACCCTTTTTATGAGGTGATATGAGTATTTCTCAAGATGGTATTCGTTTATATAAAAGTACAATTACGATATAGTTTACCCCTGTTATTTAAGCTTATGTTTAAAAATCACTAAATACTTTACAGGAAGTAAAATGAAGACCTTATTAATTGTTGCTTTATCCACAGCGTTATTTACCTTAAGTGCAAACGCAACTAAAACAAATAACTGGGAGCAATACGAACAGCTTGCAGAAACAATTGAAGTAAATATAGCAAGTGCTTCATTTAAAACATTAGCCGAAAAAAGCATTGAACTTGTTGAGCTTTCTAAGCAACTGTTACCTGAATTTATGAATAAAGAAAGTGCATGTAAAAACTACTTATCTGCGGTTTTATCTGCCTCTGATGAAATGCTCACCATCTCGCTTGATGACATTGAGCGCGATTATCATTCTGACGGTAAACTACCCGAAGTTGACTCACCTATTTGTTATTACGCTAAAGACTTATTAGTGCACCCAACTACCATGGCGATTGTTTCAAATACCCAAAACGATACTAAAAAAGCACGCGCTCAAATAAAATTAGAACTTGAAGAAGTGTTAACCCATTTTAGCTTTGTTAAACAAGCGGCAGGTTATAGATAAGACGCCAAATCTATAGTGAAATTAGTGTCTTTGTTATAAAGCTACGTCAGGTAAAATAAAGTAAGCCATATTTACTTCTTTGGATCTCTTGGATAAGATATCGGCAAATATTCAGCAAGGATAGCAAATGAATAAACGCAGAAAACGCACTTCTCTTTCTCGCCCTCGTTTTATCTTGTTATTACTTATTCCATGTATGCTTGCTTTTCCTATTATAAGTCAAGGAGTTGATATGTTTGGTTGGTTTAAAAAACAAGACGTATTTTTATGTTCTGAAGTCAATGGCATAGTCACCGAAAATGGTGAGCCTGTTGCTAGTATTGAGATTAAACGTTCGTTAATGTATATCGATGGCAAAGATCATATAGACACGGCTATTACGGATAATAAAGGGCATTTTTATTTTCCACAAAAAAATATTCGCTCTTCCATTCCGAGTAAACCTTTTTCAGAAGATAGGGTATCGCAACAAATTACTATTGATCGTGACGGAGCTCCCATTCCCCTTTGGATAGCAACTCCTCGGGATTATAAAGAAGTACCAGAATTTACTAAAAAGCTCACTTTTTTAAATTGCGAATTAAGCAATAAACGCGTGAGTTTTCAGTTCAAAAATAATAAGAATGAGCACCTTAACCATACAGCCTCTAGCATTTGCCGTTGGGATGAGGATTATATACCAACTTGGTTACATATTGATAATGAAACAAAATACCGCATCCATGATGGTAATTTTAATAAACTAACAGAACAAGGCACAGGGAAGGCAGTTAAATTATGAATGGAGTAATATCACCCAGCACTGCAGCGAGCGTTGCTGATAGAGTCTATGACATCAGAAAATCGACAAGCTATAACGAGGTTTTTCACAATGATTTTGAAAATAATTTCAAAATCACTAATAATCAAATACAAGGCATAAGTGGTGGCTTAGTTAACCAACTATTAAATCGTAGTACAGGGTTTGCGTTAACCGCAGAAGGCACCTCATCACAATTTAAAAAACACCATATTATTGGTGTTCGCGGGACTAAATTTTCCGCCCCTGCTGACTGGTTAACTAACTTAAACGTAGGAGTTACCCTTGGACCTAAAAATTTAGCCGTACATGCTGGGTTTCATAAAGCATTCAGTAGTATGCGCCCTGCATTTAATCAATATATAACTCAACACAAACCCCGTTGCTTGCACGTTGTTGGGCATAGTTTAGGTGGTGCTATTGCTGAATTAACGGCTATTTGGGCAAGTGAATCGGGCATTAAAACAAAGCTCTATACCTTTGGTTCCCCACGCGTAGTACTTAGTAACTCAGTTCACAGAGCAGCGATGAATATTGAGCATTACCGTGTAACTCATGGGGCAGATCCCGTACCCAGTGTACCTGTTTGGCCCTTTACTCATACGGTAGGCGAATATCAAACAGCAATGAATAGTGGTGCGTCTTTTAGTCTTGGAGCTCATTCTATGACAAAATCAACACCGGGTTATGTTAATACAGTAAAAGCTTATAAAGATTACACTAGCATGGGGGCTCATTTAAAACCTTACATCATAATCATACAGTGCTTAAATACGAACAACGTTACAACACTTCATTTTCACAGCGTTGGCAGCAAATTATTACTGATGCATTATTAACACTATTAAAAACAACAGGCCAATATGGGGTTATTGCTGGACAAGCAGCTCTAGGTGTTGGCTTGTCGTTTTACGACATTCTCGCACGTTGTTTACATGAATCTATAGCTAAGTCACCTGAAGTTGCCGAAGAGTTAAGAGGAGTTTTAGGACACATGTTAGTGTTTGTAGGAAAAAGAACCCAAGCGGTTACTGAAATGAGTGCTAAGTTTATTCGTTGGGTATTAGGTTTAATGATAAAAACCTTATACACCGCAGCAAAACAAGCTATTGACCGTGTATTTTAAAGATACACTACATGGGTAATTACTACCTTTAACTATTAATGTGAAAAAATCCGATGAGCCTTAGCCCATCGGATTTTTTATTTCTAAAAAATTATTTACACAAAAAACACAATTAATATTACATATCAACAACTTAGTAAGGGTTGTTTTTAGAGGTAACAATTAAAATTTTACGTATTGCTTATACATTTGCGTTAAATCGACTTGATCTTCAAAACTGTTTTGTAATCTCAACAATTCTGAAAACAGGTCTTTAACTTTTGATAAGTACATATTGTTATTAGCAAGATCTTGCATTTCGTCAGGATCTGCCTTCAAGTCAAATAACTTAACTTTATTAGCATCAGGATAAACAATCAGTTTGAATCCGTCTTTTTTGATCATTCTTTGACTTTTTACGTATGCGCCATAAATAGCGTCGTAATGACTTTTTGTAGTTTGTCCTTTAGCTAAATCAATAATTGAATTGAAAAATACATAGTCTGGTTTTTCAACTCCTGCGAGTTCTAAACTCGTTGCCATTGCGTCTTGTAGGTAAATATTGGCATCAACTTTTTGTCCACCTTCAATACCTGGCCCCCAAATAATAAAAGGTGCTCTGATACTTTCGTCATACATATTTTGCTTACCAAATAAGCCATGTTCGCCTACCGCTAAACCATGGTCGGCGGTATAAATAATATAAGTATTATCCATTTTTCCACTGGCTTTAAGAGCCGCCATTATCTCGCCAACTTGTGTGTCTAAATGTGTAATTAGTGCGTAGTATTCTTTTAGGTGTGCACGAGTTGCATATTCCGTTCTAGGAAATGGCGCTAAAGCAGCATCACGTAAGCTTGGCCCATTACCTATTAGGTCTTTTTCTGGGTAATTGGCTTGCCAGCTTTTAGGTAGTGATAACTCTGCTGCTGTGTATTTGTCTTGATACGCTTGCGGAGCTTGCCTTGGATCATGAGGCGCATTAAAAGCTATATACATAAAGAATGGATCAGGTTTAGTGGCCGCTTGCTCAATAAAAGCTACTGCATCATCTTTTAGTACTTCGCTCCAGTGCTTACCACCTTGATAAAAACCACCTTGCGTTGTATCGGTAGGTGACCATGAGTTATCCTCAGGCCCTAATGGTCGGTTATATCCAACCGGCATAAATTCTTCTACAGATTTATATTGGGTTTTTCCAGCATAAAAATCTCTAAACAGTTGCACCATTTTATAATGGTCCCAGTGGTCTTTTGGCATGCCTGGTCTAACATGAGTGCTGGTATTAAAAACTTTGTCTGCCTTTGCTGCAACATGCCACTTGCCGGTCATGTAGGTATTATAACCTTGTGCTTCAAGCAGTTTTGCCCATGTTTTATCTATCCCTTTACCTTGGTTAAACTCTTTGTCCATTTTATGGGCTTGCCATACTGAACGACCTGAATTTAGCATGGTACGCGATGCTTGACATACCGCACCATTCCAAGCCCCCATATTATGAGCATTAGTAAAGTTAACGCCTTTTTGCGCGAGTTTATCTAAGTTAGGGGTTTGTATTTCGGTGTTACCATACGCACCTATTGTTTTAGGCGATTGATCGTCAGCAAATATAAACAAAATATTCGGTTTTGTTGATTTACTTGGCACTTTACTTAACTCTGACGTTTTTTCAGCATTAGCAGCGTTTGTATTACTTGGCTCTGAGCACCCCACCAACGTAAAAGCAGCAGTCAATATAATAGGAATAATTTTCACTGTACTCTCTCTTTTCAATATGTGTTTAGTTCCCACGAATTTATTTAGCATGAAGAACAACCTCGTTGCTTTCCAGTTGTTCTGAATATGCTGATATTTTAATAGCCCCTCGCTCGCCTTTTTTACTGCGAATAATTAACATAGCTTTACCATTAAAAGCTCTTCGATAATCTGCTTTAAAAGGTGCTATCGTTGCCGAATCGCCGTTACCTACTGCGGCTATTACGCCGGCACCTTCCACAAAAAAGCGTACAAGGTTGTCTGCTGTTGGTACTATGTTTCCGTTTTTATCTTTGATCAGTACGCTAACGTAAGATAAATCTTCGCCATCGGCAGTAATTTCAGTGCGATCAGGCACGAGTTCAACAATGGCTGGATTTGATGCTGTTTTGATAATTTTTTCCGCAACTTTTTTCCCTTTTGTATAAGCCACTACTTTTAATTCACCGGGTTGATATTTAACATCCCAACGTAAACGGTAAGGCGTTTTATAATTTTTACGTTCTTCTTTTTTCCAACGTAAAAAGTCGATAGGAATTTCAGCTTTATCAACTCCTTTGGTTTTTACACCCATTGATTTTCCGTTAACAAACAACTCAACTTGTTCGGCATTGGTGTAAGCAAATACAGGAATAGTTTCACCTATTTTATTTTCCCAATTCCAATGAGGTAATACATGCACCATCGGCTTTTTCGTCCATTGGCTTTGGTATAAAAAGAATCTATCTTTAGGAAAACCAACAAGATCTACTGCACCAAAAGAAGAGCTTCTTACTGGCCAATCGCCATTCCAGTAACCGTCTTCACTGTGATCACGCCCACCATATGGCGTTGGCTCACCTAAGTAATCAAATCCAGTCCAAATATATTCGCCCATAACAGCAGGTGTTTTAGCTAAATATTCAAATTCAATATCAGGAGGATATGCCCAAACCGGACCAATAATGTCGTAACTGGTCACATAACGTGATGGGTGTGTTTTGTATTTATCAATAGGAAAATGATACATGCCACGTGTGCTAGTAATTGATGAGGTTTCACTCGCAACGAGTGGCCATGTAGGGTGGTCTTTATGTCGTTTTTCATAGCTTAATGGTTTGTAATTTAAACCAACAATTTCAACAGCGTCTGCTAAACCATTATTAATCGCACCGGTAGGATTATTAAAACCTGCTGCAACTAATCGGCTTGGGTCTGTTTTTTTCGCAATATCTGTTAACTTTTTAGCAACCTTGCCACCATTTTTGTCTGATTGTTCAATAATTTCGTTACCGATACTCCACATAATAACAGATGGACTATTACGATTTTGAATAATCATGTCGCTTAAGTCACGCTCGTGCCACTCATCAAAATGATTTTGGTAGCCGTTAACCACGGTTTTCTTTTCTATTTTCCATACATCAAACGCTTCAACTTGTAATAAAATACCCATTTCATCCGCCAGTTGTACCAACTCTGGCGATGGTGGATTATGAGATGTGCGTACAGAGTTAGCCCCCATATCTTTCATTATTTGCAATTTACGCTCAATCGCGCGTTTATTAGCTATGGCGCCTAATGGTCCATTGTCGTGATGTAGGCAAACACCTTGTATTTGTACTCTACGACCATTTAACCAGAATCCGTCATCCGCCTTGTATTCAATATGACGAATACCTAGTGGTGTAAAATATTGATCCACCACTTTATTTTTACGCACTATTTGTGTTTCTATTTGATATAAATGTGGGTTTTCAATATCCCATAAGATAGGATTTTTAATAGTAAACTGATGATTAACCTGTTTTTGGCTATTTGCTGATAACTGATTAACTTCACTACTACTTGTTGCAACTATATTGCCTTTAGCATTACGAATAGTTTGTGTAATTTTTGCCGATGTAGATTCAGCAGATAAGTTATTAATGGTTGTGTCTAAATTAACGGTGGCTTGAGCTTTTGAAACCTTAGGTGTGGTAACACTTGTACCCCATTTGGCCACATGAATTGCATCGTTAATTTCAAGCCAAGTATTTCTATATAAGCCTGAGCCAGCATACCAACGAGCCGATAAATTTTTAGGCGACAAGCTAACTGAAATAACATTTTGTTTCTCCCCATAGTACAAATACGGAGTTAAATCGTACTCAAAAGCAATATATCCGTAGGGGCGTTCGCCCAATAAGTGTCCGTTAATATACACTTTTGAATGATCCATTGCGGCATCAAATGTTACCGATACATATTTACCTTGCGCACTTTTAGGTAAGGTAAATTTCTTACGATACCAACCGTCACCAAAAACAGGTAAACCGCCATTCCTTGCGTTATATTTTTTATCAAAAGGTCCTTCTATTGACCAATCGTGCGGTAAAGTAACGGCTTGCCAATGACTATCGTCGAATGCGGGAGATTGCGCCCCCGCTTGTGTACCTTTTGAAAACATCCAACCATAGTTAAAGCTTTCTTTAACACCAATTAATTCTCCAGCAGACAATGAAATAGAGAATAGAAAAGTTAAAAAATAAATAATAACAATACTATATGATTGAAATTTGCGTCTAATATGTTTGAATAAAGATGAAACTATTTGGCTATACATGTTATCTCTTTAATATAAAATACAGTTCAATGATTCATTGATTGTATGATATTTTATATATTAAATAAACACATCAAATATAAACACAAAGAAAATACTTAGTCATATAACAGCCTAACTTCCTATGCAATTTAAAGCGAAACGAATAAATGTTATTAACGCCAAAAAATACAAATAAATTACAACTTATTATTAAATTGCGCTTTATCACCGTTTCTTGATCTAAGTCTGTATCTAACATTTATTTACGGTTTGACGTAACAGTCAATCGCTCAATTTGACTGGTTTTATTGGTATCAGCAATAACTAGGTGAAACATAAGCCAATGTAGAGAAAGATAATGGAACAAGGATAAGAGACAGCGACAAGAGTTTAAATGATTGATTTATAAGTAAACAACACCAAGTTAACGAGAAATAAAAAGTTAACGCTATGTTATCTACTTATGATCTATTTGAAATGTGACAAAATGTCTCACTTTTTCATTCAATTAATGAAATAGATTTTTTAAATCTAAAAACGGTTTGAATGACCTAATCAATCAAATAAACAGCATAGATATGTTGAACCACATCAATCGAACCGGCCTCGAATGCGTCATCTACAACATTAGCTGGAGCCGATTTAAAGCTCGCCATTTCCATCATCCCCCTACTTGAATACGGTGCTTCGCCTTGAATAGGCTCTTTTGATGCGCGATATAATTGCCCTAAGTTTACTTCAAAACCTTTTGCTAGATCTTTTGCTGACTGTTTAGCATCAGCAATAGCCAGTAGCGAGGCTTTTTTATTAAGCGCTTCCATATTAGAAGCAATAAGTTGTACGCCATGCATTTCGGTAACACCGGCATTCACTAAGCTTTGTACTAGGTGTGAATAACGTTCTAAATCTTTAAGATATAGCTGAACTGAACGAGTGACTTTGTGGCCTATAAATACTTGTTTACGTGTTATGTTGTCGTATTGAGTTTCACGTTGAATATATAACTCAGACGCTGAAATGTCTTTTTTATCAAGGCGATAATCTTTCGCTATTTTGATCACTTTAGCTGATAAAGTGTCGGCTTCTTTTTTGGCTTTGATCAGGTCTTTATCACGCGTAGTAATTGCAAAGGATATTTTTGCCGTATCTGGCACTACGGTAATTTTCCCCGTACCTTGTACGTAAAAATGTGGCACATTGGGTAATGAAGCTGCCATAGTAAAAAAGCTCATACAACCTAAAAGCATGATGGTGTTTCGCAGTAAATATCGCATAGTGTTTCCTTTTTATTAATGCTTAAATATCTTATAAATTATGACTTATTTTATAACCTAGAATTCATTTAACAATTGTATCAATTTGTACATTTCATTCAGGCTTTGTTCATCTTTTTCCTTCAATTATTTTCGATTAAACTGAAACTCTACCTGTAATGCTTTACCTAAAGAAGATTTAGGAGCATAGCGCCATTGTGATAACGCTTCTTGAGCTGATCTTTCTAGATCTCGGTTCACGTTACTTTCTACCACAGCTATGTTTTCTACCGTGCCCTCATCAGACAAAGTATACGTAAGTTTAACTCTTCCTGACTGACGTGATGCACTATGTCGGCTTAAGTCAGGCATCACCTTAAATGTAGGGTGCACGCGATGAGGCTGTAATTTATTTGGCACTAAGGCTATTGCTTCAACATTAAGGCTGTTTATGCTTATTGCCTTGGCAGGTTTAGGTTTAACTTGAATGCCGGTATTAATTTCAAAGTTTCTTGTTGGCTGCTCGGCTAGCGTTTGTCGTACCTTTTTTTGCTCTTTCGGCGGCGTTAAATTAATAGGCTGATTGGCTTTATCAAATTTATCTATGTCAATAACTTCAACAAGTGTTATTGATTCGTTTGGTGGCTGTTGTGTATTTTCGGGAAGCTGTGCTAAATGATTAATTACAGCAAAAATTCCAAACGAAGCAACACCTCCTAACATTAATATCGAAACAACCTCTTTCATTCGATACCTTTTTTTAGGTGAATTGTCTGCCACAGCTCCTTCAAAAGTTATATCAGGTGCTTGAATGTTATTTTTTCGCTGTAAATAAAGAGCGTCGATATCTTTATCAAACTTATCGCTACCCTTTTCGGTACTCATGATGTGGTTCCTATTTTATTTTTTAAATGATTACGTGCATATCGTAATCGGCTTTTTATGGTTTCTTGCGACTCGCTCGTTAAGTCACTTATTTGTAATAACGAAAAACCTTCTTGTTGCAATATAAACGCTTCTCTTTGTAAAAAAGGAAGTGTTGCTAAGGCGTGATTAAATTGTGCTAATTTATCTTGATTTTCAAGTTGTTGCTCAGGGTTGTTTTCAGTGGCTATTTGGTCTTCAAATTCTATATGTTGCCATCGATTTTGTTTACGTAGTTCGTCAATTAAGGTGTTTCTCGCTATGGTAAACAACCAACTTTTAACGTGAGTTGGGGTAACCGAGCTTTGCGTTTTCATGACTTTAAGCCAAGTTATTTGTACGACATCTTCTGCAGTCGCTTTGTCTGACTGGCTTAATAAATAGTGATACAGAGCAAGATTAAACTCCGCTACTAATAAGCTTAAGTACTGTTTTTTACCCGTCGTAATATATTTCGCCATCACCTTTTCAGGGCTAGCGCTCATATCTACATTTGTTAGGCTGGTTTGTGTAGAATTAAACCAGCCTCTAATTTTTGAAGGTAAATTCAAATGATTCCCTAGCAAGTCAACAATCTAAATTTGTTGGTCCATATTAAAATCTAATTGCAC
Organism: Colwellia sp. RE-S-Sl-9; assembly: GCF_048296855.1. Classification (NCBI taxonomy): domain Bacteria; kingdom Pseudomonadati; phylum Pseudomonadota; class Gammaproteobacteria; order Alteromonadales; family Colwelliaceae; genus Colwellia; species Colwellia sp. RE-S-Sl-9. Next base: position 3,457,632 of record NZ_CP182631.1, on the reverse strand, counting down.
CGTTTGATGTGTTTGATACACGGTTACTCCGTTCACTGATTTTGCTTTATATTTCCATCTTTTTAATGCTTGTTTGGCCGCTTTATCAAATGTACGCTTAGGATAAGAGTCAAGTATTGAAATATTAACCACTTCGCCTACTTTGTTAATATCGAATGCTAACTTAACCCAACCTTCAATACCATCTCGCGCTGCTGTTATCGGATATTTAGGACTAATACGTACAATAGGTCGAGCATCGTGATCGGGCTTTGTAAAAATATCTCCTGTTCCTAATGTTGTTGATGGTACTTTTACATTCACAAGTATTTCACCTATTCCATCTGTGGGTAAAGTTGGATCAATTTCAGTCATTACTTTAGGCATAGGCTCTGGTGCTTTGGGTGGTTCAGGTAATGCTGGCTTTCTTTCAATGACAGGTTTCTCAGGTTTGGTTTGGTATACGTCAACAATTACATCAGGTAATGGGTCAACAATATTAACCTCGTCGCTGTTAACTAAATACGCCATAAATACAAATAAACTAAAAGTAACAATACTCGCTAACGATATAACACTCAGTAATTTTTTCATTTTAAGTCCTCTATATACCCGTTATCATTCAAGATGCAGGTTTCAGTGGGAACTAAAAACAATTTAAGCAAGGCATTAAGTTTACGTCATGGTTATTCCCTGACTAAAGTTAATAACGAAGCATAAATTGTTTTTAGACCCATCGAAGAAGCGCTTGAGCAAAATCACTTCTGCGTTAATGCTTTTTATAAGGGAACGCCATTATTACAAAGCATTGCCTTGAATTGATATCGCTCAAGCACTCTGAAATACGCATCTTGAGTGGTAACGGGTATAAAACATGAAAGAGGTGTGATCACACAACAATTGATAGTAAACATGTTCCGTCATGTTCAGGTATATAACGTTTGGGATTCAGGAAAGGGGTTAAATAAATTTAACTTTTTTATAAGAAGTTTTATTTGAGAAAAAAAATAAGATAATAATGAGTGAAAAATCTCGTTATTACCTTATTAAAATATCGTTACTGGCAAGTGGTAAAGTACAAATTATTAGATAGTTTTAAACTTAATCAAGGGTCGACATTTTTTTACGCTTTTCAAAAGCAGAGCCTAATCCTTGAGAAAAATACACATCAGATTTAAGAAAGTACTCTGTATCTCTCATTGAGGGTTCATTTACCTCTTGGTGAAGATCGCAATCAAATCGAGCCAAAATACTGTGCCTATGTTGTCGACTACCTTGATGAGCAAAGTGTGAAAGTCCCCATAAAATTCCTTTGCCATTTTTGGTATCAGTAAAAGCATCTGGTATGTATGGGCCTGCGGCAACAGGCATTAATGACACTGAGCTTTTTACTTCAAAATTTACGCCGTCTGGTGCGTATTGAATCGTGTTATTCTCGTTACCGTGTCTAATACTTAAGGCTGCTATACCTTCTTTCCATGGAAACAGTGTAGTTTCGTGACCTGAATTTAATACAGGATTTAGTTCGTGCTTATTAAAAGGGCCTAATGGATTTTCGGCAATTGCTAAACCTTGCGCACGATATAATTGACTGTTTTGTCCGAAGTCAGATTTATAATATAAATAAATCTTTCCATTATGTACTAGCGGATAAGGGTCATGTATAGACTTTGAATCCCAAGCGCCTTCAGGTCCATTAGGAATAACAATTTTATGAGTAGGTGTCCAAGGCCCTGTAGGTGAATCTGCTACAGAAACCGTTACAGGGCAATCATCTCCTCGCTTACCTGACATTTCCATAAAAGCTTGATAGTAAAGGTAGTATTTGTTTTTCCACACTAAAATATCAGGTGTAGAAACAGAGCGCCAGCCCACATTAGGTTTATCAGGACGCTTAATAGCTACGCCTTGTTCTTTCCAAGTAAACCCATCTTTGCTCGTGGCATACCATACTTCGGCAAGATCCCAATCGCTAGACGGAATAACATCACTAGCGCCTTTAGCCCCTCGTGGCGGTATAGGAGTGTCACGCTTTGTATACCAAACATAATATTCACCATCTACTTTGATAATTTTACTGGGATCACGACGACTAATGGTTCCGTTACCTTGTTTGTAATCAAATCCTTTTAAACGTGTGTAACGAAATAAGCTATGGAGTTCATTTTCACGATACGACGGAGCTTCGTATTGGCTATAAGCTCTTTCCATTGCTTTGCTAAGGGGGATATCAGGTTTTTTATCAGGCATATCAAATGGAAAGGGAATCAGATCTTCAGCATGAGAAACTAAAGTACAACAAAACAGTAAGCACGTTAAAAAATTTAACATCCTATTCTTATTAATTAAATGATAATACATAACCCATCTCATATTTATTTCAATCACACACCACTTAACCATAAAATTATTAATTTATATATAAATAACACTTGAGATTACAAAATATTACAATACAAAAATAAGGTTTAATTTAGAAAAAAGCTATACTACGGGGGCATTGCTCGTACTAACAACAACATTTTACTTATAAGTCTCTTATGTCTTCACAATTAAAAACTTTACTTATATTTATTAAAGTTTAACTAAAAAAAGCCGACTCTACTGTCATCATAAAATTAATCGTTTAACAATATTTTCTATGCGCTTTACTTCTCTTATTAGGATCACTATAAAATGTCAAAAGTAACTCAATTATTCACTTACCTCTTAATCGTTTTATTTATTGAGTCACTAGCACTTGCTTCTATTAACGAGACATTCGCTGAAGCCTTTGTTATTGGTCTCCCTAGCCTATTAATACCAATATGGATGTTTAAAAAACTCCCAAATTCATCTTTAACTCAACATACCGCAGCATTAGCAACCATGATATTTGCTTGCTTACATATACATCAATTAAGTGGCCTAATAGAAATTCACTTTGAAATATTTATACTTATGGCCTTTCTCATTGTATTTAGTAATTGGACCGTATTTATTTCTGCAGTGGGTTTGGTGGCTGTGCACCACCTATCTTTCTATTTTTTACAAACAGAAAATTACGGCGTTTATATATTTGATCAAGATAGGCTTATGTTCAGTACGGTATTAATTCATGCCGTTTATGCAGTCATTGAAGCGTTTATTGCAGGCTATGTTGCAAAATTAATGTACGACGAAAGTTATGTGGGTAAACAATTATCATACGTTTCTGAAATAATAACTCATAACCCTGAATCGATTGACGTACATGTTCGCGCAGAAGCAAAATCAAATGCGATTTTAGCTAACTTTAACAAACTACTCTCACTTTTTAGTTCTATGGTCATCCAAGTCAAAAACATATCAAATGATCTCGAAAAAAATGCTTATGCTTTAAATGATGCTAAAAATGAATTACATCATTCAATAAAACAACGCCAAGTCGAAACTGAAATTATTGCAACTTCCGCTGAAGAAATGTCAATAACAGTGGCATCAATTGCACAAGACGCCTCTCAACTGAGTCAACAGATGCAAGAAGCAAACACTCTTACACTAGATGCGAATAAACAAATCTGTGAAGTAAATATTAATAATTCAGAGCTAACATCTTCATTACAAAAAACGAACGAGGAAATTAGTGAATTAGTCAATTCTAGTGCTGATATAGCTACTGTGTTATCTGAAATAACTAGCATTGCAGAACAAACCAATTTATTAGCATTAAACGCAGCCATTGAAGCAGCTAGGGCTGGTGAGCAAGGGCGAGGGTTTGCTGTTGTTGCTGATGAAGTGCGAGCTTTAGCCAATAGAACTAAAGAAAGTACAGATAAAATAGCTGATACTGTTAATAAACTATCATCTTATTCAAAACGCTCTACAGACTCTATGGATATGAGTATTAGTGCAATTAATATTATTATTGCGCGAACTCAAGAAGTAAGTGAAATAATTAATCAAGCATCTAGCCTCGTCTCTGACTCTAGTAATATTGCAATTAATTTAGCCGCATCGGTAGAAGAACAATCAGCCACTACAAATAGTATTGCTCAAAGTACAGAAAACTTAAATGCAATGGGCCATCAAGATTCGGAAAAGGTAATAGTATTAGCTAACGAGGCGGAAAAAATTAATGACTCAGCAGCAGCAATGGGTGTGAGTGTTGCCAACTTTAAATAACTCAATAACACATAATGCTAAAGCCACTAAGTATCATTATGGTGTTATTTGTATTTGGTTAATATTTACCATTTTTACTGCAAGCTATTTCATTCGCGATCGCCTAACGCTATTTGATCCTCAAGAGAAACTCGCTAATTTAACTCAACGCATGTTAGTTAAAAATATTTTGGAGGAACTAAATTTACCAAAATATTTACCAAATACCCTCATCAATATTATTGATGAGGGTTGTCGTTGTAATCGTATTAGCAGAGAGCATTTAGCTGATGTAAAACGCAATGCAATTAACAATAATATGACCGTAATCAATATAACTTTGCCGACTCGCTTTAACGGTATTATCCCTTCAACGCCTTCCGTATTAGCATTAGATCATAACAGCGAACTTATTTATTTTGGCCCCTACTCTGAAGGTTTAGCTTGTGGGAAAGGTGAGGGTATAATTGATTTAGTATTATCAAATTATAAAAAAGGTTTTAATGCTCAACTGATAATGGCAAACTCTGAAGGCTGTTATTGCAACACACTATAAAATTTATTCAGTCATAAGGTATTCAAATGTTTGGTACATACAAACGCAAGACTAAACCGCTTTTATTTCACATAAGTACAATTGTATTGTTTTTTTTACTGACCATTATTAGTTCATATTCACACGCCGAAAATAACCCCAACAATGATCATATTACGTTTACCAAACCTTGGATAAGACTACTTCCTCCTACCGTAATGAGCACCGCTGGGTATGTTGAAATTAACAATTCAAGCACGGTAGCAGATAAGCTATTAAGTGTATGGAGCCCGACTATAAATGGTGTATCTGTGCATCAAACTAAAGAGGTGGACGGCCTTTTAAAAATGCTAGAAGCCGACAATACAACGATTCCACCCAATGGAAAATTGATACTACAACCTGGTGGCTATCATTTAATGTTAATGGGTATCAAAAAGCCTTTAGTCGAAAATGAAACGGTTACAATTCATTTTGAATTTGAAAGAGCAGGTATTGTACATGTTAATTTTCCGGTGCTTAAAAAATAGAATACAGCGGCATGAAACAACCAAGTGTTTATTTATTCTTATTACTACTAGCAAGCTGTGGTGCCTCTGATACTTACACTTCGGAGGCATTATCATCAACGCCTCAAACTGATACATTAGTTGAAACGTCTGATATTTCTTATGATGGTAAATACACACTTATTGCCGACGATAAGCACGTATGTTTATGGAATAACCTTACTCGAAAACTGCAATTAAATTGCTTAGTCGGCAAAGCAAAAGACTACATAGAAATAGTAAAAATTGCTAAAAGCAATCAATACTTTATTACCTCTAATCGCGTGTCTGTTCGTTTGTATTCATTACGAACTGGTGTATTAGTGGGTGAATGGTCACTGCAAGATCACATCATTAACGACATAGCCTTATCTAAAAATTCTGATGTTATTTTATTAGGCTTTAGAAGCGGAAAAGTGAGCGTAATTAATCCATTTACTAAAGCAATGGCAACTTATCAAAAACATAAACTTGATATTAATTCGGTGAGTATTTCTGACGATGGCATGGTGGCTTTTACTGGAGCAAGCGACAAAACGGCTAAATTTTGGAGTACATTAACAGGCGAAACTATTCATACTTTTAATCATATGTCGCGTGTTAATCATGTTGCAATCAGTGCAGATAACAGCGTAGGTTTTTCAATTGATGGGATTAAAGACAAAAATATATGGAATTTAAAAACGGGTGAACTTATCTCTGAGCTAGATTCAATCGAACGCTTTAAGGTAATTTACGACGCTGAAATTTCCGCAGACAAAACCTTATTACTTACTGCCTCACCTAAACAAACCCTTCAACTTTGGCGTATAGCTGACGGAAAACTAATCGCACAATGGCAAACAACTCACCTTAAAAAACGCGCTTCAGTTTTAAGTGTCGCCTTTAAAGAAAATACCGTGCTAAGTAGTACTAGCGACGGCATTTTAGAAGAGTGGAAACTGCCACCTTTAGCCGTTATTAATCAACCATGAACATGGGCGGCTTTAGCTTTAAAACCACTGATATAAACAAACACTAAACGTAATAAGAGTACGGCTAATATTATAGACGTTAAGTAAGTTAACCACAGTGGTAATACTTCATGATGTTCACCCAACATAGGAGCCACTTGAATATGGTAATGCTCAACTAAATAATCGGTTAATAAACCAAACAGTACCGCAACACCAACAACGCCAACTAAATAAGCCACAACAGCTCTTCTACCGAGTTCATTTGCCACTATGCCTAAGGTAGCAATATTTGTTGCCGGCCCTGCTAGCATAAATACTAATACAGCTCCGGGCGATACTCCCGACAACAGTAACCCTGCAGCAATAGGTGTAGAGGCAGTAGCGCAAATATACATAGGAATACTCACTAAAATAACTACTACCATAGCTAATATGCCACTACCCCACTGTAGAAAGAAATCAGCAGGTATATAAGTTTGTACCAAGGCCGCAAAAAATAACCCAACCATCAACCATTTTGCCGTATCGGCTAATAAAGTCGTACTGCTGTAAACAACCGCTTGGCTAAACTTGTTCCAATGACTTTTACCTGTGTGATAAGGTATGTCTGATTTAGCACAACACGATTTTTTCACAGGTTCAGGTATTTCTTTGCTACAGCAAGATTGTGCTACAGGTTCTGGCTTTGAACTACTACAACAAGAAGTGCTTTCAGTTGTCCCGCTACTATCTTTATGCTCAGCAGGTATTATTTTTTCACTACCGACCAAGACACCCGCAACAATAGCACTACATATGGCAGCAATAGGACGAATAATCGCCATAAACGGGCCCAGTAACACATAAGATACGGATATAGAATCAACGCCCGTTTCAGGAGTAGAAACTAAAAAAGCCGTAGTCGCACTTTTTGACGCTCCGGCTCGTCTTAATCCCAATGCCGCAGGTATAACGCCACAAGAACACAATGGCATTGGTGCACCTATTAAAGCGGCTTTAACGGTTGTTAAAAAGCCTTCTTCACCTAAATGTTTAAGTAAAAAATCTTTAGGTAAATACACATTAATTAAACCGGCAATAAATAAACCTAATAGCAACCAAGGCGCTGATATTAAAAATAATTGACCAAAATTAGTGAGTAATTCCATTATCATCCTCCAAGGTAGAAAGTATTGAGCAATGTGCTGCACTTTCGTTACCGCCGCAACAAGCTTCAACCAATTTTTTCAATGAAGATTGAATAGCAACCAGCTCACTTATTTTATCTTCAACCTGTTGTAGTTTGTGTTCAGTAAACGACTTAACCTCATGGCAACTATGGCTACTTTTATCTACCTGAATAGACAAAAGATCTTGAATATCATTTAACGTAAAGCCACATTTTTTCGCGCTAATAATAAATTGTAAACTACGTAAGTTACCGTCGTTATATAAACGATAGCCCGTATCAGATCGAGAACACGGTGAAAGCAGCCCATGCTTTTCATAATATCTTAATGTATCTGTTGTTACAGACAGTTTTTTTGCTAACTCACCTATTTGATACATAATTACTCGCCTATGTCTCAGCCCAAAATTCAATATAAACTCAGGGCACTATTTGTTGATAATACACCTACTGTACACCTTAGTCTTTACTCCAAGGTCAAATGTTTTTTTTACTCACAACAAAATTTACAACATAGAGAATAAGAAGAGGTATTAAATACAGGCTTTTTGAATATCAGTAATGGTACAAGAAATCGCTTTTACATTTTCATAGCCTAAGCGCTGTAACTGTTCAGCGGCAAATAAAGCTCTAACACCTGAAGCACAATGAATATAGATAGGTTGAGTTGCATCAGGATAAAGCTGCAATATTTTCATTTCTAATACCCCTCTTGGAATATTTACAGCACCTGGCACAACACTTTCTATTATTTCAGCTGGTTCTCGCACATCAATAACAATGCCATTATTGGTTTTGCTTTCATTAAAAGCAGCACTGGCTGTTATTGTGGTAACACTTTCTTTTATGGTATCAACTAATAAAGGGATTGATTTTAACATGATCTACTCTTTCAATTTTATGGGGTTGAACTCATTATATTAGAAAAAACTAATATAACAAGTCACAATAAATTTATGTGCTTTTAACATATGATATCCATTCTATTATTGAGATAAGTAGATGAAATAAAAATTTCCGTTATAATCAATTAAATATACACCTACCATTCAAGATAAATGTACTTATAACTTTATGCTTCCATCCCTTGTTGAAAAATTAATAGAAAGTTGTACCCGAGAAGATCACATTGACATTAAAGCCTTTTGTGAAGCTTTAGGTGTAAATATTGCCATTCGCCCAAAGTTAAAAAACTTATGTGAAATACATTTAGAAGGAGAGGAAGATAAACCCGTTATTTCTTTAAATCCTACTCTAGATAAAAAAACCAAATTTACCTTTGTTGCAATCGCATTAGCTGAATACATATTAACACCCGACAGAGTGGCTCGAACCGGTATTTACTACGATATGTTCTTTTTAGAAGATATTTACCATCAACGCCATGGCTATAGAATGTTGCTTGCTACTCGTATTGCTGTACCTAAACATTTAATCAACCTAATTAGTTCAACCAGTCCAGAAGCAGAAAAATTAATCGCTCAAGCGAATTACTTACCTAAATTTTTAAGGTGTTGTGTAAGTAATAGCTCAGCGTTGTTTTTACTGGCAAATTTTAGTGATCTGCCACAAAGTTAATACGGCGAAAGTTAAGCTTTATAAGGTATATAACGAATTCTAGGAATGATCTGTTTTAACTCACTTAAATTAATTTTATTAAATTGAACGAAGCGCTTTAATAGCTCCTCTCGAGGAGGGATTATATTTAAACTACATACAACAACAACGTTCTTATACCCATCAAAATCAATCAAAGCAATGTAAGGGAAATGTTTTTTAATTTCGTGTAAGGCAAGCAATAACTGCTCATCGGTTTCTACATACATGTTTAATAGCACCACACTTTTATCTAACGTTATCGTTTTTAAGCGCTGATAAAACGCTTCGTTAAACAAAAAGCTCGGGCTTTTTTCTTCAACAAACATGTCACACAAAACAACATCATATTTAGCTTGTGTATTAGCAATAAACTGTTCTGCACTTTGGCATTGTGCGTGTACTTTTTGCGGTAGTTTAAAATACTTTTTTGCAATATCAAGAACAGGTTTCGATACTTCAATAGATGTTAGTAACACACTAGGAATCGTTGCCAATGTACGCTCAAACGCCGCTCCACCTAGGCCTAAGTTAAGTACTTTTAATGGGGCTTTTTTCCATAAAAGAAACAGCAACATAGATTGAGGAATAGGTAAAACAAGTTCTTCAGGGTTTTGCAAATTCATTAACGATTGCACCGCTTGCCCGCCATATTCAAACCAACGGTATTCTGCGGTTTCTTTAACCGTTAGCATATGCCCATCAACATTTTGCTGATGTACTGTGGTATTTTTTTTCGCGAGTAGCTTATTTAAATCCATAGTGCTTTATAATATTGAAATATGTAAGTTGATATTGTCGCTATATTATCAACTATTATTCATGTATTTACTTACCCTTTCAAAAAATTAATTAACCTGAGTTCGGTTTAAGATATTGTTAACACCTTGAAAAGTACTCACTAAAAACTCGGTTCGCTTCTAGCTTTACTTAATTCAAGGCAAATTTACGCGTCAATAGCTGGCCTATTGCAAGTGAATTTAACGCAGAAGTTAGTAAAAGTAGCTGCTAGAAGAACATTTATTAAGCCGAACTCAGGTTAATTATTATTAAGAGACGGTTAAAAACAAAAAAGCACATACATATTGCTAAATTAATAACAACTATACGTGTTTCTTTTAAGTCAGTATAAACAGAGTTATCTACTTTCGTGTAACTAACCACAAAGCATGCAATATCCCCGGTATATAGAAAAATATACATAGTAAAATATTAATCAATAAATGCTTACCTGCACCGTTATTTAAAAAAACAGCTAAAGGTGGAAGTAAGATTGAAAGTATAATTAGCACTAATTTATTCATGGTTTTATTATCCTATTAGTAATAAAGAAGATTCAGTAAACAACTTGCCTGCAAATCCGTCAAATGTAAATAAAATGTTAAAATAAAAAATACTTTAATAATATCTAAACAAATAAAAACATTTTAAGTCCGATGATATTTCCCCTTTATCACGAAAAAACACGTTTAAAAATAGAAGTAAACTCCGTACTATGGAAAAAAACACGACTTAAACCTTATGACTGCAGAACGATTTATTCCTTTTACTAAGCAAGATGTTATTACTTTATGTACGCGTGAAATCACTGAAAGTACTTCTTACGATGTTGATTCATTCACACAGGTATGCCAAATATTATCGAGCTTGTTACATTTTCAATACCACGACTTGCTTGAAAACCTTAAACGTTCATATACGCCATTCGATCCCAATGCAGATACGCGCCAGCTTATTACCTTATCTGATAGTCAAATTGCTGAGCATCAACAGAGTTTTGCCAACAACTTTGAAAAAGTATTAAACGCCGCGAATTTTGAAAAAATAACAGAAGCCGATATTCAAGCAGCGCTAAATGAAGAGTCGTTATTTAAAGTAAGGCTTGAGGTTGCTTTCGACGACTTTGACGAAATTGTGTTTTATCGCCGTGGCGAATCTCAAAAAACTGAAGTGCTACGCCAATTTTGTGGGCTAAAGAAAAAGTCACTCACTTTCACCAATTACGACCGAGTTGCTGTTTATATAAAATTTAAAGACAAAGAACACTTTATCAATAAACAATTACCCGTAGGTTTTGAAGCGGGTGCAACTGTGATCAAGTTATTTCAAAATGTACCTAAAGCTGATTTAGAAATGCTATTTCCTAATAGTGAAATACGTATGCGTCCTATCGATAAAGTTATTATTGGCGCTTCAGCTATTGTTGGCGGTGCTGTGGTATTAATTACTAAATTAGGTGCGTCACTCATTTTACTGGCAACACTTTTCGCTTTTTGGATAGGCATGAGTGACCAGTCGGTAGAAATTAACCAAAAACAACTTATCGCGCTAGCTTTAGGTGTAGGCGTATTTGGTAGTTTTATCTTTAAAGAATGGAGTAAGTTTAAGAATCGAAAAATTAAATTTATGAAGGCCCTTGCTGATAACTTATATTACAAAAATTTAGATAATAACGCTGGTGTATTTCATACCTTAGTGAACGAAGCCGAAGAAGAAGACTTTAAAGAAGCCCTTATCGCTTACACCTTTTTATTAAAGCATCCAAATGGACTAACAGAACAAGCGTTAGATCACGAAATAGAAGCTTGGTTTAAAAATAAATATCAATGTACTTTAGATTTTGAAGTGGATGATGCTTTAAGTAAATTAGAAAAATTAGGTTTAGTGTTATCACAAGAAAACGTTTATCAAGCTATTGATGTAAACTCGTCAAAAATTGTATTAGATCAACATTGGGATAAAATTTTTCAGTTTAATTAATATTTTTCAGCAACTATAAAGCCTGTAATTTAGCGGATTAAAATGAGATGAATAACATAAAATTTCGTTAAATTGAACTCGTGTAAAAGAGTTTACTTAAATTAATTGTATTAAGTATTAACATCTTGCACTATAGTTAACAATAAACATTATAACAATTCATTATATCGACGGGGTAAATTTATTATGTTATTTCTTAATCGGATTAAAATAAGAACTCGTATTATTATTCTAGTTTTGATCCCACTCCTTGTCACTTTTTTATTATCCGCTGAACGCCTAAACAATGCTCATACAGAGCAAGAAAATTTAGAAAAACTCAATATCGTTCTTGATTACAGTAATGTTGCCTCTCCTTATATATCAAGTATGCTCAATGAATCATTTTACTCAAGACTTTATATAGACAGCACTCCAGACACAGAAAGCCAATACCGTAAAAAAATGGAAGACGCTCAAAAAGAGTCCATTAAAAAAGAGAAAGAATTTATAGATTTTATTACTAAAAATGAAGGAGCGTTAAAAAAGTTTACCATATTAAATAGTTATATAGACTTTCTTCGTAATATGATTAAGAAATTTGAATATGTACGTAAAGGCGTATTAAATAAAAAGCATATTTCAACACAGTACGCAAAACAATACGGTCACGATATACATATTATGTATGAAATGAGCGTATTAATTAGAAAGCTCGTTATTACATTAAGTGAAATCGTCGTTTTATCTGGACAAAACCCAGAGTTAGGAAAAATGGCCAATGCCTACTACAACCTAGTAGCTGCCAACACAGAAAATACTTTTCACTATAGTTTTATTTATACCGCCATGTATAACAGTTTAGATGTCTACATCTTTGGCGAAATATATAGCGGCGCAACAAGAACAGATATTCACCGAAACTTATTTTTTAGTTATGCAAGTAAGGAAGCCAGAGCCGCATACGACAATATGAGAGCAAAAGACTTCTTTATTAAAGCTGATAAAGTAGCACTACAAGCCCGCAGTAATATATATAACACAGTCAACAAACCACTGGTTATTAGCGACGATATTGATTGGGGAGACACAACGGCAAAAGTATTTAAAACCTACCAAGAAACCATAGCGATTGTATTAAAGCAATTGATTGATACTAAAAACCAGTTAGCTGACGAAGCTCAAAACAAAGTTTATCAAACTATGGCAATCATGTTGATATTACTTATTATGATTATCATTGTGTCTTATTTAATTGGTCGTAGCATAACTAGCCCACTTAAAAGTATTGTGCAAGCATTTAGCCAATTAGCTCAAAATAAAGACATGACAATAAAACTTGATGAAAAAGGAAAAGATGAACTTACCGAATTAAGTATCGCCTTTAATAGTTTATTAAGTAGCTTCAACACAACCTTAAGTCATGTAAAACAAGAAGCAAAAATAATTAATGGCACTACCAATGATGTCACAACTTCAATGAACGAATCGCTTGCTTTATCAAACAATCAACTACAAGCAACCGATAATATTTCAGTGGCCATTAACCAAATGACAACAACAATAGAAGCCGTTGAGAACATGGCTCATCATACATCAGAAGCGGTTCAAAAGGCTTACAACATATCAGTTACAAGCTCAGATAATGCAGTATTAAGCCGAGATATGATGGAGAAGCTTACGCTTGAATTAGGAAGCACAGGCCAAGTTGTTAATTCACTTAATGAAGAAAGTAATCTTATTGGTAATGTCTTAAATGTTATTCAAGGTATTGCAGAACAAACCAACCTGCTCGCCTTAAACGCAGCTATTGAAGCTGCACGTGCTGGTGAAATGGGCAGAGGATTTGCTGTAGTTGCCGATGAAGTAAGAAGTTTAGCTGGACGTACACAAGAGTCTACCGAACAAATTCGCCATCAAATTGAAGCCTTACAAAAAGGCGCTGAAGCAGCCACCATGAATATGGAAGGCTTACAAATTGAGGGGAATAAAGCTGTAAATATTGTAATTGAAGGGGCTGAAGCCGTTAACACAATGAAAGCCGAACTCGATAACATAATGCAAATGGCAGCAAAAATCACATCAGCCTCTAAAGAACAAACTAGCGTTTCAAATGAAATAAATGAGCGTATACATGCCATTAGAGACGATGCAGATAAAATAACTCATAAAACAAACGACACTGTCTCAGCAGCACATGACTTGAAAGATACAGAAGTCCGATTAAATCAATATATTAGTGAATTTACTATCAAAGAAACATAACAGAACCTTAACAGCACCTTATTATCTTACTACCTTAAAATACGAGTTTTGCATTTTAAGGTAGTATTAGAACAGCGAGATACACGCCACAATAACTCCATTACAATTGATTACATTCATTATCAATTAACAACAGAATATCCTTATTCCCCCCCTTATAATTAATCCACTTTCTTTACTGTTGATTGACTGATGAGGGCAATACAATGAAAAAACATTCGGCAATAACACTAGGATTAGTTTTCCTGTGTTTAAGCGCATGCGATAACGACATTATTGATTTAAAAAATGAGCAGCATGTACGGGTATATCAAGACGATAAAGCTATTGCTTGCCAAGATACAGGACAAGTCTCTGTAGCGACTCATGGTAAATTATTGGTTGATGAACATATTGAAATTCATTGCTCGCAAAAGGGCCATGACGGCATGGCATATACAGAGTCATGTGGTTCAGAAACCGGTTCAATTAATATATTTACCATACACACTAAAGACTTACACAAGGCAGAGTCTTTAGGTTTTTCTCAACTGTCTGACTTACCAGATGCTCAACTTGATAAGCAATGTGAATTTAAAGTAATCTCAGACGTAAGAAAATACGGCTTAATCAATCAACTTAGCGATCAATACACTACATGGAAAGCGAAGAAAGCATCAGACTATCAGTTTGAATTTAACATGAGTTACAGTGATTGCCCCAGCTTTGCCCCAACACCCAATGTAAAAATCACCGTAAGTAACAACGCCATTGATACGGTATACGATATTGATAACGAAACGTTTCTGACTAATATCGATAATTACATGACTATAGATGAATTATTTCAAACGCTTAACTTACAGTTAGAGCTAACACCAATTGAAGCGGGCTTACACGCAAGTACCCCTAAATTAGCCCCCACATTTCATGATATTGGAGCACCAAAACAATATTTTGTAGATTCAGGGGGTGAAGCCTGCGATGCGGTTAATTACACCATCAACCAAGTAGTATTACCTCAAAATTAATACCAATGGAATATGAACAAATTTCCATGAATTGCCTAAAAGTTGGCACCGAGTACTTACTTTCTTACTGAGTGCTCGGTTTTTTGTGATCTACATTTCCTTTGGATATTTACCAAATAGTGTATAAAAGTCATGAGAAAATCGACCGATATTTACAATCCCATATTTAGAAACCACATCTTTAATAGTGCACTGTTGCCTATGTATTAATTCTCTGCGGATCAAATGCATGCGACGAATTTTCAAATAACGCTGTGGTGAAATGCCAATAATAGAATTAAAAGCATACTCTAAACTTCGTAAACTACAATGTGAAAAATCAAGTATTCGAGGAATAGGTATATTAATATTAGACTCCGAATCAATATAATTAATGGCTCTTTGCACAATAACCAAACGATGATTAAAACAGGGTTGAGGTATAAGCTTGTCTGAATTTATTTCTAACAACTGACAAATCATTAGTGATATTTTTTCTTCAATATCAATGACCGATTGTAAACTAAACTCTTCTTTCCTGTGGAATAGCTTAACGATATAACGATACAGTTCTATTTTTATTTTTTTCATTTTGCAAAATTCTATTTTGCCATCGCGGATCAAAGTAAGTCCGTCAAGTAACTGACTTATCTTCTCTTCACCTAAGTAACTCGTTAAATGATTTTTTGATATACCAATTGTCGCAATTGTACGTGCGCAACAAGATTGCGTATAAACATACTCACCCGGACCAATAAGATTAAGACCATCAATATGTACACATATTCCATTAACAACGTGTAATGGCCCTTCAATACGTAAAGGTATTACAAATTCATCGTCAGAAAACTTCCCTTTATGTAAAATAGTACATTCGTTTTTACTTTGAATAGCTAAACGCATATTAGGTAAAACAAGACAGGACGTTTGATCTTTATAAAATCCATTGGATAGCTGTAATACTTCGAGTGTTTGTATTTTTACTTGCTTCAACATCTCTTGATAACTTTCAATAGAGTTGTTTTTGAATGTAATAATCATCTAACCATACCTGGCATCATCCCTTAAATCTAAAGCTCCTGATCATTTAAACACTAACTTTTAAAGCCTCATTAGAGAATTTTGACGCTTTATCAAACGTTTTAATTATTTTGTCCATGTTCCAGCAATACACTCGAGAAAGACTACTTACATCAAACCATTTGTTTTTTTCTATCATCTTACAAATTAATAATAAATTGCCCACAACGCCTTGATGATAAAGTAATGATCGAGCGCAATCGGATGATAGATTCAATTCAAAAAGCAAGGTTTCAAAATCAGTTTCCAACATAACATCTAACAATGAAATTAATCCCACTAAATAACCCGTGTCTGCATATTCGTCATGCTCATCATTAAGCATTTCAATAATAAATTTGGCGCGAGCTAAGCTCAAAATAGACAATTGTGAAACGTCTTTTCCGCCGGGTTCACTCATCATTATCACCATCACAAATTGCTTTATAACGTCTTCACCTAAGTAAGCAATTGCATGGCCTATAGAATTAAAATTAATGTCTTTATTTTTTAATACATTATTAGCGATCCTTAATAATCGTGTTGTTAAACCAACGTCTTTCGCTATTTTTTTATGAATGAGTGGAAAGTTAATGTTTTTATTCTTTGCTAAATTAACTAGCTCAAGCATGATATCTTTAGAGGGAATAATGTTGTTCAATTTCAACATTTCAGGTTGCTCAAAAAAGAATCCTTGAAAATAATCACAACCTGCATTGTTAAGTTGACGAAAAGTTTTAAAATTTTCAATGCGCTCTACAATGATCTTTTTATTAGGATATTTATACTTTAATTTTTTGATCTTAAAAATAGTGCGAATAAGAGGATCTTCTACCTCTAATTTAATAAAATCAACATCTTCTAAAACAGCATCCCACTTCTCTGTGCCGTCGTAATCATCTAACGCAAAACGAACATTTTTCTTTTTTAATTCTTTAACCGAATGATGAATACTATCAATATCTTCAGTACGCTCAACGATTTCAACAACAAGGTTATCAACGTTTAACGTACTTGCTATATGGTTTAAAGAATAATAATTAGAGGTATTAATAAAAATTAACGCACCATTTGAAATACGTTCAACCTCTTGTATTAGTAAAGAATTCAAAAGTAAGCGACTCGTCGCCACACAATCACTTAAATATGATGGAAAAAAGTTGTTTTCAGAGTTTCTGTACAGTAATTCATAAGCGAACACATTTTTTTGATTATCAACAATTCGCTGCCTAGCAATATATTGGGTATCTAAGCAGTGGGTGAAATTTAGTGGATCTTCCATTATCAGCTAATAATTAAAATTTATATGATGATTAATTACACCATATTTAATTATTGGATCACTTAAAAAATATTACTCTGACTGAAATGTTGCGCATAGTGTATATTTTATGCTATTTACCAACCGACAAAAGTATAAAAAACAAACAACCCATAAACAAGAATTTACAAAATATTTATTTACTCTTTATTTTTACTAGCAAAACAAAAAACTTTAACTTTATTCTATATTTCAAATAGTTAAAATATAAAAACCTGATAACAACTTATTTACATTGTTAACATTTATCAAATAATTTTTAATCTCTTTAAAGTATGTTTTTGTACATAAAAACACCGTTGGAAAAATTTAACGCATTACTGTACTTATTTATCACTTGATCTACACACCAATCATATTCTTGGCACAGCTTGTTCACATCAAACCACTTATGACTTTCCATCATTTTACAAATTAAAAGTAAATTTCCTAAAATACCATGATGGTCAAGTAAAGCTCGCATAACATCTGAAGGTAAATGTAGTTGAAAAACAATGGTTTCTATATCTTCATCTAACATACTATCTAACAAAGAAAGTAACCCTGTTAAATAGCCACTCCCAGCATATTTCACACGTTTTGCTTTCAGCATAGCCGATATAAAATGTGCTCGAGTTAAGCTAGTGATAGACAATGGTTTAATGTCTTCATGATCTAATTCACTCATCAACGTAATTAAAACAACCTTTCTAAGTACGTTTTCCCCAAGACGGTTTAATGCCTGCTCTAGTGTAGTAAATTCAATTTTTTTCTTTTTAAATAAAGCATTTATTAACAGTAAGAACTTAAACGTTAAATCTGTATCTTGTATAGTTTTTTTTAAAACTGAAATAAAACTCACTTGTTTATCTAATACTAATACAAGTAAATTAAAGCTTACATTGCTCGACTTATCTTCGCTCTTTGCTTTTTTGAGTAATTGTCGAGATATGTACTTGCCTTGAAAATAATCACATCCCGCATTTTGTAACTGACAAAAAACATTATCACTTGCAATATCTGACACAACGATTTTGCTTTTAGGGTAGCTATGTTTTACCTTTTTTATTTTGAGCAAAGTTCTAATAATAGGTAGCTCTGCTTTGAACTTTATATAGGTAACAACTTCAGAGGAAGCGCTTACATCATGATCACTGCAAAACCTTATTTGTGACCTTTTTAATCGTGTTATTGAATCGCCGAAAGACTTGAAACTATTTATAAACTCCACTTCTTCAACGACTCTATTAGCTATTGCAGGAACATGTAAAAATGAACTCGCCGGAAAATGAGTAAAAATGACAAGATGCTCAGGTATTTTTTCAATTTCACTTACCATTAATTTATTAAGATGTTCAAGATCATCTGAAGCAGATAAAGTAGGAAAGGTCTCTATATTCGTACTTAAATGTACAGGTAATAATTCGTAAGCAAAGATATTATGACGATGATCGACTATAGGTTCTCGAATAATATTTTTCGAGTGTACAATTTTAGAAGGGAATATTGATTTAGTATTCATCCGTAAATAGCTTTAGATTAAACATTATGTTTTATTGTACGAATATATCTATCCGTACCACTTTAAAAACAAATCTGTTGTTAGCTTTATACATAATATTGTAATCGATTATGTATATTGATAGATACACTATTTACATTAAATTACAATTTAATCTATACCCGTTACCAATCAAGATGTGTATTTTAAAGTGCATCTTGAATGGCTACGGGTATATAAGCTTATATTGTAAGTCATATACTAAATAACAGTATTGATAAAAGCTTTTACTCGTTTACTATATCACCTCAATAAAAAGCATAATCGACGGGTATAAAATGAAAATATTTATCTTAGGTATCACTTTATTAATCACCAATCTTACAAGCTATAACGTTCAAGCAAATAAATTCGACAAAGTTATAATTAACACTCAATTAGTCGCTGGCAATGTTTACATGCTAGAAGGAACTGGGGGTAATATAGGTGTATTGGCAACCCCCGAAGGCCTACTTATGGTTGATGATCAATTTGAGCCCTTGGCTGAAAAAATAGAATCAGCCATGCAAAATATTATTGATAAGCCTTTAAAATATATTGTAAATACTCATTTGCATGACGACCATACGGGAGGTAATAGCTACTTCTCACATCATGCACCTATATTTGCTCACCATAATGTAAGAAAGCGTTTATCAAGTAAAAGTGATCATGACCAGGCCTCACTTCCTGTGATTACCTATGAAAACGGTATTACTATTCACTTAAGCGACGAAACAATTGAGCTATCACACTACCCTAGCGGACATACCGATGGCGACACGGTTGTGTATTTTAAAAAAGCGAATGTATTACATATGGGCGATTTATTTTTTCAAGGTCGTTTCCCGTTTATAGATTTAAGCAATGGTGGCTCAGTTAAAGGCTACTTAGCGAATGCAAAAAGTATTTTAAATCGTTTCCCTAAAACCACTAAAATTATTCCAGGTCATGGTAATTTAACAGATATGAACGGCTTAAAAGACTTAATAACCATGCTTGAATTTAGCATTAGCCGTGTAGAAAAAGCGATTGCAGATAAATTAACGTTAGAACAAGTAATCCAACAAGGCATTGGCGAAAAGTATAAAAGCTTCAATTGGAATTTCATCACTGAAGAAAAATGGCTTACAACTTTATACACTGATTTGAAATAAGCTAATACCAAGCTGATTAATAAATTCATCAACTTGATATTAAGCTAGTCAGGTACAAACTTCACATTCAAAATAAGCCTGTTTCTATAACCTTTTAATTATTGCTAAGTGCTCACATAATTAACCAACTTAGCATAATTAATCTTTAGGGAGTTCGCCTCCTGCTCTAATTTTAAACTTTCCTTGGGGTAATACGAGCTTAGTTTCATCTATATATTCTTGCCAAAGCATTAACATTTCCTTCATCTTTTTTGGCTTAATTTTCGATAAGTCATTAAGTTCACTCGGGTCATTATCGGTATTAAATAATTGCCATTGTCCTGAACCTATTGGTGGTGGCAACTTAATTAATTTCCAGTTTTCATCTATCACTCCGACTTTCCCCCATAGCTCTCGGCCTAAATACTTGACTTTATGGTTAACCGAAAGAGCTTCTCTTAATGTGATATCTGGCTGTTCTGAAAGTGTCAGCATAAGAGATTTTATCTGTTCAATACCAACAGACTGTTGATATAGACCCACTTGTTTATTAGGTAGCTTTAAAACAGCTGGAACTCTCATCCCACCATCTGTTGTATTTCCTTTAAATGCTCTAAATGGTGTACTACTCACTCTTGCCCAATGCTGGCCATAAAGTACAAAAGAATTTATATTTCCTCTGTTTTCCAGAGAATTATCAAAAGTATCAGCAAACTCTTCTATTTCTTTAGGGATCTTTTTAGCGCCCCATGAATCAGCACCATTATCGGAAAGAAAAAGTATCGCAGTATTTTCATATTCGCCTATTTCCTTTAAAAAATCAGTCAGCCTACCTATATTAACATCCATGTTATCAACCATTGCTGCATATATTTCCATATCTTTTGCTGCGAGCTTACGTTCTGATTCGGTTAATGACTGCCAATTAGGTAAGTTAGATGATAAGGCTGCGTGATCAATATTATTTGCCAATAAACCTAATTTTTTAAGGCGTGTAATACGTTTGCTACGAATTGATTGCCATCCTTGCGTATATGTATCTTTGTATTTGCCATTATAGTCAGGTGGAAATTGTAAAGGCCAATGTGGAGCTGTAAACGCTAGATACGCAAAGAAAGGCTTATTACTAGATTGATCAGCTTTTATGTTTTCTATAATTCTATTTGTATAAAAATCAGAACTAAAAAAACCCTCAGGTAGTTTTTCGATTAATTGTCCATTTTCCCTATATAGTGATTTTTTACGATAAATATCTATACCAAATCCATTTTGATAATGACTACCTCCTCCAAATAACAAAGCAAAAGTCTTATCAAAGCCTCTCGCCGTAGGACTATACGCTTTTTCTAATCCTAAATGCCATTTCCCTGCCATAAAAGTATTATAACCGCGTTTTTTGAGCTCTTCGGGCAGCGTACTGGCTGAAAAATTCAAATGTGTCTCATAGCCAGGTAACCCCACTTGGTTATCAGCAATGGTTTCGGCCATATTCCCTAATCCAACGATATGGTTGTCGCTTCCTGTTAACAACATTGAACGCGAAGGTGAGCAAGTTAGCGAAGTATAGAATCGACCAAATTTAACACCATCGTTAGCCAATTGTTGTAAAGAAGGCGTATTAATTTCTCCGCCATATGGTTTAATATCAGAAAACCCTAAATCATCGGCCATGATGACAATAATATTGGGTGATTTTATATTTTTTTTCTGGGTATTTTCCTTCTCATAAGATAAACATCCAAATGATGTGGACAATAAACATAATAATAGCCATTTATTAAAATAAGTCTGCATAATAAAGTACCAAAAGAAATTGAATAACGAAACTTGGACATCTATTTAAGATGCCCAAACACGATAGAACTTAGAACGTAGTGGTTATCAGTTTGCCTTCTGATATCACTATCTTTAAAAGTTTATACTTCCCGAAATCCCCCACAAGGCTTCACCTTCATTAGGGGTACACTTAACAACCCAAGTTGGACCTGGTTCACCGGCTCCTGCACCTGATGGACCACTAAGTGCCTGTGACTCACTACAGGACTTAACCCCTGTTACATTGTCTACAAATAATGTCAGTTCGTATTGACTATCATCACCAAAAATATAACTACCTCGTAAGTTCAACCAATTTTCGCTGTCTAAATCACCAACACCCGTATCAGGTAATTGACTCAAACGCTCGCCTACATAACGGTATGTAGCTTGTAATTGAATCAACCCAGAATCAAGCTCAATATCTCTAACTATTTGCATATTAGCCGTAAATTTTGGTGATTGAGATAATTCTCCTCCTTCTTCGAAGCTTGAAATATTACCATTATCAACAATTTCTGAATCAAGATAACCTAACCCTGCATTAATTTGCCAATCAGGATCTGGTACATATGTGATTTCAACATCAAAGCCAGATAACTCAGTTTCAGGTATATTGAATAGGCCAGGAATACCATTTTGTACTGCAAACACCTGTAAATCATGAAAGTCGTACATAAAATAAGAAACATTCAGCTTTAAGTTTCGATCAAGCAATAGTGATTTAAAACCGACTTCTATTGAATCGAGAGTTTCAGGTTGCACTTCTTGTTCATCTTCAGTACCCCAAGTCGTTATAGCTAAAGCTCTTATATCAAAACTTCCTGCTTTAAAACCGTTTGCCATACTACCGTATAACATGACATCTCGACTCGCTTGATATGTAAGCATTAAGTTATAACCTACTTTCTCATTTACAAGTGTATTAGAGTCGGTACGTATAACCTTATCAAATGCCAATACTTCATTAAGTGTGTAATCATGTCCAAAATTCCCTGTACCTACACCAGGACCAGTAACTATACCTGTTCTATCTCCTTCCTTTTCCTCATCAGTCCAACGTAAACCAAAACTTAAATCCCATTTTGGAGAAAATTCATAGTCAAATTTACCGTAAAGTGAATTCACCGTATTTTTTTGTTCAAGTACAACAGCGCTCAATGATGTATGCAGAGGTTCTAATGAGCCACTTTTTAATGCGACTGTAGCTGCAACCATCTGTTCAGACTTATCATAAAAATAATAATAACCAGCCATCCAGCGAAATGGGCCATCGCCATCGGATTGTAAACGAAGCTCTTGACTATATGAGTCAAACTCTACATCTTGAGTTGGATGAAAAGTATCAAAAGGAGCGGCACCTTCATCTTCACGGAAATAAACTTCGGTACTGTCGTATGAGCTAATAGAAGTGAAAGACATATCATTGAAATTATGTTTAAGTTTTACGAAACCACCAAATATATCTATATTTCCGGTATTAGAAGAAACGCTATACAGCGAACGCCAATCATCAGTAGAAGTGTTTGCCTGCTCACCTGGACCAAATGGACCAGAAATCTGTGTCACACATGAATTTTCTGATTCAAAATCTGCAAGTTGTAAAACGGTAACTAACCCGTTTTCAAAACAATTACCGCCGTTAGGATCTACAATACCATTTGCTTTACCATAACCGGCATCACTACGATTTACTCCAGAATGAATATTGAACAATAAATTAGTATTATCAGAAGGCTCCCATATAAGTTGAATACGACCTGAATGACGTTCAATACCGCCAACGTCATCCTGCTCTGCTACTAAATTTTTAAAAACATCTCCACGGTTGTTCGATTGCATCGAAATCCTAGCAGCCCAGTCATCTCCTAACGGTATATTTACGGCACCTTCAAAATCACGCTTATCAAATGAGCCTACCGTCAATCGACTATAACCTTCAACCTCTCCCGTGCCTACGTCTGGTTTTTTAGATATAAAGTTAACAGCACCACCAGTGGTATTTCGTCCAAATAAAGTATTTTGCGGACCCCTTAACACTTCAACTTGTTCTAAATCATAAATTCCTATAGAACTAGAGAATGGTGTGGGTAGTACTACTTCATCATAATATAAACCAACAGCACTTACCGCGTTTGATTGAAAGTTAGATGTACCAACACCACGGATCCTGTATTGAGCAACAACTTGTGAGTTAGATGACACACTAATATTGGGAAACAATGTAGTAATGTCATTAATATCATCTACACCATTTTTAACTAACTCTTCACCACTCAGTGTATTCATGGCAATTGGTACAGATTGAACAGATTCAACCCTTTTTGTTGATCTAACTTCTATAATTTCCAGTTCTGCCAATGCTGGAAATGATGTACTTACAGAAAGTGCTACTGCAATAGATATGTCGCTTACTTTAATTGTTGGTTTAGATATAATCATAACCTCTCCCCTTTATTGTTATATTTTTTTAGTTGTTATAGTTTATTCGCCTTATTTATTAGCTCTTTGGCAACTGTTAGGTAATAATTTCTACCTGTGGCTGTTAATAGGCTTTCAGCCAGCTTAGTTAAGGCTTTAGCTTTTACTTGTAAAGTCTCTTTATTATTAGGTTCTAGTGCCAAAATATGATCACATAACTGAGCAGCCCATTGCGGATCATTTTTCAGTAATGCTTGTTCTGCTCGCTTGATTAATACATCCACACCACCTGCTAACTCAGCAGTACGAGTGGCTAATTCTTTATCTGAAAGTGGAAATAAATTACTGGGATTACCATCAAACCATCCTAAATAACCATTAAATATTGATCTAATAGCCCACTCAGGGTGACCGTAGTATGGTTTTAAATAGTCTACATTTTTGAATTTATCTGGAAGAATTACATAATCAACTAATTGGTTAGGTGTTAAACCTAAGTTCATACCTTCAATAGTCTTATTAAATAAAAATGAGATTGCTTCATGATAATTGCTAAGTGTTTCAGCAACCTTCTCTGTACCTAGTATTGGTCTAGTATGTCCGCCAACTAATATACTTGGTTTCTCTTTTAACATATCTTCAAGTGATTTTATCCACTGACCAACATCACGATATGCAACACCTCTAATAGGGTATATATTTGGCCACGATTTATAAAAATTATCGCCAGAAAATAAAGCACGCTTTCCAGGATAATATACATAAAGCTGATCATCCGTCTCGCCAGCAGCAGCAACAAGTTGAAGTTCAATTCCTGCAATAGATATAGTTTGTCGGTTATCCCTTAACCAATCTGTGGGGTAAGTGTCGCTTGCAGCGTCAAATGCGCCTCCTTTTCTTTTTGGCCAATAAGCTTGCGCAACGCCATTATTGATTCGTTGCTCAGGTAATAACAAAAAGCCACCTTGCCTAGCTCCACGTTTCTGCTGAATAGTAAGACCAGCTTTATGAGCAAAGCTAGCTTCATGTCCATATCCATGATGAGCCCAAACAGCTACATCTGTATTATCTTTAAAGGCAATAGCTCCACCTGTATGATCTCCATGTCCATGAGTAAAAATAATACCTTTTACTGGCTTTACGGTAATCTCTCGAAATTTTTCCCTTACTTGCTGACCTATATTCGCATCAATTCCAGTATCAATAATAATAATACCATCTGCACCTTCAATCATACTGATAGGCGATACACCATAGCCAACAGCGGTATATATATTATCGCTAAGTTGAATGATCTGTTTTTCAAACTCCGCATTACGCTTAATTAATAATTGCGTAGCTTCAGATTCAACACTAGCGTTACCTTCAACAGTAAAAAGCATGACAACAATAGTGCTGATAAGAGTTTTAATACTTAATTTAGACATATTTTTCGCCTTATTACTTGATAATTAGTTTATAAGAGAGGCTAAAATTGAGCGCGATACTCACTTAAGCTAGATCATGCATTTTTTCCATAACATGAGATGACATTCCGCCATCAACAGGAATATTAATGCCACGCAGCCAAGCGCTAGCGTCACTTAATAAAAACGAAATTACAGGGGCGATATCTTCAGGTGTACCTGTTCTATCCATAACTTTCATGTCTTCTTCAGCACGCTCGCCAAGTGTTTCAATAAAGTCTTTCAAAATAGGGGTATTTACAGGGCCGGGACTTACACAATTCATACGAATACCACGCTCGCGCCAAGTCCAACGATTTAACATGGTCCAAACTAATAATGCTTCCTTACTAAAGAAATAACTTTGTGGTCCAACAATTTCATGTTTCTCACAATATGCTTCGATATTATTAAAATTCATGTTAGCTAATGAATCTTTAATAGCGTCCACTGAATTCGGCCATCCTATACCAGCTAATGAAGCCACATTTACAATAGAGCCACCATTATTCATCTTGGCAATAGCACCTTCAGTTAAATAACGTAATGCGACTAAGTTAACTGTCATTACTTTTATTTTATCTTGGGTAGGTGGTAAACCAGCTACGTTACAAAGACCATCAATTCCTTCTAGTTTATCAATTGCAGCATCAATAGAACTCTTACTTGTTAAATCTAGCTGAATAAATTCATCAACATTAGCAGCAGGAACTATATCTAAACCTATAACAGTGGCCCCTTGCTGCTTTAAAAGTTCAACAGTTTTAGCTCCTATGCCTGATGCGGCACCAGTAACAACTATCTTTTTATTATCTAACATATTATTCTCCTAAATATTCCAGAATACGTTAATGGATCTGGATTAAATTTATCTTAATGAAAATAGAATAAGCCCCTTTCCTTAGCAGCTAATCAGTATTGCTTTGTGTATAATCACCTAGTTTGATTTTTGTTTTTAAGTCAGTCTTACAAAAGGCATGTAAGAAACAAGTTTGCTCAGATACATCAAGAATATTTTTAGCAAAGGTATTATCTTCACTACTATTTAAATAAACATGTGTCTCTAATGGATCTGCTTTACCAGCGACTCCCGTACCACCTGAAGCACCACCTAAAGTAAAATGGGAGTCCTGCACAATACGATAATCCGTGAGGTTTTTATTATTCATTTTCGCGTAACGCCCAAATTGGGTCATAAAACAAAAACCAATACCTGCTGATATATAGGTTGTTGCATCTGGCGCACGCCCTTTACCACCATTACCTTCTCCTTCTTCAGATAACAATGTAAAAACAGAACCATGTGGATTATAAAGGTGTTGTGTGATCTCTTTGATCCCATCGTCTCGTAATGTACAGTAAGCTCTTAAATGCAGTAGTCGGGATTGGTGATCAGTAAGGCTAGAGCCTGCGCCACTAACAGAATTTTTATGTTCAGGTGTCAGACCTCCTTTTATACACATGTCATTCCAGTCACCTTGAGCAGGTAACGCTTCATCCATTGATACTTTTGGATCTACCAAGACAGGCTTACCAATAGGTAATGCTTTTTCAGGTTCTAGCTCTTCACCATTATGACTAAGAGTAAATAAACTTTCGTGCTTACCTCTCATTAATCCATTAAGTGGTGAAGCTGCTATCGCATCCATCATCAATTGCATTAAATCTTTGCGACTTGCATCAGATTCAATTTGAGCTTCTAAATCAACATCATGAGCGCTGGCTATCATGGTCCCACGCACCATACTTCCTTCCATGCTGTAATAATTATCTTGAATAAGACGAATATTTTTAATCGTTATATTGCGTATTTTTGCAAGAGCAATGACTTCATTCATATAAGAAGAAATCATACCAACGGTTAAGAAACATAATGGTGCTGGGGCATAATCTGTACCATTAAGATAAGCACCTTCATCGCTGGCTAAGCGCCACGTTTGCCCTGTTTTTGCTGAAGTAACTAATGCTTCTTTTTGGAAAATAGTTAATGAACGCACCGCAGTCCGTAAATCTTCTCCTAATCGTTTCTCTGGTGCTTTGAGGTTTAATTCAGAATTACTATCCACTTTATAAAATAAAGGTTTGCCACTATCTCTTAGGAGGTTTTCTACTTTTTTACTCATAATACTTACCTAATCTATTTCGTTGATTTTAAATGCTCATTTGTTCATTTTGGCATTCAAAGCAGCATCATACTCAACAGGTAATAGAGCATTATTGATTCAAGGACCTGAAGTAACACCAATAACGCGAATTTTTACTGTGCTGATATCTTTTATATTCAAATACAAAAGGTGTGATTATGACGCCACCAATAATATTGTTATCTGAATATATAATTCCACATAAATGAACCAAGGTCCACCATAAGAACCAACAAACTATTGAAATTATATATTTAAAGGGGTCTAACCACTTATATTTTAAACACAAGCAATTGAAAAATAATAAAATATCTTAATTATTAATATCATGCATATGGAGTTGGACATTTGTTCATTACAACTAATATAACTGTTCCTATATGGTGATTTAGAACAATGCTAAAAATAAAATATAAGGTTTTCACTTAAACCAATAAATAGTAATTGAAGAGGGAAATATGAATAATCAAAACAACAATCGTTCAAACAACAATAAAAACATGATCAGAAGTGCCGTTCAAACAGGTATACGTACTGCACTATATAGTAGCGTTATTAGCCTAGCTTTCGCACTTCCTGCCTTTGCAGAAGACTCAGAAGATAAAAAAATTGAAGTCATTAATGTTACCGCTCAAAAGCGAGCGGAAAATTTACAAGAAATCCCTATCGCCGTCAGTGCATTAAGTGAAGAAGATCTTGAAAACAGCGGTTTTGACGGTATTAGTGACTTAAGTACTTTAGTGCCTTCATTACAATTTGGTAACTTTGGTCCCGTCGCCTTTGTCGCCATTCGTGGTATAGGTATGGAAAATACCACTGCTGGTGGAGATCCTGGCGTCGCTATGCATTTAGATGGTGTCTATATTGGTCGACCTGTCGGCACATTATTTACTGCATTTGATACCGAAAGAGTCGAAGTTCTTAGAGGCCCACAAGGCACACTGTACGGACGAAACGCTACAGGCGGTTCGATTAACTTAATCACCAGAAAACCCCAAGACTATTTAAGTGGTACTTTAGATGCAACGGTAGGTAATTATAATATGCGACGTGTTCGTGCTTCAGTAAACTTACCTTTTAGTGACTCTGTACAAGGACGTTTTATTGCTTTTACTGAAGATCGTGATGGTTTTACTGAAAATAGTGTAGCTGGCGGTACTGAAGCCAACGACGCTGATTCTAGTGGTTTTCGTGGTCACCTCTATTTCGATATTAACAATTCACTTGATTTCACTCTAAGTGCAAGTTATGTGAAAAATGGCGGAGTTGGCACACAAGCCGAAGTACGCTCACCGTTCCCAGATGAGCTTTCCGGTCCTCCAATACCTGATACCAATAACTTTATTGTTGATGGTAACAAGCTGGAAAATGACCTTAGTCCTTTTAAAGAAGGAAAAAATGTTAAAGAAAGCCAAGAGAACAACTTTCTCTTAGTATCAGGTACACTCGATTGGGAATTTGAAAATTTTTCTATTAAGTCAATCACCGCTTATGCTGAGTCTGAGTATGAATCACATCAAGACACTGATAGCTCACCTAAAGCACTTGGTGAATTAGTGTTAACTGAAACAGCAGATCAATTCTCTCAAGAAATTCAATTTATTTCTGAGACTAATAGCGAATTACGCTGGTTAGCGGGTTTATATTATTTCACCGAGGATGGGGAGAGGTATTCCACCTTTTTCGAAAGCCGTTTTGATATACTAGCAGCAGTAAATGGTACAGAGGCAGGAGTTAAATTAGGTGGCGACGTCTCCACCACTTCATGGGCCGCATTTGCCCAAAGCACCTATAACTTTTCTGACGATATATCTGCAACCTTGGGTTTACGTTATACCGATGACGAAAAAGAAGGCACAAATAGAAATATATTATTTGGCCCATTATTTGAAGACGCTGTGGGTACAGATTCCCAAGAAGTGACTGGAAAATTTGCTCTAGATTGGAACTACGCAAAAAACTCATTGCTTTATGCTTCATATGCACGAGGCTATAAAAGTGGTGGTATTAATCAAGTGGCTATTGTGCAAGCTGGTCGCCAAGCGGTTTATGATCCTGAGTATGTAAACACTTTTGAAGTGGGGTTTAAAAGCCAATTTTTGCAAGATACCATTCGTTTTAATGCAGCTGTTTACTCTAATAATTATGAAGATTTACAATTCCAAATTTTCCAAAATAGCGGTCCTGCTGCAGGTAATGCTGGTAAAGCTACCGTTAATGGTATTGAAATGGAAGTAGTGGCGCTATTAGGCGATAACTGGGTCTTAGATAGCAGTTTAGGTTATATGGATAGCGAGTACAAAGATCTTATTTTCGATGGTGTTGACTACTCAGGCAACCAATTAACTCGTTCTCCTGAATTAACATATTCGTTGAGCTTAACTGGTAATTGGGACCTAGAAAATGGTGGAGCTATTAGAACCCGTTTAGAAACCTCATATACAGACGAAATATATTACTCTTTTGCCAATAGACCAGGTGATAAAGCAGATGACTATAACAACGTTAACGCTCGTTTATTCTGGTTCAGTCCAAGTCAGCAATACAAAGTTGAATTATATATTACTAATCTAACTGACGAAGTTCAAGAAGGTAATATTTTACGCGGTATTGGATTTATGGATTGCGAAGGTTGTGGCGGACAACAATTTGTTACCTATAATGCCCCTCGCCAATTTGGTGTGACCTTGTCTTATAGTTTCGAATAACATTTAGACATAATAAAGCCTTAAATATAAAGTTGTCTAACGTAAAACATTAACAACTTTATATTTCCTTATTTAAGTAAAATTTTATCAAATTAAAAACACTAAAACCTTTGGAGAAAATCATGTCAAACAAGGTGAAGAATCTTTTATTGGAATGTGGTAAACCACTAATCTTTAAAGTATCCAATGCTGAAGAAATTGGATTGCAAGCTGCTGAACCACGCTTAGGTGAAGATCTCCGTACTATAGTAAATTCTATGACAATTTTTCAAAAAGAAGCTTTAGTAACTTCTGCTCGAACCGGCAATACTTGGAGAATGGCCAGCGATGAAGGGGCCTATTTAGACGGCACTGACACGGCCCCTGCTCCACTGTGTTATCTCACTGTTGGAATGGTTGCCTCCTATATGAACGAAATAACCGCACTAGCAAAAATTAGAGATATTACCATCAACAATATTCGATTAATCCAAGACAATTATTATCGAATGGATGGTAGTATGGTAAAAGGTACTATGGAAGCCAGTGCACATGACGTTGATTTGGAAGTTCAAATAGACAGCGATGTTGATCAAAATACCTTGTTCCGCTTGGTTCAAGATGCAACGGCAGCCTCTCCATTAAATGGCTTAATGAGAGGTCAGCATGAAAGTTTATTCACCTTATCTCACAATGGTAGTGAAATAGAAACACAAAATGCTTTAACTATGGGCCAACCTGCCGAACCAGACCCGGGAGTAACCTTAGATATTGTGACCCCCTGTGAAGGTGATTGGTCTAAGCATTGTGTTAAAGGACCGATGACACCAAAACATCAACATTCTGTTACGGGTAAAAGCGCTTCGTTGCAAGATAAACAACAGCGGTTATTACATTTAAGAGGTATATGTACTATACGCCCTGACGGTATTAAAGAAATAGTACAGTACCTTTATAATCCACATGGCTCTGTATTTACTTTACTCTGTGAAGAAGGCCCAGAAAACGGGGGGCAAGGGAGAGCACCTGATGCCACAAGCTATATTTCCGCAGGTATTGGCTTTTGCTTTATGACCCAGTTTGGTCGCTATGCAAAAATGAATAAAAAAGACCTTAGTGCTTACCGTATTATGCAAGATTCACATTTTACTTTGGGAGGTGCTTCCGGTGGCACCGGAAAGCTGGGTCAGGCAGATCCATTAGAAACCCATGTATATTTAGAAAGTAGTGAATCTGATGAGTTTGCACAAAATATTCTCGATGTTTCTGAGAAGACATGTTTTCTGCATGCATTCTGTCGGACAAACTTAAAAACCAAAATAAGTATTAAACGCTTTTCAAATTAAACTGAAAAATTAATAGCAGCCAATTCGTTTCGCAACCATTGATGTAGTGGTTCGTTCTGGCTCCTCTCATGCCAAATTGCTTTGATTGTTACTGCATCAGTTTCTAATGGACATGGTAGAATAACATGACCATTTTGCTCTTGCTCTATTTGAGCTAAAGTACGCGGAATGGTAGCAATCAATTCAGAATCTTTTAGGAAAACCCCCTGAGCAAGCATATCATCGGCATAAAAACCAATCACTCTAGCGGGTAATTTACACTTACTGAGTGCTTTTGAAATAGGGTCATCTTTCTCTTCTAATAAGGTATTTTTTATATGGCGATACTTTAAAAAATTGTCGATACTCCAATGAGAGATCGCAGGATGGTTTTTATCAACCAAGCAAACACGATCTTCTGTTACAATTTTACGTTGCATCATTTGGTTAGGTGCTTGATGCCCTGCGGCAACAATTAAATCCACAGCCCCTTTGTCTAACTGCTGATAACTGTATTCTGAAATAGCATGAGTTTCAAAAATCAAATTAGGCGCAACTTTATTGATCCTTTTAAAAAAAGGAGCTAAATAGCTAGAAATAATAAAACTATGAGTTTGCAGCCTAAAAACACTATTTACTTTCGATGGTTCAAAGTATTTCGGCGCTAACAAAGTACTTATATCACTGAGTATAGAATTGAGGTCACCAGAAAGAGCTAATAACCGCGCTGTAGGTTCTAATCCTTTCGCCGTTCGAACAAACAATGGATCATTAAAGGTGTTGCGTAATCGACTTAAAGTATGACTCATCGCTGACTGACTTAAATGCATACGTTTAGCAGCCCGACCTACATGTCGCTCAGATAGTAGAGCCTGCAATGACTTTAACAAGTTTAAATCAACCTTTTCAATATTAAATTCATTCATATTAATCTCCACTAAGATTGATGAAAATAATTATGTAAAACTCTCTAAGATAACTCAATACATTTCAATAAAAAATTAAATGAATAAATTATTACATTGTACTACTAACCATGACTACTTTTTAAAACAGATTTATTAGCAAGCCAAAAGTTAAAAAAATATCGTTAAGCCCACAATTTACTAGCCCAAAACCTATTTCTTTT
Organism: Colwellia sp. RE-S-Sl-9; assembly: GCF_048296855.1. Taxonomy (NCBI): domain Bacteria; kingdom Pseudomonadati; phylum Pseudomonadota; class Gammaproteobacteria; order Alteromonadales; family Colwelliaceae; genus Colwellia; species Colwellia sp. RE-S-Sl-9. The sequence continues at coordinate 3,424,734 of NZ_CP182631.1, read as the reverse complement.
TAATTTCATAAGCAATGATATTTTTATATGAAAAGTAGCTACTTAGAACAACTCTAGTTTGAAATTAAAAAATATGAAAGGCATAATAGCGCTCACTGTATTAATTAAAAAAGATCAAATTGCAATGATAAAAGATCGCAATCAGCTAAACACTGAAACATTAGATGAAAACGTAAAACTACAATCTAAAAGTGTACAATCTTTAGTTCGCGGACTTAATATCTTAGTAGTTGTAAATGAAAAAACACCGGCTACTGTAACACAAATTGTTGCAAGTACTGGTCTACCAAAAGCTACCGTTATTCGTTTACTAAAAACACTTAGCAATGAAGGGTATATCTCTATGGATCGCACCGCTGGGGGATATAAGCCACTACCTAAAGTTCGCCTTCTTGCCAGCCCTATGATTGCTGATAATAATTTTGCTGTTGCCGCTAGAAATTACCTCAATGATTTTGCTCAAACAGTGAAGTGGCCGACTGATCTTCTTATACTGGAAGGTGCTGCTATGGTTGTACAAGCATCAAATAGAGATACGGCACCTATTTATCTAAAACGATTCGAACAAGGGCGTTTTTCTTTATTATCATCTGCTAGTGGTCTAGCTTATTTATCAGCAACAACAATAACTAAAAGACAAAAAATGATAAACGCGGTCGCTTCTCTAATGAAAACAGATGATGAAGCAAAACAGTTAGTAGATAAGGCGGTTCAAGAAATAGAGATCATTCAACAGAGAGGTTATGCAATAGCCGATTATCATTCTCCTATTGATGGAATTAGAGCAACAGCAATCCCTTTAGTTACTGATAATGTGCCTTTTGGCGCTTTAGCTATTTTATATCTTCGTGATGCAGTATCTGAAGAACAACTTAATGATTTTCTTTTACCTCAGTTACGTAAAACAGCGCTAGAAATTTCTAGATTATTTAGCCAACACGGTAACATAATGAATTTAGCTCCTGTTGTGACAACTAATAATCATGTAATAGAATCTTAATTTAACTTCTTGCATCTCGTTTAATTCCCCCCGCTAATGAACTAGTGTTAATATTAAAAGTTTTTAATAAAGGCGAGTCAAATGCAAAAGGCCATTCCTAACTACCGTATTTATGGTGATTTTGACACCGATTTTTCGTTAAACCCTGTTTATATTGATGATATTAAAAGCTCATCAGCGCTTAATAACTGGATTATTGAACCTCATCGCCACGATGATCTATACCACCTAGGCTATTTTTTTTCAGGTGGCGGTTCAATGCAAATACGCGGGAATAATTACACTATTACCTCCCCAAGTTTTTGTATTATTCCTGCGGGCGATGTGCACCGCTTTAATGTGCAAAATGATATTGAAGGTATCATGATAACAATATCAAAAATATATATGGATCAGCTGTTAGTTAATGCAAAATCAAGTCAAAAAATACTTGATCAACCTTCCTATATTAATAACGATGAACAACCAGAATTAAGTGAGGTTATTGCCCCCTTATTTAGACAATTACGAGCAGAATATTCTGGTCGTCAACCAGATCGAAGCTTATCAATTCAATGTTTACTCGGACTTATTTTAACTCGCATAACTCGATTAATACTTCAAGGAGCTCATAATGATAAAGGCGCCTATCAAGAGGATAGAAGCCTGTGGCTCTATCGAAGTTTTCAAAATATGATTGGCTATCCTCTTGTCGCAAAAAAATCAGTACCGGAATATGCCGCACAACTTCGAATTTCAGCAACCCATCTCAATAGGATCTGTCAAGCTATTGCAGGAAAGTCGGCTTTACAAGTGATTCATATCCGTATTATCAGTGAAGCCAAAATAAATTTAGCTTATACATTTCAATCTGTATCAGAGGTCGCATATCGCTTAGGATTTGAAGATGTTAGCTATTTTTCACGTTTCTTTAAAAAACAAACGGGCATAACCCCAAAAAAATTTAAAGTTAAAGTGAGGCGCCAACATCATATAAATGATGATGTTGGCAACGAAGATAAACTATCTTAATTTACTTAAGAATGGAGGGTATATTAGTTCAATTAATCTAAACCAACAAAGTTTTCTGCTATCGTGGTTTGGCCTGCTTTTGAGCTCGCCAAATAACTAATTTCAGCTAATTGCATTTTCATGGTAATAGGGTTTTCATCAAGTCGATGGAACAATTTAGTCATAGACCAAGAAAAGCGTTCTGCCTTCCAAATACGATCCAATGCTTTAGCAGAATATTGAGCTAAATGTGATGCGTCATTTTTTTGGTAACGTACGACCAATGCGTCAAATAGTTCTTTTGCATCACTCGCTGCTAAATTCAGACCTTTAGCACCTGTAGGTGGAACTATATGAGCGGCATCTCCTACTAAAAATAAATTACCAAAACGAAGAGGCTCACAAACAAAACTGCGTAATGGCGCTATACTCATTTCGAGTGCAGGACCAGTAACCACTTTATCAGCAATATCATCGGGTAATCGTCGTTTTAATTCTGTCCAAAACCTATCTGCTGACCAATCTTCTATTTTTTCATCTAAAGGTACTTGAATATAATATCGGCTACGGGTTTTTGAACGCATACTACAGAGAACATAACCATCTTCATGATGTTGATATAAGACCTCATGACTTACTGGCGGAACATCAGCCAAAATACCAAGCCAACCAAAAGGATAAGCATATTCATATTCTGTTATTTCTTCTCTTGGAACTGATTGACGTGATACACCATGATAGCCATCACAGCCGGCAATATAATCACAACTCACTTCATACTCTTCGCCGTTATGGGTAAAGCGTACTGTTGGCGTATCTCCGTATATATTATCTGGAGTAACATTTTCAGCGTCATAAAAAGATATAGCATCACTGGCATTGCGGGCATCTAAAAAATCTTTAGTTAATTCTGTTTGGCCGTATACCATCATAATTTTACCGTTAGTAAGCTCAGTAAAAGGTATTCTTTGCCTTTGGTTATCATTTCCCCAGACCATAGTAAAACCTTCATGAATCAAGCCTTCATGATCCATACGCTGATTAACACCTGCTTCCCTAACAATATTAACCGTACTTTGTTCAAGCACACCTGCACGGATCCGTCCAAGAATGTAATCCTGACTTTTATTATCGATAATTATGTTATCAATACCTTGATTTTGTAATAGTTGTCCTAGGAACAAACCCGCTGGACCAGAGCCAATTATGACGACTTTTGTATTTAACTTTTTCATATATTTCACCGTACAGTTGTTGTTTAATTATATCTCTATTATTGCAATAAAGAGTTTTAAAAATAATGCAGCAATGATTATTTTATTGGTACTTATCGAACATACAAATAAAAAACCTCTTGATAAAAAGTGTTTTTCATTTAAAAAACATCACTCTAAAAGCACACCAAGAAAAACATAAATAATTGAAATAAAAAACAAATAATAAATTAAATTAATATTTTAAATTATAATACAACATATTATTTACTCTAAGGAGTACCTTACAACTAGGACATTAAGAACACGTGCTATTTTATAAAAATATACTCGACATATTCTACTTAAACATCTAAGCGTACTTAATTATATACTAAAAAAAGAAAAGGTCCACCATGCGGACCTAGGTCTATTAATTGACATTAAATAATAATAATGTTTAACTTTAATTTAATTAAAGGAGTTTATTTAAATTTAATATTTAACTTCTATTGTTTAAGAGAACGATATTTTGGACTCTCAGACAAACTGTTATTACCTTGATAATAAAAATAAAACGACCAAAAAAATTTACTTACTAAAATACATAAAAATCATGTTGAATAATAAATAGAGGGGATAAATAATGACTTCAAATCAAAAAACAACACATACCCAGCTGTATATAAACGGGCAGTACACACAAGCTATTTCAGGTGAAACATATAAAATTTATAATCCTGCGCAACCTGATGAATTAGTAGGTCATGTTGCAAGTGCAGGTATTGAAGACGTTAATTTAGCATGTAAAGCAGCAGAAACAGCTATGCCTACTTGGGCGCGTTTAAGCTATCACGAACGAGCTGACTACCTATTAAAAATAGCAGATAGGCTAATGGCTGATAAAAACGAATTACAAAATCGAATTCAATTATTTACCCGAGAACACGGTAAAATACTTAAAGAAGCTGGTTTAGAGATGACTCGTATTAGCGACCGTTTTCGAGAAGTAGCAGCTTACGCAGATCGTTTATCCCAAGATGAAAAATTATCAGGTCCTCCTTTTGATACAATCATTACGCGCCAGCCAAGAGGTGTAGCCGCTTTAGTGGTACCTTGGAACTGGCCAATTTCCATATTAGGTGCCAAGCTAGGACAAGCGTTAATTGCAGGTAATACTGTAGTAATTAAACTATCGAAAGAAGCAGCAATGGCTCCAGCCAAAGCTATAGGTATAATGGCTGAAATTTTACCACCAGGAGTTATTAATCTACTTACAGGCTCTTCTGAAAACATTGGAGACCCACTATTAAGTCATCCAGCGATCAGAACGATCAACTTTACTGGTAGTATAAATATAGGCAAACATGTCATGAAAGTTGCTGCAGAAAACTTAGTTCCAGTCACACTAGAGCTAGGAGGTAACGATGCAGGATTAATTTTAGAAGATGCTAAATTAGATACTGAGGCTTTAACTAAAATGTATCTTGCTTCATTTATGTCTGCTGGACAAATTTGTATGGCGCTAAAACGTATCTATGTTCATCGTTCTCGCTATCAAGAATTGGTAGATGGCTTAACGGCTATTGCTTCTAAACAGGTTATTGGTGATGGTACTTTGCCTGAAACCACTATGGGGCCATTAAATAATAAGAAACAATATAGTATTGTTACAAGTATGATACAAGAAGCGAAAGATGCTGGCGCAGAAGTGCTTGAATTGGGTCAAGTACCTGATCAAGCACTATATAATAAAGGTTACTTTCAAAAACCAACCTTAGTATTAAACCCTGATATTAATTTACGTATAGTCAAAGAGGAGCAATTTGGTCCTGCTGTACCTATTATACCCTTTGACACTATTGCAGAAGCCATCAGTTTAGCTAATGATTCTGAATTTGGATTATGTTCATCAATTTGGACAGAAGATCGCAATACAGCACTTGAAATAGCACCTTTACTTCAAGCTGGCTATACTTACCTCAATGGCCATGGCCCATTAGCTCAAGATGGCCGTGCTCCGTTTGGAGGGCATAAACATAGTGGTATTGGTCGCAATTTAGGCTATGAAGGTATCATCGCGTTTCAAGAATTTCATGCAATTTCGGCCCCTAGTGGTTGGTTATTTTAAAAACTATTTAACCTACAGGCAAACAAACTCGTTTGCCTGTTGAGTTCTCACCTTATATCTATATCAAAGAGCTAGCTCCATACCACTAAAGCTCAATTAAAGAAAAGCCCCTTAAACTTATATTAATTCACTAAATCTTTGCTAAAAATAGAACTACAGAAGGCTAGATTTTTAATTTAATGACGGCCAGCTCATTACTAATGGTTTTATCTTCGTTACTCCTTTAACGATAGATAAAAACTATCGTTAATATTGTTTTATTCAATTATACCTATCAAACATCATTCCATATACTTATCCCAACTTAAACAAAAGCACTGAACAAAACGTTCAAACTTACATTAACTTTGGAGAGCAACATGACTCAATCAATTATCAACTCAAAATTACTTCCATTTAAAGCAACGGCTTATAGCAACGGTGATTTCATTGAAGTAAGTGACGCTGACTTAGCAGGAAAATGGTCAGTAGTATTTTTCTACCCTGCTGACTTTACCTTTGTATGCCCTACAGAATTAGGCGACATGGCTGACCATTACGCACAACTTCAAGAAATGGGCGTTGAAGTTTACTCAGTATCAACTGATACACACTTTACACATAAAGCATGGCACGACAGCTCAGACACTATTGGCAAAATTCAATACCCAATGATTGGTGACCCAACAGGAAGAATTACACGTAACTTCGGTGTAATGATTGAAGAAGACGGTTTAGCACTTCGCGGTACATTTGTAATCAACCCCGAAGGCGAAATTAAAATTGCTGAAGTACATGACTTAGGTATAGGCCGCTCTGCTAAAGAATTAGTTCGTAAAATTCAAGCAGCGCAATATGTTGCAGCGCACGACGGTGAAGTTTGTCCTGCAGCTTGGGAGCCAGGTTTAGAAACATTAGCACCTTCTTTAGATTTAGTTGGAAAAATTTAATTAGTCTTTTTTCCAATAATTACAAACCTTGTTTTAACCTTGTTTACTGTGTGTAAAACAAGGTTTGAATCTTTACTTTACATAGCAACATTCGCTAAGGATTTTCAACATGTTAGATACAAAATTAAAAGCCCAATTACAGAACTACCTACAAAATTTAACGTCGACAGTTGAATTAGCAGTGTTTCTAGATGACGGCGCAAAATCAAAAGAATTAAACGAATTAGTGCAAGAAATAGCAACCATGTCACCTCTTATCCAACTAGTAGAACTCGATGGTAGCAACGAACGTGCTCCGTCAATGCTAGTAAGGTCCGTAACCAACAACACTGAAATACGTTTTGCTGGGATCCCAATGGGACATGAATTTACCTCACTGGTATTAGCCTTATTACACAGTGGCGGACACCCAATAAAATTAAGTGAAGAAATTATAGAACAGGTGCGTAATTTAGAAGGCGAATATGCCTTTGAAACCTACGTATCGTTAAGCTGTCAAAATTGTCCTGATGTTGTGCAAGCACTCAATATGATGTCAGCAATTAATCCACAAATTACCAATGTAATGATAGATGGTTCTGTATTCTCACAAGAAGTTTACAGTAAAGATATTTTATCTGTACCTGCGGTTTATCTAAACGGACAGCCGTTTGCTCAAGGCAGAATGTCGGTGATAGAAATACTCAACAAAGTTGATGTAAATGCAGGTTCGCGCCAAGCAGACGCTATTAATAAAAAAGAAGCATTAGATGTATTAGTGATAGGTGGCGGTCCAGCGGGTGCATCTTCAGCTATTTACAGCGCTCGTAAGGGGATAAAAACAGGTGTAGTAGCCGACCGTTTTGGCGGACAACTACAAGACACCATGGCCATTGAAAACTTTATCTCGGTTAAAGCAACCGAAGGTCCAAAACTGGTTGCCAGCTTAGAAGAACACGTTAAAGAATACGACGTAGACATTATGAATGGTCAACGCGTTAAAAAGATCATTAAAAGTGATGTAGTGGGAGGACTGCTCCAAATTCAGCTTGAAAACAACGCCATTCTTCAAACTCGTTCGGCCATTATTGCCACAGGTGCAAGATGGAGAGAAATGAACGTACCGGGCGAGCAAGAGTACAAAGGTAAAGGCGTAGCCTATTGCCCACACTGTGATGGCCCATTATTTAAAGGTAAATCAGTTGCGGTCATTGGTGGTGGTAATTCAGGCATAGAAGCCGCAATCGATTTAGCGGGTATTGTAAGCCATGTAACGGTTTTAGAGTTTGATTCAAGTTTACGAGCTGATGCGGTTTTACAAAACAAAGCCCGATCATTAGGCAACGTGGAAATTATTATGAATGCACAAACCACCGAAGTATTAGGTAACGGCAATCATGTAACAGGCCTTAACTATTTAGACCGCCAAACCAATGAAACCAAAAGCCTTGAGCTAGCGGGTATATTTGTACAAATTGGTTTAGTGCCTAACTCGCAGTTTTTAGAAGATACGGTAGATTTAACACCTCGTGGCGAAATTATTACTAACAGCCATGGAGAAACAAGCGTTGCAGGTGTTTATGCGGCAGGTGATGTAACTCACACACCTTACAAGCAAATCATTATTGCAATGGGAAGTGGTGCAACAGCAGCACTAGGCGCTTTTGATTACTTAATTAGAACGCCAAATGCAGCTGAAAAAATAGTGATTGAAAAAGAAACTCAAGCAGCTTAATTAAGTTCGCTCAGTTAAGCTAAGGAATCAATAGCTATAACGTTATTTTAATGGAAGTAAGGTATATAACCCGTTACCAATCAAGAGGCTATTTCAGAGCACCTTGAATGATAACGGGTATAATTATTAAGTATCAGCATGTACGAGAAAATGCACAAAATCTTGTTCGGTTAGCGGTTTAGAAAACCAATATCCTTGAAAGTACAAACAGCCATTATTTTTCAACTCAATGTATTGTTGTTCCGTCTCAACACCTTCGGCTACTACATCAAAATTATGAAGCTTAGCAATAGATAAAATAACATCAGACATTCCTCTAAGCGGAGATAAATTTTCCATATCTCCACTCACAAAGCTTCTATCTATTTTTAAACAATTTAAGGGATATTTTTTAAGTTGATTAAACGAAGTAAAACCCGTACCAAAGTCATCTAAAGAGAGCCTAAAGCCTATTCTTCTTAACGATACTAATATTTCTATTACCTGTAAATCAGTCTCTACTAGGCTCGTTTCAGTAATTTCCAACTCTATTTTGTATGGGTCAATGCTATATAGGTCAACCAATTTTTTTATTCGAGGTACAAACTCTTTATTGCGCAGTTGATTGGATGAAATATTGATCGAGAAAAAATCAATGTTTGATGACTTTAATACATCGATTTTAGTAATAATATTAAATGATTCATTAAGTACCCAAAAATCTATTTCTTCTATTAAACCATAAGACTCAGCTACAGGAATAAATATATCGGGACCATATTCAGAAAGCTCTGCTCTATCACACCTAAGAAGCAATTCAGCCCCAGAAATTTTTTTAGTACTACTAAATATTGGCATGAAAACCATATGAAACTGGTTGTTTTTAAGTGCTTGAGCTAATTCCTTAACTATATATTTTTGCTCTACAAACTGTTGACCTAAAGACTCCTCAAATATTTGTACGTTATTTTTACCAAGCTGCTTAGCATGTCTCATGGTCATATCTAAGTTATCTATGATATTCGTAAACTTTCCATTTAAACGGTTTGTTCGTACAACAGCAACAGAAGCAAAAATTTTAGTTGGGTTCTCTGACATAATTGACAACTGACTAACGGCTAATTTTAGCTCGTCAACAAGTGGAATGATGTCTAGTTCTTCAGGTAAGTTGGTTAAACCAATGATAAATTCATCACCAGAAAGCCTTGCTATACATTGTGATTTCGCGCGTTGAATTGTTGCTTCTTTTTCTATGATATTCAGCAATTTCCCTGCAAGTTGCTGAATCAACTTATCTCCTGTATCAAACCCAAAAGTATCATTAACTATACGAAAATTATCAATATCTAAAGTAATAGATGTAATAGACATAATGCTGGTATTTACATGACATTCATCTAGCCACTCATTATACCCATGACGATTGGCTACACCTGTTAGCGGATCTTTTTTGGATTCTTGGTCTCGTGCATCTTTTTGATGCCTTGAAAAATAAGCAGAATATGCTGTAAAAATAATAGTTAACATAAAAGACGAAGCAAGTTTTAAGGTATCAAGCTCCTCCCCATGCAAAATAGTCAGCGCCAAAAAGACAAATATAGAAGGTATTGAAATTAATAACGCCAACCGAATAGAAACTAAAAAGAAAAGCCCTACAATTGACGGAAACGTATAAAAAATACCATGGATACCAACATAATAACTAGCTAATGCTAAGCAGCACCACATCGAAATAATAATGCTAGTGAGATTTTTATTACTTATTTTATTATCTTTAATATTTTTAAAGTTAATAGCAAAAACAATTGAAGTACTCACTAATGAAAACGCTAATAGAAAATTCCCTTTTATGAAATGTACAACAGCAAATATAACGACGGGAATAAAACAAAGAACTAAAAACAATCGAGAATGACGCTGATTTAATACGAGCATCTGAGAATATTATCCTTAAAAAAGAGGTCCTTTTTGTGAAGCAACGAGTATATAGTAACAAATATTTCAAATGCAAATTAATTGCAAAACCATTGCTTAGCGCGGGTTTAAATATAAAGGCATACCAACATTAATCATATATACCAGAATCGATTTTATTTACGCTATAAAAAGTAAACAACAGCACTTAATGCTTGGCATTTTTTACTATTCGAATTCAGCAGATAAAATAGTTGGGGAGAAGGAAACTTAAGCGGTTTAGTTCATCGAATAAAACAGCTTAAGTTTTTAATTAAAAAGCTTCCTTAGTATTACTATTATTTAAACTTACTAACAATACTTGCCAGCTCGTTTATATCAAGCACGCTATAGTCAGGTTTTTCAGCCAGAGGAAATAACACCTTACCTTGGCGACGTACAAAAGCCGTTTGCAAGCCCGCCTTTTCAGCACCCGCAATGTCCCAACCATGTGCAGCAACCATTAATGCTTCATTAGCATTAATTCCTAAATTTTTAATTGCCCATTGGTAAGTAGTTAAATGTGGTTTGAATACACCAACAGATTCAATACTTAAATTTTCAGAAAAATACTGACTTAAATTAGCATTTTTAAGCTGTAGCTTAACCCCTTTTAACGACGAGTTCGTTAGCGTAACTAACTTATAACCTTGCGCTTTTAATTTTGCTAAGCCTTGTTCAACATCAGGATGCGCAGGTAACGAACGTAGTGGTGTTAAAATAGCATTTTTTGCTTCTTCTTTAGTAATAGTAATATCATTAATTTCAGCAACCATTTGTAATGAAGCAACCCCGATATTACCAAACGTTTGATAATCTCCAGTAGCAGAAACCACTAAAGAGTGATGTAACATAGTTGAAAACCATAAGGGTAATAAATCTTCACGACCATTTAGCGCTTTGCCAACTGATGCTTTCATATTTTCAAGATCTAATAGTGTTTCATTAACATCAAAAATAATCACTTTAGGTTTAACTAATTGTGCCTCTAATTTGTTGTTATCATTGGCTAACACATTACTACTTAACATAAAAAAAGCGGTTGCTAGCACCGATAAAAAACGTAATCTCATAAAACCTCAGGGTAAATATTATTAAACAAAATAAATGTGTGAGAATACTAACATTATTTCTTGAATGATTGTTCAAGAAGTTTTAAAAAATATGAATAACAAATGTAAGTAATAATGAACTAAATAAATTTTCTATTATTTCATATAACTTTTTAAAATTGAGATCACTTGTTCTACCTCTTCTCCCCGTTGCTCTGGAGTTATATCTTCAGCCCCTAAATGTTCTCGTAAATGACTTTCTAATACTTCTTTCATCAAGCCATTAACCGCACCTTTTAATGCCGCTATTTGTTGTAAAAAAGCCACACAATCAGGCGTGTTTTCTAACGAATTCTCAAGAGCAATCGACTGTCCTTTAATTTTTCGAATACGCGTGAGTAGTTTCTTGTTTTCTGCTGGATTATGAGTATGTGCCATAATATATTTTCTATGATTATATACTGGGGGGTAGTATACTTCTTTCATTAAACATTAATCAACTTAGCTATTTTAATTGGTAAATAAAGGAAGAAATAGAGTGAGCGAGTCTAATACACAATTCTGTCATTCTCATGATCTTGGCGTAAATAATTCACAAAACATGCACAAAGTTAAAATCGTTTTTTGGTTAACTACTGTGGTTATGTTCCTCGAAATTGGCGCCGGCACATGGACAGGTTCTATGGCCTTGCTTGCCGATGGTTGGCACATGGGTACTCACTCAGCAGCTTTTCTTATTACTATTTTTACTTATACCTACGCGAAAAAGCATGCGCAAAATAAGTCGTTTAGTTTCGGCACAGGTAAAGTTAATTATTTAGGTGGTTTTGCCAGTGCTGTGGCTTTAGCCATTGTTGCACTTATGATGGTTATTGAGTCTGTTCAACGACTTATCGAACCACACAATATTCATTTTAACGAAGCAATTATTGTAGCTATTATTGGCCTTTCAGTTAATGTGCTATCAGTATTTATTCTTAAAGATGATCACCATCATCACCACCACGGGCACGATCATGACGACCATGAGCACCATGAACACGGACATGACCATCACGCTCATCAACATGGCCACAAACATGGCCACCAAGATCACAATATCAAAGCGGCTTACTTCCATGTTTTAGCAGATACATTAACTTCAATACTTGCCATTGTTGCCCTATTAATTGGTAAATACATTGGCTTAACTTGGATGGACCCTTTAATGGGCATAGTGGGTGCCTTGGTTATTTTTCATTGGTCTTTCGGTTTGATCAAAGAATCAAGCTCTGTGCTGTTAGACAAATCAGTTAAGGTGTCTACCTTAGAAAAAATAGCCGAAGCCGTAAGTGAAAAAAATGCGATTGTTAAAGATCTTCACGTTTGGAAAATAGCGACATCGCACCAAGCTGCCATTCTTACAGTGAGCTCTACCGAAATTATAGATACTCAAGATTTTAAGAAACTCATCTTAAAATTTTTACCACATGTTTCTCATGTAACGGTAGAAATCGATAATAGCTAGCTTTAGCCAATAGCAAAATATCTTAGGGTCTGTTTAATGAAATAAGCAGACCCTATTTACTCTTATTATATCACCCCTTTCATTGATGCTTTAACGCTACTCACTACCGCTCGAATACATTCCATTCTTGAATAACCAGACCTAAGCATAAGCGATATTTGTCGATGAGGTTTAGGATGAGTAAAAGGTACGTAGTTAATTGTGCTGTTTGAGTCTGTATTTATTGTTGCCAGCTCTGGTAGCAAGGTGATCCCCATATTACTTGAAACCATATGTCTTAAGGTTTCTAAACTAGTGGCTTGAAATCTATGGTCTTCTTTAGCGCCAGCAGTAAAACAAAAACCTAAAGCTTGGTCGCGTAAGCAGTGGCCATCTTCTAGTGTGAGTATTTCGTAATTAGTTAATTGATCTAAACTCACCGTTTTTTTAGCCGACAATGGATGTTCATTTGAAGTAGCCAAAACTAAAGGTTCTTCAAATAAGTCGTATCTATCAAACTTATCCATCTCGTCTAACCAAGGTAAAATAAGTAAATCTAGCTTGCCGTCGTCTAGCGATTTTAAAAGATTTTTGGTTTTATCTTCATGTAAATAAAAATTTATTTTCGGCAGTTTTTCATTTAAATCTTTCATGATATGAGGCAATAAATACGGCGCTAATGTAGGTATTAACCCAATATGTAAATCGCCTGAAAAGGGATCTAACAAAGCTTTCGCTGAAGCTTCAAAACTTTGTGCGGCTCTTAATACATTACGTGCTTCAGCCACTAAACGCTCACCTGCGGGTGTTAACATTACTTTTCGGGTTTGGCGTTCAACTAAAACAAGTCCAAGCTGCTCCTCTAACTTCATAATTTGACCACTTAACGTCGGTTGGCTAACAAAGCATGCTTCTGCCGCACGGCCAAAATGTCTATGTGTATCAATAGCATCTAAGTATTCTAAATCACGAATTTTAATCATAGTAGCTCCAACTTTAAAAACGGCCTTTATTGATAGTTAAATCCTATCACATAAATAAAATCAATCTATTTTAACTATACCACAGTAAGCCATATGATAACCGTACTAAAACAAACGAGGTACATATTATGGCTGAAGTAACGGTAAGAGAATTTATGTTAGAGCATCCACTAACAATCAAAGGTAATACGCCTTTAGTGATTGCGGTTGAATTGTTAATAAATAAGAAATTAGCCGGTTTAACTGTGGTTAATGAGACAAATGAAGTAACAGGGTTTATCTCTGATTATGATTGTCATAAAGCCATGCTAATGAGCAGCTATCATTGCGATAATCCAGTATCAGTTGGTGATATTCAACATACGAATTTTGTAGCGATTAATCCTGACCACGGTATATCAGACATTGCCATTAAATTATTGAAAGAGACATCAAGCTTATATTTAGTCATTGAAAATAAACAATTGATCGGTACGTTAACAAGACACGACATTTTAAATGCATTAAACAAAAACTTAACGCTATGTTCAAAAATACCAGTAAACCGATAGCAACAAATAATAAATGCTTTTATCTATCTGTCATAAAAAGATAAAGGCACTTATTTTATGTTCCGCTTTAGTGCAACATTGATATTCCTCCGTCTATTTTAATGCATCCACCTTCATTACATTTATCATGAAATAAACTTTTCCAATAAAAACAGTTAGTTAATCATTTGGTATTAGAATTGCTCTATTACTCACTATACCTTCCAACATATTAATAATTAAGTGAGAAATAATCATGGCTTATATTGAACCCAGTGAATTCGTAACCAAAATGGTCGATTCTGGTGAGCAGAAAGTTTACATGTCTACCAAAGACACTATTATTCGTGCCTTTATGGCTGGCGCTATTCTTGGCTTAGCCGCTATTTTTGCTATTACCGTAGCCACTAAAACTGGCAGCCCTATTTTAGGCGCTTGTTTATTCCCTGTTGGCTTTATTATGTTGTACCTAATGAAGTTTGATTTATTAACCGGTGTGTTTACGTTAGTGCCTTTAGCCTTATTGGATAAACGACCTGGTGTTACCTTTGGCGGCGTTATGCGCAATTGGGGCTTGGTGTTTGTGGGGAACTTTGCCGGTGCGATGACCACCGCTTTCTTTATGTCGTTTATTTTAACCTATGGTTATTCGGCTGATGGTGGTGCTATTGCTGCTAAAGTCGCTTCAATCGGTGAATCAAGAACCTTAGGCTATCAAGAGCACGGTATTGGTGGTTGGTTAACTATCTTTATTCGCGGTATGTTGTGTAACTGGATGGTGTCTATGGGCGTGGTTGGCGCGATGATTTCTACTTCTGCTGGGGCTAAAATGGCGGCGATGTGGATGCCGGTTATGCTGTTCTTCTTTATGGGTTTTGAGCATTCTATTGTGAATATGTTTTTATTCCCATTTTCTATGATAATGGGTGGCGACTTTACCGTTTACGATTATTTATTGTGGAATGAAATTCCGACGGTTTTAGGTAATTTAGCGGGTGGGTTATTATTAGTCGGTTTACCCCTTTATTTAACGCATGTTAAAACATCGCCTGAGCGTAAACTTTCGTAAGGCGCTTTATTAAAAGCATGTTATTAATACAAATGAGTATTTAGCAGTTTCAGGCTTCGTAATTAACTTTACGAAGCCTTTTTTATTTTATCTTTTACAACAAAGCGACTCTGGTAAACTAAGCCATCTTCTTCAGGAATAATACATGAGCAAATCACTGAGTGTCAGTATTGGTGGGGCAACCGACAAGGGCGTAAAAGCCGTTAATCAAGATTTTCTAGGTAGTGTTTCGCCTAAAGAACCTTTGCTCAGTGCTAAAGGTATTGCACTGGCTATGGCCGATGGCATCAGTTCGAGTAAAGTAAGTCAAATAGCTAGCGAAACAGCCGTAGCAAGTTTTTTACAAGACTACTATTGCACCTCTGACTCTTGGTCAGTTAAAAGCTCAGTGCAAAAAGTGGTTAAGTCAGTTAATTCTTGGCTTTATGCACAAACACGCAATAGCCCTTACCGATTCGATAAAGACAAAGGCTATATTTGCACCTTTAGCGCCTTGGTTTTTAAATCAAATACTGCGCATCTATTCCACTCAGGCGATACCCGTATTTATCGTTTATCAGGTGATAATTTAGAACAACTTACTGAAGATCACCGTCGTATAGTGTCGGCAGATGTTACTTATTTAACGCGCGCTTTGGGTATAGATCAAACCTTAGAAATTGATTACCAATCCCTCACCATAGAGCAAGGTGACACGTTTGTTTTAGCGACAGATGGCATATACGAATTCATTAAAAGTTCTGATATTACACAAGCGATTAACAATACTGATTCGTTAAACAGCGCGGCACAATTAATTCTTGATAAAGCCCTTCAACTAGGTAGCGACGACAACCTCAGTATACAAATAGCACGTGTTGAAAACATACCTGAATATCAGCTAGACGAAGTTCATCAACTTACCATGCTGCCGTTACCGCCAAGATTAACGCCACGAATGGAGTTTGATGGTTATGAAATACTGCGCGAAATATACATTAGTAGCCGCAGCCACGTATTTTTAGCTCGCGATAAAGACACCAACGAAACGGTTGTTATCAAAACCCCCTCAACCGAACTACGAAACGACACAAAATATTTAGAACGATTCATGTTGGAAGAATGGATAGCCAAACGGGTAAATAATCCCAATGTAGCTAAAGCGATTGAATCCAAACGTAAGCGTAACTATCTATATTTAGTGACAGAATACATTGAAGGTATTTCGCTAAACCAGTGGATGATAGACAACCCTAAGCCAAAGTTAGAGCAAGTTCGCGACATTATTGAACAAGTAGCAAAAGGACTACAGGCTTTCCATCGCCAAGAAATGATCCATCAAGATTTACGTCCTAACAACATCATGATTGATAGCAGCAATACGGTAAAAATCATTGATTTTGGTTCAACGTTTATTGCAGGAGTGACCGATGCAAACACCGAAGACGTAATGCGCGGTACCATTCGATATTCAGCTCCCGAGTACTTTTTAGGGCAGCTAGGCACGCAACAATCAGACATATACTCACTAGCAGCCATCACCTATCAAATGCTCTCGGGTGAGTTCCCCTACGGGAATGCCATTGCACAAGCAAATAGTCTATCGGCTCAAGAAAGACTAACTTATCGTAGCCTGATCACTAAAGACTCAGAGCTTCCTTTATGGTTAGACTACACTTTAAAACGAGCACTACACATTAACCCATTAAAACGTTATGCCGAGTTATCAGAATTTATTCACGATATTCGTCACCCGAATAAAACCTATTTAGCTAAAACTAAACCTCCTTTAATGGAACGAGATCCAGTAATGTTTTGGCAAGGCATAAGCGTAATTTTGTTTATTATTGTTATCGCTCAAGCGCTATAGATATACATAAGGTAATTTAGAATAAAAACTTGTCACCTTAACTTCATGTTGATGACTTAAAATACAAGTAAATTAACTATTGTAAAAAATTATGAATATTTATTTAAGATAGGCGGTCTTATTTACAGACCTTTGAGAGAATGATCTCAAAAGTACATAAAAAGGTATTACATAAATAACGAGGAATAACCATACACATGCTTACTAGCCAATTAGAAATTCTTGAGCAAGGACGCTTATATCTGAACAGTGTTACACAAGAAGATTATGTAGAAATTATTTCTCCAAACTTTATCAGTTCAGCAGGTTCTCATATCCGTCATATTATTGATCATTACCAATCCGTTATTACGGGAATGGAAACCGATCTTATCGACTACGACTTACGTTTACGTGGTAGCAAAGTGGAAGAAAATCCGCAATTAGCTATTAACAAACTAGATGAAATAGCTGCTTGGATGCAAAACTTAACAAATAGCGATTTAAACCGTATGATTCCTTTATCAACAGAAGTAAGTACCAGCAATAAAAAAGTACAAGTAGTACAAACTACTGTGGCAAGAGAGCTTATTTTTGCAGGTAGTCATGCTGTTCATCATTACGCAATGATCACCCAAATTACCTTCGCACAAAGCACTACCGCCAACACCGCATTTGGTATTGCGCCAGCTACCGCTACTTATTTACGTGAGAAAAACACTGTAGCTCAGTAGTTATAAATAACTCATCGCAATGTTATTTACTCTGACTTATAACTTAAATAAGCTTCTCTGTCTTTACCCAAATACAGCTTCAACAATTTGTCTGGTGCGTTAGGTAAATCAACACTTAGCAATAACCCCGGTGTGTGATTAAAGTTGAGGTCTATCCCCGTACAATGGAAATTAGCTCCCAGCTTGTAGTATTGTTTTAACAATACTGGAATATCTTTCCCGTCAGCTTCTATGCCTTCAACTAATGCTGATAACTGATCTAAATTTACAGTATTTTCATGTAAAAAATCTTGTGCTTCAGGGTGTAAGTTTCCTTTAAACGGAGCTTTAGCTTCAACACCTTCGCGTTTGGTCACCACAATTTCGTCAATTAAAGCTACTGATCTTGGATCGTACAATTTACTTAACGATACTGTGCCGTATAAGGTTCTATATCGAGGGTTTTTACACACATAAGCGCCTATGCCCTTCCAAAGTAATAACAAGCCATGAAAACTGTTTTGATGCTCAGCAACAATAAACGAACGCCCCATTTCTAAACACGGCTGATTTTGGTTAATAAACTCAGGTTTAAAGTTAAACATTTGCGATAAATACAGCTTAGACACATCCGCGTCTTTTTGAAGCAAATCAGTTTGGCCAATACGGTAAGCGCCAATAATTTCTTCATTTTGATGATCGAATATAAATAAGTGCATGTAAGTTGCGTCAAAGTGATCGGTATCGCACGCTTCGCCGCTACCTTCATTAAGTTCTCGAAAGGTTATTTCTCTCAAACGTGTAATTTCTTTCACACAGGTAGGTATTTGATGCTGATAACCGTAATACACGGTAAACGATTTAAACTTAACTAATTGTTGTTCTTCAGGTAATTCGGCTAACTCTTTTGACATTAACCTTTGGTCTGACATAGGAATAATATCTTTAAATTCTGTTACTTCATCGTCTTCTACCCAAGGTGTTAAATAGGTTTCGTCATTTAAATAACATTGTAATCTTACAAACTCGTTCATACGTTTAATACCACTAAATGCGTTAAGCTGTTCAGGCGTAATTAAGTTATTTACTACTAAATTAATTGGGTCTTGCTGAAGTTTTACCATCTCTCTCGCTAGCATGAGCAAACGAAAACGGTAATAAATTTGCCCCATTTTATGAAACAGTTTGCTGTTAGTACCTGAAATAAATACAGGTAAAATTGGCGCTTGCTTTTTAACAGCTATTTGAATGGCAATTCGGTTCCATTCTGCGTCAGCAATACGTTGTTTTTCAGGCTGAAAAAACGATACTCTTCCTGCTGGAAACACCACTAACAAACCTTCGTTTTCAATATGTTTAAAGCATTTTTTTATTGCAGAGGTATTTATAGGTGATTTAGGTTTCAACGGGTTAGCAAAAATAAAATAATCTTCAATTTCTTTAAAAACTTTTAATCCCAAATTCGCCATTATTTTTGTATCAGCTCGAAAGGCAGTTAAAATTTTAGCAATAATCACACCTTCTACCATGCCGTAAGGATGATTACATACAACAATACAGCGCCCTTCTTTAGGAATTTTCGATACAACACCAGCGCCACCAACAATTTGAACGCCTAATTGATTTAATAGTCGCTCAGAGAATTCTTGTTTTTCTAATCCCCATAAATCACCTTTTACATAAAGCTGATGAAGCTTATCAATACCTAATATTTTATCTAGCAAGGGCGAAATAGGCCTTAATATATTGCCTAATAAGGTATCTGGTAGTAGCGACGCTAATCGTAAATCGGAAATGTTTTCATTGGTTTTATTCATAAAGTTCGCTAACAACAGGTCCTAAAATAAATATAAATTCAAGCTTATGCACAAAAGACCGAGTTTTCTATCAAAAGTATTCATTTCTCCTAATTTCTTATTCACTGACAATAATTGTACTAGGAGGTTATCTGTACATTGTTTATTATTATAAAAACGCTTATTACAAGGAAACTACATGAAAACGGTTGTTATTACAGGAGCAAATCGCGGCATAGGCTTAGGTTTTGTAAATTATTATTTATCAAATGGTTGGCAGGTTATTGCCTTATCACGTAGTGCTATTGATCAAGCAACATTAAATCGCAACATAGATGAATGCTTTCATCACCTAACAGTAAACTTACTCGATGAATCAAGCATTAATAATACAGCTAAAAGCATCAACAACTTGTGTAACGGCATTGATTTACTCATTAATAATGCAGGTGTGGCCGAACATGAAGTATTTGGTGAATGGTCACAAGCTGCTTTAACCAATAACTTTCAAGTAAACAGTGTAGCGCCTGCATTATTAACACAAGCGTTATCGTCTCAGCTCAACCAGCATTCAAAGGTTATTCAATTATCTTCTGGCTTAGCCTCAATTTCCAACAACCAAAATCCCCTCGAAGGATTTGATGGTTACTGCATGAGTAAAGCCGCTATTAATATGCTAACTAGACGACTAGCTTCTAAACTTGCTGATAAAAATATTATTGTAAATGCCATTAGCCCTGGTTGGGTACAAACCGATATGGGCGGACCAGAAGCTCCCGCGACCATTACCGAAGCGGTTAGCACCTTAACTCAAACAATAGAAATGTTATCAATGGAAAATAGCGGTAAGTTTCTTGATGAAAATGGTAAAAAAATTGATTGGTAGCCATACCAATTGCATTACATTATTATTCACTACGCTGCTCAACACGTTTCGGCAGCGTTATTCTCATAATACAAAGAGAAGGTATTAAAATTCACCGTATATTCCCCTGACGGATCATCAACATTTATGATAAATAAACTCTCAATACCCTCATCATTAAAAAAACAAGCTCTATGCGTAATAAAAACAACCACGTTAAGCTTTACCTTATTGATTACTGCCTGCTCCTTTGCACAGCCTAGCGTGCTACAAGTAAATACTCCTAAGAATACGAATACAATCAGCACAGAATCTTGCGCAGCCCTCAATAAACCAGATCCAAAACCTTTATCTGAGCATTTAGCACCTTTTTCAAAGAAAATGAAAAACAGCACAGGTGTTTACGTGCTTGAAGAAGGTATTGAATCGTTATTATCTCGTGGTTGGCTAACTCATAAGGCTGAAAAAACAATTGATATTCAGTACTTTATCTTTTCAGCTGACAATATTGGATTAATTGCTGCTGACTACTTAATACAAGCAGCTGACAGAGGCGTAAAAATACGTTTGTTGGTAGATGACTTAATGGTAGACGCTGAGGGTGATGAACTATTAAAACTCGACGCGCACAAAAATTTATCAATAAAAATATATAACCCTCTAGCAAATATTGGTAAAAATATTCTACAAAAAATAGCCAATCTCACCACTAGTTTTCATGGTTTTAATCAGCGTATGCATAACAAAACCTTTACCGTTGACGGAAAAATATCAATAACCGGTGGCCGCAATGTTGCCGATGAATACTTTGGTTACGACCACGCATATAATTTTAGAGATCGCGATGTGCTATTACTCGGCGGCTCTGTTAGCTCGATTGAATCATCTTTCGAAGAATTTTGGAATGATCCGTTAAGTGTGCCCGTAACTGAACTGGTTAAAAGTGAGTTTGATTATACTGATGAAGCTGACTCTGATTTTGGTAATTACGATACACTTCATCAATACGCTTGTAATCCAGAAAATTATGTTCCATCTGTACGTGCAAAAATGAATAAAATTCCTGAAGCATTTTTACAACAAGCGGCAAACGGTAAAGTACATTGGCTACAAAATGTTGAATACATATCCGATATTCCGGGTAAAAATGACAAAGATGAATTTTTAGGTGGTAGCGGACTTTCTACTGACAAACTTATTGAACTAGTGGGTAATGCGAAAAAGTCGGTGATCATTCAAACCCCTTACTTAGTAACAACAGAACTCAGTAGAAATTTATTTAAAAAACTTACCGATAAAGGTGTAGACATAAAAATACTCACCAATAGTTTAGCCTCTAACGACAATTTAGAAGCCTTTAGTGGCTACCAACGCGACAGAGAAAAGTTACTCAAAACAGGCGTTAAAATTTACGAATTTAAACCCGATGCAGCTATCCGACAAAAAATCATGTCGGAAGTTATGGATAAACAACTGACCACACCACCTATTTTCGGCTTACATTCGAAATCTATGGTGATAGACGACGAAATTACTGTTATTGGTACTTTTAATTTAGATCCACGTAGCGCTAATTTAAATACCGAAAGTATTACCATCATCCCTTCAAAAGCAGTCACCAAAGATGTAAAAAAAGGTATGCTTGAAGAGATGGAGCCACAAAACGCATGGCAAACTACATTAGATTGGAACCCTGATGGCGAAGTTGGCTTGTTAAAACGAATCAAAGTAAAGTTACGTAGAGTTGTACCTAAAAATATTCTTTAGCTAGGGTTTATGGATGAATAATGAAATTAAGCTACTAAGGTCGGAGTTAGCATTACTTAAACTCCAGTTTAGCGAGCGTGTAAATCAGGTTGAAGAACGCTTAAACACCTTAGTTGAGCAGGCTAAGTCACAGCCACATAGTGCCAGTGAAATAAGTGATACTAAAAACGATGCTTCAGTAACAGCGCATCAAGAAACACTTTATTTAGAAGAAAATAACCCGCTAGAACAACCACCATTAGCAGTTAACGAATATAGCATTGCTGGAGTTAGTTCTGGTGTTGCCCCAAATAAAACACAAAACACGACTCAAAATAAAACACATAAACCTCAAAAACTAAAACCAGCTAAACCTTCTGCTATCAATTTATTTTTACAGTCTTTTATTCAAACAATATTGTCGATGATGTTTGAATGGCTAACGCCTGTGGCTAATATGTATAAGTCGTACAAAGAAAAAGGCATGTTAGGTATTTTCATTCTAACCATTGCTGGTATAGCGCTGGTATTAGCAGGCTTTGGTTATTTAATGCAATTGCTAATAGACCAACTAGGCGCAGGATCCAAATCATTACTTATGTGTTTTGCCGCCCTACTCGTTATGGGCATAGGTATAGGACTAAAAATAAAAACACGTTTTAATGAATTTGCCACTGCAATTGTTACCTTAGGCATATTATTGTCGTATTGCACCGTATATTTTGCAGGTAGTGTTTACGGTATATTGCCGAGCCTAGTTGTACTCGCACTCTATTTCGGTATTGCTTTGCTGTGTCATGGTATCGCCAAATGGTTAGACACTAAAGTTGTTTCAAGCTTAGGCATTATCGGTGTTGCTACTATGCCTATCTTATCTAATAACATGTCGAATACCGTACAAATTGAACCGCTTTATTATTTATTATCTTTGTCTTTTGTCGCAATAAGCAGCCTAATTTTTGCTTTTAAAAACAAAGAACAATGGCTCGCTAATTTAACACTTGCCTTTACCCTTGCTTCGGTAGAATGGATTATAGGTGTTGAAAGCATTCAAATATCAGCTTGGGCAGTTAACCTGTTTTATATTATTTTCTTTATCTACGGGGCATTAATGCTCTTTTCAGACAAAGAACACAATGAAGAATTAAGTAATAAATCTGAGGCAGAATTACAGCAAAACCTACTAGCCCCTTCAGCTAAAAAAAGCTTACTTTTTATTGCCGCATTAGTAGGTTCTACCGTATTAATGTTTTTTCAAGCCAGCGAATTATTTACCACACAAATGAGCGTATGTTTTACGTTTAACGCGCTACTTACTGTGGCTACCGCGGTACTTTTTTATAAAGTAAAACACCCCGTAACACCTTTCATCATATTACTTTCCGCCCTTTGGGGAGTGCTCGCTATAATTAGCGCTATTAGTAATGCTTATTGGGGAATATCGTGGGCAGTTGAAGGGCTTTTACTATTATATGTAGGCCGTAAATATGCGCTTAGCTTTGTTAGTAACCAAGCACAAGCTTTACTGGCTATCGCGCTAATCTACTCATGGGCAGCTATTGCGCCGTATTTCCCAGTACCTGCCTTACAGTCGGTAGACGGCTGGGTACTTTCAACCGCAATCATATTAATAATCGCCATATGGCAACGCATGATTGCCACGCAAGGTTTTGATCTACGTTCTCAACACCATATAAAGCCGTTATTACAGTTAGTTGAAGTGGTTTGGCTTTCGGTATTAATTATTGCTTGTAGTTCTGTTTGGTTGGGTGATTGGACAGGCGTTGCAACAATAAGCTTACAAGTTTTTATATTATTTAGAGCACGCTACTGTAAACAAGTGTCTATTGAATTATTTGCCGCATTGTTAATAGCCGTTCCAGTATTTTATATCGCACAAAGTGCACTATTGGTAGACAGCTACCGATTTTCAGCTTTACCTTTATTTGCCAAGTTAGCCGTTATCTCAGTATTTTCACAACTGTGGTTATGGTCGGCCTTCTATCGAAAATATCACCCTAACAGCTCACTCAAAAATATTGCAGAAGCCGCCAGAGTCCTCTTTTATTTACTGATCCCTATTTGCTGGGTTGGCTCAGCGATACGTAAATTAGACGAAAATGCTTTGCTTATTTTATGGCTATCGCCAGCACTTGCACTGTTTTTTGCACAAAAAATAAAACATCATTTACTGATCAAAGAAACCAAAGTATTAACGGTTTTAGCCAGCGTTTTATTTATGGGGGTTATTGGTCAACTTAGTTTAATAAACAGTGTATTAGCATTATTAGGCTTTACCGCTTTTTATGGCGTAAGTTATTTATTACATAGAAAAAAAACCACTCCGATCTATCAATTTATTTGTACTTGGGGACTCGTTTCATTAGGTTTTGCGTTGCCCAATGCCGTAGGTTTTCATACCGAAAGCTTATTACTGGCCTTACTAACCGCTATAATTTATTGGACAGCTTGCTTAGCACTTACTCGCCGTTCAGATCACATAAAAAACAACCAAACATTGGTTTATATAATTAACTGCTTGTTGGTGGTATCAGGTTGGGTGCTAACGCAACTCGACCCGCTATATACCATAATACCCGCGCTGTTTTTAATCGTAATGGTGTACCAACAACGTTACTTTGCTCAGCAATCATTTATGACTAAGTTCACCAAAAACAACAGTCATTTATTACTTCATTCTGTAGGGGTAATAACTTACTTATCGCTATTCACTGCGTTATACCAATATCGACTTGAGTTATTTATTGCGCCAGCATTAGCCATACATGGCGCTGCAATATTATTTTTGAAAAACAGACATATAACCACAGTAAAATACAGCTTCACCCTCATATTATTGGGTATAGGTAAGCTCGCTTTAGTAGACGCTGCAAACGCCCTACTTTGGCAAAAAGTTATTTTATTTATGGGGATTGGTATCTTTATTTTAGCTGCGTCTTTTTGGTATCAAAAACTGGTCAGTAAAATGAAGTTGAATGATGAAATAGCTAAGGGAATAGAAAACGAAATAAACCTAAACAGACATATTGATGTACCGCTAAATGAATCACATTAGCCGTATTTCAATACGCTCTTACACCAATAACATTCAGAGCCATGCACATAGCTATCATCAACTCGTGTTACCCTTGCATGGTTCTATTGATATTAGCGTGGGTGAATTTTCTGGCTTAGTGAGTATGGGTGATTGCGTTATTATAAAATCGGGCGAAACTCATCAATTTAAAGCGCACGAAAATGCTCGATTTATTGTGGTAGATACGCACATTCTGCCTGAAAACATTACAGCTTCGCCTAACGAGAAAGTATCAATTAACGCCCCGCTGCTCGCCTTTATACAATTTATTGAAACGCAATTAAATCATCATATTAACCAAGAAATTGAAGCATTTACTTTTCAGTTTTTTTATCAGCTTTTAGCGCAACAACCGCTATCGAACAACATAGATAAACGTCTAAACAAAGTGCTCAGTTACATTAGCCAACATCTAACAACAGAGATCACCAATACACAGCTAGCGCAACTCGCCTTTCTTAGCGTTACACAATTTAAAAAAGTATTTAAAGACAACATAGGGCTATCCACTCAGCAATACATCATTCAACAAAGAATGGACAAAGCTAAAACGCTACTGACTCATACCGACACACCTATTGCCATAATTGCAGAGCAAGTGGGTTATCAAAGCCCTTCTGCTTTTAGTCGAAAATTTAAAGCCTATTTTGGTAATTCGCCAAAGGCGTTTAGTCGTTGGAAGTAGAAAAAACTGAATATTAACCACAGAGGTTGGTAAGGTTAAAAAAGAATAGTCATTAATAACCCCGTCTTCTCAAACAAAAAAAGCGTCCTTTCTGCACACTTTAATTTATAAATAGTCAGATAATAGATCTTTTATAAAACCCTTTGAGTCGTATTATTATGGCAACATTTTTTGGCATTTTAGCTATTATTATGTGGAGCTGCTTAGCTTTATTAGGCGTTAATACCGCTGATATTCCAGCATTTCAGTTGTTGTCGATGTGCTTTGCTATTTCAGCTTTATTAATGTTTATTAAGCGACTCATTTTAAAAGAACGTTTATTTGCTCAACCCAGTTTAGCTATTAAGGAGTGGATAGTAGGTATTGCTGGATTATTCGGTTTTCATTACTGTTATTTTGCTGCGCTGAAAGTAGCTCCAGCCATTGAAGTTAGCCTAATTGCTTATTTATGGCCAATGCTTTTAGCGCTATTTTTAGCAACTAAAGCGACTCGATTTAAAGCATTAATAGGTAGCTCAGTCGGTTTTATTGGTGTGAGTTTTATTATAGTGGGTGACGCTGATCTTATGTATAACCCCGCCTATGTAAAAGGCTATACATTGGCCGCTTGTTGCGCCTTATTATGGTCAACTTATTCTTGGTATTTTTCAAAGTCAGAAAGCAATTCTACTAACACGGTTGATAATATTGGTTGGTTATCGTTGGTTGTTGCTGTGCTTTCTCTTATCGCACATTTTCAATTAGAGGCGAGTGATCCGTTAAACGCATTAAATTGGCAGTTTACGGGTAAACAATGGTTAAGTATTATTTTATTAGGTTTAGGTCCTGTTGGCGGTGCTTTTTACTTATGGGATATTGCATTAAAACAAGGTAACAAAAAGCTATTAGCGTCTTTGAGTTTTTGTACTCCGCTAATATCTTCTGTTATTTTAGCCGTTGTAGGGCTTAACATGTGGTCTTCAAATATACTGATTTCGTTAAGCTTAATACTGTTAGGTGCGCTAATATCCAACATAAGTATTCAATCGATTACAAACTTTTCAATTAAAAATATAAGGCGAAAAAATGCAAATAAACTGGGATGATTTTCAGAAAGTCGATTTAAGAATTGGCACTATTATCGAAGTAACCGAATTCCCCGAAGCACGTAATCCTTCATATAAAATGAAAATAGACTTTGGTGAAGAAGTCGGCATTAAAAAGTCGAGCGCGCAAATTACGGTGTTATATAACTTAGAAGACTTATTAGGTAAGCAAGTACTTGCCGTGACTAATTTCCCGCCTAAACAAATTGGGCCTTTTATGTCGGAATGTTTAGTCACCGGTTTTTACGACAGCAATGGCGCGATAGCATTAGCCATGCCTGAATTTAATGTACCTAATGGCGCTAAGCTGATCTAATAATGAAACGGGTATAAGCTATTTTTTATAATATAAAAAAGAAAATCCCCATACTTACTACAACGGTTAACAAGGTATTGCGCGTAAAGTAAGCCAACAAACAGGCGATAATAGCACCGACTAAATAACTGTTATGAATACTTATATATAACGCATGTTCTTTTACAAACACTAAAGGCGCAATAATAGCGGTAAGTACAGCCGGTGCTGCATAACTTAAAAATTGTAGTGTGCTTTTGTTTAATTTAAGTGGCAGCTTGGGCTCTAAAAACAAATAACGGCTGATAAATATAATGAGGGTCATTAAGCCTAACGTTAACCAAATCATGATGCTTCACCTGTCATTTGGGCGTATAAGGTTCCGCATGCCATACCAATAAGGGCTGAAATTAATAAACCTGCTTCAATATTTAACACGCTACATACTACCGAACCTACCAACGACACTAATACACAAACCAATATTGATTTAGCTTTGATCATAGGAATAATTAACGCGATAAAAGTAGAGGCGATAGCAAAGTCGAGCCCCCACTCTTCCATATTAGGAATGGTTTGTCCGGCAATAATACCGATGAGCGTAGCTATGTTCCAAAAGACATAAAAACTTAACCCGCCTCCAAATGCATACCAGCGATCAAATGTATGCTGTTTATTAGGTGTTTTTCGTGTTGTAACTATGGCAAAGAGTTCGTCTGTTAATAAAAAACCTAACGATAAACGCCATTTTAGCGGTAAAGGGCTGATGTCTTTTCTTAGCGCCATACTATAAAGCAAATGCCGAGAGGTAATTAACAGCGTGGTAAGTAAAATACTGGTTAAGCCAATACCTGCCTTGATCATGCCTAATGCAACTAACTGAGCAGCGCCCGCAAAAACAATGGCCGACATAGCTTGCGACTCTAACGATGTTAAGCCAACTTCAATGGCATAAGAACCGGCTAAAATTCCCCACGGAATAACAGCGATACACAGCGGAAGCGTGGCAATAACACCTTGCCAAAAAGATTTATGTTTTGATTGAGCAACATAAGTTTCAGGTTGAGTTAACGTAGACATATCAGCTTAAATTTAAGATAAAGAAAGTAAGAAAAGGAGAGTTTACCTTAAATTTATAATAGGGTCTGTTGATCTTTCAGCTATGCTTTTGTGAAATTAATTTTTTTTTATAGAAGAAATAAACAGAGAGTTTCAGCTCTCTGTTTACATATTGTTTGATGTTTATTATTTAATGCTGTGAATTAGCTTAAATGGGTAAATTAACTTACGCACTCATGCTAAAGTTTTCGTTATTTCTTGGGCTGCTTTTAGCGAAACCGTGATGAACTTTGCTTTTTTCCACTGCCGCAAGATATTTCTTCCATAATGCCACAGGATATAAAGAACTCGCATGAACTGATTCTAGATCACGCACAAATTGCGCTTCTTCTTCGTTTTCTGGTTGTAATAAACCATTAGCTAAGCCTTGTAGTGTATGTCCGTATTCTTCAAGTTCTAGCGACTCACGCTTATTAAAATAACCGCTTCGAGAAAAACCACGAGCAAACGTTCGATCGCCATAAAAAAATAAAGTGCCTTTACGAATTGTTGTATTCATACTATTCCCCTTTATCTGATGAGATAAATTCAATTAAACCGTTATATGAATTAAAAGTTTGATAAGCTGCCGTTATTAAATCTACATTAACGCAATCTAATAAGTATGTTTCCATATTAAAGTCATCTTGGTCTGAGTACTGTTTTTCTACACAAAAGTTGTAAATATTAAGCACAGTATCCAAATCAGGCGTTGACTCACTTAACTGCGATTCAAGGTCATTTGAATACCCGCCAAAACTAATCAAACTTAAAAGTAGTAAACAAGGTATAGTTTTCATTAAAATTCCTATTACGCAGTATTTGCTACTTGAATTTATGAAATATTTTCCCATTTGAAAAACAAAAAATATTTGTCGATAAGATAAGATTTATTTACAGTATTGTTATAACCGATTATTAGGAATTTGGATGGATATCCGAGTATTTAAAACCTTTATTGCCG
Organism: Colwellia sp. RE-S-Sl-9; assembly: GCF_048296855.1. NCBI lineage: Bacteria > Pseudomonadati > Pseudomonadota > Gammaproteobacteria > Alteromonadales > Colwelliaceae > Colwellia > Colwellia sp. RE-S-Sl-9. The sequence continues at coordinate 3,395,553 of NZ_CP182631.1, read as the reverse complement.
TAGCAGAAAATAAACACTTTGGGCGTGCAGCAGAAATGCTTTATATCACGCAGGCAGCAGTAAGCGCAAGAATTAAGCAACTAGAAGAATTCTATTCTACACAACTACTTATAAGAGATAAAAACAATCTTAGGTTAACGCCGTCTGGTGAAACTTTGCTTTCTCATGCTCATTTAATGGTGAGTCAAATGGAGCAATCTAAAGTGGCACTGTCTATCGCTAATCAACAAAAAATCAGTTTTAACATTGCTGCAACACCTAATATTTGGGATGCTTTTTTTAGTTCAAGAATTAAAGACACTCTTAATCTTTTTGAAAATTTGATGCTCGGTACAGAAATATCAGTTAGAGAAGCGATTCAACGCAAACTTGATGACCGAACACTGGATGTAGGTTTACTCACAGATCCCATTAAAGACGATGGTTTTACCAACGAGCTTATTGGTCATTTTGATCTATCGTTAGTCGGTTCTCGCCCTGAATTTGACGCTGAATTAACTGATTATATTTTAATAGATTGGGGAATAACGTTTCAAAAGGAACATGTTTTACATCACAAAATTATTCCAAGCTTTAAATCGTCAACGGCGATGATTGCATTAGAAGTTATTTTATCAAAAGGCGGGTTTGCCTATTTACCTAACGAATTTGTTGCAGACTTAGTTAAAAAGAAGAAACTCTACTTAATTGAAAGCCCTATACAAATTAAAAGACCCATTTATATGGTGTACCGAAAAAACAATATTAACGAAAACCTGATCAATGAATTCAGACAATTATTTACTAACAGTCAGTAATATCAATTAGCTGAAAACAAAAAAGCCAGCATATACCTTAATGGCAGCTGGCTTTAACGTTACACAATAACTTTAAAGGTTACTGAGCGACTTTTACTCTAATTCTGTTATTAGCAATTCTTGTTTCATGCAAGCTAGATAATGCTTTTTTTGCTTCGCCTTCATTAGGCATTTCTACAAAAGCAAAACCTTTTGATTTACCCGTTTCTTGGTCTAAAACAAGTGTGCATTCTGTAACAGAACCATGAGCAGTAAATAAAATACGAATTTCTTGTTCAGTGGTTGAACGAGAAAGGTTACGAACTAAAAGTTTCATAATTAACCATTGGTGTGTTTCTTCTGTTGCAATTATCTCACAAATACTCAACAGACTATATTCATTTGTGTATTTTATGAAAATACCGCCTGCCTAGTTGATGCTCAATTGCTTGCTCTACCGTTATGGTTATTCCAAATGGTAATACTAAGCGACACCGATTATTGTCCTACCCTTACCTATTGAAGGACTAATAAGTTAACTGCCCTGATGAATATTATTACAGAGCAGTTAACCAATAATTGGGGGTTGCTTCAAAAGTAGTGTTTAATAAACGGCTTTGTGAATACCTAATCAATACCTTTAATAAAAGCATCACACGACTGATTAAACTCTTCTACTTTAACTTCTGATTGAAGCTGACAACCCACTAAATAAGCTGCGCCTTTCGGAGTTTCTTTGGTTAATTTTTTCGTTTTAAAGGTAGCGCTTAGGTTTGTATATTTGCTTATTAACTTACCTTCGTTTAACAGCTCAAAATTATAAGGAGATTCTAACGAAGTAAACTTTTTCCAAAAATCTTTATAGCTATCTGTCGCATCGTCACCTAAATCATAATATTTAGAGATATAGAAAGTTCCGTCTTCATTCATATTAGGGCTAAAATCTACCGAGCCAACTAATAATTCATTTGTGTTTTCAGGGTTAATTTCTATTGCCGCATATAAACTACTGTCGTTAGTTAATTTTATGTTTTCGAGCTTTCCAGAAAAACCATCAACTTTAAACCCAAGCTTACCTTTCGTGATATCAAACGAGGCATCACGAAAATATTTAGGCAACAACTTATCTGGCAGCTCTACAAATTCTTTCCATTCACTTAACTTACCTGAATAAGACATTAACATTCGGTGAAGGTTATCTTTATACGCTTTTTTCTGTACTTCAAGCCATCCGACACTTGTTTCAACCATGTCGCAAGCAATACCTCTTGGAATAGGTAAACAATAAAGCATAACAGAGCGGTCTGAATATTGATCATTCCAAGTTGCCATTTGCCATACTCGGCCGTATTTATCTTCATGCTGCTCTTCGTATACAGGTTCTCCGTATGACGATATATAAACAGGTGTACCTGATATTTTTCTGTTCCACTGAACTGAAGTAAAAAACGTGTCTAAAATAGTTTTTTTATCTTTAATAAAATCATCTAATTTAACGTTTTCAGGCTTATCTAAAATAAATTGATAACTGCCCATCATGCTTTTATTAGTACCATAATACAGCGACTGGTTTTTAGTTATGGTAATGCTACGCTCGTTTTCAGGGTAATGTAGCAACCACTCGCCATTACCATTAATATCAATAATCGACAGCATCTCTTTATTGGGTTGGTTTCTTAAATATTTATCTACATTTTTATGTTGAGGAAAAATATCTTTATCAAATTTAGTCGTAAATTCATTTCTCGCATCAACAAAACGCGCATAAAAGCTTTTTTCTGCCACTTTTCTTAGCGCTAAAATATCTTGTGGTAACTTTGCACTAAATTTCCATTCATACATTAACCTTTGTAAAGACTCTATTTCAGCCATTTGAGTTGTATAAAACTCAGCGGTTTCAGAGGTGAAATCAGAAAACACTTTTATTGGTAATGCGTAATTAAGATTTTCATTAGACGATTTTTGCGTAACTATACCAACAACTTCACCATTTAAATTCAATAATGGCCCGCCACTATTTCCCGGTGACGCTGCCGCAGAATAACGTATGTTTTTCCATTGTCCGTCTATAGGTTCATAGGTAAACGAAGTTAAAGAACCCTTCCTAAAAATAACACCTTCGCCCAACGCATTACCTGCGGCATACACTACATCGCCTTCTTCGTAGTCTTGGGCAAATTCAAACTTATGGTATTTAGAAGTATCACCTTCAACCGAAAATTGAATTAAATCGCGGTAATTTGAATACTTTTCAACTTTAGTAATTTTAAATATATTGCCTTTGCTGTCACGTATCGCGTAGTTATTAGAAAAAAGCGAATAATTGCCAATGCCAAAAACATGTGCTGCTGACACTAAGGTGTTTTCTTTAATTAAAAAAGCAGTACCTAAACTATGATGTTTATCATTACGAATATGAAATGGGATTAAATTTTTGGGGAATTCTTCTTTATAAACCGCGTTGTCTTCTAACTTCAATGTAACAACTTCAAATATTCCTTTTTTCAATTTTTTAATTTGAGTAGAGGTTAACTCTTCTTGTTCAGCATATGCTGAAGTTGAAATACTCAACAATAAAACTAGCTTTAAAATTAATTTACAAGCTTTGTGCATAGATAATACTCCGTTAAATTTTTATTTTCCTGTGGCTTACGCGCCTTTCAATATACAATTAATATAACACCAAACACACATTGTAATCTTCAAGTTTTGATTGCAAAAGGTTATTCAATGCCATTTACACCAATACACATGGGTCCAGGAATACTCATAAAAGCGCTACTGCAAGGTAGCTTTAGCTTAATGGTATTTGGCTGGACTCAAATCGTTATGGATATTCAGCCACTTATTGTGTTGATCTCCGGCGAGGGACATCTGCACGGTTTTACTCATACTTATGTTGGCGCAATATTGATTGCATTGTTTGCAGCATTAACGGGTAAATACCTATCTGAGTTGGGGCTTAAAATAATAGGTTTATCCAAAAAAGAGCATCCCATCAATATTGCATGGTGGGTAGTTTTACTCAGCGCTTTTATCGGCAGTTTTAGCCATGTATTACTTGATAGTATTATGCACTCAGACGTTGAGCCTTTTTTCCCATTTACATTAAACAATCAATTTTTAGGCTTAATTACCGTGCAAATGCTACATAAAATTTGCATGTATAGTGGTTTATTAGGAGCAGCGATATACTTTGTGATGAGTTGGCGATTAAAAAGAAAAGTATAATGAAAAAGTTGTCATTCCATAACTTAAAAACACTCAATCTTCATTTATAACAATACAAAGAAAATAATGATAATGACTAAAAACATTATAGTGATATTATAAGCTATTACATTCTCTTAAATTATCTACTCATGTTAGTTTTAATACCTAAGACAGGCTGCTGTTGAGCTTACTTCATACCATTCATTCTGGCGATACAACATCGCTTTTTGAATCAATCACAAACGATATTATTGATAAGGGCTATAGCATTCGCCCTTATGCTTTACCTGAAAATTTAGCTCAATTGTTACTGCAACACGTTACGGTTATGTCTGACGAAAATTTTAAACGTGCGGGTATTGGTCGTGCTCAAGATCATACCGTTAACGACTTTGTTCGCACTGACGAAATATGTTGGATAACAGGTAACAGTGAAGCTGGTAGCGCTTGGATAAAGTGGACAGAGTCATTACGTGTTTTTTTAAACAAGCGCTTGTTTCTTGGATTGTTTTCGTTTGAAAGTCATTTTGCACATTATGCCAAAGGCGACTTTTACAAAAAGCATAAAGACGCTTTTAAAGGCGAAGATAACCGCATGTTATCGGTGGTGGTTTACCTTAATCAATTTTGGTCGCCTGACGATGGTGGCGAACTAGTGATTTACGATAAACAAGCCGAAGCGTCTACAATTATTGATAACAGCGTGATTAAAGTAACCCCTAATTTTGGTACTATCGTGGTGTTTTTAAGTGAAGACTTTCCACACGAAGTACTACCAGCCAATAGAGATCGTTATTCTATCGCCGGCTGGTTTAGGTTGAATAACAGTATCGCGAATAATATTGATCCGCCAAGCTAAGGTTTGTGGATATCAGCCATTACGTCTGAATTGACAATATTATCCTTGTGGAAATTTTTGCTTCTGGTGTAAAACACGCATAATTCGGATTGTTTTTCCATCAACCCAATAAGATACAATCATTGAAACTTCAGGAATAATGAATAATCGTCCTCGAAATAGATCTCTTTGAACACCCATTAATGGGTGTTCGAGTAGACTTTTAACTTTAACTTCAATAATTTGATCCGTTTGTTCAGCAGCACTAGGATTAAAATCAAAAAGAAATTCAAATATCTTCTCTCGGTCATTTAACGATTCTTCTTCCCAAAAAATCATCTATTACGGATCTTCATTTTACGATCTTCCATCTGAAGTTTAGCATCGTCATGTTCGACAAAACGAGCATCACCACTATCAAATTTATTAAATGCAGCATTTATTTGTTCTGATAGCCATACATCATGACTTATAGATTTTCGCTGTTCCTCAGCTAAGCTTTCAGTAAGCTCTCTGCATGCTTCGCTTAATGTTCGGCCTTGGCTTTCAGCCATTAACTGCGCTAAACGTTTAGTTTCTTCATCAACTCTAAATTGAATACGAGTGTCCATCGTAAGTTACCTTTTAATTAATACTGTACACACAGATGTTAGCACTAGCATTATATAGAGGCAACCTACAAACCTAACTCAGACAAGCTTGGAAAATCATCCGGTCGAACTGCGCCTTCCCATTTGAATAATCGTTCTTTTTCAGTAATAGCTAAGTCGTTTATACACGCGAAGCGTTTACGCATTAAGCCAAATTCGTCAAATTCCCAGTTTTCGTTACCGTAAGCCCTGAACCATTGGTTTTCGGCATTTCGGTATTCGTAAGCAAAGCGTACTGCAATACGGTTTTCGGTAAATGCCCATAGCTCTTTGATCAGCTTGTAGTCTAACTCTTGTTGCCATTTACTTGTTAAAAACTCAACGATTTCGTCTCTGCCATTAATAAAGCTTGAGCGGTTGCGCCATTGGCTATCTGCGCTATAAGCGAGAGAAACTTTAAGCGGGTCTTTATTGTTCCAGCCATTTTCGGCGGCTCTTACTTTTATTTTTGCGCTATCAGCATCAAAGGGTGGTAAAGGTGGGCGTGAATTTTCCATAGCAATCATTCCAAATAGTAAATTAATAAAACAAAAAGTAGAACACTCTGTCTACCCATTGAGTTATGGTAGACAACTTTGTATACTTACGCAACATTTTTATTTACCGCCCTCCTTAATTGGAATTAATTTATGTCTGTAGCACAAGCCAATGATAAACGCACACAATTAGTTGACACCGCCTTACAGCTGTTTTATCAGCAAGGTATTCATACTATTGGTATTAATGAAATATTGGCTAAGTCAGGCATTGCTAAAAAAACCTTATATAACCACTTTGCGAGTAAAGAGGCTTTGATACAAGCGTGTGTAATAGAGCGCGACAAACGCTTTATGCAATGGTTTACAGCACGTTGTAGCGATACAAAGTCTACTGCTGAGTTTATTGAACATCTGTTTAATGCATTGAATGATTGGATTAATAATCGCGAAACGATTTTAGAAAAATTTGATGGCTGTTTTTTTGTCAATACCGCTGCTGAATATGGCGATACAGGTAGTGAAATTTATCAATTATGTTTGCAGCATAAACTTAATATTAAGCAGTTTTTTCAACAACAACTGTCTATAAATATTAGTGATACAAAACAAGTAAATAGTTTAACTGATTTATTGTTACAGCTTAAAGAAGGCGTTATTAACTGCGCTTATGTAATGGGTGATAAAGAAGCTGCATTAAAAGCAAAGCAACTCGCCTTAACGTTTTTAAAGCATTAGTATTACTTAACTTTCTGGTTTATCACGCTAAAAAACAATTATAAATGCGCCACGGTTGTTTGATTTCGACCTGCATTTTTCGAACGGTAAAGTGCATCATCAGACAATTTTAAAAGGGCATCCAAACTGTTTTTTTCATTTTTATGGCTAACAACCAAGCCGATACTTACCGTAATGCTTATGTTATCAATTGCTTCATTTTCAATCTTTTTTCTCAAATTTTCTGCTAATTTATAAGCATTAGCTTCATCTATGTCAGGTAATAGTAATACGAACTCTTCGCCACCAATTCTAGCGACTAGGTCGTTTGCCCTGCGGTCTTCTTGCAATATAGTTGCTAAGTGCTTTAATACTTTATCGCCAACGTGATGACCATAAGTGTCGTTAACCTGTTTGAAAAAATCGACATCAATTGACAATAATGCAAAGGTAGAAGGGTTTCGAGCAACCAAGTTAATGATTCTCGTTATCTGATTTTGTAGTTCGCGCCTGTTCATTAAACCGGTTAAGGGATCAGTTATAGCAAGCTGATAAAGCGCTTTAGATTGCTCTTCTAACTTATTTTTAGCTTTTATTAATTCAGAATGAAGTTTATTCCGATTGGTACACTCGTATAACGACCAATAAGATGTGCCTTCTTCTCCTAATTTAATATTTACAACAACCGGTACCACTTGTTTATTATGGTCAACAAAAGATAGCTGAATTTCTTGTGCTACGGCTTCAACGAGTAAAAGTGGGTAAATATAACTATCAATAAAAATATTTGACGCTTTAGTAAAGCATGTAGATATGGATGAATTAATCAATTCATTATTAGGTTTAAAACTTAAGTTGCAAATATAGTCATTACAAAAAATAATCTTGCGATATTTATTAACAATTATGTGGCCTGAACAAAAATCATTAAGATCTTGAGTGGCACTCATAGCATTTAATGTTTTCAAATGAAGCGGAGAATAATAGGAACAATATCTTCATGATTGGTCATGTGTAAACAATGTCCTTCTGCATTAATCACTTCAAGTTCACAGTTATTTATATTTTCAGCCATGTATTTTCCAACTTGCACATTTGCCAATGAATCAGATGCACTTTGCAAAATAAGTGAAGGACATGCAATGTCGTTTAGAATATGTCTGTAATCAGAGAAGAAAGTCGCTTTAGCAAAGTTTTTCGCGATTAATGGATCTGTACTACAAAAACTTCCGGATAACTCGGCGATCAATTCAGGCGACTGAGAGCTTCCCATAACAAGTGGCGCTAAATAATTCGCCCAACCAATATAGTTTTTATCCATGAGTTCAACTAACTCTTCTAAATCACTTCGTTCAAACCCGCCTTCATAATCAGGGGGAACATTTAAAAAGCAAGGTGATGGACAAATCATAATAAGATTAGTAATTATTTCAGGAATTTTGATTGAGGCAATTGAAGCAATAATTGAGCTAACTGAATGCCCAATAATAGTAACATTGGTGAGTTGTAATTCGTCGATAATATCGATTATATCTTCAGTATAACCTTCTAACGTTCCGTATTTTTCAGTCGAATAATCTGTCAATAATGACTTACCAGATCCCACATAATCAAAAAGCACAACTTGGTAATGTTTTTCTAATATGGGTTGCATAAACCGCCACATATTCTGATCACATCCAAATCCATGCGCAAGCATTAAGGTTGGAGCATTTTTATTACCTGAAACTTTAACGTTATTTCTAATTTTTATGTTATTCATTATGACTAATCTTAACAGCTCAATGCTTAGAGTATAACCTAAGTATAGAACATGGTGAAACTAGCTAGTTTCGCCATGTTCAATATGAAATGGGATGATGACTGACTCAATCGCCCTTTCAATAAAGAGCTCTGCAGCTTTAATACCTTTTTTCTCATTATTTTGATGTATGGTGGTAAGTTTAGGTGAAGATCTTAATGCTTCGTCGATACCATCAAATCCTACAACTCTTATATCTTCAGGAATTTTAAGCCCCATAGCATTAATTTCTTGTATAGATGCTAAAGCAATAAGGTCACTCATACACAGTAAAACATTCGGACGTGGAATTGAGGTTAGAGCTTCTCGTGCGGCAATCAAAGCAAAATGATGTTTGTTTTCTGGTATATTCCACACGCGGTCGCCTCGTAAATCAACCCCTATTTCTTCTATCGCTCTTTTGTAACCATTCAAACGTTTGTGTGAAATAGAACATTGATAATCTAAACTCGGTAAGTCATAAACACGTGAGGTAACAGTTGACTCAAGTAGCCTTAAGCCGAGAATAGCCACTGCATCGTCTTTTGAATGCAAGGCAAGTTTTGCTATTTCGTAAGCGGCTTGTTCGTTATCAATGCCAACGGATGCTTTACGATCAATATCAAAATCAGCAGTAACCACTTTTTTATTTGTAGCTCTTAGCTGCTCAATTAATTCAGTATTACGCGGGCTGCCATAACAAATAAAGCCATCAACAAAGTCAGCCACTGAATTTATATTATCTGAAGCACCTGAAAACAATAATAAATTGACTTTGCTTTTTTCTAATACAGACGAAACGCCTTTTACAAAATTACTGGCAACAGGGTCGGTAACCATATATTCAACACTGTCGGGCAGCACTAAGGCAACTATATTGAAATGCCCCTTTCTTAAAGACTGAGCTGCTCGATTTGGACCTGAATAGCCAATTTCTTTACACGAGGCGAGAATTTCATCTCTACGTTTTTTAGATAGTTGATCAGGTCGGTTAAATGCATTAGAAACGGTAGCGTTTGAAACACCGAGTTCTTTTGCTACACTTTTTAGCGTCCAAGCTTTTGTATCTGTCATGTTCACCTTTCATATTCTTATTTATCTAAAGTATCTGAATATTATGAAATTGATTTTTAAATTACACTTTATTTATATGTTCTTTATATAAAATGAAAGCGCTTTTAAATAACACTAATTTCAGTAAGGTTACTTTGGCCTAAGTACTAATTAATATCAACAAATTACTCACTTAAACTGATAAAATTACGCCTGCTAATCAATTTAAAGCCTTGTTTAAAAGCTTATCTAATTTAGTCGTGCTGATGTTGTTGCCTTCTTTTATTTCGATCAATGCATTTCTATTGGTTAAATCAACAATTAAAGTCGCCATTTGTTCGTTATTTTTCCATGTCATTTTCAAAGTAGATTGGCCACTAGTTATGGTGAATTCACCATTGAATGCATCACAATTATTACGCAGTTTAATCAGCTGAATTAACGCTTTAGTAAAAGGCTTGTTTAACGCTTGTTCAATACTATTTGTATCAAGATAAGGTCGGTTAATATCTCTTCCTATATTGGATTTTGATAACAATTCCATGGCATTTTTTTCAGCCAGCAAACCCGCGTAATAAACTTGTGGCGTACCAGGAGCAAAAAATTGAATAGCTCTTGCCACTAAATAATCAAAGTCGTTTTGTCCAAGTGCATCATAATATGTGCAATTTACTTGATATAAATCCACATTACTTGCCGCTGCGCCGGTAGCCATTTTACTTTCGCCAGCGCTATTCACATGAATAGTTTCAACCAACTTATCTATTTGCTCTTCGTTAAGTAATCCCGCTTTGCCATTCATAGGGCCTACATCAATAATGCCAATACCATCATGTGTGTCTAACACGGTAATGCAGTTTCTTGGCGCAATAGTTAACCACTTTGTCAAAGCCGTAAAATCTTGACTAAAAATACTGTGCAACACTAAAGGAGGTAAGGCAAAATCGTAAACGCGATCTACACGTTTAGCTATTTCTATTTGTGTTTGATAATACGAATGAATTTCTACTAGGGTTTCAATACCTAAATCGTTCGCGGTTTTGCTAAGGTCATCAATAAATTTGAAGGTTTCATCAAGCATAAAGCAACTGGTTCCGGCTTTTTTAAGCGCGTAACCTGCAGCATCTAAACGAATGATCTTAATATTGTTTTCAGAAAAGGTTTTTAAAATGTGTGATAAATATTCTTTGCCTATTTCAGAAGTAACATCAATATCTATTTGATTATCAGTAAATGTGGTCCAAAAATTTGCACTGTCATTATTGGGTAATGAAAATTCAGTGAAACAACTTCCTGGACGAGGTCGGTATATTTTTTCAGCCTGTTCTTCACTTAACCCATTTGGAAATACTTTTTCTTTGGTTAAAAATAAATCCCAAAATGCAGAGTTTTTACCGTTTTTAAGTACATCTTTAAATTCTTTAGACTGCGCAGACATATGATTTACAATCAGGTCGGCCATTAACTCATGCCCCTCGCCTAACGCTTTTACGTCATTCCAGTCGCCTAATCGGCTATCAACCTGTGTATGATCTATCGGGTCAAAACCTGCATCACTGCCGTCTATTGGATAATAAAATGGCAACAAATGAACACCTGAAAACAAGTCAGCAAGCTGATCATTTAAAAGATTGTTTAATGTTTGAGTATTTGAACCCGTTAACCTGTCTATATAGGTCATTAGCTGAACATTATTTTTCATAAGTTTACCGTATAATTTTAAGTTGCATCTTAATCGATTAAGAACTATCTTTATATACAATCTCATTTTAATCAAGAATAATTTTATATTTTATTTAAGTTAGTAAAACAATAAGAAAGAAAAACAGAGCGAAATAAAAGGTAGAATTTCTTTAGTTATCAGCTTTATAAAGTACTATTTTTATAGCCATTCAAGTGAGTAAGAATAAATCAATAATAAAAATTAAATCATGCTTAAATTGTAATATATCTATATCAACTCAAAGTGCATGGTATATATAGAATGTAGTCAGGGGAAAACAAAATGACAACGAAATATAATTCACCACCCTTATCCTTCAAAGAAAAAGTCGGCTATGGCATGGGAGATATGGCGTCTAACTTCTACATGGGGTTCTTTTCACTATTTCTGCTGTATTACTACACCGATGTTTATGGTATTTCTGCTGCGGCTGCAGCAACCATGCTATTAGTAACAAAAATTATTGATGCGGTAAGTGATCCCGCTATGGGATTAATTGCTGATAGAACCACAACTAAATGGGGTAAGTATCGTCCTTATTTGCTTTGGATGGCGATTCCTTACGCACTACTGGGTTACCTTCTATTTTTAGGCCCTGAGTTTGGTGATACCGGAAAACTAATTTTTGCTTATATTACTTATTCGTTAATTATGCTGGCTTATACTGCCATTAATGTTCCTTATTCTGGTTTGATGGCTGTTATTCATCCACAATCTGGTGAACGAACAAAAGCGGCACAATTTAGGTTTATTTTTGCATCTGTAGGATCTTTAGTCGTAGGAGCCTCAGCCAAACCTTTGGTTGATTATTTAGGTGGCGGCGATGAGTTATTAGGTTTCCGCTTAACCATTATTTTATTTGCTATTCTGTCTGTCGCTGTATTTTGGTATACCTTTGCTGTTACTAAAGAACGCGTTACACCTAAAAAGCATGAATCGAGTATTAAAGAAGATTTCGCTACTTTAATAGAAAATAAGTCGTGGATAATACTCGTATTTACCGGGATATTCGTTGTGGTTGGCTTAGTGGCTCGCTTTGCATCTATTGCCTATTACACTAAATACTATATGGGTGACGACGGTACTAATATATTCTTGTGGATGGATGAAACCACATTAATTATTTCATGTGGTTTACTCGGTCAACTATTTGGCGCACTTATTACCCCTAAATTAGTAACGCTTTTTGAAAAACACAAATTGATGTTCACCATTAATTTAATTCATGCATTATTGCTCTTCTTCGCATTTACTATTTCCCCAGACAACCTTGCCCTGACAATTATTGTGCATACCTTAGGCATTATTACTTTTGGTATAGCAATTACTCTACTCTTTACTATGTATACCGATTGTGTGGAATATGGAGAATGGAAAACAGGTAATAATAGCGCCGGTTTAACGGTATCCGCCTCTATGTTCTCATTAAAGTTTGGTTCTGCTGTGGGTGGCGCACTACCTGGCTTTATACTAGCAGCCTTCGGGTTTATAGCTAACGAAACCCAAACGCCAGAGTCTATTGAAGGTATTCGCTATATGTTTAACATATTACCCGGCGTTTTCTTTTTATTCGGTGCTATTCTTATACTCTTCTACAAAATTGATCGGGCGCAATTAACTCAGATTGAAAATGATTTGGCCCAGCGCCGTAATTAACCTGAATTGTTTCTGCAAAAAATACATCACTTTTACTAAGTAATGTATTTTTTACTATGCGCCTCAATGTTATTAAGTGATTTTTTAGGGTTTATTAACGCCCTATTTGTTATTTACAGTCTTGTGGCACATTAATTTTGTATATAAATCCAAACTAAATCGTTTTATTTTTCATCAGATTAATAGAAGAAACACAGTTTAAGAAAAAAAATATTTGCAAAATGCACTCGTTTAGTTAAACATTAACTTAATCGATTAAGTTCGAGTTAAAAATAACTATACTAAATAGATACACGGGGTGAACACATGAAACACATTACACATAAGAAATTAATACTAAGCACGTTAGCCATGGCGATATGTTCTAGCGTAAGCGCAGCAGATACCGCCACATCAGAAGCAGTAGAAAAGAAAGGCTTAGACTTTGAACGCATTGTGGTAACAGGTTCGGCGGGTAAAGGCGCAACCGTTATGGCATCAAGTGTTTCAGTCAGTAGCTTATCTTCAGATCAAATAGAAGTGAGTACACCAAGAAGCTCAGCTGAAGCATTTAGATCTATACCAGGTATTCGATCAGAGTCTTCTGGTGGCGAAGGTAATGCCAATATTGCAGTACGTGGTTTACCCGTTGCTGCTGGTGGTGCAAAGTTTTTACAAATTCAAGAAGACGGCTTACCACTTTTACAATTTGGTGATATTGCTTTTGGTAACGCTGATATCTTTTTAAGATTAGACAGCACCATGGCATCTATCGAATCAATTCGTGGTGGTTCTGCCTCAACCTTAGCCACCAACTCACCGGGTGGTATTATTAATATCATCAGTAAAACAGGTGAATCTGAATCAGGTAGTGTAGCAACAACCATTGGCCTAGATTACGATCATACGCGTACCGATTTTGAATACGGCAGCGAAATTAGCGATAGCCTGTATTTTCATATTGGTGGTTTTTACCGTCAAGGCGAAGGCCCAAGAGAAGCTGGTTACACGGGTAATCAAGGCGGGCAGATAAAAGCGAATATTACTAAAGAGTTTGATAAAGGCTACGTAAGACTTTATTACAAACATTTAGACGATAAAACTATTGCATATTTACCTATGCCGGCAACATCAAAAGGCAAATCAGTAGGTAGTTTTGACCCTTCTTCTGATACTCCACACTCAGCTTATTTTACGTCGTTATTAACAACCGATGCTAACAACAATCTACGTCGTTCAGACATGCGCGACGGCATGAGCCCAGAAGTTGATTCTGTAGGTGTTGAAGCCGTATTTGATTTAGGCAACGATTGGTCTATTGAAAACAGATTTAGAACATCAAGCACTAAAGGTGGCTTTACTTCACCTATCCCTGAAAGTATTCAAAACAGCCAAACACTTGCTGAAAGTTTAGCGGGTACAGGTGCAACCTTGAGTTACGCAAACGGCCCTTCTGAAGGACAAGCCTATACGGGTAACAACTTAATGCGTATTCATACGTTTGATGTTGAAATGAATAACTTAGATTTTATGGTTAATGATTTAAAAATATTAAAATCATTTGGCGATACCAATGTAACTTTTGGTTACTACAAGTCATTACAAAACATTGAAACAACTTGGCTTTGGAATTCATACCTGCAAGAAGTTAAAGGCGACAACGCCGCACTTGTTGATGTAACCGCAGCTAACGGTACTCGTTTTTCTGATAACGGCTTAATTGCTTATGGTGTGCCAGCTTGGGGCAACTGTTGTACACGTAACTATGATCTTCAATACGATGTAACCGCACCTTATATTGCGGTTAATTCAATCTTTGGTGATTTAACTATTGATGCAAGTGTTCGTCATGACAGCGGAGAAGCAACCGGTACTTATACGGGTGCAGTACAAGCTGAATTAGATATGAACAGAGACGGTACAATTTCAGTTGCTGAACAAAGTGTTTCGGTATTAGATAACAGCAATCCTTCTTATGTAAATTACGATTGGAGTTACACCTCTTACTCTTTAGGTGCTAACTATATTCTAAATGATGATATGGCTGTATTTGCTCGCTTAAGTCATGGTGGAACAGCAAACGCTGACCGTTTAGCCTTTGGTAAAATTGCTACTGACGGTAGTGTAAATGATGAAGATGCAGTTGATGAAGTTGACCAATTCGAAGCGGGTATTAAGTATCGTCAAGACAGACTTTCGGTATTTGCTACGGCTTTCTTTGCTGAAACTCAAGAGCAAAACTTTGAAGCAAGCAGTCAACGATTTACTGACCGAGTATATGAGTCGTATGGTGTTGAGGTTGAAGCCGCTTACTACATTGGCGACTTTGATATTCGAGGTAACTTTACATGGACTGACGCCGAAATTACGAAAGACAATAAAAACCCAGATCAAGTAGGCAATACACCAAGAAGACAAGCTGACTTAGTTTATTCATTAACAACACGTTATAACTTCGACGAAGGCTCTGCAGGTATTAGTTTAATAGGAACGACTGATGCTTATGCTCAAGATAACCTTGATCAAAGTGTAGATAATATTCTTAAATTCGACGGATACACGCAAGTAAATGCATTCGCTCAATATTATTTATCCGACGCATTTAGTGTTGCTTTAAACATTAACAATCTATTTGATACTACAGGTATTACCGAAGCTGAAGAAGGTACTGTTCCTGTAAATGACATTATCAGAGCTAGAACAATTAACGGTAGAACCAGCAGTATTACTCTTAAATACGATTTTTAATTTTTTCTAGTCAAAGCAATCAAAAGCCCATTTTTATGGTAATGCCGATCAGTTAAGAAATGTTTAACGATCCATTGACCGATCTTCTGGTTAGTATATAAAGGCTTCTGAATTTATTCAGGAGCCTTTTCTTTTGCAACTCTCTACCGCCTTATCACAAGTTTCACAAAATAGTTTTACTGAATTTACAGGATTAAGTGAATTATTAGACCCAAGCATCGTTGATGAAGCGTTGGCTCAGTCAGGTATTGCGACCATAAGGAAGCGCAAGCTTCCTATGGAGCAAATGGTGTGGGCTGTTATTGGTATGGCTTTATTTCGTAAAATGTCTATCCGCCAATTAGTTAATCAGCTTGATATCATTCTACCTAACGGTGACCCCTATGTTGCACCTAGTGCCGTAACACAAGCAAGAAAGAAACTTGGTCATAAAGCAATAGAATCTATTTTTAATAAAACACAATCGCTATGGCATGAGGAGTCTACTCACCCAACATGGTGTGGGTTGACACTATTAGGTGTTGATGGCGTTGTATGGCGAACACCTGACTCAAAAGAAAATAATGAATATTTTGCACGTACAGGAAACTCTCATGGCAAGGCAAGTTACCCCCAAGTGCGCATGGTATGCCAGATGGAATTAACAAGTCATTTATTAACACAAAGTGCTTTTGATAGTGTTGATATTAACGAAATGAAATTAGCTGGCTCGCTAGTTGAAACAACACCAGATCATAGCTTGACACTATTTGATAGAGGCTTCTACTCGCTTGGATTACTTTATCGTTGGCAATCCACGGGAATATCACGTCATTGGCTGATACCGCTAAAAAAGAACGTACAATATGACATTGTTCGTTCATTAGGACGCCAAGATAAAATAGTTCGTTTAACCGCCTGTCCCCAAGCACGAAAGAAGTTTCCTGAATTACCTGAATCAATTGAAGCTCGATTAGTATCGAGAAAGGTTAATGGTAAAGCGTGCGAAGTGTTAACGTCTATGACGGATGCAATGAAGTTTCCTGTCGCTGATATTGTCGATTTATACGGACATCGGTGGGAGATAGAACTTGGTTTTAGAGAAATGAAGCAGTCACTACTTGATAGCCAATTTACCTTGCGTAGTAATCAACCTGAGCTTATAAAACAAGAGTTGTGGGGGATATTACTCGCTTATAATCTGATCCGTTATCAAATGGTATTAATGGCGAAGTCACTCGATTCAATACATCCAAACCAATTAAGTTTTCATGGTGCTTCAATGCACATAATTTATCAACTGACTATGTTGCCATTTTGTTCGCCAGGAAATGTGTCAAAATTTGTTATGGATATAACCAAAAGTGCCAAACAGTTTGTATTGCCAGCACGTAGAGAGCGGAGTTATCCGCGAGAATTGAAGTGTTCTAAGAATAGGTACCCTGTTAAAAAAAGAAATGCCGCTCACCTTAAGTGAACGGCATTACATTTTTATGGGCTTTTTTTAAGGTGAATTTATGTGTTCTTTACTCAGTTATGGCGAAGTATTAGTCGACTTTTTACCCGCCTCAATCAACAACCCAAACTATATTCCACTTGCTGGAGGTGCTCCTGCTAATGTTGCAGTAGCTTTCGCTAAACTAGGTGGAGAAAGTTACTTTGCTGGAGGTATCAGCGAAGATAATTTTGGTAATATGCTTCTACAGCAACTAGAAAGCGAAGGCGTTAATACCTGTTTTACTCAAAAAATAAAAAATGCTAATACCGCTCTCGTATTAGTCAGTTTAGACGAGCACGGCGAAAGAGACTTTAACTTTTATCGCCACAACACAGCCGATACTTTATATACAAAAGCACATATCGATAATATTGAGTGGCAAGGCATTAGCTTATTTCACTATTGTTCAAACACGTTAACCAGTGAATCAATGAGCGATAACACCCTTTATGCCATTAAACAGGCCAAAGCTAACAATGTGTTAATAAGTTTTGATGTAAATTTACGCCAGCAACTCTGGAACGACCTTGCTTTATTACCTGAAAGAGTTGAAGCCTGCATTAAGCAAAGCGACATTATAAAATTAAGTAAAGACGAAGCGGAGTACTTAGCAAATATTCAACAACTTGATGTTCAAGATTACATACGATCTTTAATATCTCTAGGCGCGAAACTTATTGTAGTAACCGACGGTTCAAATGCAGTACAGGCTACCTGTAAGTATTTTTCAACCATGCATGAAGTGCCTAAAATAATACCAATTGACACAACAGGTGCAGGCGACAGCTTTATTTCAGGCTTTCTGTTTTATTTAGCGCAAGAAACTTACAGTAATGAAAACAAAAAAACACTATTTGATGTTATAGAACAACCTGACCATATTTATGCTGCCATATTATTTGCTGCAAAATGTGGTGCGTTTACTTGTCAGAAAAAAGGTGCATTTGCAGCGCTCCCTAAAATAACAGACATTTAATTTATCGCCAGCGTAATAATACTTTTGCTGGTAACTATCCCTTTAATCTAACAAAAGGCGTGGTTTTACAAAATACGCCTTTAAGTAATCAATTAACAAACGTAACTTTTTAGACTCTGCTCCACCTGGGGGAAATACGCCATACACATTAATGTCTTTCATTTTATAGTCATCAAGCACCGACACTAAAGTACCTTGCTGAATTTTAGGTTTGGCATCGTAAACTGGAATTCTTGCTAAACCATGTCCACCTTCAACAAAAGCTGTGCGTGCTGCGGCATTGTTCGTGGTAATAGTGCCTTTCATTTCAATACTAAACGAACGAGTGCCTTTTGTTAGCTCAAGCGTACCCGAGGTCAATTTATACACCACCCATTGATGCTTATTTAAGTCTGTCGGATGAGTAGGTACACCAAACTTTTCAAAATACGAGGGTGCGCCGCAAAGGCAAGTGCCTAGCGTAGAAAGCTTGGTTGCTTGTAAGCCGGAATCCGCTAATGGCGCGCCGCGTATAGCTAAATCAATCCCCTCTTTCATGATATTAACTACCTCGTCCGTTAGCATCACATCAAGTTCAATTTTAGGGTAAAGGGTTCTGAATTCGTTAAGTGCTGGCACAATAGTTTGTAAGCCAACATTTACTGGGCAAGTAATTTTGAGTAAGCCAACAGGTTCATGTTTTAAGTTTTCAATTTGCTGATTAGCCGCAGACGCTTGCTCGGCAATAACACGACAATGTTGATAATAATCGCTACCCGCTTCGGTGAGAGAAATAGTACGGGTTGAACGATTGAGTAACTTTATCTCTAAGTGCGCTTCAAGCTTCTTAATATGGTAGCTCACCACCGCACGCGACAAGCCAAGACGTTTAGCTGCGCCGCTTAATGTACCTTGCTCAATGACTTGCGCGAATACCACCATACTTTTGAGTTGTTCAAATGAAATATCCATCACTTACTCGACTTAGCTTTAAAAAACACACATCGCCATTGTATCATTTATTAATACAATGATATCAATTTTGTCTGCATTGTTAGCTATAACTAACAAGAGTAAACTGCTCCCAACTAGCAAAATACATGTAACAAATTGAAATTATCGAGGTATAAAATGAATACAAAGAAAATATTAATGGTATTAACATCTCATGCTGATTTAGGTAACACAGGCGAAAAAACAGGCTTTTGGATAGAAGAATTTGCCGCTCCGTATTACACCTTTAAAGATGCAGGTATTGAAGTCACGTTAGCGTCGCCTCTTGGCGGACAACCACCTATCGATCCGAAGAGTGAACTAGACGATTTTCAAACGCCAGCAACGGTAAAATACTTTGCTGATCCAGAAACACAAAACCTTGTGGCTAACACACGCGTTTTAGCTGAATTAAACGCAGATGATTTTGATGCCGTTTTTTACCCTGGCGGTCACGGACCATTATGGGATTTAACTGAAAACACGACTTCTATTCAATTAATAGAGCGCTTTTTAGCAAGCAACAAACCTGTAGCTGCGGTATGTCATGCAACAGCCGCTTTTTTAAATGTTAAAAACAGCGTTGGTGAATACGCCATTAAAGGTAAAGCTATTTCAGGATTTACCAATACAGAAGAAGCCGCTGTAGAGCTTACCGATATCGTACCGTTTTTACTTGAAGACGAGTTAATTAAGCGTGGTGGCGATTATCAAAAAGTTGAAGATTGGAATGCTTTTGCCGTGCAAGATGGCCTTATTATTTCGGGACAAAACCCTGCAAGCTCAACGCTAGTAGCCAAAAAATTACTAAGCCAATTAAACCCAAATAATTAGGGCCTGCTGACCTTTGTATTATTTTTATGTAATAGGCTATTTTACTCTTTAATAAAGCAGAATGTGTGTAAGTTCGTTACTCTAAATAAACCAATTCGAGAGTAAAATAGCCACTGTCTTTGAGCTGAGACTAAAATTGCCTTAATCGCTTTATGAATAAGTTGATCTAATTTATGGATCAGAAAAAATAAGGAATTCATTATGACACAAACGACTAAAATCAATAGACAAATTGTATTAGCATCTCGACCTTTTGGTGCACCTACTCACGAAAACTTTAGCTTATTACAAACAGATAGACCAACGCCAAAACAAGGCGAAGTATTATTACGTACAGTATATCTATCGCTTGACCCCTACATGAGAGGACGAATGAATGATGCAAAGTCGTACGCTGATCCTGTCGCATTAAATGAAGTCATGGTGGGGGGCAGTGTTTGTCGGATAGAAGAGTCAAACCATGCTGACTATCAACAAGGCGACTGGGTTGTTGCTTTTGGCGGCTGGCAAGACTACAGCATATCTGACGGAGTCAACTTACTTAAATTAGACAATAACTTAACAAACCCCTCTTATGCCTTAGGTATTTTAGGTATGCCGGGGTTAACCGCTTATATGGGCCTATTAGATATAGGACAACCCAAAGCAGGCGAAACCCTTGTAGTAGCCGCAGCTACTGGTGCAGTAGGAAGTTTAGTTGGGCAAATTGCAAAAATTAAAGGCTGTAAAGTTATTGGTATAGCCGGTGGTGCTGAAAAATGTCAATACGCTGTTGAAACACTCGGTTTTGATGCCTGTTTAGATCACCACTCAAGCGATTTAGCAGAACAACTTAGCCAAGCTTGTCCTCAAGGTATCGATGTATATTTTGAAAACGTAGGTGGCAAAGTATTTGATGCTGTATTACCCCTACTAAATTCAAGTGCTCGTGTTCCTTTATGTGGCTTAATTTCGCAATATAATGCGACTGAATTACCCAGCGGTCCCGACAGAATGTCGTCTTTAATGGGCGCTTTATTAGTTAAACGTATAAAAATGCAAGGCTTTATTGTATTTGATGACTATGGCCATCGTTATAATGAATTTAGCGAAGCTATGATGAAATGGATTACAGAAGGAAAAATTCAATACAAAGAGCATTTGGTTGAAGGTATTGAAAACACCGTATCGTCATTCATTGGCCTACTTGAAGGTAAAAACTTTGGTAAATTAGTGGTTCGCGTTGGACCCGATAGCTTATCCTAAGAGCATTTATCCCGTAGTATTTGAAAGGAATAAGTCACGCACATTGAAATTGATTAGGTATAATAGCCTAATCAATTAAGCGTTATGCTTTCATATTTCAATTCAAAGATCATTCGTGACTGGAAAAACACATCATGCGAATAGCCGTTACTCAGCTTGCCACTTCATCTGATCCGCAAGAAACCTTAGCAAATTGTATTAACGTAATAAGCCAAACCGCAGCGTGTAAACCATCACTTATTGTTCTTCCTGAACTGGGTAACATCTCTTTTTTACAAGAAATAGTCGATCAAGCTAAAAAACATCATTGTTATATTACTCTTAGCCTAATTCAGCCAAGCAAAAAGCATCCGACTTCTTGCTTATTATCACCGCAAGGTGAAATTATTTATCCCGCAGAACAACAAGCATTAACGACACCTTGGGGAAAAATTGGGCTTTTATCGAACAGCCAAGATACTAGCTTTGAAGCATCGCGTGGTTTAACTTTGCAAGGCGCACAGTTGTTATGCCATTCAATGAACACGTTTTCACTTGATCAACATAATATTCATGGTCCTGCTCGCGCCTGTGAAAATAAGGTGTTTTTAGCTTCAGCAAATAAAATTGGGCCATTTTTAACTGGAACTAAGCAGACAAACGAACCGCTTGTTAGCCTTGGTCAAAGCCAAGTAGTAGCCCCTAATGGTCAGTTATTAGCAAAAATAACGCACAATGAAACAGGCTTTGTTTTTGCTGATATAGACTTGGAAGGCGCCCTTAAAAAACTACGACCCGATGAAACAAATATTATTGAACAACGACGACCTCAACTTTATCAAACGCTACAATCACAAATAAAAACAACACCCTTAACTACAGATAATAACAAGGTTCCAGCAACCGCTAATGTTGCACTATTCGCCACCTATAAATCTAACGAACAAGCGATTGAAGATGTATGCCATTACATTGAAAATAACCTCAGCGATATTATTCAATTACCTGAGTTATTTTTTATTGCAGATAAAAGTATTACTCATAACACCGAACAACTCGCTGAAATAGAAAACTTAAGTACACAACTAATTAGTCAAATAAGCGCTGAACTCAGACCGTTTCAATACGTATGTACAAGCTTAGTGATTGAAGGAATACATCAAGCCGTCATAATCAACGAACAAGGGGTATTTGCTACACAACAACAATTGCATTATTGCCAAAGATATTCGTGGAGTGCGCTAGGAAATAACTTACAGATTATTCAATTACCCTTAGAACAAGGCAATATTAACGTAGCCATGTTAACTGCCGACGATGCCAACATACCCGAAATAGTTAGCCTTGCAGCGTTAAATAACATTCACGTATTACTGGTTCCTTTTGATATTCAAGAGCCGTGCGAAGTAGAATATAACTTAATAGCTAAAGCCGCAGAGCACCGTATTTGCATTGTGGCAGCGAGTCGCGAAAAAAGCTTTGCAGCCGCAACACCTATTGATAAAACCGATAACAATATATTTAAGAAAAACAAAGTAAAAGCACAGAAATGTACGGGGTTTATTGCCAATTTAACGACAACGCCCACCCAGCTAGAGCAGTGGCAGTTTAGAAAGTTTGAAGGTTACCTCAACCGACCTTTAATTAAATATCAGCACGGTAAAATAACCAAAGCGTTGGTTTATCCGAGCGCGGCTTGTAATAAACTTACGATATTGCAAACGGATTAATCACTAACAGGCATTTTCTTGAAGCTCAGTAAAAGACTAAAACAAATAGATAAAATGGTTAGCGCACAGTATTCCCACATTTGGGATTGCTGTTGCGATCATGGCTTTTTGGGCGCGGCGCTATTAAATAGACAAACGGATACTCATATTCATTTTGTTGATATTGTGCCTGAGTTAATGGCTGAACTAGACACTAAACTACAACGCTTTTATTCAAACGCGGTTTCAAGATGGGAAACACATTGCCTTGATGTAGCAACATTGCCTTTAGAAAAATACCAAGGTAATCACCTTGTGATTATTGCCGGAGTGGGTGGCGATTTAATGATCCAGTTTGTTGAAGCTATTTACCAAAAGCACCAAAATCTAGCTATAGATTTTTTACTATGCCCTGTGCATCACCAATTTGCATTACGCCATAAGCTAATAGAACTTAACTTTAGTTTGCAGCAAGAAGTATTGGTGGAAGATAACAAACGTTTTTATGAAGTTTTATTGGTTTCATCTGCCCATAACAAGCATAAGCCGATAACGCCCGTTGGCGAAACAATATGGCAGGCACACTCACCGCAACAAGCTAAAGTAGTTGAAAGCTATTTACATAAAACGCTGAATCATTACCAACGCATTCAGCAAGGTGACACCAGCAAAGTACAACATATAATTGATGCTTACCGTTCGCTAGTACCTGTGATTCATACTGATAGATAGTACCGATAAATAATAACTAACGTGCTAGCGATTTTAAACGCATGGTATTCATGAATAGTGTTGGGTCACTGATTTTATCCAGCATTGTGCTATCAGGTAAACAATCATCATCTACGTAGTCAACATAATCCGCTGCTGAATCAAAAATTAAAATATCTAACGCTAATCGGTCTAAACCATACAAACCTCGATGTATCATGTCAGCCGAAAAAACGAGTAAATCACCCGCGGCTAACTCAATTTTTTTACCGTTAGATAAATCATCGCTACTCAACCTGCCCTTTCTTTCATCTCGTACATTAAATTCTTCTTCGCTGTCCCAGCGCTTATGCGTACCAGGAATTAACTCCATGCCTAGTTCGTCAAATAAAGGTACTCTAAGATGTAAAACCTGATCTTCATGAATCACTTTTTTTTGTGATTCAACATCATGATCATACTGACAATCTCGATGCCAAAAGTCTTTCTGTTGAGGGTTAACAGGATTAAAAAACAACTGAGTATTCATAAAGGCAGGATTAATAGGGAGAACACAATTAACAATATCCATTACTTTTTTTGAGCTAATAAAGTTAAAAAGTTTTATTCGGTCATCAAAACTTAAATATTGGCTGCCAGTAATTAAAGAAGAGTTAAACGCTTCCGTCTGATAAAACTCAGCATTGTCTTTTTTCCAGCACTCATGAAACGTTAATATCACCTCTCTAAGAGACGACATTTCAGTGACATTAAAATAGTTTCGAATCACAAAATAACCTTGCTCTTCATAATGACTATTTAGCTGATTTAGATTTTCTACCATTGATGAAATTAATTAACCCAGAGTTAAAAACGCGTATTATCTTTATCGCTTACTTGGTAGTCAAACATTAAACGAATTAACTCGACTATCTACACTTAATATTTGCTCCCTTTACCTTGCATCAAGCAGTATGCGTAATTCTGAGTATTTGAGCGAAGGTTATAAATAAACATTATCACTTTACTCATTTTCGTATATGGTCTGAACTCGGATTAACGGGTTTTATATTATTTTGATTTATAATGACTAAGCAAAGGAAATCGATCACTCATGCAAAACTTCTTCAAAAAAGGAATTAATGCTGCGCGTTCTTTAACAGACAAAGCAACAGAGGAATTATCTTCTAATTACGCCATCGTAAAAGAAAAACTAGATGGCTTACCAATATTTGTTTCTGCTGAAAAGTCAGATAAATATAAGGGGATTCAATATGACGAAAAACATTACTTTGTTATACCTTACGAGCTTTCAGAGTATAAATTTGCTCTGCACACTATGCGTTGTTTACCTAATGCAATTCCCGAAATTAATAATCTACCCAAACGCCGTATTTTTCACTTTCCAAATGAACATTCAGAAGAAATGCTTAAAGGCTATATGCGCCAATCGGCTGAAGAAATGGCTCGAAAAAACAAAAATAACAATCCAAGCAGTTTAGAATCTCTAGCAAACCAAATTGACTCACTCGATAAAAAATTAACTTATGGCATGTTATTGGTTGGCGGGTTAGCAGCTATAGTAAATCCGCTACTCGGCGCAGGCATTGCAGCTAAAGCAATATTACCTAGTGTGGGCGGGCTTCTAAATAAATATGGCCTTAAACCAACCGGAGAAAAATTAAGCCAATATCAGCTCGATAAATCAATAAAAGACGCCGAAGAGCATATAGCTAAAGAGTTTGAAGACGCCAATACCCTTCAGGTAATTAACCCTATTTTACAAGAATTAGAACTAACTCTACGCACAAGCGAATATCAACATGACCCATTAACAGGTCCTAATTTAGCAGATGGTAGTATTCCTGAACTAGATGATGAAAGATGGCGAGAACTAACCGAAGTTGCAATATGCCATGTTTACAAAGAAGCTTACGAAAACCCTGCTTTACATGAACAAGCACACCTTGGTCCAGAAAACCTAAGATGGTTAAAAATAATGTTTGACGTTAATAAGAAAGATTTTACGGGTTAAACGCTTATAAACAAAACTTCTATACCCGTTATTATTAAAAGCAATACAACATCTATTAAGTATTTTTACTACATCTTGCGCTTTTTAAACAATTTAATCCATAAAAGTGTCAGCAACAACGGTACTCCAATTAAAACAAACTCCTTAATAAAAGGTAGAATATACATCATAGCAGCAGGAATATTACGTTCACCTCCTTCATTTTCTCCATGAGAATACCCTAATTGATTTATCTGCTCAGCCCAGCCTGTAAACTCTAAACCTACCAGTAAAACACTTAGCAAACATGAAACTAGCGCAACAACAAACAATCGAGACTGCCAACGATATTGTAAATATTTCATGCTTTTTCCTCTCTAGCAAACATGCGCTTTGATAATTGAATAATCCAATTCCAATTTAAAGCCAAATGAATACCTAACATAGGCATTAATAACGTAGCTGAATCGTGATGTATTTTAGACCAAAAATCTTGAATATTTAGATCTATTCCCACAGTTGGTAATAACGCAACAGAAACCAAAAATCCACTAACAAAAGCCAATAACATCATTAAGTAAATTAAATAATCCCAAATAATATTAAAACGCTCTCTTGCAGATATTTTAGAGACTAATCGGCTTGCACTTTTTTTGATCCAATCCCAATGCAATAAAAGATGGATAATAAACGGGATAATAAAAACTAAACTCCACCACTCATGTAGCGGAACACCTGTAGCTTGTGGCGCCGAAACCAACATAAAACTAATAAGTAATAGTGCATCCATTACGTAACGTGTTTTTTGTAAGCTTTGTTTCCAATCTGACATAAACCTTGACCTTGTATTAATGTTTACCTGTAATAATAAATGATAATAAAACGCTATACTCATGTTTTTCTAGCAAACATTAATCGTTAAATTAAGCCATTACCTTTTTTGATTCCAATAAGCACTAGCATAAAGTTTTGACTTATCATAATCACAGTTATCATTCAGGTGACCTTTTAGTTGTTTAGTAACACTTGCTTCAGCCGCTATAAATATAGCCGTATTATTCAAGTTATTTCCTCTTGATTCAAGGCTACTTAAAAAATCATCTGTTAACTTATTGGGTGTTACAAGCCAATGAACCTCAATCCCTTCTGGCGTTTTTAATGACTGAATATCTTCTTTGTTTGGCACTTGTATATATGCATGCCCGCTAGCAGTATCAGACAACTTTTCTATAGTAGCTGCAATAGCCGGTAGCGCCGTTATATCACCCAAAAACAAATGATTATCTATAACTAAATCAGTGTGCTTTGGTTCACCTGGACCAGCTATACCAAGATAATCTCCCACTTTAGCTTGAAGCGCCCAATTACTCGCTAATCCTTCGTGATCATTTACAGCAAAGTCGATAGTCAGTTCTAAATTTTTCTTATCAAACGATCTAATTGTATAAGAACGCATCCATTTTTTAAAACCAAAGTACATGCCAAGCTTAGGCTTTTGATCGCTTGACGCTGGGTTAGGGAAAATAGCTTTAACATGACCCCCTTCCTTTTTTTCAGGAAAGTCTGAAAGATCATCTCCCGTTAATACAATTCGTTTCATGTGCGGAGATAAATCACACACTGATAAAACCTGTGTCATACGCATAGTTGGACCCATAATAACTTCCTCTTGTTGTTTAAATATTTAAGCTGAAACTTTTGTTAAATGCTTTTCAAGTTTTGGTTTTACAACCAAAGACATAAAGCAAGATAAGGCTAAACCTACAGGTAACGCATAAAGTAATGTATTCAAAAAGTAACCGGAAAACTCAGTAATTGACTCATAACTATGGCTATTTAATATACTAACCACAGCCATTAAAGACTCCATAATTACCGCCATTAAAATACCTTGTAATAGGTTTTTTTGCAGACTTGACCATGTAGAAAAAAATTGATTAATACACTTACTGATCGTTATAAATATAGCCCCGCCTACCGGTAACATAACGAGAAATGCAAAAGTAAAAGTGTCAACCCAAGTATTTAAAAAACTCTGAGAAGGCTGCAAATTAATGAGTGTCATAATAGCCGTTATGGTGCCAACCATCAGCAACATAAAGGAAAGCATAATAGGTACATTTTTTAATTTAATTGACATAACAAAACCCGATAAACTAGTTGATAAAATCTACTATATTTATATTGGTAGATATTGTCAACTAGTTTATTGTCGGATTTTCTTAACTTCGTATAATTTGTGGCACATGAAGACTTTAAATTACAGGAGGAAAAAATATTTATTAATTCGTAATATCCTATTTATTTAAAATAATTACATCCCATATTTAACAAGGCTTACAGGAATACCACTGGGGTGATAAATAGATTAATTAGAAAAACTAAATCTATAAAAAACTCTATCTTTTTACCCAAGATAATACACACAAAAATAATTACAAATAATAATTATTCGCATTATTATTTGTATCAATATATTTCCTCCGGCCCTTTAACTTTCTAACGGATTGATAATGATTAAAACTCGATTGAGCTTACTCACTCGACTTATTGTGCAGAGTGTTAGTGCAGAAACACTTACAAATGATGAAAATATTCATGAAAGGAATATAGAACGTATTATGCTTACAGATAGTTGAATTGTTGAAAAAGTTCTAGCATGAATTACAAACATTGCTGGCAACTCTAGTTCCGGGTTTAGCACCTAGCACAGGTACATCGAGTAATTCTAGCCAAACCTTACGAAATAGATCGTTAGGGATCAGAAGTATTGATGCTAATGCCATAACGAATTGAAGTAATGAAAGACACCCTAGCCACTCATAGTTGTTGCTTATTAGGTTTCACTTTTCAACAACTATATTTAACAACAGTATTCTTAATCATCTGTTTTATTTTGTACCAACAAATCAAACGTTTTTACATCACAGTTACTATTGGCATCACAACCTTTTATAATAAACTTTAGGCTTGATATATTTTGCTCCAGAAAGTTCTCACTGCCTAAAAAGTCACTCCCAATAGAGCAAGATAACTTGTTATCATCAATTCCACATTGAACTTCACCCGTAGCGTTCGGACAAAGTGAAAGAGAAGCGCCACCACATTTAAGACCGACTATTTTATTATTGTCAGAATGTTCTGCGCCGTTAGCCGATAAATATAAATCTATTCTGTAGGATGCTGAAGAAGGCGATACCCACTGAACTTCAAAGTTAGTACCTTTTGTAACAGTAACCAGCTCCCCTTCATAAAAATCTTTTGCATCAAATCTGATATTTTGTAAGGTAAAGCTATTTGTATCACCTGGAAGATTGTTGGTATCGGGAGCTTTTTCGTCAGAATCTCCTCCGCCGCAAGCGCTCAGCATGAATAGACTAATAGTTAATAAAAGATATTTCATAAATGTCCTTATTAGTAAGGTAAATGGATTCCATATTGGGCTACTTATAGACATAAGCACCGAGATATTATTGACTATTTAAGCCATAGTCTATTCTTAATGTTTTTATTTTAAAGTAAATAACCTGAACTCGGCTAAATAAATGCTTCTCTAGCAGTTATTATTCTATCCATATTAGAAATTGACTTATACCAATTCCATTCAGTTTGTTCTCAACTCAGAGCTACATTAGCGAGCTTAGAACAAGCAAAATTATTTAAACATAGTTATTCTATATTTCATTAATTTTGTGTCGTTATAAGTTTGCTAATGAGCTCCCAAGGGCGACTTTAAAAGGCTTATATGCGGCGTTATTGGTTTTGACAAGGGAGTAACCACTCTCTTCAATTAATGCCTTGCCTCTAAGCCTTTTAACTCTCGCTGAGTGGGAAAAAACTTAATGGACTTGGTATTACTCCCTAATAGGCAATAAGTCACAACTAAGTATACGAATTAACTAACCTCACTATATCGACAAAGCTTTACTATTGAGAAGTAGGTAATATTTTTCGTCTTCTACTTTTAGTACGAGTGAAAAATTTCACCATACCAGTTACTACCAAAATAATAAGGCTAAGACCTGTTAATAGCACAAGCATATTGCCAATAGGTTTACCAAAAGTGTATCCCCCATGTAATGACAATAGCATGCCTGTTATTCTCACCGATGCTTTTGACAACTCTGCTCTTTCTATATGTACTAAATCGCTGCATGATGCATGAACGTAAATCCGTCCATCACCATCACGCTTGTTTTCATCGTCGTTAGACTTATAAGTCAGCATATAAGGGCCATTTTCTGTATTAGGCATAAAAAAAGTGGCTAGTTTTTTATTAGGAAAATATTTATTACCCGCAGCTTCAGCATCACTAGGTGTAATATTATTACCACATTGTTTTGCAAAACCCGCGCTAGTGGGAGGTGCGTAACTAGGTGGTGATAATAAAGGGCTAAACCAGTCAGGTTTTGCTAACGCTAGGCCTGTCAGGCAAAAATATATAACTAATAATGAACTCCAAACACCAAACCATGCATGTAATGAAAAACATGTCTTTTTTATTCCATCATGAAAATTTAATGTGGTTGCTTTACGCCAAATATTATTGTGTTTTGGCCACCATAAATACAATCCAGTCAACGCAAAGAAGATTAGTAATATAGAGAGCACACAAACAAAAATAATGCCTGGATTACCCAACAATAATGAATGATGAAAATCTATTAATTCATGCGCAAACGCTCCACTTAAAGGAAAGTCGCCCTTGTATTGAGCATTCCAAGGGTCAACGCTTAACATGCGTATGCCTTCGCTGGCTTGTGATCCAGTGGGCATAACAAACACCATGGCAGTTTCTACTTCTTCAACACGGCTATGGGGCATTAGTACCCCTACCGTTTGAAAATTATCCTCATAGCCTTTAACCGCTGATGCAATTAACGTGGAGACATTAACCATTGGAGTATTAGGCGTGCTGGGTGTTGCCTTGAGTACATCTCCGTATTGCACAAGAAACAGATCGCCAACAAAAGCGAGCATAGCACCTGAGCCAGCCACAAGGATGACAAAAAAACCTGAAATCACACCTAACCAGCCATGTAACCATGCTAGAACTTTTTTATTGGACATGAGTATTAAAACCTCGCTTCAAGACCAATTAGGAATGTTCTTGGTTGTACTAATACTGCATTATCAAAGGCGCTGTCATCTTCTGTGCTTCCTTCAGGTGCGCTACCAGGATAACGGGCAACGGCTTTTTCAACATTACCAATATTATTGATAGATCCATAAATACGTAAATGTTCGAAGTCATAAGAAATTTTTGCATTCCCAATAATATAAGCATCTGTTTTACCATCAGGTCGGTTATTAACATCAGTAAAGTAACCGCTGGTATAACGAGTTACTAAGCTTGTTGACCAGTTATTGTGAGTCCACGTTAAACCTATGCTTGAAGTAACGCTTGGAGCTGTTAATAATTGATTACCTTCAATCCCCGAATCAGAATATTCACTAACTTTTGTATTTAATAAGCCGAGATTGATAAAAGCATTTAAGTCTGATGTGATCTCTAACGTGGCGCCTAACTCAATACCGCTAGTGTTTACGCGATCAGCGTTACGCACTACAAAGGCTTCATCACGAGAGTCATCAGGCGTTAGGTCGAAAGGTAATTGCATATCTTTATAATTAGAATAAAAAATATTCTGAGTTAAGGACAGTTTGCCATCTAGTAATTCTTGGCGACCGTATAGTTCAGATGTCCATACGTACTCAGCGTCGTATTCATAATTAACAATTGGGAATGTGAATGTAATTCCGCCACCACCTGCGTTGTAACCTCGAGATATCTGCGCTCCCCAGCTCGTTGTTTTAGTTTGTTGCCAATTAATACCTATTTTAGGTAAAAGTGCGGTATAGGTTTCGTCGCTAGAAATTTGAACCAGTTCGCCAGTTGCATCACCACCATTACGTTGATGATGATCTCGCTCGTAACGTAAACCGAAAGATAAATCAAAATCATGACTTAATGGCATTAAACCTTCAGAGTACGCCGCGAAAGTGTTTGATTTATCTTCAAAGTTTTGGCCACCCCAATATTCAATATATTCATCTTGATCGGCCTGATAATAATACAAACCACTAACCATAGAAAACCCAGTATCACCGGTATAATAAATACGCGGTTCTATAATAATGTCTGTAGTATCAATAGTGGCATTGCTTGAGTTTGGCACAGCCATTCGCTTAAATTTAAACTTGGTAGTAGAGGTATTGAGGGTTAAGCGCATGGTATCAGACAATGCAGTTTCAAAATCAGCCGCTACAGACGTAGTTTTTGGGTTATGCACGGGTTGATTTGGAAAGTTTGATACATGTTCAGCAAAAGGCTGAACAATAATTTCACTATTCGGGCTGGTATAATCAGTATGCGATAGTGTTAAAAGTAGTTTACTTTTCGGTGCAAAATCAGGGGTAAGTAACACTTTTCCACGTAATGTAAGTGCTTCTGTTTCAGCTGGATTACTAACTCCTTCATAAGCTGTGTAATTAACTACTGATGTACGTTTGTATAAATCACCTGACAAACGCAATGCGACTTGATCTTCGATAAGGGGCACGTTAATCATGGCAGATCTTCGGCTCTGTTGATGATTACCCGTTGCTACTTGCACAGCCCCTTCACTATTAAAAGTCGGATCATTAGTCTTAACAATAACGGTACCAGCAATGGCATTACGACCAACTAAAGTACTTTGTGAACCTCGCAGTACTTCAATCCGCTCTAAGTCAAACACTCCAACATCACCAAAAACCACCTCACTATAACTAGCGGGACGATTATCAATTTGCCAACTTAATCGTGAACGACTGCCAGCAAAAAATGCATTAGCATTTTCGGCTGCGCCTGTTCCGTCAATTCCCCGAACACTTGGACCTTTACCTGTTCCGGTTACCACAGATATATTGGCGGCAGAATCTAAAACGTCGCGCAGAGTGTTTAAACCCGCACGATTCCTTAGTATTTCCTCATCTAATATTTCTACACTATTTGCTGTTTTAAATAATGTACGTTCAAGTAATTCACCTGTGACGGTGATCTTTTCGATTGTTTGTGGCTTGTCAGTAACGATATTCTCTTGAGAATATGCGAAAGAGGCGCACATTGTGGTCGCGACACAACAAACATTTACAAACACTAATAACTTCATTTTAATTTTCCTACACGAGTGACGTGACTAATTTTAATTGAGAATGATTCGTATTTATTGTATTGTTTGAGTCTTATACCAGCCACTCCAATTGAGGGCTTGTAGCTCCATTAGCGTATTATTTGGGAGTCTATTTTGGAGAATATTAAAACTTGGCAACAACAACATGCAGATTTTAATCTTAGGTTAACTAATTTGGGTGTAACGCCTTCTATATCTATGAGCGATCCAAATGGCATGTTGCAAATCGCCCATGGGCAATTCGATGCCTTTGAAGGTAACTTTGAAGCATCTCCGCGTTTAATGCTAAATCTATGCACTGGCGGTGTTGCTAAATTGGGTAGGTTTTCAGACGAAGCTAATCTTGAGGGGATTATACGTGCAGGTGATGCCCTGATTGCGCTCCCTCATTCAAAGGCAACAGGTTACTATTCAACTATATCAATGTTGGGTATTGCGGTGGATTTACCCCTTTTTGAAAAAGTTGTTGGGGAAAAAATAGCTGTTAATGACTTATTGCCTGCAGCATCTGAATTTCATAGAAACCCCCTCATTACTTCAGTGATGACAGCGCTTTGGCGAGACGCTGAAATGAACGGTTTAACCAGTGCCTTTTTTGAACAAGGCTTGTTAGTCATCTTTAATCAATTAGTTAATTACCGTAAAAAAGTTGTACTGTCTCGCCCGGTAAGTCCGCTTTCTGGAAATCGTTTGAAGCGCTCACTTGAATTCATTGATAATAAGTTAGATTCTAATTTACGTGTGGCAAACCTTGCCAAAGAAGTAAACTTAGATGTTCGTACCTTTACTCGTACTTTTCGTGCCGCAACGGGTTATGCTCCTTTTGAGTATCTAACCATGCGCAGAATGGAAGTCGCAAAAGAGCTGCTAGGTAAAGGTTATACGGTTACCGAAATATCCATGGCAGTAGGTTATTCAAATCCAAGTAAATTTTCTGCAGCTTTCAGGCGTTTAAATGGAAAATCTCCTACAGAATGGCGCGTATTATTTAACCTGAGTTCGGTTTAAGATATAGTTAACTCATTGAAAAGTAATCACTAAAAACTCGGTTGCTTCTAGCTTGATAGTTTTACTTAATTCAAGGAAAATTTACGCGTCAATAGCTGGCCTATTGCAAGTGAATTTAACGCAGAAGTGACTAAAAATAGCGGCTAGAAGAACATTTATTAAGCCAAGTTTAGGTTATTTAGATAATTTTCATCCACATCATTCATCTAACACTATACACGTGCATTAACATGCAGGTTTTATAAGACTTCAGTTCAAAAACGTTAAATATTGATTTCTACTCATAAAGATGAGGCTGTTAGCCATTTTATTTATTACAGTAGAGCGTGTGACCTTTACTGTATTTTTGCAATGGCTTGTTTAGTATTTATGCAAGACAATGAGAGTTTATTAATTTTTTGTTTTTCAATCATAATACCTGATATTCAGTCAACAACCTTGATGATCACTTTTAGCCTCTAATTTAGAGACCGAGCCATGCTCAATAGATGGCGCTTGCGGTAAATCATCAAGATAAACAGAGGAAATAATACGCTCTTGTGCTGCTAAGGCATCTTTCTTCCATTTTTTATATTTATCAGACCGGTCAACGCGGTGTGCAAACTCTACTTCTAAAAAGCTATGCTCACCTAAGGGCAAACAATAAAAGTCATTGTGATAGTAGCTGTTGTTTCTGACTTCACTATAAAATACCCAATCCGTTTGATTGAGGTTTTTAATGATGGCAGGTGCTAATGGCTGTCGACCCTGAAGCTTAATATATTCTGCAACTTCTTCTTCTAATTCATCTGGTTCATATGGCATTGCCATCCTACTCGATTCTTCTACCACTCTTCTTCGAAGTTCTGTGTTGGTGCCATCCGGGCCGTAATGATAATCAATATAAGATTGCGTAACATAATGCGATAATGCTTTTTTATCTAAAACATTAATGTGATTAACTTGTTTAATGCGTAATTGACAACTTAACATGCCATATTCGCTACTAGGGAATAGGGCAATGGGTGGCATGTACATCCAATTTTCAGTCATCATATGTACATAGCAATGTTGATGGTATTTTTTAGCGTGTTTAGTAAACCAGTCAATTGAAGAGTGCGGAAAACTAACATCGACAGGGCTAGGTGCAGCAACTACATTACTGTCGGGTACTTTAATGGTTAGTTGTTTATCTTCTAGAATAAAGCGATGGTTAACGTCACGATCAAAATCAGGGCCACCGACAAAACCACGCCAATAAGCTTTAATGAGTTTAATCAATACTATGCTCAATCGAAGGTTCTTGCGGTAAATCATCAAGATAAACTGAGGCTATAATACGCTCTTGTGCTGCTAAGGCATCTTTTTTCCATTTTTTATATTTATCAGACCGGTCAACGCGGTGCGCAAATTCCACTTCTAAAAAGCTATGTTCACCTAGGGGCAAACAATAAAAGTCATTGTGATAGTAGCTGTTGTTTCTGACTTCACTATAAAATACCCAATCGGTTTTATTAAAGCTTTTAATGATGGCTGGTGCTAATGGTTGGTTACCATGAAGATCAATGACCATTGCAATTTCTGCTTCTATTTCATCTTGAGACCAAGTGTAAGGGCTTTTCTTTAATCGTTCTTCAACCCTAGTACGAATTTTCGTATTTTCGCCCTTGGGGGCATTATGATAATCAATATAAGATTGCGTCACATAATGCGATAATGCAGCTTTATCTAAAACATTAATGTGATTAACTTGTTTAATGCGTAATTGACAACTTAACATGCCATATTCGCTACTAGGGAATATGGTAATAGGTGGCATGTACATCCAGTTTTCGGTCATCATATGTACATAAGAATGTTGACGATATTTTTTAGCTTTTTCAGCAAACCAACTTTTTGAAGAATGCGGAAAAATCATATTCATATCACTAGGAGAAGCCACTACATTACTATCAGGCACTTTAATACTTAGTTGCTTGTCTTCTAAAATAAAGCGATGGTTAACGTCACGATCAAAATCAGGCCCACCGACAAAACCTCGCCAATAAGCTTTCATTAATTTGAAGATATTCATTATATTCTACTGTCACCTTTAGGCAGCGTTTTAATAAATTTTCTTACCGTGGTTGCTTTTGATATATTGCCTAGCAACTGTAGTTGGTCTGCATACGTTTCAAGACCTAAAAAGGGTAAGGTATGTGGGCTAGCGCCTACTTCGTCGCCAAATGTCAATCCCATAAATTTAACTGAACGAGCTAAGCTACTTGATGAAATATCGTTAGTAATATTTGGTACTAGGTCAAAAGGATTATTGCGTATGTTGTTAATAGTTAAACCTGCACCGTTCGCCATGCGTTTAAGTCGGTCAAGATTAGCGCCCGAGCCATGTATAGCTAATTGTTGAGTGGTTAAAGGTTTACCGTATTTAATACGGTAATGCTCTAACGCCGCACAAAATATAATAGCCCCTTGGCTATGGGCAACCCATTTCACTTTTTTACCTTGCTGGTTATTTTGCGCCAATACCGCCGCTAAATGTTGGGCATTATGTGATTTACGCCCTAAGCGTTTATCAAACACACATTCAGCAGCATCTAGGGCCATATTATCAGTTGGGTTATGAAAGAGCGTGTAGGCTTTTATACCATCACCTTGGTAGGCAGTATCTAAATGGGTACCCATTAACCATGCCGCTTTTACTACATCGTTTAGCATACCATTAACAGCAGCATGGGCAGTCTTCACCTGCGTGGTTGCTTGAGGTTCATTAGTCCAAGCGCCTTGTAGTTCCCTTATTCCTGCTTTGTCCTTAGCTTTATCATAAGTAGCTAAGGTTTCTCGTGTTACTTCATACAGCATGGTACGCTCGGCCGAAAAGGTACTTTTTCTCCCCTGTAATTGCTCATCAAAAAGGATATCACCAATATTAATTTGATTATCTTTTAAATCGTATTGAATCAAATAATGATAATTACGAAAAGGGTACTTAGTACGCCATAACCGACGTAACGGGTTGCGGCTGTGTTTTAATGAATTTTTAGCATTAGGGTGTGCGCAAATTTGCTCTATATCCCTTACCACCATGTGTTGGTCGTAATCGTTTAACTGGGCGAGCATTGCCAAAGCTTGGCAGGTAAATTTAACTCTTTGAAAAGGAAAGTTATGATCTAATTTTACCCCATAATCTCTACAGGTGTTGGCATCTAATGCCATCAGTGAATGAGGGGTAATATTTTTATTGAGTTTTGTCCAAGACATACTAAGTTCCGTTTAAGTTGATTCCATTACCGATAGGATATTATCAAACTAATTTCATGTAAAGTTACAACGGCTATTTAATGCGTATTATTCAACGTATTCTTAACACTGGCAAATAGACCAAAAAACTATCGATACTAATGTCCGCTTTCGTATCTTTGTTAACATTAAGCTAGTGATCATTAGATACTTCTTCAACTAGCCATAAGCGGTCATTAAGTTTTTGTGAAACCATGATGATATTAAGGACAATTCTAACCCAAATTCACTACATACCTATGGGGCTAGTTTAAGCTCAGGCTGTGTGAGAACTCCCTGCGTAAATTTTTTATGTCACGCTACGTAAATTAATAAGTAACTTGGCACCAAACTTACAACAGGATTTAATCTACAGAGTATTTTCTCTCTGATATTATTGAATTACGCCAATTAAAAATAGTTTTCACACAGTCTGAGCTCAAAGCAGCCTGTCGATTTTTCCATGATTTTATGCCAACACCAGATCTAAAGCAGACGCTGAAAATAATTATTGTGACACTAAAAATAGTATTTAATTGTTGCTAAAATAGATTGATCATTAAGACTTTAAGTTAAAGTCACTTGTTATCCGTTTGTTTCAAGCCAGCTCAGAATGTTTATTTTGCTTTTATAGAACAACTCAATATCCGCAACATTTTCAAGATAATTTACGACAAAGTTAACTACCGAAAATCGATTGACATGGTTGAAGTAAGCTGCCATTGGGTGTGCTTTCACACCATAAATTGGAATAGAGATTGTTTCAAATTGATCACATGTTATATCAAAAACTAAGCCCTCCACCTCTAACCAATAATGATTTTCGTCCCCTTCTCGATTATAACCATGCACCACTTGCATATGTTGGAATTTTTCTCGAACAAGTATTGCGTGGAAACAGGTTGCACTTTGACATGAATTTTTCGGAAAACTATAGAAAAAAGGAAGATCAATTTGATCTTTTTTACTTTCAAATATACATCTAATATTTTTAGAAAATTTAATGAGTGCTTCCATATACTCAATTACCTCGAACCAGCGCCTTGTTAATAGGCAAATAATATGTTAGCTAAAATTAGCGAAGGACGAGCAAAAGCCAACTGTTTTTTCTCCGTTTAAGCAACTTGTTAGCCGCTTTAAGTCGATATTTTGTATTTTATTGTCAAAAAAACACATAAAACTGGAAGGCTATTACGAATTAGTGCTACCATGACTTTAGAAATATTACTATGGAATACCCTAAAAATGCTAATTGAATTTACAGTTAAAAACTATCGCTCTATTAAAGAGAGGCAAGTATTTAGCATGGTAAAAGCAAAAGGTGATGAGTTAGAAAAAGATAACTCTTTTTTGCCAGAAGCCACTAATACTTATCTACTTCGTTCGGCTGTTATTTATGGTGCGAATGCTGCTGGCAAATCAAACATAATCCGAGCATTAATGGAAATGGAGTTTATTGTTAGAAACTCCTCTTCTAATATCCAAGAAGGAGACTCTTTACCAATCACGCCTTACCTTTTTGACGAAGAAACAATGAATGAAGCTTCTGAGTTTGAAGTCATTTTTATTAGTGAAGGGATTAAGTTCCAATATGGTTTTTCGGCTACAAAATATAAAGTGTTAGAAGAGTGGCTAATTGCATATCCTAAAGCTAGACCTCAGAGATGGTTTTCTAGAGTTTTTGATACAAAAAATGGTCAATATGATTATAAATTTAGTGAGCACTTGTTAGGTACAAAAAGTGTGTGGATGAATTCCACCCGCTCTAATGCATTATTTTTATCCACTGCTGTTCAATTAAATAGTGAGCAACTTAAACCTATTTTTAATTGGTTTAAAGAAAAATTACGTCCAACTAATGTTAGTGGTTGGGGGCCTAGTTATACCGCATCTTTGTGTGAAAATGATGAAACAAAAAAACAAGTTTTAGATTTTTTACAGTCTGCTGATTTTAATATTGATGATATCGAAATTGAATCTGAGAAGTTTGATCCTAAATCTCTTCCTGATGAATTACCAGATATTGTAAAAGAACAAATCTCAAGAGAGATGAAAGGAAAGGAAGTAATTGATATTAAGACAGTACATAAAACAAAATCAGGTAAGAGAGTTCCTTTAGACTTTTCAGAAGAATCTGATGGTACACAAAAGTTCTTTTCTTTTGCTGGTCCTTGGATCGATATCCTTCAAAACGGATATATTTTAATTGTTGATGAACTACATGATAATTTGCATCCTAAGATGGTTAAATATTTAGTGAACCTTTTTCACAGCACCAAAACAAACCCTAAAAATGCTCAATTGATCTTTACAACTCATGAAACATCTATTCTAAATCAAGATGTGTTTAGACGCGATCAAATCTGGTTTTGTGAAAAAAATAAACATCAAGAAACTTCTATTTACCCTTTAACTGATTTTAGCCCTAGGAAAGAACGTGAAAATTTAGAAGTGAGCTATCTCTCAGGGAGATATGGCGCTTTACCATTTATTAAGAACATTAATAAATTAGGAGCGTAAAATGGGGTCGGAAGATTTGCACCATAAAAGGAAAGCGAAAGCTACTCGAGATCTAAAACGTAGAGCTTCTAGACGTTCTTCATACGACAAAGTACTTATCGTTTGTGAAGGTGAAAAAACAGAACCAAATTACTTCACTGAGCTTGTAAATTATTACAAACTAAATTCTGCAAATGTTGAAATTGATGGTTCATGTGGCTCTAGCCCTAAAAGTGTTCTTAGAAGAGCTGAAAAGTTAGCAAAGACTGAACAAGATAAGGGAGATGGCTATGATCGAATTTACTGTGTTTTTGATAAAGATTCCCATGAAACTTATGAAGAAACGAAAGCTAAAATAGCATTAAAAAAACCAGCGGGGTTATTTTTTCATATTGTTTCAATTCCTTGTTTTGAATATTGGTTATTACTCCACTTTCAATATACAACGAAACCATTCAGTGCCTCAGGTAACTCAAGTATTTCTAACGAAGTATTAAAAGAATTAAAAAAAGTAATGCCTGAATATTCTAAAGGAGATGAAAAAGTATTTTGTACATTACTACAACAACTTGAATTTGCTAAGAAAAATGCACTACGAGCTTTAATTGAAGTCGAAAATAATTTTACTGATAACCCTTCAACTCATATTCACGAGTTAGTGGATTACCTCCAAAATTTGCAAAACGGCTAACGCCTAAATAACAGGCTAAAATGGAGCGGAGCGAACAGCCCACTGTTTTTAGTCCTAGTTGATTTTCTTATTAGGCTTTTTTTGCTAATTGCTTAAGTCTATTTAATTCCGCTGTTGAAACTTGCGACAAAACACCTTTAGATTCTAAAATCTGAGTTACTCTAACTTCTATTCGTGAACTTAACTCACCTTCATCATCACTAAGATCAGTTTCAATTCCCTCAATCATTTTATCAAGTAAAGGCTGAAACATTGATTGAGCAACAGCTTCAACTTCCCGAGCTTGATGTTCCTTTTTAAGAGTTTCATAATTTTCATCAGGAACAACCATTGGTGAATTTAAAAGCAATAAAGGTGGGATGAAAATAGTCTGCAATGAATTTTTTAACGTAATACCACCTTCATCAATATCTGTTATTTTATATAAATTAGATCCTACTCCACTGCCAGCACCTGTATATACAATATAAGCGTTTCTCCCAGCCACTGCTTCAAGCTTATTTTTTAACTTTTTATATTCATTTTTCTTTTGAAGGAAATCTTTAAGGTAAAAAGTAATTGCTACTGTTACAACTGTAGTAACGACCACAAATAGTATTTTTGCGTAATCAAATTCCAATTTTAACTCCTTGTATTGGTCAAAAGCCTAAAAGTTTAATATGAGGATGTAATCCGCCTTTCTACAAAGGCCATTAATCCCTTTAATTTATAATTAACATCGACATTACGTGATTGTTATCATTAGATCAATGACTTAAAAATATAGACACAACTGATGGATGTGTAAAAGGCGGATCTAATCCCGCTTTCTTGTAGAAAGAAGAATTTCTCGATGGCTGCATATAAAAATAGTATTTATTTGCTTTTTTAACTATTTAAGTCATTTAAACTTATGCTTGAATACTTCTGATTAAATCATATTTCCACAAATCCCTCCTTTATTTAGAGTAAAAGCTTTACTTTACTAGAGTACATGCTCTATAATGCGAGGGTTCTTAGCGAACAGTTTATTGAATTGTAAGTTTTCCCCATAACTTATTCTTATTTTGCCGGTACTTATTGTTATCGGCTTTTTTTTGCCTAAAATTTAGTTTTTTCTATTTAATATCAAGTAGGTATAAAAATTATCTTTATCATTCCCGCTTTAAGCAAGACATAAAAAAGCCCTGCAGTATTATTGCAAGGCTTTGGTGTTAATAAGGTTTTTAATGATTCCTTATTGTTTAATTATGCTCAAACTAATCTTTAATAAGTTCGTCTTGCGCTAGGTCTTCATTAAGGTCGCCTTCAAACCATGCTTGAATAACCGCAGTCGCTTGTTCTGAACCAGTGCGTTTTAATGATGAAAATGCTTGAACAGTAATATCAGCATTATGTTCTTTTAGTATTTTTTTCACTTTAAGTACTTCAGTCGCGCTTTGCCCTAAAGATAATTTATCGCACTTCGTCAATAGAGCTAAAATAGGTAATTCGCTATCTACAGCCCATTGAATAAGATCTTTATCTAAGTCTTTTAACGGATGACGAATATCCATTAAGATCACTAATCCTTTTAGGCATTCGCGTTTTTCTAGGTATTCGCCTAGTGCTTTTTGCCATTTCTTTTTCATTTCTAATGGCACTTGCGCAAAACCATAACCAGGTAAATCGATTAAACGTTTGTTTTCTGCAATTTCAAACACGTTAATTAACTGTGTTCTTCCAGGTGTTTTACTGGTTCTAGCTAAGCTTTTTTGATTAGTTAAGGTGTTCAAAGCGCTCGATTTTCCGGCATTAGATCGACCAGCAAATGCGACTTCTATCCCCGTATCATCAGGCAACCGACGAATGTCTGGCGCGCTAAGTGTAAACGTCGCTCTGTGTAAATTTATGCTTGATGATGACAAGGTAGTTTCCAAATACTGTAATAATTATCGCCATTATATCTATTTTTTTCATTTATATTCAAAAAATAGATAAAATATCACCTTATTTTTACTATGTTTATTACACGGTGCAATTATTTGTGTAAAATACTGCCAGTTTTTTTAAACACTTTTTTTTAATTAGGTAAGTTGCTTAGTTAAGGCAAGAAGAGATCTATTCAATGAAACGTTTTATTTTTTCACTATTAATAATTTTTACAGGTATGAATGTTGCCGTTGCTTCTGGTGATGCTGAAGCAGGTAAAGGCAAGGTTGCTTTATGTGCTGGATGTCATGGTGCAAATGGTATTAGTGCGAGTGACGCATACCCTAATCTTGCGGGTCAGCATGCTGACTACATTGTTAAACAACTTAAAGCGTTAAAAAATAGTACTGACCGTAGCGATCCTGTAATGGGGCCTATGGCTGCAGGTTTGTCTGAACAAGACATGGCTGACATTGGTGCATATTATAATAGTTTACCTCGTACAGCAGCTGACGCGAGTGCTGCAGGTGGGGACGCAGGCGCAAGTGCCGCAGCTCCAGTAGCTAAATACGAACCTGATGCTGTAGCAGGTAAAAGTTTATACGAATTAGGTGATGCATCTCGTAGCATTGGTGCTTGTATTGGTTGTCATGGTAAAGACGGTAACAGTGAAGTACTTATTTACCCTAATCTTGCTAAACAACATCCTGAGTATATTCAAAAACAATTACATAACTTTAAAGCAAATGAAAATCGTTCTAACTATCC
This sequence comes from Colwellia sp. RE-S-Sl-9, assembly GCF_048296855.1. NCBI lineage: Bacteria > Pseudomonadati > Pseudomonadota > Gammaproteobacteria > Alteromonadales > Colwelliaceae > Colwellia > Colwellia sp. RE-S-Sl-9. Next base: position 3,352,762 of record NZ_CP182631.1, on the reverse strand, counting down.
GATGAATCAATTTGCTGGCCAAATGACTGACGAAGAAATTTTAGATATTGGCGCTTACTTCGCTGATACAAAGGCTGTTGCTAACATTAAACCGAAAAAGGTTACTGTTGCGGCAATTACTGAAGAAGTATTAGCAGGTGAAAAGAAAGCGGCTGTATGTGCAGCGTGTCATGGTACAGGTGGTAACGCTACAGTGGCGATTTATCCTAAGTTAGCTGGCCAACATGCAAGTTATATTGTTAAGCAATTAACAGAGCTTAAAAATGGTGACCGTAAAGATCCTGTTATGTCGGGTATGGCTGCTCCTCTTTCTGAGCAAGACATGGTTGAACTAGCAGCATACTTTTCAGCACAAAAACCATTGGCTGGAAACGGTAAAGGCTCTGAACTTGGTAGTAAAATTTATTACGGTGGTAAAGTTAACCACGTAAACCAATCAGTTACCGCTTGTGTTGCTTGTCATGGTGCTACGGGTAAAGGCATGGCTAACGCTGGTTTCCCTTCATTAGCAAACCAAAGTGTTGAGTATATTACGTCTCAATTAACTAAATTTAAGTCAGGCGAGCGTGCAAACGACAAATCAAAAATGATGCGTAACATTGCAATGAGCTTATCTGAAAAAGACATTAATGAGTTAGCGCAGTTTATTGCTACATTAAAATAAAGCGTCTCTCACTTTAAAAAAACAGCATTTTATATGCTGTTTTTTTATGCCTAAAATTTATATATTTAATCTTTGTTGTTATTTATCTGCGTATTGTTACTATAATTTGCTTTACCTGTTTTAATTATTTAACCACAAGGAATAAGCTGTTGTTTAATAAGTTACCTATTCAAATAAAATTCTTATTTATTAGCTTTTTTATTATTTGTGCGCCTTCTTTTTTTGCTAATGCTACCAACACTCTTACGGTTAACATTGTTGATACTAACCAAAAACCATTAGAAAACATGGTGGTATATGTTGAGCCGATTGGCCATCAAGCCACATTAAAAAACACTAACACTTTAGAAATAGGCCAAGCAAATAAAGCCTTTATTCCTTACATCAGTGTTATGCAATTGGGTAGTAAAGTTAAATTTAATAACCAAGACAATATTACCCACCATATCTATTCACCCGTTGGTGACAATAAGTTTTCAGTTAAAATTCGTTCAGGTCAAGAAGTGATAAAAAACGACTTTAACGAAGCGGGCGAAGTATCCATGGGGTGCAACATTCATGACTGGATGAGTGGTTATATGCTTATTGTGGACACGCCTTTTTTCGCAAAATCAGATAAAAACGGTAATACTGAAATTGTTATTGATAAATCAGGTCAATATAAAGTGGTAGTTTGGCATCCACAAATGACAGAGGTTAACAATAGAATAACTAAAACGATTAACTTAGATAGTTCTATGGCGGTAACGATGCAGTTATCAAAACCTATGGATGAAATTCCTAGCCAACAAAATGGAGACGACTTCGATTTTTTGTCTGATTATTAAACAACCCGAATTAGGGATAAGCAATTATGCTTAATGTGAAAAGCTTACAAACAAAAATATTTTTATTTTTTGTTTTATTACTGTTACTCGTGCAGTCGATTGCATTATGGACCTTAATTAAAGGTAATAATGCACAAGAACAACAAGAAATTAATAATAGGCTTACTACGGCTAAAACCATATTTACAGAGCAGTTTAATAGTCGTCGCGATTATTTAGCGGCCTTTGCTGAAACTGCCGCAAAAGATTACGGTATAAAAGACGTATTTGAAGACGATACACGCAGCCTGCTATTTGCTTTAAATAACCACCGTAAGCGTATTAATGCCGATCTTGCTATGGCTATTTCAGCAAACGGCGACATAACTGCCCAACTACAAGTTTCTCATCTAGATAATGCAAAAACTAAAGTTCAAAAAGGTTCTGAACTCGGTAGCCAATTTAAACATACTGATTGGTTAGAAAGCCAAGAAAAATCGCACTTGTATATGCTTGACGGTATCTTGTATCAATTAAGTTTATCGCCACTTTCTGTAGGCACTAGCACTATTGGTTGGTTAGCTTTTGGTTTTGAAATTAATCAAACATTAGCGACTCATTTTTTAGACATTACGCGTTTAGAAGTTGATTTTATTCTTAACCAAAATAATCAATGGTTACTTATTGCCTCATCAAATCCTGATGCCGACATTAACTTTGCTAAAAACATTGTTAACGGACAAACCCCTGAGCAATACATAGCCATTGGTGAGTTAATTACTGAGTTTGACGATCAACAATTTGGTTTAGCTATGTACGGTTTAAGAGCCGATATTGTTAAATTACTGCAAGAACAATGGTGGCAGTTTTTAATTCTTACTTTCATCACCCTATTACTTTCATTAACAAGTGCTTATATTATTGCCGCTTCTATTACCAAGCCCATTAAACGTTTAGTAAAACAAGCTAAAATGATCGCCCGTGGTGATTATCAACAAAAAATCGAATTAAAAGACAGTAGCGAACTTGGACAGCTTGCTGACGAATTTAACCTCATGCAACAAGCCGTACTTACGCGTGAGCAAGAACTTACACACAGAGCTAATCACGACCCTTTAACAGAATTACCCAACAGAAATATTTTAGTTAAAACGTTAAACCAATTAATTAACGACAAAACCAGCTTTCAGCTATTTCATCTTAATTTAAGTCGATTGAAAGACGTAAACGAAACCCTCGGGCATGACGTAGGTGATTGGCTTATTCAGCGAACCGCTGACAGACTAAAAAAGCTCTCGCAATTCACCCTATTGTGTCACCTTGGTGGCGACGAATTTATTTTACTTTTTGAAAAACAAGATAAACATTCAATTGCTGAACTCGTTAAAAATATTAACACCGCATTAGAAGCTCACTGCGACTACGGTGGAATTAACTTACAACTGCAAGTACGTATTGGTATTTCGTCGTTTCCTGAACACAGCAACGTAGATAAAACACTACTACAAATGGCTGACACGGCCTTACAAAATGCCAGAAAAAACAATAAAAATTACCAATGTTACGATAAGTCGTTAGATGTAAATAGCGTTGAACGCCTGAACCTAATTAACGACCTCAAACACGCTATTTCTGACAACCAACTAGAATTGCATTACCAACCCAAGCTTGATTTAAAAACCAATATTGTTACTCATGCTGAAGCCCTTGTACGTTGGTATCACCCCACCTTAGGCATGATACCGCCAGACAATTTTATTCATATTGCCGAACAAACAGGTCAAATTAACAGCCTAACCCGTTGGGTTGTTGCTACAGCACTTAGCCAATCAGCCATTTGGCGAGAAGACGGTATAGATATTAACGTGGCTGTTAATATTTCAGCTGAAAATTTAAAAGAGTCTGATTTTTACGAATTTATTTGCAACACCATTGCAGCAAATAAAGTGCCTGCCAATAAAGTTACCTTAGAGGTTACCGAAAGCGCAGTTGTTGATAATCCTGAATCTGCCATTATGCTACTACAACGTTTTAAAGACGCTGGCATAAAAATATCGATAGACGATTACGGCACAGGCTATTCATCGTTAGCTCAGTTAAAACAGCTACCTGTACACGAATTAAAAATAGATAAGTCTTTTGTGCAACATTTGCATGAAGATGAAGACGACCGAATTATTGTAAGATCAACCATTGAATTAGCTCATAACATGGGCCTATCTGTAGTATCAGAAGGAATTGAAGACGACTTCGCATTACGCTGGTTAGCAAAACAAGGCTGTGAACTTGGACAAGGTTATTTTATTAGCAGACCTAAACCCACAAACGACTTTACTACTTGGATGAAAAAACAAGACGTATTGAGCGTTGAAAAAGGCTAACGCGTGCAACAACACTTTATTACTCTTTTATTTACCTTAAGCTTAGCGGTACTAAACCAAGCAAGCGCTTATGAAATGGAAAGTACATTTCATGGGGTACTAGACTTAAGAGCAACAGCAACCGATTCCTTAACAAGCAGTTATACACAAGGTGGTTACGGAAAGTTTGCATTAAATGACGGAGAAAGCCTTTCTCTTGCACAAGCGGGGGGCGAAATAGCCTTAAGCTGGGATAATGGTTTAAGTGTTCATGCCGTAGCTAACGCCTATAAAAACAATGGCAAATTTAAACTAGGCTTAACCGAAGGCTATATTAAATATTCAGGTTTACCTAATGCTTCTGGTTATCGGTGGCAATCAAAACTAGGCGTGTTTTATCCTAAAATATCTCTCGAAAACAATGCATACGCATGGGCCAGTAAAAACACCTTAAACTCATCAAGCTTAAATACATGGATAGGTGAAGAAATTAGAGTGTTAGGTAACGAAATTACCCTGACCCGTTTAGGAAGAATAAATAAAGACCCATTCGATTTATCGTTAACCGTAAGCGCTTTTGTAAATAATGACCCCGCAGGCAGCATGCTCTCTTGGCATGGCTGGACCATCAGTAATCGGCAAACCCTTTACTCGGAAAAAATACAACTCCCATACTTTAAAGCAAGAATGCAAGGCTACGACTTATACGAACAAGCCTCAAGCTCAGATCCTTTTTTAGAATTAGACGATAGAGTTGGAGGACATGTTCGAGCTGAAATTAAATTCCATAACAAAGGCGCTATTTCTGCAGGCTATTACAACAACAACGGCAAACCTTATATTGTAGACAATGGTCAATATGCGTGGAAAACTCGCTTTACTCATGTTGATTTAACGTGGTTATTACCACAAGGCATTGTACTAACGAGTCAATTATTACATGGTGATACACTCATGCAAAGCCCTTTAAAAACCGATGTTGTAAATAACGATTACACTAATGGTTATATTGCCCTTTCAAAACGCATTAAAGCCCATAGAATCACCTCACGTATAGAACGATTCAACATAAAAGATAACGATAAAACAATAGGCGACAACAACACCGAACGCGGTAAAGCATTTACCTTAAACTACACCTATCGCTTATCAAAACCTTGGTTTTTATCTACTGAATTTACCTGGATTGATAGCTACCGCCCAGGGCGAATGTATACCAACAACCCAATAAATTTAACCGAAAGACAACTTGCCTTTGCCGCTCGCTATTTTTATTAATTTTGTTGAATATACAAGGTAATATATTTAACAATCATTAAATTAGTGTAAAATGCGTTCATCTAGCGATACCAATCGAATTACTTAACCCATGACACGCTAATTATTAGCGTTAAACAGAGAGTCATTTATGAAAAAAATACTTTTGACACTATTATTAGGACTAGGTGCACTTAACACGGCATCAGCTATTGAAGGCGACGCTGACGCAGGTAAAGGCAAGTCAGCTATGTGTGCAGCATGTCATGGCGTAGACGGTAATGGAGCAGTTGCCATATACCCTAAATTAGCAGGACAAAGTGCAGCTTATATCGCTAAACAACTTGCTGATTTTAAATTAGGTATGTCGTCGGGTGGTAAAGAAGGTCGTGCAGATCCAATCATGGGTGGTATGACAATGGCGCTATCAGAACAAGACATGGCAGACTTAGGTGCATACTTTGCTTCACAAAAAATGGCTGTTGGTTCAGATACAACCAATGAAAAGGGCAAAAAACTCTATTTAGGTGGTGATGCCTCTCGTGGAATTACTGCTTGTGTTGCTTGTCATGGTGCTACAGGTCAAGGTATGGATAAAGCAGGTTTCCCTGTTATTGGCCAACAAAGTGCAGCTTACATTAAATCTCAGCTTGAAAAATTCCGTACGGGTACACGCGCAAACGACAAAGCAAAAATGATGCGCAATATTGCTATGAAACTTGAAGACGCTGATATTGAAGCACTAACGCAATATATTGCTTCTTTAAAGTAAAACAGCTAACACAACCAACATTAAAACCACTATTTATAGTGGTTTTTTTATAAGTAAAATTTATCTTACAAAACCATACTGTTTTTATTAAAAAAATTTTTCCAATTTTATACTACCCCCATTAAAACTGCTAGTATTATACGATAACCCTATAATTTTAATGTATTAAGAAAATAACCTTATACATCACAAAACGTGGATCCCTTTTTATGAATGGACTCGGCAATGAAGTCACCTTTGCATCATCAGAACAATTAATTTCTATGACTAACTTAAAGGGTGATATTACCTACGTTAATGACAACTTTTCTCAAATATCGGGATATTCGCCCAAAGAGCTTATTGGTCAGCATCACAATATAGTCCGCCATCCTGAAATGCCGAAAGCAGCCTTTGAAGACTTATGGGCGAAATTAAAGCGAGGTGATTCATGGCGAGGCATGGTAAAAAACCTTTGTAAAAACAAAAAAGATTATTACTGGGTAGACGCCTACGTTACACCTGTATATGAAAACGATACAATTATTGGTTATCAGTCTGTACGCACCTGCCCTAGTCAAGCACAGAAAATTGCAGCGACTAAATTGTACGACAAATTAAATAACAAAAAAATATCGGTTGAATTCTCTATAAACATTCCGTTAAAACGCCTTATCGCTTTAATACTTATTACACTCAGTACCGTGTTTATAGGTATAAATTACAGTGTTTCAGCTGCAGTCATTCAGCTTATTAGCTTTATTTTGTTTATCGCTATTTTTACTGAGGAAATGCTCGTATTACCCAAACATGTTAAAAATATTAAAGAAAAATACGACAGCCCTTCACGCTTATTATTCGCAGGTAAAGGTATTGGCGCATTATTAAATTACCCATCTCTTTTACAACATGCCAAAGTGAGGACTATTTTAGGTCGCAGCCATGACTCTGGCACCGTATTAACCGGTTTAGCTTCAGGACTTTCTCAGTCATCAGAACAAACATTAAATGGTTTACTTGAAGAAAATAATCAACTTGATCAATTAGCTACAGCCATTACACAAATGAGTACCACAATAAATGAAGTAAGTAAGAGTACTGCTGAAGCGCATGATAAAGTGGTAGATATTGTTGAACAGTGTGATAAATCAATAAATACGATTGATGAAAGCGAAATAAAAATTAGTAAGCTTTCACAAGAAGTCGAAAACGCTGCATCGAATGCGCAAAGTTTAACTCAAGATGCTGCCAATATAGCCAAAATAATGGATGAAATTGAAGGTATAGCCGATCAAACTAATTTACTTGCTCTTAACGCAGCTATTGAAGCAGCGCGAGCAGGAGAGCAAGGTAGAGGATTTGCTGTTGTTGCCGACGAAGTAAGAACATTAGCTAGTCGAACCCAATCAGCCACTGAGCATATTCGTAACTCAGTAGTTGAATTACAAAGCACATTAACTTCATGGAGTAATATAATGCTTGTCAGTCGTGATGATGCCAACAACTGTGTGTTAAACACGAACGAAGCGAAATCAAGCATGAATAGTATAAAATCTATGATTGATAACGTGAGTAATATTACCGCTCAAATAGCAACCGCCGCTGAAGAACAAAGTGCTGTAGCCAATGAAATTAATAAAAACATCCATGCTATTGATATTATCTCAAAACAAAACACAGAAAGTGCAGAAAATGTTAACGAAAGCAGTATTAAAGTGAATGAAAATGCTAACGCCTTAGAAGCCTTAAGTTCCACGTTTCGCTAAGCTGTATGTAATTAATAATAAGTAACCTCAGCTCGGGATAAGCAAAGTTACTCAACAAGCTATTTTTATGCTAAATTCGCCTTGTTATACACAAAAATATCAATGTTGAGAGACTAATATAACTTAGGAAAACAACGGTACAGGTTAAGGTTTTGATAAATAATAATTTTAATTCATTATCTAACATTCATTAACCCGAGTTGAGGTTAAGTAATTTAATATGATGAAAAACCATTTTTGTTGAACATTAACAATATATATTTTATTTATGTTTTTTTTATCTGTAATATCAAATCACCGTACATACAGTTAAAGAAATAAAAATGAAACTCAGTATTTTTATCGTCTTATTTATCTCTTTTTACACCCAAGCAGTACAGTTAAAAGAAGTGATAACAGGCATAGAGCAACCTACAGATGTAAAATTTTTTCCTGATTCAAATATAGAATTATTAATAGCAGAAAAAAAAGGAAAACTAATATTTACGGATCTATTAACTAAAAAAATACATACCGTACATGAGTTCGCTGTAAAAAGTGACACTGAAATGGGGCTATTAGGCCTAGCATTTCATCCCGATCACACAAAAAATAATTTTTTATTTATTAACTACTTTCCAAAAGAAGGTGAACGTAGAACTCGAGTTTCTCGATTTACTTTAAACAAAAACGCTGAAAATTATAGTTTATCTAACGAAAAAATTATTTTAGAAATTAAACAGCCCTATCAAAACCATAATGGCGGACAACTAGCTTTTGGGCCTGATAATTTTTTATATATTGGCATGGGTGATGGTGGCGCAGGCGGAGATCCAAAAGGGCATGGTCAAAATACTAAAACCTTACTCGGCAATATGTTACGTATTGATATTAATACCAGTGACAAAGTCCCTTATGCTGTTCCTACAGATAATCCCTTCATTGCAACGGCTAACTTTAGGCCAGAAATATGGGCTTATGGCTTAAGAAACCCTTGGCGCTTTTCATTTGCTGGCGACACATTAATTGTTGCTGATGTAGGCCAAAGTAAAATTGAAGAAATTTCTGTTGTTGAAAAAGGACAAAACCTTGGCTGGAATACAATGGAAGGTGATGAATGCTTTAAACCCGAAAAAGATTGTAACCAAAAAGGTTTAACTTTACCTAAAGTAACTTACACACATAAAGATGGTCTATCGATTACTGGCGGCTATGTATATACAGGCAAATTGATACCTGAATTACACAACCATTATATATATGCTGATTTTATTTTAGGTGGTGTTTGGGCGACAAGATTTCCGGATTTTTCCACTCCGATCAAACTATTTGATGCCACAGGTATTAACCTTTCAACTTTCGCACTAAATTCCAAAGGTGAAATATATACAGCAGATTATGCTAGCGGTAATATTTATCAGTTAGTTCCTTAATAATAAATCCTATTAGGCTAATAGATTTTGAAAGAATCTTACTGAATTTTCAGGGCTTTCAGCTTCTGTAACAGCAGTAACCACCGCAATACTATCTACGCCTGTTGCTAAAACTTCAGGCGCTCTTTCATGATTAATACCACCAATCGCAACAACTGGAATATCAGTGCTTAACGCTAAAATATCAGCTAGGTTTTCAACGCCTTGAATTTGCCCTGTCATGTTTTTAGTTTTAGTTGGATAAATAGCGCCAATCGCCAAGTACGAGGGCTTTAACTGTTGTGCTAATAAAAACTCGTAACAACCATGGGTGCTAATACCTAAACGTAAACCTGCTTTATGTATTTGATCAAGCGGCGTGGTTTGTAAATCTTCCTGACCAATATGTACGCCATAAGCACCATGTTTTATTGCCAACTGCCAGTAATCGTTAATAAATAAGCGAGTATCAGGATAGTTTTTTGCTAATTCGACCGCTTGAGCAATAATTGCATCTAACTCGGCTTCAGTTTTATTTTTTATGCGTAGCTGAACAATATGTAACCCCAGCGGCAACAAACGCTCTAACCAATAAAGTGAATCAATAACCGGATATAAACCTAACTTTTGTTTGTTTCGTGTATAACCTAACGATTTAAATGCGCTAAGTTCGCAGTATTTGTCATTAATATCTGTTGAAACTACGGGAAAATACTCTTTTTGAATCGGCCAAGTGGTTTGTTCAAAAGCGCCGTAGTGATCATGTTTACCTTTGTTTTTACTTAACCCTTTATTAATAAAAGCTTTAGCCAAAGTAAAAGCATCTCGTACCAAATGACCATGAGCAACAAAAGCAGCGAATGCACTCGCAAAACTACAACCGCCACCATGGCTATAATCAGTATCAACTTTAATTGAGCGTAAACCGTACTCTATGGTTTTGTCTTGACTCATTTTACTTAAGTCGACATCTGTTAAGGTATGTAAGCAGTAATCTAAACAAGAAATATTATTAGGTACACACTTTGTTAATGGATGCCCACCTTTTATGATGACCGATTTTACACCTAATCCAATAATGCGTTCAGCTAAATTTTTTATGTTGTCGCTATTTAAACCTGCTAACCATTGTGCTTCTTGACTATTAGGCGTTATAACATCGATAACGCTCAATAAGGGTGCAAGTTCCACTACAGATAAATTAGAAAACTTACCACCTACCGAAGCATGACCAACAGGATCGTACACCACTTTAATGGAATGATGATGTTGCTTTAACGTCGCCAAAAAATCGGCCAACCAAGCAACTTGTTCAATATTCGCCAGCAAACCTATTTTGATCACACTTGGCATTTTATCGTTTAATAATAACTGTGCTTGTTGCGCTAAAATGTCTACATCGACAGGATTAACCGACAGCAAAGTTTGAGAGTTTTGCACCGTATTCGCTGTACTTAAATGACAAACATCAACCCCAAGCGCATGACCTGTTTTAATATCAGCTGCTATTCCAGCGCCACCAGAGCAATCGCTGCCAGAGATAGTCCAAACAATCGGTTTATTAGATGTCATCATATATTCAACTCTCAAATTATTTAATGTTTATAATAAAAAATATCACTCTAATTAATTGATACAGCAAGTAGTGAGCCAACAAAATAGTCAATTATCGCAGTATTTATGAGCTATTTTGGTGCCAAAACGGCGTATCTAATGTCGGTGTCGATGGGTGAGCTGTCTGTCGCTCTGGCATAACACCACCTACATAGGCCAACTCCCCTGCCTGTAACGACAAAGCAAACGCTTTTGCCATCGCTACCGGATTATCCGCTAAAGCTACTGCGCTATTGAGTAGTACGCCGTCGTAACCCATTTCCATAGCCAAACATGCGTCAGACGGTTTACCAATACCAGCATCTAAAATCAGCGTGGTATTAGGTAAGCGCAAACGTATAGTTTCAAGGTTATAAGGATTCATTAATCCTTTACCTGTTCCTATTGGCGAGGCCCAAGGCATAACCACCTCACAACCTAAATCACTCAGCCTTTGGCAAAGTACTAGATCATCAGTACAGTAGGGTAACACTTTAAAGCCATCCGCAATCAGTTGCTCGGTTGCTTTTAATAATTCGATGGGATCTGGCTGTAAATTGTAATCGTCGCCAATAACTTCGAGCTTAATCCAGTCAGTATCGAAAATTTCTCGACTCATTTTGGCGAGTGTTATGGCTTCTTTCGCACTTTTACAGCCAGCCGTATTCGGTAATAAAAATCCGTTAGTTTGGGCAACAATATCTTGTATGTATTGCCAAATTTTAACGCCTGAGTTATCTGCTGGATTTTGTCTTTTTAACGACAAAGTAACCACTTGCGAACCACTGGCTAAAATGGCGTCTTTCATTATTTGAGGCGACGAATACAGCGCGCTGCCAATAAGTAACCGACTATTTAATGTTTGTCCGTAAATTGTTAATGACATAAATTAATACCTAACGCGTTATCCACCTTGAATAGGAAATAGCACATCAATGCTATCGCCTTCTTTAAGCGGGGTTCTGCCATAATCACCCCTACCGACAAAGTCGCTATTCAGCGCTACGGCAAAAGTTGTTTGTTGTTGATCTTCATTTAAAAATTGCTGCAATGCGTTAGCAACAAAAACGTTCCTGTGTTCACTATTTTCGATGGTAAATCGGTCACCATTAATAAAAATATTCATCTTAGATTATGTTCTCTATCTCATTTACCCGACTTTGCTCACTACAAGTAATAGGCAATAAATGTGAATACTTAAAATGTGAGTATTCACTTTCATTAGGTTCTTCACCCTTGCTATAGCTTTCTTTTAAAACACTAATCAAAGACTCAAGCTGCTTAAGTACAACAGGAGCGATTAAAAAACCATGACGATATAAGCCATTTACTTGAATAAGACGCTGGTTGGTCATAATTTTAGGTTGATTATCACTAAAAGCTGGACGACACTGGCTAACGTGCTGTCGAATATTGGCTTCTGCAAACCCCGGATGAACACTATAAGCTGCACTCAGTAATTCCATCGCTGAACGAACCGTCATTGGAGAAGTATCATCGCTTTCAATTTCGGTTGCTCCTACAACATAAAACCCTTTGCCTTTAGGTGCTATATACAATTGATAACGTGGATGCATCAACCGAATAGGTCGAGAAATATTTACGTTAGGTGCGAACAACTGAAATAGCTCGCCACGTACTGCACGTAAATCTTTCAAATTACTTTTATTATTACCGCTAGCCGAACTCGACAACGACTTTGCCCCTGTACCTCGACAATCAATGACTAAATCGAATGTTTGCGTAATTGCTTTAGCATCCTTAGTTTTTACAGATCGGTAAGTTAACAGGCAACCCCGTTCAACATTTTCAATATCAACCACTTCGGTTTCACTTAACCAATGCACGGATGATTGTTGTAATTGGGTTTTTAAGGCAATTAACAGCTTTCGATTACCTATTTGACCTTCTTGTGGAAGATACAGTCCTTGGTTAAACGAACGACCTAATTCAGGTTCAAGAGATTCAAGCTGTTGTCGATTTAATGCTTGTGTTGGGTATTGTGGGTAATGGTTTTTAAGGTAACGAGCCACATGTAAGTAATCACCTTGATCTTGCGTATGGCTGACCATTATAGCCCCTTCATGCTGAAAAAAAGTATACTCGTCAAGTGTGGCTAAAAACTCTGGCCACAACTTGAGAGATTCCAACCCCATTTCAACAATATTAGGTTCGCAATGCATAGCTTCGCCTAGTGGCGTAAGTAATCCTGCAGCCGCGTAAGCTGCACTATTACGTGCATTGGTGTCGTCTTTATCTATCAAGGTTGGCTTATAACCTTGTCGCATTAACGACAGGGCTATAAGTCTTCCCATTAAGCCAGCGCCAATAATGGCTATATTAATGCTCACAACAATTATTACGCTTTTGCAGGGTGGTAAATTTCACTACCTGTGGCTTTAAATTCAGCTGATTTTTCTGCCATGCCCTTTTCTACTTCAGATTGGGCTGCTGCAGATGCGTCTAATACAATCATTTCATCTAATAATTGAATTTCAATCTTTTGACCTGACTCTAAATCAGCGGCGTAATCACGCACTTCTTGAGATATTTTCATTGAACAGAATTTAGGGCCACACATTGAACAAAAGTGAGCTACTTTTCCTGATTCTTGCGGTAAGGTTTCATCGTGGTAAGACTTAGCTGTTTCAGGATCTAAACCTATATTGAATTGATCGTACCAACGGAATTCAAAACGCGCTTTACTCATCGCATTATCACGAATTTGAGCACCCGGATGACCTTTCGCTAAATCGCCAGCATGAGCCGCTATTTTGTAAGTAATTAAGCCTTCTTTTACATCGTCTTTATTGGGTAAACCTAAATGCTCTTTAGGTGTTACATAACACAGCATGGCACAGCCATACCAACCAATGTTAGCCGCACCAATACCAGAAGTAATGTGGTCGTAACCCGGTGCAATGTCAGTCGTTAATGGGCCTAAGGTATAAAATGGCGCTTCGCCACAGTGTTCAAGTTGCTCTTCCATGTTAGCTTTAATCATGTGCAATGGCACGTGACCTGGACCTTCAATAATGGTTTGAACATCATGCTTCCAAGCGATTTTAGTTAATTCGCCTAGCGTATGTAGTTCAGCAAATTGTGCTTCGTCGTTAGCGTCTGCCACCGAACCGGGACGTAAACCATCACCTAATGAGAATGACACATCGTACTGTTTTAAAATTTCACAAATGTCTTCAAAGTGAGTGTATAAAAAGTTTTCTTTATGATGCGCTAAACACCATTTAGCCATGATAGAGCCACCGCGCGAAACAATACCTGTTACACGTTTAGCCGTCATAGGTACGTAACGTAATAATACGCCGGCATGAATCGTAAAGTAATCAACACCCTGCTCAGCTTGTTCAATTAAGGTATCGCGGAAAATTTCCCACGTTAAGTCTTCAGCTACACCGTTTACTTTTTCTAACGCTTGGTAAATAGGTACGGTGCCAATTGGTACTGGCGAGTTACGTAAAATCCACTCACGAGTTTCATGAATGTTACGCCCTGTTGATAAATCCATTACGGTGTCAGCGCCCCATTTAGCTGACCAAACCAGCTTTTCAACTTCCTCTTCAATGGAAGAAGTTACCGCTGAGTTACCAATGTTGGCGTTTACTTTAATTAAAAAGTTACGACCAATAATCATAGGCTCACATTCAGGGTGGTTAATATTTACAGGAATAATTGCGCGACCACGAGCCACTTCATCACGTACAAATTCAGGGGTAATTTGCTCAGGAATGCTCGCACCAAAAGACTGACCTTTGTGCTGTTGCAGTAACATTTCGTCTTTAACTTCTTCACGCTTAAGGTTTTCACGAATGGCGATATACTCCATTTCTGGCGTAATAATACCTTGTTTGGCGTAATGCATTTGCGAAACGTTTTTACCTTTTTTAGCACGTAGTACTTTAGGTAAATGTTCAAAACGTAGGTGGTCTAAACCTTCATCAGCTAAACGTTGCTGAGTATAAACCGATGTTTTTGAATCAAGTACTTCAACATCGTTACGGCCTTCAATCCAGCTTTCACGTAAACGCGGAATACCTTTGTGTACATCAATTTCTACGTTTTCGTCCGTATAAAAACCTGAGGTATCGTAAACACATAGTGGCGCATTTTTTTCGTACTGAGGATTATCTTTTGCGCTACCAGGCAATAAAGTGTCTGTTAAGGTAATTTCACGCATACCCACTTTGATATCGTGAATTTTGCCTTGCACATACACTTTTTTTGAATTAGGAAACGATTGATCTGACACGTTTTTTAGAAAAGCTTCAGCAGCTTCACGTTTTTCGCGTCTGGTTTGTGGTTTGTTTTCTGTTGTCATTTCTCTCACCTTATTTAATTATAATCAATAAAAAATAGGCGGAGCTGTATTGGGTATATTTTTGGTATAAACGAGTGAAACACCAAGCAATAGATACTCGATGTTTGTACTTGTTCCCTTCGCAGATGTTAATCTAATCAGGTTCTACGGTTCCCGCTTTCGCGATCTCAGCCCTTTGGCACTCCGACAAGTTTTCTACGTTAGCCTAAGCTAAACGTAGCATGATTCTAACGTGAACACTTAAGCGCACGCAAATGTTATTTCAACGGTTATGGTGTTGTAATGCCCAATATCGTTGATATTATCTTGAAAGGATAACAACTGATATGTAACAACTATGACAATAACTACTCTATTTAGCTCGCTGCTCATTTTTATTTTATGCTTTGCACCACAAGCTTTTGCCAAACAACTTTTTTCTGCTGCCGATGAAGTTTCGCAACAAGATATTTTACGTGGTTCTATTACACCAGAACGCGCGTGGTGGGATTTAACTCATTACCATCTTGATATTAACGTTGATCCTGCAAGTAAATCTATTTCAGGCACTAACACCATGAAGTATCGTGTATTAAGCCAACAAAAACCTCTGCAAATAGAACTTCAGCAACCTTTGATATTAGAAAAAGTCACACAAAATGGCCAAGCTTTAAAATTTACTCAACAAGGTTATTCGTATTTTATTAATACTCAGCCTAATGCCGAAATAGGTAAAGAATATGCAGTAGTGATGCATTTTTCAGGTATTCCAAAAGAAGCGGTAAAAGCACCTTGGGATGGAGGTATTACGTGGAATAAAGACGAAAACGATATCGATTTTATTGCTTCATCTTGCCAAGGTTTAGGTGCTAGTATTTGGTGGCCTAATAAAGACCATGCCTACGACGAACCTGATAACGGCGTATTAATAAGTGTTGAAGTGCCTGAGCATTTGTTTGATGTATCTAACGGTCGATTAATTAAAATTGAACATAACAAAACCGCTAAAACGAAAACTTATCACTGGAAAGTAACTAATCCAATAAATAATTATGGCGTAAATATTAACATTGGCGATTACGTTAATTTTAATGAAGTTTACCAAGGCGAAAACGGCAAACTTGATATGAATTATTATGTTTTACGCGATAATTTAACCAAGGCCAAAAAGCAATTTGCAGAAGCTAAACGCACCATTGAAGCACTCGAATATTGGTTTGGTCCTTATCCTTTTTATGAAGATAGCTACAAGCTAGTTGAAGCGCCCTATTTAGGTATGGAACATCAAAGTTCTGTGACTTATGGCAATGGCTATAAAAACGGTTATTTAGGTTCAGACCGTAGTCAAACAGGTGTTGGCTTACTGTTTGATTTTATTATTGTGCATGAAACAGGACACGAATGGTTTGCCAATAATATAACCAGTGTTGATATTGCCGACATGTGGATACATGAAAGCTTTACGAGCTACTCAGAAAACCTATTTGTTGAATATCATTTTGGCAAAGAAAAAGCCTTTGAATATGTTAGAGGCCAACGGTTGAATATTCAAAATACGAGCCCAATTATTGGCAAGTATAATGTTCATCAAGAAGGTTCAAGCGATATGTACGACAAAGGTGCCAATATGTTACATACCATAAGACAAATCGTGAATAACGATACCACTTGGCGTAATCTATTACGCGGTTTGAATAAAGAATTTTTCCATAAAACGGTGACTACTCAACAAGTAGAACATTATATTAATGAGCATACTGGCCTAGATTTTTCTAAAGTATTTAACCAATACTTAAGAGATGTACGAATTCCTACCTTTGAGTTTTTTGTTAAAGATAAAATATTAAAAATAAAATGGAGTAATACCGTTAAAGATTTTAATATGCCTGTTAAAATATTTATTAATAATAAAGAAAAATGGATCACGCCTACATCTGAGTGGGCTGAAATTGAATTAACAACAGCAGATCCATCAATTACCATAGACCCTAATTTTTATGTGAATACATTAAATATATTAGGTAATAAGCAGATTAAAGGTATTAATCATGACAGACCAATTTATTAAATCAAAAGCCGCCATAGCATGGGGCCCTAATCAACCTTTAAGTATTGAAGAAGTTGATGTAATGCTGCCACGAAAAGGCGAAGTATTAGTTAAAATTATTGCTTCGGGTGTTTGTCATACCGACGCATTTACCCTCTCGGGAGAAGATCCAGAAGGCATTTTTCCTGCTATTTTAGGTCATGAAGGCGGTGGTATTGTTGAACAAGTTGGTGAAGGCGTAACTAGCGTTGCGGTTGGCGATCACGTTATTCCACTTTACACACCTGAATGTCGTGAGTGTAAATTCTGTTTGTCGGGTAAAACTAATTTGTGTCAGCAAATACGTGAAACGCAAGGTAAAGGTTTAATGCCTGACGGCACTACACGCTTTTATAAAGACGGCCAACCTATTTATCATTACATGGGTTGTTCAACGTTTTCTGAGTACACCGTTTTACCTGAAATATCACTCGCTAAAGTAAATCCTAAAGCACCACTTGAAGAAGTGTGTTTATTAGGTTGTGGTGTTACTACAGGTATGGGCGCAGTAATGAATACCGCTAAAGTTGAAGAAGGCGATACGGTTGCTATTTTCGGTTTAGGTGGTATTGGCCTTTCAGCCGTTATTGGCGCAACCATGGCAAAAGCTTCACGCATTATTGTTATAGACATTAACGAAAGCAAATTTGAACTTGCTAAGAAATTAGGCGCAACGGATTGTATTAATCCGAAAGATCACGACAAACCGATCCAAGACGTTATCGTAGAATTAACCGATGGCGGCGTAGATTACTCGTTTGAATGTATTGGTAACGTTGACATTATGCGCTCAGCTCTTGAGTGTTGCCATAAAGGTTGGGGCGAGTCGGTTATTATTGGTGTAGCGGGGGCAGGTAAAGAAATTTCAACACGTCCTTTCCAATTAGTAACTGGTCGAGTATGGCGTGGTACAGCATTTGGTGGGGTTAAAGGCCGCACTGAGTTACCTGAATATGTAGAGCGTTACTTAGCGGGCGAATTTAAGTTAGACGACTTTATTACTCATACTATGTCTCTTGAAGGCATTAACGATGCTTTTGATTTAATGCATGAAGGTAAGAGTATTCGCAGCGTAATTCACTTTGATCATAAATAAAATGGCTGAAAATAATATTATGTTAACTGACTCTACTTTAACAAAAACGAGCGAAACTAAAATTTTTGAAGGTAAACAACAGCAGTTTACTCATCAATCAAGTAGCACAAACTGTGTTATGCAATTTGCTATTTACTTGCCACCCCAAGCCAGCGAAACTAATAAAGTTCCTGTTTTATACTGGCTTTCAGGCTTAACCTGTACTGATGAAAACTTTGTACAAAAAGCCGGAGCGCAGCGTATTGCCGCTGAATTAGGCATGGCGATTGTATGTCCGGACACTAGCCCGCGTGGTGAAGATGTCGCCAATGATGAAGGTTACGACTTAGGACAAGGTGCTGGTTTTTATGTAAATGCAACTCAAGCACCTTGGGCGGATCATTACCAAATGTATGATTACGTGGTAAACGAGTTACCTGGTTTAATTGAAGCTAATTTTCCTGTTTCACAACAACGATCCATTAGCGGACATTCAATGGGCGGCCATGGCGCATTAACTATTGCACTTAAAAACCCATCACGCTATTCGTCGGTATCTGCTTTTAGCCCTATTGTTAATCCTATTAACTGCCCTTGGGGTCAAAAAGCATTAACAGCATACTTAGGTGACAATGTAGAAGCTTGGCGAGAATACGACACATGTGAACTCATCAAAAAATCTGCACAACACTTACCCATGTTAGTTGAACAAGGCTTAGCTGATAATTTTTTAGTAGAACAGCTTAAACCTGAAAACTTATTAGCAGCAGCGAAAAGTGTTAACTACGACCTGACGCTAAATCAGCATGAGGGCTATGATCACAGCTACTTTTTTATCGCCAGCTTTATTGAAAACCATTTACGTTTTCATGCTAAACACATTATCTAATGAGTTTACTGAGAAACATGTGATAGAAATTATTCCCCCTAAACAATTTAAAACAGTTCCGTGGAAAAACGGCTTAGGTGAAACCACTGAACTGGCGATAAATGTAGGGGGAACATTAGATGATTTTGATTGGTGTTTAAGTATAGCCAGTGTGATTGAAGATGGCGTATTTTCAAACTTTGCTGGCTATACCCGTCACCTAATTTTAATTGACGGTAACGGTATTAACCTACAGCACAACGACAGTAAAATAGATAAGCTAAATAACCTACTCGATATGGCTACCTTTAACGGTGACGATAAAACTGTAGGTAATTTACATTCAGGCGACATTACCGATTTTAATGTTATTACCCGTACAGAAGGTTTTAATACCAACGTAATAGCTGAACATAAACTAGTTAATTATCCGCTAGAACAAGCCGATTTATGTTTTGTTTACAGCTTATATCGTGATGCTGAGTTGATCATTAGTGATACAAAAGAAGTAATTAAATTACCTGCGGATCACTTATTAAAAATACAGCCGGCCTGCCAAACTCAAAACAATATCTTCGCGAGCCTAACAGGCACACATTTAATTGTGGTTTATTTATACCAACAATAAAGTCACACTTACTTCATAAAATATCCTTTTTGCAAACCAATATACATGCAACATATTGAAAAAGTTATATGGTTTGTTTAATACTTACAATAATAAACATGACTTTAACCTGCCACAGATAAATGGTAACTTATTGATATTAAAGTATTGTCATATGTCTGACGTGTTAGTGACGTGGTGCAAAGCATCATTTATCAGTCAAACTACGAAACAGATAACAGCTAAGGAAGAAATAATGATAGTTAGAAAATTAAGGTTACAACAAGGCTGGTCTCAAGAGCAATTATCTGAATTTAGCGGGTTAAGTATTCGCACCATTCAGAGAATTGAACGAGGTCAAAATGCCAGTGTTGAATCTTTAAAGTCTTTAGCTGCTGTTTTTGAAGTAGAGATAACTGATTTAACACAGGAGAACGATATGAACAACGATACAGCTCAACCACAATCAGCAGCAGGCCATGCGTCAATTTCACACGAAGAAGAAAGCGCCATTAAACATGTAAAAGATATTAAAGACTTTTACTCCCATTTAGTTACCTATGTATGTGTAATCGTGGGATTGTTTTTAGTGAATATGTTTACAAACCCAAATCATATATGGTTTATATGGACCGCTATTTTCTGGGGTATTGGTATTGTTTCACACGGGCTTTCTGTATTTGAAGTATTCAATTTTTTCAGCCCTGAATGGGAAAAAAAACAAATAGAAAAGCGATTAGGTAGAAAGTTATAAATAATGTATAAAAATAGGGCCAATTGGCCCTATTAAAAAATAACATATTTAATTTATCTTAATTACTTTCTTCTTGATAAAGCAAATCCAACTAAACCAAGACCAAATAATATTAGTGATGCTGGCGCAGGGACAGATGTAAGTGTGTCGTTATATTGAATACTAGTTGTAATAAATGCTGTGCTTAGGTTTAGGTTAACACCGCTTGCAAAATCCACATTTACAACTATTAAAGAGTCATTCAACAATAAATTTAAATCTGCAGCAGATATGCTCTGAGACACTTTAAATAAATTATCATCACTACTAAAACTTGTAACCAAATTACTTGCTGTCGCTTGAATTCCAGAACCACTTAGAACAGATTCAACATCAAAATCAAAGGATTCACCAAGGGTAGCACCAATAGTAAAATCACCTCTAATTAAGAACTCCAATACACCACCACTTCCATCAGAAGGCGCTAAAGCAGAAAAATTAAAAACAAAATTTTCTCCAGCAACTGTTTGTGATTGAGTTTCAGACAAAGTTATTAGTCCTGCATTTGCTGTTCCGCAAATTATAAGCATAGCTATCAATGCTAAATATTTTTTCATGTTTATGTTCCAATTATTTGTTGTATTTATAAAATATAAAGCACAAATCAAGCCACACTGTAATGCATTGTATTCAATATACTTTTTTATTTATTATGAAATTTGTGTAAAAAAAATGGACAGTATAAACATTTTATTAAAAATAAATGTTGTTCGCATTTTCACGTTTCTATACCCTTTTATATTTCCTAGTTATTTACCGTTTCAGAGGTTCATTTGCAAAACAAGATAGTCAGTCACTGGTTTGATAAAGATTTTGTGAATTTAGATCCCCTTTTACAGAAGCTTCAT
This sequence comes from Colwellia sp. RE-S-Sl-9, assembly GCF_048296855.1. Lineage (NCBI taxonomy): Bacteria > Pseudomonadati > Pseudomonadota > Gammaproteobacteria > Alteromonadales > Colwelliaceae > Colwellia > Colwellia sp. RE-S-Sl-9. Next base: position 3,331,582 of record NZ_CP182631.1, on the reverse strand, counting down.
GTATTTGGAGGAGAGTTATTAGGTGATGTTGATATAATCTATGGCACCGGCTTATCAGGTTTTATAGGTAAGCGATTAGCTAAAAAAATGGAACTTCCTGAACAAGGAGTACATAAACTACGTGTTGCTATTTCACACTCAAAGAAAGGTCTACACTGGAACAGAAGGTTTAATGATAATAACCTTGTAGCATCATTATTTACCCCTGTTAATAATATTACCAATGGCTATTGGTTAGAAAAAACAGGACCTATAACAATGAAACTAACAGTAGACATTATTAATGGTGGTTGGTATTGGCGTTGTTTACATATTTCATTATTTGGTATTCCAATACCACTATGGCTAATCCCCAAGTCTAAAGCATTTAAAACGATTGAAAATGGGAAATACAAATTCCATGTTGCATTTACTTACCCTCTTTTGGGGAACCTTGTTTCTTATAGTGGAATATTAGATGCGCAGTATAATGAACATAGGCATTCTATTTGATGTGACATATAAAGTTACCGATGCTGCATATACTTTCCATGGTATGCGATTTTATAGATGTTAATTTACTGTTATATAAATAAAAACCTGCATTATTGCAGGTTTTTTAATTGAGCTATTACGTATTTAATATTTAACTTAATCACTCCATCAAATATCGTAATCAATCACTTCATACCCCAATGCTTCAAGTTGCGGTTTTAATACGCTAGCATTACCTACTACCACCATCAGCATTTCTTTCAGGTTAAGGTGTTTTTTAGCTAAGGCGTTAATTTCTTCAGCTGTAATATTTTCTACAATTTCGGTACGTTTTTTTACGAAATCTGGCGTTAAATCATGCTCTAAAATTTGCGCTAAAAAGCCTAGTTTTGCATGAGGGGTTTCATACTTTAAGGCATCTTTTTGATTTATTGCTTTACGCATAAAAGCGAGCTCTTCTGCTGTAATACCGTTTTCAGCGTAATTTTTAATTTCTTTTACAAATTCAACAATCGACTTGTCGGTAACATCAGCTCTTACTTCAGCACTGGCTGTATAAGCACCGGCTAGTTTGTCTGCGCTGAAGTATGAACGAGCACCGTAGGTATAGCCTTTATCTTCACGTAAATTTAGGTTAATACGACTATTAAAAGCACCACCTAGAGGAAAGTTCATTAAGTACGATTTATAAAACTCACCCGTAATGTCTTGAGTAATTGAGCGCTTACCTATTCGAATAACGGATTGTGCCGCATCGTCTTTATTAACAAGGTAAATAACGCCCATTTTTGTATCAGATATAGGTAACGTCAAATCAAGCTCTTCGCCTTTACCTTGCCATGTTTTAAATACATCGAATACTTTAAGTATGTCTTTTTCAGGTAAGTCAGATACAACAATAGCTTGCCCGTCTTTAGGTTTTATTTGTTTGTTATAAAACGCTTTTACGTCAGCTAAAGTAATGTTTTTCAAGCTAGCTTCAGAACCACCACTTGGTGTGGCTGCTATATTGTCTGCATGTAACAGCTGTCGGTAAGCCGTTGCAGCTAAGTAACCCGCATCTTTTTTATTGTTTATAGCGCCTTGAATCGCATTATTTTGGTTACGTACAAAGTCGCTTTCTATAAAGGCTGGCTGCATCAGCTTTTCATTAACTAACGCCATTGTTTCAGTTAAATGCTTAGTTAATGCATTTACACTAATGGTTAAGTAATGATCCGTTGAGGAAATATTAACTGAACTGCCTAATTTCTCTAACTCGTTACTCATATCCTCGGCACTACGCGTGGTGGTTGATTCATTTAACATAGCGGCTAATAACGTTACTAAACCGGCTTTATCTTTAGACTCAAAGTAATGACCCGCAGGAATTTTAAGTAATAACGATGTGGTGGGCGTTTCTGTGCTTTGAGTACCTAATATTTTAATGCCGTTAGCTAATTCCCTTTGCCACATTTGCGGAACATCAACAGGTTTATTGGCTTTAGCTATAGGCATAAGGTTCCGGTCAAAGTTGTCTTTAACCTTACGTACTTTAATAGCGTCTGCCGAAGTGGTGGCTGTTCGATCAAAAGTTCTCTCTTTTGGTTTAAAGGTGTCTTGTGCTGCAACCATATCAAGCTTACCTTTAGGTACAACACTCATAATTACGCCATGCTTCCCTTTAAGATATTTTTTATACACACGCATAACATCAGCTTTAGTGACACCAGCATAGCGAGCAATATCTTGTTCAATATAGTTAGGATTACCTTTAAAGGTTTGATTGGCAGCTAATTGACTCACTTTTCCTTGCACACTTTGTAAGCCAAACACAAAGCTCGCTTCCATATTTGCTTTTGCTTTGATCAAATCATCGTCTTCTACGCCACGTGATTCAAATTCTACTAATGTGTCTCTCATTACTTTTTCTATATCCGCTAACGACTTACCTGAAGCTGGATGAGGCAAAGCATACAAATTAAAAGTACAGGCAAGCTCTGAACAAGGATGACTGACCGATGCTTGTACCGTGAGTTGATTTTTAACTAAGTTTTTATAGAACAATGACGTTTTACCGCCACCAAGTATGCTTGATAATAAGTCGAGTGGCGCTTCATCTTCGTCGCGTACTGAAACCGTTGGATACGACATATATATAAGTGGCAGATGAACATTATCTTCCATTGAAATGTAACGGTCTTCTTTTATTTCAAAAGTGGGTTTTTCTGGCATTTTTACTTCAGGCCCACGAGGAATACTACCAAAGTATTTTTTGACCAATGCTAATGTTTCGGTAGTATTGATATCGCCACCAATAGTTAAGGTTGCGTTATTAGGGCCATACCAACGTAAAAAGAAAGCTTTTAGGTCGTTTACGTTAACGCGATCTAAATCTTCCATATAACCAATAACAGGCCAAGAATACGGATGCCCTTCTGGATATAACGCTTGTGAAATACGTTCATTTACACGGCCATAAGGACGATTATCAACACGTTGACCACGTTCGTTTTTTACCGTTTCGCGTTGTACTTCAAATTTCTCTTGCGTAACTGCATCCACTAAAAAGCCCATGCGATCAGACTCTAGCCATAACATTTTTTCTAACTGATTGGCTGGAACCGTTTGAAAGTAGTTAGTACGGTCGTTATTAGTTGTACCATTCATGGTACCGCCCGCTTCAGTTACTAACTTAAAATGCTGTTCGTCTGCTACATGTTCAGAACCTTGAAACATCATGTGTTCAAAGAAATGAGCAAAACCTGATTTACCCGCCTCTTCTCTACCTGAACCTACGTGATAGGTCATGTCTACATGCACTAATGGGTCTGATTTATCAGTATGAAGAATTAATGTTAAACCGTTATCTAAAATATATTTCTCATATGGGATCACGGTTTCATGACCAGATTTTTTTACTTCTTCAACGAAGGTAATGCCTGCAACTTTGTGGCTGTCAGTTTTTGAATCTAAATAAGGTAATGTGCTTTCACAAGCGGCTAAGCAAGTAATAAGTAATGGCAGAGTCCATTTTTTCAACGTTAAAGCTCCTAAAGAGAACAATCAATGAGATTTGAATAGCAATAGCTTTATTAAAACCGAAAAGCACACTATTAACCAGTAGTAGACATTTTTATTTACAATTACTTGTTTAATAAAAATGCCCTCCTCTTAATAGCCTTGTGAGGCTCAATTTGCAATAACATCCTTCTTTATTTTCCAATACTTAGTTTTAAAACTTTTGCAATTTCTTTTCAAAACTATTATTGACAAAAACCAAAAGTGATATCATTATGATATCACTTTTGGTTTTAAGGAAGAGTTATGATTACTGAAAATGAAATTAAAGCACCTAGCGGGATCCCTATGATCTTTGTTTTACTACTATTACAAGTAACAGCATTGGTATTAACATTTTTTGCATTAAAAAATGCCGATGCTCTGCTTGTTTTGCTTGGCGTAATAGCTAACATTATTATAGGTATATGCTGGGCTGGATTTTTTATGGTTAACCCCAAAGAAGGTCGAGTTATGCAGTTCTTTGGCAAGTATGCTGGCACAGTACATGAGCCAGGGTTACGATGGGCTAACCCTTTTTATACAAAAATGCGAGTTTCTTTACGTGTTCGCAACTTTGAAAGTGGCCAATTAAAAGTCAACGATAAAAATGGTAACCCAATAGAAATAGCGGCCATTATTGTTTGGGAAGTAGTAGATACTGCTGAAGCTGTGTTTCAGGTAGATAACTACGAAGATTTTGTCTCCATTCAGAGTGAATCTGCATTACGAAATTTAGCAACAACGTATGCTTATGAGAATCATGAAGATGAAGATGATAAAGGTCTAACATTACGTAGTCACCCTGCAGAAATTTCAAATGCTTTACAAATAGAAGTACAAAATCGACTCGAAAAGGCAGGTGTAAAAGTTATAGAGTCACGTATTAGTCACTTAGCGTATTCACCAGAAATAGCTAACGCTATGCTACGTCGCCAACAAGCAATGGCAATTATTTCAGCTCGTAAAAAAGTGGTTGAAGGAGCTGTTGGTATGGTTGAAATGGCGCTACAAAAATTATCAGAGCGTAATATTGTTGAATTAGATACAGAACGTAAAGCCGCTATGGTAAGTAACCTACTTGTTGTATTATGTAGCGATGATGCAGCACAACCTGTAATTAACGCTGGTAGCTTGTACTAAGTATTTTGTTAACTCTTAATTTATAGCGCTTTTATTACTTTATAAATATTACTTAAGATTTAAAAGCGCTATCGAAATAAATAATACCAAAGGCATTAACGAATGGACCTATTTTATACGAAGAATAAATGGGGTATTGCGATTGGTATAAGACGTTAGTCGACGTAAGGTGAATGTGTTTTGGCAAAGAAAGCGTACCCGCTTAGAATAAATGAAGAAATTTTAGATGCTATGCAACGTTGGTCGGACGATGAACTACGTAGTTTAAATGCGCAAATTGAATATGTGTTACGAGATGCTCTACGTAAATCAGGTCGATCTAAACCCCCAACAATAACCCCTATTGTAGATCCTGTAAGCGATAAATAATCTAAATTAACCTCTCTGGATATCACTCAGTTTTTTACATTGCACTGCATTGAAAATTTTAAATAGCTATTAAAAACACGCTGTAACTGTATTGCTTTTTAATTTTAAATAAAAAGCAATGAAAGGCAGAAACATAAAAAGTAATTAACTCCCTCTTCAAAAACTAATAAAACACCATTTATGAAATTTTATTACATATTGTATATTTTTATTCTTTTTAACTTCTTAGACGATTTTATTTACTTTGAATCGCTAAATTATCCCTTTATTTTTCATTGATAACAAAATAAAAAATTACTCAGAAATCATTTTATTACTTATAGAAGCACTAGAGCTTAGGCTTATGAAAAAGGAACTAAATAAATTATAACGAATAAAAACAGAAGCCTAGTGAGAAATAAGAATAAAAAATAAAAGTTAATTCAGACTACTTCTTTATATAACTTTAATTTAGGCAAAAAAAAACCGACAACAGAGTCATCGGTATAGTAGCTATGAGGAAAGCTTAAAATTACAATTATTACAACAAGTGTTCACATCGGGAACAAAATGAATTATAGAGCAAGAGCTCTATATAAGTAAAGCTAAAAATGTAAATAAATTACATTTTTGTACTTTTACACCAAATCAATCCATTTATAGTCTTTAGCTAATGTGCTTCGTCCCAGTTATTACCAATACCCGCTTCGGCAATCAATGGAACACTTAAACTAACCGCGTCATTCATAAGCTGAACAAGCTTTTCAGTAGTTTCTTTTACAATATTTTGATGAATTTCAAAAATTAATTCATCGTGTACTTGCATGGTCATTTTTATACGGGGATCATTTTGCTCTTCAATCCAAGCATCAACATTTAGCATAGCCTTTTTAATAATGTCAGCCGCTGTACCTTGCATAGGTGCATTTATTGCTGCGCGTTCAGCACCTTTTCGTCTCATACCGTTTTTAGACTTAATATCCGGTAGGTATAAACGTCTGCCAAACAAGGTTTCTACGTAACCATTTTCAGTAGCATTTTGACGAGTATCTTCCATATAGTTTTGTACATTAGGGTATCGTTCAAAATAAGTGTCCATATACTCTTGTGCTTTATGGCGCGGAACATCAAGTTGTTTAGCTAAACCAAAAGCCGACATTCCATAAATTAAACCAAAGTTTACCGCTTTAGCACTGCGGCGTTGGTCAGTAGTTACTTCATCTAATGGTACTGAAAATATTTCAGCCGCCGTTGCTTTATGTACATCTAACCCTTTACTGAAAGCAGACACTAGGCCTGGATCATCAGATAAGTGCGCCATAATACGTAATTCTATTTGAGAATAATCGATTGCGACAATTTTATGATTTTCAGGCGCAATAAAGGCTTGACGAATTTTACGCCCTTCTTCACTTCTAATCGGGATGTTTTGTAAGTTTGGATCTGTTGAAGATAAACGACCTGTTGCGGTAACTGCCTGATGATATGAGGTATGTACACGCCCTGATTTTTCACCAACTAATAAAGGTAATTTGTCTGTATAAGTCGATTTAAGTTTACTTAATCCTCTGTTTTCTAGAATTATTTTAGGTAAAGGATAATCAAGCGCTAACTCTTGTAACACTTCTTCAGCGGTTGAAGGAGCACCTTTTGGCGTTTTCTTAATAACGGGAATTTTTAACTCTTCAAACAATATTTTTTGTAATTGCTTAGGTGAACTCAAGTTAAAGTTTTGCCCGGCTATATTGTGCGCTTCTATTTCTAATTCATTCAAACGCATACCTAGCGCATGGCTTTGCTCGTCAAGCAAATAGCTATCAATCAATACACCATGTTGTTCCATTCGTGCTAATACAGGTAATAACGGCATTTCAATGTCATTGAATACTTTAAGCTGATCGGCAGATTGACTTAACTTAGGATAAATAGCTTGATGTAACCTTAACGTAATATCGGCATCTTCAGCAGCATAATGGCTGGCTTTTTCAATATCAATTTGATTAAAGGTTAGCTGTTTAGCACCTTTACCGGCAATATCCTCAAAATGTACGGTTTTATAACCTAAGTACTTATCGGCCAATGCATCCATGTTATGACGTGTTGCTACGCTATTTAAGCAATACGATTCAATCATGGTATCGAATTTAATACCCTGCATTTGAATATTATAATGAGAAAGTACATTGGCGTCGTATTTTAAATTTTGCCCTATTTTAGCAAGGTGTTTATCTTCTAATAATGGTTTAAGTTGAGCTAATACCCAGTCTAATTCAAGTTGCTCTGGAGCACCTTCATAGTCATGCGCAAGTGGCACGTAAGCCGCTTTGCCTGCTTCAACACAGAATGATAAGCCCACTAATTTTGCTTTCATGTAATTAACACTGGTGGTTTCAGTGTCAAAGGCAAAATACTCTGCTGATTTGAGCTTGCTTAGCCAATCTTCAAAAGCAGCTTTAGTTAATACGGTATCGTATTCTGATTTAATATCTGATGCCGTTACAAGCTCTTCGGCTTCAACTGCATCTGTGGAAGCACCTGCATTACTTTTTGTGTCTCCTTTAGATAGATCGGCTAATAAACGACGTAGCTCATATTTAGTATAAAGCTCTGTTAGCTTTTCAACGTTACGCTCTTTAGGCGCTAACGTTGTAGCACTCACGTCTAATTCAACATCTAACTTTATTGTTGCTAATTCATAAGATAATGGCAGTTGTGTTAATGCATTACGTAGATTTTCACCAATTTTACCTTTAACACTGTCAGCATTTGCAATTACGTTGTCTAATGTTTCATGCTCAAGTAACCATTTAACGGCGGTTTTAGGGCCACATTTTTCAACACCGGGAATGTTATCTACCTTATCGCCCATTAAGGCTAAATAATCGATAATTTGATCAGGTCGAACACCAAACTTTTCTTTTACGCCTTCAACGTCTAACTCTACGTTAGTCATAGTGTTAATTAAGCGCACATGCTCGGTAACAAGCTGAGCCATGTCTTTATCACCGGTAGATATTACGGTTTCTATTCCGGCGTTGCTCGCTTGTTGGGCTAAAGTACCAATAACATCATCGGCCTCTACGCCTTCAATAACAAGTAGTGGTAATCCCATGGCTTCCACGATTTCATGTAGTGGCGCTATTTGGGTGCGTAAATCATCGGGCATTGGTGGACGATTTGCTTTGTATTCTGGGTATAAGTCGTTACGGAAGGTTTTTCCTTTTGCATCAAAAATAACGATGATATTTCCATTAGGGTAATCTTTTTTCAGGCTACCTAGCATGTTTAATACACCGGTTATTGCACCTGTTGCTTGCCCATCAGAAGTAGACAAGGCTTGTAAATAAGGAACATGATACGCACGAAATAAATAGGAAGAACCATCCACTAAAATAAGTGGAGATAGTGATGATGTTGGCATGATAATCTTTTACTGACAGACAATTTGAAACAAGAATGCCATATTCCGCTAATTCTCTCTACCTATATGAAGTAAATTACGTAAAAAGTCAGTTTTAATTGTGGATAACTTTGTTGAAAACATCGAGAGTTCGCATAAGGATCTGATGACCGATACGCTAAAATATAGTTAAACTCATGTTTTAATTAACAAAATCAATAAAGATTGGCTTTGATTAACTTATTATTTTTTTTATACGTTATGTGGATAAACTTATTATTAGGCTTTAAATGTGTTGTTCAATTTGTGAACTACCTAATTAATTGTGACAAAAGATTACCAGAATTATTGATGATTACCAGACAATTATTAAACTATTTTGAAAGAAATATGACATGCTTAAATAACAAAAAAACATAAGCGAGTAAACATAAGGCTTGTAGATATTTTATATTCGTTCAAATTAATTTAACAAAAAATTCACATAAAAAAATGAGACTTTGTAGTTTACGATGAAGTGCATTATTCAATCGATAAAATACAAAAATCTCATTTCAAGATTAGGACTTACTAACCTTTAGCAAGCACTATAAAAAGTTAACACCTTCTTTCAACATTGCAGCAGCAGTACCATAATTATTTTGTTCTAAATAACTCGTTACCGTATCTACTAATGGTAAAACTGTTTCTTTTGGAATACCTAATTTTTTAAATGCTGAATCTAAGTAACCCAAGCTTAAAGCTGCTTGACCTTCTTCACTGCCTTTACCTAAAGAAGAAGCTAAGCCACCCAATGAAGATTTAGCCGCTTCAGGAGCATTTTGAATATAGTTTTCTACACCCGGTATAGCTTCACTTATTGAAGAAAAGTTATCACCTAAATTATCTTTAGCGACTTTAAAAAGAGCACCTAATGCGCCTGATGTCATTTCTTTAGATAAACCTAATTTCTCAGATGCATAGCCTACAAGATCATTACTTGTTTGCGCAGCCTCTTCTTTAACCTCTTCAACTTTTGCTTTTGCGTCAGCTGCAGTCTGAACTTGTTCAGTTGATTGCTTTTCGCCCATACCTAAAGCTTCTTTAATGGTATCTAAAAAATCAAATGCGTTAGCCGAAAACGTTGTTACTAATAATGACGATACTAAAATTGTACGTAATTTCATGTTATTCCTTAATTGTATTTACTTTGAATTGTTAAAACAGAGAGCTTCCAGTGTATTACTGAAATAATTCACTCTATTAATATTGTGGTTCGTTACCTTGTTTCCATTTTATATTGCAACCGATAGAAGCTATTTGGTTTTCACTTAGTGTCTTGCCTGCTAATAAGCCATTTATTGCTGCTTTTAAATCTTCGCCTGTTGCTGGTGATTTACCTGAGTCATAATTACCTGAAGAAATTCGCGTTGGGCGTGTATTGTCAAATTGCCCTCTATACGCAAGCTTCTGTTGTTGATCGAACACAAAAATATCTGGTGTACATGCTGCATCAAATGCTTGAGCAACCGCTTGTGTTTCATCAAATAAATAAGGGAATGAATAACCTCGTAAAGCTTTTTCTTTCACCATATTATCAAAGCTGTCAGCTGGGTAGGTATCTGTATCGTTACTGTTTATTGCAATAAATTGAACGCCTTGTTCTTTATATTGCTCAGCTAACTCAGCTAATGTAGGTGCAATATGAATAACATAAGGACAGTGATTACAAATAAATAAAACAACCAATACTTTCGCGTTATCAAAGTCTGACAGCGATGTCATTGTGCCTTCAGTATTTTTTAATGCGAATGCTGGAGCTTTAGTACCTAACGCCATCATTGTTGATTCTGTCATTGCCATGTCGTTCCCCTAAAATAGGATTGATCAATTTCACTGGCGCTATTTTGAAGGATTTCAATCAATAATAATAGCAGCTAATGGTATTATTTTACTTTTTATTAACATTTAAGATTATACACATATCTTCAAAAGTGAGAGCGAATTAAGATATGTCGTGACAGCCAAATACTATGATCAAATTTGATCTAGTATTTCAAAGGTAGTTATTAATGAGTAGTAAGAGGCAAGTAAACAAAAAATACAAGAAGTGCGCTGCACAGTTCTGTATATTATCAATTTTAATCACTAGACACGATAATATTTTCACATCAATTAATGTACTAACAATATGACTATAAATAACACTCAAGTAAATACGACTATACAAAGTTCACAAAGCGATACGATTAAAAAACGTATTGCCTCTATCGATATATTACGTGGTTTTGTTATGTTATTGATGCTGGTAGATCATGTAAGAGAGCGCTTTTTTTATCATCAAAATGTTACCGATCCAATGACATTAAATGAAACCAGTACAGAGTTATTTTTTACTCGAATGACGGCTCATTTATGTGCGCCTGTTTTTGTATTTTTAACGGGACTTTCGGCTTGGCTATATGCCCATCCACATAATAACCCTACCCGTTCAGCAAGCTCATTTTTATTTAAACGCGGTTTATTTATTATTTTTATTGAATGCACACTGATCAATTTTTCATGGTTTGGTACATACAATATTTTGTATCTACAAGTAATGTGGGCAATAGGAGTGAGCATGATAGTGCTTTCTCTTGCGGTAAAAATGAATATAAAACTCATTGCTTTTATGGGGTTAGCGATTATATTTGGTCATAACGCATTAACTCCAATTAGCTTTGCGCCTGATGAATTTGGCTATACCCTTTGGACTATTTTACACGACCGTGGCTACCTTATTTCAGATGGTTTGGTTAAAGTAAAAGCGTCTTACCCCGTATTACCTTGGATTGGTGTTATTTGCTTAGGGTATTTCGCAGGCCCTTTATATTCACAAGCCATATCGTCAACCAAGCGCCAAAAAACATTATTCGTCGCAGGCTTTAGCGCTTTAATACTATTAATAATACTACGAGGGTTTAATTTATACGGCGAAACGCTTGATTGGACAACAGGTATAAATACAATTGAAACCATTAAGTCTTTTGTTAATTACAGTAAATACCCACCATCGTTAAACTATTTATTACTGACTCTAGGTATTGCATGGTTATTACTCGGTTGTTTAGAGAACGTAGATAATAAGTACAGTAAAGTTGTAGAATCGTTTGGTGCCGCACCTATGTTTTTTTACATAGTGCACCTGTATATATTATTGATAGGTTACCGCATTTTTTATACCTTGGTAGGGCCAAATAATGGTGATATTTTAGGTTTTAATTTTGTTTGGCAAATTTGGGCGGCAGCACTACTTTTAGCTGTATTACTTTATTTTCCGACGAAAGCCTTTTCTCTTTATAAAAAAAGAACAACTCAATGGTGGGTAAAATACTTGTAAAAACATCCCTTTTTACAAGTAAATTTAGCGATAAGCATAAACTGCTGATTCGTTTACAGTATAGGTGTAACCAAATTAATTGACCTATTCCTCTTAATATGGTCAATTAATTATCTGAGGTTAGATGCCCTTGTGGACATATCTCTTTGTGCTCTACTCTTCTTAACAAGAGCCAATTTATCCAACCAAAAAATAGCGTTAATAACCAAATAAAATAATCGATCATCATTAATTCATTTCTTTTAATACCAATATTTCTAATTAATGCACACCAATTAAAAAAGCCATTATTCTGCTTAAATTTAAACACTTTTTCATCTTGAATAGCCCATAAATAATTATATTTAAAGCAAAAATCATGAATGATCACAGGAACTAACAACAAACCTGTTGGTGAAAAAAACAGCCAAACAATCCAAGGGTATGAACTACCATCAAACACAAACCCTTTGGGAATAATAATAGTTCGGTTATTCGGTAACTTATAACGCCAATCTTCAATAACTTGCCATTGACGCTTGCGTATTAGTAGTTTAAATAGCTTTGTTAAAAAGCTCTGTTTTTGGGTTTTAATTGGGAAAGGCTGTAGCTTAGGCATTAACATAATGATGATTAACTTATATTTCTCTATTGTTAAATTCTATATTAGGTAAGGTGAAATATTAAAACGTTAAATTTTTACCCTACGCATTAAAAATTTTTATGGTGAGTAACATCAGTCACACTAAAATACAGAGTCACTAATAATTGTTTTTAGTTCCCACAGAAACCTGCATCTTGAATAATAACGGGTATATCCCCCCTCCCTCTATTCATCAAAATTTTTTATCTTCGAAACAAAAACATTTAGCTTTTCTTATTCTTATTTTCAACTCAATATCTAGCGAAATTCAATGGTGAATTTTTTAGAGGAAAAATTAATGAACGTTAGTGAATATGATGACGCAAGCTTAGATGAAGATATAAGCTTAGACGATGATTCGTATTTTAATTCAGGCATTTCAGGTTTTGAAATAGCCTATGGTTCTGGAAATAAGACCGCCATTAAGAAAAAAACAAAACATAAGCTTATTGTAAAAAAGAGGCTTGATATGCTTCGTGAAAAACGTTGGTTAGATCAAGAAACCAACACGTTAATTGACGAATGGGAACACTAATTTTAGGATAACAAAATGAAAAAATTACTTTTAATCACTCTATTAACAGCCGTTAGCACATTTACTTTTGCTGATGAAGACAACGAAAGTTCAGAGCAAGCTTCTGCTTCTTATATTCAATCTGTTCTCGCAATGTGTAAACAAGACGCGGCAGAAGATGAAGTAGCAAGCGAAGAGTTAAAAGCTTACTTACTTGAGTGTGTAAATGATGATTTAGTATCGAATGGTTATAACGAAGTAAAATCGTTACCTTCAGCAAAATAATCAATATTTGAGAAGTAAAATCTACTCGATAGTTTATTTAAATAACTCATTTTATTTTGTTCGTTTGAAAAAGCTGACAGGATAAGATGAGTTATAGTTTTACAAAAGGAAACAACTCAATAGCTTGTTCGATCATTTCTACTTTTTGGCTTTTAGCCAAATAATTTGCGTAAATATCACGTGAGTAAACAGGCGAATTTTCCACTATATACAACTTTTTCTTACGCACATATTCAAAAGTCATTTGCCTTGGTAAGTAAGCACAACCTCCTACATCAAGTATAAAATTTAAAGCAACAATCGGTTGATTCATATGATGCTTAGCAGCCGGAGCATGTTGAAAGTCTCGCATATATTTCACGTTAACCGACTCTCCATAATCAACCATAATAAAATTTTCAAGATGATCTGAATTATCTATATCGCTCGGATTAGTTGATACTAAATGCAGAGGTACTGTCGCAACTTTTTCTGTGATCAAATCTTCAACAAAAGAAGGTTCAAATAAAAAAGCAATATCAATAACCCGATTTAACAGGCTTTTTCTCAATTCTACAGGGCTATATGTAGCCGTTAATAAACTACAATCATCCATATTTTTATGCAGTTTTTGTAACCAATCTTGTAAGGCTATATCCCAAATAGACATCATAGAGCCAATCACCAACTGAGTTGTATTACTTTGTGCAATCCCTACATCTTGTTTGGTTTTTTGCCACATAAAAATAAGTTCATTGGCATGTTTAATTAGCCTATGCCCTTCTGGTGTTAATTTTAAATGCTTTTGACTACGATCGAATAACAAAACACCTAAATCATCTTCGAGTAATTTTATTCTGGCACTTACGGCAGATTGGGTTATAAATAAAGTTTCAGAAGCAACTCTAAAATGTAAGGTTCGGCTGACCTCGAGAAATGTTTTTAGCAATTCAATTTTCATCGTCTACGCTTAAACCAGTCTAATCAAAAATATTTGTTAAACAGTATAAAATATTTAGTTTTATTGTCCAGTTTGTAGTGTATACACTGCGGCACACATTAAGGCATTTAATGCATTTCGGCGGTTGTTAGTGTCACGCTTACTATTGAATGTCCCTTTATTCCAACTTCATTAATGAAGCTGGTATTACTTTTATTAGGAAGACGAACAACATGAAAATAGCCATTTTATCAAGAAACCCAAACCTATACTCTACTCGACGCTTAAAAGAAGCAGGTGAAGCACAAGGCCACGAAGTGGATGTTATAGACACATTACATTGCTATATGGATATTACGAGTAGTCGTCCAACAGTTCGTTACCACGGTAAAGAGTTACCAAAATACGATGCTATTATTCCTCGTATTGGTGCTTCTATTACTTTTTACGGTACCGCTGTAGCGCGTCAATTTGAAATGATGGGAACATTTAATGTTAACGAATCAGTAGCAATCAGTCGCTCTCGTGACAAATTACGCTCACTACAATTATTATCAAGAAAAGGTATTGGCTTACCAAGAACTGGGTTTGCGAGCAAGCCAGATAATATTAAAGATTTAATTAAAAATGTAGGTGGCGCACCATTAGTTATTAAACTACTTGAAGGTACTCAAGGCATAGGTGTTGTACTTGCTGATACAGCTAAAGCCGCTGAAAGTATTATCGAAGCCTTTATGGGACTAAAAGCCAACATACTAGTACAAGAATATATTAAAGAGTCTGGCGGTGCTGATATTCGCTGTTTAGTGATTGGCGGACGCGTTGTTGCAGCCATGAAACGACAAGGTGCTGAAGGCGAGTTTAGATCTAACTTACATCGTGGTGGCTCAGCCGAAGTAGTTAAATTAAGTAAAGCTGAAAGAGAAACAGCCGTTAATGCTGCAAAAGCAATGGGCTTAAATGTATGTGGTGTAGATTTATTACAATCAATTAACGGGCCTATGGTAATGGAAGTTAACTCATCTCCAGGTCTTGAAGGTATTGAAACGGCGACAGGTAAAAACATTGCCGGTATGGTTTTTGACTTCATTGAAAAAAATGAAAACAATACATCGAATAACAAAACACGCGGACAAGGATAATATCAACAATGAGTGATGTATTACGAATAGGTGAATTTGAAATTTTACCCGGAGAACAACGTAAAATTGAACTCCCTGTAGCTAAGTTATATACCGACGCGGATGTCTCTTTACCCATTCACATCATTCGCGCTAAAAAACCCGGTCCAACTATATTTATCAGTGCTGCTGTACATGGCGATGAATTAAATGGTATCGAAATTATTAGACGTTTAATTAGCCAAAAGAATTTCAAAATTATTAGAGGAACTGTTATCGCTGTTCCTATGGTGAACGTATATGGTGTTGTTAACCAAAGTCGCTATATGCCTGATCGCAGAGACTTAAACCGCTGTTTTCCAGGTTCAGCTAAAGGTTCATTAGCTGCGCGTGTTGCACATATATTTTTGAACGAAATAGTGAAACATTGCGACTATGGTATTGATTTACATACGGGTGCAATTCATCGCTCTAACTTGCCTCAAATTCGAGGCGATATGGAAGACGAAGAAACAAAGTTACTTGCGCAAGTGTTTGGCGTACCCGTTGTTTTACACTCAACCATTATTGACGGCTCATTAAGAGATGCTGCAGTTAAAAACAACACCAAAGTACTACTTTACGAAGCCGGTGAAGCCTTACGTTTTGATGAGTTTTCTATTAGAGCAGGTATAAGAGGTATTGAAAATGTATTACAACATTTAGGTCTAATGCGTAAAAAACCACGTAAAAAGAAACCAACAGACCCTTATATTGCTAATAGCAGTGGTTGGCATAGAGCCAATGCCAGTGGCATAGTAAATAACAAAGTCAATTTAGGCGACCAAATAACGAAAGGTGAATTATTAGCCGAAATTGGTAGCCCGTATGGTGATGTGTTGGGCGTTGTAACCGCGTCACGTTCAGGCATATTAATTGGTAAACAAAATATACCTTTAGTACAAGAAGGCGAAGCAATGTTTCATATCGCTTACTTTAAAGAAAGTGATGAAGAAATTGCTGAGCACATAGAAACAGTACAAGATTTATTACTACCTGAAAGTGGTTTATACCTTTAACACATAAATCATTATTAGTTATAAAGACAATTTAGAGAATATTATGAATAGTGATACTAAAACGATTATCGGCCGATTAGAGTCGATCGACTTACCTGATCTTGCTATTACTGATTTACAAGTAAGAGTTGATACCGGCGCAAAAACTTCGTCGCTGCATGTGGATAACATTGTTAGATTAATGAAAAAAGGTAAACCTTACGTTACTTTTGATATTCATCCTGACATTCATAATGTTAGCCGGCTGGTTTCTTGTACAGCGCCTTTAAGCGATATCAGAAAAGTAAAATCGTCTAATGGTGAAGCTGAACAACGCTACGTTATAAAAACACCAATAACACTCGGTGACAAAACATGGGCGATTGAAATTACCTTAACCGATAGATCTGATATGAACTATTTAATGTTGTTAGGTAGAGAAGCGCTAGGCGATCAATTTTTAGTTGACCCTTCTCTTGTTTTTTTACAAACAATAACTAAAAAATAAAATATATAAGAGCACCTAAAATAAAAATAGTTAAGTGCTCTTAAAATAAATGGAGAACCTATGACGTTAGAGCAAGCAAGTACCTTCCTCAATACAAGCATTTTAGTAATAGGCGGACAACCTCTTACCTTGAAAAGCATTATTCTCATACCTGTTTGGATAATGCTTGGTTTATGGCTAACCAAAATTCTGATTAAGTTTATCTCAAGACGTTTAGTATCAAGACATACCGATCCTAATGTTATCCATCTTTTACAACGTCTATTCTATGTTGTTGCTATTACCATATTGGTCATCACCATACTCGACTTAATCAATGTTCCTATTACAGCCTTTGCATTTCTATCAGGTGCCATCGCTATTGGATTTGGTTTCGGCGCACAAAATATTATTAATAATTTTATTAGTGGTTGGATATTAATGTGGGAAAAACCCATTCGTATAGGGGATTTTCTTGAAGTAGATAATGCAAAAGGTATTGTAGAAAAAATTAATACGCGTTCAACACGCATAAGAAGAACAGATGGCGTACATTTACTCATTCCGAATAGTAAGCTGTTAGAAAATACCGTTGTAAACTGGACATTAGTTGACCGACTTGTACGTACTTCTGTGCGTATAGGTGTAGCTTATGGTACATCAGCAAAACTTGTGGCTCAGTTACTACAACAAGTTATTGATAACCAAGAGAACATTCTTAGTGATCCTAAACCTATCGTTACCTTTGAAGACTTTGGTGACAATGCCTTAATTTTTGAAGCTATATTCTGGATAAACTCTAATGTTGAAGGAGGATTACGAACAGCTCGAAGTGAAGTAAGATTTCAGATTGACGAATTATTTACGCAACATAATATTGTTATCGCCTTTCCGCAAAGAGATGTTCATATTGATGGTTCGTTAATGATTAAAAAGGTTGTTGAGTAAAATAACCCCGTTGCCTTATTTCAAGACAACGGGGTTGATATTTAAATACTTTAGATTGAAAGGTGTTTAGCAGCCCATAAGTGCATAAGTTCTAACCCTATAGTGGCTGCAGCTAACGCCGTAATTTCACTATTGTCATAGGAAGGTGCAACTTCTACCACGTCCATTCCTACAATATTAATGCCTGAAAGACCACGTAATATCTTTAATACTTTATCTGTGGTTAATCCACCACATACCGGTGTTCCTGTGCCTGGCGCGTAAGCAGGATCTAAACAATCAATATCAAAAGTTAAATACACAGGCATATCTTTCACTCTTTCACGAATAATAGAGACAATGTCATCTGTCGGCATATCATTCGCTTCTGAGGCATTTATCACCTTAAAACCATGATCTTTCTGCTTGTAGTTTGTACGTATACCCACTTGCACTGATGCATCTTTATCAATAAGCCCTTCTTTAGGTGCATGATAAAACATAGTGCCATGGTCATAACGGCTGCCATTACTATAAGTATCAGTATGCGCATCAAAGTGTATTAACGCCATTTTGCCAAACTTTTTAGCGTACGCTCTTAATAGCGGCAAGGTAATAAAATGATCGCCGCCTAAAGCTAATATCGTCTTATCAGCTGATAATAACGTACTGACTGCGGCATCAACTTGCTGACAAAACGCTTCAGAGTCGCCACAGTTATAAACCAAATCGCCAGCATCCACTATTTTACAATGCTTAGTTAAGTTAAAAGGCCACGGAAAACGCTTACCTTCCCACGCTAAATTCACTGACGCATGTCTAATAGCAGTGGGACCCATTCGAGCCCCAGAACGTCCTGTAGTCGCCATATCAAACGGAAAACCCAATACAACAATGTCTGAGTCGCTGTTGATTGGATCAACCACTAATGGCTGACGTAGAAACGTCATCGCATTAGAGTAGATTGAATTATCTACTTGGTTAAAAACACCTGCCATTTTATTCGTACTCACTTATAGCTCTTCTAAATAGGTATAACCTTTCAAGCCCGCAACAAGTTCTTTATAGATACTATCGCGTTCATGGCTTGGTAATTTGCTGTCTACTAATTCTTTGTATGTTTCTTTAAACATTTCAGCATCTAAATGCACATAATCCAGCATCTCTTCAACGCTATCGCCTTCATTAATCTCTGACATGTCAATACTGCCATCTTCAGCTAGGTTAACAACAACGCTATGGGTATCACCAAATAGGTTATGCATATCGCCTAGTATTTCTTGATAAGCGCCTACTAAGAAAAATCCCATGTAATATGGTTTGTCTTCTGTCCAAGCAGGTACTAACAAAGTACTTTCAATACCTTGTCCGTCAACATAATGGTTAATAGCACCATCTGAATCACAAGTAATATCAAGTAAAACCGCGCGTTGTTTTTTCTCATTGTCTAAATGATTCAGTGGCAACACAGGGAAAACCTGATCAATACCCCAAGAATCTGGTAACGATTGAAACAATGAAAAATTAACAAAAAACTTAGCGGCTAATTTTTCAGATAATTCATCCATAATTGGTCTATGAAAACGATTTTTAGAATCCATAAGTTGATTCAATTCAAAACAAATACGTAAGTTAACTTGCTCAGCCCACGAACGTTGCTCTAAGTTAATTAAACCCAACGCAAATTGATTATGTACTTCGCTAATATCGTTTTGTGTATCGTGATATATTTCAATTAGTGCACGGTCATCATTACGCTCTTGTAATTGCTGCCACGACTCCCACATATTAATGAGTATCAACGGTACTGTTTTTACAGGCTTAGCGATTTCTTCAGGCTCATAACATTCAGCACCAATAACGTTTGAAATAAGCACAGCATGATGCGCTGTTAACGAACGTCCAGATTCAGAAATAATCATCGGCATAGGTTGATCATAGCTTTTACAAATATCACCAATGGTGTACACGATGTTATTCGCGTATTCCGCTAGGCTATAGTTCATAGAGTTATGAGACTGGCTTCTTGTGCCGTCATAATCAACCGCTAATCCACCACCCACATCCATACATGAAAGTTCAGCGCCTAATTCTCTTAATTCACAATAAAAACGCGCCGCTTCACTCACTCCTAACCTAACATCGCGAATGTTGGCAATTTGCGAGCCTAAGTGAAAATGCACGAGTTTCAATGTATGTAGTTGCTTAGCCTCTTTCAATGTATTAATTACATGCAAAATTTGAGTAGCCGATAAGCCAAATTTTGACTTTTCACCACCACTTGCTTGCCATTTTCCTTTCCCTTGCGACGCAAGTCGTACACGTATACCAAGCCTTGGTTCTACGTTTAACGCTTTAGCTTCGGCTAAAATCATTGCTAATTCAGACACTTTTTCTAAAACAATATGTACTTTATGCCCAAGCTTTTCACCGATAAGTGCTAAACGCACATATTCTCTGTCTTTGTAACCATTACAAACAATAACTGAAGACGCTTTTTGCGCTAATGCCAATACAGCTAATAACTCTGGCTTGCTACCGGCTTCTAATCCCAATTGCTTGGTTTCATGGTTAAATTGGCTCGAAATAATTTCATCAACCACTTCACGTTGTTGATTCACTTTAATTGGGTATACCAATAAATATTTTTCGTCGTAATTATAACGTTTAATCGCCTGATTAAAGGCGTCGCACAAACTATGAACACGATGATGTAAGATTTGAGGAAAACGCACTAAAGCAGGTAAAGTTAACCCTTGCTCTTGAATTTTTTCTACAATATCACTCAAATCAGCTGTAATTTCAGGACTGTCATTAATAGGTGCAACATAAACGTTACCCTTATCGTTAATCCCATAATACCCCTGACTCCAATGACGTACGTTGTAGCATGCTCTTACTGCATCGAGAGAATTGTATTCTTTCATTGAATGTTCCAAATTGTATAATTACGTAATGATAGTATTAACTATCTAGAGATAAATCGTGAAGTGGAATTTAAGGAGCTATGAGATTAAAGTCCAACAAATAATAAAGTGTTTATCGAACAATAAATTTAATCACTTGCTTGTTGGGGGAGTTATTGCAATTGGTATTCGTTAAAAAAGAATAAGGGAGCTATCATTTACCTCCCTATTTTGAATTTACTTTAGTTGTTTTTGCTGCTGATCAAACCAAAACTTCATTAAGTCAGCCGTTAATTTTTGCTCTATAGCCATTGCTCGGTCTGTTGGACAAAAAATAGTAAACAATATTTGCGTATTACCTACATCTGAAGTAGCTATGTGTATGTGAGGCTCTGGTCCTGCAATATTTATATCTAAGCGGCTTTCAATCAGTTGATTATAGCGTATGGCAACTTCTTTAAAATCGGCACAGTATTCATAAGCTTTTTTATGTAGTTCGTCTAAAAAAATAAACGGATTTACGCTGCCATCTCTAGTCACCGTAAAATGGTGCATAGCATAACGTTTTAAAAAGTTTAAGTTTTTAATCGCTGAGGTTATTAACTGACTATTGGGTAAATAAAGCGTTTTACCTGTGTATTCATAAGCATCAATATTAATTTCTAATAACGTTAATTTTGCCCAATCTGTAGAATGTACTTCGCCATAATGGTCACCTACTTGCACCCAATCACCAATACGAAATGGTCGTGTAGAAATAATATATAAAAAACCGATGAAGCATTGAATAAATTCTCTAGTTGCTAAAACTATAGCAACCACAAACGCTGCAATTGAAAAAGCGAATTTTTGAATTTCTAGCGACCAAATATTAAAAAGACCAATAATAATAAATACGGTAACCGCATTATTAACCATATTGATTTTTAATCGTTTGTTTTGTTTATCTTTGCGTTTAATAAGTTTAACTAAACTATACTTAGTGAGCATAACCAGTAAAATCAAACCGATAGAGAGTACAGCTTTGTTTTCTATTAGTACCTCAACTATTGAACTAATATTCGAACCTGTGGATAACAACATATCAAACACTTGACTAAACACCCTTAAACGCTATTGAGTTGACTCTATTTTTGCATTAATAGTTTGCAGTTTTTCTAATGTGCCAACAAGACCTACTTTAGTAATACTTGAACTTAATTCTGCTTGTTTGGTTTGTACTAAACTAATCCCTTCAATAACAATATCGAATATTTTCCAATCATCATCGGTTATTTTCATTAATTTAATTACTGCGGTATTTGTTTTATTTCGGCTTTCAATATTCAAATACACTTGCGCTATTTTACCACTTTCAGATATTGAGTTTTTATTAAATACAATTTTTTCATTGTTATAGTTACTTAATAAATTCGCATAGCTATTGATCAACTGAATTTGTAATGCTTGGATATAACTTAGCTTCATTTCTTCAGACATATCTTTAGCGTACTTACCTAAAGACTTTAAAGCGAAATAACGGGTATTTATTTCAGGTAATAAGTGTTGATTAAGTATTTTTTTTATTTGAGTGTTATTAAACTCATTACGACTCTTTAACTGAATAATTTCTTGTTCTATTGTGCCAAACGCTACTTTAACTTGCTTATCAGGTTCATTGTTTGCATCTGCTAAGGCTAACGTAGCAATAAAAATACTCAATAAGATAAAAGCTAGAGTTAAGCCATTAAGTGTCATATTAGATTTATTTTTCACGCTGTGTACTCTTGAATGATGTTGAATTGTTACTAACAATTAAAGTGCTATTGTAATAAGAACTGTTTTTATTGCTAACGCAATAATTTAGACGATTCAATCAAATTAATTGATTAAACACCTAGCGCGTGTAGACCTTTGCGGTATCTTTTTACAACAGCTAGTTGGTCATTGTGCAAGGCTTCGTTTTTAATATGCAGTATTCTACTTAAAACCGATAACGCAGCAGAAATTTCTAAACAGCGTTGCCTTACAGATTCATTTAAGCGCGATTAATTTAAATACAATTTATACCCAAAAGCTCAACACGCTCTAATACTAATTGAAATAATGTGAAAACACTCGAATTACTTTGATATAAAAATTATCACTTTGGTAACTCTGAAGTCAGCACCCAATAATAATTTAATTCTTTCATTTTTTTAGAAAATTCTTCAAACTGTAAAGGCTTAATCACATAACCACTTGCGCCGAACCGATAACATTCTTGAATATCTGGCGTGATGGTTGATGTACTGATCATAACAACCGGTATGTCACGAAGTTTTTCATCATTTTTAATTATTTTTAAGGTTTCAATTCCGCCTTGTCTCGGCATTCTAATATCTAAAAAAACAATATCTGGTCGTGGATATTTTTTAGTATCTTCGTAGGGGGGGGTATTTCTTAAATAACTAATGGCTTGCTCACCGTCCATTACATGTTCAATGGAGTTTTTGATGTTAAATTCATGAAATGCATCCATCATTAATTGCGCATGATCTACATTATCTTCAACCATTAACGCTGAAATAGGTTTTAAGTTATTCAATATATATCCCTTATATTAAAAATGAGCTGTTAATTAATCAACTTAGTATCATTACTACAAAACAGACTTACAAGGTCAACAGACCCTAACCATCCCTTAAAAAATTAATTATAAAACGACTCCCTACGCCTAACTCTGATTCAACCTGTATGCTCCCACGATGGTGTTCTATCACCTGTTTCACAATACTTAAACCTATGCCAGAACCTGGGTACTTACTTTTATCTGCAAGCCTTGTAAAAGGGGTAAACATTTCTTTTGTTTTTAATGGGTCGAAACCAATACCGTTATCTTGTATAGATATACTCACAATACGCCCGTTCTCTATTGAGGACAAGGTGATATTAGGAACTCTTTCGTTGAACTTAATACTATTATTGATCAAGTTATGAAAAAGAAGATGAATTAAACCTGCATTACCTTGAATAACCGGAAGAGGATTATCGATGTTAAGTATAAAATCGGTCTCTGTTGACTCCTTTAGTGATTCAGCGACGCCATTTACTATCTCGGTTAAGTCAATCAATTCAAAAGATTTTTTTGCAGAACCCACTAATAAATACTGCTGAAGGCTATAGATCAATTGATGAATGGCCGTTGTACTGGTATTTAAATATTTAAACCAGTTTTTTTCATCAGGTGTTAGAGTAACTCTAGCCTCTAAATCAGTTTTTAAAATATCAGAAATCAATTTAATATGATTTATTTGGCCATTAAAGTCATGAGAAAGGCTAGCACAAAATGCCTTCATATTCTTATTATGCTCTTCAATACTTTGCTGATGCCGCCACCTTTCAATTGCATAGCGACAAGTCCGATATAACAACGGGGGTGATATATCATTTTTAGGAATGTAATCTTGTATACCTTGGTTTAATAAGTCTTTGGCAATTTGTAAATTATTAAGCGAGGTCAAAATAATAATAGGCAGAGAAAAATGTTTAGAACCTAACCATTCTATCGTTTCCTCTATCTTCGAATCAGGTAATTGCAAATCACACAAACAAACATCAAACTCTCCATCCAACAACATGGATTTACCCAATTGTGCGGTATCGGCTGACGATATTTTAACGCGTACATCTTCTATTAAATTCAAAGCATCTTCGATCAATTCTCGATGATCTGGATTATCTTCAATAATAAGTACTTTCAAAATGGTATTCCTTGTCGAGATAACTTACTCATTTAAATAAAAGGTGCCTAGCTCAATTAACCTCATTAAAACTAAAGTAAGCTATACTTGAAATCATTCAAAGTAATGACTCTCTTTAATAACAAGATATGGTCTTGAATATAATTTTTATTATAAAAATTCATATATTTATTGTAGATAATATGCGCACTAGCCTAGCATCGAATTTAGTAAATAGAATTAAAAACTTCTATAGTTATTTGTAGTTGATAAAATCACAATAAGCCAATAAATGTTAATTAAGGAACAGATATGCACGATTGGTTACAACAATTTATTAATCCTTCATTCATGCCACATGGACACTGTTATTTATGGCGTTCAGATATACTATGGACACATGTTTTATCTGATGCTGCAATTGGTATAGCCTACTATCTGATCCCCCTCGTGTTAGCTATTTTAATTTACAAAAGAAAGAACGCTTTACCTCACAAAGAACTTTTTGCGCTATTTATTGCGTTTATTTTCTTCTGTGGCACCACACATTTTGTACAAATATACGTTACCTGGTTTCCTATGTACGAATATCAAGGATGGCTGAAAGCCCTAACTGCATTTACCTCAATATTAACCGCATTTGTTCTTGCTCCTAAACTTCCGCAACTTATTCGACTATCAAGTGTTGAGGAAGATTACCAACAAAATTTAGCCGAACTAAAAACGTTAAAAAAACAAAATGAATTAATGAGCTCTATTTATTCTGTAACACTTAACAGAGAAGAAAATATTATTGAGTTAAAAAAAGAAGTTAACAAACTCATGCTTGAACTTGGTCGTGACGCACGATATTCAACTTAAACACTATTTTTAACAAAAATAAGTAGGTATTTATGCCTTTGATTAAACAATGAAAACCAAAAACATATTACTGTGGACGATATTAGTATTTTTCTTCACACTTGAAGTACTCATCACCTTTGACTTTATTGCTCAAGAAAAAGAGTTGGATAAAACACGAGCAAAGGTATATCAAACAATCCTTCAATTACAAAATCAAATTGGTTACGTTGGTCTTATTCATAATTTTAAAAACTACATGCTAAGACCAAAAAATACTGAATATAGAGACAACGCGATAGAAAACTATTCGCGAGCATCAAAACAAGTAGATACACTGGAAACACTTGGAACAAGTATTTTAGGTAAGTTAGCAATGCCCCATACAAAAGGTATGTTACTCGCCTATAAAAATAGGTTAGATACCTTACCTGAATTAATACAAAAAAATGTCTCTGCTCGTGAACTAGACAAATACGTTAAATACAACGATATTCCTTCCCGTGACGAAATAGAAGCCGTTTCAAAACAGCTCTCTGTTGCTTTAAACGCTAAATCCTTAACTATATTCAACAATAGTCTAAGAAGTGGTTTTATTATTCTAGCTGCATTAATGGTGACATTAATTGCTATAGTGCATTTTTGGATTAAAGATCAACGAGTAGCACTAATAAAAAGCAAAGCATTAAACAAAAAACTACACAATAATAAACTTGATATTGAACGCTCTCAAAAAGTTTTACTCAATATTATGCAAGATATTGACAACGAAAAAAAAGCAGCATCTCTACTCAATGAGCAATTAATAAATAAAAATAAAGAAATGGAGCAGTTTATCTATACCGTATCCCATGATCTTAAATCCCCCCTCGTTACAATTGCTGGTTTCTCTAATAACCTAGCAACAGAACTATCCGCACAATTAACAGAAAAACAACAGTACCGATTCAAGCGAATAATAGAAAATGTTAACAATATGGAAACTCTTTTAGGTGACTTATTAGAGTTATCAAAAATAGTGCAACAAGCAATAATATTAGAAGATGTTGATGTAAATACAGTATTAGAAGAACAATTATTAGTACTTGAAAGCACTATTATTGAAAACAAGGCGATTATTAATATTGCCGATAACCTACATACAATTAACGCAAATTACCGACTATTTTCAGAAGTCGTATTAAACCTACTAAGTAATGCCTTAAAGTACAGAGAACCTACTCAGCAATTAATTATTGATATTTATACTACGCAAGCAAAAGCCACAACAACCCTACATATAAAAGATAATGGAACGGGTATTGATCCTAAATATCACAAACTTGTTTTTGGTATTTTTGAAAGACTTTCAACAAATGAAGGAACAGGTGTTGGGCTAACCATTGTAAGAACCATAATGGACAAACATAAAGGCAAAGTGTCATTAGAATCAAAACTCGGCGAAGGTTGTTGTTTTTCGGTAGAATTTCCTAATAATGTAGAAATGAATGATAGTTAATACTAAACAATAGAATCTAAAGATTACTTTTACTTCAACTGTTTATCGAAGAGTAATTAACCGGCCACTTCTTTGCATTATTCAGTCAATCGAATAAAGCGTATAACGAGCTATGTTAAAGTGTTCATTATTTTTGCTAGGCAAGTCAGGAAACATGTTCCAGATAATTAGCGCTTACCCGTCCTAAAAGAAAGTAGTGTGTAAATATTTCACATAGTTATGAAAAACATACTCAACCATTGCTCCAGTTACACACAGAAAATCTCCACAAAATACAAACCTACATGACTTAACCACACATCAATCGCCAGCGAAAATAAGGGGACTAAGCGAGTTATTCCCTAATAATTATCTTATGGTTAATATCGGTACAAGTTCTGCATTATCAAGATATATACCCGTTATCATAAAGGATAACGTCGTTACTGATACTGCAATTAGCAGTAAAAATTCCTTGTTATGCGAATAAATTTCAACATTAAAAAATAATTAACGTGTTATTTAGATAATATTTCTTTATATTTGCGACCTTTTATCTATAAATCAGTAAATTACTGCAATTTATTATCCCGAGTTCGGGTTGATTTATTATTACGTACTGACAATTAAATAATATTTATCAACTCAATATCAGTTAATCAATGTAAAAAGGAATAACTTTGAAAAAGCGAATCAATTTGTTAGCGGCACTAGCCGCACTAGCAATAACGTCCTCTTATAATGTATTGGCACAAAACGATACAAATAAAGTTCAAGAAGCTAAACAGAAACAAGAACGCCCTACTTATCGCTTTGACCGAGAATGGCTCAAAAATAAAGCAAAAGAGTTTGCGTCTCAAGATTATCAATTACAACGGATACCTGAAGATAACCCATTAAGTAAAATGAGTTACGACGAATATAAAAAAATACAGTTTGAACGTGGTGCGACTATATGGTCTCGTGAAGATCGTAATTTTAGGCTTACACCTCTTCATCCAGGTTTTTTGTTTAAAACTCCCGTTAAATTGAATTTAGTCGTTGGTGGTATTTCTCGCCGCATTTTATATACAACCGATATTTTTAATTACAATGACGAACTTCAAGATATTAAAAAATCAGAAGCTAAAGGTTATTCAGGCTTCAGCGTTACTCATCCTATAAATACACCGACAAAGTGGGATGAATTTATGGTTTTTCAAGGAGGCACGTATTTTAGAGCGGTTGGAGAGTCAAATTGGTATGGATTATCTGCGCGGGGTTTAGCAATTAATACAGCAAAACCGTCTGGTGAAGAGTTTCCAGAATTTACTGAGTTTTGGATTGAGCGCCCGAGTAAAAAGAACAAATATTTAATTGTTCATGCCTTAATGCAAAGCCCCTCTGCCACTGGCGCTTTTACTTTTACCGCATCTCCAGGGAAAAACACGGAAATAAAAGTAGAAAGCGTTATTTTTCCTCGTAAAGACATACCTTCTTTTGGTGTAGCACCATTAACCTCTATGTTTTTATTTAACCCTATCAATACCACTCGATTCGATGACTTTCGCCCAGCGGTTCATGATTCTGATGGCTTGTTTATGATAAAAGGTAACGGCGAAAAATTATGGCGACCACTAGCAAACCCTCGTCGTTTAGAAGTATCCGTATTTGAAGATGATGCTATTAAAGGTTTTGGGTTAATGCAACGCAGTCGTAAATTTACCAACTTTGAAGATATAGAAGCACATTATCAAAAAAGACCATCGGCTTGGGTTACTCCTATATCTGATTGGGGTAAAGGTCATGTTGAATTAATTGAAATTCCAACAAATGCGGAAATTCACGATAACATTGTGGCTTTTTGGCAACCTAAAGAACCTTTAAAAGCAGGTGAAGAACGCTCTTTTTCTTACAAAGTATCTTGGGGAAACTCAGTGCCAGCAGAATTACATGACGGTCGAATTGTAGCTACCGCTTCTGGGCGTGCTCTTGGTTCTAATACTGTTCGTGACTTTGTTATAGATTATGAAGGAAAAAACATTCCCACAGATATGATCATAAATGCTTCAAGTAGTACCGGAAAAATTGTAGGGACTATCAGTAAAGTCATTCCTGAAAATGGTCATTTAAGAGTAGTTGTTAAGTTTGAAGCCGGTGAACAAGACGTTTCTGAACTGAGAGTTTCGTTAACAAATAAAGATAAGCAATGGGGTGAAACATGGCTTTACCGATGGACACGATAAACTTGAAAGACCAAGCGATACCACCCGAAGCAAAACTAAATATGCCAGCACAAGATTTTAAAAAAAACCTTAATGTGAAACATCGCTGGCAGGGATGGAGAGCTATTGTAGCTCGACTTATCACTTTTGGCGGCGCGTTATCGTTAACCGGATACGCAACTTATCAAATGGTATTAATTGTTTCTGAAGGAATGGTTACCGCACTTCAATGGGCGATGGTAAGTTTGTTTGCTATAACATTTGTTTGGATTGCATTAGCGGCATGTGCTGCAGTGTGTGGCTTTGTTTTTTCTGGTAAATCTCAGTTTAAAAAAAGAGCGAGCATTTCCGGTAAAAAAACGGTTCTTTTAATGCCTACATATAATGAAGATCCTAGTGAAACATGTGCCGCTCTATATAGTATGGGTGAAAATATTGCAGCAGAAGGACTAGGAGATTTGTTTGAAATATTTATCATTTCTGATTCTAATAACCCTGATGTATGGGTTAAAGAAACGGCCGCTGTTCAACGGTTAAAAAATGCTTTGGCTGGTAAAGTTAATGTTTGGTATCGAAGACGTCATGATAACAAAGCCAAGAAAGCGGGCAATGTTCATGAATTTGTTAGCCGCTGGGGCGCACGTTACGACTATATGTTAGTGCTTGATGCAGACAGCCTACTCTCTGTAGATACATTAAAAACGTTGATGGAAGAAATGGCCACTGATGACAATAGCGGTATTATTCAAACCCTACCGTGCTTATATCGTGGTGATACCTTGTTTGCACGATTACAACAGTTTGCGGGGACTATTTATGGTCCCATTGTGGCGCGTGGCGTAACGGCTTGGCAAGGAGACGATGGTAATTATTGGGGGCATAATGCGATTATTCGTGTAAAAGCTTTTGCTGACACAGCCGGCTTACCCACTCTGGGCGGTATTAAACCTTTTAAAGGTGATATTTTATCTCATGATTTTGTTGAAGCTGCGCTCATGCGAAGAGCGGGTTGGTCGGTGAGAATGCTGCCTGAACTAAAAGGCTCTTGGGAAGAAAGCCCGCCTAGTTTATCTGATGTTGCTATTCGTGACCGACGTTGGGCACAGGGAAATATTCAGCATTTAGCCGTATTAAAAGCTAAAGGACTTCGCTGGCCTAATCGTTTTCATATGATAACAGGCGTTATGGGATATATGGCCTCGCCATTTTGGTTAGCACTAATTTTAGTCGGTATTGTTATGGCAATACAAATACACTATGTCAATATTGAATACTTTACCGACGAATATTCGCTATTTCCGAACTGGCCGCTGTTTGATTCTGAACGCATGCTTTTACTGTTTATGTTTACTATGGGTATATTATTAGTACCTAAAGCATTAGGCTTATTAAGAGCTTTTTTTCATAGCCCGTTACGTAAACCTCTTGGTATTATTAGGCTTACGCTAGGCGCTATTGTTGAAATGTTTTTTTCAATTCTCTATGCCCCTATTTTTATGCTGATTCACAGTAAACATATTTATGATATTTTTAGAGGCCGTGATTCAGGCTGGGCTACTCAGCAACGACAATACAAAGGAGCGCCTTGGGGGTTGTTATGTAAGCAGCACTTTTGGCATACCGTTATAGGGGTATGTATTACCGCTGTTTTGTATTATTACTCACCTATGTTGCTCGTGTGGTTATCACCTACGGTAATTGGCTTAGTTTTTTCTATTCCATTATCCGCGCTAAGTGGTAGTAGAACATTAGCAAAAATGTTTCGTTTCTTTGGTATTTTAAATATACCAGAAGAAGTGAAAGAGTTACCTATTATGCTGCAGCGCGATAAATTTTCTGAAGCTTTACAAAAAAATATTGAACATCTTGATATTGCTGCATTACTAAATAATAACGATCTTCAACAAGCACATTTTAATATGGTAGGACAGGCACCCGAACCTAAACGAGGCCAACCTAATATAAATAAAATAAGTGCTGAATATAAAATTAATGATGCAAACCTACAGCAAGAAGCGCTTGATTGGTTTACTAAGCAAGAATTAATGGAAGTGCTATGTGAACCTTTATTATTAAAAAAGTTAGCGTTAAAAGTGGCTTAACACTTTTATACCCGTTACCAATCAAGAGGCTATTTCAGAGTGCATCTTGAATGATAACGGGTATATACCAAGTCCATTAAATTTTTATCACTTAGCGAAAGTTAAAAAGCCAGTTACATAAGTAACTGGCTTTTAAATTTGTAATAATTCATCCAAATTTCAAAAACTACCGTTTAGCTTTCTAAAAAGCTACATAGTGACAAATTCTTCGGCAGAGGTAGGGTGTATTGCAATAGTATTATCAAAGTCAGCTTTAGTTGCGCCCATTTTCATCGCTACAGCAAAGCCTTGTAATAGCTCATCACTACCAAAACCGATACTATGAATACCGACAATTTTTTCTTCTTTACCTACGCAAACAAGCTTCATGCGTGTTGGATCGCGGTAGTCTTCAGTGATCGCCTGATATAAAGCTGTAAATTGAGAGTTATATACTTTTACGTTTGCTTCGCCATGTTCAGCAATCGCTTCTTTTTCACTTAAACCTACAGTACCAATAACCGGATGGCTAAATACTACCGTAGCAATGTTTGAATAATCTAAATGCTCGTCGGGCTTGTTGTTAAATAAACGTTCACATAAACGACGACCTGCAGCTACAGCAACAGGAGTAAGTTGAGCACGACCTGTGTTATCGCCTACGGCATAAATACCATTTACATTGGTATTTTGGTACTTGTCAGTTGGTATAAAACCACGCTTGTCTAATTCGATTCCTGTCGCTTCAATGTTGATATTGTCGGTTGCAGGTTCGCGGCCAATCGCCCAAATCAGTTTTTCTACAGGACCAACTGATTTACCATTTTCTAGATGAACGGTAATTTGGCCATCGTCATGTTTTTCAATTCGGCTCGGTGTACTGTTGATATGTAATGTTGGTCCATGTTTCGCCATTTGTTCAACAAGAGTATCACTTAGCATTTCATCAAAAGCGCGTAGTGGTTTTTCTTTTCTTACTAATAAATGGGCATCTGTACCTAATGCATGAAAAACGCCAGCTAGCTCAACGGCTATATAACCTGCGCCAATTACAGCAACGCTTTTAGGTTGTTCTGTTAATGCAAAAAATCCATCTGAATCTATGCCGTATTCTGCACCTTCAATATTTGGAATACTTGGGCGACCACCTGTTGCAATAGTAATATGGTCGGCTGTGTATAATTCACCATTAACTTCTACGGTGTTTTTATTAACAAACTTCGCGAAACCATCAATTACGGTAACATCATTTGCATCAAAACCGCGTTGATAAGCGGCATGAATACGTTCGATGTAAGCTTCTCTATTTTTAACAAGTGTAGCCCAGTCAAAGCCTTGTAATGGCGCTTTAAAACCAAAGTCTGCTGAATAGTTAAGTGCATCAGCAATTTGTCCTGCATACCACATGGCTTTTTTAGGCACACAGCCCACATTGACACAAGTTCCACCAATATATTTGGCTTCAATAACCGCCGCTTTTTTGCCTAATTTTGCTGCACGATTAGCAGATGCAATACCGCCACTGCCGCCACCAATAGAAATGTAATCAAAATGTTGAGTCATGAGTGCCTCGATAAGTAAATTTAAATAAGTAAACTGTGCAGACCGAAAAAATAAGAAAACACTTTCCAATTAGAATCAGTTACACGGTATAAGGTAAATGGGTACGTTATGTAAAATATTCAAGTACTCTATATTTCTTAACATCATTGCCGACCATTATGTGTTAATAAATATTGAGTTATACCCACTTCATCCATAGGTCGGCTAAATAAATACCCTTGAATATTATGACACTGATGCATGATTAAATAACTGAGTTGTTCTTTTGTTTCAACACCTTCAGCAATACATGTCATGTTAAGTCGTTTAGCTAACACTATTGTTGCATCTACAATCGCTTCATCTTTATCGTCTACGCCAATACCAGAAATAAATGAACGATCTATTTTAATAACTTGTAGTGGCAGTTGTTTGAGATAAGAGAGTGATGAGTAGCCCGTTCCGAAATCATCTAAGGCCATTAAAATCCCTAAATCCGATAAAGCGTTCATTGTATTTATCGCTTTTTTAGGTTCAGCGATTAATGCACTTTCAGTAACTTCTAATTTTATTGCACTTGGCGGTAAATCGTATTTTTGAAGTTGCGCTTTAATAAATGAATATAAATCATCATTTACAAAATGATATGGAGATATATTTATTGATAAAAAAAGATCTTTGCTTTGCTTTCTCCACGCTACTAATTCTCGCAAACCACGTTCAACAGCCTGTTCTGTAATGGCAATAATCAAGCCTAACTCTTCTGCTTTGGGAATAAAAACTAAAGGTGAAATAAGGCCATCTTTACTTTGCCAACGCATTAACAGCTCTAAACCAATTGTTTTATCAAGTAATGTATTAATAATAGGTTGGTAATAATTAATTAACTCTTGATTGAATATTGCTTGTTTTAAATTAGACTCAACCTGTAATCTTGCTGTAGCTTCTTGATTCATTCGCTCAGTAAAAAACTGATACGTATTTCTACCTAACTGTTTAGAGTAGTACATTGCAACATCAGCATGATGGAATAATTCATCTGAATTTTTCGCATCGTCTGGGTATAAAGCAATACCTATACTCGCTCCTACACTCACGATATTATCATTCAAATTAACAGGCTCACCAATGGTTGCTATCATTTTTTGAGCAATTTGGCTAAGTTGCGCTGCTCCTTTAAAATATTCAAGTAAAACCACAAATTCATCTCCACCTATACGTGCAACAGTATCCTTTGCTCTTAAAATAGAATTGAGTCTTATGGTAATTTCTTTGAGTAACAGGTCTCCGTAATCATGACCTAAGCTATCATTTATCTGCTTAAATTTATCTAAATCAATAAAGAAAAGTGCGATAGATGTTTTCTTTTTTTGTGAGTAATCCATTGCATTTTGAATACGCTCTAATAAAAAAGACTTATTCGGTAAATTGGTTAAATGATCGTAATTAGCTAAATAGCGTAATTCTTTTTCTGCCGTTTTTTGTGCGGTAATATCAGTAAAAACACAAATGTAGTGAAGCTGATTATTCGTTTCATTTCGGCTAACCGTTATATTTAAAATAACATGGTAGTCTACAAGGTTGCTTATCGAGATTCGTTCTTCTCCTCTCCAATGCTCACCTTCTTTTAATGATGTAAAAACTTCTCGATATTTTCTCTGCTGATCTTTATTAAAACCAAAGAGTTCATTATTAAAATCAAATTCATCTTGTTCCCAACCAAAAACGTCACATAATGATTGATTTGCTGTTACTCTGCTAAAGTTTTCACTGATAATAAGCACCCAATCTTTGGTGTGTTTAAAGGCGTCGCCATAATAAAGTGCACGTTCTTTTGCAGCTTTACTTTCAGTAATGTTTGTATATGCCCCTGTTACCCGACAAGGCGTACCATCATTATAAAATTCGACAATTTTCCCTAAGTCTTTATACCAAAACCATTGACCACTTTCACTTTTAAGTCGGTAAGTACAATTGAAATTATTTTCAGGGCTTTTTTGATTTAAAAATAACTGCCAGCGCGCAACAAAGTTTTCTTGATCATCAGGATGAATAAGAGCAACATGCTCGTCAAACGAGTACGAATCGCTGTAGTTTTCTAATCCCAACTCTTGAACCGCCCGCTTCGCAAAGATTAAATTGTTATATGCTTGCCAGTCCCATACTTCACTATCACTACCAATCAGCGCTAACTGTAACCGGTTTTCTCGATATTTAACTTCTTCATGTATGCTAAGCAGCTCTATTCTTTGTTTTTTGCGTTTAAATAACCACACACCAATAAACGCTAAGCTCAAAATAACATAAATAAAATAAGCTAAAGGCGATGCCCAAGGCGCATAACTCACTGAAAAAACAATACGTGTTGGTTCTGAATATAGCCCAGTTACGGATGACTTAACTCTTGCCTCAAGCGTATGAGTACCTGAAACTAATGTAGGAAACGTAATACTGTTTTCGCTAGTAAGTGGGTACTCAACATCATCATGCCCCATCAGTTTAAACTGGTATTTAATATCGTTGTTTCTACCAAACGTAAACGCTGAAAAATCTATTCTAATACCTACGTCGTCATAATTTAGGGAGATCTCTTGATTAGATTCAACAATTAAAGGTACATTTAATTCTCTTGATAAGGCGTTTACATGAGTGACTCTCACTTGAAAAGAATCATGGGATTGTACTTTTTTAAATTCCAAAGGATCAAAAAGGCTTACGCCTGACATACCACCATAAGCGAACATGTTTTCTTTAACAATACTGCCAGCACCGCCATTAAATTCTTTATTTACCAAGCCATCTTTTACGCCAAAATTTCTAAAATAATGATCTTTTCCGTCCATTAAAAAAAGACCATCATGGCTTGAGAACCAAATATCACCATCGAGATCTATTTGTAAATTATAAATATTATTATCAATGGGGGAATTACTGTTTGAATAATGGTAAGTTGACTTAAAATCAGGAAGCGATAAACCAATAAGACCTTTACCCACAAAGCTTAGCCACAATGTTTGATTATTATCTACAACCCAATTATCAATATAAGACCATTCTGAAATATTGGTTCTAGGGTGTTGATAAAGTAGCTGAGATTGTCTGGTGGTTATATCAAACGCCCACAATGAATCATTATTTGAAAATAACAACATTGTGCTATTAGGTAAAAAACCCAGCAGATTATTAACATCCTGCTTCACGCTTTTATAATGTTTATCTAAAGTTACATCAAAAACTTGCTCTACCATTAATTCATCAATAACAACTTTAAATATACCTTGCTGATTGGCTAGCCATAGTACATTTTTTTCATCTACGAAAAAATTAACTATTTCAGTATTAAACAAGTTGTTTATTTCTTCTGAGAAAGCATTAGGTACAATTTCACGCGTTGCAACGTCAAATACGTTTACCCCTTGAAAAGTGCCAAGTATCAGATAGTGATTAAAATAGGCCATTTGAAAAATATGACTTTCGCCATAAAGTTCTTTTCGATTTTGTACTGCTAAATAAGATGTCACCTTGTTAGTGGCATCATTAACTAAATTTAATCCATTACTGGTGGCAACCCAAAACAAATCTTTATTTTCATGATGCGGTAATATTTTCCATATTTCGTTATAACTTAAACTTTCAAGATCCTTTTGATTATAACGATAATTAGTGACTAACTCTGTTGACGGGTTCCACAAATACACCCCCGAAGAATTAGTACCTAACCAAAACATACCATTACGGTCTTTGGTCATAGAGCGAATAATATTGTCGGAAGCATAATCAAATGCTTCCGTAAAACCAAATAAGTGACTCAGCTTATTTTCTTGTAAAGAAATAACCGACAAACCTTGGTGGCTAGCTACATAGAGCTGTTCACCATCTTGATAAAACTGCCATATTGATATTCCGTTAGCTAATGTCTGATAGTAAGGTAAATCTTCATCTTGCAGAAAAAAGGCATCAATACTACTAATGTCTAGCACTAAAGCGCTTATATAAGTGCCTATATATAGCTTGTTTTGATGAGCATGTAACTGATAAACCTGTGACTCTTTCGTGGCGGCTACACTTTGTCCTTTACTACCAATATCTGGTAATTTTTTCCATCGTTTTTGAATAGTGTGATAAACAAAAAGTCCCATATCAGTCGCTAAAAATAAATAATCATTATTGATAACTATGTGATGTATCCAATTCTCATTGATTAATTCAAGCGACAGGTCTAATACCTCTACGGCCTTATTTTCTGTTTTTTTAAAGGTAAATATTTTTTTAGAAGAAGAGATCCAAAACGTATTGTCGTCTTCAAGTACATGAGAGATATATTCATTTTTATTGAGTAAAGATTGAGCAACAATAAGCTGGTATTGATTGGTTTTAGAGTTGTAAGTATAAATACCTTGGTCTAATACGTTTATCCATAAAAGCCCTGCTGAATCTTCAAGTAGCACTCTTATTTCAAATGAATCAAAATCCCCTTCAGGTCCTTTTAACGTTTTAAAAGAATAACCATCGTAAATATTTATGCCACTTTCGGTTCCTAACCACATAAAACCGTTAGAATCTTGCAACAAAGAATTAACTGTACCTTGTGATAACCCCTCATCAACACTTAGCTGAGACAAACTTAAATTTTTAACATTCGCATATAGTTCATTAGGCAATAAACCATTGATGATTAAAATAATAAATAAAAAATAACGTGTTTTTAAATGTTTCAGCATACAACCCATATTTTGTCAGTATTTATAAAAAATTCCATTTCCCAAAATAAATAAAATAATTTTTAATAAAGACTTCGAAATGACTTACTCCTTTCTACCACACAATTCTTTTTTATAGCAAACCACAATGTAAAAAAAACCAAAATTATCAATACCCGTTGCCCTAAATTGATATCGCTCAAGCATTCTGAAATACACATCTTGATTGGTAATGGGAATATACCCGT
Source organism: Colwellia sp. RE-S-Sl-9 (assembly GCF_048296855.1). NCBI lineage: Bacteria > Pseudomonadati > Pseudomonadota > Gammaproteobacteria > Alteromonadales > Colwelliaceae > Colwellia > Colwellia sp. RE-S-Sl-9. The sequence continues at coordinate 3,294,209 of NZ_CP182631.1, read as the reverse complement.
TACCATTCAAGATGCAGGTTTCAGTGGGAACTAAAAACAATTTAGGCACAGATTTCATGTTCCAGACGAAATCTAAGTACATACATCCATGTATGCAAGGCATTAACTTTAGTCATGGTTATTCTCGGTAACTGCTCCTGCGTTACCCTAATGTCCTACATCCGTGTAGGAATCTGACTAAAGTTAATAAGCCCCATAAATTGTTTTTAGACCCATCGAAGAAGCGCTTGAGTGGTAACGGGTATATACTTAGCTCTATATTCAAAGTTTTAAATTTTGTTATAAACCTTGAAATATGCTCCTCGAGTAATTACATATACCCTACTACTAATCACATAGGTCGTCACTTATGGCACATTCATTACCCGTATTCTCAGAAATTTTACCAAAAGACATTAAATCTAACGTTGAACAAGCCATCAACAATTGTAAAAAAGTGATTGAAGATGTGCTCTCCTCAACCTCAGAATACACGTGGAAAACCTTAGTTGAACCTATTGATGATGTTGACGATACCTTAGGTAAATTGTTTTCACCTATTTCGCACATGAACTCTGTAGTCAGTAGTGATGAACTCAGAGAGGCTTATGAATCATGTTTACCTTTACTATCTGAATACGGTACTTTTGTTGGTCAACACAAACCTCTTTATAAAGCTTACCAACAACTGGCCAACAGTGAGCACTACAAAACCCTGAATACAGCTCAAAAAAAAGTGATCGATAATGCTTTACGCGATTTTACATTATCAGGTATCGCATTAGCAGATGAACAACAAAAACGTTATGGCGAAATTGCCACACGTTTGTCAGATCTAAGCTCACAATTTAGTAACAACGTATTAGATGCTACCCAAGCGTTTACCGTAAATATAACTAACGAAGAGGAGCTCTCAGGATTACCAGAAAGTGCGAAAGAAGCAGCCAAAGCACTCGCCGCTGAACAAAATTTATCTGGCTGGTTGTTTACCCTAGATTTTCCAAGTTATTTACCAGTAATGACCTACTGCGACAACCGCGAATTACGTGAAAAAATATACACAGCTTTTGCTACCAGAGCTTCAGATCAAGGACCCAATGCGGGAGAATTTGATAACAGCTCAAATATGCTTGAAATATTAAACCTTCGTCATGAACTTGCCCAATTATTAGGTTTTAATAACTACGCTGAAAAATCTATTGAAACTAAAATGGCCTCACAAACCAGCCAAGTTATTCAATTTTTAGAAGACTTAGCCGCTAAATCTAAAAGCCAAGGCGAAGCCGAACTTGCTGAACTTACCGAGTTTGCTAAAACGGTTGATGCATCAGCAACCGATCTTCAAGCGTGGGATTTAGCCTATTACGGCGAAAAGCTCAAACAAGAAAAATACTCAATCTCCGACGAAGAATTACGCCCTTATTTCCCTGAAAACAAAATTGTTGCTGGTTTATTTCAAGTGGTTCACAAACTATTTGGTTTAACTATTACCGAATGTAACAATATTGATACTTGGCATAAAGACGTTAAGTTTTATGACGTGTTTGATTCAAACAACAACTTACGCGGTAGCTTTTATTTAGACTTATACGCACGTGCTAAAAAACGTGGTGGCGCTTGGATGGACGACTGCATAGGTCGTAGAGAGTTGCCTAACGGTAACATTCAACTCCCAGTCGCTTACCTAACCTGTAACTTTAACAAACCTGTTGGCGATAAACCGGCGTTATTCACTCACGACGAAGTAGTCACCTTATTCCATGAGTTTGGTCATGGCCTTCACCACATGCTTACGCAAATTAATGCTAGTGGCGTATCGGGTATCAACGGCGTTCCGTGGGATGCGGTAGAATTACCTAGTCAATTTTTAGAAAATTGGTGTTACGAACCTGAAGCACTCGCCTTTATGTCGGGTCATTATGAAACAGGCGAACCCTTACCAAAAGAAATGTTAGACAAAATGCTAGCCGCTAAAAACTTTCAATCGGCTATGCAAATGCTTCGTCAATTAGAATTCTCGTTATTTGATTTTAAAATGCATTTAAACTTTGATGCTTCAAAAGATAACACCAACTACATTCAAAACATTTTAGATGAAGTAAGGGCCGAATATTCAGTAACAAAAGCTCCTAGCTTTAATCGTTTTCAACATGGTTTTGGTCATATATTTGGTGGCGGATACGCTGCAGGCTATTACAGCTATAAGTGGGCTGAAGTATTATCTGCTGATGCGTTTTCAAGGTTTGAAGAAGAAGGCGTATTCAACCAACAAGTAGGACACGACTTTTTAACTAATATTCTTGAAAAAGGTGGTTCACAAGAACCTAGCGAACTATTTAAAGCTTTTAGAGGTAGAGAGCCAAGTATCGACGCGCTACTTCGTCATAGTGGTATTCTTTAAAGGTACGCGCTAAAAGTTAAATTTTAGTATACTAACAAAACTTAAATGCATTGGCTTTTTGGCCAGTGCATTTTTCATTTAACTAACAAGACCCATTTCACTCCATGGACAAATTAGAATCATTTAAAGCGTTATACCAAAGAGCCGCAGACCGAAAAGGTGGTAAGCAAGCACTGAATCTTTTGTTATCTGATGTTGCGCCCTTCAGTAAGTCTGAATTGAAAAACACGCTAACTGATGAACGAGTACTGTCAGCCTTTACCAAAAAAATATTTCAATCGGGTTTTGTATGGCGTGTAGTTGAAAATAAATGGGATAACTTTGAAGAAAGTTTTTTCCAATTTAATTTAGAAAAAATATTAATGATGCCTGAAGAAATGATGGAGAGAAAAGCCACAGATCCTAAAATAATTCGTAATTACAACAAAGTAAAAACCATTAAAGCTAATGCTCAAATGATGTTTAACGAGCAACAAAATGGTCATTCTTTTATTGAGTTTATGGTTAATTGGCCCGCCGATAACATCATTGGTTTATGGGCTTACCTTAAACAAAATGGCGCACGCTTAGGTGGAAACACCGGCCCTTATGCATTAAGAGCTTTAGGTATAGACACCTTTTTATTAACGCGAGATATTGAAGCCTACTTTCGTGCCCACGACATTGTAACTGGCGGCATTCAAACAAAATCGAGCTTAAAAGCTATCCAAGACAGTTTTAACCAATGGCAAACCGAATGCGATTTATCGTTGGGTCAATTAAGCCGACTCGTTGCTTATGCAACTGGCGATAACAACATACAAGTTGCCTAATACAAAAACCTAGCAACATGAATAAATCAAAAATGAGTAAGTTAAATGACCGAATTAAATGAAAATTTTGCCCATGTTGCCGTTGGTTATGTAGACAATACCGATACCGAATTAGCCAAAAAAATTGCGCAAAAATGGCGACTACAATACATAGGCGACGTTGCGTCAGTAATCAAACACCCACAACTTACCTTTTTGCTACAAGTTAATTTTCAAACCCTTGAATTAATTAAAATAGACGAACCTAAACTCAGCGCCATTAAAGTCGACTTTGTAGAAGGTGCTGCCGCACATCGACGTAAATTTGGTGGAGGCAGAGGTCAAGACATTGCCAAAGCCGTAGGCTTAAAACACGGGTTTACCCCACATGTATTAGATGCCACAGCCGGACTCGGGCGCGACTCTTTTGTATTAGCATCTTTAGGCTGCCAAGTGACCATGATAGAGCGCATGCCCATTGTAGCCGCCTTATTAGAAGACGGTTTAGCACGTGCAACGCTAAACACCGAAGTAGCAGATATTATTAGCAAAATGGAATTAGTGCACAGTTGTTTAACCCAAAATAGCTTTGAACACCTACAACCTGACGTGGTTTATTTAGATCCTATGTACCCACACAGAGAAAAATCAGCAGCTGTAAAAAAGGAAATGCGAGTATTTCAAACCCTCGTTGGTGAAGACTTAGATGCCGACGCATTACTCGCGCCAGCATTAGCAATAGCGAAATACCGAGTGGTAGTAAAACGCCCAACTTACGCGCCACCGTTAGCCAATAAAAAGCCGTCTACCAGTATTAAAATGAAAAAAAACAGATTCGACGTTTATGTGAATCAAGGTATTCCAAAGCTTTAGCGTAATGGCTCTACTTGTCGCTAATGTCGCTGAAACCATACTTTGCTGACAGCGACACAAAATAAGTTAGACAACAAATACATCCTATTCAAAATATTCAACCTCGATCACGCATCGGGGTTTGATAATACAATACCAATACTAATGCCCATTGAAAGTGCAAAACATATAATAGCGGCTATAGGTAATTCAATAGACCATTTAAATAAAGCTATGTTTACAAGCGATTCATTATGAAAAATAACAAATACTGACAATGCACACAAAAAAAATAGAATCGTCTTTAATATAGTTTTCATGTTATCTCCCAATCAAAATTTACTAATACCCGCAAGTATTATTCATATTCAAAAGAGTTAGACGATTGAACTCACCAGAAGTCACAAAATAAATAACTTAAATATTTTGTGACTTCTCCTCCTATCAACGCATCTAATTAATCAGTAACGTTTTATCCCCAAAAATTGGGTAGAATTAACATTAAGGAATACATATGAAGCACATACTACTTATTACATGTTTAGCATTTTTATTTACGGGTTGTACATCAACATCAAAATTAGAAGACTATGCCAATAACCCAAATGGCATGTGGTCAGAAGGTAAAAAATTATCAGAAAAAGGTGAAGCACTGATTAGTAAAGGTGAAAAAAACATAGAAGATGCACGTATTAGCGCTAATAAAGGGGAAGCACTTATTCAATCAAGTAATGATGCGATAATAAGAGCAAGACAAGATTACCAATTAGAAGCAGCAAAATCAGGAAGATCAACAACCCCACAAGAAGTGGAATACGAAGCTGAGCGTTTAGAGGCTATTGGCGAAAAATGGGCAAAAGCAATTTCAAATGTAAACAAAGGTAAAAAAGCGATAACGCAATCTAAAAAGACGGAAAGTGAAGGCCAACTACAAATAGAAAAAGGTCGTCAAATGGTTGAACAAGGCACTAACTTTATTCGTAATAGCCAAAAGATGAGACTGGATCAATCTGCAGCAACCTTATAATAAAACCCTGTAACAATATTTATACCCGTAACCAATCGAGAGGCTATTTCAGAACATCTTGAATGGTAGCGGGTATAGGTAGGCAGATTATGCAAAATCATATAAAATCAACAGCTCTCTATTATTCTTACTATTTAGCCTTAACCTAAACTCTGGTTATTTAGAATCGGTAACTTAAGCCCACCCCATAACAAATTTGATAACGACTCATCCCCAGCAAAGCGTTCGCCGTTTTTGTTGATTGCCAAGCTATAGCTGGTATAAGCATGTAACTCTATTGTATTTTTAAGAAGATATGACAACTGCATACGCAACTGAGCATAATTAAGGCCATTATGACCGTCTACTATATAGCCTGAATTGAATCCAAATGAGCTACTTAAATCTACAAGTAAGGCTTCGTTAAACTTATAACTTTTTATAAAAGCAATTTCTGAAAATAAACCACCGGCATCAAACGAATGATAGATGCTCGCTAATATTTGAATATCGTTACTGTAATCGTAAGAGAAGTCGATATTCACTTCATGGTCTGTAGCGCCAATATCATCTTCGTAAGATTTTAAATAACCATAGCCAACAAACACCTCTAATTTATCAAAAGCATAAATCCCGTAATTAACATTAAAGTTAACCTCTGAATAATCGGCACTTATACCTTTAGCTAGCCAGGGCGTTATATAAAAGTCGCCATAGTTAAACTCGGTAGATATTGAATAAAGACCACTACCAGACAAATTATCTCTGCCCTCAGTAATGTAATCACTCTCAGTTAAAATATGAAAATCCCAACCAAAAGCTTTCTCTGAATGAGTTGATTGAGTATGTTCAAATACAGCATGACGACTCGTTTGAGGATCGTTAACTATTACATTTTTATGCGGGGTTGTGTCTGCTTTTACAGCAGTAATAAAAAAAATGTTAATAATGAAAACAACCCTAACGGTGCATTTATTAATAAAGAACACTTTTTGTATTTCCTATTTTTTGAACGTTGCTCTACGGCGATTACTTAATAAAAAACCTAACGCCAAACCTATATACCCGTAACCATTCAAGATGCAGGTTTCAGTGGGAACTAAAAACAATTTAGGCACAGATTTTACGTTCCAGACGAAATCTAAGGTCTACATCCATGTATGCAAGGCATTAAGTTTACGTCATGGTTATTCTCGGTAACTGCTCCTGCGTTACCCTAATGTCCTACATCCGTGTAGGAACCTGACTAAAGTTAATAACGCGGCATAAATTGTTTTTAGACCCATCGAAGAAGCGCTTGAGCAAAATCACTTCATCGTTAATGCTTTTTATAAGGGAACAACCATTATTACAAAGCATTGCCTTGAATTGATATCGCTCAAGTGCTCTGAAATACGCATCTTGAGTGGTAGCGGGTATAAACAATACCAAACAAATTAACACTGCGCGTGGTATCGAAAATCCCCAAAATAAAAAAGAAACGCTCACTTCTTCCATATTTTGAATAAATAAAGACTACAACCAATACCAACAAGATAAGTATAAGACTCTTATACAATTTATTCATTTACTTTCCTAAAAATAATAAAGGGAGCTATTTGCTCCCTTAAGTCATATCTTTTATTTGGTTATTTTTTTGCGCTCAATAGCCGATACATTAGCCATGATCCGTCTGTTTATTGTATGTGCTTTAATCGTACCGCTGTTATCTATTAACTTAGTATCTCCGTAGCCCACAACATCAATACGATCGGTGTTAATATTGTATTGATTAACCAGTATATTTTTCACTGATTCTGCTCTTTTTTTCGATAACCATACGTTATATTGCTTATCACCTAATGACGAGCTATGTCCTTCTATCACGACTTCCGTATTAGAAAAGCGTTTCAGAAACGTTGAAAACTCTTCCAGTTGAGACATATCGTTTTTATTAACAATACTAGAGTTATGAGCAAATTTAATATCTAGCTGCATTCTTACTTCTTTATCTTCAAATATACTACAACCTTTACTGTCTACCTTATCGATTGACGGTGTATTAGCACAGGCATCTTTATTATCTGGAATACCATCATTATCACTGTCTGCAACAACCGGCTGAGAAACAACACAACCTGTGTTATCCACACGGCTATTTACTGGCGTGTTAGGACATAAATCTCTACTGTCTTGAACGCCATCTTGATCTGTATCTTCAACTCGAGCTACTGAACGAGTAGGTTTATTCTCTCCTCCAAAAGCATACGAAAAACCTAGTTTTACGCTGTAATCATTAAAACCTTCACCAAAATCGTGATGAGCAGCAACTTCAGTTATTATTTTTAAATTAGAATTAGTTTCCCAATGACGGCCTAATCCCACATTAACAAGACGCTGTGTTTCATCATACTTTTCTATTTTTAATCCTGTAAATACGTAGTAATCAGACTGTTGAGGGAAAAATAGAACATCAATACCTCCTCTATCTCCGCCAATTGTTTGTTTTGGCCCTTTAGTATCTAAATTCAAATGCGACCATTCAATTCGACCGGCCCAAGAAGGACTAAAACGAATACCGTATTCAAGACCTAAACCTAAACCATCGTTGTACTGAGGAGCAGGAAGAAACTTCTCATTGTCTGCATTGTAATATTCAGCAAAACCACCAAACCAAGATTCTTTATCTACAGAGTTATCAGCAGCAATTGCACCGTGCGACATAAGAGCAAGCATATTTAATGCAACAAATTTCTTTTTCATTTTAACTTCACCTTTTAATTCATGTTTATATACCCATTATCAATCGGGTGTTTATTTCAAAAATCTTGAATAACAACGGGTATATAGTTAATAAAACTATTTTCATAAAGATAGACGACATCAATACTTGAAAAGTCACATTTAAGTTCATTATTTTATTATTGATTGGTCGCGGGTATAAAAAAGAAGGTATGTTACATATGAGGAATGGCAACGTTATTTTTACAATGTAAAAAAGGAGGTTTGTGTATAACCTACGAACTAATAAAGGCTATTAATTCGTAAAATACATGTTCAGATTACCTTACAACCCAAGTGACTAATTAAATTGTGCAGTAAACCGTTGAAGTTTATTTTGATTAATAAATTGGCTTATTTTAGCTACATAAAAGTGACCCTCTTCAGAATATTTATCAAGAGTTTGTGCTAATAACAGCCCTGTAACAGCTTCTTCTTTTTGGCGAAGTTGCCCACGTTTTTTTCGTAGGGCTTTATAAGATGCATTGGTGTTTAAATTTCTTATGTAAGATCTAACCGATTCATTAATAGACGAGAACTTAGCCACTTCATGTGATTTTTGTAGATCTCGGGAAGACGGCACCATACCGCAACCTTTTGAAAAGCACCATTGCCCAAAAATATTATTTCCTTGTTTAGAAAATCTCGAAGATCCCCAACCAGACTCTATTGCCGCCTGTGTTAAAGCTAAAGAAGGAGGAATAACATCTACCCTTTCAAGTAGATTAGTGAAAAAATGTTTATCTACATTTTCACCATCCACCTTGTAATGAGTAGCCACTTTATTTAGCCATACCTTTTGTTTATGAGAAAGTTCTTCTGCCGGTACGTCTTGAAACAAAATAACGATTTTTCTTAACTTTAAAACATGTTCATTTTCTTGTTTAATAATGGGATATAACGTATTAAAAAAGAGCTCTTTCTTTTCCTTTACGTCCTTTATTTTTGAAAAGTCAGGCAGTTTATTTAACTTGTCGTAACTTTTTGCTTTGGCAACAGATATTAACGGTATTGGGCCATCATCTGATACAAATAAATAGATCACCAGTACACTTACAAATGAGCCGATTGCTAATGTTATATTTTTTTTAAAAGTACTTATCATCTATATCTACCTATTTTTTGAGTGTAAGTCTTAAAAATCATTATAATAAAACTTACACCCCACTTAATTAACCACTATCTATCTCTTGATCGTCAGTGCTTACACTGCCAGCCATTTTTTCTAATGCTCGTTTATAGCGCATCTTCACTGTGCTTAACTTCTGCTCTACTATGAGAGCAATATCATTAAACTCAAGATCGCCAGCAATACGAAAAACAACTATCGAACGCTCTTCTAAGCTAAGTCGAGCCAACATATGATTAAGTTGGCTACTTCTCTCAGTCAAATCTTCTGAGGCTTCTTCTAAAATTACATTTTCAGCTTCATCTAAATCGACTTGATCTAATTTCTTTTTTCTTAACCTAGTTAACGCCTGATTGTAGGCAATTCTGTATATCCATGTTTTAAAACTCGCTCGTTGTTCAAAGCGTTTAAGGTTGTTAAAAACATTTAGCATGGTGTCATTAACAGCTTCTTCTGCTTCTTCTTTCGAGTCTAAGTATCGATAACATACTTGTATTAACTTGCTATGATATCGATGAAAAAGCACTTCGTAAGCTGTTGTCACATAGGGTAATTGGAGGCTCGCAATACGTACTAACTCCAAATCATCTAATTGTGATAACCGATCAGAGACAAGACTTTTCTCGTTCTCTGGTGTTTTCATAGTTAACTCATTGTTAGTACTTTATTTAATCGAGTCATTCATTGGTGTAACAATAAACTTGCGGGTTAATAAATCTTGATTAGGCACACTTAATCTACGACCTTCTTTGTTTTCAAGTAATGTATTTACCGTACTTACAGCGATAACATTACCAACAAAACCTTCAAACTCTACTTCGTCGCCCGGCAACAGCTGCTCTCTGGCGTAAATACCAGAAACAATACTGTTCGCAATACTTTTCGTACCTAAACCTAAAGCCAAAGCAAGTGCTATACCTAAACTTGCAATTAACACGGTAAAAATTGTATTTAATAACTCTGTTTCAAGTTCAAGTTGAGCTATCACTAACGAAAAAGTAATAGCTAAAACAAGTATTTGTAATACACGACCTACTGACGAACCATACTCTACACCCATATTATTCAGTGAGATTTCAACTTTACTTTTACCTGATTTGGCTATAAATAAACCCAGCAAAGTAATAACAAGTGCGCCTAATAATTTAGGTAAATACTGAACAAAGGTATCTAAAATGGCTGAAAACCTATCTAAACCTAGTGTTTCAGAACCGGCAACAAGAATAATTAAAACGAAAAATACATGAAGTAAACGTCCTATCATTTCTGAAGGAGTAGATGTGAGTCCAAGTGTTTTTAAAATTTTACTTACATTCAATTTTGTACAAAGCTTATCGAATCCTAATTTTTCTATAATTTTAGCAACCCACTTAGTTATTATTTTAGAAATAAATAATCCCACCAGAACAACTAAAATGGTCGCTAATAAATTAGGTAAAAAGCCCGCTATTTCTGTCCAAAATTTGGATAATGCGTTACTAAATGATTGTGTCCAAACGTCTAAATTCATTTTAAGTCTCCGGTATTAGTATTTAACTGAGTTACATATTTTGTGGTAGTTGATTGTTTTATTACGTTTCGTTTTTTTAACGTGCTTTGATTATGTAAATCAAACTTGCGTTTTGCAGAATACATAGATGCACCAAAACCTAAGAATACAACCCAAATCCAACCCAAAAATAACCCGGTAACATCTTTAGCGGCTGTTACTTTTGAAGATTTTTCTAACACTTTCTTCAAGGCTTTATCTTCATTAGTCGTGGGAATTGTTTCTTGCCACATCAGTTTAAGTTCGTCTTCATCTAAATTCATTTATGTATCCTATGATTAAATTTTATTAATTTTAGCGCTTATTCGTTTCTCAAGTATGAGCTTTGTTTAAGTTAAAAATAAGCATTTCAATGCGTCGGCTATACTCTCTTCCTGTAATTGACTCATTTCTTGCAATAACTTTTTGCAATAACCTGCAGACTTAATCCACACGGTAAACCTATTTTTACGTTATTGTTCTTATAGACGAATACAAAAACGTAAAAGTCACAAAAAAATTAATATATTTTTATTGTGACTTTTACGTTATAACTCTCGTCAAAATATAACTCGTACAAAATAACCCAATAATCAACCCACCCGCTGGAGTGCATAATATGTCAGAACCCTTACCTGATTTAATTGAAGAGGTTATTAGCCATTCTGATCTCAATGCAGATATAGATAATGCTTCATTATTTATTGCTCAAGCCAATGAAGACGAAGTGGCTTTATTATTAGAATCTTTGCCAATAGATGAACGGATTATTTTATGGCAAACAATTCCTGAACATAAGCAACTTAATACTTTATTACAGATGCGTTGTGATCCCAGAGAAGTCCTTATTAAAGAGACGAATCCAGAACAATGGGATAAATTATTTGTCGGTATTGATTCTGAAGACCTGCTCGAATTAGCAGACTCTTTACCTGTTGAGTTAGTCGAACGCGCCTATGAAGCAATGGATAGGAAACAAAAACAATACTTTACCCGAGCGAATCAATACCCTGAAGAACAAATAGGTCACTGGATTTCTCATGATTTTTTAGTATTACCTATTAATGCTAGAGTGCGAGACGCGATGCGACTAATTCGCAGAGAAGTACCTCGACATACAGATATGATTTTTTTAGTTAACCGTTCAGGGCATTTTTCTGAAGCCGTGCCAATCGCTAAACTATATGGATTACCAGAACATTTACCCTTGGTAGATATTTCATTAGATGATTTTTTAGTGATATCGGCAAACGCTGAATGCGACCTTGTAGCTAAAGACGTTCAGTTATCCGGCTTTGGCTCATTACCTGTAGTAGATGAAAATCAAAAGCTACTCGGGCGAATAGATGTAACAACCGCGTCAGAACTTTTGCTTGAACACAATGAAAGGCAATTAATGGGTAGCGTAGGTATGGATGAGAATGAAGATTTATTCTCTCCTGTGCGAAAAAGTGCCAAAGGTCGTGCTATTTGGTTAGGTATTAATTTACTTACAGCATTCTTAGCCAGTGCTTTTATTGGTATGTTTGAAGCTACGTTACAGCAGGTTGTTGCTTTAGCTGTTCTTATGCCTGTTGTGGCAAGTATGGGAGGCATAGCGGGCAGCCAAACACTCACCTTAATGATACGTGGGTTAGCACTAAAACAAGTTAACCCTGCCAATTTTAAAATATTGTTAGTTAAAGAATTTAAAGTGGGTAGTCTTAACGGAATTATATGGGCAATAGTAATAGGCTTAGTAGCTGTAGCTTGGTTTAAAGACCCTTTACTAGGCATGGTGATAGGCATTGCCATTTTATTAAATATTATTGCAGCAGCTTGCGCTGGAATTTTTGTACCCGTTATTTTAGATAAACTAAAAATTGACCCTGCGCTTTCTGGTTCGGTTATTTTAACAACCGTAACTGATATTGTCGGGTTTGTTGCCTTTTTAGGGTTAGGTACTTTATTTTTACTTTAGAGCATATTCTTCAAAAGAGAAGTAAGAATAATTATAAGTGGTGATGAAATTATTGAAAAAGTAACCTGTGGATTCTATCCCCGTTGCAATCTTCCATATGTTGGTTGCAATGGGTATACAAGACTATTAAGCGGTACGCTCTACCAAAAGATCTGTTAACTCGCCTTGTTCTTCATTCGATAATTGCTCGTCACCATTTTTAGAGACTAAAAATACATTTTCTGTCGATTCACCTAGCGAGCTTATTTTTGCTGAATGAATAGTTAAGTTGAGCTGCGAAAATACCAAACAGATTTTTTCCATATAACAGGGGTCGTCTAAGGTATTTATTTTTAATAATGATTTATTCTTTTTACTCGACTTTAAAAACTCAACAGCTGTGGTGTTTTCAAAATGTTTTACAAACCTTGGGGTTGTTAAATTGTGATTAGACACTTCATTGTGAATAGACTTTTCAACACGTTTAACAATTTGAGATAAACGGTATTCTTCAACAATGGGTTCGTTGTTATTGTCGAGTAATTTAATAATTTCTAATACATTCCCGTCTTTAGTTTGCATTATTTGCGCATCTTTTACACTGAGTTTTGCGCCAGCTAATACGTTGAATATATCTACAAAAAGTTTAGGCCTGTCTTTTGTGTAAACAATTAAATTAGTTGAACCTGAAGACACTCCCTCTGGTATATAAACAACATTATTATTTACTGAATGATTTAATATTTGATCGCTAATACATACAATTTCATCAACACTATTACTACTGAAAAAATGATTAGGTAAATTAGCCCATAACGAAGTAATGCGGGCTTCTTCTACATTCATATTAGCGAGTAATAACTTGGCTTCACTTTTGTTTTCTCTAATTAAGGTACGCGATTCAAATATGTTTTCTATACCTTGCTTTAAAGCCGTTCGGGTTGATAAGTAAAGTTGTTTTAGCTGGCACTCTTGCCATTCATTCCAGTATTGTTCGTTGGTGGCGATCATGTCGGCTACTGTAAACACAAAAAGTGCGTTAAGTTTATCAACTGAACCGACTGTTTTGGCTAAGCGTTTAATAATTTCAGGATCTGCAATGTCATGACTTTGTATGGTAGTGATCAGTAACTCTTGATGCGTAACAAGCCAATAAATGAGTTTAATACTTGAGCTTTTAAGTTGATGTAATTCTGCAAATTCTTTAGCAATTACAGCACTCAGTTGATGATCATCGCCAACTTGCTTACCTGAAATATGATGACAAAGTGTCGCCATAACCAAAGCGTTTTTATCTTTAACATATTGATTAACAATATAAACAAAGCTCTTTTTATCAAACTCATGGCTAAAGCTATCAATAGCTTGCACGGCTTTAAAAGTATGTTCGTCTATTGTGTAAGCATTATGCATGTCGTATTGCATTTGGCCTTGAATACGTTCCCAATGGGAGAAATAAGACGCTAAAATATCGTATCTATGCATTAAACTCAGCGCGGTTTTAAGTCCTTTCGGATGCTGTAATAATGCAATAAATTCTTCTTGGCAGCCTTGGTAACAGCTAAGTTCACCTAATAAACGTCGTCTCGTTTGTCTTAATAAGCGAATGGTTTCAGGGGCAATTCCATGAATATTATCGTGTTCAGCTATCAATAAAAAGAGTCTTATTACCTGTCTTTTATCAATAAAAGCTTCGTCGTAGCGTACTTGAATAAGGTGATTACAAACAGAAAAATACTCATCAATAATACATTCTGGCTGATTAGGCTGATGCTTTAATATGTCAAACAGGAAAGAGTCTTTGAGCATTTGATTAAGCTCGCGGATACGTGTCATGGCCCTAAACAAAAAGCCCATCATACTCTCGATGGCGTGTTGTGTATTTTCACCACTACCAAAACGCATGAACCTAGCGACTGCCGATTGATAATCGAATAATAGGTTTTCTTGAGGACGATTAACAACTGAGTGTAATGCCCATCTAACACGACAAACAAAATCATAAGACTCTAATAACTCGGAGGTTTCGTCTGCGGTTAAAAATCCGGTAGATTTGATTGTACTGGCGGTGTCGGTCAAAAAATGTTTTTGTGCTATCCATTGAATAGTTTGTACATCGCGCATACCGCCGGGGTTATTTTTTAAATTTGGCTCTAAATATAACGCGGTATTTTTGGCTTGTTGATGACGGTTTTCTTGTTCTAGCATTTTTTCTTGAAAGAACACTTTACTCGTTAGTATTTTGTCGCCATAAAGCGCTTCTTTGATTTTTTTTGCATGATCTTGAGGACCATGAAGAGGTCTTAAATCCAAGAGGTTTGTTGCTATAGTGATGTCTTTTTGTGAGAGTTGAATAGATTCATCAGTTGTTCTGACTGAATGGCCGATATCAGTACCTAAATCCCAAAGTTTAGTTAAAAAACAAGAAAGTGTTTCTTCAACTTTTTGAGAAATATCGCCTTCGCTTATAATCGCCAAATCTATATCTGATTGAGGATGTAATCTTTTTCTGCCATACCCACCTACTGCATTAATAGATAAAGGTGAGTTATGTAATTCAAACGAAATCCAGAGTGAAATCAATAATTCATCAAAAAATTCAGCTCTTTTTTCCAGCAAAGATTGAATCGAGTCAGTATGAAATTTTTCATTTAGTGTCTGAGTGTAATTAGCAATATATTGGCGTAATTCAACTCCAGATGTTTCTTTTGAAACGAAAGACATTTGGGCTATCTCTTATAATTGCTTAGACCAAGCATTTAAACTGTCTAATTTTCCTTTAAAAAACGACTCATTCATCAGTCGGCCTCCAAACTCAAAATCATTTGCAGCGCATGTAGCATTAATCATTAAACTGCTCGCGGGCACTGTTGTGTATGCTGTTTTACAATTGATAGAAGCATAATGATTTTCCATTTCTGTTAATAAATGGGTAATAACATCATTCGTCTCTAATTCAGCATTTACTGTAAAATTTGAAAACTCGACAACATTTCTTTTTTTACAATGGTAAGCATTAACTGTAGCAGCAATTTCATTATTTATTTGTGCGTAAAACTGATTGCTTTCATTATGCTTAGGGGTTGGAATCTTTCTGCCTGAATAAACTAACTGCTTTTTATCTTCTATTAACGGCTCAATAGAACCAGACGATATTGTAATATCACTATTGTCTAAATTAATTTGATGCTCATCATTGTTGATAAAAGAAGCATCTAAAATAGCATCGTGTTCTTCTTCAAACTGATTTTCTAGGTAGGAATCTTTTAAATAATAAACAATATAAAAGGCATCTTGCAAACCGTAGTAAGCCATTATAGATGCCTCTACTTTAAAGCCATGTTGAAAAAAATACACCGCGCTCGATTCTTTTACTTTAATACTAATTTTGGCAATTTGTCGCTTAAACGCATAATCTTTCACTAACGGCACAAAACTATTTAAATCTGTATTACCGACATCTTCAATAATTAATGTGTTTGCAATATTGTCGTGTATAAACTCAATACCAGCGGTCTTCACATACTCTTCAAAAATACAATTATTAATACTCACAAAACCTTCTCATAAAAAGCGAACCAATCATTTGAATTGAAATAGTATCAATTCTAACTAAATTTTTCAATTATAACCTCTTAAGAGCTATTCTAGCTTTTACTTATTATCTTAATATTTCAGTTTAAAAATAATTTTATAAAGCACCACAAGGAATTTTCGGGTTTAATCTTTATGACTAATTCAATGTTGAAATATAAATTTATCTAAATAAAAAACAACAAGTTAAACATTAACTAAAAAATTATAAACTTATCAAAAAATAGTTAATTAAAGTTTATCCTGTATCTGACTACTCACAGCTATATCTAAAGTGGTAAACTAGCTCAATAATGTGTAGATAATGTAAATTTAAATGAAAAAATATGACGAACTACTAATATCAATTCGAAAGGTTATTCGAGCAATTGATCTGCATTCTAAGCAATTAACTAAATCTTCTGGCTTAACGGGCCCTCAATTATTGATAATGCTAGAAATTGAAAAAGCCCAAGCGATTACCGCCAGTCAAATAGCTAAAACGATTAATTTAAGTGCTGCAACTGTCACTAATATTCTTGATAGACTTGAAAGCCGAAACTTAATTCAACGTGTACGTAGCTCAGAAGATAAAAGAAGAGTGAGTTTGTTTTTATCTGATGCAGGCAAAGAATGTTTAATTGATGCTCCCAAGCCATTACAAGAACACTTTATTAAGAATTTTTGCCGCTTAGAAGAATGGGAACAGTCGTTACTGCTTTCTTCGATGCAACGTATTGCTATTATGATGGACGCTGACGATTTAGACGCTGCACCGGTATTAGAGATAGACCCTATGCAGGTAAGTAGTGAAGAAACAAATAGAGAATAACGCTTTATACCCGTAACCACTCAAGATGCGTATTTCAGAGCACTTGAGCAATATCAATTCAAGGCAATGCTTTGTAATAATGGTTGTTCCCTTATAAAAAGCATTAACGATGAAGTGATTTTGCTCAAGCGCTTCTTCGATGGGTCTAAAAACAATTTATGCCGCGTTATTAACTTTAGTCAGGTTCCTACACGGATGTAGGACATTAGGGTAACGCAGGAGCAGTTACCGAGAATAACCATGACGTAAACTTAATGCCTTGCATACATGGATGTATGTACTTAGATTTCGTCTGGAACATGAAATCTGTGCCTAAATTGTTTTTAGTTCCCACTGAAACCTGCATCTTGAATGGTTACGGGTATAGAACACGACATGAGCTAGGTGAGTAAAACGATAGGTTATCGTTTTACTCCTAAAAAGAGATGTAGAATTAAGTTTATAAATGACTAAGATCTTGCCATTCATCTTCGTTAAGAATTTTTTCAGCATCTAATAAAATAAGCAGTTCGCCATCCTTATTATAAACACCATCAATAAACTTCGCTGTTTCATCGTTGCCAACATTAGGTGCTACATCAACATCCTTTGATTGAATACTGATAACTTCAGCAACACTGTCTACCAAAATCCCAATAACTTGTGTGCCTACTTCTAATATAACAATACGCGTATCGTCAGTAACTTCGAGTTCTGGCAAAGCAAATTTTTCACGTGTATTTAAAACACTGATCACATTACCGCGTAAATTAATAATACCTAAGACGTAACTCGGCGCACCAGGTATAGGAGATATTTCACTGTAGCGCTGAATTTCTTGTACCTTTAGCACTCTAATACCGTAATTTTCACCGTTTAAGCTAAACTTTACCCACTGTGTAGTTTCATTTTGTGCGTTTTTTTCAGGCGCAGGTTTACTCATGTTTAAACTCCGTTTGTGCATTTAAAAGGTAAAGTATTTAACCCAAATTCGGGATGATGAATTTTGTAATCTTTTGATTTATTAATAAAAGATGATAAATATAAATGCTATTCAAATAACACTTTAATTGTTTCCTCATGTTGAAATTTATTCGCCTAACAAGGCTTTTTTATTCTCGAAAAATCCAAGTACATGCAGGCAACAACGTTAGGTGATTAAATGGCAATATTAGGCATAATAGCTATACCAAATTCAGATTATTTAATACTTTAGTTGCTATAGCTTGATTATACAATTAAAAAGGATATGGGCTATTCATTTAAACGTAATTTACTCGTTGTTGCTCTTTTACATAGAATGACTAGGCCATAATCGCAACGCCTAAATTAACTCGCGTTTAATTTATACCCAAAAGATCAACAGGCCCTCAAACAAAAAAAGCCCCCAATACTATTATGGTAGTATTGAGGGCTTTGTTCATTTTTTACAATAATTTAAGCAGGAAATTGCATTTCAGGTACGTGATTAGGTACTACAAGTTCACCAGCGGTTAGCTTAACAATTTCTTCAACTGAAACACCGGGTGCGCGTTCAAGCAAATGAAACTTACCTTCTTTAATCTCAAGAAAAGCTAAATCAGTCAGTACTTTTTTAATACAACCTTTACCTGTTAACGGTAAGGTGCATTCTGCTAAAAGTTTTGATTCACCATGTTTTGAAGCATGCGTCATGGTTACAATAATATTGTCTGCGCCAGCAACTAAGTCCATAGCGCCACCCATCCCCTTAATTAACTTGCCGGGTATCATGTATGAAGCAATGTTGCCTTGGCAATCCACTTCAAAGGCACCTAAAACGGTTAAGTCTACATGGCCACCACGTATCATGGCAAAAGACTCGGCACTATCGAATAACGACGCACCTGTTGCCATGGTTACCGTTTGTTTACCTGCATTTATTAAGTCAGCATCCACTTCTTCGTCTGTCGGAAATTGCCCCATACCTAATAAACCGTTTTCAGATTGAAGCATTACCTCAATACCTTCAGGAACATAATTCGCCACTAAAGTTGGGATACCTATGCCTAAATTTACGTAAAAACCATCTTGTAATTCTTGTGCCACGCGTTGCGCTAATTGTTCTCTTGATAAAGCCATAATATATGCTCCTTAAGCTGAAGGACGTGTAGTACGTTGTTCAATTACTTTCTCGAAGCTACCTTTAATAACTCGATCAACATAAATGCCTGGTGTATGAATATGGTCTGGGTCTAACTCACCAGGCTGAACAATTTCTTCCACTTCTACTACGGTAATTTTACCGGCCGTTGCAGCCATAGGGTTAAAGTTACGTGCAGTTTTACGAAAAACTAAATTACCGTATGTATCAGCCTTCCACGCTTTAACTATGGCAAAGTCGCCTTTAATAGATTCTTCTAAAATGTAATGCCTGCCATTAATTTCACGCGACTCTTTACCTTCAGCAACGGGAGTACCGTAGCCTGTTGCCGTGAAAAAGGCTGGTATACCGGCACCTGCCGCACGCATTTTTTCAGCTAAAGTACCTTGTGGTGTTAGTTCTACTTCTAACTCACCACTCATCATTTGGCGTTCAAATTCTTCGTTTTCACCCACGTAAGAAGCCACCATTTTTTTAACTTGCTTGTCGTGTAACAAAATACCTAAACCATGATTTGTTGTTCCGCAGTTATTTGATACAACAGTAAGGTTTTTAGTACCTTTATTTTTAATTTCTTTAATTAAATTTTCTGGAATACCACAAAGACCAAAACCACCAGCTATCAGTGTCATGCCGTCTTCTAAGCCAGACATAGCCTCTTCATAGCTGTTTACCACTTTATTAAAACCCGACATGATATTTGTTCTCCAAAATATAAATCAGTAAAACTTTCAGTATTTCATTTTGTATCACACCTATAGTTTTATCAAATTTAAAGAATCAAACTATTAATAAATTAAATTTATATTTAACGCGCATTGTTAAAGAAGGGTTAAATACAATAACGTCACCTTTACATAACACGCTCTAACAATGGTTTGTAATAAAAACGTCACATTGCATATGCGATAATTTGAATACACTTATTAATTAAGAAAATAACATGCGTGTTTCCTCGTTTTTTAGACTATCAAGTATCACCATTTTTGCCTTTGCATTAACTTTTACAGCCACCTTGTACTGGGTTTTAAATACTTATAAAACCAGTAGATTGATCAGTAATGAGTATCAAATAATAAAAAATCTTGTGTCTATTAAACTCAACAATATTATTACCCGTTATTTAGAAACAGGTGATGCCACGCTACTTACAGATGCAGATATCACATTAGAAGAAATCATCACCAACGCAAAAAATATGTCAAGCACAGGCATATCGTCAGATATTGAAAATAAAGTGATAGAGCTACAATTACTGCTTTCTACAAAAATAAGAGCGTTAGGTAAACTCAGTGGCGATCCTGCCGCACTTTTACGTAATAACGAACAAACCATCAACGCTATTATTATTGATTTAAAAAAATATGTAGATGACTCAAACACCATTACCACGAATCAAAAAGAACAATATACCAATATATTACTTACCCTTTCTAACGAGTTAACTACCTTAGTTAATCTTAGAGAAAAAGTGCTGGTGAATAATGCTGTACGTAGCTCAGTTGATTTAGCGATTGACGATTTGTCTACCAGCAGCCGAAAACTGCAAACCTTTCCTTTACTGGGCATTATTGAAAAGAGCACAGATGATGACGAATTAAGTTTCGACGAAGATGACGATGCCACAGATTTAAGTGAAGAAGTATTAGATGAACTACTATCGCTGACCAACAGGTATAAAAATGAATTAAACACTACCCTTGCCAATCAAGCTGAACAAATTAACGGTAAAAAACAACTTTCAAGCCAGCTTAGCCAGCTAAAAAATATCGTTGAAAGTGGCGAACAAAATATCGTTGAACAGCAAATAACAACCGAACAACACACGCAACGTATTACCATCGGGTTAGTCATTGGTTTACTTGTTTATTTATTAGGTAACTTTATTTTACAAAAACGTATTGTGCTAAAACCTTTGCAGCTTTTAAGAAATAGCTTTGTTCAACTCGTACAAACAGGCAATGTAAATAATATTACTGGCATTAATGAAAAAACCGAGCTGGGTGAAATATCTACAAGCTTTAACGAGCTGGTTGGCATACTCAACAAACAAGATACGCAAAAAGCCGAGCAACTTGGCTTAGTATCTAACGCTTTACATACCATGCAAAATCAAGCCACTGCCATCAACAACACATCAGGAGAAGCAAGCCAACAGGTTGAAAATGCACAACACCTAATGGCAACACTGAGTGAGGCAACCAACATGGTAAATGAGCTGTCAAAACAAGTTGTAGACAACGCCAACAATACACAACACGCCATGACCTCCAGTCAAGAACATGTGTCACAAGTCATTAAAGCCAGCGAATTAACCAATATTGCCGCGCAAACAAGTAAAAATGAAATTCTAAAACTGACTCAATCAGTGAATAGCGTAAGTAGTATTGTTGAAGTGATAAGCTCAATCGCAGATCAAACAAATTTATTAGCATTAAACGCAGCCATTGAAGCCGCTCGCGCAGGCCAACACGGGAGAGGCTTCTCGGTAGTAGCCGACGAAGTCAGGCAACTTGCTAGTAAAACTCAAGATTCTTTATTACAAATTAGTGGTCGCCTTACACAACTACAGTCGGCGAGTAGAAGCATTGAAGAAACAATTTTAGGTATTGAATTAGCCTCAAACAAACAGCAAAACATTGCCACTCAATTACAAAGTAATGCAATACAAGTATCAGAACATGCAAAAGCCTCTGCAACCGTAGCGCAAGACGCATTAGGCCAAATAACACTGCAGCGTGAACAGTACACAATTTTTGAAAAAGCCATGTATCAAGTAAATCAACAAGTCGAACAATCCAAACAACTCGCTGAAATTATTGTTAACGACGTTACAGAACAAGTGAAAGATATTAATAATACGCTTGGTATATCTCTGTAATGTGTAATAACTCGTTTAGTCATTATGCAGGGCTGCGTTTTTAATATGTCGTTATTCGACTCAAGAAAGCGATAACGCAGCATCAATGCCAAACTAGCCCTACCTTACAGGTTCATTTAAAGAAAATTTATACCCAAAAACTCAACACACCCTAATGTTTTTATTTATATGTTCCTTTCATATTAATTAAAGTCTGCTACGCTAAATTAGTGAATAAGACTTATTATCATTTACAGGTCTATTTCATACGCCCAGCTACGGGTTTGCCATTACAAACTTTAACTCAAGGAAATATTATGAATAACGATATAAATAATTACATCAAGGGAACACTCAAGGCACTAAATCTAGCTTTATTAATAGGCTGCTCAACAATTGCTAATGCAGCAGTTCAGCCACTCAATGTAAGTGGTAATCAGATATTAGCAGGTGGACAAAGCACCAGCTTTGCGGGTACGAGCTTATTTTGGAGTAATACAGGTTGGGGAGCTGAAAAATTTTACACTGCTGAAACTGTTGCCAGTGCTAAATCAGAATTTGGTGCAACCATTATCAGAGCTGCAATAGGCCATGGTGTTAATACAAGTGGTAGCTTGAATTTTGATTGGGACGGTAACATGGATCGCCTTGATACCGTGGTAAATGCTGCTATTGCACAAGATATGTATGTAATCATTGATTTTCATAGCCATGAAGCACATACAGATCAAGCCAATGCTATTAAATTTTTTGAAGAAGTAGCAACTAAATATGGTCAATACGATAATGTTATTTATGAAATTTATAACGAACCCCTACAAATTTCTTGGGCTAATGACATAAAACCCTACGCAGAAGTTGTTATTGATACCATTAGAGCGATTGACCCCGACAATCTCATCGTTGTAGGCACACCTACATGGTCACAAGATGTAGACGTTGCATCTACAGATCCAATAGATCGCGCCAATATAGCTTATACCATTCATTTTTATGCCGGCACTCACGGAGCTTCGTTGCGAAATAAAGCACAAACAGCTTTAAATAATGGCATAGCATTATTTGCCACAGAATGGGGAGCAGTGAATGCTGATGGTAATGGTAGTGTCAACATTAACGAAACAGATGCATGGATGGCATTTTTTAAAGCAAACAATATTAGTCACGCTAATTGGTCAATTAATGATAAAAATGAAGGTGCATCAACTTTTACACCTGGTGGCAGCTGGAACTCTCTAACAGCATCAGGCACTAAAGTTAAAGAAATTATTCAAGGCTGGCAGAGTAGTGTTGTTGTTTTAGATAGCGACGGTGATGGCGTAAATGATAATGTTGATCAGTGCGATAATACTCCATCGGGTACAACTGTAGACATTATTGGTTGTGCTGTTACAGACAGCGACGCTGATGGCGTTAGTGATAATATTGACCAATGCCCAAATACTCCAGCAGGAACCAATGTAGATGCTACTGGCTGTGCTGTTACAGACAGCGACGCTGATGGCGTTAATGATAATATTGACCAGTGCCCAAATACTCCAGCAGGAGCCAATGTAGATGCT
Organism: Colwellia sp. RE-S-Sl-9; assembly: GCF_048296855.1. Classification (NCBI taxonomy): domain Bacteria; kingdom Pseudomonadati; phylum Pseudomonadota; class Gammaproteobacteria; order Alteromonadales; family Colwelliaceae; genus Colwellia; species Colwellia sp. RE-S-Sl-9. Next base: position 3,270,896 of record NZ_CP182631.1, on the reverse strand, counting down.
ACTGGCTGTATAGTAACAAGCGGTATCGATTGTAGTAATATTAACACTTACCCTAATTGGGTTAGAAAAGATTATCCTGCAGGTCCGTTTACACATAATAATGCTGATGACAAAATGCAATACCAAGGTAACCTATATGAAGCAAATTGGTATACAAGTACTACACCTGGTAGTGATGGTTCATGGACATTAATTAGTAGCTGTAATTAAGCTTTAACAAAAAGTTAAACAATTATACCCGTAGCCATTTATTGTGAAGTTTTTAGTTCCCACTGAAACCTGCATCTTGAATGGTAACGGGTATATACCTTTTAATTATCCCTCACTCGTCAATCAAGTAATCACTTGATATTAGTATCCTAAAACAAATAAATTATGAATTACCGCTAGGCAAGCTCTCTCATAATCATCTAAAATGAATTGATAGCACAGAGAAGGCCAAGCCAATGAGTAAGTCTTTATGTAAGTGGAAAAAAAGGGAAATTGAAAAAGGACTTCATGAATTAGCACATATTGTTGATAAACCCCGATTTGTCTGTAAAGATTGCGCAAGAGCAGCACATGACAAAGGGTTTCTTTGTAAACCAGTCAAATTACCATTATCTAATTAAATAATCTTAAGGACTATTCATGATCAAGCAAAACGAAAAAATGCCAACGGGCGAACTACAAGAATTAACCAGCGAAGGTATGATCACGCACAATACCGACGAGCTATTTGCTAACAAAAAAGTGGTTTTGTTTGCTGTACCAGGTGCATTTACACCAACCTGTTCAGAATCACATTTACCGGGTTATGTTGTATTAGCCGACCAATTAAAAGCTAAAGGTGTTGATCAAATTGTTTGTTTATCAGTTAACGATGCTTTTGTTATGAACGCTTGGGGCAAAGCAAGTAATGCAGAACACATAACTATGGTTGCAGACGGCGACGCTAGCTATACAAAATTACTCGGCTTAGAACTTGATACCGCAGCTTTTGGTGGTGTACGTTCTCAGCGCTACGCTATGGTAATAGACAACGGCGTAGTAACTAACTTACTTGTTGAAAAACCAAAAGAATTTGAAGCGAGTAAAGCTGAAACAGTATTAGCGAGCTTATAAGCGATACTAACACTATTCAGGTTAGTAAAGAAAATGAAAACCATTATCATTATATGTTACTGTTTTTATTATGGTTTTCTTTTCCTTTTCACTTGAAGTATTAACTTAAACAAGGCAAGATCCACTCAACTTTAAAACACTAGAGAAACATCATGCTAAAAGCTCCAATGGTTGAAAAACTAAATACACAAATTAATTTAGAATTTTATTCGTCAAACCTTTATTTACAAATGAGCGCTTGGTGTGAAGAAAAAGGCTTTGAAGGTGCTGCGCAGTTTATGCGTAAACATGCTACTGAAGAAATGGATCACATGACTCGTCTATTCACTTACGTAAGTGAAACAGGTGCATTACCTATTTTAGGTGCTATTGATGCGCCACCACATGAATTTAAATCTTTAGCTGACATTTTCGAAAAAACCTACGAGCACGAATGTTTAATTACCGAGCGTATTAATTCATTAGCGCATGAAGCTTTTACCAATCAAGACTACTCAACATTTAACTTCTTACAATGGTATGTCGCCGAGCAACATGAAGAAGAAACACTTTTCAAAAGTATATTAGACAAAATTAACTTAGTAGGACACGACGGACACGCATTATTCTTTGTTGATAAAGATTTAGCTGAAATGGCAAAATCAGGCACTTCACCAAGTATTATGTCGCCAGCTAACGCTTAAGTTTAAGCTGGATTATATTTTTAAAAGCTCACTGAATTTGCTTTAAAGCATATTCAGTGAGTTTTTTATAAGACACGACCATTATTACAAAACCTTGCCTTGAATTGATATCACTCAAGTACTCTGAAATACGCATATTGACTGGTAACGAGCATAAACATCAATAAATAAAAAGTAACATCCCTGTTACTATCTAAAGTAAAGTCCATATTACTAAACTCGTAGTGAACGAATCTCTTAGTTCTATATTACTCATACCTTAAATTAGTGATCGGTTTAGCCGTAGCACTGTACGCTGCTTGTGTTGCAATAATTAACCACGCCAATACCAATGGAAATAAACCGGCAACTAAAAATAATCCAAAACTTAATTCTATTGAATCAGCAAAACTGTCTAGCCATGTGTTCATTGCAAAATAGGCAATAGGCCACGCAAATATATTAGCGAGTATAACTAATACCGAAAACTCACTAGTGAGCAGCCATACAATGTCAAACACTGAAGCTCCCATCACTTTTCTGATGCCTATTTCTTTACGTCGACGTTCTGCGGTAAAAGAGGCTAAGCCAAATAATCCTAATGAAGCCACTAAAATAGCTAAGCCCGAAAAAAAACCAAACACTTGCGCTTGCTTGTCTTCTTGTTGATACATTGCATAGAAATTTTCGTCTAAAAACGTTCGGGCATTCGGTATGGTTGGCATAAGCTCCAAATGAAGTGCGTCAATATGTTCAAGCACTTGCGATAACATATTCGGATCAAAACGAACACTCACATAGCGCTCTTCGCCTTTTACAAGATGATAAACCTGTGGCTGTTTGTTTTCATGTAAAGATCCCATATGAATATCCTCCACCACACCAACAATTTTGTAATTGGTATAACCGGGCGGAAAAGGAATTTTAATAACCTTATTTACCGCACCTTCTGGTGTGTAACCTAATATTTTTGCTGACGTACGGCTTATCACCGCAGTACCACTGCCTACTGGATTATCAGATGTCGGCACAATGACATAATTATCACCCTGGGATTGTGAAAAATAACGCCCCGCTAATAACGGTATTTTATAGTGCTCAAAAAAATCAAAGCTGGCGTTAAGAGTGGGTAAACTTACTAAGTTTTCAGCAACAATATTTTGATCTTCACGCACGTAAGACCACATATCTCGCAATGGTGTAGTGGGTAATTGTTGTGCCGCGGTTACCGAAAGAATACCAGGGTGTTCTAACAAACGTTCACGGAAGTGTTTATATAATGCATTGCGGCTTTCAAAGCCTTTAGCATTACTTAAAGGGAGCACAATATTGTTATTACGATCGTAACCGGGGTTACTTTGTCGAGCAAATTCCGTTTGTTTAATCACCACAAGAGTCGCAATAATTAAAGTAATTGAAATAGTAAATTGCAATACCACTAAAACCTTACGTAAATAAACAGCGCCTTTTCCTTGGCCTTGTCCTAGTGCACCTTTTAGTACTTGCGCCGCTTCAAAACGCGATACATAGAAAGCTGGATAACTACCAGCAAAACTACCCACTAACATTGTGGTTAAAATACTCCCCACGATTACTTCAGCAGTATAAAAGCTCTCAAAGTTTAAGCTGCGATCAATAAAAGCCGCAAACCATGGCAAACTTATTTCTACCAAAACACAAGCTAATATCATGGCAATAGTTGTCATTAAAATAGATTCTACTAAGAACTGACTAGCAAGCTGTGCTTTACTTGCGCCTAATACTTTACGCACACCCACTTCTTTGGCTCGTTGCGTTGAACGTACCGTACTTAAGTTCATAAAGTTAATGCAGGCAATAAGCAAAATAACTAGCGCTATAACGGAAAAACTATAAACAATAAGGTAACTACCATTAGTCGTAACTTCATAAGACAAATCAGAAAACAGGTGAATATCGGTAATTTTCTGTAATTTTAGTGATTGCGTATCGGTAACATTTTCGCCTAATTGCTGCATCATGGCAGGAAACTTTGCTTCTAACTGCTTGGCATCAACCCCTTCTTGTAAACGTAAATAAATGTAGTAATAGTTTAAATCCCAGTTTTTTAAATCGGCAGGCGTCCACTGACGCATTGATTCAAGCGAAAGCAACACCCTAAATTGTAGATGCGTATTTTCAGGCTGATCAGCAATAACAGCGGTAATCTCCATAGGATTACTATTGAATAATATATATTCGCCGACAGGGTTTTTATCATCAAAAAATTTTTTCGCTATTGACTCTGTTAACACCAGTGTTGAAGGTCTTGTTAGGGCATTATCTTTATCACCAGCTAATACCTTAAAATTAAAGGTATCGAAAATGTCACTTTCGGCCATTAGCATATCGTCAATAACTACGGTGGTTTCTTCGTTACCAAGGGTAAATTTCCAGCCCATCCCCATTAAGCTTATGGCTTCAATATCACTAAACTGACTTTGAAGCGCTTCTTTAAAAGGTGGAGCAATACCAGCACTATGAATATCGTCAGCATTGTAATGGCGAGTAACTCGGTATGTGCGATCAGCCTCTTTGTAGTAATCATCAAACGAACTTTCATAGCGAACAAAAATTAAAATAAGAAAGCAAATGGCTAACCCCAAGGCCAAGCCAACAATATTAATTACGCTAAAAAGCTTATTGGCTAAAATATTACGTAACGCAATAGACAAATAATTTTTAAGCATGTTCAGCCGCCTCAACCGTATTATTTTGTGTCGCTATTTGACCATCAAATAAATGAATAATACGGCTGGCATATTCAGCATGGTAAGCCGAGTGCGTTACCATCAAAATAGTCGTACCGTTATCATTTAAGTCTTTTAATAGTTCCATAACTTCATCACCATGTTTTGAATCTAAATTACCGGTGGGTTCATCCGCTAAAATTACCGCAGGTTTGGTTGATAATGCCCGAGCAATTGCCACCCTTTGCTGTTGGCCACCTGATAATTGCTGCGGCATATGATTGGCACGATGACTAATATTCATTTGTTCAAGCACTTCATTTACACGTGCCTTACGCTCGCTACCGGGGATTTTGTGATACAGCAACGGCAGTTCAACATTTTCGGCAACGGTGAGTTCGTCAATTAAATTAAAACTTTGAAAAATAAAACCTATATGGCCTTTACGCTTTTGGGCTAACTGACTTTCTGATAACTGGCTAATGTTTACATCATTAAATAAATAGTCACCTGATGTGGGTGAATCGAGCATACCTAACAAATTTAACAAGGTTGATTTTCCACAACCTGAAGGCCCCATAATAGAAATGAATTCTCCTTTTTCAATTTGCACATTTACATCTTTTAATGCATATGTTTCAACATCACTTGTGCGGTACACTTTATTAATATTTTGTAAGCGAATCATTATTTGTCCTCTATTGTTATTTTTTCTGCACTCTTAAGGTTGCTATAGCTAGAAATAAGTACCGTTTCGCCTGCACTTAAACCACTCAATATTTCAATTTGGGCAGGTGTATGTCTGCCAATAGTTATTTTTCTCTGCTGCGCATAACTTGCTGTTGGGTCAAGCACATACACCCATGTACCTGCGCTTTCTTGCATAAAAGCCCCATTATCAAAAAGCAGTACTTCTTCACTATCACTCAGCATTAAACGCGGTGTTAATGTTTGCCCACGGCGAATGCTCTCTGGTGTTTTGTTAATAAAATGAAGGTCTATTTCAAACTCATTATTTTTTACTTGTGGGTAAATTTTTCTTAACACTAAGGTGTATTGCTCGCCTGAAATATTCACTATTGCTTGTTGTCCGATAACTAAGCGATTTAAATAAAACTCACTCACTAAACCTGTCGCTTTAAATTGCTCAACATCATCAATTTGCCCTAAACGCTCACCACCACTTTTACTTTCGCCGACATCAAGATCAAACGAGGTTAACCTACCGCTACGGGGAGCTTTTACTAATAAGTTGTCTAAATTACTGCGTGCTATTTTTAAATTTTTTTCTAATTGAGATACATTACTTTCAAGTTGTTTAATTTGCGCTAAACGCATTTTTTCTTCTTGCACTTGGCTTTCTAATGTTATGTTTCGGCGTTGTGTTAAATAATGCAGTTCATTACCTAACGTTTCTAACTGTTCTTGATCGATAAAGTCAGCCATTGTTTTCCGACGTTTAAGCTGTAGGTTTAACTGTTTTATTTGATGATCTAATTCAATTAAATCTCGTTTCAAACTCAAGCGATTACGCTCTATATCTAACTGAGTATTACGTAAATTGTTTAATTGCTCGCTCACCTGAGCTTCTCGAGAAATAAGATCGAGCTGTAATTTAGTATTGCTTAAGCGTAGTAACGCTTGCCCCTTAGTTACAATGTCGCCTTCTTCAACCAGTACCTCTTCTACTCGTCCGCCTTCTATTGCATCTAAGTAAACACTTTTAAAGGGCTCAACTCTTACACGTAAAGGAATGTAATCATCAAATGATGCTTTTCTTACTACCGAAGTAATAATACGTTCTCGTGTGACTACAACATTTTTTAATGACGTTTCAGTTCGCCAAAATGCGCCAATTAATAAAGCAACAATGAAAGCTATAATCAGTATTTTCCAAGAAGCAAAGCTAGATTTTTCAATTTTTTTATCCATAATGCTAAGCTTTATTACCTACATTCATACCTAAAAAACAATCTAATAAATTCATATTTATTTACTATATAAGCCAGATAGCAAGTAACAAAGCGAATAACATGCCATTAAAAATAACATTAAATATCAACAAGATATTATTTTTAAATCTAAAAAAGTGTACGCTAGCTATACAGTAATGTGTACGATAGCGTACACTTATTTAAAGCTTAATTTTTCAGAAAGCAACTTTAGGTTTTAATAAAATAAGTAAGGAACATAATGAATAAAAATCAGGCTAATATTTTGGTAATTGATGATGACCCCGATATTTTATTGGCGGCTGAAATATTTTTAAAACGCCATTACCAAAAAATAGTTACCCTGACAGATCCAAACCAAATAGAAAAAAACATGAATGAAACCCCATTCGATATTTTTCTGTTAGACATGAATTTTGCTATCGGTTTAAATACGGGTGATGAGGGCTTACATTGGCTTAATAAAATATTAACCATTGAGCCAAACGCTGTTGTTATTTTGATGACCGCCTACGGAGATGTTGAACTTGCAGTTAAAGCAATAAAACAAGGTGCTGCTGATTTTGTATTAAAGCCATGGAAAAACACTAAACTACTCGCCACCTTAAATTCTGCCTTATTACTGAGTGAATCTAAAAAGCAAATTAAGCAGCTAAATATTAGCCAACAAGCGCTTCAACGAGAGCAGCAACAAAAAAATCCAGACGTTATTGGCCAATCTCCCGCATGGCAGCAATTATTAACGATTGCAAAAAAAGCAGCGAGAACCGATGCTAACGTACTGGTTTTAGGAGAAAATGGCGCTGGTAAAGAAGTTATCGCCCATGAGATTTATCGTCATTCAAACCGAGCTGACCATCTTATGCTCAGTGTTGATTTAGGCGCAGTGCCCGAAAATTTATTTGAAAGTGAATTATTTGGCCACGTGAAGGGTGCATTTACTGACGCAAATAGTGATCGCGCAGGCCGTTTTCAAGCGGCTGCAGGTGGTACCTTATTTCTTGATGAAATAGGCAACCTACCCTTACATTTACAAGCCAAACTATTACGCGTTATTGAACAAAAAGAAATAACACCGCTAGGCTCAAACAAAGTCATTAAAGTGGATGTACGACTTATTTGCGCTACCAATATGCCTTTACAACAATTAGTAGATGAAGGCTTGTTTCGTGCTGACTTATTCTATCGTATCAACACCGTACAACTACAAATACCACCTTTACGTGAACGCCAAGAAGATATTCCGCTTTTACTTCAACACTTTATTTCGCGCTATACGCGTAAGTATCAACTTGACAAAAAATCACTTGATGCTAAAGCCCTTAAAAACCTAAAACGCTATCGTTGGCCGGGCAATGTACGAGAACTTGCCCATGCGGTAGAACGTGCACTTATTTTGTCTGAAAATTCAGAGCTTACTGAACAAGATTTTTTATTAACCGCTCACAACAAAACCTTAAATAAAGACAGCTTTTCCGACTGCAACCTTGAGCGTATCGAAAAATCTGCAGTTAATCACGCAATAGAAAAACACGGTGGCAATATAAGCCATGCAGCGGATGAACTAGGTATTACTCGCACCTCTCTTTACCGACGCATTAAGAAGTATAATCTATGAAACTAAAATTCCGCTGGCGTTACCGCGTAAAATTACTCAGTCTAATAACACTGTATTCATTAGTATTATTAGCAATATATACCTTGGTTCAACAACCTCAATATTATTTCAGCCAACTTGTTTTGATTGGTATTGCGGTTTTATTAATTATCACCATAATTTATATTTGGGAAAAGCAATTAAAACTACTTGAAGTGTTTTTTCAAGCTGCCAGTCATGAAGACTTTTCTCAGCACTATACTAGTAATAGCCTTAGTGAAGAATTAGCCGCTAGCTTAAACACCATAGTTGATACATTTCAAAAAAATCGTGTTAACGAACAAACAGAAAATAGTTTTTTAAAAAGCATTATCAGGCAGGCACCTATCGCTATTTTAGCTTTTGATGATAGGCAGCGATTAACCCTTTTTAACCATACAGCAAGTCGATTATTAGCAATTAAGTCGCCCTCCACTATTCACGACTTAGCCATAAGTTTTAGCGAACTACCACCGTTATTACAAAGCCTAGCTGATAATAATTATGCGTTGCATAAAATGTATCGCGAAGGTGTTGCTTACAATTTAAAACTATCCGCTAATCAAATTATGTTAGCAAATAAAACTCAAACCATTGTAACTATTGAAAATATTGGCAAGGAAATTAATCAGGCAGAATATTTAGCATGGCGAAATTTAATTAGTGTACTCACCCACGAAATGATGAACTCGATAACGCCTATTGTTTCGTTAGCGGATAACTGCCGCGATATATTAACACAACCCAATTTGCTGACCTTACCAGCCGAAACACTTGAGCAAGAGCTTGATGACACCAAGCGAGCGTTAAACACTATAGCCAATCGTAGCCAAGGTATAATGGATTTTGTTGATAGCTACCGACAACTGAGTAAGCTGCCAACACCTACCCTTCAAACCATTAACTTAACAGAGTTGTTAACCTCCGTAGCCCTATTACAACAACCTAAGCTTACTGATTTAAATATCACAATGCATACGCAAGTCATCCCTGAAAATTTAAACGTGCAAGCAGATAAGCAACAACTAGAACAAGTACTAATTAATGTTATTAATAACGCGGCAGAGGCTTGTAAAAATAACACAATAGGTATTATTAATATTAAAGCAACTATGCGTAATAACCATATAGTTATCGCGATCAAAGATAATGGTAGTGGTATAGAAGACAAAGTATTAGAGCACATATTCACACCATTTTTTACGACCAAACGCAATGGAACAGGAATTGGCATGAGTTTAACAAGGCAGATTATACATGCACATGGCGGACAAATTTCTGTGAAGTCTACGCCTAATACAGGAACAACGATTGAGCTAATTTTTTAGCGACGAAAATAAAAAAACGTTATAACTATGAAGTTTATATCTCCATAGCCATAACGTTTATACCCGTTACCAAATTCAGGTTTATTTAATTTCTTATTTATTTTTCATGGCGTCTTTACCGTAATAACGGCGTTTGTACATATTTTGATGCATCTCTTTTGCAGCGGCAACCATGCTCTTATAAGGTATGTCGGTTACGCTAACAAAACCATTATTATAGTTTTCGCCATCATAAGCTCGCCCTGCAATAGGTGAATCTGAATATTGAAATAAATGTGCTCCAACAAAATAAGGATTGTCAGCGATTGAATAAATATAGTTTTTTAATTTAAGGCCGCGATCTTCTTGGTTTGCCGCTAACGAAAGGCCACCATGTACATGCCCTGCATCGGTTGCACCAAAGGTAAATTCGCCTACTAGGGCCGGAGCATCAACTTCTTCCATAAATGCCCATTCGCTTGGTACTAAACCTTCGTCGTATGTATTGTAGGTAATTACGTCCATATATTTAGCACCCGATTTAACTATTTCAATAGGTCGTCCCCAACCAGGAAAACGAGAGCCTAAATATAAATGATGCGGTAATACCGAACGTAATGCGCGTTTTACCGTATCAAAATATTGATCGCCATATGCATAAAGTAATTCACTATAATCTTGCTTTTGTTGCTCTGTGGTAAAGCTTGAATCAATCCCTTTTGCAAAAGCTTCCCATGACGCAATGTCTTTTTTCCAAGCAGTATTTAGTGCATCAATCGTTTCATATTTTTTCTTAACTATTTCAGTAAATGCGGCTTTCGCATAAACTTTTTCAGCATCTAGTTTTAATGTATTGATGATAATACCGTACTGACCTTCGCCGCCATCACTACGTCCAAAGCTTTGCTCGTTGTCTAAGAAAACTCCCATGCACCAAGGGCTGTTCTTAATTTGTGACGCTACATGATTAACAGCAGCAAGAGAGCGTTCTTTAAATTTAGGGTCGTATGGATCCGGTACGCCATGCCAAAAATCGAAGCCACTTGATAGAGTATCAAAATCACCAATAATATCAGCGAACGCTACAAATGGAATTTGGGTATTACTGTATAGTTCTTGCTGAGCCCAGTTACCTAACGAAGTAAATCCCCAGTCAACCATGCGTTTTAAGGTAACTTCTCTCCATTGGTCTAAATAGGATTCTTTTGTGGTTTCACCATATTTACGTTCTAAGTTGGCACTATAAAAACTAAATGTTTCACCATGCTTTAATGGCCCTGATTGTGTTTCTCGGCGGTAACCAAAGTGATTACCTAAATCATCATCATAATTTGGTAACCATTCAAAAACATTTGCACGAATTTCGTTAGCAATATGCCTTGTGGGTAAAGCTTCTTTAGGTGCTGGGTTTAGTGGTAGATCATCTTCTCCTAACAACATATCAGCGGTGCGTTGAGGAATAAGCTTTTGGTCAAAATCGTAACCTGTCATCGTAGATGAATTTGATAAACGAATAATATCGATACCTGTTGATAAGTATAAATAACCTTCTGGATCAACTAACCACCACTTCCCGTCTACTTTCTCTGTGCGGAAGAAACCTGTCGCTTTTAAACGAGGGCCATCTTTCCAACCACTAAATTTAGAACGGTCAGACATTAACTCACCTTTAAGGCTGGCTAATTCTTTATCACGTTGGGCAATTAGCTCTTTCTCTGAATGCACTTTACCTTCGTATTCAACTTTTGCATTTTGTCCGAATTTATCAATAACGCCGGTTAAAAATTCCGTATCCATTTTAGGGTTGGGTCTGAGGCGAATATTATCAATCGTAAATTGTCGGTCGCTACTTAAGCCATTGGCGCTAAAAGAAATACGTTTAATACCACTTAGGTCTAAATGTTTTTTACCCCATAAAGAAGCCACTTGTTGATCGTTAGATTGCCAAGTTACAGGATTAGAACGAAAACCTGATTCAAAATTATATTCATTTTTACCACCCCACGATGGGTCAAATTGATCATGACCGTCCATTTTAGCGTAAACCGTAATAGCCTCGCCAACAGGCACTACCATTACACGGCTGTAAGATTGTCCTTTAATATCACTCATACCAAGGGTTAGCTCTGTAGACTCATCGCCATAATTAGCCACATCAAAAGCAATATGAAAATCTTTATATTGACTCCAGTCCCATGCTTTTTCAGGTGTTAACGACAAACCTGCATTCTTATTTTCTTGGGTAGATAGTTTTACAGTTAAAGCATAATCGCCCGCGATGCCTTTATTACCTGAGGTTAATTCGCTGCTACCGTTATAAGCTTTAATGTAGCTAGGTATTTTTCCATCTTCAAAGTCTATTAACTTAACTTCTTCAGGCATAGTGGCATTTTGAACAAGTGTATTGTCTGGCTGATTACATGCAGTAACTAAAACTAGAGTCGCGGGCAATATTGAATAATAGCGCCACGTTTTATTTTGAAAGTTATTCATTTTATAACCTTTATTATAATTCACATAAAATATTGTTAATTGTTTACTATATTCTCATCAATAAGCATGCATGTGAATTTTTTATCTAAATAATTTTTTATTAATAAAAATTTGGTGATAAAAAATGGCCGTAACCTAATAGGATTACGGCCATTCAATAAATGGTTTATCTTTATTATTTATCAGTTATTTAATGGTATAAATTTTTTGATTTTTAGCATCAGCAATATTTTTTTGATGAAGTTGTTCGTAAAAAGCATCACGTGCTTTTTTATATTCGTTTGCTTGATGCAGTAGGTTATTTTGATTCTTTTTATTCCATTCGTTCCATAATACGGCAAGCTTAGCTTGCTCATCAGGACGTTGATCAACAATATTATGCTGCTCAGTGGGATCTTCAACCATATCAAAATAAGCGCGATCTACACCAGGTAAACCTTGCTGCATATATTTTCCTGTAAGCGTACGTACAGCCCAAATATTATCAGCTTCTTCTAAACGCCAAAACAATGCTTTATGTGGAGTACCCTTATTTTGTCCTGTAACAAAAGGTACTAGATTAACACCATCTAATAAACCATCAGAATCATCTGCGCCGGCTAACGCAACTGAAGTTGCAGCAATATCTAACGAAGAAACTAGGCCTTCAAAAACCTGACCTTTTTTAATTTGGTTAGGCCAATGCGCAATAAATGGTACGTGTACACCACCTTCTAACAAGGCCACTTTACCGTGACGAAACGGTGAATTATCTGCCCAATCAAACGTTGGCCACCAAGTATCAGGATACAAGCCACCATTATCTGAAAGGAAAAATATTAGCGTATTATCAAACTCACCACTTTCTTTTAACGCATCGATAATCATACCAATGCCCTGATCCATTTCATCAACCATTGCTGCATAAATTTGACGCTTTGGATTTTTAATATGGCTATATTTTTTGATTGTTTCTTCAGGTGCTTGCAGCGGAGAATGCGGCGCATTGTATGACAAATACATCATAAATGGCTGGTCTTTATTGTCAGCGATAAAGCGCGTGGCATCTCGGCTTAATGCTGTAGTTAAGTATTCATCAAATTCAGCAGGCTTGTGGTTGCGCATGATAGGTAGTGAATAACCATCTCCGCCTACATGAACTTGCTCTGGCATATAGTTATGGCCGCCATCTAAAAAGCCATAAAAATAATCGAAACCACGTTTGTTCGGTTGAAATTTAGGTGCTCCGCCGAGATGCCATTTACCAAAAACAGACGTTTTATAACCCACTTTTTGTAAACGTTTAGCAAATGTAGTTTCTGTTAACGGTAATCCCATGTATTTGTCGTTAGGTGAGTACGACACATTATTTTCCATACCAAATCGGGCTTGGTATCGACCCGTTATTAAACCTGCTCTTGAAGGCCCGCAGTATGGGTGAGTAACATAACCATTTTTAAAAATAACACCATCGCTCGCCAACTTATCAAGATTAGGGGTTTGTATATCTGTTTTTCCAGTAAAACCCACATCGTTGTAACCTAAATCATCTGCTAAAATCACAATAATATTCGGTCGTTCATCACTTGCTATTGAATAAAATGAGGAAAAAAACAAGCTACTAAGCGCTAGCAACTGAACTAAAAAACGACTATTTAACATACTATATCTCTTTATTTAACTTAAATGATTATTAGTGTTTACTTGCCTTACATAGTAAAAAATCAACAATATACAATCAATTTTAAATAAAATAACAAGTCTATCTTTTGATATTGTTTTTCCTACAAAAATAACGATTAAAAGGAGCCATTTTAACGGCTCCTTTTAATGAATGATTAATCATTACTTATTAATCATTAACCTTTTACACGATAACGACGCAATGCCAATAACCCTAAAGCAAATAAAGCAATTGCCGATGGCTCTGGCACGGCTTGTACCGATACAGGATTAAAGTCTTTATCTTCAGCAAAAACATCCGCCAGTGTAAAATCAGCACTAACACTGCTACTTAATGCCGTAAATTCAAGCTGACCTAACTGGAATGACGTACCTAAAAAGTTACTCCAGTCAGCTAAAAAACCGACTTGAATGGTGAGTAAATCTACATCGGCAAAAATATCGTCATAGTATGTATTATCAAATACTTCATTTGTGATACTAAAACCTTCGAATGACAATTCTGTATTGTTAAACAAGTATTCAACTTGTAACCAATCAATACTCGGATTAGCCTCATTAATAAATAAATCAACTAATACCGTATCACCTGCATTATAGGTAACTTGGTCGCTTGTGGTGGTGATTAAACCTGCATTAACGTTGAACGCTAACAACGTTAAAAATGTTAATATTACTTTTTTCATTATCTATACCCTTAATTAATTGAACATCGGCTACGTGTACATAACGCGGTAATACCACGAACATCGCGCGTATTTACAACACCGTCGTTGTTAAAGTCGTAACGTAAATCTGTTATTTCGTTGTTTCTGGCCATTGTCGTAAACAAACGTACGTCTAAGGTGTCTACATCAGAATCGTTGTCCATATCGCCTAAAACCTCTACATTTGCAGAGATAGTAATAGGAGATAAATTACTTAAAAACTGAGTACTACCATTAGACGATTTAAAACGTGCAGTTAGGTTGTAGTAGTGGCCGGCGTTCAGCTCGTCTGACGCTTTTAAGTCGCCTTGAGTTGGATGTACTAATGGAATATCAACTGTTAACCAGCCATTTTGTTGGCCAATTGAAGATGACTCGCCCACAACAACGCGTTTTACTTGAGAACCATTTTCTCGTAGTTCTTGCAAAATAAACTGAATACCACCTGTTACACCTGCAAATGAACTTGATACCACGGTATTATTAGCGCCAGCTTCAAATTTAGCGGTTAATGTTAATATTCCACCTTTTGGATATACCGTACTAATGTATTGGTTTACATCATCAACCGTAACTCCCGGCTCTCCATTATCCACAGGTTCTTCTGGCTCTGTAGGTTCATCAACAGCAAGGATATTGATTGGCTGAACGCCTCCAATTTTATATAACGTACCGTCAGTCGACTGAAAAGCGGCATATAAAAAGTAGAAGTTACCACTAGGTAATTCAGCTGAAGGTAAAACATCCACTAATGAGATATTCGCGCTCGCAACACCACTTTGTTTACCAATAGCAGTGCCATCGTAGGCTAATACGTCTTTAACTAATGTCCAGCTTGCGTCCATTTCCCGTAAGAAAAACTTAACACCATTCAAGTCAGCTGCAACCGTTTGACCACTACCTGCTTCAAAGTTAGCCGTTACGGGCAGTGTTCCACCAGTTGTATATGTGGTTGTTAAATATTTATTATCATCATCTAGCGTTAATGATGCTTCAACAGGAGTGGCTTCGGCTTTGATTGTAATAGGTTGTACACCACCAATTTTGTAGGTAATGCCATCGCTTGATTTAAACGCGGCAAATAAGAAGTAGAAATTACCTGTAGGTAAATCAGCAGTTGGTGTAAGACCCGCTAATGATATTTTTGCGGTAGCTGTGCCCGATTGTTTACCTACGGTTGTTGCATCAAACGCTAACGTATCTTTAACGACTGCCCAACTTGCGTCCATTTCCCGTAAGAAAAACTTAACACCATTCAATTCACCTTCTACGCTATGTCCTGTTCCTGCTTGAAAATTAGCAGCTACATCAAGCGTACCATCAACATAATAAGTGGTTGATAAATATTTAGCGGCGTCATCAAGGGTTAGTGATGGGGTTGCAGGGTCTGATGGATCAGACGGGTCAGTTGGATCTGTCGGTTCTCCGTCAGGGTCTAGCGCGGGATTTAATCCACTCAGTAATACAAACGCTATTTTGTCAGCATTCCATTGCCACAGACCTTCTTCACCAATACTTTGAATACGGATAGTATGCGTACCCACAGTAGGTACAAGTAGATTGTTAGTCACTATCGTGCTTTGCATAATATCCCAGCTAGTGGTTGAAGGAATATCTGCCGATCCTGAAGAAACACCATTAATGAATACTTCTACGCCCGTACCGCTAGCAGTAGGCGTACCTGCATCAAGAATAAAACGGTAAACTCCGGCTTGTTCAAACTCAACCTCAAATTCAGCCCAATCACCCGTTTGGTTAGTATTTATGCCTTCATCGCTCGCAACAAATCCAGCAAATGCACCGCCGGTATTGCTCATAGTTTCAGCTTCAATTTCTACAGGTGTCGCAGTAACATCGATTTCATCAATCACGTTAACAATAATACTGTCTTCATGACTACCATCGTTTGACGTAACCGTAACGGTTGTTGCGCCAGCAGAAACGCCTGAAATAAGCCCAGAGGTATCTACTGAAGCAATACCAGCATTCGCTGATTTCCAATTAACAGACAGATCTGTTGCATTATTTGGTGTAAAGCTCACATTAGCTTGATAACTACCTGGCAGTACAATTACACCGATGCTTGGTAAGTCGACAGCCTCTACCGCAACACTGGTCACATTAACGCTAACAGTATCACTAGCACCTCCGCCAACGGCTTCAGCTTTAATAATGGCATTACCTGTACCAACTGCTGTAATTAATCCATTGGTAGATACAGTAGCAACAGCATCATTAGATGAAGACCATGTAACCTTTTTATTAGTTGCGTTAAATGGCGCTACACTTACATTAAGCTGTAGTGTTTCATTCAGACCTAAATCAGCGCTCTCTTCACTAATATCAACACTGCTCAGTTCAATCGTAACTACAGTAACTTCATGCTCTGCAATCAATACGCCTTCTGCAGTTGTTGCTGTTATTGTTGTTGTACCCGCGCCTGTACCTGTTGCAAGACCGTTTTGATCAACCGCTACAATGTTAACGTTAGAACTTGTCCAGTTAACGGTTTTACTTTGCGCATCGATAGGTAAAATGTTCGCCGTTAATGCAATAGTCTCTTTAATAAAGACATTACTTTCGCCTGATATGGTTAAATCAGTTGCGATAGTACAAGGGTCACAACTTTCAGGAGTCGTTCTGTTTAGATTTTTATCTGTAGTCCATAAAGAAAGGCTTATTGCTGTAAATGCTCGTGCAGATGCTACATTGGCCGTAATTACGTTATCTTCAGATAAATATTCTAATGGTACAGGTATCTCAATTAAATTTAATGATACGCTACCTTCATCAACTTCAGGTCCCATGTAATCGAAATGTTCGGTCATTACACCGCTAGCATTTGGATTAATTTGCGTTGGAACATCAAGTGTATGTCCGTTAATGGTAAAGCTATTATTAGTGGGCTTTGACGCATGAAATGGATAAAATTCAGCAGCAATTCTTAATGTAGCTTCACCATTTGTAGGTACAGGCACATCGTTAATGTTACCCGTCATACTTGTGCCAGTAATACGATGGATTTGACCTTTAGCAGCAGCGCCTTTTCCTGCACCAGCTAAACTTTCTCCGTAGTATTTTTCCTCAACCATTGTTGATGTTATTGATACATTTTGATTGTATTCAATATCTAAAATGATCGTTGAACCAGGTTCTAATGTTACGCTTTCAGGCAAGCCATCTAGCGTAGCTTTAGCCAAGACTGGACGACCTAAATTTACAGCACTTAGTCCTTCAGCTAAATATGAATGTTTCATATTCACACTTTTTACTGAATTGCTATTGTTACCCATGAACGATAAATCTACAGGAATGTTGTACCATTCAAGGTTATTTAGAATTAAGTATGTGTGATTACCGTCAACATAAGCGTCAACTTGTACATCGGGATCGCTTGAGTGAGTGTCAACACGAGTACCTTTAACGTCTGACCATAATTCATACCATTGAATTTTATCAGTTACATACCAATCAGCATTGTCATAATTTTCAGCAAGCGCTTCATCGGTTTGCATTAATGATGCTTCATAACGAATAGCTTCACCGTTAGGACCTGTTAATAACCCCCACGCCCCTTTGATTGGTGAAAATGGCATGGATTTAAGCACTTGAGATGGACGCGTTAGTATTTGCATGAACATTTGGTTAAATGTTCTTAAATGCAGCCAATCGGCATAACGATAATCGTTACCAATAAATTCTAATTTGGCATGTTTAGATGCTATTGCACCATATTCCGAAATAACCCAAGGTTTTAAGTTTTCTTTACCGTTAACTTGCGCGTCGTACCATTCCACCATATCTAAAATAGCTTCA
Source organism: Colwellia sp. RE-S-Sl-9 (assembly GCF_048296855.1). Lineage (NCBI taxonomy): Bacteria > Pseudomonadati > Pseudomonadota > Gammaproteobacteria > Alteromonadales > Colwelliaceae > Colwellia > Colwellia sp. RE-S-Sl-9. Next base: position 3,252,849 of record NZ_CP182631.1, on the reverse strand, counting down.
GTTTTCATACCTCGACGGAAGGTACTGCCTTGTCGTGGGTTATCACCCATTTGAGCCCAGTCGTATAAATGGATTGAGTAAAAATCCATATTTTCGCCTGAAGCATCCATAAAGCCTTTCCAAATGGCATCCCACTGAAAATATTTTTCATCTTGGGTAGCCCAGTAATTTGAAGACGTTATCGATTGTAAAAAGTCTTCTAAATCTCCCTCTTCAAATGCATAACGAGATCTCACGGCTCTTTCTTGCGTAGGGAAACGTTCTGATAAATCGCCTTGCTCTAAATCATGAAGTCCCCATGTCATACCTCCTACAAGCGGACGTTGACCCTCAGGTAATTTTTTCTTAATTTCTTCAGCAACAAGATTATGGTATTCAAAAAGTTGCTCAAAACTCGACATCACAAAAGTACGACCTACGTTAATATCCATATCAGGTTCGTTAATCACTTCCCAATATTTAGGCATTAACACACCGCTGCTTTCACCATTTTTACGAAAAAATTGATCTAGGTATTCACCCACCCATTCTGCGCCATCGGCAATATGCCTAAGTACATACTTACCTGCTTCATCATCTTTACCTGCTAAATCGTTAGGCCAATATGACTGTGTAGGAAATGGACCATGTGGGGTAATACCCATAATCATTTCATTAGAACGAGATTCATATGCTCGTATGGATTCTGGCAAATTGTCGTACATATTATCTTTATGCCATTGGCCAAAATTTTTCAGATCAGCAATATCAGGCTTACCTAGATTGTTAGGATCTTGGCCTGTAGCCTTAAAAATCCACGATGCCATACCGTTATCACGACCAAAGTAAACATCTAGGTCGTTCATTAAGTAGTTCATGGTGTCAGCTTCGCCTTTCCAATCACCTTCTGTTAATGCTGCATGTACCGTAATATGCTTTTTACGATTGAAATCTGATACACCTCTAACTTCATGTTTAATATCTAAGTTGATATCTACTTTCACAGATTCCACTGCGATTGAGCTCACAGTAAAACCTAATGAGGAAGCTATGATCAACTGACTTATATAGTTCCTTTTCATATAACACCTTTATCATTTTAATTATCGTTATTATTGAATAGTTTTACCTAGCCGTATTTAAATACAAACACCAAATAGTTAACAATTAATTGTTAACTATTTATTTTATGGTACAAACACTTATTCATAGCTATGAAAACTATCAGTTATATTTCATTAATAATCAGTGGGTGATCTAATAACTACAAAATATCAAACGCTACTCTCGGTTTCCTTAAAAGTGTAACCGCACTAAAAAATAATGACCTTTAATAAAAAGAGTCATGAAACTCTTTTTAAATAAATACTTAATCGCTAACCTCACTGCTTGAGGCTATTAGTTTCTGCTTCAATTTCGATTGGGGTAATGCCTGAAATGCTATATTTTTTACCATCTGTTGATTCGAAAATAGAAAATAAAAGGTAGAAGTTGCCTTCAGGTAAGTTAGCCGTAGGTGTTACGCCCACTAGTGGAATACTACCTCTTGCTGTGCCTAAGCGATTGCCTATAGCACTGCTATCATCCACAACAATGTCGTTAACAACGACCCAGCTCGACGTCATCTCTCGTAATAAAAACCGTACACCACCACGTGCTTTAGTAACTTTATGTCCTTCTCCTGCATTATATTTAGCAGCAACATCAATTGTTCCGCCGGTGTAATAGGTTTGATAATATTTGTACTTATCATTGAGTGTTAGCGAAGGAGTATGATCTCCATTATCAGAAACAAGATTAATTGGAGTAATACCAGGAATGTCATATTTATTACCATTTGAAGATTCAAAACTAGCAAATAAAAAGTAAAAGTTTCCTGCAGGTAAATAAGCGGTGGGAGTTAACTTGTTCAATGGAATACTCGCCTTTGCTGTACCTGATTGAGTGCCTACTGCATGCATATCATTCACAACAACATCTTTAACAACGGTCCAATTTGATGTCATTTCACGTAACATAAAACTCACGCCACCATGAGTGCCCATTACCGTATGACCTTTACCTGCATTATAGTGAGCTACGACATCAATCGTCTTATCTGTATGGTAGGTTTGATAGTATTTATTATTGTTATCAAGAGATAATAACGGCTCCACTATTTTATTGTCTGAACGACCATCACCAGCAACAATATAAATAGGTGCTACACCTGAAATGCTATATAAGTTTCCATCTGTAGATTTGAACACCGAGAATATTAAATAGAAATTATCATCAGGTAAATCAGCTGTTGGTGTTACACCTGCCAATGATATGCTCGCCATTGCAATGCCCGACTGAGTACCTATAGTGTGGCTATCAGCCACAACGAAGTCGTTAACCACCAACCAATCGGGTGTCATTTCACGTAACATAAAACGTACACCACCATTTACATTGGCGACTGTATGTCCGGTACCCGCATTATAATTAGCCACAACATCAATAGTGCCATCAGTCGTGTAGCGCTTATAATATTTATATTTATTATCTAGCGTTAATGATGCTAATACGATAGTAGGATCTGCTTCAATTTTGATGTTACCAACACCATCAATACTATGAGTAATACCATCTGAACTTATAAATGAGGCAAATAAAAAATAGAAATTACCCGCCGAGAGATCAGCCGTAGGCTTAATGCCGTTTAATGAAATTGCAACAGTTGACGTTCCATTTTGATCACCAATAACTGTTGAATCGTGAATGTTAATATCATGAACCACCTCCCAAGCAGGTGTCATTTCACGTAAAAAAAACTGTATACCCGAACCATCAACCTGATTACCACTACCCGCTTCAAAAGCCACGGATACGTACATTGTTTTACCTGATATATAGGTGGTATTTATATGAGAAGTTTCATCAATAAGTGTTAAATAACCCTTAACCTCTTCTTCAATTGTAGCAACACCAACCTGCTGCTTTACCTCAATTTGGGCATTAGCATTGCTTTGTGTATTCGCTACTACGAGTAACAACAAACAAATAGCAAAAACAGTTACTTTAATATTTATTATTTTCACTTTATTTTATATCTCAAATTAAGTTGAAAACTCTCAGGTTATTTATCGTTAACTCTACAGTAACTTTATACGCTTACTTTAGAGTTAATAAGTTATGTCTCTTTATACAAAAATGTTTTTACAAACAAAAATACGATACAAAAAATAATCATACATAAATCAATTTCAGGTCATCAGAAAGATATTTATTAACTCATTTTCTAACAGTCTTTTGTCAAACTACATTAAATAAAAATCAAAGTAAACGTGAAAAACAGATACAATAAAAGTAGATAACTCATTTCATCAACAAAAATGAACAAACAAAATTAAACTTTAAATAACAACATCTTAATTAAATAAAAACACATAAAACACTATTTTAAATTCAAAAAAAATAATGTTTTTGTTCATAATTAACAATTTAATGTTCACTTTTTATAGAGATATTTTATTGAAAATAATTTACTATCTTGAAGAAGGAATTCAGATTGATAAATTAGAACAACTTAATGGATGAACTGAACTGATTGGGTTATTTAATCCACAGACATAAATACAGATAAAAACTATTTTTAATAGAATAATTTGATGATATTGGCTACCACAACGAAGTTACTTTGCTATACATAAGATAGATTCATTCAAAAAACTAGGCATATGGACATATATAAAAACACTTTTTTCACTTATTACCTCAAAAGCAAAAATAATATGTTTATCATGATAAATAAGCATGTTCTTTACGCCATGCTTTTAATACGCTGATGTTTTTTTCAATTCCCCTAGATTCAATTTTTTACACTATTACGCCAATGATCACAGGGCCATTTTTACTGTTGGTATTGGTATATTTCTCTGTAGTTCGTCGACATATTATTAGTCACTTTTCACTTCATGCCATTACAATAGTCAGCTTTGCAATATGGTTAATTGGCCGTCAATTACAGCTTTACGGTGATATCAATACCGCTCATTCCATTATGTATATTCGGTTTTTAATTTTATTTTCTATTGGTATTCCGTCTATGTTAATCGTTAATTTACTCTGTTGTAATATAACGATAAATCGCGTTACTACGCTATCCGCATATTTAGTGGGTTTAGTGGGTTCGTTACTTTTTATTGTGGTTAAAGATGGTTCTACCTTACAAATTCTTGTTGATGTAAAGTATGGTTATATCTTGCCTCTCATGATTACAGATACAACGTACAGCGATGTATTAATATTTGTTACTCTCATCTTGTTAGTTATCCCCAACAGCTACCTTATTTATCATCAATTAATAAAAAAAGAGAAAAAGGTACCTACATTACTCTTTTTAATTCACTCGCTTGTATTTGGGCTATCCTTTATTGGCGGCGAACTTTCCAAGCAATTTTGGCCTTTATATATTGTTTCTTATCTTACGGTTTCATGCTGGTATTGGATCATTTATCAAGACATCAAGAAAATGAAAACTCAGACAAAAAAACTAAAAAATGAGTTACAACAAATATTAACTAATAAAGAAAAAGAAAGTATTTCAGCAGATGTATTTACATTTCATCAAAATACTAATGAAATTGATCTCGTAAAAACAAATGATCCATTAGAAACCTCACCGAACAACGGTATTCGACCAACAAAGCGCAATAAAGAGCTTATTGATAAAGCGATTAACTACATAGAAAACCATTATCATGAAGATATAGAGCTTTCTGAAATAGCTCTACATAGTAATGTTAGCGACTCTTATTTAATTAGAACATTTAAGAAGGTGATGGGTGAAACTCCACACCAATATATTACAAACTATAGAATTCAGCTGGCACAAGATTTATTAAAAGAACATTCAGTAAATGAAACGTCCATTGCTGTTGGCTTTAAAAACTATAGTTATTTTAGTACATTATTTAAGAAAGTAACGGGCTTAAGCCCGCTACAATATCAAAAGAAATTATTGGGGAAAAAATAAATTCTGCTGTGTAAGCATCTAGCCAACACTCCAATTAATGCCTTTTTTCATCCATACAAATAAGCTAATTAAAGCACTAATAATTATACCCACACTAATGAATATTAATGTTTGGTTACTTAAAAAATCATTTTCAAAATATCTTGCCGCACTACATATGCCAATAAATAAACTAATAATTATTTGCACCGAAATTATATATTTTCGTGATGGATTAGCTTGAAAAAATCCCCACAACAACACAGTTGTTAATGCCGAAAATGATAATACATTCGCAACAATCAATTGCCAAAATAAGTCTAGAGACATTGTATTGTTGATGTATAAAAAAATAAACGCGATACTCAACGATACAACAGCACCCATTAATTGCTGATGTAAATATCCGCCTAATAAAGCCATATTAAATTGTTGTTCATTTTCAAATATCGGTGTAAGTCGTAAACGCGCTAAGTAACTTTTACTCGCAGTAAAGTTAATAACAGACTTCGACATCAATAATGATAAAATACCCCCACTATGAACTAGAAAAAGAATAATAATTGAGAATTCAAGGCCTTTTAACTGAAAAAACACGAAAAACATCACACAATTTAAGCCTATAACATTAATTGCACCACGAACATTCATTAAACTATTTCCGCCAGCAATAGATAACAACTCTACTTTAGATAATTGTCGTAAATTATTTAACTTGCTTATTACTGATTGGGCAAGTTGATGATCGGGCTGGAAAACATTTTTAATCCAATTGTTTTCATGTTTTTTGTCAGAATTTATATTGCTTATTTTTGTTTTAAGAATATTAGCTTCATATAAATTTATAATATTATTCACACGTATTGGAGATATAGTAAATTGTTCAATACGACTGACAGCCCAGTACAAACAGAAACACAACACGGGTAAACAATAAGTCATTACATCTGATAATACATACAAGATAAGTTCTTTCGGAAACGTTATATTCAAGGAATTAGCTATCATATTTACAATAGGGATAACAATTAAAGCCCAAGCTATTTTTTGATACCTAAAGCACAGCATTATTAACAACACAAACGCCATTTGCCACGACCATAAAGTGGCTACCGCTTGAACATTTGGTAATAGTAATAAGCTAGGTATTAAGCTACAAATAATCAAAACTGCTAGTGTTTTTTTTAGCTGTAAAAAATAATGAGGAATTAACTTAGCCTGATCCACATGCATTAAAATGAAAAACCGAAAAGCTATTTTTAAATAATAAAGAAGTGTTATAAAAAAAATAAATACGCCTACGATATGCAAAACATTGTTATTGCTTGAAATCTTAACCCTCATAAAAATAGTGAGTAATAAGATCAAAATAACAAAAACACGAAACAATCTCCCCTTAGTTAACACATGTAAAAGTATCATGCGATAACCTCTAAAAAGATGTCCTCTAGGCTTTGTAGAGACTCTTCTTTTAGAACATCTAATTCTTCAAAACGACAAATTCTACCTTCATGTAAAATGGCCACCTTATTAGCAACGCGTTCTAAATCTGACGTTATATGTGTAGAAAAAACAATGGTTTTATTATCATCACTCGCAATATTCACTAACTCTCTTAAAAAATCTCGACGACCTGCAGGATCAAGTGATGCCGCTGGTTCGTCGAAAATAATCAAGTCTGGCTCTGGTGCTAAGGCTAATATTATTTGTATACGCTGTGCTTGGCCAACCGAGAGTTGGTTTAGTTTTTTGCTTACATCTAACTGCCAACGTTGTAATAGCTCATTAACTTTTTCGTCGTTCCATGTGGTATAAAACTGCTTTTTAAAAGCGATTAATTCTTTTATCGACAACCAAGAAACTTCGTCATTTATTTGTGATACATAACCTATTCTAGCTTTATGGCTTGCGGTTAATTGCGTATTGTTTTGATCAAAAATGGTTACACTACCACTGTCTGCAGGGTGTACATTCACTATGGCATTTAATAATGTTGATTTACCTGCTCCGTTTTTCCCTAACAAACCAATGATATCGCCTTGATCAATGGTCCAATTCAAATCAACAAGAACGGGTACGCTTTCGTAACTTTTACATAAATTAGTTATTTGAATACATGTTTTACTCATTAGATATCTCCCTTAGCAAATAAAACGACATTGCTATCATCTATTAATTTATTTTCTATCAGTTGTTGTAATTCATTTAATGAAATGCCCATTTGTGCAGCTTCTATAATTAAATCCTGAATATTTTTATTCACAATATGAAGTTTTTCTTCATGATTTTGTACGTTATTAATTACAGCTACAGCCATGCCTTTTCCTCGTAGTCTAAGTAAAAAACCACGCTCTTCTAGCAAACTATATGCTTTCGAAATAGTCATAGGATTAACCTCTAATTCAAGAGCCAACTGCCTAACAGAAGGTACAAAGCTATTAGCGGCTAAACTTTTATTAATAATCATACGTTCAAGTTGATCATAAATTTGTTTGTATATTGGAATACCTGAACTTGGGTTAATCGTTAAATTCATATTGAGACTTAAAAACATAGTGTATTGGTATAGCAATGCACTATGTTTTGTTTTTCCAATAAATAATTTTTAGCTAAAAGATGCAAAGAAATATATAAGACAAACGTTAAATTACGAGCAGAATTTACAATGGTATTATTGAGTTTGCTTTACGCTATAACCCAACCCTGCGTTAATATCCGTTTCAAATCTCAATAAAATATTTAAATTGATTAACTTCGATAAACTGACCGCTAATTATTTACCGAAATTTTAAAAGCTAAAAACGATTATAAACACATGTAATAATTACACTTATTCACAATAATGATACACATGGTTACATCAAGTAGTGAGTAACTTTATTCGCTTATACGGCTTGTTCTCACTTATAATAAAGCCATAAAATTTTGAACACTTAATTAGGCTGTATTTTGATTTCTACTGACGTACTTATTATTGGCGCTGGTGCCGCAGGTTTAATGGCTGCTGCTACAGCGGGATATCGCGGCAAAAAAGTGATTGTTGTAGATATGGGTAAAAAGCCCGGTAGAAAAATATTAATAAGTGGTGGCGGCCGTTGCAATTTTACGAACGAAAACGCAACACCTGAAAACTACTTATGTAGCAATCCGCATTTTGTAAAATCAGCCCTTAGCCGTTACGGCTCTCAAAGCTTTATTGAATTAGTGGAGCGCCATGGTGTTGAATATCATCATAAAACATTAGGCCAACTGTTTTGTGACAACAGCGCACAAGACATTGTAGACGTTTTGATGACCGAATGTGATTGGGCCGGTGTAGAAGTACATTTACGTAGTGAAGTTTCTAGCATTACTAAAAACGAGCAAGGTTTTTTAGTATCAACCACCAGCCAACAATATCAATGTAATTCATTAATTGTCGCTTCTGGCGGATTAACCATGCCTAAACTGGGCGCTTCTCCAATAGGTTATAAAATTGCAGAACAGTTCGGCCTAAAAGTATTACCGACAACCGCAGCTTTAGTACCTTTTACCCTGCACGATTTTGACAAAGAACGCTTCGACGGACTTTCAGGCATTAGTATTCCTACCGAAGTTACCAGCGAAAATGGCATTACCTTTAAAGAAAATATTCTTTTTACTCACCGAGGTTTATCAGGCCCCGCTATTTTACAAATATCGTCATTTTGGCAAGCTGGCCAAGCAGTTACATTAAATTTATTGCCAGACCAATCAATCACTTCGCTTATTGAAGAATGGCGTGAAAACAGCCCGAAAAAATCACTTAAAAACATGCTAGCCACCTTACTACCTAAAAGCTTTATTGAAGCCATGGTAAGTAAAAATGAAATAACCGACAAAGCCATTAATCAGCTGAACAAAGAAGAAATCACACAAGTAGGTAAATACCTACATACTTGGATAATCAAACCTAATGGTACTGAAGGCTACAGAACTGCCGAAGTTACGCTAGGAGGTGTTGATACCGACGAACTTAGCTCAAAAACTTTTGAAGCGAAAAAAGTACCTAATCTGTATTTTATTGGTGAAGTAATCGACGTTACTGGCTGGTTAGGAGGCTACAATTTTGCCTTTTGTTGGGCTGCAGGTGTAGCGTGTGGGTTGGAGGTATAAAATTGTGTAGTGACAATAAAGTTCGCCCGTAGCTACTAAAGTTTGCCCATAACCAGTCTTATTTCCCTTAAAGTTTGCCCGTAATGTTTTTATTGACTATAATTTTAATCAATATTTTCTTACGAGTAACAAATATGGCGGGAAGGAAGCTTAAGACATTTGAAGACTTTAAAAGATCTTTAAAAAACAAATATGGTTTAGGAGAAGGTAAATCATACAAACCCTGGCTTCGAGTTCAAGATGTTAAATCTAGGGGAGTTCGTTCTCAAATACTTGGCCTAAAAACAGAGCGAATCCATCATACCCTCTCCTCTATAGAAACAGAGTTTTTCTATCTCGCAGAAAACTGTGATTCCGTAATTGATATTAGAGAGCAATTTCCTCTTTTCCCTATAAATTTGTCTATCAAAATTGCTAAAGCCCTAGGTGTCGATCATCCGACGCATCCAGAAACAGACGTACCCATAATTATTACAACAGATTTCCTTCTAACTAGAATCATAAATGGCGAAATAGTTTTTGAGGCTGTTTCTGTTAAGACAGAAGATGTATCGGATGAACTCCGAGTCTTGGAAAAATTAGAAATAGAACGCGTTTGGTGGGAACTATTAGGAATAAAGTTTTCCTATTTTGTGGGAACTGAATTAACACAAGTACAAAGTAGTAATATCAACTGGGCAACTCATCCGTTGCGAACAGAGAGTAATACTTACAATTCAAATAATTTAGAGGAAGCATTATCTCTTATGACACTAGGTAAACATTTTATACGAGATATTTGTAACCTTTTTGTAAGTGAAATGAATGTGGCACACGATGAGGCGCTCAACATTTTGAGATGCCTTATTGGAGAAAAAAGACTCATTGTTGATATTTCATATCCATTAGAGAATTCTGATTTTATAAACATATTAAGTATAGAAACTGCTCAGGAGGATTTAGCAATTGGAAATTCTTAATAATAGTGTCTGGAAAATTGAAAATTTTGAGGGTATTAAGCCTGGGCTTTACCGTGTTATTAAGATATTTGATGAAATATCTTGTTTGGTCATTTTTTACCTTGAAAATAATCAGGGATTAAGTAGGCCAGCAGCAATAGACTTACAAAAATTCAACCTTGGTATAAAACAGAAAGTAATATCCAAAGGAGAGTTCAAGTTACCTCCGCACTTATTTTTTAGTGAAGAAGAGATAGATAAAAGTCATTTACTAAAAAGAGATCAAAATTATAAATTAATTAAGAGCATCGCTAATAATTCTGAATTTATATTTGATTATGCAACAAAAAGTAGAGTACCAACTCTTGCTAACTATGCGAAAAAAAAAGGAAAAGATCGAAAAAGTATAGCAAGGTTATTAGACACTTTTTGGCGCTTTGGGCAGGATAAAAATTCCTTACTGCCTGCATATCAATATAGCGGAGGTTCAGGTAAGCAACGTAATATTAGTGACAAGCCTTTTGGGGCGCCTAAAACTACAAGAACTTTAGCTATTAATAGGTCGAAAACATTTATAATTACTGATATAGATAAAGAAAATCTTCGAAAGGCACTTGAGACACACCATTTAAAGCCCCACGGTAAAAGCTTAACTGAAACTCGTAAAGAACTACTGAGAACATATTATTCTGATGAAGTAAAACGAGCTGAAGCTTTAGGTGAATTACCCTACGTTCCAAGTTATAAGCAGGTTTTATCGTGGAAGAGGAAACTTTTTACACCAGAAGAAATTGTAAAAAAATCAACTACAGAACGTGATTTTTTGCTAAACAAAAGAGCTTTACTCGGCAATGTTACAGAAAAGTGGCCTGTACCTGGTAGTTGCTTTGAAATAGATGCAACTGTTGCTGACGTTCACATTGTTTCAAGCTTTGGTAAGCAGTATGTACTAGGCAGGCCAACAATATACTCTATCGTTGACCGAGCTAGTGCTTTGATAGTGGGGTTAAATGTTTCCCTTTATCACGCATCATGGAGAGCTGCGAGACAAGCATTAGCTAATGCATTTCTACCTAAATCTGAATACTGTAAAGAGTTTAATGTTGATATCCAGGATTCTGACTGGCCTTCCTCACATATCCCTCTACGGTTAATGTGTGACAACGGTGAAATGATAGGCTTACAGCCTCAAAAATTAGTAGTTCCTCTTACAGAGTTACAATTATCCCCTCCTTATAGACCTGATTTTAAAGCAATGGTTGAGCGAAGGTATGGTCTATTAAACGATGAAATAGTGCATAAACTCCTCGGAACTACAAGAGGTGGAAAAGTGGTTCGGGGGGACAAAGATCCTAGAAAAGATGCAATTTATACTTTACAAGAATTTACTACTTTATTGATTGATGCAGTGCTTGAATTGAACCGTTCTATCTATGATAGCCTGGCAACTTCTAGTCCTCTTTTAATCGAAAAGAACTTACCTCCCACTCCTTTGAATTTCTGGAAGGCTCACATATCTGAGCATAAGCATGCATTAAAACTTGCAGACTATGATGATGTTATCAGTCGTTTATACCCACCTGCAAAAGTTAGTATGACCCGTGATGGCATAGAACATAACAACATGTATTACTCTTGTGATCGAGTTGTAAGAGAAAATCTGGCTTCAATAGCTAGGACGCATGGACAATGGCAGTTGGATGCAAGAATAAATGAAAATACGACCAACTATATTTACGTAAAACTTAATAAGGGTGAAGGCTTCACTAAGTGTAAGTTACTTCGAAAAAGTCATATGCTGAAGAGTTACCCAATGCATGAATCTGAATTCGTTTTAGATTGGCTTGACTCAAACCATGAAGCAACCCCTATTACTGTAGAGTCTATTGACAGTAAAGCTAGAAGAAAAAGTGTAGAAAAAGAGGCGAAATTAAGAGCTAAAAAAGATGACCTGACATTTATTGAAAAAACCAAGAATACACGAGAACATCGCAAGATTGAAATTGAAACTAACGCTAGTAAAGTAGAAAAAATTACTAGCCCAATACGCCAGGATAGCGGTCATCCCAAGCCAAAAGTAAAATCAAGCGAAGTTGTTTATTTACCTCGCAGAAGACCTAAAAAAGGTAATTAACAAATGCGAAAAGAAAAAGCCAAATACACTAAGGCCATATTGCCAGAGTACCAAGGCAATCCATTCATTGAAGCTCTACGACCCAAAGCGAGCCAAGAAGAGGTGATGGAAGCGTTTAGCTATTATCCTGAATTAGATGAAGAAATAAGAAAGCACGTAGACCCATTAGTAAGAGAAGAATATACGGTACGACTTAAAAGTTTACGACAACCATTACCGTTATACTTTAAAGTGTTCAGAGCTATTGAAACGGCAATTAAAACGGGATACTCAGCTAAAAACCCGTTAAGCCCGACAACAGCACAGTTTTTACATTACCCTGTAGATGAAAAACCTGATATACCGCCTCATACTGGATATTTTGAACCTAAGGGTGACGGTATTACGCTTGTTGGTGAAAGTGGTGTCGGGAAATCCAGTATGCTTGAGCAGGTGCTAAACTATTTTCCTAATGTAATAGGGCATGATAACTATAACGGTCAAATCATGGAGCATAGGAATCAAATTGTTTGGCTAAAAGTTGATTGTCCTAATAATTCAAGCGTTAGAGATTTATGTGAAGAAATATTAGCAACGTTAGATCAAGCTATTGGGGATCAACGTACAAAGCCTGAACCAACCATTGGTAAACTTACTCGCCAAATAGAACAAAAAATAAAGGCAAACTTTCTCGGTATATTAGTGATCGATGAAATGCAGCGCCTTGAATTTAAGCGAACAGGAGGTGAGAATAACTTACTTAACTTCTTACACAGCTTAGTAAACAAGTTGGGGGTTCCACTTTTTTTCTGTGCTAATCCTCCATTTAATGACACTCTTGCCAAGACCTTAAAAGCAGCAAGACGAGCTGAAAGTGGCGGATATTTTAAGATGAAGACTTTAACTCGTGATAGTAAAGGTTGGGATTGTTTTGTTCACGAATTATGGGATTTACATTGGACAAATGTTACTACAGAGCTAAGTGTTGAATTGAATGATAAATTGTTTGAATTATCTGTTGGAAATCTTGATATGGCACATCGAATATATCGAGATGCCCAAAGGCTAGTGATAGGGTCTGGGGATGAACGGATGTCAACCGCAGTGCTAGAACAAGCTCACATTTCAGCTTGTGGCCTATCATCTAAAACTGAAGAAGTTAGACAACTTCGCGAAGAAAATGCATTACCCAGAAGAAATAAAAAAGCAGATATTCTAAATTCAACAGCTAATAGAGAACAAAAAAAAGTTGATCAAATGATTATCGGTGATATCACTAGACCTCAGCATCCCGAATTTGAACATCAACTTCGAGACACTCTCAATGCTGTTGATTTACCTCTTCGCATTAACGATCCAGATCTACTGCGAAGGGCAATAGATGAGAAGAATCCGCTGAAATATTTCAAAGATAATAATGTATTGTGTAATGACCCTTTAGAACAGTTCAAATAGGATAGTCTAAAATATAAGCCAAATGCTTAATTATTTTTATTGGTGCAAAGATGCAACTCCCTAACGCATTACCTGATGAAACTCTATTTAGTCGATATGTACGGCATATGACTATTTTAGGTATGAAGGAAAAAGATTACTTAAAATTATTACTTAATAAACCACGTGCCAGTATTCACCCATATTTAACGATAGGAATCAGAAGAGCATCAGAAATATCAGAAAATAGCCCATTAAAGATATTTAAAGAACAAACGTTAGGTAGGCTCTTTTCTTATTTTATGCCACATAGAGAAAGCGACATTTATAGATCGATACTTGCTGATGATGGTAATGTAGCATTTCGTGCATGTCAGTTGGTTAGCTATAAAGAATCAGAAGTATTATCTCTAAAATTTTGCCCTATATGTGTCCAAGAAGATATTAAATGTTATGGTGTTTCCTATTGGCACCTAACACATCAAATACCTGGTATTGAAGCCTGTCATTTACATAAAACATGGCTTTATCATAAAGAGTTACCAAAAAGACCTCACATTAAACCCGGCCTATTACCAATAACGTATCAAGAGTCTAAAGTCTGCTCAGATCTTAGTTATAAGTTTTCAAGTTACACAAGTAATTTTCTAAAGGAAGTCATCTACAACAACAAATCATTTAACCAAAATGATTTGTTAACAAAAATACGTAATAATAATTATATGTATAGTGATAAAAGGTTTAAAAGAAGTGAGCTAACATCCGATCTATTTAATTTCACAAAACGATTAGAGCACATAGATATGAATCTATTACCATACTCTGAGTTCGACTACACATATTTGTCAAAACTACTATCAGGAAAAGTATCTCAACACCCTTTTAAATACCTACTTATTAATTTCTGGCTCAACCAAGTCCCACCCCCTCCTGCAAACAAAAAATATCTTAATAATAAAGACTTAGAAACATCAGAAAATATAGAAAAAGAATGTGAAAGATTATTAAAACAAAGAAAGTCTTTGGCTGAAATTAGTAGGTTAACAGGTAAGAGCAGGTGTTATATAAAATCAATTGCAATGAAAAAGCATATTCCTACCTCAAAAAAACCCAGAGTTATTAAAGATAAAATAATAGCCATTATTATTTCTATGGCCCACAAAGGCTTTCACCGTAAAGTTATCGCAAGTCGTTTCAATATCTCAACAGGAAGCGTAGAGCAAATAATATCATCCGTACCAAATTTGGTTAAGTTAAGAAGGCAATATAAATTTGAATCCAAAAGGCGCAGGTATAAAGTACAAATATTAAGAGCATTGCAAGAAAAGCCATCAGCTATAAAACAAGAAATTAAACAATCTTGCTATGCAGCTTTTCATTGGCTTAACACTCATGAAAAAACTTGGCTAAAATCAACATTACCTACTCCAACAAGACCCCAAATTCGCTATAAGGTAGACTGGAGAAAAAGAGATGTGGAGTTAGCAGTTAAAGTTAGTACTGTCATGAAAAGTAATAATGGAACTATATCTCTGATTAGATTAGATAAAGAGATTAGCGGTCATGGTTGGCTTATACGCATGCAACATAAACTACCTTTAACAATGGCTGTGTTTAATAATCTGAAGGCAAGATAAAGTTATACCCACTAGCTCTAAAAAAGAACTAGTGCGCTAAGAAGTAAATTAGCTCTTTAAAACAAATGAGCCATACCAGTTAGAGTCGATCTCCAGGTCATAGTCTGACGCGGGTCGAGATGTTTTAGACTTCTTTAACTTTTCTTCATACGACAACTGAGCAGACTTCTGTGTCAAAGAAGCTCTGCCTTTAAAACTTTTTTTGTTTACAGTTGTTTTATTTTTCATTTAGATTTTGAAGAACCGTTTTAGGTCTCTAACTCCAATATTATTAGTACAGTATTGGTTAATATTCGTTTCTCTGCCAGTCGATGGTACGCGTTTTGCGATTGAATTTCCATTTTCAATGGCAATGTACTTAATTGCACCATTGAATTCTTTTGACCATTTTTTTTGATTTCCGTTCAATTCAAACTGCCAATCTAATAGTTTTTCATCAATAGAAGAAAGAGCATTAGTTATTTCCAACACTGCTGAGAACCTATCATCAGGGGAAGGTTTCAAACATTTGGTAATTGTTTGTTTAAGCTTTTCAGGAATATGTTCAGGGTATGCTGTTCTATTCGGAAACGCCTCATTTCTTAAAGCACTTACAAACCTAGCACGATCAAAAGTGCCAGCAACAACATAACTCATAAATTGACGATTGAACTCTCCATTGCCCACACACATTCTATATAGAGTTAACCCTACTTGGTAAACATCAAATGCTGTTGTATATTCATTCGCCGCAAAGCACTCTGGAGGTAGCTGTTTTACATACATTTGATTCGGCCTGGCCAAACCTAAGGAGTTTGTATGTTTAGCTAACCCAAAGTCTGAAAGTAGTGCTTCTCTACGGTGGCTTAGTAAAATATTGTCAGGTTTTATATCAAAGTGAATAAGCCCTTTAGAGTGTATGTTGTGAAGCCCACTTACAAATTGGCAAGTAAACTTTATTATTTCTCTTACGGTTAAAAAGCGCTGCTCCATTAGTTGGGCTAGTGAACCGTTAGGGAAGTATGGCATAGCCAAATATATGAAATCGCTATCTTGGCAAGCGTAATTTATTGGAACAACGTAAGGGTGCGTGCTTTTATATAATAACTTTGCTTCATCAAACAGAGCATCAGCAACACTATTTTTATTAATTCTCTTTATTACAAGTTCAGCATCTAAAGCCTGATCAAAACTCCTAAATACTTGTGAGTTACGCCCTTCTTGCCCTATCTCCTCTCTAAGTTCAAACTCAATCTCGGCAACTGTATTAACACTAAGCATTCGATGCACCTATCGCAGTTAATACTGCTTCCCTTTCTTTTTCTGACAACTCTTGCCAATTTTCGATATCATCGTGGTTCACATCACCTTTAACTAACGGTTTAATGCTTTGTCGGTCTAAATTGTTTTTGGCGGCGATGGTGCTGATAGCTCCATAGTAATAGTTATCTAAATTGCTACTTGCAAAAGCTTCCTGAATAACGCCCTCAATTTGTACTCTGTCAATATTCAATTGCCTTGCTGAAGGCTCTGAAAGACGAATTCCTGCTTTTTCAACTTCATACTCGCGCAGAACATCTAAAATATTACAACGTATATATTTAAGCCTTTCAGGGACTGTTAATGCGTTGGGTATAGCTATCTCTTCAATATTTATTATTGAGTTTTCAACTGTGTCGAAAATACTAAACGTAACTTCAGACGGAGAAACTCTCATTCCTATAGTTTTCAATATTACCTCCTTATTTATAATTCCATTTTCCCAGCTTGTTCTACTTCTTCATGGCGTTTCTTCCAATCAGGGCAATGGCTTGCAACTAGGTTCCAAAATTCTTTATTGTGTTTTTTTTCAACTGTGTGGCAAAGTTCGTGGATAATGATGTAATCGATAACGCTTCCTGAGAATTCCATAATTTTAGGATTAAACTCAATAACGTTGTTCTCAGTACAGTTACCCCATCTGCTTTTAAGTTTTTTAATTTTATGAGTAAGAGCTTCTAAGCCAGTTTCTCTCTGCCAATAGCGGATTCTAGTGCCCAATTTTTGAGAGGCTTTTCTTGAGTAAAAGCGTTCTAGTTCAAGCTTAAAATCTGCTAAAGGAATAGGACCTTTTTTGGGTGACCGGATATAAAACTTACTGTGATTAAAATTAATCTCAACTCGCTTAATCGAATCATCATGAATTAGCTCACAATAATAGGAACGCCCTCGATACACAGCTCTGCTGCCTGTTACGATCTCTTCTTTAATTGGTTGATTGACTTCAGCAAGCTTTTGTTTAATCCACCTAGCACGTTGCTTAATCAGTTCTTTCTGCTGTTGTTCACTAGCATTAGGGCCTCTGAGCAGAGTGGTTTTATCACGTTCTACGGTGATATAGTGACTTTTTAGCGTATTATCTAGCTTAAAAAGCCACTCTATTGTTGTTTCACCATAATTAAAGACAGGCATTTTTATTAGACCTTAGTTATTCAGCATAATTTTGAATATTTCATTAGTATGCTGCCTTGCTACTGTCATGTCCCAACCCGCTAACCCACGAAGTACGCTACGAACAGACTTTTTCATGGCGGCATGAATATCATCTTGTTTCTTCCAGAGATTAGAAACTAGCACTTCTGCTAATTCTTCATCTTTAAAAATGCCTTTTGTCCATGCTTCTGCTTCAGCATTTTCTACTTGAGTTTTTAGGTAGTTGAAAACAGCTATTTCACTTGCGGTTGTAAACCCGACATCTCCAGCTTGGGCATCTTTATTCCTAACTCGCTGAGAGAAAAGCTCAAGTTGCTCTAAGAACTGTGCTTGTTCAATCCTGCCTTCCTTTTCATCTTGAAGTAGCTTTTCTAACTCTTTCTCCAGATCTCCAAAGAAACCAGGGTCTTTGTTTTTACCTGTGTTAATGGTGTGCTTAAGTTGGTTTTTCATTACCAAAGCAGCACTACCTACACCTTTTTGCTTTTTCAGTAAGTCCATGTCAGCAGCATCTAGAATAGAGATTTCTCTATCTAGTAAGCTTTTTACTGGGCTAGCTTCTATATGTTCGTCAAGCAGCTCTTTTAAAATGGCAGTTTCAGCTTCTGTTACACGTGCTTTATCTGCAAATTCAGGTAACTTTTGGCGAAGTGCTAATTTGATTTCGTTAAATACAGCAAAGTAAGGTTTGTATGGAGCACCTCTTTGATCGGGCAACACAATATCAAGCTTACTGTTAAACTCGGCCAGAGCCGCTAAAAAGTCTTCAACGATATCTAAGCGTGTGTCAGGGTCTAAATATAGATCAGCATCTTCTTTATAAGCTTCTGCTTGTTTAACTAAGTTGTGTTTCTTTGGCAAAATATCTAGCACTTTTTGCATAGCGGCTTTTAGCTTTGGTAGCTCTGCTTCTACGTCTGTCCACACCTGTTCGCGTTTAACATCACCAGCAAATATTTTTAAAGCCTCATCAAGCGCTTCTACTATGCCGTAGTAGTCCATGATGTAACCTGCTTTCTTACCTTTACGCGTTCTATTAACCCGCGCTATTGCTTGCAATAAGGTGTGTTCTTTAAGAGATTTATCTAAAAATAGTGTATTAACAATAGGCGCATCCCAACCTGTTAATAGCATATCTGAAACGATAATTAAGCCAATATTGTTTACTTTAGCTTTCTCATCTTCCTTATTTTCTTTCTCATCACCATAAGGCAATTTAAACAGCTCATTAACTAGCGTAGAAATATCATCCATTGGTACACAAACAGGAGTTTTTCCTTCTTTCACTTCACGCTTAACGCGCTCTTCAATAGTCTCTAACTTTTTCTTAAGACCTTTTTTATCAGCTTTTTGTTGCTCACTCGCCCCAGTGCGCTTTTCAGTCATGCTATTAAGTGAGATAACAACACGGCTTTCAAACGTTGGTAATCCGCCTTTAACCCTTTCCTCCATCAAGACATCAAGAGTGTCTTTGTATTTGATAGCCTGCTCACGGCCATCACACACTAGCATCCCTTTAAAACCACGTGCTTTTACTGATGTTAAAAAATGCTCAATTAAATGTTTAGCATTTTCAGTAATACGCTCTTTTGCACCTCGACGTTTTTTCAGTAGCTGTTGTTTAAGTGCTTTTTTACGCTCAGGCGGCTCTTGACCAAACTTATCATCAAATTCTTTTTGTAAGTTTCCGTCACTAAACCAGTTACTCATGCCTTCTAAATATTTAATCGGCAATGTTGCACCGTCAGCCACTGCCTCATCGAGTCGGTAAGTATCAATGTAGTCGTTACCACCAAACTCTTTTAGGGTGTTTTTATCATCTTTCGCAAGAGGTGTTCCAGTAAAAGCGAGGAACTTGGCGTTTGGTAGACTCGCTCGCATAAATGCAGCTAAGAAGCCATATTGTGAGCGATGTGCCTCATCAATCATCACGATAAAGTTGTGTTTGGTAGAGAGCACTTTAAAGTCAACTTGCTCTTCACTTATTGCTTTCCACTTTGCTTTTAACGGCTCTCCATCGTCAGCAAATTTACCAATGTTTTCGTTATTTTCTTTAATTATCCAATAGCTTTCTCGACCTTTATCATCTTTTCTTAAAACACGACGAACTCGCGACTTTAGACGTTCAATACTGTCAGCACTTTCTGTTTCCTGAGCCGCCTTAATGGGTTTACCATCACGCTCTTGGAATTTTTGAACAGTCGAGGTAAATACCATGCCATAGTCATTTCCAAGTAAAGTTTCTAAGCCTGATACCGAGTTTGCTTTACTCGCTGTTATGCCAGCTACATGGTCAATAGTGTTAAATATTTGATTATCTAGATCGGTTCTATCAGTAAGAATGAGGATACTAGGATTATCAAACCCTGAAGCTTCAGCCCTTAGTAACCTTGCCAACATAACCATAGTAAGCGATTTTCCGCTACCTTGGGTATGCCAAATAGTTCCGCCTAGTTGCTCACTAGGATGTTTAGGATCTTTGCCATTCAGTCTGTTTAAGGTTTTTTCAACGGCTCGCCATTGCTGATAACGAGGCAGCTTTTTGATGACAGTGCCATCTTCTAGTTCATATATAGGATAGAAGCACACTAAACGTAGAAAGCGGGCAGGCTCAAACAGTGCCCAAATAAGCTTGTCTTGTTCGGTAGGTTGTTTACCTAATTTGGCCTCAATTTCATCTAGTATTTTCTTTTCTTCAGGGCGCTTAGGGTCAAACTTATAGGTTAGGTAAAATTGCTCTGGTGCATAGATTGCACCGTATTTTGCAGCGGTACGATTTATGGCTGCACATACCATATTAAAGGCAAAGTGTGGTTTGAAGGTATTAATGTAACCATCAATTTGCGCAATTCCCTTTTCTAACTTAATACTGCTTTTTTTACATTCAATAACACCTAAGGGCATGCCGTTGATGAATAATAAAAGGTCAGGCTTAAACGGGTCACCGTTAGCATTTTTACCAACATATTGATCGATAACATGGAAGTCATTTTCTGATGCCGATGCTTGATCAATAAAACGGATACTCTTATGGGTTCCATCTTTATCTTTAAGTTGTAGATCACTATGAAACAAAACTTTTAACCAAAATGCCTGATTAGCCAACATTAGATTAGAACTTTCATCAAGCCAAATGCCCCTTAGCAGATTAATCGCTAGCTTTGTTCCATTGGTAATATCAGCCAACCAAGGGTTGAGCATAAGCAAGCGATTAGACAGCACATCTTCTAATATTGGAGCATCAGTTCTATGTTCCTGATTTATGCTTTTACCCTGCAAATGGGTGTAGCCCAATTTAACCAACCATGCGATAGCAGGTTTTTCAACACCAATTAACTCTGGTTGATTATTGCTTTGTTGTGATTCGTCTTGTTCCATATTTGTAACCCATTCCTTTTAACTATGCTTCAATAGTGGCTTGCCCTTATGCGGCCTTATTCAGGTTGACACGCCATTCACCAGATAACAGCTTTTGCATCAAACCTTTGCTATAAACAGTTAATTCCTCTTTTTGCTTTCTCAGAAGAAATAACGTCTGGTCTACGGTATCTAAAATCGATGCGATTTTTTCTTGCTCTTTAATGCTATTTGGGAAACTAACTTGCTCTTTATGTACAACATTTCTATTTAAAGTCGGAACCCCTGTCCCTGTTCCATGTTTAGCTAGTCCGAATTGTTCTAAAAAGTAGAAGCAAAACTTAGCATCATTCCCGTAAAAGTTTTTTACATAAAGTGATGTATTTAGAGGCCAGAACTCGCCTTTAGAAAAGATAACCTTACCTATGGTGCCAGAACGTCCTGTAATTATTCCTGGCCCTTGGGCCATAGATTCAGAATGTGTTCCAACAACACCATTTGAACCAATAATTTCAACTTTTCCTGCATTTCTTTCTTTAGTGGGTAAGTCATATCCTCTTTTTAATTCTAAAAATTCAATAAGGTTTCCTGTCTTCCAGCATGCAGGCTTTCCTGTTTCTTTACAAAACTCAAGATGAGAAATCCACTCGCCTTGTTCATTCTGAGACCCAACCCCTTCTAAGAATAACTTTTGTGTTAAACCTTTTTTTAGCTTGTGTGTATTCTTAATTTTTCTATCAATTAAATCGACTTTCTGACTAATAGAAGAAAGTATATCAGCAATCTTTTCCTGCTCAGCAATAGATGGAATAAGTACAGACATTTTAGCAATCATGTCGAGGCGAACAGAATCTACAGAACCTTTGGCACTCATGCGCATGACACGGCTGTAAAAATTGTGTCTAAAGTATTCGTAGAAGTAGCGACCTAAAACATTATCTTTAAAGTTATGAATGTTATAAACCCTTTGGTGGTAATGAATTTTACCATTTACGTAATGATAAATTTTTCCTACGCCAACACCATCACCAGAGGTAAGGACTCCTTCCCCATCAAAGGAATAACTGTTAACTCTTTCAATGGTATTTGAACGAACATAAAAAGGGTATTTACCGCCTTCTTCTTTGTCCTGAGTGTCACCGGAGCCTGTTTTTATATCCGCAATGTCTTCAATATTCGCAACAATCCAACCTTCAGGAATATTTTCAATATTATTCCCCAGCATGGCTGCTCTCCTCATTAAAGTTGATTGCAGATAAGTGCTGCTTTAATATTTTGTCTAGCTCAATTATTTCTTCATCGATTAATTGAAGGCTTTTTAATACAGATTTAACATCAATGATCTTTTCTGGTTCAGAGGTGTCAATGTAGCGGCTGATGTTTAAGTTAAAGTCATTTTTTTCAATTTCACCCATTTCAACAATACGAAGATATTTTTTAACTTCAATTTGTTCTAATAGTGTTTGAGTTTGCTCTTGCGTTTGTTCACCTGCTTCAACTAATTGCTCTACGGCCTTGTTGAATCGAGAGGTAATAGTTTTGATGTCTGTATCGCGCAGTTTATTTTGATTTTTACCTTCTTCAAAGCTTTCACTAGCATCGATAAATACCACTTTATCTTTAAGTCCTATAGGTTTATTTTTGTTGATTAAGATTATTGCGGCAGCGATACCTGTGTTGTAAAACAAGCCTGTTGGTAAGCCGATAATACCTTCAATTAAATCACCTTTAAAATCATTAACGCCTTTAAGCATTCCTTTGCGGATTTTACCGTCAGCGCCTTCGCGAAATAACACACCATGCGGTACAACCACCCCCATACGACCATCTTCTTTAAGACTTGAAACCATATGCTGCACAAAAGCAAAATCTGCCTTTTTACGTGGTGCAATACCATAGCTAAAGCGACCATATGGATCTTTTAGCTCTTCATTGTATTTAGGTGGTATATCTTTTACGTTACCGTCTTTATCCGTTTTTGTTTGTTTATTCGCTTCTAATGGCGTCCACCAATCTAGGGCTGAAAATGGCGGATTAGCGATCACTCGGTCAAACGAAAGTATGCTATTGCCGTCTTTGTGTTTTGGATCTACTAAAGTATCGCCACGCTCTAACTTGGCTTTCATGTTATGGAGGAATAGATTCAGTTTACCTATCGCCCAAGTACCGAGGTTTCGCTCTTGTCCGTAAAGCACACAGTTTGGCTTGCCGTATAATGTGCCATTTGGCTTTTCAGCTATGTGACGGGCACTTTCAACCAACATACCGCCACAACCAAATGTTGGGTCATAAATCTCATGACCAGGCTGAGGGTCTATTAGTTTAACAATTAGCTCTACCACACCATGTGGGGTATAGAACTCACCGCCTTTTTTACCTGCATCATCAGCAAACTGAGATATTAGGTATTCATAAGCATCGCCTAACATATCAGCTTTATATAAATTGTTATTGCCTAACTTATGTTTGTTGAAATGTCGTAATAAACGTTGTAGTAAATCGTTGCTTAAGCGCTCTTTATCACCAAATTTAATTGCCGTTAAAACACGCTCTAAGTCAGGGTTTTGTGCTTCAATTTCTGCAAAAGCTTCATCGATACTTTCACCAATGTTTTCAGTCTTTTTAACAATTTTGTCCCAACGGGCATCTACAGGTACAAATTCGTTCGCGTAATCTTCTTCAATAATTGCAATGGCTTCAGCTTCAGTACAATTTTCTTTTTCCATTTCTTGCGCAATACGCTCAAGAAAAACATCGTTTAAGCGTTTTAAAAAGATAAGGCCAAAGATGTAGTTTTTAAAATCTGAACTGTCGATGCTGCCGCGCATAATATCTGCGCTGTCCCATAACCAGGTTTCTAATTTTTCGAGAGTTAATTTTTCATGTTGCGTCATTGTATTGTGTCCTTTTTATTTGGTTCCGTTACTAATTAATGAGAAGCAACATTATAAGTTGCTTATACTACTAACTTATTGAAATTTATTCAGTAACGATGTTAACTTTTGTTGAGACTGCTCAAAGTTTACTTGGCAGCTATTTAATTTTTTCAGCTCTTCAGCCATATCGAATTTTTCAACTTCAATATTCTTATGAATGTATTTAGCGATATTTAATTCGTTATTGTTAACTCTAATTTCAGGTATAAATACTGCTCTGTAGCGTTCATCATCAGCAAGCTTACCTGAGGCTAAATCTGCTATTAACTTTGCATCTTCTTCTGATATCTCGATGTTGTTTCTATTAAGTGTGCCTATCTCACTTGCATCGACAAAAATTACAGGGGAGCCAGCAGGTTTATTCTTATTAAGCACTAATATAACGGGTGAAATTCCGGTGAAATCCAGTATTGATGCTGGTAAGCCAATAATTGCTTCTAATAACTCATTCTCTAATAAGTATTCGCGAACCTTAGCATCGTAACCGCCTCTAAATAAAAGCCCTTGAGGTAACAATATGTACCCTTTACCAGTATCATTAAGGTTACTTAATGCTTGTTGGATCCATAAACTATCACCAGAGTTGGCAGATACTGTATTGCCTGTTGGTACAGTAATAAAAGGTGATTCAGCAAGTCTACGACGATCTTCAGCCCCAAATTTTAGAGCCATTGGTGGCTCCATTACTACTAGATCAAAATGTTGCTTATACCCAAAGCCTGATTCTAAAAGCGAATCACCAGAAACTAGCTCAAAATACTTATCTTCTATGGTTAATAAGCGATAAGCCGTAATCCAAGTGTTTTGGTTTTTTTCTTCTAAGTAGAACTTTCCTGCATTTAAATTTGAAGCAACTCTAGCTAAACCGCAGACTCCGTCATACAGAGACTTGTCACTACAGTCACCCACTAGCGATGTAAAAATTCTTTCCATGTTAAGATTGGATGCAATTCCCACTCCCATTTTTCCTGCATCATTAGTAAAGCCTCTTAATAACTTGGCAAGCAAATTTAAATCAGAAACTTCTGCTATAAACGAAATAGCTACACTGAGCACTCGGGTATCAACTCGATACTGATTTGGAGCAGCACATATTTCTATTGGATGTTTATCTTCTAGAGATCTTCCTGCTTCTATCAACATTTCGAACTGTTTTGCTTGACCTGTATTCACAATTGTTTGAAATAATTCAGGTGCCTCTTTTGCAATAAAAGCAACATGGGAAAATAACTCAATCAGGTGTGTTATATCCATCGAGCCACGGCACTCTTGCATAGCAAGCCATAACTGTTTTTCTAAGTTCTCCATTATGCTGCTCCTTGCATTAGTTGGCTGATACAAGCTGTGGCAACCTTCTTTTGTTGTGCAGCCAAGTCTAGAGTAGATTTATAAGCCTGATTACTTGCATGGAACAACTCTGCGATCTCCTGTTGCTTCTCCAATGTAGGTAATTCAATTTCAAGATTCTTAATACTTGATAGGCTGATGTTTTTTATTGCTGCACCTCTGCTGATGCTATCAAGCAAATTTTGACCTTCCGGGGAGTTAAAGTAGGCTACTAATACTTCTCCAACTAATTTGTCTTTGTTTGGTCTTAATAAAATAAAGTTGGTAGAGACGATAACATTGAGGTTTGCTATTTTAGCCGTAACATAACCTGCTCGGATTGAGTTACCTTTTGAAAGAAGTACAACATCGCCTTCTTCTAATTGAAAACGCTGAATATCTTTGCCCTCTTTGATGGTAACGTTGCTAAGTTGTTGCTCAACAATTTCACCATTTAGGTTTAAAGAGCTTCCTGTTAACAGGTGAATTATATTTTCATCCTGCTGCTCACTCTTTTCAAAAAGAGCATTTGTTGCACCTGTTATTAATTCCTTACATAATAGTTCGATAGTTTTCATTATTACCTCCATTCGTTTTTGCTGTACGATCTGTTTGTTGGGGTGATATTAGACTATTAGCTTAATACTACGCAAGTAGTTTTTGAAATTATTTTATATCGTACTGGCCATACGAATTTATGGCCGTATCTTTTTTGTTTGGTATCCTATTGATTTAAAATGAATAAATAACTTATCACTGGATATCACGTTTTATCATAATAATATCAATTTTATTTTTCTGCTCCTTTCATAAGATTCAATTAGGCAATCAACTAGGAGTAAAATAATGTCTGTTCAAAATAATAATCACAAAGCTAATCAAGGAAATAATAATAAAGGCACTTCAGGAAATAACCCTGCCAATGCTAAAGTACATGGTAATAAAGGTAAGCAAATGAACCCCAACCAGAAAAAGTAACTGGTAATGGAGAAGCAGGTGGTTATTCACCTGCTTCATTTTAAGGATAATTATGGAAGCAACAGCAAATCCCAAAAAGAGTAAGCGGAAATTTAAACAGACCAAGCAGTTAGTAAGGTTGGCGTTAAATGATGGTTGGACTCAAAACGAAATCAGAGATGCTTGTAGGACTCAACAGTCTGTTGTAAGTGCATGGAGTAAAGGAACAAAGCTTGGGACAGAGGAAGCGCTCAAGCCACTTCTTGAAATTTACGGTCATAAATTACGACGAAATTCTTTTCGAGTTTATTGGTGCATTGATCCAGAAACCAAGAAAAAGACTTTCCATAAAGTTGAAGGGAAGGTTGTTATAAACCAAGTATTTTATGATCCTAGAAGATCAGGGTACAAATTAATTAAGAAGATCCCAAAACAAAAACTTGTAGTTCATCATCAAGGTGAAAACAAGTTTAGAATTATTTATCAGAGCCGCCTAGCATTTCAAAATTCCAATTTAGAGTTAGAATCAATGGTTGAAGATGCAATTTGGGGTTCAATCATTTCAAAACAGTATGAATTATCTGAGTTGCTTAATGTTATTGATAACTATGCGGAAAAATCCTTAGCTGAATATCCAAGTGACGCAAACACATTACCATTCATAACCCGACAAGCATTACTAAATCATGGCTTTGCAGTTAATGGGGTTGTTGAATACCCTGCTGTTTGGTAAGTTTAAGAAACCCAAATAGGAAGTTGGCACCTTAACGCCAAAACATGTGGGTAACCACAACCGTTTGAAGCACCAATTTCGGTAAGCCCTGTGAATAGCCAGTTCGCTACCACAGCGCTATTCAAACAATTTGAGGAGCATATCGTTATTGCTTTGAATTAAGCTAGGCCAAAGGTACTGCTGATTAGCCGAATAATAACATGTGATACGGGATAGGGTGGGCAGAAAAGCCAGCCGTCACTTTTGTGGCCGCTGGCCTTTTGTATTAAATACCAATACGACACTAAATAATTAATACAATAATAAGTAAAGTGGATAATTAAGTTGTTAAAAGTACAAGAAGATGAATCTATCCACAGTATTATTTATCGTACTCATATTATTAATGGCGTTTCTGATTTTTCAAATATTATTACAACTAAAGGTGGCTGGGCTTCATTCCCTAAGATTTTAAATAATACTATTCATTTATATAAGCCAATTGAAGATTCAATCATTCTTAATTTACTAAGGGATATTGGACTTGCAAAAATTACAGACAAAACATTCGATGAACCTGTTGCTTACAGAGATGATTTAGAGAGGTTTTTTGGGAAAAACAAGGATAAAAAAAGAAATAGTACAAGTAGCTCATCAATAAAATATTGTCCTAAGTGTATCAAAAAGCATATTCAGGATTTTGGTTATGGGATAATCAATGTTACATGGTCTCATAACTCTTTTTGTCCCATTCACAAAACTGACCTTTACATCGCCAAGCCCACAAACCGTAATGAAGCTATTGTAGCTCTAGGTTACATCTATAGGGGCGTTCACCCTAAAGTTTACGAAGGGCCTAGATATAGAAGCGAATATTTTCATGATTTTAGGAAATATAAGCATGAAAAAAAGTGCGATTATATTGCTCCTTGTTTAACCGACGACCTTAAAGAGTTCATAAAAGCAAATTGGAAAAATTTTCCTAAAGGTCTGTTAGATAAAAATTATGCATCAGAAAGTTACCTCACTGAGCCTTACATGATGAATCAAATCTACGAATCAGCCAAAAAAAGTAAATATAAGAAATTCAGAGATTTCTGGAATAATTTTGCAGAAATTAAACACATATATACTGGAGTTATAAACCGCAAAACAATAACCGAAGAAATATATAAAAGCACTAAAGTAGACTGCCAAAATTGTAAGCATTTACGTTGTTTCTCCAATTTAGCAATTATCCCCACAAGATCTGATGAGCGCTTAACAAAGAGGTGCGAAGTTAATCGATGGATATTGTTGGATTATCTAGAAAAGATGGGCATTTCAAACTATAGCAAGCGTCAGAAGATTATTAACAAAATGTCTTTAAAACAAAAGATGAAAGCTTTATCAGACTTTAAGGGAAAGGACTTTTATAGAAAGTATAAAGTAGCTTTAGAACATGCAAAATTTGCATACGCTGAACCATACTTAAGGTGGCCTAAAGATGACTAGCCCTCTTACGGGCAAACTTTAAGGGAAATATTAGAGGTTGAGGGCTAACTTAATTGTCACTACACAAAAATGTTAATTTTTAATTGCACTAAATCAGCAACTGAGTTTTTTATTCGAACAATCAAAGGTCAAAAATACTCTCCTATTGAACCTGCAACACATAAAACGATAGAGGCATCAATACAGGCACAGCAGCAAGAAATAGAAGTGGGCAGCAACCTTAAAGATTGGCATTGGTTAGTGCATGTAATTACCGTAAAACGTAAAAAAACAATTATTGTAATGGATTATCACTCACGTTTTTCGATGACTTTTACCGGATTAAAAAAAGGCGATGAAATTGCCTTTTTGAATATGTTTGATCATCATTTAGGTTTGCATGTTCAACAACTAATGCAAATGGTTATTGATGATGAAGACTATATTGAAGAGAGCTTAGACCATTATGCCGCGGCTCATTCAGGATGTACTTTTCATCAACGTGGTGACCGATCAGTACAAGCAACCACTAATGATGTTGCTTGGTATTTTGACAATAATGTTGATGAAAACGATTATATTCCACAAGACTACGAGTTAATCAAATTTGATGGTTTTGTTAATCAACTATTAAGAAAAAACAAAAATCAGAAAGATTACTTTTCTCCCCACCATGAGTTTTTACGTAACTGGCTAGTTGACTATTCAGACTGTAGTGATAAAGAAATAACCCAAAAAATCAACCAATTTCAGCAAGACGAATTCGATTTTTATCAACAAGCTTTAAAAAATGACGAATTAGAAACAGAGATTGATACTGAGGAAACAGAGCAATCATTACAGAGTAATTCAAGTAATGTAATAAACCTTGATGCCTTTAGAAAAAACGCAAAACCAGCAAAAGAGTAAGCTTTCTTTAAATATCACTTAATAAAAACTAGCCCTTTCTAGTTAAGGTATTCAATAAATCAAAAAAATGGCGCTAAATTAGCGCCATTTTATACTGTGCAATATAGGTGTTATATCTTTGATATTACTTTGTTTTACCAATAACAATAAGTTGATCGGCTTTAACATTTTCTTTTATGCTTTCAGTACCGTCACGCCATCTTACTTTTATTGATTTAATTTGTTGATTTTTACCTAAACCAAAATGAGCAATATTCAATACACTTTGTGAATGTGATGCGCTAGAAGAACCAATTAATTTAAATTGTTGGCCTGTAGCCGTAGTAATTGTAACTTTAGCTCCTAGTGGGTCTATTCCAGTTTCAGAGTAGCCAATATGAGTAAGAAGATAATGGCTGCTATCGGTTAATGCGATATCATTACGATACATGTGCCATTTTCCATTGTCGTCATCACCACTTAAAATATCGATTTTTCCATCTAAGTTATAGTCAAATGCTGTACCCATATCGCCGTGTGAATCTAAGCCAATTTCGGTTGTAGCGCCATGTTCAATAACGGTTTTAAATCCACCTTTACCGTTGTTTAGTAACATAACATCAGCTACTCGCTCTCTTAACTCACCAAAACGATATACGAAGAAATCTGTATTGCCATCATTATCAAAATCGCCCGGTGTAACTCCCCAGTTGTTACTCAATGCTTCTGGTGGTAGTTGATTAGATAGATTAACTAACTTACCATTATCATTACGTAGTAATACATCAGGAATACCTCTATTTTGTGGTGTCCAGTCTGGAATGTATCCACTTAATCCAGTGATAGAAGAACGAATATCCCACGCTAATTTTTCTGTCAGCATCCACTCTAATCGCCATTTTCCTTCACCTAAGTAACCCAAATACCAACCTGTATCTGTAATTTCTTCAGGGAAACCAGCTCCTTGCTCTTGAGTAATTTTAACCTCTTCAGTAGGTGTTTTAAGTGGTGTTTTATTTTTACCGATAAATACCGGCATAGCGTCCATAATTTTACCGAATGGAAAATGATAGAAGTCTGTTAAGCCGATATCTTTATCTGCTAGTAAAGTAATACCATCATGGCTTTTTGAGCCTTGGTCTCGAAGATCTAAACGACCTTTCTCTTCATTAAAAGAAATACTGTTATCCGCAATAGTGTAGTATAACTTGCCTCTAGCTAAGTAATAATCGAGATCGCCATCATTATCAATATCGGCTTGTGCAACAGAAATAACTCCAGGGTAATTATTTGAATCTGCTGGAAACATATCGTCTGTCGCATTAGTGAAGCTAAAATCGCCATTACCTATTAATAATACCGATTTAGCATAACTATTGAAGGCGAAGAGATCAGGGATGTTATCATTGTTAAAATCGGTAATTAATACGCGTTCTGAATCTATTTCTTCAAATGATGGGCTTGGTACATAAGTAAATGTGCCGTCTCCGTTGTTTGCAAAAATGATGTTTCTAGGTAATTCTTCATTGATCATTTTTTCTGCATTTTGCTGAAGAAAGTCTAAGTCACCATCGTTATCTAAATCTACCCAGCGCACCGATCGACCACGGGCTCCCATTTCAGAGATTCCTGCCTCAACCGTTACATCAACAAATTTTCCGTTGTCATTTCTCAGTAATCTTTGTGGTGATGGTTTTAAGCCATTACCGCCACCAACAGATAATAAAATATCGTTATCGCCATCTTGGTCGTAATCGCCAGAAGCGATCCCATGTAAGTCTACCTTAGGAAAAATATCTGGATTTTTTGCATAGGTGCCATCTGCGTTTGATAAGTATAACTGTACAGGTGTAGCGTTATGATTAGTTAATAAAAAGTCATAATACCCATCATTATTAATATCTGATATTGATGGTCCACCATATTTCCAACGAGCTTCTGTGATCAAACCAATTTGCTGTGACACATCAGTAAAACTAGGCGTTTTTTGCTCAATTGGAGCTGCCGCTGCTTCTATTTCTTTGTTATCACCACAACCAATCTGGCTGAGACATACACCACCTAATAAGGTAGCTTTTAGTAACGTCATTTTCATATACATTCACCTAATTTAAAATTCACAAAACAAAAAACGACATATAAATCTTCCGTTTAGTGTTAGATCGATTACTCTGTTTAGCCAAGTATCAACGGACAAAGGATTAATTTAAGAAAAAAGTTACTTCATCAATCCCTAAAATTCTTATCTAGTCGATAATACACGATACAAGCTACATTGTTAACAATTAACTTTACTGGTGATTTTTGGGTTCTATATATAATCTTGCTAGTTTGAAGGATCGGGACTTAAGTTTTTATAGAGTCATAAAAAATGGAGCATAATTGATAAAAATAATTCATATTTTACTTACAATTAAACCAAGGTAATCGTAAACGTACAATGATAAAAACGCCTTAATATAAAAATAATTAAGGCGTATGAAATTGATTAACAGCCTCTGTTCAAGTTAACACTGTAGAGTTTTTATTCTTTCAATTTTTTAAATTTATAAACAAATCGATCTGTTTTTCCTCTTGTACTAGGTGCGAATACACTGGTATTTAAATCATCATGGCTATTACGTAAGTAGAAAGCTTCTTCTACTAATTCAAAGCCTGCTTCTTGCATTTGATACTTAACAATATTTGGATCAATTCTATGAATGTCGTTTGGTGCATTAAATCCAGAGCCTGCTAGCGCAACATGATCAATAATCACGATTTGTCCGTCATCTTTCAAGATACGCTTTATATTGGCTAACGCCTTTTTATGATCTACTACCTGCTCTCTAACTTGTATAACTTTTCCATCATTAATACGGTGTGTAAAAAACATGTCATGATAATTTAATGCAGTAAAAACAAGATCTACGGATTTATCTGCCATTGCCATATCGGCAATTTCAATTTTGTCTAAACGTGTTACATTTTCAAGCCTGTTGTTTTTAGTACGTTCGGTTAAACCTTTTTTAGCAAACTGCCAAATAACATTATCATTCTGAGCATAAACTTTGCCATTAGGTCCTACAGCCATAGAGAACAATTCGGTATACCATCCACCACCTGCAAATAAATCGATAACTACATCGCCTTTTGCAATATCAGTGAAATGTATAATTTTTGCTGGCTTTCTAATCGGATCTTTTTCTAAATCTTCTGTTGGCCTATTTTTATTGGATAGTAGTTCATTTATTTGAATGTTATTTAATCTATCAAACGCGAATGCTGAACTAAACGTAGAGCTTAATAAAAGTATGCTTAGCAATTTTTTATACATTAACATCATCATTTCCAGTAACTATTAAGTTGAATGACTAGTAAATCATTTTTTTATTTAAATGTAGTTAAATTATATATTTCAAAATGTTTCATTCTATACCCGTAACCATTCAAGATGCAGGTTTCAGTGGGAACTAAAAACAATTTAGGCACAGATTTTACGTTCCAAACAAAATCTAAGGTCTACATCCATGTATGCAAGGCATTAAGTTTACGTCATGGTTATTCTCGGTAACTGCTCCTGCGTTACCCTAATGTCCTACATCCATGTAGGAACCTGACTAAAGTTAATAACGAAGTATAAATTGTTTTTAGACCCATCGAAGAAGCGCTTGATTGGCTACGGGTATATATCGCTCTCTTGTTGTAAGTTTACCTTTACATTGGTTTTAATGCCTTTTTATCAAAAAATTTTGGGAAAAATCACGACAATCAGTACTTCAACAATAAGCTATATAATCTTAATTCTGGTTATCTATTTTCTCGAGCGGTCATATTTATCCTTCTATAGATAGATACCCGTTACCACTCAAGGTGCGAGTTTCAGGACGCCAGAGCAGAGCATGGTTAAGACAGGCTTTTGATTAACAATACAAAAAAAGCCCATTGCATTAACTTAATCTTAACGACTTATTAAAATGGAACGTCAACTATTTTTACAGCAACAATTTGACTCAATAGATGAAAAGCTCATATATCATTGTTAATAAAAGCTTTTATTTTTATGGCTTATTTTATGCTAGTATACATTTAGTTGTTGGAATATTTTTTCCATAAAATTTGAGAAAGTGAGAAGTAACATGATTTCTAAATTATTAAGCATAGCGTTGACTATTGTTGTTTTATTTTCCGCAAGTAACGTACATGCAAATTTAATATCAGGAGAAGTTTATTTAGACGGAGCTGGTGAACGTTGGGAATACGTAAATCTTTTTGATTTAGTGGGTAACAATAACCCAAAAGGTGAAGAGTCTCCTCATTGGAGCGATGCTGACCCTGTGAATGGATTAGAGGCAGCAGTTTACTTTTTAGGTGGTAATACTAGTGATTATGCTTTAGCAGCCTTTGCATTATCTTTTGATATATCAACAATAAGTGCAGGTGCAAATATTGTAAACCATTTAGCTTGGTATGATGGAAACCTAAATGCGGTATCAAGACTTGCTGAAAATGTTACAGCCGATGCTAATGGCGACAATAAATACGATAGCAATGCAGATGTTTCTGTTTGGGTTGATGATCGCGCTCTGAGTGGTGATTATATTAATTACATTTTCAAAAAGGTAGCTAATGTTCCAGAACCTTCAACATTAATTATTTTTGCAATTGCATTGTGTGGCTTAAGCGCTCGACGCTTTAAAGCTCGTATCTGAAAATAGTACTATATTTAATTCTATTTAAAGGCGATATTTTAAAATATCGCCTTTTTTATTTTCCTCTTAATATTAAAACTCCTTACTAAATAATGACAAACATGGATTATCTAGATGAGTCCTCCATATACTGTTATAGTCATCTATAATAAGTATTTACTGCGTGAATAAATTGCACATCAATTGATAGAAAAATAATGTTCGTTCGCCACTGCAAGTGTAAAAAATCACCATTTAACAACTAATTAAATAAATTATTCGGGATGTAGTTCATGAACAATTTTGTAGCCTCAAAAAATGCAAAAATAACTGATATCAAAGGAATCGTTCACATCGATTCAGGTACAGATATTCCGTTGAATGTTGGTGATAACATAACTGCAGGTACCGAAATTGTTTTTTCAGAAAATAGTGAGATAACCCTTACTTTCAATGACGGAAGTCAACAGCGTGTTTCAAGCGATACTCTCAGTATTGAAAATATCGAAGGTGATATTAACAGTGCTGAAGGTAATGAGACACCAGATACCAATTCACAAAATGCTGTACTCGATGATATTAATGCCATTCAGGAACTCATTGAGTCAGGCGACGATGTTGAACTTCCAGATACTGCCGCTGGAGATATTCTTAACAATAGTGGTGGCAGTTTTACTACATTAACAAGAAATGCAGAAGAAACAATCGCCCAAGCTGGTTATGACACAATCGAGTTAACCAATGATTTTATAATCCCTGACGTTCAGAATACCGAAATTAACGCTCCTGTAATACCTACATCATCGGCTTCTGAATTATCAGACGGTGATGAAACCCTCAGTGTGCCAGAAGACGGTTCGCTTTCAGGCAATCTATTAACCAATGCAGCAAGCACTGATGGTTCGCCGGTTATTACTGAATTTACGGTAGATGGTAATACCTTTATCGTCGACCCACTAGGTACAACTACAACGTTAGCGGAAGGTGAATTAACCATTAATCCTAATGGCACTTTCACGTTTGTACCGACAGCCGATTACAACGGTCCGGTGCCTGAAGTGGTTTATACCATTTCCGATGGTGTGAATACTGATACGTCTACCTTAAATATCGACGTAACACCTGAGTCTGACTTAACCGATGGCGATGAAACACTCAGTGTGCCAGAAGACGGCACGTTAAACGGTAACTTGCTTACCAATGCAGCAAGCACTGACGGTACACCGGTTATTACTGAATTTACGGTGGGCGGCAATACGTTCACCGTCGATCCATTGGGTACAACTACAAGGTTAGCGGAAGGTGAATTAACCATTAATCCTAACGGAACGTTTACGTTTGTACCTACAGCTGATTACAACGGTCCGGTGCCTGAAGTGGTTTATACCATTTCCGATGGGATCAATACCGATACGTCTACCTTGAATATTGACGTAACGCCTGAATCGGATCTCACAGACGGCGATGAAACACTCAGTGTGCCAGAAGATGGTTCGCTTTCAGGCAATCTATTAACCAATGCAGCAAGCACTGATGGCACGCCGGTTATTACTGAATTTACGGTGGGCGGCAATACCTTTACCGTAGATCCACTAGGTACAACTACAACGTTAGCGGAAGGTGAATTAACCATTAATCCTAACGGAACGTTTACGTTTGTACCGACAGCCGATTACAACGGTCCTGTTCCTGAAGTGCTTTATACGATTTCCGATGGTGTGAATACCGATACGTCAACCTTGAATATTGACGTAACACCTGAGTCGCCTACCTCTGAATTAACAGATGGCAACGAAACACTCAGTGTGCCAGAAGACGGCACGTTAAACGGTAACTTACTTACCAATGCCGCAAGCACTGACGGTACACCGGTTATTACTGAATTTACCGTCGGTGGCAATACATTTACCGTCGATCCACTAGGTACAACTACAACGTTAGCGGAAGGTGAATTAACCATTGATCCTAACGGAACGTTTACCTTTGTGCCAACAGCAGATTACAACGGTCCTGTTCCTGAAGTGCTTTATACGATTTCCGATGGTGTGAATACCGATACGTCAACCTTGAATATTGACGTAACACCTGAGTCAGATCTCACCGATGGTGATGAAACACTCAGTGTTCCAGAAGATGGTTCGCTTTCAGGCAATCTATTAACCAATGCAGCAAGTACTGATGGCACGCCGGTTATTACTGAATTTACGGCAGGCGGCAATACGTTCACCGTCGATCCGCTAGGTACAACGGCTACATTAGCAGAAGGTGAATTAACCATTAATCCTAACGGAACGTTTACCTTTGTACCGACAGCCGATTACAACGGACCTGTGCCTGAAGTGGTTTATACGATTTCCGATGGTGTGAATACCGATACATCAACACTCAATATTGACGTAACACCTGAGTCAGATCTCACCGATGGTGATGAAACACTCAGTGTGCCAGAAGACGGCACGTTAAACGGTAACTTACTTACCAATGCCGCAAGTACTGACGGTACACCAACAATCACGGAATTCACCGTGGGTGGTAATACCTTTACCGTCGATCCACTAGGTACAACCGCAACGTTAGCGGAAGGTGAATTAACCATTAATCCTAACGGAACGTTTACCTTTGTACCAACAGCCGATTACAACGGTCCGGTGCCTGAAGTGGTTTATACCATTTCAGATGGTGTGAATACCGATACGTCAACCTTGAATATTGACGTAACACCTGAGTCGCCTACCTCTGAATTAACAGATGGCAACGAAACACTCAGTGTGCCAGAAGATGGTTCGCTTTCAGGCAATCTATTAACCAATGCAGCAAGCACTGATGGCACGCCGGTTATTACTGAATTTACGGTGGGTGGCAATACATTTACCGTCGATCCATTGGGCACAACAGCGACTCTTACTGAAGGCGAGTTAACCATTCACCCAAATGGAACGTTTACGTTTGTACCAACAGCAGATTACAACGGTCCCGTACCGGAAGTGGTTTATACGATTTCCGATGGTGTGAATACCGATACGTCTACCTTGAATATCGACGTAACGCCTGAATCGGATCTCACCGATGACAATGAAATCCTCAGTGTGCCAGAAGACGGCACGTTAAACGGTAACTTGCTTACCAATGCCGCAAGTACTGATGGCACGCCAGTTATTACTGAATTTACGGTGGGTGGCAATACCTTTACCGTCGATCCACTAGGCACAGCAGCTACCCTTACTGAAGGTGAATTAACCATTCACCCAAATGGCACTTTCACGTTTGTGCCAACCGCTGATTACAACGGTCCGGTTCCTGAAGTGATTTATACCATTTCCGATGGTGTGAATACCGATACGTCTACCTTGAATATTGACGTAACGCCTGAATCGGATCTCACCGATGACAATGAAACACTCAGTGTGCCAGAAGACGGCACGTTAAACGGTAACTTGCTTACCAATGCAGCAAGCACCGACGGCACGCCGGTTATTACTGAATTTACGGTAGGCGGCAATACCTTTACGGTAGATCCATTGGGTACCACTGCTACATTAGCGGAAGGTGAGTTAACCATTCACCCAAATGGAACGTTTACGTTTGTACCGACAGCTGATTACAACGGACCTGTTCCTGAAGTGGTTTATACGATTTCCGATGGGGTCAATACCGATACGTCTACCTTGAATATTGACGTAACACCGGAATCTGATTTAACGGATGATAATGAAACATTAACGATCGGTGAAGATAATACGCTCAACGGTAACTTGCTCACAAACGCTTCAAGCACCGACGGTACACCAGTTATTACGGAATTTACGGTGGGCGGCAATACCTTTACGGTAGATCCACTAGGTACAACTACAAGGTTAGCGGAAGGTGAATTAACCATTAATCCAAATGGCACCTTCACCTTTGTGCCAACCGCTGATTACAACGGTCCGGTGCCTGAAGTGGTTTATACCATTTCAGATGGTGTGAATACCGATACATCTACCTTAAATATCGACGTAACACCTGAGTCAGATCTCACCGACGACAATGAAGTATTAACCACCGCTGAAGATACAGATCTTTCAGGTAACTTGCTTACCAATGCCGCAAGCACTGATGGCACACCAGTTATTACGGAATTTACGGTAGGCGGCAATACCTTTACGGTAGATCCGCTAGGTACCACCACGGCTCTTACTGAAGGTGAATTAACCATTCACCCAAATGGAACGTTTACGTTTGTGCCGACCGCTGATTACAACGGTCCGGTTCCTGAAGTGATTTATACCATTTCCGATGGTGTGAATACCGATACGTCTACCTTGAATATTGACGTAACGCCTGAATCGGATCTCACCGATGACAATGAAACACTCAGTGTGCCAGAAGACGGCACGTTAAACGGTAACTTGCTTACCAATACAGCAAGCACCGACGGCACGCCGGTTATTACTGAATTTACGGTAGGCGGCAATACCTTTACTGTAGATCCATTGGGTACCACTGCTACATTAGCGGAAGGTGAGTTAACCATTCACCCAAATGGAACGTTTACGTTTGTACCGACAGCTGATTACAACGGACCTGTTCCTGAAGTGGTTTATACGATTTCCGATGGGGTCAATACCGATACGTCTACCTTGAATATTGACGTAACACCGGAATCTGATTTAACGGATGATAATGAAACATTAACGATCGGTGAAGATAATACGCTCAACGGTAACTTGCTCACAAACGCTTCAAGCACCGACGGTACACCAGTTATTACGGAATTTACGGTGGGCGGCAATACCTTTACGGTAGATCCACTAGGTACAACTACAAGGTTAGCGGAAGGTGAATTAACCATTAATCCAAATGGCACCTTCACCTTTGTGCCAACCGCTGATTACAACGGTCCGGTGCCTGAAGTGGTTTATACCATTTCAGATGGGGTCAATACCGATACATCTACCTTAAATATCGACGTAACACCTGAGTCAGATCTCACCGACGACAATGAAGTATTAACCACCGCTGAAGACACAGATCTTTCAGGTAACTTGCTCACCAATGCCGCAAGTACTGACGGTACACCAACAATCACGGAATTTACCGTCGGTGGCAATACCTTTACCGTCGATCCGCTAGGTACAACTACAAGGTTAGCGGAAGGTGAATTAACCATTAATCCAAATGGCACCTTCACCTTTGTGCCAACCGCTGATTACAACGGTCCGGTGCCTGAAGTGGTTTATACCATTTCAGATGGTGTGAATACTGATACATCTACCTTAAATATCG
Source organism: Colwellia sp. RE-S-Sl-9 (assembly GCF_048296855.1). Taxonomy (NCBI): domain Bacteria; kingdom Pseudomonadati; phylum Pseudomonadota; class Gammaproteobacteria; order Alteromonadales; family Colwelliaceae; genus Colwellia; species Colwellia sp. RE-S-Sl-9. Next base: position 3,213,598 of record NZ_CP182631.1, on the reverse strand, counting down.
ACGTAACACCTGAGTCAGATCTCACCGACGACAATGAAGTATTAACCACCGCTGAAGATACAGATCTTTCAGGTAACTTGCTTACCAATGCCGCAAGCACTGATGGCACACCAGTTATTACGGAATTTACGGTAGGCGGCAATACCTTTACGGTAGATCCGCTAGGTACCACCACGGCTCTTACTGAAGGTGAATTAACCATTCACCCAAATGGAACGTTTACGTTTGTGCCGACCGCTGATTACAACGGTCCGGTTCCTGAAGTGATTTATACCATTTCCGATGGTGTGAATACCGATACGTCTACCTTGAATATTGACGTAACGCCTGAATCGGATCTCACCGATGACAATGAAACACTCAGTGTGCCAGAAGACGGCACGTTAAACGGTAACTTGCTTACCAATACAGCAAGCACCGACGGCACGCCGGTTATTACTGAATTTACGGTAGGCGGCAATACCTTTACTGTAGATCCATTGGGTACCACTGCTACATTAGCGGAAGGTGAGTTAACCATTCACCCAAATGGAACGTTTACGTTTGTACCGACAGCTGATTACAACGGACCTGTTCCTGAAGTGGTTTATACGATTTCCGATGGGGTCAATACCGATACGTCTACCTTGAATATTGACGTAACACCGGAATCTGATTTAACGGATGATAATGAAACATTAACGATCGGTGAAGATAATACGCTCAACGGTAACTTGCTCACAAACGCTTCAAGCACCGACGGCACACCAGTTATTACGGAATTTACGGTGGGCGGCAATACCTTTACGGTAGATCCACTAGGTACAACTACAAGGTTAGCGGAAGGTGAATTAACCATTAATCCAAATGGCACCTTCACCTTTGTGCCAACCGCTGATTACAACGGTCCGGTGCCTGAAGTGGTTTATACCATTTCAGATGGTGTGAATACTGATACGTCTACCTTAAATATCGACGTAACGCCATCAGTAAACATTCCTCCTACTGCCGAAAACGACAGCTTTACGGTTCATGAAGGTGAAATGGTTTCTGGCAATGTAATCACACACAATGATGGCGATGGCAAAGTTGATTCCGACGGTGGTGATGGAGCGGCATTATCAGTAACACAAGTTAATGGTAATAATTTAATATTTGATCCCGCTGATGGCTATGCAACCATAGCCATTCAGGATGGAATTTTACGTATTAACGCACAAGGTAACTTTACCTACCAAAATAGCGGATTTACAGGTGGTACCGTAATACACCCAAGTTTTGATTATACGCTCAGTGATGGTACTGACACCGACACAGCAACAGTGAGCATTGAAGTTTCTCATACTGCCCCTACTGCAAACGCGGACAATAATTTTATTACATTAATGGAAAATGATAGTGGAACAGCTGCAGTAAGCAGAGTAAAAGGAAATTTAATAGCAAGAGGAAGTTCAGGTGACGTTAACGACACCTCACCTGATGGCATAATAACGCTAACTCACGTAAGTTATAACGGTACAGATTATATATTTAACTCCCTTAATACATCTTTTGAGATTGTTGCTGAATACGGCACATTTACTGTTAAAGATAGTGGTGCTTACACTTACACAAGTAAAAGCGGTATGTTACTCCCCGCAAATGACGTTAGTGATGTTATTAGTTATACCATTCAAGATGGTGATACCGTTAAGCCTGATTCAGATACAACAACACTAACTATTCATATCGATGTACCTGATCCTGTACCTACGCCAGCACCTAGCCCTTTATTGATAAATAACATCAACGATATTGCAGGAGCTTCTTTTAGTAAATCGGCCACTATCGATACATCCAACTTACAAAAAGTCAGTGCTATCGATACACTCAATACACAAGAAGAAACAGCGGCTCCTACGAACGAACTTGATTTAAGTGATTTAATCAGTGATGGAAGTTCAAACAGCATCGATCAATTTTTACAATTTGCTAATGAAGATGAAGAAATAACGACAGAACCAACTCCAGTAGATGAACAAATTGAATCCATAGAACAAGTAGTACTAGAAAAAACCGAACACCAAAGTATAACTAATGGCCTATTAGTTGATGGGGCTGTTATCATCAGCGATAACACAGCCCCAACAACAATTCCGCTTGCAGATCTAGATTCAAGTGATATTTTATAGTTAAATTACAGCTACTCACATTATGTAATTACCATTAAAATCAGCAATAGGGAATGTATTTACCCTATTGCTGATTATGTTTTAAGGAATGTAAATTCAGTGCAACCCTCTGCTAAACCTTCATCGCAATGGACTATAAATGCCTCACAGCGGTTAAATTCTGATCCACTGCTTGATAGCTTAGTATTACTTACCGAGCATTTTGGTAACCCATGCTCTCCTGAAGCACTCGTTGCAGGGCTCCCCCTCTCCAGTAATCACATAACTCCAGAGCTACTTCCACAAGCAGCTTCAAGAGCGGGACTCAGTGCAAAATTAGTACGTAAAGGTTTGAACGAATTACCATCAATGTTGTTGCCTTGTATCTTAATGCTAAAAGATAAAAAATCCTGCGTCTTACAAGAACTCAATATTGAAGAAAATAAAGCGATTGTTACCTTACCTGAAACAGGTGGAGAAGAACGACTTACCATTGAAGAATTAGAGTCTAATTTTGTTGGTTATTTGTTCTTAATTAAACAACAATATCGTGGTGACCGAAATTTTGATGTTCATATCAGCGACTCTACAGAACATTGGCTATTACAACATCTTAAAGCGGCTGCTCCAATATATCGCGATGTGATTATTGCCTCTATCATGGTGAATATATTTGCTTTAGTTTCACCGCTTTTTGTGATGAATATTTACGACAAAGTGGTGCCTAACTTAGCTTTTGAATCACTGTGGGTACTCGCCATTGGTGCAGGGATTGCCTATATTTTTGACTTTATATTAAAACAATTACGTGGCTACCTTATTGATGTAGCCGGTAAAAAAATTGATATTGAAGTCTCATCTAAACTTTTTGCAAAAGTCATTGGTATCCCACTCGAAAAGCGATCACCAAGTGTTGGTGGAATGGCTAAGCAACTCAGTGAATTTGACAACGTCAGAGAGTTTTTATCATCCGCCACTATTACCGCTTTAGTTGACTTACCCTTCGCCTTTTTATTTATGTTTTGCATATGGTTAGTTGCTGGAGACCTTGTGCTCTTCCCTATTATTGCCACCATATTAATTATTGGTTACACCATTATAAAGCAACCTAAATTACGAGCTGCCATAGAAGAAAGTAACAAATTTTCTGGATTACGCCACGGACACTTAGTTGAATGTCTTAGCGCCTTAGAGTCAATTAAAGCCAATGGTGCAGAAGGTGTAGTACAAAACGCATGGCAACAAATGATCGGCCACACATCAACCTGGTTACTTAAATCAAAAATAATCACAAATTCAGTTATTAATTTTGCCAGCTTTATTTTACAAATCTCGGTTGTAGCAGTCGTAGTTTTAGGCGTATATCGTGTTTCAGATAACCTGATATCTATGGGGGGAATTATTGCCGCAGTAATGTTAACAGGTAGAGCAATCTCCCCTATAGCAAAACTCGCAGGCTTAATGACACGTTCTAATCAAACCATCAGCGCACTAAGGCAGCTCACCACCTTAATGGATCAAGAAGGTGAGTTTGAAGATAAAGCTCATCTACCTAGCCGTACAAAACTGTCAGGAAATATATCAGCAGAAAACATAGCATTTAAATACCCAACGGCTGATCATGAAGCATTACAACAATTATCGATTAACATTAAACAAGGTGAAAAAATTGCCATTGTGGGTCGAAATGGCTCAGGTAAAACCACCTTAGCTAAATTATTATTAGGCCTTTACCAAACTACATCTGGAAGCATACGTTTCGATGGTTTAAACCATCAGCAAATTCACCCAAGTGACTTACGTAGAAATTTTGGCTATTTACCTCAAGACATCACACTTTTTCATGGTACCGTTCGCGACAATATATTATTTGGCACACGACAAGTGACCGAATATCAGCTGATCAGGGCAGTGCAACTTTCAGGAGTCAGCAGTTTTACTGATAATGAATCTCAAGGGCTTGATCGTCAAGTAGGCGAAAACGGTATTGCTTTATCTCGTGGACAACGCCAATCAATAGCCTTAGCCAGAGCCATTTTAAATGCACCACAAATATTATTGTTAGACGAACCCACCGCAAGCCTTGATGCTCGAGCCGAAAAACAATTTATCCAATCAATTGCAGCAACAGCAAAAGACAAAACATTACTACTCATTACTCATAAAATGGATCTATTACACTTAGTCGACCGTATTATTATTTTAGAAAAAGGTAAATTAGTGATTGATGGCCCTAAAAATACTGTATTGGAGCAACTTAAAGGCGGAAAAATAGATCAGGAGGTTTCACTTTGAAGAAAGTAAGCCAACAAGATTTAGACATGGCAGACGATGTATACGGCGCACTATTAACTGAAGTACCCAGTTTGCATCGATTAACAATTTGGGCAATGGCTGGCTTACTCTTTAGCTTTATTGTTTGGGCAAATTTTGCGGCATTAGAACAAGTTACCTCAGGTTCAGGAAAAGTAATACCTTCGTCTCAGCTACAAATTATTCAAAGTTTAGATGGTGGCGTATTACAAAAACTATTTGTACAAGAAGGTATGCAAGTAACCAAAGGTCAACCTATAGCCAGAATTGACGATACCCGATTTCGTTCTGACTTTGCCGAACAAAAACAAGAAGTTGATAGCTTAAGAGCCAACATTATTCGTTTAAGAGCCGAACTTTCAAGCATCATTATTGGCACAAACGACGACTGGCGATTGCAAATAGACTTAAAAAAACAAGTGCCACAATATCCGGAAGATCTTAATCTTAACGCCGAATTTATGGTTCAACGACAACAAGATGAATATACAGGAAGACTTGACAACCTAATCAATCAACTCGCTATACAAAGCCAACAGATACAACAAAGAGAACAAGAAATAGCCGAATTAGACTCTAAAATAGAAACCATGGAAATTAGCTATAATTTAGCCACCAAAGAACTTGATCTCACTCGACCATTAGCAGAAAGAAACATAGTGTCTAAAATAGAATTATATAAATTAGAACGCAGTGTAAACGAGTTAAAAGGTGAATTAAGCGCCATTCGCTTACTTTCTCCTAAATTAAAATCCTCTTTACAAGAATCTATCTTAAACCGTCGTGAAACAGCATTAAAATATCGTGCTGATGCAAGAGCTCAACTTAATGAACTACAAAATAAACTTTCTAGAATTAATGAATCGCAAGTTGGCGCTCAAGACAAAGTCACAAAAGCATTAATCGTATCCCCCGTTGTAGGTACCATTAAAACTATACATATTAATACGCTAGGGGGTGTTGTAAAATCAGGAGAAACTATTGCGGAAATAGTACCAACCGAAGATATGTTAATGGTTGAAGCAAAAATAAAACCTCGAGATATCGCTTTTATTTATCCTGGGTTACCCGCTGTAGTTAAAATAACCGCTTATGATTTTGCAAGATATGGCGGTTTAACTGGAGAAGTCGTACATATTAGTGCAGACACCACACAAGATGAAGAAGGTAACAGTTTTTATTTGATCAGAGTAAAAACTGATGCCTCAAGTATAAAAAATAGCAATAACGAAGACATGCCTATCATTCCAGGCATGATGACTGATGTAGATGTAATAACCGGGAAACGTACAGTATTGGAATATATATTGAATCCTATATTACGAGCAAAACAATCAGCATTACGAGAACGATAGGTAATCATTAATAACATGGAACATTTATGAAAATAAACAAGTTCAGTATGAGCAAAGTAGGCATTATAAGTTTAATTAGCTTATCTACATTATGTTCTCTCCAAGTCAACTCCCAAAGTTTAGAGTCAGCCGTTGCGCATGCATTAGATTCTCATCCTGACATTCGCCAATCTTTTGCCCGTTTTAAATCGAAAGAAGAAGATGTTAATCGCGCATCGGCAGGATATTTACCCACAATAGATTTAACCGCAGGATACGGTTATGAATACACCGACAGCCCAGGAAATCGTAGAAGCGCCCTTAATTTTGATGATGGAAAAACAGAATTAAAACGTGGCGAAATTGGCGTTAGCTTAAGACAAGTTATTTTTGATGGCATGTTTACCAGCAGTGAAGTAGATCGCACCAAACACGAAGCCAATGCTGAAAAATGGGCATTAGTAGCTACAGCTGAAGATCTCGCTTTAGAAGTAACAAAAGCTTATATAAATTACTTAAAAGCTGATGAAATGATCGCTTTAGCAGAAAAAAACGTAGTTTCTCATCAAGAAATATATGAACGTATAAAAGAGCGTACCGACTCAGGTTTAGGCAGCATAGCTGATTTATCACAAGTAACAGGCCGAGTCGCTCGCGCTCAATCAAACCTAATTGCAGCACGTAATAATCAATTAGATGCAAGAGCTCAATTTATTCGATTAACCAATGATCTACCTAAAGACTTAGTGCTTCCAGTGCCAGATGCAGACATGCTGCCTAAAGATAAAAGCACAGGATTAGACTTTGCCATTGAAAACCATCCTGTTATTAAATCTGCACAGCAAGATATTAACGCAGCACAATCGTTTAAAAAGTCAGTTAAAGCCAGTTACTACCCTGAATTAGCTTTAGAACTTGGCGCTAATTCATATAACGACATTGATGGCGAAAGTGGCTTAAACCGTTTTGGTCCTAATGTTGGTGGGCACCGTAATGAAGTTAGTGCCATGTTACGCTTAAAATATAACTTTTTTTCAGGTGGTAAAGATGTTGCACAAGAACGCAGTGCCGCCTATAAAATAAGTGAAGCAAGAGAAATAAACTACAGCGCTCATCGCCAAGTAACTGAAAGCTATGAACTTGCGTGGAATGCTTTTGAAATGTTAGCTTTACAAAAAAAATATATTAAACAACATATAATTACCTCGAAAGAAACACAATTAGCCTACCAAGATCAGTTTAGTTTAGGCCAAAGAAACTTATTAGATTTACTTGATACAGAAAACGAATTATTCGAAGCAAGAAAAGACTACCTAGACGCTGACTTTAATGAATTAAATGCGCAATATAGATTACTCAATGTTACCGGCCAATTACTTGATTCACTACGAGTAACACGCTCAATAGCATGGCAAGGAGAGCACAACTATGAATAAGCTAACAACAATACATAGTAAATCCAACAACGCACTCAAGCTGCTTATTACGTCGTTAGCGCTAATGTTGATAACCTCTTGTGCTACTCAACCTATAGTCGTTATAGAAGACCCTGTTAAGCAACTAAAAAATTTAGATGATTATGACAGTGATGGTGTAATAGAAGCACGTGATAAATGTGCTGACACCGTATTGGGGGCCAGTATCGATAATTACGGATGTGGCACACAAAAACAATTCAATGATCCTTTAAATATTGATATCAAATTTGCCAATAACTCTTACGAAGTACCTCAAACAGCCTATAGTAAAATTAAAGCGTTAGCTGACTTTTTAACTGAAAATGAAGATGTTAACGTAGTTATTGAAGGACATACCAGCAAAGTGGGTATGCAAGATCTTAATCAAACACTATCAGAAAACCGAGCAAACGCCATTCTACTTGTGTTAGTGAATGAATTTAATATTGATAAGAAACGTGTTGCCTCTTTCGGTTATGGTTTTAATCGATTAGAAGTAGAAGGAGACACGCCCGAAGCACATGCTATTAACCGTCGTATTATGGCAAAAGTAAACACGGTTAAACGTATTGACGATATGAAATGGACAATTTATACCGTTAATCAAGCATTGTAACCCTTTGAGAGTAATATGAAGATAAGCTGCTTTTTAACAGCAATGTTATCAAAGTTCATTCAAGTATTACTCTTTAGTATGCTATTGCTATCTATGCTCTATGCGGCTCCTCTAGCGCCATTAGACGGTGAAAAAATCGTACAATCTTTAGAAAAAAGTTACGGAACTCGAGCAGGAAAGCGCGGCAAAGCATGGATGAAATTAATGACGCCAACACCAGATCAATCTGAAATAGAGCGATTAAAAAAGGTGAACAACTTTTTTAATTTATTTCACTTTATTGATGATATAAAACTATGGGGTGTTAAAAATTATTGGGCGACTCCTGTCGAATTTATTGGTGTAAATGGTGGTGATTGTGAAGATTATTCTATTGCTAAATATTTTACACTGCTGGAACTCGGTATTCCCGACGATAAAATGAAGATCACTATGGTTAAAGCCGTAAACCTTAATCAATATCATATGGTTTTAGCCTATTACGATACACCCAGCTCTGTCCCATTAATTTTAGATAATATTGACGGACGAATAAAGCCGGCAACGCAACGTAACGACTTAGTACCAATATACAGTTTTAATGGTAGTCAGTTATGGCTCAATAAAGAAAAAGGTCGTGGCGTACTTAGCGGTACATCTTCACGACTTAAAAGATGGCGCGATCTTCGTCAACGTATAAATACTTCAACCCTTAAACAACCTAAGCTAAAGCTGGAGTTTTAAAGCAATGACCCTATTTAGACAAATAAACTCATTATTGTTTGGATTATTTCTCTTAGTAATGACCAGCTTGGTTTACTTCCAGTTTAACCAAACCAAAGACTTTATGAGCCAGCAAATGGCCTCAGATCTCAATAACACCATGACATCATTAGGTTTGATGCTGCAACCCCATATAGAAACAGGCGATATGGTATCTGCGGAAACGCTCGTTAATGTTATTTTTGAAGGCGGGTTTTATCGTAAAGTGACCCTAACATGGTTAGTTGATGGTAAAGAGCAAGTATGGGAAAACCCTATCGTTATTGAAGGCGTACCTCAATGGTTTGTTGATTTAAATTTATTTAAAGTACAAAAAAAAGAAAGTGTTATAACCTCAGGCTGGATGCAACTCGCCAAGCTTGAAATAGAAGCTCACCCCGCCCATGGGTACCAAGAATTATGGCGCATAATGAATGATACCATCATGGTATTATCTTTCCTCTTTATCGTTTCTATTTTTGCTCTAAGACTCAGACTAAACCGTATTTTAAAACCATTAAATGGTGTTGCGGTTCAAGCAAGAGAAATAGCACAACGAAAATTTGGCCAAGATATAAAACTTCCTAAAACTGCCGAATTACAAGAACTTGTTATTGCAATTAACTCAATGTCATCTCAGCTACAGCAAGTATTTTCAACACTCGATCAAGAAGTCAGCGAGCTAAAAGAAGACAAGCTCATTGATCAAGTATCTCAACTACCTAACCGCCAATACCTATCTGCCCAACTGAATAACTGGCTTAACGAGCCTGGTTACGGCGGCCTTATTTTAGCGAAATTTGATTGGTTAGAAGAGGTTTACAGCAAATACGGTTATCAGGGGCGCGATGAAATTATTAGAGTGTTATCTAATAGAATGAAAACAGAGTTACCTGAAATTGCAGACAGCATAATTACGCGTGTTACCAATACCGAATTTGCATTTTTGATCACCAAAGCCGAGCATCACCAAATTGAAAAATACCTGCAAACACTCATTCGACTGATCAATCAAGAAATTACCAAAGCTGGCTGTTTGCCAAATACTGACTTTTACTTAGGTATTAGTGAACGTATAGAAAACATGCAACCTTCAGACTTAATGTCGCAAACAGATAATGCACTACAACAAGCGCACCGCGAGAATAAAATCAGTCACTGGATCGATACGCAACAAACACAAAAATATAGTCGCGAACAATGGCGTAATAAATTAGAAGATGCCATTAACAACAACCACTTCGTATTTCAGTGGCAAAAAATATGTAACATGCCCGCGAAAGATATTATTCAACGCGAAATTTATTGTCGGCTAAACATAGATGATCAAACAGTTAGCGCTGCAGAGTTTATGCCCTTTATTGAATTGTTATCACTGGGTAGCCAACTCGACAAGTGCTTGCTAGAAACCATTGAAAAACAAAATATTTTAAGCTTATCTCAACAACCTGTAGCTATAAACTTAACCCACGACAGTCTTTTAGACACCGGTTTTGCACAATGGCTGGGTGAGTTTCTTAAAGAATCATCTCATGTTGATCGTATTTTATTTGAAATACCCGAGTCTGCTCTGCTCAACAACTTTGACCAATGTAATTACATCGCCCAAATAATAAAAGCGGCAGGCGCAAAAGTTGGAATAGATCAATGTGGCCGTCAAATTGGCTCTCTCGATTATTTACGTAAACTTCAACCTGACTATATTAAATTAGATCAGTCTTTTGCTTTTTATGAAAAGTTAAATCAAAACAACGAACTATGCCGTGCCTTAATGAGTGTGGCTAAAGGCTTAAAAATTGAGGTGATCATCACAGGAATTGAAGACCAAGAGCAACTTGCACACTTTGTCTCATTAAGAGCTGATGGCTACCAAGGTTACATATCAGCGCCTGAAGATATTAACTTATAAAAACAAGACAAGTTCATCGTGGCGGCCTCAACAAACCGTCACGACTTCCATCTCCTATTACGCTTCCTCCCTAAAATTATTTCAGAAGACATAAACTTTTACCTTTCAAAAAGAATAAGTGATCGTTTTTTTCCTAAACACTGTATTATATATTTATTGTATTAATACCAATTGAACACCCTGCAAATAGAGTGAACCAATGCATTAAGCTAAACCACAAAAAAGGATGCTCGTGTTAAATATATTACTGGTTGACGACGATGAGGAATTTACCAACGTCGCATGTCACATTATTGAATTTCTAGGTCATGACACTTCAACGGCAAGTTCTTTAGAAGAGGCTTATCAGGTATTAGAATTTAACGATTTTGACCATATATTTTTAGATTTTATGCTACCCGATGGGAGTGGCTTACACTTAATTGATCACATCAACAAATCAGAAAAGTCACCCTATATCACCCTAATCACAGGGCATCCACTTGTTAAAGGTATGCTCAGTAGTTTATGTGGTCCAAAAATCGGTTATTTAGCTAAACCATTACAACGCGAAGATTTAGAGCAAGCCCTATCGCATAAAGCTAAAAAAATCCCTAGCAAAAAAAATAATTCATCTATGCCCACTAAGCATTTTGATTGTTTAATTGGCGAGTCAAAAGCAATGCAAGAACTTTACACCATGGTAGAGCGTGTAGCACAAACTCAAGCCAATGTAATGCTGATGGGTGAAAGTGGCGTAGGTAAAGAGGTAGTAGCACAAGCTATACATTACGCGACCAACAAAGCTAATAATAGTGAACATCAACTAGTCGCTAGCAACTGTGGGGCAATTTCAAAAGATCTTATTACTAGCGAATTGTTTGGCCATGAAAAAGGCGCATTCACTGGCGCTATAGCGAAAAAAGAAGGTGTTTTTCAACGAGCAGGTAACGGCACCTTATTTTTAGACGAAGTCACCGAAATGCCAATAGACCTGCAACCTAACTTATTGCGTGTACTCGAAAATAAAAAAGTAACACCTGTTGGGGGCACTAAAGAAATAGACGTTAATTGTCGCGTAATTTCAGCATCTAATCGGTCCGTTGCTGAAATCGCTGAAAAAAAATACCTGAGAGAAGATATTTATTTTCGACTTGCTGTTTTTCCTATTTCAATTCCTGCACTACGTGAACGTAAAGAAGATATTCCCTTATTAGCCAACACCTTTTTAAACGAATTGAATAACGAATACGATCGAAACCATCAATGGGATGCAACGCAATTACAACGACTTGTTGATTACGACTGGCCCGGTAACGTACGCGAACTACGTCATACTATTCATCGTGCTTTTATAATGTCTGAACCACAATCGTCATCAGTTGAGTTACCTAAAGACTTCCGCTCGCCCTTCTCTTCAATATCCGAACAAAAACACAGCTTAACCGCGGGCCAAACCATTGAAGATGTTGAAAAAGAGTTAATAAAAGTTACTCTAGCCGATGTTGACGGCAACAAATCCTTAGCCGCAGAAATGTTAGGCATTAGCACTAAAACACTCTACAACCGCTTACATGCTTACGGCGAATTTAAAGAGTAATATTAAAGGTATTAATAATGAGTCAAAACAACGAAGTACAATCAAAGAATATTAACGAGCTTATTCATGATGCTCGAGCTCCGTTGAATAGAATATCAATGCAAGCCGAACTCATTAAATTGGTACTTGAAAACGGAATGCCGCCTGAAAAAGCATTAGAAGCTGCCAATAAAATTATTGACTCGTGCCAAGAATGTAGCCAATGCTTAGAACAAATTTCAAACAAGTAATACACATTAAATAGGTATTTACATGTCAACCATCAAACAATTATTAGATAATAAAAAGGTTTCATGGGCGTTAGTTTTTGTTATCGTTATTGGGGTTATTAGTATTAATGTAACCCTTGCTATTAAAACCATTGACGAACTAGCCAAAACCCAAAAAGGCCTAACCAATACGGGCGAAGTTATTTTGGCTTTAGACAAGTTACATATTCTTGTTTTATCGGCAGAAACAGGGCAACGTGGTTACTTATTAACTGAAAACGAAGACTATTTAGCGCCCTACGAAGAAGCCATTTCTCAAGTTATGAATCAAATCAAAGAAGTTAAAAAACTTCGTTTAGATATGGTTGGCCTAGAAAGCAAACAAATTGAATTACTAAGCTTAGTTGAGCAAAAATTAATAGAGCTCAGCTTTACTGTTGATTTAGCCTTAAACGATAAAGAAAAACGCGCGCTTAGTGCCGTACTGACCGGAAGAGGAAAGAACTTTTATAATGAAATAAAAGCCCATTTCGATAAATTACAAAATGCTGAAATAAAACACCGAAATCATCTATACCAAAAACTAGAACTTATTGAAAAAGAAGCAAAATTTACTTTTAGCATATCAGCTATTACCAGTTTTTTATTATTGCTTGGTTTATGGGTGTTGGTTAGAGTTAACAACAAAACAGAACAACAATACAAAAACTCCTTAGAAGAACAAAATATAAAACTAGCGGACGAAGTAAAAGCACGCACCAAAGAACTTACCTTATACGCAGAAGAGCTAGCACGTAGTAACCGTGAATTAGAAGACTTCGCTTTTGTCGCCTCGCACGATCTACAAGAACCGTTACGCAAAATAAGAGCTTTTGGTGACCGGTTAATGACCAGCTACGCATCAACGATAGATCCTAAAGGGCAAGACTACCTAAAACGCATGTATAATGCCGCCGAACGTATGTCTAACTTAATCAGCGACTTGTTAGAGTACTCACGCATAAATACGCGAGGAAAAGCTTTTGTTGTTGTATCTCTTGATCAAGTCATACACGATGTAATAGACGATTTAGAAGTTGCCATTGATGAAAGTTCAGCCACCATTCAAACAACTCATTTACCGGAGATTAATGGCGACATAACACAGCTTAATCAGTTGTTTTTAAACTTATTAAGTAATGCTATTAAGTTTAAACAAGACGATACGCCCCCTATTATTAGCATCAGTTATAAAGAAAACTCTGTATTCGATTCCATATTAAAAAAAGACAGCCTCTGGTACGAAATAACCATAAAAGACAATGGCATTGGTTTTTCACAAGAGTTTGAAGACAAAATATTTATCCCGTTTCAACGACTACACACACGTAGTCAATACAAAGGAACAGGTATAGGCCTAGCAATATGTAGACGAATTGTTGAACGCCATGGCGGCGAGATATCCGTAAAAAGTGAAATAAATTCAGGCACTGAATTCACTATAAAAGTCCCACATAATTTCACGTTTACCACAACCAGCTAAGAGCACGAATATGAATACTAAAGCAATAACCATTTTAATAGCGGACGACGATGAAGACGATAGGCTATTAACACAAGACGCTTTAACAGAAAGCCGCGTACTGAATACGCTATACAGCGTTGAAGATGGCGTAGAACTACTTGAATACCTAAATCGAGAAGGAAAATATCAAGATAAAACCTTATCACCTAGGCCCAATCTGATCTTGCTTGATTTAAATATGCCACGTAAAGACGGGCGAGAAGCGTTAAAAGAAATAAAAAGTAATCCAGAACTAAAAGGCATTCCCGTTGTTATATTAACCACATCAAAGCAAGAAGAAGATAAAGTTAAAGGTTACAACTTAGGTGCAGCTTCATACATTACCAAACCGGTTAATTTTGAAGGCCTAGTTGATCTCATGAAAACATTAGGTAAATATTGGATTGAATTTGTCGAGTTTCCCGTATCGGAAGACAAGTAATAAATTAAACAATTTAAGTAACCACTTGGCGATAATGATCAGTTATGAATAACCCAATAAAAAGCGTATTGTTAGTAGAAGATGACGAAGACGATTACCTATTAACCAGTGATTATCTTCAACAAGTTTCAACCTATCAATTTGATATTCAATGGACTGACAGCTCCGTTGAAGCGCTAGAGTTACTTAAACAAAATAAGCACGACATCTGCCTACTTGACTATCAATTAGGCTCAATTAATGGTTTGTCGGTACTAAAACAAGCGATTAATGCCGGCTGTACCATACCTATCATTATGTTAACCGGCCAATCCGACAATCAACTTGATAACGACGCCCTAGATGCTGGGGCTGTTGATTACGTTGTAAAATCAGAGCTTAACACCACACGTTTTCATCGTGCTATTCGCTATGCACTGTCTCGAAAAGAAATTGAAAACGAACGCTTAGAGCGTATTAAAGCCGAAACCCGTAGTCGTTCTAAAGACAAATTTGTTGCCCATCTTAGTCATGAGCTACGTACACCATTAACCTCTATTTTAGGCTATACCGAGCTCTTATTATTCAATAAAGAAAACAGCCATATTCATGCTGAATTAAGCACTATTTTAGACAATGGCAAACATTTATTAGGTTTATTAAATAACGTACTCGACCTTTCAAAAATTGCCGCCGATAAGCTTGAACTCAACTACACCCATATCGCATTAGACAACTTCATTATTGACTTGTACGCCTTAATGTCAGTAACCGCTCAAGATAAAGGTATCGTACTAAAAATAAATGCTAAAACACCACTACCGCTACACATTAATGCTGATGCAATACGATTAAGACAAGTGTTTATTAACCTTATCCATAACGCTATAAAATTTACCGACAAAGGTTCAGTTACTGTAGATATATGGTTAGAGCGTAGCAACAATAAAAACACCTTACATTTTACAATTACCGATACAGGTATTGGTATTCCTACACATTTACTTGCCACAATATTTAAACCTTTTGAACAAGTGGAAGATATTGTTTCACGTAACGAAGAAGGAGCCGGCTTAGGTTTAGCTATTTGTTGTGAACTATTAAAACAAATGGATGGAACAATAGAGGTAGAATCAACAGAAAATGTTGGCAGCAAATTTATTATTACCCTTGAGTTAGGCGATATATCTCATACCACCGTTGCGCCTTTATCTTTTAACCGAATACACTCACAAGCCACAACAGAAAACTTCCCTCAAATTACCGGACACGTATTAATTGTTGACGACTTAAAAGATATTCGAAATCTTATTGGTTTTATTTGCCGATCGTTTGGTTTAAAAACCTCGTTTGCCGTTAATGGCGAACATGCCATCACTAAAATTTTAGAAGCTCAAGAACAAGGTAACCCTTTTAACAGCATACTTATGGATATTCATATGCCTGTTTTAGATGGTAAACGTACTATTTTAAAACTAAGAGAAATGGGCATAACCACACAAATAGTTGCCGTTACAGCAGCAACAATGAAAGGCGTACATCAAGAACTGAAAAGCTTAGGTTTTAACGACGTAGTTGCAAAACCGATAGATAAACACGTTTTATATCAATCGTTAACACAAAGCTTAGCGAATAATAAAAATGCAAGAGTGCAAATAAAATCGCTTGAACAACCGATAAACAATGTATCTAATGCAACAGAAAACGCCGCATCGCCCTCAACACATTTTTTAATTATTGAAGACGATAAAGACGCCGCACAAGTTACCGCCTTACTCCTTAATAACTTAAATATTGAAGCAAGTATTGCCCACAGCGCAGCAGAAGCAACAACACTTTTAACACAAAACGAAGGGCTATCTAACCACCAATACGACCAAATATTATTAGATATAAACCTACCCGACGCTAATGGTTTAGCCTTGTCTAAACAATTACGCATACTCTCACCTAACAGTAAAATCACCATTATTAGTGGCAACGCAATCAGCCAAGACGTACTAACCGAATTTTCAATTGATCAAGCACTGCTTAAACCCATCAACTTAACTATGCTTAAACAAATAACTTAAAACTCCCCCTTCATTCACCAATAAACCTCAATTGTGAAAATTATACATTTTCACCCTGTAAAGTTTACTTTTATATATTCACGCCACGTCAAAATAAAAACAAAAACAGCTAAAAAAACAACAACTTAACCATTGGCATAACTCTCGCATTATCATTATTGAAAACACTTATTAACAAATCTAAAAGGAGAAACATATGTTAGGTTGGGCATTAACCTTTTTTGTTATAGCAATTATTGCAGCTATCTTTGGTTTTGGCGGCATCGCAGGAGCAGCAGCTGGTGTAGCAAAAATTATATTTTTTATTTTTGTCGTATTGTTGGTTATCTCATTAATTTCCAATGCTATACGAGGTAAAGCACCAAAAGCTTAAGTAACGTATTAACTGAATATATTAAACATAAACACATTTATTTTTTAACGGAGAATGACTATGACTATTAACAAAAACAAATCATTACTATTATTAACAATTATCGCGGCTTTAGGTTTAAGTGCTTGTACAGAGCAAAAAGCAGAAACAGCAGGTGAAAAAGTTGATGAAGTAGTTTTAGACGCTAAAAATGCAGCCTCTGATGCAGGCGACTCAATTAAAGACGCTGCAACAGATGCAGGTAACGCGATTGAAGATGCTTGTGAAAATGTAAAAGAAGGTTTAAAAGCTAAAGATCAAGACTGTTAATTTTAGCTTCATCCTAAAACACACTATCACCTTTAGGTCATAGTGTGTTTTTCATTAAAAACACACTGTTCATACCAAACACCTGATCAGTAACAGGAATATAACTCATGAACAATACAGTCAGCCTACTTATTAAAAACACTTTTGCCACCCTATTCACCTTTATATTTTTAGGGTTAGCTGCAGCCATTTTATTCTCTTTAGTGATTAATATATCTACGGCTATATTGAACGGCTCCGATATTATGGAAATGTTTTTAAGTAGTATAAATACTGGAGTCATTGGATTAGCGGTATTTGAACTCGCTCTCGTGATAAATAAAGAATATGTAAATAATACGCCAGATAAAAAAGAAGATGACGCGATTACCGTATTAAGAAGAACATTGCCTAGATTTATAGGTATGGTATGCGTTGCTTTATCGCTTGAAGGATTAATAATGGTAATAAAATATAGCCAGCTAGATCTTGCAGGTAACCTATACTACCCAGTAGCCATAATAACTTCCACGGCACTTTTGTTAACCGCATTAGGGCTCTTTTTACACCTAACCCGCAAGCCTAACTAAAACACTTAACTTTAAAGTTTTCAGCCTATTTATTGATAACAGGTATACGAAGGAAGGGTTATGTCTATTCAAAAAAAGCTTAAAAAAAAGACCAAAAAATTCATTAAATCTAAACATATGCTCAGTAGCCTTACCGTAGCATCTTTTTTAGAATCAACTATAGTCCCCATTCCGCTAGAAGCTATTTTAGTGCCTTTAATGCAAGCACGCCGTGAAAAACTATGGCTTATTGCACTTATGGCAACACTGGGTTGTATTATTGGCGCTTTATTTGGTTATGCCTTAGGTTATTATCTATTTGATGCCGTGGGTGATTGGATTATTAATACTTTTTCAACGTCAGAACAGTTTGAAGGCGTCAAGCAAAAAATGGAAAACCAAGGCTTCTGGTTTGTAATAACTTTAGGCATTGTTCCTGTTCCATTTCAAATCGCTATGCTTGCTGCCGGTGCTACTAAATATTCACTGACACTTTTTTTAATTGCCGCAACAATTGCCCGCTCTATTCGTTATTTCGGTTTAGCCATAATCGTTTATTACGCGGGTGATAAAGCAGAAAAACTCATCCGTAAGCATAAAACCAAAACAATGATTGTTTTAACGATGATCATTTTAGCTATGTGGGGTGTAAATAGTTTTTTTTAATAAGTTGTTTAAACTTACTCACTACGGAAAAAATACCTGATAATCAAACTTCACTGTAATTGTAAAATTTACCTACACCCTGTTTTTTTTACAATTTTCTATTTAAAACAAAACACACAAAAACAGATAACAAATTGAATAATAAGGATTTATTAATTGGCCTGTGATTTGCTTTATACATAGAGTAATTTTTAATTCATACAAGGAATTCATATGAAATTTTTTAAAATATCTCTTTTAACAGCAATAATAAGTACTTCAGCAATGGCAGAAGAAACTATTGATAAAACATGGGAATTAGGTGTTTTTGGCGACTATATTAAATCAAGTACCGCTAAAGAAAGCTCAATAGATTGGCAACAAATGGAAGCAGGTAAATCAATAGGTATTGACTTACAAAAAGCCGTTAATGACTTTTGGAAAGTAAGAATAGAACTTGCTCGTACTCGCTACGATGTTTTTAACGGTACAGATAAATCTTATGGTAATCGTTACGGTGTTGACGCTATTTATACACCTGAAGACTCTGACATGTACCTATTTACTGGTGTAAAACGCTTCAACAATGCAGAAAGCTACAACGCCCTTAATGTTGGTGTTGGCTATAACTTCAAATTAAGTGATCGTTCTTCATTTTATACTGAAGCCGTTGTATATCGCGATGTTGATTATGGCTATACAGACCAAGGTTTCAAACTGGGTTATAAATATGCTTTTGGCGACACCAAAAAAAGCACACCTGCAAAAATAGACAAACCCGTTAAAACGGCAAATGTTCAACCTATCGTGAAAACAGAGCTAGATGGCGATAAAGATGGTGTGTTTGACAAAAATGACTTGTGTAAAGACACGCCAGCAAACGTAAAAGTAGATTCTAGAGGTTGTACGTTATATGCAGAAGAAAGTGTATCTATTAAATTAAACGTTAATTTTCCTTTGGAAAGCGCAGCATTAAGCCCTGCTTCAATGATAGAAATTCAACGCTTAGCCGACTTCATGAAAGAATACAAAAATACCGATGTTGTTATTGAAGGCCATACCTCTGCAACAGGCGAAGCAGACTACAACTTAGCCTTATCAGAAAAACGCGCTTATTCAGTAAAAAACGCATTGATTAATAACTTCAATATTAGTGCTAACCGCCTAACTGCAAAAGGCTTTGGAGAAACTCAGCTTCTTTCTCAAGGCAATACAGCTGCCGACCATAAAGCAAACCGTCGTGTTGTTGCTCAAATAGAAACAACCACCAAAAATGTGGTTGAAAAATAGCTACACAAAACAGCTATAAACCATAAGAACACAGGGTATAAATAGGTTAATAACTATTTATACCCTTTTTTATATTCAAGGAGTCAGAATTGACATCTTCTATTATGGACTATATGATTCGTATATTAATCATATATGGAACGTATAATGGGAATAGTTAAAATATCTGACGAATTACATGATGAAATCAGAAAATCGAGTAATGTAATGTCTAGATCTATTAATTCACAGGCTGAATTTTGGATCAAAATGGGAATGCTTGCCGAGTTAAACCCAACACTCACTTTTCATGAAATAATTAAAAATCAATTACTAAAAGAAAATCTTACTATTGCAGAGTTATTACATGAATAAAACCATGATAAAAACTGATGCAGAAATTAATTTTATGAGGGAATCTGGCAAGCTTTTAGCCCAGGTATTTAAAATGCTTGATGACTTTATTTGTGAAGGTATAACAACACTAGAGATTGACACTAAAGTAGAAAGTTATATTGTTAATGAATTAAATGCCCGACCCGCCAGTAAAGGACAATATGGTTATCAGTATTCACTCAATACCTCTGTAAATGATGTGGTATGCCATGGTGTTCCCAATGATAAATTCCCTTTGAAAGCAAAAGATATTTTAAATGTTGATATCACCTTAGAAAAAAATGGTTTTATCAGTGACTCAAGTAAAATGTATATTTTAAGTGCAGCAAGCCCAGAAGCTAAACGTTTGGTTAAAACGACTTACGAGTCTATGTGGAAAGGTATTAAAGCAGTAAAACCTAAAGCGACACTCGGCGATATTGGTTATGCAATTCAAAAACATGCAGAATCGGCTGGTTATAGCGTCGTTCGAGAATATTGCGGTCATGGTATTGGTAAAGAAATGCACGAAGATCCTCAAGTGCTGCACTATGGAAAACCTCATTCAGGTTTGGTATTAGAAGCAGGCATGACATTCACTATTGAACCCATGATCAACCAAGGCTCAAAAAAAATAAAAACCAAAAAAGACGGCTGGACAGTTGTAACTCGCGATAAAAAGCTTTCTGCTCAATGGGAACATACAATTTTAGTTACCCAAACGGGTTATGAAGTACTAACCCTTCGTGAAGATGAAATACTAACAGCCAAAACAGTAAAACACTAACGTTTAAAACCGCGCCTAAAGCACCAAATCAACGCCAGTTCATTCAACCTTATTGATTAAATGTAAAAACTAAAAAAGCACCTACGGGTGCTTTTTGGGTTATTAATTATTGATATCGCAAGCACTATAAAATATGGTGCTGAGTTAAAAATTCGTGGTAACTAAAACGCTACAGCTTCATTAATAACTGCATTAATCCAGATAAAGAAGAATGAGAAGACGTACCTGTATCGCTTACCATTCCTTTAACAACACCTGCACCAAAAGCCGCGGCTATTCCTTCTTCAGACGCTAATAACGTATTAATATTTGATTTGGCGACTAAGCTGGTATGTTGGTCAAACGCACAAGCTGCGGTGTAAATTTGCTTCGCGTTTTCTACCTCTTTTATTTCATCTTTAATAATAAATTTCATGCTAGTTACCTTCTACAATTTGCGCAACCGTCGAGTGGAATCCCACTAATTTCCATATACTTTTTAACTGCTTAAATAACCATAAACCTAAAGACGTATTAACAACGAGTAACAGAATGATAGACAGGCTTATAGAATCAATAAATTTATAAACCACTAAACCTATGCCAATATTTAACAGTATCCATATTACCGCTCCT
This sequence comes from Colwellia sp. RE-S-Sl-9, assembly GCF_048296855.1. Lineage (NCBI taxonomy): Bacteria > Pseudomonadati > Pseudomonadota > Gammaproteobacteria > Alteromonadales > Colwelliaceae > Colwellia > Colwellia sp. RE-S-Sl-9. Next base: position 3,192,354 of record NZ_CP182631.1, on the reverse strand, counting down.
ATAACAACAAGCGTTAAGCTAATAGCAAACGATAACAAAATAGCGCTAAGGCTAAGCTTAGCCTCAGCAACTACAAGGTTTTTAGAGGCGATTAGCCTGGCAATTTTACTTCCAAATAAAGCTTCAATACTGTCGTAGGTTTTCTTGAAAGAAGCACTTTGCTCCATGCGCTCTTCGTGATGTTCTTTAACGGTATGCTCTTGTTTTGGAATGCTCATGCTAATTTATGCCTCGCTTATCTTCTTTTTAAAAGTGACGACACCAGCATACCTACGGTAAACGCTATACCCGCGGTAGCAACAGGATTTTCGATAGCATATTGCTTAACGCCAGATTTATCCCATTTCTCTTTTAATTCACTTTGCTTTTGCGCCAGCGTTGCTGAGCTGCTTTGAGCGGTTGCACGCAAAGTGTCTTCTGCTGAGCCTACTTTCTCGGCTAAAGTGTCTACCGACTCATGTAAAGTACCTTGTAACTTATCCGCTACTGGATGCTCTTGTGCTACATTTTTTTTGATTACAGGTTTAGTTTCTTGTTTTGACTGTGCCATGTTAATTATCCTTTTCTGTTGAATGTAATTAAGATTAAATTAAGTATTTTTAAGCTCGTTCAATAACGTATTAAGACGCCATTTCAGTAAGATAATGATCCGCTAGTTTTTCCTTTTCACCATCAGACAATGCTCTACCTGCCTGCTGAAAGAACTCTTGCTCTTCTTCCTCTAAATGGTGATCTACTTTGTGAGCTAATTTTTTAAATGTTAATAACCATTGTGGCGAACTCATATCTAACGCATCTAACTCAGCAATAAACTTATCAATTTGATGATGCTCGGCAACACCGTGTCGAGACAGATCAACCGTATTGTCTAATTGCATCAATGGCGCGTAAAAATGTCTTTCTTCCGCTACGGCATGGGTTTCTAATTCAGCTTTAAGCTGTTGATAATATTCGGCTCTAACGTCTGAATCACCATGAGTGTCTAGCAACAATTTAATAAGTGCCCTTTGTTTATCGTGATCATTACGTAATGCTTCAAATATCTTCATGTGGTCTCCTACAAGTCGTTTGTTTAAAGTCATAAGCCTGTATGTACTCAGCTAATATCTCTCACGTTTAGGTAACAACAAAATGTACATATTTCAGAATAATAACGAACCACGTCAGTATTAAATGCCATACCTTGTTACCGCTCGTTACGCCTAAACGTTTAATGTTCACTTAATAAGGTTCAATATCTGTACCAACTAAAATAAAAACGTAAGCACTTGAAAACATGAGGATTATTAAAATATAGGAAAAAACAATAAATTGCAGACGTAAGATGTACACACCCTACGTGAAAGATTTACACGGAAGAGATTAACGTTAAAGAATGTAGACGGGAGGTTATGTTTTTGAGGAGGTTTAAATAACAAAAAAGCTAACGATAATTTTAGATTGGAGTTCAGTGTTATCTTGTGCTTTATTAATGACTAACAGCGTGACCATAGAGTTTATTTCCAATAGGTCGTTTAACTAAATAAATAGACCCATTATTCTTCATTTCTTTGATTTTATTCAAAGGAATGTAATCCGGTATTAACGTAAAATAGTTACTATTACTTAGATCACCATACCGAATACTAATATTGCCATTGATAGAAAAACTTTCCATAAACTATAGCTACATTGTCCTCACTAACACGAACAACTTTAGCTAATTGATATTTGTTTTTAAGATCTAATTTACCATTGAGTAACCTTAAATCTAAAAAATAAATATCATTAAATTGAGGCTCTAAAATATAAACTGCGGTTTCTTGTTGCTCTGTTTGATGCAAAGTAAATCTGTCATACCCAAAGTATGCAATCACAAGTAAACAAACCAACAAAACGAGTTTATTTAGGGATATTGATGATTTGGCTATGCGTGGTGACGATTCATCGATATGTGGCACTATCCTTAATCCTTTAAGTAGTATTGTAATGCTTTACTAAGCCTTTAAAAACTACGTAGAAAAAGTTCTTATGAATGTGTGGTTATCAACCACTTGTCAAAGTTTCCCACTTAGTGACTCTTTCCCTAATCTTACCCATAGAATCTTCAGCCAATTCTGTAATTTTATCTTGGTTTTCTTTTGCCTTATCCCAATAAGCTATCTGTTTATTTCCTTCATTTGGATCATCGTATTGATAAGCTATAGACTCCGATCGGCTCTCTTTTTCTATAGCTCTTATTGATTGATATATTTCGCTAGGATAGAAAGGTCTTTTCTTTTCACGAATGACATAAAGCGCTCTTAAAGCATCAAAGTATCGAGTTAATCTTTCTTTTTTTACTTCTTCGTCCGTCTTATTTGGAACAACAAAGTCCAATGCTGGACGTAAACTTAAACTCGCATCTCGAACGTCCACTAAAAGAGCTGAAAGTTCTGCTAAAACTTCATATTCTTTCTCATATCTGAAGCCGTGAGTATTGATTTGAGAGGATAATTCAGCTCTAGTTGATTCTAACTGCTTCGCATGAACTAACTTCACATCCTCAATTTTTTTAGTAATACTTTCAATATCTTCTTTTGTAGCTAAATTTTTACCTTTTTCTGATGAGTAAGAGAATAAAAATTTCCTAAAGAAAAAAAGACTTCCAATACCCATTAAAATTAAAAACTGAATAATCACTATAATATATAATTCCAAGAGCCTATTTCCTATGACTTATACAATATTGTTAATCAAAAAACTTGTTAGCTAATCTTAGAAACGAAGAAGTAAAAGCCAACCACCTTCCTTTGTAATAACATGTTAAGTTTTAACTTTGTACCCGCCAAAACACCAGCCTAAAACACCTCCAATAAAAATAACAGGTAGCAAAACTACAATCTTAAATTTTGAAACTTCAATGTGTATATCTAAATAACTTAAAACATCTTCAACATAAGGAAATAATAAGCACATAACGAGTAAAGTTATTATAAAGTTGAGATAGACAAAATTATTAGCTTTCAAATTAATACCACAGCTAGTGCAGCTTGTTGAGAATGCATTTTTAGCTCGAATCCAATCAGTAAACTTGATCGCTTTTTCTTTACACTTTGGACAATCCATAGTCGAAATTCCTTAGACACACAACAACTTATATAAACGCTTCAATGCAACGCCCACTTCCATATCTAACAACTTACCAGAAATCACAGTAAATTCAATCTGATAAATTACCAAGCTTAAAAACTTAACTGATGATTACGAGGGCATAATATTGGTTTCAGCATTACCCATGTAATTAATGGGCAAGCTAAATATAATGAGGTGATCTGCTGGAGGGGATTTCTAGATGTGTTCTATTAATTATTGTTTACTGTTTTTTTTATGACTTACCTTAAAAACAGTATTTATTGCGGCCATATTTTTTGGCTTGATACAGTTTTATATCTGCTTTTTTAATAAAGTCTGACGGGTTTAAATCGGCTTTGTTTTTATAGGTTGGAGAATAGGCTGTAACGCCAGCGCTAATGGTTACATTGCGATGTTGCGCTTTCGGTGAATGAAGAATATTTAAGTTGTTAACTGACTCAACAATATTTTTAGCGATTTTTTTCGCGCCTTCTAAATCGGTAAAAGGCAATAACATAACAAATTCTTCGCCGCCAAATCTGGCTACAAAGTCTTTAGAACGGTGTTTAGTGCTGGCTAAACATTGTGCCACTTGTGCTAAGCATTCATCACCTTTTACATGGCCAAATTCGTCGTTGTAAAACTTAAAGTTGTCTATATCAATCATAATAAGTGCAACTGAACTTTCGCCTCGTATAGCGGCTTGCCATTCTTCTTTTAATTGTGTGTCGAACGACATTCTATTGGCTAGACCCGTTAGTGCATCGGTTTTGGAAACCTGCTCAAGCTCTTTACTGCGTTTTACTAATTTCATGTGATTTTTTACACGTTTAAATAAAATATTAGAACCTGTTTCGTTTGATATGTAGTCAATTGCGCCTAATGATAAGGCTTTTTCTTCTTCAAATTCGCTGTAGTGATCACTCACAAAAATAACTTGAATATGTTGGGTGGTAACGTGTTGTTTGACAAATTTACACACGTCTAATCCTGACATGTCGGGTAAATGGGTAGATGATAGAATTAAATCAATTTTCTCATCTAAAATTATTTTTAAAGCACCTATGGCATCAACTGCCGTTTTTACGGTGTAATCATTATCAAAAATATCAACCCACTGATTTAACTGCTGCTCAAACTCGTGCACTAACAATAGCGTTAACTTTGTTTTAGTTTCAGTGCTTGATACTAAATGCAGTTTTTTTTGAGTAGATGACAATTGATAAACATCCTCTTTTAAATAAGCTTGGCGTTTCATTTTATATTCTCCTTAATGTAAAAATGTTCGCTTGCTCATTATATCAGCTTCATCACGAATAGTTGTATTGGGTTTAGCATTAAATAAAGTAAAGCACACCGAAGTGTGCTTTTTTAAAAAGCTTAATAAATTAACTTAATGCAACTTCTAATTTATTAATAACCGACTTAACGTCTTTAGTATTGGTAGCAATGGCTACGGCTAATTCTTTAGCGCTGTCTGAATCCACCTCACCCATTAGTGTTACTACACCGTTTTCAACTTCTACTTCGATGTTAGTACCACTTACTTCTGACTCTAGTAACAGTTTGGTTTTAACAACCGCTTCAACTTTCGAGTCGGTTAACGACACTAAAATTTGCGCGTCTTCACCGTTGTCTTTCTCTAGTACGGTAAGCTTGTTTTCTACTGACTTTACGCCTTCTAAGCTTTCAACTAACTCGCCAGCTAAGGCTTTATCTACTTCGCTATCAACCTTACCAGTAAGAATAACAACGCCACTTTGAACGTCTGTGTTTATATCAAAGGAATTTAAGTTACCGTTAAATAGTAAAGTGCTTTCGGCTTTACCGTCTAACCATGCATCTTTAGATCTATCTTCCCATGTGTTGTCTGCATAAGCTGCAGTTGAACCAAGAGTTAATAACGTTACTGTAACAATAGAACGAATTGAGTTTTTCATAATATTCTCCTTTAAATTAATTCACTTTAACTGTTGCGACTATCATGCCAAACCATAACAAATTGATTTTTAAAGGATATTTAATTTTTGGCGATTTGTTAGGTTATTATTTATAGCGCTTTTTACAAGCCATAATGTAAAAGTTACATTCGTATTTACTAGATAAATAAAAACGCCATTGTTGCTACAACAATGGCGTTTAATGAATTACTTGAGCCGAACTAAGCTTTACTTACATCATCAAGTTCTATTTACCTGATTGCGCATTAACATATTTTTTTAAAAGCACAGGTAAAATAGTAATGTCGGTCACTAACGCGACTATCATGGCGATACTGGTAAGTAAGCCAAACAACATACTAGGAACAAAGTTTGAGAATACTAGTGAGCCAAAGCCAACAACAATAACCGTGGTGGTATAGATAAGTGCATAACCTACCGAACTATTGGTTTTTAGCACAATGTTCGGTTTGTTCTCGGTGTCGATATTGTCGTTGTTACTGCTTTTTAATTCGGCCAAATAACGATGCACATAATGTATGGTATCGTCCATCGAGATCCCCATCGCGACGGCTGCTATTGTAATGGTCATTAAATCGAGTGGTATCGAAAAAATCCCCATTACTCCCATAATAACGGCTGTTGTTATAAAGTTAGGGATCAGGGCAATAATCGCCACTTTAAAAGATGAAAATATGATCATTAACGTTATTGCCATTGCACCGTACACAATGGCTAACGTAACAATTTGCGAATTAACTAAGCGCGATAGTATGTCTTCGTACAATATGAATAAGCTGGTTAATGTGTATTGATCTTTTTGTACGCCTAATGTGTTTAATTCTTTATGAATATTTGCCAGTAGGTCTGCCCTGTTTAATCCTTCGGTGCTGTCTTGCACTCGCATTGAAATACGTGCTTGATTATCGCTTTCAGAGAAATACGCACCAAAAAGGTCTTTTTGTAAGTCAGGCGACAGGCTGTTATACAATGCCGTTAACTCGTATTCGGTTAACGGTTTACCATTAACCACTTGGGCTATTTTAGTAAAGTCAGCAACCGATGTTATGGCGCCAATCGCTTCGTTTTTTACCAACATGTTTTGAATGTTCGTAATGGTTTTTACGGTATCGGCTGAAATAACTAAATCGGTTTTTGTTTCGTTTTCAGGAATATTGTACAAAAGGTCGAATGGCGTAGAACCACCAAATTGCTGGTCGATAAAAGTTAATTCTTTGCGTACATCGGTAGACTCGTCAAAGTAATTTAAAAAGCTATTTTCTGCCGTTAATAACAAACAACCGCCTAAACCAATTACCGTTAGCAATACCGAACTCACCACAATGCGCTTAGGTTTATGAATAACCGTACGAGCAAACCATTGCATACTTTTTTCAACCACTTTGTGTTCGGTCACGTAGGTTTGTTTATTAAAAAAAGCGATAAGTAATGCAGGGAAAAACACCAAGCTCACAATAAAGCTAACCAGCATGGCAACAACCATCATCCAACCAAAACTAATAACAGGCTGTACACCACTAAAAATAAGCGAACCAAAACCAATAGTGGTGGTTAGGCCGGCAAAAAAACACGGCTTAATTTTTTGTTTTATTGTCGCTATGACTAGTGCTTGATGCGACCAGTCTTGATGCTTTTTCACGAGCTCTTGGTAATGCACAATTAAGTGAATGATCATGGCGAGCGACAAAATGATTTGGAGTGCAAATACATTGGCTGATATAACGGTAACTTTAAACGCCAGCGCCGTTAATAAACCTACCGTAATAACCACACTGGATGCACAGCCAATGATAGGCAGTAACACCCAACTTACTTGACGAAATAAATACGCAAGAATAATTACAATTAAACAAAAAATAGCTGAGCCAAACAGCACTAAATCGTTTTGTATTATTTTGATCAGTTCGTACGTAAGTAAGTTATTACCACCTAAATAAAAGTCGCCTGTGTTTTGGTAAGGCTTTAATATCGAACGTATTTCTTCAATTTCGCTAATACGTTTTGTTTCTAATTTTTTATTGAGTTGAGCACTTTGATCTTTTAATTGATTAAGCTGAGTTCGCTCTTTTTTAGAAAGCTCTCGTGTTAATACGTGCTTTTTAATATCAATAATGTCGTTATTAATGCGTGTGAGTTCAGGATCAGCTTTAAAAACAACTTGTAACGATAAAGCCGTTTGCTCTTTATTAATTAATAAATCTTCGTAAAGGGGATGATTTTTTAAGCTGAGTAAAAGCGTATTTTTAGAAAATTTTTGCTCTTCCCACGTTAAGGTGTTTACCTCAGCAATAAACGATTTAGCCGCAGTAAAAATAGGCACATTTACAATGCTATTTACTTTTTTAACACGTGTAATAGTCGCTATTTTTTTACCTATTTCGGAAACCGCTTGTAACGTTTTTTCGTCAACAACACTTTCAGTTTTAGGCTGATAAGCAATAAGAATAAACTCTTCTGAACCATAACGCTGGTCGGCAAGTTGCGTCGCAATAAAGTGCTTATTATCGTCAACTAATAAAGTATCTGCCGAGGCGTTAATTTCAAAATCTTTCGCTTGCCAAGCTAACGCCACTGTAATTACGGCAAAAGCGATACATATAAAATACGCAGAGGTTTTTAAAGAAAATTTAAACATTACTTGCCACCTTTATTGTTTACGCTAAAGGCTTCTTTACGTATTTCTTGTCCATCACGTTGTACGTTTTGCATATATAAATTGCGAACAAATTCATAGCGGTTATCAACGTTTTCAAGCACTTTCGGATAATTTGATAACACCGGAACTTGCTCGTGCACACCATCAACTATTAATAATTGCTGAGCGGCACTTTCATCATTAATAAAATTTAATGGATGAGTAAAATAATTGAATGTTAATGAACCTGTGTCTCTAAAGTCTGACGGCCCAAGTAAAGGTAAAACAATATAAGCGCCATAACCCACACCATAAGATTGCAATGTATTACCAAAGGTTGTTTTGTTTCTTTCTATGTCCATTAAGTCGTCAGCGGCATCAAATAGCCCTGCAATGCCTACCGTGCTATTAATAATGATACGCTTTATGCTTTCCCAACTTTCAGCAAAGTTACCCTGTAGTAAGTGATTTAAGGCGTAAAGGGGTTCGCGCAGATTGTAGAAAAAATTAGTAATGGCTTGATCAATCACTTCAGGCATTATTTTTTCATAACCCGCCGCTACTGGGCTTAGTACATATTCGTACGCCGCGTTGTTAAAAGAAAAAATAGGTTCGTTAATAAATCTTAGTGGATCTTCAGGAGCCGTGTAACTGACAACGCTGGGTTGATTCATCACCTCGGTTTCGTACGGCCCTTTTTGCACTTCAGCCGTTTGAACACTATGAGTTACAGCTAGGTTTTGTTTATGATTTATCGATTCGGTTGATGAGCATGCAGTTAACAGTAAAAAACAAAACACCATACCTACGTATATAAGTTTTACGTAAACATCACCACAAACATTATTCTTGTGAGCTTTTAACATGTTGCCCCCTTAGTTATGTAGAAATTATGATTAAGATTCGCTTTTTTGATTTTTTGTTTGAAATTGTTCGGTTAATACTGTGCTTAGCTCTTTACCGCCTTTAGCACCAAAATCGAGTGTTCGAATAGGAAATGGAATTAAGATATCTGCTGTTTCTAATGATTTTTTTATACTAGAGATAGCCCCGTGCCTAGCCGCCATATAACCTGGTTCGCCGGGGTAATCTATCCAGAACCAAACTAGCAGATTAATAGCGCTGTCGCCAAAGCTTTCAGCGAAAACAGCGGTTTCATTTTTTCTAATAACAAAATCACATTTATTTAATGCGCTAACAATAACATTAGCCGCTTCATCAGGGTCATCGGCATAAGATATAGATACGGGTACTTCGACCTTCCGCCTTCCCAAAATAGTAAAGTTAGTTAAAATATTACGAAATAATATTTTGTTTGGAATAACTTCGATTTGACCCGAAAAAGTTTCAACCAGTGTGTTTCTTAAATTAATGGTTTGAACGCTACCAAATACACCATTAGCTTCAATAACATCGCCCATTTTAAAGGGTTTTCTGATGCCCATCACAATGCCAGCAATAAGGTTTTCTGTCATGTCTTGAAAGGCAAAACCAATAGCAAGGCCGATAATACCTGCACCAGCAAGTAACGAGGTTACGGTACCTTTTAAGCCGATAAAGTCTAAGCATATAAAGATACCCAGCATGATTAAACAGCTTTTTATAATAGCGGATAATAAATCAGCTATTTGTCGAGAATCGAATGTACGCCTTAAAACATTACGTATAACCTTGCCCGCTATACGTACAAAAAAAGAAAAGAAGATAATAAAAACAAGCGCAACAATTAAGTTAGGTATGTGTTGTACACCTGTTTCTAACCAGCGACTGAGTTTGCTTCCAATAAGCTCCCAATATTTATCTACATTCAATAGCTCCATGTTTAATAAATCCATAGTTACCTCTACGATCAAAATAATATTATGGATGTTGCAACATTTACGCCTAAACATAGGTTATTGATGTATAAGTGATTTATTTTATTTCAAACTATCTTTATGTCCCTATAGAGTAAATTTTACAAAATAAATTGTTAGTTATTCATTATGATAATTTCATACTATTACTGTTTTAAAAACGTGGTTAAGGCATTAGGATTAATATCAATAACCAGTTCTTCGCTATTAAATAATTCACCGTCAATCACATAGTTAATCAACTCGTCGCTTTTAATAGTAACTTTCTTAACTCGTTGAGTTTGTATGTTTTGATCTACAGACGTTAATTCACTATTAGCGTTACTGGAGCTATTTATATTTAAGCCTGCTGAAATAAGCTCGCCCAACCCCATCAGTTTATTGCTACCATTTTCTATCGTGTTAATCCAAGTAACATCAAGAAAACCGTCTTGGCAGTTAGGCGTGCCATTGCCTTGAGCAAGCACACTCGTAAAGGGAGCTGCATTAGCCACGATAAAGCTCGTGGTATCTATAACTTCAAAAGAGTTATTATCGAACGCGACATTAAGCTTGTAAGCTCTGCCTTGGGTGTAAGCTTTCCAAAAGCCACTTAAATAGGCAAATTGTCCTAAGTCGTCTTTTACACCTCTGTCTGCATAATTGATCATGTCGTGTTCTAAACCAATGCCAGCCAATAACAATACGGTTTTTCCATTACAGGTTGCTGTATCTATTTTAATGGTTTGCTTGCTACATAAATGCGATAACGCTAGCTCTACAGGGTTAATTTTAGAAAGATGACCATATAAATTATGAGCTAACGCATTGGCTGTTCCCATAGGGATAAAACCAAAATTAATTGGCTTATTCACCACTTGCTCGGCAACTTCTCTTAATGTACCGTCGCCACCTGCAGCAATAACCGTTTTAATATTGTTTGATAACGCTTGTTGGGTTAATTGTTTAGCTGACAGCTCTAAAGTGGTTTCTTTAATGGTAAGTGAAAAATGTTTATAAAGCTGATTGATAACCTTATCTTGGTTTTTTTTCCATTTTCCGCCGCCTGCAGCAGGGTTCACAATTAACCATGCGCTAGGATAAATTTCTATTTCATTATTTTCACGGTACTTTACTAACTGCTTGAGCTGTGAAGGGTTCAACCCTGCTTGGGTACGTACTTGGGTTATTTTTTCTAGTACTTCTCTTACCGTTAGCTTAGGGTATTTAACTAACAAATAAGCTGCTGCAACAAATACCGAGCGCCCTCTTCCTAAAGCACAATGTACAACAACGTTATGCCCTTGCTTAATATGATTATCGATCCATGTAACACTTTCGCGTAAAGACTCAATATTTGGTGTTTGATGATCAAGCGTTGGCACATTTAAGTAGTCTAGCGCTAATGCTGAAGCCCCCCAATCTAAAGCACTAAACTCTGCGGTCATGTCTACAATCGCATGAATATTGGTGATATTAGCTGAGGTAAAATCTTGCGTGTTTAACCGAGTAGCAACGTATAAACCTTTATCTATTTTGTGCATTTTATCGGTTTTATCTAAACGTCTTGCAACCGCGTTATAAACATAAACGCCTGAAATAAAAGGCCATAATAGAATGTTGATATAGAGAGGAATTCTGCCATCACTGTTTTTTCTAAAAATTTCTGGCTGCTTTATTAAATAAGCAGTTGAGATAATTAAAAACGAAGCACTTGCCCAATAAAAAATAAATGAGATGAAAAATGTACTGTAGTAGCCCAATACAGCAAAAATTAGCGTTAAGGCAATATAATAAAAATGAATAGCCATGAATATGTTCCTTTATTAAGAATCGATATTCAATAAGGTGCAAGTACTAGACCACACGGTAAGTTACTGATAAGTAATACTAATATAAAAAGTCTACCATCTTTGTTTATTGTTTTTTGTAATATTTACATAAACCCATGTCGACTGATCTCATACTTCTTTATTTTAGAGGAGAGTGTTGTTGGTTTTAAACCGAGTAATTCTGCCGCGCCGTCGTTACCATAAATTTTACCTTTGCATTGCTGTAACGCTTTTTCAATATTACTTTTTTCTAATGCTTTATGTTGTGTTGCGCTCATGAGTTCTGATAGCGCTACTGTTTTTACTGGCACCTGAATATTGTTAGTTTGCTTGGCTAAAATATCGAAGGTTATTTTATCGCCTTTAGCTAAAATTATTTGTCGTTCAATTATATTTTCTAACTCGCGTATATTGCCCGGCCACGTGTATTGTTCTAACAACTGCATTTGCGCTAATGAGACTTTAGGCTGTGGTTTGTTAATACGTCGGCACACCTTATTAATAAAGTGTTTAACGAGTAGCGGTAAGTCGTCGATACGATCACGCAACGCTGGGGATTGAATAGGAAATACATTAAGCCGATAGTATAAATCTTCTCTGAATTTGTTTTCTTTTATCAGGGCTCTTAAGTCTTGATTGGTGGCAGAAATAACCCGAACATCAACATTTCGTGTACGAGAGTCGCCAACTCTTTCGTATTGTTGTTCTTGCAAAACTCGCAGTAATTTACCTTGTAACTGGATCGGTATTTCGCCCACTTCATCTAAAAATATAGTGGCTCCATCAGCTAATTCAAAGCGCCCTATTCGATCAGATATTGCACCTGAAAAAGCTCCTTTTACATGGCCAAAAAATTCACTTTCAAATAAATCAGCAGGAATAGCCGCACAGTTAACACGAATAAGTGGCCGCGCTTTACGTTCGCTTACTTCATGTATTGCTCGAGCAATAAGTTCTTTACCTGTGCCCGATTCGCCAATAATTAACACGTTGGCGTTGGTTGGCCCAACTAATTCAATTTGTTGTACCATATGCTGCACTTGAGCACTTTGCCCAATAATTTGGTGATGATTAAAATCGGCGTTTAGCTCTTCTAATAAATAAGCATTTTCCATTTCTAGTCGACGCTTTAATGAATCAACTTCTTCCATAGCATTAAGTAGTTTTTGTTGAATACGTTTACGCTCGGTAATGTCTCTAAAAATTACCACCGCACCAATTAATATACCGTGTTCAGTTACTGGCGTACTAGTGTATTCTACTGGGATAGGTTTCCCTTCTTTTGACCAAAACACTTCGTTATCAACGCTATGTATTTCACCGTCGTTAAATGCCGCGTAAATAGGACAATCGTGCGCATGGTAATGACTTCCGTCAGGATAAGTATGGTGAATCACTTCATGCATTTTTTTACCAATAATATCTTCTCTTTTCCATCCCGTTATTTTTTCTGCCGCTAGGTTTACAAAGGTTGTATTGCCTTGATCGTCAACACCATAAATACCATCGCCTACCGCGGTTAATAACAGCTGATTTTGTCGTTCTATTTCTTCAAAAGCGGTTTCGTTTTGACGCCAATGCGCTAAACCTGATTGGTAATTAGATTCAACAATGGCCTGATGATAACGAGCAAAGCTTTCTACACTTTTTTGGCAACTCATTAATATATGTTCATCAATCTGCGTTGCGTTGATTTCTAAATGGATAATCTCGCTGTTCACTTTAATGCTTAAATCGCTCGACCATGCATCTTTTTGAATAAGTACTTGCTGAGTAAAATGTATCAGCTGCTCTAAACATTCATGAAAGAACTGCGTGACCTTATAGTTTTTTAAGTTATTATTATTTAAAGCAAATAACCTTTTGGCTTTGCTATTGGCTTGCAAAATTTGGTTATTAGTTGGGTCTATTAACAACATGGCTGTGGGGGCGTTGCTAAACAAATGATCTCGCATTTTCTTTATACCTCAGTATTACTTCTTAGTCATTTATACAATTGTTAGGCCAAACAACGAATTATCGTTACTCGAACCACGAAAAATCGTTATCAACGAAATATCGTTGACTTCAAAATCAATGACTTTTAATTTTTTACCTTAACAATCAAATGAATAGAAAAACAAATGCTATGGCACAGTTATCGCTATATCAGGTTAACGGTTTGTTTTATGTTTGAAAAAATTAGCCAAGCTAATAGCATTTCAAGAGTTTTGCTCTAAATAAGTGCAACGCATCAATAAAAGCATCTAGGTAAAAATTCAAACAATACATATTTTAAACTTAGCGAGGAAATACCATGACGATGACACGCAACGAAGTAACCGAATTAATTGTGACTCAAAAGCTTTATAAAAAAGTTTCGTGGGGAGATTTAGCAGAAGTAATCGGTTTAAGTAAAGAATGGACAACAGCCGCTTTGCTAGGCCAGATGACATTAACAGCGGATCAAGCTGAAAAAATCGGCGCAGTGCTCGACCTACCTGAAGACGCCATTATTCAACTACAAGTGGTTCCATATAAAGGTTCATTACCAACTGCAGTACCTACAGACCCACTTATTTACCGTTTTTACGAATTAATTAACGTATACGGCACCACGTTTAAAGAACTTATTCATGAAGAATTTGGCGACGGCATCATGAGTGCTATCGATTTTAATATGGACTTAAAACGAGAACCTAACGAGAACGGCGATAGGGTTCAAATTCTATTAAGCGGGAAGTTTTTACCTTACAAAACTTACTAACCATTAATAATAAAACTAAATTAAGTGAGAAATAATCATGGCTTATATTGAACCCAGTGAATTCGTAACCAAAATGGTCGATTCTGGTGAGCAGAAAGTTTACATGTCTACCAAAGACACTATTATTCGTGCCTTTATGGCTGGCGCTATTCTTGGCTTAGCCGCTATTTTTGCTATTACCGTAGCCACTAAAACTGGCAGCCCTATTTTAGGCGCTTGTTTATTCCCTGTTGGCTTTATTATGTTGTACCTAATGAAGTTTGATTTATTAACCGGTGTGTTTACGTTAGTGCCTTTAGCCTTATTGGATAAACGACCTGGTGTTACCTTTGGCGGCGTTATGCGCAATTGGGGCTTGGTGTTTGTGGGGAACTTTGCCGGTGCGATGACCACCGCTTTCTTTATGTCGTTTATTTTAACCTATGGTTATTCGGCTGATGGTGGTGCTATTGCTGCTAAAGTCGCTTCAATCGGTGAATCGAGAACCTTAGGCTATCAAGAACATGGTATTGGTGGTTGGTTAACGATTTTTATTCGCGGTATGTTGTGTAACTGGATGGTGTCTATGGGCGTGGTTGGCGCGATGATTTCAACTTCTGCCGGTGCTAAAATGGCCGCTATGTGGATGCCTGTTATGCTGTTCTTCTTTATGGGTTTTGAGCATTCTATTGTGAATATGTTTTTATTCCCGTTTTCTATGATAATGGGTGGCGACTTTACCGTTTACGATTATTTATTGTGGAATGAAATTCCGACGGTTTTAGGTAATTTAGCGGGTGGGTTATTATTAGTCGGTTTACCTCTTTATTTAACGCATGTTAAAACATCGCCTGAGCGTAAACTTTCGTAAGGCGCTTTATTAAAAGCATGTTATTAATACAAATGAGTATTTAGCAGTTTCAGGCTTCGTAATTAACTTTACGAAGCCTTTTTTATTCTTAGAAGTTCATCTACAAATGCTTTTCTTTAGACCAACGAACAAGCTTTTCAACATGTGCGCCTGAGCTCATTATTAAATGACATACTTGCAATAACCCTTTTTGATGGCAATCTTCAAGTGCTTCACCACTCAACTTCGCTAAATTGTCTTTATTGATAGTGTATAATCCATTCATTTTAGAAGGAAATTCAGCCCCTAAATCAAGCTCTAATGTTATAGGTTCTAATAAATCATATTTAGATAATGCTTCTAGTATTTTATTCGTTTGCTGCGTGCCTGCCATTAGCTGAGCAAAAGTATTTTGAATACGTTGTAAATACCCTGTAGCTTGCCCTTTTTCATCAAATATTTTTTCACCTAACTCTTTTTGAACTAGCGGATTAGCGACATCCAAAGCAATACGACCACCAGAAAAGTCACCTTCTTCTGAAAGTATCGCATGAAAAGGCCTACGTAATATTTCAAGAGGTAAATATCTTGCTTGCCAAACATTCTTTTGTATATAAAGGTTCTCAGCTGATTCTATACCTAATAAAGCATTCATAAGAAACTGCCCAGTATTAGGGTTTTTTGTTATAAAAATAGCGTACTCGTGAACAAGTGTACTTAACTCACCTACAGTTACGTAAGCTGTATTGATCTGATTCTCAGGAACATCAACTAATAATGTATTAATTTTAATATTACGATGCTTCACCGTATCGAGTAATTCAATAGTATTTTTTGTCATCTTTATCTCAATGAATTAAATTTTTGAAAGACCATATTTATAAATTTTATTTAGTAGGTCACGATTTGTAGGTAGAGTAGATAATAACTGTTTTTCCCTATCTTTATTAAGCATTACTTGCTGCTTTACATAATTTTTTATATAAGGTTCAAGTTCAAACAATGCTTTAGTACGAAATTTACTACCGTATAATATAAATTGATAACTCGTCGCTTGAAAAAGCTCTCCTGTCGCTTCAAAATCATGTCCATTAGGTATTTTGTTTTTCCATAAAACCATTAATTCTTGCAAGCGTTTAGGTATAGAAGCTTCTGCTTTATTATCTTGCCAAAAAGGCGCTGTTCGATTACTTAAAATATAATGTAATTTTAGAAAATCAATCGCTCTTCCCCAACGATAAGTAAACTTATCGTTAAAACGTTTGGCTGATATATCCATTACACTTGTAGTGAGTGGTAATTGTTCAGCAATGAACATAGCTGATAACTCAACTAAAACTAATGCAGAAGCCTCTAAGGGTTCAAGAAAACCCGCAGATAAACCGACAGCTACACAGTTTTTATGCCAAAATTTTTCTCTATAACCTGATTTAAAATTAATCTCTCTTATAGACAGGTTGTCAGTATTGCCACCTGTAGATTTTATATAAGATAATAAATCGTCTGTTGCCTGCTGTTTAGAAGCATGTTTGCTAGAATATACGTATCCTACACCTCGCCGGCTTGGTAGCCCTATATCCCATATCCAACCTGCATCTTGCGCTGTAGATTGCGTATAAGAAGCGATAGGAGCATTTTCATCAGTATATTGAACTTGAGCAGCTAATGCAGTGTCAGCAAAAAGAATATCATTAACACTCTTAAACTTAACCCCTAATGTTTGCCCCAATAGTAAAGATTTAAAGCCAGTGCAATCAATAAAGAGATCGCCTTCAATGCTATTACCATTATCAAAAGTGACTGAAGTGATATTTTCATTGTCATCTTGATTCACTTTCTCTACTTCAGCTAATACATGCTTAATACCTAAATTTTTAACGCCATGCTTTTGTAAAAAAACAGCGAATAGCCCCGCATTTAAATGGTAACCATAATTAGTTGATGATTTATATTCAGGGTCTGTTATTTTTTTAGGTGCTAAAGATTGCTCAAAAATTTCATGCTGTACAGAAAAATGCTTTGAAAAGGGCTCTTCAATAGATTGATCAAGCCAATATTCAGCAAAAACACCATCTACTGAATGCTTTAGATCATCAAAAGGATGGCTGTAAAACCCTTCACCTTGATCGTTATCCCAACCAACAAACTTTGAACCTTGCTTAAAAGAAGCTTCGCATTCCTTAAAAAAATCAGTTTCTGAAACACCAATACTTTTTAATGTTGCAGCCATTGTAGGCCATGTACCTTCGCCTACTCCTATAATAGGAATATTTGGTGACTCACAAAGTGTAATTTCAAGTTCATTATTAGCGACTCTAGCTTGAAAACGCGAAGCCAAAATACTCGCTGTTATCCAACCGGCAGTACCACCACCAACAATAACGATAGATTTAACTATGTTACTCATAATTAG
Source organism: Colwellia sp. RE-S-Sl-9 (assembly GCF_048296855.1). Lineage (NCBI taxonomy): Bacteria > Pseudomonadati > Pseudomonadota > Gammaproteobacteria > Alteromonadales > Colwelliaceae > Colwellia > Colwellia sp. RE-S-Sl-9. The sequence goes on along the minus strand of NZ_CP182631.1, from coordinate 3,175,010 downwards.
TACTCCTTTAACTCATTACTAAATAGAGATAAAAACTAATAATACAGTCTATATATAAAAAGACCCATCATAATTGATAGGTCTTTTTTAATATAAATAGCAATTGTATTTATTATGGAATAGCAAACAATGCTAGGTTATCGATATGATAGACAATACCAGCTATTTGGAATCTTAAACGAACAGAAACATCTTCGTTTTCCCAATCAGGTGTACCTGTTGCACTATCTGTATTAAGCATTACACGTACAGCACTATTTACCGTGTTGCTCCATGTACTTGCAGAAAAGTTATAAACCTCACCAGATGCTGTTTCTAATTTAACTTCAAAACCTGTAGCTACATCAACAGGTGCATTAGTTGGGTGTATGTCTAATTGCAACATGTAACGACCACCTGCTTTCACAGCTCCTGCTTGAACAGGTAACACAACTTCAGAGGCAGATGCATTATCCGTTGTATCAACAGTTAAAGCATACGTACCACTAGTAACCTCTGTAGCCGTATCAGTAACACCAATAACACCAACACCATTGTTAGTAGGTACGACACCATCTTCAAATGAAGAGGCGTTCATAGTTAACATGTTATTGGCATAACCGTCGATATCAGTAATATCAACAATACGTAGATCATCTACATAAGCATCGCTATCAGAACAACAAGTTGGCCCATTTAATGATTGAAATAATGCATCCGGCACAATAGTCCCTAAATCCCAATCAAACGTTGTGAATACTTTTGTCGTTTCAAGCCATTGAGTTGAGTCATTTACCCACTGTCTAACCCCAGCTTGCCACCATGCTCGAGTACCACCGTAAACATTAAAATGAAGGAAATTAGCATTGATGTCTTCAGTTGTTTGGGTCCAACCTCCGTAGTAATAAATACGGTCAGCCGTAGCTGGCCAATTTATTTCAAGGCCCAGTCCTTTTTCAAGAAAAATACTATTAGAACCTGAATGAGCTGAATTAGTTGATACAACTGGGTTTGCTACCACTCCATCATAAGTGATTTTTCTCCAACCAATATTGCTTGGTAAATTACCTGCTGGTAAACCTTCAAAATCTACTGATGCGCCATTATTAACTAAAATATTAGACTCTACACCATTAACGACAATCGCTAATGAACGTTCACCATCAGAAGTGTTTCCATTTGCATCTTCAATTTGGTAAGTAAATTCAAACGACATATTAGCGCCTGCTGCAATATCGGTTAAAAATGCATTAGGAGTAAAGGTTAAATTATTACCCTCTAATTTAGCGCCATACATCAAAGCTTCAGCACCATTTAATTTAACGTTTTTAACTATTATAGCGTCACCTTCACGGTCAACTACATCAGCAACTAGATCATAAACTTTTGATGTGTCTGTTTCGTTTAACTCATCATTTAAAAAATAACTACTAATTAATGGTGCACCAGGAACATCTTTAACACCCAAAATATTAATCATTAAGTTTCGAGTTAAATCGTGATTATGATCGCTAATTTGATATGTATAATTAAGTGTTACTTTTTCGCCATCTGCGACTTGGCTAGCAATACTTGCTATATCTAGCACCAACTCATTATTTTCATTGAGTGACGAAGGCAAAACAAAGCGGTTATCTGCACTTGCGACAAGGTTAGATGCAGTTAGTGGCTCACCATCAGCATCACTAGCATTTATTAATAAGTTTAAAGTGCCAGTACCTGCATCCTTAGTGTAATTACCCACTAAATCACCGATAATTATAGGTGCGACATCTTCACCTGTCACAGACAGTGTTGCTGTTCGAGTTGATGTTTCAGTTCCATCAGAAACATCATACGAAAATACAACAGTTTTTGTTTCACCAGTATCTAATGTACTAGCCAACGCAGAAGGACGTACAAATATTGCATTCCCTAAAAATTCAAAGCCAGTCAAATCATCTGTATCTGCAGTAAAATTAGTCACAAATAACACGTCACCATCTGCGTCAGTAACACCTGCAGCGCCGTTATTAGTATTTGCCTCTTTTCCTGATGCAGTCCCTAATAAATAAATTCGTTCACCATCATCTGTTTCATGAGCGGTAAATTGAATGTTACTTGAAACAACAGGAGCCACATTTGAAGTTTTTACGTCTGGTTTATAGGATTCATCACCACAACCAAACAGTGCTGTAGATATAGCACCAATTAGTAAAGATTTTTTTATAATTTTCATAGTAAATTACCATTTTTTTTAAAAAGGTGTATAAACTTCACAGAGCTACACACCTATTTTAATTAATTTTAAAAGTTAGCGCGTACACCTAAACGGAACGTTCTGCCTGTTTTAAATCGAGTATAAGTACGCGATTTAGTTGCATCACCTTCTAATGGGTTACCTTCGTTATATTCAACATATTCGAAGCCCTCTAGATTATCAGCTGCAACGCGTTCCACGTTTAACGTTCTACTTGTAAAGTAAGTTCTAAACTCGGCATCAGTTAAATTAACTGCTTGAAAACTAATTGTTACTGCGTCATTAACTTTATAAGACGCTGATAAATCTAGTGAATTACGCCCTTCATTCCAAAGGCTACCTCTGTTCCAAGTTCTACCACTTTGACCAGTGTTAAAATCAGTTCCTACCAATGAATCAGAAGTACCACGATAACTTAACCTAACTTGATGACCATTCTTCTCCCAGAATGTAGTTAAGTTATAAGAATGCTTAGGTGTATCTGCAACTGGGTACTCAGGTAAAGGTTCGCCATTTGAGCCGATCTGAGCATCATAACTACTGTCTTGATATGTATAGTTAGCTGATACACCTAGACCACTGAAAACCCCTGGTAAAAAGTCATACGTTTGAGAGTAACCAAGCTCTACACCCGTAATTTCAGCACCGTCACCATTAATACGTTTATTAATATTATATTCATCACATAACAAACCTAAATCATCTGAAAGAGGAATAGGTAAACTTTTATCGAATGGTGAACCAGCCGTTGCTGTTAATCCGATACAGTTATTAAGATCGTCACCTTCAAATAAATATAATTCATTAGGGTTAACTGCTTCACCAGCTGTTACTGCTGGTCTAAAGTCGTCAAGATAAGCTTGGAAGGTTTCTGTCGTTTCGAAGTTAGACATATCCTTATTAAAAATCGCAACACTCAACATAGATGAAGGATTAAAATACCATTCCAACGATACGTCTATATTTTTTGACTCTAATGGATCTAATCTTGTATTAAACTGAGTTAATCGACTGTTTATATTAGAAGTTTCACCACTCCAGTAAGAGTTTTGAGTTAAAGAAAAACCAGGTCTTAATGAATCTATTTTAGGTCTTGTCATTGTTTTAGATATGGCAAAACGGGCTACTAGTTCTTCAGAAATAACATAATTAAGATTCAAACTCGGTAATACATTTGTATATTTATATGAATCATTTGTAGGTAAAGACATTACCTGATTATCTGTTAAGGCTGTAGATGTATAACCTGTAGTATCTAAAGCGCCAGCAACACTTCCATCCCATGTGAATGGAGCTGTAGTTAAACTAGGATCACCGAATTCATTTTGATGACTACCACTAGCATCTGTATAACGCCACATATTTATCCAAGTAGCATTAACAATATCCTCACCTGCATTAGCATGTCCTTCAGGATACGTTTTAATAGTAGGGTCAGCTGAAACTAGAGAAAACCAATCAGCATAAAATGGGTCATGACATGGTCCAGCATCAGGTATACGTGTCCAACCTGATGGATCTGGACCTGAAGAGGTATCCCAACCTAAACCATCTACTCTGTTATATTTGTGTGCATAACCTGTATCGCTAGTATCATACTCAGGACATGCTGGTAGGCTTGTGTCACGTAATTCTTTTAATTTAGTAAAGTCAAATTCACGGGCAAGACTATCACCACCAAAACTCCACCATTGTGCACCAGCATAACCTTCAGCCTCAACTTCTGTTTCTACATAACGAACACCAATATCACCGGTTAAATCGCCATCTAAAAACTCGAAGTTAGCTTTAAAGTAAACTGATTTAGTATCAAGTTCTGTATTTCTTGTTTCTGTATTGTTTGGTGTTCTTATTACATCTTCATTATCAAAAAGAAGATCAAGAGCACTTCTAATATTAATAGGAGATAAGCCTTGAGTTACATTGTCGCTTTCATAACCTAAACTTTCCATAAAGTCATCAACACCGCTGCCACCTTCTCTAGCGATCAAGCTTGCTCTAATGCTTCGAATATCACCATTATTAATAACAATAGGTTGACCAGTAATAGGATCTTCTAATACTTCGGTTGCAGACGTTGAAGTGAATCGGTAGTTTTGATTATCAACATCTTTTTTACGTTGGCTAATTTTCGCACCGAATTCAAATTGAGTGATAGGACCTAGCTCAACATCCCAATCAAAATCTATTTGAGCATTATTTAGTGTATCTTCAACTGTCACATCTCTTTGAGAAATACTGCTTAAGTTAAAAACATCTAAATCAGAAGGGTTAAACCCTGTTAATACATTAGTGTTATCGTACCATGCAGCTCGACTAATACCTTCTTCATCTGTATAACGATCAAAAATTTCAGTACCAAGATCCATAATGGCTGTACCTGCCACTATTCTACATTCTCCGGTAGTACAATCATAACCAACTGGTTGTGCATCTCTCCCTGCATCAACTAATAGTTGAGCTGGAGCTTGCCCAAAGTTTTGCAGGTTACTAAAAGCATTGTAAGGATCACTCTCGCTTTTACTTTTAGAATGGCCTAATGCAACTGACATTTTTAAATCGTCAGTAATGTATTGATCTATTTTTAAGGTTGTACTTAAGTTAGTTTCTTCTGTCGCATTATTCGTACGACTAACGTCACCAGCTGCAAAACGAGTAGTATTCTTAACTAATGTATTAGTGTCTGTATCTACAACCAACCAATCAGCAAACGGGTCTGTAAATGTTGAAATATATTGAGCATCATTATTATTGTTGAGGTTATTTTCTCCCTCAAATAAGCCTGGACTACTTGCAGTAGAACGACTTTTGATAGTGTCATTTGTTCTGCGACGATCTTGTTTACTATATGTTAGGTCGTATGAAATTTCAGTCTGGTCAGTTGGGATCCATTGAAGACCTAGCGTCAAGCCTTGACGATCAGAAGTATCTTGATGAAGTGAATATTCAGTACTTTGATGCTCAATTGCAATAACGTCACTGATTACATTACCATTCAGGTCAGATGCTGTTCTAAGTGTGCTAGACTCAATAAAGTCACCCACTCGATATTGATCGCGACGTGTACTATTAGAGTCTTGATATGCGCTAAGTGCTAAACCTAAAGTGTCATCAAGAAAAGTTTCTGTTAATGTGAACTGAATTTTACTGTCTGTTTCATCAGCAAATTCATTATATCTTCCTTGTACTTCTAAGGTACGAATAGGATCTTTGTCCACACGGTCTAATGGTTTAATAGTAACTAAGTTAACGCTACCACCTAAAGAGCCTTCATCATGATCAGCACTAGGAGTTTTAACAACTTCTAATCTTGAAAGTGCGTCTGCCGAATAAGAGCTTAAATCAACCGCTTGGTTAAAATCTGTTGATGTTAATTGTTGTCCATTAAGACTAATATTATTTTGGTTAGAAGTAGCCCCACGAATTGTTATTTGAGAACCTTCACCTTGATTTTGAACAATCGATACACCTGTAATACGACCTAAAGCATCAGCTATATTTTGGTCTGTATTTTTACCAACATCTTCAGCGTTAATTGTATCAACTACGTTTTTAGAAAATCGTTTATCATTGAGGGACTTTATTAAACTACCACGTAAGCCCGTAACTTCAATGACTTCAATTTGCTCTTGTTCTTGCTCTGCCTTAGCCTTAGCTATTTTTTTCTCATCTTCTAGTGCATCCTGTGCGTTAGCACTAGCACTCAAAACTGAAAAAACAGCTAAGCAAACAGCATTAAATTTAAACTTTTTACTTGCGTTCACTTTGTATCTCCCATAAACATTCTATTTATAATTATTTAATTCTAGCAAATGAACAGCAATTCCATACCCAACATATGAAATTAACCACTTATGACACTCTAGTGCCGCGACAACATGCTTGTCAATCTTTTTTTGTTAACAATACACAATAAAGATCTGTTTATATTGCGTTTAATTTATAGCCAACTTTAAATAAGTTGTTACATTTTATAATGTTAATATGTTTTAAATAAATTATTTGTTTATATTGATATCTATTACAAATTAATAAACATTTTTTATAATAAATTGATATAACTGCTTTTTAGGTTTAATAGTAAAAAAGCAACGTAAGTGTTCACTTCATTAATATTAGATTAATTAATAATATTAACAATGCTAGTCACTATACTTATCTAAAACGCAGTCAATCAAAGATTGAACATTTTTTATCTATGTAAAAACAAAAAATATCACTCATAACGTAACAAGCAATTATAAGGAAATACCATGAAAGCATGGTTTGTAAAAAGTAATATAAATGGAGTATTTTTAATATTTATCAGTTTGCTTCTAGCTGGGGTATCAAAAGTAACTCTGGCTAACAATTTAGAACATGCGTGGGCTATTGATGAAGGAACAGGAAGTATTGTTGCTGATTCAACTGGTAGTAACGATGGTTCTGTACAAGGTGCAACGTGGATAACAACGGGCTATCTAGAAAACGCCTTACAGTTCAATGGAGTAAGTGATTCTGTTGAAATATCAGGCTCCGCTATTAATACTATGTCTTCATTCTCTGTTGCCGCTTGGGTTAAGTTAGACTCAACCTCAGGTTGGCAAACCGCAGTCTCCCAAGATGGGGTAAACCTCAGTGGTTTCTTTTTACAGAAAACCCAGTTTGACAAGTTTGCATTTTCGATGCTTGATAGTGATTCAGTTACTGCTAATGTAATTCGAGCTGAAGCCAGTTTTAATCCTCTACCTAATACTTGGTATCACTTAATTGGAATGTATGATGCAACTGCTCAGGAAATAAGACTGTATGTTAATGGTCTCTTGGCGTCAAACCAATCATTTACAACGCCTTGGAGTGCTTCAGGCGATACAGCTATAGGAAGAGGACAATGGCTAGGCGAAAATGTTGATTACTTTTCTGGCGCGATCGATGAAGTGAAAGTTTATAATGATGCGCTATCAGGAACAGAAGCAAAAAACTTATTTTCAACAGGTAATATTCAAGGTGCGCTTTTCAGTGATGATTTTAATGACGGAAACGACAACGATTGGACAATATATGATGGAGTTTGGCAAATAAATGACAATCAATATCACGTTAATAGTGGCCCAGGTTATAAGTCGGTAGCAGATAACGTTAATGTTACTGATTTTGAATACGAAGCAGACATCACTTTAAATTCCTCAGGTAATGCAGGAGTTATATTTCGCATCATCAATCCTAGCATTGGTGCTGACTCATTCAGCGGCTACTATGCAGGAATTGAAGACAATGGAAATATCACGCTTGGCAAAATGGATAATAATTGGACTTTATTACAGTCTGTAGCTGCGGGAATTAAAACAGGTGTAACCTATCGATTAAAGGTTATCGCTATTGGCTCCAATTTGCAGGTTTATCTCGATGGTATTCCCCAAATAAATATCAACGACACTAGCTACACATCTGGCAGTATAGGGGTGAGATCATTTATGGCCAACTCATCATTTGACAACCTTATTGTAAAAGCAGCTAGCGACGGGAACTCTGTCTGGATTGAACCAGTGTGGACTAAAGGAACGGCTGCTTTGATGACAGACTTTTCTAATAACCTGTCTCCTGACAATGTCCATCAAGACTACCCTAGAATGCAAATGACTCGCACAGAATGGGACAATTTAAATGGAATCTGGCAAGTGAAAGAAGGAATTGCTGGAGAGATCCTCCCCAGCAATCAAAACTTTCCTCAAGCTGTGCTTGTACCTTTTGCGATTGAATCTGCCTTATCCGGTGTAATGCAAGGCTGGGATCACCTTTGGTATCGCAAAGTAATCAACATCCCCACCAATTGGCATGATCAACGAATCCTATTACATTTTGGAGCGGTTGATTTTGAATCCGAGGTATTTGTCAATGGTCAAAGTCAAGGTATCCATAAAGGAGGTTATGATTCATTTTCTTATGATATTACGGATTCATTGAATTCAACGGGCAATCAAGAAATTATAGTTCGTGTTTTTGATGATACAGGAGCAAGCAGTCAAGCTATAGGAAAACAAGCAGAAACCCCTCACGATATTTTTTATACTGCAACAACAGGAATTTGGCAAACAGTATGGATGGAGCCTGTGCCAGCAAGTCATATAGATAGTATTAAACTGACTCCTAATATTGACAACAATACTGTAAGTCTAATCATTAATGTCAAGGGTGATACGAACGATCTTCTAGTCGATGCATCGATAACATCGGAAGGTATGTCGGTAGCTTCAGCAATAGCGCAAAATGTAGGTTCTGAATTTACTATAACTATTCCAAATCCCACTCTATGGTCTCCCGATAATCCCTTTCTCTACGATCTGAAAATTGACTTGAAAAATGGAAACTCGATCATTGACTCCGTAGGTAGTTATTTTGGAATGAGAAAAATTTCTATAGTGGCTGATGGAGGTTACCAGAAAATGTACCTCAATAATCAATTTTTATTCCAAAGAGGCCCATTAGATCAAGGATACTGGCCTGACGGTATCATGACGGCACCAAATGATGCAGCACTAAAGTATGATTTAGAAATAACCAAAAAGTTAGGCTTCAATATGACTCGCAAGCACATAAAAGTAGAGCCTGACCGTTGGTACTATTGGGCAGATAAGCTAGGACTATTAGTGTGGCAAGATATGCCAAGTAGAAATCTAGATCTGCGAGGTAATGAAGATGTTATGTGGGAACAAGAGCTGCAGATCATGATGGAAAAACTTCATAACCACCCCTCTATTATTATGTGGGTAATTTTTAACGAGCAATGGGGGCAGTTTCTTGAGGAAGGTTCTAATCGCGTTACTGATTGGGCTATTTCCTTTGACCCAAGCCGAGTAGTAAGCCAAACAAGTGGCTGGGAAGATTATAATGGAGGACACGTCAAAGATAGTCATTGCTATCCGGGCCCATGCGTTCCAACAGATGCTGAAACAGCAGGACGTGTTAAAGTTAACGGTGAATATGGAGGGATCACTTACGAAATTCCAAATCATTTATGGCAAATAGGTGGTGGGCATACTTATGCTGGACAGGTGTTCGACGATCTAAACTTCTTCGAGTCTTATGGTAGTAAAGTTAAAACACTTTACGAGTGGAAAGATACACAAGGATTGAGCGCCTATGTTTATACACAACTCACCGATGTAGAAGGAGAGGAAAATGGTCTTCTAACCTACGATCGAAAACGGATAAAAGGGAATGATCTGGCTCGCCTCAAAAAGTTGAATCAAGGAATACCTTTAACCTTCAATGACATTGTTCCAAGCGCTAAAAATCAAGCGATCAGTTGGCAATATACCACCACTGCTCCTAGTGCAGGTTGGCAAGCAGTTGAATTTAATGATTCGTCTTGGAAAACAGGCGACGCAGGTTTTGGTACTGTAGAAACACCAGGTACAGTTGTAAGAACAGTTTGGAATACAGCTGATTTATGGATGCGTCAAACGTTTATATTAGATAATTTAAACTCTCAACAATTAGATAATCTATATTTTGAAATCCACCATGATGATGAAGCGCTTGTTTATATAAACGGGATATTAGCAGGAGAGTTTAACGGATATACCAGTGGCTATTCTCATATTAAGATGACTGCGGCAGCAAAAGCCGCACTGAACTTAGGTGGAAATAATGTTATTTCTGTTCATACTCATCAAACTATTGGGGGACAATACGCTGATATAGGTATTGTTGAAATGGTTCAGTAGCAAATCACTAAACTAATACCAAGTTAATTGATTGACGACTTAAAGATAATTAAAAAATTTATAGGCACAGATTTCACGTTCCACGTAATTTGTGCCTAATTTTTTGGCCCAACTGAAATCTGTATCTTGAATTGATATCGCTCAAGTGCTCTGAAATACGCCTCTTGATTGATAACGGGTATATATCAAGAATACTAAAAACTAGCCAATAACATCATATAAATTATCGTTTTCTACGATTTGACTGAGCGCCTAGCGCTTTCTTTCTAGCATTTTTTTTAGACGGAGGACTTTGTTTTTTTCTTCCACTTTTAGGTGGCTTAGTCAGGTCAGGTTCATAGCCAGGCAACCACTGTGGTAACAATTGTGTATCAAGAACATCTTCAACCGCCTTTAACAGCCACTCTTCATCCGGACTCATGAGTGATAAGGCTAAACCGGCTTTACCTGCTCTACCCGTTCTTCCAATACGATGAATATAATCTTCAGCTACATAGGGTAATTCGTAATTAATAACGTATTGTAAATCGATAATATCAATACCGCGCGCAGCAACATCTGTCGCAACAAGAGCTCTTGTTTTGCCTTCTTTAAATTCAGCAAGGGCTTTATCTCGTGCGCCCTGCGATTTATCGCCATGAATAGATTGTGTTTTAATCCCATCTTTACACATTTCTTTTGCAAGCTCATCAGCGCCTTGTTTAGTACGTGTAAAAATCAGGACTTGTCGCCAGTTTTTAGAGCCAATTAAAAAAGAAGTTAACTCGCGTTTTCTGTCCGCATCTACGGTATATACAATTTGCTCAACATCTTTTGCTGCTGTATTACGTTCACCCACTTCGATTAATTGAGGATCATTTAATAAGGTTTTACTTAGCTTAAAAATACTGTCGTCAAAAGTTGCTGAAAACAGTAAGGTTTGACGCTCAGCAGGCACTCTTTTTAAAATATTAGTAATCTCATCTTTAAAGCCCATATCTAGCATTCTATCGGCTTCATCAAACACTAAGTACTGTAAATCAGCCAAAGTCAGCGAACCATTAATTAAGTGGTCTAATAATCGACCTGGTGTAGCAACAATAATGTCGGCACCCGCATTTATAGCTTCAGTTTGTGGTTTAATACTTACACCACCATAAACAAGCACTGATTTAATATCGGTATATTTAGCGTAGGTCTCTATATTTTTAAATACTTGCTGAGCTAACTCACGCGTAGGTGTTAAAACAAGAGCTTTAACAGTACGCGTTGTTTTTTGAGATAATAAATGATGCAAAATAGGGAGCGTAAAAGCCGCGGTTTTACCTGTACCTGTTTGTGCTCCAGCCATAACATCTTTATGTTTTAAAATAACAGGAATAGTGGCAAGTTGAATAGGAGTAGGCTTTTCATAACCAGACTCTTCAATTGCTTTTAATAAAGCAGGATTTAACGCTAAAGAGGTAAAGCTCATACAATTTCACAACAATAAATTTTTAATGTCGCTATTGTATCAGAGAAGTTTCAACATTGAGTAATGTAGCTAATTTTTACAATTAATGTTCTTGATAAAATAGCCATTTCTAACGAACCTCTTATAATGTTCACCTCTGCAAAAAGGTTGAATGATTATGGCAAAAAAATATTTAATTTGGGATTTACCTCTTAGGCTTTTTCATTGGGTATTAGTGCTAACAATATTAGGTGCTTGGTATACCTCCGATCAAGACAACGATTTAATCGATTATCATCTTATTTTTGGTTATGTCGCACTGGGATTGATGCTGTTTAGAATATTATGGGGATTTATAGGTACGACTCATGCTAAATTTAAACATTTTATTCCTACACCAAACAAACTAATAAACTATATAAAAAATAAAAACGATCAACAATCAGCGGCTTATCCAGGACATAATCCATTAGGTAGTTTAATGGTTGTATTTATGTTAGTAATAATTTTACTACAAGCGATAAGTGGCTTATTTATGAATGACGATATATTTACATCAGGCCCTTATTACGGAGAAGTTACTGGCAGTCTTGAAAAAGTTATTACCTTTTTCCATCGTAATAGTTTTAATGTGATTTTAGCGGCAATAGCCTTACATATACTTGCCATTATTTTTTATAAGGTTGTTAAAAAGAAAGCATTAGTTGCTTCAATGATCACAGGAAAGAAAAGCTCTGAAGAAGTATCTGAAAAAGATGCAATAAAGCATTCAAAAATTATTATTGCGATTATAACAGCTATAGCTGTTGCGGCTTTTGTATATTGGTTAGTTATTATAAATGCTCCCGTAATAGAAGAATATTATTAACTCACTGATTAAATAGACAACTTAAACTTAGATACTAAAAAGCGCTGCTATTATTTCTAATAGCAGCGCTTTTTTATCATTTTTAAAAACTATTTAGTCGACTTTAAAATCATCATGACAGCCGCCACAAGATTTTCCTACTTCACCGATAGCTTTTTTAGTAGCAGATTCATTACCTAACTTTGCAACTTTTAATAAGTCGGCTGAAGCTGATACTAATGCTTCTGTACGCTTTTCAAATAATTCAGGTTTGGTCCAAACATCATTTGAAGCTTCTGTTTTAACTTTAAAACCTGATGTATTGGTACTCATATAATCGGCAATCATTAATGATAATTGATTAATGCGTAAAGCATGTTTTTCTACCGCTTTAGCATCAAATGGCATTTTACCTTTTGCCATAGCGCCTAACGGGCCCATATTGCTACCTAGCAAACCAAATACGGCTTGACGTGTATGAGCAGTTTTTTCAGCTTGCTTTAACGACTTGGCGGTATCTGCCATTGCTGATGCAGCAACAACAAATGAAGATGCAACGACTATACTTGTTAATATTTTTTTCATATTGATTAAATCCCTCATTAAACTAACTTTACTCGTAGCTTAAATGAATACTCACTTAAGAGTAAACTTATTTATTATATTACTACACATTAAAAAGTAACATTTGGTTTCATTATTTTTTTCTTAATTCATCTTCTAACTCATCAGGGTATAACACAACACCTTGCTCGTTAGTGTTAGGAAATACAACGATGGCGAGTTCATCATCTAACAAACCTTGTGTCCAGCGGCTATACCATTTATTTAGGCTTATAGCTTCCGCTTTACATGTATTCCATTCCTCATTAATCCATAGTTCAGCTGTTTCTTTTGAAGGCCAAACCGGCACGCAATCTTCATCTTCCGTATTTAACATGACACAACCATGCTCATCGGTTAGTATCCAAATAGTTTGATGCTCACGCACCTCTTTTAAAAAATAGGTTACTCTACTCTCATCATTAAGGTTTAGTATTTTATGTAAATTGTTTTCGTTAGCCATATTCCTAACCTTTTAAAAGTTTAAATGGCAAAAATTTCCATTTCATCGCCTATTTTCTTTCTCATTTCCATCAATTTTATCGCTGCATTATGCTGAGAAATATCTTCTTCAGTTTCAGGAATGTATTCTGGAATTTGAATTTTTTGACCTGTTTCATCAACCGCAACCATAATAACAATACAGTGGGTGGTTTTACGACGAATAAGAGACTTCGGATCACATGCATTTACTTCTAACGCTATGTGCATTGATGACGTTCCCGTATAAATAACTTTAGCTGATACTTCAACCAAACTACCAACATGAATAGGTGCAACAAACTTAATACCACCCGCATATGCAGTAACACAGTAACGACCACTCCAACCTGCTGCACATGCGTAAGCGGCTAAATCGATCCATTTCATTACGGCGCCACCATGAACTTTACCACCAAAATTTACATCTTGTGGCTCAGCTAAAAATCTTAAGGTGATATCTCTTTGTGGTTTGTTCATCTTTATTTCTCTTTGTAATGAATAGCTAATAAATAGTATATGTTTTAACTAAGCAGTTTTCGTTCCACTTTAATATAACCTCAAAATAGCGATTATCCTATTTAATGCTTTAATAATGGCCTTAAAACAGACAAAATTGAACAATTAAAAATCAATGTGTTTCTATTGCACCATAAAGATGCATCGCATGATAATAACAGGAATAATAAATGAAAATTTGGGTAGATGCTGATGCATGTCCTATCGTAATAAAAGACATTCTTTTTAGAGCCGCTGAACGAGCAAAAATTGAAGTTACACTTGTTGCTAATCACTTCTTGAAAACACCACCTTCTAAGTTTATTAACTTTGTTCAAGTCAATTCAGGGTTTGATGTAGCCGATGACGAAATAGTGAAAAGAGCCGAGGTAAAAGACTTAGTTATTACGGCTGATATTCCACTTGCGGCTGAAGTCGTTGAAAAAGGTTGTATTGCTTTAAATCCTAGAGGCGAACTGTATACAACACACAATATTAAACAAAAGCTTAATATGAGGGATTTTATGGATACATTAAGATCTAGCGGAATTCAAACAGGTGGCGTACCACCAATTAGTCAAAATGATAGACAAGCCTTTGCCAACAACTTAGACAAATGGCTTGCTACAAATCACAAATAATAGATTTACCTTGATGCTGAATAGGGATCTTTTGAAGCACTCTTTTGTGCATTAGGTTTACGAGCCGAACGGCTTTGTGGGTTACTCCCTACTTTATGATTTTGGTTTTTACTTTTAGGCTTATGCCCGCGCGCATTATCTGCGGATCTTTGACCATCTTTATGTTCAAAGCTCGCTTTAGGTTTTTTAGATCGTTGTTGTTTTAATGGTCTTAGTGTTCTTGATTCTGGTAATTCGTTAAACGGTGCAAAGCCTTCGTATATTTCACGGGGAATAAATTTCTGCATAACGTGTTGTATGTCGTTGAGTAAGTCTATTTCATCTGCACATACCAATGAAACAGCATGACCACTAGCACCTGCTCGACCTGTTCTACCTATACGATGAACATAATCTTCGGGTACATTAGGTAATTCAAAATTAACCACTTGTGGTAGTTGGTCAATATCAATTCCGCGCGCTGCTATATCTGTTGCAACTAACACACTAATAGTACCTTCTTTGAAGTTAGCTAAAGCTTTTGTACGTGCTCCTTGGCTTTTATTGCCATGAATTGCCGCTGCTTTTATCCCAGCACCTTCTAAAACTTTAGTTAACTTATTAGCACCATGTTTGGTTTTCATAAATACCAGCACTTGTTGCCAATCATTATCTTTTATTAGCTGCGTTAATAGCTCTGGCTTTTTCTTTTTATCTACCGGATAAACCAATTGTGAAACTGATTCAGCCGCTGAATTTTTAGGTGTGACAGAGATTTCAACAGGATTATTAACTAAACCACGAGCAAGATCACGAATATCGTCAGAAAATGTTGCTGAGAAAAGTAAGTTTTGTCGCTGTTTAGGTAAAAATGACAATATTTTCTTTATATCTCTAAGAAACCCCATATCAAGCATTCTGTCAGCTTCATCTAATACCAATACTTCAAGCTGATCAAATCGGATGGCTTTTTGATTAAATAAATCTAACAACCTACCAGGCGTGGCAATAACTATATCCGCACCTTGACGTAATCTCATCATTTGAGGATTAATTTTAACACCACCGAATACTACTGTAGAACTTAGTGATAAATACTTACTATAAGTATCTACATTGACAGCAATTTGAGCGGCTAACTCACGTGTAGGCGTTAAAATTAAACTACGCGCTTGGTTAGGTTTTGCTTTATTACCTTTAGATAGAATTTCTAATATAGGTAAAGTAAAACCTGCAGTTTTACCTGTACCCGTTTGAGCAGCAGCCATAACGTCTTTTCTAGACAATACGGCAGGAATAGCTTGTTCTTGAATAGGGGAAGGGTTTTCATAACCTTTTTCAGATAAAGCGGTAAGAATTTCTGTCGAAAGGCCTAAAGATGTAAAACTCATAATATACTCAATTCACTATATACCGCCAATCGCGGCGCTGAAGCTTACATTATAGTAGTAGTTAAGGCAATTTACTTACAACGATCAGGTTTTAATTCTTTATCGTTATATAGGCAAATCTGTTACTTATATTACGAGTAAATAACTGGTAAAGTTACGCTAATGGATTTTGTTACACGTCATTATCTTAATGATATAAAAGGTATTTCATGCTTGATGCTGTATGTTATGAAAAAAATATTTTAATTATAGATGGCATTCGCCAATCCCGAGAAATATTAAAGCAATTTGCTCAAAGTATTAATGCACTCCGTATTGATACAAGTCAGCACGCCCCAGATATTATTTCTAAATGCGAAAACATTGGCTACGATGTAATTTTACTCGGTTACGATTTAGGTGAAGACCGTAAGAATGGTCAACAAATATTAGAAGAGTTACGGGTTAAAAATTTAATATCACGTCATTGTACAATTATTATGATAACAGCAGAAATATCACAATCTATGGTATTAGCTGCTTTAGAACACAAACCTGATGATTACCTTACAAAACCCTATACTTTAGGTGAAATATCAACGCGTTTAGAGAAATGCCTACGAAAAAAGAAAGCAATGGCTCCAATTTATACGGCTATGGATAACAACAATTATAATGATGTTATTACCCTAGCTAATGCAATGGCAGAAAAAAATAATCTATATAAAAATGAATGTTTAGGTATTATTTCACGCCAATACTACGAACTTGAACAATATGATCTTGCAAAAGAAATTTATTTATCTTACGAAAATGAAGAAAACTGCCAATGGGCTGTTATAGGTTTAAGCAAAATCGCCATAATCAATAAAGACTATTTAACAGCAAAAAACTATTTAAATAAATTAATTGAAAGCTATCCCCATTATCTTTCTTCTTACGACTGGCTAGCAAAAACTTATCAATTACTAGAGGAACCTATAGAGGCTGAACGTATACTAGAAAAAGCCATTGGCATTTCGCCTAGATCAGTTCCTCGTCTGAAAAAATACGCTGAACAGTGCTTAGCTAATCAAAACTTCGAAAAAGCAACTAATGCTTATAAAAACACACATGATTTAGCCTATCACTCTATTCATCGGAAACCAGAAAATACAATTAATTTTGCAGAAGCACTTTTAGAATATGCCGATCAACTCTCGACTTATCAAATTAAGCAACTCAACACCAAGGTGTTTAATGCATTAAAAAAAATGACACGAGACTTTAAACAACCAGAACTTAAAGTAATCTCATTGTTATTAACCTCTCGTTTGCATGATAAAGTTAAAGATTTTTCATTATCCTTAACAGCATTAACCGAAGCAGAAAGATTACTCAAAAAAGAAAGCGATAATTATTCAGCAAAAGGTACGTTATCAATAGCCAAATACTTAATATCACTTAATAAAAAAGAAATGGGCAAAAACCTAATTAACGCGCTAGCTGAATCAAACCCTGACGATACTGAATTAATGCTAGAGATATCAAAAATTATTGAGCAACCCATCAGTGACAAAAATAAAGCAGAAGCACAGATTGCATTAGAAATTGGTACTAATCTTTACCGAACAGGCCATTACAAATTAGCTATTGATAAATTAACTCAAGCATTAACACTATTCCCTTATCATATAGGAATAAAATTAAATCTTTACCAAGCCATTATTGTTTCAATTGAACACTTAACAGCTAGAGATAAAGACATAATCAAAGCGAAACTCCTAACAAGAGAGTTTAATCAATTATCAGTCAATTCAGAATCGTACTTTAGATATCAGAAATTAAAAAAGAAATATGATGAAGCAATAGAAAAAGAAGCTTAAACAACAATTAATACCAAACGCATTAATGAATTGACCTATTTTATACGAAGAATAAATTGTCAAATACACAAGTTCACCGTTTCAGACCGAACCTAAGCATCTACGTCATATAGGTGAGGCATTTATTTTAATAAGAAGTGTTCTAATTATTAAATAACAATGTAATTGGCCATTAAGGCAAGTATAAATAATGAATGGGTTATTGCGATTGGTATAATATGGCTAAGAAAAAATGGTGGAGGGAGGTGGATTCGAACCACCGAAGGCTGAGCCGTCAGATTTACAGTCTGATCCCTTTGGCCACTCGGGAACCCCTCCACGGGGTAACCTATTACTAGGTTGAAATAGGCGTTTAGCAATGTCCTACTCTCACATGGGAACTCCCACACTACCATCGGCGCTAATGCATTTCACTTCTGAGTTCGGAATGGGATCAGGTGGGTCTACATCGCTATTGTCGCTAAACAAAACTTTAGAATTTAACAAACTTAAGAAATTTACTAAATTCTAGAGTTTAAAAGCCCGTCACATCAGTAACGGGCTTTTAGTATTAGAAGCCTAGCAATGTCCTACTCTCACATGGGAACTCCCACACTACCATCGGCGCTAATGCATTTCACTTCTGAGTTCGGAATGGGATCAGGTGGGTCTACATCGCTATTGTCGCTAGACAAAAAAGGTCAATCTTGAAAGCCTTTCAACAAAAAATTATTTTCATTGAACTATAAATACGTTTTAATCTCTTATTCGCACATGTGTACGTGTCACTCATAGAGTGTGTCAAACTTCATACAAAACTATTTAGGTGTTGTATGGTTAAGCCTCACGGGCAATTAGTATCAGTTAGCTCAAGGCCTCACAACCCTTACACACCTGACCTATCAACGTTGTAGTCTCCAACGACCCTTTAGGGAGCTTAAAGCTCCAGTGAGAACTCATCTCAAAGCCTGTTTCCCGCTTAGATGCTTTCAGCGGTTATCAGTTCCGAACGTAGCTACCGGGCAATGCTATTGGCATAACAACCCGAACACCAGCGGTTCGTCCACTCCGGTCCTCTCGTACTAGGAGCAGCCCTCTTCAATTCTCAAACGCCCACGGCAGATAGGGACCGAACTGTCTCACGACGTTCTAAACCCAGCTCGCGTACCACTTTAAATGGCGAACAGCCATACCCTTGGGACCGACTTCAGCCCCAGGATGTGATGAGCCGACATCGAGGTGCCAAACACCGCCGTCGATATGAACTCTTGGGCGGTATCAGCCTGTTATCCCCGGAGTACCTTTTATCCGTTGAGCGATGGCCCTTCCATACAGAACCACCGGATCACTATGACCTACTTTCGTACCTGCTCGACGTGTCTGTCTCGCAGTTAAGCTGGCTTATGCCATTGCACTAACCGTACGATGTCCGACCGTACTTAGCCAACCTTCGTGCTCCTCCGTTACTCTTTGGGAGGAGACCGCCCCAGTCAAACTACCCACCAGACAGTGTCCCCAAGCCCGATGAGGGCCCTAGGTTAGAACATCACGCATACAAGGGTGGTATTTCAAGGTTGGCTCCAACACATCTGGCGACGCATCTTCAAAGCCTCCCACCTATCCTACACATGTAGGAGCAATGTTCACTGTCAAGCTATAGTAAAGGTTCACGGGGTCTTTCCGTCTAGCCGCGGGTATACGGCATCTTAACCGCAATTTCAATTTCACTGAGTCTCGGGTGGAGACAGTGTGGCCATGATTACGCCATTCGTGCAGGTCGGAACTTACCCGACAAGGAATTTCGCTACCTTAGGACCGTTATAGTTACGGCCGCCGTTTACCGGGGCTTCGATCATGAGCTTCGCAGAGCTAACCCAATCAATTAACCTTCCGGCACCGGGCAGGCGTCACACCGTATACGTCATCTTTCGATTTTGCACAGTGCTGTGTTTTTAATAAACAGTTCCAGCCACCTGGTTACTTCGACTCTCCTGTGCTTACTCCGCAAGGGATTCACACCAGAGAGCGTACCTTCTCCCGAAGTTACGGTACTATTTTGCCTAGTTCCTTCACCCGAGTTCTCTCAAGCGCCTTAGTATTCTCTACCTAACCACCTGTGTCGGTTTGGGGTACGGTTCCTATATATCTGAAGCTTAGAAGCTTTTCCTGGAAGCATGGCATCAATGACTTCATCTCCGTAGAGACTCGTCTCGACTCTCAGTGTTAACAGCAACCCGGATTTACCTAAGTCACCCACCTACAATCTTTCACACGGACTACCAACGCCGTGCTCACCTAGCCTACTCCGTCCCTCCTTCGCAATATATAGAAGTACAGAAATATTAATCTGTTTCCCATCGACTACGCGTTTCCGCCTCGCCTTAGGGGCCGACTTACCCTGCCCTGATTAACATGGGACAGGAAACCTTGGTCTTTCGGCGGGGGAGTTTTTCACTCCCCTTATCGTTACTCATGTCAGCATTCGCACTTCTGATACCTCCAGCATGCTTTACAACACACCTTCAACGGCTTACAGAACGCTCCCCTACCACTTGAACCTAAGTTCAAATCCGCAGCTTCGGTGACTAGTTTAGCCCCGTTACATCTTCCGCGCAGACCGACTCGACTAGTGAGCTATTACGCTTTCTTTAAAGGATGGCTGCTTCTAAGCCAACCTCCTAGCTGTCTATGCCTTTCCACATCGTTTCCCACTTAACTAGTACTTTGGGACCTTAGCTGGCGGTCTGGGTTGTTTCCCTCTTCACAACGGACGTTAGCACCCGTAGTGTGTCTCCCGCATATCACTCATTGGTATTCGGAGTTTGCAAAGGGTTGGTAAGTCGGGATGACCCCCTAGCCTTAACAGTGCTCTACCCCCAATGGTGTTCGTGCGAGGCTCTACCTAAATAGATTTCGGGGAGAACCAGCTATCTCCCGGCTTGATTAGCCTTTCACTCCGACCCACAAGTCATCACCGCATTTTTCAACATACGTGTGTTCGGTCCTCCAGTTGATGTTACTCAACCTTCAACCTGCCCATGGGTAGATCGCCGGGTTTCGGGTCTATACCTTGCAACTAAACGCGCAGTTAACACTCGCTTTCGCTACGGCTCCCCTATTCGGTTAACCTTGCTACAAAATATAAGTCGCTGACCCATTATACAAAAGGTACGCAGTCACCCGACTAAATCGGGCTCCCACTGCTTGTACGTATGCGGTTTCAGGTTCTATTTCACTCCCCTCACAGGGGTTCTTTTCGCCTTTCCCTCACGGTACTGGTTCACTATCGGTCAGTTAGGAGTATTTAGCCTTGGAGGATGGTCCCCCCATGTTCAGTCAACGTTTCACGTGTGCCGACCTACTCGATTTCATGGTAAGTTTATTTTCGTGTACGGGGCTATCACCCTGTATCGCTCTACTTTCCAGTAGATTCCACTAACTTACAAACCACTTAAGGGCTAATTCGCGTTCGCTCGCCGCTACTAACGAAATCTCGGTTGATTTCTTTTCCTCGGGGTACTTAGATGTTTCAGTTCTCCCGGTTCGCCTCGCTACCCTATGTATTCAGGTAGCGATACCCGCCTTACGACGGGTGGGTTTCCCCATTCGGATATCTTTGGCTATAACGGTTTTTATCACCTCACCAAAGCTTTTCGCAGATTAACACGTCCTTCATCGCCTCTAACTGCCAAGGCATCCACCACATACGCTTAGTCACTTAACCATACAACCCTAAATAGTCTCGAAAGAATATTAAGTACACCGTGGTGACTAAACCACAGTAATTGTAAAGTCTGACATTTTCACGCACACATTGTGTGTCTTGAATAAGAGTTGATAACAGTTCCTTATAAATAAGAAGCTTGTTATCGGGTTGATCACATTTCCGAGGAGGAAACATGACCACCATCATCACTTCCCGATAAAAGAAGTAACAATAGCTTGGTATTTATACGTTACAAACAACAGCGCGACACCGTTGAGTGCTATATAAATACCGGTATTTATATCAGCTTTCCAGATTGTTAAAGAACTTAATCTCAGCACGCATTCGGCTAAAATTTTGGTTTGACCCCCACGGATGGAGGAAAACCCGAGAAACGTACGGAACGTTTCCGGTAAAAAACCAAACTTAATGTGTTCACTTAGAACAAGTTAAGTTTGGTCTCTTTCTTTTGAAGAAAAAGTGGTGGAGCTAAGCAGGATCGAACTGCTGACCTCCTGCGTGCAAGGCAGGCGCTCTCCCAGCTGAGCTATAGCCCCATATTTTATGAGGTGTGCACTTCTTCTATTTCGTTATCAGGCAATTTGTGTGAACACTCTTGGTACAGGATGTACCTGTGTCGATTAGCCACGGATGGCAAATAATCGACCTAAATAAATCTTATACCCATTAAAACGTTTTACTTCAAGATAAGGAGGTGATCCAACCCCAGGTTCCCCTAGGGTTACCTTGTTACGACTTCACCCCAGTCATGAATCACAAAGTGGTGACCGTCCTCCCGAAGGTTAAACTAGCCACTTCTTTTGCAACCCACTCCCATGGTGTGACGGGCGGTGTGTACAAGGCCCGGGAACGTATTCACCGTAGCATTCTGATCTACGATTACTAGCGATTCCGACTTCATGGAGTCGAGTTGCAGACTCCAATCCGGACTACGACAAGCTTTGTGGGATTCGCTCCACCTCGCGGTATTGCTGCCCTCTGTACTTGCCATTGTAGCACGTGTGTAGCCCATCCCGTAAGGGCCATGATGACTTGACGTCGTCCCCACCTTCCTCCGGTTTATCACCGGCAGTCTCCTTAGAGTTCTCGCCATTACGCGCTAGCAAATAAGGATAGGGGTTGCGCTCGTTGCGGGACTTAACCCAACATTTCACAACACGAGCTGACGACAGCCATGCAGCACCTGTCACTACTTTCCCGAAGGCACGAAACCATCTCTGGTAACTTAGTAGGATGTCAAGGGATGGTAAGGTTCTTCGCGTTGCATCGAATTAAACCACATGCTCCACCGCTTGTGCGGGCCCCCGTCAATTCATTTGAGTTTTAACCTTGCGGCCGTACTCCCCAGGCGGTCAACTTAGCGCGTTAGCTACGCCACCCACAGATCAAGTCTACAGACGGCTAGTTGACATCGTTTACGGCGTGGACTACCAGGGTATCTAATCCTGTTTGCTCCCCACGCTTTCGTGCCTCAGTGTCAGTATTTGTCCAGGTAGCCGCCTTCGCCACTGATGTTCCTTCCAATCTCTACGCATTTCACCGCTACACTGGAAATTCCACTACCCTCTACAATACTCTAGCTTGCCAGTTCAAAATGCAGTTCCCAGGTTGAGCCCGGGGCTTTCACATCTTGCTTAACAAACCACCTACGCACGCTTTACGCCCAGTAATTCCGATTAACGCTTGCACCCCTCGTATTACCGCGGCTGCTGGCACGAAGTTAGCCGGTGCTTCTTCTGCGAGTAACGTCACAGATGCAGAGTATTAGTCTACACCCTTTCCTCCTCGCTGAAAGTGCTTTACAACCCGAAGGCCTTCTTCACACACGCGGCATGGCTGCATCAGGCTTTCGCCCATTGTGCAATATTCCCCACTGCTGCCTCCCGTAGGAGTCTGGGCCGTGTCTCA
This sequence comes from Colwellia sp. RE-S-Sl-9, assembly GCF_048296855.1. NCBI lineage: Bacteria > Pseudomonadati > Pseudomonadota > Gammaproteobacteria > Alteromonadales > Colwelliaceae > Colwellia > Colwellia sp. RE-S-Sl-9. The sequence goes on along the minus strand of NZ_CP182631.1, from coordinate 3,151,757 downwards.
GTCCCAGTGTGGCTGATCATCCTCTCAAACCAGCTAGAGATCGTCGCCTTGGTAAGCCTTTACCTTACCAACTAGCTAATCTCACTTGGGCTAATCAAATGGCGAAAGGTTCCGAAGAATCCCCTCCTTTGGTCCGTAGACATTATGCGGTATTAGCAGTCGTTTCCAACTGTTGTCCCCCACCATTAGGCATATTCCCAAGCATTACTCACCCGTCCGCCGCTCGACGCCGAATAGCAAGCTATTCTCGTTTCCGCTCGACTTGCATGTGTTAAGCCTGCCGCCAGCGTTCAATCTGAGCCATGATCAAACTCTTCAATTATAAATCGTTTGTGCATCTTGCGATGCTGCTCAATGAATTCTGTCGTGTTACCAACCGAAGTCAGTAACTACATAAAACGTACAATTTGATAAATCAAATTATACTTTTTTGTGTGACATCAACATAAGCTGTTTTACGTCTTTCTTATTACCTAAGTAATAAAACCGACTATGTAAAATCAATCTTAATGTGAGTGTTCACACAAATTGCATGATAACTAATTTTTAAAGAAAGACTTCTTTTTATAAAAGAAGCAAGAGGTTAATCGCATTCGTTAAGCTCTTGTGCTGCAGGCCTTGCCTGAAGCGAGATGCGCATTCTACGCGTCTCAGTTTTGATGTCAACAACTTTTTGAAATTCTTTTTAAAAGATTTTAAAAGTTATCTTTCGTTTAATTCGCAATTAAGCCTAACTAAACCTATCAAAACGTCCACTTCGCTGTCCTTATTCAGTGAACTCAGTATTTCCTATACTTACCTTCTCTGGGTTTCCCTGAAGAAGTGGAGCGCATTTTAGAGATTTTTGAGGTGACGTCAACACTTATTTTGAAAAAACTTTCCGTTTGCTGGATTTTCACACAGACGTTGGTTTTATTGTGTTATTTACCAACATTTAGTGTATTTAAAGAGCTATTTGTCAGTGGTATACATGACTTGATATACGTTAACTGTTTTCTTATTTTTGCTTTTTACGTTATTTTTATGGTTCTTTGTTAAAATAAACAAAATTAAAATTGGAAAATCGACTTAATATGAACACGATTAACATTAGATCCTTTAAAAACATCTCTCCTACTTTTGGTAAAAACACTTATATTGATACTTCCGCTGTTCTTATAGGTGATATATCAATTGGTGATGATGTGAGTATTTGGCCATTAGTGGCTATAAGAGGTGATGTAAATTCTATTTCTATTGGTAATAGATCAAACGTACAAGATGGTTCTGTATTACATGTAACTCATAAAAATAAAAGTAATCCGGATGGCTACCCTTTAATTATTGGTGAAGACGTTACTATTGGCCATAAATGCATGTTGCATGGCTGTACGGTAGGCAATCGTATATTGGTTGGTATGGGTGCAATAATTATGGACGGTGTAATAATTGAAGATGATGTTTTTATAGGTGCTGGAACTTTAGTACCTCCAAACAAAATATTAAAGAGTGGTTATTTATATGTTGGTAATCCAATGAAACAAGCACGAAAGTTAACTGATGCTGAATTTCAGTTCCTTAAAAAATCAGCTGATAACTATGTTGGCTTTAAAAATGAATACTTAGATGAAGAAGCATAGAAATAGAAAGTAATTCGCTATTTTTTGTACATATTATTTAATCGTAATTTCTACTGTATTATTATTTGGCTCGTTTTCTTCGAGCCATTCCTCTATTTCATATTCCCAATCAAATTTAATAGCTTGTGTCAGCTCATTAGATGAAACACGGCTATTAATTATAATAACGACTTTTTCTCCAGACAACATGGCTGTACATTGCCAATGTTGTTTGTTGTGATTAAATTCATAATCGTCATTAATTATAATAGCTTGATTCATTTATTGATTTAACTCTTTGCGTAATTCGTTTAATACCTTGCTAGTTTCTGGGCGAACACCACGCCAAAGATAAAAACTCTCAGCAGCTTGCCCTACTAACATACCTAAACCATCAATTATCTGTTTAGCATTCTGCTTAGTCGCCATTTGCAAAAAAGGTGTTAGGTTTTTACCGTAGGTCATATCGTAACAAACCGTATTAGTGCTTATGAGACTTTCCGAAATAGGTACACTATTTCCTGACAGCCCTGCCGATGTTGCATTAATAATAAGATCAAATTTTTGTTTATTAGCTTCTTCAAACGACATAGCTGTTATAGGTTGGTTTGTATATTGTTGTACTATTGCATCTGCTTTCGACACGGTTCTATTAGCAATAGTTAAATGTTTAGGTTTTTGATTCAATAAAGGTAAAACAACGCCTTTTGAAGCGCCACCAGCCCCTAAGAGTAAAATTCGACTATTTTCTAACTGAACGTTATGAGATAACAGATCATTTACTAAACCAACACCATCGGTAGTATCACCATAAATTTTCCCAATTTTAAAGGTTAAGGTGTTTACTGCCCCTGAGAATTTAGCGTGTTCAGATAATTCATCACACATTGCCATGGCTTCTTCTTTAAAAGGAGCAGTCACATTGGCCCCCTTACCTCCTTCTTTAATAAAAAGCTTAACCGTTTTCTCAAACTCGCCTAATTCTGCTAGCTGACTTTTATATTCAATGTTCTGATTTGTTTCTTTTGCAAAGGCTGTATGTATAAATGGAGATTTAGATTGTTTTATTGGGTTACCGTAAACGAGATAGTGATCCATAGTAGATTCTATTTAATGCTATTTTTTTTAGCTTAAATCAGATCCAATAAAAAAGCATCGACTTATCGATGCTTTTTTAGATGAAATTGCTTTATTAAAAGTGTGTAGTTAAAATTTATACCCTAGCATTATTGAATAAACCATAGGATCCACATCTATTGTTGCCTTACCTATACTCTGGCCACCTACGTCAAAAGTCGCATCGGTAGATATATCAATATAACGAGCAGAAGCATTAATATGGAAGTTATCATTAATTAAGTAATCAACACCTAATTGGTATGACAACCCAAAAGATCCCTCTAATTCTAAATTACTTAAACCTAAACTTTTTGGTGCATCTTCAAATTGTTCGTCAAAAAATATGGTGTAGTTAACTCCCAGGCCAACATAAGGCTTAAAAGCTGATTGGTTTTCAATATAATAAAGTACGCTAATGGTCGGTGGTAATTGTGTAACTTCACCTAACTTTGCTCCATCAACATTAAGTACAGCGTTTTTATCATGAATAGTTACATCATGCGTAAAAGGTGTTGCAGCTAACACTTCAACGGCTATATTAGCATTATAGAAATATAAAAAATTCAAACCTAACTGCGAATTATCATCAACCGTTAAGGTCATTGTTGAATCAGTATTGTTAAGTAAAATAGATGTATGATCACTGCTCGGATTTACATTTGTAATACCGCCCCTGATAACTATATCACCTGATTGATAATCGGCAGCATATGTAGATGAGGAAAGTATGGTAAGAAGCGTAAGCGTTAAGATATTTTTTTTCATGGTGATTCCCTTTAAATTAATAAAGTAATTTTAAAGAGAATAGTTAAATAGAATTTTGATTTAGCTCAACTTATTCTATTGATAACACTAAAGTATCCGATTAAAGAATTAAATTCTGATCTAAATCAACTTAGTACAATATACTGATGAATTTTATAACCCCAAACCATCAGGAAAAATAATATGGCAACAAACACTGCAGCAGAAGCAATGTCTTTTGCACGACCGCTGAGCTCGTGATGTTCTAAACCAACCCTATCCACAACGGCTTCTATTGCAGAATTTAGAAGTTCAGTGACCATAATAAAAATAAGAGAAAATACTAATAAAAAGAGTTCAACAAAACTTGCACTGATCAACCAAGCGATTGGCGATAATATTAGAAATAAGAAAACTTCTTGTCTAAAAGCGATTTCATTTTTATAGGCTGAGAGTAAACCCGCAATACTATTTTTAATTGCAGGTAAAATTCTTTCAATATGACCTAATGTATTTTTGTCTGGCATGAAAACGCTCTATTTGCATTTATTATAGTTATACCCAATTTCTAGGAACTAAGTATTTATTTAGATTATGTTCTTCGGAATTTTCGTCAGCTTGAAAGTTGTATTCCCATCTCGCCAACGGCGGCATCGACATTAAAATAGATTCAGTTCTACCGCCAGACTGCAAGCCAAAGAGAGTTCCGCGATCAAAAACTAAATTAAATTCTACATAACGACCACGGCGATATAATTGAAATTGACGTTGGCGCTCACCATATTCTGTATTTTTGCGTTTTTCTACTATAGGTATATAAGCATCGATGAATCCTGCTCCTACCGCTTTTATATAATCTAAACACGTTTCAAAATCCCACTGATTTAAATCATCAAAAAATAAACCTCCAACGCCTCGGGTTTCATCACGGTGTTTTAAGTAAAAGTAATTATCGCACCATTCTTTATTTTTTTGATAAACAGAATCACCAAAAGGCTGACAAAGTGTTTTAGCTGTTTGATGCCAATGAATAATATCTTCTTCAAATGGATAAAATGGGGTTAAATCAAATCCACCACCAAACCACCATACGGGTTCTTCACCTTCTTTTTCTGCAATAAAAAAGCGTACATTAGCATGTGATGTAGGAATATAAGGGTTTTTAGGATGTATGACTAAAGATACGCCACAAGCTTTCCAGGTTCTTCCTGCTAGTTCAGGTCGATGGGCACTTGCTGATGGTGGAAGTTTATCGCCTGACACTAATGAGAAATTAACTCCTCCTTGCTCAACAACGTCTCCGTTAGTTAGAACACGTGTACGTCCGCCGCCACCTTCAGGGCGAACCCAATTATCTTCAACGAATTTAGCTTGGCCGTCGGCCTGTTCTATCGCAGCACAAATTTGGTCTTGTAAACCTTTTAAAAATTCAACAACCGTTTCTATATTTACAGCACTCATGTGCGAAAAACCTCTCCAGTTAAACCATCCATAATTTTTGATGGTTGCATATAGCCTAATGTTTCACCTTTTATTAGGTAATCAATCATCTGAGTTAATGTGGGATCTAATGTTTGCCATGTTCTGGCTGGCTCTAGCCCTGATAAATTAGCACTTGTTGAAACGATAGGTTTTTTGGTTTGTGAACACAATGAAACAACATCTGGCTGATCGGTAACTCTCACGGCAATAGTAGAAAAACAGCCTGTTAAGTATGAAGAAATATTAGCTTGAGCAGGTAATACTTGAGTAACACCGTTTGGCCAACGACTTAATATTAAGTCAATTTGTGTATTAGTCAGCTTAGAAAGATCAATATATGGCGTTAATTGTTCAAAGCTACCCGCAAGTAAAATAAGACCTTTGGCTTTATCTCTATTTTTGATTTGTAATAATTTTTCAACTGCCGTTTGATTATCAGGATCACAACCAAGACCAAATACGGCTTCAGTTGGATAAGCAATAACGCCACCTTGTTGAAAAATTTCAATTGCTGTAAACATTAGACCGTATTTTATTATCAATAATTTAAACGAGACTTATCACAATAACTTCCTACTAGAAGAATAGGTTATATTAAAGTGAATTCACGTATTCGCTTACATCGGGAAAGTCGGAGTCTGGCAACATTGTTGATAATTGAGTTAACCGACTAATTAATTCAGTTCGAGTTGAACCACACACATTAATGTGTCCCATTTTTCGACCCGCCCTTTTACCTTTACCGTACCAATGAAGTGTTACACTGGGTATTTCAAGAATACTATGTGGCACGCTATCAGTACCGAGTATATTTATCATAGCTGTAGGTCTAACTAATTCGGTAGAACCTAAAGGTAATTGGCAAACAGCTCTTATATGGTTTTCAAACTGACAAGTATCTGCACCTTGTTGGGTCCAGTGTCCGGAGTTATGTACACGTGGGGCAATTTCATTCACCAATAAAGAATCTCCCACTTGAAAGAATTCTATAGCAAGCACGCCTACATAGTCTAATGCTTTGGCTATTTTATCAAAGGCTTCAGTTGCTTGAGCTTGTAAATGTTGATGCTCATTAATGGCTAACGAAACACTTAATACACCTTTACTATGATGATTTTCAGTAAGAGGATACGCTAAGGTTTGTCCTGTTTTACTACGAATACCCACCATAGAAACTTCGCGGCTAAAAGGCACCATTTGCTCAACAACAATCGCTTGCGGCTGACCGCTGGTATCACCTTCAATAAATGATTGAATATCTTGCCAAATATCTTCCGCTTCAGATTTATCTTTTAAGCGCCATTGCCCTTTACCATCGTATCCTGCTAGCGCACTTTTCATAATAAGCGGTAAAGTTAGCGACTCTATGGCTTCATCAAATTCAAACTTATTCGCTATAATTTTATGCTTAGCATTAGCAACGCCAGCTTGTGCAAGTAAGGTTTTTTCTAATCTTCTATCACCACCGGTTTTAATAGCTTGGCTACTAGGAAATAATTTTCCTGATTGTTCACAAGCGGCAAGTACATCATGAGCGATATGTTCAAACTCAGCGGTAATTGCATCAGCATCTAAAATTCCTTGGGCTAAATCACCATAATCTACACTCAGTGATAAAGGGTCAACAACGCGTTCGCTACCAACATCGTAAGCCCTAACATTAATATTTAGAGGTTTACTTGCTAATGCCATCATTCTGGCTAACTGGCCTGCGCCTAATACTAAAACATTCATTTAAATAATTTATTCCGCAGGGTTTGGGTTATCAAGAATATTTTGGGTTTGTTCTTTTCTAAACTTTTCAATCGCTGCCATTACGGTTTCGTCATGAGTACCGATAATTTGCGCAGCTAATAAACCTGCGTTTGCGGCGCCAGCATTACCAATAGCTAAAGTCCCTACCGCAATACCTTTAGGCATTTGTACGATAGATAATAAAGAATCTTGACCACTCAAAGCTTTTGATTGCACAGGAACACCTAAAACAGGCAAGCTTGTGAACGCTGCAGCCATACCCGGTAAATGAGCAGCACCACCGGCGCCAGCAACAATCACTTTAATGCCTCGGTCTTTAGCACCTTCTGCATATTCAGCAAGTAAGTGAGGGGTTCTGTGAGCTGATACCACTTTAGTTTCATATGGAACATTAAGAAGATCTAGCATATCTGCTGCATGTTTCATTGTCGGCCAATCCGACTTAGAACCCATGATAATACCTACTTTCATGATCAAACGCCTTTAAATTATATTAAGTTAAATTTTAAAATGTCTCGTATCGAGACGTTAACAGTCGAACATTATAACCTTGTTCGAAATAGATAAAAACTCAAGTCGCTATCAATATTTATGCTTTGATAGTTAAACTTGGTATTAATAACAGATTAGGTACGTTATATAACCTTTCGTTTAAAACTACACTTCTTTTGCGGGCACATAACGATGTTGCCACTTGCCATTTTACGGGAAACTAAAATTGCCCAATGACATTCAGGACATGATTCATTAATAGGTTGATAGTTTATAACGTATTTACATGATGGATACTGATCACACGAATAAAAGGTTTTTCCGTAACGATTTGTTTTTTCGAATAATTTACCTTTGGCACAATTCGGACAATGTACATCTATATCGTCATTTTGATTGGTATCTTCGATATGCTCGCATTCGGGGAAATTAGTACAACCAATAAACATACCATAGCGGCCTTGCTTAACAGCTAACGTGCTATCACATAGTGGGCAATGAGTTCCTGCTAATAAGGTATCTTCTACTTTTTCGTGTTCAACAACGGGACGTGTATATTCACAATTAGGATAATTATTACATCCCAAAAAAGAGCCAGACTTACCATGTTTAATTGATAACTCAGCCCCACAAGTAGGGCAAGTTTCATACGCTTTTTCTAACGCATGTTCATGATGTTTAAAAATTGAATCATCGGATTTAGACATAAAACGCACCTGTTTCATACGAACTAAGTCATAGTTTTAGTTCAAGTTGCGCATTATGCCATAAAGTTGAGGTGATTAACTAACCAAAGATGGCTAATGAAGTGGCCCTTCTTGCTCATCAAATATAAGGTCTTCCATTTGTGAGTATGCAGTTTCCTTACCTGGCACATTAAAAAGCACCATTAAAACCACCCATTTAAGATCGTCAATTGAGAAGAACTGAGTATCTAACTCCATAACACGGTCAATAACCATTTCACGCGTAGTAAAGTCTAATACATTAACTTGCTCAAGAAACATTAAGAATCCACGAGACTCAACATCTAATAATTGCATTTCTTCACATGTGTAAACACGTGTAGATTTACTCGCAATACGTGTTAAATAGGGATAGGCATCGCTGTCTTGAAGAGCAGCAAGTTTTTCTAACCAAGTAAGCGCTTTATATATTTCATCTTGATGAAAACCAGCTCGCGTTAATTCATCAGTTAAAACATCATGGTCAACCATTACTTCGGCTTCACTATGAATATAATTTTCAAATAAATACATTAAGATATCAAACATAACTAGCCCCTTAATAAACACTTATATAACAAACGAACGATAAACTTTACTTATTAAGTTCTCAGGTAACCCCCTGGAACTGCTGACACTAAACCTTTCAGCTCTAATATTGTTAACTGTGTTAATACTACATCTATGGGTAGCTTACTCCTAGAGACTACGGCATCAATAGGAGTAATTTCATATCCCACATTATCTAACAATGAATCGTTAAACAAGCCCTCTTGATGATTTTTTTTCTCTTGTGAATGCGATTGAAGCTCTTCTGGATCACTCTTTGAATTTAAGTGTAGACCAATTTTTAAAGGAATATTAAGATCTTCAATAATATCATTACATTCTTCAACTAATTTTGCTCCTTGTTTAATTAACCAATGGCATCCTTTGCCTTGTGGATTTTTTATTGAACTGGGGATAGCGAAGACTTCTCGGTTTTGTTCAACTGCACATCGCGCGGTAATTAACGAGCCACTTTTAATGGTAGCTTCCACCACTAAAACACCATAACTCATGCCACTTATAATACGATTTCTTTTAGGAAAAAAACCTGCTTTAGGTACTGTGCCGGGAACAAACTCACTAACAATAAGACCATCGTTATTTACAATATCGTGAGCTAATTTTTTATGTCGGCTTGGATAAACACGATCCAAACCAGTAGCAACTACGGCTATTGTTTTACCATGATTAAAAAGTGCGCCTTTATGTGCCTCTGCATCTATTCCTAATGCCAAGCCACTAGTAACAACTATTCCCTGTTGAACTAAGCCGCCAGCAAAAACAAAGGCATTTTCTCGCCCAAAAGGAGTTGCCCCTCTACTACCTACAATAGCAATTTGCGGCTCTAACAAAAGCTGTTTATTACCTTGGGTAAATAATACTAATGGTGGGTCATATATCTGCTTTAGTCTTTCGGGATATTCATCGTCATTAAAACAAACAATATCACTACCGCATAACTCACTATCAGTTATAACTTTATTAATTTTATCCCAATCAGGATGCGAAATAGCGGTTAGCTGTTTTTCTGTTAAATTAAAAGAAGTGACTAATGGAATAGATGAAAAAAGCTTCATTAGTCCAATTTCTTGAACTAAACGAAGCTTTTTATGAATGGCTAGCCGAGGTATAAATTTTAATGCTAGCCAATAATGCGCATTGGATTTTTTTATAACTGATGTAGCCATACATCTTCTCCTTAAGATCAGGCTGTTTTCATTATTTTTTTATGGCGCGGTTACCATGTCTGACAATCTTAACGGTTTAGACGTTCGTAAAATTAAAGCCATACTCACCTTATCGTAAACCTTAAACACCATCATATTACCTACAGGTTCAACGGGCATATTATATTCATCTTCTGCTGATGATAATAAATTCCATCGCGAACTGTCTTTTTTATATGCTGGGCCGTTAGCTGTTTCAATTACTGCAGGGCTTTGTCTTCTAACAGATAACACATCACCTAATTGAACCTCATCTCGTCGACCTCTGTTAATCATAACAACTTCAAGTTTACCAAATTCACGTGCTTCAGATGACGCTTTAACAATTGAACCTGTTAATGTTGTTTTAGCCGCTTGCATAGTAAAGAACGACGGTAACATTTGACCTTCATTAATTGGAGCAACAAAATCTCCTGAATGAATTTCGCGTTTAGCGCTGTCAACATAAAGAGTTGAAGGTTCTTTCTTACTTATATCACCTGCTCGAATAGCCTTGGCTGTACCAACTAACCTAGCGTAATAACCTAAGCTCTCATTTGTTTCAGGATCAAAAACTTCGTCACCCTTCTGATAAATCGCGTAGCTTTGGCCTACGTCTAAATCACCATTAATATAAACTTTAAAACCTTCAACCGTTGATTTAAAACCTTCATTACTCCCTAGTACATAAGGAAGTTTTTCATATTCTTCTTCTGAAAAAAGAGTATCGTATTTAATGTAAGGTGCTATAACATTTAAAGGTATAGTATTTACAGGAGAATGGTCTTTCAACGTAGTTCTTACTTTAGGGGACCACTTGTATTGAGGTTTACCAGCAGCACCTCTCACTAACATTGGGTTCCCGTCTTTATCATAAACTAGACGTAACACATCACCCGGATAGATAAGATGTGGATTGCTAATGTCTGGATTAATTCTCCATAACTTAGGCCATAACCACGGCTGTTTTAAAAAAACACCAGAAATATCCCAAAGCGTATCACCTTTTACAACGGTATAAGATTTAGGGGCATTCTTATTTAATGTTAATTCATCCGCTAATAAGCTCATAGGTAAAAATAAGCTAATTATTATTAATAAGACTTTTTTTCGCATGCTAGTCTTCCTATTCTTAAGCATTTATCCTAAACCACTATTATTAATTAAAATTAGTAGTTAAAATTGAAACATAACATTCTATGCGAACTTTCGCGAACCCTTTTGGAAAATTATGGCTATTTTATCTGTTTTACGCTTTCCAGACGAGAGACTAAGAACAAAAGCAACACAAGTTACTGAAGTTAACGACAATATTAAAAGCATTGTTGATGATATGTTTGAAACCATGTATGAGGAGAATGGTGTTGGTCTAGCAGCAACTCAAGTTGATATACACCAACAGATCGTTGTAATGGATGTTTCTGAAAATAAAGAAAACCCACTTGTCTTCATAAATCCTGAAATTATTGCGAAAAGTGAAGAGACTTTAATTAATGAAGAAGGCTGTTTATCGGTACCGGGTCATTATGCAAAAGTTGATAGACACACAAAAGTAACAGTAAAAGCGCTTGATGTTAATGGTAAAGAATTTACCTTAGACGGCGAAGAGTTATTAGCTATTTGTATTCAGCATGAACTTGATCACTTAAAAGGCGTATTATTTGTGGATTATCTTTCTCCACTTAAACGCCAGCGTATAAAAAAGAAACTTGAAAAAGAAGCGCGTTTAAATAACGCAGGCTAACATTATATTTAGGAAATCAATTGTCTAAAGCACTTAATATCATATTTGCAGGTACGCCTGATTTTGCTGCACAACATTTAAAAGCACTTATCAATTCAGAACACAATGTGGTTGCTGTTTATTGTCCTCCTGACAAACCAGCAGGTCGCGGCAAAAAAATGATGGCATGTGCTACCAAACTTTTAGCCTTAGAGCATAACCTACCGGTAGAACAACCGATAAACTTTAAAGACACTGTAGATCAACAACATTTAGCTACTTATAACGCTGACATTATGGTTGTTGTTGCTTACGGACTCCTCCTCCCTGAAGTTATATTAGAAGCACCACGTTTAGGGTGCATTAATGTGCATGGTTCAATTTTACCTAAATGGCGTGGAGCAGCTCCTATTCAAAGATCACTTGAAGCTGGCGACAGTATAACTGGTGTCACTATTATGCAAATGGATAAAGGTCTTGATACAGGTGATATGATTTCTACAGCAACTTGTGAAATTACCACAGAAGATACTAGCGCAAGTTTATATGAAAAATTAGCGATAGCAGGTCCTAAAGCATTAACCGATGCATTAACGCTCATGAGCACATCTTCTTATACGCGTGAGCCACAAAATCACGAGTTATCAACGTATGCAGCTAAATTAGACAAAGCCGAAGCTGAGTTAAACTGGAATGAAAGTGCTTTAGCATTACATCGAAAAATTAGAGCTTATATTCCATGGCCTGTTGCACAATTTACTTATATTGAAAGCGAATCAAAGAAAGAACATCGTATTCGTATTTGGCAAGCAAGTATTATTGAAACACAGTCAAATGCAGCAGCTGGCACCATTATATCTGCTGATAAAAAAGGTATTTTAGTAGCTACAGGCAATATCAAACAAGCCCTTCAATTAGAAGTGCTTCAAATCCCTGGAAAGAAAGCCCTACCCGTTAGCGATATTATTAATGCAAGAGCAGATTGGTTTGCTGTAGGTCAACCTATTATAGGTATAGCCTCTACAAATCAAGGAGCACAATAATGGCTAATAATAAAGCGGCTAACATTAGAGCGCTTGCCGCTAAATGTACTTACGCTGTAATAGATCAAGGCAGAAGTTTAGGTGACGAACTCCCTAAACAAGTCGCTAAAATTGAGCTTAAAGATAAAGGTCTTCTTCAAGAAATTTGCTACGGTGTTTTACGCTATTTACCTGAATTAGAAAACGAAGTTCAACAATTAATAGAGAAACCATTAAAAGGAAAACAACGTGTTTTTCATTTTTTGATGTTGGTAGGAATTTATCAATTAAAATACATGCGCATTCCAGACCACGCGGCGGTTAGTGAAACAGTAGAAGCCGCAAACGCCCTAAAAAATAGGCATTTAGGTGGCCTAGTTAACGGTGTTTTACGTAATTATCAACGAAAAGTCGAAAAGCAATTAACCAATACAACCCAAGCTGAATTACCAGATCCTATTAAATATAATCACCCCGGTTGGTTTATTAAAAAAATTCAAGCTGCCTACCCTGATCAATGGCAAAGTATTTTAATCGCTAACCAAGAACGACCACCTATGTGGCTTAGAGTAAATCAGCAGTATAACTCTACAGAAAGCTACCTTGAACAACTCAATAACACAGATATTGCCTTTGAATACGTAGATCCAAAAAGCCAAGCCATTAAACTTAGCCACGCAGTAGGTGTAGAAAAACTCCCCGGATTTGCGCAAGGTCACGTATCTATACAAGATGGCGCAGCACAACAAGCAGCAATACTGCTTGATTGCAAAGAAACTGACAACGTGCTTGATTGCTGTGCGGCTCCCGGTGGAAAAACCTGTCATATGCTAGAACGAGTACCTAACCTAGCAAATATGACAGCTATTGATATTGATGAAAGCCGTCTTGTGCGAGTTAATGAAAACTTAGCGCGTTTACAACTTAAAGCTCAAGTTATTACGGGTGATGCCGCCAGCAAAGATTGGTGGGATGGCAACCTTTACGACAAAATATTACTTGATGCGCCATGTTCAGGTACAGGCGTTATTCGAAGACACCCTGATATAAAATGGTTACGCAAAGCTAACGACATTGAAAAACTCACAGAACTACAGGCACAAATTCTAAAAAACATATGGTCATTACTTAAACCAGGTGGTACTTTGCTGTATGCAACTTGTAGTATTTTACCTGAAGAGAATAACCTACAAGTTCAACGTTTTATTGAAAATAATAATGACGTAGAACATATTTCAATTACAGATAATGATGCTGATGTTGGTTGGCAAATATTGCCTAATGAGCATTCGATGGATGGTTTTTACTACGCTAAATTAGTCAAAAAAGAACAATAAAATGAAAATAGTTATTATTGGCGCGGGGCAAGTAGGTGGAACACTAGCTGAAAACTTAGTTAGAGAAGAAAACGAAATTACCCTTATTGATATCAACAATGAAACCTTACTCGAACTACAAGACAAAATGGATCTGCAAGTGGTTCAAGGACAAGGTTCTCATCCCGATGTTTTAATTAAAGCAGGTATCGAAGACGCTGATTTAGTTATTGCAGTAACAAGTGATGACGCAATTAATATGATTGCTTGCCAAATTTGTTATTCATTATTTAGAACCAGTACCAAAATTGCTCGTATTCGCTCTTCTAAAATTCTTAAATATCAAGATCAACTATTTCAAAACGAAAACATTCCTGTTGATCATATTATTGCACCAGAACAACTTGTAACACGTGATATAGCACGTTTAATTGATTACCCTGGTGCTTTACAAGTATTAGAGTTTGCTGATGGAAAAGTCAGTTTAGTTGCTGTTAGAGCTTATTATGGTGGATTATTAGTAGGCCATGCCCTTTCTACCATTAAAGAACACATTCCTAATGTTGATACTCGTGTTGCTGCTATTTACCGAAACGGCAAACCCATAAGACCATTAGGCACCACAATCATTGAAGCCGACGATGAAGTATTCTTTATCGCAGCAAGTATTCATATTCGTGCAGTAATGAACGAACTTCAAAAATTAGAACCCGCCTATAAACGTATTATGATTGCTGGTGGTGGTAACATAGGTTCTGGTTTAGCGCGTATATTAGAAAAAAACCATCAAGTAAAATTGATTGAGCGTTCTCCTGAACGTGCCGAATATTTAGCGTCAGAATTAAATGATACTCTTGTATTTACCGGCGACTCTTCCGATCAAGAGCTCTTATTAGAAGAACACATAGATCATTTTGATGTATTTATCGCAGTAACTAATGATGATGAAGCTAATATCATGTCTTCATTATTAGCTAAGCGTTTAGGCGTTAGAAAAGCTATGGTACTTATTCAACGTGAAGCGTATGTTGATTTACTTCATGGTAGTAATATAGATATTGCCATATCGCCCCAACACGCTACTATTTCAGCGTTATTAACTCATGTACGCCGTGGTAATATTGCTAATGTATATAGTTTACGAGGGGGCTCTGCTGAGGCAATAGAAATATCGGCTCAAGGGGATGAAAAATCATCTAAGGTGGTTGGCCGTACGGTTAAAACTTTAAAACTTCCGCCAGGTGTAAATATAGGAGCGATAGTGAGAGGAAACGAAGTGATTATTGCTCATTCGAAAACTAAAATTTTGTCTAACGACCAAGTTATTATATTTTTAGTGAACAAACGCTATATATCTGAAGTAGAAGCATTATTTCAACTTGATGCGCTAAGTTTTTACTAAAATTTAAAAATAACGCCAATCAATAACGTGTTGAGTTGATATTAAGATCGCCAGAAAGCTGGCGTGAATAAAACAAGCAAAGTAAATATTTCAAGTCGCCCAAATAACATAGCCACAATCAATACCCATTTACTAAAATCACCTAAACTTGAAAAGTTAGTTGCTACTTCTCCTAAACCGGGACCTAAATTATTTAAACAAGCCGCAACGGCTGTGAACGCGGTAATATTATCAACTCCCGACGCCAGCAATAACAACATACATACAACAAATACAGCCGTATATGCTGAAAAGAATCCCCAAATAGCTTGAACCACTTTATCAGGCAATGCTTTTTTACCTAATTTAATGGTAAAAATAGCCTTAGGATGAACCAATTTATTAAGCTCTCTAAAACCTTGTAAGTATAATAAAAGTATACGAACAACTTTCATTCCACCACCAGTACTACCCGCACAACCACCAATGAAGCTTGAAAATATAAGCAGTAAAGGCAATAAAGTAGGCCAACTAGCAAATGAAACAGGAGTAACGCCATCAACAATCGGTACTGAGGTAGCAAAACCTGCGGTAGTACTCATTGAAACGGCATGGAATAACGCTTGATCTAACGCCTGCCATTCATTGTTGTAAGTATTATGAGCTAATAACACCACAAAACAGATAGCAACAAGTACAAACTGAATTCCAATAAACACTTTAAATTCAGGATCATAAAAATAATTTCGCAGCGATTTACTATGCAATACCGCAAAATGAAGCGCAAAATTAACGCCCGCAACCAATAAGAAGAATACACAAATAAAGTTAATTAGCGGACTACCAAAAGCTCCCATACTTGCATCGTGTGTTGAAAACCCACCAATAGCAATAGTAGAAAATGCGTGACATATTGCATCAAAGGTAGACATACCCGCCAACCAGTAACTTAGCGCACATAGTATGGTTAAAGAAAGATATATATACCATAGGTGTTTAGCCGTATCAGCTATTCGCGGTGTCATTTTAGAGTCTTTTACAGGCCCCGGAGTTTCAGCTCTATAAAGCTGCATACCACCAACGCCAAGCATAGGAAGAACAGCTACGGCTAACACAATAATCCCCATACCACCTAACCACTGTAATTGCTGGCGATACCACAACACAGCATGTGGTAAACCATCTATTTTCGTTAAAATAGTGGCTCCTGTGGTAGTTAGCCCAGAAAAAGACTCAAAAAAGGCATCAGCAAAAGATAAATTAGGAGTTTCAAGTAATAATAAAGGAATGGCAGAGAAGCTGGCTAGAACAGTCCAAAAAAGTACAACAATTAAGAATCCTTCTCTGGGTCTTAAATCTCCTTTATATCCTCTATTGGGATACCAAGAAATAATGCCAATAACTAAACAAAAAATAAAAGACATTAAAAAAGATAAACCGCCACCATCTCTATATAACAAAGAGATAAGTGCCGGAGGCAACATGGTCACACTAAGTATGGTAACAAGTAGACCTAAAATTCGAATTATATTTTTGTATTGCACGTTTTGTTGTCGTTATTCTTAATGTTTTATTGATAAGTTTTATTAACTGACTCTACACAAATCCGATTCAGGTATTATTTATTCTCTTCAGCTTTATCCACTTCACATAAAGTAATAGCACCTGATGAAATAATTTGTATTTGTTGTTCAGTTATTTCAAGATTGTCTTCAGGTAATTTCACTAATAACTTAATATGCTCTAAATACTCTTGCTCAACAACAATACCCTCTGATTTTTCAATAACATGTAGTACGTCGTTTATTTGGGTATATTGACACGCTAGCGTTCTAGAAACCATAGGTATTTTAGTTTTACTCGTTAACAAGGTTAACGCTTGGCGAACGCTGGCACCGTAAGCCCTTTGCAAACCACCGGTTCCTAATTTAGTTCCACCAAAATAACGCACAACAACCGCGCAAACTTCACCTACACCATGTCCTTGCAACACTGATAACATAGGTCTTCCTGCGGTGCCAGAAGGTTCTCCATCATCTGAAAAACCATAATATTGACTACTATCAGCCCTTCCAGACAAATAGGCATAACAATGATGAGATGCTTGCGGATGCTGTTGCTGAAGCTCTTTCAAAAAAATTTTTACCGTGTCAATCGATGAACATGGTGTTAAATAACAAATAAACCGACTACGGTTAACTATAATTTCTTCAATAACATTATTATTAGCAACTAAATAGGATTTGGACACAAGCTACAGTTCTAAGTCCCTAGTCATGTTTTCGTTATGAAGTTGGTGCACAATAATATTATCTTCAATTCGAATACCGCCATACACTTTCATTTCTTCAACTGCACTCCAGTTAACCATTGATGAATGTTTAGACGCTTTTAAATCACTTAATAACGAATCAATAAAATAAAGTCCCGGCTCAATAGTAAACACTTGATTAACTTCAATCACTCGTGATGTTCTTAAAAATGGATGTTCATCAGGCGAGGCGACATGAGTACCTCGTTCATCAGCCATAAAACCACCCACGTCATGAGTTTGTAAACCTAAATGATGGCCTAACCCATGAGGGAAAAAAGTAGAAATAATACCCGCTTCAAAGGCTTGTTCTGCCGTTACCTTAATAAAGCCAAACTCAGCTAATACATTACCGATATCTTTGTAAGCTTGAATATGTAAATCAACATAACTCACGCCCGGCTTAAGACCGTCTACAGCATTCAGCATTAAAGTATTCATACGTGCTATCAGTTCAGCAAATTTATCGCGTTTAAAAGAATAGGTGCGAGTAATATCAGATGCATAACCATTAAAGCTAGCGCCAGCATCAATCAAAAAAGAGCGATGCGCTTGAGGTACGGTTTTTTCTAATGCGGTATAGTGTAAAATAGACGCGTTTTTATTAAGTGCGACAATATTCCCATAAGGTGTTTCATTACATGTGTGCTCTGTAACTTTTAAGTAAGTTTGTTGAATATCAAACTCAGAGGCGCCCTCTAAAAATAAAGCTTTTGCGGCTTTATGCCCTTTTACAGCAATAGCATTTGAACAGCGCATACATTCTTGTTCATATTTTGTTTTGTAGGCTCGATGATAATGAATATAGTTTAATGGTGATTCTGGATTAATAGATTCAAAACCCAAGGCTTTTGCGACTTCAATATGCGCGCCTATATAGGCATAGCCTTTTTTATCGTAAGGTAGTAACTTATCAACGTCGGTAGCATTCTTGATTATTTTTATCGTAAAGTGCTCATTCCAATAACTATCTTCTAGCACTTCAACTTTATGCCAAAAATCTATAGGTTGGTAATAAATAAGAGTTGGTTTGTCTTCTCCATTCACAATTAGCCATGAATTAGGTAAGTTGATAAGAGGTAACCATGCTTTAAAATGAGGATTTACTTTAAAAGGATAACCGTAATCATCTAGAAATACTTTGATCTCTTGTCCTGAATGAATAACCAATCCCTGTAGGTTATCTCTTTGCAATGCACACTTACTTCTTTTTTGTAGTTCAGCTATATGGGCTGGATAGTGTTTTAGTAATTCATTCATTTTCATTTGATCAATTCCGTGGAACATTTCTTATATTGTAACACTAGAATAAGACTCTAGATTTATATTTACAGCTATTCAACGATAAGAATAGCTATTTTAACTTAAATTTTATTTTTAATTAGATCAGAAAATAAAGGTTCCTTTTTACCAATTTTATGTTGATAAATTTGTTGATATGCCAAAACACTTTTTACATATTCACGCGTTTCTTTAAAAGGTATGGTTTCAATCCACATATCTATGGGCATCCCTTTCGCTTCTTTTGCCCATTTTTTAACTCTATGTGGGCCTGCATTGTATGATGCTGTGGCTAATACATTATTTCCTTTATATTGATCGGAGAGTATTTTTAAATATTTAGTACCAAGCTTTATGTTGTTTTTTGCATTGAGAAGATACTTAGTAGACACTCTTTTACGTTCTAACTGTTTAGCTGTTCCTAGCATTATTTGCATTAAACCTTTTGCTCCAACGCCTGAGTTAGCGTCGGGCATAAACGAACTTTCTCTACGCGCAATGGCAAAAGCCCATGCGGGGTCTATATTATTTTTATTGGCAGATTTGGTTATATTTTTTTGAAAGGCCAACGGAAACCTTAAATCAACATCATTTAAGTACCCTACTTTAGATAACGTAAAAATAGCACGATCAAACCATTTTTCATCATAAGAGATTGTTGAAGCAATTAATTTATCGCGATCATTTAATTGAGATAACCAATAATTCCATTCTTTTCTCGCATCACTATATTTACCAATATGGAATAATTCAAAAGCACGTTTAGCCGCGGAGTTCTGTAATAAAGTATTTTTTTCAAGCTCAGTCGCTTTAATTGGTTCATCTTGTAAATTAAAAGGAATATTTAAATAGCCAGCCGCTAAAAAACCATAATAATGGCGTGTATTAGCTAATAATTTTAACGCCGTTAATCCTTGTTCTTTATTATTAGTTTCTATCAAGCTTCTACTATGCCAATACTGCCATTGTTTAGTGTGATGTAAAGCTTTAGGAAAACTGTTTAACTCTCTTAAAATAAGCTCCCAATTTTGTTTTCTCAATACGTCAGCAATTCTCCACTGCACTACACTTTCATCGAGAAAAGCCTCATCAACCTTATGTAACCACTTTTGTGCTTTAGGATGATTTTTATTGGCTAAAGATAGTGCAAAACTTTGCGTTATCTCTTTTTGTTGTTCACTAGTTAGTTTTAATTTAGTTTTTAACTTATTGAAGATATTAATAGCTTTTTCTGGTTCGCGCCAAATAAGTCGCTTTACACCATAAGTAAAAATTTCAGCTTCACGTGTATTGAATTTCTTAAAGACATTACTACGAACAATATAAGCAGGGTTTCGTCTCACTTTATGCCACAAGCTACCTAAATATCTTTGAGAACTAGGCAATAAATTGGTTAAATATGGTAGTAGTGTATGTTCACCACCATCAGCCGCTTCACCTATACGCTGCCAAATAACACTTTCTGTTCTGTATCCTGCTTTCTGCCATTGTTTAAATAAAGGATCACAAATTTTAGGTTGCGATTTACCTACTGTCCAAAGCTCGGTGACTTTAGGTAAAATTGTTTTCTCAGTAACGCCTTTTTTTAAACTATAACGATAATAAGCACAATTTAGTGTTGCGCTACTTGAAGGCTTATAGTGATATAAAAATAAACTTTCTTGCTTATTATCAATTAAATATTCCAACCATTTTTTTCTTAATGGCCAATCTAAAGGGGTTCCTTCATATTTGTCTAAAAACGTTGTTATCTCTTTACCATCAGCCATGTTAATTTTATGCATCAAGCGCTGTTGATCTAGATAAGGTTGTAATGGGTAATAATGTAATTGCTGATATAGTTTTTTAAATTCATCTGGCTTTGATAACCATATTTGTCTTTCTGCATCTAAAAATATTTTACGGAAAGCGGTATTTTCAACAGCATTAACTAAAAAGCTCGAAAACAGAATGGAAACGAATAAAATATTTTTTAAAAACAACTTGGCCCAAGCCTTAAAAAAGTAAATAGATAAACTAACTATAGATTATTCATGCGGTGCTTTATAAATCAAGGTTAAATAATTATTTTTAATAGTTTTTTGTAACTAAATGACTTATTTACACTACCTTAAATAAATATTGCGTAATTCTTTAAACTTTAACCCTATAACCTCTCTGTTTAA
Source organism: Colwellia sp. RE-S-Sl-9 (assembly GCF_048296855.1). Taxonomy (NCBI): domain Bacteria; kingdom Pseudomonadati; phylum Pseudomonadota; class Gammaproteobacteria; order Alteromonadales; family Colwelliaceae; genus Colwellia; species Colwellia sp. RE-S-Sl-9. The sequence goes on along the minus strand of NZ_CP182631.1, from coordinate 3,130,889 downwards.
AAGTAAATCTTTGCTATTTTATACCCGTTACCTATCAAGGTGCGTATTTCAGAGTATCTTAAATAGCACCGGGTATATAATGTTGATTAATAGTTGATTAAAAAAATTCTAAGTTTAAAATTAGCCAACTTTACCGTATTTTAGAGTGCTAGATGACTGAACAGTCAAGGCAATTATTTGAACAAGCTAATCATCAATTAGATACTATTGGTTTACGATGCCCAGAACCTGTAATGATGATTAGAAAAAAAATAAGACAGCTACAAGTAGGCGAAACTTTATTGATCACCGCTGACGACCCTTCCACTACTCGAGATATTCCAAGTTTTTGCAGATTTATGGATCATGAACTGGTTAGTATGACAATTAATGATAAACCTTATTGTTATTTAATAAAAAAACAATAAGCGTACAACTCAATATTTCTAAAACAAAAAGGAAGCATAATGCTTCCTTTTGAAATTATAGATTTTAATTACATAAATTTATTGGAGTACTGAAATATCAGCTATTGCTAAAAAGCTATTACGAATATCGTTTAATAATGTTAAACGATTCACTTTCACGTTTTCATCATCAGCCATTACCATCACATTATCGAAGAAGGTATCAACAGGATCTCTTAATAAAGCTAATTCAGACAATGCAGCTTGGTATTCTTTAGCATCAGTTAATGGCTTAACTTTAGCACTTACTTGCTCAAAAATAGCTAACAAGTCTGTTTCTGCTGATTCACAAGCATAGTCTGCATTTACGCTAGTAAATAATTCACCTTCAAACTTAGCTAAAATATTACCAACACGTTTATTTGCTGCAGCGAGAGTTACCGCTTCAGGCAATTGTTTAAAGTGCGTTACCGCGTGAATACGCTTATCAAAATCTAATGGCGCTGTTGGCGAATTATTTAATACCGCTTGAATTACATCGACACTAATATTTTGTTCTTGGTAATACGCTTTATAACGACCTAATACAAATTCAATCACTTGTTCTAAGGTATTTTCATTTGTTAATTTGTCACCATAAAGTTCGATACTTTTAGCCAACAAATCAGTAATATCTAAATTAAGCTGTTTTTCAATAATAATACGGATCAAACCTATAGCGGCTCGGCGTAGTGCAAATGGGTCTTTGTCACCTTTAGGTTGTTGGTTAATACCAAAAATCCCCACTAAAGTATCAATTTTATCTGCAATTGCTACCGTACAACCGATATTACCTTCAGGTAATGTATCCCCTGAAAATCTAGGCTTATATTGATCTTCTAATGCTTGAGCAACGGCTTCATTTTCACCGTCATGCTGTGCATAGTATTTACCCATAGTACCTTGTACCTGTGGGAATTCTAATACCATTTCAGACATTAAGTCTGTTTTGCTTAGTAAACCAGCTCTATTAGCATCCGTCGTATTTTCACCAATCTTACTGGCTATAAATTCACTTAACGATGCGATACGTTCAGATTTAGCTTTAAGCGTACCTAATTGTTTTTGAAACAATACAGACTCTAAACTAGTTAATCTACTTTCAAGTGTTTGCTTTTTATCTGTTTTAAAGAAGAACTCTGCATCAGCTAAACGCGGACGAATAACTTTCTCGTTTCCAAATATTACTTGGTTTGGATCTTTGCTTTCAATATTGGTGATAAATATAAACTGGTTTAATAGTTTTCCATCTTTACCATTTACAGGAAAATACTTTTGATGATCTTTCATTGAGTAAATTAAAGGCTCTGGAGGAACATTTAAAAACTCTTTATCAAAACTCCCTACTAAGGCAATAGGCCATTCAACTAGGGCCGTTACTTCGTCAACCAAATCGTCATCTAAAAGAGGAATACCATTGATCCCTTCAGCAACTTCTTTTATTTGCTCTAAAAGAAGTTGCTGGCGTTTATCGTAATCAACCATTACGTAAGCACTATGCATAAGTGATTCGTAGTTATTAGCATGATCGATAGTAACTAAGCCATGATGATGAAATCTATGACCTGTAGCAAGATTACTTGATGATATACCTAAGCTTTCACCGGCAATAATTTTTGAACCATATAATAAAACTAAAGTATGTACAGGTCTTATAAACTGAGTTCGGCTACTACCCCAACGCATTGGTTTAGGAATAGGTAATTTACTTATCGCTTGATTAACAAAAGCAGGAATAAGCTCATCAACAGATTTACCTGGCTGAATAGCTTTATGTAGTAACCATTCGCCTTTATCTGTTTTTAATCGTTCAGCTTGTTCAACAGTTATACCATTTGAACGAGCCCAACCTTCAGCCGCCTTACTTGCCTTGCCCGTCTCATCAAAAGCCACATTAACTGCTGGGCCTCTTTTCTCAATTTCTATATCTTGTTGCTTTTCATCTAAATCGATAACTTTAATCGCTAAACGTCGAGGTGTAGCGAACCATTTAATATCGCTATACGTTAAGTTTGCACTATCTAACTGAGATTTTATTTGATCAAAAAAAGTAATCGCGAGTGTTTTTAAACTCTTTGGTGGTAACTCTTCAGTACCTAATTCTATTAATAACGTTTCTTTAGACATATCGGTTACTCCTGTTCCACTTTAGGTGTTTGGTTTTTGCAAAGTGGAAAACCGAGTTCTTCACGTTTAGCATAATAAGATTCAGCACATGCTTTAGATAATGCTCTTACTCGTAATATATAACGCTGCCTTTCCGTTACTGAAATCGCATGACGCGCATCTAACAGGTTAAATGCATGTGATGCTTTCATTACTTGCTCGTAAGCTGGTAGCGGTAAATTAGCTTCATTTAAACGCTGACTTTCTAGCTCACATTGATCGAATTGTTTAAATAAAGCATCTACATCTGCATGTTCAAAGTTATAAGTTGATTGCTCAACTTCGTTTTGATGAAAAATGTCTCCATATAGCACTTTACCCATAGGGCCATCAGTCCATACCAGGTCGTAGATACTATCTACGTTTTGTATGTACATAGCTAAACGCTCTAGACCATAAGTGATCTCACCTGTTACAGGCGCACACTCTAATCCACCTACTTGTTGAAAATAAGTAAACTGAGTAACTTCCATACCGTTTAACCAAATTTCCCAGCCCAGACCCCAAGCACCTAATGTTGGAGATTCCCAATTATCTTCTACGAATCTAATATCATGTACTAATGGATCTATACCTAACTCTTTTAAAGAATTTAAATATAGCTCTTGAATGTTTTTAGGTGACGGTTTCAACATAACTTGAAATTGATAGTAATGTTGAAGTCTATTTGGGTTTTCACCATATCGACCATCTGTAGGACGTCTACAAGGTTGCACATACGCACTACTCATTGGCTCTGGGCCTATAGCTCGTAAAAATGTCATAGGATGGAATGTTCCCGCTCCTACTTCTAGATCTAACGGCTGAATAATTACACAGCCTTGTCTTGCCCAATAATCTTGTAACTGTAAGATTAAACCTTGAAATGTTTTTATATTAAACGTACTCATGAATATCCAGTTTTCAATAGGGTTATAAGTTTATATTTTAATATCAATTATACGCATTGTGCTTTTGTTAGCCTAGCCATGTGATACATATTTATTGATTATTTTTATCTTTAATTATTTAGTGCTGAAATAAACACCCGGACATCAATATTAAAAATAAACCTTTTAGTATTAGATAAAAAAAAGCCATTCTTTTAAAGGAATGGCTTATATCTAATTGATTTAAATAAGTTTTACTTATATATCTAAGTTAGCAACTTTAAGCGCGTTCTCTTCAATAAAGTTTCTTCTCGGTTCTACATGATCACCCATTAAACAGGTAAACAATTGATCGGCAGCAATAGCATCATCGATTGTAACTCGTAACATTCTACGAGTTTCAGGGTCCATTGTAGTTTCCCATAATTGACTAGGGTTCATCTCACCTAGTCCTTTATAGCGTTGAATATATTGACCACGTTTAGATTCAGCCATTAACCAATTTAGAGCTTCTTCAAACTCAGATACAGGTTTAACTTTTTCGCCACGCTTAATATAACCACCTTCTTCAATTAAACCATTAATTGAAGTATTTAAATCTACAATAGCTTTAAACTCATTAGATTCAATAAACTCGTAACTACAGTTATATTCAGTATCAATACCATGTTTACGCACAATAAAGCTTGGGTAGAATATTTGTCTTTCTGGATCTTTTTTAACAACTACTGAGTAAATAGATCCATTACCATCTTGGTCGTCTAACTGTTTAAGTAAGTCAGCAGTCCATTCATCAACTTTAGCTTCATTGTTAAAGTCTTCTTTAAGAATAGGTTTTGAATAAATCATTTTCTCTAGAATGTCAGCTGGAATTTGTCTTGATACGCGTTTAATGGTATCCATTGTTGTTCTGTACTGTTTTACTAAAGTTTCTAATGCTACACCTGTTATTGCCGGTGCAGATTCGTTTACATGTAATTCGGCATTATCTAAAGCAAGTGTAGTTAGGTACTCTGTTAGACCTTCATCATCTTTAATGTATCTTTCTTGCTTACCTTTTTTAACTTTATATAACGGTGGTTGTGCAATATAGATATAACCACGTTCCATAATTTCAGGCATTTGACGATAGAAAAATGTTAATAATAAAGTACGTATGTGTGATCCATCAACATCGGCATCCGTCATAATAATGATACTGTGGTATCTTAATTTATCTGGATCATATTCATCTCTACCAATACCACAACCTAGTGCTGTGATTAATGTGCCTACTTCTTGTGAAGATATCATTTTATCAAAACGTGCTTTTTCTACGTTTAATATTTTACCTTTCAATGGAAGTATTGCTTGGTTTTTTCTGTTTCGCCCCTGCTTGGCTGATCCGCCAGCAGAGTCCCCTTCCACTATATATAGTTCAGATAGTGCTGGATCTTTTTCTTGGCAATCAGCTAACTTACCCGGTAAACCAGCAATATCTAAAGCACCTTTACGTCGAGTCATTTCTCGTGCTTTACGTGCTGCTTCACGAGCTCTTGCTGCATCAACTATTTTCATAATAATTGTACGTGCAACAGCAGGTTTTTCTAATAAGTATTCACCTAATTTTTCGCCCATAGCTTGTTCAACAGCCGTTTTAACTTCTGATGATACTAGCTTGTCTTTGGTTTGTGATGAAAATTTAGGGTCTGGTACTTTAACTGAAATTACAGCAGTTAAACCTTCACGTGCATCATCACCTGAGGCATTAGTTTCAGTACTTCCACCTTTTTTAGTTTTATTCAAACCTTCTTTAACCATATAGCTATTTAATGTTCTGGTTAATGCTGTTCTAAAACCACTTAAGTGAGTACCACCATCGCGTTGTGGAATATTGTTAGTAAAACAATGAATGTTTTCTTGGAATCCATCGTTCCATTGCATAGCAACTTCTACAATAATTCCATCGTCTTTAGCTAAATCAAAATAAAATATTTCTTCATTTACAGGTGTTTTATTGGTATTTAAGTAATCAACAAATGCTTGAATACCACCTTCAAAATGGAAGTGATCTTCTTTACCTTCTTCTCTGTCATCAATTAATTTTATTGATACACCTGAGTTAAGAAATGAAAGTTCACGTATACGCTTAACGAGTAAGTCATAATGAAATAGAACATCAGAGAATGTTTTTGAGCTTGGCCAAAACCTTACTTCTGTTCCTGTTTTATCACTAACACCAATTTCAGCTAATGGAGCTTCAGGCTCACCATGATGATAAGTTTGCTCATAAAGTTTACCTGCTCGACGGATGTTAAGTTTTAATTTATCACTAAGTGCATTTACAACCGAAATACCAACACCATGTAAACCACCAGAAACTTTATAACCTGAATCATCACCGCCAAACTTACCACCGGCATGTAATACCGTCATAATAACTTCAGCTGCAGATACTCCTTCTTCAGGATGTAATTCAGTAGGAATACCACGACCATCATCTCTTACAGATACTGAACCGTCTAAATGTATTCTTACTACAATTTCACTACAATGACCTGCTAATGCTTCATCAATTGAGTTATCTAAAACTTCAAATACCATATGATGTAATCCAGATCCATCATCTGTATCACCTATATACATACCAGGTCTTTTACGAACTGCATCTAGACCTTTTAGTACTTTTATACTGGCCGAATCATATTCATTTTCTATTGTCATAGCTATTAGCCTATTTCACTCATTTCAAAAATTTTACCATGTTTCACGTGAAACATTTTGTAATTAAGGTCATCAGGAACCAAAGGTTCAATCGCGACTTTATCTATTGCTGTAATAATTACTTGGCAATTTAGTTGATTGATGGCTTCGTTCAAAACAGTTCTTGATTGAGAATCTAGCTCTGCCCCAACATCATCTATCAATAAAATTGGTTTTACTCGTTTTACTTTTTCTATAAGTTTTGCTTGAGCAAAAGTTAAAGCGAGTAAAAACAACTTTTGTTGTCCTCTAGAAAGTTGATTTTCTATTGGTTGTTTTTGCATAAGAAAACGTACATCAAACTTATGAGTTCCTGAAATTGAATATCCTAGTGCAATTTCACGTGTACGATTACTTTGTAAAACATCTTCAAGTTTAGTATTTTGTCTCCAACCCTGAAAATATTGTATTTCTATATTCTTATATATATTGGGTAATAATAACTGAGCCCATATAGCAAACTCTTCTTTAAAACTGTTTATATATTTAACTCTTAATTCGGAAACATTATTTGAATGAATACAAAAAACCTCATCCCAATATTTAATACCTTCTAAATTATGACCCGATCTTAGATAGGCATTCCTTTGTTTTAGTATACGACTAAATTCTTTCCATTCTGTAGAAAATGATTGTTCCACGTGAAACAATCCTAAATCAACAAATCGTCTTCTCTCTTTAGGTCCACCAAAAAATAATTTAAAACTTTCTGGAGTAATAATCTGAACAGCAATATTTTTGGCAAGTTCAGATAGTTTATTATGCCTTTCACCGTTAATTTTAATTTCTGTCTGATTAGAAATAAAATTTCTAGAAATGCCTATTTGTGTGTCTAAATCATCTTTAACACTAACAACAAAAGTAGACTGATTAAATGATACTAAATTTTCAACTTTTGTAGTTCTAAAAGATTTACCATGCCCCAGAAAAAAAATAGCTTCTAAAAAACTACTTTTTCCACTTCCATTATCACCTATCAAAAAATTTAAATATGGATGTAAATCTGTTTTACATTGTTCAATATTACGAAAATTACTAGTAATTAATCGAACTACACTCATTACAAACGCATAGGCATAACAACATACGTTGCTTCACCAGTATCAGCACCTTCAATAACTACACTGCTATTCGCATCAGCAAGGGTAAATTTAACATTTGTATCTTTTATTGCATTAAGTACATCTAACACATAACTTACGTTAAACCCTACTTCAACATCTTCAAATGGAAAGTCAATTTCAACAACTTCTTCAGCTTGTTCTTGCTCAGGGTTATTTGCCGTAATTTTAAGTTCAGTGCTTGAAAAATTAAGTCTTACGCCTCTAAATTTTTCATTAGATAGAATAGCTGCACGAGATAAAACTTGTCTCATTTCTTCACGGCTAGTTTGTAAAATTTTATCACCATTACGTGGTAACACTCTTCTATAATCAGGGAAACGACCATCAACTAACTTACTCGTAAATGAAAATTCTGTATCAATAATACGAATATGATTTGAACCTAAAAATACTTTTACTGTTTCTTCTAACGGATCAAGTAATCTGATTATTTCTAAAATACCTTTACGAGGTACTATGACTTGTCTGGTAGGTAAAGATAAAGTGTCGTTTGAAATTTTACATATTGCTAAACGGTGACCGTCTGTTGCAACAGAACGTATTTCATTACCTTCAGTTTCAATCGACATTCCATTTAAGTAATAACGAACATCTTGATTAGCCATTGAAAAATGCGTACTTTCGATCAATCTCAAAAATTCTGATTTTAATAATTGAAATTCTACATCACCCTGCCATTCTTCAATATTTGGAAAATCATCAGCGGATAAAGTGGAAAGTGAATATTTACTTCGGCCTGTTGAAATTTTAATAATTTCATTTTCTAATTCGAACTCTAAAAGTGAATCATCTGGTAAGCTTTTACAAATGTCTAAAAGTTTTCGAGCAGGAATTGTAACTTTAGCATCTTGTGCGTGGTTATCAATTTGAGCATAAGAAACCATTTCAAGCTCTAAATCTGTAGCTGTTAGAGTAAGTGATTGCCCACTAACCTCCAACAATACATTACTTAAAATGGGTAATGTACTTTTTCTTTCAACAGCGCCAGAAACAAGTAACAACGGTTTTAAAAGTGATTCCCTATTTATTGAAAACTTCATTTTTATACCTATAAAAATTTTAATTAACTAATTAAGATGAAAGTGTTCTTATCAAGTTTGAATAATCTTCTTTTATGTCATGAGTTTCTTCTCTTAAAGATTTAACTTTACGACATGCATGTAAAACAGTTGTATGATCTCTTCCGCCGAAAGCATCACCAATCTCAGGTAAGCTATGATTTGTCAGTTCTTTAGAAAGTGCCATAGCAATTTGTCTTGGACGAGCAACCGATCTATTACGCCTTTTAGATAACAAATCTGAAACTTTAATTTTATAATATTCAGCGACTGTTCTTTGTATGTTATCAATTGTGACAAGTTTATCTTGAAGTGCAAGTAAATCACGTAAAGCCTCACGAACAAAGTCTATTGTTATAGCTCTACCCGTAAAATTAGCGTTTGCCACAACTCTATTCAAAGCACCTTCGAGTTCACGTACATTAGATCGAAGACGTTTAGCTATAAAAAAAGCAACTTCGTCTGCTAAATTAATATTACTCTCTTCTGCTTTGCGTTTTAATATAGCAACACGCGTTTCTAATTCAGGCGGTTCAATTGCAATAGTAAGGCCCCAACCAAAACGAGATTTAAGTCGATCTTCAACATCAACTTCTTTAGGGTAACGGTCACTCGTTAAAATAATTTGCTGATTACCTTCAAGTAATGCATTAAAGGTATGAAAAAACTCTTCTTGAGTACGATCTTTACCAACAAAAAATTGAATATCATCAATCAATAACGCATCAACTGAACGGTAAAATTGCTTAAATTTTTCCATTTCATTATTTTGTAAAGCACGAACCATATCTTGAACAAAACGTTCAGAGTGCATATAAGCTATTTTTGCATCAGGATTATTAGCTAAAATACCATTACCAACAGCATGCAATAAATGTGTTTTACCTAAGCCTGTACCACCATAAATAAATAATGGATTATAAGCTGAACCTGGATTATCTGCTACTTGAGAAGCTGCGGCTCTAGCTAATTGATTTGATTTACCTTCTACAAAATTATCGAAAGTATATTTATCGCGAACGTTTGCTGTTTTAGGTAAGGTAGATTCAGACGGTGTTTTAGATTTTTTCACTGTATTAGATTGTGGTGTAGGTACTTTACTCACCACTTGATCTGCGTTATTTACAGGAATACTACCCACATCAAAGCGTAACATAGGCGGGTTTGTAGGATCGTTTAATGCAACAAGTTCGTTTAAACGATTTAAATATTTATCTCTTACCCAATCTAATACAAATCGATTAGGTGCAAACAGCGTTACAACATTGTTATCTATAATGCATTGAAGTGGGCGAATCCACATACTAAATTGTTGAGCAGGCAATTCTTCTTGTAAGATAGACAGACAACGTTGCCAATGTGATTGATCCAACCAAAACTCCTAAGATGCCAAGTTTATTTTTTTACTATAAATAAAAAGTAGAGCAAAATAAAATGACGTAAAACTATTAAAATTATTATCTATTAGTAGCATTATCTACGTAGTTATCCACAAGTTCAATATTGACATTTACAATAAATTAATAAACAGCAATAAAATATACTTAACAAATTGATTATTATTGAATTAATAATTAAATAATAATAATATTTTGATACTAAAACCGCGCAATAATCACATTGAATTAGCCAACATTAATCAGTAAAAAAGTTTATATGTGATGAAACTGTGGATACTTAAAGTTTTATACTGAAGATCAGTCAAGGATCCTTTTTAAAAATACCTATACTTCATGTTGACGCCTACAATTAATCTGTATATAATTCTGCCTCTTTTTTAGACCAGTGTGCTCATTTTAAGGCGACTTGCCAGGGCAACAACAACCGACGGATTAGCGTAATGAAAAGAACATTTCAACCTAGTGTATTAAAGCGTAAACGCAACCACGGCTTTCGTGCTCGTATGGCAACTAAGAACGGTCGTGCAGTTATTGCACGTCGTCGTGCTAAAGGCCGTGCAAGCTTAAGCGCATAATCTCTTTTTTGATTTATCAAATAGAGTTCGAGTAACTACCATGGTTACTTATGAATTTAATCGGGAGTCACGTTTGTTGACTCCCGGTCAATTCCAATCAGTATTTACTAAACCATTACGTTTTGGTTCTAGTCATATAACAATTCTTGTCATCCAAAATTCTAATAAACTTAATCGTTTGGGTTTAGCTATAGCTAAAAAAAGAGTTAAGTTAGCTGTTCAAAGAAATAGAATTAAACGAGTAATTCGAGAAAGTTTTCGTTTAAATCAGCACAACCTCCCCCATATAGATATAGTTGTTATGGTAAAATCAGGTACTGATAAACTAGACAACAAAGAAATTAATCAACAATTAGAAAAAATATGGCGAAAAATAATTCAGCGCCACAAAGTACAGTAATTTATATAATAAAAGCTTACCAACGCTTGCTAAGTCCTTTATTGGGCAACAATTGTAGATTTAATCCAACATGTTCTTTTTATGCTATTGAAGCAATTAATCGCTTTGGAGTGTTAAAAGGTTGTTGGTTAGCGAGCAAACGTATACTAAAATGCCACCCACTTAATGCGGGAGGATCTGATCCCGTGCCACTATCAAAAAAAGAGAAATAATTCATTATGGAATCTCAACGCAGTTTTTTGTTTATTGCGCTAATGGTTGTTACCTATTTATTATTTACTGAATGGCAAAAAGATAATGCCCCAGTAATTGAACAACCAGCACAAGTACAAACTAATACTATTCAAAATGCTAACGGCGAATATATTCCCGAATCATCCACTAATAGCGCCGTAATTCAAGAATCAATTAATCCTGTTAAACAGCTTGTATCTGTAAATACAGATGTTTTAGCAATAAAAATTGATACTCGTGGTGGTGATATTGTTGAAGCTAAATTATTAGAATTTAATACCGAACAAGGTAATGGAATTCCATTTACATTAATGCAAAATGGTCCAAAAAAATATGTAGCACAAAGTGGATTAATTGGTGAACAAGGTATAGATCGTGTTATTAAAGGTCGTCCAATTTATCAAACTCAAGCGACAACGTATGAACTAGCAGATAAAGATTCAATAGCTGTTGATTTAAACTTTGTAACCTCTGATGGATTAGCTGTAACCAAACGCTTCACCTTTAATAAAGCAAGCTATAGCGTTAATGTTGAATACATCATTAAAAATAACACTGCAGCTGTCGCTAGTGTGCAAATGTATGCTCAACTAAAACAATCAACGTTAGTAGAAAGCGGCTCAGCACTTATGCCAACATATAATGGTGCCGCATATTCTACAACAGATGAAAGATACGAAAAGTATGGTTTTGATGATATAGCAGAGAAGAAGTTATCTCTTTCAACCATAGGTGGTTGGATTGCAATGTCAGAACATTACTTTGTATCATCATGGATACCAAATAAAGACGATTTAAATCAGATTTATACTACATACACTTCAAATCAAGATGCAGTAATTGGCTACAAAGCACCTGTAATTTCAATACAACCAAATAGTCAAGCAACAACGTCTGCTATTTTATATGTAGGACCAAAAGATCAAGACGTACTTGAAACAATAGCTCCAAACTTAGATCTTACAATTGACTACGGGTTTTTATGGATGATCAGTAAAGCATTGTTCTGGTTACTAATACAAATTCAATCTATTGTATCAAACTGGGGCTTAGCTATTATAGTAATTACCTTAATAGTTAAAGGTGCTATGTACCCGCTAACAAAAGCGCAGTATACCTCTATGGCTAAAATGCGTGCTTTAGCGCCTAAAATGACTCAATTAAAAGAACGTTTTGGTGATGATAGACAAAAAATGTCTCAAGCCACAATGGAAATGTACCGTAAAGAAAAAGTAAACCCAGCTGGTGGTTGCTTACCTTTACTTATTCAAATGCCTATATTCTTAGCTTTGTATTGGGTATTTTTAGAAAGTGTTGAATTACGTCATGCACCTTTCATGTTATGGATACAAGATTTATCAGCAATGGATCCTTACTACGTATTACCTGTACTTATGGGTATCAGTATGTTTGTAATGCAAAAGATGCAACCTATGACAATACAAGATCCAATGCAACAAAAAATAATGCAATACATGCCTGTCGCCTTCTCAGTATTCATGGCATGGTTCCCATCAGGTTTAGTGCTTTATTGGTTTATAAGTAACTTAATATCAATAGCACAAATGAAAATAATATTTTCAGGATTAGAAAAAGCGAAAGCTAAAGAATAAATTTAGTAAGCAAGTAAATAAAGGTGACTCAGGTCACCTTTTTTTCATCAATAATTTCTACATCCCCTTCCACATAATAATTCACATCATGCATATTTAAATACTTTAGGGTTATAATACGCACAAAATGAAAGCGTTAAATCGAGTAATAAATGAGTGAATTAAGTTTATCTAATCTAGCCAAAGAAACCATTGCAGCACAAGCTACTGCACCAGGTAGAGGTGGAGTTGGCATTATCAGAGTATCTGGTCCAGAGGTACAAAATGTAGCTAAAGCTATTTTAAGTAAAGTACCTGAACTTAGAAAAGCTGAATATCTTCCATTTAAAAACTTAAAGGGTGAAACTTTAGATCAAGGCATAGCATTATATTTTAAAGGCCCTAATTCATTTACTGGTGAAGATATTATTGAATTTCAAGGACACGGTGGCCCTGTAATATTAGATATGCTACTCAAAGAAATTTTATCCTTGCCTAAAGTCAGAATGGCAAACCCAGGTGAATTTAGTGAACAAGCATTTTTAAACGATAAGTTAGATTTAACACAAGCAGAAGCCATTGCTGATTTAATCAATTCAAGTTCAGAACAAGCGGCTAAATGCGCACTTAACTCTCTTCAAGGTGACTTCTCTAAACTTATTAATCAACTGGTTGAAGATACAATTCATTTAAGAATGTACGTAGAAGCAGCGATAGACTTTCCAGAGGAAGAAATTGATTTTCTCGCTGATAAAAAAGTCGTCGATAAGCTTAAAAGTATCATTACCCAAGTAATTGATGTACGTAAACAAGCACAGCAAGGTGCCATTATTAGAGAAGGTATGCGTGTTGTTATTGCAGGTAGACCTAATGCTGGTAAATCAAGCCTACTCAACTCCCTTAGTGGTAAAGAAAGCGCAATCGTAACAGATATAGCAGGTACAACCCGCGACGTGTTATCGGAGCAAATCCATATTGATGGTATGCCATTGCATATTATTGATACCGCTGGACTACGAGAAAGCACAGATAAAGTAGAACAAATAGGTATTGAGCGTGCATGGAACGAAATCAACCAAGCTGATCGTGTATTACTTATGGTGGATTCATCACTAAATATTGATGAGGATCCTAAACAGCAATGGCCAGAATTTTTTGCTAAATTACCTGAAAAAATAGGTTTAACCGTTATTCGCAATAAAGCAGACATTAGTAAAGCTCAAACAGGATACTCAAACCCAAACAATACGCCTACCATTACATTATCAGCTAAAAATGGTGACGGTGTAGATGTACTAAAAGAACATTTAAAAGAGATTATGGGCTACCAAGGAAGTACTGAAGGCGGCTTTATGGCTCGTCGTAGACATTTATCTGCATTAGAGAAAGCACATCATCATTTAGAAATTGGATTAGAACAACTTGAATCTTATGTTGCAGGTGAAATACTCGCCGAAGAATTAAGGTTTTGCCAAGAAGAACTTAACCAAATAACAGGTGAATTTACTAATGATGACTTACTAACAGAAATATTTTCATCATTCTGTATAGGTAAATAGCACAATTAACAACGAGTAAAAATCACTTATTTATGAGATAAATATGAATTCATATCAAATTATTGTTGGCAGTATGTTAGGTGGAACTGAGTACGTAGCTGAAGCTTGTGAAGAACAATTAAACGCTTTAGGACATCAAACTCAGCTGCATTTAACACCTAATTTTGAAGAAATAGAAAATAAAAACACAAATTGGCTCATTTGCACTTCAACTCACGGTGCTGGAGATTACCCTGATAATATTCAAAAATTTGTTTTAGATCTTGAAAACTGCACACAGGATCTAACAAGTATTAATTATATGATCATAGGGGTTGGTGATCGTAATTATGATACTTATTGCTTAGCTGCTAAAAATATAGATAAACTATTAAATTCAAAGGGTTGTATAAGAATAGCGACAATAAAGCTATTAGATATGTCACAAGATATAGATCCAGAAGATCTTGCTCAATGCTGGATTACTGAAAATAAAGATCTATTGTAATGATCTTACTAAGAAGTTATTCACAGAATTACAAAAATAAAACATGTAATGTGTATAACTCTGTGATTAAGCTATTATTTTCTTATTATTATTCAGTGTATATAAATAAAATTTATTCTCCTTGTGGATAACAGGCCTTTTTGATCATAGGTTTAAAGTTAAATGATCCAAGGTTGTAAACAAGCTTTATAGTAGCCTAAGTAATTGAAATAAAATCTATAAAAGGACTTATCAACAGAAAAAAGGATCCTTAATAAGTAATAACAACAAGATCTTTAAAAAGATCTTATATATATTTAAGAAGATCATACTAAGATCTTTTTCGGTATTTGATCATTCCCCTCCCCTCAAAAACAAGCTAAAATACGCTCCCTAATTTGAAAAGATCATTAATCTAAAGGTTAAAAAATTTATGTGGTATCAAGAAACTTATGACGTGATTGTTGTTGGCGGTGGACACGCCGGAACAGAAGCTTGTTTAGCTGCTGCACGTATGGGTTGTAAGACATTATTGTTAACTCATAATATTGACACTTTAGGACAAATGTCATGTAACCCAGCAATTGGTGGTATTGGCAAAGGTCATCTTGTAAAAGAAATTGATGCTTTAGGTGGATTAATGGCTACTGCAACAGATCATGCTGCAATCCAATTTAGAACCTTAAACGCGAGTAAAGGCCCAGCAGTAAGAGCAACCAGAGCTCAAGCTGATAGATTATTGTATAAATCTTTTGTTAGAAACACTTTAGAGAACCACGAAAACTTAACTATTTTTCAACAACCTTGTGACGATCTTATTCTAGAAAACGATGTTGTAGTGGGTGTTTCAACACAAATGGGATTAAAGTTTAAAGCTAAATCTGTCGTTTTAACTGTAGGAACATTCTTAGCAGGTCAAATACATATTGGCTTAAATAACTATCAAGGTGGCCGTGCTGGAGATCCTGCAAGTGTTAACTTGGCTAAAAGCTTAAGAGACATGCCCTTTAGGATCGATCGTTTAAAAACAGGAACACCTCCTAGACTAGATGCTAGAAGCTTAAACTTTTCAGTAATGCAAGAACAACCAGGTGACGATCCTAGACCCGTATTTTCTTATATGGGAAATAGATCCCAACATCCTGAACAAATCTCTTGTTTTATTACACATACAAATATTAAAACACATGACATCATTCGCGGAGGTCTAGATCGCTCTCCAATGTACACAGGTGTTATTGAAGGTATTGGACCAAGATATTGTCCATCCATTGAAGATAAAATACATCGTTTTTCAGATAAAGACTCTCATCAAATATTTGTTGAACCTGAAGGTTTAACAACACATGAAATTTACCCTAACGGTATTTCAACAAGTTTACCATTTGACGTACAAATGGACTTAGTAAGATCAATTGTAGGTTTTGAAAATGCTCACATTACAAGACCTGGTTATGCTATTGAATATGATTATTTTGATCCTAGAGATTTAAAACAGACTCTTGAAAGTAAATTTATTAATAACCTATATTTTGCTGGCCAAATAAATGGAACAACAGGATATGAAGAAGCAGGTGCTCAAGGCTTAATAGCAGCAACAAATGCTGCAGCACGTGTTCAAGGCAAAGAAGAACTTATTTTAGGTCGTGATGAAGCATACATGGGTGTACTCATTGATGACTTAGCAACATTAGGTACTAAAGAACCTTACAGAATGTTTACTTCTCGTGCAGAATATCGATTATTACTTCGAGAAGATAACGCTGATATCCGCTTAACTGAAAAAGGTTATAAGCTTGGTTTAGTAAATGAAGCTCGTTGGAAACGTTTTAATGAAAAAATGGAAAATGTAGAGCAAGAACGTCAACGTCTAAAATCAACGTGGATCCATAAAGATCATGCAGCAGTAAATGATATTAATCCTTTATTAAAAACACCTATAAGTAGAGAAAATAGTTTAGAAGATTTATTACGTCGTCCTGAAGTTAATTATAGCGATCTTATGAGTATTGAAAGTTTAGGACCTAAATTAGAAGATATTCAAGCTTCTGAACAAGTAGAAATTCAAATAAAATATGCTGGATATATTGAACGTCAACTTGAAGATATAGCGAAAAAGAAAAAACATGAACTTACATTAATACCAAATGATTTTAATTTTTCACAAATTTCTGGGCTATCAAATGAAGTTATTGCAAAATTAACAGATACACGACCAGAAACTATCGGTAAAGCTTCGCGAATTTCAGGTATTACTCCCGCTGCAATTTCGTTATTATTAGTTTATCTAAAAAAGCATGGTTTATTACGTAAATCAGCTTAACCTTTAACCATATGAGCTAGTAATTTAAATAATGTTAACCGATAAATTAAAAACACTGTTAAAAGAAACACAATTACAGCTCACTGATCAGCAAGTTAAATTACTTATTGATTACGTTGAATTATTAAATAAATGGAATAAAACTTATAATCTAACCTCCATTCGTGATCCACAAGATATGATTATTAAACATATTATGGACAGTTTAATGATAGGCCCTTTACTAGAGGGCCAATATTTTATAGATGTAGGAACAGGCCCCGGTTTACCAGGAATTCCATTAGCTATAGCTTATCCAGATAAAGAATTTGTTTTATTAGATAGTTTAGGTAAGCGTATTACCTTTTTAAAACAGGTTACTTATCAACTATCCCTTAAAAATGTTACACCAATTCAATCAAGAGTAGAAAAATATCAACCTGAAAAACCATTTGATGGTGTTTTAAGTAGAGCATTTTCTTCACTTAATGATATGGTTACCTGGTGTGATCATTTAGTATCGAAAGATCATGGAAAATTTCTAGCCTTAAAAGGACAATTTCCAACAGATGAAATTGAAAATTTACCTACTAACGTAAAAATGATAAAAAGTCATACTATAATTGTTCCTCAGTTAAATGCTGAAAGACACTTAATTGAATTAGTTAAAATACAATAAAATATTGTAACCGAGAAATTCGAGGGATTTGTGGGAAAAATAATTGCAGTAGCTAATCAAAAAGGAGGCGTTGGTAAAACAACAACCTCAGTAAATTTAGCTGCATCTTTGGCTGCTACAAAAAGAAAAGTATTACTTATAGATCTTGATCCTCAAGGTAATGCATCAATGGCAAGTGGTGTCGATAAATATGATGCTCCTGCCACATGTTACGAATTACTTGTAGATGAAAAACCTTTTGAAGAAGTTGTTATTACAGAAACAACAGGTCTTTATCATTTAATTGCTGCAAATGCTGACGTAACAGCAGTAGAAATTAAATTAATGGAAGTCTATTCAAGAGAACAACGATTAAAAAGAGCATTAGCTAAAGTAAAAAATGACTATGAGTTTATTATAATAGACTGCCCTCCATCATTAAATATGCTTACTGTAAATGCTATGACTGCCGCAGATTCTGTTTTAGTACCCATGCAATGTGAATACTACGCATTAGAAGGTTTAACGGCATTAATGGATACTATTTCTCAATTAACTTCTGTTGTTAATGGAAATCTACATATAGAAGGTATTTTACGTACCATGTATGATCCAAGAAATAGATTAGCTAATGATGTATCTGAACAACTTAAGCGACATTTTGGTGATAAAGTGTATAGAACAGTTATCCCAAGAAATGTTCGTTTAGCTGAAGCACCAAGCTTTGGTTCACCAGCAATGTATTACGATAAATCGTCTACAGGCGCTAAAGCCTATTTAGCATTAGCCGGCGAAATATTACGTAAAAATGAAAAGAAAGCTAACAAAGAAACCGTAACAAGTTAACATTCAAGGAAAACTATGAGTCCAACTAAACGCAGAGGATTAGGCCGTGGTCTAGATGCCCTATTAACATCGGTACCTAAGGACTCATCTGCTAATTCATCATCAGATCCTCAAACAAGTGAACTTCAAAACCTTCCTATTGAATTACTTCATACCGGTAAATATCAGCCGCGTAAAGATATGTCTGATGAAGCATTAATTGAATTATCAAATTCAATTAAATCGCAAGGAATTATTCAACCTATTGTGGTTCGACAAACAGATCATGAAGAATATGAAATTATTGCGGGTGAAAGACGTTGGAGAGCAGCACAACTTGCTGGTTTAGAATTAGTGCCTTGTTTAGTAAAAGATGTCCCTGATGAATCTGCTGTTGCTATGGCGTTAATTGAAAATATTCAACGTGAAGATCTTAATGCTATGGAAGAAGCTATAGCGTTAGAAAGACTTTTAATTGAGTTTGAATTAACTCATCAAGAAGTGGCAGATGTTGTTGGAAAATCAAGAACAACAGTTAGTAATTTATTACGTTTAAATAACTTAAATAGTGAAGTTAAAACATTTTTAGAACATGGTGATCTTGAAATGGGTCATGCGCGAGCATTACTTGGTCTTTCTGATGATGAACAAACGAACACAGCGAGAATTGTGGTCGCTAAAGAATTAACCGTTAGAGAAACTGAAGCACTAATAAAAAAATTACAAGAACCTGTAAAAGAAATTAAAGCTAAAGAAATAGATCCCGATACACAATCGTTAGAACAAAGCTTATCAGAAAAAATAGGTTCACAAGTTTCAATTTCTCATAATAAAAAAGGTAAAGGTAAGCTTGTAATTTCTTATACTAATTTAGATGAACTTGATGGAATAGTGGCACGATTTAATACTCAATAAAGACTTTAAATGAGTATATAACTATTAATGATAGTAAAGATAAAATAATTCGCACAATAATAGGGCTTACGTAGCCCTATTTTGTTGCATTAAAAACGCAATTAAGTATACTTGCGCAGACTTTTAATGTTTAAAGTATTTACTTTAAACATCTATATGTTTTACGAATATTTTCGTACGGAGCTTTTAGTGAATCTCTTTGTAGAAAGCGAGTTAGCTAAACCTGGGTTGAAATTAGCGTTTAAACAAATACTAATTACCTTTATTGTTGTAATAAGTATTACAGTCAGTATTTATATTATTTGGGACCAAGATTCTGCCAAATCAGCGTTAATTGGTGGTTTGATTGGAATTATACCTAACATAATATTTGCACTTAAAGCATTTAGATATGCGGGTGCAAGATCAGCTAAAAAAGTGGTTGAATCCTTTTTTAGCGGTGTAAAAATAAAGATGGTATTAACGGCAATTTTATTTTCACTAGCCTTTAAGTTTTTAGTGATAGAGCCGCTTCCTTTATTTGGCATGTTTTGTTTAGTAATGGTTATGCCGTTACTACAACCAATTATTAATAAACAATAATTGGCATAGTTTTTTTAAACTTTAATCATTAGGGTAATTTAATATGGCTTCAGGTGCTGAAATAACCAGCCAAGAATATATTAAACATCATTTGCAAAATCTTACTGTGGGCGAAGGCTTTTGGGCTGTTCACATAGATACGCTAGGATGGTCAATATTTTTAGGCTTAGTTTTTCTTTACATTTTCCGTTCAGTTGCTAAAAAAGCAAACTCGGGCGTACCAGGAAAACTGCAATGTGCAGTAGAAATGGTAGTAGAATTTGTAGACGACAGTGTAAAAAGTACGTTTCATGGTAAAAATCCAGTTATTGCGCCTTTAGCATTAACTATTTTTGTTTGGGTATTACTAATGAACGCAATGGATTGGGTACCCGTTGACCTTATTCCACGTATTTTTGAGTTGTTTGGTGTTCATTATATGAAAGCTGTACCAACAACTGATCCAAATATGACTTTTGCATTAGCATTAGGTGTGTTTGTTCTTATTATTTACTATTCAATTAAAGTAAAAGGTGTCGGTGGATTCATTAAAGAATTAACAACTCAACCTTTTGGACATTGGTCTTTATATCCAGTGAACTTTATTCTTGAAATGGTTACCTTATTAGCTCGTCCATTATCATTAGCGTTACGTTTATTTGGTAACTTATATGCAGGTGAGTTGATATTTTTACTGATTGCGACAATTGGTTTATTCCAATTGCCAGTACACTTTTTATGGGCAGCGTTCCACTTGTTGGTTATCCCATTACAAGCGTTTATTTTTATGATGCTAACGATTCTTTATTTGAGTCTTGCGCATGAAGATCACTAACTCTTCGGGACTGAGTTAGAACGACACTAGTCGGGCCGAAGGGTTTAGGGCAGGAAGCCCGTAAAAACAAATTTTTAACTTTAAACTTTAACTTAAATAATCGGAGATAAATATGTTATATATCGCTGTTGCTTTACTAATCGGTTTAGGTGCTTTAGGTACCGCTATCGGTTTTGGTTTACTAGGTGGCAAATTCTTAGAGTCTGCTGCACGTCAACCTGAATTAGCACCTCAACTTCAAGTAAAAATGTTCATCGTAGCAGGTCTTATTGATGCTATCGCAATGATCGGTGTTGCTATCGGCTTATACCTATTATTCGCAGTTGGTGCTTAATTTTTTTTAAGTTGTTATTTACGCGAATTAGAATAGGAGATACATAAATGAATCTTAATATGACCTTAGTTGGTGAATTAATCGCATTTATCGTATTCGTAATTTTTTGTATGAAGTTTGTATGGCCACCAATTATTGGTGCTATAGAAGCGCGTCAAGCGACTATCGCTGACGGACTTGCTGCTTCAGATCGTGCTGCTAAAGAACTTGAGCTTGCTCAAGAGAAAGCAACAGCACAACTAAGAGAGGCGAAAGCTCAAGCTGCTGACATTATTGAAGCAGCTAAGAAGCGTGAAACTCAATTGGTAGAAGAAGCTGCAGTTAAAGCCCAAGCTGAGAAAGAAAAAATCTTAGCGTCAGGCCATGCAGAAATAGAAACAGAACGTAATCAAGCAAAAGAAGAACTTCGTCAACAAGTTGCAGCTTTAGCTGTAGCTGGCGCAGAGAAAATTCTTGAACGTTCAATCGATGCCGCTGCACATAGCGACATTTTAGATAAACTTGTAGCTGAACTTTAAGAGGGATAGAGCTTATGTCTGAATTGACAACCGTTGCTCGTCCCTACGCTAAAGCAGCGTTCGATTTTGCTGTTGAAGCAAATACCATTGATAACTGGTTATCTATGTTAGTATTTGCTGCAGAAGTTTCTGAAAATGAAACAATGACAAACTACCTTAGTGGTGGTGTGTCTTCTGATCAAGCTGCAGACTTATTTTTAAAAGTTTGTGAAGATCAACTCGATAGCAATGGCCAAAACTTTATAAAAGTAATGGCAGAAAATGAACGTTTGTTGGTACTACCACAAGTTCTTATTCAATTTAGTATTTTAAAAGCTGAATATGAAAAAGAAGTTACTGTGGATGTAACATCTGCTGTTGAATTAGTAGCGGATCAAGTAACTACATTAAGTGCCGCGCTTGAAAAGCGTTTGGCTCGAAAAGTAAAGCTCAATTGTATTGTAGACGCGAACGTGGTTTCTGGCTTAATAATTAAAGCTGGTGACATGGTAATAGATGGTTCAATACGAGGTAAATTGAGCCGCTTAGCAACAACAATGCAATCATAACGGGGACAGAGCATGCAACTGAATTCCACTGAAATCGCCGAACTGATCAAAAATCGTATTGAAAAGTTTGACGTAGTTAGTGAAGCTCGTAACGAAGGTACTATCGTTTCTGTAACTGACGGTATCATTCGCATCCATGGCCTTGCAGATGTAATGCAAGGTGAGATGATCGAACTTCCTGGCAGCCGCTTCGCAATAGCGTTAAACCTAGACCGAGATTCGGTAGGTGCGGTAGTTATGGGCCCATATGCGGACCTAGCTGAAGGCGTAAAAGTTAAAAGTACTGGCCGTATTTTGGAAGTACCAGTAGGACGTGGCTTATTAGGCCGCGTAGTAAACACATTAGGTGAACCTATTGACGGAAAAGGACCTATCGAAAACGATGGTTTCTCTCCTGTTGAAGTAATGGCACCAGGTGTTATCGAACGTAAATCTGTTGATGAACCTGTACAAACAGGTATTAAATCAATTGATGCAATGATTCCTATCGGTCGTGGTCAACGTGAACTTATCATTGGTGACCGCCAGATCGGTAAATCAGCGATTGCACTAGATGCAATCATCAACCAGAAAAACACAGGCATTAAGTGTGTTTATGTAGCTATTGGTCAAAAAGCCTCTACTGTTGCGAACTTAGTTCGTTCTTTAGAAGAGCACGGCGCGTTAGATAATACTATCGTTGTTGTTGCCGGTGCTTCTGAGGCTGCTGCATTACAATACTTATCAGCTTACTCTGGTTGTACTATGGGTGAATACTTCCGTGACCGCGGTGAAGATGCGTTAATCGTATATGATGATTTGTCAAAGCAAGCAGTTGCTTACCGTCAAATTTCATTATTATTACGTCGTCCGCCAGGTCGTGAAGCATACCCAGGTGACGTTTTCTATCTTCACTCTCGCTTATTAGAACGTGCTGCTCGTGTAAACGAAGCTTACGTTGAGAAATTCACTAATGGTGAAGTTAAAGGCAAAACAGGTTCTTTAACAGCATTACCAATTATTGAAACTCAAGCGGGTGATGTATCAGCATTCGTACCAACAAACGTTATTTCAATTACCGATGGTCAGATCTTCTTAGAATCTAACCTATTTAACTCAGGTATTCGTCCTGCTGTTAACGCCGGTATCTCTGTATCACGTGTTGGTGGTGCTGCTCAAACGAAAATCATCAAGAAACTTGGTGGTGGTATCCGTTTAGCATTAGCACAATATGCTGAGTTAGCCGCATTTGCTCAATTTGCATCTGATTTAGATGACGCGACTCGTGCTCAATTAGAGCATGGACAACGTGTTACTGAGTTGATGAAGCAAAAGCAATACAGCCCATTATCAATCGCTGAAACAGCCGTATCATTGTTTGCCGCAGAAAAAGGCTATTTAAATGATGTTGCTATTGAAAAAGTAGTTGATTTTGAAGATGCACTTCGTTCATACGTGAACAGTGATCACGCTGAGCTTATGGCTACTATCAACGAAAAAGGTGACTATAACAAAGATATCGAAGCTGGTTTAGCTAAAGCAATTGAAGCTTTTAAAGCTACTCAAACTTGGTAATTTAGTTAACCTTTTCGCGGAGAATTAGTCATGGCTGGTGGTAAAGAGATTAAATCAAAGATCGGAAGTGTAAAAAACACACAGAAGATCACCAGCGCAATGGAAATGGTTGCAGCTAGTAAAATGCGCAGAGCGCAAGATAGCATGGCTGCATCTCGTCCATACGCTGAAAATATGCGAAATGTGATCGGTCACATCGCGCTTGGTAATTTAGAGTTCAATCATCCTTATATGGTTGAACGCGAAGTTAAGCGCGTAGGTTATATCGTTGTATCAACAGACCGTGGTTTGTGTGGTGGTTTAAATATTAATTTATTTAAACAAGTACTTGCTGATGCTGGTAAACAGCAAGCAGCTGGCGCCGAAGTTGAATTTGCAGTTGTTGGCTCTAAAGCTACTGCATTTTTCAACAATATGGGTGCTAAAATCACTTCACAAATTTCAGGTTTAGGTGACGAACCTTCACTTACTGATTTAATTGGTAGTGTGAAAGTGATGTTAAATGCCTATGATAATGGTGATATAGATAAGTTGTTTGTTGTGTATAACAAGTTTGTTAATACAATGACGCAAAAACCGACAATCGATCAACTTTTACCTTTGCCTAAGTCAGATGATGACGCAATTAAGCATCGCTGGGATTATATATACGAACCAGATGCTCAAGCTTTGCTTGAACAACTACTTGTTCGTTATACAGAGTCTCAAGTATATCAAGGTGTGGTTGAAAACCTCGCATGTGAACAAGCCGCTCGTATGATTGCAATGAAAGCTGCAACAGATAATGCGGGTGACTTAATTGATGATTTACAATTGGTATATAACAAAGCTCGTCAAGCAAGTATTACTCAAGAATTGGGTGAAATTTGTGCTGGCGCGGCAGCGGTATAAGCAAAGGTTCTTTGTTTATTTTATTAGTAAATAAGAGCACAAGATTAGAGGATTAAACATGAGTACAGGTAAAGTCGTCCAAATCATTGGCGCAGTTGTGGATGTAGAATTCCCACAAGATGCTGTACCTCAGGTATATGACGCATTAAATATAACCGAAGGTGACCTTAGTGGCTTAGTACTAGAAGTACAACAGCAACTTGGTGGTGGCGTAGTTCGTACTATCGCTATGGGTTCTTCAGATGGTTTGCGTCGTGGTCTGAACGTAGTAAACACAGGTGATAACATTCAAGTTCCAGTTGGTACTGCAACTTTGGGTCGTATCATGAACGTTTTGGGTGAGCCTATTGATGAAGCTGGCCCAATCGGCGAAGAAGAAAAATGGTCAATTCACCGTGCGGCTCCAGCTTATGCTGACCAAGCGATGTCTAATGAACTATTAGAAACTGGTATCAAAGTAATCGATTTAGTATGTCCATTCGCTAAGGGTGGTAAAGTTGGTTTATTCGGTGGTGCTGGTGTTGGTAAAACCGTTAACATGATGGAACTTATTCGTAACATCGCGATTGAGCATAGCGGCTACTCAGTATTTGCTGGTGTAGGTGAGCGTACTCGTGAAGGTAACGATTTCTACCATGAAATGAACGATTCTAACGTACTTGATAAAGTATCGTTAGTTTACGGCCAAATGAACGAGCCTCCAGGAAACCGTTTACGTGTAGCGTTTACTGGTTTAACAATGGCTGAAAAATTCCGTGACGAAGGTCGTGACGTATTATTTTTCGTAGATAACATCTACCGTTATACACTTGCTGGTACAGAAGTATCTGCATTGTTAGGTCGTATGCCATCAGCCGTTGGTTACCAACCAACACTTGCTGAAGAAATGGGTGTTCTTCAAGAACGTATTACGTCTACGAAGAAAGGTTCAATCACTTCAATCCAAGCGGTATACGTACCTGCAGATGATTTAACCGATCCATCACCAGCTACAACCTTTGCTCACTTAGATGCAACAGTTGTACTTTCTCGTGACATCGCTTCGCAAGGTATCTACCCTGCAATCGATCCACTAGATTCTACTTCGCGTCAATTAGATCCGTTAGTAGTAGGTGCTGAGCATTATGAAACAGCTCGTGGCGTTCAATCTACATTACAACGTTATAAAGAACTTAAAGATATCATTGCTATCTTAGGTATGGATGAGTTATCAGAAGAAGACAAGCTTGCGGTAAACCGTGCTCGTAAGATTCAACGTTTCTTATCACAACCGTTCTTCGTTGCTGAAGTATTCACAGGTTCTCCTGGTAAGTACGTATCACTTAAAGACACTATCAGTGGCTTTAAAGGATTACTTGCTGGTGAATTTGATGATTTACCTGAGCAAGCTTTCTACATGGTTGGTTCTATTGAAGAAGCAACTGAAAAAGCTAAAAACATGTAATGAAGGCTGGCGACTAACTGCTTAAGTAAACTACTAAGTCTATTTAGTCGCCCATTTGGAGGTCAACATGGCAATACTTTCTGTAAATCTTAATGTAGTAAGTGCTGAAGAGAGCATATTCTCTGGTAGCATAGAATCATTACAGATAGCAGGTAGCGAAGGTGAATTAGGTATTATGCCTGGTCACGCACCTTTGCTGACCTCACTAAAACCTGGTATGGCAAGAATCGTTAAGAAAGGTGGTGACGAAGAAGTTATTTACCTTTCTGGCGGTATGCTTGAGGTTCAACCAAACAATGTTACTGTATTAGCAGATGTAGCTATACGTGGTGATGATTTGGACGAAGAAGCTGCATTACAAGCTAAAGAAAGAGCAGAAAAGCACTTAAATGATCATGGCGGAGACGTCGATTATGCAGAAGCTGCATCTGAATTAGCTCGTGCAGTAGCACAATTACGTGTTATCCAAGCTTCAAGTAAAAAATAGTTTAAACTTTAACACTTAGTTTTAGTGATACAAAAAGGCGACCTTTACGTTAAGTAAGTGGTCGCTTTTTTTATGGGAAAATAGTTACAATAGACAAGCAATACATCTTTAATCTGATAATGGAATAAAAAAATGTCTCTTTCAGTCGTAATCTTAGCCGCAGGTAAAGGTACTCGCATGCGATCTTCTTTACCTAAAGTGTTACACCCTATAGCGAATAAACCTATGGTAAATCATGTCATCGATGCTGCTAGGCAGGTTAATGCTGAAAATACCTACGTAGTCTATGGGTTTGGCGGCGATGTACTTAAAGCTAAAGTACAAGGTGATGACTTAACTTTCGTAGAACAAAAAGAGCAATTAGGTACTGGACATGCAGTTGATATGGCATCACCATTTTTAAAAAATGATGAAGATGTATTAGTACTATACGGTGATGTACCACTTACAAAGGTTTCTACCTTAAATAGATTGATTGATGCTAAACCTGAAAACGGTATGTCATTGTTAACGGTTCATTTAGGTAATCCTAATGGTTACGGTCGTATAATGCGTAATAACAACACCGTTGTTGGTATTGTTGAACAAAAAGATGCTAACGCTGAGCAATTATTAATTAATGAGTGTAACACTGGAATTCTACTAGCGAATGGTGGTGATTTAAAAAGATGGCTTGCAAACTTATCAAACGATAATGCTCAAGGCGAATATTACCTTACTGATATTATTGCTGCTGCTCATCAAGAAGGTAAAAAAATAGCTACAGCGCATCCTGATAGCGAAATAGAAGTAGAAGGTGCAAATAACAGAGTTCAATTAGCATCACTTGAAAGAGCTTTTCAATATCGTCAAGCAGAAGAATTGATGATTGCAGGTGCAAGTATACTTGACCCAAATCGTATCGATATTCGTGGTGAAGTAACCGTAGGTCAAGAAATTACAATAGATGTGAATTGTATTTTTGAAGGTAAAGTTACAATAGCTGATGGTGCAAGAATAGGTGCAAACTGTATTATTATTGATAGTACTATTGGTGAAAATGCAGAAATTAAACCTAATTCAGTTATTGAAGGCGCAATTATAGGCGAAAATGCTTCTGCTGGTCCTTTTGCTCGTATTCGTCCAGGTTCTGAATTAAAGCAAAATGCCCATATTGGTAATTTTGTTGAAATGAAAAAAACTGTATTAGGTGAAGGCTCTAAAGCAGGTCATTTATCTTACTTAGGTGATACTGAAATAGGTAAAAACTCTAATATAGGTGCAGGCACAATTACCTGTAATTATGATGGTGTTAATAAATTTAAAACCATTATCGGTGACAATGCTTTTATTGGTTCAAATGCATCAATCGTAGCGCCTGTGAATATTGGTAATATGGCAACAACGGCAGCTGGTTCAACTATAGTAAAAGATGTGAAGGATGATGAACTAGCCGTTGCTCGTGGTAAACAACGTAATATAGATGGTTGGCAGCGTCCCACTAAAAAATAATTATAATAAAGTACAAGGATGTAGAATGAAAAAATTAATAACAGCATTACTATTATTTATAGGTAGCGCGTCATTAGCTCAAGAAGCGTTAACACTTGAAGATATTGTTAGTATTCCTGATATTAGTGATGTTCGATTAGCACCCAATGGAAAATACATTGCTTATTCATTACGTGTAAATACGAAAAAACATAAAGGCGTACTCATTAAGATGTACAACACCGAAACGGAAGAAGATAAACAACTCGTCTATTCCGCTAACGAAAAGTACATTATAACTAATAGTTATTGGGCAAATAATGAGACACTTTTTGTTACAGCTAAGTTTCCAGCCAAGAGATATAGAACACCTACAACTGAAACTAGATTATTAAAAGTAAATATTCATACTGGTAAAATTTCACCAGTAATTCCAAAATCTGTCTATCAAAAAATGAAGTTTATTCCAAACGTTCAAACATCTGTTATTGATTTATTACCTAATGATAAAGACCATATTCTCATGTCTTTAGGTGGTTTTATAAATGGTATAGGAGAAGCTGTTTATCGTTTACCTATTTCAGATAAGGGTAAACGGAAAAAAATTCAAAATGTAAAAGGTAATGTAACTGATTGGATCACAGATGCTAATCATAAGGTACGCATTGCAATACATAGAGATGAAACAACATATACAATAAAAGAAAAACTGCCAACAGGTAAGTTTAAAGATCTTTGGGTGTTTGAGGCATTTTCAAGTAACCAAGTATGGCCCTTAGCATTTGGAGCAGATAATAATATTTTATTTATTAGAGCGCTTTATAAAGACAAATATGCTATTTACAAAGTAAATTTAAATGATGAAACATTAAAAAAAGAGTTAGTTTTTTATGATGAAAATTACGATATTGATGGGCGTTTACGAAAATCTAAAGAAACAAATGAAATAGTTGGTGTTAGTTACAGGTATTGGGATGAAGAGTATAAAAAATTAGTAAAAATGATTGATGAAGCGTTACCTGATACGGATAACTTATTACTGGATAAAAGTGCAGACGGAAATAAGTATATATTATTAGCAACTAGCGATAATCAACCTGGTATATACCTTATTGGTGACAAAAAAGCTAAAACACTTAAAGTACTTGCTTATAAATATCCTAAATTAGAAACAGAGCTATTAGCAACTAAGAAAAGAGTAAAATACCAAGCTCGAGATGGATTAACTATAGAAGGATATTTAACGTTACCAAAAATTAAACAAGAAAAAAATCTACCTACTATTATTTTCCCTCATGGTGGCCCAATAAGTTACGACAGCGGCGGGTTTGATTATTGGACACAATTTTTTGCTAATAAAGGCTATGCTGTTTTTCAAATGAATTTTAGAGGGTCATCAGGCTATGGGCATGACTTTATGAAACAAGGTATTGCTTCATGGGGACAAGCTATGCAAGATGATGTGGAAGATGGAACTCGTTGGCTTATACACGAAGGCATTGCAGATAAAAATAAAGTTTGTATTGTTGGTGCTAGTTATGGTGGTTACGCGGCCTTAATGGGAGGAATTAAAACTCCTGAATTATACAAGTGTATCGTAAGCTTTGCTGGCGTTACAGATATTGAAAAGTTAGTTAAGTCACATAGAAAGTATACGAATTATGATATTGTAAAAAAACAAATTGGTAGCGATTATGACAAATTATGGGATGCTTCACCTTTAAAACATGCAAAAAAAATCAAATCGCCAGTACTGTTAATTCATGGATCTAAAGACAGAGTTGTAGATTATAAACATTCAGAATATATGTACGATGAACTTATAGATGAAGATAAAATAGTTGATTATCTTGAAGTGGAAGGGGCAGATCATTATTTAAGTAACAACGAAGATAGGCTAGAAACTTTTAAAAAGTTAGACAAATTTTTAGATAAATACTTACCTATACATTAAAAAAGAGTTTCCTTTATATAAAAAAAGAGCAACTATACGGTTGCTCTTTTTTTTGCTTTATTGATATTGTTTCGCTTTAAGGTATAATTCCTTTCGAATCGAAACTTAGGAGATGCTTTTTGTCAAAACGTAATACCCAACAAAG
Source organism: Colwellia sp. RE-S-Sl-9 (assembly GCF_048296855.1). Classification (NCBI taxonomy): domain Bacteria; kingdom Pseudomonadati; phylum Pseudomonadota; class Gammaproteobacteria; order Alteromonadales; family Colwelliaceae; genus Colwellia; species Colwellia sp. RE-S-Sl-9. The sequence goes on along the minus strand of NZ_CP182631.1, from coordinate 3,100,838 downwards.
ACGACATACAATCATTACTCTACTTAACTCACAGGGAGAAGTAGGTGTTGATGAATTAGCAAAACGGTTTGATACATCAGAAGTAACGATTAGAAAAGATCTTGCTATATTAGAAAATAGCGGATTATTACTTCGTCGATATGGCGGTGCAGTACCATTACCGAAAGAGATAACAGACAATAAAGATGAGAACCTTTCGCAGCGAAAGATAATGATTGCCCAAAAGGCTGCAATGATGATCAAAGATCACAATCGAATTATTATTGATAGCGGTCACACAACGTCAGCATTAGTGTCTGAATTAAATAACAAGAAAGGGTTAGTGGTTATGACTAACTCTTTAGCTATAGCGAATAAACTACAAACATTAGAAAATGAACCTACATTATTGATGACCGGTGGAACTTGGGATACTCATTCTGAATCATTTCAAGGTCAAGTAGCTGAAAACTCTTTAAGATCTTATGATTTTGATCAGCTATTCATCGGTGCTGATGGTATAGATTTAGATCGCGGTACAACAACCTTTAACGAGTTAATTGGCTTATCACGTGTAATGGCAGAAGTGTCGAGAGAAGTTTTTGTTTTAGTTGAATCAGATAAATTTAATAGAAAAATACCCAATGTAGAAATACCAATAAATCAAATACATACAGTAATAACTGATGATGATTTATCGCTTGAAAAGCGTAAACAGCTTATAGATCAAGGCTTAAACTTGATTATAGTTAATTAAAGAATAGAGAAATTAAAGTAAAGGAAGAGTTATGTGTGGAATAGTTGGTGCAGTTGCACAGCGTGATGTAGTAGATATTTTAGTAGAAGGTTTACGACGCTTAGAATACCGAGGCTATGATTCTGCTGGTGTTGCAATTGTTAGCGATAACAAGATTAATCGCGTTCGTCGATTAGGTAAAGTACAAGAGTTAGCTGATGCGGTTAAACTTAACCCTCTTACGGGTGGTACAGGTATTGCTCATACGCGCTGGGCTACTCATGGTGCTCCAAGCGAGATCAATGCACATCCACACGTTTCTAGCGAAAACATTGCTGTTGTTCATAATGGAATCATAGAAAATCATGATGAACTTAGAACGCAATTGTCGGGTTTAGGTTATGTATTTGTCTCTGAAACAGACACTGAAGTTATTGCCCACTTAGTACATCATGAACTTAAAACATCACAAAACCTTACTCAAGCTGTTCAAAAAACAGTTAAGCAACTTGAAGGTGCTTATGGCACAGTTGTATTAGACACTAATGATAAAGATCGTGTTGTTGTTGCTCGTTCTGGTAGCCCCTTAGTAATAGGCTACGGTGTGGGTGAAAACTTTATCGCATCAGACATGATGGCATTATTACCTGTTACTCGTAGATTTGCTTTCTTAGAAGAAGGTGACGTTGCTGAAATAACACGCTTTGAAGTTAATGTATTTGATGTTGATGGAAAACCAGTTATACGCGAAGCAAAAGAGTCTGAAGTATGTCACGACGCTGGCGATAAAGGTGAATATCGTCACTACATGCTAAAAGAAACTTACGAACAACCAACAGCAATAAGAAATACCCTTGAGGGGCGTTTTACAGAAAACACTATTCAAACAGACGCTTTTGGCAAAAATGCAGACGAAATATTTAAAAATATAGAACACGTTCAAATCATCGCCTGTGGTACCAGTTATCACTCAGGTATGGTGGCACGTTACTGGTTAGAGTCATTAGCGGGTGTTTCTTGTAATATCGAAATAGCGAGTGAATTTAGATACCGTAAATCTCATGTACCAAAAAATGCATTACTAGTTACTATCTCACAATCTGGTGAAACTGCCGATACACTAGCAGCGTTACGTTTAGCTAAAGAGATTGGTTATCAATCAAGTTTAAGTATTTGTAACGTACCAGGTTCGTCATTAGTACGCGAATCAGACTTAGCTTTTATGACTAAAGCTGGCGTCGAAATTGGCGTAGCATCAACGAAAGCTTTCACAACTCAGTTAGTGGGTTTATTGATGATGACTATAGCGATTGGTTCACATCATGGTATGAGTATAGAAACTCAAGCTGAAATCACAGGCTCATTGCAAAAATTACCGAACAAATTAGAAGAAGTCCTTGCGCTAGCAAGTTCTATTGAAGATTTAGCGGAAGACTTTGCTGATAAACATCATTCATTATTTTTAGGTAGAGGTGATCAATACCCTATCGCAATGGAAGGTGCTCTTAAGCTTAAAGAGATTTCTTATATTCATGCTGAAGCATATGCAGCGGGTGAGTTAAAACATGGTCCATTAGCGTTAATAGATGCTGAAATGCCCGTTATTGTTGTCGCGCCTAAAAATGACTTAATTGAAAAATTAAAATCAAACGTAGAAGAAGTCAGAGCGCGTGGCGGCTTAATGTATGTGTTTGCTGACGTAGATGCTAAGTTTGAAAGTGATGAAACAATGAAAGTAATTAACGTACCTCATTGCGACGATATTATTGCGCCAATCGTTTACACCTTACCATTACAGTTACTTTCTTACTATGTAGCTATCATCAAAGGTACGGATGTGGATCAGCCACGTAACTTGGCAAAGTCTGTTACTGTTGAATAAGTCTTTATATCTACTATTAGGTCTATTACATCAAGATGCACTTTGAATACGCATCTTGAATGTTAATGAGGATTACTTATTTAAATCAATAACTCAGCCTGATGTTGTATACATATTATTTAAAAAACGATACCGTTAAACGTATCGTTTTTTGTTATTAAGCGTTATTAAAATCGTACATATTAATAGAGTTTTCATATAAATTAAACTGAACATCTATGGCACTATATTTTGAGTAAGTTATATCATTTTATTCGTAATATTTGGTATTAATTAAAAAAAATTATGTGATATAATTATCGGCTGATTAGGTTAACTTATTATCTGATCTCTGGCGTGAGTAATACAACCATTTAAGTCGTAAATAGGGCTAGTTGCATACTTATATAACTCTCCATTGATATAAGGTAAATCGCTTTGCGTGTTACGCCGCCCTAATATTCCTAATACAAAGCCATTCAATTAAGTGTGGCACCCTCATACCGTTTTTCGGTGGGCGCGTCAGTGCCAGAATTATTAATAAACAATTAAAAAGCGTTAAAGCATTAAATAAATTTTAGCTTAATAATATTGGGCTAAATATCGCATAGGCGTTTTGTTAAACTTATTACAAGGTTATTTATGTTAGAAAAAATGAAACTAGATTGGCTCTCTAATGTTCGAGGCGATCTACTCGCAGGTATTGTTGTAGCGTTGGCTTTGATCCCTGAAGCTATCGCTTTTTCTATTATTGCAGGTGTTGACCCTAAAGTAGGTTTATACGCATCATTCTGTATCGCTGTTATTATTGCTGTTGTTGGTGGACGCCCAGGAATGATCTCTGCGGCCACAGGTGCTATGGCATTGTTAATGGTAACCTTGGTGAAAGAGCATGGGCTTGAATATCTTCTTGCTGCAACCTTGCTAACAGGTGTTTTTCAAATATTTGCTGGTTATTTAAAGCTGGGTAGTTTAATGCGGTTTGTTTCTAGCTCAGTAGTCACTGGCTTTGTAAACGCACTGGCTATTCTTATCTTTATGGCGCAATTACCAGAGCTTACAAACGTTACTTGGCATGTATATGCTATGACAGCAGCAGGACTTGGTATTATTTATTTATTCCCGTACTTACCTGTTATTGGAAAAACTATCCCATCTCCATTGGTATGTATTGTTGTATTAACTGGTGTTGCTATGACCGTAGGGCTAGATATTCGTACTGTTGGTGATATGGGCGAATTACCTGATACTTTACCTATCTTTTTATGGCCAGACGTACCATTAAACTTAAATACATTAATGATTATTTTACCTTATTCAGTGGGGCTTGCTGTAGTTGGTTTACTTGAATCTATGATGACAGCAACGATTGTTGATGACTTAACCGATACAAAAAGTGATAAAAACCGTGAGTGTAAAGGCCAAGGTATTGCAAACATTGGTGCTGGCTTAATGGGCGGTATGGCAGGTTGTGCCATGATTGGTCAATCTATTATCAATGTAAAATCAGGTGGTAGAGGCCGATTATCTACTTTTGTTGCTGGTTTATTTTTGATCATCATGGTGGTGTTTATGGATGAATGGATCAAGCAAATTCCTATGGCTGCACTTGTTGCCGTAATGATCATGGTTTCTATTGGTACTTTCTCTTGGACATCAGTTATTAATTTAAAGAAAAACCCGCTTTCAAGCAGCATTGTTATGCTCTCAACCGTTGTAGTGGTAGTTGCTACGCATAACTTAGCTATGGGTGTATTAGTCGGTGTGTTATTAGCAACCTTATTCTTTGCCAATAAAATTGGGCGTTTCATGGTAGTAAAAGCTGAAAAAACCGGTGAAGACGTTCGTACTTATCAAGTTATTGGGCAAGTCTTTTTTGCTTCCTCTGAGCAATTTGTTGAGTCGTTTGACTTTAAAGAAGCAGTAACTAAAGTTGTTATTGATTTAACTAATGCACATTTTTGGGATATAACATCAGTATCAACACTTGATAAAGTTGTTATTAAGTTTAGGCGTGAAGGTGCAGAAGTCGAAATTATTGGTATGAGTGAAGCAACAGAAACAATTGTTGATAAGTTTGGTGTACATAACGATCCGAAAGAAGTTGAAAAATTAATGGCCGGACACTAGGAGACAATCATGAAAAATATTATTACATGTGTAGATAGTTCGGCTTATGCGGATGATGTATGTAACGCAGGTATTTGGGCAGCCAAAAAACTGAATAAAACGCTCTTATTTTTACATGCTATTGAAAAGGTGAATACATCTGTAGTAGAAAACTTAAGTGGTAGTATTGGTTTAGGTGCTCATTCCTCTTTACTTGAAGAGATGTCTTTATTAGATGAACAGCGCAGCAAACTAGCATTAACGGTAGGTAAAGAAATGCTAGATCAGGCTTGTGAAATAGCAACTAAAAATGGCTGTAGCTCAGTTGATAAAACTCAGCGCCATAGTGATATCACTGAAGCTATTTGTGATCTTGAAGCTGATGCCCGTTTTATTGTTATTGGTCGTTCAGGTGAAAACCACGGCAAAAACTTTAAAGCTTTAGGTTCGCACATTGAACAAATAATCCGTCAGGTTAACACGCCTTTACTTATTGCTAATAAAGGCTTCAAAGAGCCTAGCAACTTTATGTTGGCTTACGATGGACGAGAAACTGCTGACAAAGCTGTTAAGCGCATTATAGATGGTGGATTACTTCATAACCTAACTTGTCATTTAGTGACAGTAAAAAATAAGCAAAGTACTTTAGCTGAGAAATTTGAGCAAACTAAAAACTTACTAATAGAAAGTGGGTTTAATGTTACAGCCAGCTTTTTAGAAGGTAATATTTATGATGCTTTAATGAATTATAAAGCTGAAAATAAAATAGAAATGTTGGTGATGGGCGCATTCTCCCATTCTAAAATCGCTCAGGTATTTTTAGGTAGTAATACGTTAAAAATGATGGAAAATACAAACTTACCTATGGTGATTTTGCGTTAACATTATTAGGTAGCTTGGCGCACAGTAGCGTGAATGTTTTATAATATTTATTGTAAATTTTGATAAAAAAAGCGACATATTCATAAAGAATAGTCGCTTTTTTTTGATATTTAAACATTATAAATAAGCTTAAAATCTTTGTCTAATATTAGGCTAGTCGTTATTAACCACAACTAAAGAATTGATAGTATTTAATAAACTGTTGACCCAATTAGCATACTGGCGATGAATTTCTTTACCATTGTATTTCAAATTGGCTGAGTCAATATATTCAATTGATACGAGTTTGCTATCATAAGTAATTAATATGTCTAGGCGATGTTTGCGAATATTCAAGGTTGCTCTTATTTTTCCTTCTTCTACTTTTACTGGTTTCCATCCTTTTAAAATTGCCGCTTGTATAATTGACTTCTCTACTTGTTGCTGAGTTATTTCATTATTACCATAGTTAGTAATAGGCTGATTTAAATAGCTTGGCATAGGAATTGTAGTTTTACATCCTGAAACTATTACTATTAAACAAGCAAAAAATATAACTTTTAAACTTTGCATTTTTATCCCTTAAATGAACTGATATCACTATAAATCGATCATCCCTACTGCTTAAAATAGACTAATTTTATAATGAAACCGTTATAACTGTATTTTAAATACACGAATGTAAATTATATCGTAACTAAATGATTTTTGATAACTTATTTAAATACACCTATATATGAAGGGATAGAAATATCTAACTTCATATCAGTACTTGTTAATAAGCCTGTTTTCACATCACGCTTTAGAACCGTTACGGTATTAGAATTTTGATTAGCAATTAATAAGTGATCTTGGTTAGCCGACAATGTGATATCTCTTGGCCAGTTACCTAATGTAGTATGAGATTGAATAAACTTAACTTTTCCATCATCATTGATTTTTAACACAGCTATTTCATTAATACCTCTCACGGCAGCATAAAGGTATTGGCCATCGTTAGATATTTTTATCGCAGATGAAATGTTTTTATCCCCTCTTCCTTCTGCAATTTCTACGTGTTGAGTTTGAGTTAACTTGCCTGTTACTTCATTTTGAGTAAATACAGCAATAGTATTTGTTAACTCGTTAACCGCATATACCCAAGGTTTTGTAGGATGAAAAATCATATGTCGAGGGCCGTCACCAGCAGGTAACTTGGCAGCTACAGAAGGAGTGAAGGTTTTATCATTTGAGTTAAAAACTTTTATTTCATCAGTTCCTAAGTCGACTGAATATAAAAATTTACCTGCAATATCCCAAGTTACAAAATGCATATGTGGCTTTTCTTGTCGCAAGCTTGGTCCTTTACCTGAATTTTTAAAGTAACCTGCTTTTGATAATTCTTGTGTTTGTGTATCAACATTAAATAAATGTACGTCACCAGAGCCGTAGTTAGCTATAGCTATTTGAGTTTCTTGTGGGTTTAATGAAATATGGCAAGTACCTTGGCCTAAATCTTTCATTTGTTGTGCTAAATTATATTGTCCTAACTCATTGTTCCAAGTAAGGCGATCTACACTGCCTGATGTACTTCCTGTTGCTGCAAACAATGTTGATTGATTTTTTGATAGAGCTAAATAAGAAGGATTTTCAGCGGTCGCAATTACACCTTCATTAGTAAATGATTGTGTTGTTGGGTCTAATGTTACCTTATATACACCTTTACTCGACTCTTTAGTGTAAGTACCAATTAAAAAATGCTCTTTGGTCTCTACCATTGGTGATGCGTTATTTTCTGTTGTTTTACAACTTGTTAGCATTATAAGAGAGCTGACAAGTGCTGATTGTATTATTTTTTTAGATATAAAGTTCATTCGAGTCCTTGTTATCGAAATGTTTTTTAATGGCATTATCATATATAAATTCGTAAATATTTATACAATTAATCATTCATTTGAAATGTATAAGTTAAAAATTTTTTGTTTGAGGATCATTCACGATATTTTTTATAATCGGGATGAAACTCTAGAGCGTCACACCAAGTACTAAAGTTTGTTTGATTATATAAATTACTTGCTGCTGAATACCATTTTGATGCTTTAAAAGGCTCTAATATAAACTTCTTTTTATGGCCATCAATAGCGATGTAACAAGCTAAGGTTATTGTAGTTTCATTGGTTACCTTTATTCTTGGTACCCCTTGAGCATTAGTGCTATGTTCTATATTTACTTTTGGTAAAGCTTGTACCGAAAAAGAAACAGCTCCTAAAAAAGCTAAATAAAAGCAATATATTGTAATTAAATATTTATCCATATTTTCAAGCGCTTAATTTAAAATGAGTTAATAAACTATAACCAAAAGTTAAGTATTGATAAAAAAAATGCGATTATTTAATATTTACTATTGAAAGCTTGAATAGCTGTCACCATAACCTTATAAGAAATTCATATATGCTGCTATCTTTGAATAAAATAACCAGTAGCGATAATAAAAGAGAAAATAAAAATGGCTAATAATGTTCCAGTAAGAAGCGATCAGCATAAAAATTTAAAAGTAGCATCACAGCGTAACTTAGCACATGTAGCAGATCAACACATTGCACCTATTAACGCGTTAGAGTTTGCACAAGCAGCAACTAGCTACCCTGTTATCTTGGTAAAAGATCCTGAATCATCACGTTATCGTAGTGTTGTTATGTTAGGTTTAGAGGCTGGCGAAAATTTATATTACAGTGAAGATAAATGGGACGCTATTTATGTTCCACAAGGTATCTCTATGGTGCCATTTGGTTTAGGTTTAGATCCAGAAAAAGAAAAAACATTAACTACCTGTATTGATTTAGACAGCTCGTTTGTTGGTGAAGATAAAGAAAACGCTCTTTTTGATGCAGACGGTAAAGATACTGATTTTTATAAAAATGTACAAGATTCATTAGGTCGCTTATATGAAAGTGAAATAATGACAGATAAGTTTATAAAAGAATTAGAAGAAAATAACTTATTAATGGAGTTAGAACTTAATATTACTTTTAGCAACAATCAAACTAAAAAATTAGTAGGTTTGTTTGGTATTAATGAAGCAAAACTTCAAGATTTATCTGATGAAAAGGTTGTCGATTTCCACAAACGTGGCTTATTTATCCCTATTCATGCAATGTTAGGTTCAATTGCTCAAGTTAATCGTTTAGCGCAACTACGTAATTTAAGTAGTTCAGAACAAAAAATTGCTGGTATTAAATTTACACCGGTTGTTGCTGAAGAAAAAAAATAAAAAATACAGATAGTTATATTTAAAGGGGCTTAGGCCTCTTTTTTATTGCCTGAAATAAAAAAACTCTACTTTTTTATAAAGGTAAATTAAGTGATGTTTTTAATAAATTTTTAAACGTGGTATTTAAACTCAATTAGTTCTGAAAATTATTCATTAACACATTGATTGACCTGTGTTAGTTTAAGTAAATGTTTTGGATAAACTATTGAGGGATATATGACACAGCAATCAAAAGCACCTTTGGATATTGAGGAGCAAATTCAAAGTCTTGCTGGTGATATTTACGTTCAAATTGAAGATAAGGTATCAGCATTTGTTTCTACGTATGCTAAACCTGCAGAAATTACGAATGAAATAATAGAAAACCATGTGATTTATCAGTCGTTAAAAGCTGACTTTACAAAGTTAGAAGCAGACTTAAAAAAAGTTAATTCAGCTAATACGACTGAAATTGAAGAATATAAAAAAACTATTTCAGAGCTAAATACGCAAGTTGCTAGCCGCGACGAAGCTATTAAGAATAGTGATCAGTTAAACACCGCAAAACTCACTGATACAGAGCAAGTATTAAAAGAGAAGCTTGCCGAGTTGTCTATGCTTACTGAGGCTTTTAAACAGTTAACCGCAGAAAACGAAGAAAAATCAAAATCTTTAATTAATGCTACAAAACAGCTAGATGAATCACTAAATAAAATTAAAACGCTTGAAGCAGCCGAAAGTTCATTAGTTAAAAATGACAAAGCTAAAGCTGCCACATTAGAAGTTCAGAATCATCAAATATCAGATCTCACATTACAACTTAATAATATAACCAGTGAACTAGATTATCTGAAAGCTGAACATAGTCAGCAGGCTGCCTCTTCAAATAAACAATTATCTGAAGAACAACGTACAGTTAAGCAATACCAAAAAGAAATAAGCGATTTAAAACAAAAAATTACCAAGATAGAAAAATCCTTATCTGCAGAAACGTCAGAGAAACAAACATTAGAAACTCAAGTTAAAACATTAAATCAATCTATTGCAGATATTGATAAAACTTTAGGTAATGAGAAAAACGTAATAGACAAGCTTAATAAAGAAATCGACATATTAACGCAAAAAAACACAGAAATAGAAACGTCGTTACAAAGTGAAAAACAAGCCGCTAAACTACTACAAGAAAATATTACTCAATTATCTAAAGAAAGCTCAACGGTAGAGAAAAAACTATCGCAAGAACAAAAGAGTATAGAGGGTTATAAAAAAGAAATTTCAGGGTTTACTAATAAAATTAACGAGTTAGAAAAGTTAATCGCTACAGAGAAAGATTCAAGTAAAGTATTACAGACTAAAGTAACCGAATTAACGCAAACCATTGATAGCTTAAATAATTCAATATCAACAGAAAAAAATAAAGCCCAACAAACTCAAGCAGATTCAGAATCACTTCAGAAAAAACTTGAAGAATTACATAAGCAACTCACAATGAGTGAGAATGCTAAAAAAGAGGCAGAACACTTACTTAATGTTGAACGACAATTACAAGGCCAACAAAAGAGTAAACACTTATTAGAAATAGACTCATTGAAGAAAAGCATTGATAAGCATAGAGTCGAATTAGAAACACTAACTTCTACTAATGAAAAAAATAAAGCTGACGTTAATAAATTAACTCAGACTATTACTGATTTAGAAAAAGAAAAATCTCAACAACAACAAACCGTAGCAGAAAAAGAAAAATCTCATCAATTGGTATTAGCTGAATTAAATAAAACGCTTTCTCAAGAACAAAAAGCGGTTAAGTCATTTGAAGAGCAACTGAATACTCAAAAAGTAGCGTTAGAAGAACAAATTAAAGCTCATAAAACGTTAACAGAAAAATCAGCTAAGTCTGATAGTGAATCGTTAAAACAAATAGCTGAATTAGGTAATAAACTCGACTTGTTAGAGAAAAATGTAACAGAGTTAACGGATAAAAATAAAGACTTATTAGTTAACAATGAAAAAGCAGATAAAGCGATTGAAGGTTATCAACAAGAAATAAAAATCTTAAAAGAAAAATATGAAAGCACACACAACAATGCTCAAGAAATTCAAAAACGGGTTGAAGCAAATAAAGAAAAACAAGAAAATGAGTATAATAAAGCGCGTGATACCATTAAATATCTGCGTGATGAGAACTTAGAGCTACATACTAAGTTAGATCAACAAGTCAGCGAGTTAGAAGATAAGTTACGCGAGTACCGTTTACGCTTTGAATATGCTCAAAAGCAGTTGAATCAACAATAATCTAATAATGAATAAGTTTTAATGCTTATTCATTATGCTGTAATGGAAAAATCTTTTGTCTAAACCTCTTTCTTTTAATGCATTAAGCCAATGGCAACAAATTGCATTTAGTGCGGCCTTATTAGAACGTATGCTGCCTAATTATAAGCTTTTCTCAGAAGCTACCGAGTTTGGTGAGTATTCTGTACTACGTAATCAACTTGACACTGTTTGGCAGTGGTTAGATAAAAATAATCGCTGTAAAATTAACTATGAAGCACAGCTAACCAAGTTAGAACCGCAAATACCTGAACCGGAATCGTTTGACTTTTTTGGTGTTTATCCTGCTTTAGATGCTTGTATGGCCATGGTGTCGTTATTTCAAATAATGCAAGATAAAGACTCTGATGGATGTATGAATGTTAGTAAGCTGTCTGAAAATAGCGTAGTAAAATACGTAGAGTTAATACTGAGCCAAGAGATGGAAGAAGACGCTATTTCTGATGAGCATATTGACTCGCACCCTTTAATGGAGTGGGAACTTGCAACCCAGCAAGAACTTTTTAATTATATTAGCATTGCACAAGAAAATAAAAAATCGTGTATACATGCTAAAGCACTCGTTCTTGAAGAAGGTTTATCTAATTTAGGCATAGAAATTTAATCATCAAAACCTAGGTTAGGAACATTTAATGTGTAGGGTGACTAAATGAGACTATTATCATTATTCAGTTGCTTACTCATATCCTTATATAGCTGTTGTGGTTGTGCGGCGGCTTTATCAAATAAAAACCTGAAAGTAGAACAAGCTATTGTTAACGCCATGAATGTATTTAACGTTCCTGGTGTTGCTGTTGCTATTGTGCAAAATAATCAAATAGTATTCAGCCAAGGATTTGGTGTTAAAGAGTACGGTAAATCAGATCAAGTCACGCCTGATACCTTGTTTGGTATTGCTTCAAACACTAAAGCTATGACGGTTGCACTATTAGCGCAGTTGGTTGATCAATATAAAGTTTCTTGGCAAACCAAAATCGTAGATATTCTGCCTGAATTTCAATTGTATAACGATGCAGTAACTCAAGATTTTACCTTAATTGATTTGTTGTCTCATCGTAGTGGATTAGGTATGGGAGCTGGCGATTTATTAATATGGCCAAAGACGACATACACAAATAAAGAGGTTTTGGATAAATTAAAATACCTGCCTCAAGCTGCTAGTTTCCGAACAGAATTTTCCTATAACAACTTAATGTACATTGTTGCAGGTAAGGTTGTGGAAAAAATCACAGGAAAACCATGGAGCAATGTTATTCAATCTAATTTGTTCAGCGGATTAGGTATGTATAATTCTTTCGCTAGTTTTTCACAATTAGGCGATAAACAAAAAGATATCGCTACACCTCATGTATTTATAGAAAAAGAATTAATAGCGGCTAAAAGTCATTATTTAGAAGGTTTTTCATCCGCTGGTTCTGTTATCTCTACAGTGAATGATATGTCGCTCTGGCTAAAAACATTATTAAATTTAGGAAAGATAAATTCACAAAAAACAACACGTTTTAAGTTGCTATATACATCAAATCAAGCCAAAAAAATGTGGCAACCACACACATTACGTACAGTTTCTGAAGCAGCAACTGAACATGACAAAACACACTTTTCAGCTTATGGCTTAGGCTGGTTTTTAAATGACTTTCAGGGCGTAAAACTCGTTCATCATAGTGGTAGTATGCGGGGGATGATGTCTAAAGTCGCTTTAATACCAGAAAAAAACGTAGGTGTTGTTATTTTATCAAACCAGCAATCGAGCGCTGCGTTAAATGCTATTTATCGAGAGGTTTTTGAAACTTATTTAGAGCTACCTGAAAAAGATTGGATCGATTACTACCATCAACAAGAAAACAGAGCGTTAAAGCGAGATAAAAAACGTTTAAGTAAAATTGAAGAGCATTTAGCGAAACATTCTAATCCACCACTTTCTTTAAAAAAATACGCCCGAACCTATTTTGATAAATGGTATGGCGAAATTAAAATCACGTTAAACAATAATAAATTATTGATGCAGTTTAGCAATACACCTGCTTTAAAAGGCGAGCTTATTCATTATAAAGATAATACTTTTATTGCACGTTGGCATGATAGAAAGTTAGAGGCAGATGCTTTTGTAAGATTTTTAGTAACCCCTGAAGGGATCATTAGTTATGCCACTATGGAAGCCGTATCGAATTTAACCGATTTTAGTTACGATTTTCACGATCTTAAATTGGTACCTAATTAGGGTCTATTGACCTTTCAGGTATGTTTTTGCAGCAGTCTGTTTGCAAGGCATTAAGTTTACGTCATGGTGATTATCGGTACGATTCCTACGTTGCCCTAGTGCCTACACCCATGTAGAAACCTGACTAAAGTTAATAACGCTCAAGCGCTCTGAAATACGCACCTTGATTGGTAACGGGATATTTTATTAATCTTTTGTTATTGCATTTTTTACATTAGTATACTGTTAACAATTAATTATACAGTTACTGTTCTTCATGATGTTATCGCAGCAAAAACCATTTTTTTGTAAACCTATCTTAAGCGCATTGTTTTTTGTATTTTACTGTTTTAGTTATGTTTCAAGCGTAAGCGCGGTTGAAAGTAAAATAATAGAAAAACCCAATATTTTGTTTATTTTATCTGACGATGCAGGCTATGCAGATTTTGGTTTTCATGGCAGTAAAACCTTTAAAACTCCTCATTTAGATAAATTAGCTAAACAAGGTATGTTATTTAAACAAGCCTATGTGTCGGCTGCTGTGTGTGGTCCATCACGTGCAGGCTTATTAACAGGGCGGTATCAACAACGATTTGGTTTTGAAGAGAATAATGTTCCAGGTTATATGAGTAAAAATGGTACGACTGGTGATGAAATGGGACTTGACGTTAATGAGGTGACTGTGGCTGATTATTTAAAAAAGCAAAATTATCAAACCTCAATAATCGGTAAATGGCATCAAGGTAACGCAGATAAATTTCATCCATTGAAACGAGGTTTTGACTCTTTTTATGGTTTTCGAGGTGGCTCAAGAAGTTATTTTGAATATAACGAAAAACACCCTCTCGACCGTTTAGAGAATAAGTTAGAGCGTGACTTTAAGCAATTTGAAGAATCAACTCTGTATTTAACAGATGCTCTTGCCAATGAGGCTATATCAATAATTGAAAATACCCAAGATTCACCATTCTTTATATTTTTGTCATTTAATGCTGTACATACTCCATTAGAAGCGCAACCTGAAGATTTGGAATTGTTTCCCGAGCTATCGGGTAAGCGTAAAGTTGCGGCAGCGTTAACAGTTTCAATGGATCGTGCAATTGGTCGAGTATTGAAAAAGTTAGATGATTTAGGCATTGCAGATAATACTTTAGTGGTTTATACAAACGATAATGGTGGTCCTTCAGACACAAATGCATCAGTAAATTTACCACTAAGTGGTACAAAAGCTAATCATCTTGAAGGTGGTATACGAGTACCTATGATAATGCGATGGCCACATCATATCAAAGCTGCAACTAGTTATAATTACCCTGTTAGTACGCTTGATTTATTACCAACTTTTTATAGTGTAGCTAAAGGCGATAAGGGAGACTTAAAAAATATTGATGGTGAAAACTTAATGCCATATATCAATGAACAAATTAAAGATCGTCCGCATCAAACCTTATATTGGAAAAAAGAAAATCGTGGTGCCATACGTGACGGTGATTGGAAATTAATTCGATTTCCTGACCGTCCAGCAGAACTTTATAATATTGAAAATGATCCATCAGAATTGAAAGACTTCGCGTCAATCTACCCTGATAGAGTGCGTGAAATGTACAAAAAACTATTTTCTTGGGAATTAACTTTAGAGCGCCCTAAGTGGCAATTACTTCGTAAGTATGAAGGCGCAGCTATGAAAAGAATGGATGATTTTCGCCCATCTAACGCTCAATAAATTTAGTAGGTTATAAATGTTTCATTAATTAAGTGGGCAGTAGCTAGATTGTTTGATATAAACGATAAGCGACTTGTCCTGCTTTTTTCTCTTTTAATAATTGCCAGTTACCGGGTATCGATTGAATTTCTTCTTCACTTTCCATTTCAATATAGATCAAGGCATTTGTTTCAAGTAGATTATTATTTAACAAATCGATAGTTTGCTCAATTAACCCTTTACGAAAAGGCGGGTCAATAAAAACAATTGAAAACTTTTTTGAACACTTTTCTAAAAAAGTTAACGTGTTGGTATTTTCAATGGTTATATTGTTGGCTTTCAATAAGGCTTTATTTTGTTCTAATTGCTGTGCTGCTGCTTTGTTGAGTTCAATAAGAGTAACACCCTTAGCTCCCCTTGACTGCGCTTCAAAACCTAAACCGCCAGAGCCCGCAAAACAGTCCAAACATATACTTTCATGCATATAAGGCATTAACCAATTAAAAACAGTTTCTTTTACTCTGTCTGTTGTTGGTCTTAGCCCTTCAGCCATTAATACAGGGAGTTTTCTACCTCGATGTTTACCTGAGATAATTCTAATGCTTCCTTTAGATGAGCTTTTTGATATTTTTTGCTTATTCATGAAAGATGTTGTCGCTGATTATGACTGTTTATAAGGTATACACTTATAAAACCTTAGTTTTATCAAGGAATACCCGAAACAATCTTTAATGTCAGTGATATTAAATGATACTATGTGGGTAATATTATCCCTGTTTATTGCATTAATGCCATCAATATGTGTGGCACATAGAAGAAATAGTTTTATGTCAAAAAAGAAAGGTATGTTTTCTTGGTTAGGTTTTGGTAGCCAAGATAAAGAAAAACAAGAAACACCTATTGAAGAAAAGCCTCAAGTAGAAGAAGTGTCTGCTGAAATTGAACCCGTAGCGCCAGTAGATGAAAAATTACTTGAAGATAATGAAAATAGTATTGTAAATACTACACTAGAAAACGAAACTATCCTGCCAGAGCCAGAGCCAGAGCCAGAGCCAGAGCCAGAGCCAGAGCCAGAGCCAGAGCCAGAGCCAGAGCCAGAGCCAGAGCCAGAGCCAGAGCCAGAGCCAGAGCCAGAGCCAGAGCCAGAGCCAGAGCCAGAGCCAGAGCCAGAGCGCGGATTTTTTGCTCGTTTAAAGCAAGGTTTGAAAAAAACCAGCCAAAACTTAGGTGGTGGAATATTTAGTTTATTCCGCGGTAAAAAAATTGATGACGAGTTATTTGAAGAGTTAGAAACTCATTTACTACTTGCTGATGTTGGTGTTGACACCACCACTAAAATTATAGATTCTTTAACGGCTTCAGCATCTCGCAATCAATTAAAAGATGCAGAAGCTTTGTACGACTTATTGAAAGTTGAGCTTAAAAAAATTATTGAACCTGTAAACCAACCTCTTATTATTCCTGAAGGTAAAGGCCCCTACGTTATCTTAATGGTAGGTGTAAATGGGGTAGGTAAAACAACAACAATTGGTAAACTTGCTAAACAATTTCAAGCTGAAGGCAAATCGGTTATGTTAGCCGCTGGCGATACTTTTAGGGCTGCCGCAGTAGAACAGTTGCAAGTATGGGGCGAGCGAAATGATATTCCTGTTGTTGCTCAACATACCGGCGCAGATAGTGCGTCTGTAATATTTGATGCAATTAGTTCAGCAAAAACAAAAGGTATTGATGTACTTATTGCTGATACTGCAGGTCGATTACAAAATAAAGATCACCTAATGGAAGAGCTGAAAAAAGTTGTTCGTGTGATGAAAAAACTTGATGAAAATGCACCTCATGAAGTCATGCTAACTCTGGATGCGGGCACTGGACAAAATGCATTAAGCCAAACTAACTTATTTGATAAAGCGGTAGGATTAACTGGGCTAACACTCACTAAGTTAGATGGTACTGCAAAAGGTGGTGTGGTATTCGCTATTGCAGACAAACATAATATTCCAATTCGTTATTTAGGAGTTGGAGAAGGTATTGATGACTTAAGACCTTTTAAAGGTGATGATTTTATTGATGCTTTATTTTCTCATGATAACGAACAGAGCTAACACTGCTAATTTATGATCCGTTTTGATAATGTAAGTAAAGTTTACCCTGGTGGATTTGTTGCACTTAAAGATGTCAGTTTTCAAGTGGAATCAGGGGAGATGGCTTTTTTAACGGGCCACTCTGGCGCAGGTAAAAGTACGTTGTTAAAACTTATGTGTTTAATGGAAAAAGCCACAAGTGGTACTGTTGAACTTAATAACACAGATCTCTCAAAAATTAAGTATAACAACATTCCTTACGCTCGTCGTAATATCGGTATGATTTTTCAAAATCATAACCTGCTAATGGATCGTACTGTTTTTGATAATGTTGCACTGCCTCTCATTATTGAAGGTTGTAGTTTAAAAGAAACGCGTAAACGAGTTGAAGCGGCTTTAGAAAAAGTACACCTACAAAATAAACTCAAATATTACCCTAATATGCTTTCTGGTGGAGAACAGCAACGAGTTGGTATAGCAAGAGCTCTTGTTAATAAGCCTCCTATATTGCTGGCGGATGAGCCAACAG
This sequence comes from Colwellia sp. RE-S-Sl-9, assembly GCF_048296855.1. Classification (NCBI taxonomy): domain Bacteria; kingdom Pseudomonadati; phylum Pseudomonadota; class Gammaproteobacteria; order Alteromonadales; family Colwelliaceae; genus Colwellia; species Colwellia sp. RE-S-Sl-9. Next base: position 3,083,220 of record NZ_CP182631.1, on the reverse strand, counting down.
GAAACTTAGATCCTAAATTATCATTAGATATTATTAAGCTTTTTGAAGAGTTTAATGACTTAGGTGTAACTGTTCTTATTGCGACTCATGACTTAGGCTTAATCGCTCGTATGAAATATAGAACCTTAACCTTGAAGCAAGGGAAAATGATCACAGACGGATTGATTGAAGGCTTACATTCAAAAGGGAGCCAAGATGCAAGATAGCGAACATTTTGCTCGTCCTTCGAATAAATTAGGCTTTTCCGCACGTTTTGCTGGCTGGGTTATCCGCCATGTTCAACAAGGTATAGGAAGCTTAGGTGATTTATGGCGTACGCCCTTTACTTCAGTAATGACTATTTTAGTTTTAGGTATTAGCTTAACTTTACCTGCGACACTTCATCTTTTTGTTAAAAATGCGAAAACCGTTACAGAACAGTGGAATTCGGCTTCTGAAATTACTTTATTTTTGAAGCTTTCAGTTTCTGAAAAATCAGCTCAGCAACTCGTTCAACGACTTTCATTATACCCTGATATTGCCAGTGTAAAATATGTCTCAGCAGATCAGGCATTAGCTGAGTTTAAAGTGCTTTCAGGGTTTGGTGATGCGCTAGAATATTTAGACGATAACCCGCTACCGGCTACTGTTTTAGTTACTCCTACACTACGTGCTAGTCAGGCCGAAGCGGCCGGAGACTTACTGCTTAAATTAGAGCAAGAAAGAGAAGTAGAACAAGGTAAACTTGATTTAGAATGGTTAACTCGATTACAAGCTATGGCTGAATTGATTGAAGATATCGTAATAGGCTTAGCATTATTATTATGTTTATCCGTAGTGTTAATTATCGGTAACACTATACGTTTAGCTATTTTAAACCAGAAAGACGCTATTGCTATTATGAAGCTTGTAGGAGCTACAGACGCTTTTATTCAACGCCCATTTTTATACGCGGGTATTTGGTACGGTATATTAGGTGGTTTAGTCGCTTGTTTATGTGTGTATGTATTAGGTACGTATTTATCTTATGCACTAGAAAATCTAACACACCTATACCACAGCAACTTTAAACTTGAAGGTTTAACCTCTTCTGAAATTCTATTATTAATATTATCCGCTATAATTCTGGGCTATTCAGGCAGCTATATTTCTGTTCGTAAACATATTAAAACAATAGAACCCACTGCTGATTAATATTACCGATATTATTTTTTTGAAATTACTCTGTAACTTTATCTTGTTATTCTAGGTCTTTACTATAGGTATGGCGAAAACAGCCATATTATTGTTAGTTTTGTAAAAAGTAACAATTTCATACATTTTAGCTTTTAAAAATTGTAATAGCCTGTTGTATCGCTATCCCAGTTAAGTTAATGTGTTATTTATAAATGGTCGCGATATAAATAAAGGAATGTTATAATCGCGAGGAAAGTAAGGTAATACGGAGAAAGTAAATGAGTAATTCGATACAAACTACAGCATTGACTGTCCCACAAAGTGGCAGTATTGAAGCCTATATGCAATCTGCGTATAGCATTCCTATGTTAACGGCTGAGCGTGAGAAAGAATTAGCTACTCGTTTATATACAGAAAACGACCTACAAGCGGCTCAAGAACTGATTATGTCGCACTTACGTTTTGTTATACATATTGCTAAAGGCTATGCTGGTTATGGCTTAGCACAAGCAGATCTTGTTCAAGAAGGTAACGTTGGCTTAATGAAAGCCGTAAAACGTTTTAATCCTGAAGTTGGCGTACGACTCGTGTCTTTTGCTGTTCATTGGATTAAAGCGGAAATACATGAATTTGTATTACGTAACTGGAGAATTGTTAAGGTTGCTACAACGAAAGCTCAACGTAAATTGTTTTTTAATTTAAGAAAAAATAAAAAGCGTTTAGGTTGGTTCAGCAATGAAGAAGTTTCAAATGTAGCTGAAACATTAGGCGTTACAAAAAAAGATGTACTTGAAATGGAATCTCGAATGAGCAACCAAGATCAAGCATTTGAACTTTCTACAGATGATGATGACAATGCTAGTGCGGCGAGTTTTTCTCCTGCGCAGTACTTAGAAGATAAATCGTCTGACTTAGCTGACTCTGTAGAAGCAAGTGATTGGAGTGATCAAGCCAATCAACGTCTTAGTAATGCATTAGTATGTTTAGACGATAGAAGCCAGCATATTATTCGTACACGTTGGTTAACTGAAGATAAAACAACACTTCAAGATTTGGCAGATAAATACCAAATATCAGCTGAACGTGTTCGTCAGTTAGAAAAAAATGCATTAAATAAATTAAAAGCGTCTATGGCTGCCTAGTCAGCACTGATGTGAGTAGAAAACCGACAGTAGTCGGTTTTCTTGTTTATAAAAAGATTGATAATAAGGTCGTTATAATATTTTAATTACCTTATATTTAAAAATTTAAACCTAACTATAATACTAATAAGCATAGGTAATTTTTGATGCAAGTGGGTGTAAACGAAAACGTATTAGCGGCTCGTCAGATACCAAAGTTAAAGTCTTTACTTAAAAAGTATCGTCAAGCTAGAACTATACAATCAGGACTTTTACAGCTTTCTGAGTTAGCAAGTTCTGTTACCGATATGAATTCTTTTTATTCTGCTCTAGAAGCTATTATCAAAACGATCCTGATCACCGATAGCTTTCATATTACCCTACTAAATCATCACAAAAATTTATCTTTAGCCTATTCTCATAATCCAAGTGAAAAAAGTATTCTTACTCGGCATGATAAGGATAAATGGAAAAATAGTTTAACCGGTGTAGTGTTTTCTCAAGCGAAATCTATCTGTTGTAATGCACAAGAAAGAGAGGAGTTAAGTAAAGAATATAATTTATCTTTATATAATTCTATTTGTACGAGTTGGCTAGGTGTTCCTTTAAAACGGAGTAACCAGGTTATTGGTGTTATTGCATTGCAAAGCTACGATAATGAGACTGTTTTTGGTGACCGAGACTCTCAACTTCTTGAGTTTATTGCTGAGCATTTAGTGACGGCAATCGATAGAGTAAGAAGTCGTGAGCTGCTAGAAAAAAACATTATTGAACGTACCCAAAAACTTACCGAAACCAATGAAAAATTACAGAAAGAAATAGCTGAGCGTCAAAAGGCAGTAAAAATACATAAAGCGTTGTTAGCTATTTCTGAGATCACAGCAACCACAACTGATCTAGCTTCCTTTTATCAAGTATTACATAAAGAAATAACCGCTCTAATCCCCTCTAATAATTTTTATATCGCATTAACTTCTCAAAATAATCAGTGGATAGATTTTCCCTATTACAAAGATGAATATTTATATGTAGCTGAATCTAGAAAATTTTCGAATGGTCTTACTGAATTAGCGATTAAAATAGGAGAACCGTTACTGGTTAAAGGCTCTGAAATTATTACACTGGATGAGGATGGGAATGCGAAATATCATATTCATGCTATTAATTCGCTAAAAAATAAAACACCTAAAGCGTGGTTAGGGGCTCCGTTAATTGATCAAGGCGTCGCCTTTGGCGTTTTTGCTGTTCATCACTATCAAGATGTTAACGCTTATCAATTAAGTGATTTAGATCTGGTTGAATTTGTTAGTCAACATATTGCCACTGCTATACTTAGAATTAGATCTCAGGCCGAAATACAAAAAAGTAATGAAGCTCTAGAGCAAGCAATAAATGAAAGAACAAAAGAATTACAAAGTACAAATTTGAATTTACGAATGCAAATTGAAGAAAGAAGAAAAGCTGAAGCTCAATTGTATTATGAAGCTCATCATGATGCATTAACTAAGTTACCCAATAGAGCTATGTTAACTGATCGATTAAGTTATTCATTACGTCATTTAAAACGTCACTCATCGCATCAGTTTGCCGTACTTTTTATTGATTTAGATCGCTTTAAAATTATTAACGATACGCTTGGGCATCATGCAGGTGACTTATTTTTAGTAGAGATTGCCGCTAGATTACAAGATTGTGTGCGAGATAATGATATTTTGGCTCGATTAGGTGGTGATGAATTTGTAATTTTACTCGATTCACTACAATCTGAAGATGACGTAGAAGAAGTTGCTGGGCGGATCATTAATAAAATATCTGCTGGTTTTGAATTAGAAGGGCACACGGTACATTCTAATGCGAGTATCGGTATTGCCATGTGTGGAAATCATTATAACGATTCGAATGAAATCTTGAGAGATGCAGATGCTGCAATGTATCAAGCCAAAAGTTTGGGTTGTGGTCGTTATGTGTTTTTTGATGAAAGTATGCGAGAGCAACTTATTGCGAGCATGACATTAGAGCAAGAATTGAGAGTTGCGATAAAAGAGTGTCAGTTTGAACTACATTATCAAAAGATTTCAGATCTTGAAAATACTAAAACTATTGGTTTTGAAGCGCTACTTAGATGGAATCACCCAGAGAAAGGGTTATTGACACCTAGTGAGTTTCTTTTCATGGCTGAAGAAACGGGGATGATTTTAGACATAGAAGCGTGGGTAATAGAAGATGTATGTGTTCAGCTTAAACATTGGCAAGCATCGTCTGAATATAAAAATATTTTTATTGGCGTTAACTTATCAGGACGCCATTTAACCCAAGTAAATCAATTATCAAAACTTATTAGTTTGATCGAAGCAAATACAGTTGAGCCACAACGTTTGATCTTAGAGTTTACAGAGTCTGCTTTTTCACAGCATACAGAGTTGGCCCTAAAAGGGTTAAGAAAACTTAAAGAATTTGGTGTTAAGTTAGCGCTGGATGACTATGGTGCTGGTTTGTCATCACTTAATTTTTTACATGGTTACCCATTTGAATTTATTAAACTTGATAGAAGCTTTATTAAAACATTAAATTTAGATAACAAAAACTTGTCGTTAGTAAAAGCATTGCACGAATTAGGCGGTAATTTTGGTTACAGATTGGTTGCCGAAGGTATTGAAAGTGCCGAGATGCTAGAAAAATTGAAAAATGTAGGCTGTGAGTTTGGGCAGGGGTATCATATTAATCGTCCTTGCCGAATTGATAATGAAGAAAGTAGTATTGTTAATGTAATAAATGGTTAGTTAAGTAACTAACTATCCTTTATAAAAATATCCCTCCACTCTAAACGCTATACCAGGTGTTGTATCGTAGTTCCTAATTTCAGGCCATTCTAAAAATGGTTCAATTTCAAAGAAAAGCCATTTTTTATATGCATTAAATCGATAACGGTAGCTTAGCGTATAATTATCAACAACAAATCCTCGAGTGCCATTGCGTTCTCCCTCTACTTGCAATGAGGTAACGGAAGCTGTTTTTTCGTTTAAATGTTTTAGTTGATAAAGACCATGCTTCCAACGAATACCACTAAAAGATTCTGAGCCTTTTATGCTGTAATTTATTCTGTACTGAGTTTCAGGGTTTTGTTGAAAGTTATACTCTAGGAGGAGTCGACTACCTAAGCCTTCATCTAAAAAATAAAATATTGAAGGCTCAATTTTAAAAGCGCTATGTTCGCTCCAATTTATAAAGCGTTTATGCCGACTGCGAATAAAAATATCACCACCTGAAATACCTATTCTTGTATCTGTAAATTTATTTTTTTCGTTTTTGTGCATATATCTAAGTGCGGCTGAGAACTTTTCTTCTTCGGGTTGAATATGAGTGGTTTCTAATGGTAACTGGTTTTGTTCAGATTCATCGTCATCAGATAAAATAAGATCTACTTTTTCTTTAAAGTGAGGCAGTGTCATTTTAATTCTAAAGCGAGCTTTTATTTCTGCCCAATCACTACTTCGTGGGCGCCATTCGAGTCTTATTTTTGCATTAACTTTGGGATTCCGCTTAGTGTTTCCTTCTTCGGTAAAAAATTCATCAAACCATGCTGCCGATTGATAGACTGAATCAGAAATTGTGTCATGAAATGCATTTATCCAAGGAGTATTTTCAGTGTTTTCTGTAGGGTATTGTTTTTTATCCTCTTCACCAAAACAGTAAAAAGGCATTAAATTAAAAATTATAAACACAAGCTTACATAAATTTTTAAACAAACCTTGTTGTACCTCATAAAATTAGTGTGAGAAAAGGTGCTTTTTACAACTAAAACTTTATAATAACTATAATTAAATAATAGGAGATTTTTCATGAGTAATATAGGTATTTGGCAATTATTAATTATTGTTGTAATTGTTGTATTGTTATTCGGAACAAAAAAGTTACGTAATTTGGGTGGCGATTTAGGTTCTGCCGTTAAAGGTTTTAAAAAAGCAGTGACTGACGATGATACAGCAAAAACTGTTGAGTCAGAGAATACCGATTCAATTGTAGATAAATCAACTGTTGAAAGTACCGTAGCACAAAAAGAAAAAGATCAAGCTTAATTATGTTTGATATAGGATTCTGGGAGCTTTTACTTATAGGATTACTGGCTTTAATTGTTTTAGGACCTGAACGGTTACCTGTTGCGATTAGAACCGTTAGAAATTGGATCGCTAATGCGCGTAGAATTAGTGAGAATGTAAAAAGCGAGCTGACAGAGGAATTACGCATTCATGAATTGCATAGTAACTTGAAAAAAGCCGAAGAAGCTAACATGGAGAATTTATCGCCAGAAATAGCTGAATCATTAAAAACCTTGCGAGATGCAGCAGATATGGTTAATAAGCCTTATCAAGTGAAAACAGAAGAGGCTGATCAGCCTACAGAATCCATAGCGAAAAGAACAACTAATGAGTGATACGCCTAATAACTACACATTGTTTGACCATCTTTTAGAGTTACGTTCACGATTATTAAAATCTTTTATTGGGGTTTTAGTTATATTGTGTTGTTTAATTTATTTTGCACAAGATATTTATCATTATGTTGCTGAGCCTTTATTAGCGACTATGCCTATAGGTACTCAAATGATAGCAACGGATGTGGCATCACCTTTATTTGCACCTTTTAAACTGGTCATCGTTTTGTCTGTTTTTATTGCAATGCCCTATATTTTATTTCAAATATGGTCTTTTGTTGCACCAGGGTTATACCGAAACGAAAAAAGATTAATTGCTCCTCTGATGTTAGGAAGTACCTTATTATTTTATAGTGGTATTGCCTTTGCTTATTTTGTTGTGTTTCCTGTTGTATTTGCTTTTTTTAGTTCTGTTGCACCTGAAGGGGTTACCATAGCCACTGATATAAGTAGTTACTTAGATTTTGTGCTTAAACTCTTTTTTGCCTTCGGCGCGGCTTTTGAAATTCCTGTAGCAATTATTTTAATGTGTTGGACTAATTTTACATCCCCTGATAGTTTAAGGGCTAAACGACCTTATATTGTTGTTGGTTCATTTATTGTGGGTATGTTATTAACTCCACCTGACATTATTTCTCAAACGATGCTTGCTATACCTATGCTGATACTATTTGAGCTTGGTGTATTTATTGCCTCTTTTTATTATCAAGAAAATAAAGATGAAGAAGATGTGGATCAAATAGAATAGTTTAATCGATAATTAAATAGTGTTATTTACACTGAACTATAATATACATGAATATAATTATCATTGTACTTACAAGGAAGTGAGATATTGATTACTATAAAAAAGCAGAGCATAAAATTGAAATTTCATTTGTTTGCTAGCAGGTATTTTTTTTGATTGATATAGGTGTGAATTTAACCAACAATCGTTTTGATAAAGACGTAGATGAGGTTATATCTCAAGCTAATGAAAGTGGCGTGAGGCATTTGTTGGTAACAGGTACAAATGTGTTCGAAAGCCAAAAAGCTTTAGCGCTTTGTTTAAAGTACCCCCTATATTTATCTTGTACTGCTGGCGTACACCCGCACGACGCAGATAATGTATCTCATGATTATTTAGAACAATTACAATCGTTAGCTAGTCAGTCGAATGTTAAAGCCATTGGTGAATGTGGCTTAGATTTCAATCGTAATTTTTCAACGCCAACTAATCAAAAAAAAGTGTTTCACGAACAAGTCAAATTAGCTCAACAATTGCAGCTTCCTTTATTTCTGCATCAAAGAGATGCATTTAAAGAATGGTTTGATATTCTTACACCTTATTTTTCCAACGTTCCTCACATGGTTTCTCATTGCTTTACAGGTACAGCTGAAGAATTAAATTTATGTTTAGAAGCGAATATGTATATTGGTATAACTGGCTGGATATGTGACGAACGACGAGGTCAAGGTCTTCGAGATATTGTTAATAAAATACCTTTAAATAGATTAATGATAGAAACGGATGCACCTTATTTAACGCCTCGAACCATACGACCTAAACCCAAAAGCAGTAGGAATGAACCAAAATATTTACGCTATGTTGTAGAAGAAATAGCTAGATTAACCGATTATTCCGAACAAGATATTATTCAATATACGAGTAAAAACGCACAACGCGTCTTTGGGTTAGGGAATAGTTAATGATTCAAAAGTTAGCACTTACTTCAGCCCTATTTTGTGCCTTTATTCTTGCCGTGTTCTTTATTTATATGGCTGAGGGTGTTATTGGATTTCATTATGCTGATGTTAAAGAACATTTAAATGCTTATTCGTATCTACTAAATAACGTAGAAAACACTCATTTATCACATGAAGGCCGTTGTTTTACCGATGGTTTAGCTATCGGCTCGGCTTTTGCGTTAGCTTTTTCTATGCTATTTATCTATTTAGCTAATGGTAAGGTTACTGTTCTTTTGTTGTCAGGGTACTTCTTATCAAGTGCAATGTTACTTTCTGTTCTATTAGAATTTCCTCTTACTGTTTTTTCTACTCATTTTTATCAGCTATACGGCATTGATGTACCTATATTAGTCATAGTGTCTAAACTTATACTTATGTGGTTTTCGGTACTTATTTTTAAAGCTAAGGTAAACGCCACAAAAGCTTATTGGATAATTAAATCATCGTGCTGGATATTATTGTTTTACCTACCAGTCTGCTTCATGTTGCCAATAAAAATTAGCATTTACCTTAGTGTATATATTGAATTATCTATTAGTGCCTTATTAGTTATATTTGGTGTTTATTTAATTCAAAAATCTCAGCGTTTATCGACTTTATTTACCCTTTTTGTTTTTATTCAATTTATTTTCGCATTACTTAATGTTGTTGCTCTCTTTGGTTTTAGTATTGATATTTATCATCAATACCCTTACCTGTATACAATTTCATTTTGGTTAAGTGGCAGTATTACTGTGTTTATGTTGAGTCGAGGATATTATTATCAAATTCAAGATAAACAAATAGCAGAACAAAAGGCTCTGGCAAGTTTAGACAAGTCTAAAAAAGCTCAAGCTGAGTTATTAACACTACAAGAAGAGAGCCAAGAAAAATTAGAGAGTCGAGTACAAGAGCGCACATTAGAGTTAAATATAGCTCTACAAGAGCTTGAGAGTGCGAATAAAGAATTAGCTGAAAAGAACACACTCGATGAACTGACGGGATTATATAATCGTCGTTACTACGACCAAAAAGTATTAGCTGAATATCGTCGTAGCCGTCGTAATTTAACCCCTTTAAGTCTAGTGGTTATTGATATTGATCACTTTAAAAAGGTAAATGATAATCATGGCCATATTGCTGGAGATCAATGTTTAATATGGGTTGCAGGTAAAATCAAGGCTTCTTTGGGACGTGTGACTGATTTAGGGTGTCGTTATGGGGGGGAAGAGTTTTGTTTAATATTACCTGAAACGGATACTAAAGGTGCAATGTCGTTAGCTGAGACATTACGAGATTCTATAGAATCAGAGATTTTCGTTTTTGATCGAGTAGAAATACCTATGACTATAAGTTGTGGCGTTAGTACTTATTGGCAGCAGCCTGATATAACCCCTGAAAATATTTTCGCTGCAGCAGATGAAGCATTATACAGTGCTAAGAAAAATGGCCGTAATCAGGTACAGAAAAAAATACTTACTGGTACTACAGAGTCTTAATTAAGGTTAAAAAAATGAATAACACATTTGGTCAATACCCTGCTCGTCGTTTACGTAGAATGCGAGCAGATGATTTTTCTCGACGTTTAATGTCTGAAAACCAATTAACAGTTAATGATTTAATTTACCCTGTTTTTGTTTTAGAAGGCGAAAACCAAAGAGAAGCTATTAGCTCAATGCCTGGTGTAGAAAGAAAGAGTATTGATTTATTACTTGAAGAAGCTCAAGAGCTTGTTGATCTAGGTATTCCTGCTATAGCAATATTTCCTGTTACACCGAGTAATGCTAAATCACTAATGGCTGAAGAAGCTTATAATCCTGACGGTTTAGCACAAAGAACAGTAAAAGCTTTAAAAGCAAAATTTCCAAGCTTAGGTGTTATCACTGATGTTGCCTTAGATCCATTTACAACACATGGCCAAGACGGAATTATTGACGACAATGGCTATGTGCTGAATGAAATAACCAAAGACATTTTAGTTAAACAAGCGGTATCACACGCCCAAGCTGGTGCTGATATTGTTGCTCCGTCAGATATGATGGACGGTCGGGTTGGCGCTATTCGCCAAGCGCTAGAAGAAAATGGTTTTGTGAATACTAAAATTTTAGCTTATTCTGCTAAATATGCGTCTAATTACTATGGGCCGTTTAGAGATGCTGTCGGTTCTGCGGGAAATATTAAAGGGGGCAATAAATATTCATATCAAATGGACCCTGCCAATAGCGATGAAGCTCTACATGAAGTTGCACAAGATATTCATGAAGGTGCTGATATGGTTATGGTGAAACCAGGAATGCCCTATTTAGATATTGTTCGTAGAGTTAAAGATAATTTTCAAGTGCCTACCTACGCATATCAAGTGAGTGGTGAATACGCTATGCATGTAGCAGCTATTCAAAACGGTTGGTTAGCTGAAAAGCCTTGTGTTATGGAAGGGCTTCTTGCCTTTAAGCGGGCTGGAGCCGATGGGATTTTGACCTATTTTGCTAAAAAAGTTGCTTATTGGTTGAAGGAAGGCTCTTAAATTTTTAAAGGCTTATTCTATTTCCAGCAAATTTAAATACGCAATATGACTTGTTTAAGCTATTGTCTTTATCGATAAGTTTCGCGATCTTTCTATCGTTTTTAAGGATTTTTATAAATATATTGAATTAATAGTGGTACTTTTTCTGTTTATGCTCAAGAATATGTTTGCACTCCTATTTATAAAATAAGAGTACAAACATTGGAATAATAAAAAGGTCTGAAATGAAATACCAGGATTCCATTAAACAAGCAGATATCATATTGTCGCAAGCAATAAAGCAGTTACAACTTTGGTACTTAGCGGCTACACCTATAAACTATGCTGTTAGTTATGAATTTGTTGCGCAAACGAATAAAGCTCTTTCTGCTGCCATCAAATATCAGCTCTCTACAGGAAAAAAATTAGATAATTTTTACATGGAAGCTGTGTATCAACAATTTATTTTGGGGCAGAGTAAATTTAGAGATGACATGCTTGCTGAATTTGGCAGTTTGATAGACTTAGTGCAGACTAATGCAAACGACTCAGCAACTTCTGTAGATAGCTTTATTTCTGAATTAGATACTAATTTAAATGATTTGAAATCAGGAAATAAGGAAAAGGTAACCCACGCCTGTAGCAACTTAACTAAAGCAACTATCAAATTTAAAACACAACAACAGCGCTTAATAGAGCGATTACAAAAAGTACAGCAACATAGTAATCAGTTACAAGCAGAGCTTGAGGACGTTAGAAAAGAGATATATTTAGATCCACTTACCGGTTTACATAATCGTAAAGCCATGTCGAAACATATTGAAGCTTGGTATAAAGAAGATCCGAATAAAAGTGTTGCTGCAATTGTTATTAATGTTGACCAATATAGCCTAATAACACAACGCTTTGGCACACTTATAGGTGATGTTTTACTTTCAAAAATAGCCAATAAAATTGAAAGCTATGTTGATGGTAGCGGTTTACCTGTTAGAACCGGTGGAGATGAGTTTTTAGTTTTACTTCCCGAAGTTGATAGCCAAATAGCCTACGAAATTGGTGAAAAAATCAGGGAAGGTGTTGGTAAATTACGCTTTATTAGCAGTAAGTCAGGTGTTCGTTTACCGCAAATGACTATTTCAGTAGGTGTTAATAAATTTAATGTTTCTCAAAATGTTAATGCTGTTATCGATAAAACTCGAAATTCCATTAGTACTTAATTCAGCTATTAAAAGTAGGTTTCGCTATCATTGATTGCATCTATTAATGCATCGAGTGTTTTTTCTGAAAATACGGTAATATTGTGTTTTGTTAAAAGTTGAGTGGTAACCCCTTGCCCCATAATTTTGGTATTAGAAAACTCCCCATTATAAATAGTATTGCTACCGCAAGAAGGACTAGATTCTTTTAATAAAGCGAATTTGATATTATTTTTCAGACATACAGATAGCGTTTTTAATGCGCCATCATGAAAATTATCGGTTACATCTACACCTTGAATAGTAATGATTTTTTGGTCTTTTTGCTGAATTTCTGCAGGCTCTCTTGGTACAGGAAGTCCTCCTAAACATTCGGGGCAACCACTGATTAATCTATTTTCTTTTTTCCATTTTTCAATAGATTGATGAGTTAAACTTTGATGGCCTCCATCGTACCTAACATTTTCGCCCATAAAACAGGCACTAATAAATATTTTTTCCATCGTTAACGTGCTTCTATATTTTCTTTTATTAAGTTTAATAATGGGATATTAGGTGTCGTTTCGTTTTCAATCCAGCATGACTCACTATAACATTCAAAATTTAGCAAAAAATAATCATTTTGCCATTTAAAACGTGTGTATTCTCGATCAGCTCCTTGTGTTGTTTCAATAAGATAATGATCTTTTAGAAAGTTTAATACTAAAGAGGTTAATAGAGGGATATCTTCTTGATACCAACTCTCAACAAAAGTAATTTGCAAACTGGCTTGATTAACCAATTCAACAGACGATATTTTAAGAGTTTGAGCAATAGTCATTGATTAAATCCCTCATTTTTGTAGGGTTAAAATAGATAAATTCAATATTGACAAAGATCTTACTCTAAAAAACTTAAGATAATCGATATATTTTTTTCTATAATCAATGTAGTCTAAGTAATAATATCAACATACTTAAGTTTAGAGAGATAAATATATGAAAAAATTGACTATAGCTGTTGCATTAACAGCACTAATGGCATCTCCTGTCTTTGCGGGTGATATTGCTGCTGGTAAATCGAAAACTGCTATGTGTGCAGCTTGTCACGGAGCTATGGGGGTTTCTGCTGTTCCTATGTACCCTAACCTAGCTGGGCAAAAAGAAGCCTATATCGCTAAGCAATTAAAAGATTTTAAATCGGGCAACCGTAAAGATCCTGTTATGGCTCCGATGGCTATGGGTTTATCTGATGCTGATATTGAAAACGTTGCAGCATACTACGCAAGTTTAAAATAAGCTTTGTGTACCAATTAATATGAAAAGCGCCTTCTGGCGCTTTTTTTATATCCTAATTATTGTGCTGTTGGATCAGTTCTAAAAATGGCTGGCCATACCTTGCTAATTTAGTATCACCAATACCACTTATTGCTAGCATATCTCTAGAATTAAGAGGTTTAGCTTTGGCTAATTCTGAGAGTGTAGCATCACTAAATACAATGAAAGGAGCAATATCTTCAGCGTCGGCAATCTCTTTTCTCAGTGAACGTAATTTAGCAAACAATACTCTGTCGTATGTTTGATTAGGTTTATCTCTTTTCCAATAACTTGCTTTTTGTAGTCTTGGCGAAGCGAGCATAAGTGGTTCTTCAGCTTTTAATACGGATCTTGATGCTTCAGTTAAACAAAGGGCTGATTGTTGAGATATATCTTGTTGTAAAAAACCTAAATGAATAAGTTGCCTAACAATTGAAAACCAATAACCAGGTGCTTTTTCTTGTCCTATACCAAAGGTGGAAACTTGATCATGTTGTTTTTGTTTAATGGCTAGCGTGTGTTCACCTCTTAATACATCAATTACATGTTCTATATCGCCCTGCTGTTGAATACGATAAACACATGAAAGTACTTTTTGAGCCTCTATAGAAGCGTCAAATAAACTGGGAGGATCTAAACAAATATCACAGTTTCCACAGCGTTTTTGTGTATATTCAGCAAAGTAGTTCAAAACGACTTGTCTTCTGCAGGTTTGAGCATCAAAGAAGCCAATCATGGCTTGAAAGCGTTGTAGCTCTACATTGACTCTTTGTTCGTTTTCGCCTTCACTAATGCGCTTTTTGATGCGTTCTACGTCTTTAGCGTCATACAAAAACAAGGCTTCTGCTTCTAACCCATCTCGTCCAGCTCGACCTATTTCTTGATAATAAGATTCTAGCGTTTTAGGTGGTTCAAAATGAATAACATAACGGATGTTTGATTTGTTAATCCCTAAACCAAAAGCTATGGTGGCAACAACGACTTGAATATTATCTTTAGCGAAAGAGTCTTGGACGGTATTTCTTATTTCAACTTCCATGCCTGCATGGTAAGCCGCACAATTAATACCTGAATTACCTAAATACTTTGAAATTTTTTCAACTTGCCAACGGCTATTACAATAAATAATGCCACATTCATCACGTCGTTTTTTGATATAGCCCAGTAACTGTTGTTCGCCGTTATACTTTTCGGCCATGGTTAAGCGAATGTTAGGACGATCAAAACTATCAAGATGAATATAAGGGTTAACTAAATCTAATTGAGCCAATATATCTTTTCGTGTAGTTACATCTGCTGTTGCAGTAAGTGCCATAACCGGCACATAAGGGAAGCTTTGTTTAATGGTATTTAATTTTGTGTAGGCAGGTCGAAAATCGTGTCCCCATTGTGAAATACAGTGGGCTTCATCAATGGCAAATAAACTAATGTTAAGTTGCATTAACTCTTGTCTAAAATAGTAACTATTTAACCGTTCAGGAGCTATGTATAAGAGTTTTATTTTTCCTTGATATAAAGCCTGCATTGTTTGGGTTATTGTTGTTTGATCTAAGCTTGAATTAATATAAGCGGCTGAAATTCCTTGTAGCGTTAAGCTATCAACTTGATCTTTCATTAAGGCGATTAAAGGCGATATGACAATAGTTACACCGGGTAATAAAATTGCTGGTAACTGGTAGCACATGGATTTTCCGCCACCTGTTGGCATTAAAACAAGGCTATCTCTACCCATAAACAGTTGTTGGATAATATCTTCCTGTCCTTGACGAAAAGATTGATAACCAAAATTATGTTTTAACGTATCGAGTAGTACAGAGGTTGATATGCTCGGTTCAGCGTTGTTGATAACATTATTCTTCAGTGTAATGATAAGAATTGTATTTTAACGCAGCTGGAGCCAATGGTAGAGAATTATTTTGTTCCGTCATGATTTATTTGCTAATCTAAATAACAAACCAAGAGGTCAGATGAGTTTATGGTTAATAAAACAATAGCTTTACAAGTAATAGAGTTTTGGAATGAAAAAATGCCTTTTAATCAATTATTGGGTCTTAATATTACTCAGTTTGATAGTAAGCAATCGGAAGTAAGATTTTTATGGCAAGATAAACTCATTGGTAATCCTATTCAAAAAATCTTGCATGGCGGCGTTACTGCGGCAGCTTTAGATTTAGCTGGAGGCGTTGTAGCTGCAGCTAATATTCTTGATGGGTTAGAATTAACCTCTCCTGAAATGGTACATGACAGCTTAAGTAAATTGGGTACTATTGATTTAAGAACTGACTACTTGATACCGGGTAGAGGAAAAGAATTTATTGTGACTGCTCGTATTATTAGAGGTGGTACAAAAGTCG
Source organism: Colwellia sp. RE-S-Sl-9 (assembly GCF_048296855.1). Classification (NCBI taxonomy): domain Bacteria; kingdom Pseudomonadati; phylum Pseudomonadota; class Gammaproteobacteria; order Alteromonadales; family Colwelliaceae; genus Colwellia; species Colwellia sp. RE-S-Sl-9. The sequence continues at coordinate 3,067,457 of NZ_CP182631.1, read as the reverse complement.
CGGTAGCTAGAATGGAAATGCATAATGAAAAAGGTGAACATATAGCGTTTGGCACCGGAACTTACATGGTGGGTTGAGCTATATCAGCTTCGGGTATAAATAGAGATAAACTTAATACGAAGCTGATATTCACTTAAAGCGCTTGTAAATTTGCGTAAGCGACAACTAACCATTTACTACCTACATCAGCAAAGTTAACTTGTATACGGCTTTGCGCACCTGAACCTTCATAGTTAAGTACAACACCTTCACCAAATTTTGCGTGCATAACAGACTGGCCTAATGAAAATCCTGTGTTGTCGAAGGTTTCAGTGGTAAAGGTGTTTGAAAATTTACCTGTACTTGCTGGTCGAGATACTTGATTTTGCAAGCGTATTTCTTCTGTACATTCGTTAGGTAATTCTCTTAAGAATCGGCTCGGTTTGTGATACTTTTCTTGACCATATAAACGTCGGCTTTCTGCATGACATAAGTATAACTTCTGCATAGCGCGAGTCATACCGACGTAACATAAGCGTCTTTCTTCTTCTAAGCGCCCTATTTCTTCAACCGATTGTTGAGAAGGAAACATGCCTTCTTCTAAGCCGGCAATAAACACTAATGGAAATTCTAATCCTTTAGCTGAATGCATAGTCATTAATTGCACTGCTGACTCATATTCATCAGCTTGAGATTCGCCTGATTCAAGTGCTGCGTGAGTTAAAAAAGAAGTCAGTTTTGTTTGCTCTTCTTCTAATTCAGGATCAACTTCAAAGGTTTGGCAAGCGGTGACTAGCTCATTTAAGTTTTCAATTCGTGCTTCTGCTCGTTCGCCTTTTTCGGCTTGATACATAGCTTTTAGACCACTATTTTTTATAACAAAATTAGCTTGTTGGTCTAAATTTAAATTACATGAGTCATCTTCAAGTTGATTAATAAGCTCAACAAAGTGAGTAATAACTTTTGCACTTCTACCTTTGAGATCTTGATTGTTGATCATATGTTGGCAAGCTTGCCATAAGGTAACATTCAGGCTTCTAGCGGCATCTCGTATTAGTGAAATACTTTGATTACCAATACCTCGCGTAGGTGTATTAATAATACGCTCAAAAGCAGCATCATCGTCTCTATTATTAATTAACCGCATATAGGCAAGTGCGTCTTTAATTTCTTGTCGTTCGAAGAAACGTTGGCCACCATAAATTCTGTATGGTAAACCACCTTGCAGTAAGGCTTCCTCGAGTAAACGCGATTGTGCGTTACTTCGATATAAAATGGCTACATCGCTTAATGACCCATTTTCTTTTTGCCAATCTTTAATTCTGCCTGCAATAAAGCGAGCTTCATCTATTTCGTTAAAGGCAGTATAAATAGATATTTTTTCGCCTGACTCGTCTTCAGTCCACAGGTCTTTACCTAAGCGATTGTTGTTATTTGAAATGAGTTGGTTGGCTGCATTTAGTATATTAGCGGTCGAGCGGTAGTTTTGTTCAAGTTTGATGGTTTGAGCGTTATCAAAGTCTTTTAAAAAACGTTCAATGTTTTCAATTTTTGCACCACGCCAGCCATAAATAGATTGATCATCATCACCGACTATCATCACTTTACTTGATGTTTTACCTAAAATATTTAACCAAGCATATTGAATACTGTTAGTATCTTGAAATTCGTCTACCAAAATGTGTTTAAAACGTTGTTGGTAATGTTCTAATAATACAGGGTTGTTAAGCCAAAGCTCGTGAGCTCTTAGTAATAATTCAGCAAAATCAACTAAACCTGATAAGTTACAAGCATCTTGATAGCCTTTGTATACTTTTACAAAGGTTTGCTCTGTAGGATCGTCGTACACTTCAATGTGTTGGGGACGAATACCTTCATCTTTCTTGCCGTTGATATACCATTGTAATTGTTTAGGTGGGTATCTTTTTTCATCAATATTGAGTGAACGAACAATACGTTTAACTAATCTTAATTGATCGTCAGAATCTAACACTTGAAAAGTTTGCGGTAAATTTGCTTCTTGAAAATGCATGCGCAATAAGCGGTGAGCTAAACCATGGAAAGTACCTATCCACATACCATGGGTATTACCACCAACCGTTTGTTCTACTCTAGCGCGCATTTCGGCTGCGGCTTTATTGGTAAAGGTTACCGCTAAAATACTATGAGACGATGCGTTTTCAACTTGCATAAGCCAAGCAATACGTTGTACGAGTACACGCGTTTTTCCACTACCAGCTCCCGCGAGTACCAGCATATTTTGTAGCGGAGCAGCGACAACGTCACGCTGTTTTTCGTTTAACGAGTCGAGTAATTGAGAAACATCCATAGATAAACCAAATTATTGATAAAGTTAAAAAAGCGTAAGGCTTTTTATAATAAAAATTGATGTAGTTCTTCTACATCAGATAATTCAAGATGAGGCAAAATAGATAAAGGTTTACCTACATTAAAACTAGATACCCAAGCGGTTTGGCAGCCAGCTAATATACCGCCTAAAATATCAGCCTTTCCACAATCACCTATATGCAAAAGCTCAGAAGGATGTATGTTTAAATGATTACAAGCATTATCAAACATATCTGAACACGGCTTTTGTCTATTTTGCTTACCTGAACTTTGCCCACCTGCATGATATACCGCACTAAAATATTGATTAAGTTCAATAGTATGGGTGTTTACATTACCATTACTGATGGCAATTAAGGGCCATTTTTTAGTAAGTGCAGATAATAAGTTATGTATGTTGTTAGGTACGCTAAAGTTGCTTCGGTGAAAATCAAAATGTGCTAACGCTTTTTCTGCTGCTTGACGAGCTTGTTTTTTCGCTATACCTAAATCAATCAACCCCAAATAGTAGCTTTCAATTCTTAAGGCTGAAACATCGTGTGTTAGCTCTGCGTTAAAAGCGATGGCTTTATTTTTGTATGGCGACCAAAAATTGATGTCGTACTCAGCTTGTATATCGGTAGTATTTTCAAGTAATTTAGGTAACTCTTTTTGAAAATAAGCAACCATAGCACTACCTGTTACCTGCATGATGGGATGATTGCTATATAGCGTATCGTCTAAATCAAAACTTATGGCTTTAAAAGGGGCTAGTCGACGATAAAATTTCATTAAACTTCTTTAAAGGTTAAATGTTGCTTAAGTAGTTTGGCTACTAGCTTTTTAAATTGGCTTAGTAACAATGTGTCCATTCTAGGATCAAAATGTTCAGCATCAGCACTGCTAATAGCTAAAAATCCTAACACTTCATTCTGGTGTTCTAACTTCACAAGTACTACAGAACCTTCAGTTGCTTGTGAAAACACGAGTTCTTGTTCGCTTTGCTGCAAGCGTCCAAAATAGTAGTCGTCTTTACCTAGCCTATTTTGAATAATACCGCCACAGTCATTTTTAATTAAGCTGTGGTGCTCAACTGCTATTGGTTTTGCTAACCATAATTTTAAATTTGATAACGATAAGAGTTCTGTCGTTGCTTGAAATAAACAATCCAGTAATTCATTCGCCGAGGTGCAATCAAGTAAGCGAAGGTATAAGTCGCTATACAATGAAAACAGCTGCTCGTTGTTATTCGCAATAGACATTAATTGTGTAATTTCATCTTCTAACGAATGAATTTTTAATCTCAGTTGTTGTTGCTGGCGCTCAACTAAAGAAACGGTTCCTCGTTGATGATCAGCAAGGCGTATGCTGGTTAATAACTCAGGATGTCGTGCGAAAATTTCAGGATTGTCTTGTAAATAACTCACCACAATATCATCTGAAAGTATTAGTTCTGCAGATTGCATTAAATTAGCCTTAGTTATTTTATTATTAGTGCTTGAACTCTTATCTGAACTCATAAATGTAATTGTCCATCAAAAACATGAACCGCAGGACCTGTCATTTTTACAGGGTTACCCGGGCCTTTCCAAAATATTTTTAATTGGCCTCCGGGTAATTCTACAGTAACTTCTTTTGCTAATTTTTTTTGTGTTTGTCCAATCACTACGGCTGCACATGCGCCGCTGCCACAGGCTAATGTTTCTGCGGCACCACGTTCATAAACGCGTAGTTTTATAAACTCAGGTGAAACCACTTCCATAAAACCTACATTAACGTCTTCAGGAAAACGTTCATGAACTGAAAGGGCTTTACCTAATGTTTCAAGTGGAGCATCTTTAACTGAATCAACTGTGATCACACAATGAGGGTTACCCATAGAAACAGCACCACATAAAACAGTTTCGTCGTCGCAGCGTAAAATATAAGTGCCTTCAGCTTTTTGAGCCGTAAAAGGTATTTTGTTTGGCTCAAATTGTGGTACTGGCATGCTTACCGTAACGTTTCCGTCGCGTTCAACAAACAGGGTCATTTTGCCTGATTGAGTTGAAACCTTAATTTTGTTTTTATTGGTTAAGTTTTTTAATCTAACAAACCGAGCAAAACAACGTGCGCCATTCCCACATTGACCTACTTCACTACCATCTGCATTGTATATACGGTAGTGAAAGTCTAAATCGGGGTCGTAAGGAGGCTCTACAACCAAAAGTTGGTCGAAGCCTACACCAAAGTTACGATCGGCAAGTTGTTTTATTTGTTCGTTCGACAAATAAACATTTTGGGTAACGTTGTCTAGTACTAAAAAATCGTTACCTAAACCATGCATTTTTGAAAAATTTACAAGCATTTACTTATTATTCTCATTACTAATTCTGTTTTTTCAATGAACTGTTTATGCTTAAGGAAGCAATGATTCGCCTTGCCAAAGTTGTTCTATTGTTTCGCGTTTACGGACCACATGAACGTCTTCACCGTCTACCATAATTTCAGCCACACGAGGTCGACTGTTGTAGTTAGAGCTCATGGTAAAACCATAAGCACCTGATGAACGTATAGCGAGTAAATCGCCTGCTTCAATCGCTAGCTCACGTTTTTTACCTAAGAAATCACCTGTTTCACAAATAGGACCCACTATGTCATAAGTTTTCGTTGGTGTATCTCTTTGTTCAACAGGAATAATCGCTTGCCATGCTGAGTATAATGACGGTCTGATTAAGTCATTCATTGCTGCATCGACAATAGCGAAATTTAACTCTTCGTTTGATTTTAAAAACTCAACTTCAGTAACTAATATGCCGGCATTCGCCATAATAGCGCGACCCGGTTCAAATATTAGCGTTATTTCACGACCTTCTAATTTATCGGCAATGGCTTTTGCGTATTGTTCTGGATGTGGTGGTTTTTCGTCGTCGTAACAAACACCTAATCCACCACCTACATCAATATGCGATAAGTTGATGTCTTTCGCCGCTAATTTATCTACTAGCGCTAATACACGATCTAATGCATCGAGAAAAGGTGCAACTTCTGTGATTTGAGAACCAATATGACAATCAACGCCTTTTACTGCAATGTTTGATAACTTAGACGCATAAACGTAAAACGCTTCAGCATCATCAATATTAATACCAAACTTATTGTCTTTTAATCCGGTAGAAATATAAGGGTGAGTACCGGCATCTACGTCTGGATTTACACGTAAAGAAATTGGGGCAACAACATTGAGTGATTTTGCTACGTTTTGAATGCGATCAAGCTCAGCGCCTGATTCAACGTTAAAACAGTAAATACCTTTATCAAGTGCGTACGCTATTTCATCAGAGGTTTTACCAACACCAGAAAATACCACTTTTTTAGGATCCCCGCCCGCTTCTAAAACACGTGCTAATTCACCTTTTGATACAATATCAAAACCTGAACCTAATCGAGCCATTACATTTAATACGGCAAGGTTACTGTTTGCTTTTACGGCATAGCATACAATGTGTGGACGACTACCAGCGGCGTTATCAAATGCTTTCCAATGTCTTTCAATGGTGGCTCTTGAATATATATATAAAGGTGTGCCATGTGCATTTGCAATGTCAGTTACTTTGCTGTCTTCAGCATATAAAGATGTATTTTTACGATTAAAAAAGTCCACCGGTGTTTCCTACCTTCTACTAGTGCTAATATTTAAATTTGTTTTATTGTTGACTCATTTCGGTCTTTTCAGGAGGATTAGGATCAACCTTTTCTAATGGTGTTTGATACAAAGGGCCTTTTATACCGCACCCCGTAATTGCCACCAAAGAGATAATACAGACCAAAATAATTGAAATTTGTTTACACATATTTGATTAATTCGATTTTTTTCCCATGATAGACGTTTTATAATCAGATTGGTATAACAGCGATCTTAAATAATTTACCAAATTAGGTATAAAGGACAATAAATGAACGATAGTGAATATAATATTGCAGCAGAAGATTTATTACTGGCTGTAGAAGAGTCTATTGAAGATTGCGGTCACGATATTGATTATGAAGGTTTTGGTGGTTTACTCACGTTAACATTTAAAAATACCACTAAAATTATCATTAATAAGCAAGCTCCTTTACATGAAATTTGGGTTGCCACTAAATTTAATGGTCATCACTTTCATTTTGAAAACGATCAATGGATAGATAAACGCGGTGGAGATGAATTTTGGCAATTTATTTCAGAAGCCGTTAGCGTGCAAGCTGAAGCTAAAATTTCATTACAAGCTAATTAACCTCAATTCGGGGTATCCATATCCGTAACCATTCAAGATGCTCTGAAATATGCACCTTGATTGGTAACGGAGATATACATTAAATAAGTACGATCATCAAAATATAAAAATCAGGCAACAAACTATGAACAATAATATTGTACGCATCGCAACTCGCAAAAGTGCCTTAGCTTTATGGCAAGCAGAGTATGTAAAAGCACAACTTGAAAAGTTTCATGAAAATATTACCGTTGAACTTGTGCCTATGACCACCAAAGGTGACATTATTTTAGATACACCTTTAGCTAAAGTCGGTGGTAAGGGCTTGTTTGTAAAAGAACTTGAAGTGGCTATGTTAGAAGATCGTGCTGATATTGCTGTTCACTCAATGAAAGATGTTCCGGTAGAATTTCCTGAAGGACTTGGTTTAGAAGTTATTTGCCCACGAGAAGATCCACGTGATGCTTTTGTTTCAAATACTATCACCAATTTCGAATCGTTACCTGCTGGCGCTATTGTCGGTACTTCAAGTTTACGTCGACAGTGTCAAATTAAAGCAATGCGTCCTGATTTAGTGATCAGAGACTTACGCGGTAACGTGAATACACGTTTGAAAAAATTAGATGATGGTGAGTACGACGCAATAATACTTGCCGCAGCTGGCTTGATCAGATTAGAAATGCCAGAGCGCATAAAAGAATATATAGCGCCAGAACTTATGCTACCTGCTAATGGCCAAGGTGCTGTAGGTATTGAATGTAGAACTGATGACGAAAAGATTAAAGCGCTACTTGCTCCACTTGAATGTAAAGAAACGCGTATTCGAGTACTCGCTGAAAGATCAATGAATAGAGCGTTAGAAGGTGGTTGCCAAGTACCTATTGGGAGCTATGCTGTTTTAGAGCAAAACTCATCTGAACCCGTGCTTTATTTACGTGGTTTAGTTGGGGCTGTTGATGGCAGCACAATATTACATAGCGAGATCCGCGGTCCTATTGAACAAGCTGAAACGTTAGGTAATACATTAGCGCAAAAATTATTAGCGCAAGGTGCTGATAAAATATTACAACAGGTATATGCCGATCAATAACGTTAATGTACTGATCACTCGTCCTGAAAATGAAGGGCGAGTGTTAGCTAACAAGCTAGACAAACTTGGTGTCAATTCACTTTGTCAGCCTATGTTTGATTACCAAGGTAACGATAATCAAGAAACACTACACAAACTATTAAGGCAAGTTCAACAGCCCATTGTTATTTTTATTAGTGTTTCAGCCGTTACTTATGCAAATAAACTTTATACCCTGTCATCTTGGCCTGCTCGACAATTTTTTGCCGTAGGTACTGCAACCGCACAAGCATTAAAAGCAATTAATGTAGAAGCAAAATCTCCTACAATTCAAACTAGCGAAGGTTTACTGGCTTTCGCTGAACTACAAAATATTACCGGCCAAGACATCATTATTGTACGAGGAGATGGCGGACGTGAACATTTGGCTGACTCTCTTAAAGCTAGAAACGCGAATGTAACCTATTTTGAAGCGTATCAACGCATTTGGCGACAATTACCCAGCAATATCGAACAACATTGGCGAAATCACCATATTAATTGTATGGTGATAACTAGTGACGCTATATTACAAAACATAGTACAATTAATTAATCGATCAGATGGATATTGGCAAACCGCTTGTTATTGGGTGGTAGCAAGTGAGCGTATTGCACAAAATGCAAAGGCCTTAGGTTTTCGGCATGTAATTAATGCTAACGGCGCTAACGATAATGCTATTTCTAAAGTAATAACATCTGATGTAACAAATAACATGGAATAAGATGATGACCGATAAGCCAACGTCTAAAAATAGTGATAATGCAAAAGAATCTGCCAGCAAGGCGAATACTATTACTAAATCTGCTCAAAAGTCTGCTGACAGTTCATCTTCAAATGTACCTCAAACTAAAGTATCGGTTAATATGTCTAATAGCACCGACGCTATCAAAAGCAGTGAATCAGAAACCAAAATTGATAAAGCTGATAGCAAAGGTTCAGCAGACAAAGCGATTGAACCGCCAGTAAGTGATAAAAAGACAGTAACAAAAACACCATCACCTAAATCTTCCTCAGAACAAGCAAAACAAACTATGAAACCAGAATCTCGCTCAGAAGCGCCATCAAAAATATCTAAACTGGCTATTTTATCTTTTCTTATTGGTTTAATTGCCGTAGTGGGTGTTGTGTTACTTTATTTTTGGCATGTTCAACAGCAAACAGAAATTATTTCTCAGTTACAACAAGTTAAAAGTGATACAGCGAAAAGCAATCTATTAGCGCAAGAAAAAATAATGAAAACCTTGCAAGCTCAAGAAAAAAATCTTGCGATGCAATTTACTGATTCAGCTAATAACATGAAACAAGAAACACAAGAAAATATTGAAAAGCTTAATCAAATGGTTGAAAAGTTTAGTGAAAATCAACCAACCGATTGGTTAGTACATGAAGCTGAATACTTAGTGCGAATTGCTGCCCGTACCTTATGGTTAGAAAAAGACACAACCGCAGCAATTGGTTTATTACAAGATGCTGATGCACGTATTACTGAATTAAATGATCCTCAAATATTACCTATTCGTCAGCTTATTTATCAAGATATTGAAGCATTAAAATTAATACCTAAGCTTGAAACAGAACAAACCATTTTGTCGTTAATGGCGTTAGGCGAACAGGTACAGTCGTTACCTTTAATTACCTTGACTGTTGCTCGAGAAGCTGAAAATACAGACCGCTTTACATTATCAGAAAATGTATCTGACTGGCGCGAAAATATGGCGAAAACGTGGGATAGATTCATGCAGACGTTTGTTGTAGTACACAGCAAGGTGGGTGAATTAGAGCCTATTTTACCTGCAGAGCAACGTCAGCATTTAAAAGAAAATTTAAACCTTAAACTACAAGTAGCACAGTGGGCCGTAAGTAAAGGTAAGCATGACATATTTATTAAATCGTTAAACGATGCGCAAGCGTGGTTAACGCAATACTTTGATTTAAATGATGTAAAAAACAAAGCCTTTATCGAGTCAATCGAAAGCTTAAAAGGGAAAATAATTTCCGTAAATACAAATCATAAATTTGTTTCTTTAAAAGCCATTAGACAAGTATTGGCGGATCAACAGTCGGTTAAACCGCCTGTTAAGTCACTAAAAAAAGAAGTGATAGAAACGATTGATGAAACAAAAGAAAACGTAAATGAAAAAATTAAAGATGTAGAAAAAAACATTCAACCTGAAGTTAAATCTAATAACGTAGAAAGTCCTAAAACTATCGATAACTCACCTAAAAATATACAAGACGAAGTTATAGAAAAAAGCGCTGAACAAGCAGCTAAAGTAAGCGAGGCAGCGTAATGAAAAAACTCGGTGTTCTGTTATTAATATTTTTTACCTTTATCGCGTTTGCGCCAATGTTAATTGACGATCCTGGCTACATCTCTATTGCTATGGGTGGCATGATTTACGAACTTACTATGTACACGGCAATGTTTTGGATCTTATTTGTTTTTCTTATTCTTATCTTACTCTTTATTCTTTTACGAGGGGGTTTTAGGTTCAGCTTAGGTACATGGAATAAATTGGCCTTTGCGAGTAAACGTCGTGGAGTTAAAGATTTTGAAAAAGCAGTAGCGGCCTACATTTTAGAAGATTACGTACAAGCTGAGCATTTATTTGCTAAAAGTGCAGAACCCGCTCAACAACAACGTGTTGGATATTTACTTGCCTCATCTGCTGCATCTAAACAAGCATTACGTTCGAATACGCAACACTATTTGGGGTTATTAGACAGTATTGGTAACAATGTCAAAAATGGTAATTTAGAGTCAGTACTTGTGACTATAAAATTGCACATTGAACAAAATGATTTTGAAAAAGCACGTGCTTTAATTGATGAACATCATAAATTTATTGGTCACGACGCTCGTTTGCTCTCATTAGACATCAACTTAATGTTAATTGAAAAACGTTTTATTGCTGCTGTTGAATCTTTAGTGCTGGCTCGTAAGCAAAAAACAATAACAGAACAAACCATTACACAATGGGAAGAAACAGCTTTTTACGGGGCGTTTAACCAGCTAGTTCTTGAAAAAAATGCGGAAGAACTTTCTCGTTACTGGAACAACTTACCAAGTAAAGTCAAACAGCGTGAAGTTGTTGTTATGGCTTATTGTAAAGTACTTGCAGAGCAAAATATAATACAACCATTAAATAAAATATTACTGCCTGTTGTTAAAAAAGGAACAGATAAAACCTTTTTACAACAAATGCGCAGCTTACCGTTAAGAGCAGCGGATGAACTTATTGCTGTAGTGCAAAAGCATTTACACAAAGATCCACAAAATGGCTTATGGTTAAGTTGTTTAGCTCATTTAGCCGTTTCAAGTAAACAATGGGATATGGCCGAAAAAGCGTTTAATAGCTTAGTTAACTTGGGTGAGATTCAATACGACAAAGTCGACTTGATTGCTTTTGCTAAAATATTACAACAACGTGAGCAGTTTGAAAAAGCAGCACAGGTTTACGCTAGGTTGCATTAATCAACGCTTACAGATGTTATTGAAAGGTCAGTATATTACTGGCCTTTTTTGTATCTGATTTACTGGTGTGCATATTCCCTTATTAATAGTCATCGTAGTATGATAAAAATATAATAATTGAACCTAAAGCAACATTAAGGAAAGTAGAGTGGAAGATGAAATATCTTTTGAAAACAATGAAGTGAATGTTCAATCTTTACCTCAAATTGAACAACTTAAGCTTGTTGCTATATCCAGTAAGCACCGTATGGCTAATTTAGGTATTAATATACTTTTAATCCTACTCGCGCTTATTATTGCCTTGTTTGTTCATGTTCAAAGTTTTATGCCTATATCTCCTAACGCCGTAAAAACGGTCCCAATTATTTGCGTGATATTAGCACTCATATTTTTAGGTAAAACTATCTTTGGTTTTTTTGCTGATAAACGAAAATTTTACGCATTAAGAAACCAAGATTTAAGTTACATATCAGGCCTTATATTTAAAAAAGCAGTTACCCAACCTATATTACGTATTCAACATGTTGAGCTAAAGCGTGGGCCTATAGACCGTAAACTTGGATTGGTTAAAATACAGGTATTTAGCGCTGGCGGTGCGACACATACTTTTGAAATTCCGGGATTAGAAGTCGATACTGCAGAGTCTATTAGACAATTTATACTTGATCATAAAGATGTTGTTCATCATGGATAATATTGAAAGTTCGCCTGAACAAGACAAGCAAAAAGATACAGAGTTATCACAAGGTAAAGATAATATCGTTAATGACAATTTAACCCAAACGTGGCAAAGGCTTGCTCCTATTGCCATGTGTTATTTTTTCGTAAAATTGCTTTATGTCTTTTTCAGTAATTTATTCTTTTTAATTCCAGCCGTTATTTTTGGCTATAAGCATATTATTAATACCCCTTGGATATGGTTACCTGCATTATTGGGTGTGGTTATTTTTATTGGCTTGATTGTATTTTTAAATTTTTACTTTTTTCAATACCGTTTAGCTAACGAACATATTGAAATTCGATCAGGTGTTTTTTCTAAAAAGCATATCAACTTACCTTTTACTCGTATTCAAAACGTAAAACTTGTTCAACCCATTTATTACCGCCCTTTTGGTTACACTTGCTTGGAACTTGATACCGCAGGCTCTGCCCAGCAGGAAGCTAAAATTGTTGCATTAAAACTCTCGTTTGCCGAAGCTTTAAAAAAAGAAATTTTAACCACACATGATCAAAATGATATTCAACCTACAGAAATAAACGTAGAGCAAAGTAATGAACAAATAGTTGAAAACGACACTCAAGATGAAACCATATTAAACACGCGTTCCCTCAAAGACCTTATTATTCATGGAATAACCAATAATAGAGTATGGATATTTTTAGGGGGCTTAGCACCTTTTTTAGATGATATAGGGCGTTATGTTGATAACTTTTTTCAGAATTTAGGGATTGATATAGAGCAGCTGCTAACTTTTGCAGATAAGTCTTGGTGGCAAATTAGTTTATGGGCGCTAACACTTTCCTTTTTAATTTTATTACCGATTGTACTGCTTTCAATCATGGGTTCCATCATTACTTTTTATAATTACACCTTGAGCAAAGTAGGCGACAGATATATTCGACGTAGTGGGTTATTAACTAAGCACGAAGTAACAATGAAATTACCCCGCTTGCAAATGGTGTATAGGCAACAAGATTGGTTAGACATACTGCTTAATCGTATTAATCTAACCTTTGAACAAAACAATGTGATCGGGCAAAACTTTCAACCTGGGGGCTTAAATAATAAAATTATGGTGCCGTCGATTACTGCGGATGAATGCCAAACGCTGATCAATGATGTGTTTCCTGATAATACCATGGAAACATTAAGTTATACGCGTATTAGTAAGCGATTTTTGTTACGCAATATCGGCTATATTTTAACGCCATTGTTTATAGTGCTATCGTTTTTCGCCGCTACTACAGGGAAGTTCACATTGCTAAATTATTTGGTGCCAGCGTACTTAATATTGAGCGGATTAGTCTTTTGTCGTTGGTATCGTTGGGGTTATGCACAAGACAAATATTTTCTATATGTGCGTAAAGGAGTTTTAGGCGTCGACTATTGTTGCTTTCCTATCTACAAAGTACAACAGACTAAATTTATTCAAAGTGTGTTTATGAAACGCCACCAACTTTGTTCGTTATCTATCGTATTAGCATCAGGTGCGGTAAATATTCCGTATATCAATGAACAACAAGGTTATAACATGACCAACGAGCTTTTATATCAAGTAGAAGAAAGTCGAAGATCTTGGATGTAATGACTAAATAGGTGTTAACGTATTTGTTTATGAGTGTGGATTTAAAAATGAATACGCTGGAGGGGCTTTATCTACTATTATTAATCCTTTTATAAATTGTTCAATTTCATTTTACGTTAATTCAGTATGAATTCTAATGAAAACCCCATAAAATACGCACCATCTTATTAAAAATCGTCATTTGACCATCAAGGTAGCGAGCATTTCGTAAAACGTTTATGTTAGCTAAACACATATGAATTTATCAATAACCTTTAAAAAACCAACGGTAAAAGGCGCGTACGATTGGCAGTTGTCGCAAGAAATTAATGTAAGTAATGACGCTGGCGATGTGATCGCAAAAGCGGAAATAGAGCTTATAACCCTTAATAAGCATCGCGATGCTGATAAAAGCTTTGCAATGCTTGATGAGCAAGAAGCTACTGATTGGGAATTACCATTAGGTGTTTATTTTAAAAAACAAAATTTAATAGCAGAATATTGCGAAAAACTTTTAGTTAAGCCAGATACTAACGCAAAAACACATATTATGATTGAAGCAATAAGTGTACAGCCGGCTTATAGAAAACAAGGTGTAGCAAAGTATTTATTGAATGAAATTGCTCTACATTACCCTAAAGTTCAATCGTTAAATGTTATGAGTATGGCGATGAACTTATTTGTTGATTTAGAGTTTTGTAATGGTGAAGAAAACACGCAATATTACACAAAACTAGCACTTGAAAATGAAGCTATAGCAAACGAAGAGCTAAAAGCATTTTTTACAGCAAGTGGTTTTATGCAGGTAGAAATAGACGAAAGCTTATTAGCTGAGCCATTACCTTTCGAATTATTTATTGCTAGCCCTGCGACCATTCAAGCTACGGTTTCAGCATAAATTTTAACAATAACACTCATGTTAAAAAGCTATAAATAGATCGTAAAATAATTTTATCCAATCATACTTATGATTGGATAAAATTATTTACTTAACCTGAACTTAGCTTACTTGCTCGCCATTAAAAATTGCCACTGTTCGTTAAAATCATCACTTGGTTTTTTAGCAAAGCTCGATCTTACATATTGGCTGATTTTACCTTCAGCAAAAGAAACAATAATATTAGCTAAGGCAAGTTCGTTAATGGTAAAACCTTTACCTTCTCTTAATTTACGTTCTCTTAATACTTGTTTGAATTGAGATTCTAGTTTTTCAAAAAACTGATTTACACGCGCGCGTAAACGTTCGTTCTCACCCATTAAAGCATCGCCACTTAAAATGCGGCACATACCCGGATTGCGTTCAGCAAAGACTAGCAGCACATGTAAAATATGATGGCAGCGTACTAAAGCCTCTTTATGATCCGTTAAAATAAGATTTATTCTTGAGAAAATAGACTCTTCTATAAAATCAATTAACCCTTCAAACATTCTCGCTTTTGATGGGAAGTGACGATACAAAGCAGCTTCAGAAACACCTACATCAGCGGCTAATTTAGCGGTAGTAATGCGTTGTCCTGGGCTAGTTTCAAGCATACTAGCTAAACATTCTAAAATTTGCTGTTTACGATTGGTTTTTGGATTTACAGCCACTAGAATTCTCATTTATTTTAATTATTAATAAGTGAATTCTAACGGTTTTATGTTGGTGCTTTCA
This sequence comes from Colwellia sp. RE-S-Sl-9, assembly GCF_048296855.1. Taxonomy (NCBI): domain Bacteria; kingdom Pseudomonadati; phylum Pseudomonadota; class Gammaproteobacteria; order Alteromonadales; family Colwelliaceae; genus Colwellia; species Colwellia sp. RE-S-Sl-9. The sequence goes on along the minus strand of NZ_CP182631.1, from coordinate 3,052,390 downwards.
ACTACTTTAATATGGAAGTTATTTATTATCCTGAAAATGGCATATTAATCAGTAAGCATATCTAAATTAATAAATGTAGGGTATGTGGTTACTTACTATTTTAAAAAATAAAGCACGTTATTTAACGTACTTTTTAGCTATTTCAGCGACTAAGGTTTGTGCTAGTTTTGCTTTGCTGGTAAGTGGTAAGTGTATTTCATTATTCGCCGTAAATAAGGTTAACGAATTATCATCACTATTAAAACCTTGCCCTTGTAAAGACACATTGTTTGCACAAATTAAATCTAATTTTTTTCGGGCTAGTTTAGCTTTAGCGTATTGCTCTACGTCTTGTGTTTCAGCAGCAAAACCTACGGTATAAGGCTTATTAGCTAATGCTGCAACGTCAGCCACAATGTCTGGATTTTTCACTAATTCAATAGTTAGGTTGTCGTTATCTGCGGTTTTCTTAATTTTATGATTAGCAACTTCAGTAACGCGGTAATCGGCAACGGCAGCACATGCGATAAATACATCGGCTTTTTCTGCTAATACGAGTGCGTGTTTATGCATATCTCTAGCGCTCTCAACTTTTATTACCTCGCAGTCTTGTGGTGCAGTAATGGTTACAGGGCCAGAAATAATCGTGACTTTAGCGCCTGCTTTTTGTGCTGCGTCAGCAATTGCATAGCCCATTTTTCCTGAGCTATGATTAGAAATATATCTAACAGGATCAATTGCTTCACGCGTAGGGCCAGCAGTGATCACCCAATGTTGATTCGCTAATAGATTACTTGTTTTATTCTTTTGATAAAAATCGCAAGCAAGGCTGACTAAATCAGGTACATCAAGCATTCTGCCCAAACCTATATCGCCACAGGCTTGTTCGCCTGCACCTGGTCCCCAAAGTGTTACGTTACGAGCTTTTAAAATACTTATGTTGTTTTGAGTAGCTTGTGCGTGCCACATTTGCTGATTCATCGCTGGCGCAACAACCAAAGGAGCGTCGCTCGCTAAACAGATAGTAGTAAGTAAATCATTCGCCATGCCATGACTAATACGTGCAATAACGTCGGCTGTTGCTGGTGCAATAAGAATTAAATCAGCCCATTTAGCTAATTCAATATGTCCCATAGCAAGTTCAGCTTGGGTATCTAATAAACTGTCTGAAACCGCATTGCCAGAAACGGCTTGTAGGCTTAATGGGGTAATAAAGGCTTTAGCACCGTTGGTCATTACTACTCTAATATTAGCACCTTGCTCTTTTAAGCGACGAACTAATTCAGGGGTTTTATAAGCTGCAATACCACCGCTTATGCCAAGTACAATATTTTTACCTTTCAGCATTTTCTAACTACACGTATATAAATTCAATAACGCTAAAGATACCACTAATTGCTAACATATTGAAATTTTGAGTGGAATACTGGTATAACTACTTATGTATGAATTTTGTACAAATAAATATTGAATTTACGATACGCAATACAAGGATGTCATTATGTTAAAGGATTGGCCAAGTGTAGAAAGACCTAGAGAAAAATTATTAAATCAAGGCGCTGCAAGTTTAAGTGATGCTGAATTATTGGCAATATTTTTAAGAACAGGAGTACAAGGCTGTAATGTGGTTGATTTAGCTCGCCAGTTATTAGTGAGCTTCGGCAGCATTTCTGCCATATACAAAGCGTCTGAAGAAGAGTTTTGTACCCGAAAAGGTTTAGGTACGGCTAAATACGTACAGTTGCAAGCTTGTTTAGAAATGTCGAAAAGGCACTTAGCTGAGCAGCTTCAACAGGGTTATGCATTAACTTCTTCACAAGCCACTAAAAATTACCTTATTAGCGAATTGCGTAACGAAACCAGAGAAGTGTTTGCTGTGTTGTTTTTAAATAATCAACACCAGGTAATTAAATTTGAAAGACTGTTTTATGGCACCATCGATGCGGCAGCCGTTTATCCTCGTATAGTGGTTGAACATGCTTTAAAGAATCAGGCTGCAGCCGTTATATTAAGCCATAATCATCCTTCTGGAATTGCAGAGTCAAGTACCGCAGATAAACAGATAACGAGTCGTCTTGAAAAAGCATTAGATTTAATTGATGTGAGGGTTTTAGATCATATCATTATAGCCGGTCATCAATGCTACTCTTTTGCTGAACAAGGCGAGTTGAGCCGTTAAAATAGTTGCAACTATGGTTAATGACAGTTAGTTTTACATTATCAAAGATAGGATTAAGGAATCTATATGTCTGATATTACAAATAACGAGGAAGAGCGTCGACAGTCATTCCGGTTAGATATGGAAAAAGAATTAGTTGATATTGTTTGGACTGATAGTGCTGGTGTAGAACGACAAAAGAAAATAGCTTGTCTTGATTTTTCTCGAGGAGGTTTAAAAATCGATTGCGATCAAGCCATTGAACCACAATCGCAAGCTGTTGTTATTTTTAAAGCGGCTAATCCTAATAGCCAAAAACTGCACGGTCGTGTTATACGTTGTATTAAACAAGATAATGGTTGGTTTGAAATCGCTTTACGCCTTGACGAAAATGCGCAGTAATACGTTAACAATGTTTGTTAAAATTTGAACTATAATTGGTGCATATCACTAATTAAGTGATAGCAGGAGAAACAGGTAATGATGATATTAGTAGGCGGTGAAAAAGGTGGTAGTGGTAAAAGTTGCCTTGCACAAAACTTGGCGGTTTATTTTGCCAGAGATAAAGAAGCCATTGTATTAATGGTTGATTGTGATCCGCAACGAACAACGTCTGACTGGATACAAGCCCGAAATACTGATCCTAGTTTACCCGCCATTAACTGTATTCAACTTTATGGAAAAATTCGTAACGACTTATTAAGCCTGAATCAACATTACGATTACGTGATTGTTGACTGTGGTGGTCAAGACAACCTCGCCTTACGTGCTGCAATGTCGGTAGCTGATCATGTTATTATTCCGTTAAGACCAAAACGTCGCGATTTAAAAACTGTTCCGCACATGGAAGATATGCTCAGTACATGTAAAATGGTTAATCCTAAAATGCTAGCTTCGTTTGTTATTACCCAATGTCCTTCGTTACCCAATCAAGCAGGGCGTATATTAGAAGCTAAAGATGTGTGTAGCTCGTACGGTATAAATGTTTTAAATGCTGTTACGTTTAGCCGAAATGTATACGACGATAGTGAAGAAAAAGGGTCTTCTGTGTTAGAAATTGATCCGGATGGCAAAGCCGCCGCAGAAATGATTTCAATTGCAGAAGAGTTAATGGCAATGAAACCGGACAACTCCCATGAGTTTAAGTGATCTTAAAAAGTCCAAGGACGGTAATACAAAAAAAAGACAATTCACTGTAGACGAATTTATTTCTGACGCAGAAAATTACGCAAAGGGTGCACCTGAAATTGTTAGTAGCGATATTAACAACCAATTAAATTTAACTCAGGCAGTTCTCGCTGCACAGCAATATGTAGCTGATAAAAAAGCCCAACAAGAACAAGCAGCAGCCAACCAAACCAAAAAGCCTTTTAGACATGCAACGTTTACCTTGAGTGAAGAAGCTATTACACAACTGTCAGAATTAGCTATTGAGACTAAGTTAGCCAAATCTCATATTTTGCGCATTTTAATTGATGAATTGTGTAATAAAGCGCAACAAGAAAAAATACACAAATTGTTAGGATCTAAAATAGACTGAGTCAGTCTGTTTTTTATACTATTCGATGGTAAATAAACCATAAAGTACATTGTAGTACTGTTTGTTACCTCTTAATTTAGCCTTTAACTTATTGAAAAATAGGAATATTCAATAGTTTTTCAATAGGATCTTTAGAAAAGCTAGCAATAACTTTTCAGTTTCTCTATAATATGCCACCTTTTTCAGGATCCCGAGGCGACGGTCTTGGGGAAATATAGCTCGAGCTGAAATTAATATTGGAGTACTCATTATGTCTAAAGTTTGCCAAGTAACAGGCAAAAAGCCAATGGTTGGAAACAACCGTTCGCACGCAAGAAACGCGACTCGTCGTCGTTTTTTACCTAACCTTCAAACTCACCGTTTTTGGGTTGAAAGCGAAAATTGTTTCGTTAAATTACGTTTAACTCCGAAAGGAATGCGTATTATCGATAAAAAAGGTATTGATGCAGTTTTAACTGATATTCGTGCCAATGGCGAAAAAGTTTAAGGAATCATCATGCGTGATAAAATTCGTTTAGTTTCTAGTGCTGGTACTGGTCATTTTTATACTACAGATAAAAATAAAAAGACTATGCCTGAGAAAATGGAGATCAAAAAGTTTGATCCTCGTATTCGTCAGCACGTTATGTACAAAGAAGCAAAAATCAAGTAATTGATAACTGCTTATTTAAAAACCCAGCTTTTGCTGGGTTTTTTATTGCCTAAATTACGGTATTATTGTTGTTCTTCAATTTAACTGATCAGAGTCTATGAAATTATCTCGTACAGGTTGGAACAACGTTATTATCTTCGCAGTAATGGCGTTTATTTTATTAATTAATGTCACCAACAATAAAATATTTTCTGAAGATGAAAGCACCTCAAATACGGAACAAGCAACGTTATTTGGCGCACATGCCACTATTCTCACGTTAACCTTTTATCCCAATGTAACGATTGAACGTATAGGAAAAACATGGCGTTCTACCCCTGCTACGCTAAATGAACAAGGGCTAGAGCAAATGATGCGGTCATGGAAACATAGCGAAGGCGATACCGTTAAGCATCCTCCATTACTCGACGAAAAAATGGCTTTAGTGGTTAAAGTAGAACTTGCTGGGCAAGATGAACCTTATACGTTAAACCTATATGCCACTGATACAGAGCTCCTTATATTTAATCGCACCACACAGGTATGGAAATCTTTCCCTCTCGCTATTTTCTCTCAGCTTGTACCGAATGAAATTTTGTCAGTATAACGATAATGCTAGCTTTAACTATTAATGGGAGGATTAACATGAGTTCACCTCAACAGCACTGTGTTATTTTAACCATGGACTGCTTAGATGACTTTGAAGTTTACGACCACTTAATTGACGAACCGCTACAAAAATTAGGTTGGCAAACTCATACCATTTCATGGAAAGCAGAAAATGTGGATTGGAACAAATACGATGCGGTTGTGATTCGTTCGCCATGGGATTATCAAGATCATGCGGATGCTTTTTTAAAAGTACTCTCAAATATCGAAGCTTCATCGGCACACCTTGAAAATAGCTTATCAATTATTGAGTGGAATATTGATAAAATTTACTTAAAAGCCCTAGAAGAAATACGTATCAATATAGTACCTACGCTGTGGGAAAACGAAATTTCTGTTGCGTCAGTTAACCGTTTTTTTAATTATTTCAATACTGATCAGTTAGTGATCAAACCTCGTATTTCTGCCAATGCCGATAATACGTTTTGGCTAACTAAAAACAATATTGAAAACCACTTAGCTGAATTAACAGCCATATTTAAAAATGAATCATTTATGGTTCAACCCTTCATGGAAAGCGTAATAAAGGAAGGCGAATTCTCGTTGTTTTATTTTAATGGTACGTTGAGTCACACAATCCTTAAAACGCCAAAAAACAACGATTTTAGAGTACAAGAAGAGCATGGCGGCAGATTAACTACCGTTGAACCTGAAGCCGAGCTATTAACCCAAGCTGAAAACACATTAGCGGCCATAGCTAAAATTCATAATATGCCTTTGTATGCACGGCTTGATTACGTACGCGATCAAACATCTTTCGCTTTAATGGAAGCCGAACTGATAGAGCCTTCGCTGTATTTTAATATGGATCCTGAATCACCCACGCGCTTTGCCCAAGCATTTGTTGATAAAATGAATACTCACAATGCATCTTAATCTCCTTAACTTGGTTCTAAATTATGCCTGAATTACCCGAAGTAGAAGTATGCCGACAAGGCATTACACCTCATATACTTGATCAAACCGTTACCAAGGTTATTGTGCGTAATGCTAAATTACGTTGGCCTATTCCTGATAGCGTTCATAGTATGGTTAACAGCAAAGTTGAATCAGTAGAGCGTCGCTCTAAATACTTATTAATTAAGTTTTCGCACGGCACACTAGTTTTACATTTAGGGATGTCGGGTACGATCCGTGTTATTGATGCTAATACCGAAGTGGCTAAACACGATCATTTTGATTTAGTGTTAAGTAACAACAAAGCATTAAGATTGAACGATCCAAGACGTTTTGGTGCGGTATTATGGTTTGAGCAACATATTGATGAACAAGGTTTACTGGCTAAATTGGGGCCTGAACCATTAAGTGATGATTTGACCCCAGATTATCTGTTTGAAAAGTCGAGAAACCGTAAAGTTCCCATCAAAACCTTTCTAATGAATAGCCATATTGTTGTGGGCGTAGGTAATATTTATGCCAACGAATCGTTATTTAAAGCGGGGATATTACCTACAGCACTTGCAGGAAGTATATCGAAAAAACGTTTTAACGCCCTAACCGATATTATTAAAGAAGTACTTGCTGCAGCTATCGCACAAGGCGGCACAACCTTAAAAGATTTTACTCAAGCTGATGGGCGCCCTGGGTATTTTGCTCAGCAACTTTTAGTGTATGGCCGAGCAGGGAAAAAATGCATGGTGTGTGAAACCATATTAGAAGAAGTAAGGCAGTCCAACCGAAGCTCAGTTTTTTGTCCTACTTGCCAGAAAAAATAAGCTGGGCAGTTTAGTTTAAGGCTTTAGTACTTCATCTAAAGCCGTTTTTACTATCGGATGTACAAAACTACTCACATCACCATTATGTAAAGCCACCTCTTTCACTATTGTTGACGAAATAAAGCTATTCTCTTCAGAAGGCGTTAAAAATACAGACTCTAAATCAGGCGATAAACGTCTATTCATGTTCGCAAGCTGAAACTCATATTCAAAATCAGAAACAGCACGTAAACCTCTCACTAAAACAGAAGCATTTTGTTGTTTAGCAAAATCAACCAATAGTCCTGTAAAGCCTACCACCGTTACATTAGGTAAGTGCTGTGTAACTTGTTGTATCATTTCAACGCGCTTAGCTAAATCAAAACAAGGCTTTTTACTTGGGTTAGATGCCACCGCAATTACCACTTCAGAAAACAAATTACTTGCACGTGTAATTAAGTCAGTATGACCATTCGTTACTGGATCAAATGTTCCCGGATATATCGCTTTTATAGGCATAAAATAATCTTCATTAAAAGTAGTGAAAGCTATTGTAATGGCCTACCGTTTTAAATTCAAAAGACATTATTAAAGATATTGCATTTTAAAAAGAGAAAACTTAAAGTATTTACTCGAAAAACCTTTCAGTCTTATTGAATTTGATAGTAATATAGGTTGATCGGCAGTAAGCAAAAAAAACACAAAGAAGTGGGATCAATGAAAACTCGTGATAAAATAATTCAGGCTAGCATCGCTCTATTTAATGAAAACGGCGAAAGGAATGTTACAACGAATCATATTGCGGCAGATCTCGGTATAAGTCCAGGTAATCTCTACTATCACTTCCGTAATAAAGAAGACATTATTTTGTCTATTTATGAAGAATATGCCCGCACACTTTTATTAGAAAGTATGCCCGAAGTATCCCCAGACGTAAAACCACTTGATGCTATTATTCTTTACATGGATATGGTTTTTCAGGCCATGATGAAATTTCGTTTTTTCTACAGTAATCTTCCTGTTTTATTGGCTAAAAATCCCTTGTTGCACGACAAATATGTTGAAGTGCAAAGCTTTATTGCAGACAGAGTAAGCCAATTACTACTTTCGTTAAAACAAGCTGACATGATGGAATTTGACGATGAAGACTTACCTGAAATTGTAAGTATTCTACGTTTAGTTAATACGTTTTGGTTAAGCTTTTATCAAACACAAAACAATGAAGAAGAAATTAACGACTCTGTTTTTTATCAGGGCGTGTTGAAAATCTTAGTCATTATTCATCCATACATTAGCGATTCAGCTAAAGAAGAGTTTTTAGCTGCTCGTACTATGTACCGTAAGCGCTTAGAAGCAAGTTTATCTGCGGTTTAATATGCCAAATATAGCGAATGATTTTTCATAATTATTCGCTTTCATATCCTGCTAGTAACAATTTCCACTCACTTTCTTGCCAATTTAACGTAACGTCTTTTGTTTTTTCTTTATTAAATGATCGTAATAATCGGATCATATTCTCTTGTTTCCAGTTACCAGAGCTAGAGCGAATTTCACCTTGGTCAAAGTCGATAATCCATACTTTTTCTTGGTCATCAATTAAAATATTGTGAATATTTAAATCGTGATGATAAACATTATGATCATGAAAGCTTTTGATGGTTTTGCCAATACGCTGCCAAAGACTAGAACTAACCGATTGTTTCATAAGTAACGATATTAAGTCTTGAGCATTACACACACGTTCAGTCAAAATATCCGCTTTATAAAACAAGCCGGTATTGATAATACGATAAGCAATGGGTTTTGGTGCCGGTAAGTTTAAGTCGCAAAGTTGATTTAATAACTCAAACTCTTTAGCCGCTCGGGTGTTAGCATTTGTAGAAAATAAATAAGAATCTTTATTAAATTTACCAATCAAGCCGCCACGATAGTAATGTTTTAATACCCAGTTTTTATTATTAACTTCAATAAACCAAGTAGTTCCTCGGCCTTGAGCTGTGCCTACAATATGATTGTTTTTTTGCCAGTAGCTGCTATCAAGAAAGGCTTCAGAAAAGTTTTCCACTTCATTTTCATCATAAACACAAAATATATTGTTGTTTTCGCAAACTTTTTTGCTACAGGGTTTTACAAATGTTGAAGGGTTCAAGATAATAGACCAATTATATTACTTTAATCTGTCTATTGTGGTGAATCCTTTATGCTGGGTCAATTAGCTGCACCAAAAAATTTATGTGTTTTACGTTTATCTGCCATCGGTGATGTTTGTCATGCCGTTGCAGCGGTGCAAAATATTCAAAAACAATGGCCACATACTCAAATCACTTGGGTGTGCGGTAAAGTAGAAGCTAATTTACTTAAAGGGTTAGAGAAAGTAGAAATTATTGTTTTTGACAAGTCTGCTGGTTTGAAAGGCTATTCTGATTTACGCGATCACATGAAAGGCCAGCACTTTGATATTTTATTGCATATGCAAGTTGCCCTAAGAGCCAGCTTAGCGAGTTACTGTATTCCAGCCAAAACAAAAATAGGCTTTGATAGTAAACGCGCAAAAGAGGGTCAATGGATATTCACCAACTATAAAATTGCACCGCAAAACGAGCCACACGTGCTCGATGGTTTTATGGGATTTACCCAAGTATTAGGTTTAACGGTAAGCGAGCCAGTATGGAATATGCCATTACCTGAAGAAGACGAACAGTGGGCGCACAACACGTTATTTGAAGAAAATAACAAACCCGTTGCTGTTATTAGCCCTGCAGCCAGTAAAGCAGAACGAAACTGGCATGTAACAGGCTATGCACAAACGGCTGAATATCTACAACAAGTGGGTTTTCGTGTTGTTATATGCGGTGGCCCAACGGCGATGGAAAAACAACTCGCTGAAGATATTTGCAAACAAAGTAACGCCTCTTTTACCAACTTAGTTGGTAAAACCTCACTTAAACAACTACTCGCTGTTTTAAAATTAGCACACATTACCATAGCACCAGATACAGGCCCTGCGCATATGTCGGTAACGGTTGGTACGCCTGTTGTTGGCTTATATGCTCATAGTAACCCGCGCAGAACAGGACCGTATTTATATCCAAAATACGTGGTTAGTTGTTACGACCAAGTGATTGAAGAGCAAAAAGGTAAACCTTACACACAACTACCTTGGGGCGTTAGAGCGAAAGGCAGTGATTTAATGGAAAGACTAACGATTGAAGAGGTTAAAGCTAAAATTAACCTCGTGGTTGAAGACTTTTATCCTGAGTTGAAAGCTAGTGTTTAAGGTTTTCATTGTTTGATTAACAAAATTAGATTTCATTTAATTTGTTATTTCTCAAAACATATTTGTCCCAGTCAGTTTTCATTGACCTCTGATGAAGCTAAAAAATAACACTTGAACATAAAGGTTAATTATATCAAAGGAGTATCTAAAAATGGCGGGACTAAAATATAGCTTATTACTACTTTTTTTAATTTCAGCTTGCTCGCAAGCGACTTCAAATACAAAAGTATCAATAAACAACCAGCTATCAAATTGTATTACGATAGATCGTTCAGAAGTCATATATAGGGATGGTATCCCGATGTTAGGTCTATCGTATAAACAACTAAAACCTACGTCGGAATGTGGATGTAAATCTGCTATTTCTCAGTACACATCTCTGCTTGAAATGGATGGCTATAACTCTCAACTGCTTACAGCTAAAGTTAAATTTGGTACTAAGGCGTCTATTATACCTTTGGCTACTAGCAAGGATATAATAGGTGATTACAGTGTGTTGGTTAACTTCTCTTGTGCGTTAGCAGACTAGCGCACTAACACACGGCCTGAGGTGACGATAAAGTAACAAGTTTAATCAACCAATCCTAAATAACTTATCCACCCAATAATCTATTCAAGTGAGCAAGTGACCGGTCACTTGCTCCTTGGTTTTGTAGCACAACGTTATACGCATTGTCACCAAGAGTTAGCTGTTTATCGCTATCGTTTAATAGCTCAGTTATTGCATGAACTAGCTCTTTTTCGTTATTAATACCGTTAAGTTGCACTATGCCTTTGGCGTCGATTAGTTGCTGCATCACTTCGGTAAAATTGCTCATATTAGCGCCGACTATCACGGGTTTTTTAAATAAGGCGGGTTCTAAAGGATTATGTCCGCCAATAGTGCTAAAGCTTCCGCCCATAGTAACAATCGACGCTAATGCGCACATTGGCATTAGCTCACCTAAGGTATCTAATATCCAAACATGAGTTGTTGCATTAACTTGCGTGTTCTTACTGCGTTTACATGTAGTAAAGCCGCTGTTTATCGCTAATTGTGCCACGTCAGCAAAACGTTCTGGGTGTCTAGGCACAATCACAAGTAATAATTCTGGATACTGTTGATGCAGAGGTTGAAAGGCTTTTAAAATAATTTCTTCATCACCTGGGTGTGTACTGGCAACAACCCATAATTTACGTCTACCTTCAATAAACGCAGCTAACTCGGCTTGTTTGCTGGTAATGCTTGGTGTAATTGATATATCAAACTTTAAGTTACCCGAAAGCTCGCAGTTTAATGTCTTACTGCCTAATGCCATAAAGTTGTTTTGATTGATTTGGCTTTGGGTGAGTATTTGATCAAAAGCTTGTAAACAAGGTGATATTAACCACGTTAATTTTTTATAACTTTTCATTGATTTAGTTGATAAACGGCCGTTTACCAATAACAATTTAGTTTGTCGGTTTTTACATTGGCTGATTAAATTTGGCCATAACTCGGTTTCCATAAAAACCATAGCTTTGGGCTGTAAGCGTGATAAAAATAGCCAAGTACAAATAAAAGAATCTATGGGTAAATAACAATGCTGAACTCGATCAGAAAACAGTTTTTTAACTTGTGCTGAGCCGGTTGGTGTAAAGGTGGTAATAGTTACAGGTGTATTAGGTTGGCTAGCGAGTAATTTTTCGATAAAGGCTTTTAAGGCAATAACTTCACCGACACTTGCTGCATGAATAACAATGCCATGTTTGCTTAATTTTGTATCAATAAATCCGAGGCGCTCAAATAATCGCTGGCGATATTCTGGGTGATTTTTAGATCTAACCACTAATATTAGCAACAATACAGGCAGTAATAAGAAGAATAAAACGCGATAAAAGAGTAAAGATAAAAAGTATTTCACAAACATTCTCGTTGCTAGCAGTGCGCTAAGTATACCTAATAACACTTTTACAATGATAGCGTTTAGTATTTTTGAATATATACCCGTTATCTTCAAGCACTCTGAAATCGTCTCTTGATTGGTAACGGGTATAAATATGGGGATGGTCTTAAAAGTTTACAGTGAAATTTTTATTTCTAACGTTAGCTATTTTCTTTTTGTGCGTTAAAACGTACAATGAAAATTAAGAGGCTGTATTTTTAATCAAAAAGGCCAATAAAGTCGCTACATTCAATTAATAGATAAGCGATAAAAATATAACAACTATTACTTTTACAACAAGCGGAGCGTTTAAACACATGCGTACATCTCCTTTTTATTCACATATTACGAGCCAAATCGATCAAGTAAAAACTGACGGTTTATATAAAGCCGAACGAGTTATTACTACCGCTCAACAACCATCAATTGCCGTAGCTAATGGTGATAAGGTGATTAACTTTTGTGCAAACAACTACTTAGGTTTGGCTAATCACCCTGACTTAATTGCAGCAGCAAAAGAAGGGTTAGACGAGCATGGTTTTGGTATGGCGTCGGTACGCTTTATTTGCGGCACGCAAGATATTCATAAAACCCTTGAGCAAAAATTAAGTGAATTTTTAGGCATGGAAGATACTATTTTGTATTCGTCATGTTTTGATGCAAATGCAGGTTTATTTGAAACGTTACTTGGCCCAGAAGATGCGATTATTAGTGATGCGCTAAACCATGCGTCAATTATTGATGGTGTACGTTTATGTAAAGCCAAACGCTTTAGATACGCCAATAATAACGCTGAAGAATTAGAACAATGCTTGAAAGATGCTGATGCCGCAGGCGCAAGATTTAAATTAATAGCCACCGATGGTGTATTTTCAATGGACGGTGTTATCGCTAATTTAAAAGCCGTGTGTGATTTAGCTGATAAATATAATGCTTTAGTGATGGTTGATGACTCTCACGCAGTAGGTTTTGTTGGCGAGCAAGGGCGAGGCAGCCACGAGTTTTGTGATGTAATGGGGCGTGTAGATATTATTACCGGTACTTTGGGTAAAGCCATGGGCGGAGCTTCAGGCGGTTATACATCAGGTAAAAAAGAAGTGATTGACTGGTTACGCCAACGTTCACGTCCTTATTTGTTTTCTAATTCGCTAGCGCCCGCTATTGTGAATGCGTCAATCAAAGTGATTGAGTTATTAAAAGGTGGCGATGCTTTACGTAAGCAGCTTATCGAAAATTCTCAATACTTTAGAACACAAATGGAAGCCGCAGGATTTACTTGTGGTGGTGCAGATCACGCAATTATTCCTGTAATGTTAGGTGATGCAGCTGTAGCAACACAAATGGCTAATAAGCTGTTAGAAGAAGGCATTTATGTGATCGGTTTTTCATTCCCTGTTGTGCCTGAAGGCCAAGCACGTATTCGAACGCAAATTTCGGCAGCACACACTAAAGAGCAATTAGATCATGCTATTGGCGCGTTTATTCGTATTGGTCAATCAATGAATATTATTAGTTAAAGGTTGAGTTAACATGAAATCATTAATTAAATTAAAAGCAGAACCCGGTATTTGGATGGGTGACAGCCCTAAGCCTGAAATGGGACACAACGATTTATTAATTAAAATTAATAAAACAGCTATTTGTGGCACAGATATTCATATTTATAACTGGGACGAATGGTCGCAAAAAACCATACCTGTTCCTATGGTAGTGGGCCATGAATATGCTGGTGAAGTGGTTGATATAGGGCAAGAAGTTAAAGGTTTTACTATTGGTGACCGAGTGTCAGGCGAAGGGCACATTACTTGTGGTCATTGTCGGAATTGCCGAGGTGGGCGCACACATTTATGTAGAAATACTGTTGGCGTAGGTGTAAATAGACCGGGCTCGTTTGCTGAATACCTAGTGATACCCGCTTACAACGCGTTTAAATTACCTGATGAAATTACAGATGATTTAGCTGCTATTTTTGACCCCTTTGGTAACGCTGTTCATACTGCATTATCGTTTGATTTAGTGGGTGAAGATGTACTTATTACAGGTGCTGGACCTATCGGAATTATGGCTGCAGCTGTAGCTAAACACGTAGGAGCAAGGCATGTCGTTGTTACTGACGTAAACCCTTACCGATTAGACTTAGCGTTAAAAATGGGCGCAACAAGAGCCGTTGATGTAAGTAAAACTAAGTTAACAGATGTTATGTCTGAATTAGGAATGAGCGAAGGCTTTGATGTAGGCATGGAAATGTCAGGCGTGCCTATGGCCTTTACCGATATGCTGAATAACATGAACAACGGTGGGAAAATTGCCATGTTAGGTATTCCAGGTACTGATATGGCGATTGATTGGAGTAAAGTTATTTTTAAAGGGCTTACCATTAAGGGTATTTATGGTCGCGAAATGTTTGAAACGTGGTACAAAATGGCCAGTTTAATTCAGTCAGGTTTAGATCTTACTCCAATTATTACTCATCACTATTCTATTGATGAATTTCAACAAGGTTTTGATGTGATGAGATCGGGATTATCAGGCAAAGTGATTTTAGATTGGAATTAATCCCTTTAAAAAAGCCCAAAGTAAAAATTTTGGGCTTCATACCTTTTGAACAATTCTCTAAATAATCCTTTAAACAATGATATTATTCTTATCAACAAATGAGTTAACACATATAATTATTTAAATTATTTACGAGAAGGTGATATACGTGTCAGACAGTACAACGAATTTTAAGCACATGCAGATAAGTGAACTACACCAAGCGTTAGCCGAAAAAACTTACGTTGTTGTTGATATTCGAGATCCTAATTCATTTAAAAACGGGCATATTCCTGGCGCAATAGAGTTAACCAACGAAACCCTTGCTGATTTCATGCGCGAAGCGGATCTTGACGCACCTGTTGTTGTTTGTTGTTACCACGGTCACTCTAGCCAACAAGCAGCCCAATATTTAATAAGCCAAGATTTTACAGACGTATATTCGTTAGACGGCGGTTTTACACAATGGCAATTAGAGCATCCGAGCGACGTTAGCACTTCATGAGTAACCCCGATGCGACCATAGAATTAGGCGCTTTTGTAAAAATAGATCATCACAATATTGCTTTATTGTTTTGTAATTATTTATTAAGTCAAAACATATCAGCTCAAGTTGAATCTGAAGATAATGCTTTTGTTATTTATTGTGATATTCATCAACAAGATCAGGCCAAAGATATTTTTGAAGACTTTATAAAGCAACCGCATCACCCTAAATACCAACAGGCTGCTTGGGATAATGCCGAAGTGTCTCAACTTAAAAGTAATGAGCCTTCTGTAGTTTCTCAATTTAAAGAGCAATTTTTTCGCCATGCAGGTATTGTTACTTTAGTTGTTTTTGCTATTTGTTGGTTCACTTTTATCTTAGGTGAACTCGGTTGGCAGCGAGACGTTTTTAATAAAATCGGCTTTTTTAATCATTTAAATATGGCTAATTTATTAGAGCAACCCTACCGACTTATTGGCCCTGCTTTTTTCCACTTCACTTGGCTTCATATTATTTTTAATACGATGTGGTGGTGGCAAATTGGTGGCTCTATTGAACGAACGCTAGGTAAAGGAGCGTTAATTAACCTATTTCTTGTATCGGCTATAGTTTCAAATGTTGGTCAGTTTATTGTGTCAGGCCCCAGCTTTGGTGGTTTGTCTGGCGTGGTGTATGCACTATTTGGTTATGTATGGTGGTATGACTGGCTAGCGCCGGAGAAAGGCTTAACTATTTCAAAACCTATAGTGGGCTTTTTACTGTTTTTTATGTTGTTAGGTTTTGCCAACGTGCTACCCGTTAATATGGCAAATACCGCACATTTATTGGGCTTGCTTTCAGGTTGTGGTTTAGCTTGGATTAAAATTAAATACGCTAAAAGTTAATCAATCAATTTAGTCTAAGGTTAATAAAAAGGGTGATATTTTTGTAAATATCACCCTTTCTTTTTAGCATCATGCAAATAAAAACTTATTCACTTAACCATTGGGTAAACAATAGTTTTTTAATTAACGTTCCGCCGGTTTCTTTTTTTAGTAATTCTTTTACTTTATCTTCGCATAATCGCTGTATTTCATGTCGGCCGTTAATCGACTTTATTTTAGATTCAGGCTGCTGACCAATAATGGTAATAATAGCGTCGCGGAGTAATGGCGCATGATGTTCAACTATTTCAAAGTTTGAAGAGTTCTCAATCATCAATTCAACGCTAATTCTTACGTAGCCCATTTTCTTTTTTACAGCGATGTAATTGGTGATAATAGAAGGCTCAAAGCCATAATATGCATAATCAGCCGCTTTAATCGGAGAAAAGGGTAGTAAGCAGCAAAGGGCTAAAATTAGCTTTTTCATTACAGAAAGGCTCTCTTTATACAAATAGGGTTAATTACAGTATAGATTAACCTGCTTTACTATGTTTTTTAAATAAATAATTCAATTTAGCGCGTTTAAGTTGTTCATTCTGTTTTAATTAAATACTGAGCTACTAGGTATGAAGTGGTAAATCCTGATATGATAAAGCGTTTTTTAATTCAATATTTTTTGCTATGAGCCTTCATTCACATTTATTCCCAGTAACACTTCAAACACAGTGGAACATTGCATCTAGCTATTCTTCTGATGATACTTTACATGAAGGATTATTAGATTGGTTGCTTGATCCTAGTTCTTTAACGGCACGTTTAAAAACCCATTGTGAGCATTTTAGGGTTGAAGTACTCGGCCAACAAATTATACCGTGTAGTGAGCTTGAGGCTAATCAAGATATAGCTGCTGGTGAAGAAGTGCTAGTACGTGAAGTGCTTTTGTTTTGTGATGACAAACCACAAGTCTTTGCGCGCAGTTTATTACCATTAAAAAGTTTAACGGGCGAAGAACAAAAATTAGCAGAATTAGGTGAACAATCTTTAGGGCAAGTACTTTTTAATCATCCTAACTTGATCAGAAAGTGCATTGAAGTTGCCCCATTTAATGCGTCTAGTTCATTATCGCCATTAATAAATGCGTTAAATTTATCTCAAACGAGTTCCTTGTGGGGACGACGTTCAGTATTTGTTTTAAAAAACAAACCTATTATGGTGGCGGAGGTTTTTTTACCTGAATCTGTCGCTTATGATATTGAGCTAGCTTCAGCACCATTACCAAAACATTTAATCAATAATTAAAGTATTCCGATATTATATGAACGCATTTATAGCTAAGTGGCAGGCCATTAAATTAATTACTCGAATGGATAAACCTATCGGGACGTATTTATTATTATGGCCAACCTATTGGGCGCTGTGGATTGCTCAAGAAGGTATGCCTAGTTACCACTTATTAGTTGTATTTACTTTAGGTGTTTTTATTATGCGTAGTGCCGGTTGCGTGATAAACGACTTTGCCGATAGAAAAGTTGATGGTCAGGTAAAACGTACTGAAAATAGACCGTTAGTTTCAGGCGCTATAACAACAACTGAAGCACTGACTCTGTTTTTCTTCTTGATTTTAAATGCCTTGATTTTAGTTTTAACCTTACAGCCGTATACGATTATGTTGTCGTTTGTGGCAGTGTTTCTTGCTGTTATTTACCCTTTTATGAAACGCTTTACCCATTTTCCACAAGTCTTTTTAGGGGCCGCGTTTAGTTGGGGAATGATCATGGCATTTGCTGATTCAACGGGTGAAGTCCCCTTAGTTGCTTGGTTATTGTTTGCAGCTAATTTATGTTGGACGATTGCTTACGATACTATGTATGCCATGGTTGATCGTGACGATGATCTTAAAATTGGTGTGAAATCGACCGCAATTATATTTGGATCTTTCGACAAACGCATCGTTCTGCTTTTACAGCTTATTACGCTCGCTTTGTTATTTACGGTAGGCGATATGCTGGCCTTTGGTTGGCCGTATCAATTATGTTTAGTGATTAGTGCGGGCTTGTTCACATATCAACAATTTTTGATTGTAAACCGTGAAAGAGATAAGTGTTTTCAAGCTTTTTTACATAATCATTTTGTTGGCTTAGTTGTATTTATTGGTATTTTTATAGAACACCTATAAATATACCCGTTATCTAGCAATACTCTGCAGTACTTCAATATCAGTTAAATTAATAATCACATCTTTTAAAGGTTTCAACGATTCAGTGGGTACGAGTTGACCGTCTTCATTTCTATCAATGTATTTAAGTTTTTGCATTGAACTGATCAGCATAGATTGAGCTTTTTTATCGATAAACTCTGGCGCACTAATATTGTTTAAAACACATAAACGTTTAGCAATAGAAACAACTTTTTCTTCAAAGCTTGCTTTGTCGATAGGTGATAATCGGTAAATCAGTGAACATATAATGGCAAGGCGTTGTATGGTTTCATCAATACATTCTGCTAATATTCTTGCTTTAGAGCGCAGGTTATTATCTTCTATTAACGACCAATTACCGTTATCGTTTTGCTGTGCGATATTAAGTTCAGAAAGTACGCTTAACGTGGTTTCTATATTCGTACGCATTTCATCATCAGAACCCCATAAAAACAGCTCAGACTTAATTAATTGCAGAAGTATTTGAACTTGTTTCACTATGGTTGATGTTGAGACTTTCGCATTACATTCTAATACTCTACAAACAAACGCATGTAATACGTAAGTGTGTAAAATATTATTACGGTAATAACGCATTTCAAGCGTTGCTGATTCGTCTAAAGATATAATTTCACCAAAGCTGTCTTCATTTACGGTCACTTTATTTAAAGCAATAACTTCTGCTAATAATTCGGCACCTGACTCTGGCGGAACCGTTAATTCGGTGCTGTAAGGGGCTGAACGCTGTAGCATTAAAAAGAAATCTAATTGGGATTCTAATTCTGATTTTGACAGTGCTTTGTTGTCTGTTGCATGTAATATAAGGGCCACTAACGAAACGCCATTTAATGCGGCACATTGGTTAATGTTAGTCATTACTTTATCGGCTAATAGGTTGACTGTGGGTGTTAACCATTTAGGTTTTTGTGGATCTAGTGGGTTAATTGCACTTTTCCAATCCGGTACTTCGTCTGTTAAAAATTTATTAATATTAATAGGTTCGCCAAAATTAATATAACCTTTACCATAGTTACGTAAGCTTTTTATGGCTTTAAAAACACCTAAAAAAGATTCTTTTTTCTTTTCGCTACCACTTAATTCTTTATGGTATGTACCTACTTCCATTACATGTTCGTAGCCAATATACACAGGTACTAAAGTTAATGGGCGATCTATACCGCGTAATAAGCTTTGTATGGTCATGGCTAGCATGCCGGTTTTTGCTGGTAGTAATCGCCCTGTGCGGCTTCGGCCACCTTCCGAGTAATATTTTACTGAATAGCCCCGTTCAAAAAGTAAACCTAAGTACTCTCTGAATATGGTGGAATATAATCGATTACCGTTGAAACTTCGGCGAATGAAAAACGCTCCCGCTTTTCTAAAAATAGGTCCTGCGGGCCAAAAGTTAAGATTTATACCTGCTGCAATACGCGGAGTTACTAAGCCTTCTTGCGCAATAATGTAGGTAAGGAGTAAGTAATCCATATGGCTGCGATGACAAGGCACATAAATAATTTCATGCCCTTCTTGTGCTAAATTTCTTACGGTGTTGGCATTACTAACTTCAATTTTTTTGTATAGGCGTTTCCATAGCCAAGTTAGTACGCGGGTGCCTACACTGATCATCGATTCACGATAGTCGCCAGCGATCTCGTCCATTATTTCTAACGCTTGTTTTTTAACTTTAGCTTGAGAAATATTTTTACTTTTAACTTCGTCAGCAATAATTTTTTTAATAGCAGGGTTAGCAAACATTGCCGTAAACATTTGCTGGCGGTGCATTAACCGTGGGCCGGTGACTGAAATGGTTTGACGATAAAAATGAAAGCGTGCAATACGTATTAATTTATGAGCTGTTGCTTCGTTATCGCCATGCTTTTCTTTAACGTCTCTAAAATGTAATGGATCGCTGAATCTTGCTAGCGTGTCTCTACCGGTAAATAAAACAATAAATATTTTACGTAACCAAGTTGGTGACTCTTCGTCAGCAATAACAGTGCCGACATTGGCTGTATTTTTTTCTTTGGTTGGCGTTCTTCCCCAGGTGATATTAACGGGGATCATTTGAGCGTTTAGTTCAGCGTCTAATTCATGCTCAGTTAATATATTAAAGCCTTGTTCAATGGCATTAGTTTTTGCTTTAGCTTTCCAAGGGAGAACCGATTTTGTTTTTTCTAAAAAGAACACACGAGGGAAGCTTTTGCCATTAATGGTGACTTTTTTTAATGGATTAGGTAAATCGAGTTTCTTACAGGCGCTTTGTAATGCTAAAACATCGCTGGTTGACTGATACCTAACCACATAAAAAATGGGTTGTTCTGGATCTATCTGTTTTTGATCCGCTAAATTGTCAGGGATAACTTTACATTTTACGAATAGTTTAACGGGAAATTTTAATAAGTAATGATATAACGAACGTAGTGCTGACATCTGGTGTACTCAATAATTTAGTGCGGTAATATTATCATCATCTTGTTTTTTTGTCCTTAAAAAGTCGTATGATGAGCTGTTGCTTATACATAATATCAATCAGGTAAATTTATTAAACCGCTTGGTATTAATCATTTTATTTTCATTAAATGGATCCTACATGAAAAAAATTGCAGTTTTTGTAGATGTGCAAAATATTTATTACACCACGAGAGATGCTTACCAGCGTCAGTTTAATTATAGAAAGTTTTGGGAACAATTAAGTTATCAGGGGGATATTGTCGTTGCCAATGCTTATGCCATTCAACGCAGTGACGATCAGCAACATAAATTTCAAAAGGCACTTAAACATATTGGCTTTAATGTAAAGCTTAAACCCTATATTCAACGCAGTGACGGCTCTGCTAAAGGTGATTGGGATGTTGGTATTACAATAGATGTAATGAAAATAGCAGCAGAAGTGGATACTGTTGTTTTACTTTCTGGGGATGGAGACTTTGATATGTTGTTAAATGAAGTCGCCAAAACGTATCAGGTAGAAACTCAAGTTTATGGTGTGCCTACTTTGACAGCAAATTCGCTAATTAATGCAGCAACCTCTTTTTATGAAATTAGTGAAAGCCTATTACAAAAATAACTCAAAATTATTGTCTTGCAAACGATTAATTCCTCTAGTAATTTGTAATATTCTAACTATGAATAATAACAAAAGAGAGAATATTAGATGTCGTCAGTTGATACAATTTATAAAGTCATTTTATACCCATTTATTACAGAATCTATTGCTAGCTTAAAAGCTATGACTAATTTAGCTGGTTCTTCTGGTGATACCTTTATGGACAATGTTGATGACTTTCGCTTTAAAGGTTACGCGGTTTGTTCAAATGTAACTGGCAATCTTGATGGCGTTATTATGATGCACCATTATCCAGAAACGGCAGTCGCTATTGGTAATTCAGTTTGTGAACACATGTTGAATGAAAAATATGAGTTTACAGAAATTAACGAAGAGTTAAGTAACGCACTTGCCGAGTGGGGAAATACCATTGTAGGCCGTGCCACAGATTTACATAGCCGCTATAACTTAGAATATAACTTTTCTAGCCCTTATTTTGTTAACGATGTTAATGATATGTCTAAGTATTTAGAAGGTGTTAAAGAAGTGGTTACTGTGCCTATTACGGTTGAAGGTGTTGGTCGTTATTATTTTAATTTACTTGTTCGTAGTGTTACTTATCAATCGGCAGGTGTTAAACGTGAAGAAAGCACAGGTGTAGCTAACCCGCATACTAAAGATTTACCTACTGATGCAAAAATATTACTGGTTGATGATAGTTCAATGATCCGTAAAGCCTTGAAAAATATATTAGGTAAGCTAGGCTATAATAATGTGATTGAAGCTGATGACGGTTCAACAGCCTTAACTATGGTTAAAGAGCAGAATCCTGATTTTATGTTTATGGATGTCGTTATGAATGAAGTAAATGGTAATCAAGCTTTACAAAACATTCGTAGTGCCGGATTTGATGTACCTATTGTGATGTTATCTTCAGTTACTGATAAAACACTCATTGATGAATGTGCAGGCTATGGAATATCAGGCTTTATTTTTAAACCTATTCAGGCAAGTAATGGTGCTGATATTATTAAAAATTATTTAAAGATTGCTTAATTTCAAACAACTTACATTGTTTAAAGGATACCATTCTTAAAGTAAAGGACATCAGCTATACGTATAAACTCGGGAAATTGAAGTAGCGAGATATGATAGAGAAAAATACAGGTCATTATATTAAACCAAGACTTTTATCTGTCTTTTTATTGCTTGGCCTATGTCCTTTCACTTTTTATGCTGTGTACCATTTACGTTATGGCATGTTTGATATCGGCCTTATTTCTCTTGTAAATGTGATTTTAACGGCGTTTCTTTTATTTCAAAATCACTTGAGAAGAAAAATAACTTGGCAGCTTGATGCTTTGGTTCTCAGTATTTCTTTCTTTATTGTTTATGCTTGTTACTTTTTGGGGATTAAAGGTCTTTTCTTTGCTTTCCCTTTCATTATAGGAATATTTTTTAATTACTCGGTAAAATTTGCTCTAATAACTAGCTCAATTCTTGCCGTTTTAGTCATACTTGCCTCTTCGCATTCCATGGAGGTCGATGTTGTTGCGCGGGTAGCGTTTCCGTTGATCATGACTATCATCATGTCTTATCTATATGCGAATACAATTACACGTCATAGACAAGCACTCACGCTAGAAGCTAATGTTGATTATCTTACGGGGATATATAATCGACGTAATATAAATTCATGGTTACAGCAGCAATTAAAAAATGTTGATGAACATGCTTTATTAGCTCTGTATTTTATTGATATAGATGATTTTAAACGTGTTAATGACAATTATGGGCATGGTATAGGAGATAAATTATTAATCTCTATCAGTAAAAAACTTTTATCTGTTACTCATGCTATTACCGATGATTTTTTTATTTTGCAAGGAAAAGTGGGGCGACTAGCTGGAGATGAATTTGTCGTTATTATTTCAGGAATAGCACTAGAATCTGAAGTACGATTATTTGCTGATAAGCTGCTAAATGAATTTAAAGCCCCGATTGTTATTGATGACGTTAAAGTAGATACTCAAGTAAGTATAGGCGTTGCTTCAACGCAAGATTATCTGATGACACCTGATACATTATTAAACTATGCTGATATCGCAATGTTTGAAGCGAAAAAACAAGGGAAAAATAGAGTCGGTTATTTTAATCAATTTATAGCCGATAAAGTTAGTCATAAAAATGATGTGTCTCTAGCGATTAAAGAATCATTAGCTCAAAAGTTGTTTTATCTAAATTTCATGCCTATTTATGATTCAACAGCTACACAAATTGTAGGTGCAGAAGCTCTTATTAGAAGTCATCATCCTTTACTTTCTAGCATTGGACCTGAAGCATACATAAGAATAGCGGAAGAATATGGTTTAGTGGCGGAAGTTGACCTGTTTGTAATCGAATCATGTTTTCAGTACATGGAAAAACTAATTCCGGAACTTACTCTTAGACCATTTTTGTTAGCGATTAACATCTCATCTTTAGAGCTTAAAAATGAAGAGCTGCCAAATAAAATAGAAGCGCTAGCAAAGCAATATGATATTCCACCAGCAATGATTGAATTTGAGATTACAGAAACAAGTTTGGTTGATCACGGTTATAAAAGTATTAAGCTATTACAACGTATTAAAAAAATGGGCTACAAATTGTCTTTAGATGACTTTGGTACAGGTTATACCGCATTTAATCAGCTACAGCATTTCCCAGTAGATACCCTTAAAATAGATAGAAGCTTTATTTGGGCAATTGATCCAAACTATAACAATGAAGGGTTAATGATAGATGTTATTTTATCGCTCGCTAAATTGTATAAGTTGAATGTTATTGCTGAAGGTGTAGAAGAGCCTTATCAGCTTGAGTACCTTAAAAAACTTAATTGTTCTCAGTACCAAGGTTACTTATTATCTAAACCTCTAGATTGGGAAGTATTTAAAGAAGAGCTATACCATAATCAACAAGGATTTAAGGTCGCGTTAGCTAGATAACAGGATTTCCTAACATTTTTATAAACAGGCTGTTTACTCTTTTTTATCCTCAATAAAATTGAAGGTTACTCGTAATTCGTATGGGAAAATAGACAATTCCTCGCTATAATCACGCCATAAAAATAGTGTCGTTTTCAGGTGCTATCACTCATATTAGTAAGGTGTCATGTGACTACTCCGGGTAATTTATTCATTCTATCTGCGCCAAGTGGGGCAGGAAAATCAAGCTTAATCAAAGCACTACTTAAACAAGATTCAACAAGAGAAATGCAAGTTTCTGTATCGCACACTACGCGTAATGCTCGCCCTGGTGAAGAGAACGGTCAGCATTATCATTTTGTTTCTAAAGTCGAGTTTGAAAAGTTAATTGAGAAAAAAGCATTTTATGAACATGCTGAAGTCTTTGGTAATTACTATGGTACGTCCGAAGCAGCTATTGATGAACAACTGGCAAAAGGTATTGATGTTTTACTCGATATCGACTGGCAAGGCGCGCAACAAGTTCGAATGAAAAAGCCGAGTGTTACCACTATTTTTATTTGTCCTCCTTCTAAAAGCGAATTAGAAAAGCGTTTACAAGGTCGAGGTCAAGATAGCCAAGAGGTTATTAACGAGCGTATGGCACAAGCGCAATCTGAATGTTCACATTATCAAGAGTTTGATTACATCATTGTTAACGATGATTTTGATCAGGCGGTAGTTGACTTAACAACGATTGTAAATAACCAACGCTTAAAACGTAGCCAACAAGTGATCACTCATCAAACGCTTTTTGATGATTTACTATCAGATTAATTAATTTATTTTTAATGATTAAATCACGCCAAGTTGCTTGCGTAGTGGGCGTATGATCGAGTAAACTACCCGACTATTTTTTGAAATTTTAAATGCTGGAGTGACCAAATGGCTCGCGTAACTGTTGAAGATGCCGTAGATAAAGTCGGTAATCGTTTTGACTTGGTGCTTATTGCATCTCGTCGTGCTCGTCAAATTGCAACTGGCGGTAAAGAACCTTTGGTTGATAGAGAAAATGATAAACCAACAGTATTAGCTTTACGTGAAATTGAAGCGGGTTTAATTACTACTGAAGTAATGGACCATTCAGATCACCACGAGCAAATACAACAAGAATCTGCTGAACTAGCGGCAGTAGCTGCAATTGTAGGTGGTCATAACCAGTAGCTTTCACATAGTGAAGGTAAGCCACCCAAAAACGCGTAATAAATTGTTTGCAATGATTACGCGTTTTTTAATGCTTAATTTTTAGCATTCATCAAGTAAAACGTTGGCATTGTTAGTAATTCAACGTATTCTTATTTTATTAGCTGTAAAGCAAAATGTATCATCACTTCTTAAGTTAATTTAACTTATTTTATATATTCAAATGTGTTGTTCTTTGTTTTACTTGTATTGTTATTCAGATTATTTCTATCAAACAACTTAGTTTGGTTGGTATTATTTTTTAAGGTGTTGTGAGTGTATCTTTTTGAACCATTAAAAGATCTTGTCTCAAGTTATTTGTCGAAAGTACAAATAGACTTGCTTAAACAAGCTTATATTGTTGCTCGAGAAGCACATGAAGGACAAATGCGTTCAAGTGGCGAACCTTACATTACACATCCTGTCGCCGTAGCGATTAATTTAGCTAAAATGAATTTAGACCATGAAACCCTCATGGCTGCGTTATTGCACGATGTTATTGAAGACACCAGCACCACTAAAAAAGAACTTGCTGATTTATTTGGCGACACGGTTGCCGAGTTAGTTGAAGGTGTGAGTAAATTAGATAAGCTAAAATTTGATAATAAAGAACAAATGCAAGCGGAAAACTTCCGTAAAATGATCCTTGCTATGGTGCAAGATATTCGCGTAATTCTCATTAAATTAGCCGATCGTACTCACAATATGCGTACTTTAGAGTCACTTAGACCTGATAAACGTCGACGCATCGCCCGTGAAACATTGGAAATATACGCCCCAATAGCGAACCGCTTGGGTATTCACGACATTAAGAACGAATTAGAAACTTTAGGGTTTGAAGCTTTATACCCTATGCGTTCAAGAGCGCTTAAATCAGCAGTTAAGCAAGCACGTGGTAATCGTAAAGAAATTATCAATAATATTCTCAAAGAAATAGCTTCAAGACTTGAAGAAAGTGGTATTAAAGCCGAAGTGCAAGGTCGTGAAAAGCACTTATATTCTATTTATCAAAAAATGTTAAACAAAGAGTTATCTTTTAACGAAGTGATGGATGTTTACGCATTTCGAATTATCGTTGAAGATAAAATAGATGATTGTTATCGCGCATTAGGCGCAGTACATAACTTATTTAAGCCGGTAGAATCTCGCTTCAAAGACTATATTGCTATTCCTAAAACTAACGGTTATCAGTCGTTACATACCGCATTAATTGGTCCTCATGGTATTCCTGTTGAAATTCAAATACGTACCCGCGACATGGACCAAATGGCGGATAAAGGCGTGGCAGCACATTGGTTATACAAACAAGCGGGCGACGATACGGGCACTACAGCGCAAATGAAAGCGCGACGTTGGATGCAAAGCTTAATTGAATTGCAGCAAAGTGCAGGTACTTCATTTGAGTTTATCGAAAACGTAAAATCAGATTTATTTCCTGAAGAAATTTATGTTTTTACTCCTGATGGGCGTATTATCGAGCTCCCCATGGGAGCAACCCCTGTCGATTTTGCGTATGCGGTTCATACCGATGTGGGTAATTCATGTGTAGGTGTAAAAGTTGACCGTAAACCTCACCCATTAAGTCAGCCTATTGATTCAGGCCAAACCATTGAAGTTATCACCTCGCAAGCCGCCAGACCAAATGCCACTTGGTTAAATTTTGTTGTTACCTCTAAAGCACGTTTACAAATTAGAGCTTATTTACGCTCAAGAGAACAAAGCGATTCAGAAACGCTAGGCCTGAGATTACTTAGCCATGCTTTAGGAAAAACCAAGTTATTAGATATTGCCGAAGAAAAAGTTCAGCAAGTTATTAAAGAAAGTGGCTATGAAACCTTTAAAGAATTACTTGTTAGTATAGGTTTAGGTAACTCGCTAAGTATTGTGATTGCCCGCCGCTTAACCGATGAATTCACAGAAGAAAACGAATTAAATGGTGCTAATAATGCGCCCACAAAAACTAAAATGCCGATAAAAGGTACAGAAGGCATGGTAGTTACTTACGGTAAGTGTTGTCGCCCTATTCCTGGCGATGGTATTTTAGCGTATTTAAGTCCAGGTAAAGGATTGATTATTCATCAACAAGGATGCCGTAATATTAAAGGTCATGGGCAAAAAAGCTTATTCCCCGTAAGATGGGATACAGAAATAGACCGTGATTTTATTGCTAAACTACGTATCGAAATTATCAATCATCAAGGCGCCCTAGCCGCATTAACTAATGTTATTGCGCGCCGTGGTTCAAATGTACATTCATTAAACTCAGGTGAAAAAGAACCTGGCGTTTATGCTATCGACATGGAAATAACCTGTCGAGATCGAATACACCTCGCAGATATTATCCGTAAAATAAAAGTTATGGTTGATGTACAACGCGTTATCCGTAACAAATAAATATCCCATTCATTACATATTAAACAAAGAAATAAACAGAGTATTAACTTATGAAAACAATTATCGCTACAGACGCAGCACCAAGTGCTATCGGTACATACAGCCAAGCTGTAAAAGTAAACAATACCGTATATCTTTCAGGTCAAATTCCTCTAGTACCTGCAACGATGACCGTAGTTGAAGGCGGCTTTGCAGAGCAAGCACATCAAGTATTTAAAAACCTAGTAAGCGTATGTGAAGCAGCAGGTGGCGACTTAAACGACATGGTTAAAGTAAATATCTTCTTACAAGATTTAGAAAACTTTGCTGTAGTAAATGAAGTAATGAGCGAATATTTCGACGCCCCATATCCCGCACGCGCAGCTGTACAGGTAGCAAGGTTACCTAAAGACGTAGAAATAGAAATAGATGGTATTATGGAATTACCAAGCACTCGATAAGCAAACGTAGTGAACCTTAAATTTACCTTTTGAGCCAGTATTAGCATGACACCAGAAAGACACCAACGCATTTTAGCCTTGTTAGATAAAAGGCAGCCCGACCTAACAGTATGTATGGAAGGCGTACATAAAACCCATAACTTAGCTGCAGTGGTAAGAACCGCTGATGCTATTGGGATAAGCGATGTTCACGCTGTTTGGAAAAGCGATAAAATGCGTGTTTCAGGTGGTAGTGCTGTAGGTAGTCAAAACTGGGTTGATGTTCACGGACATAAAAACACCAAAGATGCGATTGCTGAGCTAAAACGACAAAACATGCAAGTGTTAGTTACTAACTTATCAGACACGGCGGTAGACTACCGCGACGTTGATTATACTAAGCCAACGGCTATTATTTTAGGTCAAGAGAAGTTCGGTGCTTCACCAGAAGCGTTAGAACTCGCTGACCAAGATATTGTTATTCCTATGGTAGGCATGGTGCAATCGCTTAACGTTTCAGTAGCCAATGCGGTTGTTTTGTATGAAGCTCAACGTCAACGCCAGTTAGCAGGCCTTTACGATAAGCCTCGATTATCTGAAGAGCGCCGTCAACGTGTTTTATTTGAAGGCGGACATCCTATTTTTGCTGAAGCCTGTAAACGTAAAGGTTTACCTTATCCACAAATAGACGAAGAAGGGCAAATAGTCGCTTCTGAAGATTGGTGGCAAAAAATGCAAATGACAAAAGACGCATGGCAAAACATCGACGATTAACATGGATACACCTGCATCAGGACGCTAGTTTATGACTCAAGCTCGGCTGGGTATTAGTAATTTAGCGCAAACGCCTATCACTGTATTAAAAGGTGTGGGGCCAGGTTTAGCGTCTAAACTAGAAAAGCTTGGTCTCGAATCACTTCAAGATTTATTATTTCATTTACCTCTTCGTTATGAAGACCGGACACGTATCACTACAATACGTGATCTTATGGTGGGTACACATACCAACATCATTGGTGAAATAACCGATAATCAAATCGTTCAAGGCAAACGCCGTATGCTCATGGTTACGTTGAGCGATGGTACAGGCGTTATTAACTTACGCTTTTTCCATTTCACAGCGAATCAAAAAAACAGTTTAGCCATTGGTACAAGCATTCGTTGCTATGGTGAAATTAGTCGAGGCGCGCGCAGTTTTGAAATAGTTCACCCTGAATATAAACCACTTGATAACGATGTAGAACTTACCCCCGTTGAAGAAACACTAACGCCGGTTTATTCAACTACTGATGGTTTAAGGCAAATATCGTTGCGTAATTTAACCGAACAAGCGTTAATACGATTAGAACGCGGCCAAGTGGAAGAACTGTTACCAGCAGAATTTATTGATTCGTCATACACCTTAACTGAAGCGTTAAAAACACTACATCGACCACCACCAGATACGTCTATTTCACAAATTGAAGAAGGCAAACATCCGGCACAAATACGCTTAATTAAAGAAGAACTTATCGCCCATAATTTAAGTATGCTTAAATTAAGGCAGTCGGTAGATAAAGAAAATGCTTTTCCTTTAACCGTAAACGAAAGCCTAAATCAACAATTTCTCGCGAGCTTACCGTTCGAACCCACAAATGCACAAACACGTGTGGCAAACGAAATACGTACAGACTTAGCCAATAGCACGCCTATGATGCGTTTAGTACAGGGTGATGTTGGATCAGGTAAAACCTTAGTTGCCGCTTTAGCAGCACTTACCGCGCTAGGTGAAGGCTTTCAGGTTGCCTTAATGGCGCCTACCGAAATACTAGCAGAGCAACACGCCATTAACTTCGAAAAATGGTTTACGCCACTTAATATTTCAGTCGGTTGGTTAGCGGGTAAAACCAAGGCAAAAGCCCGTAGATTGGCATTAGAAAACATGGCCAATGGTAATATGCAGCTGGTTATTGGTACCCATGCATTATTTCAAGAAGACGTTGTTTTTAAAAATCTCGTGTTAATTATCATTGATGAACAACATAAATTTGGTGTTCATCAGCGTTTAACATTACGAGAAAAAGGCGCGTTTGATAACAAATATCCGCACCAGCTTATTATGACGGCAACCCCTATTCCTAGAACCTTAGCGATGACTGCTTACGCTGATCTCGATACTTCTGTTATTGACGAGTTACCACCGGGTAGAACACCTATTACAACCATTGCCTTACCTGATTCCCGACGAGATGCCGTGATAGATCGTATTCGAGAAGGTTGTACTCAAGATAACCGTCAAGCTTATTGGGTATGTACACTTATTGAAGAATCTGAAGTACTGCAATGCCAAGCGGCTGAAGACACCGCTGTGTATTTACAAGAACAACTACCAGAATTAAAAATAGGCTTAGTACATGGGCGAATGAAAGCCGCTGAAAAGCAAGAAATAATGGACCAGTTTAAACAGGGCGAACTTCATTTGTTAGTGGCAACCACTGTAATCGAGGTGGGTGTAGATGTACCAAATTCAAGTTTAATGGTGATCGAAAACCCTGAACGTTTAGGTTTGGCTCAACTACATCAACTACGGGGCCGAGTGGGTCGTGGTGCTGTAGCTTCACATTGTGTGTTAATGTACAAAACTCCCTTGTCTAAAACCGCAACAAAACGTTTAGCCGTATTACGAGAAAGTAACGATGGTTTTGTTATTGCCGAAAAAGATTTACAAATACGTGGCCCAGGTGAATTATTAGGAACACGACAAACAGGCTTAGCTGAATTAAAAATAGCGGATTTAGTGAGGGATGCTCATCTTATTCCTACCGTTCAGCAACAGGCGTATTTATTATGGAACAAATATCCGCAACAAGCGGTCTTACTTATCAACCGATGGTTAGCTAACAAGGAAAAATACTCAAATGCTTAAAAATATAATCAAAACAGTAGCGCTACTCAGTGGCATTATTGTTAGTGCAATGACTTTTAATGCCTCTGCAACTAGCTTAAAAGTGGGTGATAAAGCACCTAACTTTAACCTACAAGCCACAACGGGCGACTTTTATAATCTAAAAGATTTTTTGGGTAAAACCAATGTAGTATTAGCTTGGTATCCAAGAGCAAATACACACGGCTGTACTATTGAATGTAAATCGTTAGTAGAAAAAGGGCATTTAGTTAGAGCATTTAACGCTGAATACTTTATGGCAAGTGTTGACGAATTAGATGCAAACCGAGACTTCGCTAAAAAAACCAATGCCGACTTTCCTATGCTAAGTGATCCTACTAAAGAGGTTGCAGAAGCTTACGATGTGTTACACATGCTAGGTTTTGCAAAACGCATTACTTTTTATATTGGAAAAGACGGCACTATTTTAAAAATAGACGAAGATATAAAACCAGCCACAGCAGCAGAAGATATGGCTGCAACATTAGCAGAATTGAATGTAGAGAAAAGTGGCCAAGCCGAATAAAAAAGGCCCCACAAAAACTGTTAATGTTTATTGTGCAAAGTGCCGTAGTCAGCTTTATAAATATCGTAAAGGTGGTACAGGTACTTTGCTCAAATGTTTTAAAGAACGTATTACTCAAGATTTTACCAACGAAAGCTGTATTTGCCCTTCATGTGATAGCACCTTTGCTCGAGAAACACTGATTCGTGGTGTTCCCGCTTTTAAGATTATTGGTGGGAAAGTGAGTGTTAAGTAACTCATTTACTTTCCGTTAATTATCTCTTGTCGCTCAGCTTCGTATTCTTTGTATGATTTTGTGTTGATTGTTTCTAGACACTGTTCTCTTTCAACACCTACTTTGTGATTACAATTAATTTCTACTTGTTTTTGTGTATGTTGGTAAAGTTGTTGAGAAGAACAAGCGGATAACACTATTGGTAAGCTTATCCATAGTATTTTTTGTATCATTTGTAGTCCTTGTATTAAATAGTTGTTGTAAACAAATCGTAAACCAAGCCATGATTAATACGATTACTGAAAATCATGAAGGTTCAATAGATAGATAAACTTATTCTATTGTGTTTGGTATGACTTAACTAACCTGAGTTCGGTTTAATAAGTAGTTAACTTACTATTAATAATTCAGTCAAAGTGAGTTAAACTAAGGCTAATTATTGCTACAAGCGAATTTAAGATGTCACCTCAAGATCAAGACAATCAAGAAAACAGCACTCACTTTGGTTACCAAACGGTAGATAAAAGCGAGAAAGAATCTAAAGTTGCCGGAGTATTTCATTCTGTGGCGGCACAATACGATGTAATGAACGATTTAATGTCGTTTGGTATTCATCGATTATGGAAACGATTTACTATTGATGCCAGCGGTGTACGCCCCGGTAACAAGGTGCTTGATTTAGCTGGTGGTACGGGTGACTTAACAGCGAAATTCTCTCAACTTGTAGGTAAAGATGGGCAAGTTATTTTAGCTGATATCAACAGTTCAATGCTGAATGTAGGTCGTGATAAATTACGTGACCGTGGTTTAGTACAAAACATTGAATACGTACAAGCTAACGCGCAACACCTACCTTTTGAAGACAACACCTTCGATATTATTACTATTGCATTTGGTTTACGTAACGTAACTGATAAAGACGAAGCATTACGCTCTATGTATCGCGTACTTAAACCCGGTGGTCGTTTATTGGTATTAGAGTTTTCAAAACCAGAGCAAGAGCTTGTTAGTAAAGCCTACGATTTTTACTCGTTTAACATTTTACCTAAAATGGGCGAGCTAGTGGCTAAAGACGGTGATAGCTATCAGTATTTAGCTGAGTCTATTCGTATGCATCCTGACCAAGATACATTAAAAGAAATGATGGATAACGCGGGCTTTGAACAAACTACTTATAAAAACTTAACTGGCGGCGTTGTAGCTCTGCATAAAGGTTATAAGTTTTAGTGGCAAACAATACCACCTTGCATCAGCAACTTTTATGCTCAGCGCTTGAAGCTATTATTAATAAGGCTTTAGTATTAAGCTTAAATGGTACGCAAAGTCTTTATCCGCTAGAGCAAAAAAACTTAGTAGTACATTTGGCTGAGCTGGGCTTCCCGTTAAGTTTTATTGTGAATAACAGCAAGGTATTGGTAACTTCGTTAAGAGAAAACCCTGATTGCGCCATTCATACCAGTGTTAAAACCTTAGTGGCTTTAAAAAACGAGCAATCGTTAACCGAGCTAATAAAACAAGACAAGCTAGATATTGTTGGCGACATTAAAATTGCCCAACAATATGCCAACATGGCTGAAACATTAGACATTGATTGGCAAAGCGAATTAGCCAAACACATTGGCGATATACCAACCTATAAATTAACCCAGTTAAGTAAAAAACTCGCCGATAAACTGGGCTTTGCCGTTAAGCAAATTCAAGCGGATTCAACTGAGTGGTTAGTACACGAAAAGCGTTTAGTGGTTACAAGTAGCCAAATAGCGGCATTTAATTTACAAGTAAGTGAATTAGAAATACACACTGAAACAGTAAACGACAGGTTTTTAGCCATTGAAAAAGCGCTATTAAATCGCCCCAGCAAACAACCTGCAGTAAACAGCAACAAGGATTCTTGTGAGTAGCTTACGCCTTTATAAAATTGTTCAAACTTTTCTGCAATATGGATTAGACGAGCTCGTACCTAAAAAGTCTCTGCCTTGGTATGCAAAGTTAGCCCGCGTGAGTTTATTTTGGTTAGGTAATAAACATAAAGATAAGCCTGTTGCCTTAAGGTTTCGATTAGCTATTGAATCGCTAGGTCCTGTTTTTATTAAATTTGGACAAATGCTTTCAACGAGGCGCGATCTACTTCCGCCCGACTTTGCTGATGAATTAGCACTTCTTCAAGATCAAGTTGTGCCGTTTGATGGTGAAAAAGCTAAACAGCTAATAATTGATGCCATGGGTGAAGATGTTTTTAACGAACATTTCAGCGAATTTAATATCGAACCACTAGCTTCGGCTTCTATCGCGCAAGTGCATACAGCTAAGTTACATACTGAAAAGCATGGCAAGACGAATATCGTTATTAAGGTATTACGCCCTGATATTGAAAAAGTGATTATTGCTGATATAGAAGTCATGTCGCTTTTTGCGGGTATTGTTGCTCGCTGGTTGTCTGACGGAAAAAGGCTACGACCTAAAGAAGTAGTACAAGAATACAAAAAAACAATTTTAGATGAATTAGATTTAAATCGTGAAGCGGCTAACGCTATTCAGCTGAAACATAATTTTTCACAAGGTCGTGAACAAGACCATGTTTTATATGTACCTGAAATTCATAGCGAATACAGCAGTAAAAATGTACTCGTTATGGAGCGTATTTACGGTATTGGTGTAGGTGAAATTGAAACGCTACACGCATTAGGCGTAGATATGAAGTTATTGGCTGAGCGCGGTGTTGAAGTGTTTTTCACGCAAGTATTTCGCGACAGTTTTTTTCATGCTGATATGCACCCAGGTAATGTATTTGTTGATGCAACTAGCCCCGCAGATCCAACATGGATTGCCATAGATTGCGGGATTGTAGGTACACTGAACCAAGAAGATAAACGTTATTTAGCTGAAAACTTTGTTGCCTTTTTTAATCGCGATTACCGAAAAGTAGCACAATTGCACGTAGATTCAGGCTGGGTTCCTAGCAATACCAGTGTTGATGAATTTGAGTTTGCTATTAGAGCGGTATGCGAGCCTATTTTTAATAAACCTTTGGCTGAAATATCGTTTGGGCAAGTGCTAGTAAACTTATTTAGTACGGCACGTAGATTCAATATGGAAGTACAGCCGCAGCTCGTTTTATTACAAAAAACCTTACTGTACATTGAAGGTTTAGGCCGTCAGTTATATCCGCAATTAGACTTATGGCAAACCGCAAAACCCTTTTTAGAAAATTGGGTAAAAGAGCAAATGGGCATAAAAGCTGTTTTTGCAAAAATTAAAGAAAACATTCCTTTTTGGAATGAAAAGCTTCCTGAAATTCCTGATTTAGTTTACGACTATTTACGCGCAGGAAAAGATAGCCATAATAAGCATTTACAATTAATAGAACTATTGAAAGAACAACAGTCTCGCCAACATAAAGGGCTTATGATTGTTATTGGATTAAGCGCTATATTAATTAGTGCTTCTATTTTTTTTAGTTTGTAGTTCTGTCTTTTAATAAAGTTAGGTTATGTAGACATAAAAATCCCTATAATAGCTATTATAGGGATTAATACTAATTGTATAGCGTTATATTGTTGTTCTTCTACGGCTCAATAATAAACCGAATAAGCTTAATAAGCTAAAGAGGCCTAAACTTCCACCTGATGAACCATCTGAGCTTTGCTCTATCGGCTGAGTTACTGGTGGTTCTACTACAACGGGCTCTTCAGGAGGTTCGACGACTGGAGGTTCAACTACAGGTGGTTCTACCACTGGTGGCTGAATAACGGGTTCGCTGTTAGGATTACTTGAACACTCAGTACAATCGTCAAATATAGCATTGATACCGGCAGTCCATTTAATACCACCTAGTTCGTATGCTCCAATATCTGGACTTGGGCCAGCATAAGCTTTATCAAAACCATCAATAATACGAGCTTTATCGATTAATATAGATGAGTCTAATAGCATAAAGTTTGAATTTTCAGGGGCTATTAACTGCGCATCACTTGTTATTTCGTTACTATCTAAGTCATAAGCATTACCCATTAACCATTCACCAATGTCAGCATAATTATTCCATACGCGATTGTTTTCTCTTGTATGGCCGTTTATCCATTCACCCATAGCTTGACCAACATTAATAAAAGTATTGTGATAAATATTATTATTGTTATTTTCCCAATTCAGCTGCACACCAGACCAAGTAACATTCCATACAACATTATGATCTACTTGATAGCCCTTGCTGTTGTTGTCTAAGTAAATACCAGCGGTACGTCCGTCTGCATAGGCTGGGCCAGCCGAGTCATGAAGCCAGTTATGATGAAGTCGTGTGTTTTTATCATCATTATTTCCCACGGTGTAAAAAACACCACCGTCATTATTAATTAACCCTACTTTGGAAACATCGTTATAGGCAAACTCACTATTTTGACTAGGTAAAAATACGCCATCTCGTCCAGTATCTGATAACGTATTACGTATAATAGTAGCGTTTGAAGCTGTTACTCTGATTGGGCTAGCATGAATACCTAAGGTATCAAAATAACGAATAATATTACCTTCAATATGAACGAATTTACCATTTTCTCCCCAACCAGCTACAAAAATACCATTTAAAGAACCATGCTCGATCGTATTGTTTTCAATGCGAGTATGCTGACCATAAACGGTTATAGAGCCAGAACCTACTTGGGCGTCTGTATTATCCAATTCATCTAAACGTTGTAATCCATAGGTTATTTTACTTTCCCTAATCGTATTATTAGCACCATTTATAACAACATTTCCGCCAAAAGCCTCTATGCCTTCCACGGTAATATATCCACCATCTAAAATAATAGTATTTTCACGAGCTGAAATTTCTACGGTGTTATCTACGGGCTCTAAACCATCTGAAGCTTGTAAATAAAGCATTGTTTGAGCAGGATCATAAAACCATTCATTAGCGTGGTCTAATAGCGCTAACTTTCCAAAAACAAAGAATCGGCCATAATTATTATGGCGAAGAATGGTCGGTGCATGAGGGTTAAAAGGCCATACAGCATCATTTATAGCGGTAAAAGAAACAGAATTATCAGTAGAACTCGTGATTTTTCTCGTCCAACTTGTACCTGAATGAGCACCTAGATACCAAATATAGCCATTACTTAAGTCGGTATCAGGTATATTTTGCGCAGATACACTCGATACAGTACCTTTAGCTGATACATCTGCAGCATCAATTGTAAATACATCACCATCGGTATTATTTGGCCAGCGAGCAATATCAACTAATTTGCTGTTGTGATAAAGCTGGCGATATTCTTCGTCAATACTCATGGTAATATTGGCTTGGTATATATCGTCTTGAAATTGTGACCAGCCAGTAACAGGTTCAGTACCGCTAATTACAACTGTTGATCCCTCTTCTGCTTTAACTGTTATTCTATTTTGTTCAGTACCATTTTTATTTATACGTAACGTTTGACGGTAAGTTCCCGCTTTAATAATTAAATTATCACCGGCTTCAAGTACATCATTCGCTTGTTCAAAAGTAGAATAAGGCGAGTTTATTGAACCGTCATTATTGTCGTTTCCATCAATAGCAACATAGATATTTTTAGCATAGATTGAACATGGAAAGAGTAGAGTCGATAAAATAAGGGATGTTGTAATATTCCTCTTTTTACATAAATATTGATACATAATAACCTCAAAAATAGGGGGATTTGTTTATAAAGAATAAATTTTTAATGAATTTTATTTGTTGTATGATTTTCAATGTAGAGTCACAAAAATAATTTTAGAAATATTATTTTAAAGGCTAAAAAATATCACATCTCAAATTCTGTTTATAAATTACACTATTTAAATATGAAAAACAAATCCAGTAGGTGAGTTATTTATGTTGTTATTTGTTAGCGTTAACGTATTTTTTAATGATTTTATAATAAGTGATTTTTATAATTTATTTATTATATGAGTTTTCTTTTTCTTACTTGTTTTTTAGCGTAATCAAAGGCAGAATAGGATGAAAATACGATTTTATATATGAACTCCATGAAAAATAAAAATAGTTTAATAGTCATTCTTGGTACTCTCGTAACCTTGTTATCAGCCTGTAGTCTTTTATCTACTAGTGAAAAACAATCAAATAATGAATCAAAAAAGTTAACGCAAACATGGAAGCCTTTGCTAGATAGTAACCTGTCGCAATGGGATGTTTGGATTGGTGTACCTCATACTTCTGTAAAAGGATTACCTGAAGGTACATTCACCGAGGATAAAGTAAGTCATGGCGATCCTAGCCTCGCTTTAGGTTTAAATAACGATGTTAAAGGCGTGTTTACCATGATTGAACAAGACGGTCAGCCTGTCTTGCATATTAGTGGTGAAATTTATGGTGGTATTAATACTAAAGCTGAATATAAAAATTACCATTTAAGCTTTCAAATGAAGTGGGGTGATAAAAAATGGGCGCCACGACAAAAAGCCATTCGCGATAGCGGTTTGTTATTTCATTGTAAAGGTGAACATGGCGCTTTTTGGAAAACATGGAAGTTATGTCAAGAATTTCAAGTACAAGAAAGTGACTTAGGCGATTACATTCCGTTAGGTAATCCTCAAGGCTCTGTAAAAGGTAAAATTCGCTCTCGTAAACCAGCAGTAGGTAAGAGACCAATTTACGATGTGAAAGGTAAATTAGGGAGTGTGGGCTATGCGAGTGCTTTTCCTGAAGTTGATAAAGCTCACGGCGAATGGAATACATTAGAATTGTTTGCGGTAAATGATTACGCTGTATTTGTCGTTAATGGCGAAGTGGTTATGGCGATTCAAGATTCAAAAGATCCCATGGGTGAAGTATTAAATTCTGGGCAGTTACAATTACAATCGGAAGGTGCTGAGTTGTTCTACCGAGATGTTAAAATTAAAGCTTTAGATGCATTACCAAAACAGTATATGGAATACATCTATTAGCTTGAGCCTTTAAAGATAATCGAATGTTAATAATTTTTTAGCCTCTGTTCGTGGTAAACAACTCACAAGCGGGGCTTGATCAAATTGTTTTTTTGAAACCACCACTTTCTCGGTGGTTTTATTTTTTGAGTCTCCTGATACTTCTACTCGACAAACAATGCTATTTTCTTGTTCAGTAAATAAAATCTTTACTGCTTTAGCCTTATTGATCAAATTTTTGTAAGGATAACCTGCTTCAGAATACAATTGTATTTCGTCGTTTGCCTGAATGCCTATAACGAGTGATGTGCTTAAAACACTTAATATCAATACAGTTTTTTTTAACATAATAACCTCGGTGTTTGTTGTAAGTTTCATTTGTAAATTAAACCTTGCACTCGAGTTAAACAAACGATATAAATTTAACATCACTTAAGTTTTTCTAAAGTAATATGAAGCTACCTCCACTCAAGTCATTGTCATTTTTTCTTGCAGCTGCGCGTAATAAAAGTTTTAAGGGTGCAGCACAAGAGTTGTTTGTAACTCAAGCGGCCGTAAGCCAACAAATTCGATTACTGGAAGAAAATTTAAAATGTCAGTTATTTATTAGAGACAGTAAACAAACTTTGTTAAGTACTGAAGGGAAACGTTTATTCCCGTTTATTGAAAAAGCTTTTAGTGAAATATCGCAAGGGATCAGCTTGCTGTCTGCAGAGCCTGATCCAAACACCCTTAAAATAACGTCTTTGCACTCTTTTACGTCTTTGATACTCATTCCTAAAATCAATGAATTTCAATTAATGTATCCTGAGATGATGTTGCAGTTTTCACCAAGTAATCAATTGGTTGATTTTAAAGATAATAATGTAGATATCGCAATCAGAAGAGGAAAAGGTATTTATCAGGGTTTGGAAAGTAGAGAGCTTATAAAAGATGAAGTTTTACTTGTGGCAAGTAGCTTGTTATTTGAAGATGCCTTTCCATCAATGGATATACTATTAAAAACACCCATGCTTTTAGATATATCTAGCGACTTAAAGCCCGCATTTGAACTATTTTGTAATCAGTATAAAGTCACGGTAGATGATTTTAAAATTAGCCTACAAACAACAGATTCAGTGCCTGTAATTGAAAAAACAATTGCAGGCCAAGGTATGTGTTTTGTAAGTAAATCTTTAGTTTTCGAGCGTATTAAAGAAGGTACTCTGATTAACTTATTTGAATTTTCAGCCAATAGCCCTATTTCATTATTTTTGGTTGCTCCTCCCAAAAATTTTCAATGGGAAAAAGTAAAGAAATTTGAAGCTTGGTTAAAA
This sequence comes from Colwellia sp. RE-S-Sl-9, assembly GCF_048296855.1. NCBI lineage: Bacteria > Pseudomonadati > Pseudomonadota > Gammaproteobacteria > Alteromonadales > Colwelliaceae > Colwellia > Colwellia sp. RE-S-Sl-9. The sequence goes on along the minus strand of NZ_CP182631.1, from coordinate 3,012,531 downwards.
GTTTTATTCAATTCAGGGTGATATTTCGTAAAACAGTCACACTTTATTGTTATTATTAACCTTATTGTCCAAAACTTATGATCTAGTGTGTTTTATAGGCTTATTTATTATTTCAGTGGTTAAGATGATTTTTGTTCTACGGTATAGCCTTTACTTTTTAATAGTGCGATTAAGCCGTCTTGACCAAATAAATGACCAGCACCCACTAGAATAAACTCTTTGTTTTTATTTTTAAATAAGTCTTCTATTTTAGGTACCCAGTTTTTATTTCGGCTAGTAAATAGCGCGTCGTAAGATTTTGCATCTGATTCGATGGCGGCAATATTGATTAAATTTTCTAACTTAACGGCGTCTCCCACTCTCCATGCGTCTAAGGTTTCTTGGAAAAAATCAGTAAAGCTAGAATTCAATTCTAAATTGGCTTTAATAAAGTCGTCTTCGTATCCCTTACCTAAATTGCTTAGCATGGTAAATTGCATTTCAGCGGTTTCTAAATAATGAATGCTTTTTTTATCTGTTATGGCGAGTTCTTCAAAATAAGCATCAACACCTTCGCCGGAGATATCAGCCTTTTGTAATTCAATTAATGCCATTATTGAAATAACAAAACCAGGTTTAAAACTGGTAAATTGATGTACATTACTGCCAATGCTGTCGAAGTAATTGGTTAATAATTTGAAGGTATTAGGCTTTAATATGCTTTGTAATGTTTGGCCGTCGTTGTAGCTCATTTGAGCGAGCATCGCTTGTTGCGCTGCCGCATCTGTAGGATCAGGTAATTGGGCTTCTAATACAATGAGGTCGGTATTTTTATAAGCTTCAAGAAATTCTTTAGGCAGTGGAAATTCTGATTCAGGTAACACATGAATAGTACCACCAATAAATACGTGGTCGTTGTCTTTCGACACTTTCCACACTGAACTGTCAGCCATAGCTGTAATAGATAAACTATAAAAGGTAACTGTTGTTAATAAAGTGAGTATGTATTTTTTCATATTATTTATTCTTATTAAGCATTTCTCGTAAGTTAGCGACACCCATTTTGGCTGTAGCCTGTTTTTGTTCGTTACTTTTTTTGGCTTGGGTTAATTCCCAGCTTAAATCGTCTTGCGGTAATTCATGTAAAAAGCGACTCGCTTCTGTTCTTGAGACTTCACCAAATTGTCTACGTTCACGTGCGTAAGTAAAAATAAGTTCTTTTTGCGCGCGAGTAATACCTACGTAAGCTAATCTTCGTTCTTCTTCTACATTACCTTCATCCATACTGGTTTGGTGAGGTAGTAAGCCTTCTTCCATACCAATTAAAAATACGTAAGGAAACTCTAGTCCTTTTGATGCATGCAATGTCATTAATTGCACTTGGTCTGAGTCGTCTTCGTCTTCGCTGCGTTCCATCATATCGCGCAAGGTTAAACGCGTGACTACTTGCGGTAATGTCATAGGGTCTTCGTTTTCGTCGCCTTCTAACATTTGTGTAACCCAGCTGAAGAGTTGAGTTACGTTTTTCATACGCATTTCAGCTGCTTTAGCGCTTGGCGAAGAATCGTATAACCAATCTTCGTAATTAATTTCTCGTACAGCAGATCTTAAAACCGCTGCGGTATCTCCTCGTTCAGCATGATCGGCTGTTTCAACAATCCAACGAGTAAAGCGTTGTACACTCGCTAAACCACGGCCAGTGAGTGTTTGTTCTAGCCCAAGCTCGAAGCTAGCTGCAAACATACTAATTTGGCGCATGTTGGCGTAACTACCTAGTTTTTCTAAGGTTGTTGGTCCTATTTCGCGTCGAGGTACGTTTACAATACGTAAAAAAGCGTTGTCGTCGTCAGGATTCACTAAAACACGCAAGTACGCCATCATATCTTTAATTTCAGATCTTGAGAAGAATGATGTTCCACCACTTATTTTGTATGGAATACGGTTAGTCATTAATGCTTTTTCAAGTAAGCGAGATTGATGATTACCGCGATATAAAATGGCGTAATGTTTAAATTTAGATTTATTTAAAAAACGATGACCGATCAGCTCACCGACAATACGCTCAACTTCGTGTTCTTCGTTTTTGGTTTGCACAACCCGTAATTCAACGCCGTAATTAAGCTCACTAAATAGTGCTTTGTCGTATACATGAGGATTATTCGCAATCAGTATGTTTGCACACTTAAGAATACGGCCACTAGAGCGATAATTTTGCTCTAATTTGATCAACTTAAGCTCAGGGAAGTCTTCCCCTAATAACACTAAATTTTGTGGTTTAGCGCCACGCCACGAGTATATTGATTGGTCGTCGTCGCCAACTACGGTTAATAAGCCTTTTTCACCAGCAATTAATTTAACTAATTCGTATTGGCTGGCGTTGGTGTCTTGGTATTCATCTACCAACATGTACTGAATTTTTTTACGCCAGCGCTCACGTACTTCAGGGTAATTTCTTAATAAGAGCGTAGGGATTAAAATCAGATCATCAAAGTCTAACGCGTTATAGGCTTTCATATGTTTTTGATATTCAGCATAGAATTCAGCATACATGGTGGTGTCGGCATCACTTGCGCTTTTAATTGCTGCGTCAGCCAGTTGTAGCTCGTTTTTCCAATTTGAGATCATTGACTGTAATTTACTGAGTAAGTCTTTATCGCCCCCAAACTCATCTTGTGTTAGTTCTTTTAATAGCGCTAAGGTGTCTTGATCGTCAAATAAGGTAAAACCGGGTTTGTAGCCTAATGTTTTTATTTCTTTTCTAACAATATCTAAACCGAGGGAATGAAAGGTTGAAACCGTAAGACCACGGATTAAATCTTTACCTAGCAATTTGCCGACACGCTCTTTCATCTCTTTGGCGGCTTTGTTGGTAAAGGTAACAGCGGCAATGTTACGTGCTTTATAGCCACACTTTTCAATAAGGTAGGCGATTTTTTTACAGATAACCCCTGTTTTTCCACTACCAGCACCTGCTAATACTAAGCAAGGTCCACTTACGTATTTTACAGCTTCATTTTGTCCGGGGTTTAGTTTCATTATCTTTAACGGTTTCTGGGGCTATTCAAAAGAGGCGACGATTTTATAACAAATTTTTTAAATAAGCCGAATATTTTTAGTCTCAATCGTTAAAAATGTTTACAATAGTAAAATAAGCAACTTAAGTTAAAGTTAAATAAGGCTAAGAGTTTAAAATGATTAATGCTAAAAAAATTGAAGAAATTGCTCAGCAAGTATCAAATGCTATTCCAGCAGGATTAAAAAATGCAGCGAGCGATTTTGAAGAGAAAACTAAAACGGTTTTACAACGTAAATTAGCTGAGCTTGATGTAGTAACGCGTGAAGAGTTTGATGTGCAAACACAGGTGTTAATTAAAACTAGAGCAAAACTTACTGAGTTAGAAGCTAAGCTTACTGAAATTGAAGCTAAACTCGCTGAGTAATTTGGTTGGTGTTAGTTGAATAACCATAGCTTACTTAGCAAGCTATGGCTTTATAATTAAAGTATTTTTTCTATTGAGTAAAATACAGAGAAAAGGTAACCGGTACTGCGTTGCTAATGCTAGGTAATACCGCTAAGTCTTTTAGTTTTTCTACACCTGCAACTAAATTAAAATCGTTTGCTTGAATAATAATCGGTTTTAAACTGTTAACGAGTATCTTGTTGTTACTTAATTTTATAACTTGTACTTGGGTTTTAACCATTTGCTTTGCTCCATGCAATGCAATTTCACCCGCTACTTCGATACGTGCTACTTCGCCAACACTTAGTTGTTCAATTGTTTGGTTTTCAATACTCGTGGTAAAACTTGCCTTAGGGAACAAATTTGTTTCAAAAAGAAATTTTTGCATTCTTTCATTTCGAATTGGGATGTTGGTTTCAACGCTGCTTAAATCAATGGTTAAATTAACTTTACCTTTAGGTGATATAGCGCCTTTTAGTTGAGTAAACTGATGAACTTCTGTGGCACTGTTTTTCTTGGTTGTTACGAAATTAAATTGAGACTTATCATTCACTAATTGCCAATTTGCTAGGCTTGGCAGGGTAAATAATAATCCGATTATTAATGTAAAAATACGCATTTTTTTTCCTTAGTTTTTAGCTGCTGCTAATTGTTTAGTGTGGGTTAATAAGTTTATATCGCCTAGTTTACCATGCCCAGGAACAACAATTTCAGTTTGGGGATATTTTAATAGTACTTTATCGACTGAAGAAGGCCATTGTTCTATCGAGGCGTCACCTGTATAGCCTAATCCCTGAGTTTGTAAACTACGAACAAAGCAACCACCAAATAGTAGTTTAGATTTAGGTAGCCAGACGACTAGGTTATCTATTGTATGGCCGCCGCCTGGATAAAATATTTCAATTAATCCATCTCCTAACTGAAAATTAGGACCTGTAAATGAATGACTTGCTGGTGTTTGTTCTTTTTTGGCTAATAATTTGTTAGTTAATGTAGACGCATAGGTTGGAATGTTTTGTTCATTAAGCCATTTAATACCTGCTGTGCGATCTTCATGCGAGTGGGTTGATATACTCGCCGCAGGTTTATAATCTTGTTTTTCTATCCAACGCACTAATGTTTTTGTATCTTGTTCAGACCATGGCGTATCAATAATAAAGGCTTTTTTCTCATGGAATACAACCAGTCCATTTGAACTCATTAACCCAAAACCTTCTACGTTTTGAAAAGATTTATATAGATAGGTGTTAGGAGCTATTTTATTGATTTTTAATTCAGGTAGTGCCTCTTCTGCATGAACCGAAAAAGTGAGTAGTAAGGTATAAACGATTAACAATAGTTTCATGGCTTCTGATGTCCTATCCATTATATGGAAGTTTTATATTAATACTGAGTCGTTAGTGAATTATTGTTCTAAAATAAGCGTGTTACGACCTTTTTTTTCGCTTGTTTTAAGGCGTTGTTCGCTATTTTAATGAGGGATTCAAGTGAGTTTTCTGTGTTCATCGTTGTTGTTCCAATACTAATGCTAAAACGTGTTTGTTCATCTTGTAATTGCACATTAAATTGGCTAACGGCTTGTTGTAAATTAAGTAATTGATCTTTGCCATTTTCGACACTTTCAGCTGAAATGAATACCGCAAATTCATCACCACCTAATCGAGCGATAACTTGACCTTTAAAGTGTTGTTTAAGTAATTTAGATAACTCAATTAATATTTTATCTCCCATGGCGCTACCATGTTTTTCGTTAATGCTTTTAAAGTTATCGATGTCGATCACAGCCAAAATATTTGTACTTAAATCATCTAAAGAAAATTCTAGTGCTTCGCCTACTGTACTCATAAAATGTCTATGGTTTAATAACTCGGTTAAGTAGTCTTGATTTGCAGCGAGTTTAATCTTTTCTAAATATTGAAATTTTTCAATATGCTGCATAATGCGACAATAAAACTCTTCAGGACATAAAGGTTTTTGTAAAAAGTCGTCTGCGCCATTTTTAATAAATCGGGCTGAATTAATATCTTTTCTGGTACCTGAAATACCAATAACAATAAGCTCATTATTTGAATACTGCCTTCTTATTTTTTGTAGAAGCTCAATACCACTCATGCCTGGCATTTCATGATCGGTAACAACAATTTTAATTTCTGGGTTGCTGTGTAATATTTTTAAGGCGTTGGCACCGTCAACGGCTATATGAACAGTAAAGTTTCGACGCTTTAATAGTTGCGCGGTATGATTTCTTGATGTTAAGGAATCGTCGACGACTAAAACGCTAATGTTTTTGTTGGTGAGTTGATTGTGTAAAACACGTAATAGGTAATGATAAGCCTGTGCATTTTCTTTAGTTATGTAGTCAATAACAGGTAAGTTAAGAATTTTTTTACGTGTTGCATCATCCATTCTACCTGTCATCACGATACTCGGTATTTTATGTTGTAAAACATAAGGGATAGCTTCACCATTAGGGGCATCAGGTAAAGATACATCCACGGTTGCAGCAAAAAACTTGGGGTTAGTTGCAAGAATACTTTTAACTTGTGCGAACGATTTAGCAATAGTAACTTGGTAGCCTAACGAAAGCCCTATACGTTCAATAACTTTGGCTATAGATGAACTGTCTTCAATAACGAGTAATTTGGGAGACACAATAATCCTATGTTTTTACGTAAATAAATAACCTGAACTCTGGTTAAGCTATTTTACTCAGTAACGCTATTTAAGCGCCTATCTGCGTTTTTTTTACTTCCAATAACCCGTTATTGGTACGCAAAAATGCTTTGATATACTCTTAAGTTTCATCACTGAGCTTAATTGTCTTATAAAAACTCAAGGTATACTAAGTGCTTTTTATAAATATTTATTATAAATCAAAACATTATAAAACCCGTTAACCAAAGTTCAGGTTAAATAAAATTTTCCACTTGTTTTGGCATAATATTTATATTGAAAATTAAGGTAATAATATCATCTTTAAGTATTTTTTAAGTATTTTTTAAGTGTTTTTTGCACAAGATATACGATATGAAATGTTGGCAATTAAACTTGAATTTTTATACTTTCATCGGTTGTATTTTTTTATAGGTTAAACTGCGCCATAACCATTCCATTGGGCCAAAGCGGTAGTGGTTCAACCACCATTTTGAAAAAACGAGTTGGCCTGTAATAATTCCAAAAACAAGCAGCATTTGTGGCGCACGTGAAATTTCACCATATTGCCCACCCGCATAGCCATAAAAAACACTGGTTAAGATAACTGAATGCATAAGGTAGTTAGTTAACGCCATTTGTCCCATAGGTGCAAATACCGATAATATACGTTGCCATTTTTGTTTATTCAACGCACAAACTACCAACCCTAAATATCCTGCGGCCAGAGTTAGTTGCGCAATATAAAAGAGTATTTCTCCTGCACCTAGCAATACAAAAGAGATGCTTGTAGCAGGATGCTGAATAATTAAAAGGCTAGCAACATTTAACGGAATACCTGCAAGTAGACCCACTTGCGCTAACGTTTTGAAAAAAGTTTGATGTTGCTGGTGTTGAGTGATTGTTTTGGAAATAACTAACCAAAAACCTAAAATGAATATTGGGAGCAGTACCGCTAAGGTGATAAGTGGTGAAAACATGAGCATAACGCCAGAAAAACTTATTCTATATTGAGTTGCTTCCCAATAGCTGCCCTGTGTAAATGCTCTGTTTTCTTTATCAATATCTGCTTGCGCATCTTTGCGCTCTTGCAAGGCATCAGCAATTGTTTCTGCTTTTATTTCTTCATCTGTCAGTTCTACATGTTCAGTTTTTTCGGAAAGTTCAATAGTTGCTTTATCAGCTATTTCTGTTGATGTAGTACTATCCATTTCACTTTTACTAGAAAATTTTTGCTCAACAAGCGTATAAATATCAAGTTCACTTTTCCACATTTCTTGATACTTTGCATCGTTGAATACAGTACCAAATATAATGCCTCCTAAACTGGTCAAAAAAATTGGCACTATTAACCAAGTTAATGCTAATTTAAGATAAGACTTTGGCTCTTGTGATTTTTTCTTTCGTACTAAAAGCAATAGAATAAAGCCCGCGAAAGCATAGTCATGTAAAATATCGCCACCCCATATAAATATCATGTGGGCGATACCTATGAGCAAAAGTACAAACATACGACGAGAGAACCATGCACCAAATGGACGACCCATTTCTTTAGCACGCAGTAGCATAACAGCGAAACCCATGCCAAAAATAAGCGCAAATAACTTATAAAACTTACCTTCAACAAAACAACGAACTAACCAACCAGCAGCGTGATCTATGCCTGTGAGTGTTGTATCTTGGCCACCTAATGAAATCATTGCACGGTTAAACCATTCAATATTCATCAGTAAAATACCAATTAAACACAGGCCACGAAGGATATCTAATGCATCAATACGTTTGTTTTTTTCTAATGGCTGTAGAGGGAGCTGTTCTTGAGGTGAGGTTTGATTATTATCCGAGTTTGCGTGCATTTTGAAATGTCCTTATTCTTTTCCCTATACAATAAACTAATCTTTCTATAAATCAAAAGCCTAAATAAAAAAAAGCCACTTAAAAGTGGCTTGAATAATTGATAGATATAGACGTTTAGCTTAAAAAAACTTTATACGCTTCGTTGTTAGTTTCTTCTTGGCATTCATAACCTAGAGCTTCTATATGTTGAAAAAAAGCATCTTGGCTATCGTTAGTTACTGAGAAGCCAGCAAGCACTTGCCCAAAGGCTGCACCATGATTACGATAATGGAATAAGGTGATATTCCACAATTCACCAAGGGTTTCTAAAAATTTCTCAAGTGCTCCTGGGTATTCTGGAAATTCAAACCTAAATATACGTTCTTCTAATGGGGGGGTTGATAATCCCCCTATCATGTATCGAACGTGTAGTTTAGCCAGTTCGTTTTCCGTTAAATCAGTAACGTTATAACCTTTTTGGGTTAAATCAGTGGATAGTTGTTGGCGTTCATCGGGTTCTCCACCTAAACGAATACCTACAAATACATTTGCTTGAGTATTACTTTGTGCTGACTCTACATAACGATAGTTAAATTCGGTAATTACTTTACCGCCAATCGCTTGGCAAAAGTTTTTAAAACTGCCTTTTTCTTCAGGGATTGCAACAGCAAAAACCGCCTCTTTTTGCTCACCCAATTCACAACGTTCAGAGACATAACGTAAACTATGAAAGTTCATGTTAGCGCCCGATAAAATGGCCACTAAGTTTTCGTTTCCTTGGCTTGTTTTACAATATTTAGTAATACCGGCCAACGATAAAGCCCCTGCGGGTTCAGCGATTACACGTGTTTGTTCAAAAATGTCTTTTATTGAGGCGCATATTTCGTCGGTTGTTACCGTAATAACATCGTCACAATATTGCTGAATAAGCTTAAAAGTATGCTCACCAATACGTTTTACAGCAACACCATCAGCAAATAATCCTACTTGTTCTAGGTCAGTCGGTTCACCTGCTTCCATTGCTACTTTTAAACAGGCTGAATCTTCTGCTTCAACAGCAATGACTTTGATACTGGGTTTTAACTGTTTTAAGTAAACCGCCATGCCTGCAAGTAGGCCACCGCCGCCAACAGGTATAAAAACAACATCTATTTTAGCCAGTTGTTGTAACAATTCTTTTGCAACCGTTCCTTGACCTGCAATAACGTCAGGATCATCAAAAGGATGAATAACTGTTTTTTTCTCGTCAATAGCAAATTGTTGTGAAGCTAGCTGAGCTTCGTTAAAGCTTTTGCCGATCAAGCGTACTTCAGCACCAAAACGACGAACATTATCGACTTTAATGTCAGGTGTAGTAATAGGCATGACAATGGTCGCTTTAATGCCTAGCTTATGCGCAGCAAGTGCTAAGCCTTGAGCATGATTACCTGCAGAAGCGGCAATAACACCATGAATACTTTGTTCTTCTGATAAATGAGAGAGCTTGTTATAAGCGCCTCTCAACTTAAAAGAATGAACAGGTTGCTGATCTTCGCGTTTTAAATAAATAGTGTTATTTAAACGAGTCGACAACTTGGTTAATGGTGTTAAATCAGTTTCAACAGCAATATCATACACAGGCGCTAATAAAATTCGGCGTAGGTATTCTAAGCCAATTTCACTTTGGGTTTTATTAGCAAATGCCTGTGTCATTAGTCTTCTCCGTCAAGTAATGCTCTGTTACGTACTGCACCTTTGTCGGCACTTGTTGCTAACATGGCGTAGTTTTTCAATGCGTAGCTGATTGGACGAACACGATTTTCTGGTTTCCAAGCGCCTTTACCCTTTGCTTCCATCGCAGCACGACGAGCAGTAAGTACTTCTTCAGATACTTGTAAGGTAATTTCACGAGTTGGGATATCGATATGAATGATATCACCCTGCTCAACTAATGCGATTGTGCCGCCGTTGGCAGCTTCTGGAGATACGTGACCAATAGATAAACCGGAAGTACCGCCAGAAAAACGGCCATCAGTTAATAAGGCACAAGCTTTACCTAAGCCCATAGATTTTAAGTAAGTGGTTGGGTACAACATTTCTTGCATACCTGGACCACCTTTAGGGCCTTCGTAACGAATAACAACCACTTCGCCTGCAACCACTTTGCCGTCTAAAATACCTGCTACTGCAGCATCTTGGCTTTCAAAAATATGTGCAGGGCCAGTAAATATAAGGTTTTCATCTGAAACACCTGCAGTTTTAACTACACAACCATCTACTGCAATATTGCCTGAAAGTACGGCTAAGCCACCTTCTGTTGAAAAGGCATGATCGATGCTGCGAATACAACCATTAGCTCTGTCGTCGTCTAACGTATCCCAACGACAATCTTGGCTAAAGGCTTTAGTGGTGCGAATACCTGCAGGGCCTGCGCGGTAGAATTTTTTAACGTCTTCATCGTCAGTGATTTTAATATCGTATTTAGCGATAACATCAGCAAGTGAAGTACCTAAAATATTTGGTACATCAGTTTTAAGTAAGCCAGCGCGTGATAATTCACCTAAAATTGCGATTACACCACCAGCGCGATGCACATCTTCCATATGATATTCAGGGGTTGACGGTGCAACTTTACATAACTGTGGAACCACACGTGATAGTTTATCCATGTCTTCCATGGTGTAATCTATTTCAGCTTCTTGTGCTGTTGCCAATAAATGCAAGATAGTATTGGTTGATCCACCCATAGCAATATCTAAACACATAGCGTTTGAGAACGAATCTTTGTTAGCGATATTACGTGGTAATGCAGATTCGTCGTTATCTTGGTAATAACGTTTTGTTAGTTCAACAATTTGTTTACCTGCTTTTAAGAATAACTGTTCACGGTCAGCATGGGTTGCCAACATTGAACCGTTACCCGGTAAAGCTAAACCTAATGCTTCAGCTAAACAGTTCATTGAGTTTGCTGTGAACATACCTGAACAAGAACCACACGTTGGACAAGCTGAGCGTTCTACTTGATCAGATTGCTCGTTAGATACTTTTGGATCAGCACCTTGGATCATGGCATCAACTAAATCAAGTTTGATGATTTGATCTGAAAGCTTAGTTTTACCTGCTTCCATTGGGCCACCAGAAACAAAAATTACTGGGATGTTTAAACGCATTGCTGCCATTAACATGCCCGGAGTAATTTTGTCGCAGTTTGAAATACACACCATAGCATCAGCACAATGGGCATTAACCATGTATTCAACTGAATCAGCAATTAAGTCACGTGATGGTAAGCTGTAAAGCATGCCACTGTGACCCATGGCAATACCGTCATCAACGGCAATAGTATTAAATTCTTTGGCAACACCACCGGCTTCTTCAATAGCGCCAGCAACGAGTTGTCCCATGTCTTTTAAATGTACATGGCCCGGTACAAATTGTGTAAATGAGTTAACAACAGCAATAATTGGTTTTCCGAAATCACCGTCAGTCATTCCAGTTGCACGCCAAAGCGCACGAGCGCCAGCCATATTGCGGCCTTGAGTCGAAGTTGCAGATCTTAATTTAGGCATAGTTTTGTATCCAATTGTATCTATCGTAAAGTATTTTTAAAGTTTATATTTATTCTTATAAGCTTGTTAAATGATGTAATGCTTATGCAGTGAGTTAATATTAACGTTCAGTATTTATTACGTATTATTGTCAACACTGACGCTTTTTATATCGATTAATTTATTAATTTGATCAACTAATAACTCAATAGGTCGTTCACTTTTTACCATTAAGTGAATTGTACCTATATTGGTGCCTGTATTTACATCTGCACTAATACCATCAATTAAAAATCCACGGTAGCGAGTTACTTGTAAAATGCGCTCTAATACCACTTGTTTGTCATCAACGGTGATGGTTAATTGGTAATTATTCACTTATATACTCTCCATCATTTTGTCGTTGGCTGTATTGGGTGGTACTAGTGGCCAAACATTATCTTCTGCATCAATTTTAATTTTTAATAAGTAAGCGCCATCGTGATCTAACATTTCAGCGACTGCCGCACTTACTTCACTTTTCTTAGTAATTTCTTTTGCTTTAATATCAAAAGCATTAGCTAGCATAATAAAATCAGGGTTATCTGATAAGTCAGTTTCACTTAAACGGCCGTTAAAGAACAAGTCTTGCCATTGTCTTACCATACCTAACTTAGCGTTATCGATGAGTAATATTTTTACGGGTAACTGGAAGCGTTTAATGGTTGCTAATTCTTGTACGTTCATCATAAATGAACCGTCACCCGAAACAGCAATAACACAATCTGTAGGTCGACTAACTTGTGCACCAATAGCAGCAGGTAAGCCAAAACCCATTGTGCCCATACCACCACTGGTTAAAAAGTCGCTTGGGTCGTTAAATAACATGTGTTGTGCAGCCCACATTTGGTGCTGGCCAACATCCGTAGTTACACAAGTATTTTTAGGCATAGTGTCGCTAATTTCTTTTAATACTGCTGGCGCGTATATGTTTTCGCCAGGGTGATCGTATCTCCAACCATTATCAGCTTTACTTTGTTGACATTGTTTCTGCCAGTTTGTAATCGATAATGGTATAGCTAACGCGGGTAGGTTAATTTTTAAATCACCTAATATCGCTGAATCAGCTTTACGACGTTTGTTGATTTCTGCGGTATCAATATCAAAATGAATAACTTTAGCATTAGGTGCAAACTCATCAAGTTTACCTGTTACACGGTCATCAAAACGAGCTCCTACAACAACCAATAAATCTGACTCTTGTACAGCAAGGTTAGAAGCCTTAGTACCATGCATACCTAGCATGCCTAAGTAATTATCGTTTTCAGGATCAATCGCGCCTAAACCTTTGAGGGTTGAAACACATGGCATACCTGTTTTGTTACAAAACTCTCTTAATTCATCAATGGCATTTGCCATACCAACACCGCCACCTACGTATAAAATAGGCTTTTTAGCTTTACTTAATAAACTGATTGCGTTCGTAACATCTACTGGAGGAAGTTTTACTTTATTTGGCAATTGCGATATATCATTTAGGCTACAATTGATTTCAGCTAATTGAATATCCTTAGGGATATCAACTAAAACTGGACCTTGACGGCCTTCAAGTGCGATAGCAAATGCTTGGTGAAGTACAGAAGCTAAATCATTAATATCAGTAACTTGGAAAGAGTGTTTCGTACACGCAAGCGATAAACCAAATACATCAATCTCTTGGAATGCATCTGAGCCCATTGCTGAGGTAGGTACTTGGCCTGTAATTGCTACAATTGGAATTGAATCTGCTAAGGCATCAGCAAGACCTGTAATTAGGTTAGTAGCACCAGGACCTGAGGTTGCCATACAAACCCCCACTTTGTCTGATGCACGAGCATAACCTACCGCAGCAAATGCCGCACCTTGTTCATGTCTACATAAATAATGTTCAACTTCGCTATCATACAAAGCATCATAAATAGGCATGATGGCACCACCAGGGTAGCCAAATACGTGTTTTACACCGTGTTCTTGTAAAACGGCAAATAATAATGAACCACCTGTGTGCTTTTGATCGCTAGCCATGTTTTTTAATCTATTCAAATAGTATTCACTTACATATTTTATCTATCGAATTATTGTCTTACTTACTCATCCGATAAGATAAATTTAAGTGAATATTGTTTGAATAGTATTCTCCAGTGTTAGTTTGAATTAAAGGTTATTTCACGTTTAATGAGCATTATATTGATAACGCTAAAACGATAAAGACCCCCGGTTCTTTCGAAGCGAGGGTCTGTTTATCTGTATGTTGCTTTATTTTAGCTCAACGAAAACCCCTGCGACGATTTAATAATCACCACGACGAGAAGGTTAATAATCACTGAGTTTAGTATTTGCATGTTTATTTAATTTTCTTGAATAATTGTTTATGCATTTCATTATGAAATAAAGCAGCCTATTTAAATTAGTACCATAGCTTACTGGCTTTGAGCAAGCTTTTAATTAGAGCTTTTTGAAATACACACTGGTTGATCTGTTATATACCCGTTTCTAAACTAGCCTTTTTTATGCGTATGAAAAACACATTGAAAGAGTGAATATTAAACAGTTGTTGTTGCTTTTTTGTTAAATGAGTAAACTGGATCAGAACAGAATAATAAAAAAGGATTTTATATGTCGCTTGCTTGTGTTTATAGCCGTGCTCGTTTTGGTCTTGAATCACCTTTGGTGACCGTTGAAGTACATTTAGCTAATGGTTTACCCGCCTTTAATATTGTTGGCTTGCCTGAAACTTCGGTTCGAGAATCTAAAGATCGCGTTCGTAGCGCTATTATCAATTGTGGATACGAGTTTCCAGCCAAAAGAATCACCATAAATTTAGCTCCAGCAGATTTACCCAAAGAAGGTGGTCGTTTTGATTTACCTATCGCGATAGGTATTCTTGCCGCTTCAGAGCAATTGCCAGCTGTTGATTTATCTGATTATGAATTTGCTGGCGAGTTATCGTTGTCGGGGGAGTTACGATCTATTATCGGTGAAATCCCTATGGCGATGGCAAGCTGCGAAAGTAAACGTACTTTAATTATTCCTAAAGCAAACGCAGAGCAAGCCAGTTGGGTTAAACAAGCAAAAATTCACGCGATAGATCACTTAACACAGCTTTATCCCCATTTTTCTCGTCAAATCACATTACCTTTGGTTGAAGAAAAAGAGCTCGCTTGTGCTCAATCAGTAAAAGCTGCACTCGATATGGCTGATGTAATTGGCCAGCCATTAGCCAAAAGGGCATTAGAAATTGCTGCTAGTGGTGCTCATAATCTACTTTTTGTGGGGCCACCGGGCACAGGAAAAACCATGTTAGCCAGTCGATTGCCCGGTATTTTGCCACCCATGACAGAGAAAGAAGCGCTAGAAGCTGCTTCTATTCAATCGATATGTCATCAAAATATTGATGATAGCTCTTGGCTAACAAGGCCTTTTCGAGCGCCACATCACACAGCATCGTCAGCGGCATTAGTCGGAGGAGGTAGCCAACCTCAACCCGGTGAAATCTCTTTAGCTCACAATGGTGTTTTATTTTTAGATGAGCTGCCAGAATTTGAAAGAAAAGTTTTAGATGTGCTTAGAGAGCCTATGGAATCAGGCGAAGTGTGTATTTCAAGAGCGCTGCAAAAGCAAACCTTTCCAGCAAAATTTCAGTTGATTGCGGCGATGAACCCAAGCCCAACAGGATTTTATAACGATAATCGCAGTACACCTGAACAAGTATTACGTTACCTAAATCGTTTATCAGGTCCATTTTTAGATCGCATTGATATTCAAATTGAAGTAGCGCGTTTACCACGAGGTATGTGGGCTCAAAATGAACAAAAAAGTGAATCAAGCGAAACGATTCGAGCGCGAGTTGTTTTGTGTCGAGACATACAAATAGCTCGCCAAGGCATTGCAAATGCACATTTAGGTAGTGCAGAAGTTCGTCAGTATTGTAAATTAAATACGCAAGATAACGAATTTTTAGAGCTAGCTGTTGAAAAGTTAGGCCTGTCGACAAGAGCTCATCATAAAATTTTAAAAATAGCACGTACGTTAGCTGATATGGAAGGCATGGAAAATATTAATAATTCACATATTACAGAAGCCTTGTCATACCGAGCAATGGACCGAATAATAAAACACTTAACGCAACAAGTGAGTGTTTAGATTGACGAAATAAGTATTACAGCAAAGTATCAAAGAATGCTTTAACCAGAGGTTGTTCTTTGTTTTGATTTAAACAACATATGCCTAGTTCGAACGGTTCAATCTCGCCCGCGTTAGGCAAGTATTGTACTCGGTCTTTTACCGGACTATTCTCTACAACCACTTGCGGCACAATACCCACGCCACAACCTAAGGCGACCATACTCACCAAGGCTTCATGTCCTGAAACCGTTGCGTAAATGTTTGGCTTACCTTGTTGTTTCTTACGATACCAATATTCAAACCGTTTACGGGCTGGGCCATGTTCGGGCAAGATAATTGGAATGTTTGACCACGATAAAATATCTTCTTGAAGCAACTGCTGTACTTTACAGCTCATGGTGGGGGCTATGATCGATAACGGAATGCGAGCTACTTGATCAAAATGGAAAATACGCGTGAGACTTTCAGGCTTTGCCGCAATGGCAATATCAACCGCTTGATGTTCAAGTTGCTCAAATGCGTCGGAAGCATCACCTGTGGTTAGCATAATTTCTACTAACGGATTTTGTTCACGAAACTTATCAAGTAAAGGCGGTAAATGGCTGTATGCCGCGGTAACTGAACAGTAAATATGAATTTTCCCTTTGAGTGTCGTTTGTTTTTGCTCTAACGATAAGGTGAGTAAATGCCATTGTTCAATTTGTTGTTCAGCATAATTTTGCAGTTGTTTACCTGCTTCGGTGAGCACAACTGTGCGGTTATCGCGGTGTAAAACATCACAGCCAATTTCAGTTTCAATACGCTGAATAGAGCGACTCAGGGTTGATGGACTGACATGATAGGCTTCAGCCGTTTTACCGAAGTGTAAACTTTTAGCCAAATGGCTAAACATTTTCAGCGATTTAATATCCATCTTACCCTCAAAATAATATGACATTGAAAGAGTGTTGCATAAAACGCAACACTCTGGTGTAAATATATCACTTTAAGCAACGTGCGTCATGGCTTAATATCGCATTATGGTCAGAAACACTGACAATTTATCTGTTAATTAAATTTAACAATTATATTTATTATCACTATGCAATAGTGCTCGAGTAAACATAATGTTTACGTCGATTGAGGAGAGCAAACATGGCTAACTATTTTAATACATTAAGCTTACGTGAAAAACTAGACCAATTAGGTCAATGTCGTTTCATGAAGCGTGAAGAATTCGCAGACGGTTGTAACTTCCTTAAAGGTTGGAACATTGTAATTGTTGGTTGTGGTGCTCAAGGTTTAAACCAAGGTTTAAACATGCGCGATTCTGGCTTAAACATTTCTTATGCTTTACGTGAAGCAGCAATTGCTGAAAAACGTCAATCATGGCAGTGGGCTACAGAAAACGGTTTTACTGTTGGTACATACGACGAGTTAATTCCTACTGCTGATTTAGTATTAAACCTTACGCCTGATAAGCAACATACTTCAGCGGTAACAGCTGTTATGCCATTAATGAAAGAAGGTTCTTCTTTAGCTTATTCTCACGGTTTCAACATCGTTGAAGAAGGCATGCAAATTCGTAAAGACATTACTGTTGTAATGGTTGCTCCTAAATGTCCGGGTACTGAAGTACGTGAAGAATACAAACGTGGTTTTGGTGTTCCTACACTTATCGCTGTTCACCCTGAGAATGATCCTCAAGGTAACGGTTGGGCAATCGCTAAAGCATACGCTTCAGCAACTGGTGGTGACCGTGCTGGTGTTTTACAGTCGTCTTTCATCGCTGAAGTTAAGTCTGACCTTATGGGTGAGCAAACGATTCTTTGTGGTATGTTACAAACTGCAGCAATCTTAGGTCATAAGCAATTAGTGGCTCAAGGTGTTGACGCAGGTTACGCACGTAAATTATTACAATACGGTATTGAAGGCGTTACTGAAGGCTTAAAATATGGCGGCATCACTAACATGATGGACCGTTTATCAAACCCAGCTAAAATTAAAGCGTTTGATATGTCTTTAGAATTAAAAGAAATTTTACGTCCTTTATTCCAAAAGCATATGGATGACATTATCGAAGGTCGTTTCTCTGCTGGTATGATGGCAGATTGGGACAACGGCGATGCTAACTTATTAAAATGGCGTGAAGAAACGGCTGAAACGTCTTTTGAAAAAGCGCCTGAGTGTGATACTGAAATTACAGAGCAAGAATACTACGACAAAGGTATATTCTTAGTTGCTATGGTTAAAGCCGGTGTTGAACTAGCGTTTGAAGCTATGGTTGATTCAGGTATTATCAATGCTTCTGCATACTATGAGTCATTACACGAAACTCCGTTAATTGCGAACACTATTGCGCGTAACATGTTATACGAAATGAACGTTGTTATTTCTGATACAGCTGAGTACGGTAACTACTTATTCTCACACGCTGCTGTTCCTCTATTAGAAGAATATGCTGCTAAGTTAACGTTAGAAGAATTAGGTGAAGGCTTAAAAACTACATCTAACGGTGTTGATAACAAACGTTTAATTGAAGTTAACGAAGCAATTCGCAGCCATGAAGTTGAAGCGATTGGTAAAGAATTACGTGGCTACATGACAGACATGAAGCAAATTGTTGAAGGCTAATTAACCTTTTATAGATTGCTGAAAAAGCGGTATGTAGATAATTCTACAGCCGCTTTTTTATTGTCGTAAATAAATAGATTGTTGTACTATCCAGCCCCTATTTAAAAAGGTATGAGTGTCAGGAATGATTGAATCAGTTGATTTAGTACAAGCGGTAATACTGATTGTAATAGGCTTTTTAGCTGGTGGTATTAATACCTTTGCTGGAGGTGGATCCAATTTATCGTTGCCTGCATTAATGATGATCGGTTTACCTGCCGATGTAGCCAATGCGACAAACCGTGTTGCTATATTTATGCAATCATTAACAGCCACTCATGGTTACTATAAACATGACAAGTTAGATAAAGCCTCAATTAAAAACATTCTTGTACCTATTTTACTCGGTGGTTTGTTTGGATCTGTTGTAGCGTCTTATTTAGATGTAGATGTTTTAAAGCCTTTATTACTGGCAACCATGGTAGCAGTCTCATTATGGGTAGTTTTTAAAAGCGATACAAACAATGTAGGTGATGGCATTGTTAACTGCTCAGACAGTAAACTTGGTTTTGTTACCACCTTTATTGCAGGGTTTTATGGTGGTTTTGTTCAAGCGGGTGTTGGGTTTTTATTAATCGCTGTTTTTGTGGGTGTTTTAAAGTACGACTTATTAAAAGCAAACGCATTAAAAATTGTAGCGGCATTATTATTTACTTCAGTATCGCTAGGGGTATTTATATATAGAGATCAAGTCGCGTGGATGGCAGGCATATATTTAGCCATAGGTAGTATTTTAGGCGCGGTGGTTTCGGTTAGATTATCTATTGATATCAAACCTAAAACATTAAAGATTTTAGTCTTAATAATGACGATAGTGGCTAGTGTTGCAGCGTTATTATTATAGTGTTCAATCCATGATGATTTTTTGTAAAACTAAAATCATCATATTTTTAAATTAAATAGAAGAGAATGAAAATGAGTGAATTTAATAACGTAACCATTACTCGTGAAGCCAATGTATATTTCGACGGTAAAGTAACTTCTCGTAAAGTAACCTTTGCTGATGGTACTTTTAAAACCTTAGGCATTATGGTTGCTGGCGAATATAAATTTGGTACAGAAGAAAAAGAGCTAATGGAAATACTTGCAGGCGACTGTGAAATTTTATTACCGGGTGAAACTCAATGGCAAACGATTAACGCTGGCGGATCTTTTTACGTACCCGCTCATTCATCTTTTGAAATTAAAGCATTAACGTTAGTTGATTACTGTTGTTCTTATATTGCTGAGTAAGTAGATAATAGGTTATACATAAAATTTATTCTGCTGAATTTTAAAAAGGGAGTTATTGATTTTATTGATGCTCCCTTTTTATCAAAGGCTCTTCCAAAATACCAAAATTAACACATAGAATTGAATGTTTTTAAAAACATCTCAGGTATAATACAACCTCATTAATACATTAGGTTCTGTACCTATACGTTTTATATATCATGGAAGTTAATATGTTACGTCTCGTTTTATCATTAATCATTATTACTACTTTGTCTGCCTGTCAAAGTGATCAAGAAAATACGCCAGAAATTCAAAATGAGCAGGAGATCCTAATCCCTGAAGAAGTCGTACCTGAATTTGAGCCTCATTCTTTGTTCGCAGCGCAAAACACAAGCTCACAAACAGCAGATAACTGCACATCAATAGAACCAATTTATTTAACGGATCGTATTGAAGACTTAAATGCATTAAGCCAACAAATGTTTGCACTTGATAATATTAGTGGCGTTAACAGTTATGCTAATTTTATTACCTTAGCGCAGCTTGCTTTAACAAGTAATGCTCACACTTCAGACTTAATTGAGCAACTAGGTTTATCAGGTATTACCGAAAATGATGAGTGGCTAAATGTATTTTGTTACTTAGAAACGATAACTCCCACGAATAAATTTTCTGCGACTATTGCTGAAGATTGGTTGATACGCGATGATTTATATACTTCTCTTATTCAAAAGTTTGAAGCAAATTTTACCAGTCGTTCTATCGATCCTGCAAAAGATTTATGGCGATTATCGTTAAACAATAGCTGGGAAATAGAACTGCAGTTAACTATTGATAATGAAACACCTAAGTATGTTAATTATCAAAATACTGCTGATGCTCAACCTGAAATAGCATATGCCATCAAAATCACCGATAACATTCGCACTGTTAGTAATGAGTTTGGAGATTATTTTTCTATAACAAATGATAGCGATTATACCTTTCATATAATTATGCCTACTTTTGCGCAATACCCTTATGTTAAAAGTAATGCAGTTGATGTATTAAATGGCTTTAAAGCGTTAGAAAAAACACCACTGACTGAACTATACCTGCCTTATTTTGATGAAATAAAACATGCAGATAGCTTTATGAGTTTTTCAGGTTGGTTAAAAGAAAACTCAGTAGAGTCAATATTTGACGAAGAAAACCAAGATTTTAGCGGAATTAATCAATTCGAGACATTTCAGCTTATTAATAGCTATAACTATAATAGTTTTGAACTGAATGCTGAGGGTCATATTACTGCTGAATCTAGTAATAGCATTGACGTTAAAGCTTTATTTTATGTTGATCAAGCTTTTGAACCATCAAGTAATAGCTATAGTTTCTTTATAACTCTTGACGGAAATATGACTTTCAGTTTTTGTGAAGAAAAGAAAAACGCTGAAAGCACATGGCGCCCTTATTTTATTATTATCGAAAACACTAAAAATAAACTGATTTATAGCATTGTTACTAATGCTCATCCCGAAATTAAAGATAAAGACAGTATTTGCGTTGTAGTTGTTGATGAAGAGATTGAAGTATTTTAAGTAAAATAAACACGCGTAGACATTTTTGAAGAGTAGTATTGTAATTATTTCTACAATAGGAGCAGTTGTTTGTTAAATTTTTAACCATTTATTATTTAACAACAAAGTGTTACTTTATTTCCCACGCAAGGTTGCTAACCCTTAATATCAATTTATTATAGAGATTGATATTACTTATAGTTTTAAGATAAAAATAATAATGATGCAGTATCAAGGATTAGATAATAAGTTTTTCATCAAACTACCTGAAGGTGTAAGTATTAATCTTGTGCCTGCAGGTATTGTTGTTCGTTCGTGTGCCTACCTTTACGACTTTTTTATTCGAGTTATCGTTTTTGGCCTAGTTGCTGTCATCTTATCTTTTTTAGGAGATGCTGGCCAAGGGCTTATTCTTATTGCTTATTTTATTATTACATGGGGTTACTATATAGCCTTTGAAGCAAAGTCTGGCACTACTCCCGGTAAAAAAAGATTCAATTTAAAAGTTGTTCAAGACAATGGTTTACCCGCCACGCTGAGTAATATTATTATTCGAAATTTACTGCGCCCCGCAGATGCTTTTCCTTTTGGTTATTGCTTAGGTATTGCCACCATGAGCTTTAATAAAAGTTACAAGCGTATTGGGGATTGGAGCGCAGGTACACTCGTTATTTATCAAGAAAAGAACGTAGGAACTTTGCTGAATAGTGAGAATACAAGTCAGGAAGAACCACCAAAAATAGAGTTAGCCATTGATGAACAACAAGCTGTAATTGAATTTTCAGAACGCTGTAAAAAACTCTCTCCTGCTCGCCAAGAAGAGCTTGCTAATATATTGAGTGAAGCGTTGAACGCAAAAGATGAAGCAGCAACGAATAAATTAAAAAGTATGGCCAACTTCTATTTAGGCCAAAAAATATGAAACAAAATCAATTTGTTCAACTAAATGAAAAACGCTGGCAGCAGTTTGAAGCGTTATCAGTAAATTCAGCCGGCGAAGAGGATATGCCAGCAGAATTTGCGGTACTGTATCGTCAAGTTTGTAATGATTTAGCAACAGCAAGAACTCGCCACTATTCCCCCGCATTAATCGCTAAATTAAATGAGTTTGTTTCCACCGGACAAAGTATTTTATACCAAGGTGAAGGTATAAAAATTGGTTCGTTGTTACGGCTTTTTAAGCAGAATTTTTTTCGTTCGTTATTTGAAAACCGTTATTACCTTTGGTTATCGGTTGGTGCTTTTTATGGGCTAGCTTTGCTGGCTTATTTTTGGGTGAGGTTTGATCCTGATGCCGTGTATTATTTTCTTGATGTGGAAAGCATTAAAGACATAGAAAAAATGTATGATCCTGCCGGCTCTGTGCAAACAAAAGAAAGAAGTTCGGGATCAACCGTTTTAATGTTTGGTGTTTATATTTATAACAATATAGGTATTGCCTTTCAAATGTTTGGAGGTGGTGCTTTATTTGGTGTTGGTGCGATTTTACCTTTACTGTTTAACAGCTTTTATTTTGGCGCTATTTCGGCCCATATTGTTAATATTGGCTATGAAAGTACCTTTTTTTCGTTTGTTGTTACCCATGGCTCATTTGAACTAACCGCCATTGCTATTGCTGGAGCTGCGGGGGCCAAAATAGGTTTTAGTTTATTAATGCCAAAACAATATTCTAGGGCTTATGCCCTTAAAACGGCTGGAAGTAGCGTACTCCCGTTAATTGTGGGGGCTTTTATCATGTTATTGATTGCCGCTGTTATTGAAGCTTTCTGGTCGCCATTAGATATCCCCAATGTTTTTAAATATTCGGCAGGAGCCGTTTGCTGGTTTTATGTTTTGTTGATGTTTTATCGAGGGACAAGATATGGACATAACTAAACTCTTTTTTAATGCGCGTCAGCGCAATGCATGGCAGGTGTTCGATTTAACTCAACTTGTTGTGAAACATCATTTTATTCAATTAATGCTTATAGTGATATGTGTATACTTACCTATTGCTATCTTGTTTTCAGTTATCTTTAGCGTATCAACGGCATCATTTATTATTTGGTGGTTGAAGCCTATATTGGAGCGCCCACTATTAGATTTTCTAGCTAAGCGAAGCTTTTATCAGCCGACGAGTACTTGGTCTTCTATTTGGTCGATCAAAAAACTTAAAGTAATAGATATTATATCTATGCTAACCATCCGACGATTGAGTCCTTATAGATCTTATTTAGCCTCCATTGAACAACTTGAATTATTGCAAGGAAGTGAGCGAAAAAAACGTAAAAATATTTTGTTAAATAGAAATGATCACAAGCAAATGTTTTGGTTAATATTTTGTGTGCATATTGAGCTGATTATTGCGACCCTTTTGATGGTGGTTGTTTATAATTTTATTCCTCAGGGTGTTTCAATTGATGATCAGTTTTTTACCAGTGGAACAGCTCTTTACCAATTAGAGTTACTGTATTCTTGTTGTTATATCGCGGCGATAATGTTACTTACGCCGTATTACGTAACAGGTGGATTTTTAGGTTATTTAAATTCACGTATAGATATGGAAGGTTGGGATTTAGAGCTAACTTTTAAAGGTATTGCTGCTCGTTTTCGTCAAATTGCTGTTGTTTTAGTTATTGGGATATTGAGTTTTAGTTTACCAACACCGCCATTATCAGCGCAGGAAGTAACAACCGAGCAAGCTGATAAAGAAAAAGTGGAAGATATTGATGAAGAAACTCCGTTAAATGAGCGTAATATAAAAATAAGAAAAGAGGTTGTTGATATTTATGAACAACATCAACTTATTGAAAAAACAAATATATGGAAACCTGTGGTTGATCCTGAGGAACCTAAATTTGATTTTGAATGGTTAAAAAGCTTTTTTTCAGGACTTTCTGTAATAAGTAATGTAATTGCATATTTAATTTGGTTATTAGTCGCGACACTAATCGTTTGGATAGCATATAAGTTGTACAGTTCTGGTGGCTTTAAATGGCTTAAATTTAGCGCAGGAAACACTAAAGCGATAGAGGGCACAGTAGATCTGCCAACATTTTTGAGTAGTATTGATAATAGTGAAGGGCCTAAAGATTTACTTAAAGCCGCCCAACAAGCTAATAACAAACAGGCCTACCGAACCGCATTAATGTATTTGCTAAAGTATTCTTTTATTTATGCTCAAAATTTTTCAAATGTATTAATCACCAAATCCATGTCAGAAAAAGAATGCGAAATAGCATTACTGAAAGCTTTACCTCAGTTATTACATAAAAACTACCAACAACTTTTTCATTTGTGGATCCAGCAAGCTTGGGCGCATAAAGACGTTAATCAGCAACAAGTTGACGACGTGATTTCTGCTTTTAAAGTCATGAAGCCGGAGCAAGCACAAAATGAATAAAACTCGGGTATTGTTATTTAGCACCTTAGCTATTGTGGTTATAGCGTTAGCTTATTTCATTAGTACTGTTGAATGGAACATGGTTGAAGAAGAAATAGGTTTAACGCAAGAAGCAGGAGAAGAGCCTTTACTTGCAGCCACTTTATTTTTAGAAACCTATCAAAAAAAGCTCAAGAAACTGACAACGCAAGAATCTTTTTTACAAGCAGGTGATATTACTTTACCTAAAACATCAACGTTAGTGATTGATGAAGCAACCCTTGTTGAATACGAACAACTTATTCCTGCGTTAGTTGACTGGGTCAAAAAAGGCGGGCACTTGGTTTATACCTTGTCGTCACGGCGAGAGCAGCTTAAGTTAGAAAATAACGCAGTTATTGCGTTAACACCGGTAACAGTTAAAGACGCGGAATTTGTCGCTAACCGAAAATCTATTCTTACAACGCCGAAATCTAATGGAATAATTACTGAAAAAGAAGACTCATTCTCAATATATATTGCCCATCGTTACACGTTTGAAAACTGTAGTGGTGTTGAAGTATTGCAAGAAAATACCGAGGAAGTGCTTATTTGTGAAGAGGGGGTTGATGAGGGTTTTATCACTTTTGTACCCAGTATTAACGCCATTTCAAATGATGGTTTAAGGCATTTAGATCATGGAGAGTATTTATTATGGTTGATAGGTTCTAATGACCAACTCTTTTATTTACCTAGTACGCAAACGACTAGCTGGTTAGTGATGTTATGGCAGTGGTGCTGGCAGGTTATTGTACTAATTGCTGTATTAAGTTTATTACTTATGTGGCAATTGAGTATGCGTTTAGGTCTTGCTATTGAACCTTCGGAACATTCAAAAAATTTATTTGCTAAACATATTGAAGCCGTGGGTAATTATTTATTTAAATACCAGCACCATGAAGTACTTAAAAGCGCCCTACTTATTGATCTCGCCAATGCGGTTGAAAAAAGACAACCTAAATACAAGCAACTTAACGTGAATGAACAAGCCGATTTAATCAGCTCGTTAACCGGAAAAAACAGCCAAGACATTCATTTACTCTTATCCGAACCATTACCAGAAGATGAAAATAAAAGGATAAAGTTTATTAAGTTATTCAAAGAACTAAGGAGTTTATTGTGATTGAAGCAACACCAGAACTAACTATCGAAGAAGCCTTTAATCAGGTAACTCAATTAAAAAGCAGTATTGCTAGCGTATTAATTGGCCAAGACACCATAATAGAAAATGTACTTACGGTATTATTTTCTGGCGGTCATATTTTATTAGAAGGTGTGCCAGGACTAGGAAAAACCTTATTAGTAAGAGCCTTAGCGCAAAGTTTATCTGTCGACTTTTCGCGTGTGCAATTTACACCTGATCTTATGCCTTCTGACGTACTTGGGCATAGCTTATATGATTTAAAAACGGGTGAATTTATTATTAAAAAAGGCCCTGCTCACACCAATTTGTTATTGGCAGATGAAATTAACCGTGCGCCAGCAAAAACACAATCAGCGTTATTAGAAGTGATGCAAGAGCAGCAAATAACGATTGATGGTGAAAGCCAATTATTAAGCTCTCCTTTTATGGTATTGGCAACACAAAACCCATTAGATCAAGAAGGTACTTACCCACTTCCTGAAGCTGAGCTTGATCGTTTTATGATGAAGGTCAATTTAGATTATCCATTAAAAGACGATGAAATAACGTTATTAAAATTAAATACCGAACAACGAAGCCATGAGCTAAATACTAATAACTTACCGCAATTAATGAATGCTGATGTTATTGAAAAAATCAAAGTATTAGCCACTCAAGTTACGGTAGACGAACAAATTTATCATTACGCGGTAGATATCGTCACTAAAACTAGAAACTGGCATGGCATCATTCATGGAGCAGGTGTACGGGCAAGTATCAACTTAATTAAAGCAGCCAAAGTAACAGCATTAATGAATGGCCGTGATTTTGTTGTACCTGACGATATAAAAGTGGTTGCTAAAAATGTATTAAGACATCGATTAATTTTATCGGCAGATGTTGAGTTGGAAGGTATAACTCAAGATCAAACGATTGACGATCTACTAAAATCGATTGAAGCACCTCGCGTATGAAGCGAATAGCTTTTAAACCCTCCTATACGCTTATTAAAGTTATAGGCGTTTTAATTACACTGTTTATTACGGTGAAAGCGTTAGGTAGTGATGAAACTAGCTATCTAAGTTTTATCGACGCATGTGCACTTTTAATTACGTTGTTTTGTATTGTCGATTTTAGTCAAAGTAGAAAACCTCCTCAGTTAAGCATTACCCGTTTAGCAAGCAATAAACTAAGCTTTAATCGCTGGCATAGTATTGAATATATTATTGAGAATAACAGTAATAGCCAATATGCATTATCAATTAGAGAGCATGTAGGTCAACAGTTTCAATTGGCAGGTTTACCTAACATTGTTCATATCTTTGCGAATCAAAAAGCTACTGTGCGTTTTAAATTAAAATCAACGCAGCGAGGGCAAGCTATAGTCGGTCCTATCGAGTTTTGCTTAACTTCACCAGCACGATTATGGCAAAGCTATTGGTTAGTGAACGATACCATTACCGTTAAAACTTACCCTGATTTTGAGCGTTTAAAACAGCAAAGTCTTAACGGTGTGCAAAACCAACCAATTAATGGTTTAAAGCAAATGAAAAAGCGTGGTGGTGGCACTGAATTTCATCAATTACGTGAATTTCGTCAAGGCGACAGTATTAGGCAAATTGATTGGCAAGCTACCAGTAAACGACAAAAACTTATTGCCAAAGAATATCAAGAAGAGCAAAACCAGCATGTTGTGGTGATGCTTGATGCGGGGAATAAAATGAATATAGAAACCGCTATAGGTTCACATTTTGATGCGGCATTAAACGCATTGCTTATGCTTAGTCACACGGTCTTAAAACAAGGTGATTGGTTTAGTATGCAAAGCTTTAATCAAAAAGAACGTTGGTTACCTGCGGTTAAAGGCGCACAGAATGTATCTCGAGTTATGAACCATTTTTATGATTTGCACCCTGATGAAACCACAAGTGATTACCAACAAGCGGTAACCCATTTACTAAAAAAACGCAGTAAACGCGCGCTCGTTTTGATGGTAACTACGCTAAACGATCAAAGTATTGAAGAGTTATTACCTGCACTGAAAAACTTACAGCGGCACCATCTTGTTGCTTTAGTGAATATTGAAAATGTTGCCTTAACAGAAACGGTATCTGCTGATATTGAAACGCTAAGCGAAGCCCATAGGTACTGCGCTGCTATTGATTTACAAAATATTTATCGTAAAAACCTAAACCGGCTCCGAAAAGAAAATATTATTTGTGTTAATAGCCAACCCGAACATTTATTACCGCAAGTGATTAACACCTATTTAAGTGTAAAACATGCAGGGCTGTTGTAACCCAATACCATTAATAAACAAACTAGTGTTGAGAAATGGAAAACGAGATACAAAAAAAGAGCCATCAGGCTCTTTTTTATTAAGTTGAATAACCTAGTTCAAATTATTCTCTTTGATTGTCAATTGCTTCGTTAATTTTGTATTGGAAGTAAAGGATATTAAAGAAAAATGTTTTAATTGGACCTATTTTTACTTTCTCTTTAGTTCCTTCGTTTATCACTTCTGTTATAGCGCTTCTAAGGGAGTATATAGCCACATAAAATGCAACCAATGAAATAAGCGATAGAGCAAGGCTAACGTTAACCAAAGTAAAACCGTATAATACAACATTAGAAAAGATGCTAGCAGCTATGTAAATATACATTCCTATAACATTAGCTTTAGCTACTTTAGATAGAGTATTTATCTTATTAACTCGAGTAAACATCCAATAAATAAGATATATACCAAATGTTATAATTGATAACCCAAAAACCCCCCACGCTGAAAAACGTTTCATTTGTAAAATAGGTTTATCTGTCGAGGGGGTTGATAAATCAGCTTTAGGTGCTTCAAAAGCATTTTCTGTTTCAGGTGTTATTTCTGTATCTGACATGTGTTATTCCTTTTTTTATAGTATATTTTTCTTCCGATTAGGAATTCTATCAGAATATTCTTTTGTATAGAAAAGAAATAAAAAAAAATCGTAAATATTAATTAACCTAAACTCGGCTTAACAAATACTGCTCTAGCAGCTATTTTTTCTAATTTCAGCGTTAAATTTACTTGCAATAGACCAGCTAATGACGCGAAACTTGCCTTGAATTAAGAAAAACTATCAAGCTAGAGACTCAATAAAAATATTTTTTGTTATATTTCAATTTCGTTAAATATCTTTTAACCCGAGTTCAGGTTAATTACGGGCTTCTATTAAGTCACGGTTTACGTACTTTTTATCTTAAAAAGCAATTTGATAACCCACAGTCAACATTTTATCCATTTCCATCTGCACACCATTTACGGTTTGCTTTAAAGGAACTGAATACTCAAACGAAACACGATGTTTATTGGCAAATACGGTGTTTAAGCCAAATGAAGCATTAATATAATCACCACCATAGTTTTCAGGATTTGCTGTAGCCACGGGAGCCATTATTTTATTATCTATACCGTCTATTTCATCGGTATTTATATAATGCAAACGTAACGAACTACTCAATATATCGGTTAGTTGATGTGCATACCAAGCGGTTAACTGCATTTTATCACCTACTTGATAACCTTCGTCGTTAGTGTCTAAGGCTGTGCTATATAATATTTGGGCACCCCAATTACTTTTATTAACATAGCCATTATATGTAGTACCTAATTCTACTATGTTTGATCCTGAGCCTAGTTGCATGGCATAAGGCATACGCATGTTAGTACGCATATTCATTGGCGTTAATACTTCCGCGGTTTTATCAATATCACCTGTTGGTATTTGCCAATTTACATTCATATGAAAATGATGGGTGTCGTTATCGTGTAAGCGATAAAGCAAGCCAAGCTTTGTATCGCCTAGCCCTTCACTTTCGGTATTGAAGTTACCTAATTGCTTTGTGCCCATCATGCCTTTATAGGTTGATAAAAGCATGTCTCTTTCAAGGTAATTAACCATTAACATTAAAGTTAAATCGTTAGTGGGTGCATACATAAAACCGAGCATATGCATTTTGGTGGTCATGGTTTGAGGAACAACGCGAACCGTTGGTGGCATCATTGGCATGCTGGCAAATTTATTGGGTACTGTGGTCGCTATTTGATCTGATGAAATGTCGTCATTACCTTGTAAATTTCCCGACATATCCATATCCATGTAGCGATACGAAAACATAAATTCGCCTGCTTGATGCATATGATCACCCATTACCCCGATAGGCGCATGAGTTTGCGGTAATACTTTAGGATTATCGTGGTGTTTAGTTTGTTTTGTATGATCAACACCATTATGGGCTTGAACGGCTACAGATAAACAAGAAATAGCAACAGCACAAGCTGCTTTTGTATAAAAAGACATAAGTTTCCCTTAAAAATAATAAATAAAATGTAATGTTTAAATTGAGATAAGGGAAGGAGGATCTCTAGAGCTAGGTGTTAAGGTATTACGTTGTGTAAAATGCTGTAAAAAATTAAAACGTGCTTGATAGGTTTGGTTGTCTAGCGTAAGTGAATGAGCAGAAACAAGTCCTGTAGAAAGGTTATCTAATTGAGTGTAAATAGAGCATATTGGGCACGTATTATTATTTTGTTCAGTTTTATCACTAACAGAAGGTTTTTCTAAAAAAGTCAGTTTTCCTGTTTGGTAATATTCAGATAACTTGATCCATCTAATTTTACCGTTACCACTACAAATAGGTGCTAAATCATTAACCTGCATATTCGACGCATGCATATTCATCGCTGCGCTAGCAGGCATGAGTATACTGAATAAATGGCTGAGTAAAATAAAGCTAAGTAGCAATAATTTAGTTAATGGAGTTTTTAGCACGTTATGACTTTATAAGAGATCATTAACACGAATTCTACAGATTAAGCGCTTGATAGCAATAAATAAATGAGCTTTATAAAAATAATATGTAATAAATATAAACAGTTAAAAAGCTAGAGATTTTGTATTCGAGCTTTTTAACTGTTTGAGTAGCAGAAGCTTAAGTAAATAGTCTTTAGCTTAGCTAGGTACATCAATAATGACTATTTCACAGTCACTTGTTGCGGTAATGGTAACTTCTTTCGTTTGAGTCACTTCCGCTCCGTCACCCTTTTGCATAACTGTTAAGTGGCCGCTGTTGGTTAATTCAAAATTCCCTTTTGAAGCTAATATATAAGCTTGATGAGTTATTTTATGAGTAAGCTTTATACCCTGTTTTACTTTGCCACCAAATATTCTAGCTTCTTGATGAATAAACAAAGCGTTATCTTTGTCTTCTTCATAGCCTGAAACCAATAAAGGTAATGTGTTGGTTACATAGTTTGTTGGAAATAGCTTGCTGTCCCAGCGCGGTGTTACGTTTTGCTTATTTGGCTGTATCCATATTTGGTAAAGAGTTAAAGGATCTTTAGTTCGGTTATATTCTGAATGAACAATACCACTACCCGCACTCATAACTTGTACTTCGCCTGCTTGAGTGATGCCTTTATTTCCTTCACTGTCTTGATGATGAATTGCGCCAGAGCGCACTATGGTGATAATTTCCATGTTGTTATGCGGATGCGCCGGAAAGCCTGTATTTGCATTAATAGCATCATCATTAACAACACGTAGTACACCAAACCCCATTCGTTTTGGGTTGTAATAATGAGCAAAGCTAAAGTGAAAATTTGCTTTTAACCAACCATGATTAGCTTTACCTAACTGGTTAAAAGGATAATGTTTAATCATGGTTTACTCCTATCTATATAATTTATGTCTTAATAACTTCTATCGCGATCGTGAGCTTCATCAAAGTTACAAATACCGCCAAGAGGCACAATAAGCGTAGGGTTAATAGTTTTATGACTCGCATAATAATGTTGCTTGGTATATTCCAAATCCACTGTTTCTTTAATACCGTTGACTTGATATAACGCTTTAACGTAATTATAAATATGGTGATATTCGCTAAGTTTTTGCTTATTACACTTAAAATGTCCGTGATATACCGCGTCAAACCGAACTAGCGTTGTAAATAAGCGCCAATCAGCTTCAGTAAGATGTTCACCAACAAGGTAACGGTTTGTCGATAAATGTTGTTCTAACCAATCTAAGCTATCAAACAATTCGTAATAAGCTTCTTCATACGCTGCTTGAGTTGTAGCAAAACCAGCTCGGTAAACGCCGTTATTCACGGTGTGATAAATTCGTTCATTTACGGTTTCAATTTGTTCCTGTAAAGAGTCAGGGTAATAATCATCGCTATTACCTGTTAAATCATTAAACGCGGTATTAAACATTCTAATAATTTCAATCGACTCGTTATTAACAATAGTTTGTGTTTTTTTATCCCACAAAATAGGGACTGTTACTCTACCTTGATAATCTGGTGCGGCTTTTAGGTAAAGCTGATAGGCATAATCTAATTGATATAGCGGATCACCCTTTTCACCAAACTCCCAACCGTTATCTAGCATTTCAGGCTTAACAACACTCACTGAGATAATATCTTCTAACTGCTTTAATTTTCTAAAAATAAGCGTGCGATGTGCCCATGGGCAAGCAAGAGATACATATAAATGATATCTGTCTTTTTCTGCATAATATTGGCTACTTGGATCTGCCGATATTTGATGGCGAAAGCGGCTATCTTGTCGCACAAACTCACCTTTACTTGCTTCTGTGTCGTACCATTGGTCGACCCATTTTCCGTTAACGATTAATCCCATAACTTTTCTCCTAGTTTATTGAATAAATTACAGATTTTTAGCGATAATATTGTCTAAAGCGTATTTTCCGCCACCTTGAATCGCTAAAGCTAAACTCATTCCTAATAAAGCTAAGGCAAATTCGTAACCGTTGTTACTCATAAATAAACCATTGGTAAAATGAACACTAAATATGGCAATAATCATGGTAAATGTTAAAACCGCGCCAGATGCTCTGGTAAATAAACCTAACAGTAATAAAAGTCCGCCAAAGAACTCTGCACTACCTGCACCTAAAGCCATAAAATAACCTGGCGATAATCCAATAGAATCCATCCATTGGCCTGTGCCTTCTAAGCCGTAACCACCAAACCAAGCAAATAA
Organism: Colwellia sp. RE-S-Sl-9; assembly: GCF_048296855.1. Lineage (NCBI taxonomy): Bacteria > Pseudomonadati > Pseudomonadota > Gammaproteobacteria > Alteromonadales > Colwelliaceae > Colwellia > Colwellia sp. RE-S-Sl-9. Next base: position 2,979,945 of record NZ_CP182631.1, on the reverse strand, counting down.
TTTTTGCGCGCCATGTGCACTAAAAATAATGCCAGCAATTAAACGTAAAGGTAATGTGCTATTGGTTGGCGTAGATGTTACTAATTTTTTAATAATTGAAGTTGTCATAATCTTATTCTCTCTAGTTAAGTAAAAACGGCTCTTAATAGTGTTAATAGGTTCTATTTAGCCAGTGAATAGATTGTAAGTAATATTATTTATTTAAATAACTACGATAATTTGTTTGATTTGTTCAAAATTTTTGAACAATATGGTGTTCTCTATTACTTTAGGTTTTAACTCGATGAATACTCCTTCAATTTCTATTGAATCTTTATTGGTATTAGATGCTATTGCTGAACGCGGAAGTTACGCTTCTGCGGCAGAACACTTAAATAAAGTTCCTTCGGCTTTGTCTTATATTGTGCAGAAGTTAGAAGAGCAACTTGATGTTACTTTATTTCAGCGGCAAGGGCGACGCTCAGTATTAACACCGGCAGGGAAATATTTACTGGAGGAAGGTCGCCATATTTTACTCGCTATAAACAAAATATCTGAACAAACAAAAACAATCGCTAATGGCTGGGAGCCTAAAATCCGTATCGCTATCGATTCTATTATTGATATCAACAAGGTATTACCTGTATTTAAACAATTTTTAGATGATCACAAAAATGTAGAATTAGATATACAAGAAGAGGTACTTAATGGAACTTGGGAAGCATTAATTGATGATAAGGTTGATTTATTGATTGGCGCTTCTGCTCCTGTGCCAATTCAAAAAGGGATAAGGGCTATTCCTTTTACTGTATTACATATGCTTTTTTGTGTTAATAATTCTCATGCGTTAGCTAATATAACAACACCAATATCACAAGATGACCTCATAAATTACCGAACGATTATTGTGCACGATAGCGCAAAAAGTATTGTAGCTAAAACAACTGCGGGGTTTATTGAACAAAGTAAACACTTATACGTATCAACAGTTGAACAAAAAATTAAAGCAATAACAGCAGGGTTGGGCGGAGGTTTTTTACCTATAGAACGTATTCAACATTTACTAGATGCTGGTGAACTTGTTGTTGTTCCATTAAAAGAGTCGTTACATGAAAGCCAATTATATATCGCTTGGAAAATACTCAATAAAGGAAAAGGGCTTGCGTCGTTAGTGTCGCACCTTAATGAGAATTAAGTGGTATTAATAGTTAATTCGAGGCCAGACTAAGCCATTATATCCTAAGCTTTTATTTTGAAAAAACACCTATGTATTTTAAAAGCACCAACAAAATCATCATACAGGCTGCTGTTACTATGTTGTTTGGGGAAAGTCGATTATAGCCAGCAAGAAGCCAAAGGAAAGATTCTCCTCAGGACCTGGCGTTAGTTCTTGGTTCTTTAATTTAACTCTAGTCTTGGTTTATTTTTGTTCCACAAGCATCGATAAAATCTTGTGGTGTAATAACAACTTCTAACTCATGGTTTTCTACTTTTTTATCTATTGCAGCACGGTCAAAAGTAATAGTGCATCCTTCACTATTTGTTGCTTCAACAACAAATAAATTTTTATCGATTTTGGTAATAGTTAACGAAGACTGCTCATAATCCCATAACTCATGACCCATTGGCTTTAAAGGAGGTAATTCCAAATAGTGAGTCCCATATTCATTTTTAAAAATTAATTTTACCTTCACAACCTCATTAGTAGTGTTTTTAACGCTCCCCCAATAAATATTTGAACAGCCACTGAGAAATAAAGGAAAACACAGCATTAGGATATATTTATAGAGATTAGTTAAACTTTCCATATAATTTCTGAACTCCATATTAAGCCTTTAATGTTTACTTATACGATAAAGCGGGCTTCAAGCCCCAATACCTGAATAAATTGACACCTATGCTTAGTTCTTTAATTTAACGCTAGTCTTGTTCGCTTTTATGTCACAAGCATCGATAAAATCTTGTGGTGTAATTACTATTATTTGTCTATTCTTCCCAACTTTTTTCTCTATTGCTTTACGGTCAAAAATAATAGTACAACCAGTATTGTTTGTTGCCTCAACCATAAATAAATCTTTATCCATTTTGTCTGTAAACAGTGATGATTGTTCATATTCCCATATACTATTTTCATTCGTTCTAATTGGATTCATTTCCAAAAAATGCTTACCGTATTCGTTTACGAAAGTAAGCTTTATCGTAATAACGTCATTGGTCTCATTTATAATATTTCCCCAGTAAATATTTGAACAAGCACTGAGTAGTATAGCCGTTAGTATTACCAGTAAATATTTGTAGCCATTTTTTAAGCTGTCCATACAATTTCTGAACTCCATATTAAGCGTTTAATATCTATTTCCATTGCGACTGAGTCATTAACCCTCTGAAATTTTTGTTCTTTTTGTTTTTTCTGATCATAATATTTCATTAAATCAAGCTTCCCACTCGTAGGGTATCCAGATGTCGATGATTTTATATTTTGAAATAGCGTGTTAGTAGAATCTTTGTGCCCCCAAGATAAAGTTATACCGCCAACGTACATTAAAACTGAATGGCCAAATTCATGAGCTGAAACTAACTTAAAATCATCATCAATTTGTTTTTCGGGAATACGGTTTGCACTTTGACCTTTTTGATAAATGAAGCTTGCATCTATCCCCAATATTGCTGGATTCATTGACCTAGCATAGTTAGGGCTTTCTTCTATTTTTAAATCAACAGGAATAGCATCGCTGCTATTTTTATGTAAAGCATTGACGGTTACGTTAAAACGCACTCCATCAACCGTTATGGTGTTAGACCAATATTGTTTAATACCAGCCATAGCTAGTGCTTTTAATTTACTGTAATCGGCCTGATTTAAATCATTTTGTTTAAAGTTAAGAAATACATTAATGCTGATGGTTCTTAAGTGGATATTTATACCCGTTACCACTCAAGATGCATATTTCAGAGCACTTGAGCAATATCAATTCAAGGCAATGCTTTGTAATAATGGTTGTTCCCTTATAAAAAGCATTAACGCAGAAGTGATTTTGCTCAAGCGCTTCTTCGATGGGTCTAAAAACAATTTATGGGGCTTATTAACTTTAGTCAGGTTCCTACATGGATGTAGGACATTAGGGTAACGCAGGAGCAGTTACCGAGAATAACCATGACGTAAACTTAATGCCTTGCATACATGGATGTAGACCTTAGATTTCGTTTGGAACGTGAAATCTGTGCCTAAATTGTTTTTAGTTCCCACTGAAACCTGCATCTTGAATGGTTACGGGTATATGATTGTTTTAGCCCACGTTGCTCTATGAGCGCCATTATGAACTTTTACTTCTCTTCTTTTTCCTTGCCTAGAAGGGCCTATTTTTCTCATGCGAAAGTTTGTGGTTGGCTTATCAATCGCTTTATGTAGATGTTCTTCAAATTTTTCTAAGGTAAGGCTATTTTTTTGCGGGCTTGTCGTGGCTAAATCCATTTTATATTCCATTATTTTAAGAGGTTATGTTAACTAAGAAATAATTAACAATCATCCTTGATTCCTATTAGTGCTGAACTATATCGTTTCAGATATTTTAGTGTCAAGCGATATACTAAAACTCCGAGAGTTTTAAGGTAATAGATTAAACTTGTTCATACCTTCATTAATCTGAATATTGCCAAATACCGGTTCAATTGTGCTTGAACGATTGCGGTATTACCGTCGCCTATAAGGCTATTACTCAATCGCTTTTTTGTTTTTATAATATTTAGCGCGTTTATCATCCATTTGCTTGATTAAATTAGCTATATAATTATCGAATGACTGCTGTAATGATTCTCGATCACCAAAATAACGATAAAAAATAGGCGATCGGATAGAGAGCTTAGTGCGATGAGTTTTAGTTAAATATTTAATATATTCTCTAAGTTCATCTGGATGATATTCATATAAAAATCGCACAAGAAAGCCACCTAATTCATAAATATCTGGATTGTTTTTGCTGGTTATTCCTTCAGATCCGGCTCGAATTGATACAATGTCAGAAATGGGCGTTAAAGGCCCTTTTTTCAGTTGTTTTTTAAGTTTAATCAAGCGTCTAAAAGAATAGTTTGAGGTTTGTGGTCCAGAAATTTGAGTTATATTGTGAAATTCTAATGATGTTGCAAGACCTTCTCCTAACCAACGAGGATATTCAACATTCTTTGAACGACTCTGTAAACCTAAATTAAAGAAGAGCTGATGGGCAATTTCATGACGAAGTGTTGATAACACCCTGAATTTGTTTTTTCGATTATTTGTTAGTTGATGGTCGAATAAAAAAAGTGTGTTGAGGTGTTGGGCATAAATTCCCGTAGATAGTTGAGCTGCTGCTGATGCATTGTGACTTTTTTGGCTATGTAAATATGCTTTGTAATCAGCTCTTGAGCTGAAGAATACTGCGGTTAGTTTTTCTTCAGGCGGTTTAGATAAAATATTAAATGAAATAAGAAAGCCCAGCGCTGAACGGTAGCCCATATCCATTTGTTTAATTAATTGTTTAAAATTAAAATCGCTGTCTTCGTTATAAATAAGATCCCATTGACCAGCATCCATAATTTTATAAGTTTTTTTTGTGATTTTAGTTAAATCGTCAGCTAAGTTTTTGGCTTGTTGAGTCGACTGTAATGATTGATTTTTTAAGCTATCTACATACTCATTACTATTATAGCGTAAATACAATTGTGTCTGACGTATGGCATATTCTTGGCTGAGATCAGGGTTAATATTTCGAGTGGCGAGCTTTAAATCTCCTAGTAAAGGGATCAGCTTTTCATCATGTGTGCTGTACTTTTGCGCTATTATTTTAACAAGAGACTGTAATAACGGAATAGCTTGCTTATATCTTTCTATTTGTAACAGTATTAACGCGTAGTCTTCAGAAATAGCGATATGATTAGCACTAGTTGGTTTAAATAAGGTTTGAGATAAGGTGTAAGCTTTTTCAGCTTCAACTGCCGCATCTTCAAACTTATTATCTAATAAAAGATTTTGGTATTGTTTTACGTGAGAAAGCAGCTGTTCTTTATTATCTTCTGCATTAACGTTTAAGCAAAAGATAATAAATACAATAAACAAACTGCTTTGTAATGTTGATATCAACATTCTCATATAAAGTGGAATTCCTTAATTTAACTGTGGCTAAGACGACTAATCTCGTACTTGTCCATCGCCATAAACCACAAATTTTTCAGTAGTTAAGGAAGCAAGCCCCATAGGTCCATAAGCATGAAGTTTACTCGTAGAAATTCCAATCTCAGAACCTAAACCTAGTTGCCCACCGTCTGAAAAACGTGACGATGCATTTACCATCACGACAGACGAGTTAATTTGTCTGATGAACTGTTGGCTTCGGCTGGTGTCTTGGGTAACAATGACTTCTGTGTGATCTGAAGTGTATTCATTTATATGATCAATCGCAGCGTCGAAACCGTCAATAATTTTAATGGCTACCTCTTGTGCTAGGTACTCAGCATGGAAATCGTCATCAGTTGCAAGTTCAGCATTATCGAAGTATTTAATACTTTGTTCACAAGCATGCACTTTTACATTGGCTGGCTTTAAAGCTTGAGCCGCTAAAGGTAAAAACTGTTCGGCGATATCTTTATGAACTAAAACCGTTTCAATTGAGTTACAAGCACTAGGACGCTGAGTTTTACCATTGACTAAAATATTGGTCGCTTTATTTAGATCGGCAAACTTATCAATAAATAAATGACAAACCCCTTTAAAATGTTGAATAACAGGTATTTGACTATTTTCAGTTACGTAACGAATAAGTCCTTCACCACCTCGAGGGATCACTAAATCTATCGTATCGCGCTGTTTTAGTAATTGCTCTATTACTTCACGGCTGGTATCAGGAATAACAGACACTATATTTTTATCAATGCTGTTAGCTTCCATGGTTTTATGTAAGCAGTTAGCTAAGGCTAAGTTACTATGAATGGCTTCTGAGCCACCACGTAAAATAACGGCATTACCTGATTTAATACACAAGGCTGCAGATTCAGCGGTTACGTTAGGGCGAGCTTCATAAATCATTGAGATAACGCCTAAAGGAATACGCATTTTTCCTACTTGCATACCATTAGGGCGTAACGATAGATTACTAATATCGCCAACAGGATCTTGTAATGTAACTATTTCACGAATAGCATCAGCAATATCAATAATACGTTGCGGCGTTAATAAAAGCCTGTCGAGCATTGCTTCACTTAAGCCTTTAGCTCGGCCAGCTTCAATGTCTTTTTGGTTTTCATCAATAATAAATTGGCTTTGTGCTTCAATCTCACTTGCCATTGCTGTTAATAATTGATTTTTTTGCGTAGTGGTTAATTGTGCTACAGCTCTACTTGCTACCTTCGCTTGGGCAGCCATTTCAGCCATATTAAAATTTGTTGAAGAGTTCATTGTTTAATACCAATTCTATTAATCAAAAATGTATGTTACTTATTTTTATTTCGAGTTACTTAGATAAAACGACCATATCGTCTCGATGAATAACGACTTTACTTGGACGAAAGCCTAAAATAGCTTCTATTTGGTCGCTGTTTTTACCTTGAATGCGCGATAAGTCGCGATGGCCATACTGGCAAATGCCTTTAGCTATAATTTTTTTTGATTCGCAATCTATAATATCGATAGAATCACCTGCAGAAAAATCACCGGAAATGCTTTTTATTCCTGAAGGTAAAAGCGAAGCACCTTTATTTACAACGGCGTTTATTGCACCTTTATCTAGCATAACATGACCATTACTTTTTAAGGTATGCTTGAGCCAGTGCTTTTTAGCTTTTGTGGCAGCCTGATTTGCAACAAAACGTGTACCTGGGTTCTCACCTTTAAGTAGTTTTTCAAAAACCGTGCTGTCACTTCCATTAATAATGTAAGTTTCAATGCCGTTTTCTACTGCTTTTTCAGCCGCTTGAATTTTAGTTTTCATTCCGCCAGTTGCAATAACATTATTGGTACTACCTGCCATTGCATATATTTCAGGTGTTATTTCTTTAATTTCGGGGATCATGATTGCGTCAGGATTAGTTTTAGGATTTTTATCATAAACCCCGTCAATATCACTTAATATAAATAAACAATCTGCTTCACTAACCAATGCAACTAATGCTGCTAGGTTATCGTTATCGCCCACTTTTAATTCATCTGTTGCCACCGTATCGTTTTCATTAACAATAGGGATAATATTATTGGCGAGTAAAATACGCAGTGTATTTTTAATATTGATGTAGCGTTCACGGTCTTTCAGATCACCGTGAGTGATCAGTAATTGGCTACAAGGAACATCAAAAAAACGTTGCCAGTTCGCCATCATCTGCATTTGACCAACAGAAGCCATAGCTTGCTTTACGGGAATAGAGGGAACAGGAGAGCCATGCTGAATAAGTTTACGCCCAGCAGCTACGCTACCAGATGATACTAGAATAATTTCTTTGCCTGCTAGATTACACTCCGTGATAAAACGGGCGATGGCAAGTATGTGCTTACCGCTACAGCCTTTATTATCAGGTGCTACTAGCGCACTTCCAACTTTAATTACAGCGCGATTAAATTTCATTAGTTCTCCCAAATTGGTATTTGGAGCCATTGACTTTCATAGCATAGCTTTTAAACTTAAAAGCCTTTTAACAAGATCAATTGCCCCTAGTGTAGAATGACTAAATCCTTATAAATATGCAATGAACTTTTTATGGATTTTTAGACAAGAAAGCTATTTTTAATGCTTTTAGTTGATAAAACCTTTAAGGATAGTGTTTTATAGTGATGAAATTTCATTTTTTAGAACAAAAGTGGGTAGATATTTTTTATTTGAATGTTTTTACAACAAGTTAATATAACTCTCAAAGCCTTTATTGTTGGTTAAAATCATGAAAATTATATAAACTATTATTTGATTGAATGTGTATACACTTCAAAGAAAGTATATTGAAGGCTAAGTGCTTAAAATTAGTGCTTATTGATTGATTTGATTTTGTTTAGTTAAAGTATGTTTAAGGTTACGTAGAGTAAGATTATGTTAAATTTTTTACCGTCTATTATTATTTGTGTTTTTTCCTTCTTAATGTATGTAATTAATACATTGTTTTGGTTGATCCCAATTATTATATTTTCTTTATTAAAAGCTCTTATTCCACTTAAAATTTCGCGTACATTTTTCAGTTATTTATTAGATCAAATGGCCAGTAATTGGGTTGCTATTAATACGGTGAACCAAAAATTATTTTATCGTGTAGACATTAAAACTGAGGGGTTGAATGGCTTAAGTATGCGTGAATGGTACTTAGTGTTATGTAATCATCAAAGTTGGGTCGACATATTAATTCTACAAAGAGTGCTTCACGGACAAATACCTTTTTTAAAGTTCTTCCTAAAAAAAGAACTGATTTATGTGCCTTTTTTAGGGATCGCATGGTGGGCGCTTGATTTCCCGTTTATGAAGAGACATAGCCAAGCTTTTTTGAAAAAGAATCCTCATTTAAAAGGTGAAGATATAAAAACCACGCGTAAATCGTGTGAAAAGTTTAAATATAAGCCAGTTAGTGTCATGAGTTTTATTGAAGGTACGCGATTTACTTCTGCAAAACATAAAAAACAAAAATCACCTTACCAGCATTTACTCAAACCTAAAGCAGGCGGTATTGGTTTTGTACTTGATGCCATGGGCGAGCATTTAACGAAAATAGTTAACATTACTATTGTTTACCCTGATGGTATTCCAAGCTTTTATGATTTTGTTTGTGGTAATGTGAAAGAAGTCAGAGTAAACATTGAAACAACTGATGTGGCGTCAGAATTAAAGGGTGATTACTTTAATGATCGCGCGTTTAAGATTAGTTTTCAAAAATATGTGAATCAAATGTGGGAAGATAAAGACACAACATTTTCCATGTTAAATAAAAAATAAAATCATCATTCAAAATTTAAACAAGGTTGTTTTATGATAGAAATGATAAGTGCTTGGTTGGTTAAACAAAACGTAGGTGTAGAATATCTTCCTTATGCAACAGCTTGGGTAGGTACGGCACTTATTTTTATTTTGTGTGGCGTCAGTTATTATCTGTCAAAGCACCAGTTGTTGGTGATGATCCATAAAATAGTAGAGCATTCAAAAAATACATTGGATGATTTATTGCTTGAGCATAATGTTTTTTCTCGTATTGCTCTATTAACTCCTTTCTTATTTTTGTGGTTTTTAACTCCTCATTTTTTAGATCCTGAAAGTTTACTCGGACATTTCTTTTTAACTTTTGCAAAAATAGCTATTAGTTTTCAGGTAGCTCGTTGTATTGATTCATTATTAAATGTGATTAAAAGCTCATACACCCGAACAGCGAGAGAGCGATATTTACCCTTAAACTCTTCGATACAAGTTATTAAACTTATTGTTTATTTAGTTGCGAGTATTTTAGCGATTTCTTTTATTTTAGGTAAATCTCCTTTTTACTTATTGAGTGGCTTAGGTGCATTAACAGCCGTACTGTTATTGGTGTTTCAAGACACCATTAAAGGGCTAGTTGCTAGTATTCAAATATCAGCGAATAAAATGGTAGCGCCTGGTGACTGGATTGAACTTCCAACGTATGGAGCCGATGGTGATGTACTAGAAATAGGCCTGAATACAGTAAAAGTAAAAAACTTTGATAATACGATAACTACAGTTCCGACTTATGCGCTGATTAGTGGTTCGTTTAGAAATTGGCGAGGTATGATACATTCGGGTGGTCGACGTATTAAGCGTTCCGTTATTATCGATATTGGCAGTGTTAAATTTTATCAAAGCAATGAATTAGAAGCGTTGGCTAAAATTAAGTTATTGACCCAATATTTAGCAGAAAAAAAAGCAGAAATTAGTGAAGCTTGTTTAGCTTTAAACTTAGACCCTAATGATATAAATAACAGCAGACAATTAACGAATATTGGTACATTCAGAGCTTATATTACAGCTTACTTAAATCAACATCCTAAAATACATCGTGAAATGACTTGTATGGTCAGGCAATTAGCCTCAACAGAATCGGGTATTCCATTAGAGCTTTATTGTTTTAGTAATGATCAAAATTGGGCAAGATACGAAGCTATTCAGGCGGATATTTTTGATCATATTTTTGCCATGGCACCATTATTTGGCTTGCGTATTTTTCAACATCCTACTGGTAATGACTGGCGTAAAATTGTCGATAAAGATTAAAGTTAAATAAATGTGGTTACTTATTATTTTACAAGTAACCACTGAGACAACTAGCGTTGTCTTATCACACCTTCTTGCATCGTGGATGCAACTAACTCACCTTTTTGATTATAGATTTGTCCTTTCACTAAACCTCTTCCACCACAAGCCGACGGGCTATCAGTAGAATACAGCAACCATTCATCTATTTTAAAAGGGCGATGAAACCACATCGCGTGATCAACTGAAGCTATTTGAAAGTTAGGGTGCCAATGGCTAGCAGCATGAGGCATTAAAGACGTGGTTAAAAACTGGAAATCGGAACAGTAAGCTAGCATACAAAAGTGTGTGCGTGGATCATCAGACAACGAACCATTTGCTTTTATCCACATTTGGCAAAGTGGATCTGACTTTTCTGGATGCACCCAGTTGTATTCTTGCACGGGTCTAACTTCGATGGGCTTCTCGGCTAAAAATTTCCCGCGAATACTTTCAGGTATGTATTCTTGATGATCAAAAATAAAATCGTTATACGACTTAACGTCATCAGGTCCTGGCACGCTTGGCATAAGATCTTGATGTTCAAACCCTTTCTCTGCCACTTGAAATGATGCGGTCATATAAAATATAGGTTTACCATTTTGAATTGCTTTAATTCTTCTGGTGTTAAAACTCTTACCATCTCGTAGGTTTTCTACTTCGTAAACAACGGCTTTATTTGCATCACCTGCTCTTAAAAAGTATGAATGTAGTGAATGTATGACTCTATCTTCTGTAACCGTTTCCTGCGCTGCAGATACGGCTTGTCCCATAACTTGACCACCAAAAAGGGCCTTAAAGCCGAGATCTTGAGATTGACCTCTATAAATACCGTGTTCAATTTTTTCTAGCTGGAGTAAGGAGACTAATTCTGTTAATACTTGACCCATAATCTATAAACCCATATTTAAATAATGTAATGATTATACGTAGTGTTTTTAAATTTTATAATAAGTTTTTATTTAAATGACGTCATACAAATACTCATTGTTAACAAAATGTTAATAATGAGTAAGTTACTTGTTAGCTTGAAATTTAAACAGTTGCATAACGAATTAATCTAGAGTACGGTTGCGAACGTGAAGAAAAAACTTTTCTTGTTTTATCGTAAAGAGGTTAATTATGCAGGCGATTTTAGAAAGGGAGGCGTTATTAGAAAGGAGAGTAAGTGTAGAAGATCAATCTACTCTATGGGACAAGTTATCATTAGCACAAAAGTTTGCTGCTAGTAGCTTAACTCAATTTGGTTATGATCTGGCTTACATTCGAGAACAACAAGATGGTAGTACAGCAGTTTTATTATGTGACAATAATGCCGCTACTATATCATCTGACGGTGAAATTAATACTGCCCCAGCGATTCAAATTCGCTAACGGAAAATGACATAAATTTCTAGAGCAAGTTCCTCGAAAGAGCAACTTGATTTTTGCGTTATAGCTATTAATTTTATAATAAAACAGGTGCTATACCTATTTCATCAAAAATCTTCTTTTTTTATTCTAAATTGAGATCATCTAATAAACTTAACGATACGCCTAAAGTCCCTAAATATAAGCTTTCTTGTGTTAATTCATCAATCATCAACGGGTGAGACTTTAACCATTTTTGCGGTAAACGCAGAGAGATATTTCGATTACAAATATTGGTGGTGATAGTTGGAAGTTCATTGTCATTTCGTCTTTGACAAAAAATAATCGCCAATCTCAATATAATCAATAAATAACACGCATTTTTGTAGTTCGTGGCTGTTTGTTCTTTTAACTTACTCAAATCAATATTAGATTTTTGCAGTTGGATAAAGGTCGCGAGCAGTTGTTTATCAATTTGGTCAAATCCGGGTAAGTCGGCATTTTTTATTATATAAGCGCCATGCTCTTGTTGGTTTTTAAATTCGAGTAATAAACCAATTTCATGTAATGCGCAGCTCGCCAATAATAACTTAAAGCTGTTATCTTTTTTTAATGGCAAGTGTTCACTAAAGCTATCAAAAATAACTTGTGCTTGTTTTGATACGCGAGAAGCATGTTCTTTATCGACGTGAAATCGTTCAGCAAGGGAGTTTACCGTGCGCTGTCTAATGTTAATTTGGCGCATGTTAGGGAGCATTTCGTACAATAATCCTTCGCGTAGTGCACCGCTTGATAATTGTAACTCTGTTATATCTAAAGCTTCGAATACGGCAATAAGAATGGCTAAACCACTTGCAAAAACCGGTTGTCTATCGAGGGTTAAGCCAGTAATAGAAACATTATCAATATTTTTACTATTAATTAATGCACTCTCTAAAGAATATAAAAAAGACAGGGCAATAATAGCGGGTTGGTGATTAGCTCTAAGAATTTCAGCGAGGGCTTGAATAATACCTGAACTACTTAAAACTGATTGCCAACCAATATTTTTATATTCATCAGCTAAAGGCGCTAATATTTTCTTAGCTTCCTCTTTGGCTTTATCCATATTGTTTTTTGATAGCTCGCCACCAATAAAATATTGCTGGTTAAATGTAACACAGCCCATATTTACGCTAGACACTTTAATGGCATCAAACGCGTTGCCAACAATGAGTTCTGTGCTGGCCCCACCTATATCTAAAACCAGTCTTTTGTCTTCACTCGCACTTGTATGAGCAACACCCAGATAAATATTCTCTGCTTCTTGTAAGCCTGAGAGCACTATAATTTTACGGCCCAGTACTTTTTCTGCTTTATCAATAAATTCTTGTGAGTTAGTTGCTAACCTTAGCGTCGCAGTGGCAACAATTCTAATATTATCAGGAGGTATGTCTTGTAGGCGTTCAGCAAAAAAATGTAAACATTCTAAACCGCGTAACATAGCTTCGTTACTGAGTTTATTTTTATGGTTTAATCCTGATGCTAAACGTACTTTTCTTTTAACTTTATCTACAGTTTGTACACTATTAGCAACTAATCGGGTTATTAACATATGAAAACTGTTAGAACCCAAATCAAGAACGGCATATAAAGGAGACATTGTCATAAATAATTAACTTCTACGAGCTTTATTATATTGTGAACGTCCTCTGTTTTGACCGCCATTATGCGGTTTATGACGACGAATCACTGGTTTTGGTGTTGGAAAGTCTGTAATTAATGATTCTGGATCATATTTACTTACAGGTAGTGAATGTTCTATATAAGTTTCAATTGCGGGTAAGTTAAATACTGAATCTTCACAAGCAAAACTAATCGCTTGTCCTGAAGCTCCAGCTCTACCAGTTCTACCTATGCGGTGAACATAATCTTCACAATCGTCAGGTAAGTCGTAGTTAAAAACATGGGTTACTAGTGGTATATGTAAACCACGCGCGGCAACATCAGTTGCAACTAACACGTCTAATTGCCCATTTGTAAATCGCTCAAGAATTTTTAAGCGTTTATTTTGCGGTACGTCACCTGTTAATAAACCAACACGTATACCATCAGCATCTAAGTGCGCATGTAATCTTTCACAAACGTGTTTTGTATTCGCAAATATAATGGCTTTTTCTGGCCACTCTTCTTCAAGTAAAGTTTGTAATAATCGCATTTTATCTTCATTTGAAGGATAAAATAGCTCTTCAGAGATGCGAATATTGGTTTTTTGATCAGGTTCTACTTCAACGCTAACAGGATCATTCATATGTTCGAATGCTAATTCTTTTACTCTAAAAGAAAGTGTTGCTGAAAATAGCATGCTTAAACGTTCAGTTGCCGGAGGCATTTTATTGAACATATAACGGATATCTTTAATAAAGCCTAAATCAAACATGCGATCTGCTTCATCAAGTACAATAACTTCAATATTGCCTAAGTTATATATCCCTTGTTTTAAGTAATCGAGTAAACGACCACAAGTACCAATAAGAATATCAACTCCGTTTTCTAATTCTTGGCGTTGTGATTCGTAACCTTCACCACCGTAAACAACTGCTACTTTTAAGCCACTCGCTTTTGCCATTTCTATAGCATCTCGGTGTATTTGTATGGCTAATTCACGTGTTGGAGCCATGATCAAAGCACGAGGCTGATTATGCTCAGGTTTAGGTTTAGTGAGTAAGGTGTGGAATGTTGCCGCTAAAAAGGCAATAGTTTTACCTTCGCCTGTTTGTGCTTGGCCTGCAATGTCAGTACCTTTTACTAATACAGGCAAGGACTTAGCTTGAATGGATGTGCAGTATTCAAACCCCATTTGATTGAGGCCTTCTATTACTTGCGGCGCAAGATCAAGTTCTGAGAACTTTATTTCTGATAAGTGTGTTTTTTTCATGGCGCTAGCTTAACAGGTTCGTTGGTTAATAAAAAATAGTATTGAAGTCTTTAAAGTGATAAAAAGCACGATATATTTAATTTTTTACTATAATATTCAAAAAATAGAACGATAAATAGGATCTTCCTTTACCTATTTACAAAATAGTGCTAAATTTGTTCTTCAAGAATACCTTAACAACTCCAACCCAATCGTTTATCGCATAATACATTGTGTATCACAACGTAAAACTAGTTTAAGAACCTCCTAATATGAATCTTACCGAACTTAAAGAAAAATCAATCAGTGAATTGGTTGAATTAGCCGAATCAATGAAATTAGAGCACTTAGCTCGCACTCGTAAACAAGATATTATTTTTGCTATTTTAAAATCACATGCCAAAAGTGGTGAAGATATATTTGGCGGTGGCGTACTAGAAATACTACAAGATGGATTTGGTTTCTTACGTTCTGCTGACTCATCGTACTTAGCTGGACCAGACGATATATATGTATCACCGAGTCAAATTAGACGCTTTAGTATGCGTACAGGTGATAGTATCCACGGAAAGATTCGACCACCCAAAGACGGCGAACGTTATTTTGCCCTCTTAAAAGTTAACGAAGTAAATTTTGACCGTCCTGAAAACACTCGCAATAAAATCCTTTTTGAAAACCTAACTCCTATCCACCCTATCGGCCGTTTAACCATGGAACGTGGTAATGGTTCTACAGAAGATATTACAGCACGAGTTTTAGATTTAGCTTCACCTATAGGTAAAGGTCAACGTGGACTGATTGTTGCTCCACCTAAAGCAGGTAAAACGCTTTTATTACAAAATATTGCGCAAAGTATTGCCCACAATAATCCTGACTGCGAATTAATGGTATTACTTATTGATGAACGTCCGGAAGAAGTAACTGAAATGCAACGCTTGGTTAAAGGCGAAGTTATCGCTTCTACTTTTGATGAACCAGCAAGTCGTCACGTTCAAGTAGCCGAAATGGTAATTGAAAAAGCTAAACGTTTAGTTGAGCATAAAAAAGACGTTGTTATTTTATTAGATTCAATTACCCGTTTAGCACGTGCTTACAACACGGTAATTCCTTCGTCAGGTAAAATCCTTACTGGTGGTGTTGATGCCAATGCATTACATCGCCCGAAACGATTTTTTGGTGCGGCTCGTAAAATTGAAGAAGGTGGTAGTTTAACTATTATCGCTACTGCTCTTGTAGATACGGGTTCTAAAATGGACGAAGTTATTTACGAAGAGTTTAAAGGTACGGGTAATATGGAATTACATCTTTCTCGTAAAATTGCTGAAAAACGTGTATTCCCAGCGATTCACTTTAACCGCAGTGGTACTCGTCGTGAAGAATTACTCACTAAGCCTGATGAACTACAAAAAATGTGGATTTTACGCAAAATAGTTCATGAAATGGGCGAGATTGATGCTATGGAGTTTATGATTGATAAGCTGGCCATGACCAAAACAAATAATGAGTTTTTCGATTCAATGAAAAGAAAATAACACTGATTCATTTGTTAATACGCCAGCAATCAATGCTGGCGTTTTCGTTTTTAAATAGCTCACTCTTTACTATAAGTTTATTTCTATGAAATACAGTGACTTGCGCGACTTTATAGCGCAATTAGAAAAAATAGGTCAACTTAAACGTATATCTAAACCGATATCGACTGAATTAGCCATGACCGAAATAAGTGATAGAACATTACGCTTAGGTGGTCCGGCACTATTATTTGAAAATCCTGTGGGTCATACCATTCCCGTATTAACAAACCTTTTTGGTACTCCAGAGCGTGTCGCTTTAGCTATGGGGCAACCTGATGTAAATGCTTTAAGAGATGTGGGCAAGTTGTTGGCGATGCTAAAAGAGCCTGAACCGCCAAAAGGTTTTAGAGACGCATTATCAAAAATACCTGTATATAAACAAGTATTAAATATGCCCGTTAAAGTGGTTAAAAAGCCACTTTGTCAGCAAGTTGTTATTGAAGGTGATGATGTAGACTTAACAGCTTTACCTATTCAAACTTGTTGGCCTGGCGATGTTGCTCCACTTATTACGTGGGGTTTAACAGTTACACGTGGCCCTCATAAGGAACGCCAAAACCTCGGTATTTATCGTCAGCAGTTATTAGGTAAAAATAAGCTAATTATGCGTTGGTTATCTCATCGTGGTGGTGCATTAGATTTTCAAGAATGGAAAAAAGAACATCCGGGTGAAAAGTTTCCTGTATCTGTCGCTTTAGGCGCTGATCCTGCTACTATTTTAGGCGCAGTAACTCCAGTACCTGATACCTTGTCCGAATATGCTTTTGCTGGATTGTTACGAGGCAGTAAAACAGAAGTAGCCAAATGTATTAGTAATAATTTAGAAGTACCTGCTACTGCCGAAATTGTATTGGAAGGCTATTTAGATCCTGATGAAATAGCGCCTGAAGGTCCTTATGGTGATCACACCGGTTATTACAATGAAGTGGACAATTTCCCAGTATTTACGGTAACACATATTACGCATCGTAAAGATCCTATTTACCATAGTACATACACAGGTAGACCGCCTGATGAGCCTGCTATTTTAGGTGTAGCTTTAAATGAAGTATTTGTGCCTATTTTACAAAAGCAATTTCCTGAAATTCAAGACTTTTACTTACCGCCAGAAGGCTGTTCGTATCGTTTAGCTGTAGTAACCATCAAGAAGCAATATGCGGGTCATGCTAAGCGTGTCATGATGGGCGTTTGGTCATTCTTACGTCAATTTATGTACACTAAATTTGTTATTGTGTGTGACGACGATATAAATGCGCGAGATTGGAAAGATGTGATTTGGGCTATGACTACACGCATGGATCCAAGCCGTGACACCGTGCTGATTGAAAACACACCTATCGACTATTTAGATTTTGCCTCTCCAGTTTCTGGTTTAGGTTCTAAAATGGGATTAGATGCCACCAACAAATGGCCAGGTGAAACCAATCGCGAATGGGGAGAACCTATCGTGATGACAGAAGCAATTAAAGACGAAGTTGATGGCTTATGGGATGAGCTAAATATATTCGGCGATACAAACGAAGAAAAAAACACATAAGTGACTAAGGTCATTATTTATAGATTCTATACTGATTTCATCAAAAAAATTATTAATGATATGAGTATTTTAAGTGGTTAAGGTTTAACAAATGAATGTAATTAAGTGCCAGGTCGCTTCATTAGAAGCACTTACTCCCTATGTATATAAGGTTTTGTTAAAACCTGAACAAGCAGTAAATTTTATGCCGGGGCAATATTTAAATTTTGTCTTGAGTGATGATGACAAGCGACCTTTTTCTATCGCAAGTTCACCAAATAACGAATTGATTGAATTACAAATAGGTGCTTTTTCTGCAGATAGCTACCCTATGCAAGTGATCGAACATATTAAAAATAATCAAGAAGTCACAGTTGAATTACCACTGGGTAATGCGCAATTACGTGAAGAAAGTACTAAACCTTTATTATTAATTGCTGGTGGTACAGGATTTTCTTATATCAAATCTATGTTTGAGTACTTATCTCAAGAACAGTCTTCAAGAAAAGTAGTCGTATATTGGGGTCTTCGTGAACCTAGTGCTTGTTATGAATTAGACGAATCAGCTGCCATTATCGCTAAGCTAAATGAAGGCGAGTTTCATACGGTAGTTGAAACACCACACGATGACTGGACTGGCAAAGTAGGTATGGTTCATAAAGTGGTAATGAATGATATTAAAAACCTAGAAGATTACGATATTTATCTTGCTGGCCGCTTTGAAATGGTAGGGGTAGTAAGAGATGACTTTGTTGCGCGCGGAGTCAATAAAGACAACATGTTTGCGGATGCTTTCGCTTACATCTAATAGTTAAAAATTATTATAGCTTTTTTAAAACTATGCGCCTAGAATGCGCGCGTAATAACCGAGGTTACTACGCGCGCATTTTTTGTATTAAATTTAAACTAAAAGAGAAATAAAATGAAAAGTAAAAAACAAACCAATAAAGCTCAAGTTGAGTTAGGACGAGGCACTATCAAAGATAATTTTTTAGCTGCTATGGTTACTTCTAAACTTTATAAACAGCAAATTGTTCAACCTAAAAAAGGTAAAGGTGCATATCAACGTAAAGCTAAATTTTCGAATAAAGGCCAAGAGTCTTATTTAATAGCTGCTTAATTGTTATAAGTTAAGTTGTTATTAGATAAGGCTTTCTACATTTTTTAAACTCAGTTTACGTATGCTATATCCTATTGAACTTCATACCGAAAGACTATTGTTAAGGCAATGGCGCGCTAGCGATTTTAAGCCTTTTGCACAAATGAACGCCTGTGCAAAGGTGATGAAATACTTCCCTCGGCTATTAACTCAAGATGAGAGTAACGCTATAGCAAATAAACTCGCTGGTTTTATTGATGAGAAAGGTTGGGGCTTTTGGGCGGTTGAAGAAAAACAGAGCAATCAATTTATTGGTTTTACGGGTTTGAAACAAACACCTGAATGCTTACCGTTTTCACCCGCTGTTGAAATTGGTTGGCGTTTCGATAGTCAATATTGGCATAATGGCTATGCAACAGAGGCTGCTAAAAAGTCACTTGAATTTGCTTTTAATGAGTTAAAACTTACCGAAGTGGTATCTTTTACGGCTAAGGTAAATAAGCCATCAGAGAAAGTTATGCAGCGTATTGGAATGGAAAATACGGGGATTACGTTTAATCATCCTTTAGTGGATATAAACAGCGCTTTACTTGAGCATGTTTTGTATAAAACTTGTCAGTAAATACTGTTAATTAAAGTAAAGAGGAGTACGGTGGCTCCTCTTTAAATAAGATATTTAAGCAGAGACCTGCTCTTTTTTAATGATGGCAAACAACGCATCTTTTAAGCTTAAACGTTTGATTTTTTGTTGGTCTAAATACTCATCAGAGGTATTTTCGACTCCTTGCTCAATTTTAACAACCTCATTATTGAGTTCATGATATTCGTTAAAGAGTTTAGCGAAGTGGTTGTTCGTCATTTTTAAATGATGGATTTCTTTACTGTATTCAGGGAATTCGTGGTGTAGATCATGTTTTTGTAACGTCATTATATATCCTTGTTTACTTGCTGTTCTTTAATGTTAAGTGTATTCCTCCATTGTTATTGTGTATTGATCTGGCTCAACTTTTAATGAATGTTTTATAGTCAATTTTGCGCATAAAAAAGGGGAGTTAACTCCCCTTAATCATTCTAACGGTATTAGAATCTTTACTTAATGTTCGATGTTTAGCGTTTATCGTCAGGTAAAGTAATGTTGAGTTCTAATACGCTTAAATTATCATTTTTATTGTCTAGATTAACCGTGACCTGATCTGAATCAATGGGTACATATCGACGGATAACATCAATAATATCTTGCTTCATTGCAGGTAAATAATCAGGACTATTACGTTGTCCACGCTCGTGAGCAACAATAATTTGAAGTCGCTCTTTCGCTGTTTGAGCGGTTTGCGTAGTTTTTTTACTTCGAAAATAATCTAAAAGAGACATGTTTAACCTCCAAATAAGCGGCGCAGTAAGCTTTTCTTTTCTTCTTCTATAAAACGGAATTCAACTTTTTCACCAATTAAACGATCTACAGCGTCTCCGTATGCAAGGCCAGCATCACTTTCAGTATCTAGAATAACAGGAGAACCTGAGTTAGATGCTTTTAATACAGCAGGTGACTCAGGAATAACGCCAAGTAATGGAATTGCTAAAATGTCTAATACATCTTCTACACTTAGCATATCGCCACGTGTTACACGCTCTGGGTTGTAGCGTGTTAATAATAGATGTTCTTTAACGGGCTCTTTGCCCTGTTCTGCACGTTGTGATTTGCTTGCTAACATACCTAAAATACGGTCTGAATCTCGTACTGATGATACTTCAGGGTTTGTTGTTACTATGGCTTCGTCAGCGAAATAAAGCGCCATAATTGCGCCCGTTTCAATACCTGCTGGTGAGTCGCATACAATATATTCAAAGCCAGCTTCAGCAAGATCATCTAATACTTTTTGAACGCCTTCTTTATTTAGCGCGTCTTTGTCACGTGTTTGTGACGCAGGTAGTATTGATAGATTTGGCGTGCGTTTGTCTTTAATTAAGGCTTGATTAAGTGTTGCTTCACCTTTAATCACGTTAACAAAGTCATAAACTACTCTACGTTCGCAACCCATAATTAAATCTAAATTACGTAATCCAATATCAAAATCGATAATTACGGTTTTAAAGCCTTTTATAGCTAGACCTGTGCCTATTGCAGCACTAGAAGTTGTTTTACCAACTCCGCCTTTACCTGAGGTCACAACGATAACCTTAGCCATGATTTTTCCTTTCTTAGTTTTTCTAATTTAATGGGTTAAATACAATTTTTTGATCTTCAACTTGAATACATTGCGGTAAATTTGCATGCTCAGTTAGTTGTTCGTTTAGCATGTAAACACCGGCAATAGACACCAGTTCAGCTTGTAAGTTTTGACAGAATATTTTACTTTCGCTTTGTCCGCTTGCACCCGCAATAGCTCTACCGCGGATAGTCCCGTATACATGAATGTTGCCATCAGCAATAACTTCAGCCCCATTACCTACAGAGCCCATAATGATGAGGTCTGTATTTTTAGCATAAATTTGTTGGCCAGAACGAATTTGGCCTTTAATAATTTTTGTTGGGGTATTTTCAATAACGGTTGTTTCAACAGGAGTTTGTACTTCTGGTTGTGTTTTTTGAATTTCTGTACGTTTATTTTGTAGCGCAGAGCCTTTGTTAACTATGGCTAGGCCAGCATCTTGTGCTGCTTTTTTTTGCTCAGGAGATGTATGACCGCATATACCAACAAGTACAAAATTATTATTTTCGATAATTTGTTTGAGGGCTGTAAAATCAAAAAACGTTTCAATTTCACTAATATCAGCAACAACGGGAGCACATTTGAAAAACTGAGGCGCTTGCGCAATTTTATTTTTTAGTTGGGAATCTAATAACGTTAAATCGTTTTTTTCGATGCGTATAACGGAAAGGGTGAAGTTAGTTCCCTTGAATTCTATTTCCTGTTCAGACATGAACAGTGGTTTCCTTTTATAGTGTATTTTCTGATGATGAAAACTAGGTTAAAAACAGTGCTTGATAGCATATTAGTATCAGAGACTATGCACAAGTAGAATAATACTTACAAGTGTATAAAAGTGTAAAATAACGTCATTTTGTTTTCTTTTTGTACAGATGAATTAGTGGGGTAAGATTTACGCTGTAAAGCAGGAAAGTATGGAAGAAAGGGAGTTGATACTCCCTTTTTATTGACAACTGGTTTTATTTTACGGTTGAACTAAAGTTAAACTCTTTAGGAGGCGTTGCTCCCATTAAATGTGTAACAAAATAATCCCAACGCTTACGTACCATGTAAGGTTCTCGGGCAAAACCATGACCTCTATTGGGTAACATTAACATGTCAAAATCTTTGTTAGCTTCTATCAGGGCTTCAACCACCATTAATGTGTTGTATGGTGTAACGTTGGTATCTAATGTTCCGTGCACGAGTAAGAGCTTACCTTTAAGTTTGTCGGCAAAAAGTTGATTGGCTTGGCTGTCATAATTTGTGGTTTTGTTTTCGTTGTTAACTAATAAACCGTGGTATTTTTCACCCCATTCATCAGCATAGTTACGGTTGTCGTGATTACCCGCTTCTGAAACGGCAACTTTATAAAAATCAGGGTAACTGAACATGGCTTTTGTTGATGCAAAACCACCGCCTGAATGTCCCCAAATTCCCACACGATCAATATCTATCCATGAGTGTTGTTCAGCGAGCTGTTTAATTGCTGCTACTTGATCCGGCAAACCACTGTCGCCCATGTTGGCGTAATAAAATTCATGAAAACTTTTTGAACGCCCAGGTGTACCTAAAGCGTCAATTTCTACTACGATAAAGCCTAGTTCAGCTAAGGCCTGATTGTCGCCTCTAGCGGTTCTGAAATGGCGACCTCGAATACTTCCTACTTGTGGTCCTGGATAAATATAGTTAACAACAGGATAGCTTTTGTTTTTATCAAAATGACTTGGTTTGTAGAGTAAACCATAAATGTTATGCTCGTTGTTGCGATCTTTAACAATAAATGGTGTTGGTGGAGCCCAGCCAGTTGAAATAAGTTGGCTAATATCCATAGTCTCTAGCGTAAACTTTTCATTTGATTGTGTTTTACGTACAACGCTGACTTCTGCTTGTTCTGGGGTCGAAAAGCGATCTAAAAAATAAGTGCTATCTTCATTCATGGTCACACGATGATGTTTTTTCTCAGGAGTTAGTAAAGTAAGGTTTTTACCGTTTTTGTTTATGCTATAAAGGTAGTTAAAATAAGGATCTCCACCTTCACGACCTGCACCAGTAAAATATAATGTATCTGTTTTTTCATCTACGTTGAGCAATTCAAGAACGGTCCAGTCACCTTGGGTTATTTGGTTTTTAATTTTGCCTGTTTTGCTATCAATTAGATAAAAATGTCCCCAATTACTACGCTGAGAAAACCAAATAAATTCATTGGTTTTATCAAGGTATTTCCAACTGATGGCACTAACGCCTGATTCAAAAAAGCTGTCTTCTGTTTCTGAATAAACGGTTTTGACTTGTCCGTTTTCTGCATTGGCAATTTTTAATGTAGCGGTTTTATGATCTCGGCTTGAAGAAATAAAGGCGAAGCTTTTGCTGTTATGTGCCCAATCTATATCAAGAAATTCACCATTATTGCCTGCCACGTGATCGGTAATTGATGAACGATGTGGATCTGCTGGCATATCTAACGGAATGATTTTTTGCTTTTGTACATCAATAACAACACGATGTATGGCAAATATATGTTCGTCGCCGGGTAAAGGGTATTTCCACTGATCTATTGTAGGGTGTCCAACGTTTGTTGATACTAGCGCCATATCACCGACATTGCGACTGTCATGCTTAAAGGTAGCTAATTTGGTTGAGTCAGGCGACCATTTAACTACTGGCGTATCTTTACGTATCCAACCCGCGTTATTTGTTGCATACCCAAAATCTTTAATACCATCTTTGGTTAGTTGCACTTCTTTATTGGTTTTTAAATTACGAGACCATAAGTTGTAGTCGCGTATAAAAACAGCCAATTTACCGTCTGGAGAAATCATTTCGTTTGATTTTTTCGCATCAGTATCAGGTGCACATAAGTAATTTTCTAAATCACAAAGATAGTTTTTATCTTTTATTTTAACGGCTATTTTATTGTTAAGACTTACTGTAAATGTACTAAATGGTAGATCGTAAGCGTTTACTTCAGCGTCAGTTATAACAGCTAGCGCTTTCGATAATTTATTATGATCAAAGGCTAATTTTTTTTGTTTTGTTGTAGGGTTAACTTCAAAAAATTGCTCACCTTTTTTAGTACGTGATTTATAAAACAAACGGTTGTTATGCCAAAAAGGACTTTCTACTGTCCCAGTAACGAGCTTATCCGTATATTTTGATAGTTGCTTTTCAGCTTTTTGATAATCAGAAGTGCTTAGTTGTGCTGCTAATAGTGATGTTGAGGGGAGAGACATAAGTAATAGTACAGTAATTTTTTTTAACATAGTTATAGCCTTATATTTGAGACATACGAAGCTCAATATTTTTTCCGATAAGCTAGCATAATCAATGCATATTATAAGAGAAAATCTGTTAGTGGTGATTTATTTACGATAAATGGCGTATATTTTAAAAGGAGGTTTTGATTAATTTTTGTATTTAAAAAAATATTAACACTTGATGGATATTTGAGCTAAACTTCATTTCACATTAACAAGGAGGTGATATGATAGAAATACATCATAAAAATAATACACTTATTACCCAAGTACACGGAACGTTTACCAAAGAACATTTTAACAACGCGTTTATTCCAATATTTGAAGCAATGTTAAAAGAATTTCCTGAAGTAAATATTGTTTTAAAATTAAATAATGAGTTAACTGGATGGACGTTGCTGATATTATTGAAACAATTTAAGCAATACATTGCTCCATATAATGGTATTAACCGCTTAGCGATTGTAAGCGATAGCCGTTTGTTAAAATGGAAATTTAGTTTATTTCAGCTGCGTTCTTGTGTTTCTACCGAGCGCTTTCTCAATAAAGACATTGAAAAAGCGAAGGCTTGGTTAGCTATTGGTTAACAAACTCTAATAAGCGATTATTTGCTGGCATTTCGTGATCTTTAACGAGTGTCAGCCCTGCCTTTTCAGCTAATGTTAAAACGGCTTCAAAATCGCGTATCCCACTCAATTCATTCTGTTGTTTTAACCATAACTCAAAGTTAGCATTACTTTCGCTAGTAAATTTACCTTGGTAGTTGAATGGGCCATAAATACAGAGCTTACCTTTAGGAAGTAAGTGCTTTTTTACGCCTTCAAAAAAAGCGATTACCAGTTCCCAGCTGACTATATGCAATGTATTAGCGGTGTATATTGCTGTTGTATGTTCAATTGGCCATGGCTTTGATAAATCAAGTGCTAAAGGGGGCTGTAAATTATTGGAGGGGTATTCGGCTATCCATTGATTTATACCATTATGATTTACTGGTAGATCACTTGTTTGCCAATTTACATGAGCAAGCTGTTTGGCAAAATATACAGCATGTTGCCCAGTGCCTGAACCAATTTCTAACACTGAATCAGCGGTGGAAAATGCTTGCTGTAAAATAGGTAGGATGTAGGGTTTGTTATTTTCAGACGCTTGCGAAAAAGGTTTATTGGTCATTGCCAGTATCCTGATTGTTTTTGAAAGGTAATGATAAAGCACATTGCTGCGCGTAATTTACCATATGAGCTTGTTCACGTTTGCAAAAATCTTTAATGGCGGGCTGAAATCCTGAATGTTTGATCCAATGGTATGAATACGTCATAACAGGTTCAAAGCCTCGTTGAATTTTGTGCTCGCCTTGTGTGCCGGGGTTAAAGCTTTGTAAATTATGTTTAATGCAAAACTCTATACCTTGGTAATAACACAATTCAAAATGTAAATTAGAAAACGATTCTGTAGAGCCCCAATAGCGACCATATAAATGACTTTCGTCATAAAAAAACAATGCACAAGCAACGTCGGTATCATTATGACTTGCAATAAAAAGTACGATATTTGCGGGTAATGTTTGAAAGATACGCTCGAAAAATTCATAACTTAAATGCGGTGTATGTTGTCGTTTTAAATAGGTGAGTTGGTAGGTTAAATAAAAAAAGTCGAGTTCTTGTTTAGTTATTTGATCACCTGTTACCTGCCGTATACTAATGTTTTGCTTTTTTATTGATTCACGCTCTTTACGTGTGTTCTTTCTTTTACGAGCGGTAAAGGTTGAAAGATATTCATCAAACGACTTATAGTTTTTATTAAACCAATGAAATTGAACGGTATTACGTTCATATACATCACTTGGGATATTCTCTATTTTAGGGCAAAAAAGTAAGTGCCAACTCGCAATGTTGTGTTCGCTACAGTAGTCGCTTAAGGGTTGTAAAATATCGCGATGAGTAAGGGTTTGCGATATTAATTTATTAGAGCTTACGGGCGTAAATGGAATGGTACTGACTAACTTAGGGTAATATTCTAAGTCGTGCTCTTCATAAGCTCTCGCCCAATCCCAATCAAATACGTATTCTCCCCAAGAATGCGTTTTAAGGTACAAGGGTAAAACCGCTTCTACTTTGTCATCTTGGTGAATGGTTAAATGATGGGGTTGCCAGCCACGTGTTAAACTTGCTGATTCACTTACTTCTAATGCTTCAAAAAAATGATACGACAAAAAAGGATTGTTCGACGTATTTAACGCGTCCCATGCTTGTTGAGGTATGTTTGAAAAAGAGCGTTTGAATTCAGCAATCATAAGGTTTTATAGCAAGTATCATAACGTTGGTAACATGTTGTGCTTTGCATAAAATACAAAGCACAATATATAGCGGCGCTTTTATTTCTTTAATTTGGCAAAAGCGTCTGCAAAAGCATTACCCATTACCGCGTTATTGGCTTCTTTAGGTTTATGCGCTCGTTGTTCTTTTTTCGGGTGGTTTGGTTTATTGTTTGCTCTGTGTTCGGCAGGTTTGCGATCAGCTTGTTTTTTAGGGGGTTGAGATTGCTCAATTGTATCGTCTAAGCGCATGGTTAAGCTGATACGTTTACGTTGCGGATCCACTTCTATTACTTTAACTTTAACAATGTCGCCAGCTTTTACCACTTCACGTGGGTCACTCACAAACTTATTGGTTAAAGATGATATATGTACTAAGCCGTCTTGATGCACACCTAAATCAACAAAAGCACCAAAATTAGCAACGTTCGATATAACACCTTCTAAAATCATACCTACTTCAAGATCGTTAATGGTGTTCACGCCTTCTTTAAAGGTCGCGGTTTTAAATTCAGGTCTTGGATCTCGGCCGGGTTTTTCAAGCTCTTTAATAATATCTTTAACAGTAACTTCACCAAATTCATCTGTAACAACTTCGGCAATATTTACGTTACTTAATTGCTCACTATTGGTTAAAAGATCGCTTACGCTCGCGTTTAGTTGTGCGATTATTTTTTCTACTACGGGGTAAGTTTCAGGATGGACACCTGATTGATCAAGGGGGTTGTTACCATTTGCAATACGGAGAAAACCTGCGGCTTGTTCGAAGGCTTTAGGACCTAAACGCGCTACTTTTTTTAATTCTTGTCGGTTGTTAAAACGGCCATGCTGGTCACGAAAATCTACTACGTTTTGTGCCATGGTTTTTGTTAACCCCGATACTCGCGTAAGTAATGCAACTGAGGCGCTATTTAAATCAACGCCAACCGAGTTTACACAATCTTCTATTACTTCATCTAGGGTTCTACTTAATTGACTTTGGCTTACGTCATGTTGATATTGCCCAACACCTATGGCTTTCGGGTCAATTTTAACGAGCTCAGCAAGTGGATCTTGTAAACGCCTTGCAATTGAAACTGCGCCACGTATTGAAACATCTAAATCTGGAAATTCTTTTGCTGCAAATTCAGACGCTGAATATACTGATGCACCGGCTTCACTCACAATGACTTTATTTGGTTTTAGTTTTTCTAAATTTGTGATCACTTCAGCCGCCAGCTTATCGCTTTCGCGAGATGCTGTACCGTTACCTATCGCAATAAGTTCTACTTTATGTTGCTGACATAAGTTGGTTAGCGTTCTAACGGACTTGTCCCAGTGATTTTGCGGTGCATGAGGGAAAATAGTGGTGGTATGTAATAGCTTGCCTGTAGCGTCAACTACCGCAATTTTACAACCTGTACGTAAGCCAGGATCAAGGCCTAAAGTCACTTTAGGTCCTGCTGGCGCAGCCATTAATAAATCACTTAAGTTAGTTGAAAAAACTTTAATGGCTTCAACTTCAGCTTGATCACGTAAGTTACCAATTAATTCAGTTTCTAAACTGACACTTAATTTGGTTTTCCATGCGTTGTGAACCACTTTGGTTAAAAACTCTGCACATGCTTGGCCTGTTAAGCGTAAATTAAAATGTTCGGTGATCAATTGTTCTGCACTTGAGTAGCTTGATGTTTCTTGCTGTGGGTCAACATTAATGGCTAATTTTAAAAAACCTTCAGCCCGACCACGCAGCATAGCTAACATGCGATGAGAAGGTACTGATTTTAAGCGCTCTGAATGTTCGAAGTAATCTTTATATTTAGCGGCTTCTTGTGTTTTAGCTTTAACAACCTTACTGGTTAAGTGCGCTTGTTTTAATAAGTGATTACGTAATTTTTGTAGCAAGTTTGCGTCTTCAGCAAAGCGTTCTATTAAAATAGACATCGCGCCGTCGAGCACTTCTTTTTCATCATTAAAGCCAGCATTGCTGTTAATAAAAGCGGTGGCTTCTATTTCTGGTACTAAACGCCAATCGTTATAAAGTTTATTTGCTAGTGGTTCTATACCTGCTTCAATCGCTATTTGGCCTTTGGTACGACGTTTAGGTCTAAAGGGTAAATATAAATCTTCAAGGCGGGTTTTGTTATCTGCTTGGTTTAAGGCATCAGATAAAGCTGGCGTTAATTTACCTTGCTCTTCAATGTTTTTAAGAATGACATTTCTACGGTCGTTTAAATCGCGGATATACGTTAAACGTTGATTAAGATGGCGAAGGTGATTGTCGTCTAGTCCTTGTGTCGCCTCTTTTCTGTAACGAGCAATAAAGGGAACTGTTGCTCCGTCGTCTAATAAAGTAATAGCAGCATTAATTTGTACAGGAGAAACATTGAGCTCTTTAGCAATTTGCTCAGCAATAGATATCATTTAACTTAAATCCCAAGATGAAAAATTTTGTATTGGTAAGTTTGAATAATAACGCGTGTCGTTAGGCAGTTGAAAGATCTATTTTGTATTTAAAGTGCTAATGAGTTCGGGGAGTGCTGTTGTTATTTTATTTTTATAGCGCCACAAAGTAAGTAGTGGCGCTATTATACTTTTATTTTAAGAACCAAATAACGATTCTTTAGTAACTAAATCAAAATGCTGAATTGAGGTTTTTAATTGTTCTTCAAACTGATTGTTATTCAGAATAGAGGCTCTGTGTTTATTGAAGAGCTTATTATATTGTTCAATTTTTTTACCTAAAATTTTCCAACCTTGTTGTTTGGCGCTTAAAGGCCAAGATTCAAGTTCTATTTTAGAGGTTTCAAGTTGGCCAGTAACAATACCAGACCAAGCAGGCCACATATTTTGACTCCCCGTAGCTTTTAACTGCTCAGGTGTAAAATTAGCAAATGACGACATAAAGGTTACCGCACTTTTTAACGCTCTGTAGTAATCTTCTAATGCATCTTCGTCATAGGCATCAATATGAATATCATCTTGATTTGTATAGACTTTAGTTTTTCTTTGAGTGTGTACAACTACAGGTTTTGTGTGAACCACTTCAGTGTGTGCCACCTGTAAACTTGCTCCAGAGCTTTGCTGTGTCGCTTGTGGCATTGGATCATCATCGCCACCTACTTGTAAAAGCCCACCTTTACCTAAGCCACCACGAACCGATTGTGCTTTATAATTACGTAAGGCTTTAACCATTTGATTGTAAGAGTCGGCAAAAGAAGCTGTGATGATTTTACCTTCTGGTGTATTTGAAAATCCACCAGCGCCAGCAAAAGCACCCCCGCTAAATAAACCACCGGCAAAGCTGAAGTCATAATTTTTTGCATTACCCACCGCCGAAGAGACTTGCACGCCTGATCTGTTTTCTATTAATAATAATGTGGTTGCGGCTTCGTTTTGTTTGAAACCTCCGGCAACAACATTACCGAAACGTCCTAAAAATGATCCCGCAATAGATTTAATACCACTGGTATTATTTTCTGCAAATTGAATTGATGGCGACAAAGTAAAGTCGGCAGCCACCATTTGACCTTTACCAAAGTTACTACCACTTCGTGATTCACCGGAATTCATCAAAGCTCTTTCTCGTTGCATTGCTGCCATAGCACCACCACGTTCAACTACAACAAAACAACCCGACTGTTGTAGCATTAAACGAATAACAGGTTTGGTACTACCCAAATTAGGTACACGTCTACGATAGGTTGACCACCAAGGTAAACTAGTGTCTTCAAACACGGTTACCGTGCCTAAAGCTTCGTCACACTTTGTTAATTGCGTATTGGCGTTTTGCGAAGTTGCTCCGCCAGCTGAACCTGTAATTGTTCCACCACCTTGTCCGCCACCCAGTATAGGGGAAGTACTCATACACCCCGTTAAGCCCGTACAAATTAAAGTAGATAAAATTAATGATATCCGTTTTTTAGTGACCATAGTGATTCATTCCTATCGAATTTTATTTCTGATAACGTATACCCGTTCCACCTGACCCCTGCATCTTCAAATAGAATGGGTATATACCCATAATTCAATGAGTATCATTGAGTTATTACCTCAACACCCCCTTTGTTTTCAGGTTTATTGTGTCAAATAAAAGGGATTTTAGAATCGAGAGTTAACGTTATTTAAGGAGAGATAACTGAGGTTAAAATGTAGACAAGTAAAATTTGAAGTGTAAGACTATAAGAAATAAAATATAACAATAGGTGACATTGTTTTCGTTAATTCATTGCTGTATTTATTAAATAATAGAAGAGTTATAACGATAGGTTAACGGGAAATATATACCTAAAATATAAGGAATATTTAAGTGGAGAAGCGCACTCGAAAAAGAGGTGTTAAAGCATCCAGAATAAAGCTTGAAGCTGCTTTACATAAAATAGGGTTAAAAACTCAAACTGCGTTAGCCCATAAAATAGCGGAATTGGAAAATTTAGAAACTATTCCGAAAGATTTAGTTAATCGGGTTTTTAGAGAAGAAAACGTTTCTCCAAATACCTTAGCTCGAATTGCCAGCGCATTAGATGCAGAACCTTATACCCTTTATTTGTCTCAGCAAGAATTTGAACAAAAAGAACAACTCGTCAATCCAGCTAAAACAGAAACAACAACTAAAACCGAACCACTAAACAAAACCAACTATATATTACCCGCTATTATTTTTACGACTTTTTTCGTTATATTCATTGTTGGAATTTTTTTGTTTAAACCCTTTTCAGTCTCAAGCAACAAAAAGGACAAAACGGCATTATTGCCTTTAGGACAAGTAAGTTTATTAATAGATGTTGATAATGTGTTATCCAAAGGACTCTCTCGGCGAATTATTCAGAAGCTTCCTAGTAATATAAAAGCCATTACAATTAATCAAAATTTATTATCTAAGCAAGATCGATCTTTCGATATTGCACAAGAGTTTCAATCAGACTCTGTGTTAACAATAAGGGTTTCTGAGGTAAGTCGATATATTGGATTACAGTATTATTTATATTATAAAAATCAAGAAAGGCTTATTTGGACTGATGTAACTACTCATACCTTGTTAAAGCAACAGTCACAAAAACTAGCAAGTAACGTGCTGAATAATTTATATTTTTATTTATCACTTAACGGTGCCGATAAGGCCCAGTTATATCCCTCTATTTTAGCGCAAGATAACTACTTAAAAGCGCGTAAATTATTAGACAATCAACAGTCTGAATTAAACATAAAAAGAGCACAAACCCTTTTAGATAATGCGATCACGTCGTTTAGTGATTTTGTTCAGGCACATGTTGCTATGTGCGAGTCGCTTATCGATGAAAGTTGGTCTGGTAATGAAAAACAAAAGTTAGAGCAAGCCAATGAGCATTGCCAAATTGCCTTAGCACTTAAGCCTGATAACAACTATGCCTTAGCAACTTCGGCTAATTTGATGCGACGTTCCGGTAGAGTTGAACAAGCTATCAATCAATATCATAGTATTTTACAAAATTGGCCTAAAAATATAGACGCGCTGTCAGGTGTTAGTGTGACGTATTTAGATGCTCATCGACAAAACCTTATTGAATTTCCTGATGCCTTAATTCAAGCGACATCCTTTGCACAACGCGCGATAGACATAGAGCCTGATTACTGGAAGCATCATTTTAATTTGGGAACCATTCAGTATTTTAATGGAGATAGTAAAGCGGCAATTATAGCCTTCACAAAAGCCAGCCAGCTAAACCCTAACGAGCTGGCGTATGTTAATTTAGGTTCAATGCAGCTGTGCCAAGGCCAAACGCAAGAAGCGTTATCGTCTTATCAGCAAGCTTATCATCTAGCACCTAACTCGTATTTAGGACAAGAGTTTTTAGGACAAGCTTATTATCAACTCGCTAACTTTGAAGCTTCTCGAGAGTTTAGATCTGCTGCGATAAAAGTGATGGATAGCACTAATATTGGGGGTATTCATCAAGTTTGGGGGAATTTGGGTAACTCCTATCGACAACTTGAACAAAATGATGAAGCGATTGAAGCTTACCTCAATGGATTAAAAATTATAGAAAGAGATAAACTTAGAGGTAATATCACCATAACGGATAAAATTTATCAGCAGTTTTATAGTCTTATTCTTAATAAATTATCGCCTACTCAATATAAATTTGCTTTAAACTTACCCGATGATTTAGTGCTTGAAGATTTGGATGCGAGCGCAACCGTGTATTTAGCTTTAATTCAACGTTATAGCAATCAGCAAGAACAAGCTGATAAAACGCTAGTTTCGCTTAAACAGAAATGCCCTGGTTATGTTAGTTTTCCTGATTTACAACAAACGCTTAATTGATTATTTAAGTAGGGGATGTCACTTTATTCTTCAATACAGTACTTTAATGCTTTGGTAGAATGAGCACCAATAGCATTAACGGTGACAAGAGCATAAGTTAAAGCATGGCATTGATAAAATAAAAATAATAGCCTCAAATAAGTTGCTTATTTGAGGCTTAAAAGTAGGGGGCTGATATATTTTATGCCTTATTAGGTATTATTTGAATTTCAACTCTTCGGTTAAGTGCTCGGCCTTGTTCATTATCGTTATTTGCAATAGCTTGGCTCTCACCGTAACCACTTACTTTTAAACGACTCTCTAATATGTTCTGATTAACCAAATAAGCTGCGACGCTTGCGGCTCTTTCTTCTGATAACTTTTGATTTGATTCTACTGAACCAACGCTGTCAGTGTGTCCTTCAATACTTAGTAATGTTTTTTCGTATTTAGCTAATACACGAACAATAGCATCTAAGGTGTTATGAAAACCTGATGTAATATATGACTGCCCTGAAGCAAAAGTGATATTAGAAGGCATAATTAATCGTAAGTTATCACCTTCTCTTACTACATCGATACCTGAACCTGACAGTTCTTCTCTAAATTCTTGCTCTTGTTTGTCCATATATCCACCAATCGCTGTACCCGCAAGTGCCCCAATGGCAGCACCCCAAACGGCACGCTTATTTTTATGATTGCTGGTTGATTTACCTAAAATAGCTCCTGCAACAGCGCCTATAGCTGCACCTTTTTCTTGATTAGTTGTTGCGCAACCCGTCATAGCTAATGAGATGAAAACACATGTGAGAATTGATTTTTTAAAATGCATATAAATAACCTGAAGAAAATAAAAAAGGGAAAGGCGTAAAGTAGCAAAATTGTTTAGTGCAGAACAACTTAAAAGGTGCCTCAAAAGTAAAGAAATGTGTATTGGATAAATAACCTCAACTCGGGATAAGCAAAGTTACTCAACAAGCCCTAATATATATTAGGTAAACAACAATACGGATTAAGTGTTAGATAAATAAAGATTTTAATTAATTAACTAACATTCATGAACCTGAGTTGAGGTTAAATAGTACTGAACCGTATTTTTAGGTATTGCGCCGTTGGATTACAATAAAGCCAGTTCTGTAATTTCAGGCGCGGTTAATGCCTGATCAAATATCCTCATTTCGGCAATGCTACTATTAAGGTTACGTATCGGATTTTTGTGAGAATGGTTTGCAGGTTACTTAGTTAAATCGATTAATAAGATAAAAACACAAGACACCTTAAGCGTATTATGTATTTTAGTGAAAAAACAGCGCATGCTTGTGAGCTAAACTTTTAAGGGAGGTAAATAATCTATTTTGGTAACAAACCAGTCTTTAATACCTGCTGGCGTTTTAACAGTAACATCATCATCTACTTCTTTTTTTAAGCAAGCTCGTGCCATGGGGGAATCAATAGAGATGTAATCGTGTCGACCATATATTTCTTCAGGTCCTACAATTCTAAATTTAAGCGTTTCACCGTCTTCATTTTCAAGTGTAACCCAAGCACCAAAAAATACTTTTCCCTCTTGTTGGGGGTGATATTCAACAACTTTTATATCTTCTAATGTTTTTGTTAAGAAACGAACTCTGCGATCAATCTCTCTTAATCTTTTCTTATTATATTGATAATCTGCGTTTTCCGATCTATCACCTAAGCTGGCTGCCCACGAGACTTTTCTCGTGGTTTCTGGCCTTTCTTTACGCCATAACGTATCTAATTCGTTTTGAAGGTTTTGGTAACCTTCTTTGGTAATTAATTTTGTTTTCATTGTTTATCTAATCTTTTTACTCAAACGGTAGAAGTAACGTTTTTATTGTTGGGCGTAGTGCAACTAATACTATTTCTTCTGTGAGTTCAGGGTAAAGTGTTTTTCTTAAGAGTAACCCTGCCATAACCGAAAAAATAACATTAATTCGACTTTCTAGCTCAATTTCAGAGATATTTTTTATGATACTACGTTCACTTGTAAGTAACTGTCGCATTCTATCGCGAGCTTGAGTATCTGCAACTTGCAATAAGTTAGCAACTTTATCGTTTCGTCCTGCTTCGGCTAGCATTTCTAAATCTACAGCACAGGATTCTGTGTCCATGTGCCTTTGTACACCTACGTTTAAACCATCAAGTAGTACAGTTACAATATCTCCCGGTTGCTCTTTAAACTGTTGAAAGATAGAAAACATTTCTTGCATATCTTGTTCAATAATACTTTCTATAATTGCTTCTTTACTTTCAAAGTAATTATAAATATGGCCTGCACTCATGCCCGCGGTTTTTGATATTTCAGCCATACCCGCACCATGAAAACCTTTACGACGAAAACAATCTGCAGCAGCAGTCAGTACTTGGTTACGACGAGCTTCTGCTAACGCTGGGTCAGTATGTCTTTTCGTTTTTGGTTTCATAAGAAACTCCTCAGCGAACGTTTTCGTTCGACATAAATGCATTGAATACCAAGTTGATTAATTGCTCATTTTTAATGGTTAAAATGAGCAATTCACTCGTTATAAAATTTATAAGTAGAATAACGAGTTATTAAATTTTATGCTTTATATTTATAAATTTTTCTTCATAAAAAGGTAGATCACTTATTTAATCAAATTGGTATGATTTGCTGTATTAAAGGCCTATTTTACCGACTGTTCCCATCCACCACCGAGCACTTTATATAAGCTAATTTGGCTGGCCAGTAATGCTTGTTGACCTGAAATTTGCTGTTGTTGGGCGCTATACCAAGTTCTTTGAGCATCAAGTACTTGTAGGTAGCTATCAACTCCGTTGTTGTAACGCGCTTTTGATAAATTGAATGTTGATTGCCGACTTTGCAGTAACATATTTAATGCAGTTAGCTGTTCTTGATAGCCTTCTCGGTCGGCTAATGCATCGGCTACTTCTCGAAAAGCTTGCTGCACTTTTTGTTGATAAGTTACAAGCGCAATTTGTTGATCAGCTTTTGCTACGTCTAACCTTGCTTGATTACGACCCATATTAAAAATGGGTAAACTTACTGTGGGCACAAAGCTCCATGTACCAGAACCTGAATTAAATAAGTTACCTAAGTCACTTGAAGCACTACCAGCATTGGCCGTTAAGCTAATACTTGGATAAAAGGCTGCACGTGCAACGCCAATATTAGCATTTGCCGCTAATAACTGATGTTCGGCGGCTTTAATATCAGGACGTTGCGTTAATAATTCTGAAGGTAGGCCAACAGGCACTGTAGGTAAATCAAGCAATGAACTGAGTGATTTATTGGGGAGTAAGTCGTTCGATACCGATTTACCTACAAGTAAATCTAGGGCATTTTTATCACGCTTTACTAAGCGATTATAAGTAGCAATATCTACCTTAGCCGCCGCTACTGTACTTTTTAGTTGCTCAAGCGTAATTTTTGATGCTGCCCCTAAATCAAAGCTTTTTTGCGTAAGCAATAATGATTCTTGCTGAGATGTAAGTGTTTCTTGAGCTAGAGTTAATAATTGCTGATCAGTAGCAAAGTTTAACCATGCATTGGCCAGTTCAGCTATCAATGATATTTGTGTGCTGTATTGGCTAAGCTCTGTTGAATATAGCGTTTGCAAAGCTTGTTCAGACTGATTGTGCACTTTACCCCAAAGATCTAACTCGTAAGACGTAATACCCACAGTAGCGCCATATTGAGAATTAATACGTGCATTACCTGTGCCGGATAAATCAGCAGGTAAGCGTTGGCGACTACCTGAACCGTTTATATCAAATGAAGGATATAACGCTGAATCTTCAATTTGATATAAACCACGCACACGCTGTATATTAAGCAGAGCAATTTGCATGTTTTTATTGTATTCAAGGCTTTGTGTTATCAGTGTTTTTAACTTTTCATCTTTGAAAAATTGCTCCCACTTTAAGGGGGTAATTTGCTCTTGAGCCGAATCTGATGAATAAGCATTAGGAACAGGTAAATCAATTTTTTGTTGCTGAGGAGCTAATTGACAACCACTTAAAACAACCAATGTGATAGCGCTTAAACTTAGTGTTTTTATACTCATTTCAAGATCTCCTGTGGAGAGTTTTTCGGTTTACCTGGAAATACTCGGCGAACAAGTACAAAAAACATAGGTACAAATATTACTACTAATATTGAGGATGCAAGCGTTCCACCTATAATTGAAATACCTAATGCGTTTTGCGCACCAGATCCCGCACTTGAGGCAATAGCAAGGGGTATAACACCACAAATAAAGGCCATTGATGTCATTAAAATAGGGCGTAAACGCAAGCGAACTGCTGCAATTGCGGCATCAACAACACTAAGCCCTTCTTCCATTTGGTGAATAGCAAATTCAACAATCAATATGGCATTTTTAGACGCTAAACCTATAGTAGTTAATAAACCTACTTGTAAGTAAATATCGTTTGATAATCCGCCACCAAACGCTGCCATAATTGCACCAAATATGCCTAAAGGAACAATCAGCATAACCGCAAACGGAACAGACCAACTCTCATATAACGCCGCTAAACATAAAAATACAAACAGCAGAGATAAACCATAAAGTAATGGCGCTTGGCCGCCACTTGAACGCTCTTGATACGATATTCCAGACCATTCAGAAGCAACACCTTTTGGAAGTAATGCCACTAAACGTTCCATTTCATCCATTGCTTGTCCTGTACTGTAACCTGGTGCAGCACTACCTTGAATTTCCATAGAAGAAAACCCGTTATAGCGCTCTAAACGAGGTGAACCATACGACCAAAATGAACTAGCAAATGCAGAAAATGGCACCATATCTCCATTACTGTTACGTACGTACCACTTATTAAGGTCTTCTGGCACCATACGAGATTCTGCGTTACCTTGTAGGTATACTTTTTTCACACGACCACGGTCGATAAAGTCATTAACATAACGACTACCCCATGCGGTAGAAAGTGTACTATTGATATTAGCTTGTGATACCCCCAATGCTTCAGCTTTAGGGAGATCAATATCAAGTTTTAGCTCTGGCATGTCTTCTTGACCATTAGGACGAACACCTGCCAAGATAGGACTTTGACTAGCCAAACCTAACAATTGGTTTCGTGCAGCTAATAATTTGTCGTGACCAAGACCCACTCGGTCTTGTAAGAACATATTAAAACCGTTAGCTGTACCTAGCTCAACAATAGCAGGTGGTGGGAAGGCAAAGACAAAGGCTTCTTTTATCGTAGAAAAGTAACCCATGCCTTTTCCAGCAACGGCATTAATAGATAAATCGTCACGTTGACGTTCATCCCAGTGTTTTAAGCTAACAAAGCCGATAGCTGAGTTTTGCCCTGAACCAGCAAAGCTAAAACCTGTTACGGTAAAAATACCCTTAACCGCTTCTGATTGATCGTTCAGGTAATGATTTTCTACTTTTTTAACCACTTCTAAT
Organism: Colwellia sp. RE-S-Sl-9; assembly: GCF_048296855.1. Classification (NCBI taxonomy): domain Bacteria; kingdom Pseudomonadati; phylum Pseudomonadota; class Gammaproteobacteria; order Alteromonadales; family Colwelliaceae; genus Colwellia; species Colwellia sp. RE-S-Sl-9. The sequence continues at coordinate 2,941,839 of NZ_CP182631.1, read as the reverse complement.
GTTTGTTGTGTTGTTGAACCCGCTGGCAACATAACTTGGTTAAACAAAATGCCTTGATCTTCGTCAGGTAAAAAAGCCGTAGGCAAGTTTGAAAATACATACACCATACCGCCAACAATAATGCCATAAATAAGTAAATAGCGTTTAGAGTGAGCAATCATACGGCCAACAAAGCTTTGTGCTCCCGCATTTGTTTTATCGAATCCACGGTTAAATCCAGAAAAGAACTTACCTATTAATGAACTGTTGTTATGAACATGACTAGGTTTTAGTAATGTTGCACATAACGCTGGGGTTAAAATTAACGCAACTAATACTGAAAGCCCCATTGCAGAAACAAGTGTAATAGAGAATTGACGATAGATAACTCCAGTAGAACCACTAAAGAATGCCATAGGTATAAATACCGCTGAAAGCACCATAGCAATACCTACAAGTGCACCTTTAATTTCATCCATTGATTTACGTGTAGCTTCAAGTGCTGATAGTTTTTCTTCACTCATTAAGCGTTCAACGTTTTCAACAACAACAATCGCATCATCTACTAGCAAGCCAATGGCTAGTACCATAGCAAACATGGTTAAGGTATTAATGGAGTAACCAAAGGTATATAAAATGGCAAATGTTCCAAGTAATACAACCGGTACAGCAATGGTAGGAATTAGTGTTGCTCTGAAGTTTTGTAAAAATAGGTACATAACTACAAACACCAAAACAACCGCTTCGATGAGTGTATGTATTACTTTTTCAATAGAGAGTGATACAAACGGCGTTGTATCGTAAGGAATAACCGTTTCTAAACCTTCAGGGAAAAATGGTTCAAGTTCTTTGAGTGCATCTTTTACGCCTTGGGCTGTATCAAGTGCATTAGCACCACTGGCCAGTTTTATACCTAAACCCGATGCAGGCTGACCATTGAAGCGAGCTACTACACCGTAGTTTTCACCACCCAGTTCAACACTGGCTACATCTTTAAGGCGAACGTTTGAACCATCACTATTAGTTTTAACTGAAATATTTTCAAATTGTTCAGCTGTTTGTAAACGACTTTGCGCTGTAACTGTTGCATTAAGTTGTTGATCCGCAATTGAAGGCATACCACCAAGTTGACCAGCCGATACTTGGGCATTTTGCGCACTAATGGTAGCACTAATATCTGCAGGCGTTAATTTAAAATTTTGTAATTTTGCAGGATCTAACCAAATGCGCATGGCATATTGAGAACCAAAGAGCTGAGCTTCACCAACACCATTAACACGCGAGACAATATCTAGTACATTTGATGAAACGTAATCACCAATATCGATATTATTCATACTACCGTCTTGTGATACAAAACCAACGACAAGTAAAAAATTACGAGCTGATTTAGCGACTACAACGCCTTGTCTTTGTACTTCTTCGGGTAAAAGAGGCGTTGCTGTTGCTAGTTTGTTTTGTACTTGAACCTGTGCAATATCAGGATCAGTATCAGCACTAAACGTTAAAGTAAGCGTTGCAGAACCACTAGATTGTGAAGTAGACGACATATACAACAAGCCATCTAACCCCTTCATTTTTTGTTCGATTACTTGAGTAACGGAATCTTCAAGCGTTCGAGCTGAGGCTCCAGGATAGTTAGCCGTAATACTAATAGCAGGCGGTGCAATAGAAGGATACTGCGCAATAGGCAAGCTATTAATTGCCAAAACACCTGCTAGCATAACTACAATAGCAAGTACCCAAGCAAATATAGGTCTATCGATAAAAAATCGTGACATTCAGATTCTCCGTTATTGTGCTTTGGTGGCTGACGAATTAACTTCAGTAATTTGAACAGGCGCACCAGGACGAATTTTTTGAAGACCTTCAACAATTAATCTATCGCCCTCTTTTAATCCACTAGTGACTAACCAATTAGCGCCAATTGAACGATCAATTTTTAAAACTCTACTTTCAACCGTATTTTCTTTACTAACAACCATTGCTGTAGGTTCGCCTTTAGAGTTACGGCTAACGCCACGTTGCGGTACTAAAATAGCATTTGCTTTTACACCTTCAACAATTGATGCGCGTGCATACATACCTGGCAATAACAGTTTTTCTGGATTGGGAAACTCTGCACGTAACGTGACTGAACCTGTACTTGGATCAACGGTCACTTCTGAAAACTGCAAAGTACCCTTATGAGAGTAAATTGAGCCATCTTCCATAATAAGTTCAACATCACTTTGAGTTGCAGCATCAATACTTAATAAACCTGAAGCTAAAGATTTTTTAAGCTTTGTTAGTTCATTGCTCGATTGCGTTAAATCAACATAAATAGGATCTAGTTGAGTAACTGTCGCCAATGCCATTGTTTGATTAGCATTAACTAAAGCACCAACCGTTACATTTGATTTACTTATTTGGCCACTAATTGGCGACGATACTTGACTATAATCAAGGTTGATTTGTGCTGTTTGTAGCTGTGCTTTTGCCGTTAATAATTCTGCGTTTGCTTGCTTATAAGCAGCATCTGCTTCATCGAAGTCTTGTTGACTTACGGCTTTAATTTTTAGTAATTCACTGTAACGCGACGCTTTAGATTTGCTGCTTGCAATACTCGCTTGAGCTCTTGCTACAGCGGCTTCACTTGCTGCTAATTCAGCTTTAAATGTAGCGGGGTTAATTTGATAAAGCGCTTGGCCTTGCTCTACTTGTTTACCTTCAATAAATAAACGTGATTCTACAATGCCACTAACTTGAGGGCGTATTTCAGCTATTTGAAACGCGCTGATACGACCAGGGAGCTCTTTTTTAAGGGTAAGTGCTTGGCTTTTTAATGTAACTACGCCAACGGGGACTGCTTGAGGAGCTGGCGCTTTAGCTTGTTCTGCTGCGCTATCGCAACCCGTTAAAGCAATAGAACCAACAATGGCCGATACAAAAAATAGACCGATACGGTAAAACTGCATAGATTAATACTCTTTATTTTAGAATGAACGATCATTCTAACTTAACATGTGCCCGTTTTAAATAATTATTAGCTAAGAAAATGTAATTAAATATTAATACATTTTAATTGACGTAAATTTGTGAGTATAGCGATCCACTTTAAGATAAATATTAAAGTAGATCGCATATAAAACAGATGCAGGGTTATATGAAAAAATATTGTGGTTAGAATAATACTGCGATACACAATGTTTGATTTCTAATCTGTTATTGGTCTCAATGTATTTGTGAAGCTCCGTTAACTCAATTGAAGTTGATGGATAATTGTTATGTGTTTTTTACTATGATTGGTATTATATAAGTTCTTAATTTAAATTATTTTTAATGTGTTTGGAGTTGTTGTGAACAAAAGTTTGGTCGTTAATTTAATTGCGTTTTTATGTACGGTAGCTGGCTACTTTATTGATAATCATATTGTGTTTACTGTGGGTATTTTTGCTTTATCTGGAGCTATTACCAATTGGTTAGCGATACATATGCTATTTGAAAAAGTACCTGGCCTTTATGGTTCGGGTGTTATTCCTGCTAGGTTTGAAGATTTTAAACTGGGCATTCGCGAATTAATGATGGAGCAGTTTTTTACACAAGAAAACATTCAGCGTTTTTTATCTTCCAACAATCAGCAGTCATCACCGGTAATAGATCTGTCTCCCATTATTAATAAAGTGGATTTATCTCCAGCATTCGATAACTTAATTAAGGTTATCGAAAACTCATCGTTTGGATCTATGTTAGCTATGGTTGGTGGTAGTGAAGTATTACAACCTCTGCGCGAACCCTTTATTGAAGAAATGAAAATTACTATGAGTGATATTGCTAAAAGTGATGAATTTGGCGCAATATTAAATGAAGAGCTTTCACACTCAGGTGTGTCTGATGATATGCGTGATAAGGTCAGCGATATTATCGAAAAAAGATTAAACGAATTAACACCTCAATTGGTTAAAACGATTATTCAAAATATGATCAAGCAGCACTTAGGCTGGTTAGTGGTATGGGGTGGTGTTTTTGGTGGCATTATCGGATTGATTGCAGCGATAACGCAAACCTATTAAATGGAGTAAATGATATTGTACGGATACTTATCAGTATTATGTACATTAGAGAGAAAAAATAGTTGTAAATTTGTTCATTTTTAATCTATGCCTCTTTAATTTGTACGTCTTTATAGGTATCCTTGCGTTCTAATTTTTTGGGATAATTTTTAGCTAATTTGTAATTGTATAATTTAGTTACTTCCCACTACTTGTAAAGAAGGTAATTTGAGCCATGTTTGGTCGCTTAGAAGCTTTGCCAGCAGATCCTATTTTAGGTTTATCTATTAAGTATCGCGCTGATGAAAATCCGCTAAAAATTGATTTGGGTGTAGGTGTTTATAAAAACGAAGCTGGTGACACCACGATTTTAGAGTGTGTTAAAAAAGCTGAAAAATTCCGTTTAGAAAATGAATTGACTAAAACTTACATTGGCGGCACAGGTTCTCCATTATTTAATGAAAGAATGACAGCGCTTATTTTTGGTGATCATAAAGTTATTAATGAAAACCGTGTTAAAACTGTTTCTACTCCAGGTGGTACTGGTGCTTTACGTGTAGCTGGCGAATTTATTGCTCGTTGCAAATCAAACGCTAAAATTTGGCTTTCAAACCCTACTTGGGCAAACCATAAAGGTGTATTTACTGCATCAGGTTTAGAAATTGCTGAATACCCATATTACGATTACGAAAACAAAACATTAGATTTTGACGCTATGCTAAACGCGTTAAAAAATGTATCAGCCGACGATTTTGTATTGTTACATGCTTGTTGTCATAACCCATCAGGTATGGATTTATCACAAGAGCAGTGGCAACAAGTAGCACAAGTTGCTAAAGAAGTTGGTTTTACTCCGTTAATTGATATGGCGTACCAAGGTTTTGGTGACGGCTTAGAAGAAGATGCTTACGGCGTTCGCTTAATGGCTGATACGGTTGATAACATGATTTTATGTAGCTCATGTTCTAAAAACTTTGGTTTATACCGTGAACGTATTGGGGCTTGTACTGTTATTGGTGAAACACCAGCAACAACTGAAATTGCATTATCGGTAGTGTTAGGTGTAGCACGTACTATTTACTCTATGCCTCCAGCACATGGTGCTGCACTTGTTGAAACCATTTTAGGTTCAGAAGAGTTAACTCAAGAATGGTATGTTGAATTAGCTGAAATGCGTAATCGCATTAACGGTAACCGTAAAGTTATTGTTGATAAGCTGATTGAAAAAGGCGTAACAAGAGATTTTAGTTTTATTGCTAACCAAAAAGGTATGTTCTCTTTCTTAGGTATTACTCCTGAGCAAGTTCAACTTTTACAAGATGAATACAGTGTTTATATGGTGGGTTCTAGTCGTATGAGCATTGCGGGTATCTCGCCAAGTAATGTTGATTACTTAGCTGACTCTATCGCTAAAGTTTTATAGTTAATATTTTATAAAACTGATTAAACATTTGATGAAAGCGAAACAGTTTAATGCTGTTTCGCTTTTTTTTTGATTTTAACTCTCATTCCAAACAATACAATTTCTGCCTCGTTCCTTAGCCTTATATAGCATGTCGTCAGCGGATTTTATAAATTGCTCTATATTACTTTTAGGTGAAGGGATAATTGAATTAGCGCCTAAACTAATAGATAAATAGTCTCGAGTTATGGCGTCTTCATGTTTTATGTGAAGGTCTTCTATTGATTTTCTGCACCCTTCAACAATGTGTTGTGCTCCGTCAGCAGAGGTCTCAGGGAGAATAATAATAAACTCCTCACCGCCATAGCGAGCAATAAAGTCTCTTGGTCGAAGGAGATTTTTTTTAAGGGTTGTGGCAACTTGTATTAAAACTTTATCGCCGGCAGCATGACCATAATGATCGTTATAATTTTTAAAATGGTCTATATCAATCATAATTATGGACAGATGCGATTGATTTCTTAGTGCTGTTTTCCACTCTCTTTCTAATACTTGGTCATATAATCTTCTATTGGCAATTGATGTTAATGCATCAACATTTGCAAGGTTTTCTAACGTTTTTCGTTGCTTAGAAAGCTGTAAATGTAATGTGATACGTGCCTTGAGTATGTCTACATTAAAGGGTTTGTAAATGTAGTCACAAGCACCTAGCCTAAGCCCTTTTTCTTCACTGTTGCTGTCATTTTTACCGGTAATAAAAATAACGGGAATAGAAGATATTAGTGGGTTGCTTTTTAATTGTATGATCAAATCAAAGCCATTTAAATTAGGCATTAAAACATCGAGCAAAATGAGGTCGGGTTGAAAATCTACCGCCTTAGCTAAACCTTGTTGACCACTAATGGCTAAAATAATTTGAGCACTATCTTGAAGTACTGAACTTAATATCTTTAAGTTACTTTTATCGTCATCAATAATCAGAATTTTTTGTTTTTCATTATTCATTTTTTTGGGCCAAGATCTGATTAATAAGCACGGTGGCTTGTTCGTATTCAACATCAGTAATACATTGAATAATCATGTTGATGTCTTGTGCGAACATGCTTTGTTCGCTAAATACTTCTAGTAAGGGTAATTCATCTTCTACGCTAACATTTGAAGTTTCAAGTAATGTTTTTATATGGTGTAAGTGTTCAATGAGTTTCGTTGTGGTTAACATTTGTTTTTCAATGGTTTGAATTGGATCCGCTGTGTCTTTTAAATCTAACATCAGTGAACTTAGTTCATTGATCATTGTATTGAATGATGGAATAGCGTTATTTTTTTCTGCTATTTCTTGTTCAATATCATGACAGAGTGCAGCAAGTTGATAGGCGCCAATATAAGCTGTATTTGATTTTAATGTATGAATAGTTCTGCTTAGCTCATTCCAATGGTTGTTATTAAATTGTTGCGTTATTTTTTCTGTAATGTTTATATTATATTTATAAAAATCAGTTAGTAACATCAAATAAAGTTCGGTTTTCCCTCCTATGTTTTGAATGGCTTGAGCCGGTTTTAACTGGGGGATCTTGTTAATTTTTGCAACGGATGAAAATTTAAAGGGTTCAATCAATAATTCATTTGTTTTGTCTTTTGTAAGTGGCTGTGGGGAGTTTGATGCACCTACAGTTTTCAAATATTGTAATAAAATATTAAACAACTTTTTTGGTGATAATGGTTTAGTAATATGGTCGTTCATGCCCGCGTTTATGCTATTTTCTTTATCTGTAATCATCGCATGGGCGGTCATCGCTATAATGGGCAGTGATGTTAGTTTCAGGGTGTTTCTTATTTCTTGTGTAGCTGTTAACCCATCCATTTCGGGCATTTGAATATCCATCAATATTAAATCGTAATGGTTAGTTTTAATTTTTTCTAACGCAATAAGTCCGTTTTCAGCAATATCAATTTGCACCATGGTTTCTTGTAATAATCCTGCGGCTACTTGCCTATTAATAGCATTGTCTTCTACCACTAAGATTTTATATTGAGAGAAATTTGGAATGTCTTCATCCGCTGTGTTTTGTGGGATAAATTGATGCGTATTATTATGTAATATATTATTGATACAAGCTGATAAGGCTTTTGAATTTACGGGTTTTTCAAGAAAATGATGGATATTGACTTGTTTTTGTTGTGCGATTAATTTGGCTTCATCTTTGTCAAAAGCGCTGACCATGAGTATTTGAGGTGAATGTTCAAGTTTGAGTTGCGCAATACGTTGAGAGGTTTCAATGCCATCCATTTCTGGCATGCGCCAGTCCATAAATACAATATCAAAGGGTTGGTCATCTCGTTGATATTTTTTTATTATTTCAATCGCTTCTTGCCCATTACTAACTTCTTCTACACTTAAGCACCAATTTGATAGGAGTTGAACAAGCACGTCTCGAGCAATAGGTGAATCGTCTACGATGAGAACTTTTAAATGTTTGAAATCATCAATAGATATTTTGAGTTTAGATGTGTTTGTTATTGATTTATTAAGCCGTGTAGTAAAGGTGAAGGTAGAACCGTTGTTTGGAGAGCTTTTGAGATTTATTTCACCGCCCATAAGTTCAGTGAGTTCTTTGGCAATGGTAAGGCCCAGACCTGTTCCACCGTATTTTCGTGTAACACTATTGTCTGCTTGAGAGAATGACTCAAAAAGGTTTTCTTGTTGTTCTGCACACATACCAATACCGGTATCAATAACTGAGCACTCTAATAAAACGTGTGTTTCAGATTCATCTTTCAAGTTAATTGAAACTTTTACGGTTCCCGTTTCAGTGAATTTTACTGAGTTATTAACAAGGTTAACTAGTATTTGTTGTAAACGTAAGGGATCACCCATCAATTCTAAAGGAATAAATGAGTCAATATCGGTGACTAATTCTAAGCCTTTTTTATGGGCATTTATGGCGTTTAAATCTATAACATTATTTATAATTTCGCTTAATGAAAAAGGCATTTCTTCAATGGTTAATTTACCGGCTTCTATTTTAGAAAAATCTAAAATGTCGTTAATTAACTCTAATAACGCCTCGCCAGAATGTAATATTTTTTCGGCGTAATCTTGTTGTTCATTTGATAAGTTGGTTTTTAATGTAAGTTGGCTTAAACCAATAATGGCGTTCATTGGTGTGCGTATTTCGTGACTCATTTTTGCAATAAATTCAGACTTAGCAGCTGTTGCATGTTCTGCTTGTTCTTTTGCGGCAATGAGCTGTTTTTCTTGTTTTATTCTATCGGTAATATCTCTGCTGATACCTAACAAACCCATCAAGTTACCGTCGTCGTCATAAAAAGGTGACTTTAAGGTATCGAGTAATACTCTATTGCCGTTAGGGAAGGTTACCCACTCTTCAACACGAATAACTTCTTGAGTGGCAAGTATTTGTTGATCAGCATCTCTAAAGCCTTTGATAAGGGATGGCTCATCGAAAAAATCATCGTCTTTATATCCTTCAACTTTATCAATGGGGCGTTGAATAAAGTTAGCAAAAGCTTGGTTACAGGCTAAGTATGTATATGAAGTGTCTTTTGCAAAGATAAGATCAGGGGTCGCATTTAAAATTCCTTTTAGCAAAGAAATCATTTTCTTATCGCTAGTCATGATTGTCCTTCCCTAATATCCAAATAACATTAATTAATCCGTTTGTTATTTAGTTATGTTATATATTTACTGGTTTAGCAAATTCTATTTGATGTATTTTTTTAACATGCTCAATAAACTTTTGGGATCTATCGGTTTTGTTATGTGTTCGTTCATACCTACGTTTTTACTTTTTTCAATGTCTTGTTCCATTGCGTGGGCCGACATTGCAATAATAGGAATGTTTGTTAATTTTAATTCTTCTCTAATAAATCGAGTCGCGGTTAATCCATCCATAATCGGCATTTGAATATCCATAAAAATCAAATCGTACGACGTTATTTTAATTTTTTCTATCGCTTCAAATCCATCGGTTGCTATTTCTACAGTAGCCTTAGTGTCAGCCAAAAAGGTGGTTGCTACTAGTTGGTTCATTGCATCATCTTCAACAAGCAATATGGTTGCATTTGAGAAGTTTTCAACCTCGTCTTGATATGCAGGTTGAGCGTTTGTTTGTGGAGTTTGAATTGAACAAATATCATTTAATGCGCTATACAAGGCTTGATGATTAACGGGTTTTTCAAGAAAGCGATGAATATCCACATTGTTATTTATTGCTTTAAATTTGGCGGCATCTTTATCGTAAGCCGATACCATTAAAATATGGGGTGAATTGATAAGTGCTAATTCAGCAATACGTTGAGAGGTTTCAATTCCGTCCATGTTTGGCATTCGCCAATCCATGAGTATGAGATCGAAGGGATGTCCTTGATTGTGGGCTTGTTGCACTTTTTTTATTGCGTCAAAACCATTATTCGATTGCTCTGCATAAATACCACACTCTTCTAATGTATTTGCTAGAACGGTTCTAGCGAGAGACATGTCATCTACAATAAGTACTTTAAGATATGAAAAATCTTGTTTAATTCTGATGGCTTGTAATGACGGCATATCAACTATTTTCATTTCACTGGTGAAATAAAAGGTACTACCCATATTCATTTGGCTTGTTAACCAAATATCGCCACCCATTAATTCGGTTAATTGTTTAGATATTGCCAGCCCTAAACCAGTACCACCGTACTTTCTAGTTATTGAATCGTCAGCTTGATTGAATGATTCAAATAAGTTTTCTTGTTGCTTTTCTGTCATGCCTATACCGGTGTCGGTAACAGCAAACTGTAACGTTAGGTGAGAGGCGGTTATTTTTTTTATTGTTATATTTAAAAATACAGAGCCTTGCTCGGTAAATTTAACGGCATTACTCATTAGGTTAACAATAATTTGTTGTAACCTGAGTGGGTCGCCAGATAAAGTATTTGGTATAGCAGGATCTATTGCGGTAATAAGCTCTAAACCTTTAGTATGAGCCGCCATAGCACTTAAATTGACAGAGCGATTAATTAATTCGTGTAAATCAAAGGGGCTTTCTTCGATAGATAATTTACCCGCTTCAATTTTAGAGAAATCTAGAATATCGTTAATTAAATTTAATAACGACTCTCCTGAGCACAGTATTTTTTCAACATAATCTTTTTGTTGAGGAGTTAAATCTGTTCTTAAAATAATATGACTTAAACCAATAACCGCATTCATCGGTGTGCGTATTTCATGACTCATACGCGCTAAAAAGTCTGATTTAGCTGCAGTTGCGGTTTCAGCTTTTTCTTTTGCGGCAAGTAGCGCTTGTTCAGCTTCAAGCTTTTCGGTGATGTCTCTACATACCCCTAATAAGCCAATTAAGTTACCGTCATGATCATAAAAAGGGGTTTTTAAGGTGTCTAAGAGAACTCTTCTTCCATCAGGGTAGGTGGCCCATTCTTCAACGCGAATGATTTTTTTTTCAGAAACTATTTTTTGATCAGTTTCTCTTAAGCGAGTGATTTGTTCTGAATTGCTAAATAACTCTTCATCGGTGAAACCAATAATTTCATCAGGCTTTTTTTGTATAAGTTCACCAAAGGCATCATTACAGGCTATGTAGGTAAATGAGGTATCTTTTGCAAAAATTAGATCGGGTGACGCATTTAAAATCCCTCTAAGCAAGGAGATGAGCTTTTCCTTTTTCACCATGAAATGTGTCCTTTTAGATGCTTAACCTGAGCTTGTAGCGACTGGGTTAACTTTATTATTATACCAACTTCATTAGTAATACCCATAATATCAATAAATTGATTTTTTTCAATGGTTTAAAAAGTTTGTTTTACTCGTAAAACGGCCGTTAATTATGTTTTATAAAAGGTACTCTCCGTTATTCTTAAGGGCAATAGGTTGAGAGGTTTTTATTGCGTCGACATTTAGTGGTCCATAAATGTGAGGATATAGGCCACCCGTTGCGGGCTCCCATTTAACTTCTGCGGTTATTTTATTTTTATCAACAACTAAAATAAGTGGGTTGATTGTTTCTTTGTAATATTTATTAGCAATGCGCGTTAATTGGTCTTTAGGCGCGGCATGAATAAATCCTTCCGACTTTATAGAGTCTCGCATAAATGTTCCTTGGCTTAACGCGTTGTCGTATTCTTGCTGAGACGATAATAAGTAAATATAGGGATCGCTTAAGCCACCATACATACGCACGAACATTTTGGTCACTGCAAGTTGTTCAGGTGCTTGATAAATATAATCCACCCTAAAAGTGCCTTTTAGGGTATGGTTTTCTAATGTTTGGCTAATAATGCTGATTTCTGCTTGAGCGGTCCAATCATTACGCGTTAGCCATACAGGAATGCTATCAAAAAATATTCTGCTACCTTGTTTTTCAAATGGATAGGTTTGCCCTAGTACTAATTCAGGGTAGTTGTCAGAGCGGAGAATGGAGTTGATTTCTACTTTAAATCCCATGGTAATTCCTATTTTTAGTTTATGTTGTTAGCGTATTTAAAATATCACCTTTATTAGTGTAAAAGCTTCTACTACAATATCTATCTCGCCATTTCATTTAAAAGTGTTTAGATGCATTCGATATATTATCCATTAAACAAATGTTATCAACTTTCCGTTTTAGTTTATTTAACTTTATTTTCATTTGACTTATTAGCTGAAAGTGTAAGTGATGAGTGTATTTTAAGTACAATAAAAACAGCTAAAAAAGCATTAACCTATGACGATATAAAGAAAATTTGTAGCATGGAAGAGGTTACGCCTCCTCATATGAAAAAAGGTCGGATCGCTAATAGAATTATTAGTGAGAAACGTACAGCCTTTGATCCTTATGTAATAACACCTCATAAAATGAATTACATATTACCTGTAAGCTACACCAATAATATTAATAAAGATGTATATGACACGGTAAACGATTGGGGAGACTCTTTAATTAATACTGAAGCTAAATTTCAACTCAGTATTAAAGTACCGTTAAATACTCAAAAAATATTTACGCGTGATGATGGGATATTTTTTGGTTTTACTATGCAGTCGTGGTGGCAAGTATATTCAGATGGTATATCTAAACCTTTTAGAGAAACTAATTATCAACCCGAGGTTTTTTACTTAAGCCCACTTAGATATCACCCTTTTGATGGTAATACCGCAATTATTGTGGGTTTAGAACATCAATCTAATGGTAGAGCTCAGGGCTTATCTCGTAGTTGGAATAGAACTTACATCAATTTTTTATTTGAAAAAGATAATTTCGCGTTCTCTTTTCAGCCTTGGTGGCGAATTCCTGAAAGTGATAAAGAGTTTGATTTAGATCCCAAGGGTGACGACAACCCTGATATTAGTGATTATATGGGCTATTTTCAGTTAGCTACCGTGTACAAATGGGAAGAGTACGAATTCTCTTTTAAAGGGCATGAAAATTTTAATACCCACAATGGTGGAATGGAGCTAGGGTTAACTTTTCCTTTATGGGGGAAGCTACGGGGCTACATTCAATACACAAACGGTTATGGTGAAAGTTTAATTGACTATAACCATTCTCAACAGCGTTTAGGAATAGGTTTTGCGCTAACAGACGTTTTATAAACCCATTAATGAATTCGCGTCACCTTACTCTGAATATTACAGCATCATGCCTCGTTTGGGAGTAACAGCTCGGCCGCCCGATTGAAAAACAAAAGGAATAGAAACCGTATTAAAGCCTGCATTTTTATAAATAATAAAATGCAGGTGAGGCCCCGTTGAATAACCAGAAGAACCTGAACGAGCAATAACATCTCCTACCTTAACTTTATCACCAAGTTTTACTTGAGCCGTTCCTAATAAAATGTGTGCGTACAGGGCATAAGTACCGTCGTCATGTAATATCGTAATCTTGTTGGCTTTATCTAAAAAATAAGCGGTTTTCCCGCCCATGTGGTAATCATCTTTGATTTCAATCACGGTACCATCACGAGCTGCTGTTATGTATGTACCTACTGGCATAGCAATATCTACAGCAAAGTTATTAGGTGATTTATTATGAGAAAAACGACCATTAAATGATTGAGTTACCTTTTTAGGTAAGCCTGATGAAAATGGAAGCTTATAGCTGTAATTATCGGGAGCTTTAGATGGATCTCCTATTATCCAACGATATGAGGATTTAGGCATGGGTTCTACATTTGAGTAGATAATTTTTTTCAATCTAGCGGGTATTACATATCGACTTTTTTCTTGATTGTGTAGAAAAGTCAATTCAATTTCTATAGGCGCATAAAGGGTATTCTCGACTACAAATTCATATACGCCTTGATCGTAAAGTGTTTGAATTTTTATCGGAGAGCGTTTTTTTACGGTATCAGTGTATTGGGTGGTTTCTACTTTTATATCTGTAATTGGTGGTTTGTCACTATATACCCAATTGCCTGCGCTATCTTTGTATTTGTATACATTGGCCGCGAATGCGGAGCCAGCTATAAAAAACACAGAGGTGAGATAAAGCACAAAAAATTTAAAACTATAATGTTCCATCAACCTACCTAAACTCCGTTTAATTTTGTTTTCTTGCTGTATATAACCGCTACTATTCAAGCGCTCTGAAATAGCCTCTTGAATGGTAACGGCTATAACACACGAACGGGTTGATTATGAATAAGATTTAAGCTTTTGCAATAACTTTACATAAAACTCCGATATTGTGATGAGTAACCTATACTTAGACAGAGTATTGCAATAGCGTGGCGTAGTGTTAAAACAATAATAATAGGATATGATATTGTTTATGAAAACAGTATTCGGTTTATTTACCACAAAGAGAGTTAAGCTAAATTAACGATGTTGAAATTATTTGTATTCATATTAATAAGCGTTTCCTTATACAGTGGCCAAGCCAATGCAGCCGCTTGCTCGCCCCCAAATACAAGTAATTGTTATACCCTACAACTTCACTACACCTTTTCTGAAGGTCTTAATCAAAATACGACAGACGTTAGTGGTAATGGTCGAAATGGTACATTGCTCAATAGCCCAACGTGGGTTGCTAATGGTCCTAACTATTACCTAGACTTTAACCGCGCCAATAAAACCAGCGTACGTTCACCATCGTTTATTCCTCCTGCTGATGGTGTAGTTGCTTTTTGGTTGAAAGTTCCACCAAAATCTCCTGTTAGAAGACGTATTTTTGGCTTTGATGATGGTTGGGAAATACGTTGGGAATCAGACAATATTATGTACCTAGATATCAATAAAACAGGTACTAATGATAGTATTCGTACTAGCTCAGCCATTACAGCTACAAACACTTGGATGCATATTGCTGTTGTTACAAGCGCAACAGATAATACGTGGTCGGTATACATTGATGGCGTATTAGATAATAACGGTTCAGAAACACTAACAGCTCGCTCTAATCCTCAGCCACTGAGTATAGGAACACGAACAGGTAGTAATGATTATTTAGACGGTTCTATTGACGACTTTAGAATATATTCTGGTGTACTTACCCCTACCGAAATAGCTGCATTAGCGGCTCAATCACCCGATTGTTGTTTAAGTTATCCATACGAAACCGACTTTGAAGGCGCTAACACTGAATGGACACCTGATAACGACTGGGCAATAAGTAGTGCAGGTCATACCGCTTGGCAAGCTAGATCAGGTTCAAAATTTCTAGATAATAACCCGTCAGAAGTTGACCAAGAACTTCACCGTAATCACTACGTTGCTTTGAATAAACCCGTTTATATTCCTACTAATGCTGTTCAGCCAACACTAAGTTACTACTATAAAGCCGGCATATTTTCGGGCCAAATTTATAGCATGATCTCAACAAACGGCATTAATTGGGATACGTTAGAAACCTATACCGATAGAAATAATCATGACGAATACACAAAGCGTGAAGTTAATTTAGAAAGCTACAAAGGCCAAACGGTTCAAATTCGTTTTCGCCAATATCATAATACAGGAGTAGGTGCTCGCTTATTTGTAGTTGATGATTTTCGTATTGGTGATTTTCAATCAGACGATTACAGTTACCCATACACCAACGGCTTTGAAACCGCTAATTTGCGAGAGCACTTTAACTATGAAGGAAACTGGAATAGCTCTCAAGCACATGATGGATTATGGTCTCCTAGCGAAGGCAGTTATTTTTTAGATAATAATTACAACAATGAAAATCAAGTACAATACCACGACCATTATGTCACCATGAATGGATTTATTACTTTGCCTTCAGGCTCTGCTAATCCGATGATTAGCTTTGATTATTTATCTGATATTTTTGATGGGCAAGTTTATTTACAAATTCAAGAATATGGCTCTACAACATGGACATATTTAAAAACCTTTAATGAGCAATTGAATCATAGTCCTCATACAAAGTATGAATACCATTTATCAAACTATTTAGGCAAAAAAGTTCGTTTTCGTTTTAGGCAATATTGGAATAGCAATAATGTAAATGCTCGAGCATTTTCTATTGATAACATTTTTGTTGGTGAACTCACAGACGAACTTCCTTTCCCTTACACAAATGACTTTGAAACCGTAGCCGAAAAATCACAATGGTACCCTGATGGTGATTGGGGTATCTCTACTGCCCATGATAGTCAATGGTTTCCTAGCAGTGGAAATTATTTTTTAGATAATAATCCTGACAAAGAAGATCAAGCGCTTCATCGAGAACACTACGCAACCATGTCTGGTTATATACCGCTGCCGGCTGACAGTAGTCATGTTGTTGTTAGCTATGATTTTTTAGCAAGTATTAAAAATGGGCAAGCATACTTATATATTCAAAAACTTGGAGAAAGTAATTGGGTAGCCTTAAAAACATATACAGAACAATTTAATAGAAAAACTTACACTCAAGAAGAGATATCGTTAGCTGCATACGCTGGCGAAAAAGTACGTTTTAGGTTTAGACAGTATTGGAACTCTGATGCTGGAGCTCGTGTGTTTACCGTAGATAATTTTCAGGTTAAACAAGCGAATTTAGAGGAATATGCTTACCCTTACTTCAATGATTTTGAAACCCCAATATCAACACCTACCGATAATGGGCAGGACCAATGGCAACATATTGGTGACTGGGGTGTTTCTACAGCGCACGATAGTGATTATATACCTAAAGAAGGCTCTTATTTTTTAGACAATAATGTTGAATATGTAGATCAAGCCAACCATCGTGAGCATTATTCAACGATGAAGGGATTTGTTCAATTACCTGCCGCGCCTGCTAATCCTATTATCAGTTTTGACTATTTATCGACTATTTTTGATGGACAAGTCTATTTACAAATTCAAGAAGAAGGCTCAAGCACTTGGACCTATTTAAAAACCTTCACCGATCAGTTTAACCATACACCTTATACAAAATATGAATATAATTTATCGAGATATTTAGGGAAAAAAGTTAGATTTCGCTTTAGGCAATATTGGTATTCAGATCCTGGGCAGCGAGTATTCCCAATAGATAATTTCTTTATTGGAGAATTAACCGAAACACTGCCTTTCCCATATGCTAATGATTTTGAAACGGCAGAAGAACAAGCACAGTGGTATCCTGATGGTGACTGGAATATATCTAGCGCACACGATTCTAGATGGTATCCAAGTAGTGGCTCATATTTCTTAGATAATAACGCTGATAACGAAGATCAAGCTAATCATAGAGAGCACTTCGCCGCAATGTCTGGTTATGTTCCTCTTCCTGCAGACAGTAGCAATGTTGTGGTAAGTTTTGATTACTTGCTAAATACCTTTGATGGTCAGTTTTATATTTATATTCAAAAGCAGGGGCAAAGTGATTGGACCTATTTAAAAACTTATAATGAGCAATTCAACCGCACTGGGTACACCAAAGATGAAATATCTCTAGCGGCGTATGGTGGTGAAAGTGTTCGTTTTAGATTCCGTCAGTATCATTATTCAACTACGGGTTCTCGCGTTTTTGCTATCGATAATTTTAGAATTGAAGAAGTTACGCTGGAAGATTACGGGTATCCATATTTTAATGACTTTGAAACACCCGTTTCAACACCTAGCGTTAATGGCCAAGACCAATGGAATAATATTGGCGATTGGGGCGTTTCAAAAGCGCATGATACTGTTTACGTACCTGAAAGTGGTGAATACTTTTTAGATAACAATATCGACAATGAAAATCAGAAAGACCATCGAGAACATTACGCTACCATGAATGGTTTTGTAACTTTACCAGCAAAACCTGAAAATCCTATGCTTAGCTTTGATTACAACACAAAAGTATTTGGTGGGCAGGGGTACGTACAAATTCAAGAGTTCGGCTCAAATACATGGCGAAATTTAAAGACGTTCAATGAAGTGGTTAATCATACCCCTTACACTAAATTTGAATATTTTTTAGGAGCTTACGCGGGTAAGAAAGTCCGTTTTAGATTTAGACAATATTGGTATTCCGATACACGTCCTGCGCCTAATCATCAGCGCGTATTCTCAATTGACAACGTATTTATTGGTGAGCTTAAAGACGAGTTGCCTTATCCATATGTTAATACTTTTGAAACACCAGCCGAGCAAGAAGAATGGCAGAATGAAGGTGACTGGGCGGTAACAACGACTCATGACACTAAGTGGTATCCCAAAACAGGCAGCTACTTTTTAGACGGTAATGCCGATAACGAAGATCAAGCAACGCATAGAGAACACTATGCAACATTGTCTGGTTACATTCCTTTACCCGCAGATACCAGCAATGTAGTCGTTAGCTTCAACTATTTATTAAATACATTTGATGGTCAGCCTTATATTTATATTCAAAAATTAGGTGATGATAACTGGACCTACTTACGCGCCTACACCAGTATATATAACCATGATGGTTATATGCGAGAAGAAATACCACTAACAGCCTATGCTGGCGAAAAAGTACGCTTTAGATTTAGACAATATTATTACGGTACTGCTGGCGCACGGGTATTTGGTGTAGATGATTTTAAAGTAGGGGAAATTGATTTACCTGATTACGAATATCCTTACTTTAATGATTTTGAAACGGAAACATCTAGCGCAAGTATTAATGGTAGAGACCATTGGGATCTGCAAGGCGATTGGAATATATCTACTGAGCACGACACCGTTTATAAAGCTAAAAATGGTAGTTATTTTTTAGATAATAACGCCGATTATGAAGATCAAGCCAACCATAGGGAACTCTTTGCTTCAATGCTAGGTTATGTGCCCATTGCTCTTGATGCAAATAGCCCGCAGTTAAGTTTTTGGTACAAGGCTAATGTGTTCGGAGGCTTTGCTTACGTTTATATACAAGAAAAAGGCTCAAGTACTTGGAAGCACCTTTTTACTTTTTCAGATCAATATAATCATGATGAATATACTAAATATTACTACGATTTAAGCGCCTATAAAGGTAAATCTATTCGTATTCGATTCCGTCAATATTGGTATTCCGACATAGGCGAAAGAGTATTTACGGTTGATGATTTTAGAATTGGAGACGATGACAGAGTTACTTTAAGTTACCCTTACGAAAATACGTTTGAAACCGAAGCCGAGCGTGCCGATTTTATTCATGATGGTGATTGGGGGATATCACAAGCCCACGATACTGATTATGTCCCTTACGAAGGGGATTGGTTTATAGATAACAATGCAAACTTTGAAGAGCAGCAAAATCATCGTCAGCACTATATTACTCTTGCTAATTATATTCAGATCCCAACTGATGCCGTAGTACCCACATTAAGCTTTTGGTATAAAGCAAATAATTTTGATGGTGGATCTTATTTAGAGATTCGTCGTAAAAATGATACTCGATGGATTGGTTTGTATAACTTTGTTGAAGACAAAAATCATGACGAATATGTGAAGTTTGAAGCGCATTTAGATGCATACAAAGGTGACGAAGTTATTATTCGTTTTAGACAGTATTGGAACAGTACTGTTGGTGAACGTGCTTTTGTTGTTGATAACTTTAGGCTGGGTGATCTTATTCAAGAGCAATATGTTTTTCCTTATTTTAATAACTTTGATACAGATATATCGACTGCTTCAACCAATGGTAGAGATCATTGGAATACGCAGCATGACTGGAAAATATCTGATCAAAATACGGTTACAGGTTCAGCAGCTAGTGGCGATTGGTTTTTAGATAATAACCCTGACGATGAAGATCAACGTCGTCATTATGAACAATACGCCAATATGCATGGGTTTATTCCTATTCCAGCAAGTGCGGTTAATCCTAAAGTGAGCTTTGACTATCAGAGTAATCTCTTGGGTGGTTATGCTTATTTACAAATACAAAAGGCGGGGTCTTCAACATGGACCTACTTAAAAACTTTTAGCACAAATGATAATACTGCTGTTTATAAAAATTATAGTCGCTCGCTAACCGATTACAAAGGTGAAAGCGTTCGCTTTAGGTTTAGGCAGCATTATAATTCAACCGCTGGTGAACGCGTATTTAACGTTGATAATTTTACCGTTGATCAAGAACTACTGGGTATTTGGTATTTTGAAGAAAATTGGCAAGATTCAACGGGTAATGGTTTTAATTTAAGTCCCGTAAATACACCTGTTTTTAACGATACGGAACGCGCAAAAGACGGTGACATCGGCTCAAATACGAGTACTTGTTATTATACCGGTTACGAAAACGATCAATATGCTATAGCGCCTAATACAGACACACAAAGTAATTTCAACGAAATAACCGTATCAGCGTGGGTAAACCCTACATCTTATAATGCAAGTTTGAGTACTATTTTTAGTAAAAGCGACGATTTTTCTATCTACTTAAACAGTGCAGGTAATATTCAGTGGCAATACCTAAATACTCAACTCACTAGTGGTTCAGCTGTACCATTAAATCAATGGACGCATATCGCTCTTACTTTTAAAGATGGTGAACAACATATTTATATTAATGGGGTAAGTGCCGCTTCAGCATCAGTAGCAGGAGTTCTTATCGATTTAGACGAAAACATATATGTTGCCGCAGATTTTAATAGCACCAACAATACGGTTTATTCTGATCGATATTTTCAAGGTACTATCGATGAATTACGCGTGTATCGTATTGCGCAAAGCGCCTCTGCAATTGCAAATGATATGGACGTACTTCACCCATGTGATATTAGTATAACTCCAGATCATTATCGAATAGAGCATGATGGCTTAGGGCTTACCTGTGAAGCTGAAACCGTCACTATAAAAGCTTGTAATGATGCTTTATGTACAGAATCAGGGCTTAATGAAGAACCTAAAACTGTTAATTTCCTGATAGATGGCGTGATTAGTTCATCATTTACTTTTACTAAAAAAACGACAATAAGCTTTGATCAGAAAATACTCGCAACAGTTGCATTATCGGTAACGTCGGATGTTAATAGCCCGTCTATTAATGGTTTTCAGTGTGTTGGTGGTGAAGCCGCAACGCCATGTAATATGGTGTTTAACGACGCAGAATTGAAATTTTTATATAACAATAATATCGATACACCGATTGAAAATCAGATAGCAGGAGAAGTCTTTCCTAAGAGCTTACATGTTAAAGCCGTTGAAAATAACAATGGTACTTGTGTCAGCACCTTTAATAATAAAACGGTGAATATAGGTCTATCTCAAGAAAATTCGGTACCAAGTGGCGCAGCGGGGCTGTTTTTTTATACTAACAGTGCCGCTATTGGAAAATACGGCAACTACACTAATGTGGCGTTAACCTTTGATAATGAGGGTAAAGCTATAATTCCAAATGCTAGATATGACGATGCAGGGCAAATTCGATTACATGCTAAGTACAGTGAGGGTGTGGGAGGAGCTAATTTAATTGGTGTTAGTAATAATTTTTGGGTAAGCCCCGCAATGTTAAGAATAACAACGGCAGTATCAGACCTTGATACTACGCCATTGAATAACAATACCAATTCAGGCACTCCAACAATAGTCGCGGGTAAAACATTTAAATTTAATGTGACTGCTTATAATGCAAAAGCCCAGTCTAACTTTGATAACAGTTATATTACTCAAAACTATACTTCTTCTAATCTGGAATTATCGGTACAAAGAGTGGAGCCAACGGGAACCGATACCTTTAATGGTGAATTTAGCCTTGATTCTGGTGCTAGTAACTCAGCAATCCCTAGTACAACGTCAACTACTTACCAATCTATAGTGTTAAAAGTTGAAAATGGTCAGTTACAGTCTGATGCAAAATATTCAGAGGTTGGTTTATTAAAAGTCGATATTCAAGATTTTGAATACGGTGGTATTGCAAACACAAGCATACCGTCAAGTGGAGCGATCGATGTAGGGCGTTTTATACCTGATCATTTTGATGTATCAATAGATACAAATAATGGTAACGGTTCATTTGAAAATGCTTGCGAACTTGGTGCTCAACACTTTACATATACAGGACAAAAATTTACCTATCAGTCTGCACCAAAACTCATTATTAATGCGATGAATGCGGATGGAGGTATTACTCAAAACTATACCCATACTGATTACAGAAAATTAAAGGCCTCTGAAACCAACATAAAGAGAACTTTTCCACTACTTGATGAAGACCAAAAAGGGGCTGATTTAATAAATAATGTGGATGTAGATAGAACATCATTAGCAGGTACACTTTCAATTTCTAAAGACCCTGCTGATAAAGATATTCACGGCTCTCTGACTTATACTTTTAACAAAGATGATGAATTTACTTATACCAAAAATACAAATTCAAAAATTGGTGAATTTTCTTCTAAATATATTATTACCCTTGAAAGTGTTAAAGATAGCGATAATGTGTCAGATACCTCAGGAAATCAGTCATCCACATCATTACCTTTATCTATAACTCCTGCGCAAATCAGGCTTCGTTATGGCCGTTTAGCGTTAAATGATAATTTTGGGCCAGAAACAAGCGATTTACCTATTAACTTATTCGCTCAATATTGGGATGGTACACAGTTTATTGTAAATACAGATGATCAGTGTACATCAGTCGATTCAGGTAAGTTAAAAGTAACAGGGTTTAGTTCAACGGCGGTTAAAACAAAAGCCTCTGAAGATCTTGTTAAAGGGGCTACTCAGTTTGTTTTACGTGCACCAGGCGCAGGTAATAGGGGAGCTGCTGAGCTAGAATACGAGACGATACTTATGCCATGGTTACAATATGATTGGCAAGGAGATGGTTCTCAACTCAATCCACAAGCTAACGCTGTATTTGGTATTTACCGCGGTAACGATAGGGTTATTTACTGGCGAGAAGTCTTTAGGTAAGTATTCATAGTTTCTATTATGTTATTGAGCTATTTTTAGTAATAGCTCAATTTATTTAGTTGGTATTAGACATAAGAATACGAAAAGTATTGTGGTATTTTTTATCATCGGCTCTGCCATATTTTATTAAAATGTCGTCTTGACCGTCGTTGTTTAGATCACTCGTCGCTAACATCTCTCCTTGATCAGGTATAACTGTTTCGTATTTTTGAGGCTTTTTAGCAAATAAACGAGCGTTGTCAGTACCAAGGTAAATTTTGAGAGTATCGTCGTCTTCAGACAGCATTAAGTCTTGTAACTTGTCTCCGTTAACATCTAATAAGGTGACTACAGGGTTGCCACTTGTACCTGAGCTTAAGCTAAAATTTAGTTGAACTTCTTTGCTCACTTTCGACTTTTTATTAAAATGGAAGTTTTCATCCATATAAAATAAATGAACGTCTTGATCAATGCTTCCAGAGAGCAAAGCCCCAATAATTTGAGATAAACCAATATCAAATCCCGCCACTAAAATTTCATCTTTTTTGTCGTTATTAATATCAACAAATCGTATGTCTGTTAAGGTGCCTTCTGCTTTAATAGCGCTATCGGGGCGCTCTGAAAAGTGAAGTTTATTATCAATGTTTTGGCCTAAGTAAACTTCGTAGTCGTTGGTTTTATTTAAAACGCCTTCGCTTTGCGTAAACCTAACCACCATATCAATAATATTATCGTTATTTATATCTTTAAGTTGCTCTATTTTTCGGTAACTTAAGTTACTTTGATCGCGTTTTTCACCATCTGCACCCAACTTGTTCCACCAATCAATACTACTGATAAGCTTATTAATAGCAATAAAATGAGGAGTAGGGTTTATAGTTAAATCTGCTTGTTGTAGAAAGTAAATCAGCTGTCCATTTTGTATGTACATAACATCGGGCAGGCTATCAAAATTTACATCACCAAAATGTATGGTAGTTTTAAAGTATGTTATTTCTTGTGGCGTAAAAACTGTTTCAGGTTGAATAGGTAATACTGACGTTTTAAAGCCTTGTTCTTCTGGTATCAATACATGCACTTGATTGAAATCAGCTATATAAATGTCGTCATACTTATCGTTATTTAATTGGGTTAAAAAATTACCTTTTGCTAAATACTGCTCGTTATTTCCTTTTGCCATTGAGGAAATAGCATGAATGGGTTTGAAAGATGACTTTTTGTCTATTTGATCTTGGTTCAATAAGTAAATGTTATTGCTTGATAAAAAATAAAGCGTTTGCAGTTGCTCTGCCTGTAAAGTTGAAATGTCAAAACTATAGAAATCTTTAGGCAGGGGCGTTCTATAGTATTCAGTATAAGTTGCTTGTTCATTAAGTGCATAAACCATCAACCATCGATCGCCTGAATCATCAATAGAAAAGGTGATTAACTCTTTACCTTTATTTTTTAATATATTAATAGGCATAACAGAATGGGTAAGCTTAAAAGGAGCGCTGATCACGGTTTCGGTAAAGTTAATGTTTGCTGCTGATTTACCATAGCTGTTGCAGCTAACGACAATGATAAATAATAAAGTAGACCTTATTAAAGTGATGGCCGTTGAAGATGATTTGTTGTCCGATAACATAAAGGGCATTTAAATGACAATATAACAGTAAGTTGTCTTTATATTGAACATCAGTTGTACAGTTAAGTTCAATAAAATTAAGGTAAGATTTTGTAAAAATGGTAGTTAACCGGAACTCGGCTTAACAAATGCTTCTCTAGCAGCTATTTTTCCTAACTTTTGCGTTAAATTTACTTGCAATAGAGGAGTATTGACGCGAAATTTTCCTTGAATTAAGAAAAACTAACAAGCTAGAGGCTCAATAAAAAGGCATACTTTATTAACATATGCCTTTAGCGATAAATTGTTTTTTTTGTGGGAGATGTTAATTAACTTTTTTACGTTGATTAACTAACACCAAACCTATCATAGACATGAATAAAATGAGTGAGCTTGGCTCTGGTACAGAAGCCAACAACGCTGGGCCGTATATTGCTTGTGCAGTTGTTATGTCATCTGCATGTAAATCACTAATTGCGCCACCATAAAAAGCATACATTACAGCTGAACTATCTAGAGAATGACCTAAACCAATCGCATGACCTATTTCATGAACAGCAACGGTAAAAAGATCTAAGGAACCTGAATTGTTAATGCCCCAATCCTCTGCTGTGTCAAAGTGGATATCTCCAGCAACATTAGAACCTGTTGGGTAATAACCATGTGCTAAAACGCCTAAAGGTCCATCGAAGAGGTGGCCGCCAATACGAATGTCAGCTCCTGGAGGAGCTCCAAAAGGTTCACCACCATCAGTGATCATTTTAAAAGTAATATCTGCTATAGAAGACCATAAACTAAAGGCTTTTTCGATTTCAGTCAGAAAGCCTGTCGGCATAAAACTAGATAAAGCCGATGTAGTACATGGGTTTGGCTCAAAAGTCCCTAAACATGAAATACCATCATCCATTAAACTCCAAGTAACTTCACCGCCTGAAGTACCTAGCGTAGGATCTCCCCACTTGTATCCTGAAATAACACCTGCTTGGCTAGATAAAGAAAAAAACAAGGCTGCAGTAATGGAACAAATTTTAATGAGTTGTATAAAAGTTCTCATGATGAATGACTTTGTTTGTAATAGTTATAATCTAGTTTAGGTGCTTTATATTATTTTGTCTCTATTAATTTCCATTGGATTAACAAAAATTAGACAACAGCTTGAATAATGAGCCTGTATTGTATGACTAAAGCTAAATACACTTCAGTTATATACTCGTTATCAAGGAAGTAATTTTGTTCAGTGCTTAATTGATAGTGCTAAAAATAATTCATAGATGCGTTTGTTATTATTAACTTTAGTTAGATTCCTATATTTAGGTAACACAGGAGCAGTTACCGAGAATAGCCATGACGTAAACTTAATGCCTTGCAAAAAATAATCAACAAAGTTCAACAAACCCTAATATTGATGATCAAATTTACTTGAGAATCGATCAATATTCATAACCGCTGTATATTTTTTTCTGTTAACTTGAATATACCATCACATTATCACTTAGTCGCTTTAGGTTGTCTTTTCAGTATTTAGTTATAAATTAAATATAATAATACTTAAACGTTCATTGATATTCGATGTTTTGACGAACAATTATTAACACATACTTCAAAAAAATAAATATTAATAGGTGTATACAATAATGGATGAATTTAAAAAAGGTTGGGGGGCGCTATTAGCAGCGACATTTGGCACCATGTGTGGTTTGGTGACAGTAACTAATTATTCTCAAGGTTTTTTGGTAGGCCCTGTAACAGCTGAGTTTGGTTGGAGTACACCTCAGTTTTTCCTTGGTTTTACCGTGATGATGTGTATGGGATTAATTTGTGCTCCTATTGTGGGGTCTTTAGCGGGTAAATATGGTGTTCGGTTATTGGGCATTGTCGGCTTGATTGGGCATGCGCTTAGTTATGTTATTATTTCCTTTAATCCCGGTTCTCTACCACTTTGGTATTTAAGCTTTGCTTTATTAGCTATTCTAGGTGCAGGTTCATTACCTGTTATTTGGACTACCATACTAAACGATTATTTTAAAAAACATAAAGGTAAAGCCATAGGTATTACCATGACGGGTACAGGTATTGGCGCGTTGATATTACCACAAGCAACTAGTTATATTGTTGAGGTATATGGATGGCGTACTGCTTATCAAGCTATAGGTGTGGGGGCGCTGGTATTATCTCTACCACTAGTTATTGCATTGTTTAAACCGAATACTCAAGCGCAAAATGATACAGCAGAGCAAAATTCACAACCTAGTTGGGGGATGACTCGCGCAGAAGCGATGAAGCAGAAACAGTTTTGGATATTAGGTGCAGTTCTGTTTATTACAGTATTTGTTGTTGTAGGCTTATTATCTAACTTTAAACCGATATTATTGAGTAAGAATTTAGATGGCAGCACAATTGCGCAAGTTGCATCGATAATGGGGTTAACTATTATATTTGGTCGTATGGCTGCGGGATTTTTAGTCGACAAATTTTGGGCTCCAGCCGTAGGTGCCTTATTCTTCACTATGCCTATTATCGCTATTTTGTTACTTGTGTATGTACCTAGTTCAGCTGTAGTAGCTTTAATCATAGCGCTAACAGTAGGTTTAGCTGCTGGAGCAGAGCTTGATTTATTAGCTTACTTAACAAGTAAGTATTTTGGTTCAAAACACTATCCTTCTGTTTTTGGCTGTGTTTTTGCTTTTTTCACCGTAAGCGCAGGTATTGCTCCTCCTATCTTTGGTGGTGTGGCAAATAAGTTTGGATATGACACTATTTTAATGATTTCGGCAGGTTTATTAGTACTGTCTATTTTCTTGTTTTTATCATTGGGTAAGTACCCAGAACAAGAAGCTTTACAAGAATAAGTCAATCAATTTAGCTCGGTTCATTGAATCGAGCTAATACCTACCTCACTAATAAATTTCTCATTTCTGTAAGCAACACTAATCCGTGTTTATACCCGTTACCAATCAAGATGCGTATTTCAGAGCACTTGAGCGATATCAATTCAAGGCAGTGCTTTGCAATAATGGTCGTTCCCTTATAAAAAGCACTAACGAAGAAGTGATTTTGCTCAAGCGCTTCTTCGATGGGTCTAAAAACAATTTATGCTTCGTTATTAACTTTAGTCAGGGAATAACCATGACGTAAACTTAATGCCTTGCATACATGGATGTATGTACTTAGATTTCGTTTGGAACGTGAAATCTGTGCCTAAATTGTTTTTAGTTCCCACTGAAACCTGCATCTTGAATGATAACGGGTATATATATGGTTATTTAAATGTGCCTGTATGGATGCCAGTGCTTGGTTTTTATTGGGAATAAAGACATCTTGAGATCCACTAAATATCATCGAAGAAGGTACGGCTTATACCGTGGGTAGTATTAGTATAATTAAAGATTATCACGTAATAAATTAAATGCTTAATTTTAGATAATTTCTACAATTTGTTTACCTACAAAACCACCGCTAAGTTGCTTTTGCAATGCATGAGAGATGCTTTCTGTATCAAAGTTGATGATTGATATTTCAGGTACGGTAATATTACCGTTAGCGACATTTTCTAATAATAAGTTACTCATAAAACTCATACGTTGTTGTGCACACAGGCTATTTGCTAGCCATGCTCCACCTAGAGATACTACACTGATATTTGGCGCTTTTCTAAACATAAGTTCTGGCTCAAAAGCAGGTAAGGTTTTTAAACAGGCTATACGGCCACAAAAGCGCATTAGCTCTATGTTTCTTACAGTTGCTTCGCCACCTATGGTGTCTATAACGGCATCAAACCCTTGTGGACCTAATACAGCGCGTATCTTTTCACAGAGTTTTTTGTCGCGGGCATCAAAAACTTCATCAGCACCTAATTTTTTTACTAACTTATGATTATGTTTTGCTGCGGTTGTAAAAACGTCTGCGCCGCGCTGTTTGGCAAATTGAATGGCAAATTGTCCAACAGCACCAGCACCAGCTTCAATAAAAACAGTGTCTCCTTCGCTGATCTGAATTTTCTCTAAAGCAATAAGTGCTGACATACCTGAGCAGGGAATGGTTGCAGCGGTATTACTCAATATACCCTCTGGAATAAGAGATACTGCGTAATTTGCTACTTTAGCGTATTCACTTAGTACTCCTTGTTGTGCCAAACTTGAGTGCCACATAACGCGATCGCCAACACTGGGAAATAACCCTTTGTTTGCTTGTACAACAATGCCTACAGCATCTAATCCTAAAACATGTGGATATTCCCACTTGCAAAAACCTGTTTTAGCAAATTGTGCATCTAAAGGGTTTAGCCCAACAGATTCAACTTTTACCAGTATTTCGTTTTCATCACATTGAGGTAATGGAAGCTTAATTTTAGACAGGCTCATGTCTTCATTGGGTTGCTCCAGCACAATAGCTTGCATTGTGCTGGGTAAATCGCCAAGTTGTACTACATTGTTAGACGGCATAAAAAAACTCTAGTGTTCGACAGTTAACTTATGACTCCAATGACCGTTGAATGCTTGATACGTACTTACTTTTGCAATTAACGATGATATGGCAGAGTCAATATTACTTTTTTCGGCTATTAAAACATCCTGTCGTGCATCTAACAACTCTAAGTAGGGGATTTGTCCCTCTTGATACATAGCTTGTGCTTGTAAGAACGCATTATTTGCATGCTTAAAGCGTTCTTTAGCAAATGTTTGCTGGTTTGTTTGCTTTACCAATAATTGCAGCGATAATTCACTTTCATTGATCGCTTTCAGTACAACTTGTTGGTACTCGCTATAAGCGGCTTCACTGAGAAACTCCTGTGCTTCTTTTTGTGCTAGCAATGCAGGGTAACTTAATAAAGACCACTCAATTTGAGGGCTAACTTGCCACTGTTGTTGGGTGTCGACTAATCGTGTGTTATTTAATCCTAAAATTCCAGCAAAACCACTTAAACTTATATTAGGTAATAAAGCTTTGCTTGCTGATACACTTAACGAGTATGCCTGACTAAAGTTATACAAGGCTTGATTTATATCAGGTCTTAGTGCTATTGCATTATTTGGTTGAGCAATCTCTACGGTGAGTGAACTCGCGAGTATATTATTCTGTGTACTTACAGAAATTTCGTTAGTTAGCCTACCAGTTAATAGAGCAAGAGTTGATAAATCGCTATATTGAGCATATTTTATATCCGGTAGTAACGCTTGCTGCTGGCTGAGTTGAGCTTTGGTTCTGTTAAGATCAAGTTCACTAGCAACACCTTCATTTACCCGTACTTTAAGTACTTCAATACTTTGTTTAAGTGCTTCAATTTGATTGTTAATAATTCGCTGTTTTTGTATATTGCCTTGGTAATTTATATAACCTTTTACAACAGCCGATACGATTTCTATTTTAAGTAAACGTAACTGCTCTGCTTTACTCATGGCAGAGGCATTAGCGGCGTCTACTAATGCTGTTATTCTACCAAATAAATCCAGTTGCCAATCCATACCTAAATTAGCAGTCGATTGACGAGTTATGGTGTCAGCTAAGCTAGTACGCTTAGCTGAAACGGTAAAACCACCTTGAGGCAAGTATTCTGTTTTTTGGGCACCTAAAAGAGCTAAAGCACTTTTTAACTGTAACTGACTTGTTTTTAAATCATAATTCTTTGCAAGAGAGTCGTTAACCAGTTCATTTAATTGAGCTGAATTTAATTGATACCACCAATTTGTTTCATCATGCCCTGACAAATCTGAAGCGATATTTGCTCGCTCCACAAAGCTTTGTAGTAATTGCTGATGTTGTGCTTCGTCAATTTTACTAGCACAACCAGACACAACTATTGAAGTAACAACAAGAGCAGCAATAGTTATTTTATTTTTCATATGTTTTATCATGATTTACTCTTCAACCTTTTTCTTTGTGCTTTTAGCTAGCAGCATATAAAAAACTGGGGTAAATAAAAGTCCAAATATGGTTACGCCTATCATGCCTGAAAATACTGCGTTACCCATAGCATGACGCATTTCTGAACCAGCGCCTGTTGCTAAAACTAAAGGTACAACCCCCGCAGTAAATGCAATAGATGTCATCAATATAGGACGTAAACGCATACGACAAGCTTCGATAATGGCATCAATATTTGATAAGCCTTTATCATGTTGGTCTTTAGCAAATTCCACCATTAAAATGGCATTTTTGGAGGCTAAGGCAACCAATACAATTAATGCTATTTGTGTAAAGATGTTGTTGTCTGAGCCTACTAACCAAACACCTAATAACGCAGAGAATATTGTCATAGGCACAATTAAAATAATGGCGAGTGGTAAACGTAAACTTTCATATTGTGCAGCAAGTACCATAAATACTAAGAGTACAACCAGTGGGAATACGTAAACCATAGTATTACCGGCTAATATTTGCTGATAAGTTACGTCAGTCCATTCATATTTAATACCTTGTTCTAAGGTGTCAGCTAAAATAAGTTCGATTGCTGATTGCGCTTGATCTGAGCTGTATCCTTGAGCTGCACTTCCGTTAAGCTCTGCACTTGGGTAACCGTTATAGTGCATTACACGATCTGGACCTATCGTTGGTGTTACCGTTAATACTGAGCCGAGTGGTACCATATTACCTTGGCGATTACGCACTTTTAAATTTAATATTTGTGCTGGATCTTGACGAAACTCAGCATCTGCTTGTGCATTTACTTGATAAGTACGACCAAATAAATTGAAGTCATTCACATAAGCAGAACCTAAATAAACTTGTAATGTATCGAATACTTCATTTAGTGGTATACCCTGTATTAAGGCTTGTTCACGGTCAATATCAATATCCATTTGCGGCACTTGAATACGGAAGCTTGAAAACATACTCGTTAAAGCGGGATCTGCATTTGCTTTTTTAATAACCGCTTGTAAGTTGTTAAATAACACTTCAAAGCCTTTGTTTTCTTGATCTTCCAGTTGTAGTTTAAAGCCCCCTGTTGAACCTAAACCACGAATGGGTGGTGGTGGAAATACCGCAACAAATGCTTCATCAATCGCCATAAATTCTTTGTTCATTCTTCCTGCTATTGCTTTAGCTGATTCACCAGGGCCTTGTCTTTCTGAGAAAGGTTTTAAAGGTGTAAAGATAATTGCGCTATTTGGTGTATTAGCAAAGCCGTTTATTGATAAACCAGGAAACGATACAGTATGAGCCACACCCGGTACTTGCAGCGCTATTTTCTCCATTTGTTTAACTACGGCTTCAGTGCGATCTAAACTTGCGGCATCAGGCAATTGTGCAATAGCAACTAAGTATTGTTTGTCTTGTGGAGGTATAAACCCACCCGGCACTTGGTTAAACAAAGTAATCGTGCTACCTAATAGTGCAATGTAAACTATACCTACAATCAAGCTCATACGAATAAGTTTTTTAACCAGCTTTTCGTAACCTTTTGCACTACGTTCAAATACACGGTTAAAAGGTTCGAATAGCCATTTACCAAATAACATATTTAATAAACGTGTTAATTTATCAGGTTTACTATCATGAGATTTTAATAAAAGAGCCGCCAATGCGGGCGATAAGGTTAACGAGTTAAAGGCTGAAATAAACGTTGAAATAGTAATAGTTAAGGCAAATTGCTTATAAAATTGTCCTGATAAACCTGAAATAAAGGCTGTAGGAATAAATACAGCGCCAAGTACTAGAGCTATAGCAATAATAGGGCCTGTTACTTCTGTCATTGCAACACGTGTTGCTTCAAGTGGACTTAAACCTTTTTCAATATTTCGTTCTACGTTTTCTACAACAACAATAGCGTCATCCACCACGATACCTATGGCGAGTACTAAACCAAAGAGTGATAGAGTATTAACAGAAATACCTAACCATTGCATAACGGCAAAGGTACCCACAAGTGAAATAGGTACAGCAATCAAAGGAATAATAGATGCGCGCCATGTTTGTAGAAATAGAATTACAACAATTACAACAAGTACTATGGCTTCAAGTAATGTCGTTATTACAGCGTCGATTGAGCCACGAACAAATATTGTAGGATCGTAAACAATGTCGTATTCCACACCTGCAGGAAAGTTTTTAGATAAACGTGCCATGGTTTCACGCACTTGATCAGACAATTCTATTGCGTTAGATCCTGGTCTTTGGAATACAGGCATAGCCAGTGCTGGTTGCCCATCAAGTAATGCGCGTAACGAATAGCTGCTTTGTCCTAGCTCTACTGATGCAACGTCTTTAAGGCGTGTAATTTGACCTTGTTCACCTATTTTTATAATTACGTCTTCAAATTCTTCAATGCTGCTTAAACGACCTTTTACATTTAATAAAATTTGAAATTGGTTGTCGTTTGCTGATGGTTGAGCACCTAAGCTACCTGCGGCTACTTGTTGGTTTTGTTCACGTAGTGCACTTAACACATCATTTGCGGTAAGAGATCGAGCAGATAGAGCGTCAGGATTTAACCAAACACGCATAGCATATTGGCTACCACCAAAAAGTCTAAAGTCACCTACACCCGGTAAACGTGTAATTTGGTCTTTTATATATAAGTCAGCGTAGTTAGCTAAATAAGCTGTGTCATGCGTTTTTTCAGGAGAAAAAAGATGTACAACCATTGTAAGATCTGGAGACGACTTTTCAGCGACTACACCTAATCTTTGTACTTCTTCAGGCAAGCGTGGTAAAGCACTGTTTACACTGTTTTGTACTTGGGTTTGTGCTCGGTCTAAATCGGTACCTAAAGCAAAAGTTACCGTTAAAGATAAACGACCATCGCCCGTTGCTTGAGAAGACATATACAGCATGTTTTCAATGCCGTTAATTTCTTGCTCTAATGGTGTTGCAACGGTTTGGGCTATTACCGTAGGGTTAGCTCCCGGATAATTAGCGGTTACAACAACGGTTGGAGGTACGACTTCAGGGTACTCACTTATGGGTAACTGAAATAAGGATATACCACCACCAATTAAAATAATAAGTGATAGCATGGCCGCAAAAATAGGGCGTTCTATAAAGAAATGTGAAAACTTCATTTTTAACCCTTAGTACTTGGCAATTAAGTTGTCGGTATCGATTGAACTTAACGTAAAGGCAATACCTTCACTATCAATCGTAACCGTATTTGGGTTAATTGGCATACCAGGTCCTACACGAGCAGGGCCATTTACAGCAATAACATCGCCTTTAGATAAGCCAGAGGTAACAGCACGTAATTTTCCGTAACGTTCGCCTACTTCAACAAGTCGGTATTGCAAAACATTATCTGCACCAACAACTAAGATAAAATTATTTTCTAAATCAGTACCAATGGCTCTAGCCGGAACAATCACTTTTTCAGTAATGGCATTTGCAGCAACTTTGATACGAGCAAAAGAACCCGTACGTAATTGGTGATCTACGTCTTCAAATACGGCACGTACACGTAAAGTACCTGTAGATGGGTTAATGCGGTTATCAATAAAATTAATGTACCCAGTATATGAAAACTCTTTTTGCCCAACTTTTTGCATAACAACTTTTTGCTTGGTTTCTGCGGTAACGTCGCTGAAAGCTTCGTTCCAAGTGCGTTCGTCTATGTCAAAGTAAGCATACATGCGCTGGTTTGAAACAATAGACGTTAATACGCTTTGGCCAGCAATAATATTATTGCCTTTAGTGATATTAGCGCGAGATATAACACCGTTAATTGGAGAACGAATTGAGGTGAATTCTAAATCAAGCATAGCGGCTTCAAGTTGAGCGTTTAATGCGGCAACTTGTGCTTCACTCTGGCGTAGTGTTGATTCACGCGATTCTACTTGTTCTGTTGAAATAGCTTTACGTTCGGCGAGTCTAATTGCGCGTTTTGCTTCGCTTTTAGCTTGCTCTAATGCAGCTTTCGCACTCATAACCTGTGCTTCTAAGCTTGATACAACAGCAGTAAAAGGTCGGTTATCCAGCTGAAATAATAAGTCGCCTTCTTTAACTGAGTCGCCTTCTTTAAAAGCGATATGGTTGATAACACCTGATACCCTCGGCATCAATGCAACTTCTTCAGGTGATTCTATACGTGTTGTATAGGTATGCCAGTTTTGAACTGGTTTAACTAATACTTCAGCTACATCAATAGATTGAAGAGGGCGTTGCCCCTGTGCTTGCGCGGCTTCTTCGCTACACCCCGAAAGTGCAATGGTTAAAACGAATGCAGTAGAAATAAGAATATATTTGAACATTTTAGAACTCCTTTAATAATGATCTGATCATACGGAACAAGCTTGTAGATAAAAAGCCTATATTTTTACATTTATTAGTGCCAAAATTGCACCAATAAGATTGAGGCAGGGTATAAATTATGGATACAACCAGTCGGTTACTTATGCTGTTAGATGTTATAGAAAGAGGATCTTTTGCTAAATCGGCAGCATCGCGCAATATTGATCGCTCTGTTATATCTAAACAAATCAGTCGATTAGAAGAAGAGTTAGGTGTTCGGTTATTAAATAGAACGACACGTTCGTTTTCTTTAACGGCTGCTGGCGCCGAAATGGTAAAGAAGGCAGAGCAACTTAGAGAACTGCTAGGAGAAACCGTTAGGTTAGCTGAAAATTACCATCAAGAGCCTAGAGGTATTTTAAAAATAACCTCGTCGAGTATTATTGGCCGTCGATTTATACAGCCAGTAATTAACGACTTTCAAAAGCGTTTCCCGCAAGTAGAAATTGAATTACATTTAGATGATCAGCTCGTTGATGTTGTAGCTGAAGGATTTGACTTGGCTTTTAGAATGGGCGAGCCTAAAGATTCTTCGTTAATTGCCCGTAAAATTGCCCGTAATCGATTAATACTCCTTGCTTCGCCAGAGTTTATTGAAACTTATGGTATGCCCACTTCAATAGAAGAGCTAGGTGACTATCCTGCGGCAAGTTATTGGAGCCAATCGATTCGAGTTGAGAGTATTCGCTACTACAATGAACAGAACCAAGCATGTGAACTAAAAACTAAAAGTACGTTTAGGGCAAATGATGGGGAGGTACTATTAATGAAGGCATTATCGGGAACGGCTTATGTTTTAGCGCCTGCTTTTGTTATTGAAAATGAAGTTAAAGAGGGTTTACTTATACCGTTTTTAACAGACGTTAAATTGATGGACTATAGCCCGATGTATGCAATATATCCTCATCGAGATTTACCGGTAAGAACACGTTTGTTTTTTGATGCTGTAAAAGATTACTTAGGTAAAGAAATTCCTATATGGGAAAACTCTATTCCTAATTTTGAACAGTTGTATCAGGGGAAGTAGTCAAAGTTCAGGTTAAGTATCTTTGTGTTTTAAGCTAAAGGCTCAGGTTTTGCAAAGTAATAACCTTGCCCATAATCTACGCCTAGTTTAGTTAAAGCATCAACAACTTTTTTATCTTCAATATGTTTAGCGATCACTTGTTGGTTCATTGTTTTAGCCACAGCACAAATAGATTTAATGGCGCTGTAATCAAGTGGATTTTCCATCATATTTTTAATAAGGGAGCCATCAATTTTTATTTTATTGGTTGGAAACTCTATCAAAGAAGTATGGAAAGATTGGCCTTTACCAAGAGTCTCTATGGCAAACTTACAACCTGACGTTTTAATGTTCTCTATAAATAAACAAGTTCTTTGTACATTTTCCATCGCAGTTACTTGAGGTATTTCAAAGCAAATTTTTTCAGCAATTGAAGGGTTATTCGTCATTTTTTCTGAAATAAAAAGCTCTAAGTCGGTATCAATTAAAGAATGCCCAGATAGATTAATAGCTATTGTATTAATATTGACCAGTTGTTCATGATGCTGAATAAAATGATCACATACGGCATTAACAATCCAGTGGTCTATTTGACTAGATAACTGATAACGTTCAGCAATTGGAAAAAAACTTGCAGGGTTAACGAGTTCACTTTGCGTATTTTTCATTCGCAGAAAAATTTCAAAGTGTTTTCCAGTTGTTTGGTTTTGAAGGGGGGCAATGTCTTGTTTATATAATACAAATAAGTTGTTGTCTATCGCGTTATGTATTTGTTGAACAGGCACCATATCTTGGCGTTTATCTAAAGGATTTTTATTATTTATATCAAATAAATGTATGGTATTTCGGCCAGCATTTTTCGCTAAACTACAGGCTACGTCAGCAGAGTGCAGTAGGTCGGTTGTTGTACTTTCAGTTATTTTTGGTGCAATACCAATACTGGCACTCAATTTAAAGGTTTCCCCTTCCCAGTGGTAGCTTAGATCATTAATATTTTCTTTAATGTTATTGGTAATTTGCATTGTTTTTTCAACACCACAATTTTTAATTAAAATGGCGAATTCATCACCGCCTAATCTAGCTACAGTGTCGTAGGCCCGCACGTTGCTTTTTAATATTCGAGCCACACTTACGAGTATGTCATCACCTGCAGCATGGCCACAGGTGTCGTTAATGGTTTTAAAATAATCTAAATCGATAAAACATAAAAAGTAGTTGTGTGCTTTGTCGTTTATTATTTCATTTAAATTACGTTCAAATGCTCGTCGGTTTTGGAGTTCAGTTAAAGGGTCGTGAGATGCTTGATGAAAAAGCGTTTGTGTTAAGTGTTTAAAATCATTACTCAGTTCTATAATTTCTGTTGGTGCATTGTTGGTGGCTTTAAAATCGTCACCTGCTAGTGCGCGGTGCGATGAATAAATTAAACCATTAAGGGGTTTGCAAATTTTGCTATTTGCCCACCACCATAAAGCGACAATAAGTAAGAAAAATATACCTCGGGCGATCCACCTAATTTTGTTCATAAAGCGCTTTTCTGTTTCGAGGTTAAGGGCTTCTTGAGTGATAAGGGTATTTGTTTCCTGTAATAGCAACTGAATATCTTCAGATAAAGTTAAGCTGATAGGATCGTATTCTTCGAGTAAGGTACTTAAACGTGTTTCGAGTTGATCTAAGGGAATAGATCCAACAATGTCGAGGTAGTCATTAATTTTATCTACATTGACAAGCGATCGTTTAATTTCAGTAGCAAACTGTTTAAAGTGATTTTCAGTAGATATTGCGGCAAGCTCATTGCTGAGATAATACCCCATGTTTTTTGCGCCATAAATAAGATAGGTGTTGCCTGACGCCACGACTAAATCGGTTGATACTAAGAACTGAGCGGCACTGTTTTCAATACGCTCAAGATCTTTAGCCCATAATAAACTTTTGCTGTATTTTTCAGCTAACGTTTGAACATGATCAAAATAATAACCTAATACTTGTTCTAAGGTGTAAGCACCGAGTAAGCATGAAAATACAAGTAAAGCGAGATAGCTTCTTATTCTCATGGGCGCTCTTTAATGATTAATAGCTGCAATTTGTTCAATATCTTTTTTCCAGCTGATATCGGTAATAGCGAGTGTTTTTAATGCTGAACGTAGCGTTAATAACGCAAGTTGAGGAGTTTGACTAAAAGCCCTTTTTCCTTCTGGTGAAAGCATTTCTCCCTTTTTACTGAGTAATACTTTTAATTGTGAGAGTGTTTTACCTTTTAATACCTTATTAATGCGTTGTATTGTATTGTCGTTACATTCGGGGCTACGACAGCGTTGGAAATAAAAGCCTTTGATACTTCTATCAACATTCATTGCCCATGCAATTTCAACTAAGCCCCATTTTGCCCATTCAGACCGAGCTTGTAAAAAACCTACATGCTTATCATCTTTATAAAGTATATATAATGTATGTTTACCCACTTCACTTTGATGAATCGTAAAAGGTAGTTGTTGTCTAACGGTTTGGCGGTCTTCTTCGGTAACGGTAGTGACAACAGAACGAAATTGATAGCCTTGATCGTAGATCATTTGGATAGCAGAGATGGGATCTCTTAAGGAACAAAAGGCAGCATGAACTGTTGATAGAGTAAATACCTCAATGATCAACAATAGTATTACGGCATTAATTTTATTTTTCATGAATATATCTGCCATTAGATTTCGTATATAGGTTGTAAACTTTAAAGAGGATAATATCAGCTTGAATTATAAAGGTATCAACTTGCCCTTATACTATTGTAGATGTTTTTTAAGTTTATGCCTGTCTTGAAAAGCTTTATTCTTGTTGCTCTATTTACATAAAATGGCTATGCCACAATCCAACGCCTAAATTAAATCGCGTTTAATTTAAATAAAATTTATATCCAAAAGGTCAACACGCTCTAAATTAAAGTGCTCGGTGTTCTTATTCTTTAAAGGGAGGTTGCCCTCAATCATAACAAGTGTTGACATTAAAACGATTGATACTTAAATCTTTTCCTATTAAGGCAACTCGCACATTGTTGTTATTAACTAGTGGCTGAATTGTTTCCATATGGACTGGTACATGAAATATAAATATTGGAATATTACCTAGAATTTTTTGACCTTTTTCACCATATGTTGAATTTCCGATTTCACCATACCCCATTGCCATGGCTGTAATGTTATAAAAAGAGAAGCCGATTTTATAAATGTTTAGTGATAAAGAGGCTAATATATTATTTTCTTTTAAAGGAAATATTGCCAGAATTGTTTTAAAACCTGCATTTGTATATTGCGATAAAATACTGGGGTTTGAACCCTCAATATATAAACGATCTTTAATATTATCTAATTTAGTAATGCTTAAAAGTCGGGTGATTGCTTGCTGAGTTTGTTCTTCATTTAATTTATCTAGGTTTTTATAGTCTAACCAAAAGTATTTGTCTTTACCCAACTCGGATAAAAAGTGCTTCAATGTTAAAAGTTTTCCCGACTTTTTGGGATAAACATATTTCCCATTAGCATCTTTTTTAGGATGGTCATGCGAAATAATAAATTGATCTAAATCTACATCAAAATGAAAATCGACTTCGGCACCAATGGCTCCGTGTTCAAATGCTCGCCTCATACTAACCAAAGAATTTTGCTCGCTTCTCTGATTGTAAAGTCCGCGAGCAGACCAAATTTTATTGCAATTTTGATAGGTGTCGAGATATTTTCTGTGCTCTAACTGATGATTAACATAAGCAAGTAAAACATGGTAAGAAATAACAATGATAATGGTGAGTCCAAGCGCTATTTTCTTCTTGGAGAGCTTTTTTCTATGAGACATAATTCACTTACTTATTTGTGCTGCCTGAAGCATAGTATTATAAATCTTTTTCAGTACTACATTCTATACCTAAGTTGTACACTTAAAAGAGGACTAATGTCTATTGTTGGCGTGTCTTTTAACTTGTTTTTGTATTGGGCACTAACGTCAAAGCCTTGATAACTTAGCCATTGAATACCAACTAACCAATAACTTGTTGAGTGGGTTTTATTATTTACCTCGTGGTTAGTTTCAGTGTTTTGATAACCTAATTGAAAATAGCTTGAAAGATTTTCTTGTGGGTTTTTCCATCGTGTTTCAGCAAAAGAATTGAGTGTATCGTTTCCTGCTGTTTTACCAATAGACGATTCAAACATAAATTGCCATTGGTAATAATAATAGGAAGCATCTATTCCTATTTTTTTGCGGTTTGTAATACCATTTCCATCTAATACATCACCGGTAAACCAAGATATTCCTGCGACTAGGTTTTTATTACCAAGGGTGCCTACACGGCCTGAAAATATATGGGGATTGCCAGTGCTTTTAACTTCATTACCAGAACCGCGAGTTAGCGCTATTTCATATTCTAAATTAGGTAAAATTCCGTTTACTGATACCCCCCAATCTGCTTTTATTCCGCGATCACTTGTTGTGAGTTGGCGTAAGGTGCCATTGGTGTCTATTTGGTACTCTAAACCGAAAGGTACTTCAAAGTGGCCCACTCGAATATTGAATTTACCTTGGCTTAAGCCCGTATAGTTAAAATTAGCAATACGCCATGTAAGTTGTGTGTCGTTGCCATCATCAAAAATAAACGGTGCTTTTTGTTCGTTATTTAACTTAACAATATAAGGTTGAAAGGTAAGGGTGCCTATGTCTTGTGTCGCATTACTAAAAATACTATGAAAATCTAACCCTATAACATGCATAAAAGCATTTTTATTTTTATCTGCGTTGTGGGTTATTCGAGTGGAAGCATCAATAGACCATCGGCTATTTTCAATAAAAGATGCCGCATATAATGTATGTGGTAGGAAAATCGAACAAAACACGCTCAAGATTATGCAGTTTCTTGAAACTTTTTTTAGAAGGTACAAATTACTGTCCTTAATTTGATTTTGATTAAACAAAGAGTTACTTGCTTACATTACATTGGGACTCAAGGTATAATTAACCTTCATATTGTAGTACAGATGGGAAGTAACGATGCAATATTGTTTTTATAATGCATCTTATTTTTATCACGTCGTATTCTTCATTTTTCGTCATTAGCTTTAATTATCATCTTTATATAATCAAGTGGGTTTCATGTCATTAGAAAAATCATCTCCTAAACAAATACTGTCAGATAAGTGGTTAGCTGTTTTGTTAGCACTTTTGGTCGGCATTACACCATTTTCATTAGACAGTTATTTACCAGCAATACCTGCCATGGCTGAAAGCCTTAGTGTTAATGTGCATGTGATAGAACAAACATTAGGTATTTTTTTATTAGGTACTGCATTTGGTCAGTTGTTTGGGGGGCCAATTTCTGACTTTAAAGGACGAAAATTTGTTTCGACAATAGGGCTTGTTGTTTTTTTATTTTCTTCCTTAGCTATTTACTACAGCACTAATATTCAACAAGTTATGTGGCTTAGGTTTATACAAGCTATTGGTGCGGGCATGGCTTTAGTTGTTGTTGGTGCTATTGTTAGAGATACATATGATGGTGCAAAAGCGGCGGGGCTTTTTGCTTTGATCGGTTTAATTATGATGGCGGCACCTGTTCTTGCTCCTATTGTAGGTGCTGTTTTACATAATTTTTATGGTTGGCGTTCTATCTTTTTATTTTTAACGGTATTTGGTGGGGTATTGTTAATATTAAATACGCTAATGTTTAAAGAGACGAATCAACAAACCAGTAAATTTACGCTAAACACGCTTAAAAAAATTAGTCAGCAATATATTGTAGTATTTAAAAATAAAGAAGCGCTTGGCTTTTTATTTTTTGGTGCCTTAAGCTTTTCGTCAATGTTTGCTTTTTTAACGGAATCTCCGTTTGTTTATATGACCCTTTATGAAGTAGAACCAGAAATTTATCCCATTCTTTTTGGTGCTAATATTATTGTAATGGCGATATTTAATCGTATAACAGCTCAAAAATTAAAAACAACTCAACCGGTTAAAATTTTGAAAGTTGGAGTGTGCATTCAATTTATTGCTAACTTATCACTATTTATTGCCGCTTTTTTATTCAATACACCATTGCCAGTAGTTGTATGTTTAGTGATGTTTTCTGTAGGTTCACAAGGGTTAATTGTTGCTAATATTATGTCTTGTTATATGGATCATTTTCCAACAGGTAGCGGTACAGCTAATGCAGTATTGGGTACATCACAATTTTTATTTGCTTCAATAGTCGGCTGGATAACCACGTTATTACACAACGGCACATTAATGCCAATGGCAACTATGATGTTTGCATCTACCGTTGTGGGCATTATTTTATTAGTGAGTTTTTCAAAAGTTAAATAACCTCAGCTCGGGATAAGCAAAGTTACTCAACAAGCTATTTTTACGTCTAACTTCGTTGAATTTATTACTAATAGCCAGCTATTAGATAGAAAAATTCGCCTTGTTATACACAAAAATATCAATGTTGAGAAGCTAATATAGCTTAGGAAAACAACGATACATATTAAATTTTTGATAAATA
This sequence comes from Colwellia sp. RE-S-Sl-9, assembly GCF_048296855.1. Taxonomy (NCBI): domain Bacteria; kingdom Pseudomonadati; phylum Pseudomonadota; class Gammaproteobacteria; order Alteromonadales; family Colwelliaceae; genus Colwellia; species Colwellia sp. RE-S-Sl-9. Next base: position 2,899,844 of record NZ_CP182631.1, on the reverse strand, counting down.
ATAACTTTAATTCATTCGCTAACATTCATTAACCCGAGTTGAGGTTAAATAATGAAAGAAATACTTTTTGACGTAACTAATGTTTAGCGTTTATTAAGTTATATAAGAACTTGTGAACGGAATATTTAGATTTTAGTGAAAGTGATGAAAGTATTTTGATTTAAAAAATGGGGTGGCTAAAGGGACTTGAACCCTCGACAACCGGAATCACAATCCGGGGCTCTACCAACTGAGCTATAGCCACCACTGATATTACTTGAAGCGCCCAGTGATAAGGCGCGAGGATTGTATTGTATTTTGCTGTTTGATATCAAGATAAATCTACAATTTATTCGTATTTAATTACTTTTAATGCTTAATCAGTAATACATCACAAGGTGGTTCGCTTAATAGTGCAGTTGTTGTACTGCCAATCCACAATTGTTCTAGTTTATTTCTCGCCACTAATCCCATAGCAAGTACATCAATATGATGGTGCTGTATGTATGCGGTTAAGGCTTCTTCTGGAATGCCTTCTAACAATATGCATTGTTCATTTTGGAGTCTTAGTTTTTTTGCAAAAACTTCTAATCCGTCGTTATGCATTGCAAGTATTTTATTTTTATATTTAGTGAGTACTGACGCAACGTAGTAACAATGAGCTACGGTTAATTTTGCCGTTAATTTTTGTGCCCAATGTTGCGTTAATAATACGATGTTGTCGTCTATTTTCCCTGGGCGAGCATGTTCATGTAATGGATCAACTGCGGCAAGTATGTTGACTGGATGTTTCCACGCTTTTTTATTTAATAGTAAAACAGGTGCGTTGATATCGGTAAGTTGTTGAAAAATAGGGTGACGTTTAGCTGAAATATTATCTTCTATAATAACAAGGCTGTTGCTTGTGTTTTTTATTGTGGAACTGAGAGCCGCAAAGTAGTTTGCTGATTGGTTAATAGTTACTTCAACTTTAATAGCATTCATGGTGAAAAATTTAAGCAATTGCTGTTGTTTTTGTTCTATTGTAGTTAATAACTCTTGCGATAATGTATCTTTGTTATTTAATAAATGCCAATATCCGCGGCCTGTTAATTGTGCACTTGCGTCAATAACAATTTTTACAGGTTTTTGATGAATTTGGGCAAGTTGAACAACTTTCTCTAATGACGTGTTTTGATAATAAAACCGACTATCAATAAACCAAATTAATTGCTCTGTTATCATATATAGTTGCACCTTAAGGACTTTCACTTGAGTATATCGTAATAATTTAATTTGTTTACCATTTTTCAAGTGTTTGTCATGTTTTTATATTTTCCATAATACAGTTTAACTACAGGATAATTATGCATTTAGATCCCTTTATGCCGCAAATGGTGAGTATTATTTTTATTGTACTCGCACTAGGTTTTGCTCTTAAATTATTGCATCAGCCTCATGTTGTTGCTTATTTAATTGTGGGTATTGTGATTGGCCCATGGGGAATGGGACTGGTAAGTGATACCGATAGTATTAGTCGTTTAGGGGCTGCGGGTGTTGTTTTTTTATTGTTTTTTGTCGGTATGGAAACCGATGCTAAAAAGTTAGTAGAAAATTGGAAACTGGCTATTTTTGGTACTCTGCTACAAATAGCATTAAGTGTAGGTTTTGTTTGGATGCTCGGCTTGTATTTTCAGTGGGGTATTGAACGGGTTATTTTAATTGGTTTTGTGATCAGTTTAAGCAGTACGGCAATTGTGATCAAACTGCTACAAGACAGCAATACGTTAGATTCTAAAGTTGGCCAAGGCGCATTAGGAATATTGCTTGCGCAAGATTTAGCGATTATTCCTATGTTGATTATTATTGGTTTATATAAAACGGACGCGGTAGAAAGTGCCCATATGGGCAAGCAAGTTTTTGGCTCTATTGTGGCGGCAATACTTTTAGCTTTTATTATTGTGAAAAAAGTCGTGCATATTCCGTTAGCTAAGTGGCTTAAGCATGATCATGAATTACAGTTATTTGCGGGTTTAGGTATTTGTTTTGGTTTGTCTATGCTGACGGCGTGGTTTGAACTGTCTACTGCTTTAGGCGCTTTTCTTGGTGGGATGTTAATTGGTGCAGCCAAAGAAACGCAGTGGGTGCATCATAATTTGAACCCGTTAAAAGTGCTTTTTGTGGCATTGTTTTTTATCTCGGTGGGAATGATGCTTGATGTTGATTTTTTAATGGCTAATTGGATTCAAGTTATATCATTAGTGTTGGCGGCGTTAATAACCAATACTTTTATTAATGCGGGTATTTTGAAAATTTCTAATTTTTCGTGGAAAGAAAGTTTATACGCTGGCGCTTTGTTATCGCAAATAGGAGAGTTCAGTTTTGTGTTAGCGGCAGTGGGTAATCAAGCAAATATTATTAATCAATATGGTTATCAGTTAGCGATTTGTGTTATTGCTTTATCGTTACTTATTAGCCCGCTGTGGATTGCTTTAAGTAAGAAATTAATAAAATACGAAGAGACAAAAAGTTAAGTAACTTAATGGTTACCGTAGCAAATGTTACGGTAACCATTAATAAACGTTATAGCTGTTGCAGCGCCATCATTATTATATCGCCAAAGCCCCAAATGATTGTGCCAAAAATAAGTAATAGGCCTTCAATAATACCCACATTAAATTTGATTGAGTTCATCAAATTATTTGCTTGGTCGGTAAAATCCCCTTCAATATCGGTTAATTCTTTTTCAATAAAGTCTTTGTCAGCCTTTATTAATCTAAGCTTACGCTTTTTTTGTAATAGCTCTACGCGCTTTCTAATTTGTAGTCGGCTGATCAGTAGGCGTTCCTGAATAATACCTGAGAAACCCGACATAATACCAAGTACAACCACTAAACTACCTGAACGTGATAACCATTCTTTATTTAGTAAGTTTATGGTCGAAAAATAATATCCTAAACCCAGAATAACAAAGCTGAGCAACACGATAATAACTTGGCTGCGAGTGCTCATTTTGATGGGTATTTTTACATCTAAAGCCATTTTTTCTTCTTAAATAATAATATTAAACTGGTGGCTAAAAAGCCCATAAAACCGAGTAGATAAAAGTATCCGTGAGTGACTTTTAATTCAGGTATGTATTCAAAATTCATCCCGTAAAGGCCAGCTAAAAAGCCTAATGGAATAAATATCGCGGTGATCACCGTTAATACTCGCATGGTGGCATTTAGTTGATGAGAAGTTACCGATAAATAGCCATTAATTAAATCGCTACAAATATCGTAATGCATTTGCGACAAGCTTAATAAGCGCTCTATACGTTCATGTACATCAATAACGGTATGTAGATCCGCTTGGTTAATAATAGTGGTTTCATCGGTAACTAATATTTTTAGCTCAGCGCCAATATTACTGTGGTAGCTAAAGGTTCGTTTGAGCTTGGTTAGTCTTGATTGATACAAGGTGATTTCTTGCATCATTTTATCATCGCCACCGAGTTGAAATTTATCTTCAAGCGCTTCTAGCTTTTCTTCAAACTCAAATAATTTTTGTAGATAAATACCACAACTGTAATGAAAAATTCTTAAAGCGAGTGTGATTGGGCTTTTACCTAAAAAACCTTCACCTTCGGCACTGAATAAACTGTTTATTGATAGAGAATCTTTTGCATGGCTGGTAATTAATACGTTGTTACTAACAAACATACTAATTTGTAAATGATCAAATAATAAATCGTCTTTTGGCTGATAAATACCGCGGTAAAGCATAAAGATATAATTTTTAAACAGCTCTATTTTAGGGGGGTGACGGTCTCTTTGAGCATCTTTTATTGCTAATGAATGACAGCCAAGCTCTTGTAATAATAGTTTTTCTTGCTCTTTGTCATGCGAATCAATATCTATCCATAAATAGGTGTTTGAGTCTGCGCGCCACGTATCAATTAATTCTTCAGCACCATAAATACAGGTTTTATCTGCTTTTAAAAGCATACATTTAATCATCAGATTCTCTTTCTTAAAGTGTTACACATAATGGGATTATTAAATGACAGTATATAGTGATATTACGAGATTTGTTTAACGAGTTATTTTTGTTAGCTTGTTCAAAATAATTAATTATCTTTACCTAGGTATACTCTATAGACTACTAAATTAGTCTTTATACTCAATATTATTCATTCGGTGTCATATGTCTTTAGATATTATCAGCTGGGTTGCCATTGCCTTATGTATTTCGCAATCTGCTATTTTTTCAGGGTTAAATATAGCGTTATTTTCGCTAAGTCGATTACAGCTTGAGGTTGAATCAGCAAAAGGAAACAAAGCCGCTAAAAACGTTTTAGCTTTACGAAACGATTCTAATTTTTTATTAACCACTATTTTGTGGGGAAACGTAGGAATTAACGTGTTGCTTACGTTATTGTCTGATTCTGTGCTTGCTGGTATTAGTGCCTTTATGTTTTCGACCATTGCAATAACGGTGATTGGTGAAATTACGCCACAGGCTTATTTCTCAAGAAACGCATTAAAAATGGGGAGTATGCTATCTCCTGTGATCAAGTTTTATCAAATATTATTTTACCCTGTAGCTAAACCTACGGCATTAATACTTGATGCTTGGTTAGGTAAAGAAGGTATAACGTATTTAGCTGAAAGCGAATTGAGCAGTATTATTCGTAAGCATATTGAAGCTGAAGAAACAGATATTAACCATGTTGAAGGTATTGGTGCCCTTAACTTTTTTAAACTTGATAAAATTTCAGTCGCTGAAGAAGGTGAGCTGATTGATCCTGATTCTATTATTGCGTTGCCAACTAAAATGGATTTACCGATCATTCCTGATATTTCTTCAGGGCCAGATAATGAGTTTCTACAATTATTAAATAAATCAGGGCATCGTTGGGTCGTGTTAACCAATGAAGAAGGTGACCCTTTGGTTGTGGTAGATTCGGATGCCTTTTTGCGTGATGCGTTTTTAGCTCCTGAGAAGTTTGATCCCTATAAATACTGTCATCGTCCTACAATTATCACAGACGATTCAACAATGTTAAATAATGCCATTATAAAAATGAAAATGAGCGAGTCTGTAGATCAGTCTTTTGATGGTGTAATTGAGCGCGATGTATTGCTTATTTGGGCTGAAAATAAACGTATTATTACAGGGGCTGATATCTTTGGTTTATTATTAAAAGGTATGCAACCACAAGAAGTATTGCTGACGTAAACTGATTTTTAGGTTAATAAAAATGCAAAATACACCATGGTGGGGAATAGTTGATATTCCAGAAAATAATAGTTTTTTATTAGAAAGTACCAATTTTACCCTCGCTGTTGAACACAAAAATAAAGAATGGTGTGTTCACATTAAACGAGATAATAACGCTAATGCTGAAGCGCCTGAAAATACATTTACGCGTACGCAGGGATCGTTTTCTCCTGAAGACTTTAGCGATGTTAGTAGGCACATAACCAGTGGTAATACTCACACGGTAGAAATAAAACCAAGTTTGGCAGATAGAACTGTGGTGTGTCGGCCTAAATCGCCGATTACCATTGTACCTGGTGCAAGTGTGGTTATGTATTTAAGCACACCTATTTGGTTAACAGTAAGCGTGAAAGATAAAATGGTTACTCTACTTAAAGAGGTTGCCACACAACGTTTGTCTGATACCTGGTTTGGTGCGTCTACCCGAGAAGGTGAACTGTGTTATGCCAGTCAAACCATTGGGCGTTTAGATATTGATAAACTTCCTTTCAGAGAGCAACGAGCCGTAACTCCCTTACTTATAGAAAACAAAGCAGATAACGATTTGATTTTTGAAAGGATAGCTTTACCCGTGCCATCGCTTTCATTATTTACTACGCCATCAGGCCAGTTATGGACACAAAATGTAACGCTAACTAGAGAAAACGATGGTGATTTTGCTAAATTAAAACTAGGTGCACCTCAACCTGATTCTATCTTAGTTAACGGGCCAAGAGTTAACTTAGGTCATGGGCAATTAATACGAGCGTTTAGTGCAATATTTAGTTAGAGAAATACTATGAATGAAATGTGGATATACCTGAACGAACTCTTTAATAGTGAAATGCTGGTTAAGTTTTTTCGTGCTAGCGCTTTGCTTATTGTGGGCTTTATTGTGGCTAAATTAGTCAGCCGTTTTAGTGCGCAATTTATTAATAAAATTTTTACGCCGCATACCAGCCAGTTAATCCAGCGTGGAATTTATTATTTACTGTTTATACTTTTTATTTTTTCAGCCTTGCTTGAATTAGGGTTTAATTTAAGTTTACTGTTAGGTGCCGCGAGTGTATTAACTGTAGCGATAGGTTTTGCTTCGCAAACATCAGCATCAAACTTTATTAGTGGCATATTTTTAATGGCTGAACGCTCTTTTGTTATTGGTGATGTGATTAAGGTAGGTAGTACCGTAGGCGAAGTGTTATCGATTGATTTGCTGTCGGTAAAAATTAGAACCTTTGATAACTTGTTTGTGCGATTACCTAATGAGTCGTTAATTAAATCTGAACTTACTACACTGACTAAGTTTCCTATTCGACGTTTAGATATGAAGATAGGTGTGGCTTATAAAGAGAACATTAAAAAAGTAAAAGATATTTTAGAAAAAGTCGCTTCAGCCAATCCGCTGTGTTTAGAAGAACCTAAACCCTTGTATATTTTTCAAGGATTTGAAGATTCTTCTTTGTCATTACAGTTTTCAGTATGGGCAAAAAGAGAGAACTTTTTAGAGTTAAAAAATAGTATGTACGAGCAAATTAAAAATGCTTTTGATGCTGAAGATATCGAAATACCTTTTCCGCATTTGTCTTTATATGCAGGAAATAAAACAGAACCTTTTCCGATCACCATATCAAAGCAGGAAAAGCGTAAAACTGACTAGAGTTCAGGTTATCCACAAAGGGGAGTGATATGTCGTTAGAAAACATAACGTCGCAATTAGGAAAATTAGCTGATGGTAAGTCGTCTAAAATACCGCCTGTTGAATTATGGGATCCGCCTTATTGTGGTGAAATCGACATTGTCATAAAAGCCAATGGTGATTGGTTTTATAACGGTACTATTTTTAAACGGTTAGCTTTAGTTAAGCTGTTTGCATCGGTTATAAAAAAGAGGACAACGATTACTTTTTAGTTACTCCGGTAGAAAAAGTAAAAATAGTGGTTGAACAAGCTCCTTTTGTATTAACTAAATGGGAATGGCAAGATGCGGAACAAACCAATATGTTGGTTTGTACTAATGTAGATGATGAGTTTGTTTTAGATAAATCGCATGCTCTAACCTTTGACGACAAAGGGGAAATGTATATTACCGTAAGACGTAATTTACAGGCCAAAGTACATCGAAATGTTTATTACCAGTGGGTTGAAGCTGCACAGCAAGTTGAAACAGAAAAAGGCACTGAACTTCTATTTACCAGTGCCGGTTGTGATTTTAGTTTGGGGGTTATTGAGGAATAATTTAGCCTCTACCGTTTTATACTAAATAACTCTTGAAAAACGTTGTTGGTTAATGTGTTTTTTCATGTAAATATCAAACGACATACAAATATTACGTACCAGTAATCTGGCTTGTGGCGCAATACGAATAGAGTCTTCATTATTATTTACTAAACCGTCTTCAATAAAGGTGGTTAGCATGGGTAAGTCGTCTTTAAAATAGTCATTAAAGTTAATGTGATATTTTTGGCTAAGCGCATTTTTATCTAAAAATAAATTACACATTAACTCTCGTATAACTTCTCCTCGAATTATATCGTCTTGAGTCAGCGCTACGCCTTTTTCTAATGCGTGTTCTTTAGTTTCTATTTCGTGATAATAGGTTTTTAAATCTTTAACATTTTGGCTGTAAACATTGCCAATACCGCTGATAGATGAAACACCTAAACCTAATAAGTCACAGCTTCCTTTCGTTGTGTAACCTTGGAAGTTTCTGTGAAGCTTGCCTTCTTTTTGTGCAATAGAAAGTTCGTCGTCTGGCTTGGCAAAGTGGTCCATACCGATAAATTCATAACCATAGGCACATAGCTTTTCGATGGCTAAACGCATAAGGGAAAATTTTTCAGTAACACTAGGTAACCATTCATCTCGTAATTTGCGTTGTGCGGCAAAGCGGCTAGGTATGTGCGCGTAACTGAACAGGGAAATACGATCTACGTCCATTTCTTTGGTTTTGTCGAGTGTGCGGGTAAAGGTTTCTATAGTTTGATGAGGTAAGCCATAAATAAGATCAATGTTAATTGATTTAAAACCTACGGCTTTTGCATGCGCAATAAACTGCTCGATAAACTCGGTAGACTGCACTCGGTTTATGGTTTGCTGTACTTTTTCATCTATGTCTTGTACGCCAATACTTAATCGATTAAAGCCTAAGCTGTATAAGTGCTCTGCTAGGTTTAGCTCTATTTCTCTAGGGTCAATTTCAATACTCATTTCTACTTTGTCAGCAAAATTGAATTTGTCTTTGAGTAAACTTACTAGGGTTGTCATTTGTTCATGAGTTAAGAAGCTAGGTGTACCACCGCCCCAATGCAGTTGTTTTACTGTGTAGTTTTCAAATAGTGGGGCGCGCGAGCTAATTTCTTTGGCAAGGTATTCTAAATAGGTGTCTGCTTTACTTCTGTGGCGAGTAATGACTTTGTTACAACCGCAGTAATAACAAAGGCTATGGCAAAACGGGATATGAATATATAGCGATAATTCTCTGTTAGGAGATTGTTCAATAGCTTGAATTAAGTCAGATTGAGTGAATTGGTCGTGAAACTCTAAAGCAGTAGGGTAAGAGGTATATCTTGGGCCCGCAGTATTGTATTTATTGAGTAATTTTTCATTAAAAAACTGACTTACCTGCATCACATCACACCTAAATTATTGAACCGTTAAAGTATTCTACGGTATTGATTAGGTGTGATTGTATCAATTGCTACATTAGTAATAGTTGATCTGACTCAAGCTTTGTTCTTTGTGTTCGTCATACTACACAGAAATAACACTAAGCCTTTCATTAGCGTACTGATGAAGTTCATTAACGTCTTGTTGAATTTTAGGTTTTAAATCGGCTTCAAGTTTCATACGTTCAAAATCAAGTTTCATACGTTCTTGTTTAGCCAGCTTTTTACGTTCTTCTAAAATAGGCATATGCTTAATAGCATTATATAGCTGATAAACAGAAGGAAATAGGCTTTCTAACTCGCTGCTTAATTTAAGCGAGTCTAATAGCACAGATAAACGCCAACAGCCTTCAGATAGGTCGCATTGCTCTTCTTTCATGGCTCTTACAATAATAACAACACTTTTGAGTATTTTAGTGTCGTGTTGTTTTAACGACGCTTGTTTTTCTTGTTCGGCAATGGCTTGATCTGCTGTTTGCTTTTTTAGGCGAGACATCAGCATGCCAGCATAGATTGCAAGCGGAACAATAATGAGTAAAGCTAAAACAATATAGAGCCAATAATCTTTAAGCATGGTTACTCCTATTCGTATTTAGACAAATCGCTTTTGTCTAAAGAATCCCATAAGTCGTCTTCGTCATCACTAGAGCGTTCTGCTTCGTCTTGCTCGTCTTCATCTTCATCATTCCAGCCAAGTAATTCACGTAACTCTTGATGACGATCCATTTTCGCATTGAAGTAGTTAATTTGCTCTTCGGTTAGCTCTTTATCTTCTTCTTGTAGCGCAAGAATAGTTTGTAATTGCGGATCATCTTCAATGGCATATAACTCGTCTTCTAATGCCGTTGTGGGTAAAGCTTCAGGCTCAACCATTCTAATTGCAGCAATAGGGGCTGATTTTTCTTTTTTAGGTTTATTAGCGATAACCTTTGGTGCATCTTTGGGTGTTAAATCAATTAATTTTTTGCTGCCTAAACGTGGATCTTTGGCCGCAGAGTTTGTTTGATTTTGATTCTTGTTTTCAAAAGCTTCTTTTTGGCGATTACCCGCTTCTTTACCTACTTTCTTTTTCGGTTTTTTAGCTGTTGGTACGATAAGCTTTTTATCGGCTTCTGAAAGAACTTCTCTTCTACCAACACCAGGTTTTCTTGATTTTTTAACGCGTGACATGTGAATACTTCATTTAAAGTCTAATGGTTCTATTTTACTCGATTAATTGCTAAACCGCGATAGCTAGTACGATACATTCATCATTTAGGTGGGATTTATACCTGTTACCACTGAAACCTGCATCTTGAATGGTTACGGGTATAAGAGCTTTCATTATGAATATCATGACTTTTATAATATTCACAATGAAAGGAAATCATTTAATTAACTCGCACTTAGGTTATTCATTTATGCACTTAGCACATTACGCCATTTTTGGCTGAGTTCTGCATCTGTTTCGGTAATCGATATAGCGGATGTAGGAGAGTCTATAAAGGTAATTGGATTTTCAATAAGTTGATCATCTCTAAAGTAATGACAAGTGACTTTACTATTTTTAGGTAAATGTTCAGCTATATTTTGTAATGATTTTTCTGTTGCTTGCATGCTATCTACGGCGATTATGATGTCATTTACCGCTAAGCCAGCATCGGCTGCTGGGCTATTTTCTACCACTTGTGTTACTTTTAGCCCTGATGGTGTAGCACTATAAAGAGCACCAATGAAGGGGACATATTCATTTGTTGTGCAAGTTTCTAAACTATTGAGTTTGCTAAATTTACTAGCACTAAAATCAATACCTACATTGTTAAGTAAAGGTGCTAAGTTTACGCGTTCTGCATTGTGTAGCATTTGGGTAAATTCATCACGTATATCAGCATTACATAATACATTCGCTATATTGATAAAGTCGTCTTCACTTGTGCCTATATTGGTTCGGCCAAAGTGGATCCATAACTCTTTCATCAAGTTGTCTAAACTGTATTGCCCGTTAGACTTTTCTCGTATAGTTAAATCTAACCACAGGGCGATTAAAGAACCTTTAGTGTAATAACTGACAATATTATTTACCGCATCTGGGCCTTGTTTGTAAAATTTGGTCCAGGTATCAAAGCTTGAATCAGCAACACTTTGCTTTAATTCGCCTTGGCCTCTAAAGACACGAGTTGCCGTTTTAGAGAGTATTTTTAGGTAGTCGTTAAACGAGATAAGTCCGGTACGATACAGTGAAAAATCGTCGTAATAAGAAGTTATACCTTCGTATGCCCAAAGCTGTGTTGTGTGTGTTTCTTGTTGTAGATTATAAGGAATAAACTCTTTAGGTTTAATGCGGCAAACATTCCAGGCATGAAAATATTCGTGCGAACATAAACTTAAAAATGTACGGTATTCTTCTGTTAATTGGTCAGGTTTATTTGGATTAGGTAAGTCGAAGCGGCTTGCTTGTAATATGGTTGAGTTTTTGTGTTCTAAGCCACCAAATCCGTTAGCAAGCAAATGAGTAATAAACCAATATTCTTTAAAAGGTGCTTCACCAAACATACTTATATGGTGTTGGCATAATTTGGTTAAGTCGTCTGCTAAACGGTTTAAGTCGCCATAGTGTTCGCTGGTAAACACGGCGTGATGAGTTACACCTTCAACCACAAATTCTTTGCAGCTAAAGTTACCTATAGCTACGGGGCCGTCAATAAGCTCTTGGTAGTTTTCAGCCGTGTAAGTACCAAATTCATATTTTTTTGTGCTGTTATGTCGGGTGAGCCCTGTCGCTACTTTCCAGTCTTTAATGCTTTCAGGTGCTTTTATTTCCAATTCGCATGGTTGTTCAGCTAATTCTTCAACTTGTAAAAATACTGAGCTGCCATTAAAAAAACCACGTTGGGTATCTAAATAGGCGGTTCTAACCGATAGATCGAAAGCGAATACGGTGTAGTTGAGGGTTATTGTGGTATTCGTTGTTGAGGTGATAAACCAAGTTTGTTTGTCGTTTTTAATAAAGGTAAAAGGGCTGTTATCGCTTGTTGTAGCATTAATTTCAATAATGTTTTTAGCAAAGTCGCGGATCATGTAACTGCCTGGAAGCCAGCTAGGTAATGACAAGGTAAATTGTTGATTAGCAACAGCGTTAAAAGATAAAGAAACTGAAAATAAGTGGCTGTTAATATTTATTGGGAAAATGGAATAGTTGATCATGAAAAATTACGCTACATTGAAAAAGGTGCTTCAATGTAGCAGAAACTTGGACGTTTTTGAATTTCGTTAGGTAAGAATAACGGTTTTATCGCCATTTAAACAAACACGTTGTTCGGCATGTTCTTTTACGGCTTTACAGATTGCTGTCGCTTCTAAATCATGACCTAAATGTACCATTTGTTCTATGGTGAAGGTGTGATTAATCGGTTTAACTTCTTGTACAATAATAGGACCTTCATCTAAGTCAGCGGTTACGTAATGTGCCGTTGCACCAATTACTTTTACGCCACGTGAGTGGGCTTGATGATAAGGTTTAGCGCCTTTAAAACTTGGCAAGAAAGAATGATGAATATTAATGGCATTACCACGAAGTTTTTCACACATATTGTCTGAAAGAATTTGCATGTATCTGGCGAGTATTAAAAGTTCTGAATTTGTTTCACTGATAATATTTAATATTTGTGCTTCTTGCTCTGCTTTGGTGTCTTTTGTTACAGGCAGGTAGTGGTATGGAATACCATGCCATTCTACTAGCGATTGACAGTCTAAATGATTAGATACCACAGCCACAATATCAATGGGCAATACGCCTGCTTTCGATTTTGTTAATAACGACACTAAGCAATGATCGTATTGAGACACAGCAATAACGACTTTAGGAAAGCGGTCTTTATCTCTCAGGGAATACGCCATATTTAATGGCTTAGCTAGCTCTTCAATGGCTAATCTAAATTCTGCAATAGGCACCGTTAAATTACGATCGTCAAAAGCGATACGTGAAAAAAAGGTGTTGCTGTAAGGGTCACTGTACTGAGATGTTTCAGTAATGAAAGCACCATGCTCAAATAAGCTTTGAGTAACTTTGGCTAATACGCCTGAAGTATCTGGGCATTGCCACGTTAGTATGTAATGGTTAGTTTGAGTCATGTTTATCGTTATTAAGTGTTGAAAGTTGATTAATTGGTCATATTTTTACATTTTTTGTAAGAAAACAACAGATTTTAGTGATGTTAGATTATTCATTAAAATGAGATTTATTTTTAATGTATAACTCTTCCACTTTCTCTCTTGCCCATGGCGTTTTTCTTAAAAACGTTAAACTTGATTTGATACTAGGGTTATCGGTAAAACATTTAATTTTAATTTGTTTGCCAAGCGCCTCAAAACCAAAGTGTTCAACTAGTTGTTCTACAATAGCTTTTAGGGTTATACCGTGCAATGGGTTGTAGGGTTGATTATCCAAGTGAGGGTCTCGTTATTGATTTTAAAGTAAGTTTATCATATGGATTATTTTTACCGTTAAATAAAAAAGCAGAACATAGTTGTTCTGCTTTTTGGTTTTATACCTGCATCTGAATGATAACGGGTATATATTTTAGAAAAAACTAAGCGTTAAAGTGCTCTTCTAATTTATCGCTTCCGCCAATCAGCTCAGCATTAATAAATATTTGTGGTACTGCTGTAGCGCCAGTGATGGCTTTAAGTGCAGCTAAGCTTAAATCTTTACCTAACTCTAATTCTTCATACTGTAGGCCTTTTTCTGCTAGTAGAGCTTTCGCTTTAGCACAAAATGGACAACCCGGTTTGCTAATTATAGCTACTTCGTCAGTCGAAACAGCTTCAGGGTTAATGTATTTAAGCATAGTCGCAGCGTCTGAAACTTCAAACGGGTCGCCAGGTACTTCAGGTTCGATAAACATTTTATCGATAACGCCGTTTTTAACTAACATAGCGTATCTCCAACTACGTTTGCCAAAACCTATGTCTGACTTATCAACTAATAATCCCATCGCTTCAGTAAAATCACCGTTACCGTCAGGAATGAAACTAATATTTTTGGTGTGTTGATCTGCAGACCAAGAGTTCATAACGAAGGTGTCGTTAACCGACATACAAATAATTTCGTCTACGCCGTTTTCGAAAAATTTAGGGGCTAATTCGTCGTAGCCTGGTAAATGTGCAGATGAACAAGTTGGTGTAAATGCGCCGGGTAATGAAAACACGACGACTGTTTTATTATTGAAAATTTCATCTGATGTACGTTCAGCCCATTCGTCGTTGGCTCTAAGTTTAAATGTTACGTTTGGTACGTTTTGATTCTCTTTGTTAGTAAACATGGGTATCTCCGTAATAAATATTGTGAATGAGTCGGATTCAAATGAATCCGTTTGGTATCGTTTAACTTGGAGCTATTGTGCAAGGTTTATGTTTTTAATTAAAGCGATAAAATTAGCTTGTCGTAATCGGTAAAAGCGATTAAAGATCTTCAGAAGCAGCATCATCATTATTTTTAACTAATTGTCGATAAGCGTTGTTGAGCTTGTTGGTGATCATTTCCTGCGGGCAAGGTTTCGACATGTAATCGTTAAAGCCAGCTGATATACATTTTTCAGCGGCATCGTCTAACGCATCAGCCGTTATTGCGATGATCCATACGGGGTTTACATTTTCTTGCTTTGAAATAATAGAAGCAAGTTCGAACCCGTCTAATATTGGCATGTGGCAGTCTGAAATAATAATGTCGTACGCAAGGCTATTGTGCATTTTCAATGCTTGGTCGCCGTCTTGTGCAATATCAGGGTGTATATTTAAGCGCCCGAGTTGTGCAGTAAGTACTTTTAAATTAACAATATTATCTTCTGCTACTAATACACGTAAGTTTTTAAAACGATTGTCGTTAGGTGGGTTGATAACGCGCTTATTTTTACGTCGGTCTTCAGTGTCACTTTCTACACCTGACTGAACAAGCGATAGGTTGAAGTAAAAATGGCTTCCAACCCCTTCCGTGGACTCTAACTCAATATGACTTCCCATAGCTGTGGCTATTTCTTGGCAAATACTAAGTCCTAACCCTGTACCGCCATATTTACGTGTAATCGCATCATCAGCTTGTTTAAAAGGGTTGAATAAAGAAGATTGATGACTAAGAGGGATACCAATACCTGTATCTTTAATTGAAATACGAATGGTATCGATAATGTCATTATCTACTGTGTTAGATTCGAGCAAATCAATATTGAGTGTAACTGCACCTTTTTCAGTAAACTTAATGGCATTACTGACCAAATTATTGAGTACTTGTGATATACGTGTGGGATCGGTTAAATAGTTGTGAGTAATATCATCTGCTACGTTATAGGTGAGCTCAAGTTCATCAGGTATTAACTGTTTAAAGCTGTTAGTTATATTGCGACTTAACTGATGTAAATTAACGGGAACTGATTCTAAGGTTAATTTACCTGCATCCATTTTTGAGAAGTCGAGCACATCATTTAATAATGTTAGTAAGTTACCTGCAGAATCTTTTAACGTACCTAATAATTCTTGTTGATGGTTATTAAGTTCTGTATAAGTTAGCGCTTCTGCCATACCTAAAACGCCATTCATTGGAGTTCTTATTTCGTGACTCATTCTTGCTAAAAAGGTGAGCTTTTCTTGAGCCGACTCTTCAGCTAACTTACGTGCTTTTTCTGCAATTTTTAATTCGTCAGAAATTTTTTGTCGTATTTGTTCTTTACTTTGAATTTTTCGGTAATAGACGGCTAATATAATTATAACGATGAAGCATAAAACACCAATGATATAACTCGCATTACGGTAAATTTCATTTATTTGATCTTGAATAGTAATGTCTGAAGTTGCGGGAGAATTAGTTTTTATTAATTGATTTTGTTGTGTAGTAATGGAGGTGTTTTCATGTGCTATTACATGATTAATGCTGAATAAATTTACAATAAAAAAAGCGACTACGAAGAGTATGTTAACTCTTTGTTTAAAGAAATATCCGTTATTCCATTTGTTAACCATGTTTAAACATCTCGTAGCAAAACTATTAATCTTTTTCTTTAATGATACTACACCATCAAATATTTATGTCTATGAATACGCGATTAAAATAATTGTACTTCAGTGTTTTTTATATACCCGTTATCATTCAAGATGTATGAGCAAAATTGTTAATTTTTCAACTTTGCTCATTTTATATAAAGGTATTTAAAAGTATTTATGATACTTACCAATAGTTTTACAGACAATTTTTTGGTTTGCCGCTTGAAAATTATAATCAGGTTTGTAAGCCTCGCAAGATGCTTTGTAAAACGAAATAATATTATCTCTATTAGCCGTTATTTGTGTCGCGTATTCCACTTCTTCAGGTGAAAAACGATTAAAAGAGAGCTCTAAATCGCTAAATACTTTCTTGGCATTTAGCCTTACTTTAGTGTCCGTTGCATTATTAAAGCTTGCTAACATAGACTCTTTTTGCTCGTTATACCATTGTGTTAATTCAGGTTGAGGGTAAAAATGCAAAAATAGCGCTGCTGAGACGATCAATATCAATAAATTTTTCATATCTTGTCGTATAATGGGGCCGTATTTATAGGATAATCAATTTTTCAACAACAATATATTATATTTGTTGCTTTCCTATTTAATTTTTTTAATAAAACAGCTTTGTTGAGTAAGGGTTTTTTGTGAGTGAGCAAGAGTTAAAAAATAAAAAATTAGTTCAAATTCCTGTAAAAAATATCAAGATACACAAGCCTAAGGGTGTTGAAACATATCAGCCAAGTGACCAGATATATGTACGAAAAGTATCTGGTTTTTTTCAAAAATTACGACAGCGCATGAATTTAGTCTACTTTGCTTTTTTTGCGTGTTTACCTTGGTTGCAATATAACGGGCATCAAGCAGTATTGTTTGATCTTGAATTGCAGCGCTTTACCTTATGGGGCCTAACTCTATGGCCACAAGATCTTACTTTATTAGCCTGGTTATTTATTCTTGGCGCATTTCTATTATTTTTTGTGACTGCCTTTTTAGGTAGGGTTTGGTGTGGTTATATGTGCCCGCAAACTGTATGGACCTTTATCTTTATTTGGTTCGAAGAAAAAATAGAGGGCAGTGCCAATCAGCGTAAAAAACTTGATAGCCAACCCATGAGTTTTAATAAATTTTGGCGTAAATCCTTAAAACATACGGCTTGGGTGTTGTTTTCTTTATTTACGGCTATGACATTTGTGGGATATTTTGCACCAATGCGAGAGGTTGTGATTGATGTATTTACACTCAATACTTCACTTACACTCGCCGGTATTATTATCTTTTTCACTTTTGCCACATACGGAAATGCGGGCTGGATGCGTGAAACCATGTGTTTACATATGTGTCCTTATGCGCGCTTCCAGTCAGCAATGTTTGATAAAGATACCTTGACGGTATCTTATGATGCTAAACGTGGGGAAAATCGAGGTCCTAGAGGGAGAAAACAAGATCCTAAAGAACTAGGCTTAGGTGATTGTATAGATTGTAACTTATGTGTGCAGGTATGTCCTACCGGTATCGATATTCGAAATGGCCTACAGTATGAGTGTATAAATTGTGGTGCTTGTGTTGATGCCTGTGATGGCGTAATGGATAACATGAAGTATGAAAGAGGACTTATTAGGTACGCAACCGAACATGAGTTACAAGGCAAGAAAGTACACTTTGTTCGTGGAAAACTCATTGGTTACGCCAGCGTACTATTGATTATGTCAAGTTTATTGGTTTTAGAAATAGTGAATCGTTCTCCCGTATCTTTAGATATTATTAGAGATAGAAACGAATTATCGAAAGAAAACTTTAATGGCGATATTGAGAATGTATATACCTTAAAGATATTAAATAAATCGCAAACCAACAATACGTATAAATTATCAGTTAAGGGCATTGAAAATACTAAATGGCATGGCGATCAAATTATTAAAGTTGCTGGCGCGGGCGTATACACATTACCTATTAGTATTTCTGTAGACCCATATGAATTAAAGTCATACATGAATGATATAACATTTGTTATTGAACAAATTGAACCTGAAAGCGATGTTAAGTTAGAGCATGAAAGCCGATTTTTTAATAAACGCTAGAGCTAGTATGTTAAAGCACTAACGTTTATTATTGCGTGAAGTGCTTTTATAGAGAAATACATGTCAGTATTTGATTTTACCTCGCTTTCCCCAGACTTGATTTTAGATGGGTTGGAAAGCGTTGGCTTTAAGGTAGACAGTGGCTTACTTGCTTTAAATAGTTATGAGAATCGTGTCTATCAATTTCATGATGAAAATCTTGTTAAGTACGTCACTAAGTTTTATCGCCCAGAGCGTTGGACCGAAAATCAAATAAGAGAAGAGTTAAACTTTGCTTTAGAACTTGATAACCAAGAGCTGCCTTTAGTACCGCCTTTATGCGTTAATGGTGAAACTTTATTTAATTATCAGGGCTATTATTTTACCGTATCTCCTTGTAGAGGTGGTCGAACGTTTGAAGTAGATAACTTAGAACAACTTGAATGGATGGGGCGTTTTATTGCACGTATTCATGGGGTATCTTCTACAAAAAACTTTGAGTTACGACCTGCATTAAGTGTTGATGATATGCTTTTTGATGCAAGTAAAATTATTCAAGCATCGGGGTTTGTACCTAAGTCATTAAATCTTCCATTTTTTACTATTTTAGAACAAGTAAATGAAGTGGCTGCCGCTCAATATAAACCTAAAAAACAAATTAGGTTACATGGTGATTGCCATGCGGGAAATATATTTTGGACCGACAAAGGTCCTCATTTTGTTGATTTAGATGACTGTAAAACAGGCCCAGCTATTCAAGACTTGTGGATGATGCTTTCAGGCGACCGTAATGAGCAACTGTTACAACTCGATACACTTTTAGCAGGGTATGAAGAGTTCTTTACATTTGATACAAGTGAGCTTGTTTTGATAGAATCATTACGAACTATGCGTGTTGTTAATTATATGGCATGGTTATGTAAGCGATGGAAAGACCCTGCATTCCCTCGAAATTTCCCATGGTTTGACAGCGAAAAGTACTGGGAACAACAAATTTTAATGCTTAAAGAGCAAATGTCGGCTTTGCAACAACCGCCTTTAAGTTTAATTCCAATGTAGCCAATGTTGGCAAAACACATTTATTAGGATGTAATAATGAAGAAAATTTTAAGTTTGATTGTAATGTTATGTATGCCATTGATGGCTTGCTCGACAGATTATAAAGCAGGTGAGCACTATACTGTTGTTGACGATAATGTTTCTAAAAAATCTGAAGTTCGCGAATATTTTTCATTTTATTGTCCGCATTGTTTCAAGTTTGAACCGATCATGACTAAGCTTGAAGCAGCGCTTCCAGAAGGTACTAAATTTGAAAAAAATCATGTGGATTTTTTGCGCGCAGCTTCTCCTAAAGTTCAAGCGTTACTTAGTAAAGCAATTGTTGTTGCTCAACAAATGGAGATGGAAGCTAAACTAGTAGGCGCTATTTTTAACTATATTCATATTCAGCGTGCGGTTATTACTTCTGAGAAAGATATCCGTAATATTTTCGTATTAAATGGAGCTGATGGAGATAAATTTGACAAGTTAATGTCTAGTTTTTCAGTAAATAGCCAAGCTAAATTAATGAAAAAGAATCAAGATTACTTCTCATCAAAAAAAGGACCTGACGGGAAAGGGTATTTAAATTCGGTTCCAACCGTTATTGTTAATGGGAAATATAAAGTGAACCCTTCGGCATTAGATAGAAATAACTTTGAAGAAGATTATACGAAACTTGTTAATTATTTACTTACTTTAAAGTAATGTAAGTTTTATATATTTTAGAGAAAAGAGCACTAGTTGCTCTTTTTTTATGTCTTTAATCTTTGAATATTAGCGAAGTGCTGAATTGATTAATTTAATGGGGATTATATCAAGCTGATTAATTAACAGCTCATTTTTAATGGTTAAAATGAATAACTACAGCGTTATAAAATTTATAAGTAGAATAACGAGTTACTAAATTTTGTGCCTTATATTTATCCATTTTTTTTCATAAAAAAGTAGATCATTTATTTAATCAAATTGGTATTATTACTTTTATGTAATCGCCACCCCAATAAGCTAGCAATAATAAAGAGAATGACTGCCGCAATAATGTGGGTAGACTCCGCTAGTTTTACCCCTGAACCTGCTAATGAAAAAATTATCATTTGTGGAATAAAACCTACACAACTCCCTAAAATATAAGGTGATAGTGGTACGTTCGCTATGCCCGCTAAAATATTAGTCAAAAAGTTAGAGCCAACTGGAAGTAATCTAATTATGAGTGTTTTTGAAAAGGTGTTAACAGATAAAAAATTATGGAGTTGAATAAGTTGGGTTTTATATTTTGTGGCAATATAACTGTGTTGAAATATCGAAGCCAATTTATAGGTTATGTAAGCGGCTATAGTCACAGTAAATGTGGCGTATAACACACCTAAAATCACACTGAAGAAGTAGCCACAAGTAAAGGCAATCACTTGCCTAGGTACACCAATACAAGAAAGCCCCACAAGCATAGTAAGCAGTATAAATGTGCTGTAAATATTATTAGGTGTAAATGAAAGTAAATAGTGCTGAAACGAATCTTGAGTAAATAAAGTAATAGAAAGTAGCGCATACAAGGCAACAATTGTACTTATAGTAATCAACCATAACGTATTTTTTTTTAATAGAATGTGTTTGATTGTTATCTACTTATTCTTTTAACTATCGTTGCTTAAGCTTTCTAATAAGTTGTTTTTGGCTAAAGTGAATTCGTCTTCAGTCAAATAACCTTGCTCTTTTAAAAGAACCAACTTGTTTAAAGCATCGAGTAATTTTGTGTTTACTTTGCCACTTGATGTGTTTTTAGTGCTTTTGTTGAATGTTGGACTGGCACTTTTTTCTTTGATCTTATTTTGTATGTCTGGTTTAGGTGTAGGTTTTTTGCTTTTAATTCTTTGTTTTATTGCTGGTGGAACTGGCGTTTTAATTACTCTATTGGCAATGTGATTTACATTTATTTTTGATGATATATACCATTGCCAGTCGATAACGTGTTCAATAACTGTGTGGTATTTTTCTTTTGTAAGTCTTTGGTTGCCTTCTCTTAGGTAAGAGCAAATTGAAAATTCTTCGTCTTCAGTAGTTGTGAGTTTTAATGTGATTTTTCTTACTTTATCGTCAATCATCTTGTCTCGATGTTCTTGTTCAAAAGTAATTCTTAATGCGTTTTCAATTGAGTTACTAAAAGCGGTGTCATCTGTATGTGTTACCTGATTGATGACAATGTCGTTAAGCAGTATTTCACTACAAAGAATTTCTTTGATAGAAATAACTTTGCTAACGGTATTTTCGTGGCGCTTGAATAATGATACTTCGTCTGTTGCGGTATTAAATTCAAAACGCGCAAAATTACTGCGTAACATTGATTTTGTTTTTATAAAAAGTTGATTGTATTTATTTTTAATAACAAATATAACAATACCGATCAGAGCTAAAAGTATTAATATATAAAACCAGCTATTTGAAGATGATTCTTCGTCTGCTACAACTCTTTTAGCTGTAGCTGAAGATGTTTCTGGTACTAGACTTGATAATATTTTATATACAGTAGAATGGGTTTTATCAAACACAAAGAGCTCGTTCTCGTGCGCAATAAATAATACCAGTTGGTTTGCTGTAGGAAAAGTTGCTTGGTTAAAACTAATCACTTTTTCTGACTGTTGGGCTGTTGTCGAGTGGTTATTTACTTTTAATGAATGTAATTGCCAATCATTCTCTGTAGGTAATATAAATAATATTGTGTTCCATAATGTATCGAGTTCTCTTCCCTTGTAATACACGTTTGATAAATGAATGTTTTCATTTTGATCTTGATATAAAGGATCTTTAGGAGGAGTTAACAAATAATCTTGGCCCAATGATGTGAGAGATATTAAGTGTTCATGATTATACGCATGGGTAACAATTAATTGATTTTTAGTTTGTTTAGACCAAGTAAACTGACTGATATTTTGTACGCCTAATATAATAATTTCATCTTGAATATTAGTATTTTTAATAAATGGATTGTTATGCGGGATGGTGTAATTGCGTAAGCCAAACTTTTCAGGGTTAATTCTTAATATACTGCCTGAATATAAAGGCAAATCTTTAAGCTCTTTATTCGGCGTTAATGAAAAATAGAGGTAACCGAAGTCATCACTCCAAGACTTTAAATAAGGATTAAAAGATAATTGATTAATTTTGTTTGACGCTGTGGCTGCAATACGGAGTATTTCTCTTTTGTGAGAAATATTTATTTGATCTTTATTAACATTGCTAAGTTGCCATTCAGTAATAACTGCATCGTGTGTATGTTGTACTTCTAATTCTTTTTTACTCAGTTGGTTATTTTTCTTTGTTGGATCGTAAAGTTCAGTATGAGCCGTGTAAATTACATTGTATCCCGTTTGATCCATTAAATGAAAATTAGGATGTAATGTGACCGCAGTAAAAATACGGGTTTTGTTTTGTTCTAAGTTTTTTGAAAAATTAATAATAGGCTGAGCTTGTATTTTTTGCCCTTTAGAGCGATACATTTTCCCTGTTGAATCAGTAAAGAAGAGTTGATTATTGCGTGTGGTGTTAGTAAGGGGTAACAACCAAAAATTGTTTGTTGTTAGTTTAGGTAAATCAATAAAAGGCTCCACAACATATGGAGTTGAGCTAAATGCAATTTGATTGATTCCCATTGAAAACAAAAGACCAATGAGTAGATATTTTATATTATAAAATGTGTTTTTATTTTTCTTCATTATCTTCATTTATAAATGAGTAAAAGCTAGAATTATGTTTTACAGTCCATTGATTACTTCATTTTAGCAATATCACCTGCTGACAATCAATTAATTGAGATTTATTTGAGTTATTTAAATAACTTAGTTTACCTTCAATAACTAAATGATCTCCTATTTTTGCTTGTTCATTAATGTAAGACGCTTGTTTTCCCCATATGTGAATAGGTCTTTCAATTTCTACATTTTTAAGTTCTTGAGTTACAGAAGAGTGCACAAAAAAGTTTAATAGTAATGTTAACTCTGCAAGTTCTTTATTGTGCTCAGTAGTTACAAACTTAATAGAGGAGTGAATTTGCCCACTGCAGTGTATTTGATTAAGAGATTTAGCATAACCTTTAGGGTAAGTTTGGGCATAAGTCGCATGAATAATTTCTCGGCCTGATTTCTTACTATTAAGTAGGTACCCTTGTAATAAAATGATATCGCCTTTTTGTGCGTGTATCAGTGAGCGCTCAACAACTTCACCTATCACTTTGATAACATGGTAGCGAGTCCATTCTTTATATTGATTGGTTGCTTTATCAAACCATTTACTGTGGGTTGCTAAAGTAAATTCAGCGATAGCTAAAATGGGATTTGCCTGATACCTAATAATGGGTTTATCAACTAAATTCCCAAGTAGTACGGTATTACATAAATGATTTTTAGCAGGAGAACTAAGCATGAACCTTCAAACGATATAGTGCAAAGCATACAATGTACGTAAAGTTTTATTGATAGGCAAGCTTGAGTATTGTTTTTCAAAGTAGTGGTATTTATTTTAAGCTAACACTAGAAATGAAGTGAGGTTTTGACTAGAATCGCAGCCTACAAAATGTAGCTCTCGTGGTGAAGTGGATATCACGTGGACCTCCGGAGTCTAAGTCGCAGGTTCGATTCCTGCCGAGAGCGCCATTTCTTACCAAAATACTGACTAATCAACGAAAAATTATCGTGTATTACATGCTAAACGTAGAAAAAGTAACATATTAACGGTAGTATGTTGTTAGTGATTAGAAGGGCTTATGTGTGCGCTACTAGTTAAAAACATACATGGTGATTGGTAATGGATTCAATTGGTTTTTTAGGCTACGCTTTTGCGAGCTTTTCATATGTTATTTTTACCTTACTGCTCTTTGCTGCTCGAAATAATACACTTTTAGCTAGATGTATTATCATTTGTGCTATTTCTACTCTTACAGCCAACCTTGTTGCCGCTCTTCAAATAAAATTTGGATTTACTTTACAATGGGTTATGGTCGCCGACGGTGTCAAAATAGCTTGTTGGTCTATTCTTGTTCTCATTTGTAATACGGAAGAAACCACGTTTCGAAGATTGTTCTCCAATATTTATATAAAAAAATATAGCCTTATTTGGGCGGGTCTAATGGCAAGTTGTTGGTTGCTGACCTATACGTTACATTTTTCATATGAGTATTTATTTTTACTGTTTATTGTCCTCAATTTATGGACACTCGTTTTATTAGAGCAACTTTATCGCAGTGCTAATTCTCAAGTACGATGGGCGATATGGCCTCTTGTTATCGCGATTGCAAGTGTGTCGTTGTTTGATTTTGTGCTTTACGCACAAGCGATGATGGTACAAAGGCTCGATTTTAATTTTTGGTTTAGCCGAGGCTTTATCGCGATTGTTGTTGTTCCTTTGCTGATGATCAGCACCCGAAGAATTAAAAACGGTTCTGTAAGAATTTTTGTATCCCGTAATGTTGTTTTTTATAGCTCAATGCTAATGATTGCCGGTGTGTATTTAATTATTATGGCGGTTGTTGGTTATGTATTAAGTTATTTTGGTGGCAAGTGGGGCTCTGTATTTAGTGTTGGGTTTTTGGTTTTAGGTGGTATTGTTCTTATCACTTTACTAGCAACAGAAACATTGAGAAGAAATGTTAAAGTATTTATAGCGAAAAACTTTTTTGCTAATAAATATGAATATAGAGATGAATGGCTAAACTTGATTGGGAAAATTGAAAGTAGCGACGCTGAAAATAATTATCAAATGGCTACCCAGATCATGATGTCTAAAACTGGAACTCAGTATGGAGCTATTGTAAAACAAATTACCAATACGCAATTCGAAACTAAGTACTCATCAGGCTTAGAGTTTGAAGATATATTTGTTCCCCAATTAATTCACCTCTGTCATTTTTGTAAACGTGAAGGTTGGATTATAGACTTAAAAGAATATTCAGAAGCACCGAGTATTTATCCTGATTTATCTCTTAATTTATTGCAATGGCAAGATAAAAATATTTCGGTTGTTGTACCTATTTTTATTGGCAAAGAGTTTTATGGTTTATTTGTTTTAGCAACAGATAAAGAGCTGTCTCAATTCAATTGGGAAGATCGTGATTTATTTTTTGCCATTTCCCAGCAATTGGGAAATGTTTTATCTTTACATGAGGCCAACGACAAAATTGCAGAATCAAAACAATTTGATGCCTTTAATCGTATGTCTGCTTTTCTTGTTCATGATTTAAAAAACATACAAGCTCAGCTAGCATTGATAACTAATAATGCTGAGAAACATAGAAATAACCCCGAATTTGTTGATGATGTTTTCGAAACGGTAGAATCAGCCACTGAACGTTTAGATAAAGTATTATCGCAATTACGTAATAAGCAAGTTGCTCAAGTTAAAAGTAATACCGTTAATGTAAATACTGTATTAGAACAAGTTGTTGCTCAACGGAATGTGAAAAAGCCATTAGTAGAATATATTTCAGTGGGCGATCTTATGGTTACTGCTGACAAAGATGTTTTATTTTCCGTGCTAAATCACTTAATTCAAAATGCTCAAGAAGCAACTGATAAAAATGGTTGGGTAAAAGTTTTTTTAAGAAGTGTTTCAAATGACATTCAAATAATAATTGAAGATAATGGTTGCGGTATGTCTAAAGCGTTTATTGAAAAGCGCTTATTTAAACCTTTTGACACAACTAAAGGTAATGCGGGTATGGGCATAGGTGTTTATGAAGCTAAGCAATTTATAGAAAGTATTTCAGGGGTTATTAAAGTCGAGAGTGAGGAAGGTGTTGGTAGTAAATTTATTGTCAATGTACCTGCTACATCATCTTTAAGATAAGCGAACAATAATAAGTATAAAGTAAGGGTTCTTTCTAAATGGAAAAATTATTAATCATTGATGATGACAAGGGTATTCAAAAACAGCTCAAGTGGAGTCTGTCTGATTATGATGTTGTCTTAGCTGGGGATAGAGAAAGCGCTATTGCTGCAGTAAGACGCTTTGAACCTAAAGTTGTCACTTTAGATTTAGGTTTACCACCCGATGAAGCGAATGCTTCTGAAGGTTTAGCGGCTCTGCAAGAAATTCTCACAATAGCTCCTCATACTAAAGTAATTGTTATTACGGGTAACGATGATCGAACCAATGCGTTAAAAGCTATATCAGCAGGCGCATACGATTTTTATCAAAAGCCTATCGAATCAGAAGTCATTAACGTGATTATTTCTCGTGCATTTAGTGTTGCCGCCATTGAGGAAGAAAACAGGTTAATGCGTTCTGTAGCCGGTAGCGATATAGGTATTATTGGTAATAGTGCCGCTATAGATAGATTGCGTACTATGGTGAAACGTATAGCACCTACGCAAATCACTGCCTTATTACTGGGTGAAAGTGGAACAGGTAAAGAAGTTACCGCAAATGCTGTTCATTTAGCGAGTGATAGAAAAGATAAGCCGTTTGTTGCTATTAACTGTGCATCAATCCCTGAAACGTTATTAGAAAGTGAATTGTTTGGTTTTGAAAAAGGTGCTTTTACAGGCGCACACAAAACCACTAAAGGTAAAATTGAATGTGCTGAAGGTGGAACACTATTTTTAGATGAAATTGGTGATATGCCTTTTAATCTTCAAGCTAAACTCTTACGTTTTTTACAAGAAAAGCAAATAGAGCGTTTAGGTGGACGACAAGAAATTTCAGTAGATGTAAGAGTGGTTTGTGCAACTAACCAGAATCTTGAAGAGATGGTAAAAGAGAAAACCTTTAGGGAAGATCTATTTTACCGTGTGAGTGAAATTACGTTAAATATTCCACCACTAAGAGACAGAGATGAAGATGTACTTATTTTAGCTCAATACTTTTTACAACGTTATGCTCAAGAATATAAAAGTAATGTTAAAAGTTTTTCTGACGACGGTTTTAGTGCCATTAAAAGCCATAGATGGCCAGGAAATATTCGTGAGTTGCAAAATAAAGTAAAAAGCTCTGTTATTATGTGTACAGGTACTCAAGTTACTGCAATAGATTTAGGCTTTTTTGATCATGAAAATTCAGAATTTGAATTATCGCTCAATTTGCGTACGGTTCGTGAGCAAGCAGAATCTATCGCTATTAAGAAAGCCTATTCGCTTTCTGAAACCAATATGTCTAAAACGGCTGAACTGCTTGGTGTTACCAGACCAACCTTATACTCTTTAATCGAAAAATATAATTTAAACTTAGGGGATTAAATCTTCTATAGCGCTAAAATTGACGAGCTATTCATAATTTGTAACAAATGCCTAGGCATTGTCACAAAGGAGCTTTGTAACTTTAGCGCTTTTTCATTTATATTTACCTTATAGTAAAAACAGAGAGCACTCCAATGGGTCAAGAAACTCCAAAAATTTTAGTTGTTGATGATGATATGCGCCTTCGAGCACTACTTGAACGTTATCTTGTTGAGCAAGGTTATGTGGTGAGAAGTGCGGCAAACTCTGAGCAAATGGACCGTTTATTAGAGCGAGAAAATTTCCATTTATTAGTACTCGATTTAATGCTTCCGGGTGAGGATGGTTTATCTATTTGTCGTCGTTTACGCCAAAACAATAATGATATTCCTATTGTTATGCTTACCGCTAAAGGTGATGAAGTTGATCGTATCATTGGATTAGAGTTAGGTGCAGACGATTACATGCCTAAACCCTTTAATCCTAGAGAGCTTTTAGCACGTATTAAAGCGGTATTAAGACGAAAAGTTCAAGAAGCTCCTGGTGCGCCAAGCCTTGAAGAAAATATCATTTCATTTGGTGAATACCAACTTAACTTAGCGACAAGAGAAATGCTAAAAGGCGACGTAAGTATGCCTTTAACCAGTGGTGAATTTGCTGTTTTAAAAGCACTTATTAGTCATCCAAGGGAGCCTCTTTCACGTGATAAATTAATGAATCTTGCTCGTGGAAGAGATTATTCAGCTTTAGAGCGAAGTATTGATGTTCAAGTTTCTCGCTTAAGAAGAATGCTTGAAGAAGACCCTGCAAAACCTCGTTATATTCAAACGGTTTGGGGATTAGGTTATGTATTTGTACCCGAAGGAACCGGTACAGCTTAACTTACCTATCAAGAATGAGTGAAACCTTTCACTCATTCCTTCAAATTGTGAAGATAACCCATCTTATTTTCTGAATAAAATTATGTAACTCAGCAGTCGTATTTAGGTACAACATTATTATGAAAGTATTACCACGAAGTGCATTTGGACAAACTGTATTACTCATTGGTGTTTTACTTTTAGTTAATCAGGTTGTTTCCTACATTTCTATAGCTATATATATTCTCCAGCCCAATGCTCAACAAGTTAACCAACTGTTAGCTAAACAAGTAAAAGCGGTGTTTATTGATATTGATGATCCTGTATTAAGACCCGCGATGGCAGAAGCTTTTCATAAAGAAACTGGAATAGGGGTTTATCGTGAAAAAGTGGCAATGAAGCTAGGTTTACAACACGCCATTTATTATCCTTTTCGTTCTGAAGAAATGACATTATTATTAGGTGGTCCAGCAGAAGTTCGAATTTCTCAAGGTGATGAATATTTGTTTTGGATCCGTCCTCCGCAATCACCTAATTGGTGGGTTAAAATTCCGCTAACAGGTTTGGAAGAAGAAAATTTATACCCTTTATTGGTTGTTCTCGTTATTTTAGGTGTGTTAAGTGTTGCTGGAGGTTGGTTGTTTGTTAGGCAACTTAATAGGCCTTTAAAAGCATTGCAGTATGCTGCTAAAGAAGTCGGCCGAGGTAACTTTCCTGAGCCTTTAAAGGAAAACGGAACAACTGAAATTGTTGCTGTTACACAAGCATTTAATCACATGTCTAAAGGAATATTACAATTAGAAGATGATCGTAATTTGTTAATGGCGGGTATTTCACATGATTTAAGAACCCCACTAACGCGTATTCGATTAGCAACAGAAATGATGTCAGCTGAAGATGAATTCTTTAAAGAAGGGATTGAAAGCGACATTGATGACATGAATAAAATTATCGATCAATTTATTGATTACATTCGTCATGATACAAAAGATGCTGTTGAAATGAGCGATTTAAATGAGCTTTTAAAAGAAGTGATACAGGCAGAAAAAATATCTGATCGCGTTATTTCTTATACAGATAAAAGTATTACCCCTATTCCAATTCGTTACATTGCTATAAAAAGGGTTGTTGCGAATCTTATTCAAAATGCCCTTCGTTACAGTGATGACGATATTATTATTGAAACTGATGAGCTAGCGAAACAAAAATGTGTTTCTTTTTCTGTAATAGATAAGGGGCCTGGTATCCC
The DNA here is from genome assembly GCF_048296855.1 of Colwellia sp. RE-S-Sl-9. Lineage (NCBI taxonomy): Bacteria > Pseudomonadati > Pseudomonadota > Gammaproteobacteria > Alteromonadales > Colwelliaceae > Colwellia > Colwellia sp. RE-S-Sl-9. The sequence continues at coordinate 2,870,562 of NZ_CP182631.1, read as the reverse complement.
AGAACAAGAGATGTCTCGTTTATTTCAGCCTTTTACTCAAGGAGATACAGCTAGAGGAGGAGAAGGTAGTGGTTTAGGGTTAGCTATTATTAAACGTATCGTTGATTCACATGGTGGTCATGTTGAATTAACTAATGTTGAGAATGGTGGGTTAAAAGCAACGGTGACTTTACCTATGAATTAACCCAAATTTGATAGGTTAAAATTAAAAAGCAGTATAAGTTTTTCACCTATACTGCTTTTTATTTAGAGTTGTGGGCCTGCTGCAACTAAAGATTTCCCATTATCATTATCAGTAAACTTATCAAAGTTATTAACAAATCTTGTGGCTAAATCTTGGGCTTTATCATTCCATTGATTAGCAGAATCATAAGTATTTCTTGGATCTAATATTTCTTCATTAACACCTGGTAAAGTGTTAGGGATTTCAAGATTAAATAAAGGTACAATTGATGTTTCAGCTTTATCAATAGAGCCATCTAATATTGAATCAATAATTGCACGAGTATCTTTAATTGAAATACGTTTACCTGTGCCATTCCATCCGGTGTTTACCAAGTAAGCTTCAGCGCCTACAGCTTGCATACGGTTTTTTAGTACTTCAGCATATTTAGTAGGATGAAGACTTAAAAAAGCAGCACCAAAACAACTTGAGAAAGTAGGTGTAGGTTCTGTTATTCCTCTCTCTGTGCCTGCCAATTTTGCTGTAAATCCTGACAAAAAGTAGTACTGTGTTTGTTCTGGAGTTAATTTTGCTACAGGAGGTAAAACACCAAATGCATCAGCCGTTAAAAAGATAACTTTTTTGGCATGTCCTGCTTTTGATACGGGTTTAACAATATTATCTATATGGTAAATAGGGTACGAAACACGTGTGTTTTCAGTTTTTGAATTATCATCAAAATCTATTTTACCGTTAGCATCAACCGTTACATTTTCTAATAAGGCATCACGTCTGATTGCATTGTATATATCAGGTTCATTTTCTTTACTAAGGTTGATGGTTTTGGCATAACAGCCACCTTCAAAGTTGAAAACACCATTATCATCCCAACCGTGTTCGTCGTCACCAATTAACTCACGTTTCGGATCCGTTGAAAGTGTTGTTTTGCCTGTACCTGATAAACCGAAAAATATAGCAACGTCACCTTCTGAGCCTACATTTGCGCTACAGTGCATTGAAGCAATACCTTGTAAGGGTAAAAGGTAGTTCATCATAGAGAACATGCCTTTTTTCATTTCACCGCCGTACCAAGTACCACCGATGAGCTGAATTTTTTCTGTTAGATTAAAAGCAACAAAATTTTCAGAGTTTAAACCTTGCTCTTTCCATAATGGATTCGTTGTTTTCGCTCCGTTCATTACAATAAAGTCGGGCTCGTAATTGGCTAACTCACTTTCTGTGGGGCGAATGAACATGTTTTTTACAAAGTGAGCTTGCCATGCAACTTCCGTAATAAAGCGAACCTTTAAACGCGTATCTTTGTTGGCTCCACAGTATGTGTCTACAACATAAAGCTTTTGATCAGTTAGTTGAGATGTTACCAAGTTTTTTAAATGATCCCATGTCTTTTGGCTCATTGGGTTGTTATCATTTTTTCCTTGATCAGACCACCATACCGTGTCACGACTTACGTCATCTCTAACAATGTATTTATCTTTTGGTGATCTGCCTGTAAATATTCCTGTATCAACGTTAACGGCACCAAGCTCCGTTACAACGCCTTTATCAAACCCCGTTAAATCACTTTTTGTTTCCTCGGCAAACAACACTTCGTAAGATGGATTGTAAACAATTTCAGCAACACTATTAATGCCATATTGCGATAGATCGATTGAATTTTCCGAAGTTGTCATTTTATGTTTCTCCAAGAGTAAAAGTTTCAAAATAATGTGCGTTGTGGACTATTCTAATGGAGTTTTATAAAAAACGAAAGAAAAAAGTGTTTCGTTGTGAAAGTTTTCAGTGTACCTTTCATAAATAGCTAAGGTGTGTTTTTAATGGAGGGTTGTGTTATTTTAAAGTTATTGATTTTTAATGGTTTTTATTGTTATTGCAGATTTTTATTATTAAGAGAAATAAAATCCCTCTTAATAATAAAAAATTTCGATTGTTATTTTTGAAGTTTCGTTTGTTGACTTACGTTATATGTTTCAAAAAATATTATCAATTGTTGATGTGGTGTTTTTATTTGTCTCATAACTATTGTTTTGAGGGATAAATTCATTAGGCAAAGTACCTTTCTTAAAGTATTCAAAAACACTTGAGTTATCAGTTTTGTGCGTAAGCTTCCCTGTTGCTTTATCAATACGAGCAGAAACAATATTATCAGGTTGTATAAATTGCTCATACGGAAAGTAGGGTAGTGCTTCCTTCATGAATAAATTCCAAGCAGGCTGAGCTGAATTAGCACCTGCTTCTGAGCCTGTTATTTGATTATCTGGCAAATTTTTATTATATGTTGTTCTACCTAAGTCTTTAGAGGGATCATCAAAACCTATCCATGCCGAAGTTACCAGTCGTCTCGAAAATCCACTAAACCAAGCATCTTTAGATTGGTTAGTGGTGCCTGTTTTTCCTGATAGATCTTTTCTTTTTAATGCTCTTGAGCGCCATCCTGTACCTTGCCAAAAAGGTTTAGTATTCCAATCTGCTCCCCAAATAACAGAGTTCATTGCGTTGGTAATAAGAAAAGCATTTTGTGGATTTAATACTCTATTAGCAATATTTAAGGGGGCTTGTTTATTTTCGTTAGCTAAATTAACCGGTGAATCTGTAGTTGTGTCAAAAAAATGAGCATTAGACTCAGTAGATGACAGTTCAGTAATTTCGTTTGTTTTGTTTTTTATACATTTCTCATCACATGCAATTTTTGGATTTGCTTGGAATACAATGTTGCCAAAGGAGTCTTCTATACGCTCAATAAAATAGGGCTCTATTAAAAATCCTCCGTTGGCAAAAACAGCATATCCTGTTGCAATTTCTAATGGGGTAAAAGAGGCCGAGCCTAATGCTAATGTTTCATTGTTTGGTATTTCATCTCTTGCAAAGCCAAAAGATTGTAAATGGTTAATAACATTTTCTTTTCCTGTTTGCCTAAAAAGACGAACAGCTACAACGTTTTTAGATTGTGCAAGTGCAAGTCTCACTCTAATAGGGCCATCATATCTGGCTGGTGAATTTGATGGACGCCATACACTTCCTCCACTTTTATCCCATTGATTTATGGGGGCATCATTGATCAATGAACCTAAGGTTAATCCATGTTCTAAAGCTGCAGAATAAATAAAAGGTTTTATATTCGACCCTACTTGACGTTTGGCTTGAGTGACACGGTTGAACTGACTTTGCTTAAAACTATAACCGCCAACAATAGCTTGAATAGCGCCGTTGTCTGGTGATAACGAAACCAAAGCTGAGCTGGCAGCGGGTAATTGGCTTAAACGATATTCTTCATTATCTTTAGAAACTAAGATGACATCGCCGTATGTTAAAATTTGATAGGCAAATTGAGGAGCGACCCCTTGTTTACTGTCTGTAATATATTCTCTGGCCCAAGAGAGCCCATCCCAACCTATATCTACAATACTTTGATCAGCCAAACGAACACTGACAGAGTTTTCTAGTACTTCAATAACAACAGCAGGAATTAAAGATTGGTAGGTAGTCACTTCATTAATAGCATTTTGTATTTCACTTTCATTGAGTAAATCGGTAGTAGAAACAATAGGGTTTTCTTCATTTTTAATCGCATATTCTTTTAAGTGGGGTCGTAAGCTTAAAAGAGGCCCTCGGTATCCATGACGTTGATCGTAAGCATATAAGTTATTCAGTACCGCTTTTTGCGCAGCTATCTGTAAGTGACTTGGAACGGTTGTATATACTTTATAGCCTGCAGAGTAAGCATTGTCTTTACCATACATAGTTAAAACTTCTTGGTGCGCCATTTCAGCAAGGTATGGGGCACTTAATTCTATTTCTGCGCCATGCATTTTTCCTGTAATAGGAGCATTTATAGCTTCTTCGTATTCTTGATCAGTTATATAATTATTATCTAACATGCGTCTTAAAACGACACCTCGCCTAGCTTTGGCTTTTTCTGGAGATCGAATAGGGTTAATACTTGACGGTGCTTTAGGTAAACCAGCTAATACAGCTATTTGAGCAAGGGTTAGGTCATTTAAATCTTTTCCATAATAAACTTGTGCTGCAGCGCCGAACCCAAAAGAGCGATGGCCTAGGGGGATCTTATTTAAGTATAACGTGAGGATTTCGTCTTTTGAAAGTAAGCTCTCAATATGAAAAGCTAAAAATATTTCACGAATTTTACGGGTGTAAGTAATTTCAGAACTTAAGAAGAAATTACGTGCTACCTGCATAGTAATGGTGCTAGCACCACCTTTGTTTTGTCCGGTTAGCTGACCTAAAACAGCTCTTGACATACCAATAGGATCTACACCAAAGTGATAATAGAATCTGTCATCTTCTGTTGCTAGCAATGCTTGAATAAGTTTTTGAGGAATTTGGTCCAGAGTTAATGGAATTCGTTTTTTTTCGCCAAACTGAGAAATTAGTTTATTATCAGCACTAAATATTTTCATTGGCGTTTGCCATTGAATTTCTTTAAGAATTTTAACGCTAGGTAACTCTGAACGCATTGAAATATATAGCACAGAGAGTGATATAATGCCTAAGGTAATAATTATAAAACTTAGTTTTAATAGGTTTTTAAAAGAAAACACAATAAAAAATACTCAATAAAATTAATAAAATCGTTTAATATTACTAGTATATCCTGTAAAACAGTGTAATAAATGTATTTATGTTTATTATTTTGAATAACAAAAATAACTTAGTAGGATGTTATGTTAAGCAGTCTATGGAAAAAGAAAGTATCACTCATTGTAGGGATTGATATTGGTTCGCATAGCGTTAAAGCTGTGTTAATTAATCAAGGAAGTGACGGTTATACACTTGAGGCGCTGTTAGAAGAAGCAATGCCAAGAGGTGCTGTAATTGACCGTGAAATTCAAGATATTGAAGCTGTTGGTAATGTAATTGCTAAAATAAGAAAAAAAATTACATCATCTGTTACTCATGCAGCCGCAGCTGTTTCGGGTCAAACAGTTATCACGAAATTAATTTATATGGACGTAAACCTTACCGAACAAGAATTAGCGAGCCAAATAGAAATTGAGGCCGATAGCTTAATTCCTTACCCTTTAGATGAAGTTAGCCTAGATTTTGAATCATTAGAGGTTAATGAGTCTGATCCGAGTAAAGTCAATGTACTTCTAAGTGCCGCACGAACAGAATCTGTAGAAGCTCGAGTGTCGGCCTTGGAAAATGGGGGCTTTCAAGCGAAGGTTATTGATGTTGAATCATATGCAATTAGTCGTCCTTACGATTTAATTCTATCTCAATTGCCTGATGATGCTGAAAATAAAGTAGTTGCAATTGTCGATATAGGTTCGGTAATGACTCTGTTTTCAGTAACTGAATCAGGAAGTCATATTTATAGCCGTGATCAAATATTTGGCGGAGAACAATACACTCGTTCAATTGTGTCTTATTACAATAAAACCTTCGAAGAAGCTGAATTTGCTAAAGTAAGTAACGACTTACCACCTAATTATACTTTTGAAGTGCTTGCCCCATTTCATACCGTATTAGTGCAGCAAATTCGTAGGGCTATTCAAATGTTTTTAACTTCAAGCGGAAAGGACAAAGTTGATTATTTGGTAATTTCAGGAGGAACCGCATCAGTAGAAGGCATTGAAAACTTACTGACAGAAGAGCTTGGTATCCATACCGTTATAGCAAATCCTTTCAAAGAAATGCGAAAATCTGAACATATTAATATGGATAAGTTAGAAGCTATGGCGCCTAAGTTTATGGTTGCTACTGGGCTCGCATTAAGGAGTTTTAGTTCATGGCACATATAAATTTACTTCCGTGGCGTGAAGAGGCGGAAAAAACCAAACAAAGAGAATACTTTTCAATATTAGCCCTTGTTGCTATTGTTGCCTTTGCACTAGTTTTTGCTGTTAGCCAATTCTATCAGGCAAAAATTGACGGACAAAACACCAGAAATCAATACTTAAAAAATGAAATTCAAATTTTAGATATTCGTATTGCTGAGATAAAAACACTCGACGAAAAGAAAAAAGAATTAGAGCAAAGAATGAGTGTTGTTGAGCAGTTACAACGGAGCCGAAATGTTGGTACGCAAGTACTTAATGAAATCGCTAAAGTTGTACCTAATGGTATCTATTTAACTGAACTTAAAAAGCAAGATAATACTTTAGAGCTCGTAGGTAAAAGTGAATCAAACAATCATCTAGCCAACATGATTAGAGAGATTGAACGTTCTGATTTGTTTATTGATGCAGTATTAGAATCAATTACATCAACCGATGCAGAAAGCAAATTACTGAGTGATTTTAAAATGAGAGTACTCATTCAGGGATTAAAATCAACAGATGAAAATACAATCCAAGGAGGAAAATAGATATGGAATTAGATTTTTCTCAGTTTAATGATTTAGAAGTTGATAACATAGGCGAGTGGCCCATTTTACCTAAAATAGTGTTAACTATTTTTATAGGTTTGATGGTGTTAGTTTTAGGTTATGTTGGTTTAATTAGTGATAAAATGGACACCCTCAAAAGCGTACAAGCTCAAGAATTAACGTTAAGAGAAGAATATAGAGCTAAGTATCACGTAGCGGCAAACTTAGAATTGTTTCAAGAGCAAATGAAGCAAGCTGAAATACTGTTTGCAAACCAGCTCAAAAGCTTACCTGAAAGTCATGAAACACCAGGTTTATTAGATGATATAACCTTTGTTGGTACAACAAGTGGATTAAATTTTGCTAAATTAAATTGGCAGCCTGAAATTACTAAAGAGATTTATATTGAGCTTCCTATCGATATTGAAGTTCAAGGTAATTATCATGAATTTGGTAATTTTGTGAGTAAAATAGCAGGCTTACCAAGAATCGTAACTTTACATAATTTTGATATTAATTTTATTAAAGATACGGCCGGTGATTTAACGCTCAAATTACAAGCTAAAACGTATCGTTATAGGGAGGCGGAAGAAGAATGAAAAAATTAATTTTTTTACTACCGTTGGTTTTGACTGGTTGTTTTAATGATACTAGTGATATTAGAGCTCATATTGCTTCAGTACAAGCAAATACAAAAACTCATATTGAACCTATGCCTGAAGTTCGGGTATTTAATCACTTTGATTACGAAGCTCAAGATTTACGTAGCCCTTTCGATTTACCTCAGCCTGAAGTTATTCAAGAAAAGATGCAACAAATGTCTGGTTGTTTGAGCCCTGATCCTCGTCGGAGAAAGCAACCACTTGAAAAATTTGCAATTAGTGATTTAACTATGCGTGGTACACTAGGTGAATTAGGTATTACATGGGGCTTAGTTGAAGCATCCGACGCTACATTACATCGTGTTTCTGTAGGTAGTTATGTTGGATTGTTTAATGGAAAAATCACAGAAGTTAACCAAAAACATGTTGCAGTTGTTGAATTAGTCCCTGATGGTGCAGGTTGTTGGGCAGAAAGAGATACTGTTATTACAATGTCGGAATCGGATTCAGAGGGGCAAAGGAAGTAATGTTGCTATTAAATAAAATGAAAAAAAATAAATTATTAAACTATAAATCATTAAATATGAAATTTATCTTCTCAGTATTTGTACTTTTGTTCTCAAACCTAGGGTTTTCTTCAAGCTTAACTGGTGTAAGTTATAACACCATGCAAAATGAAGAAATTAAACTTACTTTTGAGTTGTCAGAGTCAATTGATATTCAGCCAGAAGTTAAAACCATGATGAATCCCGCTAGTATTGATATAACATTCAGTGCTGAAGATTTTGATTTGAAATTAGAAAATACACTTATTGAACATGCTGGCATTAAAAATATTACGGTACAGAAATTATCAGGAAAAGTAGTTGCATCAATCCATATGGATAAGCTATCAATTTTTGATGTATCGCAAGTTGATAATGAGTTTTCATTAGTTCTTAATAAAAACCTGAAAAATTCATCAATGTCTAAATTACCTGATATAGGTAAAGATTTTATTAATCACTTTCAATCAATAGATTTTAGAAAAGGGCAAAGTAATGAAGCCCAAATCTTAGTCGATTTAGCTGATAGTATGGTGGCGGTTGATGTGAGTGATAAATTAGGTAAGTTATATGTCGAGTTTCATAATACTGATATTTCGGAAGATCTCTTATATCAATTAGATGTAACTGACTTTGGTACTATAGTAGCTGGTATTGAAACATTTAAAGAAGGTAGAAATGCCCGTTTAGTTATAGATATTGATGGCGAATTTACTTTTAAACATCAGCAATTAAATAATTTATTTTCATTAACGGTTGCTGAGAAAGTTAAAGTTCCTGGTTACTTGGGGGATAGTGATGATTTTACAGGTAAAGCGATTTCATTAAACTTTCAAGATATTCCTGTAAGAACAGTTCTACAAATTATAGCTGATTATAATGGTTTTAACTTAGTCACAAGTGACACTGTTGCAGGCAATATTACTTTACGACTTGATGGTGTTCCATGGGACCAAGCGTTAGATATTATACTAAAAGTTAAAGGCTTAGATAAGCGCATGGAAGGTAACATTTTAATGGTTGCTCCTAGCGATGAACTTGCTGCTCGTGAAGCACGAGATTTACAGGCTTTACAACAAGTAGAAGAGTTAGCTCCTTTATATTCTGAATACGTACAAGTTAATTACGCTAAGGCTAGTGAATTAGCTGATTTAGTTAAGACGGATGATAATAGCATCTTATCTGAACGCGGAAGTGTAAGTGTTGATGAAAGAACAAATACTTTATTAATACGCGATACAGCAAAAAGTATTGAAGATATTAAAAGAATGGTGACCGTGTTAGATATCCCAGTTCGTCAAGTGGTGATTGAAGCTCGTATGGTTACAGTAAAAGATAATTTAAATGAACAATTAGGAATACGTTGGGGAGTTACTGATGCAGGTGGTGATTATGCTACATCAGGAACAATAGATGGACTTGATGATGCTAATGGCTTATCACAAACACCAGTAGGAACAGGAGCAATTCCAGATATAGGTCAAAGATTAAATGTTAATATGCCTGTTAGTGGTGCGGCAGGTAGCCTTGCTTTTCAAGTTGCTCGATTAGCCAATGGTACAATTTTAGATCTTGAGTTAAGCGCATTAGAGAAAGAGAACAAAGGTGAAATTATTGCTAGTCCGCGTATTACTACGTCCAATCAAAAAGAAGCTTATATTGAGCAAGGTGTTGAAATTCCATATCAACAAGCTGCTTCAAGTGGAGCTACAGCAGTGTCTTTCAAAAAAGCAGTGTTAAGCTTAACGGTTACCCCGCATATAACACCAGACGATCGTATAATACTTGATTTACGAGTGACTCAAGATACGGTATCTGAGGTAACTAATGGTTTTGCTCCTGCCATAGATACACAGCGTATAGGAACACAAGTGTTGGTAAATAACGGTGAAACCATTGTTTTAGGTGGTATTTACCAACAATCTATCATTAATTCTGTATCTAAAGTACCAGTACTTGGTGATATTCCTTATTTTGGTTGGTTATTTAGAAATACTAACAACTTTAGTGAGAAAAAAGAGTTACTTATATTTGTTACTCCACGCATAGTAACAGAGCGTTTTTAACTATTTTCAAGTAAGTGAGGACTTTTCTCCTCACTTACTTGCATTTTACATAGAAGAATTGCGATAATTGCGCCCTTGAAATTTTCGTTGGGGGTTTCCAGATATACCCTATTTTACATAATTGATATTTAATGAGTTAAAGTTAGTCTAATGGCAGAGAAACGTAATATTTTCCTTGTGGGCCCTATGGGCGCCGGTAAAAGTACCATTGGTAGAGAATTAGCAGATAGATTACACCTAGATTTTTACGATTCAGATCAAGAAATTGAACGTCGTACAGGTGCCGATATTGCTTGGGTTTTTGATCTCGAAGGTGAAGAGGGATTCCGTCTAAGAGAAGAGTCTGTAATTGAAGATTTAACTGAAAAGCAAGGTATTGTTTTAGCAACTGGTGGTGGTTCAGTGATTAGTGCTCAGGTACGTAATCGCTTATCAGCACGTGGTATTGTTGTATATTTAGAAACAACAATAGATAAACAAGTTGCTCGTACTCAACGTGATAGACGACGTCCGTTACTTCAAACTGAAGAAGAGCCACGTGACGTACTTGAAAATCTAGCAGTTAAACGTAATCCTCTTTATGAAGAGATTGCTGATGTAATTGTTCAAACAGATGATCAAAGTGCAAAAGTGGTTGCTCATAAAATTATGGAGCGCTTAGATTTCTAAGTTGTATTTAACTCATGACTATTCTTCATGTTGAATTAGATACACGTAGTTATCCAATATATATAGACAAAGGGCTACTATCTTCTAGTAGCCTTGTGTCTGATCACATTCGTGGTAATCGTGTGTGTATTGTATCTAATACAGTAGTACAACCTCTTTATTTATCATTATTAAAAGATTCTTTAAAAGATTTTGATATTGATGAAGTTATCCTTCCTGATGGCGAATCACAAAAAAGCTTAGCTAATTTTGACGTGATTATGTCTCACTTATTATCGAGCGCACATGGCAGAGATACTACTCTTATTGCCTTGGGTGGCGGTGTAATTGGAGATATAACAGGGTTTGCTGCAGCTTGTTATCAGCGTGGCATCGATTTCATTCAGATACCCACAACGCTTTTATCTCAGGTTGATTCATCGGTTGGTGGTAAAACGGCGGTTAATCATCCGTTAGGTAAAAATATGATAGGTGCTTTTTATCAGCCCACATCTGTTTTTATTGATATAAATACTTTAACTACCTTACCTAAGCGTGAATTTAATGCCGGTATGGCTGAGGTTATTAAGTATGGTATTTTGGGAGATTATGACTTTTTTGTTTGGTTAGAAAAGAATATTGACCAAATTAAATCTGGCGAACCTAAAACCTTAAGTAAGATGATAGAAACTTGTTGTCAGCTAAAAGCAGATATTGTCTCGGCTGATGAAAAAGAAGGTGGTATAAGAGCCCTTTTAAACTTAGGCCATACCTTTGGTCATGCAATTGAAGCAGATCAAGGTTACGGCAAGTGGCTTCACGGTGAAGCTGTAGCTACTGGTATGGTACTTGCTGCTAAATTAGCTGTTAAGCTTAATGTATTCGAAGTGTCAGATTTACGACGCGTAGAAGCGTTAATCGAAGCATTCAACTTACCATTAACTGCACCAAGTAATATGGGTTTTAACGAATTTATTTGTCATATGAAGCGTGATAAAAAGAATTTAGCAGGTAAGTTAAGATTTATTATTCCAACTGGCATTGGTAAATCAGAGATCCGTGATGATATTACAGAGGACCTTCTTAAAGAAATACTGTAATAATGAACGCGGTTTAGCGAACATAGTTTAAGAGAATGGTATGTCTTCAGTTGAAAGTACAATAAAATCGTTCGATGAACGTCAAAGTGTTACAACAATAAGTGTCAACGCACGCATAGACTATATTTTACGATTCTCTAAACATGCAGTACTTGTTATTGATAATGATCCAGATGTTTATGCTAATGTTGGCAATGAATTTCTTGGTTCATTATCTAAAGAGCACAATGCTGCTTTTGTTTCAATCTCTTCTAAATTAAATGATATACAAATTAGATGTCGCATTATCGAGCAATTATTTGGTAATACTTTATTTGATCCAGAACAACCTCTCTCTGTTAACGTAATTAAGTTATCTGAAGCTAAAAATGAAGCAATAACCATTGTTATTGCTAATGCTGAATCTCTTTCCTTACAACTTACCCATGAACTTTGCCAATTAGCTGAAATAGCTAAAAAGCTTAATAAAACGATTAATGTATTATTATTAGGTAGGGTTCAGGCCGCAATTAATCTTTCTGAAAATAAACACTTATTTGATAACAAAGTATCAATTTTATTGGCTGAAAATGGGCAACTCATCGGTCTTAATTCATCATTATTGAAAAAAGACTCAGCTTGGGGTTTTAGTAAGTTTTTTTTAATACTTATCGCGTTACTTATTGGTGCCGCTATTTTGAGTGTTGCTTTTATAAAGAGAGATATTTTTGAGAGCAATACAACAGAAATTAATGAACTAGAAGCTGAACCGCTTAATATAGACGAATACAAAAAAGAATTTGTTGAAGTAAAACTTCCTAAACTAGAAACAAATTCATTAAATAAAGATATAAAGCCTATTGTTGCAACGCCTAAAGAAGTTTTTCAATTATTAATAGCAAATGCTCATGAAAACATAAATGAAGTGAATAGTGATAAAAATGTAAGTGATGAAACTCTTGCCGCAACTCAAATTAATGAGTCTTTAAGTGAGCCTAATGAAGATAAAACCGGTCTATTAGCGAATAAAACTTTGAAATTAGTTGATCAAGAAGCAGCTCAAGTCGTTATAAACACAGCACTAGCCGTTAAGGACAGTAAAAAAAACGAAAGTCATGATGATAAGGATTATTATCAAAAGAGCACTAAAGGTTACGTAATTCAATTAGCCAGTTTTGAAAAAATCACAGGATTTAAATCATTTCTCAATACTTATAAAAACAGCGAGCTTTATGGTTACTCAAGACGATTAAAAGGAGCTGTTTCTCATATAGTGACGACACGTATATATAACACTAATGCAGAAGCGAAAACTGCGATAAATGAATTGCCTCAAGCTCTTCGCCAAAGAGGGCCTTGGATAAAGTCAGTTCAAGCGGTGAATAATGAAATCAACCTATACAACAACCTAGATAATTAGTTACAATCCTGCCCACTTAGACAGTGTTAGTTATAAAAAATATTTAGATGAAAATTAAACATAGAGCGTTTCTTAAATGGGCTGGTGGTAAATACACGCTGTCTGACACCATCAATAAAATATTACCAGATGGAAAACGCCTAATTGAGCCTTTTGTTGGAGCTGGTTCTGTTTTTTTAAATAGTGATTATGACGAATATCTTCTCAATGATATTAATACTGATTTAATTAACCTCTATAAAATTGTACAGCACACCCCTGTAAAGTTTATTGAAGATGCCTCTCGGTTATTTAATCAATCAAATAATGTTGCAGAAGCTTACTATCACTTAAGAAGAGAGTTTAATAGCACTAACGATACATATTACCGTTCTCTCTTGTTTTTATATATGAATAGACATGGCTACAATGGCCTGTGTCGTTATAACAAGTCTGGTGGTTATAATGTGCCTTTTGGTAAGTATAAAAAGCCATATTTTCCGCGTGAAGAGCTTGAATACTTTTCAGAAAAGTCAGCTAAAGCTAAGTTTGTCTGCCAAGGATATCGATCTATCATAGATAATGCTGAAAACAATGATGTGATTTATTGTGATCCCCCATACGTACCATTAAGTACTACAGCAAGTTTTACTAGTTATTCAGGTAATGGTTTTGGTTTGGATGAACAAGCTGATTTAGCAAATGCAGCAGAAGAAATCATTAAGAAAGTAAATACTAGCGTACTGATTAGTAATCACGACACTATCTGGACAAGAAAAATTTACGAACACGCCAATAATATTAAATCTATCCAAGTTGCTCGTACAATAAGCCAAAAAGGTGGGGGACGAAAAAAAGCGTCTGAATTACTCGCTTTATATCATTTACCTAAAGCTAATGATATTAAAGGCTAAGGTAAAACAAATGATACCACTAATAACAAGGCTCCTATAAACAGAGCTACTCCAATAACACCTGCTATAATAAAATGGCTAAACTTACCTTGAGTAAAATCACGTTTTCTATTTGATTCACTTTGAACACCTAGAAATGCTGCGCCTACACTTTTTGCGGTATCTTTAAAACTATTTTCACTAATGTTCATAAAGTTATTCCTTTTATCTAGGTACTTTAGAATAGGGCAAAAGCAGGCGAAAAAAAAGCCTAAATAATTATTTAGGCTTTTTGATTTATTTTTGACTTATGAAGTTTGATTATAAATCAAAGTCTACCGCGTAAGAGACATAGAATTTCATATCTTCTTCATCAGTAAGACCGCTATCATCACTAAAGCTAGTTTTAGAAACACCTAAAGTAAAGCCATCTTTGCTGATAGATACACCTAGGTCTGTAGAATCAGTAGAAAAATCACCACTATAATCTCCCACGTGTAACGCTATTTCAGCACCACTTGCTAAAGCAAATGAGTAATCAATATTAGCGTAAACAGAATCACCAAACTCAGCACCGTCTCCGCCAGCTTCTGAGTCAGCTAATACAGCAACCCCAAAAGAAAAGCCACCAGCAGATATGCTTGCATATATTTCTGAGAAATCATTTTCATCAGCAACTGAATCTGGATACGCATAATAAATATACCCAACATCGTACGAAACATTTTCGTTGATATCACCACCAAAGCCAAAATAAAAATCTAATTCAGTTTTCATGTCGCCCCAAGAAGCGTTAGACGCCCAAGTACCAACGTAAAAACCAGAATCAGCAGCATAATCAATACCGCCAGAAATAGCAGCTGAACCACCTGTTTGTTCAAGGCCACGCCATAGGTAATTGTTAGTCGCTGCAACGTTTGCAGACAAACCTTCAACAGCTGAAGCTTGTGTAGAAACAAATGCAGAAGTTGCTACTGTTGCACTAAGTGCGATTGATAAAAGTGTTTTTTTCATGTTTAGTTCCCTAATGTTTTTATTTACTTACTACAAAGCAATATGAATGCCTAAATATTATATTTGGTTAATAAGTAAGTAATATCAATGTGTTAATGGTTTTATTTTTATGTCTGATACAATTATAATTTGCTAAGTGAACGTTTTTGGTGCGATATAGTGGCATGGCGCACCATAAGTGAGCTTTTGTTACTTCAAGATGATTGTAGGTATTCATGACAGCCATTACATTATTGGAATAGCTAGACTTATTAATAATATTATCAATAATGGAAAAATTATGAGCTTTGTTATAAAGTAGCGCTGATTTTCTTTGAAGGATTTATCTATGTCTTTTTTAATTGCCCCCTCTATCCTATCGGCAGACTTTGCGCGTTTAGGCGATGATGTTGCCGAAGTATTAGATGCTGGTGCAGATGTGATCCACTTTGATGTTATGGATAATCACTTTGTTCCTAATTTAACTTTTGGCCCAATGATTTGTGAAGCATTAAGAACATTTGGTATTAAAGCACCGATTGATGTGCATTTAATGATTAAGCCAGTTGATAGCTTAATTCCTGCTTTCGTTAAAGCCGGAGCTGATATTATTACTTTTCATCCAGAAGCAACTGATCATGTTGATAGAACATTGCAGTTAATAAAAGATTTAGGATGTAAAGCCGGTGTAGTGTTAAACCCAGCTACGCCTTTAAACTGTTTAGATTATATTATGGATAAAGTAGACGTTATTTTATTAATGTCAGTTAATCCTGGTTTTGGTGGGCAAAAATTTATACCTACTACTATTGATAAAATTAAACACGTTAAACAAAAAATTACTGAAAGCGGTAGAGATATAAGGCTTGAAGTAGATGGTGGAGTTAATAGCAAAAACATTGCTGATATTGCAGCGGCGGGTGCCGATATGTTTGTTGCTGGAAGCGCTATTTTCTCTCAACCCGATTATAAAGTAGCTATTGATGAACTACGAACTGAGTTATCAACAGTTAAGTAATAACTTGTAAATATAAATATTATTGAATAAATAAAGGAAAACCATGAGTAAACCTATTGTATTAAGTGGCTGCCAACCGTCAGGTGAATTAACTATTGGTAATTATTTAGGGGCTTTAAAACAGTGGGTTAATATGCAAGATAGCCACGAATGTTTTTATATGCTGGTTAATCAACATGCTATTACTGTTCGTCCAGATCCTGAAGCACTTCGTAAAGCAACCCTTGATGGCTTAGCGTTATATTTAGCTTGTGGCGTTGACCCTGATAAAAGCACGATATTCATTCAATCGCACGTTCCAGAACATGCACAACTGAGTTGGGTGCTTAATTGTTACACTCAAATGGGTGAGTTAAACAGAATGACTCAGTATAAAGATAAGTCGCAAAAATCTGAAGCTCATATGAATTCAGGATTGTTTACTTACCCAGTACTGATGGCTGCAGATATATTATTATACAAAGCGGATAGAGTGCCAGTTGGCGATGATCAAAAACAACATTTAGAATTAGCGCGAGATATTGCAACACGCTTTAATAATATTCACGGTGAAATATTTACAGTACCTGATCCATTCATTCCTGAATTTGGTGCTCGTGTAATGAGCTTACAAGAGCCGACTAAAAAAATGTCTAAATCAGACAACAATCCAAGCAATTTTATTGGCTTGCTTGAAGAACCTAAAAAAGTAGCGAAAAAAATCAAACGAGCGATGACTGACTCTGACGAACAAGCGAATATTTATTTTGACGTTGCTGAAAAACCAGGTGTTTCTAACTTACTATCTTTATTATCTTGCTGCACAGGTAAAACCGTTGAGTCTTTAGTACCTGAATATACTGATAAAATGTATGGTCACTTAAAAGGCGATGTTGCTGAGGCTGTAGTTGCTTTATTAGAGCCAATACAAGAGAAGTATCATCAGTATAGAAACGACCAAGCCTTCTTAGACTCGGTTATGCGTAAAGGGGCTGAAAAAGCTTCAGCACATGCACAAACAGTACTTAAATCTGTTTATGAAGCGGTGGGTTTTATTCCTCGCCCGTAGTGATTTTATTCAAGCTTATTAAAAAGGCCACGTAAACTGAGTTTACGTGGCCTTTTTAATTTCTAATTCGCAACGTTGTTTAGTCTTTATCTATCTCTTTAGTCGCTTTTTCAAATAGCTTAGTGCTATCTTCAACAAACTCATCAACACTTGAACTAGATGTTATATTAAAGTTTGGCGTCATTAGCGTAGCGTTGTATTGCGGACGCGGATTAAACTCAGGCTTTTTACTTAATTGAATTAATTCTGTTCCGCCATACAATAAAATAGTTAGTCCAATCGAAATAACCATACGTCTGCGTTCGGTCGTATGAAAACCAATGCTACAGTTAAACCAAAATAAACAAAAAGCTAAGCCAATAGGTACAATTGAAACTAGCCACATTAACGGCCATTGGCTTGATACGTTAAACTGAACAAAACGTTCAATAATGTCACTTACCCACATTAAATTGAAAAAGATAAAACAAATACCCAATTGGCTGGTAATACGTGCATCATGTTTTGTTAAATGTGAAACAACCGAAATAGCCGCAGGCCATAAAGCAAACATCAAGGTCATACTTATGGCAGGAACAAGCAATTGTGTAAAAGTAACTTCTTTGCCGTTATTTAAGTAAAAAATAAAACCAGTAACAAAAGCAAATAATGCAATACTAAACGCTATGGTTGCAGGGTGCCTTGCGATATTAATTAAATTTTCAAATGGGCTAAAAGTCGCAGTTTCTTCAATAGGGTGATTAGGAAAGAATACACGTATTTGGCTCTTACCTAATGAAATTACATCACCAGATTTAATCTTGTGGTTATTTATTACCTGTTTACTGTCTTCTAAAAAACTTCCATTAATAGTGTCAGCGTCAGATACAAACCATGCTTCGCCATCAAAATTGAAATTAAGATGATCAGCACATACATGAGGATCCGATATAATAATATCGTTTTGGTAACCTCTGCCTATATTTAGAGAAGGTTGAGAAAACTTATGTCTGCCAATTAGCTTGTGGCCTTTACTTATTTCTTCAATGATTATTTCCATGTAACAGACTCCATAAACTTCTTAGTAAACTTCATCGCTGAGTCTTGAGTAACACCGGCAACCGTAAAGTGACTCAATAACGCTTGGTCGTTTTTATCAATAGAGGCGGCTAAATATAATATATCGAATAATCCAGAAAAATCTTTGTAGGCTCTAGTACAAAAAATGGTTTTGTTTTTAATTCCTTTATGAGTCGGCATTACAATATCATGTTGGCACTGAAACTCAGTTACATCTTCTTTTGTTGCTTTATTTGCAGGGCCTGCTCTTTTAATTTGTTGCTCGTACAAGGTATAAAACTTAGTTTCACTAAGTTCTTTCGCCTGCATATATCTATATTCCATTTCTAAAAAACCAGTAAAAAAATTAGAGGAGAGGAACGTATTTTCTTCTAATGTACAGTTAGCTACAGCCGTTAAAATAAGGGCATCTGCTTTATCGGCATTAGAGTCACCCCAACACTTAATAAAAGGTACATCAACGGTAGGGATCAAACTTTCACCAAGCTGTTTTAGCTGCCATTCGCTGTTGAGTATTGTTGAAATGAGCTTTTCTTGATTTGTTGATAATTGCGCTAGCATTTGTTTTTCTATATTTTCTGGTGGCGCTACTTTATAAGCATTAAAGAGTGTAACTAGTTTATCGTGTGGTACTAAAAAACCAATTTGATTTCCAGAGGTGGCCACGTTAATGCCTACAACTTCTGTTTGAGCATTTACAACGGGTCCGCCACTCATACCTGAGTTTACTGAGCCGGTAAAATGAATGCGATCGTTAAACGACTCTTTCTTTAAACCGTTGTATGTACCCGGTACTACTATCATGCCTAAATCGTGTGGATTACCTAGCGAGAATAATTCTTCCCCTTTAGTAGGGGTTGATTCAGAAATAACGAAGAAAGGCATTTCACTAGAAACGTCACGCTTTACTAAAGCCAAATCGTTAATAACTTCTACGCTTTTTAATTCGAGATCCCCTTTATTCCCCTTATTGTCTAAATACTCTATTCTGTATTTACTTGGGTGACGTGCATAACCTGAAATTACATGATAATTGGTTGCTATTAAACCGTCACTTGTAATTTGGAAACCTGAACCGATCGATGACTTTTCACCACTAGCTTTGTCAATTAACCTAATTTGATATAAAGAAGGAGCAAGTTGTTTAAAAATAGCTTCTGCTTGTTCTGTTGCATTACATATACTGCTTGTTGCTATAAGTAGTAAGGCGATAATACCTTTCATTTATAATCCTTATCGTTGATCTCTTTTCTATTGTGCCACTGTAAATTTAATTGTCATCCATTATCCCGTTAAATATAACGATTTTATTTGATGTACAACATGGCTTATTGTTGATTAGCTCAAATAAGTTGTAAGGATTTATTTTTTAAGTTGTAGCATTACTTGCGTTTTAGTATTATCAAATGATAATTATTATCGTTTACTTGTGGCTTATATGACTCTATCTGAATTACCCATTAATAAACAAGCTCGTATTTGTTTTTTACCTGATAATTTTACTTTAAGTGCGCAGCTTATTGAGCAGGGGTTTGCCCTGAAAACGAATATTTCTTTGGCGCATAAAGCACCTTTTAATGGTCCGCTTGCTTTTTACTTACACGGTACAAAAATGTGTTTGCCACGTGATATTGCTAATCAAATAAAAATTGAGTTATTAAACACATGATAGAACAAAACTTTGCATTAGTGGGTTTTGCCAATTCAGGTAAAAGCACATTATTTAATGCATTAACTGGGGCGAAACAAAAAACCGGTAATTGGACTGGTGTAACGGTCGCATCAAAACAACAAACGTGCGATTTCAATGGGAAATCTACCTTATTAACTGACTTACCTGGCGTTAGTTCACTTACTCAGCGTAATCAGCAAGGCCAAGATTTATCTATTACTCAAAATTTTTTGAAAGAACAATCCATTGATTGTTTGATTAATGTAGTAGATGTAACTCAGCTTAAACGCCAACTTTATTTAACAACGCAGCTACTTGAATTGGGCTTGCCTATGGTGGTAGTGCTAAATAAAAGTGATCGAAAAGAAGCTGAAAATATTGATTTAGATAAATTATCTAGTCAACTGGGTTGTCCGGTAGTTCGCGAAAATAGTACGGATAAAAATGCAGGGCGAGCACTTAAAAAAGTATTCCAACATCTACCTAAAAAGCGACAAGTGCAGCATGTATTAACCTTGCCTGACGAGCTGGCTAAAGAATTAATAGATAAAAAAGATATTCCACTCTCGTTAGAGCGCAAAGCTTGTTCTAATGGGGGATCGTGCCAGTCTAATGATAAACAAGCTTTAGCTGTTATGCAGGCAAGATATACTTTTATTCAAGAGTTATTAATTAACGTTACGGTATTACCTACAGAAAACACGAGTTTTAGTGATAAAGTTGACCGCTGGATGTTGCATCCTGTACTTGGTGTGCCATTTTTTTTAGGCATGATGTATTTATTGTTCATGTTTGCTATTAATGTTGGTAGTGCCTTTATTGATTTTTTTGATATTTTAGCTGGTGCAATATTTGTAGATTATCCTCTTCACTTTTTAAGTAGTTTCGATTTACCTGCTTGGCTAACAACTATTATTGGTGGTCTTGGTTTAGGTATTCAAACGGTTGCCACCTTTATCCCTGTTATTGCTTGTTTATTTATTGGCTTATCTTTATTAGAAAGTAGCGGATATTTAGCCAGAGCTGCTTTTGTAGTAGACAGTGCTATGCAGAAAATTGGTTTACCCGGTAAAGCTTTTGTACCCTTAATTGTTGGGTTTGGTTGTACTGTTCCTGCCGTAATGTCAGCGCGTATTTTAGATAACGAACGTGAACGAATTACCACGGTAATGATGTCGCCGTTTATGTCTTGTGGGGCGCGGTTACCGGTTTATGCTTTATTTGCTGCCGCATTTTTTCCTGATTCAGGTCAAAATATTGTCTTTTTACTTTATCTTATTGGTATTGCTGCCGCTTTATTTACAGGCTTGATGCTTAAAAAAACCATTTTAATGGGGAGTAATTCTATTAACATTATGGAATTACCTTTATACGAATGGCCTAAATTGTCATATTTATTCAAACGAGTATGGCAAAGAACTCGCTCTTTTGTTTTAGGTGCAGGTAAAACCATTGTAGTTGTGGTTTGTATTTTAAACTTTTTTAATTCATTAGGAACGGATGGTGAATTTGGTCATAACGATACGCAAGACTCTCTATTAAGCCGAAGTGCTCAAGTTGTAACGCCGTTGTTAGCACCAATGGGAGTTAAAGAAGATAACTGGCAAGCAAGTGTTGGTATTATTACAGGGCTATTTGCAAAAGAAGCGTTAGTGGCAACGTTTAATAGTTTATATTCATCACCTTCTACCGATCCTGAAAGCCCAGAATCGTTTACCGATTTATGGCAGCAAGCAATAACAAGTATTAGTGATAATTTGCAAGGAATTAAAGCCGATGATCCTCTTGGAACCGATATTGGGGATGTTTCTGATGTACATGTTGCGGCTCAAGAGCAAGGCGTAGAAGAAAGCACAATCACCATTATGCAAGCGGCTTTTGCGGGTAAAATAGGTGCATTTAGCTATTTACTCTTTATTTTACTTTATACCCCTTGTGCAGCAGCAATGGGAGCTATTAAGAATGAAGTCGGTACACGTTGGGCTATTTTTGCCGCTTCGTGGAGTTTTAGTTTGGCTTATTTATCAGCAGCAGCAACATACCAAGTGGCTACATTTGTGCAAACACCCGTACATTCATTTATCATTTTGACGGTCATAACGCTTGTATTTTTGAGTATTTACCTTGGTTTAAAACGTTTTGGTAAAAATATATTAACAATTCCAACGCTAGTGACTTACTATTGATGCTATTAAAGTGCCTAATACCAATTTCGTTAATAAATTGGTATTAAGAGTAATTTTGCAAAAGGAGTTACAAGTGAATAATGAGCAAGTAAAAAAGTATTTATTAAGTAAACCCGAAGCGGCTCTATACCATCCATTTGGTGATGATGTAGAAGTTTATCGCGTAAAACATAAAATGTTTGCCACACTCTCTTTAGGTAAGGGGACTGAAAAAGAAGTGGGTAGCAAAATGGAAGGGCATTATTGCGTTAACTTAAAATGCGACTCTGAAGAAGCAATTATGCTACGCGATATATTTCCTTCGGTTATTCCCGGATACCATATGAATAAACGCCATTGGAATACGGTTATTCTTGATGGCTCAATCCCGAAAGGTGAAATTGAACGCATGATTGATAATTCGTTTAAGTTAGTGGTAGGTAATATGAGTAAGGAAGATCAGCAGTCAATTTTAGTACATTTATAATTATCACTTCATTCTTTAATAAATTCGCAAATAATAGATTTTATATAGTGATTTCGCTTAGTTTCGAAAGATTGTCGATTATGGCAAAGATATAACGATTCACCTACAGAATGCTCAAGCTGATGTATACGAATATCAAGTTGTTTATGAAAAGCATTAACTGCATGTAAAGGTAAAATTGTAAAACCGATCCCACGGCTAACGGGTTCTAAAATCAAGCTTATTTGATTAGAGAACCCTTTACGTTCAAATTGTTCAATATGTTCAAATGCAGCAAAATTTTTACTTAATAGTAACTGTGCATGATGAGCTGCATCAGGATGAACAATAAAACCTAAATCTAATAATTTCTGCCAACTAATTGAGGTTATCTTATTTGAGGTAACTAAAACCAAGGGCTCTACTGCTATTTTTTTACACACTATATTTGGGGTTTTGCTAAGCTGCGTTAATAAACCCATATCAACTTTTCGCTCAGCTATTTTCTCTTCAATATCGCGGTTAGGCCCAAAAGTATAATCAATAACTAAGCTTGTGTGTTGCTGTTGAATGTTTAATAAGTAGGGATATAACTTTAAACCTATGCTCCCAGGAGAAACTATTTTTACAGTACCTGAAAATGGTTCATCTAATTTAATAGATGCTTCAAGTTCAGTTAAGCTATTGAGTAAGTATTTACCTTGCTGATACAGCTTTTCTCCCGCAGAGGTTAATGAAAATGATTTTCCATCCCTAATAAGTAGCGGCGTATCAAGTTGTTGTTCTAATTTTTTAATGTGCTGACTAACACCCGATTGTGTCATAAATAACCCTTCAGCCGTTTTGGTAAAGTGCCCTATATCTACTAGGGTGCAAAATGTTTTAAGCCAGCTAGGATTTATCATTACAAAACGTACTTATAATTATTGATATTGATAATTTTTTATACTCTATCATTAAGGGTAAACTTTGCATATCAAAACTAATTAAGGAAGCTATTATGAGTAAAGCATACCCACGAACATTCTCACATATCGGTATCTCAGTACCTAGTGTCGAAGAAGCTGTAAAATTTTACACCGAAGTACTGGGCTGGTACTTAATTATGAAACCTACCATTATTGAAGAAGATGACAGCCCAATAGGCGAAATGTGTACAGATGTATTTGGCGCTAACTGGGGCAAGTTTAAAATTGCTCATATGTCGACAGGTGACAGAGTAGGAGTTGAACTCTTTGAATTTAAAAACCAAGAGAGTCGAGAAAATAATTTTGAATACTGGAAAACAGGTGTTTTTCATTTTTGTGTACAAGATCCAAATTTGGAAGATCTTGTAGAGAAAATCGTTGCTGCTGGCGGTAAAAAAAGGATGGATAAACCACGTTACTACTATCCCAATGAAAAACCATACCGCATGATTTATATGGAAGACCCGTTTGGTAATATTCTTGAAATTTACAGCCATAGTTATGAATTAACATATGCAGCGGGTGCTTACTAAATGATATTTATTTAATTTTAAAGAGGTTCCTACGCGCCGTAGGCGAGGCATTTATTTTAATAAGGAGAATTAATTATTAAATAAATAACGATGCCATTGGTCATTTAAACGAGTATAAATGACCAATGGGTTATTGTGATTGGTAACGAGTATACAAAAAATATATTATTGATAAGGTTATTTAACCTCAACTCGGGTTAATGAATGTTAGATAATGAATTAAAATTCTTATTTATCAAAATCTTAATCTGTATCGTTGTTTTCCTAAGTTATATTAATCTCTCAACATTGATATTTTTGTGTATAACAAGGCGAATTTTTCTATCTAATAGCTGGCTATTAGTAATAAATTCAACGAAGTTAGGTATAAAAATAGCTTGTTGAGTAACTTTGCTTATCCCGAGCTGAGGTTATTTAGTTCTTGAAGCTTCTCAAGCAATGAATGTGAGTTATTACTCAGCAAGCAGGTTTGACAGTTAAAAGGCGAACGTAATGGAATTACGAGTAAAGCAACACCATTAACACCAAAAAACTTGAAATACGTGAACTCAAAAAACGTATTGCTCGTATTGAATATGGAAAGGAAACTTTAAAAAAGGCTACGACTCCTTAATGTCGGACTTGCTGAACAGTTCACAATAATCAAAGCCTTTCAAGAGAGCCATGAAGCTTCAAGACTCTTCTTTATCCAATAACTCCATTAATCCAACCAGTGCGGCAAAAAGTACAGCGCCCACCGGCCAAACAATCCACGTTATTCCCCACGCCATAGTCCACAAGCTCCAGCCAAGATATATAGCGACTAATAAAGGCCAGTAGAATGCAGCAAGTTTCTCTGCACGTTTTGTACGTTTGCTTTTTTCTTTAGCGCTATTATCTTTCAAAATATTGTTGTAAGCATCATATTTAGCGGATACAGGAGCCACAATGTATATTCCTGTTGCTATCATGAGGAGCAAAACAATTAGCATGATTAAAATAATATCAGAACTATTGAAAAACATAGTGGCAAACATTAAGGGCATAAAACTGAATATGAATATAAATATACCTATTGATAATTTTAGATTATAGGTAGATCTGAATTTTTGTAATTTGTCTTTAAAAATACTGTGAACGCCATAAGCTAAATCAAATGTCTCATTTTCTATCGAAGCTATATCACTCTCATATTGGTTTGTTCTAATAAAAAAACTTACTCCAATAGATATCATTACTAATACACCTACAACGCCTATCCATGCTGCAACATTACTTGTTATATTCAATCTATTTGTTTCAGCCATTGCCAAAAAGAAAAGTAGCGGTATTACTGAACATACACAAAGCACAACACCCTTAGTAATTAATGCTGATACTTCTACCTTATTTTCAACATACTTCAATGATTGTTCTAAATTAATTTGAATAGTACTCGGCTCTGTACTTTCACTGAGAAGTTCTAATTCTTCAATATCGTCTTTTAATAGAAAGTCTGTTGAGACCTCAAAAATATCCGCTAACATAATGATTCTATTTATATCAGGTATACTGTTTGCGCTTTCCCATTTAGAGACTGATTGTCTGGAAATACCCATCTTCTCAGCCAGCTCTTCCTGCGACCAACCCAACTGTTTTCTTAATTTGATAATTTTATCCGCTAATATCATAAGGTTCATTCCTTCATCTGTTGTTGAGCGGTAAGCTTAGGTAGTTAGGTAGTTGCAGGCTAGCAAGTCAGGAGGTTAATTTGTCAACCCACAGTTGCATTTACAATAAATAGTTAAATATATTCTTTATTTGGATGCTAGCAAGTTAGTTTTTTCATTTAAACGATAGAACAAAAAATTTAACGTGAACGTATTTTTAATGTGAAGTTACCGTTGATAATAACCAAGCAGTAAAAGCAAATAAAATAGTCGTTGTCACAGCATAAAAACATTACCATTTGTTCACTTAAATGTTGAGATAAATTCACATTAGATAGTAGATAAAAGTTTAGATATACCCGTTATCATTCAAGATGCATGTTGCAGTGGGAACTAAAAACAATTTAAGCACAAATTTTATGTTCCAAAAAAAATCTAAGTCCATCCATGTATGCAAGGCATTAAGTTTACGTTATGGTTATTCACGCTAACTGCTCCTGCGTTACCCTAATATCTTAGATCCTATAGGAAGCTGACTAAAGTTAATAAGCCCCATAAATTGTTTTTAGATCCGTTGGAGAAAGGCTTGAGCAAAATCATTTCTTCGTTAATCCTTTTTATAAGGGACGACCATTATTACAAAGTATTGCCTTGAATTAATATCGCCCAAGAGCTATAAAATAGCCTCTTGAGTGGTAACGGGTATATTCTGTTATTACTTCATCAAACACATCCTTGTGTTGCTGTATTACTTTATTTAACCTGAACTCGGTTTAAGATATTCTTAACGAATTAAAATATAAGAAGAAATAGTTTTATTAAGCCGAATTCAGGTTATTTAAATTAAGGCGCTAAAAAGCTTCTTACCTGATTTAATGCAGCTACGGAAAAACCCTCATCATAAAAATATACAATAATCCCATTTTTATCTAACAATAATACTCTGGCATTGTTGGGATTTTCATTACCCGTAAATATTTGAACCTTTTCACCATCTTCATATACGGTAACTACGCCTTTCCATAGCTCTTTAGGGATACCTTTGCGCATACCGTTATCAATCATAGTACTGAACATACGTGGGAATAAGCCTTGTATGGTAGGTATTTCATAAACATCTACTTTAGTTTTTGTCATGTCTAAACCGATCAGCCATCTATCAATATCAAATTGTGAATTTTGTTTATAACCAACAAGCAATAAAGTGAAGTCGCCTTTGAAATCTTCTGGAATACTTACCTTATTTTTTTCAAGGTTTTGTCCAATTACTGAAGGAAATGTTTTTCCTGTAATTTGTTGATTTGAATAAGTACTGCTACACCCTGTTATTAGTACTAAAAGGGCTAAGAAAAAAATTCTCATGTAAGTGTCCTGTTATTTATTACTGTAATAAATTAACCATACGTTTAAGCATTGAGTTTAGCTCACTATTTGTTGGTTCATGATCATCATTTGTTACGTGTTTATAGTATGACTGAACTATTTTTAGCATTGACACGTATTAATCTTTGAAACTTATTTTCTACATATTTTGTGTAGAACTCATTTGAAACGCTAAACTGAGTCTGCAATGCCTACTATAAATACATCTCAATACCTTTATGTTTTTAATCACGTAATCACTACTGGAATTAACCGAGAGGGGCGGTTTTATTTGGGTAAGCTTTCTGCTTGGTATGATTTTGACGGATACACTTGTTATCTCGGCTATAAAGATCTCACGATGACTTTATATTTTCATAATCGTTTTTCGTTTGATTATCAGGAAGAAGCAACGCTAAAAGAATTTTATTTATTGATTGAAAAAAGTGAAAAAGAGTTTACAACAAATCATGACAGAACATAGCTTTAATGATTGGGACGTTACTAACGATGGTGTTATGGGCGGGTTATCTCAAGGCCATGTAATGCTAAGCAATAAAATTACTGTTTTTTCAGGCGCCATTTCAATTGAAAACAATGGCGGCTTTACCAGTGTATTTACAAAAATATCTACACTTTCAAAAGATATAAAATCAATTCATGTTCGTATAGTCGGAGATGGTAATACTTACCAGCTAAGAATTCGAAGCAAAGTGATGGGCTATAACCTTGCCTATAAAATAGCGTTTAAAACGAAGGTAAATACTGTAGAAACACATTGTTTTACATTAGCTGATTTTGAAGCGTCTTTTAGGGGGCGCTCAATAACGAGTGCGCCATTATTACAGGCACACGTTATTACCCATGTTGGATTTTTAGTTTCAGCAAAGCAACGTAGTCATTTTTCATTGGCTATTCACTCCATTGTATTTAAATAATGCTGGAGTTACATGAATCAACGTTGCTTGGTTTAAAGCCGTAAATGAAGGCAAGAATTAAGCTCATAAGAGAATATTTAATATGAATAAAGTAAGCCCTAAGTCTTTATTACACAGTAAGTGGACTAAAGTTGAAGTAGAAAATAGAGAAAAACATTTTATGATTACTAAGGTAAATGTTGATGATGAACAACGTATTGTTGAATGTAAAATTGAAGCCGTTATATCTAAAAATGAATACTCCATTAACTGGCGAGATTTAAAGGATAACCAATGCTGGAAGCTGGGCTGGCAATAGCGACTGCTTTATTATTAAGTATAAAATACACTAAGTTATTCTTAAGTGTATTTTAGATGGTTAAGGTTATTTATTGATTTTTTAAGTATTCAATAAATAACCTTAAGAGCTGCTTTTTATTTACCGCGTGTATTAGCAATCCAAACACTTTGATATGGCGCTAATTCAATTTCTTCGGTTAAGTCGGTGACTTCTGTACCGCTAATTAATTCAAACCAGTTTTCATTTACAATTAAGTTAAGTTCACTTAATGGTAGCGATAAAGGTTTGTCAGTAATATTACTGATACAAAAAATACTTTGTTTTCTGTCTTGGCTTTGTCGCCAAAAACCGAATAATTGTAAGCCTAAATGTAAAGTAAATTGCGTAGCATTGGGATGAAATGCTGGCTGTTTTATTCTTATCGCTAATAATTTATTGAGTGTTGTAAGTACTTCACCGTGATGTTTACCCGTGTCTTGCAGAGCATCAATAAGTAAATCATCTTGCCAGCGATGACGATTGATTGATCGATTACTACCTGTATCTTCAACCTTTTTATAGTCATTTTGTGTACCGAGCATACCATGGATATATATACCGGGAATACCTTCTAGCGCAAACATAATGCTATGAGCACATATAAAACGAACCATATTAAATTCGTCTTTACCTTCAGTTGTGCCTTGCATAGCATCAAATAAAGAGATGTTCATTTCGTAAGGTTTTTGCGTACCGTCTTCTGTGGTTCTACAAGATATTTTGCCACCAAAACCTTCAATGGTTTTTACTAAGTCATGGGTTTCTTCGTCACTTAATAAACCTTCTACGGGTCTTAATCCTACACCGTCATGTGAGGCGATAAAATTAAAGTAAGTGGTACCATCTTGTGCGGGTGGCATGCTCATTAACCAACGTTTTAAATATAAACAACTTCCTGTTAATAAGGTGTTGATAAGTAAAGGTGGTAAAGAAAAGTTATATATAGCGTGCGCTTCGTTTGCATTACCAAAATACGTTAAATTTTGGGTGTTGGGGATATTGGTTTCTGTAATGATGATAGCGTCGTGCCTAGCATGCTCTATTAAGGTTCTAAGTAAGCGAACCACTTCGTGCGTTTCTGGTAAGTTTATGCAAGGGGTTCCTGCTATTTTCCATAAGAAAGCAATGGCATCAAATCTAAAAATTTTAACGCCCATGTCTAAATATTGTCGAATAATAATAACAAAAGCTTTTAGTACTTCTGGATTTCTAAAGTCAAAATCTACTTGATCGTGACTAAAAGTACACCACACCGACTTTTCACCTGAAGCGGTATTCACTTCTCTAAATAATGGAGATGTTCGAGGGCGTACTACATCGGAGGTGTCTGTGTCTGCTGGTGCAGTAAAGAAAAAGTCGTGACCTTCGCCTTCACCTTTAATAAAGTTTTCAAACCAAAAACTACGACTTGAGCAATGATTTATTACTAGGTCAGACATTAAGTTTCGCTCTTTTGCGATAAGCTTAATGTCTTCCCAATCGCCAAGTGATTGATTAACGGTTGAATAGTCAATAATTGAAAATCCATCGTCAGAGCTGTAAGGAAAAAACGGTAATATATGAACGCTGTTTATAGTGTCGCTCATATTATCGTTAATAAAACGGCGTAGTGTTTTTAGTGGTGCTTCGTTATCTTTAACTATACTGTCACCGTAAGTAATTAAAATAACATCTTCTTCTGACCACTGGTTAGTATAGGGCGCCACAGCTGAACAATCGTCAGACAAGCGCATTAACTCTGTGATTTGCTTTGCCAAGTCGTCTGTCGATTGCGTTAGGCTAATGTCTTTATAAATAAATTCAAGTTGTTGACTGAGTTTACCTAGTAATTGTTCATAGTGTGTCACCATATTATTTAAGCCTCTTCTAAAATAGTGCTAAATTCTTTGTAGTCTTCTTCTACTGCTTCTTTTATTTGCGATAAAATATCAGGCATAGCGCTAATAACACGATTCCAAGACGGAATAAAAGGTGTTTCCATTGGTTGTTCTAAAAAGGTATTACCGGCTTCTAATATATTTTCAGCGAACATTTCTACTGCTTTTTCTTCGTTATGCGTGTCGAGTTTAAGGCCATTCATTTGTGCGTCGTGGCGGTAAGTTTCAACATAATCTAAAGCAATACGGTAGTAGGTGGCTTTAAGTGTTCTGAATTTTTCAGAGGTAAAGGTTTCACCTTCAGTAGCCAGCTTACGTATAAAAGCTTTACTGATGTCGATAGACATTTTTGATAAACCACCGCTGGTATTGTCTAGCGATAAATCTTGATGCTTATGGTCGTAAGTAGCCGCAATATCTACCTGACAAACATGATTTGACGAGTAGTTACGGTACATTTCAGAAAGTACGCCAATTTCTAAACCCCAATCACTCGGGATACGAATATCTTTTAATACATCTTTACGGAATGAAAACTCTCCCGCTAATGGATATAAAAAGCTATCCATGTATTCTAGGTAATCACAATGGCCCACAGTTTTCTTTAATGCTTTTATTAATGGAGTAACCAGTAATCTTGATACGCGACCATTAATTTTTCCATCGGCAACACGGGCATAAAAGCCTTTTGAAAAAGAGTAGTTAAAGTTTGGATTTGCTACTGGATAAAGTAGTCGAGTGAGTAAGTCTTTTTCATAAGTAAGAATGTCACAGTCATGTAAGGCTACTGATTCAGCTTTACCTGAAGCAAGAATATAGCCCATGCAATACCAAACATTTCGTCCTTTACCTAACTCTTTAGGGGCAAGGCCTAGTTTTTGTAGTTTTGCATCAATGGCTTTTAATCTTGGGCCATCGTTCCATAATACTCTGTGATGTTGTGGTAATTGGCCAAAAAAAGATAAAGCATGTTTGTATTGCTCTAAGTCTGCTCTGTCTAATCCAATCACAATTTGTGATAGATAGTTAACCTCTTTTATTTTATTGATGATGTCAGGTAATGCTTTACCCTCTAATTCTGAGAAAAGTGAAGGTAAAAGTAGCCCAAGTGGGCGAGTTTTAGAGAATGCTTCTAATTCAGTTTCCATATCCTCGGTCGTTCTTTGCGCTAAGTTGTGTAATGTAGTTACAACGCCATTTTGATAAAAGTCAGCCATGATATACCTCTTGGTTATGGTTAATTAGTTATAAATTTTTGTAGACAATGAATTGCTTGATAACGGTTCAGGTAATAAATGCTGTATTGCTTCAGCCCAACCTGCTGGGCCATATTCTTGTGTTTGAATAACGTTTTCTGTTTTATTTAGTGCCGGAAACTCATGCACAGGGGATCGAATTTGTACGGCAATACTTGCTGCCTCTAGCATGGCAATATCATTTTTACCGTCGCCCAATGCAATTGTTGATATTGTGTCATCTCCTATATTTTTTTGGTAATGCTCTGTTAACCAAGTTAAGGCTTGGCCTTTATCACTATTGCCGCTTACGTGAAAGAAACGACCGCCAAAAAGTATGGTAGCGCCTGATTTTTCAAGATATTTAATAAAGTCTTGTTTTGATTCTTCATCTCCACGCCAGTGTATAGGCTCGCCGTATTGTCTATTTTTGGCTAGATCGGTATTAGCTATACTTAATCCAGTAAGCTCAGCTAGCTCTTCAGTCGTTAATGTAGAAAAGCCTTGGTATAAGCCTTTAAACTTTGCCGGCGCGTCTTTAATAATTTCTAACCAATGCTGGCGTGGTAAGCAAAACGATTTAACCCAATATTGCCCCATACTTAGTGTGTTTTTAGGTTGTATCCTAAAGGTGTTTTTAGGAATAAAAATAGCGGCACCGTTTTCAATGATCAGTGGGGCTTTAATATTAAGATCTGCTTGTATTTTAAGAACTTCCGCTAAGGTTTTACTTGTAGTTAATACAATAGGAATATTCGCTGCGTTTAACTGTTTTATAACAGGCAAAGCAGGAGTACTTTCATAGGTGAAGTGATCAAGTAATGTTCCGTCTAAATCACTAAAAATAATTACGGGTTTGTTCATTGTTAATTAGTCCTTTTCAACACATTGGGTAATACAGCGGTTTTCGTTTAGATAAAAAATAGTATTAGCGATTAAAGGCAAAGATTGTATTCCATGTGTTGTTAAACGTTGAAAATATTGAATAAAATTTAAAATTTGAGCTTCGTTCATTACGTTTGTTTGTTTTGTTGATGAAAGCGTTTTAATTAACTTTTGTTCTTGCTCTAAGCGCCATTTATACACGCTATCGAAAGATGGGGTTTGTAAAGCCACCCAAAAATTCATGTAGTCGTATAGAGGTTGGTAGCTTGCACGTAATTGTTCATTAACATAGGTGCGCCACACCCTTTGTTTGTCTTCTTCTTTTTCAAGACTATTAATAGGAGTGGTTAGTTCTGATGTGGTTTGTGCAGTAACGCCCCAGCACCAGCCTTCAAGAATAAGAATATCTATAGGCTTATCTATATGTTGCCATTGGCTTTCATCATAAGGATCGTCCGTTACTTTGTTAAAGCGAGGAATCAAAAAATCAGTTTGGCGCGTTTTTACTTTAGCTAGTATGCTTTCAAGTAAATCGGTGTTATGTGTTCCTGGAACTCCACGGGTTTTTAATAAAGGGTGTACGATTTGAGCCAGTTTATTTCTGGCTGTTCTTGATAAGTAAAAATCATCAAGCGACATCACCACAACATTCAGTTGATGTGTACCTGATAAATAATGCGCTAAATAATCTGAAAGTGTTGATTTACCGCTACCTTGGCAGCCATTTACACCCACAAAATAAGGTGACCCTTGCTCTTGATAAGCTTTAAATATTCGCTCTGCTAAGGGTAAATAATTCTCTTCAACTAAAAGTTTGAATTCATCCGGTAACCAATTTTTTTTCATGAAAGCTGAAAGCATAACCTTTAGTATCCATCCATTTTACGTAATATAAGTCTTACAACTCTTGTGCCAGATGATTTTTAATGGCGAAAATCGAAATTAAGTTATTGAATTTATTTGTTTTTATATTCGTTTTTGTTGTGTTTAAATTTTAAGTTTATCTTTAGTTTCATCCTAAAATCTACTTTATTGCATTGTTTTGGTGCAATGCGAGTTTATGAGGATAATGATTATTTAAATAGATTATAGAGAACATTTATAATGTACGTATCCTTTTACATCATAAAGGAAAGCTTTTTAAGTAAAACTGCTTGGGTAGTTTTTCATATTGATATACATGCTAAAGTCTTCAGTAATAATGTTAAGTAATGGAATGGAGTAGGCATGAAAAATATATACATAATCGTTTTTGCTTTAATAAGTTTTATTGCATCAAGATCTGGTTTTGCTCAATCGGCTGTTGCTATGCCTGATAGCTACAGTGCAACTGAAGCTAAACAAATATTACAAAATGGTGGTAATGCTATTGATGCTGCAATTGCTGCGCAATTTGTTTTGGCGGTAACTTTACCTGAAGCCGGTAATATTGGTGGTGGTGGCTTTATGACCATATATAAAGATGGCACTTCAGACTTTTTAGATTATCGAGAAACTGCTCCCGCTGCTGCTCATAAAGATATGTATTTAGATGAGCAAAAAAATGTAATCCTTCATTTATCTTTATATGGCATTTTATCGTCAGGCGTTCCCGGTACGGTTGAAGGTATGTGGCAAGCTCACAAAAAATACGGAACTAAATCGTGGGAAGAATTATTAGCACCCGCGATTAAGTTAGCTGAGGAGGGCTTTATTGTTCATCCTACCTTGCGTAAAGCTATTGAATGGAGAATTGACAGTTTTGAAAAAGAAGCAATTAATGTGAATTTTTCACGTTATTTTTCACAGGCTAAAACAGGTCAAATATTTAAACAGCCTGAACTTGCCGCCACCTTAAAACTCATTGCTAAACATGGTCGAGATGGTTTTTATAAAGGAAAAACGGCGAAAACGATTAGTGCTTTTATGAAAGAACACGGCGGTATTATCACTGAGGAAGATTTAGACGCTTACCGTATAAAGTGGCGTAAACCGCTACAGAAAAAATGGCGTGATTATGAAGTGGTTACTGCACCACCGCCAAGTTCAGGTGGAATTGCGGTACTACAATGGCTAACTATGTTTGATGTGGTAAAGCAGAAAGCAGTAAAACAAGATCAGCCTTTAACACATAACTCTACTCAGTATGTTCATTTACTGTCAGAAATAGGAAAACGTGTTTTTGCTGACAGAGCTGAATATTTAGGTGATCCCGACTTTTACAACGTACCTCAATCAAAACTACTGACTCAAGCGTACTTAGTTGAACGCGCATCTGATATTACACTCGACAAAATATCGAATACAGAAAGTATTAAACCCGGCTTGAAAGAAAGCACTGATACTACGCATTTTTCAATTGTTGATAAATGGGGTAATGCTATTTCTAACACTACTACCATCAACTATACATTTGGTAGTGGTGTTATTGTTGAAGGCGCTGGGTTTATTTTAAATGATGAGATGGACGATTTTAGTGTAAAACCTGGAGTGGCTAATGTTTTTGGTGCTTTAGGTGGCGTAGCAAACGAAGTTCAGCCGCATAAGCGTATGTTGTCTTCTATGTCTCCTACTATTTTATTAAAAGCAGGTAACGTTGAGTTAGTTACTGGATCGCCTGGCGGTACAACCATTATTTCATCAGTGTATCAGTCAATACTGAACGCGGTTGAGTTTAATATGACGGCTGAAAATGCAGCCAATAGCGCGAGATTCCACCATCAACTATGGCCTAAAAATAAAATTGTGCATTATGCCGGCATAGATAAAAAGGTAATTGGTGAGTTACAACAAATGGGCTACAACACCAAGCAAGAGTCTTTTGGCGATGTACAAATAATACTGCAACGTGATGGAAAGCTCACTGCGGCTTCTGAACATAGAAAACGTCATAGAGGTGTTTCAATCGTTTTTTAATATTTTGTATAACCACTTATTTTTAGTCTAAAAATCAGGAGCTGATTGAAACGTTAGCTCTTTTTTTGTTAATGGGTGCTTTAGCGTTAATTGTTCTGCATGTAGGTGTAAGCGATTCGCGGTAGTACCATATAAATCATCACCTACAATAGGTGTGTTTAAACCTAATATGTGAGCACTGTGTACTCTTAATTGATGTGTTCGTCCGGTTTTTGGGCTTAGATATACTTTTGTTTTATTGTTTTTTGTATAGCCAATAACTTGCCATGTTGTGTGAGCTGGTTTTCCTATTTCAGTACATACAAGCTGGCGAGGACGGTTATAAAAATCCCCCATTAGCGGTAGGGTTATTTCTCCCGTTTCGGTTTCAATGATCCCATCAAGTAAAGCGACATATCGTTTATGCACTTCTCGCTGAATAAACTGTTTTTGTAATTGCTTATGTGCTCTTTTAGTTAAAGCAATAACCATTAGGCCAGAAGTCGACATATCAAGACGATGAACAATAATAGGGCCACTGGCTGAAGGTATTAATTGCTTAATACGAGTATATACAGAATCTTGAATGTGCTTTCCGGGGACCGATAACATGTCGTGTGGCTTGTTTATAATCGCCATGACTTCGTCTTGATATAAAATGTCGAGTTGTTTGTTATCGACAGTGTTTACGAGTAAGGGATTTTCATCTTGTTCTATTCCTTCAAGCATCCAATTAAGAATAGGCTCGCATTTACCTGAACAAGCAGGATAATAATTTTTGTGCTGTCTAATTTCTGATTTAGGTGAAACACCCCACCAAAATTCTGCCATGGCTAATATTTTGTAATTATTTTTAAAAGCGTATTGGATTAATTTGGGTGCAGCACAATCGCCAGAACCAGAAGGTGGGACTTGTTGTGGTGTAGGTTTGAAAATTTCTTGTAATGATTTACTGCAACCGTTTTTATTCAGTAATTGGTATTGCTGAAATAATTGATTTTGTAAAATAGATGAGCGGTTTTGTCTCTCATTTTTAAGCTGTGCAATTTCATGTTCAAGCGTGTTTAATTGTTGTTGAACGTTGTCTATCTTTTGCTGCCAATTATGCTTTAGTATTTTTAACTGGTTTTTATCGTGTACGCTTTCTTTAGCAAGTTGATTAAACAAAGGCGTTAAACTTTCGTTATCGAGTGCTTGCTCAGCCTTTATTCTCTGCTCTTTTCTGTTTTTCCTATTTACAGCCATTATTTCTTGATGCTTTGTTAACTCTTTTTGAAAAGCTAAACCAACAGCAAGTAACTCATTTTGTAAAAGAGTTAACTGTGGATTACTTTCTAACAGGGTTAGTTGTGTTGTAAGTTTATTTATCTCAATTTGTTCAACATCGAATTGTTCATAAAATTCTTTACCCGATCTGTCGTTAGGTTGACTGGCAAGTTGTTTGGTTTCAGGTACTGAAGGCACAAAACGACCTATCGTATATTCGCCACAAAGCTTGCCTGAAAACGCTGTTAAGTAACCTATTTCTTTTTGTGTGTTTTTAACCAATAAAATGCCAAACATTTTGCCCGATGCATTATTTTTATCATCGGTTAAGCCAAAGTTGTGCAGCCATTCGTTTTGAGTACTTAAATAATGTTGTAGCTCTTTTGCTGCTAATTCACATAAAGGGTGTGGTTGATAATAAAAAGGGAAGGTAAAGCGTTCTGGTAATGAATAACTTTCAATTGAATGGGTGAAAGTAATAAAGCAAGGATCTGATTGAGGCATATTAAACGCTGATTGTTTTCAGAAAAACGAATGTTTAATTATTATAACGTAACGGTGCAACTTTTTGTAACGGCCATTCGTTAATGTATACCCGTATATGGTCTCCTCCAATATTGCAAGTATAAATTGATAATATGACAGGGATAGATTTGCGTCCGTATATTCGGCTTATTAAGTGTTTTGTTACTCATAGCCTTAATGAACTTCGCACCTATTGTCCTTATCGTGACCTCGGAATTAAATTCCTACGGGTATATCAGGTTTTCAATAGGTCGGTTTGACCTGTTTGTCATTTTTATCACTTTATTTAGCAATTCTTAGGGTTGAACTTTTACTACTTATTACTTTTATTTAATTCAAGTGTTGTTAGTGAAGCTGGCGAGCTCTCCATCATAACAACCTCCCTTTTTTAATATCACCCAACCTATACGCGCTAATTTATTTGCTAAGGCTACCGTCGCTTTATTTTTCCCTTGTGTGAGGACCAACCTTCTTATCCAATTAGCTAACGGCGTTTTCTTACCCTCGTTCTTGCTGACTACTGAACGTGCTCCATGCACTAATAACGTTCGTAAATATGCATTTCCACGTTTACTTATTCCTTGTAAACGCTCTTTTCCTCCCGTGCTATGCTGTTTGGGTACAAGCCCTATGGAAGCTGAAACACAACGTCCATTTTTATAGGCGGCTCCATTTCCTACGTGTTGATAGAAAGCACTCGATACAATCGGACCAAACCCTGGAATGCTTTGCAAGCGCTGACATTCTTCACTTTTACTTAACACTTTTATCTTTTTCGTATAATAAGTTAAGTGCTCTCTTAATTCCGTCAGTTTTTGGTAATGTTGTGCTAATAATTCTTTAAATAGCACACTTAAATTATTTTCTTTTTCTTTATCAAATAATTCAGGGAGCATTTTATATACATGGTTTATTCCTATCGGGAGCACCACACCATATTCGGATAATAAACCTCTAATTTCATTACTGTTTGCTGTTCTGTCTCGTTCACATTTCTTCCTTAACACATGCAAAGCTTGAATATCTTGCTGCTCTTGTGTTTTTGGGCTGACAAAGCGCATTTCTGGTTTCATCGACGCTTCACAAATAGCTAAGGCATCGTTGTAATCATTTTTATTACCTCTTAAAAAAGCTTTAACGTGTTGCGGGGCTATTTGTTTCACGTTATGCCCTAATTTTGTTATTTCTCTTGTCCAATAATGTGCACCTGAACACGCTTCCATGGCAACAAGGCAACAAGGCAACAAGGCAAGGCGGTAATTGAGAAAAATATACCAGCACGTCTCGTCTTTTTAACATTTTCTTTTTAACTATTTTCCCTGCTTGATTACAGCCGATAAAATGAAAAACATTTTTTGCTATATCTAAACCTACTGTTGTAATATTCATAATGGTCTCTTCTTCTGTTAACTTTATTTTCAACACTAAGTTTGGCACATTGTGATGCCGTTAGGAGGAGACCATTTCATCGTTACCAATCAAGGTGCGCTTCTTCGATGGCTCTAAAAAGAATGCATACTTTAGTCCGCTTCCTACAGGATGTAGGGTATTAGGGTAATGCAGGAGCAGTTACCGAGAATAACCATGGCGTAAACTTAATGCCTTGCATACATGGATGTCTGTATTTATATTGTGCTTGAAATGTAAAATCTGTGTCTAAACTGTTTTTAGTGGATCTCCAGATAGCAGCTTTAATAAAAAGGTAAGTTTTTAACTATAAAAAAAACGGACCTGAGTCCGTTTTTTTATATGTTGAAGAAGATTAACCTTCGTCAGACATCATTTCCTTAGCTTTTGCTTTCGCTTCAGCAGCTTTATCTTTAGCGCTGTCCATTAAGTCAGCACCTTTTTCTTTAGCTGAATCCATAGCTTCAGAACCAGCTTCTTTAGCCGATTCCATAGCGTCAGAGCCTGCTTCTAATGCTTCAGTACCAGCTTCTTTAGCTGATTCCATAACCTCAGCACCTGCTTCTTTAGCTGATTCCATAACTTCAGAACTTACTTCTTTTACTGAATCCATTGCAGATGAACTAGCATCTGTAGCACTTTCAGTTAAAGAAGCTTCAGCTTTTTTAGGTTCAGTTTTAGATGCATCTTCACTACATGCAGAAAGAGCTAAAACAGAAGCTGCACAAATAGCAGCAGAAATAATTTTTTTAAGATCGAACATAGGTATTCCCTTTAATATTAAACGACAGACTAATTTTAACACTTTAAAGTATATATTGTTATATATCGATTTACTTTTGTTAAAAAAATGTAAATCTATTGGGCTTAACTACCGCAGTTGAGTTCTTTATAGGTGATGTTACTTTGTAATAAGGCTTTGTTTTTAGGTAGTGGGTGATGTCCAGATAATAAATAAATCACTTTTTGTCCTTGTTCTGCTAAATCTAAAGCATGTTGAAAGTTAATTAATACGGA
Source organism: Colwellia sp. RE-S-Sl-9 (assembly GCF_048296855.1). Lineage (NCBI taxonomy): Bacteria > Pseudomonadati > Pseudomonadota > Gammaproteobacteria > Alteromonadales > Colwelliaceae > Colwellia > Colwellia sp. RE-S-Sl-9. The sequence continues at coordinate 2,831,563 of NZ_CP182631.1, read as the reverse complement.
TGTTGCAATATCTTGCGGATATTTGTCGGCATCACGCCTAACATATTCTATTAACGTAATATTCACCGTTTCATCATAAAAAACAGCGTCTGCAAATTGTAATTCTCTATGTGCTTTTAACGTTAAATTATCGGGGTCACCGTTAAGGGTGTGAATAAAGACTATTTCGCCTTTGGGAGGCGCTATTTTTTCTTTCAAGCTTGCGATGAGCTGTTGTTCGGCTTCTTTACTTTCGTCACTTAAAATTAGCTGGCCTATAGAACCTCTTAAAGTGTTTTCCCAGAATGTTCTTCTATTTCTTATGCCTTTAACACGTGCTTTTACATGATCTCTAAACTTAAGTGAAAAATCAGCAAGCTTGCCGTACCCATCGGGTAATGTTTTTTCTATTTGTTCACGTAACATTCTTAATAATATTGGTGCACTACCTGAGCTCGACATAGCAATTAACATGGGATCACGATCTATAATCGCTGGCGTTATATAAGTACAAAGTTCAGGTTGATCAACCACATTCGTTAATAGTTTTAGTTCAAAGGCTTCCTTAGCGACATCTTGGTTTACTTGGGTATTGTCTGTTGCCGCAATAACTAAGTTACAATTTTTTAAATATCCATCGCGATAGTTGTGTTGTAACCATGTAAGTTGGTGAGTGTTAACTAAGCGTTCAACACTAATCGATAGTTGTTCAGACATAACTGTAATGCGAGTTGTTGTTTTCAACAGTAATTCAATTTTACGAGCTGCAACATCGCCTCCGCCAATCACTATGGCGTTAATGTGCTTTGCGTCTAAAAATATAGGAAAGTATTTCATGGGTTACTCAAAAAATTTATAAGTCATATCTTATAGGGTTAATAAATGTTTGCTTACGGCTAATCCGTTAGCATCGCCGTAAATATAATAGCCGGGGGTAAATAGCGTATCAGCAAAACTAACAGGAATGTTAATTTCACCAAGGCCTAACTTGTCAGTTTTAATAGGATTACAACCTAAAGCTTTAACGCCTAACGGTAGAGTGGCTATAGTGCCAGCATCTCTTATACATCCGTTAATAACTATACCTTGCCAGCCATTATTAACGGCTTGTTCTGCTAACATGTCACCGAGTAGAGCGTTAGTTAAACTTGCTTTACCATCAACCACCATCACTTTACCTATACCATTGGTGGCTACCAATTCTTTTACTTTTGAGTTGTCGTTAAAGCAGCTTACCGTGACTATTTCACCAAAAAATATCGTGTTAGCTCCGTAGTTATTAAATAGTGGCGCTGATAGATGCAATTGCTCAGGGTATAGGTCATATAAATCAGGTAATAAATCTAACATGTTAGTTTCCTATTTTTTTCACTACTTTAACAGATGCTGGTATTGGTATTAACCTTTGGGTGTTAAACTATATAAAATAGTTAAACAACAAATAAAAGTTGAGAGTTAAGATGCCTTGGGTACAGCTTAGATTAAATGCTAATGAAGAAACAGCTGAAAAATATAGTGACTGGTTAAGTGCATGTGGGGCACAAGCCGTTACTTTTATTGATGAGAAAGATACGCCTATTTATGAGCCTTTACCCGGCGATGAGGTTATCTATTGGAATAACACTGTTGTTATGGGCTTGTTTGAAGCAAGTCATGACATGGATAAAGTGGTTGCTTACTTAAAGAGCATACACCCTGATAAGGAAGCGTTGAAATATAAACTTGAACAGCTTGAAGATAAAGATTGGGAAAGAGAATGGATGGATAACTTTCATCCGATGAAATTTGGTCAACGTTTATGGATTTGTCCAAGCTGGCGAGAAGTTCCTGAGCCTGAAGCCGTTAATGTTATGTTAGATCCTGGCCTTGCTTTTGGTACAGGTACTCACCCTACAACCGCTTTATGTTTAACATGGCTTGATAGTTTAGACTTAGCAGGAAAAACTGTTGTCGACTTTGGTTGTGGTTCTGGCATTTTATCGCTTGCTGCTTTAAAACTTGGTGCAAGTAAAGTGATTGGTATTGATATTGATCCACAAGCTTTACAAGCAAGTTTAGCCAACGCTAAACGTAATAACGTTGAAGACAGGCTTGAATTGTATTTACCTAAAGATCAACCTGAGTTCAAAGCTGATGTGGTAGTGGCAAATATTTTAGCGGGTCCACTACGTGAATTAGCGCCTACTATTATTGAATTTGTCGGTGAAAATGGCCTGATTGCTTTATCAGGTGTATTAGAAGATCAAGCGCAAACACTTCAAGAAATATATGGTCAATGGTGCAAAATGGATCCTGTGGAAGTAAAAGAAGAGTGGGTTCGTTTATCAGGCACTAAAAAATAAAACCAAATAAAATAAATTAGTGAGTAGTTTTTGTTTGTATATTGTACGAAAACTACTCACATCAGCGCTTTACAAAAAGTCAATAATAAAAACACAAAAAAAAGTCTATTTTGTTCAATTTATATCCTTTCCAATCGTAAAAAAAACGCGTAAACTTAGCGCCCTTTTGACGAGTAGCTCAAAAAAGCAGCAACGTGAAGATAGGTCCATACCAATTATCAAACAATGTAATTTTAGCGCCAATGGCGGGGATTACTGATCAACCTTTTAGGCAATTATGTTGTCAAATGGGAGCAGGGTTAGCGGTATCAGAAATGGTGTCAGCAAACCCTAAAGTATGGGATACCGAAAAGTCTAAACGTCGGCTGGTAAGTAATAGTGAAACAGGTATTCGTTCAGTGCAAATTGCAGGTTCGGATCCTGAAGAACTGGCACATGCGGCAAAAGTTAATGCTGATAACGGCGCCCAAATTATTGATATTAATATGGGATGCCCAGCTAAAAAGGTAAATAAAAAATTAGCGGGTTCAGCGTTATTGAAAGAACCAAACTTGGTAGAACAAATTATTAAATCTGTTGTCCAAGCCGTTGATGTTCCAGTAACGCTAAAAATTCGCACTGGTTGGTGTGAAGATACTCGTAACGGAATAGAAATAGCAAAAATTGCTGAACAACATGGTATTCAATCATTGGCTGTTCATGGACGTACTCGTAACGACTTTTATAAAGGTGATGCGGAATACGACACCATTAAGGCAATTAAGGCTTCTGTTTCTATTCCTGTAGTTGCAAATGGTGATATCACGACAGTTGAAAAAGCTAAGCAAGTACTAGAATACACCAATGCCGATGCAATTATGGTTGGCCGAGGTGCTCAAGGAAATCCTTGGATATTTCGAGAAATTAATCATTTCTTGGTTACGGGCCAGCATTTGCCGGCTCCCTCAATGGATGAGGTACGTTCGGTGATTATCGAGCATGTAAATGATTTACACAATTTTTACGGTGATTTTATGGGCGTAAGATTTGCTCGTAAACACGTATCTTGGTATATGCAGACGCGCGACCCAGATAAACAGTTTCGTTCTATTTTTAATGGTTTAGAGTCTGTAAATGAACAGCTCTCATCATTGAATATGTATTTTGATAATTTAACTTAGAAAGAGTCTCAACTTTATGTTTGAACAAAATATTTCCTCTCCATTTATTACTGGTGATTTACAAACTCAGACAAAGGCATCGCCTTTACGTACACAAGCTAAAATAGCGATCAAAAATTATCTGTCTCAGTTAAACGGAAATGATGTTGATGATATGTACGACCTTGTACTATCTGAAATTGAAGCGCCAATGCTTGAAGAAGTAATGCAATATACTCGCGGTAACCAAACACGTGCTGCAAACTTACTAGGTATCAATCGTGGTACTTTACGTAAGAAGTTAAAAAAATACGGCATGAATTAAAAATTATGGCAGGTTTAGCCTGCCACTAAAAAGCACCCTCGGGTGCTTTTTTATTTTACTTCAAACGATTTTAAATTTTATTTTGAGTAACATGTAACTAAACGATTTCATTAATACTCTCGTTATATAGTTACCCTATTAAAGGTAAACAAAACAGCAATGGACACCCCTCGCCCAATAAAACGCGCACTATTAAGTGTGTCTGACAAAACAGGTATTGTAGATTTCGCTAGAAGTTTAGCAGGTAAAGGTGTTGATATTTTATCAACAGGCGGAACTGCAAAGCTATTAGCAGATAATGGCATCCAAGTTACTGAAGTTTCAAATTACACAGGACATCCTGAAATTATGGACGGTCGTGTAAAAACACTTCATCCAAAAGTTCATGGTGGCATTTTAGCTCGTCGTGGAATTGATGAAACAGTTATGGCTGAAAACGATATTAGTGCTATCGATATTGTTGTAGTAAACCTTTATCCTTTTGCTGATGCAGTAAGTGATGAGAATTGTAGTTTAGAAAACGCTATCGAAAATATCGATATTGGCGGTCCTACAATGGTTCGTGCAGCAGCTAAAAACCATAAAGATGTAACTATTGTTGTTAATGCTCAAGATTATGCACGTGTTTTAGCTGAAATGGATGCAAACAATGATTCATTAACGTATCAAACACGTTTTGATTTAGCGATTGCCGCTTATGAACATACTGCAGCTTACGATGGAATGATCGCAAATTACTTTGGTAAAATGTTACCAGCGTATAATTCAGACGACAAAGATGTTTCATTTTCAAACCGCAATAAATTCCCACGTACTGTAAATAGTCAGTTTATTAAAAAACAAGATTTACGCTACGGTGAAAACTCACATCAAGATGCTGCTTTTTATGTTGAAGCAAATCCTGAAGAAGCATCAGTTTCAACAGCAAACCAAATTCAAGGTAAAGCACTTTCATACAACAATATTGCTGATACCGATGCAGCATTAGAATGTGTTAAAGAATTTGACGAGCCTGCCTGTGTTATTGTTAAACATGCAAACCCTTGTGGTGTTGCTATTGGTGATAACCTTTTAGCTGCATATGAAGGCGCTTATGTTACTGATCCTACATCAGCTTTTGGTGGCATTATCGCATTTAACCGCGAATTAGACGCTGACACAGCAGAAGCTATTGTTTCTCGCCAATTTGTTGAAGTCATTATCGCTCCAAGTATTTCTGAAGCAGCCGCTCAAATTGTTGCTGCTAAACCTAACGTTCGTTTATTAGAATGTGGTCAATGGGATACTAAAACTACGGGTGTTGATTACAAACGTGTTAACGGTGGCTTGCTAGTTCAAGATAGAGATCAAGGACGTGTTGCAGCGAGCGACTTAAAAGTTGTTACTAAGCGTCAACCAACAGAAGACGAAATGCGTGATCTACAATTTTGCTGGAAAGTAGCAAAATTTGTTAAATCTAACGCTATTGTTTACGTTAAAAACAGCTCAACTATTGGTGTTGGTGCAGGCCAAATGAGTCGCGTATATTCTGCTAAAGTAGCAGGTATTAAAGCAGCTGATGAGAACTTAGAAGTAAAAGGTTCTGTTATGGCATCTGATGCATTTTTCCCATTCCGCGATGGTTTAGATGCCGCAGCTGAAGCAGGTATTACCGCTGTGATCCAACCGGGTGGTTCAATGCGTGATGACGAAGTTATCGCTGCTGCAGATGAGCACGGTATCGCAATGGTATTTACAGGCATGCGTCACTTTAGACACTAAGCTGTAAGCATTGTTTAGCAAAGCAGTATTAACATACTGCTTTGCTTTCAATAAAGTTGAAAAATAGCATGTTTTACATGATATATTTTTTTACAATTTTATAAAGATTAAATATTATTTTTAATCAATGAGTTAGTATTTAATGTACTGCTCATATTCATTAAAGTCTGTTATAACTAATTTTTATATTTAACTTTTAGTTAACGGAAGATAATAATAATGACAACACTTACAAAATTACTCACTGCTTCAATCATTTCAACAAGTTTATTAACAGCTTGTGCATCAGCAACTCCAGAACCTTCTCAATTAACGCAAGCCATTGCGAGTGATCAACGTTCAGATAAAAATAAAGCACGTGACATATATCGCCATCCAAAAGAAACCTTAGAGTTTTTTGGTTTTAATTCATCAATGACGGTAGTTGAAATTACTCCTGGTGGTGGTTGGTACACTGAAATTTTAGCGCCTGCCTTAAAAGGTAAGGGTAAACTATATGGTGCTCATTACCCTGATACGGGTGAAGATAACTACTATAGTAATTCGCGTAAAAAACTAGAGCAAAAATTAGCAAGTAATGATATTTACAGCGAAGTTGAATTAACTAATTTTGTACCAAGAAAAGCAAGTACATTAGCACCGAAAGGTACTGCTGATTTAGTACTTACTTTCCGTAATTTACATAACTGGAAAGAAGACGGTACTTTACAGGTTTTTAAAGATGCTTATACCGCGTTAAAAAAAGGTGGTGTACTTGGTGTAGTTGAACATCGTATGCCTGAAAATCAAAACTTTTCAGAAAATATGGGCAGCGGTTACTTTCCTGAAGCATTAGCGGTAAAATTAGCATTAGAAGCAGGTTTCACTTTAGCTGATAGTAGCGATATTAACGCAAATCCAAAAGATTCAGCCAAGCATCCTAAGGGAGTTTGGACTTTACCGCCCGTATTAAGATTGGGTGATGAAGATAAAGAAAAATATTTAGCGATTGGCGAAAGCGATCGCATGACTTTAAAATTTATAAAATAAATTAACATATTTTAAGTGGTACTAAATTATAGTGCCACTTAGTTAATTTTTTTAAACACTAGGAAATAAGAGTAAATGAATGTTTTAGTAATAGGTAGTGGTGGTCGTGAACATGCATTAGCGTGGAAAACGGCACAATCAGCAAATATAGAAAAAGTATTTGTGGCTCCAGGTAATGCAGGAACAGCAACAGAAGATAAATTAGAAAACATTAACATTTCTTCTGACAACACAGCTGGTTTAGTTGCTTTTGCTAAAAAAAATAATATTGCTTTAACTATTGTTGGTCCAGAACAACCTTTGGTTGATGGTGTAGTAGATGCTTTTCAAGCGGAAGGTTTAACAATCTTTGGTCCAAGTGCAAAAGCGGCGCAATTAGAAGGTTCTAAAGCATTTACTAAAGATTTCCTTGCACGTAACAATATTCCAACAGGCTATTACGAAAATTTCACCGAAATTGAACCTGCTTTAGCTTATGTTAGAAAGCAGGGCGCTCCAATTGTTGTAAAAGCGGATGGTTTAGCAGCAGGTAAAGGTGTAATCGTTGCTTTAACATTAGAAGAAGCAGAAGACGCTATCAAAGATATGTTAGCGGGTAATGCTTTTGGTGATGCTGGACATAGAGTTGTTATTGAAGAGTTTTTAGAAGGTGAAGAAGCAAGTTTCATCGTAATGGTTGATGGTAAAAATGTATTAGCATTTGCTACTAGCCAAGATCATAAACGTGCCTACAATGAAGATAAAGGTCCAAACACAGGTGGTATGGGAGCTTATTCTCCAGCGCCAGTGGTAACGCCTGAAATTCATAATCGAATTATGAATGAAGTTATTTATCCAACCGTTGAGGGTATGGCAAAAGAAGGTGCTCCATATACAGGTTTTTTATATGCAGGTTTGATGATTGATGCAAATGGCACTCCTAATGTTATTGAATATAATTGTCGTTTTGGTGATCCCGAAACTCAACCTATCATGATGCGCTTACAATCAGATCTTGCCGAATTATGTATACTGGCATGTAATGGTAAATTAGATACAGCGACTATTTCTTTTGATGAACGAGCGGCTGTAGGTGTTGTTCTTGCCGCAGGTGGATATCCAGCAAGTTATAATAAAGGTGATGTGATCTCAGGTTTAGAGGTTAACAAAGCTGACGATGCAAAAACTTTTCATGCAGGTACATCTTTAGTTGATGGTAATGTAGTGACTAATGGTGGACGTGTATTATGTGCAACTGCTTTAGGTAATACAGTAACTGAAGCACAAGAGAAAGCTTACACGTTATTAAATCAAATCTCGTGGAAAGATGTTCAATTCAGAACTGACATTGCTTACCGTGCTATTGAAAGAGAACAAAACGGTTAGGTTAATATTTACTCAATTAGCTATAGCAATAAGTGATCAAAAATTAAAAAGCCAAGAATAATTCTTAATGCCGTTCACTTAAGGTGAGCGGCATTTCTTTTTTTAACAGGGTACCTATTCTTAGAACACTTCAATTCTCGCGGATAACTCCGCTCTCTACGTGCTGGCAATACAAACTGTTTGGCACTTTTGGTTATATCCATAACAAATTTTGACACATTTCCTGGCGAACAAAATGGCAACATAGTCAGTTGATAAATTATGTGCATTGAAGCACCATGAAAACTTAATTGGTTTGGATGTATTGAATCGAGTGACTTCGCCATTAATACCATTTGATAACGGATCAGATTATAAGCGAGTAATATCCCCCACAACTCTTGTTTTATAAGCTCAGGTTGATTACTACGCAAGGTAAATTGGCTATCAAGTAGTGACTGCTTCATTTCTCTAAAACCAAGTTCTATTTCCCACCGATGTCCGTATAAATCGACAATATCAGCGACAGGAAACTTCATTGCATCCGTCATAGACGTTAACACTTCGCACGCTTTACCATTAACCTTTCTCGATACTAATCGAGCTTCAATTGATTCAGGTAATTCAGGAAACTTCTTTCGTGCTTGGGGACAGGCGGTTAAACGAACTATTTTATCTTGGCGTCCTAATGAACGAACAATGTCATATTGTACGTTCTTTTTTAGCGGTATCAGCCAATGACGTGATATTCTCGTGGATTGCCAACGATAAAGTAATCCAAGCGAGTAGAAGCCTCTATCAAATAGTGTCAAGCTATGATCTGGTGTTGTTTCAACTAGCGAGCCAGCTAATTTCATTTCGTTAATATCAACACTATCAAAAGCACTTTGTGTTAATAAATGACTTGTTAATTCCATCTGGCATACCATGCGCACTTGGGGGTAACTTGCCTTGCCATGAGAGTTTCCTGTACGTGCAAAATATTCATTATTTTCTTTTGAGTCAGGTGTTCGCCATACAACGCCATCAACACCTAATAGTGTCAATCCACACCATGTGGGGTGAGTAGACTCCTCATGCCATAGCGATTGTGTTTTATTAAAAATAGATTCTATTGCTTTATGACCAAGTTTCTTTCTTGCTTGTGTTACGGCACTAGGTGCAACATAGGGGTCACCGTTAGGTAGAATGATATCAAGCTGATTAACTAATTGGCGGATAGACATTTTACGAAATAAAGCCATACCAATAACAGCCCACACCATTTGCTCCATAGGAAGCTTGCGCTTCCTTATGGTCGCAATACCTGACTGAGCCAACGCTTCATCAACGATGCTTGGGTCTAATAATTCACTTAATCCTGTAAATTCAGTAAAACTATTTTGTGAAACTTGTGATAAGGCAGTAGAGAGTTGCAAAAGAAAAGGCTCCTGAATAAATTCAGAAGCCTTTATATACTAACCAGAAGATCGGTCAATGGATCGTTAAACATTTCTTAACTGATCGGCATTAAGAATAATTCTTGGCTTTTTTATGTTTTCATATTGAGTTGTACTATATAGGTATCTATTTTTGCTGTGCTAACGATTCAATAGGTGCTCCGCCATCAACAGCAGCAGAGAAAGCTAAATCTTTATCTAAGCCGGCATTTACAGCAGCGTTAACAATTGCTTGGTTATGGCTTTCATTTGTAGAACTTACAGCAGTTGAAACAATTTGCTCTCCGCTATCAGGGAATAATAGGAAGGTATAAGAAACCCATTTAGATACTTTTTCAGGGATTGCTTTTATTAAGCCAGATAAAACATCAACCATTCGATCAGGAAAGCTAGTCATTGTATTTGACAAAATAGCTCTAGGATGAAGGGGCTCTGTTTGAATTGTAACTCTAACAAGTTGTTCTAAATTGTCAGGATCATGCAACGCAGCTGTATTTAATATTTCTTGCGCATAAGCTGGCTCAGCTTCTACCACTATTTTTACTAACTCAGTACTTGATGCAATATCTTTGTTTAAAAAATGCTCAACCACATTACAAGCATTTACAGGTTCAGCATCTAAAGCACCTAACATAATCTGTTTGTATTCTGCTGGGTGAAGAGTTAAAGCAGAGCTTAATACTTTATCTATTTGTTCAGGGTAACGGGTTAAAATTGAACTTATACTTTTTCGAAGCGATATTTGCTGCTTAGTTTGTTGATTTATTAATTGAGTTATAAACAATTCTTGTTTTGATGATACGTCTTCCTTGGCGAAACTACTTATACTAATAAAACTGAACAACGATAAAATAAAAACATATTTCATTATTAATGCCTATTAACTATGTGAATAACACTATAAATGAACCTAAAGCTAAATAAACATTCCATTATTTTTTCGTAAAACTTTCAGATTATCTACACCATAAAATTTACAGGATAATCAAAGATCCTACAAGGTTAGTCTCATAAATAATCAAATAGTTCAAATATAAATCAAACAAACGAAAAAAGAGAAAAAAGAACAAAAAAAGCTTGCGTGGACAGAAAAGATCGTTAGAATGCGCTCCACTTCTTCAGGGAAACCCAGAGAAGGTAAGTATAGGAAATACTGAGTTCACAGAATAAGGACAGCGAAGTGGACGTTTTGATAGGTTTAGTTAGGCTTAATTGACGAATTAAACGAAAGATAACTTTTAAAATCTTTTAAAAAGAATTTCAAAAAGTTGTTGACATCAAAACTGAGACGCGTAGAATGCGCATCTCGCTTCAGGCAAGGCCTGCAGCACAAGAGCTTAACGAATGCGATTAACCTCTTGCTTCTTTTATAAAAAGAAGCCTTTCTTTAAAAATTAGTTATCATGCAATTTGTGTGAACACTCACATTAAGATTGATTTTACATAGTCGGTTTTATTACTTAGGTAATAAGAAAGACGTAAAACAGCTTATGTTGATGTCACACAAAAAAGTATAATTTAATCTTTGATTAGATTGTACGTTTTATGTAGTTACTGACTTCGGTTAGTAACACGACAGAATTCATTGAGCAGCATCGCAAGATGCACAAACGATTTATAATTGAAGAGTTTGATCATGGCTCAGATTGAACGCTGGCGGCAGGCTTAACACATGCAAGTCGAGCGGAAACGAGAATAGCTTGCTATTCGGCGTCGAGCGGCGGACGGGTGAGTAATGCTTGGGAATATGCCTAATGGTGGGGGACAACAGTTGGAAACGACTGCTAATACCGCATAACGTCTACGGACCAAAGGAGGGGATTCTTCGGAACCTTTCGCCATTTGATTAGCCCAAGTGAGATTAGCTAGTTGGTAAGGTAAAGGCTTACCAAGGCGACGATCTCTAGCTGGTTTGAGAGGATGATCAGCCACACTGGGACTGAGACACGGCCCAGACTCCTACGGGAGGCAGCAGTGGGGAATATTGCACAATGGGCGAAAGCCTGATGCAGCCATGCCGCGTGTGTGAAGAAGGCCTTCGGGTTGTAAAGCACTTTCAGCGAGGAGGAAAGGGTGTAGACTAATACTCTGCATCTGTGACGTTACTCGCAGAAGAAGCACCGGCTAACTTCGTGCCAGCAGCCGCGGTAATACGAGGGGTGCAAGCGTTAATCGGAATTACTGGGCGTAAAGCGTGCGTAGGTGGTTTGTTAAGCAAGATGTGAAAGCCCCGGGCTCAACCTGGGAACTGCATTTTGAACTGGCAAGCTAGAGTATTGTAGAGGGTAGTGGAATTTCCAGTGTAGCGGTGAAATGCGTAGAGATTGGAAGGAACATCAGTGGCGAAGGCGGCTACCTGGACAAATACTGACACTGAGGCACGAAAGCGTGGGGAGCAAACAGGATTAGATACCCTGGTAGTCCACGCCGTAAACGATGTCAACTAGCCGTCTGTAGACTTGATCTGTGGGTGGCGTAGCTAACGCGCTAAGTTGACCGCCTGGGGAGTACGGCCGCAAGGTTAAAACTCAAATGAATTGACGGGGGCCCGCACAAGCGGTGGAGCATGTGGTTTAATTCGATGCAACGCGAAGAACCTTACCATCCCTTGACATCCTACTAAGTTACCAGAGATGGTTTCGTGCCTTCGGGAAAGTAGTGACAGGTGCTGCATGGCTGTCGTCAGCTCGTGTTGTGAAATGTTGGGTTAAGTCCCGCAACGAGCGCAACCCCTATCCTTATTTGCTAGCGCGTAATGGCGAGAACTCTAAGGAGACTGCCGGTGATAAACCGGAGGAAGGTGGGGACGACGTCAAGTCATCATGGCCCTTACGGGATGGGCTACACACGTGCTACAATGGCAAGTACAGAGGGCAGCAATACCGCGAGGTGGAGCGAATCCCACAAAGCTTGTCGTAGTCCGGATTGGAGTCTGCAACTCGACTCCATGAAGTCGGAATCGCTAGTAATCGTAGATCAGAATGCTACGGTGAATACGTTCCCGGGCCTTGTACACACCGCCCGTCACACCATGGGAGTGGGTTGCAAAAGAAGTGGCTAGTTTAACCTTCGGGAGGACGGTCACCACTTTGTGATTCATGACTGGGGTGAAGTCGTAACAAGGTAACCCTAGGGGAACCTGGGGTTGGATCACCTCCTTATCTTGAAGTAAAACGTTTTAATGGGTATAAGATTTATTTAGGTCGATTATTTGCCATCCGTGGCTAATCGACACAGGTACATCCTGTACCAAGAGTGTTCACACAAATTGCCTGATAACAAAAAAGAAGAAGTCCAACATCTAGCTTTGGATTCTATACAATAGGTCTGTAGCTCAGCTGGTTAGAGCGCACCCCTGATAAGGGTGAGGTCGGCAGTTCAAGTCTGCCCAGACCTACCAATTTAAATTTCTACTGCGTTATTTAACAAAGCGTTTAAAGAAGATTAAACGTCATCATTAAAGGCCTTGTGAAAATGTAAATTACAGTAGGATACTTCTTCAAAGAAAGAATAGAGACCAAATTTAACGTATCTCAACGTTTAACGAGATGGTTTAGATTTGGTTTTTTACCGGAAACGTTCCGTACGTTTCTCGGATTTTCCTCCATCCGTGGAGGTCAAACCAAAATTTTAGCCGAATGCGTGCTGAGATTAAGTTCTTTAACAATCTGGAAAGCTGATATAAATACCGGTATTTATATAGCATTCAACGGTGTCGCGCTGTTGTTTGTAACGTATAAATACCAAGCTATTGTTACTTCTTTTATCGGGAAGTGATGATGGTGATAGTGGCTCCTCCTCGGAGACGCTATCAACCCGATATATTCGTAAGAATATATCAACTCTTATTCAAGACACACAATGTGTGCGTGAAAATGTCAGACTTTACAATTACTGTGGTTTAGTCACCACGGTGTACTTAATATTCTTTCGAGACTATTTAGGGTTGTATGGTTAAGTGACTAAGCGTATGTGGTGGATGCCTTGGCAGTTAGAGGCGATGAAGGACGTGTTAATCTGCGAAAAGCTTTGGTGAGGTGATAAAAACCGTTATAGCCAAAGATATCCGAATGGGGAAACCCACCCGTCGTAAGGCGGGTATCGCTACCTGAATACATAGGGTAGCGAGGCGAACCGGGAGAACTGAAACATCTAAGTACCCCGAGGAAAAGAAATCAACCGAGATTTCGTTAGTAGCGGCGAGCGAACGCGAATTAGCCCTTAAGTGGTTTGTAAGTTAGTGGAATCTACTGGAAAGTAGAGCGATACAGGGTGATAGCCCCGTACACGAAAATAAACTTACCATGAAATCGAGTAGGTCGGCACACGTGAAACGTTGACTGAACATGGGGGGACCATCCTCCAAGGCTAAATACTCCTAACTGACCGATAGTGAACCAGTACCGTGAGGGAAAGGCGAAAAGAACCCCTGTGAGGGGAGTGAAATAGAACCTGAAACCGCATACGTACAAGCAGTGGGAGCCCGATTTAGTCGGGTGACTGCGTACCTTTTGTATAATGGGTCAGCGACTTATATTTTGTAGCAAGGTTAACCGAATAGGGGAGCCGTAGCGAAAGCGAGTGTTAACTGCGCGTTTAGTTGCAAGGTATAGACCCGAAACCCGGCGATCTACCCATGGGCAGGTTGAAGGTTGAGTAACATCAACTGGAGGACCGAACACACGTATGTTGAAAAATGCGGTGATGACTTGTGGGTCGGAGTGAAAGGCTAATCAAGCCGGGAGATAGCTGGTTCTCCCCGAAATCTATTTAGGTAGAGCCTCGCACGAACACCATTGGGGGTAGAGCACTGTTAAGGCTAGGGGGTCATCCCGACTTACCAACCCTTTGCAAACTCCGAATACCAATGAGTGATATGCGGGAGACACACTACGGGTGCTAACGTCCGTTGTGAAGAGGGAAACAACCCAGACCGCCAGCTAAGGTCCCAAAGTACTAGTTAAGTGGGAAACGATGTGGAAAGGCATAGACAGCTAGGAGGTTGGCTTAGAAGCAGCCATCCTTTAAAGAAAGCGTAATAGCTCACTAGTCGAGTCGGTCTGCGCGGAAGATGTAACGGGGCTAAACTAGTCACCGAAGCTGCGGATTTGAACTTAGGTTCAAGTGGTAGGGGAGCGTTCTGTAAGCCGTTGAAGGTGTGTTGTAAAGCATGCTGGAGGTATCAGAAGTGCGAATGCTGACATGAGTAACGATAAGGGGAGTGAAAAACTCCCCCGCCGAAAGACCAAGGTTTCCTGTCCCATGTTAATCAGGGCAGGGTAAGTCGGCCCCTAAGGCGAGGCGGAAACGCGTAGTCGATGGGAAACAGATTAATATTTCTGTACTTCTATATATTGCGAAGGAGGGACGGAGTAGGCTAGGTGAGCACGGCGTTGGTAGTCCGTGTGAAAGATTGTAGGTGGGTGACTTAGGTAAATCCGGGTTGCTGTTAACACTGAGAGTCGAGACGAGTCTCTACGGAGATGAAGTCATTGATGCCATGCTTCCAGGAAAAGCTTCTAAGCTTCAGATATATAGGAACCGTACCCCAAACCGACACAGGTGGTTAGGTAGAGAATACTAAGGCGCTTGAGAGAACTCGGGTGAAGGAACTAGGCAAAATAGTACCGTAACTTCGGGAGAAGGTACGCTCTCTGGTGTGAATCCCTTGCGGAGTAAGCACAGGAGAGTCGAAGTAACCAGGTGGCTGGAACTGTTTATTAAAAACACAGCACTGTGCAAAATCGAAAGATGACGTATACGGTGTGACGCCTGCCCGGTGCCGGAAGGTTAATTGATTGGGTTAGCTCTGCGAAGCTCATGATCGAAGCCCCGGTAAACGGCGGCCGTAACTATAACGGTCCTAAGGTAGCGAAATTCCTTGTCGGGTAAGTTCCGACCTGCACGAATGGCGTAATCATGGCCACACTGTCTCCACCCGAGACTCAGTGAAATTGAAATTGCGGTTAAGATGCCGTATACCCGCGGCTAGACGGAAAGACCCCGTGAACCTTTACTATAGCTTGACAGTGAACATTGCTCCTACATGTGTAGGATAGGTGGGAGGCTTTGAAGATGCGTCGCCAGATGTGTTGGAGCCAACCTTGAAATACCACCCTTGTATGCGTGATGTTCTAACCTAGGGCCCTCATCGGGCTTGGGGACACTGTCTGGTGGGTAGTTTGACTGGGGCGGTCTCCTCCCAAAGAGTAACGGAGGAGCACGAAGGTTGGCTAAGTACGGTCGGACATCGTACGGTTAGTGCAATGGCATAAGCCAGCTTAACTGCGAGACAGACACGTCGAGCAGGTACGAAAGTAGGTCATAGTGATCCGGTGGTTCTGTATGGAAGGGCCATCGCTCAACGGATAAAAGGTACTCCGGGGATAACAGGCTGATACCGCCCAAGAGTTCATATCGACGGCGGTGTTTGGCACCTCGATGTCGGCTCATCACATCCTGGGGCTGAAGTCGGTCCCAAGGGTATGGCTGTTCGCCATTTAAAGTGGTACGCGAGCTGGGTTTAGAACGTCGTGAGACAGTTCGGTCCCTATCTGCCGTGGGCGTTTGAGAATTGAAGAGGGCTGCTCCTAGTACGAGAGGACCGGAGTGGACGAACCGCTGGTGTTCGGGTTGTTATGCCAATAGCATTGCCCGGTAGCTACGTTCGGAACTGATAACCGCTGAAAGCATCTAAGCGGGAAACAGGCTTTGAGATGAGTTCTCACTGGAGCTTTAAGCTCCCTAAAGGGTCGTTGGAGACTACAACGTTGATAGGTCAGGTGTGTAAGGGTTGTGAGGCCTTGAGCTAACTGATACTAATTGCCCGTGAGGCTTAACCATACAACACCTAAATAGTTTTGTATGAAGTTTGACACACTCTATGAGTGACACGTACACATGTGCGAATAAGAGATTAAAACGTATTTATAGTTCAATGAAAATAATTTTTGTTGAAAGGCTTTCAAGATTGACCTTTTTTGTCTAGCGACAATAGCGATGTAGACCCACCTGATCCCATTCCGAACTCAGAAGTGAAATGCATTAGCGCCGATGGTAGTGTGGGAGTTCCCATGTGAGAGTAGGACATTGCTAGGCTTCTCATTAAGAAAAGCCCGATTCGAAAGAGTCGGGCTTTTTGCTGTCTGGTGTTAAACATTGCAGCAGTCGTTCCAAGGTCGAACATACATTGTTTTTAGGCCCATCGAAGAAGCGCTTGATTGGTAACGTGTATATAACTTTCTCTACTTATGTTGTAACTGATGTATAATATGTTTTTGATTTTTTTCTTAAAGGTTTGTTTGTGTCTGAAGATCTAAAGCGCCTCAATAAATATATTAGTGATTCTGGTTTCTGTTCAAGACGAGAGGCGGATAAACTTATCGAGAAAGGTCGTGTAACTATCAATGGAAAAATACCTGAATTAGGTACCAAGGTTGCCTCTCATGACGAAGTTCGTGTAAATGGCCATATCGTTGAACAAGTTGCTAAAAATAAATCTGACCGTATCTATATTGCTTATAATAAACCTGTTGGAATTACTTGTACTACTGAATCTCATGTTCGTGGCAACATTATTGATGCTATTGGTCATAAAAAAAGAATTTTCCCTATCGGGCGTTTAGATAAACCTTCAGAGGGTTTGATATTTCTGACAAGTGACGGAGATATAGTTAACAAAATTTTAAGAGCAGAGAATGCTCACGACAAAGAATATATTGTGAGTGTTGATAAACCTATCAGTGAGAGGTTTATTGAACGAATGTCTAAAGGTGTTCCTATACTGGGTACTATAAGTAAACCTTGTATTGTCACTGTAGTGAGTAAGTATGTATTTAAAATCATACTAACCCAAGGATTGAACAGACAAATTCGCCGCATGTGTGAATATTTAGATTACGAAGTTCAAACTCTTAAACGTTCTCGTATTATGAGTGTTGAATTAGGTGATCTTAAAAGTGGTGAATGGCGTTATCTTTCAACATCTGAAATGAATGAGATTAATTCTGCAGTGGCTGGATCATCGAAAACGGCTAGAGATACTTCAGCTCCTAAAGCTGATTTTAAAGTCGAAGATGAAACCAAAATAATGACTAAAGTAGATACCAAAGCACTAAAATTTACTTCTAAGAAATCAGCTTCTTCTAAAAAGTCTCAAACGCGTAATAAGTTATCGTTAAAAAAATAACCTGACATCCACTGTCATTGTTAAATTCAGTTTAAAATATTATGTTTATGCCGCGCTTAATAATAGTTGCAACTCGTCTAAGACATTAGGATCATCGATGGTTGAAGGCATTTGATATTCTTCGCCATCGACAATTTGTCTTATGGTTTTTCTTAATATTTTTCCCGATCTTGTTTTAGGTAATCGTTCCACTATATACACTGCTTTTAGGCTTGCGATAGGCCCAATTTGTTCTCGTATTGCTTGTTTTAGCTCTAGTTCTAGATCAGCGTTAGATAAACTAATATTATTTTTAACTACCACTAATGCAGTAGGAATTTGACCTTTTATAGGACAATGGCCTCCAATAACTGCACATTCTGCAATCGCAAAATGATTTGAGATGACTTCTTCCATCTCTCCAGTCGACATTCTATGACCTGCAACGTTAATAATGTCGTCTGTGCGACCCATAATGTATAAATAATTTTCGCTATCTATATAACCACTATCGCCTGTAACATAATAACCAGGGAAAGCCTTTAGATAGCCATCTTTAAATCTATCTGCATTTTTCCAAATAGTTGATAAACAGCCAGGAGGTAAAGGTAATTTAATCGCTATATTTCCTTCTTCGCCTTTCGTTAATTCATTACCTGAACCATCAACTACTTTTATATTATATCCAGGAGTTGCTAATCCAGCTGACCCTGATTTAGTTGTTTTTTGTTCTATACCATAAGGGATTGAAGCTATTGCCCAGCCTGTTTCGGTTTGCCACCAATGGTCAATTACAGGTAGTTTAGTTTTATTTTTTAACCATTCGTAAGTGGCGGGGTCTAAACGTTCTCCAGCTAGATATAAGCGTTCTAATTTAGATAAATCATATTGGTGAATGAGGTCAGCATTAGGGTCTTCTTTACATATTGCTCTGAAAGCCGTTGGAGCGCTAAATAATGCTTTTACCTTATATTCTTCGCAAACTCGCCAGAATGTTCCAGCATCAGGAGTGAATACTGGTTTACCTTCAAAAAGAACGGTTGTACAGCCCGCTATTAATGGTGCGTAGACGATATATGAATGTCCAACAACCCAGCCTACATCTGAAGCAGCCCAAAATACTTCGCCTTTATTAATATCGTATATAGCTTTCATACTGTATTTCATTGCAACGGCATGTGAGCCATTATCGCGCACAACACCTTTAGGTTTACCTGTTGTTCCCGATGTGTAGAGAATATAGAGAGGATCAGTGGCATTTACTGCTACAGGTTCGGCTTCTATTGCATTTTCCATTAACTTAGACCATGAGTAGTCTCTGCCATCAATTAAGTTAGCCTCGATTAAGTCCCGTTGAAAAATGATGCAAGAAGTGGGTTTGAAGTCAGCTAAGTCAATTGCTTTATCGATCATAGGCTTATAAGGAATAACTTTGGTAATTTCTACACCGCAACTAGCAGAAATAATAACTTTAGGTTGCGCATCATCTATCCTGATGGCTAATTCATGTGGCGCAAAGCCACCAAACACAACCGAATGAATAGCGCCTATTCTTGCGCAAGCTAACATAGCTATGGCAGCTTGAGGGATCATGGGCATGTAAATTAAAACACGATCACCTTTTTTTATATTTTTATTTTTTAGTACAGATGCAAATTTAGCAACTTCGTGTTTTAGCTCATTATAGGTAAATTGTTGTTTGGTATTGGTAACCGGTGAGTCGTAGATTAAAGCAAGCGTATGTCCGTTGCCTTGTTCTATATGATAATCCAAAGCGAGATAAGAAGTATTGAGTTTGCCATCTTCAAACCATTGGTAATTGCCATCATTATTTTTTGACAATATTATTTTTGGTTTTTTAATCCACTGTATATCGTCAGCTTGTTTTTTCCAGAAAGCAGTAGGATCATTACTTGATAGATTATATTCTTCTTGATAGCTCATGGTTCTTACCTTGTTGGATAGATAATAACCAGTTTAAAACTTGAAAGGTAAATTCTCTATTAGACCTTCGGCTAATGAAGGCCTAATATTTATTTTTTGATCTTTGATTAAATGAATATGAAATTTTGTTTATAAATTAAGTAAGTTAGCAGGAGAATATTGATCTGTTAGTACTTTAGTATCTTCAGGCCAATCAATATTGTCTTTAGTAGATATCATATTACTTCTTATTTCTCTAATATCTATATCAAAGGGTTTGAGTAATGGATAGAGTTTTTCTACTCTAGCTTTTATAACTTCATCACTTGGTTGTTCGGTATAGCCAGCCAGTATTATTCTATTACTGTTCTTTTTATTACTTACATTAATAAAGTCTCCAAATACATCGTAGTAAGTCGCAGATTCGTGAAAATATAATTTACTAATAGAGAAGGTATTGGCTGAAATTATTCCGTTAGGGGATAAGATATTTTTTGTTTCTTCAAAAAATTCCTTTGTTAACAAATGTTCAGGAATATAGTCACCATTAAAAGCATCTAAAATTATCCAATCGTATTTTTGTTTTTTTAATTTTGCTCGTTTGATAAATATACGCCCATCTTGAGTAGTTGCTGTTATTTTATCGTTTTCAAAAAAGCTGAAATATTCTCTAGCAACATTAGTTACAGCGGGATCTATTTCAATATTATCAATATAAGCATCGGGATAAAGTTGATGTATGGTATTAGAAAGTGTTCCGCCACCTAGGCCAATAATTAATACTTTTTTAGGATCATCTATCATCAATAAACTTGAAAACACGAGTTTGGCATAGTTAAAAACGAGCTTTTGTGGATCATCTTTAAATATACAACTTTGATTAGTTTTACTACTTTTAGTATTGAATTTTAAACAGCGTTTATTTCCGTTTTCATCAACAATGATATTACGGTATAGCGATCGTTCACTATGAATGACTTTTGAAAAACTCGTAAAGGGTAATAATATTAATACGATAAGGCTTAAATATTTGAACATAGTATTCTCTATTTTTTGTTTTATTAAATAACAGATGACGAAACTTTCATATGATTTTTAAAAGCACTTTTATGTAGAGCTATAGCTAGCAAGCCCAATAAACCTAGGGTTAAACTAAAGCCTAAAATAATGTCGTTTACATTAAAGGCGAGTACCATGTAAAAGGAAGTAATAATTGTGCCTAATGCGCTGCCAAGTGTGCTGACAAAATATAAAATACCAGCAACTTGCCCACTTTTTTCACTATCGGTTACTAGTAATCTTACGGAATAAGGTGAGATCATGCCAAGAATTATTGTAGGGATAAAAAATAATACCATTGAAGCGAGTAATGAGCCGTATCGACTGTCTTCAACATGATTAAAAATAAATTCCATAATTTCTTGGGAGAAAAAAACGATAGGAAGAACTGTGATACTCGCGAAAAGGAAGATTAATCCATAACGTGTTAAGGACGCATTTTTTGTAGAAAGCTTACCGCCAATTAAATAGCCGAATGATAAACTCAACATAAATACGGTAATAATACTCCCCCAAATATGAACGCTACTACCAAAGAATGGCGCGAGAATTCTTCCGCCTAACAGTTCAATGCCCATAATGCTAAAACCACTAGAAAAAGCTAAAAAATAGATCAGGGCGTTTGTTTTTGAAGTCATATAATTATTATTTCTTTAGATCATTGTAAAGGTTGTTCTTATCTTAACTGGATGGTTTTGAGTTAGCTATAGTGATTCAACTCAATTAGCTGAAATTTGTATAAAGGCTTGAAGGTTTTGAACGATCCACTAAATATTTTTAAATGAAATTGAAATATCAAAAGCCTATTATTTATATCGATTAAGAAAAAATAATAGGCTTTAAAATTTAGTAATTACAGCTAGTTAACTTATTGTTTAAGTAAGGTTTTAAGAAATCCTGCAGTATGAGATGTTTTGTGTTCGGCGACTTCTTCAGGCGTACCACACACTAAAATTTCACCTCCGCCTGAACCACCTTCAGGACCTAGGTCGATAACCCAATCGGCTGTTTTCACAACATCTAAATTATGTTCAATAACAACAATAGTATTACCTTGATCACGTAGGCGATGGATAACTTGTAGTAATTGTTTAATATCGTGGAAATGCAGGCCAGTTGTTGGTTCATCTAATATATAAAGAGTTTTACCTGTATCACGCTTAGATAATTCTTTAGCGAGCTTAACGCGTTGCGCTTCACCACCGGAAAGTGTAGTGGCAGATTGTCCAAGTTTTATATAACTTAAACCTACATCAAGTAAGGTTTTTAATTTACGTTTAACAGCAGGTATCGCATTAAAAAACTCAAAAGCATCTTCGATAGTCATATCCAATACTTCATGAATATTCTTACCTTTGTATTTAACTTCTAAGGTTTCACGGTTGTAGCGCTGACTCTTACAATCGTCACAAGGTACGTAAACATCAGGAAGAAAATGCATTTCTACTTTGATCAGCCCGTCACCTTGACAAGCTTCACAACGGCCACCTTTAACATTAAAGCTGAATCGTCCTGGCTTATAACCACGAGATCTTGCTTCTTGTGTAGCAGCAAAGATGTCTCTTACTGCTGTAAATATTCCTGTATAAGTAGCAGGGTTTGAACGTGGTGTTCTACCTATTGGGCTTTGATCTATATCGATAACTTTATCGAGCAAGTCTAAACCAATAATTTCTTTATAAGGTGAAGGTTCTTGAGTGGTTGCGCCGTTTAATTCAATGTGAGCAAGTTTGTATAAAGTATCATTAATTAACGTTGATTTACCTGAGCCAGAAACACCTGTTACACAAGTCATCAAGCCGTTTGGAATGGTTAAATTTACATTCTTTAAGTTGTTACCTGTTGCGCCTATTAATTTAACTACATTGTCTTTATCAAAAGGTATGCGTTGTTTCGGTATTTCAATACGTTCTCTGCCAGATAAGTATTTACCAGTAAGTGAGTCTTCACACGCTAATATGTCGTCTACTGTACCTTCGGCAATTATCTGACCGCCATGAACACCAGCACCGGGGCCAATATCAATTACATGGTCGGCTTCTCTAATGGCATCTTCGTCATGCTCAACTACGATCACCGTATTACCGAGATCTCTAAGATGAATTAAAGTCTTAAGTAGTCGTTCGTTATCTCGTTGATGTAAACCAATTGAAGGTTCATCAAGTACATACATAACGCCCACTAAACCAGCGCCTATTTGACTTGCTAAACGAATGCGTTGAGCCTCACCACCTGACAAAGTACCCGCAGCACGAGAAAGGTTAAGATAATTTAAACCTACGTTAACTAAAAATCCTAATCGATCGATAATTTCTTTAAGAATTTTTTCAGCAATTTGGCCCTTTTGACCGGGTAAATTTAATTCTTGGAAAAAAGTTAATGCGTCAGCAATCGCGTATTCAGCGACTTCTGGTAGGGCAGTTTCATTAACAAAAACGTTACGTGCTTCTAAACGTAGTCGACTCCCGTTACAGTCAGGACAATGTTGGCTATTTAAATATTTAGATAATTCATCACGTACGGCATTCGATTCAGTTTCACGATAGCGTCGGTCCATGTTATTTAAAATACCTTCGAACGGATGATTTCGGATAACAATATCGCCACGGTCGTTCATGTATTTAAATTCTATTTCTTGTTTGCCACTTCCACGTAAAATTATTTCTTGATGCTTTTTATCTAATTCATTAAATGGTTTGTCTAAAGCAAAATCAAAATGATCTGCTAATGCTTGTAGCATTTGAAAATAATAAAAATTACGTTTGTCCCAACCGCGAATAGCACCGCCAGCAAGACTTAACTCTGGGTTAGCAATAACACGATTTTCATCGAAAAATTGTTGGTTACCTAAACCATCACAGGTTTGACAAGCACCTGCAGGGTTGTTGAAAGAGAATAGTCTTGGTTCAAGCTCTTGCATACTGTAACCACAATGTGGGCAAGCAAAGTTAGCTGAAAACAACAATTCTTCTTTATTGGGTTCATCCATAAAAGCAACTTTTGCTGTACCAGCGGTTAACGCTAGTGCCGTTTCAAAAGATTCAGATAAACGTAGTTGAATGTCTTCTCTTACTTTTAAGCGATCCACCACAACTTCAATGGTGTGTTTTTTATGTAACTCTAATGTTGGCGGATCGGATAAATCATATACTTCACCATCGATGCGAGCACGGATGTAACCTTGGGCCGCTAAATTATCGAGTAATTTAAGGTGTTCACCTTTGCGGCCTTGCAATACCGGCGCTAATACCATGACCTTTGTACCTTCTTCTAAAGAAAGTACTTTATCTACCATTTGTGAAACCGTTTGAGCAGCAAGCGGTTCGTTATGTGTAGGACAACGAGGCTCACCAACGCGGGCATACAATAAACGTAAGTAATCGTATATTTCAGTAATAGTTCCAACGGTTGATCGTGGGTTATGAGATGTTGATTTTTGCTCAATAGAAATCGCTGGAGATAACCCTTCTATATGATCAACATCAGGCTTTTCCATTAAAGATAAAAATTGGCGCGCATAAGCCGATAAAGACTCTACATATCTACGTTGACCTTCGGCATATAAAGTATCAAACGCTAATGATGATTTTCCTGAGCCTGAGAGGCCGGTAATAACAACGAGCTTTTCGCGAGGAATATCTAAACTAATATTTTTTAGATTATGGGTACGAGCCCCTCTAACTTCTATATTTCTCATAACGGTTCCGTATGGATTTGTAACCAACAATTATCGCACAAAAACTGCCCTAAGATCACATTAAATATGATTTTGTTCATTGTGGAGTCGTGATACTATAACGCTCTTAATTAGCGTAGATAAAACTGACATAAGAAGTGTAAATGAGTGCCACAGGTTTAAATAATACTGAAAAAAAAGCAGCGTTTTCATTAGCCACTGTATTTGGGCTACGCATGCTTGGTTTGTTTATGATATTACCTGTATTTGCTATTTATGGTCAGCAACTCGCAGGTTATAGCCCTATTTGGATAGGTTTGGCGATTGGCGCTTATGGACTCACACAAGCTATGCTACAAATTCCGATGGGCATTTTGTCTGATAAATATGGCCGTAAACCCATTATATTAGCTGGTTTGGTTGTGTTTCTGATGGGAAGTGTTGTTGCGGCCATGTCTGACACGATTTATGGTGTGGTTTTTGGTCGAGCCTTACAGGGAACAGGCGCAATAGCCAGCGCTATTTTAGCATTAGCCGCTGATATTACCCGTGAAGAGCAGCGTCCTAAGGTTATGGCAACTATAGGTATGTTTATTGGTTTGTCATTTACTGCAGCTATGATTTTAGGACCAATAGTGGCGCAATCATTTGGTTTGAGTGGCTTGTTTTGGTTAACAGCAATATTAACCGTATTTGCTATGGTAATGATCCAATTTATGGTGCCTTATACTGTGAATAAAGCACCAAAAGGCGACAGTATAGCGTTACCCGATCAAATTTTAACATTAATAAAACATCCTCAACTTAGCCGTTTAAATGCAGGTATATTTATTCTTCATATGGCATTAACGGCTTGTTTTATTACTTTACCTAAACAATTTGTTGCCAGCGGTTTAGCGTTAGAGCAGCATTGGAAACTATACTTACCCGCTTTATTAGGATCATTTTTCTTAATGGTGCCTTTTATGATTTTTGCTATGAAAAAGCAAAAAGAAAAACAAATGTTTACGAGTGCTGTGCTGCTTCTTGCTTTGTCTCTATTACTGTTATGGTATTTACCTCTTGGTTTTTGGTCGTTAGTTATTTTAGTGGTGATGTTTTTCACCGCTTTTAATTACTTAGAAGCAACAATGCCCTCAATGCTTTCTCGTCTAGCGCCTGCTGGAGTGAAAGGTAGTGTGATGGGGATTTATTCAAGTAGCCAATTTTTAGGTGCTTTTGCTGGTGGTGTTTTAGGTGGCGTAATTGCTAGCAAATTTGGCGAGCAATCTATTTTCTTAGTGATGTCTATTTTGTGTTTATTATGGTGTGTTGTAACGTTAGGGATGAAGCCTCTTAAAAAATCGAAAAGCTTTAGTTTTACTACTTCGCTGCAAAGTGAAGAACAAGCCGATGAAGTTGCAGAGCACTTAATTAATATGCCGGGTGTATTAGAAGCGACTTTAGTGTATCAAGAATCGGTAGCATATTTAAAAATTGATGAAAAGCTTGCCGATATTTTAAGTATTAAAGCTTTGCTGAACCCCCAACAAAACTAAAGTTAAATAATTGAGTGAATGTAATCTATATTTTCAGTTGTTGTTAGCCCGTTAATTAATAAAGATACTTCATCATCAACTTCTTTATTAATTAACGCTTGTCCCATTGGGGAATGAGGCGTGATCACAGTAATATTATTCTCTTCAACTACACATCTAAACCCACCTGCGGCAGGCGCAATAAAAAGCCAGTTATTGTTTGTTATCGCTTTTTCTAATTGAACCAAAGAGCCTATAACAATCGTAGGTGAACTTTTTAACTCCCGAGCGTAAAATTGTTCAAATAGCGCAATAGAGTTTTTAATTTCATCTACACGTTTAGATTGCCCTTCAGCTAAATAACCCGCTTCGATCGCGACAGTATCATATTGTGTTTCAGCAATGGATTGATCATCTATTGCTGCCAAATGGGCATTGTTAGCTGCTAGTTCTGTTGTTTTTAGCTCTGTAGATAAATGTTGTAATACGTGTTGGATAATATTTTTTTTATTCATTGAGGCATTTTAGTGTTAGTTGTTTTCTTTTGTTAATTTTATCACATCATCCCTTAACTATACCCTATAACAATAGTGTTCTCTGAAAGTTTGTCCTATTGATTTGACCAGCCTTCGTGCCGCTTTGCATATTATGTGATTAATGGTTATACCTTATTATATGTAAATAAAACTTGAGTTTTACCTTAACAAGCTCTAATTTATGTCAACTGGTTGGACCATTGTGGTTTTTTGTACACTCACTTTTATATACGAAATAGCGAATTATTATGAATCAAGCTTCTCCTTATAAACATTTACTCACACCTTTAGATTTAGGTTTTACAACTTTAGCTAATAGAGTGCTAATGGGCTCCATGCATACAGGCCTTGAAGAAGAAAAAGATGGCTTTGATAAACTCGCAGCATTTTATGAAGCACGAGCTAAAGGTGGTGTTGGTTTAATTGTTACGGGAGGTATAAGTCCTAATATAAGAGGGCGGCTTGCTCCATTAGGCAGTGAGTTAAGTAAGTTTTGGCATGTAAATAAACATAAAAAAATCACATCAGCGGTACATAAATACGATACGAAAATATGTGTTCAGTTATTACATGCTGGGCGATATGCTTATCATCCATTTAGTGTTTCATCGAGTAAAGTTAAGTCAGCTATTAATCCGTTTACACCGTCGGCCATGTCAGTTCGACAAATAAAAAGCACAATTAAAGACTTTGCCCATTCAACAAAGCTTGCTCAAAAAGCGGGTTACGATGGTGTTGAAATTATGGGATCTGAAGGTTATTTAATTAACCAGTTTTCATGTATACGTGTAAATAAACGTACCGATGAATGGGGTGGCAGCATTGAAAATCGAATGCGCTTTGCTGTAGAAACAGTAAAAGCAGTTCGCGAAAAAGTAGGTAAAGAATTCATTATTATTTTCCGTTTGTCGATGCTTGATTTGGTTGAAGGCGGTAATAGCTGGGAAGATGTTGTTACTATGGCTAAAGCCATTGAAGCCGCAGGTGCTACCCTAATTAATACAGGTATTGGCTGGCACGAAGCACGTGTACCTACTATTGCCACATCTGTACCACGAGCGGCATTTACGTGGATAACTCAGCGTATGAAACAAGAGGTAACTATTCCTCTTATTACTACTAATCGAATAAACACCCCTGAAGTTGCTGAAGATGTATTAGCTAATGGTCACGCTGATATGGTGTCAATGGCGAGACCTTTCTTAGCAGATCCTGAATTTGTACAAAAAGCGGCTGCGAACCAAAGTAATCAAATTAATACCTGTATTGGTTGTAACCAAGCTTGTTTAGATCATGTTTTTAAGCAGAAAAGAGCGTCGTGTTTAGTTAATCCTGTTGCTTGTTATGAAACTGAATTACATTTTAATAAAGTGGTTAAACCTAAAAATATTGCTGTCGTGGGCGCAGGTCCAGCAGGACTCGCTTTTAGTGTATATACCGCCCAACGAGGCCATAACGTAACCTTGTTTGATAAAGCGATCGAGATTGGTGGGCAATTTAACTTTGCTAAACAAGTGCCGGGTAAAGAAGAGTTTTACGAAACGTTAAGATACTTTAACGAGCAACTTAAAAAGCATGAGGTAACCGTAAAGTTATCAACAGAAGTGAGTGCACAAGCTTTACTCGATGAAGGTTTTGATGACGTAGTACTCGCCACAGGTATTATTCCTAGAAAGCTCGATCTTAAAGGTTTCGAACACCCTAAAGTTAAAAGTTACTTGAATGTATTAAGAGACAAAGAGGTTATCGGGAATAAAGTCGCTATTATCGGTGCGGGTGGTATCGGGTTTGATGTCGCGTGTTATTTAGCGGAAGAAAAGTCGTTAACAAACGATGCTGATGCTTGGATGAAAAACTGGGGGGTTGATAAAAGCTACCAAGGAGCAGGGGCGCTACTTCCTAAAGCTGAAGCACATAAAACTGAACGTGAAATTTATCTTTTACAACGTAAGGAAACTAAGGTTGGCGCCGGCTTAGGCAAAACAACAGGTTGGATACATAGAGCCACATTACAAAAAAATAATGTACATATGATCCCAGGTGTTACCTATAAAGAAGTAAACGATAAAGGTTTGTTGATCAGCGTTAATGGTGAAGAAAAATTACTAGAAGTCGATCACGTTATTATTTGTGCAGGGCAGCAACCCGAACGAGCTTTATATCAAACCCTTGTGGATGCACAAGCAAATGTACACTTAATTGGTGGGGCTAATGTTGCAGCAGAACTTGACGCCAAAAGGGCCATTAGGCAAGCGGCAGAGTTAGCGTCATTGATATAATTGTTACTAAATTAATTTAAAGCACTGTCTTTTAGTCATTTAGAATTAAATTACGTTATAATAACTCTTACGCCGTTATTTAGTTCTAAATGTATAAGGTAGTTAATGGAATTATTGTCGTCAATTGACAACTCAAATGTAGATATTCAAGCTTTTTTCTCAGCCAAACAATACAAGCAAGCATTACTTGATTTAATTATCCGAGCTAAGCGTCGAATTTATATTACCGCCCTCTATCTACAAGATGATGAAGCCGGAAGAGAAGTGCTTCATGCGCTTTATAAAGCTAAATCGATTAATCCTAAACTAGAAGTAAAAGTATTTGTTGACTTTCATCGTGCTCAGCGTGGTTTAATTGGTGAAAAAGGCAGTTTAGGTAACCGTAGTCTATATTTAAAGCTTGCAGAACAATACACAAATACTATCGATATTTATGGTGTTCCTGTAAAAAGTAAAGAATTATTAGGTGTATTGCATTTAAAAGGCATGGTGTTTGACGATGCTGTTTTTTATACCGGTGCTAGTATTAACAATATTTATTTACATCAAGATGAAAAATACAGACTTGACCGATACTACCTAATCAATGCTAAACCTTTGGCTAATAGCTTTTGTGATTATTTAGATTTTAGCTTTATAGAATCTGACTTATGCCCATTACTTAATCGTGGTGAAATTACAACGTATAGCAAGCAAAATGTTGCTAAATTAAAATCACTTATCAAACGATCTTCTTACCGTTTATCTCAGTGTAAAACTCGCCAAAACGTAATTATTAAACCCTTAGTTGCTTGTGGCCCCTTACGAAATGGATTGAATCGAAAAATCAGAAGAATGATCCAAAAAAGTCAGTCATCTTTACTGATTTTTACTCCATACTTTAATTTACCTAAACCCCTTAAAAAAGACATTATTAATGCATTAAAAAGAGGTGTGAAAATCACCCTAGTTATTGGTGACAAAACAGCGAATGATTTTTATATTCCAGAAGAAAAAAACTTCACGACTATTGGTATCGTGCCATATTTATACGAAATGTTATTACTGAGATTTGTTAAACGCTGGCAAAAATTTATTGATGTAGATCTGCTTACCGTAAGACTATGGAAACATGAGAGTAATAGTTTTCATTTAAAGGGTATAGTATCTGACGAACGTTATCATTTACTCACAGGCAATAACTTAAACCCTAGAGCATGGTCGTTAGATTTAGAGAATGGCTTGTTTTTAGATGATGAAAATAAAACGTTAATGCTTGATCTTAAAAAAGAAACAGAACTCATTTTTGAGCATACTCAAATACTTAATCACTATAGTGAATTAGATCAAATAGCCGATTATGCAAAAAAACCTAAAAAATTAATTAAAAAAATTCGTCTGACTCAAATTCATCGCCTACTAAAGAAATTTTTGTAATTAAATATTACTTGTAAAATAAAAAATATGACGTTAACGTTAACGTCAGTTTGTTTTAAGGTAGTAGATTATGTTTAGTGAAACTTTTTCTCCAAGGTTTACCGATACTGATGCATTAGGGCATATTAACAATACTAACGTACCCATTTGGTTTGAAGGTGCTAGAGACCCTGTTTTTAAATTGTTTATTCCAGATCTAAACCCTAAAAAGTGGAACTTAATTTTAGCTAAAATTGATGTAACGTTTCATGCCCAAATGCATTATGGCAGCGAAATGGAAGTAAAAACGTATATTGGCCGTATAGGAAGCTCTTCTTTTAATATTTACCAAGAGCTGTGGCAAAACGGTGCAAAATGCGCGTCAGGCACCGCAGTAATGGTGCATTTTTGTTACACAAAGCAAAAAACTCAACCGATCCCTGAAAACATTATTCAAGAAATGAAGCCTCATATATATGCAGAAAATAATGTTTAAAGTTTTGTACAAAAACTATTAATTATTTGATTATTTGTATTCATTAAAATTACCAATTATTTTTAGTTATTTACTAACTATAACAAGTGGTTAGTAAAGTATATACTTTATAATTGACAAGTTGTACTTGGCGTAAAATAGCTAAAATAAATAATAAAACGGGTATTAAGTAAAAAATAATCTTTAAAATATCAGCAATAATTTATATTCGTGGTAAAATCATTTCCCATTTTTAAACACGGGTGATTCCTCAAACTATAACGTTAAATAGGAGGTCATCAGTGACAATTATTACTGCAGATTATAGGATTTACACATGGCCAGTCGCGGAGTTAACAAAGTTATTATTCTTGGAAATTTAGGCCAAGATCCTGAAGTTCGTTTTTTACCTAACGGTAGTGCTGTTGCTAACATAACAATAGCAACATCTGAAAGCTGGAAAGATAAGCAAACAGGCGAACCAAAAGAAAAAACTGAATGGCATAGTGTATCTCTATTTGGAAAGTTAGCTGAAGTTGCTGGCGAATACCTGAAAAAAGGTTCTAAGGTTTATATTGAAGGTCAATTACAAACGCGTAAATGGCAAAACCAACAAGGCCAAGATCAGTATAAAACTGAAGTTGTTGTACAAGGTTTTAACGGCGTAATGCAAATGTTAGATTCGCGTGGCCAAGGTGGCGGAGCTTCTCAAGGCGGTTTCCAACAACAAGCGCCAGCAGCACCGCAAGGTGGTTTCCAGCAACAACAAGCACCAGCTGCATCACAAGGTGGTTATCAGCAACAACAAGCACCAGCTGCGCCACAAGGTGGTTTCCAGCAACAACAAGCACCAGCTGCTCCACAAGGTGGTTACCAGCAGCAACAAGCACCAGCTGCTCCACAAGGTGGGTTTCAGCAACAACAGCCAGCACATCAAGGTGGCTTTCAGCAGCAAAATCATCAGTCAGCACCTAAGGTAAACCCTCAAGAGCCGACGATTGATTTTGATGATGATATACCGTTTTAGGAATATTTATAGAATGTAAAGAAAAGGTGAGCTAATGCTCACCTTTTTTAAAACAATATGTTGATGTAAGTCGTTTAAGCGTTTTTAAGGCAGTCTAACATTCTAACAATCGCAACCATACCAGGATCATCCATCCCAATAGTGCGCTCACCGAAGATACGTGCACGACCAATTTTATTGATCTTACCATTAAATTCAGCTAATGCTTCATTAGCAGCTTGAATACCTGTATCTAGCATCGCATCATTCGTTTGCGCTTTGTCCATTGATACAATCATCGCGCTGATAGAATACAATACCATTTTATCGCCTAAACTAGCGCCACCACGGCTCATCATTGCATCGAGTGCTGCCTGTAGTAATTTAGGAACCTCTGTTACCTTAATCGATTCTTGACCTTTAATTAATTTACCTGCAGCTATCATTGATGTGGCCATTAAGGTACCAAAGCTTGAACCAAGTACTTTTTGGATTTTAGTATAATTATTGGGTTTTCTGTTTATGAATTTTTTAATTCTTCCAGTAAATCATGAATCTCAGCTTTTAATTCTTTATCTACAATTTTATTACAACTAATTTTTGCTTTTTCTAAATGTTCTATAGCGCCTGTTTTGTCACCCAATTCTATTTTTAAAGTGGCAATTGAAAAGCTGATCGATGATCGAAAATCTTTAGAATTAATCGCTTCAGCTTTTAATAAGGCGCGTTCATAAATAGTAACTGCCAGCGCTAAATCGTCAGTAAAATCGCCGAGGGTTTCCCATTGTACAGGGTGATCTTTATCAGTATTGTCGTGTTCTTCGCATAGTTGTTTTAATTCTAAATAATGGCCATCAAATTTTGTTTGGTTTTCTTCTTGGGCAGCCGCTAATAAATCATCGGTGAGTGAGAGCACTCTTTTATATATTTTAGTATTCATGGTTGTGGCCTTAGTAATTATAGTTAACGAAGAATTAAGTGATTAGTTATTATAGATGTTTTATCCAAGGTAAATAGAAACTTATTGATATTAGCGCATAACAATAATAAAACTATTGTGACTTAGGTGTCTTTAGAAGGTAGTTTTTATTATTCTACTTGGTATTAGTAAATAAGCGAATGAATAAACTTTTATGAAATTTAAAATTTATCAAGTTGATGCTTTTGCATCGAATGTTTTTGAAGGCAATCCTGCGGCTGTTTGCCCGTTAACTGAATGGCTAGATGACGAGCTACTACAAAAAATAGCGGAAGAGAACAATTTATCTGAAACGGCTTTTTTTGTCATGTCAGAACAATCAATTCACCTACGTTGGTTTACGCCAATGGAAGAGGTTGATTTATGTGGCCATGCGACTTTATCTACAGCGTATGTGCTTTATGAGTATTTGGGGTTTATCAAACCAGAAGTAACTTTTATTACGAAAAGTGGCGAGTTAGTGGTCAGTAAAAATGCTCAGGGCTTTAGTATGAATTTTCCCGCCTCAATGCCTCAAACAGTAAAGGCTCCATCAGCATTATTAAAAGGTTTAGGCGTTAATATTTTACCTAAACAGGTTATGGCCGCTTTTGATTATATTGTTGTGTTAAACAATGAAGAAGAGGTACGCAAACTTACCCCTGATTTTTCAAAATGGTTAGATCTGGATCTACGAGGTGTGGTTGTAACAGCAGCTGGAAATAATACAGATTTTGTTAGCCGTAGCTTTTTTCCAAAATTAAGAGTGAATGAAGATCCCGTTACAGGTTCAGCTCATTGCGAGCTTGCTCCATATTGGGAGAAAGAATTAGCAAAGTCTAAACTCACAGGCGCACAAGTTTCAAAAAGAGGTGGAACTGTATTATGTGAAGTTAAAGCTGAACGCGTGGTTTTAACTGGAACCGCTGTAGGCTACATGGTTGGCGAAATTTTTGTTTAATATCGAGTGAGTTAATCATTATTTATATAAATAATGATTAACCCTTAGAGTGAAAGCTATTAGTTCACTTAATCGCTTAATAGATATATTGCGCTAATCCTATCGTTACTACATATCCAAAAGCGTAAGCTAAAAATAAAGCGGGGATATATTTAGAGTATGACAAAAAGGTAATTTCTTTCATTTTACTCATGGCGATAATACCTGCTGCAGAACCAATAACTAGCAATGAGCCACCTACTCCTACCGCATAAGTTAGGCCTAACCATTCAGGTGTTGTTAACGTCGGTTCTGCTTTTAATAACGCGGCAGTTAAAGGTACATTATCAAGTAAAGCAGAACCAATACCGGCTAAAAAGCTTGAAACATTAGGATCAAATTTGCTGTAAATTTCAGTAATTAATTCTAAAACACCAATTTCTTTCAACATACCAACAATTAATAAAATACCTAAAAAGAACAATAAAGTGTCGTATTCTATTTTACGTACGTAATCTAATATTTCTGTTTCTTCAGTATCGGTTCTGTATGTTCTTCCTACTAAAAACATAATAGAAAGCCCTCCCATAAAGGTTAAAACAGGTGGTATTTTAAAGAATATATTCAGTACCATGGTTAATACAATGGTACTAAAAAAGATAGCAGCAATCATAATGTCAACTCGCTCATAGCTTCGTTCACAAGGCTCTATGGAGGCTTGACCTTTAGTTCCAAAAGAAAGAATAATCGTTAAAAAGAAAACACTCGCTACTGCAGGAACAAGCAATATAAGTAATTCAGAAATTTGTAAGTGACCATCTAAAAATATCATCAAGGTAGTAACATCACCAGTGATTAACGAAACACCACCTGAGTTCACAGCGAAAATAGTTAACACAGCCATTTTAAGTTTGGTTTTTTTATCTAAATCGAAAGACTGTAATAAGGTTAGGGTAACTAAGGTTGCGGTTACATTGTCGCAAATTGCTGACAAAACTAATGAGAACAGGGCAACCAATAGCATTAACCTACGTTTAGATAACTTAGCTGGAAATAGCTTTTGCACCGCTGTTTGTATTACGCCTTTTGCATTTAAATATGCAACAAAGGTCATTGTAGACATTAAGAATAACCATAATACCGCTATTTCTAATAGATTTTCTTCGAGTTGATGGTTAAGTAGTGAATGTTCTCCAGGTTGTGCATTGATGAATAATGCTATCCATGAAATACATCCAAAAAACAATGTTGTTTTAGCTTTGTTTATGTGTGTTATTTCTTCAAAAACAATACTTAATAAAGCAAGGATAGCGAAAGAAATAAGAAGATATTCAACCATTTTAATTAACTCTAAGTAGATGCGTTTTATAAGAAAAAATAGTCCTAAATAGTGAGGTCTATTTTTGGTAGCGCGATTAGAGCATATATTCTAAAGTTATGCGAAATAATTAGAATGTATTTTAAATATTTTTAAGGAATATAGGGATGTTGTTATATGAGAGATAAAAAATAAAATGCCCTTAGGTGATTTACAAACACTTAAGGGCATTATAGTTATTTTATAAATAGCATCGGTTTTGCTGAAAACTATTTAAAATTAATAGTATGTATCTTCTCGATTATGAGCTTGGGGATCGTCAATTAACTCTTCAAAATCAACTTCAAAATTTTTATTATTATTTGTATCGGCCATGTAAATTCTGCGTGTTGAACCATCAATCCAAGTAACCGTACCGCTACCTTTCTTGCTCCCGCATTTCATTCCAATATGAATATCGTTAAATTGCATTGTCTCTCCTTAACCTTAATTATCATTAATTGCTAAAGGTACACATTTAGATTGTGAGTAATAATAATAGTTCAATCTAGCCGCAATGTGCGTTTGTTTTTCGAACAGGGACAGATCATTATAGAGAGAAAAATTTTTATATCTAGCTTTTTTAAGGTTGATATTTAACACCCAAAATGGCTTCTTTTCTAGCCCCTGTTACAGCTGGAATGTTGCCTGTAATTTTTTTATCAAAAGCATAAGCAAACCAAGCAAAAGCAGAAGCTTCTAATGCATCACTGTTTATATTAATGGTGTCGCTACTGGCAACGTTAAAATTGCTAAGTCTTTGTTTTATAATATTAAATAGGTATGTGTTTAGGGTGCCGCCGCCGCATAAGTATACGTTAGCTTTCGTACTTAATAATTGTACTTGATCGGTTATAGTTTGTGCAGTTAATGCCGTTAATGTAGCTTGAATATCTTCAGCTAGTAGCTGCTTTCTTTGTGTTGAATTTGATGCGGAACTTTGTAAAAACTGATCGATATTTGTATTAACCCAGTCCATATTAAAATACTCTCTGCCTGTACTTTTGGGGGCAGACAATGTGAGATAATCGTCCTTTAGAAAGTGATTTAAAAGCGCGGTATTAACGTTACCTGATTGTGCCCATTCGCCATTATTGTCGAACCTTCCTTGTTTGTGAGTTTTATACCAATCGTCGATTAACGCATTTCCAGGGCCCGTATCAAAGCCGAGTATAGATTTGCTTTTATCTACCGGGAGAAAGGTCACATTAGCAATACCACCAATGTTTATAACAAAAACATCTTGTGGCTCGTTAGGAAACAAGGCTTTATGAAAAGCTGGAACGAGAGGCGCTCCTTGACCACCTAACACCATGTCTTTGGTTCTAAAGTCACCAATAACTTTTATGCCTGTTAATGTAGCTAAGGTTTGGTTACAACCTATTTGTAATGTAAAAGGAGCGGCTATTTCTGAGGTGATACTTGGTCTGTGCCTGATGGTTTGCCCATGGTTACCAATAGCGGCAATTGTGTTTATATCTATATTTTCTTGTGAAACAAACTGGTTGATAGCTTGTGCAAACTGTTTGGCTAACAACACATCTAAAGTAAAAGCTTTATCTATTTCATTACCATTAGGTTGATAAAGCTCAGTAATTTTTTGGTAGGTTGTTTCGTTATACGCTTGGTAATAGCTTGCAATAAGATCAGGCTTTCCTGTAGAAAAGTCAACTAAAGCTAAATCTATACCGTCAGCACTTGTACCAGACATAATACCAATATATAGCTGACTTTGGTTTACAGTCATTACGATTTAGAATCAGCTTTTTGCATCGTTAACATGGCTTGGCGAGAACCATCAAGTTCAGCCATACGTCGTGCAGCTAAAGCAGTAAATTCTGCTTTATATTTTTTATCTAATGGATTGGCATTCGGTAATTTTACTGTTCTAGGGTTACGGTGTACGCCATTAAGTAAAAATTCGTAATGTAAATGGGGAGCCTGAGACATACCCGTTGATCCCACATATCCAATAACTTGTCCTTGCTTAACGCGTTGCCCTGCTTTAACTGCGCGTTTTGAAAAATGTAGGTACTTAGTCACAATACCGTTACCGTGTTGAATAAATACATAGTTACCATTGTATTTATTATAAGTTGAATGGGTTACTTTTCCGTTACCAGCAGCAACAACAGGTGTACCTGTTTTTGCTCGATAGTCTGTACCGTTATGTGGTTTTACTCTTTTTTGAATAGGGTGGAAGCGTTTAGGGTTAAAGTTAGAACTTATGTATCTGAAATTAACTGGCGCGCGTAAAAAAGCCTTACGCATACTTTTACCTGTAGCAGAGTAATATTCGCCATCGCTAAAGCGTATTGCTTGAAAAGGCTCATCTTGGTTAATAAATTCAGCGGCTAATATTTTACCAGCACCAATAAATTCGCCATCCACATATTTATTTTCATACACTACGTGAAAACTGTCACCCGATCTTATATCTAAAGCAAAATCGATATCCCAACCAAAAATATTTGCTAGGTTTATGATTTGTGCATCGTCTAAACCAGCAGCAATACCTGCACTCCAAAAATTAGATTTGATAATGCCGTGCGCTGTCGTTTCTCTAATTTCAACGGTTTTTGTTTCAATATGAGATTGATATTGTTCGTCTATCCAATTAACAAATAGGGTATCTGTTTTAGTCAGCGGGTAAGTAAGGGCAACAAGTTTACCTGTATCGTCTTTCGCAATATGGAGTATGTCGCCTATATTTAATCTTTTAAGTAATTTTGTATCTTTACCTTCAGCAATACTCAGCTCATAGGTTGTACGTGCGCTATAGCCTAAACGTTTAAGAATTTTAGCTAAAGAGTCACCACTTTTTACTTTAGCGGTATCCCATGTATAAGTTTCGCTAGCATCTTCAATAAGCGTTTCAGGTTCTTGGTTATTAATAGGTTCATCTGTTTTGGTTGAATCGAGAGAATCGTCATTTGAATCAACAATTGTTTCATTTAATACAGGCACGCCTGATTCGGGCACAGTTAATTGATATCTTTTACCTATTTCTAATGCGGTTTCCTGAGATTGACGACCGGCTTTAGCCTTTTCTGAAGGCAAAATTAGCAATACCATGAATATAGCAGTACATACGCTAATTATAATTTGATGTTTTTTAGGCAACTCTAAAAAGTAATTCTTTATGATATTCAATGGTTTAACTTCTATTGTATAGGTTTTATGTTTTGGCGAACTACTAACTATAACAAAAAAAAGCAAATACAACAGCTATAGGGTTTTATCCTAAGCAAAAAGTGCAGTAGAATTCGCCTATAAAATCTTACAAATTATCCCAATTGGAGCCATTAATGACTGATGTCAGCCAAGCGTTTGCCGAAATTAAACGCGGTGCAGAAGAAATCTTGCTAGAAGATGAATTACTTGCAAAATTAAAGAAAGGTAAACCTTTAAAAATTAAAGCGGGTTTTGATCCTACAGCACCAGATTTGCATTTAGGCCATACGGTTCTTATTAATAAGTTGCGTCAATTTCAACAGCTTGGACACGAAGTTATTTTTTTAATAGGTGACTTTACTGGCATGATTGGCGACCCAACGGGTAAAAATGTTACTCGTAAGCCGTTAACGAAAGAAGATGTGTTATCAAACGCTGAAACGTATAAAGAGCAAGTGTTTAAAATTTTAGACCCTGCTAAAACGACCGTAGCTTTTAACTCTACGTGGATGGATAAGTTAGGTGCGGCTGGTATGTTAAAGCTGGCTTCTCGTCAAACTGTTGCTCGCATGATGGAACGTGACGATTTTAAAAAGCGTTATGCTGGCGGCCAAGCAATAGCTATACATGAATTTATGTATCCGTTAGTACAAGGTTGGGATTCTGTTGCTTTAGAATCTGACGTGGAATTAGGCGGTACTGATCAAAAATTCAATTTATTAATGGGTCGTGAATTACAAAAGTCTGAAGGGCAACGTCCGCAAACTGTATTAATGATGCCGTTATTAGAAGGTTTAGACGGCGTTCAAAAAATGTCTAAATCATTAAATAACTATATTGGTATTACAGACAGCCCTACAGAAATGTTTGGTAAAGTTATGTCTATTTCTGATGTACTCATGTGGCGTTACTTTGATTTATTAAGCTTTAGGCCAATAGCTGAAATTGAAGCGTTTAAAACCGATATTGAAAACGGTACTAACCCTCGCGATATTAAAATTACGTTAGCGAAAGAATTAATCACTCGTTTTCATGATGAGAGTGCAGCAGAAGCCGCTCATCAAGAGTTTATTAATCGTTTCCAAAAAGGTGCAATGCCAGATGAAATTCCTGAAGTAGACGTAACGGCTGAAGATGGAAGTATTGCTATCGCTAATTTATTTAAAGACGCTGGGTTAGCAGCAAGTACGTCTGAAGCGATGCGTATGATCAAACAAGGCGCAGCAAAAATTGACGGTGAAAAAATTGTAGATAACAAACTTGCCGTTGAAGTAGGCACGTGTGCTGTGTTTCAAATAGGTAAGCGTAAGTTTGCAAAAGTTACGGTAAAATAAGCTCTATTTTACCGTTTAGCTGTAAGTAACTTATCCACTAAAGCCAGTAATTTTACTGGCTTTTTTGTGTCTGATTATAACGATATTGCTTAAAATTTTTCTTCACCCGTATAAAAAATCATATTATGAAAAGTGGTTTTTTTATCCGAAAGGTTACGATAGCCATGTTCTACATCAGCATTAAACTTAACAAACTCACCTTGTTTTAAATGATGCCATTGGTTGTTAATGCAATATTCCATTTCACCTTCAATGACGATGAGATGCTCTATTACACCTGTATTATGCGGTACCGACATATGTTGATGTAAGGGTTCTAATGTAAGTAAAAAAATTTCACTTTTGGTTTTAGGATCAAACGGAAACAAGGTTGCAATAGCGATACTTTGTTCGGTAATAAGCTTTTCAGGCAGGGTATTGTTTGTGGCTAATTCACCGAAAAAATAAGTCAGTGGTAACTCAAAACCATTTGCTATTTCCCACAATTTACTTACCGTTGGGCTAGACTCTCCGCGTTCTATTTGTCCTAGCATTGCCTTTGATACACCTGTATGTTTACTGGTAGTGTCTAGGCTCCAACTTTTGTTACTTCGTGCAGACTTTAATTGAAGACCGATAATGTTATGTGGAAGGCTGATCTTAATTCTCCTTGTGCGCTATTGCGCACAATGTTATAAACAATACATAAAGATATTATTATGGGAGGCAGCACTTTGTTAGTCAATCGAGTATTAAATTCTGTTATTGCAGGGTTTGTTGCTGTACTTATTGGTTTTGCGAGCACTATTGCTCTCATTTACCAAACGGTTATTAATTTGGGTGGTGATGCTAACCTTGCTGCGAGTTGGCTGCTGGTGTTGGGGCTTTCATTGGGTATCACTTCAATAGGGTTATCCTTTTTTTACCGTATTCCTATTCTTATTGCTTGGTCAACTCCAGGGGCTGCATTACTCATTAGTAATGCCCAAGGTGTTAGTATTAATGAGGCTATAGCTGGCTTTATGTTTTCAGCGGTACTTATTTTACTTTGCGGTGTTACCGGTTGGTTTGAAAAGTTAATGAATAAAATTCCTTTTCAACTCGCAACGGCTATGCTGGCTGGCGTGCTAGTTAACTTTGGTATTGGTGTGTTTAATCATATGAACGAAGCGCCTTTTCTTATTTTTTCTATGTTTATGGTATACCTTGTTAGTAAACGCTTTTTTCCAAAATATTCAATGATATTTGTTTTAGCGGTAGGTGTATTGGTTGCGTGGCAAACAGGGTTAATATTGCCAAGTCATACACAATTTACAGTAGCTGAATTTTCTTATACTGCTCCTCAATTATCTATGGAAGGCATACTAAGTGTGGGTATTCCTTTATTTATTGTTACCATGGCTGCACAAAATTTACCGGGTATTGCCGTGTTAAAAGCGCACGGTTATAAAGCACCAGTTTCAGCAACACTAACGGTAACGGGAGCGACTAATTTAGTCACTGCACCTTTTGGTGGTTATGCGTTAAATTTAGCGGCGATAACTGCGGCTATTTGTATGACCGAAGAAATAGATAAAGATCCGCAAAAGCGTTATTGGGCAGCTATGGCTGGCGGTGTTTTTCATATTTTGATGGGGATTTTTTCAGGATATTTAATTGGTGTTTTTTCTACATTTCCTTCGTCATTAATTTTTGCTTTAGCAGGAATTGCATTATTTACCACCATATCGAATAGTATTCAGCAATCTCTATCTGACACTAAGTATGTTGAAGCGTCTATGATCACCTTCCTTGTTACCGCGTCAGATCTCATGATGTTAGGTATTAGCTCTGTATTGTGGGGACTCATTGCAGGAATACTTACCTTGTTTATTATGAGAGAGCGACAATAAAATGTGTGTCATCTAAAGTGGCTAATACTGTCTTCTTAGCATTTTATTATTTACGACTTTTATAAACTAGCCATGATCCGCTCAAACGTATTATAACTAACACTTTTAAGTGGCATCGGTATATACCTGTATATACTTTTTAAACAAATAAGAGCAATCATCAATCGTTAAATTTAAAGCGAAGTATTTGAGTAACGTTTTTTGCAAAAGAGACGGGCTTGTTATTTTAACCTCTACTTTTTCACTTTTTGTAATATGAAAAAATAGGCCGTTACGTAATGAATGGATGTCTTTTTCAAGTTTGTTACACACCACTAAGTTATTCACAAATACTGCTTCAGGGTATTGGTATGAATAGAAGTTGCTTACTTTACAATCTGCCTCGGTATATTCATTTAAGTTAAAACAGTAAAGGGTGGAAAATCCCTCTTCTTTTTCTATTTCAAAGCTATATTCGTTAGTTTTAGCTTGTTGAACACGGTAATGATAAAAACCTTGAGATTGCACTTCATCTAACGACAGTTTGATAGGATAAGTCGAGCCAAAAGGACCAAAACCGGCATCTACAATATAGTGTTCACCTTTTAGGTTAACTAAGGTTATACGATGAGTTCTTGGTGCTTCTTGTTCCACGTCACTTACAACTTTTGCTAATAATAGACGTACGTTGTAACCGAGATCTTGCAGCGTGTCATACACCAGTTTGTTGTGTTCAAAACAGTAACCACCTCGGCCTTCAGTGACTATTTTGTTAAAGACACTCTTGCTGTCTATTTTTATGTTTTGGCCTAACAATACCGCGAGATTATTAAAGCTATATTTAGCGACATGAGCGCTTTGTAGTTTATTTAAAAAGTTGAGATCGGGTTTATCAAAAGTTAGCTCTAATTCTTCGAGGTAAGTTTTGGTGTTTTTATTAAATGACATGATGAACCTGTTTTTATTTATAAGAAGTTAGTGTTCGTAATTGATCATGGTAATACTCATAATTAGCGTAATAACACCCAAAACCTTTATGGTTGATAAAGGCTTAATAGGTAAATTAAACCAGCCAAAATGACTAATGATTATAGCCATAACTATTTGCCCTCCTAAGGCGTACGACATTAAAGAACCAAGCCCTATTTTGGGAGCTAAATAAAAAAACATACTCACGCCAAAAGCACTAAATATACTCCCTGTAAACCATAAATATAAAGGAACTGTTTCTGCATTTGTGAATGATATTGACGGGTTGTTTAATAATAATAAAGTTGAAAAAGAAAATATCCCACTTAGTATAAAAGCAATACTACTCGCCATTAACGGACTGTTTAATAGCATACCCAATTGTGTATTTAACGCTGATTGAAGCGCAATTGCCGCACCTGCTAAAATAGCGAGTGCTGCAATTAATAATAAGTTATTCATTGTGTTTAAGGTGGCTATGTAAGGTGACTAGATTTTATCTTGGTTATTTTTTTAAGGCATTTACATAGGTTGATAATTTAGGTTTTATTACTTTTTCGAATTCTACTCAGCTGTGTTGGTGTAATACCTAAGTGTGACGCAATATGATATTGAGCTAATCGTTGACTTAGTTCAGGAAA
This sequence comes from Colwellia sp. RE-S-Sl-9, assembly GCF_048296855.1. Classification (NCBI taxonomy): domain Bacteria; kingdom Pseudomonadati; phylum Pseudomonadota; class Gammaproteobacteria; order Alteromonadales; family Colwelliaceae; genus Colwellia; species Colwellia sp. RE-S-Sl-9. Next base: position 2,788,949 of record NZ_CP182631.1, on the reverse strand, counting down.
CTCTTGTAAAAACTTTTGATAACGCTGGGTCGCGTCTTCTTGAATTATCTCGTTTTCACGCGCATCTTTTGTTAATAGCCAGTTTTTTTCTAAATAATAAATTTGGAATAATTTTAAGTCTTCACTGGTTAATAGTAGTTGACGGTATTGTTTAAAATTAATGGTAATAATAATTGAAGGTTCTAATGCCTCAATAGTAATAGTCGTTGGAGAATCAGTGAGTAAAGCTGTCATTGAACCTGGAAAACACCTTTCATAAAAAAAGGTTTTATTGTATTCGTTTCCCTTATTGTCCATATTAAAAGCCCGAAAAAGACCTTGATATACAAAAGCGAAAGACTGGGGTACTTGTCCACTTGGGTATAAAGCTTCATTTTTCTCTATGCTTTTATACTCGCAAAATTTAATGAATGTATTCCACGTTGAATCAGACAGTGGATAATAAGCATTTATGGTTGCTTTTAAAGCTAAAAAGGCTTGGTTTTTAATGGCATTGTTTATCATAAAATAATTGTATCAACCTTATTGAAAAATTTCTTATTTGTATAAGTTTAAATTATTATTTACGCCATAATCTGTTTTTTGAAAAAGGAGAACATTATGTACAAATGGTTAACGGTTATGGGTATCGTATGTTTAGGCTTTGTTATTGTTTTATTAAGTCTAGGATATTTGCTAAAGGAAAATGAAGTAGCGACTACAGCATTAAAGCAAAAGTTAGATCAACAAAAACAATTGAACTCTTCTGATAAAAACACCTCTAAAGCAATATTAACTTTGGTTGATAAGCAGCAAGAACAAGAAAATAAACTTAATTATTTTAAAAGCGTTATTATCAAAAATCTCACCTGTGCAACATCACAGCAATGTGTTTTAGTGAATACTAAAGAACCGGATCTTAATTGTTTTGTTGCTGTAAATACTATAGGTGCTTCTTTAGTGAAAAAAGCTTTAAAAAAAGAAAAAGGCAAGGGCATTGATAATAGCAATGTGTGTGCTTCGTTCAATCAAAACGTAAACAGCGTGTGTAAACAAAATATATGTCAAATAGAAGGTGAGCTGTAGTAGGTTGTATCTTCTTAAAATATTATTCGTAACAAATATTAACAAAGTTATGATTCGATTCGTAGCCAAAATAAGACATGCTGTATATTTATAAATTAATAAAATAGGAGGCAATATGAAAATATCCAATGTATTAAATGTGTCTGTAGCAACATTTTTATTGCTTGTTATTACATGGAATGTTGCAGCAGGTGAATCAGAAGTTATATGGGAAAATCCAGATAAATATACTGATATACGTGCAGGTTCAGAAAGTCAATCACGATTTGAAGCAAGAATATTTAATAGCTTTGAAAAGCATTTTGCTAAATTGACTGAAAAATTACCAGAAGGACAAATACTTAAAATCAAAGTAATAGATGTTGATCTAGCTGGCGACGTGCGTTTTGATACCATGGACAGAATTCGCGTAATTCGTGATATATATTTTCCTCGTATAGAGTTTTCGTATCAATTAGTGAATGCTGATAAGTCGGTTGCTCAGTCAGGAGAAATTAATTTAAAAGACATGGTATTTATGGGATCTTTTTCGCGTTATCAAAATAAAAGCCTGAGCTATGAAAAGGTCATGCTAGATAAGTGGTTTGCAGATACATTTATGGATAAATCTTAAAGTGATTAAATATTATTCGCAACGAATTTTTAGTCGATTAATTTAAGATATTTAAAACAGCTATAAAGAAAATAAAGCTAAACTCTGCTAGGCTTAATCAAAATACCAAATGACTTAATTTCTTCAATGCAAAAAATATTTTTTGGAATTATTATTGTCTGTTGCATGGTTTCAAAAGCATTTTGCGCAGATAAAGTTGTGTTACAACTTAAATGGGAACACGAATTTCAGTTTGCAGGCTATTATGCCGCACTCTGGCAAGGATATTACAAAGACCTTGATATTGATGTAGATATCCGCCCTATTAGTCGCCCTGATGGCACCTTAGTTTTTCCGGTAGACGAAATACAAAACGGCAATGCCCATTTTGCTGTTGGTGGATTAGATATTTTAACCTCAAAAGATAAGGGGTTAGATTTAGTTGTGTTAGCTTCTTTTTTTCAACGAAGCCAAACCGCTATATTTTCCTTAACAGACACATCTATTGATAACCTTTCACAATTAGCAAAATTACGCATAGGAATTCCCGTTAGTGGAACAACTAAAGCAGAAATAGAAGCTGTTTTTATGACGCAAGGATTTGATCTTGAAAAAATCAATTTTGTTCATTCAGACAATACCGTTGATGCTTTAATAAAAAATGAAGTTGATGCTATTGTTACTTACGATATTTCTGCCACGTATGAAGCTGAGGAAAGGGGGGTAAAGCTTAATAAATTAGATCCTGCCGACTTTGGAATTAATTTCTATGGAGATACATTATTTACCTCACAACAACTCATACAACGGGATCCTGAGCTTGTTGCTAACTTTGTTTCAGCTTCAATCAAAGGTTGGCATTATGCACTGCAGCATAAAGAAGAAATAGCTAAAAAAATTACGGATAAACTGCCTAGATATGTTTTCAACTATGCAGATAACTACAAATATAATATGGCCTATGCCAACTTAATTGATGATTTAATTAACTACCCGCAACAAAAGATTGGTGATACAGATCCAAATCGTTGGATTACCATGAATGATAAAATGCGCGAATTGGGTCTCGTGCATTCTTATCTTGTGAAAGAGGAGTTTTTTTTCGATTCACAAGATAAAAAAAATAACTTATCAACCAATATCTGGATGTTTGTTCTACTCATCATTTTGTTAGTAGCAACTTACATTTCTTGGCATAAACAAAACATTATATTTAATATTATATGTATTTTATTATTGTCTTATATTATTGATATACAAATTGTCAAAGTGTTAGAGAATGAGCATAAGCAGCACACTAAGCTTAATTTGTTCCGTCAACTCAGTTCTATTAGCGCCAAAGTGGAAGGCGAATTACAAACCAATTTATCAATGCTTAGTGGCTTTGCAGCTTATATCTCTGCAGAGCCAGATCTAACCTATGAAGATTTTAGTAATTACGCACAAGAAATATATAGAAAAGAACCCATGCTAGTAAGTATTGGGGCCGCTAAAGACCTTGTTGTTAACTATATTTATCCCTTAGAGGATGTTGACAAGGTGATTGGTCTCGAATATCTAAAAGTTCCTGAACTCAAAGATTCCGTGTTAAAAGTTATAAAGACAGGACAATTAATGGTTGTAGGACCAATTCAATTAGTTAGAGGTGGTACCGCATTTATTGGACGAGCGCCTATTTATACCGGAAATGGTGAGAATAGAAGATTATGGGGAATTATTTCAGCGCCACTTGATGCTGATAAGTTGTATATGCAGTCAGGTATATTAGCCAGCGTAAAACATTTTAATTTAGCGATACGTAGTTTTGATACTAATGGTAAATATGGCCCTGTATTTTTTGGTGACGAAGCCACGTTTAATGATCCTGATGTTATTCAAACGGCAATTAATGTTGGTGCTGGTACTTGGCACTTAGCAGCAACACCGAATGAAATGATAGGGCATGGCGCAACCAACGTTACTATATTTAGAATGGTATTGGTTATATCTGCCTTAATTATTTGTATTTTTTCCATAGTTCGTATACGTCAACAAAAAGAAAAACATCATCTTCAAACGACAATTTTAACGAATCAACAACTACTTGAGAATGTTGGTCAAGTTGCAAAAATTGGTGGCTGGAAGTTAGATAAACATTTAATGTTTTTAGAATGGTCTAAACAATCGTCTAGTTTATTAGGTAAGCCATTAGACTATTGTCCAAGAAGTTTGGACGATATTGCCGGTTTCTTTGATGCTGAAGCTTTTAATGTATGGAAAGATAAAATAGAACAAGCTGGGCTTTCAAATGAATCTTTTGAACTTGATTTACAATTAAACCAAGTCAAAGGCGCTAAGATTTGGCTTAGGGTTATTGTGAGCGTGTCAGAGGAAGAAGGTGAAAGTGTAGTAACAGGAACTATGCAAGATGTAACTGATAAAGTACTCAGTGCTAAACTTATAGAACGCCAAGCAACATATGATGCTTTAACTAATTTACCTAATCGTATTTTATTTAACGATCGTTTGGTTAATGCGATGGAAACTGCAAAAAGAAAAGATAATAAAGTTGCCGTACTCTTTATTGATTTAGATAGATTTAAACCGATTAATGATAATCATGGTCATCAAATGGGAGATAAATTATTAGTTGCAGCTGCAGAACGTATTAGTCATTGTGTGCGTAATTACGATACGGTATCGCGTTTAAGTGGTGATGAATTTGGTGTTATTCTCGCTGATATTCATTTGTATTCTGATGCATTGAAGGTTAGTGATAAAATACATGAAGCCATGCAGCAAAGTTATGAGCTTGATGACAAATTACTACACTGTAGTGCAAGTATTGGTATAGCTTTATATCCAGATGATACGACTAGTGCAGATGCTTTGATTCAAAAAGCAGATCAGGCCATGTATGAAGTTAAAAATAGTGGAAGAAATGGTTGTCAATTTTACACTAGAGAAATGCAAGTTAAGTCAGAATACCGTCATAATTTACTGAATGATCTTATTATTGCTATAGAAGAGAAAGAAATAAAACCTTACTTCCAGCCTATAATCGATTTGCAAACAAATCATGTGTGTAAATGTGAGTCGTTAGCAAGATGGCAGCAAAGTGATGGTACTTTCATATCCCCGTCTGAATTTATAGATCTAGCAGAAGAGTCAGGCTTGATTAATAAACTTGATCTTGCAATGTTAGAATATTCAGCTCGAGAACTTATTACTATTAATCAACAAGGTCATAATGTTGGATTGACAATTAACATCTCTCCTCGAATTTTCCATACTAAAGATAAAGCGCTAGATAGTTGGATGGCTTCTATTCACCAGTTAAGTCAACAATTAGATATTACTATCGAAATAACAGAGCGCTTATTAACAAATGATTCCGACAAAGCCCTTAATGTATTAAATATATTAAAAGGGTATGGAATAAAAATTGCGATTGACGACTTTGGTACAGGTTATTCTTCATTGAGTTATTTAATTAAATTTCCTGTAGATATTATTAAAATAGATCGTAGCTTTGTAGATGCTATTGGTAAAGAACCTTCCGCAGAAACATTAATAGAAACAATATTATTAATGGCTAAAAAATTAAGCATTAAGGTTGTTGCTGAAGGTATAGAAACAGAAGCACAACTAGATTTTTTACATAAATATCATTGTGATTATGGGCAAGGTTATTTATTAGGGCGACCTATGCCTACTGAGCATTTCTCTGCTCTTATTCAAAAAAATAATGAAAAATAATCAGTTAAAAATAGAAGTGACTATTGAGCTTTTGATTATGAACTTTGTTCAGATTAAAAGTTAGAGTTTAAATAGCTCTACCCATATCACTCAAGCGCTCTGAAATAGCCTCTTGATTGGTAACGGGTATATAACTCGTGTATTGAAATGGTATGGTAAACTCTAAAAGAGCTCTTCTTTATTAATGGGTTTGTTGGTGTGCTTGTTCAAAATTTCCTAATACAATAAATAACTGCTCTATTTTTTTAACAATACTAATTAATAAGGTTTGGTCGTTATTTTTTTGCCACAACATAAAATCATCGGCTAACTCTTCAACATAAGGTTGAAAAGTATTAGCGCTAGATTTAAAGCCCGCTTCTTTTTTAAATACAGCTTCAAAGCCCGCTTGTTTCTTTTCTCTTAAATCCGCTAAGGTAGCATCTGCCGCTAACGATTTTTTTAACACAAGTGAAATATTATCAAGTAATTGTTGGTTTACAGCGTTGGTCATAAATTAAAGCTCTTTTATTTAGATAGCCAAACCGCAAACTCATATCGTTAGCTGATTTGGACAATGTGCATATATTTTGCGGCTATTATGTCAAATTAATAGGGGTTTTGTTAGCTTCGCCAGCAATTTCTCTTACTAATTTAGGCATTAAAAATCCCGGTAATATTGCCATAGTTTCGTTAACAATATTAATGGCCGTTTGTTCTTCTACTTCAAAGTGCGCTACACCTTGTACTTTATCAAACATGTGTAAGTAATAAGGCTGAATACCTGTATCAAAAAGTTTTTCACTTAAACTTGCTAATATCTTTGCTTCATCATTAATGGCTTTTAATAAAACACTTTGATTAAACAAAGGAATACGTGCAGCTCTTAAAGGCTCTAATGCATCTGCAAGTTCTTGGTTTATTTCGTTAGGGTGATTAATGTGTAGCACTACGGTTGTTTTTAAACGACTATTTTGTAATTGCGACACAAATGCTGACGTAATACGTTGCGGTATAACAACAGGCAAGCGAGTATGGATCCTAAGGCGAGAAACATGAGGTATTACTTCTATTTGTGTTATTAACCAAGCTAAATGGTCGTCATTAGCCATTAAAGGGTCGCCGCCACTAAATATAACTTCGTTAATTTCATCGTGCTTAGCAATATAAGAGAGCGCCTCTTGCCAGTCAGCTTTACTTGGGCTGTTGTCTTGGTAAGGAAAATGCCGTCTAAAACAATATCTACAATTAATGGCACAGCCTGCTTTTACAATCATTAACACTCTATGTTTGTATTTGTGCAATAAGCCTTTTGCAACTGTGTCGTGTTCTTCAAGGGGGTCTGTCGTAAAACCATCTGTGATCACAAATTCACTATGTAATGGCATTACTTGCTTTAATAGGGGATCGTTAATATCGCCTTTTTTCATTTTTTTAATAAAAGGGCGCGGTACTCTAACGGGAAATAACTGCCTTGCTTTAAAATGTTGAAGGTAGTTATTTGGGTCAATATCTAGCAGCTCAAGTAGCTCTTTCGGATCAGTTACTACATTGGCTAATTCTTTTTGCCAAGTGTTAGGCGTGGTATCTGTCATATTAATTTCAGTATTAGCTAGACTGCTTACTTGAGTATTTATTCGCGACAAAATAGCTTGCCCTTGTTGGTGTGGTTTATTGTTTGATTTGATTGTAGTTAGCGCGCTAATTTTAGTCTTATGCTTTACACAAAGCAACGAGGCCTTAGATGAAAGAAATAAAATGGTGCTAATTAATTTGCCTCTCGTTGCAGGGGGAGCAGCCGTAAAAACCCATTAAATAAAACAATTAGTTAAAAAGCAGGCAAAATGCCGTGAAAAAGAGTGCCATAAAGAGTATTATTTGCAGCATTAAAAATCTCAGCATTCATATAGAGCACAATTATCATGGCTAATTACAGCACAAACCAATTTAAAGCTGGTCTTAAAATCATGCTTGATGACGAACCTTGTAACATTCTTGAAAACGAAATTGTTAAACCGGGTAAAGGCCAAGCATTCAACCGTGTAAAAATCCGTAAACTTGTTTCAGGTAAAGTACTTGAAAAAACATTTAAATCTGGCGATTCAGTAGAAGGCGCAGATGTAATGGATATAGAACTTGCTTACTTATATACAGACGGTGAGTTTTGGCATTTCATGAACAATGAAACATTTGAGCAAGTTGCTGCTGACGAAAAAGCCGTAGCCGATGCGACTAAATGGTTAGTTGAAGCTGATCTTTGTACTATAACATTATGGAACAATTCGCCTATTTCGGTAGTACCACCTAATTTTGTGGAGCTTGAAATTACTGAAACTGATCCTGGTTTGAAAGGTGATACGGCAGGTACTGGTGGTAAACCCGCTACATTATCTACTGGCGCTGTTATTCGTGTACCTTTATTTGTTCAAATAGGTGAAGTAGTAAAAGTTGATACAAGAACAGGTGATTACGTATCTAGAGCGTCTAAATAAGCTAAGTTGTGTAGAATAGATATGAAAGCTCACGTTATGTGAGCTTTTTTGTTTGTGGCTGTTATATTAATCATCATTGATCCGTATTATCTTAGGTATTATCAGTTAAAACTGATACCTAACCTTTGCCCAAATGTTTGAATTTTTTTGATGTTGTCCAAAAAAAGTAAAATCTTCTTTCCCCCAAAACACATTTGCTCCCACACTGTATAACCAATGGTCGTTTTGCCTGTAACTTATCGATGATTTTAAATACCCGTCGTGATCGGTAGGCGAATAAAAGGTAAAAATAGAATACACCAAGGTTTGTTGTAAGGCGCGTATGGTTAATCTTGCCGTGAATAGTTGCCTATTTCTGTCTTTTAGTTGTTCGGGGTAGGCATACGAGCTAGCGAGCTGTGCATAATTTTTAGTGTGTTCTACGTAATATTGAGTATTTAGCGTTACGTTTTTTATTAATTCAGTTTCGTAACCGATTAAAAAGCGTTGTTGGCTATGGGGGACAAAGTACGTGTTTGAGTGATAGGCTTCAGTATTTTCTATGCTGTTGTAGTTAACAATTTCCGCGTTAAAAAGTCCTTTGTACAAAGGTGCTCTAATGCTGGCGCCTACTGAGTTCATTTTAGGAAAGTAGGGGAGTTGACTTGAGTTTATTCCTTCAGGCGTGGTCCATCTTCCTTTGTAGCCGTATAGCGCATATTCAACACCTTGTTGCGTGGTAGATAAGCGAGTAAACCATTGTTCATCGTTGGGTTCTTGATAAGTAAAATTCTCAGGTGCAATTTGCTGTTGTAATTGCGGCGAATAAAATGAGAAACGCTCACCGCGAATAAAGTTGTCTTCGGTAAATTCAGGAGTCCACACAACATCTAAGGTATAGCCGTTTATAAACCAAGAGGTTTTAACACTGTTAGACGGAGCTTTTAGGTACTCGTCGTCTCGCCCTGAAAAAAATGACTGCCAATCTTTAGGAAATAAGTCGTTAATAAATAAGTAGTCGGCTGTTCCCCAAGTGAGGACTTGTTTACCTATTTTTATATCAAGAAAATCGAAAGGGCTTGCTTGAATATTAAGTTCACGCACTAAGAGCTTATTTTTGTTAAGTACCTGATCAAACAATAGCTCTCCTTTTGCGGTTATATCGAAATGTAAGGTGGAATAATTAACATTTATTCTTGCTCTTACTTCTTCAAGAGGACTATTGGAGCGCGAGTTTGAATAAAGGTTTTCGCTTTCACTTAATGTATTTATTTGTGTTTGGTTTTGAGTGAAACGCCCATAAGCCCCCTCAATAAAGCCTGATATTTTCCATGGCGATACGGCTTCATCATCGCCCCAACCATCGTCAGCCCAATCATCTGTACTGTTTTGTGCAGCGTGAAGAGGGTAGGAGCATAATATTAACAAACCCAGTAGTTTTCGGGCGTAACGAGAATATTTAAAATGTTTTAACATGCTTATTGTAGCCATGCTTTAGGAGGGTTACGTAAACTACGCTCTGAAAATATGCTATCAGGAAAGCCTAAATTGTACTCTACTTTTCTAAATTGCATTTCGGTGTAACTACCATCCGATAGTTGTGTGATTTTAGAATGTAACACAGTAGTAAAACCGTCAATAAGTTCTGTTTTTAGTACTTCCATTCGACGCGTGTTTTCGTTGTTACTATTGTAATAATTTACTTCAACGGGAAGAAACGTCGTCTTATCTATTTTTATTTCATAATGGGCAAATTCAACACTGTTTGGATCGTTAGGTATTGCCTTAATAACATAATACTTATCGGTTGTTTTCACTAACGTAAAGGTGTCTTCTTTTGGGTTTCTGCCTGAAACATCTTCGTAAAGAAAATGCGAGCCTACAAACGACGTTCGTTTGTCGCCTGCTGATATACGTTTAACTAAGTCTAATGCGGGTAGATATAACCAACGATCGTCGTCGTCATTAATTTTTTTATTCACGCTAAAAACGGTACCTTCTACATCGGTAGGCCGAGAAAAAATTACCAACATGTTTTGATCGCCCAACTCTTTTTGGTCTTTACGTAAAATTGTAAATTGTCGCATTTGTTTATTGCTTTGAGCGTCTACAATAATCATACGAGCTTGAGCTTTACCATCGTCAGCGTTGTAATACGACACACTATTAGCCTTAGCAATAATGTTATTCACATCCATTTCAGCATCAGCGGCATTAGTACTTACGCTATACAAGCTGAAAGAGAATAAAAGTAATAACGGGGTAAATAAAACCTTAGATGAAAATAATGAATAAGATGGTTTCATGTTAATTATCCTTTTTGCTATTAATGGCAATGCTTTCAGAAGAAAACAGCGTCATTAATGTGGGTAATAAGACTAAAGTGACTAAAGCTGATAGCGCCATAATACTTGCTAAAAACACGCCAACGGTAATATAGGGCATTAAAGGCGAAAGTAATAATGGAGTAAACCCTATGGCTATAACAATTGCATTACGCGAAATGGCTCTAGCGGGTTCGTTAAACATCAAGGTTAATGCGGCTGATAAACTTTGCGTTTCTTTTTCTAGCTCTCTAACTCTTTGTAAAAAGTGAATAGCAAAGTCGATAGAAAGCCCTAAGGTAAGTGCTGATAATACGGCGATAGGCATATCGTACGCTTTACCTGTCCAGCCAATGAGCCCATAAATCATGGTGATAGTAAAGGTAAGAGGTAACATGGCTAAAATACCATATTTAAGGGATCTAAATAATAATACCATCATTAAAAATACAATCACGAATGATGAAATTAAGCTGTCGATCATGCCGTTTACCATGGCGTCTTGCCACACTATATTGAGATAAGACTTTCCTGCCCATTGATAATTGATGCCTGCTGGGAGTGGGTTTTTATCAATGTATTGCTTAACCCAATTAACCACTTTGGTGGTGTGTTGATTGTCTCCGCTGGTCATTTGTAACCATAATAAAGATTGTTGATAGTCTTTAGTTACAAAGTGCCATAAGTCTTGTGGACGATGAGATGATTGATATTGTAATAACGTTTGAGCAACACCATTAGCGCTTTGTGGAATAACAAAGTCGCTCGCTTCGCCCGAGTTTAGTTCTCGGTTTACTGTTTTTACAATATCCGTTAAGCCATTTACTTTTCCTACGAGTTCAGTTTGTAGTAATTCGTTTTGTAACGTACTCATCCATGCAAGTAGACTCGGATCTAAAAACACTTTACTTTGATTGAACTCTGCATCGGTTAGCGTAATTAATTGTTCTACTTTGTTTTGAGCTGCTTCATCAACAGAAAAACTTAAGTCGTCTATTAACATGAGTAATTCTTGGCTGAAAAATGCTTGTTGTTGAGATGAGTCGTGCCATTGTTTTACAAATTGTTGAAGAGCCTTTGCTTCGTCAGACTCATTTGAGATAGTAGAGAGTATTTGTGTAAATTTTTCGTATGACTTTTCTGACGTCTTTTTGGTATTAGTAAATACTAACCATGCGTCGTAGGTACCTGCAAAATGTTCATTTAATACTTTATCCGCAATACGTATTTCATGATCCGATTTAAACCAATTGACAGGATTGTCGTTAATTTCAATGCGTGTAATACCTTGAATACTTACAGCAAATAACGCGACAAAAGTGACTAAAATAAATTTACTTTTTGATACTGAAAAAGCACCTAATTTAGTCAGAAACGAAGAGAGTGTTCCTTTTGCTTCTAAGCGAATAATAGCCACTTGTAATTTTTCTAATGTTTCGGGTTTTAATCGAGAAATATAAGCAGGAATAAAGGTAATGGTTAAAACAAAAGCCAGCAATATACCTGTACCAATAAAAGCACCAAATATTTTTACCGGTGGAATAGGCGTTAAAATAAGTGAGTAAAAACCTACGGCTGAGGTAACCGAAGTAAATAGCATAGGCGTATATAAGTGGCTCATTACTTGGGCTACTACGTCATTTGCGTTATCTCCTTTTTTAAAGCGATCGGCAAATTCTGAGAGAATATGAACCGAGTCAACAACGGCAATAGGCATCAGAAATATGGCAATCATGGAAGACATAATATGCACAGTAAAGCCAAAACCAATAAGCGAGCCCATTATAATAATTACAGTTGCCATCGCGACAATCATCGGGGCAATAATCAAAGGAATGTTTCTGAAAAAGTACCAGAGTAAAGCAAATATGGCTAAACCCGCTAACGGTGCTGCTACGCCCATTTGTACGAACATTTCATAACCAAATTGATCTTCGGCAATAGGTAAGCCTGTTATGTGAAAATTTAAGTCGGTTGTGTAAGTGGCAGTAAAAGCTCTTATTTTTTCAGCGATAGGGTAGCTTAAATCTTTTGCTTTGATAGGAACATAAATTGCTATGGCTTTATTGTCACCAGATATCAGCGTGTTTTTCAGCATAGGTAAACGCTGTACAGCATCTTGTATATTTTTACTGGCTTGTAATGTAGCTGGCGCTTGTTTCATTAAATATTCAAAACGAATAACGCTTGCTGAGCTATCGGTTATGTTGGAGCTTTCTTGCGTAATATTGTCTACGACACTTAACGACAATAAATCTTCTTTTATTACACCGTCGATACTCAATATTTCGTGAGTTAACTTGTCTACCACTTGCAACGATTCAGGGGTGAAAATATTGCTTTTACTGACAATACCCACCACAATCATATCTTTAATAAGGAAGTTACTTTTTGTTTGATTATGGAAAACGCGTGCTGGAGCTTCTTTGCTCAACATGTTTTCAGGATCTGTATCAATTTGCAAACTTGGCATCATAAGTAAGCTTAAAATGACCATAGCTATTACTACAGAGTACACCCATTTAGGTTTAGTTATGGCTAATTGTAAAACGCGGGAATAGAACAAAATGGACCTTTATGTATATTAGTAAATGCTAATGTACTTTTATATTAGCACTTCCTAATGTAATATCAAAAATTATTGCACTAAAAATATTTTAAGAGTTAACTTTTGCCAATACCCACAATTGATATTGCAGAAATGCGAACAAAAGCAACGCAGGTTGCAGAATTACTAAAATCGATGAGTAATGAAAACCGATTACTTATTCTTTGCCATTTAGGTGAAAAAGAAATGTCGGTAACTGAACTTAATAGTTTTATTGATTTAAGTCAGTCGAGTTTATCTCAGCATTTAGCCAGATTACGTAACGATGGTTTGGTAAAAACTCGAAGAGAATCGCAAACTATTTTCTATAGTATTGCAAACCCAGCGGTTGTTAAGTTGATTGGATTTCTGGAAGCAGAATTTTGTTAACCGATTTTACTGCTGCGTAAATAACTTCTTCCTCACTGTTGCTCGGTATGTTCTGGGTGTAATTTTTAAGGTTTGTTTAAACAAGCGTGTTAAATTTGCCTGATCATGAAAACCAATTTGAAATGCTACTTCTTGCATAGATAAATTACTTGAGGCTAATAACTCTTGTGCTGTTTCTAGCCTTACCTTTTTCCAGTATTCTAAAGGTGTATCACCTGTAGCCGCCTTAAACCTGCGTGTGAATGTTCTTTGGCTAATACTAAACTTATTTGCCAGTTTGTTAATAGAAAGGGTTGATGACAAATTAGTGCGCATCCAAAATTGAATTTGCGTGATTAACTCATCTGGGTGTCGGTCTACTCCCCCTTCTAAATAACGTTGCTCTTCGTAAGGTTTTCTTATTTCATGAGAGAAGTTTCGCTCTACATGCTGTGCCGCTTCTTCGCCGTAGGTTTGGTGAATAATATGTACAACAATATCCGCTAAGGCATTTAAACTCGCTGCACAATACATACGATCCGACTGCGTAATAAAAAAGTCCGGTTTTAACGTAACCTTAGGATAATCACGTTTAAATTGTTCCACATAATGCCAATGGGTCGTTGCAGGGTGATTATTTAACACCCCTGACTCTGCCATAAAACAAACGCCTGTTCCTCCACCTACTAAAGTCGCTCCTTTTTGCCACATGTTTTTTAACCATGAAATCATCTTAGGGTATTTTTTTAACAAAGGCCTTGGGTTTCGCCATAAGCTGGGTATAAAAATAAAATCAGGCTTACTGGCTAATTCAATATTAAAATCAGGCTGGAGTTTTATTAATGCTCGAGTGATCACGGGGGACAAATCTTCTCCTACCATTTCAATAGATAAGCGTTTCGCTAATTTATTTTTACGTAAAGCAAAAGCTTCACCTGCTCGTAACATTTCTACAGGTAAACTTACACTTGTAGATAGCATATGGTCATAGAGCATTAGAGCAACTTTAACTTTTCTTATCTTTTTATGGCTCATAAGGTTAAATGTACCTGTTATAATGTTTTGGCTATTATTACACTATTTTTGGCTTTATATGTATGTTTTTGTTTTAAAATTAGTCGTAGAATGAATTAATTCAATTTTTAGATCATTATTTTAAGGTTTGTTATGACTGCTTTACCTCTTATTGTTGGCATGGGTGGCATTAATGCTTCGGGTCGCTCATCTTTTCATCAAGGATTTCGCCGTATTGTTATTGATAAATTAAATGCAGAAGCAAGACAAGAAACTTTCGTTGGCTTAGCCACGTTAATGAATTTAGTCAAAGCTGATAATGGCAGTTTAGTTGATTCAGAAGGTAATATTGTTGCTAAGCAAGACGTTGAAAAAGTCTTTGGGCAACAGATACTTGATGGCACTTTGATCCGAAAAATTGAGAAAAATCATTTTGATCCTGATGCAACGCATTGGCATCAAAAAATTACCATGCAGCAAGCAGATAATGCTATTTGTTTTGAAATGCGTAAAAGAGACTTACCTGTACCTTTACCTAGCGCATGGAAAGTCACTGAATTAGAAGATAAAAAAGTACGTGTTGAAATTGAAGGCGAGCTTGAAGTAAAACACGATACTGTTCGCAATAACCCAATTAAAGCGGCTGGTCAGTTACCGACAGGTTTTGAGCCGGCTAACTTATACAATAGCCGTTATCAGCCTCGTGGTTTACAAACCACTATTTTTGGTGCTGCAGATGCTATTCATTCAACGGGTTTTTCGTGGGATGAAATTATTGCCAAAATAAGCCCTGATTTAGTGGGGACTTATTCAAGTTCAGGTTTTGGTCAAATGCAGGCTGAAGGTTTAGGCGGAATGATGAAAAACCGTTTAAATGGTGAACGCGTTACAACTAAAAATTTAGCGCTTGGTTTAAATAGTATGTCGTCTGATTTCATCAACGCTTATGTAACAGGTTCTGTTGGTACTACATCAACAGCAACAGGCGCTTGTGCTAGTTTTTTATATAACTTACGAAATGCTATTCAAGACATGAAAGCAGGCCGTATTCGTGTTGCTATTGTAGGTAGTAGTGAAAGTCCAATCACGCCTGAAATTATTGAAGGCTTTGGTAACATGAGCGCCTTAGCTAATGAAGAAGGTTTGAAAAAGCTTGATGGCATTACAGAAGGTGAAGCCGATCACCGTCGTACTAGTCGTCCGTTTGGCCAAAACTGTGGATTTACCATTGGTGAAGCTGCACACTTTTTTGTATTGATGGATGATGCTTTAGCGATTGAGTTAGGTGCTAAACCTTTAGGTTCTGTTGCTGATGTATTTATTAATGCTGATGGCGTTAAAAAGTCCATCACAGCTCCTGGACCTGGTAATTATATTACTATGGCTAAATCAGTGGCATTAGCGAATAGTGTTTTAGGTGACGAGTCAGTACAAAAGCGTAGTTTTATTTTAGCTCACGGTTCAAGTACACCACAGAACAGAGTGACCGAATCGTTAATTTATGATCGTATTGCTAAAACCTTTGATATTAATGATTGGCCAATAGCTGCACCAAAAGCTTATGTAGGACACACCATAGCACCTGCAAGTGGAGACCAATTTACTATGGCGTTAGGAATATTTGCTCATCATATTATGCCAGGTATTAACACTATCGATGCTGTAGCTGATGATGTATACGACGAGCATTTAAAAATTACTACAGAGCATTGGGATTGTGGTGCTATGGATATTGCTTTTATAAACTCTAAAGGTTTTGGTGGTAATAATGCGACAGCAACATTATTTTCGCCATCTGTGACCTTATCAATGTTAGAAAAACGTTATGGTACTGAGGTATTTAAAGCTTATATTGATAAAACAGAAAAAGTAACTCAGGCACAAAAAGTTTATCAAGAAAAAGCTGATAATGGCGAATTTGATCTAATCTATCGTTTTGGTAATGGCATGATTGAAGAAAGCGATATTGTGATGACGAAAGAAAGTATGAACATACCGAGTTTTGAATTAGAGATAGAGTTACCTCATCAAAACCCATTTGAAGATATGTTTTAGTTTTATAAACGTCACTTAATATTTAAGCTTGAATGTTACGCATTCAAGCTTTTTTTTACTTAAATATAAGTAATTGTTGATTTTTCATACCCTAATGTTATATTTTTGTTAACGCACATTTGCCAGACAAATAAAATAACTCATTCAATAGTTGCTAATGTGCGTTTAACATTCATATAACAGGAGAATATTATGAAAGGAATAATGAAAGGTTTAATAGCTGTTGTAATTGGCTTTGGTTTAACGCTAACTTCAGCAAATGCGGCAGATTGTAAGGGGATGTCTGCGTCTGCTTGTTCAAGTAGTTCATCATGTAGTTGGGTAAAAGGTTATAAACGTAAAGATGGTGCTTCGGTTGCGGCACATTGTCGAGCGGCGAAAGGCAAAAGTACACTTGAGAAAAAAGCTACATCTAAAAAAGATGCGGCAACGTCTAAAAGTAAAAGTGCTAAAGCTGATTTGACAGATAAAGCAAAATCAAAAAAAGATAAAGCTAAGTCTTCAATGAGTGATAAAAAAGCAAAGATGAAAGATAAGGCTAAATCGAAAAAAGACGCCGCTAAAGCCAAGAAAGAAAAATCAAAGAAAGAAGCCGAAAAAGCAAAAATGGAATCTAAGCTTTAATTGTTTCTCTATAAATAAAATAGCTTTAATTTGGCAAGCTCAATATTTATATTGAGCTTTTTTATTATTACAGAGCTACATTTTTGATGGTTTCAATTCGTAGTAATGATTAATGAAGTTCGTATTCTTTGGCTAATAACTAAAAAAGCCTAAGCAACAGAGTTACTTAGGCTTTTTAAATATTGTGAGGTTTTATTTAATTACATACGTAATCAAGTATACCTAAAGCTGCTTTTCTGCCTTGATCTACAGCAGTAACAACTAGGTCTGAACCTAATACCATATCACCACCAGCAAAGATGTTTTCTTTACTTGTTTGTAGCGCAAAATTACTATTTTCAACAGCGACAACACGACCTCTAGAGTCAAGTTCTACACCTGCATCTTTCATCCATTGCGGAGGACTTGGTAAGAAACCAAATGCTATAACAACAGCATCAGCTTCCATTACAAACTCAGAACCTTCAATAGGCTCAGGGTTACGTCTGCCGTTAGCATCAGGAGCGCCTAGTTGAGTTTTAACAAATTTAACACCACAAGCATTACCGTTAGCATCAGTAGCAATATCTAAAGGCTGAATGTTAAAGGCAAAGTTTACACCTTCTTCTTTAGCATTTTGTACTTCACGTGGAGAGCCTGGCATGTTGGCTTCATCACGGCGGTATGCACAGGTAACTTCTGTAGCACCTTGACGTACTGATGTACGTACACAGTCCATCGCAGTATCACCACCACCAAGCACAATCACTTTTTTCTTATCAAAGCTAACATAAGGTTTTGCATTTTCAGTAATACCCATTAAGTTTTGAGTATTGCCAATTAAAAAATCTAATGCGTTGTAAACACCTGTAGCGCCTTCGTTTTCGAAGCCACCAGTCATATCCGTGTATGTACCTAAAGCTAAAAATACTGCATCGTACTCTTCGCTTAATGATTCAAATGTAATATCAACACCAACGTTAACATTTAATTTGAATTCGATTCCCATACCTTCAAAAATTTCACGACGTTTTTTGATAACCTCTTTTTCTAATTTGAATGAAGGGATACCAAAAGTTAATAAACCGCCAATTTCAGCGTGCTTATCGTAAACTACAGCGTCAATACCATTACGTGTTAATACATCTGCACATGAAAGCCCAGCAGGGCCTGCGCCAATAATAGCCACTTTCTTACCTAGCTTTTCAACACCTGATAAATCAGGTCTCCAACCTTGGGCAAATGCGGTGTCAGTAATATATTTTTCAATATTACCAATGGTTACAGCGCCAAAGTCTTCATTTAGTGTACAAGCCGACTCACATAATCTATCTTGTGGACAAACACGTCCACACATTTCAGGTAAGCTATTAGTTTGGTGACATAAGTCAGCCGCTTCAAAAATCTTACCTTCAGTGACTAGCTCTAGCCATTGTGGGATATAATTATGAACTGGACATTTCCATTCACAATATGGGTTACCACAATCTAAACAACGGTCAGCTTGGCCGGCACTTTGTTCAGTACCTAGTGGCTGATAAATTTCAACGAAGTTAATTTTACGATCTTCGATTTTCTTTTTCGGCGGATCGATACGTTTAACGTCGATAAATTGATAAACATTTTTACTCATTCTGTTTCTTCCTCAATTCGCGTTCAGATTACTGTGCTTGAACGCGAAGTTCTGCAGATGAACGGCTACGATGACCCAATAAAGTTTTCACATCAGTAGCTTTTGGTTTAACTAATTTAAATAATGGCGCAAATGCATCAAAATTAGCTAGAATTTCTTGTGCACGAATACTGCCTGTTTCTTCAACGTGCTGACTGATAATGCCACGTAAGTGCTCTTGATGAATGGTTAGATCATCATTATCAATAGATAACATTTCGATAGACTCTTTATTTAAGCGAATATCTAAATCGTTTGCTTCATCAAGTACATAAGCGAAACCACCAGTCATACCTGCACCAAAGTTTACACCTACGTTGCCAAGTACGGTAACAACACCACCTGTCATGTATTCACAAGTATGATCACCTGTACCTTCAACAACAGCATGACAACCAGAGTTACGAACACCAAATCGTTCACCAGCGCGTCCACATGCGTATAATTTACCGCCTGTTGCACCATATAAACAGGTGTTACCCATAATCATGGTTTCGTGTGAAAGGTAAGCAACACCTTTTGGTGGTTTAACAGTTAACTTACCACCAGCCATGCCTTTACCTACATAGTCGTTTGCATCACCCGTTAATGAAAGCTCTAAACCGCCAGCATTCCATACACCAAAGCTTTGCCCAGCCGTACCTGATAAACTAATCTTAATTGGTGAGGCAGCCATACCTTGATCGCCATGATGACGAGCGATTTCACCAGATAAAGAGGCACCCACAGAGCGATCAGTATTTTGAATAGTAAATCTATATTCTCCACCTGTGCTATGTGCTATAGCATCTGAAGCTGCAGCTAACATTTCTTGGTTAAGCTTACCTTCGTCATACGCCACGTTATCTTCCGTTTTGTATTGAGCTGTATTAGGACCAGCAATAACAGGCGCAATAATTGGAGATAAGTCCAGTTTCTGCTGTTTAGCTGTAATGCCCGCTAAAGGTACTAATAAATCTGTTCTACCAATAATATCTGTTAAGCTTTCAACACCTAGTTTAGCTAAAATTTCACGTACGTCGTGTGCAATAAATTTAAAGTAATTCATTACTTGATCAGGTAAACCTTTAAAGAACTGCTCTCTAAGCACGTCATCTTGTGTTGCAACACCTGTTGCACAGTTATTTAAATGACATATACGTAAGAATTTACATCCTAACGTTATCATAGGAGCTGTACCGAAACCAAAGCTTTCAGCACCTAAAATAGCAGCTTTAACAATATCGATACCAGTTTTTAAACCGCCATCAACTTGTAAGCGTACTTTATGACGTAAACCATTTGAAACAAGTGATTGATGAGCTTCAGCTAAGCCTAGCTCCCACGGACAACCTGCATATTTTACAGAGGTTAATGGACTTGCAGCTGTACCACCGTCATAACCTGAAATAGTAATAAAGTCTGCGTAAGCTTTAGCTACACCAGAAGCAATAGTTCCAACACCTGGGCCAGATACTAACTTAACGGATACAACAGCTTTAGGGTTAACTTGTTTTAAATCGAAAATTAGCTGAGCTAAATCTTCAATTGAGTAAATATCATGATGCGGAGGAGGTGAGATTAATGTTACACCTGGAACCGAGAATCTTAATTTAGCAATTAATGGTGATACTTTATCACCAGGTAATTGACCACCTTCACCTGGTTTAGCACCTTGCGCTACTTTGATTTGTAGTACGTCAGCATTTACTAAGTAATGTGGAGTAACCCCAAAGCGACCTGAAGCGATTTGTTTGATACGTGAGTTTTTCACTGTACCAAAACGTCGTTCGTCTTCACCACCTTCACCTGAGTTTGAATAACCACCTAAGCGGTTCATTGCAATCGCTAAAGCTTCATGAGCTTCAGGACTTAATGCACCAATAGACATAGCAGCACTATCAAAACGTTTAAACATTTCGCTATCAGGTTCAACACGGCTAATATCAATACTTTGTGTATCATCTTTTAATGCAAGAAGATCACGTAACATAGCAACAGGGCGATTATTTACCGTATCGGCGTATATGCGATAATCAGAATATTCACCCGAACGAACTGCTTTTTGTAAAGTACTTACAACATCAGGGTTATACGCATGGTATTCACCATTATGTACATACTTTAATAAACCGCCATGAGGTAGTTTTTGATGTGGTAAAAATGCTTTACGGGCTAAGTTAATGTTGTCTTGTTCAATATCTTCAAAATCTGCACCTTGAAGACGACTAGGTAACTCAGGGAAACAAAGTTTCATGATGTTATCGTTTAAGCCGATAACTTCAAATAAACCTGCACAGCGGTAACTTGCTATCGTTGAAATACCCATTTTAGAGAGTATTTTTAACAAACCTTTGTCAATACCATTACGGTAGCTAACAACAGCTTCTCGAACTGGAAGATCAATTTGACCTTGTTCAACAAGTTGTTCAATAGTTTCATAAGCTAAGTATGGATAAATTGCTGTAGCGCCTAAACCAAGAAGTACAGCGAATTGATGTGAGTCACGTACAGAGCCTGTTTCAACAACCATATTAGAATCACAACGTAGTTGTTCATCTACTAAACGTTTTTGTACAGCACCTACAGCCATAGCCGCAGGAATAGGTAACTTACCTTTTGCAATTTTACGGTCAGATAATATTAAAATAACCGTGTTTTGGTTGCGTACTAAATCAACAGCTTCGTTACATACACGAATTATAGCAGCTTCTAAGCCTTCTGTTTGATCATAGTTTAAAGCTATTGTATGGCTTTTATAATGTTCAGGATCCAGTTCACGTAATTGCTTTAAACCTGTGTACATAAGGACCGGCGTTTCAAATAAAATACGGTCAGCATGACCTGTTGTTTCATTGAAAACGTTATGCTCGCGACCAATACATGTACCTAAAGACATAACGTAACGTTCACGTAATGGATCAATAGGAGGGTTTGTGACTTGCGCGAATTGTTGACGGAAATAATCATACAAAGAACGTGATTGACTAGATAATACAGCCATAGGTGTATCATCACCCATAGAACCCGTCGCTTCTTGACCATTTTCAGCCATTGTTTTAACTACTTGATGAATTTCTTCATAGCTATAGTTGAATAATTTATGGTATGTAGATATTTCTTTATCGTCAAAAGCACGTTTACCAATGAGATCACCCGCTAATTCACCAAATGGTACTAAGCGGCGAATATTACTATCTAACCATTCTCTGTATGGGTGACGTACTTTTAATTCATTATCGATCGCGGCAGAATTGAATACTTTACCTGTATAGGTATCTATAGCAAGCATTTCTCCAGGACCTACACGTCCTTTCTCTACCACTTCATCTTCGCCGTAATCCCAAATACCTACTTCAGAAGCTAGTGTAATGAAGCCATTACGTGTAATAACGTAACGAGCAGGACGTAAGCCATTTCTATCTAGGTTACAAGCAACATGACGACCGTTAGTCATAACAACCCCAGCAGGGCCGTCCCATGGTTCCATGTGCATTGAGTTAAATTCATAAAATGCTTTTAGGTCATCATCCATACAAGGGCTATTTTGCCACGCAGGAGGCATAAGCAAGCGCATTGCACGGTATAAATCCATGCCACCGGCTAAAAATAGCTCAAGCATGTTATCTAATGATGAAGAGTCAGAACCACTTTCATTAACAAATGGTGCAGCATCTTGTAAATCGGGTAACAAAGGTGATTGGAAGCGGTAGGTACGCGCGCGACTCCACTGTCTGTTACCTTTAATGGTATTAATTTCGCCATTGTGAGCTAAAAAGCGGAAAGGTTGCGCTAGATGCCACTGTGGAGATGTATTTGTAGAAAAACGTTGATGGAATACACAGATCGCGCTTTGTAAGCGAATATCAGCTAAGTCTAAGTAAAAATTTGGTAAATCTACAGGCATGACTAAGCCTTTGTAGATTATTACAGAGCAAGATAAGCTTGCAACATAAAAACGTTCATCAGTAATACGTTTTTCAGCACGACGACGCGCCATGTATAGACGACGCTCTAGATCGCGATTACGCCATCCTGGAGGAGCATCAACAAATACTTGTTCAATAGCCGGTAAATTTCCTGCAGCAATTTCACCTAAAATTGATTTATCAGTAGGAACCTCTCTCCAGCCAACTAATGTTAGTGTTTCTCTTGATAATTCTTCTTCGAAAATCCTTTTAGAAAGAGCAGCCTCGATTGGATCGGGATTTAAAAAGATCATCCCTACCGCGTACTTACGACCTAATTGCCAATTGTTTTCTTCGGCAATAGCGCGAAAAAATGAATCGGGTTTTTGCATTAATAAACCACAACCGTCGCCTGTTTTACCGTCGGCAGCGATGCCACCACGGTGTTGCATACGGTCTAAAGCATGAATAGCGGTTTTAATGAGCTTATGGCTCGTTTCACCATGTTGATGAGCGATTAAACCAAATCCACAATTGTCTTTTTGGAAGTTGGGATCATAAAGCTGCATGTTGTCTCTCCTAATTATTATATCGTCTTGGCAATACAGGAATTAAAAAAAAGAATAAAGTTATGTAAAAAATGCATAAACACCCTATTTTTTAGCCAAGAGGAACCCGCTAGATTAAACACTTTTTATAAAAAGGTCAATAAAAATAGAGTATTTGCTCGTAACTTACTTACATTTATGTATCTATATGAATATATTGTACTTTTATTTTATTTTTTTAGTTATTTATGGAGTGATAAGAAGGATAAATGAGCAGTTTGGTACATTTTTTAGTTATATTCTTCAATTGTATGTAAATTTATTACATAGTCGTTTTGGTTATAGGTTATAGCTTATATATTCAGTTTTTATTGGGCTTTTATTCACTTTAATTGAATGTATTGAATAAAAAGAAAGATGTTTATTTGTTGATGCAGAGTTAAGTTAATGTAATTTAAGATGATTTATGCTTTTTGATTTAAAGTAAGCAAAGTGGTTTTTTATTTAAAGAAACTACTTTGCTTTTCAACATAATTAAGCTTGGTAACCGTTTGGAATACCTTTAGTCGTAATGCTAACAGCATCATGAGCATGTAAAGATTCTAAATGGTTTATTTTCAGCCAAAAATCATCAATGTTAGTTGTTTGGTTCATCGCATGTTGTAATCGACGAGCTGCATCTTCACAAAACATTAAGTTTTGACCGTTTAAGCGAGCAAACTCTTGTTCGTCTTCACGTTTTACTGCAGCTTGTACAGGAGTTTTTAAGGCGCCTTCAACAAGATCGACTAAATATGTGATCGGAAATTCTTGTGATTCATTATTTAGTAGTACTTTAATTTCAGCAACAGAGCGTTGACTATGTGGTGTAGCAACAACACCTTCTGTTGTCCCTAACCAAGCATGTACGTCTTCTAAATCTATTTGCTCTTGTGAGCTAAATTTATCCGAAAATGCTTTTTGAATCAGCTGTCTAGCAAGTGCCGCAGAACATGGGCATGTAGATGAATATCTTATATCTATGCTTAACTCTACAGTTAGTTTACCTTTATTTACTCGACCTGTAATGGTAACCGGGTAGGCTTTCCAGCCTTGCTTGCCACTGATCAGTGACTTTCTACGCAAATGATAGTCAAAGTTGAATTGCACCTTGGCATTATCACTCAAATCTTGATGGCTACTGATAAAACCATCAAGTAGTGTGACTAAACTTTGATGATCCAGTACGCCATTATTCGATAAATCGTCTAATTGAAGGTATAAACGAGACATGTGTATACCTTTAGCTTTTGGCTCTTTAAGATTAACAAATGCGTCAACATGTGCCGAAACCATACGTTCCGATTCGTTTTTCGATGCGACTACAATAGGCATCTCGATATTGCTCATACCTACCCAATCTAAAGTACCTTCAGTTTGTGCTGTAGTGTGATTGGCAATATCAGGCATTGATGTTGGCATTTATACTCCGCTATTTATAGCTAAATGTTGTAATGGCTTATTATGTGGTTACTTAAGCATTAAAATTCAAGGCACAGAGTTTATCGTATTTTTAATATGGATAAAGAACTAAAAATTTATCGTGTAGAACAATAAGTAATAATGGAATACTGCGCCCATATCTAAATCGCGGCTATTCTGACGGAAAGCTCATTTAAAATCAATATTTATGCTGGTTATCGATGATAAAAGTAAATGTTCGTATAACTTTTTTTACTGGCTTGGTACAATAGTTTTTATTAAAAGTAGATCAAATAAAAAGGAATAAAAGTGAATCAAACTGAGCACTTAGATTTAAGTTTGTTACAAGGTTATATTGATAATTTAGGTAAATCTGTTGTTCAACAGATGCTAGATCTTTATATAGGTCAGTCCGCTATTTATATTGAAGAAATTTCAGATACAGTGGTTTCTGAAAAACAAAAGCTTTGGCAAGAGAGTTGCCATAAGATGAAAGGAGCTGCAGGAAGTGTAGGTCTGCTACTTGTACACAAGAAATTGGCTGCTATTGAGAAAAGTGAAGAAGTTGAAGCGACTAAAAAAATGTATTTAGAAGAATTAAATGAATTGAATACGAATGCTTACAATGAATTTAGAGAATGGTTAAGTAAAGCATCGTAGATGCTTTTAACCATTCTCTGATTTTAATTAATCAACGGTGCCAATGAATCTATATCCTTCACCATGAATGGTATTGATTAATTCAGTAGAACCTTCTATAGATTCAAAATGTTTACGAAGACGTCGGATTGTTACATCAACTGTTCGGTCATTAGAACGTAAATCTCGGCCTGTCATTTCTTTAATTAATTGTTGTCTTGTTACTATTTGACCTGCATTTTCAATGAGAAGGTGTAACGCTCTATATTCACCTCTTGGTATGGCAATAACATCACCCTTTGGCGAAGTCATTTTTCTTGAATTGCCATCTAGTGTCCATTGATTAAAGGTAATAACCGCATTGTCTGATTCAGAACTCGTACTTGAAATGCGACTTAAGATATTTCTAGCTCTTATAGTGAGTTCTCGTGGATTAAATGGTTTGGTTAAATAATCATCTGCACCAATTTCTAATCCAAGTATTTTATCTATATCGCTATCTCGGCCAGTTAAAAATATCAAGCCCATATCACGATTACTTGCTAATTCTCTAGCGAGTAGTAAGCCATTTTTCCCAGGGAGGTTTATATCCATAATAACGAGATTAATAGCATGCTGTTGTAGCTGTTGATCCATGCTTTCGCCATCTGTTGCTTCAGATACAAGATAACCTTCTGCTTCAAATAAATTTCGTAGGCTAAATCGTGTAACTTCTTCGTCTTCTACGATAAGTATATGAGTTTTTTGCATTTGATTTCGTCCAGGTTAATTCCACGTACTTATAGGTAATAAAAGCTATAAATCGAGAATCAGTATGTTTATTATTGGTTAACTAGCCGATTGTATATTATGTTATATAACCCTGAGCTAAAACACAATGCTGCTATAGGTGTATAAAATATAAAAATATATTTATATTGGCTAAGAAATAATCTAACCATCCTCTATACTATTTAAGTTAACACAAATTTTACATTTTGCATTAATTAGCTACATTAATATTAAGATATTTTTTAAATAAAAGTATTTATCTTATATGTCTAGTGTCGTTAAGTGTTTATTTTATCGTATTTTAATTACTTAATCTTAACGAGTGTATGCTCAATGCCATTAATAAAATATTTTGAGAAATATCAGGCTCCACATTTATATATTGTAAAACCTTTTTCGGAGAGTAAGCGTGATGTTTTACCGATAGTCTTTTGCATGATAGGTTCATATTTGAGAAAGCTGTTAGCCACAATGAAAACATGAGCATTATTACGTAAATATTGTTTGATACCACTTAAAAAACTTTCCGTAGCTTGATAATTAGTCGTAACGCCTTGATGAAAAGGAGGGTTTGACACAACAACGTCATATTTATTTTTTACTTCGGATAAGCTATTAGAAGCAAATACGTTACCGGATAAATTATTTAATTTTAGTGTTTTGTGTGATGATTCCAGTGCGAGCGCATTTACGTCTAATAAGTTGAGTTTTACCTCTGGATACTTTTTCCCGATAAAGTTTGCTATAACTCCTGCACCACAACCAAAATCTAGCATATCTCCGCTTTTAATTGTGGGTAGGTGTTCTAGTAACACTCGAGTACCTTTATCTAAACCTTTGTGGCTGAACACACCAGGTAATGCTGCAACTTTTATTTGGACTTTGTTTATATCAACGTCGTAATAACTATACCAGTCATCTAGTTTAAAAGGAGGGATAGTTGCGAGACTAGCAGCAAACAGCAAGCAGTGCCGCGCAGAATCAAATTTTTGACAATTAACTAAGGTTTTTTCAGCCACCTTTTCAAGTGATTTTATGCCACTTTTGTTTTCACCAACTATAATTATTTTCGTATTTGGCGTTGTTGCGTGAGCAATCATACTTAAA
The DNA here is from genome assembly GCF_048296855.1 of Colwellia sp. RE-S-Sl-9. Lineage (NCBI taxonomy): Bacteria > Pseudomonadati > Pseudomonadota > Gammaproteobacteria > Alteromonadales > Colwelliaceae > Colwellia > Colwellia sp. RE-S-Sl-9. The sequence goes on along the minus strand of NZ_CP182631.1, from coordinate 2,762,067 downwards.
GTAAAGTTTAGCTCTGCTTTACTCTTGGGAAATGCGATAATAACTAAATCGTGTTTTTTTTCTGTTTGATAATTAGCTGAAAATGAACAGTGAATATTTTTGTTGTGTAGATGTAAGGAATAATCTTCAAAATTTGTGTTATAGCAAGAAAGACTAGCTTGAGGGAAATGCAATAAATATTCTTGAATAAAACCATCATGCTTTAGGTTGATAAATAAAGGTTGGATGGCCTCTAGGCTATTAATATTTCTTGATAAAATTTGGTTTACATTATTTGAAGACATACGGGTTCACTGATACGACTATATAATTATCGTGCATTCTACTGTAATCATTAGCCTGATCCTAATGGGTTGATCAATTGCTAATTGAAAAAAACATTTTATTTACATTTTTTTAACGTTAAAATAACATTATATTATTGATCGACAGTTATGGAGTAACTTATTTTTAGCAAATTAAAAGCATGGATGAAAGTACATTGGTTACAAAGTCATATGCGTCGGTCATTTTTAACCTACAGATTTTATAATCTCCCTTTATTTTTTGGTAATAAACCTATAGCAGATGTGTATCTGTCATTAAACGATCCGCATAGTTTTATGCTGGTGCAAGTGCTTGCAGATATCGAAAAGCGATTTAATTTAACGTTTAAATTATATTTAGTTGCAGAAACCACGCCGAGTTCTGAAGTAAATATACCCTTAGTAAAACAATGGGCGCTCAAAGATGCGAATTATATTGCCAGTAAATATGCTTTATCTAGCGTTAAATCATTCCCAACAGTAAAAGCGTTAGTAACAGGGCAGCAAACGTGGTTGTTAACTGTAAAAAACGTACAAGATGCGTTAACGGTTTTTAATGATACGTGGTTAGATAATTATACAGATCATTTTCCTTTATCGACTCCAGTGATCACTGCACAAATAAATAACCAGCGGAGGCTTTTTAGAAGAGGAAGCCATGCTACTGGTTCAATATTTTTTTGTGGCGAATGGTTTTTAGGAATAGATCGTTTAGAACACTTAGAGTTTCTTTTAAATGATAAGGGATTGTCTAAAGAAAATGAAACAGTTATCTATGACAAAAACACCTTACAATTATTTGATAATAAGTCAGTAAAGTCCTTAGAAACTACCCTTGAAGCTTATATTTCTATAAATAGTCCGTTTGCTTATATAGGATTAATACAAGCAAAGAAGTTAAGCGATAAATATCAAGTTCCTCTTGTGATAAAACCTTTAGTTCCTATGAGTATGAGAGGTGTTGTAATGCCAGAGTATAAGCAGCGATATATGCTGTTAGATGCTGCAAGAGAGGCAAAAAAATTAAATATTTCTTTTAAAGGTTATGTTAATCCACTCAAAGAAGGGGTTATAAACATATATAAAATTTTTGTGTTTGCAGAGAAAAACAATAAGTCGTACGAATTTATTGAAGCTGCTTTTGAAGCGGTATTCGTAGAAGAACTTGATTTATCTCTAGATAAAAATATAAAGAAAATTTGTGCTCAGGCCGGTATTAGTTATGAAGATGCTATCGAATATGGCAAAGATAACGACTGGCAACTATGGTCAGACAATAACCATCTTACATTAAATAATATGGGCTTATGGGGTGTTCCTTGTTTTAAATATAAGGAAGTAAGTTGTTGGGGACAGGATAGATTAGTGCAAATAGAAGATGCTATATTAGCGAGCTAGATGTAATCGTTTATTACGGGTAGTGAGTTGAATAACATTTCTAAAGAAGTCATGCACGTTGGTGAGATGGCAAGCGGTGCGCAATTAACCGTTCCAGTATATAGAATTAAAGGTCGTGAAGGTTTTCCTAGCGTGTATATTCAAGCCAATATGCATGGCGCTGAAGTTCAAGGCAATGCAGTTATATTTCAATTGCTTGAAATTTTAAAAGATACAAAAGTTAATGGTGACATCACCTTTGTTCCTTACGCAAACCCTGTAGGTTGTAATCATAAAAATGGTGAATATACGTTAGGCCGATTTGATCCTATTACGGGAGTGAATTGGAATCGCATGTATTATTTTGATGAAAGTATCATTGCTCCTTTTGTTGAACAATATAAAAATGCACAACCGTCTGATATTCAAGCCGCATTCAAACAACAACTTATCGATAGTATTGATAAAAAACTTCAAAACAACGAGTTTGGTCTTACAACAGGGCAAAGAATTGCTTACCAGTTACAGCAACTCGCCCATCAAGCAGATATTGTTTTAGATTTACATACAGGGCCCATTTCTAGTAAACACTTATATTGCCCTGAATATGCGCAAGAAAGTGCATCGTATTTTAATATTCCTCATACCATATTGATCCCAAATGTTTTTAGCGGCGCATTAGATGAGGCGACATTTTGTTCGTGGTGGACACTACAAGAAGCACTGAATAACGCAGGAAATACTTTTTCAATAAGCTCGAAAACGTGCGTTAAAGAAAGTTTTACTGTAGAGCTTGGTTCTCAAGAGCAAATAGATTTAGCGGAAGCTTATCAAGATGCCTTAAGTATTTTAACTTACCTACAAAGTAAAAATGTGATTGAAAATCCGTCATTAAAACCAGAAAGTATAAAACGTTACGCATGCTATTTAAAAGATTATAAAGCTTACTATTCTCCCATGGGAGGAATGGTCGATTATCTTGCTGAATTTGGAACACCATTACCAGCAGGAAAGCCTTTAGCTCAAATTTTACGTATGGATAATTACGGTGATGGTGAGCCGTTACATAAAATCACCTTAGATTACGATGTATTACCCATATTGCACTTTGCATCAGCAAGCGTAAATCAAGGTACTGAATTGTATAAAGTGTTTACTCGTTATTTTACTTTGTAAGTTAATTCATTCTGAACAGGTCTACCTATATCTATGATTAATAAAAATAAGATAACGATTGTATAATGGTTTTTATATTAACCTTACTCTCTTTAGTGGCGTTTGCTGCTAATTCAGTTCTTTGTCGCATAGCATTAGGCCAAGACTATATTGATCCCGCAGGGTTTACTATTATTCGCCTTTTATCTGGCAGCATTGCTCTTTACCTGATCTTGATTTTTCAGCAATATCGTCAAAAAGAAGAGAAAAGTACCGATAAACAAGGAAATGGAATTAGTTCTAAGTTGGCTAAAGGTAGCTGGTTAGGTAGTGTTTTGTTATTTGTTTATGCGCTTTCATTTTCTTATGCTTATGGATATTTAGATACTGGAACGGGGGCACTTATTTTGTTTGGTTCTGTTCAAATATGTATGGTTTTATCTGTTTTACTTACTAAGCATAAATTACTAAAAGCAGAATGGTGTGGTTTAGGCTTAGCTTGTATTGGCTTTATTTATCTTATTTATCCGGATTTAACGACACCTTCTTTGATTGGCTTTATTTTAATGATGTTATCTGGCATTGCTTGGGCGGGTTACACTTTAATCGGTAAGGGGTCAAAGTCTCCTCTAATGGATACTTGTTATAATTTTTTCCGTACTATCCCGTTTGTTCTTGTGTTGACGCTACTTACTATTTTTACTACAGAGTATTCTCATCGCGGTATTTTACTTGCTGTTTTATCTGGCGCTGTCATGTCGGGAATAGGATATGCTATTTGGTATAGTGCTTTAACAGGTTTAACAACAACTAAAGCTGCAGTACTTCAGCTTTTAGTACCCGTTATCGCAACTTTAGGTGGTGTTTTATTTATGAATGAAGTCATGACAACCCGCTTACAAATATCGACAATAATGGTGCTAGGAGGGATTGCCCTTGTTCTACTGAGTAAGCGGTTATACCAATCTCAATAATAAAATAGGTATAACTGATCATTCAATGTAGCAATGTAAGCTTGTGGAGTGTAATGACTAAAAAGTGATGTTAGCTTTGAGGTAAGCGATTAACTCTTTAAAATATTTCGCGGGCTTTTCTGCTTTTGCTTCTTTAGTTGCTTGACGTACTAGCTGACGAAGCTTTTGTCTTTCCATTGTAGGATGTTCAGCAAGTAAAGACTCGATAGATTCATTACCGCCCTCAATTAGCTCATTTCTTAGCGCTTCTAATCGAGTATGCTTAACCGCTTCTTGTTGATGTTTATTTGCCATAACATCCATAGCTTGATGAATAGGTTCCAGATCTGTTTCGGCCAATATTTTTGCAATATGCCGAATGTGTCTACGTAATGCCTCATGCTTGTTGAGAATTTTGTCTGCCAGAATCATAGCGTCTTTTAGCTCTTCAGTTAAGGGTAGACGACTACGTTGATGTTTAGACATTTCTACTAATTTTTGTCCAAAATCTTGTAATTTGTGCATTTCACGTTTTATTTCAGATTTACTTTTTAAATCTTCATCTAATTCGTCGATATCGTTAGCAGACTGGGGCATAATGTTTGTTAATATAATTGAAATTAGCAATAGTATACTACACCTAGGTAATCCAAAAATAGATAATCTACAAAATAGTAGGCAAGCTTATTGTAAGTATTTCATCAACCACTAAATATATTAGAGACTTAAATTTAACCATGACAGAATCAAACGGTATTATTAGCCAACTTGAACAAGTAAAAGATCGCGTATCTAAAGTATTAGAATTAGCTGAGTCACTCGGTGTTGATTCTGCTGAAGTTGCGATGAGCAGACAACAAGGCTTAAGTGTTGGTACTCGTATGGGCGAAGTAGAAACGGTCGAATTTACCAATGATGGTGCTTTAGGGCTAACAGTATATATTGGAGGCCGTAAAGGTAGCGCGTCAACTGCAGACCTTTCGGAAGGAGCATTACAGCAAGCTGTGCAAGCAGCGGTAAATATTGCTAAGTATACCTCTATTGATGATTGTTCTGGTTTAGCTGAAAAGTCTTTACTTGCCATGGAGCCAGAAAACTTAGATTTATATCACCCTAAAGCAATGAATACTGATCAAGCCATTGAAATAGCCAAGGCGTGTGAAGAAAGTGCATTAGCTTACGATAAGCGTATTACAAATTCAGATGGAGCAAGTTTAGATACATTTGAAGGTTTTAAAGTATATGGTAATACACATGGACAGCTAGTGGGGTATCCGAGTACTCGACACAGTTTAAGCTGCGTAATGATCGCTGGTGAAGGTGACGATATGCAACGTGATTACGCTTATACAGTGAATAGAAAGTTTGATCTGTTAGATGCTGCTGCAACCGTAGGTAAACAAGCTGCGATTGAAACATTATCAAGATTAAATCCACAAAAACTACCTACGGGTAAAGTGCCTGTAATGTTTAGAGCGGATATTGCTAATACTATTTTTGGCCACTTTATTGCAGCTATTAGCGGTGGTAACTTATATCGAAAATCGTCATTTTTGTTAGATTGTGTGGGTAAGTCGGTATTCCCTGATTTTTTAAATATCAGTGAACGACCTCATATTAAAGGGGCGTTAGCCAGTAGCTCGTTTGATAGTGAAGGTGTTAAAACTATTGATAGAGAAATTATTACTAAAGGCTGTTTAGAAACATATTTATTAACCACATATTCAGCTCGAAAACTTGGTTTAGAAACCACAGGGCATGCGGGAGGCATTCATAATTGGGTATTAAATGCCGAAGGCGAAGGTCGAGGTGGTAATTTTGATCAAATGTTGAAAAAGCTTGGTACAGGCTTTTTAGTTACTGAGCTTATGGGCCAAGGTGTGAATGTTGTAAATGGTGATTATTCGCGTGGTGCTGCAGGCTTTTGGGTAGAAAATGGCGAGATAGCTTTTCCTGTTTCTGAAGTGACGATAGCGGGTAACTTGCAAGATATGTTTAAAGGTTTAATCGCTGTAGGTGATGATGTTGATATGAGAGGAAGTATCCGTACAGGCTCTTTATTAATGAATGAAATGCAGGTTGCTGGAAATTAATTAATCCGAACTTGAGTGAATTAATACTCAATGACTTTTCATTATCATTAAAAACGCTCACTACTAAGGTAATGGGCGTTTTTTATAACTAACCTGAACTTTGGTTAACGGGTTTTATAATATTTTGATTTATAATAAATATTTATAAAAAGCACTTGGTATACCTTGAGTTTTTATAAGACAATTAAGCTCAGTGAGGAATTTAAGAGTATATCAAGGCGTGTTTGCGTATCAATAACAATAACTGGTTTATTGGAAGTAAAAACAACGCAGATAGGCGCTTAAATAGCGTTATTGAGTAAAGTAGCTTAACCAAAGTTCAGGTTAACTAAGTTAAAAGTAAGGTCGCTGTGCCTAAAAAGGCAAATATACCTACTACATCTGTTACTGTGGTTAATATTACGCTACCCGCTAAGGCAGGATCAATATTCATACGTTTAAGTAATAATGGTACTGATACGCCAGCTATTCCTGCTGCTGTCATATTCATTAACATAGCAAAGGCGATAACAGCACCTAAAGTAAAGTCTTGTTTCCATATAGCGACAACACTCGCAATGAGTAGCGCCCAAATGAGGCCATTAAGAAAACCAACAGCAAGCTCTTTTAATAATAAGGTTTTAGAGTTACTTTCACCGACATGTCCTAGTGCCATACCGCGTATGACAAGCGTTAATGTTTGATTTCCTGCAACTCCGCCCATACTAGGTACAAGAGAGTTAAGTACGGCTAAAATAGCAAGTTGTTCAAATAATCCTTCAAACATACTGGTAACGGCTACTGCGAGTAACGCCGTGATTAAGTTAACACCTAGCCAGATAGAACGTTGTTGCGTACTTTTTAATACGGGAGCGAAAGTATCGGCTTCGTCATCTAAACCCGCCATACTCATCATAGAGTGCTCAGCTTCTTCACGAATTATATCGATAACGTCATCTATAGTAATACGACCTAGTAAATGTCCGTTATCATCAATAACGGGTGCAGAAAACCAGTCATACCTTTCAAATAATTGAGCAACTTCATTTTCAGGCATGTTAACTGAAATCGCTTCTATGTCTTTGTCGATAAGGGTTGATGTTATAACATCTGGCTTTGCTGTTACTATTGCGGCTAGAGACACTGAACCGATAAATTTATCAGACCTGTCCACCACATAAAAAGAATCGGTAGACTCAGGTAGCTTACCTTTTAAACGTAAATACCTTAATACCACATCTACCGACACATCAGGACGAATGGTAATGGTGTCGGTATTCATAATACCGCCAGCAGTATCCTCCTCGTATGATAATGCTTGCTCCACACGACTTCTGTCTTGAGAGTCCATTGAGTTTAATACGCTTTGATAGGCGCTATCGGGTAATGTTCTTAGTACTTCCGCTAAATCATCTACATCCATGCCCTCAGCAACAGCTGCGAGCTTTTCAGGATGCATACTTTTTAGAATGCCTTTACGAACTTCTTCATTTAGTTCTTCTAGAACATCCCCATGATTGTCGGGATCGATAAGTTGCCATAAAACAGTACGACTTTTAGGAGGAGATGACTCTAAAATTAAAGCTAAGTCATAAGAGGGCATGTTTTGCAGTAACTTTCGAACGTAAACAAACATACCGCTACCGAGTGCGGCATTAACTTCTAGGAGTTTTTGTTGGTTATATTCTTGTTCTGCAATTTCTGGCATAAAACCCTTCATTTAGCTTCTTAGGCGGATTATGTTTACTTCATACTTTGAATTCTACTGAAAAAGAACTCGTAATAATTGATGTTGTGTTATATCAAGTTGAATCATAAATGGCTAAGTGGCCAATTAATTAACTTGGTATCATTTATGAGTAACGCTAAATAGTACACATTATCTGTATTGAGTATGACAATATTTGGGGGTACTTATGACAGTTAGTTTAACTTAACTTAATTGTTTTTTCAGCTTTTTTCTAGTGAATGTTGTGATAGAGAACTTACAACGCGGTTATTCTTCTTCGTCAAATTTGTCAGAAAACAATTGGCAAATACTTTTTATTGCTTCTTCCGCATCAACACCTTCCGTTACAACTGTAACGGTTTTACCTTGGCTACCAGCTAATAGCATTAACCCCATAATACTACTTGCATCAGCAGAGTTATCATCTAAAGAAACAGTTACTGAGGTATTAAATTTTTGACATAACTGTGCCAGTTTTGTTGCCGCGCGGGCATGTAAGCCAAGTTTATTAGTTATAACTAGGGTTTTTTCACATTTTTTCATGGGATAACCTTATATCTACGCCACCCTTAGGTACTTGCTATGGTGATGTCTCTGTGTCGTGATTGAACATCTTCGCGTTCTTTTCTTAAATTATTTGCTAGAAGCTCAGCTATGTAGACTGAACGGTGCTTTCCGCCAGTACAGCCAATAGCAATGGTAACATAACTTCGGTTGTTACGTTCTAAGTGAGGTAACCAGGTCATCATAAAACTATTAATCTGCCATATAAATTTAGTGACTATGGGTTGGCTTGATAAATAGTCTTTTACCGGTTGATCTAATCCTGTATAGGCTTTTAATTCTTTATCCCAAAAGGGATTAGGAAGAAAGCGTGCATCAAACACATAATCAGCATCTTGCGGTACGCCATGCTTAAAACCAAATGATTCAAATACAACCACCATAGAGCCAGACTTTTTACCCAAAATACGCTCTCTTACTAAATCTGCAAGTTGGTGAGGCGATAGTTGGCTGGTATTAATGTATAAACCTGTACGGGTAGATATTGGTTCTAATAATTTTTTTTCCAAGGCGATAGCCTGATCGAGAGCTATATTTTGCTTAATGAGAGGATGTAACCTTCTTGTTTCACTGAATCGTCTAATTAAATCACTGTCATCAGCATCTAGGTATAAAATATTTAAATCAACAGTACTAGGGAGATAGTCTAATATTTCAGAAACATCTTGAGGGTTGTTAGGTAAATTACGTACGTCAATGCTCACTGCGACATTTTCATAATCATTGATAACGGTATGTGTTAGTGCCGGTAGTAAATTAACTGGAATATTGTCGACACAATAATAACCTAGATCTTCTAACACTCTTAATGCGACAGACTTTCCTGAACCAGAACGTCCACTTACTATGATTAACTTCATTGAACTGTTCGTTCCTTTTTATAACGACTAATTTCTATTTTCTTGAATAAGATTATACAAAGCTTCATTGCTTTGGCATTTACGCACTTGTTTTGCTATTTGCTTATCACTGAATAGCTTAGCAATACTCTGCAAAGTGGTTAAATGTTCTTTACAAGCGTCTTCGGGAACGAATAACGCAATAAAAATATCAACAGGCTTGTTGTCGATTGCGTCAAAATCTACAGGTATATCGGTAGTTACAATAATTGCTACAACTGATTTTGCATTAGGTAAACGACCATGAGGAATAGCAATACCGTTGCCTATTCCTGTTGATCCTAGTTTTTCTCTTGCGATTAGGCTTTCGAGTAATTCGTATGCACTATGTTCAACAATTTTATCTGCTGCTATGGTACAAATTTTATCGAGAACGCGCTTTTTGCTAGAGCCAGATACTGCACAAAATGTGCAATCTGGCATTAAGATATCTTGCAAAGTCATAATTACTACTAAAGCCTGTTTTTTATAGGTTAATGGTGGGTTGTTTTGCCTTTGTGTTTTAATATTTGACGATCTAGTTTATCGATTAAAGCGTCAATTGAGGCATACATATCATGGTTTTCTGCTGTAGCATGTACTTCTGTTCCCTTTAAATGAACAGTAGATTCAGCTATTTGATTTGATTTTTCAATGGTTAACACAACATGAACATTATTGATCTGATCAAAATGACGTTCTAATTTTGAAAATTTCGTATTAACGTATTCGCGTAAAGAGTTTGTGATTTCTACATGATGACCAGTTAAATTGATTTGCATAAGTTAAACCCTCTTTTAGTGATATTTGAAAAATTAAATTAAACTTTTTCGTTGGTTTGATGGTGGAATGGACAACGATTCTCTATATTTTGCTACGGTTCGACGAGCCACTTGTATACCTTGCTCGGCGAGTATTTCTGCCATTTTATTATCACTTAATGGTTTGGCAGGAATTTCTGCGGCGACAAGTTTTTTGATAAGCTCTCTGATTGCTGTTGAGGAGCAATCGCCACCATTTTCGGTACTAACATGGCTGGAGAAGAAGTATTTAAGTTCAAATATACCTCTTGGTGTATGCATATATTTTTGTGTTGTTACACGTGAAATAGTAGATTCATGCATTTCAACGGCTTCGGCTATATCGTTTAAAACCATAGGTCGCATAGATTCAGGGCCATGCTCAAAAAAGCCTTGCTGGCGCTGAACAATACAATTAGACACTTTTAATAGTGTATCGTTTGTTGACTTCATGGTACGTGTCATTGCTGCATATTGTTGGTTAACAGACAACTTAGGCGCGGTATCTGGATTTAACTCAACAACCCAACGACCATTTTTCTTTTCAACGGATACGTCAGGAATAACATATTGATCGTCACTTTTAACTACGCTGTCACCAGGACGAGGATCTAATGATTGAATTAAGCGAAGGACTTCACGTAATTGATCTTCTTTTAAGCGTGTTTTACGCATTAACTGACGATAATCTCTACTACCTAGTAGATCGATATAATCTTTAACAACTTGCTTGGCTTCTTTTAACCAAGGCGTTGTTAGTTCAAATTGATTCAGTTGAATCAATAAACAATCAGAGACTGAACGAGCCCCTACACCTACAGGATCAAATACGTTAATTCTTTTTAGTACTGCTTGTATTTCATCGAGTTCAACACCTTCAATGCCAACACAGTCTAAAATATCTTCACAGGAAACGGTTAAATATCCAGATTCATCTATGGCTTCAATAATCGCTATTGCAATGGTTTTGTCTGTGTCACTAAAAGGTGTTAATTCCATTTGCCATAAAAGGTGATCTTGCAGCGAGTCTTTAGTTTCGCCTTGGTAGGTATAATCTTCAGAAGGAGAGCTAATGCTACCTGTGTTTGATACGCCAGCACTGTAGCTTTCGTCCCACGTAGTATCCATGTTTAACTCTTCAGGAATATCTGTGTTTCCCATGGCTTCTGTGGTTGTCATTTCATCTATAGTTGGGGAAGAGTCTTCAGTGCCGTCTGTTTTTTTTGAATCTATTTCTTTTGTCGCATTTGCGGAAAATGCATCTTCTAAATTATTGACTGATTCATCTTGGGTATTAGAAGGACTTTCATCAACTTCTAGCAAAGGATTACTCTCCAATGCCTCTTGAATTTCTTGTTGTAAATCCAACGTAGAGAGTTGCAACAGCTTGATGGCTTGTTGTAACTGCGGTGTCATCGTTAGATGTTGTCCGATACGGAGTTGTAAAGAAGGGCGCATCTACGTATTTTTTATCCTATTCATTAATAATACAAAACGATAAAACAATATAAATATTGTTGACTGCTTATAGATAACTATAGCGTAAATTGTTCACCAAGGTATACATCTCTTACATGCTGATTGGAAAGTATTTCTTCAGAGGTCCCTTCAGCGATCAGTTCACCATGACTTACAATATACGCATGCTCGCAAACATCGAGTGTTTCTCGAACATTATGGTCTGTAATTAATATACCTATACCACGTTGCTTTAAGTGAATAATAATTTTTTTTATGTCGCCAACAGAAATAGGATCTACGCCGGCAAACGGTTCATCTAATAATATAAATTTTGGGTCTGCGGCAAGTGCTCTGGCTATTTCGACTCTGCGGCGTTCACCACCAGATAAGCTCATACCTAAATTATCTTTAATATGACCAATATTAAATTCTTCCAATAAGTGCTCTAATCTTTCTTCTCGTTCGATTTCATTAAGGCCTTTTTGAGTTTGTAAGATGGCCATAATGTTATCGTATACACTTAGCTTTCTAAAAATTGAAGCTTCTTGTGGCAGATATCCAATACCTTTTCTAGCGCGTTCGTGCATAGGTAATAAGGTGACGTCTTCATCGTTAAGAACAATAGAGCCTTCATCGTTAGGAACAAGGCCGACTATCATATAAAAAGAAGTGGTTTTTCCTGCACCATTAGGCCCTAGTAAACCTACGATTTGACCAGCGTTGACCTTTAACCCTACATTTTTTACAACCTTACGACCTTTGTAAGATTTAGCTAAACCTTTTGCGATTAACGTTGAGGTAGTCATGACTTATTGAATGTCCTGAGATAAAGTGGGTTTTGTTTTTTCTTTGGGCTGAATAACTGTTTTTACTTTATCGTTTTTATTACTTTCAGCATTTACGTATTCTGTTTCTGAGTTATAGGTAATTTTACTACCGCTTACTTCGCTACCATCTTGTTTCAGTAACGCTTGCCCAGATATGGTTACGGTATTTAAAGACGGTTCATATCTGATTTCATTAGCTTGAAGATTAATAGGTTTACCGTCTTCTAATGTTTGTTCAAAGGTTGCAGGCTTACCTTTTGCTATATAGGTTTTTTCACCTGTTGTTGTGTCTGTAAGTACTTGCACTAAATCAGCTTTGATGATCAATGTACCTTGTTTAATAACAACATTATCGATGTAGCTGAATATTTTGTTTTTAAGATCAGCTGACTGACGGCTGGCGTCAATACTTAGCTCTTGATTTAAATCAATTTTTTTAGCTAAAGCACTCGTGCTTGCTAATGACGATAGTAAAAGCAGTAGTAAGCTACTTTTTAATTTTTTTGAAAATAGTTTGCACATGTTCGGTTAGTGTCATCTGTTTGGTGTTAATATCAACAATTAGCCCAGAGCCATACATAGTAAAGCCATTACCTAAAACGACGATAGCTTGTTCTGAACTAATAATATTTGTATTTAAATCTAATTCTATTGATTTACCATGAATTTCTTGTATCAAGCTATCAGGATCAGTAGCTTCTATTTTTACTCGGTTTTTTAAGCTTACACGGTTGTTCTTAAACAGTGTGCCTTCTTTTGAACTGACTTTCCATGGAACATTTTTATTTTCTGGATATATCGTTAAGCTTGGAAACTCAAAGTGTGTAACTTCTATATCTGAATAGTGCTCCATTCTTTGAGCATCAATTATATGGCTTAGCCCGCCTTTATTATTAAATGTGTTACTTTTTAACGATTCGGCAATAAAATCAGGTGTTAATTCAGTAGCAACATTTTCAGTTATTTGTTCTTTGGATTGCAACCACTCAACTAAGCCGTATGCAATACCAGCTAATAATAAAGCAAAAAAAGCTAAGCTATATAGCCGAGTCATATACTAGCGCCAGTTGCATGTTCAAGTGTCCCTTGAGTTTGCATAATTAAATCGCACACTTCTCGTACTGCACCAAAACCACCTTTGGTATAGGTGGTGTAATGAGCAAGTTGTAATATTTGAGGATGAGCATCATTTACGGCAATACTTAAGCCAACATAAGCCATACATTCATAGTCAGGCATGTCATCACCAATATAAGCGACTTGTTCAGGCGCACAATTCATTTGGGTTAATATTTCTTTTAATGCGGGTAATTTATTTTCTTGGCCCTGAATAATATATTTTACATTGAGAGCCGTCATTCTTGTTTGTACAATATTTGATTGTCGGCCAGTAATTACTGCAACATCAACTCCGCTTGCACCTAATGCTTTTATGCCATAACCGTCTTTGGTATGGAAAGCTTTTAGCTCTTCGCCATTATTTCCTAAATATATTCGTCCATCTGAAAATACCCCGTCGATATCACAAATAAAAAGTTTTATTTGTTTGGCTTTGTCTAGAATGATTTGTTCGACATGTCCGTAAAGTGTGTTCATTTATATGATCCCCGATTTCAGAAGGTCGTGCATATTCATCGCACCAATAGGAGTATTGTTTTCGTTAACAATAATAAGACCATTAATTTTTTTGTCTTCCATTATTTTTAATGCTTCAGCGGCTAGCATATCGGGAGGTGCGACTGTAGGATCCTTCGTCATTACACTTGTTATCTCATCTTGATGAATATCTACTTTTTGATCTAAGATTCTACGTAAATCGCCGTCAGTAAATAATCCAACCAATTTGTTGTCATCAACAATAGCCGTCATTCCTAAACCTTTTAATGACATTTCAACGAGTGCATCTTTAATTTTTGCCGTACTTTGTACTACCGGTACGCGCTCATTGCTATGCATTACATCAGATAATCGTAGTAATAATCTTTTACCTAAGCTACCACCAGGGTGAGATAATGCAAAATCGTCAGCAGTAAAACCTCTCGCGTTGAGTAAGGCTACAGCTAATGCATCTCCCATAACTAAAGTGGCAGTGGTACTTGATGTAGGCGTTAATCCTAAAGGACAAGCCTCTTGAGAAACTTTAATACAAATGTGAGTGTCAGCTATATCAGCTAACGTTGAATTTGCATTACCTGTCATGGCAATTAACTTGCTGCCCATGCGTTTAATTACGGGAACTATAGATAAAACTTCAGCGGTTTCGCCTGAGTTAGATATGGTTAACACAACATCATCTTGTCTGATCATGCCTAAATCACCATGACTTGCTTCACCAGGGTGAACAAAAAAAGCGGGTGTTCCTGTACTGGCTAATGTCGCTGCTATTTTCCCACCAATATGGCCAGATTTTCCCATACCAATAACAATAACTCGTCCTGTACAGTTAAACATTAACTGACAAGCTAATTCAAAATCATCGTTTATATATTGTTTAATATCTTCGATGGCTTGTTTTTCAATATCAATAACATTGAGAGCCAGTTGTTTAAATTGTTTCATGGATGTCGTCTCGTTAATTTATTTCAATGGCGAGAAAAGTAATATTTGATACGCAATGAAAATACCCAGTAAAAGTAAGCCTTTGAGACGAGTGATTCTGAAATTACCTAACTTACGAGTAAAACAAATAACAAAGAGCAGTAAAGTCACTCCTAACATAATAGGCGCATCACGCGTCGCTGCCTTTTCATCAATATCGCCCGGCGCTATCAATCCAGTTAATGATAATACAGCCAAGATGTTAAATATATTCGATCCTATGATATTACCTAAAGCTAAATCATCCTCTTTTTTAATGATACTAGCAATACTCGCTGCAAGTTCTGGCAAACTAGTACCAATAGCCACAATTGTTAAACCAATGACTAAGTCACTTATTCCAAAAGAGCGTGCAATAAACTCAGCTGAATCTATTAAATAAGAGGCGCTTAAAGGGAGGAGTATCATGCCAACAACTAACCAAAGTACAGACATGCCAGTGCTAACTGGTTCAGGAACATCACTTTCAGCACCTAAAATTAAAGGGTCATCTACTGGCGCTGTTTTAGCTCTTCTTAATGTAATAACCAGTAGTGCAATTATGTAGGCAAAAAAACCGATAATAAGAATTAAGCCTTCAGTAAAGCTAAAGTGATAATCTGACAGCATCCAATAGGCTAATGCTGTAACAGCTAAAATAAGTGGGATTTCACGTTTTACGGTGCTTGAAGAAACCGTTAATGGTTGAAGCAATGCCGTAATACCTAAAACAAGGGCTATGTTGGTTATGTTAGAGCCTATCGCATTGCCAATAGCTGTATTAGGATTGTCTTGTAGTGAAGCTGTTGCGGCAACCATCATTTCAGGAGCTGATGACCCCATGGCAACTATAGTTAAACCTATTATCATTGGAGAAATACCTAAATTTCTCGCAAGTGAAGAGGCACCAAATACAAATTTATCAGCACTCCATACCAAAACTACAAGTGCTACCAGTAAAATTAAAACTTGAATGAACATTAACGACTCCCATCAGTTAAGGTAAATTGTCGCTGGTTGAGGACAAAATAAAAAGAAGTTTTATCAAAACCTACAGAAAAATTTTAATTATGCTCATTGATTAATCAATTTTTAACTAAATAGCGAGGAATATGATGATAATAAAGCATGCATTTAAAAACTTAGCTAAGAGGTTCTTACAATTTCTTACACTTATAGACGTTTCCTAACGTTCTTTGAACACATTTAATCACTAATTTCTAATGAAGTATTTCACGTGCTGGGTTAGAATTCTTTCGTACTTAAACTAATTTACAGTGATGTCCTTTAATAATATGCCAGATAATCTTGTTGATATTAAAAATATGTCTTTTAAGCGTGATGAACGTGTAATTTATAATGACATTAGCTTATCCATTCCTAAGGGAAAAGTTACGGCTATCATGGGGCCAAGTGGAATTGGTAAAACAACTTTATTAAGATTGATTGGCGGGCAATTAAAACCGCAGTCAGGCAGTATTATGTTTAAAGGGCAAGATATACCAAAGCTTGCTCGCAATGACTTATATGAGTTACGTAAAAGCATGAGTATGCTTTTTCAAAGTGGTGCGCTTTTTACCGATATGTCTGTTTACGACAATATCGCTTTCCCTATTCGCGAACACACTAATTTATCTGAAAAACTGATCGAAAAAATAGTATTAATGAAGTTGGAAGCTGTTGGCTTACGCGGCGCTCGTCATTTGAACCCTAACGAATTATCAGGTGGCATGGCACGAAGAGCTGCTTTGGCGCGTGCTATAGCGTTAGATCCAGAATTAATACTTTATGACGAACCTTTTGCGGGTCAAGATCCTATCTCAATGGGAGTAATTGTTCGATTAATTAGCGCTTTAAATGATGCTTTAGGGCTAACTTCTGTGGTTGTTTCACATGATGTACCTGAAGTGATGAGTATTGCTGATTATATTTATATTATTGCCGAACAAAAAATTATTGGGCAAGGAACACCGGAAGAAATTTCAGCGCAAACGTCTCCTTTAGTTCAACAATTCATTAAAGGTGAATCAGATGGGCCCGTGCCATTTCATTATGCTGCACCTTCTTATCACGATGAATTAATAGGCAAAGGAGTTTGAAAATGAATTTTATTCAATTACTTGGCCGTAAAGTTATCAATCGATTAATTGGTTTGGGTAAAGCCATTATGTTGCTTGGTTCAGCTTTGGTTCATGTTCCTAATGTTAGAAAGGGAACACCATTATTGATTAACCAACTCTATGCGGTAGGAGTACAATCATTAATTATTGTGATGGTGTCGGGTTTATTTATTGGCATGGTGCTGGCTTTGCAAGGTTACACTATACTTGTTGGCTATGGTGCTGAAGCTAGCTTAGGGCCTATGGTGGCACTTTCTTTATTAAGAGAATTAGGTCCTGTAGTTGCGGCCCTTTTATTTGCGGGTAGAGCGGGGTCAGCTTTAACCGCTGAAATAGGCTTGATGAAAGCAACTGAACAGCTTTCTAGTTTAGAAATGATGGCTATTGATCCTTTAAGACGAGTGATAGCTCCAAGATTTTGGGCAGGTTTTATTAGTTTACCTTTATTAGCCGCTATTTTTTCAGCTGTTGGTATTTTAGGTGCACACCTTGTAGGTGTTGATTGGCTTGGTGTAGATGGCGGTACTTTTTGGTCTGTTATGCAATCACAAGTGGACTTTAGTAAAGACATTATGAACGGTGTTATAAAAAGTTTATGTTTTGCTTTTGTTGTAACATGGATTGCTGTTTATAAAGGGTATGAATGTATACCTACGTCAGAAGGTATAGCTAAAGCAACAACGCAAACCGTTGTACAGTCGTCATTACTCGTTTTAGCATTAGATTTTGTATTAACCGCATTAATGTTTACTAAGTAGTTTTCGTCATAGTATACATAACGTATTTAAATTTTATTATTGGTTGGTGAAAGACATGTTGTCTAAAAAAATTGAATTAATGGTTGGGCTTTTTGCAGCTCTTGGTATTGCCGCTTTATTGATGTTGTCATTAAAGGTTGCAGATAGTGGAATTTCAGGTAGTGGGGAAACTTACCAGCTGTATGCCAAGTTTGACAATATAGGTGGTTTAAAGGTTCGCTCACCTATAAAAGTAGGTGGTGTACTTGTTGGTCGAGTAAGTAATATTGCTTTAGATGCCCAAGATTACACACCCGTTGTTACGTTAGATATTGATGCCCAGTATAACAATTTTTCTGAAGCAACTTCCGTTTCTATTTTAACGGCTGGTTTATTAGGAGAGCAATATATTGGGTTATTACCTGGATTTATGGACGAATCAGTGGGCACATTACAATCAGGTGACTTTATTGAAGATACTAAACCTGCTTTAGTACTCGAAGAGCTTATTGGGCAGTTTTTATTCAGTCAAGGAAACGATTAACCTTAATAAGGTAGGTTTATTATGATTAAAGTATTATTAACGGTATTACCATTATCAATTACAACGTCTTTAATGGCGAACGAAGCACCAAAATTGTCTCAAGAACTTACGACAGTTTATAGTCAGCCGTCATCAAGCGAGCGTATTGATAAAAAAGATCCATACTTGATGATAGAAAAAGTCGCTAAAAAAACATTTAAACGTTTTGCTAATGAGCAGTCGGCTATTCAAGAAACGCCAAATTTGCTAAAAACTATAGTGAGTGAAGAATTGATGCCATATATTGATTATAAATATTCGGCATATAAAGTCATTGGGGCTCAAAACTTTAAGCAAACTACTGATAAAGAACGTAAAGCATTTGTTCCTGTTTTTAGAGATTATTTAATTACTTCATACGCACAAGTATTCACCTTGTATAAACAGCAAAAAGTAACTTTTGAACCACCAAAAACATTAACTAATGAAAAGATCGTTTCGGTTGATACTGCAGTTATTGAACCGGGACGAGATCCTATTAACATTTCTTTTAGAGTGCGTAAAAACAATAAAACGAATGATTGGAGAGCGTATGACATGGTAGCTGAAGGTGTTAGTTTGCTAGATAGCAAACAAGCAGAGCTATCTAGTATTATTCGCCAAAAAGGCTTACCTCACGTTACTGAAATGCTAAAAGAAAAAAGTAATAGAGATATTGTTTTCAAAGATGGTGACCATTAATGGCAACAATCGATTGGATATATGAACAAGATACTGCGGTTTTTAAAGGTGAACTTTCAATGAATACTATTGATATCGCTTTTGAGAATAAAACCGTTGATACCTTTCATAACAAAAGTTTGGTTGTTGACTTAGGTGGTATTGTAAAAGCTGATACGGCTGGTTTAGCTTGGCTTTTACGTTTAGTTGAAGAAGCAAAAAAAACAAAGTCTGAAATAAGTTTTCACAATATACCGCAAGATTTGTTAAAATTAGCAAAGCTAAGCGCGGTTGATTTATTCCTTCCAACCAAAATTTAATAAAAATGTAACTAACACTAAGTTAGTTACATACTTAAGGTAATCCTGTGGAAAATTCAGATATAGAAAAATTAATTAATGATGCTGTTAAACTTGATGAACTACATGTGAAATTTGACGGCTCTCAATGTAAAGTTATTGCGGTTGCTGATTTTCTTGGTGAATTAAGCCGAGTAAAAAAACAACAAACTATTTATTCGCCTTTATCAAATGCTATTAAAGAAGGTGCTATACACGCAGTAACTATAAAAACATTTACCACGACTGAATGGAAGCGTGAAAAAATGTTTAACCTCCCTCTATAAATTTAATCTTAAAAGAAGAAAACATTGGACGCATTTAAAATAAACGGTGGTAATCCACTACGTGGCGAAGTAGTTATTTCTGGTGCTAAGAATGCAGCATTACCTATTTTAATGTCTGCATTATTGTCAAAAACACCCGTAACTTTTCATAATGTTCCAAAATTGAATGATATTGAAACAACCATTAAATTACTGAATCAGTTAGGTGCTAAAGCCCAATGGATTAGTGATAATTCGATAATGATTGACGCAAGTACGATTGATCACTGTAAAGCCTCTTATGAATTAGTAAAAACTATGAGGGCATCTATCTTAGTGCTTGGTCCTTTACTTGCTCGATTTGGTCATGCTGAAGTTTCTTTACCCGGTGGTTGTGCTATTGGTGCTAGGCCCATTAATTTACACATTCATGGATTAAAATTAATGGGGGCCGACATTAAAGTAGAAAATGGCTACATTAATGCGAAAAATTCGGGCCGTTTATCTGGCGCTACTATTTTCATGGATACGGTTAGTGTTACAGGAACTGAAAATTTAATGATGGCTGCAGCATTAGCTGAAGGTACAACTATTATTGAAAATGCTGCTAGAGAGCCTGAAATTGTAGATTTAGCTAATTGTTTAAACTCTATGGGAGCTAAAGTAACAGGTGCCGGTGCTGACACATTAGTTATTGAAGGCGTAGCTGAATTAACAGGTTCAGAGTATTCCGTAATGCCAGATCGTATTGAAACAGGGACGTTTTTAGTGGCTGCAGCGGTAACTCAAGGGAAAGTAAAATGTTTGAACACAGATCCTAAAGCGTTAGATGCCGTTATAAGTAAACTTCAAGAAGCGGGTGCTGTCGTTGAGACGGGGATTGATTGGATTGAGTTAACTATGGATAAAAGGCCTAAAGCTGTCAATATCCGTACAGCACCTCATCCTGCATTTCCTACCGATATGCAAGCACAGTTTGTTACTTTAAACGTTATTGCTGAAGGTATGGCAACAACGACTGAAACTATTTTTGAAAATCGTTTTATGCATGTTCCTGAATTACAAAGGATGGGTGCAGATATTTCATTAGAAGGTAATGTTGCTATCAGTCGGGGAGTTGATACCTTAACTGGCGCACAAGTTATGGCTACAGACTTAAGAGCATCGGCAAGTTTGGTGATTGCTGGTTTGGTTGCAATTACTGAAACGCAAGTTGATAGAATTTATCATATTGATCGTGGTTATCAACATATAGAAGATAAATTAACAAAACTAGGTGCTGATATTAAACGGATCCGCGTTTAATCACTGCGCAATATATATTCATGTCATTCCACTTATTATCTAGGTGGAATGACATCATAAAACAGGTTTAATCTGCTAGTTTCTCTTCAATAGTAATCGAAATTTCCAATAATTTGTTTTTACGGAATATTTTAAATACTAATTTATCTCCAGGCGTTGTTTCTGCTACTAAATCAAGTGCTTGTGCAACAGTGGTGATTATCTCATCTTCAATCTGATAAATAGTATCACCTATTTTTAGTCCTGATTTTTGAGCGGGACTATTTACTTCAACAGCGTCAATCACGATCCCTTTACTATTTGCGCTATTAACTGAATTAGTTGATATACCTAACCAACCACGGGTTACTCTACCGGTAGCTATAATTTTTTGCATTACCTTATGGGCTAATTTATAGGGAACAGCAAAAAATATTCCCTGAATATTATGTTTGTCATCAATAAATTTACGGGAGTTAATACCTACTAATTCACCATTAGTATTAATTAACGCTCCACCTGAGTTGCCGTCATTAATCGCCGCATCCATTTGTAAAAACTCTAAGTAGCTTGTAATACTTAAGCCGCCACCTGTTCTTCCTGTTGCACTAATAATGCCTTGAGTAATGGTTTGCCCTAAATTTAAAGGATTACCAATGGCTAAAACAACATCGCCTGCTCGTGATATTAAACCTTCACGCTGTGGAATTACGGGTAAATTAATCGCATTGACTTTCAATACTGCTAAATCGGTAAAAATATCAAAGCCGATAAGTTCAGCTGATAAGGATTGTCCTGTTTGTAATAAAACAATAATTGAATTAGCGTTTTGAACAACGTGATAATTTGTAAGAATATAACCGGCACTATCCATGATAACGCCTGAGCCTAAACTAATACTTCTTGAGCTTTTCCTTCCATATCCTTGAGATGTTTGTATCTCTTCTGAATAAATGTTTACAACGGCAGGACCTGCATTTTGAACAGCTTTAGCATAAGACAACGGCTGGATAATGGGATCTGGTGGATTAAATAATTCAATACCAGAAAAAGTGGTATCACGTAAATGTGGAAATAATAATATGAGAGCAATAGCAATAACCACACCGTAAAATGCGGAGTGAATAACATATTTTAAAGATGAGATAAATTTCAAAAGATTATAGTCTAATTAGGCTTTATTAAAGCGTAACATAAAACTATCCATACAATAAATAATGGAGCGTAAAAACTAGTCTTTCGATGTAGCGCTTAGCATTCTAACGGCTGTTTTAATATAGTTAAAATTTTGTGTTCATCTAAAAGCATAATTTGATATAGCAGGTGCTGATTATTTTTGTGTGAACTCGATAGTTCTTGTTTACTAATAAATTCTGCAAGAAATTTAATTGTATCGCTATCAGCAACAATCAATACATTCTTATCATCTTTTATTACTCTAATAGCTAAACTGTCGAGTAAATTTTCTGTGAATATTTTTATAGGGATTTTATAGCTTCTAGCGATAGGGTTTGCTGTTTCCATCGCACTTAAACGAGTTGTGCTATAAATATTTTCAATATTGGAATAGCTCAATAATGTAGATAGTTGTAGGGCTCTTAAACGGCCACATCCAGAAAGGGGAGGGTTTATCTTTTTGTGTTGAGTTTCTGCATGAGTGGTTAAATATATATAGTGAGGACTTTTAGCACTGTCGTTAGCAACACATTGGAAACTTAGAAGTAATAAAAGTAGCAGTTTCATGATTTGCCTTGTGTGTTTTATTGGCTAAAATCACTTATTATGGGCTTGTCTGATTATTAAGTGATAATCAATCAAACCCTTTGAGTAATCTTAGTGGCAATATTTAAGCTAGTTCAGCTAAAAATCCATGCCAATCTTGTTTTTGCTTGGCTAAATGGTTTTTTAATTCTTTGTATTGCGCAAACAGTTCAGAGTCTTCAACATTTTTAATTAAATTGCTTCGTTGCGCTGCAATGAGTTTTTTTCTTGCTTCATAAAAGGCATTAATTTTTGATATTAGTAGATCGTATTCATTTTGCAATGTTGCTAGTAGTTGCTCAGCATTAGGGTGAGATTTAAGTTTTAGCTGGCTTTTTTGAAGTACCATAGCTAATCGCGCTTTTTCTATTTTTTCTTCAGGGGTCTCTCTTAACTTAGAAGCTAAACCTACATATTCACTAAATTTGATTAACCACTTAGTTGGGTCAAAATCCCACCATCTGATCCCATTTCTATAGTCATTTTCGAAAATATGATGATAATTATGATAGCCTTCACCAAAAGTAAAGAAAGCTAAAATGCCATTATCTCGCGCTGTATTTTTATCAGTGTAAGTTTGTTTACCCCATATGTGGGCTAACGAGTTGATAAAAAAAGTGGTGTGATGGTTTAATACTAATCGTAAAACACCAACGAGTAATAGTGCATTAATAATATCACCATGAATAAAGCCAATTAGAAGAGGGATACCAAAGTTAGT
Source organism: Colwellia sp. RE-S-Sl-9 (assembly GCF_048296855.1). Taxonomy (NCBI): domain Bacteria; kingdom Pseudomonadati; phylum Pseudomonadota; class Gammaproteobacteria; order Alteromonadales; family Colwelliaceae; genus Colwellia; species Colwellia sp. RE-S-Sl-9. The sequence goes on along the minus strand of NZ_CP182631.1, from coordinate 2,738,899 downwards.
TAGAATAGATAGCAGTAGGTAGTTTTTGTGTTGCCACATCACGATCTTATCTTTTTGTAAATCACGTACATTAGTGTAATCAGCGTAGCGTTGTGGGTGGTATCGTCTTATCATCCAGCCAATGTGTGAATACCAAAAACCTTTTTTAGCCGAGTAAGGATCTACATCGTTATTATCTACATGTTTATGGTGTACTCGATGATCAGAAGACCAATGCAAAATACTATTTTGTAAGGCAAATGCTCCGCCTATTGCAAAAATAAAACGTAAACTCCAATGGGCTTGATAAGTCCTATGAGACCATAATCTATGATAACCAGCAGTAATAGACATTCCGCAATAAATAAAACAAAGAATTGTTAATGTGATTTCTGTTGAATCGAAGCCATGTGTAATCGCTCTATAGGGCACCGCAATTGCTGCAACTAAAAAAGTAATGATAAAAACAGAAACGTTTAACCATATTATTGGTGGTTTATTCATGAAGTGTTCCAAGCAATTGTAATGAATTTCAGCGTACGCGTGTACACCATTTTTATTCATCGCTAAACATTCGTCAAGTGGAATATGTATATTAGATAAGGTTTAATAGTATTATAATCAGAAACTATCTACATTTTTAGGTTATTTTTCATGAGTGGTATTCGTGCCCAGCAAAAAGAAAAGACACGTCGTCAACTAATTGATGCTGCATTAGGTCAATTAAGTAGTGAGAAAAGCTTTTCAAGCTTAAGCTTAAGAGAAGTCGCTAAAGAAGCTGGATTAGCGCCTACGTCTTTTTATCGTCATTTTACTGATATGGATGAATTGGGTTTAACACTTGTTGATGAAGCGGGCCTAACCCTAAGACAATTAATGCGACAAGCGCGTCAGCGTATTGAAAAAGGAGGGTCTGTTATTCAAATTTCTGTTATTACCTTTATGGAATTTATTGAAAATAACGGAAATATTTTCAGATTACTATTACGTGAACGCTCAGGTACATCACCAGCTTTTAGGGCCGCCGTAAATAGAGAGATACGTTATTTTACTATGGAGTTATGTGATTACTTACAACAAGCGAATCAACTCGATGCTGAAGTAGCTTATTTACAAGCCAATGCAGCTGTAACGATTGTATTCAGTGCGGGTTCAGATGCGCTAGATATTGACGCTAAAGATTATGGGCAACTGGCTAATCAAACTATTCAGCAGCTACGTTTTATTGCTAAAGGAGCTACTGAATTTAATGGCCGAGTTGATTTGTTAAAACGATAGAAGTTAAATCTTCGAAAGAATTACCCCTGTTTCTACATGATCGGTATAAGGAAATTGATCAAATAAAGCGAATTGTTCAATTTTATGTGTTTTAACTAGGTGAGATAAGTTTTCATGTAATGTATGAGGATTACATGAAATATAAATAATCTGATTAAATCGACTAATCAACTCAAGACTTTCAGGATCTAATCCTGCTCTTGGTGGATCTACTAATACCGTGTCGTAATTATAAGCAGTTAAATCGAAACCTTCTAATCGCCTAAACTTACGTTCGTTATTCATCGCTTGGCTGAATTCTTCACTCGACATTCTTACAATATTAATATTATCAATGTTGTTTTCAGCAATATTTATCTGTGCCGACTTTACGGAAGACTTTGCTATTTCAGTACCCAATACACGCTCGAAGTTTTGCGCTAAAGCAATACTAAAATTACCATTACCGCAATAAAGTTCAATTAAATCACCTTCAGAGTTAAGAGTTGCTTGCTGAGCCCATAACAACATTTTTTCATTAACTGACGCATTGGGTTGAGTAAAACTGTTTTCGACTTGATGATAAACATAGGATTTATCGCCAACGGTGAGTTTTTCCATCAAATAATCTTTGTGAAGTACTACTTTTTGTTTTCTGGCTCGGCCAATAATATTCACTGGAGCAATGATAGATAATTTTTCTATAAGTTGTTCTGCTTCAACTTGCCATTCATCACTGAGCTGTTTGTGATAGAGGAGGCTAATGAGTACTTCACCACTTTTACTTGATAAGAAATCAACTTGAAATAAACGTTGTCTTAATAGCTCATTGTTTTTTATTTCAACCAACAATTGCGACATGCACTTATTAATGAGCTTTGATGCTACAGGGAAGTATTCAACTTTGTATTTCTGCTTGGTTTCACTATCGAACATAATGTAATAAAGATCATCGCCTTCGTGCCAAATTCTAAACTCAGCTCTGTAACGATAATTTATTGGTTCAGATTCAAAAATATCAAAAGTAGGTAAATCATAATTAGAAAACAAACGAGCTATGTCATTTTTTTTATCCTCTAATTGTTGAAGATAGTTACTGGGATTTATATGACTAAACATGGCTTGCCTTTAAAGATGATTTTAAAATGAGCGCAGATTTTAGCGCGAGTGAACATTTTGTCTAGTTTTAAATAGATGCTAGTGAGTATGGGATCTAATAATTAGCTGAATTAAAGAAGTAAACGGGGAATAAATATAAAGAAAAATTTTAATATGAAAATACATTTAAATAACTAGAATAAAATAATTCGCCTACTTATTTTATAATTATGAAATAAGTAGGCGAATTGAACATTATTCTATTTCTTTTTCAGGGCGCTCTTTAGCTTCCCTAACCTTCAAAGTACGTTGTTGAAACTCTTTATCATTTAATGCTTCTACTGCTTTATCAGTATCATTAGCCGACATTTCAACAAAACCGAAACCACGTCTTTTACCTGTGTGTTTATCTTTCATTAAACGAACTGAATGAACCTGTCCAATAGTAGAGAATAATTCTCTAACAGATGCTTCATTAGCTCTATAAGGAAGGTTTCCTACATAAAGGGTTTTAACGTCATCAGAAGCTGAGCTTTCAGATGAGTCATTAATACCTATTAAAGGTGCTACAAAAGCAGCGATGAATATAGCAATGGCAACATTGGTTTGAGTAGGTTCGATTAAACTAAAAAGAAAAAATGCTAAACCCGCAAAAACTAGTGCGATAATTACTGTTGATACTTGAGGAGATTTCATTATGAATACCTAATTATTATTATTTAAAATATAAAAGCAATTCCATGTTACCCAGCTTTTTCTAATGTGCAACTATATAGTGTCATTTTTATTCAATTAAATTAAATACGTATATAGGAAGAATTATCTATAAAAATAAGTTAAAGGAATCAAATGACAAAGGATCCTTATAATAAAGGCTATTTATAAGGGCTACTAGCATGAATAGTCATCAAAATGTCCACAAAACAATCAAACAAACGAAAAAAGAGAAAAAAGAACAAAAAAAGCTTGCGTGGACAGAAAAGATCGTTAGAATGCGCTCCACTTCTTCAGGGAAACCCAGAGAAGGTAAGTATAGGAAATACTAAGTTCACTGAATAAGGACAGCGAAGTGGACGTTTTGATAGGTTTAGTTAGGCTTAATTGACGAATTAAACGAAAGATAACTTTTAAAATCTTTTAAAAAGAATTTCAAAAAGTTGTTGACATCAAAACTGAGACGCGTAGAATGCGCATCTCGCTTCAGGCAAGGCCTGCAGCACAAGAGCTTAACGAATGCGATTAACCTCTTGCTTCTTTTATAAAAAGAAGCCTTTCTTTAAAAATTAGTTATCATGCAATTTGTGTGAACACTCACATTAAGATTGATTTTACATAGTCGGTTTTATTACTTAGGTAATAAGAAAGACGTAAAACAGCTTATGTTGATGTCACACAAAAAAGTATAATTTAATCTTTGATTAGATTGTACGTTTTATGTAGTTACTGACTTCGGTTAGTAACACGACAGAATTCATTGAGCAGCATCGCAAGATGCACAAACGATTTATAATTGAAGAGTTTGATCATGGCTCAGATTGAACGCTGGCGGCAGGCTTAACACATGCAAGTCGAGCGGAAACGAGAATAGCTTGCTATTCGGCGTCGAGCGGCGGACGGGTGAGTAATGCTTGGGAATATGCCTAATGGTGGGGGACAACAGTTGGAAACGACTGCTAATACCGCATAACGTCTACGGACCAAAGGAGGGGATTCTTCGGAACCTTTCGCCATTTGATTAGCCCAAGTGAGATTAGCTAGTTGGTAAGGTAAAGGCTTACCAAGGCGACGATCTCTAGCTGGTTTGAGAGGATGATCAGCCACACTGGGACTGAGACACGGCCCAGACTCCTACGGGAGGCAGCAGTGGGGAATATTGCACAATGGGCGAAAGCCTGATGCAGCCATGCCGCGTGTGTGAAGAAGGCCTTCGGGTTGTAAAGCACTTTCAGCGAGGAGGAAAGGGTGTAGACTAATACTCTGCATCTGTGACGTTACTCGCAGAAGAAGCACCGGCTAACTTCGTGCCAGCAGCCGCGGTAATACGAGGGGTGCAAGCGTTAATCGGAATTACTGGGCGTAAAGCGTGCGTAGGTGGTTTGTTAAGCAAGATGTGAAAGCCCCGGGCTCAACCTGGGAACTGCATTTTGAACTGGCAAGCTAGAGTATTGTAGAGGGTAGTGGAATTTCCAGTGTAGCGGTGAAATGCGTAGAGATTGGAAGGAACATCAGTGGCGAAGGCGGCTACCTGGACAAATACTGACACTGAGGCACGAAAGCGTGGGGAGCAAACAGGATTAGATACCCTGGTAGTCCACGCCGTAAACGATGTCAACTAGCCGTCTGTAGACTTGATCTGTGGGTGGCGTAGCTAACGCGCTAAGTTGACCGCCTGGGGAGTACGGCCGCAAGGTTAAAACTCAAATGAATTGACGGGGGCCCGCACAAGCGGTGGAGCATGTGGTTTAATTCGATGCAACGCGAAGAACCTTACCATCCCTTGACATCCTACTAAGTTACCAGAGATGGTTTCGTGCCTTCGGGAAAGTAGTGACAGGTGCTGCATGGCTGTCGTCAGCTCGTGTTGTGAAATGTTGGGTTAAGTCCCGCAACGAGCGCAACCCCTATCCTTATTTGCTAGCGCGTAATGGCGAGAACTCTAAGGAGACTGCCGGTGATAAACCGGAGGAAGGTGGGGACGACGTCAAGTCATCATGGCCCTTACGGGATGGGCTACACACGTGCTACAATGGCAAGTACAGAGGGCAGCAATACCGCGAGGTGGAGCGAATCCCACAAAGCTTGTCGTAGTCCGGATTGGAGTCTGCAACTCGACTCCATGAAGTCGGAATCGCTAGTAATCGTAGATCAGAATGCTACGGTGAATACGTTCCCGGGCCTTGTACACACCGCCCGTCACACCATGGGAGTGGGTTGCAAAAGAAGTGGCTAGTTTAACCTTCGGGAGGACGGTCACCACTTTGTGATTCATGACTGGGGTGAAGTCGTAACAAGGTAACCCTAGGGGAACCTGGGGTTGGATCACCTCCTTATCTTGAAGTAAAACGTTTTAATGGGAATAGCTGTAAAGCTATTTCAGAGTGTTCACACAAATTGCCTGATAACGAAATAGAAGAAGTGCACACCTCATAAAATATGGGGCTATAGCTCAGCTGGGAGAGCGCCTGCCTTGCACGCAGGAGGTCAGCAGTTCGATCCTGCTTAGCTCCACCACTTCTTCAAAGAAAGAATAGAGACCAAATTTAACGTATCTCAACGTTTAACGAGATAGTTTAGATTTGGTTTTTTACCGGAAACGTTCCGTACGTTTCTCGGATTTTCCTCCATCCGTGGAGGTCAAACCAAAATTTTAGCCGAATGCGTGCTGAGATTAAGTTCTTTAACAATCTGGAAAGCTGATATAAATACCGGTATTTATATAGCACTCAACGGTGTCGCGCTGTTGTTTGTAACGTATAAATACCAAGCTATTGTTACTTCTTTTATCGGGAAGTGATGATGGTGATAGTGGCTCCTCCTCGGAGACGCTATCAACCCGATATATTCGTAAGAATATATCAACTCTTATTCAAGACACACAATGTGTGCGTGAAAATGTCAGACTTTACAATTACTGTGGTTTAGTCACCACGGTGTACTTAATATTCTTTCGAGACTATTTAGGGTTGTATGGTTAAGTGACTAAGCGTATGTGGTGGATGCCTTGGCAGTTAGAGGCGATGAAGGACGTGTTAATCTGCGAAAAGCTTTGGTGAGGTGATAAAAACCGTTATAGCCAAAGATATCCGAATGGGGAAACCCACCCGTCGTAAGGCGGGTATCGCTACCTGAATACATAGGGTAGCGAGGCGAACCGGGAGAACTGAAACATCTAAGTACCCCGAGGAAAAGAAATCAACCGAGATTTCGTTAGTAGCGGCGAGCGAACGCGAATTAGCCCTTAAGTGGTTTGTAAGTTAGTGGAATCTACTGGAAAGTAGAGCGATACAGGGTGATAGCCCCGTACACGAAAATAAACTTACCATGAAATCGAGTAGGTCGGCACACGTGAAACGTTGACTGAACATGGGGGGACCATCCTCCAAGGCTAAATACTCCTAACTGACCGATAGTGAACCAGTACCGTGAGGGAAAGGCGAAAAGAACCCCTGTGAGGGGAGTGAAATAGAACCTGAAACCGCATACGTACAAGCAGTGGGAGCCCGATTTAGTCGGGTGACTGCGTACCTTTTGTATAATGGGTCAGCGACTTATATTTTGTAGCAAGGTTAACCGAATAGGGGAGCCGTAGCGAAAGCGAGTGTTAACTGCGCGTTTAGTTGCAAGGTATAGACCCGAAACCCGGCGATCTACCCATGGGCAGGTTGAAGGTTGAGTAACATCAACTGGAGGACCGAACACACGTATGTTGAAAAATGCGGTGATGACTTGTGGGTCGGAGTGAAAGGCTAATCAAGCCGGGAGATAGCTGGTTCTCCCCGAAATCTATTTAGGTAGAGCCTCGCACGAACACCATTGGGGGTAGAGCACTGTTAAGGCTAGGGGGTCATCCCGACTTACCAACCCTTTGCAAACTCCGAATACCAATGAGTGATATGCGGGAGACACACTACGGGTGCTAACGTCCGTTGTGAAGAGGGAAACAACCCAGACCGCCAGCTAAGGTCCCAAAGTACTAGTTAAGTGGGAAACGATGTGGAAAGGCATAGACAGCTAGGAGGTTGGCTTAGAAGCAGCCATCCTTTAAAGAAAGCGTAATAGCTCACTAGTCGAGTCGGTCTGCGCGGAAGATGTAACGGGGCTAAACTAGTCACCGAAGCTGCGGATTTGAACTTAGGTTCAAGTGGTAGGGGAGCGTTCTGTAAGCCGTTGAAGGTGTGTTGTAAAGCATGCTGGAGGTATCAGAAGTGCGAATGCTGACATGAGTAACGATAAGGGGAGTGAAAAACTCCCCCGCCGAAAGACCAAGGTTTCCTGTCCCATGTTAATCAGGGCAGGGTAAGTCGGCCCCTAAGGCGAGGCGGAAACGCGTAGTCGATGGGAAACAGATTAATATTTCTGTACTTCTATATATTGCGAAGGAGGGACGGAGTAGGCTAGGTGAGCACGGCGTTGGTAGTCCGTGTGAAAGATTGTAGGTGGGTGACTTAGGTAAATCCGGGTTGCTGTTAACACTGAGAGTCGAGACGAGTCTCTACGGAGATGAAGTCATTGATGCCATGCTTCCAGGAAAAGCTTCTAAGCTTCAGATATATAGGAACCGTACCCCAAACCGACACAGGTGGTTAGGTAGAGAATACTAAGGCGCTTGAGAGAACTCGGGTGAAGGAACTAGGCAAAATAGTACCGTAACTTCGGGAGAAGGTACGCTCTCTGGTGTGAATCCCTTGCGGAGTAAGCACAGGAGAGTCGAAGTAACCAGGTGGCTGGAACTGTTTATTAAAAACACAGCACTGTGCAAAATCGAAAGATGACGTATACGGTGTGACGCCTGCCCGGTGCCGGAAGGTTAATTGATTGGGTTAGCTCTGCGAAGCTCATGATCGAAGCCCCGGTAAACGGCGGCCGTAACTATAACGGTCCTAAGGTAGCGAAATTCCTTGTCGGGTAAGTTCCGACCTGCACGAATGGCGTAATCATGGCCACACTGTCTCCACCCGAGACTCAGTGAAATTGAAATTGCGGTTAAGATGCCGTATACCCGCGGCTAGACGGAAAGACCCCGTGAACCTTTACTATAGCTTGACAGTGAACATTGCTCCTACATGTGTAGGATAGGTGGGAGGCTTTGAAGATGCGTCGCCAGATGTGTTGGAGCCAACCTTGAAATACCACCCTTGTATGCGTGATGTTCTAACCTAGGGCCCTCATCGGGCTTGGGGACACTGTCTGGTGGGTAGTTTGACTGGGGCGGTCTCCTCCCAAAGAGTAACGGAGGAGCACGAAGGTTGGCTAAGTACGGTCGGACATCGTACGGTTAGTGCAATGGCATAAGCCAGCTTAACTGCGAGACAGACACGTCGAGCAGGTACGAAAGTAGGTCATAGTGATCCGGTGGTTCTGTATGGAAGGGCCATCGCTCAACGGATAAAAGGTACTCCGGGGATAACAGGCTGATACCGCCCAAGAGTTCATATCGACGGCGGTGTTTGGCACCTCGATGTCGGCTCATCACATCCTGGGGCTGAAGTCGGTCCCAAGGGTATGGCTGTTCGCCATTTAAAGTGGTACGCGAGCTGGGTTTAGAACGTCGTGAGACAGTTCGGTCCCTATCTGCCGTGGGCGTTTGAGAATTGAAGAGGGCTGCTCCTAGTACGAGAGGACCGGAGTGGACGAACCGCTGGTGTTCGGGTTGTTATGCCAATAGCATTGCCCGGTAGCTACGTTCGGAACTGATAACCGCTGAAAGCATCTAAGCGGGAAACAGGCTTTGAGATGAGTTCTCACTGGAGCTTTAAGCTCCCTAAAGGGTCGTTGGAGACTACAACGTTGATAGGTCAGGTGTGTAAGGGTTGTGAGGCCTTGAGCTAACTGATACTAATTGCCCGTGAGGCTTAACCATACAACACCTAAATAGTTTTGTATGAAGTTTGACACACTCTATGAGTGACACGTACACATGTGCGAATAAGAGATTAAAACGTATTTATAGTTCAATGAAAATAATTTTTTGTTGAAAGGCTTTCAAGATTGACCTTTTTTGTCTAGCGACAATAGCGATGTAGACCCACCTGATCCCATTCCGAACTCAGAAGTGAAATGCATTAGCGCCGATGGTAGTGTGGGAGTTCCCATGTGAGAGTAGGACATTGCTAGGCTTCTCATTAAGAAAAGCCCGATTCGAAAGAGTCGGGCTTTTTGCTGTCTGGTGTTAAACATTGCAGCAGTCGTTCCAAGGTCGAAAGTGTGTAGCGTTGCTTTCTCTTATATGAGTTTGTTCCTGTATATTTATGCGCGCGCGACGACATTAGTATATTCTATATGTCAGCAGGACATTGCTAGCCTTTTCTTGTGTGTTTGATAAAATATATCTCCACACAGTTTGTTTTATTGTTTGATGGCAGTTCCACTATTAAATTGCTCAATACAAAGGTTTGTACAAATCTTCAGTTCTAATTTTTACTTAACGAAGTATTGGTTTATTTCATTCAATAAAAGTTATCAATATCCGATGTTAATTTATCTGTTTAGTATAAGTGTTATTAAATATCTATTTAAGAGAATATGTATATGGATTGGCAAGCTACATTAAGTTGGGAAGATGCTAAGAAAAAAGCTAATATTTTAAATAAGATTAGAGCTTTTTTTTATGAGCTCGATGTAATTGAAGTTGAGACTCCTTTATTGGGTCAATTTACGGTAACAGATATACACCTAGAAGCATTTAAAACACAATTCAATTACTTTTCTGATAGTGGCCCCCAATATTTTAGGAAGATGTATTTTCAGACTTCCCCCGAATATTGTATGAAAAGGTTATTAGCATCTGGTTATCAATCTATTTATCAAATATCTAAAGCGTTTAGGCATGAAGGTAAGGGGCGTTATCATAATCCTGAGTTTACTATCTTAGAATGGTATCGTTTAGGCTTTACACAGGAAGATTTAATTAAAGAGGTTTCAGACCTTTTAAAAAAAACACTTCATTGCGAAGAACCTGAAATAATTTCTTATCAAAACCTATTTATTAATAATGTTAATGTTGATCCACTTAATACAAGCGTTAAAGAGCTTAAGACTCTAATTCTTAATGCCAATATAATGAGTGATTGGTTAGTTAATGAGAATGAGATAGATGTTTTATTGCAGTTTATTATGGCTGAGTTAATTGAGCCAAATATAGGCAAGTATAAGCCAATTTTTATCTATAACTTTCCATTATCCCAAGCTTCTTTAGCGCGAAAAAATAAAGTTGATGAAAGAGTTGCTGAGCGCTTTGAGTGTTATTTTAAAGGTATTGAGCTTGTAAATGGGTTTTGTGAACTCACCGACCATATTGAGCAGTTACAACGTTTTAATAAAGATAATATTTATAGAGAAAATATAGGTTTAGAACAAAAGTCCATAGACCCTCGTTTTATTGAAGCTTTAAAAGTTGGCCTACCAAGTTGTTCAGGAGTAGCTTTAGGGGTTGATAGGTTGTTAATGTTGGCTTTAGATAAAAAATCGATTGATGAGGTAATAACATTTACTGTCGATAGAGCTTAATAAAGATATGTTATAACATATCAATTGTGATATTATCTCATATTAATAAAGATATTTTGATTGAGTGACAACAAATGTTAGATCGTATAGGTATAACTGCTACTAGTTTATGTGCATTACATTGCATTTTACTCCCAGTATTACTGCCTGCTTTGCCTCTATTAGGCTTAAGTTTTTTGGCTGATCATACATGGGAACATGTTTTTTTAATTATGACAGCTATTTTAGGCTCATTTGCTTTATTTTCAGGTTTTAAAAAATATCACAAGCGTCTTTATCCTTTTTATCTTTTATTTCTTGGGGTTGGGATTTATTGGATAAAACATAATTTTTCTGAAGAGCTAGAGCCATACTTTATTATATTAGGTGCATCTTTAATTGTTGCGGCGCATGTTATAAATTTAAAATTATGTAATAGTTGTAAACAATGCGCCGATGATGAGTGTCATTCTTAGCTATTAGTTAAGGTCTAGGTCTTTTAACTTTCTGGTTAGTGTATTACGTCCCCAACCTAGTTTTTTAGATGCATCTTGCTTATGACCTTGGGTAAACTGAAGCGCGCGCTCTAAGGCTATTTTTTCAAATTCAGGCAAAGCAGTATCTAGTATATTAGCATTCCCTGTTTTCAATTGTTCATCCATCCATAAGCTAAAGGCATGTTGCCAGCTTGAGGAAACAGTACTTGCTGAATCTTTTTTATTACTTAATTCGTCTGGTAGGTCTTCAATAAGTATTTCTTGTCCACTAGCCATAACGGTTAAAAAGCGACATAAATTCTCTAACTGTCTTACATTACCTGGCCAATCGCAACGCTTAAGAAACTGTTCTGCATCTTTATGTAACGATTTAGGATCTACGCTTAGTTCGTTTGCTGCCTGCATTAAAAAATGTGAAGCTAGCTGTGCAATATCTTCTTTTCTTTCTCTTAAACTTGGTAGGTGTATTCTTATAACGTTTAAGCGGTGAAACAGATCTTCTCGAAATTCATTTTTTGCTACTTGATCTTCTAAATTTTGATGTGTTGCTGCGATAATCCTTACATCAACTTGTATTGGTGAGTGCCCACCAACACGATAAAACTGTCCATCAGCTAGTACACGTAATAAACGAGTTTGGATATCTAACGGCATATCACCAATTTCGTCTAAGAATAAGGTACCATTATGTGCTTGCTCAAATCGTCCTTGTCGAATTGAGTTAGCGCCTGTAAAGGCTCCTTTTTCATGGCCAAATAATTCAGACTCAATAAGGTCTTTGGGTATTGCGGCCATGTTAAGTGGAATGAACGGACCTTTTGATCTAGGGCTATGAGTATGTAAGGCATGGGCCACAAGCTCTTTTCCTGTTCCTGATTCACCATTAATAAGAACGCTGATGCTAGATCTTGATAGGCGACCGATTGCTCTAAATACTTCTTGCATTGAAGGTGCTTCGCCAATTATTCCTACAGATAAAACCGAAGAGTCTTTTTGGCTATTTTTGGCATTTTGTTCACGAGCATGAGTTAAAGCACGCTTACTCAAAGAAATTGCTTCATCAATATCAAAGGGTTTAGGAAGATATTCGAATGCCCCCCCTTGATACGCATTAACGGCACTATCTAAATCAGAATGAGCTGTCATTATGATGACAGGTATATTGGGATGGTCTGCATTAATTTGGCTTAAAAGCGCCATACCATCAATACCTGGCATTCTAATGTCGGAAATAATAATTTCGGGTTGAGAATGATCTAATGCAGTAAGTAAGTCTTTTGCATTATCAAAAGAAGCGGCTGATAAGTTTGCTTTATTAAACGCTTTTTCTAACACCCATCGTATTGAACTATCGTCATCTACAATCCAAATCTGTTCAGTGTTCATTATGCGTTGTCTCCATGAATGGGTAATAAAATGGTAAATTCAGTTTTGCCGGGTTGGCTAGTACAAAGTAATTTACCTTGATGCTGATGGATAAGAGTTTGGCAAATCGATAAGCCGAGTCCGGTACCGTTATTTCTGCCAGAAACCATAGGATAAAAAAGGGTGTCTTGTATATCGTTTGGTATACCTGGGCCATCATCTATTATGCTTATTTGCACACCCAACTTAATGCGCTTACCATTAATTATTTGATTACTAGCCACTCTAGTTTTAAGTAAAATTGTGTTATCACTTTCTATTGCTTGAATCGCGTTATTAACAATATTAAGAATGGCTTGTTGTATTTTATCTTCGTCAAATTCAATGTCAGGTATTGATGGATCATAGTCTTTGCAAAGTTTTATTCCCTTCGGGTTATTAAAATTAACAAGCTGACTAACTTTTTCTAAAACTACATGAATATTTTGTTTTGTAATATTAGGTAGTTGATTTGGACCTAAAAGTCGATCCACAAGGTTAGTTAATCTATCTGCTTGCTCAATAATCATGGCGGTGTATTCTTTTTGTTCACCTTTTAAATCATTATCGAGCAATTGAGCTGCACCTCTTAAACCTCCTAAAGGATTTTTAATTTCATGTGCTAGACCTCGAATAAGATCTCTTGCAGACTCCCATTGTTGTTGTTGAAATGCTTCAGCACTGATCTGCTTTTGCTGATCAATTTGCTTAAATTCTAATAAAATATGAGGAGCATTATTAAATTCGATAGAAGATGCTGTTAATTCTATGGTTATTTGTGATTGATCTAAGAACTCTAAGATAACATCACCATCATTAAACTCTTGCCCAGAGGATAATAGTTGTGTGAAACGTTCTTTTTTAATCGAGGTGCTTCTAAACACATCTTCTATTGATTGGTTATATAAGGTATTTAAACTTTTTATTAATATTGCTTCGGCTGCGGGATTAATATATTGAATAACTAAATGCTGATCGAGAAGCATAACAGCTGTTACCATATGTACAGGCAGTACTTGCTGGAAGTTTTTTTTGTTTTGCTGAATTTCAAAATTATTACTTAACATTTAAATTAACTCTGAATGCACTGAGTTGGTGCGCTGCCATTGTCAGTTTATCTAAAATGAAGCAATATTACTTTATTTAAAAGTTATTTAGCTTTAATGACTGACGCGCGGTGCATATAAAAGGTGACTGGTTTTGATGATGCAATAACCTTGCCTTTTGCGTTTAATAGAACTAATTTTATTTGATGCTCGCCACGTTCTATATCTCGTAATGCAAACATTGAGTGAGTTTGAGGTGCTTTATAAGGGGTATCGTCGATAATAAGTTGAATGGTTAAACCTTGTTTGAATACAGGTATTATTCTTCCTGATACATGTACAGAGCCAGTATTGTCTCGAATAGTTGAATTGTTGGTAGGCCTGATAATCTCAACTTCAAATTTATCTTCAATTTTCTTGGGTTTAATATCTAGAATTGATGTATCTATTGAAGGTGAAATGTTTTGATTCTCTGAATTGATTTCTATTTCTTCCGCACCAGGTTTTGGGCTGTCAGAAAAGACTAATACACCCGTTTCATCTCGCCATACATATACTTTGGCTGAGGTTGCATACACTGGGGTAAGCAATGATAAGATTAACAGGAATAAAACAAATACTTTTAAAATATACAATGAGTAACGTCCAATTTCTAAATACTTATATAATCTAGCAAAATATCAGATTATTACCACAAAAAAAGCCCACCTGAGTGGGCTTTTTAATTAATTAGACAAAAAAGCTAATTAAACACTGTAGTACATATCAAACTCAACTGGGTGAGTTGTCATATTTAGTAAAGAAACTTCTTCACGTTTTAAATCTATGTAAGCGTTAATCATGTCGATATCCATAACGCCACCAGCAGTTAAAAATTCATTATCAGCTTCAAGCGCGTCTAATGCATCTCCTAGAGAAGTCGCAACTTGTGGAATTTGTGCTGCTTCTTCAGCTGGTAAGTCATATAGATCTTTATCCATAGCGTCACCAGGGTGAATTTTATTTTTAATTCCGTCAAGGCCCGCCATTAATAAAGCAGAGAATGCTAAATAAGGGTTAGCTGCAGGATCTGGGAAACGAGCTTCGATACGTACCGCTTTTGGAGATGGAACAATTGGAATACGGATAGAAGCTGAACGGTTACGTGCAGAGTATGCAAGCATAACAGGTGCTTCAAAATGAGGCACTAAACGTTTGTATGAGTTAGTTGATGGGTTAGTAAATGCATTAAGCGCTTTAGCGTGCTTGATGATACCACCAATGTAGTAAATAGCTAATTCAGATAATCCGCCGTATTTATCACCAGAGAATAAGTTAACACCATCTTTAGCAAGAGATTGATGCACATGCATACCAGAACCGTTATCACCTACTAAAGGCTTAGGCATAAATGTAGCTGTTTTTCCGTATGCGTGAGCAACGTTATGAACAACATACTTGTAAATTTGTACTTCATCAGCTTTTTTAACTAACGTATTAAAACGACAAGCAATTTCGTTTTGACCAGCAGTAGCTACTTCATGGTGATGTGCTTCAACAACTAAGCCCATTTCTTCCATTACTAAACACATAGCTGAACGAATATCTTGTGATGAATCTACTGGAGATACTGGGAAGTAACCGCCTTTAACACCAGGTCGGTGACCCATGTTACCTTCTTCATATTCAGTACCAGAGTTCCAAGCGGCTTCTTTATCATCAATTTTGTAGAATGAACCGCTCATATCTGTATGGAAACGAACATCATCAAAAAGGAAGAATTCAGGCTCTGGACCAATTAAAACAGTGTCTGCAATACCAGTAGAACGCATATACTCTTCAGCGCGATGAGCTACTGAACGAGGATCACGACTATAACCTTGCATTGTTGCAGGCTCTAAAATGTCACAACGAATGTTTAATGTAGGTGTTTCTGTAAATGGGTCAAGAACAGCTGATTCAGCGTCAGGCATCATAACCATGTCTGATTCGTTGATACCTTTCCAGCCTTGAATAGATGAACCATCGAACATTTTACCATCTTCAAAAAAGTCAGCATCTACTTGATGATGAGGAATAGAAACGTGTTGCTCTTTACCTTTTGAGTCGGTAAAACGTAAATCAACGAATTTAACATCGTTTTCTTTAATTAAATCTAAAACTGCTTGTGACATTGATAGTCTCCAGAGATATATGTTTTGTGAAAATTATAAACACAGTGTATTTACTTTATTATAGCTGAAGCTAAAACCATGCCAAATTTAAGTCTTTGATATACAATGGTTTAAGTTCGTCTAAAATGTTATTTTGCACCATTTTGGTGTTATTGTTGCTCTTTTTTGGTGCGTCGCATTAAGCCTGCTCAAGAGAACGCGTAAACATTAGCATAATGTGATTATTTATTCGAGGAATAGAAAATTATATTTCACGTTATTCGACTATATTTATGTTCATCTGTGCTGTATAATTCGCGCCCAATTATAGCCTATTGAGCAAAGAAGCCTGTGTTAGAGAAATTACGTAATGTTGCGATCATCGCCCACGTTGACCATGGTAAAACTACCCTAGTCGATAAATTATTAAGTCAATCAGGTACGTTAGACGCAAGAAGCGGTCTAGAAGAACGTACGATGGACTCAAACGATATCGAAAAAGAACGCGGTATCACCATCTTAGCGAAGAATACAGCAATTAACTGGGGAGAATACCGAGTAAACATCGTAGATACTCCTGGTCATGCTGATTTTGGCGGTGAAGTTGAACGTGTTATGTCAATGGTTGATTCTGTGCTTCTTATTGTAGATGCGCAAGAAGGTCCAATGCCACAAACTCGTTTTGTAACTAAAAAAGCGTTTGCTCAAGGTTTAAAACCAATTGTTGTTATTAACAAAATTGATAAGCCTGGTGCTCGCCCTGAATGGGTTATGGATCAAGTTTTTGATTTATTTGATAACTTAGGTGCAACGGACGATCAGTTAGATTTTAAAGTGGTTTATGCTTCAGCAATTAACGGTTGGTCTTCTTTAGAAGAAGATGTTGTTGGCGAAGATATGACTCCTTTATTCCAAACAATAATCGACGAAGTACCGGCTCCAAATGCTGATGCGGATGGCGCATTCCAAATGCAGATTTCTCAACTTGATTACAGCTCTTATTTAGGTGTTATCGGTGTTGGTCGTATTACGCGTGGTTCTGTTAAACCTAATCAACAAGTTACTGTTGAAGGTGCTAACGGTAAATTACATAACGGCAAAGTAGGTAAAGTTTTTGGTTACTTAGGTTTAGAGCGTCACGAAAGTGAAATAGCTCATGCTGGTGATATTATTGCTATTACCGGTTTGGGTGAACTTAAAATTTCAGATACCATTTGTTGTCCAAATGAAGTTGTTGCATTACCGCCATTATCTGTTGATGAACCTACTATCAACATGACGTTCCAAGTAAACACTTCACCATTCTGTGGCCAAGAAGGTAAGTTTGTTACGTCACGTAATATCAAAGAGCGTTTAGATAAAGAGCTTATTCATAACGTTGCTTTACGTGTTGAACAATTAGATGATGCTGATAAGTTTAAAGTATCAGGCCGTGGTGAACTTCACTTAGGTATATTAATTGAAAACATGCGTCGTGAAGGCTATGAATTAGCTGTTTCACGTCCTGAAGTTATTATCCGTGAAGTAGACGGTCAACTTGAAGAGCCTTATGAGTCAGTGACTATCGATGTTGAAGAAGCGCATCAAGGTCCTATCATGGAGAAAATGGGGGTTCGTAAAGCTGAATTAACTGATATGGCACCAGATGGTAAAGGTCGTATTCGTATGGACTTTATTATGCCAAGCCGTGGTTTAATTGGTTTCCAAACTGAATTTATGACATTAACGTCGGGTTCTGGTTTGATCTACCATACTTTCCTAGAGTACGGACCTCATAAAGGTGGTGAAATCGGTCAGCGCTTGAATGGTGTAATTATCGCTAACGCTACTGGTAAAGCATTAACTAACGCATTATTTAACTTACA
This sequence comes from Colwellia sp. RE-S-Sl-9, assembly GCF_048296855.1. Classification (NCBI taxonomy): domain Bacteria; kingdom Pseudomonadati; phylum Pseudomonadota; class Gammaproteobacteria; order Alteromonadales; family Colwelliaceae; genus Colwellia; species Colwellia sp. RE-S-Sl-9. The sequence continues at coordinate 2,721,416 of NZ_CP182631.1, read as the reverse complement.
ATCTCGTGGACGTTTATTTATCGGTCATGGTGTAGATGTTTATGAAGGTCAAATCATTGGTATTCATAGCCGTGATAATGACTTAACAGTTAACGCGTTAAAAGGTAAGCAATTAACTAACGTTCGTTCTTCTGGTACAGATGAAGCGCAAACATTAACGCCACCTATTATCATGTCTTTAGAGCAAGCTCTAGAGTTTATTGATAATGACGAACTTGTTGAAGTAACACCTGATAGCATTCGTATACGTAAAAAGTTCTTGAAAGAGAATGAGCGTAAACGTGAAGGTCGTTCAGCTAAATAGTTTTTAAAATATTTATTGTAAAAGCCATTGCTAATAGCGATGGCTTTTTTTTGTCTTTAATAATAGAACAGGTAATACCAAGTTCATTAAATTATCTCACGAGAGCATGTTGACCTTTTGGGTATAAATTTGTTGTACAAATATACCGCAAAGGTCTACACATTCTAATACTCTTAAGAGATATTGTATAAAAATTAAGGTATGGGTATAAAAGCCCTATTGCTTTCTGAGTAAGTGATAACAGCCAAGTGTGTGCGACATCTCTTAAAAAAATGTAAGCAATAAAATTCAACTGACAATGTTTTATTTTTATACAGATATAAACACTTGTTTATACTGTTTTTCTTTAAATAAGTTAATTAAATTCACCTATATATTATGGAATTAATGTGCTGATAGTCTCTTTTTATGACTGGCTGAAACTATAAACCGAACTACACTTAACTTAGCTTTTATAAATTTATTAATAGAATTAACTGTTTTATTAATAGGCTAAGGTAGGTTGATAATATGAAAAAAATAGAAATGACAAGATTGAATTTACTTTTTGAAAAAATGGTATCTAACGGAGCCAATATGAAAGAACAAAGAGAGCTAACAGAGCTTTATAAAACTTTTATTGATGAGGACAGGGAAGGGGTTAATAAAGTTACGCCTTTGTATTCAGAGAAACGTGTTGGGTAATTATGGCTTAAAGCTTTCAGAAGTAAAACTTAAGCCATTACCATACTAAAATAACATCTATTCAGATGATCTATATCTTGCCGCATCAATAATTGCCCATAAATGCATAACAGGTCCTAATACCCACCCTATAAGTATGATTGTCGTTGCCCAAGCTGCTGTAGTAAATACAAAAAATAAGATGGCTGCTAATATTCTGCCTTGTACTAATTGCCCTAAGCCGGGAATGAATATATTACAAATGGCAGCTAAAACATTACCGCCCGAACCTTGATCTGACATAATTAAACCTCGTTAAATAGATATATTGATTTACTAAATTATAACCATTTATACAGAAAAGTCGTTTATCTTTATTTGTATTTACAGCTCGCCACACATTAAAAACTTACAGGCTTGGTATAATTTCGTTTCGTGTTACTAAGAATAAGTCTATCATACTATTATTGATGGACTTTTTAAAAATCGAATTGTGAAAATATGAATTTTTACGAAAAAGTAAGAAATTACGCACATTGGAAAACAATCGCAAAATTCGCTATTTACCTATTTAAAAGAGTGAAATATGAACAAATACACGTTGTTGCTGGTTATTTGTCTTATGTTACTTTAATGTCGCTAGTGCCCCTTATGGTGGTTATGTTATCTATCATGACGGCCTTTCCTATATTTTCAGATATTAAAGAGGTTGTAGAAGGGGTTATTTATAATAACTTCGTGCCAACTTCTGGCGATGTTGTTCAACATCATCTTACAGGCTTTGTTGATAATGCTTCTAAAATGTCAGCTATTGCTGTTTCCTTTCTTTTCTTATTCGCTTTACTGCTTATTTCAGCTATAGATAAAACGTTTAATCGGATATGGAACGTGAATAAACCTAGACGAATCGTCACTTCATTTTCAATGTATTGGATGGTGCTAACATTAGGGCCAATTCTTGCTGGTGGCAGCATTGTTGTTACCTCGTATATTGCGTCGTTGGTGTCTTTAGGTGATTATGATGTATACGGAGTTGCTAACATTTTTTTAAGATTATTACCTTTACTGGCTTCAGCTGGCGGATTTTTAGTTTTATATATGATTGTTCCGAACAAAATGGTAGTTTTTAAATATGCATTAACTGGTGCCGTAACTGCAGCCATTTTATTTGAGTTTGCTAAAAAAGGTTTTGCATTTTATGTAACTCAATTACCTTCATATCAAGCTATTTACGGAGCATTGGGTACCATTCCTATCTTATTTTTGTGGGTCTATCTTTCTTGGCTAGTTACCTTGGTTGGGGCTGTTTTAACGGTAGCTTTACAGGATTTTAGTGATGAACAAGTAGAACAAAATAATAAATAATGTGAGGTGAATTATGTCTAGAACACTTTTCCCTAAAATAACTGACTATAAGCAAGAATGGTTAGAAGTAGGAGATGGTCATCAATTGTATCTGGAGCAATCAGGCAATCCTGATGGCATACCTGTGTTGTATTTGCATGGTGGTCCAGGTGGCGGAACGAGTGAAAATCATCGGCGTTATTTTGATCCTAATCTTTATCGTATCATTTTGTTTGATCAACGAGGCTGCGGGCAATCTAAACCAGCTCCCAGTATTAACAATAATAATACTCAAGCCTTGGTTAATGATATAGAAAAAATAAGAGAACACTTAAACGTCACTAAATGGCTCATTAGTGGCGGTTCATGGGGAAGTACACTCGCTATGGTTTACGGTATTGCTCATCCCGAAAATGTACTAGGTTTTATATTAAGAGGTATATTTTTAGGGACGCAAGCTGAGTATGATTGGTTGTATAGGCCTGCAGGAGCACAACGTTTTTTTCCTGAATACTACAATGAATTTATTGAACATATGACAGAAGATGAGCAGTGTGACCCGCTTGCTTATTATCATAAAAAACTGCATTCAGAAAATGAAATTGCAGCTATTTCAGCCAGTAAAGATTGGTACTTATGGGAATTAAGGCTTTCTAGTTTAGAGCATCACCATATTGGTATGCTACAGGTAGAAGATGCTCATCAAGCACTATGCATGGCTAAAATATCAAGTCATTACTTTATTCAAAATGCTTTTATACAAGAGAATTATATTTTGAATAACCTTTATAAAATTAAGGATATTCCCGCTATTTTGATACATGGTCGATATGACATGGTATGCCAATTATATATTGCTCAAAAAGTTGCTGACCAATGGGATAATGCACATCTTCATGTTCTGCCTTGTGCTGGTCATAGTGGTTTTGAAAGACAAACCATAGACGCTTTTTGTAAAGCGACAGACACCATGGCTGAATTTTTAAATGAAAAAACAAAGTAAATAATTATATGATTGCGTTATTACAAAGAGTGTCGCAAGCCAGCGTTACCGTAGATGATAAAATTACCGGTGAAATAGGCAAAGGGTTATTAGTGTTTGTGGCAGTTGAGCCAACAGATTGTGAAGCAAAGGCAAAGCGTTTAGCTGAAAGAGTTGCTGGTTATCGTGTTTTTGAAGATGAACAAGGTAAAATGAACCTTAACGTAAAACAAGTTGAAGGAGAAATTTTAGTTGTCTCTCAATTTACCTTAGCTGCTGATACATCAAGAGGTATGAGACCAAGTTTTACTCATGCTGCACCAGCTGAAATAAGTAATGGCTTGTATGAAAGCTTTTGTGAAAACTTAAGATCTTTAGGGTTTAAAGTACCTACAGGTATTTTTGGTGCCGATATGAAAGTGAGCTTATTGAATGATGGTCCTGTTACTTTTAGGTTAACCTGCTAGTTATTTAACTTAAGTTCAAATTCTGTATAAAACGAGTCAAACGAATGACAAAAAACAGTGCGAGTATTATCGGATGTGGCTGGTTAGGTAAAGCGTTAACACGTGAGTTAGTGAATCTGCAGTATTCGGTCGTTGTTTCTACTCAGCATCAAGAAAAGGCAGCCGCTTTATCAGAACTAGGTGCTCAAGTTGAATGTTTTACTTTATCTAATATCAAACCAACAGCAGATGATTTTAAGTTATCTCTATTCCAACAGTCTTGTTTGATCATCGCTATACCTCCTATGATCCGTCAAGGTAAAACAGATTATCCGGATAAAATAAAGCATATTGTGCAACTTGCACAAGCAGGCAGTGTAAAGCAACTTATTATGATCAGCTCTACTGCCATTTATAATGGTTTAACTGGTGATGTAGATGAAAATGCTGAGTTAGAACTCTCTTCAGAAAAAACAGAAATTATCCATCAAGCTGAACAGCAAGCTATGGAGTTTCAAGGCGAAACTATTGTTCTAAGGTTTTCGGGTTTAGTGGGGCCAGAGAGGCACCCAGGTAAATTTTTAAAAGATGGTAGGAAATTATCAGACCCTAACGCAATCACTAATCTTATTCATCAGCAAGATGCCGTAGGTTTATTACTTGGCTTAATTAATCAACCTTATCATACCGCTATTTATAATGGTTCTAGTTATACGCATGTTTATAAGCGTGATTACTATGAAAAGGCGGCTCAGGCTATTGGCTATTCTAAACCAGAGTTTTTAGAGCCTGACCTTAAAAAAAGTGACTCACTTCAGTTAAGTAAAAAAATCATATCAAGTAAAATAAGACAAAAACTAAATTACACTTTTCAACATGATGATTTATTAATATGGTTAGAGAATCATTAGTTAACTGTTTATGATAAAATTTCACCAGTATTAGTATATTTAGTTGTAGTAAAGACTTAAATATAAATTCAATAATTTCCAATTAACCTACAGTATTTTAATAACTTATGACATGGTTCAAAAACAAAACATTTTATTTGTTTGTTGTGTTATTAACACACGTTTCTCTACTCGACCTTTTTTTTGTAACGAATAAAGGGCTAGTCTTTTTAGTGGATAAAAACCTAGAAATTAAAACGATTGTTACTCATCTTCTTATTATTTTTGTCAGTGTTGGTTTTTATGTTCTGCTTAATGTGGGTATGAGTAGTTATAGGAAAACGAATACGAAAGTGAGCGACTTTACATGGGTAATATGGTCTGTAGTGCTTATCTTAGGCATTGGTTTTGTACTGGTTTAGTGAGTTAATATTTATAGCCACTACTATGCAAAATAGGCGCTTCTTGAGTATAGAACAACTCGCACAACTTGATTGTTAGTTTGATGTAACCCATTAATAGTATTAATGAAAGGGACGTTGTGATTTAAACCTGTACAAATGAGTCGCTAAGTTCTAATCTAATTATTGTATTAATTGTGGTTTTTTCTATCGTTTTTGATTAGAAATTATATATTTTATTCCTTGTGAACAGAGTATAAATATGGACTTTTTTATTCAGCGTTTTTCTCAAACCAGCTTAGGTCTATTCCTAGGTATTCTTTTTTTTATGTCTTTTCCTGCTTTTTCTGCAACATCGGTCTCAACTTTTACAACAATAAGTTTAGCTTTTATTTTGGGATTAAGTTTCCCTGTAACACTGATCGCATTGTTGTATAAATCTAAACTCGCTTTTAAATTACGTTTTTTTATTTTGCAAACATTTAGTTTGATGGGGATATTATATTTTGTGGCCTTTTACGGGCAAGCGGGCATAACAATACCTTTAACTTTTTCGATGTTATATCTTGTGTTTCTCTATTTTAGTAAGTCACACAAACACATTGATTCGCCAATAAATATAGCAATAATTAGTCATGCTATGGTCTTGATTTTAGCGGCAACATACATAGCAGTTATTTGTTTTTACTCTAATACAAATGGTTATATTCTGTGGGTTGTGGCGAGTGGAATTGTGCTTGCGTTAATTGCCGTTAAAATTAAGTATGCTTGCGAAAATTTAGCTACTTTTATGCATGAAATTGTAATGCAATGGGGGCCTGCTTTTTATTTTTCTGTTGCGGTGTTTTTATGGGTTTATGGCGAAATTGATACGCAATGGTTCATCATAAACAGTGTGGGGTCTTATGCAATATTATTACTTATAAATTCTTGGAAAGTAATCAAAAAAATTAATAAAGAAAATGCTGAGCATGGGGGAAGGTTAGGGTTAGCACAAATGGGCTTGGCTAAAACACCAAAAGATGTTTCGACTAATTTACCTTCTCAGCAAGAAGCAGTTCAAGTTATAAATAAGTTATTAAAAAATCAAAAAAATACTAATCTTGCCATTATTGTATTTAAGCCTATCAACTTTAAACAAGTAAATAAAATATTGGGTCATCATAACTCAGACATACTACTTCTCCAGCTCGCTTACTGCTTACAAAAAAGTGTCGAAAACAATGACCGTCTCATTAATTTTAATAGTCGTAATGAGCCTATCCGTGTTGCGCGTTTACAAGGGTTGCATTTTTTAGTTGCTTTACAATTAAAAGAGAATGACACCTATGAGAATGACCTAGTCGAACAGCTTTGCCAAGAATTAATGCTTGCGGTCCCTGATGCGATGAGTTTTAAGAGTTTTTCATTAAACTTCGAATTAACTTTCGGTATTTCTTTTTTAGGTGAGCAAGGAAATGGCTTATCTCAGGTAATTGCCCATGCTGAAGATGCATTACTTTCATCAGAAAATAAGCAGCTTCCTTTAAGTTATTTTAATAAAGATGAAGTGATTTATACTGAACGTCATTTATTACAAATGGAGCGTTTGAAAAACGATATTATCGAAGATAATCTTTATTGGTATGTACAACCTCAAACACGATTAAGAGACCGAAAGCTGGTAGGGTTTGAGTTATTAGTACAATGGCATAATACTGATAATGTTCCTCTTACTTTCCAAGATTTTATTGATATAGCTGAACATAGCGGTGAAATATATTTATTAACCAAGCAAATGATCACACGAGCATTTAAGCTGATTTTAAAACTACAGAGAGTTTCAAATTATGAAACTGTTTCTATTAAATTATGGAGTCAGTATTTATTAGAACCTGATTTAGTGAGTTTTATAGAAAAACAAATAGCAACATATAATGTGCCTGCTAAATATTTAATTATAGAGTTACCCGAAGAGGTTGTGCTTTCTGCCGGCGTTAGAGCAAAGACAATTATTGATGAGCTCAAATCATTAAATATAAATATAGGAATTTCCGACTTTTCAGGAAGTTATGAGTCACTTCGTTATATAAGGAAAATGGCTGTTCATCAGGTGAAAATTGATTGTGAACATATAGGGAGAACCGATGATGACTCTGAAAAGGCGATTATTACAGCACTTGTCGATTTAACTCAGAAAATGAATTTACCCCTAATTGGTACGTCAATAAACGATAAATTAACAGAACAAGCATTTACTTTAATTGGCGGTGAACTTGCACAAGGAGATGTGGTAGATAAGGGCGTTACAACCGATAAAATAGATACTTGGGTTACCACGTGGAATGGCTTGTATAACCCAGCTTAAAGTGAAAAAAGGTTATTTAGTTTGCCATAACAATAAAATTATTATGGCAAACTAATGTAATTTTCAAATGTTAAATTGTTAAGATTAACTAATATCTAATGGATCTGGAGAGAGGATGATGCCAGTATTGTCAGCATATAAATAATCATCAGGTAAGAAGGTGACACCACCGAAATTAATGGCTAAATCATTTTCACCGGCTTCGCTTGTTGATGCGCCTACGGGGATAGAAACTAAGCTTTGTATACCAATGTCAACTTCTTCTAAAGCATCTACATCGCATACACTTCCATAACAAATAATGCCTTCCCAACCATTTTCTGCAGCTGCTTCAATAATATTAATATTAAGTAGCGCTCTGCGGGTTGAACCACCGCCATCAATAACCATAACTTTGCCTTCACCATCTGTGGCAGCAAGTTTAGCTATTAAGCCATTATTTTCGAAACACTTTATTGTAACTACTTTTCCGCCGAAAGAATGACGTCCACCATAGTTACTAAATATAGGGTCGACTACATCAACTAAATCAGTATAGATAGAGCATAGCTCGGTAGTATTATATTCCATGGGTGTTTCCTAGCGTTATGTAACAAGTTTCCTAAGAAGCTTTAGTATAACTAGCTTGAGATAAGGTTCAACTATCTATTTTTTAAAGAAGGGGCATTTAAGCACTTTTAGGTTATTGGTTTGAAGTTAATAGACTCTTCTCTACTGTTAGTGCTTGATAAACTTGTAGTATATTGCGACCAGTTAGATTCAAAATCGTTTGATAAAAGAAGTAATTCGTTATCAGAATAAATGTCGTTAAAGCCATCATCAAAGCTAAATCTATGACCATGTTTTCCTAAAGGCTCTATCGAAATAATGCGGACATTTTTTTTATGGTATACGTTAGGGATAGTTGTGGTACTTTTAGGTGAATTAGCTTTATGACATTCTGTAGGCGAGAATATTCGTAAATATTCATAATTTAATGAAAGGGTTTTATTTTGTTGAGGTGGTATATCGTTGAATACGATGTTTAATGCTTTTTGATTAGCCTTAAGTACAAATTTTGATATGTTTGACATCTTACTAATCCCACTATGAATAAATAAGAGAGAAATTTAAGTGATCAAATTTCTCTCTTATGGTTTATTAAGTTATAAAATAAAACGACTTAAGTCTTCGTTTTTCACTAACTCAGTTAAGGTGTTTTCTACGTAAGTACTATCAATCTTGATGGTTTCACCTGAACGTTCGTCAGCATTAAATGAAACTTCTTCAACAAGTCGTTCCATCATAGTGTGTAAACGACGTGCGCCAATATTTTCTGTACTTTCGTTAACTTGCCAAGCTGCGTTTGCTAATGCGCTTATGCCGTCTTCAGTAAACTCAATCGTTAATCCTTCAGTAGCCATTAATGCGATATATTGCTCAGTAAGCGATGCATTTGGCTCTGTTAATATACGAACAAAGTCTTGCGTGGTTAATGCTTTGAGTTCTACACGAATAGGTAAACGCCCTTGTAACTCAGGAATTAGGTCTGAAGGTTTACACATTTGGAATGCGCCAGAAGCAATAAACAAGATGTGATCTGTTTTGATCATGCCATGCTTAGTGCTTACTGTTGAGCCTTCTACTAAAGGTAATAAGTCACGTTGAACACCTTCGCGAGAAACGTCAGGGCCTGAAGAGTCTCCACGCTTACAGATTTTATCTATTTCATCAATAAATACGATACCGTTTTGTTCAACAGACTCAATCGCTTTTTGTTTGATATCGTCTTGATTAACTATTTTGGCCGCTTCTTCTTCTTGAAGTATTTTAAAGGCTTTTTTAATAGTTAATTTACGTTTTTTGGTTTTGTCGTTAGACATGCCTTGAAACATGTTTTGCAATTGCGACGTCATCTCTTCCATGCCAGGAGGAGCCATAATTTCAACACCCATTTGTGGTGCTGCTAAGTCTAATTCAATTTCTTTATCGTCAAGCTGTCCTTCACGTAATTTCTTACGAAATACTTGGCGAGTACTTGAATTGTTAGTTTCTTCTTCATTACCGAAAGAGTCGCGAGGATTAGGGATAAGCACATCTAAAATACGTTCTTCTGCTGCTTCTTCAGCTAAATGTTTAACGCGAGCCATTTCTTGTTCTTTCGTTAACTTAATTGCCATATCGGCAAGATCACGAATAATACTTTCAACTTCTTTACCGACATAACCTACTTCAGTAAATTTAGTCGCTTCTACTTTAATAAATGGGGCGTTAGCAAGTTTTGCAAGCCTACGTGCAATTTCTGTTTTACCTACACCTGTAGGTCCAATCATTAAAATATTTTTAGGGGTTACTTCTGCGCGCAACTCTTCATTAAGTTGCATACGACGCCATCGGTTACGTAAGGCTATAGCAACGGCTCTTTTGGCGTCACTTTGACCAACTATGTGGCTATCTAATTCGGAAACAATTTCACGAGGTGTCATGTTCGACATGCTAATTCCTTAAAACTGATAATTTATAACTCATCAATGGTATGTTGATGATTGGTAAATACACAAATATCGCCCGCTATTTTTAGCGATTTTTCAACAATTTCTCTGGCTGATAAGTCGGTATTTTCAAATAGTGCGGTTGCCGCTGCTTGAGCAAAATTACCACCACTACCAATAGCAACGAGATCGTGCTCAGGCTGAACAACGTCGCCGTTACCGGTAATGATTAATGATGCTGTTTCATCAGCCACGACTAAAAGCGCTTCAAGCTTTCTTAAAGCACGGTCACTTCGCCAATCTTTAGCGAGCTCTACCGCAGCTTTTGTTAAATGGCCTTGGTGTTGCTCTAGTTTACTTTCAAAGCGTTCAAATAAAGTAAATGCATCAGCAGTGCCACCGGCAAAACCTGCTAGCACTTTATCATTGTATAAACGTCGAACTTTGCGAGCGTTTCCTTTCATTACGGTATTGCCAAGCGATACTTGGCCATCACCAGCAATAGCTACTTTGCCATTGCGTCTTACTGAAACGATAGTAGTCACATTAACCCCTAATAGATTAACCAGCATACTTATGTATGCCGGTATTTAATGTATGTGTATGTTCAATAAGTAGGGGTGCTAGGTGGGGTTTTCAAGGATAGGAGTGTAATTATTTCCATAACCAAATTTGACAATAATTAATTTTGTTGTTTTTTAGTTTGTGTTTGTCTTTTTCTGCATCACGTTTTTTTTCATACGGACCAAGAAAAACTTTATAATAAGTACCGTTAGAACCCACTGATTTACTTATTTGTGCAGAAAGTCCCACAAAGGCTATTTGGGCCTTTAGTACTTCAGCTTGTTTAAGGGTTCTTAAAGATGCACATTGCATTTTATATGGGCCACCTTTTTTTACATCATATTGGCCTACTTCAATTTTTTTGTCTTCTAACTCTTTGCGGTAAGCCCATTTTTCTTTTGGAGGAGTAGGTAAGCTTGTTTCCGCTTTAGCTTTTTCTTCTACTAAAGGTGCCGTAGTCTCTTGTGGAGAAGTATCATTATCTTTAATGCTCCATAAAAAATACGTGAAAGCACAAATAATAATTAGGGTAAATAAGCCGATAAGTTTAACTTTTACCGGTAAACCTTTAGGTAGTTCTTTAGAGCCCTTTTTGTAAGGACTCTTTTTTGTATTGCGTGGGCGAGAAACGTAATCTTGATGTGCCATGGGAAACTAATTTTACAGGAAAAAATAAGAAGTAATTTTAACGAACTTGTTAATAAATGATACTGTTTTTATTCATATCATTTATACAAGATAAGATCAGAGTGAATTTTCAACTAAGTAGTGGTGTTGTTACCAACTTAAATCTATTGGATCTATGTCGACAGACCAACGTACTTTTGACTGCCATTCGTTGTTTGGGATCAATTGTAACATTTGGTAAATGGCTTGATGTAAATGCTTACGGGTTTTTGATTGCACAATAAGATGAAAGCGATATTTACCACCTCGCTTTTCCATTGCTGCAGGTAAGGGACCAGCAAGTTCACATCCTTCGTATGAAGTCGCACATATTTCACGTAAAAATTTATCAGGGTAAGAAGGGTAATTTGCTTCGGCTCTAAATAGTGCTTGAAAACCAAATGGAGGTAAATAAGCTTGCTTACGTTCAGTCAACGCATATTCTGCAAAGTGTTTATAACCATTATTAACAAGATCTTGTAATAATGGGTGCTCGGGATAAGCGGTTTGTACTAATACTTTCCCTGGCTTACTTTCCCTACCTGCTCGACCAGCCACCTGAACCAGTAATTGGGCCATGTGTTCTGCAGCTCTGAAATCGAAACTGAACAGTGCTCCATCAATATCCAGCATCGCAACTAAGGTAACATCAGGAAAGTGATGTCCTTTAGCGAGCATTTGAGTGCCTAATAATATTTGATGTTTCTTTTCTGTGACCTCTTGCAGTAACTTGGCTAGCTCTCCTTTTTTTCGTGTGCTGTCTCTATCTATTCTGACACTACTTGCGTCTGGAAACAGCTCACTAATGCGTTGTTCAAGCTGTTCAGTACCTTGTCCTAAAGGTTTGATACGAACACTACCACAACTATCACATTGCGCGGGTACACGTCTTTGACTACCGCAATGATGACACATGAGTAGTTGTTTACTTTGATGCAAGGTATATGGTTTATTACAACGTTTGCATTCAGGGATCCAATGGCATTCTTGGCAATTAATGGCTGGCGCGTAACCTCTACGGTTTAAAAATATTAATACTTGTTCGCCTCGCTCAATGGTTTTCTTAATTTCACTTTTTAAAGTGTCGGATAAACCATGTTCCATTTGATGTTGAGCAATGTTGATCAAGTGAATTTTCGATGTACTACTATTACCCGCCCGATTGAGTAATTGATGGTAATGATATTTACCTGAAAGTGCATTATGCAAAGACTCTAGGCTAGGTGTCGCACTGCCTAATATAATAGGAATGTCTAGCTGGCGGGCTCTTAAAATAGCCATGTCTCGAGCATTATATCTAAAGCTGTCTTGTTGCTTGAACGAGCCGTCGTGTTCTTCATCAATAATAATCATACCGAGTTGATGCAAGGGGGTGAAAATAGCAGAGCGGGTACCTATTACAATAGCTGAACTACCGCGTTGCGCTTCAAGCCATGTTTGTAATCTTTCATTATTATTTAAGCCAGAATGATGCAAACAAGTCGGCACATTAAAACGCTGTTCAAAACGGTTAAGGGTTTGCGGAGTTAGGCCTATTTCAGGTACAAGCACAAGTACTTGTTTATTGGCTGCCAATATTGTTTCCATGGCTTGTAAGTAAACTTCGGTTTTACCACTACCTGTAATACCATCAATTAAGTGGCAAGAAAAACACTCGTTGGTTTGTTCAATGGCTGACAATACAACCGCTTGCTCAGTAGACAAAGTAAGTTTGTTCTCGCTATTTAATGAAGATTCAGTCCATTTAAATAGGGTTGGCTGTCTCTCTTCTTGTTCAATAAAACCTTTTGTTTCTAATGCGGTTAACTGCGACTTTGTATAACCTAAGGTACGTAACTCTGCCCATGTAATTGACAAGTGTTTATCAATTAATTGATGTAAAGCGTATTGTTTAGCCGCTTTAGTTTTCAACTTTTCTAATAAAGTGCGATCGATATTTTTAGCCGATACCCAAATGAGAGGAAGTGATACGTCAGGTTGTTTTACTTGTCGTAAAAGTACCGGTAGGGCTTGTTGCAAAACATCACCTATAGGGTGGTGATAGTAGTCAGCACAGCGCTGTAAAAATTGTAATAGTGGCGCATCAAAATGAAAATTATCAACGACTCGGCTGGTAATGTTTTTGAGCTTGTTCAGTGGTAGTTCGGTTTGTTCGCTCACTGACAATACAACGCCAATAACTTGTCTTGGTCCAAAGGAAACCGCCACACGTTCACCAATTTTAAGCGGTTTGTCTAATAAGTTAGGTGGAACAACATAAGTAAACAATTGTCGCAAAGGAACGGGAATAGCTATTTGTACAAAAAGAGGATTTCCTGATTGCGTCACTTGTTACAACTTATAAATGAATGATGACTTATTTTGACGTTTAAACGTTAACTTGCCAAGTTTGAAAACACGATAAAAGTGATTAAAGATAAAATAAGTAAAAACTCATTAAATTTGGTGGTTTTTACGCCAATATATATTGCTTAATAGCATTAATTAAATTACTATGCGCCTCCAAATTATTTAACTCGTATGGTGCTTGGCAGCAATTTGACTGATCAAGTGGCGATACGGCCTTACAGAGGTAACCCCCATGAAAGACGGTATTCATCCTAATTATGCAGAGTTCAAGGCAACTTGTTCTTGTGGTAATGTTATTACAACTCGTTCAACAGTAGGTAAAGATCTTTACTTAGACGTATGTTCAGAGTGTCACCCATTCTACACTGGTAAGCAAAAAGCTGCTGAAACTGGTGGTCGTGTTGATAAATTCAACAAACGTTTTGGTGCTCTTTCTAAGAAGTAAATCTTCTTTAAAGATAACATTATTGAAAAAAGCGCCTTGTGCGCTTTTTTTATGTTCGCAATTTAAGTTTAGCTTTTAAAATATAGGCTATATTTTCGTTAATGTTGGCTTTCTTTTATTCTTCTTTTTATCTATTTCTGCTACATTAGTCCCCATTCAATTTTACCCATTCCCTCATTCAGCAAGGTACGTAAATGGCCGATCGTAAGCCCGATAAATTTTTTAAAGACAGAAAATTTAAAACTGATACTCAAATGGACGAGCTAAAGGTTCCCCCTCATTCGTTAGAAGCGGAGCAGTCTGTTTTAGGTGGTTTGTTACTAGACAATGATACTTGGGATAGAGTGAGTGAAAAGGTGGTTGCCGAAGATTTTTATAGCCGCTCTCATCGTATTGTTTTTGAATGTATTGCCGTGTTGATTGAGCTAGGCGAACCTGTAGATTTAATTACCCTGTCTGAAAGCTTAGAAAACGATCAAAAATTAGATGCTGCTGGCGGTTTTGTTTATCTTGCTGAAATGATGAAAAACACGCCAAGTGCTGCCAACATTGTTGCTTACGCTGAAATTGTAAGAGAGCGAGCCGTAACGCGTGAGATGATCAGCGTTGCCAATGAAATCGCTGAAGCTGGTTATGACACTCAAGGTCGTACAAGTGCTGACTTACTTGATTTTGCTGAAACCAAAGTATTTGCTATTGCAGAGAAAAGAACCAATAAATCTGAAGGTCCTGCATCACTTAATTCTGTACTAGAGAAAACGGTAGATCGTATTGAGAAGTTGTGTTCATCGCCAACGAATGGTGTTACAGGTGTTTCTACAGGTTTTGCCGATTTAGATAAAATGACTGCTGGCTTACAAAAATCAGATTTGATCATTATTGCGGCACGTCCATCTATGGGTAAAACAACCTTCGCGATGAACTTGGCCGAAAATGCAGCAATGACATCAGACAAGCCTGCACTTATATTTAGTTTAGAGATGCCTGCTGATCAAATAATGATGAGGATGCTGGCGTCTTTAGGCCGTATTGACCAAACTAAAATTCGTACCGGTCAATTACAAGATGAAGATTGGGCTCGACTTTCTTCTACCATGGGATTACTCATGGAAAAAGGTAAAATGTACATTGATGACGCCGCAGGTTTAACACCTACTGAAGTTCGTTCAAGAGCAAGACGTATTCATCGTGATCATGGTGGTATTAGTATGATCATGATTGATTACCTTCAGTTGATGCGCGCACCTCAGTTTTCAGATAATCGTACTTTAGAAATTGCTGAAATTTCACGCTCGCTAAAAGCACTAGCGAAAGAATTAGAAGTACCGGTTGTTGCACTATCTCAGCTAAACCGTAGCTTGGAGCAGCGTTCAGATAAACGCCCGATCAACTCCGATTTACGTGAATCAGGTTCAATAGAGCAAGATGCCGATTTGATCATGTTTATTTATCGTGACGAGGTATATCACGACGATTCTGAATTTAAAGGTATGGCAGAAATTATTATTGGTAAGCAACGTAACGGCCCAATTGGCCGTGTACCGCTGACTTTCCAAGGTCAATTCTCTCGTTTTGATAACTATGCGGGTTCTCATGTACTTGAAGAAGATTAACTCTTTTTGTGTAGTGAATAATTAATGAGTATACGTACCGCGACGGCGATTATTGATTTCCAAGCGCTTGCTAATAACTATCAAACCATTAAATCCTATGCGCCTAACAGTAAAGTGTTAGCTGTATTAAAGGCGAATGCCTATGGACATGGTTTAGAGCGCATAGCACAAGCTTTGCCGCAAGCTGATGCCTTTGGTGTTGCACGTATTGGCGAAGCTATTGCCTTGCGTAAAGCAGGAATAGTTCAGCCAATCGTTTTATTAGAAGGTTTCTTTTCACCGGATGAGCTTTTTTTATTATCTGAATATAACCTAGACACTATTATTCATAATAAAGAACAGCTTAATGCAATAACACACGCCAGTATTGATACTCCTATTAAGGTTTGGCTGAAAATTGATACAGGAATGCATCGATTAGGTATTGCCCCTAATGACTTAACGACTTTTTATCAAACATTAGAGCAATGTAAAAATGTTCAAAAAGGCATTGTTTTAATGAGTCATTTAGGCTGTGCTGATGATGTAAATGATAAAACAACCGCCATTCAGCTTAACTTATTTCAGCAGCTTACTAGACTCGGCCGTGAAAATAAAAATGAATGTTCTTTAGCTAACTCTGCAGGTATATGCGCGTGGCCTGAAACGCATTTTGATTGGGTTAGGCCTGGTTTAATGTTGTATGGTGTATCGCCTATGCTAACCTTAAGTAATGAAAAAAAAGCGCTACAGCCAGTTATGACACTAAAATCGAGTATTATCTCTATTCGAAAAATAGCCAAAGGCGACTCTGTAGGTTACGGAAGTACTTGGACAAGCAATCAACCAACTCATATTGCTGTTATCGCTATAGGTTATGGTGATGGTTATCCTCGTCATGCTGAAAATGGTACGCCTGTCTATGTAAACGGCAGAATAGTACCTTTAGTAGGAAGAGTGTCTATGGATATGATCACGGTAGATTTAGGCGGAGACTTAAAAGATAAAGTCGGTGATGAAGCCACGCTATGGGGAGCTGATTTACCTATTGAACGAGTTGCTAAATATGCGACTACCATTCCTTACGAGCTTTTGTGTAATATCAGTAGAAGAGTACATATCACTATCAAAAAATAGCCGTACTATTTTTTAAGGTCATTATTATGTTTATTCACCTTGAATAGTCGCTACTACCTCTCTAGAGCTTGCATAGTTTCTGTGCTCGCCTAAATATATTCCTTGCCATATTCCCATGTTAAGCCTTCCAGCAGTAATAGGGATCGTAATGTTATTTCCCAGAAGACTCGTTTTTATATGAGCAGGCATATCGTCGCTACCCTCATAAGTATGCTGATAGTACGGAGCATTTTCCGGCACCATAACATTAAAGTGTTTTTCCATATCAGATCGTACTGTCGGATCTGCATTTTCGTTTAATGTTAAAGAAGCGGAAGAGTGTTTAATAAATAAGTGGATAACACCAATATCAATTGCTGAAATTTCAGGTAAGTGGGTAATAACTTCGTCTGTTATTAAATGAAACCCACGTTTTCTAGCTTTTAATGAAAACTCAATTTGTTGCCACATGATATAAAACCTTTCTGTTGGCATTGCTAAATTTTAGGTATTAAAAAACCCCATTGAAAAATGAGGTTTTTGGATTTAGCAAAGATTATTTATCGAAACTGAATTCTATAAAAGCTTTACCTAAAGGAGATGATAATGGAATGATCACAATAGGTCCGTCAGCTTTATGGCTGATAGTATGATCTTTACCTGAAACTACTACTGGTGTAGCCATATCAAACTCGAAGCCTTTTTCACTCAGCATGCGTTTAGCGCCGCCAGTAACCATATTGGTAATTTCACCGACCAAATCAGTAATTTCGTCATTAATTTCGTCAGGTGCTTCGCCCACCATGTTTTTCATAGTAGCGAGGGCTAATCCAGCTTGAAAAGTTATTGAGAGAGAGCCTTTAGTTTGCTCACTCACCATGCCGATTAATCCAGAAACATCACCCATAGCGATGTTGCTTTTCTTTAAAATGGGCTTTTCTGGGGTTAAATCCATTTGTGCCATTGTTGACATAACGTTAAGCATTGATGACAAAAACGGGTTGATAAACTCTACATTCATGAATGTTTCCAAGGCCTTAATTGAATTCTCTAGTACTGATTTTGCATGGAAAACGCATAAATGTAAATCAGTACTTGCTATTTAATACCATCAATTTTCACGATTGTTTGTGAGGCGGTAAAAGTTAAACTTCCTTCTATTGTACTATCTTGAAAATTTAAAGTATTTATTTGTTTAGGATAAGTATTAACGAGTAAGTCATTTTTTACCAATAATCCGGGTAAATAATTTTTAAAACCAACTTCTTGGTAGATAAATATATTTCCTCGTTTAACTTCAATGCCAATAAAATTTAATTTAAGTTCTTGGTTTGCAAAGCTCAAGGTGAAGTGTTTTTCTACATATTCTTGTATAAAGGCTTCGTACTGTTTATGTTCAGGAGAAAAATTTATTTGTTTAAGTTCTGAAATAGCATTTTCAAAATCGTGAGCAGTAAACTGATGAATTATTTCGATTTTTTTAGACGATTCATTTAGTGTTAAATCTGTAATTCCAAAAAAATAACTATGAGCAGCAGCGGTTGCTGCTACTCCCCAAAACAGTAATATAATAATTGATTTAAATAAGTGCTTAATCATTAATTACTTATCTTCATCAGCCGCATCGGTATCTGACTCTTTTTCGTCAAGAGACTTTAGTTTTTTATTATAGTCACGCATCATGTCTTCTTTTTTGCGTTTGTATAAATCAAAGCGAGATTTTATAGGGCGTGCAGGCCAGTAATTGTTATTTACATTTACATCTGCTGTTTCCCAGTTTGGATCAACGGCAATGGCTGTTATCTCTTTATCTCTAATCAGTAACTTTGATACTTTACTGCTATTTTTACGCCAAATTTCAGCCGGAATTCTAATGTTTTCTTTGCTGTTATCAGCATAAGTGACTTCTAATAATATCGGCATAACTAAACCGCCAATATTATTAAAATCGATAATGTAGAAGTTACTTTCATTGGTTAATAAGGTTTTTTCCCAATCTTCTAGTTTTTTATTAGCACTATTATATTTATTACGATCAGCATTTGTTGCGGTAAATTTGTCATGTTCGTTATAAAAATCTAATAGCTCAGGTTTATCTTGAGTACGTAACCACTGACCTTTATTACGTAAGTTTGAAATAAACTCGGGTTTTTCGTTTTCTAATGCACGTTCCCATGCTTCTTCAGTATCTGGATTTTGGCTATTTGGACGGTATAAATGAATGTCGCCTAACGCAATATCAACATGATCTGTAGTGTAAAACCAACCACGCCAGAACCAATCTAAATCAACGGCTGAAGCATCTTCCATTGTTCTGAAAAAATCGGCTGGGGTAGGGCGTTTAAACATCCAACGTTGAGCATATTCTCTGAATGCAAAGTCAAATAATTCACGGCCCATAATAGTTTCACGTAATATATTTAATGCTGTAGCAGGCTTACCGTAAGCATTATTACCAAACTGTAAAATAGACTCTGAGTTGGTCATAATCGGTACTTGGTTGTTACTTTTCATATACTCAGTAATATCTGCAGCGTGACCTCGACGCGAAGGATAGTTTTCTTCCCATGATTGTTCAGCTAAAAATTGTACGAAAGTATTTAAACCTTCATCCATCCATGTCCATTGGCGTTCGTCAGAGTTAATGATCATAGGAAAGTAGTTATGACCCACTTCATGGATAATTACACCAATTAAGCCGTACTTAGTTCGGCGTGAATAGGTTTTTTCACCTGTTTTTTTGTCAAGTGTTGGGCGAGGGCCATTGAAGGTGATCATCGGATACTCCATACCACCTACAGGGCCGTTTACTGAGATAGAAACAGGGTAAGGATATGCAAAAGTATATTTATTGTATTGCTCCATCGTATGGATAATGGCTTCAGTAGAATATCTTTCCCATAAAGGGTTACCTTCATTTGGGTAGAAAGACATGGCCATAGTGTCAGTAGCACCTTTTTTATATCCTTGTGCGTCCCAAATAAATTTACGGCTTGACGCAAATGCAAAATCTCTTACATTTTCAGCTTTGAAGTGCCATGTTTTTTCTTTGCTAGAACGAGATTTCTCATTCTCTAAGGCTTCATCTGGCGTTACGATTAAAACAGGTTTTTTGGCTGTTTTTGCTTTGTCTAAACGTTGGCGTTGTGTTTTGGTTAAAACATTTTTAGGGTTTTGTAGTTCACCTGTTGAAGCAACAATATGATCGGCAGGTACGGTGATTTTCACATCATAATCACCAAATTCTAAAGTAAATTCGCCGTTACCTAAAAATTGCTTATTTTGCCAACCGACTGCATCGTAATATGCTACAGCTCTAGGAAACCAGCTTGCCACTTCGTATAGGTAGTTATCGTCTTCTTTAAAATACTCATAGCCTGAACGGCCACCCAATACTTTTTGTTCTTGTAAGGTGTATGTCCATTCAATATTAAATTCTATATTTGCGCCTGTTCTGAGTGGCTTGTCTAGGTCAATACGCATCATGGTGCCGCTAATAGTATACGGTAATGCTTTATTGCTTTTGTCCGTTACTTTTAAAATACGGTTTCCGCCATCAAACGTTTCCGTTTCAATGACATTTCGGAAGCCACTGTAAGTTATTTTTTTAGCGGGGGCGGTACGCGTTAACTTAAAATCTGAGGCTCTTCCCATTCTATTTTGATCGAGTTGTAACCAAATATAGCGTAGCGTGTCGGGAGAGTTGTTTTTGTAGTTTAGTGTTTCGCTGCCTGTTAATTGCTGCGTTTTATCATCTAATTTTATTTCTATTTCATAATCAACTTCTTGTTGCCAATATTTATGGCCTGGAGCGCCAGAAGCTGTTCGATAAATGTTTGGGGTAGGCAGGATTTCTTCTAATTGACGAAATTTGTCATCGTTAATTGTACTCTTAGCTAATACAGTATTTGATGTTGCGATACATAAACAAACTACCGCAGAGCTGAGTATAAGTTTTAGCGTGTATTTCATAATATTCCCATTATGCATTTTTAATATGTTTTTTATTCTTCATAGCTTTATAACATAACCTGCTTCAGTCCGTTAAGGGGTAGCTATAAGTATGCGATAAGAATACATAAAGATAAGATTAATAGCAGATCAATTGTCAAATTGGAGTTACAAAGTGATTAATTGGGAGCCATTATTGACAATTTTTACAGGTACCGTGTGCTTCAACAATTTGATGGCTAATTGAAAATCCATGCGTATCGGCCATTATTCTTAGTGACGAGTCTAAGTCATTTGATTGAATTTCTTCAACGTATCCACAAATGTCACAAATAAGTAACTGAACTGGGTGACTACATTCACTGAAGTGATGACACATAACAAATGAATTAATAGATTCAATTTTATGAACAAAGCCTTGTTTACCCAAAAAATCTAATGCTCTATATATAGTGGCGGGTTTAGCTGAAGCGTCAACTTTCTTTAATTGATCTAATAAATCATAAGCACCTATTGCGCCATCATGTTGAGCAAGAATTTTAAATACTTGTTCACGCGCTGGGGTAAATCTAGCTCCACGAGTTTGGCAAACGTGTTTCGCTTGTTCTAATAGTTTTTCAGTAAGCATATTTTTCATTATTCAGGGTAAATGACTCTTCAAGTTTATCATAGTGATCCTATGCGTCTAGATGAATTCGCCACTATTGCAATTCAATTTATAACCTTAGTCATACAAAATGTATGAATTTTTAATAAATGAACATCGAAATTTCGATGTTTTCAATAGAATTGCTAGGTAAATATTTATCAAAAAGCGATCAGGAGGAATTGTTGCAGCTATGTCGCTAGAATTATGTTAAATATTTGTTAATATTAATGAGGATGGTGATCGTATATATTAAATAATGTATTCAATATGTTGTTTCTTAAAGGTTTTTGTGTCATTAAAATTTACAGGTTTATTTAACATTATATTAACAAGTTGTTTTATTTGTTTTAATTCAATGTGTTATAAAGTTGGCATTTAGCTTGCTGACTGCGTTTGTGTTCGGAAATGTTAGTTGTATTAACATTTTGTTAACTCTTTGTGTGTTGTTTGAGTAACGAGTCGAACAAACTAAATTAATTCAGTATGGCTGTTCATAATAAGAACAGCTTTTATTAAAACGAAAGGAATAAAAATGAAAAATTTTAAGAAAAAATTATTATCGGCTGTTGCTGTTGTCGCATTATCTCCATTAGCACAAGCTGGTGTAATTTCTTATTCAGATAACCACATTTCTTCAACTACCGATTGGTTTGATACATTAACAGTATCACAATTCGACAGCAGCATGGGTACACTTAATACCGTAGATATCTCTTTTTCTGCAGCTATGTTATCAGACATGATTTTAGATAATGACAATGTTTCAGCAACTACAGCACGTGGTACTGTATCTGTTGATACTATTGGTTCATTTTTAGGCTTAGGCGCACTTAACATTGCTTTATCAGCTGATACAGGGTTTCAAGCTTTAGCTGCTGATGATTCAGGTGATACAGATATCCCAGGAGCTGGTGGTGCAGATGAGTATGCCGGTTTAGGTTTAACTGGTTCTGATATGATGAACATTACTATCGACGCTTCAAATGCTGATTTCTTAAACTTTATCGGTGCTGGTACTGTTTCTACAGTAGGTTTAGGTACTTTCGGTGGTTATGCTGTAGCTGGTGGTGGCGGTAATGTTGATGTTAACGTTAATACTTCGGCTTCTGCTATTTTAAATGTTACATATAACTTCACTGATAAAGTAACAACTTCTGTTCCAGAAACTGGTTCTTTAGCTATTTTTGGTTTAGGTCTTGCTGGTTTTGCTTTAAGCCGTAAAGCTAAAAAATCTGCTTAATTTATTATGTTAATAAATTAATGTTTATTTAATTTTAAATAAATATCTCTAATAAAAGCACCATATTTATGGTGCTTTTTTATTGTGTAAAATATTCTGACACTCGCTGGGAAGTATGTTGTTTATTGTTGTCAGTGTTTACAGTTTAATATTCCAAAGTATTTTTATTTCTTGTAATACAGCTTTAATAACGGGTTCATCTGATCTGTTTTTATTAATCGCAAAAAATAACGGGATCTCAAAATCTAATTGCGGGAGTCGTTTTACGTATTGTAACCTTTCAGCTTCTTGTGCTTCATCGTATTCTAAAAAGCTCAGACCATAACCTGCTTTTACTAGTTGTAATCTTGTTTCGTCGCTACTTGTATTTATATTTGCGGTAGTAAACTGTTTTAGTGTAGATTTTAATTTGTCATCAAAGGGACAGTATTTTCCCATCGTTATCCAAGGGGCTTGTGCTAAATCAGTGATCAAGCTTTCATGAGTTAAAAGCGTGGTAGCCGGAGCAATAGTTGTAATATTTTGCTGTTTGATAGGCAATGCAAATAGCTCATTAGGAACTTCACCATAAATATATGCACCGTCAATGATATTGCTTTGCAATGCGGATAAAGCAGCTCCGCTAGAAAGCGTTTCAATATTTAAATGAATGCCTTGGCAGTTTTCCGTTATGTTTTCTAATAAAAGGGGTAAATTGAGCAGATTAGGTGATTGATTAATCGAGAGTTTAAATTCGCCTATTATTTCACTTTGATTTTCTACCGCTAAATTAACCATATCAATAGCCGAATTTAAAGTTTTTTCAGCTTTAGGTAATAGTAGTTTACCTTTCTCGGTAAGGGCCATACCTTTACTTGAACGATCAAATAAAGGTGTTTTTAATTCTTCTTCAAGACTTTTAATATGAGCACTAATTGCTGGCGGTGTTGTACATAACTGTTTAGCTGCGGCGGTAAGATTACCTGTTTTTGCAACAACAACAAATGAGCGTAAATGATAAAATTCCATGCATGTCTCTTCGTATTAATAAAAGCGAGAAAGTTAAACTATTAACTTGTTTTTTAACCTTTGCACTATACCTAAAATAGACTTTTAATAGCATTCATAAATCATGAATACTCACTTCATATTTTATGAATAGCGAAGTTTTGTGAATCGTTTTACTTTATAGCCGTAACCAATCAAGTTCCCACTGAAACCCGCATCTTGAATGATTACGTGTATATATCGAAAACCACTTACGATTTTAAATCGCCTATTAAAGTAACAAATAAAGGAAATTAATTATGCCTTCATCATCTAATGTGCTTGAATTTTCACCCGCGAATAGCAAAGTTGCTAATACATTTTTTTCTAACAAATTAAGTTTTGAAACTGATTGCTCTGATGTGTACGCAGATATAAAAGCAGGCGCTAATGACTATTTATTACTTGATGTGCGTTCTAAAGAAGCTTTTGATAAAAGCCATGCTATTACAGCCATCAGTATGCCTCATGCACAGATAACAGCTGAATCTTTCGCGAAGTATCCTAAAAATACGATATTTGTTGTTTATTGCTGGGGACCTGGTTGTAACGGAGCAACAAAAGCGGCTAAAAAAATATCTGCTCTAGGCTTTGCTGTTAAGGAGATGATTGGCGGCATACATTACTGGGAAGATTTTGAACGTTACCCAGTAAATAGATATCAAGCTAATGCCCAAGTGTGATTTTTCTAAAATATTGATTTAAGTTATTACTTTAGATCGTAAGTTTTTAACAGGATGAAGAGTCAATCACTAACAGCTGAACTAAATGAGTAAAGTACAAATGAATAAATGTGTATTAAATTTTCATTTATTTTGTGTGGCGTATATAAACCCCGTATAATTCGCGCAAATTTTAGCAGTTATCACTAATAACTAACTTATTGCGTATTTGAAAGGTTTTAATGCTTTATGATTTCTCATAAACTTTCCGTTGCACCCATGCTCGATTGGACTGACTTATTTGAAAACAAAGGCTTGATGCACTGCTAGGTGTACAATAGGCGTACTTCCTCTATTTTTTACCTGCTGAGTCAAGCTTTAATTGTTTAAACTTTATACTATTTAATCATTTTATTGAAATTTGGACATTTTTTCATTAGAATCGCGGTTATCAAAGAAGTAAAATTGTCATGGAAGATATTAAGTGGTAAATAAAAAATTCCCCAGTGATTACCCTACTCATATTCAAGTTCCTAGTGAAAAAGCGGCACCTATAAATATAGAACTTTATAGAATGGTAGGAAATAATCCTCCTTTAAGAGATGATTTCGTGCCTAGCAATAAAGACCCTTTACAATCTCATATGATCAAACAGTCTAAATTTAGAGATTCCGCGGGTTATTACGGCACTTCATTTTCTTTGGATAAATCTAAACTGGTTAGTGTTATTAAAGGTAATCCAAATAAATTTGGTTCGAAAAAAGTGGCTAAAGGAGCTATAACTAGAGATATGGGAGTTGGAGAAAAAGACTCTAAAACTCATGTTACTGTTTGGTTTTATCAAAATGTTTTCCCTGATGGGTTTGAAGTATTATGAGTAAGAAATCTGATTTACTTTTCAAAACGTCTTCAATTTATGGAGATTTGTACTATCACAATGTATATAGTTTCTATGAACAGCCTTTAATTTTTACTGCATATAATGAGAATGATCAATTATTCTTTTGTTATGACTTAGGTGTTGATGAAAGTAATGAATTGTGGATTTTTGCCCCTATTTCTGAAGAAAAAGTAAGGAAATTGGAAAATAAAGATATTCCAATTGTCAGCGCACTTATTCAAAATAAAAATTATAAAGCGATTTTGTATATGGAGCCATTTGATGACTCTCCAGCAAAAGAATCTTTATGTTTAGTGAAAGATTTACCTTATCAGTGGCCGAATCTGGATGTTTTTATACATGAAAATATTAATTATGATAATAGACGAAAGCATACTCATAAAATAAGAATTAATAAGCCAAATAGTAAAGCAATTGATTCGTCTATTCTTAACGGGGCAAATGATAGTTTTGGTTATTTTTGTAAAAATGTTTGGAAAAAACATGATATTCCTTCAAAAATATTGCTACACGATGCTATCCCAGGTTCTTTTATATACCGTGTTGAGGTTCAAAATAAAGATACTGATAAAGAAGAGGTTCATGAGATACTAAATAGGCTTTCCAATAAAGATGATTTCATTCATGCTATTGATGAAAAAGAGCTTGATTTAAGGTTAGTAAAAAGATTGTTTGACGAGGTTCTCTCGCATAGATTAACTATTCAATTAATTGATGAAGAATCTACAGACATTATTATTGAATTAACTGAGGCATATGTATATGAGCTCATTGATATTGTTGATGATAGGCTTGGTACTTATCTAGATAGTAGCATGGTGCCTCAAGCTGATAATTTTGAAACTCTCAGGCTTTTTTTAACTTTAACAAAGAATAAAGGTTTTGTTACTGCTAGCGATCTCGGAGTCCATCAAAGACAAGTCAGTTATTATCGAGATGCATGTGAGTTACTTGCTTTAGTGCATGATTATTCAAAGTTAACACCACTTGGTTTAGATGCTGTAAGTTCGTCAAATAAGGATTTTGTAAGTATAATCAAAACCCAATTTATGCATACAGAGTGTGGAAGTATTTGGATGCTTAATCAGGGAGTTAAAGACTTGTTAGATATAAATGGGGAATCAGCCACTGATTTCCTTATTCAATTTTGTAATGGTTTGAGTGAAGGAACAGCTAAAAGAAGAGCTCAAACCTTAAAGTCTTGGGTTAGAAACTTTAAGGAGTTTAAATAGGATTTTTAATTTTATTTAATCTTTGGTTAGTTATTTCAACAGCTTTAGCACTTAAATCGTTACCTTTAAAATTTCGTTTTAATTCGGCTGAAGCACAACCTACAAATCCCGCTCCACAAAAAGCATCAGCTACAACATCGCCTTCTTCAGAGCTTTGTATTATTAATGTCTTAGCTAGGTTTGTCGGTTTTTCTGTTGGATAACCACGCCAAATTCTTTTTTCTTGAAGTATGTCCGGTATCGATAAGTCATTTAACTTACGCTTTCCTTTTTCAAAAAATAAAATAAATTCATATCTTGCTCTATAATGATAACCCATCCCAATAGCCATTTTGTCCCAAATAATTGGTTTCCAAAATTTAAAACCAGCGTTTTCAGCAATTGGTTTTGCTATAAATGCTGTTTCTTGATCGCAAAAGAGATAGAAGTGGCTATTTTTAGCTAAAACACGATAGACTTCTTTGAAAAGTTCTTCAAATCTAGAGTTTGGAAATATCTCAAACCATTGGTTGCTTGATGATTTACTTTTTTTTAATCTTGTTGTAGTTCCAATTTTTCTGTGCTTTTCTAGAGATTCATAAGGAGGGTCGGTTATAAAGAGGTTTATAGAGTTATCATCTTGAGATTTTAACCAATCAATAGCATCTTTATTACTTATGTCAAATTCCGTTTCGATATTTTTATTAATTATATCTTCTTTTGAAGCGTCCATTTTACTCTCTAAAAGTTATGTTAATTTATACAGTGTATTGTGTCATGTTTTATCCTAGCAATGCAATGAATTGGAATTTATATAATAACAATACCGTTGTATAACACTTAGGCACTTCCTACATTCTTTGACCTGACCAAACAACTCGGCCAATTAACTCTATATCTGTTCCATTAATGTCTTCTTTATTTATTTCCCAAGGCTCGTACATATGGTTATCTGATTTCACCTTTATAATACCTTTAGGTAAGACCTGTAATCTTTTGACTAGTAAATTATTGTCATGTCTTATTACATAAATCCCATCATTCAAGCCATTAAAGTGTTTATTTACCATTATCATGGCACCGTTCTTTAATGTTGGGTACATGCTGTCACCGTCAACTAACATCAAAAATACATCATTTGGGTTTACACCTATTTCTTTATTTAGCCATTTTGGCTCAAAGCTTATTAAGTGTGTTTGTTCTTCAGCTTCAACTAATAATCCTTCACCAGCTGATGCTTTTACTTCATAAAAAGGTAATTTTATATGGCCTTCTATGACATTTTTTGTTGGTTCCACCTCTAGATTTCCTTTTCCAGTCATAAACCATAAAACATGTTCTTCAAGGGTTGGTGTGGTAATTATTTTATCAATTACTGAAACACCAACGTTAGAGAACCCTCCTTCGATTTTTTTCAATGTACTCAATGATATGCCAGTAATTTCTGAAAATTCGGCTTGAGTTTTATTCATTGATTCACGGAGGATTTTTATTTTTTTGCCATAATTCATTTGACATGGTTCCATATATGGATTTATGATTGTCACAGGTTCCATTTATCGAACCTTGTGTCGACTCTAATCGCTTTGAATTGCTTTAACCCTGAATAATCACATAGGTGACATATGAATACAAATTTTGCACTTTTGGCACGCTTTGAATCTCCTGTGATTGAGCTAAAAGATGTATGCCAAGAATTCTTTGGTATCACGGTTAAAACAGCTAAACAAAAAATCAAAGGTGAAGATTTCCCCGTGCCTACTTTTAGCCTAATTAAGTCAGAGCGTTCACCAGTATTTATAAAAGTAGAAGACTTAGCAAATTATATCGACAAGCAATATGCAGAAGCTAGTCACCAATGGCAACGAGTTAACTTGGCCTAACTATGACAATCAAAGACATTTATTTTCAAGTAGAGCAATGGGGCGATGTGTGTATTCAACACAAAGGCCAAGTGCACCACTTTACAAATCTAATGTCATTAATCTCATTTCTTCAACCTATCTACGGTGAAGACTTCAACTTAATTGAAGTAACAGATGAAAATTGGCAACAACTTTATGAACAAGGGGTGTTTGATGAACAATAAAAAAGCACTTTTTTGTAAAGTTGATGCGTTATCACTTACCTGGTCACCGCAAGAACTTCTCCATATAAAACAACTCGCTAAAGTTGGCGCTTGCATCAAAAAGAGCGACATAGAAGAAATTCAAGGTAATGCACTACTACGTAAACTGTCTAATTTAGAAATAAAAAAGAACATCGACTTAGCTGCGGCTGAAACATTTAACCATGTTGCATATAACGACATTCTAGAAAGCTACAAAGAAACCGCTGAAGGTATTACGCGTGAATACAACGAGCGTAAATTTAAAGGGCTGAGTTCTGAAAGTTTTAGACTAGCAGAAAATGAAGTCGCTGCACGTTACGAACTGCGCCAAATGTTTAAAGGCGAACTCGAAGTCGATACCTCAAAAAAATACGGTGACCGATTAAACAATTTATTAGAGAACATTGGCGTTAACATGCTCGACACACTGTGTTGTGGAGAGTCAGAACGTTTCGTTTGTTTACTTAACAAAGTCTTTTCAAAAAACAACTACATGTGGACCATCAAAAACAATCCATCAGGTCGTTTTAATTACACCTACTCAGCCAATATATTTGCTGAAGGAGAACAAGCGGGTGTTATTTGTTGGGGCGGTAAAAACCTCGGCTGTTACGTGTCATTCATGGGAACGGGCTGTGAAGCCATAGACTTTCAAAGACTGTATCAAGAAATACAGCATATTCCAGAAATCAAAATTACCCGTATCGATTTAGCCTATGACGATTTTTCAGGTACTCGTTCTATTAAATCAGCTAAAAGATTAGCTGAACAAGGCGCTTTTAATTGTGGCGGACGTCCTTCTTCTTACATGTATGTTGAATCAGGCCACTTATGCAAAGCCATGAAACAAACATACAAACGCCAATTTGCATTCGTTCCTGACAAGGGAAGAACCTTATATGTAGGCAGTCGTGAATCTGGAAAACTTCTTCGTGTATATGAAAAAGGCATACAGATGGGGGACCCAAAAGATAAATGGGTTCGCTGGGAACTTGAACTGCATTCAAGTCAACGTGTGATCCCATTAGAAACAATGATTAAACCCAGTGAATTTTTAGCAGGTGCTTATCCAGCCCTTCATTTTTTAAATGAAGAGCAATCAGTCATAAAAACAGTGGTTAAAAAAGCACTTATGACGGTTGAAAAAATCATTGAGAATCAAGTTGTTTCAACGCGTAAAGCTATCAACATGATGCGCCATTTATGCGATATGTCTGACAGTGAAATAGTCGATAAATTTTTAGTTGGTATCAAAAATCCATTGAGCAAGGAAGCTTTCCCTAAACGGCTACTTATACCCATAACAGAACAACAATTTTTAGAACAAACACAATCAATTTAAATGAGAGGTTAATCAAATGGAAACTGGAATTATTTTACGTGGCAAGTTACTAGGCGTTCGACCTACCGTTCGCAAATATACAAATGCTAACGGTGAAGAAAAGACAACTAACTTTACTGAAATAGGTATTGAAACATACGGAAGTGATGGTTACGGCGGTGTTAGACCGTTTGTAAATAACGTTCGTATATCAGCAGAAAAAGAAAAAGATTCTGCCTTTATGAAATCACTTAACGACAATCATTTTGCCATTGTAGAGCTACCCGTTCAGTTAGGTAACTTTCAAAGTATCTATACCGATAGAAACGCCGTTTTATCTGTATTAGAACAATCAAAGGTCGCTTAACGCATGGTTCAAATAGTCGTTATTCATAACAAACCAATGAACATAACAGAGCGCGTTTTAGACAATGTGGCTTTTGAATGTACCTCATGTAACTGGGTTGGTTTTCCTGAATTTCTGGCTATTTTGAACGATTTTTCATGTTGCCCTATATGCCATGAATATGATGTACGGGTTAAAGATAAATTACTGAGTATTACGTCATGAACGGATTTAAATTAATTCAATTTAGGGCGTTGTATTTTTTAATCATTATCTTTCTTTTGCTCGTTATTTCGCAAACCGCAAATGCAGCATTTTGTGCAAGAGAACTTAACGATGGGACAGTGGGATTAACAAGCACTTCAGTAGAGCAATGTACTGGAATGATAATACTCACAAAGCCCGATTTTGAAGCATTAATTGGCGGGGCAAGCGCCTCGTCTGGAAATTTGGAAGTAACTCTCAATAAGCTTTTTGCTTTTGATGCAGAGTTATTTGCAATAGTTGAATTAGCGCTAATTATGGCTTTTTTAACGTCACACTTTGGCGGACGTATTGTTCGCTGGTTCGGTAAATCTTAATTTAAAATCATTCCTGAAGGGGAAATTATTATGTCAAAAACTATCAATATGATTAAAAAAGGTCGCACTTTTGTTGCCTCAGCAGTTACTACTGCTCTTGTTTCTGGTGGTGCTTTTGCGGCTGATTATACAACTGAAATTGCAACGGCTTCGACTGAAGGTTCAGCAAACGTAACAGCGGTAATTTTAGCGGTTATCGGTATAGCAATTCTTGGTTTTGGTGTTAACGCCTTAACGGGCTGGTTTAAAAAGTAATGGTGACAACTATATTTTTAGCTTGTGCGTTGTATTACGCAATGTTCGAGGGATTCACATCGGGTATTAGAGCCTCGTAATATAGTTGTTATCAAAATAGGGGGCTTTTTAAGCCTCCTTTTTTTTAAGGTTTTTCCTATGAAATCATTAATTTTTATTATTATCTTTTTTACCGCTTCATTTTCTAGTTATGCGGCTTTTAGTGTAAGAAGTGGTCTTCAACCTCAAATCCCTACAGGGGCAACTTGTACTGATTTTGAATCATGTGCAGGTTTATTTCATAACTTAGATGGTTATGTGTTAACGGGGGAATTTCAAATAAGTTATCCAGATTTAGTTAAAGCGACGTATCGTCGACCTAATGGAGATTTAAGGGTTTTCTCTGCTTCTTTTAATATATCTTCTGATTGTTATATGTCTTCAGAGATAGGTATGGTTTGTGGTTTAGATTGCAACTCTTCTGATTCTTGTCTTGCTTTTGCTTCTCAGGGATGCCCCTCTGGATATGTCAGTCAATTTGAGTTTACCAATGTTGCTAATTGGGTCCATTCCTGCGGTAGCTTTGAAGATACGGGGTCTATTTCTGATATCAGTCAGTTACCTGATGAAGCAATATTAACATCTACCTTGAAAGGTGATAGGGGGTTACAAGGACAAGCGGGTCAAGATGGTGCTGATGGAAAAGACGGTATTGATGGAATCGATGGTGAAGATGGAGAAAACGGTACTAATGGTACTGATGGTACTGATGGTGTAAATGGGACTGATGGTTTGAATGGTCTCAATGGCGCTAATGGAATAAATGGAAAAGACGGTGTTGATGGAACAAATGGAACCAATGGTGTTGATGGAACAGATGGAATAAATGGTGTCGATGGAATTAATGGCACAGATGGAAAAGACGGTAAAGATGGTGTTGTTGATCCCCTTGTTCTTCAACAAGTGCAGTCTAATGAAAATAACATTTCAGATTTATTTGATGATCTTTCTTTTTTAGACCAATCCATGAATATGGTTGTTAATGATGTGGTTCGTAACAATCAGGAGATAAGTTTATTAACTCAGGATAACACGTTACAGGACCAACAAATTTCAATGTTAGAGGTTGCTATACAGGCCGTTGATACTTCAGACGGTGTAGATGGGACAGATGGAATTGACGGAGTTGATGGAAAAGATGGTGTTGATGGCGTTGACGGAAAAGACGGTGTAGATGGGGCAGATGGAGAAGGTTGTTATACAACAACATCAACCAGTCACGTAACACAAGTTATTTGCGGTGAATCTAGTAGCTCGATTGAAAATGGCCGTGATGGTGTAGACGGTAAAGATGGGGCTGTTGGTGTTAATGGACAAGATGGCTCTGTGTTGAATCTGCAAGCGGTTGCTGACTCTATTAATGACGGTTTTGGTTATATTAAATCACCTTATAATTTTTCTTCGAGTGTTTCTAATTCTGAAGCTTATAACGGCTTCTTTACTGCTGAATCGATTTTAAACAATGATATAGCGGTCGGTAATTATAAAGAGCTTATTAAACGTGAAAACTCAACTTTTCATGACGTTATAAAAGGGAAATTTACGTTTAATGCTTCTTCTAGCGGTTATGAGTCTCGTAATCTTGATTTAGGTCAATGGGGGCAACATGACATTTCTATTTCGCGTATTACTCAACATTTTGGCGGACTCGCTAATATTATTTATTTTTTAGCATCTTTAATGGCTTTAACGATAGTGCTGTCGGGGATTAAAGTATGAGATTAATCATTGTAGTTTGTTGTCTTTTTTCGTTTTCTGTATTGGCTCAAGAGGTTACAAGCGGCTCAGTTGATGGCCTGTCAGGCTTCTTTACGTTTGTCTCGAATATCCTTGCCGATATTAATAATTTTATCTTTGTAACAATACCTGAGCTTATAAATAACTTCTTTGTTTGGGTGACTTCGTTTTACTTAAAACTTCAGTTTTTTGCTATGTATGAATCTTTGAAGTTCTCTCATGAGGTCGCGTTAACTTTTTTAAGCATGATAGATATTTCATCTTTTATTAATAGCGCGATTTCTGCATTGCCTCAGGATATGAAACAACTGGCCGTTGATTTACGATTTTTTGAAGCATTAACCTTAGTAGTTGAAGCTTGGGTTACACGACTTGTTTACTCGGGGTTTAACTAATGGCGACTAAAATATTTCATGGTGCTCCAGGTTCTTATAAATCATCAACGGCCATGTGGTTTGAAATAGTACCGGCTTTACGTGCTGGCCGTGTTGTTGTTACCAATTTACAAGGTATAAAAACACTTGAGGTTATACAAAAGGAATTAGATGAGATTTTTCCTAATACCGCTAGATTATTACGTATCTCAATAGGTAATGATTTAGGTATGACGTTAATGCGTAATTTTTATCATTGGTTACCGATTGGGGCGTTAATTTTCTTAGATGAAATACAAGACATCTATCCAAACGATAAATCGTTCAAAGCATCAGATTATGATTATGTTCAGGAAGGGGCTTTTGATGAGCATTTACCAAATGAATTTAAAGAGATATACCACCAAGAACAAAGGGCCATAAAAGGTTCTATTAACATTGAAGACTATCTTGATGATATAGGCGAATCCCTTTTTGATGAACGTGATTATTTACGTTATCCAAGAACATTACGTGAATGTTTTATGCGTCACCGTCATTACAACTGGGATATTTTAATCGCTACGCCTGATATTAAAGAGGTGTCTACGTTTGTTCGCTCTGTGTGCGAAGTGGCTTATGCGCATGTGAGCAAAGATGCAATGCCGTTACCGTACTTTAAACGACGACCTAGAATACTAGAGCATTCACCAAAATCTAACGGTATTACGGTTGGAAAAAACGATATAACTTCATATAAAAAGGTTCCTCTCGATGTCTTTAAACTTTATAAATCAACCGCAACTGGAAAAAGCACTAAGTCTGGCGCTGGTCAATCGCCTTTTACGAGTACTGTTATATTCGGCTTTATTGCTGTTCTCGCCGTTTTTGTTTATCTATTTTATTTTATACTCGATAAAACAAGCGCTGACGCTCCTAAAGAGACTCTTAAAAATTCATCTGTTCAAGAGGTCAAAGATAAGAAAGCGTTATCGAAAGTACCTGAGAGTCAAAAGCAAGTTGCTAAATCTGGTAAAGAAGTTCCTGATAAACGTGATCCTATTTCTTTCCGTCATGATAGTTTTGAGACTATGTTTACGTCTAGCCGTTCTTTAATAAAGCATTTCGGTGTTACTTCTATTTATGTGAATGGCATTAGTACCGTTATATATGACCATAATAGGGTAGAGCGTGATTATGTATTTACTATGTATTCAGGTGAGCAACAATTTACGGTTGATTCTGATTTCTTTAAAAAGATGGGATATAAGATTTTTTATAAAAGTGAATGTCTCTTAGAGCTTCGGTACGAGTCTGTAAGTAACTATATTTTTTGTGAACCTAATAAGATTGAAACACATGATGATGGGCTTCAACAGACTGCTGCACCTAATGTAAGTTTGATTTAAATAATAAAGTCAAAGTAAACCAGCGCGAGAGCACTGAGGCGGAGGGCGAAGCCTGAGCAACGACAACGAAAGCGAGCAAGCGGTTTACCGTCTGCTCGTTTTTTTTATACCTATTAATAAGATTAAATAGAGAACAATCGCAGCTTTAACGATTTCTCTTCGTCGTTAAAGAACGTTGTTGAACAAACGAAGTGCGTTAGTAAGTCTTTGATTTTAATAGGCCCCCGTTTAGTAATACGGGGGTAAAGGTTTTATTTAGACTCACTTTTTTTTATTTTTATATCGAGTATATATGATAGAACCAATGCTAGTAGGGTAAGTAATATACCTACCGTTGGTAATGCGTAAGCTAATAAGCCTCCTAAAACAGAAATTATTACTATTCCTGCAGCTACTATCATTTTTACTTTTGACTTTATTTTGTTGTCTGCGAGGTGGAGAAAATAAGATAGTTCGTAGAAAGTAAATAACAGGCACATTAAATTTATAAATACTATTAGTAGTACATATAAAGTTGGATTTATAAAAATTAAGAATTTTGGTATTTCAAGTGTAAGGTTACCTAGGTCTTTAAAATAAAGTATACACCATGCAAGGTGTGCTATAACTAATGTAGAAGATGCTATTAGAAATGTTACGCTTCTAATTACTAGTAATATTTGTATGCATTTTTTATTTTTTTCTGTAGATTTTTCCATTTATTATCCTTTTAATGGTAGTGAAGGTTTTAGTGTAACCTTTTTTGTTATTTAAATTTATAATGTAGCTTATGCGGAAATAATTGAGTATAAACTTGCCATAAAACATTCAAATTTCTGTGGCCAGTAACTTGGGCTACTTCTTCGATGGAGTAGCCTTGTTCAAATAAACGACTTGCACCTTCTCGCCTTAAATCATGATACCTTAAATCTTCTATACCTAATTCATTTCTTACACGTTGAAATCCAGCGGTGACGCTTCTTGAATTGTACGGAAATATTAATTCATTTGCTTTATTTTGCTTTATTACTATATCGAATGAACCACCAAGCAAAGGTGCGATCATATGATTACCTTCTTTCTTCCTTGGATCTTTTCTATCACGAACAATAATTGTTTTATGTTCTTCGTTTAAATCTACCCATTTTAATTTACATACTTCACCAATACGCATACAAGTTAATATACTAAATTCTAAAATGTCTAAGTATGGGATTCTTACATTACCGTTAGGTTTTTGATTTTGTCTAAGCGCTAAACCTTCTTTAAGTTTGTCTAGTTCTATAAGTGTAGGTCGTCTAGTTCGTCGGTCACTCTTACCGATTAATCCCATATCAATTAGAGTAGGTATAGCTTCATTGAATATAATTTCGTTAGCATCAATATCAAATACTGGCTGTGCTTTTTTCATAACTGCACGTAAATAACAAACATCATGATAAATTGTTGCTGGTTTGGCTCCTGCATTCAGTCGTAACTTACAATGTTGTATTAAATCACTAGTTTTTAGTCTGTTACTTTGAATCTTTGCTATTTCACAATCTCTTAGCATTTGAATAACGTATCGTTTTGTTCGTCCTGTTTTATCCCATAAATGAATATCTTCAATATAGAGATCAAGTAACGTACTTAATGACACTGTTTTTCTAATACCTAGTTCATTATTTTCAATTTCTTCTATACGTCTCTTACCATAAGTACGCGCTAATTCTTTTTTACGGAATGTTTTTGATTCTCGGTGTATAATCGCGCTGTTTTTTTTAACTACAATCGCACAACGATAACTAAAGTCGCCGTTTACTTTAGCTCTTTTTGTAATTGTAAATGAGGCCATCTCTAATCCTACTTTTTATGGTGTACATATGGTGTACTGTATATTGAAACTCAGGGTAATTGAAGGTAATTCATGTTTATTTATACAGTATTTGTTTAAGGTGTTTTTAAGTGTCTAGCCCAGCAAACCCAACAAAACCAGTTAATTCAATAAGTCATCGTTTATCTGTTGCACCCATGCTCGATTGGACTGATCGTCACTGCCGTTATTTTTATCGTGTTATGTCAAAACATACGGTTTTGTATACCGAAATGGTGACTACTGGGGCGATTATCTTCGGAAAAGGTGACTACCTTTCGTATAACGATGCGGAACACCCTGTTGTGCTACAGTTGGGTGGTAGCGATCCTAAAGCTATGGTTGAGTGTGCTATTAAAGCTGAGCAGTTAGGTTACGATGAAATTAACATTAACGTAGGTTGTCCGTCAGACCGTGTTCAAAATGGCCGTTTTGGTGCCTGTTTAATGGGAGAACCTGCTTTAGTTGCTGAGTGTGTTTCAAGCATGCAAGCTCAAGTAAACATTCCTGTTACGGTTAAATCTCGTATTGGTATTGACGATCAAGACAGTTACGAGTTTTTGCATCAATTTATTGATACGGTTTCGCAAGCGGGATGCGAGCATTTTATTATTCATGCCCGTAAAGCTTGGTTAAGTGGTTTAAGCCCTAAACAAAATAGAGATGTACCGCCATTAGATTACGAGCGTGTCTATCAAATTAAGTCTGACTTTTCTAACGTAGCCATTTCTATTAATGGCGGTATTAAGTCGTTAGAAGAAGCTCAAACTCATTTAGAACATGTTGATGGCGTTATGATCGGGCGCGAAATTTATCAATCGCCTTATTTTTTGAGTAATGTAGATCAAACGCTATGGCAATCTCAAACACCTATATTGAGCAGACTTGAAGTACTCGAAAATATGGCTGAGTATATAGACCGTTATGTTGCTGAAGGTGGTAGAGCATGGCATGTAATTCGACATATGTTGGGGTTATGTAACGGTTTACCGGGGGCTAGGCAGTTTAGGCGTCATTTAAGTGATTGTTCGGGTAAGCAAGGAGCTGATAGTAAATCGTTGTTTGAAGCTTATTCCTATGTGTCTATTGATAGTGATGTGGGTAACTAATTTTTATTCGTGATGTTGTTTATACCCGTTACCATTCAAGATGCTCTGAAATACGCGTCTTGAGTGATAACGGGTATATATGAGGCTGCAATTATTGTGGCCTTTTTTGTTTTTACCTTCCTTTTTTAAATTACTTTAGTCTCTCCCTTTTATGATTTTACTCTGTGGTCAATTTAACTAATTTTATGGTTATTTTAACTAAAAAATAATTTTAGACATAATATGTCTTTATGGTTTGTGTTTTGATTTTTTAAATAAATCTTTAATAAATAGTTGGTTATGTGTTTTTTGTAAGTTGGCACATACCTTGTAATAACACTTTGTAGTAATAACGAAGCGCAACGCAATGTGTTGTGGTTTTAGCTAATTATTTAATGCATATTTATACAATAGGAGATAAAAGCATGGGTTTATTTACAAGGTTTACCGATATTATTAATGCAAATATTAATAGCATGTTAGATAAGGCTGAAGATCCAGAAAAAATGATCAAACTTATCATTCAAGAAATGGACGAAACTTTAGGTGAAGTTCGAGCAAATGCGGCAAAATATATTGCAGAGAAAAAAGTAGTTCAACGTAACATTATTACTGTTGAAAAAAGTATCGCTGGTTGGAATAACAAAGCTGAAATTGCGATTCAAAAAGACCGAGAAGATTTAGCCAAATTAGCTTTGAAAGAAAAACATAAAGCGACTGAGCAATTAACTCATTTAACGGATGATATGGCTAAATTAGATGAGTTTTTGCTGGCGGTGCAAGATGATGGTAATCGCTTACAAGAAAAACTAACTGAAGCCAAACGTAAGCAACAGTCTTATGTGTTACGTCAGCAGTCTGCAGAAGTGAGGTTAAAAGTTCGTACACAAGCTGTTGTACACAATATTGATGAAGCCATTACACGTTTTGAACGCTTCCAACAAAAAATAGATCGCGTTGAAGCACAAGTAGAAGCCTACGATTTATCTCAACCTAAAAACTTAGAAAGCGAGTTCAGAGAACTAGAAGCACAAGCTCGCATAGAAGATGAATTAGATCAACTTAAAAAGAAGGTAGTTAACGGCTAAAACTGAACTTGATTTAAAGGAAGCTTGTGATGTTTGGGAATATGTTTTTTGTTATTTGTTTTGGTCCTGCAATGATCTTTTTTATAAGTGCAGGGCTGATGTATACGTTTAACAAGGTGATCGGCTTACGTTAAGTGGCCTGTAGGAGATAATAATGAAATACGAACAAGAATATTTAATTAAAAGAACACTTTATAAAGATAACGTACATAAAAAATTGTCAGGTGTATGTGGTGGTTTAGCAAGATACTATGGTTTGCCTCGCTTTGGTGTGCGGTTAGCCGCGGTTGTTTCTATGTTTGTTTTTCCTGTGGTAGTGGGTGTTGCTTATGTTGTAGCGGCGTTACTTATTCCTAATCGTTAAGCTATTAATAGTTAAGTTATGCTTTTATTGAAATTAGGGAGTTTGTCATGTCTTTTTTTAAATCACTATTATTAGCTATCGTTGCCACATTATTTTTAACTTATGTGCTGGGTACTAGTCTTGTAGAGTTGCTCGATGTCGATATTTATATGCACGATAAATTAATAGAACCTATACAAGCGATAAGTGTATCTGCATTAGTTATTGTTTTATTAGTTGTAGCAGCTTTAGCTATTATTTTGAGTGTTTTTGGAACCATTATATTTATTGTTTTATTAGGGGTAGGTGCTGCTGTAATGTTTATGGTGGGCGTGTTTTGGCCTATTTTATTGGTTGCATTTGTGGTTTGGTTAATGGCAAGAGACAACAAAGGTGATAGAGAAGTACATTCTTAATGTGAGTGGAGATAAGCCATATCATTTAATATGGCCTTTCTTTTTAGTGTTTTAAATAAAGGGCGATTACTTAAAAAATTGTGACAGTATGTTCTTACAATCTTCACTTTTCATAAGTCGTTTAAATTCATCACCTTCTTCTATTATTGCGTTTTCTAATGAAGAATGTTCTTTTTTGATGAGCCTTTTACTGGTTAAAACCGCATCGGTAGGTAAGGCTGAAATAGCATGTGCAGCTTCTTGAGCTAAAGAAAGTAATACTTGTGGATCACATATTTCATTAATTAGGCCGTAATCATAAGCTTGTTCAGCGTTAAATGTTTTACCTAAAACCAGTAATTCAAATGCACGTACATGACCAATTTTAGCTGGCAGCAATGAACTTGAACCCGCTTCAGGACATAAACCTAATTGGGTGAAAGGAAGCTTGAATTTACTATTGTTAGCCGCAAATACCATGTCACAATGTAGTAACAAGGTTGTACCAATACCCACAGCATGGCCTGCCACAGCAGCAATTAAAGGTTTGTTCAGTGCATTTAAAGCCGCTATAAAATCAAGGGCAGCAAAATCATCGGGGTGTTCTAAAAAGTCTTGTAAATCGTTGCCAGCGCAAAAGCAGTTTTCATCTCCTTGTATTACTACACAATGAATACTCTTTGTTGTATTTGAATGAGATAACGCTGTAGCAAGTTGGCGATACATGTTAGAGGTTAATGCATTTTTTTTGTCGAAACGATTCATTGTAATAGTTAAAATATTACGGTTTTCGTTCGTTATAATTAAGTTATCCATTTTGTTCTAGCTTAGTAAAAATTAGAGTACAATAACCTTAGTATTTTATATGGAAAATGTATACCTGAAATACAGAGGTGTATATTCAATAATCATTATTTAACCAGTGTATACTCTATTTTTAGTGGTATATCGTTATGATTCATCACCAGTATCAGGAGCTGTTCATGATAACCAAGTTTTCTAGCAAAACGTTTATAGCGTTGTTTTTAGGTGTTGCTTTCGTTTTATATTTATTAGGGGTGTACTGGAGTTTTGAACCAGATACTTTTGACATTAAAGAAGAAGTAACCAAAGCAGCTAAAGCTGAAAACGTTGCACCGGTCGTAGGTTATACAACCACAACTGCTTTAATTAAAGTAACAGAAACCTTATTAACAAAACCTGGTGGTTACTTATCAAACGATGCACTTCCGCCATCAGTATTTTTAGACAATATTCCGTCTTGGGAGTTTGGTGCATTAGAAATGGTACGTGATATGGCGTTAGTTATGCGCCAAGAGTTTAGTCGCTCTCAATCTCAATCTATTGAAAATGAATATTTGAAAGTCGCTCAACCACAATTTAATATAGACAGCAAAAGTTGGGCTATGCCAAGTGCAGAAGGCGAGTACGGTAAAGCATTGGTTGAGTTATATAAATATCGTACAGCATTAACTGAAGTAAATAGTCAGTCAGCTCAATTTTATGCAAGAGCAGATAACTTGCGCGATTGGATAAGTGAAGTAACCAAGCGTTTAGGCAGTTATTCACAACGTTTAAGTGCAAGTGTTGGCCGTGAGCAAGTAAATGTTGATTTAGCCGGAGATAGTGTAGCGCAACAGTCAACTTTTTCAGCGTCTAATGTTGAATTAAAAACAAGTTGGTGGACGATTGATAATGAATTTTACGAAGCTCGAGGTGCTTGTTGGGCACTACTTCATTTTTTAAAAGCGGTAGAAATTGATTTTAACGATGTGCTCGAAAAGAAAAATGCTCGTGTTAGTTTACAACAAATAATAAGAGAATTAGAGGCTAGCCAAGAAGCTATTTGGAGCCCTATGGTATTAAACGGTAGTGGCTTTGGTGTTTTAGCTAATCACTCATTAGTTATGGCTAACTACATTTCTCGAGCGAATGCTGCACTCATTGATTTAAACGATTTATTAAGCCAAGGATAATAAGGGATAACATGAAAAAAATACTTTTAGCGACAGCTATTTCTGCTGTGCTATCAACGTCAGCTCAAGCAGATACATTATTAGGTTTATACGTTGGTGGGCAAATTTGGGCAACCGAAGCATCAGGTACTTTTGGTGATAATGATAATAGCCAAGCAGATTTTAATTTAGCTGATCAAGAACAAGGCAGTTTTTATGCTGCTTTTGAACATCCATTACCACTTATACCCAATATTAAAATAGCTCGTACAACCCTTGATACTGATGGTGCTACAACATTATCTAACTTTGAGTTTCAAGATGTAAATTATAATGGCGAAGTAAGTACTACGTTTGATTTAACCTATACAGATTACACGCTATATTATGAAATATTTGATAATGATTTAATCTCTATTGATTTTGGTTTAACTGGCCGAGACTTTGATACCGATATTGTATTAAGCCAAGGTTCAAGTTCATCTAGGTTAGGTGCGTCAGGTATTGTTCCAATGCTTTATGCATACACTAATGTTGGTTTACCTTGGACGGGATTTAACGTGTTTGGTGAAGGTAACTTTTTGTCTTTTGATGACAACTCTCTTTACGATTTTCAAGTCGGTATAAGCTATGAGTTGATAGAAAACTTAGCTGTAGATGTAAACTTAACTTTAGGTTACCGAGCGGTTCAACTTGAAATAGAAGACTTAGACGATTTACATTCAGCGCTTGATTTTAAAGGTGTATTTGCTGGTGCAGTGATACATTTCTAATAATAACTACTAATAAATATAAAAAACGGGCTGGATAATATTCAGCCCGTTTTTGTTTTAATAAATGCAAATTAATGACTTTGTTGCTCATCACTTAAAAACAAGGCTAATTTTTTTTCATCAAAATCGTAAGTGGTTCGGCAGTAATCACAGGTCATCGATACTTTGCCTTGC
This sequence comes from Colwellia sp. RE-S-Sl-9, assembly GCF_048296855.1. NCBI lineage: Bacteria > Pseudomonadati > Pseudomonadota > Gammaproteobacteria > Alteromonadales > Colwelliaceae > Colwellia > Colwellia sp. RE-S-Sl-9. The sequence goes on along the minus strand of NZ_CP182631.1, from coordinate 2,679,398 downwards.
TCTTCAATAATACTTTTAAGCTCTACTGGTTCAACTTGAGCAATAGCATTTAAGCATTTTTCTTCTGAGCAAGTGCACTTATATGTAACCGCTTGTGGTTCAAATAATCTTACGTTTTCTTGATGATATAAACGATACAATAAATCTTCGGCATTGAGTGTAAATATTTCTTCAGACTTAATCGTATTGGTTAGCTGGCATAAATGTTCGAAATCAGCTAATTGATTTTCTTTGGTGTCAGCATCAGGTAATAGCTGAACTAAGCTACCAGCAATCTGTTTATTGACTTCGTCGATAAATAACCAGATTTTTGTTGGTATTTGTTCAGACACTTCAAAATAATGAGCTAAACACTCCGCTAAAGTATCTTTTTCTAAAGCAACCACACCTTGATAAGGTTCACCATCAGTAGGGCGAATGGTAATTACCATCGTACCTTTACCAATAAGTTCTTTTAGGCCTGATCCTGTAGCGTCGTCGAACGAGCGAGCAATTGCGCGCATTTCTTGATTATGATTACCGTTTACTGCTAAGTAACCAACGGGGCCATTGCCTTGCAGTTGAACGGCTATTTCTCCATCAAATTTTAAGGTGGCCGTTAGTAAACAAGTCGCAGCAACAAGCTCACCTAATAACTCACTTACACCTTTTGGATAGTCGTGGAGGGCAACAATGTCTTGATATGTTTTACTTAGTTGCACAAGTTCGCCACGAACATGCATGTCATCAAATAAGTAACGATTTAGAACATCTGCATTTATGGTCATTGTTTATATCCTCTCTTTAAATTCTCTTAACTTACGGCGCTGCTTTTTATCTGGCTTAGTATCGCTGGCAGGACTTAATAAAATACCTTGTTGTCGAGCTAAGCTATTTTTTTCTCTTACTTCTATACTTTCTTTCGTTTCGTTATAGAGGGTTTGAGCAAAAGTTGCGTCTTTTCTTGTTTCTGCAATAGCAATAACGAGTACTTCTTTTTCTTCATGGCCTTGTCTTACTCTAATAATATCACCAATATTTACGGCTTTACTCGATTTTGTTCTTTGGCCGTTATAGAAAACCTTACCACCATCAATCATTTGTTTAGCTATTGCTCGTGTTTTATAAAATCGGGCTGCCCACAGCCATTTATCTAATCGAGCGGATAAATTTTCTTGTGTTTTATTATTTTTATTCATAATAATATAGACCCCCTATTTTTAATGCGCGCAAGGTATCATAACGCTAATTTTTTCGCTACTTTTTGCGTATTGAACACCTTATTTTGTTCATGTTGCTATTAAATAATCGTTACAATGTGTGTAGATGGCTTGTTGCAAGCGCTTTGCTGACGTATTATCGTGTGCATGCTAATTGAAGTTACCAATAACGTAAAAATATAATGCAGTTATCCCAACGTTTTTCGCCTATCGCGGAAACACTTTTAAAGCTACCTCACGCTAAAATAGCTAAACTTATAAGTTTAGTCTTATTCATTTATATTGCCTATTTATTAGCTAAAATCACTTGGTTATTTTTGGATGACTTACCTCAAAATAATCAAAGTGTCGGTAATGGAAATGTCACTCAAAGTAAGTCCGCTACTCGAAGCATCAGCTTGTCAGGTATTCATTCTCTTAATTTATTTGGTCTTTATAATGAATCAACCACTGTTGAAGAAGCTGAAGAGGTAGAAGATGCACCTGAAACGAGTTTAAATTTAACTCTAACAGGAGTTGTTCCTAGTAGCCAAGAAGATAGATCTGCGGCAATTATTGAAAATAATGGCGCTCAAGAAATTTACGTGATTGATGAAACCATTAATGGCACGCGAGCCGTTCTAAAAGGTGTTTTTAACGACAGAGTTCATATAAGGCATTCTGGTCGATTAGAAACCTTAATGCTTGATGGTTTTGATTATAACGAATCAAAAAAACCAATAAAGGTAAGTAAAAGAAAAGAAAAAACCACTATTAGTGGTCCTTTACTGCCAAGTAATAGTCCACAACGTGTAGACCAACGTGACAACGCTGAGTTAACTAAACAGGCACAAGCACTAAGAGATGACATTAGTGAAGACCCAGGGAAAATTACCGACTATTTAAAGATTGGCCCTAAACGAGCTAATGGACAAATTGTGGGTTATCAGTTAATGCCAGGAAAAAATCCTGAGTTTTTTAAATCTTCAGGTTTAAAAAGTGGTGATGTTGCTATTCAAATGAATGGTTACGACTTAAGCCAGCCATCTGAGGCTGCTCAGGCACTAAGAGCGTTAAAACAAGAACGGGAAGTATCGCTTCTACTTGATAGAAACGGTGACATAACAGAAATTCTTTTCAGTATTGATAATAGTATTGACTAATAGTATTAATGGACGATATATAAATGACAAATGAGGTATTTTTCATGCGCAAGACTTCTACTGCGCCTTGGTATAAAAGAGTTATCACTTTATTTACTACTGCTATTTTATTCAATATTTTACTTTTTTGCTCGCAAGTGCAAGCCGCTAAGTACTCACCAAATTTTAAAAATACTGAAATAACAGAGTTTATTAATATTGTTGGTAAAAACCTCAATAAAACCATGATCGTAGATCCTAATGTTAGGGGAAAGGTTAACCTTCGCAGTTACGATTCGTTAACGGAAGAACAGTATTATCAGGTTTTCCTTAATGTTATAGAAGTTTATGGTTTTTCAGCGGTTGAAATGGAAAACAATATAATAAAGATTATTCGTAATAAAGACGCTAAAACAGCATCTATACCGGTTGTTGGTGATGAAAATCCAGGTGTTGGCGATATTATGGTTACACGGGTTGTTGAAGTAAAAAACGTAACCGTTCGTGAGTTAGTACCTTTATTACGCCAATTATCTGATCAGTCAGGTGGTGGTAACGTAGTTAACTACGATCCAGCCAATGTTATTTTATTAACCGGTACTGCTGCTACCGTTAATCGTTTAGTACAAGTTATTGAGCGTGTTGATAGAGCCGGTGATCAAGATGTACAAATTATTAAACTTCAATATGCTTCAGCAGGTGAAATGGTACGTATTATTGAAGCCATGAATAAAAACGAACAGGGTAAGCCAGGTACACCCACGTTTTTAATTCCTAAAATTGTTGCTGACGATAGAACCAATAGTGTCATTGTTAGTGGTGAGTCTCAAGCACGTAAACGTATTGCAAAACTTATATCACGCTTAGATAGCGAACTTGAATCTAATGGTAATACCCGTGTTTATTATTTGAAATATGCTAAAGCTGAAGACCTAGTTAAAGTACTTCAAGGTGTTAGTAAGTCAATAGAATCTGAAACAAAAACCACGTCTAAAACGTCTTCCCGTGGTAGTCAAAGTCGTGAAGTCAGTATTGATGCTCATGATGATACAAACACGCTTGTTATTACCGCAGAACCCGATATGCTTCGCTCGTTAGAAGCCGTTATTCGTCAACTAGATATACGCCGAGCACAAGTACATGTTGAAGCTATTATTGTTGAGGTATTTGAAGCTGACGGTATTAATTTAGGTATTCAATGGTTTTCACCTCAAGCTGGCTTTACGCAGTTTACTAATGGTCCAGCACCTTTAGGGCAAGTTGCTGCAGGTATATTGGCTGCTGAACCAACAGACGGAGAGAAAGGTTCAACTGTTACTAACAGTGATGGCACTACCACCGTTAATCCTGATCAACCTGATATTGTTGGGGATTACAGCGTTCTTGGCCAAGTCTTAGGTTCAGCCAGTGGTTTAGTTACAGGCTTTTTAAGAGGTGACATTGGAGCCGTGTTACAAGCGGTAAGCTCTGATACCAACTCAAACATATTGTCAACACCCAGTATAACCACGCTGGATAACGAAGAAGCTTACTTTTTAGTGGGACAAGAAATTCCAATTATTACTGGTTCTGCAACAGGTAGTAATAATGCTAATCCATTTCAAACGGTTGACCGTCAAGAAGTAGGTATAAAACTAAAAGTAACCCCACAAGTTAATGAAGGTAATGCAGTACAGCTTACTATAGAGCAAGAAGTATCATCAGTAAGTGGTGCAACAGGTGTCGATATTGCTATTAACAAACGTGAAATTAAAACAACCATAATGGCGGATAGTGGCAGCACTATCGTACTTGGTGGTTTGATTGATGAAGATGTGCAAGAAAGCGAACAAAAAGTACCACTGTTAGGTGATATTCCTATTATAGGAGCATTATTTAAATCAACCAGTAATACTAAGCGTAAACGTAATTTAATGGTGTTTTTAAAGGCCACCATTATTCGTGATGGCGAGTCGATGAGTAAAATTAGTAAAGATAAATATAACTATATTCGTGCTGATGAAATGCGTAAGCAAGAAGAAGGTTTAGAACTAATGGATGACTCTAAATTACCTTTACTACCTAAGTGGAATGACGAACTTGAATTACCACCTTCTTTTGATGAATACATGAATAATAAAGAAGTTGGTCCTATCGATATCATAGATACATCTAACACAAAGCAAGAACAATAGTAATGAGCGAACTTGATACACAAGCTGCGTTAATTGCAGATGAAGCTGATGTTGAGCATATTCTTGAGCAACACCAGCTTCCCTTTGGCTTTGCTAAACGACATAGCGTACTTATTTCTCAAAAAGAAAAAGGCTATGTTTTACATTGTTTAGAAAATGTCGATGCCGAAATTTTATTAGAAGTACGCCGAGTACTTAAAGCGCCTTTTAGCATTCAAGTAGAAAGCTCTAGTCAGTTTGAATTAGCGTTAACTGTCGCATACCAAAGAGATTCATCGGAAGCAAAACAGATGATGGAAGATATAGGTAACGAAGTTAACTTATATTCTCTTGCTGATGAAATGACGGAAAGTGAAGATTTACTTGAAAACGAAGATGATGCACCAATCATCAAGCTGATCAACGCTATGTTAAGTGAAGCGATCAAAGAAAGTGCGTCAGATATTCATATCGAAACGTTTGAAAATGCTTTGTTAATTCGCTTTAGAGTTGATGGCGTTTTACGCGAAGTTTTAAAACCTAATAAAAAACTCGCTTCTCTGCTAGTTTCTCGTATTAAAGTTATGGCGAAGCTTGATATCGCAGAAAAACGTATTCCGCAAGATGGCCGTATTTCATTAAGAATTGGTGGTCGTGCGGTAGATGTACGTGTATCTACTATGCCTACGGGACATGGAGAACGTGTAGTTTTACGTTTGTTAGATAAAAATGCAGCTCGCTTAAACCTAAAAGATTTAGGGATGGCAGAAGATACGCGCGAGAGCTTTTCAAAAATAATTGAAAAACCACACGGTATTATCCTAGTTACCGGCCCTACGGGTTCAGGTAAAAGTACCACGCTTTATGCTGGTTTATCACAAATTGACAGTAAAGAACGTAATATTCTAACGGTTGAAGATCCTATTGAATTTGCCATTGAAGGAATAGGGCAAACACAAGTTAATACTAAAGTAGACATGACCTTCGCCCGAGGTTTACGAGCTATTTTAAGACAAGATCCTGATGTAGTTATGGTAGGTGAAATTCGCGACTTAGAAACCGCGCAAATATCAGTACAAGCCAGTTTAACCGGTCACCTTGTTTTATCTACACTGCATACCAATACAGCCGCAGGTGCTGTTACGCGTATGGAAGATATGGGGGTTGAACCTTTCCTTTTATCTTCAAGTTTATTGGGTGTATTAGCGCAACGATTAGTGCGTACCTTATGTCCGCATTGTCGTGAAAGTCATTTACCTGACATCGAAGAACAAAAATTACTTGATCTACCTGATAACAATACTCAACCTATTTATAGAGCAAAAGGCTGTGGTGAGTGTAATTTTAAAGGCTATAAAGGCCGAACAGGTATTCACGAATTGTTATACGTAGACGATACCGTAAGAGAACTTATTCATAATGGCCAAGGAGAGCAGGCTATTGAGAAATTTATCCGTAAAAGCACTCGAAGCATAAGACGCGACGGCTTTAATAAAGTGATGTTAGGTATAACAACACTTGAAGAAGTTTTACGTGTTACCAGAGAAGGATAAGGTAAACATAGTATATGGCAGCATTTGATTATCAAGCCGTTGATAGCCGAGGTAAAACTAAAAAAGGTGTTATAGAAGGCGATACCGCAAGACACGTTAGAAGTTTATTACGTGATCAAGGTTTAATGCCCACAGAGGTTAGCCCTAGCTTACAAAGAAACAAAAAGTCGTCAAGCAAAGGTAAGTTTGGCGCTAGTAAAAAGGTCTCAGCGTCAGAACTTGCCTTAATAACGCGTCAACTTGCTACACTGGTTGAATCAGGCCTTCCGTTAGAAGAGTCTTTGATTGCCGTAGCTGAACAGTGTGACAAAAACAGCTTGAAAAGTATGATCATGGCGGTACGAACCAAGGTCACCGAAGGTTATGGTTTAGCCGAAAGTATGTCTGAATACCCTCACATATTTAATCATTTATTCCGTGCTATGGTTGCTGCAGGTGAAAAATCAGGACATTTAGACAAAGTACTTAATCGATTAGCTGATTACACCGAGCAACGTCAAAAATTACGTTCAGAAATGATCCAAGCACTGGTTTATCCCGTTATTATGACGGTAGTTGCTGTAGGTGTTGTGGCGATTTTACTGACTGCCGTAGTACCTAAAATTGTCGGGCAATTTGAACACATGGGCGCTAATTTACCAGCAACAACACAATTTTTGATTGCTAGTAGCGACTTTTTAAAATCTTATGGTTTGTTTATTGTGTTGCTAATTATGGGGCTTATTGTTGGTTTTTCACGATTAATGCAAAAACCTAAGTTTAGGTTTAATACCCATGAACGGCTTATTAAAATTCCCGGTATAGGTAAAGTTGCTAAAGGGGTAAATACTGCACGATTTGCGCGAACGTTAAGTATTTTAACCGCAAGTGCCGTACCCTTATTAGAAAGTATGACCATTTCGGGGGAAGTACTTGATAACTTATACATTAAACAAAAAGTTAAAGAAGCCGCAGACAAAGTAAGAGAAGGCACCAGTTTACGGGTTTCTTTAGAGCAAACAAAATTATTTCCGCCTATGATGCTTCATATGATCGCCAGTGGAGAAAAAAGTGGTCAGCTAGAACATATGCTAGGCAGAGCCGCAGATAACCAAGATAGAGAGTTTGAAGCCTTAATGAGTATTTCACTTAAAGCTTTCGAGCCTATATTAATGATAACAATGGCAGGTGTTGTTTTGTTCATTGTTATGGCGATATTACAACCCATATTACAGTTAAATACTTTAATAGGTAGTTGAACTAAGTAGCTCTTATTTAATCGAATTATTACAGACTTAAATCAGGAAAGATCAAATGAAAACGTTTCAAAATTCATCAAAAGTTATCACTAAAACCAAAGGCTTTACGTTATTAGAAGTTATGGTTGTTATTGTAATATTGGGCGTATTAGCCAGCATGGTTGTACCTAACTTAATTGGCAGCCAAGACCGAGCTAATATGCAAAAAGCAGTATCAGACGTTAATGCACTGGAAACGTCTTTAAGCATGTACAAATTAGATAATTACAATTTCCCAACAACAGAACAAGGCCTAGAAGCTTTAACAACTGAAACTGATATTGAGCCTTTACCGCGCCGTTTTCCAGAAGAAGGTTATATCAAACGTCTTCCAAAAGATCCGTGGGGCAACGAGTATCAATTATTAAATCCAGGTGAAAATGGTAAGTACGATATATTTTCAATGGGACCAGACGGTGAAGCCGGTACTGAAGATGATATTGGTAACTGGAACTTAGCTGATTACCAATAAACTAACCCAAGTCATTTTGCCTATGTGCCAGCATACTAAAAAATTACCGAATAAGCCTTTGTTAAAAGGCTTTACGTTAATTGAAGTTATGGTTGTTATTGTTTTAATTGGCTTAATGGCTTCTGTTGTACAATTTAGTTTTGGTGGTAATGAACCCGAAAAATTACTAGAAAAAGAAAGTCAGCGATTTAGTGCAATATTCAACATGGCTGCTGAATATTCAATGTTAAATAATGTTGAATTGGGTCTTGTTATTGATACAGAAGATAACACTTATCAATTCTTAGGCTTTGACGGTGAAAAATGGGCCCCAGCATCAGGAAATAAATTACTAGCACCTCACGCTTTACCTGAAGACATGGAATTAGTTTTGGAGTTAGATGACCTACCTTTAGATGAACCTGCTCTTATCAATGTTTTACGTGAAGAAGAAGAGAGTGATTTGTCTTTTTCAGGATCTGAACTTGAAGAAGAAAAGAAACTACTTCCGCAGGTGTATATTTTGTCAGGTGGAGACTTAACGCCTTTTACACTTCGTTTTAAATTTACAGAAACTTACGATGCTTACATAGCAACAAGCTATCTGGTTAGTGGCTTGTATAGCACACCATTAACCATTGAAGGACCAATCTTTGATGAGTAAAGAATGGAATTTTCAACAATATACAAAACTGAAAAATAAAGGATTTACTTTAATAGAAGTGATGCTTGCAATGGCTGTTTTTGCTATTGCAGGAGTTGCTTTAGTGTCAAGTACCGAAACACATTTTAGAAACTTGAGTCACTTAGAAACTAAAATGATGGCAAGTTGGGTAGCATCAAATCAGCTGGTTGAAGCAAGGTTAGACACAAGTTGGCCATTAAGAAATAACAAAAAAGGTAAAGTTGAACTTGCTGGTCGCGAATGGTTTTGGATACAAAAAGTCGCTAAAACTACCGACCAAAATATGAGTGAAGTCTCTATTGAAGTTCGACTAAACCAAGCAGATAAATTTTCACTTTCAAGCTTAACAACTTATGTCGCTAAGGAACGTAAATAGTGACTAGATATAGCAATACCAAGCAAAAAGGCTTTACCTTACTTGAAGTATTAATTGCTATCTCTATTTTCGCTATTATTAGCTTAGCCAGTTTTAGCCTGTTTGACACCGTTATTACCAGTGAAGAAAAATCTACCGTTAGATTAAATAACATGAACGACATTCAACGAGCTTTTCTTTTGATAGAACGTGATTTTTTACAAATATCAAGGCGTAGTGTACGAATGGATGGTGACGAACCATTAAAAGATTTTATTCATACCGACAGCAATGCATTTGAATCTACATCGCAAGCAATTGGTTTTGTTCGAGGTGGTTGGTCAAATCCCGGTTTACTATTACCTCGTGGTGATATGCAATCAGTGGCCTACCAAGTCAATGAAGAAACATTAGAGCGTGTTCATTTTAACTTTGTTGACGCAACCTTAGGTGAAGAACCTAAAATAAGAAAATTATTAACAGGTGTTAACGATATTAGTTTCGAGTTTTATGACGGTAAACAATGGAAAAAAACATACGAAGGCAGCGACTTACCTTTGGCAATAGCGGTAGAACTTGATACCAAAGAGTTTGGGTTAATCAAACGTAAGTTTTTAGTCGCTGGTGTTCTACAGAAAGAAAAAGTTAATTGAGAATGACATGAAAAAAATATCGTGTCATCGAGGTGTGGCGCTTATTACGGTTATGCTAGTGGTTGCTCTTGCGGCAATACTTGCTACGCAAATGACAGCCAAACTCCAACTCCAGCTTCAACGTAGCGCCAATATAGAAGCTAACCAACAAGCTTATTGGTTAGCTATGGGAGCTGAAGCTTTTGCAAAACGCGTACTTATTATGTCGTTTGATGGTGACGAAAGCGTTACTCATTTAGGGCAACTATGGGCACAAGGTGAAAATACCTACCCAGTAGAATATGGCGAAATAACGGGTGAAATTACAGATCTACAGTCTTGTTTCAATTTAAATGCGTTACGCATAACGGATAGTGTTGCAACATCGCCTTCACCAACCAATGTTAGTAGTGGTAAAAACTTGCCTGCTGAAGCACTTGAAAGGCTTATATTGGCTATTGGCATTGAAAACGTAAGTAGTTTTGAAGCTAAAGATATGGTGTCTGCCTTAACCGATTGGGTAGACGAGAATGGCATAGTTACAAATAGTGGTGGAGCTGAAGACAGCGAATACTCATCAAAAGAGTATCCTTATTTGTCTGCTAATAACTTTTTAGGTAGTTTTAACGAGCTACGTGTAGTTGAGCATTTTACCTTAGAGGCAATAGAAGAATTGAAGCCTTATGTATGTGTAATACCTAACTCTAACTTACATAAAATTAATGTGAATACGATAAACGCCGATCATTCTGAAATACTGTCAGCTTTATTTGATATATCGAGTAGCGAAGCTGAAGAAATTATTTCAGGGCGTGGTGATGAAGGGTATAAAAAAGTTGACGATGTGTTTTTATTACCGCAAATAGCTAAACATAAGTTAACCCAAGAACAAAAAGATCAGCTGGTTGTTGATAGCGAATATTTTAAACTGAAAACTAAAACAACCTTTAACGATAGTTATTTCTTTTTAAACAGTATTATGAAAGTTGAAAAAAATAATCAAATTAATATTATTAGCCGCACCATAGGACGTGACTAATGTCAGAAACTCTATTTATTCGACTGGGTAGCCAAGAGCATGATCCCATTCAATGGTTGATATGGTCGGATCAACAACACGAAGTTATTGCCAGTGGTGATTTACATCATGCTAGCGACTTAACACATTTAACGGAAAAAGCAGAACAACGTAAAGTTGTTGGTTTTGTGCCTGCCAGTGCTATTGCTCTAAAACGTTTAAAAGTACCGGCTAAATCGACACGAGCAATGCAAGCAGCTGCTCCTTATATGCTTGAAGATGATCTTGCGCAAGATGTAGAGTCGCTGTTTTTTGCTTATGGCAACGTCAGCAAAGATAAAGACGATAATAATTGTTTTACGGCTGCAGTTGATCGTGAACAGCTTATACGTTGGAAAACATGGTTAAGCCAAGCCGACATCAAATGTAAAACCTTAATTCCTGACGTACTCGCTATGCCATTTACTGAGGGTCAATGGAGTGCAATCACGTTAAACAACCAAATCCTTCTTAGACAAGGGATATGGCAAGGTTTAGTGGTTGAAGCTAACGTCTGGGCGCTCATAAGTCAGCAATGGGTTAATACCAAAACAAAAGAGTTAGATGCAAGCGAATTAGAGCAAGTTGATGATGAGAACGAAGATCCAATAAACATATCTATTAACGCTTATGCTACTTTACCTGAAACGTTAAATATTGACGTTAACGCCATGCCTGAAGAGCTTCCGTTAGCTTTACTTGCTCAGCATGTTGATACTAAATTAGTTAATTTGCTACAAGGCGAATTTCAAGTTAAAGAAAAGCGTTCAGCTAACTACAGTACTTGGTTATGGGTAGCAGGAATTGCAGCTATCGCTTTAGTAACCAATGTTGCTTTAAAAGGTGCTGAGTTAATTAAATTAAATAATCAAACGGCAGCGATAGAAAAAGAAATTATACAGGTATATAAAGACGCTTTTCCTTTAACAAAAAAAGTGCGTATCTCAACCATTAAATCCCAGCTTAATCGTAAATTATCTGAAGTAGGTGGAACAGCATCATCTCAAGGTGATTTTTTAGTTATGCTTAATAAAGTAGAGCCTGCATTTAGCGAAGTTACTGTATTAAAACCAGAGTCAATGAAGTTTGACGCGAAAAGAAATGAATTAAGAGTTCAAGCGGTATCGACTAATTATCAGTCATTTGAAAAGTTTAAACTTGCTTTAGAAAAACAAGACTTGAGTGTATCTCAAGGTGCGCAGAATAACTTAGATGATCAAGTTTCTGGTTCATTTACTATTTCTGCTAAAGGGAGTCGATAATGAAAGAACGTTGGTTACAACTGAATATTCGCGAGCAAAGATTAGTTATTGCTATGGCGAGCGTTGTATTATTTTTTATTTTATATAGCGCTATTTGGGCCCCTTTAAATAAAAATATTGATTTAGCGACTAAGAAAGTAGAGCGTCAACAAAAACTATTAACCTTAGTGCACGAAGGCACAGCTAAATACAAAAGTGCAGTAGGTGCAGGAAAGTCGCACAATCGTAATGCAAGTTTATCAAGTATTGTTAATAAAACAGCAGGGCGCAGCCAAATTACGATAGCTCGTATGCAGCCACAAGGTGACGATTTACAAGTATGGATTGATGAAGTTCCCTTTAACAACTTACTTACATGGTTAGAAAAACTATCAGATAAAGAAGGTGTAACAGTAAAATCTATAGATATTACTCACGCACAAAAAGCAGGCGTTGTTAAAGTAAGACGATTGCAATTAGGAAGAAGTTAATGAAAAAATGGTTTATAGGTACGGCAGTTTTTATTTTAGTTTACCTATTTTTTATGGTGTCGCAAACGCCGGCTCAGTGGGTTGTTAATCAAATATCATTGCCTAAAAACATTGCCTTGCAAGGTGTTAAAGGCTCTATTTGGCAAGGAAGTATCAAACGTATTATTGTAGACGGTTATAGTATTAATGACGTAAATATTGAAGTTAGCTTGCTTTCACTCTTAATGTTTAACCCAAGTGTTGATGCAACTTTTGGTGGAGCTTTAGTTAACGGGCCTGAAGGTAAAGTAAGCTTAAGTCATTTATTTGGTGATATTGAAGTAAGTAATGGACATGCTTTAGTTGCAGCGAATGACATTGCTCAACAATTAACATTACCTATTCCATTAACCGCACAAAAATTTATTGATGTAAATATTGAAACCTTTGTAATGGGTAAACCACTTTGTCAGCAATTAAATGGTACCGTTACGTGGGATACAGCAAGTATAAAAGCATTAGATGAAAAAATTAATTTTGGTACGTTAAGCGGTAAACTTGAATGTGAAAAGGGGATCGCTAAATTCACCATTGATCCTAAAAATAATTTAGGCTTAACTTTTAGCGCTTATATTCATTCGCCTGAACGTATTTCGGGGAGTGGTTATTTAGAGCCGGGTAGTAAGTTTCCTACTGTATTAAATGAAGCTTTACCTTTCCTTGGTTCACCTGATAATAGAGGTAGGTATAAGCTTAACTTTTAGTTATTAGGTTTATTCAAAAATGGATGTGCTTTTATATCATGTAAAAGTACATCATAGTTTGTGATAGCAGGAAACTCAGTGATCACTTTTTCAGGTTGTTTACTATCAGGATTGGCAATCGCCAATAGATGTTGAATACCATATTGTTGGGCCGATTTTAATATAGGTAAACTATCGTCAACAAATAAAGTGTTACTTAATTCAAAGCCTTCTTTAGCTTGTAACCTTTGCCATAATAATTGCGACTCTTTTGTTACACCAAACTCATGAGTTGAATATAAGGTATTAAAGTACTTATCTAATTGAGTGCGTTCTATTTTAAGCGCTAAGCTATCTGGATGAGCATTTGTTACAAGTACAACGTTTCTGCCGGTTTCTTTTAAAGCAACTAAAAAGTGATGAGCATCCTCGCGTAATTTTATAAGGTGTTGAACCTCTTTTTTTAAGTCAGTAATAGATAATTGTGTTTGTTCAGCCCAGTAGTCTAAACAATACCAATCTATTGTTCCTTCAACTTTTTTATAATGGCAGGTTAATTTATGCTTAGCTTCGTCTATACTTATTTGAGCCGATTCGCTATATCGAAGCGGTAAATGATGAAGCCAAAAATGATTGTCAAAATGAAGATCGAGTATGGTGCCATCCATATCCAGTAAAACAGTTGAAATATTTGACCAATCAAGCATAGATTTTTTCCTAATAACCCGTTTATTATAGGATTATATATAAAGTTATCATGCTATTCTAAATGAATTAGCGCTATCGAGTAAGGTACTTATTACAATGGGAAAAAAGCTCCCCACTATTGATGACCGAAAATTGGTCGCAAAAAGTCGATTATTCTCAATTGAACAGCTAGAACTTACCTTTAGTAATGGTGTCAAAAGACAGTACGAGCGCATGCAAGGTGCTGGCAGAGGGGCTGTTATGATAGTCGCTATGCAAGATGAAGATACCGTATTGTTGGTACGTGAGTATTGTGCAGGTACACATACTTATGAGCTTGGTTTTCCTAAAGGGTTGATTGACCCAGGAGAAAGCCCTGAAGTAGCTGCAAACCGAGAGCTAAAAGAAGAAATAGGTTTTGGCAGTGAAGATCTTACCGAAATTAAAAAAGTTGCAATGGCACCCGGTTTTTTTGCAGCAAGTATGAACATTTTTATCGCAACTCACCTTTATGAAGAACGTTTAGAAGGTGATGAACCAGAAGAACTAGACGTAGTACCTTGGAAACTCAGTGAATATAAGTCGTTACTTGCTCAACCCGATTTTAACGAGGCACGAAGCATCGCAGCACTTATGTTAGTAAAAGATTATTTAAGTGGATCCCATGAATAACGAAGAACTTCTTTCTATCGCAATAGAAAGCGCGAAAAAAGCAGGTGTAGAAGTAACTAAACATTACCAAAACGGAGATTACACCTCTGAAATTAAGGAAGATAATAGCCCCGTAACTAGCGCTGATATAGCCGCTAACGATGTGTTAATGGCTGAGTTGCAAAAACGTACCCCTAATATTCCTATTATTTCTGAAGAAATAGGTGCGTTAACACTTGAGCAGCGTAGTCAGTGGAAACAATATTGGTTGTTAGATCCTATTGATGGCACTGGCGAATTTATTTTAGCCAGTGGCGATTTTGCGGTAAATGTGGCTTTAGTTGAAAATGGTTGGCCAAGTATTGGTGTTATACATGCGCCCGATCATAATATGACCTACTACGCACAAAGTGGTGTAGGTGCGTTTAAAGAAACATCGGAAGGTACCACTAAAATTCAGGTGGCTGAATACGACGATAACCGTCCGATAAAGGTTGCGGTTAGCCGAAGACAAAAGTTAAATTTAATGGGGCAATACCTTAATAATGAATTTGACTATGAGTATGTGCCATTAGGAAGTTGTTCGTTAAAAAATGCATTAATAGCAGAAGGTTTAGCCGATTGTTATTTACGCATTGGACCAACTGGTGAATGGGATACGGGGGCAAGCCATTGCATTTTAGAGCAAGCGGGTGGCTCAATTATCGACAGTGAATTTATTCCATTAAGTTATAACAAAAGAGACAGTCTACTTAATCCTGACTTTATGTCATTAGGCTCTGCTGATATTCCTTGGGATAAAATAGTAAAACCTCATTCGGCTCGTCGCGATTAATTACTATCCCCCTAATAATGAAGAAGAGCTACTCTAACTCTTCTTTTTCTTCTTCAAATTGATCTGCAGGTATTATATTCACTGTTTCATGAAGCTCTGAATACACCAAAACTGCAGTGCCTAATGTTAACTGTTTACGTACTTGTTCTACTTTTTCTTCAATAGAAACATCTTCAGCGCCGTACTCTGTACCTTCTCGTAAAACAAATTCTTTAATAATGCTAAATAATGTTTCTGAATTTAAGTCTTTAAAGGGAATAATCATAAATAGTCCTGTAAAAATTTGGGAACTCTAGTCTCTAACCAATATATAGGTTTAAAGCCTTTGTGAGCTGTGTTACTTGAAAGAAAACCAACATGTCCGCCATGAGTTGAAACTTCGAATGTTATGTTTTCTGGCAAAGAGTCTATATGGGTAATATGTTCATGAGATAAAAAAGGATCGTCTTCTGCGTGAATAATTAAACAAGGTTGAGTTATCGCACTGAGTACGTTAATGCCGCTCGACTCATTGTAGTAATGTTCTGCGCTGGTAAAGCCATTTAATGGGGCTGTTACGCTATTATCAAAGTCACGCATTGTTTTTAGTTGTTTTAGCGCGTTTAACGAAATATGTTTAATGAGACCTAGTTTAATTTTTTCTTCGGTGCTGTGTTTTAACATATCAATCAAATACTTTTGATATATTTTAGAAGAGCCTTTATTGATTTTTGCGCTGCAACTCGCTAAATGTAATGGTGCACAAATAACGGTAGCGCAAACATAAGGAGAGTTTTCAGCTTCAGCTAAATATTTAGTTAATACATTACCTCCTAATGAATAACCAACAATAGCTAATTTACATTGTTGATAACGTGTTCTTAGTTGTTCAGAAAAATAATGAATATCGCAGGTATAACCCGAGTGATACGAATGTGCTAATCGGTTAGGTTTGCTACCACAACCCCGAAAATGAATTAACACCGCAATCCAGCCTTGTTGTTTAATTGCCTTAAACATACTTTTTATATAATGACTGTGCTGCGAGCCCTGCAAGCCATGTAATAAAACAATAATAGGCTTAGTGTTATTGGCCTGTGGTATTTCTGTCCATGCTAAATCAACGAAGTCGCCATCAGGTAACTCAAGTACTTCATTAACCGTTGAGGTCATCTCTTTACGATTAAGATATTTAGCCAGCATCGTTTGTACATGAGGGTTTGATAACCATTTAGCAGGTTTGAAGTTACTCGATTGAAACATGAAATAGCACGGGTTGAACAAAGTTACGTTATTGTAATGAAAAACAGCAGCGAAAACTGTATTTAACCTAAACTTGGTTTAAGAGACTCTTAATGTATTGAAATACAAGAAAAAATAGTTTTATTGAGCCTCTAGCTTGCTAGTTTTTCTTAATTTAAGGCAAATTTCGCGTCAATAGTAGTCTATTGCAAGTAAATTTAACGCAGAAGTTAGGAAAAATAGCTGCTAGAGAAGTATTTATTAAACCGAGTTTAGGTTATTTAGTTTTTATGATATGTAAGAGGGAATGAATTTACGCAATAGATTTGAGGTCATTTAAACTAAGGAGAGAAGTTAAGCTCTCCTCAATTGATTCGTGTAGTTTGCTTGTTGATTAATAGAGTTAGTGTAAATTCATCCATTATCATGAATTTTTTTCATGAAATAGAAAACATAAAATCCACAAATACCGAATAAAATCAGTAGGCCAACAAGTGAATATACGGCAACAGGGTCACTCAATAATAGGCTGAAAACGTTCATAAGAACCTCTCGTTAGTTAAAAGCTTAAACACATTTTAACTAACGCAACTGGTTTATATGATGATGTAGATCAAGAGTCTTTTAATTATACTCGTAACCAATCAATATGCGTATGAATGGTTACGGGTAATAAAACGAATCTTTAATAAGCTTTTTGATTGGCTATTTTAGCTTTTATTTCTTCACGTCTCACAATTTGTGCACGTATAGTTTCGGCTTCTTCTCTTATTTCTTTAATTGCGTCTGAACCTAAATTACGTTCATCCATTTCTAAGCTTTTTTTCGCTAAAGCATAACCATTTCGATAAGCGATAATATTCCAAAGATATGATTTTTCGTTACTTTTAGGTACGCCTTTACCTTCAAAGTACATTAATGCTAAGTTAAATTGTGCTAAAGCATAGTTCTGGTCTGCGGCTTTTTCATACCAACGAGAAGCTTTTAAGTAATCGCGGCTTACACCTTCGCCGTTGTAATACATAACGCCTAAATTAAACTGAGCTCTTGCTAGATCTTTATTCGCGGCTTTTTCAGTTAACGTAAATGCGGTTTTTAAATCTTTAGTTACACCTTCACCTGCTGAATACATAAGAGCAAGGCTAAATAGCGCATCAGGGTAGTTTTGTGAAGCCGCTAACGAAAATAATTCAAATGCTTTGGTTGCGTTTTTTTGAACGCCGTAACCGTTTTGGTAAATTAATGCCATTTGATACTGTGCAGGCGAGTAACCTTCTTTTACAAGAGGTTCAAATTCTTTTATTGCCGCTTTAAATTCTCCGCGGTTTAATTGAAAAATACCTAATTCTAAATCGCCATCATAACTAAAAGCTGAAAAACTGGTGGCTAAACTGAAAAAGATACATAGTAGTGAGCGCGTTTTCATTATTTACTCCTTATTTATGTGCATATACTTATAAAGTTTATATACAATAAATAGTTAAATGAACCATTATGGTTAATGTATTATTGATTTTACGTATTAATTACAGTGTAGCAACAATATTGACATTAATCTTGTGACATTTTTTAAGTCATCTATTCCGGTATATCTGACATAACTGCTTCAATTTGTTCTTCTAAGTCAAGCCATTGCATTTCGTTTTCTTCAATTTCAGATTTTAAATGGGCTTGTTTTTTAATGAGTTCATTTAAACGTGCTTTATGTTCAGCTTGGTAAATATCAGGGTCGGCTAATATGGCTTCAACCTCGTCTAATTCAGCTTGAAACTGTGTAACCTTTTTTTCAAATTTATCGGCTTGTTTTTTTAGTGGTGCTGCTTTTTTTCTTAGTTCAGCTTGTTCTCTGCGCTGTTGTTTTTTATCAACGCTTGAATCGTTATCACTGTTACTTGTGTTTGTTTTAGCATTTTTAAGGGTGAGCTTTTTTTCGTCGTTTAGCCATTGTTGGTAATCATCAATATCGCCGTCAAAATCTTGCACAGCATTATTGGCAACGATATAAAATTCGTCAACACACGACTCAAGCAAATACCTGTCATGGGCAATTAATATAATAGCGCCATCAAAGTCTTGCAGTGCAAGCACTAAGGCTTGACGCATTTCTAAATCTAAATGGTTGGTGGGTTCATCAAGTAATAGTAATTGTGGCTTTTCTAATACGATAAGCGCTAACACTAAGCGTGCTTTTTCACCGCCTGACATAGTACCAACAGAATCCAAAGCTTGATCGCCACTAAAACCAAAACGTCCTAAAAACGAGCGAGCTTCTAATAATGTTTTTTCAGGTTTAGCACGTAATATGTGATCGATAGCCGAGCTAGCCATATGTAATTGTTCAAGCTGATGCTGCGAAAAATAACCGACTTTAAGTTCTTGTGCGCAGTAACGTTCGCCTTGCATTAGCGCAAGTTCGCCTGCTAAAGATTTGATTAACGTTGACTTACCTGCACCGTTTCGCCCTAATAATCCTATACGGCTACCTGGTACTAAGGTCATATTTACTGAGCTTAAAATAATGGTTTCTTGATTATAACCACAGTCACTATCTGTTAATGAAAGTAACGGGTAAGGCAAGCTATCAGGCTTTTCGAAGCTAAACGTAAATTGGCTGTCTACATGTGCTGGCGCTAAATCAGGTAATTTTTGTAATCGTTTTAAGCGACTTTGTGCTTGTTTGGCTTTACTGGCTTTTGCTCTAAAGCGATCTACAAACGAGGTAAGGTGAGCCACTTCTTTTTGTTGCTTTTGGTATTGAGCATCTTGCTGGGCTAAATGCTCGGCACGTTGTCTTTCAAAAGCGGTGTAGTTACCAGCGTATAGTTTAGCTTGTTTGTGTTCTATATGAAGTATTTGGCCAATAACATCATCAAGAAAATCACGATCATGAGAAATAAGTACTAAGGTGCCAGTAAAACGTTTTAGCCAACGCTGTAACCAAATGACTGCGTCTAAATCTAAATGGTTAGTGGGTTCATCAAGTAATAACAGATCCGCTCGGCTGATCAAGGCTTGCGCTAAGTTTAAACGCATTCGCCAACCACCTGAAAAGGCTTTTACTGGGTTTGCCAGTTGTGGCTGTAAAAAACCTAAACCGTGTAATAACTCCCCAGCTCTTGCGGGTAAGCTGTAACCGTTAATGGTATCTATTTGGTTAATAATGGTAGCTTCAAGTGCACCGTTATCGTCTGCTCGTGCTTGTTCTAATTTTGCTTCAAGCTGACGAAATTCTTTATCGCCATCCATTACGTAATCAAGGGCAGACTGTTCTAAAGCAGGCGTGTCTTGTTTTACGGTAGCTATGCTCCAACTACTTGGCATAGACAAATCACCAGTATCCGGTTGAAGATCGCCAAGCAATGCTGCAAATAAAGAAGACTTACCACATCCATTCGCACCAACTAATCCTACTTTATGATTAGGATGAATAGTAAAGCTAGACCCTGCAATGAGGTTTTTTGTACCTCGGTCTAAGCCCAAATCGTTGGCAGTAATCAATGTATTATTCCTTCTTTAAAGTTAAGATGGGTATTGTCGCTTTTCCTATAGGTGTTATTCAAGGTAAAATACGTGTCTTGAATAAACTTAATTTAATAAAAGAGTTTCTATTTTGAAAAAACGTTTTATTGCGGGTGCAATTTGTCCAAAGTGTAAAGCTATGGACACCTTGTCTTTAACGAAAGAACAAGGTGTTGAAAAAGTAACGTGTGTTACTTGTGGCGAAACCATGACACAACCAGAAGAGCAAGTTGCCAAAGAAGTTAGACCTTATGAACAGGTTATAGGTGTGTTCAAGCAAGATTAAGCTCTACTAATAATGAGGTGGCGGTGGCTCAATGTCTTGTTCGCCAGATTGTTGAGGAGCAGAAGAATCTTTAATACGAGCAGCAATTAAGGTTAATTGGTGCTGTAATTCAGCTATTTGTGATTGATGAACGGTTATCTCGTCATTGAGTTGTTCAATTACGTCGTCTTGAAAAGCGTTACGTGATTCTAATGCTTCAATACGTTGTTCTAAATTTGTTTCAGGCATAATTATTTTATTTGCCATAATTCGGCATATCCAGAAGAGCTTTCAGTAATAATGTGGCTATTATCCCGAAAAGCGACGCTGTAAACAACTGCGCCGGCAGGTCTAATGTCATCTCTTGGTGTTACATGCCAACTTTCTTTACGTTTACCGGTTTTTATATCCCATAAACTGACTTTACGCGAAGGTGCTCCGGTGAGTAATTGAGTGCCATCGTCAGAAAACTGAATGGAGCTAAATACTTCTTGTCTATTGGTATATTGTAATTGACTGATGAGCTTCCCTGTTTTTAAATCCCAAATATTAGCGTCTTTTTTACTGTCTGCAGTAAAGGCATATCTACCTTTAGGATCTAAAGCCACTTTGGTGACTCTACTTGGGTGATTAAAACGATAAATAACTTGGCCTGACAAAGTGTCCCATACATAAGCAACAAAATCGTTCGCGCCCGAAAGTGCTATTCTGCCATTGGGTAGCATATCAACAGAGTTTACTTTTTCTGTATGGCCTAAAAATTCTAATCGTCTACCTGAATCAATCGTTACATGTAAAACTGTACCGTTAGTTTTTCCTACAAGTACGTGTTCACCGTTATTTGATAGGGCGATATCTCTTATGGTGGAGTCTCGTACTTGCCAATAACCTTCAGACTGACCATTAGTTATATTCCATAAAGCAAAGTTTTTGCTACTTGCTGTTAATACATAGCGATTGTCGTTTGCAATATCGATAGCCAGTACTAAATTGTCGGCACTGTCTTGTTGCTGAGACCAGTTAAACTTTAATGCGTTTTTTTCTAAGTCCCATAAACTAATACCATGATGAATAGAAGATACCGCGCTATATTGACCATTATTTGAAATATTTGCCGCATAAGCACCTTCAACTGAATGTTGCCAACGTTCAATAGGTGTACTTGAATTTGGTTGGCAGGCACTCAATATCATTATCAATATCGTCGATAGATACCATCTGTTACATTTATACAAAATATTAATACTTTTCACTGTCGGTATTTATGGTTAGTATAAGCCGCAATGATTAACAATACATAACTAAAAACGTTGTCTTGAAGGATTAATCCCCACTGGACAAGTATATGGAGAAATACATGAGATTTTTTAAACCGACTTTAGTCGCTGTTGCACTTGTTGCTGTAATGGGTTGTCAAGAAAAGGCACCTGTAGAAAAAGAATTAGTACTTGATACTGATGTACAAAAACAAGCGTACAGCTTAGGTGCTTCAATTGGTATGTACATGGATCGTAACCTTGAAGAACAAACTAAAATGGGTGTTACGTTAGACCAAGAAATTATCTTAAAAGGTTTTACTGATAGCTTAGCGGGTAAATCTCAAATAGAAAAAGAAGAAATTCAAACTATTTTGATGGGCTTAGATCAACAGATGAAAGCTAAACAGCAAGAACTTGCAACTAAAGAAGCTGAAGCAAGCAAAGCTGAAGGTGTGGCTTACTTAGAAGCCAACGCTAAAAAAGAAGGCGTAATGGTTACTGAATCAGGTATTCAATACAGCGTAATCACTGAAGGTGAAGGCGATAAGCCAGCAGCTACAGATACTGTAAAAGTTCATTACAAAGGTACGTTAATTAATGGCGAACAGTTTGATAGTTCATACGACCGTGGCGAACCAGCTGTATTCCCATTAAACCGTGTAATTCCAGGTTGGACTGAAGGCGTACAATTAATGACTGTAGGTTCTAAATACAAATTTACTATTCCGTCAGACTTAGCATACGGACCAGCAGGTAGCCCTCCACGTATTCCTGGTAACTCAGTATTAGAATTTGAAATTGAATTATTAGAAATTCAAAAAGCAGAAGCTCCAGCGCAAGTAGGTGAGTAATTCTGTAGTGTAAACATAATGCTTTAAGATTATGTTCTACAATAAAAAACGAGCTTTAATAGCTCGTTTTTTTGTGCGCTTTTACTTATTTTATACCAAATGCATTAATACATGCTTTATTGATATTTAGCTTCTTGAAGCACTTTGTAAAAGACTGTCTTCTAATTCAAACCGTTGTTCTAAATGTTTACCTAAAAGTGATAAATTGTCGTCAAACGCATTCAGGTGTTCTTCTAGAATGGTTTCGGCGTATTTATCGTTAAACTGTAAGGCTAAATCAGTTGATACAAGTATTTTAGGATAAATTTCATGTAAATAAGGAGAGCTGTCGTAAGCGGAATACTGATACGCGCTTATTATTTTCTCAAAAATATCAAAATGGCCCGCTGAAATGTAGTCCATCAATATTTGACAAAAATGTTTAATGTAAAAGCTTTGTGGTAACGCGCCCTCATTTTGTTCATTAGGAGTAAGTCCAGCGAGGTCACAATATGCTATTAGTACTTTATGTCTTTCTAATAGCCAGTTATTAATTGTTTGCTCATTTAGCTCCAAAACCTGATTAATAATCTCTGTTTTAATTTGCATACTTCGTCCTTAACTATTGCCATAGAAAAGTAAGCATTGTTCACATAGTTGAAAAAAGCAACAAAATAACATCTGATCAGATGAGTGAATAGAGGAACAATCTTTATTACAAAGATTGTTCTAATACATTCACTAAGCGAGCAGAGGCTTGTAACATTCTAGTTTCTAATATTATTTTATGCTTTTGTTGATAATTATTAGGTAACTTTATAGTGCCTTTAGTTGTCGCTGTACAATAGTTATTTTCATCTATGGCGCAATATAAAACACTCGGTAAACGAGTAATGGTTAACGATTCAGTTGCCCATGTATAAACCGAATCTTTTTGCCATGTAGCAATAGGCGACTTTTCCCATTGGTTAGACAAGCTATTATGTAAGCGCGTAAATAGCGCTGCATTATTTGCCTTTGATTTTGGATACAGTAAACATTCATCCCATAACCAATGCATGTTATTACATTTAGCATGTTCGATTGAAATTTTAGTGCGATTACCGCCCATATCACTCGCAAAGTTAACATGCATAGGCTGATGAATATCGCCAAGCCAATGGCCTAAAAACATAAGGGCTTGTAGCTTTCTCCACGAGGTAGGTAGTTCTTTTAACTGTTTTGTATGTAGTGTTACGGCTGAAGTAACACAGTTTGTTTGGCAAGTTTCAGGCGTAACCTTGGTTTGATTTCGGGCCACATTCACGTAATGCCATTTTTTGTATTTGTCGTAAGACTTGTCTTTTTTAATCGCATCAGCCCAAGTACATGTGTCTGCAAATGAAATAGCAGAATTTGCACTTTTATAATTGTACTTATTAATCAGCTTTTGATCATGCTTGGGTAGTTCTTCTAATAAAGCATTAACTCTACCCTGTGTACTAGGCGACAAATGATCGAAAGCCACCTGACAAATAACTTTATGGCCAACTTTACCTAACGCAAAAGCCTGTTGAGTAAATAATAAGAAAAAACTTAATACTAGTGTTACAGGTAAGTTGATTTTTGAACGAACTTGCATGGGGTATATTCCTTTACGATCTTAATTGAGAACAGTTAATGGATTAAATATTACAAGAAAACCGTTAGCTTACGTAGACAAAATTTATATCGAACGTAATATAGCTAAAGTTAACCTTATATGATGAACTAAATTTTACAAAGTGAATAACTTGGCTGCTTCTTCTATACCAGAACCTTTAACTACTGAACCTACGCAATTGAACTCTTCAATTATCGCTGGCCCTGTTGTACGACATTGTAATGTATCGCAGCTTAACTTTTGGTTGGTAACCACGCAAGCTTACGATTTTAAGTTTAAGCTGTATCGTAGTAATGAAGTAAAAACAGAGAATGTTGAAGGTGTAAGTGAACACTCACACCAGTTATTACTTGAAACTAAACTAAGCGCTTCAAAAACAGATTCATCTAAAACAGAATCAACGAGTACAACCCCCAATAAAAAAGTAAATGCTAGCCAGTTACAGCAAATCCAAATAGGTGAATCAGCATTTATTAACTTAATTACTATAGTGGCTGAAGAACATTGTTCTGAATATGCTTTTCCAGAAAACACCTTGTTATCGTACGACATTATAACTTCGGCACTTAACGGTAAAACAGAAAGTATTACCGAGTTATCTCATTTGTTATACCCAGATCAAAAGCTGCCTCACTTGGTTATTAAGCCAAGCATTGAAAACCTTTTACATGGTTCTTGTAGAAAACCCCATTACAAAAGTGAAGACGGTTTAAAACAAGTTGATTGTGTTTTACAAGCGTCTGACGTTGATAATAGACCTTCAATGCTCATTATGTCGGGCGATCAAATCTATGCCGACGATGTGGCTGGGCCAACACTTAACGCTATTCATCAAGTTATCGAGATGTTAGGTTTGTACAACGAAGAGTTTGAGTTAGATGCCGAGCTAAATAAGGGCACAGTAACTAATAGCGAATCATTGTTTAAACATCAGCATTGTTATTATCAACGACAACATCTTTTACCCACATATACAAAGCGCACACTGTTTGGTGAAAAAATACAGCTCATTTTTACTTCAGTACATGTAAACAATCATTTAATGACCTTATCAGAAGTTATGGCGATGTATTTGTTAACGTGGTCGCCAGAACTATGGGAAAAAGTAAAGTTAGCCACACCGCCGCCTAATTTATCGCAAGCACTACAAGCGGTTTATAGCAAAGAGCTTGAGGTGATCACAGATTTTCATCAAGGACTGTACGAAGTAAGAAGGGCAATGGCGCATGTACCGGTATATATGATATTTGATGATCACGACATTACCGATGATTGGAACCTAACGCGTGGCTGGGAAGAGGCCGCTTACACTAACCCATTTGCTAAACAAATTATTGGGAACGCCCTTATCGGCTATTGGTTATGCCAAGGTTGGGGCAACGCGCCCGATAAATTTACAGACCTGCTGACAAATCAAACGCAATACTTTAGCTCTAAAAAACGTGAGCATAAAACCGAATTAATAGACGCTTTATTTGATTTTGAACAGTGGAACTACAACCTAAACACCACACCTAAAATTGTAGTGTTAGACACACGCACACAACGCTGGCGATCAGAAAGTAATGAGAACAAACCTTCAGGATTAATGGATTGGGAAACACTGTCAGACTTTCAGCAAGAACTTATAAAAGAACCGAGTGTTATTGTAGTTTCTCCTGCGCCTATTTACGGCGTAAAGCTTATTGAAACCGTACAACGTATATTTACCTTATGTGGCAAGCCACTAGCGGTTGATGCTGAAAACTGGATGGCCCACTCAGGTACTGCCAATGTAATATTAAACATATTCCGAAACCCTAAAACACCACCTAACTTTATTATTTTATCAGGCGATGTACATTATTCGTTTGTATACGAAGTAACTCACCGATTCAGAAAAAACAGCGCTAAAATAATACAAGTAACCTGCAGCGGCATTAAAAATACTTTTCCTGATACTTTACTCACGGTATTAGAAAAACTAAACAAAGTACTGTATTCAACTTACTCGCCACTTAACTGGTTTACTAAACGTAGACGCATGAAAATACGTGTCCGAAAACCAAACACCAAAACTAATAGGCATTTATTTAACGGTAGTGGTATTGGTGTATTAAGGTTGAATAAAGAAAATGACGAAGTGATAACAGAATTTATCACTTCGCAAGGTAGAACTATCGAGTTTATCGAATACGATTCAGATGAAGATTAGCGGTTAAACAAAGCTTACCTATCTTTTTTTAGCTCGTTTAATGCCTGACAACAACTCATCGCTTAACACGCCTTCACGATTCACTGTTAACGGAATAAAACCACTTGGGTCGATTGTAGTCGCTAAGTTGTAGCGTATTTCTTGCTGATGATGTTCGCTAAAATAAGCCAGCAACTTGAGTAAATCAAATAAACCGACATTGGCACTTAACGCAACAGCTGTTTCACTATTGGCTTTTAATAAAGGTACTGAGCTAGACGAACCCGTCATCACCTTTTTATCTGCCACAGTTAAGTTAAACATCACGTCATCAATCGCTAAATCAAAACTGTTAGGGTTAGTCACTAATAACTTTAACGTAAAGTATTGAGAAAACCCTTTTGTTTTAGACGGTTCAATACTCAGCAAGCTTACTTCAGGGGTTTTAATAGGGCTAATGCTGGCGCAACTGGTAAGCAATATACAAAATAAAGCGAAAAACATACTCCATGTACGCATTATATAATTCCTTAAGGTAAATAGTGTGTTAATCAAAAAGCTAATGTAGCACGCAGCCTTTTTAAATTCGAGAATAAGTATTGTGAGAGGATCAATAGAGATGATTTTACTGTTGATATAAGTTTGGAGGCTTTTGTGTGGAAGTGTATGTAAGTTGTAAAGTTAAGTTTGTGATCAGAATTCTAATTTTAGTCGTCATGTTTACGGTATCGACATGAGACTAAGACGTGTCGATGTTTCTTGTTTTTGTAAACACGAGGGTGAAGTAAAATTGAACCTTTTAGTTTATGTTAATTCTTATTAACATATTGGAAATTTAATACGTGATATTTAGATAGAATTAAATGTTTTGTTTATGCTATTTTCTCACCTTTTTACAATAAAAAGTGATTACTGATTTTATTTTTCAACGTTAAAAATAAGCTGTTACAAATAAAAAGGCCTTACCAAAGGTAAGGCCATAAATGCTCGCTGTATTGGCTTGTAAATCAAGCTTCTTATTATTGATACTACTTTATTATTGTTATTATTTGTTACTATTTATTGTTGTTATTTGTTAGCACGGAACAATTTATAGCAAAGGGATCTAGGCTATGCAACAACTTTAATAGAGTATATACACCACGACTATTTTCGTACATTGGTGCGTTTTTTATTCGTTAAATTATTGTTAATTAATTAATTTCAATAATTACAGCCGTTTAATAAAAAACCAGTTAGGTCAATAACGTAAATTATGATTTGTTTTTATTGTGAATATAGAAGAAAAAAAATTGTAGTGTTAGAATATTAGCACTTAATAATAGAGAATTTCTTTGATGACTGAATTACAAAACGACAATTATTTACGTGCATTATTACGCCAACCAGTAGATTACACTCCCGTATGGATGATGAGGCAAGCTGGACGTTATTTACCTGAATACAGAGAAGTGCGTAAAGGTGCTGGTGATTTTATGTCGGTTTGTCGTAATGCCGAGTTAGCATGTGAAGTAACTATTCAACCGCTTCGTCGATTTAAATTAGATGCGGCTATTTTATTTAGTGATATTTTAACTATTCCTGATGCTATGGGTTTAGGTTTATATTTTGAAACGGGCGAAGGTCCTAAGTTTGAACGTCCCATTACCTGTAGAGCTGATATAGAAAAAATTGGCGTGCCCGATCCGGAAGATGAATTAGGTTATGTAATGAATGCCGTACGTACTATTAGAAAAGAATTAAACGGTAGTGTGCCGTTGATTGGCTTTTCGGGTAGCCCATGGACATTAGCAACTTATATGATTGAAGGTGGAAGTTCTAAAGCTTTTACTAAAATCAAAAAAATGATGTTTTCAGACCCGCAATCATTACACCTATTGTTAGATAAGTTAGCTGATTCTGTTATTAGTTATTTGAATGCTCAAATTGCTGCGGGTGCTCAATCTGTAATGGTATTTGACACGTGGGGCGGTGTGTTGTCTCCTCGTGATTATAAAGATTTCTCTTTACAATATATGGCTAAAATTGTTGATGGTTTAACGCGTTATGCTGACGGTCGACAAGTTCCTGTTACATTATTTACTAAAAATGGCGGTATGTGGTTAGAAGATATTGCTGCTACAGGTTGTGATGGTGTTGGTTTAGATTGGACTATTGATATTGAATCAGCGAAAGCGAGAATAGGCGATAAGGTTGCTTTACAAGGTAATATGGATCCTTCAATGCTTTATGCTCCGGTTGAGCGTATTGAGGAAGAAGTTGCTAAGATTTTAGCTGGCTTTGGTAATGGTGGTACAGGTCATGTATTTAATTTAGGGCATGGCATACACCCAGATGTAAACCCTGAACATGCGGGTCACTTTATTGAGTCGGTTCATCGTTTAAGTAAGCCTTACCATAAGTAAGCTGATGTAAAATTATTTAATAACACAATTTATTTTTATGTTGTTGTGTGAAACAAAAAAGGAGCCGAGGCTCCTTTTTTAATGTTGGCAGTTTTAGGTACTAACCGCTACTAACGTTATTAACGGATCATCAAGTATAAGCTTGAGTTACCTCTAATAATGTTTAAAGCAAATACGCTATCTTGTTTTTTCAGAATAGCTCTTAGCTCTGCAATGTTGGTAACACGTAGGCGGTTAACACCAATAATCATGTCGCCTGAACGTAATCCGGCAATAGCTGCAGGGCTGTTTTTCTCAACTTCTGCAATGTCTACACCTTTACCGTTTGTGCTGTTTTCTAATTCAGCACCTTCTAGCATACGGTGGATACTTTCAGCTTCAACATTTGCGGTTTCAGACTTTTTAAGGGTAACTTTGTAGGTTTTTTCTTTACCGTCTTTACGTACTACGGTAATTTTTACTTTTTTACCTGCGCCGATAGAACCAATTTTTCCACGTAATTCGCTAAATGATTTAACCATTTGGCCATTTACTTTAGTAATAACGTCGCCGGCTTTAATGCCTGCTTCTTCAGCAGCTGAACCTGGAGTTACTTGCTCAACAAAACCACCTTGGTTGGTTTCTAGTTCCATTGCTTTGGCAATGTCGCTGGTTACACTTCGACCTTGTACACCCAACATGCCACGGCGAACTTCACCAAATTCAATAATTTGGCTTACTAGGTTATTAACCATTGAGCTAGGTATTGCAAAGCCGATACCAACGTTGCCACCACTTGGACCTAAAATAGCGGTGTTAATACCAATCAGTTCGCCTCTAAGGTTTACCAATGCGCCACCCGAGTTACCACTGTTGATTGCAGCATCGGTTTGAATGAAGTCTTCATAGTTTTCGCTGTTTAAACCCGTACGACCTAGTGCACTAACAATACCCGATGTTACCGTTTGACCTAGTCCGAATGGGCTACCTATGGCTATGGCAAAGTCACCTACGCGAATGTTGTCTGAATTGGCTAGCTTTATTTCAGTTAAATCTTTGTGGTCTATTTGTAAAAGAGCAATGTCGCTGTATTCATCACTACCAATTTTTTTAGCTTCTAATTGGCGACCATCTTTTAAGGTAACAATAATTTCATCGGCTTCTGAAATAACGTGATTGTTGGTTACTATGTAACCTTCACTTGCGTCAATTATAACGCCAGAACCTAACCCTCTAAATTCTTGCTCATGTTGTGGGGCTCCTCTTCCTCCGGGTTTACCAAAGAAAAATTTGAATGCTTCAGGTACATTGTTTTTTACTTCATGTGTGCCTTTTACTGAAATAAGTACAACAGCTGGTGTTACTCCTTCAAGCATAGGTGCAAGACTGGGTAACGCTTCTCCACTAACAGCAAAGGGTAAGTTTGCGTTTGCAGGCAAGGCTGTTAACGCGATAGAGCTTGAAAGCAAAGCAGTACTAATAATAAGAGAAAGTTTTTTCATATATCGAATAGCTCCTAAAATATTAAATGAAATATTAAATAAAAAATATGTACAGTCAGAGTAATTATTATCTAACTAAGTTCCTTTTTATTCTGTTCAGGATTTGTAACACTTTGTGTTTTATCTTCAAACAAACCGCTTGGATTACCTGAGTAATCAAGGGGGGCTTCAGTAATTTCTACATCGCTTCTACGAGCTGATTCTTTATGCCTTAATTGCACTGTTTGGGCTAATTGTTCTTGTGTTTCTTGTGAGAAAAAAGGCATTGCAGAAGACTCTTCTGGAGTGGCTTCTTGTAATAACTTAGTACTTTGTGCCATTTGCACCATAGCGTCTTTGCATGTTGAGTGCATTTGCTCAAGTAATTTTGCTGAGCTTTCGAGGTGTTCAGCTACATTAGCTTTGTATTGTTCTAAGGCTTGTTCGCTTTGGTTTACTTTGTTGGTTAATTCTTTGTTTTCTTGTGAAGTGTTGCTCATGGTTTTATTTAAAATAAATCCTAGTATTGCACCACCAATAAAAATTGCTAAACCGATTATAACTGTCATACAAAAACTACCTTAGATAAATGAAATGAAAATTTAAACGTTACCCTCATCACGAAAGTTGTGAGATTAGTTTAAAATTATTGTTTTGCCTTGTTATACTGATCTTTCTTTATATATTGAATATGTTTACTAAAAATTAATTTTCAAGCATTTTTAGCTAAAAATATGTCTTAAAAGCAATATTAGTAATAATGAATGGCCATTGTATGATAAAAAGCTCCCCTATAGAAAAATATAACGCAGATTTGAAGCAAGAAGGATTTCAATATGACGCTGCACAAGAACATGCGGTAAATTGCTTACAACGGTTATTTGAAGATTTACAAAATAAGCCGATCCCTGTTTCTGGCTTTAAAAAAGTATTAAGTGGTTGGAAAAAGACCTATAGCAAACAAAAACCAGTAACCATTAAAGGTTTATATTTTTGGGGCGGTGTAGGGCGTGGTAAAACCTATTTAGTAGACACTTTTTACGATTGCTTACCTTTTAACAACAAAATGCGAGTTCATTTTCATCGTTTTATGCATCGTGTACATGAAGAGTTAAAAACACTTCATGGCCAATCTGATCCCCTCAAAGTAATAGCTGAACGTTTTTCAAAAGAAACATGCATTATTTGTTTTGATGAGTTTTTTGTATCAGACATTACTGATGCCATGATTTTAGGTACTTTATTTGAAGAGCTTTTTGCAAGAAAAGTTATTTTAGTTGCAACCTCTAATATTGTGCCTGACGATTTATATCGAAATGGTTTGCAACGGGCTCGATTTATTCCTGCTATTGATTTAATTAATGAACATTGTGAAATTGTGAATGTTGATAGTGGCGTTGATTATCGCTTAAGAACGTTAGAGCAAGCAGAAATTTATCACTGTCCGTTAGATGAACAAGCGGCGATTAACTTAAATCAATATTTTAAACAGCTATCATGTGAAGATGGAGTGATGGGTAAACATGTGAATATTAATCATCGCGACTTAGCTACAGTACAAGAATCTGAAGGTGTAATTCATTTTGAATTTTCAGTTTTATGTGAAAGTGCGCGTAGCCAAGGTGACTATATGGAAATTAGTAAGCTATATCATACCGTATTAATGGCTAATGTTACGCAAATGACAACAGATCACGACGATACAACAAGACGCTTTATTGCGCTTGTAGATGAGTTTTATGAAAGAAACGTTAAGCTGATCATCTCTGCCGAAGTTGCTTTAGAAGAGTTATATAGTGGCGAACGCTTAAGCTTTGAATTCAAACGTTGTTTGAGTCGATTACAAGAGATGCAGTCTCAAACGTATCTGGCGAGTGAACATATTCCGTAAATTATGGAAAAGTTTAAAAAATAACCTTTTTATTCTTAACAAACTTCTGTATAATCCGCGCTCCCTGCGTTACAAAGGCCTGGTGTTTTTGAATATCAGGCACGGACTCGATACTCGAAGGGGTACAGCGTAGTCTTTTAACCAGTGATTGAATTTTTTAATCACTATTTAAAGTAACATTTATATAATTGGGTTTCTTAATGAAAACTTTTGTAGCTAAACCAGAGAGCGTTGTACGCGAATGGTTCTTAGTGGACGCCGAAGATAAAACTTTAGGTCGTATCGCTACTGAAATTGCTAGCCGTTTACGCGGAAAGCACAAGCCAGAATATACTCCTCATGTTGATACAGGTGATTACATCGTTGTTATCAATGCTGAGAAAGTACGTGTAACTGGTAACAAAGCGAAAGGTAAAATTTACTACTCGCATACTGAATATGTTGGTGGCTTAAAGCAAATTAGTTTTGAACAACTAATTGAAAAAGCTCCTGAGCGTGTTATCGAATTAGCGGTTAAAGGTATGTTACCTAAAGGTCCTTTAGGTCGTGAAATGTACCGCAAGCTTAAAGTGTATGCTGGTGCTGAGCACAAACATACTGCACAACAACCACAACTTTTGGAGCTGTAAGCAATGGCTGATAATCAATATTACGGTACTGGTCGTCGCAAGAGCTCAACTGCT
This sequence comes from Colwellia sp. RE-S-Sl-9, assembly GCF_048296855.1. NCBI lineage: Bacteria > Pseudomonadati > Pseudomonadota > Gammaproteobacteria > Alteromonadales > Colwelliaceae > Colwellia > Colwellia sp. RE-S-Sl-9. The sequence continues at coordinate 2,646,940 of NZ_CP182631.1, read as the reverse complement.
CGTGTGTTTATGAAAGCTGGTAACGGTGCAATTACAATTAACAAGCGTGACATTTCTGTTTACTTTGGTCGTGAAACGGCTCGTATGGTTGTTCGTCAACCATTAGAATTAGTAGAAATGCTTGAGAAGTTTGACTTCAATATCTCTGTTGTAGGCGGTGGTATTTCTGGTCAAGCGGGCGCAATTCGTCACGGTATTACTCGTGCATTAATGGAGTTCGATGAAACTTTACGTGGTGAATTACGTAAAGCTGGTTTCGTTACTCGTGATGCTCGTAAAGTTGAACGTAAGAAAGTTGGTCTACACAAGGCTCGTAAAAAGCCACAATTTTCAAAACGTTAATATTTACCTATACGTTATATTCAAAAAACCAGCTTATGCTGGTTTTTTTATACCTAATTTTAAGGCTTTTTTTTCTTCTATAAAAACCACTCTTGCCTTTGAATAAGAACCATTAACAATAAAGCACTAAAAAAGTAAATTGATTGGCTATAACTGTTGATTTACCTTGTAAAAAAACACTGATTTCTTTATGATCGTAAAAATTTTTTTGTCGCTAGTTTAATTAAACAACCGAGATTAAATTTTTGTTGAAATAATAAAAATTATCGTTGTAGTAATTGAATACTAATTGGAGATTCTGAATGAGCAATGTTCCCGTTAATAACGGCCGACGACGCTTTTTAACTGCTGCTACTTCTGTAGTTGGTGGTGTAGGCGTAGTTGGTGTAGCTGTGCCTTTCATTGGCTCGTGGAACCCAAGTGCTAGAGCGAAAGCTGCTGGTGCTCCGGTTGAAGTTAATGTAAGTAAAATCGAGTTAGGCCAAATGATCCGTGCTGAATGGCGCGGCAAGCCTGTTTATATTATTCGTCGTACTGATGAAATTATAAATGCTTTACCTAATCATAACGATCAGTTACGAGATCCTGAGTCAAGTGAAGCTCAACAACCTGCATACGCCACAAATGCTACTCGCTCAATTAAACCTGAGTTTATGGTAGCTTTAGGTGTTTGTACTCATTTAGGTTGTGCTCCTACTCATCATAAAGGTGATTTTGAAGAGTTTGTTTCTGGTGTTAAAGACGGCTTTTTCTGTCCGTGTCATGGTTCTAAATTTGATATGGCTGGTCGAGTATTCCAAGGCGTTCCTGCACCGTTAAACTTGGTAGTTCCTGATCACTCTTTCCCAACTGAAGACACCTTACTTATTGGTGTTGCACCAGGAGAAGCATAATGAATAGCTTTATGGCTTGGATCGAGAAACGTTTACCATTCATGGATGCCATGAATAAACATGCTATCCAATACCCAGCACCTAAAAATTTCAACTTTTGGTATGTGTTTGGTATTTTAGCGACAGTTGTTTTAGTCAACCAAATACTTACAGGTGTTTGGTTAACAATGAATTACGAACCATCAGGCGATGGTGCTTTTGCTTCTGTTGAATATATTATGCGTGACGTCGACTACGGTTGGTTGCTACGTTATATGCATTCTACAGGTGCTTCAGCTTTCTTCATTGTCATTTATTTACATATGTTCCGTGGTGTTATGTATGGTTCTTACCAGAAACCACGTGAATTACTATGGATCTTCGGCATGCTAATTTACTTAGTATTAATGGCTGAAGCTTTCATGGGGTATTTATTACCTTGGGGTAATATGAGTTACTGGGGCGCTCAGGTAATTATTTCACTATTCGGTGCTATTCCTGGTATTGGAGAAGACTTAACCATTTGGATCAAAGGTGACTATGTTATCTCTGGTGCTACGTTAAACCGTTTCTTCGCATTACACGTTATCGCTTTACCACTTGTTCTTGTAATCCTTGTGTTCTTACATATTTTAGCATTACATGAAGTAGGTTCTAACAACCCTGATGGTTCTGATATTAAGAAACCAAAAGGAAGTGTGAAACCTGAAGAATTATCTAAATTTACTTTCCATGAACAGTACACTAAGAAGTACGATATTGTTGATGCGATACCTTTCCACCCTTACTACACGGTTAAAGATTTAGTAGCGGTTGTTATTTTCTTGATTTTATTTTCTTGGGTAATGTTTTTCTTCCCTGAAGGTGGTGGATATTTCCTTGAGCCGCCAAACTTTACGCCTGCTAATGGTTTAAAAACTCCTGAGCATATTGCTCCTGTTTGGTACTTTGGACCTTTCTACACAGTACTACGTGTTATTCCTGATAAGTTATTAGGGATGATTGCGATGTTTGCTGCAATTGGTATGCTATTCGCTTTACCTTGGTTTGACCGTGGTGTTGTTCGTTCATTCCGCTACCGTAGTAAACTACATCTTTTAAACTTAACTCAATTTGCAATTTGTTTTGTTGCGTTAGGTGTTTTAGGTACTATGCCAGCTTCTGATCTAGCTAACCTAATTGGTAGACTTGCAACTTTAGGCTATTTTGGTTTCTTCATCTTCTTATGGTTTTATAGTAAGGGTGAGAAAACTAAGCCAGTTCCAGAGAGGGTAACAGGATAATGAAAAAGTTTATTTTAGCTTTATTAGCAATTTTTCCTATGCTAGCTATAGCTTCAGGCCCTAGCTTACATTTAGATAAACCAGAGAATGATTTGTCAGATAAAGAATCACTTAAGCGTGGTTTTGAGTCTTACTTAAATTATTGTTTAGGCTGTCACCAGTTACAGTACCAACGTTATAATCGTACCTTTAAAGACTTAGGTATTGATGAAGCTGAAGGTGTTAAAAAGTGGATGCCTACCGGTGAAAAAGCAGGCGACCATATTTTAAATACGATGCCAGCAAAAGATGCTGCAGCATGGTTTGGTAGCACACCGCCTGATTTAACATTAGAAGCTCGTTTTAGAAGTCCGGAATATATTTATACTTATTTACGTTCTTTTTATGTTGATGAAAATCGTCCGTTTGGTGTAAATAATAAGGTATTCCCTGATGTTGGTATGCCACATGTTTTACAAGGTTTGCAAGGTGTTCGTACCGTTAATGAACATGGTGAGCTAAGTGAAGCAAAAGGTGGATCAATGACGGAAGAAGAGTATGATGCTTTTGTTCGAGATTTAACCAACTTTTTAGAATATACTGCTGAACCAAACAAACTTGAGCGTAAGAGCTTAGGTTACTGGGTTATCGGTTTTCTATTTATCTTCTTGATCTTTGCGTACTTATTGAAGAAAGAATATTGGAGAGATGTACACTAGTTAATAGCTGTGTATTGTATCTTTCTTGATTGGGGGCTTTGTGCCCCCTTTGTTAGTTTTTATTTATAGAATTTTGGGAGTCAAAATGGCCGTAACTGCAAACAAACGCTCTGTTATGAATTTATATTCACATGCTGATGATATGTATAGTCATCAAACACGCATCGTATTAGCAGAAAAAGGTGTTGGCGTTGACATACACCTAGTTGATTTGGCAAATCTGCCGGAAGACTTATTAGACCTAAATCCATACGGTACTGTTCCTACGCTTATTGATAGAGAATTAGCGTTATATGAAGCAAGTATTATTATTGAATATTTAGATGAGCGTTTTCCTCATCCACCATTAATGCCTGTTTATCCTGTTTCTCGTGGTAGAAGCCGTTTAATGATGCATAGAGTTGAGCAAGATTGGTATAGCTTAGCTAAAACTATTTATAATGGTCCTGCTGAAGCGGCGACTAAAGCACGCCAAGAACTTAAAGAAAGCTTATTAAGTGTTGCTCCTATTTTAAATGAAGCGCCATATTTTATGAGCGAAGAGTTTAGCTTAGTGGATTGTTACTTAGCTCCGTTATTATGGAGATTACCTGTTTTAGGTATTGAACTTGACGGTCAAGGTTCAAAAGAATTGAAAACATACATGTTAAAAGTATTTGAACGTGAATCTTTCCAAGCATCTTTAACTGAGTCTGAGCGTGAATTACGCTTTGGAAATCCAGTATAGTGTCTGACGTTAAAATGACATCTAATAAGCCTTATATCGTTAAGGCTTATTATGATTGGATTTCTGATAATGAATTAACACCTTATATCATGGTAGACGTAAACGTTTACGGTGTATTGGTTCCTATGGGTTACGTTACTGACGGCCAAATAGTACTTAATATATCTGGTGGTGCTATAGGTGTTATTTCATTAGGCAAAGAAGCTATTGAGTTTAGTGCTAGATTTGGTGGTAAGCTTGAGCATATTGTTGTGCCTTACGGTGCAATAGGTGCCATTTATGCGAAAGAAACGGGTGCAGGTACATCATTACCTATTGAGCATCCAGTTCATGTAGAAGAAGAGCCAAGAACAACGCTAAAAAGTGTTGATAATTCTACGCAGAACACTTCATCTAAAGCTAAGCCGAAAGGTGGCGCTACGCTAAAAGTCATTAAATAGTCTATTTATGCGTAATAAAAAAGCAAGCTACTCGCTTGCTTTTTTTGTGTCTAAAAATTATGAAAGGCAGCTATAAATATTCAAACATTTTATATACTCTGCTTACACCACTGATATTACGTGCAACATTAACGGCGATATCGGCATGATTTTCTGGTAATAACCCCATCAAAAATACTTCCCCGTTTTCTGTGACGACTTTAACATCTGCAGCACTTATTTTTTCATTAGCAAGCAGAGCAGCCTTTACTTTAGACGTTAGCCATAAGTCGTTACTTTTTGTTGTTGCAGAAACGGTGTTACCAATTCTTATTTGGTTATGAACTTTTAAAACGCCATTAATGTTACTTAACGTTTGCATGGCTAAATCACGTAATCTTGTATTAGGTGATTGGCCTACGGCTAATACGCTGCCATTCACGCTAACAACTTGAATATTAGTGTGCTCATGCACCTCGGTAAGTTTAGTGAGCTCGTTGTGGGCAACAAGCTCAATGCGTTGATCATCAATTTGTTTACCTAAAGTTCTGTTGTCAGCGGCAACACTTGCACCACCAACAACAGCAACGATGGCGGCCGCAGCGCAGCCTTGTAAAACACCTATACAAGTTAATACGAGTAAGGTTTGTTTAAATTGCATATTAATCTTCCGCTTGTGGAAATAACGTTGTATCTATAATGTCACATAGACAATGTATAACTAATAAATGTACTTCTTGAATACGTGCTGTTCGTGCTGAAGGAACACGTATTTCAACATCGTTTTCACCCAATAAACCTGCTATATCGCCACCGTCTTTACCTGTAAGTGCGATAATAGGAATATCTTTAGACACGGCAACTTCTATTGCTTTAATGACATTACGAGAGTTACCGCTGGTTGAAATAGCTAATAATACATCACCACTATTTCCTAATGCTCTTAGCTGCTTTGAGAATACTTCATCGTAATGATAGTCATTTGCTATTGATGTTAATGTTGATGTGTCAGTAGATAATGCTATGGCTGGTAAGGGAGGACGTTCAGTTTCGTATCGGTTAAGCAATTCAGCTGAAAAGTGTTGTGCATCGCCTGCTGAACCACCATTACCACAAGAAAGGATCTTGTTACCAGCCAAAAGGCTTTGAACCATAATTGTACTTGCTTGTTCAATAGGCCCTGCAAGCACTTCACTCGCTGCAATTTTTGTTTGAATACTTTGTGTAAAGTTACTTTTTATTCTTTCTAACATGGCGTTATTAAGTTCCGTAGGTGTTAAAAGGCATTTTTAAGCCAGTTAATATTAGGGTTTTTTATGTCACCTTCTAATGCGACTATATCGAATCTACAAGGTGTATTATATTCATTTAATTGCTTTTGTTGCAGGTAATATTTAGCACAAAGGCGTAATTTTTGTTGTTTGCTATGGCTTACTGCAACTAAGCTCCCACCAAACTGATTATTTTTGCGATATTTTACTTCTACAAACACATACATGTTGTTATCAAGCATAATAAGATCAATCTCACCGTACTTGCTATGAAAATTTTGATCCAATAATGTTAAATTTTGTAAAATTAAATATTGAGATGCAAAATCTTCCGTTATTCTACCTGTATCTGTAGTGGTTTGCTTTTTATTCCATATCCACTTCTTTAACTGTTCCATTAGTATATTGTCCCCAGAGAAGGCTTCGCGAAATAATATTATCGGCTCCCATTTTTAACTCTCCTGTTTGTCCATAATGTCTTAAATATGGGAGTTCTTTTAGTTGTTTTAGCTTAGATATAACAAATAAGCTATCGTAACCTAACGCATAAATTCGTTGTAAGCTTTCAGAGCGATTAGGCCATAAGTTTTGACTTGTTATGTTGGCTTCTTTATTTTGCCATGGGCTATCTAGAAGCCAAGGGATTTCTGAAAAAGTTAACCCTACTAAATCCCTGATCTCTGCGTCGTCGTTTGAACCGTCATAGCTTAATGAGCTTGCAAACATAGGTATAGTGTTTGAATAAGTACTAGTGTTCACATCAATAAACGGTTTTATTAAGCGTGTATGCGTAGTGGGCGCGGCAATAAAAATCATGTCGATATCACGTCTGTTACGATTTTCAGTTTCTATTTTTTGTCTTATTTGCGCTTCAAGGTTTCTAATTCGAGCTTTACTAACATCAACGTCTAAACTGATTTTGAGTGACTTTTGCATGTTTTCATTCGCTTCAAGTATTACAACCTCAAGCATAGTACCTGTTAAAGACTGCCATTTATTTGCAAACGAGGTCGCTATTTTTCTACTAACATTATCTTGTGTTGAAAATAATACAGGGTGTTTGTAGTGTTTGTTTGATAGTACCGTTGCGGCTTGAATCGCTTCGTCTTCTCTTTTCATTGAAAAGGCAAAGTGATTCGCACCCAAAATGTCTAAGGTGGGAATATTCAATAATAATGAAGGAAGTTCAATATCGGGTTGTGCAATATATTGATCTACGTTGGGCTTGAGAATAGGCCCAATAACATGATCTATTTCTTCGTCAGTAAAACGTAAACCGAGTGTAGTGAAGTCTAGCTTGTTGGTATCAATAAAAGTTAAGCTAATGTCGTTATTTGTGTATGCAGCTAAAACACCTTGTTGAATTATTTCACCAATACTTTTGTGTTGCCCTGAAAGAGGGAGTAATACGGCAATATTTTTAATTAAAGGGGCCTCAATTTCACTTACAAGTAGTAGTTGCTCAGCAATAAAGTTTGCAGGGTGATTAGGGAATTTTGATTGAAATTTAACTATTTGTTGATCGAGTATAAATTTGTTGTCTCCCCATTTATTCGCTTTGGTAATTAAATCTAACCAGCCATCAAAATAAGGAAGTTGCTGTTTTTTTAGTTGCTGTAATTCCCAGCTAGATAGAGTGCTTAAGTTGCTCCATAAATTCATTATGTCATCGGTAACTACATTATTGTTTAAACTAAAGGCAAGTAAAGCCGCAGAGTTTGAACGAATAGGGTTGTTTTTATTTTTTTCGATAAGAGAAGCTAAGCGGTAATATTGGTAGTTAGCTGCGATTTGATTTTCGTCTATAAGCTTGCTTGCAAGTAATAGCTGTTCTTCTGCATCTTTAAATTTATTTAAAGCGAGTAAGCTTTCTGTTTTTACTAAAAGCGTTTCAAAGTTTTGTGAGTCACTCAAAGGTAACTTGTGGAGTTCGCCCGCTAGCCATAACGATTTTACTGGGTTTTTCTCGGTAATATAGGTGTTAGCTGCTTTTAGCATTAACGCTATAGCTGCTTGTGGGGATGTCTTTTCTGCTTGGCGTAAATAATCGCTAGCCGCAACCGTTTGTTCAGTTACTTCTGATATTTTATTTACCGTAACTGGCTGAGTTGATTTGCTTACTTTTTTAGGTGTAGCACAACTTGAAACTATCAGCACGGTTATAAAAACTGATAAAATCCGCTTTGAAAAAAAATATAATGTTGTTTGGGTCACTTATCATCAATCCATGCTTTATAATATACCCTTATAATAAACGTCATCCACGTTAGTCTCAACTAAAGCGAACATATTACATGCAAACATCTATCGACGCAGGCACTTTGTATATTGTAGCCACTCCAATTGGCAACTTAGCCGATATTTCTCAACGAGCTTTAGATATTCTTAGCCAAGTAGATTTAATCGCATGTGAAGATACCCGTCATACACAAAAGTTATTGTCGGCGTATAGTATTAAAAATAGAACTATGTCGATGCATGATCATAACGAACGTCAACGACAAGAGCATATTGGCAATTTGTTATCTGAAGGAAAAAGTATTGCGCTTGTTTCTGATGCAGGTACCCCCCTGATCAGTGACCCAGGCTTTCATCTAGTTAGGTACTGTCGTCAGCAAAAATTAAAAGTATCTCCTATTCCTGGAGCATGTGCGGCTATTGCAGCCTTGTCTGTAGCTGGCTTACCTACAGACAGATTTTCATTTGAAGGTTTTTTACCGTCTAAATCAGGTGCTCGACAAGCAACATTATCAGAGCTAGCGAATGAAGAACGAACCATGGTGTTTTATGATGCACCCAGACGAGCGATTGATACCGTATCAGACATTGTGACTGTTTTAGGTGGAGAGCGTTATGTTGTTATTGCGCGCGAGTTAACTAAAACGTTTGAAACGATTTATTCAGATACAGCTGAAAATTTACTAGCATGGTTGAGTGAAGACCCAAATCAATTAAAAGGTGAAATGGTATTAATTATTGAAGGGTATAAAGTTGACCCTAATGCGATATCTCCTAAAGTTATTGATACCTTAAAGCTTTTGTTAAAAGAAATGAAACCTAAAACAGCATGCGCCATAACGGCAGAAATTTATGGTGTGAAGAAAAATGCACTTTACGATATTGTTTTGTCGTTAAAGGACTAAGCGTAAATAAACTATTTTGTTATTGGTGATAGCGACGCTTTACTGTAGAATGCGGCGCGAGTTGACCAGACAATCGCTGCTTTATCGTTGTATTTCATGTTTCGACATTAGGTATACGGGTAGAGGGGAGGAAAGTCCGGGCTCCAATGAGCAGGGTGCCAGGTAACGCCTGGGCGGCGCAAGCCGACGACAAGTGCAGCAGAGAGAAGACCGCCGATGACCGCTTGCGGAACAGGTAAGGCTGAAAGGGTGCGGTAAGAGCGCACCGGACCACTGGTAACAGTTGGTTGCAGGGTAAACTCCACCCGGAGCAAGACCAAATAGGGTTTCATATGGCGTGGCTCGCGTTGAAACCGGGTAGGTTGCTTGAGCCTTAGAGTGATTTAAGGCCTAGACGAATGATTGTCCTAGACAAAACCCGGCTTACGGTCAGCTCACTAAATCTAGAAATACGGAAAGCCTCAGTAGAGATACTGGGGCTTTTTTGTGTTTAAAATACAGTTAATTAAACGAGACGAATGATTGTCCTATTCGTAAGCTTTTATCGCCAATCAGTACATGCCTAAAGTTATTTATAATTCCAGCTTGTGTGGAAATATCAATATTATTTCGGCATTGCCCAAATAGATTTAATATCTAATAAGCCGGTATCAACTAGGTTTGAATCTAGGTCTGTTCTATTAAAACTGGATGCGGAAAATATTAGCTCAAAATTGGAATTAGCATTTCCCAATGACTCGAAATGCTGTTTAAACTCGTTAGATGACAATCGTGTTTGATTGGTTAAATATTTAGCCATCTGAATAACTGAGGCATCGGAAAAACCAGCGAAAATGTAAAAGAGGTTACCGCTTGGCCCTGAAAACTGGGCAAAAGTACCATAGTCCGTATATTCTTGCTCTAAATCACCAGTAACACTGTAAACTCGCCCCGAGCTGTTGTGTTTAAGCGAAGGGGGGGCTGCTTTAATTTGAAAATTGGAGCCTTCTAAATAAGAGTCTAATAACCCAAGTGATTTATATAACCCCAGATAAACAATATTGTAGTCACGTAAATCACTTGCGGTCAGCTCAGAGGCCAATCGGATAGTGGCTGGTGACTCCTCTGTAAACAAAGGGAGTATATGCTGCAGCGCGTACACACTATTCTTAAGTAAAAAGGCGCTTGATGCTTTATTTATTTTGGTGCGCTTTTCTGGATGTTTATTTAAATAATCTTCAAATTGAAGGTCGGAATTGATACCAAATTCACGTATAGCTCTAAGGAGCTGAGTTTGAGGATCTAGTTCAGTTAGCATGTATAGATCGCCAATCACAATTAAGGTGGCTTTTGGGTTTGAAAGCAAAGGTTGCCAAAGGGCGTGTTGCTTAAGGCTTTTAAACTGACTGATTTCTGTATTTTTTTCTGGTTTGGTAACACGCTTTTCTAATAAATAACTTGCAACTAAAACTAAGTTAAGTAACACCGATAGCGTAATTGCAGCAATCAAAAAATAATTATTTTTAACATTTTTCTTGTTGTTTTTAATGGGGGGTTCTTGCTTTGATACCCAATTAAATTCTAACCCATAAGCGCCTGTTGGAATGCTAATCTGAAACGCTTCGTTTGTGCCTTCTGTTTGATAATAGGTTTCTAATTTTTTACGCAAATTTGAAATATAAACTCGAATTGAAGCATCTTCAGCGGGGTTGAAATCGTTCGCTTTATCTAAAGCTCCCATCGCTATTTCAAATTCTTTTGGGGCTTTAGCATCGTCATTATTTTCTAACGAATTCAAATGGTAGTTCACCAAGAAACTTAGTAATTTACAATTAATTTTAGAACGTTCAAATAGCTTGCTGCGCTTTATGCGTTCAAGTTGCTCGATAATGGCACTTTTACTAGGGTTGTCAGCTGATTTTTTTTGAATATTCATGTTATATAACAGTTAAGTTAACTGTCCAGGTTACGGTTAAGTGTCAGTTTTTACTTATTTATTTAAGCAAGGAGTGTAAGCTTTTAGTCTGTTGCTTAGTTAGCGTGTTACGAAAAAACATGTAACAAAAAAGATAGAAATTTGCATGTACCTTGCTAGTAATTAGCTAGTCTATTGAATTTCACTGAGCTTTAACAGTTTTAAGAGTAAATTATGTATTTTAAAAGTAAGTCGGTTTTGTTTCACACTGTATTGTTGATATCAAGTGGCCTCATTTCAACAAATGTATTGGCTATTGATGAAGGTAAATTAGCATTTGATGAAAACTGTAAAGCCTGTCATGCGCTAGATAGATTTAGCACTGGGCCCTCTTTAGTTTACATTAGAGATAATTATCCAGAAGATAATAATAAGGCTTTTTTAGCGTGGGTAAAATCTCCAGGTAAAAAAAATCCTGACACGATTCAAATGCCGCCAATGGGACATTTAAGCGAAAGGGTTATTAGTCAAATACACGAGTACATACTAACCGTCAGCGAACATGTTAAAGAAAAGCAAGATAAACCTAAATTTCCACCTTTTAAACGCCCAGAACGAAAATTCCCCTATGTTACTCGAGGCGTTTTACCTTTTACCAGTCCAGCATCAATTGTCGTGAGTTTAACCCCTAAAGTCTCAATCGTATGGGATAGTTATATTGGTAAAGTGCGCTATGCATTTCCTACGTTTGCGCCATTTCATGGTGAGAAAAACCGAGAAAAAAATAGCAAACAAATTTTATACAGAGAAAACGATAATACAGGCTTTTCTTTTGCTGAAGGACAAGCCGTTAACTTTAAAGGTTATGAATTGATCGGAGGCTACCCAGAGTTTTATTACCAAATAGGCAAGATTAAAGTAAAAGAAAAAATCACGATAGGCTCAAAAACCAACAGTTTTAAACGCAGCTTTCAAATTAGCGGAATGACAAAAGAGAGCGAGCCGATCAGCCTAAATTTATCCCATAAAAGTCAAGAAAGCTCATCAAGCCAAATTATTGCTAGCCATGGGCGCTTAATGAACAACAGTTTACATTTAACGGCAGCAGAAGCTGCAGACTTTAGTGTTGAGGTAGTATTACCATGAGAATATTAACAAGCTTATTAACTTTAGGGTTAACACTTAGCTCAACCGTTTACGCCGAAAAAAACACATGGTTAGATTATTATGATATTGAACGAGTTGAATATCCAAAGACGATAGACCCACAAATCAGTGGTCTAAGTGCATTAAAAGACGGCAGAATTGCCTTGACGACTATCAGTGGCGATTTGGTTTTGTATCACCCTAAAAAACAAACATGGAAAACCTTTGCGACAGGTTTAGATCAGCCATTAGGAATTGTTCAAGACAGCGATAACAGTTTTGTGGTGATGCAAAAGCCGGAGCTTACTCGCCTAGTTGATAAAAACAACGATGGAAAAGCCGATCTTTATCAAACTCTTTACAGTGATTTTGGTATGACGGGTAATTACCATGAATTTGCCTTTGGACCAGCGGTCGATAGCAAAGGGAATTATTATATCTCGCTTAATATTGCCTCTAACTTTAATGGTATCAATGAATATATTCGCGGTGAATATAGCGACATGTGTCCCCCAGAAGATAAAATGCGTGAATGGCATGACTTTAAAGCGTGGTTAGCTGGTTATAGAAAAAACGTTACGCGCATGTTTTCTTGTGTGCCTTATCGTGGCTGGGTAATAAAAATATCACCCGATGGCACAGCTGAACCTTATGCATCTGGTTTTCGTTCTCCAGCCGGTATACATATTGATCCGCAAGATAAACTTTGGGTTACCGATAATCAAGGTGACTGGATTGGTACAAGCCCACTCCATCAAATAAACAAAGGTGACTTTGCTGGTCATCCTGCCTCGTTACATTGGTTGAAAGATTGGAAAATAAAACATCAAGACGTGACAACAGATGACTTACTCAAAATACGTAAACCCGCAGCGGGCTTATTTCCACAAGGTGAATTAGCAAATTCGCCCACTCAACCGTTGTCGACGATTAAACCTGAACTCTTTGGCTTACCTGAAGGCGAATTAATAGTCGGAGATATGAATATTAATAATTTGATCCGCTTTTTACCTGATCCAACTGGCGGCGCGATGCAAGGTACGCTCATTCCTTTTATTAGCGGTGATGAACTTGGTATTGGTAACTTCCGATTAGATTTCTCTCCCGATGGCAGTTTGTGGGTAGGTAAAGTGCATTTAGGTTGGGCGGGCGATGAAGGCTTACTGAAAATTAGCAAAAAGCCGAAAGACATTTTTATTGTTAACCAAGTTAAATTATTACACGACGGTTTTGAAATTAGCTTTAATCAAACACTGGTTAATATACCTCCACAAATAGAGATCACTCGGCACAGTTACCATTATCACGCGGCATATGGCTCAGAGAAAGTCGACCTACAAAAAGTTAATGAGGGCAATATCAGCTTAGCTAAAGATAAAAAAAGCATAAAAGTTATCATCCCGAATTTATTAGCAGGTCAGTTATACACCATCAATTTAAGTGGCTTAAACGATAGTAAGAGTCGTCCTCTCATGGGAGATATACTCAGATACAATGTAAATAAGTTACCTCAAATAACTACATTTAAAAGAAGTAAATAATAATGATTAATAAAACTCAAAATATCAGTAAAGCCAGTCTTATTTTAGTGGGATTCATTACGGCTACAGGTGCATATGCAAATAAGCCAGATCCTAAATTAACTGAAATTTGGGAACCTATACCTAAAAAAATACAGGTAAAACCTATTCCATCAGATGCTATCCCTTTGCTTCAACAAGCAAGCGATGTAAACAAACATTGGCAGCATACAAATGGCAAATCAGTTAATTGGATTTACAAAAACGACAGCTTAACGATCAAGCCGAAAAGTGGGTCTATTATTACAAAGCAAAGTTTTTGTGACATGCAGTTGCATGTAGAGTGGCGTGCTCCTATAGCGAGTGAGCGACGTAAAGATGCTCCCAAGCACGCTAATAGCGGTATTAAAATACAAGGGCGGTATGAGGTTCAAATACTCGACACGTATAACACTAAAGTTTATGTAAATGGTCAGTCAGGTTCTATTTATAAGCAATCGGCTCCTTTGGTTGATGCGTTATCACCTAGTGGTGAGTGGAATATTTACGATATTATTTACCGTGCACCTCAGTTTGATCAGGCCGGCGAATTAACTAAAGCGGCATATATTACCGTGTTACATAATGGTGTATTGGTACAAGAACATTTCGAAATACAAGGGACAACTATGTACAATGGTAAAGCGAAATACTTCAATGCTCATGGCTGTAAACCTATATTGTTACAAGATCACGATGGTGAAATTAGCTTCAAAAATATTTGGGTGAGAGAGTTGTAGGTTGACGTTAACGAGTGAATGTATGGTCAACACGCTCTAGTTAAAGAGCTGGCAGGGAAAGCCAGCTCCGATACGACTCTAATTCATTGTTATACCCGTCACCACTCAAGCGCTTCTTCGATGGGTCTAAAATTTATGCTTCGTTATTAACTTTAGTCAGGTTCCTACATGGATGAATGATAACGGGTATATAACTAGTGATTATGCTCTTCCTCTCCAGCTATACCAAGCCATGTTGCGCTGCCTGGAGTAAAGTTTAATTCAAAGCTGTTTATTATTTCACCTTCATGTAAATCAAGGGTTGTGACTTTTTGTTCGTTGATAATATATATTAACTCATTGGCTTTAGAGGCGATAATTGAAGGTTGTGCACCTACGGCTAAGTTATCAAATACTTTAAATCGTTCTTCTAATTGCCAGTTATCTTCAGCAGGGAATACATTTAAATACCCGTTATTATCAAGTATTAATAGGTGTTCATTGTGACCATCAAAAGCATATGTGACAGAGGTTAAATCGTCTTCTGATTGCCAGTTAAACTGAGTGATATCTTGTGCTGCTAAATCAATTAGATAGAAGTCAGAGGAAGCGGTGCCAATCATTACATTGCTTTCTGCGCTACCTTTTAACGAGCCAATACGTACGCCTTCAGCTAAACCTGCTGGATTAGGAATTTTATAGTCGGTAAAAACATTACCTTGTTGTTCAATTGCTAAAACACCGTCACCACAGGCAAAGGCGATGTGTGTTTCATTTTGAAAGCTGCCATGTAAAGCGGGACATGCCGTTTCAAAGGTTTGCTCTTGATGAAAGTGATCATTATGTAATTCTAGTAAGCTAATGTGTTCTGGCAAGCTGCTCTCAGTATTACTGTCGCGTAATGTTGTTAAAACATAATCGCCGCGAATTTCTGCTGTGCCGTGCATATAAGTATCAAAATCATGGTCTGCAATTGTTTTTTCTGCACTGATACTTTGATCACTTAATACACTCAAGCTAGCGTTAGCACCGGTATCTTTATTACCATCAAAAAATATTACGGTTTTATCACCACGTGGCACGTAGTGAGTTGGTTTTACGTCGTGCAAAGTAAAACTTGTTAATACAGGCTCATCAGTGTGTTGGTCGTAATGATCGCCATGGAGTTCTTGCCATAAACCACCATCGATAAATTCAACTGTATCAAATGAACGTTGTACAGCTACCGCATAACGGTTTTCTGGACTTGCGTACAAATATTCAGCAGGGTTGGTTAGCGTTATAGTTTCAACTAAGCTGTTGTCTTCTAAATTAAAAATATGAACAACGGCTTGGTCTGCTTCTGCAATAGCTAAACGACCTTTTCCTATTTCTTCGTTATGATCATCAGTATCGTCTATTACTGTTGGTGGTAATTCGACAATATTTGTTTCAGCATCGCCACAACCTACTAAAGTTGCTGCACAAACTAAGGCTAAGGTATTTAGAGTAAACTTTTTCATGATATTCCTTGGTTAAATGGGGTAGATCCGTAGATCGAATAAAAATTAAAATGTGCCACGAATGCCAATAGCAAAAGAGCGGCCTGCCAATGGTGTTAAGTCTTTTAAGAATGAGGTGTGCACTTGTGCGTATTCATCGGTTAAGTTTTTACCTTTTAAATAAACAGCGAGGTCGTGCTGGCCTAAACTAAAATGGTAATTAACATTGGCATCAACCATCACGTAACCATCAGTTGGGCTTTCTAGTGCTGCGGTATGTGTTTGCTTGAAGTAATTATTGATAAATAAGTCAGCAGAAAGGTTTTCTCCTTGATAGCTAAACTCGGTGGCGATTCGTGCGGGTGGTGTACGTGGTAAGTCTCCACCTGTATCTAAACTTGATCGAATAATATCGCCTTGAATTTTCCATGAAAATTCGTCAGTAACTTGCCAAACGGCTTGTGCTTCAAAACCATATAAAGTGACATCTTGTGCTGTGAAAATGAATAGAGGTAAGGTGCTTTCTTCTTCCGCCTCTTCTGCATGGTCGTGTTCATGCTCATGTGCACTTTCGGTATATAAACCCGTAGCTTGCTCGTAATAGTAATCGTCTATTTGGTTGTAAAAAGCATTAAGAATAAAGCCAAAATCGCCTTTGAATTTACGTAAACTCAAATCAATGTTGTTAGCTGTTTCCATTTTTAAAGCTTGATGATTTAAATCAAAATAAGGTGTTTCTCCGTTAGGTGTTTGTAATGAAAATAGTGCGCCTACTTCATATGAACCTGTACCGATATGAGGGCCAAAAGATAAGAGTTCAGAGGCTGAAGGGGCTCTTTGAGAATGCGATAATGATAAGGCTAGATTGTAGCTATCACTAAAGTCCCATACTAAACCTGCTGAAAGGCTGACGGGTGTAAATACATGTTTAACATTAAAGTTACGCGTGATTTCTTCAGAACCATGATTGTGTCCGGCATGAGGATCTTCTTCACTTAACTCATGTAATAGTTCAACTTCGGGTAAATGCACGGTTGCTGCGCTAATTTCGGTACGCTCAATACGTGCACCAAGCTGTAATAATACTTCGCCAAAATGACGCTCTTCCATTAACGCTAATGCAATTGAGTCAGTTTTTGATGGTGGAGTAAATGCTTCTTCACCTACAGCAGTAAAGTCACTTTGTTTATAGTGGATACTTAAACCGCCACGCCAATCCCAAATGTTTTGGTGTAATATTTCGGTGCGTGCTTCTATGGTTTCATTGTCGAATGTTGTACCAACAACACCAACTTCTAGTTCACTATGTAGGTAATCGGTATACGCCACCTTAGTGTTAACCGATTTGATATATTTATTATCAAAATTTAATTCACTTAATAATTGCCAACGTTTTTGTTTTAAATCTGCAAGTACTTCTATGTTTTCATCGCCATGGCTATGCCCTGGAATACCATATTCTTGATCTAAAGTTTGATAAGACATACCGACAAAACCATTGTCGAGTAAATAGCTAGTACCAAGAGTAAAACCACTTGATTCTGCGGCTGAATTTTCTACTTCGTCGATGCTGTTTTTTTCAGGTATTTGGTAGTTTTCGCTATCACGGTAAAAAGCATCGGCATGTACAGCAACATTACCTATGCCACTATTGAACGAGCCTGACGCTAAAGATTGTTCGTTATTACTATTGTGCTCAACCAGCCACTCTCCTTTGGTGTCTATACTACGAGGCACTCTTTCATCAACAAGGTTAACCACACCGCCGATAGCTCCGCTCCCATAAAATAAGGTGGCTGGTCCGCGTAAAACTTCAATGCGTTCTGAAGTGGATGTTTCGGTAGATACCGCATGATCAGGACCGATACGTGATGCATCACCAGCATCTAAACCATTTTGAGTCACTAATACTCGAGGTCCGTCTAGGCCACGAATTATAGGCGTACTGGCTACACCACCATGAAAATTACTATGTACGCCTACTTCTTTGCTTAGGCTATCACCCAGTGTGTTTTCTTGACGCATGCGTAAATTTTCACCGTGTAATACAGTAATAGGTAAAGCTGATTCAATGTTTGAGCTATGAAAGGGGGTTGCATGAATATCTATAATTTCAATGGCTGATTTATCAAGAGATACACTTACGTTAGCTTGTTTATTTTCGTTAACATTTACGTCGACATTTCTATGAACAAAATTGTCTGCAACAACGTGCAGTTCATAACGTCCTGGTTGTACTTCTAAGGTAAATAGGCCTTTCTCATTGGTGACAGACGTATTATTCGTTCCCATTATTTTAACGGTAGCCCCTGAAACAGCTTGGCCTTGACTGTTTTTGATGACGCCTTGAATTTGTTCAGCGTTTAGCTCTGCACTTGCTGAAACGGCAAGTAGCACGCTGATGATTTTGGATAGTTTTTTCATGATTCCTCGTTTATAAGTGTTATAATATAACAATTCGTATAAATGTTATGTTATAACATAACACTTCGCAAGGCGTTTTTATCAATGAAGAAATGTTTTGCAGTAAAAAAGAGGTGTTAGCTGACGAATGATTTAAGGTTAATGAGAAAGAGTAACGGGGGATTTTTGATTTAAATGAGAAACTTTTGTGTATTAAATGGTTAATCTGAGATTGATACCGTGATGTTAGCTAGGTAATTTATAGTGGGCCGATAATGCTAGAAGTTGTTGAGCAGGTACTGGTTTACTAAAATAATATCCTTGTACGTAGTCACATCCCAACTCATCTAATATGGTTAGTTGCTCATGCATTTCTACTCCTTCAGCAACAACAACTAAACCTAAGCTATGTGCCATTGCTATTGTTGCTTTTACTAGAACACGATCTTCTTTGTTAATAGTTATATCATGAATAAATGAGCGGTCTATTTTTATTACGTCAAAAGCGTATTGTCTTAAATAACTTAATGATGAATAGCCAGTACCAAAGTCATCCATGGATAATTTAGTTCCTAATTTATTAAGTTCAACCAATGCCTCATCGATGTAAGATTGGCCTGTCATTAGCACGCCTTCTGTAATTTCAAATTCGAGACTATTAGCATGAACATTCGCGTCTTTTAATGATTGTTTAATAATGTTGAGTAACTCTTTATCTCTGAACTGTCGAGGAGATAAATTAACCGCGATAGTATATTTTTTTTGATCAACAATTTGCCAGTGACTTAAAAAGTTTAATGCTTGCTTAACAACATATTGTCCAATAGGTACTATTAAGCCAGTATGTTCAGCAATTGGAATAAATTCATCTGGCGTTACATTGCCTAAAGTATTGTTATGCCAGCGAAGTAAGGCTTCGGCGGCTACAATTTTTTTACTTTTAACATCGAATTGCGGTTGATAATAAACTTCAAATTCATTGCGCTCTAATGCGCCACGCATTTGTTCTTCAATTTCAAAGCGACGTATCATGGTTACATTCATTTCTTTAGTAAAAAACGAATGTGAATTACGCCCTAAAGCTTTAGCTTGGTACATAGCGGTATCTGCATTGCGTAGCAAATCAGAGGCACAACAGCCATTATCAGGATAGATAGCAATACCGATACTTAATGTTAAAATTAATTCTCTACCATCAATTTGAAAAGGTTCTCTAAAGGTATCAAGTAAAGTTTCAGCAATAACTAACGCATTATTATCGTCAGTTAAACCTCGTAATAATACAATAAATTCATCACCACCTAAGCGACCAACCGTGTCTTCTTTTCGTATCGCTTGTTTTAATCTGTGGGCTGACTCTATGAGCAGTTTATCGCCTACTTCATGACCTAATGAATCGTTAACTTTTTTGAAATCGTCTAAATCTAGAAAAAACACAGCTGTTTTTTCATTGTTCCTTTCGGCTTCATTAAGCATTTGTGATAAACGGTCTAGGGCTAAAAAGCGATTAGGTAATGAGGTTAATGCATCAAAATAGGCATGTTGACGAATAATTTCAGAAGATTTGTGTTGCTCTGTAATATCACGAACAATGGTTACTACTTGTTGATATTCTGGCAGGTGGCTAATTCTTGCTTCAAAGTAGACTAAGCCATGAGGCATTTTTAACTCATATTCAAAACTTGATATACCTTCTTGTTTTAATACTTGCTCAATATGAAATTGAAATTTACTAGCAACTTCTTTAGGTAATACATCTATTATAGGTTGACCTATAAATTGTTGTGGTGAAGCGTATAGGTTTTTTTTATTACTTGCATGATAATCAATGATGGTTCCACTTTCTTCCATCAAGAAAAATAAATCAGGTGTTGCCTCAAATACAGCCTCAAGCATATGTTCTTTAAACTCAGCTTGAGCTTGAGCGTCTCTAATATCAGTTAAATTAATATCAATACAATACATTTGTTTTTTATTGTATTGATTAGTAAGCATGACATGGCTTGAAAAAACATTCACATCTTCGCCGCTTTTATTACAAAGGGTAATTTCTGAAGCGGGAATTTCTATGTCATTTTTTACCCAATTCTTGTGCGCATTAATAACCAATTCACACATTGCCTTAGGAATAATAAGTTCTTCTATCTTAGCCCCTAAAGCTTCTTCTTTAGAGTAGCCATAAAGTAATTGACTACCTATATTCCAATAGATAACTCGTCTTTCTTCGTCATATCCTTGCACTGAAATAGCATCCACTGCATCAAACAACTGATGCAGTGGATCATTTACAATAGTTTTCTCAGCTACTAAATTATTATTTTTCTTCTTATTCTTCATAATAGAGGAAATGGGCAGTTACGTTACTTTTATAGTAGACCTAGAACCTATTTTTTGCATATTTTAGATGTGATTTTAGTTAGTTTTTATATTGTATGTTTACTCTATTTTAGAGGGGGGAACAGACTTATCTTGTTGATGGGTTTGTGTTTTATTCATTAAAGTAATGAGTTAATTAAATAGCAACTGTTTCGTTATACCAAACGCAATAAGCGATTGGTATTATACATTGAGTACTTTTTTCAAAGGCGTTAAATATTCTTCAAAGTAGCGCCATTGTTCTGTTGCACTTTTATAAATAGGTTGGCGAACTTGCTCTGAACTAGGGGTTTTAATTGCGCGTTGAGTTTTATGAAAATCGATACAGGATTGCTCAAATGCTAAACCACAAAAATCAAGCATTCTGTGAACTTCTTTATCTAAGTCTTCGACTACATCTTCATGATTTACCGTTAAAATAAAGTTGGGGAGTACTTGTTTCCAATGTGCCATTAATTTTAAATACGCTTGATAGTAACGACCTATGTCTTCAAGGCTGTAGCTAAAGTCTTGCCCTTCGGCAAATAACTGTTTAAAACCACTAAAACAACAGGCCATTGGTGAGCGTCTGGCGTCAATAATTTTTGCATTAGGTAAAATCAGTTTGATCAGGCCTAAATGGAGAAAGTTATTAGGCATTTTATCGATAAAGAACGGCGCGTTATCTCGATACACACGTGTTTCATCAATAAACTGTTGGCCGAAACGTTTAAAGTAATCACTGTTTATTTCGTGTAAATTTTTAGGGTATGGACTTTCTTGATTATCTTTAGTTTGAACACGACCACGCAAACGAGAGGCTAAGCCTAAAATATTATGTAGCTCCATGGTACCGTCTACTTGGCTATGCGATGCTAATATTTGTTCAAGTAAGGTAGAGCCTGCACGAGGTAAGCCCACAATAAAAATAGGATCGGGGGTGTCGAACCCTATATGTGCGTATTTTTCAAAAAGCTCAGCAGTGCAATATTTAATTTGTTCATCTACTTGTTGTTCAATTTTATTGATGTCGAAGCCATTGTTGGATCGTTGTAATTGGTTGCCTTGCTGGTAAGCTTGAAATGCTTGTGGGAAATCTTTTTTGTCTTCAAAGGCTTTACCCGTGGCAAAATGTAATTGTACTTTATCGATTATTGCTAAACTTTCATCTTCTCGCTTAGCCTGCATTTGCGCAATTTCTTCATCACTAAAACGATAGGTTTTAGTATTGGCTAAACTCCAATAGGCATCACCGTAATTGGGGTTGATTTGATAAGCTTTTTGGTAAGCTTGCACCGCTTTCTTTATATCGCCTTTGGCTTTTAGTGCGTGGCCTAGTTGTAAATGTAAGCCAGCAATTTTATCGTCTTTACTTATAATTTTTTCAAATAAGGCGATGGCTTCTTCTATTTCCCCTAAACCTGTTAAAACACTTGCTTTAGCAATGTTATAACTTAAGTTATCTGGCTGCTTTGCAAGTAAGGTATTTACCTGCTGTTCCGCCATTTTGTATTTACCTAAACGAATAAGTAAATTGAGGTATTGAGATCTAGCGTTAATATGAGTAGGTGCTATTTCAATCGCACTGGCGAGAAGAAACTCGGCATCGTCGTATATTTTAAGTTCTATGCCTATTTCAGCCAGCATGCACATACCATCCACATGATGTTTGTTATTTTGTAAAAAATGTCGGCAAACTTGTTCTGCTTTTAGGAGTTTACCTTCATGCATAAACTCGGTTACTGCCAGTAACGCTGGCGGTAAGCTTTTTAATTTAGCTAAATGATTGGCTGCTTTTTGTACATTTTGTGGTTGATTTGTATCTCGGTAAATTTCAATTAATTCTTGCCAACTAGCGACTAAGCTCGGGTTAAGTTCTACGGCTTTTTCAAATGAATTTTTTGCTTGTTCAGAATGATTTAATGCGAGGTGATTATAGCCTTGCTCTTGGTGCGCTCTGCTGTGTGTATTGTTGCATTTTAGTAATTCAGTAATACTGATTAAGGCGTTGGAATAATCTTTACTATAACGTTGGGCTACGGCTAGTAAATACCACAGTTCAGCCTGCTCTTCCTGATTCGAGGTTTGTTCAAGCAATTGTTTACTTTGTTTGATGGCATCATTAAATTTTGCGGTTTGAATTAACTGTTGAATTGATTTTAACTGCGCTTCAAATGAGAGAGGTGATGTGTTGTTCAACGATTTAACTCCACGAAATATAATGAATAATGAAATACTTTGCTTATTTTACTTGTTATAACTTATTTTAGTAATAAAAAGCCGCTTGAGGTGATATGGATATATTTCTCAAGCGGCAATTTTTAACTTACAAGCTTTCTAAGATTTAATAAAAATCGTAAGAAAATCTAAAGCCGATGGTACGAGGTCTATTCGATACCACTTTTGGCGTAAACTGCTGTGTATCAATATATAACGTAGCGTGTTCATCTGTTACGTTATCGATAAAGAGCTCTGCTTTCCATTCGTCGTTGGTTACACCAAAGCTTAAGTTGGCTAGTACGTAGCTTTCTTGTATGTAACGACCACCAGCAAAAGTGTTACCATTGCTGTCTTTGTAATTAACACCAGCATAAACATCGGCTTCTTTTTCAATCTTTAAGCCAGAACCTGTGCCGTAAATTTCTCGCGTGGCGTCTTCGTTTACATAAGCGTCCATTGTCATGCTGGCTAAGCGTTCGCCGGTATAACTAATTGAACCGTTAACATAACCTGTTAAGTCGCCTTTTAGTGGGTAAAAGTACTGTGCTTGTAAGTTACCAGAAAACTCAGCGGAGTAAGGTAATCTGCTACCTACTGCTGGCGCAATACCTGCAAGTTCATCGTTTACTGAAGTTAACTCGGTATCAATAACACTAAATGCACCTGATATAATTAAGTTATCACTTGCTACCCAGCTGAAGTCACCGTCAATCCCTTTAATTTCAGCATCGCCTACGTTATCAGTAAATACTAAAAAGCTGATATTGGTTGGGTCGTATCGTGATGTTTGTAAATCAGATATTTTTGAATAATAGGCTGTTGCGTTAAATCGTAAGGCTTGGTCGAATAAGGTTGATTTAAAACCTAACTCATAATTGTCTAAACTATCTGTTGTTGAATAAACCGGAATGTGAAAGCTTTCAAAAGCTCCTTCGGGATTTTTAGCTTTACCGCCGCCTACACGGTTGGTAACTGGAGGTCTAAAACCTTCAGAGTATGATGCAAAAATCATGATGTCGTTTGATACTTTCCAATCAATTGAGGCTTTAATAATGATATCGTCTACCGTTAACGTGCCATCAGCATCAAGTAGGTCAGTTTCTAATTGGCCACTAGCAACTGCTGCTTTAATGGCTGCCACTTCGCTTGCTGATGTAGTGGTGGTTGCAAAGTATTCTGTTAATGCCGCGTCGCTACCATCACCAAAGGCTTTTAATCGACTACTTACATCAACCGTTGAGGTTGCACCTTTAAACGAATCTTCAATTTGATACCAACGTGCACCCAAGCCAGCTGTAACTGTGTCTGTTATATCAAACTCTAACTGACCAAATACAGCTACTTGGTCTATGATATGAGTTACATCATTAACAAAGCTAATTTCAGATGAGAAAGGAGTATTAAAACCGTCACTGTTTATACCGTCATTACCTTTAAGCTTTGTTTGTAAATTAGTAAAATCGTAAGCACCGTCTAGGCTGGTATTGGCAATATTAAATTGGCCAACGGTTGATAATTCTTGTGAGTCGTAAAAAACACCCGCAGTAAGTCTCCAGCGGTTTTCAGCTGAAGTATTTAAACGCAGCTCATGAGTCGTTCGCGATGTGTTTGTTTGCTCTTTATAGAATTTAGTTGGATCAGCACATGATTGTTCGCCTGCAGGTACGCCAGCGTAATTACACACATAATATGCCGAAAATGAACCACCATTAGTATAGCCGGTGTAATCAATAGTTGAGTTGATGTCTCTATCTAAATAACCGCCGGTGTAAACAATATCAAGATGGTCAAGACGACCTTCTAATGTCCATGTGGTTAAACCAAAATCATCATTGTTATTTTCTGGTATAAAGCGATTGGTTGATGTTTCACCTTCAAGGTTTGGATCGTACGCAAACACACCTTCAGTATCTAAAGACTGTTGAGTATGCTGAACAAGTAGTTCCCATTCGTTATTAATTAAATACGATAAACCAAAGCGTGCGCCTGCATAGTTTGCTGTATTAAAGTTGTCTTCAACTAATGCATCATTTTTGGGTGCCGTTACTGGTGTATTTTCTGGATCGGCTAAAGCGCCGCCTGAAATTCTACTAATAACAACGGCACTACCTTGATACCCACCTTGGCCAGGTACATTTAAAATGTTGTCGATCCAACCACCTTGGTGATCATTATAAGCGGCAACACGTACTGCAACAGAGTCGCTTAAAGACATATTAAAATATGCTTCAACCGAGTTGCTCATATCGCCACCTTTGGTAGAGCTAACGCCTGTATCAAAACCAGCAGCAAAACCGTCATGAGTAGGTTTGTTGGTAATTAAACGTACCGTGCCTGATTGAGAGCTTGCACCAAAAAGTGTGCCTTGTGGCCCCGGTAAAACTTCTACTCGTTGAACATCGGTGGCGTAAACATCTAAGTTACGGCCTTGCATTGAAACGGGTTGTTCATCTAAATAAAAAGCCACAGAAGGTTGTAAGGCTTGAACGGATGAAACGGCAATATTGGTTTGTGATGTTGCTGCACCACGAATGTATATTTCGTTTTGTCCAGGGCCTGTGCCCTGAAAAATTACATTAGGTAAAAACTCTACGTATTCGTCAAAGTTAGCCACACCTAATTTTTCTAGGCTATCGCCTGTTAATGCGGTCACGGTAACAGGAACGGCTTGGATAGATTCTGAGCGTTTTGTAGCAGTAACTTCAATCGTCTCTATTTGTGCTTTGGGTTGTTTTTTTGCCTCTTCTGCATAGATATTACCTGATGCTGCTAAAGCAGTTAAGACAGCGCAATGCAGCTTAGTAAGTTTCATATTGATTATCCCTTAATGTTTTAATAATAATTCGAGCTGATATGATTAGAGTGCTAATTATATTTGAGCTCTATTATAGCTTAACATGTAATAATCTGTTTTTAATAAGTATATGTTATTAGCTTATTTCTTCTTGTTTTTATACTTTGTTGTATTTTGAGAGCTTGCAATATGTGTTATTATTTACAGATTGTTATTAATCAATGTGATATCAATACAAATTAATTTTAGGGGAAAGTATTGTCTACATCTGTTAAGAGTCAACTAAATAAAACTGTGTTTTTTAGTGCCTCATTCATTATTGTCGCGCTTTTGCTTTATACCGTTGTACTACCTAAAGAAGCACAAAGTTTATTTGCACTTATGCAAACCAGTATTGTTGATAATGGCAGCTGGTTTTATGTTTTTACCGTGGCCTTCATTTTCTTTTTTGTGATTTTTTTAGGTTTTTCTCGTTATGGAGATATTCGATTAGGGCCAGATCATTCATTACCTGATTACTCATTAGTTACTTGGCTTTCTATGCTTTTTGCAGCAGGTATGGGAATAGGTTTAATGTTTTTTGGGGTCGCTGAACCTTTAATGCATTTTTTGTCTCCACCTACGGCTGAAGCGGGTACGGTTGAAGCTGTTCAAGAAGCTATGAAGATGACTTTTTTCCATTGGGGTCTTCATGCATGGGCTATATATACCATTGTAGCTTTGGTGCTGGCCTACTTTAGTTTTCGACATAATTTACCTTTAACCTTACGTTCGGCGTTATATCCTTTAATAGGGGAGCGAATTTATCAATGGCCAGGTCATTTAGTGGATGTTTTTGCTGTAGTTAGTACGGTGTTTGGTGTTGCAACTTCGCTTGGTTTAGGAGCGTCACAAGTTAATGCTGGTTTTAGTTATTTGTTTGATATCGATGTTTCAGTAACCAATCAAATCATTATTATGTGTGTGATAACTGCACTTGCGGTGGCCTCGGTTGCTACAGGATTAGATAAAGGTATTAAAATACTCTCTGAAACTAACATGGCTTTAGCTGTAGGTTTGTTAGTACTCATTTTTGTATTAGGTCCAACGGTATTTTTATTACAAGCCTA
Organism: Colwellia sp. RE-S-Sl-9; assembly: GCF_048296855.1. Taxonomy (NCBI): domain Bacteria; kingdom Pseudomonadati; phylum Pseudomonadota; class Gammaproteobacteria; order Alteromonadales; family Colwelliaceae; genus Colwellia; species Colwellia sp. RE-S-Sl-9. The sequence goes on along the minus strand of NZ_CP182631.1, from coordinate 2,620,505 downwards.
TTTACAAAATGTGGGCGATTATTTATCGGATATTGTGCATAACACTTTTAACCTTTTTGCTTACAAGAAAACAAATTGGATAGGAGGATGGACAATATTTTATTGGGGCTGGTGGCTTGCATGGGCGCCTTTTGTAGGATTATTTATTGCCAGAATATCTCGCGGCCGTACGATTAGAGAATTTATTTTAGGGGTTATGTTTATACCCACATTGTTTACCTTATTATGGATGACTATTTTTGGAAATAGCGCTATTGATTTAGTGTATAACCAAGGCGTTGTCGCTTTAGGTGACATGGTCAGTAAAGATTCATCAGTCGCGTTATTTGTTTTCCTTGAAAACTTCCCTTTTACCTCCGTATTGTCTTTTCTTAGTGTGTTAATGATCGTGATATTTTTTGTCACGTCATGTGATTCTGGCGCTATGGTTGTTGATATGCTGTGTTCGTATGGTAAAAATGACACGCCATTATGGCAACGAGTTTATTGGGCTGTGGGTATTGGTGTGGTTGCTGCCATATTATTATTAGTGGGTGGTCTTAATGCTTTACAAACCATGACAATCGCAAGCGCTTTACCTTTTGCTATTGTGCTAATACTTGCCATTATTGGCCTGATTAAAGCACTGAGGGTGGAAGCCTTTAAACAAGAAAGCCAACTCGTAACAACGCTGCCTCAGTCTAGTGGTGGAGGTGATGATAACTGGCGAATGCGATTAAAAAATATTGTTGATTTTCCAAACAAAGCTAACGCGAATAAATTTATTAACCAGACGGTATTACCTGCTTTTGAACTAGTAACTAAGGAATTACAAGAAAGCCAAATTAATGTAAAAATTTCAGATAACGATGGTTTGAGCCTGATTGTTGATCACGGTGAGGAACAAGAATTTATTTATCGTGTTGTTGCTCGAAAATATTCGCAACCTGATTTTGTTACTGAAGACGATGACGACGAACAAAGTTATTACCGTGTTGAAGTTCATTTAGTTGAAGGTGGTCAAGACTACGATATTATGGGATGGTCGAAAACGGCAGTGATCGACAATATTATTGACCAATACCACAAACATAGACACTTTTTACATTTAATTCGGTAATACTTGTTCTTTATTTTTCATAACAAATATTGTGCGCTAGTGGTCTGCTGGCGCTTAATATACAAATGAGCTTTTGTATAAAACAGATCAACTCATGCGAAAAACTGGTATTATTGCGATTTTAATTTTACAGGTTTTATTTAGGTATGGATTGGAAGATATTTTTAACAATTTTTGCATCGGTGTTTATTGCCGAGCTTGGTGATAAAACTCAATTAGCGACAATGCTTTTTGCAGCAGATAAAGAAGTGAGTAAATATACGGTATTTTTGGCAGCATCAGCAGCTTTAATTGTGGCTTCAGCTATTGGTGTTTTAGCGGGGAGTTTAATGTCAGAGTATATTAATGAAAAATACCTTCATTATGCTGCAGGTATTGGTTTTATTGTTATAGGCGTTTTTACATTATATAAAGCATAAAAATAAGGTTAACAATGAAATAAAGGGAAGGTATTTGTACCTTATCAATTCTTATTAGAATGAGCGCTTTACCTTCCAGAACTCAGGTTAATTCATTCTTTTTTCTTTGCTATGACTACCTGATTTCGTCCTATTTGTTTTGCTTGATAAAGGGCTTGGTCTGCTGCGTTACTAATCGATTTTTCGCTATCAAAATCAGGAAAAGCAGCAATTCCCCCACTAAAAGTACATTGAAATTCTTTATCTTTACTGTAATGGGTAAGTTCACTGAAACGTGTTCTTAAAGTATTAATAATAGCTTCTGCTGTTTTTGCGTCAGTATTAGGTAAAATAACAATAAATTCTTCACCGCCATAACGGCCAACAATATCGTATTTACGTAAACGTTGTTTAAATATATTTGAGATGCTTTTTAATACGCGATCACCAGCGGGGTGCCCATAATTGTCATTAATTGTTTTAAAAAAATCTAAATCTAACATGGCAAAAGAAAGGGGAGTGTTATCGCGTTTTGCTCGATCTAACTCATTTTTTAAACACTCTTTACTTTTAGTATGATTGAGTAACCCTGTGAGGCCATCGGTTTCAGCAAGTCTTCGCATTAATCGTGCGCGTAGTGCTCGGTTAGAAACAACTGAAACTAAATGCCAAGGTTTAACGGGTTTTGTCAAAAAGTCATCGCCACCTATGCTTAACGCCCCGAGTTTTTTGCCTAAATTATCTTCAGAAGACACAAACATGATAGGCGTACTCATATAGTTTTCCATTTGGCGTATCACTTGGCTTAATTCAATTCCCGTACATTTAGGCATGTATATATCCATGAGGATAATATCAGGTGAAAACTCATTTAATGCATCTAGTAATAGAAAGGGATCGTTTACTTCGCGAGTTTTCATGCCTGCTTGTTGCAATGTTAGCGCGGCGTATTCAGTTTGTGTTGGTGAATCATCAACGATTAATACTCGGTAAGGACTCTCTTGCACTTTATAACTGATCTTGTCGAGTGCACTTACTAATGATGTTATTAGTACGGGTTTGGTAAAATAAGCAAAGCCATTGGCGCGTACTGCACTTAAACGTGTTTTTAGATCATTACTCTCTGTAATAAAAATGGTTTGTAGAGGTATTTCACGCTCACTATTAATTTCAGCTATATAATCAATGCCTGCTGTTTTAGTGTTATCAAACATTGCATCCATGATCACCGCTGTAGGGTCTTGATGTTTGAGTGCGTGTTTAAATAAATTTATACAGTTAAACGTTTCTACCTGATAACCAAAAGCTTGTATTTGTAACTTTATAGTGTGAGTGAAGTATTTGTCCTCATCAATAATATAAATAAGGTTATTGCTGTCATTAGGAATAACGCTTATTGGTTGACCTTCTGCTGTAACATAAACAGGTTGGTTAGATACTGCGTTTTTATCTACTAATGCTGAGGCATCACAGAGTTTTTTAAGTACGATTTCTATTTCTTTTACAGGAAGTTTTGTAGAAGGAGGAGAAGAAAAGTTTCGTAGTAACTGCTCTATTTCTCTAGCGGCTATAGCTAAGGACTCTAGTTCAAAGGTGGCTGCAGTACCCGTTAATGTATGAGCTAAACGGTGCAATAACTCAGCCTGTTCATGATTTTGAGGTGATAATTTTAATGAATGCCAAACATCTTTAATTTCAGTAACATAAGCAGGAATTTTATCTATAAATGATAATTTTAATTGCTCAAGTTCAGCTTGGATGTCTATTGTGTTGTTAGGTGTCATGTAATTGCTGGTTCCGTTGCCATATTTCTTTAATTTGATTGGCAAGAGTCATAGGATCAAAAGGTTTTGCTATAACAGCAAGTGCGCCCATATCAAGATAGTTTTGTATTTCTTTACTCTGTACTTTAGCTGTCATAAAAATGGCTGGGATATTTTTATATTGATCAATTTCACGAATTCTTGCTAAAGCCGTTGGACCATCCATATCGGGCATCATTACATCAAAAAGAAGTAACTGTGGCTTAAAAGGGTGAATAGCATCAACAGCTTCTAAACCCGTGTTACATGTTTTTAGGGTTAAACCACCGACAGTTTCCAGTGCTAGCGTAGCCACTTGTTGGATATCGACTTGATCTTCAGCATAAAGAATTCGAATAAGTTCTTGCATAGTTATTAATCCTAGTTCAACTTTTCATGTTTTTCATGTTTTTCATGTTTTCTGTGAATAACAGCATGTATTTTTTGAATAAGCTTATTGTTGTCTGTTTTAGATTTAGTCAATGTTGCTACAACCTGACGAGCAATATTTACTGGAATATCATGAGCAGAAAAGATCACCACAGGAATATTTTTATCGTTATCATTTAACTGGTGTAATAAGTCTAAGCCTGAACCGTCAGGTAAGCCTATATCAAGTAATATTAAATCGAACTTTTCTTGTGCAATTAATTGCTTTGCTTCAGCTAAAGTTGGTGCTTGTTTTATTTGATAATTATCGATCAGTAGAGAGTTCACAATTGTGATGATATCTGAATTATCTTCAACATGTAAAATATGATGTTTTTGTTGTTTTTCAATGGCTAAACTTGTTCGAATTGATTTAACCAATTGCTCAGGTTGTATTGGTTTTTCTAGCCAATCTACAAGTTCTATACTGTCGCCTGCTTTAACTTTATCGCTATCTTCATTAGGTGACGCAACGATAATAACGGGTAACTGTCTTGTTTCTTCTTTACTGCGTAGCTCTTTCAATAGGGTAAGCCCGTTGCCACCCGGAATAATAAGATCTAAGGTGACTGCATCGTATTGATTGGTCGCGATGAGGTCTTTTGCTTGTTGATAGTCATAAGCATGGTGACAATTATAGCCTGCATCTTTGATCATCATGCTTAATAGGCGAGCAATATCGATATTGTCTTCAATAATCAAAATTAATGCTTTTTGATTTATAATTTCATTGTTATCAGCCATTAGCGGTGCTTCTTTGTATACAGGAAGCGTGAATCTAAACGTTGTCCCATTACCTTTATCACAGCTAAAATCAATTCGTCCATTATGTTCATTAACAATGGCTTTAGTGATGTGTAGTCCTAATCCAGTGCCACCTTTTTGGCGAGTGTCTGAGCTATCGGCTTGTGAAAACTTATCGAATATATGTGTTCTAAATGCTTTGGGTATGCCTTTTCCTTGATCATGTACTGAAATATGCACTTCATCTGCAATAACTTCTAGCGTAATCGTTACCACTTCATGAGTCGGTGAATACTTGGCAGCATTTGAGAGTAAATTAGACATAACTTGCTCAATACGCTTTTCATCAATATTGACCATCAATGGAGCTGTAAGTGTTGAACTGAATGTAAATGATACATTCAGTTTTTCTCCGTAACCTTTATTCGCTTCAATTGCATTGAGAATTACGGGAGTTATATCGGTTACATTTAGATCAAATGACATTTTTCCCGCTGACATTTTTTCAATATCTAAAATATCGTTAATCAGGTGTATTAAATTTTCGCTATTATTATTAGCAATAACCAGTAGTTCTTTGGCTTTCTCAGGTAACTCACCCGTTACACCGCCAAGCATTAAGCCGAGTGAACCACTGATTGAGGTTAGTGGGGTGCGTAGTTCATGACTTACAGTAGAAATAAATTCTTTTTGCATAAGCTCAATGCGCTTACGTTCAGTGATATCTCGCACAATACCAACAAAGTACTTAGTATCATCTAATGAAACTTCACTAACTGCTAATTCCATGGGGAAAGTACTATTGTTTTTTCTTTTGCCTGTGACTTCACGACCAATACCTATGATTTTCTTTTCACCAGTTTTATTATGGTGTGCAAGATAACCGTCATGTTCTTTTTGATAGGGATCAGGCATAAGCATCTTTACATTTTTGCCTATTACTTCATCTTCAGAGTAACCAAAAATAGTTGTGGCTGCGCGATTAAATGATTCTATTTTTCCATAGGCATCAATGGTAATAATAGCATCTACTACATTATCAATAACCGCAGAGAGTCTTTTGTTTTGCGCGGCAATTTTTTGCTCTAATTTTAAGGTACTGTTTTGTTGGTTTTCAGCAAAGTTGTTCATTAAATAATATAGTAATCTAAATTCATCTTTTACTGACTTAGGATCAAGGCGTATTGATAAATCACCGTGATGTAATTTTTTTGCGCTACTGGCTAACGTTAATATAGGGTAGAGAATTTTTTTGGAGACAAACCAGAAAATAAGGATTACAGATAAAATAGCAATAAATATATGTATAAGTATCATACGATCAAGCGCTTGCTTGATTTCAGAAAAAACAATCTCTTCGGGAATGTGTATCGCTAATAGCCAATATCGGTCATGATCATAAGGAGCAAAGAATATTTTCTGAAAACCAAAAAGTTCAGTTGAATTTTTAGCTAATTGCATTAATTCTTCATTGTTTTTTGTTTGCTCTGCCCATTGTGGTTCTACATCGTAAAAGTTGTAATCAAGCCCTTGTTCTTTAGCAAATGATTTACTTTTATCTTTATGCTTAATGTAATTTCCCGATTGATCCACAATATAGCTACGTATGCCGTGGTCAGTTGAAACCACATTATTGAATAATACGTCTGTAGATAGGTTAATGATTACTAGTGCTTTAACTTCTCCTAAAGCATTGTGCACAGGCGTGGCTATACGTAGTACAGGAACATGCGGGATTTGAATTTTACCGTATTCTTTATTGAGGTTTACATCAGAATAATAAACCTGCCCAGGAAGCATTTTTATGGTTTCCACAACGTATTTTTCAGTCGATTTGTTTTGTAATTCACCCTGGCTTGCGATGTTAATGCGATTATTGGCTTTTCTTTCCACCCTCACTAATTCTTCACCGTTACTTTTTATATAACGAATTTGAAGATATTGTGAGTGATTATTTACAAAGGAAAAAAATATGGTATTAAGCCGCTGCTGCCATACTTTTAAAGATTCATTACTTTTAGAGTCTGTACCGTTATTGTTAATAGCATCAATAATTGCTTGTATTGGAGGTGTATCACGTAACGACATTAAAATATTTTGATGTTCATTTAATGCTGATTTTATTTTAAGTTTGAGTAGTTTTAGTTGGCTTTGTTGTACTTCAATCGCTTTATTTTCGGCAATTTTTTGTGACTGTTGATAGCTAGTGTAACCTGTTGTAAATAAAGATATAAATAACAACGTATTTAACGCAAAAGCCACCTTAAATCGTAAACCTAATTTGTATTTACCTAACACATTCAGTCCCAAAAACATTATTTTTAATGATTATTATGAATTTAGTTTAGTATGGAGGATCACAAATAGCGATATTCTTTGGGTATAAAGGTGTTTTTAGCTTTCAGTGGAACAGTATGTTGAATGATAACGGGTATATAAGCTATTATTTGAATAGGGAAAATAGTGGCTTTTAAAAAGAGAAGATATTAATGAATACAATAAAAAGTAATTTATTGCCATCGGATAATACAGGTTTTACTTTAATTGAGCTCGTTGTTGTTATTGTTATTTTAGGTATCTTGTCTGTTACAGCATTCCCTAAATTTATTAATCTAACATCAGATGCTAATACCGCTATTATAAAAGGTGCTGTAGGAGCAATTAAATCTTCAGTTTCTTTATTTAAAACTAAAACAATTACATCAAGAAGCAGTTTTGAGGATGTAGTTGAGTTTTCAGGTGTAAAAGGCAGTAATTATCAGCCGTGGGCAGCAATGGCGACAGCAACTAGTTTTTCTGCTGATTATACTTCGCCCCCTGAAATATTCGAAGGAGCTGGCCTGAATGTTAACGATTGGGCATACCGTATTTATGTATTAAATGGTAGTTATGCTGTTGCGGCTGCTCCGAGAAATGTACTTTCTAAAGACCAACCCACTCAAGATGAAGTTAAAGCCACTAACTGTTATTTTGAATATCACTGGAAAGCTTTAGGTGAACCTGTATTAACAACGGTTAATACAGGTTGTTAATTAAAAATAATTTAAAAAGAAATGAACTTAATTGAATTGTTATGCTCTTACTATACGAGAGACTTTTATTTCCCCTTAGTATTTCATGTTTTATAGTGCGTTTACTTTTTTAAGTAAACGCTTTTTTTTGCTTAAAATTTAGCTAACCTCAACTCGGGTTAATGAATGTTAGCGAATGAATTAAAACTATTACTTAACAACAATTTAATATATATCGTTATTTTCTTAAGCTATATTAGTCTCTCAACATTGATGTTTTTGTGTATAACAAGGCGAATTTTTCTATCTAATAGCTGGCTATTAGTAATAAATTCAACGAAGTTAGACATAAAAATAGCTTGTTGAGTAACTTTGCTTATCCCGAGCTGAGGTTAGCTATTAATCGATAAAGGTCGGTAGAACGGAGGAGATGTTAGTTAACTTAATATAAGGTAGTGGGGATTTAACATTTAAACACGAGTAATGAAGGGGGGGATTATACGAGTGTACATTTTTTAGTGTTAATATTTGAGCTAAAGCTATTTTTTTATATTAAAAGAAATAACCCGCTCAAATGAATAAGTTAGCTAGTAATTATACAGCGCTTACTTTGTTAGCACATGGTCCTTTCTGACCTTGTCCAACTTCAAATTCAACCGCTTGACCGTCAGCTAATGTTGCATATTCGCCACCCGATTGGATTTCTGAATGATGAACAAAAAGATCTTTACTACCGTCTTCTGGTGTAATAAAACCGAAACCTTTATCGGCGTTGAACCACTTAACTATACCTTTACTCATATTGTATTTTCTTTATCTTATGGTGAGTTTTAAAAAAGCCATTGTTGTTATCACCATTACGACAATCGCTTGAAATTGTTTAACCCTAAAATATTAAATGGGATCTTATACTAATCACAATAACCGATTGACCATTTATTCTTCATATAAGTTGGCGCAATTTATTAATGCTTTAGGTATTATTTTTAACTGCTTTAATGTTTTATTTTAAATTTATAATCTGAAGATCTATTAGACTCAAAAGTTGTTCTAAACAAATGAATACAAACATTACGAATCACAACCAAAGATCGATAAACAGTAAAGCTGCTTACCTTAAAAGAGAAGGGAAATAAAAATAAGCTTGTCAGTGTAACACCATCTATTCTTATTAGCTTGAATATATAATTAATATAAATTTTAATCAGGGTTAATATTAATTATTGGTGAAATTAATATCTTTATTTATTTGATTTACAATATTTTATTGTTATTTGGTAGGAAAGAGCTATGTTATTTTAAATAAAAAATGAAGTTTTTTTCACAAAAAAGGAACTTTACTGCAATTAAGTGCTCTTACTATACGAGAGACTTTACTCCCTTAGTGTTTCATGTGTTTATAGTGCGTTTACTTTTTTAGGTAAACGCTTTTTTTTTGCCTAAAATATTATTTAACCTGAACTCTGGTTATTTAGTTTGTTCAATTTCTTTTGCTTTTTCGTTTAACACGGCAATAAGTTCTTCTGTAGACGCTTCGGGTAACCAGCCCGACAAGGCAATGGCGCTATATACGGGTTGTCCTAAATTTACTGCAAGAGTATAAGTTTTACTGGTTTTAAGAGAGGAGCCTGTTGTTTCTACTCTTGCGTAACCCAGTGTTCTTATTTCGGTTATTTTCTCCATTAGTAAATCAAAGTCATCAAACCCATCAATATTTTTACCTTCGTATAAATGAGATATTTCGTTATCGTCTAATTCAGATAATAAAGATAAACCCACACCACTTAATGTTGCAGGGTAATAACTTAATCTGCCCATAGCATCAACAGAATCCATACCAGGTAGAGCGTGATATAAATACGTCACCTTGTCTTGCCATAAAACGCCCATAGCAACAATTAAACCTAACTCTTTTAATGACTCTAATGGCTTAATGGCATGTCTAACATAGCCAGTAGCGTATAAACTTTGCGCCGCTAGAACGTGCATGCCTGGACCAGAGGTATATTTTCTATCAGGGGTTTGTCTTACTAAGCCAAGGTACGCCAAAGTTCTGAGCATACGATTAACTTTAGTAATATCTAATCCTAATATCCTAGATAGTTCTCGACTCCCCAAAGGGTGATCGCTAGAGGCAATACCTTGCAACGCTTCTATTCCATGAATAAGACCTTGGTTTAATTGACTACCGTATTTACCAAGCTTTTCATTATTAACGACTGAGGGTACAGAGCGTGTCATGCCAAATCCTTATTTTATGTGTGTAAGAGAATAGGGAGGGTATAAATCATATTTTATATCTAATAAAGCTATGGTTCAATTGAATGCAAGGGGTTTCGTATTTTAGCGCTTAGTGCACTTTATAATTTACCTATTTTTAGACCCATCGAAGAAGCGCTTGAGCAAAATCACTTCTTCGTTAATGCTTTTTATAAGGGAACGACCATTATTACAAAGCATTGTCTTGAATTGATATCGCTCAAGTGCTCTGAAATACGTATCTTGAGTGGTAACGGGTATATATTAAGGTAGCTATTCTTAATTTAATTATTTATATTTATTTAAAACTTGAGTGGTATCTATTATAGATACATAATGCGTTTGTTATTTTAACTCTTATACCATTTCAAGGTAGAGAACAGAGCTGGAACAATAAATGTTTTTAGGCAAAGGTTTCGCGTTTTCAACGAAATCTAAGTACTAGATCCATGTCAGCAATATATTGATTGACGAGAAGGGTTATTCTTAAGCCTGTTAGTTATATGAAAATCTTTTTAATCAATTGCCAAAAAAATTACAAATATTAGGAGCTTACCACTATGTTAAGAATGGCTTTAGAGTCCGGTTCTCGTAAAAATAAACAAGTTTCTTTGCAAAGCGAATTAGTTGTTGTTGGTGGAGGAATGGCGGGGGTTTGTTGTGCCATAAATGCAGCGCGTTCAGGTATTAAAGTATGTTTAGTTCAAGATCGCCCTGTATTAGGCGGATGTGCATCAAGCGAGATTCGTGTTTGGATTTTAGGCGCAACTTCTCATTTAGGTAATAATAACCGCTGGTCAAGAGAAGGCGGCATTATTGATGAGCTTTTAATTGAAAACCTTTATAAAAATAAAGAAGGTAACACGGTTATTTTTGACACCATTTTACTTGATAAAGTTAAAGCAGAAAAAAACATAACCTTGTTACTTAATACTGCCGTTTATGATGCAACAAAGTCGAGTGCGACTAAAATAAAATCGGTTAAAGCTTTTTGTTCACAAAACAGCACAGAATATTTAATCGACGCGCCATTGTTTTGTGATGCTTCAGGTGACGGTATTTTAGGTTTTATGTCAGGAGCACCATTTGTTATTGGCGCTGAATCTAAAAATGAATTTGATGAAAAAATGGCTCCTGATGAAGAACAAACAGAGTTATTGGGTCACACCTTGTTTTTCTACAGTAAAGACGTAGGAAAGCCTGTCGACTTTATACCACCTGAGTATGCTAAAAATACCAAAATTTCTGAAGAACGTTTATCACGTGTTAATAAAGGTGAAGACGGTATTCGTTTATGGTGGATAGAATACGGTGGAACAGAAGACACTATTCATGGAACCGAAGAAATAAAATGGGCTTTATGGTCTGTTGTTTACATGATTTGGGATCACATAAAAAACAGCGGTAAATTTGATGGTGTAGAAAACTTATCGCTAGAGTGGGTAGGAACAATTCCCGGTAAGCGTGAAAGCAGACGTTTTATCGGCCATAAAATGCTAACCCAAAAAGATATAGTTGAACAAAGATCTCACGAAGACGCTATTTCTTATGGCGGATGGGCGATTGACCTTCACCCAAGTGGAGGTGTGTTTAGTGATGAAAGTCCTTGTGAGCAATACCATGCTAAAGGTATTTATCAAATACCATTAGGTTGTTTTATGAGCCAAGGTATTGATAACTTATTTATCGCTGGCCGTATTATCAGTGCTTCACATATCGCTTTTGGTTCAACGCGCGTTATGGCAACTTCAGGTCATGGCGGACAAGTCGTTGGTGCAGCAGCAGCTTTGTGTATTAAAGATAACTTATTACCTCAAGACTTATTAGCGCAGCCTAGCTTAGGGAAACTTCAACAAGAGCTCAATGAAATAGGCCACTTTATTCCTCATATACCTCTAGTAAAAAGTAATAATATTGCTAGTTCAGCTGAAATATCAGCAAGTAGTGAATTGTCTTTAACTCACATAAAGTCAAACGGCGAATTTAAACCCTTAGTCATTAGTGCCGCACAATTATTGCCGCTTACAGCCAATGTTAAATATACCTTTACGATTAATGTTAAAGCGAAATGTAATACAACCTTAGTTAGCCAATTACGAGTGAGCGATAAACAAGAAAACTACACGCCTAATGTGACTTTAGCCGAAAAGGAAATTGCGCTAACAGAAGGTGAACATAAAGTGACGCTTGATTTTGACGCCACGCTTCTTGATTCTCACTATGCATTTATGTGCCTACTGAAAAACGAAAATATAGAAGTTGAATACTCAAATGAAAGAATAACAGGTGTTGTTTCAGTATTTAATGGTACTAACAAAGCGGTATCTAATAACGGTAAACAAACGGTAGATAAAGATCTGGGTGTAGACGAGTTTGAATTTTGGATCCCTGAAAGACGTCCTGGTGGAAAAAACCTTGCGCTAGAAATCACGCCAGCCATACAAGACTTTTCAGCCGCGAATATTATTAATGGCTACACAAGACCTTGGTTTAGCAGTAATGCTTGGGTTGCTGATATTAATGATCGTAATCCAACGTTGGCACTTAAGTGGTCTGAAGAAAAAGAGATTAACTCAGTTGTTATTCATTTTGATAGCGACTTTGATCATCCACTTGAATCTTCTTTAATGGGTCATCCAGAGCAACGGATACCGTTTTGTGTTGCAAACTATAAAATATTAAAAGAAGACGGAACTTTACTTCACGAGGTGGTTGGAAATTATCAAACGGTTAATAAAATAACCTTTGAACAGTCAATTAAAGCGCAGAGTTTAACTTTTCAATTTGAAAAAACAGAGGAAGATATTCCTGTATCTGTATTTTCTGTCATTGTAAGTTAGTCAATATTGTTAATCTGAGTTTGATACAGAGGTCTGTTTCAAACTCAGATGCGTTATTGTTGAAATCGCTTATTATTTATATACCCGTTACCAATCAAGAAGCTATTTCAGAGCACTTGAGCGATATCAATTCAAGGTAATTATCACGAATTCGAGTTACTTAAATACTAGCTTTGAGATAACCAAGAAAGAAATTGTTTAAAGTCAGATGAATTTGAAAAAGTAACATAACTTAATCCGTGATCATCTTTGATCGCAACTCGGTTTTGATTAACAGAAATTGAATGCACTGGTTGCATTACACGGATCTGTTGTCCGTTATATGTATAAGACATTATAAAACTCTAATATAAGCGTTTGTATTGGTAAAAGTACCTAATATAAACAAAGTGTTATTATTGTTTTGGTTCAAATATAAAGATTTACAGGAAATAATTCGTTGAAGATAAAACAATAACTAAGTAAAAAAATCTAAAGATAACTGACGTGGTCAAGGAAAGGCAGAGCAATAAGATATTTATTAAATTCGAGTGAAGTTTTCTTTTTTATGATAATACAGCACTTGAACGGAGGAGAGTCTATAGTACGAACAAATAATAAACAAGCATTATTAGTAAATAACTGAAAATAGCGCTTAAAGTTTTATAATTATGCAAATATATTGTCTTTATTGCTCACTGCTGTAATCTAACAGAATACATACCTTCGTTTTGTCACTATCCTTGATAATTGGCTCAGCGCTCAATTATTGAGGCAAGCTAATTACAAACCTCCGCTTATGCTACCAAACCGTCGAATTTGGTAAAACAGATATTCACCTGTGTACCTTACGTGATAAACAAGAGTTTCATGATCCTGTTGGTGTTGCTGAAAAATTAGGTATATCGTCTGCTTCATGGCCTATTTTTGGTGTTATTTGGCCATCGAGTTTGGTACTTGCGCATTATATTGTTGATTACAAAACACAGTCAAAACGTATATTAGAGATAGGCTGTGGTATGGCTTTATCTAGTTTGTTATTGAATAAACAATGTGCTGATATAACTGCAACCGATTACCATCCTGAAGTTAAAACTTTTTTACAAAGAAACACCCTACTTAATGGTGATAGCGACATTTCATTTGAGCAAGTTGATTGGACAAGTAAAATAGACAAACTGGGTCTTTTCGATTTAATTATTGGTAGCGATTTACTTTATGAAGATAGCCACATTGACTTATTAGCCAATTTCATTGAAAACCATTCAAAGCCTAAATGTGAAGTTATTCTTGTTGATCCGGGTAGAGGGCGTAAGAGTAAATTAAGTACCAAAATGATTGAATTTGGTTTTACCTCTTCCCATAAAAAACCTGTTCATACCGATTACCTAGAGCATGAATTTAAAGGACATATTTTAACGTTTGAACGTTAAAATATTTATCTGGCAAGTTAGTTTTTTAAGGAGGTATACATGTATTCCATTAATGATTTAAATGAAATTAACGAAACATTAAAGCCTCTAAAAGCACTTGCGGTTAGAGAGCTACAATCTATTTATGGCTTGTCTGGCATGGTATATACCCCTCATATAGATGCCCATAACGAGATTTGTATAAAAAAAGCAGCCATTTTAAATGATTTAAAAAACAAAGGACTAATCGCTTTTACAGAAGCAGAAATTATTAGCGCTAAGTTAATGGCTTTATACCGACGAACTAAAAATCATCAAATGGTTGAATATAATGGCTGTAACTACGAATGCCGATTCTCTCCATTAAAGTTGAGTAAATCAGGAAAAAGCGTGAGTAAGTGGGCTAAATATTGGTTACGAAAACTGCCAAATGGTGAAAACGATAAACAATGGGAAAGCCAAGTGAGAGAAACTTGGCCGGAGTATTTTATTATTAAAAGTTTTGATTTTTAACCGCTAAATGAATGAGTAAAAATCAACGTGTCGTTTACTCAGGAAGATGTACTATCTTCCAATAACTATCTAATGTATTAACAACGCCTAGTAATTTCTCTCCTACTTCACCTTTTGTAAAATAACCAGCTATGTGTTGGTGATAGCTTTGCTCAACATCGCTTTCAGATTTAGATGTTGTTAAAACAAATACCACAAGATCAGACAAAGCTTCATCAGCACGTAATTCTTTTAAAAACTCTATTCCGCCCATACGTGGCATTTGTAAATCGAGCAATATCACCATAGGGCGAGGAACGGTATTGTTTCGTAATAACTCTAAAGCTTCAATACCGTCATAAGCTCTAATAATAGGGTTCGCAATACGTTGTTTAATAAAGCTTCGTTCTATTGTCATTGCATCAACATCGTCGTCTTCGATTAAAAATAATGTTACGTCACTGGGTTTTGATGATGTCATTAGAGCTCCAAAATTTAATTAACTGTATAGGGGGAATTGATCTTATTTTTTCCATTTTATAACGAATTTTGTTCCGTGTTTACCGTCTGAAACTATGCTTATATTGCCACCATAATGTTCTACTATTTGTTTCACCATAGCTAACCCCATTCCACTGCCTTCTACTTTATCTCTTGGCTTTAGGGTTTGAAACATTAGCATGACTTGGTCATGAAACTCGGCTGGAATACCAGGACCATCATCTTCTACGCTAATAATGTGTGAGTCGCTATTACTATTATATAATATACTGATTTTACCGCTGTCTTTGTCATGATGTTTTATTGCATTAGAAATTAAATTTCTCAGTACTATTTCTAATGGGGAAGCTGGAATATTAATTTCAACATCTGGAGCGGTGCAAGTAAACCCTAAAGGAATATCCACTAAAGATATTATATCTTGATTCATATCGTATAAATTGACACGTTCTTTTTTAAATTCGGTACGATTAATTCGAGAGTAATCAAGCAAATCAGTCAATAGCTTCATCATCCGATCACAACGTAGTATGAGCATATTTAAATGTTTTTGCGATTCTTTAGGTAATATTTCTCCGCAATCTTCATTAATCCAATGAGCCAATTGTTTAATTGAATTAAGGGGGGATTTGAGGTCGTGTGAAGCAACGTAAGAAAATTTTTCTAAATCGCGATTAGATTTCACTAAATCTTGAGTTTTATCTTGTAATACCGTAGTCATTTTATCTGCGTAGGCTAATGCTTTTCTATTAGCTCTTGTGAGAAAAATAAAAACCCCAAGTAAAAATGCATCAACAGTTAAACCACCAATTAAAATGAAAAAAGACTGATCTGCGTTAGACTCTTCTCTGAAGTCGATATTTGATTGAATATCAAATGTCCATACTCGACCATATAAATAAGTATCCACTTTTTTTGAAAATAAAGGATTAGGATCATAATCGTTAGAAGTTCCATAGGTATTATCGTCAAAAAGTAAACTATCGTTATCACTTATTCTAATACTTACATGTCTGTTTTGTTTCGCTAAAGTTCCTAGCATGAGTTTTTTCATAATAAAAGGAGCATAAACAACGCCTACAATAGTGTCTCTTCTAGCTGCCGTTGTTTCTGGTTTTTGGCCATTTTTATAAAAGGGCGTATAAAACAAAAAACCGGGTGTTTGTTTATCATCTTGCACTAAGATGATCGGCCCTGTTAGTTGAGCCTTACCTGAATCACGTGCTTTTTTAATAGATGAATATCGATTAATTTCAAAAGCGATATCAAGGCCAACAGCTTTTTTATTGTGCTCAACAGGCTCAATATAAGTTATTGGCCAATATTCCGATTCGTTATGACTAGGGTGAACTTTATAATTGGGCCTAAGATCGCGTTGTTTTTCCATGTAACTATTAAACTGGTTTGCTTGTACATTATAGATGATACCTATGCCATTGATGCCGGGGTAAGTAGTATCAATTTTTAAACTGTTGGCATAAGTTAGCCAGTCGGTATGTGTAATGTCTGTATTTGTGGCGTCAATATAGGCTACACCTCCCCAAAGGGCATTTTCGTATAACCCCATTCTTTCTTTGACTAAATCAATTGCTTGTTCAGCATATCTTTGGAATTTCAACTCAAGCTTTTGATTTAACTGTGATTTTGTGAAGTGCCATGCTGTGAAGGTTAAAGCGACAGAAATAGCGACAATTAACCAATGAACAAAATTCATTTTTCCAGCATTAACTAATTTTTCTCTTTGATCACCATTGATTGGTGCTTCTTCCATTATATATTCCTACAAAAAACAATATTACTTCCCTGTAATATAGTACATTTACACCCATTTGATTCATTAATGTAGCTCTAGGCTAAACAATTGATTATTCAAATTGGGTTAATCCAATATTAACCTGTATTTCTCATACCTGTTGCTATGCCCGCCATCGTTACCATCAATAACTGTTCGTTATCAGGATGTTCAGGTTGTTGGCGTAAACGTTTCAATGCTTCTATTTGTATTAAATGTAACGGCGCTAAATAACCTCTACGTAATTCAAACGAGCTGAAATTCCATTGATCGTTTTGCAGCAATGTATCTTGTGCTAATAAATTCAATAATGTTTTTTTATCGGCAGCAAGTTGTTCACGTAACTCTGCACCCATGTATTTCAAGTCATCGTCAACAAGTGCCTCATCATATAAGGCTGAAACTTGTTCGTCAGACTTGGTATAAAGCATTTCGGTAAGCGAAATACGCGACTTAAAGTAAGGCCAGCTTTCTAACATGTCGTGAATTACGCTTGAATTATCTTGATAGGCTTTTTCTATAGCGCCACCTAAACCTAACCAGCTAGGTACAACAAGACGATTTTGACTCCATGCAAATATCCAAGGAATTGCGCGAAGTGACTCTATGCCGCCGTCTGATTTACGTTTACTAGGACGTGAACCTAAAGGCAATGACGCTAGCTCTTGCTCTGGCGTTGCTTGTCTAAAGTATTTAACAAAGTTTTTATTGGTTTGTACATAAGAGCGATAAATATCACAGCTATCGTTTGCCATTTCGTCCATTAGCTTTCGCCATTCTGCCGTTGGCGCAGGTGGTGGTGTTACTAAACATTCTAAAATAGCTGATGCATACAAATGCAAGCTACGAGTTGCTAAGTTAGGTAAGCCAAACTTATAACGTATGGTTTCACCTTGTTCAGTAACACGTAAACCACCATCTAAAGAACCTGGAGGTTGCGAGGCAATAGCGGCATGTGCAGGTCCGCCGCCACGGCCAATTGTGCCGCCACGGCCATGAAATAATTTTAGCTTAATGTCTTTTTCTGCAAATACTTCAACCAGCTTTTCTTGACATTGGTATTGCCCCCAAGTTGCTGCCAATACACCTGCGTCTTTAGCTGAATCACTGTAACCTATCATTACGTGATGTTGTTGTTCACAATATTCTTTATAGCTCTCTAATGTAAATAGCTCGGCCATTACTGCTGGCGCATTATTTAAATCTTCTAACGTTTCAAATAATGGTGCTATTGGCATTTTCCAGCTTACGCCAGAAGCTTTTAGTAATAAATTTACCGTTAAAATATCACTAACTTGACTCGCCATTGAAATAATATAAATACCAAATAACTCAGCAGGTTGTGATGCAATCATCGCGTAAGTGTCTAACACTTCTTGAGTATCGGCAGACCACTGTTTTTTAGGAAGTAATGGGCGAGGGTTTTGTATCTCGTCAACTAAAAAGGCTTGACGCTTTTTCTCATCCCATGCTGCAAAGTCGCCCATGTTTAATGCTTGGGTTATTTCTGCAACAGCAGCTTCATGGCGCTCGCTGTGTTGGCGAATATCTAACCTAACCAGAGAAATACCAAAACAATTTACTTTACGTATCATGTCTACAACTAAAGAGTTGGCTACGTTTTTTAAGCCAACAGACAATAAGCTATCGCGACAAGCAATGAGAGGTAATCTAAGTTGATCAGAGCTATTTAGAATACCTTGAGTTTCGCCTTTGTTTAGCTGCTCGATACTCAGTTTTAATAATTCGATAACGTGTTTTAACTGAGTACGGTAAGGTCCTACACCATTTACGTCTGCTTCAAGTAATTCTTCTGATGCTTTACGCATTGAAAGCTCTAAATATAAGCGTTCAAAATCAATAAGGTAAAGTTTTGCTGCCGTTAGCCTAGCATTCAGTAAAGCTTGTTCACTTAATTTAGCGGTAACAAATGGGTTGCCGTCTCTGTCGCCCGCCATCCAACTCGCCATAGTGATTGGGTTGTAATCAATAGGTAAGTCTTTTTGGGTTAAGTCTTGGCTTAATTGGTTTAACTCTTTTAAAAACTGAGGCACAGCAAACCAAAAACTATTAGCAATAGTGTTTAAACCCCAACGCGATTCGTCTAACGGAGTAGGGCGTTGCTGGCGAATTTCATCTGTGTACCAAGCTTGTTCTACTAGCTCAGTAATACGAGGAGACGACGCGTTGTTATTATGATCAAGTTCATGAGCAATTTGATTATATTTATGAATAAAGGTTCTGCGATTAACTTCGGTAGGGTGCGCAGTTAATACCAACTCTATGTGAAGCTTTTCTAACGCTTGGGTAAATTTTTCAGCCGATACGTTGCCAAGCTTTTCTTTTAAATCTTCTAGCGGATGTGCATGATCTAGCTCATCTAACCCTTGTGGGCTAGTGGTGTACTGTTGCTCAGCCACATTCGCTAAATTTAAAAATTGGCTAAAAGCTCGGGCATAAATTAATAAGTCAGCTTCTGAGCAGTTTGAAATAGTTTGTTGTAATTGCTCAACTATACTGGCATCACCCGCGGTTATGTCTCGACCTTGCAGTCGCATTTTTTCAATATTTTCAAGCCATTGAGCGCCTTGCTCATCAGCTATGGTTTGTCCTAGTAATGTACCTAATTCGCGCACATTTTGTTGAATGTTTTCTAACATACCAGCTCCTTTAAAAAAATTTTAATTTATACAGCGATGAATAAGAATTTAATTTATATATTTGTTATATATTTGGCTGCACCAGTATAAAGCTCGATGCCCCAAATAACGTTGAAACTAAAGCTAATAGCCAGTGAAGCAAATAAAGCCTGAGCAACATTGGCTTCAGGGTGGGCTTGCTCAAACACTGCTGGTACTGCAATGTATGAGGCACTTGCACCCAATACTGTTAATAAAGCGGCACCACCATGACTTAAACCAATTAGCCATGCCACAAATAACGCAATACTTGCGCCAATTATAGGCATTGCGATCCCAAAGCAAATAATGAAATATTTATTTGGGCCAATATCTGAAATTTTGCTACCTGCTAATGCGCCCATATGCACTAAATATAAGGCTAGCATTACGCTAAACATAGGCTTTAAATTGTTTGTCATAGGCTGAGAAATATCGCCATATAAAGTACCAATCAGCATACCTATTACAATTAACACTAAGCTTTTGTGAGCTAATATCGTTTTAACATCTAATTTATGTTGCTTGTCGCTGAGTAAATATAAACCCAGAATAATTGCGGGTAATTCAAGTAAAGCAACAAATAAGTTAAGGGTTAGTTCATAGCTAATACCTTGCATTTCTAGAAAGCTTACTGCTACAGCAAAAGTACCCACACTCACTGAACCATAATGAGCCGCGAGTGTTACAGAATCATTTTTATTTAATTTTGAACCGATTTTAATAAACATTAATGCGGCGAATGTTATAACCAACCCCATGACTATAACTAAGCTACTTTCTCCTATTAACGTTAAACTCGCGTTTGACGAAATTGCTTGCCCGCCTTTTAAACCAATCGTTATTAATAGAATATAAGTGATTAGTTGGTAAGCGGCATCAGGTAGCCTTAAGTCAACTGAAAAACGTTGTGCTATGAATGCTGTTATAAAAAAGAAGGCTAATATGTCAGGGAGAAATTGAGCCATAACCGTAAAAACTATTCATTAATATAAATGTAGGCGTATCATAATTTGCTTTATTAATAATAAAAAATATATAATTTTTATTGAAAGTATATACATATGTCTATACTTTTGGGTGTAAAACCTTTTTAAGGAATATTATGTCGAATAGAATGCCCACATTGCGCCAACTGCAAATATTTTTAGCGTTAGCCGAACATAAAAATATTTCTAAAGTTGCTGAAGCCTTGCATATATCTCAGCCTTCGGTATCTATTCAATTAAAAAACTTAACTGAAGTGCTTGAGTTGCAGTTGTATCACGTTAATGGCCGAAGTATTGAGTTGACTGAAGCGGGCGAAGCGGCCTTGAGCACAGCACGCGAAATGTTTTTTGGCTTGAATAAGCTACAAATTGAATTAGATAACTTAAAAGGGATAAAATCAGGTGTTTTAAAGCTGGGGGTAGTGTCTACCGCTAAATACTTCTTACCTATTTTACTGGGGCAATTTTGTAAGCGTTATCCGCTAATTGATGTTGAATTAAATGTAGGTAATCGTCAAAAAATCATTCAACGCTTTAATCAAAATAAAGATGATTATTACGTATTTAGCCAATGCCCAGATTCAGACAATTTAATAGCCGAACCTTTTCTAGATAACCCGCTAGTGGTTGTTGCGCCAGTTAATCACGAATTAACGCAAAAAATGCCTATTAGTTTAAATCGATTGTCTCATTATCCTTTTTTATTGCGGGAATTAGGGTCAAGTACACGACGTTGTATTGACGACTTTTGCAAACTCCATAAGTTAAAGCTTAAAGCTAAAATGACTATTGAAAGTAACGAAGCCATTAAGCATTCAGTAGCTTCTGATTTAGGTTTGTCTATTTTAAGTAGTCACACCTTAGACTATATGCAAGAGGTGAGCTTAGCTCGATTAGATGTTGAGCATTTTCCAATACAAAGCCATTGGTATTTAGCGCGCACCAAAAACAGAAACCAAACAGTATTGGCTGAGCTGTTTTATCAGTATTTACAAGAAGAAGGTTTAACCTTATTGCAGAAGAAAATAGCGGCTAACAGGAAAAATGGAGCAAGTATCGATAAAGGCGTTAGGTAAGTGTATTCGTTGGATAATAACCCTCATGTTATTTAGGTTTTTCTTCAATCATTCAATTAGGTTCTCTTTGAGTTAAAGCAAATAACACGCTCTAGTTGTATTTGATTTTCAGTAAATTATCTTTTTTTTTCATCAAATTTT
Organism: Colwellia sp. RE-S-Sl-9; assembly: GCF_048296855.1. NCBI lineage: Bacteria > Pseudomonadati > Pseudomonadota > Gammaproteobacteria > Alteromonadales > Colwelliaceae > Colwellia > Colwellia sp. RE-S-Sl-9. The sequence goes on along the minus strand of NZ_CP182631.1, from coordinate 2,598,863 downwards.
AATCACATTCATGAAAAGTCATAGCAACAATTGATAGGTAGCTAGCATAACTCAATGAAATAAATTTTTACATTAATGTGAAATTTATTTACAACGTGTGCAACTATTTTAATTTGTTGATTTTAAACAAAATTACTGTTTTTTAAGGCCTGTTTATTATGTAAATAAAAGTAAAGAATTATAAATTTTTACTTTTACAAAGAACTTAAAAGATATTAATAACGTCTACGTCGTTAAGCTAAAAGTATGTCGTTTTAGCTATCCATTCGTTGTTTTGTTGCTATTTTATAAGGTTTATTAATGAATATAGAAAAAAGTTTTAATTTGAGTGTTAGGTCTTGGTTTCACTCAGTGTCTATCGTTTTTATAAGTGTAATTTTACTTTCTGCATGTGGTTCAAGTGATGAAGAGGATACAATTGGTAATTTAAGATTTTATAACTTGTCGGCTAATTCTCCGGCTATATATTTAACGATTGATGAAGACTTAACCGATGAAGATGAAGATGCTTATGAAAAAACATACTCAGGTGTTAGTTTTAAGTCTTTAAGTGGTATTTCAAGTGTTGACACTGGAAATTATGCTTATGAAATCGCTTTTCAAAATGATGATGGAAAATCTAGGGATGACTTAGAAATTTTATTAGAAGGAAATGTAAACATTATTGAAGAGTCAACGAAATTATTAGTGTTGAATGGTGATGTTAATGCGCCTGAATTACTCTCTTATGACGTTGCTGTAATTGACGATGAAGATGATATCGATGATGATTTATTTAACATACAAGTGTTGAATATGTTTGAAAGTGATAAAGATATTAGTATGTATTTCTCTAAAGACGATGAAACCTTCAACGAAGCTGTATTAGTAGGGCAAGTTAGTTATAAAGCGTTGCTAGATAATCAAAAGTTTGATCAAGATTCTTACATTATGTATTTGGTTGATACTGATACTAATGAAGTGGTATTTGAATCAGACGAAATCGACTTTGCTTTTCCATCTCAATACATTCTTTCAATAAGAAAAAGTACTACAGACAACGGTTCTCCTTATGTTGTTGATTTGATCTCTAACTCTTCTATTACAGAATATATTGATGTAAATACTCAAAGTACTTTTAAAGCATTTAACGCAATTAAAACGCATGATTTATTACCTGATTATCAAGGTGATTTAATATTTCACATTGAAAACCTTACTCACTCGGCCACTATCAATTCTTTTTCTTACGGTACGTTTAGTGAAGAGCTTGTACAAGAAAATGGAGACTACAGCATATCGCTAACAACTCCTGAAACGAACAGCGTTATTATTGAAAATCATTTATTAACCTTGCCAGAAAACTCGGATAAAACAGTATTCTTTTATTTACAAGAAACGAATGTTGATGATGACGGTGACGGTGACGTTGATGAAAATAACGATGGTATTGTTGATGAGGTTGAAGTTTCTATTCATTCGTTAGCAATTAATAATACAAATGTTAGTAATATTTATGATCATAAAATAACGACTATTAATTTCATCGAATCAGATGACTTTAGTTTTGTGAAGGTGTATTTCGTAAGAAATAATGAAATGATTAGTTCTACTCCTAATAGTCAACTTGTTTCTTATGGCCTTTCAGGTTCAATTACCTTATTAAATAATACGTATACTGTGTATGTCGTTGCACAAGATGATACAAGTGAATTGATTTTAACTAGTTTTGAAGTTGTGTTAAATGAAGACTCTAAACCTCAATTTTTAGTGTTAGAAAATGATGACTCTACGCCTTCAGGTTACCGAGCTACATTTGCTGAACAGTAATTAATATAGGTTTAGTAACTATGAATTTTCATAAACGTATCTTGATTTTAAGCGATAATATAACTGATGAAACGCGAGAGCAGTCAATATTGTTTCATTGTTTAAAAGCAAGGTACACCGAGTTAATTCACTGTTCTTCATTGGTTGAACTAGCTAAACAGGTGATGGCTAATTCGTTTGATTTGATTTTTATTGATATACAGAAATCAAGTGACTACTTAGTTGATGTAATTAAGTATATTCGGAAAAAAACACCTCTAGTTATATGGGCCTTGATTGATGGCGTGAAAGAAGATGCCTTAGTGATATTTAAAGCTGGGGCTGATAACTGTTTAAGAAGAAGTCTTCATAAAGAGGAAATATTAACGCGAATTGAAGCTTTTTTTCGACGAAAACAGCTTGACCTGATAATAGGTGGAAAAAATCAACTGCAGTTACAACCTTTTCTATTATGCCGTGATAAACGTGAACTTTATTATCACGGCAATTTAGTTGTAACAACAGGGATAGAATTTGATTTATTGAATCTATTAATGACGAATCATGGTGAAATTGTTTCTCGAGAAGACATAGCACAGAGTGTTTTTAAACGTAATGTCTTGTATTGTAGCCAAAGTATTAATATGCATATTTCTAATATTAGGCGCAAGCTACGTACTTTAAATAACAGCGCTACCATTAAAAGTATACGCGGTAACGGATACATTCTTGTGTTAATTAATGATTCAATTACGAACAATGACCTACCGAATACAAATCTAGAAGTTACATAATAAAAAGTGAGTAGAATAAAATAAGAGGTAAGGTTTAGATATTACTTCTTATTTTACTCACATTAACCAGTTAGTCATTTATAGCCGCTTTAATGACCAACCACATCGTTACTATCCTTTATTCTCCCTATAAAATAGCTGAATTCATTAACGTATTTAGCATTATTTATTACCACAATTTATTCATTAATTAACGCTCCTTCATCAGCCTTTCGTTTGATATACATAGAGTTGTATAGACCCATTAATATATTTTTTTTAAAAATCGCTTATATAAATAAATAATTACTACAATCTAAATGATATTGGTTTGCATTTAGATTAATGTTGCTCTAAAATGCGCGCAATTAAAAATAAAACATTAATGAAATACAGGATCTCTCAAATCATGAAAGCAAACCAAAATAATAAATTAACGCTAGGTGCTCAAGCAATTACAGCTGCACTCGTTTTTTCTAGCGGTAGTTTATACGCAGAAGATGTTAAGGATAATTGTAAAGATGATGGATCAACTAAATGTGAATTAAATCAGTCTAAAAAAGCGATTGAATTAATGGAAGTTCACGGAGTAAGAACTTCAGTTTATTTACACGATGAGTCAGGTGATTTACGCCGTACGCTACCACTTGTCGACACGCCTCAAATGATCACGGTATTAACACAAGATCAATTGTTAGAAGCAGGTAAAACTGACCTTAAAGATATTTTATCAGCACAAGCGGGTATTACATTAGGTACAGGTGAGAACGGTAATGCGTTTGGTGACCGTTACATTATTCGTGGTCACGAAGCGCGTAGTGATGTGTTTGTTGATGGTTTACGTGATCCAGGTATGAGCACGCGTGAAAGTTTCGCCACTGAACGTGTTGAAATTACTAAAGGTCCAAGCTCAACATTTGCTGGTCGTGGTTCTTCTGGTGGTGCTGTAAACAGTGTTACTAAAAAAGCTTCTGTAAACTATAACTTTGGTCGTGTAGATGCAGGTTTAGGTACAGATGAATACCAACGTGTAACGTTAGATTATAACTTACCACTTTCTGAAAACTCTGCTGTTCGTATTAATGCATTAACATCAGATAAAGATAAGCCAGGTCGTGAAGGTGCATCAAGTGAACGAAATGGTGTGCAATTATCAGGTGTATATTTACCAACAGCTAACTTATCGTTTATTGCTGATGGTTACTATTTAGACGCTGAAGATATTTCTGACTTAGGTAGCTACTTTAATCGTGATACGCGTGAACCTGTTGAAGATATTCCTGTTTATGCTCAAGACGAAGATTTCTTAAAATCTAAAGTAAAAACATTTACGTTAAGAACTGAATATGAAGTAAACGATAATGTTTCAATCTACAATGCAACGCGTTATGGCGAAACAAGTAATGGTTACATTACTACAGGTGCAAGTGGCACTTCGCGTGCGGATTCTGACCCAGTTGCTCCAGGTGCAGAGACTGTATCTTTAAGTTCTCATAATGGTTACCAAGATGTTCATTATGTTAGCACTCAGTTCAACTTACTTTTAAACACTGAACTATTTGGTTTAGAGAATAACTTTGTTTTTGGTTTTGAATATACAGATGAAACAGTTAAAAACGGTGCGTATAACCTAGGTTACTCAAACGCAACTAATTGTGTAACAAATGGTCGTCGTGGGGCATCTGATAGTTTCTGTATTGTTGATGGTGCAGGTGATTTCATAGAAAACATTAATCAAGTAATGGGTAGAACATACGAAGATAAAGGTCTTGATTCAATTAACGATATTGAAACGGTTTCTTTCTATATGATCGATACTTTACATGTAACTAATAAACTTGACGTATATTACGGACTTAGAGCTGATAGCTTTGATTTTGATGGTCAAACGATAAGTGATGGTGTTGCAACTCCTTATGTTTATTCAGACACTATGTACAATGGTAACATCGGCGTAATTTACGACTTCTCTGAAGATGTTAACGTTTATGTAAACTACAGTACTGCAACTAACATTAACGGTGGCGAGTCAGACTTAGGTGCAAACTGTGGTTACGGTGGTATCTGTGGTGACCCTTCACAAGTAAAAGATTCAAAACCAGAGCGTGTACAAAACTTTGAAATTGGTACTAAAGTAATGATTGATGACAATTACTTACTTTCAGCGTCAATTTTCCAAATTACTAAATCTGACGTAATGGAAAGCTTAGGTGAAGATGACTATTCTGCTCTAGGTTCATTAAATACGGGTGAAAACAAAGTAAAAGGTATTGAAGTAGGTTTAGTTGGTAACATTACTGATGCATTAAGCGTACAATTTTCTGCAACAATTATGGATTCTGAAGTAACAGACTCTTATACTGAATATCCAGAAATTGCAGATCCTACAGAGAATAGTAATGTTGGTTTAGCATTAAGTAACTTTGCTGAAAAGAGTGTTTACTTACAGTTACGTTATGAAATAAACGACTCATTTGTAGTAGGTGGTGATTACGCTTACCAAAGCGAAATGTATGCTGGTCAACCTGATACTGCTGCTGGTTACGATTTTGTTAACAACCAATACAGCATTGTTGTTCCTAGCTACCAAGTTGTTAACTTATTTGCTAACTACTATGCCACTGAAGCGTTAACGTTTAGATTAAATATTGGTAATGCATTCGATGAAACATACTACACTGCAGCATATCGCTCTGGTTCGTTTATGTATCTTGGTAATGCTGCTAATACTAAACTAACAGCAACATACGAATTTTAATTTAGAGAAAATAAATGATTGTTATTGATAAAATTTTATCAACTGAAGAAGTAAATACTTATAGAGAGATACTCGCCAACGCTCCTTGGAACGACGGTAGTAAAACAGCTATGGGAATGGCAGCTTCGGTAAAAAATAACAATCAAGCTGATGCCAGTAATACTCATGTGCGTCAATTAGCTAATCAGCTATTGTCGCGCATTGGCGAAACACCCAAACTGGTATCAGCTGCTTTACCTCACAAAATATTTCCACCTTGTTTTAATCGTTATAGTGAAACTGAAGAGTATGGTTATCATGTAGATGCCGCAGTAATGCGAATTCCAGATACTAATGAAGTAATTCGTAGCGACATATCAATGACCACATTTTTAAGTGAGCCTGATGAATACGAAGGCGGCGAACTCATTATTTCTACTGAATTTGGTCAACAATCAATCAAGCTTCCTGCAGGTTATGCCGTTGTTTATCCGTCAAGCAGTTTACATAAAGTAACCGCTGTAACTAAAGGCCAGCGCGTAGCTGCGATTACTTGGATGCAAAGTATGATCTCAGAATCGAGCATACGTCAAAATTTGTATCAGCTAGATCAAACTATTCAAACGCTTATTCAAGAAGGTAAAACCTCAAGAACAGAGTTAGATAACCTACATAACGTTTATCACAACTTAATACGCCAGTTTACTCAGCTGTAAAGTATCCCTTTAGCGTTGAAAAAAATAAAGCTACCCATTTCATATTAAAACCTACAGTTAATTAACCTCAACTCGGGTTAATGAATGTTAGATAATGAATTAAAAATCTTATTTATCAAAACCTTAATCTGTATCGTTGTTTTCCTAAGTTATATTAGTCTCTCAACATTGATATTTTTGTGTATAACAAGGCTAATTTTTCTATCTAATAGCTGGCTATTAGTAATAAATTCAACGAAGTTAGGCATAAAAATAGCTTGTTGAGTAACTTTGCTTATCCCGAGCTGAGGTTAATTAATAAACACAGCAGTTGTTAATGCTGGTACATAAAAACCATTGGTATTTGAACGACTTTGTTTCACTGCTTTGTCAGCACCACTCTGTTGAATAGGGTGAAGTTGATAGGTGTTTGCTGCTTCAAAAGGAACGAATTGCTCAGTTGAGTTTGTATTGAAAACTACCATAAGGTTATTAATGTTTTCGTCTAGCTGAACAGGGTTATCATCATCTGAAATTTGCATTACCACTAAGCCAATTTTTTGCTCTTTACCGGTATTATGAAAAGTTAACCTATCGATAATGTCATGTGCAGAGGTTAATCTAAATAATGGCGTGCTCATTCTCAGTTTAATAAAATCCATAAATACGTTAGCACTAAATTTAATATGCTTAGCTGATACGTGATCTTTACCATCGTTTTGTTTTAATAGCTGGGTGATCATGCTCCAATTTTCTTCATCTTTGTCTTTTGGTGGCAGTCCAACATTATAAAAGTTTGTTGCTTTACTAAAATCTACACGGTTAAACCAGTCACTATAATCGTAACTATCGCGTAAAAATGATTTTGATCTGAGTAACTCACTGCCCATATGCAAAAAGGGTATGCCTTGCGCTAATATAGTAAATGAAAGACTTTGTAGTTGCATACGAACGCGATCATCAGTTGAAACATGGTAGGCGATACGATATTGGTTGTTGTCCCATAAGGCTTGATTATCGTGTTTAGAAACGTAATTAATGGTGTCGGCAGGATCTAAAGCGTAGCCTGTGGGTTGATCTCCGTAAGGAATATCTTTCCCAATAACTGTATCTCCATGGCGATTAATAAGAGGATAGTTTGCTAAATTGCCCGCTAAACCAATTCGGAGTTGGTCCATCATTACATAGTATTGTGCAAGGTCGTTAGTTTGTAACTCGTTAGGAATGCTAGCAAGGCCGTTGCCAATTCCTTGACTTTTTCTGTGTCCTTCACCAACGGCGTTAAAGGCGCCACCGCGAACAGCATCACGTAATCTATCGGTAAAAGTGCCTATTTCAGTGCCTGCTAGTTCAAGCTGGCTGGCTTGTACAAATTGTTGATTATTCGCAACTTCACCAAAATTCCAACCTTCACCATAAAAATAAGTATCAGGGTCAACTGTTTTAACGGCTTCTCTTGCGGCTAGCATTAAAGCTTTGGGTTGATGCGCCATTAAATCAAACCGAAAGCCATCTATTTTATAGTCTCTTGCCCATACAACTAACGAATCTGTCATCAACTTTGCCATCATTGTTCGTTCAGTTGCGGTATTGTCGCAACAGGTAGATTGCTCTATTTCACCGGTGTACGGATGTAAACGTTGATAGTAGTTAGGTACTATTTTGTCGAGTACGGAAGTAGGCGCTAATCCTGCTTTATGGGTATGGTTATAAACTACGTCCATAATTACTCTAAAGCCAAGGTTATGAATGCTTTGCACCATTTCTCTAAACTCAATAATACGGCTAACACCATCAGGGTTTAAGGCGTAGCTTCCTTCAGGAACCGTGTAATGAAATGGGTCGTAACCCCAATTGTAATTGTCGTATTCTCTCAATGCTGAAACAATAGCTTGGGCTTTATCGCTGGAAGGTGACAGTGTTGTTAAATAGCTGCCAATACTCATGCTTTTATCGGCATCAATTTCACAAATAGCCATTATTGATGTTTTTTTACAAGCTTCAGCTAGGCTGTTATCTAAACTGATCACTTCGTTACTGTTTTCGTTTACGGTGCCAATATCGAACGTTGGCAGTAAATGAATGTTGTTAATACCTGCGGCGTTTAGAGCTTTTAAATGCTGAATACCAAAAGAGTCATCAAGGGTAAATGCTATGTACTTACCTCTAATCGCTTTATTTGTAATGGCTTTATCAGAAGCACTAAAATCGCGAATATGAGTTTCATAAAAAATATTGTTTTCCGGAGCGCCAATAACAACATCTTGCTGTAACTCCCAATGTGTAGGTTTGGTATTAGCGGCATTTAAGTTAACTACTTGAGAATATTCGCTATTTGTTGAAAGGCTTAAAGAATACGGATCTGTTGTGGTAATTTGCTCCTGTTTATTGGTTTTGGGATGAAATACATTTAGGGTATATTGATAGAACTTTTCTGTTAAGTCTTCATTTACGGTAGCAAACCATATACCTGAAATTTTATCTTCGATTAGGTTAATTTTTTCGGTTTTATAAGGTGATTTATCATCATTAAATAGCAGTAATTCTACGGATTTGGCTGTAGGCGCCCAAATTTTGAATGTGGTTTTTGTGTGTGAAAGTGTAGCACCTAAGTCAGTCACTTCGTTAGCATCGTTTTCTGATGAGGTATATAAAACATCAAGTAACACGCCTGTTTGTACATAAGCCTTATGTACAAGTTTTGATTTTGAGTCAAAAGCCAATACAGCAAGCGGTGCCTTTAACCACTGCTTTATTTTTGCTTGGTTTATATTGGCTTTATTAACAAACGAAAGGCCTTGAAAAGACGCTAAATGGGGATGTTTTGCTATTACCGACTCTGGTACTGCAATCTTGCTTAAAGGGATATATTCTATTTTTTCATCATTTAAAACACCGAGTTTATAACTAAATAACGCGTTGATTTTAGGTATTAAAATAAGATTTGGAGATATCCAGTGGCTTGAATAGTCTGATGGTATCGTTGAAGCCTCTGCAAGTGAAATATTAACTGTGGCAGGTATGTTGTTATTTTTTTGGCAAGATAATATTAGCAACAAGCACAATACCGTGGTGATCAATTTAACCATTATTCATCCGTATACCCAATTCAGGTCGTTACATTATAGATGAGCTAAATTTACTTGTTTTTGGGTTTTTAAACATACCAATACATACGTATTCAACACTGGGATTTATAGGTGAAGATGGATTAAGCTTTTTAAATTCACAGTTTAAAAACGTATAAATTATTGCCAATATTTTATACGTTGATTTTATTTTTAATTATTGTTTTTAAAAGAAAAATAAATAATTTTGTTGGTGGTTTTTTTGTGTCTAATTACTTAAGCTATTATGATCTATCCATCATTTTTTGTATAGATAAGTTATGCAAAAGCCAAAATTCTCTCCGTGTATGAATACGTATGCAGCATATGTTCATCGGTAAAACAGCACTCTATATTAGTTTCATCCGATGAAAAGCGCGGATCATGAACATACACTTAATGCATCAGTTAAGGAATACTGACAATAATTAAAGCAGGGACGAATGGGGGAGATAAATAATTATGTTAAATTTTAAACCAAGTAAAGTTGCGTTAGCTATATTGTCAACGGGACTTGTTGCACTAAGCAGCCCAACATATGCGGCAGAAACAGAAAAAGCGGTAGAAAAAGAAGTAGAAGTTATTCAAGTTACCGGTATTCGAGGCAGCTTAATAAAATCTCAAGCAATTAAAATGAGCTCTAGCTCTATCGTAGAAGCTATTTCAGCAGAAGATATTGGTAAATTACCATCGACAAGTATCGCAGAATCCTTAGCTCGTTTACCTGGTGTTACAGGTGAACGCCGTAACGGGCGTGTAAGTGGCCTTTCTATTCGTGGTTTTAACGAAAACTACATTGGTACTACATTAAACGGCCGTGAATTACTCGGAATGGGTGAAAACCGCGGTGTTGAATTCGATTTATATCCAGCAGAAATTATTACCAATCTTATAGTCGCTAAAACACCTGTGGCAGGAATGATTACTCAGGGTATTGGTGGTAGCATCGACTTACAAACAGTAAGTCCGTTAGTTACAGAAGAGTCTATGGCAATTAATGCTGTATTTGAAAAAAACTCTATGGATTCAGCTAATCCAGATTATGACAATAAAGGTCATAAATTAGCATTCAACATGGTTGAAAAGTTTGCTGACGATACATTAGGTGTCGCGTTGGTTATTTCCTCTATAGAATCTCCGGCTCAAGAAGAGCAATTTCGTTCATGGGGTTACGCGAATGTAAATACTGATTCAGCGCGAAGAGCTACTGATACTGTTGATGTTCCAGCTGGTACCGTTGTATTAGGTGGACATGATTCATATGTACGTTCGGGATTACTGAAACGTGATTCTATTGCAGCAGTTATTGAATGGGCACCAAGCAATGATTTAAAATTTCAGTTTGATGCATTGTATATAGATTTCCAAGAGGAAGATAATCGTCGTGGTATTGAAGAAGGTATGGCTGAATGGGGCACTGGCGATTACAACATTACAGGTGTAGAAAACGGTGTTGTGACTTCAGGTTATACAGACGGTTTCCACTCTATTGTTCGTAACGATGTAAACAACACCGATGCTAAGCTAACAACATTTGGGCTTAACTTAGAGTACCAAATTTCTGATAACTGGATTGGTATTGCTGACTTTTCAACAGGTGATGTAGAGCGTTCTATAACGAATATGGAATCATATTCGGGCGTTGGTCGTGCTGGTATTGATGGACGTCCTTTAGCCGCTCGTTCATGGGAAATGACATCTAAAGGTGTAATGTTTAGCGACCACCCAAGTATATCAGGCGTAGATTTGACTGATCCTAGTGTTATTCAATTAGCTGGCCCACAAGCGTGGGGTGGTGGTCTGGCACCAATCGCAGATAGATTTGTTGATGACAACTTAAACTTTAATCATGCCCAAGATGGTTTTATAAACAAACCGATTACTGACGAGAAATTAAATAGTCTTCGTTTAGAAGTACAAGGTGTACTTGATTACGAATATGTGAAAGGTATATCTGCTGGCGTAAACTTTTCAGACCGCGAAAAAACACGTTCTAATACAGGGTATTACCTAACGGCTCCTAATTGGCCTGCATCAGCTCCAATTGACAATCCTTTAGGTGTAGCAAATTTAGACTTTATTGGTATTAACGGAATACTAGCTTATAACGCTATTTCATTGTTTGAAAATGGATTTTATACAGCTCACGATGCCTCAGAGCTTCAAACAGATCGTTTAGGTACTAGTTGGACTGTTAAAGAAGAAATTATAACGGCATTTGTTAAGTTAGATATTGAAGGTGAAATTGGTGATGTATACGTTACTGGTAACTTTGGACTTCAAGTTATAGACGTAGATCAGCAATCTGCTGGATATGATGTTTATATTGGTCAAGATACTACTGTAGTTTCTTCTGAAGTGATTGATGGAGATACTTATACTGATGTATTACCTACACTTAACTTAAGTTTTGAAATTGCAGAAGACGTATTTATTCGTACAGCCGCGTCAAAAGTTATGAGTAGAGCTCGATTAGATGATATGCGTTCAAACAATCAAGTGTCATTCAATTTCAACAATAGTTTTGTACTGAGTAATCAAATTGATCGAAGCCCTTGGTCGGGGTCTTCAGGGAACGCAAAATTAAAACCATTAGAAGCTAATCAATTTGATTTATCTTTTGAATACTACTTTGCAGATGATGGTTTTTTTGCAACAAGCTTTTATTATAAAGATTTAACTAACTGGCATCGTAACGGTATCGTCGCAACTGACTTTAGTGAATTTTATGTCCCAGGATACCACCAATCAAATGGTGAACATGACTTAGATAATGATGGTATTGCTGATGGTCCATTACCTCCTGTTCAATTCACAGGTGCTACAACATTTCGTGAAGATGGGTTAACTGGATTTGTACGTGGATATGAAATACAAGCAAGTGTTCCTCTTCGTTTAATAGACGACATGTTAGAAGGCTTTGGCTTTACTGGTAGTGCAACATTTATTGATGGTGAATTTGAAGACGGTACGGATGTTCCAGGTCTTTCTAAGGAAAGTTACTCTTTTACTGGGTATTATGAAATGAACGGCTTTGAAGCCCGTATTACTGGTACTAAACGTGACCGTTTCGCAACAGAAACTCGTGGTTTAAGTTTAGCTCTTACACAAATTGATGATGAGGGTGCAGAACTTTGGGATGCACAAGTAGGTTATGACTTTGGTAAAGGTGGTTTTGAACAGCTTGAAGGTTTAAGTTTATTCTTCTCTGGGCAAAACATTACAGGTGAAGATACCGTTCAACTTGATGCAAACGGCAATATTAATCAGTATCAGAGCTTTGGTGCTACTTATCAGTTAGGCATGCATTATAAATTTTAAGCCGTATGCATTGTTATGTAGTTAGCAAGTAAAATAAAACCTGTCAGATTAACTGGCAGGTTTTTTTTTACCTGAATATGTTTTGTTTTTTTATAAATCAATAACGAGTGGGCAATAAAGTGGATAAAGTAATCAAAAAAGTTGTAATTTTAGGTGGTGGCACAGCGGGTTGGATGTCGGCAGCTATGATTAAAAGGCTTATTGGTGCTGTTGAAATTGAATTAGTTGAGTCAGAACAAATAGGTACGGTAGGCGTTGGTGAAGCGACTATTCCACCCATTAAACTTTTTAACAGTGTGTTAGGCATTGATGAGGCTGAGTTTCTACGTGAAACCAAAGCCACCATCAAGCTTGCTATTAAATTTGAAAACTGGAAAAGCCAAGGTGACAGTTATTACCACACCTTTGGTGCTGCTAATCGCAGTTTAGCTTTTTGCCAATTTCATCATTTATTAAAGCGCGTTAATCAATTAGAAAACGACCAACATCTGTGGCAATACGATTTAAATTACCTGTGCGCTGAAGCGGGCAAGTTCGCCAAAATAAACAGCCAAGATCCTATTTACGACATGCCATACGCGTATCACTTTGACGCAGGATTATATGCTCAGTTTTTAAGAAAGTTTAGCGAAAAAGTAGGCGTAAAAAGAACTGAAGGCATGGTTCAGCATGTGCAACAGTGCCAAGAGTCAGGTTATATTCAAGCATTACAGCTAACCGACGGCCGCCAAATAGCAGGCGACTTATTTATTGATTGTTCAGGCTTTAAAGGTTTATTGATTCAAGAAAAACTTGCTACCGGTTACGAAGATTGGAGTCATTGGTTACAGTGCGATCGCGCTATTGCTGTTCCCTCAGAACGCTTAGAAAGCACCTTACCTTACACTCGCTCAATTGCACATTCTGCTGGTTGGCAATGGCGCATACCTTTACAGCATCGTAACGGCAATGGCTTAGTGTATAGCAGCCGTTATTATAGCGACCAACAGGCGCAAGACTTACTGCTTGCTAATTTAGACACTAAACCTTTAGCTGATCCTAAGTTATTACGTTTTAACACCGGGCGCAGACGCCAGCAATGGAATAAAAACGTAGTCGCTATCGGTTTATCAAGTGGCTTTTTAGAGCCGCTTGAATCAACTAGCATTCACCTTATTCAATCAGCTATTACGCGTTTAATACACTTGTTTCCACATCAAGGAATTAGCGATGTTTTAGTGAGTGAATACAACAAGCAATCAAAAGTAGAGTTTGAACAAGTTCGAGACTTTATTATTTTGCATTACCACGTTAATCAACGTACCGACAGTCGTTTTTGGCAAGACATGAGAACGATGAATGTACCTGACAGCCTAGCTCATAAAATTGAATTGTTTGCAGAAAATGGTCGATTATTTAAAGAGCAAGAGGGTCTTTTTCAAGACAGTTCTTGGTTACAAGTTATGGTAGGGCAGGGCATAATACCTAAAGACTATCACCCTATAGCAAACAGTGTTTCAGAAGCCGCGTTAAACGAGATGTTGGCTAAAGTTAAACACGCAAAGCATGAACCCGTATCGTCTTTACCTAGCCACGATGAATTCTTAAAAGCAGCGCTTATTTCCTCATCTCGCTCAAAATCAGCCCAATAAAGGCGACCTTTATAAAGAGAAAAAGATTCAGCAGTTTTTACAGGGTTGTGCGTTGAATTTTGGGTGAGTATCCGACTTTAATTGAATAACGTCTAGATAGACATGAAAAGCTAAAAACTGTAATTATTATTTTTATGAAGGCTAATTTTTATTGTTTTGCTGTCATTAACTATGAACTAATAATCTAGTGTTATTTATTGGAGTATTAACTATTAGTCAAAAGATAGTTAATCAACTAACCTATTTTAATATCCAGGTATTTATATGAGTCCACGAGGTAATCTTGTGAATTTACCATCTTTAACTCCACGAATAAAAACTTGATCAAAAGTTGAATAAAATGCATTTTCACTTTCTAAATTTGATGTCCACATCAATAGTTCATTATAGTCAATTGCAATACAGGGAGTCCTAATCTCGTTGGCTAATGCTAAAAGGATTTCACTATAAACTGGATATTCATCATTAAATAGCTCTTTAACAACAATCAAGACTCTTATCTCTCGGCCTTCCAGTGAAATACTTTTTTCATCTCCTCCTATAATCATCTTCATTGAAGAAGTTGATTTAGCATACTTAATAGCGCCTTTAGATTGTTTACAAGCCTTTTTTAGTGATTTTTGAGTAGTCGATTTTTTTCGAGATATTGAGTTTTTCAATACCCGCTCTATATTTGGACTATCCTTTGCTTGGATAAAGAGAATATTTTTATTTGTGATTACTAATAAGTCAGCAATTTCTTCTTTATCTTGAACTCGTAATGGATTTAAATAGATACAATTAGATCGAAATATTCTACGGAGTGATTGGGCTATATCTCGTTCTTGAAACTCTCCCGGCTCATCTCTAACTAGTTGGCTATAGCTACTTGAATTACTCCCTTGATAGCTGTGATTTTCAGGTCTCATATCTTGAATAAACAAATCTTCTGTGAATAATGCTTCATTAAACGTTACTTTGATTGCTAATGAGTCGTCTTTTTCAGTCCTACGACCAAACCAATTACTCATTTTTGTATGTAGAATTTTTGCAGTTTCATTACTAAATGGTGCTAGCGGAGTATCTTTGATAAATTTTTGTGTTATCGGATCACATTCTAAAGTTGCCTTATAACCAAGTAATTCTCGATTTAAGTCATCAAAAAAATAAACATCTAACTTTTTAGTAAGAATAGTATCCTTAAGGGTTTCTACACCAGGCTCTTTAAACATAGGTGTATAAATAACTAAAGGTTCATCAGCATCATCAAAAAATGCCGATATTAAAGCATATGTCAGGATTCCGTTGCTGTTTAACGGTACCGTATAAATACTAAATCCTTTATCTAACTTGGCTGCTAAAATAGCCTCTTTTGGAGCTTTTACAACTAGCTTTGGAATATTATCGACATTTAACCACACAGGCATTATACCAATAGGAAAACTTTCGACTAAAGCTAATATTTGAGGGTAGGTTACTGAGAGCATATATATTCTTTATTTTATTCCTTTAAATAAACGTCATTACTTTATCTGACAAAGTATGCGAATACAAAAAATGATTTTAGATTGTCAAATTTTGTTCACGGTGATAGTTATACATCATCAAACACAAAAAAAGGCGCTATTGCCGCGCCTTGTTTAGTTTTAGTTAGTAAGCTTACAAACTTTTTAACGTGTTTATTACGTCGCTTGGTTCTTGTCTTGCTGTGTAGTCTGCATCAACAAAAGCGCTGGCTATTGTGCCGTCTTTTGCTATTACAAACGTTGCAGCCAGTGGTAAATCGAATTGACCTTCACCATTGTGTGCTTCTACATCAATACCAAATGATAAATAAATAGGTCTTAATGCTTCAGGTAGAGAGAACACTAAGCCTAAGCTTTTTGCGTATTCTGCATTTACGTCTGTTAGTACTTCAAACTCTAGCTCATTTTTTTCTGAGGTTGTAAGCGATGCATCAGGTAGTTCAGGAGTAATAGCAACTAAGGTTGCGCCTAATGCTTTTATTTCTGCTAATGATTTTTGATATTCACGTAATTCAAAGTTGCAGTACGGACACCAGCCACCACGATAAAAAGTAACAACCACTGGGCCACTTTCTAATAAACTTGATAATGAAACGTTATCGCCTTGAGCATTAGGTAAAGTAAATGCTGGCATAGTGTCGTTTGTTTTAGGTGATTTTAAAGTAATACCTGAGTCAGCAAGTGCTTGTGTAGCTTGCTGCATAAGTTCTTGTACATTTTTTGGTGCTTTTTCTTTAAAGCCCACTTTATATTCGTTAATTGTTTCAGTTAAAGACATGATTGATCCTAAGCGTTAATTCATCTTGAATGTTCATTCAATCATCTTTTGAATGATCGTTCAAGTTGTTTTTGAACAAATATTCAATTTATTGTAATATGCTCTTCATAGTGCAAAGTGTGAGTAACTTGGAACATGGCAAAAATACAATTTGATCGACAAAGCGTTTTAGATAAAGCCACATCTCTTTTTTGGCGAGTAGGTTATAGTGCAACGTCGATGCAGGCTTTGTTTGAAGTAACCGGCTTAAAACCTGGGAGTGTTTATTTAGCTTTTGGTAACAAAGAAGGTTTATTTAAAGAGTCTATTGATTTTTATGCTCAAAGTTCAATCGATAACTTAAAGGATAAATTTAATCAAAAACAAGGTGTTGAACAAACCATTTGTGAGATTTTGCTTTCGTTTGTAGAAGAGTCAGCACAAGCTGGTTATTGCAGTTGTTTTTTATTAAAAAGCCAACTCGAGTTAGATGAACAAAGCGATTTGAGAGAATATATTTCAAACTATTTAGCAACTATTGAAGGTATATATGCGGAGCAGCTTGCAACCATTTATAGCGAAGATGAAGCTAATCAAAGAGCCGCAAGTATTATGCTTCATATTTTTGGACTGCGTGTTTACGGATATCATTCAAACAGCGAAGCACAAATAGTTAATAGCTTACGCTTAGGTTTACATTGGTTACCGTGGAGTAACTTTGATCATTAATTGATGAGTTTTATATCCATTTAAAATATTGGCGTTTATAATGCTTTTAATTATTTCAGGCGATAGCCATATTTTATAGAGCTTTGTAGCACCATGACCTTTCCAAACGATGAAACAGGCCAAGTATTGGCAGAAATGCAGGAAGCAGGTATTGATTTAACGATTGTGCATAACGTTGTTTTTTTTCAATTATTTGCACAAAAAGAAGATGCAGAAGCGATGGCTGCTCATCTTGCTGAAGTAGCACCAGACATTACGTGCGATATTCATCCTGACGAAACACCTAATGTTTGGGATTTAGACTGTTCAATAAACATAACACCTATCTACGATGCTATTGTGGCTCAAGAAGCGCAGTTTGAGCAAATAGCTACGAAGTTTAACGGTTATAACGATGGCTGGGGTATTGAAGCTTAGCGTGAGCTTACATTCCTGATAACTCTTCTACAATATAATCAATAAACGTTCTTAATGCGGGTTTCATGTATTTGTTACTTTTGAAAACCGCATAAATATTACCATTTCCACTTTCATACAAAGATGCTTGCCAGTCGGCGAGTACTTCAATCAGTTCGTTCTGTTCTAATTCATTTTTTACCATCCAATGTGATAATAATAAAATTCCAGCGCCTTGCTTTCCGGCTATTAATAAGGGAGATCCTCCTTGCGATACTAAGTTGCCAGCAATAGGGATTTTTAACCATTGCTTTGCTTTTTTAAAATACCAAAACCTGCCATGATTGTTAGTTTTTACCGTTAAACAATTATGACTAGTTAAGTCGTTAGGAGATTTAGGTGAGGTGTGAGTTTCAAAATATGTTGGGGTCGCACAAATAACCACGCGGTTATTTACCAGCTTTTTCATGATCAAACTTGAGTCTTCTGGTTCGCCAATGCGTATGGCTAAATCAATTTCATCACGGTACAAATTAGTCATTTTATTTTCTAACGCGATATCTATGCTAATTTTTGGGTATTTAGCTAAAAATTTTGGTAACAACGGGCAAATACAAAGTCGACCAAAGCTTTCGAATACCGATATTTTTAAATGCCCTTCAGGTTCACTTGTTGTGGGTTTAATAATGTTAATGGTGTCGTCAAAATCAGCAATGAGCTTTTTAGATCTATCTAGTAGCTTTTCACCTGCTTCGGTTAAACCTATATGGCGAGTACTGCGGTTTAGCAGTGTTATTTCTAATTCTCGTTCTAATGCATCAATATGACGAGACACGGAAGAGGTAGTGGTATTAAGGGCTTTTGCTGCTTTTGAGAAGTTTCCACATTCAATAACCTTGGCAAATATTTTTAATTTGTTAAACATGAGAATGAGCTACTTAGATTGAATTTTTATTGTTGCACTTTATGCAAAAGATATTGTTATATTTTAGTTATTATCTTGAAGGTTGCAATAGTAGATAATAAGTCCAACTTAGTATGAGGATTTTATTATGAATACATTAGAAGCAATTACTGCACGACGTTCAATTAAACATTATCAAAAAGATTATCAAATACCTGATCATGAATTAGAGCAATTATTGTCGTTAGCTGTTTTGTCGCCAACTGCCTATAACATACAAAATTGGCGGTTTGTGGTGGTAAAAGATAAAGCCTTGCGTGAACAGTTAAGAGCTGCTGCTTGGGATCAAGCTCAAGTGACTGATGCGTCGGTACTTATTGTGCTTTGCGCTGATTTAAATGCTTGGAAAAAGCAACCTGAACGTTATTGGGTAAATGCGCCCGTAGAAACACAGCAATTTTTATTGCCTATGATTGAGCAATATTATCAAGGTAAAGACAGTGTTCAGCGTGACGAAGCCATGAGGTCTTGTGGTATGGCAGCACAAACTTTAATGCTGAGTGCAAAAGCTATGGGATATGACTCGGTCCCTATGGATGGTTTTGATTTTAATAAGGTCGCTGAATTAATCAAGTTACCTGAAGACCATGTGATTAGTATGTTTGTGGCGATTGGTAAAGCTGAAAAACCGGCTTTTCCAAGGGGCGGGCAGTTACCTTTAAACCAAGTGGTTATTGAAAACACATTTACTTAGATTTTTATTACTTATCTAAGTTCAGGTTACTTACTTCATACTAAACAATCATCGTTTTTAAACTATGATTGTTTAGTTATTACATGTATTAACTTTATGTAAAACGAATAAAGTAAAACCTAAAATGTATTACTCGTTGAATTTAATCTTTACAAGGAGGAAATATGCATTGGTTAGTTTTATAATCATCTAAAACCTTATTTAAACTTTTCTTGTTTAATGGTCTTGAGAAATAATAACCTTGTACCATATCTGCGCCTAATTTTTTAATTACATCAAACTGAGCTTCATGTTCAACACCTTCAACAACCACGTCAACTTCAAGCTCTTGTAGCATTCTAATAATCGATTTAGCTATTTTTTGTTGGTTTAAATCTTCAGGAATATTTTTAATTAAAGAACGATCTATTTTTACTGTATTAAAAGGAAAAAGCGTTAAATAGGATAGTGATGAGTAACCGGTACCAAAATCATCAATAGATACTTTAAAACCTATGTTTTGGGCATTACTAATCCAGTCTTTAGCGGCTTTAAAGTTGGAAATTAGTGAGGTTTCTGTTATTTCTAATTCGATTAAATGATAAGGCACAGTGTGCTTATCACATTCATTTTTAATAAATCCTATTGAGTTATCATCAGAAATTTGTGCGGCACTGATATTTATTGAAATAATAATATCGTCAAAGCCGCCATTTCTCAGTTCAACAAGTTGTAATATACATTGCCTAATAAGCCAGTAACTTAAGTCTTGAATATAAGAGGTTCCCTCAATGATGGAAACAAAAATATCGGGTCTGATAAAACCAACTTGTGAATGATTCCAGCGAGACAGTGCTTCTAACTTCATTATTTTTTGTGTTTTCAGATCAATAATGGGCTGAAAATTAAGATAAATATCGCCATTTTTAAGGGAGCTTATAAAGTCATTAGTTATGGTAAAACGTAAATTTGAATACTCCATCATCGAAGATTCAAATACGCAGAATCGATTTTTACCGAGTTTTTTAGCTTCGTACATTGCAATATCAGCTTGGCGAAGTAATTCACTATGGGATGATGTTGATAAATGACCTATTGCAATACCAATACTCGCCGTTATTTTTATGGTTGTACCGCTAACAATAAAGTTATCATTAAATAGTGATAGTAATTGGTCATATAAACGTTGTTTGTTGGCTATGTTTTCAATGCTCACAACAAACTCGTCGCCACCTAAACGGTATGCAACCACCTTATCGATAGAAATGTTATTTAGCCGTTGACCTACTTGTTTTAATACATCATCGCCAGCTTCATGGCCTAGGTTGTCGTTTACGGGTTTAAATCCGTCTAAGTCAATAAGGGCTAATGCAATTTCATTATGTTGTGGGTCTTCTTGTAATTCTGTTAAATTTTGAATGAAAGCATTTCTATTTAAAAGTTTTGTGAGGCTATCTACAGTGGCTTGCTGTTTAAATGCTTTTTGGTTGGCGACTATTTTTTTTTCGTAACCTTCAATACGGTGTAGCGCTTTATTCATAGCGAATGATAAGGTGCTTAATTCATCATTACTGTTTGAGCTTTTAAGGTCTCCTAATATTTTTTTCGCTTGATTATAATTTTTAACTCCAATGGCTTCAATCACATCGGTTAATAGGTGTAATCTTTTTAAAGGGAAAAAAACTAACATAACAATAACAATGATGATACCAAATGAAATAGCAGCACTGTGAAATAGTATGCTCTTTTTTTGAGTTTGATACTTGTGCATAGTGAGAGTTACATCTTTTAGGAAAATAAAAGTGGCTTCATTGCCTTTTTCGCCAAAAGCTTTCCCCCAAAAGTAAATGTTTTTATCTGTTACTTCGTTATGATAAAGGTAACCCGTTTTAAGTGTTGCTAACTCCTTTTTCTGCTTCGCCATTTGATTGATTATCGGCGCGTTATCTTTGATGTTTGTTAATATTTCAAAAGGATAGGTTTGACTTATATCATTGTTTTTAAATAATTCTGTCTGGTTAATAAGGCCAATATCAAGATCTAAAGATTCGCTGGCATAAACAATTGCAGGTAATAGTTCTGAAGTTAGGGTGAGAGAGGCTGTTTTACCATGAATATAAATAGGAATAGATATTGCAATTTCGCAAGACAAACCACAATAAATTTGATGAAAAGGTTGCAGGTTTTGTCTGGCTTTCATCCCTTGTTGTATTAAAAATTCAGGTAGAGGTTTGCCAAGTAATAACTCTTTTTCTGAATCAAGATAAAGGCTGGTAAGCGAACGATTAATTTTTACTTTTGGCCATATATTTTTTAAATGGTCTAACGAACTTTTTGTTTGCTTAGTACTATTTTCTTTTAATAAAAACATTTCTTCAGCAAGAGATGTTAATTGTTCAACTCTTTGGTGAAGTAATACATTTAACGCTTGGTCAACTTGGCTTTTTATGTGATTAAGTTCATTCTTAATACCAATTTCTTGGCTGTAATTCGTATATAAATAGCTTAAATAAAAGGTAGCCAAAGCAATTGAAAAAAATACGGTAACGGATTTAAATAATAGCCCTTTGAACAATCCTTTCAATATTTAGCCCTTCAATAATCTATTTTTATATACATTTATAATATCAAACTAAAATACATAAACAACTTCAAAAGCAGCCAGTGTCCAGTGCTTTTTCTCCACGGATTCAGGTACTTGATATGAAAAAGGAGGAAGCCACCCCGAGCCTTCTACATAATGTATATCTGCAATAACACTCCAATGTTCGTCAATATTGTAATTAAAACCTACTGAGGAAGTTGTCGCATTATTATACCACGCTGGATCTATGCCTATTAGTGTTTCTAAGCCATTTTTGCTTTCAGCAAAGCGATAAAATTTCTCATGTCTTAACATAAGGTTGAGTGATGAAGTTGCTGCATATTTTAGTTGTGCGTAATAACCTTCCATTGGGCGGCTATTAGGCGGGGTTGGAGTAAAACCAGAAACAACAACATCTCGATATGTATATTCGCTCGTTATCTCGAATCGATTTATGTTGTACTGGATAAATGCAACGTAAGTACTTACTTCTACATCTCCATTACTTATAGAAGGTATTTTATTTCCTATAGGGTAAATAGGTAATGTATCGCTAGAGACTTTCAGGTATTCAGGATGAACATGATTATATGAAAGACCAAATAAGAGGTCGCCTGAATTATAACGTAGATCAAATACTGTTATGTTACCTTCTACCCAATCACCTGAAGTTTCAGAACCTAAAGTAACATCATTGAAATTATCATCAATATATAATTTACCGTAACCTGCTGTTAAATTAATGATGCCCTGTGTTAGTTGGTGTGAAGAAGATAACATTACACCGTCAGTACTGAGCCAAAGATTACGAAATAAATCTAAATAGGCTGATTGAGGCATAATAATACTAGGACGTGTAATGGGTGTGTCTCGCGACGAGTTATACACACCACTGGGTATCTTTATGCGACCAATTGATAGCGACTGTTCAGAGTCGCTAATAAAGCTATCGGTATAGTTTAAATTAGCGTAGTCAATTCTTAGTGTTTTATCCGTAAAGTATTCACCAAATTCACGATAAGCTACTTGTCCTGCAAACGAAATATTATTGCTGTATTCGTAGGTTAGATTTAACGCACTTTCAATTAATTTATTACTATCTTTTTCTGAATGAATAAAATTGTTATCTGATTCATAAACATAACCTATGCCTACATAAGCATTAATATAAATATCATCTGTAGTTTTACCTGTAGCATTAACGCAAAACAGAAGAAAAACAATGTTAACCAATAATCGCAATAACATTATACATCTCCTTTAATTGTGTCAGTTCTGAGGTTTTAATAATCAAATAACCAATGGCGTTATCATTATTTTTTATAAAAGATAATAGGTCTTCTGCATTATCAAATGACTTCGGCCTTCTTGCTTTACCTGAAAAAATAGCCTGATCCCAAATACGCTTTAATTGGTATGGGTAATAATTAAAAAACTTTTGTGTAAAGTCTATCGTATCTTCTGAATTAAGGGGTAAGGAGGTCAGCTGTACTCTTTCGCTATTAGGCATCAATTTTTGTCTAAAAGTATACAAGTTACTGATAGCTTCAAGGCTAATCGTTTCAATGTTATTACTGGCTAGTATAATAAGTTTTTTATCTTCAGCTACAGCGTATGTTGTGTAGCAACATGTTAGATGAAATAGCATGTAAATGATGAGTTTTCTAAGTTTCATATTAAATAAATACGGAGAGCTAAGATATATAGTAGTGTGGCACACTTTAAATCAATCACCAATTAATTGATAAAATTCCCTATAAAAAATATGGTTAACATATTGTAATATAAATTAAAAAATAATTAGATGAATTTAATTTATGCTTTTGAACTGAGTATTTAACGGGTTTGATACACTAATAAATGTATTTCAGCGTAAGTTTAATGGCGGTATTGCTGATTGAAGTTCTCAAAACGGTCATACTTACAAAGTTTAATATGAGTGTTTATCTTTTTATCAATTTATTACATTTTCAAACAGTTTGAAAACACTTCTCAAACAGCTTAGTTTGAACTAATCCTCGATAATAGTTTCATCTTAAATAAATATGATTTTACAAGGATTAAACATGAAACTATTCACTTCATTAGCAACAAGCATTATAGCGTTAACCATTTCTACAGCAGTATTTGCTGAAACTAAAACACCTCACAGTGTAGGTATTCAACTCGGTGGTGGTAATATGGAATATAAAGGTGAAGAGGGAGAGGCTTACGGCACATCTTATTTATTTTACAATTACAAATTCGCACCTTTTTATTCAGTAGAAGTGGGTTTGTTAGGTGGCACTGATGCGGATTGGGATTGTAAAAAAAGGTCGGGTGAGTGGGAATGTTATTCTGACGATGACAGACACGACTTGTTTGATTTAGCAGCAGATGATCTTGAATTAAATGCTGTAGTGGTTGCATTAAAAACTGACTTGTCTTTATCAAAACGTAACAAGTTATATGCTAAAGCAGGTTTAAGTTATTACAACTATGAGATTGAGTTAAACAAAGAGAAAATTGCTGATGAAGATGGCGTTGGCTTTATGTTAGAAGCCGGTTGGGAATATCGTTGGGATATGGGAATTGGTATGAATGCTGGTTTGCAATATCATAAAATGAATGACTTAAAATCAAGCACCTTAAATGTAGGAATAAGCTACGCATTTTAATGTTTTTAAGCGCGTATTATGCAACGAAGTTTGGTTGTTTGGATATATAATTTAGGGGCTAGGTTACTCTTTAACTAAAGGTAACTTAGCGTCAACCCAACCTAACATGTCGCCATCAAGGTGACGAAGATTCGAAAAACCATTTTCTTTCAGTACATGCTCAGCGATTAGTGCTCTTTTACCTGAACGACAATGTACAACCACCATTTTATCTTTGTATTTATCTAAAACAGACAAGTTATCTTTAACGGTATTGTGGCTGATGTTAATCGCATTTTTGATATGTCCTTCGTTAAATTCTTGTGGTGTTCTTACATCTAATACAATAAAACTAGAGTCGTTTGGTTGCGTTAATAATTTCACAAGTTCAGCTTGAGAAATTGTAGCTGTTTGCTCTGCAAATACGTTCAATGACAGCAGGCTAAATAAAGCGAAGGATAATAATTTTTTAATAAACATAAGTGCTCCGATGGAAAGCGATTGATTTAATACCTATAAAGTTTAATAGACCTTAGCTTTTTATGGTATAAATTGTGATTAAAATAATAGCAGATAAAAAAGAAAAAGCCTGCTAAATGGTGCAGGCTTTAATATTGTTTTTTGAATAGTAAAGCTATTTGCTAGGTTTAAAGTACCTAACATAATCTACTTTCATACTGGTTCCATCTATTTTATCTGTTACAGGACCATCCCATTTAATAATGGCAAGGCTTAACCAAATAGGTGTTAAGCTGTGAGCTATTTCGTTTTTCTCGCGACGAATTTCTTCTCCATCAAAATAGAATATCAATTCATCTTCATTCCACTCTAAACCGTAAGTGTGATATTGCTCAGCAAAGTTAATTGATTTTGTAATATCTAAAGTCGCAATATCTCGCCAACCGTTGGGTGTTTCATATTGAACTTTAAAATCGGTAATTAAGCCAGACCAACTTTTACCTTTATACAACCAACCATTGATAAACTCGATTTCAGAAATAGTTTTCGGTGTTTTCCATTCAAGCTCAAACCATTTTTCACCTTCAGTTTGTGATACCCAACTGCTGTTAATATTGTTATCTAACAAGTTATGTAAATTGTTAGATTTTGAGCCTGTTAATTTTAGGTCTTTACTTTGTGATAAATTACTTGTGGCTGTTGCTGATGAATGGGTGCCAAAAACATTAAAATCGCGGATATGAAAAGGTTTAAAATTATTAGAACTGAAGCGTATTTTTGAAGTAGTAACAGGAATTTCTAATGGATAATTATATTTATGTTTTGCACCGTAAGTAGAGGTTCGTGAATCAGATGGATGTGTTTTTTTACCCTTTTCATTTACCGTAATATCGCTCCAATTATGAATATTGGTATTCACCTCATTGGGGTAATGGCCTTCATTAATATCTATTTCAAACAACTTACCTTTTGGTGGTTGTGATCCCAGCGGATATGACATTAACCAGAAAGAGTTATTCGTACCATTTGATGCGGCATATTTATATCGTGCTTCATAATATCCGTAACTAAATTGTTCTTTCGTACGAATACTGCCTGATGTCCATTCTTGTCCAGCGCGTTTTTCTTTACGATTAACAAGATATAAAGCGCCCTCATTTACTTCAACATTCTCACGCCAGCGGCTAGAAAGAATATGATGGCTTGGTCCGTGGTGAGCATCCCAGCGTTTATCCAATTCTTTGGCACCACTTTCACCAACGTAGTCAAATTCATCATGCCATGCTAATTGCCAGTTTGACGGCTGAAAATTGTCTGAAACAACATTAGGTTGAAGATCAACAGTTGTCACTTGTGACTCTTTTTTAGTTGAAACACAACCTATGATAACTGCGGTTGATAAACAACTAATAATCAGTTTTTTCATTTTTATACCTTATCTATCCTATGATTTTTGTTATAAGAGATTACTTAACCCGAGTTCAGGTTACTTAACCTCAACTCGGGTTAATGAATGTTAGATAATGAATTAAAATTCTTATTTATCAAAATCTTAATCTGTATCGTTGTTTTCCTAAGTTATATTAGGCATAAAAATAGCTTGTTGAGTAACTTTGCTTATCCCGAGCTGAGGTTACTTAATCTCCATGTTTGTTTTTTCTCACAAACTTCAGTGGGTTTGGTAAGTTGCTCATCCATGTTGCTGTATAAGAAAATAGTAATAAGCACAAATAACATCGTTGAGTTGAACAAGTGTATTGTAATAATTGCTTTTATTCTAGGTACGTTTTTTAATCTTAATTTTAACGGTTTGTTATCAGCCAAAGCCTAAATTTTTATGGTCAAAATTAAGTAAAGTGTGATTGAAAAAACAATAGATAAAAACGAAAAATAAAGTACTTGGTTAATACGTTTTGTTGCATAAATAATATCACTAGGTTCTGGCTCTAATGCACTGTCGTTAAAACTTAAACGCCTAACCTTAGTGTCGTTATACATGGCAACACCACCGAGTTTTTTACCTATAGCAAGTGCTAGCGCGTAAACCGCAATTGAGTTATTAAGGGCGAAGAAATGTTTTGTGATCAGTCGCCAAAATAAAATAAAGTTTTGCCCTAAAGTGCCTAACATAAAAAAGAAAACAAAAAGTCGAGTAGGTAACCATTGCAATAAATGAACACACTTATTTACAAAGGCTCCAAAGGCTTTATATTGCGGCTGTTTTATATTCCAACTGTAGTGCATTTCGAGTAGTAACCTGAAAGCTAATGCGACATAAGGCCCTAATAAAAAATATAAAAAAGCTACAGTAAAACATTGTTGAATGGTTTGTAATAACTGCATTTCAATGCAGGTTTTGGTTATACCTAAAGAAGATAATTTGTCGGTGTTTCTTAATGTAACAGGTGCAATGAATTGTTTAGCGTCGTAAGTGTTTTTGGCTACCAAGGCTTTAGCTGTTTTAAGTGAGGTGCGAGTTAAACCGAAGGATCCTAAAGCAAAATATAATAAAAATCCTTGCCAAAGCCAGTCTACTTCAATGAAACTTTCAAATAACCAGAGAATAATCAGTAAAGGCGATAGGGTGATTAATGTTGCCATTAATCCAGCTATTTTTTGCTGGTTTGCGTTGTTGTTTTGATTATTCACTTTTTTTGCGAACTGAATGCAAAAAAAACGAAAGAGGTGCATGGGTTCTTTAATAAAGAATATGGAGAGGCATATTTTTACTAGAACAACCACAACAAATATTGTTAGGGGATAAACAAAAGGATTGTCTAGTAAAAAATGATTCATGTATACGATCTATTTATTTAAGTTAATGACTTATTTTTTAATACGTTTAGCATATTTAAAACAAGTTGAGACGAGTTGATTGATGCGGTTTCTAAGTAAGCTTCAAATGACGAAGGAGACTCTTTACCTGCAATATCTGACATTGAACGAATAACAACAAAAGGAACGTTTAGTTGATGACAGGTATGCGCTATAGCAGCACCTTCCATTTCAACGGCTGCCATGGTTGGAAAGTTTTTACGCGCTTTAGCTATATCGTTTTCCGCCGTCATAAAAGTATCACCCGTTGTAATTAAACCCAATAAGGTTTGTATGGGGGTCTCTAATGTTGAACTTAGTGCTTCTACGCCTTCTTGCGCTGCTTCTACTAGCGTAGTATGAGGTATATAAGCCGGAGGGTTAGAAGGTAATTGACCTACTTCGTAGCCAAACGCAGTAACATCTACATCGTGATATCTAACTTCGTTACTTATTACAATGTCGCCCACTTTTAATGACTGCTCAAAACCACCTGCAGAACCCGTATTGACGATATAATCAGGTTTGAATTTATCAATTAAAAAAGCCGTGGCTAATGCTGCAGCAACTTTACCTATACCTGACTGTACAATAACCACATCGTTACCGTTTAATGAACCTTCGTAGAATGTATAACTTGCGTGTTCAGTGGTTACACAGTTTTCGAGCTTACTTTTTAAAATGGCAACTTCAGGCTCCATTGCGCCAATAATTCCTGCTTTCATTAGATGTTTCCGTTAATTTTTTCGAAATATTGGGGCAATTATAGCGGTAATGTTAAGGAAAAGCAGGGAGTATTTTTAAGGGAGAAGATTAGATACAAGCAGGTAAATAGCGATAACAACTTAGCAGGTGAGTTGTTATCTATACCCGTTACCATTTAAGATTTTGAAATACGCATCTTGAGTGGTAACGGGTATATAAAAAGTTAGTGAGGTAAAGCAGCTACGTTGGGAGCGGGTATTTGTCTTGCTGACTTAGGTTTGTTTATGGCTTCTAATTGAGAGCGAGCAGCCGCTGGAGTTAATACACCTGCTGTGTTTTTAGATCTTACGCGTACCATCGGGGCTGGGATCACACTGCCTTTCATTTTAGGCTCGGGTTGAGGTGTACCAATTAAACGTGTGTTGATGCATGAACGTATTTCTTCAACGGTGTAATTGGCTTTTACTTTAATCCTTAAATGAGGAATTGAAGCGGCTTCTAGCGCACCACTTACAAACCAGTCTTTTTTAATTTTATAGCCTTTGCCTTGAGTATCAACTAAGTCTATCGCACCTAAAAGCTTCATTGAGTTTCGGTCACAAAGAACAAAGTCTAAATATTTTTTGTCAGCATTTTTAGCTGCTGCTTGACTTGCTTTACTCGATACACCATTTCGAATAGTTAAAATATCAGACAGTTTAACGCGATTAAGTACGCGGTAATCTGAGCCCATGGCTTGTTCAACTAAGTTTTGAAAGTTTTTTTCGGCTGGCGTAAAAATGGCACTTTTACGATCAAATGGAAAAGGAAAGCTATTATCATTTAATCGACTAGCGAGTAGGGCAACAATAACAACAAGGCTTACCATGGCAAATAATATTAATTCCATAAGCTTCTCCAAGAATTCAAATGTTTGACGGTTTATTTTATGTATTGACTAAAGCACTATTTATGCCAAAAAGTAGCTTGTTGTTTTGCTAATAAAGGGCATTTAATTTATATTGTTGTGAAAATATCTCTAGGCTTCTTAATATTTAATATAAAAGGACTTTTCATGAAAAAAATCATTGCTGCTTTATCACTCGTTTTATCTTTTCAACTACATGCTTTTGAAGAAACAGAAATTGTAACCGAGGCAGAAAATATCTATGTAGTAGATAACCAATGGGAATGGAGCATTTCAGTTAATCAAACAAATTTTGATAATAATGTAAGGTTTTACGGCATTGAAGATTCAGCGTTAGGATTTAGTGTTGATGTTGATTATATTAAAAGTAATTGGATAACAACTCTGTCGGCAAGCTACCTTGCCTATGATGATAATTGGGAATTTAGCCAAGAAGTTGTCGGTAAAGGATTTGGAAATAGAGGCGATAAATCAAATGAAACCTCAGATGCTAGCGGCGTTTTATTAGGTGCGGCGATAGGACGTATTCATTTTTTTGGTGAAGCAAGTGATGTCGCTATTTATGGACAACTTGGTGCTGATTTTATGGTGTATTCTGAACGCTCAATTGGGTTTTGTGATGACTGCTATTCTGAAGATATTGATGTTGATGGCGGTGTATTTTTAAAAGTAGGTTTAGTAAAAGATACAGATATTGTAAATATTGGATTTCACGCTAAAACGTATCTTAGTGGTGATTCTATTGATACGGTTTTCGGTATTTCAGTCGGTTCAACTTATTAAAAATTAAAGAATAAAAAAAGGGAAGCGTTAGCTTCCCAAAAACAACTCTATCAAGAGGTTGGCTAAGTAAACGAGCAGATAAATTTACTTTTTATCTTAATTTGTTAATTACAACGTTAACTACAACGTATATTTGGCTGAAAACTGGAAGTAATTTGAGTCGGCATCTAGTTCTTCCATTTCAAAATTACCTACCTCTAAGCCAAAAGAAAGCTCTTTGGTGTAGTCTTTAAATACATTAACTCCCCAATGAGTTCTATCACGGTCAGACTCGTCTGTAGTGGTGTTACCATAAAAAACTGAGCTACGTGTGTCTTCTGTCCAGAAATGACGATAAGCAACCATAATCGAGGTCGTATCTTCTACTTCTTCTCCCACCATGTCTGTTGATGCGGTTACACCTACATAACGACCTACATTACCGCCATGAAGTTGAAAGCGGAAATCGTCTTTACCATAGGTGTTTATACGACCCGCAACCCCGTAGCCTAATGCTGATTCGGTATTACCTGTAGCTGATTCTAGCTGGCGAGCAACACCAGACACCGATACATTACCCCAGTCACCTGAGAAGGTGTATTTAGCGATAACGTCAGGTGTGCCATCATTTGCTGTGCCACCTTGGGTAATGTTATTACCGCCGTAGGTTTCTGGGTTTTCAATTGCAACTTGTAATCCACCCATGGTGTAACGAATTTGTCCTTGGCGAATAAATGCAGAAGCAACTAAAGGGCCAGCAAAGTCAGCAGCTTCAGCTAAAGAGCTGGTGTTTTGAAATGTTGTCCAGTATTGGCCAACTAAAATGTTTTTGTATTTTATGAACGCGTGGCGTAAGCGTGGTTTTGATGAGTTAGAAATAATTTCATTACCACCACCTGATACACCGTTGCCGTAAAAGTCCATTTCAATAAAGCCGGTAACATCGCCGTGTACATATTTCGTATTAATACGGGTTTCGTTTGCTGAAATACCAAAATTAGAACTATCTTCTGCCAATACGGTACCACCGCCATACCAGTAATCAGTAGCTTGAATATTACCATCAGTATATCGCGTATCTACTTTGATATAACCGCCAAAAATAAGCTTACTATTTTCGCCTGTTTTTATTTCATAACTTGCATTTGCACTGCTGGTTATAGCTAATAAACCACTCATGATTAATACTTTATTTACGTTGAACATTTTATCCCCTTATTTAGCGTTAAAGACGATGCTTAGTATCTTTTGGCTAATTTATATAATGTGTAATGTTTTGTATTTTAAAGGTATTGCTGTTTATGTTTTATGTGGAGCTAGTGCTCCACATGGTGTGCTCAGTTTAATTAATTATTCTTCTAAGGTACTTAAATCACCTTCGTCTTGTCCTAATGCACGAGCTTTTAAAACTCTACGCATAATTTTACCTGAGCGTGTTTTAGGTAAAGAATCGATAAATTTGACACATTCAGGCATGGCGATTTTCCCCATTTCGGTGCCAACATGGTCGCGTAGTTCTTGTTCAAGGGCTTGATCACCGATTACACCTTCTTGCAAAATTACGTAGGTATGAATAGCGTTACCTTTTAGCTCGTGCGGTAGGCCAATGGCTGCTGCTTCGGTAACTTTTGGATGACTCACTAAAGCACTTTCAATTTCAGACGTGCCTAAACGGTAGCCACTGACTTTGAGTACTTCGTCCATTCGACCAATAACCCAGATATAGCCGTCTTCATCTATTTTTGCGCTGTCACCCGCAAGGTAATGCCATTCGCCATTTTCTTTTTGGGTCCAGTACAAATCTGCATATCGTTGATCATCTTTAAATATGGTTCGTGCCATACCTGGCCACGGGTTTTTTATAATAAGTTTACCTTCTTCATTAGGTGCAACTTCATTACCGTCGTCGTCCATTACTGATATTTCGTTACCAAAGAAAGGTTTGGTTGCAGAGCCCGGTTTAAGAGGGGTAATAGGTAGTGGACAAATCATGAAACCACCTGTTTCGGTTTGCCACCAAGTATCAATAATAGGACATTTGTCTTGACCAATAACATGGTGATACCAGCGCCATGCTTCAGGGTTAATGGGTTCGCCCACACTACCTAATAAACGTAAGCTTGATAGATCGTGTTTTTGTGGCCAGCGCTCACCAAAGCGCATCAAACCACGGATGGCTGTTGGTGATGTATATAAAATATTGATGCCGTATTTTTCAACAATTTGCCACCAACGATTCGGGTAAGGATAGTTTGGTGCTCCTTCGTATAACATGATGGTTGCGCCATTAATTAATGGACCATACACAATGTAACTATGACCTGTGATCCAACCTGGATCTGCAGCACACCACCAACGATCTTGAGGTTTTATATCAAAGGCCATGCGATGGGTAGTAGAGGTATAAACAGCGTAACCACCATGAGTGTGTTGCATACCTTTAGGTTTACCTGTTGTGCCTGATGTGTACAGGATAAAGAGTGGATCTTCAGCTGAGGTTTTTTCTGTTTCACATTTAGGGCTAGCGATAGGTAAGGCTTGTAAGTCGTGCAACCAAAAATCGCGAGAAGGCTCCATTTCTACATCAAGTTTGTTATTTTTTACACAAATACATACTTCAATTGATGGGGTACGTTCCATTGCATCGTTAGCAATGCTTTTAAGATTGATTTGTTTACCTCGGCGCCAGCCTCCATCAGCCGTAATTAATACGCGAGAATGAGCATCGTCAATACGAGATGCCAGAGCATCGGTACTAAATCCTCCATAAACTACTGAATGGATAGCGCCAATTTTGGCACAAGCAAGCATAGCAAAAATAAGCTCTGGAATTTGTGGCATATAGATAGTGACGATGTCGCCTTTTTCTACACCCATACTTTTTAATACATTGGCAAACTGACAAACTTCGCGGTTTAAACCATTGTATGAATAGTTACGTACTTGGCCGTTTTCGCCTTCCCAGATAATGGCCATTTTGTTGCGGTTAGCATTTTCAAGATGGCGGTCTACAGCGTTATGTACAATGTTTATTTCTCCGCCATCAAACCATTTATAAAAAGGCGCGTTGCTGTCGTCTAATACGCTGTCCCATTTTTTATACCAGTCTAGGGTTTCTGCTTGTTCAGCCCAAAAGCCTTCACGATCGTTAATTGAATAGTTATACATAGCTTCGTAATCGCTTACGTTTGCTTGAGCGATAACTTCTTCACTTGGATAAAAAATGTCAGATTTATTTAACTCGTTCATGAGTTGCCCCTTTACCGCTAAAATTTTAGCTAATGAATAGTTTGAAATTACCCAATAAACTAAACATTTCTTTGGCAATTGAATATTAGACCTAAGTCTACAATTTCATAAAAGGGGCTATGACTTTAGTCTAATAGCAAATCAATTAGGGGGTTTAAAGTAATAGGTCAGACAGTGTTACTTTATTGGGGCTTGCCATAGCATTAACTTGTGCCATAAGTAGTTCAGCAGTGGCTATAGCATCGTTTAAGGCATTATGTGCATAGTGTTCAGGTAGTTGATATTGATATCGTAATGCCGATAAACGTAAGGTGGAAGGATCGTAAGCAACGTCTCGGTTATCTAATCGTTTTTTTGCCACCATTAAGGTGTCTATCATTGGAAACACGGGGGCGATGCCATAAAGGTTTATGCAAGCTTGTTGTAAAAATTCACGTTCAATTCTGGCAAAGTGTACCAACATGACTTTACCTGTAAGTGCTTTTAATAATGTTTCAACAACCACTCTAAGTGGCTCACCTTGATCCTTTTGGCTATCGGTAATTTGATGAATAGTGACATTGTCTGATTTTAATCGACCTTTGCTGCGAACTATTTGATGATAACTACTTTTTAGTGGAATTTTATTAGCAAATAAATCGACAAAACCAACACTTAATAATTTATCTTTTTTAGTATGTAAACCGGTTGTTTCAAAGTCGACGGATAAAATAGGGGTGTCTACAAATAATTGTTTTTCATCAGGAAAGGGGACAGATAAAAAATCATGCAAAGGTCCTGCAGGCGTGCGTTTTAATAGGCGTTTTCTTTTTGCTTCATAGCCAAATATGTTGTTGAAAATCATTAACTCAAGCCCCTAATATGACGTTTGTCTAACGTCTTGCATGGTTTTTATGACTTTAAATGCGTCTTTAAGATGCTCTCTTTCTAATTTAGATAACGCTTTGGGTGGCAATAAGTTATTAGGTTTTTTGTTATTTTGCATTCGTGTTGATTGGTTTTGCATACGTAGCATAGAAATAAATTCGTAAGCATCAATTAGGTTTGCCGCAGATTCTTTTGTTAATGACCGTGAACCGGCTACTTTTTTTAATCGTTCTATGGTGTTTGTTGCACTAACGCCTTCTGCTAACGCATAAATTCTAGCAAGGTCAACAATAGGCGCTATGCCGTTATGTTTAAGATCAAGTACCGATTTATTTTCTCCGTCATGTTTTAAAACAAAGTCTCTAAAAAAACCTAGAGGTGGTTTTAATCTTAAGGCATTTTTTGATAAATGAGCGATAAATAGGGTGCTGCGTTTGGTTTGTTCTAACATGCTATTACGCACGCTTTCTAATAACGACGCATCGCCATACACTGTGGTTAAATCAAAAAAAACGCTGGCGTTTAATAAGGCTTCTGAACTTGGTGTGTTTACCCATTTGTCGAAATAACGATGCCATATTTTTTGAGGTTGCCGCCATTTTGGGTTGGTAGCCATTATATCGCCAGGGCAATAAATAAAGCCACAGGCGGCTAAGCCATCAGAAACAAAAGTGGCTAAGTCAAAAAACCAGAATTCGTCTTCGTGCTTCATGTTGTCTGAAATGATCAAAGCATTGTCTTGATCTGAATGAGCAAATTGTTCTTGGCGTGCTTGCGAACCTGCCGCTAACCATGCATAAGGAACAGGAGGAGGACCTAATAGTTTTTCAGCCATTTCAATTAAACGAATAGTAAAAGCCATGGTAATAGCACTAATACTTTTACCCACATGATCGGATGTTGTACCTAGTTTAGCCATACGTATTTGTAGTTTAGGTAGCATTTTACTTATTTTAGCCAGTTCACTTACGGTAGTCGCTTTATGAATAATACTGGTTAAGTTAACGGCGTTTTGGCCTTCGTAATTCATTAAGTCGGTCACGGTTACCATGCCTTCAAGTTGGCCTTTATTGGTTACGGGTAAGTGATGGATATGTTTACTTGTCATAACCATTAACGCGTCGTAGGCATTGCTATTTATATCAATAGTGATTGGGTTTTGGGTAATAATATCGGTAATAGGTTGGCTAAAAGGTAGCCCTTGAGCAACACAGCGCCGACGAATATCTTTATCGGTCACTATGCCAATAAAATTGTCGTTATCTAAAACGATCAAGCAAGAGTAGCCGAGATCTGTCATTTTAATTGCGGCTTGTTGAATGGTACTTTTATGAGAAATACTAGCCACTGGCGTGTGATAAAAGTGTGTTATAGGGGTATTTGTTAATGATGAAGAAATAATAGCGTCTTCATTAACTCGGCTCATTTTTTTGTGTAAACGCTGTTCGGCACTTTGCTCAAAAAAAGCAATAACATCAGGAAACGCATGCAACATTTCTTGTAATACAGGATATGACAATGCATACAATAACGTATCTTCTTTACTGCATAGTCTTATATTTATACTGGTTTGAGAATGGCAGTAAAGCGTACAAATATCACTTTCGCTAAACATACCGAGTAGTTCATTGCTGGCTGAGTAATAACTTAAAGCGCCTTTTCTTATAACGAATAAGGTTTCAGTGTCTAACGTATCGGGTGTTATGTCTTCTTGCTTGCGTAAATAACAAATATCTATTTCTTTTACGACCATCTCTAACTGAGTGTCAGGTAGTAAGTCAAAGGGCGGTATCGCTTTAATAAATCCGCAAATATCGGCGAGTTCGTTGCTCATATTATACTATCCTAGATAACGTTACCTATGTTTTAGGGCAGTAGCTCTACGTAGTCAACAATAATCCACCCGCTTTAGACTAAAGTGTAATACTCCAATTGAAAAAAGCTTTGTTTGTATAGTACAAAGCTCTTATTAGGGTCTGTTGACCTTTAAGATATGATTTGCAGCAGTCTGTTTGATTTTATTTTTATACGAGACATAGTGATGGATGTGTGGTCGTTCCACATAAAATCACTATAACGATGTAGAAAGATCAACAGACCCTAGTATTTTGGATAAAGCAATTTTCATCAATATTATCGCCAATTTGGCGTTTATTTATTTGTATTGAAGGTGGTTATTTTACTTGTTGTTGAAAATGACTTTGCTATAATATCGCAGCAAATTTTATGCTTACTGCATTATCATCGTTTTTATTGTTCTTTATTGTGTAAAATCATTAACGAATGCGATAGAACGAATTATATTTGGCTGGTTATCTAATCATTAAGGTTTTCTCGTTTGAGTTTACAACATTATCTGCAAGGAAAATCGGAATCTACGAGCAGTGGATTACGTTTTAGTATGCGTTCAATTGTTGTTGAAGATAAATTAATATCTGCCTTTTCAATTTTGCTTATTTCTACTTTGATGTTTTTTAATATTTTTTTTGAAAATATTAACGAATTAACTCACTTATTAAATGATGAGGCTTTATCTGAGTCGCTTCTCGTTAATATAGTCAGTTTTTTTGGTAGTTCATTAATGCCGAGCCAATTACTCATTGGTTTATGCTGGTTAGTCTTTTTATTTTTCCCCGCACGTCGTGCTGGGATTGTATTACGTAAAACGGTTTTTGCTTTCTGCGAAATCTTACAATCTTTTATTTTTTTTAGTCCTCATGGATCTCGTGCCCCTCCTCAAATAAAGGGTTAATCGCAAACTGACACTTAGCTGTTTAGTTTCTGCATATCTTTACTTTGATATTCGTGTTATTGCGATTTACTCAACCTAATTAAATTTTCTATTTTTTTAATCATTAACCTTTGTAGTTAATGATGGGATTTATTTGAAAATTTTTTATAACTTGTTGTTTTTTTTTAAATTTAAAAACAACACATTTTTAAATTTAGGTTATATCAATTTACTTAATTAAAGATTAAGAATTGCTCATTGTAATGAGCTGTTCTGATTGCTTGTTATGTGAATGGGTATTAATAGGATAGTCCATTGTTAATTCGAAACTTTTGTAATATTGCTATCGCTAGTACAGTACTGACATTGTCTGGCTGTAAAGGTGGAATACTCGATCCAAAAGGACAAATAGGCATTGATGAAAAAAACTTAATCATCATAGCAACTGTGCTTATGTTACTTGTCGTGATCCCCGTTATTGTGATGACTGTATATTTCGCATGGAAATACAGAGACACACAAACTCATGAAATTTATGCTCCAAAATGGGCTCACTCCAGCAAAATTGAAGCTGTTGTTTGGGCTGTTCCTATTGTAATTGTTGTTATTTTAGGTGTGATTACCTGGCAATCTACGCATAGCTTGGATCCTTATAAACCTATTGAAGGTAAAGGTAAGCATCTGACTGTTGAGGTGGTGTCATTAAACTGGAAGTGGTTATTTATTTATCCTGAGCAAGGTATTGCAACGGTGAATGAATTGGTTTTTCCAGCGAATGTGCCTGTGGAATATAAAATCACCTCTGAAAGCACAATGAACTCGTTTTTCATTCCGCAATTAGGTAGTCAAATTTATTCCATGGCTGGAATGCAAACCAAGTTGCATTTGATTGCTAATGAAGCCGGTACTTTTGAGGGGTTTTCGGCAAATTATAGTGGTGCTGGTTTCTCTGGAATGAAGTTCGATGCTATTGCAACACCTACTCAGGCAGACTTCGATAAATGGGTCAGTAATATTAAAGCGCATGGCAACAAATTAACGAAAGAGAATTATTACGAACTAGCTAAAGCCAGTAAAAATAATCCTGTAACTTATTATGGCGATGTCGATGAAGGGTTATTTCATACCGTTATGATGAAATATATGGAGGATATGTCGGGGATGAAAGGTATGCCTAAAGCGCTAACTTCACATGAATCTAAATCTCATAAAGCTATATCTCATCAATCAATGGATTCAATGGCAATGCCTGCACATTCAACATCATCTCTTACTCAAGGCGAGGAATAACAATGTCATTTTTAGGCAAATTATCTTTAGATTCCATTCCATTCCATGAGCCGATTCTTATGGTGACTATAACGGGCATTATATTAATCGGACTTATTATTTTCGGGTTAATTACCAAGTATAAAAAATGGGGAGTATTGTGGCGCGATTGGATCACCTCTGTTGATCATAAACGTTTAGGTGTTATGTACATATTACTTGCGTTAATCATGTTATTCCGTGGTTTTAGTGATGCTATTATGATGCGTTCGCAATTAGCGCTGGCTACTAATGGTGCCGCAGGTTACTTACCACCAGAGCATTATGATCAAATCTTTACCGCTCATGGCGTTATCATGATTATTTTTATGGCGATGCCATTTATGATTGGTTTAATGAACATTGTTCTGCCATTACAAATTGGCGCGCGTGATGTTGCTTTTCCATTTTTAAATAATTTAAGCTTTTGGTTAACAGCCAGTGGCGCCATTTTAATTAATATATCACTTGTTTTTGGTGAGTTTGCTAAAACAGGTTGGGTTGCTTATCCACCACTTTCGGAGCTTTCTTTTAGCCCTGGGGTTGGTGTCGATTATTATATTTGGGCCTTACAAATATCTGGACTTGGTACGTTATTAACGGCAGTTAACTTTTTAGTGACTGTATTTAAAATGCGAGCGCCAGGTATGACCTTGATGAAAATGCCTATTTTTACTTGGACATGTACTTGGGCCAACATTTTAATCGCTGCGTCCTTCCCTATTTTAACTGCTGTATTGGCGATGTTAACGCTGGATCGTTATCTTGGTTTTCACTTCT
This sequence comes from Colwellia sp. RE-S-Sl-9, assembly GCF_048296855.1. Lineage (NCBI taxonomy): Bacteria > Pseudomonadati > Pseudomonadota > Gammaproteobacteria > Alteromonadales > Colwelliaceae > Colwellia > Colwellia sp. RE-S-Sl-9. The sequence goes on along the minus strand of NZ_CP182631.1, from coordinate 2,559,985 downwards.
TTACTAATGATGGTGGCGGTAATGCCATGATGTATATCAACTTGTTTTGGGCATGGGGCCATCCTGAGGTATATATTTTAGTTTTACCTGCTTTTGGAATTTTTTCTGAAGTTATTTCTACTTTCACTGGTAAACGTTTGTTTGGTTATAAATCAATGATTTATGCAAGTGGCGCTATTTCAATTTTAGGTTTTATTGTTTGGTTACATCATTTCTTTACCATGGGTTCGAGCGCTAATGTGAATGCCTTTTTTGGTGTGATGACTATGGTGATAGCCGTACCCACTGGTGTGAAACTATTTAACTGGCTATTTACTATTTATCGAGGTCGATTACGTATTTCAGCCCCAGTATTATGGACATTAGGTTTTATGGTGACTTTCACCGTAGGCGGTATGACTGGTGTACTGTTAGCAATTCCTGGTGCTGATTATGTTTTACATAATAGTTTGTTCTTAATCGCGCATTTCCATAACACCATAATTGGTGGTGCTGTATTTGGCTACTTGGCTGGTTTCGCATTCTGGTTCCCTAAAGCAATGGGTTTTAAACTTAATGAACGTTGGGGGAAAGCCTCTTTCTGGTTCTGGATTATTGGCTTTTTTGTTGCGTTTATGCCGCTTTACGTATTGGGCTTCTTAGGCATGACACGTCGTTTAAATCAAACCAATAACCCTGATTGGAATATTTGGTTATACATTGCAGCAGGTGGTGCAGTGATCATTATGTTCGGTATTATTTGCCAAGTTATTCAATTGTACGTGAGCTTTAGAGATCGTGAAGCGCTTGATGATAAAACAGGTGATCCTTGGAATGGTCATACCCTTGAATGGGCAACATCGTCACCGCCACAGGCTTATAACTTCGCACAAATTCCACATGTTGATGATATTGATATGTGGACTGAGATGAAAGAAAAAGGGCAAGCCTACCAATCTAAAGAAAGCTATAGCGCAATTCATATGCCTAAAAATACATCTGCAGGAGTATTCATGGGTGCGGCTTTAACAGCTTTTTGTTTTGCGATGATTTGGAATATATGGTGGTTAGCTATTGTTGGCTTTGTGAGTGCTATTGGTATTTTTATTAAACGTTGTTACTGCAATGATGTTGATTATTATGTGCAACCTGAAGAGATAGCTGAAACAGAAAAAGCCTATAACTTAAGTGGTCGTGAAGGAGTAAAAGCATGAGTACACTTGCTGCAGATTTAAAGATTGTAAATATAGTAAGTGGCGAATCACAGTCACTCACTCATGATGAACACCATGATACCTCTGGTGACACCGTTTTTGGTTTTTGGTTATACCTCATGACGGATTGTTTATTGTTTGCTTCATTTTTTGCTACTTATGCTGTGTTGTTTATGAATACTGCGGGTGGTGTTTCGGGCAAAGATATTTTTGAACTCGATTTTGTGGCAGTAGAAACAGCCGCATTACTGGTGAGTAGTATTACTTTTGGTTTTGCCATGATTGCCGCTCAAGGGCAAAAGAAAGCGTTAACCTTAATGTGGTTAGTGATTACTTTTTGTTTAGGTGCGGTGTTTATTGGTATGGAAGTGTACGAGTTTCATCACCTAATTGTACATGGGAATGGCCCGCAACAAAGCGCTTTTTTAACCTCTTTTTTCTCATTAGTTGGCTTACATGGCTTACATGTAACAGCAGGTCTAATTTGGATGACCATAATGATGATAGAAGTTTCTAAACGTGGCTTAGGCAAAGCAACAGTAACGCGTTTAAGTTGCTTAAGCCTATTTTGGCACTTCTTAGATATTGTGTGGATTTGTGTATTTACTGTTGTTTATTTAATGGGAGCAATGTAATGAGCTATAACGAAATACACCATGATGAAGCACACCATAGCGCATCACACGGTAGTGTAAAAACTTACCTCATTGGGTTTGTTTTATCTGTGATTTTAACGGCTATTCCATTTTATATGGTAATGAGTGGCGACTTTTCGAAGATGACAACGCTATGGAGTATTGTAACTTTAGCTATTGTTCAAATTGGAGTGCATTTAAAATACTTTTTACATCTTAATTTTATAACTGAAGATGGGAGAGCAAGTAGCTTTTCATTTTTATTCAGTGCCTTGATTATTGTTATGGTCGTTGGCTTATCGGTTTGGATCATATACGAATCAAACGCAATGATGATGTATTAATTTAATGGATAATATACTCATAACCATTCAAGTGCTCTGAAATAGCCTCTTGATTGGTTACGGGTATATACCTTGCGATAAAAATATATTTGCAAGGTCGATGCTTGTTAATACATTGGTAAATAAGAGGTTAAAGATGTTTCGTTGTTATTGGAGTGTAACCAAACCCGGCATAATTATGGGGAACCTTATTAGTGTTACGGGGGGATTTTTACTGGCTTCTCGTGGTGAGATCGACACATGGCTAATGGTGGCTACTTTATTAGGTTTATCCTTTGTGATTGCCTCGGGTTGCGTCATTAATAATGTGATTGATAGAGATATCGATATTAAAATGGCGCGTACTCGTAAGAGGGGGACAGTAACTGGCGAAATATCTGGGATGACGGCTTTATGTTACGGGATTGTGTTGGGGATAATCGGTTTTGGTTTACTGATGGCTTATACCACATCAGCTGCGGTATTTTTTGCCCTATTTGGATATGTTATTTATGTTGGAGTTTATAGTCTATACATGAAACGACATTCTATTTACGGTACGCTTATTGGTAGTTTATCTGGTGCTGTGCCGCCTGTTGTTGGTTACTGTGCGGTAACGGGGCAATTTGATATGGAAGCTTTAATATTATTAGTTATGTTTAGTTTATGGCAAATGCCACACTCTTATGCGATTGCTATTTTTCGTTTTAAAGATTATCAGGCAGCTAATATTCCCGTGTTACCTGTGGCAAAGGGAATTGATAAAGCCAAACGTCATATCGTACTTTACATTGCTATTTACGCGCTAGTTGTAATGTTGCTGCCAATTGGTGGTTATACAGGAATGGCATTTATGGCGGTTGCTTGTACCACGAGTTTTTGGTGGTTATTAATGGCATTACGCGGTTATCGCCGTGATATTGATATTATTGGCTGGGCACGACAAGTGTTTGCTTTTTCGATTGTAAATATTACAGCCTTGAGTATTGCGATGGCGGTGGATTATCAAATAATGGTACCGAATATTGCCCTAATCACATTTTCATAAATTAAGATTCACAGTCCCTTATTTTGAATTAGAGGGGCTGCTCTTAGCTTTCATTTTTAACTCAACCTCCCTATGTCGGCTAATTTGTTGTTCATATTTTATTTCCTATCAAATAATTCCATTTGTATTTAAGTCTATTTTTATTAAGCAAATCAGCGTGTCTATTAGCCATGCAGCGCAGTATTAGGCAATAAATGAGTTTTATTGGTATCCGCTCACCAACAGTAATCCATAGGGTTTAGACTAAAGTGTAATACTCCAATTGAAAAAAGCTTGTTAGTGTTGAACATAGATAGGCTTAGTATTCACCTGACTTTAATGAGTTACTCATTAGGAGCTAATTATGAATCTTTGACCTTTCTCAACATACATAAGCTGTTAACTAAGCGTACAAAAATAATAAACGCTCAATCGCTAGGAGAAAATGATGGAAGGTGAAACTACATATTGGCAGGAAAATCTGCGCTTAATATTTATTAGTCTTGTTATTTGGTTTGTCGTCTCATTTGGTTTGGGCATATTACTTGTCGAACAGTTAAATGAATTTCGATTAGGCGGATACAAACTAGGTTTTTGGTTTGCACAACAAGGATCAATTTATACATTTGTTGCTTTAGTTTTTTGGTATTCATCAAAAATGAATGCTCTTGATAAAAAATATAAGGTGGAGGAGTCGTAATGGATGAGTTAAAACTATATACCTATATCGCTGTATTTGGCTCATTTGCTTTATATTTTGCTATTGCTTGGTGGGCGCGAGCGGGTTCTACCAGTGATTTTTATGTTGCAGGGGGAGACATAACACCGTTACAAAATGGTATGGCAATTGGTGCCGATTGGATGAGCGCCGCGTCGTTTATTTCAATGGCAGGTTTAATTGCTTTTTTAGGGTACGGTGGTTCAGTATTTTTAATGGGCTGGACGGGCGGTTATGTATTACTCGCCATGCTTTTAGCTCCTTACATGCGTAAGCACGGTAAGTTTACGGTTCCAGAATTTATTTCAGATCGTTACTACTCAAAAACAGCACGTATTGTTGCTGTAATTTGTTTAATTATCGCTTCGTTAACTTATATCATTGGTCAAATGAAAGGTGTAGGTGTTGCTTTCTCTCGCTTTTTAGAAGTTGATTACGGCTTGGGCTTAGGTATAGGTATGGCTGTAGTTTGGGTATACGCGGTACTAGGTGGTATGAAAGGTATTACTTACACGCAGATTGCTCAATACTGTGTATTAATTTTTGCTTATACCATTCCTGCTGTATTTATCTCATTACAATTAACAGGTAACCCCATTCCACAATTAGGTTTAGGTTCTACACTTGCTGACGGTAGTGGTGTTTATTTACTTGATAAACTTGATATGGTTGTTACTGATTTAGGCTTTAAAGAATACACCACTGACAACATGGGCGGCACGTTAAACATGTTCGCCTATACTATGTCGTTAATGATCGGTACTGCGGGTTTACCTCATGTAATCATGCGTTTCTTCACGGTTCCGTCTGTGCAAGCTGCACGTTCATCAGCCGGTTATGCGTTAGTATTTATCGCATTACTTTACACAGTTGCTCCAGCTGTTGGTGCAATGGCGCGTTTAAACCTAATGAATACTATTGAACCTGCTGCGGGTCAAAACCTTGAATACGAAGCACGTCCACAATGGTTTAAAGATTGGGAAACAACGGGCTTATTGAAGTTTGAAGATAAAAACGGCGATGGCAAAATTACTTATGTAGCAGACGCTGAAAAGAATGAAATGGTTAAAGTTGACCGCGACATTATGGTACTTGCTAACCCAGCTATTGCTAACTTACCTAATTGGGTTATTGCACTAGTCGCTGCTGGTGGTTTAGCTGCCGCACTATCAACCGCCGCAGGTTTATTGTTGGCGATATCCTCCTCTATCTCCCATGATTTAATGAAAGGGGTGTTAACACCAGACTTGTCTGATAAAAACGAGTTACTCGCGGGGCGGATTGTAATGACAATTGCTATTCTGATCTCCGGTTATCTCGGGCTGCATCCTCCTGGCTTCGCCGCCGGAACCGTCGCCTTAGCATTCGGTTTGGCTGCCTCGTCAATATTCCCTGCATTAATGATGGGTATATTCGCTAAGAAAATGAGTGGTACTGCTGCTGTATGGGGGATGTGTTCTGGTATCGGTGTAACTATGTTGTATGTATTCCAACATAAAGGCATCATGTTTATTCCGGGTACGTCGTTCTTAGGTGATATGGGCCCAGATTGGTTCTTCGGTATTTCACCTAATGCGTTTGGTGCTGTTGGCGCTCTTGTAAACTTCGCGGTAGCATTTATCGTGGTAAGATTTACTGGTCCAGCTCCAACTCATATCCAGGATATGGTTGATAACTTCCGTAGCCCTTATGGTAAAATTGAAACTGCACACGATCACTAATGTTTCAGGCTAAAATGAGGCTAGGCGATATTATCGTCTAGCCTTTTATTTTTTAACTTTTTAATCTTTTAATATTCAAATAAAGAGCATTATTATTTTATGAATAAACACACTAAACTTGCTTTATTAGTTGCCCCTTTCCTTATTTTAGGCGGATATATTGCTTCTGACTTATACATTGAAAATCAAGCAGAAAAAACACGTGTTTTTCAACTAGAGCCAACAGGTAATTGCGATGTTATTAACAAAAGTTGTATTTTGAAATCGGGTGAATTTGAAGTAAATATTTATGATGAAGAAGGAATTACTACGGTTAATTCAACTTTTCCGCTTGATAGCGCAACCTTGTTTTTGGTGAGTGAAAATGAAGAAGTTACCGTTTATCCGCTAGGTATGCTTGATAGTGCTTATTATTGGAAAAGCTCTACTGCACTACACCAACTTGTATCAACTCAAGGTGCGCAATATAAGCTACGCTTAATTGCTAATATTAAAGGTGGTCAATACATTAGTGAATTTACAACGCATACCGTTAAATAACGGATGAACTTTGATACAAAACATACCCTGATGTAGTAACAACGAGTAAAGTAGATTAAGGTTTTAAATCAATTAAGATTAGAACGCGTTTAAAAAACATATTACCCCGATAATTACAAGAGAATACCTATGTTTCCCAATTGGCAATTAACAACATTAAGCTTTTTTTACATTTGCTTATTATTTTTAATTGCTTACGTTGGAGACAAATATCGCAACAAACTTCTTGAACGTTACCAATCAAGTATTTACGCTTTAACACTTGGGGTTTATTGTACTTCGTGGAGTTTTTTAGGAACAACAGGGCAAACCGCCAATAATATATTTTCTCATTTACCTATTTATTTAGGTCCTATTTTTCTCTTCTTTTTTGCTTGGCCTTTTATACAACGCATTATTCGCGTTAGTTTAAAGTTAAATTTAACCTCTATTGCTGATTTGTTGGCGGCTCGTTATGGTAAATCTCATAAGCTCGCTGTTTTAGTTACTCTAGTTGCTTTAGTTGGCACCATGCCGTATATCGCTTTACAGTTAAAAGCTATTGTTTATTCGTTTACACAATTACAAGCTGAACAAAACTTTAATGATTGGCAATTAGGTTTAGCGATTAGCTTAGTGTTAGCGGGGTTTACCATAGTATTTGGTATTAGAAATATTGATGTGACTGAACGTCATCCAGGTATTATGCTGGCGATAGCGTTCGAGTCGTTAGTTAAGTTGTTTGCATTTTTAGCTGTTGGTTTATTTACTATCTTTTTCCTCTTCGATTCACCTGCTGATTTATGGGAGCAAACCAGTGTAACTATTAAGTTAGAAGAACAATTCAGCTTACCGAGTATTGCGTCAGTGCTTGCTATGTTAGTGATTACGATGGCGGCTTTTTTGTCTTTACCACGCCAGTTTCAAGTGATGGTGGTAGAGTTAAAAGAAGAAAAAAACATCTATCTTAGCCGACGTTTATTTCCTTTATATTTATTTGTATTTGCCGTTTTTGCTATCCCATTAGGTTTAGCGGGACAATTATTATTAGGTGATAGCGTACCTTCAGACGCTTACGTACTGTTTTTACCCAGCTTAAAAGATCAAACTTGGCTAACGTTATTAACTTTTCTTGGTGCTATTTCGTCTGCGAGCTCTATGGTGATTATTGCTGCAATTGCTTTAAGTACCATGTTGAGTAACGAAATTGTTTTCCCTCATTTATATGGCACTAAAAAATCAAGTCATGTTGATTACGACAGCTTCAGATTACGCTTACTTCATATCCGAAAATTTTTAGTTTTTAGCGTTATATTGCTAGGCTTTGGTGTTTCGTTAATGTTGCCGTCAGAAACTTTATCTTCATTAGGTGAAGTTGCTTTTGGCGCTTTTGCGCAGCTAACGCCTGCATTGGTTGCTGCCTTTTATTGGCGACGGGCTACATTAACTGGAGTGTATGCCGGTATATTAGTTGGCTTTATGTTGTGGCTAATGTTTAACTTTTTACCGCAATTTGGTTTATATATTCCGCCTTTTTCTGACGGTATTATTCCGGCTAGTAGTATGGCAACCCTTTTGAGTTTAGTGGTTAATATATTTGTGATTTGGAGTTTGTCGCAAGTGAGCCGACAAAGTGTGCAAGAACGTGTGCAAGCATCCATATTTTTAGAATGGCAATCTCCTAAAGTATTAACCTCACAAAAATATCGTCATCTTGATTTTCGTGAGTTAGAACTGTTAGTTTCACGTTTTGTAGGTGAACCTAAAGCCAGTCATAGTTTTAGTGAATTTCAGCAGAAAACTCTTCAAAAGAAGGTAGGCAATAACACCTATAATCAACTATTGCTGGAACATACTGAAAATACGTTAGCCAGTGTTATGGGAGCATCTTCAGCCAGATTAGTACTTTATTCAGCGCTAGAAGGGCGCGATATCGCACTTGATGAGTTAACGGTGTTAGTTGAAGAAGCATCAAACCATAGACAAAAATACAGCCAAAATTTATTACAAAGTGCGATAGAAAATGCCAGTGAAGGCTTTTCAGTGATTGATGCTGATTTAAAACTAATGGCATGGAATAAAAAATATATCGACTTTTTTAATTACCCTGAAGAGTTAGTTTACGTAGGTTGCCCTATAGAAAGTTTACTGCGCTATAACGCTAAGCGAGGTTTGTTTGGTACGGGTAATGTAAATAAAGAAGTAACGAAACGACTCGAATATTTACGTCAGGGGAGTCCTCACTCAACGGAACGACAATACAATAATGGGCAAGCTATTCGTATAGAGGGGAATCCTTTGCCTGACGGTGGTTTTGTCATGATGTTTTCTGATGTAACAGCATACAGAAAAGCCGAACAGGTATTAAAAGAGGCAAATCAAGATCTAGAAACTATTGTACAAGAACGTACTCAAAAGCTTGAAGAAGCCAATCAAGATTTAGCAAATGCTCGATATAAAGCTGAGCAAGCACATGTTAATAAAAGTCAGTATTTAAAGGCTTGTAGTCATGATTTAATGCAACCATTAGAAGCTGCTAGGCTTTTTACTTCAGCACTGGCCGACCAGAAAAACCTTAATGAATTACAAGAGCGTCAAGTTAATAATATTGATCACTCATTAAAAGTAGCTAGCGATTTGTTGTCTGATTTAAGTGAAATTGCACGTATTGAAAGTGGCAATATTAAACCTCAAATAGAGACTTTTTCAGTGAAGGAGTTATTTGATAATTTAGCAAAAGAATTTTCAGCTTCAGCGGTAGAGGCTGAGGTAGATTTTAGGGTGGTTTCTACTTCAGTATGGATAAAGTCAGATAAGCGATTATTACGACGTATATTGCAAAACCTGATTGGCAATGCTTTCAGGTATGCCAGTTCAGGTAAAGTACTGCTTGGTGCTAGAGTGGTAAAAGGCGAGGTAAAAATTCAAGTGTTAGATAATGGCCCTGGGATCCCTGAAGATAAACAAATATTGGTTTTTGAGCAATTTACGCAATTGGATACGGCAACAACAAAACCTAATCAAGGTTTAGGATTAGGTTTAAATATAACGCAAAGTCTTGCACAATTGTTAGGACACACATTATTGCTTCAATCGAAGGTTAATCAAGGTTGTAAATTTACATTGACTGTTGCTCAGGCAGTTAAAGGGCATGCTAAAAAAATTAGTGCCCCTATTGTTAGCTCAGGCTTTAAAGATGTAACCGTATTATGTATTGATAACGACCCTGACGTATTAGCCGGAATGGTGGCGCTTTTAGAAGCTTGGCACTGTCATGTACTAACCGCTGATTCATATGCATCAGCACAAAAAATATTTACTAAGGAGGGGGAGGTTATACAATTATTATTAGTGGATTACCAACTAAACAATAACGAAGACGGACTAACCTTAATCGCAATGTTACGTGAACAATGTCAGCATTATTTACCTGCTATATTAATTACTGCTGCCACTGAAAGCGATGTTGACCTGAAGGCTGCTGAAGCGGATGTAGGATTTATGAGAAAGTTGGTAAAACCAGCAGCATTGCGTGCAATGATGAGTGCTAAGTTATCAAAAAACCTACAAAATAATTATTTATCTTAGAGGTTATAGCTGGGTCAACTGATCTTAATCTAAATTAAGTTCTGGAATATCTAATTGTCCAATAGCAATAACTGCCTGCGTACGATTACGTACATTTAACTTACGAAAAATAGCGGTAGCATGTGCTTTAATTGTTGCTTCAGATACATGTAAATCATACGCTATTTGCTTATTTAACATGCCTTGGGCAAACATTAATAAAATTTTATATTGTTGTTGGGTTAAGCTGGCAACACGCTCAGAGATATCAATGCTCGTATCATCATTTTCTGAGGCTTCAAAAGCTTCTGGTACCCAAACATTACCCAATAAAACTTGCTGTATTGCTGTAAAAATAAGGTCAATAGGTGTCGATTTAGGAATAAAACCTGCTGCACCATACTCCATAGATTTACTAATGGTATCTTGATCTTCGTGAGCTGAAACAATAACCACAGGTATTTGTGGATAATGAGTTCTTACATGAATTAAGGTGTTAAAACCATGTGCGCCAGGTATGTTTAAATCAAGTAGAAGCAAATCACAGTCACTATGATTAGTGAGTAATTGTTCGAGTTCAGGGATCGTTTGTGCCTCTAACCAACCTGTAGTAATAAATTTTGACTTTAATGTCCCCAATAAAGCTTGTCTAAATAAAGGATGATCATCAGCTATTATTATTTTTTCTGGCTGAATCATAATAGAGTTCCTTAGAAATATCTCGTATTCAGTATAAACGGTTTTCAGGAAAGTATTTATTAGACTTTAGGCTAAAAAAAATAAATTGTGGTGAAACTTTACATTTATTTCACTTAATAGTAATTAACAGTTTTTAGAAACGAAAAAGCCAATCGTGAATCTAGTTAACGATTGGCTTTTTCTTTTATTTGTATGCAGTTTATTTAGGGTATTTGGCTTCTAATGCTGCATATAATTGTTGTTGAAAGTCAGCGGCGCTTGGATCAAGGGTAGTGACAATATTGGCTAATACTTCATTGTCTTCCTCGCCATTCCATATTTTAATGTATGTGCCTTCTTTGTAGCCATGATCTTGGCGGAAAAAGTTTAAGGTGTTTTTACCTACGTATTGGCGAAATAATTCGTTTAAATCCATATTCATTAATCGCATACAATCAGCAAGCGCAACAGCATCAAACGCTTTATTTGAAACCGCCGCAGAGGCTAAATTTTCTAATGCTATTTTAAAATCTGTTTCAGATGTTTTTTCTGTTAACTCTTGAGCTAATTCAGCTGTAATACTTTCTACTGAAGCGCCTGTCATTAAGCGTAGGCTTAAACCAAAGTGAAAAATATCGACTAATTCTAATTGTACTTGAGGTACGTCAATCTCTTGATGTTTCCACCATTTCCAACCGTGGTGATCAAGCATTTCAGCACATTCAACCCAGATTGCGCGATACCATTCGTAGTTATTATCTCTCCACGTTTCGCTAACGCGAGAATTCATTGCATCTTGCATAGTTAACATTTGTGTAATTTGTGTAGTTGCAGTAGATAAGTTGCTCATGCATTGTCTCTTTAATGATTTTAATTAATATTCTGTTGTATAGGCGATATCCTACAAGTATTTACTGGATAAATCAGTATAATAGTTTAATTATTCGCGATAATTTTTCTTCAATTTTACGATAACTATTTATGAATCAAACAGCTTCCAAAGAAACACAACAAGATGCACTTAAAGTGGCTAAATCTATTCAAAAGCCAGGGCAAACTAAAGAGCAAACCAAGCTTATTGCACAAGGTATCGAAAAAGGCATTAGTGAATATAAGAAGCAGCAAAAAGTAAAAGCGCGAGAACGCGATAAACAGCGAAAACAGCAGCTTAAAGCTAAAAGTGCTACGGAAGATAATCGTGAAGAAAACGCAAATGAATCAACAAAGTTAAACAAAGTAACAAGTAAGGTACTAATTCCTTGGCTTTTACTTATTGTAAGTTGGATACTCTTTGTATTTTATATTCTAAAATGATCATTGAAAAATCCAATAACCCCCTCATCTATAGCATCATCATTATCGGTAATCAGGACTTAATCAGGATTAAATTATGCGTAAAGCGTTAGAAATATCTAACTTGAAAAAAGTATACAAAGGCGGATTTGAAGCACTTAAAGGCATTGATTTAACGGTTGATGAAGGTGATTTTTTTGCTTTACTTGGGCCTAATGGTGCCGGCAAATCTACAACGATAGGGGTTATTACCTCCTTAGTAAATAAATCATCGGGCACGGTGAAAGTTTTTGGTGAAAGTATTGATACAGAGCTAGAAGCCGCTAAAAGTTATTTAGGTTTAGTACCACAAGAGTTTAACTTTAATATGTTTGAAACATTAACCACTATTTTGGTTAATCAAGCGGGTTATTATGGTGTTGATCGTAAAACAGCACACGAAAGAACTGAAAAATATTTAAAAAAGTTAGAGCTTTGGGATAAACGTAACGACGCATCTCGTATGTTGTCTGGCGGTATGAAAAGGCGTTTGATGATCGCTCGCGCTTTAATGCATGAACCTAAAGTATTGATATTAGATGAACCCACAGCAGGCGTAGATATTGAGTTACGCCGTTCAATGTGGGAGTTTTTAAGAGAGTTAAATCAACAAGGTATTACGATTATTTTAACCACGCATTACCTTGAAGAAGCTGAAATGCTATGTAGAAACATCGCGATTATTGATAAAGGTATTATTGTAAAAAATACCGATATGAAATCATTATTAGCCACGTTAAATGTTGAAACTTTTATTCTCGATTTAGATGCTAAAAGCTTAGGTGATAATGCAGCTATCGATCTTAAAGACTTTAACAGCCGATTAGTGGGAGAACACACGTTAGAAGTTGACGTTGATAAATCTCAAACGATTAACGAAGTGTTTAGTCAATTATCTGCGTTAAATATTAATGTTAAAAGTATGCGCAATAAAAGTAACCGTTTAGAAGAGCTGTTTGTCAGCTTGATAGGTAAAAAACCTCAAACAGAAACACAGGAGCAATAACATGAGTTCGTCTGTTAACTTTATTGCGTTAAAAAGTATTTTATATAAAGAAGTTCACCGTTTTATGCGCATATGGGTACAAACACTTGTACCACCGGCAATAACCATTAGTTTATATTTTGTTATTTTTGGCGAATTAATTGGATCAAGAATAGGTGAAATGGGCGGCTTTGATTATATGTCGTTTATTGTTCCAGGTTTGATCATGATGAGTGTTATTACTAATTCTTACTCCAATGTCGCGTCATCTTTTTTTAGTGCTAAATGGCAGCGTAATGTTGAAGAGATGCTAGTAGCCCCTGTACCTAATTGGGTTATTGTTGCTGGTTATGTAGGTGGCGGCATGATACGCGGTATCTTAGTTGGCCTTATTGTTACGCTAATTTCGTTATTATTTGTTGATATTCAAATTCATAATATTTGGATTATTATTGCAACCGTTTGTTTAACATCAGCCACGTTTTCTTTAGGTGGTTTAATTAACGCAATATTTGCCGGGAGTTTTGATGATATTTCAATTATCCCTACCTTTGTTTTAACTCCTTTAACTTACTTAGGTGGGGTATTTTATTCTATTAGCTTGTTACCTGAATTTTGGCAGGGCGTATCACAAGTTAATCCTATTGTTTATATGGTAAATGCGTTTAGATATGGTTTTTTAGGTATATCTGATGTGAGTTTAACTTTAGCTTTTTCCGTATTAGGTATTTTTATTGTTAGCTTATTTACTATTGCTATGGTGTTAATTACAAAAGGCGTAGGCTTACGAAGTTAATAAATGGCGAAGTTAATGAAAGAACAAATAGAAAAAATGGGCGACTCTAAAGCAATTGTTACTAATCAAAACGGTATTCATGAAAAGCTTGAAGAGATTGTTTTAAAACATATAAAACATCCATTTAAAAAACCGTATCAACAACATACACAAGACGCTTTCGATGAAATAGATAAAGTGGTGCAAGCATTTGATGGTGAGATCATTTTAGATTCTTGCTGTGGTGTTGGACAAAGTACGCGATTGCTGGCAAAACGAAACCCCAAGGCTTTAGTTATAGGGGTAGATAAGTCGGCTAATCGTATCAACCGCAATGTTGATGAGTTGGTTAACGAAGACAGTTGTCAGAAGGTTGATAACTTCTATTTAATTCGAGCTGATTTGAACGATTTTTATCGTTTGGTATTGGCAGCTAAATGGCCTGTTACTCAGCATTATGTGTTGTATCCAAACCCTTGGCCTAAATCTAAACATGTGCAACGTCGTTGGCACGGTAGTGCGGTATTTCCTGATATGCTTAAAATAGGGGATACCATGATCTTACGTAGCAATTGGCGTTTATATTTAGAAGAATTTAATTTTGCTGTATCTCTTTTAAACTTAACTGGAAAATTTGCTACGGTTGATGACAGTGAACCATTAACTCCTTTTGAAGCTAAATATCGTGCAAGCGGTCAAGAATGTTTTCAACTAACCATTAAAATAAAGTAATGACAAAAGAATGTTTCCATTTGTTATTACATTTTGATTTTTGTTCTATACTCATATCGTTGTGAAAAGTTACATTTATTGGCGAAATTAACAATTTTTTATATTCTATGAAATAACAATTATATTTTATTTAATAATATCAGTTAGTTATTTTTGGTGCGATATTTGAATTCTATTTACTTATTCATAATAAAAAATAGGATCCGGTATGATTAGCAAGATAAAAAAACAAGTTTTCCTCTATTCTCTTATTTGTGTTTTGATTGTAGAGTTAAGTTTTATGTACATATCTAGCGGTTTAACGTAAAGCTCACTTATAAAAAGTAGAGACTTTTAGGTTAATATTTATTAAAGTGCCGCAATAATAAAGAATCAAACTTATATTAACCAGAGTTCAGGTTATATTTAGAATAAGTGATAAGTATGACAGCGAATAAGCGCAAAGCTAAAGCAACTCACAAATCTCTACACCGCATTTTTACTATTCCTGAAGCCCCTGATTCAACATTAGGTGCTATTGAAAAAGAAATGTCTCAAAACCTTGCTGGTTTTCTTGGTAACCACATTGTGGCAACCAATCAAGCGTTAACCGATATTGAGAAAGATTTTGCTGGTTCTACTATTCCTGAAGAGCCTAGCTTTGTTTCTGATCATATGCGTCATTTATTAGATAAGTTGGTTTCTCAATCAGTTCATACGTCAAGCCCTAGTTTCATAGGGCATATGACTTCAGCTTTACCTTATTTTATTTTGCCATTGTCTAAATTAATGGTGGGATTAAATCAAAACCTTGTAAAAGTTGAAACATCTAAAGCATTTACACCGCTCGAACGCCAAGTGTTAGGTATGATGCATCGTTTAGTTTATCAAGACGATGAATCTTTTTATGAGCAATGGATGCATAGCCCAAATCATTCTTTAGGCGCTTTTTGTTCTGGTGGTACTGTTGCTAATATTACCGCGCTTTGGGTTGCTCGAAATAACCTTTTAAAGCCTGATGGTAATTTTAAAGGGGTTGCAAAAGAAGGTTTATTTAATGCGCTTACCCACTATGCTTATAAAGGCTTAGCCATTTTGGTTTCAGATCGTGGCCATTACTCTCTCAAAAAATCAGCAGATATTTTAGGTATTGGTGAAGAAAGCGTAATCAGAATTCCGACCGATGAATACAATAAAATTGACTGTGTAAAACTACGTGAAAAATGCCAAGAACTCGCGAATAAAAATATTAAAGTACTTAGTATTGTTGGAGTGGCAGGTACCACAGAAACTGGTAACGTTGATCCTCTCAATGATATGGCTGATATTGCACAAGAGTTTTCTTGTAACTTTCATGTTGATGCTGCATGGGGTGGAGCCACGTTATTATCAAATAAATACCGTAAGATCCTTAGCGGTATAGAGCGTGCAGACTCAGTAACTATTGATGCCCATAAGCAAATGTATATTCCTATGGGGGCAGGGTTGGTTGTTTTTAAAAACCCTAAAGCTGTTGCTTCTATTGAGCATCATGCTGAATATATCATTCGTAAGGGATCTAAAGATTTAGGTAGTCATACGCTTGAAGGTTCACGTCCTGGTATGGCTATGCTTGTGTATGCTAGTTTACATATTATTAGCCGTCCAGGTTATGAATTATTGATTAATCATAGTATTGAAAAGGCTAATTATTTTGCTAATACCATTGATGAACATGATGATTTCGAGCTCATAACACGACCTGAACTTTGCTTGTTAACCTATCGTTATGTACCTAAAATTATTCAACAATATCTTGCTACAGCAACACTTGAGCAGCAAGATAAAATAAATGATCTGTTAGATAAGTTAACTAAGTTTGTTCAAAAACGTCAGCGTGAAAATGGTAAGTCGTTTGTTTCAAGAACACGTATAGAAGTATCTCGCTATCAGGGTAAGAAAATTTTGGTTTTTAGAGTGGTACTAGCAAATCCGCTCACATCAAATAAAATATTGCACAGTATTCTTGAAGAACAAGCTGTTCTAGCAAATGAAAGTGTAACCTTTCTTCCTGAGTTACATAGTATTTGTGGTTGATTTTGTATATCCATTAATTATTTATTTCCATCTCCTATCTAAATAAACCTAAAATCCTTTAAAGACAATATATTACTGGTATTGTCTTTTTGTTTTTGTTATTTACACATTCAATGTTTAACTTTTGTCTTACGAAGTTGTTTCGATTATGTTTCGACTTTATTTCGTTTTGGTGTTTTATTTGTTGATTTATGTAATCCATACTGTAATAATACAGTCCTAGTTACAATTATATTAGGTGGTGATTTATGGAACAATTTAATAACAGCGTCGCAATGCAATCGGTAGCCAATGAACAAATAAATTATGCGTTAATAGAGCAACAGCTGCTTGAGGCGAATAAAAAAATTGAAGAATTAGAATATGAACTTGAGTGGTCTACTCGTTCTTACGAATAATACCAATTTCACTAGGATCTGTTTATTTTTCCTTTGTGTATATACCCGTTACCAATCAAGATGCGTATTTCAGAGCACTTGAGCGATATCAATTCAAGGCAATGCTTTGTAATAATGGTCGTTCCCTTATAAAAAGCATTAACGACGAAGTGATTTTGCTCAAGCGCTTCTTCGATGGGTCTAAAAACAATTTATGCTGCGTTATTAACTTTAGTAAGGGAATAACCATGACGTAAACTTAATGCCTTGCATACATGGATGTATGTACTTAGATTTCGTTTGGAACGTGAAATCTGTGCCTAAATTGTTTTTAGTTCCCACTGAAACCTGCATCTTGAATGGTTACGGGTATATAGGCTAATTAAACTAAGAGAATAGGTAATATTTAAGAAAATAAAAAAGCAGAAGTTATTTAAACTTCTGCTTTTTTATTTTAATTATTTAATTTTTGAGTATTACGCTGATTTTAAAGAAAATCTTAAGTTGTCTATTAGGCGTGCTTTACCACAAAAAGCGGCGGCTAATATAACAATATCTGTATCATCTTCACTGGCGGGTTGTAATGTTTTTGCATGGCAAACATGAATGTAATCAGTTTTTAATCCTGCATTATCTATATACGACGCAGCTGTTTTAGCTAAACCAATAAAGTCATTATCGGTTTTTAATTTATTAGCTAGCCATTGAATATTTTGGCTTAATGCGGGGGCTATTTTAAGCTCTTCTTCAGTTAAATAACCGTTTCTAGAACTTAATGCTAAACCAGAAGCTTCTCTAACCGTATCAACAGGAATAATCTCAATGGGCATTGATAAATCATCTACCATAGTTTCAATAACTTGTACTTGTTGATAATCTTTTAAACCAAAACAAGCAATGTCTGGTTGTACTAAGTTGAACAGCTTACACACTACGGTTGAAACACCTCTAAAATGGCCAGGGCGGCTTTCACCACAATAACCTTCAGATACATTAGGTACTTCAACGTAGGTTTGTTTATCTAGCCCTTTAGGGTAAATAATTTCAGGGGTTGGTGTAAATAATAAGTCAGTACCTTCTGCTTCAAGCTTTTGCTTATCAGCGTTCATGGTTCTTGGGTAGCTATCAACATCTTCGTTTTCACCAAACTGCATTGGATTAATGAATATGCTAGCAACAATTTTGTCTGCATGTTTATGAGCTTCAGTCACTAAGGAAATATGACCAGCATGTAAATTACCCATAGTTGGCACAAAGCCAATTTTTAAACCTTGTTGACGCCAATCTGTAATTATTTGGCGTAAATCATTTATGTTATCAACTGTTTTCATTATAGTCCCAAACTATTCGAAAATGTGTTCTTGACCAGGGAAGTTACCTAAAGATACTTCTTTAATATAAAGCTCTATCGCTTTCTTTATGTCGCCAGTATCGATTAAAAAGTTTCTCGAAAATTTAGGCATATAACTACATGAGATTCCTAAAGCATCGTGCATTACCAGTATTTGTCCATCAGTACCTTTACCAGCGCCAATGCCTATAGTTGGAATAGTAACGGCTTCCGTAATCGCTTTACCTAAGCTGTCAGGTATACATTCTAATACTAATAATTGCGCACCTGCCTGTTCTAATTGTTTGGCGTGTTCAATCATTTCTAATGCTTTTGTTTTATCACGACCTTGTACTCTAAAGCCACCGAACACGTTCACTGATTGAGGTGTTAAGCCTAAATGAGCACAAACAGGAATACCACGTTCAACTAAACCTTTAATGGTGTCAACTAACCAGCTTCCGCCTTCAATTTTAACCATGCTAGCACCCGCTTGCATAAGTTTAGTTGCGTTTATATAAGTTTGCTCGGTTGTGGCGTAACTCATAAAGGGCATGTCGGCAATAACAAGCGTGTTTTCAACGCCATTACGCACACATTTAGTATGGTAGGCCATATCGTCAATGCTTACCGGTAGAGTATCGTCTTCGCCTTGTAAAACCATGCCTAGTGAGTCACCTATTAAAATAGCGTGAATACCTGCTTGGTCAAATAATTTAGCAAAACTTGCATCGTAAGCGGTAATTGTTGAAATTTTTTCGCCTTGCTGTTTCATTTTGATCAAGGTTGAAGTTGTGATCTTAGCCATAAGATTTTCCAGTAAAATAAGTAGTGAACAATTAAGACAATATTAGCTTAATTGACTATGGATTTTTAGCCCGTTTGCAGGAATGTTCTGGCTCAGATTTTCAATACTGTCGCCGTCAGGAAGACATAGTTTTGGGGCTATTTCGTGAAGAGGTAATAGTACAAATTCTCTATTTTTTAGTCCGTAATGAGGAACAGTTAATCGTTCTGAATCTATTATGCTATTACCAAATAAAAGTATGTCGAGGTCTAAAATACGTGGTCCCCATCGATCATCCTTTCTTACACGGCCTGCTTGGTTTTCAATTTTTTGAAGCTCATCAAGTAAAGCAAGTGGAGATAATGTGGTGGTTAACTCAGCAACGGCATTCATATAATCAGGTTGATCTTGAGGACCCATAGGACGACTATAATAAAGAGAGGAAATACCCGACATCACCGTGCTTTCTATCGATTTTATTGCTTTTACTGCATTTATAATTTGCTGCTTAGGGTTTTCTAAATTACTGCCTAAGCCAATGTAAACTGTAACCATTTATGAGTTTTCTGTTGTTTTAATTCTAGGTTTACGTTTTTTTCTAGGTGAACGCTTAGCCGTTGAACGGTTATGTATAACGCTTTTTATCATCAGCTCTCTTGTTTCTGGAGGAGTAACCTGAAAGTCTGTCCACCATTTTGCTAATTCTTCTAAGTCAGACAGGCCATTCGACTTATCTAAATTTGCTGCTTCTATTTCTGCACGTAAAACTAAAAAGTCGTATCCGGCTCTAAACTTAAGGTGTTCAAAAGTTTTATAAGCCTTTTTGCCTTCTCTACGAGACAACTTATCTTGCAGGATTAAAATATCTTTCATTACTGCTTGGAAGCGTTTAGGTATAGCAATGCTACGTTGTTGCTCAGCCATAATCTCGCTCATACAAGCAAAAAAGGCATCTTGTGGAGTAAGTTGTGCGGTTGCATTTAATTGTTTTATTTGCTTTTGTAATGGATACCAAAGCATGGCTGCAAATAAAAATGCAGGGGTAACTCTTTGGTCGTTATTAACGCGTTTATCTGTGTTCTTTAATGCTTGCTTGATAAACGGGTATAAATAAGGTTCAGAGTTTTGATTCAGTATTTGATCAACTAACGGGAAAAAATATTGAAATAAATCATATTCTCTCAAAAGTTCGAAGTTTGCTTCGGCTTTACCTGACATGAATAATTTTAAAAACTCTTCAAACATTCTAGCCGGAGGAATATTGTCTAATAATGAACCTAATGCTTTTATAGGCGCTTTCGTTTCAGCACTTATTTCCATATTAAGTTTTGTAGCAAAACGTATTGCTCTTAACATGCGAACCGGATCTTCTCGGTAGCGTGTTTCTGGATCGCCAATTAATCTAATTTGTTTCGCGTTTATATCCGCAATACCATTGGCAAAGTCGTGAACGGTAAAGTCTTTAGCAGAATAATAAAGTGCGTTTATAGTGAAATCTCTACGCTCTGCATCTTCATCAATAGAACCGTAAATATTATCGCGAAGCAGCATACCTTCGTCACTTTGCTTAGACACTTTGGAAGCTTTGTCGTCTTTAGTCGAATCGTGATGTCCTCTAAAAGTGGCAACTTCTATAATTTCACGGCCAAAAACAATGTGAGCTAATCTAAATCGACGACCGATCAAACGACAGTTTCTAAATAACCCCTTAATTTCTTCAGGCGTAGCATTAGTGACAATATCGAAATCTTTTGGAATAACACCTAATAATATGTCGCGAACACCACCACCGACTAGGTATGCATCGTAACCACCACTATTTAATCTATACAGAACCTTTAGGGCATTAGTACTCATCAGCTTGCGTGATACCGGATGCTGATCTCTCGTTAATACTACCGGCTTTGTTATTTGCGGTGTTTTAGATTTTTTAGTCGTACTTTTTTTAAGTACTCGTTTGCATAAATTGATAACGCTTTTGATAGTGCAGGCCTTAGAAAGTGGATAAAGGAAATAATTAAATTTGAGTTCTTGATTATAGTGCTAATGATATAACACAGTGTTTAAAAATAGAATGAAAACAGTGTATTTTCCAACATTCAGTCGCTTATTGTATAACTATTTCTTGCTTTTGGGTGATTTTACTCATCGACCAATGACTTATTGCCCAACTTATAATGTTTTCTACTGATTCAAACCTAAGTTCTTCAGGTGGATTTTGCCCTAAATAATGCAATGCGGAAATTAGTGCGGGTTGAGGTTTTTGATTGTTAATCGCTGGAGCTTTATTTTGTTTACTTAATTTATAGCCTTCTTTAGTTACCGCTAATGGAATATGACTATAAATAGGCGCCTGAGTATTTAATATTTCGAAAAAACTTAATTGCCGTAAAGTGGGCTCTAATAAATCACAGCCTCTTACTACATGGGTAATGTTTTGAAAAATGTCGTCAACCACTACGGCTAATTGATAAGCAAATAAGCCGTCTTTTCTTACTAATGTAAAATCTTCTGCCGCAACTTTTTTATCGCCAGTAATTAAACCTTGAATTGTATCGTTAAATTCATAAACACCTGCATTGTTTATAAGACGAGTGGCATTATTCAATGAAGGTAAATTTAAGGTTTTACAAATTGAAGGATATATTCCGCCAAACTTTTTAATTTGTGCTCGAGTACATTGGCAGTAATAAATAAGTTGATTTTTTGCGAGTTGGTTTAGGGTTTGATGATAAATTTGTGTTTGTTGGCTTTGATATAAAACACTCTCGTCCCAATGTAATCCATAAGACTCGAGGGTTTTTAAAATTTCACTACTCGCACCTGCCAATTCTCTTGGTGGATCAATATCTTCAATACGTACAAGCCAAGTGCCGTTATTATGTTTTGCGTCTAAATAACTCGCAAGAGCAGTAACTAAAGAACCAAAATGAAGTAAACCAGAGGGGGAAGGAGCAAAACGACCACGATATAATGACTGTGGTCGTTTATTGTCAAGATTTACCATAAGTAAACCAAACTATATTTCAAGTAATTAAGCAGGGATTAGCCTGCCATTTGACGTTCTTTTATTTCTTGAAGGGTTTTACATTCAATACATAAATCAGCAGTAGGACGAGCTTCTAAACGGCGAATGCCAATCTCAATACCACAAGATTTACAAAAACCAAAATCGTCTTCTTCAATTAGTTGTAATGTTTTTTCAATTTTTTTAATAAGCTTACGTTCACGGTCACGTGTACGTAGTTCTAAACTGAATTCTTCTTCTTGAGCTGCGCGATCTACAGGATCAGGGAAGTTCGCAGCTTCATCTTGCATGTGAGTAACGGTACGATCGACCTCTTGACGCAATTGAGAACGCCAAGCTTCTAAAATTAATTTAAAATGCTTAAGTTGGGGCGTACCCATGTACTCTTCGTTAGGTTCTTCTTGGTATGGCTTTACGCCAGCTAATGCCAGAATTCCTAATGCTTTATTTGCGCTGTTTGGCATGCTTTATCTCCTAATGCGACTTAACTTTATATTGAAGTGAATAATACTTGCATTAGTTCACAACAACTTAAATTATTACTGCCTATTCGTAGGCATTAAATATCCCAACTATATGGTGTTTCACTTGCGTAAAAACAAGGTTTTTATCTAAAAAATAAAAATAATTTTATTTAATCAAACACTTAAGGTAGAAAAGTTGAAAACTGTATACTTGTAGCTAATTTTTAACATGACCTTGTAGCAGCCTTTACTGTGCAGAGTCAATCTTTTTCACCTTTTATACCATATAAACGGGGTTTAAACGAAATTTGATGTTTATTCAAAAATTCTAATAATATTCACTATGTTGTTATTTATTTAATCGTAAATATCTTGTGTTTTTGGGATATTAGCTTAATTAAACTCATAAAAATCAAGTAAAGGTACATGATATTCAATTATTGTTACGCCATTGTGTTTAGCTTGTTCAAATAACTCAGCATATTTTGCATCTAGGTGTTTTGCCGGTAACACCGATTTGATACCTGAATGCATTACCGCAAAAATAAGAACAGCTCTTTCACCGTTTGCTGCAACTGTTGTTAGCTCTGTTAAGTGTTTTTGTCCGCGCACTGTTGTAGTATCGGGAAAATAACCTTGCCCATCTTCTAATAGGGTTGCGCTTTTTATTTCAACGTAGTGATCAGGTTTGTCTGTGTAAGTTAATAAAATATCAATTTTACTGTTTTCTTCGCCGTATTTTACTTCTCTTTTTAGCGCTGAAAAGCCAACTAAAGCTGGGATCTCATTTTTTTCTATGGCTGTCTGTACAAACACATTGGCTTGGTGAGTGTTAACGCATATAAGATCGCCATTAGCTTTTTCTGTTAACTCCCAGCTAAAGGGATATTTTCTTTTTTTGTTTTCAGACGTGCTATACCAAACAGTATCACCTGGGCTACCACAACCGCTCATAGCGCCTGTATTTGCAACATGCATGGTAGTTTCTTCACCGTTTTCTAAAATTACATCAGCAAGAAAACGCTTATAACGTTTAATTAATGTGGCTTTACGTAATGATATTTTTTGGGTCATATTTTTTGATGCTTACTGAAAGAGGTTAACGATTCTGCCTTAAGGGCCATGGTAATGAAAGTTTTTATCTAGATTATTGATGGGGAAATTTATTGAAGTCAAAGCTGAATATTGATCTAGCTTTAAGCTCATAGGTTAACCTTTGAAATCACATAGTATGCTAAGTAATGAGTTTGTCGTGAGAGGTTAACCAATTGAGTCGATTGTTAAAATTTTAGAATTATGAATTTCTACCTATCATGATCATTTCGCTACATTATTCTCCTAAATCATGATGACTTTGATAAGTACCGGTATTTTTAAAAGTGCGTTGTTCCGGTAAGTTATCTTCAACCTTTAAGGTTTTTTCTCCTGTGCCATTTTTCTTTAGCTTAAAACTGTCGTATAGTTTTCCGTCTGTTGTAAAGGATTGATAAATCAGTTGATTCTTTGTTTTTTTAATAACTTGATATGTAGGTGTATTTTCTCCGGTTCTTTCTAGAGTTACCCCATACTTTTTGTATTCTTGCCAAAGAGTCAATTTTTGCGGATAGGTTTTAGGCCCTGCTATCGAAGTGATAAATACCGACTTTACTTTTTTCGCTGTATTAGGACTAGCGATCAGATTTATGTCTTTATTAGTGCCTATGCTGCCTCTTGAATAGCTATGATCATGACCTTGTAATACTAAATCGACATTATGTTTGAGCAAAACGGGTAAAAAGGCGTTTCTAATTTCCGGTTCATCTTGGCCTGCAGTATTTAAAGGCATACCGCAATTTGAAAAAATGGGGTGGTGCATAGTTACTATATGCCACTTAGCTTTGCTGCTTTGTAATTTTTCATCAAGCCATTTGGCCTGTGCTTGTAATAATTCTTGGCTACCTAAAGCTTCTGAATCTACAACAAAAATATCTAAATCAGGGTAGCTAGCGCTATAAACGGTTTCAGACAATTCGATAGGTAAAGTGGCAACTGCTGGTAGAGTAAACTGTTTTTGCCAAAGGTCAGAAAGCGCCCACTGTTTTTCATTATTGTTTTGTATCTTCCAGTCGTATTCAT
The DNA here is from genome assembly GCF_048296855.1 of Colwellia sp. RE-S-Sl-9. NCBI lineage: Bacteria > Pseudomonadati > Pseudomonadota > Gammaproteobacteria > Alteromonadales > Colwelliaceae > Colwellia > Colwellia sp. RE-S-Sl-9. The sequence continues at coordinate 2,535,624 of NZ_CP182631.1, read as the reverse complement.
GATTACCCGGAACGACAATAGCCGGTAACATGCTATGAATAAATTGACCGGCATTAAACCAATTCGACCATTGATGATCGTTAGCTCCCTCGTTAACTAAATCGCCTGCGTATATGGCAAATTCAGCTTTTGGAGATTGTTGCCAAGCGCGTTTTAATACCAGAGGCCAGTGCGAATAAATACCGTTTTGGGCATCGCCAAAATAGAGAAATTCAAAGTCATCGCTTGGTGTTTCAGCGGAAGTTTTTATTCTTTGCCAAGGAGACCAGTGGCCAGACTTACCACTGACGCGATAATTATATTCTGTATCGGGTTCTAACCCTTTAAAGGTTATGGAGTGATAGTTAACAGGATTGAGTTCTGCATTGGCAGGATAACTAAATTTTGTCGTTTGAGGCTTATTGAAGCCATAACGTAGTGGTGTGTTTTCCGTATTTGCAGTAAATGACTGCGCATTAATATCAAAGCGAGCATCAGCGGTATTTTTTACAATTTCAGCTAGAGGCTCATTTACACTAGTGTCTGTTCGCCAAGTAACTGAAAAACTATTGTAGGGTGTTTCAGTGGCTGTAACTACGATGCGATCAGGCCAAGAAGAAGCATCAAAATATGGGGTGATAGCTGCTTTTTCTGAATGGCTATGAACCGTAGCTGAAAAGATAACAAGTAGATATGTAGAGATTATCCAAAATGTTTTCATTGGTATTTCCTAAACGTTAAAAGTTAAGATCTAGATAAGCAATGTAGATCTTAAATATTACATTCCCACTTCATTGAATTGGCATTCTTAAATTAAATGCAGTTTCATGGGTAATGAAAAGGTAAAACTAGGCACTTTAAAGTTGTGCCTAGTTTGTTTTATATGACTTAAAACGCGTAACTTACTCCGCCACCAAATGTAGCTGGTGCGCCAACTAAGCGAGCACCATCGTTTAGTTCAAGAAAATAAACTTCGTCAGTAATATTGCGACCATAAGCATATACATTCAAACCATTGTTAAAGGTTACATCTACTCGTAAACCTAATAATGAGTATGAAGGTGCTGTGTTACCTTCACCTGCATTTAAACGATTTGACTCTTTACCGTGATAGCTATAGTTAAGGCGGGCATCAACTAGCGTATTGTTAGCTAACGATGTTTGGTAGCTAAGTGATGCTGTTTGACTCCATTCAGGCGAACCTGGTAACGGATCACCTATGGTATTAATCACATCATTCACTCGGTTTGAGCTAAATTCGGTGATTTCAGTATCTAGGTATGTACCCGCGGTATTTAAGCTTATTTTATGATTGTTAGTTTCTAGCAAGGTTACAGCGATTGAAGCTTCAGCACCTTGAACTGTGGCTTCACCAACATTGGTTCTACCGTTAGTATCATTTGCTAAACGAGCTGTTGCTTGTAGCTCTTCAAAATCATAAGAGAATACGTCGAATGTTAGATTCAGGTTTTCAGTGACGTAACGTAAGCCAGCTTCATAAGCGAGTACTTCTTCAGAATCAAAAGAGTAAGTTTCTTCTTCTGAGAAGATAGAGGTGCCATCGAATCCGCCACCACGATATGCAGTACTTACTGACGCAAATACGTTTAAGTTATCGTTTAAGAAGTACTGAACAGCTAGTTTTCCTGAAACGTTGCTGTCATCAAACTCACGATCCCATGAAAAATTGGCTTGAGTATTAAATGTTGATTCAAATTTAGATAATCCCCAAGGATCTGAGTCAATATTTTTACCGCTGAATTTAGCTGTGTCTTTGGTATAACGTAAACCACCGCTAATCACTAAGTCGTTTGATATGTTCCAATCTACATTGGCAAAAGTAGCAACACTGCCTCGACGTTGATTATAAGGAGAGCTATATTCCGACAATACAGCGTAGCTTGTCCAGTTGCTGGTAAAGTCTACTGAATCACTAATAAAAAATGCTCCGGCTATCCAGTCAAAATCACCACCGGTTGCATCACTTAAACGAATTTCTAATGACTTTTGGTCGAGTTTGTCGTCGAAATTGTATTGGTATCGAGGGAACGAAGTACCGTCACCATTTCCACTTACATTGCGTTCACTACTCTGCATAGCAAATAATACATCTAGGTTTAAATTAGGATTAAGCTGGCGGCTAAAGTCACCAGAAAAACCACTTACATCAATTTCGTGTGAGTAATATTCGCTAGTATAAAACTCGTATGGGTCGTTGTTTTCACCTGCGTTGCGTGATGGGTTATCTTCACTAAAAGCAATACGGTCGTACTGGCGAGTATCGCCACGGTCTTGGCTAGAAAAATAATGAAGCGTTAACGAGGTTACATCATCAAAGTCATAAACCGCTGTACCTCTAAAAGCGAATAAATCAGCATCGCCAAAGCCATCACGTTTACCTGGATCTGCTACCGGAGGAACGATTCCTTCACCACCTTCAGGAACAAAACCAGCAAAGTTACCGGCACCTGCTCCGTCCATAAACCCACCGCCTTGCTTCATTAAAACAGCAACACGAATACCTAAGTTGTCAGATACTGGTCCGCCAATGGCTGCGCTTCCTGATACGTAATCGTAAGAACCATATTCAATATCAGCATAACCATTAACTTCCTCACCTGGAGCGTTTGTTATAGCGTTAATTGAGCCCGCTGTTGTATTGCGTCCATAAAGTGTTCCTTGAGGACCTTTTAATACTTCGATACGCGCTAAATCAAAAAGTGGCATGCTTAAATAAGCGTTAGATGTTTGGTAAATACCATCTACATGTAAAGCAACTGAAGGATTACCATTGGGTTTATAATCGTCTGCTCCACCAATACCACGAATGGTAATAAAGCTGTTTTCAGGGCCACCAAAAGCTGAGTTGATTGAAATGCCCGACAAGCTATCAATCAAGTCTGTAAAATCTGTAACACCTTGGGCTTTTAACTCTTCACCACCTAATACTGAAATTGCTACAGGTGCGTCTTGTAAACTACTGTCTCGTTTTAATGCGGTTACTACAATCTCATCCATTGGTGCTTGATAGTTTGGAGCGCGCTTATTTTGTGTTAACGAACTTGTTTCTATTTTTTTAATAACAATGGCACCGCTTGGCTCTTCGTGAGCTTTTAATCCGCTACCTTGTAATAATTGTTCAACTGCTTTAATTGTTGATAATTTACCTGTAGTGGCAACCGCTTGTTTATTACTAACAAGACGACTCGGTGCAATAATCACTGTACCTGTTTGTTGAGACAGTTGATTTAATGCTTGGCCTAATGGCTGAATAGCAATATTGATTTCAGTTTGTTGTGCTAGAACATGAACAGGTGCCAAAGTGGCAACAGCTCCACCAAATAAAGCGAACTTGATAGAACGACTCAATGTTTTCATTTTGTATTTTCCAAGTTAATTAATGTGGGTTCGCTACAAGAGTCATAGAGTTAAAATTTTTTTCATGAAAATAGGTTGTTTAATAAAAGCTTAATATTTGATAGTTCATTTTTTGTTGTTTAAATCTTTTAAATTCAGTTTGTTACCTTGTTTTATTTATTGAACTAAAATAAAGCGATAAAATTATTTTTTCTCGAAATTAAGCTTGTTAATTTTTTTACAATTGAGATGTATAGATTACTTTGTGAGCACATTACGATTTTCTTCTTCAATAAAGGTAATTGAATACGCGGCAGCTAAACCAGCCAGCATTTGATCTATTTGCTTGAAAGTAAAAGAAGCGGTTATAGGTAGGTTATTAATACTGTCATTTAATATAACCACAGGTTTACTGGCGTATCGATTAATATCCATGATGACACTTTGTAATGGCACGTTATCGTATATTAGGCGCTCGTTTAACCAAGAAAATTCAGCTTCAGGGTCAAAGGGAGAAACAGCAGAGGTAAATTCGCCATGAATGTTCGCCCGTATTTGCTGATGAGCAGTTAAGCGCTGTACTTGTTCATCCTTTGTTCCTTGCTCTGGTAAATCAGCTACGTCCACTAAACCTCGCTCAACTGAAACTTTTATTGCGTTATTCGTTCCTTGTTTAACTTCAAAGGCGGTTCCTCTTACCCGTACTTGAGTTTGCTGCGCGGTTACTGAAAAAACGCGTGATGGATCATGAGCTACATCAAAATAAGCACTGCCTTGTTCCAGTTTTACTTTGCGTTCTTCTTGGTTAATGGCTACAAGGATGCTGGAACCACCTGATAATGTGACTTTAGAGCCGTCATCTAAAGTGAATGAAGAGTTTTCTCCAATGGGCGAGTTAAATGCGACTTCAGGTGTTGCAATGATGGTGGGCGCGGTATTACGAAATAAAGTGAATATTGCAATTAACGCGACACATGAAGCCATAGCACTAATATACATGGCTGATTTAGTGAAAAAGTTTTTGTTGCTTCGATCCTGCTCTTCATCTGCGTGATTTTGTAACCAATCGACAGCTGAGTCTGTCATGCCAATAGTTTGCCAAACTTGGTGTGAGTGTTTAAATGCTTGACGATTTTCATTCTTGTGGTTTAGCCATTGTACAAATTGCTCACGTTTTTCTTGGCTTATATCACCAGAATAAAAATAAGCTAACCAAGTTCTGGCTTGTGCTTGTGGCGTATCACTAGTCGAACTATTAGAAGGGTGCAAAATAATTAGTTCGCCTTTGGCGTTTGGGTTTTGTTGCTTCATGTATTCAACTCTTAAGAAATTAGTAGGCAGTACGACAATTGGTTTTGTTTAAGTGTGTTTTGGTGTTTGTATGTGTAAATTGGGCATCGGTATCGACACTTTCTAAAATTGCCATTGCTGAGTTTAATTGACGACTAATATCGGCTAAGCTCCAGCCAGTATCTGCAGATATTTGAACATAGGTTTGTCCTTTAATACGCACTCGCATCAGAATATCGCGCTGTTTTTCAGTGAGTTGCTCAGTGCCTTTTTGTAAAGCTGCAATGCGTTGCTCATTTTGTAAAATTGTTTCAGGGCACACATCATCTAACTGATCTTCATTGAGCTGAAGTTGCTCAGCCAAAAAATTACGATTCTTAGTTAATTGGCCAATCGATTTTAAAGTGATATTTATGGCTATTTTAATGATATAAGCTTTTGGATCTTGTACCTCAGAAGTGTCTTTCATTTGAGCAAATCGACTAAAAGCTTCTTGGGCAACATCTTCAGGTTCAGGTGGCCCTGAGCCATAACACTTATGTAATAAGCGACAAACATCACGCCAGTGATTACGAAAAAGTTTATCGATAGTTTGGTGGTGAGTTACATTGTTATTTTGTGTATAAGTTGTATTTGATTTAGGTGCTGATTCTTTCAAATAGGAATTAATAAAAAACAATGGGGCTTTATGTACCACTTTATTCATTGGTATTCACTCGCTAACAACTAGAAAAATCGGGCGAATAGTAACGAGTGATCACAACACTAAGATGACAGCAAACTTAAAATTATAAAGTTTCATAAAAATTTAATATTATGAGCAAGAATTTGTCATTAAAAATGATCTAAAGCTCTACTTAAACAAGATGTAAGACGTTAAGGGCTATGTCAGGTAGAATGACTTATCTAGAACTTAGGTTAAATAGGATATAACGCCCTTAACGTTATTTTAGCTGTACTTTTATGACCCAATACTTTCCGATAGATGCGATTAAAGATGAATTTCTTTCTGCTTTAAAACAACATAATACTTTGATATTAACGGCTCCTCCTGGTGCGGGTAAATCAACACGTTTGCCTTTGTGGTTGTTGTCGTTAGCGCAATATAAAAATAAAAAAATCTATTTATTACAGCCTCGTCGCGTCGCCGCTAAAAATATTGCCTGTTATTTAAGTCAGCAAATTGGCGAACCTGTAGGGCAAACTATTGGTTATCGATTAAAGAATGAATCGAAAGTTTCCAGGAGTACACGATTAGAAGTGATAACCGAAGGTATTTTAACGCAAATTATTCAAAACGATGCTGAACTGAGTGATTGTGGTTTAGTTATATTAGATGAGTTTCACGAGCGTTCATTGCATGGTGATCTCGCTTATGCTTTGGCAAGAGATGTTCAGCAGGCTTTAAGAGAAGATTTACAACTAGTAATTATGTCGGCAACGCTGGCGATTAAATCATTAACACAAAAGCTACCTGATGCGATTACACTCGCGAGTGAAGGACGAAGTTTTCCGGTAGATGTTGAGTATGTACCCAATGTAACTTCAAAACGTTTACAACAACATTACTCAGTAGCGAATCAATGGCGCGAACATGCCTTAAAAGTTATTGCACAACAAGCCGTTGAACATGATGGTTCTATTCTTGTGTTTTTACCGGGTGTTGCCGATATTAAATACTTGTGTCAAAACTTAGCCGATAAGCTCATCAATTCTGCTATTCAATTGTGTCCATTATATGGAGAGCTTTCTATCTCTGAACAACAAAAAGCGATTGCTCCATCAGCGAATGGCGAACGTAAATTGGTATTGGCGACTAATATTGCTGAAACCAGTTTAACCATTGAAGGTGTAACCTTAGTGATTGATTGTGGCTTCGAAAAAACAGCCATTTATGATCCTAAAACCTTAACCAATAAATTACAGCAACAAGTTATTTCAAAAGCTTCAGCTATACAACGAGCTGGCCGTGCTGGGCGTTTAAGTGCAGGTAAGTGTTTACGTTTATACAGCCAAGAAGACTTTAGCCGACGCGATGAAAACAGTAAAAGTGAAATTCAGCAGGCTGATTTATTACCTTTTGTAATTGAAGCTGCGCGTTGGGGAGTAACTAAACTATCTGACTTACCACTAATTGAATTACCCACAGAAATTAAAGAACAACAAGCTTGGCAAGAGCTACGTTCGTTAAATATTGTTACGGATCAAAATCAGTTAACTTCTCACGGTAAAGCGGTTGCTGTTGTGGCATCTCATCCACGTTTTGCTCATATGATTATTATGGCAAAGTCGTTAGAACAAAAGCATGGCGTTAAAGGCCTATTATCTTTAGCGTGTTTAATTGCTGTATTGTTAGAAGAGCGAGATGTATTTACCCGCGAACAAAGTCGCTTTGATTGTAATTTAACCCATAGAATTGATGCGTTATTACATGAGAAAGTTCGTGGTCATGTTGCGCATCAAGTATTTAAACAAGCGGATCAACTCGCTAAAAAATTTAGTAGCAGCGTAAAAGCACGCAGCCAATTCCCCGTTCATTACACTGGCGTATTACTTGCCTTAGCGTACCCTGAACGTGTTGCTAAATATCGTTATGACGATATTACCCAGAGCGGCAACAAAGGGACTAGCAACCAGCAAACAGGCGAGTATCTAACAACAGCCGGAAAAGGTATCACTATAAATCAAGACGATGCTCTCTTGGGAGAAACTTATATTGTTGCGGCTCAAGTAAGCGAAGTTCAAATGAGAACTGGAGAATCTCGAGCTGGGCAAAAAGGGTTAATAGTCCAGCTTGCGGCACCTGTTGATATTGAACAGCTTATCGATTGGAATATTGTGCAAACCAGTACTGAAATCGATACGGCCTACAACGCCAAGGTCGATCGTATTACAGCGCAAAAGTTAACTAAAATAAACGCCTTAGTGATTGATGAACGAGCTTCCCCTGAACAATTAAATAGCGAGTTAGTTGCGCAATTATGGGCAAAAGAATTAACTAAACAAGGTTTAAGTTTTTTGCCTTTAAAAGAGAAAGATCAAGCACTTTTATTAAGATGGCGTTGGTTAACTTTACACAGTAAGGCGATAGATTTACCAAGTAGTGATGAAGCTAATTTGTTGGCAAATATAGATACCTGGTTTTTACCTTTTGTTGGCGACATTAAAAGTAAAAAACAGTTAGATAAATGTGACTTTTCTGAAATGTTTTTATCCTTATTAAGCTATCAACAGCAACAAACCTTAGTGAAAGCCGCACCTGAATATTTTATTGGCCCAACAAAAAGGCGTTGTGCTATTCGCTATACGGATGAGCGTTCGCCCATTGTGTCTATGCCGATGCAAGAGCTTTACGGTTTAACAGTTACGCCATCAATAGGCACCGATAATAACGAGCAAGGCGGTCAGAATAGTATTCCGCTATTGCTAGAAATTCTATCTCCAGCAAAAAGGCCTATTCAAGTAACTCAAGATTTAGCTGCTTTTTGGCAGGGGAGTTACAAGGCGGTTCAAAAGGATATGAAATCGCAATATCCACGCCATTTCTGGCCTGATGACCCAGCGAATGCAAAGGCAACACGCCAAACGAAACGACACATGATGAAGGATGAAGATTTGAGCTAAGTGAGTTTAAGTCGCTTGCGCTATTTTCTTCATGGCTTGCTCAAGGATTGGTTGATTACCATCAAGCCAATGAATTTTAGTGCCATTTTTTTCTAATCGTCTTAACCATGTAGCTTGTTTCTTAGAGAATAAATGAATGGCGCTGTTGAGCTTTTGAAACATGTCGTTTTTGGTGAGTTGACCTTGTAGATATTGCGCCACAAAACGGTATTCTAAACCATAAAAGTTTAATGTTTCCCACGATACGCCTTGTTGATGAAGTCGTTCTACTTCTTCAATCAATCCTTGTTCTAATCGTTCTTTTAAGCGGAGAGTTATTCTTTGTTTAACTATTTCTCTTTCCCAATTAATCGCGGTAATAAAAGGTGTTAATTTGGGAAAGTAAGCAATATTTTCAGGTGTGCTTTTTTCACCTTCAGCAATTTCAATGGCTCTTATTAATCGTTGAGTATCAATTAAATCAGTGGTGTTATGCAGGTTAGGTTTTAGTGTTTTGAGTCGTTCAACTAAAATGTCATGGTTTTGATTTGCGAGTTCTGCGCGTAATTCAGGATTTTCAGGTACTTCAACTAATCGGTATCCTTTAATTATTGAATCAACATATAAAGCTGATCCCCCCGCTAAAATAGGCAGTTTATTTCTGTTAGTTATATCTTCAAACGCGCGAATAAAGTCGCGTTGAAAATCAAAAATATTATATTCGTAACCCGGCTCTACAATATCAATTAAATGATAGGGAATTTCTTGATACTCTTGAAGATCTTTCCCGCTGCCAATATCAAGACCTTTGTATACTTGTCTTGAGTCAGCCGACATCACTTCGCCATTAAGTAAACGAGCAAGATCCACTGCAAGTTTAGTTTTACCTGAAGCGGTAGAGCCGAGAATAACGAGTAGGTTGAAAGCTGACATAGGGTTTCCAATTAATATAATAAACGTGATTATTATACCTGTATAGCAATTGTCAGGGCTAGAATTTACTACATTTGATGAGGGTTATGTATATAATGCGAATATTAAGTTTCTCCAAAAATAACCATGTAATTCAAACTATTTATGTCTGTAAAAAAAGCTAAAGATAAAACACCAGAATCATCACCAACATCTGAAGCAAAAAATAACGTTTCAAAAACGAGGCGAGTGCTAGTTTGGGGCGCAATTACGTTTGCTAAAGTGCTATTTATTCTTGTGTTTTTTCTTGTGATTTATAGCATTTATCTTGATGGAAAAGTAAGAAACAAGTTTGAAGGCCAACGCTGGGAAGTACCTATTCAAGTGTATGGCAAAGCTGAACCGTTTAAACGTTCACAAGCGATCAATTTAGTGGTTTTATCTTCATCACTACAGTTTTCTGGCTATAAGCGAGTGAGTAAAGTAACTAAGGCTGGCGAATATGCTATGTCGGGCTCACGTATTGTGGTTTATCGTCGAGCTTTTAGTTTTGATAATGACATGCAGGCGGCAAATAAGGTTCAAATTGATGTAAGTAATGGTCGCGTAAGTAAAATTTACATAGATAATCAGTCGGTAAGTTTGGTTCGAATGGAGCCTATATTAATGGACCGTATTTTACCTTCAAGTAAAGAAGACCGTGTACTTACTCCTATAGGCGATGTGCCGGTGTTATTGCTTGATACCTTGCTATTAGTTGAAGACCGCAATTTTTATTTTCATAAAGGTATTTCTCCGTTAGGTATATTAAGAGCACTTTACAGTAATATTTTAGCGGGTAGAACGGTTCAAGGGGGCAGTACACTTACGCAGCAGTTGGTTAAAAATATGTTTTTAACCCGAGATAAAACCTTATGGCGCAAAGCAAATGAAGCCATAATGTCGTTAATTTTAGAGTATCGCTACAGCAAAGATCTTTTGTTAGAGGCTTATATAAATGAAGTGTATTTGGGGCAAAACTACGCTAATGCAATTCATGGCTTTGGTTTAGCCGCTGAGTTTTATTTTGGCCAACGTATTGAACAATTAACCCCAGAACAAATGGCTATGTTGGTAGGAATTGTTAAAGGGCCGAGTTATTACGATCCATGGCGTAAACCTAATAAAACAAAAGCTCGACGCGATTTAGTTTTAAAGTTGATGTTTGAAAAAGAGTTTCTAACAAAACCTGAATTTGTTAAAGCGATAGAATCGCCATTAACGGTTAGAGAAGCACGCAGGTTTTCTCGTCAAAAATTTCCAAGTTATGTGCAGTTGGTTAAGCAAGAGCTTGCTGAATTGATGACCGAATACGATCAAAAGTCAGGTATTTCTGTATTTACTGGTTTTTCTTATTATAGCCAACAGTTGTTAGAACAAACAGTGGAAGAGCGGCTCCCTAAACTTGATACTACTGGAGAGCTACAAGCCGCCATGGTGGTAAGTGATATAAAATCGGGTGAAATAAAAGCTATTGTCGGTGGTAAAAAAAGTGGTTATGCCGGTTTTAACCGAGCGATAAATTCGAATAGACCTATTGGTTCTTTAGTAAAGCCTGCCATTTATCTAGCGGCGTTAGAACGCTATGAACAGTATTCTTTAGCGACGGTATTAGAAGATAAACCAATCACACTTACTTCTGATGAAGGCACACAATGGAGTCCTAAAAACTACGATGGCAAGTATCGCACAAAAGTTAATTTAATTGATGCTCTGGTTGAGTCATTAAATATTCCTACCGTTAATTTAGGTATGGCGATTGGCTTAACTAATATTGCTGATACTTTACATGTATTAGGATTTGATAAAGATATTACCGTACGGCCTTCTATGTTATTAGGCTCAATTAATATGTCGCCAGTAGAAGTGAACCAGTTTTACTTGCCTATTGCATCTAATGGTTTTAGCAAGCAAGGTCATGCTATTACGCGTATTATTTCTTCTCAAGACGTAACGTTATGGGAGTTTGAAGCGGTAGATACACAATTGTTTTCGTCGCAAGCCTCTTACTTACTTGATTATGCATTATCTAAAGTAACTAAACAGGGTACAGCTAAATCCTTAACTTGGCGCCTTAAAGGTAAAGAGATTTTAGGTAAAACAGGTACAACAAATGATCAACGAGACAGCTGGTTTGTTGGTTTTGATAATCAACACCTTGTTACGTCTTGGGTTGGCTTAGATGATAATAAACCGACCAAGCTAACAGGAAGCAGCGGAGCTTTGGTTTTATTTGCTGACTATATGAATAAACAAGGTGTTAGCAATAAGCACTTAAATCCGCCTGACAGAATTGAGCTTGTAACTTTTGAAAAAGAAACGGGTAATGCTGTATCAGATAACTGTAGTGAAACAATATCTTTGCCAGCGAATAGCAACTATCTTCAAAAACTGGAAACGTGTACTCGTCCATCATCTAAAAAACGCTCATGGCTGGATAAATTGTTTGGGAATTAGAAAAATTTTATTCAAATTTTTATGTTAAATGCTGTTGTTTAATTGTATACAATTTGTTAATAATAAGTTATTTATAGGGTGTTATATTACAAGAGGAAATATAACTCGCTGTTTTAAAAAATTTACTCTAACAATTAAGCATCAATATCGGATCTTTATACATTTTGCTCCTATGATATTTCTATGTTAGTAATTGTGAATAGAAAATTAAATGAGTTTTTCGCGTATTTATTTATGTTTTATAGGGTTTAATTAACGTAAAGCGTTAGCTAAACCTTCAGCACAGGAAGCTATATTTATTACATATTTCATACAGATTATAAGTTGACGTAAAATAAAGTCACGCAGAGGTAAATATGAAACAACGCTTAGATTTTGCATATCTTACCGTATTACCAAACAATATTATTGAAGTGGTTATTGATGATGGTATCGAACTAACCTTAGAAATGGTTGAAGAAAGCCATCAGGTTTTGAAGGAGGCGATGACGAGTTGTTTCGCGTTATTGATTAACAATATTCACCAATTTGAAATGACATTTGAGGCTAAGTTAACTATGGCCTCGCATGAACAATTAAAAGCGATTGCGTTTGTTTATTATAATCAAAATAATAAAACCGAAATTGAAAAGCTGATTGAATTAAGAAAAGTTGATGATTGGAATGTTAAAATATTTTCTGGATTAGAGATGGGCTGGCAAGAAGCGCATAGTTGGCTTACACATGAAATGGAAAGCTTAAAAGCTAAATCAAATTTATCGGATGATTGAAAAGCATCGTTCAAGTTATAACAATTACATTAATTAGCTAATAAAAAAGGTAGATATGTTATGCATATCTACCTTTTTTATTTTGAGGAGAGCCGTACCAATATCACGAATGACAGGTATTAATTCTCATTATAATTGAGCAAAACACTTATCAGCTGCAGCTAATGTTTTATCAATAATGTCATCAGTATGAGCCGTTGATAAAAAGCCCGTTTCAAAGGCTGATGGCGCTAAGTAAACACCTTCTTTTAACATTAAATGGAAGAATTTTTGAAATCTTTCGCTATCACATGCCGTTGCTTGCGCATAAGTTGTAATGGTTTCCTTTGCATCAGTAAAGAAAAATCCAAACATGCCGCCTACGTAGTTTACGCTTAGTGCAATATTATTTTTTTCAGCCATCGCTTTTAATCCAAGGGCTAGTTTTTTAGTGCCTTCAGATAACTGTTGGTGTTTATTGCCCTGAGACAATTCAGTTAACGACGCTAAACCTGCTGCCATCGCTATTGGGTTACCTGATAGGGTGCCTGCTTGATAAACTGGGCCTACAGGAGCGATATAATCCATTATTTCTGTTTTACCACCAAAGGCGCCAACAGGCATGCCGCCACCAATAACTTTACCTAACGTTGTAAGATCAGGAACAATATTATAATGAGCTTGAGCACCGCCGAGTGCAACTCTGAATCCAGTCATAACTTCATCAAAAATTAAGACACTGTTGTGTTGATCGCAAACTTCTCTTAAACCTTCAAGAAATCCTTCTACAGGAGGAATGCAGTTCATGTTTCCTGCCACGGGTTCCACAATAATACAGGCGATTTCGTCTTTATATTCAGTAAAAATTGCTTTTACTTCTTCAATATTATTAAAGCTAACGGTCAGTGTATGTTTAGCAAAATCAGCAGGTATACCAGGAGAGTTAGGTACACCCATGGTTAATGCACCAGAACCCGCTTTAACGAGTAACGAGTCGGCATGACCGTGATAACAACCTTCAAACTTTAATATTTTATCTCGGCCTGTATAACCACGAGCTAAACGTATAGCGCTCATGGTTGCTTCTGTGCCTGAACTTACCATACGAAGCTTTTCCATTGATGGCACAAGTTCTTTAACTTTTTCAGCCATGGTAATTTCAAGTTCGGTTGGGGCGCCAAAACTTAAACCATTTTTTGCTGTTGAAATAACAGCTTCTAAAATAGCAGGGTGATTATGACCTAAAATCATAGGTCCCCATGAGCCTACGTAATCAATGTAGGCATTATCGTCGGCATCGTAAATATAGGCGCCGTCTGCGCGTTTAATAAAACAGGGTGTGCCGCCTACGCCGTTAAAAGCTCTTACAGGAGAGTTAACGCCACCAGGAATAATGTGTTGTGCGTTTTCAAAAAGTTGTTCAGATTTATTCATTTTGTCGTTCCAATATTTATTTCGCTGTATGCCAAGTCACTGGCTTTTCAAATTTGGTCAGGTTATTTTCAACACCAAGTGTTAGTGCAAAAAGCGCCATACGCACTAATACACCGTTTTGTGCTTGTCTGAAAATGGCGAGGTTGTTTAGATCATTGAGGTCGTTATCAAGTTCGTTTGCATCAGGGCGAGAATCTCTTGGTAGAGGGTGCATAATTACCGTATTTTCTTTGCAATACTGAAGATAAATTTCTTTATTTAAACTAAAGTGGCCTCGGTATAAATCAGCCTCATCTTTACTGGCAAAACGCTCTTGTTGAATACGTGTTTGATAAATAACATCGCACGCGAGATTGCCTTCTATTTTGTCTGTTTGAATAACTTCATGACCCGCATTCGTCAATGTAGATATTACACTGTCTGGCATTTTTAAAGCATCTGGCGATATCATAGTCACTTTTACATTATTGTATAAGCTTAAGAGTTTAGATAAAGAATGCACGGTTCTGCCATGTTTTAAATCACCCATTAGGGTAATATTTAAATTGTCTAAATTTTTGTTAAACGGAGCCATTTCAGACTTGATAGTGAATAAGTCAAGTAAGGCTTGCGTTGGGTGTTCATTTGCTCCGTCACCACCATTGATTACAGGAACACTACTGCCTTGTGCGAATTCTTCAACCGAATGCATTTTAGGGTGGCGCATGGCAATAACATCGGAATAACCGCTAATAACTCTCGCGGTGTCAAATAGCGATTCGCCTTTGCTTAATGATGAGTTTTCTTCACCAACAGTTTCTCTAACAAAACCACCTAATAAATTAAATGCCGCACCAAAACTTACACGAGTACGTGTGCTTGGTTCAAAAAATAAGTTATTTAAAATAGCCCCGTCGAGCACGGTACAACGCTTTTTTCTCATAGCATAAGGCGCCATAAGAGAAGATATTTCTAAAATGCGAGAGATGGCATCGCGATCAAATTGTGATACAGAAAGTATATGACTTCCTTCAAATTTCATCATGTTGATATACCTAAATGTAGTTGGTTTTGTAAGGAGCGCTTGCTTGTACATTCATTAAGAACGAGCGGGAATATAGCATAAAAGACTATTGAAGATAACGAAAATTACGGTAATCGTGTCCCGCTTTTGAACTAAAAAGGTTTCACATAGGCAAGAATAATAATACCAAATAAGGCGAAAACAGGTAATTCGTTAAACAAGCGATAAAAACGGCCTGACTTTGTATTTTTATCATTTTGAAAGTCGTTAACTAACTTAAAACAATATATGTGATAAATAACTACTAAAATTACTAAGCTAAGTTTTACGTGCAGCCATTTGGAAGCAATAAACCAATCTATTCCATAATAATTAATTAACGCAATCCCTAAGCCGATAGTGAGAAAAGCAAAAGGAGTGATAAAATAGAGTAATCTCTTTTCCATTCCTTTTAAGTGTTCAGCCACTTCTTTTGATTGTGTTTCAGCATGATTTACAAAAAGGCGTGGTAAATAAAATACACCAGCAAACCATGCTGTCATAAAAGCAACATGAAAAGCCTTTAGCCATAATAAAGTTGTCATTAACGTATTTTTCCTTCAATTAAAAAGCGTCTTATTTGTTCAAAAGTAATAACTCCTAAAACGTCGTCTATATTCTCACCATAAATATAAACACCACCTTTACGTTTTTTAACCAAGAGTAAATAGGCTTCTACTAGAGTTGATTGCGCATGTAATGGTAGTAATAGGTGATTAGTAATTACTTGACTGTTAGGGTCTGAATCATCTCTTTGAAGCCAATAATATAAGCTATTTTCTGCGTTGTTATTATCAATTCTATCTAATAGTAAACCGTACTCGTTGGCTTGCTCTAAATGTTCTGCTTTTTCTTGTTCTGAAAGTTTGTGACTAATGGTGAAATGTTCGTTCATTAATCCTAAAACACCGATGCGCTGTAATGACTTTTCTAAGGGAGGTTTGCGGTAAGTCAGATTTTGAACTTCAAGCTGCATGACAAATAAAGAGCGATTACCAAAAAATTGTCCAGAGATTACACATGCAGTTCCAATCACTACCATAGCCGGTACAATAATTTCTAATTGATTTGATAGCTCAACAACCGTAATTAATGCGGCTAATGGCGCATTTAATGTTGCAGCCATCATGCCTGCCATTCCCATTAAAGCTAAGTCATTAGTTAAATGAGCTTCGGGGAAATATAATTGCACTATTATTGCGGCGCAACTTCCAGCTATTGCCCCTATACCTAAAATAGGGCCAATAGCGCCTCCTGGTATCCCTAAACCTAACGCTGATATTGTCATCACTATTTTAGCAACTAACAAACCCGTAATGAGAACTAGAGAAGAGTTTTCTCCAAGAGAAAAGCTAATAGCATTTATATTGGTGCCTACTGCTTGAGGAATAACATAGCTGAGAGCACCCGTAATTATTGCGGCTAAAAGTAGGCGCTTAACAATGTGAAATTTTTCTGAGTGTTTAATAATTAAAACTAAGTAGCGATTAAAAACAAAAGCCACAATACCAATTGCAATAGCAAATACAATGAGTACAGGGTAATGTGCGAACTCCAAGGCGATATTATTAAAATATTCTAATTCATGAGCTGGGCCTAAAGTGCTACTGGTGATCATAGAGCCGACAAGAGATGCCATCATTATAGGAATGAATATATGAACTTTGTATTCGCGAAGGATAACCTCCATAACAAAAATAACGGCCGCAAGTGGTGTATTAAAACTTGCTGAAATTGCTGCTGCAATTCCACAAGCACATAAGGTACGAATACTGTTATGAGGTAATTTTAATAATGTACCTAAATAGCTACTAAATGCGGCGCCAAGGTGGATAGCGGGGCCTTCGCGCCCTACAGAAAACCCTGAAGCTAAAGCAACGGCACTACCAATAAATTGGTTGATAGTATTACGTAGGGGGATTTCACCGTAAGCGACTTTTAAACGGTGCAAAACAAAGGGGATGCCGGTACGTAAGTATTTATACCCAGTAACCCAAGAAACTAATAATATAATTATCGCGCCAATTATAGGCATTATGAAACGACTTGCTTTACTTAAGCTGTTATAGTTGTCCTTTTCGCTTAAATATAGTAGCTGTAAAGCGTCTGTTGTGATTGTAAAGCCAACAATAAGTAGCGCTGATAGTGCGCCACCTATAGTTGCGAGCATGCAAAGTTGCCAAGAGGTTATTGGGAGCGATAAACGTTTTTTTAATGAAAATAATATCATTATTAATAAATCATAAAGCGGTAGTTGTTATTTACATTAATATGCATTGATAAAGTAATCTTAGTAAAAGATTCATTAACAGCATATGATGTAAAAATAGTTCCTTATAATGTTTAACATATTAATACTTTTTAAATGAATTGGTTAGCAAAAATAAATCTTAATGCTTTTGTGCATAAATTAGGTGTCTTTCGTTCATCGTTATTGTTGATGACCTTGATAATCACGTGTATTTTTGTTGGTTATCGAATTGGTAATTATTTTCATGGGTATCAATCACAAGCTTTATCTTATCATAAAAAAAGATTAGAGCTTTTGTATAAACAAGAAGCGGAACAAATAAAAAGAATAAATACCTTAGAAGCTGAATTAGAAGTGGAAAAGATGGCGGCTAAAAGGTCATTAGCTTTACTTAAAGATGTGGAAAATGAACATTATCAGCTGAAAAAAGAATTGGCTTTTTATGAAAAAATTATGGCCCCTGAAAAGCAAGCTGATGGTGTTGTGCTTGATGACTTTATTGTGTCAAAAACCGAAACAGAAAATCGATATAATTTTAGAGTATTTTTAGTTCACCAGTTATTACAAAAAAGATATGCCAAAGGTTTTGTTGATATTAAAATTTCAGGCAGTTTGGAAAATAAAACCATCGTGTTAAACCTGAGCGATATATCAGAACTCACTCAGAAAGATCTTTCTTTTAGTTTTAAGTTTTTTCAAGTGCTTGAAGGTGTATTCTCTTTGCCAGAAGATTTCTCGCCAGAAAAAATAAATATTATCATTACTTTACCGAAAGGGCGTTGGCAGAAATACCACCGCTTAGAAGAAAGTTATAAATGGAATATTAAATTAGGTCGTTTCGCTAAATCGATCCCTATAATACTTGACTAAAACAGTCAAGTTTAAGATAATCACCCACAGTTTCAATGTATCAAGTAGAGAATTATGTCTAGCCCAGAATTACCAATCAAATTTTCAGACGCAGCAGCAACCAAAGTACTTGCTTTAATTTCTGAAGAAGAAAATCCAGAGCTTAAGTTACGTGTTTATGTAACAGGTGGTGGCTGTTCAGGTTTTCAATATGGATTTACTTTTGACGAAAAAGTAAATGAAGGGGATATGACTATTGAGAAAAAAGGCGTCACTATGGTAGTTGACCCAATGAGTATTCAGTATTTAGTTGACGGTGAAGTTGATTATGTTGAAGGCTTAGAAGGTAGTCGATTCTTAGTTAATAATCCTAATGCAACTACAACGTGTGGCTGTGGTTCTTCTTTTTCTATCTAATACCATGACTTTTTCAGTATTATTTTCAGTTTAGGTAAACTTTTATCTAAACTGAAAATAAAGTTTACCTCATTACTCTTCAATATTTTTTCTGCGTTTAATTGCCCCTTTTGTTCGTTCAACACGTTTGCATGTCGTCTAGTTATTATGAATACTGTAGAATTATACCCGTTATCATTCAAGATGCAGGTTTCAGTGGGAACTAAAAACAATTTAGGCAAGGCATTAAGTTTACGTCATGGTTATTCTCGGTAACTGCTCCTGCGTTACCCTAATGTCCTACATCCGTGTAGGAACCTGACTAAAGTTAATAACGAAGCATAAATTGTTTTTAGAGCCATCGGAGAAGCGCTTGAGCAAAATCACTTCGTCGTTAATGCTTTTTATAAGGAAACGACCATTATTGCAAAGCATTGCCTTGAATTGATATCGCTCAAGCACTCTGAAATAGCCTCTTGAGTGGTAACGGGTATATAATTAACGTTTAGGAACTTCAATGTTTAATAATTTATTAAAAATAGGGCTGTTTTCAATTACTTTGTTGAGTACAGCGGTAAGTGCTGATGTGCTTAATACTAACGAACAAAAGCAACTCATGGCGTTGCAAGAAACGGCATTAACGTCTGATTTGTCGTATAACTTAATTGAATCTTTAACAACCGAAGTAGGTCATCGCTTAGTTGGATCTGAAGGCGATAAAAAATCAATAATTTGGGCTGTTAATAAAATGAAAACACTCGGTTTTGATAAAGTGTGGACTGAAGATGTAACAGCAACCTATTGGCATAGAGGAGAAGTAGAAGCGAAAGTTATTGCTCCTTATCCGCATAAAGTCGTTGCAATTGCCTTAGGTGGTAGCGTAGGTACCGGTGATAAGGGTATTAAAGGTAAAATAGCTCACTTTAATACATTCAAAGATTTAGAAGCTGCCGCAGATAATAGCTTAACTGGTAAAGTTGTTTTTATCTCATACCGTATGGAAAGACATATTGATGGTAAAGGATATGGACCCGCAGTGGCAGCACGTAAAAATGGTGCAGCAGTTGCCGCTAAAAAAGGCGCTTCAGCTATTATTATCCGCTCAATTGGTACAGACAACAATCGTTTAGCTCATACGGGGTCTGTACGTTATGACGAAGGTGGTAAAGCAATACCCGCAGCAAGTATTTCAAATCCAGACGCCGATATGTTACTTAATCAATTAAAACGTTCTGATGATGTAGAATTTTTCTTAAAACTAACCTCTCATAGCGATCCTAAGGTGGTAGCCAAAACAGCTAACGTTATTGGTGAATTAACGGGTAGTGAATTTCCAAATGAATATGTAACGCTTGGTGCTCACCTTGATAGTTGGGATGTTGGAACAGGCGCTGTTGATGATGGTATTGGTGTCGGTATGATGATGGCAACAGTGCATCATATTGCACAATTAGCGGTTAAACCTAAGCGTACTATTCGCGTTATTTTATTTGCGGCTGAAGAAATAGGATTAGTTGGCGCAAAAACGTATGTTGAAAAGCGTAAAAGTGATATGACAGGCCATGTTATTGGCGCTGAATGGGATTTTGGCGTAGGTCCTATTTATGAAATGAGAACTGGTGTGGGTAAAAAATCACTGCCAGCGTTACATGAATTTGCACAGTACCTTAAGCCTTTAGGTGTTGGTGTGAGTAAAACGAATACAGCTAAAGCACAATCTGATATGAGTTTAATGAGTGAAGCAGGTATGCCTAGTGTAAATTTTGCGCCTGATGGTAGCTTGTATTTTGATTATCATCACACAGAAAACGATACGCTAGATAAGGTAGATGCTAAAGCGTTAAAGCATAACACTGCAATTTATACTATGTTTGCTTACTTTGCGGCTCAATCTGGCGTTGACTTTAGCCATTAGGTGGTTGGGATTTTTTTAGTTTGAGTAGGGTTCAATTTAAAAGTGTTTATTGTTTTTAAGTTGAACCTGATATTTATTGATTACGTTATTTACTCCGCTTCAAATTCACTCATTTTCTTATTCATATAAAGTTGCTGATCAGCTTTTTTTAATAACTCATTCATACTTGATTCACCGTCACTGACTGCTGCTCCACAGCTTATTGTAATAGGTAAAAGTTTATTTTCGTATGGCATAGGGTTGTCGATAAAATGCTGACAGAGCCTTTTAGCGGCCATCAATGCTTCATTATAGTTTTGACTTGCTAATGTTACGACAAACTCGTCTCCTGCATAGCGAAAGCAACGGTCATTTTCTCTAATTAAGTGTTTAAGTTGTTGAGCAACATAAATGAGTACTTGATCACCACAATCATGACCATAGGTATCATTAATTTTCTTAAATTTATTACAATCAATAAAAAGTACGGCAAATGAAACACCATATCGTTGTTGCCTAATTAACTCTTCAGTAATTGATGCTTCCATTAATCTACGATTAGCAACGCCTGTTAACCTATCGTAATTGGCAATATATTCTAACTGTTCTCTAGCCAATACATTTGATAAACATAAACTTACTTTTACCGCGAGTTGTTCTAAATGAAAGGTACCTAAACTTGGGGTAAAGCGTGTTTTATCTATATCAGTAAATAGTAGGCTACCAAAAAGCTTATTCTCAAGAATTAAAGGCGTTAGCGCAAAAGATTGTCCTGAACCTAATGTTTCTTGAGAAAAGTTTACTAACAACTCTTGAATATTGTCAGTTAAGAAAGGTTGATTGTTGAGGTGATATTTTTTTAATTGGTTGTGAGTAACGCTGGTTGTGTTTTGTTGATACCAATATGATTTTATATTTTCATTAATAAGAAATGAGATAGGTGTAGGGTCAACTAACAACAAACGGATATTGGTTAAATTGAATTTAGTTTTGATAGAGTTTAATAAACGTTGTAGCAATTCATCACTAGAATTTGACGTTAAAACTTCTGTTTCAATTTCAAATAGTTTTTTAGAAATAGCTTCATTAGCTTTAGAATTTTCAATTAATTGTTCTAGTTCAGACATTTAATTAACTCTTTTAAAAATACTTTAAAGGAACATTGTTATATGAACCTAACTATTGTGCAAGCATTCAATGGCCATTTTATGGTATTAAAATTGCTTTGTTAGTTGTAATAGTTAAATAAAGTTTTACTAGTATGCTCAATATTTTTGTTTAATGGTCGATAATAAACATAATGTTTGACCTAAGTCATACTACTTTTAAATATTAATAGGTTGTCTTATGAAGTTATCTTTTTTCTCACTGTTGTTTTTCATATTTATTTCTTTTCTGTCGTCTGCTGAAACATTAAAAGTGGTACAAATATATACGGATAATGAATTATTAGATCTAATTAAAGAAAATAAACATTTAGGGCAAGTTGTTTTAGATGATTGTCAGCTTGTACAAGACATTGAAGCGAGGGCGATTAAATCAAAAATGCCTTCTTACCAGTTTTTATGGGGAGATATGCTGGCTTATGGTGTTTGTGTGAAAAAAGACGTTGAATTAGGACTTTACTACATGCAAGAAGCTGCTGACCAAGGTTTAGCTGAAGGGCTTGAACAACTCGGCCGATATTACCATGTAGGAAAGTTTGTTCAGGTGGATGTAGATAAAGCGATTCGTTACCTAAAAGAAGCTGCAACCCTAAAAAACTTAAAAGCTCAAATTCGATTAGCGCAAATATATGACCAAGGCTTTGGCAGTCCGTTAGATTTTCCCGCACTTTATTCTCAACTTCATCATGCCGTTACAGACGATAAAAAAGAGCATAAACAAATATCTATGTTACTACTAAAACTTGCCGATAAAATGCCAGAACGAGTGATTAATGCGGCAAAAGTTACCGAATATTGATTTATAGTGTGGTTTTATGTTGAAAGCGAAATTAATGCTCATTAATTCGCTTAATTTAGGGCAATTGCGTATAATAAACAAAAATATTATTGAACTTATACTGTGACTTTAAAAGACCCTTTTTCAAAACGTGAAGCAGAAAAATACGAACAACCGGTCGCAAGCCGAGAGCTTATTTTATCTGTAATTCAAGATGCTCCTATCCCGCCCACTTTCAATGCACTACTCAAAACCTTTAACTACACCGATGAAAATAACAAAGTAGGTTTGAAGCGACGTTTACGTGCAATGGAAACCAGTGGACAGATAATATTTAATAAATTTAAGCAATACGCGATTGCACCTAAAAATAGTGTACTAACGGGTAGAGTGAGCGGCCATAGAGATGGTTTTGGCTTCTTTATTCCTGATGTTGCTTCAGGAGAAAAGCCGGGTAAAGATTTATACATCTCAGCTCATGAAATGAAGCGCGTTATTCATGGCGATATTGTAGAAGCTATTTTAGTTGATAGAACTGACCGTAAAGGTCGCAAAGAAGTTCGTATACTTGATGTTATTCAACCGAGAAAGAGCGGCATTGTTGGGCGATTGTTCGTTGAAAAACACATTGTTTATATGAAGCCAGATGATGCTCGAATTAAAATAGATATATTAATCGAACCTAGTGAACGTATGGGAGCTAGGCACGGTCAAGTAGTGGTTGTTGAGGTAACACAGCGACCTTCTAAACGTGCAAATGCTGTAGGTAAAGTGGTTGAAGTACTTGGCGAGCATATGGCCCCAGGTATGGAAATTGAAATTGCCTTAAGAGAGCATGACTTACCCCATCAATTTTCTGCAGAGGTTATGGAAGAAGTCAGTGTTCTTTCTGATGAAGTAGAAGAAGCGCCTAAAGCATGCAGGAAAGATTTGAGAGATTTACCACTAGTTACTATAGATGGTGAAGACGCTCGAGATTTTGATGACGCAGTGTATTGTCGCCCTAACGAAAAGGGTGGTTGGACACTATGGGTTGCTATAGCCGATGTGAGCTACTATGTTCGAGACAAAACAGCGTTAGATGACGAAGCGATATCAAGAGGTAACTCTGTTTACTTCCCAAGCCAAGTTATTCCTATGCTGCCTGAAAAACTTTCTAATGGTTTATGTTCTTTAAACCCAAATGTAGATCGTTTGTGTATGGTATGTGAGATGTCGATTGATGCTCAAGGTGAGTTAGTCGATTCAACATTCTACTCAGCTGTAATGCGTTCTCATGCACGTTTCACTTATACAAAAGTGGCAGCCATTCTTGATGGTGACGAAGCACTTAAAGCTGAATATGCAGCATTAGTACCTGATTTAGAAAACTTAAACAGCATGTATCAAGCATTAAATGATTCACGCTTAAAACGTGGTGCTATTGCGTTTGAAACAGAAGAATCAAAATTCATTTTTAATGCTGATAAGAAAATCGCTTCTATCGAATCACTCGTACGTAACGACGCACATAAAATTATTGAAGAATGTATGATCTTAGCGAACGTTTCTACTGCTAAGTTTATTGAAAAGCATAAAGCTCACGGTTTATTCAGAGTACATGAAAAGCCAAGTGGCGATAAATACAATAATTTTGTTACCTATATACGAGAGTTAGGTATTGAAACTCCAGCAAAAGAAGAGCCAACACCTGCTGATTATGGCCAAATATTAAAACGTATTGCTGACCGGCCCGATCAAGAGCTGATTCAAACCATGCTGTTAAGGTCAATGAAACAAGCCGTGTATCAAAGTGATAACTTAGGTCATTTTGGTTTAGCACTTGAGTCATATAGTCACTTTACTTCACCTATTCGTCGTTATCCTGATCTTGTAGTGCATCGTGTTATTAAAGCTATTTTAGAGAAGCAAGCAGATAAGAAATTAACTGGCGCTAACGATGGTGAGTATACATACACATCGGAACAAGTTATCGAGCTTGGCGAACATTGCTCTATGACAGAGCGCAGAGCTGACGATGCAACAAGAGATGTATCTGACTGGCTGAAGTGTGAGTTTATGCAAGATCATATTGGTGATAGTTTTAATGGTGTTATCTCAACCGTTACTAACTTTGGTTTATTTGTAAGACTCGCTAATTTAGGTATTGAAGGTTTAATTCATATTAACTCATTAGGTCGTGATTATTATCGATTCGACGAAGTCAGATTGTGTTTAACGGGTGAAAATACCGGAACTAAATACAAAGTAGGTGATGCAATTGAAGTTAAAGTTGCAGCAGTTAACTTAGACGAGAAAAAAATAGACTTGATGATTGACGGAGTTGTTGTTGACGAAAAAGATCAACGACGTACACGTTCTCCTCGCAAAGGTATTAAAAAGAATAGTGCGAGTGACAAAGTCGTGAAAAAAGGGCCTAAAGCAAAAGCTGGGGCGGTATCATCTGAAAAAACAAAACCAAAAGCGAAGTCTAAAAAGAAAAAAGTGAAAAAGCCGCGCCCAGGAAAGAATGCACGCTTAAAAGCTAAATAGTTATCTCATTAATTAGATAGCTAAAACAAATTTGAAACATAAATAGATAAGTAACTAACATGGCAAAGCAAGACGAAGTAGTATTTGGCATTCATGCCATTAATTCAATGTTAAAGAGAGCACCTGAATTATTTGTTGAATTGTGGTTTTTAAAAGGTCGAGAAGACGAACGTTTAAAACCTATTATTAATTTAGCAAGAAAGTACGGTATACCAACACAATTAGTGAATCGAAAAGTACTCGATGAGAAAAGTGAAGGTGAGCAACACCAAGGTGTATTAGCCCGTGTAAAAGCAGGCAAGATATATACAGAATCTGATCTTGATGACATAGTTGCAGCGGCTAATAAAAAAGAAGAATTACCTTTTTTCTTAATACTGGATGGTGTAACCGATCCACACAACTTAGGTGCTTGCTTGCGTAATGCTGACGCTGCAGGTGTACACGCGATAATTGTACCTAAAGACAATGCTGCACGCATCACGGCAACAGTGAGAAAAGTAGCTGTAGGTGCTGCAGATACAGTTCCTCTTGTACAAGTAACTAACTTATCTCGAACCATGAAACAGTTACAAGATTTAGGTGTTTGGATTGTAGGTACTGCTGGCGAAACCGATACCAATTTGTACGATGTTAAGTTTGAAGGCCCAATGGCTCTTGTTATGGGCGCTGAAGGGAAAGGCATGCGCCGTTTAACGCGCGAAAATTGCGATCAAATAGTTAAGTTACCCATGGCTGGTAGTGTTTCAAGTTTAAATGTTTCAGTAGCAACAGGTATTTGTTTATTTGAAATAGTTAGGCAGCGGTTAAATAAAAATTAAATACCTTTGCGGTTATAATTTTTATAGCATCATTTTTAAAAGAGCTTTAATTGCTCTTTTTTTACATCTTGTGTTTGATTCAATGTTTTGATTTTAAAGGTTAAAATGTATTTGTTTATACCTAGGTTCAGAATATGTAAATGTCTTAGATAATTTATTGAAACTTACAACCATAACAGTTTAAAAAATCCCCTTAGTCCACCCTACAATCAACGCTTGCCTTTGATGTCGATTTTATCTACACTACGCGACCTTAATTCAGCTAGAACTTTTTGTTCCTTGTCTCAACACTGGTGTTGGCTGAGCCAGATAAGAGGCTACAACCGTAGGGAGCTCGTAATGCGTCATTACGAAATCGTATTTATGGTTCACCCTGATCAGAGTGAACAAGTACCTGGCATGATCCAGCGTTATACTGACTTGATCAATGCTGCTGAAGGCAAAATCCACCGTCTTGAAGACTGGGGCCGTCGCCAATTAGCATACCCAATTAATAAACTGCACAAAGCACACTATGTTTTAATTAACATTGAAGCGCCTCAATCAGTTATTGATGAACTAGAAACTTCTTTCCGTTACAACGATGTTATTATTCGTAACATGATCATGCGTACTAAAGATGCAGTAACTGAAGCTTCAGTTATGGCTGTTTCTGAAGAACGTCGTGAAGTTAAGAAAGATGTTGCTGAAGAAGCGCCTAAAGCTGCTGCTGAAGAAGCTCCAGCTGAAGAAGTTGCAGGCGAAGAATAAGTAACAGTGACAATCTCTTTAGCAGAGAATTGCCTTGTGTTGGTAGGAACGGTTATTAAACGACCTAAAATATCAACAAGCCCAGCGGGTATTCAGCATTGTCAGTTTTCAATAGATCATCATTCTATTCAAAATGAAGCAGGCATGAACAGACAAGCGTTTGTTCGAATACAAGTAGTAGCAACAGGTGATATGTCACAAAACTTAACTCGTGATTTAACTGAGGGCTGTAATGTAAAAGTGACTGGTTTTATCAACCGGCACGAATCGAGAAATGGTAATCCACTTCTTGTATTACATGCTCAACAGATTGAAATGATTAATTAGGAGAAATCCATGTCTCGTTTTTTTAGACGTCGTAAGTTCTGCCGTTTTACTGCAGAAGGTGCTGTTTCTATCGATTATAAAGATATTGCAACACTAAAAAACTATATCACTGAAAGTGGTAAAATCGTTCCTAGCCGTATTACTGGTACAGCTGCTAAATATCAACGTCAACTTGGTCGTGCGATCAAGCGTGCTCGTTATTTAGCATTGTTACCATATACAGATTTACATAAGTAACCTAATAAGGGGTTTTGAAAATGGAAGTAATCCTTCTTGATAAAATCGCCAAATTAGGCGGCCTTGGTGACAAGGTGTCAGTTAAGTCTGGCTATGCACGTAACTACTTATTACCAAAAGGTAAGGCTGTATTTGCATCTGCGGCTAACGTTGAGCACTTTGAAGCTCGTCGTGCTGAATTAGAAGCTCAATTAGCAAAAACTTTAGCAGCAGCTGAAGCTCGTGCTACTAAATTAGCTGAATTAGCTGAAGTTACTATCGCATCAAAAGCGGGTGACGAAGGTAAATTATTCGGTTCAATTGGTACTCGTGATATCGCTAATGCAATTACTGAAGCTGGTGTTGAAGTGACTAAAGCTGAAGTACGTTTACCATTAGGTGCTATCCGTGAAACAGGTGAATTCGATATCGTTATTCACTTACACAATGATGTTGATACTAACATCAAAGTTGTTGTTATCGCTGAAGCATAAATTTAGACTAATTATTTAGTTATAAATTTTTAAACGCCGTATTATTAATTGATAATACGGCGTTTTTTATTGCCTACAAAAAAGTATGTATCCAACTCTTGTCTGTGGTAATTTCCTCTGTACAAAATAGATAATTCATTAATGCGTTTGGTATAAATCTAAATTTTATTCATTAAATATCTGGTTGTTTGATGAATTTACGTTACAGTTAATGTAAGTTCTTTGAATTACATGTAAATTATCTTTTAATTATTCTTATTTACAGAGACACAAATTTTTGATTAAAAACTTGCGTCAATTTACTAATAGAGGATAATGGAATTTAGGTAATTCGTTATAAATAAACAATAAAATAGACATATGTCACTTATACCTAAAATTAATAAACTGTTTTCTAAAAAAAAATCGAATGACATTATTGGTGTGAGTTTACAGCCTGACTCGTTATCTTATTGTTATCGACCTATAAATGCCTCTCCAGATTGTCAAAAAATCACCAAACCGAATACCTCAGCATCTATTGCTAAATTAGCTGATAATGTTAATGGGAAAGGCTTGTGTCATATTGTTTTATCCTCGAGTCAGTATCAAATCGTACAAGTAGATAAACCCAAGGTGCCTGATACAGAAATTAATGCGGCATTAAAATGGCAAGTGAAAGATCTAGTACCATTTAAACCCGACAATATGGTGGTTGATTATTTTGATGTGCCTCAATTGTCGATGAATGTAGAAAAAATCAATGTAGTGTGTGCTGACTTAACTGAGTTAAGAGCGATCGTTGAAAATATGAGTGAAAAGCAATTAGATATTGCATTAATTACAACGGTAGAGTTTGCTTTTGCTCAATTAATACCAGAAAGTGAATTAGCTATTTTACTTGTTTGTCAGCATGCTAATGAAGAATTATTAATTCTTATTATTAAGCAAGGTAAGATCTTTTTTCAGCGTCGTATTCGAGGCTTATCTCAAATATCACAAAAAACTGAAGAAGAGTTAACTATGGGTTCGATAGATATGTTGAGCCTAGAAATACAACGCTCAACAGATTATTTTGAACGACAATTAAAACAAGCACCAATTAAAGAAATTCAGGTCATTATTCCTATGGCAACTGAAGCCTTTTTAGTTCGTAAAATTTCAGAAAATACCAATGTGCCTGTAAATCTTTTATCAATGCCTGAAGGTTTTGAACAATATCGTAATTTTCCATGTGCGGTTGGTGCTTCTATGTTACCTAACATGGGGGTAAGTGTATGACAGAGGTAGTGGTAGGTAAGCATAGTATAAATTTATTGCAGCCTGAACTAACGCCAGTAAAACCACTATGGTCTTTAAAAAGAGTGATTATTGTTTGGGGCGTAATTCTTTTAGCGATGTTATCGTGGATTATTCTAAGCCAAAATCAACTTGTACAGGAAAATAAACGTTTTACTCAATTGAACAATGAAAAAATAGCTTTAAATGAAAAACTCGTTCAGTTAGAAAATGAGCTAGAAGCTCATAAACCGAATAATAGACTGAAAGAAAAAATAGATTTACTCGCGTTAATTTTAAATAATAAAACACAATTGCATGCAGAACTCACCGATACCAGTAAAACTCGGGTTGCAGGTTTTGCTCAATCAATGACCGAATTATCTGAAAATCATCATAAAGGTATTAGTTTGTCTATTGTACAAATTAATAACGACGATATGACCTTTGCTGGTGTTACTAAAAATCCTCAAGCAGTTCCTTCTTGGTTGGCTGGCTTTGAAAATTCTACTTTTTTATCGGGTAAAAAGTTTATTAATTTTGTTATGCAAGAAAACGAAAAACAACAAATTCAATTTGCTGTAAGTTCTAAAGTGAATCTTGAGGACTTTTCTTATGAGTAAATGGCAAGAGTATTCAGATAAGTTTCAAAATATCAGTTCTAGAGAGCAATACTTAATTTTAATTACGGGATTAGTTGCGGTTGTTTTTATTTCGTTTAGCTTGTTTCTTGATCCGAGCTTAGCAAAAACCCAAAATATTAAAGAACAATCAGCGAGTCTAGTAATAGAAAATAAATCGATTCGATCTTCTATTTCAATTTATGAAGAGGCTTTAGCTAAAGATCCTAATGTAGCATTAAATACACAAATATCTGCTTACGAGAAACAGCTAAAACAGATAGACGATAAACTATTGTTATTAACTTCAGAACTCATTGATCCTATTCAAATGAGATTTGCATTGATTGATATGCTTAAAGTTCAAAAAGGCGTTTCACTTATCTCATTCGAATTACTAGGTGCTAGGCCTTTAATGGGAGAAGAGGGAGATTTAGCCGATGATGAAAAAAATACAAAAGAAGAACCTAAATTAGCTAGCACCGATACAGTTGAAGGGAATATAAACCTATACCAGCATGGTATTCGATTAAAATTAACGGGTAAATATTTTCAATTACGTGACTATTTATCACAATTAGAGGCTATGCCATGGAAGTTTTTTTGGAAAGATTTTAGATATAAAATTAAAAAATATCCATTGGGCGAATTAGAAATTGAGATGTATAGTTTAAGTACTAATGAGGAATTTATTGGTGTATAAATTTATATTAATCATATTGTTATCGGTATTTTCTCTTCATAACTATGCGCAAGATGTTGATCCTACAAAACCATTGTCAATATCGAATAGTGCAGGCATTGAAAATATTAAAAAGGGCCTAGTGCTTGAAACCATTATCTATAGTAGTAAAAATAAATCTGCAATTATAAGTGGTAAGCTTATGAAAGTAGGTGATTATATTGGAGAGCATGAGTTAATCACAGTAAACTCCTCAAGTGTTATATTACGATCTGACGACGAACGTTTAAAGCTGTCTATGTTTTCTAATGTTGTAACTAAATAATAATGAAAAGAAATAATCATATGAAACTATCAAAATTGAGTCTAATAAATAGCTGTGTAATTTCTTTTTTATCTCTCGCTGTAGTGGGTTGTCAAACGGTGCCTGACCAACCAACAGTTGTTAATAATGAGTTAGATAAAGCCATTGAAGAATCAACAAAACCCAAAACTCCTAAGCCGTTAACTCAATTACCTAACGCTGTTCAACAAGAATTAATGCAACAAAGCATACAAACGGCTAAAAATGGTTTATTGGCTGAAAAGCGATTAGAAATTGCTGCTAGTGATGTAAAAGCGCAAGACTTTTTTGCTGCCTTGGTAGAAGACTCTTCTTATAGTATTGCAGTACATCCAGATGTATCTGGCTCTATAACATTGAATTTAAAAGAGGTAACTATTCAAGAAACTCTTAATGTTATAGCAGAATTGTATGGTTATGATATCCGTCGCCAAGGAAATGTTATTCAAGTGTATGCGGCAGGTATGCGTACTGAAACTATTCCTTTAGATTACCTTTTTGTTAAGCGAGGGGGATCTTCTAGCACTCGGGTTAATTCTGGTGGTGTATCAGAAAACGATCCAAATTCTGGAGGGTCTTCAGGAAATCGCTCGAGTGGTAGCTCTAATCGAAACTCTGGTAATTCAAATAATCAAAATAATAATGATCAAAATAGCCAGAACAGTAATGGTAGTAGCGGCACAAATATCTACACAAGTAATGAATCTAACTATTGGGAAGAATTAAAAGAAAATTTATCTTCTTTAATTGGTGTTAAGGCTGAAGGTGGTGAAGGTCGCTCTGTTATTGTTTCTCCTCAAGCGGGCTTGGTTACCGTACGCGCATTACCCAATGAAATAGCATCAGTTAGAAAATTCTTATCTGATTCACAAGAACATTTACGTAGACAAGTTATTATTGAAGCAAAAATAATGGAAGTTACGCTTAACGATGATTATCAACAAGGGGTTAAGTGGGAAAATGTTTTAGGTCATGTTGGCTCTACAGATATTAATTTTCAAACTACAGGAAATCTTGTGGGTAATGTTATTTCGGCATCTGTGGGAGGATTAACCGGTCTTAGTTTTAAAAATGCTGATTTTTCAGGTGTTATAGATTTACTTTCGACACAAGGTAATGTCCAAATATTATCTAGTCCTAGAATTACAGCAACAAATAATCAAAAAGCTGTAATTAAAGTAGGTGAAGATGAGTATTTTGTTACTGAAATTTCAAGTACTACTACTACAGGCACCGCAACTACAACAACTCCTGAAATTCAATTAACGCCTTTTTTCTCTGGGATTGCATTAGATGTTACCGCGCAAATAGATAAAAATGGAGAAGTTATTTTACATGTTCATCCGTCAGTTACTATTACCGACGAGCAAACTAAAACGATACGTTTAGGCGATGAAAACTTTTCATTACCATTAGCGCAAAGTAGCGTTCGTGAATCAGATACCATTATTCGCGCTAAGTCGGGAGAGATAGTTGTTATTGGTGGTTTGATTGAATCTCGTAAGGTTGATCAAGAATCTAAAACCCCGCTACTTGGTGACATTCCTTTATTTGGTGAGTTGTTTAAAAGTAAAACGGAAAGTACCCAAAAGAAAGAACTTATTATCATGCTTAAGCCGATTGTTGTTGATCAAAATACCTGGAAAACACAATTACAAGACGCAAGAGCATTATTAAAGCAATGGTTTCCTGAAGAAGTTGAAAACACAACTAGCGAACAGTAAAAATGTACTTGTACCACTTTGGCTTACGCGAATTACCTTTTACGCTGACACCAAATACGCATTTTTTTTTAGGACTAGAGCCTCATAACGAGGCTTTAGCAGTGCTGATTACGGCTTTGCAAACAGGTGAGGGTTTCATTAAAGTCATTGGTGAAGTTGGTACAGGGAAAACTTTGTTATGCCGAAAATTATTAAACGAAATACCTAAACACTTTGTTACTGCTTATATTCCCAACCCCTATTTAAAGCCAGATGAATTAAGAAGGGCTGTAGCTATTGAACTAGGTGTAAAACAAGCACAACGAATGTCGGTTCAGCTACTGACACAGCGTATTCAACAAAAGCTCATTGATTTACACAAAGAAGGTCGTTCGGTTGTACTTATATTAGATGAAGCGCAAGCTTTACCTGAAGAAAGTTTAGAGGCTCTTCGATTATTTACCAACCTTGAAACAGAAACAAGAAAGCTTTTACAGGTTGTGTTGTTCGCACAACCAGAACTAGATGAACGATTGAGCCAAACTAATTTTCGTCAACTAAGGCAACGGATCACCTTTTCTTATAAGTTAAGGGCAATGACAAGCACTGAAGTTGAGCGTTACATTGAACATCGTTTAAAAACAGCGGGTTATAAAGGTGCCTTATTATTTAACACTAGTCTTTGTAAAAAAATATCCAAAGCAACTCAAGGTATTCCAAGATTAGTTAATATTTTATGCCACAAAATGCTTATGCTCACATATGGTCAAGGACACTTTCAAATTAATACAAGCCATTTAAAAGCCGCAATAAAAGACACCGAAGATACACAATTACCCATAATTGATTTTCGATGGATTTTTACAAGTGTCATTTTAGTTACTTTGTTCGTTGGTGCTTATTTCTATTGGAGTTTCCAAGGATGAGTGTTATTAATCAAATGCTAAAAGAGCTTGAACAACGAAATGAGCAATCGACAGGTAATAGTCGCTTTGATACTAGCTATGGAAATAATAAGCCCTTATCTGCTATTAAAATAGCGCTTATTGCTCTTCTTATTATTGTTGTTAATGTATTGGGCATTTATACATGGAATTTGTATTCTGAAAATAAAGCGCTTAAAACATCTGTAAATGTGACGAGTAATAACTCTTCTAATACAAATGCTTCGAATGATCAATCAACAATTGAAACACCTGTTAATACTAAGCAAATATTAGAAAATCAGCCCGTCGAAGCAATATCAGAATTTAAAAAAGAAAACACACCTACAATTCATCAAATTACTGAGCAACAACAATCCATTAAAGTTATAAGTCCGGTAACAAATAAGCAACTCATATTAGTCCACGAAAATAATATTGAACAACCTAAGACGATAACTAAAGTAAGTAGTCAACAAGCTCAAAACCTGCAAACTGTGGAATACAGCAATACGGTAGTTACACCACTTGATGATATGATGGAACCTGAGATTTTAGAAGAAAACTTGAAAGCTGAAGTAACTCAAGAACCAGAAATAAAATCATCTCTTAGTATTTCTAGAAGTAAATTATCGCCCGAACGTGTTGTACAAAATAAACTGAAAAAAGCTGAACGAGCTATAATTGATAATGAAATACCTATAGCGGAGCGCTTGTTTGAAGATATTTTACTTATTCAGCCTGAAAATAAAGGCGCACGCAAGCAATTAGCCGCTTTATGGTTTGGTCGTAGACTTTATAGGCCTGCACTAAATTTATTATCACAAGGCATGAACATATACCCTGACGATATTGATTTCAGGCTGATGAAAGCCAGAATTTTAATTAGTCAAAATAACAGCAAAGAAGCATTTAATGTATTAAATGACTTTTCTACTGTACAGAACGTAGAGTATCAACTGTTATTAGCCAATACTGCGCAATCTTTAGGAAACGTAAACAGTGTTATTTTAGCTTATAAGCAACTTACCACTATAGAAGACTATAAAGGTAAGTGGTGGATGGGATTAGCTGTAGCTCTAGATCGAAATAGCCAATTTGAAGAAGCAAAAACAGCATATAGAATGGCTTTGTCTAAAGGAAGCTTATCTAGTAATTCAGCGCAATTTATCAGACAAAGAATGACAGAGTTAGGAGAATAATAATGGCAGCACCTAAATTAAAAATGCGGTTAGGTGATTTGTTAGTGCATGAACACATTGTAACTAACGAACAGTTAATGCAGGCATTAAATAGTCAAAAATCTACAGGACGCAAGCTAGGTGATACGCTAATCGAGCTAGGCTATATTGGTGAAAGGCAATTACTCGAATTTTTAGCTCAACAACTTGGTGTGCCATTTCTTGATATTAGCCAAAGGCGCATACCTTCAGAAGTGGCCTCATTATTACCTGAAGTACATGCAAGGCGCCTAAGAGCATTAATAATTGAAGACCAAGGTGATGCTGTTCTTATTGGCATGAGTGATCCTGCTGACTTAGGCGGCTTAGATCAACTTGAGCAAATGCTTGCCCCTAAGCAGTTAAAACTTGCTGTTGTTATGGAGTCGCAACTCTTTGAGGCTTTTGATGGTTTGTATCGAAAAACAGCGGATATAGAGTCTTTTGCAAGTCAATTAGAAGAAGAATACGACCAAACGGCTGATTTTGACTTGGGCTCTTCATTTGGCGATGAGGGCGGTGATGCAACCGTTGGTAAATTATTACAATCAGTATTCGAAGATGCCATTCAAATGCGCGCTTCAGATATACATATAGAACCTGATGAAAATCAACTCCGTATTCGTCAGCGTATTGATGGTGTTTTACAAGAAAATATTCTTAAAGAAAATAAAATTGCATCGGCTATGGTGTTACGTTTAAAGCTAATGGCAGGGCTAGATATTTCTGAAAAGCGCTTACCTCAAGATGGTCGTTTTAATTTGCAAATTAGTGGACATAATGTAGATGTTCGTATGTCAACCATGCCCGTTCAGCATGGCGAATCTGTTGTTATGCGTTTACTTGATCAAACTGAAGGCTTACTTACCTTAGATGAAACAGGTATGCCTAGCGATTTAGTGGCAAGAATACGCCATCAAATTAGTCGTCCACATGGTATGGTTTTGGTTACAGGACCTACAGGTAGTGGTAAAACAACGACTTTATATGCAGCGTTAAGTGAATTAAATCAATCAAGCAAAAAAATTATTACCGCAGAAGATCCTGTCGAATATCGTTTACCACGGGTTAATCAAGTTCAAGTAAACAGTAAAATTAATCTTACCTTTTCCTCAGTGCTAAGAACGGCATTACGTCAAGATCCCGATATTATTATGATTGGTGAGATGCGTGATAAAGAAACGGTTGAAATTGGTTTACGAGGCGCATTAACGGGGCATTTGGTGTTATCAACACTACATACCAATGACGCTATAACGAGTGCACTTCGTTTAATTGATATGGGGGCTGCTGGATTTTTAGTAGGTAGCTCGCTCAGGGCTGTTATTGCTCAGCGACTTGTAAGAAAAGTTTGTGGGAGTTGTGCAATAGATCATGAACCGAATAGCCAAGAAAAATTGTGGTTAACAAACTTGATGGGTGAAGGGATAACATCGCATCGATTTAAGCAAGGTAAAGGTTGTCAAACATGTCAATATACAGGATATAAAGGCCGAATTGGTGTTTTTGAATTACTTGAAATGAATGAAGGCATGATGGCGGCACTTAAAAGAGATGATCCTGAAGAGTTTGCTAAGCTTGCCAAAGCTAACCCTACATTTAGGCCATTAGCCGTAGCGGCATTTGATTATGCTACTCAAGGTATTACAAGTATAGAAGAAGTACTCCGCTTAGTTGAAACGGTTGACGTTACAGGGTAATAAATAAAATGGCAGCGTATAGTTATATTGGACGAGATACCAAAGGCTCTCAAATTAAAGGAAAGTTAGAAGCTAGTAATTCGGCTGCGGCAGCAGAGCAACTTTCTCGCCAACAAATTATACCCATTTCTATTGAAGCGTTAAAAGGTGATCAAAAAGACAGCAATTTAGCTCAAATAGATATTAACGAGCTGTTAGGTTTTGCTCTAGTTACATTAGACGACTTGATTATTTTTTGTCGTCAAATGTATGCACTAATGCGTTCTGGCGTACCTATATTACGAGCTATTAATGGTATGGCTGAGTCAACGACATCAGTTAAATTAAAAGAAGCCTTGATTGGGGTTTCAAGTCAGTTAGAAGGTGGTTATACACTATCAACCGCGCTAAATCAGTACCCTAAAATATTTCCTCCTTTGTTTGTTTCTTTAATACATGTAGGTGAAAATACCGGTAAATTAGACGATGCTTTTGCTAAATTAGCGAGTTATTTTGACCGAGAACAAGAAACTCGAAAACGAATAAAAACAGCGTTACGTTATCCATCTTTTGTACTTGGCGCTATCGTTATCGCTATGGTTATATTGAACATATTTGTTGTTCCAACCTTTGCTGATATGTTTACAAAATTAGGTGCCGATTTACCAGCAGCGACTAAAATACTTATTGCGAGTTCAAATTTTTTCTTAGAGTTTTGGCCTCATATGTTGATTGGTTGTGTATTTGCTTTCTTTGCTATACGTAATTACGTTAGAACCGATAAAGGGCGCTATTGGTGGGATAAAAGAAAAGTGAACTTACCTATAGTTGGCAGTATTATTGAGCGTTCTATTCTTTCAAGGTTTTCCCACAGCTTTGCTATAGTATTAAGAGCAGGTGTACCGATGACATCGGGGCTAAACTTAGTTTCAGATGCCGTTGATAACAGTTACATGAAAGAAAAAATTCTCACTATGCGGAAGTCTATTGAAAGTGGTGAAAGCTTACTTAGATCAGCAGTGGCCAGTAAGTTGTTTACTTCTCTAGTATTACAAATGGTGGCTGTAGGTGAAGAAACGGGAAGAGTTGACGAACTATTAGAAGAGGTGGGTGAATACTACGAACGTGAAGTAGATTACGAGCTAGGTAATTTAACCGCTAAAATTGAACCTATAATGATATCAATTGTTGCGGGTATGGTGCTTATATTAGCATTAGGTATTTTCACGCCAATGTGGGACATGATGTCCGCATTTCAAGGTAAATAATAATGAATTTATTAACGAATAATTGAATTATACGTTATGTTTAATCCTAAGGCGTCTGATAAAAAAGAAAGATCATTAGTTGAAATGGTGATAATAGTTTTAGTATTAGCGCTATTAATGATGAGTTTTATAGTTTCGTTTTTTAAGCAAGAAGAAAAATTTACTGAGGTTGCTTATAGTCGTTT
The DNA here is from genome assembly GCF_048296855.1 of Colwellia sp. RE-S-Sl-9. Taxonomy (NCBI): domain Bacteria; kingdom Pseudomonadati; phylum Pseudomonadota; class Gammaproteobacteria; order Alteromonadales; family Colwelliaceae; genus Colwellia; species Colwellia sp. RE-S-Sl-9. Next base: position 2,498,408 of record NZ_CP182631.1, on the reverse strand, counting down.
AGCCCAAAATTTTTCTACTAAAGTTACAGCAGTGCACGCACAGTGGTTTATGGATAAACAGCCTGATTACATCGTTTTATCGCTATCTCAAGAAAACCAGCGTATACATGTTAATCGACGTGGCTGGATTGATACTTTAGACAATGAAAATGCTTGTGCCAATATTTGGAAAACTGTCATTATGGGGCCTATGTACTTTATGAACTCCCCGGTGTCAGCAGTGGAGATAAGAACAGCCAACATTGTTGTTGGTCGTGTTTGTCGTTTTGAATTACCGTCAGGTGAATATTTTGAATACAGTTCAGAAAATGGCAAAGTAAGCCAAATATCATTAAAAAACGTTAACCCTTAAACTATTTGTTGTTGAAAGTAAGAGTGTTTCACTTTAAGGTAACGTAGTGTTGTAACTAAATGCTTGTTACAATTAATATAATCTTGAAAGTTATGGTGTTGTTATGAGAAAACAGTCGGGTTTTACGCTAATAGAATTAGTGATAGTGGTTGTTATTTTGGGTTTTTTAGCGGTCACCGCTATTCCAAAATTTATTAATTTAACTGACCAAGCAAAACAAGCTAATATTGAAGGTATGGCTGGTGGGTTTGCAACAGGTGTATCCCTTGCGCGTGCACAATGGGAAGCCGAAGCACGCCCTACAGACGCAACTAATAGAAACGTTATTGATTATGACGGCACGGATGTATTATTAACCACTGAAAATAAAGCCAACGGTATTCGTGGTGGTTATATTGTTGCATCTTTAACAGGTGATAATGATGGAGCAACTTTAGGTGGTGGGTTTGGTGCAAGTAATTGTGTTGATATATGGAATAGTATTTTACAACAACCACCAGGGTTAACGAGTGATATTAGTGTATTAAACAATACCAATGGTATGGATTATTACACTACGACTTCAGGTTCTGGAGCGACTACATTATGTCATTACTTTTTAAAAGAAACGTTAAACAAAAATGCATCAGGTGACTTTCTTGCACCAACAGGCACATTAACAGGCGTAGGTAATAGCTTTACTTACCGACCAGCAACGAGTCAAATTATAGTTTATATAAACATTTAACCCTTATTTAGCACATTAACTTTAGGTAATCTTATGAAAAAAATTAATAAATCACCTCTGAATACTCAAAAAGGTTTTACACTCATTGAATTAGTGGTTGTTATTGTTATTTTAGGTATTTTAGCCGCGACCGCAGCACCTAAATTTATTGATTTAACGGGTGATGCAAAAGCTTCTACTTTTCAGGCTGTTAGAGCTTCTGTTGAAAGTGCAACTACTCTTGTTCACGCTAAAGCTTTAATTGCAGGAGAGAAAGTAGGACAAGCAGATCTAAATGTTAATGGTGGTACTAATAATGTTGGTGTAACTAATGGTTGGCCAAATAATGAAGCTGCTACATGGGGAGAAATATTAGATGTTGATGTTGTAACTTCAACTTCTCCATTTGCAATTGCCACTAGTGGAACGACAGGAACTGATGGTGTTGTTGTATGGTACCCACGTGAAGCATCTGATTTAACAACTGCTCAAGCGATTGCTAAAAATTGTTATGTTATATATAACGAAAGCTCCTCTTCTAACATAAAACCAGTGATTGATGTAATTCCAGATGGTTGTTAATTTTTGATAAAATCAATCTTATAATGGAGAGCTTTAGCTCTCCATTTTTTTTATCTGTTGATACACAATAAATTAGTTAGCTGATCTTAAATGATAATTTATGTACTATTCTACTAATAGTGTTTTAAAAACTACTGAAGTACTCTTTTATAATGAATAATAAAACGCATTCTCTACTAAAAAGTAAACATTTAGCTAGCTTTAGTTATAAAGCTGGGCGAGGTTTTACAATAATTGAGTTGGTGCTGGTTATTGTTCTTATGGGTATTTTAGCTGTTACCGTTGCCCCTAAAATGTTCGGTTCAGATGGTTTTGAAGAGCATACCTATCAAGCTGAAGTTATTGCCACTTTACGTAGTATTCAATTACGAGCGATGCAGCAAACCAGTGTGGGAGGAAATGCTTGTCATACCGTCATTGTCTCAACAAAACTTTTGACAGTAGGAGGAAGTTGCGCTGTTAACAAAAAAAACGCCAATGACCAAGCCTTAAATGATTTAGACGTTAAAATTGATGAAGATCATAACGTGACTTTTGTAACATCAGGAATGACGGGTAACTCTTTTATTTTCGACTCAAATGGCATACCTGCTAATTGTAGTCCCCCTTGTAATATAACAATTATAGGTAGTGATACGCTTACCGTTAGAATCGAATCACAAGGTTATATTCATGCTATTTAATCGCAAAGCTTCAGGCTTTACTTTAATAGAACTTGTTATTGGTATTGTGGTTCTATCATTATCTTTTTCTATTATTTTTACCATGATATTACCTACCGCAACGCAAAGTGCGGTTCAAATTCATCAAGTTAGAGCCGCAGAACTAGGGCAAGCGATGATGAATGAAATTATGGGTAAAGCTTTTGATGAACACTCAGATATGATGGGCGGAATGAATCGTTGCGGTGAGGGGAAAGATACTGATTTAGACGGCGCTATCGATACGTGTACTGCTAATAATGACCTAGGTTCTGATGCTGGAGAAACCAATAGAAGCTTATACAATGATGTTGATGACTATAATAATTATTCCATTGTTGAAGATTCACTTAATGATAATAACGATGCAGATTTAGATTCGTTATATATAGGTTTTAGTGTGAATGTTTTTGTTTGTAACGATAGTAACTATGACGGTGTGTGCGATACAACGAACAACATCGCAAAGTTGATCCAAGTTACTGTTACGAGTGCTGAGGGTGAATCGGTAACGTTTGCAAGTTACAAGGCTAACTTTTAATGAAGTACTTATTAAGCAATAAAGGTGATAAAGGTTTTACGCTTGTAGAATTAGTTATTGTTATTGTTTTATTAGGCATATTATCGGTAGGGATCAGCGGCTTCCTCAAGTTAGGCTCTCAAATATTTGTAGATGTAAAAAACCGTTCTGAAATTGTTGCTACTGCCCGATTTGCGATAGAGCGATTAAATAGAGAATTAAGAACTGCTTTACCTAATAGTGTGAGAGTTACGTTAACAGATCAATCGGGCAATCTGACTAATATTCAATGTATTGAGTATGTTCCTATTTTAACAACAGCCAATTATTTAGATATTCCAACGGAAAGTGAAAATGAAACAGCTAAAACATTGTCAGTTGTTGATTTTAATACAAGTGCTTTAAATGGTTTAGTTGATTATCGCGTAGCGGTTTATCCTACTAGCCTCAATCATGTATATCAAAATATAAGAATAAGAACATTAGAAAATGCGACTATCGACAATACTACGCATGTTACTCCGCCAACAAATAACCGATGGGATATCAACTTTACTAATGATGTTTCATTTCCTACGGATTCACCAACAGCTAGATTATATTTTATTGATACAAAAGTGAGTTATTGTGTACAGGGAGATGAATTAAAACGTTTTGTTGGTGACAATCCTAATGATCAAAATAATTTAAGCAGTGCTATAGCTGTATTTAGGGATGACGGTGTATTAATGGCTGAAGATTTATCTTATACCCCCACGAATTTTTCAGGTAATGACTTTCCTTTTAAGGTATCGCAAGCAACCCAATTTAGAAATGCGACAGCGTTAATCAAGTTAAGATTTAACAAAAACGAAGAAGTTGTTGTTTTCAATAGTGAGGTTCATATTCCTAATGCTCCTTAAACAAAAATTTTTAATAGCTAAAAATACACAGAAAGGTAGCTCACTCGTTCTAGCTATTTTTATTTTAGTGGTTATGTCTTTACTTGGAGCCGCTTTACTTAGAATGATGACGACTAATGAAGAAACTTACGCTTATGAAGTGCTAGGTACTCGAGCCTATAATGCTGCACAAACAGGTGCACAACGGAAATTACAACAACTTTTTCCATTAAATACTGGACTAGATAGTACTATGTGTACTATCGGCGATACTTTTTCTTTGGCTAATATTGAAGGTTTAGATTACTGCTCAGTGGAAGTTGATTGTTTAGAAGTAAAACATGACAATGTAAGTTATTTTACTATCACCAGCACAGGACAATGTGAAATCAACGGTGAGGTGACTTCTAGAGTCGTTGAAGTACAAGCGAAAAGTATGAATTAATTTGGGTTTTAATCGTTCTAATCATAAAACAATTATTTAACCTAATTTGATTTATCTAACATGTGATGTGAAAAATAGTAACTATCTTCCTCTTTTTAAACATCATCTTTACCGTTTTAGCTCTAGCTCTTTTTAAATATTATAAAAAAGTAAAAATATACTGTTTTTTTCACAAAAGGTAAGACACTTTCTCTTATACTGCGGTATGATTAGCAGCTAAAAATTTAATTCTATTTGTTTATGTTTATATGAGTTTAAAAATACAAACGTAAATACGGCATAAGTATTTTCTTATGCGATTTGTAAAGGACATTTTCATCGTATGTTTAAAAAATTACGCGGCATGTTTTCTAATGATTTATCAATAGACCTGGGAACAGCTAACACGCTGATATATGTTAAAGATCAGGGCATCGTGCTAAACGAGCCGTCAGTTGTTGCGATTAGACAAGATAGATCCGGTGGATCAAAAAGTGTTGCTGCAGTAGGTGCTGCTGCAAAACAAATGCTAGGAAGAACACCTGGTAATATAGAAGCTATTCGTCCAATGAAAGACGGAGTTATTGCAAATTTCTTTGTAACTGAAAAGATGTTGCAATATTTTATAAAACAAATTCACAGTAATAACTTTTTACGTCCAAGCCCAAGAGTTCTGGTTTGTGTTCCATGTGGTTCAACACAAGTTGAGCGTAGAGCAATTAAAGAGTCAGCAGAAGGCGCTGGTGCTCGTGAAGTGTATTTAATCGACGAACCTATGGCTGCGGCAATTGGTGCGGGTATGCCTGTATCAGAAGCTACTGGCTCTATGGTTGTTGATATAGGTGGTGGTACGACAGAAGTTGGTATTATTTCTCTAAATGGTGTTGTTTATTCATCGTCAGTTCGTATTGGTGGTGATAAATTTGATGAAGCTATTATCAACTACGTACGTCGTAATTTTGGTAGCTTAATTGGTGAAGCAACGGCTGAGCGCATTAAACACGAAATTGGCTCAGCTTACCCAGGTGAAGAGTTAATTGAAATAGAAGTTAGAGGCCGCAACTTAGCTGAAGGCGTTCCACGTAGTTTTACCTTAAACAGCAATGAAATTTTAGAAGCACTACAAGAGCCTTTAACAGGAATTGTAAGTGCTATTATGGTTGCCTTAGAGCAATCACCACCTGAATTAGCATCAGATATCTCAGAAAGAGGTATGGTACTAACAGGCGGCGGGGCTTTATTAAAAGATCTAGACCGTTTGTTAATGGAAGAAACAGGTATTCCTGTGGTTGTTGCTGATGATCCTCTAACATGTGTTGCACGTGGCGGCGGAAAAGCATTAGAAATGATTGATATGCACGGCGGTGATTTATTTTCTTACGAATAATATTTATATTATTCTAGCCCCTTAATATTAAGCAGCATTAGATAATAATAAAGCTATATTTATGAGCCCAATATTTAAACACGGCCCGTCTGCACAGCACCGACTCTTGTTGGTGCTGTTTTGTTCTGTGCTTTTAATTTTTTTTGACCACCATATAGGCAGTTTTGAAACCGCTCGAGGCTACCTTCAATCTTTTGTAAGCCCACTACAGTACTTAGCGACAGCACCAAAACGAATGATGATTTGGACGGCTGAAAACCTTACCTCACGCCAAGATTTAATCGAACAAAATCAAAGTTATAAAGTTAATGAATTGCTTTTACACGAACAGTTAATGCATCTTTCTGATCTGGAAAAAGAAAATAATCGACTACGCTCTTTATTATCCTCTCCTTTACGTGAAGAAACGAAGAAGATGGTAGCAGAAGTTATCGCTGTTGATAGTGATCCTTATACTCACCAAATAGTGATTAACAGAGGCGCGAATGATGGCGTTTATGAAGGGCAAGCAGTTTTAGATGACCAAGGTATTGTAGGACAAATTCAACATGTAGGTACAATAAGTAGTCGAGTTATTTTGATTACTGATGTTACTCATGCTGTGCCAGTAAGAGTAAGTCGTAATGGTATCAGAATGATTGCCACAGGTACTGGGCAAATAGATAGGCTCGTGAATAACTTTGTTCCGCATAGTACTGATGTTGTACCTGGAGATGTACTAGTGACTTCAGGTTTAGGTGGTAAATACCCTGAAGGTTATCCTGTTTCAACCATATTGAAAGTTAATCAAGATGAATCAAGAGCTTTTGCTCAAGTAATTAGTGAACCTGTAGCAAAAATAGATCGTTTACGCTATTTGTTACTCTTATGGCCCAACACAAAGAATGTTAAGCCTATTGTTCATGAAGAGGAGCAACAATAGTGTTAGCTCATAATGGTATTATTATTTTATTAACCTTATTGTTAGCGTTAATAGCAACCATTATTCCTATGCCATTAAGTGTTGATGCTTTTCGACCTGATTGGGTTTTAGTGGTGTTAATTTACTGGTGTTTGGCATTACCGTCTCGTGTTAATGTTATTACTGCATGGGTTATTGGTTTCATACTCGATGTATTGTTAGGTTCTATATTGGGTGTGCATGCTGCAGCCTTAGCTATATCTGTTTTTATTATTGCTGAAAACTTTCAGAAAATTAGAAACTTTTCTATTTGGCAACAATCTATTATTGTTGGAGTACTTGCCGCTTTATATCATTTGCTTGTCTTTTGGATGCAGCGCTTTATAAGCGACGTGGTGTTTTTACCTAGTTATTTATACCCTGTAATTACCACTATTATTTTGTGGCCTTGGGCATTGCTATTATTAAGAAAAATACGTCGGCATTTTCAAATTAAATAATCCTATATTAAAAAAGCATTTTTATGACATTATCTTTGGTTTTAGCTTCACAATCGCCCCGTAGGCAAGAGTTACTTGCTCAAATTGGTTATGTCTTTTCCTGTAAACCTGCCAATATCAATGAAGATATTAAAGAAAATGAAAGTGCGGTTGATTACGTACAAAGATTAGCGATTGAAAAGGCACAAGTTACGTATCACTCTATTGGGGCACCTCAAAATAATGATGTCGTTGTACTTGGTTCCGATACTAGTGTGGTTTATAACCATTGTATTTTAGGCAAGCCCGCTAACCTCGATGAATGCATAGCTCAGCTGCAAATGTTATCTGGACAGACTCATCAAGTGTTAACATCTATAGCGGTAATAGATAAAGATAGAGTTTTATCTGAAGTCGTGACAACAGAAGTTACATTTAAAACACTTACATTAGACGAAATCACGCGATACTGGGAAACGGGCGAACCTCAAGATAAAGCAGGTTCTTACGGTATTCAAGGAATTGCAGGGCAGTTTGTAACTAAAATAATGGGTAGTTATTCAGCCGTTGTTGGTTTACCTTTGTTCGAGACTGCGCAATTACTTTCAAAATTTGGGGTTAATACGCCAATACAACTTAACTCGAAGGAAAATTTATGAGCGGTGAATTACTGGTTAATGTAACACCTAGCGAAACTCGGGTTGCGTTAATTGAGAATGGCACACTACAAGAAGTGCATGTAGAGCGCGAAGCAAAACGTGGCATTGTGGGTAACATTTACCTAGGAAAAATCATCAGAGTATTACCTGGTATGCAAGCCGCTTTTGTTGACATTAGCTTAGACAAAGCTGCTTTTCTTCATGCTTCCGATATTAACTCTAAACTTATTCTCAATGAAGATGAATCGACAAAAGATTCGTCAAATGATCAAGTGCCTGACATTCGAACCTTAGTACGAGAAGGTCAATATTTAATGGTACAAGTGGTGAAAGATCCTTTAGGTACGAAAGGGGCAAGATTAACCACAGATATTACCATAGCTGCACGCTATTTAGTTTTAATGCCTAATGCTGCTCGTGCTGGTATTTCACAACGTATTGAAGATGATAAAGAACGTAACCGACTAAAACGTATCATTTCGCCATTTTGCGATGAAGAGCATGGTTTTATTGTCAGAACGGCTGCCGAAGGTGCCGACGAACAAGAATTAAAGCAAGATGCTGAATTTTTACGTAGAGTATGGTCTAAAGTTATAAAAAGAAAAAAAAGAAAAGTAACTAAAACCGCAATATATCAAGATTTATCATTGATTTTTAGAGTGTTAAGAGACTTTGTTGGAACTGATCTTGAGCGCATTCGCATTGATTCAAAATTAACCTATGATCAAGTTGTTGAATTTACTGAAGAGTTTGCACCTAATTTGAGTCATGGACTTGAGTACTATCCAGGCGAACGTCCTATTTTTGATCTGTTTGATGTTGAAAACGAAATACAAAGAGCGCTGCATCGTAGAATCAACTTGAAGTCAGGTGGTTATTTAATTATTGATCAAACTGAAGCTATGACTACAATTGATATTAATACAGGAGCTTTTGTAGGGCATCGTAATCTCGAAGAAACAATATTTAATACCAACATTGAAGCAACGCAATCTATAGCAAGACAGTTACGATTAAGAAACTTAGGTGGCATTATTATTGTTGATTTTATCGACATGAATGATAAAGACCATCAACGTCGTGTATTAACAAGTTTAGAACACGCCATGGCGAAAGATAACGTTAAGTTTAGCATCAGTGGCTTTTCTGCTTTAGGCCTAGTTGAAATGACCCGTAAGCGAACACGAGAAAGCCTTGAACATATTTTATGTGGCGAATGTTCCGTATGTGCAGGACGTGGTCATTTAAAAACATGCGAAAGTGTATGTTATGAAATATTACGAGAAATAGTGCGAGTCAACAGAGCGCATGATGCGGATAAATTTATTGTTTATGCATCTAAAGCGGTAAGCGAAGCGTTAATTAATGATGAATATCATAATTTAGCTGAGCTTGAAGTCTTTATTGGTAAAGACATTAAAATACAAACAGAACTTATGTATAATCAAGAACAGTTTGATGTTGTGATGATGTAGGTTTTTGGGTTAATTGAAATGAATTAATCCGTTACACGTTCAGGTTTATACCCGTTACCAATCAAGAGGCTATTTCAGAGCACTTGAGCGATATCAATTCAAGGCAATGCTTTGTAATAATGGTCGCTCCCTTATAAAAAGCATTAACGAAGAAGTGATTTTGCTCAAGTGCTTCTTCGATGGGTCTAAAAACAATGTATGCAGCGTTATTAACTTTAGTAAGGGAATAACCATGACATAAACTTAATGCCTCGCCTAAATTGTTTTTAGTTCCCACTGAAACCTGCATCTTGAATGGTTACGGGTATATAATGATTTAATTAATAAGTGATATTGTAAAAATTAATGAGTACTTCTCGCGTCATTAACCGTTGGTTAAACAGAGTTTATAAAAGCATTGCCATTTTGTTGGTGCTTTTTGCTGTATTAATTAGTGCTTTTCGCTTGTTATTACCTTATGCACATAATTATAGAGAGCACGTTCAAAATTTAATTAACACCACTAATGATAGCCAAATAACCATTGGTGAACTTAGTATGGACTGGGAAAAACTGGGTCCGTCTATCGTAATAAAACAAGTCAGTCTGCTCGAAACCCAGTCTACAGATATCTTCATCGATAAAATTCATGTGCATTTAGATTTTTGGCAAAGCCTAGCTAAAGGTCGAATTATCACCCAAGATGTAACCCTCGATGGTGCTCAAGTTTTTATTAAAAATTTTAACACTTCAGCAAAAACAAAAAACGAAGATAAAGATGCTCCCCTTGTTGCTCGAATAGCCGAAATCTTTTTAGATAGGATCGGTAGATTTTCTTTATTGAATAGCCAAATTGTTTTTCAAACCAGTCAAACGGAAAAATTGTTACTTATCAATCAACTTGATTGGCTAAACGAAGGCGATAGCCATAGAGGTAAAGGCTACGTTATTGTTGATGGACTAACCTCTAACAATATTAAAGTGATATTAGATCTACATGGTGACGAAATTGAAGAACTTGATGGGCAAGTGTACTTACAAGCGAATCAGTTAAATATAACACCTTGGTTAGATACTATTTTTGCTATCGATAATAAAGACACGCATTCAGCTATTAATTTTGATGGATGGTTAACCATTGATAATGGATTCCCTACAGAATTACAAGTGTCGTTAGGCAATAACGAAATCAGTTGGACTCATAGTAAGCAGCATCAATTTTTTAGTGTTAACCAAGGGCAAATATTAACGCGCTTTGTTAAAGAGCAAGATAATAAAGGTTTGAAAGCCTTTAATATTCTTTCTAGCCCGTTAACTTTTATTACTAATAAAAAGTCTTGGCAACCTACTCAACTTCAATTTTCAAAAGTATCTGGTATTTTAAGCGGTTATATCAGTGATTTGAGTATCGAAGGGTTAACTGATATTGCGCCCTTATTTACTAGCGACAAAAATGTTGCTCAATTATTAGAACAAACAAGCCCTGTAGGCGTTATTAAAGATCTATTTTTACAGGTGTCAAAAAATAATCAAGCTGTTGTCGCAGACATTAAAGGAATAACGACTCATCCCTTTGTTGGAATTCCTGGTGTTTCAAATATAAATGGCGAACTTGTTTTTAAAAACAATACTACTCAGCTGAGTTTACTGTCTGAAAATGGTGCACTTGATTTTGCTGAACATTTTATTAAACCTATTCCTTATAGCGTACTTTCTACCGACTTAATGTTTAACTTTGGGGAAGGAGCATGGAACCTAGAAAGTGATAATATTGAGTTTTCCTCAGATGAACTAACATTATCAGCGGCTATAAGTGTTGATAAAACCCCAGAAGAAGACACCAAAATGTCGCTTTTAGCCAGTATTATTAATGGTAAAGCTGAATTAGCGAATCATTATTTTCCGAATATTTTAATGGGAGAAGATTTAGTTAATTATCTTAATGGAGCAATTGTTAATGGCAAGATTGATCAAGCGCAAGTGCTATTTAATGGTCCTCTTAATAAGTTTCCTTTTAAAAACAATGAAGGTGTTTTTAATGTAGATGCTGAATTAAGTGAGGCCGAGTTTAAGTTTGATCCTTACTGGCCCGCAATTAAAAACTTTAATGCCAATCTAACTTTTAATAATAACAGTATGCTCATTACAGGTCGTAAAGGGGATTTAGATGGGATTGATGTTAAAGGCGTAACAGCCCAAATTGAAGATTTATCACACGAACAAGTATTAAAGGTAAAGGCCGCGTTTAATCAAACAAATCCGGGGTTAGTGACTCGTTTAATGAATAAAAGTCCCCTTAAGAAAACGGTAGGCAATACTTTAAACCGACTAGTAATAAGTAAACCTATTTCAGGAGAGTTTTCATTAGATTTACCTTTAAATAAACCTGAAAATGCGGTGGCAAAAGGGACGGTTAAATTCAAAAACAATACCGTTAACTTACAAACACCTAATATGTTATTTACTCAAGTTAATGGCCAGTTAGCCTATAACAACGATAAAATAAATGCTGACAACGTAACCTTGTTGTGGCGTGGTATGCCTTTAAAGTTAGACGTTAATGCAAAAGATAAAGCTATGTTTTTTGATACCAATATTAGTCTTGAAGCTAATTGGGAAAGTAAAGAATGGTTAAAACAATTACCTGAAGTCTTGCAGGAATATGGTTCGGGTAATTTGGCGTGGCAAGGCTTGTTATCGCTAAACATGTACCATGAAGGTGGGTTTACTTATGATTTGGATATTAATTCAACTTTAGATAAAACAGAACTTAATTTACCTTCGCCTTATACAAAAAAAGCAGGGGAAGTGCTTGCGCTAAAAACTCATGTAACAGGTCAAACATATAATACGACGATTAATGCTTCAGTTGGCGAACAGTTGCAGTTTTATGGTGTACTTAATCATGACAATATTTCTTTTTCAAAGGCGCATTTAGTATTAGGTGCTGAAGAAATGCTTTTACCTACTCAAGGTTTTCATATCACGACTAAGTTAGCTCAAGCTGATGTTGAGGAGTGGCAACCTTTTATTTTTGACATTATAGAATCGATTAATACATCTGATGATATTAAATTAACCGGTAATGTAGCGAATACTGTTAGCGATAATAGTAAACCTCAAAAAGTGCCTTTATTAGAAAAACCTGAGCGCATAAGAGGGGAAATAGGTTCGTTACTTTACGGTGATTATTCTTTATCTAGTATGATTTTTAACTTAGATAGTAATGAAACGTCTTGGTTACTCGATATTAATTCTAAAGAAGTCAGAACTCAGGTCACTATTCATAATGATATAGCTGAAAAAGGCATAGAGGTAAATGCTGACTTTATTCACTTAGCTAAACTCACTAAAGAAGAACCTGATGATAACCTTGATGCAGCTAGTCTAACTTCTGAAGATACACTGCAAGCAGAGCAACAAGACGCCAATTTATTTAACCAAAAAATGTATACACAATTACCTCCACTGATGCTTCAGTGTGGTAGCTGTATTATTGATAATATAGATTTAGGCAAAGTGAGCTTTGCTATTGAGCGAAATAGCGAAAACCAAATTTTATTGAATAAATTTGAGGCATCAAGAGATAAATTTGCTATCGAGTTAAACGGGGCTTGGAGTCAAAAAAACGGTATAGATACAAGTAGCTTTACTGGTTTTATTGATACAAAAGATCTTGAACAAGAAACCGAAAAGCTTGGCTATACTCCAACAATTAAAGACAGTGGTTTACGTAGCGAGTTTGCTTTTAATTGGCAAGCAAGTCCTTACGAGTTTGATGTTGCCAAATTAAATGGCCAGTTTAATGCAAAATTAGACGATGGCTATTTAGCGGAAGTACCTGATCAAGCAAGGGTTTTCTCGGTATTGAGTTTGCAATCATTGGTACGAAAACTAAGCTTCGATTTTAGAGATATTTTTTCTGATGGTATGTTCTACAGCAGTATTAGCGGGGATTTTCAGCTCAAAGACGGTATTATGTATACCGACAATTTGTTTATGAAAGGTGCAGCAGGAGATTTAGAAGTTAAAGGAAATACCGATTTAGGCAAAGAGTTACTTGATCTTCGTATGTCTTATAAACCTAATGTTACTTCCAGCTTACCAGCGCTTGCGTGGATAGCTACATTAAACCCTGTTGCATTTTTAGCGGGTATTGCGCTTGAAGAAGTGATCACCTCAAAAGTGTATTACGAAATGAACTTTGAATTAACAGGCAACATGTCTCAACCTATTTTTAAAGACGTAAATCGTAAAACTCGCAATATCAGTGTTGGAAAAACAACACCACCTCAAATAGTTGAAGATGTTATCGTTACTCCTACAAGTGAAACACAAAACAACAATTCCGAATCGAGCGAATTACCAAAAAAGAGTGAAATAGATGGTTAGTTTGTCAGCTATACAGTTATGCTCCAAACCTAATGTAGAAAATAATTTAAATACAATTGACGCTTTTCTTAAAGCCTTACCTGAGTCAGATGAGCATATTGTGGTATTACCTGAATGTTGTTTGTTTTTTGGTGGTACAGAGAAAGATCAATTAAACCTTGCTAAAGAAAATCACATTAGTAACTTTGCCGTAAATGGCTTATCAGCTTTAGCTAAAAAATATCATGTTTGTCTTGTTGCTGGCAGTTTACCCCTGCTAGTTGATAATGATATTTCGGACAACAAAAAGCAAAACAGCAGTAGCGAAAAATTCACTAACTCTTGTTTGGTCTTTTCTCCAGAAGGAGAGCTTATTCAACGTTACGATAAAATCCATTTATTTGATGCGAAAGTTAGCGATGGTCAAAAGCAATATTTAGAGTCAACACATACTCAAGGTGGTGATAAACTAAGCATTGCTGCAACTAAAAACGCTAATATTGGTTTAAGTATTTGCTATGATTTACGTTTTCCTGAATTATATCGCCAATTAAGATTACTGGGCGCTGATATTATTACTGTGCCGAGTGCTTTTACTGCCACTACAGGTAAAGCACATTGGCAAGCCTTGTTACAAGCGAGAGCAATTGAAAATCAAGTGTATATTATTGCTGCAGGTCAGCAAGGTACACATGAAAACGGAAGAGAAACATGGGGGCACAGTATGATTATTTCACCTTGGGGTGAAATTCAAGCGTGTGCACCTGATGGTGAGGGCGTAATTACCACAACCTATTCACCAGAAGCGCTGGCAAAAGTGCGACAAGCTATGCCAGTAACCGAACATAATAAATTTACATCTAAGTTGACCCCATATGAATAATATTGAGCGCGAGCTCTTGGCAGATAGCCAAATAGACACCGATTTTTTAAATCAAACATTACATAACATGGTGCAACGAAACGTTGATTTTGCCGATTTATACTTTCAATCAAGTCGACACGAATCTTGGATGTTAGAAGACGGTATTGTAAAAGAAGGTTCTTACAATATAGAGCGTGGTGTAGGTGTTAGAGCTATTTCAGGTGAAAAAACAGGTTTTGCTTATTCTGATGATATTTCACCCGCTGCTCTTACAAAAGCAGCTGATGCCGCAAAAGGCATTACTAAAGCAGAACAAAGCGGCTCAGTAAAAGCCTTTAGCCGTCAAACTCAACCTGAAATTTATCTAGGTGTAGATCCTTTAGATAGCTTAGGGCAAGAGCAAAAAATCAATTTATTGCACGAAGTTGAAGCCCATGCGCGTTCAATTGACCAACGTGTAAAACAAGTTATTGTTAGCTTGTCTGGTGTGTTTGAAAAAATTCTTGTTGCAGCAACAGACGGTACTTATGCAACCGATATTCGCCCATTAATTCGTCTTAACTGCTCTGTGTTGGTTGAAGACAACGGTAAGCGCGAACGAGCAAGTTCTGGCGGCGGAGCAAGAACCGATTATAGCTACTTTTTTGAAGTGGAAGGGAAACAAGCTAGATACTTAAATTATGCTGAAGAAGCCGTACGCCAAGCTTTAGTTAACCTTGTAGCATTAGAAGCACCAGCTGGAAACTTCCCTGTGGTATTAGGTGCAGGTTGGCCGGGCGTATTATTACATGAAGCAGTTGGTCATGGTTTAGAAGGTGATTTTAACCGTAAAGGATCGTCAGCATTTTCTGGCAAAGTAGGACAGAAAGTAGCATCTGAGCATTGTACTATTGTTGATGATGGCACGATGGCTAATCGCCGTGGATCTATCAACATAGATGATGAGGGTACACCAGGTCAGTATAATGTGCTTATTGAAAAGGGCATTTTAAAAGGTTACATGCAAGACAAGCATAATGCATCACTCATGGGTGTTAAACCTACTGGTAACGGACGAAGAGAGTCATACGCTCACTTACCTATGCCTAGAATGACAAATACTTATATGCTTGCCGGAGAGCATGATCCAAAAGATATTATTAAGTCAGTTAAAAGAGGGATTTATGCACCACACTTTGCTGGCGGACAAGTAGATATTACTTCAGGTAAATTTGTATTTACCAGCTCAGAAGCTTACTTAATTGAAAATGGTGAAATTACTTCTCCTGTTAAAGGCGCAACGTTAATAGGTAGTGGACCAGAAGCTATGAAGAAAGTGAGTATGGTAGGTAATGACTTAGCTATTGATGCAGGTGTTGGTGTGTGTGGTAAAGACGGACAAAGTATACCCGTTGGTGTTGGTCAACCTACATTAAAGGTTGATGAAATGACAGTTGGTGGAACTCAGTAATACGATTAACTTGAGTTATAGATAACAAAAAGGCGCCAAAGCGTAATGCCGTTCACTTAAGGTGAGCGGCATTTCTTTTTTTAACAGGGTACCTATTCTTAGAACACTTCAATTCTCGCGGATAACTCCGCTCTCTACGTGCTGGCAATACAAACTGTTTGGCACTTTTGGTTATATCCATAACAAATTTTGACACATTTCCTGGCGAACAAAATGGCAACATAGTCAGTTGATAAATTATGTGCATTGAAGCACCATGAAAACTTAATTGGTTTGGATGTATTGAATCGAGTGACTTCGCCATTAATACCATTTGATAACGGATCAGATTATAAGCGAGTAATATCCCCCACAACTCTTGTTTTATAAGCTCAGGTTGATTACTACGCAAGGTAAATTGGCTATCAAGTAGTGACTGCTTCATTTCTCTAAAACCAAGTTCTATCTCCCACCGATGTCCGTATAAATCGACAATATCAGCGACAGGAAACTTCATTGCATCCGTCATAGACGTTAACACTTCGCACGCTTTACCATTAACCTTTCTCGATACTAATCGAGCTTCAATTGATTCAGGTAATTCAGGAAACTTCTTTCGTGCTTGGGGACAGGCGGTTAAACGAACTATTTTATCTTGGCGTCCTAATGAACGAACAATGTCATATTGTACGTTCTTTTTTAGCGGTATCAGCCAATGACGTGATATTCCCGTGGATTGCCAACGATAAAGTAATCCAAGCGAGTAGAAGCCTCTATCAAATAGTGTCAAGCTATGATCTGGTGTTGTTTCAACTAGCGAGCCAGCTAATTTCATTTCGTTAATATCAACACTATCAAAAGCACTTTGTGTTAATAAATGACTTGTTAATTCCATCTGGCATACCATGCGCACTTGGGGGTAACTTGCCTTGCCATGAGAGTTTCCTGTACGTGCAAAATATTCATTATTTTCTTTTGAGTCAGGTGTTCGCCATACAACGCCATCAACACCTAATAGTGTCAACCCACACCATGTTGGGTGAGTAGACTCCTCATGCCATAGCGATTGTGTTTTATTAAAAATAGATTCTATTGCTTTATGACCAAGTTTCTTTCTTGCTTGTGTTACGGCACTAGGTGCAACATAGGGGTCACCGTTAGGTAGAATGATATCAAGCTGATTAACTAATTGGCGGATAGACATTTTACGAAATAAAGCCATACCAATAACAGCCCACACCATTTGCTCCATAGGAAGCTTGCGCTTCCTTATGGTCGCAATACCTGACTGAGCCAACGCTTCATCAACGATGCTTGGGTCTAATAATTCACTTAATCCTGTAAATTCAGTAAAACTATTTTGTGAAACTTGTGATAAGGCGGTAGAGAGTTGCAAAAGAAAAGGCTCCTGAATAAATTCAGAAGCCTTTATATACTAACCAGAAGATCGGTCAATGGATCGTTAAACATTTCTTAACTGATCGGCATTACGCCAAAGCGCCTTTTTTAATGAATTATTTTAATACAAAACAACTTTAGGTAAGCCTTAAACCTTAGTTTCAGGTTGAATCATATGAACATCGCGTTGTGGGAACGGTATTTGAATGTTAGCTTCATCAAGGGCTAAGTAAATAGCTTTGTAAGCGGTAAACTTGGCTGTGTATAAGTTGACTGTAGGTGTCCATAAACGAATAGAAATATTAATAGCGCTATCGGCAAATTCATCAATCCCTATTTGTGGTTCACGTGTTTCACTCACGACACCTGTAGATAAAATGACTTTATTTAGTAACTCAATAACTTCAATAGGATTTTCGCTATAGGCAATGCCTACGTTTAATTCTAATAACGAATCATGAAGCGAGTTTTGTAATATTTCGCCTACAATATGTTTGTTAGGGATCGTTATTCTTACATTATCTTCATCATAAATAATGGTATGCGCGAGCAGTACTTCTTTAACAACGCCTGTAACACCTTTTACAATAATGGTATCGCCAACTACAAAAGGGCGCGTAATAATAATATTAAACCCAGCTGCATAATTTGATAGTAAACCTTGTAACGCTAATCCTGCACCTAAAGACACAGCACCAATAGCGGCTATAAATGGTGTAACACTTATACCTAATTTACCTAAGGCGATAATAGCAATCATGAGTACAAGTATCATACGGCTACTATTCGCAATAAAACGGCTTAGTGTTACATCAAGATTATGACGTTCGCACACGCGTAAAAGCATGCCTGCTACTTTACCCGCTAAAATATAGCCGATAATAAAAATGATGATAGCGCCCACTATTTGGAAGCTATAATTCGTAAAGAAATCAATGACGATTTGATAAATATGCGCCATTTGATCTATTTCATTTTTTAATAAATTAGCGGGATTAATAACTTCTACCACTTTTTGTGATGTGCTTGCTGTATCGGTTACTTGTTCTGTCATTATTTATGTCTATTTCAGTTACTAGGGGTCTATTTAAATAAGGGTTATGCCTTCAGGTGTAATTTTTACTTTACCTTTTTTAAGTAAATTACCTACGGTTGCTTTAAAGGTTTTTTTACTGACGCCCAATGCTTTTTGAATGTCTTCAGGGGCGCTTTTATCGTGTAACGGGCTTATACCATTATGCTCAGCAATATAATCTAAAAGCTTTTGGCTAAAGTCTTTTACTTTGCCTTCGCCAGGACGAGATAAGCTTAAATCAATACGTTCATCTTCACGTACTTGTTTGATATAACCGGTAATTTTTTTACCAATTCTTAATGGCTGAAAAATTTCGTTATCGTACAATAAACCCCAATGTAAATTATTAATAATAGCTTTAAAACCTAAATCTGTTTTACCACCAATAATAAGCTCAACCTTGTCCCATTTTTGATAGTCAGCAGGCCATATATCAATAAATTTATCTAACTTGCTTGAGGCAACAATACGTTCTGTACGTAAGTCTAAATAAATACGCACGAGGTAATATTTACCTATTTCCATTTCAGTATGTTGTTCGTTGTATGGAACAAGTAATTCTTTAGGCAGCCCCCAGTCTAAAAAAGCGCCCATTTTATTAATAGCTGAAACCTTTAACGAAACAAACTGATCAACTTCACCTAAAGGTTGTTGAGTGGTTGCGGCAACTCTATCGGCTGAATCTTTATATAAAAAGACACTTACTTGTGAACCTGTAGTGCAACCTTCGGGCATTAAACGATTAGGTAACAGTACTTCACCTAAGTCATCGGCATTTAAATATGCCCCTGTGTCATTTACTGTAATTACAGAAAGTGTATTAAATTTACCTAAGTCAGCCATTTATGTTCGCCGTTTTCTAGAAATAATAAGAAGTTGTATTTTATTAAAATAATTAAATACGTTGTTGGGTACTTATACCCGTTACCAATCAAGAGGTTATTTCAGAGTGCTTGAGCGATATCAATTCAAGGCAATGCTTTGTAATAATGGTCGTTCCCTTATAAAAAGCATTAACGAAGAAGTGATTTTGCTCAAGCGCTTCTTCGATGGGTCTAAAAATAATTTATGCCGCGTTATTAATTTTAGTAAGGGAATAACCATTACTGAAATTTAATGCCTTGCATACATGGATGTATGTACTTAGATTTCGTCTGGAACATGAAATCTGTGCCTAAATTGTTTTTAGTTCCCACTGAAACCTGCATCTTGAATGGTTACGGGTATGATACATCATCAGCTTAAGATGAGGGAGTATTTGCTAACTTTGTTTGAATATATTCGCTGTGTCTTAAATGTAATAAGTCAGCAATTTTACGAATAATATGTTCTTCTAACGTTGCAAGTTCGCCATCAATATAAGCAAGTCTCCATAAATAGCCTACAATCTCCATGCGTTGTTCAATGGTGTAATGCTCGTTTACTTTACGAGTAAATTGGTAAAAATCAGTAGCGTTGTCGCTTAAAGTTAAAGCTGTTTTCACTATTTCGTCTATTTGACTATTTTGAAGCTGGAATTGTTTTGCAATAAAAGCTTTGAGTGATATCTGTTCTTCTTCTTGTAGAATCCCATCAGCTTTCATTACTTCACATAAAAGTACCGTACACGCTATTTCTAAAGAAAGTTCAGTTTTATCAGTATCTTGAAATGGCGTATTTAATTTTTTGAAAAAAGCATTAATTTTATCAATCATTTTAGATCCTTGTTGCGGCTATACATCGTATTTAGCAGTAAGTATATCGTTAATAATTAGCGTAAAAATTAACAAAGTAGTCTAATTCACTAGTTTTTATTTTTAAGTTATATCGTGTTAATCATAATATATTCGTTATTTATAACTTAGTTTATTGTTTTTTAATGCTTTTATTTTATTATTTTTTAATATGAGGTTTTGATAATTATCGGCTTGAAATTTGTAACAAGTATTTGCAACAAAATTAGTTTTTGTATGTAAAAATTAGTTATTATATTCACAATTAAAAAATGTTATTCACCCTTTAAACGCTGTTTTTATAAGCAGACAAGAGGGGTATTTACAAGAGGGTTACACTGTGACACGGAAAAAACAAATCATATTACCTATCTTAATTATTCTTATAGGTGCCATACTTTTTGTTGTTTTTAAAAACCTAAAAAAGCCACCAGAAGAAAAACCTGAAGTAGAAAATATCCCTATCGTTGCTGTTGAAGAAGTTACTGTGTCGCCAATGACGCTAAAAGTAGAATCATACGGTATTGTAAAACCTAAATATGAAACAGAAATGGTTGCGCAAGTAAGCGGACAAATTGTTGAGTTATCTCCTACCTTTATACGTGGTGGTTTTGTTAAAAAAGGGCAGTTACTTGCACGTATTGATCCAAATGATTATCAAGCTGCACTCATTGACGCAGAAGCAGATATGGCATCGGCAAGAGCTTCGTTAGAACAAGAGCGGGCACAAGGTAAGGTGGCTGAAAGTGATTGGAAAAGTATTACCGATACTTCACCAACTGAACTTAGTTTACGTAAGCCACAATTGGCGCAAGAAATTGCACGAGTTAAATCAGCACAAGCTTCAATTCTTAGAGCTAAACGAAATTTAGAACGTACAGAGATTCGAGCGCCGTATGATTCAATGATTGAAAGCCGAATGGTTGGTTTAGGCTCATTTGTTGGAACAGGAACTCAAGTAGGTAAGCTTTTAGGTACAGATGTTGCTCAAATTCGTTTACCTGTTGCTGATAACCAATTGCAGTTTTTAGATGGGAATGGCGTTAATTCAACCGTTTTACTTGAAGGAACTTATTCTGGCGCGACTAAAGAATGGACGGCTCAAATTAACAGAAGCGAAGGAGTTATTGATACAACGAGTCGTATGAGTTATTTGGTTGCAGAAATTCAAGACCCTTATTTATTAACGTCTAATAACGAAAACACTTTACCGCTTAGATTCGGATCATATGTGAATGCTAATATTATTGGACAAAAAATTGCTCAAGCCACTTCAGTTCCTCGTTATTTAGTTAAAAATGGTCGAGTGGCCATTTTAGATAATGAGTCAAAATTACATTTTGCAGTGGTGGATATTATTCGCCAAGAAGGCTCTAACGTTATTATTTCTAGTGGCTTAAAGTCAGGAGATCAAATGATTGTATCAGCGCTTGATTACCCTATTGATGGAATGAAACTGGCTTTGCCCGCTAATAAAAGTGAATTAGAAGAAAAAAGTGATGAAACTGAAACACAAATAGCGAGTGTTAAGGATTAATTATGGATAACACTAAAACGGATAGTGCAGCCGTTAGCGATTCAAGTAACGATACAACAAATAAAGGAATTATAGCTTGGTTTGCCCGTAATCCGGTGGCTGCCAATTTATTAATGATTTTCATTTTAGTGGGAGGTTTTTTAACAGCCTTAACCATTAATAAACAAATGTTTCCTCAAGTAAAAATAAACTGGATTGAGTTTCGAGCGCCATATCCTGGAGCTGCACCGCAAGAAGTTGAAGAAGGTATTACCATTAAAATTGAAGAGGCTCTGGAAACCGTTCAAGGCCTTGATCGCGTAATTACTTATTCAAACCGAAATTCATCGAGTGGTTATTTTCGTGTTGATGAAAGTTATGATCCTCAAATAGTTTTAGACGAAGTAAAATCACAAATCGATTCAATTCCAAGTTTTCCTGATGGCATGGAAAGGCCAACTGTTGAGCGAATTAAATATAGACAAGAAGTTATGTATATCAGTCTTTATGGTGATGTCAGTAATGCTGAACTTAAAGAATTAGGTCGTAATATACATGATGAAATTCAGCAGTTACCTCAAGTGAATATTTCTGAATTTTATAGTGGTCTTGGTTACGAAATATCGGTAGAAGTGAGTAAAGATAAACTTCGAGAATATGGACTCAATTTTAATCAAGTAGCCCAAGCTATTCGTAGCAGTTCACGCAATATGTCGGCTGGGCAAATAAGAGCTGAAAATGGTTACATAAACTTACGTGTTGAAGAGCAAGCTTACAGAGGATACGAGTTCGAACAAATCCCCGTGGTTACACTGAATGACGGAACTAAAATTCTTTTAGGTGATATTGCCACCATTAATGATGGTTTTGAAGAAGGTCTTCAATACTCTAAATTTAATGGTCAAAACTCTACAACCTTTTTTATTGGTGCTGCTGATAATCAAAGTATTACTGATGTAGCTGACGTGGTTAAAAAATACGTCGCTGAAAAATCAAAGGTTCTTCCTGCAAATATTCATATGGAAACATGGGTAGATTTAACTTACTACCTTGAAGGTCGCTTGAATATGATGCTCGACAACATGAAAAGTGGCGCCATATTAGTTTTCTTAATTTTGGCTGTTTTTTTACGTGTACGTTTAGCTTTTTGGGTAATGATGGGATTACCTGTTTGTTTCTTAGGTACTTTGCTAGTAATGCCTGCGGAGTTTATTGATGTAACTATCAATGTAGTGAGCTTGTTTGCCTTTATTTTAGTGTTAGGCATTGTGGTTGATGATGCCATTGTGATGGGAGAAAGCGCCCATGATGAAATTGAAGCAAAAGGTCATAGTATTGAAAGTGTAATACGTGGTGTACAACGCGTAGCGATGCCTGCAACTTTTGGTGTATTAACTACTATTGCGGCATTTGTACCTTTTGTTTTAGATGACGGGCCTTCATCTGCCTTTGGTAAGGCGATAGGTTTTGTTGTTATTTTTTGCTTAATATTTTCATTAATAGAATCTAAGTTGATTTTGCCCGCACATTTAGCGCAAATGAAACCTAAAGTGTTCAACCCTAAAAACCCTCTAGATCGATTACGTAGAGCTGTAGATGGCGCATTAAAGAATTTTATCAATAATTATTATACGCCTGCGCTTCAGGTGTGTATAACTTATCGTTACGCCGTGTTTATGTTTTTTATGAGTATATTGCTGATAAGCGCAGGACTATTTAGTGGCGGCGTTATCAAGTTTATTGGGCAACCTAAAATACCGCACGACTTTCCGCGTATTAAAGTAGAAATGAATATTGATAGTGCTGAAAAACATACACTTGCTACGGTATTGAATATTCAAAACATACTTCAAGATGTTGACGACCAAATAGAAAAAGAATTTGGTAAAAGAATGATTGCTGATGTTGAAGTGAGGTTGCAAGGACGAGTAGAAAGTGAAATGACCGTTAAACTTGTAGACCCGACTGAACGTGTCATGGACACTTTCGCATTGGCAGATAGGTGGCGCAAGGCTATTCCTAACTTTCCTGGAGTTAAGTCATTAACCATTTCTGATAACTTGTTTGGTAATGGTCGTGAAGATGGCGATATTGCTTTCAGACTAGAAAGTCAAAATGATCCACAACTACTATTAGCAGCTAAAGAACTCTCGAAAAAATTAAAAACCTTGAAAGGGGTTGGAGACGTTAACGATAGCCGCCAAACCAGCGCTAAAGAAGTGCAATTTGAACTGAAACCACTTGCCTATAGCCTTGGTTTTACTGTGGCAGATATCGCTTCTCAAGTAGGGTATAGCTTTTACGGATTAGAAGCTCAACGTATTTTACGTGATACTGAAGAAGTTAAAGTGATGTTACGTTATCCGCTAGAACAACGTAGTTCTATTGGTCATGTAAGTGAGGTGATGATCCAAGCACCGAATGGTGCCGAACTGCCGCTTTCTGAATTGGCCGATATAAAATTAACTGAAGGTGTTACGCGTATTCGTCGTGAAAATGGGAATAGAACGATAAATGTTTGGGCAAGTGTTGATGCTGAACAAGTAGAACCTTTTAAAGTCGCAAACGATATTCGTGATAATTTTATTCCTGAACTTTTAAGAAAGTATCCTGCCGTTCAAAGTGAAATATCAGGTAAAGTTCAAGAAGAAATGGAAAGTGCCAATACTCAATTACGTGACTCTGTAATTTCATTAATGGTTATATTTTCGTTGTTAGCTGTACCACTTCGTTCATATTCACAGCCGTTAATGATCATGACCGTTATTCCTTTTGGCATTGTCGGTTCTATTATTGGGCATTTATTACTGGGTATGCAGCTTAGTACATTATCTGTATTTGGTATTATTGCCGCAGCAGGTGTTGTTATTAACGATTCGCTGGTGATGGTGGATTATGTTAATAACTCAAGAAAACAGGGGATTCGTTTACACGATGCGGTAATGCACGCAGGTAGTAAACGCTTTAGAGCCATACTATTAACCTCGCTAACCACTTTTATAGGGCTAGTGCCGATTGTGTTTTTTGAGAAAAGTATGCAAGCTCAAATTGTAATACCTATGGCGGTTTCTTTATCGTTTGGTGTGTTATTCGCGACAGTGGTTACGCTAATATTGATACCGATTCTTTATATTATTATTGAAGATATTCGTGCTTTATTTACTCGTCGTAAACATAAAGAAATAGATGAGAAACCTTTAACACCACTTAATAAAGCGTTAACTGAAAATACGTCTGTTGATTAGGTGATTGATAGTGATGTATGAAAAAGCCATCGAATTATGATGGCTTTTTTGTATGCTGAGTTGTAGCTATTTTACGCCTAATTCTTTTAATCGTTCTAATAGGTAACTTTCTTGTGTGTGTTTTTCAGATAATACAACTTCACTTCTTGGGTGAAGAAATAAGGGTAAAGACACTCTAGATTTTGACTTACTGCTACCCGTTGGATTAATAACTCGGTGACTTGTCGAAGGAAAGTAACCACCAGACGCTTCTTGTAACATATCACCAATATTAATAATTAAATGCCCAAAGTCAGAAGGCACATCAACCCATTGATCATCAGTCCCTTGAACTTGTAAGCCTGGTTCATTTGCGGCAGGTAAAATGGTGAGTAAATTAATATCTTCGTGTGCAGCCGCACGAATAGCCCCCGCTTCTTCTTTGCCTTCAAACGGAGGGTAATGTAATACACGTAATAGAGTATTAGGTGTGTTTTTTATCATATTTGATAAAGGCTCTGAATAATGTTTGGCAACATCTTCAGGGCTATGTTTTTCAACCCAGTCGAGTAATTCTTCAGCTAAAGTGGAAGTTAATTGATAGTAATGTAATATCTCTTCTTTTAGTGATGGCGGAATTCTTCCCCACGGATAAATATGAAAGTATTCTTTAATATCTTTTTTTGCATGGCCTTTAGCGGTTTCAGAAATTTCGCTTGAAAAAAAACCATCTTGTTTTTCAGGATCAAAAGCATAATGTTCTTTTTCTTCAGAATTAAAAAAATCTTGCCAATTTCTATAAATTGATTCGACTAACTCTTGCTTAATAGGATGATTTATAAGTACACCAAAACCTGTGTTATGTAAGCTTTCAACAAATTTTTGAGGAGCATTTTCAGCTAGGTAGTCGACCACTTGAACATTCATTTATTTTCCTTAGAGTATGCATCTCACAACAAAGGTTGAGATATTAAGAATGAATTTATTAAATATATCATGTGCTTTCACAGGTTAAAATTTTTACTTAAATTTAACTCTAGAGCATATAGTGATTACGTAGTTATTCACGTACATTAATTTTTTTTAATCGAGTTTTTTCGGTTTTAAAACAACAAGGTGGATATTTATCCTATTTAAGGTCAAAATAAACATATATTTTATTTTATAGTAAGTTGATTAATGGATTTATCTTCAGAAAATTTAGATGATTTACGAGACTCTGAAAAAGAGCTTGTTAAAGAAGCTATTAAGCTGCGTGATAAATACCAACAATTAGAACGTCGTCATGATGTGCTATGTAAAATCAATCAGTTGTCGAGTGAAATTAACCAACTTCCGCTTTTTTTAAAACAAATTCACCTGATTATAAAGTCTTTTGCTACAGCAGATAACATTTGTGTTGCGATTTTTGAACCTACTTTTCAAACAATAGAATTCCCTTATTGGGTTGACGAAAAAACTATTTATCCTAATCGTCCTGTTGCCGCTGAGAAATACAAAGATTCTCTCATCAGCTATGTTTTAAAAACTAAACAGCCTTTGTTAGCGGATCAAGATAAAATAAAGCAACTTATAGATTCGAACCAAGCTAATTTAATCAATAATGATACACAGCAATGGTTGGGGGTTCCTTTAGTTAAAGAAGGTTATGTTACGGGCGTAATTGCAATAGAAAGTCGCGATGAACATACGATATATGATGAATCTCAATTAGATATCTTAAGCTTTGTTGCTCAACAAGTGATGTCAGGAATTAATTGCCTACAAAATTTTGAAATGTTAAATAAAGCGGTTGATGCGCGTACCAGTGAATTGATGCAACATATAAGGGATCGTGAAAAATCCGATTTATTACAAGAATCATTATTTAAAATTTCAGAATTAACCAGTGATATTAAGCTCGATATCTCAGATTTTTATTCTAAAGTACATAATATTGTTGGGCAGTTAATTAATACGGCTAATTTTTATATTGCAAAGCATTCCACAGAATCGAATTTATTAACTTTTGTTTATTACTCGGATCAACTGGCGAATGATGCAAATACTGATTTTCAACCTAGAGTCATGTCGAATTATTTAACTGAATTGGTGATACGAAAAGGAGAAATGTTATTCCTTAGTCATAAAGATATTGAAGCGCTTTATGAGCAAGGGGAAATTGATGACTTTAACCGAAATACAACAACTTGGCTGGGTGTTCCTTTAATACATTCTGGTAATGTATTAGGAGCAATGGTTATTCAAAGTTATCAAAATAAAATTGTGTACACCGAACAAGATGCTGAATTATTAAATTTTGTTTCTCATCATATTTCTTCAGCTATTAGGCGACGAGATCTTATTACCATAGAACGTCAAAGCCATGATGTTTTAGAACAACAAGTTAAAATTAGAACACTTGCGTTAGAGGAAGAAATTGCGCAACGTAAACTCGCTGAACAACAACTTACCCATACCGCTTCACATGACAACTTAACGGGGTTAGCCAATAGAATTATTTTTATTGACTTGCTAAACCATGCGATAGCCTCAAGTAAACGCTTCCCTGAACGATTATTTGCTATTTTATTTTTAGATTTAGATCGCTTTAAAGTCGTAAATGATAGTTTAGGACATCATGCTGGTGATAAATTACTTAAAATTGTTGCCAATGAACTGGTTAACATGGTTCGCACTAAAGATACGGTGGCTCGTTTTGGTGGTGATGAGTTTGTTATTCTTATTGAAGATTTAGAGTCTGAACAGAGAGCCCACGAAGTTGCTGGCAGAATAACTAAATTTTTATCTAGCCCTTTTGTTATTGATGATCACCCTGTTTATATAGGAACGAGTATTGGTGTGTTATTTAATAACGAACGTTACGATACCGCAGATATTATGCTACGTGACGCAGATACTGCTATGTATCATGCTAAAGAAAAGGGAAGAGGCCGGTATGAAGTTTTTGATTCAAGTATGCACAGTAATATTCAAAATGCATTAACACTGGAAGCCGACATTCGTGATGCAATTGAAGCCAAAGAATTTACACCTTATTACCAACCTATAGTGCAATTGGACACAGGAAAAATAAAGGGGTTTGAAGCTCTAGCTCGATGGGAAAGCGGTAAAAGAGGGTTTGTATATCCTAATGATTTTATTCCGTTAGCGGAAGAACGTAATTTAGTGATGGCGATAGATTTACAAATATTAGAAAAGTCATGTTTACAGTTAAAAAAATGGCAAAATCAATTTGGTTGTAAAGATTTATACATTAGTTGTAACCTTTACTGTGATCACTTTTTTAGACTATCGTTAGCAGAGGAAATTGCAAACATACTAGAAAAAGTAGGTATTGCGTCAAAACATTTACGTATTGAATTAACAGAGCGCGCATTATTGAATAATAGCGATGTCGTTTTAGAAAATATGAAAGCACTTAAAGATCTTGGTGTTAAAATTCTTCTTGATGATTTTGGCACAGGCTATTCGAGTTTAAGTTACCTACATTTATTTCCTATTGACGTCTTAAAAATAGATCGTTCATTTATCACTAACGTGCATGACCATGTAAGTCATCAAGCTATTATTAAAACGATTATTGATTTAGCAATAAATTTAGGTATGGCTACTGTTGGAGAAGGGATTGAGAGTTTTGAAGATGCTGAAATCCTGAAAAAAATGGATTGTAAGTTTGGTCAAGGTTATTATTTTTCTAAACCCATGAAAGCAAGTGATGCTGAATACGTTTTATTAGAGTCTTTTAAAAATAATTAATACAAATATTGACAGGTGCTAGCCTGTGTAGCACTGCAGCTAACGTATTGTTCAGCTGCAGTGCACCTATAACTTATTTAACTTTATTTACATTGTCATCAGTGATGCATTTCCTCCTGCAGCGGTAGTATCAATCGTGACTGTTTTTTCAGTCATCATCTTTTGAAATAATGAAACATAATCTTGTGTTGATAACACAGGTAAAATGGCTCCTTTTCTCGCCGCAATCGTCTTTTTAACGTAATTCAGTAAACTACTATTAGGCATAATAACAGCACCACTTATACGATTATCCTGTAACAACGCAGGTAAGGTGTTTAGATTGGTAGACTGAATAACACCATTAGGTAGCCCCGATTTTATTAGCGCATCGATAATGTCTTCAACGGTTTTATTTTTTGAAGAGCTATTAGCAACAATCACGCAGTTGCCACAGGCTATTGCTGAAAGCATTGATGTTAAATAGAACTCAAGGTAACTGTCTTCACAAATTGGGTGAATTAAAACTCCTCGCGACTCTAAATGTAATACGTTAGATTCACCTGTTGGTCCTGGCAAAATAGTTGGATTTTTTAGTGTTTTTTCAATACGGATCAATATAGCTCTTATTGTAGTTAAACAAGCGCTTACTTCAGCTGTATTTGCATTGAAACCCGAATCGTTTGAAGCAAGGTGAGCGAGTGATTGTCTAATAATTGAAATGCGTTGAGACAATGGAGTGAAGCTCCATTCTAGTTCAATAACTTTCGCGTTAGAGAGCAAGCTTTGGGCTTGAGTCGTTTGCTCAGTTGTTGCACTAAGATTTGTCGTAAAAGTATCGCTTACTGTTTGAGTGTTTTTAGCCTTTTTAGATAAGTCGTTGTCAGATTTATTTTCCACTAAGCTTGTTAAATAGTGTGGTCCGCCTGCTTTAGGACCTGTTCCTGATAAACCTCTACCACCAAATGGTTGAACACCAACAACGGCACCTATCATATTACGGTTAATATAAACATTACCTGCTTTTGAACGTGCTGCTAGGTATTGGCTTCTTTCTTCAATACGCGTGTGAATACCCATAGTTAAGCCAAAACCTGTATCGTTAATTTGGTCGATAACTTGCTCAAGATGTTTAGATTTATAACGAATAACATGAACAATAGGACCAAAAACCTCTTTTTTAAGAAGCGATAGATTACTAATTTCATATAGTCTAGGTGCAAAGAAGTAATTGTTATATTCGTCAAGGTGTTGCGTATCGCAAACATAATGTAACGCGGATTGATTTTTCAAATATTCCACATGCATAGTTAGTGCATTGTGCGCTTTTTTATCAATTACAGGGCCAATATCAGTCGACAAATAGCTGGGATCTCCAATATGTAATTCTTTCATTGCGCCTTTGATCATATTGATGAGTTTATCGGCAATGTCTTCTTGTACAAAAAGTACACGAAGGGCCGAGCAGCGTTGCCCTGCACTTTGAAAGCCAGAAGCAATTACGTCATCTACTACTTGTTCAGGTAAAGCGGTAGAGTCAACAATCATGCAGTTTTGTCCGCCGGTTTCGGCAATCAGTGGTATTTGTTCTGAATCGCGTTCGGCTAATTTTTGTGAGATCCAATTTCCAGTTTCTGTTGAACCTGTAAACATAATCACTTTAATACGTTCATCAGGCACTATGTGTTGACCAACAACACTACCTTGAGCTATTACAATTTCAACTACACCTTTAGGTAAACCACATTGCTGCATAATTTCAATTGTTCTTAAAGCAATTAAACTCGTTTGTTCTGCAGGTTTAGCTATAACAGTATTACCAGCAACTATGGCTGCTGATACTTGGCCTAAAAAGATCGCAAGCGGGAAGTTCCAAGGGCTAATACAAAGTGCTATACCTTTGGGTTGTATATCACCTTTTTCAAACATCTCAGTTGCACGCGCTGCATAATAGCGGCAAAAATCTACAGCTTCTCTTATTTCTGATACGCTATCTGGAACTGTTTTCCCAGCTTCCTTAATACACAAGGCGATTAATTCATCACGATTGGCTTCTAACGCATCGGCTGTTTTTAATAAAATATCCGCTCTTTCATTAACTTGGGTTTGAGACCAAGTATTAAAAGCTAATTCAGCGCGATCTATAGCTGATTTCATTCCTGCTTCATCGAGGTGAGTAATATATCCAACAATTTCATCTATATTGGCGGGGTTAGTCACCGCATGGGTATTCTCAGTTATAGATGATGCTTGTTGTGTTACTTTTTGAGCTTGTTGAGTAACCTGAGTAAGCAAGTTATCTCGCATTTGAATAAGATCATCAATGTCTGTTAAATCAATACCTTTAGAATTTATTCGCCCAGCTTTGCTTTCAGTTTGATAAATATTAATCGACTGAGGGATATTTTCATTGTAAGCATTATCCCACTGTTGAACGGTTTCAACAGGATCTGACAATAATGATTCAACGGGAATTTTTTCATCAACAATGTTGTTAACAAATGAGCTATTAGCGCCATTTTCTAATAAACGGCGCACTAAATAAGCAAGCAAGTCAGAATGTTTACCTACAGGTGCATAAACACGACAGGGGATCTTTTTGTTTGTAACCACTTGATCGTATAAAGATTCACCCATGCCATGTAAGCGTTGAAATTCGAACCCTGAATTGTTTTCAGCTATTTCAATAATAGTCGCAACGGTATAGGCATTATGAGTAGCGAATTGAGGGTAAATAGTATCTCTATATTCTAATAATTTTTTCGCACACGCTTGGTAAGATACGTCGGTTGCCGCTTTTTGAGTAAATACAGGAAAGTCGTTATAACCCTCTACTTGTGTATCTTTTATCTCACTGTCCCAGTAAGCACCTTTTACTAGGCGGATCATCATTTTTCTATTCAGTTTTTGCGTTAATTCTCTTATCCATTCAATAACATATAAACTACGTTTTTGATAAGCTTGTACTGCCATACCAAAACCATCCCAGCCATCAAAAGCACTATCACTGTAAACAGCTTCAATAATATCTAATGAAAAATCTAAACGGTTTGCTTCTTCAGCATCTACCGTAAAACCTATGTCGTATTTCATAGCGGCAAGAGCTAAAGTACGTAATTTAGGAACTAACTCATCAATTACACGTTGACGATGAGATAATTCATAACGTGGGTGAATTGCTGAAAGTTTAATTGAAATACCAGGGCTTTTCATTGGACCTTTGTTATTTGCTGCTTTACCTATGGCTTCAATGGCTGATTGGTAACTATCAAAATATCGTTGGGCATCTTCCATGGTTCTTGCGCCTTCACCTAACATATCGTAGGAATAGGTATAACCTTTAGACTCAGTTTCTTTTGCTCTTTCTATTGCCTCAGATATTTTGTGACCCATTACAAATTGGGTCCCCATAACTTTCATGGCATACTTTACGGCTTGACGAATGACAGGTTCGCCTAATCGGCCGACAGTTCTTTTAAGTAAATTGAGCTGGCTTTTGGGCTTGATAACGGTTTCGTCAGAATCTGAATAATTAACGATTTTCCCGGTAAATAAAAGCCCCCATGATGAAGCATTTACAAATAATGAATCACTGTTACCAATGTGTGAGCTCCAATCGCCTTTAATCAGTTTATCTCTAATGAGTGAGTCAATTGTGTCTTTATCTGGCACGCGTAGTAGGGCTTCAGCTAAACACATTAATACAACACCTTCATCGCTAGATAATGAAAATTCGTTTAATAGTGCGTCTACACCGCCTTTACCTTTTTGATCTTTTCTAATATTAATCACTAATTGGCGAGAGAATTCCCAAGCTTTTGATTTTTTATCAACACTAATTTCTGCGATAGGTAATAAGGTTTGTAGTGTTGAGTTTTCATCAGCACGATAATGATCTCTAATTTTTTGACGTAATGAGTTATTTGTTTGTAAAGAGCCGTTAAAAAGCATAAGTCACCAATAAATGAATAGTTAATAAAACTGATATTAGAGTTTTTTATTCAGAATGTGCTAGCTTATTTTTGTTTTATGCCATATTTTATTTGGTAAAATGTTATATATGCAATAATAAATGCTGAAGTGAGGTTTTAGTGAATAATTCACCCAAAAATAGAACATTAGACCGTATTGATTTAACTATTCTTAATACCCTACAAAAGAATGGGCGTATTTCGAATCTTGAATTAGCTAAAAATGTTAATTTAAGTCCAAGTCCTTGCTTAGATCGAGTTAAAAAGTTAGAAAATGAGGGGTATATTGAAAGGTATGGTGCTTTTTTAAATTCAGCAAAACTCAATTATGGTATGTCAGCTTTCATTCAGGTTACCTTAGATAGAACAACTTCAGATGTTTTTAATCGCTTTAAAGAAGAGGTGGTTAAAATTAAAGAAGTTGCGGAATGTCATATGGTAGCAGGAGGTTTTGATTATTTATTAAAACTTCGTTTTGAAAATATGGCCGCATATCGGGAGGTTTTAGGTTTAATTGTTGAATTACCGGCAGTTTCACAAACCCATACTTATGTTGTAATGGAGCACGTGAAAAATGATCAAGGTGTGCCTATTAGTGTTTAATTGTATTTAAGTAAACAGGTGTTTTTTTGATTTTTATCTTTATGTTTAAAAACTTCGAGTTACACTGTATTTAAGTTAATTTTTAAAGATATAAAACTATGAATGCACATGACTACGCAACACAGGCGAACGGTTCTTTTGCCTTACCAGATACTTGCTTCAAAATAAAATCATTAATGGAAGATGAAAGTTCAACTATTGAAGATTTTGCAAACTTAATTAGTGTTGACCCTTCATTAACATCAAGGCTGTTACAAATTGCGAATAGCGCAATTTATAGCTTTCCCGGTGAAATTAGCACTATTTCGCGAGCTATTACGATCATAGGTACGCAAGCTATTTACAATATGATGTTAGTGGATGTTGCGGCAACAGCTTTTAAACACTTTTCTAACCAAGCAATCGATTTGAAACGTTTTTGGCGAATGAGCGTTTTTTGTGGTTTAGCCACTAAAAACTTAGCCATTAAATCAGGTATTAGAGATATCGAACGCTTATTTGTTGCGGGACTTTTACAAAATTTTGGTGAATTAATTGTAGCAACAATATCACCTGAACTTGCTCAAGAGTGTGAACAATATTCAGCAGAACGTTTACCTTGGGATTTACAAAAAGAACGTTTAGGTTTTACTTATACTGATGTTTCGGCTGAACTTTTAAAAATTTGGCAGATACCTGAAAAAATCATTTTACCTATTCGTCATTACAACCAAGCGAGTTCTAATGAAATTAATAAAGATGTAAAAGTATTGTATTTAGCAGCTAGATTAGCTTTGGTTGATAGTCATCCAGATGAGTTTTCTTATGACGACACCATTGATGAAAACTTGTGTCGTGCTTTAAAAATATCGTCAGAAGATTTGATTGACGCGGCTTCTTTTGCCAGTAAAGAAGCAGAAAACATTCTTAACATAATGAATGTAAAATTTTTTACTCGTAAGTAAAATATACAAGAATAGAAACTGGACCGAAATTTATACACTTGTTTGAATTTTACTTTAATTGAAAACAAGACAGGAAAATAAATTCTTGCTAGCATCGAAAATAAGCATATTAAATGCTTAGGCCAGTTTGTTGAACGATTGGTATTACATAACTTACAACAATATTTATGCCCTAAAAAAAATATAATCAAGGACATCTATGAGCACACAAAAAGAACACTTTAGTTCCCGACTTGGATTTATATTAGCTGCAGCAGGTTCCGCAGTAGGTATTGGTAACTTGGTTGGTTTTCCTGTAAATGCAGCAAAAAACGGTGGAGGGGCGTTTTTACTCGTTTATGGACTCTTTATATTTATTATTTGTTTGCCTGTAATGATTGCTGAAATGGCCGTAGGCCGTAAAACAGGGAAGCAGCCTGTAGGAGCTTATAAAGCACTAACCAATAATGATAAATTATGGGGGGCCGCAGGTTTTATTGGTGTATTAACTCCTTTTATGATCGCCGTTTTTTACATGGTAATTACTGTGTGGTTATTTGGTTATCTTGCTCTAACTTTAACAGGTAATTTAGATTACTTAGCCAGTGAACAAGGCTTTGGTGAGTTTATCAATAGCCCATATTTATTTGGGGTTATGGCTGTTGTTGCGTTAATAATTAACTTTATTTTAGTTGCCGGTGTAAAAGACGGGATTGAAAAAGCAGCAAAGATTATGATGCCAGCTTTGTTTATCATGCTAATACTTATGGTGATATTTGTATTAACTTTAGATAATGCGATGGCAGGAGTTAAGTTTTTTATTATCCCTGATTTTACTAAAATTACACCGAGTGTAATTAACGGTGCACTATCTCAAGCTTTCTTTTCATTATCGCTTGGAATGGGGATTTTAATTACTTATGGCTCGTATATTAATCGTGATACCAATATTGCTAATTCCGCTAAATTAGTCGCCATTACCGATACTGCAGTAGCATTTACGGCAGGTTTAATGATTTTACCGGCTATCTTCTCATTTGATCCCGCAATAAATCCTGCTGATTTAAGTGATAGTTCTGTTTCATTAATTTTTACTTTTTTACCTAAAATATTTTTAGCGCTGCAAACTTCCATCGGTTACATTGGCGCAAGCATAGTGGCGGCTTCCTTCTTTTTATTAGTGTTTTTTGCTGCTATAACCTCATTAGTTTCTATTATAGAAGTTCCAGTTTCTTACCTTATTACTGAAAA
Source organism: Colwellia sp. RE-S-Sl-9 (assembly GCF_048296855.1). Taxonomy (NCBI): domain Bacteria; kingdom Pseudomonadati; phylum Pseudomonadota; class Gammaproteobacteria; order Alteromonadales; family Colwelliaceae; genus Colwellia; species Colwellia sp. RE-S-Sl-9. Next base: position 2,463,286 of record NZ_CP182631.1, on the reverse strand, counting down.
AGGCCAAACACGTAAAAAAGCATTATCAACCTTATTGATGACTGCGGGAATTTTGACTGTTTTCGCTACGCTTTCTTTTGGAATGGTTTCATTTTTTACTGAATTTGTTGATTATGCAGGTAAAACTAATTCTTTCTTTGATGTGATTTACGATATTTTTTATGACACTATTTTACCGTTAAATGGATTCTTGCTTTGTATTTTTGTAAGTTACCGTTGGAAAAAGCATAACTTGTCAGAAGAGCTTGCTATAGGTAGTGAAGGATATATGGGATCGTGGGTTGAGAAATATGTTAACTTTTCGTTAGGTACCTTTATTCCTGTTATTGTTTTGGGTATTTTCTTAAATACTATTGCTCAAAAATTCTTTGGATATAATCTGTTCTAGATTTTTTAATTTAAGATATTTATCCTCAAAAATACAAAAAAGCCGTATCATACGGCTTTTTTATTGTCTGCTTTTTGATAAAACTACGTGTGGAACCCATGATTGAATATATTACAGCGACTAACTTTGATGAATGCCAACGTTTATTTCATGGTAGAGGGCACGCTTATCCTGAATTAGCACATGTTAATGTTGATTGGTTGCCTCCTGTTGTTCTTATTACTTTATATCAAGCAGTTGAACAAGAGTGGTTCGAAAAGCAAGTAAACGCATTAGAGCAATTAGTGCCGCTATGTGAATCAATTCAAGTACAGCATAGATATGAGAAATTTGCGCCAACAGAAGTATTGTGGGGAAAAGAGATATCTCATACTGTTGTTGTAGAGTCAGGCCTTAAATACAATATTGAATTTGGTAAGTCTCAAAATACCGGACTTTTTCTTGATATGAAAAATGGTCGAGATTGGGTGAGAAAGTTTGCTAAAAACAAAAATGTACTTAACTTGTTTTCATATACTTGTGCTTTTTCTGTGGCTGCTATAGCCGGTGAAGCTAAAAAAGTCGTTAATGTTGATATTAGTAAGTCTCCTCTTTCAAAAGGGCGAGATAACCATAGATTAAACTCGCAAGATACCTCGAATGTTAAGTTTGAAGGTGTTGATATATTTAAGTCTTACGGCCGACTGAAAAAGCATGGGCCTTATGAGTTACTTATCTGTGATCCACCTTCGTTTCAAAAAGGTAGTGTCGATATTGAAAGAGATTACAGTAAAATTATTAGAAGAATTCCACAGTTAATGTCACCTGAAGGCGATGTTATTTTATGTTTGAATTCGCCTAGCTTAGCCGAAGAATTTTTATTAGCTGAAGTTGCAAGAGAATGCCCTGATTGTACATTTGTTCATAAAATAGAATCACCAGAAGTTTTTAAAGAAGCGCATCAAGGTAAAGGTCTAAAAGTACTCTTATTTAAATACAGCCCAAGACTTTAATACTGTTTTAATTAGTTAACCTCAGCTCGGGATAAGTAAAGTTACTCAACAAGCTATTTTTACGTCTAACTTCGTTGAATTTATTACTAATAGCCAGCTATTAGATAGAAAAATTCGCCTTGTTATACACAAAAATATCAATGTTGAGAAGCTAATATAGCTTAGGAAAACAACGATACATATTAAGTTTTTGATAAATAATAATTTTAATTCATTCGCTAACATTCATTAACCCGAGTTGAGGTTAGTTAATAACAACTCTAACAGCGAGAGCAATTAAAAAGCAGCCTGTAACTTTATCTACAATGTGACTATTTTCTTTAAGTTTGTTGATAATATTTCCTTTAGATAATAGCAGGGTTACAAAGCAGTACCATAAGGCGTCTAGCGTCCCTACAGTAAGGGTCATGATGACTTTTTGTTGCTCGCTTGAATCGCTATTTAAAAACTGACTAAACAGTGCAATAAAAAATATAGCCAGTTTAGGGTTTAAAAAGGCAATTAAAAAACCGTCTCGCCAACCGTTTATTGTGCTGGCCGGAACCGTACTCTGTTCAAATTGTGTTAACTCTGATTTTTTACTGAGTAGAGACTTTACCCCTAAATATAATAAGAATGCCGCACCGGCGTATTGGATCAGGGTAAACAACAGAGGGGTATTTACAATAATGACCGCTACGCCAGTAGCTGTTATTGCAGCGTATAGTGCAACACCTAAGCCATGACTTATAGACGTTGCATAACCTTTAGCCACACCACCATTTACAGTGTTTTTGATAACTAAAGCTAAGCTTGGACCTGGAGATAAAGCACCTAATAAGCAAATAACGACGAAAGATAACCACAGATGTAATTCCATTATTGTACTTGCTCTCTAATACGTAAAAAACTCGCGAATTTTGGCACACCCTTTTGAGTTTTACCAATATATTTAAAGGTAATTATAGAGCCAATGGGAGGTGGGGTTTTTCTTTCTTTATCACTAAAACCAGAACCTATCTTAAAGGTAATACCGTCAAGTGTTTTAACTTGAATAGCACCTAACATGCCTTGATACTTTCCTTTGCCGGTAATGTGTTTTAACACTATAGCTTCAGCATCTTGGTAGGGTTTTAATTTCATTATATTATTTGTGCGTCCAACGGTATAAAGGGCATTTTGATAATGGAGCATAAGCCCTTCACCTTTGTGTTTAACAATATCCTCGAGTTTTTGATTGAGTTGCGTGATTGATGATAATTTAAATTGTGAAATTGCTTGAAAGTAAGGCGAGTTAACTTTTTCTACCGATGCTTTTATTTCATCAATTCTTTGCGAGAATGTCCTTTTACTTTGGGGTAAATCAAAAACCATAAAACGGATGTTTTTCCAACATGCATTAGACTTTTGTTGCTTAACACAAGAAATGGTTTGCTCAAATTTATGTCTGCCTATCCATAGTTCACCATCAATAGGATAAGTCGGCCAATTAGCGGTAAACCATTTAGGTGTATGTAATAGATTACCCTTTTTAGTTAGTAATTCTGAGCCGTTTCAATATCCTCTTATGCCATCAAGCTTTTCACTGATCCAATACTGCTTAATATCGTGTTTTAAGTTGTACTGGGTTGCGAGTTGTATTGCTGGAGGCGTTTCATAAGCAACACATAAAGAGGTGAAGAGAAGAATAAGTATTGTGAAGTATTTCATATCGAACGTCCTGTTCTTAATTAAAATGGTTAAATTATGTTGTACTGTACAATAGTTTTAAATATGATTGAAGTATAAAAAATACACAAATATAAGTGTAAAAAGGAGCTAAAATGAAAAGGATTTATTTATTAGTTGTTATCTTTATAACGTCATTTCAATCACATGCAGCCAAGAAAGAATGCGCTGAGTTATTAAAAAAATATCATAATGTTCAATCCCAACAGCGACAGGGACACTCATTAAAAAGCAGTATTAGTTTACGAAAAAAAGAAGATAAAGCTCGAGAAAAATGGTGGGATTGCGAAAACAATAAATTAAAACCGAAAAGTAAAAAGAAAAAAACAAATAAAACTAAAAGTCCTTCTAAAAAGAAAACAATAAAATTATCACAAAACCCAACTAAACCTTCTAATGATGCGCCGAGTGTTTTCTCTTCAAACCGAAATATTGTGATCAAAGGTAAGTACACAGGAGATAAGCAATTACAATGGCTTACGTTTTATAAGCGGCCTAAAAAGTGTGCTAGGCCAAAAACAACCCAAGTATTTGCTTTTTGCATGGAAGATAAAACAGCTCAGCAGAATAAGTTTGAACAACAATATAAAAATTAACTATCCAGTAGTTAATCTCACTAAATATTATTGTTTTATTTAAATGTTGAGCGTTATGTTTTTTTTAATCTATTGATTAATAAGATTTAAATTTATGGCCTTAAGTTTGCTATTACTTCATAGTGAGTAAATATTAAGGATAGCGAATAGATGCAAAAACAGATCAAGTATTGGCTTATTAATTTAATTGGTGGGAGCTTAGTACTAATAGGTGCTATTTTTATTCTGCTGCCTGGACCCGCTTTTTTATTTTTACCCATAGGTTTAGCTATTTTGAGCTTGGAGTATATATGGGCTAAAGTGTGGTTGAGGCGCTGTCAGCGGTGGATGAGAAATGGTGCGGTTAAATTCGATGCTTTAATAGCTAAGCTCTTTAAATATAAAAAACGCTAACAATGGATCTTTGTTAGCGCTTTATGTCTGGCTATTTAATATAAGCTGCTTTGGTGTTGTTAAAGTCGTTAACGATAACATCAATGGTTTCTTGGCAGTATTCACGCAATCCGCTTAACAACATGTGTTTTTTACCATGACCCACAGTAACACCATCAGATAGTAGATCAAAGGCTAAACAAGCATTGCCACGTTTACCGTCAATAGTAAGTTTTGACGTGGATTCGATTAGCTTAACAGTAGTAAAGTCAATGTTTTCTAGCTGAATAGACATACTCTCATACATCACCATAGGGCGAGCAGGATTAATCATTACGTTATTTTCAGCCATTAATTTGACTAAAATATGAGGGAAGGTATGGCCAGAAAACTCTACATAAGCTCTGATCAGAGCTTCAATCGTTTTCTCATTTTTGGTTGAGTTACCAGACGTTTTAACATGCATATATTCTTTATTGTTATCGTCTGAAATACTCGCTTCACCGTTAATATCATTTGGAAAGTTTAAATGAACACCATCTGATACCATGCCTGAAAAGGTAAAATCCATTTGTTGAAACAAACCTGATTTTGCAAGCACGAGTGAAAATAATAAGTCGCCTGGTACACAAAATCTTTTCGCGTCAATATCATGCAAAGGGTTAAAGTCATCTGCAATTTTTTTAGCAAAATTACTTGCTTGTATGCGCGTGAAGTTTATTTTGTTGTTTGAAGTGTTATAGAAATCATCAAGAAACATAGTAGGTTATTTTCACTTTTAATATATTTAATTTACGGGTGTAAAAAACGGGGGCATTCTACCACTGTAAAACTAAAAAATCGAAAACTAAAAGAGAAGTTTATTAGGGGAATGTTAATAAAATAGAGAGATTCAGCGTACACGTGTAACACTATATGTTATCTTTTTTATCCTGCATTGCAATTAAATTCTCTTTAGCTGCTTTTTTTAATTGTTTAAGTTGGTATTCTCTCTGACTTGCTGTTTTTCTATCAAGCTGTTGCTCCCAATAAACTAATTCAACAGGACGGCGTACACGTGTATATTTTGCGCCTAATTTATTTGAATGATTATGCTCATCTATTCGTCGCTGTAGATCTGTGGTTATACCAGTATAGAGACTGTTATCAGAGCATCTTACAAAATATACGTACCAATTAGAGGACATGTTAACTTTTTAGTGGGGTAACGTTTTAAGTATTATTCCTTATAAACGTTAGCGGTTTGTCTGATATTTTCATAGTATACTGTGCAACAGTCCTAGATAAACGTTTTCTTCTCTCTTTATCGTTAATAGTTTATCCATTTATCATTAATTTTAGGTTTTATTCATGTTCACATCCGAAATAGGTTCATTAAGTAAACTCACCGCACAGCTCGATTCTCAAGGAAATATTCAATATCAATTACCTATTGGTGAGCAAAGTATTCCTTTGAATGAACTTATTGGTAAACATATTACACTTGAACATGTTGGTACTATTAATTGCAGTCATTGTGGTAGAAAGACCAAAAAGAGTTATTCACAAGGTTTTTGTTATCCGTGTATGCAAAAACTAGCGCAATGCGATATGTGTATTATGAAACCAGAAACCTGTCATCATCATTTAGGCACTTGCCGTGAACCTGAATGGGGTACCAAAAACTGTTTTGTTCCTCATTATGTTTATTTAGCAAATAGTTCAGGTTTGAAAGTAGGAATTACAAGGCACACACAAATACCAACTCGGTGGATTGATCAAGGTGCAATACAGGCCTTACCTATATTTAAAGTGGCTTCTAGAATTCAATCAGGGTTAGTAGAAGTTGCACTTTCTGAGTTTGTTGCTGATAAAACTAACTGGCGGGCAATGTTAAAAGGTTCGCCTGAAAAAATAGATCTAAAAGCTAAAGCTGAAGAGTTAAAACCTAAAATAGCTCAAAAGCTGGCTGATATTGCCTTAAAATATGGTGAAGATGCCGTTGAATCATTAGAAAGTGAGGTTGTCGAACTACATTACCCCGTGCAGGAATATTTAGAAAAAATCAGCTCATTTAATTTTGATAAAACACCTGTAGTGTCGGGAGTTTTGCTAGGAATTAAAGGGCAATACCTTATTTTTGATAAAGGTGTTATAAATATGAGAAAGTTTACTTCTTATCATATTAGTATTAAGTGGAGTTAACCTTTATTCTATTAATAAGTTAGCTGTGATTTACTCACGTTTTCTACTACAATTTAGTTACTGGTTGTTTAATCTTAGTCATTTTGGAGATAGTGTGATGAATGCATTTGAATGTGCAGAAAATGCTGAAGAGGTTTTTGTTCTTTCTGATTCATTTACTCGTATTAAAGAATTAATTGATAATGACTCATCGACCATTGATGATATTGCCGAGATTATTATTTTAGATCCTACACTCTCGATAACCATTCTTAAATTAGCTAACAGTTCTTTTTTTAATTACCCCGGTAAGATCGAAACCATTTCAAAAGCTGTGTTAGTACTAGGTATAACAGAAGTATATAACTTAGTTATCGCTTACTTTACAACTGATGCGTTTAAATCTATTTCTGCAGCTCCTGAGTATTTAGATAATTTTTGGGAACAAGCGGTGGATTGTGCGTTAATCATCAAATTTTTAGGTGTAGAATTAAATGTGATTAATGCTGAGCGCTTATTCATATTAGGTTTATTACATAATATTGGTGAATTAGCTGTTCATCAAAGTATGCCAAGTAAAATTAAGGCATGTAACTCGATTACTACTTCTGAATTTCCATGGGATAAACAACAGAGCATTATTGATTTTACCTATGGGCAATGTAGTGGTGAATTACTTAAACAATGGCAATTACCTTATAGCTTAATTGAGCCTATACGTAGTCAAGATGAATATGATGTTGAACATGCCACTGTTGAAGCTAAACTGTTGTATTTATCTAAGCGTGTCATGCTATTAAATTATCAATGTAAAACTCATAAACCCTCTTCATTGATAAAAAAAGATATTTTAACTGATTTAAATGTTTCTCCAAAAATGATTGTTGCGGCTAATCATTTTTGTAATATCGAGCGATTAAGTATTTTATCGATTTTATCGCCAGGCTCTGCATTTGTTTATTAAAAGTGATAGCTGAATACTTCTTTTGATAATACTTTTAGTTCTAATAGGGATCTATACCTTGAATAGTAGAGGTATAGGTTACAATCTTCTTTATTAAACTTCCTCTAAATGTTCACTTTTTCTACTTTTTTACAATCCTTTATTTATGTGCACCAACTTATGTCAACTTGCCCTTAGTGTGTGTGTTTTTGGTGCAATAATTAAAGATGTAAATCCACAAAACCCACTATCTATATGTTTTTTATATGATTAATTCTTTGGCATGTGATTTGTATAGTACTTATTAAACAAAAATAGGGGTACATACATGAAAATAGTTAATGCAATTATAAAGCCTTTTAAGCTTGACGATGTTCGCGAAGCGATATCTGAAATAGGTGTTGAAGGTCTTACCGTAAGTGAAGTTAAAGGTTTTGGTCGTCAGAAAGGGCATACAGAACTTTATCGCGGCGCTGAATATCAAGTAGATTTCTTACCTAAAGTGAAATTAGAAGTTGCTGTAAATGACGATATAGTTGATCGCTTGGTTGAAGTGATCACTAAAGCCGCTTATACCGGTAAAATTGGCGATGGTAAAATTTTCGTTTACAACTTAGAACAAGCTGTACGTATTCGTACTGGCGAAAACGATGCTGAAGCACTTTAAGGGGTAAGTCATAATGGAACAAAATATTTTTCAACTTCAATATGCAATGGACACTTTTTACTTTTTAGTATGTGGTGCATTGGTTATGTGGATGGCAGCTGGTTTCTCTATGTTAGAAGCTGGTTTAGTAAGAGCTAAAAATACAGCTGAAATTTTAACTAAAAATATAGCCTTGTATTCTATATCTTGCATTATGTATTTAGTCATTGGTTACGACATTATGTATGGTGGTGGTGTATTTTTAAGTGGAATTGAACTAGATGGTGCTGCGAATGCTGATGCTTTAGTCTCAACTGTGTTAGCTGAATCTGCTGAAGCTGGTTTTGATGGCGGTTCAGTATACGCAAATGCGTCTGACTTTTTCTTCCAAGTAGTATTTGTTGCTACTGCAATGTCAATTGTATCTGGTGCTGTTGCTGAACGTATGAAGCTTTGGGCTTTCCTAGCATTTACTGTTGTTTTAACTGGTTTTATCTACCCTATGGAAGGTAGCTGGACTTGGAACGGTGAATCTGTATTTGGTTTATACACTTTAGGTGACTTAGGTTTCTCTGATTTTGCTGGTTCGGGTATTGTTCACATGGCGGGTGCTGCTGCTGCTTTAGCAGGTGTTCTTTTACTTGGTGCTCGTAAAGGCAAATATACTGCTGACGGTAAAGTAAACGCTATTCCAGGTGCTAACTTACCAATGGCTACATTAGGTACATTTATTTTATGGATGGGCTGGTTTGGTTTTAACGGTGGTTCTGTATTAAAACTGGGTGATATTGCAAGCGCAAACTCAGTAGCTATGGTCTTTTTAAATACTAACGCTGCTGCTGCTGCAGGTGCAATTGCTGCATTATTATTTGCTAAAATCTTATTTAAGAAAGCTGATTTAACTATGTGTTTAAACGGTGCATTAGCAGGTCTAGTTGCTATTACTGCTGAACCTTCTACACCTACACCATTACAAGCAACAATTTTCGGTGCTATCGCTGGTGTTATCGTAGTGTTATCTATTCTTGCTTTAGATAAAGTTAAGATTGATGATCCTGTAGGTGCTATCTCTGTTCACGGTGTGGTTGGTTTATTCGGTTTATTATTAGTGCCGGTAACTAACGATGGTTCTTCATTCAGTGGTCAGTTAATTGGTGCTGCTACTATCTTTATTTGGGTATTTGTAACAAGTTTCATTGTTTGGTTTGTATTGAAAATGGTTATGGGTATTCGTGTAACAGAAGAAGAAGAATATGAAGGGGTTGATAAATCTGACTGTGGTATGGAAGCATACCCAGAGTTTACACGCGGACAATAACGTGTAATTTTAATAACACTTTCCAAAGCAGCCCTAGGGCTGCTTTTTTTTATTTCACAATAATAAAAGTGATATAACTTAATCAATAGTATCGGTGGTAAGTATAACGAGGCGAATCGTTTTTTTATGGATATGTTAGAGAAAAAATACAATGCGATGTGGGAAACATCACAAGCGCATTTTGCAGATCAAGGTGTAGATATAGATCCTAATCTTTATTCAAATTACGATAATAGGAAAGGGATCACCGTTATTGCTAAGTTTTCATCAGACTTAGGTGTTGAGATTAATCAGCTTTTTGAAAAATTAAAATGTATAGAACCAAAGCAATATTATTATTCAGAAAACGAGTTGCATTTAACTGTTTTATCTTTGATTTCGTGTAACGAGAACTTCACAATAGAACAAATAAATATTAATCAATACAAGTCGCTAATATCTGAGTCTGTGGTGGGTATAAAACCATTTGAAGTTCGCTTTAAAGGAATAACTGCATCTTCATCTTGTATTATGCTTCAAGGCTTTCCGTTGGATGATTCACTATTATACTTAAGAAATAACCTGCGTAAGATATTTGCTCAATCAGGCTTGTTTAATACAATAGATGAACGTTATAAAATTGATACTGCACATAGTACAGCCATTCGTTTTCGACATAAATTAGAGCAGATGAAAGAATTTATTCAGTTATTAGAACAATTTAGAAAATTAGACTTAGGTGTTTTGCACGTAAAGGAATTACAATTAGTTTATAATGATTGGTATCATAAAGAAGACAACACAGTTATTTTGTCTACAATAAAATTATAATTAAACATATATCTATGTCAGCTGTAATGCGCAGAAACTCACAGTTTGAGGTGGTATAATAAATAATAAAACTTTGTTAAAACAAAGTAATGAAATAGGTGAATAAGATTTTATGGCTAGAGAGCAATTTGGTATTTGTGCAGAACCTAATTTGCATGGGAGTTATTTACTGTTTAATGTTTTAGATGATAAAAACGATCATTTACGTCAAGCATTATCAAGATTGCCTGCTTTACTTGATAAATACGCAGACCGGTTTTCTGAGGCTAATCTTATTGGTGTTTTTGCTATTGGTGCGGGTTATTGGGATGAGTTTTATTCTAAAGCTCGCCCTAAAGAACTGACTAATTTTCCCTTAATGGCTTGTGAAGATCGTATTGCTCCGGCAAATAATTATGATCTTTATATAGAAATTAGAAGTGACAGATTAGATGTAAATCACATTGTTAGCACTAAAGTGTGTGCTTTATTAGATGACAGTGTTGAATTAGTGGAACAAGTACGAGCTTTTCGTTTTCTTGACGGAAGAGACTTAACTGGCTTTGTTGACGGCACTGAAAACCCGAGAGGTCAACATAGAAGGGAAATTGCTCTAGTAAGCGAGGCTGACGATGAAAACTTTTCAGGTGGAAGTTATTTACACATTCAGCGTTATCGTCATAACTTAAATTTATGGAATACTTTAGAGGTTAAAGCACAAGAAGATGTTTTTTCTCGAACCAAAATAGACAATGAAGAATACAGTACAGAAAACAAGTTACCGACTTCTCATATTAAACGCACAGGTTTAAAAGATGATAATGGTAATAGTATCGAAATATTAAGACAAAGCATGCCGTACGGAGATATCAAACATCAAGGGCTATTTTTTGTATCTTATTGTCAATCGCCAAAACCTTTTGAAATGATGTTGAAAAGTATGATTTTTGGCGATGAAGATGGTCACTTTGATCACATGCTTAAATATACACAAGCTGAAACAGGGGCTGCTTTTTTTGCTCCAAGCTTAAGTTTTCTGGAAAAATTGGCTGATTAATTTTACTAAAATAAGAACTTCAGCTCAGATATGCATAACTATTTATCGTTATGCAATTTAAACATGAGTGAAGATGTTTTTTAATTATTAAGGTAAGTTCTTCGAGAATAATGTTTTTAATTTGGCAATGGTTTTTTTAATAGTAGTCACATTGGTTGGCGCTATAAATATTGTGTCATCTCCGGCAATAGTTCCTAATACGCCATCACTTTTACTTAAGCTATCTAATAAACGCGCAATTAACTGAGCAGCACCAGGACTCGTTCGTATAATAATCATTACATCATTATGTTCAATATCTAATACAAGTTGTTTTAGAGGGCTTTTAGCTGTTGGCACACCTAATTCAGCCGGTAAACAATAAACCATTTCTTGGCGTGCATTACGAGTTCTTACTGCACCAAATTTACTGAGCATTCTTGAAATTTTTGATTGACTAATATTATCAAAATCTTGGGCCTTTAGTGCATCAACAATTTCACCTTGAGAGGCAAACTGTTCTTGTTTAAGTAGTTCTTTAAAGGCTTGTATTAACGCTTCTTGTTTCAATTGTTCCGCCATGATTTATTATTCTGAAATTGAGTAAATTAAAGGTTGTTAAGTGTTATAACAACAACTTACCTGAATAAACATATTAGTATATGTGTTTTTAATAAAAACGTCATTAAACTATAAGCTATATCGTATATTTCTTAATAATAATTGTTTTTTTATGACCAATACTATATCTTTCGTGCATCAGTATTTACGTATTTACTCAAATAACGGAGACACCACATGAAAGTTGCTGTTCTAGGCGCTGCTGGCGGTATTGGCCAAGCGTTATCTTTATTATTAAAAACTCAATTACCAGCGGGTTCTGAATTATCTTTATATGATGTTGCACCAGTTGTTCCAGGTGTAGCGGTTGATCTAAGCCATATCCCAACAGCAGTTAAAGTTGAAGGTTTTGGTGCTGACGCTTTAGGTGATGCATTAACTAAAGCTGATATTGTATTAATTCCAGCAGGTATGCCACGTAAGCCAGGTATGGATCGCTCTGATTTATTTGCAGTAAACGCAGGTATTATTAAAACATTAGCTGAAGGTATAGTTGCAAACTGCCCTAAAGCATTAGTGGGTATTATTACTAACCCAGTAAATGGTACTGTGCCAATTGTTGCTGAAGTATTTAAAGCCGCAGGTACTTACGATAAAAATCGTGTATTTGGTATTACAACACTAGATGTTATTCGTAGTGAAGCGTTTGTTGCTGAACTTAAAGGCTTAAATGTTGCTGATGTTAAAGTTCCAGTAATTGGTGGCCATTCAGGTACTACTATTTTACCTCTACTTTCACAAGTTGAAGGTGCTACTTTCACTGATGAAGAAGTTGCAGCATTAACTCCTCGCATTCAAAATGCAGGCACTGAAGTTGTGAATGCTAAAGCTGGTGGTGGTTCTGCTACTTTATCTATGGGTGCTGCTGCTGCTCGTTTTTGTATGTCTTTAGTGAAAGGTATCCAAGGCGAAGACGTTGTAGATTATGCATACGTTGAAGGTAATGGCGAAGATGCACAATACTTTGCTCAACCTGTACGCTTAGGTCCTAACGGCGTTGTTGAATTATTACCTTACGGTGAATTAAGTGCATTTGAGCAAAAAGCGAAAGAAGATATGCTTGATACACTTAAGAGTGACATTAAAGAAGGTATTGATTTTATCAATGGCTAACATTATTAAAAATGTAAGTTAATTTCTTTATGAAAAACCAGTCAATGACTGGTTTTTTTTATTCTTTTTTAAATTTATTTCGCTTCTATTATTGATGTATTTAATACAAAGTTATTTTAGTGTCTTTGTTTTTTAAATTAATCCAAGTGAAATTAAAATAGTGTAAATTTCTTTTTATATTCATTTTTTACTTCTCTATTATTCGGGTTTAGGCTATCAAATTACGCATTGTATTTGTCTGTTAAGTATTGTAAATTCTCACCATGTTAACGTTAACATGGTGAGAGCCTGAATTAGATGAGTCACCTTTACGTATATTGTTCTTTATAGAGACATAATAATGATCAAAAAAGTTTTAATAATATTTTTTATAAGTACGTGTATAGCATTGACCGCTTGTTCTGTTGAACTTGGTTCTTCACCACAAGAACTAACAACTGAAAAAAAACCTAATATTCTTTGGATTATAACTGACGACCAACGACCAGACTCTATTTCGGCTTACAATCAAGCTGTTTATGGTAGTAAAAATAGTCCATTAGGTTATGTTGAATCCCCAAATGCTGACAAACTTGCAGCGGAAGGCGTGTTGTTTACTCAGGCATTTAACAATTCGCCTGCTTGTGGTCCATCACGGGGATCCATACATTCAGGAAGGTACCCATTTAGAAATGGTCATTATGCTTTTGAATTAACTCATCAAGAACCTGATTTTGTTAAGCCTACTGTGTCTCAAACAATGAGAAGTAGTGGTTATTCGACCTCTTCTTTTGGAAAGGTGGATAGCTATATATACAAATGGGGCCCTGGCCAAGGTTTTCATGATGCTAAGTTATTTGATTATAAAATTCATTTTAAGCATGACATTCAAAAAAATGGCTTTGGGGATATATATACTAAAGCTGGGTACAATGAGAAGAACGAAATTACAGGCTATACAGAAAATATTTTGTACGCTAATGGTGATAAAAGGTCGTATTATTTAAAACGCCAAGAAGGGCCATTAACAAAAGAAGATATTGCAGGGAAAAATCAATCAGATAAAGAGTTTAGCTTAATTCGTTCTTATACACGTGGCGGTAATAAAGAATTAATCTTGTCTGGTGTTAACCCTAAGCCAGCAGGTGAAACGGTTGATGGTTATATCGTTAAAGAGATGAAAAATTATTTAGAGAATCCCAATCAGATATTTAAAACTAGCTGGGGCGAAAAGGCACAAGGGGCAGATACTTCAAAGCCACAATTTATCAACTTAGGTTTTCATTTACCTCATACGCCAGTATTACCACCAAAATCATTTCGAGATCGTTTTAAAGACAAAGTTTACAATATTCCTGATTTTGATAAAAAAGCAGAGCTCGGCAAGTTACCTCCGCAGTTACTACAACTTTATAAAACGATGAAGGTTGATAGTTTTACTGATGAAGAAAAACAAAAAGCTATTCAAGATTATTATGCTTTTTGTGCTTATGGCGATTACTTAATGGGTGATGCTATTGAAACGTTCAAAAAATACAGCATTGATAATAATCAAGAATATTTAATTATTTTCACGGTAGGTGACCATGGTTGGCATCTAGGTGAGCAAGGTATTGAAGCTAAATTTGGTCCTTGGGTACAATCAGTTAACAATGCTGCAATTGTTGTTTCTTCTAATAAAAATCTTATTCCATCGCATCAGGTTAATCATGACTTAGTTGAGTTTGTAGATTTTTCTCCTACGATTTTAAATGCTGCTGGTGTTAATACCGCTGATAATCAATTCGATTATTTAGATGGCGTTAACCTTGTTGATGTAATGAATGGCAAAATTAAAAGAGACTATATTTTAGGTGAAATTAATCTTGTTTATGGTCCGCGCGCATACATGCATACAGACCGCTTCCGCTTTTCTATGCGAACCCGTCCACATAACAATAACAACCTTAGATCTGAGCAGTTAGGTAAAGATATTAAATGGGGGTTAACTGCGCCAAATGAAAAAGTGGAATTGGCTTTATATGACTTAAAATACGATCCTCTTGAAAGAAATAATGTTGCTGATAATAAAGAATATCAAGCCCTTGCTAAATGGTTTAGAAATAAATTAGGCAATATTGTATTGGGTGATGGTCGAATAGAAGCTGATTGGTCACAAGCAAATGTTTATCATTTTAGTGACTTTTCTAAAGGTGCCGATGATAAAAAGGCGGATATTCCTGCTGAAATAATACCAAACTAGTTTAAATAGTTAGTAATAAATAGGAACTAAAATGTTCAAGAGATTAACAACATGGTCATGTCTAGCTACAATTTTATTGATACAAGGGTGTCAGACCAATGCTTCTACGGATAGTCAATTAGCTAGTCCAATAAAAGCTAACTTGCCAGCGTTAAAAAAAGTAACTAAACAGCCTAATATTCTCTGGATTATTACTGATGATCAGCGTGCTGATTCAATTGCTGCTTTCAATCGTGATCAACGTGGAGAAAATGCGAGTGCATTAGGATATGTAGAATCGCCAAATATTGACAAGCTTGCGCAAGAGGGCGTTATGTTTACTCATGCCTACAATAACTCGCCAGCATGTGCGCCATCTCGTAGTTCAATGATCATGGGATTGTACCCACATCATAGCGGTCGCTTTGGTTTTGAACGAACACATGATCAGCATGATTTAATGACTAAACCTATTCCTGTGGCATTACGTGATAAAGGCTATCAAACGGCATTATTCGGCAAGCAAGGTGTTCGAATTTATGAATATAAAAATGGTAATACATGGAATAGTTTAGGTTTTTACGACACGGTAGTGGATATGAAAAATGATCTTGCTCACAATAACTTAACAGATTTTGTGAAAATTGATCACTTTGATAAAGAATGGAAACATATAGGAAAAACAGAGCGTTTTATTTTCCCTGAAGAACGTGTTGTTAATCTACCGGTTAATAAAGGTTTTGATTCATCAACATCCGCCATTGATAAAGAACTCGATATTCTACGATCTTATACTCGTTCTCAAGAAACGCTTATTATTGGTGGTGTTAGCTCTAAACCTGCTGGTGAAACATTGGACGGCTATATTTTAAAGTCGTTTCAACAATATCTAAGTAATCAAAATCAGTCTTATCAAACCGATTATAATAAAAAGTTGTCTGGGCCAAATACATCTAAACCTTTGATGGTTAACTTGGGATTTCATTTTCCTCATACACCAGTATTACCGCCAAAATCATTCCGCGATAAGTTTAAAAATAAACATTACGATGTACCTGATTTTAGCCGCGATGAATTGAAGAAATTACCTCCACAATTAAGGACCGTATTTAATCGTTTAAAAACAGATGAATTAACACCTGAAGAGAAACAACAAGCTATTGCTGATTATTATGCTTTTTGTGCATATGGAGACTATTTAATTGGACAAGCAGTTGAATCTTTTAAGGAATATAATAAGAAATTAGATCAAGAGTATTTAATCTTATTAACGGTTGGAGATCATGGATGGCAGTTAGGTGAGCAAGGTATAGAAGCGAAATTTTCACCATGGAACACTTCTAATCAAGGTATTATTATTGCGGTAGATTCAACTAAAAAGCGTTTTCCTCAAGGGCACGTATTTAATCAGTTCACTGAATACGTTGACATAGCTCCAACTTTATTAGGCGCAGCAGGGATTGATTTAGCCGCAGAAGGAAAGCATTTAGATGGCTTTGATTTAGCTCAAATTATTCGCGATAAAGAACTTAAAAGGGATTATGTTATTGGTGAACTTAATGTTTTTAATACTCCTAGAGCGTACCTTAGAGCAGAGCGATTTGCTTTTTCAATGAGAGTACGTAAAGAAAATGGTTTTCCTGGGCATGGCTATGAACCTGGTGAAAATATCAAGTGGGTATATTCTGCTTCAGCAGAACAAGTAGAAATGGCACTTTATGACTTACATTGTGATACGAACGAACAAAATAATGTCGCTTATGATAAAGCATATGAAAAAGTGGCTATAGCGCTTAGAAAAAAACTAACAGATATTATTGTTGGTGATGGTAGGGTTGAGGTTAATTGGCTCAAACCCAATAGATATTACGTAAGTGATTTCTCGATAGGTGCCCATGATAGAAAGCTTAATGGAGTAGAAAACTTATTTCCTAAAGAGTGTCATTAAAGCATGAAAATTACAGAGTCTGATGATGGCGCACAACAGACTCTGATAGGTAAAGGCAAAAGACTAATTAACTACTTCTATTAGCTGCAACATGAGCAAGTTCAATTAATGCTTGTTTGTATTGTGAATCAGGAAGCAAGTGTAACGAAGTTATAGCTTTATCGGCTTCTTCTTCCGCTTTTTTCTGCGTGTATTCTATTGAGCCTGTTTCTTTCATGGCGGTAAGAATCGCTTCTAGGTTATCCATGCCATTACCGTGCTCTATAGCATCTTTAATTAACTGTTTTTGGACTTCAGAACCCTGTTGCATAGCATAAAGTAGTGGTAGTGTAGGCTTGCCTTCCGATAAATCGTCACCTACATTTTTTCCCATTTCTTTCGAGTCAGCGGTATAGTCCATAATATCGTCAACAAGTTGAAAAGCAGTACCTAAGTGCTTGCCGTAATTAAGCATTGCAAGCTCTATTTCTTCAGACTGTTCTGATACTACAGCAGCTAAACGAGTGGCAGCTTCAAACAATTTTGCAGTTTTACAATAAATAACTTCTAAGTAACTTTCTTCAGTTGTATCAGGATCGTTACAATTCATTAATTGTAACACTTCGCCTTCAGCAACAATATTTGTAGCGTCAGACAAAATATCCATAATTCTCATATTATTGAGTTTTGTCATCATTTGAAAAGAACGTGTATATAAAAAATCACCCACGAGTACGCTAGCACTATTCCCAAATAATGCATTGGCTGTTTCACGTCCTCTACGCATATTAGACTCATCTACCACGTCATCATGCAATAGGGTAGCTGTATGTATAAATTCAATAATGGCAGCAATAGAAATATGTTCATTTCTATCATAACCTAATGCTTTTGCAGCTAAAACGGTTAACATTGGGCGCATACGCTTACCGCCACCGTTCACAATATAAATACCTAATTGATTAATTAAAGCAACGTCTGATTGAAGCTGTGAGTAAATTAGGTCATTAACCAATGACATATCATCATGGGCAAGTTGTTGTATGTTTTTGAGATCCATAAAGCGTAGAAAGTAACCTGTTTTTCGTGATAAAATTTATGCGAGATTGTGGATGAGTTTACACGATCTTACGATAGAATGAAGCGCACAATGTTGACTCTTTTACACCTAATAGAAAATAATTAAAAATGATCGCTTTTATGCTTGCCCTTATAGGTTTCTTCGAGTAGAATTCGCGCCCTATATTTTAAAAATTAAGCGTCATACTAAATGATGGCGCAGTTCGGAGTAGCTATGTACGCGGTATTCCAAAGCGGTGGTAAGCAGCATCGTGTAACCGAAGGTCAAACCCTTCGTCTGGAAAAACTTGAACTTGAAGTTGGTTCTTCAGTTGAGTTTGAAAATGTTTTAATGATCGCCGATGGCGAAGCTATTAATGTAGGTGCACCTTACATTGCTGGTGGTAAAGTTGTGGCTGAGATCGTATCTCAAGGCCGCGCTGATAAAGTTAAAATTGTTAAATTTAAACGTCGTAAACATTCACGTAAGCAAGCGGGCCATCGTCAATGGTTCACTGAAGTGAAAATTACTGGTATTAACGGCTAATAGGAGCACTATAACATGGCACATAAAAAGGCTGCAGGTAGTACACGTAACGGTCGCGATTCAGAAGCTAAACGCCTAGGTGTTAAACGTTTCGGTGGTGAATCAATTTTGGCTGGTAACATCATTGTTCGTCAACGTGGAACTAAATTTCACCCAGGTACTAACATGGGTATCGGCAAAGACCATACATTATTTGCTTTAACTGACGGTAAAGTTCAGTTTGAAGTTAAAGGTCCTAAGAGCCGTAAATTTGTAAGTATTGTTGCTGAGTAGTTTTATTTAATAACAATCAAAATTGTTCTAAAACCCGCAGCTAGCGGGTTTTTTTTTGTATAAAATATTGTAAGCAATGAAAATAGCTTATAATACCAAACGTATTAATCAATTGATCATTTAGACGAGTATAAATGATCAATTGGTTATTGCGATTGGTATAATGCACATTGAATGATTACTCACTAAATAGTGAATTGATTATTGCAATGAGTATAATAGATATAACTAAGCATCACTTGGAGTGCCTAACTGAAATGAAATTCGTTGATGAAGTTGAAATTAGAGTTGAAGCTGGAGACGGCGGAAACGGCTGCGTTAGCTTTCGAAAAGAAAAATATATCGAATTTGGTGGCCCTAATGGCGGCGACGGCGGAGACGGCGGTGATGTTTATTTAGTAGCAGATGAAAATTTAAATACACTAATTGATTACCGCTTTGAACGTTTTCATAGAGCAAAACGTGGAGAAAATGGACGTAGCCGAGATTGTACAGGTAAAGGTTCTCCTGCTTTAGAGCTTAAGGTTCCCGTAGGAACTCGTACTATTGATATGGATACGGGCGAGCAAATTGGAGATTTAACCACTCATGGCCAAAAGTTATTAGTGGCTAAAGGTGGTTGGCATGGTTTAGGTAATACTCGATTTAAAAGTAGTACTAACAGAGCTCCTCGTCAAAAAACTGATGGAACACCAGGTGAAATTAGAAACCTACAACTTGAGTTGCTTTTATTAGCAGACGTTGGGTTATTAGGACTGCCTAATGCAGGTAAGTCAACTTTGATCCGTAGCGTATCTGCAGCGAAACCTAAAGTAGCTGATTACCCATTTACTACGTTAGTACCAAATTTAGGTGTAGTACGATTAGATACTCAGCGTAGTTTTGTTATTGCTGATATTCCTGGATTAATTGAAGGTGCTGCAGAAGGTGCTGGTTTAGGAACACAGTTCTTAAAGCATTTAGAGCGTTGTCGTATATTACTCCATGTTATTGATGTACTACCTGCTGACGGTTCAGATCCACTTGAGAATGCAAAAACTATTATTAGCGAGCTGGAACGTCATTCTCCAAAGTTAGCCAGTAAACCTAGATGGATAGTTTTTAATAAATTAGATTTATTATTAGAAGAAGAAGCTAAAGAAGTTACTGATAGAATTCTTGAAGGTTTAGCATGGGAAGGTGATGTTCAGAGTATCTCTGCTTTTAACAAAACAGGGACTGAAAAGCTTTGTTATAATGTAATGGATTTTATCGATGCATTACCAAAAGAAGTTGAAGAAGAAATTATTGATGGTAAGTCGGTAGAATTTAAGTGGGATACGTATCATGAAGATGCGATGTCTGATTTAGATGACGACTTAGACGATGAAGATTGGGATGAAGACGAATACGATGTTGAAGTGGAATATCGTAAATAGTTATTTTAATCTATCACTTAATAAAGGTGCATAAGTAGTAATACAGGCACCTTTTTTATTAACTTAAATTCAAGTTACTTATAATTTACTTAATACAGAATCCTAATATGACCATACTTTCTATGATAGTTGCTACTGCTAATAATCGTATTATTGGCAAAGACAATGATATGCCTTGGCATTTACCGGCTGATCTTGCTTACTTTAAAAAAACAACCTTAGGTAAACCGGTGATCATGGGACGTAAAACTTATGAATCGATAGGGCGGCCCTTACCGGGTCGACGTAATATTGTTATCTCTCGTGATATTAATTATAAAGCTGAAGGCGTTGATATTGTAACTACAGTTGATGCTGCGTTAGGCTTAGTAGAGGGAATTGAAGAGGTTATGGTGATAGGTGGTGGTGCAATATACCAACACTGTTTACCTGCGGCACATCGTTTGTATATTACTCATATAGAGGCGGATATTGAGGGAGATACTCAATTTCCATTTTATGATGAAAATGTTTGGAAAAAAGTTGTTAGTAATAAATTTTTAGCCGATGAAAAAAATCAATATAATTTAGATTTTTGTGTGTATGAAAAAAGCTAATACTAACCCTGCTTTATTAGACAATAAAAAACCGCTGATTTAGCGGTTTTTTATTGTCTAATTATTGTTGAGCGTTTCTTACAACTTAAACTCTTGTACTGATTGCTGTAATTCTTCTGCAAGTTTAGCCACTTCATTGCTTGATTCAGCTGTTTGTTTAGAGCCTTCGGTTGTTTGTTCTGCAATCGCAACGATAGATTCTAAATTACTGCTTATTTCATGTGCTACCGTGCTTTGTTCTCCGGCAGCTGTCGCAATTTGAGATGAGCGATCATAAGCTTCGTGTACGGCATGTGTAATAATTTCTAAAGCTTTATCAGCTTCTTCACTTTGTTTTACACAATTAGACGCTTGCATTTTACCCGTATCCATAACTGATACTGCTTTTTCAGCCCCTGTTTGAAGGGCAGTGATCATGGTTTGAATTTCTTGAGTTGATTCTTGTGTTCTACTTGCAAGTGTACGAACTTCATCAGCAACAACAGCAAAGCCTCGACCATGTTCGCCTGCTCGTGCGGCTTCAATAGCAGCATTTAATGCTAATAGGTTAGTTTGGTCTGCTATGCCTCTAATCACGTCAAGAATACCACCAATTGAAGCGCTATCTTGTTGTAACTGATTAATTACTTGAGAAGCATCTTCTACTTCACTTGCTAATGTTTCAATCGTGTGGCGATTTCGTTCTGAAATAACTTTTACGCGTTCAGCTTCATCGTCTGCTTGTTTAATTTCATTTAAAGCATCATTAGCGCTTGTTAATACACTTTGTGAAGTACTACTCATTTCTGTTGTTGCTGAGGCTGCTTGTTCAACTTGTGCTCTTTGTTCTTCAATCGCTGCACTACCCTGTGCTGTAACAGCTGAAGTTTGTTCTGCTGCTGTAGCCAATTGAGTTGAACGACTTACGATACCTTGGATTAGGGTACGTAAACTATCTATTAATAAATTACAGTTTTTAGCAAGCTGAGCAAATTCATCGTGGCCTGATTCATCAAGCTTTTTAGATAAATCGCCTGAAGCAACAACATTAAGCATTTCGTTAACTTTACTGAGTGGGCGAGTAATACTAATGAGTGTTGCCCAAGCAATACCCAAGGCAGATATAATAGATATAATCATGATAATGATAGTTTGTGTATTACCGTCCGAAACTGCTTGCTCTACAGATTGACCTGCTTTGTATGTAGTTTCATCAGCAAGTTTAACTTGATTCGTTAAAATCTCATTAACGGTATCAATTTCATATTCAGCAGAAGCTAAGCTTTTTGTTGCATTTTCTAAAGCTTGTATTTGTAATTTTTTATTATTAAAAATACTGTTATTGCCAGAAATAAGCGCGTAAATATCAACAAGAGAAGTAGACAGGTCGTTCGATATCTCGGTTAAGCCTAGTTGGTTAAGCTCGTTTTGAATTTCAATAATAGAGGTGTTAATTTCAGAAAGGTTACTTGATATTTCTTTTTCAATTATATTGACAGTTGTTGCATTAATTGTGTCTCTATACTCAAAAGAAGAACTAACAATACCATTAAAACGTGTTTCAATCGTTTCGCCTAAAGTAACAGCACGCTGTAACTTAGTATCTGCAAGATCGTGGTCTGCTAAATCAAGTAACATGGTAACAGAGTCGTCTGCTTTTTCTTCTAAAGAGTCTACTCTTTCTGTTAAAAGTGCTTTTTGCTCAATGGATATTTTTCTATTGGTATATACGCTAGTCACATCTTTTAGTAGAGCTTCGTATAATTCATCAACTTTTTCTAAGTTATCTAAAAGTGTTTGTTTGGATTTTACAACGGTTTTGAGATCATTTAGCTCGTTAGTAAATTCGGCTTCTGTAGTATTAAGTCTAGCCAATTCATTAGATAATGGCGTTAACTCGGTTAAGTAATAGCCTTTTAATGTTAAATTACCAATTTTTGATAATTTATTAGCTAACCTATTACTACCTTTTAATGTAGGAATCGCAACTTCATTTTGTTCTGTTGTTGAAGAGTGGATGGTATCTAAATTATTTAAAGAGATAAGACTTGTTGCTATTAAGAAAATAGAAATAATGGTAAAACCACCAATTATTTTTATCGCGACGGTTAAATTCATATATATCACCTGATAAAGTTACATCTAAATATTATTGTTATTATCGACTCGGATTGAGAAAAAATTAGTACTTAGACTAATATTTATCTTATAGTCAATTACTCTACCGTATTCACGAGTGAATTCAACTAATATGTATAATAGTAAAGGGAATTTAAAGAAATTTATTTTTTTTGGGTACATATGTTTGTGTAAATATGGTTTTGTCGTGCCAACGAAGTAAGGTTAAATGACTTCCCCAAACACAGCCTGTATCAAGCGCATACACATTACAATTTGAACATTCACCCATTAGCGCCGCCCAGTGACCAAAAATCCATTGTACATCTTTTAATTGATCCGACAGAGTAAACCAAGGTTTTAAATGCTTTGGAGCACTATTGGGTGTGTTTTTACAGTCAAAATCTAATGAACCATCTTCATGACAAAAGCGCATACGAGTTAATGCGTTTATAGTGTAACGAAATTTTTCTACGTCTGTTTTGGCTTTTTTCCAATTATTAGGATGTTCACCATACATTTTACTCAGCCATTCAATTCTTTTTTTAGACTTTATAAGCTTATGTGCTTTTTGCGCTTGTTTTAAAGCCACTTTAACTGACCACTGTGGAGAAAGTCCTGCATGCGACATATAGACTTCTTCGTTAGGCAATTTTTGTATCAGAGGTTGACTGGCTAGCCAATTCATTATGTTGTCAACATCAGGAGCATTGAGTACATCGGTTAAATGGTCGCGTTCTTTTACTTTTTTAAGTTTGTGATAGGTGGCCAGTAAATGTAAATCGTGATTGCCTAATACGACTTTAGCTGATGAACCCAGCGATATAAGAAATCTGAGGGTTTCAAGGGATTGTGTACCACGTGCAACCATGTCACCGGCTACCCAAAGTTCATCTTTGTTTTTATTAAATTCTACTTGTTTAAGTAAAAGAGATAACTCAGAGAAACATCCTTGAATATCTCCAACAAAATAAATAGCCATATTAGTGAATGATATTTGGTAGAGCTAATTGAAATACAGGAATATCGATAATGCTTGTATTTTGTTGATCATCAATAACTTGATAATAGCCTTGCATAGTCCCTAATGGGGTTTTAAGTAAACAACCACTTGTATAGGTGTAACTTGTGCCAGGGATAATATGAGGTTTTTCGCCGACGATACCTTCTCCTTCAACAGTCGTTGTTTCGCCGTTTGCATCAGTAATTAACCAATAGCGAGTTAACACTTGAAAAGCTTTATCTGTATTGTTGGTAATTGTAATTGTGTAACTAAATATAAAGCGTAAGTTTTCTGGATCTGATTGGTCGGGTATAAATTGTGTTTGTACCGTTATTGTCTCAAGCGCATTTTTCATGTTAGTCATAGATTATTTTATTTCAACTGGATTATCATAAAGGTAGTTAGCTAATTTAATAAAATCATCAACAGCTAAATTTTCAGGCCTTAAAGTAGGATCAATGTTCAGTTCTTGCAAAATCTCTACAGGTATTAATTTTTTAAAACTATTTCTGACTGTTTTTCTACGTTGGTTAAACGCTGTTAAACAAACCGTATTTAATAGTTTAATGTCTTTAACTGGATTTTTAATGACTTTATGAGGTACTAGTCTAACAATAGCTGAATCAACTTTAGGTGCCGGCGTAAAGTGTTCAGGGCCAATTTCCATTACAGGTATTACTTGGCATTGGTACTGTGTCATTATTGATAGTCGACCAAAAGACTTACTGTTTTCACCCGACGCCATGCGCTCTACTACTTCTTTTTGAAGCATAAAGTGCATGTCTTGAACGTTATCTTTAAACGTTAATAAATGAAAAATAAGGGGAGTAGAAATATTATAGGGTAAGTTACCAAATATTCTTAAAGGCTGGCCTTCTTTTATTAAACTTGAAAAATCAAATTTAAGGGCATCTTCTTCATAAATAGTTAGTTTAGGAGCTAAAAAGGGATGATGTCTTAAACGGTGAGCAAGATCTCTATCTAATTCAACAACAGATAAGTTTCCAGCACGCTCTACAACGGGCTCTGTTAATGCGCCTAATCCTGGGCCAATTTCTACCAAATTTTCATTAGGCTCTGGATTAATAGCGTCAACAATTTTTTCAATAACCACTTCATTATTAAGAAAATTTTGACCAAATCTTTTTTTTGCTTGATGGCCTAAATGTGTACTTGAATTCATTATTGATTATTCGCTAATTCGATGGCTGTTTTTAATGCTTCTATCATACTTCCAGCATCGGCTAAATTTTTACCGGCTAAATCTGTTGCGGTACCGTGATCAACAGATGTGCGAATAAAAGGTAAGCCTAATGTTATATTTACCGATGAGCCAAAGCCTTTATATTTTAGTACCGGAAGGCCTTGATCATGATACATACTTAATATGGCGTCGGCTTCTTTTAAGTACTTTTCTTGGAAGATGGTGTCAGCAGGCAATGGGCCTATTACATTGATACCTTCAGCTCTTAAAATATCTAATGTTGGGGTCATTACTTCAATTTCTTCTTTGCCTAAATGACCGCCTTCTCCTGCATGAGGATTTATACCACAAACATAAATAACAGGTTTTTCTATACCAAATTTGTTAACTAAATCGTGATGTAAAATAGTGGTAACGCGATGAAGCCTTTCACTGGTAATTGCTTTTGATACATAAGCTAAAGGTATATGAGTTGTTACTAATGCTACACGTAAACCTTCAGTTGCTAGCATCATCACTACATCAGAACAGTTTGCTTGATGTGCAAAATATTCAGTATGGCCACTAAACGCGATGCCTGATTGGTTAATTAAGCCTTTATGTACAGGACCTGTAACAACGGCGTCAAATTCACCTTTCATGTTTTTTTCGCAGGCAACTCTTAATGTCTCAACAACATAAGCGCCATTTGCTTGGTTAAGTTCACCAGCAATACAGTTTTCTGCTAATTCAACAGGTAAAATCGATAAAGTACCAGGCTGTGATGGTTGCGCCGGTTTTTCCTGATCATAAGTTATTAGCTTTAGAGGCAAGTTAAGTAAAGCTGCTCTTTCTTGTAAAAGCTGTGGTGAAGCAACGGCTACTAATTCAACTGGCCATGCCTTTTGAGCGATAGCTATTGCTAAATCAGGACCTATTCCTGCTGGTTCACCTGGAGTAATCGCTATGCGATGTACCATTATTGATTTCCTCTATCCAGAATTTCTATATAAGCTTCGTCGCGTGTTTCTTTCATCCAACGAGCGCTTTCCATACCAAATTTTCTGTTGTAAATAATATTATGAGCTTTGCGCGTGTTTGTTTCATCGGTAGCGTCTTGTGTTCTACGGCCCGTTAACTGAGCAATATGCCAACCAAAAGATGAACGGAAAGGCTTGCTGTATTCATCGATTTTAAGAGCGGCTAAAGCGTCACTAAAAGCAGGGTCGTAATTTTTAGGATCTGACCAGCCTAAATCACCGCCACGTACTGAAGTTGGACCTTCAGAGTATTCTTTAGCTAATTCTGCAAAGTCAGCTTCTCCTGCGGCAATCTTATCTAAAAGCCCTTGTAATGTGGCTTCTGCTTTAGCTTCACTCATGATCACTGAAGGTTTGATCAGAATATGTCTGGCTTTTACTTCTTCAACTTCAACAATTTCTTTACCGCGAATGTCTAATATTTTTACAATACTGAAGCCTAAACCTGTACGAATAGGTCCTAAAACCGTACCTTTTTCTTTGCCATCTACAAGCTCTGAAAATAATGTAGGCATTTCGTTTATCCCTTTCCAGCCAAGGTCACCGCCGTCTAGGGCTGTTGAGTCACCTGACGATGCAATCGCTATTTTAGTAAAGTCGCTACCACTATTAAGTAGTTCAATAACTTTTTCAGCTCGTTTTTTCTCTGACGTAATTTGTGCTTGGTCAGGTTCGCCCTGAAAAGCAATTAATATGTGCCCTAAGTGATATTCAATATTATTATTGGTTTGCTCTTTCATTAAACCCATTAAGTTATTGATTTCTTGGGGGGATACGTAAATTCTACGTCCAACGCCTGCGCGTTTTACTTCACCTGTAATAATTTCATTTCTGATATTTTCACGATAAACTTCATAATCTAAACCACTGTCGATGATCGTTTTACGAAATTGTTCTAACGTTAATTTATTTTCTTTTGCCATATTCGTTAACGTTTGATCAAGTTCAGCATCACTAATTTGTAGCCCCATACGTTCACCTATTTGCAAAATTAATTCGGTATTAATTAATTTATCAATAACTTGCGTACGTAAAGCTTTGTCTGAGGGAAGGCTTTGATTGTTTCTAGCTGATTGAGATTTAATATTTTCTATTAAGCTTTTTACATCAGACTCTAAAACAACGCCTTTATTGACTATAGCGGCTACTCGATCAAGTTCTACTTCCTTGGCATTAGCATGAAATGTACTACTTAATAAACAGGTTGTAATAAAGGTTAATGCTGATAATGTATTTTTCATATTCAGTTGAATTCTTTTAATTATTGAGAAAGTAAGGGCGTTTATAGCCAAATATACTTGAGTTAAACATGTCCGATATACTATCTGATGCTTGTTTATCGCCCACGCCATTATATACAAATTTAAACTTAAATCCGCTATCAAATGCATCACGGCTATCATTGTTGCTTACTAGGTTGTTCTGTTCTTCATCAATTGTTGTGTTGATGTTTCGATGAAAAGAGAATTGAATACCCCAGCAACAGCTTGTGTATTGCATACCTAAATAGCTTTCTAAACTGCGTTTGTTTTGAATGTCTTGAGTTACACGGCCTACTAATTGCCAGTTGGAACCTAAATTCACATTACTTAACAGCGACAATGTCTCAAGTCTATTACCTGAGACATTACGAGTATAGCGATGGTTCAATTGAATTGTTTGATTTTTACTAAATTGATAATCTATTTTACTTTGGCTCTTATTCGTTGTGCTGTTTTCTGTATTGTATTGAATATCACTGGTAAATTGCCAGACATCATTAATTCTTAAATAGACTTCTGTTGCTAAGGCTGATTCAGCAACAGCAATATTTTGAGATGAGCTAAGATCTTCATTATCACTTTTGCTATTTAAGTACATAATGCGGCCAAGACTCACTCTTAAGCGCTCTTGATTTTCGGGATCTAATATACGTGTTGTAACCCCCACAGAATATTGATTTGCTTGTGCAATTCTATCTAACCCACTAAACCTTTTATCTCTAAATAATCCGTTGAAATCATCTTGTAGTGTAGTTGTGTCGTATAAACCAATACTTGTTTGATCTTTATTGGGTATATACAAATATTGTAATTGTGGTGTTAGTGTTTGCGTGTAAGTTTTATCTTTAAAAGTAATTAATTTATCAAAGTTCATCCCGCCGTGTATTCTCACTTTAGGTAAAGTGCGATTGACTTTTTCTTTGAGTAAGCTGCCTACAGGGATATTATCTTGTCTGTAAGTGGTTTGTAATAATTTAAGTTCTGAATTGATAAACCAAGCAGGGCGAGATATAGGTAAAGTAAACCCTGCTTCAAAATGATAACGCTCAGCTGTTGGTAAATTTATTTCGTCAGTGGTGAATCGAGTCATTTCAGAATACATGTTAAACATTGCATTACCGAAAGGAAGGCGATGAGTTTTACTCAGCTCAATATGAGGTTCTGTTTGATAACTAGGTGTGTAATTACCTAAAATTTCAAAATCTTGTAGTTGAACTTTTGCACTCCAAGTATCGCCAAAATAAGAGAGTTCACCTATTTGATACAGGTAAGCATCGTTTGAGTTATATTGATCGCTATTTAAATCCACTAAATAGTTATCATCACTAATGGTTGTGTAGTCAACATAAGCGCGAAAACGGTCTGAAAAAGTACCCACATGCTGAATACGTGCTAAATAACGAGCATCGTCATTTTGAGTTAAATTATGATCTCTATTTAAATATTCAATATCAAGCTTGCCTGATTGCTGGCCGAATAAGTACCTGAATTCTGTATTTAACTGTGTACCGCGCTCAGACATAAAGCGAGGTGTTAATGTTGCATCCATATTTTCAGCTATATTGATGTAATAAGGGATCTCCATTTCAAAGCCAGACTTACTTGAAGATTTCATGCTTGGAAATAAAACACCTGAATGGCGTTCAGTGCCAATAGGCATAGTAAAGTAAGGGATATAAAATACAGGCACATCAAATACTTTAAATCGAGCATGGTATGCTTCTAATTGTTGTTCGGCGGCATTAATTCTTAATTCACTTGCTTGAATATTCCAATCAGGCGTTTCTCCAAAGCAGGTAGTAAAAGACGAGTCGATTAAGGAAAGTACGCCTAGCTGATTAACCGAAATAGATTTTGCTGAACCATGGCCCGCATTTGATATTAATTGATACGAGGTATCACTTAAGGTTGTACTACCTAAAGCTTTACTTGCATTAAGCTGAGACGCAAATACGTCAATACCATCATTTTGAAAGTGAATATTACCTTGTGCATTAACTAATAAATCTTGTCTATTTAATTCTAATTCATCAGCAATAATAGTTTCCGAAGGGGTAAATAAAGTAACACCACCGGTAAATTTAGCATATTGATTTTGTTCAATTTTGGCATGTTGAGATGTAATGGTTATTGATTTTACATCACTAGGTATTTCTTCTGTCGCTAATTTAGCGTAACTAGGAATAGGACATTGTTGATATGCAGTAAAGTTATCGTTTGCAGCTGCGTATTTTGCGCTGAATAAACTTAAAAAAAGCAATGTAATGGTTTTGGGAAAAGGCATTTATATTCCGGAAATTAGCTTTAATTATAATTTGCTTTTAATTTTATAAGGAGAAATTAAATTTTCGCGCATTTTAACGTTAAATATTGCAATAATATAGGGCTTTTATGTATTTCCCTAATTTAAATCATAGTAAAATAAAATATTCTTTGTCAGTTAATTAAAGCGAGTAGCAATATTGAACCCATCAAGATTAGTACAACTGAATATATGGCTATGTAACAATTTTGATATTAATTCAATAAAATTACATTCACTAACCGGCGATGCGGGTTTTAGAAAATATTATCGGTTTAATATTAACAATAAGTCTTATATTGCTGTTGATGCCATTCCTGCAATGTCGAATAATCTTGCGTTTGTTGAAATTCAAAAAGTATTACAACAAGTTATTAACGTTCCCGAGATTATATTTTCAGATTTAGAATTAGGTTTTTTGTGTTTAAGTGACTTTGGTGATGAGCTTTTTAGTGACTTATTAACGCTTGAGAATATGGAATATTCGTATCAAACCGCTATAAAGCTTTTACCAAAAATAGCGAATGCACAATTACCTCAAAATTACTCATTACCTCAATACGATGCCAACTTTGTTAATGTAGAGTGCCATATTTTTACAGAATGGTTATTAGGTGTACATTTAAACATTACACTTAATGAGGAAGAAAAAGCGCAGCTGCGATCTTGTTTTAAAGTCTTAGTAGATAACGCCCTTGAACAGCCTCAAGTGATAATGCATAGAGATTACCATAGTCGTAACTTGATGCTAATAAACTCTGAACAAGAGGCTGCAGATACCACCGAAAGTGAGATAGCGTTAGGTGTTATTGATTTTCAAGATGCTGTTTTTGGCCCTATTACTTACGATATCGTGTCGCTACTTAGAGATTGTTATGTAAGGTGGCCTGATGCAAAAGTAAAAGACCTCTTTTATTACTTCTGCCAATTAATAGATGTCGATAATAAATATCCTGATGTTACACAAGAGCAATGGCTTCGTTGGTTTGACTTAATGGGAATGCAACGCCATGTAAAAGCCAGTGGTATTTTTGCTCGTTTATATCATCGAGATCACAAAAACGGTTACTTAAAAGATATTCCGTTAACTTTATCTTATATTGTTGATATTAGTGCTAAGTATCCAGAGTTGAGTTTTATACATGATTTGGTATTACATAAAGTAATACCGCGGTTAGAAAATAAAGTAAAAAGTAAGGATAATCATTCATGAAAGCGATGATATTAGCCGCAGGACGTGGTGAGCGAATGCGTCCGTTAACAGATGATTGCCCTAAACCCTTATTGAAAGTAGCAGGCATGCCCTTAATTGAGCATCATATTGTTAAGCTTGCGCAAGCGGGTATTACCGATATTGTTATTAACCATGCTTGGTTAGGTGATAAAATTGAAGAGTACTTACAAGACGGTAGCAAATGGGGAGTTTCAATACATTATAGTCGAGAAACACAAGGGGCTTTAGAAACTGCAGGCGGTATTATTAAAGCCTTACCATTATTAGTAGAAAAAGATGAACCTAATGCTCCTTTTTTAGTCGTAAATGGAGATGTGTATACCGACTTTGATTTTACACATATTCCTTTATTACCATCAGACTGCTTAGCTAATATTTGGCTGGTCGCTAATCCAGAGCATAATATAAAAGGTGATTTTTTATTTGCGGAAGAGGCTTCTGAGCTAAACAAAAGTAATAAAGTACATAATCTTACAAGTGAAGCTAATCAGCACCAACAGCAGCAGTCTTTCACTTTTAGTGGTATTGCTTTATATCGACCTGAATTTTTTACCGCTTATACCAATGAAAATGTATTGCCATTAGGGCCATTATTGAGAGAAACCGCGGAAAACTTAGAGCTTTCTGGTACTATATTGAAAGGTCAATGGACTGATGTAGGCACACCAGAACGATTAAATGAACTTAACAATACGATATCTTGTTAAACATAAACACATAATTAGAGTAGTAAAAGTAACATGAAAGTTTGGGGAAAAATTTTAGGTGGTTTATTTGGCTTCATGCTGAGTAAAAATATTTTTGGTGCTTTGCTAGGCGTTTGGATCGGTCATAGCTTTGATAAAGGACGTGGGTTTAATTTTAATAACTTGGCAGGTCAAAGTTTTAC
Source organism: Colwellia sp. RE-S-Sl-9 (assembly GCF_048296855.1). NCBI lineage: Bacteria > Pseudomonadati > Pseudomonadota > Gammaproteobacteria > Alteromonadales > Colwelliaceae > Colwellia > Colwellia sp. RE-S-Sl-9. The sequence continues at coordinate 2,431,572 of NZ_CP182631.1, read as the reverse complement.
AGATGCAGAGCGGCAACAAGCTTTTTTCTCTACAACTTTTTCTGTTATGGGATATGTTGCTAAAGCTAATGGTAGAGTTACTCCTCAAGAAATCGCCTTTGCTACTGCTTACATGGATAAATTGGGCTTAACGGGCGATATTAGGCAACAAGCTCAAGACGCCTTTAGAGACGGAAAAGTTGTCGGTTTTCCTTTAAAAGAACGATTGGATGACTTTACTCACAAATGCGGTAAGCGTCATGACTTACTGCTGATGTTTTTAGAAATTCAAATTCAAGTGGCTTTTGCTGATGGCACATTAGATCAGGAAGAGCGTGAAGCGCTGCACCAAATAGCTAAAATTTTAGGCTTTTCTACCCGAGATTTAGATCGCTTGCTGGAAATGATTATTGCGGGTGACCAATTTAATCAACAAGGCAATAGATCTCCACAATCATCAAAGGTACAACTTAGCAATGCCTATAAAGCACTGGGTTGTACGCCTGAAATGAGCGAACAAGAAATTAAAAAAGCTTACCGTAAACTCATGTCTCAACATCATCCTGATAAGCTGATGGCAAAAGGTTTACCTCCTGAAATGATGGAAATGGCTAAACAAAAAACACAAGATATTCAATCAGCATATGAAGCGGTGACTAAAGCAAGAGGTTAGGAGGAGAATATTTTTATTCTGAATAAATTACCAACCGATTGTTTTTAACCAGCCATTAACTTCAGTTAATAATGTTTGTTCTGGGTAATAGCCCGGAACCATATTGTGTAGATATTTTTGGCGATAATAAACTTTCAATTCCTTTGTAGCGTATTTCTTTCTTAACATGGCATTTTCTAGCACGCTATTACGGTCTTTTTTTAGTATCAAGTCTAAAACAGGCAACTCAGACATCGCTATGTTTTTCGCAAAAGTATCGTTTTCTAATTCAGAATACATGCCTGCACTTAATGTAATCAGTGCTGCGGGTAATAAATCTTGGTTGTTTTTATAAAGATCTATCAGTATCGCTGCTTGGCTTCCTTCTGTGATCACCAAAAAAATACCGGGGTAATTTTTAGCTTTTTCCATTACTGCGGTGACTAAGCTTTTTAATTCATTTTGATAGGGCATAAGCGCCGCTTTATTTTGTTCTATTCTTTCTTCTTTTGTTAATGCTACCGAAGGGTAGTTCATTGGCTTATTAGGTGATTGCACACTGATTGTAGACCAGCCTGCATCGGGAAGATTTTTTCGTAAAAAATTCATGGCTTTTGGATTTGCTACGCCTTGTTGCCAATCAGGTATTAAAATCGCCACGCCTTTATTGTTTTGTGTTGAACTGCTTTCTTCAATAATAATATATTCGCTATCGCCCGCTTTAATTGATTGAGTTTTACTACCGGATAAATAATGGGTGAGATCTTGTTTTTGTTGTTCGAATGAACTGACGGGTTTTACTATTTTTATATCACTACGTTGAATACTTTTTGAGGGCTGCTTTTTATCTTCATCAACCTTTTCTGGTTCAGCGGCTTCTTCTTCCTCGGCAAAATAAAAATACGCTTGTGCGTGGTTATACCCAAGTATATTAGGTATTAAATAGAAAAGGGCAGTAATAAATAAAATACGCAACAACATGAATTCCTAAAGTGAAGAGGTTTACTTATACCTACAAAATGAGCAGGTATAAGTATGTATCGACTTGCTTAGATGATTGTTTAATAAAAAATGAGATAAATAAACTTAGATGAATATAAAACTATAGCTTAAAGCATATACCCGTTACCGATCAAGATGCGTTTTTCAGAGCGCTTGAGCGATATCAATTCAAGGCAGTGCTTTGTAATAATGGTTGTTCCCTTATAAAAAGCATTAACGAAGAAGTGATTTTGCTCAAGCGCTTCTTCGATGGGTCTAAAAACAATTTATGCTTCGTTATTAACTTTAGTAAGGGAATAACCATGACGTAAACTTAATGCCTTGCATACATGGATGTATGTACTTAGATTTCGTCTGGAACATGAAATCTGTGCCTAAATTGTTTTTAGTTCCCACTGAAACCTGCATCTTGAATGATAACGGGTATATAAAGAGGGCTACTCAAACGGGCAATCAGCTAAAAAAGTCATTTCTTCATGCGTTACGGGATGAGAAATACTTAGCATTTGAGCGTGTAAATTTAGTCGGTTAGCCATCGCGAGAGCTTCAGTATGAGCATAAAGTCGGTCTCCTAAAATAGGGTGACCTATTGAAAGCATATGAACTCTTAATTGATGCGAGCGACCTGTAATAGGTGTTAGTTCAACTAAGGTTGAATTGTCGCCATAACTGAGCACTTTGTAATGAGTTAAAGAGGGTTTGCCTCTTTTGTGATCAATCATTTGCTTAGGGCGGTTAGGCCAATCGCAAATAAGCGGCTGGTCGACAGAGCCTTGGGCTTCTTTTACACGGCCAAATACTCTAGCGATATATTTTTTCTTGGTTTTACGTTTTTCAAATTGTTGGCTAATAGCGACATGGGTAGGTTTGTTTAGCGCCATGATGATGATGCCAGACGTTGCCATATCTAACCTATGCACAACAGTAGCGCTAGGTAATACCCGCGCTACTCTGTTTTCTAAACAGTCTTTGTGTTCAGGTAATCGCCCCGGAACGGTTAACAGTCCGCTACCTTTGTTTAAAACAATAAGGTCGTTATCCCTATAAACTATGTGTAAATAGGGATCGAGTGGCGGTTGATAGACAAAGTCAGGGTTAGCACTCATTAATGAGTTACAACAATCAGTCTTATCGCTTCAAACTTCAACTGTGCTTTGTTGATATAGCTTTCAAGCTCAGATTTTTGTAGCTGAATAAAATCTACTTCTTCTTGTCGAACACTCGGATTAATTTTCGCTAACGCGGCTAATCGAGCATGTTCTTTATCTAAATTGTTTCGCATGGTATCAAGCGCATTTTGTTGGATACTAGCAACACTGGTTTCGGCATGTGCTTCAGCTTTAGTCACCAGTGGTGTAATTTGCTGTTTTAACGCCTTAACTAACTGAAGGGCTACTTGTTTTTTGGTTGGGCTAAGTTGTTGATCAAGCACTTCTTCACCCACTTTATCAGCAAGGTTGTTACCATTTTTATCCACTAATACACGTATTGGTGTGGTAGGTAAGTAACGGCCTAATTGTAAGTTGCTTGGCGCTGTTGCTTCAACGGTAAATAAACATTCAACAAAGAAAGTTCCTACAGGTAGCGCTGGATTTTTTAATAAACCAATACACGAATTACCAATTTCGTCAGAAAGCACTAAGTCCATAGCACCACGTACCATAGGATGATCCCAAGTCAGTAATTGATAGTTTTCAGAAACTAGTGCCGTGTCGCGGTTAAACGTAATCGTTGTTCCATCTTCAGGTAAACAAGGGAAGTTGCTGTTCAACATATGTTCAGACGGTTGCAATGCGATAGAGTTATCGGCTTTATCGTCTTGCTGAATACCAAACACATCAAGTACTTGAAACATAAATTGAGGTAATTCAATTTGTTCATCTAGTTTTTCTATTTTCTTCACTAATTCAAGGGCTTTACCTTGGCCTGAAGAATGAAGTTCAAGTAGTTTATCTCTACCGCTTTCTAATTCTTTTTTAATGATCAAATGTTTTTGTTGGCTTGCTTCAATAAGCTGAGCAGACTCGTCTGATTGCCATTGAGCAGATAAAGCTAAGTTTTGTAATTTAGCACCAAATTCTTTAAATATTGCATGGCCAGTAACACAAGTATGTTCAAAAGCATTAAGACCTTGGTGATACCAATTAAATAATAAACTTTGCGGTGAATCTTCAAAGTAAGGTACATGAATACGTATTGTTTGGTTTTGACCTATACGATCTAAACGTCCGATACGTTGTTCAAGTAAATCAGGGTTATTTGGTAAATCGAACAACACCATGTGATGAGCAAATTGGAAGTTACGACCTTCACTACCAATTTCAGAACATAATAATAACTGCGCACTGTCTTCGTCTTGTGCGAAGTAAGCCGCGGCTTTATCACGTTCAAAAATACTTAAACCTTCATGGAATACTGCAGCACGTATGCCTTCTTTAACACGAAGCGCGGTTTCTAAATCGATAGCCGTTTGCGCGTGTGCACAAATAACAAGTAGTTTTTCTTTACCTAAGCTGTCTAATAAATTGATTAAGTAATCAACTCTTGGATCAACGTCATACCAATTATCATGCTGCTCTAAACCAAATAATATTTCTGGAGTAAATACGAATTTACTTTGTGAAAGCTCACGTAAATTGTCAACACTATCACTTAATAACAAATCATTAATAATGGTTTGATATTGCTCTGGCATTGCTAAAGGCGTAGGTAATAATTGTCGTTCAGGAAAGCCCTTAATGGTATTACGCGAGTTTCTAAATAAAATACGACCTGTGCCGTGACGGTCTAATAATTGCGCAAGCACTTGCTGGCGGGCTTCGTCGGCTTCGCTGTCGTCTTCATTAATAATCGCTAATTGCGAGCTAATGTCTGACTCTTTTAATAAGTCAGTCAGTGTATCTAATTGTGTTTGAGTTAGTCGCTCACCTGCTACAAGTGTATTGGCGGCATCAGCTACTTGAGTGTAGTTTTCTTCTTCAGCAATAAATTTTTGATAATCAAAGAAACGATCAGGATCGAGTAAGCGTAAACGAGCAAAGTGACTTTCATGGCCTAATTGATCAGGTGTTGCCGTAAGTAATAATACACCAGGTATTACTTGTGCTAATTGCTCAATACATTGATATTCAATACTTGGAGCGTCTTGTGTCCAATTTAAATGATGAGCTTCATCAACTACCATTAAATCCCAGTCTTCGGCAATAAGTGCTTCATACCATTTTGGATTTTCAGTAATAAAGTTTAAGTTTACTAATACTAATTGTTCAGAGCTAAATGGGTTAGCGCCATCTTCTGAACTTGAGCTTTCTACACAGCGTTCATTATCAAAAATACTAAAAGGTAAGTTGAAGCGACGTAGCATTTCAACCAACCATTGATGCATGAGTGATTCAGGCACAATAATAAGAATGCGTTGTGCGCGGCCACTTACCAGCTGTTGATGAATGATCAAACCCGCTTCAATGGTTTTACCTAAACCAACTTCATCAGCTAATAAAACACGTGGAGCAAATCGACTTCCTACTTCTTCAGCTATATATAACTGATGAGGAATTAAACTCACTCGGCCACCACTTAGGCCCATAAGTTCTGATTGTTGCTGAGTATGCTGATGTTTTAGGCTGTCTTTACGAAGCTGGAACCAATCTAAACGATCTACTTGGCCATTTAATAAACGGTCATGAGGTTTATTGAATTTTAAAAAGTGATCGATCATCACTTCTTTTATCGAGGCTTTTTCACCTGTATCTTGTCGAGTACCGTGATAAGTAATTAAATGGTTAATATCTTCAAGCGATTCAACAACCAACGTCCAACCTTCATGGCTAGGAATAGTGTCGCCTTCATTAAATATAACGCGTGTAAGCGGAGCGTTCGCTATTGCGTATTGTCTTGACTCTCCAGTAGCGGTAAAAACAATACTTACAAATCTGTGTTCAACAGTAGTAACAGTACCAAGTCCTTGATTTGACTCACCATCACTTATCCAACGTTGACCAGGGTGAAACGACATAACAACTCCAACTTTTAAAATTTAGCTTTATAAGGTAATAGGGCTTGAAAAACGGGCGCTATAGTAACGTTTTTCGTAAAATGGGTCATTAAAAAAGTGCTAAAAAGAGAAAGAATTTAGTTAGTCATATAATTTTTATATAAAAACATGGCTGTTTACTTAAAATATTTTCGGTAAATTGTTTTTAAATGGGTATAACTCATACAGGTCAATGCTTTCTCTTTTTTGTAATAATAGTAAAGATAATAGAGTTTAGTTTAATAAATGAACTTTTATTGCTTTATATTTAACCGCACAAAGTCGAGTAATATTAATTATAAAATATTGATTTTAAGATCTTAATAAATCAACAATAAATCTCTCAATATGGTCTATATTTAGTTTATAAGAGTTAAAAAAATATGAAGCAGTATGCTCTACATGACTTCATATAATCGTAATAAAGCTTAGATACTCTTATGATTCGATGTAGTATTCATTAACGTAGAGGATCATTTTATCAAAAAATATCGATACATAGCTTGGCAAAGCATTTGAGTGAAATCGTATTTATGTTTTCCTCCTCAATTAAATTATACCTAGTGCCTAAACTAAGGATGCCTATATGAATGAACATAAAATTATTTATATCTTAGATACCAATATATTACTCCACGAACCTCTCGCTTTTTTATCTTTCAAAGAACACGACGTTATTGTCCCTATGACGGTATTAGAAGAACTTGATTCCATAAAAGATCGAAAGAGAGATGTGAGCAGAGATGCACGAGTTGCCATAAGAGCGCTAGAAGATTCCTTAGTTGATGCATCGCCTGAAGAAGTTCTTTCAGGTGTTAAGTTACCTGAAAATGATCCTGAACATCCTAGTGGTCATTTATCTATTTTTAATGATTACACCTTAAAACAAACCGCAGGTACGTTGTCGTTTAATGAAAATGATAATCGTATTATTAATGCCGCTTTACATATTCAGAAAGAAAATCCAAAGAAAAAAGTTGTACTGGTAACAAAAGACATCAACATGCGACTTAAAGCTAAAGGAGCCGGATTAGCGCACGTTGAAGATTATAGAACAGATCAACTTATTGACGATATTCAATTTTTATCAAAAGGTTACCATAAGTTTGAAGGTGATTTTTGGCAGCATATTGATGAATGCGATAGCGAAAGTGAGGGAAGAAATACCACTCATTACGTCAACAGAGATGTTTTACCTAATAGCTATATGAACGAATATATTTTAGATGATAGCCAACACTTTGCAGGTAAAATAACGGGTTGGGATGAAGGAAGACTCGCCATTGCTGATTTATCTTATGAACGTTTAATGGCTAAACAAGCGTGGGGAATTAATCCTAAAAACATCTATCAAGGTATGGCAATGGATGCTTTGCTAGATCCCACCATTGATTTAGTTATTTTAACAGGCGCAGCAGGGAGTGGTAAAACAGGTATTACTGCAAGCTTTTTTCCAATATTTGTGCAGACCTATCTACAGACCTTATTCTTACTGAAGAAATTGAGTATTTATAACAAGCTCAGATCTAATCTCTCTAACATGTCATTAAGTGTGACTTAAAGAACAGAACCATTAATCAATAAATATAAATAACGGATTTAACCTGCAAGAAGGCACAAACAAAAATAATAAACCTAAGGTAAATCTAAAATGCTAATTAATGAAAATCGTTCTCAAAGGAGAACTAAAATGAATAATCTAAGTGAACACAGAAACCCAAGAGTATTAGATACATCGGCACTAGTTCATGATCCAAAGTCATTGCTCGCTTACAGTGAAGATGTATACATCTGTCTAACAGTTTTAGAAGAGTTAGATAATTTAAAAGAAAGAACCAATAAATCGGTAAGTGCTGATGCTCGTGTATGTATTCGTATGCTTGAAGACATAATTAATGGGCACAGTGCAGAAGAAATGGAAGCAGGTATTCCACTGCCTTCTACTGAAACAGCTAAAAGAGGCAAGTTGTTCATTGGTATTGATACTCAATTGGACATGGCAAAAGAATTAAAGCACACGATAGGTAGCGATGCTGACAATAGAATAATTAACTATGCACTCCATCTTCAGAAAGAGTTAGATAAAGACGTTACCATCGTTAGCCGCGACATCAATATGCGATTAAAAGCTCGAACTGTTGGTGTTATGGCTGAAGATGTATCCGTTGATAATCAAATCGCAGATATAGATTTGCTTTATACAGGCGTACAAGCCTTTGAAGGTGATCTTTTTGATCGAATTGAATCAGATAAAGATTTCAAAGTCTCAGGAGAGGTTTATACATTCCCAATCAGCTTGTTCAACGATGAAGTTCAGCCAAACATGTATTGGTACGATGAAGCCGGACACATTGGCCGGATTTCAGAAGTGACTGATACTGAGGTATACACAAAGTTATTGCCTCGTAAGCAAGAAAAGGTATGGGGCATATTGCCAAAAAATCAGCGTCAAGCGGTAGCTTTAAGCCAATTAACAGACCCTTACTATGACTTAAATATTATCCTTGGCCCTGCTGGCTCCGGAAAAACTTTTTTGGCAGTTGCTTCGGCGCTGCATCAAGTATTGGAGTTGAAAAAGTACAAAAAAATCGTTGTGGTACGCTCTAGAGACTTCATGGACGACGATCCCGGATTTCTTCCGGGGGATTTAACTGAAAAATCGATGCCTCTTCTGGCAGGCATTACCGATGCATTAATTTCAATGCATTCAGATGATAATCATGAAACAAATATTCATGCAACAGTTGAGCATGTGATCGAAAAAGCCAATATAGAATTTACTAGTATGGCTTACTTTCGAGGCCGTTCAATAGACGATGCTGTTTTAATCATTGATGAAGCTCAAAATATGACACGCGCTCAAATTAAAGGGATGCTTAGTAGGGGAGGTAAAAATTGTCGTACAATTGTACTTGGTAACCTTGCCCAGATTGATGATAAGTTTGTAACACCTGCTTCGTCTGGTGCAAGTGCGGCTGTTAATGTGTATAGAAACTATGAGAAAGGGTCTGTTCTAATTTTTGATGAAGTAGAGCGTAGTAGCTTAGCTGAGTTCACTGAAAAGAACATGTAGACATCAAACTACAATTCACATTTACTTATAATATTGCGACAATAGCCACTGCTTATTGTAGTGGCTTTTCAGAGAAGCCAGTTTCCACACTTGCGGACGAAATGGATTTACTCTGGGTTTAAAAGATTAATCATACATTGAAGATGTAATGACTTAGGTGCTGTGGACCTTAGTTGTTATGTTTTGGTGTGCGTATGTCTTTTGAATCAGAAGCGCTTATAAGTAATATAAAGCGTCAGGCAAAGAGGTTGTCAAAAAAGTTATCAATTCCCCTTGGACAAGCCCAAGAAGGGGTTGCTATTTGTCTGTATGGCTGTGACAGTTACAGCGATTTACTAGTAAAAATAAAAGCTGAATCCTTTGACAACTCATTGATAGCACTATCTGCTCTATCACCAAACTCGGAAATATTTTTAGTAAAAATATTGGCTAGCCACCTAGATAGCATCATCGGAAATTTTGAAAAAAAATTTCCCGGCTCCAATATAGATGAGGAAATGGTTATATCCCTATTTGGGCTTAGCTTTGAGCAGTTCAAACTCAAAATATCTACCTAAGATTGTACAAATACGTAAGTTGTCATTTTGTTTTTTGGCGATATTATATGATGAAGGCTGAACGGACAGCCTACGCCTACGCATGTTTTTCCACTTGAAAAACGTGAACAGTGAAGCGGAGCATCCGTAAAAATTAGTGATTCAAATAGTCAAATAAACAATGTGTTTGTAGGCCATTGTTCTTTTGCAGTATTGTTTGGAGAACTAAATGATCTCGCTATATCAATTAAAAAATAAGTTAAATAAACAAGCTAAAGACTTCGCATTACTTTTTGAGTTACCAGATTTATATGCACAAGGACTTTGGAGTAGAGGTGTCTATAGCTGTGCTCACTTTACACAAGCGCATGAGCGTCTGCATGAAGCTTTTGATACCCACAATCTTAATTCAATTCTAGAACACGAATCATTTAAATACTTGATGATCAATGAATACGATGATTCGGAAATCATTGAATCACTTCATCAGGAAATCACCTCAATGGCATCTGAAATTGAAAGCTTGATGCTGGTAGATATCGAAACTTTAGAGTTAGTTTCAGTGATATACCAAGTATTAGGGTTACCTGAAGATTCCAAGTTTATTGTAAATACAGGAGCTGACTTCCGCTTAGAGTGGCGACCATACTTTGATGCCTTTGATGATCCGTTGATAGTTCAATATGCAGATTTAAAAGTTCATGGTTGTTATTTCAGGCTCATCGCTTCAAAGTTTCCGTTTGAAAAGCTTTCCTTGGATAACATTAAAAAATACATGTACATCAATCATGTAAACCATGATGGTGAATTCGAAGGCTGTATATCCGACGGAAATAGCTTTTCGAAACATGAACATTGGCTGATGTTGACACTCGAACTATTCAACAGCTGCAAAGTAAGCAAGACTCAGTTCAGTCCAACAACCTTCAAAATCGAGGGCATGCGTTATTTGGTTTATGGCTTCCCACTGGTTCCTTCCTATGTATCTGATTGGCACAAACCCGATTTATGTCTACAGGTCAAAAACGTAGATGGAGATCAAAAGTTTACTATTCGTATAGACCAGCAGAGCTTAATTTTCTATGCCCGTCGCGTTGATACCAATTTTTTTAACACCATAGATTATGAAAAATACATTTCGTTGTATCAATCTAGTGTTCTGTCACATTTTGATGCTGACAAGAATTTACTAGAAGTCGATGGGGTTAAATATCTAAGTTTTTTTCGCCCGTTTAGCATTGAGGATAACAAGGAAGCGAAAGCATGAGACCAAAAATCAAACTGACTAACGCCACACTTATCTCAATTCAATCTGATACAGAGGAAAAAGTTGAACAGGTGCTTTACGCCACATTTGCTGAAGATAGTGATTGCGGTAAAAAGGGAGAAGTTTTGTTCACAACAAAAGTTATCGAAATCAATGGCCTTGAGTTCCGAACTTTTGGTGCTGACTTTTATACCTTAGATGCTGAACCAAAAGAGTTTGATGTAAATGTATTTGAGTTCAATTTAATGCATGAGTGTATGTATTCTCCAAATGAGTTATTAGAGTTGCGAGATATGCTCCCTGCTAGCTATTAGTAGGGAGTAACACATGGATAAAACATTTTTAAAGGATGCCTACATAGTCTCAGTCTATGACTATAAAGAATTTGAAAAATCATTTATTGGCGAGTTTTTATCAGGGGTGGTTATTGACGATGAAACATTCAGATTTCGGCCATTTGAGCAAATAGTAACTTCAAAGATTATTAGCAAAACTGCTGTCGAGGATAAACTAGAAATAACCACACATAATGGGAGTTACTATGTGATTGATGTTGACCACAAGTTAATTGATATTTCGTTTGTTGAATTGGTTGTTATGAGAGCAGGAGCTTATTCGGCAGATCGAGTTTTAGAAATGAGAGAGCAACTTAAGTCTCAACATAAAAGTCATTAAATAACGAAAATAAGGAGTCTAGAATGACTTCAACAAATTCAATATTCGATCAGATTAGTAATTTTACGTAATAGCTAGCTTTTTAGTGATAGCAATAAAGCGAAGCTTCCAATTCATATTCCTTGATTCGGAAGCTTCACAATTGATGAAAATTGAATTAGCGGGATAACTCCTCAATTTTCTTTTTGGAGAACCAGCGATATAAAACAGGCAAAACAAACAATGTGAGTAATGTTGCTGTTATCAAACCACCAACTATAACACTTGCCAGTGGTCGTTGTATTTCAGCTCCTACACCATTTGACATTAACATCGGTATTAAACCTAATGCAGATGTTATTGCTGTCATAAGAACAGGTCTCAAACGAGAAGTTGCTCCTTCAAAAACAGCATCAGTGACTTCTAAGCCATCTCTAATTCGCTGGTTTATACTTTCAACCATAACCACACCATTTAACACTGCAACACCAAATAGTGTAATGAAGCCAACGGAGCTTGGCACGGACAAGTATTGCCCAGAGAAATATAAGGAGAAAACACCGCCGATAACAGCTAATGGGACATTAACTAAAATCAACATGGCTTGACCAACTGAGCCAAATGCGAAGTAAAGCAAAAGAGCAATTAGCGCCAAAGATAAAGGAACCACTATAGCTAACCGTTGTTGTGCTCGTTGTTGACTTTCAAATTGACCACCAATGGCAACAGAGTAGCCAGCAGGTAAATCGACTTTCTCGGCGATTACTTGTCTGATATCGGCAACAACACTGCCCATATCTCGATTCTGTACGTTGGCTTGGATAACAACACGTCGTTGCACATCATCTCTTCTCACTTGCGGAGGGCCTGACGCAAAAGAGATTGTTGCAACATCACCAAGACGAACCCAAGCCCCTGTTGGAGACTGAATGCGAATATCAGAAATAGCTTCTTTATTACTACGATATTCTTTTTCTAAACGCACATATATATCATAACGCTCATTCCCGTTGATGATTTGTCCTGCTTCAACTCCACCTATACCATCTCGTATCACTTCCATTATATCACCGACCGATAGGCCAAAACGTGAAAGCTCTTGTCTGTTTGGCTTTACAACTAATTGAGCTTCACCAGCTATTTGTTCAAGCGCAACATCTCTAGCGCCTTCAACTTCTTTAATTGCCGATTCTATTTCTTGCCCTTTAACTGCCAATTGATTGAGGTCTGGCCCAAACAGCTTTATCGCTAGTTGTGCTTTTACACCAGATAGTAACTCATCTACACGGGTGGCAATTGGTTGAGAAAAGTTCAGTAAAAGTCCCGGAAACTCTTCAAGCGATTGTTCCATTTTGTTTTGCAGTTCATAACGGTTTGAAGCACTGGTCCACTCGGATACAGGTTTAAGTCCGATATAAATCTCGATGTTATTAACTGGTTCAGGATCGCCGCCAATATCAGGTCGCCCGATACGGCTTAGCGCATAAGTAACTTCAGGAAATGCCATCAACTTTTCTTCTAATATAGGTGAAACCATCAATGCAGTATCTAAACTAGAAGAAGGAGCAAGAGTTGCTCTTAAGTTAATTGTTCCTTCTTCTAGCTCTGGAACGAATTCAGTACCTATGTAAGGTATAATTGAAAAAGCCGAAACAACCATAATTAGCGAGGTAACAACAATTAACTTGGTACGTTTAAGTGCAAACTTAAGCCCCTTTTTATATAGCTTATCTAAAGGTTTAACGACAAAGCTTTCTCTTTCTTTTATGCCTTTTTTGAACATGAAAGTGGCGAGTGCTGGTACGATAAACAAGGCAACAACAATAGCTGAAATGATGGCTAAAATAATACTAATTGCCATTGGCTGGAATAATTTTGCTTCGACGCCTTCAAAGCTAAACAAAGGCAAGAACACGACTAAAATGACAGAAGCAGCAAAAAATACTGGGCGAGCCACTTCTTTGCCTGCTTGTTTTAGCCGCAACTCGATACCATGATCATCTTTTTCTATTGCAAAGGGATCAGTATCATCACTAGGAACACGTGCTTCTACACTTTGTTGGTGTGTTGAATCAGGGTGGTTTAAATGTTTAAACATATTTTCAACCATGACCACTGAGCCGTCCACAAGCATACCAATAGCTACGGCAATGCCACCTAGTGACATAAGATTGGCAGAAATTCCCCACCAAGCCATGATCATTAATGCAATACCTACCGATATTGGAATGGAAATAAGAACAAGAAACGTTGCTCTTAAATTCATTAAGAACAGGGCAAGCACGATACAAATAAAGATAAAGGCAAGTGCTAGTGCATTGACTACAGTACTGACAGCTTGTTCGATTAAATCAGCTTGATCATAGAAGGGTTCGAATCGAACACCTTTAGGTAATGCCTGATTGATTAGTGGAATTCGTGCATTAATACCATCAATGGTTGCTTTTGTATTGGAACCCATACGCTTGAGTACAATGCCTGATACAACTTCACCTAGGTTTTCAACTTTTCCTTCGGACGTTTTACGGGTCATAGTGACCGCACCTTGTCGAATTTCACTACCTAGTTCAACTTTGGCGACATCAGAAACCGTCACAACAGTACCATCTACGGTTTTTACAGGTACTTGCTTAATGTTGCTAATGCCTGCTTCACCACTTTCGAACCAACCCGTTCCTCGAATAACAAGCTGCTCTTGTCCTCGGTTCATATACCAACCGCCAACGTTGGCATTGTTACTATCAAGTGCATTAACGATATCTTCTTGCGACAATCCATATGCAAGGAGCTTAGAGGGAGCTATGTTCACTTGATATTGCCTAACATTACCTCCGAAAGATAAGACATCTGTGACACCATCAACTGGCATAATTAGCAATTTGATTATCCAATCATTGAGGCTTCTGAGTGCCATTGAGTCATATCCTGCGTCTTTATCTGACACGAGCAAGTATTGAAATACTTGACCTAACCCTGACGTATTTGGTCCCATTTCAGGCGTACCTACACCGTCAGGTATCAACTCTTTTGCAGCTTGAAGCCGTTCAAAGACGAGCTGCCGTGCAAAATAGATATCAGTCCCTTCTTTAAAAACGACAGTAACGCCAGACAGCCCCGTTTTGGAAATTGAACGTACTTGTTCAACATCAGGTAACGCATACATGACCGCTTCAATCGGATAAGTGATGAGTTGTTCTACTTCTTCTGCGGCAAGCCCCGGCGCTTCTGTATTAACCGCGACTTGAACATTAGTCACATCAGGGAAAGCATCCAAGTTCAGTTTTGGGATCACCATTATTGCGCCAACAATAGTGGCAAATAAGGCAATCAAAATAAGGAGTCGGTTGTTTACAGACCAATCTATAATTTTATTAAACATAGCGGCTCTCCTTAATGGTTATGCGGATCAAATCCGCCTTTAGCTATTTCAGAAGCAACAAAAAACGCTCCTTGAGTGACCACACGAGTACCACTTTCTAAACCAAATATTTCTCTGAAATTACCTAGAGAACGACCTAACTCAACCTCTGTCGCTTTGAATTCACCGGGATGATCCTCAACAAATACGGTCCAATCTCCGTCCGCACTTCTAATTAGCGCTTCTTCTGGAACGGCCATAACTTTTTGTTCAGTGGCAAATTGAAAATATACTTTAACAAACATGCCTGAATGGAGATTGTCATCTGCATTATTAACACTTAGGCGAATGATTCGAGTTCTAGTGATGGGATCAATCGTGTGGGCTTCCTGAATAACTTTTGCCTTATAATCCTCTCCTTCTAATTTAACTATTGCCGGAGAGTTGATTGATAGATTGAGCTTTTTGTTGGGTGATACTTTAGCTTCCACCCACAGCTTATTTTCATCTGCCAAAAGCATGATAGTATCACCCGCATCGACTCGTTGGCCTTGGGTGAAGTCATCTTGTAAAACTACTCCTTCTCGCTGAGCTACTAGCGAATATTGGCCAAACGAAGTTATGTCTTTATTTGATATGTCTTTTATCGCTTTTTCAGTTAACCCTAGTGCGATAAGTTTTCCGTATGTGGCGTTAAATGTGGTTTGAGCCTGAAGTAAACGACTTTCACTTACTGTTTTGTTGCCTAATTTCTTTACTCGCTGCCATTCAGTTGACGCAATCAAGTAGTCAGCTTGAGCTTGAGCCATTGCTTCACTAAATAGGGTGACCAGCTTTTGTCCTTTTTCTACGTGTTCACCGAGTGCAGTATGTCTGCTTATTATCACTGACTCGGTACGGGGAGAAACGACATAGCTGCTATAACCATCTACTTTGACCTCTCCGGGCGCATAGATTGTACTGAATTGATAATCAGGTCTTATGCTTTGAACTTTAATATTGGCTAGTGACATTTTTTGAGGGCTTAGAGTAATACCTTCTTCATGTTCCTCTTCAGTTTCTTTATTTTTGCTCTCTTGGTCGTGACCATGTTCGTCATGTTCTGTGTCTTTTTCAGAATGGTTGCCTTCATTTTCCTGATGGCCTTCTTCTACATGATTTTCTTCACTTTCCGAGTGTTTATGTTCTTTGGGTTTTGCTGTTACAGGGTCAATTGTATTTACTTGTAGAGCATACACTTCACCGCTTAATGTCCCACCTAAAAAAAGTCCACTAATTAGTATTGCTAATATTTTTTTGCTAAATAATGTATTCATTTTTTTACCTATATTCTTTTAAAGTTTAAGATTTCTAATTGCCGTTTTAACTAATTAAATCTTGAACTTAGATAATTGACCCATGCTCCAAATGAAGGCTATTTCAGAGAGTCTAAATTGTTTTTCTAGTTGAATGCCTGAGTGCAATCCATTAGCTCTTTGGCTCAACGCTATTAGATAGTCTGAAGTATTGATGTCTCCAGCCTCCCAACGAGCGTTTAGCAACCTCGCGCTATTATCAATTCGGTTTTGCATAAGGTTTTGCCATCGCTGATAGTATTTTTTACTGATCATGAGGGATTCATAGTTGGCCTGAGCTTCAAAAGAGCGTTTTCGATAAATGGATTGGAAATAAGCTTCCGCAGCAACGGCTTCTGAATATGCCGCTTTAGTAGCATCGGAATAGTTATTTCTGATATTCAAAGGCATAGAGAATGTTAAGCCAACGATATTATCGTCACTATTTTTTCCTGCGCTAACCCCTATGGTGGGATTAGCTTTATTCTCTATGGTTGTTAGTTGTGCTTTAGCTTGTTGCTCTTTCCATTTTGCTTTAGCCAATTGTACTTGGGGGTGTTGTTCAATCCATTCAGCTTTGTATGAATAGTTTTCAACATCGAAATCAATAGAGATTTTACTGGCTAACTCTGGTGTCCAATCAGGCAGCAGCTCTTTAACTTTAACCTCAGCATTTTTTAGCTCTATTTGATATTCAGCTATTTCACTAAAAACTTGAGACAAGTTTAAGTAAACCAGCTCAGCATCTAGAGGCTCAAGTATTCCCGCCTTTTGTTTGTCTTCCACAATACTAAGTAAGGTTTGCAGTTGACTTTCTCTCTCCGTAGATAGCTGTGCAGTATCTTTCGCTGATTGCCAATTTGTCAAAGCAATTAACGCATCGGCCTTTTTTGAATCGATTAAATTCAATAAGTGCTGCTGGCTGGCATAAAGAGTTATCTCGCCAATTGACGTATTGGCAGAGCGTTTATCCCAAAAATCAATGGTCTGACTCAAACCGATTGAATAGTTATTAAAATCACCTTCTTTCTCAAAACTTGCGTCAAGCTCAGGGTTATATATTGCCTGAGTTAAGCTTTTTGCATGATGATTGCTTGCGATTAACAACTCTCTTGCTTCAATTATTTCGGGATCTTTATTTATTTGTGTGTCTAACCACGACTCACTTTTTTGCTTGCTGTAAGCGGCATATGAAATACTTACAAGCAGGCAGAATGACAGGCAAGTGCCTGTATTTTTTATATATTTATACATAAGACTTCTTAAATTTTAAGTATTAATCATCTCTCATTTACCGATTTTTAATCGATAAATGGACGGATATAAATTTAGAAATTTAAGAAATAGGAGGGCGTAATATAGCGTCTAAAAATTCTTTTGTTTGATCGAATTGATAAGGTATTAGGTTGTTGTTATATAACTTTGTTGCACTATTTGAATTGCTAATTAATATCCAAGATAAGTGGCTGCCGCTACAATGACCACAATGATGACAATCTTTGATGTCGTGGCCTGCTTTTTCATCTGAATTGTCGTCAAAAATTTTAAAATCACTTTGGTGATCATGTTGGGTTTGTATGTGTTCAATATCTATTTGGTGGCTTTGTGAAGTTGCAGACGCGACAGCAGTTATCGATTGCAACACAATCGAAACTATTAACAGTAATTTAAGCGCAACAGCCAAGTTCAAAGTGACTACCTAATGGGAATATAACATATAAACGTTAGCATATAGTTTTCTGTGGAGCTAGTGATTTCAGTCAAGTTCAAACAATTACTTTTTATAAATCTATTGTTAGATAAAGATTCTTGACTCTATAGTTGGTATAGAGTTTACACTAGTGCAAAATATTTAATGGAAAGATTTTATGTCAGAAAAATGCTCTGGGCAATGTCAGTCCTCTCCAGCTAGCAATGACCTGAATAATAACCACATCGATTCAGATGATTTTGGCGGAAAGTTTGTCAGTACTTTTAAGGTTTCCCAAATGGATTGTCCTTCTGAGGAGCGTTTAATTCGACTGGCTATAGAAGGAATTAGCACAACTATTGGGTTGCAGTTTGATATCCCCAGTCGGTTAGTTAAAGTTTTCCATGATGACAATTTGGATGAGATTACTAACAAACTGCAATCTCTCAATTTAGGTGCTTCACTAGAATCAACAAGTGAAAGTTGCAGTAAAGAAGCTGCAAGAGCGAGAAAGTTAGATCAATCAAACAAAGCAAGTGAAATGTCAGCACTTAGATGGCTGTTATTGATTAACGGAGTTATGTTTTTTGTTGAAGTGGTCGCCGGAGTTATTGCTCAATCTGCCGGACTCATTGCGGATTCTTTGGATATGTTTGCGGATGCTGCTGTGTATGGACTAGCTATATATGCTGTTGGTAAGACAGTTAGCCTGAAATTAAGGGCAGCACATATATCTGGATTATTGCAGGTTATTTTAGCGCTTGGAGCTTTAAGTGAGGTAATTCGACGTTTTATTTATGGGAGTGAACCGATTTCATCGTTGATGATGATATTTGGTGGGGTTGCACTAATTGCTAACGTAGCTTGTTTGTTTTTAATTTATAGAAATAAAGAAGATGGTGCTCATATGAAAGCGAGTTGGATATTTTCAGCCAACGACGTTATTGCAAATGTTGGTGTTATCTTAGCTGGCCTTCTCGTGACGCTGACAGATAGCCGTTATCCAGACTTAGTTATCGGGTTAATAATTTCCCTTGTTGTATTGAACGGCGCACGCCGAATTCTACAGTTAAAGTACTAATAGCCATTATTCATGACTGTTTGAAAGCAACGTATTC
Organism: Colwellia sp. RE-S-Sl-9; assembly: GCF_048296855.1. NCBI lineage: Bacteria > Pseudomonadati > Pseudomonadota > Gammaproteobacteria > Alteromonadales > Colwelliaceae > Colwellia > Colwellia sp. RE-S-Sl-9. Next base: position 2,412,876 of record NZ_CP182631.1, on the reverse strand, counting down.
AGTATCAAGACAGGGAAATTTACAATGAAAAAAAATACACCTTATATACCTCCGTTACGTTTTCACTGGTTGACTCGTTACTATGACAGAATCGTTGCAATTACTACACGAGAAAAATTTTTTAAAAGTTTAATTGTGAAGAAAATAGCTCAAACCAAAGGAAATGAACTGCTAGATGTGGGCTGTGGTACAGGAACATTAACGAAAACAATTGCTGAAAATTTTCCTCATTTTAAGGTGACAGGCTTGGATGCTGACCAAACAGCATTAGATATTCTTCGAAAAAAACTCAGTGAGAAAGTACTTAATATTTCGCTGATACAAGGTTTTGGTCAAGATATGCCTTTTGGTGAAAACTCTTATGATATAGCTGTTTCGAGTTTGTTTTTTCACCACCTTACTCGTTTAGATAAAATAGCAACACTAAAAGAAATTCGTAGAGCGCTCAAACCGAGCGGGGTATTGTACATTGCTGATTGGGGCAAGCCGACCTCCATTTTACAACGAGCATTATTCTTAATAGTTCAATGTTTAGATGGTTTTAAAACGACAAAAGATAATGTTGATGGATACCTCCCGTCATTGATAGTAGAAGCGGGGTTTGTCAACGTTTATGAACAAGATGCTATCCCTACTGTATTAGGGACAGTTAGATTGATTAAAGCATGTTAGACCTGAAATGACCTTTCTACGCTTACCTAGTTACACAACATATTTAACATATGTGATGCTGTTATTAATTGCAGCACATTCTGTGATTTGTTCGCCGAATGATTTTGATGATCTTTCTTTTTTTCGCCAATAAATTCTTCTTATGTTTTAGAGCAATCAACAGAAGCTACGGAGCTTACTCAGCTCCAGAATAGCAGCTCGTTAGTAGATGAGTGCAATTTTTGTTGTTGCCAATTATTCATATATACAGATGTGCCTTCCGAGCCTAACCAAGTGATTGATTTTCCTTTTGCTGAGACCATAGTTTCTAGCGAGCAAAAAGGTTATATATCCTTGCCATTTCGACCACCAAAACTAGCTTAGATTCCCCCAAGAATTAGGTAGAGCCATCTTCTACTCCCACAGTTTTATAGAATAAAATTAATAGGAAAGTATACATGAGACTTAATGTATCACCGCACCGAAAGGTAGCTAAGGTGAGGTGTATAACACCTCGGTATAAATATTTTGCGTGCTTAATGATTTCGCTTTTAACATTTAATGTTAACGCTTTTGAAAAGGAGCTTAATCTACAAGAGGCAATACGTTGGACACTCAAGCAAAATCCAGAGTTAAAAATATTTGATTTCAAGCAACAAGCTTTAATTGGACAAGAACAAACAGCAAGCTTAAATCCGGCATTTGAGCTTGAAGTAGAAGCTGAGAACTTTGTAGGTTCAGGTGATTTCAATAAATTTGATAGTGCTGAATTAACGATTGCTCTTTCTTCCGTGATTGAAATGGGAGATAAGCGTTCTGCAAGAATTGGACTTATTTCTAATTCTAAAAAGCTGTTGAATGCTAAAACGGAAGTTGAGGCGTTAAATTTGATAGCTCAAGTTACTCAACAATTTATCGAAGTGCTCGCCTCACAAGAAAGAGTCTTATTAGCCGATAATGCGTTAAGCCTAGCTCAAGAAGCATTCAATATTGTTGATGAACGTAATCGTGCAGGAGCAACCCCTAATGCTGAGGTAAAGCGAGCGAGGGCAGCGATTGCCCAAGCTAAGCTAACCTCTCAATCAGAAAAGAAACGCCTAGAATATTTAAGGCTGTCTTTAGCCGCTTTTTGGGGAGAATCAACGCTGAACTTCTCGAAGGTAACAGGTGATTTATTTCAATTTGGAAATGATAGTGATTTTGAGACGCTTTTTGCAAAGTTAGAAACAAATCCTGCCATTCAAATTTACGCCAATGAGGAGCGACTTAAGGAAGCTGAGTTGCGTTTAGCCAGAACTGAGTCAACTGCCAATATTCAGTGGTCTGTAGGGGTTAGACGCTCTCAAGAAAGTAATGATACTGCCTTAGTCGCAGGCTTTAGCCTACCGTTATTTGCTGACAAGCGAAACTCAGGAGCAATCGCGAGTGCCTTAGCTGAGCGTGATCAAGTTGCCATTGAAAAAGATGTAACGAAATTAAAGCTTAGAAATCATTTGCTGCGAGCATACTCGAATAGGCAGCAAGCTATTTTGACGACAAATGCACTAAGACAGTCGGTAATTCCAATGTTAGATCAGGCACTAGATGATACCCAAATTGCTTATCAAAAAGGTCGTAATGGCTATCTTGACTATGTATCAGCTAGACAAGAACTACTAAACGCTCGTCGCACGCTGATTGATGCTGCTTCAGCTGCTTTGTTTTACGGGGCCGAGATTGAAAAATTAACGAATGAAGCGTTATCACTTTAATTTAAAAATTGATTTTTAATTCGACCGATAATCGAATTACTTAGGAAAAAAAATGAAAAACTATTTAATTGCATTATTTATTTTTGTAGGGATTTCGTCGCTGTCTCAATTGGTTTGGGCAAGTGATGAGGACTCCGAAGAGAGTATAAGTAAAATAAAAAACGAGATGTCGGAAAAAGTAGGCATAGAAACAACTAGGTTATCACCTAGAAGACTTAATCAAGAAATTTCTGTTTATGGTAAGACAACCATAGGGGTAGAGCAACTGTATCAGATAAACGCTAGATACAATGGCGTTATAAAGACGATTAATTACACTATTGGAGATAAGGTAAAAAAAGGAGATCTTCTAGCTGTTATTGAATCGAATGAAAGTTTAAATACCTACGAGGTAAGGTCTCCGGTATCAGGTTTAGTTATACAAAGAAATGGGAATGTTGGAGCAACAACACAACAACGAATTTTATTTGAAATAGCCAATATCGATACGCTGTGGGCGGAATTTAGAGTTTTTGCTACTCATTTTAATAAAGTTGAGGTCGGTCAAGAAATCGAAATTGAATTTAATGGGGAGGCAATCACCTCAACAGTAACCAATATTATTCCAACTAAAGATCAGCCATTCGTCTTTGTTCGAGCACTTTTAGATAATACAAAATTTAACCTTTCTTCAGGCCAACTGTTAAAAGGATATATTACGACAAATCAATTCGACGTTGACCTAGCAATCGAAAAGCTTGCATTACAAGAACTAGGTGGGCAGCTAGGTGTATTTGTTAAAGAAGGTGAAGAATACGAATTTACACCGTTAATATTGGGCCGTTCAGACAAAAATTACATAGAAGTTATCGATGGACTTGTACAAGGTTCTGAGTATGTAAGTAAAAATAGCTTTTTGATTAAAGCGGATATTTTAAAATCTGAAGTAGAAGACGACGATTAGGAGACGTAAGATGATTGAATCAATTTTGCGTCTAGCTATAAATAGGCGCTATCTAATATTAAGTATGCTGTTTGTCATTGTTAGTGTTGGCTTATGGAGCTATCAAAAACTCCCTATTGATGCAGTTCCTGACATTACCAACGTGCAAGTACAAATTAACACGTCTGCCCCCGGTTATTCCCCTTTAGAGGCTGAACAACGGATAACGTTTCCGATAGAAACAGCATTGGCTGGGTTGCCAAAGCTTTCTCACACTCGATCTCTGTCAAGATATGGCTTGTCTCAAGTGACTGTCATCTTTGAGGAAGGGACTGACATTTACTTCGCAAGAAATTTAATCAATGCCAGATTAGGGGCGATTAAAAGTGCTCTCCCTAATGGATTGGAACCTGAAATGGGGCCGATTTCGACAGGGCTTGGCGAAATTTTTATGTATACCGTGCAAGCTTCACCTGATGCAAGAATGCCTAATGGTAAAGAATATACGGCCATAGCATTAAGAGAAATACAAGACTGGATCATAAAGCCTCAATTGGCCCAAGTTAAAGGGGTCATTGAAGTCAATAGTATTGGAGGATATAACAAGCAATATCATATCACTCCAAGCCCTGAGAAGTTGTTGTATCATCAAATAAGCTTTGAAGACTTGTCTAACGCGTTGCGAAATAATAACGATAACCGTGGAGCGGGTTATATAGAGCAAAATGGGGAACAAGTGCTTGTTCGTTCTGTAGGTCAACTTGCTAAGATTGATGAAATTCTCAATGTTGTTGTTAAAAAAGATAATGGCATTCCTGTAAAAATTAGTGATGTTGCCAGTGTCGCCATTGGTAAAGAGCTTAGAACTGGGGCCGCAACTCAAAACGGCATTGAAACCGTTTTGGGCACCACTATGATGTTGATTGGCGAAAATTCTCGCACAGTTGCATTGGAAGTTGAAAATAAGCTTAAACAAATTCAAACATCTCTTCCTAAAGGTGTAATAGCAGAGCCTGTTTATAATCGTACAACGCTCGTTGATAAGGCAATTGCAACAGTGACAAAAAACCTTGTTGAAGGGGCGCTTTTAGTCGTTGTAGTTCTATTCCTATTATTGGGGAATTTACGTGCTGCCCTTATTACTGCGGCGGTAATACCTTTATCAATGTTGATGACAATAACAGGTATGGTAAAAACAGGCGTCTCTGCAAATTTGATGAGTTTAGGGGCATTGGATTTTGGCTTAATCGTCGATGGTGCCGTCATTATCGTCGAAAACTCAGTTCGTCGTCTTGCTGAAGCTCAACACAATGGGCATAGGCAAGATTTAAGAGAACGACTCAATACCGTTTTCGAAGCGACCTCTGAAGTTATACGCCCCAGTTTATTTGGTGTTGCCATTATCACAGTGGTTTATATACCTATTTTCACGCTCACAGGTGTAGAAGGTAAGATGTTCCACCCAATGGCTGCAACAGTAGTTATGGCCTTAATTTCAGCAATGATCTTGTCAGTTACTATCGTACCTGCTGCTGTAGCAGTGTTTATGAAAGGTAAGATTAGTGAAAAAGAAAGTGTTGTGATCAGTTCTACAAAATCTTTGTACAAGCCGCTATTAATTCTGGCATTAAAATTTCGTTGGGTCATTGTATCAATATCAATTGCTTTAATGGGGTATAGCCTGTGGATAGCGACAACGCTGGGTACAGAGTTTGTCCCGCAGTTAAATGAAGGCGATATAACCGTGCAGGCTTTAAGAATACCATCAACCAGTCTAGATCAGTCTGTTGAAATGCAGGAAGTATTAGAACAGAGAATAAAAGCTTTTACTGAAGTTGATAAAGTCTTTTCTAGAATAGGGACGCCTGAAGTGGCGACAGATCCAATGCCACCGAGCATTGCTGATATTTTTGTCATCTTAAAACCTCGAAGTGAGTGGAGCGAACCAACAAAGGCGAAGAGTGAACTTGTTGAAGAAATGGAAGAGGCATTAAAAAGTATTCCCGGAAATAATTATGAATTTACTCAACCAATCCAGATGCGTTTTAATGAGTTGATTTCTGGTGTTCGAGCAGATCTAGGTATAAAGGTATTCGGGGATGATTTGGATCAATTGTTATTTACTGCTAACGATATACTCAATATTGTCAAAACAGTTGATGGAGCTGCCGATGCACGTATGGAGCAAGTTACAGGAATACCATCGTTATCAATTCTTCCTAAAAGAGAATCTTTGGGAAGGTACGGGTTAAATGTAACTCAGCTTCAAGATTGGGTAGCGGCTGCAATAGGAGGAGAGTCAGCCGGAATTATATATGAAGGTGATCGCAGATTCGAATTAGTGGTGCGCCTCCCTGAACTAATCAGAATGGATATTGAATGGTTGAAGTCATTACCACTTCCGCTTGGCAACGGTAATTATGTACCTCTTGAAGAAGTTGCATTACTCAAATCGGAGTCATTGCCAGCACAAATTAGCCGAGAAAATGGAAAACGCAGAGTTGTAGTTACCGTTAATGTTCGTGGCAGGGACTTAGGAAGTTTTGTGAAGGAAGTTAAGGCCAAAATAAGTAGTGAGGGTGAAGTTCCAGCAGGCTATTGGCTTGATTATGGAGGTACATTTGAGCAACTTGAGTCGGCAAGTAAGCGACTGAGTCTGGTTGTGCCTATTACATTGGTTGTTATATTGGGTATTTTAGTTATTGCTTTTGGTTCGATTAAAGATGCCTTGATCATTTTTAGTGGTGTGCCTTTGGCTTTAACTGGCGGGGTATTTTCGCTCTATTTTCGAGATATGCCTCTTTCAATTTCAGCAGGTGTTGGCTTTATTGCACTGTCAGGAGTAGCTGTTTTAAACGGCTTAGTTATGTTGGCTTTTATTCGCGATTTATGGCACGAAAAAGGCGATCTTTATTTAGCTATTGTAGAGGGAGCTATTGTTCGTCTTAGACCAATATTGATGACAGCCCTAGTGGCAAGTTTAGGTTTTATACCAATGGCTTTAAACACAGGCATTGGTGCAGAGGTGCAACGTCCACTTGCTACCGTGGTCATCGGAGGCATCATATCTTCGACCATTTTAACTTTATTTGTATTGCCAGTTTTATACCAATGGGTACATGGCTCAGGTAGTAGTAAGCAACTTTCAAATGATATATAAGTAAAGCCTAGCAGCTTAATTCGCTATTAAAATTAAGCTGCTTTTTTAAGGCTAAAGGACGGAAAGCTTAAAGTTTAGACATTGTATCTCGACAATTTTCATTAGGGAATTCAAATTCAATTGTTGTATGTGACAAATTATATGATGAAAGCTCTATCGATATTTCTTGTTTAAGCTCGATAAGTTTATCTATATCTAAATCTTGAGCTAACTCCAAGTGCGCCGTTAATACATGACTCTCTCCATCTAATGACCAAAAGTGTATATGATGAACGTCATTAACTTCAGGTAATTTAATAAGAGATTGTTTGATACTTTGTTGAGTTTGTTCATCCGGTGCGGCTTGAAGAAACAAGACAAGTGTAGATTTTAGATTTCTGAAAACATTGAACAAGATAAATAATGTAAAGCCAATTGATAACAGTGGGTCTAATATTGGTAATTCTACAAATAATAATACGATTGAAACAATAAGAACTGCAACCCAACCCAGAACATCTTCAAGTAAATGCCAAGTTAGTACTTTTTCGTTTAAAGTTTCCCCAGCTTTTAATTTGAAAACGGCATATCCATTTACGGCAACACCGAGTATCGCAAGCCCTAACATTCCTTCAACTACAGGCATTTCAGGGTTGGTTAGCCTTGGAATTGCTTCAAACAACACCCAAATTGAGCCAATTACTAATACAACGCCATTTACCAATGCCCCGAACAGTGTAAGTCGGCGGTAACCATAGCTGTATTTATCTGGCGCTGCTTTGTTTGAAAAACGACTTAATATCCATGCAAAGCCAATCGATAAACTATCTCCTAAGTCATGCACCGCATCAGCCATAATAGCGGTACTGTTGGTGAGCCAACCACCAATAAATTCGATGATCGTAAAGGTAACATTCAGAAAAAATGCCCAACCAATCCTGTCGTCTGTTCCATGTTGATGACTATGACTATGACTATGCATTTTGTACCTCCAGCGCTTTATTTTTTCTTAGATTAGTGACATTGAAATTTATTAGGTGGCGGATCACTTTTTGATACATCCAGCGTTTGACTCCAGACAAATTAGTGCCTTTTTCAAGATAAAACTCATCAGGGGAATTATAAAGTCCAAAGTCGTCGTGAATCCCTTCTTTTTGAATATATGTGTCGGTTCCGCGCCAATCTGTATCTGGTGATGAAAAACATTTTGTTGCAACACCATAACCACAGAAATTGTCTTTTATTTGATTAAACTTTTGCTGTATTGAAGTGAGATATTGATTGTCTAAAATAAAGCCCTCTAAGTTGATCCAACGTCCTTCAAAGTAAACTTCAACCCAACTGTGAATAATGTATTTGGGCGCTAACCAAAAGACATAGGTAGGAATAGCTCCTTTTTGTAATTGCTGATCTATTGTAAACCCGTGAAATCGGCACTGAATTCTTAATCCACGTAATAAGGCCATTAAAAGGTTGCCCTTAGTGTTACATTGCCCGTATCCGTCAGATAAAACTTCACTTGCGGAAATATCGTCGCTTTCGTTATAGCCAAATAGTATTTCGTCTTTTACAAACTGATAAGCAGTGCCAATCTTGTTGTAGTCATCAAGTTCATGCCATTTTCGCTCTGTTATTAATGATTGGATAGTGGGGTGTTCAAAATTAACTATCTCAGTTTTTTTAAGATATTCTTGATTCATAAGAGCTTCCTTACTTTGAATTGCAGCAGGTTGATTGTTTATTTTTATCTGATACTTCAGATGTATATTGAGCCGATACTAATTCTTGTTTGGCATCCGTTAATATCATGTAAGCACCTCGAAGAATTAACATTGAAATGATGCTACCAATAACAATATCAGGCCAGCGTTGTTCTAGCACCATGACAAGTATGCCAGCAAGTACGACACCAAGGTTTGCGATCACATCATTAGCTGAAAATATCCAGCTAGCCCTCATATGCACTTCATCATTGTTGTGTTTTCGTATAAGCATCAAACAAATGACATTAGCGATTAAAGCCACAGAACCAACTCAAATCATAAACCAAGAATGAGGCTCACTTTCTCCAACTAGTCGCCTAGCTATATCGAGAAGAATTAGAACCCCTAACCCCAATTGGAAATAACCACTTACTAATGCTGCATTAGCTTTATGTTGGATTGACTTCCCCACGGCATATAAGGCAATGGCATAGACGATAGCATCAGCTAGCATATCTAACGAATCAGCAATTAATGCGGTTGATTCAGATAACCAACCTAAACCAATTTCAAATACAAACATCGTGGCATTTATAGCTAAAAGCCAATAAAGCACTGTTTTTTGTTGGTCATCTTTTAATTCTACTTCACAGCCACAACCGCTCATTTTTTAACTCCGCCTTACTTGTATAATTCAAGTGTAAAACCTATAGTAACTATAGGGTCAAGTTTAAAAGAAAATATTATGAAAATAGGTGAATTATCGAAAACATCCGGTTGTTCTATACAAACTATTAGATACTATGAAAAAGAAGGATTACTTTCTGAGCCTGAGCGGACAGAAGGTAACTTCAGATTGTATGACGTTACCGCTTTGAAGCAATTAGAATTCGTAAAACATTGTCGCAGTCTCGATATCTCTCTGATTGATATCAAACGTCTTATCGACCTAAAAAATAAACCAGAAGAAAGTTGTTCAAGTGTAAATGAACTGATTAAACAGCAATTAGATTTAGTTAATAAACGCATAAAAGAATTAAAAGCCTTAAAAAACGAATTACAACAAATGGCTAGTACGTGTAATTCTGATAATACCATTGAAGGGTGTGGGATAATTAAGTCATTAGATAGCTAAAGTGATGTATAAAAGACTCTTTTTTAACTCACCTTGATTATTGATACAGGCTAATTAATAGTTATTTTCTTACCCACACGAACAGATTTGAGTTCCCCGGCAAACTCTCTCAACTAACAATAGCGATTTATCGCTAGTATCGTGAGCACCTAACGTGACCATTTTGAGTCTACGAGACATTAAATTAATGTCATTAAGGACGTATTGTTTATCAATAAGCGAGCATACTCCTTCGCTGTATATCAATACCTTTGACGGGGATGTATATGCATTTACAAGATAAACGAGTCAGAATTAGAGATGTATCAACCATGTGCACTGGTATAACTTTTGACTACTAACCGTCAAATGAGATTATGAATGCTACATGTACCCCTTTGAAAAAACTGACGATAATCAAATATTCATAAATGTTTACACAGTATCAATTTACTTAGTCGAAAATTTACATTAGTATTGGAATTGTGTATTTGTAAGAGAATTCTATGTCTAAAGCATTTTCAAAAGTCTTAGTAATAACGCTTATGCTGGTTGCCTTTGTAGGGCAAGCATTTGCGTATTCTGCTATGTCTTGTGAAATGTCATCAGGTTCTCACGAGTCACACATGAACATGGATCATTCCAAGATGAGTCATCATGAAGGAATGAATCATGGTGAAATGAATAAAAGCAGCAATGGTCAATCAGAAGATTGTTGTGATGTTGAATGTGTTTGTCCGGCAAATGCTTGTTCATCTACGACAGTCCTAAATTCCAGTATTGATTCGACAGATATTCAATTATTGAGTGAATCTGTAGCTGATCTGCAATTTAATCAACCTCATTCAATTTCAACCTCTCTTTATCGTCCACCGATTTTTGCCTAATACAGGATTAGTGCGTCCAAATTTCGCGCACATGTAATTAATTTTTCTGTTAGTCAATATAGCGTCGCAGCGCTATAGATATTTTCCAGCGATGTCTGGGGGCAAAAATGATCAATAAGTATTTAAAAATAGCAGTTGTAATGCTGCTTTCATCTGCGTTTGCAAACGCTAATGAACATAACCATATAGACAATCACGACGTAACACCTTTGGAGTTAATCGTTTATAAAACCCCTACTTGTGGGTGCTGTAAAAAATGGATAACTCATATTGAAAACGAAGGGGTCGTTGCGCATTCCAAAGATTTCCGAAACATCGGCAATATCAAAACTAAGTATGGTATTAAGCCTAATTACCGCTCCTGTCACACGGCAGTGAGCAGAAATGGATTTGCCTTTGAAGGTCATGTACCCGCTAAATTTATTCAGCAGTTCTTATCAGAAGAACATCCCAATGCGATTGGGCTTTCAGTTCCAGCAATGCCAGTTGGCTCTCCCGGTATGGAAGTCGGTGACCGCTTTATGCCATACAACGTGTTAATTCTATTTAAAGATGGAACGAGCAAAGTCTATGCAAAAGTTAAGACATACGAGGAGCAATTCTAATGAAATTGAACCCTTCAAACCTTACTTCACTTTCAACTGCACTAATACTCGGCTTATCTGTATTTTCAGCTCAAGCTGAGAATGTAGTGACACTTGAACAAGCTATAACCTTAGCTCAGCAAAATGACCCTTGGCTTCATGGTAGCCGATTGAAACAAACTGCGGTTGAAAATAGAAGTATCGCTTCAGGTACTTTACCTGATCCGAAAGTATCGCTAGGGATAATGAATTTACCAACAGATACTTGGGATTTAGATCAGGAAGGAATGACTCAGCTAAAGGTTGGTGTTTCTCAAATGTTTCCGAGAGGAGATAGTCTAGAGATCAAACAAGACCAGTTAAAAATCGAGTCCACGAAATTTCCATTGCTACGAGAGGATCGTAAAGCGAAGTTGAAAAGCCAAGTGTCACAGCTTTGGTTAGAAGCGTACTTAGCCCAACAAACCATTAAATTGATTGAAGCAGATTGGGCGCTTTTTGAGCAGATGGCGGAAGTGGCTAAAGCTAGCTACTCAAACGTTGTTGGTAAAACCAGACAGCAAGATGTTATTCGTGCTCAATTGGAAATCGTACAGTTAGATGACAGATTAACTTCGCAAAAGCAGAAACTAGAAACGACAATCGCTCGCCTTAATGAGTGGCTTCATATTTACGATGCTGACCGATTGAATGAATCATTCAACTTTGACGCGCAACCACTAGAGTTTAGCGTCTCAAAAGAATTGCCTTCGATTCGATTGAATAATCCAACAGTCCTAAAAGCATCTAATTACTCAAGAAATCTATTGGCTCAGGAACTTGCTAATCATCCAGCAATACTTGCAATTGATGTGAAACGCAAAGCTTCAGAAAAAGGTGTTGAATTGGCTAAACAGCAATATGAGCCGCAATGGGGGGTTAATGCGAGCTATGCCTATCGTGACAATATGCCGTCTGGTGATAGTCGAGCTGACCTATTTTCTGTTGGGGTAACGTTTGATTTGCCGTTGTTCACTGAGAATAGGCAAGATAAGCAAGTTGCAGCTTCTATTGCTGATTCAGAAGCTGTAAAAACCGAGAAATTATTGCTAACAAAACAAATGATCAGTGCGGTGGAAAAGGAGCTTAGACAGCTTAAACGTTTATCTGACAGGCAGTCTATTTATCAAAAACAACTTCTCAAACAAACTCATGACCAAGCGGAAGCATCATTGACGGCCTACACCAATGATGATGGTGATTTTGCCGAAGTTGTTCGAGCAAGAATCGCAGAATTGAATGCCAGAATATCAGCCTTAAAAATTGATGTTGACGCACTTAAAACAGTTGCTCGCATCAACTATTTCTTTTCGTACTCTCAAACTAACTCAAATGCTGAGCATAAGCCAATGCACACTTCGCACAGAATGAATCAGCACTTATCCAATCAGCAATTTGGAGAAAAATAATGTCAACGAATACAAAAACAATTATTGCCATCATCATTGGGGCAGCACTAGGTGCTGGAGCATTAAGTTTATATCAAGGTACAGGTTCAAGCGGTAATGGCAATGAAGCTACATCAGGAGAGAAAAAACCGCTGTATTGGGTTGCACCGATGGATTCTAATTACCGCCGGGACAAGCCCGGTAAGTCGCCTATGGGTATGGATTTAATTCCTGTGTATGAAGAAGGATCATCTGGTGATGACTTTGGCCCCGGAGCCGTAAAAATCGCGCCTCATGTAGTGAATAATCTTGGGGTTCGCACTGCTCCTGTTGAGCTTAAAAATATGCATACTGAAATCTCAACCGTAGGTTACGTTCAATATGATGAAGATAAGCTAATTCACATCCATCCACGTGTAGATGGTTGGATAGAAAGGCTCTACGTCAAAGCCGCAGGTAATCCTGTAGAGAAAGGGCAGCCTCTATATACACTATATTCTCCTCAGCTAGTTAACGCGCAAGAAGAACTATTAATAGCTATAAAGCGCGATAATAGTTCTTTAATTGCGGCGGCCAAAGATCGGCTTAAAGCGTTACAGCTTTCGGCAGACTTTATTCAAAAACTTGAAAAGACACGAAAGGTTCAGCAAACCATCACCTTCTACTCCCCTCAGGCAGGTGTTGTTGATGGTTTGAAGGTTAGAGAAGGTTTTTATGTAAAGCCGGGAAACACCTTATTAAGCATTGGTCAGCTAGATCAAGTTTGGGTTGAAGCAGAAGTGTTTGAACGTGACGCAGCCTTAATTAAAGAGGGACTTCCTGTATCAATGACACTTGACTATTTACCCGGTGAGGACTGGGCAGGTGTCGTTGATTATGTCTATCCAACATTGAACAGTAAAACACGCACACTCAGAGTGAGACTGAAGTTTGACAACCCAGACTATCAATTAAAACCAAACATGTTTGCACAAGTCTCTATTCACGCTAATCAAGCTGATAGCACCATACTCGTGCCTAAAGAAGCCGTTATTAGAACAGGTAAACAAGACAGAGTAGTACTTGCGTTAGGTGATGGGCAATTTAAATCTATTGAAGTGACTATTGGCCGGGTTGATATCGACAGCATCGAAATATTAGACGGCTTAAATGAAGATGATGTTGTGGTGACATCAGCTCAATTCTTGATTGATTCTGAATCAAGTAAAAGCTCTGACTTTAAACGAATGACTCATGATGAAGTACCGAACTCTGTTTGGATGCAAGGTGATGTTAATAGTGTTATGGCTGGGCACCGCATGGTTAATATCAGTCACGGCCCTGCTGAAGCTTGGGATTGGCCTGAGATGGTTATGGATTTTACTGTGGCTGAAAAAGTCGATATTGACTCTTTAAAGTCTGGTCAATCTTTACATTTTGAGGTGAGTAAAACCGAAGATGGTGGATATGAAATTACTGGAGTTCATATCATGAGTGAGTCTGCTGATATGAGTGAAGAAGTATCTTTTGCAACAGTATCAGGTCTAATCAATACGATTGATATTGATACACGGATTCTAAATATTAGCCGAGGCCCAATAGGTAAATGGGATAGACCTGCTGCGACGATGGATTTTATCGTCGCGGACAAAATAGAAATAGTTGATTTCAACGTTGGTGATAACGTCATTTTCACTTTCGAGGTGAAAGATAATTTGGTTATCACTGAAATCTCTCTTGAATCAGATGAGCAACATAAGCATGAACCAAAAAGTGCTGTTGACCATTCAAATCATTAAGTTAGGAGATAAATAATGATTGAATCAATTATTAGGTGGTCGATAGGTAATCGCTTTTTCGTCATCTTAGCTACCTTAATTTTGATTGGTGGTGGGTTATTCTCAATTAAAAATACACCAGTTGATGCATTACCAGATCTTTCTGATGTTCAAGTGATAATTAAGACGAATTATCCCGGTCAGGCACCACAAGTAGTGCAAGATCAAGTTACTTACCCTTTAACAACAGCAATGCTGTCAGTTCCGGGGGCTGTTACTGTTCGGGGATATTCATTTTTTGGAGACTCCTTTGTTTATGTCATCTTTGATGAAGACACCGATTTATATTGGGCAAGGAGCAGAGTACTTGAATATTTAAGTCAAGTAGCCCCTTCGCTACCCGCTACCGCACGTCCACAACTAGGACCTGACGCCACAGGCGTTGGATGGGTTTATTTATATTCCCTTGTTGACAAAACGGGCAGCTTGGATATTAGCCAATTGCGTAGTATTCAAGATTGGTTCTTAAAATATGAATTGCAAACTGTACCCGGAGTTTCTGAGGTTGCTGCTGTTGGCGGCATGGTTAAACAATATCAAATACAAGTCGATCCCGATAAATTAAGAGCCTACGGTATACCACTTAGTCACATTCAAATGGCACTTAAACGTGGTAACCAAGAAACAGGTGCCTCAGTTGTTGAAATGGCGGAAGCAGAGTACATGGTTACCGCAACTGGCTATATCAAATGTATTTCCGACATAGAGTTGATCCCTCTTGGTGTTAACGCACAAGGAACCCCGCTTACCATTGGCGATGTGGCGGAAGTCAACCTAGGTCCACAAATGAGGCGAGGCATCGCTGAACTAAATGGTGAAGGAGAAGTCGTTGGTGGTGTTGTTGTTATGCGCTTTGGCGAAAACGCACAAAAAACAATTGATGGTGTTAAAGCTAAATTAGAAGAGTTAAAAAAAGGGCTGCCTGAAGGAGTTGAAATAGTCACGGTTTATGACCGTTCTGGCCTAATTGGAGAGGCGGTAGAAAATCTTTGGGGTAAATTACTCGAAGAGCTTGCGGTCGTTGCAATTGTATGTGTTGCATTTCTATTTCATTTACGCTCATCGATTGTAGCAGTTGTTACTTTACCTATTGGCATCTTAGCGTCATTTATCATCATGCACATGCAAGGAATTAATGCCAACATTATGTCATTAGGTGGCATTGCTATTGCTATTGGCGCGATGACAGATGGTGCGATCGTGATGATTGAAAATATGCATAAGCATATGGAGAAAACACCACTAACAGATGAAAATCGTTGGCAAATAGTCTCGAAAGCTGCAAGTGAAGTAGGTCCTGCACTATTTTTTAGTTTGCTCATCATTACAGTCTCATTCTTGCCTGTATTTATTTTGGAAGCGCAAGAAGGAAGAATGTTCTCTCCTCTTGCTTACACAAAAACATATGCAATGGCCGCATCAGCAGGCTTAGCGATAACATTAGTGCCTGTTTTAATGGGGTATTTTATTCGAGGAAAAATTGTTTCAGAAAAGAAAAACCCTTTAAACAGACTGCTAATTGCTATCTACATGCCTGTTTTAAAGCAAGTTATGAAGTTTCCTAAATCGACAATAGTAGCAGCAATATTAGTGACGATTGTTGGTTTTTGGCCTGTCGATAAAATCGGTAGTGAATTTATACCTCCTTTAGACGAAGGCGATCTTATGTATATGCCGACCACCTATCCGGGAATTTCTATTGGTAAGGCAAGAGAAATTCTACAGCAGACAGACAAGCTAATTAAAACAGTGCCAGAAGTTGAAACTGTTTTCGGTAAAGTTGGACGAGCTGAAACTGCAACTGATCCCGCGCCTTTAACTATGATTGAGACCTTCATTCAGTTGAAGCCTCAAGAAGAGTGGCGTGAGGGAGTTACAACAGAATCTCTAAAAGCTGAGTTTGATAAGTTGGTTAAGTTTCCGGGCTTGACGAATGCTTGGGTTATGCCAATCAAAACTCGTATTGATATGTTGGCAACAGGTATTAAAACGCCAGTAGGTATTAAAGTAGCAGGAGCTGATTTAAATACGATTCAAGAGATAGGGCAACAAATAGAGCAATTGTTACCAGAGGTGACAGGGACAGCTTCAGTTTATTCTGAACGAGTTGCAGGTGGACGATATATTAAAGTTGATATTTCGCGTGAAAAGGCAAGCCGTTTTGGATTAAATATCGATGACGTGCAGCAAGTAGTGTCAACTGCTATTGGAGGGATGAATGTCACTCAAACTATTGAAGGGCAAGAGCGTTACCCTGTCAACTTGCGATACCCACAAGATTATCGAGACTCTCCGGAACAGTTATCACGATTACCCGTTGTCACTCCTAATGGGCAACGTATCGCTTTAGGTGACGTAGCTGAAATAAAAGTAGAAGTAGGTCCTCCGGGGATTAAAAGCGAAAATGCTCGTATTAATGGCTGGACATTCATTGATATAGAGGGCGTTGATGTTGGTACTTATGTTGAAAGTGCAAAAAAACACTTAGCCAACAACCTAATATTACCAGCAGGATATTCAATTACGTGGGCTGGCCAATATGAATATATGGAAAGAGCGAAGGCCAAGCTAACTTATGTTGTTCCATTGACGCTCGCCATAATTGTTATTTTGCTTTATTTGAATTTCAGAGCGTTTAGTGAGGTTGCGATCATCATAGTGACCTTGCCAATGGCGATGATCGGTGGCTTATGGTTGATGTATTTAGAAGGGTTCAACTTCTCAGTAGCTGTTGGTGTCGGCTTTATTGCTCTGGCTGGTGTAGCGGTTGAGATTGGTGTGATAATGCTGGTCTATCTCAACCAAGCGCTTGCTGAACTGAAGGAAAAAGCCGAAGAGCGAGCTGAACCTATCTCTGATGATACATATCAAGATGCATTATTGCACGGCGCTGGCTTACGTGTGCGCCCAGTAATGATGACGGTAGCCACAATCATTATCGGCTTAATGCCTATTTTATATGGTACGGGAACTGGCTCAGAGGTTATGAGTCGTATTGCTGCACCTATGGTAGGCGGAATGACAAGTGCTGTGCTGCTCACTCTTATTGTACTTCCTGCGATTTACTCAATCGTTAAAAAGCCTGAAGTAAATGCCTTTAACAAAGGGCTTTCTAACTTGGATCTAGAGAATAATGCTTAGCAGAGTTAGAAAATATCACAAATGGCTTATGGCATTTGTCGGAATACAATTTCTGTTCTGGTCTATTACTGGTGTGTATATGGTGACTATGGATATTCACTATATACACGGCGAAACCTTGGCTAAGAGCGAGGAAGCCAAAATAGATTTAGCTAGTGTGGATTACTCCATTGCAAAGCTAGCTGCGGATTACCCTCAAGCTAGCCAAGTCTCGCTTACCCAAAGCATGGGCCGTCCCTTGTATTCTTTTATTAATGGAGAACAGGGGAAAGTAGCAATTGATGCTAAAACAGGGGCTGTTCAGGCCCTTGTAGATGAAATCAAGGCTAAAGAAATCGCGCAATATTACTATGCGCTGGATCATGAGATCGACAACATAAGGTTGATTAAGTCAGCGAAAAATATGCCTGCTGAGTTGTCGCCAAGACACTTACCCGTTTGGAGAGTAACTTTTGACCAATTCGCCACACCGACATTTTATATCAGTCAACAAACAGGCGCACTTGTTGCCAAGCGACATGATTTCTGGAGGTTGTTTGATTGGATGTGGCGTTTTCATATTATGGATTACGATGATGGAGAAAACGTATCTAACTGGTTTTTGTTCTTGGTCGCAACTCTAGGTCTAATGGGAGCAATTACTGGCGCAGTATTGACTTATTATCGAGTGCTTTCCCCAAATAAAAAGGGAGTCATTTGATGCGACTATTTAAGTTGAATACAACGTTACACAAGTGGCTTTCTTTATTTGTTGGTTTACAACTGCTTATTTGGTTGGGAACGGGTCTTTACTTCAATTTGATGGATCACAGTAAAGCCAGTGGTAATGAGCTTAGAGTTCATTCTCATCATGAAGGTAACATTACAGACTTTAGATTTATCCCTATTAAAGACATTACTAGTGAAGCACCTCAAGAAGTAAAACTTATATGGATTTTACATCAGCCTTACTATCATTTTGTGTTCGAGAAGGGCCAGCATAGCTACCAAGAACGTCACTCAAAGCTATTTGATGCTTTAACAGGAGAGCCATTTAACCTGTCTGAAGAACAAGTACTAACTTTGGCAAAAAACTCCTATTCAGGTGAGGGCAAGCTAACTACACCAGTGTTATCTCAGCCCCCATTTTCTAATCACGTAAGGCAACAAAATCCTATGTGGCAAGTTGTCGTTGAGGATGAGAATAATACAACTATTTATTTAGATAGTATTACAGGCCAAGTGCTTCGCCATGCCAATGATGATTTCAGATTGAAAGATCTGATGATGAAGCTTCACTTTATGGACTATGGCAACTATGGAGGGTTTAACCATTGGTTGATCATTACATTTGCTTTTTCAACGCTATTACTTTCAGTTACTGGCGTAACTTGGCTGATACAGCAATATCAAAACGGTTTTCTGAAGCCTGTTTGGAGTAGCAACAAGCAAAAAGTGGCTGTGACTTTTTCCAATGAAAATACAATTACTGACATCTCAGCAGTTGGCAGCTCAACGGTATTAGCAGGACTAGCGAGTTCACATGTTTACCTTCCGTCAAGTTGTGGTGGAGGCGGTACATGTGGCAAATGCATGTTCTTAAGTTCAACTCAATTACCTATCACACTTTCTGAGCAGGAACATTTATCAGATGAGCAGCTAAAAGAAGGTTATCGGTTAGGGTGTCAGCATCGGTTCTCTGAAATTAGCTCGATTGAAGTTAATACGGATCGCAATATTGAAAATCATGAGCTGGTTGTTGTTGCGACTAACTTCATTACTCCTTTTATCAAGGAAGTGAAATTTAAAGTGAAATCAGGAAAACGATTGGCGTTTAAAGCTGGTGCATATATGCAATTTGAAGTGCCAGCAGGGATGAATAGTTTACGCCCAGATGATATGCCAGAGAACTATGAAAAATACTGGGAAAGTTACTCTCATGGAAGGTTTTCTCATGACGGTGTAACTCGTCACTACTCATTAGTTAACTTTGACGAGGAATCAGATGAGTTAACGTTTAATATCCGCTGGCAAACTGCTAAGGATGGTTTTAGAGCAGGTATAGGTTCAAGCTATTTAGGTTCACTACAAGTGGGTGAAACGATAATCGCAAAAGGTCCTTTTTCTGATTTTTACGCTACTTCAAATAAAAAGGTTCCTCGCATTTTTATTGGTGCTGGATCAGGACTTGCCCCACTGAGATCCATTATTTTTGAACAGTTGAAAAAGCACCATTTTCAAGGTGATATGACACTCATCTATGGTGCGCGAACTGAAGAACATTTGCTATACCGCGAAGAGTTGAACTCATTGAGTGAGCAGCATAAAAACTTTTCTTATATTCCTACACTTTCTAACCCTTCAGAACAATGGGAAGGACACTCAGGCTATGTGCAGCATGTGCTATTGACTCATTTGGTTAAAGGAATAGAAGCCTTTTCAACAGAGTTTTATTTATGTGGTCCTGAAGCAATGATGAATGAGCTAGAAAGGATAATTACTGATGTTGGTATACCCAGCAATCAAATTTTCAAAGACAAATTTAGTCGTTAATTCATAAATTAAACAGAGGTAAATATGAAAACATTAATTAAATTTTTAACCGTAATCAGCGTTGTTTTTAGTAGTGCGGTTTTCGCGCATGTGCATCTTGAAAAAAGCGTGCCTGCTGATAATGCAATGCTAATGAAGACTCCAGAAGAGTTAAGGTTGGCATTTAGTAAAGAGGTTCGTGTAGTCAAAATTGCATTGAAAAACAAAAAAGGTGAAAAGGTTAAGTTTGGCTTTAAACCTACTAAAGAAGCACACACTGAATTTACATGGAAACTACCGAAGCTAACACCTGCGAACTATATAGTTGATGTGACTTTCTTAGGTAAAGACGGGCATAAAATGAAAGATAGCTTTGGCTTTATGGTTCACTAGTCTAATGGAGTGATTGCTATGGAAATGTATATCTGGAATACAGTCATTGTACTGTCAAAAATTGTATTTTACGTCGGCTTTGCCTGTATTGCTGGTTATACATTTTTCAGGCAAATTTTTGAGCACAACGAATCTCATAACAATTCGGTAATAGCGAACCTAAAATGGATAAGAGCTTCGATTTTCGTCGCTTTGATTGCTAATGGTGTTTGGTTCTTCGCTAGTACTGGTGCGATGGCAGAAGAAGGCATTCAAGGGGCGTTGGACCCCGATATGTTGGCTATTATTTGGGACTCATCTGTCGGTGATGGAACTTTACTTAGAGGTCTTGGATTAGTTCTAGCTATATTCGCGATAACGTCACACCTTAAATTCAAATCTGTTGCGCTGAGCAACAGCATAAAACAAAGCTCGTTAGGGCTTAGCCTTGTACTACTTTCCTACACATTTAGCTTGTTCGGTCATGTATCTGAACTAGGAGTGTTCGAAAAAGTATTGTTGATGCTCCATGTGCTTGTTATGGCTTGGTGGTTTGGAGCGTTGTTTCCACTTAAACAAGCTTGCCATGAACCGGACTATGAGCAGCTCTACTCATTGATGGACAAGTTTGGAAGGCAAGCAAGTATCGCGGTGAGTCTATTGTTAATTGCTGGCCTTTGGTTAGCTTTTCAATTAGTCGGAAATGTTGAAGAACTGTTTAGTTCAAGCTATGGGCAAACACTGTTACTTAAATTAGCTCTCGTGACTTCGATATTGGGCATCGCAGCTAAGCATAAATTAAAACTCGTCCCACAACTTAAAAATAACGATGGCAGAGAAGCACTATCTAAATCTATCTCGATAGAAATGGTAGTAGCTTTTGCCATTTTATCTGTAACGGCTGGACTTACTAGTGTTGTTGGCCCTGCAAATTAAAACTTAAAAGAGAAAATAAAAATGAAAACAATAAATATATTACTCGTTTTATTAATGACGTTTAGCTTCGCAGCAAACGCTCATGGTGATAAGAACAAAGACAACGGTTTGTTTAAAGGTATAGATACCCCTGCCGCAAAAGTTGTTTTGGCATTTCATCAAGCACTAGAAACGGGTAATAAGGATCTAGCAAGAGCACAGTTGGCTGATGATGTGACCATCTACGAGGGAGGCCGTGTTGAAAGAAGTGCTGATGAATACGCCCATCACCATATGCTGTCGGATATGAAATATCTTGCTTCTGTGAAGATCAAAACACTAGAACACCAAGTGACGGTACTTGGAAACACCGCTATATCTGCTTCACGTAGCCACACTCAAGGTACATACAAAGGCAAAGAGCGTGATTATCAAGGCATGGAAACAATGGTTCTCGAAAAGCAAAACGGTGAATGGAAAATCAAGCACATTCATTGGTCACATTAAATTAATAGTCAAACAACGGAGAACAACAAATGACTAAATATATCGCAATAACGATGTTGAGTATGTTGACTTTTTTTGCAAATGCACATGATAAAAGCCACATGAATGACGAAAAGCAAATTACTCACATCATTCATCAAATTAAATATGGTTGGGAAAATGGCGATGGTAAGCCTTTTCTCAAGCACTTTCTTGATTTTAAAGGAGCAAGGTATTTTGAATCGGGCGGTCAAAATGTTGGACTTAACGATTTAGTAGAGCACCACGTTGAACCAGAAAAAGACGCATTGGTTTTCTTGAACTTGGATTTCTCCAATATCCAAATTCATATTGAAGATGAGTTTGCTTGGGCACTTGCCGATACAGCGGTAAAGGGAGAGGTGAGAAAATCAGGTAAAACCTTCGATAAAACAGGGTTTCAAACGTTTCTATTTAAGAAAGTAGATGGTGAGTGGAAGGTGTTACACAGCCATTCTTCTAGTCGAAATCGTGCAAAGAAATAGTTACATTGACTTGATGAGAGCTACCGCAATTACATTGATGGTGGCTTTTCATCTTGTCTGGGATTTAAACCATTTTGGCTATGTTACAACAGACATACCTAATGGTTTTTTCTGGAAAGAGTTAAGAGCAATAATTGTAAGCTTGTTTTTATTCTCGGTTGGTGCCAGTTTGGTTTATTCCTACGAAGGTGGTATATCACCGAAGAAGTTGTGTTGGCGGCTATTTAAGATATCTAGCGCGGCGTTCTTAGTGACCTTATCGTCACTTATTACTTTCCCTGAGCATTGGATTTACTTTGGTGTTTTACACTTTATTGCAGTCGCAACAGTATTGTTAGTATGGTTGGTCGGAAGACCTAAACTTGCTTTGCTATTATCTATGCTTACTTTTACAGCATATATAGTTTTAGAGATACCTTGGAATTGGCCTTTTAACTATATTGAAGATTATATTTCAAAACATCCTAGTGACTTAGTTACTCCGTTTCCTTGGCTAGCCTTGCCCTTGCTTGGTATCTGGGCTACACATTTCAGAATTTTTGGTTTGGGTCCAGCCAATCAAAAAGCAATATCCCCTTATGTGACATCGCTTAGTCAACACTCTTTACTGATTTATCTGCTTCATCAACCGTTACTTTTTGCTGGTTTTAGCGCTATAGAATGGATAAATTGAATATGAAAGTCGTCTATTTTGGAAACAATCTATTTTCAAACTGTTTAGCATTATTGATTAAGCAAGGCTTAAGTGTTGAAGTCGTCTTTACCAATGAACCATTAGAAAACGCAAGTTTCGTTAAACAAATTTGTGATACACATAAAATCATGACACGTTCATTAAAACCGACGAAAGAAGAGCTTGATGAGCATATAAAATCTGGAGTGACTCTTTTTGTCGTTGCTGACTATGGATATAGACTGCCGATAACAGATGTAAAATATGCTTTCAATATTCACCCCACGCTTTTACCTAAAGGAAGAGGCCCTACTCCACTAACATATTTAGTTGAACTACCAGAATTTGCAGGCGTTAGTATACATAAACTCACGGATGTGCTCGATGGTGGAGATATCTTGCTCCAAGAGCAATTTGAAGTTGTAGAAAATGAATCCATCTCCTCCTTAATGGTGAAGTCAAGCTTGCTAGCGGAATCTTTACTGCAAACCTTATTAAATGCTCTCGAAACTATCTATGAGAGCGCTACGCCACAACAAGAACTGTTAGCTACTTATTGGAAGCATCCTAGTATAGAAAGAAGAATAATGTCGTGGCGCAATGACACTCAACAATTTAGGCAAGCAGTACGTCAATATGGGCATTTTGGCATCTTAGTAAAATTGAAAGGAGAGCTTGTTATTGTCAGCCAATTAGAGGTGACCGATTTCAAACATGACTACAAGCTAGGCGGCATTATTTTTGAAGATCAAGCGTTGATTAGTGTGGCTATCAATGGAGGTTTTGCTGTTCTTATTAAAAGTAGAATGGAGTTAGTAAACTCGGCAGTACTAGAGTAATTCATATATTAAAAGTGTGTACAAAATGTTTTGAAGCTGGCTTTAAGGGCTAGGTTAGAACGTAGGTTTTAGTTCAAACTTTGACCAAGATCATTGAAATATTTGCATAAGCTGTTAGTGTTAATGTTGTTATAGAAGGAATTAAAATGTTTAGACTTTTCAAGTGGTTTAAAATAGTGGTGATTACCGTGTTGCTTACGCAGCATGGCTTTGCTACTGCTAAACCAATGAATTGTGAAGAACATCATAAGGACTCTTCCGATACGCATATTATGCAACCAAGCAAAAATATGCACCATCAAACAATGCATGACAATACCCACCATCACACTGAAAATTTGCAAGATTCTAAACACAATCATGCCGATGAAGAGTGTGAAAAATGTAAAGCGGGTGATTGTCTTTGCTGCGAAGGTGGATTTTGTGCAAGCTTTCATTTAAATGCCTATCTTGTGCAAGAGGAAGAAGAAAGTAACATCAGTATTAACTTAGACTTAATTATTCAACGGATACCCCCGCCAGCCTCTGGCATCCATCTCTTACCTTATCGTCCCCCAATTATTGGCTAATCACGGGATCAGTGCGTCTTTTTTTTCGCCAGTCCCATCAAAAATAGAACGATTTATTCATTGGTTTAAATAACCAACTGTTTTGAACAATTAGCACAATATTTTTGGGAGGCATGATGAACATGCTCAAATTATTGCCATTTGCAATAGCTACCGCTGTTGCGAGTGGACATCTCTTAGCGAATGAACAACAAAATAATAGTCGCTTCGCGTTAGCGGGGTATGGAGACGTAAAATACAAAGACAGTAAATTGATGGATACAAGTGCATTCAGTGCGCGATTTGTACCTATTTTCTTGTTTAGTCTCAATGACAAAATGCATATAGAAGCTGAAACTGAAATCTCAGTCGATGAAAATGGGGAAACTGAAGTCGAGCTTGAATACGCTGATATTCATTATTTCCTTTCAGATACAACTACTTTTACCGCAGGTAAATTTCTACTCCCATTTGGCCAGTATGGGCCGAATCTACATCCTAGCTGGATTAATCGCTCAGCGTTCTCTCCCGGTATTTATGGCGGGTTAGGAGGTCATGGTGGCTATCAACCCATGCAAGGTTTACTGCCTGTGATGAGTGATATTGGTGTTGGCATTCAACACATAATTCCTTTGGGTAAAAATCAGAAAATTTTCTTTGATGTATACATGACAAACGGGCTTGCTGCCGAGGCTCCACATGACGATGAAGATGATGCCCATGATGAAGAGCCTGTGCAGGATGAACACGAAGAAGAGGTTGTCGATGAACATGCTGAAGAGGAAGACGAGCATGAAGAAGTTGATGATCACGCTTTGGAACTTCCTGAACTAGCGTTTGAAGCAACGAGTGCGGATAACAACTCTGACAAAGCATTTGGGGGTCGTATTGCGTATGCCTTTCTTCCGGGCATTGAGGTTGGCGCTTCCTATTACACGGCAAAATATGATGATGATGAAGAGCTAGGATTTACAGCAACTGGCTTTGATATCAACTGGATTGGTAACCATTACATTGTCAGAGGGGAATACATCAAAACTGAAACCGATGCCTTCGAAGAAGATGAACATGAAGAAAACAAAGTGATCACATTTGACCGCAATGGCTGGTATCTCCAAGCAACCTTTATGGCTGGAAAAATGTTCAATGTATTGCAGGGAACAGATTTCGTCGTTGAATATGCTGAGACCAATAAAATTAACGAAGCGGAGCGTTGGGCTTATGGAGTTAATTATTGGTTAGACAGTCGAGCCGTCATTAAGGCGACATATGAAGATACCACCGTTCATGATGGTGAAGATGATAAGCGCTTTGCTATTCAATACAGCTATGGCTTTTAAGGGGGATACTCAAATGAAATCAATTATACAAATATTACTGGTTATCAGTTTATCTCTTTTGTCTGCTTTTAGCATTTATGCCGAAGAGAAAATATCAGGTGCAGAAGTGATCAATAACAACTGTGCAAGATGCCATAACGCTCGTGCTGTTCATGAATTTTCTATGCCTGAATGGAAAGTCATTATGCCGCATATGCGAGAAAAGGCGCATTTAACAGGTAAAGAAACGCAAGCTGTTCTTGAATTTTTGGAACTAACTAGCCAAAGCGTACCTTTGGCAAAAAAAGTAGCGCCAGAAAAGATGATAGCGCCTGATGGAAAGCAATTGTTTACTCAATTTGGTTGCCAAGGCTGCCATTCATTGAAAGGTGATGGTGGCACTGTTGGCCCAGCGTTAGATGAAACGATTAAAAGCAAAGGGATCGGCTTCTTTATTAAGAAGCTCCAAAACCCTCAGTTTAATAACTCATCTTCTCCTATGCCTAAAATGCCGCTAAACGAGCAACAGATAAAAGCGATAGCTGAGTACATTAAATCATAAGGAAGCGCTTGACCTGTGTCTTAGGCACAGGTCTATGCTGTAGGTGAGAGTACAAACTTAGGTGAAAAACTAAGGAGTAAATATGAAAGTAACAGAGCTGGCAAAAAGCCTTGGAACGACTGCTGATACGGTGCGCTATTACACGCGATTGGGACTGTTAAAACCTGCTAAGTCAGTGAACGGCTACAAGTCATACTCGAATAAAGAGGTATCGAGACTTAAATTCATTTTAAGTGCCAGAAGCCTTGGTTTTTCCGTTGCTGATATCAAGCAAATTCTTAATGAATCTGAAGATGGTAAAAGTGCGTGCCCATTAGTCAGAAGCCTTATCAAAGAGCGGCTTGAAGAAACAGAAAAACAGTTTCAAGCAATGTTGGCACTTCGAGGAAAAATGTCTTCAGCTCTTTCTCAATGGGAAGAAATGGAAGACAAAGCACCGACTGCAAACATGGTTTGTCATCTCATCGAAAACTTTGAACAAATTAAAAAGGCATAGGAGGAAAAATGGTGACTACTAATACAAATATAGAAACCGAATCAGGCTGTTGCTGTCAGGCAAAAGCTCAATCCTCTTCGTGTAAAAGTAAGGAGAATACGTTGGAGAAAGTATCACATAACCAACAGCTCATCATTGAAGGAGCTGGGTGTGCTAGCTGTGTAGGCAAAATTGAAGGGGCGTTAAAGACAACTCTTGGTGTAGTCAGTGCGGAAATGAATTTTGCTGATAGGACTGTAACAGTTTCTGGGACAGCTAAGACAGAAGAATTGATCAAAGCTGTTGAGTCTGTGGGGTATAACGCGAAGCCAATTGATGATAGCTCGGCAACAGATGCGCTTGATGAGAAAGAGGCGGCTGATTGGGCGTATTACAAAAAGCTAATGCGCGATACGTTTATTGCCCTTTCACTCGGCGTTCCTTTGATGATCTACAGCATTGTGGTTGGAGAAATGACGGTTGAAACAAATCTTGAACGCATGTCTTGGCTGGTTGTAGGCATTTTAACTTTTGGTGTTATGTATTTTTCAGGTAAGCATTTTTATGTTGGCGCTTGGAAAAGCTTTAAAAACCACTCCGCTAATATGGACACCCTAATAGCTTTGGGAACAGGTACAGCTTGGCTGTATTCGATGGTTGTCGTGTTTGCACCTGAAGCCGTTCCATTGATGGCACGGCATGTTTATTTTGAAGCTACCGCCATGATCATTGGCTTAATTGATTTAGGTCTAGCATTAGAAATAAAAGCCAGAGGCAAAACCTCTGAGGCCATTAAACGTCTTATCGGCTTGCAAGCCAAAACGGCAACCGTAGTTCGTGATAATAAAGAGGTTCAGATTGGTATTGAGCAGGTTTTGCTGAATGATATTGTGAAGGTAAAACCGGGTGAAAAAATTCCCGTCGATGGTGTGGTATTGGAAGGACACACCTCTATTGATGAATCCATGCTGACAGGCGAACCTATGCCTGTTGAAAAAGCCGAAGAAGATGAGGTTGTCGCTGGTACTTTGAACAAATCAGGCATGATTTTATTTAGAGCCACACGCGTTGGCAAAGACACGGCACTTGCGCAGATCATCAATATGGTGAAACGAGCACAAAATTCAAAACCGCCGATTGGCCGCTTGGCCGATGTTATTTCAGCTTTTTTCGTGCCTGTCGTGATGATCATCTCTGTGTTAAGTGCGCTAGCATGGCTTAACTTTGGACCTGAGCCAGCAATTGCTTTTGCCATCGTATCAGCAACTACCGTACTCATTATTGCCTGCCCATGTGCTTTGGGCTTAGCAACGCCTATGTCGGTGATGGTCGGAGTAGGAAAAGCAGCAGAAGCCGGAGTGCTTATTCGAAACGGTGAAGCACTGCAAACCGCCTCTAAAATCACTGCCATGATTTTAGATAAAACGGGCACTATTACTGAAGGGGCACCTAAGGTAACCGATATTGTTTTAGCAAAAGCTACTGACGAAAAAGACGTACTACAGCTTGCAGCAAGTTTAGAAAGCGGCTCAGAGCACCCTTTAGCGCAAGCGATTGTTGAAAGTGCATTAGATAAGGATATTGAGTTACTAAAAATTGAATCGTTTAACGCCATTACGGGTTTCGGTGTAGAAGCAAGCTGCAACAACAAAGCCCTGCTTTTCGGTAACGATAAATTAATGCAGTTAAAAGGCATTGACCTTACTGGCTTTGTTGGACAAGCACAGTCTTTAGCAAAAGAAGCCAAAACACCAATGTATTTTGCTGTTAATGGTGAGCTGGCCGCAATTATTGCTGTCTCAGACCCAATCAAGTCAGACTCAATCTCCGCGATTAAACGGCTTCAAACCAATGGGATTCGCGTCATCATGCTAACGGGCGATAACAAGGAAACCGCCGCCGCTGTTGCCAAAAAAGCGGGTATTAGTGAGTTTCTTGCTGAAGTGCTGCCAGAAGACAAAGCCAACAAAGTTAAAGAGCTACAAGACAACGGCGAAACTGTTGGTATGACAGGAGATGGCATTAACGATGCCCCTGCACTAGCGTTAGCCGATGTTGGTTTCGCCATAGGCACAGGGACTGATGTAGCAATCGAAAGTGCTGACATTACCCTAATGCGTGGTTCACTTCATGGCCTTGCTGATGCCATAGCGGTAAGCAAAGCCACTTTACGAAATATCAAACAAAACTTGTTTGGCGCGTTTGTCTATAACGTAGCCGGGATTCCTTTTGCTGCGGGGATTCTATATCCCTTCTTTGGCATTCTGCTTAGCCCTGTAATTGCAGGTGCTGCAATGGCGTTTTCGTCACTGACTGTAGTGTCAAATGCAAATCGACTTCGCTTTTTTAAAGCCCAAAACTCATAGAAAGTAAGCATTAAGGAGAAACACGATGATGGTAATTAACTTATTAGGCTTAGTGTTAATCGCACTGATTGTTTGGTGGTTTTGGCTATACAAACCCAATAAAACAATTGTTCAAGATAATGAGGTACTCATTGAAGTGAGAGATGGCGTGTATTCACCATCCTCAATCCAAGTGTCTGCTAGTCAACCTGTCACTCTGAAGTTTATGCGCAAAGATCAATCATCCTGCGCTGAAACAATGCTTATTCCATCATTGGAGATAAGCGAGCAGCTTAAATTAAATGAAATTACTCAAATTACCTTATTGAACTTATCACCGGGAGAGCATGAGTTTCATTGTCAGATGCAAATGTATCGCGGTGTCTTAAAGGTTGTTTAGGAGGGTTTATGAACATGAAAAAAGTGACAGCCATTTTTGATGAAATGGTATTAGCGCGAGTAGAAGAGGCGCTACTTTCACATGGCTATAAAGGCTTTACTATCCATAAAGCGATGGGCAGAGGCGTATATGCTGATACCTACAATAGAAATCACTTATCAGCACATATAGTGATGACCATTTACGTCGCCTTCGACGATGCAGAACATGTTGCTGAAGTTTTGCTTGATGCAGCGCATACCAACGTTGAAGGAGAAGGATTAGTTAGCGTCTCTCCTGTGGATAATCTCTACTGGATAAATTCTAAGTCTGAAGCTTTAGCAGAAGATTTACGGTCAATAGGAGGCCAACATGAAAAATGAGCACCCTAAATTTTGGTCAACACCCACGGGTTGGGCTGCATTGGTGCTTATTGCCGCAGCCACCTATTTTTTAATCTTTGAACATGGACAGCATGTACTGCAATTTCTTCCTTATTTAATTTTATTGCTATGCCCGTTGATGCACGTATTTATGCATGGCAGTCATGGCAAACATGGTCACGATCATTCACATGCGCCTGATGAGAAAAAGGAAGAGAGCTTTCAAGAACTCACGGATAAAAATGCTGCCTATCGTGACGGCTACATACAAGGTTTAGAAGAAGGACGAAAAGGATCTCATAAAAAGGAGAACAGTGATGAATGAGACATATGATTATGGTCTATGGTCAATGGTGATACTGAACTCAGCAATTTTTATCTTTTTTGCCTTTAGTTTTGTCAAACCAAAAACATCGACTGATTGGCGAAGCCTTGGAGCGTTCTCCGCCTTTATTGTTGCCCTATTTACTGAAATGTATGGCTTTCCTTTAACTATCTATTTTCTATCGGGGTGGCTTACTGAGACCTATCCAGAAGTAAACTTCTTTGCGCATGAAAATGGGCACTTGTTACATACTTTCTTTGGTTTTGAAGGTGATGCCCATTGGGACCCATTTCATATAGCAAGTATGGCGTTTATTGTTGCAGGTTTCTTTATGTTGTCTTCAGCATGGAACGTATTACATCACGCGCAAAAACACCATCAATTGGCTACTACAGGGTGGTATGCAAGGTGTCGCCACCCACAGTACGTAGCTTTCATTCTAATCATGTTCGGCTTTTTATTGCAGTGGCCGACAATCCCAACACTTGCGATGTTTCCGATCTTAGTCGTTGTTTACGTCAAGCTAGCGAAACGCGAAGAAGCACAAGCGATTGCTGAGTTTGGCTCTGAGTACCACAGGTATATGGAATCGACACCAAGTTGGGTCCCAAATTTTAATAAGAACATAGAAGGTAAAAATCATGAAAACGTTAGGTAAATCAATTTTATTTGTCAGCTCACTATTGGCGGCCACAAGTTTATTTGCTCAAAACAATGAGCATAAACATGAAGGTGAGAACAAATCGGATATGCATCAAGGCATGGCAATGTCGCATGAGAACATGGGAAAAATGCATTCAAAAATGATGGAAATGAAAAAGGAAGTCCATGCCATAAAAGCTGAAAAAGATCCTGAAAAGCAAAAGCAGATGATGGCTGAACATCACCGCTCAATGATGAAGATGATGCAATCCATGCACAAAAACATGGAAGCAATGCCAATGCATAAGCAAATCAAGATGGCTGAACATCATCTGGAAATGATGGAAAACATGATGCCACAAATGAAAGACAAAATGGCAGAAATGAAAGACAAAAAACAACAACACTCGCACTCACATTAGGAGATAAATTATGAGCGATTTAGATCATAGAGTTGGCGTTAGAGAGCAGAATTTAGTTGTTCGAAATTTAAGGCTAAGTAATGTCACAGAAGAAAACAGTGACAAGTTAGTAAAAGAAATTGATCAGCTTTTTGGTATAGATGAAGTCAGTTACAACATCAAAGAAGGTGAAATACACCTTGCCTATGATGCGGCAAATATAAACCTTGATGGGATTGAGGAAGTTATTCGCAAACATGGTGCCGATGTTCATGATGATTGGTGGACGCACACTAAAGAAAGTTACTACAAATTTGTTGATCAGAATGTTAAAGACAACGCCGCTCATAAACCGTGGAGTTGTCACAAAGTTCCTCCGGGTGCAAGCCGGAAAAATAAGTAAGCTTCCAAAGAGCTTGCTCAGTTAATAAGTTAGATGAGGAAAAAATGATGAAAACATCCAATATTAAAATTCTTCTGTTATTTGTGTTCGGTATCTTTTTAGCGGGTTGTTCCAATACTGCGTTTTATCACAAAAATATGATGAGGGGCCAAGTGGTTGAGCAGTCTACTGATCGAACTCTGATTTGTATTGGTGCCAAACATGGTGCAGAGGTTGGACAAAAATACAGTGTTATTAGATTCCATGAGGAAATTGCGCCGGGTGAAGGTGATGACCCGTACACCATTGAAAAAGTAGGGACTGTTCAAATTACTAAAATTGTGAATGATCACTTCGCAACGGTAAAACTCCTATCTGGTGACATCGCGGCGAAAGATATGGTGGAACTTGAAGACTAATAAGGTGGTGGCGAAAGCCACCACAGGAGAATAACGATGAAACTTAATGAAAAAGCTTTTGCGTTGGCTTGTGCCGCCGCCTTTGGCATTGTTTGGGTTGTGTGTTCAGTTCTGGTTATGGTGATGCCAGATATGATGTCCAGTATGACTGGAAACATGTTACATACGGATTGGAAAAGTATGGGCTGGCATATGTCCTTTATAGGGGTATTTATTGGTGGTTTTTTGTGGGCGTTATTGATGGGGATCACTGGCTGGCTGATCGCTAAAATCTATAATATGCAATCAAGTTAGCAAGAGAAGGTTAATTTTAGTGGAATTATC
This sequence comes from Colwellia sp. RE-S-Sl-9, assembly GCF_048296855.1. Classification (NCBI taxonomy): domain Bacteria; kingdom Pseudomonadati; phylum Pseudomonadota; class Gammaproteobacteria; order Alteromonadales; family Colwelliaceae; genus Colwellia; species Colwellia sp. RE-S-Sl-9. The sequence continues at coordinate 2,380,916 of NZ_CP182631.1, read as the reverse complement.
TCAAGGTCATTATTTGAAGCAATGGTTGGGCAGTACACTAATTATAGAGTTAATTGGTGAATTAACCGTTAGTGGAATAAACCAATATTTGGAAGAGATTACCGATGAGCTATCTTCGGTCAACCAGCCTGTTAATTTTATTTTGGATCTATCTTGTTTTAAAGGTGTAGTTGTTAGTAGTTGCTGTAACGTAGAGCCAATAGCAATGCAAATACGCTCTACTGGAGTGACTTCAGCGAGGAAAGCTATTGTTGGAGATAAGTCAAAAGTTGTTCAAATAGATATAACCGAGTTTCCGGGATGCTCTATTAATAATACTGAACACTTTAGTGACCTGAGTAGCGCGTTAAGGTGGATTCAATGATGCTTACTATTTGCCTGATTATTAAAAAGTATAAATAAAAGTAACGGATGTTAAACTAAAGATAGTATTTAGTTTCGTTCATGAACGAAATGTATTTTGTGGACTTTCGTTCACTTAATTGTTAAGGTGTACGAAAGTTACAGGTTTCGTACATATGAAAGTTGGTTTTGCAAGAGTTTCAACTAAAGAACAAGATTTGAATGTTCAATTGTCCAAGTTGGACGCTCATGGCTGTGAAAAAATATTTCAAGGCAAACAGTCTGGTGCTTCAGTTAGAAATGAAGAAAAGCTAAAGGAACTCATCGATTTTATCAGGGAAGGTGATGAAGTTATTGTTACCCGCCTTGATCGACTGGGCCGATCATTAAAGTCTATTCTTGAGGCAATTGAAAGTATCCACAAAAAAGGTGCTTGTTTAAATATTATTGACGGTTCTCTCAATACCAAAAATGATAATCCGTTTGCCACCGCCATGATCAACCTATGTGGAGTATTCGCTCAACTTGAGCGGGATCTTATAAAAGCCAGAACCGCAGAAGGTCGTGAAGAAGCTAAAGCTAAAGGCAAACACATGGGCAGATTGCCTGCATTGTCAGACAAGCAAGCGAAAGAATTATATAAAGATAAAATAAAGGGTGAATCGATTTCTGCATTAGCTAAGAAATATTCTGTTAGCCGCCCTACGGTTCACCGAACAATTGCAAGAATGGAACAGCAAAATAACAAATAAAAGGAGATGTTATGTGGTCTGATAAAGAATCAAAAATTGATTTTTTAAATTTTAATGAAACGGCTGAGTCGATTAAAGATCTTATAACTGAAAAGGAATTAATGCCGATTAGCATAGGTGTCTTTGGTGATTGGGGCGCTGGAAAATCGACTATTCTTGAACTTACCAAAGCATCTTTGGAAACTGATGAACAAGAATATATCCAAGTGCATTTCGATGCATGGACTTTCCAAGGGTACGATGATGCTAAAGCTGCGCTATTAGAAACAATCGCATCTACTTTAGTTAAAAAAGCAGCAGATGATAAAAATCTAAGTGCAAAAGCAAAAGAGTTTGCTGGACGTATAGATAAGATCAGGCTGATGGGGCTACTAATGGATGGCGGTGCGGCATTAGCTGGTATACCAACTATGGGTGGTATACAGAAGTTTATGGGGCTATTCAGTGGTGGCGACGATGGTGAATTGGATATTGGTGATGTAAAAGGTGCTGTCGATGGCGCTAAGGATGTCGCGAAGAAAAACAAAGGTTTGATCAAAGATAAGAAATCATTTTCACCTCCTAAAGAAATTAAAGAATTCCGAAAAGCATATTCTGATCTGTTAAAGGAGTTTGATAAGCCACTTATTGTCTATGTCGATAATTTAGATCGCTGCTCTCCATTTAATGCGATTTCAACACTTGAGGCGATCAGGTTATTTCTATTTTTACCAAATACCGCATTTGTAATTGCTGCCGATGAGGACATGATCCGCTTGGCGGTGCCGGAATATCACAAAGGTGCATCTCAACGACATCAAACTGATTATTTAGACAAGCTTATTCAAATTCCTGTGCATGTACCAAGACCCGGAGTTCTTGAAATAAGGGCATACTTAATGATGCTTACCGCCCAAGATCACGGCGTTACCGATGCTCAGTTAGAAACGATAAGATGTGCCCTTGAAGAATCATTAAGGCTGTCGTGGAAACAACCACAAATTACCGTTGACGAGCTACTTCAAGATCACACGATTGAAAAGCATTCCGAACTCAGAAGTAAATTTGTAGTAGCTGAACAGTTAGCTCCACTATTAGCTGAATCCACAAACATTAACGGTAACCCTCGCATAGTTAAGCGATTACTGAACCAAGTAAAGATGAGAAAGAAAACCGCTCACCGTCGAGGAATGCAGCTAGATGAAAAAACTATCACTAAGCTGGTAATTTTTGAGAGGTGCTTAGGCACTCAGGCTACCAATAAGCTTTATGAATTAATTGATAAGGAAAACGGATATCCAAAAGTATTAGCGGATCTCGAAAATCCAGAAGTTGAATTTGACGAAATAAAGTTACCTGAAGAGTGGAAGCTAGACCTAGCTTTTATTGATAAATGGTCAAAATTGCCTCCAATGTTTACTGAGATGGATTTAACCCCAGCGGCATATCTGAGTCGAGAAAGCATTCCAATGGGCGCTGTTAATGCGGTCATGTCGGGAGCAGCTCAAAAACTAGTAGAAGAATTAATGAAGCAAAAGGTAAGGGTCAGTGGCGTTAACTCTACTGCGATTACCGCAACTCCTAAGGAAGAATACATGTCAGTCATGGATGGTTTGATTGAAAACTTTAAGTTGATTGGTGATTGGACCGAAAGACCAACAGGCATTTATGGAGCTGTGCTACTTGCCAAGCAGGATGATAAATGTTGCTTAAGTCTTTTTACATTCTTAAAAAGCTTGCCTCGTCAAAGATGGCTTAATCCAATTTTAAAAGAACTAGAGGGAACTAAGTAATATGGGTACTTCAGCGTCGTCAACGGGACCGAATAATAGAAGTCCACTCATTCCATCGTGGGCAGAGCAAGGAGACCCCGTCACAATAGAACCTGCATCAGGTACTGATGGGGATGATCAAACTGGCTCTGATAATAATCAAGCTGATGATCAGAATGACAATAGCAATGATATTGACAATGACAAGGTTCAACAAGAAATTGGTGATTCGCCAACAACAACGCCGCCTCCAAATAGGTTTGCCAGTGCCAGAAGAGCATTTGGTAAATACGCTCAAACAGGTGGCTCAACCTCAGATCTAAGGCGTTCATTAAAAAGTTACTCTAGAAAAGGCTCTGGCGGAGGTAAAAGCACAAGCCGGAGACTAGCAAGCGGTATAACGGCTGGTTCTGGATTGCTTGGTGTCATGCGTGGCGACACCGTAACGGTTAATAATCAAAGCTTGTCATTAGGTGACTTAACTGGGTTATCGACTGACCAAGCAATTGACAAAATTGCTAGCCATTTAGCGCCTGATAATGCCGATTCGGATGCTGTCAGAGTTGCGTTGGATTACGCACTAGAAGAAGCACTCCCCGATACAGAAGAATTTGACCCAAACAGTTTTACTGACGAAGTTATTCAAGAAGCCATAGGCTGTTATTTAACAGATCTTATTTTTCAAGATGTGGTTGAAGGCATGGGCAGAGCTTGGTTTCATGTTGAGCCTGCAAGCAAGCATCATCAAATGGAAGTTGAATTAAGGGAATTAATAAAAGTGATCACACAAGAGCAGTTAGACAAAGTAACTAATGGCAACCCTAGTACTATTAGCAAGGAAAATATTACTAAAATTCAAGCTGATGCAATTGCAATGACAGTGGATGAATGGGAGAGCTTTGATGACTAATTTTTATTTTAACCATGACCCTGATAACTTGCCTGACTTTTCTGATGATTGTCATCCTGTCCAAATGTTTCACACGCATCAAAATGACATCACTAAGCACAGCTTAGTGTCAAAACAACTACTACAAACAGTTCGTGATTTAGGATTGCATGTAGATGCTGATGCAATAGATCTCATAACAATTGCAACCGCCGTTACTGCCGCTGATACATTTGAATTGAGGGATAATGCAGAAAATGCATGGGCTAGAAAAATGCATTTGCATGTTCCTGTTACAGATGAGGATATGTGGAATACTGTTGAACCTGAACTTAGCTCATTGCTTAACTTTCTTACAGGCGATCAATGGCAATTTACGTTTGAAAAAACAACTATGCCGATGCCTGCTCCTAAAAAAAGTGAGCAAGCGAAAGCAAAAGCAAAATCACTAATAGGACTTAATTCAGTCTGCCTTTTTTCTGGTGGCCTTGATAGCGCAGTTGGTGCAATTGACATTTTAAACGGAAAGTCAGACTTAAAACCGCTTTTGGTTAGTCACGCTTATCGTGGTGATGGCGCTAAACAGGAAGATATTAAGCAATTATTATCCCCGCCATTCGGCGAATTGGCCTATTCAATGTCTCCTCATATAATAAAACATTTAGAAGGTAAAACTGACATTAGCATGAGGGGAAGAAGCTTCAACTTCCTAGCTATGGCGGTACTTGGTATATCAGCCTTAAGAAATGCTAATTGCGATAGCAGTATTGAGACTATTGTCGTCCCTGAGAATGGCTATATTTCAATAAATCCACCGCTAACCAGAAGACGGATTGGTAGCCATAGTACTAGAACTACTCACCCAAACTTTCTGAACAGGCTTGAATCTTTGCTTAGAGATACTGGGTTCCATGTAAAATTTGTAAACCCTTATCAATTTAAAACCAAAGGTGAAATGTTAGCTGAATGCGTTGATCAAGATGCAATTAAAAAAGCAGTTCCCTTGAGCGTATCATGCAGTCATTGGCACAGAGAACATAAACAGTGTGGGCATTGTGTGCCTTGTCTAATTCGAAGAGCGTCAGTTTTTCATGCAGGATTTAAGGAAGATGCGCCATACAAGACAAAGCGGTTGAGAGGGCTTATCAAAGAAAAAGATACGCGAGATGATCTACAAGCGGTTCAAACAGCCATTATTAGGTTGAAACAGACTGATAATTATCGTTCTTGGCTACGAATGTCGGGGCCGATACCTCAAGAATTGGACAAGCGTGAAAAGCTGGAGTCAACGATTAAACGTGGTCTAGCTGAAGTTGAAGCGTTTATTAAAGATGAATTTAAATCATGATGGATCTTCATTGTCATGTTGATTTATATCCCGATCACGAGCTGGTTTTAAATGACATACAGCAAAGTGGATACTACGTATTATCCGTAACAACAGTGCCTTCTGCTTTTGAAGGCACTGTGAATCTAACCAAAGGTATAAACAAATGCAAAACTGCGCTAGGTCTACACCCACAATTAGCGCATTTAAGAAAAAATGAACTTACGTTGTTTGACCAGTTAGTAGGAAGAACTAGATACATAGGTGAAATTGGTCTCGACGGTTCGAAGGGCTTTAAAGATCATTTTGATGATCAATTAGAGGTTTTTACACATATTCTAAAAAAGTGTGAAATGTTCGAGGACAAGATACTTACTATTCATAGTCTAAACGCTACAGGGGAAGTACTCAAACAACTAGGGTTGCACCCAAAAGCTGGTACTTCAATCCTCCACTGGTTTTTAGGTACAAAGAAACAAGTTCTTGAAGCCGTTGAGCTAGGGTGTTACTTCTCCATTGGTCCTAGTATGATTAACTCTTCCAGAGCTAAAAAAGTAATTTCATGGCTACCGCAGGATAAGGTCCTATTGGAAACTGACGGCCCATTTGCAAGATTCAATGGCAATGTATTATTTCCATCAAATGTAAACTTAGTGATTGATTACTTAGCTATTGAGTGGGAAGTTAATGAAGCGCTGGTGATAGAAACTTTATCTAATAATTTAAAATGCCTAGTTACAAAAAAACAGTGTGACCACATTGAAAATATGGATATTCGCCCCATTTACAATAAATAAAGGAATAAGAATTAAAATAAATGGCTGCAACAATTCAATTTAAAACGGAAAAAAAATCTGGTTGGGTTTCTGGTTACGATCTTGAGAAGCTCCTAGTTGAAGTTAAAGACAAGATTTTCACCAATAAAAAAGCTCTAACTATAGTTATTCAAGCCAGAGCAAATGCACCAATAAACACCTTAATACGCTTGATTAATGTAGCCAACCAGCTTGATCATAAAGGCGTGAAAGTAACATTAGATTTTTCTGGAAAAACTAATAAATTACTTGGCTACTGTGAGACGATGGGTTTTTTTGAATGCCTTTCTGATGGCGTAAAACTTAAATCTCCAAATGGAATCAATAAAGTCAGTAGGATCAAAAAATCTGGCAACTCATATATTTCTATTAATAAAATATCTGGTTCTGTACACGATAAATCGTTACCTAAAAAGCTGGCAGCAAAAATTACTGATAAGATCCCCAATATTACTGAAGAACAGCGTAGCGAACTCTATATTCAGTTTTTTTCTCTATTTAGTGAACTAACTAGAAACGTTTGCGAACATAGCCAGACGGAATTAAATGGATTGGCAGCATTACAAATATATAAAAATAGAGCTGAAATTGTGGTTTGTGACAGTGGGATCGGATTACTTGAGTCACTTAAGCCTAGCTTAGCAAGCCATAATGCTGCCTATACAGGGTACTCTGATGTTGAACTTATATTGGAAATGTTGACTAAAGGTATTTCAAGTAAAGAAGGCGATCAAGGTGGTAATGGCCTTTGTACTTGTTTTCATCATGCAAAATTAACGAATTCTGATATGCACATTAGACTATCTGAAACCTACTACCACTTTTTCAAAGTCGCAGACAAACCTAATTTAATCGATTCCCTAATGATTAGTGAGCAGTTACTAGAACTCACAGGCACATTCATTTCTTTTGCTGTACCATTTAACAAATAGTTTGACAAAATGTAGAGTTATCTGCTTCAATATAAAATATGAAACAGAATGAAAATGTTATAAGTCTCGTAAGAATTTTTGAAAAGAATTCTTTGACAGGGATCGGGGACGATGAAGGCAAGCAAGTTTTTAACGAGCTTGTTTTTTTTATCGACAAAAAACCAGAATATAGAATTTTCTATATCTCTATTAAAGATGTTGTATTTGACGCATCTTTTGCTAGAGAAGGTCTTGTTCGTTTGGCAAAGCATTACAGAAAAGAAAAAGGAATTTGTCTTATAGATGCAGAAAAAGAAATGTTAAGACTTAACATTCTTGCTCCCGTCTTGAGTTTAAATCAGCCGATGCCTTTTTATAATGGCGATCATTATGATCATATCAAAATGGACAAAGTCGGCAGTCCTTCAAAAACTAATAAACCTATATTTGATTTCGTTTATAAGAATGGTATTTCAAGTGCAAGTGATGTTGCTGAATACCTTGGTTTTAAAGTGAATAACGCTAGTACAAAACTAAAATCGCTATATGAAGATGGCTTCTTACTTCGTGTAGAAGATAAGTCAGAAACTGGCGGTGTTGAATTCAAATATTACGCAATTAAATAGACCATCAAAAAAAACTTTGATCCTTTTGTTCGAATATGTATAATTAGACCATCAAAATTTATTTTGATGGTCTAGCTTTGTTGTACATTAGATTGAATCATTAGGTTTATGAAAGTCAAAAAAGCTTATCAAGGAAAGGACTGCCTGATCGAGTTACCAGCAAGATCAGGCAAAGATGAACCATACTTGAGAGGCACATCTAAGGAATTTTTTACGTTCCAAGCGCGGCTAAATTTAGTCTATTTCGTAATTAATTTCAACCTTTAGCCTCTCTTTAAAACTTTAAGGAGTTGGCGATGGCCGATAAGAAAAAGAAGATCCGTGTTCCTAAGGGCATGAAGTTGATTTTTCGCAGATATCGTAAAGATCCCAAGTCAAAACAACTATTAGATGCTCGAAAATATGGTTGTAAGGCTTGGCCTCTTTTGGTTCCTGCTGAATAACAGCTAGCTAAAACTAGGGCATTTTGCTTGATGTTTGATGCCCAAATTCTTATTAATTTTTTACGGAGTAGTTTAAATGACTAATTCTAAGCAATCCTCAAAGGCGTTAGCGTCAAAAGCAGCGTCCACATTAAACGACCCATCTGCATCGCAAGTGCAAAAGTCGCTTGCAGCATCTGTATTAAGCCAGTCAAGTTCAAGCAACCAGACTAGTAGTGAGATGGAAACAAAAGCTTCTGAGGTATTAAAAAGTAGCAAATATAGTGATGAGACTAAGTCTTTCGCTGCGTCAGTACTATCTCAATCAAATAAAGCAAGATAGTAAATAATTGCAACTATTACCTGCGCTTTCGAGCGCAGAAGGGGGACATATGTCTTTTAATAATTCCGCAGCTAAAGCCTTGGGTACATCAAATTGGGAACACAAGTTTAAAGACTGGTCAACAGGTCCGGGAAAAACAGAGCGAGTGCGCTGCGAAAATGCCATTAGTATGATTAAAAGTGCAATAGAATCATCCGAAAAACTTAAGAGCAAGTCGATTAATGTTTTTTTGCAGGGATCTTATCGAAATAAAGTAAATGTACAGGCCGATTCTGACGTTGATGTCGGGATTGTTTGCTCGGATGTCTTTTTTGGACATTACCCTAAAGGGTATAACAGAGATTCGTTTGGCTATGTTGCTGCATCTTATAGCTTTGATGACTTCAAAGATGACATAGAAAAGGCATTAGTTGACAAGTTTGGTAGGGCGGCGGTAACACGGGGAAGCAAAGCCTTTGATATCAAAGCTAACACTTATAGAGTTGAAGCAGATGTTGCACCATTTATGGAACACAGGCGATTTAAAACTAATGGAAGCTATATTACAGGTGTCCAACAATTTTCTGACGATGGTAAAAAAATCATCAATTGGCCTGAACAACATTACGAAAACGGTGTTAGTAAAAATACACTTACTTCAAGAAAATATAAGCGAACTGTCCGTGTCTTTAAAAAATTAACGAATGAAATGGCCGCAAATGGAATTGAGGATGCTAAAGGCATTCCGGGATTTTTATGTGAGTGTTTGATCTGGAACGTGCCAAATGAATATTTCAATTACACTACTTTTTATGACGTTTTACGCAACGCGATAGTATATCTGTACGCAGAATTGGGAAAAGAATCGTCTGATGAATGGGGTGAAGTTAGTGAGTTAAAATATTTATTTGGTTCCAATCAAAAATGGACAAAACAGCAGGCCCGTAAGTTGTTAGTTGCGGCATGGAATTATGTTGGGTACGAATAATGAAAAATATAGTACTCAAAAGCACCATTTACGTTTTAATTGGAGTATCAGCGCTTATCTGGTTTGGTTTTGCTTGGATTAGTGGGCTGAACCTATCTTTAGCTAAAGATTTTTTTAGCCTTGTACCTAAAGTTGTTAGTGCTGATTTATTGCTTATAGCTATTTTTGTCAAATGGGGGTGGAAGTTTAAAATATTTAGGGGGTGGCTAGTACCATTTCCCGATCTAAACGGTACGTGGGTTGGTTATGTATATTCTAGCTGGGTAGACGAAGCTACAGGTAATAAAATAGCTCCTATACCTGCAATGCTCACCGTTAAACAGACATTTTTCTCAACATCATATGTTGTTCGAACTTCTGAAATGCAGAGTGACTCTTATGTAGAAGGTTTTTTAATTGACGAACAGCGTCAGCAAAAAGAGCTTACATACAGCTATACGAGTAGACCACGAGCTAGTTTGTCGCATAGGAGTAACCCCCATGATGGCGCATGTGTCTTGTCCATTATTGAAAACCCTAAGCGTAGGCTAAAAGGGCGCTATTGGACTGAGCGACAAACTACTGGTGAGATGATCTTCGATTTTTACAGTGATGATTTACTTGAAGAGTTGCCTGATGATCACCGTGAACATCCGAAAACAGAGCCTGAAAACCAGAGGTAACATGAAAGGACTTTTAAATCATGCGTCAGTGATCATTAGCCTGATTTTAGCGGCATTATATGCGCTTGGGTTGATGTATCATTTAAGTTTTCTCAAAACGTTTGGCATAGAAGAAACGCAATTTCCATTGTCAATTGATAGGATCTTTTATCAGGGCTTTTTTGCCTTTGCTAATTTAACCGCTCCTAATATTAGCTTTGTTTTATTATGCGCTTCTGGCGTACTGATTACGGCATATTTAGCTATTTTGGTTATCGAAATAGCGAAACGCTCCAATTTTGTCGAACCAGCATTTTCAAAGCTAAGAAATGCATTCAATAAAGAACCCAATAAAATTGAACTACATCCTGCATTAGAAGACTTTGCAGAATTTTCAGCAAAAGTGTTTTGGTATGTTTGTGCTGGAGTGTTTTTTTATCTTTCTGTAATACTGGTGCTTATTGCGGCTGAACATGTAGGCAAAGAAAATGCCGAGCAATATATGGAAAAGATCAAGAATAATCAGGTTGCGGTTGATGAACTATTAGTCGAAGTTAATAAAGGGGTGGTTGAAAAATATACTGGCTATTCAATAGCGTGTAACAGCCACCAATGTGCATATTTTGACGGAGTAACATCATCTGTATTTAATCACAATGCTGTTAAATCTCTTCAATCTAAACCTGTTCAGCAATAGAACCACATAGAATTTGTTAACACCAGTAAGGAATACATATAGTCGTTATGTCAGTGCCTTTAATTAACACCCAAGATCAACGAGCCATGAAAGCCGCTTTTTCTATGTTGAGTTTTCCTCATAAATATTTTGCCAATCCCGCAAACATTCCTCGGTTAAATAAGATGTTCGAAGGTCACAAACCAGCCGAACAGTTAATTGATTTGCTCAACAAATCACAACTCAAGCTTGCTAATTATATGGATTTTTCTTCCAAAGATGTAGAAGGGTATAAAAGGATTAAGGATGTTATTTCTGATCAAACGACGAATTACGTAAATGTTCAATCGGAATTTCAAGATGACACACCTTTAACGCTAACTTCAATTGGTATTGATAACCACGTATGTAACGTTAATATGAATGTTGCTGAACTTATTAATGATCAACAGATTTTATTGAATAATGGAGAGTTAGATACTGAATTAGTATCAGAAATCTTAGATATTGCTTGGATTGTGCAGCATTTTGCTTTGCTAACCTCAGGAACATTAAAGTTGGAGGTACAACAAGATGGTTCATTTTTGTTTAAACAGATTGAGCCGGAACTTTTCACTCCAATTTGGTTTGGCGATTCATTAGAGTTTTTATCCCTAAAAGCAGCAACAAATGCTATCGCAAGCTTCGCTGTTGCGACTTACCAAAATGATGAGCCTATGACAGACTCAATTCAAGGTCTACATGCCAGAGTACTCTCAATTATTCCTCAGCACTGGCGATTAGGCTTAGGCAGTAGAACGTTGGAACTATTTCATGAAATCGCAGATCTGGTAATTTTCTTGGTAAATGTTGTTCAAAGAAAGGAGATCGATAAATCTGAAAAACCTTTAAGTAAGGGCGAGGTTAAACGAATGATCCGTCAATACCCAGAGAGAAAAGGACTATTGAGAACTTATGAGCTGATCAAGGAATTTCAGAAAAAGAACAAACCAGAAGATAGGCTCTTTGATATTAGAAATGGAGGACTAGTTTTGGGGCCACTGAAATTGGTACGTGGCCTAATCCAACAGATGGAATATTTTGCTTTGAAAAAGCAAGGACCTGATTGGCACTCATTACTTGAAAAAGAGCAAACCCGTTTTTTACTCGATGATTTGATAAAATGTAATCACCTTGATGTTCTCGAATTTGAACTAAAGCCTGATAAATTTGATTCGTCTGACTACCCTGATTTAAGACTAGATGTTGATTTTTTCATTCGAGATAAATCAATCAATATCGTATACGCGGTTCAGCTAAAACATGTTACTACAGATACGGAAGCTGGTTTGAAATCGTGGTTCAAGCTTATCGGGCAGGAAGACAAAAAGCTTAATACGGGAATACTTCAACTTGAAAGGTTAGATGAAGTCGTCAATAACTCCAGCTCAGCAAGGGAGTACCTAATTGAAAATGGCTTAACTAAAGATGAAATTTTAAATCTAAAACCAATTGTCGTTCATAATATTGGTTCCCTTGACTGCATTACACTCCACAACGGAATCTGCCTTTACGATTTATATACTTTTAAGAAGGTACTATCTGGGTGTTGGGGGTCAATTGAGTTTTACCAAAATGGCTATTATGAAAGCTCTTTTACTGAATCAAATGGTCAAAACAGTGTTGATCTTTCCAACCCTCGTAATGTCATCGATGTATATCTCCGAGAGACTAGATTTACTGAATTGAAGCATTTTGACGGAGCAAGGTATATAACGAGAAGCGTAACAATAAATGGAATAAAAGTCAGCGCAGAAGGAATCGGGGTCTAATTAAATATCAAATCCCAGAAAGAACAAAGGAGAGCAAAAAGCTCTCCTAAAGTTACTAATACGACAACAAAGAGTTGAAGGGTTAGCCGCTGCCTAACCTGCCAAATACTCGTCCTTTACGAACCGACCTTCAGCAAGGTGCCTACGCGGGTCTCGTCTGGATTTTAAGAGCGGGGAGACTCAAGCACACTCTATATTTACAATTATGATGTTAATTGACGTATTCGTCAAGATCATTTAGCAGATGAGCTGATTAGACTCGCACCATGCACTACTGCGTGCGGGTAACAGGATTTTACCAGATCATGTGCTGTTTTCAATGTAGTACCAGTGGCAAGAAGATCATCTACTAATAGAATTCGTTGAGGCTCGTTATTAACCACTGTAGTGTTATTCAAGCATAACGGAGGAAATTCACTTCTGTATGGAACGGGAATTCCTTTTAAAGAAAAATCGCCTTGAAATCCTTTCTCGGTCAATTGCTTTCTCAGCCTATGTGATAATGTTTTATGCTCTTCCACGCTGATATCAGCTCTATCTAATAGTGCAAGAGCTTCTTCAATAGTCAACTTACGTAAAAAGTCGGATGAGTGATGCGCAGTAAAAATATTTGCTAAACGCTTGCCAATAAGGCGGCTAATATTGTGTGAAGAGGGCATCGAGATAATCAGGTCATAGCCATTAGGCTCTTCAGCTTGAAAACTGTTAACAATAACACTATAGCTTTCTCTGAGTAGTTTAATGCTGGTAATATCAGTAGTAAGGTTATCTTTGCCTTTTAATGCGTAGATTATTGGACAGTTATCACCGGGGATCTTACGGTGCTTTCTTCTTGATTTAGCCGAAGCTAATAATCTCTTAAACAAAGAATAAATTGTTAGGCCGCCTATCTCTTCTTTGGTTGGATTTCCTTGAGGTCTGGTTTTCAACCACTCTTTATTATCGTGATCAACTTTAACGACATTTCCTTGTACTATAAGCCCCAATTGTCACCTCAAATAGATGTAATTATTGTACTCAGTCTATCTATTTATTGGCTAATATGGAATCTTCACAATTCGTTTTTTGAACAACAGGTCGTCCCTTTTTGAATAGGAGGGCATTTAACTGTTCCGTAAGAGCAATAAACGCAACAATCACCTTTTAACGGTTTAAGCAGTGCTTTACAGCTTTCGCATTCGTAATACCACTGACAAGCGTTTGTTAGCATGGTTTCCACCTTGCTAAATCCACATTCGGGGCAAGTGATTTTAGATTCTAGTTCTATACCTTGCATACTGGTTCCTTAATGGGCTTAACAATATCTAAAATAGACATTACGACCATCCAAATGATCCCAAAGTAAAATAAGTAAGTGCTCCAGTCGTATTGCCATAAAGGATACAGGGTCAGCAATACTGCAATTGGGCCAATGACACTTAAAACGCCTCTCAATGAATCTCGATGTTGATACCAATTATAGAAATTAACTAACAACGCTAGTGAAGCAAATAATGGCAATAAGGTGTTCACCGCTATCCCTTCAAAATGTGAAAGAAAACCTAACCCAAGAGCGGATGCCAATGAGCCGAGTGCCGGAAAACATGCTGTGCAGCTAAGGGCGGCTAGCCAAACGCCACCAGAACCTACTTTATCTAGAATTTTATTGATCATAACTATCTACCTCAATTTTTAAGGTAGTATAAACTCCGTACATAAGTACGGGGTCAATAGCTATTTAAGTGAATTTATAATGGGGCAGGTTTTTGGGTCTTGATTGGCCTTGCAAGAATCTGTCATATCTTGAATCACGTTCTCTAATCGCTGTAAATCATCGATCTTATCTCGTATGAGTTGCAGCTTTTGCAACCCCATCGACTCTATATCTGCGCAATTTCCGCTGAGTGACATCAGTGATTCAATTTCTTTCAGCGTAAACCCTAATGCTTTAGCTTTCAGAATAAATTTGAGTTGATTGACAAGGGCATCGCCATACATTCGGTAACCAGATTCTGGTTTTAAAGGCTGCTCTATCAGACCTTGACGCTCATAAAAACGGATTGTTTCAACGCTAATGTTAAGCTCTTTAGCAAGTTTACCTATGGTTTTCATAAACAGGCTCTTCAATTAATAAGTGTCATTATACCAATATTCAAAATTGCCCTTAATGTTGAAGAAATAATTCTCTCAATTATTATTGGTCACGGTTTTGTAATTGCTCACCGAGTCGATTGATATTCAGTGTACTAACATTCTTCATCAGTTAGGTGAGCAGCACGTAATAGGCTTCTTATGTCATCTGTGTCAATGTTCTCATCCACTAATGCTTGTTGCAGAAGTACACTAACTTCAGGAGATGGAGACAAGTTTTCGAGCTTCATATTTGCTAAAGCTTGTTTGAGCGTGTGTGGATTTTTTATTTTCACTGATTATAGTCTTAAGCTTGCGTATTCAAAGTAACACCAAAACTAGAATTGAGATCTACTATAGATTTAGTTTGCCGCCAAGTAGTAACCTTTCAACGGTTACTATTTTGTACTCCTTTGAAAAGTAACCTCTCAAAGGTTACTTTTTCAAAAACTCAATCGTAAGCACCACTTCTTAGCATTTGCTGAACGGGAGAGTCTATGACCCTCATTCTATACTATAATTACTCAGGGCGAACTATAGAGGTTTACGATGAATAGGAAACTTGAATTCAAGTACCCAAAACTTAGTGACGTTCTCGACTCGTTAGAATCCGACACTACAAGCTTTGACTATGCCGTTTCGAAAGATAACGAGTCCGATGATAAAATATATACATTTGAGACTCATCCTTTTTATTCGCAGGTTGGTGATCTAGGAGATCTTGAGATCCCCGATTCAGATATTTACTAATTAATATCGCCGTCTTTTAGTTGGCTTTGTAGCTTTTGAATTTCTAATAACAGTGCCTGATTCTCTGCATCTTTTTGCTCTGCGCTTTCTATCGCTTTTTGCCTTTCTAACTCAAGGCGAGTTTTATCTGATTCTAGTTCACTAATTTTTAATGACTTCTTAAAAGATTCAGTTTGTTGCATCGTTCTTTTACGACTCGAAATATAGTCTTCTAGAGAGCCGGAGCTACGATGGGTCATCTCTTTTTCCATCTGAAGTGCAATTGCGGTTTCATTAGCACTAAAGCCTAGCTCTATTGCAGCGTCCAAATGCTTATCAAGGCTATCGCCTGAAAATTTATGACGTAATGAGTATATCGATTTACCTTTAGGCCAGCCAAGTTCTGTGGTGATTTCACTGAAGAGCTTGCTGATATTTTCCGCCGTTAATGGTTTAAAGTTGTTGGGGTCTATGAACAAATGACCATCGTAGTTGCCAGTATCAATGTTGGTGAGAAACTCTTCCAAATCATTCTCAACGAAATTCCTGACAGCGAGCACTGTTGAGAATCTAAAGCTCACTGGCATAGTATTTCCTTGCTTAGCCAGCTTTGGAACAATTGATAAACTATCTTGCTTGTTGAGGAAGAACTCTTTTTCGATGATTTCTTTAGAAAATTGAAGTCTACGATAGCTACTAACTGAAATCGGGCGGCTACCCGTTTCATTCATGATCTGTGCAATTAAGAGTAGTGACGCTCGCTCATAGCCCTGATATTCATTAACTATGTAATTATTTAGTTCTTCTAGCTCATACTCACTTGCATCTTTTCTGTTTCGGCTTCTCGTATCACAATCTCTAAATAATTCTGGATAAAGTGAATTATTATTTGGCTTTTCATTTCTAGATACGGCGATTTCTTTCAATAATAATGATGATGTTATTTGATATGAAAACTTATTGGCCGGATCAAAACCAAGAATATTTGGGTGATATGTACCTTGCTTTTGTACCCAATGATAAAAGTTATAGATTGGCATCAAAAAATCACTGTTGACCGTTTGCTTGGCAACGTTTTCATTACCTCTGTAGCGAGAATCTGCTTTTGTTGCTTTTAAACAGAATGCCCTAAACTCCCTCATGCGTGAGTCGTTCATTTCAAGCCAGCTTATTTTATGTTTGCCAGAGTTTAAGAATTTAAATAATCGTCTGATAGCCTTTCGATAAGTGCGCTTGGTCTTAGGATCTCTATCAAGATTGATTAGAAAGTCAGTAGGCCCCCAAAGGACCTCTCCGTTGATATCTTGGTAAACATAGTGGTCTTGACGATCATAGCGTATCTTTGTTTCAGTAATACCGTTACTCATCTGAAACCTCCAATTTAAGCGGAACGCCACAATGTCTCTTAGCGCTAAACTCTGAGGCATCAACCGCATTGACTAATTGACTCCTATTGCCGATAAATAACATCGACTCTCTAGATGCGTTTATACATGTGTAAAGCCATGATTTATCAATCAAATAGAAATTATCCAAAATAACTAAAGAATGATTAAATTGATTACCCTGAACCTTCTGAGCCGTAATTACATAACAAAGTGCAATACTTTCAATATCATTTAATGACAAATCGATACAATCACCGCCAATGTCTATCTTCATCCAACACTCACGTCCATATGCAACGACAGGCTTTTCGTAAACTTCTACAATGTCTGCTAATGTGCCAACTGGTACATCGACAAATTTATTAGGTTTGGCAAAAATAATTGGCTCCCCCGCGTAGAAAATAGATTCTCCAATTTCTAGCTTTGCTACTTTTTTCCGATCAAAACGAACCCGTTGAATTTGGGAATTTATGCCATCGCACAATTGAGGACTAGAGCAAATGATCTTAGGTACATCACTTAACATTGAAGTCAATTCAAACCAAATATTGGTCGCAACGGTACTAAGCATCTCGTGAGATTTATCTTCAGTATGGTAAATACTTAGGCTTTGTTCTTCTGACACGTCAAATGCAGGAATAGCATCAAATACTGATGATGCAGCGCCACCAATTAAAGAGCTATACAGCCGTTGGATATCAGACTGGGACTCGGCACCGTTCACTTCAATTAACTCTGTTAGGGCTTCATCTTTTAATTCAACAGCCTGTTTGAAAAACGATCCCGGACCTATAGGGGGTAATTTAAATTTATCGCCAATAAAGCAAATGTGAACGTTAAGAGGAATAACCTTTAAAAGTTTATACAGCGTTAACATATCAACTGAATTTGAATTTTCTATCAGGATAAGTGCCTCAGACAATGCGCCTTTTAGGTTTCGCTTTTTTGCCTGTGAAATGAAGCGATTAATAGATTCTCCCTTTAAATTAGGCAGTATATTATCTTCATTACGAACAACTGAATTAACTTTCCAAACGTTAATACCATTATTAAGGCATACATCAATGATGATCTGGGATAGCAAAGACTTTCCTGTTCCAGCTTCCCCGACAATAAAAGAAACAGGCTGATTAAAGGCATTACCTAATGCCTGTAACTGGAGAGGATTTAGCTCAATATTATTGTTTTCTAGTACTGATAACGTTTCGCCAAACGCCAATGAACTCCTATCAAATAGCTGCTTTATCTTAGATAAACGCCTGTGAAATAATGCATTTATTGCCTTCTCAATCGCCTGATGACCTAAAATTTGTATAGTGTTATTTTGTTTGTTGAAACAAAGCGTCTGAAAAGCACAGTCTTCAACTTCATCAAGTTCTAGCTCAATTCCCGCTTCAATCAGCTCAGTTTTGACTTCATCAGCAGGTAATGCCATATCACCGTTATTGCTTAGTGCTGAATAGAGTAGTGATTCAATAAATGAAATCGCTCTACGCTTATCGTTCAAATTGATATCAAAATTAACTCTTAATTTTTTGTCTAGTGATTTCCATCTCCGCTTTGCAGCATTTACAGAGGTTATAGGATAGAGCAGATATGGATTCTTTTTTATCAGGCTACTTGCGTCATGTCCTAATAGCTGACGAGTCGCTTCAACATACTCAACTGGTAAATCGTGTCGTTCAAAAAATAGATTTAATTCAGTTTCACCAACAGCTTTAGCCCAACCATCACAAAGATTTTGGGCCATAACTGGTGAGATTTTTAGCTTTTTACAGTTAGATAACTTTTTAGCTGAGTAACTTTGTAAAACAGCTAATAAATCTTCACCAAAAGCGAGCTTAAGTTTCTTCGCCCAATAGCTATTTATCCCGACGAAATGGGCGTTGTAGATAAGAAAATCACAAAGAACATCTGTTGTAATTTCTGCGCTGGGGTGCTGCTTTGAAGCCTCATTAACAACAAACTGTGAGCCATACTCTTTATCAAAGAAATAATCACCAGTCGCCCTCCAGATTTCTCCTGTTTGTGGGATTGAGGTGATTGCACCGAATTCAGCCTTCACGATTATTTTTTCACGTGCAACCTTTAATAAAAAAATAGATGAAATACCACGTTTATCTTGTGTATGGTGCCGAACTAAAGTGACTACGCCTGTTAATTGCTTAACATCTTCGTGAAACGATATATTGCTTATTTGCATGACACGTCACCATCATCCAAGTAAAGTTTTGGAATATACCGACCTGTTGCCAACAAAAACTCTTCTGAAGCCAGATCTAATTGAATAGAGTTAAGCTGTGTCTCTAATGCCTTAACTTTCAATTCAAGCTCACTATTTGAAACCGTATTTTCTAGATTTTCTTTTACTGAATTTTCTTCTTCAACATCATTAGACAGCTCAATCTCAAGCCCTTTTTGTTTTCGAACTAGCTTCTCTATTGGACCATCAGGATCAAATAATTTTTGTAGATCTTCATTCGTATCTAGGGTTGATTTAGGCACATTATGCATCTTGAAAATTTGAGTCTTGTTAACCCGACCTTGATACAAAGGGATAACAGGCGAAGTATTTACCCAATCAGCTATCTTTTTAGCATTCTGTTTACCGATATCCTGAGAAGATTTTCTGCGCTTATTCACCATTATTTACTTCCCCGAAAAATCAATAATAGAGGTGCTCTCGTCAGCATTTTCGTAGCCGATACCATGTTCGTCTAAAAGCTTTTTCAGCTTTGTATTTTCGATACTGAGTTTCTTACTTTTTAGCTCAGACTGCTTAAGTAATTTTTTCTTCAGATCAAGCTGGGATTTTATAGACAAACGTATACTTTCAATCTGGTTTTCTAACGTGCAGTTCTCTTCTTCCAAGTATTTGTTAGTCACTCTAAGTTCAATTAATTCGTTTGCTAGCCCTTGGTGATTAACTTTAGATACTTTAAGCTCTTCCTCTAGCTCTTGCAGGGCGTTCTTTTCTTTAGTGTTGGCTTGCAGCTTGGCCTTAAACTTCAGTCTTTCCCAAATGTTTAGTTTATTTTTATCGCCATAAATTCTTAGCTTTAAGCTCGTAGGTATTGCATCCAGAGACTTTGCAGATGTTGTATATGTCGGAATATCATATTGCTTAACAACATCCTTACTATTTTGTTTACCGTTCCACTTTCTAAGCCCTGTAGGGCTGGTAGGGAAGAATTCAAGGACATATTTTCCTTTGTCATCAACCTGTTTGTTACCATTAACTAATACAAAGGGGATTCCCTCGCTTGCCCACTTTTCAAGTATTTCCACTTTTCTTTCAATGCGCTCAAAAGCTTCTTTTTGTTGGGGATCTTGGGTTTGTTTTGTCTTAGCCATTAGGTTGCTCCGCTTGGAAAATACTCTTACTTCTTTTCATTGTGCGTTCATGGCTTTCAATTAAAATCTCTAAATTAGCGCTTTGTTCCTTAGCTCGCATACGTTCAACAGGGAGCGTCAAATAATCAGCTTGGACTGCCTTTAGCGCGATTAAGTCTTCTTTCATAATATTAAGCTGGGTTCGTTTTACTTCTTGGTATGCACAGCCTTTACACACAGATGGTTCACAAGGTGCCTTATGCTTTTTAGCTTCTCCCTCTTTTTTATGGCAAGTAGCATGTGGTTTAGGTTTGTGTTTGTGGCCTCTAGCATCCAGCACTTGAGCCATTTCATTACTTTTTTCTTCGTCAGGTAATTCGCTAAAGCCTTTACCGTACTTGTCTTTGGTATAGTTGTTGAATCTGACACTCTTTTGTAAAACTCGGTAAACCTTTTTCAAATAAGAAGTATATTTACCTGCCATTTCTTCGGTGCCCATAAGTAGAGCCAGAATATCTTTTGCCGTTGTTTCAACACCTACTTCAGCAATTATTTTATCTAGTGCTTTGTTTTCTTCTTTAATCGCAATGGTAGATTCAGCTCTCTCATTTCGAGTCAGCTTGGTTTTATGATGAAGTTGCTCATGCGTTTCTCTAGCGGCAGGCTCCGTCACATACACAGTTGTTTCATCGGGATCAACATGTCCTAGCTGGTGACATAATGCTAGTAAGTCTGCGTTTTTGTACTGATAATGGTAAATAACGGCATAGATACGTCTGAATGGGTGGCTTTTCATATCCACTTCTGCATCACCTAGCATCATTTTTAAGAAGGCGTTGCCAGTGATCTTTGAATCTTTTCCCTTATTAAAATGATATTTATAGTGTTTGAAGTTATCTTGTTCATCAATTCTAAAGGTTGGCACATTAAACAAGCCGTCAACATCAACAGCCCCCCATGCTTTTTTCAATTTAATTAAGCATTGAATTGCTTTGGTACTACCGTTATTAGTTGTGTACCAGCGGCGCTCACCATTTTTCTCGTTATAAAAGCAGGCTTGATACCAATTGAACTTTTTATCTTTGCAACGGAAGAACTCTTCTGTAATACCGATGAGAGGGTGCTGGATTTCTGCTTGTCTTCTTGCGTTGTAAGTTTGCAATATGACATAACATGCGGTCATCAATAACGTGATTACCTCGGTTACAGAGAACGCCTCTGATTCTTTATCTGAAGCAGTTAAACTCGATTTATGGATTTCAATGCCAAGCAGCTTTTCAAGCTCTTTAACTTTTTTTGAGCTAACTAAAAATTCTGGAAATCTACCTTCAGTCAGTGTTCGATGGCGAAGCCCTTCATCAAGGTATTGATTTTTTAAGTTGGTAATTTCATTTACTAATGAAATTATTTTGGATGAATATTCGTATACCCAAAGGTGTGAACCGCCCAATAGATCAACAACATGTTCTAAATCCAAGTTTTTTGTGCGACCAGCTACTTTACCTAGCTTTTTAGAAAGCTGGTTAGGGTTAGGAAAAGGAATAAACTGCATCCGATCTTCGTTATCTAGTTTTGCAAACCTATTCCAAGTACCAAACCAGTTATTCAAAGATTTAACGGCTGGTTGAGAAGGTGAAGATGCGCCTTTGGATGCTAAACGAGCACCGACTTTAACTCCCTTTGATTTTAGGTGTTCTGTTACTCTTTGGTAAACACTAGTTGGAACTTGATTTTCAAGACTAACCGCACCGATACATTGGGCAATTTTAGGTACTCTTATACTCGTTACTTTAGAGTTTTCGGTATTACCGTCTTTGATTAAAAATGGCTCTAGTTCGTCATTCTCGATTAACAAATCGACAAATGAATTAACTCGGTCATGCAAGGCCAGCGTTGCTGGAATACCACCTTCTTTGAGCGTTACTTTCATCTTATCGATTTGCTTTTGATTTACTCCATTTAGTACGAGATGACCATGTAAGCACATATATTCAATGAATTGCGCTGCAACGTTAACTTGCGACATTACCCCTGTTTTTACAAATGTCGGCGTATGTTTAGCTCTGTTTGCATAGATATCGATGATTTCAACAAGTGCCTTGGCATAGTCAGGGTAAACCAATATAGGCACTGGGTGCTGCCACCCCGCAGCACCGGGAACCCATATATCTCGCAGATCTACAGAGCCTTTTTGTAGCACCGTTTCATTGGCTTTAGCGCCAGTTATCTTTGCGTGATAATGTAAAACAGTACCTTCAATAGAGAGCTTTTCATCTGTAACTTGCAACAGTTTTGCATTTTCTAAAAGCAGATCATCATGCTCTTCCAGTATGTCTTCCGGCTTTATATCTTCTAAGAATTGGTACTTAAGATTACTGTTCATTTTCTAATCTCCCTTTAGCTTCTTTGAACATTAGAGGATTGGATAACTCTACATACTTCACCAAACCAAACGTAAATCGCATGTCAGGTGCAATATACTCATCAAAATATTCTCTACCATGCTTTGCCAACAGCACCTCTCCACGTGCTATGTAATAAGCCTGATGTCGCAGGGTTCGTACAAATTCATCAACACCCAATTCAACGCGATTGAACTCGCAACCTTCTCCTGAATGGCACTTTCGACCTTTACAGATACTATCCTGTTTAGATTTATCAACAGCAGCGAAGATGTCTGTGCATGATGAGCCGTCTGCTAAAATAAACCATTCAGGCAATTCTTCTTTATGCTCTGCTGGTGCTACGATCAAATCCTCGTCAATGTTGCTACGATCTAAGCCGTATTTCTCTATAGATGCTTCTTTATGTCTAAACTGAACGGTTGTTTCAAATTTTCGCTGGAAGTCTGCATTGTTGGCTTCATATTCAATCACGGCGATAGGGTGCGTTAGATAAGCAGAAGTTACTCTACTGGTTGCATGATTTCGTTCACGTTGTGAATTTACTAAGCTACCGTCGATACCTTTTCTTAGATTCATTTGATGTTTGGCTAATAACTCCATCCGAAAATAAGGAAGGGTATAGTGATCGCGTAGCCTGTCTAAAATACTTGCCGATAGGAAATTTAGTTTTGTCGAACCCGGAGTATCCCAAATACTCTCTTGCTTAAAGCCCATTCGCACCATGTTGTCATGATGTTGGATAAGAAAGCTGATCACCTCACGAATTTCTTTTTCATGTGGCTCAATCGTAACGGGCGTAGCCTCTTTACCTACTTTTTCTTTGAACCCAGCAAGTACAAAAGGTCCTTCTGGTATTTGCTCTGGCAAATTTGCACGAGTCAACGTAGCTATTACATCTTTATTCCAAGTGGTTCTAATAGCTAATCTGATAAAGCACACAAGAAGAATGTTTTTTGGTAAAAATATGCCTGACCAAAAGAAGTCTCTCATACCTGTACTTGAGTTAGGAAACCAATGTTTCACATAAGTTGGGATTAACTCAGATTTTTGAGAGCAGTAGGTTGTGCTTGTTGTTCCAATGGATAGTTGATGCCGAAGGTAAGCACCCATCACAACTTCATTTGTAAATTCTTTTCTAATGGCACTCGCTTGTGACTTTAGAATTCCTCTACCTCCCTCAACTTGATTGTTTTTAACTAAAGCAGTAACTTCTTCTGGGATATTTTTGATGTGAACCCCATTTTCGTCTTTTTTCGTGTAAGTGTTAAAAGTAGATACAAGCTGCTTATAGCATTCAACTTCTTTCTTACACGAATTTAGTATCTGGTTAATTGGCTTTTCAAAGTACTCTTGTACATTTTTTCTTAACTCTGATAGCGATTGTTGTTGATTTTGAATAGGGCTGGGTAATACATCACCATTCTCATCAACAGGCTCAATTAGCTTTTGAGCATTCATTTCGTCAGATGCGCTAAATCTAGATTTAAAACCACAGTTTTTTATATCAATCAAGCCGTTGATTTTACCAGCATGATTACTTAAGAATGTACGTAGACCTTGGCTTCTAAGTGCCTTTAATTGTATATCCATCTCATCGATGATGTCTTCAAGCTGAGCAAAACCTAACCTGAAATCTCGCTGTTCTAATTCAGACAGTGGGTTGGTAAGGATATGCTTTATTTGTGCTGACTCTAGTGATGTATCTACGATATAGCCCAAAGTCCGCTCTATGTCAGATAAAGATGTGGCAGGCATTGGTGTAGTCGCTGTGTGCGTTTGTAATTTATTCAAAGCTGTGACTAAGACACTGTTTAATTTCAACAAAGGTTTTAGCTTGGTCAGGTTAAATTTTACGGTGATATCATTCTTTTTACCGTTAGCTTTGGAATAACCTTGAAAAGCCATTGTATTAATTTTTTCTTTTGGATTAATAGTCGAATCAATCTCAAAATCTTTTAGTAACCTTCCACTTTGAGTTGGGGTTTCGCATAGGTTCAGAAAGTCACGAATGAGTTGCAGCTTTTCTTGCTTATTGTTTGGGAAGTGTTCGGTGATTAATAACTCTAGATCGATTAAGCCCTTGGAAACATTATAAGTAATCAAGTCTTCGGGCTTTTTAGCAAATAGTAATCTCCCATCACTATATCCCCCTTGCTGAAGCAGTATCAAGATTTCTATTAGGTCAGTTACGCTGTCCGTATCGGCAGGGCTGGTTTCTGATATTTTTTCGAACTGACTAAAACAATCCTCGCCCACACTCTCCAACGGCAGAACTAATGGTAGTTGAAATGAATCTACAATATGCTCATTGTTTTCACACTGTATTATGAAGCGTGGCTTAAATTTTAACTGACCAGCTTTGTTAAAGTTGGTTTTGAAGAGGTCTTTCGCTTTATTTAGTTCAGGAGCAGTTAGCCCATGCTCAAAGAGCTTCTGTCTAAACAGTGTACTTGGCTGATTCAACTTTCTATTTGGTAAAGCCTTATGTAAGTTTTTCTCAAAATCGATTAGCGAATCGATAATTGTATTTAGCGTTAATTCGTTTAATGGGCTGTTGAGTAGTATTTTTATCTGAGAATTTTCAGGCCACTTGTCAATTTCGCGTAACACATTTTTAAAGCCTGCGATGACGGAGTATTCAAATGGCTGTTCTTTTGAAGCGTTTTCTAAATTGATCAGAAGATCGTGTAAAACCGAGTCTTTAACAAATAGATTTGGCAAAGTGTCGGGATCAATAACGGTAAACTTAATCTTATTTTTTACATCAATGGCAAAAAGATCGATGTTGGGATTTTTCTTAAAGTCTACATTTGTTGATAATAGTGTTTCATATGTTAATTCTGATGCATTAAAACCATTTTCTATGGGAGCACTGAATGAATTGAAAAAGTTTCTGACTGCGGTGCTGTAGCTTTTGGCTCTGCTCAAAGGAAAGCTGTTTACTAATGCTAGATCAACTGACTTGTAACCTTGGATTAGATCTTTGATGGTTACAGTCTCTGGTTTACTCACTAATAAATGGATTAGTGCTTGGTGATCTTCTTCATCAGTATTTATTAGCTGTAGCAATTTTGATATCGCTAATCGTAAATTATAATGCGCTAGAGATGAGGTTTTTTCGTTTTCATCATCCCATTTAGAATTGATTAAACAATGTTGTAAAAAGCTGCCTTTTGGGGCTAAGCTTTGAAAAATTGTATTGTCGATGTTGAGGATGCTTTTATTTTTATTGTCATTCATAGGACTAGCTTAGGTATACCTTAAAATTGTATCGACTTTCAGATAAATGATTGCAAATAATAACACTTAATCGGTCGGTCGGTGTATCTATTTTGAATTTATAATACCTTAAAACCCTTTTAGCCTTAGCGTCGGCATTAGAACAAGTAGTTGAAAGAGGTTTATACGATAAAATTATTGTTACCCGAAGTACGCCAGAGATAGCTGAATCTATCGGGTTTTTACCCGGTACGGAAGAAGAAAAAATGGCTCCGTGGTTATCAGCTATTACAGACTCATTAGAAGTACTGCATAAGAGTGACGAGAACATGAATGGCAGTTTAAATTACATTATGGATAAGGCAAATATTCAATTTAAATCCGTTAACTTTATGCGCGGTCGCAGTATTCAAAATGCCATTGTATTACTTGATGAGTGTCAGAATTTAACCGCGTCACAGTTAAAAACTATTATTACTCGTTGTGGTGAGGGGACTAAGTTAGTGTGTTCAGGTAACTTAGCGCAAATAGACAGTAATTACTTAACCGCAGTAACATCAGGTTTAACTTACATTGTTGAACGTTTTAAAAACTTCCCAGGTAGTACAACCGTGCACTTAAATGGAGTAGTTCGTAGCCGTTTAGCATCGTTTGCGGAAGAAAATTTATAACATTTAAGCGCGTGTTAGTTATAGTTTTCAGTTTTTATGAACTTAAGCAATACCTAAATTGTACTCGGTGCTGCTTGAGTTTTGTTTCCATGAAATACCTTAGGTAATAATTGTCACTTTATCTTTTATGTGTTTTAGTTATTGTATTTAAAAGATAATTTACCCTTTTAAATTGCATCGTATATCCCTGCAGTCTTTTAAAACGCTTTACTTTTATACATCTAAAATGTACTTTAAAAGAGATTGTTATCTTGAGAATGTTCTATTGAAATCATTTGCAAAAGTATTAGTTATTACGACTATGTTGCTGACCTTTATTGGTCAAGCGCTGGCGTATACGGCTATGCCATGCAATATGATGGATTGTGATCATAATAAATCAATGATGATGGACCACTCTTCAATGGACGATATGAGTAATATGGACCATAGCATGATGGGTGAACAATCTAGTGCTAACATCGACTGCTGCGACACTGATTGTGATTGCCCAACTCAAGCATGTTCATCGGTTTCAGTTTTTCACTCAGAATATTCTTTATTTAAAATTGAAGAATCTTCAGAAGCGATTAACTTTTTCAATTCTGTAACCCCCATTTCTTATAGTAAATCCCTTTACCGCCCTCCAATTATTACCTAATACAGGATCAGTGCATCTAAAATTTGACTGCACATATACCGCTAATAATCATATTGATTAACTAAGCGTATAACTCAATTCTTTATTAATCGTTTTAGTGTTGTTCACGCGTACTAAAGCTTATTCCAGATATTCTGGAGGGTAAAATGTTTGTAAATAAATCTCGCTTCTTATTTGAATCAGTAGCTGTAAATTCTTTTGGTTATACATCAAAAATAACCATGGTTTTACTTGGTGTGTTATTAAACTTATCAGTATCAAGCGTAAATGCTGAACAAGTGATTTCATTGAATGATGCTATTGAAAAGGCTCAAAATAACGATCCTTGGCTCCATGGAAACAAGTTAAAACAATCGGCTATTCAACTTAAAAGTATTGCCGCGGGAACACTCCCTGATCCTCAAGTGTCATTAAGTTTGTTGAATACTCCAACAGATACTTGGGATCTTGATCAAGAAGCCATGACTCAGCTGAAAGTGGGCGTTAGTCAAATGTTTCCACGAGGAGATTCTTTAGCGATCAGGCAATCAAAATTGAAGGTTGAGTCGCATAAATTTCCGTTGTTACGCGAAGACAGAAAAGCTAAGTTGAAAGCCCAAGTTTCGCAACTATGGCTAGATGCTTACCTTGCTCAAAAAACCATTGAATTAATTAATCACGACAAAGGGCTATTTGAACAAATGGCTGATGTGGTTAAAGCGAGTTATTCAACAGGGGTTGGCAAAACAAGACAACAAGATGTTATTCGTGCACAGCTTGAGTTAATACAGCTAGAAGATCGTTTAAGCGTGCAATATCAAAAGTTTGAATCGTTAATCGCCCAGCTAAACGAATGGTTACATAGTTACGATGAGAGCGATTCAAATTATGCCATTAATTTTGACGAACAAGCCGCAACATTTAAAGTTTCAAATACATTACCTGTTATTCGTTTAAATAACGCTGCTTTACTTAAAGAACTTCCATTTTCCCGAAATAAATTAGCTCAAGCGCTAGTTAATCATCCTTCTTTGTTGGTTATTAACTTATCACAACAAGCCGCTAAAAAAGACGTTGATTTAGCTAACCAACAATACAAACCTCAGTGGGGTGTTAATGCAAGTTACGCCTACCGAGACGATATGCCGTCAGGTATTGACCGCGCTGATTTATTCTCTGTTGGAGTAACGTTTGACGTGCCATTGTTTACTGAAAACCGCCAAGATAAAGAAGTCGCAGCGTCTATTGCTCAGTCTGAAGCGATTAAAACAGACAAACTACTGCTCACTAAAATGATGATCAGCAATATCGAAAAAGAAGTGAGACAACTAAAACGTTTGTCAGAACGCCAAACCCTTTATTCAACTCAACTAATAACCCAAACACATGAACAAGCTGAAGTCGCGCTTAGTGCCTATACCAACGATGATGGCGATTTTTCAGAAGTGGTTCGAGCAAGAATCACCGAACTTAATACAAAAATTTCCGCACTTAATATTGATATTGACGCGTTAAAAACGGTTACGCGCATTAATTACTTTTTTACTCAATCAGACATTGCTTCTGAAACAGTTAACAACTCAATGTCTGGAGAATAACCATGTCGTCATATACTAAAACTTTTATAACTTTAATCGTTGGTGTTGCTTTAGGAGCTGGCGCACTTAGTCTTTTTCAACCATCAATGTCACCTGAAAATAACAGTGAAGCCATGCAGTCAGCAGAAAAAGAACCTCTTTATTGGGTTGCGCCTATGGACGCTAATTACCGCAGAGACAAGCCGGGAAAATCAGCTATGGGAATGGATCTTGTTCCTGTCTATGCAGAAGATGAGTCTTCAGACGATTTTGGCCCCGGTGCGGTAAAAGTAGCTCCGCACGTAATTAACAACCTTGGTGTAAGAACCGCTTCCGTTGAAGTTAAGCGAATGCATACCGAAATTTCAACAGTCGGTTATGTTAAATACAATGAAGATAGCTTGGTGCATATAGCTCCACGTGTAGATGGTTGGGTTGAAAAACTTTTTGTTAAAGCAACAGGTAATACCGTAGAAAAAGGGCAGCCCTTGTATACCTTGTATTCGCCACAATTGGTAAACGCCCAAGAAGAGTTTTTGATTGCTTTAAAGCGAAATAACACAGCCTTAATCAAAGCGGCAAAAGCGAGATTAGAAACATTACAGATTTCACCTAACCTTATTAACTCATTAGAGAAAACGCGAGCGTTAACACAAAATGTTACTTTTTATGCTCCACAATCAGGTGTACTTCAAGCATTAAACATAAGAGAAGGTGCTTATGTTAATCCCGCAAAAACCTTAATGAGTATTGCTCAGCTCAATCAAGTGTGGGTTGAAGCTGACGTTTTTGAAAGAGATACGGCTTTAATCAAAGCAGGTTTAACGGTTTCGATGACCTTAGATTATTTACCCGGTAAAGAATGGATGGGAGAAATTGATTACGTTTATCCCACATTAAATGCGAAAAGTCGTACGCTGCGCGTTCGTTTAAGGTTTGATAATAAAAACCTTGAGCTAAAACCTAATATGTTTGCTCAAGTGGTTATACATGCCAATGGTGTTGAAAATACACTTTTAGTTCCTAAAGAAGCGGTTATACGTACAGGTAAACAAAACCGTGTGGTACTTGCATTAGGCGACGGTCAGTTTAAATCCATTGAGGTGATGATTGGACGAGTTGATCAAGAAAGCATTGAAATACTTAACGGGCTTAATGAAGATGATGTGGTAGTAACATCAGCACAATTTTTAATTGATTCAGAGTCGAGTAAAAATTCAGACTTTAAACGTATGACTCATGAAGAAATGCCAACTTCGGTTTGGATACAGGGTGAAGTCAATAATGTGATGAAAGACGCAGGTATGATTAATATAACTCACAGACCTGTAGAAGCTTGGGACTGGCCCGAAATGACAATGAACTTTGACCTTGCAGATAGCATAAACGTAGATACGCTACAGGCAGGACAATCATTACATTTTGAGGTGAGAAAAACAGATGAAGGTGGCAATGAAATAACCGTTATTCATATTATGGGTAAAGCCGAAGTTGAATCAGAACCAGACCATTTAAGTCATTAAGGTAGGGATAAATTAACATGATTGAAGCTATTATTAGATGGTCTATCGGCAATCGTTTTCTTGTTATTTTAGCAACGCTGATATTAATTGGTGGAGGCTTATATTCACTTAAAAATACGCCAGTTGATGCTTTACCTGATTTGTCTGACGTGCAAGTTATTATAAAAACAAGCTATACAGGGCAGTCGCCACAGGTGGTTCAAGACCAAGTCACGTATCCATTAACTACGGCTATGTTATCAGTACCCGGAGCAGTAACTGTGCGTGGTTTTTCCTTTTTTGGTGATTCCTTTGTTTACGTTATTTTCGATGAAGCTACAGACTTATATTGGGCGCGAAGCCGAGTATTGGAATATTTAAGCCAAGTGGCTCCATCTTTACCAGAAAGTGCTCGTCCGCAATTAGGACCAGATGCTACCGGTGTGGGTTGGGTGTATCTTTATTCACTTATCGATAAAACCGGTAATTTAGATATTAGCGAATTGCGTAGCCTGCAAGATTGGTTTTTAAAATATGAATTACAAACAGTTGCAGGAGTGTCTGAAGTTGCTGCTATAGGCGGTATGGTAAAGCAATACCAAGTACAGGTAGATCCTAACAAACTAAGAGCCTATAACATTCCGCTAAGCCACGTTCAAATGGCGTTAAAAAGGGGGAACCAAGAAACAGGCGCATCAGTGGTTGAAATGGCTGAAGCCGAATACATGGTAACCACAACAGGCTACATTAAAAGTATTGAAGATATTGAAGCTATACCGCTAGGGCTTACCGAGCAAGGTACACCGTTAAGTATAAAAGACGTTGCTCAAGTAGGAACAGGTCCACAAATGCGCCGAGGCATTGCAGAACTTAATGGTGAGGGTGAAGTAGTGGGCGGTATTGTTGTTATGCGATACGGCGAAAATGCTCAAAAAACCATTGATGGTGTTAAAGCTAAACTTACATTATTGCAAAAAGGTTTACCTGACGGCGTTGAAATAGTGACGGTTTACGATCGCTCTAAACTCATAGGTGAAGCGGTGAGTAATCTTTGGCATAAGTTGCTAGAAGAATTTATTGTTGTCGCGCTAGTTTGTATCGTATTTCTGTTTCATGTTCGTTCATCGTTAGTCGCTATTATTAGTTTACCTGTAGGCATACTTACCGCATTTATTGTTATGCATATACAGGGAATTAACGCCAACATCATGTCGCTTGGTGGTATTGCTATTGCCATAGGCGCTATGATCGACGGCGCAATAGTCATGATTGAAAACATGCACAAACACATGGAAAAAACACCGCTTACTAAAGAAAACCGATGGCAGGTTGTAGCAGAGTCAGCCAGCGAAGTGGGGCCCGCATTGTTTTTCTCACTCCTCATTATTACCGTATCTTTTGTGCCAGTATTTACGTTAGAAGCACAAGAAGGGCGCATGTTCTCGCCTTTAGCTTTTACTAAAACTTATGCCATGGCGGCTTCAGCGGCTTTAGCGATTACTTTAGTGCCTGTACTTATGGGGTATTTCATTCGAGGTAAAGTATTAGCTGAGCATAAAAATCCGGTGAATAAATTATTAACAACGATATATTTACCCGCGTTAAATTTAGTACTCAAATTCCCTAAATTTACCCTTGTTATTGCGCTTTTAGTGACTATTGTTGGTTTTTGGCCTGTAAACAAAATAGGCAGTGAGTTTATTCCGCCACTTGATGAAGGCGACTTAATGTACATGCCAACCACTTATCCCGGTATTTCTATTGGTAAAGCCAGAGAGTTGTTGCAACAAACTGATAGGCTGATTAAAACAGTGCCTGAGGTTGATACGGTATTTGGCAAAATAGGCCGAGCAGAAACAGCAACAGATCCAGCGCCATTAACCATGATTGAAACCATTATTCAATTTAAGCCTAAATCTGAATGGCGCGCAGGTGTAACAACGCAAAGTTTAAGAAAAGAGCTTGATGACTTAGTGAAGCTCCCCGGTGTTACTAATGCTTGGGTAATGCCGATTAAAACCCGAATTGATATGCTAGCAACCGGCATTAAAACGCCTGTAGGTATAAAAGTAGCAGGTGCTGATCTTGAGGTAATTCAAGATATTGGAAAGCAACTTGAAAAAATATTAATGAATGTAAGTGGCACCGCTTCTGTTTATTCTGAGCGTGTTGCTGGCGGTCGATATATAAAAGTAGATATTCAAAGAGAAAAAGCCGCGAGATATGGGCTAAATATTGCTGACGTACAACAAATTGTTTCATCAGCTATTGGTGGTATGAACGTAACACAAACGGTTGAAGGGCAAGAGCGTTATCCGGTGAATTTACGTTATCCACAAGACTACCGGAACTCACCTGAAGCGTTATCGCGCTTACCTATTGTTGCGCCAAATGGCATGAATATTTTATTAGCAGACGTTGCTAATATTATTATTGAAGATGGACCTCCGGGTATTAAGAGTGAAAATGCGCGTATTAATGGCTGGGTACTTGTAGATATTGAAGGCGTTGATGTAGGCTCTTATGTGGTTGACGCGCAAAAAATTGTGGCCGACCAACTTGTTCTGCCAGCAGGATATTCTATTGCTTGGGCAGGTCAGTATGAGTACATGTTACGCGCCAAAGAAAAACTCACTTACGTTGTGCCATTAACGCTTGCCATTATTATTGTGCTGCTTTACTTAAATTTTAGAAATTTTACTGAAGTTGCCATTATTATGGGGACCTTACCGTTAGCCATGGTTGGCAGTATTTGGTTAATGTACCTACAAGGTTTTAATTTTTCTGTCGCGGTAGGTGTTGGCTTTATAGCACTAGCAGGTGTTGCCGTTGAAATAGGTGTGATTATGCTGGTTTATTTAAATCAATCACTTAAAGCAATGAAAGAGCATTGTGTTGCGGAAGGTAGAGAGCCTAACGAAACGGATTTAGCCAAAGCGGTATTAGACGGTGCAGGCATGCGTGTTCGACCCGTAATGATGACGGCAGTAGCAATCATTGTTGGCTTATTACCTATTCTATATGGCACAGGCACGGGATCAGAAGTTATGAGCCGAATTGCCGCGCCTATGGTAGGTGGTATGGCAAGCGCTGTAGTACTTACTTTACTCGTACTGCCTGCTATTTATTATTTAACCAAGGTTTCAGCTTTTAGAGCAAACGCCAATAGCTAGAGGAAGTGCTATAGCGTTATTATATTTTTAATGAAAGGGTGGGAGTGGCTATAGCTAGATCCACCAAATGACTTCTAGCATCAGCAGTTAATTGTATTAGTGATGTACTAAAAACATTCGCAGCATAGTTGGGGTTGCTACTATAGGAGTCATAAAAATAGCAATACAGGTCATTCAAAAGGATAAATAACAGTTGGTTTTTATTCCTTTGTCGCTTATTTTAACTAACTATCATTTGTCTCTTATTGAGACATTATACGTTTCTAAAGTTTGGTGTTAATTAAATGTCAGAAGACGCTATAAAGCTTGCTACTAAATTACTTCAAAGTGATGATGATTACTTAAATACAGTTATAAGTCTTTGTCGAATTGGAAATAAAAAATATGGTCAATGTTGGAATACTGAATTTCATGTTTTTAGCGTAATTTCATCAGATACGGATCATTTACCTTTAAGGCATGTTAGAGCAAGATGTTCCGCTGAGTTTTTAGCTAAATCAGATAAAGAGCTAGCTGAAATTATAGAGTCTTACCGAGCTGATGTGGTAAGTGCTTGTAATCTAATCGTTAGTAGTAAAAACGAAAATCAAGTTAGCTGACCCCTTGATGTTCTAAGTTAGCTGACCCCTTGATGTTCTGATGTTCTAAATAAAGGTGGGGGATTTAACTATAGTGATTTGTATGTTTTTAGTGCATAGTAATTACACGTAATAGTTGGTCTTTTGGTTTATATTCAAGAGCCGCCACTACTCTTGTTGGATATCCACCGTCCAACCTCGGAATTTCGAGCATAATGTTAAACTTTGATACATCATACTCTGATGAATATGACAAATTATATATATAGCTTTCAGATATTTTTGAACGGATCAGGTTGGAAAGTTCATCTTTACTTAAAGCTTCAATGCCTGCTTTCTCAAGCTTGCCGCACTTATCAGATTTTAAATATCCATGCTTTGCTTCTTCAATTTCTACATTAAATTTATCTATTGGTAGTATCTGAGAGGATATTGCGTTCAATGAAAGTTCAGTATCTGATTCAAAGCCTTTAAAGACAGGTCTTTCAATTTTGTAACTTAAAAATACGTCAAAATAAACTGACTGGAGACTAAATACATCCATTCCAAAGTCTTCGAATGGATAACCTTTTATATTTATATTTTCTTTATTGGATCGATCATCCTCATGCCCCATAATCACTTTATTGCCATGCTTTAGGAAACTATTCACGAGTATTGTGGATAAATAAACTCTTGCTCTCGATGAGAATGTACACGGAATATAGCCCACATATGATTTAAAGCTAGAAAGAGATTTATTTATTCGTTCTAAACCTGCTTCAGTTAAATTGTTTATGTAAACGCAATACAGGGCGCTACCATGAACAAAATCTAAGTTTCTTGAAAGTAACAGAAATTCTTGGAGAGTCGAAAATATGAATTCTTGATCCTCTCCAACTAAGTCCCCGCACTGAATGCTATAATTTGATTTAGGATTCAAGAGTGGCAACAATTGCTTCATTACCTCATTCCCATATCCATAAGACACTATATCTTGTGTGTTAAAAATAAAACCTGCTTCAATTCTATCTGTTCTAGGAACCAATGCTGTTCGTAATTCCTGGTATTTGATTCCTTTGTCTTTAAGTACGTCGATAGTTGTGGCTACCATATTTTGTATTTCACGAAGCATTACATCTGGCGTAGCTCCAAAATAGTCTCGCATAGTTTCAAGTATTATGTGTCCACGGGCATCAACTGTATGGATAGAGGTACTCATATTCGTCCTTAAATATAAAAGCCCAAATAACAGGCTAAGTCATGGTTGACTAAAATCATGTAGCGAAGCGTAGCCAACTGTTACGTGTTGTTGATTTTCTTGTTAGATGCTTTCTCTCTGGATGCTATTATACCAATACCGCTTACAGCCATTACAGCTATAAGTTGTAGAATTAAACGCTCAATATCAATTTTAACACCGTATTGGCGTTTAAAAGATATAGGACTTGGAGGTTCTGCAATAAAACTGTATCCCAGCGGAGATTCTGAATAGGTACTTTTGTTCGAAAAAGTTTGAATCCAAGGCGGAAATAAGCAAATACCAATAATTAAAAATAGCCCTAGAACAAATACTTTTCTCTGCTTAGAATTTAGATTCACACTCAAACCCTTTTAGGTTGCTAACAGCTCATTATTGAGACTTCTCACTAATGTCCGTCTCATAAAATTAATTTATTATTGCTTAATATTCCATAATTTCAATGAATTAGAAACAGTAATATTTCCAAAATAAACTCTTATTGAATATTACTGAGACTTATTAGTGATTTATACTTATAGAATGGTTATTAAGTACTTAATTTTTAATGGGTTAATTTGTGAGTGTTAATGTATCTCAAGTTACGGGTTGTTACGGATACTTCTCAGTAATAACCGACTAATGAGGTTGACACTGCTTTTATCTTACCTAACCCAACTTTGGATTATCTACACTTTTGCATTTACTGTGTGCTTAATGGTGAAATGATAAATAGCCGCGAGCAGTAAACAAATAACGGCGGGAAATAACAGCGCAGAAAACTCAAAATAAGCGAATAAGTAAGTTCCTAAGGTTCCACCTAAAACAAATCCTAAAATAATAAAAATAAATAGTTTTGCTTTACCTTTGTCGAATGGTTTTCCTTTCAGGGCTGAACCTAACATAAGTCCTAAATCTGTAAAGATACCGGTTAAATGCGTTGAGCGTATAATAGCTCCGCTATAACTTGTGGCAAGAGCATTTTGAACGCCACATGCTGCTGTGGCGGCAAATAGTCCGTAAAAAGAATGATTGGTTAATAAGAAGTATGCGATAAATATCAATATAGATTCTGCAACTAAGCAAACATCATAATTGCGTCCTATTTTAAGGGTGCTTGAATGCACAATAAAACCAGACAAACTTGCACCTAAAAGAAACGATATTAATATACCTAATAATTGTAGCGAGGCGTGTGTTGAGCCATTAACCCAAGTGGTTCCTACCAGTGTAACGGTACCTGAAACATGAGATACCGATTGGTGTTCAAAACCCAATAAACCTATCGCATTTATGCACCCTGCAACGAGGGCTAAAATAAATGCGCTGTGTTTTATCCACTGGGGTAACTTATTTATCAATGCTTTACCTGATATTAATTAAAAAAGTAATTAGCCAATAGTATCGTTAATACATAACCTAAAGTATAGGCGGCAAGTAATGCTGGAATGTAGCGCATGTAAGACATAAACGTAATTTCTTTCATTTTGCTCATGGCAATAATACCCGCGGCAGATCCTATAACCAGTAACGAACCACCTACACCCACTGCATATGTTAATGCTAACCATTGTGGAGTATTAAGTACAGGTGTTGCTTTTAATAAGGCCGCGGTTAAAGGTACGTTGTCTAATAATGCTGAACCAATACCTGCGAAATAGCTTGATATATTAGGATCGAAGTTGGCATATATTTGAGCAACAAGGGTTAATATTCCAATTTCTTTTAACATACCAACAAGTAATAAAATTCCTAAGAAAAACAATAAAGTGTCGTATTCTATTTTACGTATGTATTCTAATATTTGGGTTTCTTCGGCATCGTTTCTATAAATTCTGCCGATTAAAAACATGAGTGATAAGCCTGTTAAAAAGGTAAGTACAGGTGGAATGCCATACAGAACATTCATTAGCATGGTCATTACTATTGTGCCAAAAAATATAACAGCGATATAAATATCAACGCGTTCGTAGTTATTAGGAATAGATTCAGTAATCACTTTTCCTCTGGCTCCTTTTGATAGTAAAGCGGCTAAAAACATGACACTGGCTAAAGAAGGTAAAAGTAAGAGAAATAATTGCGACATTTTTACATGGCCATCTAAAAATATCATTAGTGTAGTAACGTCACCTGTTATAAGCGCTACACCGCCTGAGTTAACCGCGAATACAATTAAAATTGCCATTCTAAGCTTAGTTTTTTTAGGTAAGTTAAAAGATTCTAATAATGTTAATGAAACTAAGGTTGCGGTTACGTTGTCGCAAATTGCAGAAAGAACTAAAGAAAATATAGCCACAAGAAACATTAAGGCTTTAGCGGAAATTTCAGCGGGAAATAAACGCTGAACCGCCATTTGTATAATACCTTTGGCATTTAAATAGGCGACAAAGGTCATGGTAGACATAAGAAACAGCCATAGTACGGCTATTTCTAAAAGGTTTTCGTTGAGCTGGTGAGTGATAAGTTTATCGTGACCCGGTGCGGCATTCATAAATAAAATAAGCCATGAAATACAGCCTAAAAAAAGTGTGGTAGTTGCTTTGTTGATATGAGTAACTTCTTCAAAAACAATACTTAACAGTGCAAGTAAGGCAATGAAAATAAGGATGTATTCTAGCATCGGGGTTCCAGTAGTTTTTACAATAGTGTTAGTTAATAAAAATAGTGCGGTATATAACAAAAGAGGTGCGAATATTATTGGCACCTCTTCTTAGTTGTTAACGGATATACGTTAATAGTAATGGGTATTACATAACAGCTTGAACCTTTTCAAAGATACGACTAAAAGAAGTCGCGGTATTAATTTCAATAGGTAGCTGTAACTTGCGTGCTATATCGCTTGATGAAATTACGCCTCTGATATGGTGATTTTCTTTATCTATTACTAAACAATGACGTAACCCGTAATTTTTTAGCGTATTGATTACATTATTAATATTCGATTTCTTAATATCGCTATAAGAAAATGCATGTAAATCATTACGAGGTATCATCATATCTTCAACGGTGATTTCTTCTCTTATTGCTCCGTTGAATACTTTTTGCATTATGTGGCGCTCTGTTAACTCTTTAGTACTTATTACGCCTAAAAATTTTGAATTTTCAGATACCACAATTTCCATTTGTACATGAGATTTTTGCATTAACTTTAATGCGTCAGTGGCTAAAGTATTTGCTTCAATCACTAATGCTTTATGTTTTTTAAAGTCAGTAAAAAAATCAGTCGCGGGTGAAAGTAATGTCATTTCGATGAATTGATCGGGAGATATAATTTCGTCAACTAACTCTAAGTTATGTAATGTTAATTTTTTCATGAGGTATTCCTTAATAATCTTTTTAAAATCAGCAATCGAGAAACAGTTATGTTGTATCGAAATTGCTTTTTTATTTTTAAAACAACAGCTTATTAGCTAAAAATTTGTATTTTTTTAGGTGAGATTATAAAAATTATTGTTGAGATCATTAACATCACTTAATTGCATTATTTGTGGTTAAAACAAATAATTTTTAAACGTATTAATAAGTCTAATTTTTATAAAACAAAAATTTAGGAATATAGAGGAGGAGCGCGTTGTTGTTTAAAAGTTAAAATATAATTAAGAAGGAGGGAGTTACTCTGTGTAGAAACTGGTTTTTCGTTAGTTTTAGGTAATGCGTGTAAACCTAAATAGAATAAAGGCGGTTTAGCTTTTATATCTAATTCATGCTCGTCTTCTGGAGGCGTGTCTAAATTAAATTGAACATTAATATTGCTTGCATTATTTAGGTCAACATCAATTCGCTCATTAGATAATGAGAGACTTGAGATAATTAATAATGATAGCGAATATAAAAGTTTTAACATCTTAATGCTTTTATTGTTGAGTTACTTTCTATTATATAGGGTGCATTCGATGGCTTTCCAATAGAATTTCGTATTTATTTTCAATTGTTGGTAAGTATTTGTGTATTTTCAAATTTATACCATTGGTTTTCATACGCTAAACAACCCCATAATACATGGGCTAGAGCTATTTCTGCGAGTAATATATTGTCTTTTGTGTTGGTGAGTTTTTTACTCTCTGAATCGTATAAAAAATTCATTGGTTTTTTTTGTGGTTGTAAAATCGTCACTTCATTGTTTTTCATATAGGCAAAGTTATCAGCGTATTGCATCATGGCTCTTCCTGATGCTTCTTTTTGGTTAAGATCATGGCCTAACATAGGTGATGTATTTTCAATGCCTATTAACGAAAGCAGAGTGGGCGCTAAATCTATTTGACTTATCACTCTTTCGTCCATTCTTGCGTTTTTACCTGAGTTGAGTATAACGCCAGGAATATGAAAGTTTTTAATAGGCACTAAATCATTACCTAATGCTCTTGCGTCATGATCTGCCACAATTAAAAAAACCGTGTCTTGCCAATAAGCTTGTGTTTTGGCTTTGGCTATAAATTTTCCTAAGGCATAGTCAGCATATTGAATAGCTTTATGGCGAGATAATTCTTTTGCGTTGTAGTGTTCTTTTTGATCTTCAGTATATTTTATTGGGGTAACAACATTGTCTGGTATTTCAAAAGGGTCGTGATTACTTGATGAGAAGATAAAACTAAAAAAGGGCTTATTTGATTGATGTAATTTATTCAATTCAATGTCGGCTTGGTTAAATAAGTCTTCATCACTTGCTCCCCACGAACCAACAAATTTAGGTTTTTCTATATCGTTAAAGTCAACGATATCGGTAAAACCATTACCTAAGAAGAAGCTTTTCATATTATCAAAATGGCTTTCACCACCATAAATAAATTGTGTCGCGTAATTGTTAGCTTTTAATAAATTAGCAATGGTAAAAAAGTTACTTTGAGATTGATCTAATTTTACAACAGCTCTAGCAGGGGTTGGAGTAAATCCGGTAATAACCGCTTCAATGCCTCTAACCGAGCGAGTACCTGTGGCATACAAGTTTTTAAAGGCCCAAGCATTATTGCTGAGTTTATCTAACTCTGGTGTAAGTGGGAGCCCACCTAAAGAAGAGACAAATTGTGCGCCTAAGCTTTCTTCAAGAATAATAACAAGGTTTTTGGGTTTACCTTGATAAACCGGTAAACGGGTATTTAATGAGGGCTGATCGGAAGATTTAAAAGTATTAGTTGCTAGCCCGGTTTCATGTCTAATTATTTCTATAGCTTTAGATTGCTCCATTTTTCCATACATTTTAGCTGCATTTTTCTCGTCTCCAAGTTGTTTAAAGGCATGAGCCACACTGTACATAGAGTTAAGTGTTAACGAGTTGATTAATGGGTCTGTTGAGTAATAAACGAAAGAAGGATTTATAGGCCTATGACCAAAAGTACCACGAGCAAATGAAAATAATACTAATAACAATACAACAAACGAAATAGCTGATGAGGCGATGTTATTTTGCGTAGGATTATTTTTTTGTGCAAGGATATTGGTAAATACTTTTAAACAAATTTTACAAGGCAGTATAAGCAAAACGAACACAATAATTAATGTGATTGAATGCCCATTAATAAGCATTTTCATTACTTCGTTAGGGTATGCTAAATATTCTATAAACAAGCGGTTAGGACGAAACCCGTATTCAATAATAAAGGCTGGCGTCGCTAGTTCAAAAAATAAAATACTAATAAATATTACAAAAAATATTACGTTAAGTATTTTTAACCACAGGTAGTTTTTTTTGAACAGCGCCATTACCCAAGGATGAATAATGGCCGGAATAATTAACAGGTAACCGATAGTACTTAAATCGATTCTGATACCACTTAATAAAAGCGTGATAAAAGATTGAATGGTGTCAAAACGGTCAAACTGCCAGAGTCCTAAGCCCAGTCTAGAAATAAACAAGGTAAAAACTAGTAACAAGGTAAACAGTAAAAAAGGACGTATTAAGTAAAAAGCAGTAGTAAGCATTGTATTGAATATCTTTAAATAAAACACAATGCTTACTTTAAATAACGAAACTTAAGGATTACTTAACTGAAACTGATATTTAGCTTGGAAAAAAGAGCAGAAATATCAAGATTAAGGACTTATAGTAATATCACCGCCCAAATGCTTGCCGCGATTATCATACTAATAAAAACTGCCGCAGATCCTAAGTCTTTCGCTAATCCTGATAGGTGATGTATTTCTAATCCAACTCGATCTACAACTGCTTCAATCGCTGTATTTATGACCTCAGTAAAAATAATAAAGAGGATAGATAAAATTAAAACAACTTGTTCTTTATAGCTAATATTAAAAAAAAATGTGGCGGGTATAGCTGCAATCAGTAGGAGTATTTCTTGCTTAAAAGCTGATTCGTTTTGATATAACCATTTAAATGCTCTAAAAGAATTTAACGAGGCAAGATATATGCGTTTTAAGCCTTTTGGCTTGTTTTTATTATCAAACACTAGTTTATTCTCTCTTGATTTAATTTGTTAGTAACAGTCGTTCGTGCAATAGCTATTTGCGATTTACAATGTATAAAAGGGTCGTTGTTAGGATGATAAGTTTTAGTTCTAATAGACATCATGCTCAGTACAGTATCAAAAATATTATCGTGATTAAGCGCTTGTTGAG
This sequence comes from Colwellia sp. RE-S-Sl-9, assembly GCF_048296855.1. Classification (NCBI taxonomy): domain Bacteria; kingdom Pseudomonadati; phylum Pseudomonadota; class Gammaproteobacteria; order Alteromonadales; family Colwelliaceae; genus Colwellia; species Colwellia sp. RE-S-Sl-9. The sequence continues at coordinate 2,339,551 of NZ_CP182631.1, read as the reverse complement.
ATATTCCATCAAGACAATTTAGGCTGAAGTCTGTTTGTTTGTCATCATTCCAGTAAATCATAGGAACATGAGTTTGTTCATCAGGCGCAAATGCGTAAGGTAAACCATGTAAATAAGCACCTTTTTCACCTAACGACTCACCATGATCAGAAACGTATAACATAGACGTTTCAACATTTTCAGCTACTGCCAACGTATCTATTTCAGCTATCACCTGTGAAAGCACATAGTCGGTATAAGCGATTGTATTATCGTAACTATTAACCAACTGTTCATGCGTGCAATTTTGAATGTCGCTTCGCTGGCAGTCTGGAGTAAATACTCGTTTATTTTTTGGGTATCTTTTGAAATACGTGGGGCCATGGGAGCCAATCATATGGAGCACAATTAAAGTATTTTCATTGGTTAAGTTATTCAGCTTTTTTCGTAGTGGTTGAAGTAAAGCTTCGTCGTAACAATATTCGCCATCACATAAAGGGTTGCTTTTATCTGTTGGTATTTGTTCAGATGGAACTCGAGTACAAACGCCTTTACAGCTACCGTTATTGTTGCTTATCCATAGCACGTCAGCTCCAGCTAATCGTACAATATCAATCACATTTTGTTGCGATATGGCTCTGCGTTTATCGTAATTGTTTTTATTGAGTCTTGAAAACATGCATGGTACTGAAACAGCAGTAGCTGTACCGCAAGATGTCACGTTAGAAAACGACACAACACCTAATTTATCCGTATATTTATTGGTTTCTTTTTTATAACCGTTTAAGGAAAAACTTGTTGAACGAGCGGTTTCTCCTAACACTAAAACTGTTACATGTTTTTTATGGTTGGTTCGTTCAATGGATGGTGTTGTATCTAATACCTGAAATTTAAGTGGTGGGTAAAAGTAATGATTTCTAACAAACTTGAATGAAGCATCAAACATTTTATAAGGTGTTATATAGCTAATAAGATCTTTGTTGTTTCGCCCGACAGAAGCGTAGTTAGAAGAAAATAGACAACCAATAATAACGGTAACCATTAGGCTTACACTGAGTAGCTTTATACGAGCCAGTAACTCTTTTACAAAAGGTTTATACGTTAATTGAACGGTGTAAATTAACCAAGCTGGAATAACCGCAAATATGAGAAAAAAAACAATAGCGTAAATATTTACATAAGAAAGGGCTTCGGCGGTATCTGTTTCAACCGTGTTTTGTACCATGCCATAATCGAAAACAATACCATAGGTAACAGTTGCATAAAAAATTAAAGCAGCACATACAACCGTTAATATTAAAACGCATTTAGTTATCCACCGAAAGGCTACTAGCCCTTGAATTATAAGGATTAAACACAGTAAAAAAATAGGGAGTGATAATAAAAACCAAATATTGTAATTATTTAATGAGGTAATAGCTGTTGAAACTTTGATTAAAAATGGCAGGTTTAATATCAGCGCAATATAACTGCAAGTAATTAATAACAATTGGTTAGTGGTTAATTGGATCTGTTTAAAATAACGAATAATGTTTGTCATTGTATAAGTCTTAAAATGAATGTTTAGTGGTAATACGAAATTCAACGCTGTTTACATTGCTGTCTGACGTTACTGGTAAAACACCTTTTACTCAGTGTTTTTATTTTATTGAAGCAAACTTAAGATAGACTTAGCCTAAACAGATAATTAGCCTAGATTAACTTGTTTGAGTGGAAGGGTAAGAGAAGGTTGGTTACTTTGCTAACTTTCACTAGTTGAACAACCACATTTGTCGTGGTGTTGGCATAAGGTAAAGTTTTTAACATGTGCATAGGAAATGATTAAAGCACCTAGTGTTGTCTGATATTATTATCTTATTATTATCGATATAAGTTTTGTAATACTTCGTTTTTCAATACAAACCAATCTAATCGTGTTGTGAACGTCGGCGTATTATTACGCCGACTTAAATAAAACGAACGAAGAGTTTTTATTAAAATGAATATTTCACACTCGCCTTAATTGATCGCGGCGCGCCGGGCATTGTCCATTCTTCAAAATACGAATTAGCGTAATACTCTTCACCAAGTAGATTATCGATGTTGATGGTCAAATCTAAATTGTCGGTTAAGGTTGCGTTGGCAAATAAGTTTACTAGTGTGTAGCTAGGTAGTTCATAGTCTTGCTCAAGAAAGTCACCTAATTGAGTACCAACGTATTGAATGGTTAAGCCGACGCTACCTTCATAATTTGCAATTTCAGTAAAATGACGAAGCATAATGCTACCGCTGTGTTCAGGTACGTTACCTAAACGAGCACCTTCTTCTATGACATAAAAATCCCATAATTTTATTTCTTTTGAGTTTTGCGCGTCAACATAAGCGTATGACATTGAAGCAACGGTATTAGGTGCTAGCTTATAAGACATATCAAGCTCAACGCCCTCACTTTCGGCTGCACCTAACGCTTCAGTAGAGCCATCACCATTAGGGCTACTGGCTAGAATGTTAGACTTTTCTGTTGTGAATATTGCTGCTGTACCGCTGAAGCCTTGCGTAGGAAGATCCCATTTAAAACCAATTTCATAAGATTTACTTTCTTCAGGATTGTGACCCTTTCCATTGGCATCTACACCTGAGTTAGGACGAGCACCTTCTGAGTAGTTAGCGTAAATACGTGTTTCATCTGATACTTCATAAACTAGACCAAAACGAGGATTAAAGTAAGATTTAGACACGCTGATTTTAGTGTTGTTTGTTAATCTATTGGTGATGTCTTGATCAAAATTGTCGTATCGCATGCCAAACATGACCTTCCAATCAGCTGACAGGTTAATTTGATCTTGTAGGTAGATCCCTTGACCACTTTGCTCTTCAAGATCAGAAGTATTATCAATCATGTTAGGAAGAGTATCTCGATACACTGGATTATCGTAGTCGATTGCATAATACGATGAATCACTCTCTGGGCTATCTGCTAGTGCGGTATTATGGCGATAGCGTAAAATTGTGCGATCTAATTCATAATCATAAGCATCAGCACCAATCAGTAGGTTGTGTTCTAAACCGAATAACTTGCTTGAACCACTCAATTCGAAGCGACCAGAAAGATCTTCAGCATCGAAGTCGCGGTAACGACGTTGGCGAATAATAGAGTTACTATCGGCATCATACCAACGCGGTTCTGAAACACTGCCTTCAAAAGAGGATGTTCGATAGCTTAAACCTGCATTAATTGCCCAGTCGTCAGATAAATCATGCTGAAATTCTAGTTGATGGCCTATGGCTTTAATTTCTACTGGTCCATCAGCAGGTTCGCCATAAAAATTTGAATCTGAGAATGTTTTACCTTCAACAAACACAACACCGCGATCCATATCGGCTTCTTGGTTTAAATATTCCAGTTCATAGCTTATGAGTGTGTCATTACTTAATTTATAGAGAAATGATGGTGTAAGGACTGTCTTTTTCTTGGTGACGGTATCTCGGTAGCTTTCAGCATCTTCATAGGCTCCATTGATTCTGAAAGCAAGATCATCAGTTAATCCTGTGGTGAAATCACCTTCAGTGCGATAAGTGTTAAAACTACCCGCAGTTAGCTTGATATAGCCTTCTTGATTAAACTGTGGCTTTTTCGTGGTAATGTTAACTGTACCTCCGGGTTCTCCTCGTCCATAAAGTGCAGAGCTTGGGCCTTTAAGCACCTCGATTAATTCAACATTAGAAATATCACGGTTTCCACTAAAGCCTCGCCCTGCGCTAAAGCCATTAATCAAATAAGCTGAAGGTAAGTTTTCATCGCCGGCAAAGCCACGAATTGCAAACATATCCCACAAACCGCCGAAATCATTTTGCCTTGTTACACCGCTTACTAATTCAAGTGAGCTTTGTAGGTTAGTAATACCAGCAAGTTCCAACGTTTCAAAAGGTATTGTAGCGATAGATTGCGGTAGATCTTTTGTTGGCACATTTCCGCGATAAGCTTGGCGTAACCCCGTTACTTCGATGCGTTCAACATCCTCTTTTATTGTTTTTTTTACATCAGCGCCTTGAGCGGTTAATGGCAATGATAATGCAACACAGATACACAGACTTAACGGTTTTATCTGTCGATTGAAAGGGGGGCATTTCATGTTAATTCTTTCCTTTTTAGGCTTTAATTATGTTTTTGTGTTTGAAAACTTAGGTAAACCAGACATGTTTTCGAGCGTAAATTCTGCTTCGTTAAACATTAGCGGATAATAAAATTGGCGTAATGCTTTATGGTATTCACGTATTGCTAGCTCATATTTTATGGCTGCGTTTGTATCTGTTTCTGCGATGGCAGACATCAATCTTTGCGTCAGCATAGGCGGAGATATTAAGGCAAAGCGTTGTGCTAGCGTGTTTTTTTCTAACGTTGCAGCGCGGTATGCTTTTGATAGTGCTTCTGCTTTTTGATCACCAACTTGCTGAAAGGCGTAGTACCATTTCCATTCGAAAGATTCGCCCATTTGAGTTTTGTCTTTCCATTGAGGGTGTGTTGCTAAAAATTCCTCCCAAGTAGCATTAAATGGAAGATCCCAAGCATCATTTACGGCTTCTCGTTGTGTTAGTACTATTTGACCACCGTTCGGGCTTTCTACCATGTCATCAATGGCCATATCGCTACCAACAGGAATAAGCACAGTGACAACAAGCCATATTGCAAGTAACACGGAAGCGGTTTGTGCTGAGCTTTGCTTAGCGGCAACTTTACTCGCCGTAAACAATAAGGCTAATAACATCCAAAACAGTAAATGCGCTATAACAACAAGTGCCATAAAGCCAACTGATATTAAAGGTGCTTGCGTAACTAAAGCGCCTATAAGAAAAGGCACAAGTAGCGCAATGGCAAGCGCTGAACATAAAACCATAGCTCTTGATAGCCAAAGATTTTGTTGTTTACTCGCGGTAGTAATGAGTAGATCGTAACGACCGGCTTCACGCTCGGCTGAACGCAAGTCATGCAGCAACAAGATAACAAATAGTGGCAACAAAACACTGGCAATAAACGCAAAGTCAAATCGTCCTAAAAATGATAACTCGGGGTTATCTGCGTCGGTTTCATATATTTGCCCTTCGATGGCAAGCATACGAATACGGTGTTTCCACGGATAGATATCGCGTTGTCCCATCGCCGCAAAAGCGATATCTGACGGAGAAGAGTAGGTTAAATTAAAGCTATAGTAGGCGGCACTGCCATAATCTTTTTGTTTGGCAAGTACGCTGTCGCGATCGATAGTATCTTTTTCAATAAGCCTTTCAATAGTACTTATTTGAGAGCGAGTTTCGCTGATGCCAGACCATACTGCAAACACAGACAACAAAAAAACAATGCTCAGCAATACTAAAATATATCGCTGTTTAGCGAGGAATTTGGCTTCTCTACCGATATTTGAAAATAAAGTCATTAGCTTATTCTCCTAACGGCAAACCGTAAGGAAAAACATACTAAGGCTGCCCAAAAAATTAATTGAAAAATATAATGAACACTGCGTGACAACCTTGTTGTTGCGGTGTCAGGCTGGAAAGAAAACGAAGACAATACTTGCCAGTTATCAGCATTAACACGCGCAGCTTTATTATCTTTATGGCGATTCATATCCGCTTGATAATTTAAGTTATCTTGATGGACTTTATTGAGAGATTGAACAAAGTCGAATCTCAAATCTTCTGCTTCACGAAGAAATCTATGGTGGGTTTCCAAGCTTGTTCCTGCAATGATCATTGAAAAAGAACGTATTGCTGTTGTTGGGGTTAACCAGCCAAATTGTCGAGCTATTTTGGCTTGCGAAAGCTCTTCTTGCATACGTTGTTCGGCAAATTTATTGAGTACTTTGGTAAGTTTTGCCTCTGAGTATTGGGCAACGGTACCGCGAAAGTTAATGGGTAAGTCTTCTACTTTGTCGACATTATATTTTTTGAATAGGTTTTTCTTGAGTTGCTCAAATGCGGGATCGGCAGCATTGTGTCCGTCACCTAATTTTCGTAATTCTTCTACTACGGCAAAGTCAGATTCTAATTTACCTAGTGAAGGCGCAATGGCTGCAGCGCTAGAACTACCAATTCGAGGTATTAAAATACAAAAAACAATCCATAAACCCACTAAGGTGGCGAAACTTACACCATTCTTATTACTTAGCGCTGATACGGTTAAAACAATACCACTCCACACTAAAATATAAAGTACGTAGCCAATAACAAAACTGCTTGTTACCAGTAATGACTCACCTGTGAATGTCGCCCAAATCGCGGCAATCACTAAAGGCAGCAACATGAGTAATCCGCTACTGACTAATGCAAGGTATTTACCTAATAATAAGTGCCATAAATTAGCTCCTTGGGTGATTATTATATGGAGTGTACCTGCTTCTTTTTCTCGGGTAACGCTGGCGTAGCCAATCAAAATAATAAAAAGTGGTACCAGCACTTGTAATAAAAAACTAGGTGTTAAGCTGCTAAACCTTGTCATTCCCGATGCTTGACGTTGATCAGAAAACATTGCGCTGTTTTGTCTATGCCCTTCAAGGAAGATAGAAGTACCCGTGAATGCATCTACCCCAGGTTCAATAATGCTAAGTGGCGAAGGGGTACGAAATACATAATGACCATAATGCACCATACGGTGTGGATGACGGTCGGGTTGTTCTAAAAATTGCGCTTCAGACGTTTGCTGTAGGTGCTCGCGTTCATGCGCAGCATGCTCTATTTCTATTGTGTTCACTATGGCGGAAACAATGGTTAATAATGTACCTATAACCAGAATGGTGGCTGCTAATTTAGTGCGATGCCAAAAGCGCCATTCATCGCGTGTTACTTGATTGATGACTTTCATTGTTTATTTCTCGCTGAAAAGGCTGCATGCACTTCTTCAGTATCGATATGAGTATTATTGCCACGTTCAAACATACCGACAATTTTTCCGTTATTTAACAAACCTATTCGGTGGGCAATTTGACACGCACCATAAACATCATGGGTTACCATAAAGATCGTTGAACCCTCTGATGCTAAGGTAGTAATAAGTTGGTTGAATTCATCAATGGCGTTAGGATCTAAGCCTGATGTTGGCTCATCAAGAAACAGTACAGGCGCATCACGAAGCAAAGCCAGTGCTATCGCTGTTTTTTGGCGCATACCTTTTGAGTAATTTGACATTGCTCTATGCCAAGCACTTTTCTGTAATGCTACGCGCAATAAAGCTTGTTCGATTTCAGATTCAGATTTTTTGATATCTGCTAATGCCAGAAAATACTCAATGTTTTCTACGCCTGTTAAGTGGCCGTAAAGCATCACTGATTCTGGTAAGTAAGCAACTTTTCTTCTAATTAAGTCGATATCTGTTGCAACCGACATTCCCATCACGGTAGCTGAGCCACTTGTTGGAGAAACCGTGCCTAAAAAGGTTTTAAGTGTGGTTGATTTTCCTGCACCGTTTCCACCTAGTAGGGCAAACACTTCCCCTTGTCCTACTTTAAAGTTAACTTCATCAAGTACTGTTTGCTGCTCAAAGCGAACACTTAGCGATGAGGATACAATCATGTCTTTTTGCATTACCGTCCCTTTTTTTAATTTTTAAGTGAATACCGTGTTATGTTATAACATAACATTTATGAAGTGAATTTATTATTGATAAATGAGAGAAGATATACGAATTACTTTTTATGGGTTTTAGGTATGCCTCTATCAATAATATTTTCAACCGAATACTTACTGTGTTGGCATATCGTGCGATAAAGGTAATAAATGAAACTTAAGGTCAGTTGAAGTTTTGCTTAATTATTTTTTAAAGAGTGCTTTAAAAGGAGAGAAATAAACTTTAATAAGAGAGGAGTGATCGGGGGTGTGTTTACTTACACCATAGGACAAAACTTGTTCGCCTTTCGCTGTAATATGAGAGCCAAACATTCTGTCCCATATTGCTAAAGCCGTACCAAAGTTTTTATCAAAATGTTTGGGGTTGGTGCTGTGATGAATTTGATGTTGAGCTGGGCTTATTATCCAATTTTCAATAGGGTTTCCAAAGCTAAGCCAAATGTGTGAATGGCGTAAATTTGAGCCCAAAAAGTTAAACAAAAAGATAAACACATTAGCCCCTAAAATGTCTGCCATTTTTAATGTAGGGCCAAAATAATAATAACAAATACCCACAACAACACCTTGAGTTAACGCCATTCTACAAGCGTACAGGTAGTTTTCTATGGGGTGCGAGCGATAAATAGTAAAAGGTGTTAGTACTGTAGCTGAGTGATGTACTTTGTGAAACTCCCATAAAAAAGGAATTTTGTGTAGTAAGTAATGTAGAAAGAAACGCGAAAAGTCGTCAACTAAAAAAAGTAATAAGGTAAAAATAGCAACGATCGTGGTGGAAGACCAAGGTAAAAAATCTCGAGTACCTAAAATACTTTCTAGTGCTGATGATAGTGATAACGCGATAGGCGCCATGGTAAAAATAATGAGCGGAAATAGCGCGGCTTTAATAAATTTATTAACAATAAGTAATTGGTAGTCGATACGCGACGATTGAGCTAAATAGACTTTTTTAGGGAATAAAAAGGTAAAAAAATTGCTAGGTTTAGTATCTGTTTTACTGGTGTTTTCAATAGTGCTTTTGTCGTTAGCACTATTGAGGACTTTTTGTTTTTTCGTTTGTAAATAATAAACAGGTATCGCGAATACAATAGCAGACGCTAAATAAACCCAATAAAGGCGTTTATTTGCGTCATTAATGTATGAAGCAAGTTCTGCTAAGTTACTCGTAAAAAAATCAATAATAGTCATTTTCTAACACAGCTTAAAAACTGTATTGATAACCTATTTGTAATTGTTGAGGTTTGCTAGGGCGAGCTCCATAAGGGCGTCTGCTCACAATTTCTTGTTTATCAAATAAGTTGTCTAGTTTGAGATAAAGTTTACCGTATTGCTCAAGGCTGTAACTTGCTGATAAATCTGCAATGGTATAGCTTGAGGTTGTAACGCCAGATAATAAAACACCTTCGCCTGAAGCTTCTTTCATTTCATCTATATAACGAACAATCGCGTTAATTTCCCATTTATTGGCAATTAACCCAATGTTTGCGGTTAATTGATTTTCAGGTAAATAAGGGAGGTCGTCACCAGCGGTAATTTCGCCCCACATAGGAAAGTCTGAAGTAAAACTTGTTTTAAATTCTGACGAGGTATACGTGTAAACCAATGAAAGAGGGACTTCCCAGCCATTATTTAATGACACATTGTGACTTGTTGATAGTTCAACACCGTATACTTCAACTTTACCGCCATTAAACTCGGCATCTAAACTATTGCTACACCTTGAAGCGGTTGAAAAGGTACAACCTTCTTTTAAGTTTTTAATGTCGTTATAAAAAGCGACTAATTCAAATTTAGTATTGCCGTTGTTATATCGACCACCTAACTCATAATTAACACTGTTTTCAATTTCTATCTCTGGACTTTCTTGTGGACTGGTTGGTACAAATCCTTCATGAATACCGAATAGAAACCCTAAGTTGTCGTTAATAGTATAAAAACCGCTGATACTTGGTAACCAAATATGCGAGCTTTTTTCTAACCAATCTTTTTCTTGATTAGGGGCTTTGTTTTGATATAAAGAATCAAAGTATTCACCACGCAAACCAAAGCTTAAATCAAGTTGATTTAAGCTAATAGTGTCTTGCATAAATACAGCTAGTGCGTTGGTTTCTTCAATATTAGTTGTTGTTTTTAGCGTATCGGAACCATCGCTAACAAGTTGTTGAGAACGCATGAAAAATGCATCTTCAGTGTGGTTTCGTTCAATTTGATCTTGATGAAAGCGAATACCAGCAGTTAACTTATGGTTTAAATCAAAAAGAGTAAACGTTGTGTTTAATTCTGATTGAATACCTTGAGAATAATATTTACGGGCATTATCCCCTAAAATTATTTTTTCTGATTCGCGCTGTGTATCACGTACGCCTGTCAGTATTTGATATAAAGGATCGTAGTTTTCAGGTTGAGCTAAAATGGTTTGTAAGTCTTGGCTCGTCGCTCCATCTTTAAAACCGTTAATTTTGTTCCACGAACGTTCAAAATCATTACGATATAAGCGCGTGGTTACATCAAAGTTATCATTAGAAAACAAATGAGTAAGTTGTATTTGCTGATGATCCCAGTCCATTAAATCGTTTTGGCTGGCAACATAACGTCTGTTAGGATTTTTAGCGAAATCGGCATCGGTTAAACCTAAATACGTTTCGTTCGATTTTTCATTAGCTGTTGCGAGTTTTAATTCAATAAGTTGTAAGTTGTTATCTGAACTTAAATCGTATTGAAGCTTTAACATGGCGTCGTTTTTCTTAAAGCCTGTATCTTTACTTTTGCCATCAGCACTATCAAGTTCTTTAAAACCGTCTGCTTGTAAGTGGTTTAGCTCAAGCAAGTAACCAAAGTTGCCATTGGTGTTGCCGTAATAGCCAGATGCCTTTTTAAAACCATCGCTACCTGCAGCAATATTTATACTCCCTTCACTAGCTTTAGGAATAGCGCGGGTTGTCATGTTTAAAGCACCAGCAACCGTGTTAGGGCCGTATTTGATTGCCGCAGGACCTTTAAAGACTTCTAATGAGGTCATTTTACTCATCATAGGGAAATAATAAGCAGCGGGGGCAGAGTAGGGGGCTGGGCCGATTAAAACACCATCTTCCATGACCGTGATTTTTTTACTACGTTCAGGTGTTACGCCTCTAAAACCAATGTTAGGGCGTAAGCCATAACCATCTTCTTCTCTAATATTTACGCCTGGTACGCTATACAAAATTCGGTTGATATCGGTAAATTTGAACTTTTCTAATTCTACTTCGCCAATTAAAGTTGCTGAACCCGCTTCTTTACGTAATTTATCGCTGTGGCCGATAATTTGTAACTTCTCGATTAATTCGGTAGCGGCACTTTTTGCTGCTATTTGCGTATTAGTTTCTTCTGCAAATGCTGTTGAGGCAACTGCAAGTGATAGTGCAATTGATAAGGCTACTTTAGTAAATGAGTTCGTATTTGACGTTTTATTTGAAATCATGTTTATAGATTTATCTTGATATTTATTAAGAGAAAATGTCATTAGTCGTTATCTCCCGCTGAGGTTGCAGGGAGTTCTAAGGCTAAACTGGTAATGAAGTCTGCTTTTAACTGATCCGTTATACCTTTTACGTCGGTATGTATTTGTTCAACTTGATCTGGTTCGTTTTCTAATGTGTCAGCTAAGCTTGAGTTAATTTTCTCAATTGAGGCTAATGCTTTGGTGATATTTTTTTGTATTTCTGTTGCGGTGATTGTGCTACCTACATCAACTAAATAATCGTTAAATCCAATGCTTGTTTCGCTACCCGTAAAAAATTTCTGAAAGGCTAATAAGTTATTTTTAATGTTGGTAAGTGAGTGGTTACTGTACGGTGATTCCACATCTTCAGGGCAAGCGCTTGAACCACATTTGTTTGCAAGTAAGCCAAGAGGAATCGCTAATTTTTCATCTTTAGTAAATGAATCAATATAAAAAAGTGCGTCGCTAATAGCATTTACTGCATCGTGTTCGGTAGTAAATAGGCTATTTGAGGTTCCTGCTTGTTTTAACTGAGTTGCATAACCTTGTGCAGTATTCCATTGTGTTAATAAAATATCAGCGTTGTTTACTATGTCTTTAGCTACTTCTACTGCAAAGTCGCAACGGGTAGTTTTACGTTCGGTATTGGTAAGGTTATTCCAGCCTGTAGGCGCAGCACTGGTTTCACAGCTATGTTCTAGGTTTTCATTAAAAAGTAAGTATTCTAAGGCGTCTAGCCCTTTTCTTGAAACTGTTCGAAATCTGATGTCGTAAGGTTGCCCATTTACGGTACCATCTTTAAAAAACATGACATCAAAATCAACGCCGCAGGTACTTACTGTTGGCCAAGAATAAATATTGTTTCGTAATAAGTTATCATCTTCTAATAGCGGGCCTAATTGCATTAATTCAGCTTGTTGCCAAATATTCATAGTGGCACGCCATTGTTCTTTAGCGTTATTTTTTGTTTGCTCTAAAGCTGATTGTTCTATGGTGCTCTCAGCAAAGCTATATTCGCTACTACAATAACTAGCGACCAGCTCTTGCTGTTTTTTTGCTTCAACTTTAAATGCTTCAAACGTTGGAGAAATAACATTATCTGTAAGGCTAGTAATTAGGGTTAATTGATTAAAATCAGTATTGGTGTTTTCTCCGCCACTTCCTCTGTTAAAGTCTTCACCTTGTGAACTGCTAACATCTTGATTACACGCCGTTAAAAGTAATGCTGTACTAACGACAACAGAGAGTAATTTTGCTTTTGTATGTAACACTTATTTGGACCCTTAAATACGAACAAAGCTCAAGCTATTTCTAGCTTAAGCTCCATGCTTAATAATATTATTAACCCTGTAAATTATACCCATTATTTGGGCATAAATAATTGCAGCATTAGACTACCAGTTTTCCACATTCTCAGCATCAAATGATAATGCGCTAGCAATAATACCACGAGCCATTATTAGTTTTTCTTGGTATGCCGCAATATCAGTACTTTCTAATACCGGCTTGTCACCAATTAATGTGTGAAGTTCAGCAAACTGCTCGTCTGTTATTTTTGAATAGGGGTTAAACTGTAAACCCAATGCAAAACCTTTTAATTCAGAAAAGTGTTTAGCCGTATCAGTAAAGTTAAACTCTGAAGTACCTACATTAGCTAAATCTGCATGAGTGTCATTAATATAATGAACAACTGTTGATGCAATAGCTCGTTCCCAACCGTCTACAATAATGTCGCGTTGTGCTAATAAAGCAGTAAATTGCTCTGTAGTTAATGCAACGCCAGCATTATCGTTAATTATTTTACGACCTTCAATAAAGGCTTCCATCACTTGTTTAGTGTAATCAGTTGGCATTGTATTACCGACTGTACCGCGGTCACGTTTTGCTGCGTTTACAGAATTACCAAAGTTAACTTCAGAGGTCAGATCAAATTCACCATCAGCATTCGTATCATGGTTATTGTTCCAATCAGCTCTATCACCTTCGCCTGCTTTACCCGATAATTCATTATCGTTATAGGCTAAGTATTCACGTGAAGCACCAAAGTATCCGTAGCCTTCATCAAACTGATGTTCTAAAACTGAATATGCTTTAGAGCCGTCTTGCATAAAGTCAGAATTTAAGCCTTTACCGGCATCAGCGTTATCTAAATAATCGTCAGTACCTTGAGAGTAAGTTACTGCCATTAATAAGAATTTTTGAATTAATTGCTTAAGATCTGTTCCGTTAGTATTTAAATAAATATCTGTTATGGCTTCATTAGTAACAGATTGACGAACAATACCGTTAATATGTTGTTCAGCATTATCTGCAAGTTGATCAAAGAAAATACCAATTAATCCTTCTGGTGTGGTTGACCCTGTAGCGCCCCAACCAGAAAAATTTGTATTCCAATCTTTATGCTGACCAGAGTCATTACCTGCAATTTTACCACTTAAATTTTTAAGGCTTCCTGAAATATCAGCAAGAAATTTTTGTTTTGTATCGGCCATAAAAGTAATAGGGAAGTTGTCGTATTGTTCCGCGGATGTTTGGTAAAAACTGTTTAGTTTAGTTTTAACTGCTTCTCTAGTAAGTAATGTACCGTCGTCTAAGTCTGCTTTTAATTGATTACCAATGTAGTGGTTTAATTCGGCAATTAAGGTATGACGAGCTATTTGACCGCTATATGAAACACTTGATTCGCCAGTTATAAACTTGCTATCAAATGTATAAGTGTCTAATACGTCTGTTACTGCAATGGTTAATGATTTCGTGAATGTTTTTGAACCTGAATCAGTTACGGTTACTTCTATTTCAATTGTTGGTTCTACTTCAAAATCGAGAACTACGCCTTCAGCAAGCGCTAATTCATTACCTGAAACAGTAAATCTTTCATCTGAAACTGAAAAGGTGAAAGTGTCACCAGTGTTAGCATCTACTGCTGATAAGTTACCTAATACCGCAGCCATGCTATTTTCAGTAACAGCCATATTGCTTAATGTGATGTTTGTAGGAGCTGTATTCTCTTCTACTTTAGGCGTTGATGTATCACTACCTGAACCGCCACATGCGGTTAATAATAACGAAGAGATAATTGCTAAGCTAAGTGCACTTTTTTTAATATTCATAATTCACCAAAATAAATTTTAATAACTACATCAACTGAAGAAGTAACCTCAAATTTTATGAGGTTCATGATTTCAATTAGTTTTGTATTGCTTAATTGCAGGTATTCTATACAACAAACAAATGTAATACAAATAAGAACCAATATCATTACGATTGTTTTTTTTGATGAAGAACAAAATTCGGTTAAGTTTTTTTAAAGGATATATACCCGTACCATTCAATATGCAGGTTTCAGTGGGAATTAAAAACAATTTAGGCACAGGTTTCACGTTCCAAACGAAATCTAAGGTCTACATCCATGTAAGAACCTTACTAAAGTTAATAACGAAGCATAAATTGTTTTTAGACCTATCGAAGAAGCGCTTGAGCAAAATCACTTTTTCGTTAGCGTTTTTATAAGGGAACGACCATTATTACAAAGCACTGCCTTGAATTGATATCGCTCAAGCACTCTGAAATACACATCTTGATTGGTAACGGGTATAAATTATGTGGGTAAAATAGTGAATGAGACAAATAAAACAGTGTGATTATTTTATTACTTAAATAACAATAGTGTAAATAATTTCAACGTTTTCAGGTAGTTTTGTTCCTTGAGGAACGTAAGTAATAGCAGTTGGGGTTGTTGATATATAATGTAGTAAGGCCTCCGTTGTTGGAAGCTCTTTTGGTGGCCTAGCTCTACCTGAAAAACGCATTTGAGCGTAAAACGACTGTATTCTAGATTCATTTAAGCCAATTATTTTTGTATTAAAAATAATACGAGTAATAGTTTCCACAGGAGGAATAACAGGTTCAAACATAATCGTATTTCTCCCTAAAAATACATTACGTAGCTGGCTTTTTGTAATGGATTTTATTGGGTTTTCAATATTTTTAACAATAATAACCTCTGTGCTATTTTTATTTGCGAAAGCAAATTGAGAAAATAGCAATAGGCTAAAAATTATCGAAAATACGAGCCATTTACTCATTAAAATAACCAATCGATACTAAATAAATATAAGGTAGAATAATTATTAAAGTTAGACTTATCTATTCTACTAAAAGTAGAACGTTGACCATCTTTCCCTTTAATCAAATCTATTTCTGCTTTAAATGCTAAATTAGATTTTATGTCCCATCTAACACCAATGCTTGTAATGTCTACATCTTCATTGAGCCTACCGTTAAGTAATTTTTCTATTAGATTATTTAATACTGTTAATTCAGGAGATACGCCCAGAGGAACTTGATTCTCGACGTTACTATTTGTTGTTCTTAATTTTGAGGCTGATCCATAATAGGTAAAGTTATTGTGAAATAAACCTAAAGTTAAGTTATAACTTTCTATGTTAGCGATCAATTTTGAATCACCTGCAATTAAGGTCGCTTCAGTTAGTGCAAAATAATTTAAGGTTTCATAAGCAGCGCTAAATTGATAAATATCTATATCGCCTTTTATTTCTAATTCATTTGCAGTTTTATCGAAATGATATGATTTGAGTATATTTTGAAGTCTTGGCAAGTCATTGATTTCTAAATTGAAATTTCCAGTCACGTAACTTATTCTAGTTTTAAAGTTTTCTGTATTCATTCGCAGGTTAATACCGGTCAGTAAATCACTATCAACAGTTGTACTGTTTTCTACATTAAATACATTACTGTCAAACTGACCACCAAAAGCGCTCAGTGAAAAATTAAACTTATCTATATTGAATAAATAGGTGGCTCTAGCACCATCAATAGAGGCAAATAAAGCATTTACATAGGTGGTTTGTGGAGGAATAACCCAAGGATAAGCAAAGCCTACATTAATTACTTCACTGTATTCAAAAAAAGGTGTGCGATAACGACCAAAGTCAAATTGCCAATCTGTTGAGGGTTTATAAGATACATAGAGCCAATCAAAACCTGATTTACGTAAACTACTTTCAGTAAATATACCTTGAGCAACAAAAGATAGTTTGTCGTTGTATCTGTATTCACCTTTAATACCGAGTAAACTATCAGGAGAAAAAGTTAGACTATTGTCATAACCTTGATATTCAGCAGAACTCTCATCGAGGTACCCACCAACTAATCGGGCAAAGCCAGATATGTTAACTTTATCAGTGGTTGCATATGTTTTATAAGGTGTTATTAGAATAATAATTAACCAAATATATTTGAACTGAGATGAAGGACTAAATACAGACACTTGGGGGTACTTTTAACTTTGTATAATGTGGTAACAGTCTAACAAAAAAATCTGTGTTTTTGTGAGTATTAATTCAACTTTAATTGATGATTTTTGTTAGTATATGGATGATTTTACGGCATATTTAAAATTAAGCTTGGTTTTTCTTCAGGGAAGTGAGTTTAGTCATATTTTTGCTGTGTATAATATGTACAATTTTAACAAAAAACATTTCGAAGGAACGAAAGGTTCTAGAAAATTAGCTTTATTTTTAGTAACTAGAGAAGAGGGCAATACAATTCTCTCTGATAAGTAGGAAAAAATGATTTTTCAAAGTGTAAAATCAACATTAGCAACATTAACTATTTTTACCATTATTACTGTTAGTTTTAGTGTGCTTGTTGTATCGATATTTGAGCATGAAAATCTTTATCAAAAATTCGTAAAAAGTGATCTTGATGGTTTATCTGAAAATATAACCAATGACCTAGTTCCTTTGATAGGAGATACACGAGATGTATTTTATATTACAACGGTTTTATTGCGTTTAGACCATTATGAAAACGTTAAATTTGCAGCAGTACTAACCCCTGAATTCACGCCTGTTGAAACTTATATAGGTAAAGCTAATATACCTTCAGAAGATATAAAATATTATTTTAATAAATATAATTTAAATACTATCCCATTTGGTATATCTACCAATAAAGAAGAACTTATTTCATTTAAATATATTGGCGATAAACATTTGCCTCTAGGTTATTTATTAATTATTAATGACTATCAAGGCCCCTTAGATAGAAGTAAACTTAGTCTATTAAAACAAGCGCTTCCTATTATATTAGCTGTTTTGGCTATTGTTATTCTATTTTCCTTGTGGCTTCACAACAAACTACTTTCTCCCCTTACTCGCCTTTCTTTACTCGCAAAAAAAATAGAAAATACAAAAGATTATTCTTTAAGAGTTGATGTGGAAGGAAAAACGGAGGTCGCTAGCTTAAGCCATAATGTTAACTCAATGATGCAGGCTATAAATAAAGAAACACAAATTAATGCCGAATATACGATGCAGTTGAAGCAACAACAGTATGCAATGGAAAAGTTAGCTAATTTCGACAGTTTAACTGGTTTGTCTAATCGTCAGCATTTTATGCAAAAAGTAAAAAAAGAATTAGCAGATGCGCAGCGAGAAGATAATAATCTTTTTTTAATTTATATCGATTTAGATGGTTTTAAAGCGGTTAATGATACTTATGGGCATGATGCGGGAGATAAGTTATTAATAGAAGTTAAAAATAGATTACAAAAATCAACAGCAAAAAAAAGTTTTATCTCTAGGCTTTCAGGTGACGAGTTTTTAGTATTAATGGACAAAAAAACCAGTTACTTAAAGGTTAAAAATATTGCTAGAGATATTGTGGAAGAACTCAATAATGCTTTTTTAATTGATGGCTGGAAAATTCATGTGGGAGCAAGCTGCGGTATAGCAAGCGCTATAGATGCTGATTTTGATGTAGGTGATTTTGTTCATCATGCCGATATAGCTATGTATTGTTCTAAAGATCGAGGAAGAGGTCGTTATACCTTTTTTACTCAAGAAATGAAGGATAATAATAAACGTGAGCTATTTATTGCAAACTCTATAATTTCAGCCATTAACAACAATGAATTTGAATTGTATTATCAATGTAAGTTATCACCACAAGAAAAAGTTGTTGGCTTTGAAGCTCTTATTCGTTGGCATAAAGGTCCTTTAGGTACGGTTCCACCGGATGAATTTATTTCTATAGCTGAGCAGACTGGTAAAATAATACCGATAACTCATTGGGTGTTAGAACAACTTTGTAAAGACTTACCCAAAATATATGCATTGTTTAATATAGATACTGTAGTGTCTGTTAATTTATCGGCTCATGATATTAGAGGTGAAGGCTTACTTGAGTTTATTCAGCAGCTCTTTATTAAATATGATGTTTTACCTGAATGTATTGAGTTTGAGGTGACGGAATCTGCTTATTTAGAAAACTTTGAACAAGCTAATGCTTTTTTTACACAAATAACCAATATGGGGTCAACCGTTGCGTTAGATGATTTTGGTACGGGATATTCATCATTAAGCTACTTAACTAAGATACCTATTAATACACTAAAAATTGATAAGCAGTTTATAGATGATGTGGGCATTTCTGATGATGCTACTACAATCACTAAAACTATTATTGAAATGGCTAAACAGCTAAATTTAAGGGTTTGCTGTGAAGGGGTGGAAACTCAACTTCAGGCTGATTTTCTTATTGAACAAGGGTGTTATCAACTACAAGGGTATTTATATAGCAAACCTTTGTGTATCGATAAGTTAAATACTCTTACTACCCGTTTCACAAAAAAATTGAATATTTCTACAAATTAAAGTTAATTCATTATTTTTTGAACTTATTTGAATTAGATCGTTCTTACTTAATGTGAAGTTTATTTCCCTTAGTGTTTCATGTTTATTTATAGCGCATTTACTTTTGTATTTGCGCTTTTTTTTGTCTGAATTTTATGGTGTTAAATAGAGCTATAAAAAGAAGATAAAAAATTGATCAGAAATTTTTGAACTAAATATGTATTGCATGTTCTACTTAATAGAGACTTTAATTCCCTTAGTGTTTCATGTTTATTTATAGCGCATTTACTTTTGTATTTGCGCTTTTTTTTGTTTGATTTTTACGGAGCTAAGTAGGGTTATAAAAAGAAGATAAAAATTGTTCAAAAATTTTTGAACTAAATGTGTATTGCATGTTCTTACTTAATAGAGACCTTAATTCCCTTAGTGTTTCATGTTTATTTATAGCGTATTTACTTTTGTATTTGCGCTTTTTTTTGCCTGATTTTTACGGAGCTAAGTAGGGTTATAAAAAGAAGATAAAAATTGTTCAAAAATTTTTGAACTTATTTGAATTCGAGCGTTCTTATTTAATGTAAAGTTTATTTCCCTTAGTGTTTCATGTTTATTTATAGCGCATTTACTTTTGTATTTGCGCTTTTTTTTTGTCTGAATTTTATGGTGTTAAATAGGACTATAAAAAGAAGATAAAATTGTACAAAAATTTTTGAACTAAATGTGTATTGCATGTTCTTACTTAATAGAGACCTTAATTCCCTTAGTGTTTCATGTTTATTTATAGCGCATTTACTTTTGTATTTGCGCTTTTTTTTTGTCTGAATTTTATGGTGTTAAATAGGACTATAAAAAGAAGATAAAATTGTACAAAAATTTTTGAACTAAATGTGTATTGCATGTTCTTACTTAATAGAGACCTTAATTCCCTTAGTGTTTCATGTTTATTTATAGCGCATTTACTTTTGTATTTGCGCTTTTTTTTGCCCGAATTTTATAGAGGTTGAAATTAGCATTCTTTGTGAAGGGGAGATGTACTTAGTAATTTTATTAGGTCGCTTTGTGTGATTGGCTTACTAAAGTAAAACCCTTGTAGTTCTTCACAATTATTTGTGTCGAGAAAATTTTGTTGCTCAACGGTTTCTACGCCTTCAGCTATAACCGACATTTTCAATGAATGGGCCATCGATATGATAGCAAGAGTAATTTCTTTTGCATCGACACTTGTGTCTAGCTCACTTACAAATAATCGATCTATTTTTATTCTGTCGATAGGGAATTGTTTTAAATAGCTTAATGAGGAATAGCCTGTACCGAAGTCATCTATAGATAATCTAATTCCCATACCCTTTAGCTTGGTAAGTATATCTATTGCTCTATCCATATCTTTCATTAAACAGCTTTCTGTAAGTTCTAATTCAAGGTCGTTAGCAGATAACTGTGCATTATTCAGTGCATATGATACTTGTTCTATAAGATCAGGAGTAGAAAACTGAACAGTAGATAAATTAACGGCTAATTTTAAGTGACGGTGGCCTGCATTATGCCAAGATTTTAAATGAAGACATGCTGTTTGTAGTATCCAATTTCCAATCGGAATAATTAACCCTGTGCTTTCTGCCATAGGGATAAAGTCATCCGGCTGGATAAGCCCACGTTGAGGATGATTCCATCGAACAAGTGCCTCAACACCAATTATTTTACTGTTTTTAGCTGTAACTTGAGGTTGGTAATAGATTTCAAGTTCATCTCTGCTTAATGCGTTATGAAGATCATTAATGAGTTTATTATGTTCAATAATATCGAGTTTGATTGTTTGATCATAATAACAAATCCCTCGATCTGTTTGCTTTTTAGCTTTTTGCATGGCGGTAATAGCGGTGTCAAATAGATCGTCTATTTTATTGGCATGCTCCGGGTAGAAGCTAGCACCAATACTAATAGGCAATATAAATCTTTCATTTTGTATTTGATAAGGTTTACCGAGAAGATCGTATAATGCATCGCAATATAGACTTAGCTGTTCTTTGTTTAATATATCTTTAAAAAATATGGTGAATTCTGGACCACTGTATCTTGCACATTCGTGTTTATGATCTATACAGGTATTAATACGAGTAGATGCAATATTTAATAAGTGATCACCTGCTTTAAATCCTAGTAGCTCATTAACATCTTTAAATTTACCTAAATTAATGACAACAATAGCGAAATTCAAACTACCGTTAGATTGTCTAAGTGCTTTTACAATATTCTTTTTTAGTTGCTGCTGAGTGGGAAGTAAGGTAACGGGATCGTAACCAATATGTTTTTCCAATACGGCTATGGTTTTGTGATTGTTTTTAGTGTGAATAAATGAGGCTAAACAATAAATAAGTATTTGAGCAATAATCATTAATGCTGGTTCAAACCATAAATTGAAGCCAAATAATAAGAAAGCACTGATGGCCACACTGAATAACACTTGGGCAATCAGTCCCGGAATTAACCATAAGTTGGCGATAAAATAAGTACATAAAAGACTTAGTAATATAATAATAAATTTAATTGAATGACTTAACCAAGGCTCTGTTTTTAATATAAATTTTTTGTTAATTAGACCGTTAACAATATGTGCATTGATCTCGACACCTGCCATGTTTTGATGGTTTGATGAGAAAGGTGTTGTAAATCTTTCACTTAGCCCTGTGGCGGTTATACCTACTAGAATAACTTTGTTTTTAAACGTATTAACATCAATCGTTTTGTTTAACACGTCAATATAAGAATAAATGGGGACTGAGCCTGAAGTACTTGTATAAGGAATTAGAATAGGCTGACGTCTTGTCCAATAGTTGCCAACAGTAAGTGTTGTGGTTTCAAACGTTTTATTGGGTTCAGCTAGCCTTGCTAGCGCTAAAGAAAAACTTGGCCATTTTGATTCTTTCCATCCAGCAAATAGATACACAGATCTAACAAGCCCATCGTTGTCGACTTCTAAGTCTACATGTCCAAGACCTGCACTTTTATCCGCTAAAATTGAAAAGGGTAAAAGCTCTGAAGTAATATTCTTTTGTGGAGCAAGGGGAGCTACAGCTAAAACTACCGTATTGTTTCTTTCTATTGCGTTAGCAAAGTTAGTGTCTCGAATAGGATGTTCTTTGTCTGGCTCGGTAAAGAGTATATCGAAACCTATTGCCTTAGCCTTTGATGTTTCTAAGGTGTTGAGCAGCGTTGCATGGACATCTCTTGACCAAGGCCAACGACCAATCTCACCGATGCTTTTATCGTCTATCGCAATAATAACGGTATTTTTTTCAACAACGGGAGGATTTTTAGTTAATAACCAATCATAAATCAAGGTATCTAATTTATTAAATTCATTTGTAAATAAAACTAAAATACCTAATAAAAATATAGTGAGACGCAACTTGTTGTTGCGCCAAGTTGTTGGCGAGTTCATTGGTTGAGTGCCAACAGCTAAACTCATATTAATATGATTAACAATATTAGGCCAAATAGAGACATTATGCCTTTATCTATTTGAGTTGCATGTTGAGTTTTACTCCACGGGCTTTCTAGTGTGGAATCGTTTAATGATGCGGTTATTTTACATCGAACAAATAATTCATCGTTTGTAGTGTGTTGAATATGATTTTTTTCAGAGCTTATTTGATAAGTTTTTAAGCCTTGAGTAAATTGATCATTTTGAGCTGTTTCAATGATTATAGTGCGATCGTTTTTTATTGTTTTCCAAGAAATATCAACAATACCTGATGAGGCAACGGCATTGCAGTTAGGTGTTTCTATTGTTGTTGTCCAATTAAACATTAATGGAGCTGAAGCAGGACCTTTATCGGTATCAGTAATAGAAGATACTCTCCAATAATAATGATCAAACTCTAAGTTATTCGGCAGAGCTAATTGATTGCCAGTCATGCTTTTATTTAATACTAGCTGAGTAAACTTTTCATCTTTGGCTATTTCTATTTTGTAACGGTCAACGGGATCTTGAGAGTTTTCCCAGCTAAGTATAGATGATGCGTTATTACCTAATATACGTTCAGGTGTATTTTTTAATTGAGGTGCTCTAGGTGATAAGTTTAACGTGAAATTTTTATAGGCAGGCTTACCTTCAATGCCTAATGAGTCAATAGCCGTAATGCGATAGTAGTACATGGAATCATTAAGTTCAGGTAATACAATTGAGGTCTCTGTAGTTAGTTGCCCCCAGACAATACTTTTAAAATCTTTTTGTGGTGAAACTTGAATATTATATCGCTGAGCTTTATCGATACTATCCCATTTTACTATAGGTGCTTGTTCGAAAAATGTTTGCGTGGTTAATATGTTAGGAGGTGATAATAACGGAACGGGTTTAGTAGGCTCTGTTCCTTTTTCTATGCGTGTACCTTGTCCTGTGGCGACTTTTATAGAATTGTTTGATTTTTCTCCAGCAACAGCCACTGTTCCTTCGATAACTTCAACGGTTGATATGTTTTTTTGAGTATTAGATACGCGGTACATGGTTCCTCTAACTGAGCTAATTGCAGAGGGTGTTGAAATATCTAAGCGAGAACCAGGGCCTTTATTTTTCTTTGCGTTAGTTTCTACTTTACCTTGAATTACGCTAACGCGCGTATCCACCATGCCGGTTTTTCCGTACGACGATAAATGGTCAAAAGCAATAATTGTGTTTTTAAATAATACCATTTCACTACCGTCGGCAAATACAACGGTTGCACTGCCTTTATCTGAGGTGCGAATTTCATCACCTAAAATTAAACTAGTAGATACAGTAAGGGGACTTAATTTTTTATTTCTAACGAGTAAGCTTTCACCTTGTATAAAAGATATCTTGGCAGAGGCTGGTGTGTGTTTTATCCATTCCATTGGAATGCGAATGACACTACCTGGTTGAATTCTTTTAGGATATTTTATGTTATTTAATTTTTGTAGCTGTGTGTAATAGTCTATTTTTTTAAGGAATTTTGAGGTGATATTCCAAAGGCTATCGCCATTAGCAACAACATAAACCCAGTCTTGTTTTTCTACTGCGTAAACTGTTTTAAAGCCGCCAAATAGTAATATTGAGCTGGTAATTAAGTATACAATAAAATTTTTCATCAATGGATTAGCTGCTAAAGTATTTTAATAATAATAGTTATCGTTAATACTACACTGAATCTTACACTGAAGAAAATTTTTAGTGTTAATATTGTGTAAATCTTATGTAAAGCTTACGTTGTTGTCAATTAAAGTTGCTCGATGTAAAGAATGATTTCGCCTACCTTTAAACCATATTTTATAATATCGGTTTTGTTAAATAATCGTTTGTTATCTATTAAATACATCCAATCATCTAAGGTAACTTGATATTCACTTCCATCAACAGTGATTAATAAGTCATATTGCCAATAAAGTGCGGAACCATTTGTTTGTCCTTTTGCTGTTCCTACTACGTCGTTTGCGGTTCCGGTATATATATTGTCTTTTTGTTTAATTAATTGCCAAGTTCTTGTTGATTTTTCACCATCATCGAACACAAACCATTCATTAATCGTACCTTTGTTATTATCCCAATAGGCTTCAAGTTTAACGGTAAATCGACGAGAAAGCTTACCGCTACGATCAAGTACTATACCGTAAGCAACTAACTTTCCATTAAAAAAATCTTCTAACACTAAATCAGGTGTGGTGTTTTTGTAATCTTCTATTTTGGGTGACGAACAAGACGTTACGCAGAACAACAAGATTAACAATACCGAGCTTTTTATTAATTGATTCATTCGTTTATCTCGCTTCTTTTATTGATGATATGGGTGATAGGTAAGTTAATCAGTACGCCTGATTATTTTTTATTTTCAATAAGTTGTTTTCTTAATTTTGGCTCTGTGGTGTGTTCAGATAACCATATAGACAGGAAGTAATCACCGAAATTGGTGTCTTTTATTGTGCCTAATACTTGGTAGGTTTCGTTATATTGATTTTTATTGTTATCGAAGGTTTTAAGATAAAAGTGAGCTTGTTTTTGTTCAGTTAAAATAAAAAGGATCACATCTTTTTCTGTAATATTAGGAAAAATATCTTTGAGTTGTGTTACCCATTGAGCTTCTAGTGTTTCAGAAATTATTCTTTCGTTGAAGTGAGCATTTAATTTATTCCATTGATCTTTTGTTGCATCAATAAATTCTTTTTGCTCTATATCTCTTTGGTAGGTAAGTTTTAGTGCTTTTGGGTATGTTTGTTCTTGGTAAACGCTTCCTGATGTATAAAATTCAGCTTTGTAGACTTTCCAAAAAAGTACTTTCATTTGCCCTTCACCTATTTTGTTTAATGAAGACAGTAATGATGAGTCGGTATTAACGTTAGCAGCATTAGCTGCAACTTTTATGTCGTAGTCAGTTAGTTGCTCAGCATACGTTGTAGTCGAAAAAATAATTATAATCAATAATATATAACGCATTGTGTTTACCTTGTTTATAAAACTCTTTTGCAGCTAAATTAACTGTTACTTGAAAATATAGCGGTGCATATGTGTAAATAGTGGCAGTAGTAAGGCCCAAATAAATGCCATAACCAGTGCAAAATATAGAGGTGATAAAACACTGTTAAATACATTTAGCTGTAAAGCAACGTAATAGCTTAACGACCCAAAAATCGCGCCAATAACGGTTACTTTCGTTGTTGATAAGTTAATTAACCATTGTAAGCTATGATTTAAACACCAAGCAAAAGCGCACCATAAAAACATCAGCCAAACGGGTATTATGAAAGGTGACACAGAATTTTCAGGCAGTTGTATTATTTGTATTGCAATTAATAACTGATCAACGGTTATACCTATTAAAGCAATAGGAAGTATTTCAATGTCGGCTATTTTTTTGGGACTTAATGTAAAATGAGTACACAGTAAGGCAATGATTATTAATATTCCGCTTTGTTGATATGTTGCAGATACAAACCAACAAAGCTGAAAGGTAATAAAATTAATAAGTGAGAATAGTCTCATCATTCACATCTTTATATTCAGGTTTGCGTGCAACAATATGATGTGTGCTTATAACCCTTTCAATAAAAGCGCCTTCACAGTAAGCAAAATAGTAATGCCATAAACGTTTAAATTGATCATCGAAACCAAAAGGTTGAATATTAGCCCAATTTTTATCAAAGTTTTTGCGCCAATCACTTAGTGTTCTTGCGTAATGTAAGCCCATATCCGTTATGTTATCTATCATCATGTCGGTAGATAGGGCTATATGATCACTTATTACGGCTATAGAAGGTAAGCAACCACCAGGAAATATATACTTTTGGATAAAGTCGGTGCTTTTCCGATAATTATCGTAACGTTGATCAGCAATGGTTATAGCTTGTATAAGCATTTTACCGTTGGGTTTGAGTAAGTTATTACACTGCTTAAAAAATTCACCCATAAAGTCGTGTCCAACGGCTTCAATCATTTCTATTGAAACAAGTTTGTCGTATTGACCTTCAAGTAAGCGGTAATCTTTTTTCAATAAGGTGATTTTCTTATTTAATCCTAGCTTATTAACTCGCTCTTTGGCGTAGTCAAATTGTGCATCTGAAATAGTGGTGGTGGTTACCTTGCAGCCATAGTGGGTTGCTGCATAAATAGCTAAACCGCCCCAGCCCGTGCCTATTTCAATTAAATGATCTTCGCTTGTTAAGTCTAATTTATCGCATATGCTTTTTAACTTTAGCCTTTGTGCCTGATCTAATGTGGTATGTTCATCGGAATAAAGTGCGCATGAATACATCATTTCTGGGTCAAGGAAGCGTGTATAAAGATCATTACCTAAATCGTAATGAGCAAGAATGTTTTTCTTTGAACCACCCAATGTATTGGCGTTTTTAAAATTAAGTAGTTTATTTTGTAGTGTGTTTAGCCAACTGCTTTGGTTTTCAACACTATCAAGCGCTTTTTGATTACGAGCTAAAACACGCACTAATTGCGTTAAGTCTGTTGATGTCCATTTTTGTGATAAATAACCTTCAGCTGCCGCTATACTGCCGCCTTTTACGATGTCTGCATAAATTGAGGCATCGTGAATTTGCATATGGGCTTTTAATGAGGCTTTTGGATCGCCGCATATCTCACTGTAAGAATTTTCATGTATTTCAATACAAGCATCATTCATATTATTGAGAGTATTTAAAACAAGCGTTCTGCATTTTTGTTCAAACCAGCTGAGTTTGTTATTTAGTACTAAATGATTTGTTTGTTCCATAATTACCTCAAATTAATGCTTTTCTTTGTCTACAATCGGTATTTTTTTAATAAATAGCTGTAGAGCCTGCCAATAAATTAACGTTACAATCTTTACTATAGTAAAAGGTAAGCATAACCATGACTTTATTAGTGTGAGTGATTTAAGAGGCTGTTTGTTTAGCTTCATATTTACCTCGAATACTTTTTCACTGTTGTTGGGTGTAAAATTTTGAATATTAACTAATATTTTTTCTGACGGATGACTGATACGCCAGTGATAATTCATGTTTAATTCCATAAAGGGTGAAACATGAAATTCTTTTTTAGTTATTTTTAATTTATTCTTTGTTTTACATTCTGATGCTACGGTTAAATTTACAAGGTAATAATGTCTTTCATTCCAAGGAGTATTGCTTACCTCTGCCAACATAAATAAACATTGTTCATTTTTATCAAAACAGTAATAAAAGTTAATTGGGCTAAAATACAAACCTAAACAGCGACATTGGGCAATCATTAAAACTTTATGTCCGTCCCATTCACCGCCTAAACGACTTACTTTATTTGCTATACGTTGCTTTAACGTACCTAGTTCACTTTTTATGTAATCTTTTTCATTAAATCGAATAGGGTTAAACCATTGAGTGCCAAACAAAGAGTGTTGATTGGTTATTTGATCAAGTTCGTCTACTACAATACCCAACATAGATAGTTGATACGAAAACTCATGATGTTTAGGCGAAAAGCGTTTATGTGAAACAACACCTTGATAGATGCCGCTTTCACATTTTTTTATTTCTGCAGTAGGTTGCACAGTTAAAGTCCAATTCCGAATCGTTTAGCAACAACAAGTGCACTCACCACACCATCTTCATGAAATCCATTTCGCCAATAGGCTCCGGCAAAGTGGGTGTGGTTTTGTCCACAAATTTCATGTCGCCTATATTGGGCATCTAAACTTTGTTGGTTAAAAATAGGGTGATGATAAACAAAAATGTCGATAATTTTACTAGGATCAATTTTATCTGTTTGGTTGAGTGTTACACAGAATGTTTCATCAGTATCGCTTAAACCTTGTAAAATATTCATGTTGTAAGTAACACAAGACGGACGAGTTAATTGTTCCTTTGTACTGGTGTTGTCTAACAAATAATTCCAACTGGCCCATGCTAATTTACGCTTGGGTAACAAATTAGTATCAGTGTGTAATACCACTTCATTGCCGCTATAGGAGATATTCCCGAGTATATTTATTTCAGATTTTGTTGGTGCTTTTAATAACCCCAATGCTTGATCTGAATGGCAAGCAAAAACCACTTCGTCAAAAAGTCTTGTAGTACCATCTTCAAAAACTATTTCTATATTGTTTTTATGACGAATTACATGGCGAATATGAATATTAAGTTTAATACAATCAGCTAATGATTCGGTTAATGGTTTTATGTATTCTCTTGAACCTCCAGGTATCACATACCATTGCGGGCGATCGGTAATATTTAATAAACCATGATTATGAAAGAAGCGAATAAAAAAATGTAGTGGGAAAGCTTCCATTTCTATTAAGCTGGTAGACCATATTGCAGCTCCCATAGGTAAAATGTAGTTTTGCTTAAAGTAATCAGAAAAATTATGTTGTTTTAAAAAATCACCTAAAGTTACACTTTTATTAATATTATCTTCTAGATAGAGTGCCTTACAGCGTTTATTAAAACGAACAATCGCTTTAATTAGACGCCAAAATTTAATGCTGAAAATATTACTACGTTGAGCAAATAAGCTGTTTAGTGTATGGCCGTTGTATTCTAAATTTGACTGTTTATTGAATACACTAAAGCTCATTTCTGTAGGCTGTAAATCAACCTTAAGTTGCTTTAATAATTTAAGAAAATTAGGGTAGGTTTTATCGTTACATACAATAAATCCGGTATCTATAGCGTATGACTTATTATTAAGTACAATGTCTTTAGTGGCAGTATGTCCACCGATATAATTGTTTTTTTCAAATACGGTAACCCTGTGTTTTCTATTAAGTAAATAAGCACAGGTTAAGCCTGATATGCCAGAGCCAATAATAGCGATATTTTTCATAATTTTATTGTCCTTTTACCATTTTTTTTGCAAGGAATTTCCATATAAAAAATGGTAGCAAAGAGAGTAGTTTTAATAAGTACGTAAAGCGTTTAGGGAAGTTGATTTCTGAACGCTTACGGGATAAACCTTTAAAAATATATTGAGCAGCAGCATCAGAAGTAATAATGCAAGGCATGCTAAAGGTATTCTTATTGGTTAATTGAGTTTCAACAAACCCAGGGTTGATCACACTGACATTTATTTTTTGTGGGGTTAAATCAATAGCTAATGTTTTAGCTAAATAGTTCAAAGCCGCTTTTGATGCGCCGTAGGCTTCAGCTCGCGGTAAAGGTAAAAAACTTGCGCATGAGCTGGTTATTGCAAGTTGTCCGTTGGGTTTAATGAGTTTTAACCAAACATCTAAGCAATAGCCTATTGAAATCAAATTATCGCGAATAACGCGGGCAAATAAATCGCCATCAAAATTTACAGCATCATCAATATATTCACAGCCACCAGCATTTAGCAGTAATATGTCTAAACTTGGGAAGCTTAGTGCAATGTTTTGTATGTTTGCTTTGCTGGTTAAGTCGCAAGAGAATGTTGTAATATTCTCATGTTGCTTTGAGAGCTCATTAAGACGTTGCTGATTACGCCCACCGGCAAAAACAGTAAAACCTTTTTGCGCGTAAAGTAGTGCGGTTGCAGCTCCTATTCCTGAAGACGCTCCGGTGATCAGTATAGTTTTCATTTGTTTATTCTTTTCTTCAATAAACCAATAACACTGCCTAGTAATGGAACATGTTCATATAACATAGCACCAACATCGAGATAATCTCGGTGATAAATTATTTTGTTATTCATGGTTTTTAAACGAGAGTGCCCTGATACAGATATGACTTTAGCTGCATTAAGTTTTGGATGCTGGTATCGCATTTCCCAATATATAGCGGCTTCGTCAAAGGTATGAATAAAATGATTTATTTCGAAGGTGCAGCTAATTACATTAGTGTATAAATTTTCAAAATAAGTTATTAGGTTGTGCAACCCTTCAACTCTATGTAGTGGATCTTCAAATACGATATTTTCATGGTAAACCAGAGTTAATGAATTTAAGTCGTCTTTAGACAAGCTCTGATATACCACCTGAAATTGAACCAACCAATCAGGTGTATTTATATCATTAAGTAAATTTGAAGTTATATCACTCATAAATACCTTTTTATCCTTAAGTTATTTTCTTGTTTTAATAAACAATAGTACGGCTACTCTATTATTACGAAGCGAATACGTTTTAGGATCATATTTATTAGGAAATAACCATTATCAAATAAGCAGCTAGGAATATATCTCTAAATATTTAACTCGTTAATAGGCATATTTTAGAGCACTTGATAGATCTCTAATCATATAATCACCAACAAGATAAAATCATATTTAATTTTCGTTTTTTAAATAAAAAATACCTATTGTTTTCTTTTTGAGGGTGTTAGTATGTTTCAATGTACAATTACTGTACGGTTTCTGGTTTGTTTATGATGTTGGCTACTGTTTATGATTTTCAATTTTCATTAATGGAATGAGTTTAAATAAAAGTAAGCTTTGTTCAAATCAAATAAAATAAAGAAAATATTAGTTACTTTTTAGCAGCTTCAATCTGTGAACGTATTTTCTATAAAATAATAAAATAAAGGGGTTACGAAGTGGTCAATCAATTCAAATTAAAACCATTGTCGCTAGCAATAGCATCATTATTTGTAGTGAGTGGTGTCTCATACGCTGCTGAAAATGAAGTCAAAGATGAGAAGGCTAAAGACAAAAAAGATGTTGTAGAGGTAATTGAAGTAACTGGTTATAGAGGGAGTATTCTGAGATCTATTTCAGATAAACGTAACTCATCAGGTATTGTTGACTCTATTTTTGCTGAAGATATAGGTAAAAATACAGATCAAAACATTGCTGATGCATTATCAAGAGTTACAGGGGTTTCTATTCAAACAGAAGATGGAGAAGGAACTCGTATTTCAGTTCGAGGAACTGAAGCCAGCTTTAATAATATTAGTTTAAATGGTGTTCAGTTAACGAGTAATGATGGTTCATCAGCTGTAGATTTGAGTGGTTTCTCATCAGATATACTCGCTTCAATTCAAGTATACAAAACATCTAGCGCAGATCAAGATGAAGGAGCTTTGGGCGCGAATGTTGTATTAAAAACCCCAAGCCCACTTAGCTTTGATAAAGATAGACGTCAGCTTGAAGTTCAATATAGATACAATGAATTTTCAGAAAAAGATAATAATAAAATATCGGGTACTTTTTCTCATAAATTTACCGATAATTTTGCTGCAATGATCACCGGAACAACAGAAACACAAGATATAAGACGCGATCAATTCCAAACCTCCCCAGAAGAAATTTTTGCACAAGGCGGGCGTTACTCTACCACTGATGGCAGTGATAACAGTGCTGGTGTTGGTGGTATGGTATACAAAGAAATGAAATATCAAATGTTTCAAAATACACGAGACCGAGACTCACTCAATGCGGTTTTTCAGTATGTACCTGCTGAAGACACTGAAATTAAGTTAAGTTTAAGTGCATTCAACCAAACTGTGCATACTAATAATCAAGAATTAATGATGAGCCCTTTGTATGCTAGTGGCTATGTACGCGATATAGATGAGAGTACAGGTAACGTTGATGGAGATAACTATTACGATCCCACTCCAGGTTCAGACGGCGGTGATAGAGTATTAGATCCTCAAGAAGATTGGTGGACACTTGATCCAAATAATAAAAGATTTGTTAAATTTTTAAACCGTCAATCATTTGGTCGAAATAACGAATCTGTTAGTATTAATGAAACAAAGAACAAAGTAGCAACATTATCTTTAAGTCATTATTTTACTGATAATTTTAGAATGGATTTATCAGCGGGGCTTTCTAAAACCGATTTAGATTTATTACCCGGTTCAGGCAACACGCTAGGTATTAGTACTCGACGATTAACCAACAATCAAAAATTTGAAATACCATCAGATCAGATCATACCTAATGGATACGATTGTACTTTAGGTCGATGCCAAATGGTTGTTGTTCCACCTGATTTAACATTAGGTGCACAACCTGATGGCGTAGCAGGTAGTTCTGCTAGTGCATTTGGTGGTTATTCCCCAACAGACCCTTATGCTAATACGGTACAGCAAATCACCCGTACGAATCGAAGTACTAAAGATACAAATAAATCTATATATTTAGATTTTGATTGGGATCTTGATCATGAAAACATTAACCAGATTGAGTTTGGTGGTAAATGGGCTCAACGAGTTAAAGAGTTTGAATCACAATGGTATCAAGTTACTAACGCTACCACACAACATTTTGACACATCACAAGTTGATGAAAATGGTAACTTTAAGCAATTGACCCCTGTAGATACTTGGCAAGTTTTCTCGCAAATTCCTATTGCTGATGTTGCTCGTGAACAGCCTTTTGTTCCTGATGGATTTATGGAAGGATTAGTCGGTACTAACTCAGCTTATTCTAGCGATATGTTAAATGGTTGGTATTTAATTGATACTCAAAAAGCAGCCGTTAGATTATATGAAGAATATTATGATGGTGAAGATATTCGTTTTGAAAATTTATTATGGGTGCCTGAAAACACTACTCGCGCTGATGTTGAACAGGAAACAAGTTCACTATACGCTAAAGCAGACTTCTCATTTATGGATGGACGTTTAACGGGTGATATTGGTTTACGTTATGTAAGAACTGAAGTTGAAGTATTACGAGATCAAACAGCCGTTAATTATCATGGTAGTCCAAATATGTGGACTTGGCATGAATTAAGAGATGCAGGATTATTTGGTGGTGGTGCTGATGAATGTAGTTCATTCCAAGCTTCTTCTCCTGATGAATATAGCCAAGTAGTACGTATTGATCAAGGGCCTGCAGGCAACCCTGTGGAATGGAGAGATTCATTTGATGGTACTTTTCAGGTCGTTAATAGATATGATGCTAATGGAAATCCAATTATATTACCTGATAAGAAAGCTTTTGACGGCGGTGTTATCTATACCGATGTGGTTAGAGGTGGTGATCCGTTAGTTGCTGGCGATTTTGTTGAAGCTCAATATTCAATTGATCCAAATAGCTCACTTAAATGTGTTGATCAAAACTTTGCTACTTTAGCTAACCCATGGACAAGTAATAGCTCACCTTTGACTAGACCAGACATACACTCAGATCTTTCAACAGCTGCTGTAACTGGAAATCAAGCTAGACAATATGATGCAACCCTTAAGCATACCTATACTAACTTACTTCCTAGTTTTAACTTGAACTACCTAATTAAGGAAGATTTGATTGGTCGTTTTGCCGTTTCACAAACAATGGCTAGACCTAAGTTTGAGGATGTTAGAGGTGGTTTCACATTCAGAGAAACAGAACAGTCAGACCAGCATAATATCAGAAACGCAAGTGATGCTGAATTAGATGCGATGGTATCTACCAATTTAGATTTATCTTTAGAATGGTACTTTAATAAAAGTAGTCAGTTATCATTATCTTACTTTAAGAAAGATATTAAAGATTATGTTGATAAAATTAATACTGATGTTTATGTAACTGATATTAGAAGAAATCTTGATATTGAAACGTTAACTCTTGAAGATTTTATTATTCCAATTGTTGAATCAGAAAGCGCTAAAGCCGAAGCAGATAAGCTTAGACCTGGAGAAACGCTAGATTCAATAGGTATGGAAGGCGATCAGCGAATGTGTCATCCAGACCGTATTACTAACTTAACTTGGGAGAATCCATCTGAATGGATTAATCAATGTGCCATCGTTAATTTAGAATATAAACTCAATGGTGCTAAAGCTAAAGTTGAAGGGATAGAGTTTACATATCGTCAAACGTATGACTTTTTACCGGGACTCTTATCTGGTTTAGGTTCAAATGTTAACTATACCTATGCTAAATCTAGTTCAAATCCAGGAACACTTACAATTACGGGAGATAGCGATGTTTCATCAGTACCGCAAGCGTTTACCCCGCAACATACATTAAATACCTCACTATACTGGGAAAAATCAGGACATTCTGTACGATTAACGCATCGTTATAACTCAGTTCAATTTGTTGGTCGACAATTTTCAGATTACTTAGAGTGGCAAGACGCTAAAGAAAGCTTAGATTTAGCAATTAATTACAAGTTTAATAAAAATCTTTCATTTCGTTTTGATGGGTTGAATTTAACTGATACTAAAGTACGTACGTTCTTAACTGCAGATAAAGTGAAACTTGATCGAATTAATGAGTCAGGGGAGCGTGAACAATATGTTTACAAACAAGGTAACCCTATGACTGATTCGTCAGTAGATACTAGTTTTACTCGTACAGAGTACCGTACTGGTAGACATTATAGACTTAGCTTACGTTTGAACTTTTAAAATCGTATTCTTAATAAAAATAAATTCAAAATATAAGATAGCCCGATGCAAAGTTCGGGCAATCACGATAAATTAGGTACTTATTTATGAAATCTAAAATCATTTCTTTATTAGCTATATCTGTCTTGTTAGGTGCATGTGGCAGTGACAGTGATAATAACGAAGGGCTCAGCCCAAAAGCTATTGTTCCTTCAAATGACAATGGCGATACAACACTTTATATTCAGTTTATAGAAGAAGATCCTATTGCACGTATAGACTTATTAGAAAATATTGACTTACAAGGTAAGCAAGGCTTTGTCACTAATGTTGTATGTCAGCTTGATCCTGAAACAGGAGAAAATAAGGTTGATGAAGAAGGTAAGGAGATATTAATTCCAGAAGGTGGCTTATTTATGCGAGCCAATTTTATGGAAATTGATCCTTCAGTATGGGAAAACCAAGTAAAGTATACTGTAGATGGCCCAGAGGAAATAATTTACACCTGTACTTACAATATTGATAATTTTGCATTAGAAGAAGTTGAAACAGTGGGCGAAACTGAAGGAGAGAGCGAAGCTGAAACGATTACAGAAGTTCTTCCTGTTAGTGTTGCACGAAATGTTGAAATTAAAATTATTGCAAAAGAACATGTTGCAGAAAGCATAACGGCATCTCATTCACCTCAGTTTGAAGTTCCGCTTTCTTTACCTTTCTTTCAATTTTATAACCTTGGCGTTTTACCTGATAATGCATCAATAAAAAGAGCTACATATATTAGTGATAATCCTGCTGTTCTTGAAGTGGACGCTGAAACAGGTCTTGCAAAACCTATTTCTGAAGGAACTGCTACGGTTACAATTTCAACCTTGTCTCCAGAAAAACCTGTTTCTGTTACACGTGTTGTGAATGTAGTTGACACTACTAGTCAAGCGATAGGTGCTCAATTTTTAAATGGTGCTAATGAACCAATAACTCAGTTCTCGATAGAAGAAAAAACGAGCGCTGCGTTAAATGTTGAAGTTTTATTTCAAGCAGGTGTTGATACTTCTTCTTCAAATAGCGCGGTTCGATTTATATCTTCTGATGAAAATCTACTGACTGTTGATGAAAATGGTGTAATAACTGCGGGTGTTAACGTAGGTTCGGCTTTAATCGGAGTGATTACTGATGCACAGGAATTTGTACAATTTTTACAAGTAGAAGTCATTGGTGACCCAAGTCTAGTTAAATTGCATAATTCTGACTTTGAATCTGGCGTTTTTGAAGAGGTTGGCGATTGGCAAACATATGGACAAGTTTTAGGTGGAAATCCTACACCACAAAGTGATGCTATTGAAATTAATTCAGTTAATCCACTTGACGGTAATTATGATTTAAAAGTAACTGGTTCAAACATTCTTAAATTTAGACAAGCGGGTATTGCACTACGATTTTTCGATAATGATGAAGTTGATGCAAATGGAGAGCCTGTTGAAAACCCTAATGCACCTAAATTGATAGGTGAGTTTGGTAAAGATACTACTTATATTTTAGAATACCGTACAACCATGATATCAAGCTTATTGAATAATAATGGTCACGTAAGGTTATGGTATGAAGGTATCGATGCCCAAGGTCCTAAAAGTGCTGATGATGCATATTTTAATAAAGGACAAACATCTGCAAAGGTATTGTGGGGAGGGTTAGGTACTTCGGTTAATGCTCTGAAAAAGCATGAATTTACCATTAGTGGACGTAAAAAATTATACCAAATAGTATTGTTTGCAAATAACGGAAGTGCACTAATAGAAAACTTGGAGTGGTATATTGATAATATTCGTTTCTACAAAGTAGAAGAAGAATAATTATTGTACTTTAAATAGCTATATACTCTTTTTATATAGCTATTTTAGATGCACCTTATTACATAGCTTAAAAATAAACGAATATAGTAAATAATATGAAGGATGGTTTATAGCTTAAACCATCCTTATATTTATAGGGTAAAAAACTTAGCCGATTATTATATTTAAACCGTCCCGAATTATGCCATTTTAATCTCTAAAATAAATTATCTCCCTCCAAACAAAGGATTTGACTTATCTAATGTGTAAATTAACCCAATACACTTTATTTCTCTTTACTATATTAGCTTTCAGTCCCATGACAGTATTCGGCACAAATATTTTTGAAGCGGATAAATTATTCAAACAAAAGCAATATCAAGAAGCAAGAAAGGCTTATTCGGCTTCAGTAAAGTTAGGTAGTCCACACGCATTTTATCAATTAGGCACTATTTATCACCAAGGGTTAGATGTTGTTAAAGATCCTATTAGTTCGTATATATGGTTCTCTCTGGCTGCAGAATATAACTTTAATGATGCTCAGCAAGTTTCCGACAAAATCTACCAGCTATTATCCAAAAAATCACAAGAACAAAGTCAAAAATTATTAACATCACTTAAACAAAACTTGGGTAAGTCTGTTATTAATCAACGGTACTTTCCTTTATTGAATCAAGAGTTATTAAATGAAAAAGTAACTTTTGGTGGTGCTGGAAAATTAGAAGTTAATTACCAAGATTTTGAACTTATATTAGATAGTTTTGATACTAATTTTGAAAGCAATATAGCAGATGATGCAGGAGAAAATGATCCCTTTTTTATTGATGAAGATGATCCTTTTGCTGAGGAGGATTCTAATCCTGCTTTTCAACGACCAACCAACACTATGGCCAGAAAAGTTCCTTTTTTAATCGTTGATTATGATGTAGGCCCAGACGGTTCAATTAGAAACGTAAGAAAAGTACAAGAAATCGGTTACTCTAGAACGATTTTAGAAACCTTTGTTTTTTCAACATTTCCAGCACCTAATTTTAAAGAAAATCGTATTAATTTTTTAAATCGTAGTTATATTGGTTCTGCATTTTATTCCAAATTTAGAATGAAGGAAGAGAACGAATTACTCTTTGATCGTGTTAGACGGCATGCGAAAAAACTTAAAAAAAGCAACCAATTTAATGATCAATATCAATACGCTATGATGCTATGTACCTTTACTTGGCTAGAACAAGAAAAAGGTGAAGCCGAACAACGCTTAAAGAATCTTGCAGAGCAAGGTCATCCTTTCGCTCAATATGAATATGGTGCCAAGCTGTACCGTGAGCAAACAGATATACAACAAGGTATACATTGGATATCACAAGCCAGTAAATATGGTTTAGCTAAAGCTGAATATTTACTGGCAACTATTCTCTTGCATAGTCCATGGGTACAGCAAGATGAAAAGAAAGCATTGTTTTGGTTTGAATCAGCGATAAAACAAGATCATCAAGCTGCAAAATTACAAGCAACAGCACTTAAATTATTAGCCATAGACTCTAGTTTACATGATATTCCTGGTGCAATAGTTTATTTGACGGAGCTGGAAGACAGCCAAATAAATAACCCTGAATACTATTTTTTACTATCTGTTTCTCATAAAAATCGTGAAAATAGAAACTTTAGAGAAGTTATTAGATATATAGAAAAAGCGATAGATTTAGGTGAAAAATACAACTGGGATGTTGGTTATTGGCAAGGGTTACTTGAAAAATGGACAACAGGAAGTGTATATATTGTTGAATGATAACGGGTATATACCCGTTACCAATCAAGATGCGTATTTCAGAGCGCTTGAGCGATATCAATTCAAGGCAATGCTTTGTAATAATGGTCGTTCCCTTATAAAAAGCATTGTTGATGAAGTGATTTTGCTCAAACGCTTCTTCGATGGGTCTAAAAACAATTTATGCTGCGTTATTAATTTTAGTAAGGGAATAACCATGACGTAAACTTAATGCCTAGCCTAAATTGTTTTTAGTTCCCACTGAAACCTGCATCTTGAATGATAACGGGTATATACAATGCAGGTAAAAAAAGATGAATAATTTATCAGCTTCTTTTACCTTAGCCAGTTAGTATTATTTAATCCTAATTGGGGGGATTTAGACTTTGTAAAAATCTAAAGCGTCTAATCTTGCTGTTTTATGATCAACAATAGGTTCAGGGTAAGACTGTGTTGCTCCAATACTCGCGAGATACTTATGAGGAAAATGTATATGTTTTGCAGGTACATCACTCAACTCAGGTATATATTTCTTAATAAAACTGCCATCTGGATCAAAGCGTTCACTCTGCCTAATGGGGTTAAATATTCTGAAATAGGGTTGAGTATCACACCCCGCGCTAGCTGCCCATTGCCAGCCGCCATTATTTGCTGAAAAGTCGCCGTCTATTAAGTTTTGCATAAAAAATCTTTCGCCCAAACGCCAATCAATTAATAAATGCTTTGTTAAAAAGCTGGCAACTACCATACGTAATCGATTGTGCATCCAACCTGTGGTCACTAATTGTTTCATTGCTGCATCAACTAACGGATAACCTGTGCGTCCTTCACACCACGCTTGAAAGTGTTGCGGAGTATTACGCCATAATAAGTGGTCGTACTTAGTTTGAAAGTTTTTATGCTTACATAATTGCGGAAAATGAAACAGCAAGTGCTTATAAAAATCACGCCATGCGAGTTCATTTACCCAACAAAATTTATCTGCTTTTGGATTTTCTAATAGGTG
The DNA here is from genome assembly GCF_048296855.1 of Colwellia sp. RE-S-Sl-9. Taxonomy (NCBI): domain Bacteria; kingdom Pseudomonadati; phylum Pseudomonadota; class Gammaproteobacteria; order Alteromonadales; family Colwelliaceae; genus Colwellia; species Colwellia sp. RE-S-Sl-9. The sequence goes on along the minus strand of NZ_CP182631.1, from coordinate 2,300,535 downwards.
AGGGTGTTTTTGTAATACGTTAAACAGTAAGGCTTTAGCGCTAATGGCTCCAATCGCTAAATAAGGCGATAGCCCAGAAGTACCTTTTAGCGCAGGGAAGTCACGGTATTCTTTGTATTCGTCATGTTTATCTTCAATAAAACTGGGAATAATCTGATCCAATACGTCAGACACTAATGGCCATTTTTTTGAACAAACTTTAGGAGTATTTAATGTTATTTTCGCCAGCGTAACTATTGGTGGCTTGGTTACCGTATTCATGACTTTTGGTGGATAGCTCATTGTAAAAGAATGCTTAGCTAACTGATCAGCCCAGTTATTTTTAAAAGGAGTAAACACCTTGTACATGGCTTTATCACCGTTAAGTACTTTACCTTTTTCTACAATAACGTCAGCTTCAAAAAGATGTAGCGATAGATCTGTGTTACTAATAGCTTGTTGTAATTTGTTATCTCTGTTTTGTTCGTTTATTTCAACTTCGCTGTTGGCATATATATTGTCAATATTGTGCTGTTCACAATAGCTTAATAATTGTGATATTTGGTCGTTATAGTCAGTAGATTCAATATAATCTAAGGTTATGCCTAATTCAGATAATTGTTCTGCCAGTAAGTTGAGATGGCGTTCAATAAAGTCAGCTTGAATCGGTGCCATATCATGCTGTTGCCACTGCAGGGGCGTTGAAATATATACAGCTTTACAGCGCTTATCTGTTATAGCTTGTGTAAGGGCTGGGTTGTCGTAAATACGTAAATCTTTTCTAAACCAAATAACGTTCATAGTTTATGTACCTAACTTAATAATATTAAAAGGTATAATCATTATTAATACTATTAAGTTATTTTATTGGTGACTGAGTAGTAGGTTAATTTATTTTTTATTATCTATACTTATTGTCTATACCCGTTGTGAAATATAAGAAAATACTTTTGTTATATTTATTACTATACAAGAGAGTGTTAACATTATATTTACATATTGAATGATAACGGGTATATATTTAATTGTGCTTATTTTGATTTCATAAAAGAAATTAAATATACAATAGAATGTGTGTTCATTTTTAATACCTCTAGCTAAGGTAATACGTGAGAAATCAACAATAAGATCAGTTTGTGTGCTTTTATTGTTTAGCTCTTATTTAATGTGGTTAAGCTATATGGATATTTTTAATCAAATAATTAGTTTAATAAACGAGTCCATATGTTTAATCAAAAAATTAAAGAAGAATTAAAAAATTGCAAAGACCAACTAGTAGAAGCTCAATCGACAATTGCTGCTATTAAGCATGGGGTTGCTACTATCGAGTTTTCACCTGAAGGTAATATTCTTGATGTGAACAAACTTTTTCTCAATATCGCCGGGTATAAAAAGAATGAAGTTATTGGGGCACATCACTCAGTAATGTGTGAGTCTAACTATGTATCGAGTAAGGCTTATAAAAACTTTTGGGAAGATTTACGTGCAGGAAAAACAAACAATGGAACGTTTGAACGTCGAAATAAACAAGGTGATGTTATTTGGTTAGAGGCGACTTATTTTCCTGTTATAGTAAATAATAACGTTGTGAAAATAATGAAAATTGCTTCTGATGTTACCGCGGAAAAATTAGCAGCATTAGCGACAGAGCAAGTACTAAGTTCTTTAGATAAATCACAAGCCATCATTGAATTTACTCCCGATGGATACATACTTAAAGCAAACCAAAACTTCACAGATGCTGTTAGATATGACTTAAGTGAAATTAAAGGTAAACATCATAAAATATTCTGCGAAAGTCAGTTCTACGAAGAAAACCCAAATTTTTGGGATGATTTGAAAAGCGGGGAGTTTAAAAGTGGTCAATTTTTACGAAAAGATAAATACGGAACTCCTATCTGGCTTGAAGCAACCTACAATCCTATTATTGATAGCAATGGTGATGTGATTAAAGTTATTAAGTTTGCTCATAATATTACTGCGAATGTTGAAAAAGAATTTGCTGTTCGCGACGCATCTAATATGGCACATAATATATCACTTGAAACGGTTAAAATAACAGAACATGCCAGCGAGTTACTTGATTCATCAGTTAAATTGTCAAATGAAATCTCTGAAAAAGCTAAAATTACTACCGAGCAAATAGCTAAGCTTAGTGAGCAGTCTGAGAACATACAAGCCATAGTATTAACGATTAAAAGTATAGCAGACCAAACTAATTTATTAGCACTTAATGCCGCTATTGAAGCCGCAAGAGCTGGAGAGCAAGGAAGAGGTTTTGCTGTAGTAGCTGATGAGGTACGACAATTGGCTTCTCGCACTAGTCAATCAACAAGCGAAATTGAAAGTGTAGTGCTTAATAATCAGTCTATCACGACTAGTGTTCAAGAAGGGATGAATTCAGTTTCAGATTTTGTAGAGAAAGGTAAAGTGCAAATATCTGAAGTTGCAGAGGTGATGGATGATATTAAGAGTGGGGCCGCTAATATATCTAATACCGTTTCAGCATTATCTCAAACTTAATTATTGGTGTTATAAAACTTAATACTTTATGTTGAAACTAAGCTTATTCAGCGTGTTTATCAACATAAAGTATTAAGTGTCAAATTACATCAGTTCTAAAACCCGTACCTAAGTTTTAAATCATCAGGATAAGGAGATAAATACACTTGTGCAGATAAATACTCCTCTGTGTGCTCTCTTAAATAATGATTAATTAAAGTGAGTGGTACTAACAAAGGTAAAATACCTTCTCGGTATTGATGTATTTTTTCAACCAATTCTTGTTTTTGAGATTTGTCTAAGTGCTTTTTAAAGTAGCCTTGTAAATGCATTAAGGTATTAGCATGGCTTCTTCTGTTTGACAGTTTTTTCAATGCTGTCATTAATCCAGCAATATACAAATCGGCTTGTTCTTCTAACGGTAAATCAGCTCTTGCTAAAAGTTGACCTAATGCTTTATAGCTATCGATATGATGGCTCATCACCAAATATTTATGTTCGCTATGAAACTTGATGAGTTTATGTTTTGTAAGGCCTGAAGCGATAAGATCTTGCCAATGGCGATAAGTAAAAATACGAATGATAAAATTTTCACGCAATGGCATATCATTTAAACGGCCATTTTCTTCACAAGGTAGCAATGGATTAGCTTTCATGACTTCTCTAGCGAAAAAACCTACACCATCGTGTTTGCAGCCTTTTCCATGGTCATACCAAATTTTTACACGTTCCATACCGCAGCTTGGGCTTTTTTGACAAAAAATAAAACCACTGAGTGAGTCAAAAGTTTTTGCTGTTTTTTGTCCATATTCCGTTAAGGCTTTTGTTACATCGCCTGAACCGTCTGGTTGGCTAACAGTAATGATATCGTCTTTTATAATTTGTCGAATGGTTGGACGAGGAATAGGTAAACCAATAGCAACTTCAGGGCAATAAGTTTTAAAATCTACATGTTTGCTTAATTCATTCATGCAAAAGTCAGATTTTTTATGGCCTGTATCATAACGAACAGGTTCACCATGAACGCAAGCACTCATACCTATTACTGGTTTATTAAGGGGTTCTTTCATGGTGTTCCTTTACAAAAGTTAATAAATAAAAGCGCCAATAGGGTTTAGTAACTTACTTAAGCCTTGGGTAAACTGTAATGCATCATCAGCTACGGTGTAGCATAAACAGCCCTCTGCTGTATGTGGTGTGTGGGTGTTTTTATCGGTTAACCAAATAAAGTCGCCTTTAACGTAAGTGCCCATTTCGTCTTCAAAGCTACCTTCAAGCAATAGGGTTAGTTCAAAGCCTTTATGAGTGTGCGAAGGAACTCCACCGTCTTTGTCTATATGCAATAAGCTTGAATGTAGCGCACCTTCATTTAAGTTTAGTCGTGCTCGGCTTAATTTGCCCATTTTTTGCCATCCCATCATCGACATAGATCGAAGTGCGGTAGGTAATTGATAAGTAGAGCCTTTAATTTCAATTTCTAGGGGCTCTTGCACAACAAGTTCAGCAATTGATTCATCTTCAGTGATTGAATCAATCATAAATTCATAACTCAGCTCATCTGTAGCTGCTGTATTAGTAGTAGGCTTATCTGAATAACTGTTGTAAGTTTTAGCGTCAGGTGAAAAAAAGTTAGCGGCAGACTCTTCTGTAAGGTGCTGAATGTTTTTCGCACAAACCTCACACAGCTCGGCATGCACAGCAATTGCTGCGCTTAATGATGCAGGTAATTCGCCTTCAACAAAAGCACTAAGGAGTTCGTGTGTTGGATGATGAGTGATCATTTCGATTCTCCTATTTGTTGTTTTAATTTAACCAAAGCTAGCCTTAATCTCGACTTTACGGTTCCTACTGGAATGGCGAGTTTGGTCGCCAATTGTTCTTGTGATAAGTCTTGAAAATATAAACCGTTCACAATTTCTTTTTGCGCTTCAGGTAGTGTATTAATGTGTTTGAGAATGTGTGAGCTCATAAGGTGATCATCAAAAATATTGTCTTCTACAAGTTCAGCTTCTGCTATTGGCCAAATATCATCACTAAGTGTGTCTTCTCGGTTTGATCTGACTTTTCTTAACATATCAAACGATAAGTTACGCATAATGCTGTAAACCCAAGTGGTTGCTTGACCTTTGTCGCCATCAAAAAGGTGAGCTTTTCTCCAAATATTACTCATGGTTTCTTGTAAAAGCTCGTTGGCTGCACTTTCGGTATTCAGCTTTTGTATGCCAAATCTAATTATTTTGGGCGCAAACCAAGAGAATAGCGCAGTAAATGCAGCTTTATCTCTATCGGTAGCTATATCGTATAGCCAGCCTTTTAATTGCTGTTGTTCATCAGGATCCATTGTTGAATTTCTTAAAATGATTTCAGCTGGCGCTGAGTTATAGTTCCAAGGTGTATTCATAATATAACACTTAACAGCAAATAAAGTTGAGGCTCTGTTGTGTTATACGCATTGTTTTATATTAGGGATCACTCTGTTCCAGTAAAAGTGTTAAATGAGTTGATTTGAAAAAATAATAGGAAAGGAGAATTTGTGTAATAACAAATAACTCACATGGCATTCACTATTTCAAACAACTCGTTATGTTTCTCCTGCAACAGTGCAAAGATATGAAATTGGTTTTTAGCACGATCTAAATTTTGTTCGGCATAGGCTGTTTGAAAGTAAACATTACCGTTTATATAGTCAGTTAAAAACCGTATAGCCAGCATAAAAGGGATGAGTTGTGAGCCAACCACTAAGCTTTCTTTTTCGTGTGTAGAAAGGTTGTTGTTAAATGCAGTAAGGTAGCCGCGCGCAATAGCTTTAAATATATCCATTCGAATAGTCATGCTATGTAAATCAGTGCTGTTCTCATCAATGTTAGGGCAGCATGTTCTAACTAAATCACCAAAGTCATTCATTAAAAAACCAGGCATACAGGTATCTAAATCAATTACCGCTACGGGTTGCAGAGTAATATGTGAAAATAGCAGGTTGTTAATTTTTGTATCGTTGTGAGTTACCCTTAAAGGTAAGTGAGTACTCAGTTCGTTTACTTGCTTTACAAACGCTTTTTGATGTTCAATAAAAGAAATTAACGTTTGGCTTTCTTGTATTCTCTGCGCTTTCTTTTTATCTGAATCACTATTAGAACATGCATTTAATGCAGTGTTTAGTTGTTGCAGTCGGGTATTTATATTATGAAAGTTTGGAATGGTTTCGTTAAGTTTTCGTGCGTCTAAATCACTTAGCGTTGTTGTAAATTGAGCGAAAGCATTGGCCATAAGTTCAGCTTGCTGTGTAGTTTCAATCGCTTCAATAGTGACTGAGTTGGAAATGTAATCAAGTGCGCGCCAATATTCTTTTTTATCGCTATTTTCATAACAAGTAAGTGCGTTTTGATGAATGTTTTTAACGTGTCCAATACTGTTGAACGGGTAAGATTTATTTTGTGTTTTTTGCTGTAAATGCTGATGAATTAATTCAGCGTTTTCAACGATAGATTGAGGTTGTGGAAATACATGCGTATTAATGCGTTGTAATACAAAACAGGTGTCTGACGATTCAACCAAAAATGTATCGTTAATTAAACCATTACCAATACAAGTGATTTTGCTGGTATTTAATGAGCAATTATACAAAGGCAATATGTGCGTGAGTGTTTTTTTTATGCTGTCGCTTAGTTTGCTGTTCGTTAGGTGTTCGTGTGTATTTGGCATAAGCTCTATGTATGATTATTTTTTTAAAGGAAACGATAAGCTAAAACTAGCGCCTCCGTACTGTGTTGAATTTTTAGCTACAATTTTACCTTGATGCCAATCCATAACTTTCGCACAAATAGCTAAACCTAATCCAAAGTGGCCATTTTCTCTTGAGCGATTGGTATCAAGTTTTACGAAAGGATCAAATATAACATCGAGTTTGTTTTCAGGTATACCTTTACCGTCGTCTTCTATATTAATAGTGAGTAAATTTGAGCTGCTTATTATGCTTATATGAACACTTTTAGACGCGTACTGAACAGCATTGCCAACCAAGTTTTGTATGGCTCGTTGGCACCAGTATTCGTCAATTAAGGCGGTTATGGGTTTTGAGGTTTTATGATAAATTAATGCAATATTATATTGCTGAGCCAGTGATTGCAGTTCGTCGGTTACGTTTTGTAAAAAATCGTTAATATCAACGGTTTCTTTTTTGAGATTAAACGCTTTTCGTTCCATGCCAGCATATTCTAAAAACGCTGAGGTCATGTCTTCCATCCGCGTGATTTCAGCTTCCATGCGGTTTATGTAAATGTCTTTTTTCTCAAGACTTTTCGCGTCTAGCGCAGCTTCTACGCCAAAGCGTAAACACGACATTGGGGTTCTTATGTCGTGAGATAAACTTCGAGCGAGTATTTGGTTGTCGTTCACGAGTTTTTCTATTTTTGCTGCCATTTGGTTGAAGCTATTTTCAAAAGAGCGAATATACGAGTATTTACTAGAAGATATACGAAGCTCTAAGTTACCTTCGCCTATTTTCTCTGCCACAGAAGTAAGAATAAATAGTCGACGAGTTAACGGAAACAGCCATAAAATAATAATGCTACACACACCTAAATATAAAATAGAGGTAAGAATAATATCTACGTTTTGGCTCTCTATTGGATCGGTTGGTAGATGAATTTCAATTAATGCATCGGGGTGCGCGTGTAGCTTTCTTAATAAATAGGGATTACTTTCTGACGCTAATAATAAACCGCCTGTTTGTGATAGCTGTACTGATAAAGACTCAGGCAAAGCGACGTTACTCGCTTGTTCTAAAGAAATATCTATTTGGTAATATTGACTGAATTTTTTAACTTCACTAGATAGTTGGTTGTGAGGTATTAGGTTAAGCTGCTGACTTATGCCTTCGATCAATTTTTTATAAATAACAATATCGCTGCTGTCTTCATAATCGGCATGTTCTTCAACCAGAGCGTCTAGGCCCCAGCTAATAATAAATAACGAGCCAAGCACTGCAAAAACAATGCTGATGTATAAACGTCTCATTAATTTTCTTCAGCCCAAGCGTCAGACACAAATAAGTAGCCTTTGCCCCATACGGTTTTAAATTTTTTCGGTTTTTGAGGATCATCATTAAAGAGTTTACGTAGGGTTGAGAGCATAACGTCGAAACGGCGATCTTGTCCGTCGTATTCTCTGCCTTTTAGTGCTTTAAAGACTGAATCTCTATCAACTACTTGACCCGCATGAGTGGCTAAAAACAACAAAAATGAAAACAAACTGGTGGATAATTCAATCTCTTTGCCTTGATAGATAACACGTTTGGCATCTTCGTTAATGAGTAAGCAGCCATGTTGTATTTCATTGGTTTGTTGAATAGGCGCATGATTGTTTTTTAATGCGCTGGTGATACGTGCGAGTAGGGCGCGTGGTCTTACTGGTTTAATAACATAGTCGTTTGCGCCGGCTTCTAAGCCGATAACTTCATCAAATTCGTCAGCACGTGCTGTTAACATAATAATAGGGATTTGTGAGTTTTCGCGAATTAAACGGCAGACTTCAATACCATTTAATCCGGGTAACATTACGTCTAATAATACAATGTCGGCGTTGTAGTTTTTTAATTCGTTCATGACTAAGTCGCCTCGGTCAACATGTTGAACATTAAAACCTTGTTCTACTAAATATTCAGACACCCAATTGGCTAAGGTTATGTCGTCTTCGACCAGCAATATGTTATTTTGTGTAGTCATCTTGTACTCCTAAAACAATCGCCATCTGCGTTTACGAGGTGATTTTTTATGAACCCAGCTTACGTCTACTGTTGCTTCTGCAAGTGGTTCATTATTGTTATTTATTAATTGGTAAGTGAGTGATTCACTTGATTCAAATTCAAACGAAAATGAATTACCTTTGCTATTTTTCCAACACTTTATGGTTTGTTGAGGTTGTGTTGATTGTTTTTGTACAATACAAAAGTTGTCATTATGTAATGTACTCCACTGTATTTTTACTTGTGCATAACAGGTTCTGCCTTGGTTTAAAGCGACGCACATAGCGGGCTTTATTTGAAAAACAATACCTTGTTGCTGTTGTGCAAAACTTACCTTTGGCAATAAACACATTATTAATATAATGGGCGGAAAAGCAGCTCCATTGCTTAACTTAAAATACATATATTACCCCAAGCAGAAATTGAGTAATATTTTGCCTATCAATTAATGGGCTTTTACCAATTGTATTGGAGTAATAGGTTTGAGTTACACCCGCACTAAAAGACCATTTTTTTGAAATAGGGTATTGAGCGTAAACTTCAAATGTTCCTTTAAAGCCGGTGTTCGGATCATAATAGGCTCTGGCGTTTGTTACTTCTTCTTCTTTAATGCCGTAATAATAATCCATTACCTGATTGGAATAATAGGTAACACCGCCACCAATATAAATATCCCAATTTTTATAGATATATACTTCGTTGTAATATACGTCAATTAACCAACCGTTAGCCTTACTCCAATGGGTTAGGTTGGCAAAATCTATCGAGAAAATAGAATCGTCATTAAAACGTGAGTAACGAAGTGCTATTGCATCACCTATTTCTCTTTCTTTTAATCCTTCAAGTGTGGGTATACTTTGATTTTTCTTTTCTATTAAAATATCGGGGTCGTAACCAGTAATATATGTTTTAGTTAAAATATCTACAGACCAATCATTGTCGACATGTAACTGGTAGCCAACCTCTGCTCCTTGAGTAATAGCAACTGAACGACGATGGTTCGATTGAATAAAGAAGCCTTTGTAATAAAGGTCAATCATTATCGATAACGACATGTAATCAACGACGTCTTCTTGCTTAACATCTTTTAATGGACTGTGGCTCGAATAAACAGAAAGCCCCATCATTACTTGCCAGCTAAATGTTTGGTTAAACAAGGTTGTTTCTTTGTCTAGCTGTTGTTCCACCGCAAAACTTAACTGAGGAAAAAAGCACAGCGCCACTAACACGGCTTTTCCTAATGTGAGTTTTATTTTATACAACAAATTTTTAGTGAGTTTCATGTTTATCTTTTTTGTTTTACTTTTTCTCCATGTTAGCAAATGTAGTGAGCATTGTGCAGGTAAGACCTTTTGTTAAAGTGTTTAAAAATTGTAAGAAATAGCTCAGCTCATTATATGAACCTGAAAATGCAGGTTCATTTAGTTTTATCGAGTTAAAACTGCATTTTTAAGCCAATTGATGGAAACATCTCCATACCTTTTTCACCTTCTATGGTGTAGTCGGTTAAGGTTTCGGTGCCGTCTGGCGCGTAGTAATAGCCTGATATATTATCGCTGCCTAGCGCATTTAGCATAGCAAAGCTCCACTCAGCTTTATTGCCAAAGTAGCTAGTTTTGTAATTAGCTTGTAAGTCTAAACGATGATAAACAGGTAAGGTTTTTGAATTGAGCTCGCCGTATTGTGGTAAATAATGCCCGTCATAGTCAGGGTTTTCGTATAACCCTATAATGGGGGTGTACTTTTGACCGCTTCTAATACTTAATTTTACGCCAAAATCCCAACGTTCGTTTAGCTCATAATTTGCTACTAAGTTAGCTAGTAAGGGGGTATCTAAGTAGTATTCGGTGGTAATATCCGTAATGTCATCAGTTCTATCACTTTTCGACCAGCTAATAGATGCCCAGCCATACCAGCCATTTTGTTTTTCACGCCTTACAACCCACTCTATACCTTTAGCACTTCCTGATAAGTCATTTGTGTAATGAAGGTATTCGTTAATTTCACCTTCGTCGGTTGAGCGAGCCATGTCGCTTAAGTCTTTGTAGTATAAGTCTAAAGAGGTTTGCCAAATGCCGTTTAAGTTGTATTCAAACCCTAAAGCGTAATGTGTCGCTTTAGGCGATTTAATTTGGGGGTTACCTATTTTGCGTAATGCCGTGTCTATGTCTGGAAAACGACTATAGGTGCCCACTTTTGTGTTAACAGTTAAGTTGTTAGTAGCATACCAATGTAGCGCAACTCTTGGGTGTATAAACTTTTGGTCGGTGTAGTCGTCATGCTCAGCTCGTAAGCCTATATCTAACATTAAGCTGTCGGTGATTGTCCATTGGTCATGTATATATGCCGCAATGTTTTTGTTAGTTAAGGCGTCAGCATCTTGAATGCGATCACCTTTTCGGCTTTCGCAATCGCTGTCATGATCTGTACAGTAATAAGGAATAGCATCGTAAGAGTATTTGGTATCTTCTTGTTTAAAGTCGACGCCTGTAATCAATTTATGTGATTCAAACCAGTCAATTTGATAAAGAAATCTAGCATTGTAAATTTCAGAATCAATATTAATAAATTGACCTTGGCCAAAGGATTGCTTTTCTTTTTCGGTGGTATGGCCAACAGTAAAATGCATTATTTTTTGATTGTCGCCATAGTATTGCCACGAAGCACTTTGGCTATCAAACTGAGTTTTTATTTTTAAGTCGCCAATTGAATCAGGATCAACTCGGCCGGCTTCAGAAGCCGCAGATATATTAATACCTCCTACATCACTGGCGCCTGTTATGGTAAATGTTAGTTTGTGCTTGTCACCAATTAGCCATTGGTATTTCCCTTGATAATCATCACTCACTGGCGCTTTAAATATGGTGTAACCTTCGTCTTCTTCACCTTCAGGTAGAAATAAATGAATTAAACTTCTGCGATAAGCTAAGTAAAAAGCATGATCATCAGCAATGCCTCCTTCGATCATTGCGCTGGCTTTGAGTAAACTCATATCTAAGGTTGTTGATATATCTTGATTACGTGGATCACGGAGTTTCACATCAAATACACCACCTGTTGCATTACCATAATGGCTATCAAAAGCAGCTGGTTTTAGGCTGAAGTCTCGTACAACATTTTCGTTAAATATACTGTCGCCAAACAAATGAAAAATATAACCTGAAGGTAAGTCATCAATATAAAAAGCGTTATCGTCTGGAGATGAGCCTCTAATTGCGGGTGCTCCGCCGTCATCCCCCCCCGCGTAAACAACACCAGGCATTGAATAAACGGCACTTAGCGGATCGTGATCAAGTCCTGCGATGCTAAGTAGTTTTTCAGTTTCAGGCGTTAGTTCTGTTAAAGCTTGGTTTCTTCTCCCTTCAATCGTAATAACCTCAGGGTTTCTATCTTTTAAATTTTCATCAATACTATTTTCAGGAGTAAAAGCGTAAGTTGGAGTTGTGATGATTGACCCTAAAATTATTAGTGATGATAAGGTTAATTTATGTTGGGACGATTTATGAGTAAACATAAGATTCTCAAATAATAAGTGATGTCATTAATTGAGCATATTGTTGATGAGAATCGTGTTTAAATCCGTTAGCTATTTGTTGGTTCTTTGTAGATAAATGTAATAATTCGTTAAATCATTTTCTGTTGTACAAAAGCTGTAAAGATTTATAGCCAAACATTATAGTTACTACAATATATTACTATTTTTACTCCGCTCTTTTTTTCAATACAATAGCCTTATCTATCTATAATCCGAGTGCGTTTTCATGTCTGATAATTTTCACAAGAAACTTTCTTTTAATTGGGAAGATCCATTACTGCTTGAGTCTTTATTAAGCGAAGAAGAGCGCCTCATTAGAGATAGCGCCTATCAATATTGCCAAGAAAAATTACAACCTCGAGTTCTTGAAGCTAATCGTAATGAGCATTTTGATACCAATATTATGAAAGAGCTTGGCGAATTAGGATTGCTGGGCGCTACATTACCTGAACAATATGGCGGTTCTAATATTAATTATGTAAGTTATGGTTTAATCGCCCGTGAAATAGAACGTGTAGATAGTGGCTACAGAAGTGCTATGAGTGTGCAATCTTCTTTGGTTATGCATCCTATTTATACTTACGGCAGCGAAGAGCAAAAACTCAAGTATTTACCTAAATTAGCAACGGGTGAATATATTGGTTGTTTTGGTTTAACTGAACCTAATTCAGGATCTGATCCTGCAAGTATGTTAACTAAAGCTGTTAAAGTTGAAGGTGGTTATCGCATTACAGGTAATAAAATGTGGATAACCAATGCACCTGTTGCTGATGTTTTTATTGTTTGGGCAAAGCTTGAAGGTGTGATTAAAGGTTTTATTCTAGATAAAGGTCTAGAGGGGTTATCTGCACCTGCAATTAAAGGTAAGTTTTCACTCAGAGCGTCTATTACGGGGGAAGTGGTAATGGACAACGTATTTGTGAATGAAGATGCTCTATTACCTCATGCCAAAGGCTTGTCAGGACCTTTTGGATGTTTAAACAAAGCGCGTTTTGGCATCGCTTGGGGAGCTTTAGGTGCAGCCGAATTTTGTTGGCATGGCGCAAGGCAGTACGTATTAGATCGCAAACAATTTAATAAACCGCTAGCGGCTACTCAATTGGTTCAAAAGAAGCTCGCTGATATGCAAACAGAAATAACCATGGCCTTACTAGCTTGTTTACAAGCCGGTAGATTGATGGACTCATCAGAATTAGCACCTGAAGCTATTTCTTTAATTAAGCGTAACTCTTGTGGTAAAGCTTTAGATATAGCCCGCACAGCGAGAGACATGCTAGGCGCTAACGGTATTAGTGACGAGTTTCATATTATTCGCCATATGATGAACCTTGAAACGGTTAACACTTATGAAGGGACGCACGATATTCACGCACTTATTTTAGGTAGAGCTCAAACGGGTATTCAAGCTTTTTGTTAGTTGATAGTCACTATGAATTATCATATTGTAATATTTATTAACGAACTCGTTATGCAAATAGTTATTCAATTTGGTATTAATACACATAAATGACATATCTATTATCATTTTTTGAGATTATAATAAAATGTCTTCTATAACCCGTAAATCATAGAGTTAATATGCTAAGTAACCGTAAAAAAAATGAATCCGCCTTAATTCAAACTTTTAAAGGTTTGTTAAAAGATCAATGTTATGGTTCGCAAAGTCAATTGGCTGAAGGTCTTGCTAAACATGGCTTTGATAACATGTCTCAAGCTAAAATTTCTCGTTTGTTGTCTAAGTTAGGCGCTGTAAAAATGAGAAATGCATCGAGCCAAGTGGTTTATATTTTACCTGATGAATTAGCTGTGCCTCGCACGAAACAAGCCATACAGTCAGTTGTTATTAGTGTTAAAAATAACGGTGTACAAATTATCGTAAAAACAGGTATTGGTGGAGCACCACTCATTTCTAGAATGTTAGACAGCATGGGCGAGTCAGCTGGTATTTTAGGTACCTTGGCTGGCGACGATACTATATTTATTGCTCCTGCCGACGTGAAGGATATCGATCAAATAACTGCAGATATTAAACAAATATTAGATATGTAGTTTTATTGAGTAAACTACTATCGGCTGTTTTTAATTGAATAGTTATTTAAGCATTTGTTATAAACATTCAGTTATTGTGAGGCCTTGAGAAATAAGTCCTTTATTCATCGGATAGTGTTAGTTTTTTCCTTATAATTCGTCTATAATCTCGCGCAAAAATTATACTTACTTAATTATTACAGAGGGCTCTCATGGCTATCGAACGTACTTTTTCAATTGTAAAACCAGATGCAGTAGCAAAAAATGTTATTGGTCAAATATATAACCGTTTTGAAACTGCAGGCTTAAAAATTGTTGCTTCAAAAATGGTTCACTTATCTAAAGAAAAAGCTGAAGGCTTTTACGCTGAACATAGCGAACGTCCATTTTTTGGTGCTTTAGTTGAATTTATGACATCTGGCCCAGTAATGGTTCAAGTGTTAGAAGGCGAAAACGCTGTATTAAAAAACCGTGAAGTTATGGGTGCAACTAACCCAGCAGAAGCATTAGCGGGTACTTTACGTGCTGATTATGCTGATTCGATTGACGAAAACGCATGTCACGGTTCTGATGCTTTAGAATCTGCGGCTCGTGAAATTGCTTATTTCTTCTCTGACGATGAGATTTGCCCTCGTACTCGTTAATATTAACTGTTATTTATAATAACAGAGCATAATATAAATGTATGATGAAAGGATTTTACTGAATACTCGGTAAAATCCTTTTGTTTTTTACGATAGTCTTGCCTATTGGTATTACGTAAAAATTTCAATATTGAGTGTTTTTTATTAGAATACTCAATATTAAAATTTTAACGGTGTTATATCGTTAAACCTTATGAAGTAATTTTCTTTATTAATAAGAAAGTTACTTTACCTATTAAATGTATTTCTGAGATTTATTTATCATGAGTGAAGTGGCCGAAACACCGTCTGAGTCTATTAAAAAAGTAAACCTACTTAATTTGGACCATCAAATGATGCGTGAGTTTTTAGCATCGCTAGGTGAAAAACCCTTTCGAGCCGATCAATTAATGAAGTGGATCTATCACTTTGGTTATGATGATTTCGAGCAGATGACAAATATCAATAAAAAACTGCGTGAAAAACTTCAACGTAGGGCTGAAATTGTTGCACCTGTTATTTCAGAAAAACAAGTCTCTAAAGATGGCACGATAAAATATTCATTAAGACTTGAAGGCGGCCAAGAAGTAGAAACCGTTTGGATACCTGAAAACGATCGTGCTACTTTATGTGTTTCTTCACAAGTAGGTTGTGCGCTTGAATGTACTTTTTGTGCAACTGCGCAACAAGGTTTTAATCGTAACTTATCTATGGCTGAAATTATTGGTCAAGTTTGGCGTGTAGCTAACGATATTGGCGCAACACGTATCGCAGGTAAAAGACCTATCACAAATATTGTAATGATGGGCATGGGTGAACCTTTATTAAATATGAAAAACCTGATCCCAGCATTAGATACTATGCTGAACGATTTAGGTTATGGTTTATCTAAACGTAGAGTAACAGTGAGTACTTCAGGTGTTGTACCCGCATTAGACATGCTAAAAGAAAAAATTGATTGTGCTTTAGCTATTTCAATTCATGCGCCAAATAATAAGTTACGAGATGAATTAGTACCCATTAATAAAAAATATCCACTAGAAGAGTTCTTAGTAGCGGCAGGTCGCTATATAGAAGGTTCAAAAGCAAATAAACAAGCCACGATTGAATATGTAATGTTAGATCATGTAAACGATAGTACAGAACAAGCGCATGAATTAGCGATTGCTTTAAAAGACTTACCAAGCAAAATCAACTTGATACCTTTCAATCCTTACCCTGGTTCTCCATATAAAAGATCAAGTAATTCACGCATAGATCGTTTTGATAAAGTACTACAAAGTTATGGTTTAACGGTTATTACACGTCGTACTCGTGGTGATGATATTGATGCGGCTTGTGGACAATTAGCTGGTGATGTTTTAGATAGAACTAAGCGTACAGTATTAAATGAAGAAAAAAAACAAGCAAAAATAGAAGAAATAACAGTAAAAGTTGTCTGATATAGTTATGATGCGTATGCAAATAATTCTCAATTAAAGGGATCTTACCTACATGCCTAAAATTTACCAAATAATAACGGTAGGTGTATTATCATCTTTACTCTCTGCTTGCGTTACACAGAATTACGAAAATAATGCTGAAAACCCAGTGACTGAACGTACTTCAACCGATGACGATATTGCGTTAACACGTATTTCATTAGGTATGGGGTATTTAAATATGGGAAATACCACGCAGGCAAAACTCAATTTAGAAAAAGCAAAAAGATTTTCGCCTAACTTAACTCAAGTTTATACCGCTTTTGCTCATTATTACGATGTAGTAGATGAACCAGAGCAGGCAATAGCGGCATTTGAGCACGCGCTTTCATTAGATGCCGATGACGCTGATACGTTAAATAATTACGGTGTATTTCTTTGTAAGCGTGAAAGATACGACGAATCAGAAAAATACATGCTAAAAGCTATTGCTGTACCTAGTTATTTGTTAGTTTCCCAAAGCTATGAAAACTTAGCGTTATGTCAGCTTGAAGATAAACGTTTTGAAAAAGCAGAAATGTATTTAGCTAAATCAATTTCTCATAGCCCAGGTAGCGCATCATCATTATTTCAAATGTTACGTTTACAATATGTGATGGGAAAATACGATGAAGCTGTTGCTTATTTAAGGCGTTACGAAAAATCAACAAGACGTTTTACGCCTGACGCTCTTGGTTTAGCTTATAAAGTTTACGAAAAAATGAATAACCGAAGCATTGCAAAAAACTATGCCAGTCTATTGGTTAAAATGTTTCCAAATTCGTATGAAGCTAAACAATATATTTTAAATGGATTACAGCATATTGAAGCGGATGATTTAGCATCTGAATTCTTATTAGTGAACAAAAGCAATAGTGATAAACCTAAAAAGCGCGTAATGGTATTATCGCCTAATAAAAAATCAGGTATTTCATTATCAGCACAAAGAAAAACAGCTATTAAGTCTTTGAATGACGAAAGAAATAAAACGGTTAAACCTGTAAAAAAAGAGGTTGCCGCGGCTGAAACACAAGCAACGACTGTAACAGCAAAAATTAAAACTGATATTGTAGCGCTTAATGATAAAGCTAAAAATGTGAGTAAAACCACACAAGAAGTTGGAACTACCTCAAATGAGGTGAAAACAGATGAGAAAAAAATTGAAAAGAAAGCTAAAAAGCTTTTAGATACATTAGAAAAAGATGATGTATTAGCAAGTTCTTTAATCGATGATGATGGTAATGAAATGTTAACTTTGCCGATTCATGTGATTGTAAAAGGGGATAGTTTATTCTCTATATCTAAACGATATAATATTAAAATGCAGCAAATTGAACGCTGGAATGGATTTAAACGGTCAAAAATTTTAAAGATTGGAGATGTTATCTATTTGGCTGATCCTAAAAAAGCACTTAAACATTAATGAGCTTACTTACATGAGTAAAAAATTACCCGAAGTAGAAGAAACTGAAGTACAAGTAGAAGTGAGTGGCCCCGGTAGTATGTTAGCTGAGGCTAGAATTAAAAAAGGCTTAAGTATTGATGATGTTGCCAGTAGCTTAAATATTCGAGTTGCATTAGTGAAAAATATTGAAGCCGATATTTTCGACCAAACTTTGCCAGATACTTATAACCGAGGCTATATAAAAAATTACGCTAAATTAGTTAATCTTCCTGTTAGCGATATTATCGCGTATTACGAAAAACTGAATATTCTAGAAGTACACAGTACAAAAATGCAGAGCTTTTCTCGTGGCACAATGAAAAAAGCTGAAAACAGTATGCTAATGTGGATCACCTATTTGATCCTTACTGTTTTTATTGGCTTAACGGTGATGTGGTGGTTACAAGATGACAAAGAAGCTGAACCTAAAGCAGCTGTTAGCTCTGAGACTCTAATAAAAAATACGACAAACAGTACTGATATAGAAGAAGTTGTTGAAACCACTTCTTCAAGCGAAGAATTATCTACTACCGAGTCAGTTGCTTCTGCAGTAGGCAACTCTGAAATAGAGAACGAGCTTGATACTTCTAATATTGACAACCTAGAACAAAATGCATCACTGGAAAGTGTTGATGCTAAAGCGGTCACTTCAACTGAATCAGACGAGATTACACTCTCGAAAGTTATATTTACTTTTTCTGGTGACTGCTGGGTTAATATTCACGATGCATTAGGCGAAAGGATCGCTTGGGGTATAAAAAAATCAGGTTACGTGATGACCATAGAAGCAAAAGCGCCTTTAAATATAACCATAGGTAAACCTGAACTAGTACAAATTAATTTTAATGGTGAAAGTATTGATATGTCTACTTTCCCTCAGGGGCATATTGCTAAATTTGAGTTGCCCTTGCTTTCACAATCATAAATGCCAGTAATTAATAACTGAAAGAATAACTATGTTTAAAGAATCTCCTATTATCAGACGTAAATCTCGCCAAATCATGGTGGGGAATGTTCCAGTAGGTGGCGATGCGCCGATTACGGTTCAGTCAATGACAAACACACTAACAACAGATGTTGCCGCTACAGTTGCTCAGATCAAAGCATTAGAAGCTGTTGGTGCAGATATTGTGCGTGTTAGTGTTCCTACAATGGACGCAGCAGAAGCTTTCAAAGAAATTAAAAAACAAGTGAATGTTCCTCTAGTTACAGATATCCATTTTGATTATCGCATCGCGTTGAAAGTAGCTGAATACGGCGCTGACTGTTTAAGAATAAATCCCGGTAATATTGGCAGAGAAGATCGCGTTAGAGCAGTTGTAGAATCGGCTCGAGATCATAATATTCCCATTCGTATTGGTGTTAATGGTGGTTCTTTAGAAAAAGACATTCAAGAAAGGTATAGCGAGCCAACACCTGAAGCATTACTTGAATCAGCAATGCGTCATGTCGATATTCTAGACCGTTTGAACTTTGATCAATTTAAAGTGAGTGTTAAAGCTTCCGATGTATTTTTAGCAGTGGGTGCTTATCGATTACTGGCCAAGCAAATAGATAACCCATTACATTTAGGTATTACAGAAGCAGGTGGCTTACGTTCTGGTTCTGTAAAATCGTCTGTTGGTTTAGGTTTATTACTCGCTGAAGGAATAGGCGATACTCTGCGTGTATCTTTAGCTGCAGATCCTATTGAAGAAATTAAAGTCGGTTTTGATATTCTAAAATCACTTAAATTACGTAGCCGTGGTATTAATTTAATTGCTTGCCCAAGTTGTTCTCGTCAAGAATTTGATGTTATTGCCACTGTTAACGCATTAGAGCAGCGTATTGAAGATATTATGACACCCATGGATGTTTCAATTATTGGCTGTATCGTAAATGGCCCTGGTGAAGCAATAGTATCCGATTTAGGTTTAACAGGTAGCAGTAAAAAAAGTGGCTATTACCTTGATGGTATTAGACAAAAAGAACGGTTTGATAATACTAATTTAGTTGATCAACTTGAAACTCGTATTCGTGCTAAAGCCAAGTTGCTGGATAAAGCAAATAGTATCGACGTAAAAGAAATTGATTAATACCGTACTATTAATAAGGTCTATTCAAGGCCTTATTTACGTTTAGCTGTAATGCGCCTATAATGCGCGCAGCATTTTAACCATTCTGATTTTGTAGAGAGAAGTACATTAGTGAGTAAAGCAATTCAAGCAATAAGAGGCATGAACGATTGTCTACCATCTGAAACCAATATATGGCAAATGGTTGAAACTGTATTAAGACGTGTTGCTAGCAATTATGGTTTTGCTGAAATACGTATGCCTGTTGTAGAATCTACTGCGCTTTTTAAACGTTCTATCGGTGAAGTAACTGATATTGTTGAAAAAGAAATGTACACGTTCGATGATCGAAATGGTGATAGTTTAACACTAAGACCTGAAGGAACGGCTTCTTGTGTTAGAGCAGCAAATCAACATGGTTTGCTATATAACCAAGAACAACGTTTATGGTACATGGGACCCATGTTTAGACATGAACGCCCACAGAAAGGTCGTTACCGACAGTTTCATCAGTTTGGTATTGAAGCTTTTGGTTTAGCAACACCTGATATTGATGCCGAAATTATTACACTTTCATCACGCTTATGGCGTGAGCTAGGTATTAGTGAACATGTAACATTAGAGCTTAATTCTTTAGGTTCTAATCTAGAGCGAGCAGAATACCGAGACGCATTAGTTGCTTTTTTAACTGAACGAGAAGATCAGTTAGACGAAGACAGCAAGCGTAGAATGCATAGTAATCCTTTACGTGTATTAGACAGTAAAAACCCAGCTGTTCAAGAAGCCTTAGTAGGCGCACCTAAATTATCAGATTATTTTGGTGAAGAATCTAAAACACACTTTGAAGAGGTTTGTCGTCGTTTAGACGCTGCAGGCATTAGCTATGTAATAAATGACCGCTTAGTACGTGGTTTAGATTATTACAACCGTACTGTGTTTGAATGGGTAACAACAAGCTTAGGCTCACAAGGTACTGTTTGTGCTGGCGGCCGTTACGATGGTTTAGTTGAGCAACTTGGTGGTAAAGCAACCCCTGGATTTGGTTTTGCCTTAGGTATAGAAAGATTAGTGTTAATGTTAACGAGCTTAGAAAAAGTTAACAATGTTCGACCTCAAGTAGACGCTTACCTTATTATGTTAGGTGAAGAAGTTGAATTAAAATCAATTCAACTCGCTGAGCAATGGCGTAATCTTGTACCAGAATGTAGATTACAAAACCATTGTGGTGGCGGAAACATGAAAAAACAAATGAAGCGTGCTGATAAGTCAGGTGCTCAAATCGCCCTTATTATAGGCGAGAACGAATTAGCAGAACAAAAAGTAACAGTTAAATATTTGCGCGGCCAACACGACCAAGAAACCGTGTTATTAGAGCAAGTGCCAAGCTTATTAAAAAAATTAATATAAGGGAAAAACGTGGAAATTTACGAAACAGAAGAACAGCAAGTTGATGCAATTAAAAGCTACTGGAAAAAAAATGGTAATGCCATTATTGCTGGTTTAGTTATTGGTTTATCAGGTTTTGTGGGTTTTAACTTTTATAAAGAAGCAGAATTAGAGAAACAGTTAGCTGTATCAGATGCTTATCAAACATTAGTTGAATCATCAGAAACTAAACCTGACGGATTTATTGCTGCTGGCGAAAAGTTTATTGCTGACAACAAAGATTCAAGTTATGCAACTTTAACCGCTTTAACGCTAGCTAAAAAGGCTGCAACTCATAAAGATTGGACTCAAGTTGAAAAGTATTTAACTACGGCTATCGAGTCTTCTAAAGACGAAGGCATGAAAGCTATTGCCACACTGCGTTTAGCAAGAGTTCAAATTCAATTAGATAAAGTTGATGCGGCATTAAGCACATTGGCGGCACCATTACCAAAATCGTTTAAGTCTTCAATTGAAGAAATAAAAGGTGATGCTTATTTATTACAAGATAAGAAAGATTTAGCACGTACTTCGTACCAAGAAGCTATTGCGGCAACGCCAGGTAATGCAAGTCAATCACTTCAAATGAAGTTAGATGATTTAGCGGAAAATATTGTTTTAAAATAAACATTTAAAATAATGTGAAAAAATAACATATTGAGTGACTTTTTTTCGAATTCAGTTGTCTGAAGCTAAAGCTCAATATGTTTAATGACTAAATAAGTGGACCTTGATGTGTTAATTTTTGATAAAAATAGTTTAAAAAAGAAAATAGCTGTTGTTTGTTTAATCGCGCTAGGTATTTCAGCATGTTCATCTACCGATGATATCGATGAAAGTTTACCTGTTGATTTAGAAGAAATTAACCAACAATTTGAACCTGAAGTTTTATGGCAAGAAAACGTCGGCGGAGCCGGAAAGTATTTTTCTCGCATTGCTCCTGTGATTGCTTACGATAAATTATTTACTAGTAGTCGTGAAGGTGAAGTAACTGCGATAGAGCCTAAAACAGGTAAAGAAATTTGGTCTGTTAATTTAAGTGATATTGATGGCGAAAGTGGTTTTTTTGAAAGTAATAAACCAGCATTAATTAGCGGTGGGCCAGTTGCCGGTATTAACAAAATATTTTTAGGTAGCGAAAACGGTAAAATTTACGCACTTGACGCTGCAACGGGTAAGTTAGATTGGCAATCAACCATTAAAGGTGAAGTTTTATCAGCACCAGCTATTGATGCAGGTATACTGGTTGTTAACAGTTCATCAGGTGTTATGAAAGCTTATAATGCTGCTACAGGTGAAGAGCTTTGGAAAATAGACCAAGATACCCCAGCATTAACTTTACGTGGTATTAGTGCTCCTACTATTTCATCAGGTGGTGTATTTATTGGTACTCCTGACGGTAACATATCTGTTTATATTTTAGAAAACGGTCAACAAGGTTGGTCAGCTCCAGTTGGAGAACCAACAGGCTCTACAGAATTTGAACGTGTTATTGATGTAGATTCATCTCCAGCAGTATTTGGTGATAAGATTTATACTATCTCATCAAGAGGGAATTTAGTTGCGCTTGAACTAAGAACTGGTCAAATAGTATGGGAACGTCAATATTCGTCTTATACTGATTTGTTAGTTAGCACTAATAATATTTATTTAACCGATATTAAAGGGCATGTGTATGCTGTTGATCGATTAAATGGTACTGAGAAGTGGAGCCAACTTGCTTTAACAAATCGTGATGTAACTGGCCCTGTTGAAGTGGGAAGTTACATTGTTGTAGGTGACTACGAAGGTTACTTACATTGGCTAGATAGTACTACGGGAGAGTTTGTAGCTCGTCATCATATAGACTCAAGTGGTGTTCATGTAACGCCTACTGTTCAAGATGGTATTATTTATTCACAAGCACGTAATGGTGATCTTCAGGCAATTAAAACACCTTAAGTCACTTTAACAATTTAAATTAATAACGGCTCCTCACATAACGTGTTGGAGCCGTTGTTTATTTTTAAAAAACATAAATATATATTGAGTTTTGGCATTAGCACAAAACTTATCATTCTTTTTAAATCGAGGTATTCATGCTTCCAGTTGTAGCGCTTGTTGGTCGTCCTAATGTAGGTAAATCAACGCTATTTAATCGTCTTACTCGTAGTCGAGATGCACTTGTTGCCGATTATCCGGGATTAACCCGTGATCGCCAATATGGTAAGGCAGAAGTTGAAGAGCACCCGTTTATCGTTATTGATACTGGCGGTATTCAAGGAGATGAAGAAGGAATTGATGCATTAATGGCTGAGCAGTCATTAATGGCCATTGCAGAAGCTGATGCCGTACTTTTTATGGTTGATGCGAGAGCGGGTTTAACTTCGGCAGATCAAGGTATTGCAACGTATTTACGTAAGCAAGATAAAAAAATATTTCTGGTTGCCAATAAAGTCGACGGAATTGACGCTGATTCAGCCGTTGCCGATTTCTATTCTTTAGGTTTAGGTGATACGGTTCATCAAATTGCTGCGGCTCATGGTAGAGGTGTTACTCAGCTATTAACGTTAGCATTAACACCGCATATTGAAGCATTATCAGCACCTAAAGCAGAAGAAAATGACGAATTTGATGGCGATATGGAAAGCGAGTTATCAGATCAAGAAAAAATTGATGCTGCTCCAGAAGAAAATGATCGTATTAAGCTGGCCATTATTGGTAAGCCTAATGTGGGTAAATCAACGTTAACGAATCGCATTTTAGGCGAAGAACGTGTTGTTGTTTATGACATGCCAGGTACAACACGCGACAGTGTATATATTCCAATGGAACATGACGGCCGTGAGTACACGTTAATTGATACTGCAGGTATCAGACGTCGTAAAAATGTTACTGATATAGTTGAAAAATTCTCTGTTATCAAAACGTTAAGAGCTATTGAAGACTCGAATGTATGTTTATTAATAATAGATGCGCAAGAAGGGATCACTGATCAAGATTTAAGCCTGCTTGGTTTTATCTTGGAATCAGGTCGTTCTTTAGTACTTGCTGTTAATAAATGGGATGGTTTAGACGATCACGTAAAAGATCGCATAAAAACTGAATTAGATAGACGCTTAGGCTTTATCGATTTCGCACGTATCCACTTTATATCAGCTCTTCATGGTACTGGTGTTGGGCATTTATATGAGTCTGTTGAAGAAGCTTTTATTTCAGCAACTAAACGTATTTCAACGTCAATGGTCACTAAAATATTAGATATGGCGGTATTTGATCATCAACCTCCTATGCATCAAGGACGCCGTATTAAATTAAAATACGCACATGCAGGCGGTTATAATCCACCTATTATTGTTATTCATGGTAATTTAGCTAAAAAGTTACCGCCATCTTATAAACGCTATTTAATGAACTATTACCGTAAATCATTAAAAATAATGGGCACACCTATAAGAATTGAATTTAGAGAAACAAGTAATCCGTTTGCAGGTAAGAAGAAGTTAACTTATACCGAGCAAAAGAAACTTGCTAGAGCAACACAAGGTTATAAGAAAGATTAATGGCTTTTAAGTGATTCA
This sequence comes from Colwellia sp. RE-S-Sl-9, assembly GCF_048296855.1. NCBI lineage: Bacteria > Pseudomonadati > Pseudomonadota > Gammaproteobacteria > Alteromonadales > Colwelliaceae > Colwellia > Colwellia sp. RE-S-Sl-9. The sequence continues at coordinate 2,276,182 of NZ_CP182631.1, read as the reverse complement.
TTCAAAACAAGAAAAAGTAGCTTAAAGAGCTACTTTTTTTATGGCTAATAATCCAGTTATATTGCTTTTAACCACTGATTTAGCTACTGTAATTAATATTATTTAATTATTCATTGCAAGGCTAAAGCGTGAGTGCAAAAGAAATAGATACATCAAACAGGTTAAGTAATCATTTAGCTTTGCTTTTACCTGGTACAACGGTGTCATTAGATATTGCAACTCCTGCTGGGCAGCGTGCAAAATTTAGAACGATATTTATTGGTTATTTACCTAAAAAATATACGCTTGTTCAATATCCCGACTCAAGTAAATTAGGGAGCTTTTCTAAATATATTACTCAAGGCTCAGCAATTACCGTTCGTGGATTAATTGAAGGGCATGAAGGCTCTGTTGTTGCCTTTATTTCTAAGGTTAAGCAAACCTTGCAGATACCTTCGCGTATTATTGTATTAGATTTTCCTAAAAAAGTAACACTTCAAAGCTTACGTTCCTCACTCAGAATTGATGTTGATATTGATGTGAAGATAAAAGTAGACAATGAATATTGGAAAGCCTCAGTACGTAATATTTCAGCACATGGTTGCCAAATTAACGTCAGTAATGGTGAATCATTAACTTTAGTTTCAGATAAAAACATTAGCCTTATTGTTGAAGACTTTCAAGGTATGAAAAATATAAACTTATCAGCCAATGTTTGTAATATTAAGTCTCAAGTTGAAGGTGTTTCTTTAGGTGTTAAATTTGCTGAAGAAAGTAAAGACGATGTTATAAAGTTAGTGCAACACGCTGTTGTTGCTGATTTGTAAAGCGATCACTTTTCTTTAAGTTTATTTAATTCTATTATTTTCGCTGAAATAAACCCATCATTTACTTGTACTGAAATGTTTTCATCAATATGAGCTTGTTCAATACTTGTAATAACTTTTCCTTTTATACTTTTAGTCACACTATAGCCGCGTGCTATGGTTGCTAGTGGACTCACTAAATGTAACTGCTCAATAGTATGTTTGAATAGTCTTTGTTTATTTTTGTTAGTTGCTTGTATCGCGTTGATTAATCTTACTTCTAATGCATTAACTTTTTGTTGATTATGTTGAATCGTTTTAAGAGGGGATTGTAATAATAATCTTTTACTAAGTTGTGTTGATTGCAGTGATAATCGCGTTTTCAATTGTTGTAAGTTGTGATTAAGCCTAAAACTTAACTCATCAAACTTTTGTTGTTGTACTGTTAATTTTTGAGCAGGATGTAATAAAGATAATCTATGCTGAATGTTACTCAGTTTATTTTTTTTATTAAGTAAATTGCGTTGATTAACTTGGCGTATTCTTTGATTAAAAGCAGCAAGCTTTTGTAATTTATCTTCAAGGTTTGAAGAGACTAATTCTGCAGCAGCAGAAGGCGTAGGAGCTCTAAGATCGGCAGCGTAGTCTGAAAGTGTAGTATCAATTTCATGGCCTACAGCACTAATTACTGGTATTTTACTGTTATAAATCGCCCGCACTACATTTTCTTCATTAAAACTCCATAAGTCTTCTAATGAGCCGCCACCTCTCCCGACAATTATTACATCACATTCTTTTCTGTAGTTTGCGGTATTAATGGCTTGCTCAATTTCGAATTTTGCTTCATTACCTTGCACTAGGGCAGGGTATATAATTACATTAAGTAACGGATTTCGTCGTTTTAATACAGTGAGTATATCTTTTACAGCAGCACCAGTAGGTGAGGTAACAATACCAACAGTATTAATATTTTTAGGAATTTCTTTTTTAATTAAAGGGTTAAATAAACCTTCAGCGTTAAGCTTATTTTTAAGTTGATCAAATTGTTGCCGTAAAATTCCTTCTCCTGCATCGTCAAGTTGTTCAATTATAAGTTGAAAGTCCCCTCTTGGTTCATATAAAGAAACTTTTGCTCTTACCAGTACTTGTTGACCATTTTTAGGTAAGCCAGACGATAATCTAACTTTACGGTTATTACCTTTGAACATCGCACACTTTACTTGCGATTTACTGTCTTTTAACGACAAATACCAATGTCCAGAACTTGCAGCAATAAAATTAGAAACTTCACCGCATAACCAAACCGTGTTTAATTCGCTTTCTAATATAAAACGTACTTTTTTGGTTAATTCGCTAACTTGTAAAATATGCTGATTCATTTTTGTATTCGTTAAAATTTCGTTTTATTCGGAAGGAAATCGTATTATATAGCGGTTAATTGTTTTAAAGGGAATTTATTTTGGTTTTTACTAAAATTTAAGTTTACCTTGACGATGAAAACGGTTAAAATTCTGCCGCAATATTTACTCCTGATCACCCCTTATTAGTGAGATATTGTGATGCTAAGAATTGCCCAAGAAGCGTTAACTTTTGACGATGTTCTACTTGTACCTGCCCACTCTACGGTACTTCCCCATACGGCTGATTTAAAAACTAAATTAACTCGTAAAATAAACCTTAATGTACCTATGATTTCAGCTTCAATGGATACAGTTACTGAGGCTCCTTTAGCTATTACGCTTGCACAAGAAGGTGGCGTAGGCTTTATTCATAAGAATATGACAATTAAAGAACAAGCCAAAAATGTTTCTAAAGTTAAGAAATTTGAAAGTGGTATTGTTTCAGATCCCGTTACTGTATTTCCAGATGAACCTATTGCAAAAGTAATGAAACTTGCTGATAAACTTGGATTTTCAGGTTTTCCTGTAGTTGATAAAGATAATAACTTAGTGGGTATTATCACGGGGCGTGATTTACGTTTTGAAACAGACCTTTCTTTACAAGTTTCTGAATTAATGACAGTAAAAGACAAGCTGATCACTGTGAAAGAAGGTGCTGAACGCGAAGAGATTTTAGGTTTAATGCACGTAAATCGTATTGAAAAAATATTGATGGTTGATAATGCGTTTAAGCTTAAAGGGTTAATTACAGTAAAAGATTATCAAAAAGCAGAAAGCAAACCTAACGCATGTAAAGATGAGCTAGGCCGTTTACGTGTAGGTGCTGCGGTTGGCGTAGGTGCAGGTACTGATGAACGTATAGATGCATTGGTTGAAGCGGGTGTTGATGTACTACTGATTGATACCTCTCACGGACATTCTCAAGGCGTTCTTGATCGCGTAGCTGAAACTCGTGCTAAGTATCCAGATTTACAAATTATTGCGGGTAACGTAGCAACCGGCGCAGGTGCTAAAGCGTTAGCCGATGCTGGTGTCGATGCTGTTAAAGTGGGCATTGGCCCAGGTTCTATTTGTACAACGCGTATTGTAACAGGTGTTGGTGTTCCACAATTAACAGCTATTTCAAATGCAGTTGAAGCGCTAAAAGGTACAGGAATTCCTGTTATTGCTGATGGTGGCATTCGTTTTTCAGGTGATATAGCTAAAGCACTTGTTGCTGGTGCTCATTGTGTAATGGTAGGCAGCATGTTTGCTGGTACTGAAGAGTCTCCAGGTGAAGTGGAGCTGTATCAAGGTCGTTATTATAAATCATATCGCGGTATGGGATCTTTAGGCGCAATGAACCAAAAAGAAGGTTCAAGCGATCGTTACTTCCAAAAATCTGATGGTGAAGCTGATAAGTTAGTGCCAGAAGGTATTGAAGGTCGCGTTGCTTATAAAGGCCCTGTAGCGGCAATTATTCATCAGCAAATGGGCGGTTTACGTTCATCTATGGGATTAACAGGTTCAAAAGATATTGAAACCATGCGCACTAAACCTGAGTTTATGAAAATAACGTCAGCAGGTATGGGCGAGTCGCACGTACATGATGTGACCATCACTAAAGAAGCGCCTAATTACCGCATGGGCTAATTTTGATTTATATTTTTGCTGATAACTTTATCAGAAATACTCACTTACATTCGTAAGCTTCGTGTTTCTTCTTCGTTATCAATCAAAACTATTTCTCAAAATATTGAAACAGAAATAATATTAGGCTGAAGTAAATATTAATTATTTCAGCCTTTTTACTTTAAATATATCGCTCTAGATTAAAACAAAGTTAGAGCCGTTAAATATGAGAGAGAACCATGAGTAAAGACATTCATGATCACCGCATACTAATTTTAGATTTTGGATCACAATACACTCAACTAATCGCACGTCGCGTACGTGAAATAGGTGTTTATTGTGAACTATGGGCTTGGGATGTATCTGAAGAGCAAATTAAAGGTTTCAATCCTACTGGTATTATTCTTGCTGGTGGCCCAGAAAGTGTCACTGAACATAATTCACCTCGCGCTCCTGAGTATGTGTTTAGCGCTGGCGTACCTGTTTTAGGTGTTTGTTACGGCATGCAAACTATGGCTGAGCAACTAGGTGGGGGAGTAGAAAGTTCTGAACATAAAGAATTTGGTTACGCTGCCGTTGAAGTGATCACTGAGTCTGCTTTATTTAAAAATATTGAAGATAGTGTGAATGATGCAGGTAATGCATTGTTAGACGTATGGATGAGTCATGGGGATAAAGTTTCAGCAATACCTGAAGGTTTCGTAACGGTTGCACAAACGCCAAGTTGTAAATACGCGGCAATGGCGAATGAAGATAAGCAATTTTATGGTGTTCAATTTCATCCAGAAGTTACTCATACCAAACAAGGTTTACGCATTTTAGAGCATTTTGTACTTGATATTTGTCAGTGTGAAAAACTTTGGACTTCCGCTTCTATTATTGAAGATGCAATCGCCAAAATGAAAGAGCAAATAGGTGATGACGAAGTTATTCTTGGTTTATCAGGTGGTGTTGATTCTTCAGTTGTTGCCATGTTGTTACACCGTGCTATTGGTGACAAGTTAACATGTGTTTTTGTTGATAATGGTTTACTTCGTTTAAACGAAGGCGAACAAGTTATGGAAATGTTTGGTGATCATTTTGGTTTAAATATTATTAAAATTGATGCCGAAGATCGTTTCTTAGACCGTTTAGCGGGCGAAAATGATCCAGAGAAAAAACGTAAAATTATTGGTAATGTGTTTGTTGACGTTTTTGAAGAAGAGTCAAATAAATTAGAAAACGCAAAGTGGTTAGCGCAAGGTACTATTTACCCTGACGTTATTGAGTCTGCAGCATCAGCTACAGGTAAAGCACACGTTATAAAATCTCACCATAACGTAGGTGGTTTACCTGATTACATGAAGCTAGGCTTAGTAGAGCCTTTACGTGAATTATTTAAAGATGAAGTACGTAAAATTGGTTTAGAACTTGGTTTGCCATACGACATGCTTTATCGTCATCCTTTCCCAGGTCCTGGACTAGGTGTACGTGTTCTAGGTGAAGTAAAGAAAGAATATTGTGACTTATTACGTCGTGCAGACCATATTTTTATTGAAGAACTTCACAAGCATGACCTATATAACAAAGTAAGCCAAGCCTTCACTGTTTTCTTACCTGTACGTTCTGTTGGCGTTATGGGCGATGGTCGTAAGTACGATTGGGTTGTTAGCTTAAGAGCGGTTGAAACTATTGATTTTATGACGGCTATTTGGGCACCACTACCTTACGACTTTTTAGGTTTGGTTTCTAATCGTATTATTAACGAGATAGATGGTATTTCTCGTGTGGTTTACGATATATCGGGGAAGCCGCCTGCGACAATCGAGTGGGAATAATTTATTAAGCGATGTTTTAACTTGCTGTAATATATACCCGTTACCATTCAAGATGCAGGTTTCAGTGGGAACTAAAAACAATTTAGGCAAGGTATTAAGTTTCAGTAATGGTTATTCCCTGACTAAAGTTAATAACGCAGCATAAATTGTTTTTAGGCCCATCGAAGAAGCGCTTGAGCAAAATCACTTCTTCGTTAATACTTTTTATAAGGGAACGACCATTATTACAAAGTATTGCCTTGAATTGATATCGCTCAAGTGCTCTGAAATGCGCATCTTGATTGGCAACGGGTATATAACTTCATCGTCAAACGTACTCACTGACTAGCGTCAGCTCCGTGCGATTTCCTTGAACTAATAAATTACATCGTCGTTTAAACAACGCTTAAGCTGTATATTTGATAAAACCTCATTGTTGAAAAGCATTGGGGTTTTCTTCTGACAAGAATAAATTAGAAGAGTGATAAAAATGACAATAGAAAGAATTGAAACAAAACAACGTATGAGCCGTATTGTAAAGAATAACGGTACTATTTATTTATGTGGGCAAGTCTGTGCTGATGCGACAAAAGGGATTACAGAGCAGACTCAAACCATGCTTGATAAAGTTGACGAGTTATTAATTGCTGCGGGTAGCTCACGAGAGCATATATTATCAGCCACTATTTATCTTAATAAAATGTCTGACTTTCAAGAAATGAATGCTGTATGGGATGCTTGGGTACCAGAAGGGCATGCTCCAGCAAGAGCCTGTGTTGAAGCTAAAATGGCAAGAGATGTACTACTTGTTGAAATTAGCGTAATCGCCGCTGAGAAATAGCTGCTAAAAAATGAATGTCACTCTATGTTGTAAAATGAAGTGTGACATTCATTAAATATAGTATTAAAGCGCTAGTTCTATCACCATGTCTTTAAGTTCGCTTTTGGAGATGGAATTATCGTGATTTTTATCAAAACGATGGAAAATGGTTTCACACATTCTAATTCCTTTGTCTTGTAATAATACGTCAATTAACTCAACAAATTCACTACGGCTAATAACACCGTCTTTATCTTCGTCAAATACTTCAAATAATTCATCAACCCATTGATTAAGTTCCATGAGTATTCCTCGTTAGAATTTCTACTTACCTAATATTTAGATAGACTTTATCTTTTATCACACGCTATGTGAATATTTAATTGTAACTTTTGTTGTTTAGATAATAAAAAGATCAATTGTCGTTTTTTATTTGAGTGCTTTATATACCCGTGACCAATTAAGGGGGGACCAACATAATTTATCCAGGGCGTACCATGGAATAAACTTAATGCCTTGCATGCATAAATGTATGTACTTATGTTTCGTTTGGAAAGTTAAATTTGTGCCTAAATTGTTTTTAGTTCTCACTGAAACTTACATATTGAATTGTAATAGGTATAAAGGTGAAAACTTAAATAAAAAATAAAGAGTAGGTTTGCAATATCATCAAAGCTTTATACGACAACTTAGCCTGATAGTTAAATGATATAAGCTATAACTCTTTTGTTTTTTTATTCTAAATATGTGATTTTATATTCATTTATCTTTAAGGTGAATAAAAAAAATATACGTTCTATTAATTTTTTTAATTTATTTTCAAGGTTAAATGTGTCTAATGTTTAACCAGTTTCTTTATTTATACATGAAATTTTTTCATTATTATGTCTAGGGAGTGTTACATTTTTTTCTTTGTTAACTAGGTTATAGTACGAAACCCTTATTAGTTTTTTATTCGTTAATTTTCTTAATTAATTGTATTTGTTTGTTTTTATTTTTATTTTTTTGTCTTTTATTTTTCACAAAAAAATAAACATTTTCGTTAATGTTGTTTTTTTGGAGAGAAAACAAGAAAAAGAAAATTTTTGAACACTTGTAAAGCAATACTTCCTGTCCTATAAATAATTAAGCTTTTTACAAGTTGTTTACATAAAAATAATTAAAAATTCAATAATAAGAATTAGTCTTCAAATTTAATAAGGGAAAAATATGTCTATAAAATTTCGTAATACTACGTTAGCGCTTGCTGTGAGTGTTGCTCTAGGAACAACCACTGTTTCTGCTGCTGAGAATGAAACCGGCGCAAAAGAAGAAAAAGTTGAACGTATCGCTGTAGTAGGCTCACGTGGTGCGCCCCGCTCAGTAAATGATTCACCCGTTCCCGTTGATTTAATTGGAGCTGACGAATTAGGTAAAGCAGGTAACACTAATATGCTAGACCTTATTAAAGGAACCGTTCCTTCTTTTAACGTTCATGAAAATCCTATCTCAGATGCGGCTAGTTTAGTAAAACCCGCTAACTTACGTGGTCTTTCATCTGACAGTACATTAATCCTAGTTAACGGCAAACGTCGTCATCGTGCCTCTGTTATTGCCTTATTAGGTGGTGGTATTAATGATGGTGCACAAGGTCCAGATATTTCTGTTATTCCAAGTGCTGCGTTAAAGCAAGTTGAAGTATTACGAGATGGTGCTGCGGCACAATACGGCTCAGATGCTATTGCGGGTGTAATGAACTTTGTTTTAAAAGATGATGATGAGGGTGGAAACCTTACGGTGCGTCATGGTTCATACTACGAAGGAGATGGCGATACTACAGAAGTGTCCGGTAACATAGGCTTACCATTATCTGCCAATGGCTTTGCTAATTTAAGTTTTCAATATAAAACCGCTGATGCTACAAGCCGAAGTGTACAGCGTGCTGATGCCGCCGCCTTAATCGAAGCCGGTAACACGGATGTTGATAGTTTAGCTCAAGTTTGGGGCTCTCCTGAAGTAGAAGATGATCTGACTGTTTTTGGTAACTTTGGTCTAGATTTAGGAAATGGTAAAGAAGCTTACATGTTTGGTAACTTCTCTGAACGTAACATTAAAGGTGGTTTTTACTACCGTAACCCACATACTCGTAGTGGTGTATATAGTAATGGTGATACAGACGGCGTAGATACCAATGGTGATGGTAAAATCAATGGTGATATAGTTAATGGCGTTCAAGATGAAAACTATCAACCTAACATTCTTATTGCTGATTTAGATGGGCTTGATAATGGTATTGCTTGTCCTACAGTTAATGTCACCAGTAGTAATGTGTTAACACAAAGTGATTACGCTTTAATTGCGGATGATAATACAGCCGTTGGTCAAAACTGTTTCGCATTTAATGAAATGTTACCAGGTGGTTTTACACCTAACTTCGGTGGTAACATCGTTGATACAGCTATTACTATGGGGACTCGTGGTGAGATAAGCGATACACTTAAATATGATGTAAGCGGCTCAGTTGGTTTCAACGAATCCACTTATGTTATCTATGATACGCTTAATGCTTCTTTAGGTCCTGTCACTCCGCGTGACTTTAGTCCGGGTAAACATACTCAATTAGAAAAATCATTTAACATTGATTTAGTGAAAGAATTTGAAGCAGGTATGGAGTCTCCATTAATTGTTGCTGGGGGTTACGAATGGCATTCAGAGTCATTTGAAGTGACTTCAGGTGATGTCGCGGCTTTTGAAGCGGGTCCATTAACTTCTCAAGGTTTTGGTATTGGTTCAAATGGTTTTCCTGGTTTTAAACCTTCTGCCGCCGGTAAATTCTCTCGTCAAAATTATGCTTTATATGTTGATGTTGAAGCACAATTTACTGAAAATTTCTTAATGGGCGCAGCTTTACGCTATGAAGATTACAGCTCATTTGGTGATACAACAAATTACAAGTTAACAGCTCAGTACAATATTACTGATGAGTTCTCACTTCGAGGCTCATTAAGTACAGGTTTCCGAGCGCCTACAGTTGGTCAAGCTAACTATTCAAATGTACAAACAAACTTAAGTGATGGTGTGTTAAGCGACTCAGCCCTACTACCACCGACAAACCCAGTAGCGATCCAATTAGGCGCAACAGAGCTCACACCTGAAGAGTCTGAAAGTTATGCTTTTGGTGCTGTATGGGATATTAATGGTTTCTATTTCACATTAGATTACTATAACATCCAAGTTGAAGATCGTATTTCTCAATCAGCTAAATATAATTTAGACGATAATGATAAAGACGTATTAAAAGCGGCAGGTGTACCCAATGTTGACTCTATTCAACAAGTGAGTTTCTTTACTAATGATTTTGATACAACCACTCAAGGGGTTGATTTTGTAGCGAACTACTCAACTTCATTGCTCGATGGTGATACAACGTTTGCATTAGCTTATAACTGGAATGAAACTGAAGTTGATAAGTTTTCTCCTGAAATTACGGGTGATTTCAAAGTATCTCGTTTAGAAAATGATTTACCGAACCATAGAGGAACATTTACATGGTCTCAAGGTTGGGAAATGATTAGTATGTTTACTCGTGTAAACTACTACGGCAAATATCAAGGTGTTCATGTTGATTATGATGCCACTATCAAAGAAGGTGATGCTGCAGTAACTGTTGATGTTGAAGTGAGTTACTTTGTAAATGACGATATTACTGTTTCTTTAGGGGCTCAAAACATTTTTGACCAAGAAGCAGAAAAAATTGATTGGTCTGGTGATAACAACAATTGGGGGGGCAAATATTATGAAACCTCTCCATTTGGCTTTAACGGTGGTTTCTACTACGTAAAAGCATCTTATAACTTTTAAGTTATAATTTTGTTTGTAAAAAACCACATCAATTGATGTGGTTTTTTTATAGTTGATTTTGGATTAATTTAATAGATGACAATAGAAAGAGCAGAACATTACCTTAAAATACAAGACTTTTCATCAGCAGAGCAGATGTATAAACGTTTATTAAAGGAAAACATTAACAATATTGAGGCAATGTGGGGTTTAGGTAAAGTTGCTTTAGCTCAAAATAGTTATCAGCGAGCTTACGATTTATTTGTTCGATGTTTACATATTAATGCGAAGATACCTGATGTTTATCTTTCATTAGCTCAAGCATGTTCAGCATTAACGCGCTTCGATAAAACAGAGCAAGCATTACTAAGTGCTTATCAACTAAGTTCTCACTCAATAAAAGTGCTATATGCTTTAAGTGTTTATTATTGTGAAAGTGGCAACCTAGATAAAAGTGAGCAGTTTTTAAATCAAATATTAACAATTGATCAAGAAAATATACCTGCTTTTTCATTATTAGTGAGAATAAAAAAAATAGGTGCGGGTAGCCCTTTTAATCCATTAATTACGCAGTATGAAAATCTTCTAAGAGAAGGTGATTTATTAGTTCATGATAAGGTTTTATTGAATTATAGCTTTGGTGATTTATTCCATTTAAGTAAAAAATACACTCAAGCTTTTTACCATTACAAAGAAGCCAACCGCCTACAAAAACAATTAATTAATTTTTCTGTTAGTGATATGAAACCTTCTATTGATCTATTACTGAAGGCTTTTACTTCCTCGGTTATTCAATCATTTTCAAATATATCACCAGCAAGTACTGTTTTAACCTCTCATATAAATATTACGCCTATTTTTATTGTAGGTCAGCCAAGATCTGGTTCTACATTGCTTGAACAAATGCTGATAGGGCATAACGATATTGTTAGCGCGGGTGAGATCCCACATATTGGGGATGATCTTGTAAACGCTATTACACAGGTAACTAGTGAAGGGTTTCCGTTAGGTTGCCAATCTTTAACAAAAGAACAATGTCTGTCTTTAGCTTTACATTATTTGACAAAACTGAAAGAAATTTCCGGTGGGGATCATAAATTTGTTATTGATAAAATGCCGGCTAATTATCAATTTATTGGGTTAATTAAATTACTCTTGCCACAGGCTAAAATTATTCATATAAAAAGAGACCCACGAGATGTGTCTTGGTCTATTTTTAAAAATAATTTTGGAGCATTAGAACCGAATTTTTGTTCGCAAACCGAAATTGGTCAGTATCATCAACTCTATCAAAAGGTGATGTTACATTGGAAAAGCGTGTTACCTAAAGAAGTGTACGATATTGAATATGAGGATCTGGTTAATTCACCTGAAAATGAGATAACACAAGTGTTAGCATATTGCGGACTGGCTTTTGAAAAAGATTGTTTAAATTTTTCTTCAAAAAAGCGGGTAATAAAAACGCTCAGTGATACACAACTACGTAAAGGAATTCAAAAAAGATCGATACCTGATTGGACACCATACGAACATGAATTAAAAGCCATGTTCGATTTATTGGATCAAAAATAATTTAGCTGAACTGAGGTTATACTGATTTGAATAATTCATTCGGTTAGGGAGTTAATAAATTTCAACATGAGTAAATAATAAGTGTGTCACTTGAATAGTATTTGTCACCTTTTATTTATAAATCAGTAGATTACGAAAATAATCATCCTGAATTCGGGTTATTTATTTTCTGGTAGCGGAACAATCTGTTTTATATTTTTAATCGCGTCTAATCTTGCTTTTTCTATCGCTTCTTTTATTTCCTTACCTTTCAAGCCCTGTTCAACAAACACTTTTGCCGTTACGGTATTTGCAGCTTTAAGGCATTGGTGTAAATAATCTGCTTGTGGATAATCTTTATCTTCAAATCCTGTTCTGCCGCGCATATCAGCGGTGCACGCTAAAATAAAGTCGTTAAATTCCTCAGGTTTTCTCCACACGTCTAAGGCATTAAATAACCTTAATATAGTACTAGGCTTTAACTCAAAGGCTTTATGGCAATGTAGGTGGTATTCGCACACCTTAAGGGCTAATGTTTGATATGAATTAGGTGCTCTTAAACGATCACAAACATTTTTTACTAAAGGTAAGCCCGATTTTTCATGTCCTCTATGGCTTGGCCATTCGGGTTCAGGTGTATTGCCTTTGCCTAGATCATGACACAATGCAGCAAAGCGTACTTCAGGTTTTTTTGATAGCTTTACTGCTTGTTGTAAAACCATCATAGTATGAATGCCAGAGCATATTTCAGGGTGCCATAGTGCAGGGTTAGGAATTCCCCAAAGTGTGTCAATTTCAGGTAATAGAACCTTTAATGCACCACAGGCTTTTAGGGTTTCGAAGAATACTTCAGGGTGCTCTTCAAGTAGGCTTTTATTGAGTTCTGTAAATATGCGTTCGCTACTTAAAGATTGTAGCTCGTTGCTTTGAGATATTTGTGTCATCAAGGCCATGGTTTCTTCGGCAATAGTAAATCCATAGCTATGGTAACGCGCAGCAAAGCGAGCCACTCTCAATACTCTTAATGGATCTTCAATAAAGGCATCGGAGACATGTCTAAATATTCTATTTTTAAGGTCTGCTTGACCATTATAAGGATCTATTATTTCACCGTTTGGTTTTAATGCCATGGCGTTAATAGTTAAGTCTCGTCTGAGTAAGTCTTCTTCAATGGTTACAAATTCGGAAGCATCACAAGCAAATCCCGTATAGCCAGCATCTACTTTTTTTTCGGTACGTGCTAACGCATATTCTTCTTTTGTTTTTGGATGTAAAAATACAGGAAAATCTTTACCAACTTGTGAAAAACCTAACGACAACATTTGTTCAACGCTTGAGCCTACGACAACGTAATCGTGATCGTAGCTTTTTCTGTTGAGTAGTTTATCTCTAACTGCACCGCCCACTAAGTAGCTGGTGATTTGTGATACTGGGTTTTCCATTTATACATCCGATTAAATTATTACAATTTAAGTTTATCATAAAAGAAAATAGTGTTTTGACATCTGGTAAGGTAAAGGTTAGTTTCATGGTGTTATTTTTTATGAAGTTGTTGATATGTATACCGCTTATTTCGGCTTAAAAGAAAAGCCATTTTCTATTGCTCCTGATCCTCAATATTTATTTATGAGTGATCGTCATCGTGAAGCACTTGCGCATTTAACCTACGGTTTAGGTGATGCTGGTGGCTTTGTGCTGTTAACAGGTGAGGTAGGAACAGGAAAAACAACCGTGAGCCGTTGTTTAATGGAGCGCTTACCTGAAAATACTCAAGCGGCTTTTATACTTAATCCTACGCTATCAAGTCACGAATTACTGGCGACTATTTGCGATGAATTAAAAATTCGTTACCGTAAAACAGGTGCTACGTTAAAAACCTTAACGGATAAAATTCAAGAAAAATTATTAAAAAACCATAAAGAAAATACTAATACTTTATTAATTATTGACGAAGCTCAACACTTGCAACCTGAAGTACTTGAGCAATTACGATTATTAACTAACTTAGAAACAAATACTAAAAAGCTATTACAAGTCATTCTTATTGGTCAGCCTGAATTACAAACTCTATTAAAAAGAAGAGACCTTCGTCAATTAGCACAACGTATAACCGCTAGGTACCATTTACTCCCTCTTAATAAGCAAGAAGTCGCGCAGTATATAAAACATCGCTTATCTATTGCAGAGGGCATTAGATCGCTGTTCTCAGTGTCGGCTATAAATACTATCCATAAAATTTGCGGCGGTATTCCTCGTTTAATTAATTTAGTGTGCGAACGTTCTCTCATTAATGCTTATAGCAGTAATATTGCCGTAGTTAATAAACGCATTGTGTTGTTGTCTGCTCATGAAGCGCTTGGAGATGATTATGAGGTTACATCTTGGTGGCAAAACCCTACAATTAAAATAGCGCTAATCGTTTTATCGGTAGGTGTTATTTCTGCTGGAGCCTATTTTTTTGGTAGCTATCAAACTCAGAATAATACCTTACAACCATTAGCTATTACTGATGCCGCTGAAAAAGCTCTTAATGATGTTAAATCGTCGAACCAAATTGAGAGCACATCAAAGGTTGTAGTTAATAACGTTGATACTCAAATTGATGAAATAACGAACTCAATAGCAGATAAAAAAACGAATGAAGTATTGCCGGTAGATGCTAGTGCGCAGCAAAAGCAGGAAGAAGTTGAATTACCTATTACCGAAAAAGAAAGTACGCCAGCACCTAAAGTGATTGCCCAACAAGCGCCTGTTGAGGCTAAGCAAGTTAAACAAGAAGTTCAGACTAAAGATATCGAACTTACTCAGGTTGAAGGTGTATCAGAAGAGTTATTGAATCAGTTTAAAAAAGCGCTAAATAATGAAGACGATACGAATAATACTAACGAATATACTAATAACATTGATGAAAGAGACCAAGAGATAGACCCTATCGAAAAAATGCCTTTGTGGGTACAAAACGGTATTCCGCAATTACAGTTTGAACAACATATTTATGCTAGTGATGGTCAAGGCTGGGTAAAGGTAAATGGTAGAGATCGCTATGAAGGCGATACGATTGCTAGAGAATTGATCTTAGTAGAAATTCTCCCTCAAAAAGTAGTGTTAAATTTTCGAGGTGAGAAATTTACTATGCCTGCTTTATCTTCGTGGTAGTTCAAATAAGTGCACAATAGGCCTATTGCGCAAAATCTTCTGCATTATAATAAAGAGGTTTCATTGCACCACAATAAGTAAGCTTGTAGTGGATCTCATTTTCTTTTGGAACGGCTGAAGATGCCGTGAAGTTAGTTACACAATTTACATCATCTGAAAGATAAATAAGGTGTTCATAACTTGGAGGCTGTTGAATTTGGTGGATTAAAATTCTTTCATTATTACGAAGTTGTACTATATCGTATTTTTGTCTTTTATTTGATTCTTCCGGTTTGTCGATTACTTTTACAAAGAGTTGTTTATCAAATATTATCTTCATGTTTTTGTAGGTTAGCATGCCGTCTTTTTTATAGTTTCCCATATATATATCAGCATTGACTTCTACTTGTTCACCACGCATTAAGCGTTCCAAATTAAATGCTTCAGGCTTAAGGGTAACCAAATCAGCGTCTTTAACCAATTGCAGTAAAGACAGTTCGTTAATATCTAGTTTATAAAGAATTTGTATATTATTAGGCTCTTTTAAAGTCAGCATATGAGAAGCAAATACGCTGGGACCTTTGTTGAAAAGCTTCATGCCATGAATCCCCATATATTTTGGATCTAAGGGAGGAAGCGGCTCAGATTCTTCTTCTGCAAAAGCAATATGAGATAAAGAGAATATAAGAAGAGATAAAATAATTTTGATCATGAAGTTCAATAATTCGAGTCGTATTTAATTATTATTCTAGCAGTTATATTGATAAACATTAGCAGGAAACTTTAATTTTTTTATGAAAGTTAATGCCTTGTATTGTATAGGGTGAATTAAGCGTAAATGTATTAAAATTTATAACAAGTTTACGCTTATATTTTCAGTCGAAGAGTTACTTACTTTATGCTTAGGTAATAATTTCTCGAATCGTCGATACTGATACAAAGCTTTTCTAATTCACCTAGCAATCTTGGTGTCATTCTGTGTAATTTATCTGAATTAGGGGTTATTAATTGTTTATGTTTTGCGGCGGGTATGTCGTTCCACTGTAACCAATTAACAGCATCGGGAGTTGCGTGTCCATTCGATATAGGTTGAATAATTAATTGTGGTTTAGCGATTGCCACTTGCTCTAAACCTACTTGTGGATAGTCAGTTATGCTTTCTACAAAAGGGTTTGTTGCCCCACAAACATTAAGGTGTTGTTGCGGCCACGAATTATTACTCACTGTGGTTAATGGATTCGACCAAAGTTCGTAAAATACGGTTATAGGTGGTTTATTGGCGAAAGTTTTACGTAAATTTTTCAGGTCCAATTCATATTGGCTTGCTAGTTCTTCAGCACGGTTATTGGTTCCTGTTAATTTACCTAATAAGCGTAACTCAGTTGCAACATCTTCTAAGTTTTTAGGATCTGAATATACAACATTTAATCCTAACTTTTTGAGTCTGTCTAAATCATCTAAAGGGTTTCCCGTGCGCCAGGCAATAATTAAATCGGGTTCATAGGCGAGTATTTTTTCTATTTTTAAGCGAGCATAATTCCCAATACGAGGAACATTATTTGCGGCTTCAGGAAAGTCGGAATGCTCGGTAGTTGCTATGACACGATCGCCTATACCTAAGCTAAAAAGCATCTCTATTAGGTGTGGGGCTAAGGTGATAATTCGTTGTTTTTTAAACTCACTTTTATTGTTATCTACGTTATCAATGGCGCTAGAGTCATTGGCATATAACATAGTAGATGTACTTGCGAGTGCGGCAAGTACAAAAGCGAAAATTTTACGTTGAAGCTGCATGAACATTACCAATCTACACCTTTTTGAACTCTTATGCCGCTATCGAAAGCATGTTTGATAGATTGCACTTCAGACACGGTATCGGCTACTTCGATTATTTTTCTATGACAAGCCCTACCTGTAATAATAACGTGCTGCATTGACGGTCTATTTGCTAATACGCTTAACACTTCTTCTAAATCAATATAACCGTAAGTCACCATGTAGGTTAATTCGTCGAGTAATACAATATGAACACTTTCATCGGTGAGGAGCTTTTTCGCTTCAGCCCAAGCTAATTGAGCTGCTGCTGTATCGGCTTCTTTATTTTGTGTTTCCCACGTAAAACCTGTCTTCATTGTGTGGTGCTTTACGCCATGTTGTTTTAATAAATTAAGCTCGCCACATTCCCATGTACCTTTAATAAACTGAATAATACCAGCACTTAATCCATGACCCACAGAACGAGTGATCATGCCAAAACCAGAAGTCGATTTGCCTTTACCATTGCCGGTAATTACCAGTAGTAGACCTTTGTCTTCTGTAGCAGCGGCAATACGCTCGTCTACTTTTTCTTTCAATTTTTGCTGGCGTTTTTTATGATTTTCTTTTTTCTTCTCGTCATCAATCATGTGTTATTCCTCTATTTCTTTTTATTCAAATTCTTCAGGGTTCTGCGATATCGCTTTTAAAGGTGTAGAAATTGTTATTACATTACTATGCTGAGTAGCAGCGGGTGTACTTGAGCTTATATCAGTAAGATTTTTAACCAATGTAATACTACTATTTTTAATGGTTAACTGACTAAAGAGTGCTTTATTATGATATTCAATATTGAGTAAGAGAGCCAAAATCATACGTATAACACCACCGTGGCACACGAGTAATATGCTTTTCCCTGCGTGTGATGTTAATAGTTCACACCATGAGTGTTCAACTCTTTGATAAAAGCTTGATAACAATTCAGCTTTAGGCAGAGGAAACGCGTCTGGTTCACGCCAAAAATCTTCCAACTGTAGCCAAGTTTTTTTACTGTTTTCTGAGTCTCTAATATCATCAAATGAAATGCCATCTAATTGACCAAAGTTCATTTCTTGAAAACACGTGTTAACGTTTATTGGTAACTTGTTATTTTTAGCAAATTGTTGAGCAACGTTTTGACAACGCTGAAGGGGAGACGTTACTACATGGCTAATTTTGTTGATTAAATTTTGTTGTAATTGATTTAATTCAGTTAATATTTTCGTATTTACCTCATCAGTTACACCTATATCTGTTTGACCATATAAGGCAGCAGGCCCGCTCACTTTTCCATGGCGTAATAAATAGATTGTGGTGGTTTGCATAGTGCCTTTTTGCATAAAGGTTATGCCTGAGCAAAGAGGGGAAAACTAGCAAGTATTACTAGGTAGATAAGTAATTCACTTAATTGTTGGCAAGCACCTAAGCAATCGCCAGTATAACCCCCTATTCGTTTTATTAACCATTGTTTAAAACCCGCTCTAAAAATAAAAAGCGTGAGTATTAACAATAAGACTGTAGTTATTGAAAAAAACACCAAAGGGGCAAGGCCAACAATAAAAAGTAATCTTAATTCAAAGGGGCTTTGCTTATTCGCTAAAGGTTTGCTTTTACTGGTATCGGTATCAGCTACATAAGGTAAGTCATATATTAAACTAGCCGCAACCGCTCTTGATAAGGCATACCCCAAAAATAATGAAGGAATTAAATACGCTAGTTGAGCAAGTTCTATTAATACCAATAGCTTTAGCGCTAAAGCCATAAATAAAGTTGCTGCGCCATAGGTGCCTATGCGGCTGTCTTTCATTATGGTTAAACGTTTTTCTACTGTCATACCACCGCCAA
Organism: Colwellia sp. RE-S-Sl-9; assembly: GCF_048296855.1. Classification (NCBI taxonomy): domain Bacteria; kingdom Pseudomonadati; phylum Pseudomonadota; class Gammaproteobacteria; order Alteromonadales; family Colwelliaceae; genus Colwellia; species Colwellia sp. RE-S-Sl-9. Next base: position 2,257,626 of record NZ_CP182631.1, on the reverse strand, counting down.
TACCATCGGCCATGTCTGCTAAACCATCTTCATGAAAAGCACCAGTGAGCAGTAAGCTAAAAACAACCAGTAACGCGATGCTAATAGTATGAGGAAATAAGGGAGAAATAAGGCTAAAAAGTAAGCTTAAAATACCTGCTAATAAAAGCCCTATTAAAGAAAAATAACGGCCAGACTTATTTAAAAGCGCGGGGCTGTAATACATGCTTTGTGGTACAGGTATACGAGTAAAAAAGCTCAGCGCTAAGTAACATAAGTTAAGCTGACGCTTTAAATACCGTCTATATTTATTGTTGCTTGTATACCCGTTACCAATCAAGATGCGTATTTCAGAGCACTTGAGCGATATCAATTCAAGGCAATGCTTTGCCATAATGGTGTACCCTTATCAAAAGTATTAACGACGAAGTGATTTTGCTCAAGCGCTTCTTCGATGGGTCTAAAAACAATTTATACTGCGTTATTAACTTTAGTCAGGTTCCTACACGGATGTAGGACATTAGGGTAACGCAGGAGCAGTTACCGAGAATAACCATGACGTAAATTTAATGCCTTGCATACATGGATGTATGTACTTAGATTTCGTCTGGAACATGAAATCTGTGTCTAAATTGTTTTTAGTTCCACTGAAACCTGCATCTTGAATGGTAACGGGTATATAACTCTTTTGTATGCTCAAACGGTTACACCTGCATCTTCAAAACTTGCCATATTATTGTAAAAAGCAGCTGCTGCCGTTAATAACGGTAATGCGACTGCTGCCCCCGTTCCTTCACCTAGACGTAAACCTAAATTTAGTAAAGGTTTGGCTTTTAAATGGCGCAATAATAGTTGATGACCAAATTCATGAGATTCATGAGCGAAAATTAAATAATCTCTTACATTAGAATTTATTTTACAGGCAACTAGTGCTGCTGTACTTAGGATAAAACCGTCAATTAGTATACAAATTCCGGCTTGTGCTGCCGCTAAAATTGCGCCTGTTATTTCAACTATTTCAAATCCACCCACTTCTTTTAGAACCGTTAAAGGTTCGTCTGAATCAAAACGTGCGAGGGCTTTTTCAATAAGCGTTTTCTTTTTAAAAAGTTGCTCTGCGGTTATGCCTGTGCCTACACCTACGCAAAGATCAACATCTGAATGGGTTAAACGAGCTGTAATTGCCGTAGCTGAACTGGTATTGCCAATTCCCATTTCGCCTAATATAAGTAGGTTAGAGCCATTTTTAATGATGGGCGCTACCACTTGTTCACCATAGCTAAGACCAAGTTCAACTTGTTCCATCGTCATTGCTGATTCATGTACAAAGTTCTTTGTACCAGCCCCTAATCTCATGTTAATTAATCGAGATGAACTATCGGTAATGGGGTCTATAATGCCAGCATCAACGACTTTAAAATCAATATTGTTTACCTTACAAAAACAGTTAATTGCGGCGCCGCCAGCGATAAAATTTTGTACCATTTGGCGAGTTACACAACTTGGTGCAATTGAAACACTTTCTTCACTAATACCGTGATCTCCAGCAAAAACTAAGGCAGTAGGTTTGTTAATTGAAATATGTGAAATAAGCTTATTGCTTTTATTACTTTGAATAAGCGCAAGCTGTAAAGCCGTGCTTTCTAATAAGCCTAAAGAGCCAACAGGTTTGGTTTTTTGATTGATTTTATCTTGAATTTTACTTTCAAATTCAAGATTTAACGCTTTTATTTCCATAAAAAATCTCGCTTACATTTTTCGTAATAGGGCTAAGAAAAACAAACTGCCCATCGCTGAAGTAATAACACCTATTGGTATTTCTTGTCCGCCTAATGCCGTACGCGCAACAACATCTACCCACACTAAAAAACAGCCACCAACTAAGCCTACGGCTATAAATAATTTAGCGCTGGTAATGCCCACAAAAGGCCTAACAATATGTGGGATCATCAAACCAATAAAGCTAATGCCGCCACAATAAGACACAATAACGGCTGTTATTGCAGCACATAAAATAAGGGTAATAACACGCAAGCGTTCAACTTTTACTCCTAAGGTGCGAGCGCTGTCGTCACTGAGTAATAGCGCATCAAGCTGGCGTCCTAATAAAAGTGCAATAAGCGTAGCAATAATAATTACGGGGGATATCAACAGTAGAGCGTTGGTGTCTGCTCTGGCTAAACTGCCCATGAGCCAAAAAATAACGCGGTTACTTGAAAAAGCATCACCGCTGTAAAGAATAAAGGTGGTTAAAGAACTTAATAAGAAGGAAACCGCTACGCCTGCTAACAGTAAGTGCTCAATGCGACGCCAATTATTTTGATATATCACAATTAAAATAAGTCCAACCGCTAATAAAGACCCTAAAAAAGAGGCAAAAGGTAACGAAACAAGCTGCATTGATACCGGTAAAAACTGAGTTAAAGTTGCCCCTAAGCCTGCTCCAGAAACAATACCAAATAAATACGGGTCGGCAAGTGGGTTACGTGTCACGTTTTGCATTAAAGCGCCTGCTAAAGCTAAACCAAAGCCCGCGATAAAACCAAGCAATACCCTCGGAAAGCGTATTTCCCATAAAATGGTATCGTAAATACCTTTTTCACACCCTTGAGTTACACATTGCCATACTGCTTTATGGTTTAATTCAACAACACCAAACCCAATAGAAGACAATAACGTGATAACAACGAGGCTAACAATTAACAAGAGCGAATATTTGTACGGTAGCTTTTTTGTTAATAAGTGATTTTTCATGATTGTAGCCACTTTGATTCGTCATTTACTTGGTTGTTTATACCAGCAAAGGTAATTCTTGTTTTTTGAGTGAAAGGGTTTTTATCAATAGCGCATTCTAGTTTAAATACATCAGTTAAGTTTTCGGCGGTAAATACACTTTCAGGTGTGTCATCTGCTACAAGTTGACCGTTGTTTAACATGAGCACTCTATCGCAATATTGGGCGGCTAAATTAAGATCATGAATAGTGATCAATAAGGTTATGTTGAGGGACTTGGCTAACATTAATATTTGATGCTGATAGTACATATCAAGATGATTCGTAGGTTCATCCATAATCAAAATATCAGGCGCTTGTACAATAGCTCTAGCAATTAATACTCGCTGCTGCTCACCGCCTGATAAAGTACTAAATAATTGATGCTGTTTTTTTATCAGATCAACCTTGATTAACGCTTGTTCAATATTGTGTTTGTCGGCATCTGTATTTATGTCAAACAATCCTTTATGAGGGATAAGCCCCATACCTACAATATCTAAAACAGTTAAGTTGAATGCAGACTCTGAATGTTGGCTAACCACAGCGACTTTTTTGGCTATATCTTTATTATTAAGGTTTTTAAGGGGCTTGCCATGCAAATAAATATTACCAGAATAATCTGAATATTCGCCGTATAAACATTTAAGAAGAGAGGTTTTTCCTGCGCCATTGGGGCCAACGATAGCAACGGTTTCACTTGCTTTTATTTGTAGGTGAATACCTTGAATAACCTTTTTTGGGTTTGCAGACCAAGTAACATTATTTGCTTGTAGAACAAAGGGTGACATATGTGCCTTAACCATAATAGCGAATAAAACATAGCGAATACAATTTTAGGAAATACAAGGACACATCATAAGAAGTCACTCATAATTATATGAGAGATATTCTTAGTTTTTCGCGTTACCCGCACGTTCACTAAAGGCGATTAAGGCAGGTGTTCTGACTTAAGTGTTTAGTGATGTTATTTTAACCGTCACTAAACTCTCTTTACAGTTGCGGGAACAGTTATGGAATTAAGTGGTTGTTAATAAAACTAACCATGTCTTGCACCATATTCCCCTTTAAGTTTTTCCTCTAATAAATAAGAGTAAAAAACACCTTAAAAGCGCCGACATCTTACCACAGTTATTTTTTAATTAAATAACAGTATTTGTTTTATCAATATTTACCAATGCTATGCAACAACCTGCTGTACTTGAAGTTGAAAAACTACGAAAAGTTGCAATGGAAAAGTCAGCAACGGGGAAATTTGGTATTGATGCAAGCTACTGGTTCGAACAAGCAACAGATAGAATAAAGCAGTTAAACAAGTTGAAAACAAACTAAATATATCAGTAATGAAACTAACTGATATATTAAAAATTCAGCGAATAGCTCGTTAATGTTAAGCGCTGATGTTATTTTTATTATAAGTTTTTTAGTTATAGTTATAAGCTACGTCGTGATTAAAGATTTAGATAATCGCATAAAAGATTTAATGGCCGTCTTTAGTCAAGTTAGAAAAGAAAACGATTTAACCGTTAGAACTAAATACATTGATAAAAGTGAGCTAAGCTAAAATTTCATACCTAAAATCAATAAATGATCAACGCTACAGCGTACTTGAACACAGCTTTGAATATTAAGTGGATATTATTTTTTCACTTTTGAAACCGAAGTTGAGCAATGAAATAATGTAAGCCATTCTAAGGTCTAGATATACTTCGTAGTACAATTATCCACATGCCTGCTAAATATATGGGCTTCTATTAATACCGATCTTAAGGCAACATGATGTTCATTAAAAAAATTATAACTATTTGTAAGTTTTTAACTATTCCTTTGTTACTGGGTTTTCCTCTTGCCGTTATTGCTTATCGTTTGCAATTATGGGGCATGGGAACGTCTTTTAAAATCATTCAATTTACAGGGTATGCTAGTATTGTTGTGCTGGTAATAGCGATAGTAATTGGTTTATTTGCGTTTTTTACAAAGCAACAACGTGTGCTTAAAAGTAGTGCTATAGTCGCTATTTTATTAGCTATACCGGCTGTTGGTTTATCAATGCAAGCGGCTAAAGCTAAGTCTTTACCTTTTTTACATCAGGTAAGTACTGACACGGTTAATTTACCTCAATTTAAAGCCATTTTAGCCTTGCGTGGCGAAGGAACTAATCCACTAGAATACGACAGCGAAAAATTAGCTCCGTTACAACAAAAAGTTTATCCAGAACTACAACCCATTGTAAGCATCTTGAACACAGAGCAAGCGTTTAATAAAGCTATTGATACGGCGATAAAATTAGGCTGGGAAATTGTTGCTAAAGATATTAAGCAAGGAATGATTGAAGCAGTTGATACCAGTTTACTCTGGGGTTTTAAAGACGATGTAGCTATTCGTATTCAAGCAACGGATACAGGAAGTAAGATAGATCTACGATCCATTTCTCGTATTGGTGGAACAGATCTTGGAGCTAATGCCAAACGTATAAAAAGCTTTATATCATCATTTTAATTATGCTTTTAACTAGGTTTGTTGATCTTTCAGGGGGCTGAAAAAACAATCTTGATAGATCAACAGATCCTAGGGTATTTTATCTTTTTACAATCAAATAAATAAGCAAAACCACTCACTTCTACTTTCGTAATTATACTATCACGTTTAAAGATTGAAGCTTTCAGTAAAGAAGGCGACTCCATTATTCTACCTTGCTCAAACGTGTAGTGTTGGCCATCTATAACCTTATACTTATCTAAATAACAGGCGAGAGCACCACAAGCGCTACCCGTAGCAGACTCTTCAGGAATACCAAATAAAGGTGCAAAGTTTCGACAGCTGGCTGTTAAACTATTTGAATTACTTTCTGAGATATTTTTTTGGGCTGGAGATAACTCAAACAGGTGAATGCCAATCGCATTATATTTTTCACTAAAACGCGATATTTTATCTAAATCAGGCACTATTGAATCTAAAGTTCCAAAGGGTACAGGTATTATTACATCAGCTAAGCCCGTTGAAATAATTTCACAAGGTAGATTAGTCGTAGCAAATAACGTTTCAGAAATATTTAATAACTCAGCTACTTCTTTGCTTTCAACTACACCTAAATATTGCGGGAGTGTTTGTTCCATATTCACTAAGGTATCAGTGGCCACTTTTACCTTTAACTTTCCCGCTTTAGTTTGTTGAGTATACTCTTGCGCTTCAATGATCTGTTTTTCGAACAATAATGAAAATGTTGCTAAAGTCGCGTGTCCACAAAAATCAACTTCATGATTCGGAGTAAAAAATCGAACATTAAAGTCGCATTCAACATCCGCTGATACAAAAGCGGTTTCAGAGTATCCCACTTGTGTGGCAATATACTGCATTTGCTGCGGTGTTAGATTATCTGCATTTAATACAACACCTGCTGGGTTACCGCCTGAGCCATTGTAAGTAAAAGAATTAAGGTAATAAACTGTTATATCCATATAAGTATTCATGAGATTTTTTAGTCAAATAATTTATTTTAATAGACACCAAATTTAAAATTTTTACAAGGGAAAGTAATGAAGAAAACAAGATTCGTTCTATTTTCATTTTTGTTAAGTATTACAGCTAATGCTGCGTTGGCGAATGAAGAAAACTCTGCTGTTGAAAACTGCCACATTGATGGTATTCGCTCGCAAGTAAAATGTGGCACTTTAAATGTCCCCGAGAACTACAATAAGCCTGAAGGCAAAAATATTTCCATTAATTATGCTGTGTTACCAGCGATTGATAGCTCAAAAAATAATGCGCCACTTATGTTTCTTGCCGGGGGGCCAGGTCAAGCAGCTGTTGAATTAGCAGCACATATACGTCGAAGCTTTGTAGAAATTAGAAAAACACGCGACATTATTTTAATTGATCAACGAGGTACTGGTTTATCTCAACCCATGTTGTGTGATGAAGCTACCAAAGGGAATTTATATAGCATGATTCCTGAAGAGTTTTCTGAACAAGAAACGCTAGATTGTATTACAAAATTAAAAGAAACTAACGAGCTAAGCCAATACAACTCAGAAAATGCAATCCGTGATTTTGATGCAGTAAGAGAAGCATTAGGTTACAAGCAAATGAATCTTTATGGTGGCTCTTATGGAACAAGAGCGGCGCTTACTTATATGCGTTTATTTCCCGAAAATATTAAAAGTGTTGTGTTAGATAGCGTAGGGCCGATTGAAGTACCTATCGGTTTATTTGGTTTGAGCTCAGAGCGATCATTTAACTTATTGCTTGAACATTGCGCTAATGAAGAAACCTGTAATAAAGCCTACCCTAATTTAAAAGAAGAGTTTGAAACTGTTATTAAGCGTTTATCTAACGAAGTGGTTGCTTTATCTATAAGTCATCCTCGATTAGGCACTAAAACGCCTTTTAAATTAAGTAAAGGAAAATTCATCAATACGCTATTTAAGCAACTTTACAGTACAGAAACTCGCACTATAGTGCCTTTAATTATTCATCAAGCCTTTCTGGAAAACTACCAGCCATTAGTAGGAATTATTTCTGCAGGAGAAGGTGCTATAAACATGTACGTGGGACTAACGTTTAATATTGTATGTAATGAAGATATGCCAAGAATTACCCATGATATGCGCGTTAAAGACAGCAACAATAGTTTTGATGGTGGTAGTAGCCACGCTATTTTTAAAACAGCTTGTGATGTATGGCCAAAATATCAGGTTGATGAAGCTTTTTACAAGCCCGTAGTGGCTAATATTCCTACCTTAATATTGTCGGGTGATTTAGATCCCGTTACACCGCCAAGCAATGGCGAAAAGTCAGCGAGTACTTTACCTAATAGCCATCATATTATTTCAAAAAACAGTGCGCATATTGTGGCTTCTTCCGCTTGTGGTGTAGCAATGATTAATGAATTTTTACAACATTTAGATCCTAAAAAAGTGGATCAAACGTGTTTGTTAGATATACCTGCTGAGTCATTTATGACAAGCCTAAACGGCAGCATATAAGGAAATAATTATGATTGAAGTTAATGATTTACATAAATCTTTTTTAGGCGCTAAAAAGAAACAAGTCATCGCCTTAAACGGTTTGTCTTTTACCGCAAAAGATGGCGAAATTACTGGAATTTTAGGACCTAACGGAGCAGGAAAAACCACCTGTTTACGTACATTATATGGTTTATTAAAAGCGGATTCTGGCTCCGCTACTATTGATGGGATACAGGTTACCAAGTCACCTATTGAAGCTCGTGCTAAGTTAGGTATTTTTCCTGATAAATTTGGATTATATGAACGACTAACCGCTTACGAGCAAATAGATTATTTTGCAAGTATTCATGGTTTGCAAGGCGCAGTTAAACATCAAGCGATTGAAGACATTATTAAAGATCTTGAAATGGAAGAACTCGCACACCGTAAAACTCAGGGTTTTTCTCAAGGTCAGCGAATGAAAGTTACCCTAGCGCAAGCTTTAGTTCACCAACCACAAAACTTTGTTTTAGATGAGCCAACTCGTGGTTTAGATGTAATGAGTACTCGTGTTTTACGTAATCACTTAGCTAAGTTTAGAGACAAAGGTCACTGCATATTATTTTCGTCTCATGTTATGCAAGAAGTCGCTGCTTTATGTGATCGCGTCATTATTGTAGCTAACGGCAAACTAGCCGCACAAGGAACACCTACTGAGCTATGTGACTTAGCGGGCGAAGCATTATTAGAAGATGCCTTTGTTAAATTAATAGGATCTGACGAAGGGGTTGCCGCATGATTCAGTTTAAAGCGTTATTAATAAAAGAATTTAAAGAAGCCTTTCGCGATAAGCGTGCGCTTATGGTTGCCATGACCATGGCTATGCTCGCACCTGTTATGATTTTAGTATTGTCAAAAACCATGATCAAAGAAATGGTGGCAACGCCGCCTGTTTATTTAAATGTAACAGGCGAAAGTTTCGCACCTAAGTTAATTAAACAACTTAAGCAAAATAATATTTACCCATTAACCGACGCACCAGAAGATATCAAAAACCTTTGGACAGAGCGTAATATTGAACTCATTATTCCAGAAAATTTTGCTGAATATATGGAAGAAGGGCGGGTTATTACCATCAATTTACGTGCTGATTTTAGTGAAAAAGCATTGAATGCGCCTATCAGACGAATTAAAAATCAAATTAATCAATATGCACAAAGTATAGGTGCCAAGCGGTTAATTGTTAGAGGGATAGACCCACGTATTTTACGACCTATAAAAATTAACGATCAAGATACTGCACAGCCAAGCAGTAATGCTATGTTTATTTCTTTAATGTTGGGCTTGTATGTATTAATGGCTGCTTTTATGTCGGGCCTTTCCGTCGCTATTGACTCAAGTGCTGGCGAGAGAGAACGTAATGTACTTGAAATGCTACTTTGCCAACCGGTAAGCACCTTTAAAATAGTTGCCGCTAAGCTTTGTTGTGCCAGTACTATCTCTATAATTGGTGTTACGTTAACGTTAGTGCTCACGTCTTTTTCAGTCAGCTTTGTCGATTTAACTAAAATTGGCGCAACATTTAACCTCGACTTTATCATGGTGTTATTTTTAATTTTATTGTTATTACCGATTAGTTTCTTTGCTTCAGCTTTACAGCTATTTGTTTCCTTTCAGGCAAAGAGTTTTAAAGAAGCACAATCAACCGTCAGTATGATTATCATGTTACCCGCGATGATCCCTGTTGCTCTTATGTTTATTGATGATAAACCTCAATGGTTAGATTGGTTACCTGTTTCTGGGCAATCTTTATTAATGGACGATTTATTTAAAGGTATTCCGATTAACTGGGCAGCCTTTGCAGGTACAGCCTTAGTGACTATTGGATTAACCGCTGCACTAGTGATCATACTTTCGCTACGATTAAAATCTGAAAAAGTAGTTTTAGCGTTAAGTTAACGTCTTTTTTCCTGTATTGTGCTCAATCAAATAAGTCGTTATTTTTATAATATGTATTTGTTTTATGTATAAGTGAAATTAAATTCGTTGATTTAATTTTTATTCCGTATTATATTTTGTTTTATTGTGGTTTGTTGTTTTTTAGACGTTACTAGGATCTATAGGATATATTAGATTACTAAATCGACTAACATTTGTTTGTTTTAGCATGTACAAAATAGCTAGTTTCAGGCAAAATACTGCCCATAAATTTTATTGATTTTTTATTGAATTATACCCCACAGCCTACGTAGAGTTATTGGCTGACTACTTGAGGATTTTACATGCTTAAACGTGATATGAATATCGCAGATTTCGATGCTGAATTGTATGAAGCAATCACTAAAGAAACTGTTCGCCAAGAAGAGCACATCGAGCTTATCGCTTCAGAAAACTACTGTAGCCCTCGTGTACTTGAAGCTCAAGGTTCACAATTAACGAATAAATATGCTGAAGGTTACCCAGGTAAGCGTTATTACGGTGGTTGTGAATACGTAGATGTAGCTGAGCAATTAGCTATTGATCGCGCTAAAGAACTTTTTGGTGCAACATATGCTAACGTTCAACCACATGCTGGTTCACAAGCAAACGCTGCAGTATTCCAAGCATTAGTTACTCCAGGCGGTAAAGTATTAGGTATGAGCTTAGCTCATGGTGGTCATTTAACGCATGGTTCACACGTAAACTTTTCTGGTAAGTCGTATGAAGCTTTTCAATACGGTTTAGATCCAGAAACCGGTGATATTGATTACGTAGAATTAGAGCGTTTAGCGGTAGAACATAAACCAGAAATGATCATTGGTGGTTTCTCAGCATTTTCAGGTATTGTTGACTGGGCTCGCATGCGTAAAATTGCAGATAAAGTTGGCGCATATTTCTTCGTAGATATGGCTCACGTTGCAGGTTTAGTTGCTGCTGGTTTATACCCTAACCCAGTTCCACATGCTCATGTAGTTTCAACAACTACACATAAAACATTAGCTGGCCCACGTGGCGGTTTAATTGTTTCTGCGTGTGATGATGAAGACATCTATAAAAAATTAAACAGTGCTGTATTCCCAGGTGGCCAAGGTGGTCCTTTAATGCACGTTATTGCCGCAAAAGCAGTAGCATTTAAAGAAGCTTTACAGCCAGAATTTAAAACGTATCAGCAAGCTGTTTTAGATAACGCTAAAACTATGGTGTCAGTACTTCAAGATCGTGGTTATAAAGTTGTATCAAATAGCACTGAAAACCATTTATTGTTACTTGACCTTATTGATAAAGACATTACCGGTAAAGATGCCGATGCTGCATTAGGTAAAGCACATATCACCGTAAACAAAAACTCAGTACCAAATGATCCACGTTCACCGTTTGTAACTTCAGGTTTACGTTTAGGTACACCAGCAATTACACGTCGTGGTTTTGGTGTTGAAGAGACTAAAGAATTAACAAGCTGGATTTGTGATATTCTTGACGATATTACTAATGAAGCAACTATTACAGCGGTTCAAGGTAAAGTTAAAGAGCTTTGTTCTCGTTTCCCTGTTTACGGTTAATTTTTTAAACAGTAGTTTGAATTATTAATATCGAATAGAATGGCCGCATTAGCGGCCATTTTTATTTTATTAAATAAAATGGTTTAACATCAGTTATAGGATCACACCATGCATTGTCCTTTTTGCTCTGAAACAGAGACTAAAGTTATTGATTCAAGATTAGTCGCTGATGGACATCAAGTTAGAAGAAGACGTGAATGTTTAGCTTGTAGCGAACGATACACAACGTTTGAAATAGCTGAACTTGTTATGCCAAAAATCATTAAGCGAGATGGTTCAAGAGAACCGTTTAATGAAGACAAAATGCGTAATGGTTTAGTACGAGCATTAGAAAAAAGACCGGTAAGTGTTGAAAATGTTGAGCTTGCTATCAATAGAGTTAAATCGACATTACGCGCAACAGGCGAACGCGAAATTTCTAGCGAAATGCTAGGTAATACCATTATGGAACAGCTAAAATATTTAGATAAAGTGGCTTATGTTCGCTTTGCTTCGGTTTATCGTTCGTTTGAAGATATTAAAGAATTTGGTGAAGAAATTGCCCGTTTAGGTGATGAAAAAAGTAGCTAACCTGAGTTTATATTAAAGTTTATGACATCATTTTCAAAGCAAGATTATCAGTATATGCAGCGAGCATTATCGCTAGCTAAGCGTGCTCACTATACGACCTCGCCTAACCCCAGAGTGGGTTGTGTATTGGTAAAAAACAATGAAATTGTGGGCGAAGGTTATCATGTTAAAGCAGGCCTTGGGCATGCGGAAGTTAACGCACTTAAACAAGCGGGCAGTTTAGCTAAAGGTGCTACAGCTTATGTAACGCTTGAGCCTTGTAGCCATTATGGTCGAACGCCACCTTGCGCTGAAGGTTTAATTAAAGCAGGTGTTAAATATGTAATAGCTGCCATGGTAGATCCTAATCCTCAAGTGTCGGGGAATGGTCTTAAAATGCTTGAAAGCGCGGGTATTACTACGCAACATGGCTTATTAGAGCAAGAAGCAAAAGCGTTAAATGTTGGTTTTATTCAGCTAATGACCACTAAGCTGCCTTATGTTCGTTGTAAATTAGCGGCGAGTATTGATGGCAAAACAGCTATGGCAAGTGGTGAAAGTAAATGGATAACATCGCCTGAAGCGAGACAAAACGTACAGCGCTTACGTGCACAAAGTTGTGCGGTTATTTCCGGTGCTGATTCTGTATTATTTGATAATGCAAAAATGAATGTTCGCTGGAATGAGCTCGGCGAGCTTAAAAATACCTATAGTGAAAATACTTTACGACAACCCATTCGCGTTATTATCGACTCTCAAAATAGATTGTCGCCAGAATTAGATCTTTTTAAAACAGAATCTCCTGTAATTATATTTACTCATAACATTGAAAATAGCCATAAGTGGCCATATTTTGTAGAACATATAAGCGTTCCTTATGCGCAAGGTTTAACGTCAAACAAGTTAGATCTTAAAGCTGTTTTATCTATTTTAGGTGAACGTGGCTTTAATGATGTACTTATTGAATCTGGCGCTAAATTAACAGGGGCTTTTGTTGAGCAGAATTTAGTAGATGAACTTATTCTTTTTCAAGCGCCTAAATTGATGGGAGCAGACGGTAAAAGTTTACTTAACATGCCTAACATTGAAACATTATCGCAAGCGAAAAAACTAACGTTTTCAGATGTACGCATGGTTGGAAAAGATATACGTATAACAGCAAAAATAGCTAAAAATTAACTTAAATAATCAATTTAACGATACATAATTAACAAGAGTTATTCATGTTTACAGGAATTATAGAAGCCGTAGGCCAAATAGGTACTATTCAAATCAATGCTCAAGGTGCGCGTATTACGGTGTTAACCGGTCAGCTTGATATGCACGATGTAAAATTAGGTGACTCAATCGCCACTAATGGCATTTGTTTAACGGTTGTTGATTTTAGCACAAACAGCTTTAGTGCTGATGTTTCTAACGAAACCTTAGCGCGTACTGGCTTTGCTCATTATAAAAGTGGTCAAAAGGTTAACTTAGAAAAAGCTATGTTACCCACTACGCGTTTTGGTGGGCATATGGTTTCAGGGCATGTTGATGCTTTGTCTGAAATAGTAGCAGTTGAACATGATGGTAATAGCATTCATTATTGGGTATCAATGCCTAATGATTTAGCCGGATATGTTGCCGAGAAAGGTTCTGTAACTATTGACGGCACAAGCTTAACGGTAAATAGTTTATCGGATAATAAATTTAGATTAACTATCGTGCCGCATACTACTGAACAAACAATTATTAGCAGTTATCAAGTGGGCGCTAAAGTGAATTTAGAGGTTGATTTGATAGCACGGTATATCGAAAGATTGCTAACACACAAAACAGCTGAAAATAACCAACAATCAGGTGTTACGCATGAACTATTAGCACGCAATGGTTTTATCAAATAAAGAGGTAAATATGAAATTAAATACCCCACAAGAGATTATCGATGATATAGCTCAGGGTAAAATGGTTATTTTAATGGATGATGAAGACCGTGAAAATGAAGGCGACTTCATTATGGCTGCTGAAAAGGTAACACCTGAAGCAATCAACTTCATGGCCACTCATGGTCGTGGTTTGATCTGTATGCCTATGTCTGTAGAAAAGTGTAAACAGTTAAAGCTACCGTTAATGGTAGACAACAACAACGCACAATTTAGCACAAACTTTACTGTATCAATTGAAGCGGCTGAAGGTGTAACAACGGGTATCTCAGCAGCAGACAGAGCAAAAACAGTTTTAGCGGCAGTAGGACCGAATGCTAGCCATTTAAGTATTGTTCAACCAGGGCATATCTTTCCGTTAATGGCGAAAGATGGCGGCGTTTTAAATCGAGCTGGTCATACTGAAGCTGCTGTTGATTTAGCTCGATTAGCTGGCTTAGAACCTGCAGCAGTTATTGTGGAAGTATTAAATGAAGACGGCACTATGGCGCGTCGCCCAGACTTAGAAGTTATTGCTGAAAAGCACGGTATAAAAATGGGCACCATTGCAGACTTAATTGAATACCGTAATGCTAACGAAACTACAATAGAACGTGTAACTTCATGTAAATTACCTACAGCTTTTGGTGAGTTTGACTTAACTGTATTTAAAGATACGATTGACGGACAGGCACATTTTGCTTTAACAAAAGGTGAAATTAAAGCTGATGAGCCAACTTTAGTACGTGTACATCTTGAGAATACTTTTAGAGATTTATTATTTAGCGAGCGCGAAAGTGTTTCACAATGGCCAATGGCTGATGCGTTAAAAAGAATCGCTGATGAAGGTGGTGTTTTAGTATTGCTAGGTAAGCATGAATCAACAGAAACATTGATCGCGCAAGTTGAAAAATACGCAAAACAAGACGCTGGCGAACAGGTTAAAGAAGTTAAACGTCATGTGGGTTCACGTAATGTTGGGGTAGGTTCACAAATTTTATCTAATTTAGGCGTAAGTAAAATGCGTTTATTAAGCTCGCAAAGTAAATATCACTCTTTATCAGGCTTTGGTTTAGAAGTGGTTGAATATATTGCTGAGTAAGCTTAATAAGTATTAAGTGATGTAACTTAAAAACGCTACTGAGGTAGCGTTTTTTATTTGTCTCTGTGTAAATTAGAGCCTTCAACCATTCAACCATTCAACCATTCAACTATTTAGAAATGATCACGGTTATTCCTTACGGCACTTATAAACATTACCAGATAATGTTACGTTGGTTTGTTGGCTTCCGCCGCCAAATCCATCATCATAATGGCCTGTTTGACCAGCTCTTTGCGTTAAAATATAAATAGTGTCACCGCCAAGCATCATGGCTTTATTTTTTAGATCGTTACGTGCCCCTGTTTCTAAATCAGCATTAGAGGTAAAGGAGCCCGTAAAAAAATCGCCTTGGCTACCTGTAATATCTCCTAAAAATGCGCATTCTTG
Organism: Colwellia sp. RE-S-Sl-9; assembly: GCF_048296855.1. Taxonomy (NCBI): domain Bacteria; kingdom Pseudomonadati; phylum Pseudomonadota; class Gammaproteobacteria; order Alteromonadales; family Colwelliaceae; genus Colwellia; species Colwellia sp. RE-S-Sl-9. Next base: position 2,242,451 of record NZ_CP182631.1, on the reverse strand, counting down.
CCCAGGTTCATTATGGGTTAATCTTACGCTATTAGCTTCAGGGATTATGGCTGTTGAAGAACATGCCGCTAATGTTGTTACAAATATCATGGTGAATACAGCTTTCATTATTAGTTCCTATAAGTATTTTGATTCGATTATTTTATGATGTTCGTTAATTATTAATACTTACAAAGTGTTGTAATAATGTAAGTACAACTTACAAATCGCGATCAGTTTTTTACAATTTATGAAAATGGAGCTGTTTAACGTTTGAAAACATGACAGTAAATTCGTTGTGCATTGAAAATCTTCAGGTTAAGGTAACTATCTCTGACAACAGCCTCGAAAAAGGAATTATTTATGATCGATTTTAAAAATTCATCTGTATTTAAACTAAAGCGAATTGATAATGAAGATGCGAGAGAAGACTTTCATGCCTTTTTAATTAACGACGAAACGATTTTTGCCACGTTCAAAAGTATTAGAGATCAAGTGGTATTCACCAATAAACGTGTAATTTCAGCCAACGTGCAAGGTATTACAGGATCTAAAGTTGATTATACCTCTCTTCCTTACAGCAAAATTAATGCATTCTCTATTGAGACTTCAGGCACGTTAGATTTAGATTGCGAAATACAATTATATATCAGTGAATTAGGCCAAGTTAATTTCGAAATTAAAGGTAGTTTCGATATTGTTGGTTTTAATCGTTTAATTAGCCAATACGTTCTTGAATAACCTTTATACTCTATTCCTACCATAAAAAAAGCTTCAATATTGAAGCTTTTTTTATGAATTTTTATTTATTCACTTCTCATTTCTTATTTAATCCCGTTTTCCTTATTTCTATTAAGGTAAATATTATTGGTAATGTTTTTTTTCTATAGGTAATTGTTATTGGTATTACAATAAATCATAAATTGGTTGACACTTATTTTATTGTTGGTTAGTATTGCTTAGCTGGTAATATCTTTTGTAAAACTGAAGAACACTTAATATTAGAATTTTTAAAGTGTTTAGTGAGGCTAATAAATATACAGATGTGTTTTTTATTTAGCTTTTATGGTCAGTTAGGTTAGAGCGAGATTAGTATTTGTACTCAAACTTATTAAATCTGGATTTATAGCGGAATTTTACATGCACTCTTATCAATGGTGCTTCCCTATAAAGCTGATTCACAAAGCATTAGTGCAATGGGTTATTTATTCAGACATTAATCTGAGTTTTAAGTGAATTTTTCTTTTATAAAGAAAATATTACGTCCAACGTGGCGTTAGCGATTTTAGACTTAGACAAACAACACCAATATATTTAGGAGTTAGATATGACAAAACCTATCATAGGTTTCATCGGGCTTGGCCTAATGGGCGGCAACATGGTTGAAAATCTGCAAAAACGTGGTTTTCAAGTTAATGTAATGGATCTTAATAAAGATGCTGTTGCAACGGTAATTGCTCGTGGTAATGCCACTGAAGTTACTTCAGGTAAAGAATTAGCTGAGAAAAGCGACATTGTAATGCTTGCACTGACTACGTCGAAAGTAGTTGAAATGGTAGTTTACGGCGATAACGGCGTATTAGCGGGCATGTCAGAAGGTTCTGTATTAGTAGACTTTGGTACTTCTATTCCGGCTTCTACACGTAAAATTGGTGCAGACCTTGCGGCTAAAGGCGCAGGAATGATTGACGCGCCATTAGGGCGTACACCAGCTCACGCTAAAGATGGTTTACTTAACATTATGGCCGCTGGCGATATAGAAACTTTTAATAAAGTTAAACCGGTATTAGAGCAACAAGGCGAAAACGTATTTTATCTTGGTGCACTAGGTTCAGGTCATACAACTAAGTTAATTAACAACTTTATGGGAATGACAACCGTAGCAGCTATGTCGCAAGCCTTTGCTATAGCAGAACAAGCGGGGGTTGATCGCCAACAACTTTTTGAAATTATGTCGTCAGGCCCGTCGAGTTCACCTTTTATGCAATTTTGTAAAAACTACGCTGTTGATGGTGTAAGTGATCTAGGCTTCTCGATTGGTAATGCGAATAAAGATTTAGGCTATTTCCTTGAAATGGTCCGTGATTTAGGTACACGCTCTCAAATTGCTGAAGGTACCTCTGCAAACCTACAAGCAGCATGTGATGCTGATATGGGTAGAGGGAATGTTCCAGAGATTTTTGATTACTTCCTTAAACTAGAGAAGTGATCGGATAATGCCTGCTAGTTGTTATATTTTAGAACAACTAGCGGGCAATACTCAGTGATAAATTATAGTGCTCATTGGCCTCTTTTTGAGGCCTTTTTTTTGGAAGTTTAAAAACAGATTTTTAGCTTTGAAGGTAAGTTTTTGAGCACAAATACTAGGTGTTAGGTTAGTAAATAACTGATTTATCTAACCTTGTTTGGTTAACCTTCTGGTTTTAACGTTTATTTAATTAAGCTTTCTAAAGAGTATAAACCTCTTTTTTCACTATTTTTTCTTTTAACTTCTTCTAATGCTCTGGTTTCAACGGCATCAAATAAAGCATTAATTAAGCGATTGAAATGTTGATGCATGGCTAAGCGAGCTTTAGTCGCATTTTTTTCTTTCAATGCGTTATAAATGGCTGTGTGTTCAGTTAACGTAAGGTTGTTGTCTGTACTACAAACGCTTTTGTAATCGTCAATAATTTCATTTGTTGATTCTCGCAACGCCCATAAGTTGTTAACAGATAATATCATCGCACCATTACGTGTTGCGCCTGCAATAATGTTATGAAACATTTTGTCGGCTTCTTCAATGCTGTTCGCGTCTTTAGGGTTTTCCATCATAACCAGAGTTTTATGCAAAGCCTCTAATTCATCGTCAGTGATACCGGTTGCCGCTAAAGCTGCCACTTCACCTTCAACCAATGCTCTTGCTTGTGTTAATTCAAATGCACTGATGTTTTGATTTTTATGGTTTTGAGTTGCAGTTTGTAACACGTATACGCCTGAGCCAGTTTTAACTTCAACCTTCTCTCGCACTTCAAGTGCTATTATGGCTTCGCGAATAGTCGGTCTACTTACATCAAATCTTTCTGCAAGTTCCCGCTCAGGAGGAAGTCGACTTCCAGGTGTAAAATCACCTTTATCGATAGAAGCCTCTATATTCTCGACGATACGCCAAAATAATCGACGATTCTTCATTTTTCTTTCCCTTAATTTTTTAGCAATACTAAATACAGTGTTTATATAGTATCTATTTACAAAACCCATAGCAAAGACATTATATTTTTTCGATTTTAAATTATGTTTATGCTTTGGTATTAATGTGGTTTGTCTTTATTTAAATCTCTTTGGTAATAAAGTGTACAGTATTTTTAATTTAATTGGTATAACAAAATGGTTGACAATTGGTGTGGTGATTGGTTAGATTTAGCAGGCTGTTAAAATAACTAAAATTTTAAGAAAAAATTAAAAGCAATTAAAACTTAAAAATACAATCTGGGGGGATCACATGAGCAGGAACAAAAATAAGTTAAATAAAATAAGTTCAGCGTTAAAAGCAAGCCGTATAAATACAATAAATAAAGGTGCATTGTTTGGTGCAACTTTACTGAAACCTAGGTTAACTAATAGAGGAAAACTCTACTATTATCTAACTAATTAGAAATAAAGGAGTTCTATCTTGTTTTATTCAGTAGAACTCCATTTTTTCAGTAAACCTTTTCATTACTAGAAGCGTTACTGAAGAATTCATGCATTACTTATCCAACGAATCACGCCACTAAAGCGAAAATTAATTTGGATACTTGCTAAATTACAAGAGAGTTATTAATGAACAATCATAATAAAAAGCTAACGTTTACTCGTTTATGTGTTTTTATATTAACCACTTTACTTATTGCATCATGTGGGGCTGACAACACACAAAGTCGTAATGAAATATTAGTGAAAAATCAAAAAGAATATTTTGCTGCCGCTAAAGATTTAAAAGCAGGTGACACGGTTATACTTGCTAACGGTGTTTGGCAAGACTTTGAAATAGTGTTTAAAGCTATGGGCACTGAAAACTCTCCAGTAACTCTTAAAGCTGAAACTAAAGGGCAGGTTATTTTATCGGGGGCTTCTAACTTACGTTTAGCCGGTAAATATTTAGTTGTATCTGGCTTGGTATTTAAAAATGGTTTTACGCCAAGTAGTGAAGTGATTTCGTTTAGACGTAACAAAGAAGATCTTGCTTATTATTCTCGTGTAACGGAAGTGGTGATTGACAATTACAGTAACCCAGACCGATTTGAATCAGATTATTGGGTCGGTATTTATGGTCAATATAATCGTTTCGACCACAACCATTTAGTGGGTAAACGTAATAAAGGCGTTACGGTTGCTGTGCGTTTAACTACAGAAGAAAGCCAACAAAATCATCATAGAATAGATCATAACTATTTTGGCCCTCGTCCTATCTTTGGTTCAAACGGTGGCGAAACATTAAGAATTGGTACCAGTCATCATTCATTAACTCACTCATTTACTACGGTTGAGAATAACTACTTTGATCGTTGTAACGGCGAAGTTGAAATTATTTCAGTTAAATCGGGTAAAAATAGCATTCTTAATAACACCTTTTTTGAATCACGTGGCACGTTAACGCTTCGCCACGGAAATGGAAACATTATTAAAAACAACGTATTTTTTGGTAATGGTGTTGACCATACCGGCGGTATTAGAGTGATTAACCGTGACCAAGTTGTGCAAAATAATTATTTAGAAGGTTTAACTGGCTACCGTTTTGGTAGTGGTTTAACGGTAATGAATGGTGTGCCTAACTCAAGTATTAATCGTTATCATCAAGTGGTTAATGCACAAATAGCCAATAACACATTGATTAATGTTGACCATGTTCATTTAGCCGCAGGTAGTGATGCAGAGCGTACAGCTGTTCCTATCAAAAGTACCATTAAAAACAACCTGTTTGTTAATGAAAACAACAAAGCGCCATTTTCTGTATTTGACGATATTAGCGGTATTACTTTTACCGATAATATTTCTAATAAATTGAAAAATAATAAAATTACGTCAGGTATATCAGAAAAAAATGTTGTGTTAAAGCGAGCTGCTAACGGCTTGTTATACCCAAGTAATTATTCAGCTAGCTCTGCAGGGGTTTCGAAAGACTTGCAACCCACGCTAAAAGATCAAACTGGCCCTACGTGGTATAAAAAAACTGAACCTGAAGTTGCTTTTGGTACAGGTAAAATAACTACGGTTAAAGCGGGCGGTGAGTCGTTATATCAAGCCGTTGAGCAAGCTCAGTCAGGCGATACTTTAGTTTTAGAAAATGGCAGCTATAGCGTAGAAAAAATTATTAAACTCGATAAAACGCTTTCAATTAAAGCTAAAAATCAACATAAGGTGCTAGTAGATTTTAGTCGCTCAACGTTATTTGAAATTAATAATGGTGGCAGTTTAAGTATCGACGGTATTGTTGTTAGTGGTAAAAACAGTGCTGATTACTCGGGCAATACTTTTGTGAGAACGGCTAAATGGGGCATGTTTAAAAACTATCGCTTTGCCATGAAAAATAGCGTGATTAAAGATCTCGATATTAACCATTCATTTCACTTTTTTGATTCAGGTAGCAGAGCATTCGCTTTATCAATAGATGTTCAAAGTAATGTTTTTGAAAATATTACGGGTGACATTTTTAGATTAAATAAAGAAACCGATGATTTAGGTATTTATAACGCAGAATATTTAAATGTGAAGAACAACACCTTTAAAAATGTTGAAGGTACTTTGGTTAACTTATATCGCGGCGGTTCAGACGAAAGTACTTTTGGTCCACATATACTTTTCAAAAACAACATGATAACTAATGTAGGTAAGGGTAAACGCAACAAGTCGAAATCTGCACTGCAGTTACATGGGGTGCAAGTAACTAACCTTGAAGGTAATACCTTTATTGATAGCGCCTTAATTAATGTTGAGCATACCGTAGGGGAGCCTGTTACACATATAACAAATAACACTCTAAATAAAACAGCCGAACCTATTATCGTGGAATTACGAGTTAAAGGTCCACATACGGCAATTTTACAAGGCAATAAGGTACTTTAATGATGACAACACAATCCTTAACACAGAGGTATTCGATTACCTTATTAGCGGCTTTATTACCGAGTGGTGTAACTAAAGTTTTAATACGCTCTGTTTTAGTATTTGCGGCGTTATGTTTATCGTCAACGGCTGTATCAGCTAAATCGCATCCTACATTGGTGATTAATGCTGATGATGTTGTTGCAATGAAAGCTGCCATTCATCAACAAGGTAAATTTAAAGACGCTTACCTAGCGAATAAAGCATGGGTAGATCAACAATTACAGCAAGTGATTACCGTACCTGTACCAAAAGATGGTGGTGGTGGTTATACCCACGAACGTCATAAGAAAAACTACAAAGTTATGTACGATGCTGGCGTTATTTACCAATTAACAGGTGAAGCAAAATATGCTGACTATGTTCGCGATATGCTACTTGCTTACGCTGACTTGTATCCTACTTTACCTCCTCATCCTAAAAGAAAAATAGGCAAACAAAACCCGGGTAAACTATTTTGGCAAAGTTTAAATGAAGCCGTTTGGTTAGTGTATACCAGCCAAGCTTACGACCTTATTTTAGCTTCGCTGAACACCGCTGAAAAAAACACAATTGAAACCGGTTTATTTCGTCCTATCGTAAGATTTTTATCGGTAGAGTCGCCGGCTACTTTTAATAAAGTTCATAATCATGGTACTTGGACAACCGCTGCTGTAGGCATGACAGGTTATGTTTTAGGTGAGCAAGAATGGGTTGAACAAGCACTTTACGATTTAGAAAAATCAGGTAAAGGCGGCTTTATGAAACAACTTGATGAATTGTTTTCACCTCAAGGTTATTACAACGAAGGACCATATTATCAACGTTATGCCTTAATGCCTTTTGTTACTTTTGCAAAAGCAATTCAAACGAATGAACCTGAACGTAAAATATTCGAATATCGCGATGGTATTTTATTAAAAGCGATAGATACCACGATTCAGCTGAGCTACAACAAATTATTCTTTCCAATTAACGATGCGATAAAAAGTAAAGGCATCGACACTATCGAATTAGTGAATGGCGTAACTATCGCATACGGACTAACGAAAGATGCAGGTTTATTAGATATTGCCAAACAGCAAGATCAAATTGTTTTAACGGGCGATGGCTTAAAAGTCGCTAACGCGATAGATCAAGGTTTAGCAACACCTTATCAATTTAAATCTGTAGCTTTTGGCGACGGTAATAATGGTAAGCAAGGTGCTTTGGTTGTTATGCGCCAAAATGTGGAAGGCGAACAAGCGTTATTATTTAAACCTGCCGCTCAAGGTTTAGGACATGGTCATTTTGATAAATTAACTTGGCAGTTTTACGATCGCCAACAAGAAATCGTATCGGATTACGGTGCTGCTCGCTTCTTAAATGTTGAAGCCAAATTTGGTGGGCGTTACTTACCTGAAAACGACAGCTATGCAAAGCATACTATTGCTCATAACACGGTAGTGGTAGATCAAACATCGCACTTTAACAGCGATGTAACAGTGGGTAATGCTAATCATCCAGAGGTTATTTTCTTTGACGTGAACGATAAAGTAAAAATATCGTCAGCAAAAATTGATACCGCTTATGAAGGCGTTGAACTCAAACGTACTTTAGCGTTGATCAACTTACCTAAATTAAATCAGTCGTTAGTGGTTGATGTATTTGATGTAAGCAGTGATAAAGCGCACCAGTTAGATTTACCTGTACATTACAAAGGTCACTTAATTGAAACCAATTTTGAACTAGGCACCAAAACCGAAAGTATTTCCGCACTCGGTAAAAATAATGGTTATCAGCACATGTGGTTAAAAGCTCAGTCTTCACCCAAAGCGGGCTTAGCTAAAATCACTTGGTTGAATGAAGATAACGGACGTTTCTATACGCAAACTTCGTTAGTTGATGGTAAGTCAGAGATGTTATTTACCCAGTTAGGCGCTAACGATCCTAACTTTAATTTACGTAACGAAAATGCATTTATTGCTCGCGTAAATAATACTAAAAAACATAGTTTTGTCAGTGTATTTGAACCTCATGGTGAATATAACCCGTCAAAAGAATTCACTATAGATGCAACGAGCAAGCTCAAAACATTACAACACAAAAAAATTAACGGGTTAGATATTGTCGCTTTTAGTTTTGACAACCAAGTGAATTACATACTGGTTTTTAATAGCCAACAAGCAGATAGCGCAACACGTAATAAATTTTCTTATAACGGTAAATCTTTTGAATTTACTGGCCATTTTAAACTGTTCGAAATTAATAAGTAGTAGGAGCACCACATGAGTCAAAGTGAACATTTTACCCTAGGTAATGAAGCAGTAATTGAAGACATAGGCGGTGGTTTAAAGCGTCAAATGTTGGGCTATAACCACGAATTAATGGCGGTAAAAATTTGGTTTGAAAAAGGCGCTATAGGTTACAACCATGCGCATAGACATTCGCAAGTGACTTACGTGGTTGAAGGTGAATTTCATTTTAATATTGATGGTGTAACTAAAATATTAAAAGCAGGTGACAGTTGTATGATCCCTCCACATGCTGATCACGGTGCAACGTGTCCTACAGGTGGTATTTTAATTGATACTTTTAGTCCTGCTCGTGAAGACTTTGTCGAAGAAGGTACTTTTGACCATATTCATAATAAGGAAAGCAGCTAATGAAAATGAAAAATTTACGTTGGTGGGTTATTGCATTAATTGCATTAGCTACCGTTATTAACTACATAGATCGTTCTGCGCTTGCCGTTCTTTGGCCTGATATAGTAGAAGACCTTTTCCCTGATGAATCGGCTTTAGAGCGTAAACAAATTTATGCAAATATCTCTATTGTTTTTATTTTATCTTATGCTTTCGGCCAAGCCATTTTCGGAAAAATATTTGATTGGGTTGGTACACGTTTAGGTTTTGTTTTATCTATTGGTGTTTGGTCTTTAGCTACGGCTGCTCATGCTTTTGCACAAGGTGTACTGAGCTTTAGTATTTTCCGTGCAATATTAGGTGTGGCAGAAGCAGGTAACTGGCCCGGTGCAGCCAAAAGTAACGCTGATTGGTTTCCAACTAAAGAACGTGCTTTAGCTCAAGGTATCTTTAACTCAGGTGCTGCTATTGGCGGTATTGTGGCTATTCCTTTAATTGCTTATCTAACGGTTTATTTTAGCTGGCAAATGGTTTTTGTTGTGATTGGTGTAGCGGGTTTATTATGGCTTATACCTTGGATCATTTTAGTGAAAGCGCCACCTAAATCTCATCCTTGGATCACTGACGAAGAACGTGAGTACATTTTAACAGGTCAAAGAAGTTGCGACGTTGATGATAGTGCAGCTACAGATGAAGAAGAATATAACCCATCAACTAAAGAATTACTTTCACGTAAACAAAGCTGGGGCGTAATAATTGCCTCTGCAGCGATTGATCCTATTTGGTGGCTGTTTGTTTTCTGGATCCCTATTTATCTTAACGAAGTTTATGCAATGGACGTTAAATCTATCGGTATCTATGGTTGGGTTCCGTATGTAGGAGCCATGGTTGGTGCTTGGTTTGGTGGTTTACTTGCACAAAATCGCTTACAAGCTGGTTGGAGTACCGACAAAACACGTAAGTTAACCATTACTTTAGGTTGTTTGATTATGTTGCCTGCTTTGTTAGCTATGGCAAACCCTGGCGGACCAACAACTGCGGTAATTATTATGGCAGTTATCTTATTTGGTTTTCAAACTGCAATTGGTAATGTGCAAACACTACCAAGTGATCTTTATGGTAAAAAAGCCGTAGGAACATTGTCTGGCTTTGCAGGTATGGCTGCAAAATTGGGAGCACTCGGGTTAACGGCTTTAGTACCTATTTTAACGGCTGACGGAAACTATACGCCTGCATTTGTTATTGGTGCTTCTTTAGCGGTAATTGCGATGCTATCTGTTTGGGTTCTTATTCCAAAAATAGAACCTTTAAAAAGGAAGTAGGTGAGTGAAAAAAATTTTCCTATTTGGTGAGTGTATGGTGGAGCTACTTAATGTTTCACCTAACAATCAATTACCGCAAACATTAAAGCAATCGTTTGCTGGCGATGTATTTAATACGGCTGTTTATCTCAAACGTGTGTTTTCTGAAATGCAGGTGAATTTAATTACTGCGGTAGGTACAGACGAACTGAGCTCTAATATGGTTGAGTATTTTTCGCAGCAAAATATCGCAACCGATTTCGTCTATCGATCAAATGATAAAATAGCAGGCCTCTATTCAATTAAAACCGATAGCGAAGGTGAAAGAACATTTACCTACTGGCGTGAAAACTCGGCCGCTCGCGATGTAATGAAATTTATTGACGCTTCAGAAACAGAAAAGATGTTACATGGAGACGTGTTCTTTTTTTCTGGTATTTCTTTAGCGGTTATTAAACCCGAAGATCGTCCAAAGTTTTGGCTAATGGTTGAGCAATTAAAAGTGGCTGGGCTCAATATAGTGTTTGACCCTAATTATAGAGCGAGAATGTGGGAGTCTGTTGAAGAAGCTCAGCAGCAATTTAATAAAGCGTTCACCTTAAGTAATATTGCATTACCGGGTATAGACGACTTTAAGCAGCTCTATAATTTAACAACCGCAGAAGATGTTATCGAATTTTGTAAGCCATATGCACTTGATGAACTGGTTATTAAAAACGGTGAAAAAGGCGTTGTGTGTGTTAAAAATAAAATAATACAAAATATTGAAATAACACCTGTAGAAGATGTGGTCGATACAACGTCTGCAGGGGATTCTTTTAATGGTGTCTTTCTGGGAGCATGTTCTTCTGGGATAAATACGATTGATGCCATTAAGTTAGCATCTGCGTCAGCCGCTGTTGTTATTCAACATAAGGGAGCCATTGTCGATTCAAAGGCCTTTCAAACCTTTATTGATCAAGAGCTACTATCAATTATTAAGTAACTTACAACCTAAAACTCATTGATAAACCATCACTATTTCAACTGTATAAGAATGGTATTCGAATCTATCTAATTAAAGGAAAAAAACATGAAAACATTCTCATCACTCATGGGAAACCAAACACTATTGCCTATTATTCAAGCAGATACGGTAGAGCAAGGCGTTAATATAGCAAGAGCTATGCACGAAGCTGGCATTCACTTAGTGGAAGTGGTTTTACGTACTGATGCATCGTTAGATATTATTAAACAGATCAAAAAAGAGTTACCAGAATTATTGGTAGGTGCAGGAACTGTATTAAATGCTATTATTTTAGATAACGCTTTAAGCGTCGGTTCTGATTTTATTATTACACCAGCAAGTTCGCCGACATTACTTAATGCGCTTGAAAACTGTTCTGTACCTGTATTACCCGGTGTTTCTACATCTGCAGATATTTTACTAGCAACAGAATTTGGTTATAGTGAATTAAAACTATTTCCAGCATCACTGTCTGGTGGTGCGCCGTTTTTAAAAGCAATGGGCTCTGTATTTAAGTCAGTAAGTTTTTGCCCTACAGGTGGTATTAACGCAGACAACAAAGCGGATTACCTTAATTTGAGTAATGTCTTTGCGGTAGGCGGAACTTGGGTGGCACCAGCTGCTTGGGTTGAATCACAGCAGTGGGATTTAATTACATCAGCTTGTAAAAATGCTCTTCAATAGGATGATAAACAAAGCTTATGAATACATTATCTAATAGGGTGTCAGTGGGAGTAGCAACAGGGCAAAGTGTCAGAGATCTCTATAACTTTGCTAAAGACAATCAGTTTGCTTATCCAGCAGTTAATGTTATTGGTAATCATTCCATTAACGCAACTTTAGAAGCCGCTAAAAAAGTAAAATCACCGGTTATTATTCAGCTATCACATTCGGGCGCTGCTTTTTTTATTGGTAAAGGTGCAAATCTTTCAGCAATGGACGCGTCTACTCAAGGAGCAATAGCTGGAGCTCACTATATACATTTAGCCGCTAAGCATTATGACGTACCTGTTATATTGAATACGGATCATGCTGCAAAAAATTTACTACCGTGGATTGATGCATTACTCACTGAAGGAGAGGAACACTTTAAAAAAACAGGTAAACCTCTTTTTAGTTCTCATATGGTTGACTTATCGGCTGAATCTTTAGAAGAAAATATTGAAACATGTGCTCGTTATTTAGAGCGTATGAGTAAAATTAATATGACGCTAGAAATTGAACTAGGTTGTACTGGTGGCGAAGAAGATGGTGTTGATAATACCGATATTGATAGCGCTAAGCTTTATACCCAGCCTGAAGATGTCGCATATGCTTATGAAAGACTGATAAAAATCAGCCCAAATTTTATCATAGCGGCTTCATTTGGTAATGTGCACGGTGTTTATAAGCCGGGTAATGTAACGCTCTCGCCAATGATCTTAAAAAATTCGCAAAGTTATGTATCTGAAAAGTTTGCATTGCCAGCTAGACCATTGAACTTTGTTTTTCATGGTGGTTCAGGATCTGACGTAGATGATATCAAAGAAGCTATTTCTTACGGTACAGTAAAAATGAATATAGACACCGATACTCAATGGGCTACTTGGCAAGGAATACTGAATTACTATAACGAGAAAAAGCGTTATCTAGGTAAGCAAATAGGTAATCCTACAGGGGACGACAAGCCCAATAAACCCTTTTATGATCCTCGTACTTGGTTACGCAAAGGTGAAGACAGTATGGTTCAAAGGTTACTTCAAACGTTTGAAGATTTAAATTGTTTAAATAGATACTAATTGTCTAATTAACCTGAATTACAATTAACTATCCGTTTAAGATGTAGCAATAGGCATTTTAAACGGGTAAATAAGTTTCCTGCCACGGTTGAGTAACCTGCTCATTACCTCTCTTCTTTATTACGCTAAGCGCTTTATGTGATTCTAATATTCTATTTATTCTCTTATTATTTTATGAGGTTTTATTTATTGGTAATGCCAATTTTGTATTTTATCCTTCTTTGGTATTACCAGTTATGGTGTTTATATTATGAATTTACATGTTCATTGAAAAAAATATCATTATGTTAAGGTGAGCTTAATCTTATCTCCTTCCTAATATTGAATAAATTTAATTAAGTTAATTTTAATTTAAATACCATCTATATATTTTAATTTATATTTATAATTTGTGTTTCTAGTTGTTGTTTTTATTATTTTTTTATTGTTGTTAGCAAAATAATAAAAGTGTTCTATTATTTATAATAGATAGTACAAGTACTGAAAACGAAAGAAGTTTGTTATTAATCTGTTTATTTGATTAATTCCTTCACTCGCTACTGTTACTAATAGTTTAATTAATTATGTTAGCTGTCACTTGGATTTTAAATATTATTCCTTTACATATCACCACTTACAGAGATAACTAAATTGATTCTACCTATTGGTAAAGACTATTTTCGTTTTTTATTTTTAATTGGTTTACCAAAATGGTTGACAATGATTGTTTTGTTGGTTAGATTTAGTTTAGTTTTTGAGCTGATGATAATTGTTAAATTGGTAAGCTCAAATAAAAAATGAACATCATGTAAGGTTTAGGGGAAAAGATGACAATTCAATTAAATAAAATAAGTTCAGCATTACAACGTAACCGTTTAAGTAATAAATCAGCTCTATATAGTTCTGCCTTAGTTGCCATGCTAGCAATGCCTGCTTATGCAGCAGAAGAAGCTAACACTCAAGATGCAAGCGAAGCTGAGGCGATTGAAGTTATCGAAGTAAGGGGCATGTTAGGTAGTATGAAAGCTGCCTCTCTACTTAAGCGTACTGATGGTCGTATTGTAGACGCTATTGTTGCTGAAGATATTGGTAAGTTACCAGATAACAACATTGCTGAAGCATTACAGCGTATTACTGGTGTATCAATTAACACTGATTTTGGTGTGGGCGATAGCGTTTCAATCCGTGGTCTACCTCAAAACCGTGTTGAATTAAATGGTCGTTCAACTATCGGTGATTCACGCGACGGTGTAAGCCTTCAAGATTTTCCATCAAGTTTCTTAAAAGCGGTAGAAGTTGTTAAATCTCCTACTGCAGACATGATTGAAGGTGCGCTAGGCGGCACAGTAAGCCTTAAAACCGTTCGTCCATTAGAGTTAGAAAAGCTCACTGGCGCTATGTCTTTAGATGCTGAGTATGCAGATAAAACTGAAAACATTGCACCTATTTTCAGTGGTTCAATTGGTAATAACTGGGACTTAGGTGATGCAGGTACTTTTGGTGCTTTAGCTATGCTTTCATATCAAGATCGCGAAATTCGTCAAGATGAAACCTCTAGCCGTGTTAAGCCGCAAGACATTCAAATTAATGGTCAAGACGGCAACACTCCAAGCGGTAATGCAATTGTTAGAGATGAGCATAGTGTTGAACAATACGTAGAAAAACGTGAACGTACAGCTTTAAATTTATCACTTCAGTGGGCGCCTAAATCGAATGACGGTATGATCTACCTTGATTTAAACACAACTAAGCGTTCTGGTGAGCAAAATGGTAACTCAATTCTTGGTGTTGTTGGCTCTTTATCTACAGATGAAAATACGACGCAAGATGCTAATGGTGTAAATAACTATACTCTTACAAACGACTTTGCTATTCCTAAAACTTACAGTGATTTCCGCGAAACTAAGTCTTTTTCACATGCACTAGGTGCTGAGTGGAATATTGCTGATGACGTGAAAATATCGGGTGAAGTTGCTGTAGCATCGTCAGAAAGTATTAGACCTGATTCAGAATTTACTTTACGACCTATTGAAAAAAGTACGTTTGAAGCTAGCGGTGGTACAGATCTTGTAAATCACCTTTATGACGGTGCTTTTTCTCAATCAGGTAATAAACTTCCAAGTATTATTCACTCAGATCCTACGGCATTTACTAGCCCTGATAACTTAGCGTTACGTACTTTTAAAAGTGAAGAAAAAATAACGAATAACGATGAAACAGCTGTACGTTTTGATATCGCAATAACTGAACCACTAGGTTTAGAGTGGGTGTCTACATTAAAGGCAGGTGTTCGTGCAACAAAACGTGAATACGAATATGAGCAATATAAAGTTGAAATTAAAGATATTTACAAAAATGCTAAAAATGATTCAGACGGTTCTTTAGCTACATTATGGATTGACGATTACAACGACCAGTTTGCTGGTAGTTTTACCACCATGAGCCACGATAACTCTTTCGATCAATTAGGGCATACAGGCCAAAATGATTTGTTAACTTTCGCGACTTATAACGGATTATCTAACCCTGCAAATGTATTTAATGAATTACAGCAACTATTGGTAGGTACTAATTTAGCAACAACGGGTAGTTTAGCCGACAACTTGAAATTTCAAGACAGTGCTTACAGAGAGGTTACTGAAGATACAGCAGCAATTTATGTATCAGCGCATTTAGATTTTGATGATATTACCGCGATTGTTGGTGGTAGATATGTAACAACAGATCTTGAATCAAGCGTATATCTTGATAGTGAAAAAGTAACAGGCGAAAATGATTACAGCGACTTTTTACCTAGCTTAAACGTAACATATAACTACTCAGACGAAACTCTATTTCGTTTTGCTGCAGCTAAAGTAATGCGTCGTGCTAACTTCAATGAATTAAGTCCGGCATTTGATATTAATAACGATATAACGGGGGCGACTCAAGGTGCTATCGATTTAGAACCTTTCCGTGCAACTCAGTTTGATTTATCAGTAGAGCATTATTTTGGCGAAGGCAACATGGTGTCTTTCGCAGTATTCTACAAAGATGTTGAATCTTTCTTAAGTAACGAAAGCAGTTGTGTGGCAGATGCTTCTACTGTTGGCCAAAACGTGACGCAATGGAATCAGGTGTGTCAGTTAACTACAGCAGGCGTATCACAAGACAACCTAGTTTTCTCTGATAGTACAGACTTCCCAGTAGATGCTGACGGTTTTGCTTTTGTTGATGCGCTAAGAGCTTCAGGAAACACTGGTATTGATACAACGAAAGATACCAATGGTGAAAACGGTAAAGTTCAAGGGTTTGAAATAGGCTATCAGCAATTTTTTACTTCTCTTCCTGATGCTTGGTCTGGTTTAGGTGTTAGTGCAAACTACACATATGCTGACAGTGAGCAACCAAATGGTAACCCATTATTAGATATTTCTAAAAATACATATAACTTACAGTTGTTCTGGGAATATGAAGGCGTTTCAACCCGTTTAGCGTATAACTACCGTGATAGCTTCTTAGATACAGAAAACGAAAAACGTGTAGAGAACATTAATGCTACGGGTGGTATTTCTGAAGAAGGTACGGTTTATGGTAATAACTACCGCGACGATAGAGGCCAGTTAGATTTCTCAGCAAGTTGGGATATTAACGAACACTTTACGGTAGTAGCTAACGCCACTAACTTAACAGGTGAACCTTCTATCTACTTATCTGAATTAGGTGGAGCTTGGAAATATACAGAAGCGGATCGTCGTTACACAGTTGGTGTACGCGCTAAGTTCTAATATCTTTTGATATACCTATGACAGTGAAAAGTGCAGAATTTAGTGCTTGATAAGTGTCATTAACTAGACTCCCCAATATAGCTATTATATTGGGGAGTTTTTAATCTATTAATTGTCTTACTTTGCCTTTTGATCCAACGACAGACGATATTCGTTGCTTGTATTCAATGGTATATTAGCGCTAGCCGTTATTGACTAATAGGTTTATAAAAACGTACCCAATCAATAATGTAGTTATTTTTACTATCATCTAACAAGTCAGCATCTGTAGGTGTTAACCCTCTTTTATTACGCCAATCTTGATCTTCAATATTTAAAATAACGCGCATTGGTTTATCTAAGCCCTTACCATGATTGTAATTAAACTTGTCCATAGGATTAAAATCAGTTTGGTAAGTTTCTACTTTACCTTTGGGGTTCACAAATGAATAACCCGTATTGGTAATTGTACGTACCCATTTACCATTAACAAAGTACTCAATATGGTTGGGAGACTTCCAATATGTACCTATTCGCACATAATCATCACGCCAATTTTTTCTGCTTTCTTCCCAATAATAAGTACCAAATACTCCATTTTTATCTGAAGGTTGGTAATCAGTAAAAGGCTTACGGATAAACATATGGTTACTTATATGTAATTTTTTCGCAAAATAACTGTTGTCATTATCAATAACACCATCACCGTCAATATCTACACCATCACCAGCGTAGTGCTCGATAATATCAATTTCTTGTGTTGAATCTTGGCTCAGTAGCCAAAAGTCTGATGCTAATACGGTATTACTAAATTTGACTCTGGCTTCCATAAATATTGGATAGAGAACGGATTTTTTTGATGTGATACTTCCAGCAAAAACCCCACCAGCTTTTTCTTTTTCAGGGTAGTCAAGAGGTACGCGACTTGCTATTAAAACGAGTTTACCGTCTTTTACCGACGAATGCAGAGGCTCCCAAACGGTTTTGCCGGGCCCAGACCATGCTCCAATGTAACCCTCTTTCCAGCGACTAAAAAACTCGTTACTTTTTCCTTTTGCTGGAGCATTGTAATTAAAATCGTCTGAAAGTGGATCTAATTGCCAAGTTTGACCTTTATCAAGCTTGGCCGGAACAGGGTACTCACTCCAATCTGCGGCAGACGCAGAAAAAGCGAACGTTAGTAAACAAAGGGGGATAAATTTATTCATATTAAATGTTGAGGCTGGTTTTAGTAAACAGCTCTTTCCTTATTGTTTGAAATTAATTTTTATTAGAGAAAGGGCATGATTAAAATGATACTTGCCATTTATCCAATTCATACTCAAACAATCATAATATGACCTTTATGATGTTAAAACTCACAATAAACGCACTAAAAGTATCGTATTCTTGCTACATTATACTTGCCACTATATGGTATAAATAAAAACGGTATAAATAAAAAACGAGCTGTTATAGCTCGTTTTTATGTTTGATTATAAGATGATTAATCTTTAATTGAGGGGAGTTAACTAACGAATTTGTTAATTTTACTTAATATCCCTTCGCTATCTAACCCTAGCTCTTTATGTATTTCTTCTTGAGTGCCGTGCTTAATAAACACATCAGGTAAGCCAATATTTAATACTTTTATCGCTATACCTTTACTAAGTATGTACTCATTTACGCCTGAACCTGCGCCACCTGCTATCGCATTATCTTCAAGGGTTACAATACAAGAATGCGTGCTGGCTATTTGTGCAATTAAAGATTCATCTAAAGGTTTAATAAATCTCATATCAACTAAGGTTGCGTTTAGAGAGTCAGCGGCTATTTTTGCTTCATGTAACAAGGTACCAAAACTTAAAATAGCAATATCTTTACCTTGCTGTTTTATTAGGCCTTTACCAATTTCTAACGTTTCTGAAATTTGTGGTGTCTCGGCACCAGTGCCAGAACCTCTAGGATATCTAACTGCTGCAGGACCATTGTGTTGGTAGCCTGTAGTGAGCATTAATTGACATTCACGTTCGTCTGAAGGGGCCATTACAACCATATTAGGTATACATCTTAAAAAGCTTAAATCGAATGCGCCTTGATGCGTAGGGCCGTCGGCGCCCACAATACCTGCACGGTCAATAGCAAATAAAACAGGTAAGTTTTGAATCGCTACATCATGGATCAGTTGATCGTAACCACGCTGTAAAAAGCTTGAATAAATAGCCACAACAGGATGATAACCACCAATCGCTAAACCAGCAGCAAACGTTACTGCATGTTGTTCAGCAATGGCAACATCGTAATATTGTTCTGGAAAACGTTGGCTAAACTCAACCATGCCTGAACCTTCACGCATTGCTGGTGTTATCGCTGCTAATTTTTCGTCTATTTCGGCCGTATTACATAGCCAATGACCAAAAATTTTAGAATAAGTCGGTAAGCTTGGTTTACTGGTTGGCAGCGTAGTTTCTTCAGGGTTAAATTTAGGAACCGCGTGATATTTTATTGGATCTTGCTCTGCGGCTTCGTAGCCTTTACCTTTTGTAGTCGCTATATGTAAAAGTTGAGGTCCTTTTAAATTACGCATATTGCTAATGGTATCAACTAAACCTTTAACATCGTGCCCGTCGATTGGGCCAATATAATTAAAACCAAGCTCTTCAAAAAAGGTGCTAGGAACCACCATACCTTTAATATGTTCTTCTGCTCGGCTAGCTAATTCTTTAATCGGTGGAATGCCTTTTAGTATGCGTTTACTACCTTCACGAAGACCAGTATATATGCTACCTGATAACATTTTCGCTAAATGATTATTTAATGCACCTACGTTTTCTGAGATCGACATTTCGTTGTCGTTTAATACAACGAGCATATCTTTATTAATATCGCCGCCGTGGTTTAATGCTTCAAACGCCATGCCTGCAGTCATTGCGCCATCGCCAATTACCGCAACCACTTTTCTGTTTTTGGCTTCTTTCTCAGCAGCTACCGCCATACCAAGCGCAGCAGATATTGAAGTACTCGAATGACCGACACTTAACACATCGTATTCGCTTTCTTCTCTCCACGGGAACGGATGTAAACCATCTTTTTGTCGAATGGTATGAAGCTGATCGCGTCGACCTGTTAATATTTTATGAGGATAAGCTTGATGACCTACATCCCAGATGAGTTGATCAAAAGGAGTGTTATAAACAAAATGCAGCGCAACGGTGAGCTCTATTGTTCCAAGGCCTGAAGCAAAGTGACCACTGCTTTTACTAACTGAGCTGAGTAAGTATCGACGCAGTTCTTTACTCACTTGAGTGAGTTTATCTTTACCTAATAATCGTAAATCATCAGGTGTATTGATATTAGATAAAAGAGGGTAGTCATTCAGATCAATTGTCATGTTTATTGATTATTCTTATTAATGTATATCGGGTAACTAGCTGGTGCGTTTTACTATAAAAGTGGCAAATTCAGCTAAACTGTGGGTATTGTAAGGTAAAGTAGACAAAGCTTGAAGCGCTTGTTGGTATAAGTTGTCAGCTTTTTGTTGCGCACCTTCTAAGCCGAGTAAGGCTGGGTAGGTACTTTTGTTGGCTGCTAGGTCTGAACCCGCTGGTTTTCCTAGCTCTTCTTCGCTTGAGGTAATATCAATAATATCATCTCTTACTTGATAAGCTAAACCAACAAGTTGTGCAAAAAGTTTTAATTGTTCTTTGTCTTTATTAGAAACACTGTTACTGCAATCAGCTGCCATAAGTACAGAAGCTTCAATTAAAGCGCCTGTTTTTAATGAATGTAAATGTTGCAGTGCTTCTAACGAAATAGATTTGTCTGTTGCGGCTAAATCTAATGCTTGTCCGCCACACATACCTTGATAACCTGAAGCTTTAACCAATTGTTGCACAAAACCAATACGTTTATTTTGTAGTGGTTCTGAAAAACGATGATTAGCTAAAATATCAAACGCGAGTGTTTGTAAAGCATCGCCAGCTAATATTGCAGTCGCTTCGTCAAAGGCTTTATGGCATGTGGGGTTGCCACGTCTTAAATCGTCGTCGTCCATTGCAGGTAAATCGTCATGCAATAACGAATATGCATGAATACATTCTAACGCGGCAGCTACGCCATCAATATCTTCTAACTTAGCGCCAACACTTATACCGGTAATATAAGCTAAATAAGGTCGCATGCGTTTACCACCTATTAATAAGCCATAACGCATGGCTTCTAATAAGCGCTCATCGTTACACGCTAACTGATCTAATTTATGGGTAAGAAATTGATTAACACGTTGCTGGTATTCATCTAATTGAGGAAGTTGACTCACTTAGCTGTCTTCCTGTGTTAATTTAAATGTTGCTAACCCTTCATCAGGATTGTTTTTATCAATCAATATTTGAATTTTTTGTTCAGCGTCTTGAAGCTTATTTTGGCTAGCCTGACTGAGATGTAAACCTCTTTCAAAAAGGCTCATCGAGTCTTCTAAACTAAGCTCTCCTTGCTCTAAGTCTTGAACAATTTCTTCAAGTTCATTGAGTGATTCTTCAAAGCTTAAATTTTCAATTTTTTTTCTAGCCATTATTTTTTACTGCTACATTTAATAGATGGGCGCAAAGGTACCTTAGCTTAACATTTTGGTCAATTAGCGTCGATTTATTAATTGATTGTTATCTTTTAATGAAAAGAACTTAAGTTATTGACATTGCGGGCGATAATAAAGCTATTAGTATTCGCGTAACCCAAATCGTTAATGTATTATTATTTTATGAAGTACAACGAAAGCATGTGAACAGGAGAATTTTGTGGATTTAGCTACGCTTCTTGGAATGGTTGGCGCCATAGGTTTTATTGTAATGGCGATGATTTTAGGTGGTGATATCAGCATGTTTGTTGATACTCAGTCTATATTGATCGTGTTTTGTGGATCTTTATTCGTTGTATTATCAAATTATAATATGGGGCAGTTTTTCGGTATAGGTAAAATATGTGGTAAAGCCTTCCTCTTTAAAATTGAAAAGCCAGAAGAGCTAATTGAAAAATCTGTTGAAATGGCAGACGCAGCTCGTAAAGGTGGTTTTTTAGCATTAGAAGAAGCTGAAATTACCAATGCTTTTATGCAAAAAGGCGTTGATATGTTGGTAGATGGGCATGATGCCGATGTAGTCCGCGGTACCATGCAAAAAGATATCACACTTACCAGCGAGCGCCATGAAAGAGGCATAGGTATGATGATGGCCATTGCCGATGTTGCTCCCGCTATGGGAATGATAGGTACATTAATTGGTTTGGTTGCTATGTTATCAAACATGGATGATCCTAAAGCTATCGGTCCGGCAATGGCGGTTGCACTTTTAACGACTCTCTATGGTGCTTTTTTAGCAAACGTAATTGCTATTCCTATCGCGAATAAATTAAAACTAAGACTCGATGAAGAAAAAATGAATCAGCAACTTATTTTAGATGCTGTATTGGGTATTCAAGATGGTCAAAACCCACGCGTTATTGAAGGGCTGTTAAAAAATTATTTAGCTGAAGGTAAGCGAACCATCGACACAAATG
Organism: Colwellia sp. RE-S-Sl-9; assembly: GCF_048296855.1. NCBI lineage: Bacteria > Pseudomonadati > Pseudomonadota > Gammaproteobacteria > Alteromonadales > Colwelliaceae > Colwellia > Colwellia sp. RE-S-Sl-9. Next base: position 2,220,407 of record NZ_CP182631.1, on the reverse strand, counting down.
AAGAATAGGGGAGGCTAGAATGGAAGAAGAATGTAAATGTCCGCCCCCAGGTCTGCCTGCTTGGATGGGAACGTTCGCTGATTTAATGTCATTGCTAATGTGCTTTTTCGTGTTGCTATTATCTTTTTCTGAAATGGATGTTTTGAAATTTAAGCAAATCGCTGGCTCAATGAAGTTTGCCTTTGGTGTACAAAATAAAATTGAAGTAAAAGATATCCCTAAAGGCACCAGTATTATTGCTCAAGAATTTAGACCGGGTAAGCCTGAACCCACGCCAATTGAAGTTATTCAACAACAAACCGTAGAAATGACTCAGCAAATGCTAGAGTTTCAGGCGGGTGATGAAACATCTGCGGGGGGGCGTCAAGAACAACGTGGCACACAGCGTGGTGGCCAGTCTCAAAGTACGGCTAACGAGCAAGCTGCTCAAGAAGTTAAGCAATCCGCAGAAGATGAACAAAAGGCCTCTCAAGAACAAGTTAATGAATTAATAAAGAAAATAGCCGACCAGCTAGACAAGCAAATTCAAGATGGTGCCATAGAGTTAGAATCTTTAGGGCAACAAGTTATTATTCGTATTCGTGAAAACGGCTCGTTTCCATCTGGTTCAGCTTTTTTACAACCGCAGTTCAGACCTATTATTCGAGAAATAGGTGAGCTGTTAATGACTATACCTGGAGAAATAATGATATCAGGCCATACCGATAACCAAGGTATTAGCTCTGAGTTATTTACGTCAAATTGGGATTTATCAAGTAAGCGAGCGGTAGCAATAGCCCATGAAATTATAAAAGTGCCTGACTTTGATCAAAGCCGATTAGTGGTTGCTGGCCATGCCGATGCTCAACCTTTAGTGCCTAATAATAATGCACTTAATCGACGTAAAAATCGCCGTGTTGAAATTGCGATTAATCAAGGTAAAGCAAAAGAAACAGAGCCAGTGTCTATTATTCAATAACATATACCCTTTACCATTCAAGATACACTCTGAAATACGTACCTTGATTGGTAACAGGTATATACCTCGCTTACATCCAGTAAGGTTGAGATTACCTTCATGAGAAAAAATTATCCTAAATAGCCTTATTTATCGTGTATAATTCGCGCCATTATTTTTGAAGTACATTTGTTAGGTATTAGCGTCCATGAAATTTATTGTAAAGTTGCAGTCTGAAATCACCATTAAAAGTAGGCCTGTACGTAAGCGTTTTACTAAAATATTAGAATCTAATCTTAAAACTGTGCTTCGTCGTGTAGACGAACAAATTACTGCCCGTATGACGTGGGACAACATTGAAGTAAACACACCTAACGATTCTCCAGAAAATCGTAAAAAGGTGATTGAAACCCTGAAATGCGTTCCTGGTATTCCGATGTTTTTAGAGGTTGAGCAAACAGATTTTACTGATTTGCATAGCATTTACGAAAAAACAATTGCTTTACATGCCAAAACGATTGAAAACAAAACCTTTTGTGTTCGCGTAAAACGTACGGGTAACCACGACTTTAAATCTATTCAAGTTGAGCAATATGTTGGTGGCGGCTTAAATCAAGCGGTTGAGTCAGCTAAAGTAAAATTAAGTAAGCCAGACGTTACTATTCATTTAGAAATTAAAAATGAAAAACTGTTTATTGTTACTGAACGTCATAAAGGTTTAGGTGGTTTTCCAATTGCCACGCAAGAAGACGTATTATCGCTTATGTCGGGGGGGTTTGACTCAGCGGTTGCCAGTTATCAAATGATCAAAAAGGGTGCTCGTACTCATTATTGTTTCTTTAACTTAGGTGGTTCAGCTCACGAAATTGGTGTTAAGCAAGTCAGTTACTATTTATGGAACAAGTTTGGTGCGTCTCATAAAGTTAAGTTTTTTGCTATTGATTTTGAACCTGTAGTGGCTGAAATTTTAGAGAAAGTAGAAAACGGTCAAATGGGCGTTATTCTAAAACGTATGATGATGCGTGCAGCAGAAAAAGTGGCAGCACGCGCTAAAATACAAGCGTTAGTTACTGGTGAAGCATTAGGGCAGGTTTCTAGCCAAACGCTAACCAACTTAAATGTGATTGATCGTGTAACCGAGACCTTAATTCTAAGGCCATTAACAGCTTACGATAAACAAGACATTATCGATATTGCTCGTCAAATAGGTACTGAAGACTTCTCTAAAACGATTCCTGAATACTGTGGTGTTATCTCAAACAAACCTACGGTTAAAGCGGTGTTATCTAAAATTGAACAGGAAGAAAGTAACTTCGATTTTGATATTTTAGACGACGTAGTAAAGAATACTCGTTTATATGATATTCGTGATATTGCTACAGAAACAGAAGCTGAAATTAAAGCGGTAGAAATGGTCGACCAACTTGATGAAAGCGCCATTGTTGTTGATATTAGAAGCCCTGAAGAAGAAGACAATAACCCGCTAGAATTAGATAAAGTAGAAGTTATTCACATTCCATTTTATAAACTGGCGACAAAATTTGGCGATTTAGCGAAAGACAAAGACTATTTTCTTTATTGCGACCAAGGTGTTATGAGTAAGCTGCAAGCCTTGTATTTATTAGATAATGGCTTTACCAATGTTAAAGTTTACCGTCCGTAATTTACATTCATCATTACTGAGCTATAAGGCTAACACCCTTTGATATAGCTCAGTGTTTTTTGGGGTAGGAATATTCAATTCTTGCCCTAATCGGTGAATATAACCATTAATATATTCCACTTCTGTTTGCCTACCTTGCTGTACATCACATCGCATTGACGAACTATTTTTTGCGGTATTTTGCGCAACTAAATATACGGTTTCTTTTAAGCTTTCTTTATTCAAACTTATGTTTTTTAAATGGGCTATAACTACTATTTCATCTATTAGTTGGTTGATTGTATTCTCAAACTTCTCGTGAATTAGATCGCCATTTTTAATATCGTATAAGGCTGTTAATGGGTTTATTACACAGTTAATCGCTAACTTTAACCATTGTTTCGATAATATATCGTCACACCAAATAACATCAGGTAATACCGAATGTAGTAACTGTGTTGTTTTTGTTTCAAGTAACGGACTTTCTTTCCCAAATTTTCGGCCTAGATGAGAAATACCTGCACCCGTATGAACTATCTCATTATCAGAAAGTTTTAAGCAACCGTGCGTGGTAAGTAAGTCGAATACATTATTGTTTTGTAAAAACTGTGCAGATTCAGTATTTAGAGCCCCTAAACCGTTATGAGTCGTTATTACGAGAGTATTAGCTGTAATAAAAGGGTGTATGTCAGCAATGGCTTGATTGAGTTGATAGCTTTTAACACACACTAAAATAATATCTATTGCATGCTCGTTGCTGCTAGTGATCACTTTACTTGGAAAGGTTGTTTTTTGATTACTTAGCGAGGTAAATAAAATGGAACGTTGTAAGGTTTTTCGAGTAGGGGACTGATATAAAAAACAGTTAACAGCTTTGTTGCTACATAAATAAAAATGGCTATACCATAATAAACCAATAGCTCCAGAACCGACAATCATTACATTGGTTGTCGGTTGAGTGGTCACTGAAGCCGAAACGCTGGTCATATCGTTTCTTTTCTACCGTAAACCACTACCATCCATTTAATAATAACGAAGGTTCCAATACCAATAACGTCAGCAATAAAATCTCTAAATTCACCATTTCTAAAGCCTAAATAATACTGACCGATTTCAGTAAGTCCTGAATATAAAACCAAACAAATAGCTAAATTAAACAAAGGTAATTTAAATAAACTATTTAAAATCCATGTTAAGCAGAAAAAACCAATAAAATGGCCAATAGTATCAATTTTAGTCAATTGAAAAACGACTTCTCGTACTTCATTTGAAATAGTTAGCATCACCACAGACACCAATATAACAAGGAAAAAAAGTAAGTGATGGAGATATTTCATAAAGTTAACAACAAAGGGAGAAGATTTACCCTCATCATAACATGATGGAATAAGCCTATTCCAACGTATATTCGTTTAAATGTAGGCAAATATTCAGCATTATTATCAGCTTAATATTGGTTATCGAGTATCAGACTGTTATTATTTGCCTATCGTATTTTGTTTTAAAAAGAGAAAAATTATGCCATCAATGGATATCGTTTCTGAAATTAATATGGAAGAAGTACTTAATGCAACCAACAACACTAAAAAAGAGCTAGAAACTCGTTTTGATTTTAGAGGTGTTACAGCAAGTATTGAATGGAAAAAACCAACCGTTATCATTAAAGCAGAAGCAGAAATGCAATTACAACAGTTAGTTACCATGTTACGAGGTAATCTGGCTAAACGTAATATTGATGCTAAAGCACTTACTGTGTCTAAAGCTGAGTTTTCAGGCAAAACCGTTACTCAAACCCTTTCTTTTCAAGAAGGTATTGAACAACCCGTAGCGAAAAAAGTGGTTAAATTAATTAAAGACAGTAAGTTAAAAGTACAAGCCGCTATTCAAGGCGAGCAAGTACGTGTTACCGGTAAAAAGCGCGATGATTTACAACAAGTTATGCAACTTGTGCGCGAAGCTGATTTAGAGCAATCATTTCAGTTTAATAACTTTAGAGACTAAGTTGTCGTTGTTTATATGAGCCTCTTTATCTTCATATGTATGAATGAAAATAAAGAGGCTTTCTTTATCTTCTTTTTAATATTATTCCTTTATTTATCTATTTTATGTCAACTCACCGGTACTAAAATCTTTACACTTAAAATTGTGCAATCTTCAACCTAAACACGGGTTTATTAAATTAATACTGTTGTTTTGCGAATACATTAAGTAAATTACTCCGTTATGATCCTAATAAAAAAGATAGATGTTCATGGCTGGAAGTAGAGGCGGATTTAGTTCGCGACTAGGTTTTATTATGGCGGCTGCAGGTTCTGCGGTTGGTTTAGGCAATATTTGGGGCTTTCCTACGCAAACAGCCAGTAATGGTGGTGCTGCCTTTGTACTTATGTATTTGGTGTTAGCATTTTGTTTAGCCTATCCTGCATTTATGGCCGAAATATTAATTGGTCGTTATGGGCAAGCTAATGCGGTTACTTCACTTCAAAAAATGTCTAAAAGCTTATTTCAAAAACGCTTTGCTTTTGTTGTAGGTTTTGCTGGCGTTATATGTGCAGCATTAATTTTAAGCTTTTACGGGATAGTTGCAGGTTGGATGATTGCTCATACCGCTGAACCTGTGGCTAAATTAATAGGTAGTGTAGAAAGTGCTCATTGGCTGGTGGCTTTTTCCTTCGAACGAAACCTCATTTTTACGGCAATATTTGTTAGTTTAACTATTTTTATTATTTCTCGTGGTGTTGAAGAGGGTATTGAAAAGTGGTCTAAACGATTAATGCCATTAATGCTTACTTTGCTGCTTGTTTTAATCGGCTATGTGCTTACTTTAGAGGGGGCTAGCGAAGGCTTAGAAGCTTACCTTAATCCTGATTTCTCCCGTATTTTTGAACCCACGCTATTGTTAAGTGCTTTAGGGCAAGCTTTTTTCTCTTTATCTTTAGGTACGAGTGTTATGGTGATCTACGGCTCTTACATTTCTAAAAAAGAAAATATGGTGAGCTTAGGTGCACAGGTTACGTTAATTGATGTATCAATCGCTTTTTTAGCGGGTTTATTAATTATTCCTGCTATGTATGTGGCTCAAGCACAAGGTGTAGAAATATTTGCTGCTGACGGCAGTTTATTATCAGAAGATACCTTGGTATTTACCGTACTACCTAGTTTATTTGAAAGCATGGGTGGAGTAGGGCTGTTTGTTGCTATCGGCTTTTTTGCTTTAATGACGATTGCGGCGCTAACATCTTCTATCTCAATGCTTGAAGGGCCAGTTTCTTATGCGGTAGAGCGACATAATATAGAACGTAAAAAAGCTTCTATTACTATTGGTATTGGTATTTTTTTACTGAGCGTTATTATTATGGCTAATTTCGAGAGCTTGTTTGGCTTAGTAATTACCTTGTCTACTAAATACGGACAGCCAATTGTAGCTATGCTTTGTTGTGTATTTGTGGGTTGGATATGGCAACGTAATTCGCTGCTAGACGAAATTAAGCAAGGTAACGAGTCAATTGAAGAGAGTTTTTTCTGGAAGGTTTGGCCTGTTTACACCAAGGTAGTTTGTCCAACGGCCATTGCTATGGTGTTTTTACATTCGCTTTAGATACCAAATTTGTAGAATATTCGCTTATAAAAAAGCCCGTAATGATAGTGATATCATTACAGGCTTTTCTGATCTTTACCTATGGTGAATAGGTTAAATAAGTGCTAATTAAGCAACAAACTCTTTTAACTGTGTTAAAGATAATGCGCCAACTTTAGTTGCACTTAATTCGCCATCTTTAAATAGTAATAAAGTAGGGATGCCTCTGATGCCAAACTTAGTCATTAACTCTTGTGCATGGTCTGCATCAATTTTTACGATTTTCAATTCGCTATTTTCTTCAGATACTTGATCAAGTAATGGTGCAATCATTTTACAAGGTCCACACCACTCAGCAAAAAAGTCTACTAATACTGCACCTTTGTGTGCCGTTACTTCTTGTTCAAAATCTTCAGCTTTAATTACTGTTACATTGCTCATTATTTACTTCTCTTTTAATGTTAATAAGGTCTTTATTTATTGAAGAGCTATTCTAGGTGGTTTTCATTTAACTTAATAGATGGTTTAATAGAATCTATTGTTCTATATATGAGACAAACTTTGTGCTTAATTTAGATGATCTTATTTTCTTTTCTACCATTATTGATTCAGGCTCTTTAACGCAAGCAGCCCGAACTATGGGCGTGCCTAAATCAAAATTAAGCCGAAGATTAGCTAATTTAGAAGCTGAACTGGGTTATCAATTGCTTATTCGTACTACGCGTAAGCAAGAGTTAACCGAAAGTGGCTTGTTACTTTATCGTTCTTGCAAGCCTCATTTAGAAGCGCTAAGTAGTATTGAAAACGATATTCACGAGCTTAATACATCACCTAAAGGTCGGTTGAATATTTTGCTGCCTATAGAATTTTTTAGTCAGATTATTAGTCAAATTATTACCGACTTCGCGAAAATATATCCTGATATTGTGGTGCATTGCAGTCATTACAGTTCTGAATTTCCTGAAGAAAATTATTACTATGATTTGATTTTTGTTTTACATGAAACCGATTTAGCCCATTCGAGTTGGGTAGGTAAGCAGTTATTAAGTTTTCCACAATCTATTTATTCAGGTGTTAATGAATCGGTTGATCATATACACACGCCTGAAGATCTCCAAAATGAAAAGTGTATAACATCGAATAACAACGAACAGTGGTTGTTTAGGGAGAATAATAAAATTCAACTTATTTCTGTGCATGAAAAAGTTATTTTATCCAGTCCACAAATGAGGTTAGAGGCAACATCGCAACACTTAGGTATTGCAAAACTTCCTGATTACTTGTGCCAATCGCAAGGACATTTACTGAATGTTAAAAGGCTGAAACTAAGCCACGATCCAGTGGCATTACAGCTTACTGTTTTGTATCAAAGTAGAAGTATTGCTTTTAAAACACGAATGTTTTTAGAGTATTTTCAATCGAAAATGGGAAGTTTGTCTTAAAGCTATAGCCGTTACACTCTAGGCCAAGGTAAAAGCCAAGGTAATTCTATTTGTTTGAGTTGTTCTGAAAATTCAGCTGACAAAAATAGCTCGCCAGAGCTAGGGGCTTGTATATATTCGTACTGAATATTATTTAAAGTAAATTGTAAGGCGTAGGCATGTAGGTACCCTCTGTCGAACATAGGATTATCTGTAGTGCTACTCCCTCCGTATAAGGTATCGCCAATTATAGGTGAACCTATGCTGCTTAGTGCAACTCTTATTTGATGTGTTTTTCCTGAATGAGGTTTAACTAAATAAAGCCTTATACCATTACCTATGCTGTAAGACATAAATTGACTGATGGCTGGGTTTTCTTGGCTTCTTAGTAGTTTCCATGCGCTACGGCGACTTTTAGTCATGTCGCCTTTAATTAGGCCTTGTTTCTTTTTCGGTTTTTTATCACTGAGAGCGAGATAATATTTTTGAATGTGGTGTTGTTCAAATAATTGTTGGAAGGTTTTTGCTGTTTCATTATTTTTGGCAAAAATAAGCATGCCTGACGTCATTTTATCTAAACGGTGTACTGGGTATAACTCGCTTGTAGGACTAAGTGACAGCTTAACTTCATTAAAAAAACCTGAGCCTATTTCACCTTCATCATGAAAGTTGGTATTTGCAGGTTTATTTACCACAATAAAGTCGGGTTGCTCGTCAATTATATCGAATGTTGTTTCCATAAATTAGTAACTCAATCCGATTAACGTATAAATCACAATAGTGATCACTCCGCCAAATAGCGTGTAGGGTAATTGGGTTTTAACGTGTTCGAAATGATCGCAACCACTGGCGATAGAGGCAACTACGGTTGTGTCGGAGATAGGAGAAGCGTGATCTCCAAATACACCACCACCTAAAACAGCGGCCACCATAAACTCAATAGGTAAGCCACTTTGCTGAGCTACAGGTACAGCAATGGGTACTAAAATGGCAAAAGTTCCCCACGAGGTTCCAGTAGCAAAAGCCATAATTGCTGCAGCAATAAATAAAATAGGGGCCATTAAAAATAAAGGAAATTCCACATTAATGAGTTGGCTAACATAAAGCCCTGTACCTAATAATTTTATAGCACTACCAAAAGCGAAAGATAAAACTAACACGCCAACAGCAGGTAACATTTTTTTAGTGCCTGTTACTATGCCAGCCAAAATTTCGGTAACCGATAAAAGTTTATAACTTAAAATGAATAGGGTTAAACATACTAAAGCACTTATTATTGCCCAAAAGACGGAAAATGAGCCTGAACCTTGGCGAATGTCTCCATTACCCGTAAACCAGAGTAAACCTAGGGTGGTGACTAATAATGTTAATAAAGGAAACCACATAACCATAGCTGGCGCAGTTTTAGTGATCAATTCTTCACTATTTTGTTCTTGCGTTATCGGTTTAGCTAAGCGTAATGAACCATAAGCTTTACCTGAAAATGCGGTGTAATAAGCTAAAGCTAAAGCAATAATAGCGTAAAAGTTATAGCCAATTGTACCAATAAGAATGCCAACAGGATCGTTAAAGTTATAACCATCTAATAGCCCTAAAACATAAGCTCCCCAACCGTTTATTAACAAAAGAATACTGACGGGTGCACAGGTTGAATCAAGTAAATAGGCCAGTCTTGCACGGCTAAGTTTATGGGTATCAAATAATTTTTGGCTTGCCATGCCTGCGGTAAACATACTTAAATTAGTATCAGTAAAAATGCTGGTGCCAATTATGGTAGGTAGCATAGCGGCTTGTCTTTTATTTTTAACCAGATTGAGTTTGGCTAAACTTTCAATAAACCCATTTACCGCACCAGATTGATTCATCAAGGTAACTAACGCGCCTATTAATAAACTGAAAGCGACAATATAACTATTTCCAGTTGAACTAAACACACCCACTATGCCTAGAGCACTGTCGGTGAGCATAGTTAATGGATTGAAGTGGTTTATCATCAGAAAAGTAAACATTAGCCCACATAACAATGCGATTAGGGCGTTCCTTTTCCATACGGCAATAATAATTGCAATTAAAGGGGGAAGTAAGCTTAGTGCGCTATCTTGCATTTTTCGATAGACCTTTAAGGTTTTAAGTCAATTTACTGGATAGGCAACTTTACTGTATAGACAATAAATTGCAATTCAATAAAGCGCCTCTAATAGTAAACTCTAATAACACGCTACGTATTTAATGTAGTAATATTGCCAAGGAATTCACACAATCTTATTGGCTATTTAAATACTGAATGGGATTGAAATATGTTTTTTAGGCCATAAATAGGTTCTATCAACTCTTGCGTACAACGCATAGGAATTATTTTGAAATTATCTTTAACTGAGTATCTTTCTGTTTTTAATGAAGAAGCTAATATATCTTCTTTAACTGGTTTTGGAAGGGGTATAGAACGTGAAGCCCTACGTGTACTAGCTGAAGGTAAGTTATCAGAAAAACCTCATGCTTATAATTTAGGTTCAGCTTTAACTAACCCCTATATAACAACAGATTACTCTGAAACGTTATTAGAGTTTATTACTCCTGTTAATAAAAGTCCTGAAGATGTAATTGCGCAATTGCAAGATATACAAAAATTTACCTTAAGCCAAATTGATGGTGAACTTTTGTGGCCAATGAGTATGCCTTGTTTTGTTGATGATGCGAATAAAATTCCTTTAGCTCAATACGGCTCGTCAAACATAGGTAAAATGAAAACCGTTTATCGCCAAGGTTTAAAAAACCGATACGGTAGTATGATGCAAGTTATTTCAGGCATTCATTTTAATTTTTCTTTTCCTGACTCATTTTGGAATGTATTACAAAGTACACTTAAAGATACGCAACCTCGAGATGAATTTGTTTCAGAGCGTTACTTTTCTTTATTGCGAAACTACAAACGTTTTTGTTGGTTGATCCCCTATTTATACGGTAGTTCACCCAGTATTTGTAGTTCATTTCTACAAAATAAACCGCAGGTTTTACCTTTTAAAAAATCGCCTAAAGGTTATTTGTATTTAGAACATGCAACGTCTTTAAGAATGAGTGATTTAGGTTATACCAATCATGAGCAGTCTTCTTTACACATTTGTTATAACCATATAGATGGTTATGTTGAGGGTGTTAAAAACGCGATTAATTTAGCGTCTGACGAATTTGCAAAAATAGGCATAAAAGTTGACGGAAAATACCAACAACTTAATAGCAATGTTTTACAAATTGAAAATGAACTGTATGCACCTATTCGACCTAAAAGAGTGGCTAAAGCGGGCGAGAAACCGTCTGAAGCGTTAAAGAGGCGTGGTGTAGAATATATTGAAGTAAGAGCTCTTGATGTAAACCCATTTGTATCCACGGGTGTTAGCTTAGAACAAGTTTACTTTTTAGATATATTTTTAACCTATTGTGCGTTAACTGAACACGGTGAATTAAACTGTGAACAGCAAAATATTTATGAAGAAAACATGGATGAAATTGTACTAAGAGGGCGAGATCCAGAGTTACGTTTACAGGACGAAGGTGAACTTAAGTCTATTAAGCAATGGGGTAACAGTATTTTTGATGAAATGTTACCTATTGCCAAATTATTGGATAAAGCAAATAACACGTCTAAATATCAACAAGTGCTGTCTGATGAACTCGACAAAATTAATCAGCCTGAGTTAACCCCTTCAGCTAAAGTTATTGATTTGTTAGTAAATCAAAATAAAAGTTTAACCCAAATTGCTCTGTCTATGGCACAAACATATAGAGATGATTTATTAGCACAAGAATATAATATGTTTAGCGAGCAAGAATTCATTGATAGTGTAAATAAATCACATAAAGATCAGCGAGCAATTGAAGAGGCAGATACAGTAGACTTTGATCAGTTTTTAGTTGATTACTTTTCTCGTTAAAATTTATTTATAAACAGTTGTTTATGTTTTTTTAAGCAAAAAAAACGCATTTACAAAAGTAAATGCGTAAAAGTGAAATACTATGTGGGAAATACATATTTCAAAGGTATGAGTGGTTTAAATATAAAAAGTTCATTTTATTTTTGATTTTTATTTGAGTGATGTTATTTAAAGGTATTTTTAAAAATAATATCTTCTTTGTGTTTTTCTTCTTCCCACTTTTTAGTTTTCAATTCAGGTTCATCCAAAAACTCATTGACATAACCCACACATAAATAAGCAATAAGCTCACTATTTTTTGGTGCATTTACAGCTGCCTTTACTTTTTTAGGATCCACAATACTCACCCAACCTACACCTACATTAAGTGAACGTGCCATTAACCACATATTTTGAATTGCACAAACAACGCTAAACCTTCCCATGTCGCTCATACTGGTTTGCCCTAATATAGTTTTTTCTGATGGTTGATAAAAAACTGCAATATTAATAGGAGATTCAAGTATTCCTTCAAGTTTTAATTGGGCATAGCTTTGCTTTTTTTTACCGGAAAAAAGCGTTTTTGCGTGATTGTTTTCTTCGGTAAAAGAGTTAAACACTTTTTGCTTTATGTTTTGATCATCAATAACAATAAACTGCCAAGGTTGTGAATAGCCAACCGAAGGCGCATACAAAGCGGCTTCTAATATTTGATCAATTACCTCACTCGGTACGTTTTTATCAGTAAAACGGTTACCACGAACATCTCGGCGATATTGCATGATTTCTTTTATAATATGGGTATCTTCAGGGGTAAATTCTTTGCTCATTGTATTTATCGTTTTAGTATTTATTAATTACTCTCTTGAATAGTAACAGAGAAATACGATGGAAATTAGAGGAGAATATTTAATAACAACAATAACAAACCTGTTGAAATGGAACTTTGTTAGATGTTCCATTCAACTTAATGCTAAACTTTATTTCTAGGGAAAAGACATTATTAGGGTTGTACATTTGTCTATTAAACATATTTTTATTATTTTTATTCTATTCTCGTTAGTTTCTTGTTCTACATTACCCCCCAAGAATCCTGAAAATATATGCAGCATCTTTGAACAGAATACTGATTGGTACTTTGCTGCTAAAAAAGCCAAAGATAAATGGGGGGTGCCTATTCATGTACCTATGAGCATGATGTATCAAGAAAGCTCATTTAAACATGATGCTATTCCTCCTATGGATTATTTTCTGGGCTTTATTCCTATTGGTCGTGTAAGTTCTGCTTATGGCTATTCGCAAGCTAAAACCATGACGTGGAACGATTACATGAAAGAAACGGGCAATAGCGGTGCCGATCGTGATGACTTTGATGATGCGATGGACTTTATGGGCTGGTTTATTTATAAATCTCAAAAGCTGAATAAAACCTCAAAATGGGATGCTTACAATCAGTACCTTAACTATCATGAGGGCTGGGGAGGTTTTAAGCGTAAAAGTTATTATAAAAAGAAATGGCTAATGGCTGTTTCTCGTAAAGTAGAAAAGCGCGCTAAACGCTATAGTGCTCAATTGAAAAAATGCGAAGCCTCGTTTAACCAAGGTTGGTGGTCACGCTTGTTTTCGAGTTGATTAATTCGCATTAAATGCTTGTTGATCGCGGCGCAAGGAGGGTAGCCTAGTTGTTCTATGTAAATTCCTTGCAACAATGACTAATAAGTATTTAAACGGCTCCGTAGGACAGCGTTTATTAACTATTTATACTAGGTTATCGCCTATTAGAGTAGAACAACGACGAAACATAAGCTCTGCCTTGTATAAAAGGCTAATAAACTGCTGCAAAAATAATAAGAAAAAATCAATAGACCCTAAATAATGCCAAGATTAGAAACTATTGGCATTATTCTTATTACGCATATTTCTTGCCAATTGCATCATTTTATTGATTAATTTATCGTAAATGAGCGCCAAATAAATGACAAAAACAATTGTTAAAAAAACTTCATAAAATTGCAAAAAATCGTTTGCAAAATCTGAAGTCAGAAATCTACTGGCCTTGCTTTTGTTATCCACAGAAATTGTGGAAAATTATCACACAAAAAATTACCTGTGGATAAGTCTGTTGTTAACTTGTTCTAATGTAGGTATTATCCACAAATAATAGCTTTTTCTTTAAAAATAAATAACTTACTCGCCTGAGTTATGTATCTAAATTTCACTATATTGAGCCTAATATAATGTTGAATAGTTAATGTTGAACTCAACAGAAAATTTACTAACAATTCGAAACTTTTTCAGCCAAGAGATAAAAAATATTTATAACTATTTTTAAGCGAGATTAGCTCAAATACTGAAAACATTATCTGATCAGGAGGGGAGAATACTTATCAAGACTTTCAGGATATTAAGGTAACTCGTTGAACTTAAAGTGGTAAAATTTTCAACAATACGGTTGTTAATTTTATGTAAATTTAATGTAATTATTTTATGAATAAATATTATGTATTTATTTTTTTATCGACTATACTTGCCACGATCGCGACCTAAGCCCAATGGTTTTGGACCGACGATTAAAAAATGCTCTAAATATTAATTTAGTGTTCAATATATTTAATTGCATTGCATATTAAATTGCTTAATAGGGATAAATCCTAAATGAAAAATTACATTGTGTTTCTTACTGTTTGTTTAACTTTTGCTGGTTGTGCTAGTAAGCCATCACTAAAAGAAGATCAGGCAATACAAAAATATTTACCTGTGTCTACATTAAAAGCACAGTTAGCCAATGAGCTTGATAGCGAGCTAGATGTTTTATCTCCAAAGTCTTTCGCCAAAGCAAACGAACTGTATAGCGAAGCAATGAAACTTGCTAAAGCAGACGATCCAAAAGCATTGGAAAAAGCTAAAGAAGGTTTAAAACAATTAGCCTTAGCTAAAAAAACTGAAATGTTAAACAGAGACGTACTTGAAGAAGTGTTATCTGTTCGTGCTAAAGCTATTAAAAGTAAAGCCTCAGCTGCTAGCCCTGAAGCCTTTGCAAAAGCAGAGAAACAGCTACTTAAATTAACTAAGTTAATTGAAAATGGCGACGTACAAGAAGCAAAAGAAGAGCGTACTGAAACCATGCGTGCATATGCAGCAATCGAATTAGCCTCTATTAAAGTGAACATTGTAGATGCAGCTAAAGTGGCGATTGAAAATGCTAAAAAGAAAGACGTTGACGATTTAGCTCCACGCACTATGAAATTAGCTCAAGAAGATTACCAATTAGCATTAAATACCTTAGATGCTGATCGCAGAGAAACTGAAAAAGCGAATGCTCATGCCCAACGAGCTATTTGGAATGTAGAGCGTGCTGTTGGTATTGCTGAGGTTATTACGCATTTCCGTCAATCAGACTATGAAGAAGAAGATAAAGTACTATGGTATCAAGAACAAGTTACACGTATTGTTTCTCCAATTGAGCAACAAGTCGCGTTTGATGATTCTAACAAAGTCATGGTTAAAGGGCTTAATAGCAAAATACAACGCCTTGTTTCAGAAAAAGACAACGTAACGGTTGCTATGACAGAAGCGCAAGAACGAAATATGCAAATAGCTAAGGAAAAAGAGTTAGCACTTGCAGCAGCACAAGCTGAAATGAATGTTGCTATGTCTCAAGCCAAAGAACGAGAAATGAAAATAGCGCAAGAAAAAGAGCAAGCATTAGCAGCAGCACAAGAGAAAGCTGAAAGTGAAAAACGTCGTAATGATGCAATTACCGCTAAATTTAAAGGTGTTCAATCGTTATTTAATCAACAAGAAGCTGATGTATATCGCCAAGGAGATAATGTACTTATTCGTGCTCATGGTTTCTCGTTTAAATCGGGTAACAGTGAAATAGATGCATCTAACTTTGCTTTATTAAATAAAATAACAAAAGCAATTTCAGCGTTTCCTAACTCAAATATCGTTGTTTCAGGACATACAGATAACAGAGGTAGCGACGAAATCAACTTAAAATTATCGACAGAACGTGGTAATAAAGTGGCTAATTTCTTAAGTGAAGTGGGTCAAGTTGAAAGCGGTAGAGTTGAATCAACGGGTTACGGTAAATCTAAACCTGTAGCAAGCAACGACAGTGTAGAAGGTCGTGCAGCTAACCGAAGAGTTGAAATACTTATTGTAAATAACGAAGCAGAATAATATTACCCTTCAATCTCATTAGTGAGATTGTATAAGTAATGTCTGATTTAAAAGCCGCTTAATGGATTATTCATTAAGCGGCTTTTTTGTATTTAGTATATTGAGCATCTTAGTGTAGAGTCTATACTCGAAAAATGTGATATATACTGTATAAATGTATTAGAGCAGCTTAGCGAATATTATTTATTACTGTTAACCTGTTTAGTTTAAGTAATTAAATATCTAAGTTAATATTTGAATAGCAAGATTTAGGCTGCTAAAAAACTAATACCAATTGAATGCACGATTTTAATTGGTATTAGTAAATAACCTCAGCTCGGGATAAGCAAAGTTACTCAACAAGCTATTTTTATGCCTAACTTCGTTGAATTTATTACTAATAGCTAGCTATTAGATAGAAAAATTCACCTTGTTATACACAAAAATATCAATGTTGAGAGACTAATATAACTTAGGAAAACAACGGTACAGGTTAAGGTTTTGATAAATAATAATTTTAATTCATTATCTAACATTCATTAACCCGAGTTGAGGTTAAATACAATATATTATTAGAAAGGCGTTATTCTTCAGTCTCTTTTATTTCCTGATAAAACTCAGGCAGTATGCGTACTGTTTTAATCATGTTGTCGCTTACATCAATAATCTCAACAGGGTAACCTGAAACTCTTACGCTTAAATTAGCTTCTGGAATATCTTCTAAATGTTCTATGATCAGGCCGTTAAGGGTTTTTGGGCCGTCTGATGCAAAATTCCAAGACATTTCTTTATTAATATCTCGAATGTTTGCACTACCATCAACGAGGTAACTTCCATCAGGTTGTAAGTTAACTTCTTCACTGGTGGCGGGTGTCATAGTTGTTGTAAAGTCGCCTACTATTTCTTCAAGAATATCTTCTAAAGTAACTAAGCCTTGAATGTCGCCATACTCGTCTACAACTAAGCCTAAACGCTCTTTAGCATGCTGAAACTTTAATAGCTGTACATTAAGTGTTGTACCTTCAGGAATGAAATAAAGCTCTCTTACGGCTCTTACTAAAGTAGCTTTAGTAAACTGATTTTTAGACAGTAATTTGAGTGCGTCTCGCATGTGAATATAACCCACAACGTCATCAATAGAATCTCTATATAACAAGACTCTGGTGTGATTTGCTTGGGTTAACTGTTTTTGAATAACTTTCCAATCGTCATTAATATCAATACCTTGTAATTCACTTCTGGGGATCATGATATCTTCAACGGTAATTTTTTCTAATTCTAATATGCTTACCAGCATGCTTTGGTCGCGTTTTGGTAACAATGCCCCCGCTTCGTTCACCACTGTTTTAAGTTCGTCAGAGCTTAACGTATGATGCTCTCTTTGCTCTGAGCTTACGCCAATAATTTTTAAAATACCGTTGGTTAGCCAGTTAACCGCTAAAACAAATGGGTATAATAATTTTAATAATATATTAAGTAAGATTGAGCTTGGGAAGGCGACTTTTTCAGGGTACAAAGCTGCAAGAGTTTTAGGGGTAACTTCTGCAAAAATTAATATAACAAAGGTTAAAAGTAGTCCGGCATAAAAAATACCTGCATCACCATATAAACGTTCAGCAATTATACCAGCGATTAATGAGGCAAAAATATTAACGAGGTTGTTACCTATTAATATGAGCCCAATAAGTTTATCAGGCGTTGCTAGTAACTTACTAACACGCATAGCACCTTTGTGCTTTTGATTTTCTAAGTGTCGTAGACGATATCTGTTAATAGACATCATGCCTGTTTCAGAGCTAGAAAAGTATGCTGAAACGAGTATCAAAACACCCAATATAACAAAGAGTGTTTCCGTTGATATGTTATCCAAAAAGTGGATCCTATGTTTGTTAAAAAATACGGGTGTTGGTTAACTAAGCTGTTAGTTGATTACAACCCGCAGTTATTTGTGTCTTATTGTAATATAAACTCTTTCACAAATCTGCTACCAAAATAGGCTAATGTTAATAAAAATGTCGCGATAATGGTTAAAACGAGCACTTTGTGGCCTCTCCAGCCTTGTTTAAAGTGACCCCATAAAATCACAATATAAGTGATGAGAGCAAGAAAAGAAAATACCATTTTATGGCCGTTTTGTGCCGAAAAGAAATTTTCTAAAAATATGAAGCCTACAAGTAAGCTTATACTTAAACACAAAGTTCCCATTGCTAGTAAGGTAAATAGCTGACCTTCAACTTGCATTAATGGAGGTAAATGGTTTACCGCTTGTAATTTTTTTTGTTTTAATTTGTAGTTTATATAAGAAACCTGAAATGCGTATAAGGTCGCAATAACTAATATACAGTAAGCAATTAACGATAAACTTACATGGCTAATAACACTTATTTTGTTTGAAATTATTGGAATTTCGTGGCCTTCAGGAATTAAAAATAAAACAAGTTGCCAAAAGCCCGCAAAACTATAAACAACGGGTAATAATAAATTAACTTTAAATTTAATGGCAACAGCTGAAATACTTAATGTAATTAATAAACTTACTAAAGAAACAACATTAGGTAAGCTAAAGTTAATAACGTCTGGTGAATATATTAAGTGGCTACTACTGCTGAGTGCATGAGTAATAATACCTAAGCAACCTAAAAATAATACCAATACTATGTTTGGGCCTTTAGGTGTAAATAGGGTTGTTATAGTAATAACAGCTGCTAGTAAGTAACTTACGGATGCTGTTATTGATAAAATATCAGGTAAACTCACAAAGTGCTCCACACTTATTACAGAACTATAAAAGTAAATAAGAACTATTCCTATAACGTCGATTCTATCAGATTGATTTTGCTACGCCATAGTTAATGATTGAATAACGGTTTAAATTAAATTTTTAATGATTTCCCTCAAAATAAAGGGTACAAATTTTAGCGCAAAGAATTTTATACTTTCGCTTATTTGTTCAACAGGTATAATACCAAGTAATTTGTGGTATCCGTAATATATAGAGTTCTTCATGTTTGAAAATCTTTCCGATCGATTAACCAAATCACTCAAAAATATCAGTGGCCGTGGCCGTTTAACTGACGATAATATAAAAGATACGTTACGTGAAGTGCGTATGGCACTTCTTGAAGCTGATGTAGCGCTTCCTGTTATTAAAGAGTTTATTAATAAAGTTAAAGAACGCGCAGTAGGGCAAGACGTTTCTAAAAGCCTAACTCCGGGGCAAGTGTTTGTAAAAATAGTTCAATCTGAACTTGAACAAGCCATGGGGGAAGTAAATGAAGGGCTTGATTTAAAAGCTGTTCCTCCTGCTGTTGTGTTAATGGCTGGCTTACAAGGTGCGGGTAAAACAACCTCTGTTGCTAAATTGGCTAAATTTTTAACAGAACGTGAAAAGAAAAAAGTATTAGTCGTAAGTGCCGATGTATACCGACCTGCGGCAATCAAGCAGCTTGAAACGTTAGCAAAAGAAGTTAATGTTGAATTTTTCCCGAGTGATATTTCTCAAAAGCCTATTGATATAGGTAATGCGGCCATTGCACATGCAAAACTTAACTTTTTTGATGTAGTCATTGTTGATACCGCGGGTCGTTTGCACGTTGATGAAAGCATGATGACTGAAATTCAAGATCTTCATGCTGCTATTAACCCAGTAGAAACTTTATTTACTGTTGATGCGATGACAGGTCAAGATGCTGCGAATACTGCAAAAGCATTTGGTGATGCATTACCATTAACAGGTGTTATTTTAACGAAAACCGATGGTGATGCACGCGGTGGTGCAGCTTTATCTATTCGTCATATTACTGGTAAACCCATTAAATTTATGGGTGTTGGTGAAAAAACTGACGCTTTAGAACCTTTCCATCCTGATCGTATTGCTTCTCGTATTTTAGGTATGGGTGATGTTTTATCTCTTATTGAAGAAGTAGAACAAAAAGTTGATAGAAAACAGGCTGAACGATTAGCTAAAAAAGTGAAGTCAGGTAAAGGGTTTGATTTAGAAGATTTTCGTGATCAACTTAAACAAATGCAAAATATGGGCGGCATGATGGGCTTAATGGATAAATTACCGGGTATGGGTAATATGTCTGAGCAAATCAAAGGCCAAATGGATGATAAAATAACGATCCGTATGGAAGCTATGATCAACTCTATGACTCCAGGTGAACGCCAACGTCCTGAAATTATTAAAGGCTCGCGTAAACGTCGTATAGCTTTAGGTTCAGGTACACAAATTCAAGACGTGAATAAGTTACTTAAACAATTTACCCAAATGCAAAAAATGATGAAGAAAATGTCTGGCAAAGGCGGTATGCAAAAAATGATGCGTAGCATGAAAGGTATGATGCCTCCAGGCGGTGGCGGCGGAATGGGTGGAATGTTCGGCGGTCGTTAAAATTCGATAATCAGAAATATAATTAAAGGGCTATAACTTTATATCAAGTTATAGCCTTTTTTTATTATCAAAAATCAAACCTGATCTAAACACTTCTTACGTGAAAAACATGCTCAACGTTTGAAATTTTCTCAATTAAAGCGGGTGTCGGTTCTTGCTCAATATCTAAAATGGTATAAGCAATTTCATCACGACTTTTATTCATCATATCAAATACGTTAATATTTAAATCGGCAAGTAAGTTTAAAACGGTGCCTAATACTTTGGGTACATTGTCGTTAGCAAAAGTAACTCGGTAACCCTTAGTACGCTCCATTGATATAGTGGGAAAGTTAACCGAGTTAACAATATTACCATTATCAAGAAAATCGATTAATTGGTTAGCGCCCATTACAGCACAATTTTCTTCGGCTTCAACAGTACTGGCACCAAGGTGAGGAAATAATATAACTTTTTCGTGGGCAATTAATGCTTCACTAGGGAAGTCGGCAATATAACGCTTAAGTTTTCCTGAATCTAACGCGTCAATAACCGCTTTTTCATCCACTAATTCACCACGTGCTAAGTTAATCAGTTGTGCACCTTCTTTAATGGCAGATAATGCGTCTTCATTGATAAAGCCTAACGTTGGAGGAATAACAGGTACATGCAAAGTAATAAAATCAGAGCGTGCTAATAAAGAGTTTAGATTTTCAGCGCGAGTAACATTAGATGATAATTGCCATGCAGCCTCAACACTTAATTTAGGATCATAACCTATAACATTCATACCTAAATTTAATGCTAAGTTGGCAATTTTGGCGCCAATAGCGCCTAAACCTACTACACCTAATGTTTTACCTTCTAGTTCGCTACCGCCATATTGTTTTTTACCCGCTTCAACTTTTTTGTGTAGTTCAACGGGGTCTGTTTCTGAGGCGAGCGAATCAACATAGCTCATACTTTGAGTGATACCGCGAGAACCTAATAACAAGCTGGCTAATACTAATTCTTTTACCGCATTTGAATTGGCGCCAGGGGTATTAAATACCACGATACCTTGCGGAGTGTAATCGCTCACGGGGAGGTTATTAACACCAGCACCCGCGCGAGCAATAGCTAAAACTGAGCTGGGTAATGTTTCATTATGTAATTTATGACTACGTAATAAAATAGCATCGGGCTCTTCACACGTTGAAGATACTTGATAGCTGTTTTGTGGAAATTTATCTAAACCTTTTACTGCAATGTTGTTGTATGTTCTGATTTTCTTCATGAGTTACTCTTAAATTATTATTATGGAAAAATATCAATGATGTTTGTTGTACTTAAAGAAAAAGGCGTTAGTAATAATAATTACTAACGCCTTTATCAGTTATGCTGTAGCTTGCTGGTAAGCCCAAGTTAACCAAGGGAGTAAAGCTATTAGGTCTGATTTTTCAACCGTTGCTCCACACCATATACGTAAACCTGAAGGAGCATCTTTGTATGCCCCAATATCAAAAGCAACTTGTTCATCTGCTAATAGTTTGATCATGGTTTTAATTTGTTCATCGCTTGCTTTTAATTGAAAACAAACACTGGTGTTAGAACATATTTCAGGGCTTTGCGCTAAAAAGTCGATCCAAGTGTTTTCTGCAACATATGCAGCTAAAACTTTTAAGTTTTCTTCACTTTTCTCAATAGCAGCGGGTAAGCCGCCAATGCTTTCAATCCAAGATAAAGCATCAAGGTAATCCTCAACACATAATAGCGAAGGTGTATTAATCGTAGCTCCTTTGAAAATACCATCAATTAATTGCCCTTTGCTTGTTAAACGAAATACCTTAGGTAATGGCCATGCAGGCGTATATGATTCAAGACGTTCAACTGCTCTAGGGCTTAAAACCAACATGCCGTGTGCGCCTTCACCGCCAAGTACTTTTTGCCAGCTAAAGGTAGCAACATCAATTTTTGGCCAATCAATGTTCATAGCAAAAACGGCACTTGTGGCATCACAAATCGTTAGGCCTGTACGGTCGTCACTTATCCAATCGGCATTATTAACTTTTACGCCTGAAGTGGTGCCATTCCATGTAAAAATAGTATCGTGCTCAGGGTTAGCTTTTGTAAAATCAGGCAGTTGACCATATTCAGCAATATATGCATTTGCATCTTCAAGTTTTAGTTGATTAACAACATCGGTTACCCAGCCAGAGCCAAAAGATTCCCACGCAAAAACATCTACAGGACGTTGACCTAATAACGACCACATCGCCATTTCCATAGCACCAGTGTCTGAACCCGGTACTATGCCTACTTTATAACCTTGGGGTAAATTCAATAATCGTGAGGTTTCATCAATGGCTTTTTTTAAACGTTCTTTACCTATGCTACTACGGTGAGAGCGGCCTAAACTGTCAGTATTTAGCGAACTAAGATTGTAACCGGGGCGTTTAGTACAAGGGCCTGAAGAGAAGTTTGGGTTTGCTGGTTTAACATTAGGTTTCATTTATGTTCCTTGTTGGCTTCATCAGTGTTGTGAGCCTTTAATTTTAAATGTTGTTAAAATAGTGGTAATGAAAATGTTTGAATAAATAAGTGATTTAAATTTAACCTATATCTGCAGAGTTTGGCAATGAAACTCTAAAATTAATGAATATTTATCGTATAAAAAAGAATAAAAATACAAGGTGGGATAAATAGGGAAGGAAGATGAGATTAGCTTTAAGTTATACCCGTTACCATTCAAGATACTCTGAAATAGCCTCTTGAGTGGTAACGGGTATATATTGTTATAAAATTTATCGCGGAATTATTACATCAAACACATAAATGCTCTTACTGTAAAAAGGCTGTTCTGGTTTTAATATACAGCTTGAAAAAGGTTTATAGCTAGCATTAGATATTGAATGATCAAATGCGCACTGTGGCTCTATACATAACCCATGTTGAGCTTGATAAACGTTACCTTTTTTACCTTGTTGGCTACCATCTAAGCCCATATTTAAGTAATTCCCTGTATATAAAATAACACTCGGTTGGTCGGTATAGAGTGTAAGTTTTCTTCCTGACATAGGTTCTACTATTTTGGCGGCATAATCATCTAAGGTTTGAATCGTATCAGAGGCATTAACTAACCAATAATTATCGTAGCCTTTTGCTATTTTGATTTGCTCGTTTGATACGTCTATAACTGATGATAAAGAGGTGAGCGCAGTAAAATCATGTGGCGTGTTTTTTACCTTTAATTTTTCGCCTGTTGGATAGGCTTGATTATTCATTGGCAGAAAATAATCTGCATTTAACTGTACTTGATGGTTTAAAATACTGCCTTGATCGTGTCCTGCTAAATTAAAATAACTGTGCTGAGTTAAATTAATAATCGTGGTTTTATTGGTGTGTGCAAAATATTCAACCGTTAATTCGTTGTTATTATTTAGTGTGTATTTAACACAAAACTGAACTTTTCCTGTAAAACCGTTATGACCATCTGGTGAAGTGTGTTTGAGCGTTAACGATACTTGTTCAGGTGATGTTTCTATTTCAGCTTGCCATAGTTGTTTATTTAGGCCTTGTTTTCCACCATGTAACTGGCTATTTTCATGGTTTAATGAAAGTGTCATTATTTGTTCATCTAAAGTAACAATACCTTCTTTTATCCTACCAGCGTATCTGCCAACAATTGCACCTAAATAATCCGAGTCATTTTCATACCCTTCAATAGAATCATAGCCAAGTACTATGTCGGCAAGATCACCTTTGTTGCCGGGAGTATTTATAGAAACAATGGCTCCACCATAATTTGTAATACAAATTTGCGTGTTTTTATTATTGGTTAAGGAGAATAAATGAGCTTCCTCACCAGAACTTAATAATCCAAATGATGATTTTGTAATAGCCAAAGTATTTAAATGTGTCGTTGTTTTTTTCATTTGTTCTTTCTATGTCTTTTTTCTGCAATAAAAGTGTTATGTCAGCTTCATATTATCGTTACTGATTTGTCACATTTCTTTCTTATCCTCTTTCTGTCTAAAAAGTTAACCAACTTTTAACTCTTTTATAATTTTTGAAAAGGAATAAGCGATGAACTCATCTTGGGTTTCAGTATCAGCTTTATCATCAATGTTATTGTCTGCTGTTGCAACAGCTGATGTACTTCCAGCAGTACAAAAAGACAGTATTTGGTATAGCGAAGCAAAACAAACCGTAATCAATAAAACTAAACAAACTAAGCGCGATAAAGCAAAAAACGTTATTTTGTTTGTTGGTGATGGTATGGGCATATCTACATTAACGGCTGCACGTATTCTTGACGGGCAAATAAAAGGAAATTCAGGCGAAGAAGGTTACTTAAGCTTTGAAACTTTTCCTTATTCAGCTCAAGTTAAAACCTATAACGTTGATGCTCAAACACCTGATTCAGCAGGTACTATGACCGCAATGATTTCAGGTGTTAAAACCGATGTTGGTGTTATTGGTGTTGATGCCGACGTTGAACGTGGTAATTGTGATACAGCAAAAGGTAATGAGTTAATTACCGCGATTGAAGTTGCTGAGATAAAAGGATTATCTACGGGTGTTATTTCAACAGCACGTATTACTCATGCAACGCCAGCAGCTACTTATGCTAAATCGGCAGACCGTAACTGGGAAGATATTTCAGATATGCCAGAAGCTGCGGTTACTGCAGGCTGTGAAGATATTGCCTCTCAATTAGTTAATTTTGAGAAAAACCTAGAAATGCGTTTTCCAGGTGTAAATGTTGATGGTTTAGAAGTGGTTATGGGCGGTGGTCGTCGTCACTTCTTGCCAAAAGATGCCACGTTTAACAGTGCCGATGCGTCTAGCGCAGTAGAAGGTGATCGTACAGATAGTCGCGATTTAACGGCAGAATGGCAAGCCACTTACCCTAACGGTAAATATGTAATTGACCAAGCCGGCTTTAACGCGATTGATGCAGCTACAACTGAACGTGTATTTGGTTTATTTAACGAATCTCATATGCAATATGAAGCTGACCGTGCGAACGATATAGCAGGTGAACCATCGTTAACTGAACTTACCGCTAAAGCGATTGATATTTTAGACAATAACGATAAAGGCTTTTTATTAGTGGTTGAGTCAGGTCGTATTGACCATGGTCATCATGCTGGTAGTGCCTATAACGCGTTAACCGACACCATTGAATTTGCCAAAGCTGTTCAGGCTGCCGTTGATTCAACCAACCCTGAAGAAACACTTATTCTTGTAACAGCCGATCATAGCCACGTATTTACCATTGCTGGTTATCCAAAACGTGGTAACCCAATTTTAGGTAAAGTAGTTTCAGTAGGTAGCACTGAACCTGCAAAAGCTTCAGACGGAATGCCGTATACAACTTTAGGCTATACCAACGGTTTAGGTTTTAGAAATTTGGTAAATGAAACTGACGCAGATGCAACGTATAGCGAAGCAGATTCAGCAGGTCGTCATGACTTAACCACAGTTGATACAACGACATCAGGTTTCCATCAAGAAGCCCTCGTACCATTAGGTTCTGAAACTCATGCAGGTGAAGATATTTCATTACATGCAATGGGGCCTGGTGCTCATTTAGCTCAAGGTACTGTAGAGCAAAGTGTTGTATTTCACTTAATTAACCAATCACTTAACTTAATTCCTAATCAATAAGGCAAACACAATGAAATCTTTAAAATTAGTCTCATTATCTGTGCTTGTAGCATTAACAGGATGTAACAGTGATGACGGTAAAAATGGTGCCAATGGCGCAAACGGTTTAAACAGCTTAGTTAAACAAACGCAACTTGCTATAGGTAATGCAAACTGTGCCAACGGCGGCGTTCAAATAGACTCAGGTTTAGACAACAACAGCAACAGCATGTTAGATGAGAGCGAAGTAGATTCTACACAATATGTATGTACTGCTGCTATAACTGAAGCTACTGGTAAAGCAGTAACTAAAACGGTATCAAGTCCTTGGTATACTGCTGGCGCAGCGCAAGTTAAAACAGCCAAAATGCAGAGTGAAAACATTGAAAACACCCGTGGTAAAGCGAAAAACGTGATCTTATTTGTAGGTGACGGCATGGGGATTTCAACCATAACTGCAGCGCGTATTTTAGCGGGACAACAAATGGGTAAAATGGGTGAAGAGCACGAGCTAAGCTTTGATAAATTCCCGTTTACTGGCTTTGCTAAAACTTACAATGTTGACTCTCAAACACCTGATTCTGCCGGCACAATGACAGCAATGATCTCTGGTGTTAAAACTGATGTAGGTGTTATTGGTGTTTCTGAGGCGATTGAACGTGGTAAATGTAATACGGTTTCAGGTAACGAATTAGTCACCGCATTAGAGTTAGCTGAAATCGCAGGTAAATCGACAGGCCTTATTTCTACTGCACGTATTACTCATGCAACGCCAGCAGCAACTTACGCTAAATCAGCGGACCGAAACTGGGAAGATGTTTCAGATATGCCTGCTGATGCAGTAACTGCAGGTTGTGAAGATATAGCGTCGCAACTTGTTAACTTTGAAGCAAATTTAGAAGCTAAGTTTACTGGCCTTAATGTAGATGGTCTTGAGGTGGTACTAGGTGGTGGTCGTCGTCATTTCTTACCGAAAGATGCCGCATTTAACAGTATGGATGCAGTCAGCGCTGTTGAAGGTGACCGAACTGATGGTCGCGACTTAACCGCTGAATGGAAAGCGACTTACCCAAGTGGCAACTATGTTATGGATAAAGCTGGTTTTGCAGCATTAAATGCAAATTCAACTGAACGTGTATTTGGTTTATTTAACGAATCTCATATGCAATATGAAGCTGACCGTAAAAATGATATTGCTGGCGAACCTTCATTATCTGAAATGACAAGCAAAGCGATTGATATTTTAGACAACAACGAAAAAGGCTTTTTCTTAACGGTTGAATCGGGTCGAATTGACCACGGTCATCATGCGGGCAGTGCTTACAACGCATTAACTGATACGATTGAATTTGCTAAAGCGATTGAAGAAGCAGTTAAAAATACCAACCCTGAAGAAACGCTTATTATTGTAACGGCTGATCACAGTCATGTATTCACCATTGCTGGCTACCCTAAACGCGGTAATCCTATATTAGGTAAAGTTGTTGAAGTTGGGAAAACCGAACCGACTAAAGCAGCCGATGGTATGCCATATACCACTGTAGGTTATACCAATGGTAATGGTTTCAGAAACTTAATGACTGAAACCGATGCAGATGCTGGTTATAGTTTAGATATTGCTGTGGGTCGTCAAGACTTAACTGCAGTTGATACAACGTCATCAGGCTATCATCAAGAAGCTCTTGTTCCATTAAGTTCAGAAACACATGCAGGTGAAGATGTAGGTGTATATGCCATGGGACCAGGCGCGCATTTGGTAACAGGTACTAACGAACAAAGTTTGATTTTCCATGTAATGGATTACGCAGGTAACTTAGTTCAAAACGCTGAAGCCGCTATGGAATAAGCATTGCGACATTTCTGCTAAACCACAAAAGGTTGGAGATTTACTTCAACCTTTTGTTTTTATTTTATTCCCTCTAACTTAATTTATGTGCTGAAAAGCACTTTGTGAAAAACTATGTATAAAAATATTATTGCTAACACGATAAAAATTACAACGGTATTTACTTTAGCATTGTCATTAAACGTAAGTGCAGAAACCTGTGATATAAACGCTAATATTATAGAAGCTCATTACATGATTGAAACTGAAAGCAATATTAAAACCAAAGGTTCTGCTGGCAATCACAAAACGCAGTTAGATTTAGTACGTAATAAAAATCAAGTGGCTTATGTTTATCCACATAACAATGTAACGGATGTTTGGGTTAAATACCCTAATAATCAAGTAGCATTAAATCGTTATTTTGAAGAACAGAAACGCTCTATTGAATATCAGCCTACCGAGCTTAAAAGAAAAGTTAATTGGCAAACCAAATATCAATTAATTACGCCCACACAAATTAAAGAAATGAGCTTTATAACTAAAGCGGGTAGTGGCTGTTATCAGCAAGAAGAATATCAGTTAACGAAAGAAGGTATCAAGGTTCATTTAACTTGGTTACCACAATTAAACTTAGTGAAAATATTACAGGTGACACAGAACAATTATAGTAAAACTTGGCAGTTGAATAATGTTGAATCGTCGTTAGATAATGTTAACCAGTTTTTTGCTAAACACTATCAATATCAAAGTACTGATTATTCGGATATAGGCGATAATGAGTCAGATCCTTTTTTAGTTAAAATGATCAACTTAGGTTTTATCGACCACACACCAAAAGGCTTTTACAATAGCCAAGGCGATAATATTTCACCTGATCATCACCGTCATTAAATTTCAATGTATTCAATGATAATTACCTTTTTTTTGTATCGCTAAAAACAAAAGATTGAGCTACGCTTATCAGATAAAATATTTACCTGATAAGCGTATGGATATCAAATAATGAACATAAATCCTTGGCGTAGTACTTCTGTTAGGGCGGCATTAAATGGCTCATCTTTTATCGATCAAAAACGCATGCATATTCATGGTGAACAAGAAGCCCAAAACTTTTTAGAAAGTTATGGCTTTGATCTTGAAGATGCGATGGATGTTCTTGAATTAGAGAGTTTACGTAAGGAAGCGATTGAACTTATTCAAGAAGAACTTTTATTAGACAATGAAGTAATACCTGAAGTACTGTTAAAAGAACAAGATATTAGAAAATACTTAATTAGTGCATCAGGCCATGGAGAACGTGCATTAGCACCTTGGAGTGCTGCCATATTACGTGTTATTCATACCTTGTCGCATAGTCATTCTTATCTCAACGACATTTATCATAATCCTATAAGAGAACAAATTTTCAATCGTTTTTCTCAACATATTATTCGTAATGACAAAGGTTGTTTTTTAGGAAATATTAAACTTGATGATATAGAGTTTCGAGAAGCGAAATCTCGCCGTTCAGTTGCTTTAAAGCTATTACATAAAGCTGAAAATGTTTCAGCTGATATTTTTGATTGGATAGGTATACGCTTTATAACTGAGCACCGTGCCGATGTTTTAGATGTGTTAGCCTATTTAAGAGTTAATCATGTTATTACTTATGCGAACCTTAAACCGTCTCGCTCGCGTAATAATTTACTTGATTTAGAATGGATAGATAAGTGTTTGAAACGAGGTATGTCAACCGACGAAATACGCCATGAAATGGAATCCATACACTTAGCCCCAAAAAGCATTTCAACTACACAGACAGAAAAAAATCCCTTCAGTGGAGTAAGTTACCAATCTGTTCAAATAACCTGCCGCCATCGTATTAAAATAAGGCAAGAAAATGGTTTTAATATGTCTTTCTTTTTCCCTTTTGAAATACAATTAATGGATCGTAAAAGCTTTTTAGATACCAGAGAAGGTTTAGCGTCTCACGACGAGTATAAAAAACGTCAAAAACAAGCGATTAGAGAGAGGGTATTTCCTTTTTTAGCGCATAAATAATTTTTGAATTATATCGGCTTTATTTGTTTAAGTTTTTAATAATTAACAATAAAGTTTGTGTAAAAATAGCTTAATCTGTTAGTCACATAATGGTCATAAAACAATGAGATCCTTTAAGTAATTAAATTGAGGATCTTAACAAAATGTATAAAAAACTTGTTAGCATTGCCGTTTGCAGTGCTTTATTAACCGCATGTAATGATAGTAACGATAGCCCCGTAATTGAAACACCGGCTACACCACCCGCAGAAAAAGTTACCCTAACCGAAGGCTCTCTAACATTAACTAAATCGCTAGGCGATGTAGTGTTTACCAAAGGTGGCGTTTCATCTGCACCGTTAGCATTAGATGTAGGTTTTGGTTCAGGTGCTTATCACCGAGCTGGTGACGACAGCAATGTTTTTTATACCATTACTGACCGTGGTCCGAATATTAAATGTTCAGATACTAACGCCGTGTTTGGCATTGAAGATTTTTGTATGCCTGGTGGCGATAAAGTATTCCCGCAACCTGATTTCACTCCAACGATCTACAAAATAAAATTAACTAAAGCAGAAAGTGGCGCTTATGGTTATGAAGTTTTAGAAGAGCTACCTCTTAAAAATACCCTTGGCGAAAATATTTCAGGTATTACTAATAATTTAACGGTAACTGATTCTGAAACATCGATTGGTACTGATGGTGAATTAATCGATTACGATAACGCAGGTTTAGATACTGAAGCGATAGTGCGCCTAAAAGACGGTACTTTTTGGTTAACTGACGAATACGGACCCTCATTAGTTCATGTTGATGTAGATGGTACTATTTTAAAACGTGTTGTGCCTGAAACCGTAGCAACTGATTTAGATAATGCGGGTTATCCTGTTGAAGGTTTATTACCTGATGCATTAAAACATCGTAAACTTAACCGTGGCATTGAGTCTATCGCGTTATCTGAAGACGAAAAATCATTATATTTTATTATGCAAAGCCCGTTAGCCTTTCCAGATGCTAACGCTTATAAAACATCAAGCCATGTGCGTTTATTTAAGCTAGCACTTACCGACGGGAATATTACCTCGGTTGAAGGCGAATATGTTTATAACATGGATCGAGCTTCTTCTTATGCTGGCCTTAATAACACAGGTGATCAAGGTAAAAAGCAAAGCGACGTTAAAATTTCAGAAATGGTGGCGGTAGGTAACGATGAGTTAGTGATACTTGAGCGTATTAGCGGTGTTACTAAATTCTATCGTGTTAACTTAACTACAGGCGATAATATTTTAGGTGAAGCTATTGCTACAGGTACAGTGGCAAATAACGAATCTGAAGAAGAAAAAACCTTAGAACAAGTGTACGACTTAGCTTCTCATAACGCGAAAGCGGTCAGTAAAGAATTAGTTTTTAATACCTTAACCGACATGCCTGCAGGTATGACAGCACCAACAAAAATTGAAGGTATCGCAGTATTAGACAATGAACATGTATTGCTGATTAACGACAACGACTTCGGTATTTTTGGTGATGCAACACAAGCATTAGTGTTAAATATTGCAGACAAATTTATGTCGGCGGCTACGTCAATCAAAAAGCCGGCAATGAATATGATTGCACGTTATCAATCTAACATTTTGGGTGAAAGTGCCGCTGAAATTGTTGCTTTTCATTCAGAAAGTAAACGTGTTTATGTGATTAACGCTAAATCGAGCCAAGTCGATATATTATCAGGTATTTCAAGCTCTGAAACGTTAGTTGCACCTTTAACAGCGACTAACTTAACAAAAGACGCATCAATTGATGTAAGTGCGAATATTACAGAATCTGGTGGTATAAATAGTGTTGCTGTTCACGGTAACTTATTAGCGGTTGCGGTAGAGCATGACAATAAACAAGCCAACGGCATGGTTGCTTTTTATCAGTTAGATGCAACAACAGGCGCGGCAACTTACTTAAGCCAAGTTGCCGTAGGTGCGTTACCTGATAACGTTCAATTTTCACCAGACGGCACTAAGCTTGTGGTCGCGTGTGAAGGTGAGCCAAGCGGCGATTACTTGTCAGATCCTGAAGGTTCAATCGCACTTATTAATATTACTGACCAATCTCCTGCAGCATCAGCCACTATTTTAAGTTTTACTGACTTTAATGCTGGTGGTAGCAGAGCCAATGAATTACCTGAGAGTGTACGTATTTTTGGTGGCGCTTTTGGTGGAACACCATCAACAGTTGCTCAAGACTTAGAACCTGAATACGTAGCTTTTGCAGACGATAGCTCGATGGCTTATGTTTCTTTGCAAGAAAACAACGCAATAGCTTTAGTTGATTTAACTACAAGTAAAATTAGCCGTATTATTGCTTTGGGTAATAAAGATTATAGCCAAGCAGAAAATGCTTTAGATGTATCAGACAAAGATAAAGACGCTGAAGTTTCAGGCACTAAACACCACAACGGTAAAGGCCGTATTAACATCACTACTTGGGACAATGTTGTTGGTACATATCAACCCGACACTATCGCAAGTTACGCGGTAAATGGTGTTAACTATATTGTTACCGCTAACGAAGGTGATGCACGCGAATATATATCTGGCGAGCTTAACAATGACTTTGAAACACAAGTTAGTTGCGAAGCTGAAGGGCTAAATTGGGACGCTACTCAAGAAGCTTGTTTTGATGGTGATACACCCACTATGTGTGCAACAAAAGGTTTACTTAACCTAGAAAACGAAACGTGTTTTTCGTATCTTGAAGAATTTAGAGTTGAAGACTTAACTGTTAATGGTTCTTACGGTGATTTTGTTGCACCAATTCCAACCAATGTTGCTGAAATAGCCGATAACTTTAGTGCTGAAATAACAGAAAAAATTACAGACGAAGCGCTAGGTCGTTTAAAAATAACTACCGTAAACGCACTAAACAAAGTAACGGGTACAGTAACAAAACTACAAAGTTACGGCGCACGCTCATTCAGTATTTGGACAGAGTCAGGCGAGTTAGTATTTGATTCAGGCTCAGACATTGCCAAAATTACAGCAGGTAGAGTAGGTGAGTTCTTTAATGCTTCAAACGACAAAGAAGCAGACGATAAAAAGAATGATCGCTCTTCAGCTAAAGGTGCTGAACCTGAAGCGCTTACTGTAGGTGAAGTAAACGGTAGAACTTACGCATTTGTAGGCTTAGAACGTGTTGGCGGTATTATGATGTACGACATTACCAACCCTAATGGTGTGCAGTTTATCGAATACGTTATTAACCGTGACTTTACTAAAGATCCAACTGAATCAACGGAAGCTGGCGACGTAGGCCCTGAAGGAATGAAGTTTGTTCCTGCAGATAAAAGCCCAACAGGTGAAGCATTATTGATCGTAGGTAATGAAGTAAGCGGTAGTACTAACGTATACGAAATTAAATAACCTCAGCTCGGGATAAGCAAAGTTACTCAACAAGCTATTTTTATGCCTAACTTCGTTGAATTTATTACTAATAGCTAGCTATTAGATAGAAAAATTCGCCTTGTTATACACAAAAATATCAATGTTGAGAGACTAATATAACTTAGGAAAACAACGGTACAGGTTAAGGTTTTGATAAATAATAATTTTAATTCATTATCTAACATTCATTAACCCGAGTTGATGTTAAATAGTCTAAAAACTATGTAAATTTTGTACAGCAAGGCTAAATAAAAAGGCATAGCGCTAAAACGCTATGCCTTTTTTAATAGAGATAATTTATACCGATTTGAATCATAAATTGACCATTTATTCTTCGTATAAAATAGGTCAATTCATTAATGCGTTTGGTATTACAACTAAACGAATTTTTTATTTAGCTGTAACGGGTACTAACCAATAACCATATTGGTAGTTACCCGCTTTTACACGATAAGCATCAAGTGGCGCTGCTAAGCTTGACCATGAATCGGTGCCACCAACACCTGCTTGTATTAAATCAATATTTAGGGTGTTCTGGGTAGAAGCAGGTAAATCATAAGTATGTAACGCTTGATCAAGTTGCTGCTGATCCCACGCCCATACCGACATGCTTAATGCCTGCTCGCCAATCACTTTTACGCCATTACCTTGCTTATTGGTTAATTGCCACCAGCTAACATCGGTATGGTTGCCATTTTCTTGTGGCACCATGTAGCTAGTATGTAATGAGTCAACCGTTGCTTGGTAGTGGCCTACTTTTGCACCTGAATTACGGTCACGATAGTTTTCAAATGGCCCGCGACCAAGATAGTTAACTTGCTGGTAATCTTTGTTAATACCAACTTGGCTACCAATGCGTAACATTTCAGGCATAGTTGAGTCGGCAATAATGTTAAACGATACTTTTACCGTGGCATTGGCATAAAACGCTAACGTTTGTACTACTTGTACTTTATCTTGGAACGCCAATTGGCTTTCTAATACGATTTTTTCCGCGCTGTTACTCACAACGTTTACCGCTTTTACTGTAAAATTAGCCGGTAAGTCGCGCCATATTTGCATGCCATTCGTTGCTGTTCTCCAACCGCCTTTGTCGTTATCGGTTTGTGGACGCCAAAAGTTCAGTGCTAAAGGCGTCGTCAAAATAGGATTATTTTGGTAAGTAAACTGTTCTAACAAACCAGTATTTTTATTAATTATCCATTTAACATGGCTATTGCTAATGTTAATTTGCGCGGCATTGTTATCAAGGTTTAACGCTTGCTGCGGTAAATAATTAAACGCTTTCGCCGTTACTGGAATTTGTTTGTCTTTTAACAAAAACTGTTCTTTGGCCACTTCAAAACCTGCTTTGGCCCAAGGCTTGTCTGTTTTGCTATGTAAGGTAACATTTAGCCAATATTGCTTATGCGGTAAATAACCACGTTTAATTAACGGTAGCATTAAGGTTTTACTCGCGCGAGGAGCAATTGACGGTGTTGCTAATTCGCCAGCATGAATAACCTTGCCGTCTTCTAACAATTCGTACTTAAGCTGGTATTGATTAACATTGGTATGGAATAAACGACTGGTGATTTTAATTTTACCTGCCGCAATATTTACCGCGCTAATTTTTACTGGTTGGAAAATATACTTGGCTTGCCATAATTCTGGCGTCGCATTACCGTATGAATCAATAATACCATTTTGGTTAAACGCTTTTGAATTAGGGGTGTCACCAAAGTCGCCACCGTAAGCTAAAAACTTAACGCCGTCAGCGGTTTTATGTTCTAAACCTTGATCCATCCAATCCCAAATGTAACCACCAATTAAGTTATCACGAGCCCAAATTAAATCCCAAAACTCGTCCATATTACCTAACGAGTTACCCATAGCATGGTCGTATTCACACATTAAAATAGGACGTTTAATATAAGGGCTGTCGGCTAAACCTCGTAAATGCTCAACACTTGGGTACATACGACTGATCACATCAACATACGTTGGATCTGTTGGGTTAGCCATAGGTGTTAAACGACCAAGATTATCAAGTTTTTCTGGCACCCAATACCAGCCACGTGGCGGTTGAATAAAATCTGGGTGTTCAGGCTGACCTTGTGCACCTTCATAATGAACAAAACGACTGCTGTCATAATCGTGGATCCAACCTGCGGCAGCAGCATGCGCTGGCCCCATACCTGATTCATTACCCAACGACCATGAAATAATAGAAGCATGGTTTTTATCACGTTCAACCATACGTACAACACGGTCCATAATAGCTGCTAACCATTGTGGCTGGTTAGACATTTGGCCACCAAAAAAGTGACTTTCAACATTCGCTTCATCCATTATGTATAAGCCGTATTGGTCGGCTAGTTCTAACAAATAAGGATCATTAGGGTAATGTGAAGTACGAATAGCGTTAATATTAAATTGTTTCATTAACAATACGTCGTGCAAAATATCTTCACGTTTTAATGCTTTACCACGAAGTGCGTTATGGTCATGGCGGTTTACGCCCATAATTTTTATGCTTTGACCATTTACTAATAACTTGCCAGAAGCTTTGTCTATACGTACATCACGAAAACCCACTTGGTTACTTTTAGCTTCAATCACTTGGCCTTTATCGTCTTTTAATTGCAGTACTAATTTATATAAATTGGGCGCTTCTGCTGACCACAACTTAGGTTGTTTTACTTTTAGGTTAAGTAAATCAAATTGAATAACTTCACGTTGCGGGTAACCTTCCATTACTTGATCAGCGGCAATGGTTTGGGCTGTTACTTGTTGATTATTTTGATCGAACAACTGCGCTTCTAAACTCCAACCTTTTAAAGCTGAGTTATTAGACATAGTTAAAAACGGTCTAATTTGTAAGCTTGCACTTTGATAATCGGCGGCTAATTTAGGTTTGGCAAAATAATCACGAATAGCTACTTTGGGTCTCGCCAATAATAAAACTTCGCGATGAATCCCACTGAGTTTCCACATATCTTGGCCTTCAAGATAACTGCCGTCGCTCCAACGCATGACTTGTAAAGCCAATTTGTTTTTACCTGCTTTCAAAAATGGCGTTATATCAAACTCTGCCGGTAAACGGCTGCCTTGGCTATAACCTACTTTAGTGCCATTTATCCACACATAAAAAGCCGAAGAAACACCACCAAAATGTAAAATAATATCGTTGCCGGTAAAGTTCTCAGGCAATTCAAACTCACGAATATAAGCAGTTACTGGATTTGCGTTGGTAATTAACGGTGAAGTATCAGGTAACGGCGTGTCATGACTAGAATAAAAAGGTAATTGAGTATTCGTGTAATAAGGAATACCCAAACCAAAAAGTTCAATGCTTGATGGCACTGGAATAGTTGACCAGCTTGCAGCGTTAAAATCGGCGGCAATAAAGTTATGATCAATCATTTCATCGTCTGGTTGATAACGATATTTCCACTGACCATTTAGGCTTAACATCAAAGCCTTGTCACGGTTTATTGTTAACGCGTCGGCGGTATTAGTATAAGAATAAGGGTTGGCACGGGTAGGTAGGCGATTAATTGACACAATCGCAGGGTTTTCCCAATCTTTTACCACGCCAACATTACTATGGTAAGCACTAGTAGCAGAGGGGACAGCTGCCGTTGTTTGTTGATTTTTTACTGCCGTAACACAACCTGCGGTAGTAAGCGCAATTAATAGCATACTGCCAGTTAACAGCCGACCTTGAAACTTCATGTAAGCACCTATTATATTCAAATTATTAAAATTTAAATATGATAGTTCTTTTTTATAAATAAATGAAATAAAAACGGCTTTGAATTTAATTATTATAAAATTCAAAGCCGCAAGTGATGGCGTTTTCCATCTTGTTATTTTAGGGTGTACGATAAATATTAAAATTTATAGGTTATAACCAGACTCGTCATGATCTACTAAGTCTAAACCGCTTTCTTCGCCTTCTTCATCAATACGTAAACCGCCTGTCATTAAACCAACAATTTTAAGTAAAACGTATGTAAC
Organism: Colwellia sp. RE-S-Sl-9; assembly: GCF_048296855.1. Taxonomy (NCBI): domain Bacteria; kingdom Pseudomonadati; phylum Pseudomonadota; class Gammaproteobacteria; order Alteromonadales; family Colwelliaceae; genus Colwellia; species Colwellia sp. RE-S-Sl-9. Next base: position 2,183,472 of record NZ_CP182631.1, on the reverse strand, counting down.
GATAGCAGTATAAGCAAGGGTTGAAACAATACCGGTTAACTGAACAAAAACTTGCTCGCTCATGGTTGTTATACCTTCAGCAAACCCAAAACCACTAAATACGCCTAAGCTTGTTGCTGATAAAACACCGGCTAAAAATGTCCCTAAAATGCCGCCAACACCATGCACAGGAAAAACATCTAACGAGTCATCAATTTTTAATTTTTGTTTAATATATACAGTAGAATAGTAACAAACAAAACCCGCGGAAATACCGATAATTAATGCCCCGCCAGGCCCAACAAAACCTGATGCAGGAGTAATGGTACCTAAACCTGCTACCATACCTGTAACAGCACCGATAACACTTGCTTTACCAAACTTTTTCCATTCAATAAATGCCCAAGTCAATGTACCTGCGGCTGCAGAAATATGAGTAACTAACATAGCCATTGAAGCGTCACCGTTAGCCGCTAAAGCACTACCACCGTTAAAACCAAACCAACCAACCCATAACATACCTGCGCCTGTTACTGTCATGGTTAAGTTATGTGGTAATAATGGCGTGGTACCAAAACCTCTGCGAGGGCCTAAAACAAGTGCCGCAACTAATGCTGCTGTACCCGCAGTAATATGAACAACAATACCACCAGCAAAATCGAATACGCCCATTTTACTTAACCAGCCGCCGCCCCATACCCAATGAGTAACGGGTGCATAAACAGCTAATAACCATAAACCACTAAAAATTAATACAGCAGAAAACTTCATGCGTTCAGCAAAGCCACCAATAATAAGGGCTGGTGTTATAACGGCAAATGTCATTTGAAATAACATGAATAAGCTTTCAGGAATATCACCTGATAAGCTTTCTTTTGTTATGCCCATCATAAACACTTTACTAAAATCGCCAATAAAGCCATTACCTTCACTAAAGGCAAGACTGTAACCCACTAAAAGCCATAAAATTGAAGATAATGAACCTATGGCAAAACATTGCATTAAAATAGATAAAACATTCTTTTTACGAACCAAACCACCGTAAAATAAGGCAAGACCAGGTAAGGTCATTAATAAAACAAGTGCCGTAGATGTTAAAATCCACGCTGTATTTGCTCCATTTAATTCACCTTCACTCGCAAATGCTAATGAAGGTAAACATAGAAAAATTAAAGTAAGTAATTGACGCATAGTGTTTTGTTCCTACAACTTTATCATTATTAGAAATTTTGAATTTTTTATTTAAGTCGAGTGGGGTGTCTGCACAAAATAGGCCATTTTTATTTGTTGTTTTAAAACAAATTGTTATGTTTTTTATTCCCTGTTATGTGCTTCTGTGTGCACCACAGGTGTGCTTGTTGTTGTTTATTATGCTTTATTTTGGTGCGCTATATTGTTTTGTTGGTGCAATTTGCTAGGCTTGTGTCATTATGTGTGTAGGTGCTTTTTATTGATTATTCGATAGTTAACAAATTAATGTTTTAGATATTATCTCTATTAAATCATGCTGTTATCGTGATAAGTAAAACATATACATAGTTACATTTATTTTTAATAGTACAACCATAAAAATTGTTCGTTTATTGTGACTTTCTCAAACGACCTGAAACTCGCTTCTTGAAGTGGTATGGGTATATAATATTGCTTGATATAAACTATAATTTTCATAATGTTCAGGTGGGCTTAATTAGTGTTTCAAGTGAGGGGGGGGAATAAAGTTTTTAGTCAATACAATATAACTATAATTGTTGTTTTTTCACTTATTACCTTATCTATTTTTTCCTTTATTACCTATCGATATTTTTCAGACTTATCTGAGCATAAAAAAATTGAAATTAAAGATTTAACTCAGCAAGTTAAACAGCTTGATAATGCATTGGTTGCTAATACTGAAGCTTTGTTGAGTATTCAAAAATTTGCTAATTATTTCTTAAAATATCCTGATGATCTTGTTACCAAAACGCCAAAGCTGACTCAAGACGGCGAACATTATTACATTAAACATCGACACTATGATGTGATAGACCACAAAGACTATGTAAGAAATAATATTACCGGTATTGGTGATATTAGTTCTTTAGATAAAGCCCATAAAGCTGAGTTAGCCATGTCAAACATGTTAACACCCGCTTTTGTCGCCACTAAACAAGCTAACGAAGAAGCCGTATGGTTTTATTACGTATCTAAAAAGCGATTTGTAAGTATTTACCCCTCAATTAATCGTAATAGTTGGCAGTATAGTGATGTTTTATTAGCGGGGGAGCACACGCAAAAAATATTAAAAAACGGTTTAGATAAACAAGAAATTGTTTGGTCTGCGCCTTATGTTGGTTCTGCTGGTTCGGGCCTAAATGCGTCATTAGGTATAGGTATTTTTAACAAAGTTGATATGGCGGGGATCTTATACGTTGATATAAGCTTAGCTCGTTTACAAAAGCAATTTTCGCCTATAACAAAAGAAAAGGAGGGGGTTGTAGTACTTGATCGTAATAATAATGTGTTAATTCATCATAAGCTAGGCGGTCTGGCGGTTAACAATATAGAAAAATGGAAAAGTGTTGTTCCTGCAAGTTTGTCGTCATTAACTCAGAATGATGTTAATTCTTTCACGGTTTACCAAGAAATAGGCGATTGGCTTGTACAAAAACAAACGTTGCCTATTAATGGTTGGACTGTCATTAAATATCAGTCTTATCAAGATTTTCGTGAACCTCTTTTAAAGCATTACTGTGTCGTTTTCATTATTTTATTTGCGGGTTTAGTTATATTTTTTGCCTTGATTTATTGGATAACACATCGCACATTTGTTAAACCAACTAAACGTTTTATTAGTCATATTGAATATTGTGCACAAGGTGATCCGGGTAAAATTAAACCAACAGCTGATTGGTTACGCTGGTTTCAAGTAGTAGAAAATATTTTCGGGCAAAACAGAAGCTTATTACAGCGCTTAACGGATCAAAACTTGTTATTAGATACGCGAGTTAATGAAAAAACTCAAGAATTACAAGAGAAGGTTGTTCAGCATAAACGTGATTACGCTTTATTAAAATCGGTAATGAATGCTATACCTGAATATATTATTTTTAATGATATAGACGGTAATATTGTAGGTTTTAACGATACGTTTGGTGATTTTATAGAAAAAAGTCGTGACGAAGTTTTAGGCTTTAAGGCGAATGAAATTATTCGTAATGAATTAGGTGCCGAGCTAACCAAATTAAGTACGTCTAAAAATGTAAAAGAAGGCCTACAACGTGTTGTTCACACTAAAAATAGTACTTATGATATTTACTGTACGAATATTCATAGCGATACAGGGATAGAAGTTGGCACTATTGATGTTATTCGTGACGTAACCACGCAATACGCTATTCAAGCTGCGTTAGAAAATACCAAAAACCAAGCTGAGTTTGCTAACAAAGCGAAAAGCCAATTCTTAGCCAATATGAGTCATGAAATTCGTACGCCTATTAACGCTATACAAGGAATGATCACCTTATTAGGTCGTTCTATTTTAACCAATAATCAACGTCAGCATATTGATAACGCTTATGGTGCATCTAAATCACTTTTATATTTAGTTGACCAGCTACTTGATCTTGCAAAAATAGAGTCAGGTGAAATGACATTAGTGAAAGAAAGAGCAAGTCTAGATGCTATTATTAACAAAGCGATAATGCTCAACCTAGGGCAGATCAATAAAAAACAATTACATATTTTTGTTGATGTTCATCCTAATGTTCCTCAATTTGTTAATACCGATGAAATGCGTTTAGTGCAGGTATTAACCAATCTATTACAAAATTCGGTTAAATTTACTCAAGAAGGAAAAATCAGTATATCGGTAGAGGTGCTTAATCAAAGTTCAAAAAATGCGATTATCTGTTTTAAAATAAAAGATACAGGTATTGGCATTGCACTTGATAAACAATCTCATTTGTTTGAAGCATTTAAGCAAGCCGATGATTCGATGACTAGACAGTATGGCGGCTCAGGTTTAGGCTTATCTATTTGTCAGCAAATTGTACAATTACTTGATGGTAATATTTCATTTGAAAGTGAGTTAAACCAAGGGTGTGAGTTTACAATAGAATTACCTTTTGAGTTAAATAACAACAAGATCGATGATTCAATAACTAAGCCGTTAACACTGTGTAATTTAGGAATTAATTTACCTGATACATTACTTGAAGCCATTGAAACAGTTGGCTGGAAATACCTCGAAATATCAAAGTTAGACGAAATTAAAACGTTGGCTAAAAATGATAACGTTGTGCTATTAGCAGCTGAAGTTAATTTACTCGACCTTCTTAAAAGTGAGTCTCAACAATATATTCAGTTACTTTGTATTTGCCAAACTAAAGGGTACAACATAAGTGTACACGAACCTATTTTAGAGCAACTTACTGTGCCATATATTTTACAAGAACAGCCTCTGTATCGGTATATGTTGAGTGCTATTGGGCAATCTATATCACGTTTAAATAAAACAGAACCTTCAACTATTTTACAAAAAAGTGAAAACTTAAAAGGCCTTGTTGTTTTATTGGTTGAAGATAACTTAGTTAACCAACTCGTTGCAAAAGAGCTTTTAATTAGTATGAAAGCAGAAGTTATAATTGCTGAAAATGGTCAAGTGGCTCTCGATTTACTTGAGAAAAACGTTATTCATATTGTTCTGATGGATATACAAATGCCTGTAATGGATGGTTTAACCGCAACAAAACTCATTAGGCAACAAAAGCAGTTTATTGATTTACCTATTATAGCCATGACAGCTCACGCCCGAAAAGAAGATAGAGAAAGCTCTCTTGCCGCAGGCATGAACTTACATATGGCTAAACCCGTTGAGTACGATACGTTACTAAATACTATTCTTAAGTTGACTAACGAGAATTGATTTATACCTAGATAGAAAAATAAGAGGCTTCCACAAGGTAACCTCTATTCTGATTTTACTGTGTTAGATCCGTTATGCTTTGTAATAATTCACGGGCATTAATATTGTTTGGCTCTTTAGCTAAAACATGTTTGAAGGCTAATTGTGCTGATTCGATAGCATTAATTTTTATATATACTTTACCAAGTGCTAACCATGTTATTAAATCTTCAGGGAAGTCTTCTAAATATTGGCTATACACATTAATTGATTTATCGTATTCACCTAGTAAATATAATACTTTTCCATATTGAGGGGTAAATTTAGGTGAGATGCTAGATAGCTTTTCTAATGCCCAAGATGTTTTTTCATATAAAGATAAATTTATACCTAAAAAAGCTATTTGCTGTAATTCATCCTCTGAAAATGTGTCTGAATCTAGCTGATCAAAATAACTTAAAGCAGACTGATGATCTTGTCGTAAAATCGCTAAGTAAGCCTCTGCATTTATGTAAAGCTCTTGTGCTTGATGATTATTTTTATCGTATAGCTTCAAACTGTGAGTCAACACATTTAAGGCATCAATATTTTTTTGATTAAATAAAATAATAATTTTACGTTTTACACCATCTAAAGATGACTGTAGCTTCATTTTTTTCATATGCTGCGATTCTTCATCACTTAGAATATCTTGAAACTTTGTATTAAAACGTTCTAATTCTTCAGGGAAGTTATTTTCTAGTATATTGGTATGTTCAGGGTGTTTTATTTGCCATACTTTTACTCGCCCAAAGTGCTTATCTTTTTCCCATTGTTCAAAGAGTTTAGTAATATCAGGTGATGCTTTTTCTTCTTCTTTTCTACTTTTTATTCGATTTACAGTCTCTTCTAAATGTTTAATAAGTGTTGTGCTTGAGTCTACATACGCTTGATAATATATTTGGCCAGTATTTTTTACTTGATCATCAGACCAATCCTCATGAGATGTTTGTACTGACTTAATAAATTTATCTAGGCCAAAATTTTTAACAAAAGCCGATGATTTTTTATATTTTTTATCAAGCTCTATTTCTATTTTATCCATTCGCAATTTGTATTTAAAATTCTCACTTTCTTTACCTTTTATCGAAAATATTTTTTCATTACATTCAAGTGCTTCTTTTGCGAGAATTTTGATCTGTTTTATATCTTTTAATATTTTACTAACTTTCGTTAATACAAAATTATTATCTTCTTGAATGGCATCTTTACTCATAGGAGGAAGAGCATTATTGATGATTTCCCATGCGTTATTTGCTTCATTCTCAAATGAAAGTGCTGATGTAGGAATATGATCAATATATTCTGCAACAGCGGCATTCGCTGAAAGGTTATATATGGTTACCCCCATGTCTAAGGCTGATTTTGCCTGCTTAGAAAGGGCTGATATCGCATTGTCGAATGCTATTTGTGTTTCTGCTTTATCACCTGCATATGTTGGTACCCATATACCGGGTTGCCCAAGTGTAGGACCAACTTTAGCTTCATTACTGTCTTTTGCATGAGTAACACCTGATGACGCATAACATAAGTCTACACCCGTTAATAAAATATTAGCGAAGCCCATCTCTATTGCGGCTTTTAGAGCGGTATTAGTTACTGTGGGGCCACCTACTATGCTGCAGTTTTCATCTGACTCTTCTTTCCAAGGAAACCTTGCGCCAATACAAACATTACGGCCAGACCATTGTGATAACAACGGTGATGTTACACAGTTAGCATTAATAAAAAGTACTTCTTTTGACATTAATAAAAGCTCTTTACTCACATCAAAGCTGACATCGTAAGGGTCAACACATACCACCATATGTGGGGTTATATTATTTTTTAATAATGTTTTAGAAACACGTGATACTGCGATAATGACTAAATTTTCTTGGTTCTCTTTTATCCATTCTATGTCGTCATCAAGAGAAGGCCCACCACCAAGAATTACACAGGTTTTACCTTTAAATAAATTGTTTAATAAGGTTAATGAATTTTTATTCTCAGTAATATTCACTAATTGTCGTGTCATGAATGGGAAAACTCCCACCAATGCTCGAGTGAAAAAGAATATTGTTTCTAACTCTTTAATCATTTTTAAATTGGTTGAGTGATAATCTATTAAAAATGAATCAATAGCCGAAAAAGATTTTATATATTCGATACTATCTTTATAAATATAAACATTGATCTCAAATGCTTCTGCTGTTTTTTGCCATTGATCTAACGTGGTAAATTGAAAAGTATCTTTATCGTAATTAGTTGGAATGTTTTCTTTTATTTTGTCAATGATATAAGGGAGTTCTATAAATAAATACCGTGTATTTTTAGGTGTTTTATTTTGTAGCAAATAAGTGGGTAATAAACCTGAGTCGGTTCCCAATATAATGTATAGCTTTTCTTCTTTTTGAAGTTTTTCACCAAATTGTCTTTCAAACATAGAAGATGAACTTTCTCTTTCAAATAATTTTCTATTTACGGAGTGTAAATACTTTTCATTGTAGCGACTTATTTGAAATTGTTCAGATAGCACGTCTTCGCTTGATGTCATTTTTAAAGCCTATATTTTGTAAATGATGTGGGTAAGTTGGTCTACTTATGTTTTGTTTGTCAAAATTATATTACTGTGTCTATTAAACTAGTATAAAGCTAATATTATGCCAATAGTCTAAGATTTAATGACTATTGGCATAATATTAGCTTGAATACTTTACTATAGAAAAGCGTCAAAATTTTAATCGTTAGATAGAGTTTATCTGATTATTATTAGAATGTTACTAAAATCATACTAAAGGTATAAAAATGCAAAAGAGCCCAAGTATTCAGCAGTTAGTGGAACATGTTAGGATTCATCAAGAAATGGGTAAATACGATACATTATTACCTGTAATCAACACTTTACTCAAAAAAGATCCCAATAATTCAGAATACCTATTATGGAAACTACAAGTTTTAGACGCACAGCAAGAAGAAATCTTAGATTTTAATTTATTACATCATTATGTAAATATGCGTAGCTCTGACGTTACGGGGTATTTATTATTATATAAAGCCTATATGTCTAAAAATATGGTGGCCGATGCTTTGATAGCATTAGCTTATGCACTAAGTATTGATCCTAAAGATGAAGAATGTCAGTACCTATTTAATAAAACACTAGCAGATATCAATCCTAAGTATATTAAATTAAAAATTAACATATTAACTCTAAATAGAATTGGTCATTTAGCTGTTGAAATAGAACCATGGTTGCGTCGTCAAAAAAATGAAGTACATGAAGATGATTGTCTTTATGTATTTATATCTAATGGAATAACACCTGCAAACACAGCCTTATATAATTTATTGAAAAATAATGTTCATATTATTGAAAGTAAAGTTTGGTTTGATTTTTATTCAACTCGAGCTCAATTATTAGATGAGGTTTTTTTTATTCAGTTTCCTTATGATATACATTCTGTAATGAGAGGAAATACAAATGAAAATATTGTTACTAAAGGTAATCAAGAATTAATACGTATATATAATAATTATTCTTCTGTATTACAACTTGCTCCAGCTGATATAGCTCAAGGATGGGAGCTCCTAGGTCATTATGGATTATCAAAATCAGATAAAATAGTCTGTTTACATGTTAGAGACAGCGACTATTTAGGTAAGATATCAAGAAACGCTGACTTTTCTTATCATGACTATAGAGACGCGAATATTGCTAATTATCAAAAAGCAGTAGAAGTGTTGATTGATAAGGGCTATAAAGTTGTTCGAATTGGCAATGGGTCAAACCAGCAGTTAAATATACTCTCAGAAAACTATTTAGATTTATGTTTAGATAGAGATGAAGAATATGGTGACTTTTTTGAATTACTTTTAATAAGTCAATGTTACTTTTATATTGGCGCTCTTTCCGGTCCATTTAGTGTGGCAGCCTTGTTCGACGTACCTATTTTATTAATAAATTCCACTCCATTTAATCCTCAATATTCAAGAAATACTAGGTTTATACCCAAGCATTTATTTCATAATAACGAAGAAGTGAATTTAATTGATGTCTGTAAAGGTAAGGTATTGAGTGAGGACAGTAATGAAACAATTTTATTGTGTTTTAACGGAAAAAAATTAAGTAAGTATGGCTATCAATATGTTGAGAATACACCTGAGGAAATTTTATCCGCCGTTAATGAATTTGAAAAGCAAATAGTTGATGGAGAGTTTTTGAATGAAGTAACTCCTCTACAAAAGAAATATATAGAACGTTTACCTACAGATTTTGTTTTTAAAGACTCTTCTTCTTTAGTCTGTGACAGCTTTTTGTCACAATATCCTGAATTATTTTAATAAATTAGTTAATTATGAATATAAAAAAAATATTAGTAACTGGTGCAACGGGTTATAAGGGGAGTATTTTAGTTCCTAAATTACTAAGTGCAGGGCATAAAGTTATTGCTTTTGATACCCAGTGGTTTGGTAACTTCTTACCTGAACATACCAATTTAACTGTTGTAAAAGGTAGCGTGATTGATACGCCATCCATTCCGCTTGATGGAGTTGATATTATTATTCATTTAGCTTCAATTGCTAATGACCCCTGTGGTGATTTAGATCCTAAATTAACATGGGAAACAAGTGCTTTAGCTACAATGCAATTAGCTGACAGAGCTAAACGAGAAGGCATTAAGCATTTTATTTATGCATCGTCAGGCAGTGTATATGGCATAAAAGATGAAGAGAATGTCACGGAAGAACTTTCATTAGAACCAATATCTGAGTACAACAAAACTAAAATGGTATCTGAACGTGTATTGTTAAGTTATTCAGACGATATGGTTGTACAAATAGTTAGGCCAGCAACTGTTTGTGGTTTATCACCCCGCCAAAGACTTGATGTCGCGGTTAATATGTTAACCATGCAAGCACTTAAAAATGGACGTATTACGGTATTTGGTGGTGAACAAGCTCGGCCTAATATCCATATCGACGATATAACTGATTTGTATTTGTTTTTATTAGAAAACCCGCAAGTAACTGGCGTATACAATGCCGGTTTCGAAAACATAACGGTGGGTGAGATTGCTGCAATTATTAAAGAGAAAATAGATGCTGAAGTTGTTGTTACGCCCTCTAATGATCCGCGTTCATACCGAGTAAATTCAGATAAGCTATTGGCAACAGGTTTTAAACCTAAAAAGAATGTCAGAATTGCTATTGAAGAAATGATTGAAGCCTATCATCAAGGGAAGTTATTAGACGAAGATCGTTGGTATAATTTAAAGTGGATGCAAAAGACAGTCTTATGAAAAAATTTACCTGTGCAAACTATGCAAGCAAGTTAACGGCCTTGCTCTCAAATACCAACTGGCAAGACGTTGAGCTATTAGCTGATAAATTATTAACTTTAATTAACAACGGCGGTAACTTATATATTTGCGGTAACGGTGGTAGTGCTGGAAATGCCCAACATTTAGCGAACGATTTTCTATATGGGGTTAGCCCTAAAAATAAAAATTCATTAAAGGTAGAGGCATTATCAGCTAATGCCTCAGTTATTACTTGTTTGGCAAATGATGTGGGTTACAATGCTATTTTTTCACATCAGTTGGATGTAAAAGCAAACGTAGGTGACTTATTATTAGTACTCTCAGGTAGTGGTAACTCAGCTAATATTATAAAAGCTATAGAAAGTGCTAAAACTAAGGGAGTGTTTACTGCGGGAGTTCTTGGATTTTCGGGCGGAAAAGCGAAAGAAATTCTAGATTTACCTATCCATTTTGAAATTGACGATATGCAGATTTCAGAAGATTTACAACTAGTGGTAGGTCATATGTTAATGCGTTTATTACATGAATTTTTAGGGTAGGACTCTTTATGTCAGATCGTGCATTTCTTGATTTCTATGATGAATTAAACTCAATACCCGTTCACCAACATGGTGCCGGATCTGCATTACATTTTGCTCAACGCAATGCTCTTTTTCTGAGTCTAGGTATTACACAATTAGTCATTAAAAGTAGGACTTTGTTAGAAATAGGTCCGGGATCTGGAGATAATGCGCTTCATTTAGCTTCCTGGTCTCCTAAAAGTATTTCTTTTGTTGATGGCGCCAATGCGGCTGTCAGCAATATTCAAAAAAGAATAGATAATGGTGAATATGGTAATAGTGCATCAATTATTCAAGCCGATGTATCATCATATTCATTTCCCGAACAATTTGATTTAGTGTTATGTGAAGGTTTGATTCCTGGGCAAAAGGACCCTGCTAAATTTCTTAACAATGTATTATCTGCTTTAAAACCCAATGGCATTTGTGTCTTTACAACGGTTAGTTCTGTTAGTTATCTAGCTGAAATCTGTCGACGAATATTATTACCTTTATTTAAGCAAAAATTTATCGATGATGAGCCTTTATTCGATTACCTTACATTATTTTTTAAGGAAGATCTAAATAGCCTATCGGGAATGAGCCGACACCATAAAGATTGGGTTTTAGATAATATAATTCATTCTTGGACTGAAAACAGTCTTTTTTCATTAGAAGAGGCTCTAGTTGCATTACCTGATGAATTTAATGTACTTGGCTGTTCGCCAAAATTTATTCAAGACTGGCGTTGGTATAAAGAAAGCCATTCAGGTAATAAAAATACCATACTTCAAAGTTATACAGAGTGGTCTCCTTATTTAATTGATTATCGAGTAACGCCTAAAATTGCCTTTGAGCAATCTCAATCGCAAGAATTATTAAGACTCTGCGATAAAGCAATGCAAATACATAATGTATATAGAACATCTTGTTTAGAAAAAGATTTAGACAATTTTATTCTTGTGCTTAAAAGCATAGACAAATTAATTGGTGAAAATATGATAGAAACATCATTAGCTATCAATAATTTTATAGCCGCTATTCCTTTATTAAAAAATGGTGACTTCGATTGTGACTTATCTTTGTTTCGAAAGTGGTTTGGGCGAGGTCAACAATATTTAAGTGTTGTTCGTTAATAAAATACATATTTAACAGAGAGTTAATATGCAAAAAGATACAAAAGAAGCTCAATACAATACTCTATTTGAATACCCTGAAACTAAACTTGGCTTTATGACCAACCAAGTATGGCAAGATGATCCTAAACGTGTAGTTTTTGTTTTATCCCGCTATAAATTTGTCGCAAAAATGCTAGCGGGAAAGGCTCGAGTATTAGAAGTTGGTTGTGCTGATGCTTTTGGTTCTCACATTGTAGCTGATTCTGTTGAACAGCTTACAGTGAGCGATTTTGATCCTGTTTTTATTGAAAAAGTACAACAAAATGCACGTTATGATTGGCAAAAAAATGCTCAAGTACACGATATTTTATCTGGGCCAACTGTAACAAAGCACGATGCGGTTTATTGTTTAGATGTTTTTGAACACATTTTACCTGAGTATGAACATGGCATACTTAAACATTTAAACCAATCAACCCATGATAATGGGGTAGCTATTATTGGTATACCTTCGCTTGAATCTCAACATTATGCATCACCACAAAGTATTGAAGGGCATGTTAACTGTAAATCAGGTAATGACTTTAAAACGTTATTAGAGCAGCATTTTAAGCATGTGTTTTTATTTTCGATGAATGATGAAGTTGTTCATACTGGTTTTTATCCCATGGCTCATTATTTATTCGCTTTATGTGTTAAATAAAAATTATTAGGGTACTTTATGAATAAGACCGTTTGTGTCATTGGTAGTAACTCGTTTTCAGGTGCTAGTTATTGTAAATATTTATTAGAGCAGGGGTACCAAGTTATTGGTATTAGTCGTTCAGCAGCACCTGTTGCTGCATTATTGCCATATTCGTGGGCGAACAGTAAAAACCAAGTTAACTTTTTTCAACTTGATGTTAATCATCATTTACCAGAAATAGAGATATTATTAGATAAGTTAAAACCCAGTCATATCTATAATTTTGCTGCGCAAAGTATGGTTGGGCAAAGCTGGGACTTTCCAGAACATTGGTTTATGACTAATGCTGTATCGATGATTAAGCTGCATAATATGCTTAGGCATAAAGACTACTTAGACCGCTATATTCATATTACAACGCCTGAAGTATACGGAAGTTGTACTGGGTATATTGACGAATCACAAGTATTTAACCCGAGTACACCTTATGCTGTTTCTAGGGCAGCAGCTGATATGAGTTTAAAAACTTTTTTTAATGTGCATCAGTTCCCCGTTATTAGCACTCGTGCTGCAAATGTTTATGGTGAAGGGCAGCAACTTTACCGTATTGTTCCTAGAACCATTCTATATATCCTATTAGGCAAAAAATTATCATTACATGGCGGAGGTCATTCAGAACGCTCATTTATTCATATTGATGATGTGTCAGCAGCAACTCATTTAATTGCCGAGCGAGGTAGACTTGGCGATTGTTATCATATTGCGACACCGTCAACGGTAACTATTCGAGAATTAGTTGAATTAATTTGCCAAAATATGTCGGCAGACTTTAATCAAGTTTGCGAAGTTAGTGACGATCGTAAAGGTAAAGATGCGGCTTATTTATTAAATACGAGCAAAATAAGAAATGAACTTGGTTGGCAAGATAGTATTAGTCTCGACACTGGTATTAGCCGCACCATAAAGTGGGCGCAAGAAAATATTGCTGTACTACAGCAGCAACCCCTTGATTATATTCATAAGGCATAATTTATAAAATGGAAATTGATTTATTACGTAATTACCCTCAAAGCAAACGAGATCCGCATGCAAGACAAGATGCTTTGACTGAAGAAATGCGTGCTATCGCTCGTCAATTTGGTAAAGATTTTTTTGATGGTGACCGTTTATATGGTTATGGTGGCTTTAAGTATTTTTCGCGCTTTTGGCAACCTGTTATTCCTGACTTTGTTCAACATTTTCAATTATCTCCAAGTAGTAAAATTTTAGATGTTGGTTGTGCTAAAGGCTTTATGTTGTATGACTTTACTGAACTTGTACCGGGTATTGCAGTACAAGGACTAGATATTTCAGAATATGCTATTGCTAACGCGAAAGAAGAAGTAAAAGAACAATTACAAGTGGGTAACGCGATAAAACTACCTTATGAAGATAACAGTTTTGATGCCGTTTTTAGTATCAACACCGTTCATAACCTCGAATTAGATGATTGCGCTATTGCTTTACAAGAAATTATGCGAGTGAGTAAAGGTAGAGCATTTATCACAGTTGATGCTTATCGTAATGATGAAGAAAAAGAACGTATGTATGCTTGGAATTTAACAGCAAAAACGATTATGCATGTTGATGAATGGCAGGCCTTTTTCAAAAAGGTTGATTACACTGGCGATTTTTACTGGTTTATCCCATAAGGTAATTTATGACAGATTTAGTAATGAGCCCTGAGCATTGCCTAACTATTTTAAATAAACTTTATTTAATACGAGATCTTGAAGAAGCAATTGCTGATAAATATAGCGAAGGTAAAATGCGTTGCCCAACTCATTTATCTATTGGGCAGGAAGGTGCACCTGCAGCGCTATCACCTTTATTGTCGAATCAAGATTATGCGGTTTCTACCCATAGAGCGCATGCTCATTACCTTGGTAAAGGTGGTAGTGCTAAAGCAATGTTAGCTGAAATTTATGGTAAAGCGACAGGTTGCAGTGGTGGTCGCGGTGGTTCAATGCATTTGATTGACGAAAGTGTTGGTTTTAAAGGTTCAACCGCTATAGTTGGTAATACTATTCCGTTAGGGGTTGGTTTAGCCTTGAGCCAAAAAATGCGTAATGAAAAAAATGTTACCGTTGTTTATTTAGGTGATGGCGCTACAGAAGAAGGCGCGTTTTATGAAGCTGCTAACTTCGCCGTACTACAAAAGCTACCCGTATTATTCGTGTGTGAAAATAATTTATATTCAGTGTATACCAGCTTAGATAAACGCCAACCCAAAAATCGTAAAATTCATCAATTAGCGCAAGCTATCGGTTTAGATAGCTACCATGGTGACGGTAATGATGTGACTGCTAACTATCAACTATTTAAGCAAATAATTGCCAATATAAAAAAGGGGAACGGCCCTTGCTTTGTTGAGCTTGATACTTATCGCTGGCGTGAGCACTGCGGGCCAAATTATGATAATCATATTGGCTATCGTAGTGAAGAAGAGTTTTTATCTTGGCAGGCAAAAGAACCTATTTCACGTTTTGAAAACTGGTTAGTTGAGCAAGACATATTTTCTATTGAAAAAATGACAAGATTAAGAGCTAATATTAAAGAGCAAATATCTCAAGTGTTTGAATTTGCTGAGAAATCACCATTTCCAGATAACAATACATTGGCTCATTACGTTTATAATGAGGGGCATTATGAATAACTTAAAAGTAATCCCTTATACACAAGCCATTAATCAAGCGTTATTTAGTGCGATGGAACAGTCTAATGATGTGTTTTGTTATGGTTTAGGTATCGACGACCCAGGTCGTATTTTTGGCACCACTAAAGATCTTGTTGAAGCCTACCCAGAACGTATTTTTGATATGCCAACGGCTGAAAATGCAATGACGGGTATAGGCATTGGCGCTGCGCTTGCTGGCATGCGGCCCGTAATGGTTCATCAACGTTTAGACTTCTTTTTATTAGCACTTGATCAATTAATTAATAATGCCGCTAAATGGCAATATATGTTTAACGGGCAACGTAGTGTTCCTTTAACTATTCGGTTATTAATTGGCCGAGGCTGGGGGCAAGGTCCAACACATGCACAAAACTTACAAGCATTATTTGCTCATATTCCTGGTTTAAAAGTGTTAATGCCGACTACACCGC
This sequence comes from Colwellia sp. RE-S-Sl-9, assembly GCF_048296855.1. NCBI lineage: Bacteria > Pseudomonadati > Pseudomonadota > Gammaproteobacteria > Alteromonadales > Colwelliaceae > Colwellia > Colwellia sp. RE-S-Sl-9. The sequence continues at coordinate 2,167,780 of NZ_CP182631.1, read as the reverse complement.
AAGATGCAAAAAGCATGTTGTTAGAGAGTGTTTTTGACAATAACCCCGTTATATTTTTAGAGCATCGTTGGTTGCATAATCAACAGGGGGTAGTTGCAGACAATGTAACTGAACACCCTGACTATTTACCTATGCATAAAGCAAGAGTAGTTAAAGAAGGGAGTGATATTACGATTGTTTCAATGTCATATTTAACGATTGAAGCGATTAACGCTGTCGAGGCATTAAAAAAACAGGGTATTTCTGCTGAGCTTATTGATCTACGCTCTATTAAGCCTATTGATTGGGAAACCATTAGTACGTCTGTTGCAAAAACAGGACGCTTATTAGTGTTAGATAGTGGTGCTACTACAGGCTCTGTTGCCAGTGAAATTGTTAGCTATGTATCTGAAAACTATTTTTCTTTATTAAAGTGCGCACCAGTACGTTTAGCTATGCCTGATATTCCTGAGCCAACAAGTTACGCTTTAACTAAAGAATATTATTTTGGTGCCAAAGAAATTGCAGAGAAAGCACATAAAATAGTAAAAAGTGGAACGATAGGTGATCTTTATCAACATCTCATTCGTCAAGGACATCATGATATTCCTGGAGAATATTTTAAAGGGCCATTTTAGTTATGATTGATATTGATCGTTTTAAGCAGCAAGGTTATTTTACTTACTGTTTTGATAACCTTGAGTTTTTACAGGAAATTAAAAGTACTTGTGAGCGTATTGCACGAGATAGCTTTGGTAAAAAATTTACATCGTTAGAAAATTATCATGACATTGAGTTAACAAATGAGCAGCATGATGAGTTTCAGTTTGCTGTATTTACGCAATTGAATAACGATAAAAAACACCGATATTTTGTACAAGATAACCTTGATTTTTTTACAAGTATTTTTGGACAAGATTTAGATGTCCAAACTAATTTATATTTACGTATTGCAAGGCCAGGTGTTTTTACAGACAACATCGGAATTCACCGAGATACGCATTATGGTAATTCCGCTTATGAAGTATCACTTTCATTACCTTTAGTGGATCAGGTTGAAGGTTGTGGTTTAAATGTTATTCCGCAAAGTCACCTTATTCCTGATAGTGAACTTGAGCAATTTAACCGAGAAGATGTTGTTCGTGGTACACCAAAAAATCAAATGGGTTTCTTATATGCGCCTAAAAAAATTGTAGGCTTAGACGAGTCTAAATTAACTTGTATTTCTCTCCCTTTTGGTTCCGGACTGGGTTTTACACTTGGGCTTATTCATGGTCAAAAAGCTAATCAAAGTCATATGACTCGATGGGCAATCGATTTTAGAATAAAAAACAGTTTTCATCCGTTAACTAAAAACTTAAAAGCAGGTTATTACACTCGTTTAACAAGTAGTGTGATTGGCAGCTTAGGTGATGACTATTACGCATTAAATGATGATGAAAAACAGTTGTTAACTAAACCTTGAATTTAAGTAATGCTGAAACTTAAATAAAATCACTAAACTTTATATCTCAACGGCAAATTATGAATAATATTTTAATTATTGGTGGTGATGGTTTTATTGCTTCAGCGTGTCAAACTGCTTTACCTAATGCAGAAGTTAATGTTTATACAACAAGTCGAAAGCAAAAGGGGGGAAATTGGTATTTCGATTTAGCTAATATAGACAGTATGGATTTCTTAATTGAAAATATTAAAATAAAAGATATTAATACAGTGATATTTTGCGCTGGAATGACAAGTAACGCTGCGTGTATTAAACAGCCGCATTTCTCTACCTTGGTTAATGTGAATCATACGGTATTATTACTATCGAAATTAAATGCATTAGGTGTATTTTCTATTTTTCTTTCTAGCTCTCAAGTATTCAATCATCAAACTCCATTTATTGAATGGCAAAGTGATTATTCAGCAACTACGTTATATGGTCAGCAAAAGGTACAAGTAGAAACATTTATTACCGAGAATAAATTAAATACCGCAATCTTACGTTTAACTAAAGTAGTAGGTAAAGGTTACGCTTTATTTGATGGCATTGTTGATAAAGCGAAAACACAGCAAAATATCATTCTTTTTGATGATTATTGTGCAGCTCCTATTTCCTTAAATTATGTCGTTGATACTTTAATCGCTATTTGCGAGGAGAAAAAATCAGGCATTTATCAGTTATCGGGGGCTGAAGATTTATCTTATGCAAAAATGGCCGAATTACTCTTATCTTATTTAGATTTAAAGGCAGAAATAATTAAAATTTCTGCTACTTCAAAAGGTATTACACCAGTACTTTTTGGTTCATTAAATGCTATTAGTTCTTCTGAGTTAAAATTAAATAATCAAAGCTTTACTGAATTATTATCTGCAGTATATGGCAAAGGAAATTAGTATGCGTGTTAATCATTATGAAGTAGCTATTAATAATATTGAGCAAGACCAAGGATTTTTTGTTGGTGCTATGTCAGAAGGTGAATTAAAAATTTTGCGTGCGTTTATCCGAGATCAATATTTAGCACGTTTGTTAATGTTAGCACCTAAAGAAGTTAAGCATTTTTATCACACTGATATGTCAAATTATCATGAACTTTCTGATAAAGTTGAACATCGAAAAATGTGGCCGAAAAATGTACGTATATTAGGGCCCAATGCTTTTGAAACAATATTAGCATTACCTTTTTTTCAAACCTTGAAAGAGCGTCTCGATATTCAAGCTGTAGCTACTGAAGAAGGTTGCGGTTGGCAGGAAATGTATTGGCGAATTGTTCGCCCTGGAAATTCAGATATTGGTGATTATCATGCCGATAAATGGTTTTGGGATTTAGGTCACGGGACTATGCCTGAAGGTATGAGGCGCTTAAAGATTTGGATAGCCATTCATGTGGTAAAAAATAAAAGCGGTTTGTGTGTTATTCCGGGTTCCCATCTTAAAAACGATTGGAAATATCATGGAGAAGTCGATCACACCGGTATTGCTAAACCAAAATTTGATGAAGATGTATCGCAATTAAGCATCTATGATGTACCTACACAATCTGGTGATTTCATTGTTTTTCATGATGGATTAATTCATCGTGGTATGGAAAATAAATCAGATAAAACAAGAGTCAGTTTAGAAGCAACTTTATTAGTGCCTGATCTTAACCTCAACAATACTTAAAAATGCGATAAAAATGAAAATAACTGCCGCTATATTAGAACAAATTAACCAGCCCCTAACTCTTTGTGAAAACATTACCATACCAACTTTACGAAAAGGACAGGTATTGATAAAACTTGATTATTCAGGCGTATGTCATAGCCAGCTTATGGAAGTACAAGGCAGGCGAGGCGAAGATAAATTTCTCCCTCATATGTTAGGGCATGAAGGTGTTGGTAGGGTTGTCGCTGTAGGCGAAAAAGTTCAGAAAATTAGTGTCGGTGATGACGTTATATTAGGCTGGATAAAGTCAGAAGGTATCGATGCTGGTGGTTGTAAATATTTGCATAATGAACGAGAGATTAATGCAGGTGCTGTAACTACATTTTCAAACTATGCCGTAGTATCTGAAAACCGTTTGGTTAAGCTACCTAAAGGTATAAACAAAAAAACAGCGGTTCTTTTGGGTTGTGCATTACCTACAGGCGCTGGCATTGTATTAAATCAGCTAAAACCAAAAATTGGAAAGTCTGTTGGTGTATATGGTTTAGGTGGAATTGGCTTAAGTGCATTATTAGCTTTAAAGCATTTTGAACCGAGTCACGTTATTGCTTTTGATATTGAAGAAAGTAAGTTAATACTAGCCAAAGAGCTAGGAGCCACTCATTGCTATGAAGTAGGTGAGCAAGGACGTGCACAGTTTTTAATTGACTTCCCTGAAGGTATTGACTATATCGTGGAAGCGGCAGGAAAAACATCAACAATTGAAGCTGCGTTTTCATTAGTTAAAAAAGGAGGAGGAAAATGCATTTTTGCTTCTCATCCGCCATCAGGTGAAACCATTCAACTTGATCCTTTTGATCTTATTTGTGGAAAGCAAATTGAAGGTAGTTGGGGGGGCGCCTCTAAACCAGATAAAGATATTCCGTTTATTGTAGATATTATTAATAAATATACTTTACCTGTAGAGAAGTTATTATCGAATGAATATTCGTTAATGGATATTAACCAAGCTTTAACTGATCTTGAACAAAGAAAGATTACACGCGCATTAATACATTTTGAAAATTTAATATAGGGAAGAGTCTATTTAATGACTGTTTTATTTAAAGATATTGAGTCTATTCGAAAATCACTTGGTAAAATAGTCTTAGTCACCGGCGATTTTAACATTCTTCATCCCGGCCATATCCGCTTGCTTCGCTTTGCTAAAGAATGCGGTAATACTCTGGTTGTTGGAGTAAATGCAGATGAATTATTAACTCAAACCGATTATAACGATGCTACTCACCGTTCAGATATTGTCGCGTCGTTAGCCTTTGTTGATTATTGTTTTATTAATTACGATTCAGCCACAACACTTATTGAAAAATTGAAGCCTCATGTTGTTGTAAAAGGTAAAGAGTACGAAGACAAACTTAACCCTGAGCAAAAGGCGATAGAAACCTTTGGTGGTAAGCTAATATTTAGCTCAGGTTATACTCATGTAAAATCGTCTTCTGTTTTTAATCGTCAAACCGAACAACCCGTATTAAACGTCAGTAAACTAAGCAATTATATGAGCCGCCATCATATTAACAAGGCTGATATTGAGCGGGTTATGGCAAATTTTTCGAAGCTTAATATATTAGTCATTGGCGATACCATTATTGATGAATATATGCAGTGTAACGCTGTAGGTATGTCGCAAGAAGATCCTACTATTGTTGTAACGCCCGACGAGAAAAAGCTCTTTTTAGGAGGTGCAGGTATTACCTCTGCACATGCTAAAGGCTTAGGCGCGAAAAATGTATCGTTTTATACTGTCCTTGGTGAAGATAAAGCGGCCATTTATGGTTACGAGAAAATGCGCGAGTATCAGCTTAAAGCTCGAACTTTTGTTGATGATACAAGGCCAACCACAAAAAAACGCCGTTACCGTGTGGGTAATAAAACCTTACTCAGAGTGAATGACTTTCGTGAGCATGATATTGGTATAGATATTCAAGAAGCGATAATGACACAACTCGCAGAAGAAATTTCTCAAACAGATTTAGTTATTTTTTCAGATTTTAACTACGGAATTTTACCTCAACCATTAGTTGATGGCATTATTGCTTTATGTAACAAGCATAATGTTATGGTATCTGCAGATAGCCAAACCTCATCACAGGTGGGGGATATTGCGCGTTTTAAAAACGTCGATTTAATCACGCCTACTGAACGTGAAATACGTGTTGCCCTTAACAATACGCGAGACGGTTTAGTTGTTCTTGCTGATAAACTGCATCAAAAAATGCAATGCCCTAATATTATCGTTACCCTTGCTGATGAAGGGGCACTATTACACAGAACCGAAAAGGGTGCAGTACATCATTGGAACAACGATAAAATACCAGCATTAGCGAGTAACCCTATAGATCCTGCTGGCGCTGGCGATTGTATGTTAGCGGCTACTGCGATGGCTTTGGTGAGTGGTGGCGATTTATGGACGTCGGCTTTAATTGGTTCTGTTGCCGCGGCATGCCAAGTATCTCGCGTGGGTAATACACCGCTTGAGTTTAAAGAATTGATGCAAGCGTTAGAGCAATTAACATGAGTAACGCAACTAAAGTATCACCTATTAAAAAAGCTATTTTACTTTCCGCAGGTTTTGGTACACGTTTAAAGCCTATTACTAACAATATACCTAAATGTTTGGTTTCTATTAATCAAACACCTTTGTTGCAAATATGGTTAGAGCAATTATCTAAAGCGGGCTTTTCTGAATTTTTAATTAATACACACTACTTACCCGAGAAAGTTAACCAATTTATTGAAAATTCTCCTTTTAAAGATCAAATAACCACATTTCATGAAGAAGAACTGCTCGGTACATTAGGTACTTTAAAGGCTACAAAAGCATTTTGGTGTGATAGCGATGTATTAATTGCCCATGCAGACAACCTCTGTATTTGCGATTGGACAAGTTTTATCGCAAGTTTTAAGCAACGCAAAGAAAACTGTTTGGGAACCTTAATGTTATTTAAAACAGACTCCCCTCAAAGTTGTGGCATAGTTGAACTTGATGACGCTAATTGTGTTGTTGCTTTTCATGAAAAAGTTAAAAAGCCGCCATCTAATTTAGCTAATGCCGCCGTGTATTTATTTGATAAGCGTGTTAACGGTATGTTAAGTACACTTGCAAATGATGAGTCAGATATTAGTTACCATTTAATGCCATACCTTATTAACCAAGTTAATGGTTGGGAAAATAAAGGATATATGCGTGATATTGGTACGCCTGAAAGCCTAGCAATAGCAAATAATGACGCTCCAATCTAGCTTAAGTGATTGAATTTTAAACGATGTCAAATAAATGGCTAATAAGCGTCAATTTTTTATTGATTATTCACTTAAGCAAGTTATGATTAAAGCATAGAAAAACAAATATTCATCATCAGGGAATTATGCAAGGACAGAAACATATTCTAGTTGTCGATAATGATCCGGCAAGACGAAGTCAAATAGAAACTGTATTAGCATTTGTGGGAGAGCATTTTTATGTTTTTCCTGAAGATGAAATAGTTCAACACTTGGTTGATGTACCTAATATTCTCACCGTAATATTATGTGGTGAAATATCAGAACATTTACAGGCCATTATTAAATCTCATCCTGCTTGCCCATTTATTTACCATGATCTTATCGATAAAGCGCTCATTGCTGGCTACAACAACGTTATTGGTGAATTAACGCTCCCATTAAATTATGGGCAGCTAACCGAAATGATCCATCATAGTCATCATTACCACAATAATTTACCTAATAAACGTAGTGGTAATTGCCCTAATGTACTTTTTCGTTCATTGGTGGGCGCTAGTGAGCCAATGCAACAAGTACGATTTTTAATTGAGCAAGTAGCAAGTACTGAGGCAAATGTATTAATTTTAGGTGAATCAGGTACAGGTAAAGAGGTTGTTGCACGTAATATACATAACTTGTCTGATCGTACTAAAGGGCCTTTTGTACCCGTTAACTGTGGCGCTATTCCACCAGACTTGTTAGAAAGTGAGTTATTTGGACATGAAAAAGGTGCTTTTACTGGCGCTATTTCTACCCGTAAAGGGCGCTTTGAAATGGCAGAAGGCGGAACACTATTTTTAGATGAAATTGGTGATATGCCACAGCCTATGCAAGTTAAATTGTTACGTGTTCTGCAAGAGCGTACCTTTGAACGAGTAGGGGGGAGTAAAAGTATTAAAGCTGATGTACGTATTATTGCAGCAACCCATCAGCATTTAGAAGAAATGATAAAAACCAACGAATTTCGTGAAGACTTATATTACCGATTAAATGTATTTCCCATTGAAACCCCTGCGTTACGAGAACGTAAAGAGGATATTCCCTTATTAATGAAAGAATTAATCTCTCGTTTTACTGCTGAACAAGGTCATAGTGTTCGTTTTACCGAAAAGGCGATAGAGTCTTTAAAAGAACATAAATGGGCAGGTAATGTACGTGAGCTATCTAACTTAATTGAACGTATGATCATAATGTACAACGAGCAAGTTGTTAATGTTGGTCAGCTTCCTATTAAGTATCGACATATTGAAGTTGACGAATACCAACAAGACTACCCAGAAGAATTACAAGAGCGCGATGCCATTAATGACCTGTTTTCAGGCTTTGATTATGGCGATGATGACGGTGATGAAGAAGAGATTCAAACACCTGAACCTGACTTTACAGAAACTCTAGTATTACCATCTGAAGGTTTTAACCTTAAAGATTATTTAGCTGATCTTGAAGTTTCCTTGGTGACTCAAGCTTTAGAACTAAACGATTGGGTCGTTGCTAGAGCTGCTGAAACTTTAGGTATGCGTAGAACAACACTTGTTGAGAAAATGCGTAAATACAGTTTACAAAAAAGCTAACTTTACAATTTATCAGAAGAAAAAGGATATTGTATTGATATCCTTTTTTATTGTCTTTTAGCTACGCCCATCTTATTAATGTCTTAATAAAAAGCTATTAATCTTTGCTTTTAGCCAAAAAATTGACCCATTTAGAATATCCGTTTTTAATGTTATTACGTTTTAATTTATTGAAAATTAATGATTTTTTGTTTGGCATGGTAAATGCTTTGTTGTATGTGTTATCAATAATTGAGTGATGAATTATGACATATGCAGCTTCAACCGTTTCCAATATCAATAATACATTTGATCAAACCGCTTTTTCTTACAATGCGGTAGGCCCTTCTGCAAATGTAACTCTGCATTCTAATTTAAATGAAATAAATTCATTAAAAGAAAAAATTCAACAATTGAACCAAGTTATTGATGTTATGCCAACAGGAATGATCATTCTTGATGGCAATGGTGTTGTTGTAAAAATTAATGATGTCGCTCGTCAATTACTTGATGAACCTATTTTAGGTCAACCATGGTTTGATGTGATCAAACGCTCTTTTAAACCAAGAGCAGACGATTGGCATGAAGTGTCTTTAAAGGACGGTCGAAGAGTTAAATTAGAAATTACTGCGCTAGGCGATCAGCCGGGGCAACTCATTATGATCACCGATTTAACCGAAACTCGTTTACTGCAAGACAAATTAGGCCAATTACAACGTCTTTCTTCTTTAGGGAGAATGGTATCAACATTAGCACATCAAATTAGAACACCGCTTTCAGCTGCTATGTTGTATGGTGCAAATTTACAAAATAAAAAGTTAACTAACGAATCACGAGAAAACTTTCAAGATAAGCTAATGACAAGGTTAAGTGATTTAGAACAACAAGTTAACGACATGCTGCTTTTCGCTAAAAGTGGTAAACAACAGGTTGTAGAACCTTTATCTATTAATGAACTTTTATCTAGTTCGGTTCAATCAATTGATGCCATTATTAAAAAAGAAAATGCCGAAATAACATTTTCGCTATGTGAAGACGACTGCCAAATACTAGGTAATAAAAGTGCTCTTACAGGCGCTATTCAAAACTTAGTACTCAATAGCATTCAAGTTATTAAAGAAGGCGCTAAAGTTGAGTTGTCTTCTTACTGTAAAGACGGCTATGCGCTTATCAGTGTACGAGATAACGGTAAAGGTATAGATAAAGAATTAGCAGATAAAATATTTGAACCCTTTTACACATCACGCTCTCAAGGCACGGGTTTAGGTTTAGCTGTTGTTAAATCTGTAGTTAATGCGCACCAAGGCGACGTTAAACTATTGAGTCAAGCGGGAGAGGGAGCACATTTTTGTATTCACATCCCTTTACTCGAAACAACATTTAATCCGTCAGCTAATAACGATTCAACGCCAACGAGTGCAGCCTCGAACGAATATTCATCAGTAGCGAACTTTCATGCCTCACCTATGGAGAATGCTAATGAAAACAAGTAAAATTTTAGTTGTTGAAGACGACGCAGGTTTAAGAGAAGCTTTAGTTGATACATTACTACTCGCGGGATTTCAGTGTATAGAAGCTGAATCTGGTGAAGCAGCATTATTATTACTAAAAAATCATAAAGTTGATTTAGTGGTAAGTGATGTACAAATGGGAGGGATGTCTGGTTTATCTCTTCTTAAAAGTATCAAAAATAATCTTCCTCAAATGCCTGTATTAATTATGACAGCCTATGGCACTATTGATGATGCTGTACAAGCAATGAAAGATGGTGCTAGTAATTATATGGCAAAGCCTTTTTCACCCGAAGTGCTATTGAATATGGTGAATCAATACGTACCTCTTGAAATAACTAATATGTTTGAACCTGTGGTCGCTGATCCTAAAAGTATTGAATTACTATCTCTTGCGAAAAAAGTTGCGGCAACCGAAGCGTCAGTTATGGTGCTAGGACCTAGTGGTTCAGGCAAAGAAGTACTTGCTCAGTATGTTCATTACAATTCAGATCGTGCAGAAGCGCCTTTTGTGGCTATAAATTGCGCCGCTATTCCTGAAAATATGTTAGAAGCTACCTTATTTGGTTACGAAAAAGGCGCATTTACGGGAGCTATTCAAGCATCTCCGGGGAAATTTGAACAAGCTCAGGGTGGTACAATACTACTAGACGAAATTACCGAAATGGATTTAGGCTTACAAGCTAAAATTTTACGTGTTTTACAAGAGCGAGAAGTTGAGCGATTAGGTGGCCGTAAAACCATTAAATTAGATGTAAGAGTGATTGCAACCAGTAACCGAGATCTACAACAAGCCGTAGCTGAAGGTGTATTTAGAGAAGATTTATATTATCGATTAAATGTATTTCCTCTTACTTGGAAAGCTCTTGCGCAAAGACGAGATGATATTTTACCTCTAGCAAAACATTTAGTTGAACGTATTGTGCAAAAAAATTCAGACATGATCCCAGAATTTACCACAGCAGCTCGTAGTAAATTAATTGCCTATGATTGGCCAGGTAATGTAAGAGAGCTCGATAATGTTATTCAAAGAGCACTTATTTTATATAGTAATAATGTGATTGATGCGAGCGACTTACTTATTGAACAATTTGAAACAACAACGCTCCCAAGTACAAATGAAACTCAAACGCTTTCTGAAGACAAACTCGGTAACGAGTTAAAAATTCAAGAACATCAAATTATTTTAGATACCTTAAACGCATGCCAAGGTAGCCGTAAAAATGTAGCTGAACGTTTGGGTATAAGCCCGAGAACTTTACGCTATAAAATAGCCAGAATGCGAGATTCAGGTATTCAAATACCTGCTTAAGTTTCTTAAAGCCCAGTCTAACAATGCTGGGCTTTTTGTTATATATAAGCATAATCTATATTCCTTCTAATTAAGTCACTTTCAAGCTTTTGATTTTAAAGTTTTTATTTTAATCTCTTATACGTTCGCTTACCTTGGCATCATGATTGCTTTATCCATAATAACAATATAAACATCAAGAAATTGACACAAGCGAGATTGCTATGGATATCAAATCAAATTCCTTATTTGCACAAATGCAAAGCATGTCTTTAGAGGCAATGAACCATAATACGCAAGCCGTTTCATCTGATAATGCAATACCGTCAGTAAATAAGTCAGGTAGCGATTTTGGAAGTTTATTAAAAGACGCCGTTAATACTGTTAACGATCTTCAACAAACCGCAGGGGCCCAGCGTCAAGCTTTTGAATTAGGTGACTCTAGCGTAACGCTTGCGCAAACCATGATTTCTGCATCTAAAGCAAGTGTGGCATTTGATGCAACGGTTCAAGTACGTAATAAATTTGTAGAAGCTTATAAAGAAATTATGAATATGCCTGTTTAGGTATGACTTTTTGTTTGTAACTTTCCAAAATTCTCGGAGAAATTAAGTGTCTGATACAGTTGATAATACAGGTATGGTCGTAACTGACGACGGTTCAGATAGCATATCTGAAGAACAAAAGTCAGGTTTCTCATCTGCTCTTGGCAATGTAGATGTGCTAAGACAATTAACCCTAATTATGGCATTAGCTATTTGTTTAGTTATCGCTATATTTGTGATCATGTGGGCGAACCAAGCTGAATATCGAGTGATCACTAAGCTTCCTACCGAACAACTTATTAAAACAATGGATTTTCTTGATGCGAATAAAGTCGATTACCTTCAAGAAAACAACACTATTTCAGTACCTACAGACGAATATCAAAATGTTAAAATGTTACTTGCTCGTGAAGGTTTAACCTACGAGAAAAAAGAAGGTAACGAAATTATTATGCAAGACATGGGCTTTGGTGTAAGCCAACGTCTTGAAAGTGAACGACTTAAACATTCTCGTGAACAACAACTAGCTCGAACCATTGAAGAGCTACAAACTATTGCAAGAGCTAAAGTTTTATTAGCTATTCCAAAAGATAATATTTTCGCAAAACGCGTAAAGTCTCCTTCCGCAACTGTGGTACTTACCTTACAAAAAGGCCGCCAATTATCGGAAGAAAAAGTTGATGCTGTAGTCGATATTGTCGCTTCAGCTGTTCAAGGCATGCAACCCAACAAAGTAACTGTTACTGATCAAAATGGTCGTTTATTAAATTCAGGTTCACAAAGTTCGCTTTCATCTCGTTCACGTAAAGAATTTGAAATAGAACAAAAACGTGAATCAGAATATATGGAAAAAATAGATTCAATCCTTATTCCTGTTGTGGGTTTAGGTAATTACACAGCGCAAGTTGATGTAACGATGGACTTTACCAATACCGAAGAAACTCAACGCCGTTATAATTCTGATTTACCTGCTTTACGTAGTGAAATGAAAGTTGAAGATAAAACTATAGGTGGCATGTTAGGCGGTATACCGGGTGCACTATCAAACCAGCCACCATTAGATTCAGATATTCCTGAAAATGCGACAGGCGGCGAGCAAAAAAGAGCAATGCCAAGCCGTAATCATTTAGAATCAACGAAAAACTATGAATTAGATGAAGCTATCAGCCATACTAAACAACAAACGGGTGTTATTCGTCGTGTGAGTGTTTCGGTAGCGTTAGATTATTTAACCTCAACCGCGCCTGCTACACCAGCACCTGAAGGTGCCGATGGCGAAGAAGCTGCTACTACGGCTCCTGTTGTGTCTTATGTACCAAGAGCTGAAGCTGAAATAGCAAATATTCGTCGCTTATTACAAGGTAGTGTGGGTTTTGACTTACAGCGAGGCGACGTATTAGAAGTTATTTCGTTACCGTTTTCTCGCGAAGCTGCAATTGTTGAAAAAGAAGTGCCTATTTATCTTCAACCTTGGTTTATGAAAACCTTGAAATTGGTTCTTGGCGCATTGGTTATTATCGTATTAATAATGGCTGTAGTTCGTCCAATGTTGAAACGTTTAATTTATCCAGACCAAACACCAGACGATTACGGTGACAAATCACTTGATAGTCATATTGATTTAGGTGATGAAACTATGGATATGTTAACCACGGAATTTGATGCTGGCGCTGTAGGTTTTGCGCCAGACGGAAGCTTGCAGCTACCAGATTTACATCGTGATGAAGACATATTAAAAGCTGTTCGGGCTCTTGTAGCAAATGAACCTGAATTATCCTCTCAAGTAGTTAAAAGTTGGTTAAGCGAAGATGAGTGATGAAAATCAAGGGCTAGCACCTATGGCTAGCGCCCCTGCGGGGTTTGATGTTGACAAATTAGACGGCACAGAAAAAGCAGCTATTTTGCTACTGAGCTTGTCTGAAGAAGATGCTGCGCAAATTTTAAAACACTTAGAGCCCAAGCAAGTTCAGCAAGTAGGTACTAGCATGGCTGCCATGCAAGACTTTACACAACAAAAAATTACCGCAGTACATAAGCTGTTTATTAACGAAATTCAAAACTTTAGTACCATAGGTTTCCAAAGTGAAGAGTTTGTACGTAAAGCATTAACAGCGGCATTGGGTGAAGACAAAGCGGGCAATTTAATTGACCAAATTGTTATGGGCGGCGGCGCTAAAGGTTTAGATTCATTAAAATGGATGGACTCTAAACAAGTAGCCAACATTATTCGTAATGAGCATCCACAAATTCAAACCATCGTATTATCTTATTTAGAGCCGGATCAATCGGCTGAAATATTAAGTCAATTTGCTGACAAAGTTCGTTTAGATTTAACCATGCGTATTGCTAATTTAGAAGAAGTGCAACCAGCTGCATTACAAGAATTAAACGAAATTATGGAAAAACAGTTTGCCGGACAAGCAGGGGCACAATCGGCGAAAATGGGTGGCTTAAAAGCTGCGGCCGATATTATGAACTATTTAGATACCAATATCGAAGGCGCGTTAATGGACGCAATTCGCGAACACGACGAAGAAATGAGTCAACAAATTCAAGATCTTATGTTTGTATTTGAAAACCTTGCAGATGTTGATGATAGAGGTATTCAAGCGATCCTACGTGATGTTCAGCAAGATGCATTAATGAAAGCCATTAAAGGCGCCGACGATGCTCTTAAAGAAAAAATTATGGCTAACATGTCTAAACGTGCTGCTGAAATGATGGCGGATGATCTAGAAGCCATGGGACCTGTGCGCATTACAGAAGTAGAAGCCGCACAAAAAGAAATTCTTGCTGTAGCGAGAAAACTGTCTGATGCAGGCGAAATCATGCTGGGTGGTGCAGGCGGTGGAGATGAGTTCTTATAATGAGCCAAAAAATTGTAAAAGGTTCTTCTGAAGTAGAGTCTGATCTTTGGTCTATTCCTAATGTTGAACAAGCACAACAAGTTGACGATGGCAAAACCAATGCTTTAGGTAAAAAGAGTAGTTGGAAATATGAACCACCTGAAGAAACTGAGATTGAAGAGCCGACACCATTAACCGCAGAAGATATTGAAGAAATACGTCAAGCGGCGCACGAAGAGGGCTTTAATCAAGGTAAAGAAGAAGGTTTTGCTAAAGGTTATGATGAAGGGAAAAGTTCAGGCCATGAAGAAGGGCTAAAGACAGGTCATGAAGAAGGTGTTGCAACAGGACTTAGCGAAGGTAAAGAAACCATTGATAACCTAGCGCAAGAATGGCAAACCCTAGTTCAACAACTGCATACACCATTAGCTGATGTTGAAAAAAATGTAGAAGAACAGCTATTACATTTAGTCGTACAACTTACCCAAGCCATTACGCTACAAGAAGCAAAAATTAATCCAGACATTATTACCGCAGCAATAGGCGAAGGGATAAAAATGCTTCCTAGCCAAGAAGCCCAAACACAAATATTAGTTCATCCTGAAGATATAAAAATAGTCGAAGAGCAATTTGGCGCAGACTATATTATTGAACAAGGTTGGAAATTACTTGCGGCACCTCAGCTAGAAAGAGGAAGCTGCCAAATAGAAAACAGCACATCTAATATCGACTTAAGTATTAAGTCCCGCATGAAAGACGTATTGGAATCATTTTTGCAGGATGCATTACATCAGTAAGTAAAAGGTCATAACGTCAAAAAACTATTATGCTTGACTATAACCGCATCACCGAAAGACTTAAAAATTGCGAAACCATGATCCATCCTCACAAAACATCAGTGGCGGGTCGATTAGTGCGTGTTGTGGGTTTAACCTTAGAAGCCGTAGGTGTTAAAGCCCCCGTAGGTAGCCAATGTTTAGTTGAAACATCACAAGGCGATTTAATTGCTGAAGTGGTTGGTTTCGAGCAAGAAAAAACCTATCTCATGCCAGAAGAAAGCCTACAAGGTGTTTTACCTGGCGCACGTGTTGTCCCTTTAGCGACAAAAGCTAAACTACCTTTTTCAATGGAGTTACTTGGCCGTGTTATTGACGGTGTGGGTAAACCTATTGATGGTAAAGGGCCTATTAAAAATCTCGATACCTATCAATACAGTGGTAAACCTATTAATCCCTTATCTCGACGAGCGATAACTGAACCCTTAGATGTTGGTGTTCGATCAATCAATAGCTTTTTAACCGTTGGTACGGGCCAACGTATGGGGCTTTTTGCTGGCTCAGGCGTAGGTAAAAGTGTTCTCTTGGGTATGATGACCAAAGGTACAACAGCTGACGTTATTGTAGTAGGACTTATTGGTGAACGTGGTCGAGAAGTCAAAGAATTTATTGAAGAAATACTGGGGGAAGAAGGGCGGAAACGAGCTGTAGTTGTCGCGGCCCCTGCCGATAACTCGCCATTAATGCGACTAAAAGGTTGTGAAACGGCCGTACAAATTAGTGAGTATTTTCGTGATCAAGGATTGAATGTTTTATTACTTATCGACTCTATTACTCGTTACGCCCAAGCTCAACGTGAAATTGCGCTGGCTGTAGGTGAACCACCGGCAACTAAAGGTTATCCACCTTCAGTATTTTCTAAATTACCACAATTGGTTGAACGAGCAGGTAATGGTGGCGAAGGACAAGGTTCAATTACAGCCTTCTTTACCGTATTAACAGAAGGTGACGATTTACAAGATCCTATTGCTGATGCAGCTCGAGCAATACTCGATGGGCATATTGTACTCTCACGCGATTTAGCTGATTCAGGGCATTACCCTGCGGTAGATATTGAAGCCTCAATTAGTCGTGTAATGCCTATGGTAACAGGCCCAGAACATCAACAACTTGCCCAGCAATTAAAACAAGTTTATTCCTTGTATCAACAAAACAAAGATCTTATTTCTATTGGTGCTTACAGTAAAGGTAGTGATCCGCGTATTGATCAATCTATTACCTTACTGCCGGTTATTAATTTCTTTTTACAGCAAAAAATATCAGAAGTTATTCCATACGAACAAAGCTTAAGTCAGCTACAAGAGATTATATCTGCGGCACAAGCCCATGCTCAGCAAGGCCAATAAACTCATGCGTAATGATGACCTTATTGTGCTATCTCTATTTTTTAAAGGAGGTTTTCTATGCCGATGAAGCAACTAAACACTTTATATAAATACGAGCAAACAAATGAAAATACGGCAGCTAAAAATTTAAGAGAAGCTGAATTTGAATACCAACAAAATTTACAACGTTTAGATAGCGTAAGTGAATATCGACTGGAGTACATGAAACGACTGAACCAGCGTTCGCTTGAGGGAATTGATAGTCATACATTTAGTCACTTCCATGCTTTTATTAAAAAACTAGATAATGCGTCAGAACAAGTTCAAATAGCGTTAAACCAAGCCCAAGCTATGGTGAAAAAGCGTAAACAAGAATGGTTAGCACAAAGACAAAAGGTACAGGCGGTTGAGTTATTAAGAGACAAAAAATTAAAAGTATTAGCTTCAATTGAAAACAAAAGAGAACAAAAAATGTTTGATGAAATAGCCACTCAGCAATTTGTTCGACGAAAAAGGTAATGATTTATATCAGTATGGAACATGTTTTGCTTTAATTTTAAAGTAGCTCCTTTTATACCTATTAAATAAAAGGTAATGGAAGCAAATTTTTTGCAGGAATATTTATGTCTAATATGACTTTGTTAACACTAGAATCGACTCAACCTACTGATAAAAAAGCGTTAAGTGGTAGCTTTGACGATTCAAGTAAAGAAAGTTCTTTACTGTTTTCTGATGTAATGGAAAAACATAAAGGGCAAGCTCAAAGCGGCAACAGTGTTACAACAAACGGCAAAAATGAGGAGCATTCATGTGCCAATGAAAAATCTCATGGAGAAAATGAGATTAACAACTACGCAAGTGAAGATAAAAGTGAAGAAATACAAAGCAAGAATAGTACTGATACTGAATTAACCGCTAAAACAAAAAATGAAGAACAAGATAAAAACCTTTCAGAAACTGAAGTTGTTGATCCCGAAAGTACTCAATCATCAAAAGAGCAAGCCACTACTCAACCAGATCAATTATTATCTTTTTTAAATGCTTCTGAAAAAGTATTGAATACTCAAAACAATACAGTAAGTGCAAGTAGTGAAATGGCTACGGATGAGGCAGTGTCGAATATTTCTAATATTAATAAAGAGAGAAATTCTGCTAATGCACCTAATAAAAATGTAGGGGATTCACCTGAAGCGAAAGAAGATGCAAACACACTCAAAACAGATAAAACACTGATAGCACAATCTGTATCTAGCCAAGTAGAAACAGAAGATTCAGATATTCTACAAAAAGTAAAAGCACTACTTAAGTCTAAAGAAACAGAAAGCACTAACACATCATTTAAAAATACCTTTGAAACATCTGTTAAAAATAGTGCAGAAGCTGATGTTAAAGGCATCGAAGGTGAAGTAGATAGTAATGATAGTGCAGAAAACATAGATAAAAAGGTATCACCTGAAATGTTAGTTCAATCAGGTGTTGCCAAAACACTGGTTGAAGAAAACAGTATTAGTATAGAAAAAGAAGGACCCGCAATACTAGACGCAAAGGTAAACGGGAAATCTGAAAATGTATCAGATAGTAAAAATGGGACCGTAAATAACGCCGCTCATCCAAAGCCTGAACTGGTAGATAATGTCATTGAAAAAAATCTTAATGTAGTTACTGCTGCTGAAAAAGCGGGCACTAACCCCGATCAAGTTATTGCACAATCAAAATTTCAAACACTACCCAAAGATACCAATAAAATCGATAATAACGAGAAGGAAAGTAAAAATATTCAAGCCTCAAGTGAATTATCAGAAGAATTTATTGATACAGCATCTGGTGATGATTCTATTATTAGCACAAAAAATAATGCGATTAAAAATATCATAGGTGAAAAAAGTCAAGTTGAGCAAAATAAAAGTACTGCTCAATCGTCTGCTGCAACTATAGAGTCTGAACTACAAACGGAAACTGAAAGTACAGAAGAGAGTGTTGTTGATGAAATAATGAATAATGAATCAAAGCCTCTGAATAGCAACGCTAAATTAAATTCAGGTATTAATCCTTTATTTGATACCCTATCTCAAAGAGATGTTAATCATATTTCTCAAGGAGAAGAGCGATTTATTGAACATGAGCTTTCGTTTGAAAATACGATGCAAAATATATCTGCAGATTTAGCTCAAACGCAAAAAACGGCAATTATTCAACAAGCTGAAACTATATCTATTATGCGTAAAGATTTTACCGATGCAGTAAAAGATAAAGTGATGGTGATGATTAATCAAAAAATACAGCAAGTTGATATTCAATTAGACCCTCCAGAATTAGGCCGTATGCAAGTACGTATTAATTTACAAAGCGAACAAGCTGTAGTGAATTTTGTAGTACAAAATCAACAAGCTAAAGAAGCTCTTGAACAAAACATGGATAAATTAAGACATATGATGGCAGATAGTGGTGTTGATGTTGGTGGCGCAAATGTTAAACAACAATCGAACCAATCGTCTATGCAAGAGCAAAATAGTCAAGGTTCAAATGGCCAATTTGAGCAACAAGAAGAAGGCTCTTTAGAGCAGTCTATAAGCGCACAACAATCAAAAGTGATTAAAGCTTCATCAACAGGCATTGATTACTACGCTTAAATGAATAAAACACATTGGCTAGGCTGCCATTCAAGGCTATAGTTAAGCCATTGTTGTATATAAGCTTAAGGAATTGAAATGGCTGATGGTAAAGAAGAAGAGTTAGAACTAGATAATTCAGGTGGTGGCAAAAAGAAAATGATCATCATTATTGCTGCCGTTGTTATTTTAGCAGCAGTTGGTGCTGGGGCTTTTTTCTTTATGGGAGGAAGTGACGAACCTACAGCCGCAGAGGTAGAAGCAGCACTCGATAGTGGAGAAAGTAAAGGTGCAACTTCTGAAGAAGGCCCTGCAACAGCAGAAATGGGAACAGCAATCTATGTTCCTATGCCTAGGCCGTTTAGATTTAATGTACCTGGTGCGGCACGCGATCGATTTGTTGAAATACGCGCTCAGCTTTTAGTTCGAGGTGGTGACGATGAAGAAACCGCTAAAAAACACATACCATTAATTGAAAGTACATTATTGGCAGTTTTCTCTCAGTCAAATGCGGACGATTTAGCTACGAGTGCAGGTAAAGTGTCATTAAAACAAAAAACCTTGTCTGAAATTCAAAAAGTATTAATGGATATAGAAGATAAGAAAATTGTAGAAGAAGTGTTATTTACGGGTTTTGTAATGCAGTAATCTTACATCTCGTTATAATGCGCCAGATAAAATATAAATAACAATAAATATGATAACTAATAAAGAGACTATTGAGTGAGTGATTTATTATCGCAAGATGAAATTGATGCGCTATTACATGGTGTTGATGACGTTGAAGAAGAAGAATTAGTAGAAGACAGTGCCGACGTTGATGGCATGTCTGACTACGATTTTTCATCACAAGATAGAATTGTTCGTGGGCGTATGCCTACACTTGAAATGGTGAATGAACGTTTTGCTCGGCATATGCGTATTAGTTTGTTTAATATGATGCGTCGAACGGCTGAAGTTTCAATTAACGGTATTCAAATGATCAAGTTTGGTGAATATGTTCACACCTTATTTGTACCTACAAGTTTGAATATGGTTCGATTTCGTCCGTTAAAAGGTACAGCGCTAATCACCATGGAAGCTCGGTTAGTTTTCATTTTAGTAGACAACTTTTTTGGTGGCGACGGTCGTTACCATGCAAAAATTGAAGGGCGAGAGTTTACCCCTACTGAGCGTCGTATTATTCAAATGCTACTTAAATTAATCTTCGAAGATTATAAAGAAGCTTGGTCGCCGGTAATGGATGTTTCGTTTGAATATTTAGATTCAGAAGTTAACCCTTCAATGGCAAATATTGTTAGCCCTACCGAAGTCGTTGTTATTAGTTCATTTCATATTGAGCTTGATGGTGGTGGAGGTGATTTTCACGTAGCGTTGCCTTATTCAATGCTTGAGCCTATTCGAGAATTATTAGATGCAGGTGTTCAAAGTGATAAAGAAGACACTGATATGCGTTGGTCTAAAGCATTACGTGATGAAATCATGGATGTTCCAATTGGTATATCAACAAAATTCATAGAAGTAGAATTACCTTTATCACAAATAATGGAACTCGAAGCTGGTGATATTATTCCTATCGATATGCCAGAGCATGTCACCGTATTAGTTGAAAGTTTACCAAGTTTTAGAGCTAAATTAGGTCGTAGTCGCGACCACTTAGCTTTAAAAATAGAAGAAAAAATTAAACGTCCAGAATCAGTTAAAAATGAACTTACTATTTTAACTAAAGGCGGTAAACGCTTAGACAGTGATGCCGAACTTCATCTTTTGGAAGATGATTTAGAATATTAGCTATACACATAAATGAATACCAATGTGTTGTAGATAAATAGAATTAAATAAAAATATGATAGAGGTCAATGGCGATGAGCGATGACAATGAAGATTTAGGCATGTGGGATGAGGCAATGGAAGAGCAAGCAGAAGCCGAAGCGGCTGATGCGCAACCCGTTGAGTTAGACGAATTAGAAGCTGACGCTCCAATAACTGGAGATGAAAAGCGTAAACTTGATGCCATTTTAGATATTCCTGTGACTATTTCTATGGAAGTAGGGCGTAGTAATATTAGTATTCGTAATTTACTACAGTTAAATCAAGGTTCTGTTGTAGAGTTAGATCGTGTGGCAGGTGAAGCACTTGATGTGATGGTAAATGGAACCTTAATTGCTCACGGTGAAGTTGTTGTGGTTAATGACAAATTTGGTATTCGTTTAACCGATGTTATTAGTCAAATTGAGCGAATTAAAAAACTTAAATAATGGATTATTAATGCAAACATTTTGGTTTTTTGTTGGCGCATTTTTTTCTTCTACAAGTTTTGCAGAAGAAAAAACCGTACAAGTAGGTAAACATGTGACGGCGAGTACCGATCCAGTCACTATGATCTTATCGTTATTTCTTGTGTTATTGGTAGTTATTGCAAGTGCTTACCTTTTAAAGAAATTTCAAATTACCGCTCAAGGTAACAATCAGGGATTGAAAGTTGTTACCAGTGTACATTTAGGAACTAAAGAGCGTGTTGTTGTGGTACAAGTTGCAGATAAACAATTGGTATTAGGTGTTACTGCAAATCAAATTACACTTTTAGATACGTTAGATAAACCGCTAGAAACAGGTAAAAGTGCAACTGAATTTTTTGATAAATCCGTTGTTAATATGCTAAAAAAAAGCATCAAAAAAAATGATTAAACCTATGGTAAGTAACGTGAGAAATAAAGAGCTCAAAGCAATCATAAACACTGTTAAACAGCGTTTGCCTATCTTGGTGTTTATTCTTTTATCTATGTTTGCTTTTAGCGGTGTTAGTTATGCTGAAGACTTAAGTATGTCAGCATTAAAACTCACTACTAATCCAGATGGTTCGCAAGAATATTCAGTAACCCTCCAAATCCTTATTTTTATGACCGCCCTCAGCTTTATTCCTGCGGCGGTTATTATGATGACATCTTTTACTCGTATTCTTGTTGTTATGGCTATATTGCGTCAAGCCATTGGGTTGCAGCAAACACCATCTAATCAAGTGGTTGTAGGTTTAACCTTGTTTATGACCCTATTTATTATGACTCCGGTATATAACGAAATTAACGCGCGCGCTATTCAACCTTACTTGCAAGACCAATTAACATCCGTTGAAGCGATAGACAGAGCAAAAGTTCCATTGCGAGCTTTTATGCTTGAGCAAACACGTATAAAAGATCTAGACACCTTAGCAAGTATGGCGGGCATTGAACAAGTAGATGAACCTACTGATTTACCTATGACGGTTATCGTGCCTGCATTTGTCATCAGCGAACTAAAAACCGCCTTTCAAATAGGCTTTATGTTATTTATTCCTTTTTTGATCATCGATTTAGTGGTGGCCAGTATATTAATGGCGATGGGGATGATGATGTTATCGCCCATGATTGTTTCTTTACCTTTTAAATTGATGCTCTTTGTATTAGTAGATGGTTGGAATTTAGTCATTGGTACTATTGCAACCAGCTATGGGATGGGAGCCGGCTAATGAATCCAGAGGTCTTTGTAGACATCCTCAGCGATGCTTTATTTCTGGTTATTATATTAGTAAGTGCGGTTATTATTCCTAGTTTACTTATAGGGTTAGTGGTTGCGGTTTTTCAAGCGGCGACTTCAATTAACGAACAAACATTAAGTTTTTTACCTCGCCTGATTGTTACTTTGCTTGCTTTAATTTTTGGTGGGCACTGGTTGGTACGACAGCTCATGGATTTTACTATTCGATTAATAGGTAGTATTCCCAGTGTTGTTAGCTAATGGCGTGTTCAGCTAATGGAATTTACCGACGCAGTAATTAACCAATTTATTGCTGATTTTATTCTGCCTTTTACGCGTATTTCTGCATTAATTATGAGTATGATTGGTTTTGGTTCTAAAACTATTCCGTCATCAATTAAACTAGGTTTATGTGTTGTTGTTACTGTTGCTGTAATGCCTGCTATACCTCCATCAAATGTAGGTAATATATTTTCCCTCGCAACGGCTTTATTAATTGCTAAGCAAATTATTATCGGCATTATGCTGGGGTTTGTTACCACGCTTGTGATCAATACGTTTATTCTAGCGGGACAAATTATAGCCATGCAAACAGGTTTGGGTTTTGCGTCTTTAGTCGATCCTGCCAGTGGTATGAATGTACCTGCTGTTGGTCAATTTTTTCTTATATTATCTTCGCTACTTTTTTGGGTGATGGATGGGCATTTAGCTTATTTACAGTTTGTAGTCACAAGTTTTGATACGCTTCCTATCGGCTCTAACGATTTTGATAGTACAAAGTTTAGGGAGTTGGTTGAATGGGGAGGTTGGATGTTTGCTACAGCATTATCTTTATCTATTGCGCCATTAACCGCTATGTTACTTATTAACTTTTCTTTTGGTGTTATGACACGCGCCGCTCCTCAATTGAATATTTTCTCTATTGGTTTTCCTATTACCATGTGTGCAGGCCTACTTATTATGTGGCTAACCATGGGGAACTTTTTCACACATTTTCAAATACAATGGCAAAGGGCGCTTGAGTTCTCTTGTTATTTAATTGGCTGTAAGGCTGCATAATGGCTGAGTCTGATAGTGGTGAAAAAACCGAAGAACCCACGGCCAAAAAGCTTTCTGAAGCGAGAAAAAAAGGCCAAATAGCACGTTCTAAAGACCTAGGTACAATGTTTGTATTAGTAGGAAGCGCTGTGGCGATCATGATGGTAGGCAGCTCTTTAGTGGAGTCACTGTCGCATATTATGACCCGTTTTTTTAGCTTATCACGAAAAGAAGCTTTAGATATTCATGCCTTATTTAATGTTGCCCAAGGTACGGTATCCGACATTATTGCTCCGCTTTTATGGATTTTCTTTATTATCATGTTAGCTGCTTTTATCGGTAATACTATGTTAGGAGGTATAAGCTTTTCGGCAGAGGCTATGGCACCTAAGTTAAGTAAAATGTCACCTATTGCTGGCTTTAAAAGAATGTTCGGGGTTAAAGCTTTAGTTGAACTAATTAAATCATTACTCAAGTTTTTTGTTGTGTTCATTGTTGCCTTTCTTCTACTAACGAGTCTATTCGATCAAATATTAGGCTTAAGTTTAGAAGCTATTCCCATTAATTTTGAGCATGCTACAGACATGCTATTGTGGATGTTTTTAGTGTTAGCTTTGTCTATTGGTATTATTGCTGCTATCGATGCCCCTTATCAAACATGGGAACATAATCGACAGTTAAAAATGACAAAACAAGAGATTAAAGACGAATTTAAAAATTCTGAGGGTAGCCCCGAAATCAAAGGGCGTATCAGACGTGTTCAATACGAAATGTCGCAACGTCGAATGATGCAAGACGTGCCTGATTCAGATGTAGTTATTACTAACCCAACTCATTATTCCATCGCGTTAAAATATGACGGTTCTTCAGGCGGAGCTCCGCAGCTAGTGGCAAAAGGGATAGATGAAATGGCTATGCACATTCGCACTATAGCTAAAGAACATCAAGTAGAAATTATACAGTCACCCGCACTCGCTCGCTCCCTTTATTATACTGCTGAAGTCAATAAAGATATCCCCGAAGAATTGTTTGCTGCCGTCGCTCAAGTATTAGCATTTGTTTATCAATTAAATGAACATAAAAAAGGAAAAAGTAAACGACCTAAAGCTTTAGCCAAAAACCTCCCTATTCCAGATGAGTTCAAATATTAGTTTTTGCTATTTTTTCTTAAATAACAATTTAACCCTAAATTTGGTCTGGATATTGCTCTGACACTAGTATGTGTCAATTAATTAGCAGCCTTTAGATGCAATTTTCATCAGCAATAACTCAAGCAAAGCAACTTCGATTTAGCCAATTAAAAGGTATTGGTACGCCGTTTTTAGTGATGGCAGCGCTAGGTATGGTTATTTTACCTATGCCAGCTATTTTATTAGATGTGCTTTTTTCTTTTAATATCGCGCTATCCCTTATTGTGCTGTTAATTACGGTTTATACCTTAAAACCATTAGAGTTTGGCTCTTTCCCCGCGGTACTACTTATTGCAACTATTTTAAGGTTGGCTTTGAATGTTGCGAGTACGCGTATTGTTCTACTTGAAGGCCATGAAGGCCCCGATGCTGCAGGTAAAGTTATAGAAGCGTTTGGTTCTGTTGTTATTGGCGGTAATTATGCTGTTGGTTTAGTGGTGTTTTTAATCCTAATTATTATCAATTTTATGGTTGTTACTAAAGGTGCTGGACGTATTTCAGAGGTTACCGCTCGATTTACCTTAGACGCGATGCCTGGTAAACAAATGGCAATTGATGCTGATTTAAATGCCGGTTTTATAACAGCTGAACAAGCAAGAGAGCGACGTGTTGAAGTAACAAGTGAAGCTGATTTTTATGGTTCAATGGATGGTGCCAGTAAGTTTGTAAAAGGGGATGCAATAGCCGGTATTCTCATTTTATTAATTAATATTATTGGTGGCTTAGTTATCGGCATGGTTCAGCACGACTTATCTTTTGATAGTGCTGTTGAAATTTATACTCTATTAACTATTGGTGATGGCTTAGTTGCACAAATTCCAGGGTTATTATTATCGGTAGGTACCGCAATTGTCGTTACTAGACAAAACACCTCTCAAGACATGGGAGAGCAAGTTAGCTCTCAACTAGGCCAAGAGAAATCGCTTTATATTGCTGGTGGCGTTATGTTTATTATGGGCGTCATTCCTGGAATGCCTCATGTAGCTTTTTTAACTTTTGCTGTAATTATTCTTGCGGGAGCGTTTTTTGGGGCTAAGCTGAAAAAGAAAAATGCAGCTGATATTGTTGAAAAAGAAAAAGCAGCCGAAATTGAAAGTCAGCAAATAGAATCAGAAGTAAAAGATTTAGGTTGGGATGACGTAAATCACGTAGATATTATTGGCTTAGAAATAGGGTATCGCTTAATTCCATTGGTAGATAAAGCACAAGGCGGCGAATTATTAAATAGAATTAAAGGGGTGCGTAAAAAGTTATCTCAAGAGTTTGGCTTTTTAGTTCCTGCTGTTCATATACGCGATAATTTAGATTTAGACCCTAACACTTATCAAATTTCATTAATGGGTGTAACCGTTGGTGAGGCAGAAATAAGACATGATCACGAACTTGCCATTAATCCCGGACAAGTATTTGGTAATTTAGAAGGCACGCCGACTAAAGATCCAGCCTTTGGTTTAGATGCTGTTTGGATTAATCAATCACAAAGAGAATACGCACAATCTTTAGGTTATACCGTTGTTGATTGCGCAACAGTTTTAGCGACCCATTTAAGTCAAATTTTGACCAATAACGCGGCTCAATTATTAGGACATGAAGAGGTTCAAAACCTATTAGACATACTTGCTAAGTCTTATCCTAAATTAGTTGAAGGCTTTATTCCTGACACACTAACCCTTGGTTGTTTGGTTAAAGTTTTACAAAACTTAATGAACGAAGGTGTGCCGGTAAGAGACATGCGTAGTATTGTGCAAACACTTGTTGAATATGGACCTAGAAGCCAAGATCCTGAAGTTCTTACTGCGGCTGTTAGGATCACACTCCGTAAATTTATAGTACAAGAGCTTGTAGGGCCAGCTAATGAAGTACCTGTCATAACATTGTCACCAGAGTTGGAACAGATGTTGCACCAGTCTATGCAAATGGCTGGAGATGACGGCGCTGGAATTGAACCTGGTTTGGCTGAGCGATTACAAACTTCATTAATGGAAGGCGCTCAACAACAAGAAATGGCAGGAGACACGCCAGTTCTATTAACCTCAGGTATATTACGAACGGTATTAGCTAAGTTTGTTAAATATACAATTCCAGGGTTAAGAGTTATTTCTTATCAAGAAATACCAGACGATAAACAAATCAAGATTATAAGCGCGATAGGTAATACATAGCATTATTCGCTCGCGATAATAGATAAATAAGGGGTCCATAGTGAAAATTAGACGTTTTGTTGCCGCAGATATGAAGACTGCATTAGCGCAAATTAAAGAAGAGCTAGGTGCGGATGCCGTTATTATGTCGAATAAAAAGGTTGTGGAGGGCGTCGAAATTATGGCGGCTATTGACTATTACCCATCACAAGCCAAAGAGAGTATTGCTCCAGAAGCATCAGTAACAAATAATAATCCTCAAGATTTAAGTAATGATGTTGTGAGTTTAAGTGGACGTTCTGCAACCAAAACTCAACATGTAGAAGAAAGTGTAGACATTGGAGCAGCACCTGTTGATAGTTTATCAGCCTTGTTGAATCGTAAAGTTCAACAAGAAGCTCAAGCGGAGTCTCACGATAATAGCTCAAGAGAAAAAACATCTTCAAGCAATGATATTGAATTACAATTTAAAAATTTCACTGACCGTTTACAACACTCGACTCAGCAAAGAAACGCAGAACAAAATATAGAACAATCAAATACTTCCTCAATGCCGTCATTACAAAAGGACGCTGCTATCGTTAATGATGAAACAAATGATACAGACGTTTTTAATGATCCTTCGGTAACTTCTTTTTCTCATGATAATTCAAATGAATTTGAAACAATGAAAAAAGAAATGCATACCATTAGACACCTTTTAGAACATCAGTTGTCGGGTTTAATGTGGCAAGATATGGCACAAAAGAACCCTCAAAAAGCATTGCTCATAAACAAGCTAGTTGCTTTGGGATTAACAGACCATATGGCAGATCAAATAGCTGGTTTTATTCCTCCTCAACAAAATGAACAAGATGCTTGGGAGCAGGCGAAAAAATTTATAGCACAGCAACTAAATACAACCAATAACGATATTATTCATCATGGCGGTGTTATTTCTTTAGTGGGTCCAACAGGTGTAGGTAAAACTACCACTATTGCTAAATTAGCTGCAAGGTTTGCACAAATTCATGGTGCTGATGAAGTAGTATTAATTTCTACTGATAGTTTTAGGATCGGTGGTTTTGAACAATTAACCACTTACGGACGTATTATTGGTTGCCAAGTTAAGTTGGCTAACGATGCACAAGCATTAGACTCATTACTACAGCAGTTTGGACAAAAGAAACTTATATTAATTGATACTGCGGGTATGGGACAGAGAGACATGCGCTTAGCACAGCATTTAACAGATTTAATTGCCAATGCACGTGTGAGAATTCGTAATTATCTTGTGTTATCAGCCAATACTCAGCAGCGTGTTATGCAAGAAAATGTAGAAAGATTTAAAAAAATTCCATTAGCTGGCTGTATCTATACTAAACTGGATGAGAGTATTAGTATTGGTGAAATTATTTCTACCGCTATTCAAAACGGATTACCTATCGGTTACCTTACCGATGGACAACGAGTTCCTGAAGATATTAAGGTAGCAAATGCTGAAAAATTAGTTGCCTTAGCAGACAAAATGAGTAGTCGAATAAACCACCAACACACTAGTACATGGCGACCAATGCCTAAAAAAGAAGCAAGTGCAGCATAAATTGAATATGTTTAGCAAAACAAGCTAGCTTAAACTAATTAAATTAGTTAAATTGAATAACATTGATAAAAACCGCTTATAACTTCACGAGTTAAGATGTACTAAGCTATAATGTATTTACTTAGCAACATCTTTTCGAAAATAGTGTATGTGTCAGTGACGAGAAGATTTAAATGATAGACCAAGCGAGTGGTTTACGTAAGATGCAAGATTTACAACAAATTAAAGTTATTGCAGTATCAGGTGGTAAAGGTGGCGTAGGTAAAACTAACGTGTCTTTAAACACATCTATAGCATTAGCTCAACTGGGTAAAAAAGTACTTGTTCTAGATGCAGATTTAGGGCTTGCCAATGTTGATGTTATGTTAGGTCTACGTGTTCAACGTAACCTTTCTCATGTGTTGTCTGGTGAATGTGAATTAGACGATATTATCATCGAAGGCCCTGCAGGAATTAAAATTATTCCAGCCACTTCAGGTACTCAATCTATGGTTGATTTAACACCTAGTGAGCATGCAGGATTAATTCGAGCCTTTAGTGATATGCAAACAGAGTTCGATATTCTTATTGTTGATACCGCAGCAGGGATCTCCGACATGGTATTGAGCTTCTGTCGAGCCTCACAAGATATTATGTTAGTAGTATGTGATGAGCCAACGTCAATTACCGATTGTTACGCGTTAATGAAATTATTAAGTCGTGATCATGATGTATTTAAATTTAAGGTTGTTGCTAACATGGTACGAAGCCCTAACGAAGGGCAGCAATTATTTGAAAAACTAGCCAAAGTAAGTGATAGATTTTTAGATGTAGGCTTAGAACTTGTTGGCGTTGTGCCATTTGATGAAAACATACGTAAATCAGGTCGTAAGCAAAAAGCAATTATTGAAGCATTTCCTAATTCACCCGCTTCAATAGGTTTTAAAAACTTAGCAAAAAATATCATGAAATGGCCAATTCCTCACCAACCTTCAGGCCATTTAGAGTTCTTTATTGAACAATTATTAGAACATTAATATGCTAATTATCGCGAGTATATAGTTTGGGAAAAGCAGATGCCTACAGTACTCAAACAGATAAATCTGTTTTAATAGAACAATATACTGTTTTAGTTAAACGTATAGCCTACCATTTACTTGCAAGATTACCTGCAAGTGTACTTGTAGATGATCTTATTCAATCAGGAATGATCGGTCTACTCGAAGCATCAAATAACTTTGACCATACAAAAGGCGCAAGCTTTGAAACATTTGCAGGGATAAGAATTAGAGGTTCCATGTTGGATGAAATTCGACGTGGAGACTGGACTCCTCGCTCTGTTCATAAGAATAGTCGTATGGTGAGTGATGCGATAAAAGAGTTAGAGTCAGAGTTAGGAAGAGATGTAACTGACAAGGAAGTAGCAGATAAACTTGATATTTCTTTAAATGAATACCATCATATTCTTAATGATGTAAGTTCTGGGAAAATAATCGGAATAGATGATTTAGGTGTTAGTGAAGACGCTTTGAATTTAGAAAATAAATCAATAAGTGACGAGCCCTATAATCAAATTGAAGAGATTGTTTTTAAAAGAGCGTTAAGTGAATGTATTTCTACTTTACCTGAACGAGAAAGTTTAGTACTTTCATTGTATTATGATGAAGAACTTAATTTACGCGAGATAGGACAAGTTCTTGATGTAAGCGAGTCAAGAGTAAGTCAAATTCACAGTCAAGCTATGCATCGTTTAAAAGCTCGTATGCATTCTTGGCAAAGTTAAGTAGAATAATAAGTAATTTAAAATTTTTGAATGTTCTCACCGGAGGGTGCCTTGGATAAAAATATGAAAGTTCTTGTAGTTGATGATTTTTCAACGATGAGACGAATAGTGAAAAACTTGTTACGCGATTTAGGTTTTACTAACATTCAAGAAGCTGATGATGGTAGCACCGCTTTACCTATGCTTCAGTCAGGAGAGTTTGATTTTGTTGTAACCGATTGGAATATGCCTGGTATGCAAGGAATAGATTTATTAAAAGCTATTCGAGCAGACGCTAGTTTATCCCATATTCCTGTTTTAATGGTGACAGCTGAAGCGAAAAAAGAGCAAATAGTTATGGCCGCTCAAGCGGGTGTAAATGGCTATATTGTAAAACCTTTCACTGCTGCAACGTTAAAAACTAAACTCGATAAAATATTCGAACGCTTAGGTTAATTGAAAATCTTTCTTTAATACCTAAATAAATAAAGGATATTTTGCATGAGTAGTTTGCCTAAAGTACATGTTTCATTAGAACAAGCTAAATTGTTGGTTGAATATTTAGAAACAGATCAGCAAGACAAGGCTGATGAATTGGTTGCAGATATTCAAAGTCCAATCAATACAGAGCTGTTTGCTGAAATAGGTAAATTAACCCGTCAGTTACATGATTCTTTGAATAATTTTCAAGTTGACTCTCGACTCACTGATTTAGCAAAAGCTGATATACCTGATGCTAAAGAACGACTTAACTATGTTATAGAACGAACGGAAGAAGCTGCAAACAAAACAATGGATGCAGTTGAATCTATTTTTCCTGTGCTTGAGTCATTACAAAATAGAGTCGAAGTGGTTAATCCTTTATGGACAAAACTTATACAAAATAAATTAGAATTACCTGAGTTTAAACAGTTATGTTTAGATATTGATTTGTTATTAAAATCAACAGGAAGTGAAACAGATAAAATTCGTATATTAATGACTGATGTCTTGATGGCGCAAGACTTTCAAGACTTAACAGGCCAAGTTATTCGTAAAGTTATTGATTTAGTAAGGGAAGTTGAAGATGGTTTGATTGGAATGCTAACCGCATTTGGCATGTCTTCAGACTCAATTCAAAATAAAGCTAAACCTTCAGTGGGTGAAAATTTGGTTGAAGGTCCGATTGTAAATAGTAAAGAGCGTGATGACGTTGTTTCAGATCAAGACGATGTTGACGATCTTTTATCAAGTTTAGGGTTTTAAGGAGTTGCTAAATGTCGTTTGAGCAAGATGAAGAGATTTTACAAGATTTTTTAATTGAAGCAGGTGAAATTCTCGAAGCTTTATCTGAACAATTAGTAGAGCTTGAAAATGACCCCGATAATGCTGATTTATTAAATGCAATATTTCGCGGATTTCATACTGTAAAAGGCGGAGCAGGCTTTTTATCGTTAACAGAGCTTGTGGATGTTTGTCATGGCGCTGAAAATATATTTGACCTCTTAAGAACTAATAAAAGAACGGTTACCTCTGATTTAATGGATGTTATTCTGCAGGCAACAGATTCAATCAATGAAATGTTTGCTTTAGTTCAAGGAGGAGAGCCTCTCGTACCCGCTGCCCCTGAATTAATAGCTGAATTACATCGTTTAAGTGTACCAGAATCTGAAGACGTTCCTGTTGCAACGGTAGTCGAGGAGCCTGCAGCTCCTGTATCTTCAAGTTCATCAGATGAAATGTCTGAAGACGAATTTGAAAAATTATTAGATGAATTACATGGCGGCGGTTCTGTAACACCTCCGGCTACGCCTACTAATGTATCAAATAATAATAGTAATGAAATTACAGATGATGAGTTCGAAAGCTTACTTGATGATTTACATGGGCAAGGTGCTTTTTCTCCAGAAGTTAATAAGGCCGAAGCTAAAAGTAATCCTAACGAAATCAATGATGACGAATTTGAAAATTTATTAGATGAACTTCATGGCCAAGGAAAAGGGCCACAAAATGCAACAACTAATACTCAGCCTCAACAAGTAACACCACCACCTGCAACGCCTAAACCTGCTCCTGTAGCCGCCGTAAAAGCAGCACCCGCGAGCAAACCATCAACACCTGAGAAAAAAGCACCTCAAGCTACTGCTTCACAAGGTGAAACAACCGTTCGAGTGGATACTAAGCGACTCGATCAAATCATGAATATGGTGGGTGAACTAGTACTAGTTCGTAATCGTTTAACTAGTTTAGGAATGACCAA
The DNA here is from genome assembly GCF_048296855.1 of Colwellia sp. RE-S-Sl-9. Classification (NCBI taxonomy): domain Bacteria; kingdom Pseudomonadati; phylum Pseudomonadota; class Gammaproteobacteria; order Alteromonadales; family Colwelliaceae; genus Colwellia; species Colwellia sp. RE-S-Sl-9. The sequence goes on along the minus strand of NZ_CP182631.1, from coordinate 2,135,390 downwards.
AGAAGATGAAGATTTAACCAAAGCTGTTTCTAATCTCGATGCTGTGACAACTGATTTACAAGGCGCTGTAATGAAAACGCGTATGCAGCCTATTAAAAAGGTTTTTGGCCGCTTTCCTCGGGTTGTACGTGATTTAGCTCGAAGCTTAAATAAAGAAATTAAACTTATTCTTGAAGGTGAAGAAACTGATTTAGATAAAAATTTAGTTGAAGCTCTTGCTGACCCATTGGTGCATTTAGTGCGAAACTCAGTTGATCACGGTATTGAAGATCCTGATGTTCGAGAATCAAAAGGTAAAGAAAGAGAAGGAACCGTAATACTTTCAGCTTCACAAGAAGGTGATCATATTCTTCTTACCATTCGAGATGATGGTGCTGGAATGAATGCTGAAAAATTGAAAGAAATTGCTATAGAGCGTGGTGTATTAGATGCAGATGCCGCGGCTCGTATGTCGGATAGTGAAGCTTTTAATTTGATTTTTGCACCGGGATTTTCAACCAAAACCGAAATTTCAGAAGTTTCTGGTCGTGGTGTAGGAATGGATGTTGTAAAAACCAAAATTACGCAATTAAACGGTACTGTTAATATAGATTCTGAATTAGGTATTGGTACTGTACTTGAAATTAAAGTTCCACTGACTTTAGCCATATTGCCTACTCTTATGGTTATTATTGGCAAACAAACATTCGCTTTGCCATTAGCGGGTGTAAATGAAATATTTCATTTAGATTTAACGAGTACTAATATAGTTGATGGTCAATTAACTATTATTGTTAGAGATAAAGCCATTCCATTATTTTATCTTGATCAATGGTTAGTTCGAGATTATGTTGAAAAACCAAGAGATACAGGGCATGTAGTTATTGTACAAGTAGGGAGCCAGCAAGTTGGTTTTGTTGTTGACAGTTTAATTGGACAAGAAGAAGTTGTTATTAAACCCCTCGACCGTTTATTACACGGAACTCCCGGTATGGCAGGAGCTACAATCACGAGTGATGGTGGCATAGCATTAATTGTTGATGTTCCTAACCTGCTTAAATATTACGCTAAGAAATCTAGTGTTCATAAAAAATTACGTACAAGATAAAGAGATAGTTAATGCCATATAAGGTATTAGTAGTTGATGATTCCAGCTTTTTTAGACGTCGAGTAGCCGATATTTTAAATGCTGATCCCAACCTAAATGTTGTTGATGTTGCTGTAAATGGTGTAGAAGCTGTAGAAAAGGCTAAACTACTTAAACCTGATGTTATTACCATGGATATTGAAATGCCGCAATTAAACGGTATTGACGCGGTAAAACAGATAATGAAACATTCACCAACGTCAATTATTATGTTTTCTTCTCTGACTCATGAAGGAGCTAAAATAACACTTGATGCCCTTGATGCAGGGGCGTTAGATTTTCTACCAAAAAAATTCTCCGAAATAGCTAAAAGCACATCAGATGCTGGAATGGTATTGCGTGAACGTGTGATTCAATTAGCGCGTAAAAAATCTAGAATACAAGTAAAATCAAACCATAGAGAAATAGTATCTAACAAAACAACAACAAGAGAATTAATTGATGTTACACAAAAAAATAGTGTAGCAATAAAAAAAACATCCCAAGAATATAAATTACTAACAATAGGTACCTCAACCGGTGGTCCTATAGCACTTCAAAAAGTACTTGCTCAATTACCTGCAAACTTTCCTGTTCCAATTCTTATCATTCAACATATGCCAGCATCATTTACTAAAGCTTTTGCTAATCGATTAAATAATTTATGCAACGTTAATGTGAAAGAAGCGGCTATCGGCGACGAATTAAAACCAGGCAATGCTTATGTAGCACCAGGTGGAAAACAAATGGTAATTGATGGAACAAATTCTAAAGCTAAACTAAAGATAATAGATGACCTTTCAGAAAGAGTTGCTTTTAAACCGAGCGTAGATGTTACTTTTGCTTCTGCAGCCAAAGTTTTCGGTGAAAATGTTTTGGCTATTATATTAACGGGTATGGGCTCTGACGGAAAAGATGGCTGTCGTTTATTAAAAAATAAAGGGGCTACAATCTGGTCTCAAGATGAAGAGTCATGTGTTGTTTATGGTATGCCGCAAGCTGTGGTAAATGCCGGTTTGTCTGGTGCAGAATTGCCATTAGATAAGATCTCTTCTGCAATATTAAAAGTTTTTGATTTGAAATAAAATATTTAGCCCGTTTGAGGTTAGATATATTCAATGAGCATTAATAACTTTATAGGAAGCTTAATTGGTAGTTTGGACTTTAGCAAATCAAAAAGGCGGGGTTGGTAAAACTACGTCTACGATTACGTTGGGAGGCTTATTGGCTGATCAAGGTTTTCGTGTGTTATTAGTTGATACTGATCCACATGCATCATTAAGTTATTATTTTGGCATTGAATCGGAAGAATTAGATTTAAGCGTCTATAATTTATTTATTCAGTCGTCAACAAAAGAACAGATCTTACAAAGTTTATGTCCTACTCAATATAATAATATAGATATTCTTCCTGCAACAATGGGGCTAGCGACATTAGATCGTGCTTTAGGCAGTAAAGGGGGAATGGGGCTAGTTCTTAAAAAAGCGATTAAATTAATAGAAAGTGAATACGATTATGTTTTAATTGATTGTCCACCTATTTTAGGCGTTTTAATGGTAAATGCACTTGCTGCGTCAGATCGAATTATAGTACCTGTTCAAACCGAGTTTCTTGCGTTAAAAGGTTTAGAACGAATGATTAATACGTTAGAAATTATGCAAGGTGAACAGGCGGAGCCTTTTAAATATACAATTGTACCGACTATGTTTGATAAACGCACAAAAGCATCATTAATAACCTATAGAAAACTTCAAGATATATATTTTGGAAAAGTATGGTCTGGTGTTATTCCAATCGATACAAATTTTAGGAATGCAAGCCAAGCTCGTAAAGTTCCATCTGATTATTTAAGTAGTTCAAGAGGCGTAACAGCATATAAGAAGCTATTATACTCTTTAATAGAAGAACAAAAAGGTTTGATATCTTAATGGATAAATCATTAACCGCTAGTAAGAAATTGATGAAAAATTACTTATCAGAGCTGTTAACAGAAGACACCGATGACTTCATTGAAAAAAAGGCAGTAGAAACTGAAAAGCTAAACAAGCTTTTTCAAAAAATTAGTGTAGCTGAACGTAATGAAGAGGCTGTACTAGATACTATAGTTTCAAATAAATCTGCCGATAATGAAATTATTAGCCATAATAAAGAATTAGTACCTGAATTAAATAAACAACCAGTTGATACAGTTGTAGAAATAAAAGAATATTCAGCGGAGCATAATACTACAAGTATTGATAAGAGTTATCGTGATAAAAGCTTTCAAGCTATGTTTTTTGATGTAGCTGGGTTAACGGTAGCTGTACCTTTAGTAGAGTTAGGGGGGATTCATAACGTAAATAAAATAACCAGCTTAATGGGGAAACCCAAATGGTTTGAAGGTGTTATGATCCATAGAGAAGAAAAAATTAATGTGGTGGATACTGCTCTTTGGGTAATGCCAGAGAAATACAATGAAGAGCTTAAAAACGCGCTAAATTATCAATATGTTATTATGTTGAGTAATAGTCGTTGGGGATTACTGGCCGAAACCTTAGTAGATACCGTTACATTAATGCCTGAAGATGTAAAATGGTTAAATTCTTCTTCTAAACGGCCTTGGTTGGCAGGATTAGTTAAAAACAGAATGTGTGCTCTGTTAGAAGTAGAATCATTAATTCAATTGTTGAATAATGGTATCGATGTGCAACAAATATAAGTGCTTGTTTTAATTATATTAAAATATTATAAATTGAGGAGTGTTAAATGTCTGACGAAAGACGTAAAGAGAATCCAGATAAAGCTAATGATGATGAAGTTTTACAATGGGTTACTTTTAAATTAGACAGTGAAACTTACGGTATTAATGTAATGCAAGTACAAGAAGTTTTGCGATACAGTGAAATTGCACCTGTCCCAGGCGCGCCATTATATGTATTAGGCATCATTAATTTACGTGGAAATGTGGTTACTGTAATTGATACACGTTCAAGATTTGGATTAGAGTCAAGTGAAATAACAGATAATACTCGTGTTGTGATTATTGAATCAGAAAAACAGGTTATTGGTATTTTGGTTGATAGCGTAGCTGAAGTTGTATATTTACGTGCATCTGATATAGATGTTGCTCCAAATGTAGGTAATGATGAAAGTGCAAAATTCATTCAAGGTGTTTCAAATAGAGAAGGAGAGCTTCTTATTTTAGTGGATTTAAATAAGTTACTTTCTGATGATGAATGGGATGAGTTAAAACAGTTTTAATTACTGTTAATCAACATGTTTAATACTCCTGAGTTGATAGTGCTATTTGTTGTAATAACATTAATGTTATGTCTCATATTAATGTTATTTATATCTCTGCGATCACTAAAAAAACAAATTCGTTTAACTGAAACAAACATTTCATCTAATGAATTACTTGTTAATCAGTTACAAACATTATTTATACAAATAGATAAAACGTTAGCGGAATCTGTTAAACAAAACAAAGTAAAATATACTGAATTAAATCAAGTATCTAAACAGTTAGAACATCGTATCAAAAACCTTCAAGGAGACATTGTAAAATTACAACAAGTACAATCACAACAACCTGAAGATAAATTATATAGCAGGGCATTCAAAATGATTGAACTTGGTGCTGATGCCGCAGAATTGATCAAAGAGTGTGATATTCCTAGAGCAGAAGCCGATATTCTCATTGCTATTCATCAAAAGAAAAACCCTTCCTAACGTTCAACTTCTTACAATATTTAACATTTTTACTTATAAAAACTGTGATTATTGAATGTGCATCGTGTTAAAATAATTTTATATGAAATTTCTATAACTACACGATATAGATTTCTATTTAACCTATGGAACAGTGAATAGTCGCATGATTAATCGATCAGAAAAATCCTTTATAACTTTCTTTATTGTTTGTTTTCTAGCTTTAACGGGGTGTTCTTCGACTCCGTCTACTAATAATAGTGATCCTAAAGACCCTTTGGAATCAATTAATAGACCTTTTTGGACCTTTACGTGGGATTACGCTGACAAATATGTAGCAAGGCCTGCATCTTCAGCTTATGCCGAGTATGTTCCTACCGATTTAAGAGTAGGCGTTTATAATATGGCGCTTAATCTTAACGAACCTTCTGCAATTATTAATAACTTACTACAAGCCAAGTTTTCTGACGCAGCCGTAAGTACAGGTCGATTTTTACTAAATTCTACTATTGGCTTATTCGGCTTTTTTGACCCAGCGAGTGACTTTGGTTGGGCCAGAAAACAAGAAGAATTTGGCGAAGTATTAGGTAGCTATGGCGTAGGTGATGGGCCTTATATTGTTGTTCCTGGCTTAGGTCCATCTTCGGTAAGAGAAGAGGTTGGGGACTATGTTGATAAATATTATTGGCCGTTAGCTGCCATAGACTTTTGGCCCAATATTGTAAGAATGGCTGTTGTTGGGCTAGAGCAAAGAGCTTCATTATCGCAGCAAGAAAAACTGATTGATGAATCTATAGATTCTTATGAATTTGTAAAAAATGCTTATTTTCAAAACTTAAAGTTTAAAGTTTATGATGGTAATCCACCTATTGAAGTTAATGCGGCTGACGAAGCTGAACTTGAAGCATATTTAGATGAAATAGACTAAAACGAATAAATAAGGCTTTATTTGACGTTTAGAGTTATATAATAACGTTCTAAGCTACTTTATGGTTAAGCCTTTAGATGATAGACTTCACATCACTAAAGGTTTATACCTAATTTATGGTATCTATATTATTTTTTTGCTCTAGGATTAGCTTTTTAATGACATTATTTTCTTATAAATCAACACTATTATCCACAGTGTTTTTATCACTTTTTTCCTTTATCACCCTTTCAGCACAGCTACCTAGTAATATATCACCGCAACAGTTAGAGCAATTTAAAAAGCTTTCTCCGGCGCAGCAAAAGTCATTAGCATCAACTATGGGGATTGACTTAAGTACAATTCAATCTCAAATTAAAAAAAACAATCCAAATGATGAAGAAACAAAAAATTTACAGCAATATTACCCTAGAGGTACTCAGTTTGATGAAATGGGTAATCCAATTGGATTATCAGAGGAAGAACTCGCTGAAGAAGATGAAGGTGAGTTAAAACCTTTTGGTTATGATGTATTTGCTAATGCACCATTAACTTTCGCACCTTCAATCGATATTGCAATACCAGATAATTATACTATCGGAACGGGAGATGTACTTAGCGTACAAATGTTTGGTAAAGAAAATAATGATTACGAACTTGCTGTATCTAGAGAAGGAGAAGTGGTTTTTCCTGAACTAGGGGCATTCAAAGTTGTAGGTATGACTTTTAAAGAAGTAAAAAAATACTTAAAAAATGAAATTCAAAATAAAATTTTAGGTGTTGATGTTGTTATAACATTAGCTGAATTGCGATCTATTCGGGTTTTTGTATTAGGTGAAGCTTTTAAGCCCGGTAATTACCTACTTAGTTCCTTATCCAGTATTACGCACGCTATTTTTTCGGCTGGTGGTATCAGTGATATAGGTTCTTTACGTAATATACAATTAAAAAGAGCAGGTAAACTGATATCTTCTCTTGATTTATACGACTTACTAATAAATGGTGATTCAAGCAACGATGTTTTACTCAAATCTGGAGATGTTATTTTTATTCCGCCTGTTGGAAATAGAGTTTCAATTGATGGTGAAGTGAAAAGGCCTGCAATTTACGAGTTAAAAAAAGAAGAAAGCTTTGATTCTATCTTAACCATGGCAGGGGGAATGTTACCTTCAGCCTACCCTTCATCAACTATTGTTGAACGTTATAATAATCGTAATTTACGTTCTATTATCAATGTCGATTTATCAATTGCTAATAACCTTGCTAAAAAAGCTAGAGCTGGAGATTATATTCGTGTAATGGCTACATCTAGCAATTTTGAGGATAGTGTATCTATTATAGGAGCTGTTTCAAGGCCGGGGAATTATCAATGGAAACCGAAGCAAAAAGTATCAGATTTATTGCCAAATATTTCCTCATACTTACTTGAAAATGCTGATTTAACTTATAGCATCATTGTCAGGCAGCTAAATAACTCTCGTGATATTGAAATTGTACAGTTTAGTATTGCCAATGCTTTGTCAGAAAAAATGTCTGCAGATAATGTTGAATTAAAACCTTTAGATAAAATACTAGTGTTTTCAAATATTGAGAGAAATAGTCAAGAACTTACCAATTTAGATGAATTCTTGTTGACGGAAAATGAGCTTCTAGAAAAAGAAAAAGAAGTGTTAATTAAAAGCTACGAAGATAATTTGTTTTGGGAACAATATGGTGAAAATGCTGAGCCTATAAACCCATTTAAAGAAGAAGATAAAGCAGAAGAAACTTACAATGCTACTAAGAAATCATTAAAAGATCTTAAAGAAAAAAATATTGAGCAAGAACTAAAACCTAACGAGATAAGTTTCTTTTCAAGGCAAAGATTATTAGCCCCAGTAATTAAACAACTTAAAAGACAAGCCTCATTAAACCAACCATTAAAACTGGTTGTTATTGATGGAGCCGTAAAATATCCTGGTACCTATCCTTTAGCCAATAATGGAACTGTAGTTGATTTAATTAAGGCTGCTGGTGGCTTGTTAGAATCTGCTTTTTTACAAAAGGCCGAATTATCACGATTTGAAGTAAACAATAAAACTGCAAATAAAACACTCATTAATGTTAATTTACAAGATGTCCTATCTCGTTCAGAAAAAGGTCTTAGTTTAAAGAGTAAAGACCGCTTAAACATAAATCACATACCTGCATGGCAAAAAGATCAAACCGTAGAGTTACTTGGAGAGTTTAAATTTCCAGGGCGTTATACCGTTAGAAGAGGTGAAACTCTTGCTAAATTAATTGAAAGGGCGGGTGGCTTTACTGAGTATGCAGATATTAAATCGTCACTCTTTACGCGCGAAAAACTAAAACAAGTTGAATTACAAAATTTAATTGATGTATCGCAAAATTTACGAAATGAAATTGCTTCTAAATCTTTATCTCAAAGAGAAGGTAGTCAAATTTTAGATTATGAGCAAGCCAACTTATTATTGGCGGATCTTACTAAAGTTGAGCCTGTAGGACGCTTAGTTGTTGACATTGAAAAAATGCTTTCAGGTAATTCTTTTGATATCTTTTTAGAAAACGGCGACGCTTTGTATGTATCACCGAAGCAAAATACAATTAATGTTGTGGGACAAGTTCAAATAGCAACATCTCATCTATATGAAAAAGGTTTAACCGCATTTGATTATATAAAGTTAAGTGGTGGTGCTAAAAAGCAAGCTGATCAAGAGAGAATATATATTATAAAAGCTAATGGGGCTGTAGAGATACCAAATGATAGTAATTGGTTTGCTTCTAACAGCAGTCAATTACAGCCAGGCGATACTATTGTAGTGCCTTTAGATTCTTACTTTATGGATGATTTGACTTTATGGCAAACAGCTACTCAAATTGTGTATCAAGCAGTTGTTGCACTGGCCGCAGTAGCTGGACTGTAAATATTTATGTAATAGAATGTAACGCTTATGTGCAAAGTATGTAAACCGAGATATACTATGCACATTCAATTTAGTCATGACGTTGAAATACTTCTGACTAATGTCATTTTAATTTTTTTAACTGGTATACATTAAATGTTATTTATAATACCTGCTTTATGCGTAGCTTTTTTTTCATCTATTTTTACTATTAAAGTATTGCTTCCGCTAGCACCGCAAATTGGCCTGATAGACTATCCTTCAGATAGAAAAAATCATGATGGCGCTATTCCTCTTATTGGAGGAATATCAATATTTACAGGCGTACTTATTGCTTCATCTTTGTTTGTAGAGCAGAGTCAACTTTTAAATCTATACCTAATTTCATCAGCACTTCTTGTGTTTATAGGCACAATGGATGATATATATGATTTAAGTGTAGCGCCCCGTATGATCTTTCAAAGCCTAGTCGGCGCGATCATGGTTTTTGGTGGGGGGATATACATCAGCAATCTTGGTGAACTCTTCATGTTGGGGGATATTAATATCGGTATGTATGGAATTATATTCACCATGCTTGCTTGTATTACTGCTATAAACGCTTTTAACATGATTGATGGAATAGATGGTTTGGCTGGTTCAATGAGTATTGTATCTATTTCATCAATTGCAATTTTGACTCTTCTCGCCGATACCCAACGAGATGTGTTACTACCACTTATTATTGTGGTGGCCATTATTCCTTACCTGTTTTATAACGTAAGTACACGTAATCCCAGAGGGAAAAAAATCTTTATGGGGGATGCTGGTAGCATGTTTATGGGATTAACCGTTATATGGTTATTAACGCTTGGTACTCAGCATACCGCAACACAAGAAGCTGCTTTTAGGCCTGTTACTGCACTATGGATAATAGCTATTCCTATTATGGATATGTTTGCCATTATGATCCGAAGAATTAGGAAAGGAGTATCTCCTTTTAAGGCTGATAATGGCCACCTTCATCATATTTTTTTAAGGTTAGGACTTTCTTCTCGTCAAGCGCTTTGGACAATATGCGTCTTAGCTATATTATGTGCATTAATTGGTATTATAGGAGAAGTTGCTTCAGTTCCTGAGTCGATAATGTTACATTGTTTTATAGCTTTATTTTTATTATATTCGTTTGCTATTCAACATTCATGGAAATTAGTAAGAGCGCTTAAATAATAACGTAATAAAATAATGATATATTACGTTAAATACGCAAGCAGACTTATTGTTATAGGTTTGTTATAGAATTGATATTTTTTGCTTGAATTTTATACGCTTGCTTGTAAAGCACGGTTTATTGACACTAATAAGCACTTTTTTGTATTAACTTATTGACAATAGGCCAAGTAATCATTAAATTTCACACTCATTGTAATTTAATTGAGCATTTAGTTAGTAGTTATGATGCAGTGATGCTTAATTGATAAATGAGGGAGGGCATGCCAATAAATTTCTTTATTTATTTGTTATGGCTGAACGAATTGAAACAATTAATTAATAGCAAAATATAAATACAATGATAGAAAACTAATATAGTTTTAAAAGAACACGTGTTCACAAGTCTTTAACGTTACATATAAGTAATTAAAGGCTTAAAATATATAAATGGAGTAAACTTAGAATGAAAAAATTTAATTTAGCAGCATTACCATTAGCAGTTGCCGGTGTTTTAGCATCTACTTCTGCATTTGCTGGTACAGAAGCTTGTTTTGAAGTATATCGTGTTGCAGCTGGTGGCCCTGCTGCTGGTTTAGTAACAGCACATGAAGAATTATATACTCCAGCTTCTTGTATAGCTGAAGAGGACCGTACTGGTGCATCTACAACTGATTTAGCTGCAACAGTAAACGCTAAAATCGCTTGGGAATTAACGGGTGATTTAGATGTTGACTTAGAAAACTTAGGTGCTGCAGATCCTCGTCATCACATTGTATATATTCCAACAAGTCAATTAAGTGCTTCTGCACGTGTATCAATGAAAATTACTGGTGCTGACTTTGGTGAAGACAACGCTAACCAAATCTTTTTAGTATTAGATAATGGTACTACTTTTGAAACAGTAGCAACTTCTGATGGTAGCTTTAACAATACAAGCGATATTACTTTCATCGTAGGTAATGACCCTATCCCTGCTGGTAGTCGTTTATTATTATCTTCAAAAAGCGTAACTGCTGGTGATAATACTGATGGTACTTTGATTGAAGGTATTCATTTACACATTGCTAATGATGAAACATGTACTATTACACCTAAAGTAACAATTGCTGCAACTAAAGCGCTTTCTGATGCTGGTCAATCAATTGCGGGTGCTGTTTCAGCTGAACCTCAAGAAATTTTAAACATCAGCGAGCAGTTTGCTATTGTTGCAAACGCACAAGATACTAACGAAATATTAGTAGATGCTGAAGATCCTTCTTTCCGTCAACAATTTGTTGTTTCTAAAGTTGGTGGTGATTGGGTTGGTCAAGTTGTTGCTAAAGATGGCGCTATAAACCCAACTGCATACTGGGAAGCTCAATTTACAAACGCATACGATACATTAGATGCTGCTGTAGATATGGATGCTGATGACGAAATTACCGTTATGGCAAGTGCGACTTCTGGTTTAGGTGATGGTGTTACATTATCTTTCCTAGCTAACATTGGTCAAAATGGTCAACTAGATATTGGTAATGGTACTGTATTAGACGCAGGTGAAGCTGATCACTTAGCTGTTGGTGTTGATGATGATATTATTCTTCTTGACATTGAAGAAACTTCTGCTGTTGATGACTTAATTACATTAACTGAAACTCCTACTACTTACACTATTGATGCGAACGATATTTTCCGTTCAGACGAAACTAGTGATATTTATGCTGTAGCACGTTTAATGAATGCTGACGAAGAAGTTATGGACTTCAACTATGAAGTTAAAACAACTTGGAGCATGAACTTTAAAGACGAAGACTTATTAGATAAAGTTGGTTGTCAAACTCCTACTCCATTCGAAGTTGGTGTTAACGGTGCTGTATTAAAAGTTCCATATACTTACACTAAACTTGATGGTGGTTTTGTACGTATTACGAGTGAGCATACAACTGAAGCAACAATCTTTATGGACATTTTTGATGAGTCTTCTAACGAAACTAAAAATGTTAACTTAGGACAAATTGCAAATAAAGCTTCTAACGTATTTAAAACTGAAGACTTATTAGCTGCTGCTGTAGCTGATGGTTATGTTGGTACTGGTGCTCGTCATACAATGACATTCACTGTTACTGCACCTAAGAACAAAGTTCACGGTGTATCAGTTCAGAAAATCGTTGGTGGTGTTGACCGCGTAATGCCTGTTCTTGACCAAAACGATTGGTCTCAGTAATTATTACTTTAGTTAACGAATTATTTTATATAGTAAGTTGTTAATATAAGTAAGTACTACTAATTTAAAGCCTCCTTACGGAGGCTTTTTTATTTGATTTAAATTAATTTAATATACCAAGGAAAATTATGCGTTCATATTGTACAGCTGTTTTTACTGTTGCTACGTTGGCTTTTTCATTAGTCAGTTTTATGAGTTTTGCTGTTGATGAAAAACAACCTCAACCAAAGATTAAGCCTACACAAGAGCAACAGATAACGTTATTGCAATCTCAAGTTCAACAGTTAGCGAAACAACTTTCTATTTTAGGCCGTAATCAAAAAGCAATTGCTAAAAAGTTAGGTATGGGGTCAACTAAGAAGCAGCCCGTTCTAACGATAGGGAATAGTGCGAGTATAGGTAATGAAAGCGCAAAAGTAGTTTTGGTTGAATTTACCGATTTACATTGTCCATTTTGTAAAAAATTTCATGACAATGTTTTACCTGATTTAGAAAAACAATATATTGATACGGGCAAATTGCGTTTTGTAGGAAAAAATTATCCAATTGTACAGCTTCATAAAAATGCAGCTGTGGCAGCATTTGCTTTAGAATGTGCTAGAGAGTCTGGTGATTATAAGCAAGCAAAATCGTGGTTATTTGCAAAAGGTAAGGCCTTTAATAAAGATGCTATGGATGAATTTACTACAGCGATGGGTTTAGACGCCGACAAATTCAACCAGTGTGTAGAATCTCCAGCTACGGCTGCACAAATAAATAATGATATGAAAATTGCACAAGTTATTGGTGTTAATCAAACCCCTTCATTTGCTATAGGTTTGCAAAAAGATGGAGAGGTAGTTGATTGGAAAATCATAACAGGCGCACAGTCAGTAGAAAACTTTGGTAAAGCTATTGCTGAATTTGAAGCATTAGGAAATGTTACAGATTAATCTATGGGATTAGATTGTTCTAATATATCGCTTGTTCTTTATTGTGTATACTCAAACAAGAGCAAGCAAGCTTATTTGTAATATGAAATTTTGATTGGAGTTGTTTTTCTATGTTGTCTAAACGTAGTGTAAGAAGTTTAACACTTAAGTGTTTTAAGAAAAAAAACAGTAGGGGTTTTACGCTAGTTGAATTATTAATTGTTATGGTTATTTTAGGGTTGCTAGCTTCTTTAGTTGCCCCAAAAATGTTTGGTAAAATTGGTTCTTCTAAACAAGGAACAGCTAAAACACAAATGGAATTGTTTTCTACATCTCTTGATATGTATCGTCTTGATTTAGGCACTTACCCAAATGAATTAAGTAAGCTTAGAGCATCAGATGACCCAAGCTGGCAAGGTCCTTATTTACCAAAAGAAATACCTAATGATCCTTGGGGTAATCCCTATTATTATAAGTTTCCTGGCGATAATGGCGAATACGATTTGATTAGTTATGGCAGTGATGGAAAAGAAGGCGGTAGCGATGAAGCCAGTGATATTACCTACTAGTATTACTGAGCACCTAACTGAAGTGTTAGGTATTAGCAATGAAAAAATAGCTGAAGCTAAAAAATTACAAAAAAGTTTAAGTACAACCTTAGAGCGTACTTTAATTTCAATGGGTGTGTTAGATGAAAAACAATTACCTCATATTTACTCCACGTTATACCAAGGTAGTGTTCTAGCAAACGACACAGAGGTATTAGCCCCTGAAAATATTGCTAAGTTATTACCTGTTATTAACAGTGAGTTTTTATTGCAATCTAATGCTGTACCAATAAATTTATTTGAAGATACTATCTTAATTGCTATAAGTGATACAGAGCAGTGGTCGTTAATTGATTATTTGCGTTTATTACCTTTGAAAATTAAGTATGCTTTTTGTACAGGTAAACAGATTGCATTACTTAAAGAGAAATATGAAATAAACTTCAATATAGCTCAACAAAGCCAAGTAGGTCAGCAGTATGTGGGTGAAGGTGAAATAGAGCGCTTAAAAGAATTGGCCCAAGGAGCTCCTACAGTTTCATTTGTAAATAATCTTGTTGCAGAGGGGGTCAAGCTAGGTGCATCGGATTTACATATTGAGCCCGTAGCTGAACGATACCGAGCGCGTTATCGTGTTGATGGTATACTTCATGAAGCAGACGCAATCCCACAAAATTTACAGTTAGCTGTTATATCTCGTATTAAAATTCTTTCAGGTATGGATATAGCTGAAAAAAGACGCCCGCAAGATGGAAAAATTGAAACTCGAGCGAATAATGTTGATTTAGATATTCGTTGTTCTTCTCTTCCTCTAGGTGTTGGCGAAAGTATGGTTATGCGCTTTCTTATTAAAAGTTCAGTACAATATGATTTAGCAACATTAGGTTATGAGAGTGATTTAGCTGAACGTGTTCAAGCGGATTTGAAAAAAACAGCAGGTGTTATTTTAATGACCGGACCTACAGGTTCAGGTAAAACTACTAGTTTGTATTCATATCTTAATCAACTTAATAGACCTGAAGTAAAAATTATAACCTTAGAAGATCCAATTGAATATCAATTAGAAGGCATTAATCAGGTTCAAATAAATAATGAAATTGGGTTTGATTTTGCTAAAGGGTTACGCAGTATTGTTCGACAAGATCCCGATGTTATTATGGTTGGTGAAATTAGAGATAATGAAACAGCAAGAATAGCTTTACAGTCTGCTTTAACTGGTCATTTGGTATTTAGTACTGTTCATACAAATGATGCTGCTACTGCTTATACACGTTTACTTGATTTAGGCGTACAAGAGTATTTGCTTAACGCTGCATTGGTGTCAATTTTAGCACAACGTTTAGTACGAAAATTATGTGACTGTGCTCAAATAAAATCAGTAGATGAAATTTCTGCACTGGCAAATCAATATGATTTAATTACATTAGCTAACCAATATCACGTCGATAACATTGAATTAAAAAACGTTGTGGGATGTGATAAATGTGGTCATACAGGTTTTCAAGGTAGGGTCGCGCTACTAGAATATTTACCCTGTGATAATGAAATAAAGCAATTACCAAAAGGGGAAACTTTTTTTCATGAAGCAGCTGAATATATGAAAAGAAATAATTTACGGACTTTGAAACAAGATGGTTATTTAAAGGCGATTAAAGGGCAAACTACTTTAGAAGAAGTGCTGAGAGTTGCAGGATGAGCCAAAAGTATAAATATAAAGCACTCACCGCTTCAGGTGATAAGGTTGCTGATTATCTGTTTGCGGTTGACGAAAAGTCTGCTAGGTCAGTTTTAAAGAAACAATCATTAGTTGTTGTATCTTTAGAGCTAGAATCGTCAACTAGTTTTTTAAGTTTTGAAAAAAAAGCGAGTGCATCCGATATTGAGCAATCTACTAATCAGTTAGCAACTTTATTAGAGAATGGATTAAAAATAAATGATGCACTTGAAGTACTTGTTGATACAGCGCCATCGCAAGCATTAGGTAAAGTATGGCACGAAATATATACTGATGTACAAGCTGGTACTAGTTTATATCAGGCTCTGTATAAATATCCTGAATTATTTGATGTTCTGTATCTTGAAATGACAAATATCGCCGAAAACACTGGTACATTGCCAACCGTGTTTCGTAGTTTGTCAGATAATTTAGCTTTCCAGCGCGATCTAAAAAGTAAAACTATACAAGCGTTAACGTACCCTATGATTATTTTTATGGTATGCCTAAGTGCCATATTTGCTATTTTTAATTTTGTTATACCTAATATGGAAAGCGTTTTTACCTCAGCAAAAGAATTGCCAGCTTACACTCAGTGGTTGCTAGATAGCAGTCGTTTTGTAAGTCAAAATAATTTACTTATTTTTTTATTGATGGGAGGGGGTGTGTTGGTACTTGTTGCATTGTGGCGACAAGATAAAACTAGGCAATTATTAATGCAATGGATTTCAGTTATCCCATTTTTAGGAACTATGATTGATAAGGCTGAGCAAATTCGTTTTTCTTCGGCCATGAGTCTAACATTACAAAGTGGTTTGAGTTTATCTGATTCACTATCTTTAAGTATAAAAACATTAAATTCAGTAGTAAATAAACAGCAATTAGAACTGGCTAAAGTTAAAGTTGATAATGGAGCACCTTTAGCTGAAAGTCTTTCATCAAGCTACTTTTTAGATAGGATCTCTTTATCACTAATTAAGGTTGGGGAACAAAGTGGCACACTTGATAGTTCTTTTGCTGAAGTAACTCGTCGAGCAAAAACCGACTTTGAATCATGGATGATTAAACTTACTTCATTGTTAGAGCCATTATTAATCTTAATAATGGGGGGCATCGTTGGCGGTGTTGTTGTTGTTATGTTATTAAGTATCGTTTCTGTTAATGATATTTCATTATAAACGAGTTCTATAATTTGATTATATATTCTAGAAATCCTGGTTTTACTTTAATTGAGTTATTAGTTGTGATGGTTATATTAGGGCTAACGTCAAGTTTGGTAGCGCCAGATATGTTTTCAATTGTTAAGCGTGCTCAGGCAAAAACAGAGCTAGAAAAAATAAAAGCTATTGCTGAGTTGAGCGTTGAAAGAAGTTTTTTTTCAGCAAGTACAATAGATATAATATTTAAAGATAATACCGTTGTATTTTCACAAGTTAACCCCTTAGCTACAGAAGAAATTAATATTTTAAGAGAAATAGAAAGTGAATTTTTTATTTTTGAAGAAACACACTTGGTAATTAATAATGGTCGTTGGATAGGAAGTTATAATATAAAGTTAGTTAAAAGTCCTGAAAATAAGTTAACTACTTTTGCTTTGTTTGAGGGTAATGAACCAATAAAAACTGTAGATGTAGAATATAGTGAATCTGAGGATAATACTCAATAATGTTATTCCAGAATAGAATTCGATATAAATGGCTAAAAATAAATTCAGGGATGACTTTAATAGAAGTGATGATCGCTTCTGTTATTTTATTTGCAGCAATAGGTACTGTATCAGGAGTTCATAGAACGTTAAATCATTACCAACGTCAAAATTTGGCTGACTATGCATTATTACTCAACGAGCAATTCTTTTTTGATTATCTTTCTTA
The DNA here is from genome assembly GCF_048296855.1 of Colwellia sp. RE-S-Sl-9. Taxonomy (NCBI): domain Bacteria; kingdom Pseudomonadati; phylum Pseudomonadota; class Gammaproteobacteria; order Alteromonadales; family Colwelliaceae; genus Colwellia; species Colwellia sp. RE-S-Sl-9. The sequence continues at coordinate 2,118,343 of NZ_CP182631.1, read as the reverse complement.
TTCTTTAGATCAGAAAATTTTTTCAGGAAACTTTGAAATAAGTGATTATCAGCTAATATGGGAAGCTAAACTCATTAAAGAGGCGCCTGTAATAAGTTCTTTTGATCCAGAGTTAAATTCGGCCGAACAGTATTTGGCCTTTAATAATATTTCATTATATAGAGTTAGTTATCACCTTAAACAATATCCGGAAAAGTCCTTTGAGATCACTCAACTTACCGTTGATGCAACGGCAGCATCAACAGGGTTTTAGTCTATTAGAAGCTCTTATCGCCGCAACTATTTTTGCGGCAGTTTTATTAATTGCATCCTCTGCATTTAAGTTTTTTATGTCGATAGGATCTCGTACAATTAATAGTGAACAAGTTATGCAAGATACTATGAGAATAATAAAAATAAGGAGCTCTATAAAAGGCCTACATCATTATTACTTGCCTGAAAGTGCAATCAACCTAAAAGAGTCTAAACCATTCTTCTTGGGGAATAGCGATGGTTTTACTGGGATCACGTTAAACTCTATTGATTTTGATAAACAACCTACTCGCATATCCGTTACAACGAGAAGAACGTCATTGGATATGACCGATCTTGTTTATTGTGAGTACAATAATAAACAAAACTTTCCAGTAAAGAGTATCAAGTCTGAATGCGAGAGACCTAGAGTATTGATAACTAATGTGGAAAAAGTAAAATTTGATTATTTTGGATGGTCCTCATTGAATGCGCTTTATGAAGGGGCTGCAGCACCCTCTAATGGTTTAAGTAATAAAAAAGTGTGGGCTGAAACATGGGATGCAACAAAGTTAGGGTTACTTCCTCAATATATTAAAATAACGTTTACTTATAGTGAAAAGGTTTTGCCTTACCAGCCTAAACAGCTATGGTTTCATATTGCTGATGCAGACCCCTTACAATTTAATGTTAATAGTTCTAATAATGAAGAATAAATCGAGTGGGGCAGCATTGATTATAGTGCTTTTTATTGCTGCTATATTAGCGAGTGTTGCTGCTTTGATGATAGTGAAAACAAAGCAACATGTGGAGAGAATAACTATTGCAAAAGACTTTATGTCTGCTGAACGTAAACTTATTACGGATATAAACAATCTCATATATGTTACTCAAACAACACCTTATGCGATTATGGGAGACAATACTGATTTTTCATTGTTTGATTTACCGGAAGGAATTAATTTACAAGGAATTCCTTTTTTGTATCAAGACTCTAATGTGTCTATTCAAGATATGGGAGGGCTTATTTCAATAAATCCTCTTGAGCAAACACGTTTTATAAAATATCTTAAGCACTTGAATTGGCCAGAAAGTGAAATTTATCGCTTTATTGATGTGCTTTTAGATTGGCAAGACATTGATGGGTTTAAACGAATAAATGGTGCAGAAGCATTTGAATATGGTGTGTTTGGTTACCCACTAAATCAAAATTTGCAAGCACTTAAAGATATTACTTTATTTGAGAAAGTAGATGTTAAACGCCTTGAGTCCCTAGCAATAGATAAAAATTTGATGTTATTTGGTGTAGGGGCTAATACCCCTGGTTATGCACCTAATGATTTGTTATCTATTTTTAATACTGATTATGATGCCGAACTTATTCTTAAAGAAAGAAATGAGAACCGAAAAAAAGGGATCCTAACAACTAATAATTATCCAACAGGAAATTGGATCATTAAAGTTAGTACTAGCTATGGGCAAGCTAAATCGAGTAAGATACTGCATTTGTTAAAGCGCTTTGGGGAACATCGCCCTTTTGTTATTAGTCGTTGGCAGGAACGAGAAAATTAAGCACTTAGGCTTGTTTTGAACATTATTTAAAAGGTTGTCGCTTGAGTAGTCGATATTTATTGTTGGAGCCTAATGGCTTGTTCCGTTTATTTAATAAACGGGATGAAAAATCACAAGAAAAGTTTAAAAAACACAACTTAATTGATGCTGTTCGCTTTGCTTTTTCTACATGTTATATAGGGCGGAGCTTATATTGGGAACGTATTGTCCATTATCCTACAACTAACCTCCTTGAAGTACGTAAAATCGTACAATCAGAGATAGATTATATTTCTCCTGTAGATGGTAATACATATGCTTATATAGTTAATTTATCAAATAAAAGAACTACGGTATTATATTGCTGTTTTCCAGAGGCTATTGTTTCTAAAGTTAAGTCCTATAATCTATGGCGTTTACTTCCTGAAACACTACCTTATTATAGGTACTTGTTCGGAAAAACGGGGGTTTACCTATCAAAACTCGACTTATCTGCCTTATTAATCAATACCAAAGAAAATAACGTTGAAGTTTGCGATACATCAGTCAGTAATGAATTGTTAATAAAAAATGATGGGGAAAACTATTCTTCATTACCTGTGGAAAGGGAGAACCTAGACATGTTTTCCACTGCAATGATTAAAGACGCAGATGTGATTGAACAAAATAATATTGAAGTCATATTTGAGCAATTTAATTCATTAAAATTTATTGATCTGATCGCGCAGGTTAATGAAGGGATTAAAGGAATTGTTACTAAAAAGGGGTATTTAGGACGTTATTTTGCTACAGTATTTCTTATGGCCTTGTTAACTTTTATTATTGGTAAGTCTGCATTCATTTCTTGGCGCCATGATTATATTACAAACGAAATTACTGAATCAAAAAAGGCTGCTGTTGATTCATTAGCATTTTCAAATCAATTAAAAAAAATAACAAAAGATGTAAAAAAAATAAATACATCGATAAAATTGCAGTTATCTAAAGCGCAGCTATTAAACATATTATCTAGCTTAACCACTAAGGATAATGGTTTAGAATTTTCAATAATTGATATTTATTCATCTGAGATGCAATTACGTGGAACATGTAATAATGCGGCTAACTTATTGACTACACTTTCTAACATTCATGGTTTTAATCAGGTAGAATTTAATTCTCCTCCGACAAGCCTGAAGGGTGGAGGCGAACGATTTTTTATAAAATTACTTTTTGATGAGAATATTACTCATTATCAAGATAAAGCTAAAGAGTTAGTTCAATGAATAAGCAAAAAACTACTTTAGTTATATTGGCATCACTTGTTTTAATTAAGTTTTTACTTTTACCGTGGAATGATTGGGTGAACGAGACTGAAAGTGATATATCTAGGCTTAAGGTTTTTGAAAGTAAACAAAAACAGGTTATTGAAAATGAGTTGTTGATTCGAGATGAGCTTGTTAAATATCAAGCTAATTTTTCTCTCTTTATTGAAAATCTACCCACTGTAAAATCGGGGGATAAAGCAAACACACTCTGGTTTTCACTTATTGATACAATAAAAAAAGAGGAAATAAAAGTTTATAATCAGCGTGTTGAGTTCGAAGAGTATGTCACTGACGATGTTGCCTATGTTACAGGTGTGTTTTATATGTCAGGATTGGCTAAAGATGTTATGGCGGCTGTCTTAAAACTGGAATCTAAATCTCCATATGTTTTTTTAGAACAATTGAAGCTTATTCGTAGTCAGGGCAAGAATAAAGAAGACCTAGTTGTTCAGATATACTTGAGAGCATGGTTTACAACGATTAATAAGAATGAAAAGTGAATAAAATAAAAAAAGAAACGTTGTTATCTGTGGGGGTAGGTATAATAGTGGGAGTTTTATTTCTTGTTATTAATCTATTTTTTTCTTTTTTTGAGAGTAAACCGTCTTATTCTACGAATAAAGATGAGCAAGTTTTTATTTCTATGGATAGTAATAATGAAGCAAGTGATTTATTAATACCTTTACTCAAAATGTTTGGTTTTGAAGTTGATTCATTTGTAGATACTGATGCTTTGTTGTTGGCACTAGAAAATGTCAATGTGAAAATTGTAGCTCAATCTCGTATTGGCGGGCGTTTAAATACATTGTTAGACATTGTTACACCAAATGAAACTAAACGAATATCTGTAACGGAAGGCACTATAGTGAAAGGCTTTTTAATTAAGTCAATTAACAATAAGTTATTGATATTAGAAAAAGATAAAGAAGAATACACGATTAAATTATTTCATCCCAAAGAAATCAACCAAAATAGACTAGAAAATGACATTAAGTAATAAATCCATTAAGTATCATCTACCAATAGTTGCATTGTCTTTGGTGTTAAATGCTTGTAGCTCAATACCTCAAGAAAAAGTTGACATGATCAAGCCTGATTCTTTAAGTATTAAAGAATCAATTGTTGCTAAATCAGCCGAAGAAAGAAATCAATTTGTAGAAAATAAACTTGAGATTGAGAAAGCTAAAATTGAACAGAAAAAACCTACTGAAAAAGTTGATAATATAGCTGGTTTTGGCGTTTTGGAAACAAACGATAAAACACCTCCAATATTTGAAAATACGGAACAAGTAACTATAAGTGTTGATGGTATGACTGTTGTTGAGTTTATTCATTATGTTTTTGATGAGTTACTGAATTTAAATTATGTCATATCTACTCAATTACAAAGTGATACTAATAAAGTTTCTTTAAACCTAAGTGATCCTGTTGATAAAGATGTACTTTATTCTACGTCAGAGCAATTACTTGCAGAAAATGATATTGCCTTATTAAGAAAAGACAATATTATTTATTTTCAAAAGAAAGCAAAAAATAAACGTTATAAAACAGCATCCGTAGGAATAGGGCGTTTAGATGGGGATGTGCCTGATACTACAGGTGAAATAGTACAAATTATTCCTTATGTATATACAAATAGTTCCAGTCTTTCTAGTGTTATTACAAAGCTTACAGGTGTGAAAGTTCAAATTGATGGTAAGCGAAAAATAGTGATGGCAGAGGGAGCACAAAAAGAAATACATGAAGTTATGAGAGTTCTTCGTATGCTTGATGTCCCTAGCTCATCGGGTAAAGAAATTAGATTGATTGATCTTGCTTATATTAGCCCTGATGACTTGGTTAAACAATTAGCTGAACTATTACAAAACGATGGCTTTGAAGTTGGTAATGATAAGGATATAACTTTTGTTACTATGCCTCGCTTAGGGGCTATAGTTGTCTATGCTGTTAGCCTTGATGCTGTAGAAAGAGTTGAGTTATGGAGTCAGAAACTTGATGTTGCCGTTGCTGGTAATGAACCTCAGTTCTTTGTTTACAGACCACTATTCAATAAAGCCAATGATTTACAAACTTCTTTATCGCCTATAATAAATTCTATTTTAAATGATGCACAATCTTCAGAAAATTCAGTTATTAAAGCTGACGCGAAGAGCAATTCAGGAGCATCATCAAGTCGATCTACTTCATCTATGACAGTTGATGAAACACAGAATGCTTTAGTATTTTATACTACATCTGAAAGGTATAGAAAAGTACTACAATTATTGCAGAAACTTGATTTGCTACCAGGACAAGTTATTCTGGATATAGCAATAGCTGAAGTTACACTTTCAGATGGTATTTCTTCTGGTGTTGATTGGTTTTATGATTCGAAAGGGCAAACTGAAGATGGATCAACTAATGTTTTACCAACATCATTAACCGGAAGTTTGCTGAGTTCAGGTGCTTTAAATTTAGTTGGAATTGATGGGGATTGGAGAGTTGCTTTAAATTTTTTAAAGTCAAAACAAAATATAAAAGTTTTATCAAAACCCTTTTTTATAGTAAAAGATGGTGAAAGTGCGACAATCAACTCGGGTAGCCAGGTACCTACAATTACTCAAACAAGTACGAGTGATACAGATAGAGTAACTAATTCTGTCCAATACATAACGACAGGTATTCAAGTTGCAATAACGCCAACTATAAATGCTAAAGGCTTAATCAATCTAGAGATATCAATGTCTTCTAGTAGTCCTACTGGTGATTCATTAACACCATCTATTAATAGTCGTTCAATACAAACAAATGTTTTTAGTGCTGATGGCCAGACCGTTGCTTTAGGTGGACTTATCCAAGAAACATTAAATGACACTAGTAAAAACGTTCCTTTTTTAAGCTCTCTTCCTATTTTAGGGAAACTATTTGGTACGAATGGAGACTCATATGCTCGTACAGAGCTTATGATGCTAATTACCACAAGAATTGTAACGGATGTAAATGAAGTAGATGAATTTAGAGATAAAATCTTAGATTTATATAGTTTCCCTCTTGATAACTCGAAGTAACTCATTGTTGATTAACATTCCATTTTAGGTGTTATATATCTAATAAATAACTGGTGTTTGGTCAATAACAAAAACAAGTATTAAAACGAAAAATAAAATGAAAATATTATTAGTTGGTAATCATACCTGTGGGAACAGAGGGGATGGTGCAATATTACGTGGCTTATGTTCTAGTTTAAGAGGAATTGAGCCTAATATTGAAATTGATGCAATTACACGTTATCCAATAAGTTCATCTTACCTAATAGGTGAAACATTACACTCTGATCTTCTTTATTTATATCATAAAAAACGAGGCGGTAGGCTAGATAGAATTTGGAAAAAGTTTAGCCAAAAATTGTTGCCTAAGTTACTTTTTTTGACGCTTGAAGGTTGGTGGAAGGGGAAACTACCGCATCATATCCAGCAACACATAAAAGATTTAAAGAAATATGATGCTGTGATTCAGGTTGGGGGATCTTTTTTTGTTGATTTATATGGTTGTGCGCAATTCGAGCACGCTTTATGTGCACTTATTGCTGAAAAGCCATTGTATATGGTTGGACACTCCGTTGGACCATTTCAAATTTCTGAATTTAATGCTTTAGCAAAAGCTGTTTTTGGACGAGTTAATTTACTCTCGCTGAGAGAGCCAGTTAGTTTATCTTTAATGGAAGAGGCTCGAATACCTGTTTCTAAAGTGCATAAAGGTGCAGATACTGCTTGGTTAGTTGATACTTCTCCTGTTTATATACCGAGAGACTTACTTAGTTTGGTTAATCAGGCGCCTACAGTAGCAATAACATTAAGAGAACTTGCTCCTTTTGACAAACGTTTAAACGTAAGTCAGCATGATTATGAAACTGCTTTTTCTCAACTTGTAGATGAACTTATTGCTAAAGGGTATCAAGTCGTAGCAGTGTCAACATGTACAGGTATTGATAGTTATCATAAAGATGACCGTATGGTAGCTCTCAATGTTGGGCGAAAAGTTAAGTCGAAATTGGGGTATACGGTAGTGATGGACGAGCTTAATGATGTTCAACTTGGCCATTTCCTTTCATATTGTAAGCTTACTATTGGTACTCGCTTGCATAGCGCTATTATTTCGATGAATTTTAATACTCCCGCAATTGCTTTAAATTATGAGCATAAATCAGAAGGAATAATGCAACAATTAGGTTTGAGTGAGTATTCAAAAGAAATACAAAGTCTGTTTGATGGTTCTCTCAGTAATACTATCAATACAGTCTTAAGCAATGTTGATGAAAAAAGGGGGGGGCTTAAACCTTTTGTTGATGCAGAAAAATATCGCGCCCATAAAATGGTAACATCTGTAATATCTGATATTAGAGACCTTAATAAATGAAAGTAACTTTTTTTTTAGGTGAATTTCCAGTACAGTCCGAAACTTTTATAATAAATCAAATTAATGGTTTAATAGACTTAGGTCTTGAAGTGGAAGTACTCGCTTTAAGAAGAGGGTCTTCGAAAGCGTTAGAAGCCAAGGAGCTTATAAAACATGACTTACTGGCTAAAACTCGTTATCTAATAACAGAAAAAAATCAAGATTCAAAAATTTATTGTATATTTCAGCGTTGTAGCTCAATAATTAAGTGTTTATTAACAAAACGTATTATTCATTCTTTAAATTTTAAAAAATTTGGTAAAATGAGTAAGTCACTTCTCTTGCCTTCAGTTACAGCATCTATTAAATCGTCAATCAAAACCGATGTTATCGTTGCCCATTTCGGTGTTGTAGGAGTTATTGCAAATCATCTTAAAACTCTTGGCTTATTAGAGGGTAAGTTAATGACTGTTTTTCATGGAGCTGATATATCAGTAAAAGATGTCTTGAATAACTTTCAGAATGAATATGCTCAATTGTTCATAAAAGGTGATGTAATGTTACCTATAAGTGAGTTATGGAAAATACGTTTAATTGAGATGGGGTGCCCTGCTCATAAAATTTATATTAATAGAATGGGAATAAACCTTGACGATTTTTCAAGTAGAGATTTAAAGAAACCATTAAATTTACCTTTATCAATTATTACTGTGGCTCGCTTTGTGGAGAAAAAAGGCTTGTTTGATGCTGTGTCAGCAATGTATTTGTTGAAACAAAGGGGAGTTGAATTTAATTATAAAATTGTAGGTGGCGGAGAGCTTGAAGAAAAACTGAAAGAACATATTAATAATTTGAATTTAGAAAGTGATATAGAGTTAACTGGTTTTCAATCGCAGGAAACGGTAAAAAATTACTTAAACGAAGCAGATGTTTTTTTATTACCTTCAATAACAGCAAAAAATGGTGATATGGAGGGGATTCCTGTTGCTTTAATGGAAGCTATGGCTATGGGGATTATTGTTGTGTCAACTGTTCATAGTGGCATCCCTGAGCTTATTAAAGATGGTTGTTCAGGCTTTTTAGCATCGGAATCTTCGCCAAGACAATTATGTGAGATTTTAGCTAAGGTAATTAATGATGACCAAATTGATATCGCTCAAATAAGAGCTAACGCATTGAATACAATTGCTGAAAAATTTAACCAAAAGTCCTTATATAAAGACCTTAAAGAGATAGCAACATCAGTTTATGAGCATTAAAAAAGAAGCAATATGGATTTTTGGTTCAACAGGTATAAGTGCGCTTAGTCAGATAATTGTATTAATACTTCTATCGCAATCTGAGGATGTAGGGGTTTTAGGTGAATTAGCTATTATTAATATAGTGCTTTTCTTTGCTTTTTCTTTGCAGGATTTAGGTTTGTCTAGCTATTTTATTCATAGACAATCCATAAGTAAAAAAGAAGAATCTACACTATTTAGTATTAATTTAGCTTTAGGTTGTTTAGCAACTATTATTGTCTTTTTTTTATCGATTCCTATTGGTGTTTTTTATGTATCAGATAATATTACAAAAGGTCTTCAAATTGTAGCTTTTAACTTTATTATCATTGGTGCAACATCGCAGTATCAAGCACATTTTATAAAAATGTTGCAGAGTGATTTACTTGCTAAAATTGAAATTATTTCAAAAGTAATATTATTATGTTTTGTTCTTTATTTTGTTTATTATTTAAATATGTCTTTGTTTGGCTATCTTTATGCCGTATTGATTGGTTCAGCTGTTAAGTTATTACTCATTCTGTTTATATCTCCTGTAGAGTGGCATCCTTCTTTTTCGTTTGATAAAAATATAATCAAGCCTGCACTTAGGTTCGGTTTTTTTCAGATGGGGTCTCAAATAATTAATCAATTACGTACACAATTAGATCAATTAATTATCGGAAAGTGGTTAGGGATTGAAGCTCTCGGTGTTTATTCATTAGCTAAAGAGTTTATTATGCAACCAACAAAGTTAATAGCCCCAATAACTTCCAAGCTGGCTCTACCTAGACTTGCTAAAGTTCAAACTTCAGTTAAAGGCACTAAACTAATTTTTAATCAAGCCAGTCAAGCTATATTACTTCTTAATATGATTGTCTATTTGATTTTAACCATTGCACTTTACTATTTAATTCCGCAGTTTTTTGGTCAAGATTATATATATTCATTTGAAATATATACAACTCTATTGTTGGTTGGCTTGCTAAGGCCTATAGGTAGTTTATTTGGCGTACTAGCACAATCACAAGGTGTGAGTAATATTGAGTTTAGATGGAACCTTATATCTGCAATGTTATCCGTAGTTGTACTATGTTTGGCTTTTCCTTTTAAGACATTAGAAGCATTTGCTTTAGCAATGATTGGTTCACAATTATTGTTATCCTTTTATGCACCGATATATTTTTCAAAATATATCGGTGGTATTGATCATAAAAAACATTTAATAAGAATCGTTTTTATTGTTTTTTTATATTGTATTATTAAATACAGTCTGCCTAATGAATACTAAAGCTATATTTTTCTATTTTTAAAATGAATTACAGAAAAAGTAATATTACGTTAATTTTATAATTATTTTTATCAGAGTAACGTAGAATAGAGTAAGTTAATGAAAGATAATATATTCACTAAAGTTAAACGTTAGATAACAAAGGTTGTTGATGAACAATATTTCAGAACACGAGAGTAATTTATTTGATTTGGGTAGACTTATTGCTTATCTAGTATCAAAATGGAAATGGTTTTTAGTTATTGGTTTTGTTGTAGCAGGTGTTTTTGCTTACATATCAATCGACTTACCAAACCAATATACATCAGAAATTTTATTAACAGAAGCAGATGACGAGACCAGTGGATTGGATGGTATGTCCGGCCAACTTGGGGGGCTAGCAAGCTTAGCTGGTATTAATGTAGGTAACTCAAAAAAAAATAAGCTTGTAGCATTACAAATATTAAAATCACGTAGATTTTTAGTTGATTTTGTTAAGTTTAATAAACTTGAGGTAAAGTTATTTGCTGTAAAAAAGTGGGATATTACCACAGATAAGTATGTTTATTATGAAGATAAGTATGACAAAGAAAACGGTGTGTGGTTACAGCGCGCAGATAAGCCTATTAGCTACTATCCAACTGATCTAGAAATCCATGAACTTGTAAAGTCGTCTTTGACTGTTGATATGGATACAACTAATAGAGTCACTAAAATTAGTTTTACGTCACTTAATCCCAATGATGCTCAATTATTGCTGTCTAAGCTAATTAAAACTTTAAACAATGAACTACGCCAAGATGATTTAAGTAGAGGGGAAAAACAAATTGCTTTTTTGCAGCATCAATTGGAGTTAGAAAGAAACGCAGGTATTCGTAACGTTTATTATTCTCTTATCGAAGAGCAAATAAAATCGTTAACTTTAGCAAAGGCACGCAACGAATACATTTTTAAAGTTATTGATCCTGCTATTTTTCCAGAAGAAAAGTCTTCTCCTAAACGTGCTTTGATTACTGTTTTGGGCGGTTTTATAGGCGGTATTCTCTGCTTTATATTTTTTTCTATAAGATATCTTTTAAAATCTAATTGATTCGTTTGAAGGAATTGGTTTACCCCTTAGACTTTAAACTGTATAGCTTTCGGCTAGTAGTTATGTTTATTATATAGGTGTGGAATATTGTAATGGTATGCATATCAAATATAAAATAATTACCATTTTATTTGGGTAACGAAGTATTGCTATCGTTTATTTATTGGTAATGTGGGCTGAAAGTCTAGGGCTGATAAAACAAACTTGTGAGTATGTAGAGATTAAAATACGCTGATCAAAGATCATATTCACAGTTGGTATTAGAGGTAACTCTTTTAATGATCTTTAGTGGCTTTTATGTACCCTTGAATAATATTTAATAAATTGAGAATATCAAAATTGAACTTATTGTTTTTTTAAATGGTCGAATAAAACAAAAAAACAAAACATAGGGTATTGAGTTGCCAGCCTTTTTGCTACTTTAGGTTCTTTAAACATACGGTATAACCAACGTAAATTGTATTTATTAATAACTCTTGGGTAGTAGTTTACTTTATTTTTACTTTGGTGCAGAAAGCCTCCGCAAGTATATATTTGTTTTATTTGTAGGGGTAAACTTTGTTTTATTAATTGTGCAAATTCATCTTGTTTAGGTGTACCAAGACCACAAATAACATAGTTGGCTTTGCTTAATTTTATATATTCTAATATTTTATTGTCGTCATCAAAATAACCATTATGATATCCACAAATATTTAACTTAGGATAATATTTTTTAAATTGTGTTATAGCGCCTTTTAATTCACTTTCTTTACTTCCTAAAATAAAAATCTTTAATTGGTTTTCTTCTGCTGTTTCAAAAAAATATTTGGCAAAAGAACCGTAGTCAAAACTGACTCTTGGAGTATCTTGATTGAGTAATTTTTTAAATACCCAGCTAGAGATTATTGCATCGCTGTGATAGTGGTCAATATTTTTATATGAGTCTTTTTTATTCCTTAACAATTGATAGGAAAATGGGTTAATAAATGAAATTGCTTTACAAGAGTAATCTTTGTTATGAATACTTTTAAGTAATTCTCTTTGAATGTTTGGAGTTTTTTTTACAATGGCTAATAAAGGGTGCATTAAAATATTCTTTTAATAATAAAATATGGTAAAAATGTAAGAAATATACTAATAAACCAGTAACTGTCTTTAAGTAATGTTGGTTCATTAAAGAGAATTTTTCTAGCTTGTTTCTTATTGTTTACTTTTAAGTTGTTTTTAACGCAATATAAAGCGCTAAAGTGCAATAACTGCTTTAAGCTATTACGGAAGTTATTAGGTACTTCTTCATTCTTTAAGTCTTCAGTCCAGTATGAAATATGGGGGGCTAAGCTTGTTATAATATGTGTTTTACATGCACTATTTGCAATAGAAATATCATAGTAAACACTAATAGTATTGCTAAACGCAATAGGGTATTTGTATGCAATTCGCGACCATAATAATTGATCTTCTCCCATAGCCATACCTTGGATAAAACCTCCAACTTGATAGAATGCTTCTTTTTTTATCGCAACTGATGATGCCGTAACAGGAAGATCAGCTTTTATACAAGATAAAAAGTAGTTTTGAATGAGGCCCGAATCTTTAGGAACAAAACGTAAGTTTGCGGGTGTGATTTTTTTGAATTTTATAAATGAATAAGCAGTAGCAAACATTCCTGCTGTTGGATAGGCTTTTATCAATTTGATGATTTCTGTAGTGAAATGTGGTAACCAAATATCATCAGCATCAATTAATAATACGTATTCATTTGAAGCATTTTTTATTCCATTATTTCTAGCAGAAGATACGCCTTGGTTTTTCTGTGAAATTATTTTTAATTTATTACTTTTAATTGAGTTAACTATTTCTACACTATTATCAGTTGAGCCATCATCCACAATAATTATTTCATCAACGGGGTGATTTTGATTTAAAATAGACTCTATTGCTCTTTTTATATATTGTGATTTATTAAAAAGGGGAATTACAGCGCTTAATTTAGAAGTCATGGTTATTTACTTTAGAACCTTTTGTCGCTATCGCAAGGCATAAAACATAAGTTATGGCTGATGTACCATTAAACAATACATGCCCAACGGTGATCGAATGAAAGAAAGCTAAACTCATTGTGAGTGCTATTGCAAACTCCTTCTTATGCAAACTCTTTTTAAGCGCGAAAAAATAAACAGATACGTAAATTAAGACAGTAATAATACCGTATGAGAAAAATAGTTCAAATAAATCGTTTTCTAAAGTTTTTCGTAATAATAATGCTCCGGAGCTGAAGTCAGTATAAGCGTAGTATGCTCCTCCTCCAAATAACACTCTAAATGAATAAAGGCCATTTGTGTTAAGCTCTGTAAAGGCATCCCGAATAAATGTATCTCTGGAACTTGCTATAAAGTGCATTTTGTTATCTATACTATTAAATTTGAATATTATATTCTCAAATACACTGCTAACTACGCTGATAAGTGTAGGTAATAAATAAATAGCTAATATAGTAATGGCCACTGCTGATATTATTGGTGATTGCTTAGATAATTTGTATGCTAATAATATTAAGGCTATTAATAAAAATACTAGGCTAGCTTTTGTACCTAATAATGCTGTAGTTATAATTAAAAGCACTATATGAAAAAATTTTCTTAGTGTTATTTTATCATTAAAGCATATAAGTAATATAGTACTTACACCCAAAACTACACCCAACCCGTTCCCTGATATAAATAATCCTCTTGTTGCTATACCTATTTGGTAATTTGAAATATGAAAGCCAGAAAAGTATGCAGTTAATACCAATAATGAAACGATGGTGCCGTAATTTATTAGTTGCTTTATTACGTAAATTGTCCGTGTTCTATCGTAATTAATCCAATTAGCCACATAATAATAACAACTCAGTGAAAATAGAATTTTTATAGAGAAAATAATGCCAGAGATAAACGCTTTTAAGTTCATATGGAAGCATGCAATGAATACTTCAGTTAAAAAAAGATAACACATTGCGTAGATAATGATTTTAAGTGAAGAACGAAATTTTGCTCTATCTAACATCAAGATTACAAGAGCAAATAAAATAAATCTAGCTATTTGTGAAGGGGAGCCTATAGTATTTTCAGACGTTATTTTTAGTTTAAAAAGCGCTCCCGTTAAGTTATCTACAACAGGTAGTAAGATAATAACAAGGAAAAAAAACAGTGAAAATAACGGGATTTTTTTAGGTATGATAAAACTCATTTTTTCTTATACTTTAAAATTTGAGCACCTAATTTATTCCAAGAAAATCTATCAATTGCTATCCTACGACTATTATTTGACATTGAATTCCTTAAGGATGGTTCATCGATTAATAACCTTATACATTTTGTAATTCCTGCTTCGTTTACAGAATCAGTATAAAGAGCTTCTTTTTCACTTAATAGCTCTTGTGTCGCGGTAGTAATTTTTGATCCTTTAAAGGCTACTATAGGTAAACCAGTAGATAGAGCTTCAAGGATGGTTTGTCCAAGAGGTTCATAAGTAGAAGACATTACAAATATATCCGCCAACTGGTAGTATGGTGCGGTATCGCTTTGCGGACCCGTTAACGTGATTTTATCTTCTAATTTATTATTTGTTATTTGTTGCTTGATTGATGTGTAGTTTTCACCATCTCCTACCATCACAAGATGGCATTTTGGTAAGTTAAGTAATGCATCTATAACCATTTCAAACCCTTTTGCTTTAACAAATCGCCCTACTGTTAGTAATATTATTTTATCTGTAGGAATACTAAACTTTTCTTTTAGTGATATTTTGTTTTGAACAGGAATGAATCGCTCTGGATCTACTCCAGGTTTTACAATAGGTATATGTTTCAGTGAGGGAATTATTTGTGATATTTGAGTAGACATGTTCTCACTAAAGACTATAACTTGATCGGAATACTTTAAAGCCATTTTTTGAATGTTATGGTGTAATATTTTTGATATGTTTAATTTTATTTTTGCTAAACCAGTATTGCTTATTAAGTTTTTATTGTTATTTTGATTAATTACTACGCCAGGAACTAAATAAATAACATTAGATAATTTACATAATTTTGCGAGTACTGTTGTCGTATGAAAACGACTTATTGTTAATATAACATTGTTATTCTGTTTGATATATTTAAGTAAAGCATATGCATTGAATAATGCTCTAATTCCTTTGAAATACTTATGTGCATATTTAGTTTGGGAGTATGAGTTATATCTGTAAATAGTTACGTTATCGATAATTTCTTTATGAGGTAAAATATGATTTTTATTTGAAACATCGCTAATAGCAATAATGACGTTATACCCTAAGTTGATGTAACTTTCTGCTAGATACTTTAAGGAGTTTTCTACTCCACCAATATTTGGAAAATACGCATTACTTGTTATTACTATCGTTTCTTTCATTGCTTTATTTATCTAGTGATAAGTTTAACTTATTCTTATTTTAACTTGTTTCATTTCATGTGTCGCCAGTAAAAAAAATTATGTTTCTTAAGAATAAATAAATTTAGTATTTGAATTTAAAATAATAAACACTACTAATTTTATATTTGAGGATAAACGAGTACCTAAATCCTCCATTTTTTGATAGAATCGCGTCAATTTTTTACCGAGAGGTTATTTCCATGAATGTAATTGAAGCTAATTTCGATGCTAAGGGCAAAAAAGTTGCCATTGTTGTTTCTCGTTTTAACAGTTTTGTTGTTGAGAGTTTATTAGAAGGTGCAGTTGATGCACTTAAACGTCATGGTAACGTTGCAGACAGCGATATTACAGTTATTCGTGTTCCTGGTGCGTATGAGTTACCTGTAGCAGCTAAGCGTGTTGCTCAAAAAGGTGGTTTCGACGCTATTATCGCTATTGGTGCGGTTATTCGTGGTGGTACGCCGCATTTTGATTTTGTAGCTGGCGAGTGTAATAAAGGTTTAGCGCAAGTGGCAATGGAGTTTACTATTCCTGTAGCCTTTGGTGTTATTACTACCGACACTATTGAGCAAGCTATTGATAGAGCTGGCCTCAAAGTGGGTAATAAAGGCGCTGAAGCAGCTTTAAGTGCTTTAGAAATGATTAATGTTTTAGAGTTGTTATAAGTTTTCAAATCTTATACTCGTTTGCGTTAGTTATAATAAGTTTTAATTTTATATTTGGATGTACCTGTGAAGCCATCACCTAGAAGAAAAGCCAGAGAATTAGCCGTACAAGCTGTTTATTCTTGGCAATTAAGTCAAAATGCTGTTAACGATATCGAAGCTAATTTTTTAGTGGACAACGCTGCTCGCCGTTTTGACATTCCATTTTTTCAGCAATTATTTCGTGGTGTAACATCATCAGCCAGCGAGTTAGATTTACTTATAGCTCCTCATGTTGATAGACCTATAGATGATGTTGACCATGTTGAAAAAGCGGTTCTCAGAGTGGCTATTTTTGAATTAAAGGAATGTTTAGATGTGCCATACAAAGTTGTGATCAATGAAGCCATTGAACTTGCTAAATCTTTTGCAGCAGATGACAGCCACAAGTTTGTTAATGGTGTTTTAGATAAGGCCGTTAAACTAATCCGTAAAGAAGCTTAGTGAGTAAAGTCTACTTTCTGTAGTTTTAATCAACACACTTTAAGCCTACTCAATTATTTGATGTGTTTTTGTGACACATCAAATAATCAAAACTGAATATTCCCCTATGAAAGAATTTGATTTAATTAAGCATTATTTCTCAGAGCAAATAGTTAAACGCAAAGATGTTATTTTAGGTATTGGTGATGACTGTGCCTTGTTAGCTCCGGCAGAACATCAGCTTATTGCTGTAACTACAGATACTTTAGTGGCTGGTGTTCATTTTCCTGAAAATACATCACCAAAAGCTATTGGCCATAAAGCTATTGCGGTTAATTTATCTGATTTAGCGGCAATGGGCGCAGAGCCTACATGGATCTCGTTAGCATTAACATTACCTGAAGTTGATGAACAATGGTTGTCAGAGTTTTGTGCTGGTATTTTTGAGTTATGTGAATTTTATAATGTTCAGCTTATTGGTGGAGACACTACTCAAGGGCCTTTGAGCATTACGGTTACCGCTCAAGGATTAACACCCAAAGATAAATATATCACGCGTTCAAATGCTAAAGCTGGTGATTGGCTTTACGTAACGGGTGAATTGGGTGATGCTGCATTAGCAATAAAAAACCTACAAGGTAAAGTTGATCTTGTCGATGCTGATAAAGGTAAAGTTTTTGAGCAATTAGACTACCCTAGACCTCGAGTTTTAGCTGGACAGGCGTTAAGAGATTACGCTACTTCAGCAATTGATATATCTGACGGGCTTATTTCAGATTTAGGGCATATTTGTAAAGCCTCAAAAGTTGGAGCTAAGCTTAACTTAGAGAATATTCCTATCTCGACGGTAATGCGTGAAACTCTCGGTAGAGACAAAGCTATAGAACTAGCACTATCGGGTGGTGATGATTACGAGTTACTTTTTACTGTACCTGAAGACAATAAAGTAGGGATGGCAACAGCTTTGGCAAACATAGGTATTCCAACTACTTGTATTGGGCAGTTAAACGGAACTGAAAAAATTACAACTGTTTTAGATGGTGAAAATGTGACAATGAGCGTTAATGGTTTTGAACATTTTTCTAAGTCTGAACCGTAAATATGAATAAGGCCGTGGTTAAGTTTACGTTATCAAATCCTATTCATTTTCTAGCATTGGGTTTTGGTAGTGGTTTAAGCCCTAAAGCTCCTGGTACATTTGGTACATTAGCTGCTATTCCTGTTTTTCTTTTATTTACTTTATTTACGCCTTTATTTTATTTCTTGGCCGTATTCGTTGTGTGCATCGCTGGTATTTATATTTGCGGTAAAACGGCTGAAGATGTTGGTGTACACGATCATGGGGCTATTGTTTGGGATGAGATAGCTGGTTATTTAATCACTATGTTTTTAGTACCTATTAGCTGGCAAAGTATTCTTGTTGGTTTTGTACTGTTTCGTATATTTGATATTGTAAAGCCTTGGCCTATTTCTTATTTAGATAAGTACGTACACGGCGGCTTTGGTATTATGATTGATGATGTAGTTGCAGGGTTTATGGCACTTGCATGTATGCATTTTATCTTTTAAACGATTGATGGTTTATAGGCCTCAATATTCCATAAAAAATAAGCAATAAAAAAGGTAGACATTATGTCTACCTTTTTTGTATCTAATAAATTGCTTTTAGTGAAGAATTCTAGCTTTAACCGTACCTTCAATTTTCTTTAATTCTTTAAGCGCTAATACGCTATCTTCTGTTTCAATATCTATAACAACGTAACCAATTTTATCGTCTGTTTGTAAATATTGAGCGGCAATATTAATATTTAATTTAGCAAATGCTAAGTTAATTTTATTTAATATACCTGGTTGGTTGTGATGTATGTGTAATAGCCTGCTTGTACCTTTACCACCATGGCTTGGTAATGATACCTCAGGGAAGTTAACTGCTGATAAAGTTGAACCATTATCAGAATACTTAGCAAGTTTACTTGCTACTTCTAAACCAATATTTTCTTGTGCTTCTTTTGTACTACCACCAATGTGTGGTGTTAAAATAACATTATCGAAAGCACGTAATGGTGAAACAAACTCTTCATCATTACCTTTAGGTTCAACAGGAAATACATCGATAGCAGCGCCAGATAGCTTTTTACTTGCTAATGCGTCAGCTAGTGCATCTATATCAACGACTGTACCGCGAGATGCGTTAATTAATATAGCGCCATCTTTCATGTTAGCAATTTCTTCAGCACCAAACATGTTTTTAGTTTGCGGGTTTTCAGGAACGTGTAAGCTAATAACTTCACATTCTTGCAGTAATGCGCGTAATGATGGTGTTTGGCTTGCATTACCTAATGGTAATTTAGTTTCTACATCATAAAATTTAACTTTCATACCAACAGTTTCAGCAAGAACACCTAACTGCATACCGATATGGCCGTAACCAATAATACCGAGTGTTTTTCCACGAGCTTCAAATGAACCCGCAGCTGATTTATCCCACTCACCTCGGTGTGCTTTAGCACTTTTTTCAGGAATACCACGAAGTAATAATAAGGTTTCACCTAATACTAATTCAGCAACTGAACGAGTATTTGAGAAAGGTGCGTTAAATACTGGGATACCTAATGATTGGGCTGCTTTGATATCTACTTGGTTAGTACCAATACAAAAACAGCCAACAGCAACAAGTTTCTTAGCGTGGCTAAGTACTTTTTCATTAAGGTTAGTACGTGAACGAATACCAATAAAGTGAACATTAGCAATTTTTTTTATTAAATCTTCTTCCGACAAAGACGTTTTTAAATATTCTATATTGTTATAACCTTGTGACTTTAGTTCTTCAAGTGCGCTTTCGTGAACACCTTCTAACAATAAAATTTTAATTTTTTCTTTAGCGAGTGAATTAGTACTCATGATATTTAAATTCTCTTAATGAATGGGTTTAGCCAGTGGCTAACAAAATTTAAAGTTATGGACGTTTAGATGTCCAAATGTATGTATAAACTAGCATATAGTGCTTAAACTCTAAAGCACTAATTTATTATTTTTGCGCCTTCAGGTGTACCAATAATAAGTGTGTCGGCACCTCTATTAGCAAACAGGCCATTAGTTACAACGCCTACCAAGGCATTAAGGTCTTTCTCTAATGTGATTGGATCAATTATGTCTAAGTTATATACATCGAGAATTACGTTTCCGTTATCGGTTACTACACCTGTTCTGTATACAGGATCACCGCCTAATTTAACTATTTCTCTAGCAACATAACTTCTGGCCATAGGAATAACTTCAACAGGTAATGGAAATGTTCCTAAAACTCTGACTTGTTTTGAACTGTCTGCAATACATATAAAGGTTTTTGCTACGGCTGCAACAATTTTTTCTCGTGTGAGTGCTGCACCGCCACCTTTGATCATATGCATGTGTGAATTAATTTCATCAGCACCATCTACATACACATCAATACCGTCAACGTTATTTAAATCAAAAACCTCAATGCCGTGTGCTTGAAGACGTTTGGTTGACTCTTCAGAACTTGAAACAGCGCCAGTAATACGATCTTTTATCGTCGCTAAAGCATCAATAAAGTGGTTAACTGTGGAACCTGTTCCAACACCTACAATCGTGTCATCTTTAATGAAATCTAGAGCTTTAATTGCCGCAGATTTTTTCATATCGTCTTGTGTCATGATGAGCCTTAAACTTATATATGAGCAAACAAAGTATCACTCTAGTGCTGAATTTTATTGAAGCAACATAGCGTGGATAATGAACATTTTTTATGCGCGTAATTATACACCAACTATCGTAATGAAAGCGATAGGTTGAGCGGCTAGCGTTGGATATTTATTTAAATGAGTAGTTTTGGCTGGGGGTTATAATGTTAGGAATAGGAATGTCCCAATCTTCAACAGGAACAGAATCAACAAGCTGGCAATCATGTGCTAAACCTATTGGATAAGGGCGTGCGTTTTTATTGGTTTTATAGTGCTCAAACCATTTTTGTAACGTTCTATCATAAAACCCACCGCCCATACCTAAGCGAGCACCTGATTTATCAAAGGCAACTAAGGGGGTAAAAATAATATCTATGTTATGTATTAGCTGAATAAGACGAACATCGAGTTTAGGTTCTAAAATTCCAAAGCGGTTTTTAAGCATAGGGGTCGTTGGCGTGTATTCTAAAAATAACAAATGGCCTTTACTGAAAGGGTGAATTACCGGTAAATATACCTGCTTATTGTGTTTCCAACACCAATCAATAAAAGCAGAGGTATTCAGCTCACCATCGTTAGCTAAATAAATAGCAATGTGTTGTGCTGAAAGTATGCTGGTATGAGACGTTAATTGATTAAGTAGTTGTGCTGCAGCATTAGCTTGTTCTTGCTGAGTTAATGATGATCGTTTTTCTCTAATCGTTTTTCTTAGCTCTATTCTGCTATTCAAAATAACATCACCTGTATTGTTGCTTTAACTTTGCTTCTATAGAGGAGGGAGTCCTCTAACATACGAGCATATGTTAGAGGAAATTTATTGGCTAGGCTACTTGAGGCGAGCTTTTTTCTTCTTTACCTTCTTGCTCTGCGAGTAATTCCCAAAATCGAGTTTTAAGGCTAAGCAATAAAATTACGATACCTATACCGATACTAAATAAACTAATTTGAATATACAGTGATGGCATTTGTTCAACGTTATTTGGATCGAAACTTCCAGCTAGTAAACCTGAAATAATATTACCAATAGAGTAGGTCAATACAAATACGCCCATCATTTGCCCTGCAAAACGCTTAGGTGATAATTTACTAACCGCACTTAATGCGGTGGGGCTAAGAATTAATTCACCCACGGTATGTAGAAAATAAGTTGCTATAAGCCAATACGGGGCTACTTTTAATCCTGATGCTGCGTATTGCGCGGCAAAAAACATAATAAGAAAGCCACTTGCCATAATGATTAAACCAATAGCACATTTAAGGCCATAAGCAGGAGTTACTAATTTTTGGCCTAGTTTCATCCACAAAGCAGCAAAAAAGGGAGATAAAATAATAATGAAAAAGGCATTAGCAGAACCCATCCATGCAGGAGGGATTTCAAAACTACCTATCATTCTATCTGTGTAGTCTCTTGCAAATAGGTTAAGTGATGAGCCAGCTTGCTCAAATCCAGACCAAAAACAAGCGGAAGCAACACATACTAATAATAATGCGGTTAACCTGAGTGTTTCGCTTTTAGAGAGTTTTCCAAACATATAAATAGCAGCGTAATATAATACAAAAATAGCAGAGAACGTAATCGCCGTGTATTGAGCTAAAACAACCGCGTTAATTATAATTTTTCCTTGAAAAACAAGTGTTGTAATAACGGCTACCGTAATTAAAAAGCCAACGATAACTAGCCAGGCCGTTTTGGCTCCTTTGGGTGATAAAGGAGATGGGGGGACAAGGCCCGCACCATTTAGCTTTGGAGATGTTAACTTATATTGTATTAAGCCTAAGCCCATACCAACAGCAGCAGCACCAAAGCCCCAGTGCCATCCCATATTGGTTGCTAAGTAGCCACATATAATATAGCCAAAGAAAGAACCTAAATTAATGCCCATATAGTAAATAGCATAACCTGCATCTCTGCGTCTGTCTTTTGATGAATATAGCTGGCCTACCATAGCGCCAATATTCGGTTTTAATAATCCAGTACCTAAAATAACGAGTATTAAACCAACAAAAAACGTTTTATCGTTAGGTAGGGCAAGTACTATATGCCCTATGGTGATAATTATACCGCCATACCAAACGGTTTTTTGCCCCCCTAGTAACCTGTCGGCAATCCAACCGCCGGGAAGCCCCATAAAATAAACGCTACCTGTATACAAACCATAAATCGCACCAGCTGTTGCTACGGTTAATGCCAATCCGCCCTCTTGCAGGGTAGCTGTCATAAAGAGAACAAGTAAGGCGCGCATACCGTAATAACTCATCCTTTCCCACATTTCTGTAAAGAATAGCGTTGTTAACCCAGTAGGATGGCCGAAAAATTTTGTATCTTGTGATGATTGTTCCATTCACATTACCTTTTTTATTGTTGTATTATCGTTTGATTTTTTCTAAAGAAAGTTAATCATTAAACCGTGTGAAATTGACTTTATTTAAAAAATACCACACAAAGCAAATAAATCAGTTGAACTGTTTATATATAAAGCTCAATAACTCTAAAAGTACATGATTTTCTATAATACTTAGCAGGCATTGAGTTTATAAATACAGAACTAATATAAAGTATAAAATATTTGATATGTAAAATTTTTTTATATTAGAGATAACAATAAATTAGTCGTACGAGTATTATTTACGTTATAGGTTTATTTTGTTTATTGTTTAATAGTAAGATAAGAATAATTATTTGAAATTTTAACGAACGGGTTTGCATAGTAATGTCGCAATCATTAAACGATGTAAAAATTGGTATCATTGGTTTAGGTTATGTAGGTTTACCTTTAGCTGTTGAATTTGGTAAAAAGTATCAAACGGTCGGTTTTGATATACATGAAAAACGCATTACAGAATTACAATCAGGGCATGATTTCACGCTAGAAGTTTCTTCTGAAGAATTAGCAGAATCAAAGCATATTAGCTATTCGTGTAATGTAGAAGACCTAAAAAGCTGTAACGTTTATATTGTTACGGTACCAACACCTATCGATAAACACAAACAACCTGATTTAACACCTTTAGTGAAAGCAAGCGCAATGCTGGCAAAAGTCATTTCTAAAAATGATATCGTTGTTTATGAGTCAACGGTTTACCCCGGTGCAACGGAAGAAGTTTGTATCCCTGAGATAGAAAAGCATTCAGACTTCATTTTTAACAAAGATTTTTTTGCTGGTTATAGCCCCGAGCGAATTAATCCGGGTGATAAAGAGCATCGTGTTACTAATATTCTAAAAGTAACATCAGGTTCAACGCCTGAAATAGCAGAGTTTATTGATCAGCTTTATGGTTCAATTATTACTGCGGGTACTTATAAAGCTTCATCTATTAAAGTGGCAGAAGCGGCAAAAGTAATTGAAAACACTCAGCGTGATTTGAATATCGCTCTTATTAACGAACTCGCTGTAATTTTTAATAAATTAGGTATTGATACCGAAGAAGTATTAAAAGCGGCAGGCACTAAATGGAACTTTTTACCATTTCGTCCTGGGTTAGTTGGCGGACATTGTATTGGTGTTGATCCATATTACTTAACGCATAAAGCTCAATCTATTGGTTATAATCCAGAAGTTATTCTTGCTGGTCGTCGAATTAATGATGGTATGGCTGAATACGTTGTTTCTCAATTAACTAAAACAATGATCAAGCGTAAGTTACAAGTGAATGGTGCAAATGTATTAGTAATGGGGCTAACATTTAAAGAAAATTGTCCTGATGTTCGAAATACTAAAGTTGTGGATATTTTATCTGAGCTTGCTGAATACCAAATGAATGTAGATGTTTACGATCCTTGGGTAAATCCTGAAGATGCAAAACATGAATATAATGTTGATCTTATCTCTGAGCCAAAGGCAGGTAATTACGATGCTGTTATTTTTGCCGTGGCACATAATCAGTTTAAAGCAATGAGCAATAGTGATATTAAAGCACTGATGAAAACCGAGCATATTATTTATGATTTAAAATATATGTTAGACATGGATTTTTCGGATATCCGCTTATAAACGGTATTTAACAAATCTAAACATCAAAAACATAAACCAAACCTTTACTCATGTAAACGTTTGGTTTTTTCTTTTTTAGATACTGATTATTTTTATAAGACCTGAAATTTATTCAGCTATAGCTTTTGAGGCTTAAAATCCTTCACTTATTAATGTTATACTGTTTTTGTATTTAGGTGGTTCATATCTCTATTATAATAAAATTATCTCTCATCCATAAATGGAACATTCAATGAATCGATATCAAGAAATTCAAGACAACTTAAAAAATAATTCTAAAAAATGGCTTGTGACTGGCTGTGCAGGTTTTATTGGTTCTAACTTAATTGAAACATTACTTTTATTAAATCAAGAAGTTGTCGGCTTAGATAACTTTGCTACAGGCCACCAAAAGAACTTAGATGAAGTTCAAGCTCAAGTATCAACAGAGCAGTGGGCTAAATTTTCTTTTATTGAAGGTGACATTCGAAACTTAGAAGACTGTCATAAAGCTGTAACCGATGTTAATTATATTCTACATCAGGCTGCTTTAGGTTCTGTACCCCGTTCGATTGTTGATCCTATTATGACAAACTCAGCAAATGTGACTGGCTTCTTAAACATGCTGGTTGCAGCAAAAGAAGCTAAAGTTGAAACATTTGTTTATGCTGCATCTAGTTCTACTTATGGAGATCATCCGGCACTGCCTAAAATTGAAGAAAATATTGGTAATCCATTATCACCTTATGCCGTAACTAAATACGTTAATGAACTTTATGCTGATGTGTTTTTTAAAACCTATGGTTTAAATACTATAGGTTTACGTTACTTTAATGTATTTGGTAAAAGACAAGATCCTGATGGTGCTTACGCTGCCGTTATTCCTAAGTGGACATCGGCCATGTTTAATAATGAGGATGTATTTATTAATGGTGATGGCGAAACTAGTCGAGATTTTTGTTTTATTGAAAACGCAGTACAAGCGAATATTTTAGCCGCTACCTCAAATGATGAAGCTAAAAACAATGTATACAACGTAGCTGTTGGCGATAGAACAACACTAAATATTTTATTTGATAGTTTAAAAAATGCCTTAAAAACAAATGATATTAGCTATGAAAAATCGCCGGTTTACCGAGAGTTTAGAGCTGGAGACGTTCGGCATTCTCAAGCTGATATAGGTAAAGCCAATAGCTTATTAGGATACGATCCTGAATATCGTATTCAGTCAGGTATTGAAAAAGCTATGACTTGGTACGTAAGTAATTTATAAAACATAACGTTATGATTAATAAACAGTTTAAAAAAAGCGAAGACAATAAGGAAAATTGATGACTAACAAAATTAAAAAAGCAGTAATTCCAGTTGCCGGTCTAGGAACTCGTATGTTACCTGCCACTAAAGCAATACCAAAAGAAATGCTGCCTATAGTTGATAAGCCTCTCATTCAATACATTGTGAATGAATGTATTGCCGCAGGTATCAAAGAAATTGTGTTGGTAACTCATTCATCAAAAAACGCGATTGAAAACCATTTTGATAAATCGTTTGAATTAG
Source organism: Colwellia sp. RE-S-Sl-9 (assembly GCF_048296855.1). Classification (NCBI taxonomy): domain Bacteria; kingdom Pseudomonadati; phylum Pseudomonadota; class Gammaproteobacteria; order Alteromonadales; family Colwelliaceae; genus Colwellia; species Colwellia sp. RE-S-Sl-9. The sequence continues at coordinate 2,092,481 of NZ_CP182631.1, read as the reverse complement.
AAACAACCTTAGAAAAACGTGTTAAGCGCCAGCTACTTGAAGAAATTCAAGCTATTTGCCCTAAAGGTATTACGATTTTACATGTACGCCAAGGCGAAGCAAAAGGTTTAGGTCATGCGGTATTAAAAGCTCGCCCAATTATAGGCAATGAACCTTTTGTTGTTGTGTTACCTGATGTCATTTTAGATGAAACTACCGCTAATCTAAAAACAGAAAACTTAGCTGCAATGCTTGCGCGATTTGACGAAGTAGGACATAGCCAAATTATGGTTGAGCCAGTACCTATGGATCAAGTAAAAAACTACGGTGTAGTTGATTGCGGTGGCGAAGAGTTAGTTGCCGGCGAGTCAAAAGCTATGACGGCAGTTGTTGAAAAACCTGATGTTGAAGATGCGCCATCTAATTTAGCCGTTGTAGGTCGTTATGTATTATCAGCTGAAATTTGGAACCTACTGGCTATTACACGTCCAGGTGCCGGTGACGAAATTCAGTTAACTGATGCAATAGATGCATTGATGGAAAAAGAAACCGTTGAAGCATTTCATATGACAGGTAAATCACATGATTGTGGTTCTAAACTAGGTTATATGAAAGCGAATATTGAGTATGGTTTACGCCATCCTGAAATAGCTGAAGAATTTAGAGCTTACGTAAAGCAACTTGTTTGTTAATAGAAAAACTTAAATCCTTCTTTATAAATGTAAAGGCCTATAACGTTTGTTATAGGTCTTTTTTATTACACACCAATCTTTCTAATTTTATTTATTCTTATTTCGTCTAACCAAGTCATTTCTTATATGGAAGTGTTGACTTAGCTGTGTCATTATAATCGCACTTATATTTTACTAAAAGTTAGTATTACAGCGATGAATTTAACTCACTTACAGAAACTTGAAGCTGAATCAATCCACATTATGCGCGAAGTTGCGGCAGAGTTTGATAACCCTGTTATGCTTTATTCCGTAGGTAAAGATTCAGCTGTATTATTACACCTTGCTCGTAAAGCTTTTGCTCCGGGTAAAATTCCATTTCCTTTATTACATGTAGATACTACGTGGAAGTTTAAAGAAATGATCGCCTTTCGTGATGAAATGGCTAAAGAATATGGCTTTGAATTATTAGTACATAAAAACCAAGAAGGGATTGACGCCGGTGTTGGCCCATTTACTCATGGTAGTGCTAAACATACCGATATTATGAAAACTCAAGGCTTAAAACAAGCCCTTGATAAATATGGTTTTGATGCTGCTTTTGGTGGTGCTCGTCGTGATGAAGAAAAATCTCGCGCTAAAGAACGTGTTTACTCTTTCCGTGATAAAAATCACCGTTGGGATCCAAAAAGCCAACGTCCAGAGTTGTGGAATATCTACAACGGTAAAGTAAATAAAGGTGAAAGTATTCGTGTTTTCCCATTATCTAACTGGACAGAATTAGACATTTGGCAATATATCTATCTAGAAAGCATCAAAATTGTTCCTTTATACCTATCTGCTGTACGTCCTGTTGTTGAACGCGATGGTACATTAATTATGGTGGATGATGATCGTATGCCGATTGAAGAAGGCGAAGAGATACAAATGAAAAATGTACGTTTTCGTACATTAGGTTGTTACCCACTTACAGGGGCTGTTGAGTCTGACGCGACAACTTTGCCTGAAATTATTCAAGAAATGTTATTAACAAAAACTTCTGAGCGCCAAGGGCGTGTAATTGACCATGATTCATCTGGTTCAATGGAGAAGAAGAAAATGGAAGGTTATTTCTAAATAACTCTTTTATTCGTAAAGATAACATTATTCGTATTGCCTAGAACACCTAGCAATACAGTAAAAATTAAACGTAAATTAGGTGACAGCATAAGCGCGTCACATATATTTCGAAAGGAACAATCATGAGTCCAAACACAGGCTTACTTGAAACAGATATTGAAGCTTATTTAAAACAGCATGAAAACAAAGAAATGGTGCGTTTCTTTACATGTGGTAGCGTTGATGATGGTAAAAGTACTTTAATTGGTCGTTTACTACACGATTCAAAAATGATCTTTGAAGATCAATTAGCTGCCATCGAAAAAGACAGCAAAAAGTCAGGTACTACCGGCGAAGCTGTTGATTTAGCTTTATTAGTTGACGGTCTGCAATCAGAGCGCGAACAAGGTATTACTATTGATGTTGCTTACCGTTATTTTGCTACAGATAAGCGTAAGTTTATTATTGCAGATACTCCGGGCCATGAGCAATATACACGTAACATGGCAACGGGTGCTTCAACATGTGATTTAGCGATTATATTGATTGATGCGCGTCATGGTGTACAAGTACAAACACGTCGCCATTCATTTATTTGTTCATTATTAGGTATTAAGCATGTATTAATTGCTGTGAACAAAATGGATTTGGTTGATTATAGCCAAGACCGTTACCAAGAAATCAAAAAAGAATATCGTGAATTTGCTGACGATTTAGCGTTTGAAGATGTTCGTTTTGTCCCTATTTCAGCGTTAAACGGCGACAACGTAGTAGACGAAAGTGTAAACATGCCTTGGTACCCAGGCGCTACTATGATGAAGCTATTAAATACCATTAAAGTTGATGGTGATGAAAGCTTTACTCAGTTCAGATTTCAAGTGCAATATGTAAACCGTCCTAACTTAGACTTCCGTGGTTTTGCGGGGACGGTGGCATCAGGACATGTACGTGTTGGTGATTCAATTGTTACCTTACCATCAGGTAAAGAAAGTACCGTTAAGTCTATTGTTACTTTTGAAGGTGAAATTGAGCGTGCTGATAAAGGCATGGCGGTTACACTAACATTAGACACTGAAATTGATATCAGCCGTGGTGAGTTAATTGTTAAGAAAGATAACTTACCGATCACGTCTAAAGAAATTAATACCACAGTGGTATGGATGCATGAAGACGAGCTTGAACCGGGTCGTGATTACTACATTAAACATGGTAGTAAAATGACAGCAGGGCATGCGATTAATGTTGAACATCGTATCGATGTAAACAACATGAAAAAAATTGATGTTGACCAACTGGCATTAAACGAAATTGGTTCAGTAAACTTTGAGTTGGAAGAAGCGTTACATTTTGATGCTTACAACGACAACAAGACATCTGGCGCATTTATTATTATCGACCGTTTAAGTAATATCACGGTAGGTGCGGGTATGATTAATCATGCGATTGATGCTAAAGATGCAAAAACCTATTCAGAGTTCGAAATCGAATTTAATACATTGGTTCGTAAACACTTCCCTCATTGGGGTGCTCGAGATATTTTAAAATCTAAATAGCCCTTTTAAAGAGCTAGACTCTATGAATTATTATAATTTATACACCAAAGGCTCTTTTTAATGGACGTATCTCAATGGTTAATGGTTGCTATTTTTATAGCAACCTTTGCCGGCCTAGTAAAGTTTCAACATGTACCTGAACGCGTATTCTCTGCAACTATGCTGGTGTGTTTAGGTGTATCTTTTGTTTCTTATGAAGACATTCTTGCTAATGCGGTTAATCCGGGGTTAGTCACTCTCATTTTATTGGTTTTATGTTCTTTTACCTTCGAACGAACCAGTGTATTACGCCGCTTATCGACTTCTATGATCAGTGGTTCTCCATTTGCTTCTTCAGTTAAAACCTTAATTGGTACGGCGTTATCGTCAGCATTAATGAGTAATACGGCTGTTGTTGCTTCGCTTATTTCCACTATTAAAAATAACAAAGTGGTTAACCCCGGTAAGTTGTTAATTCCTTTATCTTTTGCTGCAATTTTAGGTGGCACATTAACTTTAGTAGGAACATCTACTAACTTGATCGTAAACAGTATGTTGATTGATCAAGGTCATGAGAGTTTAGGTTTTTTCGATTTTACTATTATTGGTGTGTGTGCCTTATCTGTATGTTTACTGGTGATTTTTTTACGTATTAATACTTTACCTGATATGGAGCTGCAAGAGCTTTCAACCAACGAATACTTAGTTGAAGCCAGAGTTAGCTTAGAATCAAAACTGGTAGGAAAAAGCATTGAAGAAAATGGTTTAAGAAATTTAGACTCGTTATTTTTAGTTGAGCTAGTACGTAATGGACGATTACTTTCTCCTGTAAGTCCTGATGAAGTGGTGCAAGCCAAAGATAAGCTTATTTTTAGTGGTGATATATCTAAAGTATTAACTCTTCAGCAGTTTGACGGCTTAACGCTATTTGCAGAACAAGATGGTTTACTACGTGAAAACTTAACCGAAGTTTTAATAAAACCTGATTCAGCCGTAATAGGTAAAACATTAAAAAGCGCAGGCTTTAGAGCACGATTCGACGCTGCTGTTGTGGCGATAAGAAGAGAAGGCTCTACCTTATCAGGTAAGCTAGGTGAAATTACTCTTCAATCGGGCGACTTTCTAATTTTAGCCGTAGGTAGCGACTTTAGTTCTCGCACCAACTTATCAAAAAACTTTTATATTTTGTCAGGCCATCAACCAGAAAATATGTTGAGTGGCTGGCGTGATTCTTTAACGGTTGGTGGTTTTTTAGTTACAATAGCAGCATCAGCACTTACGCCTGTATCGTTAGTAACGTGTTTGATTTTTTATATTGCCTTACTTATTTTCACGGGCTGTTTAACAGTAAACGAAATAAAACGTCGCTTCCCATTAGAAATATGGATGATAGTACTTGGCGCGTTAACTTTGGCGAAGTCGTTAGAAAATAGTGGTGTTATTAGTCTATTAGCCAATGGCATAGAAGGCTTGTTACAAGGTCAAAGCCATTATGTCGCACTGATTTTAGTTTTTATTATCACCTTGTTATTAACCGAAATTATTACCAATACTGCGGCAGCTGCTTTAGTGTTTCCTATTGCTTACAGCATGAGTGTCGGGTTAGGTGTAAGTCCGTTACCTTTTGTTATGGCAGTAGCTTTTGCGGCAAGCGGCAGTTTTATGAGTCCATATGGCTATCAAACCAATATTATGGTGTACAACGCAGGTGAATATACATTAACTGATTTTGTAAAATTTGGTTTACCCGTTTCTATTACATATAGTGTGGTTGTATTAGCCATGTTACCTTGGGTATTTCCTTTTTAAAGCGACTTAAGCGCAATGATTAGACTAAATATCTACATAGAATATAGAGAAGAATGATGAAAACAGAAAATACCGTTTGGCACGAACAAAATATCACTAAAGAGCAGCGTTCAGCGCAAAAAAATCAAAAACCATGCTTACTATGGTACACAGGCTTAAGTGGTTCTGGTAAGTCTACCGTTGCTAATGCCGTTGATGCCTTATTATTTGAGCGAGGATGCCACAGTTATTTACTTGATGGTGATAATGTTCGTCATGGTTTAAATGGTGATTTAGGTTTTAGTGATGAAGACCGTGTTGAAAATATTCGCCGTATTAGCCAAGTCGCTAAACTGTTTGTTGATTCGGGTTTAATTGTTTCAACTGCTTTTATTTCACCCTTTGCTGCTGATAGAACGATGGCGCGTGAGATGCTTGAGCAAGGTGAGTTTATGGAAGTTTATATTGATACGCCTATTGCCGTGTGTGAACAGCGTGATCCTAAAGGCTTATATAAAAAAGCCCGCGCAGGTGAAATTAAAGACTTTACGGGAATAGATTCAACTTACGATGTGCCAAGTGCTCCAGAAATTCATGTGAAAACTGATGAAAAATCAATTAAAGAATGTGCTGAGCAAATCGTGCAACATTTAATTGATAATCAATTTATTCAGTAAGCTTGTTTGCTTAAATAAAAGCTTGGTAGAAAGAGGAAGAAAATTCATGCATTTTGATGTATTTAATGGTGACGCAGACGGCATTATTGCACTGGTTCAATTACGATTAGCCCAGCCGAAAGAATCCACGTTAATAACAGGTGTTAAACGCGATATTAGCTTATTAAAACAAGTTGATGTTACCGCTGCTGATTCTATTACCGTGCTTGATATTTCTCTTGAAAAGAACGTTGAAGCGCTTAAGTTACATTTAGAAAATAATACGGAAGTGTTTTATATTGATCATCATCGTGCTGGCGATATTCCTCGTTCAGAACATTTAACTACCTTAATTAATACCGATGCGAATACTTGCACCAGTTTACTTGTTAATGACTATTTAAAAGGCGCATACGTGAATTGGGCTGTTGCTGCTGCTTTTGGCGATAACATGACTCAATCGGCTATTACATTAGCTGAAAGTGTCGGTTTATCTAAAGGCCAGCAAGAACAGCTAAAAGCCCTTGGTATTTACATTAACTACAACGGCTATGGGCGTGATGTTGATGATTTACATTTTCATCCAGCGGATCTTTATAAAGCCTTGTTAGCTTACCCTGATCCTCTTACGTTAATTAAGGAAGAAGGTTCTATATTCCACCAATTAGAAAAAGCCTATCAAGCCGATATGCAAAAAGCCTTAACTGCGAAGGTACTGGCTGATAGCGACATAAGTAAAGTGGTTCAGTTAGACGATGAACCTTGGGCTAGGCGTGTTAGTGGTGTTTTTGGTAATGACTTAGCTAACCAGTCGCCAAATAAAGCCCATGCTGTTATTACATTGAACGCAGATAATACTTATACCGTAAGTGTTAGAGCCCCTTTAAATAACAAGCAAGGTGCTGATGAAGTATGCATTCAGTTTCCAACCGGTGGTGGTAGAGCAGGTGCAGCAGGTATTAATAATTTACCGCAAGATATGCTCGCAACATTTATTAATACACTAGATAGTTATTATACAAGTTAATTTGTGTGCGATTTTTTAATTGAAAAATGAGTTTTTATAAACCAAATGTTTATATTAATTTTATTATTATTGCCTATTGGAATATTACACTTTTATTAAGAAGCTGTTTTGTAATATAAAAGTCATTTTTAGTTTTTTTGAGCCGTTTTTTATTCTTGTTTTAAGCATTTTTTGCGCCCATTTGTAACCTTTATCCTCTTGCATTCTAACTAGGTTTGGTCGAGAATTAATTGTCGACTGAAGTTAAGTTTCGACCGCTAGATATATTATTTTATTTTTATTATCAAATGGTTAAGAGGTGTAGTTCATGAGAAGACAAAAAAGGGATCGTTTAGGAAGAGCACATGCTAACGGTTATCAAGCAGGCCTTAATGGCAAAGCAAAGGAAAAATGTCCTTACCAGAGTATCAACGCTAGATCGGAATGGTTAGGAGGATGGAGAGAAGCGGTTTCCGATAGAAGCACTGGATTATTTAAATAACTAACTTGTCGTAACAAAACATTAATTTTAAAACGAATTAAGCCCTTAACTTATTACATTAAGCTAAGGGCTTTTTCTTGTTTAGTTACCACAGACTTTACAATTGCTTTGTTTTTTTATTTTAAATTGTTGCCATTGGTTCGATAAACCATCAAACAAATTTAGCTGATTAATGTGTATTGTATTGCCTGTCAGTAACTTTATAGCTTGTAATGATTGCATACCGGCCACAATAGCTAATACTGGCCCAACAATACCTATAGTTTGGCAGTTGTTTTCAGGTGCTTTTTTACTTTCTGGAAATAAGCACTGATAACAAGCGCTTTCGTCATTACGAGGATCTACAACGAGTTGTTGGCCATCAAACCCAGTGGCAGCACCTACAATTAAAGGGACTTTATGAGTAACGCAATATTGATTAACCAAATAGCGTGTTTGAATGTTGTCGCTACAATCAATCACTACATCCATTTTAGGAACATAATAGTCGCATAATTCGTTATCCAGCATTTCATCAATCACTTCAATTGTTACATCGCTGTTATGCTGCTGAAGTTTTTCAGCGGCGGTATCAGCTTTGTTTTGATCAATATCGTTTTCGGTAAATAATATTTGTCTTTGTAGGTTGGTAATATCAACCGTATCGCCATCGGCTATAAATAATGTGCCAATGCCTGCCGCGGCTAAATAAAGAGAAACAGGATTGCCTAAGCCTCCCATACCCACAATCATCACATTGGCATTGCGAAGGGCTATTTGGCCTTCTTCCCCTATGTTTTTTAGCATGATTTGCCGGCTATACCTGAGTTGTTCTTTTTGAGTAAGCACGTTAAAGCTCTCCAATATCCGCTAAGCTGTGCACTGCACTGGCTTTAAATTGAATATAAACGAGATCATGCAGGCTTAGCGATAAACGTTCTGCAGACCATAAACTAATAGAAGAATAAAATACTTGCTCTGCGCAAGTTAAGGTAATTAATACGGTGTTATTTTGTGGTTGTATATTCAATATTTTAGCTTGAAAATGATTAACAATTGAAGAGTCTGTTGCTTCGTGTCGGCTAATACTAATATCGCTAGCGGCTATATAACAGCGTGTTTTTTTCGGCGTTAAGGTTTTATCATTAACAGCGTTAGTACTGGTAGTGTTAGATTGTAATGGTAAATATATAACGATATCGGTTGTTAGCTGTAAAGACGTTAAGCCGTATTCAGGTAAATGCTCTTTCACTATTAACGATAAGCTGGTTTGTTGTAGCGTTTCTTTAGTGTTATTTAAAGTATGAATAATTTGGTGAATTGGCCCGAAGTGTTGAATGTTACCTTGTTTCATCACAAGTAAGTTATCTGCAATTTGTTGTAATTCAGCTAAGCTATGACTTACGTATAACATAGGAATATTTAAAGTACGTTGAACATTGAGTAATAGGGTGATCATCAAGGCTTTATTTTGATTGTCTAACGCGCTTAATGGCTCATCTAATAATAACAACTCGGGTTCTGACAATACGGCTCTTGCTATTGCAACTCTTTGTTTCTCACCACCAGATAACAAGGTAACCTTTTTGTGAAGTAAAGGTGTTAGCTGTGTTAAATCAATAATATCATCGATGTTGAGTTGCTTATGCAAACAACGTTTATGCGCATATGCTAAGTTTTGTTGTACATTTAAATGCGGAAATAAACGAGAGTCTTGAAATACTAAACCTATGCGTCTTTTTTCGGGCTTGATATTTAATTTATGATCTGAGTCGAATAAAACGTTCCCATTTAAGGATAGTTGACCTGTTGTTGAATTTTCTAAACCAGATATAAGCCGAAGCAGGGTAGACTTACCTGAACCTGAATGGCCAAAAATACCTGTAATACCTTTCGTTGGAAGTGTTTGCTTTACCGATAGAGCAAAACCATCAAACTGGCTATTAAAATTGAAGCTAAGCTCCTTCAATATATTATTCATTAGTTATTTACTTCGTTTTTAGTATGTACCGTAGTGGGCTTAGAATAATTTAATAAATAAATAAGCCCCAGCACAACGAAAGAACCTATAAGTAAACTACCGGCAAGTAAATGGGCTTTAGCGTAATTAAAGGCTTCAACATGTTCAAATAAGGCAATAGAGAGCACTTTAGTTTCACCTGATATGTTGCCACCTATCATAAGCACAATACCAAATTCACCGACTGTATGAGCAAAACCTAAACTGGCTGCGGTAATAAAGCTGGCTTTAGTGATAGGTAGTACAAGTGTAAAAAATCTATCGAGCGCATTAGCTCCTAGCATAGCACCTGCTTCAAGAACATCGTCGCCTAACTGTTCAAAGGCTTTTTGTAAGGGCTGAACAACAAAAGGTAATGAATAAAAAATAGAACCTATAACAATAGCACTAAAACTAAAAGCAAGTTGTTGGCCTGTAATACTTTGCCAAAGCTGCCCAGGTAAATGTTGTGGCGAAAAGGCAATAAGTAAATAAAAGCCTAATACGGTAGGCGGTAGTACAATAGGTAAGGCAATAATGGCTTCAATGGCAATTTTATAGCGGCTCTTCATTTTTGCTAAATACCACGCTAATGGTGTACCTATTACCATGAGTATAATCGTGGTGACAAAGGCCATTTTTAATGTGGTGAATAAAGCGATTAAATCGCTATTTTCGAATAAAGAATTTTCTATCATAAGCTTGCTGCTTTGTAACCGTAACTCGCAATGATTTTTTGAATAGCCGGTGTTTGAATAAATAGCGCTAATTTTTTAGCATCTGCTATTTTTTTACTATTTTTTAAAATAACCAGTTGTTGTTTTATAGGAGAATAAAGGTCTTCAGGTACAACAATTCCGTGTAAGTTATTCAGTTTTAATTGGCTTAATGCAATAAATCCAGCAGTTACAGCGTGGCTTCTAATTTGTTGAAACGTTTGATTGACGTTAATGCCAGTAATGGTTTTATCTTTAAATTTTTCCCATAAGTCTAATGAGTTTAAGGTTTCTAAAGCACGCTGCCCGTAAGGTGCCGTATTAGGATTAGCTATTGCTATTTTTGATGAATTAATAAGATATTCATTCAATAAATTAGGGAGGCTTTGCTGAGGGTTAAAGCTTTTATCGGCAGACCAAAATGCGAGTTGGCCTACGGCATAAGTTTGCAGGCTATTTTTTACAATAAACGATTCAGACGCTAATCTCTGTGGGTGAATGTCATCAGCAGATAAAAACATGTCGTAAGGCGCCCCATGAATTATTTGCTGGTAAAGAGTACCTGAAGAACCACTGATTATGTCGATCGTTATATTAGTTTCATTAAAAATAGCTGGGGCAAGTTGAGTTAATACCGGAGCAAAGTTTGATGATACGGCAACTCGTAGCGGTTTGCTTTTAGCGTAGCTTGTTGTTGCTGTGAAAAAACAAATAAAAATACTCATACATAGAGTGCTTTTATATAAGGTACGTAGCCACTTACTCATGTTACCACTCTTGTGCTTTATTGGTGTCTGACGACTTTGCGTCTAACCATTTTTCACCTTCTGAGGTGAGTTCTTTTTTCCAAAAAGGAGCTTTTACTTTGAGGAAATCCATAATAAATTCGTTTGCAGCAAAGGCATTACCGCGATGTTTACTGGTAACCCCAACAAATACAATTTGTTCGCCAATGAATAGTTTACCCACACGATGGATAACGGTTACTCGGCCTAGCTCCCATTTTTTGCGGGCGGTAAGTACAATTTTCTGTAATGATTTTTCTGTCATTCCAGGGTAATGCTCAAGGGTCAATCCTTTTACATCTAATCCTAAATTGTTATTTCTTACACGACCACAGAAGGTAACCACGGCACCGTCTTCGTTATTGTTTTCTTCTAATAAGTTAACTTCTTCACTTAGGCTGAAATCTTGAGTTTGAATAACAATACGATCATTTAAGTGGATGTTTGTATTAGTTTTTAACATAGACTTAACCGCCAGTAACGGGTGGGAAAAATGCTAACTCGTCATTTGGCTTTACAATAAAATTATCATCCACAAGGTCGTGGTTTACTGCTGTTAAAAGCGAGTTGTTTTTTAGATGTTGTTCCCATTCGGGGTGCGACTCAACCAATAACACTCTTGCTTGTTCTACTGTAATAGGTTCAGATACGTTAAGCTGTGTTTCATTGCAATTGAGTTGTTCTCTTAATGCGGCAAAAAAGCTGACTTTGATCATAAGTTATCCTGTTTAGCTGTTTGATTCGCTATTTCGGCTTTAGCTTCCCAACTTCCTGATTTTCCACCTTCTTTTGTTAATACTTTAATGCCGTGAATTTCCATAAAAGGATCGGCAGCTTTACACATATCAAATAAGGTTAAGCAAGCCACTGAAACAGCGGTTAATGCTTCTATTTCAACGCCCGTTTGGCCTGTTAAACGGCACAGGCTATTAACGATGACTTGGTTGTTTTGTTCATCAATATCAAAGTCGACTTTAACTTTTGTCAGCATAAGAGGGTGACACAAAGGAATTAAGTCACTGCATTTTTTAGCGGCTTGAATACCAGCAATACGAGCAACTGAAAAAACATCACCTTTTTTATTTTCGCCTTGAGTGATCAAAGTTAACGTAGCCGCCGACATGGTTATTCTGCCTTGAGCCGTTGCGGTGCGAGAGGTAAGCGCTTTTTCGGTAACGTCTACCATGTTAGCTTCGCCTTTTTGATTAATATGGCTTAGCGATACTGATTGTGAAGGGTTATCTGTCATTACTGGCGAGTCTCACATTGTTCTGCTGATATGTTTAAATGAGGTACAAAATTACAAGGACGATGGCTTGCATCAAGTTGCTCCGCAATTAATTTGTCCCACGCTGTTTTACACGCATTGGTTGAACCCGGTACACATAAAATAACGGTTTTATTGGCTATGCCACCAAAGGCGCGTGACTGAATGGTTGATGTGCCAATTTCAGTGAGTGAAATAGCACGAAATATTTCGCCAAAGCCTTCAACGTTTTTATCAAATAAAGGTAATAAAGCTTCAGGTGTATTATCTCGTTCGGTAAAGCCTGTGCCGCCTGTAGTAATAATAGCGTGAATGCTATCGTCTGCTATCCACTGAGATACCACTGAACGCAATTGGTATACATCGTCTTTTACGATTTTTTTAGCGGCAAGGTTATGTCCTGCTGATGTCACTCGTTCAACCAACGTTTGGCCCGAGGTGTCGGTAGATTCATCACGTGTATCTGAAACCGTTAACACAGCAATAGATAAAGGAATAAAGGCACTTTTTTCATGCTTAGACATAGTTATTTCCTAGAATTTAATAAGTTGTTTTTTGAATATTTTACATGTGTATTTTTTTGCTGAGACAAGCTTAGCTGAGTAAAACTTTTTTGTGCTGTAGCCCATTCTTCAGGTGTATTGGTATTTAATAAACTTGAGGGTGTTTCAATAGCAATAGCTTTATGCGGCACTTGTTTAAGTAAAGCACGGATAGAAGGGCCACTTTTAGCTGTAGACGTTTTACTTTTATCTAGTGAATTAGCTTGTTGACTGAATGCACTCTTCAAGAAGTTTTCTGTATGTGCATTTACCGGCAAATACAGAGGTAAATAATTGTCGTTATAAAAACAAGCTTGTTGGCTTAACTCACCAATTTGTTTTAACTTTTGTAATGCGTCTGCCGTGATTAAAGGTAAATCGACAGGGAGAATAAAGAGAGCACTAGGTTGATGTTTTTCAATAACACTGGCAATGCCTCCTATCGGTCCCATCTCTGCATATTTATCTGCAATAATCACATCTTGAGCTGTTGCACATGAAGGTTCACCGCTAATGACTATGTTATTTAAGCCTATTTCAGTAAGTAACTGCTTACTATAACTTAGCATGCTCACTTCATTTCGAAGTAAGCTCGCTTTGTCTACTCCCATACGAGAAGACAAACCACCTGCTAATACTACACCTAAGCATTGGTTTTTTGGTTTAGGTTGGTTGTTTTTAGTGTTGGGTACTATGATCATAAACTAGCCGCCTAGCATAGCTAAATTAGTGGTAGCACCTGTTAGCTTTTCATGTAAGAAGTGAGTGGCTTTTTTGTCTCCCATCATTTCAATAATATGTTGCTTTAATGGCTCTACATCATCATGTTGAATATGGTCTTTTAGTGATAAACCTTCTTCAGTAAATAAACATAAATGTAACTTACCGTGAGAGCTCACTCTTAATCGATTACAGGTTGAACAAAAATCTTTGCTGTAAGGCATGATCAAACCAATACGGCCGGCATAATCAGGATGATAAAATTCTTGAGCAGGGCCAGATGATCTATCTCTAATGGCAGGTAACCATCCGTCTAAAATTAAATTTTGACGAATACGTGAACCTTGTACATGTTGCGCATCAAAAAACGTTTTGTTATCACCTGTTTGCATTAGCTCAATAAAGCGTAATGTAATGGGCGTATCTTTAAGCCAATCTAAAAACGTTTGAATGTCGTAGCCATTGTATTCACGCATAAGTACGGTATTTACTTTTACCGTAGGTTGGCCACTTGCCAAGGCCATATCAATACCTTTCAGTATATGAGGTAATTTATCGTGACCTGTAATGCTATGAAATTGTCTAGGGTCTAAGCTATCAATACTAATATTAATCGCATCAATCCCCGCATCTAACCAACTAGGTAAATGTTCAGGGAGCTTATATCCATTGGTTGTTATGGCAACTTGCTTAATACCTTCTGTTTCTTTACAAGCAGCAATGATATCGGGCAAGTCTTTACGGAGTGAGGGCTCCCCCCCGTAACTCGTATTTTTTCAGTGCCTAATTGCGCAAAACCTTTAGCAATGCGTTTTATTTCAGGCAGCGATAAAAAATCGCGCGGCTGATCGCATTGATAACCATCAGGCAAACAATAGTTGCAACTAAAGTTACACACGTCGGTAATTGATAGGCGCAAGTAATAAAACTTGCGACCAAAGTTGTCTGTTAACATCTCACCTTTCCAATGTCGGGAGGCATACACGTTTCCATGCAAACCCTGGCGGTTAGTTGAATAACCACGGCTAAGGTAACATTCCAATCAAATAGGCTGGGGTAGCTACAATAGCTCGGCGAATAATAATTTTTTTGAGGCTTTGACCTTTCAAATGTTAATCATATTGGCAGTATACGTTTGATATTTATATTAGGTTATAGCGATTGCGTGGTGAATAACTACATATCAATAACTATGCTTTATCTAAAAATCAAATTTATTGTTGCAAAAAAACATATTTGAAAGGTCAACAGCCCAGTTACTATACCTTAATTTTGGTTTACCATAGTAATACAATTTCAAAACTAAATATTGATTCACATCAAGTCGCTATATGTTTAACACCTGATAGTATTAGCGTTATAGAGTAGACAGATTTTATCTAAATAAAATTGCATGTGTTTTCAATAAAATAAGAAACTTAAAAGAGAATAAATACTATGGTTGATTGTTGCTCAGCGCCAGGCTTATTGCCTTTTGAACAAGCCTTAACAAATATGTTAGCTAATGTTTCATCAGTACAGGAAACAGAACAGGTTTTAATTGAAGAGGCTGTGGGTCGAGTTGTTTCACAACCTATAACGAGTCCGTTAAATGTTCCGCCTCACCATAATTCAGCGATGGATGGATATGCTTTTGCTCATAGTAGCTTAGAAACATCAGACAAATTAAAGCTTGCTGGGCGTTCTATGGCTGGCGAACCTTTTCAAGGTGAATGTTTAACAGGGGAATGCATTCGTATTATGACAGGGGCAAAAATGCCTAAAGGTTGCGATACCGTTGAAATGCAAGAAAATTGCCTAGTAGCTGATGATATAGAAAAACAGGTTCAAATGGTTCAGTTTTTAGAACCAAAAAAAGCGGGCAGTCATGTTAGGTATGCAGGCGAAGATATTAAGCAAGATCAGGTGGTGTTTGAAAAAGGAAGAAAATTATCAGCTATCGATGTTGGTGTTTTAGCGTCTTTAGGTGTTCCAACGGTTACTGTATTTAGAAAACTCACGGTTGCGCTTATTTCTACAGGTGATGAACTTAAATTGCCGGGGGAAGCATTAACCGAAGGCGATATTTTTGAGAGTAACAGTTTTACTCTTGCAGCAATGCTCGAAAAAATGAATATTAATGTATTGAAATTAGGTGTTATTAAAGATGATAAAGCAGCTATTGCCGATGCATTTATAAAAGCCGATAAAGAGGCAGACGCTATTTTTTCTTCTGGTGGTGTGTCAGTAGGTGATGCTGATTATACAAAAGAGGTACTGGATGAACTTGGTGATATTAGTTTTTGGAAAATAGCTATGAAGCCTGGTAAGCCTTTTGCTTTTGGAAAATTACCCAATAGTGTGTTTTTTGGCTTACCGGGTAATCCTGTATCAGCGACGGTAACGGCGCATATGCTGGCGGTTCCTGCTTTAGCTAAAATGCAAAATTGCATCAATGCGGCACCTGTAAAATTGACAGTAAAAACGCTTACGGATATTCGAAAAGCACCTGGTAGAATGGATTTTCAGAGAGGTATTCTAAGCACAAATAATAAAGGTGAAATGCTAGTTACCAGTACGGGTAATCAAGGTTCTGGTGTATTAACCAGTTTAGCAAAAGCGAATTGTTATATTGTTTTACCCGCAGAGCAGAGCAACTTACAAGCGGGCGACCTTGTTACTGTGCAGTTGTTTGATTCAATCATTAATCATTAAAGTTCCGTATTAATTTATCATTAACTAGTGAGATGGTATATACCATCTCTCATTCACTTTCTTTTTTAGAATATCTTAATTTTTTCCTCCTCTTTCTCTCTTAAATAGCTTGTTCTAGAAACGTTATTTCAGTTATTGATAATTCATAGAATATCGTTTTTATTATTTAATATTTATTCTGTCTTATTAGAATTTAAAATGTTATTTGTTTTTATTTTTAGATTTAAATTGCGAGTTTTGTTGGTTACGTGGTTTTTAATTGCTGTTAATCTCTTATTTGTTAGAATTTACATAATGTTTATTTGATGGTTGTACGCTCATGTCACTCGAAAATTATTTTTTACCTTTTAGAAAGCACGTCATTGGAACTGAGTTATCTCATCGTATCCATGGGACTGATCTTGATATTATTTATGCAGATTGGACGGCAAGTGGACGCTTGTATCAACCAATCGAAGATTACATTACCCATACTTTAGGACCTTATGTTGCTAACACTCATACTGAAACCAACTTAACAGGTAGTGCCATGACTCATGCTTATCATGAGGCTCAAGGCATTATTAAAAAACATGTAAATGCTTGTGATAACGACATTTTAATTACATCGGGTGCGGGGATGACCGATGTAGTAAATAAGTTTCAACGTATTTTAGGGTTACGAATTCCTGAAAGAATGCAAAACCAAGTGTCTTTTGATGAGCAAGACAAGCCTGTTATTTTTATTACTCATATGGAACATCATTCTAATCAAACATCGTGGTATGAATGTGATGTAACACTTGAAATCGTTAATCCTGATGAGAACGGCTTACCTTCTATTGAGCATTTAGACGCTTTATTACAGCAGTACAGTGCACGCAAAGTAAAAATAGGTTCGTTCTCTGCTTGTTCAAATGTAACTGGCATTAAAACTCCTTATTATCAATTAGCAGAAAAAATGCACGAATATAATGGTTTTTGTTTTGTCGATTTTGCTGCTTCAGCTCCCTATGTTGATATTGATATGCACCCATCAAATTCTAAACAATGTTTAGATGCTATTTTTTTCTCACCGCATAAATTTTTAGGCGGGCCGGGTAGCTCTGGAGTCTTAATTTTTAATAAACAGCTGTACAAAAATAAAGTACCGGATCATCCCGGTGGTGGAACGGTTACGTGGACAAATCCATGGGGCGCACATAGTTTTTTTAGTAATATTGAAGTACGTGAAGATGGTGGCACTCCCGGATTTTTACAATGTATAAAAACAGCGTTAGCGATTCAATTGAAAGACGCTATGGGAGTAGAAAATATAGCTAAGCGTGAAACTGAGATTACTGAGAAGGTGATGGATGCATTAGCCAAAAATGATCGTGTCGTTATGTTAGAACCTAGTATTAAAGATAGGTTGGCTATTGTTTCTTTTTACATTCCTAATGCTCATTACAATTTAGTGGTGAGATTATTAAATGATAAGTTTGGTGTGCAAACACGAGGTGGGTGCTCTTGTGCAGGAACTTATGGTCATATTTTATTAAATGTTGATCATGATACATCGGATAAAATTACTCAACAAATTGATTCAGGTGATTATGCTGAAAAGCCCGGCTGGATTAGAGCTTCTTTTCACCCAACGATGTTAGATGAAGAAGTTGATTATATTATTAATGCCATTAATCAGGTATCTCAAAATATTGATCAATGGAGTATTGGCTATCGTTTCAATCCAGCGTTAGGTGACTTTGAATATAAGCATGAAGATTTGAAGTTTCCAACCTTATCTTCATTTGAACCATTGCCTGAACCGTGTATGAATTTACCGTTAGCAAGCACAACCAGTGAACATAAAAAGGGATCTTTTTTAAAGAAAATGTTTAGGTAAGTTTAAAGATAAATAGATAAAGTAAAGGCGAATATCATTATTCGCCTTTTTTGTGTTCATTAAGTTAATTTATCAACTATATTAAAGCATTGAAATTAATTGGCTAAAGTATATTTTATTACCCGTTCCTGGTGTTGAAATAGTAATTGATAAGGTAGCTAGTTCTGGTTCACCATCAAGTTCATTTTTTAAGATAAAGTCGATAGATTTAAATCCCGCACTACGAGTGTTACCTACTGTGTAGTTTGTAGTACCATTGATTGTCCCACCAGTAAACTCTACTGAAATAACACTATCTTTAGGTAGTGTTTGCATAGCACTATCGGCAAATTTAAAGTTAAAAGAGCGTGATTCACCATCAGCAATTGGTTCTATTTGAACATCAGCTTGGCTATTGCTCGCATAAGTTTGTCCGTTGCCTGTTAATTCATAAATGGGATTATTAGCATCAGACATTATTAAAACAAATGCTTTACGGATGGTAGCTATTTTGGCACTTGAATTACATAAACTCCCTTCGCATTGTGGACCATTAAACATTTCATCAGCATCAGAGAAATCCCCATCGCCATCGGCATCAAAAAACTTGGTTTCGTTATCATCTTTAACGCCGTTTTCATTATCGTCACGCCATGCTTCAGACATATCGATAAAGCCTGAAGCTTCAGGTGCGCGTCTACCTAACCCCGAAGATACATTAGGATCAGTTATAGCTAAACCATCGTCATCGTCAAAGGTGTTATTACCGTTCGTATCGTAAAACGTTTCATGTCCATCGGCAGTAACCAGAATAGTTGAACGATGATCATCTAAATAAGGCTCTGTAGCACGCCATTCAACTGAACAAGTACCATTTACAGTTAAACATTGACTTTCTATGGTGCCACCTTCAGTTGTAAAGTTAGCAGGAGTTCCATCAGGCACAGGATTATTAAAGCTGTCAGCTAGCCAAACTGAAATTTGTGATGTCGCACCTGTAGTGCTGGCTTCTGGATTGATAATGCTGGGAGCAATGGTAATCGAACTTTGTTCTGCTAACCCTGTGTTTATACTTAATTCTTTTGATTGAGTTTGAATTGATACTTCTTCACCATCAATAATTCTAGTCGCTTTTGCTGTAACGCTCGCCGTTGTAGGAACCGTTCCAGATAATACCTGTGTGGTGATTTGCCCTTGGCTATTAGTTAGACCTGACACTCGACCTAAGCTAATACCACCAACGATTGTATCTAAAGTAAAATTAACTTCTTGTTGAGCAACAACATTACCTAAAGCGCTTTTTACGACAAAAGTTAAAATAGAGGTTTCTTGACCACCACTGCCTTTTAATACAATAGAGTTAGGCAACGCAGATAAAAATTCAATAGAACCAAGTTGTTCACCTGTAATGTCGATAGTTTCAGAAGCTGTACTTGTTATACCGTTTGTTGTAACTGTAGCGACAATTACATCTTCAGTACCATTTATACCGGCACATTTAATATCCTCATATGTGGCACTGGCACTGCCTTTAATACTAAATACGGTAGTATCGATAACGGCATTTTCATTTGATACACAGTTAGATGAAAAAGATATAGGTGTGGGAGTATTAATCCTTTGGTTTTGACTATCTACCAGTACAACTGAAACCCCTAAAGTTCCACCTGCACTGATAGTGTTATCACTGATAGATAATTTAATTTTGCCTTCAATAAACTCATTACTATCGTTGAAATAACCTAAGCGAACATTATCTTCTATGGTGGCGTCTGCAGAAACTATCTCATAATTTAAGTGGCTATTAACGCTCGTATCATCGGCTAAAGAAAGTGTAATAACACCAGCACCTAAAGAAGTGCCTCCTGTTATAGAGAAAGAGGCATTGCCACTTACGGTTGTTAATGCAGTCGTTGAGGTTAATTCACCAACATCAGCACTTATATTAATAAGTTGATTACTAAAAGGGTCTCCATTTTCATCAAGAAGAGTTGCTATAACTTGAGCACTTTCATCCGCTTTAAATCTATTGGTTAAAGCTCCATTCACTAGCATTTGAACACTTAAGGAGGCTGATGAAATAACTTCTGAAGAGCTGCTTATATATTCATAATCAATACTGGCGGATAAATCATCAATAGTTGCAGATGCTGTACCTGCACTTAAGCTTGCTAAGTTATTTGAAATAGAAACTTCTGCAATACCAGAGCTGTCGGTTAGTTTTGAAGGAACCGATAGGCTTCCTAAATCAACAGTGAAATTGACACGTTTACCACTAACAGCGTCACCATTTTGATCTAATACCTTTGCTTGCAGTGTGATAGATGAGTTACTTTCAAAGCTCTGTTGTGATTCAAGTTCTTTATTTAAACTGGTAAGTGTTAGATTTGAAACTACGACATCAGAGCCGCTAACAACTTCCTCATTTTCGCCAGAGCTACCATTGCACCCCGTAAGAATAAATAAACTGAGTAACAGTAAAGAGGTAAAAAGTGTTTTCATGTTAGAAATACCCTAATGGAATACAATAATTTCGCTTATTAATAAGAATAAAAGTCATTTCGTTAAAAGTCCATGAATATAAAGAACCTTTTAACAAATTAGCGGGTTTTTGTTAGGGCTAATCTACACGATTTACTCGTTTATTATTAATAAAGGCTTTTATGTTTTGTGCAACTAAATCTAATAGTCGTGATTGTGCTTCATTACTTGCCCAAGCAATATGTGCTGTAACTTTTAAATTTTCAGGAGGGTTGTTCAATAATATGTGGTTAGATGGTGGAGGCTCACAGTCAAGTACATCTAAAACTGCATAAGCAATCGTTTTATTATTTAATGCATAAAGCAGGGCAGAGTTGTCTATTATAGCGCCTCTTGCTGTATTAATTAACATCGCAGAAGGTTTCATTAGCGTAAGCGAATGCGTATTAATTAGGTGTTCAGTACTTGGAACGTGTGGACAATGTAAGCTGATAATATCAGCATGTTTACATACATATTCAAAAGAATGTCTGTTTTCTCTAATATGTTTAGCATCATTACGCTCAGCGATAAGGATGTTCATACCAAACGCTAATGCTATTTTTTCAACGCTCTCTCCTAAGTCACCATAACCAATAATACCTAATGTTTTGTTAGCTATTTCAGTTATTGGATTCCCTAATACACAAAAGGTATCGCTTTTAGACCATAAACCATTTTCTACATTATGGTGGTGATGCGTAGTTTGATTATAGTACTCAAGTATTTGTGCAAATACATATTGAGCAACTGATTGCTTTGCATAACCAGCAACATTAGTTACAGCAATGTTTAGTCGAGCTGCGGCTTTTAAGTCTACATTGTTTGTTCCTGTTGCTGTGATGCAAATTAATTTAAGTTGAGGTAGTTGCTCTAAAGTACTTTCAGATAAAACAACTTTATTGGTAATGATAATATCTGCGTTTATACACCGCTCAATAATATATTCTGTTGCTGTTGTATCGTAACAAACAAGTTTATTGACTTGTTTGCTTATATTTACTGTTGAACTAGAGGCGTTGAAGGTTTTTTTATCAAGAAAAACTGCGTACATTTGAAGGCTATTCCGTATGTTATTTGATTATTAGCATACGGAGTCGCCGTTATATTCTCAATAGACTTAGGGATTAAATATCCGTATTGAACAATTTACCCTGATTTATTATCTGCTCTAGCGGATAGAAGGATTGGCATATAATGATAGATAAAAAGCGTAAAGGACAAAATCCATAAAAAACCACTTATATCAATAAATATTACGGTACTTTCAGGCCATATCCACGGAGCAAATACTCTTATTATAGTTGCAACAATTATAAGAAAATAAGCGAGTGGTATTGTTTTAGGAGCTATTAATGGTCTTCCAGTATGACCTAATGAAACACGTGTTATCATTGCGATTATAAGTCCACCAATTCCTCCAATAGTGATTAAGTGCCAAATGTGATTACTTGGTAATTCAATGAGTATGTAGCTTAGTCCTAATAAAATTAGTCCAAAAGAAATAAACATTAATCCACTGTGAAGGGCCCAAACTAAAGGAACGTTAAGTGTTCGGTAAGGTTTCCATTTCAACCAACGAAGCGTTTGAAATATGCCAGAAAAAGTTAACAAACTACCAAAGACTAAGGTATTAAAAGTTATTAGCGGATGAAGCAACAACATAAACATCGCAAGAGCTAACGGAATATTTGTTAATTTATCTAAAACAGGAGAAGGATCCGCTTTAGGTGTTTTAGTACCATTCGCAGTAAACATAGGGACAACTCGACCTGATATAACCGACATCAACAATACAATCAATATGATGCCTGTATAACTTGATAGTTGATACGAGAATGTTTCTGGGTAACTTAAAGATAAGTGCATCGTTATATTAGCGAGAGTAAACAATAATAATAAGGGAACGAAAAATAAGTTTCGATATTGTTTTATCGCAATAATAGGCTTGCCTAGCATATAAGCGGATATTGGGAGGAAGCTTATATCTATTATTGATGATAAAGAACCCCCTAAAATATGAGGAAATAAAACAAAAACTCGCCCAAGCATCCATAAAATAAATAATAAGAGTAATGGAGTGCCTTGTACTCCTTTAATCCCCGTCCATGTTTGAACGGCTGTTAGTAAGAAACCTACAGTAATCGCACAGCCAAAACCAAAGGTCATTTCATGAATGTGCCACCACTGCATTCCACCTAATGGTGATAGCGATAGGCTACCTTTCAACATGAATAACCATAAAATCATGGCTACAACCGAAAAAACAGAACCAAATAAGAAAAAAGGGCGAAAGCCTAATCTTAATAATGGGAGCGTTTTTTGCTCTTTTTCAGGATCGGTAATTTGAAGCATAGTAGTCTACGTTATTGTTTATTTTCATTCAGTGTACTCCTGATCAAGGGAGGAATATTTGCCTCAAATCAATTTTTATTTAAAGGTTTTGTTAAGTAGGTATTATGGAATGGGTTGCTCAATTTCATAAATAGCGTCTGATATGGTGTCTAGTTTTTCATTTAAAATTGCTTGAGCGTCGTACAGCCCTTTATTATAGAAGAAAACACCCATTTCTTTAGCTATAAAGTCTAAAAGAAAATCGGCATCAAATTGCTCCAATTCACTGTCTAATTCTTTCAAAAAATATTTTTGTAATTTAATGATTATTTGTTCTTTTTGTTGTAATGAAAATTCAATAGTAGACATAATATTCAAACCTTAGCTTATTATTTAACTGTAACTGTTATAATAACAATTAGTAGAATGTTGATGTTTGAAAATAATGAAAAAAAATTGGTTTGCTTGGTGGCATACGCAATGCCAGTATTGTAAAAAAGCACGAATGATTCTTTTATGGTTGATATTAATGCTACTTGCCGATGCATTGTGGTTTCATTTGTTAATAAATTTCTAATAAGTAAGGTGGAAATATGGGATACCGTTGGACAGATTCGTTAGATATAGCACTAGACCTCATGGAAGAACACCCTGATGCCGATCCTATGAAACTTAATTTTACACAATTAAGTCAATGGGTTTTAGCTTTAGAAAACTTTGATGATGATCCAGAACATTGCGGCGAAAGGGTGTTGGAAGCCATTCAATTAGCATGGCTGTCAGAAGTTGATTAATTTTTCTATTATTTTCTGGTTTTACAACAAGTTTTATTAATCTTTAATAAGACTTGTGTTAGCCTGCACGAAACTCGTGAATATTCATTATTCACATAGCTATATAAAACTATAAAAGTTACTAAATTATTATGACCAACAACAAAAAACATCCATTATATATACCTTATGCAGGACCTTCGTTATTAGAAACCCCTTTATTGAATAAAGGTAGCGCTTTTACTTCTGAAGAACGTGTAAACTTTAATTTAACAGGGCTTTTACCGCCGCGCTACGAAACTATTGATGAACAAGTTGAACGTGCTTATATGCAATACAAAAGTTTTGATGAAGATTTAAATAAACACATTTATTTAAGAGCGATTCACGACAATAACGAAACATTATTTTATAAGCTTGTTCAAGCTCATTTAGCTGAAATGATGCCTATTATTTATACACCTACAGTAGGTGATGCGTGTGAGCAATTTTCAGATATATATAGAAGCTCAAGAGGTTTATTTATCTCTTACGAAGAGCGTCATAACATGGACGATATTCTGCGTAATGCAACTAAAAATAAAGTTAAAGTTATCGTAGTAACTGACGGCGAAAGAATTTTAGGTTTAGGTGACCAAGGTATTGGTGGTATGGGAATACCTATTGGTAAGCTTTCATTGTATACCGCGTGTGGTGGTATTAGCCCTGCTTATACATTGCCTGTAATGCTTGATGTTGGAACAAATAATGAAAAGCTATTAGCTGATCCTATGTATATGGGGCGCCGCCATAAACGTATAGGGCAAGCAGAATATAATGAATTTGTTGATATGTTTATAACTGCGGTTAAGCGTCGTTGGCCGCATGTATTACTTCAATTTGAAGACTTTGCCCAACCTAATGCGATGCCATTGTTAACGAAATATCGTGACGAAATATGTTGTTTTAATGATGATATTCAAGGAACTGCTTGTGTAACAGTAGGCTCTTTGCTTGCTGCTTGTAGAGCAAAAGGCGCTAAACTTTCCGAACAAAAGGTCGTTTTTGTTGGTTCTGGCTCTGCAGGTTGTGGTATTGCAGAACAAATAATAACTCAAATGATCAGTGAAGGAGCTTCACCTGAACAAGCTCGAAGTCAAATCTATATGGTTGATCGTTCAGGGTTGTTAATAGAAGGCATGGAAGGTTTAAGAGATTTTCAAAGTATGCTTTGTCAGTCTTTATCTAACATAAGTGATTGGGATATAAATAATGAAATCCCTTCATTATTAGAC
This sequence comes from Colwellia sp. RE-S-Sl-9, assembly GCF_048296855.1. Classification (NCBI taxonomy): domain Bacteria; kingdom Pseudomonadati; phylum Pseudomonadota; class Gammaproteobacteria; order Alteromonadales; family Colwelliaceae; genus Colwellia; species Colwellia sp. RE-S-Sl-9. The sequence continues at coordinate 2,067,803 of NZ_CP182631.1, read as the reverse complement.
GTTGTAAATAATGCAAAACCCGATGTATTAATCGGTGTTTCTGGTGTTGCAGGTTTATTTACTGAAGAACTTATAAAAACAATGAAGTCACATTGTGGCTTACCTATTATTTTTCCATTAAGTAACCCTATAAAACAAGTTGAAGCAAAACCTATTGATGTTATTGAATGGTGTGATGGTGAAGTAATTATTGCTACAGGTAGCCCTTTTAACCCGGTCAATTTTCAAGGGAAAACTTACCCAATCCCTCAATGTAATAATAGCTATATATTCCCAGGTTTAGGTTTAGGTGTTGTTGCTGCAAATATTAGTCGAGTAACTGATGAAATGTTAATGGTAGCCAGTGAAATGTTAGCTAATGAATCTCCTTTAGCCAATACAGGAAAAGGCGAATTGTTGCCGCCTTTAACTTCTATTGCACAGCTTAGTAAAAAAATAGCCTTTGCTGTGGCTAAAGTGGCTTACAAGCAGGGTCTAGCATTAGAAATAAATGACGAAATGTTATTGGCAAAAATTGATCGTAATTTTTGGAACCCTGAATACCGTCAATATAAAAGAATTAGCACTTAAAAAGGTTAATTGCCCATATTTGCTGATATATACCTGTTACCAATCAAGAGGCTATTTTAGAGTGCTTGAGCGATAACGGGTATATAAATCGTTCACAGTTCATTTATCAGCAAGTTTTTACTTTCAAGCTAGATATCGTTTGCATTTTCTATTCAAAAGCGTAGAATACGCGAGCTTTTCTGTCACATATGGTGGCGGAAGTGTCTGGAAAATCCGTTTTAACACTTAATATAATAGAGGGCGATATGGTTACCATTCGTTTAGCTCGTGGTGGCGCTAAAAAGCGTCCATTTTATCAGGTTGTAGTTGCAGATAGCCGTAACTCTCGCGATGGTCGTTTCATCGAGAAAGTTGGTTTCTTCAACCCAACAGCACAAGGTCAAGCTGAGAAATTACGCTTAGATCTAGATCGTATCAACCATTGGGTTGGTCAAGGTGCTGGTTTATCTGATCGTGTAGCTAAGTTAGTTAAAGATGCTCAAGTAGCAGCTTAATTATACTTAGAAGGTTTTAGGAGTCGATTGTGGAAGAATTAGGTAAAGAAATCATCTTAGGTAAAGTAGGCGCTGTTTACGGTATCAAAGGTTGGTTGAAAATCCATTCATTTACTGATGACCAAGAAGCCATTTTAGACTATTTTCCTTGGTCTTTAAAATTAGGGAATAAAACGCAATTAGTGGAAATAACTGATTGGCGTCGACACAGTAATTCACTTATTGTCAAAGTTGCAAATGTTGATGACCGAGATATTGCGCAAGCATATGTAGGATCTGAAATAATTGTTAATGAAAAAGCGCTACCTGAACTACCTGAAGGGGAGTTTTATTGGCGTGACTTAATTGGTATGACTGTTGTGACTACTGAAGGTTATAACCTTGGTAGAGTTTCTGATGTTATGGAGACGGGCGCTAACGACGTACTTGTTGTAAAAGCTAATCTAAATGACGGATTTGGCAAAAAAGAAAGGTTAATCCCTTACTTATTTGAGCAAGTTGTAGAGTCAGTTAGTTTGGAAAATAAACAAATTTGTGTTGACTGGGATCCAGGTTTTTAACTTGTGAGTAACTGCAAATTATGGATAGGGGTGATAAGCCTTTTTCCAGAAATGTTTGATGCTATCACTAAGTATGGAGTAACAGGCCGAGCAATTCGTAATGGTTTGATTGACTTTCATACGTGGAATCCTCGTGATTTTACGCATGATAAACATCGCACTGTTGACGATCGACCTTACGGCGGTGGTCCAGGAATGCTGATGATGGTTCAACCATTACGAGATGCCATTATTGCTGCACGCGCTGCAGCAGATGTTGATGGTACTTCTCATAAAGAGAAGGCAAAGGTTATTTATTTATCTCCGCAAGGACGTAAATTAGATCAAGCTGGCGTACGCGAATTATCACAACATGACCGACTGATATTTATAGCAGGACGTTATGAAGGCATAGACGAGAGACTAATTGAGTCGGATATCGACGAAGAATGGTCTGTTGGTGATTACGTGTTAAGTGGTGGAGAATTACCTGCCATGAATGTAATCGATGCTATAGCACGCTTTGTACCTGGTGTATTAGGACACGAACAATCAGCCGAACAGGATTCATTTTCTGAAGGTTTATTAGATTGTCCACATTACACAAGGCCAGAAGTATTGAATACCTCTTCTTTGGGAGAAAAATCAGTACCAAAAGTGTTGTTAAGTGGTGATCACAAGCGCATTGAACAGTGGCGTCAATTTAAGTCTTTGGAAAGAACGTGGAACAGAAGACCAGAACTATTAACTAACCTAGCTCTGACAGCGGAACAAGAAAAACACTTACTTTTAATTAAAAGTGGTGAAAAAATTGTTGATGACTGTGAACCCTAGGAAGAAGGTATTATGAGTAATATTATTAAACAGCTTGAAGCTGAGCAAATGAAAAAAGATGTACCAGCATATTCACCAGGTGATACTGTTGTTGTACAAGTAAAAGTTACAGAAGGTGATAAATCTCGTCTACAAGCATTTGAAGGCGTAGTTATTGCTATAAAAAACCGTGGCATCAACTCTGCATTCACTGTTCGTAAAATATCTAACGGTGTTGGTGTAGAACGTGTATTCCAGACACATAGCCCTATCGTTGATTCAATTGAAATCAAACGTCGCGGTGATGTTCGTCAAGCTAAACTTTACTATCTTCGTGAACGTTCAGGTCGCTCTGCACGTATCAAAGAAAAATTGGGTAAAAAGTAATTTTTTAGTAGTTAAAAAATTATCTATTAGCTTGAATAAAACCTGTGTAGGAAACTACACAGGTTTTTTGTTTTTATAACTCATCATTTTATAATATCAATATATACCCGTTACCTTTTCCTTCCTTTTCATATAAGCTTTGTGATACTAAAAAATTTCAGCATTAAAATTAAAAAATAAAGGTATGCACATGCAAGAACTGAAAGCTATTTACCCTATCTTAGAAAGTGCTAAACAGCACACCCATATTGATAGCGCAACTTACAACGAAATGTATAAGCAATCTATTGAACAACCTGATGTTTTTTGGGCAGAGCAAGCAGAAAAATTTTTAGATTGGTACCAACCTTGGGATAGCGTATCTGATGTTGATTTAAAAACGGCCGATATAAAGTGGTTTTCAGGTGGTAAATTAAATGTTTCTTATAATTGTATCGATCGACATTTAGCCACTAAAGCTAACGATACCGCGATTATTTTTGAAGGTGACGATCCAAGTGAAGATGACCACATTAGTTATCAACAACTGCATGATCATGTATGTCGTTTTGCTAATTTATTAAAAGCCAGAGGCGTTAAAAAAGGCGATAGAGTTTGTATTTATATGCCTATGATCCCCGAAGTGAGCTATGCGATGTTAGCTTGTGCAAGAATTGGTGCTGTGCACTCTGTAGTCTTTGGTGGTTTTTCAACGGAATCAATTAAAGCACGTATTCAAGATGCCGACTGTAAAGTGGTCATAACGGCAGATGAGAGCTTACGTGGTGGTAGAGCAATTCCATTGAAGTCAAACGTCGATGCAGCCATAACAGAATGCCCAAATGTACATTCCGTTATTGTTGTTAAGCGTACCGGTGGAGAAATTACGTGGAATAATCGTATTGATGTAGATTACGCCACAGAAATAAAGAACCTACCTGCTACGTGTCAGCCAGAAATCATGGATGCTGAAGATCCTCTCTTCATTTTATATACATCAGGTTCAACAGGAACACCAAAAGGAGTACTTCATACTTGCGGTGGTTATTTGTTATATGCTGCCATGACACACAAATATGTTTTTGATTACAAAGATGGCGAAATATATTGGTGTACAGCAGACGCTGGTTGGATCACAGGACATTCTTATATTTTTTATGGGCCATTAGCAAATGGTGCAACCACATTGATGTTTGAAGGAATTCCTACTTATCCAGATGCTGGTCGATTTTGGCAAGTATGTGAAAAACATAAAGTTAATATTTTTTATACCGCTCCTACTGCGATTAGAGCATTAATGAGTGTAGGTGATGATCTAGTTGAAAAGGCCGATCTTTCATCGTTACGATTATTAGGTACGGTAGGCGAGCCAATTAATCCAGAAGCTTGGCATTGGTATTATGAAGTCGTGGGTAAGTCTACTTGTCCGATTGTTGATACTTGGTGGCAAACAGAAACTGGCGGAATTTTAATTACTTCCTTACCTGGTGCTGTGGATATGAAACCGGGTGCAGCAGGTAAGCCGTTTTTTGGTGTTAAACCTGCTCTTTTTGATAAAGAAGCAAATACATTAGAAGGTGAAAATAGTGGTTTACTTGTGATGACAGGTAGTTGGCCCGGACAATTAAGAAGTGTTTATGGTGATCATAAACGTTTTTATGATACCTATTTAGGGCAATACCCCGGAAATTACTTTACAGGTGATGGTGCTAAACGTGATAAAGATGGTTATTACTGGATAACAGGGCGAGTAGACGATGTGCTTAATGTATCAGGTCATCGATTAGGTACTGCTGAAATTGAAAGTGCGCTAGTACTTCATCCTGCTGTAGCTGAAGCTGCAGTTGTGGGTTACCCGCATGAAATTAAAGGGCAGGGGATTTATGCATATGTTTCTTTAATGAAAAATGCGACAGAATCAAATGAGCTCATCGGAGAACTTACAGAGTTTGTCGCAAATGAGCTTGGACGTTTTGCAAAGCCTGATTATATTCAATATGCGCCGGGATTACCCAAAACCCGCTCAGGTAAAATTATGAGAAGAATTTTACGTAAAATAGCAGAAAATGATCTTGATACATTAGGTGATACATCTACATTAGCGGACCCTACTGTAGTAGAAAACCTAATAGATAAGCGAATTATTCATGGTGAATAATAAAATCTTTACAGTTTTGTAATGAATAAGCACCTTTTAGGTGCTTTTTTTTTGTTTGTTCTATGTACCTGACCATAAAATATGTGTAAAATATTTAATACAAATTGAGTAAATAAAAGTTTACAGTTTGTATTTGTAAGGGTTTTGATTGATTTTATAACTATTCTGGCTTTTTACTATTACATTTGAGTATGACTAATTGATTTATTCTTATTTAATTACCTATGATAAGGCGAGAGTTATGACACAAGAAATAAATACAGAAATTAAAAAAAGTCGTTTAAACGATATTCATGTAAATGCTGAAGAAGTACTTATTACTCCTCAAGCTTTAAGAGATGAATTGCCTTTACCTGAAGCGGGTCGAGTGTTTGTACAGCAAGCAAGAAATGTTATTGCTGATATCATTCATAAAAAAGATAGCCGTTTATTAATTATTAGTGGTCCATGTTCTGTGCATGATGTTGATGCAGCAAAAGAATATGCTCGCGAACTTAAAAAACTTCATGAAGAATATAAAGACACATTATACATAGTAATGAGAGTCTACTTTGAAAAACCAAGAACAACAGTTGGTTGGAAAGGTTTAATTAATGATCCTCATATGGATGGATCATTCGATGTTGAATCAGGCTTAAGAAAGGCAAGAGAGTTACTCATTTACTTAACTGAATTAGGACTACCTTTAGCAACTGAAGCATTAGATCCTATTAGCCCACAATATTTAGCTGAGTTATTTAGTTGGTCTGCAATTGGTGCAAGAACAACTGAATCTCAAACTCATAGAGAAATGGCTTCAGGCTTGTCTATGCCAATTGGTTTCAAAAATGGCACTAAAGGTAGTTTAGATGTAGCCATTAATGCAATGCAATCAGCAGCATCATCACATCGCTTTATGGGTATTAATACACAAGGCCAAGTGGCGTTGATTAAAACATCAGGCAACCCAGATGGACATGTTATTTTACGTGGCGGTAAAAAACCTAATTATGGCGCTGAAGATGTTGCTTTATGTGAACAAGAATTAGCTAATCATGGTTTAGAGCCCGGCATTGTTGTGGATTGTTCTCACGGTAATTCAAGCAAAGATTATTCACGTCAGCCAATCGTCGCAAATGATGTTTTTGATCAAATAGTTGATGGTAATAAGTCAATTATTGGTATTATGCTTGAAAGTCACCTGAACGCAGGTAACCAGAGCGATAGTATTCCTATTGCTGAACGTGCTTATGGTGTTTCTATAACTGACGCTTGTATTGATTTAGCCACAACAAAAGAATTGATATCAACAGCAGATGAAAAATTACAAACTGTTTTAAAAGCACGTATTGCTTAATAAATTTTATATTTAAAATATTAACCGTACATTGATGAGACACCAATGGAAAAAATAGTATTTGATCAAAAGCTTGCAGTATTAAGAGATGAAATTGATGATATTGATTGTCAGTTAGTTGATTTATTAAAAAAGCGACGTACGGTTACCACTAAGGTTGGTGAGCTTAAAAGTGAAGTAGGTATGCCTATTTATGCTCCTGAGCGTGAAGAAGCCTTACTTTCTAAACGTAGGCAACAAGCGCAAGATGCTGGCTTAAACCCCGATGTTATTGAGGATGTGCTCCGTCGTTTAATGAGCGATTCGTACCTTAGTCAAGATGCGAGTGGTTATTTATGTGTAAATCCTACCTGTAAAAAAATTGTTGTAATAGGTGGGAGGGGGCAATTAGGCAAAATTTTTGTCGACTTATTTACTCGTTCTAATTACCAGGTAGAAGTTATAGAGCAAGAAGACTGGCCTAACAGCACCAACATATTGAGTGGTGCAAGTGTTGTTATTGTTGCAGTACCTATTCGTTTAACAACATCTATTATTCAAAAGCTTAACGACTTGCCAGAAGAATGTATTTTAGCTGATGTTACTAGCGTAAAAGAATCACCTTTATACGAAATGCTTAAAGTGCATAAAGGTCCTGTTGTTGGTTTACACCCAATGTTTGGGCCTGATGTTACCAGCTTAGTAAAACAAACCGTTATTGCGTGTGAAGGGCGCTCTCCTGAAAGCTATCAATGGCTTCTAGAACAAATAAAAATTTGGGGTGCCAAAATATATGCTGTAGAGGCAGCCGCTCATGACCAAGCTATGGCTATGGTACAAGTTATGAGACATTTTTCAACTATCGCTTATGGATATCATTTAATGACAGAAGGCGCTGACATAGCGCAGTTAGTGGAAATGAGTTCGCCTATTTATCGATTAGAACTTATTATGGTAGGACGTTTGTTTGCGCAAAGCCCTGTGTTGTATAGCGATATTATTTTTTCTAATTCGGATAATATTGATATGATGAAACGTTTTGCTTATCGATTTTTAGAGTTACTTGAAGATGTAGAAACAGGAGACAAAGAGTCTTTCGTTAATATGTTTAATCAGGTCTCCGATTGGTTTGGAGATTATGCGGGCGCTTTTTTAAAAGAAAGTAAATCTATGTTACTTAAAGCAAATGAATTAAAGAAATAACATTTGGGTTAATCTTCAATAGGTAAACAATATGCTAGGTTTTTGCCATACTTCAAAAGTTATTATGTTAATAGGTTTTATGTTGGTAGCCTCTTGTACTAGTGGAGCCTCAACATCAGATAATATTGTTTCTGGCGTGATCACTAAAGATAACTTATTGATGAATGAAGTGTTATTTAACGAAGGTTATCAGGCTTTTTCAGTGACAGAAAAAGAAAAACTACAGATTAAGGATTGGCCGAGCAACTTACATATTGATATATATTTTGGGACTTGGTGTCACGATAGTCAAAGAGAGGTGCCTAGAATACTTTCTATTTTAGATAATAATCAAAATGTGACATTTCAACTTATTGCTTTAGATATTGATAAGAAAGATCCTCAATATTTAGCTAAAAATAACAGTATAAAATATACGCCAACGTTTGTTGTTTTTATAGAGGAGAAAGAGATAGGTCGTATTATTGAACGACCTACTCAGAATTTTATCGAAGATATTACTGCTATGTATGTTAATTCGTTAAAAGTGATTGATTAAGAATTAAAATTTATAAGAAAATCCGATAGAAACACTTGTGTCTATCCATGGGGTATCGTCGTATTCTGCCGCACAAATATCAGTTTTACAAAATAAAGTCTCACCATCTTGCATTAAACTAGCATAACCTCTTAATTCAGTTACTATAGCTGCTTCTTTAGATATTTCATATCGAGTGCCTATAGCAGCTGTAAAAGAAGGTGATATTTCACTTCCTCCATCACCACTAAAGCGTGCGGCACCTAAACCTACGGATACTGTTGTTATGTAGCCTTTTTGTCTGAATAGCGCTACACCACTAAAATGAGCATACAATACGTCAACAGAACTTGTTTGATTATCTTCACCAAACTTAAAGTCATGGCTTGCATAATTTACAAGTATTTGTCCTTGTCCATTAGGTGATTCTTGCCAAGCTACACCAACCCCAAAGTGGGTTGCACTATCAACAGATATAGAAGTACTCGTATTTGGAACAGTTAAATCGGAACTAGACATACTCCCTACGTAAGGAGTTACTTCAAATTGAGTTGCCATTGTTGAGGTAGTAAGTAAGGCTAATATACCGATGGATTTCGGTAATATATTGCTTGAATTTGACATATTTAATCCCTTTTATTTGTTCTTATTTTTATCATACTATTAAACTTATCATAACGTTAATAAAAAGATTTTGTTATTAATTTAAAAAGTTGCCTAATTTATCTAATGCTTTTTCTTTTAGTTTGTTTTTAATTTTATCTTTAATTTTTCGTTTTTGTTCAGTTTTAGCTTGTTTCCATATTGAAGATAAAGCTTGTTTTGCTATTTCTGCACCTAACAAACTCGCTGGTAAGCCATTATCTCCGCCTATATTTGTTAAGTTAATGTCTGGTAGGGTAATTTGGTGCTCTTTATTACCTAACGCTGATAAATCTAGCGATAGATTTGTGCCAGCTAGAATAAGTTTACTTACGCGAATGTTAGGTTCTTTTTGTGATGAGCTCTCAGGTTGTTGAACTTCTTCTTCGTTTTTTGGAAGGTTTTTTTCTATATCATCTAATATGTCTGATAAATTGGCACTACCATTTTGGGTTAGTTCAACAAAAGCCTGTGGGTTATTAATTCTAATTTCATCAATAACGATAGGGTCTTCAGTTAGGCTTTTAATATTAATATCTAATAAAACAGTTTCAAAAGAAAAAGCATATGGATACTTGTATTGTTTTGGATTACTTAAACTAAAGCCATTTATAGCACCAGAACCTTTTACCAGCTTCATCTCAACATTTTTAACCAGTACTGTCTGGTTAGTAATTTTACTTCCTTGGCTTTCTATTTGTTGTTTAATAAAGTCATCTAGTGAGCCGCTTGCTAAAAACCATAATGCGCCGCCACAAAATAATAAAATAATAATAACGAAAGAGGCTAATTTATTCACGAATAATCCTTAATGTGTAAAAAATGAATAGAAAATACAGAGAGTATCTCTATATTAACGAAAATTATAAATCATCTACCATATAAAAAATACCTGTAAAGTTAATAGATGTATGAGCTGAAAAATATAAAAATAATTGATAACTAGATCTAAAGCTGTGATTTAGTTTATTAGAAAAATTAATTCTTTATAATGCTCCACAATGTTTAATAGTCTGTTGTAGTTCATGAGCAATTTAGAATTAAGTTATAAAGTAGAGGTTGGGTTAATAAACCCGAAGAGTCCTACCAATGTAGGTGCAGTAATGCGTGCTGCAGGATGTTATCAAGTAGATAAAGTTTATTATACCGGAAAACGTTACGAACATGCGGCAAAATTTAATACTGATACTAAAAACATAAAAGATAAAATACCTTTAATCGCTGTAGATGAAGTAACCGAAGCTATGTCTAATGGTATGAAAGTAGTTTGTGTTGATTTAGTCGAAGGGGCTATTCCTCTGCCATACTTCAAACATCCTAGTAACGCGATTTATGTGTTCGGGCCTGAAGACGGCACTATATCTCAATCCATTATTAATAAAGCTGATGCAACTGTTTATATACCAACTGTTGGCTGTATGAATTTAGCTGCAACTGTAAATGTAGTGTTATACGATCGAATGGTGAAGTTAAATGATTTTCAGATAGGAGATGAATTAATTGTAAATAGCCGAGATAAAAATAATCGCACAAAAGTAGTACGCTAAATAGACTGACTATTAGCCAATACATTACAACGAATAGTAAGTCGCTTATTTTTATACCCGTTACCAATCAAGAGGCTATTTCAGAGTGTTTGAGCGATATCAATTCAAGGCAATGCTTTGTAATAATGGTTGCTCCCTTATAAAAAGCATTGTTGATGAAGTGATTTTGCTCAAGCGCTTCTTTGATGGGTCTAAAAACAATTTATGTTTCGTTATTAACTCTAGTCAGGTTCCTACATGGATGTAGGACATTAGGGTAACGCAGGAGCAGTTACCGAGAATAACCATGACGTAAACTTAATGCCTTGCATACATGGATGTAGACCTTAGATTTCGTCTGGAATATGAAATCTGTGCCTAAATTGTTTTTAGTTCCCACTGAAACCTGCATCTTGAATGATAACGGGTATATATAAACAAAACTACTTGACTAACCATATTATTCAGCTAGAATGTTTTTAGCTTGAAAGTAATACCTATATTTATGTACGCCGTTTCGATGTTATATTTAGTAGCTCGTCCTGTTTAATAAGTAATAGCTTCACTTCCAGCAACACCGCCCTAATGTTGGGGCAAAAAAATTACTCTTAAAAAGAATAGGATATACAATGTCTACTACTACTGGTACAGTAAAATGGTTTAATGAATCTAAAGGTTTTGGTTTTATTGAGCAAGAATCAGGTCCAGACGTGTTTGCACACTTTAGTGCTATCTCTGGCGACGGTTTCAAAACTTTAGCTGAAGGTCAAAAAGTTCAGTTTACTGTTACTCAAGGACAAAAAGGTCCTCAAGCAGAAAACATTCAAGCACTTTAATTTAATTGCCGATTCGTTCGGTTATTAATAAAGCGTATAAGAGGCAAGATTATTCTTGCCTTTTTTATGTCTGCTTGTTCATTTTATACTACTCCTCTATTTAAATTTAGCGCTTATCCCATCTTTATTCTTTCCATTAAATAATACTTCTACTGTTTACCTATTAAGCACATAAAATAGTAAAAACGAATTGATTAAAATAGCTATATTTTAGTGTATTACGCTAAGGCATGTGTTGTTTTTTTGTTTTTATAAATTTAATTAAACTAACATGTTGAAAATACTTAATTTAATTTTTGGCATTAGACTTGTAATGTTCTGGTTAATTCTAACGATATTATTAGGTATTAAATTATGAAAATATTATTAACAGGTATTATTTTAGTAAGTTCTAATGTTTTTGCTCATGGCTCTTCTTTTGGTAACGATACTTGTGATTTTGACGTAAAAGGCGGTGTTCGTATTTCTCCAGCGGAAATTGAGTTTTCATACAAAAAGGAGCCTTTATATAAAATAGTTAATGACAATATACTTATCGTTAATAATAAAGAAATATCATTAAACACAAGTCAGCAAAAACTCGTTTCTAGTTACTCTAATGAAATACGTGCGCTGTTACCACAAATAAAGGTTTTAGCTACAGATGCTATTACCTTAGCTTCTGATGGTGTTAATTTGGCATTTACTGAATTGTTAGGGCCAGATAATTCATTAAGTCACGATTTAACAGGTCACTTTGAGGCGATTAGTTATGAAATTGATCAAAATTTTTCTGCTAATAAAACGGTTCATTTTGACGAAGATGGTTTTGTTGGAGATGACTTTTTCGGTGAAAATTTTGAAAAAAGAATTGAAAGTGTAGTAGAACAAACTGTTCAAAAATCTATTGGGAGCATTATGATTGCTTTAGGGCAAGAGTTACTGTTTTCTAGTGAAGGTGTGGATTCTTTTGATGCTAAAATGGAAATGTTTGGCAAGAAAATAGAAACTGAGATGGAAGCTCGTGGGGCAGAAATTGAAAAACGTGCGACAAGCTTATGCAATGCTGTTGCTAAAATTGATCAGTTAGAAGAAAAACTAAAAGAGGAAATTGAACAACTTGAAGACATCAATATATTAACTAACCTCAGCTCGGGATAAGCAAAGTTACTCAACAAGCTATTTTTATGCCTAACTTCGTTGAATTTATTACTAATAGCTAGCTATTAGATAGAAAAATTCGCCTTGTTATACACAAAAATATCAATGTTGAGAGACTAATATAACTTAGGAAAACAACGATACAGATTAAAGTTTTGATAAATAAGAATTTTAATTCATTATCTAACATTCATTAACCCGAGTTGAGGTTAACTATTTAAGTTAAATTGAAGATGAGTTTATTTACCTATTTCTTTGACTCTATATTTTTGTATAAGAAACTGCACCAAAAGGAAAAGTACTTTATAATGACCTCATTAGATAAATGAGGTTTTTTTACATGAAGATATGTGGTGTTGAATTAAAAGGTAATGACGCGATTGTTTGTATTATGTCGCGAGAAAATGGATTGTATGATATTCCAAGTATACGAGTACAGAAAATAGCAATCGCAGATGCAGGGGATGCTGAACAAGTACGAGCTTTCCAATTTACATTTGCTAAGTTAATGGAAGATTATAAAGTTGATAAAGTGGTTATTCGTGGTCGAGCATTAAAAGGAAAGTTTTCTGGTGGACCTGTTGGTTTTAAATTAGAAGCTGCTATCCAACTTATTCAAGACTTGCCTGTTGAAATTATTGCGGGTAGTGCTGTTAAAAAGTCATTGGCGAAAAGTCAGGTTGATATAGACTTTAGGGATACTGGTTTAAAGCAATATCAAGAAAGCGCATTTGAAACCGTTTTTTCTTATTTTGAACAATCAGCTTATAGACCTAATAGTATTTAACTTTTAATTTAAATATATAAATTTGAAAGGGAGCTTTTTAGCTTCCTTTTTTATTACTAAGCTTTGTCTAGCTAACTATTGCTCTTTAAATTATAACTTTTACTTTGCGTAAGATAAGTAAATTTTAGATATAAAAAAACCGACAAATGTCGGTTTTTTAAAGTCTTTATAAAAATTAAAGAGCTTTAATAGCAGCGTTTAAACGACTTTTGCTACGAGCAGCTTTATTTTTATGGATAAGACCTTTACTTGCGTAACGATCTAAAATTGGTGTTGCAGCAGCAAATTCTTTAGTTGCTGTATCTTTGTCACCGGCTTCGATAGCACCAATTACTTTTTTAAGTAATGTGCGCATCATTGAGCGACGGCTTGCATTGTGTTGACGGCGCTTTTCAGATTGTACTGCGCGCTTCTTAGCAGACTTTGAGTTAGCCAAGGTGAACTCCTAAAATTGAATAAATATTGCCTAGATTTAAGGCGACGAAATATGCCTGTTTTAAAGGCGTTTGTCAAACCCTTTCGCTTTAATTTTTAATATTTAGGTTTAAATTGAAAACTAAACGAAAGGGGTGAATACCTATTTTACCATATACTTTTTGAAATAGGTGTTTAAGTTAATTTAAACGCTTGTTTCTGCTTATTAAAAAAACGCATAATAAGTACTTACCTTGAATTATTATAAATCGCGGTGTAGGAAATAAATTTTGAGTAAAAAACTCATAAAATCAGGATTGATTGTTAGCATTATGACACTCGTTTCTCGAGTGTTAGGTTTAATAAGAGATGTTGTTATTGCAAATGTTATGGGGGCTGGTGTTGCGGCAGACGTATTCTTTTTTGCAAATAAGATCCCTAACTTTTTACGGAGATTATTTGCCGAAGGTGCTTTTGCTCAAGCCTTTGTACCTGTTTTAAGCGAATATCATGCAAAAGACGGCGATAAATTGGGGCTTGAAACACGGCAACTTATCGCACAAGTGTCAGGTACTTTAGGCGTTTTAGTTACTTTAGTTACACTTGTTGGTGTGATTGCATCTCCTGTATTTGTTATTTTGTTTGGCTTTGGCTGGTTTTGGGATTGGTTACATGATGGACCTAAAGCTGAACAATTTGAATTAGCTTCAATTTTATTGAAAATTACGTTTCCTTATTTGTTTTTTGTAAGTTTTACAGCTTTAGCTGGGGCGATTTTGAATACTGTTGGCAAGTTTGCTGTTTCGTCTTTTACGCCTGTTTTACTTAATGTTTGTATTATCTGTTGTGCTTTATTTCTTTCTTCGTCGATGCCTAACCCTGCTTATGCACTTGCTATTGGCGTATTTATAGGCGGTGTTGTTCAATTTTTATTTCAAATACCTTTTTTAATACAAGCTGGAGCTTTAGTTAAGCCTAAGTGGGCATGGAAAGCTGAAGGTGTAACTAAAATTAGAAAATTGATTGTACCTGCATTATTTGGCGTGTCGGTTACACAAATCAATCTATTGCTTGATACATTAATAGCGAGTGTATTAGTTACAGGATCGATTAGTTGGTTATATTATGCGGATAGACTTTTAGAGTTTCCTTTGGGGTTATTTGGTATTGGCATAGCAACGGTAATTTTGCCTAGTTTATCTAAATTACACGCCAAACAAAATTCACAAGAATTTAAAAGTACGGTTGAGTGGGGACTTAAAATAGTGTCTTTATTTGGCTGGCCTGCTTTGGCTGGCTTAATGGTGTTGGCTCAGCCTATTGTAATGGTTTTGTTTATGCGAGGAGAATTTTCTGAACAAACTGTAATGAATGTATCATATGCACTTTTTGCTTATTTATCAGGACTAATAAGCTTTATGTTTATTAAAATTTTAGCTCCTGCTTATTACGCAAGACAAGATACTAAAACTCCAGTAATTATTGGTATTAAAGCTATGGTAGCTAACATGGCATTTAATGTAATGTTGGCACCTTTCTTTGGATATGTGGGGTTAGCTATAGCTACAACCATGTCAGCCTCATTAAATGCGTTTCTGTTGTATCGTGGATTAAAAAAACAAGATGTCTTTAGCTTAACTAAATGTGCGTGGTGGTTTATGGCCCGTATTATGATTTCAGCTGGAATTATGGGGGGAGTGGTTTATGTTATTTCGCCTCCGTTCATAGAATGGTTAAGTATGACTAAATTAGAACAACTTATTCAGCTTGGTATGTGTATCGGGTTAGGAGTGAGCAGTTATTTTATATCTATTGTTGTATTGGGTATAAGAACGAAGGATATTAAAGTGCATACTTAGCTATAGGTTAACTACAGCTAATCGTAAATAAATTTGATGAAATTGCGTTCAGGTGCTGATTCTTATGGTTGAGTAATATATAATTCGTCGGTTTTTCCTTGAATATAAATAAAGTCTAGCAAAAGTTTAGTAAAAAAGGTTTCCTTAATAAATGCAGTTAATACGCGGTATTCATAATATACAACCAGAACATCATGGCTGCGTGCTAACGATAGGGAATTTTGATGGCGTTCATTTAGGACATAAGCAAGTTATACATGCGTTAATTAAACAAGCGAAAGAGCTTAACTGTGCAGCTGCGGTTATGGTTTTTGAACCTCAGCCTCAAGAATTATTCTCTCCAGAGACTGCACCAGCGAGATTATGTAGGCTAAGGGATAAATATACATTATTAAAGTCGTTAGGTGTGGAGCGTTTAATTTGTGTTAATTTTAATGCTAAATTTGCAACACAGTCAGCTGAGAACTTCATTAAGGAGTTGCTAGTTAACAAATTAGGCATTAAAAGTTTGATTGTAGGCGACGATTTTCGATTTGGTAAAAATCGAAAAGGTAATTATGAAATGTTACGTAAGGCTGGAAAAACATCTCACTTTAATGTGTCTGATACGGCAAGTTACAAAATATTAGATCAAAGGATCAGTAGTACTGAAATTCGCCAAGCACTTGAAGCCGATAATTTAGAACAAGCAGAAGTTATGCTTGGTAGGCCTTATTCTATAATAGGTCGAGTTTTTCATGGTGACAAAAGAGGGCGTCAGTTAGGTTTTCCTACGGCTAATGTAAAATTGAAAAGGCGTGTATCACCTGTAAATGGGGTATATGTTGTTAAAGTAAAAACGAATGTCGGGTTGTTTTTTGGTGTTGCCAATATAGGGTCGAGACCTACAGTTTCAGGTATAAGACAACAGCTTGAAGTACACATTTTTGATTTTGACTCTGATCTATATGGTCAAACAATTGAAGTGGTGTTACTGAAAAAATTAAGAAAAGAAATGAAATTTGATTCTCTTTCTGCCTTAACAAATCAAATAACGATTGATAGCGCACTAGCGTCTCAATACGTGGCTGAGTTAAGTACATAGAGTGAATCGCAACATATTATTAAATTTTTAATATTAACTGCTGCAACGTAATGATTGGGCGTTAACTAAAATACGAGTGGATATAAATTTAAATGAGTGACTATAAGCATACCTTGAATTTGCCGGATACTTCATTTCCAATGAAAGGGAATATGGCAAACCGTGAACCTAATATGTTAAAAGAATGGGCCGAAAAAGACTTGTACGGTAAAATTCGTGCAGCTAAAAAAGGTAAAAAATCATTTATTTTGCATGACGGACCTCCTTATGCAAATGGTGATATTCATTTAGGACACTCAGTAAATAAAATTTTAAAAGACATTATTGTTAAATCTAAAACGCTATCTGATTTCAATTCTCCTTATGTGCCAGGTTGGGACTGTCATGGCTTACCTATTGAGTTAATGGTTGAGAAAAAAGTAGGTAAACCCGGTCATAAAGTCACAGCAGCTCAATTTAGAGAAAAATGTCGTGAATATGCTGTTAAGCAAGTTAATGGTCAAAAAGAAGACTTTAAACGTTTAGGTGTTTTCGCTGATTGGGACAAGCCTTATTTAACGATGGATTTTGGTACTGAAGCTAACATTATTCGAGCTTTAGGCAAAATAGCTGAAAATGGACATTTACAACAAGGTTTTAAACCTGTTCATTGGTGTACAGATTGTGGTTCAGCCTTAGCTGAAGCTGAAGTTGAATATAAAGATAAGCAATCTCCTGCGATAGACGTTAAATTTTTAGTTGAAGATGCGAGTGTTGCCGATAAATTTTCACACCCTGAAAATCATGTAGGTGAAGGTGATATATCTATTGTTATCTGGACAACTACTCCTTGGACTTTACCAGCTAACCGTGCTGTTTCTGTTCACCCTGAAGTTGAATACTCATTAGTACAATGCGAAACAGATTCAGGTAAACAAAGATTAATTTTAGCTACTGATCTTGTACAGTCGTGTATGGATAGATACGGTATTAGTAAATATCATGCACTAGGATTTTGTAAAGGTTCAGACCTTGATTTAGTTTCATTACAACATCCATTTTATGACATTGTTGTTCCTGTAGTATGTGGTGACCATGTTACAACTGATTCAGGTACAGGGTGTGTTCATACAGCGGGTGGTCATGGTGTAGACGATTTCAATGTAAGTAAACAATACAATTTAGAAATTTATAACCCTGTTGGAGCAAATGGTGTTTATCTTGAAGATACTCCTTTATTTGCTGGACAACACGTATTTAAAGCCAATGCTTCTGTAGTTGAAGTACTAACAGAAAAAGGCGCTTTATTACATCACCATGCAATGGAGCATTCTTATCCGCATTGTTGGAGACATAAAACTCCAATAATTTTCCGTGCTACACCTCAGTGGTTTATTAGTATGGATAAGAAAGGACTACGCAAAGAGTCTTTAGGTGAAATAGCAAAAACAAAATGGATCCCTGATTGGGGCCAAAGCCGTATTGAATCTATGGTAGAAGGACGTCCTGATTGGTGCATTTCTCGCCAACGTACATGGGGTGTGCCTATTGCGCTATTTATTCATAAAGATACTGGCGCATTACATCCTCGTAGTATTGAACTAATCGAAGAAGTTGCACTAAAAGTAGAAAAGTCAGGTATCCAAGCATGGTTTGATTTAGAAGCTAAAGAACTGATTGGTGACGACGCGAATGATTTTGTAAAAGTACCAGATACATTAGATGTTTGGTTCGATTCTGGTACAACACATTCAACTGTTATTGATGCACGCGAAGAGTTTGATGATATAGCTGATTTATATCTAGAAGGTTCAGATCAACATAGAGGTTGGTTTATGTCTTCTATGATGTCTTCAGTAGCAATGACAGGTAAAGCACCTTATCGTGAAGTATTAACGCACGGTTTCACTGTTGATGTTAATGGTCACAAAATGTCTAAGTCGTTAGGGAATGTTATAACACCCTCGCAAATTACCGGTAAGTTAGGTGCTGATATTTTAAGATTGTGGGTAGCTTCAGTAAACTATACGCAAGAAATTACAGTATCGGATGAAATATTTAAGCGCCAAGCTGATGCGTATAGACGAATTCGTAATACGTCACGTTTCTTATTAGCGAACCTAAATGGTTTTGAGCCAAAAGAACACTCTGTTGCTTTAGATGACATGGTTGCTTTAGATCGTTGGGTAGTAGGGCAGGCTGCACAACTTCAAGAAGATATTGAAAAAGCTTATAAAGAATATGAATTTCATGTTGTTGTACATAAGCTAATGAACTTCTGTACAACTGAATTAGGTGGTTTCTACCTTGATATTATTAAGGATAGACAGTACACAGCTAAAGGCGATAGCTTGGCTCGTCGTTCATGTCAAACAGCTATGTATTTAATTGCAGAAGCTATGACTCGTTGGATGGCTCCTATTTTATCTTTTACAGCTCAAGAAATCTGGCAAGCTTTACCAACACCAGCTAATACCGTAAGAGATGAATTTGTATTTACTGATGTTTGGTTTGATGGTTTAGCTAAGTTACCTGAAAATTCACGTTTAGGTGATGATTATTGGGCTGAAATTTTATTAATTAAAACAGAAGTTAACAAAGCTTTAGAAGCTGCACGTAAAGATAAAAAAGTAGGTAAAGCTCTTGAAGCCGCAGTAACTATTTATGCCACCGAAAACATTGTGAATAAATTAAAACAATTAGAAGAAGAATTACGCTTTGTTTTAATTACTTCTGCAGCAACCGTTGAACTTGTAACTTCAGCACCTGAAGGAATGATAGAAACAGATGTTGAAGGATTATGGTTATCGGTTACTCCAGCGTCAGGTAGTAAATGTGATCGTTGTTGGCACTTTACTGACGATGTTGGTCAAATAGAAGCTCATCCTGAGTTATGTGGTCGTTGTGTAACTAACGTAGATGGTTTAGGTGAAGAGCGTAAGTTTGCATAAAACTTTTGTATTTACTTACATAATTTATAGTATTTAACAGTACGCAACGTGGTTAAATATAGAAGAGAGATAAGCGTATATTATTTATTAATTTACGCTTATTTTATATTTATACACCTTTAATCATTTAATAAGGTTTAAGTTTTCAATGATAAAAAATGTAATGAATACAGGGTTAAGTTGGTTGTGGTTAACTCTGTTGTGTTTGGTTGTAGATCAAATTACTAAGCATCAAGTTGTTGGTTCTATGGAGCTTTATGAATCAATTCAAGTACTTTCTTTTTTTAGTATTACTTATGTACATAATTTAGGAGCGGCCTTTAGTTTTTTAGCTGATCAAGGTGGATGGCAAAGGTGGTTTTTTACCGCGATAGCAGCTATAGCCAGTATTGTGTTTATTATTTGGTTAGCCAAAACCCCTAAAGATAAAAAGCTATTAAGTATTGCTTTTGCTTTATTATTAAGTGGCGCTTTAGGAAACTTAATTGATAGAGTGCTATTTGGTTATGTTATCGATTTTCTAGATTTTTATATTGGTAATAATCATTGGCCAGCATTTAATGTTGCAGACTCTATGATTTTTATAGGTGCAGCTTTAATGATTTTTGATTCATTTAAAAATAGCGATAAAGACAGCACTACGAGCAAAAAGTAGCAGAAATATTTAGTAGTATAAAAGGCAAATCATGACTAAAGTTATTAATGAAAGTTCTCAAATAATTGTACATATAACAATGAAGCTTGCTGATGGTTCTGCAGCAGATAGCACAAAAGTAAATAATAAACCTGCTAAAATAATTATGGGTGATCAAAGCATTTCTCCAGCATTTGAAGCGAATCTACTGGGTTTAAAAGTTGGAGAATCTAAAGAGTTTACACTTCAGTCTATAGACGCATTTGGTGATAAAAACCCTGATAATATCCATTATGTTGATATCACAAAGTTTGACAGTGAAACACCAGCTAAAGTAGGTAATATTATTACGTTTACACAGCCTGGTGGTGAATTACCGGGTATGATCACCGACGTTTCAGGCTCATCTGTTACTGTCGATTTTAATCACCCATTAGCTGGTCAAGCAGTCACTTTTGTTATTGACGTAGTAGAAATTCAATAGATACGAACAATTAGAGAATACCAATGGAAATTATTTTAGCGAACCCTAGAGGTTTTTGTGCTGGTGTTGACAGAGCAATTAGTATTGTCGATAGAGCATTAGACTTATTCGATGCTCCTATCTATGTACGTCATGAAGTTGTTCATAATAAGTTTGTTGTTAATGGCTTAAAAGAACGTGGTGCTGTTTTTGTTGATGAATTAGATGAAATTCCAGATGATAGTACTGTTATTTTTAGTGCTCATGGTGTTTCTAAAGCTGTTCGCAATAAAGCTAAAGATCGTGGTTTAAAGGTTTTTGATGCAACATGTCCATTAGTGACAAAAGTACATATGGAAGTTTCTCGCGCAAGCCGTAAAAATGTTGAATGTATTCTTATTGGTCATGCTGGACACCCTGAAGTGGAAGGTACAATGGGTCAATATGAAAGTAAAACTGGCGGTATTTACTTAGTTGAATCTGCTTGTGATGTTGAAAAACTAAACGTCAAAAATCCGGACGAACTTTATTTTTGCAGTCAAACAACGTTATCGGTAGATGATACAAGTGATGTTATTGACGCTCTACAAAAGAAATATAAAAATATACAAGGTCCTCGTAAAGATGATATTTGTTACGCAACACAAAATCGTCAAGACGCGGTTCGCTCAATAGCTAATCAAGTTGATCTACTTTTGGTAGTTGGTGCAAAAAATAGCTCTAATTCTAATAGACTCAGAGAGCTTGCTGAAAAAATAGGCACTACCTCTTATTTAATTGATACAGCTGAAGACATAATTCCAAGTTGGATAGACAACATTAATAAAGTAGGTGTAACTGCTGGAGCGTCCGCTCCTGAAATTTTGGTTAATCAGGTCATTGAAAGATTAAAAAGTTATGGTGGTAAAGAGGTTGTAGAGTACCCAGGTAGGGAAGAAAATACAGTGTTTGCAGTTCCACTCGAATTGCGTTAATCTTAAGCTGTTTAAAAATTAAACATGAAATGGGCTTGTGTATATTGTATGTAATATAAGTCTAGGTTTTTATTGTATAAATTGTAAGTAGTCATCACATGGCATATAATGGAATGCTGCTTAAATATGGATATTAAGGTATGAGTTAATGCGGTTCACATTAGTGATTTTTAACACATATGATCTTCTTTTAAAGCTTTTAATCAATGTAATTAAAAGCTTTGGCGCACTATTGCCGCTATCAAAGTCCCCTTTCAATATCCGTATAACTTTTCAGTATTTTAGTAATATAAAATTTTTGATTCTCAAGGAGAATAATTTTGCGGCTTTATAATTCACGACCCTATAAACAGTGTCGGTTTAAAAAAACTTCTTTTATGGGGATGACTTTAATTGAAGTTCTTGTAGCCTTATTTATTTTATCTACAGGAATCTTAGGCGCTGTAGCTATGCAAGCTTCTGCCAAAAAAGGAAGTTTTGATGCTATGCAGCGTTCTATGGCTTCTTCTTTAGCGCAAAATATTATTGAACGTATGCGAGGAAATGATGCAACCGTGGGACTCAATGTACTTGATGGTTATAACGGTACTTATGGTGTTACTCCTCTTACTGCACCAGCAGTCCGTTGTGATACACCAACAGCTTTATGCAACGCCGCTGAACTAACAGCTAACGACTTGTACGAGTGGGAACAAAGCTTAATTGGCGAAGATGTACAAAATTTATCGAAAGGTAATGGTGGCTTAACTGGTGTTGTTGCCTGTATTGAACATGTAAATAATGCTGTCTCAGTTGCTATTAGTTGGGAAGGGCGGGAAGAAACATCAGACGGTGCTAAATTTAATACAACATTTGGAAGCGGATGTGGTACTACAAGTACTAAACGTAGACAAATTGTCGTAGATGCATTTATTTTTTAGAGGCTTATATGATTAAAAAACAAAATGGATTTACACTTTTAGAAATTTTTGTAGCTTTAGCTATAGGGTTAGTATTGATTGGCGGGGTGTTAAGTGTTTTTGTAGGAATGAAAACCACCACGCAAGAAACTTCAAGCATAGGAGAGCTGCAAGAAAATGGACGTTTTGCTGTTACTATATTAACTGATGACTTACTACGACAAAATTTTTGGGGAGATTTACAATTAAGTTTTTCGTCTGATGTATATTCAGGGGTAGATCTCCCACCTGTCATTGGCGATTGTATAGGAGGAGGACAAAATAATAGCAGCTTTCCACAAGGTAATCTTTTTCATTTTAGAACGCTTTGGGCTGCTAATGTAACAGCTGCGACTATACTTGGTGGCTGTATAAATAATGCAGTACCTGGTTCAGATGTTTTGCAAATAAAAAGAGTACTCGCTCGTCCCATTTTACCAGGAGCGATTGATAATGAACGTTATTATTTGAACGCAGGTTATACTCAAGCTACTTTATTTCCAGGAAGCGCCGCGGCAATTCCTTTTGTTAGTAACAATTCACGCATTTGGGAATATCAGCATCATATTTATTATATTCGAAATGATCGCATTGGCACTACCGCTAATTTTGTTCCTGTGTTGATGCAAGGGCGATTACAAAATACAGCTACACCAATATCTTTTAACTTATTAGTTGAAGGTATTGAACGTGTTCATTATATGTTTGGTGTAGATACTGATGGGGATGACGTCGTTAATGGTTATATGGCACCAGCTGATATGATTGGAGATTATTGGGATAATACTAATAATACAAAAATTTTAGCTGTAAAATTTTATGTTTTAGTTAGATCTATTAGAGCAGACCCTAATTATGAGAATAATAATACATATCAAATGGGGGATACTGTATTTAATGCGGGTGGCGATAATTTTAGGCGTTTATTATTTAGTTCAACTGTTACATTATATAATCAAGGGATAACCGAATGGCAATAAAAAAATTTAATCAATCTGGCGTAGTTTTAATTGTATCCCTTGTTTTTTTAGTTGCTTTAACTGCCGTTGCTGCGGCACTAATGCAAAATACGACAACGGATGTTAAAATGGCAGGTGCAAGTCAAGAAAAATCAATAGTTACACAAGAAACTATTAGTGAAATGGATAGGATTATTTTTAATGAACAACGTCGAGTTAATGGACCAAATATATTTGTGGAACTGAATACCCCTACACCTATATTATCCGTGACAAAACCTTCGATAACTACAGCTATAGCATCGCCAGACAATCTACTTTCTCTTGCGCCATCTTGCCCACGTGTTAAACCCGCATCTTCAGACGCTCAGTGTCGAATGTCAAATGTTGTGGTTAGTAGAACATATGGAAGAAACAATAACCATGTCATTCAAGTTAATGCCGGCATTGCTCAAGAATTATCACTAGGATATTAATATGAAAAAATATATTTTATTATCGGCCTTAATATTTAGTTCCTTATATGCCTATAGCGAAGATATAGAATTATATGTAGGGAATGCTAATTTACGTGCCCAAACAAAACCACAAGTATTATTAATTGTTGATACTTCAGGTAGTATGACGGGATCTCAAACAATTAAAACACCTTATAACCCAGCTAAAACATATAAAACTCTTGGGTCATATTCTGGTAAAGGCGATAAATATTTGTACTATGTCGTAGGGACACCAACATCTTTACCTTCTGTTGATTCTCCAACTGAAAAAAGACGATTTTTGGCAAGTATTAATAATTGTTCTACCGCTGTTTCTCGACTTAATAAAGTTGGCTTTTATACTGGTCGTATAAAAGAATATACATTTCAAGGTAACTCTGGCAGTTGGCAAGATATTCCTGATAGTGATGGAACATCCATTTCGATAATTGATTGTGAAGATGATATTAGCCTAGATTTAGAGCACATAAAAAATAGTACAACGGTTGAACATAATAGTAATAAAGTCAACGGTAGTGTTACATTTGGATACCCAATTGATGGTTTAGGAACTGTTGCTTCCCCCGTATATTACGATACGGATATTACTAAAGTAGATGCTTCATGGGGAGGGGATGTTGTTACTATTTATACTGATAACTACCTAAGATGGGAGCAAGGCACAAAGTATAGTAATGGTGCTGATATAGGTACTACAAATACGACAAGAATTGCAATTGCTCAGCGAACCTTAACAAATTTAATTGACTCAATCCCATCAGTTCAATTTGGTCTTGAAGTTTATAATTTTAATAGGTATTCCGATAGTAATCAAAGTAATTCTCATGGCGGAAGAATTGCTTTTGGTATACAAGAAATGACGGCTACAGCCAAAAAGTCATTACTTTCTATAATTGAAAATGATTTACATGCTTCTGGCTGGACACCTTTGTGTGAGTCTTATTATGAAGCTTATCGCTATTTTGCAGGCTTGCCTGTTAAATATGGTTCACAAGATGAAAATGGCTTTAATGGTGTAAAATACCATAATAAGACCTTGCCAGATCGAGACAAGAGCATTGAAAGTGGTGGAAACTATATCGCACCATATAAAGGTTGTAGTAATGAAGTTTTTGTGATTTTAATTACAGATGGTGAACCCACAAATGATAAAGCATCAGATGGCTTGGTTAAAGCATTACACGCGGGAGCTACACCTTCTTCAACAGCGGTAGATGTTGATAATAACTATTTACCAGCACTTGCTGAATATGTTCATAGCAATGATATTAATGCTAGCCTCCCCGGAACTCAAATAGCAACTTTGTATACCGTAGGCTTTAGTGAAGGAGCAAGTGCTGCAACTAAATTATTAGAAGCAGCAGCAACTAAAGGAGGGGGCGAATATTATGATGCGACAGACCCTACTAAATTAGGTTCAGCTTTACAAAAGGCCTTGAGTTCAATTTTAGCTGTAAATACTACTTTTACAGCTCCATCAGTTGCTACTAATAGTTTTGATAGAACTGAGTCCCTTGATTCGGCTTATTATGGGATGTTTATTCCTAATAATGGTGCTAGATGGAAAGGCAATCTTAAAAAATTAAAAATTAAAGATGATAAACAGGTTGATAGGGAAGGTAATTCAGCAGTAGATGCTTCAGGTAGTATCATCGATACCGCTAAAACTTACTGGCAAAGTTCAGCAACACCAGATGGTAACAATGTAAATGCTGGAGGCGTTGTTGGTATGTTTAGTGCTAAAACTAAAAATTCAAGAAAGGTATATAGTGATATTGGCACATCAAATATACTGACATCGTTAACATATGACAACCTTGAAACTGCGGCAGGAAGTGCGGTTAATGTACAGTCTTTAATGGGAGTTACAGATACTATTGAAGCGAAAGAATATTTAAATTGGGCTTTAGGTCTTGATGTTGATGATGCAGATAAAGACGGTGATAAAGATGATTACCGACCTGATTTGTTTGGTGATCCGTTACATTCAAAACCTGTTACGGTTAATTATGGCGGTAGTAAGTCTAATCCTGATATTCGTATTCTTGTTGGAACTAATTCTGGTGTATTACATATGTTTAAAGACAGTGGAGCTACTGTTGATGAATCATGGGCATTTATGCCTCAGAAATTTTTTCCAGAAATAAAAACATTACGCGATAATTTACCTGCTTCCAGTAAAGTATATGGAATTGATGGGCGCATAACTACACATTTAATTGATGCTGATTTAGACGGTTCAATCAGTTCGACTGGAGATAAAGCATGGATCTTTTTTGGATTACGAAGAGGTGGATCTTCATATTATGCTTTAGATATAACAGATCCTGATACTCCTAAGCTTATGTGGGAAATTAAAGCAAATACTGGTGACTTTAAAGAATTAGGTCAAACATGGTCTCAACCTCAAGTCACTTATTCAGCATTAAATATCTCAGGTGGAAAAGCAAAACCTGTATTAATATTTGGCGCTGGTTACTCTATTGCAAAAGATATTACTGGACCTGGTACTCCTGATAGCGTAGGCCGAGGTATATATATGATAGATGCTGAGTCAGGTGCTTTATTATGGAGTGTAACACCAGCAGCTACTACAGGTAAGAATACACAGTTTACTGGTTTTACTGATAGTATCCCTTCACGTATTGGTATATTAGATAGTGATGGTGATGGTTTAGTCGATAGGTTGTACACTGGTGATACTGGGGGAAATGTATTTAGAATCGATATGCCTGGTGATAATCCTTTTAGTAGCACTACTCCTTGGACCGCTTTTAAATTAGCTGAGTTAGGTGGAACGACAAATGTAGATGATAGACGCTTTTTTGATGCTCCCTCTATTGTAAGAACATTTTTTACTGATACTTATGAAAGCACAATAGGTACAACAACTATTATTACCAGTAAGGAAACGCCATATGAGGCTGTATTATTGGGAAGTGGGGATAGATCAACCCCTTCATCAACAGATACAAATGATGAGTTTTTTATGATCCAAGATGAAAATATTATTACTCAATCTTTTGTGGCTGGGGCCGTTGCACCTGCTAAAGATATTCCTACTGTAATAACATATAATGACTTAGCTGATTTTACTTCTGACCCATATGGTTCTCTAACTACAACCGCTGATATTAAAGCACTTGATCTAATTGTAAGTCAAAAATCTGGTTGGCGCTATAACTACGAATCTGCAGGAGAAAAAAGTACTGCAGGAGCTATAGTTCTTAAAGGCGTTGCTTA
Source organism: Colwellia sp. RE-S-Sl-9 (assembly GCF_048296855.1). Classification (NCBI taxonomy): domain Bacteria; kingdom Pseudomonadati; phylum Pseudomonadota; class Gammaproteobacteria; order Alteromonadales; family Colwelliaceae; genus Colwellia; species Colwellia sp. RE-S-Sl-9. The sequence continues at coordinate 2,040,899 of NZ_CP182631.1, read as the reverse complement.
TTTTACTTCTTTTACTCCAGCTGGAACTAATTCGTGTTCTTTGGTAAATGGTGAAGGTGCATTATATGCTGTAGATTTATACAAAGGTACAAAGTTTTTCAGTTGGAAAAAAATAGTCACAACCACAACTATGCCCGATACTCCTACGCCTTATATTCCTCATGTTGATGTAACTAGCGTACCTCCAGGATCTCCACCCGGTTCAGACAGTCCTACGATAAGACTTCTGACTGGTAGCGGAGAAGGTGAGGGAACTAATCCAGGAGTTATTAATACTGGCGTTGGGCCATCAATATATCGTACTTATCAATATATAACAGAGTAGCTATAATGATAATTAAAAATCAAATAGGAATGACTTTGATCGAGCTATTGATTGCCGTAGCTATTGTTGGGATATTAGGAGCTGTCGCTTATCCATCTTATGTTGAGTATGTTAGTCAATCTAATCGTAGTGAGGCCCAAAGAGAATTATTGCGTATAGCAAATAAGATGGAACAATATTTTGTTGATACCCGAAGGTATACTGCAGATATGAAGCTTTTAGGTTTACCTGCAGATCCTTTTATTACTGAATCAGGTAATTACAGTATTGATACTTCAGCACAAACAAATACTACTTATACGTTAACAGCTACGGCAAGAGGGGCGCAAGCTACAAGGGACAACGATTGTACGACATTAAATATATCTGAAACAGGTCAAAAAACAGCTAAAACAGCTACATGTTGGGAAAAATAATATGAAATCATTTAATAAGCTAATAGTATTATTCTTTTTTGTAATTATCTCAAATATAGCTTTGAGTAATACATCAGATAATAAAAATCATTTTAAAAACCTTAAAAAGGTTTCCCTAAAATGTGACATTTTATATATGGGAGGAGTAAGGGATATTCATTATCATTATGACTTACCAATAAAATTACGAGGTACATTTGAGGCTGATCTTCTTAATATACCTTCTAAAAATAAAATATACAGAGTTAATCAATGTGTTGAAATAGACAAGAAGTTCAACGATGAAATCGCAAATAAATTAGATGAAGAATCTAAAACCCAAGGATAAAAATATCAATGTAAGAGGTTCATTATATATTTTAATGTAATTGTGTTAAATTTCACCTAAACGTTGGGGGAAAATTAAAGTTAAGAGTTAGACTTTTGAAAAGCTAGCTCTTAACTTAAACTATTTAATAATCCCAGGGCGAGCATCGAATAAGAATTCGTTATAGTTTGTTTTTAATAAACGCAAAAACAATAATATTAAGTTGATAATCCTCCAAAAAAGTAATAAATATCAAATTAGGTTTTAAGCCACAAATTATATACAGGTGATTGTATTATTATCGCGATCCTCGTCAACTCCATCATTGTTATTATCTTGGCTAATATAGGCTCTACCGGAAGCTGAGATTATAATTCCTCGAGATGCATCAGTAACGCCATTAGGGCAATAACTAAATGTATCTCCAGCAGTACTTGTTGTTAGATTGCCCAATGCATTGTAAGTTAAGAATGCACCACCGGAGTATTGAAATTTATCATTATTATTCAATGCTGACTTTACTCTTATTATTTCGTCTGAAGGTAAGTCTAAGCTGCTATCGTTACTAGTATTTATAAAAACGCTAATTTCCTTAGTCCAATCATTTGTGCATGTATTAGCAACTAGAGGGCAAATAACAACGTTTTGACCTGAATTCACAGAAGCGTTTCTTGCTATAAGCAACAGGCGATGTAATTCTGTAATTTGGTTGTCTACCCGCATATTAACAACAAATGTATTTAAACTTGGTAAGGCAATCATTGCTACTATACTAATAACAGCTATACCAACTAAAAGCTCAACCAGTGTAAAAGCTTTTTGTTTAATGTTTATTATTTTAGTACGCATAAGATCTCATTTATCAACAGCAAAGACCTATTTATAACATTTTACTGATAACCTATCTAGCTATGAGTTTAACCTATTTACAAACAATTAAGTTACCACTTCTGTTTCTGTCTAAACCATCATTTTTATAATTTGAGGTTTCATAAACCCGTCCAGCTCGAGAAACGATAAGACCTCTATTTTTATCTTTATCGTCTTTGGGGCAATATTTGAAGGTTGCATTACCTCCCCATATAGCTAAATGTCCTGTAGGACCATATACTAAAGCTGTTCTATCTTTACCATATTGAAGCTTATCATTCTTATCAATAGGTTCTTTTATTTTTAGAATAAACTCATCTTTTGAAGGTTCAAATTTTTTATTCTTGTTATGATCACTAAATACACTTAACGTTAAGTGCCAATTAGTAGTACAAACATTTGAATTGTTTAGTGGGCAAATCGTGATATAGGTATTAGAGTTAACCGCGGTGTTTTTAGTAAATACTAACATTTTATGTAAGCTAGATATTTCACGGTCAACTCGCATTTTAACCGTGAAATTCGCCATTGATGGCATGCCTATAGTGAGGAGTAACATCAAAATGGTCATTGATGTGAGTAATTCAAGTAATGTAAAGCCGTAGTGTTTATTCATTTCAACTATCCTTAGTCGTTTATATTTTTTGTTGGTTTAATGAACAATTATAAAACAATACAGATAGTATATTTTTTATATGAAAATGTAAACTAGTTGTAAATTGTTGGTATTGCGGCTCGTTTATGTTGAGTTTTTAAATAGATATTAATGATCATCTCTTCTATTTTTGAGTCGGTAAGTTTTCCTTCTAAAAAATCATCTAGTTGATCGTATGATACCCCTAATGCATCTTCATCTTTTTTACCTGGAGATAATTCTTCTAAATCCGCTGTTGGTGCTTTTTCTATTAATTGTGTTGGTGCTCCTAAAGTTTGCGCAACTTGTCGAACTTGACGTTTAGATAATCCAAATAGAGGGGCTAAATCACAGGCACCATCACCCCACTTAGTAAAAAAACCAGTAATATTTTCAGCTGAATGGTCTGTTCCTAGTACTAAACCACCTAATATGCCAGCTACGTTATACTGCATTACCATCCTAGTTCGTGCTTTTACATTACCTTTTGAAAAGTCTTTTTGTGCGTCTGAAGCATTTAAGAGGTTATTGTCTGATAATGCTTTGAGTGTTTCTTCATGTATGCCGTTTGCACCATTTAAAATGTTAGTACAAATACTATGCGATGGTTTAATAAAGCTTAATGCAAGTTGCGCGTCTTCTTCATCTGCTTGAATATCGTAAGGTAATCTGATTGCGACAAATTGATAGTTATTACCTTCGTTTTCAGTATTAAGTTCATCTACAGCTAACTGGGCTAATTTTCCGCATGTTGATGAATCAACTCCACCGCTAATACCAAGCACTAAAGTTTTTAATCCAGAGTTAATTAACTGTTGTTTTATAAAATCTACTCGGCGGGTAATTTCATATTGAGTATCAATAGCGGGTAAAACTTTCATTTCGTTAATAATGAATTGAGGATCCATGTACTTTCCTTAACGGTAATTAAATGTTTATTTTATTTGAAGGATTATATTCTTCGGTAGATAATAAGGTAAGTGTATCAAAATTTTTAACACTATTAGCATTAAGAATACGCTATTTATTGAATTTTTTGATTGATGTTGTGAATTGTGTACAATGAATTTAACTTTTTGAAAATGGAACCGATGATGAAGAAAATAGAAGCGATTATTAAACCGTTTAAATTAGACGATGTGAGAGAAGCATTAGGTGAAATAGGTGTTACGGGTATGACGGTTTCTGAAGTTAAAGGCTTTGGTCGTCAAAAAGGACATACTGAGCTTTATCGTGGAGCTGAGTATATGGTCGATTTCTTACCAAAAGTAAAAATTGAACTTATTATTGCTTCTGAAGATGTAGAACGTTGCATTGAGGCAATAATGTCAACAGCGCAAACAGGAAAAATTGGTGACGGTAAAATATTCGTAACTGATGTAGAGCGTATTATCCGTATACGAACAGGCGAAGAAGACGCGTCAGCTATATAAGTGAAAGACTGAAATATATCAAAGCACTAACATTGAATTAGTGCTTTGATAATTTATCTTATTTTAATAATCTATTATCAGGGAAGTTGGCAGCTAAAACTTGTTTAGCGTTATTCTTAAGATCTTCCAGTCCTAGTTTATCGTAACATTCAATCATAACTTCTAATGCTTCTTCAACATGCTCACTTGGAGAATAGTATTCAATGATGTATCTCCCTCTATTGGCAGCAGAAGCCCATGCGTCTCTTTTTAAATAAAAATGTGCAACAGATAATTCATATCGAGCTAATCGATCTTTTATATCAATCATACGTTTTCTAGAGTCGGCAGCATATCGACTTTCAGGAAAGTCTGTAATTATTCTCTTAAACCCGTCGAAAGCATCTCTAGATGCCGTAGGGTCTCGATCTGCACGGTCAATTCCTACCAGATCTTGAAATAAATTTTCTTCTGTTGATAAATTAATTAATGCTTTCATATAGTAAACATAATCAACATTAGGGTGTGTAGGGTTTAATTTTAAAAATCTATCTGCTAACGCTATCCCTTGATCTGCATTACCACTTTTGTAATAAGCGTAAATTAAATCTATTTGTACTTGATGAGATATTGGCCCAAATGGAAAACGGGCGTCTATTGCTGATAGTAATTGAATAGCTTTTTGAAATAAGCCATCATCGAGCGCTTTACGCGCGTCTGAAAATAAAGTTTGGGCTGACTTGTTAGGTACATTGTCAATATTGACATTATCAGATGAAGAACACCCTATTAAACTTAAACTAAGTGCGGTCAGTAGTACTTTTATTGATATTTTTTCCATAGATTTAAAAATCACAACGTTGGTTTAACTAAAGTTAATGTGGATTCATTTAAGTGAAACATGATTACCTCAATAAAGGCAACATTCATATTTATTTAATGAAGTTGGTTTCATCCCATCACACAAACAGGTAAAATATTCCAAGCATTCTAACCTAGCAAACATTCCTTGCACAGCACTAAAACTTATTTAGTTTGCTTGGTAAAATTAAAGAGAACTTAATGGCCGAAAAAATTCAACACAATGGTATAGTCCCTGAATCTTGTTTAGGTAAACGTTTGGACCAAACAATTGCAGAAATGTTTCCTGATTATTCAAGAACAAGGTTAAAAGACTGGATTTTAGCCGGACATGTTTGTGTAAATAACCAAGTAATACAAGTGGCTAGAGAGAAAATGTATGGTGGGGAAAATATTTCCATTGATACTGAAATTGAAGCCGAAGAAAGGTTTGAAGCTCAAGATTTACCATTAAATATTGTTTACGAAGATGATGATATTTTAGTTATTAATAAACCAGCTGGTTTTGTTGTTCATCCCGGAGCAGGTAATCCTGATGGTACCGTATTAAACGCTTTGTTACATTATTGTCCACAAGTTGAAATTGTTCCTAGAGCAGGGATTGTTCATCGTTTAGATAAAGACACTACGGGATTAATGGTTGTTGCTAAAACTATTGCAGCGCAAACAAATTTAGTTGAGTCGTTACAAGCTAGAGAAATAACACGTGAATATGAAGCAATCGCCACTGGAATTATGACTGCTGGCGGAGTTGTTGATCAACCTATTGGTAGACATTCAACTAAGCGCACACATATGGCTGTTACTTTTTCAGGTAGACCTTCAGTAACTCATTATAGAGTCATGGAAAAGTTTAGACTTCATACAAGGTTGCGTTTACGTTTGGAAACAGGTCGAACTCATCAAATTAGAGTACATATGGCTCATATAACACATCCACTAGTTGGTGATCCTGTTTATGGTGGAAGACCTAGACCTCCTAAAAATGCCACCGAAGCATTACGTGATATGTTAAGAGGTTTTCATCGACAAGCATTACATGCTGCTATGTTATCTTTGTTTCATCCTATTACAGGCGAACAAATGACGTGGCATGCTGATGTTCCTGCAGATATGGTGAAATTAACAGATCTGTTACGAGAAGATACAAAGCTACATTCTATTGAACCGTACTAATTCATTTTTTAACCATGTGATTTGGCCAGTACAAAATGTAGTGGCCTTTACTACAACTATTCATCATCCAAACCAATTAGAATATTTATCAGCATACGGAAATTTTAATTTAGGACTACATGTTGGAGATGAAGAAAATATAGTCTTAAGTCATAGACGGCTTTTACTTGACTATTTACCTGCTAACACCTCTATTCAATGGTTAGATCAAGTTCACGGTAATAATGTAGAAGTTATCAAGCAAGAATCTGAACCACATATCGCTGATGCTTCAACTACTCAGCAACGTCATATAGCGCTTGCTATTATGACGGCGGATTGTTTACCTATTATAATTTCATCATTAGATGGTAGTGATATAGCCGCTATTCATGGTGGCTGGAAACCTCTTTCAAAAAATATCATCCAACACACTATTCAAAAAATGAAAACACCAGCGAATGAGCTTTATGTTTGGTTAGGCCCTTGTATTGGGCCTGAAAAGTTTGAAGTAGGGGAAGATGTTTATGGTATTTTTATGGATCAACATAATGAATTTTCTCGTGCTTTTACATCTGTGGATCCTCAAGAACATAAAAATAAGTATTTAGCTAATTTACAACTTATAGCTGAGATTCAACTTAAACACTTAGGTGTTAATCATATTTATTCGCTACCACATTGCACCTTTTCTATGAAAGACAACTACTATTCATACCGACGTGATAATAAAACTGGCCGTATGGCTACTATTATTTGTCGAGCTTAGTTTAATTAAACTACATTATTGTTCTTGATCAATAGTTCGTTTGAATTTGATTGAAATATTCCTATTTGCCCTTATTAATAGGGTATAGAAACTTATAATCATTGAAACGATTTATATTCGTTGTGAGATTAGAGATTCCATTGAAGTTTATTTTGTTCAATTACTTTATTTACAAAGGTGTGCCATGCGCTTAGATCGATTTACTCAAACATTTCAAGAAGCTATTTCTGATGCTCAGTCACTTGCTTTAGGTAAAGATCATCAATTTATTGAACCTCTTCATTTAATGATGGCTTTATTAAATCAAAATAATAGTAGCGTCATTCCTTTATTAAAAAGTGCAGGCGTTAATGTTCATAGTCTACGTAACCAAATAGATGCAGCACTTGCTAATTTAGCACAAGTTACAGGAACAGGTGGCGATCTTCAGCTTTCACCATCAATGGCTAATATGTTCAATTTATGTGATAAATATGCCCAAAAATTGGGTGATAAATTTATATCGTCGGACGTTTTTGTTTTGGCTGCTATTGAAGATAAAGGCGCTTTAGGCAAAATATTAACCTCGCTTGGGGCTAATAAAACGAGAATTGATCAAGCTATAGAGCACGTAAGAGGTGGAGAATCGGTTGATAATCAAAATGCGGAAGATGTTCGACAAGCGTTAAATAAATATACCGTAGATCTAACAGAAAGAGCTGAGCAAGGAAAACTTGATCCCGTTATTGGTCGAGATGATGAAATAAGAAGAACAATACAAGTTTTGCAACGCCGAACTAAAAATAATCCTGTACTCATTGGTGAGCCAGGCGTAGGTAAAACGGCTATCGTTGAAGGTTTAGCACAACGAATTATTGATAATGCCGTACCAGAAGGTATCAGAAATAAAAGAGTTTTATCTTTAGATATGGGAGCTTTAGTTGCAGGAGCTAAATATAGAGGCGAATTTGAAGAACGTTTAAAAGCAGTATTAAACGAGCTAGCTAAAGAAGAAGGGCAGGTTATCCTTTTTATTGATGAACTACATACCATGGTAGGTGCTGGTAAATCTGACGGTGCTATGGACGCTGGTAATATGCTTAAACCCGCATTAGCTCGAGGTGATTTACACTGTGTAGGAGCAACAACACTGGATGAGTACCGTCAATACATTGAAAAAGATGCTGCTTTAGAGCGCCGTTTTCAAAAAGTGTTAGTGGATGAGCCTAGTGTTGAAGACACTATTGCCATACTGCGCGGTTTAAAAGAGCGTTACGAATTACACCATAATGTTGAAATTACTGATCCTGCTATTGTTGCAGCTGCTACTTTATCTTATCGATATATTAGCGACCGCCAATTACCCGATAAAGCAATCGACTTAATAGATGAGGCTGCTTCAAGTATTCGTTTGCAAATGGATTCAAAACCAGAAGATTTAGATCGATTAGAACGTAGACTCATTCAATTGAAATTAGAAGAAAGGGCGTTAGTCAAAGAGTCAGATGCAGCTTCAGTAAAGCGTTTAGAAAACATTGTACAAGAAATATCAATAATGCAAACGCAATATGATGAATTAGATGAAGTATGGACTACCGAAAAAGCTGCGTTACACGGAACACAAGCTATAAAAACAGATTTAGAGCAAGCCAGACTTTCTCTTGAAGCTGCAACACGTGCTGGCGATTTAAATAAAATGTCTGAATTGCACCATGGTACAATTCCTGAGTTAGAGAGACAACTTGATTTAGCAAGCCAGGCGGAAATGCAAGAAATGACATTATTAAAAAATAAAGTCACGGAAACTGAAATTGCAGACGTTCTGAGTAAAGCAACAGGGATCCCTGTATCTAAAATGTTACAAGGTGAACGCGATAAACTGTTAAACATGGAAGAGAGTCTCCATCAAAACGTTATAGGACAAAATGAAGCGGTTTCATCAGTTTCTAATGCAATAAGAAGATCAAGAGCAGGATTAGCAGATCCAAATCAGCCGATAGGATCATTCTTATTTTTAGGTCCTACAGGTGTAGGCAAAACTGAATTAACTAAGGCTTTAGCTAACTTTTTGTTTGATAGTGAAGATTCTTTAATAAGAATAGATATGTCAGAGTTTATGGAGAAACATTCTGTTGCTCGCTTAATAGGGGCTCCTCCAGGTTATGTAGGGTATGAAGAAGGAGGGTATTTAACTGAAGCTGTTCGTCGTAAACCTTATTCAGTTATTTTGTTAGATGAAATTGAAAAAGCACATAACGATGTGTTTAATATCTTATTACAAGTACTCGATGACGGGCGGTTAACTGATGGGCAAGGCAGGACTGTCGACTTTAAGAATACCGTTATTATTATGACCTCTAATATTGGCTCTGATGTTATACAGAAATTAAGCTCCGAAAAGCAATATGAATTAATGAAAAGTCAAGTAATGGAAGAAGTCCATCAGTACTTTAAACCCGAGTTTGTAAATCGTATTGATGAGTCAGTTGTTTTTCATTCGTTAGAAACAAGCCAAATTGAGAAAATTGCAGGAATACAAATTCAATCATTGGCTAAGCGTTTAAAAGATAAAGATATAACATTAACTATCTCTGATGAGGCGTTACATTATATAGGTAAGGTAGGCTTTGACCATTTATTTGGTGCGAGGCCTTTAAAAAGAGTTATTCAACAAGAAATTGAAAATCCACTGGCTCAGGCTCTCTTGTCAGGTGAAGTTACACCTGATAGTTCTATCCGTATAGCACTAGAACAAGATAAGTTAGTATTTAAATTTAATTAAAATATTTGCTCCTATAATATATTTTTTATTATAGGAGCTATTTTATTATTTCTTGTTGGATGAGTTAGTACAGTAAACTTCAATTCGTTTTTTATTAATTGCTATTTGTTCCGCTTGTTTTTCTTCATCTAAAATTTGAGTTTCACCATTAGCATCAACAAAGCGTACACGAGAAAAGTCGGTTAGTGTTGCTAAGTTATTTTTAGCTTCTTCACACTTTCCTGCAGTATCAAGTAGTTTGTTTTTTGATGTTTGTTCTTCTTTTTTATCTTTTTCTAATGAGGCTACATTAGATTCTGAAGGTGAGGTGTTATTTTTTATATTTGGAATATTAGATTTAGCCATTACTATTTCAGTAAAGTCACCAGTTTTGGGCTGGTTTTGGCTGAAGTGAGCCACATTGTTTTCATCTACCCATCTATATATAACTACATCATCAGCAATGACATTGAAACTAAAAGCAAGTAATAAGACTTTTGATAAACATTTCATTTTAAAAACTCTTTATTTTTTTAAGCTTATTTTAGTAAATTATATGGCTTATCTACTAACTTAAGTTATTTAATATATGAATTTATAACAATACCTACTTATTATTCAAACATTTTATAGCTTTTTACCTGAATAAACTCAAATACGCTATCGTAGTTAATTATAGTTATGCTAAATTCACGTAAACATTTCGTATAAAAGAACGGCTTTAAAATGACACAAAATTCTTCAAATGGAAAAAATCCAAATAAAGGGATTTACCTTCTTCCAAATCTATTAACAACAGCTGGCTTATTTTTTGGCTTTTTTGCAATTGTTTCTTCAATGAATGGACATTTTGAAAGTGCGGCTATCGCAATATTCGTGGCAATGGTTTTCGATGGTTTAGATGGTCGTGTTGCTAGAATGACAAATACACAAAGTGAGTTTGGAGCTGAATACGACAGCATGGCTGATATGGTTTCATTTGGAATAGCCCCCGGGTTAGTTGTTTATAACTGGGCTTTAGCTGATTTTGGAAAGTTTGGTTGGCTAGCTGCTTTTGTTTTTGTAGCGAGTGCCGCATTAAGGTTAGCTCGATTTAACACACAGGTTGGTGTGGCAGACAAACGATATTTTCAAGGATTAGCGAGCCCAGCAGCAGCGGGTGTAGTAGCTAGTATAGTGTGGGTAGGAACATCTTATCAAGTCGTTGGTAATGATTATGGTTATTTAATGGGGGTTATTACTATTGTGACGGGGTTATTAATGGTGAGTAACTTTAGATATAGTAGTTTTAAAGATGTTGACTGGAAAGGTAGAGTTAATTTTGTAGTTGTACTACTCATAGTCCTCGCTTTTATCATCGTTGCTTCTAGTCCTGAAAATGTATTACTGATTATATTTGTTATTTACGCTTTTTCTGGCCCATTTACTACAATTCGTGGAGTAAGGAAGCTTAAATTAGAACATGTTGTTGGTGATGATAAAGATGCAGACTTCAAAGAGTGCGCAGATGAAGTTGAAAAAGAGTCCTCTGATAAATAGATTATAACGGTATTAATGAACAAGAAGTTACTTTGGATGGGGGGACTTTTTTTAGTCTTTATCAATAGTGTTTTTATTTTTTACTGCTAGAGATTCTAAACAGGTAAATATTAATTAAAACATTTAAGGTTTAGATTCGGCTCTATTATTTAAGGTTAAACCATCAAAGTACATATAATCAGCCGTTAACATTAAAAAAAGACAGCCGTTAACATAAAAAAAAGAAAACAGTTAACGTATATCAAGTCATGTATACCACTGATAAATAGCTCTTTAAATACACTAAATGTTGGTAAATAACACAATAAAACCAACGTCTGTGTGAAAATCCAACAAACAGAAAGTTTTTTCAAAATAAGTGTTGACGTCACCTCAAAAATCTCTAAAATGCGCTCCACTTCTTCAGGGAAACCCAGAGAAGGTAAGTATAGGAAATACTGAGTTCACAGAATAAGGACAGCGAAGTGGACGTTTTGATAGGTTTAGTTAGGCTTAATTGACGAATTAAACGAAAGATAACTTTTAAAATCTTTTAAAAAGAATTTCAAAAAGTTGTTGACATCAAAACTGAGGCGCGTAGAATGCGCATCTCGCTTTAGGCAAGGCCTGCAGCAAAAGAGCTTAACGAATGCGATTAACCTCTTGCTTCTTTTATAAAAAGAAGCCTTTCTTTAAAAATTAGTTATCATGCAATTTGTGTGAACACTCACATTAAGATTGATTTTACATAGTCGGTTTTATGCGTTAGGTAGTTTACTACTTAATAAATAGAAAAGACGTAAAACAGCTTATGTTGATGTCACACAAAAAAGTATAATTTAATCTTTGATTAGATTGTACGTTTTATGTAGTTACTGACTTCGGTTGGTAACACGACAGAATTCATTGAGCAGCATCGCAAGATGCACAAACGATTTATAATTGAAGAGTTTGATCATGGCTCAGATTGAACGCTGGCGGCAGGCTTAACACATGCAAGTCGAGCGGAAACGAGAATAGCTTGCTATTCGGCGTCGAGCGGCGGACGGGTGAGTAATGCTTGGGAATATGCCTAATGGTGGGGGACAACAGTTGGAAACGACTGCTAATACCGCATAATGTCTACGGACCAAAGGAGGGGATTCTTCGGAACCTTTCGCCATTTGATTAGCCCAAGTGAGATTAGCTAGTTGGTAAGGTAAAGGCTTACCAAGGCGACGATCTCTAGCTGGTTTGAGAGGATGATCAGCCACACTGGGACTGAGACACGGCCCAGACTCCTACGGGAGGCAGCAGTGGGGAATATTGCACAATGGGCGAAAGCCTGATGCAGCCATGCCGCGTGTGTGAAGAAGGCCTTCGGGTTGTAAAGCACTTTCAGCGAGGAGGAAAGGGTGTAGACTAATACTCTGCATCTGTGACGTTACTCGCAGAAGAAGCACCGGCTAACTTCGTGCCAGCAGCCGCGGTAATACGAGGGGTGCAAGCGTTAATCGGAATTACTGGGCGTAAAGCGTGCGTAGGTGGTTTGTTAAGCAAGATGTGAAAGCCCCGGGCTCAACCTGGGAACTGCATTTTGAACTGGCAAGCTAGAGTATTGTAGAGGGTAGTGGAATTTCCAGTGTAGCGGTGAAATGCGTAGAGATTGGAAGGAACATCAGTGGCGAAGGCGGCTACCTGGACAAATACTGACACTGAGGCACGAAAGCGTGGGGAGCAAACAGGATTAGATACCCTGGTAGTCCACGCCGTAAACGATGTCAACTAGCCGTCTGTAGACTTGATCTGTGGGTGGCGTAGCTAACGCGCTAAGTTGACCGCCTGGGGAGTACGGCCGCAAGGTTAAAACTCAAATGAATTGACGGGGGCCCGCACAAGCGGTGGAGCATGTGGTTTAATTCGATGCAACGCGAAGAACCTTACCATCCCTTGACATCCTACTAAGTTACCAGAGATGGTTTCGTGCCTTCGGGAAAGTAGTGACAGGTGCTGCATGGCTGTCGTCAGCTCGTGTTGTGAAATGTTGGGTTAAGTCCCGCAACGAGCGCAACCCCTATCCTTATTTGCTAGCGCGTAATGGCGAGAACTCTAAGGAGACTGCCGGTGATAAACCGGAGGAAGGTGGGGACGACGTCAAGTCATCATGGCCCTTACGGGATGGGCTACACACGTGCTACAATGGCAAGTACAGAGGGCAGCAATACCGCGAGGTGGAGCGAATCCCACAAAGCTTGTCGTAGTCCGGATTGGAGTCTGCAACTCGACTCCATGAAGTCGGAATCGCTAGTAATCGTAGATCAGAATGCTACGGTGAATACGTTCCCGGGCCTTGTACACACCGCCCGTCACACCATGGGAGTGGGTTGCAAAAGAAGTGGCTAGTTTAACCTTCGGGAGGACGGTCACCACTTTGTGATTCATGACTGGGGTGAAGTCGTAACAAGGTAACCCTAGGGGAACCTGGGGTTGGATCACCTCCTTATCTTGAAGTAAAACGTTTTAATGGGTATAAGATTTATTTAGGTCGATTATTTGCCATCCGTGGCTAATCGACACAGGTACATCCTGTACCAAGAGTGTTCACACAAATTGCCTGATAACGAAATAGAAGAAGTGCACACCTCATAAAAAATATGGGGCTATAGCTCAGCTGGGAGAGCGCCTGCCTTGCACGCAGGAGGTCAGCAGTTCGATCCTGCTTAGCTCCACCACTTTTTCTTCAAAAGAAAGAGACCAAACTTAACTTGTTCTAAGTGAACACATTAAGTTTGGTTTTTTACCGGAAACGTTCCGTACGTTTCTCGGGTTTTCCTCCATCCGTGGAGGTCAAACCAAAATTTTAGCCGAATGCGTGCTGAGATTAAGTTCTTTAACAATCTGGAAAGCTGATATAAATACCGGTATTTATATAGCACTCAACGGTGTCGCGCTGTTGTTTGTAACGTATAAATACCAAGCTATTGTTACTTCTTTTATCGGGAAGTGATGATGGTGATAGTGGCTCCTCCTCGGAGACGCTATCAACCCGATATATTCGTAAGAATATATCAACTCTTATTCAAGACACACAATGTGTGCGTGAAAATGTCAGACTTTACAATTACTGTGGTTTAGTCACCACGGTGTACTTAATATTCTTTCGAGACTATTTAGGGTTGTATGGTTAAGTGACTAAGCGTATGTGGTGGATGCCTTGGCAGTTAGAGGCGATGAAGGACGTGTTAATCTGCGAAAAGCTTTGGTGAGGTGATAAAAACCGTTATAGCCAAAGATATCCGAATGGGGAAACCCACCCGTCGTAAGGCGGGTATCGCTACCTGAATACATAGGGTAGCGAGGCGAACCGGGAGAACTGAAACATCTAAGTACCCCGAGGAAAAGAAATCAACTGAGATTTCGTTAGTAGCGGCGAGCGAACGCGAATTAGCCCTTAAGTGGTTTGTAAGTTAGTGGAATCTACTGGAAAGTAGAGCGATACAGGGTGATAGCCCCGTACACGAAAATAAACTTACCATGAAATCGAGTAGGTCGGCACACGTGAAACGTTGACTGAACATGGGGGGACCATCCTCCAAGGCTAAATACTCCTAACTGACCGATAGTGAACCAGTACCGTGAGGGAAAGGCGAAAAGAACCCCTGTGAGGGGAGTGAAATAGAACCTGAAACCGCATACGTACAAGCAGTGGGAGCCCGATTTAGTCGGGTGACTGCGTACCTTTTGTATAATGGGTCAGCGACTTATATTTTGTAGCAAGGTTAACCGAATAGGGGAGCCGTAGCGAAAGCGAGTGTTAACTGCGCGTTTAGTTGCAAGGTATAGACCCGAAACCCGGCGATCTACCCATGGGCAGGTTGAAGGTTGAGTAACATCAACTGGAGGACCGAACACACGTATGTTGAAAAATGCGGTGATGACTTGTGGGTCGGAGTGAAAGGCTAATCAAGCCGGGAGATAGCTGGTTCTCCCCGAAATCTATTTAGGTAGAGCCTCGCACGAACACCATTGGGGGTAGAGCACTGTTAAGGCTAGGGGGTCATCCCGACTTACCAACCCTTTGCAAACTCCGAATACCAATGAGTGATATGCGGGAGACACACTGCGGGTGCTAACGTCCGTTGTGAAGAGGGAAACAACCCAGACCGCCAGCTAAGGTCCCAAAGTACTAGTTAAGTGGGAAACGATGTGGAAAGGCATAGACAGCTAGGAGGTTGGCTTAGAAGCAGCCATCCTTTAAAGAAAGCGTAATAGCTCACTAGTCGAGTCGGTCTGCGCGGAAGATGTAACGGGGCTAAACTAGTCACCGAAGCTGCGGATTTGAACTTAGGTTCAAGTGGTAGGGGAGCGTTCTGTAAGCCGTTGAAGGTGTGTTGTAAAGCATGCTGGAGGTATCAGAAGTGCGAATGCTGACATGAGTAACGATAAGGGGAGTGAAAAACTCCCCCGCCGAAAGACCAAGGTTTCCTGTCCCATGTTAATCAGGGCAGGGTAAGTCGGCCCCTAAGGCGAGGCGGAAACGCGTAGTCGATGGGAAACAGATTAATATTTCTGTACTTCTATATATTGCGAAGGAGGGACGGAGTAGGCTAGGTGAGCACGGCGTTGGTAGTCCGTGTGAAAGACTGTAGGTGGGTGACTTAGGTAAATCCGGGTTGCTGTTAACACTGAGAGTCGAGACGAGTCTCTACGGAGATGAAGTCATTGATGCCATGCTTCCAGGAAAAGCTTCTAAGCTTCAGATATATAGGAACCGTACCCCAAACCGACACAGGTGGTTAGGTAGAGAATACTAAGGCGCTTGAGAGAACTCGGGTGAAGGAACTAGGCAAAATAGTACCGTAACTTCGGGAGAAGGTACGCTCTCTGGTGTGAATCCCTTGCGGAGTAAGCACAGGAGAGTCGAAGTAACCAGGTGGCTGGAACTGTTTATTAAAAACACAGCACTGTGCAAAATCGAAAGATGACGTATACGGTGTGACGCCTGCCCGGTGCCGGAAGGTTAATTGATTGGGTTAGCTCTGCGAAGCTCATGATCGAAGCCCCGGTAAACGGCGGCCGTAACTATAACGGTCCTAAGGTAGCGAAATTCCTTGTCGGGTAAGTTCCGACCTGCACGAATGGCGTAATCATGGCCACACTGTCTCCACCCGAGACTCAGTGAAATTGAAATTGCGGTTAAGATGCCGTATACCCGCGGCTAGACGGAAAGACCCCGTGAACCTTTACTATAGCTTGACAGTGAACATTGCTCCTACATGTGTAGGATAGGTGGGAGGCTTTGAAGATGCGTCGCCAGATGTGTTGGAGCCAACCTTGAAATACCACCCTTGTATGCGTGATGTTCTAACCTAGGGCCCTCATCGGGCTTGGGGACACTGTCTGGTGGGTAGTTTGACTGGGGCGGTCTCCTCCCAAAGAGTAACGGAGGAGCACGAAGGTTGGCTAAGTACGGTCGGACATCGTACGGTTAGTGCAATGGCATAAGCCAGCTTAACTGCGAGACAGACACGTCGAGCAGGTACGAAAGTAGGTCATAGTGATCCGGTGGTTCTGTATGGAAGGGCCATCGCTCAACGGATAAAAGGTACTCCGGGGATAACAGGCTGATACCGCCCAAGAGTTCATATCGACGGCGGTGTTTGGCACCTCGATGTCGGCTCATCACATCCTGGGGCTGAAGTCGGTCCCAAGGGTATGGCTGTTCGCCATTTAAAGTGGTACGCGAGCTGGGTTTAGAACGTCGTGAGACAGTTCGGTCCCTATCTGCCGTGGGCGTTTGAGAATTGAAGAGGGCTGCTCCTAGTACGAGAGGACCGGAGTGGACGAACCGCTGGTGTTCGGGTTGTTATGCCAATAGCATTGCCCGGTAGCTACGTTCGGAACTGATAACCGCTGAAAGCATCTAAGCGGGAAACAGGCTTTGAGATGAGTTCTCACTGGAGCTTTAAGCTCCCTAAAGGGTCGTTGGAGACTACAACGTTGATAGGTCAGGTGTGTAAGGGTTGTGAGGCCTTGAGCTAACTGATACTAATTGCCCGTGAGGCTTAACCATACAACACCTAAATAGTTTTGTATGAAGTTTGACACACTCTATGAGTGACACGTACACATGTGCGAATAAGAGATTAAAACGTATTTATAGTTCAATGAAAATAATTTTTTGTTGAAAGGCTTTCAAGATTGACCTTTTTTGTCTAGCGACAATAGCGATGTAGACCCACCTGATCCCATTCCGAACTCAGAAGTGAAATGCATTAGCGCCGATGGTAGTGTGGGAGTTCCCATGTGAGAGTAGGACATTGCTAGGCTTCTCATTAAGAAAAGCCCGACTCGAAAGAGTTGGGCTTTTTGCTGTCTGGTGTTAAACATTGCAGCAGTCGTTCCAAGGTCGAACATACATTGTTTTTATACCATTCCATCTTAAGTTTTTCCCACCTTAATCCAATCTCTACTACACATTTTCATGACCCGCTTTGCATCACTCACAAATGAGTTCCATGCATCAGAGCAAGCATCGAGGATGTCATCATAGCCTTGAAAGCACCTATTCGCTAAATGATGTTGGCGCAACCAACTCCAAACTTGCTCTATTGGATTCAACTCGGGTGAATACGGTGGTAACTTAATGATCGTTACGTTGTTAAATTTATCAGCAAGGTAAGCTTGGTGCCATGCAGCACCATCGACAACGATCACCGCATGTCGTCCTTCTTGAGTTTTTTGAGAAATTAAAGCCAAATGTTGTTCCATTACATCCATGTTCATTACTGGAGAAATCAGTGCCTCAGTTGCGCCTGTTGATGGGCAAACAGCACCAAAAAGGTAAGCGTATTCAAACTGTTGTTGCCTAACGGCTCTCGGTCTTGTTCCTTTCTCTGCCCAGAGCCTTGTCGTTGTATTTTGCTGTCCAAAACGTGCTTCGTCTTGGAACCACACATCTATCTCTTTAAGCCTCACATTCCATGGGAGCGTGCGGATCATTTCACTTTCGAATTTTTTTTAAAATCTTCTTGTACTTCATCAGACTGTTTTGGGTGTCGTGAGCGACTTGTTATCCAGCTAAATCCCATTGATTTTAATAACTTATAAATGGCGTTGGGATGATAATCAACATCAAAATTAGCGTTGATATATAGTCGGATACACTCACCCGTTAGTCGTCCACCCATATCGGATTGGCATTGAGCCTTTATATATTGACTCAATATTTCTTTATCTTGCTCTGTAAGATAGCTAGGTCGCCCTGTAGGTTTTTTACTCTCAAGACCAAGTAAACCTTTGCTGATGTAGTTCGCAACCCAATCATTAACAATTCTTCTACTTATATTAAGTGTTCTAGCAACTTCTGATCTATTCTTACCCGATTTAAAGTGTGAAACGGCTAGCAAGCGTAGCCTCATTCGATGATCTTTTACTTTGTTGGAGAGTATTTTTAATTCTTGTGAGCTATGAGTGTTCAATGTGATTTATTATGAGTAAATAAATGACATTAGATCATATAATTAGACTAATTGGTATAACTTAATGATCGTTACGTTGTTAAATTTATCAGCAAGGTAAGCTTGGTGCCATGCAGCACCATCGACAACGATCACCGCATGTCGTCCTTCTTGAGTTTTTTGAGAAATTAAAGCCAAATGTTGTTCCATTACATCCATGTTCATTACTGGAGAAATCAGTGCCTCAGTTGCGCCTGTTGATGGGCAAACAGCACCAAAAAGGTAAGCGTATTCAAACTGTTGTTGCCTAACGGCTCTCGGTCTTGTTCCTTTCTCTGCCCAGAGCCTTGTCGTTGTATTTTGCTGTCCAAAACGTGCTTCGTCTTGGAACCACACATCTATCTCTTTAAGCCTCACATTCCATGGGAGCGTGCGGATCATTTCACTTTCGAATTTTTTTTAAAATCTTCTTGTACTTCATCAGACTGTTTTGGGTGTCGTGAGCGACTTGTTATCCAGCTAAATCCCATTGATTTTAATAACTTATAAATGGCGTTGGGATGATAATCAACATCAAAATTAGCGTTGATATATAGTCGGATACACTCACCCGTTAGTCGTCCACCCATATCGGATTGGCATTGAGCCTTTATATATTGACTCAATATTTCTTTATCTTGCTCTGTAAGATAGCTAGGTCGCCCTGTAGGTTTTTTACTCTCAAGACCAAGTAAACCTTTGCTGATGTAGTTCGCAACCCAATCATTAACAATTCTTCTACTTATATTAAGTGTTCTAGCAACTTCTGATCTATTCTTACCCGATTTAAAGTGTGAAACGGCTAGCAAGCGTAGCCTCATTCGATGATCTTTTACTTTGTTGGAGAGTATTTTTAATTCTTGTGAGCTATGAGTGTTCAATGTGATTTATTATGAGTAAATAAATGACATTAGATCATATAATTAGACTAATTGGTATAACTTAATGATCGTTACGTTGCTAAATTTATCAGCAAGGTAAACTTGGTGCCATGCAGCACCATCGACAACGATCACCGCATGTCGTCCTTCTTGAGTTTTTTGAGAAATTAAAGCCAAATGTTGTTCCATTACATCCATGTTCATTACTGGAGAAATCAGTGCCTCAGTTGCGCCTGTTGATGGGCAAACAGCACCAAAAAGGTAAGCGTATTCAAACTGTTGTTGCCTAACGGCTCTCGGTCTTGTTCCTTTCTCTGCCCAGAGCCTTGTCGTTGTATTTTGCTGTCCAAAACGTGCTTCGTCTTGGAACCACACATCTATCTCTTTAAGCCTCACATTCCATGGGATCGTGCGGATCATTTCACTTTCGAATTTTTTTAAAATCTTCTTGTACTTCATCAGACTGTTTTGGGTGTCGAGAGCGACTTGTTATCCAGCTAAATCCCATTGATTTTAATAACTTATAAATGGCGTTGGGATGATAATCAACATCAAAATTAGCGTTGATATATAGTTGGATACACTCACCCGTTAGTCGTCCACCCATATCGGATTGGCATTGAGCCTTTATATATTGACTCAATATTTCTTTATCTTGCTCTGTAAGATAGCTAGATCGCCCTGTAGGTTTTTTACTCTCAAGACCAAGTAAACCTTCGCTGATGTAGTTCGCAACCCAATCATTAACAATTCTTCTACTTATATTAAGTGTTCTAGCAACTTCTGATCTATTCTTACCCGATTTAAAGTGCGAAACGGCTAGCAAGCGCAGTCTCATTCGATGATCTTTTACTTTGTTGGAGAGTATTTTTAATTCTTGTGAGCTATGAGTGTTCAATGTCATTTATTATGAGTAAATAAATGACATTAGATCACATAATTAGACTAATTGGTATTACTTACCAATAGATATGGTTAATTGATTAAAATTTCTGATTTGATCAAGTACTTTAACTACATTTTCATGAGAAGTTTCATCGCTAGGTATTACTACCGCACTCTTTGTTTGGCTTTTTGCTAAAAAATTTTCGATACGTGCGGGTAGTCTTTCTATGTCGACAAGTTTTCCGTTAAATGTGATTAGCCCTGTTTCATTTATCTTAACTAGTATTATTGGATCATTACTCTTAGGTGATTTTGAAGTTTCTGGTCGATTAACGAGTATCCCTTCTTCTTTAACAAATGATGTAGTTACAATAAAAAATATCAGCATTATGAACACAATGTCTAACATTGGTGTCATATCTACTTCGCTTTGCTCTATCTCATGTTTGTGATCTCTTCGGCTCATAGTCATTTCCTTTATAAGTTTTTTATAAATATAGTACGAAGAGTATCGTAAGTCTAATTTGTCATAAAATAGGGTAAACTCACTGTTCTATTTTTTAAAAGTAATGTTGTGTTGACTGAATTTTGATAAAATATAAATAATTATACTTCATGAAAATTTAATAAAATGGCGATTAATTGGTTTCCTGGGCACATGCATAAAGCTCAAAGAGAAATAAAAGACATTCTTCCTCAGATTGATGTGGTTATTGAGGTGTGTGACGCACGTTTACCTTTCAGTAGTGAAAACCCTATGATCACTGAGATAAGAGGTGATAAGCCATTAATTAAAATATTAAATAAATCCGATCTTGCCGATCCTGTTAAAACACAAATGTGGTTAGACTATTTAGAAGCTCAACAAAATGTAAAAGCTATCGCTTTAACTACCGATAATCCAAGTGTTGCTAAAACTCTACCAGCGTTAATTCGTAAGCTAGCACCAAATAAAGATGAAACAGGTAAGCAAATTAATGCTGTTATTATGGGGATCCCGAATGTAGGTAAATCTACATTGCTTAATACTTTAGTGGGTAAAGCTAAAGCTAAAGTAGGGAATGAGCCCGCAGTTACTAAAGGTCAGCAAAGAATTAAACTTGAAGAAGGATTATATCTTTATGATACACCCGGTATGTTGTGGCCCAAAATTGTAAATGAAAATAGCGGTTACCGTTTAGCAATTACTAGTGCGGTTAAAGATACTGCTTTTGATCATGATGATATCGCTTGTTTTGCTGCAGAGTACTTACTTGAAGCATATCCTGAAAGATTACGGGAACGTTATAAGTTAGATATTTTACCTGATACAGAAATTGAACTATTAGAAGAAATTGGTCGTGTTAGAGGATGTATGAAAAGTGGTGGTCACATAGACTTCCATAAAGCATCTGCTATTTTAATTAATGAGATTCGCGATAAAACACTGGGGGCAATAACCTTCGAATCACCTGAAATGGTAGAAAAAGAAATTATTCATTTTGATAAAGTCGAAGAAGATAAAATAGCAGCTAGAGAAGCTAAAAAATTAGCGCGTGGTCGCGGTCGTAAAAATAAAAGATAGGAAAGTAAGATGAATACTGATTTTCAACTTCACGAAATGTTAGCTAAAGATTGTATTGAAGTTTATGAATTTCCATTATGTAAGGTATTGCTTATGAATGACAGCCAATATCCATGGTTTATTTTAGTACCTAAAATAAATGATGTTTTAGATATTTATGAGCTTGAATGGGAAAAACAAATTCAATTTTTAAATGAATCGAGTTTATTAAGCGAAGTGTTAATGGCAATGTTTAAAGGGACCAAGCTTAATGTTGCTGCTATTGGTAATATTTGTCCTCAGTTGCATGTTCATCATATTGTGAGATTTAATGATGATATCGCTTGGCCTAAGCCTGTATGGGGAGCATTTCCTGCAATTGCATATGATAATAATGCACTAGATAAGATAAAACATGAAGTGAAAGCTGCTTTAACTAAAGTGGCTGGATAATAAGTTACTTTGAATAAGTAATAGACTACTTATCTTGAAGTGTTTAGTTGTTATCCTACACTTTTATTATAAGTATCACTTTATATAAAGCTTCTTTTAAGTCAGGTATTAGATCGTCTATACCCAAACCACTTCAAGATGTAGGATTCAGCTGTAATTAGAAACGTCTTTAGGCACAGATTTGACGTTCTAAACAAAATCTAAGTACATACATGTCGGAACATTCTCGAAATCAATAACACCGTGTAAAACGTTTATAAAACAGACTTTCAGAGACGGATGAGGAAACCATGATCATTGTTCCATCTGTTTTTAAGGGAGTAACCATTAATAAAAATATGCGCCTTGATCATGATCCATTCAGTCGTCCTGAAACGAGCATCTTGAGGTGGTATATATACTAACCCTACTGATATGCTTATTTCTTATGGTAATTGGGAATATGAAAAAGAAAACTTTGAGTGTAATTTACTCATTAATCTTTATCTTGAGTTTTCTACTACGCGTTTGTTAGCTCAACGATTAGAAGTATTCCATAATAAAATAGCGAGAAAGTTAAAAAATATGGGATATTGAAAAGCTAATTTATACCTTATTAATAAATTAGTTATTAATAAGGTAATAATGAATCAAGCTATTGAAACTAGGGAGCTTAATGCTCAAGAAGTTTATATAAAATCTGCTTAACCACTTGAGGCTCAAAGGGTTTGTCACAAAGTGCATTGACGCCATCTTGTTCAATGTTAGCAAGGTGAGTATCATTACTTTCACTGGTTACCATTAAAATAGGTAAGTGTGATTGTTGGCTTTGTTCACGAACATAACGGGTTAATTCTCTTCCATCTACCTCTGGCATATTATAATCAGTTACGATGAGGTCAAACATATTGTCTTGTAACAAGTTTATTGCTTGTTGACCATCTACAGCTTCAGTTACTTTCATCATACCTAGGTTGTTTAGCACGCGTTTAATGTGATTACGGGCTAAACGACTGTCATCCACAAGTAATACTCTAATTTCGTGAACATCAAAATGTTCTAGTTCTAACTCATCAACAGATAATAAATCAATCGTTGTATTAATCGCTGCTGCGAGATGATCGTGGGTAAAAGGTTTAGGAAGTAATGCAATAACTCCAGACTGTTTAAATTCTTCTAAACTCTCTCTCTTATGTTCGCTACTTACTAGCATAAAAGCGGTATCAGAAATCTTATCGTTTGCTCGGATTTTTTTGAGAAGATCTAATGCAGTACCGTCATCAAAATACATAGCACTAGTAATTAAGTCGTAGGAATGACGCTCAACAATACTTAATGCTTCGCTTACTGTTTTTGCTGATGATAATTCAGTAACACCTTGCTTTTTCAGCTCATTGGTAATTATTTTTCGTTGAGTATCTGATGGCTCTACTACTAAAATAGAGATGTCACTCGGATTCATTGTTGTCATGTTTTTCCTTTAAATGAACACAATTTATTAGTGCTATTTAACCACCAACAAATTTAACCTTAAAACCATTTTTTTCAAGTACTTGCTTGATAGTATCCCTTTTGTCGCCTTGAACTTCAATAACTTCGCCAACAACACTACCACCGGTCCCACAGGTTTTCTTTAATTTTTTCGCAAGATCTTTTAATGCAGCAGTATCAAGACCCAAACCTGAAATAGTAATTACACCTTTTCCTTTACGTCCTTTGGTTTCACGCCTTACTTTTGCAAAACCATCTGACGGGGTAATTGTATTGCTTTTATCTTGTTCTTTAATCCTTCCGCTATCAGTAGAGTAGACCAAAGTTGAGTTATTGTCGTTCATAAATACCTAGTTATTGATTTTTAAATATAAAAAAAGCCACATATTAGTGGCTTTATTATACGGCGAGAATAATAAATTTTATAGTTTACTTTCTAATTCCGGTAAAGCATCAAATAAGTCTGCCACTAAACCATAATCTGCTACTTGGAAAATAGGAGCTTCAGGATCTTTGTTAATAGCAACAATAATTTTAGAGTCTTTCATGCCTGCTAAATGCTGAATAGCACCAGAAATACCAACAGCTATGTATAAGTTAGGAGCAACAATTTTACCTGTTTGCCCAACTTGCATGTCGTTAGGTACAAAGCCTGCATCAACAGCAGCACGAGAAGCACCAATAGCGGCTCCTAGTTTATCAGCAATACCTTCAAGCAATGCAAAGTTTTCACCATTTTGCATACCGCGACCTCCAGAAATAACGATGTTAGCCGCACCTAAATCTGGACGTTCTGATTTAGATATTTCGTCACTAACGTGTGATGAAATAGCTGCATCTTGAACTGAATCAATAGCAACTACTTCAGCATTACCGTCGGTAGCAACAGGATCGAAACCTGTAGATCTAACAGTGATTATTTTTTTACTGTCTAAGCTTTGCACTGTAGCAATAGCGTTACCAGCATAGATAGGTCGTACAAAAGTATCAGCACTCTCAACAGCAATAATATCTGAAATTTGAGCGACATCTAATAAAGCAGCAACGCGAGGCATAAAGTTTTTACCCGTTGTTAATGCTGTTGCTAAAATGTAGTCATAATCAGTAGCAAGTTCGGTTACAAGTAAACTAATGTTTTCTGCTAGTTGGTGTTCATAAGCGGCATTATCAGCAACTAAAACTTTACTTACGCCATTTACTTTTGCTGCTTCAGTTGCAACATCAGCACAATTTGAGCCAGCAACAAGTATATGAATATCGCCACCAATGGCTTGAGCGGCCGCTACAGTTTTTAAAGTGTCTGCTTTTAAGCTTTTGTTATCATGCTCTGCAAATACTAGAATACTCATGAGATCACCTTCGCTTCATTTTTTAATTTTTCAATTAATTCATCAATACTACTAACAACAATACCTGCTTGACGCTCTGCTGGTGGAGTTACCTTAATAACATTACTGCGAGGTGTTAAGTTAATACCAAAATCAGCTGCAGCTTTAACATCTAAAGGCTTACGCTTAGCTTTCATTATGTCTGGCAATTTAGCATAGCGTGGTTCATTTAAACGAAGGTCAGTTGTTACAATTGCAGGTAAATTTAACGCAACGGTTTGTAAACCGCTGTCTACTTCACGAGTAACATTAACTTTATCACCTTCAACAACAACGTTTGAAGCAAATGTACCTTGTGCCATACCTGTTAGGGCTGCAAGCATTTGGCCTGTTTGGTTATTGTCGCTATCAATAGACTGTTTACCTAAAATAACTAATTGAGGTTGTTCTTCTTCAACGATTTTTTGAAGTAACTTAGCAACATTGATTGATTCTAATTTTTCTTCAGTATCAATATGTATTGCACGATCAGCACCCAGCGCTAATGCGGTTCTGAGTTGTTCTTGGCAAGATTTATTGCCAATAGAAACCACTACAATTTCAGTTGCTGTTCCAGCCTCTTTAAGACGAACAGCTTCTTCTACTGCAATCTCACAAAAAGGGTTAAGTGACATTTTTACGTTAGCAAGATCAACATCTGAATGGTCTGCTTTAACGCGAACTTTTACGTTGTAATCAATTACACGTTTTATAGGTACTAATATTTTCATCGTAGCCTCTGATGGTGCATGTTGTTTGTAATTATTAAGTATTTAAATTTTTCTATGTTTAATCTTAGTCGCTAATACAAAGATTGTTTGAAAAATTAGCTGTGTAGAGTAAGCGAAGCTTAGCTATATTGTGTAAATCACGCAATGTAAACTAAGCGATAAAAAACTTTCTCAGTAAATATTTCATTACAAGATAGTATTTACATACCATTTATCTATAATTGTTGATATTATCAAACAGGTGTTTGAAAATCAAACGAGTGTTTGAAATAATTTGATTGTCTATTTTTTCAGGGGGATATTATGGAACGTGAATCTATGGAGTTTGATGTTGTAATTGTTGGAGCAGGGCCATCAGGTTTAGCTACAGCATGTCAACTTATGCAACTTGCACAAAAAAATGAACAAGAATTAATGGTGTGCGTCGTAGAGAAAGGCTCTGAGGTTGGCGCTCATATTCTGTCTGGTGCTGTATTCGAACCTACAGCGATGAATGAATTATTTCCCGATTGGAAAGAAAAAGGCGCACCATTAAACACAGCTGTAACAGGTGATGATATTTACTATTTCACTGGTGAAGAAAAAGCTATTAAATTACCTAACATTGCTGTGCCTAAAACAATGCATAACGAAGGTAACTTTATTGTAAGTATGGGCAATATATGTCGTTGGTTAGCAGAACAAGCAGAGCAATTAGGTGTTGAAATTTTTCCTGGATTTCCAGCTCAAGAAGTTATTTATAATGATGATAATAGCGTAGCAGGGATTATTACGGGGGATATGGGGTTAGATGCAGAAGGTAACCCTAAAGATTCATTTGAGCCGGGTATGGAATTACGCGCGAAATATACCGTTTTTGCTGAAGGTTGTCGCGGACATTTAGGTAAAGAATTGATTGCTAAGTTTGGTTTAGATGCTGATTCTTCACCTCAGCATTATGGTATTGGTTTTAAAGAAATTTGGGATATAGCACCAGAAAAACACCAAGAAGGTTTAGTGATACATAGTGCTGGTTGGCCTTTAGAGTCAGATACTAACGGCGGTGGCTACTTATATCATGCAGAAAATAATCAAGTGTTTGTTGGTTTGATTATTGATTTAAGTTACAGCAATCCACATTTAAGTCCATTTGATGAATTTCAGCGTTATAAGCATCATCCCCAAATTAGTCAATATTTAGCAGGTGGTAAACGCGTATCTTACGGTGCTCGTGCTATGGCAAAAGGTGGTTTGAATTCTTTACCTAAAATGACAATGCCGGGTGGCTTACTTGTTGGTTGCGATGCTGGAACAATTAATTACGCTAAAATCAAAGGTAATCATACCGCTATGAAATCAGGTATGCTTGCCGCCGAAGCTATTTTTGAGGCCATTTCAGCAGGCGATGAAGGCGGAAAAGACCTTACCTCGTTTACTGATAAAATTAAAGCTTCGTGGTTATACGACGAACTTTATAAAACGCGTAATTTTGGCCCTGTTATGCATAAGTTTGGTACCTTTGTAGGTGGTGCGTATAACACAATTGATCAAAACTTTTTTGGCGGTAAATTACCTTTTAACTTTAAAGACGATTCTTTAGATCATGCGCAACTTAAACTTGCGGCGGATGCACCGGTAATTAATTACCCTAAGCCTGATAACGTACTTAGTTTTGATAAACTATCTTCGGTATTTATATCAAATACCAATCATGCTGAAGAGCAACCATGCCATTTAAAACTTGCCGATGCCAGTATTCCTATTAGTGTAAACTTAGCTAAATATGCAGAGCCCGCACAGCGTTATTGTCCTGCTGGCGTTTACGAAATTGAATCGACAAGTGAAGGTGATAAGTTTGTTATTAATTCACAAAACTGTATTCACTGTAAAACCTGTGATATTAAAGATCCAAGTCAAAACATTACTTGGGTAACACCAGAAGGTACGGGTGGACCAAATTATCCGAATATGTAATTTCATCATGTCTAACAATTTTTATTAATAACAGCCTGCTTAATTAATTTTAAGTGGGCTTTTTTATATGTGTCGCTTGAAGAGTCTCTATATTTATTACGTCAATTAACACCAAATTAATTGTTTGTTTTTCATTAGGTAGTTATATAATCCCCTTAAAGACTTATAAAGATGATGACTTTGCATTAATTGGTGTGAGAAGAAATCATAAAAAGAAATAAGAGAGTAGAGTATGTCCTCAGATAGATACGGCACTAGTGCTAATTATAAAAGCCAAGAAAAAGGCTACAGAGATAGAGCATTAAAATTATATCCTTGGGTTTGTGGACGTTGTGCTCGAGAATTTGAATATTCTAATATTAGAGAATTAACGGTTCATCATATCGATCACGACCACACCAACAATCCTAATGATGGTTCTAATTGGGAGCTCTTATGTATCTATTGCCATGATAATGAACATGCTAAATACACAGATCATGCGAATTATAGTACTGAAGTTAAACCGGGCGATAGCCAGCAAGAACAAGCCACTTATAATCCATTTGCTGATTTAAAATCTATGTTAAAAAAATAGAATTTAAAAATATATAATACCAAACGCGTTAATGAATTGAGCTATTTTAGACGAGTATAAATGATCAATTGGTTATTGCGATTGGTATATATAGGAAGTTTAGACGGATTGAGAAGCCTACTTTCAACTTAGCAGCTAGGCTTCAATTGTTTTTATTCGCTGTAAATAGGGAGGTTACTCTTCAGTATCAGTTAAATGCTTTTGATAACCCTCTGCACCAAAAAAGCGGATCGACTTTTTAAGTTTGATTTTTTTTGCGATAAGTTGGTTATTGCAATATATCTTGACTACATGCTTGTCGCCATTGTTATCTACGTCATATTGATGATCTGTATTTAATCTAAGATTATCAAATTCAGTTTTCATTATTAGCTTCAAAGTAACTCCTTGTGCTTTATAATAAGCAGATAAGCTATATCAACCTCACTAATAAATCGATATTAGCTTAATTGATCAATTTGTTTGATTTGGTCTAACATGCTTTCCATATTATTGTAGTCTAACTGTATAGAATACGCTTTATTACCTACTTGATACGCTAAGCTTGGGAAACTATTCATACCTAACTTTCGTGTGTAGTTTAGCTCTTGTTGGAATAATTCATCGATTTTTTCTGACTGAATGTCTTGAGTAAATTGTTCTACGTTTAATCCTATTTCTTTGGCTAATTCAATTAAAGTACTTTCATCTGATGGGTTTTTAGCTTCAGTGTAATAAGCCTGTTGAATGCGGTGTGTTATTAATTCATCGTATTCAGAGCTTTGCTGGCGAGCAGCAATAACAGCACGGTTTGAAGGGTAAGTTGAACGTCTTGGCTGACAATTAGTCCAAAAATCATAATTAAATTCAGTACCAGGAATTGTCTGTTCTATTTTACGCCATGTGTTTTGTAGCATAGTTTGCATTTGTTTTGGCATAGGATCATGAGAGTCTGAAGCCAAGCCGCCAACAAATCGCTTAATGATAATTGCAGGCGGTAAACTGTTAAAAAGTTTCTTTCTAACGGGTTCAAATCCCCAGCACCAGCTACACATAGGATCATGAACATAAATAAGTATTTTATCCAAAATAAGTCCTTATGATTTAATCGCTCGGTAGCCGATATGAAAATTAATTGTTACAGATTAAACTTTGCTAATTAATAGATTAAGTTCTTTTTTAGCTAAGTAGTTTTCCATTTTTGAGCGTAATAGTTTATAAAGCAGAATTGAGCCATCAATCTCTTCTTTACGATTGGTTAAACTTTCAATATTTAAGCCTAAAGGTAAGTCGTAAGGTAATATAGCATCTAAAATTTGCTGTAAACTGTTTGAACAAATACGGATAGATTCATATAACGAGTTGTTAGCATTTAGTATACGCAAACTTGTTGCCTCAGGAACACTTACACCTAACCAATCAATAAATTCTAACGTTTTTTGACTACCACAAGGTGAAAAAGTCAATATTAAACGCTGTGGTTTTAAGCCTTGCTCTTTACATTCAATGGCATAGCGAGTCAGCATATCAATTGTTGCTTGTGGGTTATAAATCGCTTGTGAGATAAAAAAGTTACAACCTTGTTGGTGTTTCTCAATTAATCTTTGGTGTTCATTACCTTTACTTACGTGGCGTTCAGCTATGGTTACACCACCAATAAAAAAATTATTTTCATTGCAAACTAGTGTGTTGTAAGCATTTTTTAAAGAAAGAGATATCGTGTTGTTTTTAGATGGACTGCCCACTAACACGATATCTTTAACGCCATATTTTTCCCAAGCTTCACTTGCCCACAAATTAAAGTCGTCAGCGTTTGATTGAACAACACTTTTATAAGTAATCACTGGGCGATTAGACTTTTTGTTTAACAGTGATGAATATAATCGAGGATCATGGGTCGATTTAAAAGGAAACGGTCGTGGTTTATTCGTGCGTGAGTTTTCATCTTGAATGTCGTATACAATTAAACCATCAAAATCTATATCGCTTACACGCTCTAATAATTTATTTGCTATGCTTTCAACTTCTTCAAGTGGTGTGTCACTTTTAGGAGGAGTTGTACCAATAAAATAAACACCTCGGTGAATATCGTTGTATCGTGCTTTTAATTCAGATTCTGTTTTCACAAGTTAAATTCTTTTATAGACGTTTAGACGTCTATATAGTCTTACAGTTTCTAAAATTTGTCAAGGTTCATTCATCGAGTTAATGCATTAATTGGATATTAGCTATGTGTTTTTAAGTGTCAGAGTTATGCGATTTACTTTTGATACTGATATTATTTGTTGTAATGACAACTAGAACCTACAGTAGAGTAAAGAAAGGTAATGGAAAAAAGCAGGGTTGATAAATTTATAAGCTCCGCATTAGCTATTAATAAACGAGACGTTAAGCTGCTTTTAGCGCAGAATAAAGTTGAAGTAGATGGGGTTGTTATTACTGATGCGGCCCTCCAAATAAATAAGTTCTCGTTTATAAAAGTTAGCGATAAGGTCTTACAAGATTATAAACCATCCTACATTATGCTGAATAAGCCTATAGGTGTGGTAAGTGCGACTAAAGATAAGCTTCATAAAACGGTAATCGACTTATTATCTTTTTCATTTAAAGAAGATCTACATATTGTTGGTCGTTTAGATCTCAATACTTCAGGTTTAATGCTCTTAACTAACGACAGTAGTTGGTCTGAACGTTTAACATTACCCAACAGTAAAGTACCTAAAGTGTATCATGTTACCTTAAAAAACAAATTAACAAGCGATTACATTGAGGCTTTTAAACAAGGTATGTATTTTGGCTATGAAGATATAACAACAGAACCCGCTGAACTCACTATTGAATCTGACTATATTGCTCGAGTTATTTTAATGGAAGGAAAGTATCATCAAATTAAGCGCATGTTTGGCCGTTTTCAAAATCAAGTTATGGCGTTACATCGCAGTAAAATAGGGAGTTTGTTATTAGATGAAAATTTACAAGCTGGCGAAAGCCGCGAATTAACGGCTGATGAAGTAAAAAATATTTTTAACCGATAAACTATTGTTATTTAAATCAACATAAACATAGCTTACTCACCATACACAGGGCCTTTCAATTCAAGCTGAGTTAAATATACGCGTAATTCAAATTCTAATTGATGATAATTAGGCAACATGTGCTCGCAGAGCTTATAAAACGGCTTATCATGATTTTTTTCTTTTAAGTGTGCTAATTCATGCACCACTATCATTTGTAAAAAAGGCTCTGGAGCGACTTTAAACATACTACCAACTCTTAACTCATTTTTACTTTTTAGCTTGCTACCTTGTACCCTAGACACATAAGTATGTAATCCTAACGCATTATTAATCACGTGAATTTTATCATCGTACTTTATTTGACTTAAAGGATTCGATTTTTTCAAATATTGATTTTTTATATTCATTACATATTCCCTCAAGGCTTTATCATTATAAATCGTATGAGGGGTAGGGTATTTATTGAGTAAAAACGTTTTTAACGTGTTCTCATTCAACATTATTTGAATTTTATCTTTAATCTCAGGTGAGTATGCAGAAAGGTATTTTAATGGCGTAGTCATAATAAATTATTTAGCTTAAAACTTAGCAGCATTATATGTTTTATATTAACAACTATCTATGTGGCTTACATGTTTTCAGAATCAAAAATAGGTATAATCTCGCCGTTCTAAGTTGGCTAGTAAATTAATAAATAAAATGAGTTGTTTAAAATGAGTAAAAAAGGATACGCATGCATTGGATTATTTAATCCTAAATCACCAGAGAACGTAGGATCAGTGATGCGAGCTTCAGGTTGTTACGGTGTACATTCGGTTTATTACACAGGTAAACGATACGATTTAGCTAAAGCGTTTTACACCGATAAAAATAAAGTTCATTTAGACATTCCATTAATTGGTGTTGAAGACTTAAAAAATACCATTCCATTAGATTGTGTGCCAGTAGCCGTTGAATTGGTTGAAGGGGCTAAATCGCTAGTTAACTATAAACATCCACCTAGAGCTTTTTACATTTTTGGCCCAGAAGATGGCACGTTAAAAAAACACATTACTGATTTTTGTCGAGAAACTATTTATATACCCACTAATGGTTGTATGAACTTAGCGGCAACTGTAAATGTTATTTTGTACGACAGAATGGCAAAAGGTGATGATTTTTCTAATCATTAATGCGATTGGTATAAAAATAAGAGATAAAAAAATCCCCATTAAAAACTTAATGGGGACCAAGAATTACAGCGAACAATGAATTCTTAATAGGGAAACTCTGAATTGATATTTAACCTGAACTTGGCTTAACAAATGCTTCTCTAGCAGCTATTTTTCCTAATTTCTGCGTTAAATTTACTTGCAATAGACCAGCTATTGACGCGAAATTTGCCTTGAATCAAGAAAAACTATCAAGCTAGAGGCTCAATAAAAATATTTTTTGTTATATATATTTCAATTTGTTAAACATCTCTTAAACCGAGTTAAGGTTATTTAGTTATTGAAGCTAGTTCTAATGTAACTTGCTCAATACCTTCTTTAGCAATGCGTTGACTTAACTCTGCTTGCTTACTTGAAAGTAATGAAATTCCTTCAACAACCATGTCGTATGCTTTCCATTCAAGTGTTTTTGGGTTTTTACGTAACTTAAAATTAATATCAATAGTAGGACGGTTACCATCAATAATTTGTGTGCCAACAGAAACTATTTTTTGACCTTCAGTACTTTTTTCTTTCTCAAAAATAACTTTTTGGTTTTTATACTGCGTTAAAGCATTAGCATAAGTGCGTATTAAATATTGACGTATAGAAACTACAAAATCTTCTCGTTGCTCTTTAGATGTAGATCTTAAGTTTTTACCTAAAATCTTATAAGCAGCATATTTATAATCGATATGAGGCATAAGTTCTTCATCAACAATGTTTCTCATTAGATCTGGGAACTTCTCAATTTCTTGCTGGTTATTAGCAATGCGCGTAAATAAATTATTACCGACACTTTCTATTACTTTATATGGAGAAACTTCAGCAGATAAAACAGAGGCACTAATAAATAGTGTAAAAACAAATGAGAAAATAGAAATTAAGTTTTTCATGGATGCGCCTTAATAACGGTAAATTTATATTGTAGTAATACTAGCATACCGACCGCTCGGTCTGCTAGTAATAAAAAGTAATTTGTATATATTTTTATGTTATAGATACTAAGGTTTAAATAACGTTAACTGTGTTTTAAGTTTCTTAGGTATTTACATAGCTCGTTCATAACATGTTCAAATAACTCTTTATTTCGCGAGCTTTTACTTAAACTGGTTGAACCATGAAAGGTAGAAACGATAAAGTAAGAGACCTGACTATAGTCAATATCATTTCGAAGTTGTTTTTCTATTTTACGTAAACTATCTGAAATAAGTTGATTAAGCTGTAGTTGCAGATCTAAAATTCGTAGTCTGAAACCTTCATCAACCCCAGCCATTTCTTGGCATAAATTGTTAAGTGGGCAACCACATATCAATTCATCGCAGCTCATATTTACACTCATTTCACTGAAAAACGCACAAAGACCTTCAATAGGATCTTCGTTGTTTACAGCGGGTAACCAAGTGTTTAAAAACATTGGTGTATATATTTCTTCAAATACGGCATACCCTAATTCCATTTTATTAGCAAAATGGTGATATAAAGCACCTTTAGATATTTCACATCTGTTTAAAATTACTGACAAACTTGTAGCGGTGAAACCATGTTTATGAATTTCATCAGCGCTAACATCTAATATTTTTTGTCTGGTTTGCTCTGCGTCTCTCATATTTACAACCTAATTTACATTTAAAATGTATACGAATATCGAGTACAACTTAAACCTATGTTAACAGACCACTTGGTCGGTTGTAAAATAAATGTGAAATGTTACGTGTCAATTATAAAATACTTATTAATTTTAATGGCCTTAACTTGATTTATTTACATTTATAGCTGAGTATTCGATACATATTTATTTCTATAAAAACAAGGATGTTATTTATGTTCAAAAATTTATTCCCTTTCTTTTTCTGTCTCTTTTTATCCCCTGTTTTAATGGCTAAAAATGCTAGTGTTCCATTAGAATATTTTAATCAAATGCCTATGGTTGAAATTCCTACAATATCTCCAGATGGTAAAAATATTGCGGTAATACTCAATCAAGGAGAAAATACACAAGTTGCTATTTTTCCTTTTGATGATAAAAGTAAAATGAAGGTCGTATTACAATTAGGAGCCAAAAAATATCGCTTACATCAACTTAATTGGGCAAATAATGAAAGGCTACTTATTGAAGTGTCACAACCATTATATATCGATGACTGGAATGTTCGAGTTAGAACGAATCATTTATATTCAGCAAACTTAGATGGTAGTGATGTTTTTGAATTAAGAAAAAGATCAAAAAGTAAAAAGAAACAAGATTTTTATCGAAACAGTCCTGATTTATTAAGCTTATTGCATAATGATGAAAAGCATATTTTAGTGACAATAAGAGATCCTAGAGATAATAACTACTCTTCAATATTTAAAGTAAACGTTACAAATGGCGAGTTTGAAAAATATATACCTAACAAAAATCGAATAGTTTCATGGGGAGTAACTCCTTCAGGCGAGGTGTTATTGGGCATTGGGGTTGATGATAATTATAAAAAAAAGACAAGGTATATATATGTTCGTAAAGATGTAAATTCTGATTGGCTAATGGTTAAATCTTATGAGGCCTACAAGACAGAGACGTTTGAACCAATATTGTTTGAACCAGAAAAAGATTCTATTATTGTATTGTCTGATTATAAGTTCAATAAAAAAGCCCTTTGGCGTTTTAATATTAAAACATCCGAATATACATTAATTGCTGAAGCTCCTGAAAACTTAGATGTATCTGGGCCAATAATAAAACGATCTGGAAATATTAAAAAATTAATAGGGTTTACATATAATAATAATTTTATAAAGCGTGTTTATTTTGATGAAAACAGTAATCAGTTAGCTTTACAAATTAGTCAGATTTTTGAAAAAAACAATTTAAAAGCAAACCTTTATGATTGGAGCGAAAGTAAAACAAGGTATTTGATTTATGCCGTTAGCGATAAATCACCAGGTAAGTTTTTTACTTATGATAAAGTTAAGAAAAAACTAAGCGTATGGTATTCGCAATACCCTGATTTAGAAAATGCTAAATTAGCAAGTGTTCAGCCTATTGATTTTGTAGCAAGGGATGGTCTAAAACTCCATGGATATTTAACTTTACCTGATAATGTTACAAATCCCCCTGTTGTTTTATTTCCACATGGTGGTCCTTTTGCAAGAGATAGTCAATATTTTGATCCGTTTGTACAAATGTTTGCGAGCAAAGGATATGCTGTACTTCAGGTTAATTATAGAGGCTCTACTGGATATGGTAATGCGTATCGTACGGCTGGTTATCACGAGTGGGGCGGTAAAATGCAAACCGACTTGATTGATGCATTTAATTGGTTGAAGCAAAGTAAAAGGGCTAATACTGATAAAGCATGTATTGTTGGCGCTAGCTATGGTGGGTATGCAGCACTCACGGCAGGATATCAAACTCCAGATCTGTTTAAGTGTATTGTAAGCATTGCAGGAACCGCAAATATGGAACTGACTTTAGCTGATTGGAAAAAATGGGGGAATAGGAACTATATAGATAATGCAGTTACTGAAGATGAAGCTGCCTTTGAAAGGTTATCTCCCGTCAATCATGCTAAAGAGTTTAAAACTCCCGTACTATTAATTCACGGAAAGGTAGATACCGTTGTTAGTTATTATCAATCTAAAGACATGTATGATGCATTGAAACATTCGAAAAAAGATGTTGAGATTCAAGTGTATGAATATGGAACTCATAATTTAGATGACGCGGTCAATAGGCAAGACGCGATGAAATTAATCTCAGAGTTTTTAGATAAATATTTAGGTTGAAAATAGTATAAAAATTAATTAAAACGAAGGGGGGGTAAAGTGCTCCCTTTCGTTTTAATTCACCTTTATTATTTATTTTGAGTTGATATCCACATATTGTTTATACCACTCGGTTTCGCTACATAAGTCTTTAACTGATTCCACTCTGTCAATAAAAGTTAATCCATCTAAATGATCCATTTCGTGCTGAAAAATACGCGCTAAAAAGCCAGTTAATTCTTTATTATGCTTATTTCCCTTTAGGTCAAAATAGCTAACGTTAATGATTTTATACCGAGGAACTAAGCCTCTTATTGATGGCACGCTTAAACAGCCCTCCCAATCTTTTTCTTGTTCTTTGCTGGTAGTTAATATTTCTGGATTAATAATAGCGGTTGGTTCCATAAGCGGAGCTTCAGGATAGCGTTTGTTGGGCTTTGAACACATAATAAATATACGTTGGCTAATATTGATTTGAGGTGCTGCAATACCTACACCTCCTGCTTTAGCTACTGTGGTTAGCATTATATCAATGGTCTGTTGAGTGGTGTCAGATAGTATGTTTTCAACAGACGGTGCTATTTGAGCTAGAACAGGATTACCTAGTTGGAGAATTTCAACGGAGTTATTCAAGTTATTAATCCTTTTCGTATAATTAAAAAATTTTATTGGCCCATCGAGTTAATCCTGCCGTTACACTACCAAAATTATCACCTAATACTATGGGCGTATCTTTAAATTGCTTCTTGAAAAATTCATTAAGTACAGGAGACTGTGCGGTACCACCTGTAACAAATATTACGTCGGGTTGATGGCCTGATTGGGCTACCGCTTCATGCATTAAATGAGCAATACCTTTTAGTTCGCGGGCTATGCCTGCAAGTAATGTGTCTTTAGTTACTATGCTTTTTAACGAATTATCTAAGTCAGTAAGCTCAATCGTATGTTCGTCATAATCAGTTAAACCAATTTTAGCCTGTTCTGCACCATTAACGAGT
The DNA here is from genome assembly GCF_048296855.1 of Colwellia sp. RE-S-Sl-9. Taxonomy (NCBI): domain Bacteria; kingdom Pseudomonadati; phylum Pseudomonadota; class Gammaproteobacteria; order Alteromonadales; family Colwelliaceae; genus Colwellia; species Colwellia sp. RE-S-Sl-9. The sequence goes on along the minus strand of NZ_CP182631.1, from coordinate 2,003,623 downwards.
CGATAACTGAGTTTTTCTTGTTGTACTTTAAGTAGTCTACTTATTAGCTCTGGCTGTTGTGCATCACGTATTAATTCTTTAAGGAAACGTTGATTTTCACTACTGTAAAATTCACTTTGTTCATTAATTTTATTAATAGCCAGTGCTTGGTAAAAGGAGTTTACTGGCATAGGTTTGCCAGACTTCAAAAAACTTTTAAGTCCTAACTCGGGCATTATTCCCGTTAATGCTAAACCAATATCAAAGTCGTTACCGCCAATGCGTTCACCGCAATGCCCAAGTAAATGATGAGTCCTATTATCGAGATCACATAAGTTTGGTCCCATCAATAGCATTGAGCAATCAGTTGTTCCACCGCCTATATCAACAACAAGCACTTTAGTTTCTTTACTTAAAGTCGATTCAAATTCAAAACCAGCGGCAACAGGCTCATATTGAAACTCTACATCTTTAAATCCTACACGTTTAGCTGCATTAGTTAATACGGTGATCGCTTGTTGGTTGCTTTCTTCGCCTTTTAAGCCTTGAAAGTTAATAGGACGACCAATAACTGTTTGAGTTATTTCTCTACCTAATGATTGTTCCGTTAAGTTTTTTATATTTGCCATCATAGCGGCAACAATATCTTCAAATAATTGTACTTGCTGAGGATATAAGCCACTTGCTCCTAAAAAGGATTTAGGTGACTTAATGTAATAACCTTCTTCGGGGTCGGCTAAATAAGCCTGTAATGCTTGTTGACCAAAAAACAAGTCAGATGAAATGCCATCTTGTTTTAACTCTCGTAAAACACTGTTACTCTTTTGTAGTTGAACTTTACGCTGTGCTTGAAATAATACTTGCTCTTCTTCGGTCAACTGTTTGAGAAGCCAACTTACAATAACTTCTCTGCTTGGTGCATATAAAGTAGAGGCAACATATTTTCCGTGTTCGTTTAAAGATAATATAGATGGAACACCGTTTTGCATTACGCCCACTGCGCAATTTGATGTGCCGTAATCAAAACCGATCATATGCTGTACCTACGTTTAAAAAATCGCGTAGGATACTGATGATATGTAGTATGTGCAAGTGAGAATTAATGCTTAGCCGTATTAGCTTAGTTTTGTTGAGGATCAGAATGAATAAAATTATTCATGAATATTAAAAAATTTACTAAAAATAAAAGGGAACAAAATGCGTTCATTACTTATTTTATCTTTAATCTTGTCTGTGTTTAGTGCTCAAGCATATCAAGATACAGCAAGTTATAAAAAGTCTATTGATGAAAAAATAGAAAAGATGAAAAAGAAAAAATCTTCTTGGACTTCGGAAGAAAAACAAATGATGCAAGATGCTAGCGATAACCTAGCAAAAGCATTGCCTAATCCGGGTATTCAAGTAGGAGAAAAAGCCCCAAGCTTTTCTTTAAAAAACTCACAAGGTGAAAACATTACTTTAGAAGGTGCATTAGCTAAAGGTCCTGTCGTTTTAGTGTTTTACCGTGGAGCATGGTGCCCATACTGTAATATGCAGTTGCGTTCATTAAAAGAGAACTTACCCGAGTTTGAAAAATATAATGCACAACTAGTTACTATTACTCCTCAAACACCTGATAAATCAGAAGCGCAATTTAAGAAAGAAGGTTACCCGTTTGAAGTGTTAAGCGATTTAGACTATCAAGTTATGAAAGACTACAAATTGTATTTTGAAGTTCCTAAGGCCTTGGTTGAATTATACAAAAAGCATGGTTTAGATTTAGAAGACTTTAATGGGGAAGGTCGTACGGCATTACCAGTGCCTGGTACCTTTGTTATTGACACTAAAGGAATAGTGAGAGCTATGACAGCACAAACAGATTATAAAGTTCGTATGGAATCGGCTGATATTATTAAGGCATTGTCTGAACTTTAATAATATAATTTTTATTAGAAAAAAATCTTATATAAAACGCTTTTTAGGTAAACTAAAAAGCGTTTTTGTTTTTAGAGTAAAAAAATGAAATATATCTATATACTTCTTACCTTGATGAGCTTTTTAAGTGCTGGCGCTGATACGTTAAAGCCTTTTACAAGTGATGGTTGCAGTGCTTTTCCGGATGGAACTTTGAAACAGCAGAAGCTTTGGTTAGCATGTTGTGAAAAACATGATTTTGATTATTGGAAAGGTGGCACTTTTGATCAACGTATGGCATCTGATCTTGAATTAAAGCGCTGTGTCACTAAAGTTGGCAAGCCTAAAATTGCAATGTTGATGTTATCAGGGGTAAGAGTTGGAGGTACTCCCTATTTACCCACAAGTTTTAGATGGGGATATGGTTGGCCTTACCCTAAAGGATATGGAGAATTAACATTAGAAGAATTGGCACAAGTTGAAAAACTATCAAAACTTATATACCCGTAACCATTCAAGATGCAGGTTTCAGTGGGAACTAAAAACAATTTAGGCACATATTTTACGTTCCAAACAAAATCTAAGGTCTACATCCATGTAGGAACCTGACTAAAATTAATAACGTAGCATAAATTGTTTTTAGACCCATCGAAGAAGCGCTTGAGCAAAATCACTTCTTCGTTAATGCTTTTTATAAGGGAGTAACCATTATTACAAAGCATTGCCTTGAATTGATATCGCTCAAGCACTCTGAAATAGCCTCTTGAGTGGTAACAGGTATAGTGATTAAGAATAAAAACTTATCATTAGAAAATGAGTAAAATAGTTTGTTAAGACTCATTATTGACCCAACGAGGACAATATACTCTTGATCGGGGATTAAATATTATTAATAAGCAAAATAACTTAACGCGAACGGAGGTTATATAGTAAGATAATAAGAGTATTATTATATACTTACTGCTGGAAGTGTTTAGGTATTAAAAGGACTTTTTCATTGAAAAAACGTACCTTCATCTTATGGAAATGCGAATTAATATTTTTTAATTAGTGCTAGAGATTTAATGACTTATACAAAAAACATATTTATTTATTGTATCTTATTATCATTACTCTTTCTGAGTAGTTATTCGTTTAGTGATGAAGTAAATAAAGTTACTGTAATATACCCTGATGTAAACGCTCCTTACGATAAGATATTTTCTCAAATAATTGAGGGGGTTAGAGCAGAATTTAAAGGTGAAATTATTACATTAAAACTCTCTCGTACCTTTGATAGTCAGCAAGTTTCAAAAAACATTTCAACAAAACAAGTTATTGCTCTTGGTAAACGCGGAATGAGTATTGCTAAAGAAATCTATCAAGACAAATCTGTAGTAATAGGCGCCTTACCCTTAATAGCTAATCATTTATCAGGTGTTAGTTTGATGGCTTCACCTAGTGCATTGTTTAACTCTCTAAATGAATTAGCTCCCCAAATAAAAGTAATAAACGTTGTATATAGCAAGTCTTCTGCTTGGTTGATTGAAGAAGCAAAAGAAGAAGCCAAAAATAAAGGATTAACATTAAAAGCTATTCATGTAGATGATTTGAAAATGGCAGTTCAAACATACAATGATTTATTTGAAAAAACTAAAACAGAAAATATCGCCATTTGGCTGCCTTTAGATCCTATAACGGCTAATGAAAAAATTATTGTGCCCACAATACTCGAAAAAGCTTGGGAGAAGAAAATTGTCGTTTTTTCGAGTAAACCAACTCATGCCAAACGAGGTGCATTATTTTCTGCACTGCCAGATAATGAAAACTTAGGTAAGCAACTCGTTACCTTGATGCAAACCTTAAAAAGCAATAAGAAGTCGGCTGTGGTTAAACCATTAAATACTATTCAACTTGCGGTAAACTTACGTACTGCTGCTCACTTAGGTTATAACTACCAACCTAGTGTCGTATCAGACTTTGCTTTGATTTTTCCTAAGTAGGCTATATGGATAACGTGAAACCGTCAAAATTATCTGAGCGCAGTATAAAAGCGCAAGTTATCATTTTCATCGTTATTGCTATTACCTTAATGATCTTTGTACTGAGTTGGGTAACGTCGTCTGGGGTTAATCAACAATACCGCCAATTAATGCTAAAAAATGCGATGCAAATAACTGATGGATTAGCGAAACAAGCGGTATTTTCTGTTTTATCCGGTTCAGAACAAAATGCTCAAGAAGCTATGGAGCAAGTGCAAGGTTTTGAGTCAGTTTCTGCAGCGCGTATTTTGTCAGACAATTACGAACCATTTATTAGCCGAGGTGAATTTCCTGAAAGTATTCAAGCGGGACATTCTCATTTACTTAGTAGTAATATTTCAGTTGAAACCGATGATTTCTGGTTTATAACTTCTCCTATACTTATAAAAATAGAAAATAATGATGATGAAAGTAGTGAACTTGGTTTTGAGCAGACCCAAGTTGCTAATGAAGTTATCGGCTATGCAGAAGTTCTTTATAGTAAATCTCACCTAATTGAGGCGCAAACCCAAGTTACACTTCTTATTGCTTTAGTTGGTTTAATCTCAATCGTTATTTTGAGTATTGTTTTACATTTTGGATTAGTAAAATTATTCATACCTCTACGTAATTTAGCTGTAACCATGCAGCTAGCTGAAACTACGGGGGAATATGTGTTTGCTGAAAATACGGGTGCTAAAGAAATTAAAAGCATGGCGCATGCCTTTAATAGCATGATGAGAGTATTGAAAAAACAAGAAAACGATATAAAGCTTCATAGAGATAGGCTTGAAAGCGAAGTCAAAGTAAGAACGTCTGAATTAATTGAAGCCCGAGATGCAGCACTGACGGCAAGTCGTCATAAATCTGAATTTATCGCGAACATGAGTCATGAATTACGTACACCCATTCAATCTATTATCGGGTATGGAGAGCTAGTTACAGAAGAATTAGAGCTGGAAGGGCAGTTTGAGTTAATTGATGATATGGACCGTATCGCTAAAAACTCTCAACGATTGCTCAATATGATTAATAGCTTGTTGAATTTAGCTAAAGTTGAATCAGGTAAAGTTGATGTAAGTATTTCAGAAGTAGACCTTGAAGCATTAATTTTAACGATTAGTGATACCATTTCACCTTTAGCATTGAGCAACAATAATACATTTTTAATTGTTCAAAACCAAAAGGTCAGCACGCTTCAAACAGACAAAGAAAAAGTTGAACAGGTACTTATTAATTTATTGAGTAACGCCTGTAAATTTACTGAAAATGGCGAAATAACCTTCACTGTAAGTAGTTCTAAAGATTTCATCGAATTTACTGTAAAAGATTCAGGCATAGGGCTAACGAAAGAACAGCAAATCTATATTTTTGAAGAGTTTCGCCAAGTAGACTCTAGTCAATCTAGAAAGTTTAGTGGAACAGGGCTTGGGTTAGCCATTTCAAAAGGTTTTGTTGAACTCATTGATGGTACTATAAGAGTAGAAAGTGAGTTAGGTAAAGGGTCTGTGTTTGTTGTTAAGTTACCTACCCAAGTTATCGAGTAGGTACACACATATTCGTATTATGTGACAGTTCTAAATGCTTTACCTGTATAGGTAACATCTTCAGTTTTTAAAGGAGAGAAACCGCCTTTAATTCTCTCTTTAGTGTCGGTATAGCACGCGGTAACACCGCTAATAACAACAGAGGAAAAAATTCGGTAGACTTCTTGAGGGCTGTAACCTTGATCTGATAAAAAAGCGGAAACATAACCATTTACATTCATGGTTTCCTCAAACCTTTTGTTCAGCTGCTCTTCTATTTTATAGGCTAATGAAAGGTGCTCCCCAATACTAAAGTTCAAATCTTTAGTTACCTTTTCCATAGCGGGTATGCGCTCATCACCTTTAGCTATAGGTCTTATATAGCCCATTAAATATGGTTTTCCACCATTTTTCTTTACTTCATTTGTTATGAAGTCATCAATGGATAATCCTTTTGTTATTTCTTGATACGCTCGTTGAATAAATTTAACTCCGCTAATAAGAGGTTTTATACCATATGATTTAGAGTCTGCCGCTAATACACCTAAAGTGGATGCTGCAACTGAAGTTGTTCTCGCGCTTCCTGCTAAGGCTCCAATTCTGTTACACCATATTCTAGGGTCTGGCCAACTCAAACAAATATGTATTGCTTCAATCCAATCAGCCAATGCTTTAGAGGGAAGACGTCCAGTTGCGTTCAATATTACCACTTGCATATAGCTAGTTTTACCAACAAGGTCTTCCATCATGTCGTAACCACAACATTGAACACCTTCCCCTAGTTTCCAACCACCTCGCGCGCTTACTATACGGCCATGATAATATTCCCAGTCTTGATAATTATTCATTATGTAATTTCTCAATTGTGTAGGCTTCATCAGTTTCAAATACCATAGAAGTTAAGGGCTTGTTGCTATATTCTAAGCCGTGCGCTAATAACCCAGGGGCTGCGAATAGTTGCATTACAGAGGCGCCTTGGCGTGGTTGAAAGCCTAAGTCTGCTAATATTGCTGCACATATACTGGCTTTAGTTATGCCTATATTTTCATTATATATAAGAGATTGTAGTTGGTATAACCAAGAAAATACTTTTCCATCGTTGGCATAAGGCACTAGCTTTTCAAGAAGCGTATTAGCATAAGTATCAGCATCACCATAATGTTGAGTAATACTGGGGATTTTTTCTTGTAAAGCTTCTTCTTTTACTTCTTCCGCGGGTTTTCTAGCATATTTTCTAAATAAACGAATAGTGGCTTCTATTTCACCAGCACCATCAAATGTACCACCATAAATACCTAAGGAAATAGGAAGGATATTTACAGTATCTGATTTTCCTACACCTGCAATAATGCTGGCTTGAGCCGCAGGGTGACGTACACCTGGGTTAATTAGTGCGATAGCCAGTTTGTTAAACAATATACTCTGCTCCTTTGAGGGAAGCTCTCCTCTAAGGAGCAAAAAAATAACATCAGCAAAGTTACAGTTTTCTAATAGATCTAAATGGTCGTATCCATGTATAAATTGTTTATCAACTAAATATGGATTGTGTTCAGGTGGTTGCTCTAGGGTGATTTTAGTTTCTATTTTTACAGAAAATTGTTCACCACGAGATTTTACGTCACTAAAAGATGATTTCATTAGAATGTGTACCTAAGTTCAGTATGTAAATAACGTTCAGATAAAGGAAGGTCGTTTGGAATGTTTACAGTTGAGCCATTATTAAATGAAGGCTCTCTAGCGTCTTTATCGAAAATGTTTTTAGCAATTATGGCTAGCTCAATAGGGGTATCGTCACTTTTCCAACGCATACTGATATCACTCGTCCAATAATCAGAAATATCATCACGGGGATCGTCAAAGCTGCGTAACCTGTTTTTGACAAAATTATTTTTCATATTCAGTAGAAGAGTATCGCTGATATTCCAATTAATTTGAGTGAACATTTGCTGTTCAGGTACATTAGCAACTTTGGTATTAGTATTCTTGTTTTCTGCTTTAGAAATAGAGTAATTGGCTGAAATACTAATGCTATTGGTAAGTTTCCAGTTAATTTCTAATTCGCTACCATACGCTATTTGTGTACCAAAATTTTGAGCTGTATTACCATTTTGATTAGGAATATATTGGATGATATTATCCCATTCATAGTAGTAAAAACTTAAAATAGCGCCAAAACCTGAGCCTGGGTGATAGTCAAAAGCGAGTTCGGTGGTTTCAATAACTTCAGGTTTTAAATCAGGATTACCTAAAGCAACGGGGTTATTAATATTCCCTATATCAGCATAGGAAGGAGCTCTAAAAGCTTTGCCATAGAGAAGTTTTGTAGATAGGTTTAAGTTGGTAGACCACACTAAAGCTAATCGAGGATTAGTTGTATTCCCAAAATCAGAATAGTTGTCATATCTAATTCCTGCGGTTAATTCCCAATCATTGGCAATACTCCATAAATCTTGAACAAATATATATTTATTGGTTCGATCTGTTTCACGTAAAAAAACGTAAGGAGTATCAGATACGTCAACTAATGGGCTATTAGGGATGATAAATTCACCATTAGGTCCTAATGCAAAATTTTTAGTTTCTTGTGTTCGGTATAGGTCGCTATAAAAATACCCGACACCTAATGTTAGTGTATGTTTTTCAATACCATTATAAATTGAAGATATATTTACTCTACTTTGCTGTTCCCAATTTTCGGGGTTACCAATCACCCCGTCTTTAAAGGGAGCCCCTAATCCAATATCTGCGCCTTTGGGGTAAATTAAATAATTATTTTTAACTTGTTGGGATGTGTTGAAGTAGCTTGCTTGCGCATTTAACTGCCAATTATCAGTTAAGTATTTGACGTAATTGATATCTATATTATAACGCTTACTTTCTTGTTGAGCATCTGGGTCCAATGCTTCCCCTAAGCCTGTACCAACACCTGTGTTATTTCTTAATTGGTAACCAGCTCTTAAGGTAAAATCTAAATAATTAATTTCTGTTCTTATATCGATGTTTTCGGTGCTTAAATTTAATTTCCCTGGGGCATTGCTGACATTAGTATTAAATACATTATCTAATAAGGTTTGCGCATCTTGTTCTATAACTTTATCGGATCCATCTGTTTTATGGTATTCAACTATCGCTGAATATTTTAGGTCTTGCTGTTGGCCTGATATATTGAACCAAGCATCATTTGTTGAATTAGTGCCTAACCTAACCGAAATTTCGTTTTTTTGAATATTGTCAGCATTTTTCGTTATGATGTTAATAACACCCGAAAATGCATCAGCGCCATATATAGCAGAGCCGGGCCCGCGAATAACTTCTATACGCGCTATGGCTTCAACAGGCATTCCACCCCAAACTTGGCCTCTATCTCCTACAAAGTTATTAGTGATTGGAATACCATTAACCAACATTAACACTTGAGAATTATAGGAACTATGTACGCCTCTGAAGCTATAAATAGGGTTGTAACCAACAGCGTTTCTAGATACATGTAAACCAGGTACTGCTTCTAATACTTCATCTATATCAGTAGCCCCCATATTTTTAATTTGTTGACTGGTAAATACACTGGCGACAGCAGGGGCTTTATATATTTGTGTTTTTATTCCTGTTGCTATTTCAACCAACTCTTCACTGCCGTAAAAATCTACAAAATAATCATCGTTCTCTTCTAGGTCATAACCTTGCGCAAATACATTGGGGACTACTGAAAATGCAGCTAATAAAGAAAGGGTGATCAATTTCATAAACAGTACAGCTTCCTGATGTTAAAAAATAGAATAAAATTAACAATATCAAATTTATACATGATAATTTTAGTGAAGTACATTATTTTAAATCTTTAAGTAATATCATCATTTCCTGTGAGGAAAACAGCGCCTTCTTGCAAGCTTTTTACGCGATCCATCATCGGAGGGATTTCGTTACTATCTATTCTTATATCTAAAACGGTGGGCACGTTTTTATTAAAAACAGCGTGAATATCTAAAGCCATTAGCTCTTGTGGTGATTCAAATATATAACCGTCAGCCCCTTGAGCTTGAGCGAGTAAAGCAAAATCAACTTGGTTCAACTTCCAGCCCACTTGCTCGGCATTACTCATTCTTTGACCAAATTTAACCATGCCGTAAGCACTATCATTAAGTACGATAAAAAGTATAGGGAGTTTATTATCAACCGCTACGCCTATTTCGTGAGAGCTCATTTGCCAAGCACCATCACCAATTAAACATACATGAGGCTTGTCGGGAGATGCCATAGCAGAACCAATTACAGCGCCCATTGACCAAGCCATACTGCCAAACCCCATGGCGATACGATAGCAACCTGAATTGTTTGAAGTCGTTAAATAGTGTGTTGCCCAAGCCCAAATATTTCCTGCATCAATAAAAAAACGTGTATCTTCGGGTAGTTGTGTGGATAGGTAACCCATGAGTCGTTGTGGTTTGATGGGAATGTCATTAGATATACATTTATGTTCGTCAATCAGTTCTGCATACCCACCTAATACATTTTTATTGCATTCTAGTTCTATACCTTCCCAAGTTCTTCGCCAGCTTTGTTGAGATATTTTATTTAATAATCTATTTACAATGCCTTTCAGGTGGCCACATACATGAAGTTTCGCCATAGGAGAGCGACTGAAGCTATCAACAGAAGAGTCAATATGAATAAGTTTCTCGTTTAATAAGTCACTACTTAAGCCACCAATACCTGTTTCAGTAATTGAGGTGCCAAAAGCAAGAATGAGTTCAATATCATCATTTTTAAAAAGCTCACGCGCAGAACTATGACCAGCATAACCGTATACACCGTAGTAAAGAGGGTGCTTTTCATTTACCCATCTTTTCCCCATGGGCCCAGACACAAAAGGGGCATTAATGGTTTCAGCTAATGCTTCAATTTGCTGGTATGCGCCAGCGCAACTATGTCCAACATATATAACAATTTTATTTACTTTGATAATTTCTTCAATCAGTTGCTCTACGGCAATTGTGTCTTCTAAAGAGGCTTTATTCATTAAGTAATTGATATGAACATTTGGATTTTCATGCCCGTAAGGCATACGCAAAACATCTGAAGGAATACTTATATGAACAGGGCCTCGTGGAGTTTGGTATGTTTCCATTAGGGCTGATATTAATTTACTTTCTAGTTGTAGTTCGTGGGAAACTAATGCGTTATATTTTGTACAGTTTCTGAATATACTAACGGTATCAATGGCTGTTTCGCTGGAGTCTTGTAAAGAACGTTTACCAAACTTGGGTAAAGCTGTTTGTGCTGTAATTACAAGCATTGATGATTTATCAACAGAGGCTGAGGCAACTCCGGTTATAAGGTTTGTTGCACCTGGGCCTGTTGTTGAGCATACAACACCTAATTTACCTGTTTCTCTAAAATAACCATCTGCCATAAATGCAGCAGCACACTCATGCCTAGCGATAACAAGTTTAGGCCCGCCATTTCTTTCTGAACGTGCTAAAGCATTTATAAAGGGTTCAATTGCGCCTCCAGGTACCCCAAAAACACAGTCAATTTTGAGTTCTTTAAGGTATGTAATGATTAGGTCTGCATAATCAAATGCATGTTCTTGAGGCGCTACTAAATTTTGGTGACTCATAATTTTCTCAGTTAAACTTACTATTAAAATACGACAATTATTTATAGAGCTAAAAATTAGCCTCATAAAAATTAAATGTAATAGAACAATTTCTTGATTAAATTTTAGTGCTTGTTGCTGTTAAGTTAATTTAATTTATCTTGATATATTTCCTTGATGCATTTGGGTTTGGCAATATGATAACCTTGTGCAAAATCAACGCCTAATTCATTCAATTTTATTAGAGTTGCTTCATTTTCTACAAATTCAGCGATTGTTTTTTTATTGAGTGCTTTCGCCGTTTCGTTGATTGCTTTTACTAGTGCCGCATCTGTTGAATCTTTTAGCATGTCTTTTACAAAAGAACCGTCAATTTTAACATGCTCTGCCGGAATTTGTTTTAAGTAAGTAAAAGTACTAAAACCCGTGCCAAAGTCATCAATAGCAAAGCTACAACCAATTTCATTTAAGCGGTTTACTAGGCGTTGAGTACCGGTAATATTTGATAAGCTAGCGCTTTCGGTGAGCTCAAAAATAATTTGTGAAGGTTTAATGTTGTATTGAGATAATCGTTCTTCTATATATAAAACTAAGCGATCATCGCTAAAGGCTTGAGCAGATAAGTTAATGGCAACTTTTTCTAATAGATCGTATTCATGCACTAGTTTCATGGCTTTATCTATTACATGGCGATCGAGTATATTCATATCACCTGCTTTTTCGAGGTGGTGTATGAATTTGTCAGGATAAACGAGCTGATCGTCAACAATAAGTCGTACTAGGGCTTCATAGCATTCTGTTTTACGCGTTTTTACATCAATAATTGGTTGGAAGTGTAATACTATATTGTCTTCACTGAGCGCTTTTTGTAGTTTTTGGGCCCATTCAAAACTTTGTTTAATTTCATCTGTCAGTTTGTCTTCTTGGGTAAAAGTATGAACTCGGTTTCGTCCATTATCTTTAGCGACAAACATGGCTATATCAGCTTGTTGTAAATAAATGTCGCTTGATAAAGCTTTACCGTCAATGGCTGAAATACCTATACTACAACTGACTTTATAAACTTTGTCACCAAAACGAAAACTGGCTTCTTCTATAGTTTTACAAATTTGTTGAGCTAATTTTTGTGCTTCTTTTACATTCGTGTTTTGCAGAATAATAGCAAATTCATCACCACCAATTCGGCATAAGTAATCGCTTCCTCTTACTCTTTCAGACAGTAAGTGTGAGATTTCTTTTAAAACCAAATCGCCTTGCTGGTGACCTTGTGAATCATTAATTATTTTGAAATGATCTAAATCTACGTAGAGTAACGAGTTTACAGTGTTAGAGCGGGCCGTTGCTTTAGCAATATTAACCAGTACGTCATCAAAGTAATAGCGATTATGTATACCTGTTAGCGTATCGTGTAAAGCGACGTGTTGTAATTTTTCTTCTGCTTTTTTTCTTAATGAAATATCATCAATAGTGCCAGATATACCCATGAATTGATGGTGTTCATCGTAATAAGATGAAAGTGTTAATTCACACCAAAAAAATGAGTTAGATGATGTTTTTAAAGTAAACTCTATTATTTCTTTTTCTTGTTTGCCTTGCACTAATGTTTGATAGGTTTCATTTAAAAACGGTTTTATTTTATCACTTGATTCATGAACATAATCAGTAAGATGTTTTCCTATACTTTCAGATATTAAATAACCTGTAGTTTGATGCCACGCACTGTTTAAGAAAGATATAATACCTTCAGCTGTTAGCTCTATAACAATATTATTTAGGCTATTTAATATTCTGTAATGAACTTTTGATAATGACTCAAATTTTTCTTGTTCTTGTCTTAGGGCTTGCGCTTTAGTCGAAAACTGTTCATTAGCTATAATAAAATCTTCGCGTTTCTCGGCAATACTACACACCTTTCTTAATTGTTCAGCTTTGAAAGGTTTTTGAATGTAATCAGAAGCCCCTTTTTTTAGCATTAATTCGGCTAAATCAGCATTGCCGTGTGCTGTCATTGCTATAACCGTTTGACTTGGTGCCATTGTTATAATGTGATCTAACACTTCATCGCCAGACATTCCCGGCATCATAATGTCTAAAAGTACAATGTCGTATGATTTATTTTTGAATTTTTGTAAACCAATCAAGCCGTTTTCAGCTAACTCAATGTCATAATTATGTCTTAACATGCGTTCAATGAGCTGAGCTGTATCGGAGGTGTCTTCAATTACTAATATTTTAGTTTTTTGGTTTAAATTATCTTTTCCTGTTATCGCTTCTTGAACAATACTTGAAAGTAAGTCAATTTCTTGAAATGAAACCACCTTATTTATATCAAATATTTTTGCGGTTGTTTCAGCAATACGTTCACTATGATTTTCAGTAATTAATATAACGGGAATGTCAGCGTTTTCGGATAATATGCCAGAGCGAATTAATCGAGTTAATTTCCAACCATCTACTTGTCCAATAGCGACTTCAGTAATAACAGCATCAATATTTTTTGAACGAAGAATTGCAACAGCTTCTATACTGTTTTTGGCATGAATAAGCAGCGTTTCACTGTTAGATAGATTTAAATTAATTTTATTAATAATCAAATCATTTGAAGTAATGATTAATAAGGTTAATGGTTTGTTACGAGAAGTTTGTAATTTTTTAAATAGCACTTTTTTTTCAAACTACTTGATGGCAATAGGGCTATATTTATATATTTTTTCAATTAAAGCAATGAATTAAATGTAAATATTTTTTTGAAAGGTCCGATTTGTTTCATGAGAAAATGTTAGTTTGGTGTTTGATGTTAGTCTGTAAATTAATATGTTTGAACTCGAGAAGCACCATTGCTCTGGAGTTCAAGCAACTTCTACTTTTTAACTTTTCTGGTTTTCTGCCTACTTTAGTTGAAAGGAGTATTTTAAATTTTTGATAAATATTTATAGTTATCCATGGTAGCTTTATTCTTTTTAAAAAATAAAGTTGGTTGTTAAATAAAAGGCTTATATCTTAAGTTTCATTTGTTACTATTGTTAACAATGATATTGTATTTATGTTGTTGTTTTACGTGTGTTTGGGCGTTTAAAAAAACTTGTTTAAAACTACATTTATAAATTTGTACTTATTAAATGAGGTGCTTTTAATAACAAAGTAAGTGGTAATTTATCGTGTTTTTATCATATTACAGCGTTTTATTTTATTAAAATAACTTATAGTTAAAGTACAATAAAGCGTATTAAAATTAAAATTAAAATTAGGGAAGCTCAGTGAAAATTAAAGTGTGGATAATTACTCTTATTGTTATTGCATTGGTATTGCTTGGTTTGTATTCATACAAGCAATATTTAATGTCGCCTAGTGGCGGTGCATCTGCTGGTGATTTTGAGCCTGCTGCAACTGTTGAAGCCACTGAAACTAAAATGAGTGTGTTTCAAAACACCGTTCAAGTTACAGGGAACATTAAAGCACCACAGCAGTTAATATTAAAAAACGAACTTGCTGGGAAAATCACTGGATTATTTTTAACTTCTGGAGAAATTGTTAAAAAAGGTAAAACGCTATTAACACTTGATACCAGTAACGAAGAGGCCAGTTTAATTGCGGCTAAAGCGCGTGTTACTTTGTCTGAGCAAACATTAAAGCGTTATAAAAATCTTGTTTCTCGTAATGAGATTAGTGCTGAATTAGTTGATAAAGCGACATCTGACCTCGCTATCGCAACATCTGAAGTTATGTCTCTTAATACTAAAATTGAAAAAAAGACCATTACCGCGCCTTTTGATGCTGTTGTTGGCTTACATAATTTAACACAAGGCCAATATTTAGATAGTAATAGTCAAATAGCTGATTTAGTTGGTGTAACTGATCATTTATGGGTTGAGTTTTCATTGCCTCAGTCGTTTTCTGAACTTGCTATTAATGAAACAGTCATGATTAACAGTTCAAATGGTTTAGCATTATCTGCCAATATTATTGCGGTAGAACCTGTACTGACTTCACAATCTCGTCATTTAACATATAGAGCGCAGTTTAGTGTGAAAAATAATGCCATTAAACCGAATTCATTAGTGAATGTAGTCGCTCCTATCAGTGATGTTGAAAACCGCATTAGTATTCCTGATGTAGCGTTAACTCATGACCAATTTGGTGATTACGTATTCATACTAACACCAGAAGAAGGTGGGCAAGGTAGTTATCGTGCTAAGCGTAAACAAGTGACGATAGCGCTGAAAAATGAAACAGACGTTGTATTGAAAAATGGTTTAGAAGAAGGGCAAACCATAGCGACTCTTGGTGCTTTTAAACTTCGTGACGGTATGAAGGTTTTTATCGCAAAAGCTGCCCCAACTGCTGAACAATAAGGAATATTATGGCCACACTTGAGTACAATAAAGCCAGCATAATGGATATGTTTGTTCGTAAACCCGTATTGTCTATTGTTTTGTCGTTAGTGATTTGTTTATCGGGCATATGGGCCGCGTTTGATATACCTGTTATTCAGTTTCCGCAAATGGAAAGCTCATCGTTAGTCATTAATACTTATTACACAGGCGCTTCAGCTAAAGTTGTTAAGGGCTTTATTACTGATCCTATTGAGCGTGTATCTTCTACAATACCAGGTGTTGATTATGTTGATTCAACAACAACAGCGGGAAGTAGTACGGTTACCGTTCATTTAAATTTGAATGAAGACAGTACAAAAGCTTTAGCCGAAATTAACACTAAGTTGAGTCAAATTCGCTTTGAGTTGCCTGAAGGAGCACAAGACCCTGTGGTGTCTGTTGTTCGTGCTGATCGATCTTTTGCGGCTTTTTATTTAAACGTTAATTCAAATAAAAACAATCCTTCTATGTTAAGTGACTACTTAACAAGACAGGTACTTCCAGCTCTTACCAGCATTGATGGAGTACAGAAGGTTGAACTCGAAGGCGGTCGAAAAATTGCCATGCGCGTAAATTTAAATCCTGAACGTATCGCCGCCTACAAGCTAAGCACCGTTGATGTTTTTAACGCTTTAAGAGCTAACAACACCATAGCAACTTTGGGATACAGCCAAAACGATCGTCAGCAAATTGATATTGTGACTAACTCTCAGTTATCTAGCGTTAAAGAATTCGAAGACTTGGTGGTAACAAAAATTAATGACGACGTTATTTATTTAAAAGATATAGCGAATATTTCTTTAGGAGCAGAAGAAGCGAATGTTACGGCAAGAATCAATAACACCAACACCATTTATATTTCAGTTTGGCCTTTACCAGGAGCTAATGAAATTTCAATTGGAGATGCACTTTATCAATCCGTAGAAGAAATAAATAAAACATTACCAGATGGTATTGATATTGAGTTTGCTTACGACGGCACGCTGTATATGCGTGACTCACTGAAAGAAATAATTATCACCTTATTTGAAACAATCACCATTGTGGGTTTAGTGGTTTTAGCCTTAATGGGATCGTTTAGAAGTGCATTAGTGCCATTAATTACTATTCCAATTTCAATTTTAGGTGCTATTTGGACTATGTCGTTAATGGGTTTTTCATTAAACCTATTAACTGTACTTGCCATTGTTCTATCTGTGGGATTAGTGGTAGATGACGCGATTGTTGTTGTTGAAAACGTTGCGCGCTATATGCGAGATGGTAAAACCCGTACTGAAGCGGCTCTACAAAGTTCAAGACAATTACTTGTACCTATTATATCTATGACATTAACCTTGGCTGCGGTATATGCACCGATTGGTTTTTTATCAGGTTTAACGGGTATGTTGTTTAAAGAGTTTGCCTTTACATTAGCAATTGCTGTGTTGTTCTCGGGTATTGTAGCTGTAACTTTGTCGCCTATTATGAGTGCCCATATCTCTCCGTCTGACGGAAAAGAGGGCAGCATGACCAAATATGTAAACGCTATATTTTTCCGTATTCAGCGTGCCTATGCAAAATTGTTAGATTTCGTTTTTACGATTAAAACTCAAATTGTTTTAGTCGCTGCCATTGTTGCAATGCTTACCGTACCCTTTTATTTATATTCTGCTAAAGAGTTAGCCCCCATTGAAGATCAAAGTATGGTAGTGGTTATTATTCAATCACCACCAGAATCGTCTATGGCGTATAACATAGAACATACTATTAAAATGGTAGATAAATTATTAACTATTCCTAACAGTGAAGCTATTTGGCAAGTGGTTTTTAAAAGTGGTGGCTTTGGTGGCTTAAACTTTGTAAAACCTGATGAACGTAAAGAAAGTGCTGAAGATCTTGTTCCTATGGTTTATATGAATTTAGTCGGGAACTCGGGGTTAGATTCACTTCCTATATTACCTCCATCATTACCAACAGCAGGGCAATTTGATGTTGAGTTGGTGATCAAATCGCCTGATTCTTACGAAACCATGAAAGGCTATACCGATAAATTGGTTGGTGCAGCTTTTGCCAGCGGACAGTTTTTATTTGCTGATACTGATTTGAAGATTGATTTACCACAAATGGAACTCAGTATAGATAGACAAAAAATTTCTGATTTAGGGCTTAGCTTTGCAGACATAAATCAACAGCTAAGTGTTTTTTTATCAAGTAACTACGTTAATCGATTTGATTCAAACGGCAAAGCTTATCAAGTTATTCCTATGGTAAATAATAAGGTAAGAGCTAACCCAGAAGATATTTTAAGTTTAACCATTAAAACGCCAAGTAACAGTTTAGTGACTGTTTCTAGCTTTGCTAAAATTAAATGGTTGATTGGTCCTAGACAACTCACCACATTTAATCAGCAAAACTCTATTAAAATCTTTGGCGGTGTTTTACCAGGGGTAAGTAAAGAAGCAGCATTAGCTACATTGGAAAAAGCGGCTGCTGATATATTACCTAAATCATATCGATTAGATTACGCGGGTGAGTCTCGCCAAATTAGATCTGAAGGTAGTACGTTAATGAGCGTATTAGGGGTTTCATCTATTATTGTATTTTTCATTTTAGCGATTCAGTTTAATAGTTTTAGAGATCCGTTAGTGGTGTTATTTGGTTGTGTACCTTTAGCTTTATCAGGCGCATTGCTTTTACCTTTTATTGAGTTAACAACAATCAATATTTATTCACAAATAGGCTTAATCACCTTGGTGGGCTTAATTGCTAAAAATGGTATTTTGATCGTTGAATTTGCTAACCATGTTCAAGAACAAGGTAAAACAAAATTAGAAGCGGTAACCGAAGCGGCTATAACACGATTAAGACCTATTATGATGACAACGGCGGCAACTGTTTTTGGGCATCTCCCATTAGTATTTGTAACAGGTGCTGGCGCAGAAGCACGTAACAGTATTGGTATTATATTAGTAGCCGGTATGTTAATTGGTACTGTGTTCACATTATTTATATTACCCGTGTTTTATTTATGGTTTGCTGAAAAACGAGAAAAAACCATTGATATTATGTAAGTAACGTACAATATTCGTTAGCATAATAAGGATAGGCAGGAGAACTCAATTCTCTTTAAAACCTATCCTTTTTTATTTCTTTAATTTAAACCACAATTGGAAAATATTCCTAAATGTTGTCTCTCTTTTCTTACGAACTCTCTTATAACGCTTTATTACTGTTATTTCTTGTGGCTTTTTTTATTGGTATGGCTAAAACAGGTGTTAGCGGTATTTCAATGTTTGCCGTGCCTTTACTCGCGTTAAACTTTGGTGGTAAAGAATCAACAGGCATTATGTTACCTCTATTAGTTATGGCCGATATTTTTGGTGTTTTTTATTATCACCGTAGCGCTAATTGGTACTATTTAAAAAAGCTATTTCCTTGGGCTGCTATAGGAGTAATTATTGGTACCTTGATAGGAGAATATGTTGATGATCAAATATTTCGTCAACTTATGGGGATTATTTTATTTGGTAGTTTGGCCCTAATGATTTGGCAAGAGCAAAATAAACGCGTAAATGTGCCTGATTATATGTGGTTCGCTATTTTAATGGGGCTATTAGGCGGTATAACGACCATGGTGGGGAACTTAGCTGGAGTGGTAATGGCCTTATACTTATTAAGTATGAGATTACCCAAAAATGAATTTATAGGAACAGCTGCTTGTTTCTTTTTAGCGGTAAATTTATTCAAAGTACCATTTCATATTTTTGTATGGGAAACCATCACTATAGATTCATTCTTATTGAATATCATAAGCTTACCGTTTATCGCATTAGGCGCATATGCGGGGGTATTTATTGTTAAAAGAATACCCAATAAACAATATAGGTGGTGGGTTATTGGTATGACGGTATTAGCGGCTGTTTTTATGGTTTTATAAAAAACTAGGATAAGGAAGATATGGAAATCGTTTTAATTAGGCATGGTAAGCCTGTCGCTGCAGTTAACAGCATGATGAATGCTATCAGCTATGTCAAATGGGTAAGGCAATACCACCTATCCGAAATATCAAATAACAGTAGGCCCAACTATCAACATGTTCAAGACTACAAGTCTCACTTTGTTGTATCAAGTGATCTTAAAAGAGCACTGCATTCAGCACATATATTTACCGGAAAATCACCTGAATTAATAGATCAAACATTAAGAGAAATGGAATTACCACGTTATAAACTTCCCTTATATTTACCTACAGTGGTTTGGCTTTATAGCTGTCGTATTTTTTGGTTACTTCGGTTTAAAGGGCACTTTGAAACTTATAAACAATCTAAAATACGCTCTATAAGAGCGGCACTTACTTTAATTCGATTAGCTGAAAAAGAAGAAAAAATAGTTGTTTTTGGGCATGGGCTAATTAATCGCTTTATTCGAAAAGTACTTATCAAAAAAGGCTGGAAATTAACAACTAAAAGTAGCGATTATTGGGGAGTAACTCAATTAAAATTATAACTGTACGCATTAATATAATTTACTGTATAAAACTAATAGAAATTAAAAGAGTAACTTTTTTTTAAATTTTTTTAAAAAGTTACTAATTAATATAAAATTGTTATTTTTCAATGGATAGCAAGTCTTGTTATTGATTTATTTTCCAGTATAAAAAATAAATTAATAAAAAACTTGATACTGTACGACTATACAGTATACTTGTTTCATTAAAATGAATTAAGCACCTAAATCATCTTGGAGCAATAAATAATGAACGAGAATAAAGAAAAAGCACTTTCTGCTGCGTTAAGTCAAATAGAACGTCAATTTGGTAAAGGCTCAATAATGAAGTTGGGTGATAACCGTAGTATGGATGTAGAAACAATCTCTACAGGTTCGTTAGGATTAGATATCGCACTAGGTGCTGGCGGTTTACCATTAGGCCGTGTTGTAGAGATATACGGACCAGAGTCTAGTGGTAAAACAACCTTAACATTAGAAGTTATCGCGGAAGCTCAGCGTAATGGAAAAATTTGTGCTTTTGTTGATGCCGAGCATGCACTTGACCCAATTTACGCAGGTAAACTAGGTGTAAATATTAATGAATTATTAGTATCTCAACCTGATACGGGTGAACAAGCTTTAGAAATTTGTGACATGTTAACGCGTTCAGGTGCTGTTGACGTAATTGTTGTCGATTCTGTTGCAGCTCTTACACCTAAAGCTGAAATTGAAGGTGACATGGGCGACTCGCATATGGGTCTTCAAGCAAGAATGTTATCTCAAGCAATGCGTAAACTTACAGGTAACCTTAAACAATCAAATACCATGATGATTTTTATTAACCAAATTCGTATGAAGATTGGTGTAATGTTTGGTTCTCCAGAAACCACAACGGGTGGTAACGCATTAAAGTTTTATGCTTCAGTAAGATTAGATATTCGTCGTATTGGTGCTGTTAAAAATGGCGATGAAATTGTCGGTAACGAAACACGTGTTAAAGTTGTTAAAAATAAAATAGCTCCTCCGTTTAAACAAGTTGAATTTCAAATTTTATATGGCGAAGGTATTAACAGCTTAGGCGAGTTAATTGACCTAGGTGTTAAGCATAACATGGTTGAAAAAGCTGGTGCTTGGTATAGCTACAATGGCGATAAAATTGGTCAAGGTAAAGCTAACTCAACAAAATATCTAGCTGAAAATCCGGCAATAGCTAAAGAATTAGATTCACGTTTACGCGCAGAACTTTTAACTAAGAAAGTACCTGAGAGTGAAAAAACTGAAAAAGTAGAAGAAGCTGCTGAATAATCAGCAATCGTTTTCACTAAAATCTCGGCATGTCCGAGATTTTTTTTGATCTAAATTTATAAAGCTTAATATTAAATTCAGCGGGTATTTTTAAAACTTATGTCATTATATTTTTTAAGTTAGAAAATATTACAATCTGTTTAGACGTCTATACGTTTAGATGTTGACATAGCCATAATGAAAAATGCTATAATCATTCAAGCTAAATTTTGTATATTCTATAGGTTGAGTCTTATGCCCATTAAAATTCCTGATCAATTGCCTGCTTTATCTATTTTGAATAATGAAAATATTTTCGTTATGTCTGAGAATAGAGCTGCCCGTCAAGAAATTCGCCCAATGCAAGTGGCAATACTCAATTTAATGCCCAATAAAATTGAGACAGAAGTACAAATATTAAGAATGTTATCGAATACACCACTACAAATTAATATTGAGTTTGTACGTATTCATGCCAACGAATCGAAAAATACACCTAAAGAGCACTTAGAAAATTTTTATTGTTTATTTGATGATATTAAGCATAAACAGTACGATGGGTTAATTGTTACAGGGGCTCCATTAGCTTTAATGGATTATGATCAAGTGACTTTTTGGGATAAAATTTGTGAAGTATTTGATTGGGCCGAAGACAACGTAACTTCTACTATGTTTTCGTGTTGGGGAGCTCATGCTGCTTTATACTATCATTATGGTTTGCAAAGGCATTTAAGAAAGCAAAAGCTTTCAGGCGTTTTTACTCATAAACCTAATGATATAAAAGAACCGCTCACGCGTGGTTTTGAAGACTTATTTAAAGTACCTCATTCTCGTTATGGCTACATAGATAGAGAAGATTATTTATCTATAGAAGGTCTCAAAATTATTGCCGAATCGGAGCAAGCCGGTGTGTATGTTGCTGCCAGTAAAAATAAAAAACAGGTCTATTTAACAGGTCATCCGGAGTACGACGCTGAAACCTTACATGAGGAATTTATGCGCGACATAAATGCAGGAGGAAAGCCTGCTATACCGGAAAATTATTACCCTGATAATAATCCTGAAAACGAGGTGAGTAGTACGTGGCGTAGTCATGGTAGTTTGTTATTTACTAATTGGCTTAACTACTACGTTTATCAAATTACCCCATACAAATTAGATGCAAATAACATAAAAGCTATTAACCCTAATGATTAAATAGAACCAAGGTTCTTTTTATAGTAAATACATTTATACCAGTTTCATTCATGAGATTGTTATTAACGACCTTTTATCGGAAAAAATGATGCAAAAGTCAGCCAGTTTTGAAACATTTGAACAACAACTTCGTAAAAATATTTTAATACTTGATGGTGCTATGGGAACTATGATCCAAGCATACAAGTTTGAAGAACAAGACTATCGAGGTGATCGTTTTGCCGATTGGCATTCTGATGTAAAAGGCAATAATGATATGTTGGTGCTTACTCAGCCCGATATTATTAAAGCAATACATACCGAATATTTAGCTGCTGGCGCAGACATACTCGAAACCAATACGTTTAATGCCACAACTATTGCTATGGCTGATTACGATATGCAAGAGTACAGCGCTGAAATTAACTTGGTTGCTGCACAAATTGCTCGCCAAGCAGCTGATGAGTTTACGGCTAAAAACCCAGAGAAACCACGTTTTGTTGCTGGTGTTTTAGGGCCAACAAACCGTACTTGTTCAATATCTCCTGATGTAAATGATCCTGCTTTTCGAAATGTAACTTTTGACGAATTAAAAGACGCCTATATTGAATCAACTAAAGCATTAATTGAAGGTGGTTCAGATCTGATCTTGATTGAAACTATATTTGATACGTTAAATGCCAAAGCCGCAATATTTGCGGTTGAATGTGTATTTGAAGAGCTCGGTGTGCGATACCCCGTAATGATCTCCGGTACGATTACCGATGCATCAGGTCGTACATTATCAGGGCAAACAACTGAAGCATTTTATAACTCTTTACGTCACGCTAAACCTATATCATTTGGTTTGAACTGTGCTTTAGGGCCGGTTGAATTACGTGAATACGTACAAGAATTAAGTCGTATATCAGACACTGCTGTATCTGCTCACCCTAATGCGGGTTTACCTAATGCATTTGGTGAATACGACTTCACAGTAGAGGACATGAATTCACACGTAAGTGAATGGGCTGAATCTGGCTTTTTAAATATTATTGGTGGTTGTTGTGGTACAACACCTGAACATATTAAAGGTATGGCTGATTCAGTTGCGGGTATAACACCTCGCGAAATTAAGCCACGCGAAGTCGCTTGCCGCTTATCTGGATTAGAAGCCTTAACGATTAATGGTGATAGCCTATTTGTTAACGTAGGTGAACGAACTAACGTTACCGGTTCTGCTGTATTTAAACGTTTAATTACTGAAGCGAAGTTTGATGAAGCTATCGCAGTAGCTCTACAACAAGTAGAAAACGGCGCGCAAATCATCGATATCAACATGGATGAAGGCATGTTGGATTCAAAATCCGCGATGGTTCGCTTTTTGAATTTAATTGCCGGTGAGCCCGATATCGCCAAAGTACCAATTATGATCGATTCCTCTAAGTGGGACATCATAGAAGAAGGCTTAAAATGTATTCAAGGTAAAGGTATTGTTAACTCTATCAGTATGAAAGAGGGAGAAGATATCTTCCGCAAACAAGCTGAATTGTTACGTCGTTATGGCGCAGCCGTTATTGTTATGGCTTTTGATGAAGTAGGTCAAGCAGATACTCGTGAGCGTAAATACGAAATTTGTCATCGTGCTTACCATATATTAGTCGATGAGATTGGCTTCCCAGCAGAAGATATCATTTTTGATCCTAATATTTTTGCTGTAGCTACCGGTATTGAAGAACATAACAATTATGCCGTTGATTTTATTGAAGCCGTAAAAGATATTAAAGACAACCTACCGTACGCCATGATTTCAGGTGGTGTATCGAACGTTTCATTTTCATTTCGTGGTAATAACCCAGTACGTGAAGCGATTCATGCCGTATTTTTATATCACGCCATTAAAAATGGTATGGACATGGGAATTGTAAATGCGGGTCAGTTAGCTATTTATTCAGATATCCCGAAAGATTTATTAAAAGCTGTTGAAGACGTTATTCAGAACAGTGATGACGGAGCTACTGAGCGCTTATTAGATTTAGCTGAAGGTTATCGAGGGCAAGGCGGCAAAGCGAATAATAAAGCTGATTTAACATGGCGCGAATTGCCTATAAATAAACGTTTAGAACATTCGTTGGTTAAAGGTATTAACGAATTTATTATTGAAGATACCGAAGCGGCGCGTTTAATTGCAGCTCGCCCACTAGATGTCATTGAAGGTCCGTTAATGGACGGCATGAACGTAGTTGGTGATTTATTTGGTGCCGGTGAAATGTTTTTACCGCAAGTGGTTAAATCTGCGCGTGTAATGAAGCAGGCTGTAGCTCACTTAAATCCGTTTATTGAAGCCGAAAAAACCGAAGTTAAGTCTAATGGTAAAGTGCTATTAGCAACGGTAAAAGGCGACGTACATGATATAGGTAAAAATATTGTAGGCGTAGTTTTACAATGTAATAACTACGATATTGTTGACCTTGGCGTTATGGTTTCAACAGAGAAAATTCTTCAAGTAGCAAAAGAAGAAAAGTGCGACATTATTGGTTTGTCAGGTCTTATTACGCCATCACTTGATGAAATGGTACATGTTGCTAAAGAAATGAAGCGACTAGATTTTAATTTACCTCTGTTAATAGGTGGTGCAACAACATCTAAAGCACATACAGCGGTTAAAATTGAACCTCAATATGATCATCCTGTTGTTTATGTGCCTAATGCATCGCGCTCGGTTTCTGTAGTAAGTGCCTTGTTGTCTGATGAACTTCGCCCAGCATTTATGGAGCGTCAAAAAGAAGAATATGTACGTGTAAGAGAACGTCATTATAAAAAAGGTCCTCGTTCTACGCTCATTTCATTACAAGATGCTCGTAAAAATGCTGTTCCAATAAGTTTTGATGATTACACGCCAACGACACCTAAAAAGTTAGGCGTAACAGTATTAGATGATATTGATTTATCGATTGTGAGAAAGTACATCGATTGGACGCCATTCTTTATGACTTGGCAACTATCGGGTAAATACCCATTGATCCTTAAACATGAAGTGGTAGGTGAAGAAGCAACTAAGTTGTTTGATGATGCAAATGCCTTGTTGGATGATGTGATAGGTAATGGAAAACTAAAAGGTAAAGCGGTATTTGGTTTATTTCCTGCTCATCGTGAAAATGATGATTTGATCCTTTTTACTGATGATACCAGAACCACTAAATTAGAACGCTTACATCAATTACGTCAACAAAGTAAAAAACCCGCAGGGCAGTTTAACCGCTGTTTATCTGATTATGTTGCAGATGAAGCGTCAGGCATTAAAGATTATGTTGGTGCCTTTGCTGTATCAGCAGGTTTTGGCGTTGAAGAAATTGTAAAAGCCTTTGATGCGAATCATGACGATTACAATAGCATAATGGCTAAAGCTGTAGCCGATAGATTAGCAGAAGCGACCGCAGAATATTTACATGAAAAAATCCGTAAAGAATACTGGGGTTATGCTAAAGACGAAAATCTAGAAAACGATGATTTAATTCGTGAAAAATATCAAGGTATTCGTCCTGCTCCTGGTTACCCAGCATGCCCTGAACATACTGAAAAAGGCTTGTTGTGGAAGTTACTTGATGTTGAAAATAACATTGGTATGGAGTTAACGTCTAGCTACGCAATGTGGCCAGGTGCTGCCGTAAGTGGCTGGTATTTTGCTCACCCAGAAGCTAAGTACTTTGCTGTAGCTAAAGTAGCGAAAGACCAAGTA
Organism: Colwellia sp. RE-S-Sl-9; assembly: GCF_048296855.1. Classification (NCBI taxonomy): domain Bacteria; kingdom Pseudomonadati; phylum Pseudomonadota; class Gammaproteobacteria; order Alteromonadales; family Colwelliaceae; genus Colwellia; species Colwellia sp. RE-S-Sl-9. The sequence goes on along the minus strand of NZ_CP182631.1, from coordinate 1,977,611 downwards.
GAGGATTACGCTATAAGAAAAGAGATGACTATGCCGCAAGCTGAGCGTTGGTTATCGGCTAACTTAGATTATGAACCTGAGTAATAGGTTTAATATTAAGTGATAAGTTGAAAGGCTACTGTTAAGTAGCCTTTTTTGACCTTGGGTCTACAAATAAGTGATTATTTAATTATCGCGAGTAACTCATGAATGGTTTTAACTGCAGAAATGGTCGCTCCTAAACCTTCCATAGACTTATGATAATTTCTAAACGGAATAATTATTTGAGAAAAACCATGTTGGGCGGCTTCTTTTACGCGAGGAACGCCGCTATCAATAGGGCGTACATCACCGTTTAGACTTAGCTCACCCATAATGCAAGTTGTGCGCGGGATAATAAAATCATTTAAACTGCTCAGTAGTGCGGTAACTAGCGCAAGATCAATACAGGTTTCAGATTCATCTATTTTTAAACCACCCACGATATTAAAAAAGGTATCATGAAAAATCTTTGTTTTTGTATGTTTACGTAATATCCCCGTGAGCATTTTTATACGGTTCATGTTTAATCCTACGCATACTCTTTGCGGAAACTCTGCTTCAGTTTCTGTCGTTAAACATTGTATTTCTAATAAAATATTTCGGTTACCTTTTCTAATGCAGGTAATTGCCGAGCCGGGTGATTCGGTAGTAGATCCTGAGAGAAAAATCTCGCTAGGGTTATCAACACTGAGCATACCTTTTTCACACATTCTAAAAATACCTACAGTGTCTATATCACCAAAACGGTTTTTGTTGGCTCTGAGTGTACGTATTTGGCCGTCGTTGGTATCAATATGTAATAACGCATCAACAATATGAACTAAGGTTTGCGGGCCTGCAATTTCATTGTTTTTATTTACATGAGCGATAAGAAACATGGTGACATTATTTTGCTTACAATATTGGGTAAGTAATTGCGCAGCACCTTTTACTTGAGAAGGTGAACCTGGGCTACCATTGGCGTTATCGGTAACTACCGCTTGAATGGAGTCGATAACAGCAAACTTTATTTTTTTTGAATCAAGTTCTGCAATAATTGATTCAACACTTGTTTCAGACAGCAAGTAAAGGTTATCTTCGTTATAATTCAACTTTAAACGATTTACTCTATTTTTAAACTGAGAAAGTGATTCTTCAGCCGTACAGTAAAGGGAAGCGGTTGTTTCAGACATGCGAGCAACTAAATCTGAAAGTAGTGTGGTTTTTCCTGCGCCGGGGTCGCCTGATATAATATTGACAGAGCCAGTAGTAACACCACCACATAACACTCGATCAAGTTCTCCTATACCCGTAAGTTGTTTTTCAGCTTCAACAGAGTCTATTTCATTTATTTTTTTTGAACCGCCACCTATACCACCGGCATAACCGCCGCTATTGCCAGTCGCTTTTTTAACCTGACTTGTGGGAAGTTTCATTTCGGTGAGTGTATTCCATGCTCCACACTTACATTGACCTTGCCAACGAGGATGATTCATTCCGCAATCGGTACACACAAATTCAATTTTTGACGGTTTTGCCATATGGTTTTACCTATTTTTAAACGTATTGTTTGATAAGTGATTTATATTGTTATAAATTTTTATCGTATAAATAATGTATGCAATATTAAATTTATCAAAAAAGGTCAAATTTATGACAAACCTTAGGAGTAATAATTAATAATGCTATAAGTTTTTTTAAGCCCAGCAAACAAGCGCTTGAGCAAAAACATTAACAGTTAATGATTTTAATCTTCTAGAGGCATGAAAATTGCTGTGTTTTGATAATTGTTTTGTGATATACAATTACATGAGTATTTTGTATATGACTAAATATACTGAATTGTTACCTCTTTTTAACTGATATACAAACTTGAATGACTAATAATCTTGCTAAGTACCAAAAAATAATTGATGAGTTTCGTGGTCAAGTTCTAAATAAGGATTTTGAGACTAAATTTACTGCGAAAGTATCTCATCTTCCAAAAACTGAACGTTTCCTCTTAAAAATGGAATTAAAACGTTTGGCTGGCCCATGTACTCGATTAGTTGATTTACGAGGTCATGTTGATGGTGAGTGTAAAGTCTATGAAAACGAAGGTCGATCTCATTTTTTAGATGATATTGCCATTAAAGTTTTTGAAGAAAACCTAGCATTTTATGGAAAGTATACATTTGGTGTTTATGAAGCGGTAACCAATACAGAAAATAATTTTAGAGTTATATACCAAAAAGAGAAAGCGGGTATTAAAGCCCTTCAAATTAATAAAAAGCCTGCTCAAAAAGTGTTTGAAAAAACACAATACCCTGCACAATTATTTAAATTCGGCGATTATTTGAATCGCAAAGAAGAAAGAATGAACTTCTCAATTGTGCTATCAGTTACTTTAGATGGTAAAGCAATTAAGTGTAATAGCTCTGATATTAGCGTTAATGGTTGTAAGTTTAGGATCCCTAGCATTGAAAAACTTATCACAGGTAAAATAATTGCCATACGCTTTTTAGGCTTAGAAGAAGAATTTGAGTTTGGCTCAAATGATGTTTTTGAATATGAAGTAAAGAATATACAATTAATTGATAATATTCAGCTTGTTGGTGTGAAACGTGTTTACCCAAATGAAAATTTTAGAGACGGTTTTAAACAGTTTTTAGAAGGTTTTATACAAGGTAACAAAAGACGTTATAAAATTAATTTAGACAATACTATTAGTGCCTTACAAGCTCGTAACTTTGAACAATATGTTTTACCTAAGCTGAATGAATTACCTGTTTTTCTTGGAAAAGAAGAGGAAGGTTTTTTACCTAAATATGCTCTAACTTGCCCCAATAATCAGAATGTTTTCCAATATTGGCAAGATGAAGATAAGCATTCTACGCTTAACTTTTTACTCTCTGCTGAACGAATTCAGCGCTTAAAGAAAGTTGCTGTTATGGGTAATCATCTTTTGGTTTATAGCTTTATCCATAAAAGCCAAGATAAATACTACTTTTATACTGCTGATGAAATTCAGTTAAAAGCTGATTCAAGCTTTATGAGTCAATTTTTAGGTTTTGCCGCTAATAAATCTCATTTTGCTATTAGTACTTTATCAATTAAAGGAATTAATAAAGAAAAAGCGAATTCCTTTTTTACCTTGTCTGAATCTCTTGTTGCAAAAAATAAATATTTAAACTTACCTGTAAGTAATGAAAACTTAGCAAAAATTGATGCCTTATCTTGTTTAGTGGTTGTTAACGATATTACCGATGAATATTTAACCAAGACATACAGAGAATACAATTTTGATAATATTGAGCCATCTCGAATTAAAGCATTTGGTCATAAACGCTCCATTGCGCCTATCTATATAGAAGAATTGGGTATTCATTATAAAGACCACCGACAAGAAGCCCGATTTAAATATAGAACGTCTGTTGATGTAACATGCCAAAACCTTAAATGGCCAGCAAAGTCTCTCGATTTTTCGGCTTCAGGTCTTAAAATAGAATTTGAAAATGATGTAGCACTAAATAAAGGTGACATTGTTTATTTATCTTTTCCGGAATTACAAAAAGTTACCTCGGCATTTGATTTAAAAGCTTTGCCTTATGAAGTGGTTAGAGTTAATAAGAAAAAAACAATCATTAACCTTAGGGTTTATGTTGAAAAACATAAACATATTGGAAGAACTTTTTTTAAAGCCCTAATAGATAAAAACAAAGATAAATTAACGCCTGACGAATATGCTTTGATGGTGCCAAGTTTAGCTAAACCGCTTCGTAATATTTATAGTAGTGTACTTGATATTCCTAACTTAATTGTTCAAACAAGTGGTAGCCGATATAAAATTGAAGCGATTGCTAGTGGGCAAGCAAACGGAAAGTTACTATCATTTATGCGCCAAATAAGTGATAAAAAAAATACATATAATTTATACCCGTTATTAAATCATCTACACGCAACTAACGATTTAATGATTAGTCTTAAAAAGATGCATGCTTCAGATACGCCTATTACTACTATATTGTATGTTGCAATAAAACCGGGTGTAGAGCTTGTTGAAAACTCAGTCATCACAAAACTATCTACTGATTTAGGTACAATTAAATTACAAGATATGTTTATAAAAAATGCTTTAAAAACAGGTGACTTTTTATGTTTACAATTAAAGTTATCTAGAACTGATGCACCTGATATGGAATATTTAAGCCCTGAACTGGGTTACATTAGTTCTTATGCGATACATAGAGGCAAGCAAATAGAGCAAAATATATGGAATGTTTCAGGGGTGGTTCAAATTGTAGACATTACGAAAGAAACACTGTTAAGAGTTAAGCTTGGAGTGTAAGTATTTAACACATTGATAAGGAATATCAATGTGTTAAATTGTTCATTTATTTATGCTAGCCAATGAATCATACAGTCTAAGCCAGATGTATTAATTGCGGTATCGGCTTTTGCTTTTACGATTGACTTAGCATGAAATGCTACACCTAAGTTAGCTGCTTCCATCATAACTAAATCGTTAGCACCATCACCCATAGCAACAGTTTGTTGATGAGGAATGTTATACTCGTCACTTAATTTTAATAAGCAATCAGCTTTCACTTGTGCGTCGACTACATTTCCAAGTACTTTACCGGTAAGTTTTCCATCAATAATTTCTAATGTATTTGCGTAAGCCGCATCTAATGACAACATGTCTTTTAAGTGATCTGCAAAATAAGTAAAACCACCAGAGGCTATTGCTACACGCCATTGGTGCTTTTTCAATTCAGCAATTAATGTTTCTAAGCCTTCCATTAACGGAATATTTTTAGCTACGTCGGCAAGTATTTGTTCTGAAGAATTTTCTAAAGTTGCTACACGCTGATATAGGCTTTCAGAAAAGTCTAATTTCCCTTGCATAGCTAGTTCTGTAACGGCTGATACTTGTTCACCTACGCCAGCTAATGTCGCTATTTCGTCAATACATTCAATTTTTATTGTGGTTGAATCCATGTCCATTACTAATAAGCCAGGAACGTTTAACTTAGGCGCATTAAATAAAATAGCGGCTTCTATGTTGTTATTTTCAGCAAAAGTAATCAGCTTTTGTCTAGATAGGCTTAGCTCAGCTGTTGTGATAGCAAAGCGATAACTTATTAGGTTATTTCTATGGTTAATAGCGGTTAATGCCGTTAATGAAATATCGCAAGTTTGTGTAAGTTGTGAAAGTAGGGCGAGAGAAATATCACTGAATACAACAAGCTCAATTCTTGAATTTACATTGGTTACTGTATTTATTTGTTGCGAATCTTCCTTAAGAGACTCCTCACATTGGCAGTTCGAATCTATAGTAAAGGTACTTGTTGATAAAACAACACTAAAAGGGAATAACTCTGGCGCTTGAGTGGGTAATATTACTTGTGAAAGTGGAAGTGTATTAATTTTTTCTAGAATAAAGTTGTGTACGTTATTAGTCACTTTAAAGCCTACTATGATTGAGGTAAGTTTATTTGTATATTTGAATACGATTAAGTTTAATTATTCAGCAGTTAATAACGCAATAATTAAACTTAATCGTACTCATCATTAAAAAGATGTTCTATAGATATTTTAAATACACCAAGAACCCTCTATAGTGTATCCATAGCAAAGCAAATATCATAGAGGATTATGGAAACATCTAATCTGCCTTTATACCCTAAATTATCATCTATTTATAATAAATTAATGCAATTAGCTATAGCGATTGTTTTGATTATTGTTTTACTTAATTTATGGGTAACAAGTAATTATCGTTCTGAAAAAGCGATACATGATCATTTTTATATTTTAGCGGAACAACATTTAGAGCAGGCTATTACTGGTGTTTTGTCTTTACAGCTTATTGATAATAATGACGAATTACAAAAATATGTCGATGGTGTAGCAGACGCTAAGTGGATTTATGATGCGCATATATATGATGAAACCGGAAAAACAATCGCGTCTTCACGTAATAGCGCTAGTATAAAAGATGTTTACGGTATTACCTTAAATAAAAGTAATAAAAGTGATGAGAATATTCCTTTTATCCAAGAGATTAGAACAGATAAACTTATTGGTTTTATGCGTATAACCGTGAAGAAAAACTATTTTACGGATGATTTAGATACCACGAGTTACGATAATCACGCCCTGTTACGTTTAATGATGATAATTGCAGTGTGTATTGGTTTTTTACTTACTCGAGGTTTAAATCGTTTTAGTCGCCAAGGTTTCAGACTCTCTGCTGAAAAATAAATTATCAATGTTTTTTTCAATGGCTTGAGCCATTTCATCGACACTTTCGGATCTTATTTCAGCTAAACATTTTACTATATTGATAAGTCGTAAGGGAGAATTGTCTTCTCCCTGATGGCCTTGTAATGGCATGCTTGGTGCGTCGGTTTCTAATAATAAACTTTCTAGTGGTAGCTTTTTAATCGCCTTAATTGTTTTCTGAGCACGCTCATAAGTAATAGTGCCACCCACTCCTAATTTAAAACCTAAGTCTATATAATTTTTCGCCTCTTGATAGCTGCCTGAAAAAGCATGAATTACCCCACCGGCTTTAGGCTGATGTTTTTTTAATAGTGTGGTAATAGTGTCGTGAGAGCGTCTATGATGCACTATTATCGGTAAGTTATATTGGTTACTTAACGAGAGTTGATGCTCAAAAAAGGCTATTTGTTTATCTAAGTTATTATGATTTTGTGCGATAACTTTATCGATGCCGGTTTCACCAATCGCAACTATCTTGTCTGAATGTTTCGCTACTTGCGAAGTAAGTTGTGCTAACGCGCTTTCATCTAAATCATTTAAAAACCATGGGTGAATGCCCAAGCATGGAAATAGCTGACATGATTTAGCGTGTGATTGTTGATTATTATTTTTGTTTGAAATGATTGAACAAGAGGGCGAGGAGATTGATTTATTATATGTTGATAGCTCTAAAACTTTCTGCCAATTTTTAGGGGCAATAGATGGCACAATTATTCGATGAATGCCTTGAAGATAGCACTGCTCTAAAAGTAAGATTAACTCATTTGTAAAGTTATCAAAATCTATATGGCAGTGGCTATCAGTTAATAGCATAACGTTCCCTTTAGTGTTTAACGTAATTTATTTGCTCTTTGTTTAATCTTATCTAGCACAGCTTCCATTTTATAATGTTTAATAAAAGCAGCATCAGGTTCGCGTTCTTTTAATAATGTATTCGCTAAATAAACGGCTTGCGCTACACCAAATGACGACTTTAATAATTTGTCAGGACTGCGGTGTAAAATAACCGCTTCAATTAATGAATAAGAAAAGCTCCATGTATGCAATAGGTATCCGCCTACATGACAATGATCTGTTCCAAAAACTTTGAATTCAAGAGGAGTGTTATCTTCTTTTGGGTTACGAAGTTGAAAAAACTTTTCTGTTAAATTAGGCTTTATTTCATAAAGTACGACTTTACCAATAGCGTGTAATAACCCAGCTATCATAGCTTGTTGTTTTAATTCAGGTTTCACAATAGAGGCTGCTAATTTAGCAGTAGCAAAGCTATGTAATTGCTCTTTTTCTAATGAAAAATTGGGAATATCTGGTGAATAAGTAAATAACTCTGCGGTCATTACTATACAACAAAGAGTATCAACACCCATTTTAGTAATAGCGTCATTGATACTGGTAATATTTTTACCTTTCGACATTAAGGAGCTATTAGCAAAATGTAATACTTTAGCTGTTAATCCTGGATCTTGAAGAATTATCTCGGCTATTTTTTGTGAGTCAGTCTTAGCATCTTTTAACGCATGGTTTAATTGCATATACACTTTAGGCGGGCTAGGTAATGTTTTTATACCTGCTACTGCTTTAATAATCAGATCTTTGGTAATGGCTTGACTATGTTGCTGACTTTGACTCAATTTAGTTTTTATAGCAGCTAAATTAAGTGGTTGAGTAAAATTAAAATGAGCATGTTGTGTGGTGTTATGTTCGTGATTAATGACTTGCACACGAACCATATGCGGAAAGCTGTTTGCTAAGGTTCTTAGTAATTCGTCACCATTTATTTTACCAAGTAAAGAGGGAGTAACTACTACATCAAACTTTGTTTGTTGTAGTAGTTTTTGCAAAATAGCTAAATTAGTAACATGAGTAATTTCATCTTTACTTGTATTAAATGCTGGTTTTATTACATCTAATACGTGTTGCTGTGTATCTATCAACAAGATTTTCATGAAGCGCCTTATAAGGTGATTTGCTACATTCTTTCCATAACTTCAATACCTAAAATATCTAATCCTTTATTTAGGGTTTTAGAGACGAGAGCACATAATGCTAAGCGAGATTTTTTCACTTCTTCACTGATATCGTCTTTAAGAATAGGGCAAGCTTCGTAAAAGCTCATGTATAAACTCGCTAACTCATATAAATAATTACAAAGTAAGTTAGGTGTACACTCAGAAATTACTGAGTCGATCACTTCTTCAAGTTGTAATAATTTCATCGCTAACGCTTTTTCTTGTAACTCTATAAGCTGTAATTGTGAGTAATCTAATTGTTCAGCTGAAATCCCAGCTTTAGTAAATATACTTTGAATACGAGAATACGCATATTGTAAATAAGGTGCTGTAGCGCCTTCAAAACTTAGCATGGTTTTCCAGTTAAAGATGTAATCGCTGGTTCTGTTTTTTGATAAGTCAGCAAACTTAACTGCGCCAATACCTACTTTTTCAGAAATTTCAGATAATAACTCATCGGAAAAATCAGGATTCTTTTCTTTAATTAAAGCGGATGCGCGTACTACGGCTTCATCAAGTAATTCAGCTAGTTTTATTGTACCGCCCGTACGGGTTTTAAATGGTTTTCCGTCGTCACCCATCATCATACCAAACGGGCAATGATCATAACCAACATGCTCAGGTAAAAAACCTGCTTTGCGTGCAACAATTTCTACTTGTTTAAAGTGAAGCGCTTGGCGAGCATCGGTAAATATAATAATGCGATCTGCTGCTAATTCACCGCTACGGTATCGACAGGCTGACAAATCAGTTGTTGCGTATAAGTAACCACCACCTGATTTTTGAACAATAAATACAGAAGGTTCGCCGTCTTTATTTGCCATCTCATCAATAAATACAACTTTAGCGCCTTGATCTTCAACAGCAATATTTTGAGCCATTAACTCATCAATAACTTTAGGAAGATCTGGGTTGTAAGCACTTTCGCCCATAATGTCGTCACGGGTAAGGGTTACATTTAATTTTTTATAAATGTCTTCACTGTGTGCGATAGATATATCGATAAATTGTTGCCAAAGTACAGCACAATCAGCATCGCCACCTTGCAGCTTAACAACGTAGTCGCGCGCTCTGTCAGCAAAACCATCTTCGTTATCAAATCTTACTTTTGCTTCACGGTAAAAGTTTTCTAAATCGGCAAGAGCGGTTTCAGCCACTTCATCAGAGGCTAGTTTGTCACTTAAATGAGCGAGTAACATACCAAATTGTGTACCCCAATCGCCCATGTGGTTTTGACGAATAACTTTGTCGCCACGAAACTCTAAAGCTCGTACAACCGCGTCACCAATAATGGTTGAACGTAAATGGCCTACGTGCATTTCTTTAGCAAGGTTTGGCGCTGAATAATCAACAACAACGGTTTGAGCTTTTTCGTTAGGTAGTGAACCACGTTGGGTTACACCTAAATTTATATCACTTGAACTATTAACTAATTGCTCACTTAACCATTTTTTATCTAAATGAATATTAATAAAGCCAGGGCCTGCTAATTCAATTTTTTCAGCAATACCTTTCGCCACTAATTCTGGCTCTAACACGGCTACAACTTGAGTCGCTAATTCGCGTGGATTAGTTTTTAGTTTTTTAGCTGCGCCCATTACACCATTTGCTTGGTAATCACCAAATTGTGGTTTAGTTGAAAGACTAATTGCAGGGTTAGTACCTTCAGGTAAACCTGCAGAAAGCATTGCAGTAGAAACGATGTCAGCAAGTAAGTTCTTAATATTCATTTTAATAAGCTCTGTTATTGTTGTTCGGTTTTATCTTTGTTTATATAAACAAACTTAAAACCATCACTGCTAAAAAACGCAGCTCGTAAATAATTTTATTTGGTTAAGTAGATAGTTTTTTATCAAAGCATTTTATTATTTTTATGAGGAGCTTAGTTTACTAAGTGACGAATAAAAATAATAAAATAATGCCGATAAAATACTATCTACAACACCAATTTAGTGTTCACGTGTCTTATGGAATACAATATCCGGCGCTCGCTCTTGCGCCAAACTCAAGTTAACCATAGTCGGAGCAATATAGGTTAAGTTATCGCCACCATCTAACGCTAAGTTGTCGTAAGCTTTCTTTTTAAACTGCTCTAACGTGCGTTCGTTATCACATGTACACCAACGAGCTGTTGCAACACTAATTGGCTCGTATATAGCCTCAACTTTGTACTCTGTGCGTAAACGTTGAACAACCACCTCAAATTGTAGTACACCTACAGCGCCTACAATTAAGTCGTTTGAATTTAATGGTCTAAATACTTGTACAGCACCTTCTTCAGAAAGCTGTATTAAGCCTTTTTGAAGTTGTTTCATTTTAAGCGGATCACGTAAGCGAATACGGCGGAACATTTCAGGTGCAAAGTTTGGAATACCGCTAAATTTCATGTCTTCACCAGCGGTAAAGGTATCACCTATTTGAATACTACCGTGGTTATGTAAACCGATAATATCGCCTGCGTAAGCTTCTTCAACGTTTGATCTGTCACCTGCCATAAAGGTTACCGCATCGGCAATTTTTACATCTTTGCCAATACGTACTTGTCTCATTTTCATGCCTTTTTCATATTTACCTGAGCAAATACGCATGAAGGCAATACGGTCACGATGTTTAGGGTCCATGTTGGCTTGTATTTTAAATACAAAGCCTGAGAATTTATCTTCTTCAGCTTTAACTTCACGAGTTGACGTTAAACGTGGTAAGGGTTTTGGTGCCCACTTGGTTAAACCATCTAGCATGTGGTCAACACCAAAGTTACCTAATGCTGTACCAAAAAATACAGGGGTTAGATCACCTTTTAAAAATTCTTCTAAATTAAATTCGTGCGATGCACCCTGAACAAGTTCAAGTTCTTCACGTAAATCATCAGCATAGTTACCAATTGCTTTATCAAGTTCAGGGTTATCTAAGCCTTTTATTACTCGTTTTTCTTGAATAGTATGACCTTGGCCCGTTTGATACAGAAAGGTTTCGTTAGTTAACAGGTTGTACACGCCCTTAAATTCTTTACCCATGCCAATTGGCCAAGTAATAGGCGCACACTTAATTTTTAATACGTCTTCAACTTCATCCATAACTTCCATAGGATCACGTACATCGCGGTCCATTTTGTTCATGAAGGTAATAATAGGTGTATCACGTAAGCGAGTAACTTCCATCAATTTAATGGTTCGGGCTTCAACACCTTTTGCAACATCAATTACCATTAAGCAAGAGTCTACTGCGGTTAATGTTCTATAGGTATCTTCCGAGAAATCTTCATGGCCGGGAGTATCAAGTAAATTAACTAGACATTTATTATAAGGAAACTGCATTACTGAGGTAGTAATTGAAATACCACGATCTTTTTCCATTTCCATCCAATCAGATTTTGCGTGTTGACCTGATTTTTTACCTTTTACGGTTCCCGCTTTTTGTAAAGCTTGACCAAAAAGTAATACTTTTTCAGTAATGGTTGTTTTACCCGCATCAGGATGAGAAATGATAGCGAAGGTACGACGTAAATCGACTTCCTGCTGTTGTACCGACATGCAAATTACCTATTGTTAGATATAAATGAAAATAGATGAAATTAAGAGCGCGATATTATAGCGAAAAGTCGGCCGAAGGGCAGTAACAATATGTCGGAAATGTGTGTTTTTTTAGAAGTTATCTAGAAGTGGATATAAATAAGTGAGAAAACAGGTTGGTTTTATATAAAACCAACCTGTTTTCTATGAGTTACTTTTGTAAGTTTAAACTAATTGATTGTGGCTTAAAGCCTTTAGCTGTAGCGGTAATCGTTACTCTATTTGCTACAGTATTTGATTGTACGATAGCAAGAGTTCGTCCTTTAGCTGTTACTATGCTTTTTAATTGAAAGTCTTGTATATTCTCAGGAACTCCAGAATCTACACCTAACCATCTAGCATCACCGTCAACACTAAAAGTGACTTTAGTATTATCGGTTTTTACTGGGCGGCCTTTTGAATCAATAAGCTGAACCACTAAATGTGCTAAATCGTAGCCATCTGCCGTTAATGTGGTTTTATCTGCTGTTAAAGTAAAACCTACTGCTCTTCCTGCGGTTTCAAGCTTGGCTGCAATTTCTTGGCCTTTAAAACCGGCTCTTGCTGTTAGCACACCTGATTGATATGGAACAACCCAGCGGAAAATTCTATCAGGCGATTCAGACATACTGCGGAACCCAAGTGATTCACCGTTGAGTAGTAGCTCAACAATAGAGTGATTTGAGGTCACTTCAACAAGTACAGGTTCGCCTTTCTTGTAATTCCAATGCATATTAGAATTACGCCATTTGTAACTTGCTTGATCTTTAGCTACAGCCAATCCTGATAGTGGTTCAGCTTCAAAACCTGATTCAGATAAAGGTAAAGTCCCTAATGAAATATGTGGTTCATTAACCCAAACACTTTTAAAGTAATTCCAACCTTGCACTTTAAAACCAGCTAAATTAAGCATGTCGCCCCAGCCACTTTTAGCTGGCCATTTTTTGTGTCTTTCGCCCATGTAGTCAATACCTGTCCACATAAATTGGCTAAATACACCAGGAAATTGCAGTACTTGTTTCCAATCATCCCAACTACCTGGATTTTCATTAATAGTCACTTGTTTGTCAGGAAAGTGAGTTTGTGCCCAAGGAATAACACTGTTGCGGTAACTGTATCCTGCGATATCTACTGCATCAGCATATCCACTTACATGACTTACTTGGGGTAAAATAAAGTTAGCTGTTGTAGGGCGCGTTGTATCAAGTTCTTTTACCCATTTATTTAACTTAACAGCAGTATCAGCAAGAACATGCTCACCTTTGGTAGATTCATCGTATCGTTTCTTTAGCTCTTTGGGTGTAAATTTAGGAGCGGATCCCCAAAAGCTGCCATCCATTTTCATTGGATCATCTAAGTCACTCCAAAATCCAGTAACGTAACGGTAATGTACATAAGTCCATTCAATTTCATTACCTATACTCCACATAAATACACTGGGGTGATTTCGATCACGAAGCATAGTACGTGTTAAGTCGCTTTTTGCCCATTGTTGAAAATGTTCAACGTAACCTTTGGTAATATTGTCATCGTGGCGTTCATGGTAGTTAAGACGTTTGTCTTTAGCGTAATCAAATTCATCAAAAAATTCGTTTTGAACTAATATGCCCATCTCATCACATAAGTCTAAAAATTCTTGAGAAAATGGGTTATGCGTTGTTCTTATTGCATTCAATCCAGCATCTTTTAGTGAGGCAAGGCGTCTACGCCATACTTCTTTTGGTACTGCCGCACCGACTAAGCCGCCGTCATGGTGTAAAGAAACACCTTTAACTAAAGTTGATTTTCCGTTAAGAAAAAAGCCTTTCTTAGGAATAAAAGCAATGCTACGAATACCAAATGGAGTTGTGTAGGTATCTACATTTTTACCTTCAATAGATAATGTTGTTACTGCAGAGTACATATTAGGTTTATCAATATCCCACAATTTAGGGTTATCAATAGTGAATTTGGCTGTATAGGTATCTTTTTTGTTTGATTTTAAGCGCTCTTTTTTCGTACTTGTAGCAACAATGTTACCTTTATTATCAATGATTTGAGTTGTTAATTGAAAACGATTTGTTGAGCTGTGTTTGTTCTCAACATCGATTTTTATATTCACTTTAGCTTGTTCGGCTGATACTTCAGGCGTTGTTACAAAAGTTCCCCAAATAGGAATATGTAATTTGTTGACGGTAACGAGTTTTACATTTCTATAAATACCGCTACCGGTATACCAGCGGCTATCACCATAACGTGAATGATCAACATGTACGGTTAATATATTGTCGCTACCGTTAGTCGTTAATTTATCACTTAAATCGAAGTTAATAGGAGAATAACCATAAGGGTTATGACCTAGCTTCTTACCGTTAAGCCAAAAAGTGGCATTGTTGTATACGCCATCAAACATCACAAAAACTTTTTCGTTAGCTAAATCAGCGGTTGTTTTAAAGTGCTTTTGATATATGCCAACTCCCCCTGGTAAATATCCTGTAGCGCCTTCTAACGATTCAGAGAAAGATGCTTCAACACTCCAATCGTGAGGTAAGCGCAAGTTACGCCATTCCTTATCATTAAGGGGTAACTTCTCAGGTAATTCAGTGGAGTCAACTAGGGTAAATTTCCAATTAAAATTGAAATCTACTTCCCGCGGAGGGGTCTCTGCTTTAGCGGTAAAGCCAAACATTATGCTTATTAGAATTAATGTGGTTATTACTCTCAAAATGTTGCTCCGAAATAGGTTCTTGTAGAAGTGATTAAATTGATGTTTTGTAATTTTGTTAACTCAATCTTGAAATATGTATGGTTAATTGTCAACAAAATGATGTTTATAAGTGAGTTTATGTATTTAAATATAAAATAGCTTTTCGTTTGTTAAATTTTGTATAAAAAGAATCTTTTTATACAAGCTAAACAAAGTTGACCTAAATCAACTTTATTTTAAAGGTAGTAATGTATTGTTCAGCTTATGTACCAAAGTTAAATATCTATAATCATGTAGATATGCGTAAGTCATTCTTTTAGGTGTGTAATGGTTGATCTCGCCAGACGAAATTTTTTTAATGTAACTAAAAAAAACAGTAAGCCAGCTATACGCTTACCTTATGTTATTAATGAAAAAGTTTTTACAGATAATTGCACTCAATGCGAGGAATGTATAAATGTTTGCCCAGAAAAAATTATTGTAAAAGGAGATGGTGGTTTTCCTGAAATTGACTTTAATAAAGGCGAGTGCACGTTTTGTAATAAATGTGTAGAAGCATGTAAAGAGCCTATTTTTACTCAAGTTGAAAGTGAAAAACCTTGGGATTTAGCGATTGAAATTAAGGCTAATTGTTTAGCAAAAAAACAAGTGTATTGCCTAAGTTGTCAAGATAACTGTGAAACCGAAGCTATTTCATTTACTTATATTAATCAGTCAACTCCTCAACCTCAAATTTCTTTAGATAGCTGTAATGGCTGTGGAGCATGTGTTGCTGTATGTCCACAAACGGCTATTGAATTATCACCCAAAAATGAATTTTTAAACACAATTGGAGAAGCTTATGAGCGCTCTTGAATCTTTAATTTGGAATATTTTAGGTTATTCATCTATGCCTATTATTTTCTTGATGGGTTTTATTGCAACGGCTGGTGTATCAATGCTGGCGTTAAAAATTATCGGTGCAAAACCACTAAAATAAACAATTATCTTGTATTTTTTGTGTAAGCGAAAATACAAATAAAAATAAGGATCGAATATTTTGATCAATTTATTAGAAGAAACTCCAGTAAATATAGCAGGAGTTATGTTTGTAGCTCATCCCTCTAAAGTATCTGCTGTTGCAAAGGAATTGGGTCAGTTTCCTGGAGCAGAGGTACATGTAACCGGTAATACCGGCAACATGGTTGTTACGATCGAGGAAGTTATCACTAATCCTAAAAAGAGTAAATTAATAGACATTATTACAGACATGGGATTAGTGAATGGTGTTATTTCTTCTTCTTTAATTTTTCATCATAACGATGCCGGATTGCCACAACACCAAGAGGTAAAATCATGAAAGTAACAAGAAGAGACTTTATTAAAGCAAATGCTATTGCTGCAACTGCTGTTGCTGCCGGTGTGGCAATACCAAGTTCAGCATCAAACCTTATGACTAAATCGTCAGATACCACAATCAAATGGGATAAAGCTCCCTGTCGTTTTTGTGGAACAGGTTGTAGCGTTTTAGTAGGAACTCAAGAAGGCAAAGTGGTTGCTACGCAAGGTGATCCTGAAGCCGAAGTGAATAAAGGCCTAAACTGTATTAAAGGCTATTTTTTATCAAAAATTATGTACGGTAAAGATCGCCTAACTCAGCCATTGTTAAGAATGACAAATGGTAAATACGACAAAGAAGGTGATTTTGCTCCAGTAAGCTGGGATAAAGCTTTTGATGTAATGGCTGAAAAATTTAAAGCGGCTATTAAAAAGAAAGGCCCAACGTCTGTAGGTATGTTTGGTTCTGGTCAGTGGACTGTTTGGGAAGGGTATGCCGCGTCAAAATTAATGAAAGCGGGTTTTCTTAGCAATAATATTGACCCAAATGCACGTCACTGTATGGCATCTGCAGTAGGTGGATTTATGCGTACCTTTGGTATGGATGAGCCTATGGGATGTTACGATGATCTAGAGAATGCCGATGCTTTTGTGCTTTGGGGTTCAAATATGGCCGAAATGCATCCTATTTTATGGTCACGTTTAACAGATCGTCGATTAAGCGCACCACACGTAAAAGTCAATGTATTATCAACATACAAGCACCGTAGTTTTGAACTTGCAGATAACGGTATGGTGTTCATACCTCAAACAGATCTAGCCATCTTAAACTTTATTGCAAATTACATTATTCAAAATGATGCTGTTGATAAAGAGTTTTTAAAGAAACATGTAAACATTCGTGAAGGTGTCACTGATATCGGTTATGGATTACGCCCAACTCATCCTTTAGAAAAGTCAGCTAAAAATGCGGGCAGTGGTGCTTCAATGCCAATGAGCTTTGAAGAGTACGCTAAGTTTGTTAGTACATATAGTGTTGAATATACGTCTAAAATATCAGGTGTTCCTGAAGCTAATTTACTTGAAATGGCTAAGCTATATGCTGACCCTAAAGTGAAAGTTACATCATTTTGGACGATGGGATTTAACCAACATACCCGAGGTGTTTGGGCAAATAACTTAATTTACAACATCCATTTATTAACAGGAAAAATATCTGAACCGGGTAACAGTCCGTTTTCTTTAACTGGGCAGCCTTCTGCTTGTGGAACAGCGCGAGAAGTTGGAACGTTTTCACACAGATTACCCGCTGATCTTGTGGTAAATAATCCTAAACATAGAGCCATAGCGGAAAAAATTTGGAAACTACCCGAAGGTACTATTCCTCCTAAACCTGGCTACCATGCGGTATTACAAAACCGTATGTTAAAAGACGGTAAGCTGAATGCGTATTGGGTAATGTGTAATAACAATATGCAAGCGGCGGCCAATATAACAGAAGAGGCATTTCCGGGTTACCGCAATCCTGAAAACTTTATTGTGGTTTCTGATCCTTACCCAACGGTTACAGCACAAGCGGCAGATTTAATTTTACCTACAGCTATGTGGGTTGAAAAAGAAGGCGCTTACGGCAATGCGGAACGTCGTACTCAGTTTTGGCATCAGCAAGTTAAAGCACCGGGCGATGCTCGCTCAGACTTATGGCAATTAGTTGAATTTTCAAAACGCTTTAAAGTGGAAGAAGTATGGCCAGAAGAGTTAATTGCAAAAATGCCATCAGTACGCGGAAAAACATTATTTGATGTTTTATATGCTAATGGCAATGTGAATAAATTTCCGATGAGTGAATCTAAAGGCGATTTAAACTTTGAGGGTGATGAATTTGGTTTTTATATCCAAAAAGGCTTATTTGAAGAGTATGCCGAATTTGGTCGAGGTCATGGACATGATTTAGCTCCTTTTGACCGTTACCATGAGGAGCGCGGTTTAAGGTGGCCTGTTGTTGATGGTAAAGAAACTAAATGGCGTTACAGAGAAGGGCACGATCCTTATGTAGAAAAAGGAAGTGAAGTTCAGTTTTATGGTAAGTCTGACAAAAAAGCGATTATTTTTGCCTTACCTTATGAACCTGCAGCTGAATCACCAGATGAGGAGTTTGATCTTTGGTTAAGTACCGGGCGTGTTTTAGAGCATTGGCATTCAGGTTCTATGACAAATCGTGTACCTGAATTACATAAAGCCTTTCCTGATGCTGTGTTATTTATTCATCCAGACGATGCGAAAGAACGCGGTTTACGCCGAGGAGATCAAGTACTGATTGAATCTCGACGTGGAGAAGTTAAATCGCGTGTTGAAACGCGAGGAAGAAATAGACCACCAAAAGGGCTTGTTTTTATGCCTTGGTTTGATGCAAAGCAGCTTGTAAATAAGTTAACCCTTGATGCCACCGATCCTTTGTCAAAACAAACGGATTACAAAAAGTGTGCAGTAAAAGTTAGCAAGGTTTAAATTAAACTTACACCAATTAAGGTGGAGGAAAACATGAAATTATTAATAATTATCGTCACCATACTAGGTCTTTCTTTTGCTGTTTTATCTCAGGAGAAAGTAACCGTAAATACAGGTTCTTTAGATACGATTAGAGGCGCAGCTAGCTTAGACGAAACACGTAAAGCAGATCCGTTTAAACGTGTGATAAAAGACAAAAATCCAATAGCACGTAATTATGTGCATCAACCACCTGTTATTCCACATCAAACACGTGGGTATCGTATAGATTTAAACAGTAACAAGTGTTTAACATGTCATGGTTGGAAATATGCAGCAGAAACAGGAGCAACCAAAGTAAGTTTAACTCACTTTGAAACTCGTGATGGCAAGGTACTCAGTGATGTATCGCCTCGTCGTTACTTTTGCTCTCAATGTCATGTTACGCAAGCAGACGTTAGACCTTTAGTTGAAAATACTTTTAAACCCGTTGAGTCATTAACCAACAATTAATTACGGAATGTAGGAGGTCATATGTCTCAACAATCAAAATTTAAACAAATATGGCAGTATTTGAAATCTCCAAGTAGTGCCGCTTTATGGGTTATCTTAGCGCTTGGTTTTGCAGGTGGTGTCATTTTTTGGGGGGGATTTAACACCGCCTTAGAAATAACTAACACTGAAGAGTTTTGTATCAGTTGTCATGAAATGGAAGACAACGTATACGAAGAGTACAAAGAAACTATTCATTATGCTAACCGTTCGGGTGTTCGTGCTACTTGCCCAGATTGTCATGTTCCTAAAAAATGGACACATAAAATTGTACGTAAAATTGCCGCCAGTAAAGAAGTATGGGGTATGTTAACGGGTATGATTGATACACGAGAGAAATTTACAGAACACCGTAGAGCACTAGCAGAGCGTGAATGGAAGCGCATGAAAGATAACGACTCGCTTGAGTGTCGTAACTGCCATAACTTTGAATACATGGACTTTTCAGAGCAAGGAAATCGCAGTGTTAAAATGCATTCTGACGCGCTAGCTTCAGGTGAAAAAACGTGTATTGATTGCCACAAAGGTATTGCACATCAACTACCTGATATGAAAGGCGTTGAAAACTGGTAAGCATTTATTTTTTATACAATACATGCAAAAAAAATAAAGCATCGATAGTATTTAATACTGCCGATGCTTTTTTATTTCTTCGAGTTAATGGACTTATATTTTTCGTTTAATTAAATCTCTTATCACAAAACGATTCGGTGACAGATTAAATAACATTTTACTATCTATAGGGTAAGGTGTTCCGCAAATATCTGCGGCTAAAATTTCAGCTGCAAGTGGTGCGCTACATAAACCTCTAGCACCTAAGCCCGTTAACACATATAAATTATTGATAGTAGGAGCGGCCTGATAAAACTTCCAATTCTTGTCTTTACGTAAATGGGCATAAGTTGCTGTATGCGCTTCAATATTTGGCATGGCGCCTACCATAGGTAAGTGATCTGGTGTCATACATCTTAACCTTGCTTTTGCTGACGCTACGTCGTTTATGCTCCAGTTAGTTAATTCAGGTAAACATTGGTTTAACATGCTGAGGTTATATTCATCGCCTTGCTGATTTGCTGTAATATCAAAGCTATTTTTATCAAAGGTTGCGCCGATACAATGAATATTTTTATGTGCAGGGGTTAAGTAACCTTTATGGCAAATAACCGTTGAAAGTTTACCAATACTATTATCGGTTTTCATACTTGTTATTTGTCCTCTAACTGAAGTTAAAGGTAGCTGGTTAATGGTGTTCATGTGAATAGAGTCAGCGCCACCGCATACAATAACAATACTTTCTTTCAGCTGTTTTTTAACACTACCCTTATCAGTATTGAGTATCCATGACTGATCCGCCTTTTGTGTTAACGACTCAACTTTTATACTATTTTCTACTCTTAACCTGTTGGTCGATTTAGCTGCATTTAGTAAAGCTGATACCAACTCTTGTGGGGCAATCCAACCGGCTGATGGCATAAATAAACCACCATGCTGTAAAGGTAAGTTACTTAGTTGACTTGCTTGTTCAGCAGTAACTGAATGAATGAGTGTTTTAGGCCACGCTTGTATTTCTTCAAATAAAGTTTGGCGTTTTTTAAGGGCGTCTTTGTAAGATATTTCTAATAATCCACACCATTGATGTGAAAAATGAAAACCTTGCTTTAATAATGAATGATATAAATGTAGAGCACGCCAATATGCGGTTTCGTAAAATTCGCTAATATCATCTCGTTGCTGATGCAGTAGAGGAAACAGTGCTCCTATAGCATTACTTGATGCACCTTGGGCAACCGTATTGTCTTTACAATATAAGGTTACTTTTACACCTTGTGTTGTTAAATAATAAGCTGCACATGCTGAAGCAATGCCACCACCTATAATAGCAACGTGTTGTGGTTTAGTAATGCGAGGGCGTGATTGATAACCTTTTCCTATCAATTTTGTTTGTTGGTAAACCGCGCGTAATACTTCTTTTTTGAGTCCTGACGTTTCTATTTTTTGTAATCGAAACCCCACATCTATTAGCTGGCGTCTAACAAAACCAGCAATAGTAAAAGTAGATAATGTCGATTGTTCCTTGGCTAAGCGAGCAACTTGTTCAAATAACTCAAGGCTCCACATTTCTGTATTTTTTCTTGGTGAAAAACCATCTAAATACCAAGCGTCTACTAAGCCTTGTTTTGGCGATTTTAACGCTGTATAAGTTTCGGTAGCGTCACCTAAATAAAGAGATAAAGATACACTTCCATCATAGAAGCTAAATGATAGTAACTTGTTTGTTACTGTTTCAATATCATCAGGATATTGCTCAAGAAAAGGTTGGTAAAACTCAGCAAGATCAGGAAATAACTGGAGTGACTGAGTGAGTTGGTTTTTGCTTAATGGAAATTTTTCAACACTAATAAAATGAAGTTTATGTGTGTTTTTTTCTTCAGTTTTTTTATTTTCAGTGCTTAGAACATCTGAATAAGTAGATAAAACGCTTTCTTTATAAGCTTCTAACGTTAATAAAAAATTTAATCCTGTGCCGAAGCCGGTTTCAGCAATAGTAAATAAACTATCATTATTTTTTAGTCGTTCTACAATATTATTAGCTTGTATAAAAACGGTTTTACTTTGGTCGCAACCGGTTTTACTATCAAAATAAATGTCGTCAAAATGAGTGGAGTAAGGCGCGCCATTATCTTGAAATATAAGAGAAGTTTTTGAGCTCACTAGGTATAAAATCTTATGTTAGTAAATGAACAGTTCAACAACATTTTATCTTTTTTAAAATGTAATTGATATTGAATTGAAGAAATCAGTGTACAGGTGTACACTGAGCAGACCAGATGGCGGGTAATTATCTGTATGATATGCTCGAATTTTTAAATTTTTGAATGGTTATATAAATGAAACGTGTAGTAATCACTGGATTAGGCATTGTGTCAAGCATTGGCAACAATAGCGAAGAAGTTTTAGCGTCTTTAAAAACAGGGCGTTCAGGTATCTCTCGTTCAGAGAGTTTTGCTGAAGTAGGTTTACGCAGCCAAGTTTGGGGCATGCCAACCATTAACGTTGCTGAACATATTGATCGTAAAGCTATGCGCTTTATGGGTGATGCAGCAGGTTATTCTTATATTGCTATGCAGCAAGCTATTGACGACGCAAAATTAACACCTGAGCAAGTATCTAACTTTCGTACAGGTATCGTAGCTGGTTCTGGTGGTGCATCATCAGAAAACGTTGTTAAAAGTGCTGATGTTTTACGTGAAAAAGGCGTAAAACGTGTTGGCCCTTATGCTGTACCTAAAACAATGTCGAGTACGGTTTCAGCTTGTTTAGCAACACCATTTAAAATTTTAGGTGTTAACTATTCAATGAGTTCAGCTTGTGCAACAAGTTCTCATTGTATTGGTCATGCTGCTGAGCTTATTCAACTAGGCAAACAAGATATTGTATTTGCTGGCGGTGGTGAAGAAGTTCATTGGTCATTAGCTATGATGTTTGACGGCATGGGCGCATTATCATCTAAATATAACGATGCTCCTGAAACGGCTTCTCGTACTTACGATGCAGACCGCGATGGTTTTGTTATTTCTGGTGGCGGCGGTATGTTAGTTGTTGAAGAACTTGAACATGCATTAGCACGTGGCGCGCATATTTATGCTGAAATTGTTGGTTACGGTGCAACATCAGACGGTTACGATATGGTAGCTCCAAGTGGTGAAGGCGCTATACGTTGTATGCAACAAGCAATGCAGGGCGTAGAAGGTAAAGTAGATTACTTAAACACCCACGGTACTTCAACACCAGTAGGTGATGTTAAAGAGCTTGGCGCTATTCAAGAAGTATTTGGTAAAGATTCTCCAGCTATTTCAGCAACAAAAGCAATGACAGGGCATGCACTAGGTGCAGCTGGTGTTCATGAAGCTATCTATACTCTATTAATGATGGAAAACAACTTTGTTGCTCCTTCAATTAACGTCAATACATTAGACGAAAAAGCTGAAGGTTTAGATATTGTTACTGAAGCTCGTGATGCTGAAATTAACCTTGCTATGTCGAATAGCTTTGGTTTTGGCGGAACTAATGCAACATTAGTGATGCAAAAATATAAATAACCTTGATTGAACGCAACATCGTTCAGAAAGTTAAGGTGTAATAACATACGCTAGTTACAAATAAACAAGTGTAATAGTAATTAAATTTAAAACCACTAAAGATAGCTTTAGTGGTTTTTTGTTTTGTAGGGTAAAATAGTGTTATTACACTAAAATATTCCATTTTAAAGTATTATGAATATATACCACGATGAAAACATGCCTTTCGCCAAAGAATTTTTTGGCGATTTAGGTATTCTTTACCCCTTTGCAGGGCGTGAACTAACTGCTGATATGGTAGAAAATGCTGATATTTTATTAGTGCGCTCTATTACGAAAGTTAATGAAGCTTTACTGGCTAATAATAAATCACTGCAATTTGTAGGTACTGCAACTATAGGCGTTGATCACATCGATCAAGCTTATTTAAAAAGTCGTGATGTATTTTTTACTTCAGCTCCTGGTTGTAACGCAATTTCAGTGGCTGAATATGTGTTAAGTGCATTAGTTGTAATGAGTGAACGTTATTTAATTGATTTGTTTTCACTTAATGTTGGCATTGTAGGCGCAGGAAATACAGGTACTCGGTTAAGCGAAAAGCTTACCGCATTAGGTATTAATTATGTAATGTGTGATCCTGTGTTAGCTGATAACCCAAATGATACGAGAAACTTTGTATCCTTAGATGAAGCGCTAGCTTGTGATGTGATTTCTCTTCACGTACCGCTTACAGAAACCGGCGAGCATCCAACCTATCATTTATTAAATTCAGATCGCTTAAGTCAGTTAACAGATGAGCAAATATTAATAAATGCTTGTCGTGGTGAAGTTATAGACAATAAAGCATTACTGTCTCTTAAACAAAATGGTATGAAAACTAAATTAATACTCGATGTGTGGGAAGGCGAACCTAACTTACT
Source organism: Colwellia sp. RE-S-Sl-9 (assembly GCF_048296855.1). Taxonomy (NCBI): domain Bacteria; kingdom Pseudomonadati; phylum Pseudomonadota; class Gammaproteobacteria; order Alteromonadales; family Colwelliaceae; genus Colwellia; species Colwellia sp. RE-S-Sl-9. The sequence continues at coordinate 1,953,746 of NZ_CP182631.1, read as the reverse complement.
ACATCCGTTAATTGAATATGCAGAAATAGCCAGCGCACACATTGCTGGTTATAGCTTAGAAGGAAAAGCTCGTGGCACAGAAATGCTCTATCAGGCATTATGTAAACAGCTCAATATTCCCGTAGAAAAAGTACTTAAAGACTTATTACCTAGTGCGTCAATTAACGCGGTTGAAATAAAACAAGACTTTGATGAAATATTACTAAACCAGCTAGTAAAAATGGTTTACGATGTAAGGCGCGATGATGGAATATTTCGCCAGCAAATAAACACCAAAGGATTCGATCACATTCGAAAAACATACCCTGCTCGCAGGGAGTTTTCGGCAGTTACCGTTTCTATGAATCATCAAGCCAATGAAGATGTGCCGCATCGTCTTGGCTTTAGCAAATAGTTAATTAAAAAAGAGAGAGGACCATGGCACAGAAATTTGATGTTTGCGTACTTGGCGCAACAGGCTTAGTAGGCAAAACCATTATTGAAATTCTTGAACAACGAGACTTTCCAATTAATAAATTATACCCATTAGCAAGTGCACGCTCTGCTGGTGAATTTATTGAATTTAAAGGTGAAAGTATTGAAGTTTTAAATGCAGATAACTTTGACTTTAGCCAAGCACAAATTGGTTTCTTTTCAGCAGGTGGCGCTACCTCAGCTAAATTTGCACCAATCGCTGGCGAAGCAGGTTGTATTGTAATCGATAACACATCAGAGTTTCGTTACGAAGACGATATTCCACTAATTGTGCCTGAAGTTAACCCTCAAGCATTAGGTGAATACCGTAACCGTAATATTATTGCTAATCCTAACTGTTCAACTATTCAAATGTTAGTTGCATTAAAACCCATTCAAGACGCAGTGGGTATCTCACGTATTAACGTGTGTACATACCAATCTGTATCAGGTGGCGGTAAAGAATCAATGGACGAGTTAGCTAAACAAACAGCTGATTTGTTAAGTGGTAAGCCTGTTGAGTCTAAAAACTTCTCTCGTCAAATAGCGTTTAACGTTATTCCACAAATTGACGTGTTTTTAGAAAATGGCTACACCAAAGAAGAAATGAAAATGGTTTGGGAAACTAAGAAAATTTTCGGCGACGACAATATTCTAGTTAATCCTACTGCTGTTCGTGTTCCAGTGTTTTTTGGGCATGGTGAAGCGCTTCATATTGAAACTAACTCACCTATTTCAGCTGAAGAAGTTAAAGACTTATTAGAAAAAGCTGAAGGTGTTGTACTTTGTCGTAACGATGAAGACTTCCCAACTCAAATTGGCGAAGCTAGCGGTAAAGATGCTACATTTGTTGGTCGTGTACGTGAAGATATTAGCCACAACTGCGGCATAAACATGTGGATTGTTGCCGACAATACGCGTAAAGGTGCTGCAACAAACAGTATTCAAATTGCCGAACTATTAATAAAAGATCACTTATCTTAATTTAATAATTTATCATCGGATATACCTTAAACCCATTATTAGCTTCTAATAGTGGGTTTTTTTATGAGAATAATGCTACATTTCTTAAATAAAACTATAGAAAAACAAGAAATTACCGATATAGTAAAGATAAAATTAGATACCCCTATAGCAATTTCTGGGCAGTTAAAGAGCAGCCCCTAGTATTATGTAATGAGTTGGAATAAACTTTGCTTTGTTTTATCTGATCTTTATGTGACAAGTTATTGGCTCCATTAATAATAAATAGGAATGTTGTAATGCAACAATTTTTACGTCTGTGCCTGTGGCAGATTATTATGTTTACTGTTTTCACTGCTTCTACAGTTGCGGCTGAAGAAGCAGGTATACGTATTAAAGGGCCAAAATCGTCAGATGTTTTTCGATATGAGCAATATGGTCCTATTACTGCGCAAGATACTTTATGGAACATAGCTTTAAAAGTAAGGCCTGAAAACAGTTTATCTGTTTATCAAGTGATGCAGTCTTTATACATGCGCAACCCCCAAGCGTTTGTTGACAATAATTTCAATCACCTCGTTACAGGTGCTTATCTAAAAATTCCTTCTATTGATGAAATGCGATCAGTAGATAAAGAAGCCGCTCAAAAAAAATCTAGTAATGATGATAAAAACTGGGAAAAGAAAGTTGTTAAATCGAAACCTAAAAAAGTTATTAAACCAGAAGAATTATCAGTTAAAAAGAAAGATTTAGATGCTGCTAAAGTAGAAATAAACGAACAGCTGCAAACCTTCGGAAACGATCAAACTCAACGTTTATCAACCATTCAACAAGATGTTCTTGACTCTATTGACGGTTTACAAGCCTTACTTAAAGAAAACGAAGGATTAAGAAATAAACTTTCTTCATTTAATGAGCAACTAGATGTTATGCAAGATGAAGTTGCTAAAAGTAAAGAAATTAAGCTTCAAATGGATGACATGTTAGCTTTGCAACAAGCCTTAATAGACAAAGCCAATGCTGCAGAAGAAAAAGCCTTACGTCTTGAGCAAGAAAATAAAGAAAAAAATAATACCTTAATATCAAAAATTTTAGCAAGCGCTTGGTTTTATATTACTCTTTCTGCCATATTCATGGGCTTACTCGTTGGGAGCATTATTTGGTTTCTACTTAAAAGAAAATCAAAAGATGAGCCTGAAGAAGAAAAAGTTATTGCCAAAGAAGTAGAGCCGCCAGCTGAAGTTAAAACTGAAGAAAAACCTCCAGTTGAGGAAAAAGTTGAAGATGAGCTAACGTTGGATGATGAGCTTTCATTAGATGACGAATTATCTTTAGATGATGAGCTTGCTATCGATTTAGCTGAAGATGGTGATGATGACTTGTTTTCTGATGATTTATCTAACGATGATGTAATACATTTAGATGATGAAATAGATGACTTAGAAGATATCTCGTTAGCTGGAGAAGTGCTTGAAGGCGGCGAATTAGGGCAAGACGATTTAGATGCTTTATTAGCGGGTTTTGATGATGACGATCCTCTAGAGTCTTCCAAAGAAGATGAACCTGAGGAAGATAGTATTGATGATCTACTGGGGGGGACTGATGAACTAGAAGATTTCTCTGTTAGTCCAGAACCTGAACCAGAAGCAGCACCAGAGCCAGAAGAAGATATGTCGGGCGACCTAACTGATCCAGACGACATAGATGGGCTAATGGCGTCAGTTTCAGAGCCAGATCCAAGCCCTGAGCCAGCAGCACCAGAGTCAGAAGAAGATATGTCGGGCGATTTAACAGATCCAGACGACATAGACGCATTAATGGCGTCAGTTTCTGCGCCAGAGTCAAGCCCTGAACCAGAAGCAACACCAGAGCCAGAAGAAGATATGTCGGGCGACCTAACTGATCCAGACGACATAGACGCATTAATGGCGTCAGTTTCAGAGCCAGAGCCAAGCCCTGAGCCAGCAGCACCAGAGCCAGAAGAAGACATGTCGGGCGATTTAACAGATCCAGACGACATAGACGCATTAATGGCGTCAGTTTCTGCGCCAGAGTCAAGCCCTGAACCAGAAGCAACACCAGAGCCAGAAGAAGATATGTCGGGCGACTTAACCGATCCAGACGACATAGATGCATTAATGGCGTCAGTTTCTGCACCTGAACCTGAACCAAGTCCTGAAACAGAAGCTTCAGCTGAGCCAGAAGAAGATATGTCGGGCGACTTGACCGATCCAGACGATATAGACGCACTAATGGCGTCAGTTTCTGCGCCTGAACCTGAACCTGAATCTGAGCCAAGCCCTAAACCAGAAGCAACACCAGAATCAGAAGAAGATATGTCGGGCGACTTAACCGATCCAGACGACATAGACGCATTAATGGCGTCAGTTTCTGCACTTGAACCAAGCCCTGAACCAGAAGCAACACCAGAATCAGAAGAAGATATGTCGGGCGATTTAACCGATCCAGACGACATAGACGCGCTAATGGCGTCTATTTCAGATGAAGATGAGGAAATATCTCAATCGAGTTCGTCAGAAGAATTAAAGGATTCAGATGATTTGGATTCATTTTTAGAAAGTTTATCTGAAGAAGAAAATATTGAAATATCAAGTTCAGATGACATAGATGAACTTTTAAATTCAGATTCAGAAGTTGATGAAATACTTAAAGATATTTCAGAACAAGAGTCTTTAGATACAGACTCAAACCCTGAAGCAGATAATAAAGCCTTAATTAACAACTTTACACAAGAAAGTGCTGCACCTTTCTTAAACTTTGATTTTAGTGATATTCATTCGCAAGAAGATACACCTGAAAATGAGGCTTTGGTAGTAGAGCAAGATGATAGCTCAGATGATTTAAGTGATGAATTAGATATAGACCAATTAATTGCAGACGCTGAAAAAGAACAAAGTGACGAACTTGATACTAATGATGAATTAGGTCTTGATGATGAGCTTGATATTGGTGACGAACTTGATATTGATAGCTTAATTGATGAGCTAAGCCCTCAGCCATCTAATAATGAAATTAGTGAGGTTGAAGAAGTAGAAGATACATCAAGTGCGATTGATGAAGAAACATTAAAAGCAATGGAAAGCGACTTTGATGAAGCTGCGTTAAGTAATTTATTAAACGAAAGTGATGATTTTGAATCAAATGAGCCAATAGAGTTATCGCCGGATTTTAGTGACAGTAATGTATTAGCCGATCTATTAGCTGATGATGAAACAGAAAAAGTAACCACAACAGAAGCTAACGAATTAGAAGATATACAAGAATTAGATAATCTAGATTTTGATGAGTTATTGTCAAATATAGAAGAAGAAAATGCGTCAAGAGAAGTTGAAGAGTTTGAATTAAGTGATGACTTTGATATGGAATTAGACATTGGAGACGACTTAATTGATCAGGCATTTAATGAGTCTACCAATACATCGAAAGAAGATTTTATTTCTGTAGATTCATTATTATCAGACAGTTTTGAAGGTAATAGTTTAGAAGAACCATACGATAAAACTAATATTGATGTTGGTTTAAATGAATTCCCTGAATTTAGTGGTGACTTAAATTTAGATGATGGGGATGATGACAGCGGAATGGAAGCCAAATTAGATCTAGCCAAGGTTTATATCGAAATAGACGACAAAGAAAATGCTGAAGTTATTTTATTAGATGTAGTGGCCAATGGTGATCCACAACAACAGCTAGACGCCCAACAACTACTTGATAACTTAATGTAAAATATAAGAAGTTAAAATATTTGCTCATATGAATCGGTTTAGGTGATCATTTTATAGTATGCTGTATTTATATCTTTAAAGTTTAAAAATCTCATCTATGATAAAAACTTATGAACATCAAGTCACGGAAGATGCAGATAACACATTAAATAACATCTTAGACATAATCGTCGAAGGAACATGGGATTGGAATCGAAATACCGGACACGTTGAACGAAGCCCTAGCTGGTTTCGAATGCTTGGCTACGAAGTTGGTATTTTAAATAAAGATGTTTTTACGTGGGAAAACATCATTCATCCTGATGATTATGAAAGTGTAATGGCTACCTTTGAATTAGTCACAACAGGAAAAATCAATCAATATTCAATAGAGTATCGTTGTAAAAAATCTAATGGTAGCTATTTATGGATAGCTGATAGAGCAAAAGTCATTGTGTATAATCAAGACGGAACTATTGCGCGGATGATTGGTGCGCACCAAGATATTAACGAACAAAAAATAGCTCAGGAAGAACTTTTTAAGAAAAATCAACTCTTGAAAGCAGGCAATGTAACCTTAGAAAACATCATCAGAATAAAAGCAGAAGAGCTTGAAAAAGCGAATAAAGAACTCAAAGAAAAAATGATTGAAGTAGAGCGTATTTCAAATACAGATCCTTTAACAGGCATCGCCAATCGTAAGAAATTTGAAGCAGACCTCAAAAAAGAAATATCACGTGCTGACCGTTATAGCCATCCACTGGCATTAGTTATTTTTGATATCGACTTTTTTAAACGTGTTAACGACACCTTAGGCCATAAAGCAGGTGATAATGTTTTAAGGAAAATGACTCAACTTGTATCTGATAATATTCGAGGCATAGATTTTTTTGCACGCTGGGGTGGAGAAGAGTTTGTGCTCATTCTTCCTTGTCGAGCACTTAAACATGCCATTATGGTGAGCGAAAAATTGCGCATGTTGATCAGTCAGTATGAAATTGAGCCTGACTTATTTATTACCTGCAGTTTTGGGGTAACTGAATATGGTAAAGGCGATACCATTGAAAGTTTATTTCATCGAGTAGATAAAGCCCTTTATAGGGCCAAAGACTTAGGTCGAAATAAAGTTGAAATTGAAATCAAAGGTGAACAGCTAGGAAATACAAGTGCTTAAATCAATTCACCATGCAGCGATTATTTGTTCTAACTACGAGAAATCTAAACATTTTTATACCAAAATATTAGGTTTAGAAATTATTGCAGAAAACTATCGTGCAGCCCGAGATTCATTTAAGCTTGATTTAAAATTGCCAAACGGAGGACAAATTGAGTTGTTTTCGTTTCCCAATTCACCTGCACGACCAAGCTTTCCTGAAGCTTTAGGTTTAAGACACCTTGCTTTTTGTGTTGACTCGGTTGAAGCAACATCAGCTCACCTCATATCAAAAAACATACCTGTAGAGCCCATTCGTATAGATGAATACACTAACAGAAAATACACCTTTTTTTCTGATCCAGACGGACTACCCTTAGAGTTATACGCAGACTTATAACTCCAATCGTTAACTTAAACAAAAGTCATGCTAGAAAGAGCAGCAGACTCTATTCATTCCGTTCGCTTTGTACCATTTTATTGGCAATATTAACCTATATTCATAATGGTAATTTTAGTATTGTTTTATGTAATCTAGGTTATACCAAATGCATTAATGAATTGACCTATTTTAAACGAGTCTAAATGATCAATTGATTATTTATATTGGTATGAAAATTCACCACTTAAAAGCTAATACTGGTTAGTTTAGCTTATAACCAAAAGGACTAATAATATGAAGATAGCTGTTACTGCTGCCAGTGGACAACTCGGAGCTGCAATTATTAAAGCTTGTATTGCTTTGATCTCAAAAGATAATGTCATTGGCCTTGCGCGTACTCCTGAAAAGGCTGAACATTTAGGTATTGAAATTCGCCCAGGCGATTACAATAATGCAGATGAATTAGAACAGTCTTTACAAATGATTGATACCCTATTAGTAGTGTCTGGCATAGACGCACCAGACAAACGTATTCAACAACACCGCAATGTTATTCAGGCTGCTAAAAATGCAGGAGTAAAAAAAATTGTTTATACAAGCGTACAAGGTGCCGAAGAAGGTACTGCTTTTTCTCCTGTTATTCAAAGCAACAGGCAAACCGAAAAAGATATACAAGAAAGTGGGCTAGAGTGGGTTATTGGCCGCAATGGGATTTATATAGAACCTGATATTGAATATATTGAAAACTATAAAAAATCTGGAGGTATTTTTAATTGTGCCGACAATGGTAAATGTGGTTACACAAATCGTGCTGAATTAGCTTATGCATATGCCCGTATGTTGACTGAAGATCGGCATAACGGACAAGTTTACAACTTGCACGGCGAAGCGATAACACAGTCTCAACTTGCTGAGTATATGAATACTGCTTTTGGTACTGATCTAGTCTTTAAGTCTATGACTGTAGAAGAGTATCGTAAGGAACGTATTAGCGAGTTAGGTGAATTTATGGGTACAGTGATTGCAGGTATCTATGAGGGTATTCGTGAGGGTAAAGCTAATAATTTGAGTCATTTTAAACAAGCCGCAGGTAGAGAACATCAAAGTTGGAATGAGTACTTTGCCAATATAAAATCAGGAATATAAGCTAAAAAGTGTCAAGCAAATTTATTCGAATGGATAGTAGTCGTGTTTTGTTATGAAACGCGACTTCATCACTAAGTTTTACTTAGTAGAGCATTATTTTTACAAGGGAATAACTACGGAAATTTAGCATCATCAAACCCTCCTTGTTTTAAGCTAAATATGTTAATAGTAAAAGTTAATCACAATTAACCACTTAGATAAAAGCACCTAAAATACACTTATCTAATAAACTTCCTCATTCCTTACACAGTTGTTGCACATTATTTCGATAGAATTTTATCAATTAAAGCAACATAAAATAATGTAAGGATTTTTATATGTTTAGCCATATATCGAGTAATAACAAAAGTCAGAAGTTAAAGCAGCTTCTTCTATTAACTACCTTAAGCTTATTTTTCATCATATCGGGTTGCGGCAGTGATAATACTGAAACTGAGATAGTTGAAGAAGAAATTGTTATAGAAGAACCTTCTGATAATGATTCAAATGAAATTACAGATACAGATTTTGAAACAACCGACTGGACCGATGCTACTCATAGCAAAAGTGCAGATCCAGATTTTGATGAGGTATTCGATAACACACAAGTTAAACGTTTCGATTTCGTGGTAACACCAGAGCGCTGGCAAAGTATGTTAGATAACATGACAGACTTGTATGGTGAATTTGGTCAACGTACAGCAAGCCCCGCTGGCGGATTAAGCGATCAAGATGAAGATCCTATTTTTGTTCCTTCAGATGTATATTATAACGATAAGCAATGGTACCGAGTAGGTATTCGCTTCAAAGGAAACTCATCATTACAAACCAGCTGGCAACAAGGCATACTTAAGCTGTCATTCAAATTAGACTTTGACGAATTTGAAGATGATTACCCGCAAATAGACAATCAACGATTTTACGGTTTTAAAAAATTTAGTTTGAAAAACAACTACGACGATCAATCGCTATTACGTGAAAAAGTTGCCGCAGATGTTTATAAACGTGCAGGCATAGCCGTGTCTAATACCGCCTTTTACGCTTTATATATTGACCATGGTAATGGTCCAGAATACTTCGGTTTATATACCCTTGTTGAAGAAATAGACAGCACAGTTCTTGAAACCCAATTTGTTAATGATGATGGTAACTTATATAAGCCAGAAGACGGCGGAGCAAACTTTGTTGAAGGTAGCTTTAATACAGAGAACTTTGAAAAGAAAACCAATGAAGATGACGAAGACTGGTCAGATATTATTGCATTATTTGATGCTCTGCATGATGAAACACGATTAAGTGATCCAGCAACTTGGCGAACTAATTTAGAAGCAGTATTTGATGTTGATGGGTTTTTAAAATACTTAGCCGTAACGGGTATTATTCAAAATTGGGATACCTATGGTCGAATGCCACATAACTATTATCTTTACAACAACCCTGAAACATCAAAACTTACATGGATCCCATGGGATAACAATGAAGCATTACAAGACGGAAAAATGGGGGGCTCATTAGCGCTTGATTTCTCTAACCTTGAATCAAGTAGTTGGCCGTTAATTGCAAAACTGTATGCTGATGAAACTTATAAAGCACGCTACAACAATTACCTGCAATACGTTATTGGCGATGCCTTCGAAACCAATAGTATTCAAGGCATATATAGCGATTACTCCTCATTAGTAGAGCCTTATGCGACTACAGAACTTTCAGGATTCTCATTTTTGAACAGTAGTAATAACTTTTATCAAGCGATTGAACAACTTAACGAACATGCAGAAAGTCGAGCAGAAGCGGTTGAAACATATTTGAATAGTCAATAATACCTATTAACGTTGGGTAAAATGTCTAAATAAAATCACGATTTAATAAAAGCTCAATCGCTTGCGGTTGAGCTTTTCTTCACTTAAGAGTTTAGAGAATTTCAGGCAATAAAAAAGCACCAATAAATGGTGCTTCGTATACTAGGAAATCAGATTATGATTTTTTAAACTTACGTGATGCTAAACCCATAATGCCTAATGCGAATATAGCAAGAGTAGAAGGTTCAGGGACAGAAGCTACATCATCGGTATAGTCATAAGATATCTGAGCAGTTAGAAAGCTTGAAGAGCTAGATACATTCACCTCTGTTCTTGGTGTATAAACTAAAGATAATGTACCATCAATGACAAGGGAAGATAATAACACTTGAGGTATAAATATGGTTTGAAATATAGCTTGTGAATTATCGTTCTTTGTGGGACTTAACGCGTCAAGATTAGCATTTAAATGGAAAAGGTCATTTGATATAAGGTTTCCATCTAATGAAACACTCAGAGATTCTGAAGAACTCAATGCTCCTGCAACTCCTTCGTATGACCAATCGCCCATAGAGGTCGTTATTAACGTAGCCCCTGTTACAGGTGCAAAAGTAGGCGTTGCAAAATTGAATGTAATTACATTTGGAAAATTCAAATTGCCACTAAAGGTTTGAGAGTCTGTATAAGTTATAATGCTTGCATTTGCAATTCCACTTACAGATAAGATTAATCCTGCAAAAGCTGCTTTTAAGTATTTTATGTACATAGTATTTCCTTCATTTAAAACTCTATTGAATTAATAATGTATATTAGATTTTTTATATTGTATACAAATCTAAGCATTTAACATGCCGGATTTTAAAAATCATTTAAAATCAATAAGTTGTTTTTTATTTTGTGTTTTAAATAAATATAGATTGTAAAAGAAATAGACATTTAATTAGTTCGAAAAACCTCTGTTAACTTTTTATTCTGCTTTTATTAACATTTGCAATTGTTACCACCCAACAAAACATTGCTGTATAATCCCACGCATTAAACAACAGCCTTTTTAAAACCTTAATTTAGGCTGTTAACACCTATTTATAACGCTTTAACCGATTGGTTCAAAGCCAGTTAAAGCAACAGAGCACAATATGACCGTAGAACAATTCGACCCGCAAGCATCTAAAAAAAGTAGTAACTCGGCTGAAAGCCAAACCACTACGTTAAACATTCCATCTAAAATGATTGAAGAACAAGCTAACGCTCAACAGCCAGCTAAAGCCGCTAAAATTGGTTTTGTGAGTTTAGGTTGCCCTAAAAACTTAGTCGATAGCGAGCGTATACTTACTCAGCTTCGTACTGAGGGTTACGATGTGGTTAACTCTTACGCTGATGCTGAAATGGTGATTGTAAATACCTGTGGTTTTATTGATTCAGCGGTGCAAGAGTCGCTTGATACCATTGGCGAAGCGCTTGCTGAAAACGGCAAAGTGTTAGTTACCGGTTGTTTAGGTGCGAAAAAAGACGAAATTATTGAGTTACATCCTAATGTTTTAGGTGTTACTGGTCCGCATGCTTACGACGAAGTGTTAACACAAGTTCATCAACATGTTGCTAAGCCTGTTCATAATCCCTTTATCGATTTAGTGCCGCCTCAAGGTGTTAAGTTAACGCCTAAGCATTACGCGTATTTAAAAATATCGGAAGGCTGTAACCACCGTTGTACTTTCTGTATTATTCCGTCGATGCGTGGTGATTTAGACTCGCGTCCAGTGGGTGATGTATTAGGTGAAGCAAAACGTTTAGTGAATGCTGGCGTTAAAGAGTTATTAGTTATTTCGCAAGATACTTCTGCTTACGGTGTTGATGTTAAGCATAAAACAGATTTTTGGGATGGCATGCCCGTTAAAACTCACATGCAACAATTGTGTGAAGAGCTAGCGAAGCAGGGCGTTTGGATCCGCTTACATTATGTTTATCCTTATCCGCATGTAGATAAAATCATTCCATTAATGGCTGAAGGTAAAATACTGCCTTATTTAGATATTCCATTTCAACACGCTAACAAACGTATTCTTAAATTAATGAAGCGTCCTGGTAGCTCTGACCGTGTATTAGAGCGTATTAAAAAGTGGCGTGAAATTTGTCCTGAATTAGTGATTCGTTCAACTTTTATTGTTGGTTTTCCGGGTGAAACTGAAGAAGAGTTTGAAGAGTTGTTAGACTTTTTAGAAGAAGCCCAGCTAGACCGAGTGGGTTGTTTTAAATACTCGCCAGTTGAAGGCGCTACGGCAAACGCGTTACCTGATCATGTTTCTGACGACGTGATGGAAGAACGCTTACAACGCTTTATGGAAGTACAAGCCAGAATAAGCTCTGCAAAATTACAAGCGCGTATTGGTCAAGAATACCTTATTCTTGTTGATGAAATAGACAGCTTAGGTATTGTCGGTCGTTCATACATGGATGCACCTGAAATAGACGGTAAAGTCTTTTTGTCTGACGATTACGATGCCGAGCCGGGCGACCTTATTTGGGTCCAAATTATTCATGCGGATGAACATGATGTTTGGGGTGTTCGCGTAGAAGATTAGTTTTATACCCGTTACCAATCAAGAGGCTATTTCAGAGCACTTGAGCGATATCAATTCAAGGCAATGCTTTGTAATAATGGTCGTTCCCTTATAAAAAGCATTGTTGATGAAGTGATTTTGCTCAAACGCTTCTTCGATGGGTCTAAAAACAATTTATGGGGCTTATTAATTTTAGTCAGGTTCCTACACGGATTTAGGATATTAGGGTAACGCAGGAGCAGTTACCGAGAATAACCATGACGTAAACTTAATGCCTTGCATACATGGATGTAGACCTTAGATTTCGTTTGGAACGTGAAATCTGTGCCTAAATTGTTTTTAGTTCCCACTGAAACCTGTATCTTGAATGATAACGGGTATATAAGAAAACGAATATATAAATAAAAGCCTAACGATGAACATGCTCCATTTAGTTAGGCTTTTTGTATGTGAAGCTTTTTGGTTAAAGTTTACTTTTTAAGTTTTTTTGATGGCAAGGTTATTAATTTACTCTAACCGAATTTCAGGTAAATGTATGAGAGTTAGTCTGCTTGTTTAAGTGCTTTTTTCAAAGGTCCAAGATGTGCTTCATAATTGCGCCATTGCTCTAAACCACTTTGATAAATAGGTTGTCGAACTTGCTCAGAGCTTGGTGTACGTACGGCACGTTTGTTGGTATGAAAATCGATACAAGCTTGCTCAAAAGGCAATCCACAATAATCGAGTATACGACGTACTTGAGTTTCTAAATCGGCAACTACATCTTCGTACTGAACACGTAATATTTTACCGGGTAACTCTTTGTCCCAATGCTCCATAATATCGACATAACTTTGGTAATAATGTCCAATATCTTCAAGATCATAAGAGAACTGTTGTCCTTCACCAAATAACTGTTTGAAACCACTAAAGCAACAAGACATTGGATGGCGTCTTGCGTCTATAATTTTGGCGTTAGGTAAAATTAAATGTATTAGGGCGATATGCCGAAAGTTGTTTGGCATTTTATCAATAAAAAACATTCCACCTTGGCGATGATGTTGAGTTTCTTCAATATAAAGGTCACCCATTTTTTTGATGTCTTCAGCTGATATTTTTTTAAGAATACCTGGGTATTTAGGTATTTCTTGTTTTAACTTTCGTCCACCTAAACGATGAGCTAAACCTATGATATTGGCTAATTCCATAGTGCCATCTACTTGTGAGTGTGACGAGAGAATTTGTTCTAATAAGGTTGAGCCTGCACGTGGTAGCCCAACAATAAATATAGGATCTGGCGCTTGGCAACCAGCTTCTTTATTACGTTCAAAAAAGTCTGCATCGAAGTCGCTTTTTTGAATATCAAATAAGGTATCAAGACTTTTGCTATCAAATTTGTCTAGCTCATTTTTTAGCTTGTTGCCTCTATGATAAAAAGTGAACGCTTCATCGAATTCTTTTCTGTCTTCTAGGTCTTTTCCTATAGCGAAACAAAAGTGAACTCTATCATTTACTGAAATTTCAGAACTTGCCTCTTGTTCTCGCATTTGTTGGCGTTCTTCTTCAGTAAATCGGTAAGTTTTTAGGTTAGCTAAACTCCAAAATGCATCGCCAAAATCAGGCTTGCTAGTATAGGCATTTCGATAAACAGTGATAGCATCTTCAACTCGGCCCATAGTTTTAAGGGCATGCCCTAGTGTTAAGTGAATGGAGTGATTGTTTGGATTACTTTGTAAAACTGTTTCAAAAGTATCTATAGCCGCAGCAAAATCGCCTGTTGCTTGTTGGGCATTACCTAATGCTATTTTGAAATTCGAATTATTAGGATCTGCCGCTAAAAGGATTTTTGCTTGTTCTAATGCTTTATTAAACTTTTGACGTTTATGCAAAACATTAACATAGTCTAAACGTGCTCTGTGATATTTTGGTTCAAACTCAAGACAGCTTGCTAATAAGAATTCAGCATCGTCAAACACTTGGAATTTTGAACCTAACTCCGCTAATAAGCGCATTGCTTCGGGGTGATGCGGGTTATCTTTTAAAAAGTGACGGCATAGCCATTCAGCTTTGTGTAAATGTTTTTGATAAATTAAGCTTGAAACAGAAACTAATTCAGGCGGTAAGCTAGATAGCCAATCAAAATGTTTTTTAGCTTCAAGCTTTTTTGAATAACTAGGCTCATTAGCCAACACACGCCAACTTCCAAATAAGGCAGGGTTTAAAGTGACGGCTTTATCAAAAACAGCAATAGCTTTTGAGGTTTCGCCTAAGGCTTTATAAATATAACCTTGTTCTTGATACGCTCTTGCATGCTCGGGAACTTTGACCAGTACTTGGTTAAGGTTATCCATAGATTCGTTATATTTTTTTTGTTTGCGCTGACACACCGCAAGACAATAAATACCTTCAATATGTTCTGGATGTTCATTAAGCATATTATTAAGATTTTCAGCGGCTTCATTAAGTTGACCTTTTTGGATCAATTGCTGAGACTTTTTAATAATCTGTTCAGGTTGTTGAGTATTTAATTGTTCAGGCAAAGTAATGTCCAGTGAATATCAGGTGTATTGTGTGTTGAATGTTTTATATAAGCAAAAATTAAAAAAGGTTGGCGATTTTACACGCCAACCTTACATAATTTTTAAATGTTAATAGTCGTAACTTACTCTAAAACCAATAGTACGTGGTCTAGTTGGAGAGACTCTGAACACGTTATCCGCAGAACCAGCAGCTACTTGACCTAACGAGTCTGTCGCATTATCGATGAAGAAAGTTGCTCTCCAGTCGTCTTTGCTTATACTCGCTGATAAGTTAAGTTGATTATAAGATGGTAACTCAACACGGTCATCAGCAACTAAACTGTTGAAGCGTGAATCTGTCCATTTGAAAACAGCTTGATAAACAACAGAAAAATCATCGGCTTCTTGGTAGATACGAGCGCCAATTACACCTTCCGTTTCAGGAGCGTAAGGTAGATTTGAACCTACAGGAGCAATATTAATAAGCGTATCTGGTATATCTGTTAATTCAGAATCAATATAACTGAATGAACCGAATAGATCTAAGTAGTCGTTAGCGGTCCAATTTAGTTCAAATTCAAGGCCGTTAATTTCGGCTGAGCCAACATTATCAAAAAATGAGCTTTTAGCTATACTTAGATCAAGAACACCTTGTTGAAGATCAGTGAAGTCAGCATTATATATTGCACCGTTAAAACGTAAAGTATTGTCTAACCAAGTTGTTTTCCAACCTAATTCTATACTCACTACATCATCAGTATCAAAAGTCGCAGGAATGTCTCCAGTGCCAAACGTACGGTTGAATCCACCACCTCGGAAGCCTTCAGAGTAGGTTGCATAGAACATTGTATTCTCATCCATTTTCCAACGGATATTACCTTTGTAAATGGTTCCTGATAACGTTGCTGGCGTTTTGCCGGCAAGGTTTTTATCTACATTGGTTCCTGCATCAGCTTCTGGTCCCGCTGCTTTTTGTCCGAAAGGAGATTGGCCTTTAAGTCCTATTTCAATTTCATAATGTCTAGCGCCGAGAGTTACCGTTACATCGTCAGTCACGTCGTAAGCTATTTCACCAAATACGGAGACTTCTTCACGATCTGATTGGTAATCATTGAAATAAGTTACACCTGCAGGGCGAGCACTGCCGTCTGTATTAGTAAAGGCACCTGGTATAGGAAAGTTTGGTGAAAAACCTGCTTGAACAGAACCGGCATAGTTAAAATCAGTTAAGCTGTTAAGTTGTTGATCATCATAGAAAACCCCACCAATAGCTCTTAAACGATCTTCAGCATTAGTAGAAACACGGATCTCATGAACAGAACGTTTAGTTTCAAATTGCTCTGATGTGGTCATTACTGGGCTAAAACATTCATCGTAACCAGAGGCACAAGTATAATAAGGTACGTAAGGGCCTACTTCGATGTAAGCTGTGTAATCAGTATTACCTTGATAGGTACGGTCAGTATATGAACCGTTGTAGATCACTTCAAGATCACCAAGCATACCATTCACAGTCCATTGTGTTAGGTTAACTTCATCGTCACCTTCAACAGGTGAAAAGGTCGTTACGTTTAAGTCATCATCTGTACTGATTGATGGGTCATATTCAAAAGAACCTTCAATATCAAGTTGCTGGCTTGTATGTTGTACTAACAAATCCCATTCGTTGTTGATTTGCCATAACGCACTGGCTCTCATGCCACTGTAGGTTGCTTCGTTGTAATCGTCTTTTGCATATATGCCGTTAGTTACTTCTAATCGAGATGAAGGAACGGTTCCACCTAAGCCTGGGTTTGTTAGTGGTATCTTAGTGGTTGCAAGCTGGTTATCAATAAAACCGGCATCAGTTGAGCTATAACCCGCAAGTCTGATTGCAAATACGTCTTCTACAAGAGGAATGTTAACGAAGCCTTCTGTTTTATTACTGATGCCACCACTCTTCGTTGACGATATACCTAATTCGCCACCAGCTCTGAAGTCAGTTAAATCTGGTTTGTTAGAAATAAGACGTACAGTACCGGCCTGTGAACTAGCACCAAATAATGTACCTTGGGGGCCTTTTAATACTTCTACTCGTTGTAGATCTACGGCATATAAATCAATATTACGGCCTGGTGTTGTGATAGGGGCCTCATCAAGGTAAAAAGCTACACTTGGTTCGCCGCCGATACCTGCAAGCCTGACATCTGCACGTCCTGCAGAAACACCACGGATATAAGTTTCTTGTTTACCCGGACCTTGACCTTCTGAACTAACACCTGGAAGTAAAGCAACGTAATCTTCAAAACTATCAATACCAAGTTCTTGGAGCTTTTGACCGCTCATTGCTTGAACAGCAAGTGGAACTTCTTGTTGGTTTTCAGAGCGGCGGGTTGATGTAACAATTATTCTTTCGAGTTGGCGATCACTGTCAGCTTCTTTTTTTCTACATTATTTTCTTGAGCCTGAATTGCACCATTACTCAATGCAAGCGCTACTGCTACAGTTAATACTGTTTTAGTAGGTCTTTTTATGTGAGACATATGTATCCTTTGTATTTATTGTTCCTAAAAATATTAAGTACTCATTTAAGACAGAGCTTCTTCAACAGCGATATTTTCCCCTTAGCAGCAAACCATAAAATAACTTTCAATGGCCATTAGCTTCGAAATTTACTGTTAGATACTTTGTCTTTAAGTTTTGCCTTAATTGTTCTGTAACAACATACTTATATATTAAAAATATACAGAGTATAGGTAGAAGAAACGTAGTTACTTAACCTGTTTTTTACGATCTCAAAGGAACCGTTTGAATGATCGTTTGGGGGATTATAACAAATGAAGCAAATAAGGGGGCAGTTTCAAGCGGTTTATTTGTGAAAAATTATTCGTTCTCTAACTTTGTGGTAAAACCGATGAACTTATTGCTTTGCTTATTAAGTTTGTGTGAAAGTTCTTGTTTTGTGGTTGTATTGCGGGAATAATGCCGAATTTTCTACGATACAGAAAGAAGTGTTGTTAAGATATTTACCAATATAGAGAAGCTTAATGCTAAACTTAGATTGAAATGAAAGGCTTTTATTTACTTTATTGTTCGTGTTGAAAGTAATTATTAAAGAATAATGAGAATTGAATTTTGGATAAAAACGTTTTAAAAATAGGCCATCGTGGCGCAATGGGGCATGAGCCTGAAAATACCATTCGGTCTTTTATAAAAGCATTGGCGTTAAATGTAGATGCTATAGAGTTAGATGTTTATGTGTGCAAAACAGGTGAAGTTATTGTTATGCACGATGATAAAGTTGATAGAACGACAAATGGTAAAGGTTATACAGAAGATAAAACCTTTGCCGAGTTAAGAGTTCTTGATGCGGGTAAAGGTGAACTTGTACCCACTCTTGAGGAAGTTTTAGACGTTATAGATAAGAAAGTTATCGTGAACGTTGAGCTAAAAGGTAAAGACACTGCATTAGCCACTATCCAAGTTATTAAAAAATATATAAAAACGAAAGGCTGGGCTGAAAGTGACTTTATGGTTTCTTCATTTGATCATCACGAATTAAGTAAGTTTAAACAGCATTATCCTGAAATATCGATTGGAGCATTAATTGAAGGTGTTCCACTTTCGTATAGTGAATGTGCTGTTCAACTTCAAGCAGATTCTGTTAATTTGAGCTTAGATTTTATTAATCAAGATTTTGTAAATGATGCACATGAAAAAGGTTTGAAAGTATATGTTTGGACAGTTAATGAATACGATGACATTGCTAAAGTGAAAGCTTTAGGTGTTGATGGTGTTTTTAGTAACTTTCCAGAACGGCTTTAAGTAAAAATATAAAAATAAGAATTTAATTGAATTGAGCTATGAGTATATACGTCAGTTTTACGTAAACAATTGAATATCATAGTGCATGTACAGTTAATGTTAATTCACACCAACAGAACCAGAGTTTTATAGCAGCGTCAGAAACTATATTACAGCGTTCAACGAGAAATTATGTCTAGTAGACCTCCTAAACAATTAAACATCCTTATCTATATGTATTTGGGTTATGCCGCCATGATGATCTGTCGACAAATGATCACCATTCTCAGCCCTGCTATGCTTGCTGATGAGACTTTGGGCTTAACAAAAACAAACTTAGGGGACTTTGCCGCATACGGTACTTTAGGTGCTCTGGTGGGAAAACTTATTTGGGGACCTCTTGCTGATAAAATTGGCGGACGTTTTACCTTTTTAGCTGGTGTGTTACTTACTGCGTTATTTATTATTGCCTTTGGGTTTTCACCTAATGTGATGGTATTTTCAGTATTTGCCTTTTTACTTTACCTTACTAAATCAGCTGGCTGGCCGGGTATGACTAAGTTAGTAGGCGATTGGTATCATCCTCATCATTACGGAAGAGTATGGAGTATTTTATCAACCAGTTCGCGTTTTAGTGTTGTACTTGCTACTTTATTTTTTGGTTGGTTATTAAGCTTTATGCATTGGCGAACAGTGGCCATTATCGCTGCTGTTTTTGCTTTGGTTATATTTTTAGGGTGTTATATTTTCTTAAAAGAAAAGCCTGAAAACCCTAATTTCTTTAAAGATAATGAAGGTGAAAATGACAACACTAATGCAAGTCCTGAAGAAATTGAACTAGCCTTAGCATCAAAACAAGCCCTTGATAATAAGTACAATCATCCGCTGGAAGGCACTAGCATGATGGGTGGAATGCTCGCTTTTGCTAAAAGCCCACGAGTTTGGTTAGTGGTGATCATGTTGATGATGCTAACTTGTATGATGGCATTTTTAGATTTTGTAGCGGTTTACTTGATGGAAAGCTACAAGCTAACACCTTCGCAAGCTGCAATGGCTTCTACTATATTCCCAATAGGTTCTTTAGGTGGGCTATTAGCTTCTATCGCGTTTTATGATCGCTTCTCCAAAAAGGGCATTAGAACCGTTCTAACCATAGCGTTAACTATTAGTTTACTGAGTGTACTAACGTTGAAGTATTTATCTTGGTTTGCTTTTAGTAACGAAGTTAATTATTTGGTGGCGCTAACGGCTATTTTCTTATTCGCTTTTTCAATATCACCGGCTTATTACTTACCTATGTCAATATTCTCTATTGAATATGGCGGACCACATAGCGCGAAACTCGTGTGTTTAATTGATGCTTTTGGTTTTGCTGCAAGTGCTACATTTGGCTTTGTTGGCGGTAGATTAGCTGATAGTGCCGGTGGCTGGTCTAGCTTTATGAATATGTTAATTTTAATTTCTGCTGTGGGTATTCTCTCCGTATGGGGTTTTATGCATTCAGAATATAAAGCGGCAAAGTCAGTGTAAGGTTTAATACTAATCGCAATGGCCAATGACATCGTGATTTATTTAATTATTAAAACAACTCGTTATTAAAATAAATGTCTCACCTACAGGAAGTATGTGCTTAGGTTCAGTCTGGAACGATGAACCTATGTATTTGACCATTTATTCGTCGTATAAAATAGGTCAATTCATTAATGTGTTTGGTATAAATTGTTTTTAGAGCCATCGAAGAAGTAATATCGCTTAAGTATTCTGAAATACGTATCTTGATTGGTAACGGGTATATAACTTAATTAACTCAGTGTTACTTAACTTTCCTAAATCAATCTGAACGAATTCCTATGCTTACGGTTATCTTCTATTAATAATTAATTTTTTATATTTAACTCGTGCTTTTGTAACTTTCTGTATAGCGTTCTCACACTTATTTCTAATTTTTCAGCAATAACTTTAGGTTGGTTACCGTATTGTTTAAGCAAGTCAGTAATGTGTTTTTTTTCATTTGAGATGAGGTTTGTAGTACTGTTTTGTGTTTGATTTAAGACAATAATTTTTTGTGGTAATGATTCAATAGTAATTAAATCATCATCACTCAGTAAAGCACTGCGTTGAACAATGTTTTTAAGCTCTCGTACATTGCCGGGGTAATGATAAAGGGTTAATGCGTTTAATGCCTCGGGTGAAAACTTTTTAGTTGGAAATTCACTTTTTAGTAATAAATGTTCGGCGAGTAATGGAATATCGGTTTTTCTTTCTTTTAATGTGGGTAAGTGAATAGGAAAAGCGTCAATTCGATAATATAAATCTTCTCTAAACTCTCCTTGTTCTACCATTTCTTCTATGTTCTTATGGCTTGCACAAATTAGCCTAAAATTGGCTTTTTGCTTTTCAGTACTGCCAACTCGTCGGTAATATCCTGTTTCCAGTAATCGTAATAACTTTACTTGTAAGTTTAAGGGGATATCGCCAATTTCATCTAAAAATAGGGTGCCGCCATTTGCCATACAAACTAAGCCTTTTTTACTGGTAATCGCTGGTTTTTCAATTGATTCTATTATTGCTTGAATGGTTTGATTTACCACGATTACCTGCTTGTTTGTGACATTTATGACTTTGATGTTTTTATTTAATGTCATTTATGTCTCTATTGAAAGGTTTTTATCTGAAATATTCTTATTGTAAGTGTTAATAAACTGTTTTTTATAGGTTTTAATTTTGTTTTGTCTTGTGGCATCTTTGTTGCTTTTTAAGTAGTTAATTAATGAAGTACAGAAAATACTGAGCTGCTGAATAAAGTTGTTGAACCTTATTTTTATCGATTAATAAGAGCATTAATTTTATTTAAAAAGAGAATTTGAAAAACTATTGATTTCAATCAATGATTAGTTAGATAGAAACCAAAGCTAGCTCAAGCCATAGTAATATGTTTTTTAACACAAAAGAGCAATAACGAGAGTAATGAGTATGATAAGTGAAACCCTAGTAGAACTATCGCGGTGGCAGTTTGCTGTTACGGCATTATTTCATTTTTTGTTTGTACCACTAACTTTAGGTTTAACTTGGATTTTGTTCATCATGGAGTCGGTTTACGTGATGACTGGCCGCGAAATTTATCGTGACATGACCAAGTTTTGGGGCAAGTTATTTGGTATTAACTTTGCCATTGGTGTGGCTACTGGCCTCACGATGGAGTTTGAGTTTGGTACCAACTGGTCATATTACTCTCATTATGTGGGTGATGTTTTTGGTGCGCCATTAGCCATTGAAGGCTTGATGGCTTTTTTCCTTGAATCTACCTTTGTGGGTATGTTCTTTTTAGGTTGGGATCGCTTAAGTAAACGACAGCACTTAATAGGGACTTTCCTAATGGCATTAGGCACTAACTTGTCTGCGTTATGGATATTAATCGCCAATGGTTGGATGCAAAACCCTATTGGTAGTGAATTTAATTACATGACCATGCGCATGGAGTTAGTGAGCTTTAGTGAAATTATTTTTAACCCTGTTGCTCAGGTTAAATTTATTCATACCGTTGCTGGTGGCTATGTTGCTGGGTCAATGTTTGTTTTAAGTATTAGTAGTTATTACTTACTGAAAGGCCGAGATGTAGCTTTTGCTAAACGTTCTTTTTCGGTTGCTGCCGGTTTTGGTTTAGCAGCCATTTTATCGGTTATTTTACTAGGTGATGAGTCTGGATATGAAACAGGAGAAGTACAAAAGGTAAAACTTGCTGCAATTGAAGCCGAATATCATACAGAGCCTGCCCCCGCTGCATTTACTTTAGTCGGTTTACCAAACGATGAAACGATGGAAACCGATTATGCGGTAAAAATACCTTATGTTTTGGGAATTATTGCGACTCGTTCTTTAGATGAAAAAGTGATTGGTTTACGTGACTTACAAAAAGCCCATGAACCTCGTATTCGTAATGGCATGATCGCTTATGAATATTTAACTAAGTTACGTAATGGTGAAGAAACGCCTGAAAACATTGCTCGCTTTAATGAGACTAAACATGACTTAGGTTACGGACTTTTACTTAAACGCTATACCAATAATGTAGTTGATGCCACCGAAGAACAAATTCAACAGGCGGTTAAAGACTCTACTCCGCCAGTTGCTCCTGTGTTTTGGGCATTTAGAGTAATGGTTGGTTGTGGTGTAGTAATGTTATTACTTTTTGTTTTAGCTTTTTACTTTAATGCTCGTCGTGAAATAGAGACTAAACCTTGGTTATTAAAATCATTACTGTTTGCTTTACCACTGCCATGGATAGCCATAGAAACAGGCTGGTTTGTGGCTGAGTTTGGTCGTCAACCTTGGGCGATTAGTGAAGTATTACCGACCTTTTTGTCGACTTCAGATCTAGCGGTTGGCGATGTACTGTTTTCTCTTATTGCCTTTATTGTTGTTTATACCATTTTATTTATTATCGAAATGTATTTAATGGTTAAGTTTGCTCGATTAGGTCCTAGTTCATTACATACAGGGCGTTATCATTTTGAAAAAACACCAGAGTTAACGTCTGGTCTTCGCAGTCAGAATTCTTAAGGAGCAATATATGTTTGATTACGAAACATTAAAATTTATATGGTGGGGTCTGATCGGCTTTCTTTTTATCGGTTTTGCCGTAACTGATGGTATGGATATGGGAGTAGGTGGTTTGCTTCCGTTTGTTGCCAAAAAAGATGTTGAAAGTCGTGTGGTTATTAACACGGTAGGCGCTCATTGGGACGGAAACCAAGTATGGCTTATTACTGCAGGTGCATCACTTTTTGCTGCTTGGCCCTTAGTGTATGCCACAGCGTTTAGCGGATTTTATTTTGCGATGATGCTAACACTTTTTAGTTTGTTTTTAAGACCGTTAGCATTCGACTATCGCAGTAAAATAGAGTCTGACAAATGGCGTACTAACTGGGATAAAGCTTTGTTTGTCGGCTCGATGGTGCCGCCGTTAGTATTTGGTGTTGCCTTTGGTAACTTATTACAAGGTGTACCTTTTGGATTCGATTCATTAATGCGAGTAACTTACACAGGATCATTTTTTGCTTTGTTTACGCCTTTCACATTATTAACGGGTGTCATAAGTGTATGTATGATGTTGCTACATGGCTCGACTTGGTTGGTGCTAAGAACAGATGCTGATGTCGCACAGCGCTCAGCCAATATTGGTCGTGTTGTAGCTGTGGTTTTAGCGATTACGTTTGCTCTTGCTGGTGTTATGGTTTGGCAAAGTGTTGATGGTTACTCAGTTGTTAGTACTATCGATACTATGGGACAAGCGCAGCCAACCACTAAAGAAGTCAGTACTGGTTCTGGTGTTTGGTTAACAAACTTTGTTGAAAACCCAATATTGTG
The DNA here is from genome assembly GCF_048296855.1 of Colwellia sp. RE-S-Sl-9. Taxonomy (NCBI): domain Bacteria; kingdom Pseudomonadati; phylum Pseudomonadota; class Gammaproteobacteria; order Alteromonadales; family Colwelliaceae; genus Colwellia; species Colwellia sp. RE-S-Sl-9. The sequence continues at coordinate 1,929,940 of NZ_CP182631.1, read as the reverse complement.
GCTAGTGCCGTTTACCGGTGTATTTATGCCATTAGTCGCTGCTTTTCTATTAGGTATCAAAAATAAAAGTACCTCAGTAAAAACTACAGCTTTATTGGCTAGTTCGTTAACAATTGCGGGCGTTATTTTAACGGCAGGTATCGCTATGTTCCCATTTGTTATGCCTTCAAGCAGCCAACCGAATCATAGCTTATTGATGTGGGATACTGTATCAAGTGAAGGTACCTTAGGTTTAATGTTAATGGTTGTTGCTGTTTTTACACCAATTATTTTAGGTTACACCTTTTGGTGTTACCGAAAAATGTGGCGTACCGTTACGATTGAAGAAATTGAGCAAAATAATCACACCGCGTATTAGCTCAGAATATATTAAGTCAGTTTAGAGGAATTATGTATGTGGTATTTTAGTTGGATTTTAGGTGTTTTACTTGCCGTGTCTTTTGGGATCATTAATGTCATGTGGTATGAGATGGAGCAGCATGTAGATAACGTGGCTGATGATCAAAATAACGACGATTAATTCTATCGTTTTTTTTACGTTAGAAAACGAGCCAGCGTTCAGTGATAGCAGAGAATAAAGTGAGTTAAATGAAAGAGAAAACTGAACAACAAAAGAAACAAGTTAATGGCTGGCTCAAAGCTCAAAAAAAACATGCCCATGGCAGATTAAGTCGAGCGATAGCATTAGGATCATTAAGTGGTTTGTTAATGATCCTACAAACGGCAATATTAGCTTATTTAATTGATATTGTTATATTTACGAGCGAAGAAGAACCAACATTTACGCTTACTCAAGTTAGCTTTGTATTAGTGGCTGTTATTTTTATTCGTGCTGTATTTGGTTATTTTAGCGAATGTTATAGCCACCGTGGCGCTATGTTGATTAAAGCTAATATTCGTTCACGTTTATTGCATCGCTTGTTTCAATTAGGGCCTAGTTATACGCAAACTAAAGGTAGTGCAAAATTAGCCAGTTTACTTAATCAAGGAATCGATTCGTTAGAAGACTACTTTGCTGGATACCTACCGGTAATCGCTTATTGTGCGGTTATTCCTTTCGCTATATTGATTGCCGTATTTCCTATCGATTGGCAATCGGGATTAATTTTATTATTTACTGCGCCTATGGTGCCGTTTTTTATGATTTTAATCGGTCATAAAGCACAACGTTTAAACCAAGAACATTGGACTAAGCTTCAGCGTATGAGTAGTCATTTTCTTGATATTATTCAAGGTTTAACTCAGCTTAAAATATTCAATGCCTCGCGCAGAGAAATAGCTGCTGTTAAAACCATTAGTGATGATTATGGTGACGAAACCATGGGAATTCTAAAAATAGCATTTCTTTCGTCATTTGTTTTAGAGTTTCTTGCTTCTATTTCTATTGCATTAGTTGCTGTTGTACTCGGTTTTCGTTTGTATTACGGCGATGTTGATTATGTATTTGCCTTATGGGTTTTGCTATTAGCGCCCGAGTTCTATTTACCTTTTAGACAGTTAGGTACGCAATATCACGCAAAAATGGCCGGTGTTACTGCTGCTGAGGATCTTGTTGAGGTTCTTAATCAAGCACAAACAAAATCTCAAGCTCAACAAAATAACAGTCAAGAATTCTGTTCACCTTTTACTATTGATATAGCGCAAGCCAATTTCGCCTATCCAGATCGCACGAATGCTTTAACTAATATAAATACCAGCTTTGCGGATCAAGGTTTATATGCGGTTATTGGTGACAGTGGTTCGGGAAAATCAACTTTAATTGATATGGTATTAGGCTTTGTACAACCTAACTCAGGCCAAGTGCTTATTAACCATGTTCCTTTAACATCAGATAATCGTGATGCTTGGTTACAACATTGCGGCTGGATTGCTCAACAAGCTGAAATGTTTCATGGATCATTAGCCTTTAATGTCGCTTTGTCAGAAACCTATGATAATGACTTAGTGCATGAAGCACTTACTAAAGCGGGTTTAGCTGAGTATTTATCAAGCCTTGAAAATGGTATAGAAACCCAAGTCGGTGAGTCTGGCGCTGGTCTTTCTGGAGGACAATTACAACGGCTCGCATTAGCGCGGGTTTTTTATCATCAACCTGATGTACTTATTTTAGATGAACCTACAAGCCATTTAGATCAGCAAACTGAACAGATCATTACTGAGTCAATTAATGCTTATGCTAAAGATCATCTTGTTATTGTTATTGCGCATCGCTTACATACGGTTATAAACGCAAAAAATATTATTGTACTTGAACAAGGCCAAATTATTGAGTCAGGTACGCACCAAGAGTTGTTCGCTCAAAATAACTATTACGCTAAGCAGATTAATATATGAAGATATTTTTCCGTTTAATTAAACTTCTTAAACCGCAGCTACCTTTAATGTTATTGGGGGCGCTTTTATCTGTAATTACAGTATTAGCTAATATTAGTTTACTTGCTATTTCGGGTTGGTTTATTACCTTGATGGCGATTGGTGGTATAACAGGCATAACCGTTAACTACTTTACGCCTGCAGCGATAATACGATTTTTAGCAATAGTGCGAACCGCAGGGCGTTACGCCGAAAGAATGTTAACCCATAGAGCTACTTTTAATGCATTAGCTCATATGCGCCATTATTTTTATCAACAGCTAGAGCCATTGTTGCCTTATTATCAAATGGATTTAAGATCTGGCGACTTGCTAGCTCGATTACAGCAAGACATAGACAACTTAGATAACTTTTATTTACGGGTGTTGTTACCTATATTTGTTGCCCTCATTTCAGTACCCATTGTTTGTTATGCTTTGGCATTATTTTCAATAACGGTTGCTTGGTTCATGCTTAGCGCTTTGTTGATTGTCGCTATTGTTTTACCCATGATGAGTTATTTCTCTTCTAAAAAACTAGCAAAAGAAAAAACACGTTTAGAAAGCCACCTAACAGAAACATTAGTTAATGGTATTAGTGCTGTTAAAACCTTATTAGTGTATCAAGTGGCTATTAGTTATCAGCGTTCTATCGCTAGTATTACGCAGCAGTATTATGATATTCGTTACAAATTAGTAAAAATTAATGCCGCTTTAAATGCACTGATCTTTTTGTTTATACATTTATCGGCGTTAGCCTGTTTATTCATTTTATTGCCAAAACTTGCTACGGGTGAGATTGATAGTAAATCGTTAGTTGCCATTATTTTACTTGTACTGGTTAGCTTTGAAACCGTAAGCAGCATGCCACTTGCATTACAACTACTGCCACAAAGCTTAGCTAGTGCAGCCAGACTTTTTGCCATTATAGATAAAGATAAACCCATTGATGTAGGAAGCCGAGAAGTGCAACAAGGGGATATTCAATTTGATAAATTTACTTTTTATTATCCTGAGCAAACCAAAGCGAGTTTAACGGATATAACACTCTCCATAAAAATGGCTGATAAAGTCGCTATTGTTGGTGCGAGTGGCGCAGGTAAGTCAACCTTAGTTAATTTGCTGATGGGGTTTTGGCCAACAGAAAATGGTGTAAATACAGGTTCAATTTCTATTGCGGATCATGAATTAAGTCAATTAAAACAAGCATCATTACGCGAAAATATCGCTTTAATGAGTCAGCAAGGTCATATTTTTGATGCGAGTATCGCTGATAATTTACGTTTAGCTAAACATGATGTGACTAACGAAGAAATGCGTAATGCTTGCAAGCAAGTTAACTTACTCGAATTCATTGAGAGTTTACCTAATGGTTTTAATACCTGGTTAGGTTCTACAGGTATAGGTTTATCGGGTGGCCAAATTCAACGATTACAAATGGCGCAAGTATTCATTCGCTCGGCGCAAATTTTAGTGTTAGATGAACCTACAAAAGGCCTTGACAGAAATAACGAAAAAATAGTGATGAATAGTTTATTAACGCATGTTGAGCAGCAACAAAAAAGTTTACTTTTGATCACTCATAAACCCTTTATGCTTGAAAAAATGGACAAAATAATAGTGATGGAACAAGGAAAAGTTATTGCCCAAGGCAGTCATAATGAACTGATTAACACGAATAATTATTATCAAAAGCTACTCAATTATTTTTAAGTACATGATTTTAATATAAACAAAATATAGATAAACACGTTAGCAATGAGGTAAAAAATGAAGTCAATAACTACAAAGCTACTTTTCGCTGGTACGCTCATATCATTACCTTTTTTGGCTGCAGCTATTGAGACACTCCCTAATCAAGAGCTTCAGCAAGCACGTTCTTTAGTAAAATCTTTTGGAAGTGATTTAAAAAAGGTATTAAAAACGGCAATGCAAACTGAGGGACCGCTAAAGGCATTAGAGGTTTGTAATGTGCAGGCAAAGCCTATTGCTGACAAAAACTCATCTGTATCACCTTGGAATATAGGTCGAACTTCTTTGAGAGTGAGAAATGAGAACAACATTGCAGATGAATGGGAAACTTCAGTTTTACAACAATTTGAAAAGCGAAAAAAAGCAGGGGAAGACCTGAAGAATATGGAGTACTCTGAAGTCATTAAAAGTGGCGATAAATCGGTTTATCGTTACATGAAACCAATACCAACAGCTGGCTTATGCTTGACATGCCATGGCACAAAACTCTCTAACGACGTTCACGATAAAGTAAAAGCATTATATCCTGAAGACAAAGCAATAGGCTTTAATGTAGGGGATATAAGAGGAGCTTTCACTCTAATAAAAACATTGAGTGTCGAGTAGGTTTATTTAATTTGATGAGTTGTATCATGTAACCTATATCGCTTTAGTAAACAGAATTTTATTCGTTTTCTAAAGCGACATAAGTTATTAATTATAAAGATTGATATGTAAAACTTACGGTAGCGTAATTATAACGGTTGTTCCTTTACCTTCTTTACTCTCTATTTTTATATCACCCGCTAATTTATTTTTAACTATGTCGTAGGTGGTGCTCATACCTACACCCACATAGCCGCGCTCTTTACGTGTAGTAAAAAAAGGTATAAATACTTGTTCTAAAGTAGCTTTATTCATTCCTATGCCATCATCAGAATACGTGATTTTAACACCGTTACCTGTTTTTTTGGCTTCTAACGTTATTTTACCATTACCTTCATTATCAAAACCGTGTTTTAAAGAGTTATTTATTAGGTTGATTAATATTACTGCAATATAACTTGGTATTGATTTGATTTTTAATGCTTCTTCACCTAAGTAACTATAACTAATATCGGCCTGTTTAAATTCAAAATCATAAAGCATCAACATTTTTTGCATATAGGCTATAACATCAAAACTCTGAATTTCAGTGTCATCTTGATCTGCGGCTATTAGGTTAAAGTTGTCTAATAATGTAATTACGGGCTGTAAAATATTAAGGCTTTTTAAATCTTTATTTGATTTAAGTTCAGTCTCTAAATCAAGTAAGTATAAGTTAACAGCATAGGTAATATCGGTGGCGACATAACCTAAAGCTGCAAAGTTTTCTGACCTTATAAGTTGACCTTCCCGAGTGGATAATAATGTATTGCTTGCACTATTAGGTTCTGATGTGGTTTGTGTGGCCAAGTTCTTAGCTTTTTTCCAGATGACAAATGCGCTAAGCAGAGCAATTACGGTCATAACGGCAAAGATATAAAACAACAATTCAAAGTGACTTAGGGCTTTATTTTCTTTAGTTATATTGGCTAATTTAGTTGCATTGTTATTTGAAACTTTCTTTTGTTGTATCAGCTTTTCGCTTAACTCTGTTATTAATTTGTCTTGTTCTTCAAGTAGCAAGGTATTTTCGGTAACAGGCGACTCTTGTTTATTCTCTTTTGACTGTGAGATCTGAACTTGTAATTTTTTTTCTAACTCTTTTAATTTTTGTTCTTTAGAGTTTATTTCTTGGCTTTTTGTATCACTTTCTTTTTCAGCATTATTTAAACGTTTGGTAGTTTTTTGTAAAACTAAGCTATATTTTTTTAAATTTTCTTCACCTAACTCTAATTTTGTATTGAGTTGATTTAATGATTTTTCTTGCTGTTCTATTTTCTTTTGCAGTGCTAGTAATTCATTTCTATGCTTTTGCTTTAAAATTGCAGTAGGACCCAATGTTAATATTTCTTCGTTTGTATTATTGTTTTTATCTAAGAAAGTAGATAATTCAGGAAATATTAATTCTTTATCTGTAATATTTTCTTGGTTAACTTTAAACACAATACTTGATTCTTCTTTATCGTAAGAAATATCGATCATTGTGTTTTTAACATCTTTATGGTCTTCAGTAATAATTAGAACATGGGAGTTACTAAGCGTATTATTCGCAGAAGTTAAAATATTTCTTTTACCTGAAGCAATATATAAAATATTAGCGTCTTTGGCTTCTCTAAATGTTTTAACTAAACGTACTTCAATATCTTTACCTTTAACGCCTTTGTTTTCAAAATAATCACTAAAATAGATATATTTTTCCATATCATCATAAACACCAATGATAAATTTAGGTTGCTCGTTTTCGTCAGGCCAATCAATAAACTTAGCGAATTTACTTACTAACTGTGCTTTTGCTTGATCAAGCGATATGGCTTGAGCCCAGACTTGGCTACCAATAAAGAAACTTAAGCTGATAATCAATAGAGCAATAGTTGATTTTAATCGTGTTGTCGTAACTTCCATGTAAAACCTTTATAGGGAAATAACAAAATGTATTTACATTCTACGTTGAATTAAAAGAAAATCAATAGGGTTATTAGTGGGTTATCTTTATTGATTATATAACCACATATATACCCCTTATCATTCAATATGTATTCAGAGATAGACATCTTGATTGGTAAGGGGTCTGTGACAGTAATCCTGCGATTGTTATTAATAAGTTGTGTGTTCAATACAAGAGAGTTTATCTTACTCGACTTAGGGGATTAATTATCTGCTGGTGTACGCCAAACTAGGAAAATGGCTACTGCAGCTATAATCGAAAAAATAAGCCCTCCAATTGCTGCTGCCATTGGGCCGTCCATTAAACCCATGAAAATCGCATCGTGACCGTTCATAAACATCATACCAAAACCACCGATCATCACGAGGTCACGTTTTCCTATAACAGCACCAATAAGGGCTATGATAATTAACGTTAACTGTCGACCAAGGAATGCGCCCGCTGTTTCACCAAGTGAAAGAGCGTTACCAACCAAATCAGCTAGTCCAGGGTTAAATGTGGGATTAGTATATGCAGGGATTGTTGCAGCCGCCATAGCGAGAGCCATAAGGGCAATTAAAATTCGTGGAACAATATATTGTTTGTTGAATGACATTTTTCTTCCTCAAGGAGACCTTGTTTAAGGAGGTATAAAGTGACTCGAAACTAATGAAAGAGGTAGGCAAGCGTTACTTTATACATTGGTTTGAAATATATAACGCTTGCATCTTTACTTTTAAATAACTGTGATGCAGATTTTATTAAAAACTGTATCGTAGTCCTAATTGAATGTCGTTTGTGTCTAAATTAGTTTGAAGACGATCGCCGTTCTCATCATAACCGGTAGCCACTTCACCTAAGTCGCTGTAACGATATTCTAGTGTTACTTCTACTTGATTTGAAACTTCCATAGCAACGCCAGCCCCAACAAAATAAGCAAACTCGTTACCATCTCCTTCATATTCGAAAGTTCTAGGTAAGAATCCACCAAAATCGCTTCCACCAAAACTTCCTACAAAAAGGTCGCCAGATGCATCGTAAAATGAAGAGCCAACACCACCTTTAATAAATGGAGTAAATTGAGATGTGTTTTTAAACTCGTAAGATACGTTTAGTGTAAGTAAATCAACATCAAGGTTTGCATCAATTGCAAAGTTATCTAAAGCTCTAGAGTCATTACCTAATGCAAGGTTAGCGTCAGTATCATAGCTGGCAAGTGAATATTCTAGTTCAACCTTTAGCGCTGGTAATACTTCAAAGCCTACAGCAATACCGTATCTCATATCTGAGTCTATTGAGCTTTTAGGTGTTCCAGGGCCATTTGTACCATCGTTAAATACTTTTGATGATGGGTCTGAATAGCCAGCATTTGCAGATATGTACCAATCTCCTGCATGTGCTTGTGATGATATTGCAGCGGTAGTTAGTAGAGCTGCAACCGATAGTAAGTTGTATTTTTTTGACATGATTTTTCCGTTTAGTTATTTATGAATTTAGGGGGTTGTTAAATAAATGCCTTATTTATGGCAATTTTTATTTGTATAATTTAATAATAAAATGGGTGTTACTTTTCAATTAACTTTAAATCTTCGATAATACCGCCATCGAATACTATGAATTGATTCTTTGAGCCAAAACGTGCGATACCTGAAGAGTACATAACGCCACTATCAAAGTTAAAAATAAGTGTAACGTAATCGGGGTGAGCTTCTTCTAACCAGCTAACAATGTACATTTTAGGTCCGATTTTACGTGACTGATACGCTAAATCTTTATTGCTATTGCCTTTTCTTGAACCTGTGATCCATTCATATTTAAGCATACCGTCATAAAACTCCATATGAATTCCATTACCTGTTTGATAATAATAATTCATAGAACTTCCATCGAGCAGGTGTTCAGGTTTTTTGTTATCAGCTGCATTAGCGCCAGTGCTGAAAAATGTAAAAGCGAAGATAAATATAAGCATTAATTTTTTCATGTTATTTCTCATTGTAAGGTTAAATACCAGCTACACGGCTATATGTTGAATAGCGGGGAAAGAATATAAAAAACAATACTAGCGAAAAATATATTTATTTATCTAACGTTGATAACAATAGAATATTTACCTGAAATACGTGGGGTATCAAAAGTAAATAAATATATCTTCACTAGCTATATCGGCTTTGTTATTTAGTTGTTTTCGCGTGATAAGCTTTAGAAACGGCATAGCTATTTTCAAACCAATTCCAGCTTTTAACTTTTCCGTCAACTACATTAACGCGAACAGCCCAGCTAAATACGCCTGTATCTACGCCTGTGTTAGTAGCAATTGCGCTCATTGTTCCCATGAAAACAGCTTGTTCACCATTAGAAAAACTATAATCTGTTGTCCAGCTTGTAACTTTTAAACCCGCACCAAAGCTAGGCATAAACTTTTTAAATACGGTTTCTTTTCCTTCCCAGTTGCCAATCCAAGGAATTGTTTTGTCACCTTCGTTATGCCAAACAAAGTCGTCAGCCATTAGTTCATTGAGTTTATCGCCATTACCTGAACCCGCAGCTTCTAAAAATGCTTGTGCTGTAGCAAGTGTATTTTGCGATTGGTCTTTCATATCATTTGCGTTTACTTGTGTACCAGCAGAGACAATAAAGCTTATAACGACAAACATTTTTAAAATTAATTTATTATTCATTTTTTGTTTTCCTATAGTGAGTTAATTTAGTTTGAATCTTTTAATAAAAAATACTTAAAGTTTAATACGAATACCCACCATAACTTCATGAGCTGCGGTATCGTCAATTTTAAAACCATCAGTGAATGAGTCTTGCCCTGATTTTACATCACCGAATGAAGCATATTGATATTCGCCATATAAAGAGATTGTTTCGGATAATTGATAGTTACCACCAAAGCCTACATTCCAAGAAAATTCAGTGGAATCATCATCAGCATAAGCATCGTAGTAACCATCAGCGGCTCCATCAAATGCATCAAAGGCTGCTACACCTGCGCCACCTAAACGAGCAGAGTAACTATTATCAGATATACCTAAACCTGCTTTAATATAAGGAGTAAAATCCGTATTATTTGAGAAGTCATAAAAGCCTTCTATTGTGTAGGTTGTGCTTTCTATTTCGCCATTAAGAATATATTCTTCGCCTGCACGTGCACCCGTTCCTATTTGTCTGTCGTTAAAGCTACTATCACGGTAGCCAATACGGCCTTCAATACGATATTGGTCGTTGAATGTGTAACCAATACCTATGCCTCCAACAGTGCCGCCATCGCTATCAAATTTTCCTGGGAAGTCTGGATCAATGGCGATATTGTTACCATAAGGTTTAGAGTCGTTTGCTTGCTCACTTACACCTATTTGACCCGTTACGTAAAAACCTTCTGCTTGAGCTATTGACGGTATAGCCAAAGCTACTGTTGTAGCTAAAATTAATTTTTTATAACTATTCATAATATTTCCCATTGATATTTTTATTGTTTGCCAGAGTTTCTCTTCTGACAGACTTCATGTTAATAAATCTGAAGCAATTATATCCTTTACTTATTGTGCTTAATATATAGAATAATTGTATTTTATAATTCCGATAAACAGAACTATGATAAATTACCTAAGACATATGGCTGTTTTTGCCATGGTGGTTGATGAAGGATCATTCCGTAAAGCGGCTAAAAACCTTGGTTTGGCGCCATCACGAGTGAGCCAAACAGTATCTGATCTTGAAAAATATCTTGACGTTACTTTGCTGAATAGAACAACACGCAAGCTTTTTCTTACTAACGAGGGGCGTAATTTTTATGCGCATGTAGTAGAAATAACAAGGAATGCTGAAGCGGGATTAAATGAACTACAAACGCTTTCGCAAAAGCATATAGGAAAACTAAAAATATCACTTCCTGCGTTTCTAACATCTTCTATTATCTCTAGCGGAATAGCTGAGTTTGCTCGGCAACATCCTAAAGTATCTCTCTCTTTAAGTTATACAGATCAAAGGGTAGATATTATTAATGAAGGTTTAGATCTTAGTATTCGGGTAGGTTGGTTGGAAGATAGCTCGATGATGTCTCGCAAACTTGGTGAAAGTAAACGATTTCTTGTTGCAAGCAAAGAATATGTAAAAAATCGTGCAACTCCTAAGCACCCATCTGATTTGAAAATGTGGGATTGGGTGCGCTTTGAAATGCGGTCGAGCACGGTTGATTTTACTTCGCCTTCAGGTGAGAAGGTTAGCATCTCTGAAAACGCTCGTGTTAGTGTGAATAGTGCGAATGCGTTATTGTATTTTGCCAGTCAAGATTTAGGTCTGACAATTTTACCTGAGCATTTGGTTGAAGAGCAGATTAAGTCTGGTGAGTTTGTGCATGTTTTACCTGAGTGGGAACTTAAACCAATGGGGTATTACGCCGTGTGGCCAGATAAGTCTCGTCGCGAAAACCTAACGCTGATGTTAGTTCGTTTTCTGGCTGAACAAAATCGATAATAGTGCCGTTATATAGGTGTTATATACCCGTTATCATTCAAGATGCTCTGAAATACGCATCTTGAATGATAACGGGTATAAAAAATTTACTTAGCTGAAGTCTATCTTGATTATTATTTACCATCAGGTATTAAATAAGCAAGATCTTCATCGTCATCAGCATGGAAGTCGTAACCACCGTCAAAGTCGTCATGTAATTCATTAATAACGCTGATGGGCAGTTCTAATATGTCAGGAATAAACACTTCAATATCGAGTTGTTGCTCAATTAAGCCTTTTAAATCGGTAAATTCTAATAAACCTTTATCTTGTAGGTATTCTCTTGCTGATAACGGAAGTTGTTGGCTAATTTTGGCTATAGCCGTTTCAACTTTATCAAATATTTCGTCTTTTTCTGTAGTGGTGAGATAGGTGATTAATTCTTCGTATAAACTATTGGTGTATTTCTTTTTATCAGTATCTATGAGTAATAGGGTAATCGCTGAATTAAGAAATTTTTGTATTTCAAACTGTAAAATTTCTTCGTCATTATCTACAAGAATGGTATTTGCGCTGTAAACTGAGGCAATACTTTTATAGATATTAAATAGCATGGCACTTTGTTGGCCAGTTTTTTCTAATACGTTATGCATTGCTCTAATATCTGATGTGTCGTTAATAGCTTGGGCATAACTTGTGATAGATATTTCTTCAAAGTATGAAGGCGATATTTTTTTCAGTTCGGCGTATTTAGCCCAACCGGCTCTAAAGCAGTACACAATGCTTTCGGTTTGAATAATTTGTTTAGCTTTTTCGGTGTCGTTATCGCAAAGCTCTAATAAACCTAAATTACACATACCAAGTACAATTTCACAACCTTTTCTTATTTGGTCGGCATAAATTATTGATAAGTTGTCTGAGGCTATTCTTAACGACATATCAGATAATTGTTGTTTGGTTTTGTGCATAAATTCTGGCGTAAAATAGCCTTCATTTTCTCCGTCTTTTAATACTAAAAGTAGGAAAGGGTGATTTCTTAATTCTGCAATGCTTACTGATGAATCGGTCATCGATGGATCCTAATCAATTCTTACTGAAAATAACGTTTTGTATATAAGTAAATACGGTATGCTACTAAAACTAAAGTGGCGCAAACATATCGTCGGTATCCATTTCAACAGCAGTAACTCTTTGTTTATTAGCATTTTGTTTTAATGCATTTTCAATGTTGTCGAGTGTGCCGTTGGTACTTACTACCATTACTTCACGGTAGGCTTCTTCGCTTAACGTTTTTATTTTCATTAACAATTCTTCTACACTGCCCGATGTTTGCTCTTCATCTTCTTCTAATTCAGAAAAGTCATGACCCACAAAAGGTAGTGACAAATATAGAAGACCAAAATCGTCTTCAACTATGGCTTTAAGTACTTCTAGCTGTTTCTCTTCGTCGTCTGAAGATAAAAATATCTGAGTTAATAAGCTGTGAGCTTCGGTTTGTGCACAAAATACGGTGTCTTCATCCATATTTTGCCAATAAGAGGGTTCTACATTTAATAATTGCTTAATTGATTCAGCATCCATTAACCAAGTTGCAATAGAAGGGATGGTTGCGTCGTGCTCACGAACAATTTTAGCGACAGTTAAAATATCCATTTCTGTTAATACGGCTAACATAGTTGCATCGCCCTGTTCAGAAGCTATAGCTTCTAAAGAGGTGCCAGCGCGTCTACCGCTGTGTTGTGCTTGTTCAATAATGTCGGTCGCTAGAATTAATGCATTTTTAGTCAAGATTATTCCTTAATACTTATATGTTTTTCGTTTTATTTAATGGTTAATGACAAATATTAGTAGTTTTCATCGTAGTCATTATCGTCATAATTATCGTGCTGGTCATCATCTTCGTCTTCAGCTTTTAAAGGTTTTGAATCGTAGCTGTTATAAAAATGAATAAGTAAAATCGCTGTTTTTAAGTCTTGTTCTGCGTGAGTCATTATTTCAGTAATACAAGCTCTTGCATCAGCATGAACACCCACAAAAGGTTTTACTTCTTCCCATGTAGGTTCTTGCGAAAGTGGTAATGCTGCTAAGCTTTTACTGTTTATTCTTACTTTGGTTGATATAGCCATAGCAAGTTGATCAACCATGCCATTAAATAATAAAGGCATTTGTGTTAATTGTTCGAATAAATTAGATAGATAATTTGATAATAAATCAGGGTTTTCAGGATCAGCTAATGAGTTCATGTTTTCTAAATACATAGAAAAGTCAGCGGTTAAATAGTCAGGTATACTTGTTTCAGTTTGCATTTTTTTTCCTAGTAGAGAAGCTTAACTTAATGCACTGTGCCAAAAAGAATCAGCAATTTCTCGGGGATCTGTTATTACGGTATAGTTGCTTTTTAAGTATAACGCGCGTTTTTTCGGGTCAGAAATAACATCATACGCTTGCTGAATTAATTGAAACTTTTCTTTTGCTTCTGCGCTATCGTTTCTATCGGGATGATATTTATTTGCAAGCTTACGATAGGCTTTTTTAATTTCGATGGTTGTAGATGCTCTACCTACACCTAACTGTTCAAAATGATCCATAAACGTATTACTACCTTCTGCTAAACAGCTTAACAATGCCTGTTGGCATAATTGTCATGAGTAATGCAATTCTACCTCTGCAATCAGTTTATTCAAATCATTATGTTTATTTATTAATTTTTTATTTTAAAAAGGTGCGAACCTTGAGGATACCTACATTAAGTGTTTTTTACTTAATTGTTGTCGTTACTAGATTAGTAATATAAGGATAATTTAATTAGTAATACGCTTTGAAGGTATTATGAGGGGCTGTTGAACTTGCAGGTATGTTTTTGTAGCAGTCTGTTTGATTTTTATAAGAGTTATAGTGATTGATGTGTGGCGTTCCACATAAAATCACTATAACGACGTAAGAAATATCAAACAGGCCCTAATTAAATATTTTTTTGGACAGAGGTAATAAGTGCTTAATTCAAAAATTAATTTGACGTAGCTTGTGCGTTAATAATTTGTCCATTTATATCTGTACTTTCGTCACTCATTAAATAAACATAAGCTGGCATTATGTCTGATGGAGAAGCTAAGTCTTCAGTATTTTCTCCAGGGTAAGCGATAGATCTCATGTTTGTATTTGTCGCGCCTGGGTTAATGGCATTAGTACGTACTGAGGTTGTGTCATATTCATCTGCAATAACTTGCATCATACCTTCGGTAGCAAATTTAGAAATACTGTAAGCTCCCCAATAAGCCTTGCCTTTATTGCCTACACCTGAGGTGGTAAATACTAACGAAGAATTTTTAGTACTTTGCAGTAAAGGTAAAAGTGCTTGTGAAAGTAAATATTGCGCATTTACATTCACTTGCATTATGTCTGCCCATACCTGTTCGTGAATTTGTGTAAATGGTGTTAACTCTCCTAATATAGCGGCGTTAAGTAAGGCACCATCAAGTCGACCAAACTGTTCTTGGATTGTTGAAACCATATCTATGTAGTTTTGCTTAGTTGCGCCTTTTAAGTCTAAAGGAACAATTGCGGGTTGTGGCGAATTTTGTTCTACAATTAAATCGTAAACATCTTCTAATTTTTTAGTTGTTTTACCTAACAAGATAACGGTTGCACCTAAATTTGCATAAGTAAGTGCTGCTTGTTTACCGATGCCATCTCCTGCACCGGTAACTAAAATAACTTTATTGGCTAGCGCACTAGCTCCACATTTAAAATCAAACATAATCATTAGAAAGCCGTAAAAAATATGGGGGGAATTCTACTCTGAGCAGAGCAAACAAACGAGTAAAAAGTTATAAAAATTCAATAAACCCGTCGTTATTTTAAAAAACAACTAGCACAAAGCAAATTCTTAAGGTAAGTTTGACTGGTCTAACGAGTTGTGTTTTAGTCATAAATATTAGGCAAAATTCACTAAAACGACTACAACTTTGTATTAGGAAAGAATTAATCTGGGGAGATATGATGAGAAAAGTAATATTAAGTATGTCTATTGCAAGTCTATTAGGCTTATCTGCATGCGATAGTGAAACGATTAATGACGTACAACAGAACGTAGAAAAAAATAACTCTACAGTAACGGCTTCGGCACGGATTGTATTTGATCCTTCAAATGGCATTTTATCAGTACCGAATGATTTGTTATTTCAAGGAACCACAGATGGCACATTGAATATACCCGTTGATGATCCTACCGATGAAAGCGATCCTTCTGTTGCGTTAAGCGCTTTAGATGGCTGGTCTACTGTTAATCCATTTCTTTTAAGTGTTGATTTTCCTGCAGGTACTTCTCTTGATGGCGATTCGGTCGCGAATTCTATTAAGCTTTTTGAAGCAACAATGGGGGGCGATTTAAATGATCCTGAGTGTACCGATGTTACTCGTGGACTGGCATGTAAAATAGTTGGTGAGTTAACATTTGGTGTTGATTTTATTGCACAAAAATCAGGTGACAGTATTGCTGTTGTGCCATTAAGTCCGCTAAAAGCAGAGACAACTTATTTACTTGCTCTAACTAACTCTCTTAAAGATACTAATGGTAAAGCCGTCGCCGGTTCCACAACCTATGAATCAGTTCGCCAAGATATTAATACAAAGCCATTAGGCTCTGAAGCTCAATTAGGTTTACAAGCTGTTATTAATAGTTTTGAAAAAGCTGTAATAAGCGAAGGCGTTGAAGCTGATTCGTTAATTTACACTATGGCGATGACCACACAATCAACAACGAAAGTATTAAATACAATTAAAGGTTTAATGGCGGCAAATTTAGCTGCTGGTGGTTTACCTCCTGTTATTACTATTAATCCATCGGGAGCTACGGTGAATGATGTGTTTTTATCGCAAGGCAGAGTATTATCTGAATCATTACAAGCTTTATATTCTACGGCTAACTATCATACTGGTAATGTAACACTTCCGTATTATTTACCCATTCCTAGTGTAGCAAATCCTAAAGCCCCTGTTAATTCTTGGTGGCAAGCTCGATGTGATTCTGGCGCTATGATTGCTGGTTTAGCAGCACAAAATCCAGCTGCAATTCCAGTAGAGCCTCTAAGTGAAAATGACGGTTTTTGTATGGCGGTTGGTTTAAGAGATTTAAGCAGTGCTTTACCTCTGGATACGGAGCGAAACTTAACAAAGTTTAACCCTGTACCTATGCCACAAGGCGAGAGTGATATCCCTTATATTTCTCATCCGGGAGATATTGATGTTCAAATGACTACACCTAAATTATCACCTGTTACTGATGCGGTCAGAGCGAATTACGGTTTACCTGCTTTAGAAACACCAGAGAATGGTTGGCCTGTTGTTATTCTTCAGCACGGTATTACGTCTAAAAAAGAAGATATGCTGGCGATAACAGGTATTTTATCAACATTTGGTTTCGCAACAATTGCAATCGATCACCCACTACATGGTAGCCGAGGATTTGATTTAGACCCAACTAAACCAGGTGATGAAATTAATGCTTCTACAGTATCTGCAACTCATTATATGAACTTAGCGAGCTTGTTAACTACGCGTGATAATTTACGTCAAAGTACGGCTGA
The DNA here is from genome assembly GCF_048296855.1 of Colwellia sp. RE-S-Sl-9. NCBI lineage: Bacteria > Pseudomonadati > Pseudomonadota > Gammaproteobacteria > Alteromonadales > Colwelliaceae > Colwellia > Colwellia sp. RE-S-Sl-9. Next base: position 1,913,246 of record NZ_CP182631.1, on the reverse strand, counting down.
TACATTAGGTTTACGCTTAGGGTTGAACGCAACAGTAGGTGTAAACCTTGATACGTCTGAAGTTCATTATTTAGGGCATTCATTAGGAGCGATAACAGGTATTAATTTTGTTGCTCTTGCTAATGCGCCAATTAATCCAGCTTTAGATCCTATGTTTAAAATAGCGTCTAACTCTTTAGCTATGCCAGGTATTATGGTGGCTAATTTCTTATTAGAGTCAGGCGCTTTTGAAGATGTAATTAAATCTAACTTAGCTTTTGCTCAATCTGAAGATTTTCAAAATTTTGTGGTTAGCCAATACACAAACCCTACAGAAGCTGAGTTAGTTGGAGCTTATCGATTATTTTATGCTAATTTAACTGCGGAGCAACAAGCGGGTCTTAATGAAATATTCTCACAGTTTGTTTTTGCTGCTCAAACAATTGTAGGTTCTGGCGACCCCATTAACTACGCAGCACAAATGGCTGTAACTCAAACCCCGACTCATTTAATTGAAGTAGTGGGTGATGGTGGAACAAACCTTTCAGATCAAGTTATACCTAATAGGGTATCAACATCTCCAATTGGTGGTACTGAAGGTGCTGTGGCTTTATTGGGATTGCCTAGTGTAAGTACAACAAATGCAGGTTCTGGTGTAGTTAGATTTTTAAATGGTCATCATAGTTCTATTTTAGATCCTAGTGTTAGGCCTGAAGCTCCAGACGCTATGTTAACAGGAGCCGCGACGCTAGAAATGCAGTCTCAAATTGTTGCTTTTTTTGCAAGCAAAGGACAATTGATTAACGTAACAAATACTGCAGTTGTACAATAATGGAGAAACTTCATTTATAATGAAGATCTTTGAGAGAGAAAGTCCTTTTTAAGGGCTTTTTTTTTACATTTTTATCCCCATATTTATACCAACTTGATTAATCCGTTTGGTGTTAGTTAAATATAAATAAAGTTAAAGCGGTTTACGCTTAGGAGAATAAGCTTGGAATTTTTGTACGAGTACGGATTATTTTTTGCCAAAACACTTACTTTTGTTTTGGCAATTATCGCTATTGTTGCGGTAATTGCATCGTCAGCTATTAAGCAGGGCACTAAAAAAGGTGAATTAGAAATTACCGATTTATCTGAGCACTTTGATGATGTAGAGCATGATGTTATGCAACATCTATTAACTAAAGAACAAATTAAACAAAAAGAAAAAGAAGAAAAAAAACAAGCTAAAGAAACCGCAAAAGCAGATAAAAAATCAGTAAAAAGTGGTGAAGTAGAGCAAGAAACTCGTGTATTTGTACTTGATTTTAAAGGCAGTATAGACGCTAAAGAAGTGTCTTCTTTACGTGAAGAAATTACTGCAGTGTTATCTGTAGCTACACCAAAAGATGAAGTATTTGTTCGATTAGAAAGTGGTGGCGGTATGGTGCATGGTTATGGTTTAGCATCGTCTCAACTTGATCGTATTCGCCAACATAATATACCGTTAACGGTGTCTGTAGACAAAGTTGCAGCGAGTGGTGGTTATATGATGGCATGTGTAGCTAACAAAATTATATCTGCTCCGTTTGCGATTGTGGGGTCTATTGGCGTTATTGCGCAAGTACCAAACTTTAATAAGTTATTAAAGAAAAACGATATTGATTACGAACAGTTTACCGCGGGCGAATTTAAACGTACGGTAACTATGTTTGGTGAAAACACCGATAAAGGTCGTGAAAAGTTCAATGAAGAGTTAGAAGAAACTCATCAACTTTTTAAAGGGTTTGTGTCAGATCATCGTCCAAGTCTTGAAATAGGCAAAGTGGCAACAGGTGAACATTGGTTTGGCATAAAGGCTAAAGAGTTAGGTTTAGTTGATGATATTCAAACAAGTGATGACTATCTGCAACTGGCGAATAAGTCGAATAAAGTTATCTCGATTAAATACGTTGTTAAAAAAGGCTTAGCTGAAAAATTTTCTAAAGCGGCGTCTATGTCGGTAGATCGTATTTTTAGTAACTTGTGGCAAAAAAATCGAATTTTCCCAAGCTAGTATACTGAATAAATTGGTTTTATAGCTATTAAAAAGGAGACGTTTGTCTCCTTTTTTACGTTTGAAAATTAATATTATTTAATACCTGTTTATTAGGGAGTTACTTAAAATCACTAAGCTAGGTCTGATTTACAATACTGGTTAATGAAATCATGATGCTGCGGGAGTTTGGTTACTGCGTTATCAATCGATTGCTTCAAACTGTTAAGAAAGTTCTTTAATTCATCGTCTGACATGATATCTGCAATTTGATGATGTTGTGTTGGCATTAAACCTTGCCCAAGCATCACTTGTGTCCATGAATCTACACGGAAAATGTCACCGTCATCTAAAAACACTCGTCCCGATGATTTAAATAGTTGAATTTTATGTGCTAAAGAGTCTGGTATTTCCATATTTTGGCAATGCTGCCAAAACTCACTATTAGATCGTTTGTTTACGTGGTAGTGCAAAATAATAAAGTCTCTAACAGCATTGAGTTCTGAAGTGAGTTTGCTGTTGTATTCGTTTATCATTGTTTGTTCAATTCCTTGGAACGGAAATAAGCGTAATAAACGAATGATACCAGACATAATTAAATGAATACTGGTTGACTCTAATGGTTCGATAAAGCCACTAGAAAGGCCTAAAGCTACACAGTTTTTATTCCAGCCTTTACGTCGGCGTCCTGTTTTAAATTTTATTGTTCTTGGTGTTGTAATGGTTTCGCCTTCAATATTCGCTAATAATTCTTTAGTCGCGGCTTCGTCAGATATGTATTTACTACAATAAACTAAGCCATTGCCAACTCTATGTTGTAAAGGTATTTTCCATTGCCAACCACTATTTCTAGCAATAGATCTGGTATATGGAATGGCTGGTTCTACAGATTTTGTTTGAACTGCAATGGCGCTATCGCATGGTAACCAATGTGACCAATCATCGTAACCAGTATGCAGAGCTTGCTCAATGAGTAATCCTTTAAAGCCTGTACAGTCTATAAATAAATCACCTTCGATGATTTGTTTAGAATCTAGCGTTAAAGACGAAATAAAGCCCGTATCGGAGTGTTTGTTAACTTTATTGATTTTACCTTCAATACGCTTAACACCTAAATTTTCACTGAACTTTCGTAAATACTTTGCATAGAGGGTCGCATCTAAATGATAGGCATAATTAATCGGTGTTTGTTTGGATAAGCCAAATTTATTGGCTTTGGCTGCTTGTAGTTCAAAGCAATAGTCGCCAAATTCTTTTGTTAAACCTTTTTGTCGTCCTTGTAACCAAAAATGATGGAATTCTCCTGCCCAGCATTCTTTTCCTGTTGCTCCAAATGAATGAATGTATTCATCATTTATCTCTCCCCAGTTTTTAAAGCTAATACCTAATTTGAAAGTGGCGTGAGTTTCTCGCATAAATTCTTGTTCATTTATATTGAGTAATTTATGGAAGGTTTTAATGGGAGGGATCGTTGCTTCACCAACGCCCACTGTGCCTATTTCATCAGATTCGATTAATGTAATGTTTAAATTTTTACCTATCAGTTTTGATATAGCTGCCGCAGCCATCCAACCTGCTGTGCCGCCACCTGCAATAACTACGTTTTTAATGTTTTTTTGTTGCAAAATATACCTCGATTAATGCTTATGAACATTTTGGTAAATACAATTAATGAGCTTTATACCAATGAAGTTAATAAATAGGTATCGCTAGAGTTTATTAATTTTAGCCTTGTCTCTCGATTGTTTTTCAAGATAACAAGCTATGTAGTTGCTCTACATTAAACCGTTTTTATACCAATTTGAATAGGGTCTATTGAACTTTCGAAGTTACTTTTACCGCAAGTTGAGTGATATTTAGATAGGGTGAGTATGTGACGTGTAACTAGCTACTCGAACATATGATAATCCCTATAAATTGCAGTTCTTTGGAGCCTTGAAAATTTAACCCTGAAAGATAAACAGCCTTATACCAAACAAAACTATTTACTCTATTTATAGGGTTATTTAGGGGGATGCAAGAGCAGTTACCCTAAATAACTATTTTCTTTAATCAATAACATCTACACGGACACGGATGTTTAGATTCAGCTTGGCACTAAACATCTGTGTCTATAAGTCTTTTAATTCTCGCTAAGTAACTTGGTATAAGTTGCTGTTAAAGAGAATGCTTAAAAAGTATAACGAGCACCTAAAGCAAAACGTGCACCTTGTTCTGCTAACTTCCATAGTTGTACTTTTGTACGACCATGAGTTCTAGTATCTTCACCCGTAATATTTATACCTTCTATGAAGACAGATAATTCTTCGTTAACTTGGTATGCAACATTAAAGTCAACTTGAGCATACTCTTCAGTATAACCCGGCTCGTTAATATATTGAGCTTGGGTATTTAAGAATTTATCACGCCAGTTATAAGCAATACGCGCTTGAAAATCATCGTTTTCATACATTGCAATTAGGTTAGCTGTGTCACTTAATCCAACAAGGGCGAATTGTGTTACGGATGGATCACCATTGTTATCAAAACCGATATCACCGTTTACTGTTGTATAGTTGGCCTGTATACCAAAACCAGATTCGCCAAAGAAATGTTGTACGGCAATTTCAAAACCGTCAATTTTTGCTTCTTTGTTATTTACAAATTTAGTGACTGTAAAATCCATCAATGGGTCATCAGCATTGGGTAAAACATCGTAGTCAACCTCAAAGCTTTCAGCACTTCTTGAGTAAAAATCTACATTATTTTCTGTTGCAGCAACCATTGCAAAAAGGTTTGTATCAGTAATTTCTTCGCCTAAAGCTATTAACGCAGCTTCTGCGGCTTGTGCACGAGGACCTGCGGTTGCATCACGTAGTCCATATACGTTCTCTATAACAGGTTGACGACCGGCAAAATTATTCACACGTTTTTCATAGTAGCCAATTGAGACATAACTTGTTTCTTCAAAATACCATTCGGCTGATATATCAAAATTGTCAGATTCAAGGGGAACGAGTTCAGGGTTACCGTTAGAGGCTGTTCCTAATTGAACACCTGCTAATGTTGTTGGTCCACTTGGGCCACTAACATCTGATGCCGCAGCACTTAGTTGATCATAAGTAGGGCGAGCAATAGTTTTACTAAAAGATAGGCGCGTGATTACGTTATCAAGCACTTCTATGTCAAAATCAAAACTTGGTAATAAATGCGTATAACTAGCATCAGTTGAAAAGTCTTGTTTTCCTTCACCGAACCTTACGTTAAAGTCGTTATTTCCTTCCCATGCAACAGCATTAGGCAGTGATACATTAGCCGATGATGTGATATCTGTACTTTCAAATCGAACGCCTGCTGCAATATTAAATGGGCGACCGGCTAATTCACCTGATAAATCTAATTGAAAGTATGCTGAAGTAACGTCTTCTTTAATGGTTCTATCTGTAGCTAAAGCACCATCAGCAACAAAGTCGAATCCATATTCACCCGCTGCCCAAGCAGCTACTTGAGAGGCGCTACCAGTAAATCCTTGGTTGAAAGCACCTGATTTATCAAAATCACTGATTTCACTAGTAAAATCTATAAGCGTTAAAAAGTTGTCTGGTAATTCACCTGGATTCTCTATTCCCCAGTTACCCATGGTATGGCGAGTTAAACTTTGAGTTGAGTGACTTTCCATTGAACGAGATTCAACACCAAATTCAATACTGCCTTCTTCAAATTCATACGTACCCATTAAACGAAATTGATCAATATCTGATTTTTGTGAGGCAACTCTCATATCTAAAATTGATGTACCAACATCGTCTTGGTCAAGAACACCATTACAATTGAGTCCTCGTTCTGCGTTACAGTCATCAAAATTAATATACATAGTAGGGAAGTCATTCGTAAAGTCGACTCCTTGACCTGCTGAAATGTTAGCGCCTAATCCTGTATTTAACCAAGAGCCATAATCAGCATCAGGCGTACTTTCTGCACTAGACTTATGTCCATCAAAAGTAATATTAAAATTATCGTTTACGTCGTAACTTATATTTAAACCAATCGAACTATTTTCATTAACTTGATTTAATTCTTGTAAAGCTAATCCTAAATCGCGAGGTGCCTGATTACCTCTATCTTCATTGTAATCTACTGGAGTTTTAACGGTTTCCCCGTCAAAGCCTAAGTTTGATTTATAGGTATCCATCCAAATAGATTGTTCAGCCCTAGCTTGAAAAATATCTTGTTTGGAATAAGTGTAATCTAAGGTTGTGGTTAAAGTTTCTATTGGTCTAAATTGTAGGGTTAATTGAGCGTTTGTTCTTTCACGTTCTTCATCTGTAATGTAGTAGCGTAAATCGGAAGGCATTGAATAAAACTGTCCGATTTCAGGCTGACCGCTTAAGATAATGTTATCAGCGGCTTGCGGAATTGTGCCATCATAGGCGCTTGTTCGCCATTCATTAACAAATGCTCCAGACGCTGAACTATGACGTTCTTTTGCATTAAAACTTAAAGATGCACCAAAAACTTCTTCATCATCAGTCCAACTAAATAGTCCTGATAATTCAGGAGTTACGTCGTCACCAACTCTATTAGTTGTATCCATTAAAGCTTTGGCTCCAACACTCACTTGCATTCCAGGGTTATCTAACGGTTTAGCTGTTACTATATCAACCGTTGCGCCAATACCTCCTGTAGCAATATTACCTCTACCTGTTTTATAAACAGAAACAGATTTAACCGCATCAGCAGCTAAGTTTGAAAAGTCGAATGCACGAGAGTTGGCTACGCTGCCACCATCAGGTAAGCTAGATGCAGGCATAGTACGACCATTAAGGGTAACCATGTTGTAGTCAGGACCAAAACCACGTACTGTTATTTTACTTCCTTCTCCACTTGCTCTATCAATTGAAACTCCTGTAATTCGTTGTAATGATTCAGCTAAGTTGGTGTCTGGGAACTTCCCAATATCTTCAGCTGAAATAGCATCTACAACGCCGCTAGCATCTCTTTTTAGTGCTGTTGATTCTTTAATGCTTGAGCGCATACCTGTTACTTGAATTATTTCTACTTCATCTTTATTTGCTTCTTCTGCGTAGGCAAAAGATAAAGGTGATATTGCTGTAGCGCTTAAAACGATAGATAAACTGGTAGCCAGCTTTGTTTTATTAAATTTATTATGTCTCATTATTTCCCCTAGATTTTGCAATCATTTCTTTAATTTGTAAGCGCTTACATTTTATTTTGTACAATTAAATAATAATTCAATTTTATATATTAGGTATTTGTATTTGGAAGCGCTTACATTAAGCTAATTTATTATTGTTTTTTTTTCAACATATATTTACTTTTTTATAGGTGTTTTTTTCTAGTCTTTGATATCGTTAGTTTTATTTTTATCTTGATTGTTGGTGAATATACCGACATTAAACTGAGAAACCAAAGTGTCAGAAAAAATGAATAAAATAACTATTGCTACAAATTTATTAATTATTAAAGAAAATATAGATGATTTTTTATCACTTATAGGCTTTTTATACAGATCATATTTGCAAGCTTATCCGTTTAAGCCTATAAAATAGAATAGTGGAGAGTCGGCTTTATGGCTATTCATTATTTTTCACATCAAGTAACTATTTTTATAAAAGCTATAAACACCTCTTTTGGCTTAAATAAGACCAAATAAATGTAATTGAATTGTCATAAAATTATTACAATATAGTTAGAAGGTGTGAATACTATTTATTAAGCATGGAGAACAAAGATGTTAACTAAGAAGTTTTTTAAAACAAAAGATGAAGCAGAAATAACCTTTGAGTTTAGTCGAGATGGCGTTGAGTCTGTCGCTTTAGTGGCAGAATTTACTGATTGGCAACCACTTGAAATGAAATTTAGTAAAAAAGAAAAAGCATTTCGTACAAAAGTTAGGCTACCTAAAGACGGTCAGTTCCAATTTAAGTATTTATTAAATGGTGCTGAGTGGGAAAATGATTATCAAGCGGATCAATATATACCTAATTCATTTGGTTCAGAAGATAGTGTTGTATCAACACGCCCATAGTATAACTTCATTATAAATCAACTGGTTATTTTGGTGTGTTGTTGCCTTTGTTTGATCGGTAACAACTACCTTTGTTATTCCTCATATTTATATAAGAAAAAGTTTTTAGACATAAAACGTTTTTAATGTATTTTTAATTTGTAGCTGTTTTGTAATAGGTATATGGTTTAGAGAAGACATTGGTTGAATTTAACCATGTTAATATTAATTACCTTCGTGTTGTGTAGTCGTTTTGTTTTAAGTAAAAAGAATAAAGGTGATTAATGGAACAATATAGTATGGAGTCTGGTCGTGCCTACCCATTAGGTACGTCAGTTAATGATTCAGGTGTGAACTTCTCTCTTTTTTCAGCTAATGCTGAAAAAGTTGAATTGTGTGTTTTTGATGAGTTGGGTCATCAAGAGTTAATGCGATTCGTTTTACCTTCTTGTGAACATCATGTTTGGCATGGTTACTTAAAAGGTGCAAAAGCCGGATTAGTTTATGGATACCGTGTGTATGGAGCTTATCACCCTGAAGCGGGACACCGTTTCAACCATCATAAATTATTATTAGACCCTTACGCTAGAGCGTTGAAAGGCAAGTTTACTTGGTCTGATCGTCATTTAGGCTATAAAGCGGATTCTCCTGACCTAGATCTGTCGTTTGATGACAGGGACAATGCTGATGTTATGCTTAAATCAGTAGTGATAGATCCTACAAAACCTCAAATACAACGTGTGCCTGTTTCATGGCAAAATACTGTGATATATGAAGGGCATGTTAAAGGCCTTACACAGTTAAATTCAAAAGTTCCTCCTGAATTACAAGGTTCTTTTTTAGGTATTAGTCACCCATCAATGATTGCACACTATCGTGCTATTGGTATTACAACCATTGAGTTATTACCTGTACAGCAATTTCTTTCTGAAAAGTTTTTACATGATAAAGATCTGAGTAATTATTGGGGATATAACAGTATTTCATTTTTTGTTCCTCATTCAGATTATTTAAGTACCGACCAAGTTTTTGAATTTCAACGCATGGTTGATGAATTGCATCAAGCTGGTTTTGAAGTATTAATAGATGTTGTATATAACCACACCGCAGAAGGTAATGCTTTAGGCCCAACACTGAGCTTTAGAGGAATAGATAACGCCTCTTATTATCGATTAAATCCATCTGAACCTCGTTATTACATTAATGATACAGGTTGTGGTAATACGGTGAACTTAAGCCACCCAAGAGTGCTCCAAATGGTCATGGATAGTTTACGTTACTGGGTTGAAGTGATGGGGGTTGACGGTTTCAGGTTTGATTTAGCGACTATTTTAGGCCGTGAACCTCATGGTTTTGATAAAAACAGTGGTTTCTTAGATGCAATTTTACAAGACCCATTACTTAACACCGTAAAAGTTATTGCTGAACCTTGGGATATTGGTCCTGGTGGATATCAGTTAGGTGGATTTCCAGCACCTTGGTCAGAGTGGAATGATAAATACAGAGATTCTATAAGACGCTTTTGGCGTGGTGATAAAGGCCTCTTACCTGAATTTGCACGAAGAATTCATGGTTCGAGCGATGTTTTTGAACATCATGGACGTCAACCTTATGCAAGCATTAATTTTTTAACGAGCCATGATGGTTACACATTGCATGATTTAGTGAGTTATGAGCAGCGACATAATGAACGCAACGGCGAAGAAAACCGTGATGGTCATTCTGAAAACTTGTCTAAAAATTACGGCGTAGAAGGCACTACTGATAATGCTGAAATACTTGCATTACGCTTAAAGCAAATTAAAAACATGTTGTCTACGATTATGCTGTCGCAAGGCGTGCCTATGGTATTAGCTGGCGATGAAATAGGGCGTACCCAACAAGGTAATAATAATGCTTATTGCCAAGACAACGAAATTAATTGGCTAAATTGGCAAGAGGATGCTTTATATGCTAGCGAATTGTCCGCTTTGTTAGCGCGTTTGTCTGAATTAAGAAAGCGTTTCCCTATGTTGGCTTATCATCGATTTATTCATAAAGATGATCCTAAATCTGATGTGGATATTACTTGGTATCACTGTTCAGGTAATATTATGCATAAAGAAAACTGGCACTCTCACCATGCGTCTACTGTTGGCTATTTAGTTCAAGGAAAAACAGATAATGCATCATCTGTATTTTGTATATTTCATGCCGGCGCAGAGCCTGTTGAGTTTGTTTTACCTGAAATAAATAACGTTGAATATTGGGATGTGATGGTAGACACCTCGTCAAGTGCAATAAACAACGAAATTCCTAAATTACCAGCGCAAAGAGCAATAACACTTCAACCACGTACAACAATTGTTTTGTCTAATGAGAATAAGGGATCTGAGCCTAGTGAATAACACAGATGATTTTTGCCAAATAACGTCGTTAGATGACAGTGTTTTAATGGACAACAACACTTTTGCTGATGACTTATCTCGACATTTTTATTTTACTCTAGGTCGAGACAAGGTTAATGATTCTCACCTTTATTTATACAATGCTTTAGCAATAACGATTAGAGATAGATTAGTTGCTCAATGGCGAGAAACTCGAGCTAACAGAGTTGAAGAACGTTCAGTTGCCTATTTATCATTAGAGTTTCTTATGGGGCGAACCCTAAACAATACCGTACTTAATCTTGACTTAGATGAGACGGTACGGGAGTCGTTAAAAGGTTATTGCTGTGCGTTAGAAGAAGTTGAAACGGCAGAGCACGACGCAGGTTTAGGAAATGGCGGTTTAGGTCGCCTTGCAGCATGCTTTTTAGATAGTTGTGCAAGTTTAACTTTACCTGTTATTGGTTATGGTATTCGTTACGAGTACGGCATGTTTAACCAACAAATTAAAAATGGAGAGCAAGTAGAGCATCCTGATAGTTGGCTACGAGAAGGTAACCCATGGGAAATTGCTGTTCCAGATAAGGCTATTAGAGTTAAATTTTTTGGGCAAGTTGATGTGATTACTGAACGTAACGGTAATCAACTTCGACAATGGAATAACACCCATGACGTGCTAGCTGTACCTTATGATATGCCTATCCCTGGTTATAAAAATGGCATAGTAAATACATTAAGGTTATGGAAATCTGAAGCAACAGACGAATTCGATTTAGATGAATTTAATGCTGGAGGTTATACAGAAGCGGTTGCAACAAAAAACTTAGCTGAACAAATTAGCATGGTGCTTTACCCTAATGATACCAGCGAAAATGGTAAAGAATTAAGGTTACGTCAACAGTACTTCCTGTCTTCGGCTTCATTGCAAGATACCGTAAATAATTATGTTGAATTGTTTGGTGATAGTTTTGAGCAATTTATTGATAAGCAATCATTTCAACTGAACGACACACATCCAAGTATTGCTGTGGCAGAGCTTATGCGCATATTAATGGATGACTATTCATTATCATGGGACAAAGCTTGGCATATTACATCGAATACCATGGCGTACACTAATCATACTTTGTTACCTGAAGCTTTGGAAAAGTGGCCCGTTCGAATATTTGAAAATTTGCTTCCTCGCATTTTAGAAATTATTTATGAAATTAATGCACGTTTTTTACAGTACGTTGCCGTTTCTTGGCCGGGTGATATGGATAAGCAACGTTCTTTATCACTCATTGAAGAAGGCCACGAACCTCAAATAAGAATGGCGCATTTAGCTATTGTGGGTAGTTATTCAGTTAATGGTGTGGCTGCTTTACATACGCAATTATTAAAAGAAGGCTTATTCAATCAATTTTATCAATTATGGCCTGAAAAATTTAATAATAAAACTAACGGTGTAACACCGAGACGTTGGTTGTCTCATTGTAATAAACCGTTATCAGCGCTTATTAGTAGTAAAATACGTGAAGATTGGGTAGCTGACTTTTCACATATAAAGCAACTTAAACAATATGCAAGTGATGAGGCTTTTCAGCAGCAATGGCAAGCATGTAAAACTCAAAATAAACAAGCGCTGGTTGAATTTGTTGAAAAAAATACAGGTGTTAAATTTGATGTAAATATGATGTTTGATGTTCAAGTAAAGCGCATACATGAATACAAACGTCAGCTTTTGAATGTTTTACATGTTATTGGTTTATATGAACAAATAAGAAATGGTGATACAGAACACTTAGCGCCTAGATGCGTACTTATTGGTGGAAAGGCTGCGCCGGGGTATGTTATGGCGAAGCAAATTATTAAATTAATTAATAATGTTGCAGACACAATTAATTTAGACCCTAAAGTATCGCAATATTTAAGAGTGGCTTTTATTCCTAATTACAATGTTACGGCAATGGAAGTTATTTGCCCAGCGACTGATTTGTCTGAGCAAATATCTACCGCAGGCAAAGAAGCCTCTGGCACCGGAAACATGAAGTTTATGATGAATGGCGCATTAACTATAGGAACGCTTGATGGCGCAAATATTGAAATAAGAGAAGAAGTTGGCGAAGAAAACTTTTTTTTATTTGGTGCTCAAACACATGAAATAAAAGATATACGAGCTAACTATAATCCTAACGAAATTATTAATAACTCACCTCATTTGTCTGCTGTTATGAAGCTACTAGAGAGCGGACATTTCAATTTATTTGAACCTGGCATATTCGATTCAATTATCAATTCAATCCGTAGTCACGACGATATGTGGTTAACCGCTTACGATTTTGATTCTTACTATGAAGCTCAACGTCAAGTAGATTGTGTTTTTAAGAACAAGGAAAAATGGACTCAAATGAGTATCATCAATACTACGGGAAGTGGTAAATTTTCGAGTGATCGTACGATCAAGCAGTATCGAGATGAAATTTGGAAGCTTTAAATATAACAATACAAAAAAATAGCTTACGGTAATTAATACGATATAAGGAGGCTTTATGCCCACATATGAAAATCGATATATTAGTAACTTAACTCGAGACACTTACGCATTAATTTTAGCAGGGGGGAGAGGTTCAAGACTGCATGAGCTTACAGATTGGCGAGCAAAACCAGCTACTTTTTTTGGTGGCAAATTCCGTATCATAGATTTTCCTTTATCAAATTGTATTAATTCGGGTATTCGTCGTGTTGGTATAGCAACACAATATAAATCCCATTCATTAATACGTCATGTAAATCGAGCATGGGGACACTTTAAAAAAGAATTAGGTGAATCAGTAGAAATACTTCCCGCATCACAGCGAAAAGGTGATGGTTGGTACTCAGGTACGGCTGATGCTGTTTTTCAAAATATTGATATTATCCGTCACGAATTACCTAAATATGTCATGATCTTATCAGGCGATCATGTTTACCGTATGGATTATGGTGAGTTGCTTGCTAAACATGTTGAAACTGGCGCTGATATGACCGTGTGTTGTGTTGAAGTGCCTGTGGAAGAAGCTGCTGGATCTTTTGGTGTTATGACGGTTGATGAAAATAGCCGTGTATGCCGTTTTGATGAAAAACCAGAACATCCATCAGAAGTGCCTGGTAAGCCAGGGATGACTTTAGCTTCGATGGGAAATTATGTTTTTAATACACAGTTTTTATTTGATGAACTCGCAAAAGATGCAGCACAAGATTCATCAAGTGGAGATTTTGGTAACGATATTATTCCTAAAATTATTGAATCGCATAAGGTTTTTGCCTTTCCATTTCGTGATCCTAATGGCGAAAAACAACCTTATTGGCGCGATGTTGGTACGTTAGATTCTTTTTGGGAAGCTAACATGGAACTTGTCAGCCCTGAACCTCAGCTTGATATGTATGATGAAAGCTGGCCTATTTGGACTTATCAAGAGCAAACAGCCCCAGCTAAATTCGTTTTTGATGAAGATGGTAGAAGAGGAATGGCTGTTGATTCAACCGTTTCTGGTGGTGTTATTGTGTCGGGCTCAACGGTTAAAAGGTCATTGTTATTTTCAAAAGTAAGAATTAATTCTTTCTGCGAAATCAAAGACGCGGTTATTTTACCTGGCGCTATTATTGGACGAAATTGTAAAATTTCAAAAGCGATTATTGATAGAAGTTGTGTTATTCCTGATGGTATGGAAATTGGTATTGATCATGATGCTGATAGAGCAAATGGCCTTAGGGTAACAGCAAAAGGTGTTGTATTAGTAACACGAGATATGATCGCAGCAATAAGTCATGATTAACACATCAGAGGTAAGCTAAATGAATAAAGAAGCGTTGAGTATTTTGAGTCAACAAGAAATTAACGCCTTAGTTTCAGGTAAGCACGAGGATGTATTTTCTGTTTTAGGAATACATCGTCATCCTGATAAAAGTGGATTAATCATTAGAAGTTTTTTGCCTACTGCATTAGCTGTTGATGTTATTAATAAAGTTAGCCAAGAAACAATTTTTTCTTTATCAATAATAGAGCATTCTGGTTTATTTGAAGGTTATATAGATAGCACCGAAAATAGCTTGAATTATCAACTTAAAGTGACCTATGAATCATCTGAGTTGCTAATAGAGGACCCTTATCGTTTTCCTTCTTTACTCGAAAATGATGATCTTTACTTATTTGGTGAAGGGACACATGAGCAAGCTTATCGATGGATGGGGGCTCATTCTAAAGAAGTTGATGGTGTAGAAGGTACTAATTTTGCCGTATGGGCTCCTGATGCTAAAAGAGTCTCAGTGGTGGGCGACTTTAATTTTTGGGATGGCCGTTGTCACGTCATGCGCAAGCATCCCGGTGGCGGAGTATGGGATATTTTTATCCCAAGTGTTAAAGGCGATGTTAATTATAAATATGAGATTGTAGGTAAATTTGGAGAAGTTTTACCTTTAAAAGCTGATCCTTATGCGTTTCAAATGCAGCATGCACCACAGAATGCTTCGGTAACAGTGAATAAAAGCCTTTATCAATGGAAAGATAACGAGTGGATGGAAAAAAGATCCACGGATATTGATCAATACCATGGTCCTGTTTCTATTTATGAAGTTCATTTAGGTTCTTGGCGACGCACTGGTGGTGAATATAACGAATATTTAACTTATCGAGATTTAGCGGAGCAATTAGTACCTTACGTTGCTTATATGGGATTTACTCATATACAAATGATGCCTGTAAGTGAATATCCTTTTGATGGTTCTTGGGGGTATCAACCTATTGGAATGTTTTCTCCTACTTGTCGATTTGGCTCACCTGAAGACTTTAAATACTTTGTTGATTGTTGTCATAAACAAAATATTGCCGTATTGCTTGATTGGGTGCCAGGGCATTTTCCAACAGATATGCATGGTTTAGGAAAGTTTGATGGAAGTAGTCTTTACGAACATGAAGACTTACGTAAAGGCTTTCATCCTGATTGGAAAACATTGATATACAATTATGGGCGAGCAGAAGTTGTTAGTTACCTTATTAGTAATGCGCTTTATTGGTTAGATCAATTCCATATTGATGGATTGAGAGTGGATGCTGTTGCTTCTATGTTATATCTCGATTACAGCCGAGAAGCTGATGAGTGGGTACCTAATATTCATGGTGGTAGAGAAAATTTAGAAGCAATCGAATTATTGAGACAAGTAAATAGTAGAGCTTACTTTAACTACCCTGGCATTATGATGGTGGCTGAAGAATCTACCGCTTGGCCAGGTGTTTCAAAACCAGTAAGTGAAAACGGCTTAGGTTTTGGTTTTAAGTGGAACATGGGCTGGATGAACGATACTTTAAAGTATATGGAAAGAGATCCCATTTATCGTCAACATCATCATAATGAGCTAACTTTTGGACTGGTTTATGGTTTTAGTGAAAACTTTATATTGCCGTTAAGCCATGATGAAGTGGTTCATGGTAAAGGTTCTTTATTACAAAAAATGCCAGGTGATGATTGGCAGAAATTTGCTAATTTACGCGCATATTATGGTTTTATGTGGACACATCCAGGTAAAAAACTTCTCTTTATGGGCTGTGAGTTTGCACAACGTGATGAGTGGAACCACGACCAAAGTTTAGATTGGCATCTGCTTGAATATGAACCACATAAAGGTGTTCAAACCTTAGTAAGGGATTTGAATGCACTTTATAAAACGACACCGGCTTTACATGAATTAGACTGTGATGGTAATGGTTTTGAATGGGTGATTTCAGAGAACGCTTCAGAATCAATACTCGTTTATTTACGTAAAAGCATAAAAGGTGAAGCGCTAGTACTTGTAATGGTTAATATGACTCCTTCAACCTATGAGGGGTACAAAATAGGCGTACCAAACAAAGGGCACTATATTGAACGTTTAAACTCAGATAACGTTATTTATGGTGGTAGTAATGTAAAGAACACTCCTATTATTGAATCTCAAGTGGGGAAATATAATGGCAGAGATCATTATATAGAGGTTTCTATACCTCCTTTATCAACGGTAATATTTGAAATTCAAAAAACGTAAAACCCTGTACAAGCCACATTTTAGGTTTTAATTTAATTTCAAATAAACCTAAAATGTGTTTCTATTCTTTAAAATAAAATTCAAATTTTTAATCACTGGCTAAAAGCGAGTGATTATTCATTGCTTTCAAAAGGTGATTCATGAATATATTAATGGTGTCGGCTGAAAATGACGCATTACCCGGCGGAAAAGTTGGCGGTATTGGCGATGTTGTAAGAGATATGCCTAAAGCATTAGCTGCCGAAGGCGAACAAGTAAACGTTGTTATGCCAAATTATGGAATATTACATGAAGTAGACAAAGCAGAATTTATACAAAGTGTTACTGTGATGTTTGCGGGAGAATCGCAAGAAGTTAGTTTTTATAAATTTGCTGTTACAAACAGTAATGAAAACGTAACTCAATGGATAGCTCATCACCCTTTATTTTCAAGTTGCGGTGTTGGAAGTGTTTATTGTGATGATCCTAATAATCGACCTTTCGCTACCGATGCAACTAAATTTGCTTTATTTAATGCTGCGGTAGGGCAGGCAATAATAGATCATATCTTTGGGCATGTAGATGTATTACACCTACATGATTGGCATACGGCTGTTTTATCTGTTTTACGAGCGTACGATCCTCAATATCAAGATTTAAAACATATAAGAACAACCTACACGATTCACAACCTTGCATTACAAGGTATTCGCCCGTTATCGAATGATGAATCTTCGTTGCAAACTTGGTTTCCACATTTAAATTATGATGTAAATGTGATTAATGACCCTAACTACCTTCACTGCTTTAACCCTATGAGGGCTGCTATTAATTTATGCGATAAAGTTCATGCGGTATCACCTAATTATACGAAAGAAATTGTTAAACCAAGTAACTATGAACAAGGTTTTTTTGGTGGTGAAGGACTAGAAAATGATTTGCAAAGAGCTTCGAATGAAAACCGTCTGTTTGGTATTTTAAATGGTTGTGAATACGATGACTCGAAGCGTAAACCGTTATCATTAAATCACTTCTTTTCTTTATGCGAAAATGAGGTCCTAAAGTGGGCAGGTAACCAAGCTGTTTTAGCGAGTGCTCATTTAATTGCATCGACAAGATTAGGCAAGTTAACCTCTAAAAAAATAGCTAAACGTCCTTTCATCATGACGTCTGTTGGTCGAATTACCAATCAAAAAGTATTATTGTTACAACAGCAAATGGCAGATGGTCAATCAGCATTACAGCACATATTGAACGAATTAGGCGATAAAGGAATTTTTCTTTTATTAGGCAGTGGTGATGCTGGGTTTGAGCAGTTTTTAACTAAAACCGCAGGGAGAAATTCAAACTTCATCTTTTTAAAAGGCTATTCTGAAACCTTATCTGAAGCTATTTATAACATGGGCGATTTGTTTATGATGCCAAGCTCTTTTGAGCCATGTGGTATTAGCCAAATGTTATCTATGCGTGCGGGGCAACCTTGTATCGCTCATAGTGTAGGCGGTTTAACCGATACAATAAAAGATCATGAAAATGGTTTTTTATTTGATGGTGATACACAGTTTAACCAAGCAACGAATATGATTAGTTGCTTTAAAAACACATTATTTTTATGTCTTAAAGAGCCTAAAAAATATAAAGAAATATCGGATAACGCGAGTAAAACACGACTTTTATGGAGCGATTCAGCTAAACGTTATATATCAGATTTATATAGATAAAATTTCAAAAAATACATTAAAGGTAAATATTAAATTATGGGTAAAGTTATTGTAGTTGTTGTTATTCTAGTGATTGTTGTTTTACTTTATTTTCGCTCTAATACCAATAAAGAAGCTGCGAGTTTAAATAAGCAAGAAGGCGAGACTTTTTTAAATAATAATAGAAATGTAGAAGGCGTTATTGAAACAGACTCTGGTTTACAATACTTAGTATTAAACAAAGGTGAGGGTACTATACACCCCAAAAGTTCTGACAAAGTAAAAGTACACTATCATGGCACTTTACTAAATGGGACAGTATTTGACAGCTCTGTAGATCGTAATCAACCAATAAGCTTTGGTTTAAATCAAGTGATAAAAGGTTGGACTGAAGGTGTTCAGTTAATGGTAGTAGGTGATAAATTTAAATTCTTTATACCATCATATTTAGCTTACGGCGACCGCTCCGCAGGAAAAATAACACCTGCTTCTACTCTAATATTTGAAGTTGAATTATTGGGTATTAACGAATAAACGCTGTAAAAATATCTTTAAAAGAAAGGGAGATAACTTAATTAAGTTATCTCCCTTTTTATTTGTATAATAGTTGTCGTAGCTGATAAGTATCGGTTTATTAAAATGTAGATTAATTATGTTTTAAATCACTAAAATCAATATCCTCAATTTGTTGACCTGCATTAAGATCTTTATATACCTCTTCATCAAATTGATTTTCAGATTTACCTACAATTAAAGTAACCATGCTATCACCTGTAACATTTACAGCTGTTCTAGTCATATCTAATAATCTATCAACACCTATAATTAAGCCAATACCTTCAACAGGTAAACCGACTTGATCAAGTACCATGGCAAGCATAATTAATCCTACACCTGGTACGCCAGCTGTGCCTATAGACGCTAATGTTGCGGTAAGAATAACCATCAAATAATCAGAAAGGGTTAAATCTACATTAAAGACTTGTGCAATAAATACTGTGGCCACACCTTGCATAATAGCCGTGCCATCCATATTTATTGTTGCCCCTAAAGGCACAGTAAAAGAAGCGATAGAGTTTTTAACGCCCATCTTCTTAGTAACAGTTTCCATGGTAATAGGAAGCGTTGCATTACTGCTTGATGTTGAAAAAGCAAAAATAGCTGTATTACGCATTTTTCTTAAGAAAATAAGCGGATTTAATCCCGTTAATAATTTCAGTAAAACAGGGTAGGTTACCGTCGCGTGTAAAATTAAAGCAACAAAAACCACTAAGAAGTATTTAATTAAATTACCAAAGGTTTCTATTGAAACGTCAGTAAACAATCCGGCTAATAAACAGAAAACACCGTATGGTGCAATGTTCATTAATACGGTAACTAAGCGCATTATAACGACACTGAAGTCTTCAAATAGACTTGCTACTCTTTCACCTGCTTTACCCGATAATGCAATGGAAATACCAAAAAGTAATGCAAATACGATAACTTGTAGCATATTACCTTGAGCAAAAGCTTCAAAAGGATTGCTTGGAAACATTTGAATGAGTACTTGAGCAAGTGATGGCGCTTCTCGACTCTCAAATGTTGTGTTAGCCACCATGTTAACGCCTTCACCTGGGTTTATAAATAAAGCTAACGACATAGCAAAACTAATAGCAACGGCTGTAGTTATTAAATACAACGCGATGGCTTTACCACCAATTCGACCCAGTTTTGTTGTATCTTTTAGTGAGCATGTACCACAAATAAGTGAAACAAAGACTAAAGGAACCACAAGCATTTGTAAGCTGGCAACAAATATTTTGCCAACCACTTCAAATACTCCGTCAACCAATACTCCTCTAATGGATAGGTCAAACAAATAAAGAGGAACAACTACGTCTGATTGATCAGGCATTAACCACTGCAAGAACGCGCCCACTGAAATACCGGCAACCATTGCAATAACGATGCGTGTAGTAAGGCTTGAAGAAGGTTTATTTGTCATAATTTAGAATTACTTCTTATATTTAGAGTTTAATTTGTAAGATTAACAGTAAAAGTTATTATTAAAAAGGCAACAATTGTCAGTTTTTTTAATAAGGTAGTGACCTTTTTGTGATTTTTCAGTTAAGATGGCAAAGTTGATAATAAAAATTTACCAGGGAGATGCTTTTTATGGCGCTACTTCAACGCTTTAGTTTAATCATACTACTTTTTACGTTAGTGGCCTGTGGAGGTGGTGAAGGGGGGTTTGGAACTACAACTCCAGATCCAGAAGACCCAGAGGATAAAGATGTTATTACAATGTCTTTGACTATATCAGATCAAAATATATCAGATGCCAGCCCCGCAACTATTAATGCTACGGTTCTAAAAAATGGTGAACCAGAGCAAAATGTACTTGTTACTTTTACATTAAGCGAGGGCGCAGACGTTTTAGCTAATTTTACTCCTACCTTCGGTACTAGTGTAACCGACGCTGATGGGATTGCTACTATGACACTTAATGCCGGTGGAACAGCTGGTGCAGGGCAAGTTAGTGCGACAATTTTAGCTGTAGATGAAGAGGTTATTGCAACACTTTCTTTTAATAGTGCTGGTGACGCTAATACAGGTACAACACCTGATGTATCTAATATCTCTTTATTTGCAAGTAGCCAACAAATTGCATCGAGTGGTGCACAAGAGGTTACTCTTTCAGCTATAGCAAAAGATGCGAACAATAACTTATTAGAAAATGTACTAGTAACATTTGCTGCAACTTCTGGACAGATTGAAGTCGTTAAAGCATTGACAGGCGCTGATGGTAAGGCAACAGCAACGCTAAAAACAAGTAATGAACCGACTAATCGTATTATACATACTACAGCAACAACGGCACAATTTTCTGACTCTGTTGATGTTCAAGTTGTAGGAACTAGTATCCAGCTAACTGGATCTTCTTCTTTAGCTATTAACGATTCAAATAACTTTATTGTAAGAGTACTTGATTCCGATGGTAAGGGAATTGCTAATACTTTAGTTATGTTATCAACGAGTAATAGTTCAAATGGAAGTACAGCTGCAGGGATTACAATTCCGGAATCTGTAACAACTGACTTTACTGGTCAGGCAACAGTTTCCGTTGTTGGTACAACAGGAGGAGTTAATAGCATTGTAGCAAGTGCTTTAGGTGCTATAGCAACTCAAAATGTAGCCGTTCAAGCTGATTCCTTTTTGTTCTCTTCATTTAATGATGGTAACGGTACAAATATTAACTTAAGCACTCAAGACTTAAGTGCGATCCCTGATGTGTTGCTATCAAAAACAGCGACATTAACATTAACATGGTCTCGAAATGGTGTCTTAGTTCCTGATGGTACTCTAGTTAGCTTTACCGCAACAAGAGGTGACTTGTCTTCAACCTCAGCAACAACTGTTGACGGTAAAGTATCAACAACCTTAACTTCTAATAATGCAGGTAAATCGTTAGTCACCTTTAGTGGGGTCGATGGTGATATTGCTTTAAATAATCAATTAGAGTTTGAATTTGTTGCCGAAACAGCTGAAAGAGTAGTAGCACAAGCTTCACCAAATTCAATTGGACCTAATGGGCAAAAATCTACAATTTCAGTCGTAGTTAAAGATCCTACAGGTAATTTGGTTAAAAATAAGCAAATTGATTTTACTCTAACTGATACTAACGGCGGTTCAATTTTTCCTGCTAGTGCAACAACCGATAGTAACGGTAATGCTTCTACAGTGTATACATCAAATGCAGTATCAGCTCAAAACGCTGTTTCTATTAAAGCAGTTGTAAGGGATACAATAGGTACAACCAATGTAAGTGATACGGTTACATTAACAGTAGCTGATAGAGAGTTATTCATTACTTTAGGTACGGGGAATACCATTGAAGAAATAGATATTACCAATTATAACAAGCAGTTTAGTGTATTTGTTACAGATGTTGATTCTACTCCTGTTGAAAATGTTGAATTGACTGTATCTGCTGTTCCTAAAACTTATTATAAAGGTAGTTGGATAAGACTTTATGATATAGGTGGAACTTTTGTACGCTGGATTACTGCGAGTAATTTGACTTTTGATGTTGATGGAAATTTAACAGGTTATGATGGAAGTTTTGCATGCGCCAATGAAGATGGAAATATTAATGGTATATTGGATGCAGGGGAAGATACTAATGGTAACGGGGCATTAACTCCTGGTAATGTAGTTGGTGCTTTAGGTAACATTGTAACTGATGATCAAGGTAAAGCCATTATTGATATTCGATATCCTCAAAGTAGTGGTAGTTGGGCTGATATAGACTTAATTGTTTCAGCGAAAGTTAATGGCACCGAAAGCCAAACTAAGACAACATTTACATTATCGACATCGGCTGAAGATATTCTGGATGAAGATGTTACTCCGCCTACTGCTGGTATTGGTTTAAATAGCCCCTTTGGCTATGTAAATAATTGTAATACTGCTAATTAAGATAAAATAGGGATGAATAAAAAAGCTCCTCAAGGAGCTTTTTTATTGTTCTAAATATAGCCTTAAAAAGTTATAAATTAGGTTTTCGACATCTCTTCAATCAAAAATGCAGATATCTCAGCACAGGCTGTTAATGTTTTGTTTCTGCTTTCTTCACCTAAACCTGAGCTATCGGTAAATGGAGCTATTTCCATCATGTCAGCACCAGTAATCGGATACTTTTGACCTAATGAACGTAGTATCAGCATTGTATCTTTCATATCCATGCCATCAGGTTCAGGAGTGCCTGTAGCTGATGCAATTGATGCATCAAGTGCGTCAATATCAAAACTTACGTATAACTCATCAATGTTTTCATCTTTTAGCTGTTTTAAAATATTTTCAATGATACTTTCAACACCATTTTCTTTTATTTCATGAGACCAATGTTGTTTTACGCCAAAGGTATTTTCCCAATGAGACTTTGGTTTTCCACTTGAGCGAATGCCCACTTGAATTAAATGACTATGGTCATGTAAATCGTCAAGTATGTGTGTACACCATGAGCCAAAACAGAGATCTATCCCTAAGCGTTCCACTAATAGGTCTGTGTGGGCATCAAAATGAATTATTGCAGCACGTATACCTTGTTTCTTTTTAGCTTGTAAATAGGCTTTAGTGAGCGGATAACTCACTGAATGATCGCCACCAATACCAAATATCCCTTTTTTAGGAAATTCAGCATAAAAATCGTGTAATACATCTTCTGTTATTGTTAAAGGGCTAACAGGATATTCACTGTTTTCATCTTTATATAATGCTTTTCGGCAATTTGAAATGGTGGCCTCATTTAAGTACTTATCGTGTAATAAGTGCGGAATAACTCTCACATCACCTAAATCATAAGCACTTAATCCACTGTATTGTTCTAATAACGTTGAACGAACAAATAAAGGTCCCCAATTTGCTCCCCTTAATATGCCGCCACCACAATCTGAAGCTATACCTAAAATAACAGCGTTAGATGAAGAAGGTAAATTATCTAAAGATGATGCCCATAGTTGTTCAATATTTTCAGTTTGTCCAAAAAGTGATTGATGTAGCTTTTCTTTTCTTTCTTTAGCCGTGTTTACTGTAAAAACTCCGTTTCCTGGAGGACATAAACAATGCGTAAATTTATTTTTTAAATTTAGCCATGATGTGGTCATGTGAGATCTCACTATGTTGTGTTAATGATAAATATATAAAAGTAATAATTATGGAGGAATGCAGCGGTTCATTGTTTTTTAAGGGCTGTAAAAGAAAATTAATTAATGATTATTTTCATTTGCCCTTATTTTTTTTATAAAAGTCGATTATGATTACGCCAGAAATTACTCAAGCATTATAGCTAAAAGCATTAATGCAGGCGAATATAATCAAAATATTTGCTTGTTACTTTGTATAATTGCAGATATATCTAATAGTAAATAGCACTTAAATCATCAATTTTATTGTGAATTGTTCTCATATATTGGTTGCTCGCCTAATTATTGAACAGTTTAAACTCTATATAATATCTAATTGATTTAGTTCAATTAGTGACTAGGAATGTAAAATCATATGGGAAAATCTCTGGTAATTGTCGAATCACCAGCCAAAGCGAAGACAATTAACAAATACCTTGGTAAAGACTTTATTGTAAAATCTAGTGTAGGTCATGTACGTGATTTACCCCATGGAAGTACTGGTAAAAAAGTTCCTGCAAAATCTCCTGCCGAAGTTCGTAAAATGACACCAGCAGCCAAAGCTAAATATAAAGAAAAAAGAGATAAAGAAGCTTTAGTTAATCGAATGGGGATTAACCCAGATAAAGATTGGGAAGCTAACTATCAAATACTTCCAGGTAAAGAAAAAGTTGTTACTGAACTCACTAAATTAGCCAGTACCGCAGATACTATCTATCTCGCAACCGATTTGGACCGCGAGGGAGAAGCAATCGCGTGGCATTTAAAAGAGATAATTGGTGGTGATGATGACAAGTTTAAACGTGTTGTTTTTAATGAAATAACAGAAAACGCAATACAGCAAGCTTTTTCAACACCTGGCGAATTAAGTATGCCGGGTGTTAATGCTCAACAAGCTCGTCGATTTTTAGACCGCGTTGTTGGTTTTATGGTAAGCCCCTTACTGTGGAAGAAAGTTGCTCGTGGTCTTTCCGCAGGGCGCGTTCAATCAGTTGCGGTTAAGTTAGTTGTAGAAAAAGAACGTGAAATTAAAGCGTTTGTTCCTGAAGAGTTTTGGGAAATTACCGCAGATACTAAAACAAATACAGGGTTAGATTTTGAACTAGATGTAACCCATGAAAATAAAAAAGCATTTAAACCGACAAATAAGGCAGATACAGATAAAGCCTTATCTGTTTTAAAAGACGCGACTTATACGGTTGATAAACGTGAAGATAAACCGTCAAAAAGTACACCGTCAGCTCCATTTATTACCTCTACATTACAGCAAGCGGCAAGTACTAAATTAGGTTTTGGTGTTAAACGTACTATGGGCTTGGCTCAGCGTTTATATGAAGCAGGTCATATTACTTATATGCGTACTGATTCGACCAACTTAAGTAAAGATGCTGTTGAAATGTGTAGAGGCTACATAGCTGATACGTTTGGTGAAAATTATTTACCAGAGAAAGCGAAATTATATAGTAGTAAAAGTAATGCACAAGAGGCCCATGAAGCGATACGTCCATCAAATGTGAAGATGGAATCTGCCTTTATGGAAGGTATTGAAGCCGATGCTAAAAAACTTTACGACTTAATTTGGCGTCAGTTTGTTGCATGTCAAATGACAGCGGCAAGATATACGGTTAGTACGCTGACTATAGGTGCCGAAAGATTTGATTTGAAAGCTAAAGGTCGTGTCATGCAATTTGATGGTTGGACACGTGTTCACCCTCAGTTGTCTAAAGGTGATGATAAACATTTACCTGATTTATCGGTAGGTGAAGTGCTAACGCTTGAACAGCTTAATCCTTCTCAGCATTTTACTAAACCACCAGCACGTTTTGGTGAAGCTTCACTGGTTAAAGAATTAGAAAAACGTTCTATTGGCCGACCCTCTACTTATGCATCGATTATTTCTACTATTCAAGATCGTGGTTATGTGCGTTTAGATAAAAAACGTTTCTATGCTGAAAAAATGGGTGAAATCGTTACCGACAGTTTATCTGAAAGTTTTGTTAACCTAATGAGTTATGACTTCACTGCAAATATGGAACAAGAGCTTGATGAGGTTGCAGGTGGTAAAGCGAATTGGAAAGATGTTCTAAATAATTTTTATAGTAACTTCACTAAACAGTTAAGTGTAGCTGACATGCCAACAGAAGAAGGTGGCATGAGAAACAACGAACCTGTTTTAACTGATATTGAGTGTCCAACGTGTGGGCGTAAAATGGGGATTAGAACCGCTTCAACCGGAGTTTTCTTAGGTTGTTCGGGTTATGCTTTACCTCCGAAGGAGCGTTGTACAACAACAATGAACCTGACTCCGGGTGAAGAAGCCGTAAGTGTTTTAGCTGAAGATCAAGAAACTGAAGCGCTAAGAGCTATGCATCGCTGTAAAAAATGTAATACAGCAATGGACAGTTATCTTATCGATGAAACTCGAAAATTACATGTCTGTGGTAATAACCCAGTATGTGATGGTATTGAAGTTGAAAAGGGCGAATTTAAAATAAAAGGCTATGAAGGGCCTATTTTAGAATGTGATCGTTGTGAATCTGAGATGGAACTCAAATCAGGTCGATTTGGTAAGTACTTTGATTGTACAAATAGCGAATGTAAAAATACACGTAAGCTTTTAGCAAGCGGTGAAGCTGCGCCGCCGAAAGAAGACCCAGTACAATTACCTGAGTTACCTTGTGAAAAATCTGATGCACATTTTGTTCTAAGAGATGGCGCTGCTGGAATATTTTTAGCCGCGAATACTTTTCCTAAATCACGTGAAACTAGAGCGCCTAAAGTAGAAGAGCTTCTGAGGTTCAGAGATAGAATATCATCTAAATTTTATTATTTAGCTGATGCTCCAGTCAAAGACCCTGATGGGAATTTAGCTGTTGTTCGATTTAGCCGTAAAACTAAAGAGCAGTATGTTATGACTGAAGTTGACGGTAAAGCAACAGGGTGGACGGCAAAGTACATTGATAATAAATGGGTTGAAGAAGCTAAAAAGAAAGCCGTAAAGGCTAAAGCGAAGCCTAAAGCTAAGAAAGCCGTAAAAGCTTAAGTTTATTTGATGTATTGTTCTATTTTATTAAAAAGCACCTTTTGGTGCTTTTTAATATTGTTATTTCTGTTCGTATTATACCAAACACATTAATGAATTTACCTATTTTATACGAAGAATAAATGGTCAAATACACAGGTTCATCGTTCTAGACTGAACCTAAGCACCTACTCCCTGTAGGCGAGGCATTCAAATAACTAACCTGAACTTGGTTTAAGAGATGCTTAACAAAATGAAATATAAGAAAAAAAATAGTTTTATTGTTCCTCTAGCTTGATATTTTTTCTTAATTCAAGGCAAATTTCGCGTCAATAGTTGGTCTATTGCAAGTAAATTTAACGCATAAATTAGGAAAAATAGCTGCTAGAGAAGAATTTGTTAAGCCGAGTTCAGGTTAACTAGGGGCTGTTGAACTTTTCTGAATGTTTTTTCAGCAGTGTATTAGTCTGTTATACAAGGCAAATCATATGTTTCACCGTTATTATACTCTAATAGGCTATAACGTCGTAGAAATGGCTAATAAATGCAGTCCTACGGATCCATTTAAATACTTCAGCTCATTGTTAAGGAATTTATATAGAACAACTATGTTACATACCTTGCGCCGCGAGCAATAAACATTTAATTCGAACGAAATTTAAACATGAAAGTTCAACAGCCCCTAGTTATTCTAATGATTAAATGATCAATGTGTTATTGCGATTGATATTAATTATCTAATGTTTTTTTTAATCTTTTACTGAGAGCGGGCTGAGATATTCCAAGTAACCGTGCTGCTAATGATTGATTTCCATTAGATCGCTTCATTGCCTCATCAACTAATAATTCGGCTGAATGTTTAAGAGTAGGTAACGTTGATGAGGTAACAAAAAATGACTCGGGTTGAGTTAATTTATCAGCCTCTGGTATTGAATCAATAACTACTTTAAATGTTTTCATCGATAAAACCCCCGATTGGTGCGTGCTCATTGCATCAAAGGCCATAGCTCGTAACTCTCTAATATTACCCGGAAAGACATAATTTTCTAATAACAGAATGAGCTCTTTGGGTATAGTAGCAACAGTTTTATTGAATTCGTTAGCTGCTTGAGTTAAAAAATGTTCAAGTAGGAGTCTGATATCTTCTTTACGTTGTCTAAGTGGGGGAATATCAACATGATGGATCTTAAGGCGGTAAAATAAATCGTTACGAAATAGCCCTTGTTCTTTTTTTATGTGAAGATTTTGATGAGTTGCTGAAATTATCCGTGCATTGGTACGTCTTGGTGTATCACTTCCTACGGGGTAATATTCGTTTTCTTGTAATAAACGCAATAATTTAACTTGAGAAGCTAAACTTAAATCGCCAATTTCATCGAGAAATAACGTGCCGTCAGAAGCTCGTTCAATCATTCCTTTTCTTGCTTGTTCCGCGCCTGTAAATGCACCTCGTTTATGGCCGAATAAAGTGTCTGAAAATAAGTGGTCGTCTAACCCTGCAACATTTACACATACCAACTCTCCACTACAACCACTTGTCTGATGAATTGCTTGTGCAATTAACTCTTTACCCACCCCACTTTCTCCCGTGATGAGTATAGGTTGTCGGCTATTAGAAAGTGATTCAATATATTGGAATATGGAGATCATTTGTTTATTAATACTAATTATTTTTGCAAAAGCAGGGTGTAAATCTTTTTGATTGTTAAGTAAACAGCCACGCATAGCGTTATTTTCTATACTTAACTCTTGAAACCTAATTACACGAAGAATACTACTACTTAAACGTTCTGGTTCTTCAGTTTTTATATGATAATCATAGGCCCCTAATTTAATGCATTGCACTGCTGATTTTACTTGATTGATACCACTAATAATAATCACTGAAACATGTGGATGTAGTTCAATGATTTGAGGAAGTAGCTCATCTCCGGTTATATGTGGCATATTTAAATCAAGTAAAACTACTCTAATGTTACCAGTATTTAAATGAGTCAGTACTTCTCGACTATCACTGCATTGGATAATATTATTGATCCCGCTGTAGCGCTCTATGGCGAAAGATATGCTACGTAAAAAACTAGTATCATCGTCACAAATTAATACTTGAAAATTAGGATATAGATTCGTGCTCATAACTTACTCTTTTGATGGGATAATGGCAGTGATAATTTTACTTTAGTGTGTTTACCTTCCGTGGAGCTAAAATTTAATATTCCTTGGTGATCTCTTATGATCCCTGCAGAAATCGATAAGCCTAAACCTGTACCTCCTTGTTTACGTTTGCTGGTATAAAAAGGATCTGTTAATTTATTTAAATCACTTTCTTTTATACCAACCCCGTGGTCAGTAACAGTTAATACCACATGCTGTCGTTTTATATCAAAATAAGTTGTTACGATGATTTTTTGAGTTTTATTGGTTAATGCTTGGCAGGCATTAAGAATTAAATTAATAATAACTTGTTCAATTCGTTGTCCTGCACCTTTAAAATTTGGGATGTTATTACTAAAGTTAACCTCAAAACTATCTGTGGAGTTTTTGATTTGGTTGGCCACTAGGCGAATTGATACTTTAACTAACGTATTAATATCTAGTGATTCGGTTAAACTAACCGTTGCGTCGTCTTTAAGTGCAAAATGTTTTAAATCTTCTACAATCCCTCGGATTTTACCGCTGGCTAAATGCATGTCTTCTAGTGTTTCTGGGAGTACTTCTTTTAGTCTATTGTATTTTACACCTGCAATGGTGAGATCATCTGTTTCGTACTCGTCTAAAATTTCAGAAATCTGCTCAAACACCTCTTTTATAAATGGAAAATTGAGCGTTAGAATACTGCAAGGGTTATTGATTTCATGGGCAACACCAGAGACTAAAACCCCTAAGGATGTCATTTTATCGGCGTGTAATAACTGTAGTTGCTGAGCTTTGAGTTCTTGGGTTCTGCTTTCAACTTTTTTACGTAGCGCTTTATTCCAAATAACAACGGCAGTACTTATAAATAGCAGCATTACGGCAATAGCCGCGGCAATTAACCCAAACTCTGACCAAGCTGTTCGTTGTGAAACACCAAACCATTTATCGTATAGTGCTTGTTGCCGGCCCGTATTTTTTAAAATGGCTAACCCTTGAGCGAATTGTGAAAGTAATACCTCATCTCCTTTTTTCACTGCGTAGCCGTATTTACTTATCCCTTCGATATTAAATATTGGTTTTATATTTGATAGGCCAAGTTCTCGAACAATGTAGAGCCCAGGAAGGTTAGATACCATCGCATAGTCATGTTTACCTGAAGATAATAAGCGTAAAGCGTCGGCGTGACTTTCAACTGAAATGATTTTAATATTTACGTTTAAATTATTGAGCATGTCATAAACTGAGCCGTTGTGCTGCACAATAACTTCATGATTTTCTAAATCATTAAGTGAATTAATATTTGAGCTATTATCGCGAGAAAAGATTGATTGATTAACAAAAGTATGAGGGCTAAATTCATAAAGGTTTACACGTTCTTTAGTGGCAGACATTCCTTGCATAATATCAATTTCACCTTCATCGAATCGTGCTCTAATATCTGACCATTTACCGAGCTTTATTTTTATCTTTAGGTTCATTACTTCGGCAATTTCTTGGCTTAACTCGACATTGTAGCCAGTGCTTTTACCATCTTTATCAACAAACTCGTAGGGCGGATAACTATAATCGCCACCAATAATAATTGTTTTAATCGGTTGTTCATCAGCATATACGAAAAATCCCCCAATACTACATATCATCAGGCTCTTTAGTATGATATCAATAAGATGATATAGCGCTTGGCGGTATGAAAACAATGTGGTTATTCCTTTTGATTCAGGTAGCTTTTGTTCTTTTGAGAAAAGCTTAATAATCGATGAATAAAAATCATAAGTTTAATAATATTACTATGTTATAAAGTGAGTGAGTACTAAATTATAATGTTTTGAGTATTAGTAAAGTAGATGCGTTAGCTTTGAATGGTGTAAAGCGACATTTATAAACCTTTATGTCGCTTTAATTTATGCATTATAGAATAATTGTTAGAATTTCATATTTAAATTAACTTGAAAGCGGTCACGACCAGCGTTGTTGGTTGGAAGGCTTTCGTTAATATTATCAACACTATACCATCTTAAGTCAGCATTGAGATTGTCCGCTACTTTATAATCGAACTGTAAACGAGTGCCTTTAATGTTGGTGTATGAACCCGGAGTATTTGTTTGTGTAAACGCCCCATTCATTGGTAGGGCATAAGCTTCGGTATGGATCACATAGAAACGCATACCGATCACATCATTCATTTGGTATCGAGCGTGTACTGTATAAGCTGTATCTTCACTATCGGCATCGCTGGTGTAATAATCGGCAGCTAAACGAAAAGCTCCCATTCTAAAGTCAGCATTCATTGTCATAACATCGCCAGCTTGATCTGCATGAAGTCCTGATTCTGCGCTAGAATAGGCACTATCTGAAGCTGATACAAATAACTTACCTAGGCCTAATTTGTATTTAACGTTGTTAATTTTACCCTCATAAACACCTTGTAACTGTTGCCAGCTAGCATCTCGTTTACCATCACCATTATCTTTGTTTTCTTCAAGAATAATGTGGCCAGCATTAACGCTAAATCCATTATTACTCCAACTTCCTTGGATACCTTCAAGCGCAATATCATCTCGGAATAATAATTCTGAAGAGTGCATAAATACAGGTGATGCTTTACCAATAACTATTGTTGCATTTTCTATACCTTTGTATGTCATGTACGCTTTATCAAGACCGAAGTCGTCATTGTCACTAGTATCTGTAATGCCAAACGTTTGGTGAGTTGAATCATGTGCACTTGATGTTGTTCTAAAGCGCATTACTGCAGACCAATCATCATTAACCGCATATTTAATTCCAAAACGAGCGCGTAAACGCGCACGACTTGTTGTATCAATAGTGTCGCCATCAGTACGTTCAAAGCGTAATCGCATATCACCAAAAAGCTTAACTGCATCAACACCGTTAACTGAAACATCTGCTTGTGCTGGGCTAATTGTTGCTAGTGCAGCTGACACTAACGACAAATATAAGGATTTATTTAACATTATGTTGTTCCTATTATTATAGTTATTTTTTTAATTATTAAGTTGTAAGTTAGTTTTAATTACTTAGTCTCTAGGGGAGGCTTATTAGTCCCTGTACCGTTGTATATATCTAGATCAAGTTCATTTTCACTCTTGCCTATTAACAAGGTAACCATGATGTCACCTGTTACGTTTACAGTAGTGCGAGCCATATCGAGAATACGGTCAATACCGGCTACAATAGCAATCCCTTCAAGCGGTAAACCTACGGTACTAAGAACAAGTGATAACATGATAAGTCCTGCACCTGGTACACCTGCAGTACCAATAGAAGCTAATGTTGCTGTAGCAATAATTGTTAAGTAATCAGCGGTTGATAGGTCAACACCAAAAGCTTGAGCAATAAATAGTGCTAATACGCCTTGGTAAAGTGCAGTACCGTCCATGTTGATGGTAGCGCCCATAGGTAAAACAAAGCTTGAAATACTACGTGATACACCCAAGTTTTGAGTTGCACACTTTATACTAGCGGGTAATGTTCCTGAGCTACTTGTGGTGGTAAATGCAATGATTTGTGCTTCAATTATGCCTTTATAAAAACGTGTAGGGTTAAGTTTAGCCATTAGGCCAACTAAGCCACCACCTAAGAATAATACATGGAGGATAGAGCCAATATAAACTAGCGCAATAACTTTAATTAATGGTAATAGAATATCTAAGCCGTACTTACCAGATACCCATGCCATTAATGCAAAAACACCGTAAGGAGCAAATTTCATAACAAGTTCAGTCATCTTATACATTGCTTCAGCTAAGCTTTCGAAAACTTTAATGGCTGGCTTAGCTTTTTCGCCTGATAAGTTTAGTGCTATACCTAAACCAAGCGCAAATACAATAATTTGTAGAATATTACCTGCTGCTAATGCTCCTACTGGATTTTTAGGAACCAAACCAACTAATGTATCAATTATACTTGGAGCCGTTTTTGCCTCAGTAACTGTAGTTGCTACCATATTTAAGCCTGCACCTGGTTCGAAAAAAGTTCCAAGTGCTAGACCAATAGAAATGGCTACCGCTGTAGTACAAAGATATATAGCCATTGACTTTATGCCTATACGACTCATTTTTGAAGTGTCTTGTATCGAGGTAACACCTACAATTAATGAACAGAAGATAAGAGGAACTATCAACATTTTTATCGCACTGATAAATAGTGATCCTATCGGTTTAAGTAATTCTGCATCGGTTCCTAGTAAAGAACCTGCAATAATACCGGCAATCATGCCTACGAGTATTTTTAACCATAAAGGCATCTTTTTAGATGCACTGTTGGGGGGAGTTATTGTGTTTGTCATTTTTATCTTCCTTTTTTTTTATATTAATTAAAGATTATTTTACTACTGGGTTTATAAGGTTTTTTATATCGGTTATTTCAAGTAATCTATCTTCGCTAAGAAGAGCTTCTTCTCTCACTATATCTAAAACGGCTTTACCACTATTTAAGGCTAGTTTTGCAATGCGAGAAGCATTTTCGTAGCCAATATACGGACTCACAGCGGTAATAATGCCAATACTATTGTTAACTTGAGCACGGCAATGTTCTTCATTGGCTGTAATACCGCTGATACATTTATGCTCAAACATATGCATTGCTCTTGTAAGTAGAGCAATAGAATCTAGTACGCTATAAGCAATTAAAGGTTCCATAGCGTTTAGCTGTAATTGACCAGCCTCTGCAGCCATAGTGACTGATAAGTCATGACCAATTATTTTGTAAGCTACTTGGGATACTGCTTCTGGAATAACGGGATTAATCTTGCCAGGCATAATAGAGCTACCCGGTTGTTGTGCCGGTAAATTTATTTCACCTAAACCTGCGCGAGGTCCCATACTTAATAAACGTAAGTCGTTGGCAATTTTTGATAGTTTGATCGACAGACGTTTCAACATGCTCGAAAACAATACGAAGGCACCCATGTCCGAACTTGCTTCGATTAAGTCACTGGCTAATACCATAGGGAAACCTGATAATTCACGTAATGCTTTAACTGATATTTCGCCAAATTCGTGGTGAGCATTGATGCCAGTACCAATTGCCGTACCACCTAAGTTGATTTCTGTTAATAACTCAGATAAGTGAGCTATTCGATCTACATCTTCAGTTAAAGTGGAAGCGAAAGATTGAAACTCTTGACCTAACGACATAGGTACAGCGTCTTGTAATTGCGTTCTACCCATTTTAATTACATGAGTGAACTCGTTAGCTTTAACTGTCATAGCGTTTCGTAATGACTTTAGCGACTCCACTAAGGCACCGTGGCTCATTAAAATAGATAAGCGTACTGCTGTTGGATAAACATCATTCGTTGATTGTGAAAGATTAACATCATCATTTGGGTGAAGGTATTTGTAATCTGCTAATGAATGACCAAGGTTTTTAAGAGCAAGGTTAGCAATAACTTCATTTGCATTCATATTGGTGGAAGTACCAGCACCGCCTTGGATCATATCAACAAGAAAAGAATCATGATTCTTACCTTGTTTTAAATCTTCGCAAGCGACTACTATCGCGTTGAACTTTTCAGTGGGTAATAAACCAAGTTGATTATTTGCTATAGCACAAGCTTGTTTTACCATAGCGAGTGCCTTAATCATTTCAGGAAAGTGATTAATAGGAACACCACTTAAAGTGAAGTTTTCAATTGCTCGGTGCGTTTGAATGCCATACAAGGCATTAGCTGGAACGTTAGCCATACCAAGTAAGTCTTTTTCTTGTCGAGTATTTGTATCTAGAGACATAGCGTACATCCACATTGTTAATTAGATGTTGTATAGCATTATTGATACCAGAGTTTATTTATATTTTATGTTGCTGATTTATTTGTGTTTTATTGTTTTTTTTTGACGTTTTTCAAATGTATAACTTTTGTAATAATTAGATGGAATTATCTTTGTAATATTTAGTAATAGTATTTATTTTTTTATTTTTTTTGTTTGTTATCAGTTGCTTAGGTGTGATTATAACTTTTATTATATTTATAGTTAAAGTTATAAGGGGAGAGGAGAGGTATAAAAGAGTATTATCCTAATACTTAGTACCATTCATACTCAATGGGAACTTAGAGTAATTGGAATTATAAATTGTTCAACTTAGAGTTGGAGTTTTACTCTACATGATAGTCAATTACATTTATTTGGTGTGTTTGCTACAACTATTTTTAAGACGTTTATAAAATATTATACAAAAAATAGAAATTTTGGTGTTTATTGCAACGATAAGCTTGTTAATATACACAATAATAATATATGTACTTACTGTTGCTTTAATTTTGTTATTAATATTTGGATATATTAGTGGTATTTAAATATTAAAATGCTTTTTTAGAAAAAATTTAAAGTTTTTTGAATAGATATAGTGCTTTATTATAATTTTTAGACTAAATTTAAATTTATTACTAGCTTATAAATCTTTAGTGGATCCCGAATTAAATAAAAAGGAAATCAATATGTTAATATTAACGCGTCGTGTAGGCGAAACTCTTATGATTGGTGACGAAGTTACCGTTACTGTTTTAGGTGTTAAAGGCAACCAAGTAAGAATAGGTGTAAATGCCCCAAAAGAAATTTCAGTACACCGAGAAGAAATTTATATGAGAATTCAATCTGAAAAAGGCAACGCAGAGCAAACAGATAGTTAATTCTGATAAATCTTAAAAGCCGGCTGTTGTCGGCTTTTTGTATATTTATGGCTGAAAATTAAACGTCTTGCCTGAAATCTCACCAAACAGAAATAAATCTACAAAAAACGTTTGACTTATTTTTTATATCTATTAATATTCGCGTCCATTGGAGAGGTGGCCGAGTGGCCGAAGGCGCTCCCCTGCTAAGGGAGTATCTGGTTTATCCCGGATCGAGGGTTCGAATCCCTCCCTCTCCGCCATTATTTATAATGGTTGTGAAGAAAATATCTTTTAACGTAGATATAAAAAAAGTTTATTACGGACGCGTAGCTCAGCTGGATAGAGTACCTGGCTACGAACCAGGCGGTCGCAGGTTCGACTCCTGCCGCGTCCGCCACTTTTCTTTTAAGTGGCTAAACATAAAAGACCGAGAATACGGTGAACATTTATCTTTTAACGTAGATACAAAACAAGTTTATTGCGGACGCGTAGCTCAGCTGGATAGAGTACCTGGCTACGAACCAGGCGGTCGCAGGTTCGACTCCTGCCGCGTCCGCCACTTTAAAAAGAAAACCAGTCTTATGACTGGTTTTTTTTCGCCTAAAATTTATGAAGTTAATAATGTTAACCTTACTTCGGGATAAGCAAAGTTACTCAACAAGCTATTTTTACGCCTAACTTCGTTGAATTTATTACTAATCGTCAGCTATATAGATAGAAAAATCCCTTCTATACAGAAAAATATCAATGTTGAGAGGTTAATATAACTTAGGGAAACAACGATACATATTAATTTTTTGATAAATAAGAGTTTTAATTCATTCTCTAACATTTATTAACCCGAGTTGGGGTTAATGTTAAGTTGATTAGCTTATATAGCGCTCATAAAAATAATAAAGTTATCCTATTTAATATTTAATGACTGATACGAGCAGATAAGTTGTATTGGTTGCATGTCATAGCTAAGCCTAAAATTATTACAGTAAGTTAGGTTATTCTTTTCTGATTGATTAATCATATTTAATGAACACTTAATACGAAAAACATCGTTTATATAGTAAATTTTATTCACATAAATATGAATAATTATGATTACAGATACGTCTTATGTATATTGTATACAAAAATAAAATTATCCTCTATAGCTCTTGTTTCTGTTGACGCTAAATTGTATACAATTTGTTTTTTGTAATACTATGTTCTGAATAATTATCAATAATAGTGAATATTAAGTATTTTATGCTATTGACTAAATGTTATTTTTCTGAAAATAGAAAAAACAATTTGTTTTTAGTTATTGGAGTGATTATTCTAATTATCTTTAGAGTGACCTGAGGTTATAAAATGGAACATCTAAACGAATTATTTATTGAAGCAGGCACATTAATGCTTGCTGGTATGGTTTTTGTTTTTGCATTTCTTGGTTTATTGGTAGTGTTTATTAACGCTGTATTAGCTAAGT
Organism: Colwellia sp. RE-S-Sl-9; assembly: GCF_048296855.1. Lineage (NCBI taxonomy): Bacteria > Pseudomonadati > Pseudomonadota > Gammaproteobacteria > Alteromonadales > Colwelliaceae > Colwellia > Colwellia sp. RE-S-Sl-9. The sequence goes on along the minus strand of NZ_CP182631.1, from coordinate 1,876,239 downwards.
TAGCAATTAAATATCCGGATGCTATACCTCAAACTAAATCATCGAGAGCTAATAAAGCTTCGAACAAGTCTACAGATAGTGTTTCGCCAAGTGTAGTTGCTGCTATATCTTCGGCTGTTTCAAAATATCGTAGTCAACATAATTAAAAATAGATAGGAGCATATTCATGTCAAAGCCTTTAGGTATCACTGAGGTCGTTCTACGTGACGGTCATCAATCACTATTAGCGACAAGATTACGCCTTGAAGATATGCTACCCATTGCTTCTACATTAGATGAAATTGGGTATTGGTCAATCGAGTCATGGGGTGGAGCAACTTTCGACTCATGTATTCGTTATTTAGGTGAAGATCCTTGGGAGCGTATTCGTGCCCTGAAAAAAGCGATGCCTAAAACGAAACAACAAATGTTATTTCGTGGACAAAACATTTTAGGTTACCGCCATTATGCTGATGACGTAGTAGAAAAATTTGTAGAGCGTGCACACGTAAATGGTGTTGACGTTTTCCGTATTTTTGATGCTATGAATGATGTTCGTAACTTAGAAACATCAATTAAAGCTGCGGTTAAAGTTGGAGCACATGCTCAAGGAACATTAAGTTATACCGAAAGCCCTGTTCATACGCTTGAAGGCTGGTTAACTATGGCCAAAAAGTTAGAAGATATGGGCGCTCACTCTTTATGTATTAAAGATATGTCTGGATTACTCAAACCTTACTTTGCAGCTGAGTTAATTGGTAAATTAAAAGAAACAGTAGCTTTACCTATTTCATTACATTGTCATGCTACAACAGGCTTAAGTGTTGCAACACACATGAAAGCAATTGATGCGGGTATTGATGTAATTGATACTTCAATTTCTTCAATGAGCCAAACATATGGGCATTCACCAACAGAAACTATCGCATCTATTGTTGATGGTACGCCACGTGATTCAGGCTTAGACGTAGTTAAAATGGCTGAAGTAGCTGCATATTTTAGAGACGTACGTGAAAAGTATGCAAAATTTGAAGGTAGCTTAAAAGGTGTAGATGCTCGTATTCTCCTAGCTCAAGTACCTGGTGGCATGTTAACTAACATGGAAAGCCAATTAAAAGAGCAAGGCGCATCAGATAAATTTGATGAAGTATTAAAAGAGATCCCTCGTGTACGTAAAGACTTAGGTAATATTCCTTTAGTTACTCCTACATCTCAAATTGTTGGAACACAAGCCGTACTAAACGTACTTACAGGCGAACGTTATAAGTCTATTACAAAAGAAACTGCTGGTATCTTAAAAGGCGAATATGGCGCTACTGCTTCTCCTGTTGATGCTGAGCTACAAGCTAAAGTACTTGATGGTACTGAAGCCATTACATGTCGTCCTGCTGATTTAATTGAACCAGAAATGGACGCTTTATCAATTGAGTTATCTAATTTAGCGAAAGAGAAGTCAATCACGCTAGCTGATGATGAAATTGATGATGTATTAACTTATGCATTATTCCCGCAAATTGGTTTGAAGTTTTTAGAAAACCGTAACAATCCATCTGCTTTTGAACCGGTTCCTACTAAAGAATCAGCTAAAGCTTCTGCTCCAGCATCGAAAGAAGATAAGCCTACTGAGAATTATGCGGTAAGCGTAGACGGTAAAGTTTATGATGTTGTTGTTGCTCCAGGTGGAAGCCTTGAAAGTGTTTCACATGCTCCCGGTGGTGAAATGCTTAAGCAGTCAACGTCGGTTAGTGCTGCAGAAACACTAAATGCACCATTAGCAGGTAACATTTTTAAAGTGTTAGTGAATGAAGGTGAAACGGTTGAAGCTGGTGAAGTTGTTATTGTGATGGAAGCAATGAAAATGGAAACAGAAATTCGTGCTGTAAGCGCAGGTGAAATTGTTGCTGTACACGTTAGAGAGGGTGACTCTGTAACAGTTGGCGACACCTTACTAAGTTTGACATAGGTGAAATAATGGAAGCATTACATACATTATGGTTGTCTACTGGCTTAGCTAACTTTGAAGTTGGCCAAGTGGTAATGATGCTGGTGGGTTGTGGCTTATTGTATTTAGCCATTGCTCGCAATTTTGAACCTTTATTGTTACTTCCTATGGGATTCGGTGCAATATTAACGAATATTCCTGTTGCTGGTTTTTCAGAAGTGGGTGGATTATTACATTATATCTACTACGCAGGTATTGATACGGGTATATTCCCTCTCATTATATTTATGGGGGTAGGTGCCATGACAGACTTTGGGGCGCTTATTGCTAACCCTAAAATGTTGTTTTTAGGTGCTGCTGCTCAGTTTGGTATATTTGCTACTTTATTTGGTGCTATTGCTTTAAATGCGATCCCAGGTATTGAATTTACACTGAAAGACGCTTCTGCTATTGCGATTATTGGTGGTGCCGATGGGCCTACAGCAATATTTTTAGCTTCTAAGCTAGCGCCTGAATTATTGGGGGCTATCGCTGTTGCCGCGTATTCATACATGGCGCTTGTTCCTATTATTCAACCACCAATTATGCGCGCTTTAACCAGTGTTGATGAACGTAAAATTGAAATGGCTCAACTTCGCCATGTTACTAAGATAGAAAAAATTATATTCCCATTAGGTGTGTTGCTAATGACAATATTCTTTTTACCGTCAGCTACTCCGTTGGTTGGTATGTTCTGTTTAGGTAACTTAATGCGTGAATCGGGTGTTGTTGATCGTTTAAGTACAACAGCTCAAAACGAATTAATTAACATTACGACGATATTTTTAGGTTTAGGTGTTGGTTCTAAATTAAGTGCTCATGCGTTTTTAAACGTGGAAACCTTAGGTATTTTAGGCTTAGGTGCTGTTGCATTCTCAATTGGTACTGCATCAGGTGTACTGATGGCTAAGTTTATGAATAAAGTGAGTAAAGACCCTATCAACCCCTTAATTGGTGCTGCAGGTGTTTCTGCTGTACCTATGGCGGCTCGTGTAGCAAATAAGGTTGGCTTAGAAGCTAATCCGCATAACTTCTTGTTAATGCATGCTATGGGACCAAATGTTGCTGGTGTACTAGGTTCTGCAGTTGCTGCGGGGATTTTATTAGCCTTAGTTGGCGGTTAAAGCAACTAAGCGTTAAAGAATTATTAACGTGTTATAAAACAAAAAACGCAAACATTACTGTTTGCGTTTTTTATTGCCCTAAGATTATTATCTTAGTTTTTTATTATGTGTGTAATAAATTCAAATTGCTATGGGTGACGTTTGAAGTGAGTCCATGCATTGTCATTTTTTTCAAAGCAGATCCTATCATGCAATCTACTCGCTCTACCTTGCCAGAATTCAATATAAGTAGGTTTAACATTCCAACCACCCCAAAACTCAGGGTAAGGAATTTCAGCTAAACCTGCGAACTTCTTCTTATAATAAGCTTCACGTTCTTTTAACTCATCAGAAGATATTAACTTAGTACTTTGTTTAGACGCCCAAGCACCAATTTGGCTACCCCTATCTCGGCTATGGAAATACCGTTTAGATTGCTCGGCCGATGTTTTTGATACTTCACCCTCTATACGAATTTGGCGTTGTAAAACATTCCAATGAAAGAGCAGTGATATTTTATTATTTGCTTCTAATTCTTGGCTTTTACTGCTGCCATAGTTTGTATAAAAAACAAAACCATCAGCATTATATTCTTTAAGTAATACCATTCTAGAACGTGGCTGACCGTTTGTATCACAAGTACTGATCGACATAGATTCAGGTAACAATATTCCCGATTTTTGGGCATCGTTAAACCACTGCTCAAATAATGCTAATGGATCGGTTTCTGAAGAAATATCAGGTAAAGGTAGAGCGACCCCTTGACCAAAGGTGAGTAAACATTTTAGTTTTTCGAGTAAATTCATTAAGTTAATTCAAATGATTTTTTACTATTTTATCAGCTTTAGATACTAAGGATAATAAAAATAATAAGGGGGGTTAAAGGTATTGATTATATAGTGTATTTTGCTTTTTATAACTCCCAATCATCGCTATCGTCTAATAATTCTTTCAAGCGTTTTCTTTCTAAAAGGTCGTCGATACGTCTTCTTACTTTGCTGTTACGCTCTGCTTTTGTTCCTTTTGCTAGATCTTTATCATAATCACTTTCGTCAATGCTATCTATTTCATCACTACTATCTAGATCATCACTCATATAACACCTAAATTTTTACAACTTTATACTTTGAACATAGGTAAAAAATTATAACTTTTCAAATTTGAATATCAATAATTTATTTATGTTTGTTTAGATATTTTTAATAGCTTGATAAACTAAATGTTGATTTAATATTCTAGATGTACATAAATGACTCTAACCAACTTTTCTTCGTGGATAAATAACGTATCTATAAATGCTTTTAATTGTTTTAAGAGGCAGCTAGTTATTTTACAAGGAAGTGAGCAATGGGCTAATTCGTTACTTAAAAAAATTGATTCATATCCTTTTGTTGAAGAGGAAAAAGATAAGCAAACTAAACGTTGGTATATTTACAGCGATAATTTAAAACGGGGCAATGTAAATAAACAAACGTATAGAAATCAGCTAGGCACAGAAAGTCATTTTGTCGTTTTTTATAGTGAAGAGCTTAATGTAGATGCTTTGGCTGCCTTATCTGGAACCTTGGTTGCGGGAGGTGTTCTTTTTATCGTTTTACCTAACAAGATAGAGGACTCAAGCTTTTTTAAAAATAGCTTCTTCAATCAACGTTTGGCTAATAAAATATTTAATGATTCGACCTTTAAAATTATAAAAGAAGTTGATTCAAGTCGTTTAAATATAGAAAACAGCTTTATACCAAAATCAGTAACTCATCCAACTGTTTTCAAAAAATATCCTATAGCAATGAACTGCGTAACTGAAGAACAATTCATTGCAGTCAAACATATTATCCAAGTGGTAAAAGGTCATAGAAATAGGCCTTTAATATTAACAGCCGATCGAGGAAGAGGTAAGTCATCAGCTTTAGCTATAGCATGTGCTCACTTATTAGATAATACAAAGTCTGAATTAAGGATAGCTATTACGGCGACTCATAGAAAATCTTTAGATGTGTTTTTTATGCAGCTAGCAAAAAGTTTAGCGCAAAAAAATAAAACTCGTATGGATGCCAACCAATTAGAGCATAAAAACGGTTATGTACAATTTATTGCTGTAGATGAATTAATAAAAACTAAAACTGTGTTTAATTTAGTTTTAGTGGATGAAGCCGCTTCGATACCTTTGTATTTTTTAAATCAATTATTGGCGAAACATCATCGAATGGTTTTTGCTAGTACGGTTCATGGATACGAGGGAGCAGGCAGAAGTTTTACATTAAAATTTCAAAAGCATGTCGTACAAAAATATCCTGAAGGTAAAACCTTAAATATTAGTCAGCCAATTAGGTGGGCAGAAAATGATCCTGTTGAAACTTTTATTTATGAACTTTGTTTGTTGAATGCTGAGGTGCCACCGTTACCTGAAAATTTTTCATTGCCGCAGTTGTTATCTTCAAATATTAATGAGCAAAGAACTCTTGAGTTTGAACAGGTAAGTACAGAGGCTTTAATGTTGAACGAGTTACTTTTAGAGCAAGTTTTTGCAGTGCTGGTTACCGCACATTATCAAACGTCGCCCAACGACCTTAGATTATTGCTTGATAACAACAACATTACTTTAGTGACTCTGTCGTATAAAAAGCAATTACTGGGTGTCGCCTTATTATTAAAAGAAGGTTCAAATGCAAATGAACAATTAAAAGGGTTAATTCAGACGAATCAAAGACGTTTAAAAGATCAGTTTATTCCACAATCATTGCTCACGCATTGCGGTGAAGAGAGTAGTTTTAACTATTCATATTTAAGAGTTATGCGTATTGCTATTGTGCCAGAGCTACAAGAGAAAGGTTTAGGTAGTGTGTTTTTATCGCGTATTGAAGAATATGCTAAACAAACGAAAGTAGACTTTGTTGGAACAAGTTTTGGTGCAAATAAATCTCTACTTAACTTTTGGCAAAAGCAAGACTATAAAATTGCTCGCATAGGTTTTACTAAAGATAAAGCCAGCGGTGAACATTCGGCGTTACTCTTAAAAGTCATTAATCAACAACACAGTGAATACCTCGATAAAATTGAAAATAGTTTTTATCAGAGTTTTGACTACTTATTAGCTGAGCAATATAAAGAGCTGATGCCAGATCTTGTTTGGCAAATTATGACGTATTGTCCATTATCTTCTTTGCCTATATTGAATAACTCAGATTTAAAAGCTATAGAAGATTTTTTTACTAAAAAACGTCAATATAGTGTTTGTGTTTATCATTTACATAAATGGTTACAGCATCAAATGATAATGCCTTTTGATCCCGCTATGGCCCCTATTATTAGTAAAATATTCCAACGGAAAGAAATTTCAAACCTAGCTGAATCTTATGGATTTACAGGTAAAAAAGCATTTAATAATCATTTAATTCAATTTACACAAAGCTATTATCAAAAGCAGAGCAAATAAGATATTTTGTTTTTATATAACTCGTTTGTGGTTTGACAACAGGAAAAAATATGCAGGAAGTGATAAAAGTTGAAAGCTTAGTAAAACAGTATGGTGAATTGAATGCTGTGGACGATGTGAGTTTTTCAATAAAAAAAGGTCATTGTTTTGGACTGTTGGGTCCTAATGGAGCAGGAAAAACAACCACGATTGAAATAATGGAAGGTATTATTCCCGCTACTAAAGGCAATGTCCTTTATAACGGCAAGGACGTTGACCCGTCTATTTCTCAACAAATAGGTATTCAATTTCAAAATACTGCACTACAAGATTTTTTAACAGTAAAAGAAACATTAAATTTATTTGCTGCTTTTTATGATAAAACGGTACCTCAAAATAAACTTATTGAGTTGTGCGATTTAAGTGAATTTTTAAATAAAAATAATCGATTACTTTCGGGGGGGCAAAGGCAACGATTATTGCTAGCACTTGCTTTGATTAATGATCCTGAAATTATTTTCCTCGACGAACCAACTACAGGTTTAGATCCACAAGCACGACGTAACTTTTGGCAACTTATTAAAAATATTAAAGCAGAAGATAAAACCATTATTTTAACCACGCATTATATGGACGAAGCCGAACAGCTGTGTGATGAAGTGGTAATTATGGATCACGGTAAAATTATTGAATCGGGTACACCTGAAACCCTATTAAATAAGCACTTTGAAAGCATTTTTATTTACTTGCCTGCAATACACCTCAGTGTTGAGTTAATTGATAAGTTTGATGGTGAAGTACAAGGCGATAGAGTCGAAATAACGACACAACATGTGGAAAAAACTTTAACGCTATTAATTGAGAATAACGTTTCATTAGAAGGATTACATGTGAAGTCAGCTAATTTAGATGATTTGTTTTTAAAACTAACGGGCTATTCTTTGAGGGATTAATTGATGAATTTTAAGCGATTTTTAGCCGTAGTAAAGGCCCGTAATCTTGAGTTCTTTAGAGACAGATCTTCTTTAGGATGGAATTTACTTTTTCCTGTATTAATGCTCGCGGGCTTGTCGTTTGTTTTTTCAGGAGATGGTCGTGGTGTTTATAAAGTAGGGGTGATTAATTTACCTACAGCACAATCAAACTTTATTAAAACCAAACACATAGACTTTGTTAACTATAACGATGTGGCGTTAGCTACCACTAAACTTGAGCATCATGGAATTGATTTTTTAGTAGATTTTACCCTAAAGAAATATTGGGTAAATGAAGGTGCGCCTAATAGCTATTTAGTGGAAAAAATATTTCAAAGTGAACATACAAACTATCAGCGTTTAACTACACAAGGAAAGCCTATTAGATATGTTGATTGGGTTTTACCTGGTATTTTAGGTATGAATATGATGTTTAGCTGCTTGTTTGGTGTTGGCTACGTTATTGTTAGGTACAGAAAAAACTCAGTGTTAAAACGCTTGAAGGCAACTCCTTTATCCGCTTTTGAATTTGTGTCAGCCCAACTTGTATCGCGATTGTTTATTGTTATGTTTATGTCGAGTGTTGTTTATATTGGTTGTAACGTTTTTTTCGATTTTTACATGTTAGGTAGCTATTTAGATCTTTTTATTATTGGCGCTTTAGGTGCTTTTAGCTTAATAACCTTGGGACTTTTAGTGGCGAGCAGGAGTAAAAGTGAAGAGCTCATTGGTGGTTTATTAAACTTAACCTCATGGCCTATGATGTTATTATCAGGTGTTTGGTTTAGCTTAGAAGGAGCGCCAAGTGCGATTCAAATGTTTTCTAATTTCTTGCCTTTAACTCATATTGTGACAGGAGCACGTAAAATTATTACGGAAGGGGCTAGTTTGGCTGATATTAGTTTTCACATATGGTGCTTGGTAGCTATGTGTTCATTGTTTTTAATTTTAGGTTCTTATTTATTTAGTTGGAATACAGAACGATAAGCTTAGTTGATTATAACAAACGGAGCTATTGAAGCGGCTTTCTTTTTAGCTATACTTAAAGGTATAGATTTATTGATGAGATATGAGGTTATCTATTCAAAATTTTCTTTTAAAAAGCACTGGCTGTATATTTGTTTTTTTAGCTATTTTAGGCGCTGTTTTGCCATTGCTACCGACAACGCCATTTTTGTTGGTAGCAGCAGGGTGCTTTGCAAAGTCGTCACCTTATTTTCATAACAAATTATTAAACAGTAAATTGTTTGGTCAGTTGATCAAAGATTGGCAAGATTCACGATCTATATCGCAAAAGTCTAAAATGATTTCTTTATGTTCTATGGCGTTAGCTGGGGCGTGGTCGTGTTACATGCTGGGCAATATATGGTTAAAGGTTTTAGTTATTGTTCTAATGATAGGGCCAGCCATTTTCGTTTATAGACTACCTATTGCTAAACGAGCAAGCAAATAAATAGTCTAGAGTTTGTTAGTTTGCAATCTAAATACAAAAATTATGCTAAGGCTTTACCTACTAAAGCGGCTAAATGTTCAGGTAGTGTTAGCTTAAGCGCTATTTCATGCCCTTGGTCTGACATTTTTCGCCACGTAAGTTGTAATATTCGAATGATTTTTTCTTCGGTATGTTTTGCTGCAAACTCATCAAAGTAATGCTGTAAAAACACCAAACAAGCAACATCTTCTAAAGTTTGAGTATCAGGGTTTGATTTGATTTTTTCTTTGCGTAATAGCTTGGCCGTAGTTTCTGCATCTTCTTCAGAATATCCATGTTCAATCATAATATTTTTAGTTAATTCTGCGTGAAACTTACCTTGCTCAATTCGCCATTTTAAATAACCTGCTTTACCCACATCAAATTCAGTTCGTTTTAGGTGCCAGCGTTTGATATGTTGTGCACGAACCGCTATTTGTAATAGTTCATTGGCTTCTGGCCAATATTGATTAATACATGCACTCATGTACTGACCATATAATAATTCTTTAGGTTGAGTTTTTCCGTTAACAATTGTGGTATTAGGATCTTCGGAATTAATATCGTCAATTGCAGTGAAAACAGAGTGTAGTTGGGTGTTTTTCATGATCGTACCTAAAAAATAAAGAGTTACATTTTAGCTTTTTATTATTTATTTTCCAGTAATACTCTATTTAACTCTAGCGTCGACTTTAATTATTTATAATTCATTAACTTTTAGTTGTGATTTAAAGCTGTAAGTATATGATTTTTATTTATAAGTATGTCCTCTTTAAATCATGAAAGTTAAGTGGTTATTCATTTTCTTTACAAGCTTATAAATAGTTATGACGAGCTAAAAATGCGTATTCAAATAAATTGTAATGAAAAGCTCTACTTTCTCGCTTTTTCACTGATATACACTAATATGTAAGTAATTAACTTTAAAATACAGAGAAGCGCTTTAACTTTAGCGCTATGTTTTATGTTATCCAAGGATGAAATTAGGTTGAAAATCTAAGTATGAATAGTATAAGCCATTATATTTTTAAAGAATGTATTGAAGCATTTGTTGAATTAAACAATGCGGAGTTTGCTTTGGGTTTTGTGGTCAGTACTACAGTAAAACCGAACTTTGTGCATTTAGAAACAAAGGTTGTTATTAATTCTCTCGATTTACCTGAAAAAGATGTTATTAAATTAACTCGCCATTTAGAACGAAACTTCTTTGAGCAAGCTTGTACAGGAGAAACACTATTTTTTGATAAAAACAGTAACCTTCACAATTCAAATGTATTAAATAACAAAAATATCAATAATATACGCTATATTCCTATTAAGGACGAGTTAGGGATTTACGCCGTAATTTTATTAGTTAATGTGAAGCTATCTAAAGTCACTCAAAAATTACCTGATATTACATCACTCGTTGCCTCTTCTTTAAAGTCGTTCGAACATTCAATCAAAGGCACTGAACTTTACCCCGTTAAACTCCCCCAAACAAACATAGGTAATGATAGAAAAGCTGTAGAGTCTTTATTAAAAAACACTTTTCACCCAACGTTTATATTTAATGACGAATTCAAAGTATTGAAAGCTAACTCGGCTTCACAGAAATTATTTCATTCAAATATTGAACGTGGCTGGCCTACTATGGATAAGCTACTCGAAAAATCTATACCGAGCGTTGCAACAGCTTTACTTAATACAATTAATAAATATGGCTTTCTTGGACACTTAAATAAAGAACAGTGGTGTGATGTTAAGTTTGAACACAATTCTTACCAATCAGTTAAGGTTGATATTCAGTTGTTTGAAATAGAATATTTAGGCACTCAATGTTTTGGGGTAATGCTGAACGAAAAATATGATGCGGAAATTACAGCACAAGATTATTTTTCGAGTTTACAACGATTTAATGCCTTAACCAGTGTTGTTCCTATGGCTATTTTACAACTAGATAAGCATTGGCGGTGTTCTTATGTAAATGAAACATGGGGACGATATACAGGACAACATATTAAAGACTCAAAAGAGCAAGGTTGGCTCTCTTGTTTACATCAATCTGACATTCAAGAAATATTACCTACTATACAAAGAGTCACTTTTTACGCCAAAAACTATACAGGAGAAATACAATTAAAAAGAATTGATCAATCTAATTTATGGGTGTCTATTAATGCCATTGGTTTATTTAATGATAAATGTGAGTTAACTGGTTTTATATTGACCTTGCATGACATTTCAGAGAGTTATCTCCATGCAGAAAAATTAGAAAAAATGGCTAATTATGATCATTTAACGGGCTTGTCTAATCGGAGCTTTTTTAATGACCGATTAGCGGTAGCATTGTCGCGTTCTAGTCGGCATGGTATTACGGCATTGATGTTTTTAGATTTAGATAAGTTTAAAAATATTAATGATACCTTAGGCCACCCTGTTGGCGACAAAGTTATTCAAGAAGTGGCTTCACGCTTGGCATCAACGGTAAGAAATGAAGATACCATTGCTCGTCTGGGAGGAGATGAGTTTGCTATTATTTTTACTGATATAAAAACAATTCATGTGCTTGCTTCAATCGCTCAAAAAATTGTGAATGCTGTGCACTTACCCTTTACAGTAGATGAGCATCCTATAGCTATGTCTTGTAGTATTGGTATTGCAATGACCGATGAAGATAAGATGCTTCATACTCCAACAGATATGTTAAATAAAGCGGATTTAGCCTTATATAAAGCGAAAGAATTAGGGCGAAATCAATTTTATTTTTATGATAGTCAGCTTGAACATAATATCACTATGCTAAACAGGCTTCGTGAAAGTTTAAATAACCCATCAAAAAATGAATTTACCATTGTATTTCAACCACAAGTAAACATTAATTCAAATAAAATATCAGGATTTGAGGTACTTTCGCGATGGAATAATGATATTTTAGGTCATATAGGTCCTGATACATTTATTAAACTTGTTGAAGATAATAACTTAATCTATGAATTCTCATTGTGGTTATTTTATGAAGCTATCAAAACGGTGAGTCAATGGGTTAAAGTAGGGCTTATTAAGCAACCTCAAAGGATCGCGATAAATCTGTCTGCTAAGCAGTTACACTTCCACGATTTTTCTGATCAAGTTATTACCTTATTTGCCAGTAAAGATATATCACCGACGTGGTTTACTCTAGAGGTTACTGAAACCGCTTTTATTGAAGATCCTACTATTGCGGGCAAAAATTTGAAAAAACTTCAAAAAGCTGGCTTTTTAATTGCTCTAGATGATTTTGGTACAGGATACTCATCTTTAAATTTATTAAGAAGAATGCCGTTAGATTACATAAAAATAGATCGTAGCTTTATTAAAGATGTTTTATCTGATGATGATACAGCTAAAATTGTTAAAGCGATTATAGGGTTATGTAAAATGTTAAATTTAGGTGTTATTGCTGAAGGTGTTGAAAACGCACAAACAAAAGATTGGTTGATTGCCAACGATTGTTATACCCATCAAGGATATTACTTTAATCGACCATTAACGAAAACTGATACTCAATCGTTACTCCTTAATGCTGCCGCACTCGCTACTATAGCAAGTTGATAATTTAGCTATAAATGATAAATAAAATTTAAGTGGATCTTTAATGGACAAGTCATCACAAACATTGAAAAGCTCATATCATGCATCTGCTGAAACAGAAGAAACAACTCAAAAAAGAAATGATGTTTTGAAAGGTGAGCCTAACAAAGAGCTTGAGTGTTTAAAATTAGCAATAGAAAAGTTAGAAACAACGAATAGCGAATTACAATTAGTTAATAAAGAGTTGTATACCGTAAATAATGAATACCAAGAAAAAATTACTCAATTAACTGAAGCCAACACAGATCTTGATAATGTGATCAACTCTATTGATATTGGTATCGTTTTTTTAGATGAGCAATTAGCCATCCGAAAATATACGTTACAATCTACTCATTACTTTAATTTAAGACCAAGCGATATTGGTCATCCTATACAAGATATTACGCACCAATTAGATTACAGTGAGTTTTTCATCCAAATTGCTATTGTTCGTAGTAAAAACATCAGTATTGAAAGAGATATACTGACTAAATCAGGACAAGCCGTTCTATTAAAAATAATGCCTCACACCCTTGATGAACATACTCACGAAGTAAAACAAGGCGTGTTAATTACGATTACAAATATTTCTCGTTTGAAATTTGTTGAAAATGCTTTAACTCAAGCACAAGAGCAATTTAAAAGTTTGTTAATTAGTCGTTCAGAGCGTTTACACCACCGTATCGAAAAAAACCAAAACATAACGGTGCTTGTTATTGACGATGATGTTATTGATCGCAAAATAATTAAGCGCTATTTAAAAGACGTTAATGAGCGTGAATATCAAATAATTGAATCTTCAGGTATCGATGAAGCCATTGCAATATTACAACAAAAGGATATAGACGTTTGCTTACTGGATTATCAACTTGGCGGTAATACAGCTGAAGACTTTTCCCGAGCATTAAAGTCTCAAAAAATTGATGTACCGGTTATTTTGTTATCTGGCCAAGAAGAGTCAACAATGGATAATGAATTTTTAATGAATGAAATTAATGACTCTATTAAAAAAAATGACTTATCTAAAGCATTATTAATAAGGTGTATTGATTATATATTGGAAAGAAAGGAAATTAGAAGCATTGTTCAGCAATTTGAAATGTAAGCATAATATTAACCGTTTGAGCTATTAACATAATGAGTAAATTATTAATTAGAGCTTTGTTTTTTTCTATTATTATTGGTTGTATGGGAGTTTGTAGTACTTATTACTTATCAATACAAGTGGGCGAGCAATTAAAAAAACAAAGTTATCTTAAACTTAAAAATATTGCTCAACAAGTTTCAATTCGTTTTCAAGATGCTATTGATATGTCTGTTAATGATTTACAAGCATTACAGGCATTTTATAGTTCAAGCCAAGATAATCTTTCTCAAGATAATTTTGATCGTTATATGGACGTAGTCAATATTGAAAAGCGTCATTATATTCAGGCACTAAGCTGGGTTCCTTATATTGCTGCAGAAGATAGAAAAATTTTTGAAGCCAATATTCAAATTAAACATCCTAATTTTAATATTACTGAACGGACAGAAACAGGTAAGTTAATTGTTAGTAGCAACAAACCTTACTATACCCCCGTTACCTTTATTAGTCCTTATGATATCAACCAAGCTGCTCAAGGTTTTGATTTAAGTAGTAATAGTATTCGTAGAGTTTCTTTACAAAAAGCTAAAAATACAGGGCAAATAACAGCTACGTCTAAAATAAATCTTGTACAAGAAAACGAAGACTCTTATGGTTTTTTAATGATAGCCCCTGTTTATCGAACTAACGTATCTGTGACTACAGAAGCGGAACGCTCTAATTTCCTTATTGGTTATGCAACAGGCGTGTTTCGCATTAATAACTTAATGGAAAATGTTAGAGAAAAAGCAGATAAAGAAGGTTTGATTTTAACATTGCTCGATGTAGAAAGTGATAATGGAGGGATTTTGTATGGCAACGGGAATGAAAGTACAGCTTTTACTTTTGATGTAACTATTCCTGATCGCCGTTGGCAGTTGGAGGTTTCGCTTAATAAGGACTTATTGCGTAGCATTGAATCGCCCGCTATTGTTTATGGGGTGTTAATTTCTGGTATCACGATAAGTGTGTTGTTAGCTTTATGTATATACGGTTTGCAAGTTGTTGTTTACCGTTCTCAACACATTAAAAAGTTGAGTAAGCAGTTAAAGGACCAAAATAATCAATTAGAAGCAACAGTAGAAGAAAGAACAAAGCTGCTAGAGCAGAAAAACATTCAGCTTAACGAGCATGTTGAAGAATTAACTCAGCAGCGTAAAACGCTTTCGGCATTAATGATTGAAGCTAAAGTGGCGAAAAATAATGCTGAAGAACAAGCAAAAGATTTAGCGCGATCAAATAAAGAGCTAGATGAATTTGCTTATATCGCTTCCCATGATTTAAAAGCGCCTTTACGCGGAATTGATCAACTGGCAAATTGGGTAGCTGAAGATGTTGAAGAAGGAAATTTAGATGAAGTACCTGAAAACATCAGATTAATGCGTTCTCGAGTTCAGCGTTTAGATTCATTGTTGAATGATTTGTTGGATTATTCCCGTGCTAATCGGCAAGAATACAAGCTAACCCACATTCATTGTAATGAGTTAATTGAAGATTTATTTGCTCTTATCGCCCCACCTAAGGGCTTTCAATTACATATTAAAGGAAACCTTCCTGACTTTTTAACGGTTAGTGCTCCATTTGAACAAGTGCTTCGTAATTTATTAAATAATGCCATTAAACATCATGACAAAAATAACGGCAATATAACCGTAAGCTGTGATGAAGAGGATGTCTATTATAAATTCTTCATTGAAGATGATGGTCCAGGAATTAGCCATAATAATCACATTAATATTTTTAAAATGTTTAAAACACTAAAGCCTCGTGATGATGTTGAAGGAAGTGGAATGGGACTCGCTATAATTAAAAAAATTGTAAAGTACTATGGTGGTTATGTATCAGTAGAGTCAGAAATAGGAAAGGGAAGTACATTCTATTTTACGTGGCCTAAAAATATAACGGAATGTAAAAAGGATATAGCTGTGCCAAAGTTAGTCAGTGAGGTTTAATGTTATCTTTTTAAAATGGCATAAATTTCTTCAATGAACTTTTTGTTATAACCTTTCTCTAAAAAATTTTCAGGTGTATATGCTTTTGCTTGATTAATAAGAGTATCGGTGACTAAGCTACTTAAAAATATAATGGGGAAAGATTGAGTTTGATTACGTATATACATAGCAATTTCATCACCAGTACCGTCAGGTAAATTCCAGTCAATTAACGCCATAGAAAACTTTTCTAAATTAAATATTTGTTTGGCTTCATCAACGGTGTCGGCTACATGCAGCACTATTTTGGGCTGTAGATTATACCTGTTGAGGTATAAAGACATTAACTCCACTTCATCCTTGCTATCTTCTACATAAAAAATATTTACGGTATCTGTCATCATTAAGCTCTTTTGGAAAATATAAAATCAAACTTTCTCTTCTTGCCAAGGATATTTTAATATAATTTAAATTGATCACAGGTATCTTGACGTTAAGGTTTACTTTGTAAAAATAGAGTGTTTATATAAAATACATTGTTTTTAGAAGGAATGCCCACGTTTCTATGGGCATAGGTGATAAGTTTTTAATTAACTCAAATTCAGGTTAATTAAACTTGATTAGGGTTTGAGAGTAACCATTTCTTTTCTAATTCGTTTGCAGGCATCGGCTTATCAAAAAAGTAACCTTGTAATTCACTTATCTCTAATCTTTTACACAGCTCATATTGATATTCTGTTTCAACACCTTCCGCAATAATATGTAGCCCAATGGTGTTCACCATTTTTGTAATGCCTTTTACTATAGATAAGTGCCTTACCTCATCGTTTGATGTTGGTAATAATGATTTATCTAATTTAACCGTGTTAATTGGGAAATTGACTAAATGAGAAAGTGAAGAAAATCCGGTACCAAAGTCATCTAAAGCTAATTTACAACCAAGATCACAAAGTTGATTGATTTGTATGTGGTTACTCTCATCTTGAACAAACAATGCGGTTTCTGTCAGTTCTAGTATTAAAGATTTAGCGGGAACGTTATAGGTTTTTAGTACACCCTCAATGGTAGGAACAAGTCTGTTGTTTTCTAATTGGATGGCTGAAATATTCACAGCCATTGTGAACTCATTACCAAAACTAGATTGCCAAATAGAAAGTTGTTTAACGGCCGTGTCTAATACCCACTTACCAATTTCTTCTATAATACGAGATTGTTCCGCAACGGGTATAAATTCATCTGGGTAACATATAAAGGGGCAGTCAGGCCACCTAATCAATGCTTCTACACCTATGATTTCTTTATGGGAAGTACTAATTACGGGTTGGTAATGTAATTCAAAACCATTATTTTTGATTGATTTTTTGAGTTCAGTTTCAATTTGAAAGTTACGTGAAAACTGCTGTTGCATTAAAGGTTCAAAATAACAAAGTTGATTACGACCTTCTTTTTTGGCTCGATACATTGCAATATCAGCATATTTTTTAAGGGTTTCTGCTGAATCAGCATCACTTGGATACAAGGCTATTCCGATACTAACGCCACATTGTAGTTGGTTATTATTAATTTCTACAGGGTTTCCAAGTGTTTTTATAATTCGCCTAGCTACTGTTGTGGCATCATGATCATTTTTTAATCCGGTTAATAAAATAGCGAATTCATCACCGCCTAAGCGAGCAAATAATTCGTTTCCACGTAAACATTCATTTGTACGTCGGGCGACTTCTTTGAGAAACAAATCACCCATTTCATGACCATAGGTATCATTTATATTTTTGAAGTGATCAAGATCTAAAAAGAGTAAAGCGATAATATCTGAAGATCTTTTGTTATTATTAATTGAAACATTCAGTGCATCTTCA
Organism: Colwellia sp. RE-S-Sl-9; assembly: GCF_048296855.1. Taxonomy (NCBI): domain Bacteria; kingdom Pseudomonadati; phylum Pseudomonadota; class Gammaproteobacteria; order Alteromonadales; family Colwelliaceae; genus Colwellia; species Colwellia sp. RE-S-Sl-9. The sequence goes on along the minus strand of NZ_CP182631.1, from coordinate 1,858,809 downwards.
AAATGGTATCTATTTGAAAGCCCCGTTAGCGAATCTTTTTCAGCTAATTCTCTTACTTGGCAAAAACTATCATGAAGCTTTTTTTCCATCTCAAAGCGTTTTTTAGCTTGAAGAATTGAACGTTTTAATTTGGATGAGGTTATTTCTTTTTTGGTAATAAAGTCTTGAGCACCAGCATGTAAACAGGCTAAGGCTAATTCTTCATCTTCAGATGAGCTCATCATTATAATGGCTGTTTCGCCTAAGTTTGGTCTATTTCTAATTTCTATTACCATTTCAATGCCATCTATCTCAGGCATCATATAGTCAAGTAATAAAACATCAAAATTACCATCTTCAGCAAGTTTAAGGCCTTGAATAGCCGAAGAAACCTCGCATAAGTTACTAACATTCACGTCATTTGTAAGCGCTCTTTTAATTAGCTTTCTATCGACTTCATCATCGTCGACTAAGAGTATATTCACATGAATTCCTTATGTTAATGATGTTGATTTATAATAAAGTCAACATTATTACCTATAGTCTTTTTTATTGGGTGCATAACTGTTTTTTATGCTTGTTTGCGCAAAAACACTTCATAATTATAGCCTTAATTTCAAATAATGCTTTCGCGTTTTATATTTAGGTTATTTAAATGTAAAAATCAAAGATCAACCTATCTAATATATTGTCGTTTAAGGGTAAGTTAAGTATAATGCTTTCCCGTCCTGTTAGATTGAATTGTTTCACTAAACAGTTTATCAATTTAACGCAAAATTCTGCTTATTCTGACTTTGGTATCACATGACAACTAGATATATTTTTGTAACAGGTGGCGTTGTATCGTCTCTTGGAAAAGGTATTGCTGCTGCATCATTAGCTGCAATTCTTGAAGCCCGTGGCCTTAATGTCACTATGCTTAAACTTGATCCTTATATTAATGTTGACCCAGGTACAATGAGTCCGATTCAGCATGGCGAAGTATTTGTTACAGAAGATGGTGCTGAAACCGATCTTGATTTAGGTCATTATGAGCGTTTTATTCGTACCAAAATGACTAAACGTAACAACTTTACCACAGGCCGTATTTATCAAGATATTCTTGCGCGTGAACGTAAAGGTGAGTTTTTAGGTGCAACCATACAAGTTATACCTCACATAACTAACGACATTAAACGTCGCGTTATTGAGGGGGCTGAAGGTTACGATATTGCTATGGTTGAAATTGGCGGTACAGTAGGTGATATTGAATCACAACCTTTCTTAGAAGCTATTCGTCAGTTAGGTGTTGAGTTAGGCCGTGAACGCGCTATGTTTATGCATTTAACTCTTGTGCCATATATAGCCGCTGCAGGCGAAATTAAAACTAAGCCAACACAGCATTCTGTTAAAGAATTACGTTCAATTGGGATTTTTCCTGACATTTTAGTTTGTCGTAGCGAACAAGCTATTCCTGCCAATGAACGTGCAAAAATTTCGTTATTTACCAACGTAGAAGAAAAAGCTGTTGTATCAATGCGTGATGTTGACAGTATTTATAAAGTACCTGCTTTATTAAAAGCGCAAGGCACCGATGAATTAGTGGTTAAACGTTTTGGATTAGACGTACCTGAAGCTGATTTAAGTGAATGGGAACAAGTACTTTATCAAGAAGCTAATCCAAAAGGTGAAGTGACTATAGGTATGGTGGGTAAATACATAGAATTACCTGATGCCTACAAATCAGTAAACGAAGCCCTTAAACATGCAGGACTTAAAAATCAAGTTAAAGTAAATATTCAATACGTTGATTCTCAAAATGTAGAGAGTAAAGGTGCTGATATTCTTGAAGAACTTGATGCGATTCTTGTTCCTGGTGGCTTTGGTGAACGTGGTGTTGAAGGTAAAATATTAGCGGCAAAATATGCCCGTGAAAACAAAATCCCTTACTTAGGTATTTGTTTAGGTATGCAAGTTGCTCTTATCGATTATGCTCGTAATGTTGCTGGTTTAACTGACGCACACAGTACAGAGTTTAATCCAGAAACATCGGCCCCAGTTGTTGGTTTAATTAATGAATGGCTAGATGAAGAAGGGCAAGTGGAATACCGTCACGAAGATTCTGATTTAGGTGGTACTATGCGTGTGGGTTCTCAATTGTGTCATTTAACGCCAAATACTAAAGTGCATGAAGTGTATGGTAGCGACACAATTTATGAAAGACATCGTCATCGTTATGAAGTAAATAACAACTATAGAGATAAATTAAGTCAAGCTGGTTTAGTATTTTCAGGTCTTTCTACAGATAAAACATTAGTAGAAGTTATTGAAATACCAAACCATCCTTGGTTTATAGCAGGGCAGTTCCATCCTGAGTTTAATTCTACACCTCGTGATGGACACCCTTTATTTGAAAGTTTTGTTGCTGCTTCATTTGAGCATCAAAAAAATAAACAATCATAATATTAAAACCGTAGCCTTGAGCTGCGGTTTTTTATTTAAAATTGTTATTTAGGGTATTTAAAATAATTGAATGTTCTAAAAAAAAATATTCAATTAGATATAATTAGTATGAATGTTGTCGTTAATAGTATTTATAAGCTCGCTGTATATAAATACCGAGCGGCTTTTTAATAAAATAGGATGAAAAATGTCGAATATTAGTAAGATTATTGCTCGTGAAATCATGGATTCTCGTGGTAACCCAACTGTTGAAGCTGATGTTTATTTAGAATCAGGTGCTTGGGGTAGAGCTGCTGCTCCTTCTGGCGCATCTACTGGTTCACGCGAAGCTTTAGAGTTACGTGATGGTGATAAAGCTCGTTATTTAGGTAAAGGTGTTTTAAAAGCAGTAGCGGCAGTAAATGACAGTATTGCTCCTGCTTTATTAGGTCAAAGTGCTTTAGAACAAGCAAAAGTTGATCAAATCATGATCGACTTAGATGGCACAGAAAACAAAGAAAAATTTGGTGCTAACGCTATTCTTGCTGTTTCTTTAGCTGTAGCTAAAGCGGCTGCTAATGCTAAAAACGTTCAATTGTTTGAACATATTGCTGACCTAAACGGTACTCCAGGTGTTTACTCTTTACCATTACCTATGATGAACATCATCAATGGTGGTGAACATGCTGATAACAACGTTGATATTCAAGAGTTTATGATACAACCTGTTGGCGCTCCTAACTTCCGCGAAGCTTTACGTATGGGTGCTGAAATATTCCATGCACTTAAAAAAGTATTATCAGCAAAAGGTTTAAATACAGCTGTTGGTGATGAAGGTGGTTTTGCTCCTGATTTAGCTTCAAATGCTGATGCTTTAGCGGTAATCAAAGAAGCTGTATCTGCTGCTGGTTACGAATTAGGTAAAGATGTTACTTTAGCAATGGATTGTGCTGCTTCTGAATTTTACGATGCAGACAAAGGTATTTACGATCTTAAAGGTGAAGGCAAGCAATTTACAGCTAACGAATTCTCTGATTTCTTAGCAACACTTTGTGAGCAATACCCTATTGTTTCTATCGAAGATGGTTTAGACGAGTCAGATTGGGATGGTTTTGCTTACCAAACTAAATTACTTGGCGACAAAATCCAAATCGTTGGTGATGATTTATTCGTTACAAACACTAAGATTTTAGCTCGTGGTATTGAGCAAGGTATTGGTAACTCTATCTTAATCAAGTTTAACCAAATTGGTTCTTTAACTGAAACATTAGCGGCTATTAAAATGGCTAAAGATGCTGGTTTTACTGCTGTTATCTCTCATCGTTCAGGTGAAACAGAAGATGCAACTATCGCTGATTTAGCGGTTGGTACTGCTGCAGGTCAAATTAAGACAGGTTCTTTATGTCGTTCTGATCGTGTTTCTAAGTACAACCAATTATTACGAATTGAAGAATTTTTAGGTGATAAAGCTATCTTTAACGGTTTATCTGAAGTTAAAGGTCAGTAATTAATAACGCTTTCGTTATTAATTAAGTAAACCTTAAAAATTTAAAACCCGATATTACAAAGTAATGTCGGGTTTTTTTATGTACGCTTTTTATGACAAATTATGAATGATTTAAGTGAGTTTTCGTTTAAATAACTCGACAGCCATTAAGTAAACTTTTATGGCTAAAGCAGCATCGTAACGTTCACCTTCGTCACGCATAAACGCATGTTGTGCGTTAAACTCATGCCAAGTAAATGTGTTTTTACTTGTTAATAAATGTTGATGAATTTTCATTCGTCCTTCATCTGGTACATGAGGATCTTGTTTACCAAAAATCATTAATAGTTCACCTTTAATATCGGGTGTTCTCGTTAATGAGTCGTTACCTTTATTACAAGGTAATGTGTTTGAATGAATGTCGGTAGGATATAAACACGCCGCCGCTAAAATATTGTTATTTAATGCCGCCCTATAAGCTAAATGACCACCAATACACACGCCCATTGCACCAACCTTGCCTGAAAAATTATCAAGTGTTTGAGCGAAGTTTACTAATGCTTGAGTGTCTGAGTCGTGATGCTCTAAAAGTTTTGCCCACTTATCTTCATTGCCTTTGTCTTTACCTGCATCATCGTACCCTAATACAGTACCAATAGGGTTTAGTTCATGAAAAACCTCAGGCACTAATACAATAAAACCATGGCTTGCCATAATAGCTGCGCTACGTGCTATAGGGGCTGTTTGTTGAAATATTTCTGAATAGAAAATAACACAAGGATAGTTACCTTGTTCTTCAGGCTGATAAATATAAGTGCGCATATCACCTGTTGGGGTAGCAATATCGTGTTGGCTATGGGTAATGATCATGGTGTGTATAAGTCCTTAATATTTATTGAATATGGTTTAGGGTAGAGCAACGGCCATTTTTAGTTGAATCAACTTTAAGCGGATGTTTTAAATCTTTCCATGCAGTGACTTTCCCGCCCTGATTAAGTACAGGAAAATCTGAGTTTGAAGTATTAGGATCGTTATCCTCTTTATTCAAAAACGTTAATAGCTTTTGATAATCACCTTGTTTAGATATATCAATAAATAGCACAGGGTGGCCTTGTTGTTCAAAATACTGAGTAACTGCGGCTTTATGCGTGTTGTAGCAAGTTAATAAGAAATCATCGTTATTAATATTATCTAAGGTAAAAGGGGAAAATATTTCAGTATAACAACGCTTAATTATGGGGTTAAACCCACCATCATCTCGTACTACATTGTTATACATACGTAATAAAAGCTGTTTTATTGAAGGGAGCCACTTTTGGGCATCGCGCGTTAAATAAATAAACTTACTGTTAGGGTAATGTTGATGTAAAGCTTTGTAGTCATTAAAAATAGGAGTGTCTGCTATCGCGTTAGCTTTATCGAACGTTGTTTGAGTATAAGCAGTATGAGCTACGCAATAGTTAAGAGAGAGTAGAGTAGAACAAATGCTCGTTGTACCTGTTCGAGGTAATCCTAAAACGAATATTTTTGACAGTTTATTCATAACAGTAGGTTTAAAGGTAACTCATGTTGGGTGATCTAATTTATTACTGATTTACGTTACCGCATTTTAGGGGAAAGTGATGATGAACACTATCTCAAATCTTTAAATATAACCTTATAACGATTAACGCTTTGTTAATAAAACCTTTCCTGTAAAAAAAATGTCACCTAACTGTCATGTAACAAATATGCAATATTCGTGAAACCAAGTTGTCATATTTGGCCTTTAAAATGTGCCCAATTATAGCAGTATATTGAATAGGCGTTTTGCTAAAAGCGTTTAACACTATTGAATTTCAACAAAAGGTTTTAATATGAAATTGTCTACTTTGGCTAAAGCAAGTTTGCTTTTAAGTGCAAGTGCACTAAGCCTACCTACACTTGTAAATGCCGCTCCAGCTGACGATGAACCCTTATCACAAGTGGTAGATGCTGGCAAAAAAATCAACCAGTCTGCAAATAAATCACAACGTCGTGTAGATAATATTAGCGAACAAATTCAAACCAAACTTCAACAATTTAAAACCGTGAATAAAGAAGTTGATGGTTTACGCGTTTACAACCAACAAATGAATACTCAAATTGATAATCAGCTAAAAGAATTAACTCAGCTAGCAGTTTCAATGGAACAAGTGAGTATTATCGAACGTCAAATCTCACCACTTATGGCACGTATGATAGATACATTAGAAGCTTTTGTTGGTTTAGATGTTCAGTTTTTACCGACTGAGCGTAGCGAACGAATTGAAGGTTTAAAGAAAATGATGGAACGCGCTGACGTTTCAGTATCTGAAAAATTTCGTCGTGTATTAGAAGCTTACCAAGTTGAAGTTGAATATGGTCGTACTATTGAAGCTTACAACGGTTTATTAACAATTGATGGCAGCGAACGTGACGTAGACTTTTTACGTATTGGTCGTGTGAGTTTAGTGTATCAAACACGTGATGGTCAAAAATTAGGTTTATGGAATAACGAGACTAAGTCTTGGGATGATCTTCCTGCAGAATATCGTTCAAACATCAATAAGGGTTTACGCATTGCACGTAAACAGCTTGCCCCAGATTTAATCATTGTGCCAGTAGCGCAAAACTCAGCCGAATAAGTACGGTAATAGGAATTATAAAATGAAAAAATTAAGCCAACTTTTTTCACTGGTTGTATTAGCTCTATCAGTTACAAGTATAACAACAAGCGCAAGTGCTCAGGATGCTTCATCATTAGATGAATTATTAAAGCAACTTGAACAAGGTAAAATTGCTCAAACCAAACAAAATACAGCACGTGAGGCTGAGTTTAATGCTAAAAAGTCAGAGCAAGAAAACTTACTTAAACAAGCTAAAAATATACGTGATAATGAAGTCAAGGTAAGTGCTGAATTAGAAGCAACATTTCAAGATAACGAAATTGAATTAGCAAATAAATCAGAAGCGTTAACGAAACGCATGGGTGAATTAAAAGAGCTGTTTGGTGTACTTCAGCAAGTTGCTGGTGATACAAGAAGTAAATTTCAAACCTCTGTAATTTCGGCTCAAATAGCAGACCGTGGCGTGTTTTTAGATGATTTTGCTCAAAGCATGGGATCTTCTTCAAAATTAGCCTCAATCGAAGAAATTGAACGCCTGTGGTTTGAACTACAACGTGAAATGACGCAAAGCGGTAAAGTACATAAATTTAGTCGTGAAGTGGTTACAGCAAACGGCGAAAAATTAAAAACAGATGTTGTTCGAGTGGGCGGTTTTAACTTAATTTCTGATGGCAAATACTTAGAATATGTAGACGAAACAGGTAGTGTTGTTGAATTAATGAGACAACCTTCAGATCGGTATTTAGCAAGCGCAGCAGAATTAACATCTAATACATCAGGCGTTGTACCTTTTGCTTTAGACCCAACAGGTGGTTCAATTTTAGGTTTACTTGTACAAGCTCCGAACCTTCAAGAGCGCGTAGACCAAGGTGGTTCAGTGGGTTATGTGATTTTAGCGATAGGCTTAATTGGTTTACTCATTGGTGTAGAGCGTTTTATCTCATTAACCATTATTGGTGGTAAAGTTAACAGCCAACTTAAAAACACTACAGCGTCTAAAAACAACCCACTTGGTCGCGTTATGTTAGTTAAAGACGAAAACAAGAGTTCAGATGCTGAAACGTTAGAGCTCAAGCTTTCTGAACGTATACTGCAAGAAGTTCCGGTACTTACTACACGCTTAACTTTTATTAAAATTATTTCCGTTGTTGCGCCACTTATCGGCTTACTGGGTACAGTTGTGGGTATGATCAACACCTTCCAAGCAATCACGTTATTTGGTACAGGCGACCCTAAACTTATGGCTGGCGGTATTTCGCAAGCACTTGTTACCACGGTATTAGGTTTGGTTGTTGCTATTCCAATGGTATTTATTTCTACCATCTTAAACACGCGTAGCCGTGGCATTATTAATATTTTACAACATCAAAGTGCTGGTATTCTTGCTGAGCGTTTTGAAGATGAAAATACAGGTAAAGGAGCGTAAATCATGATTTTATTCATCGAAATGATGAATAGCATTCGTGAGTTTCTTGATACAGGTGGGCAAGTGCTCACCGTTATCGCTTTTGTTATTTGTTTGATGTGGCTCTTAATATTTGAACGCATGTATTTCTTTTTACGTAGCTATAAATACGTAAAAGCCGACATAGTTCAACGTTGGGAAAAAAGAACAGATAAAAGCTCATGGAGTGCTGAACAAATTAAAATAGCCAATGTTTCAAGAGTGACTGAAATGCTAAAGCAAAATGTCGCGCTTATTCAAAGTTTAGTGGTTTTATGTCCGTTATTAGGATTATTAGGAACAGTAACTGGCATGATTGAAGTATTTGATGTTATGGCTATTTCGGGTAGTGGTAATGCACGCTCTATGGCGTCAGGTGTTTCAAGAGCAACTATTCCAACAATGGCTGGCATGGTGGGTTCATTATCGGGTGTTTTTGTTGTTACTTGGTTACAACGCAAGATCAAACGCAGAACTCAACAGCTTGAAGATAGTTTGCCATTGGCTCATTAATTTAAAAATTTTAACTCTACTTGGCTGAATTAATTCAAGCCGTAGGAAATAATGAATACTCCTTGGTAATGATCTCAAGGAGATTTACATAAAAAGTTTACAGTAAGGTAAAAAGATGCGTTCTCAATTATCACAAGTATTGCAAGAGCAAGAAGAAGCAGAAGAAATTAACATGACGCCTATGCTAGATGTTGTTTTTATTCTATTAATTTTCTTCATTGTAACCGCTTCATTTGTAAAAGAAGCCGGCATTGAAGTAAACCGACCTGAAGCAGCAACCGCCGTTAAAAAAGAACGAGCAAATATATTAGTTGCCATCAGTGACAAAGGTGAAATTTGGATCAATAAACGTCGTGTAGATGTTCGTGCTGTACAAGCCAACATAGAACGTTTAAAAGCTGAAAATCCACAAGGTACGGTGGTTATTCAAGCCGATAAAAAAGCAACAACAGACGTATTAATAAAAGTAATGGATTCAGCTCGTGCAGCTGGTGTTTACGATGTTTCAATTGCGGCGCAAGAGGCCTAACCATGATGAATAAAAGTGGCCGTTATTTATTTGGCTTATCTTTCGCTGTTGTTGTTACCTTTGCTTTACTGTGGGGAATGCAGGCGCTTATTTCTGGCGGTAACAATGCATTAACCGAAGCACCAAGAGGTAACGTACTAGACTTTATTCGATTAAAGAAAGAGCAAGACGTAACTAAGAAAGAACGTAAACCACAAAAGCCGGCTAAACCTAAAACGCCTCCACCACCAATGGAGCAACCACAAATGCAACAAGCTAACCCTAATGCCGATGCAGTAAGTACAAGTTTTGCAGCCAATGTACAAGCGGATACGGCTTTAGGCGGTGGGTTAAGTTTAGATACAGGTGATGGAGATTATTTACCTATTGTTAAAGTGGCGCCTATTTATCCACGAAGAGCACAATCAAGAGGTATTGAAGGTTACGTAATTGTAGAGTTTGTTGTAACTAAAAATGGCTCAGTGCGAGACGCTAAAGTGGTTGAATCAAACCCAGAAAGCATTTTTGACCAAGCAGCAATGGACGCAGCACTTAAATTTAAATACAAGCCGCGCGTTGTTGACGGTGTCGCTATGGAAGTCGCTGGCGTACAAAATAAAATATCGTTCCAAATAGACGGTTAGGAGACATTATGATTAAAAAATTATCATTATCTTTAATTTCAGCAGCAGTACTTTTTAGTACGGCGAGTTTCATACCCAATGAACTTGGTGGAGCGGTAGCGCAGGCAGAAGAAAAAGCGCAAAGTACTGAAACTGTTAAAGTCCCCGCCATGCGTAATCGTGTTTATTCGCAATTAGCTCGTGCACAAAAGCTGGCTGATGAAGGCAACAAGAAAGAAGGGCTAGAAGTTCTCGACGAAGTAAAAGATCGCATTAGTAGTTTAAATAGCTACGAGCAAGCCATGTTATGGAACTTTTATGGTTTTATGTATTACGGTAGTGACAACTTACCTTTAGCTATTGAAAGCTTTGAAAAAGTTATCGCTGAAGAAGCGATTCCTCTTACTTTACGTACATCAACTTTATATTCTTTAGCGCAATTATCTATGCAGCAACAAGATTATAATCAATCGTTAAAGTATTTAGGACAGTGGAAAAAAATTAACGCTAAGCCGTTAACCAGTACACAACAAGTATTATTTGCACAAATCTATTACCAAAATAAAGATTACAAAAATTCACTAAAATATGTAAATGAAGCCGTTGAACTTTCTCTTTCTAAAGACGAAGTGCCTAAAGAAAACTGGTTTATTTTACAACGTGCAAATTACTATGAACTTAAGCAACCTGAAAATGTTGTAAAGGTGATTGAAGATTTAGTGCGTTTTCACGATAAACCTAAATATTGGATACAGTTAAGTGGTATGTACGGTGAAATAGGTGAAGAAGAAAAACAACTTGCGGTTATGGAAAGTGCATATCAAGCCGGTTACGTTACTTCATCACAAGATATTATTACTTTAGTGCAATTGTATCGTTTTCATGGCGTACCATATAAAGCCGCTAAACTACTTTCTACTGCTATAGATAAAGGACAAGTAGCAGCAGAAGAAAAGTATTTAGATATGCTGGCTCAATCTTATATTTCTGCTAAAAATGACGAAAAAGCTATTCCTGTATTAGTTAAAGCTTCTGAAATTGCAGAAACAGGTAAGTTTGACGCTTTCTTAGCACAATCGTACTTGAATTTAGAAAAGTGGGATCTTGCAATAGCGTCAGCTAAAAAAGCCATTAAACGTGGTGGGGTCGATCGTTTAGGGAACATGCATTTAGTGATTGGCATGTCTAACTTTAACTTAAAGAAGTTTGATGCGTCTTTAACTGCATTTGCTGATGCCCAAAAGTTAAAAGAGTCGGCAAAAACAGCGGAACAATGGTATCAATACGTTAAGCGTGAGCAAAGTGCAGAAATGCAATTAGCGATGTTAAATGAGTAAAAATAAATATCACTCATATCAATTTAAATAACATATTGAACAACTCGGTATAGCACTTAAATTTAAACAGAAAAAAGGCTAAAGAAGAATATCTTCTTTAGCCTTTTTTTGTGTCTTTTTACTCGTTCTTTAATCAATAAGGTAAATTATTTATTTAATGCTTCACCTAATTGAGGACGCATGTCTTGTAAAATTTCTTTTGCTAATCTTGGGCTAGCAGCAACAATATTGCCTGACGATGTGTGATTATGACCACCCGTAAAGTCTGTTACTAATCCGCCGGCTTCAATCACTAATAATTCACCAGCAGCTGAATTCCATGGTTTTAAACCAATTTCGAAAAAACCATCAATACGGCCAGCAGCTACATAAGCTAAATCGAGTGCTGGAGAGCCTGCACGACGTATGTCTGCTGTTTTCATAAATAATGATTTAAAAATATTTAAGTAAGCATCTGTGTGTTGCTTACATTTAAACGGGAAACCAGTCGCTAGTACAGTGCCGCCTAGTTCTTTATTTGCTTTAACTCTAATTTTAAAGTTGTTTAGTTGTGCGCCTTTACCGCGGCTTGCTGTAAATAACTCTCCACGAATAGGATCGTATATTACTGCTTGGTCTAACTTACCTTTTACTTTTAATGCGATAGAAACTGCAAAGTGAGGAATGCCTTTTATAAAATTAGCTGTGCCATCAAGCGGGTCAATAATCCATTGGTAGTCATCGTCTTTACCTTTTAATATACCGCTTTCTTCACCAATAATTGTGTGATCAGGGTAAGACTTACGAATCGTTTCAATAATAGCTTCTTCAGCGCTTACATCAATGTTAGTCACAAAATCATTTGTGCCTTTAGATTGAACTTCAATTTTATCAACTTGTTCAAAAGCACGAACAACTACTTTTCCAGCCACACGAGACGCACGTATAGCGATATTAAGCATAGGATGCATAACAACTACCTTATTTTATAAACAGCATTTTAAAAGAACGAGAAACTTGAACGCAGAGCGAAAATCAAGCGGCGCGAAGTATAGCAAAATAAATACTAGATGGCGACCAAAATTCACTGGCGCGGAATTTTATGTTGAGCAATACCGTGTTAATTATAATTTAACGACATAAATCAGATTGTTTTGCGCTAATCAAAGGGATGAAACAAGATGATTTTTCTCAGTACAAGTGAAAGGTTCTGTGATAAAATTATTTTATAGTTTTAGACGTCTAGATAGATAATTTATATTCAGATTTTCACTATCTATCATTTGTGAAGTTAAAAAGAATAAATCACGGTCTTTAATTTTATATAAATTACCCCAAATTTTGAGAGTAAAAAATAATGTTAGATCCTTCTTTAGGAAGTTTGTTAGATAACGTACGTATTGTTTTAGTGAACACGTCAGATTGTCGAAATATTGGTTCTGCCGCTCGAGCAATGAAAACAATGGGGTTAAGTCAACTCGTTTTAGTTGACCCGATTGAGATGCCAAATGGTCAAGCTCAAGCTTTATCTGCAGGTGCATCAGATGTTTTAGCCAATGCTAAAGTGGTTAGCACACTAGAAGAAGCTATTACTGACTGTGGTTTAGTTGTAGGTACAAGTGCGCGTTCAAGAACATTACCATGGCCAATGTTAGAACCAAGAGGTTGTGGTGAAAAGCTGATTGAAGAAGCACATAACTTTCCTGTAGCTCTTGTCTTTGGTCGTGAAAGTAGTGGTTTAACAAACGATGAACTACAACTGTGTCACTTTCATGTACAGATACCTGCAAATCCTGAATACAGCTCATTGAACTTAGCTATGGCGGTTCAAACACTAAGTTATGAAGTTCGTATGAGCTATTTAGCGCTTGAAAACCAAAAGCATAATAATGTTTTAGTTAAAGCAACAAATGTTGAAGAAGATGAAGAGTACCCAGTATTAGAAGAAACTGAACGTTTATATCAACATTTCGAGGATGCTTTAAAAGCAACAGGATTTATTGTGCCAAGCCATCCAGGTTTAGTGATGACAAAATTAAGACGCTTATTAAATCGTGCAAGACCCGATAACAAAGAAGTTAAAATGTTACGCGGTATGTTAGCGTCAGTAGAACGCGCAGCAAAAAATAAAGCCTAATTGATAAAAAGCATTAAGAGTAAAGGATAAAATATGTTTAGCCGTATTAGAGAAGACATTAAAAGCGTCTTTGATAGAGATCCCGCAGCGCGTAATTCGTTTGAAGTTTTAACTAATTACCCTGGCATGCATGCGATATGGATACATAGGGTAAGTCATAAGTTATGGAAAGCTGATTGGAAACTTATAGCTCGCTTATTATCAACTTTTTCTCGTTGGCTAACGGGTGTTGAAATTCATCCGGGCGCAACATTAGGTAGACGTTTCTTTATTGATCATGGTATGGGTGTTGTGATTGGTGAAACCGCCGAAATTGGTGAAGATTGTACGTTATATCACGGTGTTACCTTAGGTGGTACAAGTTGGAATGCAGGTAAGCGCCACCCTACACTAGGTAATAACGTTGTTATTGGAGCTGGAGCTAAAGTTTTAGGGCCTATTACTATTGGTCATGGTGGCAAAGTGGGCTCTAACTCTGTTGTTGTAAAAGACTTACCCGATAATGCAACCGCGGTTGGTATACCAGCCCGCATTGTTAATATTAAGAAGTCTGAAGCAGAAATGTCTGAACGAGAAAAAACAGCGCAAAAATTTGGCTTCGATGCTTATGCTGTCTCTGGCGATAATCCAGATCCTGTCGCGAAAGCGATAGGACGTTTATTAGATCACATGCATTTAATGGACACCAAAGTAGAAGATTTATGTAAAGAAGTGAATCAACTCGGGGGTAATGTTTGTCAGCAATCGTTACCTGAATTACGTGTTGGTGAATTTGTTGAAGACGAAAAAGAAGCTGCAAAACGTAGAGAATCTATCGTTACTGCCTTCGATCCTGAAATATAATATTAGTTAACCCTAATTTGGGGTAAGCCATTATGCTAAACATAAATACTTGAGTAAAATACTCAGGTATTTATGTTGACTCTATTTTTATCTCGCGTAAAATACTTGACTAAATTACTTGGTTATATAGTTGATTATTTTACATGGTTATGTAAAATGCGCAGCAAAAATACAGGAGAACATAATGAAACTGACTTCAAAAGGGCGTTATGCGGTTACCGCAATGCTTGATGTTGCCATTCATGCCATTTCAGGTCCTGTATCATTAGCTGACATATCTGAACGACAAGGTATTTCATTGTCGTATTTAGAACAGCTATTCTCGCGTTTACGTAAACATGGTTTGGTTAATAGCGTGCGAGGTCCTGGTGGTGGTTATCGCTTAGGTAGATGTTCAGCTCAAATTGCTGTAGCAGACGTTATTTTTGCGGTTGATGAAAGCATTAATGCAACTAAATGTTCCGGACAAGGTAACTGCCAAGGTGGTAACCAATGTTTAACCCATTCATTATGGGAAGATTTAAGCGTACGCATAGAAGATTTTTTACAGAATATTTCGCTTTCAGAGCTCGTTGAGGAAAGAAACGTTAAAATGGTTTCACAACGCCAAGACGACATGCATAAACAAAAGCGTGAAAGCACTCATTCAAATAATATTTTAATTACAACCCAAAGCATTTTACCTGATTTGCAATAATATTTGCCGATCTACAAAGTTGGAGAGAGTTAGCTTATGAAGCTTCCTATTTATTTTGATTATTCAGCAACAACACCTGTAGATAAGCGTGTTGCTGAAAAAATGATGCAGTATATGACTACTGATGGTTTTTACGGTAACCCTGCGTCTCGTTCACACAAGTTTGGTTGGCAGGCTGAAGAAGCAGTAGACATTGCTCGTAACCAAATTGCTGATTTAATTAACGCCGATCCTCGTGAAATTGTATTTACATCAGGCGCGACAGAATCAAACAACCTAGCGATTAAAGGTGCAGCTAACTTTTATTCGAAAAAAGGTAAGCACATCATTACATGTAAAACTGAGCACAAAGCTGTTTTAGATACATGTAGAGAATTAGAACGCCAAGGTTTTGAAGTTACTTATTTAGATCCTGAATCAAACGGTTTAATTGATTTAAATAAGCTAAATGACGCGATTCGTGAAGACACTATTGTTGTAAGCATCATGCATGTAAACAACGAAATTGGTGTAATTCAAGACATCGCTGAAATTGGCGAAATGTGTCGTGCTAAAAAGATTATTTTCCATGTTGATGCCGCACAAAGTGCAGGTAAAATTGCTATCGATATGGAAAACCTGAAAGTTGACCTTATGTCATTCTCAGCACATAAAATATACGGGCCTAAAGGTATTGGCGCATTGTATGTTAGCCGTAAACCACGTGTTCGTTTAGAAGCTCAAACACACGGCGGTGGTCATGAACGTGGTATGCGTTCTGGTACTTTAGCTACTCATCAAATTGTGGGAATGGGCGAAGCATTTAGAATTGCTAAAGAAGAATTAGAGCAAGACCGTATTCACGTAACGAAAATGAGAGATCGTCTTTGGGCTGGTATTAGCTCAATGGAACAAGTTTTCATTAATGGTGATGCAGACAAACGCTACCCTGGTAATTTAAATGTAAGCTTCAACTTTGTTGAAGGCGAATCATTAATTATGGCACTTAAAGACTTAGCCGTATCTTCAGGTTCAGCATGTACATCAGCAAGTTTAGAGCCTTCGTACGTATTACGTGCTTTAGGTTTAAATGATGAAATGGCGCATAGTTCAATTCGTTTCAGCTTTGGTCGTTTTACTACCGAAGAAGAAATTGACCACGCAATTAACATCATTCAACAATCTATTGGTCACTTACGTGACATGTCACCACTTTGGGAAATGTTCCAAGATGGTATTGATTTAGATTCAATCGAATGGGCTGCTCACTAGTTAGCACCTATTAAACAAGTATTGTTTACAGACTTATTATTTATTTTCATGCCTGTAAGAGGCGAATAATAAGTCACTTAAACAACTTAGGAGAAATATCATGGCTTATAGCGAAAAAGTAATCGATCATTATGAAAACCCACGTAACGTTGGCTCAATGGATAAAAATGATCCAAATGTAGCAACCGGTATGGTTGGCGCACCAGCATGTGGTGACGTAATGAAGTTACAACTTAAAATTTCTGCAGACGGTATTATTGAAGATGCAAAATTCAAAACATACGGTTGTGGTTCTGCTATTGCTTCAAGCTCATTAGTAACTGAATGGGTTAAAGGCAAGTCTATCGACGAAGCTGGCGAAATCAAAAACACAGCTATTGCTGAAGAATTAGCATTACCGCCAGTAAAAATTCACTGTTCAATTTTAGCTGAAGACGCTATCAAAGCAGCGATTGCAGATTACCGCAGTAAAAAAGTTTAGTAAAAGAGGTTATTAGTATGAGTGTTACAATGACTCCTGCAGCCACTGAACGAGTAAAATCGTTCATGGTTAACCGAGGCAAAGGTCTTGGCTTACGTTTAGGTATAAAAACTACAGGTTGTTCTGGCTTAGCATATGTACTTGAGTTTGTAGACGACCTTAACGAAGACGATGAACTCTTTAGCATTAATGGTGTGAATATCATTATTGATGCTAAAAGCTTAGTTTACTTAAGTGGTATCGAGCTAGATTTCATTAAAGAAGGACTAAACGAAGGTTTCAAGTTCACCAATCCTAATGCAAAAGGTGAGTGTGGTTGTGGCGAAAGCTTC
Source organism: Colwellia sp. RE-S-Sl-9 (assembly GCF_048296855.1). NCBI lineage: Bacteria > Pseudomonadati > Pseudomonadota > Gammaproteobacteria > Alteromonadales > Colwelliaceae > Colwellia > Colwellia sp. RE-S-Sl-9. Next base: position 1,842,151 of record NZ_CP182631.1, on the reverse strand, counting down.
AACGTTTAATTTATTGTATTAATACTGGATTTATAGTGAATTACTTTCAATTATTTGGTTTAGAAGACCACTTTGATCTCGATACAACAAAATTAGCTGAAGTATATCAATCATTACAAAAAACGGTTCATCCAGACCGTTTTGCTAGTGCATCTTCACAAGAGCAATTACTTGCTGTTCAAAAGTCGTCAATGATCAATGATGCATATCAAACATTAAAAAATCCGCTTACTCGAGCGACTTATATATTAACGCAGCGCGGAACTGAAATGCCAAATGAACAAGCATCATTTGGTGATACCGCTTTTTTAATGCATCAAATGGAATTACGCGAAATGTTATCTGAGATCAAAGGATCCGATGACATAGAAGCTGAAATATTTAGTGCAACTGAAACATTAGACACTGAATACGAACAGCTCTTTAAAATGATGCAAGCTCAGTTAAATGAAAACTCACCAGAATCGAATACGCTAGCGTGTGACAATTTACGCAAACTTAAATTTTATCAAAAACTTCATATAGAGTTAGATCGTCTCGAAGACTCTCTATTAGATGATTAATTAAAAGATCCCCTATGGCTTTATTACAAATTGCAGAACCTGGACAAAGTACAGTACCCCATGAACATAATCTAGCAGCAGGTATTGATTTGGGTACAACAAACTCACTTGTGGCTAGCGTAAAAAGTGGCTTAGCTGAAACTCTACAAGACGAACAGGGTATAGACATTCTACCGTCAATTGTTAGCTACCAAGCCGACAATATTTTAGTAGGGAACGCAGCAAAAGCGTTTTCTGTTAACGATCCTGAAAATACTATTGTTTCTGCAAAACGTTTAATTGGTCGTTCGTTGAGTGATATTCAATCTAAATATCCATCTTTACCTTACGATTTTTGTGGTGACGAAAACCATCCTGAAATTAACACACGTCGCGGGCCGATAAATCCGGTTCAAGCGTCAGCTGAAATTCTTAAAACCTTAGTTGCCCGTGCTGAAAATGCATTAGGTGGAGAGCTTAAAGGTGTCGTTATTACCGTACCTGCTCATTTTGATGATGCACAACGCCAAAGCACTAAAGATGCAGCCAAGTTAGCTAATGTTAATGTATTACGTTTATTAAACGAACCAACTGCGGCGGCTGTTGCTTATGGGTTAGATACTAAACATGAAGGTAAGCAACAAGGCGTTATTGCTGTTTACGACTTAGGCGGTGGAACCTTTGATATTTCAGTATTACGTTTAAATAAAGGCGTATTTGAAGTTTTATCTACAGGTGGCGATGCCGCGTTAGGTGGCGATGATTTCGACGTAACACTTGTTGATCACCTTATTGAACAAGCACAGCTTACACGACCTTTATCACGTAAATTAGAGCGTCAGCTTTCTCAACAAGCCTGTAATGCTAAAGAACAATTAAGCCAAAATGACTCAACCGAGATCAACTTAGTATTAGAGAACGGTGAAAAATGGCAAGGTATTTTAACCAAAGAAACTTTTAATAGCTTAATTTCAAGCCTAGTAAATAAAACACTACGAGCTTGTAAACGTACATTGAAAGATGCTGATATAACAACAGAAGAAGTACTAGAAGTGGTTATGGTTGGTGGTTCTACAAGAGTACCGCTAGTGCGTGAAGAAGTAGAAAAATACTTCAAGAAAACGCCTCTTACTTCAATCGACCCTGACAAAGTTGTTGCCGTAGGCGCTGCAATTCAAGCGGATATACTTGCGGGTAATAAACCTGATAGCGACATGTTATTACTTGACGTAATTCCACTATCGCTTGGTTTAGAAACCATGGGCGGTTTGGTTGAAAAAGTTATTCCACGAAACACCACAATTCCTGTAGCCAAAGCACAAGAATTTACCACTTTTAAAGACGGACAAACGGCTATGGCTGTTCATGTTTTACAAGGTGAACGTGAATTAGTTGAAGACTGTAGATCATTAGCGCGCTTTGAATTACGTGGTATTCCAGCAATGACTGCTGGCGCGGCGCATATTCGTGTAACCTTTAAAGTTGATGCCGACGGTTTACTCGAAGTGTCAGCTATGGAGAAATCTACGGGCGTAGAATCACGTATCGAAGTTAAACCTTCATTCGGATTAGAAGAGCATCAAATTGCTTCTATGCTAAAAGCTTCTATGAGCAATGCTAAACAAGACATAGAAGCACGTATGGTAAAAGAGCAACAAGTTGAAGCAGCGCGCGTAATAGAGTCTGTTCAATCGGCCTTAGCTGCAGATGGCAACTTATTAAGCGAAGATGAAGCGAATGTTATTAACGAAGCTATTACAGCATTAAATAAAATTATACAATCAGATGTAGCTGATGATATTGAATCGGCTATCGACAAATTAAACGAAAGTACTGCTATTTTCGCTGAAAGACGCATGGATTCATCCATCAAAACAGCATTAGCAGGCCATTCAGTAGACGAGGTTTAGTAACATGCCAAAAATTATATTTTTACCTAACGAAGAACTTTGCCCAGACGGTGCTGTATTAGATGCAGAACCAGGCGAAAGTGTACTGAATGTTGCGCTAAAAAACGACATAGGTATTGAACACGCTTGTGAAAAAGTATGTGCATGTACAACATGTCATATTATTATTCGTGAAGGTTTCGACTCTATTGCAGAAAGCGACGAGCTTGAAGAAGACATGCTAGATAGAGCATGGGGTTTAGAACCTGATTCTCGTTTAGGTTGCCAAGCCATTGTTGGTGATATTGATCTTGTTGTTGAAATTCCAAAATACACGGTAAATATGGTGTCTGAAAACCACTAATATTGTACTGATTGTGAAAAAAGAATGATAAAAAAAAGGATAATAATAGTGATGTTATTATCCTTTTTTACTTTAGATTTTTAACTTCAATTCCTATATTTCTCCAGTATTTTTCACTAAAAATTTAGAACAGTTTTAACTTAACTTGAAGTTCGCCCTTCTGCTAAATAAACATGCAGTGACTTATTTCTATTGAATATGATATTGTTAATTTATATACAAAATAAGGGGTGATTAATGAAGCAAAAAAAGTTCTTTCCTCAAAAGGAAGAGTTACTTGTTCAGCTAGAACGGATAAAGGATAGCCAGTCTTTCGGTCGTTCAGACAAATATATAGCATTACTTAATTACCTTGTAGACAATACGGTAGCGCAAATAGCAGCAGAATCAGAAACGTCTTCGCCGCCTAGCGAAGTGATGATTGCTAAAGCAGTATTTAATAAAGGGGATGAATATAATCCTTCCGACGACGCTTCAGTCAGAGTTTACATTTCAAACTTAAGAAAAAAATTAGAAAGATATTATGTAAATGAAGGTGAAAATGAACGCTTTCAACTAACCATACCTCATGGGAAGTATGAATTAACCTTTTTTAAAACTGAATCACAATCAGCTGACTTAGCGAACATAGATGTTGTCGAAAACTCTCTATTAAATATTCCTCAGCCAAAGTATCAATTAAATAGTTCACCATTAATTTGGACGTTAGGTGTTATTTTTTCATTATCCCTATTATTGAATATATTCGTGATTATTAATAACGATTATCTAAATAATGATCCTGAAATGGTTATACAAAATCACCCTATATGGAAAGACTTAAACGAAAATAACAAAAAAACGCTTATTGTTATTGGTGATTCATTTTTCTATAAGGTTGTAGATAACTCACCTAAAAAAATAGAAAGCTTAATGAGAAATCATTTTGTGAATGGTACAACTGAGTTAATGACATTTCTTAAGGAAAAACCTGAATTAAATTTTCAGAACCTACCCAATAAAAAATTTGCACCAAAAGGTGCAGTAATTGCGTTGGCTGACATAGTACCTATTATTCAAAACAAGGAGCTTTATAAAGTAAAAATGTCATCAGATTTATCTGCTGAAGAGATCAATAATTATAACATTGTGTATATAGGTAAATTTGTAGATTTTGACCAGTTATATGGCTTTTATCAGGGGTCAAATTACGATTTAAGCGCACAGTTTAATTTTATAAATAAGAAAACAGGTAAAAACTATAAATTAATTCCACCATTTTATTCAGGCTATACTGATTATGGTCTTTTTTCGAAATATCAGGGAGCGACAGGTAATGTATTGTACATAATATCTGGATTTACTGATGCTGCTATTATGTCTGTTTCCCAATTCATAACAAATCCAAAAAATTTATCTTCTCTTAATTTAGATGTTGATTCAGCAAATGTATCAGATAAATCTTTAACTAATTTCGAAATACTTTTTGAAGTCGCTAGTTTTAATCATTCACACCTAAATTCCAAAATTTTGAGTATTGATAAAGTAGATGCAAATGCAATCTGGAATAATAATGATTAGCTGATCATCTCTTAACGTGATGTCGCTTAGATTCAATAAGATAGGCTTCACTTAATTATGCAGTGTTTTTTTTAGAAATCACTGGCCTTTTAGCATCTGTTAAAAACAATTCTGTTAAAAAACACAACAAATTTAACAAAATATTCAGAACCTTTGAAACCTATTAATCTTAAAGGGTTCTTTTAATTCGAGCTAAACTGACATATGAATGTTTGCTCAGTGTTTTTTTATAGTAAGAGTTACTTATTTATTCATTTTAAAACTGTTTCTACGTGTTTAACGTTAAATTACGTAAGCCAAAGAGTCCTTACCTTCCATTACCAAACTTTACTGTTAGTAAACGTAAGTTAAAACATTGGCTTACATGTTAAAAGTAAGTAAATGAATTGATTTAAAGAAACCTAAAAATATAGTATTTAAGAGTAATTATCCTTAACTATTAACTCCTATAGGGAAGTAAAGTCGAGGAATTTATGAAGGTAACGCTGATAAATCGGGGATTTTATCTTTGGTCTATTTTGGAGCTTTCAATTAATGAGTTCCATGGTTATGACTAAAGAAAAATATTATATTTTTATTACGTTTCTATGCAGTGGCTAATGTTACAAATTTTTATAACAAACTAAGTAACAAGAACACTAGATTAAAAAATCAATATTTGATTTCTAATAAATACCTTAATTTAGGTTTATTTAGTGATCAATTAATAGGGTAAATATAATGAATAAAACAATAACAATGTTCGGAATATTTTTGACCGTCGTTTTGTCGTGGCTCCCGTTTGAGAGTAATGCTCAAACTGCAGCTTCGGTAACTTTTGACAATGCAACACAATATACGCAAAACGTATATCAAACCAATAGCGTTTTACCTGTAAGTGTGAATTATCATGCTGGTGATAACAACACGGTTACGAACCAATTAGGAGGAGTTAAATATTTTTTAAGAGAACTTCGTTCAAATTGGTCTGTAGTGAAAGACACAATTGTTTCAGATGCATCAGCAATAGGCAAAACGAGTGGCACTTCAAATGTTGAGATCCCTTTACAAGGATTAACAGCAACAGCAAACCTTCCTGATGGGCACTTTTACTTCCTATTTGTAAAGTTTTTCTCTTCAGATGGAAATGCTTACACAGTAAATGTAGCCGGTATAAACATAGAAGCTGCACAAGTCGCTCCTTCTTTGACTATTCAAGGAAGTGATCATATAAAAACTAGCACTTATGCTAATACAGGTTCACTTAACGTAACTATTGATGTTGAAGCGGGTGCTGGCAATATTGTAAATAATACTAAAGGTGGTCTTAAAGTTTATTTACGCGAATTAAAATCTAATTGGCAGCTAGTAAAAGACACTGTAGTTTTCGATGATAGTGTAATTGGTAAGCAAACAGCCGTTTCAAATATTCTGATTCCGTTAAATGGTTTAGTACCAAGCAATCAACTTCCTGACGGAAATTTCTATTTCTTATTTGCTGAATTTGGTTCATCAAATGGAAATGTTTATAACAGTAGTATCGCAAATATTAATATCGATAGTGATTTTGATGGTGACAGTATTGTCGATTCAATTGATACAGATGACGATAATGATGGTGCGAGTGATGAAATAGATTCAGCGCCAAGAAACGCTAGTGTTGGTGCAATAACTGACGTTCCGTTTTTCCAAGGGGTACAAACACCGGCTTTTCCAGGTATGAATTGGCTGAAAATCGATAACATGTCTGACGAATTTGAAGGTGCTAATATTAATGCTGATAAATGGCAAGTAGAGCCAGTAGGAAACGGTTGGTTATGGACAGGTAGAGCACCAGGTTTATTTACTACAGATACGGTTAGCGTTAATGACGGCAACTTAAAAATTACCGTTGATGAATTAGAAGGTGGTCCGCAATGGTTAGATACTCCTTATAAAGATGCAAATGGAAACTTTAAACAAGCCTACTTTAAATATAAAGGCGCAATAATTCGTTCTATTTTCCCAACAAGCGCACCTAAGGACGGTGTATCTTATTACTACGAAGCCAAAATGAAAGCTAACCAAACAGAAATGTCATCAACGTTTTGGTTAATGAGTAAAAATAGTGATTGTAAGACAATGTTCGAGATTGATATCCAAGAAACTATCGGTAAAGTTAACGAAGGTTTGACTCACAGTTGGGCAATGGATTGGGAACATATTTATCATTCAAATATGTTTCATCGTCAAACAAGTTGTAATGACGAAAACAGACGACAAAATTCTACAATGGTGCCAGCTGGCAAGAAAACAACTGAACGTTATTATATCTATGGCGCTCACTGGAAATCACAGAATGAAATCGACTTTTACTTAGATGGTCAGCTTGTTTACAGCATAGTGCATCCCATTGCATTTGATCAGGAAATGTGGATTCAAATGGCAATAGAAACCTATGACTGGAATGAAGTGCCAGAAGATGGTGGAATGGTTAAAGCTGGTACAGAAGAGCAACGTACTACATCATATGACTACGTACGTACTTTTAAATTGTTATGTGAAGGTTGTGTAAGTGTTGAGCCAGAACCTACACCGGTAGAACCATCTCTTTCATTTGATGATGACGCAAAGTACCGTAATACAACGCATTTAACGACTAAACCTATGCAGGTAAAAGTTAATGTTGAAGCGGGGACTGGTAACCTTGTTACAGATGGTGTTGGCGGTTTAAAAGTATTTTTACGCGAACTTCGTTCTGATTGGAGTTTGGTGAACGATATAGTGGTAATTGACGGTAGCGTTATTGGAGAACAAACCGCGACTTCAACACTCTCTATTCCGTTGGCGGGAGCAAAAGCTAACAGCGAGCTTCCTGAAGGAAACTTTTATTTCTTATATGCACAATTCACGGCTTCTGATGGCAAAACATACGATAAAGGCATTGCAAGATTAACTATTGATAACGACTTTGATAATGATGATTTAGGTGACCTTATTGATTCAGATGATGATAACGATGGTGTTAATGATGAGATTGATCACTTACCGTTTGATAAGAACATAGGTGTTTTAGGTGACTTAGACGGTGATCAAGATGTTGATACTATGGATGTCAGAGCATTTACCTCTGCATTACGAGGCACTCATAATTTACATCAAGTATATGACTTAAATAATGATGGTGTGATTAATCGTCAAGACAGTCGTTACTTAGTTAACTTATGTACATATAGCCGTTGTGGAGTTCAATAATGTTAAATTTAATAAAAAGCCTTGCCGTGATTTCACTCTTTGTTTCATGGGCTAGTACGGCATCATTAATCATTGTTGATTTTGATGAAGTTACATATAACAAAGATGATATAGTTACGATGGATGTTTTTGTTAATTCAATAAATTCAGAAACATATTGGTTGGAATTCGATTTATCATTCAATGACGCTGATTTAGCTTTTGATGGTTTTATTTTTGATAATAACGTTTTCAATAATAGTACCTATACCGATGCTTTTGACGATTTTGGGTTTTCACCGTTAACGTTACAAGTTGAGTTTTTAGATGACTGGCAAAACGAGTTAAGTACCTCATTCAAATTAGGTACTGCTAGTTTTACTGCGTTGATGGATACTAATTCGCCAATAAATACCAGCTTAGATTACTTAGATGTGCAAAACTTTTTAGGTGAATCAATTGCCGCACAGGAGGTTCCTGAGTCTCCTGCAATCGCATTATTTGCTTTAGGTGTTTTTATATTGTTAAGAAAGTATTTAGTTCAAAAGTGTCAAAATAAGTAATCTAGATACCGTCTAAACGGGGTAATCTAATGATTAAAAACAATGTTAGTTTACTCTCTTTAATAAAGGCGTCTAATAATACAACACAGGTTTTTATAAGTCTGAATTTATTATTAGATAGCCTAAGATAAGTTGTAATTTTAATTTGTTTTAATGTGTATATACCATTAATACGATGTCTGAAAATAGCTAGTATTTTAATGATTGCAAAAAGTAAAGAATATTAAAAAGGGTAACAACAGCGATGTTATTACCCTTTTCTATTATTTTAGGCTATTTCTAAAATTGTGTTTTGGAAATGCTCAAATTCCGTTTTTAATAAAACCAGATCTACGAGTTAAAAATTCTGTTTTGGTTAATGGCCAGCCTTTTGTTATTGGATCAGGCTTGAAATATTTAAAATATTTATCTTTGAATGTATTAAAAATTTCACCTGTTACATGATCACTAAAAGCTTGAGCATCTTTATATATTTCTATAAATATAACTTCGGTTTGTTGTGTTAAGGGGATTTCTGAAGGCTCGGGTATTATAGGTTTACTCTCCTGATTAAGCGGCTTTTCCGATTGTAGATGTACTAAGTACATCAATGTGCCAGCTTCTTCTTTTACTTTATTAGCTAGGTTGTTTAGCTCTTGATATAACTCAGGAGGGCAGCCATCTAATAATTGCCATTTTGAAATAAGTGATATTTCTTGAACCTGACTCTTTTTATCAAATTCGGGTTCTATCCATTCGAAGGAGGGGGTGCCACGGTAGTTTTCATGGTTAGGAACGGGTATTTCCATCATTTGCAGTGCAATAGGGCTTAAGCTTCTCATGCCATTATTTATTGCTGTGTACAACACATTAGGTGAGCCATTAAACGCTTCAGCAATTTGATACAGCATAACTGAATAGTTGCTATTAAATTGCTTGTTTAAGCTTGATAGTACAGGGCTGTTTTCATAACTTTGTGTTGTTGGGTTTTTTAATAATGGATAAGCTTGGTGATAATTAACATCAAAGGCTTCACCAGTAGGTGGCTCTGTTGGTGTATCCGTTTCTTGATATGATCTATGGTGCTTTATTTCATTAAATTTAAAGTAATGTGCTATATCTGCTCTTTGATTAAAGTATTTAGTGTCTAAATCAAAAATTGAATCTGAGCAACCTTCACCTTGGGTTATTATTAGGTCTATTGCTTTATGGGCTGATGCTAAATCTACTACTTTAATTGGCTCGCCATCGCCTTTCCAATAAAAGTTCTCACCGAGTTGATTGGCAGGATCTCCGCTAAAGACTTCTGGTTCAGAAAATACATCACACGCTTCATTGAGTTGGTGCTTTAGCTGTTCATAAAATGCACCAATGGTAATACCCGGAATTTCCATTTCTGATGAACGCAGCATACTTTTTTTACGACCAATAAATTCAGTCGGCATTTCTATTTTTAAAAATGTGTCAATTGCCGATTCGCTGAATTTTTCTAAGTTAATCTCAAATTCACGGTCTTTAAATTTTTCCCCCTTAAATTCTAATGTAAGAGGGTAAGTGGGAACGTTTTTTTTATTAAAGGTTACTTTGCCACCTATACTCGCTATTAAGTTACACACGAGAAGCATATGTAACATTTCTTCCATGGCTACACTATGAATAAGTGCGGCAGACTTTTTATTAGTATTTGGCTTAATACTTAAAAGTGCAGTTAAATAAGGCGGTATAGTTGATAACTCTAATTCCAGTGCTTTATGCAAATTATCAATTAACTCTTGTTTGCGAAGTTGTAAATCATTCATGATCTAACGCCTCCAGTTGTGTGTTTATATGATCGCCAAGCCTTAAAGATAAAGCGGTTAATGTTAATGTGGGGTTGATTGCACCCGTAGAGGTAAATGCAGCATTTGAGCAAACATATATATTATCAACGCCATGTATTTTCATGTTTTTATCTGTAACACCTTTTTTGGGGTCTTCACTCATTCTACAAGTACATGCAGAATGATCCGCTCGCCATGAAATTGTTGGTTTTCCTTGTATTTTTGCATCCATTTTTTTAAAAATCTCTTCAACTTTGGATTGAATATAAGTCATACGATCGTTAAATTCTGGCGATTGAGAATAATCTACAATGGTTTGAGGTAGACCTATTTGGTTTTTGGCTCCTGGTAAGTTAGTTATGTTGTTCTTATATTCGCTAAATATTTCCACCATTCCGTGTATTTGAACCGTGTTTGAACCTCTAATACTTTCTTCAATTTCTTCTCGCGTATTACCGTTTTTCATTAAAGTGGCAATATCAATTTGAGGTGAACTAGGTGGGTGTATTAATATAAATTTTCCTTTTTTTTGTTCAAATTCATTGTCGTAGTGACGACTACAAAGTGTAGGGAAGTTCATTTCTGGTTGTTTAAGGGATTTATTTTCTGCGATATTGGCGCTAAAAATAAAGTAAGGGTGAGTAACAAAGTAGCGACCAACATTTCCTTCATCATTACCTATTCCATTTATCCAAAAGTCAGATGTTGAACGTTGTAATAATTTAGGAGATTCGATAGCTCCACCAGCCACAATTACTATTTTAGCGGATACACTCATAGTTTTTTTAGTTGTTTTATCAAAATAAGTCACTCCTTTTGCTCTTTGTTTAGTATCCATATCAATGGTATTAACTATGCTGTTAATTCGAATTTCTAAATTAGGGTAATCTTTTTCATCACTCATATGATTTAAAAAATTCGTGGCAGCGTACCTAGCACCAAAAGGACAATATTTACATGTACCGGTTGTTTTACAAGGTGCGTTGAACGTTGAGCTACTTAATATACCGTGTCTTGCAATAGGTACATTTGAAAAGTCCATATTAAGAGATTTTATTGCTGAAGCTATGCTGCTGTCTTCAAATGTGAATGGAAACGCAGGAAATGGATAAGGTGTGGAGCGTGGTGGATTTAAGTTCTTTGAATCTCCAGAAACGCCAATATAGTGTTCAGCCTGTCCGTAATAAGGCTCTAGAGTCTCGTAATCAATGGGCCAATCAATACTTGTGTTGGTATTGGTTTTCATTAAAAAATCTTCAGGCTTTAAACGGAAAGACCAACCACCCCAATGTATTGTTGATCCTCCATATGTCATTACTCTTGACCCCGCTAATGGAACTACGGTTGCTCCAATATTTTGATTTTGTCCTGGTATATCTCTTTCTGGGTATGCTTGATCATTAAATTTAGAGTAGGGTAGTTTGCCGCTTACAATGTAATCTTGCCAAAGGGCTGCATCTTGCATTTTTACTTTTTGTCCAGCTTCTAACATTAAAATAGATGCATTTTTATTTTTTTCTAATACCTTATGGGAAAGAGCTGTAGCAGCGATCCCAGAGCCTATTATAACTAGATCATATTTCATTGTTATTCTCCATAGTTCGGTAAGGTACTGCTTCTCCAGGGATAAAAGCTCCGCCAATATATCCAGGATAATTTTTAGCGCCAAAGGATTTAAATCCACCAATAGAGAGTTGAAAATCAATAAATTCGTTTGATACTTTTTGTCTAACAATAGATAAATTTGAATCTACAGGAGGGAGGTTAGCGTAAGGATCCGTAAATATTATTTCGTAACAATTTTCAGCTCCTACTTCTAAAATCATTTGATTAATCGTGGTGTAAGCTGTTTTATAATATTCTTGATAAATGGGGTATAAATTTATTCGGTTTTGCATAAAAACATAGAGCTCTGATCGATAGGGGGTCGAGTTATCCATGTTTTTCCAATAGACACCTATATGCTCAAATAACTTGAACATGGTTTCAAAGATATCTTGGTTTAGTTTTTCAAAGTTTTTACTAATAGGGTGAATGACAGGTTGTTTATTCATTTTATATTCCATTCCATGTTTTTGATAAACTTACATTAAGTTATCAATGACTTAAAAGGTAGTATAAGAAATATAAACAAAAGTTTTATATTGTAGAATTATGGGGAATATAAGAGGGATTTAAAAAGAGCACTATTTAAAAATCCATTTTATATAACTTTGTATCCTAACAAAGATTGTTAAATTTCGAATTATACTCAGCAAATAAAAAGTAATATCACTAAACGTTTTTTATTTATATCAGTTTTTGCACTGGTATTGGCTATTTTATACAATATTTAAATTTTATAGCCATCACTAACTGTAGTCTAATTTTAGAATAAAAACTAAATCAAGAGTAATTGTCTTATTTTATGGTCTCAATTTATGCCTTAAAATGCGATAATAGTTATATACCCGTTACCATTCAAGCGCTCTGAAATAGCCTCTTGAATGGTAACGGTATAGATGTTGTGTAAGGAAATGAAAAAATATAGCATTATTCTGATATCGAATAATCAGTCGATTTATAACAATTTTTACCACTGTTTTTTGCAAGATAAAGGGCTTTGTCTGCTTGTAAAATAAATGATTTTAAATCGCAATTAATTGACAAATCTTTGAGGTTAACCAAGCCAATTGAACAAGAAAGATCACTATATTTTTCATTTTCCTGATTAAACTTTTGCCATAAATTATTTACTTGAGCTGCCATTTTTTCAGCTTCAGTAATAGGGGTATTTGGTGCTATAACAATAAATTCTTCTCCGCCATAACGACCAACAATATCCTGGTCTCTTTTAAATACTTCTTTTAATATATCTGCTTGCGTTTTAATGATGACATCACCTTCGAGGTGTCCAAACTTGTCATTAAATTTTTTAAAGTCGTCGATGTCGATTAAAAATATAGAGACTGGCTTATTCTTATCATCAGATGTAAAACACTTTAATGCTTCTTTTTCATAAGCTCTTCGATTAAGTAAGCCTGATAGTTGGTCTGTTTGACTTTGCTCTTCAAGCTTATTTGTTAGTTCTTCAGCCCGCTTGAAAGAGTTTTCAGTGGTATATAATCCCACTAAACAAATTAAACTTACAATAGAATAAAAACCTAAGTAAATTGAGTTAAGGTCAGCATAAATTGGATATAAAGTTAATAGTTTGGCCAAAGCTAAAAAGCACAACAGTACATATAAAATTGATAGTTTAAAATCTAACCGAAGTACAAAAAAGGCAAACACAGAATAAATGAGTAGCCCATCATAAGGAAAACTAAACATGTCTATCACCCATGCTTGTTTTATAAACCAAATATTCGATAGAGAAAGGGTCGTTAATACAACAAAATAAAGCTTATGTCGGTGCTTTTTAAAGTGGTCAAAGTATGAAGATAACAGAAGGGCTATCATTGTTGGAACTTGAATCAAAAATCGGCTTGTTATGTACTCATCGTGTAGGGGCGTTGGTAAAATAGATAGGTCTAAAATTGCAAATAAACCCATGGCGATTGTTACTGCGAGTAACACCCATCGAGTTGTATTAAGCTTTAATTCATAGTTTTTCATTACAGTAAACTATTCCTCTAAGAATATAGTATATTCTTGCTTAAAAGATGATTTTCATATGTTTAATACCAATTGCATCGTTATTTATTTAGAAATTAGAACACTCCTTATTAAAATAAATGCCTCGCCTACAGGACGTAGGTGCTTAGGTTCAGTCTGGAACGATTAAGCTGTGTATTTGACCATTTATTCTTCGTATAAAAAGTGAATTTTAAATTAAAACTATAGCTGTATAAATGTAAAAACACCATATTGCTTGAGACGTGATAAGTGAAGGTATATTAATAAAGGGATAGACGGCAGATTAAGCGCCTATCCCATTTGTTGCTAAGTTAGCTTTGTTCCTTTACTGAAGGGAAGTGTAGTAACATATTGTCCGGTTAAACGGCGCCACGCATTAGATACGGCTGGTGCTATTGGTGGTGTGCCTGGTTCACCAACACCTGTAGGTGCGGCGTCTGATGGTAATATCTCTATATCAATTTCTGGCATTTCTGTTATTCGTAAGGCTGTATAATTATGGAAATTACTTTGTTCTACTTTTCCTTTCTCACCTAAAATTATTTCGCCATGAAGCGCAGCATCTAAACCAAAACCTATGCCACCTTGCATTTGAGCTTTAACAATATCGGGATTGACGGCAATTCCGCAGTCAACCGCACACCAAACGTGATGTACTTTAGGCATGCCGTTGTTATCTTTTGAAATTTCAGCTATTTCAGCTACATAACTGCCAAAAGACTCTACTACAGCAACACCTCTGGCTCGTCCTTTAGGTACAGGTCCTGACTTTTCTGCCATGTTAGCAACATGTTTTAGTACTTGTGCTTCTCTTGAGTTTTCTTCCATCAACTCAAGGCGACCTTTGATAGGATCTTTTTCTGCCATATCTAATAATAAGTCAATCGCTGTTTCAACGGCATAACCCGTGTGGGAGTGACCTACCGAACGCCACCAAAGTACGGGGACGCCAGTTTCCATGTTGTGCAGTTGCACATCTATGTTGGGTAAAGCGTATGGTATGTGTTCAGCTCCCTCAACAGAGCTTTCATCTATACCGTTTTTAATTTGTGCTTCAAAAGGACTATTTTTTCTAATAGATTGAACCGCAATGCTATGTTTCCATCCTATTATTTTACCTTTTTCGTCTAGTGCACCAGCCATCTTATGTACTGACATCGCGCGGTAATGTCCACCTTGAATGTCGTCTTCTCTTGTCCAAACTAATTTTACGGGCACACCTTCGTCAGCCATTTTTGTTACATAAGCCGCTTCTGCTGCAAAACTTCCGTCAGGTTGAGTACGGCGGCCAAAGCTCCCACCAGTGATTTGTGTTTGAATATCAACTTTACTTGGTTCTATACCAAATACTTTTGCAATAGTGCCTTGATCTAAAGTGGGGATTTGACTACCAAACCAAGCCGTAACTTTTCCACGTTTAAATTGCATTACCGCATTTAATGGTTCCATTGCCGCATGAGCTAAATAAGGAAAAGATAGTTCAATCTCAAGTTTTTTATCAGCCTGAGTTACTGCCGCTTCAGCGTTACCTTTTTTGGTTACTTGAATACCTGGCTTAGATACCGTTGTACTAAATGTTTTGAATAGTTCTTTACTCGTACGGGTTTCAGCTTTGCTATAGTCCCATTCTATTTTTAAGGCTCTACGACCTTTAATAGCGTTGTAGGTACTGTTTGCATATACCACAATACCAAATGGAATCGCCTTAACATCTTTCACGCCTTCAATTTTTTTTGCTTCAGTTGCATCGAATGAAGCAACTGTTGCACCAAAAGCTGGAGGATGAGCGACAACTGCCGTTATCATATTAGGTTTATGGATATCTAAACCATATATGCTACTACCTGTTGTTTTTCCTTTGGTATCTAACCTAGGTAACTCTTTACCAATGAATGTAAATTGGTTGGCATTTTTTAACTTAGGCTCTTCTGTAGGAGCCGAAAGGGTTGCTGCTATAGCGACTAAATCACCAAAGCTGGCTTGTTTTCCAGAAGGGTGGCTAACAATACCGTTTTGTACGGATATTTCATTAGCATTAACTTGCCATTTTTTGGCTGCTGCATTTATGAGCCACTGCTTTGCTGTTGCGCCAGCTTTACGCATAGTCATATAACTATTGGCAAGTCCAGTTGAACCACCTGTACCTTGAACTCCAAAAGACAAGTTAGCATAAAGTTTTATATTAGCAGGTGCATGTTCAGCACGTATTTGTGACCAACTAGCATCCATTTCATCTGCGGCTAAAGATGCTAAACCTGTAAATGCGCCTTGTCCTACTTCGATATGCTTTATTAATACGGTAACGGTATTATCTTCTGAAATTTTAATGAATGCATTCGCAGTCAATTTTGTTTCTTTTATATTTGCTATAGCACGATTGGAAAGTAACATAGGGAGATGCATGCTGATAACTAGACTGGCAGCACTACCTTTTAAAAAGCGACGACGTGATTTAGATATTTCTTTAATAGAATCTGACATTTTTTATCCCTCTAATTTTTCAGCTGCTAAATGAATAGCCTTACGAATGCGCACATAAGTAGCACAACGACATAAGTTACCTGACATGCCTGCGTCAATATCGTTGTCTGTTGGTTTAGGGGTGTTTTTTAATACGCCAACAGCACTCATAATTTGTCCTGATTGACAATAACCGCATTGTGGAACATCTAACTCTTGCCATGCCGCTTGAATCGCTTGAGCTTCTTTACCTGATACAGACTCAATCGTGGTTATTTCCATATTTTCAGCGGATTTAGCTGGAAATACACATGAACGTTGTGGTTGCCCATCAATGTGTACAGTACAAGCTCCACACTGAGCTACACCGCAGCCAAATTTTGTTCCCGTAAGCTTGAGTTCATCACGTATAACCCATAATAAGGGAGTGTCATCACTAACATCCACGTTTTTTTTAACGCCATTAATATTAAGTTTTAACGTCATTGCTATTAGTCCTTCGTTAGAATCAGATTGAAATAAAATGTAATTTATTTTAAAGACAAGGATTTTAACATAGCATATAAATAGCAGATGAAACATTACAAGCAAAAATTGTAACTTAAAATATATAAGTTACTATATTGTAAGTTTTTAGTTTACTCTCGCTTTTAGCGCCAGATAGGGGAGGGATAAAGTAGTTATTCTTTCAATTCTAAAAAATCACGAATACCTTTTGAATAATAAATCGATCAACTGGTATTCGCTATTCTATGGTGTACCTTAGGGGCAACGGCCTGTTTTTATACCTATGTTATTTTGAAAAATTCCTCTTTATTTAATCGTTTTATTTTTGATCAGGATATTTTTGATCTAATGTTTTTAAAGAACGTAAAAACAAACCTAAGCCGCCGACAGCTAAAACCAATATAACGATAAGATCAAATGAGCTCATGGTTCTAAAAGAAAAACGAATAGAAGAGATAACACCAAAAATTAACGCGGTTATCGAGCCTACAGATAACACCCAACCTAAAATATTTTTACTGTTATAAAAAATTAAACCCACACCAAAAATAAAAGGGATCATGATCATACCGCTCGTTACATTAAAGCTTCCACCACCCGCTGAAAAGCCATATAACCGCATGCCCATGCCAAAACTTGACGTTACAGTGATTGCATTTAATAACATATAAAAGCCACCACACATCATAATTAGGCCAATAAAAAAGTGTCCTAATCCACCTGAAGTACCACCTGCGCCTCTCATTTAAAATCCTTATTAACGTTATTTTATGTTGAAATGTTTAGACTAATCATATAATTATTGGTTAATACATGCCACTAGATAAATGAATCAAATAATTTACCTATGAATATTTTATTAAATGATTTTAACTAAGCTATATGATAATTTATCCCAATAAAAGATGTTAGTCATCATACCCATTTGACATATTATGTCAAATGGGTATGATTAATCTACACAAAATCAAATTTCAAAATAACAAAACATATAAGCGTTATGTTATTTATTTTAAGGATGAAATATGGAACAACTGCTTCAAGTCGCTTCACAATTCCCCACTGTTATATATTCAACCCTACTAGGTGTTGTGGTCGTGTATTGGCTTGTAGGTATGTTGGGACTTGTCGATTTAGGCTTTTCAGGTGATGCTGAACTTGATATAGATCTGGATCCTGAAATTTCTATTGGTGGACTCACCGGCTTAATGCTTACTTTTGGTTTAACTGGCGTGCCTTTTACACTTGTGATCAGCATTATTGTTCTTATTTGTTGGTTGATCAGTTTTTATCTTCAATTATACCTACTTACTTGGTTACCTGACGGTTGGTTATATTACGTGATGGGGGCTATAACTGATGTTATTGTTTTTGCAATATCACTTCCCATTGCTGCGGTCATTCTTCGTCCTATAAAGGGCATGTTTACAAGCGTTGAAACTACGACAAGTCATCATCTAGTTGGTAAAAATGCCATTATAGCTACAAGTACCGTAAGCGACAGCTTTGGCCAAGCACGTTTATTTAACGAGGGGGCCGAAATACTCTTTGATGTACGCTGTGATCCGCAGCACACGCTAAAAAAGGGGGATGAAGTACTCGTAATTGAGTACCTAAAAGACAGCCACACTTATATTGTTGCACCTTACTCTCACTAACTTATTCATTTTACAAAATTACAATCTATTTGGCCGCCAATAGTGTGGCTATGTTTTAAATAAGAGGAAAAACACATGGTAATGGAACCACTTTATTTAGCTATCGGAATTGGCGCTCTTTTCGTCTTTTCATTGTTAATCATGGTCGCAAAGTTTTATAACAAAGTAGAACAAGGGCAGGCGTTAATTATTAACAAATTGCGAGCAGAGCCTGAAATAAGCACCACAGGCGGCTTGGTTATTCCTATTATTCATAAAAAAGAAATTATGGATATTTCAACCAAGCGTATGATGCTTGAACGTAAAGGGCGCTCAGGTTTGATCTGTCAAGACAACATTCGCGCCGATATTATTATTACGTTTTATATTCGAGTAAACGAAACCAAAGAAGACATTTTACGAGTTGCGAAACAGGTAGGTTGTGAACGTTCATCTTACCCTGAAACATTACAAGAATTATTCGAAGCTAAGTTTTCAGAAGCCCTTAAAACCGTAGGTAAACAACTTAACTTTACCGAACTATTTACCCAGCGCGATAGGTTTAGAGACAAGATTAAAGAAGTGATCGGTCAAGACTTATCTGGTTACGTACTTGAAGATGTTGCAATCGACTTTTTAGAGCAAACATCAATTAGTGATTTAGACCCTAATAATATAATGGATTCAGAAGGTATTCGACGTATAACTGAGCTTACGGCTCAACAAAGTGTACAAACGAATGACTTAAAACGCCAAGAAGAAATTCGTATTAAACGTCAAAATATTGAAGCAGAAGAAAAAAGCTTAGAGTTAGAACGACAATTAGCTGATTCGCAAGCTAAACAAACTAGAGAAATAGCTTCAGTAAAAGCGCGCGAAGAAGCCGAAA
This sequence comes from Colwellia sp. RE-S-Sl-9, assembly GCF_048296855.1. Classification (NCBI taxonomy): domain Bacteria; kingdom Pseudomonadati; phylum Pseudomonadota; class Gammaproteobacteria; order Alteromonadales; family Colwelliaceae; genus Colwellia; species Colwellia sp. RE-S-Sl-9. The sequence goes on along the minus strand of NZ_CP182631.1, from coordinate 1,823,131 downwards.
CTGCAAAAATTGTTGAAGAAGAGCGTTGTAAGTCTGAACAAGCAAGAATCGGCACTGAACAAATAATTGCCGTTGCCGAAGAAAATAAACAACGTGAGGCTGATATTGCAGAACAAAATCGCTTCAGAGCCGTTGCAATCGAAGAAGAAAAAGTAACACGAGCACGTCAAATTGAGTCAATTGACCGTGAAAAAGAAGTGGAAACGCTACGCATTGATAAAGAAAAAGCGTTAGAGGTTGAGCGCAAAAACATCGCCGAAGTTCAAAGAGAACGAATTATGGTAGATAAAAGCGTTGCAGAAGAAGAAGAGCGTATTAAAGATTTACGTGTAGTGTCTGAAGCTAATCGCCAGAAAGATGAAAAAGTGATTAAAGCGAAAGGTGAAGCCGAAGAAGCTTTAGTGAAAGATATTGAATCAGCTAAAGCACAAGAGCAAGCCGCAGAGCATACCGCAAGAAAAATGCAAACTATTGCTGAAGCTGAATTAAAAACTGCCAGCAAGCAGTCTGAGTCTAAAAAAATATTAGCAGAAGGGCACCAAGCTGAAGCTGCATCACAAGGGTTAGCAGAAGCACAAATAACGCTAGCACAAGCCGATGCACATGAAAGACAAGGTGAAGCTGAAGCTAAAGCGCTTGAGTTAAAACTAACCGCCGAGGCGAAAGGTATTCAAGAAAAAGCATTTGCTGAAGCAGCTGGCTTACGTGAGAAGCAAGAAGTGCTTAACGCAATGTCTGAACAAGCACGTGAGTTTGAAACTTTTGGTTTACGCTTAAATCAAGAGCGAGAACTTACCTTAGCTAGACTAGACAACAGCGTAGATTTAGCTGAGAAACAAGCAGGCGTTTTAGCGACAGCATTAAGCGAAGCTAACATAAATATTATGGGAGGAGACGGTGAGTTCCTACATCAATTTATGAAGTCTATTACTGTTGGTAAATCTATCGATGGTTTAGTCAATGAAAGCGATACAGTAAAAACCTTACTTAAAGATCATTTAAATGGTGATCGTAATATTATGGACGATTTGAGTGGTGTGTTATCAGGTGCTGCACAAACAAGTGAAACCATGAAAAATTTCAATATGTCTAAACTGTTATCAACATTAAATAATGCTGATGACACACAAAAAGGTGCTTTGGCGGCGCTATTAAATTTAGGTAGCCAAAATACTTCAGACGTTAAGTAAATTTTTTCAGTAAATAGATGAAGCCTTTACCATTAAAGGCTTCATACAGCATCATGGAGTCTTAAATGACAAATAAGGAAAGTGTCACCAATCAAGCCGTTGCAGAAGGTGGCTCATACGAGCTAATACAACGCCGACTATCCGCCTTAGGTAGTGAACTTAATACACAAATAAAACAGTTAAATGATGAACGTATTTCAACATTTGGCTCAACTGATATGAACGTTGATGCTCGTGTAAGAGTGAGAACCGAGCATAATTGTGTTGCGAGAGACATAGCGGCTATTGGAGACACCTTACTTTTTGGGTATAACGTTTTTTTAGGTTTACAACGTAATATCACCATTTCTGATGTATTTAGTTTGCATCAACTTCAAGATAACAATGGTGAGATTGAAATTGTAGACTTGCCAATACAAGGTAGCTTTCTTGATGATCCTGAATTTGTTCGCGATTTTGATGAGCTATATACCTACTATAAAAAAACCTTTTTATCTCATGTTTACCGTCAAGGCAGCAAAGTTTTTGCAATATTTCAAATTGGTGAGCGTATTGATGACATACGTGTTTTTCGCTGGGGGATCGACCCAGATTATAAAGTCACTTACATTGATAACCGTGGTGAAAGAGATATAAAACAGCCAGAAAATTTTGATTTTGAATGGCATAAAGTATCACGAGAACAACAAGAGCAAGGTAAGCATCCGCACTTTAATTTATTTGATATGCTTTTTGTTGAAACCATGGGCGGGTCACTTACCCTTAAAGTAGAAAATAATACCGAAGCAGGGCAAGGTATATATTCAGAGCCTGTTGATGATGAACACCAATCTTTAGACGATGCGGATATTCGCTACGCTAAAGTGGGCGAACTTATTTTATTAAAAATAAAGCCCTACCGTGAAGAGCAAACCCGACATTTAATTTTTAACTGCAAAACCAAAACTGTATTACGCCAAGACGCAATCGCACATGCGTGTATTCAATTACCTGAAGATCACGGTATTATTTTTCCTGGTGGATACTATCTGCAAAATGGAGAACATAAGAGTTTTGAAGACAATGCTGAAGATCTTCAACTGCACCGTGTAGTTAAATCACCCAACGGTGAAGATTTTCTTTATATATTTTATGAACCTAATGCAGGTCAGTATGCTTTATTTGGCTATAACCTGATCACGAGAACATTACAAAACCCTATTTATGGTCACGGTCAAAGCTTGTACGATAATGGAAGGGCTGTAGTTTTTAGTGCAGAATCTGAACCTTCGCGTGTGCATGCTATGCAAATATGGCAAACCCCATTTTGTACCGAAGAATATGCGAGCAACCAACCTACCGACACAAGTTTTTTTGGCAAAATAGGTAATCCTGAACTTGTTAGAGGCGTGTCTGATTTATATAGCGTTGTTAAATTAATTTCTATTGAAGCGCCTAGCGAGCATCATTTTAACGATTTAGTTAAAGAATCTAAGCAGCTTTTTGATAAATATCATTGGTTGAATGATACAAGCTTATCGACTCTAAATGATCTGATCAAACAAGTTGTTACGACTTCAGAACTCGTATTAGATGAGTTTGAAAAAGTCGTTAGCATTAAAGCAAGCTCTGATGCCGTTATGTCAGAAGCTCGAAATAAGCTTACTGAGTTAACCAAAAATCTCCAATTAAATCGCTTTAATAACGCTAAGCAATTTGTTGATAATTTATCTGAGTTAGCACAATTTAAAGGCGAGTTAATTTCTCATAAAGAATTACGTTATGTTGACGTAGATGAAATTAACACCATGGAAGTTACTTTAGACGAACTCACTAAAGGACTTAGCCAAGCAACGGCTGATTTTTTACAGCAAGATAATGCACTTACCCCTTACCAAACTACCATCGCAGAATTAGAAGCAGCGATTACAGATAGTGAGTCAATCACCGCATTAAAACCTATACGTTTAGCCATTGAAGAGCTTATTCAAGGTTTAGAATTACTTAATCGCACCATGCTGTCTTTAGATATTGAAGACAGCAGGCAGCGCACACGTATACTCGAAGATATATCAGGTGTATTTAGTCAAATTAATCGTGTTAAAGCGAACGCAGATTTAGCCGCAAAAAGTGTAGGCAGTGAAGAGGCTAGAGCCGAATTTGGTGCCAGATTTAAACTACTAAGCCAAAGTGTTACCAGTGGCTTAAATGCGAGTGATACACCGCAATCTTGCGATCAACAACTCTCTCAAATACTTATTCAGCTTGAAGACTTAGAAAGTCAATTTAGCGATTATGAGGAGTTTTATACTGAGATCCTCGCTAAACGAGACGAAATTTACGATAACTTCGAGCAACATAAACAACAGCTTATGGATTCTCAGCAGCGTCGTTGTCTTAATTTAATGACAGCGGCACAGCGTATTATCGAAGGTGTTATTCGTCGTAGCCAAGGTTTTAATGATCAAGACAAGCTCAATAGTTATTTTGCTGGCGACCCTATGGTGTCTAAGTTAAGACAACTGATAGAGCAATTAAGAGAACTTGATGACAATGTTAGAGCTGATGACATTGATGCTCAGCTAAAAAATGCTAAAGAACAAGGCATAAGAGCTCTTAGAGATAAAACCGATATTTATTCAGCCGACGGTAGCTTAGTTAAAATAGGCGAACATCAGTTCTCGGTTAATAAGCAAAAACTAGAACTAACCTTATTGCCACGTGACAAGGCAATGGTATTACACATTAGTGGCAGTGAGTATTTTGAAAACCTAGACGCTGAACTATTTGCGGGTACTGAATATTTATGGCAGCAAGAACTTATTTCTGAATGTGGTGATGTATACCGAGGTGAATACTTAGCCGCTAGCTTATTATTTGAAGCTGAATTGTCTGGTAAAACTCAAATTGATCACTTAAAAGACGCGGTAAAAAATAATCAATTAGTAGAGTTTATTAGAAAAGCGGCAGAGCCACGCTATCAAGAAGGTTATGATAAAGGTGTACATGACGCCGATGCCGCTTTAATTTTAACACAGCTATTATCGTTACGAGAATCTATAGGCCTATTAGCTTACCCCGCGTTAGAGAGAAAACTCGCTGTGTTTTTCTTTTCAACAAAATTAGAAGATAACCAACGTAAAGACTTAGTACAGCGTTGTCATAACTTACACTTAATGGAAGAAACCTTCGGCGATAATCAGCTTAGGCAACAGCTAACGGATGAATTGTCAAGTGTATTAACTACCTATATTAAAGAGCAACCTTGGTTAAACGGCGACACGGTCTTATCAGCAACGTATCTTATTCAAGAGCTTGCTTTAGCTGAACAAAAGTTTGTTATAAAAGAAGAAAGTGTAGATCTAGTTAAACAACTAAAATCACAACTTAAACATAAGAGCTTAGAACAGCAAATTGAAAGCGCGCTATCAGGCTGTTCAACTTTAGAACAAAAATATCAACTCCATTTAGCGTGGTTACAAGCTTTTGCTCATCATCAAAAATTAGACATTCATTTAGATGTATTAATTGAAGCTTCTATGTTGATGACGTTAGAGCAGCACAGTGAGTTTTATACTTCTGCGGCTAAAACCTATTGTATTGTAGAAGGCTTATTGGGTCAGCATAAACAGATTAATGATCGAAAATTAAAAATTAACTATCAAGAATTTATCACAAAGTTACGTAAATTTACGTATGAACATGTACCTGCATTTAAGCAGTTTCATCAAACCAAACAACAGGTATTAGAAAAACAGCGTAAACGACTACAACTTGAAGAGTTCAAACCTAGAGCGTTATCTTCTTTTGTACGAAATAAACTGATTAACGATGTGTATTTTCCAATAATAGGTACTAACTTAGCTAAACAAATTGGTGCTGCAGGTAATAACAAACGTTCAGATTTAATGGGGTTATTATTACTTATTTCTCCTCCGGGTTACGGTAAAACAACATTAATCGAATACGTAGCCAGTAAGCTGGGTATGACCTTTGTTAAAATTAACTGTCCGTCTATTGGACACGACCAATTATCGCTTGATCCCGCGCAGGCAAATAACTCAACGGCAAAGAATGAAGTAGAAAAAATCAACTTAGCCTTTGAAATGGGTAACAACGTTATGTTGTACCTTGATGATATTCAACATACTAATCCTGAGTTTTTACAAAAATTTATTTCTCTTTGTGATGGTTCAAGACGGGTAGATGGTGTGTGGAATGGCGAAAGTAAAACCTACGACATGCGTGGTAAAAAGTTTGCAGTTGTTATGGCGGGTAATCCGTATACCGAGTCAGGCGAAGCATTTAGTATTCCAGACATGTTAGCTAACCGTGCTGATATTTATAATTTGGGTGATACGCTAAGTGGTCGTGAACATGAGTTTTCTTTAAGTTTTATTGAAAATAGCTTAACCAGTAACTCTTACATTGCGCCACTTGCTACACGCGATATGGATGACTTGTATAATTTAGTTAAAATGGCAGATGGAGAACCGGTTGCTGCAACGGATCTTAAACATAGTTATTCACAAGCCGAAGTGAATGAAATTGTTGCGGTTATTAAGCGTATTCGCAAGGTTCAAGAAACCGTTTTAAAAGCGAATGAACAATATATTGCATCTGCTGCCCAAGACGACAAATACAGAACCGAGCCACCCTTTAAGTTACAAGGTAGCTACCGAAACATGAATAAAATGGTAGAAAAAATTGTACCTGTGATGACTGACGAAGAAGTTGAACAACTGATTGCAGATCATTACCGAGGTGAAGCTCAAACATTAACAATAGGTGCTGAAGAAAATCTACTTAAATTAGCTGAACTTCGTAATAACCAAACTAGTGAGCAAGCAGAGCGCTGGAAAATCATAAAAGATGATTTTGTTCGTCATCAAAACTTAGGTAATAACGACAATCCAATGGCTGCTATTGCGAGCCAAATATCATTATTGCAAAAGGGATTGAATCAAATTAGCCAAGTACTGCAACAGTCTCAGTCTGGTAGTTTAGACACATTGAACGAAACACTGTCTAGTTTAAAGTTACAAGTAAATGTTGAAAAGCCAGATAACGCTGAATTAACACAAACCTTGTCTTTATTTACGCAGCATATGGAATCGTTTATAACGCCGTTATTATCTGTACTTAACAGCAATAAAAATGTTGATTTAGAAATAATAGAGACATTAAAAACTCTTAATTTTATGACGGTTCAAAAAGTTACTAAAGAGTTGGCAACAAGTAGAGAGAGTCATAATACAGGAGGAGCCATTTTTGATTAAAACCTTTATGGCTATAGGTTAATTATGAAAAGGTAATAGCAGAGAATGTTATTACCTTTTTCATTTATGGTTGTGATGGTTTTGGTGAAATTCGCATAGTAATATCAGCATGAAAAACCTTGTTGTGTTCCGTATCATAAACATCAACAGGTAGCACGACATCTTCGGCTTTCTCCCAATCAAACCTATCTATTTTACAAATTATGCGTAAGTCTGTTTTGGCAATTTTCAAGTATTGAACCGTCATACCAATAGGTATCCAGCGTAGATCATCGCTTAAAGATATGTCTATACAAACACCTGCAGAAAGTTCAGCAGCATTACACATGGCAATGGCATGAACTGATTTTAAATGATTATAAACAGCCCTACGTTTTTTAATGGTAAGTTCTACATGACCCGGTTTTACAATAATTAACTTAGGTTTAATCGTACCAAAATAAGGAGCTGTAAAGCATAAAGCCTTACCTACAATCCACCGTCCTATAGTGAAACCACCGAATATTTTCCACAATTTTAGCATGAGACTTTTGGAAGGTTTATACGACATTTATCTTTATTCCTAAATAAAAAACAACTGGTCTAATGAGTTTGTTTCAATAATATGAATATGTCAATGTTAGTGTTATTACTCTGTGTTATTTATAGGAATAAAAAGGTTAAAAAAGGGGAGGGTAAATAAACTTTTAATAAGCTAATCTATTCATATGAAAAAATTACGCGGTCGACCGCCACATAAAGATATTCTCACTCTTGCTGAATGGCGAACAGCTAATGCTGTTCGCCATGGCTTAACCAATCAGCAAATTGCTGATCTTGAAAAGATTAGTTTAGACGGAGTGAAATATCACGTTGCAAATGCAATAGCTAAATTAGGTTTAAAAAACCGTAAAGCTTTAATGTGTTGGGTGGGAGTACCTAAAGAGAGTTTACTGATAATCCAAGGAGAAAATATGAATAACCAACATAGTATTTTAGCTTTAGGGCAAACGGCCAGAACCGTTAAAAACATTAAAAAATCAGAGGCTTGGTATCGTGATGTTTTAGGGCTAGCTCATTTGTATACCTTTGGAAAATTAGCTTTTTTTGATTTAGGGGGCGTTCGATTAATGCTGTCTGAGAGTGAAGACGTTAATACCGTTGAATCAATTTTGTACCTCAGGGTTTCTGATATACATTTTTCATACGAAACATTAACCACGCTAGGAGTTAAATTTGTTAATGCACCCCATATGATCCATAAACATGATGATGGATCTGAAGAGTGGATGGTGTTTTTCGAAGATCTTGAAGGACGTAACCTTGCTTTAATGTCTGTTGTTGAGCCGAGTTAAGTCAAAAGGTCGTTGTTTTACTGCTGAACTGCTTTCCAAAAATCGTGAGACAACTTATTGATTAAGTTAGATTCTGCATTCATTAGCATAGCAAAACCTATCCCAAGTTCAGGCGAGTAGCCAATATCTGCGCGATAGCCTTGTACCCAGCCAGAATGGTAAATTATGGAGCTTTTGTCTAATTGGTAAATACGCCATCCATAGCCGTAATAGGCATCTTTAAGGCTTTCTTTCCAGTATCTACGTCTTAAATCTTTTTTGGTTTTTATTCTGGGTGTTGTTAATTCGTTAAGTAAGTTGGGTGATAAAATATCAGGATTATTACCCATATTAGCATTTAACCATTTAGCTAAATCTGTGATGCTAGCGTTAACTCCGGCTGCTGGCGCAACTTTGTAATAGTCAGGTTGTACTTTTACGGGATGCCATACGTTTTGCTTGATGTATCTTCCGTTTTTATCTTTTTTACCGGTTCTTTTACTTCTAATAAGTACGTGTGGTTTTGCTATATTTTTATTGTTTAAAAAGTTATCAATACCTACTGAAGCATTATCCATTTTTAAAGGGGTAAATATACGTTCTTGTAATAGCGTTGCGTAGCTTTTAGGTTGACTATTTTCTATAGCAAACTGTAAAAAACCGTAGGCAATATTTTGATATCCGTAGCATATTCCAGGTTGGCAAATAGGGCTTACGCGATCAAATCTGCCTATGATTTTTTGCATATTCCAGTTTTCATGTAATAAGTTGTCGTAAGCGTTAGGCATTAAACCACTTGAATGACTTAATAGGTGTTTAATTTGAATTTTTTTAGATGCGTTTTTTTTAGCAAGTACAAAGTTAGGAATATATTGGGTAATAGGATCTGATAAGTTTAAGCGCTTTTCTTGCGCTAGCATGGTGGTAATTGTTGCTGCAAAAGGTTTTGAAACTGATGCTAATCTAAAAACTGTATCGGCGTTTATTTTTTTTGATTTACTTTTATCTGTATAACCAAAGGTTTCTAACGCAACGACTTTATTGTTTTGAATAATGACATAGGCGGCACCAGGAATGTTATGTTTTTTTAATTCGCTGGCGACTGTTTTTGAAAACTTTTTTCTAACTTCAGTAAAATCTTTCCCGTAAGATAAAGGGATAAAGATAAGGCAATAAAAAATAAAGATAATACGAAAAAGCATAACAGTAAACCTTGCAAGTAAACGCTAATTTACTCGATACATAAACAGAGGCGATTAAAAATAAGGGAAGGAGTTTATATTATTTTACAGGGTTTAACGAATATTCTTTATACTTTCCTAAGGTATGTAATTAAAAAACCTACTTTAACTCTGCTAAAGTAGGTTTTTTATCGTTTTACTTTTATCTTGAAGGAAATTAAGGTTTGTTGATTTTTCTGTCCTATGAGGTCGTTTAAATGCTTCTTGTTCATTGTTGCAAGGAATTTACATAGAACAATTATGCTAGTTCCCTTGCGCCGCGACTAACAAGCCTTTAATCCGAACAAAATTTAAACATGAAAGGTCAACAGACCTTAATTAAGCCTAGTTTAGGTTAATCAAAATAGGCTTAGATTTTACGCCGTTAGCTGTTGCATACACTTTTACTTGGCTTGCTTTATCTTGTGCTTGTAACAATAGTGCCGCTTTGCCTTTATGGGTAATAACATGATCAGTTAATACATCTTGAATATTATTTTCCCATCCGTTATCTACAGCTGCTATTTTAGCGTTGCCTTCAACTGTAAACTTTATGTCAATTTCGGCATCAGACAATAGGTTGCCGTTTTTATCTAACAAAGTAGCATGAATATAGGTTGTATCGTATTGATCTGCAGTTAAGCTTTGTTTTTCAGCATTAAGTTCAATGGAAGCAAGTTTACCATGAGTATTTAAAATACTTTGAGTTACTGCTTTACCGCTGTTATACCCAACAACTTTTAGCTCGCCTGCTTGATAGGGCACCATCCATTTTATAATTTGATCATCAAAGTCTTTAAGTTGTTTACGGCCAAGAGACTTTCCGTTTAAAAATAATTCGGCTGATTCTGTATTGGTATAACTTTGTACAACAATGTTTTCATTTGTTTTGTACTTCCACATTTCATAAATATCAAACCACTCCCAACGACGAAGTCCTTGCCATAAATGTTCAGGTATTTTACGTTTTGTAAATATCCATCCATTATCGTTTGAATAAGAAAATTCAGACTCTTTAGCCGATGTAGTACCTAAAAATATTTTGGGTTTATTACCCCATAAAGTTTCGAAAAAATGTCCTCTGGGTGTTTTATTGCCTACATAATCAAACAGAGATATTTCTAATCCCATTTTAGGTAAGGGACCAGCTTCACCTTTGTAAGCAAAACCTGTCCATATAAAAATACCAGACATATAATCTTTATCTTTTACATTCAGCCATTCTGATAATGTCCCCCAATTTTCAGATCCATAAATAACTTTATTGGGATACATTTTATGAGCCGCTTCATAAGAAGGTGCGCGGTAATTAAAGCCAACTAAGTCTAAAGCGTCGGCATAACCTGTTGCAAAGCCAACTGATGGAAGAACTAGTCCTGCGGTAATTGGACGGGTTGTATCTATTTCTTTAACAAAACCAGACAGCATTTTTGCAATGATAGGTAAATTGTCAATTTTGTCAGGGTTGTATTTCTTAATTTTTTTCTTTATACGCGAAGGGTTAAAGTCAGCAGCGTCTGTAAAATATGTTGTACCGTCTTCTTCATAAGATGCTGATTTTCTATAATAAGGATAAGTCCATTCTACTTCGTTTCCTATACTCCACATTATGATAGACGGATGGTTAAAATCTCGACGAACAAGATCTTTTAAATCACGTTCAGCCCATTCATTAAAATGTTTGCTGTATGATATTACAGAATCTCCTTTCGCTTTATTATCGCCAACATGCACTTTGCTTTTTTCTTTAGCTCTATCCCAATCATCAAAGGCTTCAGCGTTCACTAAAAATCCCATTTCATCAGCTAATTCAAGTAACCCTGGGTTATGAGGGTTATGTGATAATCGTAAAGCATTTACACCAATACTTTTCAGTTTTTCTAATCGAGAACGCCAAATAGATTTATGAACAGCCGCACCTACTGCACCAGCATCGTGATGTAAGTTAACACCTTTAAGTTTTGTGTTAACACCATTTAAGAAAAACCCTTTATTGCTATCAAACTTGATGGTTCTAATACCAAAGGTAGTTATATCTGCTTCTGTTTTGTCGCCATCAACATAAACAGTAGCTTTCGCTGTGTAAAGATGAGGTGTTTCTAACGACCATAATTGAGGTTTTTTTACTGTAAGAGTTTGAGTGATTTTATTCTCATGACTTAGATCAAACGACTCTTTATCTTGAGCAACTTTTTTACCTTTTTGGTCGAATAACTCAATTTTTAATTTAGCATGTTCGCCTTGATATTTATTGGCAATAATCTGGGTATTTATGCTTACTTTTGCTGTTTTCGAGGAAACCTCAGGGGTTGTAACTTGCATACCCCACTGTGGTATATATACAGGCTCGGTTTTAACTAGACGTACATTTCTGTATATACCTGACCCAGTGTACCATCGTGAATCTGCATATGCGGTACGATCCACTTTTACAGTGATAACGTTAGCTTTGTCACCGTAGTTGGCGTATTGGGATAAATTTACTTGAAAACTGGAATAGCCATAAGGTCTGCCACCAATATAGTGACCATTAAGCCAAATAGCCGAGTTGTTATAAATACCATCAAACTCAACCCATATTTTTTTATTTTTGTCTGATTTAGGTAAGTTGAATGTTTTACGATACCAGCCAATTCCACCTGCTTTAAAGCCTGTACTCGCTGCTGCATTTTCATTAGTGTAGGGTAATGCAACAGCCCAATCGTGTGGTAATCTGACGGGGAACCATGTGCTGTCATCAAAAGTGTATTGGTGGGCAGCTTGTTGTTTTTCTAGGGTAAACTTCCAATTGAAGTTGAAGTCTTCAATTGATTTTGCCTGAGCCAGCATAGATATACTGTATAAGAACAATATGAACAGTGTTGATAGCGTTCTATGTGTTTTTGGGATCATGTAAGACCTTGTTATTTTTTATTGTCAAATAATCTATATTCACTATAACACCTGTTTATTTGTAAATATGTTACTTTAAATATAAAATATATCACGATTTTGCTCATACAATGTTGCTAAAAAATAATAGCTAAAACAGCTATTATTTGTGGTAACGGGTATTAAAATTGTTAGAACAGGGAAAATAAATGCACAGGTAAGGTTGTATTCCTTAATTAGTCTTTAAATTTTTATCGAGTATTTTTATACTCCATTCTTGAACAAATACTTCAAATTTAACTATTTTTATAGGCTCTGAACACCAATAGCCTTGGCCGATATTGGCTCCCATTTTGGCCAACAGCTGCAATTGGTTCAGGTTTTCTACGCCTTCAGCGATTACTTTCATTTCAAGCCCTTGAGCCATAGCTATAATGGCTTTAACTATGGTGTTATTTCTTGGATCATTTTCAAAATTAATTATAAAGCTACGATCTATTTTCAGTGCTTGCACAGGGAACTTACTTAAATATTGAAGGGATGAATAACCTGTTCCAAAATCATCAATAGATATAACAAAACCCATATTTTTAATCTGATTAAGTATTTCAGTGGCTTTAGATTCAGATTTTAATAAGATAGATTCAGTTAATTCTAGTTCTAACTTGTCGATAGGGAAATCATAACAATTTATTAATATTTTTAATTCTTTAAGGAGCTTGTCTTCATCAAACTGAACTGCTGAAACATTAACAGCAATACTGATGTGAGATAGATTTGTTTCTTTCCAACGTTCTAAAATAGCCGCTACTTGATGTAAGACCCAGTTACCAATCTCTTCAATAAAACCACTATCTTCAGCTAACGGAATAAATTCTACTGGTGATATAAAACCATATTCAGGGTGTACCCAACGCAGCAGTGCTTCTGCAGATTCTATTTGTAGTGTTTGCAGATCAAACTTGGGCTGTAATGTAATAAATAGCTCATTGTGCTCAATGGCTGTTGCAAGGGCGTAACGGAGCTTTGATTGTCTTTCTGCAATTTTTCCCCATTCTTTTTTGAAAAAACGATAAGGTAACTTTTTATCTTTTTTAGCTCTATACATGGCTAAATCAGCATTTATCATGAGCTCTTCAGCAGTACGTCCGTCGTCAGGATAGTATGCGACACCAATACTTGATGTAGGGTTAAGTTTATGGCCTTGCAGTAAAAGTGGTTTTGATATTTCATCTAATAGTCGTTCGGTTACCGCTGCAACTTGCTCTCTAAGTCCGCATTGTTCTAATAAAACAACGAACTCGTCTCCACCTAGGCGTGACACGGTATCAACATTTCGTAAGGGAATTTTTAAGGCTTTAGCGAAAGCAATTAATATTTCGTCACCCACTTTATGACCTAAAGTATCATTAATATTTTTAAAGTCATCTACGTCGATAAAAACAATGGCGAAATTATATTTGTTTCGTTTAGATGCTTTTAAACATTGATTTAGGCGGTCGTTAAACATACGCCTATTAGGCAGGTCGGTTAAACTGTCGTAGTGGGCTAAATAGCGTAATTCATCTTCTATACTTTGACGTTGAGTTAATTTTGAAAAAGTTCCTAAATAATTGATATTTTCACCTTTACTGACAGGAACAAGAGATAGCCATATAGGTCGTTCTTCCTTGTTAGCTGTTAGAAAGCGCAGCTCTCCTTCCCAAGTCTGCTTTTTTAATATTGAATTTTTGATACGATCAAAAAAGTATCTGTCGTGATATTTTTTATCGAAAAATTGCTCTAGGTGTTGTCCTTGAGGTTTAATATGTGTGTGTTTACTAAAAGCATTATTAGCTGCTTGAATAATAAAATTTGAATTTATAACAACAACAGGATCTTGCGTTTGTTGAAATATAGCAGAGAGTAGTTGGCTTTCTTGTAGTGCTTTTCTTTGTTCGTGCACATCAACAATAGTACCTATTATACTCGCGGGATAACCTGTTTGATCATAAGATAATAAGCCATGAATATTAACCCAATGAAAAGAGTTTTCGGTAAGCTTTATTCGACATTCAATTTTAAATCCGCTGATACTTCCTTGCAGTAAATTTTTAATATTGTTGTAAATGGCTGCTCTATCTTCTCGATAAAAACGCTTTAACCATGTAATGTAATGGTGTTCGTAATGTGTTGATTTTTTATCGGTAAAGGTGTTGTTTTCAGTATTTTTTATAATGAGTTGAGTTGTGTGATCGCTGGTGATTATTTTTAATCTAGGATCAAATTCCCAAATACCTTCGCCACTACTTTTTAACGCTATTTCTAATTTTTCTTTATGTCGTTGGAGTTGATAATCTCTACTATTAAGTTGTTCTAACATGGCATTTAAACCATCAATAATGGTATTCATTTCCGATATATTGGAACTTTCAACTCGTCGACCGAAATTTTGTGTTTTTCGGATTTCTTTAAAAATATTAACAACACTTGAAATAGCGAGTGTAATTGGTGAGGGGAGTTGTTTACTAAGAATAAACGCAATAAATAAACTTAATAAGCTTAATAAAAGTAAAATAAAAAATATTTTGATGAGATTGAATTGCTGAGCAGATAAGTCAACCCACAATGTTAGTACGCCTAATTTTACTTCGTCTTCTATAATATCTACGTTTACAACATAGGCACTACGTAAGTTTTTTTTAGGTAAAAAAGTTTTTTCAGCTAATGTTTGTCCATTTTTTTTATTGATTTGAGCTTTTATTATTCTATCGTCTATTTCTAAAATTTTTAAAGTATTGTTTGCTTCTTGTTCATCATCAAAGATCAAAGTAGGAGCGCTATACTTGGCGACTAAAGATGATATGTTTTTAATGTTTTGGCGAAAGATGGTGTCTGTATTGAGGTACTCAACAGTTAAAACGGCAATAAAAACTAATAGTAAACAGAGCATTAATGCTCTTAACACCACGCTTTGAATGTTGCTTTTAATAGACTGTTGGCGTGATTTCAAATAACTAACCTTTTTCATTCCTAATTCTAATTCTACCGTGAAGGAGTTATAGCTATTTGCTAATAAACTTATCTTTAGGGGAATAAGTTCATGTACGTTGTAGTTGGCAGTTTTATTTTGTATCAAATAGATCTGCAGACCTTAATTTAGCTGCTATTACTTCATTGTTTTTAATTTTTTGTTAAGCACTTCGTGATTGATATGCGTATTACTCTAAGTCTTAGTTACATTTGAAATTTTTGCCACTTTTGAAAGGAAGTTTTTTTGATTTTCGTTGAATATTATAGGGTGGAGATATTTTTATAAGTTGCTTTAGGTGATTCAATCTTTATTGATACTCCATATCACTTCAAACAGTTCGAAGTGATATGGACAAAGCTTAAGTTTTGTAGCTTATGACGTTTTAAATTGATCAACGAGTATTTTGATTTTTCCAGATAATTGACTCGTATATTGACTATTATTTGCGGTTTCTCTTGAGCCTTGAGCTGTTTGTTCAATATGTTGGTTAATATTGTCTACATTACTTTTTATTTCATCTATTGTGTTGTTCTGCTTTTCAGTAGCAGAAGCTATTTGCGTATTGATATGCATTATAGATGCGACAGACTCTGTTATTTTTCCTAGTGAATCGCCAGTATCTCTTGTATTACTGACGCAGGCTGCGGTGCGGTTTTTACTTTCTAACATCACTTCAACGGCTTGTTTAGCGCCTACCTGTAGCTTTTCAATCATTGATTGAATTTCAGATGTAGAGTCTTGGGTTCTTTGGGCTAAGGTACGAACTTCATCAGCGACAACGGCAAATCCTCGGCCTTGTTCACCAGCTCTTGCCGCTTCAATCGCGGCGTTTAATGCCAATAAATTAGTTTGGTCTGCAATGCCTCGTATAACATCTAATACCGAGCCAATGTTATCTGTGTCGGTTGCTAATGTGTCTATTACATCGGAGGCATTCTCTATATCGGTATCTAACAAGTTAATATTATTGATAGCCTGATCAACAACTTTTAATCCTTCTGCTGCAGCGTGATTGGATTCTTTTGCTAACTCAACACCTTGAGAGGCATTTGTCGCAATTTCTTGAACGGCAGGTAATATGTCTTCTAGAGATTTTAATAATTTTTCGATACCATTTTTTTGCTCTGAAATTGCTTGGTCAGTTTGAGTTACCGTAGAACTTAATTGAGAGGAAGATGCTGAAATATCATTAATAGCGTCGCGTAGTTCTATTACAACTTGTTGAATATGGTTAGCGAATAAATTGAAACCACGAGCCAAAGAAGATAGTTCATCTTTACCACTTTCATCTAAACGTTTACTTAAATCACCATCACCTTCGCCAATATTTAACATAGCAGAAGTAGCGTGTTTTAGAGGCTTGAATAATGTTTGAATGATAAAAAACATTAATGCGATCACTAGAAGCGCGATAAGTATTCGAATGCTTAAGCTGATATTTAGCCAAAAAGCAGCTTCCTGTTGAGAATTTTTCAATTCAGTTGAAGTTCGATGATCAAGATTAGAGAAAAACTTATCGACAGGTGCCATTATATTATTTACTTCTTGATGATAGGCTTTGTTAAAAACGATACGTAATGCAAAATCGTTAACAGTTTCGTTAGGTAAAGCTTTAAATGGGCCTGTTACAATTTTACCTGCCTTTATTGATTCCATTGCTTGTGTTTCTGTTTCTATTAATCCATTGGAATTTTTACTTGCTTCGTCTAGTAAGGCGAATTCAGCACGAGAAAAGTTTAATTCTTTCATGATGTCACTTTGTTTTTTCTTTTTTCCTCGGTATAAATTTACATCCACATATTCAGGTCTTTCAATATCACCATTTCGCCATTTAACAATATCCCAGTAAGCTTCCCAGTATTCATTGTTACCGGTTGCGACGAAAGTACGGCAAAGTCTCGTAAGATCCATTGATGTTTGACGAAACTCATCGGCAAGTAGATAGGAAAGGTAACGAGTTGTACTACTTTTTGTTTGAATTGTATTTTTGTGGCTTGCTATGTTTTCCGCAGCAATGCCGCCAAGTAGTAAGATGATAATGGCAATAAGTATTGCCATTAGGCGAGTCTTTATCGTCATGTAAATTCCTTATTAACTATAGTAGAAGGTTAGTACTATTAAATCTCAGCTCGGTTTAATAAATGTTTTCTAGTAACTATTTTGCTAACTTCATCGTTAAATTTATTTGCAATAGACCCGCTACGGACGCGAAATTTTTTTGAAGTAAGAAAAATTATCAAGTTAGATCATCAGTTGAAAGAATATTACGTATTTCAATTTATTAAAAAATTTTAAACCGCGTTAGGTTATTTATTCCTAATTATTAAAAACTATAGTATCTATTTTTTAATTTGCACAAAAAATGAATAACTTAAATTTAGTGGGGGAGTTTTTTAGTTTTGTGACTTGTACGTGATGAATAGAAAATGAATAGTATGGTTAGAAGGGGTTAATTAAGGTAATAAACATAAGGTTATTACCTTAATCTGTGATCATTATATAGATTCAGTCAAGGGCTCTGTATGACGTTTAACCTGTAAATCGTTATATACTTTTATTGATAATATTATAGAAGATAAAATAAAAGTGATCATGTTAGCAACTATCATGGCACTGTCTTCTTTAATTATTCCATATACTAACCAAAAACCAACACCTACCGTAAAAATACTATACATAGCTAAAGACAACGATGCAGTATCACGTGTTTTTATCACTTGTATTGCTTGAGGAAGAAAAGAAAATGTTGTTAAAAATGCTGATGTAAATCCTAAGATTTCAATGTTGGTCATAAGTGACTCCTCAAATAAAAATATATCTTACTAAGTAAAAACTTGTTAGTGGGTTAACTAACTACTGATGCTATTTTAATATGTAATGGATTATTGTTTTATGGGGGAATCTATCTTATATTTATCCAAAACTATCATTGTTCGAAAAAGGAGCATGTATGGCCGAATGGTTAGATGTATTAGAAATTGGCCCAGAATGCAATGAACGCTTTGTTGAGTGTAATAAAGTGCCTGAGTTAGACAAGCTTGAAATTAAGTTGTGTGGCGTTTCATTTTTATCAGGTAAGTATTGTGTGGGTAGGGCAGATCCTATGTGCCATACCATCTTTTATGTTGTTGATGGTTCATTAGAGCTACACACTGAAAAAGGTCAACAAACCATTGATAAAGGCCATTTAGTTACGCTTCCTGCTCATAAACCTTTTTTAATAGAGTTACAGTGTGAAAGTTTTTCGATGGTATGGTTTGATTTAAACGATTGCTTACATTGGAGAACGTTATGTGAGAATAGACCTTCGGTCGCATTGTGTGAAAGCGGTAGGCAAATTTTTCATATATTAAGTTTTATTTATTACGAACGTTCCAGTATTTTACGACAGCCTTCAGTTAAACAGCTTGAATACTATTTAGACGAAACCTTATGTGCAGAGTCTTTAGGTGCATCTGATCATCAAAAACTTGCTCAACTTATACGAGATATTGAAAAAAAACTTCATTTCAATTGGACTGTTGAAGATATGGGGAAGATTATTCATTACTCATCGCCACATTTATATCGACTATTTCAAAAACATTTTACGAGGAGTCCTATCCAGCATTTGATCTTTTTACGTATGGAGCGGGCAAAGTATTTATTAAAAAATACCACGTGGTCAATTGAACAAATAGCGGAACAAGTGGGTTACAAAGATGTTTTTAATTTTTCAAAACGTTTCAAAAAATCAATTGGTTTGCCCCCAGGATTATTTAGGAAAACTGATCTTATTTAACCCGAATGCGGGTTGTTTAACTTAAAAACACCAATCACGTAATGGGAGTGTTGCAGCACCTACAGCTACAGGGTTAGTAACAACTTCGGCACATACAATTTTAGGTTGCGGTCTTTTTTCTCCGCGACGAAACTGAGCATAAACATCAATGCGGGGAATTATTTTTTCAGCGAGTTGTTTCGGGATATGCCCACCAATAATAATGGCTTGAGTATCTAATAGGGCAGAGCTACAGGTTGCAACTAGATCAAACGAGTCTTGTACTTTATATATCCATTCATCTACACCTGGCCATTGGGGATCGTAAGTTTCGTTTAAGCTATAAATAGACGGCATCTCAATGCCATTTTTAAGTAAAATACGGCGAAATAGTTCTAAGTTAGGGTGGCTATAGAGTTTAGGAGGCAGCATGTCACCTATCTCTCCAGCATTACCATATGTGCCTTTTAGTATATCGAGATTGTTAATTAACCCACCACCAAAAGCCGAAGAAATAAATAAGTAAACAAAGTTTTTATATTCTTTGCCTTTTCCTACAATACCTTCTCCTGCAGCAGCGCCTGTACCATCGTTCACTACCCATGTAGGTAGGTTAAAAGTATCTGCTACTATTTTGGCTATGTTAATTTGCGCCCATTCTTCTAATGCATGGTGAGTGTTCATTTTTCCATCCATAGAACTAAAAAATCCTGATATTCCTACGCCCATACCTAATATGCGTTCATACGGAATTTCATACTTTAACGATAATTCATCAATTAATAGACTCACGTTTTTTAATACGTGTTTTATACTCATGTCTTCCATTTCTATTAATTGTGTACCTACCACTTCACCTTTAAAGTTCATCACGGTAATGGCTATTGCATTTAATAAAATAGAAAGACCAAAGGTATATGCGTAATTAGGATTAGGTTCTAAGTTCGTACCTGGTTTACCGCGAGATGAAGAGCTGATGGTATCAGTTTGATTTAATGCGCCTAGATCAATAAGAGATTTAACCATACGAGACATGGTTTGTTGTGGTATTTTAGTCACTTCTGCTATTTGGCTTTGGGTGACATTTTTATTCCAAAAAACGTGCTTTAATATTGCACGCTCATTATGTTGAAAAAGCTTATCTCCTTTGCCTAGAGTAAAGCCAGACCTAAGTAAACCTTTATCATTGTACGCTAGCATTCAAGTAACCAAAATTTATATTATGTAACAGGCAGTTATTAAAACATCTTTTTTAGAATAAGTTAAAACCTTTGGTGGTTTGTTTTGTTTAATCAGATATTGTTATCTACTGAATTATTAATATGCGTGCTTTAGGTAACACGCATATTGAGATAACAAGTATTTTTAACATTAGGGTGTTATTGTTCTTAATACTTCTAAACAAGCGCCTAACGTGTGGTAGTCGCATTTTGCACCAGCGCTACTTTTTTCATCAGACATTTTTTTATTATCACGCGTTAACACTCTAAACCATGCGCCATAGGTATGATCGATCATGTGATCCCAGCTATATTGCCACAGTTTATTGTAATGAGTTAAATAGATTTCTTCACCTGTTGCTTTATGTAACATGGCGGCAGCGGCAAAGCTTTCTGCTTGTACCCAAAAGTATTTGTCGTCGTCGCACCAATTTCCTTGAGGATCAAAACCGTAAATAAGTCCGCCGTGAGTTTCATCCCATGCAACATCCATCGCTTTATCGAATAATACTTTTGCTGTGTCAACTAACCAAGCAGTCGGTTTGTGACGGTTAAGCATTAATAATAGCTTTGTCCATTCGGTTTGATGACCTGGCTGAAATCCCCAAGGACGATATAAGTTTTTAGGATCATTTTTGTTGTATTCCCAATCAGGAGAAAAGTCGGTTTTATAATGCTCCCAAATTAAACCATTGGTATAACTTGCTTGACGTTGAGCTATATTTTCAGCAATGAGAAAAGCTCTGTCTAAAAATAAATTATTATGGGTTGCTTCATAAGCGGCAATCATAGCTTCACATAAATGCATATTGGCATTTTGGCCACGATAGTCATTCAGCTCTCCATGCATGTTAATTTCATCGGCGTATAAACCAAATTCAGGTTGCCAAAAGCGTTGCTCTAATAACTGATAAGTTTTTAATAATGGCTCATCGGTTGTTATAATATTGGCTTTTTTAGCAGCGGCATAGGCTAATAAAACAAATGCGTAACCATAGGCTTGTTGTGTCATATCAAGAGGCTGATGATTTTCTAAAGTCCATGCATAGGTTTGGCTTTTTTCTTGCCAATGTATTTGTTCTAGGTAATCAAGACCATGCTTTGCAATCGTAAAGTATTCTGGTTTATTAAAGGCTATTCCTGCCATAGCATAGTTAACAATAATACGTGTACTACTGACTAATTGGCGAAAACCCCCATTAAAAACTTCGCCATTATCATAAAAATTTTGATAATAACCGCCAGTTTGATCAACAACACTATTGTCATAAAAATCAAGAATAGATTGGCTATGTTGTGTTAAAAATTCAGAGCTATAAAAATTCATATTCGGCCTTTTTATTTACGATTTATTATCGAATGAGTTTAATTGCCAACTTGAAGATACATCATCAAATATTGGGAGTGCTGGGAATGCGCCGGGTTTAGTAACGGCATGCGCACCACAAGCTGCTGCAAAGTTGATTAAAGGAATGATTGAGTTTACTGAAGTTAGATGTTGTTTAGTTGAGCTTGTTTGGCTAATTTTGTTTAAACCAAATAAAAAGCCGCCAATAAAGGCATCCCCACCTGCGGTAGTATCTACAGCATTTACACATGGTGGATTAACCGTTCCAGCACAAGTACTACTATAGTAATGAATGGTATCAGGGCCATCAGTTACAAGCACCAGCATTACACCTTGGGTGATTAATTTGTTGATATAAGCTTTTTGCTTTCCTTGGGCGAGGAAATCTAATTCGTCTTTTGAGTATTTTAATACATGAGCCTGTTCAGCTAAGGCATTAACACGTTCAATGTTTACCGATTCATTTAGCCATAAATTATGGCGTAAATTAACATCGAAACTAATGGTTAGTCCTTTTGTTTTCGCCATAGTTACTGCAAATTGTGTGGTTTCGGTAATATCTGCATTGGTTAACGTATTACTACAAAAATGAAAGATAGAAGAGTGAGTAAACCAGTTTTCATCTACTTGAGAAGGTTTAAACAATAAGTCAGCTGTAGCTTCTCTGAAAAAGGTAAAACTTCTATCACCTTCTTCATCGAGTGTAACAAACGCAAGTGCTGTTTTTGCAGTGGGGTGACGGCTCATTAATCGAGTGTCTACTTGATAACAAGTAAGTGCTTGCTCTAAAAAATCACCGAAACTGTCTTTACCTACTTGTCCTGCAAATAAAGATGTTCCACCTAACCTTGCTATGGCTACAGCAACATTTGCTGGCGCGCCGCCGGGGTATTGTCGAAACTCATTTAACCATAAAGGCTTTTCTTCAAATCGATTAGTATTTAAAAAATCGATAAGGGCTTCACCAAAACAAATGACTGATTTCATTAGTCTATCTCTCTTTATACTTTATAAAAACCAATGTAATGCGATTGCTGCAGTCCACGAAAAATCGTCACCGCCACAGCCTACACCTGTTTTACTATTGAAATATTCGAAGTAACCAAACTCTACTAATAGCTCTTCTGATTCTGCTTTTAATTGTGCGCTTTCTTCGGTTAAGCCATAGCTGTCAGCGCCTAATGCGATCATCCAGTTAATATGTAACCATACTGGACCGCGCCAATATCTTTGTGGCTCAAACGCTTCACATTTAGCATAGGTTGAAGACATACAATATTTAGTTTCGTTTAACCAGTCATTTAATAAAGGCTTCAGAACATTCATTTGTTCGGTTGAAGCAAGTTCAGCATAAATAACGAGCATGGTTCCGGTGGTTAACACAGGAGATAATTTTTGAGTGATAACATCTTTATTCAAGAAGCTGTTATGTTCATTGCTCCAAAGGGTATTAATCCCTTTTTCTGTTAATGCCAATTGCTCATTAAACCAAGTCACTTCTTGCTCGTTTGAGTTTGATTTTTTACAAAGAGAAATAAGATCTTTAGTGGCTTTGTGTAGTATTGTAATGATACCTAAGTCATTGACTTTATATGGACAATTTTTATAAATGATTTCACTGTCAAAGTTTGATTCTTTGAAAAAATCAACAAGGTAAAGGTAGCGGTCATACTGTTCTGCATGAGGTCGTTCGTCTGAATCAACATGATCGAGATCTTTACGTTTATAGGTATAGTTTACCGGAGGTACGGCAGCTAAACTTTCATCCCAAGCTGGGCTGTTATCCATACCCGATTCCCATGGATGATAGCTCACAACAAGGCCTGTGTTTTCGGGATCTCGGTCGTTGTACCACCATTGATGATAGGCAATAAGTTTAGGTAACATTTCAGCTAACTTGCTTTCAGCTAGGGCTTTGTCAGTTGCTTGCTCAACCATAATTTTAACTATACTAACAAGTACAGGAGGTTGTGATATTGCCGTTGTTGGGATCTCATTTTTAACCCCCCAAACATCTGGTCCTGGGAAATAGGTATCTACAGGCTTATGAAAAATAATATGTGGCACCATGCCATTATCCCATTGACCTTTTAATAGCATTTCTATTTCTAGCCATGCACGGCTTTCATCAAATTTCATCCATCCTAAGGCGGTAATAGCGGCATCCCAATTCCACTGAAAGGGATATAAGTCATGTGTAGGCACTGTGTAACCGTCTACATCGTTCCGTTTTAAAATATTTTTTGCTTGCTCTATTAATGCATTTTTATCTGTCATTTTTATACTCTCTCTAAATATAAATAACTCGTTATGGGTATTAAATCATTAAATCGAACTCGATATCAAGATAAATAAAACCTATTTTGGGTTGAAATGAAAAAAACTATATGTTTTACTGTAGTGAGTAATTAGTAAACAAGCAAAAAATAGGTTAACTAAAATCTAAGATAGAATTTATCGTGAAATGAACTATATTAAATTGAGTTAACTGCAAACATTTTGTTTATTAATAACTGGACATGAATTTTAAAACAATTAAATATCAACATGTTATACGGGGAAGTAAGAAATGAAATTAAATATATTATCTAAAGTTATTATGGTTGCTTTAGCTACATCATCTACATTTACGTGGGCTGCAGAAGAAGTGTCTGCAGACAAGAAAAAAGCAGCAGAAAATACTGAAGTTATTCTTGTAACAGGTTCAAGCGTACAGCGTACTGAAGCTGATACTCCAGCAAAAACTACATGGTTTAGTAATGAAGATATGGCTCGTAAAGGTTTTAGTAGCCAAGCTGATATGCTAATGAGTGTTCCGGGAATAAAAGTTGAAGGCGGTGGTGGTGAAGTTGCAACTAACGCTTTTGTTCGAGGCTTACCTTCTGGCGGGCAATTTCAATTTACACCTTTAAATTTTGATGGTATGCCAACATTTCAGTCTGGACTAACATCTTCAGCACAAGATGTTTATTATCGTGCAGATATAGGTATCGAACGTGTTGAATTTGTTGGCGGTGGTGTCTCTAACTTATTTGGACCTGGCTCTGTAGTTGGTATTATTAACTATATTTCTAAAACGGGATCAGATGATCCAGAAAGTACCGTTCAAGTAGAAATTGCAGAAGATGGTCGTTTAAGAACCGATTTTTATACTAGCGGACCATTATCAAGCCAAGATAATCTATATTATGCTATGTCTGGATATTATAGATACGACGAAGGGCCATTAGATTCAGGCTTACCTACCAAAGGTTATCAATTACGCGGTAACATTCTTAAAGAATTTGATGATGGTTTTTTCAAAATATCAGGTCAAATGATCGATGATCAAGTACAGTTTTTCTTACCATTACCTCTTGATGGAGAGAGCAGAGAAAGGTTAACAGGTAATGATGGTGGTACCGTTTATGTAGGTCAAACAGTTTCTGCTGCTGAGTTATCTTATCCAACAGCAGATGGTACTTATGAATCACCTATTAGAAATGGTGTTTCTACAATTGGTGGCTCAATTGCTATTGAGTTTGAAAAAGACTTAAATGATAGCTGGACATTAAATGCTAAAGCAAAAGGAGCTGATTATGACCATCAATTTAACCTCTTTTTAGATGGTGATGGTATTGCTAATTCTCCAGAGCCGTTAGCAGGTTATGCCGATAATGCAGCTCATGGTTTTGATGTGAATGGTGATGGTACTAAACAATCTTTAACAGATTTATATGGTACACCTAGCTATACATGGTCTGAAACAGGCAAAGCTGTACCTAATGATACGTTATTATTTGGTAATAGGTTATTAGATCGCCAACGTGATGGTAGTTTTTTCAGTACTGAATTTAACCTTACTGGTACTTTAGAAGGCGGTGGGTTTGAGCATACGTTAAATATAGGTACGTTTTTTATTCATGCTGAACAAATGGATTATAATATAACTTCAAGTTATTTAGCTGATTTTAGTGATGGTAAAAATGCTCGTTTAGTTGATCTATCATTTACAGATGGTGCAGGAAATGTAGTTCAATATTCTAAAAATGGTGTTGTTGGGCCAGGAATTGGTTATACCAATAAGCAACTTACTAATACCCGTACTGCATTATATATTACCGATCAAATGGAAAATGATGATTGGGCGTTTGACGTGGGTATGAGGATTGAACGTTCTGAAGGAACTCAAAAATCAGAAGGCAGTACAAGTGTTGTTGTAAATGATGACCCAAGTTTAGCACCAAATTTACAAGTTAATACTACTGGTAATGGGCAGTTTTTATACGGTGAAGTTAGTACTACAGAAGCTGCATTTTCAGTAGCCGCTTTATATAAATTAGATGATGACATTAACCTTTATGGTAATGCTTCAAAAGGGTATTTCTTCCCGCAATTAAGAAGTATTCAATTTAATGAAAATGGTGAGCCGCAAAGTTACGAGGGTGAAGATATTACCTTAGCAACTTTAGGTATTAAGTATTTTCCTGATGATTTATATATTGATGCATCAATATTTATGGCGAATTTAGATAATCGACGTGGCGTTACGTTTGAAAATGGCCTTAATGGTGAGATTGTTGAAACAGTAACAACGCTATCAACTGAAACAACGGGTGTTGAAGTTATTGCTCGATGGAATATTTCTGATGAGTTTATTATTGATGGTAACTTAACTTATCAAGATGCTCAATTTGCAGAAGGAAATAACGACGGTAAAGAACCAAGTAGACAGCCAGATTTATCAGGTAATATTGGCTTTGCATATAATAACGGCGCAGTTGATGCTCGTATAGCATTTAGCTATTTTGGCGAAGCTTTTGCTAACGACAGTAATAGTGTTGTATTAGACAGTCATACTATTTCAACACTAGAATTAGGTTATACATGGGAGCTTATGAATGAACAACAAATCCGTTTAGGTTTAGGGGTTTGGAATTTATTTGATAGTGAAGGTATTTCTGAAGGGTCTCCACGACAAGGTAATAGTCAAGTAAATGGTGGTGAATTCTTCGTTGGCCGTCCTGTGTTACCTCGTAGAGTTAGTATTACAGCAAGATATGACTTTTAATCAATATTAAGTTATACCAATAAAAGGCAATACCAATAAAAGTATTGCCTTTTTCATAAAGTTATACGTTATGTAAAAAATACCCGATGTAATTTACACAGCGTAAAAGCATATAACTATATTTTATTCTTGCTTAAATCACTAAATTTGGGCTAAGGCTGTTACTTCAATGAATATTCTTGATTATGGCATTATTGCTGTTTATCTTTTCCTACTTGTTTATATGGGATTCAAACTTAGGGGACAATCAACTAAATCTGATTATTTCTTAGGTGGTAGAACACTAGGCTGGAAGCCTCTAACGTTGTCAGTAATGGCAACACAACTTTCGGCGATTAGTTTTGTATCTGCACCTGCGTTTGTTGGACTTCGAGAAGGTGGTGGAATGCAGTGGTTGTCTTACGAATTAGCTGTTCCACTAGCTATGATTTTGGTTTTATCTACTGTATTACCCGTTTTGTATCGTTCGGGGGTTGTTAGTATTTACGACTATCTAGAGCAACGGTTTGGGCGTTCTTCCCGATTGGTTATCAGTTTTGTTTTTCAATTTAGCCGTGCTTTTTCTACCGGTATCATGATTTATGCTGTGTCACTTATTCTTATTGCTACTATGGGCATAACATTATGGCAGTCTATTGTATTGGTAGGTGTTATCACTCTGTTATATTCACTTCAGGGTGGAATGAAAGCCGTTGTATATGGTGATGCGATTCAAATGATTATTATCGTATTAGGTACGGTTGCTTGTATCTATTTTGGCTTAAGTCATCTCGGTGGTATTAGTAGTTTATTGGAAAACGTAGATCAATCTCGTTTACAGGCGATTAATTTCTCATCCTATGGTGTGGAAGGTGATGGCTTTGGTTTTTTACCTATGGTATTCGGCGGTATCGTTTTGTATGCCTCTTATTACGGTTGTGACCAAACTCAAACCCAACGTGCACTTTCGGCAAAAGATCCCAGCCAACTTAAAAAAATGATGATGGCGAATGGCTTTTTACGCTTTCCTGTTACTTTACTTTATTGTTTTTCAGGCTTAATTATTGGTACGTTAGCTTTAACTGATGCAAGTTTTGCTGAGTTAATACCGCAAGATAAAAGCGATATGATGATGCCTGTGTTTATTATTAACTATCTTCCTCATGGCATGATAGGTATTTTAATTGTGGCTATTTTAGCTGCGGCAATGTCGTCATTAAGTTCAACTATTAATTCATTATCAGCGGTTACGGTAGAGGATTATTGTCGTATTTCTGGTAAGAAGCCTGACGATGAAACGTATATGAAATACGCGAAATATACGTCGATTATATGGGGAGTGGTTACTTTAACACTTTCTCTGTATGCAGGTGATATCGCCGCAACCGTGATTGAAGCTATAAATAAAGTGGGCTCTGTTTTTTATGGACCTATTTTAGCCATTTTCTTATTGGCTGTTTTTGATAAACGTTTATGTGCTTTACAGATTAATATTGGACTTCTTTCGGGGGTAGCATTTAATATTTTCCTCTGGTTATGCGTGCCTGAATTGTTTTGGTTTTGGTGGAACTTGGTTGGGTTAATTGTGACTTGTGTTGTTGCATATGGAATTTTACTTTTTAATAAAACAGAGCGTATGGCTTATAACCCATCATTAACTTCTTTAGCTGATACTCCTGCTATTTTAACAAAAAAAGATATCGTTATTTTAGTGGCTTACTTTTTTGTGATGATCGCTATTTGTTTATCAATCCCGCTGTTATTTAGTTAGCTTTTAACAGAGGATCGAAAGGTCCTTTGTTTTTTATTTTATGTGTGTAATACAATGAAAACTAAAAAATTCTTACAAAATTTATTTGAAATCGCAGTAAACGAAAGTCTACCGTCGGTATGTATGCCAAAACATCTTGAAAATATAGATGCCAGTAACGGTTTATGTGTAATAGGAGCAGGAAAAGCCGCTGTGGATATGGCTAATACTATGCACGAGTTCTTTGGAGAAAAATGTTATGGAACGGTTGTTACTCGCCATGGCTATACCAATAACTCAAGTATTGGTCGTATTAAAATATTAACGGCAGGTCATCCTATTCCTGATGAAGGGAGTATTAACGCAGGTAAAGAAATTTTAGCTTTAGCTCAGAGCGTACCTAAAGATGTACCAGTCGTTTTTTTAATTTCAGGCGGAGGTTCTGCTTTACTTTCATTACCTATTGAAGGTGTTAGTTTTGCAGAAAAAATGCAATTAAATAAGTTTTTATTAGGCTCTGGAGCTTCTATTGACGAAATTAATTGTGTGCGCAAACAACTGTCTCAAATAAAAGGTGGCAAGCTAGCTCAAGCCATTAAAGGCGAGTTTTATACCTTAATTATTTCTGACGTAGTAGGCGATGATCCTGCAACTATAGCTTCGGGTCCTACGGTCAAAGATTCTACTACAGGTGAACAAGCTCTTAGTGTATTAAGGAAATACCATTGGGAGCCTATTGCTTCAGTCGAAAAGGCGCTGCTTGCTGAACCCGCTAAAGAAAGCATTTCTGATCAGTCAATATCTCCAGAGCTTATTAAAAATTTTACTATTATGGCTAATGCTCGACAGTCTATTGATAAAGCGATTGCGAGTGTTGATTTGTCGAAATGGAAAATTAAAGTTCTTAATTATGATGAAGTGGGTGATGCGAATAAAGTCGCCGCAGAACATGCAAAAATCGCTTTAGAAGCGCA
Source organism: Colwellia sp. RE-S-Sl-9 (assembly GCF_048296855.1). NCBI lineage: Bacteria > Pseudomonadati > Pseudomonadota > Gammaproteobacteria > Alteromonadales > Colwelliaceae > Colwellia > Colwellia sp. RE-S-Sl-9. The sequence goes on along the minus strand of NZ_CP182631.1, from coordinate 1,794,185 downwards.
AACGTTGAATGAACCCACATTGTTTTTTTCAGGTGGAGAGCTTACGGTTACTTTAGATAAAGAATCTGGGGATGGCGGACCTAATCAACAATACATGCTTGCGTTAGCTAAAGAATTAAAGGGTGCTAAAGGAATATCAGCGTTAGCGTGTGATACAGACGGCGTTGACGGAAATAAAGATGTTGCTGGTGCTTTTATTGATGAAGCTACGTTAGAACGAGCACAAGAGAAAGGGTTGTCGCTTGAGTATTATTTAATGAAGAATGATAGTTTTCATTTTTTTGAAGCGCTGAATGATTTAATTATTACAGGCCCAACACATACCAATGTGAATGACTTTAGAGTTATTATGGTTGAGCCTAGGCAGTAATTTCTAGTTATCTACTGTTAATATAAATCTCACATTTGGGAGCGTTATGTTAAATCATCATAACTGCCCCAAATGTTGTTTACTTTTTTATTGTAAAGATCAACAGCATTTAATTAACCTGAACTCGGTTTAAGAGATGCTTAACAAATTGAAATATAAAAAATAGCTGCTAGAGAAGCATTTATTAAGCGAGTTCAGGTTAAATCATTATGAATTATATTTTTTCTAGTTTAATCGGATATGTATGATTTGCCTTCCACTGACTAACATATAAGTTTCCATCATCATCTACACACACTCCATGGCAATGATGAAATATATCCTTGGTGCTTTTCATTGGCTGTAGTTCGCCGTTTATATATATTGGCTTTTCACCACCAATATTAGCTATTACTTGATTATTTTTATCAAAAATAGAAATAAACCCTGAATTATCAGTTTTTTTACCGTCAACATCAGACCAACAAACGGGGGCATAAAAATATTCACCTTTGAAAACAGGACCTCCAATCCATGCTCCTGGTACAGAAATAGTTTTACGATATTCACCATTTAATGAAAATAATTTTAATGCTCGTTCAGCTCTAGAGCTAACCACTAGGTGGGGATCTAATGGATTTCGTAAATCGATATTGATTCCATGTGTATTTGATAAGTTTAAGTGAGTATCTGTATTATCGTGACCACCCCAATGGTGAATATATCGCCCCTGACTATCGTATTGTATAAGGTAATCGGAGCCGTATCCGTCAGTAATATATATGTCCCCATTAGGGGCTATTGCTATATCAGTTGGCTTAAACGGCATGTCTGGTGTATATATTCCAATAGTTTGCGGGTGACCAATAGTGAATATTATATCGCCTTGCATATTTAATTTGGCAATGAAGCCTGATTGGCCAATAACTTTGTTGTAAGGGGAGTCAGGCTTGCCAGTTGTTACTCCATCCCAGTTTCTATTTAACTTCCAGCCGCTATCAACAATATACATAAAATCTTCAGAATTTTCGTGAACAATTTTTATGGCATGCGCGCCAGGGAATTCGGTACCAAAATGCTCGAGTAACTCTCCATTTTTGTTGTAAATAATAAAATTGTTTTGAATATTATCAGTCACCATAATAACTCGGTCTTTTGAATCTAGGGTGATGTCGTGACAATTTTCCACAGGTATTTTTGCTGGATCAAGTTTTCCCCAATTGGTGTTTATTCGATATTTAAATTTGCCTTCACCAACTATCATACCGTGTGGGTTAATTATTGATTCAGATGTAAGGTTATGTGGAGGGGTAATAGCATTTTTTATTGTTGACATTATTAATCACTTGAAAGCTTAAATGTTGAAGATAACCCTATCGCAATCAATATAAGTTAGATGCTAGAGGTTTTTGAACTTTTGGGTATGAATTTTGTTTAAACAAACCTGTAAGGTAATGCTAGCTTGGTATAAAGGCCAAACTAGCGGTTGTAAAAACATACCGTAAAGGTCAACTGGCTCTGGTAATTTTGATTAAAATAGCACTATCTTCAACGAAAAATTAAAGAGTTTTTATGAAGTTGCTTTACAGTTTGTAGCCTGCTTCATCTCGAGAAATATGATGGTTCCATCCTTGCAGCACCAGTCGTTCGTTGGGGTGGTTGTTCTCTGGTTCAACATGATCAGCTCCATTATAAAGTTGACAAAGAACAGTTTTACGTACTTTATTCGAGCGATTGGGCATGGAGCCATGTAATGTGAAGTAGTGGAAAAAAACGACGTCACCAGGTTCGGCTTCAATCACTTGAGCATTTTTAATAGGATATTGATCCAGAATCTTATTAGGCTGACGGCCATTCGATCCTTCGATCCTTCCCAGTTTATGGGAGCCAGGATAAACTCTTAAGCAACCCATCTCATCAGTAGCATTGCTCACATGTATAATGCCTGCGATCATGGTGTCTTTGACTGTAGGGAAATATGACCAGTCTTGATGCATTGGGAAAGGAGAACCATTTTCAGATGGTTTTTGAAACAGCTTAGAGTGATGCAATATAATATCATTTCCTAATATTTGCTCAGCGACATGTAAGAATTTTGAGTGTAAGAATGCATCGAGCCAGTTGCGTGAATACTTTTGTACATTATGAGTATGCAAGATGGTATCGTTTTTAGACGCTATACGTCTGGTTTCTGTTCCGTTCCATGTAGCGTCGATGTTTTCATTACTGTTATTTAGTTGTGTAACAATTTGTTCAAAATCTTTCTCAAGTACACTAACTTCAGCTGCGTTGAATAAACCTTTAGCATGGTAAAAGCCATTTTCGGCAAACTGAGTGGCGATATCTGACATTTTAGTTTTCCTTAAATTTGGTTTTGTTTAGTTATATTGGTTATATTGCTTTTAAGTGTACAATATCAGAGAATAACCCCGTATTATTTGCGTTTTACATGTATATCATTGCGTTTTTCTATATAAGGAATATCTGTTGATTAATAATCCGCCTCCATTAATTCCTCTCTTAGCACCTGATGAGCGAGGTCGTATATGGCGACGTAGCACTAGACGATTATTTGATCCTGCCCCTAGACGTATTCCAGAATTAAATATTTTTATTGGTCTGACTGGGCAGATACAGTATTTTATCAATGGTGAATTGATTGTTTTAGGTCGAGGTACTTTGCTTTTAGCGCGGGCGGCAGATGCACATTTTTTGGTAAAAGAGGATGATGACGCTGATATGATTGTTGCAGCAATTTCACCATCGTTATTAATGTCTCCTCCCTTACACCCAGAGGAATATGGAGACTCTTCTCATATACCACGACGTTTATCTGAAGTAGCTTTAGATGAATTGGTATCTTTGTCGGATATATTAATTAATACTCATGATGCGGATGCACTAAATATTGGGCTAGGTTGGTGGTTGTATCGTATGCATCAGCATTGGAAGCAAGCTCAGCATACTACAACTTTAACTGCACACCCTGCAGTTGCAAGAGCATTAAGGCTAATGCGAAATGATCTAACATTAACTATTGCACAAGTAGCGGATCAAGCTGGGGCGAGTAATACTCATTTAGGTCAAGTGTTTAAGCGTGAAGTAGGGGTAACAATGACGGCTTATAGGACTCAATTACGGCTCAATGCGATTGAAGCCGCTATTAGATCTAAACCAAATTTATCGCTGTTGAATGCTGCATTAGATGTAGGCTTTGGGGATTATTCTTCGTTTTATCGAGCTTATGTAGGTGTAAATGGGAAGCCTCCATGTAAGCTAAAACATCCTGTGAGATAAGATAAATGATCAATTGGTTATTGTGATTGGTCGCAATAACAGATCTTGCGTTCAACGTCATGCGTTACATTCATGTAGGAGTCAGGTTAAATTGAATAAGGCTTGATAAAAATATATTTTTGACAATGAACTGCTCAGATGCCGTGCACTGAAGGGGGATACATCACTTTAATGAGTGTTATTTATATTTAATAACAGACTTACGCATAATAACTTTAGGTTCAAAGATATTTTGAATCTCAATATTTTTCTGGTTATACACGGTTTTAAGGACTAACTTAGCCGCCATCTTTCCCATCTCGTTTACGGGATTATCAATGGTGGTTAATTTAGGATATAAATAGTTAGCAAAAATAACATTATCAAAGCCCATTATTGATAAGTCTTCAGGGAGTTCATAACCATGCTCTCGTGCATATTTCATGGCACCTGATGCCATTTCATCGTTGGCGCAAACTAAAGCTGAAAATGATCGTTTATTATCAATAAAGTGTTTTAATCCTGCGCTTCCGCCTGTTTCTTTGTAGTCGCCCACAAAAAATAGGTTTTCATCAAAAGTTATATTTTTTTCAGCTAATGCTTTTTTATGGCCAATAAGACGATTAACAGAGTCGGCTTTATATTGGTGACCTGTAATGTACGCAATCTCGGTGTGACCTTGCGCTAAAACGGCTTGAGTTGCTAAATAACCACCTAAGCGGTTATCTATACTAATGCAGTGATCTTTTAGTTCATTTACGTAACGGCTCATTAAATAAACAGGTACTTTACCTTTACTTAATTCGATTAAGAACTCATCTGAAACAGCCTCAACATGCAAAACAAGTGCATCGCAATTTCTACTGAGTAAAAATTCTATACCGTCTTTTTCTTTTTCTTCTTCACTGTGACCGGTGGTAATAATAACGTGTTTACCTGCAGCTCTTAATTCAGATTCTACCCCTGCCATCATATGACCAAAAATAGGGCCGTGCAGTTCAGCGACAAGGATACCAACGCTGTTTGAGCGATTGGATGCAAGAGATTGAGCGATAGAGTTAGGTCGATAGCCTAATTCATTCATGGCATTCTCAACTTTCTCACGTGTTTTATCACTAACGCGGGTATTTTTATTTAAAACACGAGATACGGTTGCTAATGATACACCTGCAAGTTCAGAAACTTGGTAAATAGTTGCCATGATTATCCATTGTTATTATTAACCCCTGTTCGGGGTAAACTATTTTTATACAATAATGTTATTTAAGTGTCTATTTTACGTTAGGTGACATGTTAAAAATAGGTTATAAATTAATTTTTATATTTTATCATGATTCTTCTTAAAGAGGTCAGTAGACTAAAAAGTTTATCTCTTTAGTTTTCTACTCTACGTTGCATTAGATCAGAACCAATTAATGCATTTTGCTGACTTGTTAATGGATATAAAACCATAAGTCCTGCAGCAATAAAAGCAAAACTGGCGGGGATCCAACTCATTAATAATTGCATGCCAGGTAAAGACTGATCAATTGTTGATGCATCCATACCGTTATAGCCGTAACTCGCCAGTACAACTAATACTAACGCTCCGGCAAAACCACCACCTGTTTTTTGTACAAAAGTACCCGCGGAATAAATTAATCCAGTGGCTCTTCTTTTGTTTTTCCATTCAGAGTAATCGGCTGAATCACCTAGCATAGTAAAAAATAACGTTGGCATCATAGCGGCGAAAAATTCAGCGGAACAACCTAAAACAAAAATAGCGGTAACATTGCCTTGTGGTACCCAATAAAAAGCGCCTGTTAAAAGGCCGCTCAGTATGAGTGAGATAATAAATACCTTCTTTTTACCCAGCCATTTAGATAAGTGTTCTGTGGCTAAAGCACCTAAAATAGAAACAATAAGCAAAGCAACAAAGTACTGACCTGCCATAAGTTCGTCACCTACATGGTATTTAAAATAGTAGGCGATTACACCGTATTTTATGCCATTAAACATCATAGTTAAGAATCCCATACCAAGAAGAATTAACCAAGGTTTGTTGGTTAACAAATCAACCATGTCGCGCTGAGTTCCTGTCATGTTTTCAGGTGTGTTTTTGACGAGTTTTTTGATAAAAATAGCCATAGCTGTCATTACAACAACGAAGAATATACCGCTGTATATTTCGCGATAGTAAAAAAATAAGGTCATTGATAATAAGGGTAAAATAATAAAAGGTAGGTTTTTGGTTAAATCCCAAAGCTCTGTTTTTAAATTAGAGTTTGGATCAACCGGAGCTTCTACGCGCTCTTTTGTTGTTGCAAATGTAATCACCATTAAAGCAATAAGTAACGATGCAAATACGTACATAGTATATTGATAGCCTTGAGCATCGTTGCCATTACCAAAGTAAGCGACTAAATCAGGCAGAAATCCCATCACTAAAAGGCCTCCTAAAAATGCTCCAGCAAATCTGAAGCCCGATAAGCTTGTTCTTTCTGTATCGCTGTCTGTCATCACACCCATCAAGGCAGAGTAGGGCACGTTGTTTAATGTGTAAGCTAAGGTTAAACCTATGTAGGTAAAGTAGGCATAAACTAGTTTGCCATTATCGCTAAAGTTCGGTGTGGTAAAACATAGCACCATAAATAAGCCAAGAACGGGAGTAGACCATAAAATCCAAGGTCTAAATTTACCCCAACGCGTGTTTGTTCTGTCGGCGATCATGCCCATTACAATATCCGTAACTCCGTCAGATAATCTAACCACTAAAAATAGCATGGCGGCGGCGGCGGCGGTGATTCCAAACGTGTCGGTATAAAATACGGCTAAGTAAGCTAACGCTCCACGCCACACTAAATTAGCAGCAGCATCTCCCATGGCGTAACCGACTTTTTCATAGAATGGCAGTTTGGTCATATTGATTATCTTATTATTGTTAGTTTATGGTAAACGATGAATATTAACTTCATCGTATCTGATTACGGATAATAATTTAACTTTTTAACTATCTATTAGATATCAAATATTTAAAGGCATGTCCGCTAGCTTTAATGGTTCTTTTTTGTGTTTCATAGTCAACATGAACAATACCAAAGCGTTTTAAGTAACCTTCTGCCCATTCAAAATTATCCATTAAACTCCAAGCAAAATAACCGTCAATGGTGATACCATTTTTAATTGCTTGATCTACCACGGTTAAATGTTGTTGGTAATAGTTAACTCTATCAAAATCATTTACTTGGCCGTTTTCCATTATATCAGCCATAGCAGCACCGTTTTCGGTGATGTAAACAGGTGGCAGTTTATAGGTTTCATTAAGTGATGTAAGTAGTTTGTTGAGTGCTTGTGGATATACTTCCCAACCAATATCAGTTCTAGGTGATGGTGGAGCTAATTGAATAAAATGTTCAGTGTCGTCAGCTTTGTATATAGCACGCGTATAAAAATTAATACCCAAGAAATCAATTGGATGAGAAATTATCTCCATGTCTCCGGCTAATATTTCTGGACGATTTTCTTCAGGTAATTCGTGTAATATTTCCGGATATTCACCATCAAATATTGGCTTTGCGTACCATTGATTAAAGTAGTCGTCAGCGAACTGAGTCACTTTAATATCTTCTTCTTTTTCGCTAGCGGGATAGCAAGGCGTAAAATTAAGTACAATGCCGTTAAGAGCATGAGGGCAGTTTTTGTTGAGTTTTTCCATAGCTAAACCATGGCCTAATAATAAATGATGTGCTGCTTTTCTTCCGTTCCCTTGCCCCATTTTACCCGGGGCATGTACGCCAATTTCATAGCCTAAATAGGCACTACAAAAGGGTTCGTTTAGGGTCGCAAAAGAGTGAACCTTATGGCCGATAGCTTGTGTTATTTTATCTGTATAGTCAGCAAATTCGAAAGCTGTTTCACGGTTTAGCCAACCGCCATTATCTTCAAGGTGTTGCGGTAAATCCCAATGATATAGCGTTACAAACGCTTTGATGTTTTTTTGCTTTAAGCGTTCTAAAATATTCAGGTAATAATTAACACCTTCTTGATTTAATTCCCCATTTTTATGCATAACTCTGGGCCAAGAAATTGAAAATCGGTATGCATCTACACCTAAAGATTCAATTAAATCTAAATCATCTTCCCATAAATTATAATGATCGCAAGCGGTTGCACCATTAGAGCCGTCAGCTACTTTATTTGGGGTTGCACAGAATGTGTCCCAAATACAGGGCAATCTTGAATCGATACCTCCTTCTATTTGAAATGAAGCTGTTGCTACACCAAAGGTAAACGAAGGTGTAAGCATTTTAGAATTTACGGGTAAAGATAGTTTTCTCATTTTACGTCCAAGAAATAGTAGAAGAATTTAGTTCTGTAATTTTTATTGAATATTAGTGATTCAATATTTTAACGATTTATCAAAATTGCTATTATTTAAAATACCACTATGAAAGCGCTTACATTTAGGTTAGTGTTTTATACCTAAAAGGTCAATAAGTTTTATTTAATACGCTATCTACAAATTATTTACTATTTGTTTGAGTTTGAAGTAAGTCTTTATTTTTCTTTTTATTTATAACGATTAATAACTGTTTTTTAAAGAAAATATTTATATGGCGCTTGTTCGTCTATTTATATAAATAGGCGAATAAACACAATAATATTTTCTAAATATTCTGGGTTTCTTTATGAAAAAATATAATTCAACATTAGCGTTAAGTTTTACCTTATTATTCCTTATTCAGGGGTGTAATAGCGTTGAACATAACAAAATTGAAGAGCAATCATCAAAGCAGATTAAAGGTGCGCTTGAACAGAATAACAATCAGCTTTGGCCAAAATTAGCATACGAAGTGAAAACCGATCCTGAATTAGAGCGTAAAGTAAAAGCTTTAGTGGATAGTATGACGTTAGAGCAAAAAGTTGCTCAGATGATACAACCTGAAATTAGAGATATTACCGTTGACGATATGCGTAAATATGGCTTTGGTTCGTATTTAAATGGCGGCGGCTCTTTCCCAAATGGTAACAAACATTCAACACCAAATGATTGGATAAAGCTTGCAGAGGATATGTATCAAGCGTCAGTAGATGACAGTTTAGATGGTATTAATATTCCAACCATGTGGGGGACTGATGCTGTACACGGCCATAACAATGTTATTGGCGCTACTTTGTTTCCACATAATATTGGTTTAGGTGCTGCTAATAACCCTGATTTAATCGAAAAAATTGCTGCAATCACAGCTAAAGAAGTTATGGTAACGGGCATTGATTGGGTGTTTGCACCAACAGTTGCTGTAGTACGTGATGATCGTTGGGGAAGAACTTACGAAGGTTATTCTGAAGATCCTGACATAGTGAAAACATATGCTGCGTCTATCGTTAAAGGTTTGCAAGGCCATGCGGATAAAGACTTTCTAGGAGATAATCGGGTTATTAGTACCGTTAAACATTTTTTAGGTGATGGCGGAACCGTTGGCGGAGATGATCAAGGTGATAATATTGATTCAGAAGAAGATCTTTTCAAACTTCACGCGCAAGGTTATATGGGGGGATTATCTGCTGGGTCTCAGTCTGTGATGGCTTCTTTTAATAGTTGGCACGGTGAAAAAAATCATGGCAGCAAGTATTTATTGAATGATGTTTTAAAAGAAAAAATGGGCTTCGACGGCTTTGTTGTGGGTGACTGGAATGGCCACGGACAAGTCAAAGGTTGCTCAAATGAAAGTTGTGCTCAAGCTGTAAATGCAGGGTTAGATATATTTATGGTACCTACTTCTGCATGGAAGCCTTTGCTTGAAAATACGATTGCTCAAGTTAAAGCAGGTGAAATTCTAGTTTCTCGTGTTGACGATGCGGTTAGCCGTATTTTACGCGTTAAATTAAGAGCAGGCTTATTTGATAAACCTAGCCCAGCTAATAGAGCATTGTCTGGAAAAACAGAGTTAATAGGTGCGAAAGAGCATAGAGCGGTAGCTCGAGATGCTGTGCGTCAGTCTTTAGTGTTGTTAAAAAATAAAAATAATATTTTACCCCTTTCTCCTAAGCAACATATTTTAGTGGCAGGAGACGGAGCCAATAATATTACCAAACAATCAGGTGGTTGGACGGTAACTTGGCAAGGTACACAAAATACCAATGCTGAGTTCCCAGGCGGAACTTCTATTTATCAAGGAATTGCAGAGCAAGTAAAAGCAGCGGGGGGCACAACTACATTAAGTATTGATGGGCAATATTCACAAAAACCCGATGTTGCAGTTGTTGTTTTTGGAGAAGATCCTTATGCAGAAGGCCATGGAGATAGAGCAAATCTTGAGTTTCAGTTAGGTGAAAAACAAGACTTAGCCTTACTGAAGTCATTTCAATCAAAGGGAATACCTGTTGTTGCGTTATTTATTAGTGGCAGACCTATGTGGGTAAATGCAGAAATAAACGCCTCAGACGCTTTTGTCGCTATTTGGTTACCGGGCTCAGAAGGGCAAGGGGTTGCTGATGTTATATTAAAGTCAACAGACGATAATATTCAATATGACTTTACTGGGAAGCTTTCATTTTCTTGGCCTAAATTACCTAATCAAACAGCCGTTAATAGGCATGATGCTATTTATGATCCGTTACTACCCTATGGCTTTGGTTTGAGCTACGGCGATAAAAATGTGTTAGCTGATCATTTAAATGAAACGTTTGAGTGGAACACTTCAGAAACGATTACTCGAGGAATATACACCGGAACAATGCACAAACCTTGGTTGTTGTGGTTATTGTCTGGTAATAAGCAAGTTGAAGTGAATGCAAATTCACATACGTTAGAGGGATTAAAATACCGAACGATAGATCGTATTGTTCAAGAAGATGCGATGCAAATTGAATTAGATGGAACGCTACAGGCAGGTATTATGATTGCGAGTAAAAGTAGCTTCAGGGAAGATTTTCGACCTGATTTAGCTCAAGGTTCTGCACTTAAATTTATGGTGAGAACTACAGGTAAAATTACGCAAGGGTTAGCTTTGTCTATGGAGTGCGAAGGTGAGGGCAGCTGTGGTGCGTCTATGGATATTAATGAGGCATTAAATCAATTAACGCCGAATACATGGGAAACCGTATCAATTGATTTAGCTTGCTTTAGTAAAGCTGGTATGAAAATGGGCGATTTAGTGGTTCCATTTAAGTTAATGCCTCAAGGTAAAGTATCGTTAGGTTTAGCTAATATAAGGATTGAACCCGTTAAGACAAATGCTTTAACAATAAGTTGCCGTTAGTTTTTAGTAAATTGACTTTGATATTTTTAAGCTATTAAAAAAGGGCTCGTTAATATGAATTAACGAGCCCTTTTTTATAATTTTATGCTTTGATTTTAATATTAACTAGCCAATAAACTTTGCTCATCAGCCCAAGAGAGTGCTTGGTTGTAATATTCCACCGTTTGATCTTTTGTTAATCCTAGCTTTTCCATTGTGGCTGCAGATTCATCCCATTGAGCATGTTCTATAAATTCAACCAATTGAATTAATTGGGCCATATCGCCTTGCTTTGTTAGTAATGTATCTTTAATTTCTTGGGCTAGTGGTAGCTTGGCTAAAACACTTTCAATGTCTTCATCAAGTATTGCATCTATCAATGAAAGTAAACCTGTTAAGAAAGCTATTGAACTGTCTAAATTATGTTTTATATTCTCAGCGGCAAGTTCACAAAACTTAGCTCGTGCCATCGCTGAATTAATTAACTCAGAAGGTTTATCTGGATTTACGTTTGCGGTAAACATTAACCCTATAAATCGTTTTAACTCCACTAATCCAAGGGTTACTAAAGCTTGTTTAATGGTAGATATTTCAGCTCTTCTTCTAAAAATAGCTGAGTTAGCATAGCGTAAGAGTTTATAAGACAGTGTTACGTCACGCTCAAAAACAGAGGTAATATTGACTAAATCTAAATCAGGTTTTGATGTTTCGTAAAGGAGCTCTGCCATTGCCATTTGTGAAGGTGATAATGTTTTTGTTTTTATCATTTCAGGTTTTGCAAAAAAGAACCCTTGAAATAATTCACAGCCTAACTCTACGGCTTGGTTATATTCTTCATATGTTTCTACTTTTTCAGCCAGTAACTTTATATGAGGGAATTTTTCTATTGCGCTAATAACTTCTTTAATTTCATCAACAGTGGATATTTGCCAATCTATTTTGATTATTTTTATATAAGGATAAAAGTGCGCCCAAACAGCTTGATGTTGATAATCGTCAAGTGCGAGTGTATATCCTTTTTCGTATAGATCTTTACATAAGGCTAATAAGCGTTTTCCTGGTTTTATTGTTTCTAAAATTTCAACAACTACTTCATCAGTAGTTAACATTTCAGGATAACCCTTACTTAATGTTTCAAGTGTAAAATTAATAAAGGCTGGTTTGTTTGAAGTGAATTCAGATATACCCATATTGAACTTGCTAGCTTCAACCATTTTACTGGTTGCTTCATCACCATCAACATCAGGAAAAACATTATCAATGCTATCTCGAAAAAGTAATTCGTAAGCATATAATTTTTTGTTTAGATCCAAAATGGGCTGTCTAGCCGCGTAAAAATACATATTACTCCTAGTATTCTATTTATTAGTCCTAATTACTCTGAAAAATTTTCCTCTACAGAGAAACTATACACTGAGATCCAAAATTTTGCCTAGGAAGATTAAAAAATAAGTAAAAAAGTGATTTACTTAGAGATTTTAACGAGTAATAAGAATATATTTGAATTAGTAACTTATTTCATTAATTTTTTTACTTTTTTTGTTTAAAAGTCATATTATTAATAATAGCTTACTCAATTGTATAATTAACCTCAGCTCGGGATAAGCAAAGTTACTCAACAAGATATTTTTATGCCTAAATTCGCCTTGTTATACACAAAAACATCAATATTGAGAGACTAGGGGCTGTTGACCTTTTTTATAACTAATAATCAAAAAATTAGATTGACCAAGTTACATTCGATTTTATATTTTCCTGCCATTTTTGTAATGACTCGGTTTTATCGCCTACAACAATAATATCAGCCTCTTTAAACTGTAGAGACTTCCCGTTTAGCTGTTGATTAGAAAAACTATTAATAAAGGCTAAATGCTCACTTTTAGGGATAATAAAAACGTTAACTGGTGAGTTTTCACCTTTATAGACTAAATGTAAGCTTTTCATCCCATCAAAGCGACAGTAATCCGCAAAAATCAAGTTACCTAGTTTGTCTGAAAAATTACCATGAAACGAAGCCATTTTCTTGTTTAATGAGGCTAGGGTAACTGTGGCTTCGTCATTATTCGAAAAATATTCAGCTTCATGAGCTGTATGTGCAAACGCATAGTCACCCATATTTGTATAAGCGTTTGAAAATTGCATGAAGTTAATGGTTAATCCCATAGCAAACGCTACTGATGCCGCTAAAGCTAAATGAATTCTTTTTTTCTTTTTTGCTGCTGATGACTATCGAGCGCTTGGCGTAAAATAAGTTTTTGCGCCATATCATCAGGAACAGGCACTTTAAGTGCGTTTAATATTTGTTGATCCAATAGCTCTATTTCTCTAGCAAATTTTTGTTTACTAGGATCTGACGCTTTTGCGTTAATAATATCTTCGTCTGCGCATTGAGGATCTGCGTATATATTTCGTCTAAACTGCAAATCATCCATTGTATGTACCTCGTACTTCTGGTTCTTTTTCTAATGCTTCTTTCAGCTGATTTCTTGCTCTGAATAAGCGTGTCATTACTGTGTTCTTGTTTAAAGATAGAAGGCCTGCAATTTCTTCTCCGCTAAAACCACCTATCACCTGTAAAACTAGAGGTTCTCTGTATTCTTCTGGAAGTGAGCCAATCTTTTCACGTAACCAATGATTTTCAATATCTTGCTCAGAACTAATCGATTGGGTATCTGTTATCGTGGCTTCTTCGTATTCACTCATATCGAAACGTTTTCGTTCGAAACGACGAGCGTTTTCACGTCTTAAAATAGTGATCAGCCAAGACTTAGCTGCTTTTTCATCTTTTAACGAATCTAAAGCGCGCCAAGCACGTAAAAAGGTTTCTTGCACTAGGTCTTCTGCGACTTGTTTTTCGTGACATAACCAGTATGCATAACGATATATATCGGCATGAAGAGCTTTAACGAGTGCTTCGTATCTAACTTGTTTAGTAGTCATGTTAGAAGAGACCTGAGAGGAAGCTTTTTTATTTCCAAATAGTTTTTTTATCATTCAAATAATTTTATAAGGTGGTTTCTATACCCGTTACTAATCAAGATATTTTGAAATACGTATCTTGAATGGTAACGGGGATAACAAAGGATAGCTGGGGGCTACTATGACATTTTTGCGTGATTTTGCGAACCCCTATCTTTTGGATTGATAAAAGATAGGGGGGAGTATTACGGATTGAGTGTTATTGTCTGGCTTTGAGTGTTACTAGGGTGTTTATTGATATCGACAATAAGTGATTTTAATGTACTACCATTCCAATTTTGCGCTGTTTTACCATAAAAGCATTGTTGCACATCAGCTACTGCTTGGTTAAATTCGGCTTGATTAATAATGTTTTTCGCGTCTTCTAATGTTGAAATGTTCGGATTAGAAAATAACTCTATACTCCATGGCACAATAAGTTGTAGAGCTTCTTCTCCGTTATTTTTGTCACACGCATTAAGTAAAGCTTTATAACTATTTTGAGTGACTGTTTTTATTGTTTTAGTGTTTTTCTTCTTTTTATTAAATGAAGAGATTAACCAAGCAAAGGAGGTTAGTAACCAAAGGGCTAAAAATAGCCATTGTAGCCACGAGGCTTCTTTAACTATAACGGTTTTAGTTTCTAATGGTTTATTTTCATTAACCGTTGTAGGGATAGCTTGTGCAGTGTTATTGGTTACGTTGTTATTTTGTTTATCATTAGCCATTTCTTCATTAGGAGTAATGGTTATGTTTTTTGCTGGAATAACCGCATATTGCATTTTATTGGTGACGGTATTCCACCAAGGAATACGAATTTCAGGTAACTGATAAGTTCCTACTTTACTTGCAACGAGTGCAAAATTTTGTTTTTTCTGGCTGACCAACTTGTTGTTATTCATACCGGTATGAAGTTCGGCTTGATCAGGATAAACTTTTATTCCTGATGGAACACTCATTTCAATTTTGGGTAGTTGCTCTTCAGATAGGCCTGCGGCCGTCAATATTACTGTTCTTGTTATTGGCTCGCCTACCATGAAACTTTCGTTATTAGGTTGCCATTCTTGGTGTAAGGTGAGTATTTCACTAGGTAACCAAAAGCCTTGATAGTTATCAGGAATAGGTTTGACTGTTAAGTTAATATCTTCGCCTAGCGCACTGACGGGTTTAGTGTCAGCAAAGCTTAAAAAATTACTTCTACGATTTGTTTGTGAGATGATTTCACCAGAAAAAACTGGTGTTTTTATAATAAATTCACCACTGTTTTGTGGGTTGATTGCATAATTTCGTTCAATAACGCGATATCTTTTACCGTTGATGATGGTATCACTTTCTTTATCTTTACCTATTTGAGTGATTGATGCGCCATCTAAAGTCGGTTCTGATAAGCTGCCACGTTTTAATTCTGCAGCAAAGTGAAGCTTGATAGTTAAGGTGAGCTGTTCTTGTACGTAAACTTCTTTTGATGAAACCTCTGTGGTAATAAAAATATCTTGAGAAGCTGACGTTGTTTGATTACTTGTTTTTAGTACTTCTAATGAGATAGGGCGGGTAGATAAGGATTCTACCGTTAACGCTGGAATAGTAAAATTACCTGCTGTACGAGCAATAAGAACTGTTGTCCATTTTGTTGTGCGCGTGGTATTAAAATTAACCATACTGGTTTGTGAGCTTACTGATGTTCGCCCAACAATAAAATCTTTCAGCAGGGGAGACGTATCTAATGCATTGGTATCAACATCGTCATCAGCAGTAACTTCTAAAATAAAGGATTCTTTCTCCATTACTGGATTTTTATCAACTGTAGCTGTGACTTGCGTTAATGCAAAAGCTGACTGAATAAGTAATAAGCTTGTTAATGTTGATAAAGCTATTAAACGAATAAAATTTATTACCACTTTTTAGTTGCTCCTAAATTACTTCTGTTTTGACGACGTTTTTTGTATTCCAATTGCATTTTATTGCGTAATAATTGGTAAGGGTCGTCAGTCACTTTATTTAATATTTGTTGATGTTTTTGTTCCGATTCTTGAGCGAGTTTTTCAGCTGTTCTAATTGCTTGTGCTTTTTGTTCTTCAGTTTGTTCTGAATCGTTTTCACCTTCTTGTTCGGCTACGCTTTGAGATTGCTCGTTATTTTTGCTTTCTTCTGACTCCTGTTCAGATTCGTTTTGTTCAGATTGGTTTTGTTCTTCTGTTTGCTCTGAATCTGTTTCATCGCTTTCTTCATTTTGCGATTGCGAGTCATCTTGTTCACCATTTTGTTGGTCGTTTTGCTGCTGGCTATTTTGTTGATCACCTTGCTGCTGATTTTCACTGTTTTCGTTATTATCTTGATTATTTTCACTATTCTGGCTTTCTTGTTCTGATTGCTCTTGATCGCCATCTTTTTCTTCTTGATTATCACCTTTTTGATTTTGATCTGATTGTTGTTGCTGTTCTTTTAGTTTTTCGATCAACGCTTTATTGGCTTTAGCACTTTCAAGATTTGGATCTTTTTCGAGTGCTTTTTCGTAATGCTGTATTGCTTCATCGAGTTTATTCAATTTTGCTAAAGCATTGCCTTGGTTGTATAGGGCTTGGGCTGTATCACTTTGTTGAAATGATTTTAAGGCTTCTTCAAAGTTTCCAGCTTTGTATTGAGCACTGCCTTGCCAAAGCGGATCATTAAATTGTTCTGCGGCTTCTTTGTATTGTTTTTGATCAAACTTTGCTTGTGCTTGTTGATTTTTAGTTTTCCATAAGTCATCCCAAACATCTGCGTAGACTTGGTCTGTAGGAGTTAATAGTATAGCTAGCGGAAATAAAGCGAGTAATCGGCCTCGTCTAAAATACATTAATACGAAGGGTAAAATAATGAGAATAATATAAGGACCAGCTTCTTCCCATTGGTCTCCTGTATTGGAGCTTTCCTTTTTCTCAGTTTCTTTGTTATCGGATAAACTATTGGCATTTTTAAGTAATTTTTTAATATCGTCACTGTTAGTTTGTAATTTAACGTATTGGCCGTTACCGCGTTCAGCTAAACCTTTTAGTGAATTACCTTTTAATTTAGGAACAACGATAGCGCCATTGTTGTCTTTCATAAATTCGCCATTGCTTAATTTAATTGGCGCACCGTTTTTTGTGCCTACGCCTAAAATATTTAATCGATAGGTATGGTTTCTAGACCACTCGGTAATATCTTGAATTTCGCTGTTTTCAATACCGTCAGTAAACCAATAAATATCTCCGTCTATATGTCCTGCATTTTTTAACATTTCATCGGCAAGAGTGAGTGCTCTCATAGGATCACTTCCTAACTCTGGCATAAGTTCGGGAGAAAGAGAGGGGAGTAATAGTTTTATATTATTAATATCTTCCGTTAACGGGCTTATTATAAAAGCATCACCAGCGTAGGCTATTAGGCCCATCTCGCCTTCGTTAATATTATCGAGTAAATCTATCGCTTTATAACGTGCTCGCGTTAGCCTGTTGGGTGATAAGTCAGTTGAATACATTGAATAAGACATATCCATGATCAATACCGAGCCACGAGCGAGTTGGTATACAGGTTGAGGAAGTTTTTGCCAACTAGGACCTGCCATCGAGATAATGGCTAATAGCCCAATAATAAAAGGTATAATTAATGAAAGTGGTTTACTTTCTTGAGCGTTTTTAATTAATACATTAGCTAAATGTTTAGGTAATAAACCTTGCCAACCTGATTGGCTTATTCTCATTTTTTTTAATAAATAAAGGGCAATAAATAGCGCAATAAGTGCTAAAAACCAATAGGGACGAATAAAGTGGAAATCAGCCATGCTAGATACTCCTATTTGATATGCGAGAAGTAATATTTATTAAACTTAAGTAAATAAAGCATAAAGCCAGTGCTATGCCTAAAGGCCAGTAGTATAAAGCGCTAAGAGGGCGCATTTGTTTTTGGTCTTGTTCTACGGGTTCTAGTGTATCGAGTAATTGATAAATTTGTGCTAAATCAGCGCTGCTTCTCGCTCTAAAATAATGCCCATTTGTTTTTTCGGCCATATTTTTAAGAGATTTTTCATCTAAGTCGCTTGAAGGGTTAACTTGTCGAGTACCAAAAATAGACTGTTGAAGCATAACATCAGCCCCTATACCAATTGAGTAGATGGTAACATCTTTAGCAATAGCGATTTCTAATGCTTCTTCAGGTGTTATTTTTCCTGCGGTATTTTGCCCATCGGTAAGTAGCAGTAAAACACGGTTAGATTCTTCTGCTTCGTTAAACCGC
This sequence comes from Colwellia sp. RE-S-Sl-9, assembly GCF_048296855.1. Classification (NCBI taxonomy): domain Bacteria; kingdom Pseudomonadati; phylum Pseudomonadota; class Gammaproteobacteria; order Alteromonadales; family Colwelliaceae; genus Colwellia; species Colwellia sp. RE-S-Sl-9. The sequence goes on along the minus strand of NZ_CP182631.1, from coordinate 1,776,128 downwards.
TTTACTGCTAAAGCGATAGCGTCACCTATGGCTGTTTGTTGACCTACTAAGCCTAATACTGTTTCGTCGAGCATTTGTTGTACGGTTTTACGGTCAAAAGTCATGGGCGTTTGCATGTAAGCATCATCACCAAAAAGAATTAAACCTAGGCGATCGCCTGTTCTTCTTTCAATAAAGTCACCTAATAGCACTTTGAGCATATCAAGGCGATTCACGGCTCGACCGTTTAATGACATATCTTCAACTTGCATACTGCCTGAAAGGTCAACGGCTATCATCATTTCTCGACCTTCCGAAGGAATATTTACTGCTTCACCCAGCCATTGTGGTCTAGTAGATGCCAGCACTAATAATATCCAAATAATAGAGAGTAATATTAATGATGCTTTTTTATTTGAAGTAGTAGCGGTAGCGCTATTCATACCTTCGAGTAATACAGGTACCTTTAAAGGAACAACTTCTGATTTGTTCTTTGACGGTAACCAGTAAATAAGTAAGGGAAGTGGTAGAGCAAAAAATAGGTATGGCCATTCAAAATGGATCATGATTTGCTCTCCGGTAATGCTTCATTTGTCGCTAAACTATTTGTTGTAGTAGCTACATTGTTCTTAGGAGGTAATGCGTGCTTCAGCCAATATATTGATGCTTGATGAAAATTATCATTCTCTTCAACTGAGCTATTTTTTTGGTACATGTTTTGTAATGAGTCGGCGCTTAATGTTTTAAATTTTTCTTGATGCTGTAATGGCAGTGTATTTTGTAGAAACAAATGAAACCCTTCGCCGTATAAATTTGCAATGTTTTCTCTTGGAAAATACTGTAAAGCGGCCCATTTTAGTACCGTAACACATTCTTCTATCGTTGTTTCGGTAGAGCTAAGTTTTGATATGGCTTGCTGCTGAGAGTGTTTTAGCTTTTTATTTTTAATTATTTTAAAACTAATAAATAAGAGCAGCGCTATACAAATAATAGCTAAAATCCACCAACCAATTGCAATTGGGTAGTTGTGTATTTTATCGGGTAGTTGAATATCTTGCAGTTGTGCTAACGGGTCCACGACGTAATCCCATTTTTTAATTGAGTTTCTAAGGTTGTACCAGCAGAAAAATGTAAAATACGAGCACCCGCTTTAGCGAGTAATGCTTCTTTATTTTGGGTTAATTCTTCTGCTTGCTGTTTGTATTTTTGAGCTAAGTTTTTATCGCCAATTAATAGCTGCTGTTTTTTCTTACCATCAGTTACTGCTACATTGATTTTTTTATCACTTTTTGGAAGTTCGACTTCAAGTGGATCACTAATCAGGCATACAACGAGCTCACAATGACGACTTATATTGGTTAAGTGCCTAAGTGATTCTTGCGATAAATGATTACCATCAGTAATTAAATAAATTAAACTTCCGGGTTTAGATAGCTGTCTTATTCGTCCACAGTTTTCATCAAAAGATTTTTGGGCTGAATTTTCGTTTATACCATTCTCTGAGTGCTTATTAAATAATGCTTCAGAGGTGTTTTGATGAATGTTTGATAACGAGTACAGGTAATGTAAAACGCCTTGCTGGCGGCTGCGAGGCTTTAATTCCGTATGTTTATACTGATTAAACACAATTCCGCCAATACGGTCGCCGCGTTCTTTTGCATGCCATGCAACCAATGCTGCTAAATGTGATGCTTGAACTGATTTAAATAACAATTGACTACCAAAAAGCATGTTGTCGCTTAAGTCGGTTGCAATAAATACGGGGCGTTCTACTTCTTCACGAAATACTTTTGTATGGGTTATGCCTGTTCTCGCTGTAACTCGCCAATCAATAGCTCTAATATCGTCGCCGGTTTGATAGTGTCTTACTTCATCAAATTCCATTCCACGCCCTTTACTTCGGGCAAGGTAATTACCTGACATTTTACCGTGTAGATCTTTTCGAGCGGCTAAATTAATTAGTGAGGTTTTCGTTTGGTATTGAATGAGTTCATTAATTGACACATCAATACCATTTGAGAGTATATTCGCTAATACTTGCGTTGTATTATGTTGCGTTACTTTTTGTTTTTTCTGACTAAACCACATAATGTTTTTCTTGTTTTATATAAATGGGGCTAAGCAACAGCAACTAAACTTAATAAATGATCAAGTAATTGATTGCTGGTTATACCTTCAGCTTCAGCTTGGTATGTCAGTAAAATTCGGTGTCTTAATACGTTATGAAATACGGCTTGAACATCTTCAGGGCTGACAAAGTCTCTGTTATGTAACCATGCTCTGGCTCGTGCACATCGATCTAAAGCAATAGTTGCCCTTGGGCTGGCGCCATAAGCTAACCAAAGCTTTAATTTATCGTCGTATTTTTCAGGTGCTCTAGTTGCCATGATCAAATCAACAATATAGTTTTCAATACTAGGCGCCATATGAATTTTCATGACTTCGTCGCGAGCTGAAAAAATATCGGCTTGCGAGATAACACTGATGGCTTTTTTAGCTTCTTTTAAGGCTTCGCCGCGATTCAGTTTTAAAATAGCTAACTCACTTTCAGCATCGGGGTAATCAATTTCAAGATGCATTAAAAATCTATCGAGTTGTGCTTCAGGTAAAGGGTAAGTACCTTCTTGTTCGATAGGGTTTTGTGTGGCCATAACTAGAAAAAGTTCAGGTAGCGGATACGTTTTTCTACCAACAGTTATTTGTCCTTCCGCCATCGCTTCTAATAAAGCTGATTGTACTTTCGCTGGCGCACGGTTAATTTCATCTGCTAATACTAAGTTCCTAAAAAGTGGGCCCGGTTGAAATACAAAGGTTCCATCTTCAGGACGATAAATATCGGTACCGGTTAAATCTGCTGGCAATAAGTCAGGAGTAAATTGCACACGATGAAAGTCTGCTTCTAAACCATCTGCTAACGCATTTACTGCTCGAGTTTTTGCTAAGCCTGGAGGACCTTCAACAATTAAATGTCCATTAGCTAATAAAGCAATAAGTAAGTTTTCTACTAATGCTTTTTGTCCAATAATTTGTTCAGATAAATGTTCTTTTAACGATGAGAAATGTGCTATTGCCATAACGAATACTTAATTAGTTCTTAGTTTTGGGGTTAAAAGGCTTTAATGTTAACGATTTTTGCAAAATTAACGATAAAGCACTCATAGTTTGTACAGATATATGGTTAATCATTTAGAAAACAACTGCTAGTCTCAATTTGTAAGTAAGTTTTTCATTTAATATTTAAAAATTTAACAACGTAAACAAATTAAGAGACGTTATATTTATTGAATATTTGAAAAAAAAGGTTAGAATTAAATCAATAGTTAAGAGGTCGGACCTCTTGGCTTTAAATAATATAAAAAGATGTTTTAAGATTTTATGGCTAGAATTTATACCAATCGCTATCAATGGGAAATAATATGAAACAAACTAAGTTAGTCACATCAAGTGGCGAGCGTATCGCAGTTGTCGCTGGACTACGTACACCATTTGCAAAACAAGCAACTGCATTTCATGGAGTGCCTGCTGTTGATTTAGGTAAAATGGTTGTTAATGAACTCCTTAAAAAGCATGACATTGATCCTGATATTATTGAGCAGTTAGTTTTTGGTCAAGTGGTTCAAATGCCTGAAGCTCCTAACATTGCACGCGAAATAGTTTTAGGTACAGGTATGAATGTTCGTACCGATGCCTACAGTGTATCGAGGGCCTGTGCAACAAGCTTTCAATCAGCCGTAAATATTACCGAGTCTATTATGGCAGGTATGATTGATGTAGGCGTTGCTGGGGGGGCTGATTCTACTTCGGTAGCGCCGGTTGGGGTCACTAAAAATCTGGCAAAAACCTTATTAGATTTAACTAAAACGAAAACGCTAGGGCAAAAATTAGCCTTAATTAGACGGTTAGGTTTTAAAGATCTGCTTCCTGTTCCCCCTGCTGTTGCTGAATACTCAACGGGTCTTTCAATGGGGCAAACGGCTGAGCAAATGGCAAAAACTTATTCCATATCAAGAGAAGAGCAAGACGCGTTAGCTCATCGTTCTCATACTTTAGCCACGCAATCTTGGGCTGAAGGGAAGTTGGCTGGTGAGGTTATGGTTGCTCATAGCGAACCTTATAATGGCTTTATTGATAAAGATAATTGTATTCGTGAAAATTCTGTTTTGGAAAGCTACGCGAAATTACGCCCTGTATTTGATCGTAAATATGGCAGTGTTACAGCGGCAACAAGCTCACCGTTAACCGATGGCGCTTCTGCTATTTTACTTATGCGTGAGGGGAGAGCAAAAGAGCTAGGTTATAAGCCGTTAGGTTATATTAAAAGTTATGGTTTTTCTGCCATTGATGTTTGGGAAGATATGTTGATGGGACCGAGTTTTTCAACACCTATTGCACTCGCAAGAGCGGGCATGGAGTTAAAAGATTTAGACTTAATTGAAATGCATGAGGCTTTTGCTGCACAAGCTTTAGCTAACGTGAAAATGTTTGGTAGTCAATCATTTGCTCAAAAACATTTAGGAAGAGATAAAGCGATAGGTGAAATAGATATGGACAAATTTAATGTAATGGGAGGCTCGCTAGCTTATGGACATCCGTTTGCGGCCACAGGTACACGTTTAATTGTTCAAACGTTAAATGAATTAAACAGAAGAGGTGGTGGAACAGGTTTAACCACGGCATGTGCGGCAGGTGGTTTAGGCGTAGCAATGATAGTGGAGACAGACTAATGACTAAAACAGCAATTAAAGAAAACCCTCAAAGTACATTCACATTGATCAAACAGGATAACGGTATTGCCCACTTGGTTATGGATGTTATTGGCGATGCTATGAATACGCTAAAAGCTGAATTTGCTGAACAAGTTGTGGGTGTGTTGTCTGAAATAAAAGCTGACGATTCAATTAAAGGTATTGTACTGCTTAGCGGTAAACCAAGCTCTTTTGTTGCTGGTGCAGATGTTACAATGATTGCTAATTGTGAGTCTGTAGAAGAAGCTAAAGCTTTGTCTCGACAAGCACATGCGGTTTTTGAACAAATTGAAACTTTATCTATCCCTATTGTTGCGGCGATTAATGGTGCATGTTTAGGTGGTGGCTTAGAGTTAGCTATGGCTTGTCATGCACGAGTATGTAGCGATAGTGCTGAAACGGCTTTAGGGTTACCTGAGGTTCAGCTGGGTTTGCTACCTGGCGGTGGTGGTACGCAACGTTTACCTAAACTTGTTGGTATTCAAAAAGCTTTAGATATGATGCTAACAGGTAAACACTTACGCCCAATTCAAGCATTAAAATCTGGCTTGGTTGATCATGTAGTTCCTAAAAGTATATTAATAAAAACAGCTGAAGATATTATTTTATCTAACAAGGTGTCTTTGTCTGTCAACGCACGCTATTTAAATACAACACGTAAAATATCTTTGATGGATAAGTTGTTAGAAGGCAATGCATTAGGTCGTAGTATTATTTTTAGTCAAGCTAAGAAAACTGTTTTGTCTAAAACAAAAGGGAATTATCCGTCTCCCCTTAAGATTATTGATTGCGTAAAAGTGGGAGTTCAAGAAGCTTCAGCTAAAGGCTATCAAACAGAAGCTAATCATTTTGGTGAATTAGCTAAGAGTGAGATTTCAGGGCAGTTACGTCAGTTGTTTTTTGCTACAACTGAAATGAAGAAAGAATACGGTGTTAAGGGTGTTAAACCTAAAAAAATTAACAGTGTAGGTGTATTAGGCGGTGGGCTGATGGGAGGTGGTATCGCCTTTGTAACAGCAACTAAAGCGAATGTTCCCGTTCGTATTAAAGATATTTCACATAAAGGGATTAGTTACGCACTTAAGTATGCCTACAAGCTATTGAATAAAAAAGTTCAACGTCGATTTATTCGTGCGAGCGAAATGCAAAAACAGCTTTCAGCTATTACAGGATCTACTGATTATACGGGTTTTAAACATTGCGATATGGTGATTGAAGCTGTATTTGAAGATTTAGATTTGAAACAGAATATGGTTAAAGAAGTAGAACTAAATTGTAGTGAAGAGACTATTTTTGCGAGTAATACTTCAAGTTTACCTATTGGAAAAATAGCAGAAAAAGCCGAAAGGCCTGAAAATGTTATTGGCCTACACTATTTTTCACCAGTAGATAAAATGCCTTTGGCAGAAATTATTCCTCATGCAAACACTTCAGAACAAACGATTTCTACTACCGTTGAATTTGCTAAAAAACAAGGTAAAACGCCTATTGTTGTAGCCGATAAAGCGGGGTTTTATGTGAATAGAATTTTAGCGCCTTATGTAAATGAAGCTGCATTTATGCTGCTAGAAGGTGAAGCTATTGAAACCATAGATAAGGCATTAGTGTCATTTGGTTTTCCTGTTGGACCATTACAACTACTTGATGAAGTAGGTATTGATGTTGGTTCAAAAATCAGTCCTATTTTATATAATGAGTTAGGTGATCGATTTGCCACTCCTCCTGCGTTTGATAAATTAATTGATGATGGTCGTTTAGGTAAAAAATCAAACAAGGGCTTTTACAGTTATGGAAAAAAAGTAACAGGTAAACAAGCAGATGAATCAATTTATGCTTTATTAGGGGTTGTTAAAAACGCTAAATTATCAAATGAAACTATTAGTCAACGCGCTGTATTTTTAATGCTAAACGAAGCTGCTCGATGTTTAGATGAAGGAATTATAAGAAGTACTAGAGATGGTGATATTGGTGCTATATTTGGTATTGGTTTTCCTCCATTTTTAGGTGGTCCGTTTCAATATATAAATAAAATAGGAGCGAATTATATTGTTGAAAAATTAAAGTTTTGGGCACAAGAGTACGGTGAGCGTTATACTCCATGTGAAGCTTTGATCAAAATGGCACAAGAGAATAAAGAGCAGCATTGATTAAGTCTATTTAAAAAGTAGCAGATAGGTTAGAAATAGCCGCATTATAGGACTGTTTTTTCCATAAAAGAGGTAATTTAATGCCTCTTTTTTTTGTATATAGATAGTTGAATTTGTTCTAGCTTTTGTCTTGAGGCAGTGATTGATAATTGCTATATTTCGCACCCATAAAATATTAAGAGTTTATACTCTATTTTCTTCTTGAGGTTGGCTGTATTTATGTTGTTTCTTTTATTCGTTGTTGGGATAGTTTGTGCGGCTTTTTTTTATTGTCAGGCATTAAGAAGTGGCTTAGGTTATAAGCGTTGGACTCTAGCTGGTATGCTGTTTGGTCCATTTATATGGCCAATGTTTTGTATGCAAAAGAGAATGAAAATAAATAAGAAGTTTGGGTTTAATAGTTTGATATTTAGAGCTTAATATTAAAGTAGATAAGTATAAATAATAAAATGGCGAACATCCCTGTGACGCTATTTATAATGAGTAATCAATGATTAAGACCACCATGAATTTGCTGGCATTTCTTTAATCTCAATGCGATCAGCAATAGTTTTTTCTTTTGGTTTTTGAGTGAATAAAGCTTTAAAAATTGAAATCATATTGCCTCCTACATGCGATAGCCACGACGAGCCGTTTTTTCTATAGAAAATGTATCGTGCATGCGATATCCACGACGAGCAGCCTCATCGATAGAAAATGTATCGTGCATGCGGTATCCACGGCGAGCAGCTTCATCGATAGAAAATGTATCGTGCATGCGGTATCCACGACGAGCAGCCTCATCGATAGAAAATGTATCGTGCATGCGGTAACCACGGCGAGCAGCTTCTTTTAATTCGATTTGGTTTACATCTGCAACTGGAGCTGGTTGTGCCATTACTAGTGATAAAATAATTGAACTTAGCATGTTTCTTCCTCGTTTATTAATTATTATTAGTGCTATTGTTATTAGCATAATGAGTAAAGCGAAATACATGCCATTAATTAAATGTTGGCTCTACATCTTGTATAGCAAGACATCAATTAAATGGTGAAGTGATAAGTCGTAATTTTGACGCGAGTAATACCGTTCAATTAATTAGTGAGATAGTTTGCAGTCAATATTCTGAATATGCATCTTGAGCAGTAAGAGGGGATTAGTATGAGTCTGACTAGTTATTAAATGAAGTCGATTTATTAGTGATTTGATGTGACAGCAAATATTTTTGAAAATCATTTTCAGGTAAAGGTTTGCTGTATAAATAACCTTGAAGTTGTTCACAACGTAAACCCGATAAAAAACTGAGTTGTTGGTTGGTTTCAACCCCTTCTGCTACAACGTGTAAACCTAAGTTATGGGCGATTGTTACTATAGTTGCTACCATATTTCTTCCTTGTTCTGATGTTTCAATATCATCGACAAAGGCTTTATCTATTTTTAAGGTATTTAATGGGAATTTTTTTAGATAAGCTAAAGAAGAATACCCCGTACCAAAGTCATCTAATGATAAGTGAATACCCATAGCTCTTATTTGTAACATAGTATCAATGGCTTGTTGTGGTGAGTCCATAACAGTTCCTTCTGTTATTTCTAATTCTAGATGTTTTGCAGGCAGTTGACTTTCTTTGAGTATATCTGAAATCATGCCTACCAAATTGGGTTGGGTAAATTGAACAGCAGATAGGTTTACGGCTATCCTGCCTTCAAAGAGACCTGAGTCGACCCATTTTTTAGTGGCAAAACAAGATTTTCTTAAAACGATTTCACCAATATCAATAATTTGGCCTGTTTCTTCTGATACAGGGATGAAAACAACAGGGCTGATGATCCCTTTTGAAGGTGTTTCAAACCGAACTAGCGCTTCCATACCTGCAATTTTTCCTGTGCTTATTTCTATTTTAGGTTGATAAAATACAGAGAAATAATCTTCTTTTAATCCATAACGAATTAAGTTTTCAATTTGGAGTCTTTTTACGGCTTTTTTGTTCATAGACTCACTGAAAAATTGATACTTATTACCACCTGTATTTTTAGCGTGATACATCGCTGTATCTGCATTTTTAAGTAATTCTTGTGACGAAGCGCCATCTTCAGGAAATAAAACAATACCGATACTGCTATAAAGTACCACTTCCTGATTTTTTAATTTCATCGGTTGAGCGATAGTTTTAAGTATGTTTTTAGCTATAGTGGTTATGGTGTGAATATCATTGGTGTTTTCAACAATGATACTAAATTCGTCACCACCAAGGCGATATACAGTATCTTTTTTTCTCCCTGAGGCAATAATGCGTTGCGCAACTTTACATAATAAAGCATCGCCAACACCGTGACCCATTGAATCATTTATTTTTTTAAAATTATCTAGATCAAAAACTAATAAAGCATGAGGGACTTTAGTTTTTACTAATCGTGTTTGATTCGCTTGGAAATAAGAGCGATTAGGTAATCCTGTTAAGGTGTCAGAATTAGCCAGTTTTCTTAATTCGGCTTCATTTCTTTTACGCTCTGTAACATCTGAAAATACACCAACAAAATGAGAAATATTATTGTTTTCGTCTTTAATGATGTCGATATTTAAATCGATGATATAAATATCGTCGTTAGCGTGTTTATCTTCAATTTCACCATGCCAACCACCTTGTGTAATGAGATGTTTTTTGATGTTTTGAGTGAAGCTTTCTGGATATTGTACAAATCGTAAGCTTTTACCTAGCATATCCGCTTTATTGATTTGGGTAATACGTTGATAGGCCTTGTTTACATCTACAATTGTAAATTGACGATCAAAAATAACAACAGCATCAGATATATTTTCAATACATTTTGCAAATAATTTTAATCGTTCATCCGCTCTTTTTATTTGGCTAATATCTTTTAAGGTACCTGTCATACGTGTTGGAGAGTCAGTATCATCTCGCTCTACGATTTTTCCTCTATCAAGCACCCAAATCCATCGCTCGTTTTTATCTTTTACTCGGTAGGTTGCCTCAAAGTGATCGGTTTGTTTGTTAAAGTGCGCTTCTAAGGCTTCTCTAACTCTAGGAATATCGTGCTGGTGTATATTGGTTTGTTCTGCACCGACGTTTCTTTTTCCATCTTGAGGGAATTCTAATATTCCCCATATATTAGAACGGAATATTTTACCGCTTTTAATATTCCAATCCCACATTTCATCACCACTTCCCCATAACGAAAGCTTTAAGCGCTCTTCACTGAGTTCTATTTGAAGATGAGATAAACGTTTTTGTCTTAATTGAAATATGAAATAGCCAAACAAAAGAAGGGTAAATAAGGTATATAAGATAATAGCTGATTTAGATAACCACCAAGGGGGCATGATGGTAATGTTTAATGTTTTAGTTTGGCTTATTGTTGGGTTTAATAAGTCTATAACTTGAACTTCAAATACGTAGGAACCCGCGTCTAAATTGGTATAAGTGGCCCTCCGGTTATTAACGTCGGTTTCAATCCAGTTTGTTTCTAAACCTTTTAAACGATATCGGTATTCTATCTGATTCAAGATTTTAGCATTAGGTGAGATAAACTCTAAACTAAATGGTGATTGTTCATGCTGTAAGGTCAGTGTGTCTGTATTATTTAAGTGGCTGGCCAATGTAAATTTTGATTGGTTGATTTGATTATCATTTTCGGTTTTAGCTTTAATATCAACCTTTTTATTAGAGATTAATAAATTGGTAATAATAGGCTGATGTATTTTTTGTTTTATACTTGTTACTTCATTTAAATTAGCACTATGAAATCCATTGAGTCCGCCAAAGTAGGCTACCTTTTCAGATGAATATAAAATGCTACCGTTAATAAATTCATTTGCTTCAATACCAAATTGTTCACCATAATTAATTGCTGTTTTTTTAAAGGGATTAATTGAGGAAATACCTTTGTTGGTACTAAACCAAGCATTATGTTTATCATCAACAAACATACCATTGATGGTATTGTTAGTTAATTTATTACTTTCGTTAAATACCTGAGATTCTTGTGTCTCGGTGTCAAACAATAAAATGCCTTGATCAAAAGAACCTAACCACAACCACTTACCTGATTTTATTAAACTTTTTGAGTTACTAATCAGGTAATTATTGGTTTGTATATTATAAATGCTTGTGAATAATTTTGTTTCTAATGAAAACTTTACGATTTCATTATCTATTGAAGTCGCCCAAATAAAATTTCCATCTTCAGCTTTATCTAAATAAAGGCTTGTTATTTTGGTGCGGTAGGCTTGGTTGTTAATATTCGTTTGATATTTAGTAAATTCGTGTGTTGATAATTCGTAGCTAGTGAGTATGTTCTCATTATTGAAGTACCAAAGAGCATTGTTAGCTAAAACAATACTACTTTCGTAAGGGTAATTAGAGTTTGATTTCCATTTTTTGTGTGGTGTTAATGCGTTTTTAACTAAATTATATTCAAATAAGTTGTTATTAATGGTTAAAACAATAATATTGTCGGAAGATTGACTGAGTATATTGAATATACTTTCTTCAAGTTGAATTGGAAGTTTATGGCTTTCTTGTTTATTGAAACTAAATATAGCTCCATCACCTCTAGCTAAAAGTATATTTTCATTTGGTAATTCAGCCAAAGCATCTAATATTTGACTTTTTGCTTTATTATCAAACAGGTGATGTTTAAAACTCATCGAAATAGGAGAAAATGTGTTAAGCCCCCCATCCGTACATATCCATATTTTATTGGATGAATCTCTATATAAATTATGAATAAGATCATTTACTAAAGAATTATTTGATTCGTCTACCTTATATTGAACGGTTGTTTGATTATGCAAATTAAAGGTTGTTAAGCCGTTTTGTGTTCCAATCCAAACTTGAGTATCATCTTTTTGAATAATTGATTTAATAATATTAGATGAAATAGGAGAGTTTTTTGACTCTGTAGTCAAATGTTTTTTGAGCTTATAGTCTTTACCAACTATAAACACTCCTTTGTCTGTAGCTAGCCAATAATCATTATCTACTACGGTAATATCAGATAACTTGTTAGCATCAATCGATAACCCCCACTTGTTTTCTGATTGTAATGATATAGCGTTTGTTAAGTCTTCACCTAAGATATAAATGCCATTTTCGTATGTACCTAACCAATAGTTTTTTTGGCTGTCTTGAAAAAAAACTTTGATTTCTTTAAGTTTTTTCTCATGATTTCGAATTCTAACTGGATTGAAACTATTATCTTTTTCGGTATAGTAATGAATACCTGATGCGGTCGTTACCCAAATTACATTTTCTTGATCTTGGTATATATCCCAAATAATATTATCTTGGAGAGTCGCTGTATTGTTTTTATCATGATAGAAGTTTTCAAAATTATCGGTGTTAGCATTATATCGACTTAAGCCATTTTGGGTGCCTATCCAAAGTACGCCAGTGTTATCAATAAAAACTTTTCGTATAAAATTATTAGCAATTGAATTTTTGTCTAATATATTATTTTTATAATGAACAAACTCTTTACCATCGTATCTATTGAGGCCTTCTTGTGTAGCTATCCACATGAAGCCTTGTTTATCTTCGACTATATCGAAAACATAACTTTGTGATAAACCTTGTTTGATTGTTAATGATTTGAATTTTAATTGAGGGGCACTAATGCTTTCATTAGCAAATACGTAATTTATTGAGCTTAACAGCGCAAAAAATAATGAGAAAGTAAAAATCACTTTTTTTAATGGGGTAGCCCAAAGACGGCTTAAAACAATAAACACTACAACAGCCTTGAAAGTATATGCGTTTAGAAATGATCACAATAACTCGTCTAAATTATTCATATTTTAAACGCGTAATCACTATGATTTTATAATTATTTTGGTATCACACTGCTATTTAAAGTCATGACTGTGATTAAGTCAACTCTTCACTAGAGCTGGCATAATATAAGGAGGTGACATAAATAGACTGACCCATGTATTAATGTTATCGGCAGGTTTAATGTTTTCTTGCGTAATTATTTAATAAATATAAAGTATTTGTAATGTTTTTATTTTCTAAGTGACTACTTTCTAATTGATCTTTGTCTGTAAAAGATAATAAATTAATTCTGTCTGGTGAGTTTGTTGTTTTTAATGTTTCTTTCAAAAAGCTTTTTATCTCAGGTAAGGTTAATTTATTAATTTCTTTGATGAGTTGTTTTTTTTGATTGAAATTACACTCATCGGTACAAATAGCAGCCCAAAACCTCTGGCTTTTAATACGTAAACTAGAGTCTCTTTCTAATAACTGACTGGCAAGCCCCTGTTTTACATGTTCCCAATGTTCGGTTTCCATTTCTTCAATATTTTCATAGGCGTTATTAATAAAAGTATCAATCGCTATTGATAAGTGTGTAGATTCCGTATTAGGTGACTGGATATAAAAAGCAATACCGGGGTATCTATTAATAGGAATAAAATTAACACCTACTAAATAACCATATTGTTTTTCGGTACGCATTTCTTGGAAAAATAAAGGAGATAACAATTGGCTGGTTAACATGCTTTTTGCTACAGACTGTAAATCTTTATTTGGCATTGGGTAATAGGTGATTGTGGCATGATCATGCTGCGGTAATACAATAGGAAAGGTGATTCTACCTTGATCTTTTATTGTAATTACTGAAGGACTAACGCTGTTTTTTCTATCTATATTATTGATGAAAAACTCTTTAATTATATTCCCTATATTTTTAGCGTGTTCTTTGTGCCAATTTCCATGTATTAATGACTTTACAGAAACATGTTCAAAAATATTATTGATAAATAGAGTGAATTGCTCAAATGTTACTTTTGTTAATGTATTTGCTAATTCTTTGCTACTTGGGTTGTTAGGTTGAATTGATGAACTTAAAAAAGAGAAAAGTTGTGAAATTGATTTACTTGTATCAGTATTTTTCCAATGTTGAATTAATTGTTTTTTTAGTAAAGAGAATTGCTCTTTAGTAAATTCACTTTGTTTTAAGTCTTCCAATAATCGTGTAAGTAGATGACTTTGTTTGTCAGTAAAACCTGAGAGTTGTAGTGTCATTCCTCCTTGATGTGCATATAAATGATATTGTATGCCTGCTATTTCTGCGTCGTAATGTTTTTCTATAATAGAGTCGCTAAATAGATCAACAAATAACCGAGTCATTGCAATGTTTTCATTTGATTGAATGATTATAGGCGAGTCAATACCGATATATACGTAACCTTTTGGAACACTAAATGTTGCATCTTGTTTAAACCACAGTTCATAACCATTCTCTTTGTCGATACATGTAGGTACTGAAGGTAAACTTTGTTTTTCTTGTTCGGTAAGCTCATTTGATAATACTGACGGATTTTTAATTATGTAAGGGTTTTTACCGGGAAGTGATAAAGCGTCGATAGTTTGACAATTTTCCCAAAGATTTAATAATTCAGTGTTAATTTTAGATACCATATAAGGAACTTCATACCATTTACTAGTTTGATCAAAGGTATTTTCTTTGCTTATATGAATAAGACGCATATTACTCGGAGATAAGTATTGCAGTAAATTGTTCACTTCTTCTTGGCGGTATTCATCCATAGCGTAATCACCAAAAATGTAGTCATTTTCTGGATAATGTTGCATGTTGATGACTAATTGACAAACGGAGTCTAGCGGTTTTAATTTTTCAGCATACTGAAAAGCAATATTAGCTAAGGTTTGTTTTTCTTCATAATAAAAACCAGCTAAAGGTTTTTCTTTCATTAATTGAATATATTGAAAAACAATTGTGACAATGTCGTTTATGTATTTCTCACCTATGGGTGTTAACTGAAAGCTGATATTAAAATCTTTAAAGTTCGAACCATTAATTCCAGAACCCGCCGTTAACCCTATTATCCATTGCTTTTTCTTTAATAAAGAATAAATACTTCCTATACCTTCATGCCCTAATAAGTAAGCTAAAATTGATTCGGGTTTATTTCTATATAAATCATCTATCGCTGGCATTGCAAAGCTAATAATTAACTGATGATCGTTTTTAACTGGGCTTACATTAATTAATGTTGATTGATGCTCTGGTAAATATAATGGGGAATTGATTTTATTGATCTGTTTTTTAGTGTTGGGAATATTTGAAAATTTAGATTCAGCTAATACTTTTAACTCGCTAAGTGATTGAGGGCCTTCAATAACAAGTGTCATTGCTGTTGCTTGATAATACTTGTTATAGAATGCTTTTATTTCTTGTTGGATACTTTTGTTGTTTCTATCAGCAAGTGTTTCGTGATTTCCAACAGAAAACTTTGAAAAAGGGTGCGCTTGATTGATGGTTTCTTTATGCACATCGTAAAGTCGTCGAATATCATCTTTTAATTTTAATTTATATTCAGCATCAATATTTTCTCTTTCTGATTGTACAAATGCTTCAGAGAGAAGGGGAGAGGTAAAAAATTGACTAAAACGGTCTAAAGCTTCTTCAAAAAATTGATGATTAATATCTAAAAAGTAACAAGTATGCTCTGTTGCTGTCCATGCATTATTGCTTCCGCCGTGTTGGCTAATAAATTTTTGATATTCACTACCATCAGGATATTTTTCAGTTCCTAAAAATAACATGTGCTCTAAAAAGTGAGCTAAGCCTTGCCTGTCACAAGGATCACTGAAATGACCAACATTAACAGCTAGTGCCGCTGCAGACTTTTTGGTTTCATTATTATTTATTAATAAAACACGTAAACCGTTATTTAACGTAATAGCTAAATAGTGCTTATGATCATTAGGGCTTGTTTTCAAAGGAGGCTCCCGCTTTAGTTTGTTGTATTTTTATACGTCACACGAAAACTAAGCGATGTGTTGTAATCTATTTTTAGCTTTTAAATTACCGTATGGAATAAGATGAGTCCATTATATTCTTAACAGTTGTTATAAAAAAAAGTTGTATTGCTTTACTATAGCCTCAATTTGGGAAAGCTGTTGCATACATTGAGTATGCGTGGATAATTTATGCAAGTTTATATAATGCGTCATGGTCAAGCATTTACTTCGGGTAGTAGTGACGCACTTCGTGGATTAACGGTTCAAGGTAAGTTAGAAGCTCACGTTATGGCTAAGTGGCTAGATTCTGAAAAAATCTCTATCGATCAAATTATTGTAAGTCCATTTATCAGAGCTCAGGAAACCACAAAAGAGTTAATTAGTTATTTAGGTGACGATATATTAGTTACCACGCTAGATTTTATTACTCCTTCAGGCTCTGCTGAGCAAATGCATGATTATATAGACGGTGTATGTGTTACGGATAAGATCAAAACCTTGCTTATCGTTTCTCATATGCCATTAGTTAGTTACTTGGTGGCAGAGTTAACCGTTGATGGTAATGGGCCTATTTTTCAAACCGCTGGAATTGCTCATATTGATTACGATACAAAACGTATGAAAGGGCATATGGTAAGTTTAACTTCTCCAAATGAGCTGTGTTAATTTGTGATAAGTTTAGCTGGTTTTTATAGAGTAAACTTATCTTCTATTTCAATTAGCGCTAAAATGGCGCCATTTCCCCCCCATTCTAATGGTGCTTGATGAAATGCCATTACATCAGGGTGTTGTACCAACCAATGAGGTACTTTGTTTTTGAGTACTCGAGAGCCTAGCCCATGTATGATGCAAATACAGTGAGCATGCTCTTTTTGACAGGCAAATAATAAAGACGCAATTTCTAATTTAGCTTGTTGCTGATCAAGTCCATGCAAATCTAATATAAGATCCGGCGCGTAATCACCTCTGCGTAATTTTTTAGCTTCAAATGTGTCCACATCTTCACGTATATATTTTAATGGTCCTTGCTGATTAAGATCCGGCTCAAAGTCATCAGAAAAATAAAATTGTGCATTTTGTTTATTTGATTCTTTATCTTTAATAATTCTTTTGGTTTTAGTGCTTTTCTTTGAGGGTTGAATTTTATCCTGTACAATAGGCTTTACTTTACCTACAGCATCTTTGAATAGTTGTTTTTCTTCTGGCGTTAAGCTGTCTTTTAGTTTCATGTCGTCAGTTTAAAAACATCTATCAGTAATCACAAGCCTCTTATAGGAAAACATGTGAAAGAGTTGAACTTTTCATCTATTAATGAACAATTAAATACAACAGGCGATTTTGTTCGGTTTGCAACAAGCCAATTTAATCAGGCAGATCTTTATTTTGGGCATGGTACAAATAACGCTTGGGATGAAGCTATTTCATTAATTATGTTTACGCTAAATTTACCTGAAAGTTTATTTGAGCAAGTTTTTTCTTGTCAGTTAACCTCAGACGAAAAAAACAACGTATTATCGATTATTGAAAAACGTATTGTTGAAGAAATCCCTGCTGCGTATTTAACTAATCAAGCCGTTTTTGCCAATTTACCCTTTTATGTTGATCAACGTGTTTTGGTACCTCGTTCTCCTATAGGAGAGCTAATTGAAAATAGATTTGTAAATTTAATTGATGAAAACAGCGTACCTCATAGAATTTTAGATTTATGTACAGGTAGCGGTTGTATCGCTATCGCATGTGCTTATGCATTCCCTGAAGCTGAAGTTGATGCTGTTGATTTATCGATTGATGCGCTAAATGTTGCCAACATTAATATAGAAAATCATGGTTTATCAGAACAAGTTATTCCAATTCAATCTGACGTTTTTTCTGGGGTTGAAGGGCAAGTTTATGATTTAATTGTGACTAATCCTCCTTATGTTGATCAAGATGATGTTGATTCCCTTCCGCAAGAGTATTTACATGAGCCTGAAATGGGCTTGGGATGTGGCGAAGATGGGTTAGACATTGTTAGAAAAATATTAGCGGAAAGTGCAGCGTACCTATCAGAAAATGGTATATTAATTTGTGAGGTAGGTAACTCACAAATTCATGTTGCATCAGTATATCCCGAAGTACCGTTTAAGTGGCTAACGTTTGAACATGGTGGTCATGGTGTGTTTATGTTAACCAAAGCACAATTAGAAGAATTTTCAGACATTTTTAAACAAAATGTATAGATTTATTTTGAGTTTTATTTTCAGTAAAGGTAGTTAATTTAGTATGTCAGGTAATACGTTCGGAAAATTATTTACAGTAACCACTTATGGTGAGAGCCATGGTTTAGGTTTAGGCGCCATTATTGATGGTTGCCCCCCTGGTTTATCCTTAACGGAAGAAGATCTGCAAGTTGATTTAGATCGACGTAAACCTGGTCAATCTCGATTTACTACAGCTCGTCGCGAAGATGACGAAGTTACCATTATGTCAGGTGTATTTGAAGGTAAAACAACAGGTACGCCAATTGGCTTAGTGATCAAAAATAAAGATCAGCGTTCGCAAGATTACGGCAATATCTCTGAAAGCTTTCGCCCTGGGCATGCTGATTATACCTATTGGCAAAAATACGGTATTCGTGATTACCGTGGTGGCGGGCGTTCTTCTGCTCGTGAAACTGCTATGCGAGTGGCCGCAGGCTCTATTGCTAAAAAATTCTTAAAAGAAAAACTCGGTATTGTTATTCGTGCTTGTGTAACACAAATTGCTGATATAAAAGCGGAAACGTACGATTGGGATATTGTAGAAACTAATCCGTTTTTCTTCCCTGATGCCAACAAACTTGAACAGCTTGATGAATACTTACGCGACATTATGCGCCAAAAAGATTCTATTGGCGCCAAATTAACGGTTGTTGCTGAAAATGTGCCTGTTGGTTTAGGTGAGCCAATTTTTGATCGATTAGATGCTGATATTGCTCATGCGCTAATGGGGATTAATGCCGTTAAAGGTGTTGAAATTGGTGACGGCTTTGAAGTAGTTAATCAAAAAGGCTCTGTACACCGTGATGAACTTACGCCTAATGGCTTTGCCAAAAATAGTGCTGGTGGTGTTTTAGGCGGTATTTCTTCAGGTCAAAATATTGTTGCACATATTGCACTTAAACCTACATCAAGCATTGGTGTTAGTGGTAAAACCATTAACAAACAAGGTGAGTCTACTGACTTAATTACTAAAGGTAGACACGATCCGTGTGTTGGTATTCGAGCTGTTCCTATTGCTGAAGCTATGCTGGCGTTAACGTTAATGGACCATTATATGCGTAATAGAGCGCAAAATGCTGATGTTATGTGCGAAACGCCTGATATATCAAAATAGTTAATCCTATTCCTTTAAGGGGAATAGTATAATTTATCATCATAAGCCGATATAAAACTTTACTTTATATTGGCTTACTTTTTTATGTTTTTGCTTCTCATTCAAGCGTTATTTATACCCGTTATCATTCAAGATGCAGGTTTCAGTGGGAACTAAAAACAATTTAGGCACAGATTTCATGTTCCAGACGAAATCTAAGTACATACATCCATGTATGCAAGGCATTAAGTTTACGTCATGGTTATTCTCGGTAACTGTTCCTGCGTTACCCTAATGTCCTACATTCGTGTAGGAACCTTACTAAAGTTAATAAGCCCCATAAATTGTTTTTAGACCCATCGGAGAAGCGCTTGAGCAAAATCACTTCATCAACAATGCTTTTTATAAGGGAACGACCATTATTACAAAGTATTGCCTTGAATTGATATCGCTCAAGTGCTCTGAAATACGCAGCTTGAGTGGTAACGGGTATATATCAAGCGCATTAATGAATAGACTTATTTTAAACGAAGCTAAATGGTCAATTGGTTATTGTGATTGTTCTTAGGAAAATAAATGAAGTCTGCATTGTTTTTACGTTCGTCATTTAGCTACTTTTGGTATTTTGGCTTACTTGGCTTGATCATTCCTTTTTTACCACTGTTTTTAGATGGAAAAAATTTTTCGTCTGTGGAGATAGGAGAAATACTTGCTATTTTTACAGCAACTAAAATTATTGGGCCTACATTATGGGCTGTTTTGGCTGATAAAACAGGCCAGCAGCTAGGAATTATCAGGTTAGGGGCTTTTTTAGCCTGTGCTTTTTTTACGTTTCTTTTTTGGCTAAATGATTATTGGCCCGTTGTTTTTTGTTTAGCAACTTTCAGCCTATTTTGGACCGCAATTTTACCTCAGCTTGAAGTTATGACACTTAACTCTATCAGGCGAAGTGCCAAAATTTACGCACGTATTAGATTGTGGGGAAGTATTGGTTTTATATTTTTTGCCGTTGTAGCAGGGGAAGTCATTGAGCAATTTAGTTCGGAAGCTTTTACTTACATAGGTTTTATTATTTTATTGGGTTTGTTTTTATCTACGTTATTAATTAAACAGTCTAAAATTAAGCAGTCTCAAATTACCAAAACCTCATCCATTAAAAGGAAACTTTTCAATATAAATTTTGCTGTGTTTTTTATTGCGGGTTTATTATTACAATTAAGTTTTGGTCCTTATTATAGTTTTTTTGCTTTGTATTTAAGAGACTTGCAATATCCCGGTTTTGCCGTAGGCATATTAATTTCTTTAGGGGTTATTGCTGAAATCACTATTTTTATTTATGCAGGTAAAATATTTAAACATTTTAGTATTAAAAATATTTTAGTCTTTAGCCTTATAACAACATCTTTTCGCTGGTTTTTGATGGGGCATTTAGGTGACTCTATGTTAGTTATGATCCTATCTCAGGCAATACACGCCGCAAGTTTTGGTTTATATCACAGTGCGTCAATACAGTTCTTACAACGACATTTCGATCCTAGTCAACAAAACAGAGGTCAAGCCGTATATATTGGTGGTGTTTATGGTATTGGTGGTGCAATAGGTGCGTATTTAGCGGGTGTGCTTTGGTTAAATGGTGCAGGTTCAACTACTGCTTTTGATATGGCCATGCTTGCTGCATTTATTGGTGCTATTCTCGCTTTATTTATTAAGGTAAGTGATCGAGACAAAAAGACTTAATCCGATTTAATTATTTGATTTTTTATTAGATTAAAAAAAGTCGTTAATCTATTTAAGCATAAATTGAAGCCGATTAGAGGGAGCTCTAGTCGGCTCTATGAGCAGGGAAACTACAGGTTTTCCTGAGATTAATTCATATTACAATGAAGCGTGAGGGCCAAACACTTCATAATGAATACGCTCTTCACAAACACCTAGTTTCATCAAGTCTGTTTTAGCAAATTTCATAAAACCAACAGGTCCGCATAAGTAAAAATTACCATCGTTTAACGGTAGATCAACTTGGTTAAAATTAATAAAACCATGATGAGTATTTTCTTTTTCGATAGCTTGCTCTTTATACCAAGTATTGTAAGACCAGCCCTTGCTGTGACATAAATCTTGAGTACGCTTTGCGAATGAATGTTGATCCTCGTTTTCACAAGCGTGAATATAATGAATTTGATTGTCGTAATCTTCATCAGCCAGTTTTTCTAACATAGCTTGCATAGGAGTGATACCTACACCTGCAGAAATTAAAACCACTGGCGCTTCACGATTCACAAAAAAGAAGTCACCCGCTGGTGCATGTAAATCTACTAAATCGCCAACATTTAGGTTGTCGTGTAAGTGATTAGACATTAAACCATTTTGTTCACCTAGCTCTCGTTTTACCGAAATACGATAGCTTTTACCATTTGGCTTATCGGACAGAGAATATTGGCGTATCTCTATATGTTCACTACCTGAGGGTGTTAATTCTATTCCAATATATTGCCCTACTTGATAATCAAGAACAGGTTGTTGATCCATTGGTTCAAAAACGAAGCTTGTAACTAAGGCTGATTCCACTGTTTTATCCACTAAACAAAAAGCACGTTTGCCTCGCCAACCGCCATAGCTTGCTTCGCGTTCACGGTATAACTCTTCTTCGCGGTTAATAAATATGGTAGCTAATACGCCATAAGCAGCTGTCCACGCAGACTCTACTTCTTCAGTAAATTGTTCAGGCAGGAGCTCTCGTAAGGTTTCAATAAGATGCAAGCCTACAATTTGATAATGCTCTGGTTGAATATGAAAGCTCGTATGTTTTTGTGTAATGCGCTCAACGGCATGTTTTAGTACGGCTAAATTATCAATATTTTTAGCGTAAGCTAAAATTGCTTCAAATAAAGCGGTTTTCTGGCGTCCTGTTTTTTGGTTACTCATATTAAAAATATTTTGTAATTCGGGATTATGAGTAAACATACGTCGATAAAAGTGATCGGTAATAGCTGGCCCGCCAGCTTCTAATAAAGGAATTGTACTTTTTACAACAGCAATATGTTCGGTAGTTAACATTAATGGCTCCTAAGTGATTAAATATGTAATGCCCACCTATTAGTTCATTTACATTGCTACAAGGTAAATAAAGCCTAATTAAAAAATGGGTAAATTATTGTTAAAAACGTAATGAATTAAGCATTACAATAGTTGAGCCATCTTTTATTTATATTTTAATTTCAAAGGTTTATGTTTTTATTTGTATTTTTTATTGATTTTAAGAGTCAAAATGACTCCTTGATTTTTGTGTCTTTTTGACTTTTTGTTTTTTATTTGACACACTGGGACTGTGTTTTACTTAAATGATTGATGCTATGAATGAAATTTCTTCAGCGGCACTTATTGAATTGTCGTTAAATTTAACTAAAAGTCTCACTAGTAATGATCGTTTTGATAATTTGTTATCGACGATCAGAAAAGCTATTACTTGCGAAGCCGTTGCTGTACTTGCAGTTAAAGGTGAATACTTGGTGCCTTTAGCGCTACAAGGGTTAAGTAAAGACACGCTAGGGAGACGCTTTGTTATAGCTGAACACCCGCGTTTAACTAAAATTTGCCAATCAGAAAAATTTGTTAGGTTTCCAAGTAATTGCCCATTACCCGATCCGTATGATGGTTTGTTAATTGCTCATGACGGCGATTTACCTATTCATTCATGTATGGGGATACCGCTACACTTTGAAGACCGATTAATTGGTATTTTGACTTTAGATAGTTTAATTCCTGAACTTTTTGACAACATTCCTGAACGTACATTGGAATTGATCACCGCAATGGCTTCAGTGAGTTTAAATACTGCTTTAACACTTGAACAGTTAGAGCGAAATATTGATCATTCCAACCAAGTTGTTGCTGCATTAAGTCAACCTAATGTTGTTTCTGAACAAAATGAATTAATTGGCCAAAGCGCCAAAATGATACATTTGAAGAAAGAAATAACACTTGTGGCATCATCACATTACAACGTATTAATACAAGGTGAGAGTGGTTCAGGCAAAGAGCTAGTGGCACATGACATTCATCAACAATCTTCTCGAAACACTTTACCTATTGTTTATGTTAATTGTGCCGCATTACCTGATAATTTAATCGAAAGTGAGTTATTTGGTCATGTTAAGGGCGCTTTTACCGGAGCTGATAAAAATAGAGCAGGGAAGTTTGTTATTGCTGATGGTGGTACTTTGTTTTTGGATGAAGTAGGTGAGTTACCTTTAGCTGCACAAAGTAAGCTACTTAGAGCTATTCAAAGTAATGAAATTCAAGCAGTAGGGCAAGACAAACTAATCACTGTAGATGTAAGAATTATTGCAGCCACTAATCGTAATTTACAAAATGAAGTTGAAAAAGGAAACTTTCGAGCCGATTTATTTCATCGTTTAAATGTGTATCCAATTGAAGTCCCACCTCTAAGAGAAAGAGTAGGGGATATTGCCTTATTAACAGGATTCTTTATTGAAAAAACGAAACGTAAATTAGGTATTAAGCAACTTAAAACATCACCAGATGTTATTGAGTATTTATCTGCTTATCATTGGCCGGGTAATATTCGTGAGTTAGAACATTTATTAAGCAGAGCCGCTTTAAAGGCTTTTGCTAAACAAAAAAATAAAGCGGTGGTTAAAATAACATTAAGTGATTGTGATAATTTAAGTAATGAGTTTTTTAATCAAAATAGAACAACTCTCCAAGAAAAAATGAAAAGAATAGCTGAAAGCTCTGTTCAGTCGTCAATGAACTTACGGCATGAAGTCGATGAATTTCAAAAGATGTTGATCAGTAAAGTATTAACTGAAGAAAAGGGGAGTTGGAGTATGGCCGCTAAACGTTTAAATACGGATAGAGCAAATTTAAATCGTTTAGCAAAAAGATTGGGGGTTAATGTAATAAAAACAGTCGTCTAAATATATTATTGTATTAGGAATAGGTCGTTGTTAACGAAAAATAGATATAAAAAAGGTGAACTGAATTCAGTTCACCTTTATCAAGGTTAAAAGTAATAGAAATTACTTAACTTCTTCACCTGCAGCTTGTTTATCAGCATGGTAAGAAGAGCGAACTAGTGGGCCACAGGCTGCGTGGTCAAAGCCCATTTTCATAGCTTCTCTTTGAAACATGTCAAAGTCGTCAGGGTGTACGTAACGTTCAACTGGTAAATGATGCTTACTTGGTTGTAGGTATTGACCAATGGTTAACATGGTTACACCATGAGCGCGTAAATCACGCATTACTTCTAGTATTTCTTCGTTAGTTTCACCTAAACCAACCATAAGGCCTGATTTAGTAGGAACAGTAGGATTAGCTTCGCCAAATTTCTTCAATAAATCTAATGACCATTGGTAGTTGGCACCTGGGCGAGCTTTGGTATATAAGCGTGGTGCTGTTTCCATATTATGGTTGAAAGTATGAGGAGGATGAGCGTTCAGTATTTCTAATGCTTTATCCATACGACCACGAAAATCTGGAACTAATATTTCAACTTTGGTGTGTGGAGAATGTACGCTAATTTCTTTAATACATTCAGCAAATTGTTGTGCACCGCCGTCACGTAAATCATCTCTATCTACTGAGGTAATAACTACGTATTTAAGTGCCATGTCTTTCAAGGTAAGAGCTAGTTTTTTAGGTTCGTCTTGATTTACGGCTAAAGGACGACCGTGACCTACATCACAAAACGGACAACGACGTGTACAAATATCACCCAAAATCATAAAGGTTGCTGTACCGTGGTTAAAACATTCAGATAGGTTAGGGCATGAGGCTTCTTCACATACTGAGTGTAAATCATGTTTACGTAAAGCTGACTTTATCGCGTCGATACGATCTGTTGTTCTTGGTAATTTTATACGTAACCATTCAGGTTTACGTAACATTGTTTCTCTTTCAGAAGGAACAACTTTAATAGGGATATGCGCCATTTTATCGGCGTCACGCAGTTTAGTACCAGCTTCTATACGTGATGATTTAGTTGTCATTTAATGTTTCCAACCCTGTTTTATATACAATAGTGTTTGAGTTTAAAAGAGTGCTTATATGCTTAACTAAAGACTCTCCTGCTTCTAATACGTTTTTTGGTCCATTTAAGGTAGAGGTTTGAACCATTTCTAAACCTGCGTAGCCACATGGATTAATGAGTAAAAATGGTGACAAATCCATGTTAACGTTCAATGCTAAACCGTGAAAAGAACAACCTTTTCTTACTCTTAAGCCTAACGATGCTACCTTTTTGTTATCTATATAAACGCCTGGAGCATCAGGTTTTGCTACTGCTGTAATGCCATAGTCATTAAGTGAATCAATAATCGCATTTTCAATTAGTGTAACAAGATTTCTTACACCCATTTTTCTTCTACGAAGGTTAATTAATACGTATAAAACTTGCTGTCCTGGTCCGTGGTAAGTTACTTGCCCGCCACGATCTACTTTTACAATAGGAATATTACTTGTACTTAGTATGTGCTCTTCTTTACCTGCTTGTCCTTGTGTAAAAACAGCAGGGTGCTCAACTAACCAAATTTCATCTAATGTTTCATCATTACGATTATCCGTAAAGCTCTGCATGGCATGCCAAACGGTTGTGTAATCCGTTTGATTTAATTGTCTAACAATCAAGGAGTCATTCATACATTGGCCTTGGTATATAGTAAACGGACTGATGTGTTAAACGTATTATAAAAGAATAAAAATGACATTACATTGTACAGCTTATAAGGATTTATATTTATGGTGCGATTATTCGTATTAAAGTACGTAACGTACTTCTTCAATAGCAGTAAGTGTTTTATAAATTGTTTCAATATGATCTTTACTTGTTACTGTTACCGCAATTGAAACTGAATGATAGTTTCCTTTCGAACTAGGTTTTATTTTGGGAGAATAATCATCCGGAGTATGTTTTTGTAATTCAGCAATAATAAGATCTGGCAGCTCATCACAAGCAACACCCATTACTTTGAAGTTTAAAACGGTAGGAAACTCTAATAATTCATCAAACTTAGTTTGCATTTTTGTACCTAGGGACTTTCAGATTATAGTGATATAAACTATTTTATCACTAATTTGCGCTTTAGCGCTAACCTCATCTGATATGTTTTTGAAATTTAGCTGCTACTACTGTAAAGCTGAAAACACAGTTTATACTTGTTTCATTCATGAGATATTTTATTCAAAATAAAGAGTGATGATCGAAAACGAATATTTATTTAACCTGAATTGGGTTTAAGAGATAGTTAACTACTTGTTATAAAGATAAAATAAGAGTTGGCTCAACTCAAGACCGACAATACTTTAGTTTACTGAAAATGAAAAAGGGATACGTTAAACGTATCCCTTCAAATTTAGTCGATAAGATTTAATTTTGTTTAAAGTAGATCTGCAAACTGTAGCTTTACGTAGTCCATTAAACGACTAAACATACTACCTTCATTAATTTCTTGAAGGGTTACTAGTGGATATTCTGCTATATCTTCGCCATTAAGTTGTAAAAATACTTTACCTACGACTTCGCCTTTACCTAAAGGTGCCGTAAGTTGTTTACTTAATTCAAAATTAGCTTCTAAATTTTTACGTTGTCCGCGAGGAATGGTAATTGGAGTGCTTACCATAATGCCTAAGTCAACTTCAGGAACATCACCCATCCAAACGCGATTGGTAACAAATTTTTCGCCTGCTTTGTATGGTGTATAAGTTTCAAAAAATCTAAAGCCGTAATTGAGTAGTTTTTTACTTTCTACTTTACGTGCTCTTTCGCTTTCGGTACCCATAACCACACTGATTAAACGCATATCGCCTTTAGTTGCAGATGTTACTAAGCTGTAACCGGCTTGTGAAGTGTGTCCTGTTTTTAAGCCGTCAACATTCATACTTTTGTCCCATAACAAGCTGTTACGGTTATATTGTTTTATGTTGTTGTAAGTAAAAGACTTTTGTTTGTATATTTTATATTCTTCAGGTACATCGTTAATAAGAGCTTTGGCTAAAGTGGCCATGTCGCGTGCTGTAGTTTTGTGTTCTTGGCTGTCTAGGCCATGGCTGTTTTCAAAGTAACTGCTGTTCATACCGAGTTGTTCTGCATGAGCATTCATTAAATCAGCAAAGGCGCTTTCGCTACCTGCAATATGTTCTGCCATGGCAACACAGGCATCGTTACCTGACGCAACAATAATGCCTTGGTTAAGTAGCTCTACGGATACTTCAGTGCCTACTTCAATAAACATTTTAGATGATTCAGGGAAGTTTTTTGCCCAAGCTGATTCACTAATGGTGACTTTGTCGGTATTTTTTATATTACCAGAGGTTAATTCTTTACCGATAATATAGCTTGTCATCATTTTAGTTAAACTAGCAGGCGCTAATAAACTGTCAGCATTTTCTTCAGAGATAACTTTACCTGTTGTAAAGTCGATCAATATATGTGCTTTTGCGTTTACAGTTGGTGGAGCTGGAATAATATTATTTGCATGTACGGGGGAGAATGCGCTAAGAGATAATGTACCTAGTAATGTGAAGATTTTTGCGCGTGACGAAAGCAGTTTCTTCGTCATAAAAATAAGCATAATGTTCCTTTATTCTACTGTTATAAAAGCCAAAATATTTTTCAGCAGTATAGCATTATTATTCTTTATTACTATGGTCTAGTAAGGAGGAAGTTGTTACTTTTCGTGTATTTTATACAAAAAATATAGAGTGAATTGATATTTTTATTATTTTTAGTGGTAGTCGCTGGTTAAATTTTAGCTTTATATACCCGTTATCATTTAAGATGCTCTGAAATAGCCTCTTAAGTGGTAAAGGGTATTTACTCCAAATAAAGTTAATTGAAGATAAATAATAATGTGAGCTGCGGTTATTTATCTTTAACTTAGACTATTCTATGTAGCTTTTAAATGCTTTCGGATACCCACTTTGTTTGATTTTAGTGAGTGCTTGTTCAAGTTTCATTTGACTGATGAATGGGCCTATTTTTACTCGATAAACCCCGTCTTGATATGGAGTGCTAATTTTGTAGGTATATTGTTTTTTTAAGGCATTAGATGTTTCTATCGCTATATGTTTATGCTGAGTTGCAAAAACTTGAATATAACCGATGGGAGATGTGTTTTTCTCAAGAGTTTGATCAGTATTAATGGCTTCAATGGTAACGATTGCCGTACCTTTTTTTAGCATATCAAGTTTGTAGGCCGCACTGTAAGATAAATCTATAATTCTGTTTTCATGAAAAGGACCACGGTCGTTTACTCGAACAACCACTGATTTTTTATTGAGGTGGTTTGTTACTTTTACATAAGTGGGCAGGGGTAAGTTTTTATGGGCAGCACTCATGCTATACATGTTATAAACTTCACCATTTGATGTTAAATGACCATGAAATTTATTGCCATACCAAGAAGCAACACCCGTTTGTTTAAAGTTATTGGCAGACTCTATAACTTGATAGTTTTTACCTCTGACATTGTAATTTTTATTTCCACCTCTACTATGGGCTTCATTTCTGGGTACTGCATCTAACAATTCAGCCGCTGTAGGTGTTCGAGTGGGGGTGCTGTCATCTTTCTGGTGGTATCGACCTGTTTGAGTACTACAAGCACTAATCAATATTATTAATAAAACTAACCATTTCTCGTGTCTCATACTCAGCCTTGTTTATTTATTTGTACTTATTATGCATGTACGCGTTTATTGGTGCTTATTGCCATGATCATGCCAAACCCAGCCATTAGGGTTACCATAGATGTACCACCGTAGCTTACAAGAGGTAAGGGGACACCTACAACAGGTAATAAACCAGAAACCATACCAATATTAACAAAAACATAAACGAAAAAAGTTAAGGTTAAACTACCCGCTAACAATTTAGTAAAGGCTTGTTGAGCATTAATGGCAATGTAAAGCCCTCGTATAACTATGGCTAGATAAACGGCCAGTAATGCAGAAACGCCTATTAAACCAAATTCTTCACTAAATACGGCAAAAATAAAGTCGGTATGTCGTTCAGGTAAAAATTCCAGTTGAGATTGTGTACCTTGTAACCAACCCTTGCCATGAATTCCTCCTGAACCTATAGCTATTTTTGATTGAATAATATGGTATCCACTGCCTAAAGGATCTTGTTCTGGATTTAAGAAGGTTAATACACGTTGCTTTTGATAAGTTTCCATCAAGAAAAACCATAAAATAGGTGCAAAGCCTGAAGCTAAACCCACACAAACACCAATTAACTTCCAACTAGCGCCTGCTAAAAATATAACAAATATACCTGAGCAAGCAATCAGTAAAGAGGTGCCTAAGTCGGGTTGTTTAGCGATGAGTAGTGTAGGCATAAGTACTAAAATAAAAGCGATAATGATATTAGATATTTTTGCTGGTAGATCGTATTGGCTTACGTACCAAGCGATGGTGATAGGTACAATAAGTTTCATTATTTCAGAGGGTTGAAATTTCATAAAACCTAGGTCTAACCAGCGTTGCGCACCTTTACCTATGTGTCCAAATAAGAGTACAGACACAAGTAACATTAAGCCTAAAACAAACATAGGTACAGCCCATTTTTGATAAGACATAGGTGGAATTTGTGCTACAACTAACATAACGACTAAGGCTATGCCTAAGCGAATAGATTGTCTAATGACAATATCTAATTCTTGTCCACCAGCACTGTATACAACAAAGAGGCCTAATATCATTAAGCATACAATACCAATTAATAGAGGAAGGTCGACATGAATACGTTGAAGTAGGGTTCTATGCCTTTGATGATCTTGGCCTGCTGTTCTCACTTGTGGTTACTCACGTTTTTTTCACCATAAACTTTTGTGTGATGTGGGTGGCGACTTGGATCTTTACTGATAATCACTCTGTCACCAAAATACTGATCCATCATTTGTCTTGCTACTGGCGCTGCGTTTGATGCACCACCACCTTTTGCTACGTTTTCTATAGCAACCGCTACGACTATTTCTGGTGACTCATAGGGAGCAAAAGAGATAAACATAGCGTTATCGCGTTGATTCTCTTGTGTAGTTTCAGCATCGTATTTTTCATCTTGTTTAATATTGGCAACTTGCGCTGAACCAGTTTTACCTGCTGCATCGTAAGTTGTTCCTTTAAATGCGTTATAACCTGTTGCTCCGTATTTTTGAACAGTGTTATGTAAAGCATCTAATACTAAATCCCAATTTTTAGGATCTTGTATAATGATAGGGGGTTTGTCTTCGTAAATGACATCTTTAGTGACAGTAGACACTGATTTTTTATTATCAATGATGATATTGGTTGTTTCGGTCGTTGATTTTAATAAATGTGGTATTTTTACTTCACCTTTATTGACCAAAATTGTAATTGCATTAACGAGTTGAATGGGGGTTACTGTCCAATAACTTTGCCCTATACCCACAGATAGCGTTTCGCCGGTATACCATTGTTGATTATATTTAGCTCTTTTCCATTCAATACTTGGCATAGTACCGCTTCGTTCTTCATGAATATCTAAACCGCTATACTCACCAAAGCCAAACTTTTCCATCATGTTACTTATACGCGTTATGCCTAATCTAAAGGCAAGGTCGTAGTAATACACATTACAAGACTCTTCTAAAGATTTGGTTAAATTGACTTTACCATGCCCCCATTTTTTCCAATCGCGCCTTTTGGTTTTCACACCTTTAAGTTGATAAAAGCCGGGATCAAAAATTTCATATTCTGGGGTGATCATTTTCTCTTCTAGACCTGTTAAGGCGATAAGAGGTTTTATGGTTGAAGCTGGCGGAAATAGGCCTTGCGTACTTCTATTGATAAAAGGTAAGTCTTTAGAGTTTCTTAATTTATTGTAATTTTTACTACTAATGCCGTGAACAAATAAATTACCGTCGTAGCTAGGGTTTGAATACATTGCGAGTATTTCACCATTGCGAGGATCCATAATAACGATTGAACCGCGTTTTCCCGATAAGGCGCGTTTAGCGACCATTTGTAATTCAATATCAAGACTTAGTGTAATGTCTTTTCCTGGTACAGGAGGATTAAAGCTTAGGGTTCTTATTATTCTACCTTGGTTATTTATTTCTACTTCTTGGTGACCAATGGTGCCATGTAGCACGTCTTCGTAATATTTTTCTAAGCCCAATTTGCCTATATTACGGGTTGCAGCATAGTTATCAGCTTTACCCTGATCTTCAAGTTTTATGTTGTCGCGTTGGTTTATTCTAGCCACATAACCTATTGAATGTGTCGTTAAATCACCAAATGGGTAGTAACGTTTTAATCGAGCATCAATAAAAAAACCAGGGAATTTATGTTGATTTACCGAAAAAGTTGCAACTTGTTGATCACTCAACCTAGAGTGTATTTCAACAGGTTTAAAACGTCGTTTGCTACGAATTGACTTTAGAACTTTTTCTTGTTTTTCTGCGCTAATATCTAATAATTGACTTACTTCTGTTAGTTTTTCTTGTATGTTTTTAACATCTTCAGGAATGACTTCTAAACTATAAATAGGTTTGTTTTCAGCTAATAAAACGCCGTTTCGATCAAATATAAGACCGCGGTTAGGAGCAACAGGCAATAACTTTATACGATTAGAGTTAGATTTTGTTTGGTATTTATCGTAAGAATTAACCTCAAGACTATATATATTACTGAATAAGATCAGCAACATAATTAGTATTCCGATAAATGAAATAAAAGCTCTACGTGCAAATAAGTTAGCTTCTGCCGTATGGTTTTTTATAGAAATGCGTTTACGTGCTGACACTTAAGGTTATTCTCTGTGGTATGGATGGTTGTTATTAATGCTCCACGCACGGTATAAACTTTCAGCAACAACTATTCTTACCATAGGGTGAGGTAAAGTGAGTGGTGATAAAGACCATTTTTGTTCAGATGCTTGAATACAAGCAGGTGCTAGCCCTTCAGGTCCACCCACAAGCAACGCAACATCTCTGCTGTCGTGGTGCCAGCGTTCAAGTTGTTGAGCTAATTGAGGTGTTGTCCAAGGTTTGCCTTCTACTTCAAGGGTAACAATACGGTTTCCTTTTGGAATAGCCGCTAAGGTTAGTTCACCTTCTTTTTCGAGAATACGAGAAATATCTGCGTTTTTCCCCCGTTTACCTGGAGGGATCTCAACTAAATGAAATGACATATCACGCGGAAATCTTCGGCAATACTCGTTGAATCCTTCCGTGACCCACGATGGCATTTTATTGCCTACCGCGTAAAGGGTAATACGCATAATAAACTATACTATTCCCATAATTGTTCTATTTGGTATAAATCTCGAGTAGGGTCAGTCATAACATGAACGATAATTTCACCTAGATCTACGAGTGACCATTCGCCCACATCATTTCCTTCAATGCCTAAAGGTTCTAAACCTTCAGCTCTACATTCCATAGCAACTGATTGGGCAATTGATTTTACATGTCTGTTTGAGTTGCCTGAACATACGATCATGTAATCAGCAAAACTTGATTTTTTTGATATATCTAAAACGGTAATATCTCGGCCTTTCATGTCTTCTAGTTTTTCAATAACAAAGGCTTTAAGTGCGGTATTTTCCAACGTGTGTTCTCTTTGGTTTTATTAATGGTTATATATGAGCTACATAATATCACTTTTTAAATTCTTAGGTAAGCGTGCATTTTACTTGAATCGAAAACTTACTTAATAATTTAGAGTAGTTATTAGCACGTTCGATGAATAAAAGAGAACTATGGTCTGTTTTTAATATGGGCTATTTATTTCTATATAACTGATTAGCGTTAATATATTCAATAATATCGCTAGGTAACCATTGTGAGCAGTCAAGGTTATTGACTAGATTTTTTCTAATTTCAGTGGATGAAATATTTACGTCGTCACAATTGTGTAAAAAAATATATCCTGACTTTTTTACTGCGTTATTATCTGTAGTGATATCCGCAGAAGAAGATAAATATTGGTGTGTAGCTAATAATTTTTTGCTTTCATTGTTAATGGTTGATAAATCGTAACCGGGCCTAGTATTCACAATTAAATGGCATTGTTGCAGAATTTCTTGCCATAAATACCAGGTGGTAAAGCTTAATAATGAATCCATTCCCATAATAAAATACAGTTCACTTGTGGGGTATTCTGCTTTAATTTCTTTCAACGTATCTATTGTGTACGATAGGGTAGAGCGTTTTATTTCTCTTATGTCTAACTCAAAAAAAGGTTCTTTTTTACAAACCAGTTTTGCCATGTTTACACGATGTTCTGTTGAAGCATTTGTACTATTTTTATGAGGTGGCTTATGCGCCGGAATTACGAGGACTTTGTCGAGAGAAAACTGTTTGATGACTTGTTTAGCAGGCTCTATATGGCCTTTATGAATAGGATCGAAAGTACCACCTAAAATGCCTATTTTTAGTGCTTTATCTTTTATATTCTCTGAGGTGTTCATTAACTATATTCGTAATCTAACGGTAAGTTTGACGTTGTTTGCCCAAAATATAAGGTGATACAAACATCTGAAAGTAACAAATAGGGATTAAAGTCGCTGGCGGTTTTACTGATCAAATCAACTTGTGCTAATCGACTTAAACCCTGCTGTAAATTATGCATACTCATATTGTTTAAGGCATTTTGATATAAGGGCTTTTTCTTATCCCATATACGATAAAACTTGTACAAATCGTTGATTGATTCGCCTTGTTTAAGCCTTTCTTGCATTGCAATTAATTGAGATATTTCTTTGTGCATAAACCACACTAATTGACCTATTGGAGCCCCTTCATGTTGAAGCTGATCAAGAATAGAAACGCATTTTTTTAAATTGCCTATTAATAAGGTATCAATCACTTGAAAAGGATTAAATTTAGCCTGATTAATAATGATTTTTTCAGCGTCTTGTATTGTTATTAGATTTTGACCAAACAAAATAGAAAGCTTTTGAAGTTCTTGATCTAAAGCTAGTAAATTACCTTCAAATAGCTCAATCATCAAGGGAAGAACATCAGGGTGAATATTTAGATTAAGCTGCTTAATTTGGCGGTTTAGCCACTGGTGGAGTTGTTTACCTTCAATATCGTATAAAGGTAAAAAGCAACCTAGGTTTTCAAAGGTTTTAAACCATTTCTTTTTTTGTTGGGCGGCATCAAGCTTTGCACCATGAATAATTAAAATAACATCGTTATTAAATTGTTCACTTAACGCTATGAGTGCTTTACTTGCGGTTTCATTGACCTTGCCGGATATTATTTCTATTTCGATAATACGTTGACTGGAAAATAAACTCATTGATTGGTATTCATAAGTGACATTTGACCAATCAAACTTATCATCGGCAGTAAAACGAATAATCTCGTCAAAGCCTTGTTGTAAGTAAGTGTTTTTAATTGTGGCTAAGCTATCATTTTTTTGCCATGGCTCATCACCAAATATTAACCAAACAGGTTTGAAGCCTTGATTAAGTGTACCTGACAAATTGTTATGGTAAATACGCATAATGAATAGCTTAGTTTCTTTGTGTGGTATTTAGAACAGCGTAAACAGTAAAACTTATAATTTTAAACTTGATAAGTTTCTTAAAATTTTATCTGCTGCTTCTTGACGCATTTCACTTAACATTAGCGTTAACTCACGACTTTTTGCAAGCGCTAAATTAGGATCGTCTTGATAATCTCTATTTAATTCAATTTCATAATCTCTGACTTCTTGGTCTTCAAAAATCAATTGATATTTAGCTGAATAAATAAGCTCGTATTCTGCTACCTGACCATTAGAAAATACCGAGAGGGTTCTTCTATCTAAGGTGTCATTTAAAATACGTAATTCAGGTGTTTGTTGTGTTAATTGCGGAGTAATGTTTATTTTATTAAACAATAAATGTTGCTTTACTAAACGTGTTAGCTCGCCATGTTTATCAACTGAGCTTACATAGATGTTTTGTAATTGAGGAGAAAGTAAATAATCGCCGCGTAATTGAAATCCACATCCTTGAATTAAGCCGAATGTTAAAATTAAGCATAACCATAAAGTGCAGCTATTTGATTTAACGTTTATTTTCAATGTTACATTTCTCTGATTGTTCTACCAACTTTTACGAATGAGTTGATATGAATTTTTAATAATAAAATTAAGTATTAAAAGGGTAGAAATAATATTTCTACCCTTGAATTACAATAGATATGTGTTTTTAGTTAGCGACTATATTTAATAACTTACCTGGAACATATATCACTTTACGTATCGTTTTATCTTCAATAAATCGAGCGACAACTTCGTCTGCAAAACCTATTGTTTCTACTTGCTCTTTAGTTGCATCGGCTGCAACGGTAATTTTTGCACGTAATTTACCGTTTACTTGTACGATAATTAGTTTTTTGTCTTCAACTAAGGCACTTTCATCAACGGCAGGCCATGGTGTATTTTCAACAGCATTACCATCGCCAATAATGTTCCAAACATGATGACTTAAGTGCGGAACAATAGGAGTAAGCATTAAAATAACAGCTCTGACGGCTTCTTGCATGACAACGCGATCTTCAACCGTATCTAATTTTGCTTTGGTTAAATGGTTCATTAACTCCATAATCGCAGCAATTGCCGTGTTAAAGGTATTACGACGACCAATATCATCACTTACTTTACCAATTGCTTTATGTAATTCGCGACGTAATGCTTTTTGATCTGCATTTAATGTCACATTTGCTAGTGTTTGTTCAGGTGTTAAAGCTTCTTCTTGAGTAAAGTCGTAAGCAAGCTTCCAAACACGTTTTAAGAATCTATGTGCGCCTTCAACCCCTGAGTCAGACCATTCTAACGTTTGCTCCGGTGGTGAAGTAAACATAATAAATAAACGAACGGTATCAGCACCGTATTGTTGTATAACTGCTTGTGGGTCAATACCATTATTTTTAGATTTAGACATTTTACTCATGCCCGCTGAAATAACCGCTTCACCGTCTATTTTACTTTTAGCTGCTGTTATTTGGCCTTTTTCGTTACGTTCAACTTCTACGTCTGTTGGTGCTATCCAGTCT
This sequence comes from Colwellia sp. RE-S-Sl-9, assembly GCF_048296855.1. Lineage (NCBI taxonomy): Bacteria > Pseudomonadati > Pseudomonadota > Gammaproteobacteria > Alteromonadales > Colwelliaceae > Colwellia > Colwellia sp. RE-S-Sl-9. Next base: position 1,740,125 of record NZ_CP182631.1, on the reverse strand, counting down.
TGAGAGCCATTTTCAGCTTCACGGTAATAAGTATCCGCTAATACCATACCTTGACAGAGTAACTTTTTGAAAGGTTCGTCACAATCAACTAGGCCTACATCTCGTAATAATTTATGGAAAAAACGCGCATAAAGTAAATGTAAAATAGCGTGCTCAATACCGCCAACATATTGGTCAACAGGTAACCAATAGTTTGCTTTTTCTGGATCAAGCATTTGTGTTTTATCGTCAGATGAACAAAAACGTGCGTAATACCAAGACGATTCCATAAAGGTATCAAATGTATCGGTTTCGCGTAGTGCGTCTTCGCCATTGTATGTTGTTTTAGCCCATGTTGGGTCGTCTTTAATAGGCGATGTTACGCCATCCATAATTACGTCTACAGGTAACTCTACAGGTAGCTGATCTTCAGGAACAGCAACAGAGGTACCATCAGCTAAGTTGATCATTGGGATCGGTGTGCCCCAATAACGTTGACGAGAAACACCCCAATCACGTAGACGATAGTTAACTTTAATAGATCCTTTGTTTTCAGCAATTAATTTATCTGAAATGGCTTTAAAAGCTTCTTCAAAGTTTAATCCGTCAAATTCACCTGAGTTAATTAAGGTATTTTTTTCTGTAATAGCAGCTGTTGCAATATCTTCGCCTTCAGCACCCGCAATCACTTGCGTAATGTTTAAGCCATATTTAGTAGCAAATTCCCAGTCGCGTTGGTCGTGTCCAGGAACCGACATAACAGCACCTGAACCATAATCCATTAATACAAAATTTGCTGCCCAAACAGGAACTAACTCACCGGTAATCGGGTGAATAGCTTTTAAGCCAAGATCAACACCTTTCTTTTCCATTGTTGCCATGTCGGCTTCAGTAGCTTTATTGGTTTTACAACCTTCAATAAACGCAGCAACGTCAGCGTTATTTTTAGCCGCCTCTAAAGCTAGCGGGTGTTGTGCAGCTACGGCTACATACGTTACACCCATTAAAGTGTCTGGGCGAGTTGTGTAAACATCAAAACTTTCGTTTGAATCGGCAACATTAAAGGTTAATTCAACACCTTCTGAGCGACCAATCCAGTTACGTTGCATAGTTTTTACTTGTTCAGGCCAGTCAGTTAATTGATCTAAATCTTGTAATAACTCTTCAGCATAATCGGTAATTTTAATAAACCATTGTGGGATTTCTTTACGCTCAACTATTGCACCTGAACGCCATCCTCTGCCATCAATAACTTGTTCGTTAGCAAGAACGGTTTGATCAACAGGATCCCAATTCACAGTAGCATTTTTTTTGTACACTAAGCCTTTTTCGTAAAGTTTAGTGAAAAACCATTGTTCCCAGCGGTAGTAGTCTTTATCGCAGGTAGCAAATTCGCGGTCCCAATCGTAACCAAAACCTAACGACTTTAATTGATTACGCATGTAGTCAATGTTTTGGTAAGTCCATTTAGCAGGTGCTGATTTGTTTTTGATTGCCGCATTTTCAGCAGGTAAACCAAACGCATCCCAGCCCATAGGTTGCATTACGTTTTTGCCTTGCATACGCTGATATCGAGAAATAACATCGCCTAAGCTATAGTTACGAACATGGCCCATATGTAATTTACCACTTGGGTAAGGGAACATGGCTAAACAATAAAATTTTTCTTGCTCAGGTTTTTCAACTGCAGCAAATGTTTTGTTTTCGGTCCAATGTTGTTGAACTTCGGCTTCTATAGATTGGGGATTGTAGATGGATTCCATTAACGATTTCTCAGGTATTCAAAAAAATTGCTTATTATTTTCAAGAAATTATTGATTGCATTCTTGATCATATAAGGGGATAAATTAATACCTATAGAATACCTTATCTACACACTATAAATAAACTAATTTAAGTATTTTAGGAATATTGTCTATACTCAAATTAGCTGTATGTCACTTTGTTATCAGTTTAGCTGAAGGGGATAATATGACTAAAAAGTCTAACACTCACAATAATTCACATACTAGCGGTAATGATTTAGTAAGCTGGTTTGATGATTTAAAATCACATGAGCTTACGCATGTAGTTGAATTAGTAGAAGAAGCTAAAAAGTGGGTAAAATCTGCCGAAAGTATTCCAGAAGAAAAGTACCAACAATTTATCGCTAACTTTAAGTTAGATTTAATCGAGTTTTATCAACAGTCACAATCAGATATTCAACATTCTTTATATCTTCAATTATTAAAAGAAACTTTTTGGAAAAATCTTGCGTGCGTAACTGACCAAACACGTGTTGAATGGGCTGAACTTCAAGAAGACTTTGTTCATGATGGTTTGTACAAGGAAGGCGACTATATTGGCTTTGGCGAAGTAGAATGCTTAACTTGTCATCATTTACAGCAAATACACCACGTCACTATTCTCTCATCTTGTATCAAATGTAATGGTACGACTTTTTGTCGAAAAAGCTTAACACCATAAATATATTTATTTTTTAATCTGTGCTTTGCTATCTAGCTTAATGTAAGAGTACACTATGCCTTTATTATGGCTTTAAATAGCTTTTTCCCAGCAAAGTGCTTGTTTTCCTAACCTTTATAGTGAGATCTTCATGACATCAGAAACCGTTACCACCTTGGTCAAACCTCAAAAATTAACGGCGCAATTACCAGAATCTCTATTCACTCAGTCAGACGATATTGAAAAAATCAAACAGCCTTTTGTTGGGCATGAAAGAGCTAAAGAAGCGTTAGAATTTGGTTTAGCCATGAACTCAGTTGGTTTTAATGTGTTTGCAATGGGGGAGCATGGAACGGGTAGACAAACATTAATAAAACAAATGCTTACCGAGTCAGCTAAAAATCAAAATACGCCTGAAGAATGGTGTTATATCAATAACTTTGATGATACTCATGCCCCGTATAAGTTATATTTAAGTCCGGGAGATGGCAAACAACTGGTTGCTCGTATTAATACTTTTATTGATGATTTAATTGCATTATTTCCAGAGCTGTTTGATAACCCTAGTTATCAGCGTCAAAAAGCAGCAATCGATCGTGAATTTAACCAACAGTATGATGAAGCGATCAGTAAAGTTGAAGAAACCGCTTTAAAGTGCAACGTTATGTTATTTGAAGAAAACGGCGAGATTGGTTTTTCTCCTGTTGTTGATGGAAAGCCGTTAAGTGAAAACGAACTAGCAAGCTTAGATGAAGAAAAGCGCAGCGCATTTTATCAGTCGTTAACAGAGTTAGAAAACCTACTCTCGGAAGAGTTAATCGAACTGCCTAAGTGGAAACGTTTATCTACTGATAAACTTAAAAAGCTTAAAAATGAAACTGCAGCTCAAAGTATTCAGCCTTTATTAAAAGAGTTAGAACATGAGTTTTCGAGTAACTTAGGTGTTTTAAAATACTTATCTAAAGTAAAAGTGCACGTAGTTGATACGGTACTTGATATTTTAGTAGGGGAAGATAACGAAAAACAAAAAGCCAAAGATAATCGCAAACTTATGGTAGAGCATTTTTTACCTAACTTATTAGTTTCGCGAGAAGCGAATGGCGGCGCTCCTGTTGTTTATGAGCAAAATCCAACTTATCAAAACTTATTTGGGCATGTTGATTTTGCTAGCTTTCAAGGCAGTTCTTATACGAGTTATCGTTTGATTCGACCGGGCGCTCTACATAAAGCTAATGGTGGTTATTTATTATTAGATGCTGAGAAAATTTTAAACCAGCCATTAGTGTGGGCACGCCTTAAATTAGCGATAAAAACTCAAGAAGTTACTATAGAAAATCCATATTCTGAGTTTTCTCAGCCTGGTTCGTATAGCCTTCAACCTGAAAAAATTCCGTTAAAAGTAAAAATTATACTTTTAGGCGACGCTGACATTTATTACACCTTGCACGCTTACGATCAAGAGTTTAACGAGCTGTTTAGAGTGCTTGCTGATTTTGATCGATACCTTGATAAAAACGACGATAACCTTATAGCCTATGCGAATTTAATTCGACAACGCGCACAAAAAAATCAATATCCAACGGTATCAAACGATGCCATTGTGGAGCTGATAAAGTACGCGCTAAGAAGAGAAGAACATCAACATAAAATATCAGCTAATATCGTTCATTCTAACGACTTATTAGATGAAGCTCATTATTTATGGAATAAGCTCAAAGAAGAAGGTGAACTTACCGCTAAACATATCAAGTTAGCGCTTGCGGCTAAGGAAAGAAGAACAGGACGTATTAGTGAAACATGGTTGAGCGAAATTAAAGAACGACAAGTACTTATTACCACGCAAGGTAAGCAAGTGGGCAAAGTAAATGGTTTAACTGTACTTGAAATTGGTGAGAGTGTTTTTGGTACTCCTGCCCGTATTACCGCTACTGTGTATGCTGGTAGCCAAGGTGTTACTGATATTGAACGCGAAGTCGATTTAGGAAAATCTATTCATTCAAAAGGATTTTTATTGTTGACGGGGTATTTGGGGCATAAATACGGTCAAGAATTTCCTGTTTCAATTTCAGCTAATATTGCGATTGAACAATCGTATGGCCATATTGATGGTGATAGTGCCTCAATGGCCGAATTGTGCGCATTAATTTCATCAATTACCCAACTGCCTATTGATCAGGGGATTGCTATTACAGGCTCAATTAATCAGCACGGTGAAGTACAGTCTATTGGCGGCGTGAATGAAAAAATAGAAGGCTTTTATCGTTTATGTAAAGACCGAGGTTTAACTGGAAAACAAGGGGTTATCATTCCTCACACCAATGTCATCAACCTCATGCTGTCTGATGAAGTGATTAATGCGGTAGAAGAAGGCGTGTTTGCTATACATGCTGTTGAAGATATTGATCAATCGTTAGAATTACTGCTAGGAGTTACTGCGGGAAAAGCGAATAGTTTAGGACGATATCCAAGAAAAACAGTGCATAGCTTAGCATTAGAAAAACTTTCTTCTTTTGCTGATATGTTAGAAGGTGGTGAGTAAGGTCAGTACGTAAAAAGTTAGAGTAAATATTCAATAATATAAAAGAGAAGTCTATTATTTACACACAATACTCATATTTATCTTGTATAAAATTGTATAGTCTGTATAATGCGCGCCTCACTTAAGCTGACTTCAATAAGCAATGCTTGATGTGAAATGAGTGGGGTATATCCGCCCAATAGACTTGCCTAGCTAAATGTTCATATTTAGCATCCCGATTGTGCCTTAAGTCTTCCTGGTGGTTTCCTCGTATATATGTATGCGAGATCTTTGATTAAAATATTTTTTCCCTGAATCAAATCTTGCCAAGAGAAGACAATATTATGACAACAACTAACGATGCTCCTGTGAGCTTTGACTCTTTAGGCTTGCCTGAAACTTTATTATCTGCATTAAAAACCTTAGGTTTTGAATCTTCAACTGCTATCCAAGCACAAACTATTCCGCCACTTTTAGCGGGTAAAGATGTTTTAGGTGAAGCGCAAACTGGTACAGGTAAAACTGCTGCGTTTGGCTTACCTGCTTTAGCAAAAATTGATACATCAATTAAAAAACCTCAATTAATGGTGTTAGCACCAACGCGTGAATTAGCAATTCAAGTAGCCGCAGCTATTGAAACATTTGCTAAAAACATGAAAGGTTTAAAGGTTGCTACTTTATATGGTGGCCAATCTTACCAACCACAATTTCAACAACTTGAGCGTGGCGCACAAGTTGTAGTAGGTACTCCTGGTCGTTTAATGGATCACTTACGTCGTAAAAGCTTAAAACTAGATAACCTTTCTTTCTGTGTATTAGATGAAGCAGATGAAATGTTAAACATGGGCTTTTTAGAAGACATTGAATGGATCCTTGAGCATTTACCTAAGCAAACGCAAATGGCGTTATTCTCTGCGACTATGCCTGCGCAAATTCGTAAAGTCGCTAACCGTTTCTTAAAAGATCCTGAACATATTAAAATTGCAGCTGTTAAAAAATCTAAAGCAAACATCCAACAGTTTGCTTGGAAAGTTAGTGGCATTAGCAAAATTACAGCACTTGAACGTATTGCTGAAAGTGTTGAATACGATGCAATGATTGTTTTTGTTCGTACTCGTAACGATACTGTAGATGTTGCTGAAAAATTAGAACGCGCAGGTTACCCAGCACTTCCGTTGAATGGTGATATGAACCAGCAACAACGCGAACGTACTATTGATCAAATGAAATCAGGTAAATCTTCAATCTTAGTAGCAACAGATGTTGTAGCTCGTGGTTTAGATATTCCTCGTATTACTTTAGTTATTAACTACGATTTACCAGGTGATAACGAAGCTTACGTTCACCGTATTGGTCGTACAGGCCGTGCTGGTCGTGAAGGTATGTCAATTGCTTTCTGTCGTCCTCGTGAAATGTATTCATTACGTCATTATGAACGTTTAACGTCTGGCACAATCAATACTTATGAGTTACCAAATATTGAAGATATTGGTAAAGCACGTATTGAACGTACTCGTACTAAAATAGCTGATGTTGTTGCTAATAGAGATATTAAAGCAATGCGTGAAATTGTTGAGCAAATGGCTGAACAGTCAGAGCTTTCAATGACAGACTTAGCGGCAGCATTATTATTTGAAAGACAGATTAACCAGCCGTTACAACCAAAAGAAGATCCTAAGCCTCGTCGTGATACTCGTGAACGTAACGACAGAAATGATCGTGGCGCTAGAAATGACCGTGGTGGAAGAAATGAGCGTGGCGCAAGAGATAGTCGTGGCGGAAGAGATGCTGGTCGTGGTGGTGAAAGAGCTCCTCGTAAAGCGAAAGAAAACCGTACAGACGTTGATTGGCAAACATACCGCCTAGAAGTAGGTAAAGAGCATGGCGCTAAGCCTGGCGATATTGTTGGTGCTATTGCTAACGAAATTTCTCTTGATAGCAGCTATATTGGCGCAATTAACTTACACGAAAAACATAGTTTTGTTCAGTTACCTAAAGGTATGCCTGAGAAGTCGTTTAAGCAATTGAAGAATGTACGTATTCGTCGTCAAGCTATTGATATTAGTGTTTCTGATGCTTCAGCTGCACCAGCAGAACGTCCTCGTCGTACAGAACGTAGACCAAGCTAATTTAGTTTGATTCATCCTCATTAGGGTGACAGAAACAAAAAAAGACGCTAATTAGCGTCTTTTTTTATGATTGAAATATAATTATTACTTCCAGTTTTTAACTTTTGCAGCTTGCAGCTTTTTATATCCTTCAAGTAGCTTTTGATGCGTTTCAAAACCTTCTAAGCTCAAGCCTGGGCAATGTAAACCATCAAATACTATCTTACCTTCAACAATATCTAAACAACGCTCTGAAAGCTCTTTACCGTACATTAATCCTAAAGAGGTCATGTATTGGCTATAGTCACGCGATTCATCCCACTTTATTTCAAGTAGTGCTTGTAAACAACGATATTTACGTGTGTTTTCTTCATTGTTTTGGTCTAAATGTAATGCCCAGTTAACCCAATCAAGTGCTTGTTCATCCTGTGCTGCTAGTGCAAGTACAGCTTTCATCTCTCCCAAGCGGAAGTCTGCCCACGTTGTCCCAGCGTCTGGCGCTAAACCAATAAATTCTGCGGCAGCAAGTGCGTCGTTGTATCCGCCTTGCTCTAATGCGTCTAAAATTTCTAGCCATTCCTCTGGATCACCATCTTTTAATGTTAAAAAGGCTTCTCTGAATAAGGCCCCGTCGTTATTGTTGTTCCAAACAATTTCATCTACAGGGTAAATATCTGACATACCAGGTACTAATATACGACAAGCGTATACATCTAAATGGTTATAGTCAGATATCAATATGTCGTGACCCATGTCGTGAATAATTTTTACAAGGTTGTCATATTCGCTTTGTGTATCGGCGTCAAAATCCCAATCAACAAATTCGTAATCAGGCGTTTCTTTAAAAAAGTCGTAAGAAATAAAGCCACTTGAATCAATAAAGTGTAATTCAATGTTATGAGGTGAGGCTATTTCGTCTTCATCAAAACTTGGCGGTTGAAATACGTCTAATTGATCTAAACTTCTACCTTGTAATAATTCAGTTACGGTACGTTCTAATGCCACTTCAAAACTTGGATGAGCACCAAACGACGCAAATACACTTCCGTCTTTAGGGTTAATTAAGGTTACGCTCATTACCGGGTATAAGCCACCTAAGGATGCATCAGCAATACGTAAGTGAAAACCATGGCTTTCTAGTTCTTTACAATCGGCTAAAATAGTTGGGAATCGCTCTAATACTTCTAGAGGTACTTCAGGTAAACAAATACCTTCTGCAATAATTTTATTTTTTACGTAGCGTTCAAATACTTCAGACAAGCTTTGTACGCGCGCTTCGTTTTGGGTATTACCTGCCGACATACCATTACTAACAAACACATTACCAATAACATTTACAGGCACATAAATAGCTTTTTGATCACGCTCTCTTATATAAGGTAGGGCGCAAATCCCACGCTCACCGTTACCTGAGTTCATGTCGTAAAGTTTATCAACGGTTATTTCTTTATTAGGATCAAAGTAATCCCATAAACCTTCGTCAAGAATACCTTCTGGAATGGTATCGTCTTCGCTGAAAAACCACTTTTCATTTGGGTAGTGAACAAACTCACTATTCGAGATTTCTTCACCTAAATAATAATCAGCAAAAAAGTAATTACAACTTAAACGCTCAAAATACTCACCTAAAGCACTGGCTAAACATGACTTTGCGGAAGAACCTTTACCGTTAGTGAACATTAATCCGCATGATGCATCTTTAATGTGAACAGAATAGCAATTAGCAAGCGGGTTTAACCATGACGCTTCTACAATATCAAAACCGAAAGAAACAAGCTTTTCTTGCATGGTAGAAATAGATGATTCAAGGTCGCGATCTTTACCTTTAATAAAGGTTTTTTCGTTTGTGCTTTCAGTCATGAAAATGTCTCGGCAGTGGGTATATTAAGTTAATGCATATTATGAAGATTATTATACCGAAAGCTATACTCGTTACCATTCAAAGTGTAAGATTTTACTTTTAATATTAAGACACGCTAAAGGTTACGGGTATAGTTAGTGGCTCTAATCGTATTATTGTGTGGCTAGCTTTGTTTTTATTTTATCCCCGCATATTCAATGGCTACGGGTATATCAGTTCTTGTTTCATTACCTTTAGGATAAAGCTATATGCTTTCTAAACAAAAGTCTAAAATTAAATATGTGCCAGAAGTGTCATTTTACTATAGGTCTGATGCGTTTGAATTGGAGGTTGTGGAATTAGAAACTCTTCAACAACGCTCTAATCAATGGGAAACTCGACCTAATTTACCACACAGACTTGGTTTTAATATTTTGATTGTTATTGAACAAGGAACTGGTTATCACTTAATAGATTTTGAGAAAACATATTTTCAAGCGGGTAGTGTTCTTTTTGTGAATAAGGGACAAATACAGGCATTTGATTTTTCTAATAAATTAAAAGGTAAAGTCATTATTTATACAGAGTTATTTCTTACTCGTTTACATAGTAAATTATCTATTCCATTTTCTTTAGGTTCGACTATGCCTAAGACTTTTGTTCCTCATATAAGTTTAAATAAAAGTTTGGAACAAAGTACGATGCGATTAATCGATGAATTGAATGTTGAAATCAGTCAAGCTAATCCATTTCTTGAAATTATAATATCTCTATTTGGTGCCTTGATAATGATACTATCAAGGGAAAGAAAAAATTTAACTTATACCTTACCTAGTTCACATCTTAAAAAGTTTGTTGCGTTTCAAAAAATAATTGAGAGTCATTATAACGACACCAGAGAAGCTGGATTTTATGCGGATAAGTTAGGGATCACTTATAAGACATTAAATCTTTTATGTAAAAAAATAAGTGGGGTAACTGCAAAATCTTATATAGATCGTTATGTTGTTCTTGAAGCTAAGCGGCGATTGGTGATTGAACAATGTGATATAGATAGCTTAGCTGAATACCTAGGTTTTAAAGAAACCACAAATTTCACTAAATTTTTTAAGCGACATACACAAATATCTCCTAGTCATTTTAGAGATAATGTTTGATATTTACCATTTTAAGGTTGAGTTACACCTCCTTTTTTCTTTGTTTTCATAACATCATATTGTCATATTTTATTGTTAAATTATTAGCGCGAGTTGACCTTTGCGGTATGTTTTTGCTACAGCTAGTTAGGTTATTATGTAAGGCTTCGTTTTTGATATGCCGTTATTCTACATAAAAAAACGATAACACAGCAGAAATGCCAAACTCGCCTTGCCTTACAGGTTTATTTAAACGCGATTTACTCGTTGTTGTTGCTCTTTTACATGGCATGACTATGCCACAATCACAACGCCTAAATTAAATCGTGTTTAATTTGAATAAAATTTATACTCAAAAGGTCAGTACGCTCGAAGATAAATATAATAAGATATTATGGTGTTGTTTCAACGAGCATATTACTTTTTATATTTACTTAAAGTTGAATAATAAAAAGTATAATTTAAAAATTAACTCAAATAACTCTTATATTAGGAAAAACTATGATTAACAAAAAGTTTGCAATACTGCTTATATCTTCTTTTTTAACTTTTTTTACAATAACGTCTAGCGCTAATGATAAAGCGCTTGATATGCAATCGGCTCAAACATTAAAAACAGCTAATGCTTTTCTTGCTGCTGCAGGAAGTGGTGATATGGCAACATTAGACAAATTAATGGCTGATGATTTTGTTTGGCATAATGAAGGTGATAAACAAATTCCTTGGATAGGTAATTGGAAAAGCAAGGACACTGTATTGAATAAGTTTTTACCAAAGTTTGGCGCAGGATTAAAAGTAACCAGTTGGACTACTGATTATAGTTTTTCAAATGGTGACCAAGCTGTATTTATGGGAACAATGAGTGCCATTGCTAATAACAGTGGAGTTGATACCGGTAAATTTAGTTGGGCTGTTCGTGTACATGTTGAAAATGGAAAAGTGAAAAGCTGGAATTGGTTTGAAAACAGTTACGCAGTGTCAGAAGCATACCATTCAAAAAAATAGTTTTTATTAATTGAGTACAGAGCAAGTAAAGGCTGGTTAATTTTCGGGCATATATGGAAATTATCAGCCTTTAATATAACGGTTAATTATATACCAGCTTGAATAATAAATTAATTAACTAGGCATTAGTTGTTTTTTTGCATCAATGCAGATGCTACAAACTTCATTAATAAAATAAGGATATATATGAGTCAAAAAATCCAAAATGCAAAATTACTTTACCTTGAAGGTATTCGAGATGGTCATGTAAAAGAAGCTGTCGAAAAATATACCGGCGATAGATACACTCAACATTCAACGGGTGTACGTGACGGTAAAGAAGGGTTTATTGAGTTCTTTATGCCATTTATTGAAAGAAACCCTGTTCGCAGTATTGATATTGTTCGAACATTTGAAGATGGCAAGTATGTATTTGTTCATGCTTACCAAAGCTTAAATCACGGTGAAGCTAAATGGATCACGATGGACTTTTTTGATACCGATGCAAATGATAAAATTATCGAACATTGGGATGCTTCAGAACCCGTTCCTGAGACTAAAGATTTAGTTAACGCAGGCAAATTTTAAATCTCTGTTAACACGAGATAATATCACCAAATCTTAAATTAGATAATAGTCGTTTGTATTGTTAACTATTCAATTTTCCTTTCTTTATTAATACTTGCGAATTACGGACACAGGTTATGTTACTAGAACAATTTAATCTCACGAGAAAGTACACGGAATTACTTTGTAAACCATTGAATATTGAAGACTATATTCCTCAATCTGCTGATTTTACTAGCCCTCCTAAATGGCATTTAGCTCATACGACATGGTTTTTTGAAGAAATGCTGCTAAACAAATACCTTGAAGGCTACGTTGTTTTTGATACTGATTTTAGTTTTTTGTTTAATAGTTATTATCAAGGGGTTGGTGAACGAGCAGTGCGTGGTCAAAGAGGCCTTATGACCCGTCCCACTGTAGCTAGCGTTTATGAATATAGAAAATATGTAGATACATATATTACTCAGTTATTAAACGTTGCCCTAGTGACAATGAATAAAGCATTACAAGTACGTATTCACGAACTCATCACTTTAGGAATTCAACATGAGCAACAGCATCAAGAATTACTCCTTAGCGATTTAAAGTACACACTTTCATATAACCCTACTTTTCCCGTTTATGATGAAAATACTGCTTTTGTGGGGGATAAAAATATAGCCTCTGAAAATGATTGGCTTAGCATTGATGAAGGTGTTTATGCTATAGGTCATACAGGAGATAGTTTCTGTTTTGACAATGAACTAGGACGACATAAGGTTTATTTACAATCTTACGATATATCAACAAAATTAGTGACTAATAGAGAGTTTATCGCTTTTATTGAAGCAGGAGGTTATGAAAAGTTTTCATATTGGCTAGATGAAGGTTGGTCTTGGGTGCGTAGTAATAATATTACGCATCCACTATATTGGCATAAAATTAATGGTGAGTGGTTTTACTATACTCTAGCAGGCTTACAGGCCATAGATTTGGATGCAATGGTTTGCCATGTATCTTATTATGAAGCCAATGCGTACGCACATTGGAAAGGAGCTCGTTTACCTACTGAATTTGAATGGGAGGTTGCAAGTAGCCATTTCAATTGGGGGAAACGTTGGGAATGGACGTCTTCTGCTTATTTACCTTACCCTAGCTTTAAAGTTAGCGAAGGGGCTGTTGGTGAATATAATGGTAAATTTATGATTAACCAAATGGTATTGCGAGGAGCTTCTAGTATTACTTCACCTAAACATTCTCGAACAACGTATCGTAATTTTTTTCATCCACGTTTTCAGTGGCAATATACCGGTATCCGTCTGGTAACAGAAAATAAATAGCTAAGCCATTATTTAAAAAGAAAGAGATAAAGTAATGATAGAACAATTTGCAAAAGATGTAGATGAAGGATTAAGCAGTACTGAAAAAAAGCTATCATCTAAATATTTTTATAATAAACAAGGCGATGAATTATTCGTTAAAATAATGAATATGCCTGAATATTATCTTACTCGAGCTGAACTAGAAATATTTACAGAACAAACGTCTCAGATGATACAACACTTAGAGTTAGACCATACACGCCATTTTGAATTAATTGAGTTAGGAGCCGGTGACGGAACTAAAACTAAAAAGCTATTAGCAGCCCTAAATGCACAAGGTTACCGTTATGATTATATCCCTATTGATATATCTAGAAATGCAGTAGATACATTAGCTGACAGTATTGCAACTGAGTTGCCAAACACCTCAATAAAACCTCAACATGGTGATTACTTTGATTGTTTACATTCGTTAAAAAATAGCCACCACCCTAAAGTGGTTCTCTTTTTAGGTTCTAATATAGGTAATATGCCTGACAATGTAGCGCAACAATTTTTACAAAAACTGAGCAATGATTTAAATACGGGTGACAAATTGTTACTTGGTGTTGATTTAATTAAACCTGCTTCGGTAATTATGCCTGCTTACAATGACGAAAGTGGAATTACTCGTGCCTTTAATATTAATTTATTACATAGAATTAATAATGAGCTAGAGGCAACATTTAATATTGAAGAGTTTGAACATGCGCCTGAATATGATGAAGAAGATGGCATTGCTAAAAGTTATTTGAAAAGTAAGAGTGACCAAAATGTAGCAATTAAAGCAACAGGTAAAGTTTACCAATTTAGTGCTGGTGAAAAGATTCATACTGAAATTTCTAGGAAATATAACGACAGCATTATTGATCAAATTATTACAGGCACTAAGCTAAAACTTTGTGAAAAAATGACAGATAAAAAGAATTATTTTGCTGATTATATATTAAGTAAAAAGTAGAACAACAATGACAGAAACATTGTGTAACGTGGGCTTAATGGAATTAGGTAAGCGCACGGTTAGTTTTTATAAAGAAGAAATCTTTCATCAAACGACAAACCATCCCAAAATGGCCTGTAGTTTGTTAATGATTCCTGCCGACTTTTCAGTGATCAATAATTATTTACCTGACCAATTCGATTATCTTAAGCCCCTTGTGAGTGAAGCTCTTCAGCAATGCATTCATGCAAAAGTTAATACCCTAATAGTACCTAATATCACCTTGCATGAAGCAATTGAGCAAGTAGATCTTACATTATTCTCTAGCATTGAAATTATACATCCAGTGACTGAAACCATACGTTGCTTACAAGCTAAGAAAATAAAAACTATTACGCTAATCGCTTCAAAATACAGCGTATTATCATCTCGTTTAGAGCAGTATTTTAGTCAAAGCAACATTCTTGTTATTAGGCCTAATAATGAGGATATCGAACAAATTGATGAAATACGAAAGCGCACTTATCTAGGGCAAGAAACAGAACATGATAAAAAAAACTATAACGCTTTAATCAAGCATTATCAGCAAATAGCGCCTGCTGTTATTGCTTGTACTGAACTGTCAATATTACTCGATGAAGAAGCTATATGTTCTGTTTTTGATATGGCAAGAATACAGATACAGGCAGCTATAGTTTATCCCCACTAAATTTGGCATATTGAGGTTGAAAGGGACGCTATATTGTAATATCAAAAATTTATGTCTTTGCTTTTTATTGTCATTTTCATTATGTTATTCTTTTTATATATATGTTATACGATTAAGAGAGTGTATATTTGTTGTCATTTAAGGTGTAGTTTTAGGCCTATCAAAACACACGTGAAGAGGTAACACTATTTAGAACAAGCATAATTACAAGCGCTGTTTTGGCTTGATATTGTTCAAGCGCTTTGAGTGTTATCTTGATTAATAATAAATATAGTTATTTATTAGGTAGGGGACGTTTTTTTAAGAGTTGGCTTGTGGTTATTAAGTACAACTAGTGCGAAAACCTCACCTATTAATTGAGTATTTTTACTGGTTAAAATAGAACAATTTAATAATGAAACGCCTATAAATTTACTGACGAGCAGAAAGGATGTTACTTTGACAAGTGTAAGAACTAAGTTTTGGAGGATGCTAGGATTGCTATCGGTGATTTTTATTATATTTATTTATGTTTTATTTGTCACTGAATTAGCTAAAGAGGTTAACTCACCATTTTTTAATTATCCAAATGAAACCTTTACATTAAAAAAATCAGACCCCTTAAATACTATAGATAGTCTTATCAGTAGCGCTTTATTACTTCCTCTAAAAAAACAAAATAACCAACTACTAATTTCTTTAAATACAGATGCAGGATTAGTTATACCGTTACAACATCTTACTTTTATTGTTTTGCTTGGGTTATTATTTCCTATTTCTGCATTTTTCATTATATCGTATGTCGTTTTTACGGTAGCAATTAATTATCAATCTAGAAAATTAGATAAAATTTTAATGCCAATGTGTGATCAAGCCAAAAATTTAATTGATACTTTTGGTAGTAATAGCACCGAAAAAAAATCATATTCAACATTGTCGCAACTTAATATTTATATTGAAGATCTCACTAAATACGCAAGAATTTATCAAGCCAACTCTGAACAAAGTGCGTATTGCGATAAGTTAACATCGCTCATTAACCGGCATAAATTTTTAGAACATATTAACGAACAAATCTCTATTGCAGATGAAACAAAAATAAGATGCGGTTTATTATTTATCGATTTAGATGGCTTTAAACAAGTGAATGACTCGTTTGGGCATTCGTTTGGAGATGAAGTATTAATTCAGGTAGCAGAACGTTTAAAAAGTGTTGTAAGAAGCCAAAATTTAAATTTTAGTGATAACGAAGAAGATAAAGAATATAACTTATCACGACTAGGCGGAGACGAATTTACTTTATTCCTTCAAAATATTGAAGAACCAGAGATTGCCGTAAATATAGCTAAACATGTATTAAAAGAGTTAGAGCGCGACTTTATTTTAGGTAATAAGCTTATTAAGATTAGTGCCAGTATTGGTATTGCTGCATATCCTGATAGTGCTAATAGTCCTGAAGCACTTGTGCAAATGGCAGATGTTGCAATGTACCGAGCTAAAAAAGAAGGACGTGGTATTTATCGTATTTACTCACCAGAAATGGGCAGTAAATTAAGACGTTATCATTATTTATTAGAAGAAATGAGGTTAGGTATAGCATCAAATAGCTTCTTTTTAGCTTTTCAACCTATTATTCATGTTGATGGTTGTGTCATTAGTTATTTTGAAGCATTAGTTAGATGGCAGCATCCGATTGAAGGTATTGTTACACCGGCTGAGTTTATTCCTATTGCCGAAGATTCAAATCAAATTTTGGTGCTAGGTGATTGGATCCTTATCGAAGCGTGTCGTCAAATGGCTGCTTGGCATAATGCAGGTATGACTAAAACTAAAATATCTGTGAATGTGTCTGGCGTACAATTAAAACATCGACCCATTTATGATTGGGTTATGGGAACTCTCAATAAAACAGGCCTACCACCAAGCTCTTTAATGTTGGAAATAACTGAGTCATGCTTTATCGATATTTCAGAAAATATTATTTCGGAGTTAGAAAAACTCAGAAAAGAAGGTGTTTTTATTGCCATTGATGATTTTGGTACCGGTTTTAGTTCACTTTCTGTTTTAGCTACACTGCCTGTAGATGTGTTGAAGATTGATCGTATGTTTGTATCTGAAGCGAGTCATAACGAAAAATACCGCAAAATATTAAAATCGATAGTTGAGCTTTCTCAACGTTTAGATTTAAAAATTGTTGCTGAAGGTATTGAAGAAATAATACAGCTAGAGTTATTAAAATCTTTAGGTGTTGTATATATTCAAGGCTATTTAATTAGTCGTCCTGAAAGTTCAAGAAACGTGGGGGATAAAGTGTTAAAGCAAGGAATGAATCATTTAGCACAGTTAGGGACCGGAACTTGGACACCATCAACATCGCGTGTTATTTGATAGTAATTAACCATTTCAAATTGATGCCGACTTAAATACTTTTATTCCTATTTTTAGTAATTTTGAATATAGCAAAACTTAAAGGCATTAGCTTTAATTAGATAAGTAGAAATAAGTAGTATATCCAAAAGAAAGGATGTTTTTTCATCTATACACCATAGCTCTTATCTATTAATATATCCGGCAATTAATTATGGATGATATTTAATATCAAGGAAAAGATGTCGAGTTACTTTAACTCGGGTATTCAATGTTTATCATTGATTGCCCGTTTTCACCAAATTCCAGCCGAGCCCAGTGCGTTACTTCGAGAATTTCAACACGAAGATGAATCGTTAGCCGACATTAACCTAATACGTGCCGCAAAAAGCTTAGGTTTCAAAGCCAAATTTATTGTTGATACCGTTAAAGATTTAAAGGCAGAAACATTACCCACTATTGCTCGACATAAAGAAGGCCACTTCTTTATCATCGCCAAAATTACTGACGATGATGTACTTATTCAAGATTTACAACAAGGTAAACCTGTTACTCATACTCATGAAGAACTCAGTGACTTTTGGACAGGTGACTTACTCTTACTCTCAAAACGTAATGGTTTATTAACCGAAAGCGCTAAATTTGGTTTCTCTTGGTTTATCCCTGCACTTATTAAATACAAACCGTATTTTTCTGATGTATTTATAGCCTCATTTTTTATTCAACTTGTAGGACTAGCAACACCTATATTCTTCCAAGTGGTGATTGATAAAGTACTTGTACACAAAGGCATGACAACATTGGATGTTTTAGCGGTTGGCTTCTTTATTGTTATTACCTTTGAAGTTGTTTTAACAGGGCTTCGAACCTATGTGTTTTCACACACCACCAACCGCGTTGATGTTGAATTAGGTAGCAAGTTATATAAACACATGTTATCGCTCCCCATTGCGTACTTTAATGCCCGACGTGTTGGTGATACTGTCGCTCGTGTAAAAGAGTTAGATAGCATTCGTGAGTTTTTAACAGGTTCTTCACTCACCGTTGTATTAGACGTGTTTTTTAGCTTTGTTTTTTTCAGCGTTATGTTTTATTACGCACCACTCTTAACATGGATAATTATCGGGACTATTCCATTTTATTTTGTTCTTTCCCTTATTATTACACCTACCTTACGTAAACGGTTAAATGAAAAGTTCCAACGTAGTGCAGAAAATCACTCCTTTCTTGTTGAATCAGTTAACGGCGTTGAAACCATCAAAGCCATGGCGGTTGAACCCCAATTAAGAAATGCATGGGAAGACAAGCTAGCTGATTACGTTAATACCTCATTCAAAACCAGTAACCTCAATAATATTTATAGCCAAGTGGCGTCTTATATCAATAAGGTGGGTGGGTTACTTACCCTTTATTTTGGCGCTATTGCCGTAGTTACAGGTGAGTTAACTATAGGACAATTTATCGCCTTTAATATGTTAGCGCAGGCGTTAGTGGGCCTATTATGCGTTTAGTTAACTTATGGCAAGACTTTCAACAAGCTAACATATCCCTTCAACGCTTAGGTGATGTGCTAAACGCACCACCAGAACCAGGGTACGACCCTAATCGCGCAACATTGCCCGATATAAAAGGCCATGTATTATTCGACAATGTACTGTTTAGATACGGGCCAAACCGTGCACCAGTTCTAAACAATATTAGCTTTCAATGTCGCCCTGGCGAAGTGATTGGTATTGTTGGCCGTTCAGGCTCAGGAAAAAGTACCTTAACTAAACTTATTCAACGCCTTTATGTGCCTGAGTCAGGCAGGGTGATGATAGACGGTGTAGATTTGGCCATGGTTGAACCTGCATGGCTGCGCCGTCAAGTGGGCGTAGTACTACAAGAAAACTTCTTATTTAATCGCACCGTACGTGAAAACATCGCACTCGTTGATACTGGAATGCTCATGGCACATGTTGTTAATGCAGCAAAGCTTGCGGGCGCACATGAATTTATATTAGAACTTCCTGAAGGGTACGATACCGTAGTAGGTGAGCAAGGTTCATCATTATCAGGCGGACAACGCCAAAGAATTGCCATTGCTAGGGCACTTGTTACTAACCCTAAAATACTCATCTTTGATGAAGCAACCAGTGCTTTAGATTACGAGTCTGAAAGTATTATTCAAGCGAATATGCGCCGTATTAGTCAAGGGCGTACAGTATTCATTATTGCTCACAGGCTATCAGCTGTAAAAGATGCAAACCGTATTATGGTGGTTGATAAAGGTCGCTTAGTTGAACAAGGCAATCATGACCAACTGGTTAAGCATGGTGGTATATACGCACAGTTGTACTCCATACAAAGTCATCATGGTTTAGGTATGGCAGCTAAACCAACAATGCAGAACCAAAACCACGCTAAAACTCAAACAGCAAACCAAGCGACATTAAAGGGGAGCGACAATGCAACCTGATAATGAAACAGCCAATAACAGCGAAGCCTTAAATAATAGCCAAGCAACAAAAAATAATGCACCTGATGGTTCAGCAGAGGTTAATTCGTCAAACGTTCACTCCTCAAATACCACTGAAAAAGCAGCTAAATCAATCTCGTTAGAAAAACTGGCTTTTTTACCTGCAGCTTTAGAAATTCAAGCCTCACCTCCGGCTAAATGGAGCCGTTCACTGTTATGGGCGATTATGGGCTTAATCGTCATATTGATTATTTGGGCCTCATGGGCCGAAATAGACATTATTGCGACTGCTCAAGGGAAAATAGTCCCCAGCGGGCAAGTAAAGGTTATTCAGCCGTATGAAACAGGGGTGGTTAAAACCATTTTTGTCAAAGAAGGGCAACATGTTAAAGCAGGCGATAAATTAATTGCCTTAGACAACACCTCTAATGTTGCCGATGCCGACCGATTAATCAATGAATTAACGGGCTATAAAGAAGACTTAGCAAGACAAACGTTTTTTCTTGAAAAACTCAATTTTGTTATAGAAAAGCTTAAACAGTCTCAAGAAGAAACACTACAAACCAATAATACTGACATAAACAATAAGGCTACTAATAAACAACAGGAGCAAGATCTTTACGATACTGCTTTTTCATTGTTACCCATCAACCAACAATCACTCTTAACCAGTAGTTGGCAAGAATACCAATCAAAACTTAACAGTTTTACCAGCGAAATAACCAAACTTAACGCTGAAAAAAAATCCCGAAAAATAGACGTAGGCCGTTTAGAAAAAACTTTACCGTTAGTAATAGAGCGAGAGCAAAGCTATTACTCGTTATTAGAAACCTCTGCTGTATCGCGTAATCAATACCTAGAGTTAAAGCAACAACGTATCGACCAGGAAGAAAGCTTATTACTGCAACGTGCGAATGTAGAGCAAATAAGTGCAAGTATTGAATCAGCGAAACAAAACCTTTACGCCTATCAATCAGAAATGCGTCGTAATACCTTACAAGAAATCAATCAATTAACGCGTCAACGTGACAGCCTTGAGCAAGAATTGCATAAAGCTAATCGACTAACACAACTGAGAATACTTACATCACCTGTAGATGGCGTGGTTGAAGAGCTAGTGGTGAGCACGATTGGTGGTATTGTGACCCCAGCACAAGAACTATTACGTATTGTGCCTAACAATCAAACCCTTGAAGTCGAAGCAGGTTTATTCAACAAAGACATTGGTTTTGTAGAAACAGGACAAATCGCTGAAATTAAAATTGATAGTTTCCCTTTTACCAAATATGGCGTGATTGACGGTGAGGTGATGGATATTTCAGCCGATGCAATTGAAGACGAACAACGCGGTTTGTTATTTCCTCTTAAAGTGTTAATGAAAACAGAACAAATTAATGTCAATGGTAAGTGGGTACAACTTAAACCGGGCATGTCGGTGACGGTTGAGATAAAAACAGGTTCACGACGATTAATGGAATTCTTGCTTGCGCCATTGATGAAAGGTGTGAGTGAAGGGGTGAGAGAAAGATGATGGAGTGTTCTATGAGTAATTTAGTAAAACTATTTTTATTTTTTGTTGTTGCTACCGTAGTTGTTACTTTGAGCGGCTGTGAACGAAACACCACAGTAACACTGGTTGACAAAAACAGTGAGTGGACCTTTTCTTATCCAACAAAATATCACAATCGAATATCTAAAGAGAACGCGTTTATGAGCCTTATTTGGCCAGATAATCGCTCAGAAGGAGATACCATATTCTCTAATTATTATTTATGTATTGAAAATCAAAAAGCACAAATAAAAGTTAACTACAGGTTAAGCTTATTTATTTCACCAGAGATGAAAGGTCATAATTTTTACGGTAATAAGAGAATTATAGATGCTGGTAAGGTAAGAGATAAAAATGACGTGTTTATATACGTAGATGATTTTAAATATAGTTACCTTGATTATGGCTTAATACCCATAATGGAATATGAACCTGAAATTTACCTATTATGTGTAAATTCTGGAAATTGTGAGATAGCATTACTTGATGAGAATATGTTAACAGCTACAATTAGTTTTCCTGAACGATATAAAGCCTGTTTTAGTGAGCTTATACCAGCTATTCCTACCTTCATAAAAAAATATAAAACCAGTTATAAAAAATATCAAATAACAATGTTTGATCCATCTTAACATTATCTATAAAAAGTAAAGTTTATAAAAAGGAATTTATTATGTCATTAGAATTAGAAGAAGACACGAGTAAAAGAGTAGATACATTAACACAAGATCATATTAATGAACTTCAGCAGTTTATTACTGATGGAGATAGAGGCGGTTTTTATCTTCACTATTATGAACTTACAGGAGAGGTTCAAGCACTTGTTCAAGCCCAAATTACAACGTACAGTGGTGCTTGGGGAGGCGCTGCTGCGGCAGGAAACTACCTTGCTAAATCTACCGATCCTGTAAATTATACCCTTACGTTAGACGAGTTCTCGAATGATATCGTGTTAGGAACTTTTGCAGCTATAGTAAATGATTTTAATGATCCAAATGGTAATGGAGGTATATTAAATGAAGAACAAATGCAAACAGCAGACTATGAGGTATGGAGACGCAAAGGTATGGGCAACTTATTTCCTGGTAATATTCAAGCCCCTCTTGATGATTCGTTAGCTTTATTTTTTTCTATTGGAACATTACATGCTGGCATGGCGAGCTTTGCTGTAGCGTTAGGAAAACGGCTTAACGATTATAACAGCCCGCGATATTTTCACGAGGAAACATCTAACCTTGAGATTGTATACGATAGTTTCAATAACCATATTGTATTTATTAATGATAAGGAAAATCACCATAACCTTAATGGAAATGAATATGATGCGGATTTCTTGGATGACTTCTGGAGAAAAAGTTTAAGAGCATCACCTTTAGTTGCAAGCCATGATGAACTTTACCTTAATTCAGTTCTAGGTGGTGTACGTCAAGAAATGTGGGATTTTATTCAAGCAAATCAACCGCCAGGGACTCCGTTTAACCTTCTTCTTGAAAATCCAGAAATATCATTGATGAATGTGCTAGCTCAGACTCTTTATCGTAATTTATTTATTCATTTTATGCCGGAGTCTGTGAGTACTCAATTTACTCAAGTCGAAGCCTCTGCTAGTCCTATTATTAAGGATCCACTCTTACTTGATTTGGATGGCGATGGTATTGAAACGGTTAATATTGATATAGGGGTTTTATTTGATCACACTGCTGATGGTTTGAAACAAGGAACAGGGTGGGTAGCCGCTGATGACGGTTTATTAGTATTAGATATTGATGGAAATGGTGCTATTGATTCAGGTCGTGAACTTTTTGGTGATAACACGTTACTTACTGATGGCACAAATGCAGAAAATGGCTTTGCTGCGCTTAAATAACTTGATAATAACGATGATGGTGTTATTGATGAAAATGATAGTGTTTATAGCCAACTACAAGTCTGGCAAGATGTTAACCAAGATGGTATTAGTCAAGTAAACGAATTAGAAACATTAGCCAATCTTGGCATAACCTCAATTGAAGTTAATCAAACTGAAAACGTTAATATTAATCAAAATGGCAATCAAATATCGATCACCTCTAATTTTGTCCGTAATGGTGAAGAATATGAGGTGGGGCAAGTAAATTATTCTGCAAATACATTCGATTCAGAGTTTTTAGATGTATTAGATATTCCTGAAGAAATAGAACATTTACCCAATATAGAAGGCTCTGGTGGTTTAAGAAGTTTACGTGAAGCTGCAACGTTAAATGTTGAGTTAGTAAATCAGTTAGAGTTATTCAGCGCAACTACAACAGCTCAAGAACAAAAAAGACTATTAGATGAAATTTTATGGGAGTGGTCATTAACGTCTAACACGATAACTTCTTATGGTGTAGCAGTTGATTTTAATCAAAAAGATAGCGATGAAAGTGGAAATTATGCACCTTTTGATCTCAATAGGTTTTCACTGGGGAGTGATCTATCAAAAATAGCTATACTGGAAGCTTTTAACGGTAGGCTAATAAATATTGATGGAGGTTTACTTCGTATTGAGTCCGTTGGTTTGGATAATAACTCTGTTCCTAACTTGGAATTGATGTTGAGTAATTTTAGATTTAATAATCAAGGGCTTAATGTTGCTTATGATACTTTAATCGAGTCAGTGTACGCCTCGCTTGTTATACAAACTCGTTTAAAACCTTATTTGGAGAGTGTCGATTTAGCTTATTCTGAAGAAAGTGGGTTATCTTTCGATTCTTCTGAACTTGTAAGCATGCTTGATAGTAATATTTCTACAGATCAAGTTAATGGGTTAATTGATTTAATGGAATTAGCGAAGTTTTCAGGGGCGCAGCTAATGTCTATGAATTTTGATGCTTATAGTTATCTTGCTCAAGCATTTGAGAATATAGCATTAACACCTGAATTAATTACAACGTTAAGTGAATTTGGCTTAACTGATTCAACCACTAATAGCGATGATATATTTATAGGCACAACTGATAATGAAAATATATCAGGCTCTTTTGGCAACGATATTCTTTACGGCTTAGGTGGTATTGACCATATCTTTGGTGGCGAAGGTAATGATGGCTTAAGTGGTGGTGAAGGTGACGACACACTTACAGGCAATTCAGGTGATGATACTTTAAATGGTGGAGCAGGTAATGACAACCTCGATGGCGGCGAAGGGCGTGATAATTTAATTGGTGGGGCAGGTAACGATAACCTTACTGGTGGGGAAGGTTATGATGGCTTAAGTGGCGGTGAAGGTGACGACACGCTCATTGGTAACTCAGGTGATGATACTTTAACTGGTGGAGTGGGTAATGATACCTTAATTGGTAATAGTGGTAGTGATACCTATCTTTTCAATATAGGCGATGGTCAAGATATAATAAAGAATTATGATTTGGATGAAAATAGTGTCGATACGTTACGTTTAGGTGCAGGAATTAGTGCCGCGGATATTAATTTAACGCGCTCTGATTATGACTTATTAGTGAAACTTAATGGAACAACAGATCAAATTGTAATAGGTTCCTTTTTCTATTCTACGTTTAATGCAATTGATAGTATTGCGTTTGATGACGGCAGTAGCTTAAGCTTTGATGACATGAGGGCGGAAGTACTGCTTGGGGATGATGGTGTGAATAACTTCATCGGTTATAAGAGTGATGACGTTCTAAATGGTTTTGAGGGCAATGACACACTAGTAGGCAATGGCGGAGATGATACCCTTATTGGTGGTACAGGTAGTGACACACTCTATGGTAATTCAGGTAATGATATATTATCTGGTGACGCAGAGAGTGATTCGTTAGACGGAGGAGACGGAAACGATACGCTTGATGGTGGTCTGGGCGATGACATATTATATGGGAAACTTGGCGATGACATACTTATTGGTGGCACTGGAAATGATGTTCTAAATGGTGGTGGTGGCAATAATACTTATCACTTCTCTAGAGGTGATGGGCAAGATTCTATTGTGCAAAGCTTATTTAGTTCCAACATAGACTATTTTGATACCTTGGCCTTTGGCGACGATATTAATTTATCAGATATTACTTTATTAAGAGAAACAGGCAGTGGTAATTTAATTATTAGCATTAATAATTCTGATGACAAAGTTACAGTACCAAATTTCTTTGTTGAAGGAATTCATCAACATATTATAAATGAAATCGTATTTTCTGATGGTACTGTTTTAGATGTAGAGGGTATAAAGTTGGCTGTTCTTACCGGAACGGATAGCGATGATGAGCTTGTTGGTTATACAACAAATGATGTTATATCAGGTAAAGCTGGAAACGATTATATATATAGTTATGGTGGAGATGACACATTAATTGGTGGAACAGGAAACGATGTTATTTCTGGCGGTAATGGTAACGATAGGTACATATATTCAGCTGGCGATGGTCAAGATGTTTTCTTCGATGACGTTTATACTGATAGTGAAGTAGGTATTGATGTTATTGAATTTACTAATATTACTTCCTCAGATGTTACTTTCCAGCTTAATAATCTTGAAAATTATAGTATTGAAGATTTACTTATTACTTTTTCTGGTAGCGACGATCGTGTAATTGTGGGGTCACAATTTATGTACGATTCAGCTAATACTGTCATTGAATCTTTTGTCTTTTCAGATGGCGTTACAATTACGGCCACTGAGATTTATGCTTCTATAGCGGGAAATGGAGAATTAAATCAAGTTATTGATGGTTCTAATACTATTCATGACCTTTTATACGGGGGTAGTGGTGATGATGTTATCAATGGTCTTGGCTTTGAAGACAAGCTCTATGGTCGTGGGGGAAATGATACACTCAACGGTGGTAGTGATGATGACATGTTATACGGTGAAAGTGGTAATGATACGTTAAACGGTGAGACTGGTTACGACACACTAAGTGGTGGTGATGGTAATGATATACTTAACGCTGGCGAAGGTAATGATTGGCTCATAGGTAATAGTGGTAATGATATACTTAATGGTGGTGATGGCAGAGACACATACTTCTTTAATTTGGGGGATGGATGGGACTTAATCACTGATAATGTCGTAGACGCAGATATTTTAAAGTTTACTGATATTGCTTCTACAGATGTTGTTTTTCAGCGTAATGCTATAGAAGGTTCTAGTAGAAATGATTTACTTATTAGTTTTTTAGGTAGTACAGACCAACTAACAGTTAACTCTCAGTTTAGTTATGATCAAAGCAATACGATAATAGATTCTTTTGTCTTTTCAGATGGTGTTACGTGGACTGCCGCTGAGATTTATACTCAGATAGAAGGCGACAGTATTCACCTTATTGATGATACGATTAATGGTGGTGAAGGTAATGATGTTCTTAATGGTCATGGAGGAGATGACGAACTAAATGGTCTTGAAGGGGATGACACACTAAATGGTGGTATAGGAAATGATAATCTTTCTGGTGGCGCTGGAGATGATACGTTAGATGCTGGTGAAGGTAATGATGTCGCATATGGCGGTGAAGGTAATGATGCGATAAGTGTTACAGGAAGTGGCAATAATTATTTATATGGTGATGCAGGTAATGATATTTTAATAGGCTCTTATTCTGTTGATACATTAGAAGGCGGTACTGGTGATGATATGCTCCAAGGGGAGAGCGGTGCCGATATTTTAAGGGGGGGGGCCGGTAATGATACCTTAATCGGAGGAAGCGATAACGACGAGCTATTTGGCGGCCTAGGTAATGATACCTTAGAAGGCGGTCAAGGCAGTGATGTATTAAATGGAGGTGAAGGTGACGACACCTTAATTTCTTTTGATAATATTTACGACAACAGTAGTAATATTCTCATCGGTGGGCAAGGAAATGATACCCTCTACGGTTCTTTTGGTGATGACACTTATCAATTTAATTTGGGTGATGGTCAAGACCGTATTATTGAAACGCGCTCAACTCAAGCATATAGTAATTTTACAGCCTCTAACGATACCTTGATTTTTGGTGCTGGTATTGCTACTAGCGACTTGATATTTGCACGTCAAAGTAGCGATTTAGTTATAAAGTTAGAGGGCACATCTGACAGCGTAACCATCGAAAACTGGTTTCAAACATATACAGCACACTTCTTAGTGAATAACTTTCAATTCAATGATGGCACATCTTTAAATGTAGATGAAGTGAAAAGCCTTGTTGTGCAATTAGGTACAGAAAACGCCGAACAAATAGTGGGTTCGACCGGTAATGATAAAATATTAGGCTTGGGGGGCGACGATCAATTATTTGGTCAAGGTGGTGACGATTTTCTTATAGGTGGTGATGGTAACGACTCTATTACCGGCGGCATGGGTAATGACACTTTTGTAGGTGGAGCAGGTAATGACAACTTCTTTATTAATGTTGGCGACGGACATGACATTATTAATGTTGCTGATGGCGGACAAAACACACTGTATTTACAAGACTTAAATCAATCATCATTAACTTTTACGCGTGAGGGAGATGATTTGTTAATAGTAGTGGGTGATGGTGTTACACAATCCATCCGTGTTTTAGAACACTTTTTAGGTGGTGAATCTGCTTTAGATAGAATTTATACCGAAGGCGGTGTTTGGTTAAATACTGATGATATTAATACACTTACTGATACTATTCCTACAGAACCAGAACCAGAACCAGAACCAGAACCAGAACCAGAACCAGAACCGACCCCTACACCAAGCGTTGGTGGTGACGATATTATTGTTGGTACAATGAACAATGATATTTTATTTGGTGGTGAAGGTTATGACCAACTTAATGGTGGTAAAGGGAACGATTTATTAATAGGTGGTAATGGTAACGATACTTTTGTTTTTGCAAAAGGCGACGGACAAGATGTTATTGCTGTAGGTAGTGGTGTTAACACTATTGAATTCGCGAGTGATATTAGTTGGCAAGATGTTGCCTTTAACTTACTTAAATCAGGCGATGATCTAGTATTAAAAATAGCGGGCGGGCCAGACCAAGTCACTATTTCAGACTTCTTTATTTATGGCAGTAATACCATTAACGATTTCCGTTTTTCTGATGGTAGTAATTTAACGCCAGCACAAATTTTTGGGGCATATGGTTTAGCTGAAGCAACCGCAATACCACAAGCTGAGACCGAGGTCATTTTTGGTGACTTAACGGATAACTCCATTAATGGTACATCGGGTAATGACACAATTAACGCACAAAGTGGTAATGACACTTTAATAGGTGGTTTAGGTAACGATTTATTAATTGGTGGTCAAGGGGATGACATTTACGTCTTAAACGCTGGTGATGGCCAAGATACAGTGAATGCAGCAGGTGGTGGTTTAGATACTATTCATTTTAATAACGGTATTTCTTTTGGTGATATAGCTTCATCTTTAATGAAGAGAAGTAATGATTTGGTGCTAGGCAGTGGTGATAGCCAAGTAACTATTACTAACTTCTTTCTTGGTGGCGATTACGCAGTAGATAAGTTTACATTTGAGTCTGGTGGTGAATTATCTGCAGCACAAATTTTTGGTGCGTATGGTTTACCTGTACCAAGTGTTACTGAGTCAGATCAAGCGGTACTACTTCCTGATCAACAACAGTTCACACAAGTAATACAGGGTGACTCATCAGATCAAGGCTTATTTGGATCTTCGGGTGATGAATTACTCATCGGCGGAGCAGGTAACAATATAATCGCTGGCGGAGCGGGTAACGATACTTTGATTGGCGGTGAAGGCAATGATTATTACATGTTTAATGTGGGTGATGGGCAAGACACTATTATGCAAAATGATGCAGCAGGTAATGATATATTAATTATTCAGGATGGTGTTTCGATTAATGATCTATGGTTTAGTCAAAGTGCTGACGACTTACAAATAAATATTGTAGGAACCGATGATCAAATTACGATTAACGATTGGTTTACTGGCAATGAACATCAGCTTGATCAAATAGAAGTTGGAGACTCTGTATTATTAAATAGTCAGTTAGAACAACTTGTAACAGCAATGTCGACATACGATGCTCCTATTGGCGAAGGTAGCTCTATAAGTTCAGAAGCTTTGAGTAGTTTAGATGCAGTATGGAGTGAAGTATGGACAACTTCTTAGTGTTTTAAAACGTTTGCTTAACTGAGTACGTTTGAGAAAAAAGGCTTCTAATAATTTTATTAGAAGCCTTTTTTGATTAAGCGATATGTTTTTTGTAAAACTTATATAAATAACTATGCTTTAGTCGCGGCTTTCATACTGCTAATAAAAGTAGATAATTCTTTATTCATTGCTGAATAATCTTCTAAATTATTCTCAATTATTTTAACTACGGCTGAACCACTTATCGCTCCAGCTGCACCTGCTAAAAGTGCTTCTTTAACTTGTTCAGGTGCTGATATACCAAAACCTAATACCGGTGGAGCTGCTTTGTATTTAGTTAGGGTTTCAATTAACGCATTGGCTGGCATTGCCGCTTTAGTCTCTGCGCCTGTAACTCCTGTTCTACTTAATACATAAGTGTAGCCACAACCGTTTTCAGCAACCTTTTGTAAGCTTTCTTCACTTGCATTAGGTGGTGCAATAAAAATAGGGGCTATACCGTGTTTAAGTGCGGCTTCTCTAAAAGGTTTACATTCTCTTATCGGTAAATCAGCAATTAATACTGAATCGACACCGGCTTTTGCCATATCGCCATAAAACTTATCTAATCCACGAGCAAAAATTAAGTTGCCGTAAAGTAATAAGCCAATAGGAATGTTAGGTGCGTATTCACGTATTTTAGTGAGTATATCAATACATGTATCCGTTGTTGTACCTGCATTAATGGCTCGTAAAGCAGCCATTTGAATGGTTACACCATCGGCACTTGGGTCTGAAAAAGGAATACCTAATTCAAGGGCGTCGGCACCGGCATCAATTAAGGTTTTAATTACTGCTAATGACTGTTCTGCGTTTGGATCGCCAATGGTAACGAATGGGATAAAAGCGCCTTCGTTTTTAGCTTTTAGGTCTGCGAAGCATTGGTCGTAACGATAACCGGCATTGTTAGTTGATTGAGTCATTACGCTTCTCCTTTCTGAGCTTCTAAAACGGTATGAACGTGAGCTAAATCTTTATCGCCACGGCCTGATAAGTTCACTAATATAATGGTTTCTTCAGTAACGGCATCAGCCATTTTAAGCGCATGAGCCAGTGCGTGAGAAGATTCTAACGCAGGAATAATACCTTCATTCATGGCTAATGCTTGAAAAGCGTTTAAAGCTTCATCGTCATTAATAGGTACGTATTGTGCACGACCAGTATCTTTTAAAAATGCGTGCTGAGGACCAACAGCAGGGTAGTCTAAACCTGCTGAAATAGAGTAACTCTCTTCTATCTGACCGTTATCGTCTTGCATAATGTAGGTATAATTACCGTGTAACATACCTTTGGTGCCTGCGACTAATGTTGCACCGTGATGATGAGTATTTACACCCTTACCACCTGCTTCAACACCAATTAATTTAACGTCTTTATCTTCAATAAAATCGTTAAACATACCAATAGCGTTTGAACCACCGCCCACACAAGCAACTACGTAATCAGGTAGTCGACCTTCTTCTTCAAGTAATTGTGCTTTAGCTTCTTCACCGATCATTTTCTGAAATTCACGAACAATCGTCGGGAATGGGTGAGGGCCAGCTGCGGTACCTAAAAGGTAATGAGCGTCTTCGTAATTAGCAGACCAGTCGCGAAGTGCTTCGTTTACGGCATCTTTTAATGTACCGCTACCTGCGGTTACAGGAATAACCGTTGCACCCATTAATTCCATTCTAAATACGTTAGGTTGTTGGCGAGCACAATCTACGGCGCCCATGTAAACTCGACATTTTAAACCTAATAATGAACAAGCAATAGCAGTAGCAACACCATGTTGACCTGCACCTGTTTCAGCAATTATTTCAGTTTTCCCCATGCGTTTAGCCAGTAAAGCTTGGCCTAATACTTGGTTAGTTTTGTGAGCACCACCGTGTAATAAATCTTCACGCTTTAAGTATATTTTAGCTAAAGGATTTTTAACTAAGTTTCTACAAAGGGTTAAAGGCGTTGGTCGGCCTGCGTAGCTTGTAAGTAGCTTATTAAATTCTGCTAAAAATGCTTCGTCTGTTTGCGACGCGATAAATTCTTGTTCAAGCTGTTCAAGTGCAGGTACTAATAATTCACCTACGAACATGCCACCAAACTCACCAAAGTAAGCGGGTAATGATTTTTTAACTTCTGTTGTTTCTGTATTAGTTGTCATTGCTAATAGTTCCGTATTTCTGCGAAAACTTGAGTAAGCTTCTCGCTGCATTTAATGCCAGGGCTAGCTTCAACACCAGAGTTGAGGTCTAAGCCGAATAAGTCGTGTTCAGTCAGTAAGTTGACTGCTTGTTTTATATTTTCAACGTTCAGTCCGCCTGCTAAAAAGCAGCTTGATAAATCTTGCTCGCTATCGGCTAACCCTTGCCAGTTAAACGTTTGACCGCTGCCTGCGTTTTTACCGTCTAAAACAGTGTGCTGTATATTGGTTAGCGATAATTCAGGTATTGTGGTTTCTACACCTTGCGCTTTCCATATTTCACAAGTACTTGCGCCATTTTCATTTAATAGTGCTTGTAACTTGTTGATGTAGTTTTGATCTTCTTGTCCGTGTAGCTGAACCGCATAAAGGTTTAAGGCTTTAACGCGTGTCGCAACTTCTTCAATCGGGTGGTTTACAAAAACACCCACATAGTTCAGTGATGTTTCTTGCGTTACGATTTCTTTTGCTTGTTCGCTGGTAACATAACGTGGAGATTTTTCAGCAAATATTAATCCACCGTATACAGCACCTGACTCACGTGCTGCTTGTGCGTATTCTGGCGCTGTTAAACCACATACTTTGTTGTTACCTAATATGAGTTTTCTACAGGCAAGGTCGATGTCGTTTTGCGACATAACTGAACTACCTACCAAAAAGCCATCTACAGCAGGAGCTAGCTCTCTTACTTGATCATTGGTATAAATACCTGATTCTGAAATAACGAGTCTGTCGTTAGGAATTGTAGGCGCGTAATCAAATGTACGAGATATGTCGGTAGAAAGATCACGTAGATTACGATTATTTATACCAATAAGTTTTGCGCCCAACG
This sequence comes from Colwellia sp. RE-S-Sl-9, assembly GCF_048296855.1. Taxonomy (NCBI): domain Bacteria; kingdom Pseudomonadati; phylum Pseudomonadota; class Gammaproteobacteria; order Alteromonadales; family Colwelliaceae; genus Colwellia; species Colwellia sp. RE-S-Sl-9. The sequence goes on along the minus strand of NZ_CP182631.1, from coordinate 1,708,085 downwards.
CAATTGCTCGGTCGCGTTCTTCATCAGTAGAGATTTCAGTTAAAATAGATAAATTGTATTGCTCTGCAACGGCTGCTAGCTCTTTGTATTCTTCATCAGATAGAACACTTAGCATTAATAAAATGGCATCAGCGCCGTAATAGCGAGCTAAATAAACTTGGTAAGTATCAATAAAAAAGTCTTTGTTAAGCACAGGGCATTTTACAGTGTTCGCTACTATTTCAAGATATTCAAATGAACCTTGAAAGTACTTTTCTTCAGTAAGTACTGATATTGCAGCCGCATATTTGTCGTAAATGGTGCAAATTTCTTTTACATCAAAGTCAGCACGAATAAGGCCTTTTGATGGCGATGCTTTTTTACATTCTAAAATAAAGCCAGCATATGGTTTTTCTTCAGTGCGTGTTAGCGCTTTGTACATACTTTTGTTTGTAGGAACAAGTGAATCTTTAAATGATTCTAGTGGTAAAGTTTTCTTTAATGCTTCAATTGAAATGCGTCTATCTGCGACGATTTTTTCTAAAATATTTGCCATGTTATTTTTCTACCTTTACTGCTTCATTCGGTGTTTGGTTCGACACTTCAACCAGTTTACTAAGTGTATCGAATGCTATGCCTGATGCTAAAACGTCTTTTGCCATAATTGCTGCATCTTTTAAGTTGTCAGCTTTATCATGCAAATATAACAATGCTGCACAGTTGATGATTACCGCAGCGTTATGAGCAGGTAGCCCATTACCTTTTAATATGTCTTTAATATAAAGAGCATTCTCTTCAGGTGTTCCGCCTTTAATATCTTCAAGGGTGTAACGTGATAAACCAAAATCTTCAGGCGAAATGGTTTTTTCTTGCATTGTACCATTAGCTATTTCAATAAGCTGCGTTTCGCCATGCAAAGCTATTTCATCTAATCCGCTACCATGTACAACCCAAGCGCGTTTTACGCCTGTTAATAATAAACTTTGTGCAATAACAGGAATTAACGTTGGCGTATAAACACCAAGTAGCATGGTTGATGGAAATGCAGGATTAACTAATGGCCCTAAAATATTAAACAGGGTTCTTATCCCCATGGCTTTGCGAACGGGGCCGGCATATTTAAAACCGGGGTGATAAGCTGGCGCATACAAAAAGCAAATATTGGCTTGTGCTAAACACTCGCTTGCCGTTTCAGGCGACATAGATAAATTAACACCTAAGGCTTCTAACAAATCAGCAGAGCCAGACATGCTCGATACACTGCGATTACCATGTTTAGCCATTTTTAAACCACACGCCGCAGCAAGAATAGCCGCTGTAGTTGAAATATTGATGGTGTTAGCGCCGTCGCCACCTGTGCCAACACAGTCTGCTACATCATTTGTTTGCTTTGGAAAATCAGTAGCGCAAGCGCGCACCGCAATAGCTGCACCAGCAATTTCTTCGGCTGTTTCACCTTTTATTTTTAAGGCGGTAAGGGCGGAAGCTAATAGAGATGGATCTACATTGCCATTAAAGGTATTGGTAAAAAACTGTTCAGCTTCTTGCTGACTTAACGATTGACCATCAACGAGTTGTTGTAATAAGTGAGAGTTCGACATCATAAATTCCTTAACTTGCTTTCTGCTGATTCAAAGCGATTAAATGTTCTAAACTTTGTGCTAATAAGTGACTACCGTAGGTGGTGAGTATTGACTCAGGATGAAACTGAAATCCTAAAACAGCATCTTTTGAATGCTGAACTGCCATAGGTAATACATCGTTATTATCAGTGGTAAATTGGGCAATCATTTCAATAGCATCTGGCATTTTTGTGGCAACTAATGAATGATAACGCGCTACAGGTAATGGATTAGCAATATTTAAAAAAGCGCCTGTACCTGTGTGTTCTACGTTTGATGATTTACCATGCACAATTTCTGGTGCGCGGCCAATAACACCACCGTAATGCTGAATAAGTGCTTGATGACCTAAACAAATACCTAAAATAGGAAATTGTCCTACTGTTTTTGCAATTAATTCCATTAAACAACCTGCATGACTTGGATCTCCGGGCCCAGGTGATAACACTAAAATAACACCTTGTGGGTTATTGTTAGCTTCTTTATTAAGTTGTTCAAGAATGTAATCTACAGGTAAAGTATTTCTGTAAATAAGCGGTTCGTAGCCTAAACATTGAAACTCATCTACCAGATTATAAGTAAAAGAGTCTAGGTTATCTAACATGATTATTGTAGATAACGTTTTAGGTATAGCTTTGTTAAGAGAAGTCATTATCTATTCTCCTTTGTTGCAGCCGTATTGAGTGAAGGGGCGCTTTGAGGCGAATAGTTTTCTACCACTAGCTCTGTGTTTTCAGCTAATTTAATTGCGCTAATTACCGCTTGTGCTTTTTGTTTGGTTTCATTAGCTTCTGATTGAGGATCTGAGTCGTAAACAACACCAGCACCAGCTTGTACTTGCGCCATACCTTTGTTATCAACAAAAGCTGAACGAATAACAATACATGTATCCATCTCGCCTTTACCTGTTAAGTAACCAACAGCTCCGCCATAGCTACCACGGCGTTTACCTTCTATGTTTCTAATTAACTCTGTTGCTTTAACTTTAGGTGCGCCAGAGAGCGTCCCCATGTTCATACACGACTGATAAGCATGTAGGGCGTCTAAATCTAAATCTAGCGTGCCACAAACGCGTGAAACTAAATGCATTACATGAGAGTAGCGGTCTACTTTTAATAAATCGGCTACGTGTCGCGTGCCTGCTTGGCTTACACGTGCAATATCGTTACGCGCTAAATCTACAAGCATAATGTGTTCAGCGAGTTCTTTTTTATCTAAACGTAAATCAAGTTCAATACGGCTATCTAAATCAGGAGAAAGCGTACCGTCAGGATTAAAACCACGAGGTCTTGTGCCAGCTATTGGATAAATTTCTACTTGGCGATTTTTATGTTGGTATTTTAAAGCTGACTCTGGAGACGCGCCAAACATGCAAAAGTCACTGTCTTTTAAATAAAACATGTAAGGGCTTGGGTTACTTTGTTTTAATGATTTATAAGCATTAAGTGTATCTGAACAAGGTAAGCTGAATGTGCGAGAAGGAACCACTTGGAAAATATCGCCAGCTCTAATGTTTTCTTTTAACTGATTTACATTGGCACAAAACTGCTCGTCTGAAATATCGGTAACTACCTCTAATTCAACACGGTTTGATGTTTTATCTGTTTGAACCGCGGTGTAGTTTTGAGAGAGTAATTTTTTTAACTCAGCCAGTCGTGCTCGAATGGTTTGGTTGCTTTTTTCTACATCAGGACCAGAAAATATATTACCAATAACTTCAGATGTTTGCTCTTCATGATCAATAATAATCAGTGTTTCAGCCAAGTAGTATACGAAATCAGGACAGGTGTTTTCGCCTTCAGAAACATCTGGCAGTTTTTCACTCATCGACATCATGTCGAAAGCAAATACACCACCTAAAAATACAGAAAAATCATGAAGCTCATCAGATATTGCTGGCGCTAAGTCATTAAATAAACGTAAACATTGAAAAGGATTAACCGCTAATAAACGAGATTTTTCGTCAAGTTGCTGAGTAACTTCAGGGAAGATGGCAACGAGTTTATTTTGAGAAAATTTAAGTTCAGCATGTTGAATTAAAGCTTGTTTGGCAAAAGTTAAAGCAGCTAAACCATTATCAGTTAACGCGGTAAACGTAACTTCGTTGCCTTGGCATACGATTTTTAATGCGGCATCTGTTAGGAGTAAGCTTTTTAATTGATGTTTTTTATCTATTTCAGCTGATTCAAGTAGAATGTTATGATGATTAGCACCACATATTTTATGGTAAATCGCTAGGGGATCAGCTTGATAATTCGCATTGTCAGTCAGTGTATGTACTTGACCAATGCTTTTTGTATTCATTGTATTTTGAGTATTCATTGTGCTTCCTAATTCTTGGTATTAACTATGTGTTTTGTCATCCTGCGTAAATAGGCAAAAGCCACCACATAAACCAACTTTTAACTTTAACTATTATCATTTTAATCTCTATTTTCTAAATGCGTAAAACGTAAAAAACCCGCTAGCAAAGCAGGTTTTTTGGAATTTATTTTTCAGTATAATTTACATACAAACAATCGCCATAACCTACTTATGTAGAATTATGCCACCACCAAATTAATAAAATAGTTTGTTTTGTTTGTATCATTATCTTTGTCATCTCAGTAAACTTGCCACTAGGCAAATAAAATCCCCTATAGAAGAACTCATTATGGATGTTATGTCAACCATAGAATCTCAAGATTTTTCAAATTTACGCATTGATTTACACAGCCATACTAAATTTTCTGATGGTGGTTTAACTCCGCAAGAGCTTATAGAAAGGGCGACTAACTTTCAAATTGATGTGTTAGCGATTACCGATCACGATACGGTATCGGCCTTAGATATTGCAAATAATTATATAAGCGAAAAAAAATACGCACTAAATTTAATTAACGGCATTGAAATTTCAACGGCGTGGCAAGGTTTTGAAATACATATTGTAGGCTTAAATATTGATCGAACTCATCCTGCTTTATTAAGCTTAATTGAAAGCCAACAAGTTGCTCGAGAAAGCAGAGCAATTACTATGGGTGAAAAACTTGCCAAATGTGGTTTCGATGGTATTTACGAAAAAGCGAAAGAGCTTGCTAATGGGGGATCTTTAACTCGTGCGCATTTTGCTAAGGTATTATTACAGCAAGGCAGTATATCTAAAATGCAGGCAGCTTTTGACAAATACATAGGTAAAGGTAAGCGTGCTTATGTAAAACCTAACTGGTGCAGTATTAAAGAAGCGATAGATGCCATTCATCAAGCAGGTGGTACTGCCGTTATGGCGCATCCTGTTAGATATGACCTTTCAACCAAGTGGCTTAGGCGTTTAGTTATTCAGTTTAAAGAAGAGGGAGGCGATGGTTTAGAAATTGTTCTTCCACAAATGAGTAACGACCAAAGGCAATTAATGCTAAACTTTTGTTTAGAGTATGACTTACATGCCTCAATGGGATCTGACTTTCATCATCCAAATAAATGGAGCGATTTAGGGCGTAATTTACGTATGCCAGAAAAAGCATTACCCATTTGGTCGCTGTGGCCTGAAAAACTGCGATCTGAAATGCTAACGCGTTAGACCCTCAATAAAATGGAGTGATATTATGAGCCAATTTTTTTACGTACATCCTGATAATCCGCAAGGGCGTTTAATGAAACAAGCTGCTGCTATGATTCATGATGGCGCTGTAGTGGTTTATCCTACTGATTCTGGCTACGCTATCGGTTGCCACATGGGCGATAAAAAAGCCTTAGAACGTATTTGTAATATTAGAAATTTAGAGAAAAACCATAACTTCACGCTTATTTGCAGCGACTTGTCTCAGCTTTCTGAATATACCCGTGTAGACAATACCGCTTACCGATTATTAAAAAGTAATACGCCAGGCCCTTATACCTTTGTTTTTAAAGGATCTAAAGAAGTACCTAAACGTTTATTAAATCCAAAACGTAAAACTATAGGTATACGTATTCCTAACAACAATATTGCCCAAGCGTTACTCGCTGAAGTTAAAGAACCTATTATGTCGACAACGTTAATTATGCCTGGTGAAAGTCGAGCAGAATACGATCCAGAACATATTCGTGACATTTTAGAACACCAAGTTGATCTTATTATTAATGGTGGTCATTTAGGCGAACATCCTACAACCGTTGTTGACTTTTCTGATGGAGATATCTCTATCATTAGAGTCGGTGAAGGTGACCCAACACCGTTCGAATAAGTGGATTAACTACATTTTAGTTAGTCGACAGTGTTAGTTTAAGTGGATAAATTTTTGCAGAAAGATACTTCAACAGTAAACGATGGAGAAATGATCCAACAGGTTTTACCTTTGGCTATGATCCACGGTAAGGCTTTTATTGATAAGCCTTTAGACTTGTTTATTCCACCTGATGCCCTTGAAGTGATTTTAGAATCTTTTGAAGGCCCGTTAGATTTACTCCTGTATTTAATTCGTAAACAAAAATTTGATATTTTAGATTTACCTATTGCACCTATTACTAAGCAATACATGATTTACGTTGAGTTAATGAAAGATGTAAAACTCGAACTTGCAGCTGAGTATTTAGTGATGGCAGCTATACTAGCTGAAATTAAATCGCGTTTATTACTACCAAAACAAACTGTAGAAGACACCGAAGAAGATCCGCGAGCGGAATTGGTAAGGCGTCTTCAAGAATATGAAATAGTTAAACATGCAGCCCAAGAGCTTGATCAACTTCCTCGATTAGATAGAGATGTTTTTATTGGCCACGCCAATGTACCTGATAATTTTCAATTACGCACAATAGACGCTGATGTTGAACTGTCTGATTTAATTAGCGCGTTGCAAGATGTAATGAATAGAACCAAAGCGCTAGAACATCATCATATTCAAAAAGAAGCCCTATCTACTCGAGAGCGCATGGCCTTTATTGTGAATAAACTGACTGAAGCGAACCAGAACAATCCTTATATCGAATTTAGCCAATTTTTTGATATTAAAGAAGGTAGGCAAGGGGTTGTTGTAACTTTTTTAGCTATTTTAGAATTATTAAAAGAGTCTTTGATAGAATGTATTCAGGCGCAGGTGTTTGGTCCTATTCAACTTAAATTAAAACACCCAGAAACAGTTTAAATTTTTATACTAGGTTTTTAAATAATGGCTCTTCTTAATAATAAACAGCTAAATGACGAACAACTAAAATGTTTAATTGAAGCCGCACTTTTTGTTTCTGAAAAGCCGATGTCTGTTCAATTATTTAAAAAAACAGTATTAGAGCAATACAATGTGTCTAATAAGCGTATAATTACCCAAATTAATGAACTACGCGCGCATTATCAAAACCGTGGTATCGAACTAGTAAAAGTGGCTACAGGCTATCGTTTTCAAGCGGTTGCTAAGTTTAGTAATGAACTCGCTAATTTATTTAAAGAGCGAGCTCCAAGGTACTCTCGAGCATTACTAGAAACATTGTCACTTATTGCATATAAACAGCCTATAACGCGTGGCGCAATAGAAGATATAAGAGGCGTTGCCGTGAGCAGCGCTATTATGAAAACCTTATTAGAAAGAGATTGGATAGATATAGTCGGATATAAAGAGGTTCCGGGTAAGCCAGCACTTTATGCAACTACTCAGGTATTTCTTGATTATTTTTCACTTGAAACATTGAGTGATTTACCCGAACCTCTTTCTATAGAAAAAGTACCGTTAACTGAATTTAGTTTGTCTGATGAACCTTAATGTTTAACACTGATGTTAAGGGATATATTAGATAACATATATTCAACTATTTGAGACAGAAACGTAGCAATGCTTTTATTAGCATTGGTGAAGTTACTGACGAACGAGAATGAAAAAACATGTCTGAAAAATTACAAAAAGTCCTAGCTCGTGCAGGCAAAGGTTCACGCCGAGAACTTGAAACCTTCATTAGCGCAGGCCGTATTACCGTTAATGGCAAAGTTGCTTATCTAGGTGATCGTGTTGAAGGCAACGAACAAATTAAAATAGATGGTCATTTAGTCAGTATAAAAGCGAAAGAAGACGATTTATGTCGTGTTCTTATGTACAACAAGCCTGAAGGCGAAATGTGTACGCGTAAAGATCCAGAAGGTCGTCCTACGGTATTTGACCGACTACCACCGCTACAAGATGGAAGATGGGTTGCTGTAGGTCGATTAGATATTAACACTTCAGGTATGTTGTTATTTACTACCGATGGCGAGTTAGCTAGCCGATTAATGCATCCTTCTCAAAAAGTAGAGCGTGAATATGCTGTACGTGTATTTGGTGAAGTAAACGAAGCTATGTTACAAACGCTTCGTGCTGGCGTTAAGCTAGAAGATGGCCTGGCTAAATTCCAAAAAATTACTTACAAAGGTGGTGAAGGCCGAAACCATTGGTTTCATGTTGTACTTTCTGAAGGAAGAAACCGTGAAGTAAGACGTTTATGGGAAAGCCAAGAAGTACAAGTAAGTCGATTGATCCGTGTAAGATATGGCGATATGGAAATGAAGCGTCAATTACCTTTAGGTGGTTGGACTGAACTTCCGTTAAAAGATGTTAACTATTACCGTAAATTAGTAAACTTACCCTTAGAAACACAAAGTAAAGTAAAAGTGGATGAAAAGGCAATGGACAACGCGAAAAGCCGCCGTATTCGCCGCTCAGTTAAAAAACATCAAACCAGACAACAAGCACTTCGTCGTCGTAAGTAAAGCGCTGTGGGCGTTTATTAAATTGTCATAAAGTTCTGTCATCATTAATAAACGTCGTCAATCAGTGTTGTTATCTCATAACTCTCAAGGTTTTCCGTGGAAAAAATAATACAAAGACAATACGTTCAAGATTATTCTACTCTGGTTGAATTGTGTAAAACACTAGAAAAATCAAATATGTTAGCTATTGATACCGAGTTTGTACGTACCCGTACGCTTTACCCTAAACTTGGGTTGTTACAAGTTAGCGATGGTGAAGTTATCGCGCTCATTGATCCGGTAACTATAGACGATTTATCTCCATTTTGGGCGTTAATGACAAATGCAGATATTTGTAAAGTACTACATGCTTGTTCAGAAGACTTAGAAGTATTTTTAACGGCAGCTAACTGTAAACCCGTAAACTTAATTGATAGCCAAATTATGATGGCATTTTTAGGTCATGGCTTATCGTTAGGTTATGCGGCTATGGTGCAACATTTTACCGGCGTTGAATTAGACAAGTCAGAATCGAGAACCGATTGGATCAAACGACCTTTGACTGAACGCCAAAAAACTTATGCTGAAGCTGACGTTGAATATCTACACCAAATTTATCCAAAAATTCACCAACTGGTTATCGATGCTGGCTGGTTAGAAGCAGCTCAACAAGAAACTCAACTGATGATAGACCGTAAGTTTTCTCCAATAGATGAAAACTTAATGTATCTAAACATTAAAATGAATTGGAAGTTAAATGCAAAACAGCTGAATGCATTAAAATATTTAGCTGCTTGGCGTTACCAGCAAGCTCAAAAAAGAGATATGCCATTAGGCTTTATTGCTAAAGACCATACTTTAATAGGCGTTGCACAACGTAACCCAATAAGTGTAGGCGCCATGCTTAGTATTGAAGGTGTAGAGCTGTTAGATATAAAGCACAAAGGCAAAGCCATGTTACAAGTGCTTAACCAAGCCAATAAAGTGCCTGAAAGCGAATACCCGCAGCCTATTATTCGATTAGATGAATACCCCGCATACAAACAAATCTTTAAGCAGGTAAAAACCTTTGTTGCAACTGCTGCAAAAAATGCTGATTTATTACCTGAAAATCTAGCCTCTAAAAAACAGATCAATCAGTTTTTAAGTTACCACTTCAAAATTAATAACGTTGATAAATATGAAGGGATTATTGATGTTTTATATGGTTGGCGTTTAGCTTTGTTTGGTGAAAAACTTCAGGCTTATGCTAATAATGGGTTTAAATAGCGAATATAGATAAAGTATTCGTTACAAATACTCACATAGTTATTATGTTAAATTACGTGAAAGCACGTTGAATGGCGTGTTATATTCTTCTCATAAATATTTTTAATAGATATCCATAGGTCGTAGGTTTAATCATGTTGTGCTCCGTTTATAAAAGTTCTAAAAAAAAGCAAACATATTTATTTGTAAATAAGAGAAACGATTTTTCTGATGTGCCAGAGGGCTTAATGTCGGTATTTGGAACACCTGTATTAGTGACTGTGATGAACCTTGCGGGTAAATCAAAATTAGCCATATCTGATATTGATACCGTAAAAGAAAACCTGAAAGATAAAGGTTATTATTTACAGTTACCGCCTCCTGAAGAAAATTTACTTGATCAACATAAAGCTCAACAGACTCATCAATAAAAGGAATTACCTTTGTGCAAAACATCTCATTTTTGAAAAATAATAAAGATCATTCATTACCAAGTTCTCTTTTAAGATCTATATTCAGTAAAGTTATGCTTAGCGGTGCTCTGCTTTTTAGTGGCTATTTAACTGCGAACGATGCGGTTAACGAAAAACCAAGCTTTGAAACCTATATAGAAGCAATTAAAAAAGAAGCCCTTGAAAAAGGCTATTCACCTGCCATTATTAACAGTAGCTTCGAAAAGGTGACCTTTCATCAACGAGCTGTCAGTTCAGATAAACGTCAACCTGAAAAAGTGGAGACTTTAGATACCTATTTACCTAAACGTGTACCCAATTGGAAAATTGAGCGAGCACGTAACGAATATAAAAATCATAAAGAGTTACTCACTAAAATTGGTGAAAAATACGGTGTTCAACCTCGATTTATTGTTGCTTTATGGGGCCTTGAAACCAATTTTGGTAAAATCATGGGTAACTATAACGTGATCTCAGCTTTATCAACTATGGCATATGAAGGACGCAGAGAAGCATTCTTTAAGAAACAACTCTGGGCAGCATTAACCATATTAGAAGAAGGTCATATTTCTATTGAAAATATGAAAGGCTCTTGGGCTGGCGCTATGGGGCAAAATCAATTTATGCCAACCTCTTTTTTAAGTTATGCCGTTGATGGCGATGGTGATGGTAAGAAAGATATTTGGGGAAACTATGCCGATGTGTTTTCTTCAATGGCTAATTATTTAAAAAATGAAGGCTGGAATGATGAACTTACTTGGGGACGCCAAGTTAAGCTACCCGAAGGTTTTGATACTAAACTTGCCATTCCTAAAAATACAGGCAGCCGAGCTAACTGGTTAAAAGCTTGGAGCAAAACAGAAAAAACATTAGCCCAATGGCAAGCATTAGGAGTAAGACGTACAGATGGTACTAATTTACCTAATGCAGATTTAACTGCTGCTTTGGTTTTTCCTGATGATGAAAGTGGACGTGCTTATTTAGCTTACGATAATTATAAAAGCTTAATGCATTGGAATTTAAGCTATTACTTTGTTAGTTCAGTAGGGCACTTGTCAGATCGTATTAAATTTCCGCCAGTTAAGTAATTCAGCTAATTATTTCTAACATCTAGAAGTAGAGAAAAAGTATATGTCTAAAAAAGCAGTAAAGGCTTCAGTAAAAGTTATTGAGCCTTTTTGGGAAACTAAAACCTTACAAGAAATGTCTCGTCCAGAGTGGGAGTCTTTATGTGATGGTTGTGCTAAATGCTGCTTAAATAAATTTATTGATGATGAAACGACTGATGAGTCAACCGAGTTATTACCTACTACACATATTCAAGAAGGCGAGCAAATTCATTACTCTAATATTGCTTGTTTTCTTTTAAATGAAAAGTCATGTCAATGTACTAAATATGAAGAACGTACCAAGTTAGTTCCTGATTGTGTGCGTTTAACACAAGATAACTTAGATGGTGTGTTTTTTATGCCGCCGAGTTGTACATACAGAAGGTTACAAGAAGGGCGTGGAATTCCTTCGTGGCATCCATTACTTCACAAAGGTAAAAAAACAGCTATGCATAATGCTGGCATGTCTGTTCGAGGTAAAATAGTAAAAGATGACGATGTAAGTATTGTTAATTTTGAAGACTATATTGTTTCGTGGCCTCTAGAAGATATTGATTAATTAAGTTTTTTAGGTAACATTCCCCCACTATTTATTATTCCCATATATTTTTCCTTATAGCTCTAATGTGAACAACACGTAGAGCTAGCTTCTTTTGTGTTTATTTCTCACACTTATTACTTCCTAAACTCATTTGATATATATCAAGTTATTGATTTTTAAATACAATCAACAATATTTTGTTTGTTTACTTCTTTATTATTCTCGCATTTTAAATGTAATTGATTATATTTATTTTATAGTCAATATACATTCCGAACAAAACGAAAGTTATACCTTTCTTTTTGTAACTTTTTTCTTTCATTGTTGGGTTGTGTTTGATACGGTATAAAAGGCTTAAAGTATGAACATCATTCATACTTTGGCTAATTAATATTAAGCAAGTTATTAATAATAAGAAAAAGGTGATTTATGAATATTGGTATACCTAAAGAGGTGCTATCTGGAGAGAATAGGGTCTCGGCCTCTCCAACCTCTGTTGCAGCGCTTATAAAACTTGGATTTGAAGTAAAGGTTCAGAAAGGGGCAGGAAAAAAGTCTAGCTTTACTGATCAAGAATTTATTGATGCAGGTGCAAACGTTGTAACTAAAGCAGATTGCTGGAAGTCAGACACATTATTAAAAGTAAACGCACCCACATTAGATGAAGTTGCTCAAATGAAAGATGGTGGTTTTTTAATTAGTTTTATTGCGCCAGCCCAATCTCCTGAATTACTTGAAGCTTTAAAAGAAAAATCTATTACGACCTTTGCCATGGAAATGGTACCAAGAATGACACGCTCTCAGTCAATGGATGCCTTAAGTTCAATGGCAAATATTGCAGGCTATCGCGCGGTTATTGAAGCCACTCATAATTTTGGTCGTTTTCTTACTGGGCAAATTACCGCTGCTGGTAAAATGCCACCGGCTAAAGTCATGATCATTGGTGCAGGTGTTGCAGGTCTTGCCGCGATAGGAACTGCTAGTAGTTTAGGTGCTATTGTTAGAGCTTTTGATACTCGCCCAGAAGTTAAAGAACAAATTGAAAGTATGGGGGCTGAGTTTCTAGAGCTTGATTACGAAGAGCCAGAAGACACTGGTTCTGGTGATGGTTATGCTAAAGAAATGAGTGCGGCATTTATTGAAGCTGAAATGGCACTTTTTGCTGCTCAAGCTAAAGATGTTGATATTATTATTACTACTGCAATGATCCCAGGTAGACCAGCGCCTAAGCTGATCACTGAAGCAATGGTTAAATCAATGAAAACCGGTTCTGTGATTGTAGATTTAGCTGCTGCTGGTGGTGGTAACTGTGAACTAACTGTTGCTGGTAAAGTAACAGATGTTGATGGCGTACATATTATTGGTTACACCGATCTTGTTTCTCGTCTGCCGAATCAAGCTTCACAACTTTACGCAAATAACTTAGTTAATTTACTTAAACTTGTATGTCCTGAAAAAGACGGAACTATTCAAGTTGATTTTGACGATGTTGTTGTTAGAAATATGACAGTAGTAAAAGGTAACGAAATCACTTTCCCGCCACCGCCTATTCAAGTGAGTGCGGCTCCAGCTGCAAAACCTAAACCAGCTATTAAAGTTGAACCAGAGCCTGAAGTGCCCACTAATCCAGCTAAAAAATACGGGTTAATGGCGGCAGCTGCTTTATTATTTGGTTGGGTAGCGAGTGTTGCTCCTGCTGATTTTATCTCTCATTTTACGGTTTTCGTTTTATCTTGTGTTATTGGTTACAACGTTGTTTGGAATGTTAGTCATTCACTGCATACACCTTTAATGAGTGTAACCAATGCTATTTCAGGCATTATTATTGTTGGCGCTTTACTACAAATAGGGCAAGACAATACCTTAATTCAAATTTTAGCTGCGATAGCCGTCCTTATTGCCACCATTAATATTGTTGGTGGTTTTATGGTAACAAAACGTATGTTAAAAATGTTTAGACGATAGGAGGCACTTATGGAATTTTCTAGTGGATTTATTAGTGCTGCGTACCTAGTGTCGGCATTACTTTTTATATTTAGTTTGTCAGGCTTAAGTAAGCAAGAAACAGCAGAAAGAGGTAACTGGTTTGGTATTGTTGGTATGAGTATCGCGTTAATCGCGACCATTGCCGATGAAAGAGTATCAAACGTAGGCGTTATTATTGTTGTTATGATTATTGGTACAGTTATTGGTTTACGTTTAGCGAAAAAAGTTGAAATGACAGGTATGCCTGAACTTGTAGCTATATTACATAGTTTTGTTGGTTTAGCGGCTGTTTTAGTGGGCTTTAATAGCTTCTATGAAATGTCTGAACACCATCTTGGATATTTAACTTCTGCTCAGCAAATGGAAAACAATATTCATTTAACTGAGATTTTCTTAGGCGTGTTTATTGGTGCGGTTACCTTTACAGGATCTGTGGTGGCTTTTGCTAAATTACGAGGGCTTATTAATTCAGCTGCGCTTATGTTACCTCACCGTCATAAACTTAATTTTGCCGCTTTATTGTTTTCTTTTATGTTGATGTTAAGTTTTGTTGGGGATGATGGTAGCGCAACAGCTCTTTATATTATGACTATTGTTGCGCTTTTATTTGGCTGGCATCTTGTTGCATCAATTGGTGGAGCTGATATGCCCGTTGTTGTATCTATGCTTAATTCATATTCTGGTTGGGCAGCTGCGGCGGCAGGCTTTATGTTAAGTAACGACTTATTAATAGTTACAGGTGCTTTAGTGGGCTCTTCAGGTGCTATATTATCCTACATTATGTGTAAGGCAATGAATCGCTCGTTTATTAGTGTTATAGCCGGTGGTTTTGGTACTGACGTAGTTCTCGATACAGATAAAGACTATGGTGAGCATGTTGAAGCGACAGCAGAAGCGGTAGCTGCTTTATTAAGTGATGCGAAATCGGTAATAATTACTCCAGGTTATGGCATGGCCGTTGCTCAAGCACAATACCCTGTGTATGAAATGACACGAATATTAAAAGATAAAGGTATTAATGTCAGGTTTGCTATTCACCCTGTTGCAGGTCGTTTACCGGGCCATATGAACGTGTTATTAGCTGAAGCAAAAGTGCCTTACGACATTGTATTAGGTATGGAGGAAATTAATGATGACTTCCCTGAAACTGATGTAGTGCTTGTTATTGGTGCTAACGATACGGTCAACCCTGCTGCGGCAGAAGACCCTACTAGCCCTATAGCAGGTATGCCAGTACTTGAAGTGTGGAATGCTAAGAATGTTGTAGTATTTAAACGTTCAATGAGTGCAGGTTACGCTGGTGTTCAAAATCCATTATTCTTTAAAGATAATACACAAATGTTATTTGGCGATGCCAAAGACTCAGTAGAAGCCATTTGTCGTTCTTTATAAGGTTTTAGCTTGCTTTAGAGATAAACTAAAATTTATTTAATGAAAGTTTAAACCACTTTTCTGATCAGTAATTTGATTGAAAAGTGGTTTTGTTTTTTATTGGTTAACAAATTCAAGAAAACTTTTATCCTTTCACACCTTATAACTATGCTTTAAAATAGATTTATTATCTGCTTTATTTTTTATTAGGGTCTCCATGTCTTCAGACATTATTCAAAACAATGCGTTTGGGAAAGTAACAACAAGCGTATTTTTAGATCAAAATTCGTTAACTACTACTGAAGGTTTATTGATTGAACATCAAGATTGCCAAGCATCGCTTAGTTTATATGGTGGTCATGTATTAACTTGGCAGCCTAAAAATCAACAACCTGTTTTTTGGTTGAGTAATGACACGCTGTTTGGTAACGCAAAAGGTATTAGAGGTGGTATACCTGTATGTTTACCTTGGTTTGGTGATTTTGAAAATGATTTATTTAAACATAATAAAAGCGTTGATTTTACCGATGTGAATAAAACTTTAGTTGCTAACCATGGTTTTGCTAGAACATCGTTGTGGCAAGTAGAAAACATTGAAATTACGGAAAAATCAGTAACCATTATTTTAATTAAACAAGGTGAAAACCAAACGCCTGCATGGGATATAGCCTACGAGTTAAAGCAAGAACTTGTGTTTGGTGAGTCATTTTCACAAAAACTATTTATTGAAAACAAATCCGCTAAAGATGTTGAATATACAGGAGCATTACACAGTTATTTTGCTGTAGGAAATCCTAAAAATACACATATTAATCAATTATCTGATGTTGAGTATTTTGATAAATTAACCGGTACTTATAATAATATTTCAATCTTAAATAATTGCGAAGGTCCCATTGATAGAGTTTATGAATCAAATCGTGTCATAGACATTATTGATAAAGATTGGAATCGTATTATTGAGGTTAGTTCATCTGATTGTCATCAATGGGTTTTATGGAATCCTGGTCATGAAACCGCTCAAAACATGGTGGATATTCATGCTGGTGGTGAAAACGAATATGTTTGCTTAGAAGCAGCAAATACAAAGCCTATATCAATACCTGCAGGTTCAAAAGTCAGTTTTGCTCAAAAGGTTGTTATTCGTTCTTTGTAGATAAGTTAATTTATACGTAAGTGTTTTTTAATGAGTTTATGTGTAAACGCTGTTTTTAAATAAAATCCTCTGGGTAATGTCATAAAAGGTTGCCCATTTTTATCTATCGCTTGTGTTTTTGCATGGCTGTTAGCGGCTTTTGGTCTTATTTGAAGGACTTGCCCGTGTTTACCGGTAATATTTTCCACTTCACCTAACACAATCATATCGGTTAATTCTTGCCAGTCCATTGCCATTAAATGTTCTTCTTCAGGCGATGGTGACCAAATAAATGGTGTACCAATAATACGTTCTGGAATAGGAATGGAGCGTTCAGCAATAATAGGTACCCATAAAACACGTGCTAATTTATTTTTAATATGACTGTTTTGCCATGTAGCACCCACAAGATCTTTAAGGGGAGTTACGCAAACAAAGGTAGTTTCTAAAGGCTTTCCTTCTCTATTAATTGGTAGGGTTTTAAGCTCAATACCTAAGTGTGGGAAGTCTGGTTCAGGTTTAGAGCCAGCACTAGCACCCAATACTTTTTCAAGTAGTAATCCTACCCAGCCTTTTTCTTTTTTTAAATCTTTAGGGACTTTAATACCCTCATTCTTTGCCACTTCACCTAAGGTTAAACCTGATAAAGTATACGCACGTTCTAATAAGGCACTTTCGTCTTGAGGAATAATTATATTAATAGGAGTATATCGTTAAGTCGTTTTATCTAATATGCCTATTATCTTAGCCTAAATGTATGGTATCAAGTGAAATATTTATTTGCTCAAAAGCCGTTTGTATGGAAGAATCAGTTAACTATTGAAATTTGTCGGGAGCTCCTTTGATCGATGCTGATGGCTATAGAGCCAATGTCGGCATAGTAATAATCAATGATAGGGGACAAGTATTCTGGGCAAGACGTTATGGTCAACATTCTTGGCAATATCCACAAGGTGGTATAGATAAGGGTGAATCAGCAGAACAAGCTATGTACAGGGAACTTCATGAAGAAGTGGGGCTAAAACCTGAACATGTGAGCGTTGTTGCTTCGACTAAACATTGGCTTAGATATAAATTACCGAAACGTTTAATTAGACACGACAGTAAACCGTTATGTATAGGGCAAAAACAAAAGTGGTTTTTGCTTAAGCTAACGTCTAAAGAATCATCTGTAGATTTACTACATTCAGAGCACCCTGAATTTGATGATTGGAGATGGGTAAGCTATTGGTATCCAGTAAGGCAAGTTGTATCGTTTAAGCGTGAGGTTTATAGAAAAGTAATGAAAGAGTTTTCATTACAGGCATTACCCACATATCGTTCAGATCGACGCAAACGTCGAGCCTGATTATTATTATGTTATAATTTAATAGCTTACATTTATGTAGGCTATTTTTATCTTAAACACTAGATTTTTTTGTTTTTGTACAAAATTACAGGATTAAAAAACTCCCATTTTTATTGACTATATAATGATATAATACCCGTTGCGTTATTAGATTTACCGTATTTTTTAGAAGAAATACGATCAATTTATTAGTGAGATTGGTATAAACCAAGGAGAGATATGTTAACCACTTTACGACGTATTATACTTGAATTTAGCCAAGATGCTGATTTAGAAAGTGCTTTATTTCGCATGGTTACTCAGGTAAAAACAGCATTAAATACAGACTGTTGTTCAATTTATTTAGCCGATTACGCTACCGAACATTTTGTATTAATGGCCTCTGATGGTTTAGCCAAAGATGCGCTAGGTAATACTCGTATAGGATTTTCAGAAGGTTTAGTTGGTTTAGTTGGCCAACGTGAAGAACCTTTAAATATCTCCGATGCACATAAACATCCTCAATTTATTAAAACCCCAATTGTACAAGAAGATGAACTGAATGCTTTTTTAGGTACGCCTATTATTCATCAACGTAAAGTTTTGGGGATTTTGTCTATTCAGCAAAAAGAATCTCGACACTTTACTGAAAATGAAGAAGCTTTTGTTGTTACGCTTTCAGCGCAATTAGCTATGGCGTTAGCTAATGCTGAAGTTCGCTATGGATTAACTGAAAAAAATAACCAGTATACAAGGCAGCTAAAAGGCGTTAGTGGTTCTTCAGGTGTCGCTATTGGTCCATTATTTGTTATTCAGCCAACCGTACAGCTGCAATCAGTTACATTAGAAAAACATACCGATCAAGAAACAGAATTAGTACGTTTTAAACAAGCTATTTCTGATACTCGTCATGAATTTGAAAGAATGGCTGAAGAGTTAAGTCGAGTCATATCTGATAATAGTTTAGATATTTTTGAAATGTATAAGCAGCTTTTAGGTAATGCAGATATTGGCCATGAAGTTGAAAATAAAATTAATGACGGTTGGAATACACAAAGTGCGTTAAAACTGGTTGTAGATAGTTATGTGGTTCAGTTTGAAGCACTTGATGATAACTATTTACGCGAACGAGCAAGTGATATAAAAGATCTAGGAAATAGAATTTTAGCGAATTTGCTTGAAAAAAATAGCCAAGTTAATGAACCACTTGATGCTTTTATTTTAGTTGCTGAAGATGTAACGGCTTCAATGTTAGCTGAGTACCAACACTTTGGCCTACAAGGCATTGTTTCTTTAACTGGCTCAAATAACTCTCATGCAGCAATATTAGCCAGAGCGCTTGGATTACCTGCAATTATGGGGGTAGACAAAATACCTCTTGGGCAATTACATAAGCAAATAGCCATTGTAGATGGTTATAGTGGTGAGTTATATGTTGCGCCTAACGATTCGTTACTAAAAGAATATAAGCACTTAATTGAAGAAGAGTATGCACTAGCTGACAAAGTAAAGCAGGTTGAAAAGCTACCGGCTATTACACTTGATGGTAAATGTATTGAATTACAATTAAACGCGGGTTTGTCTTCTGGATTTGAGCATTCATCGTCAACAGGTGCTATGGGTATTGGTTTGTATCGAACCGAAATTCCTTTTATGAATCAGAGTTGCTTTCCTTCTGAACAACAGCAAACTGATTTATATAGACAAGTGTTAGCGGCTTTTCCTAAAAAAAATGTCACTATGCGTACGCTCGATGTAGGTGGTGATAAAGCTTTACCTTATTTTCCTATTGTTGAAGATAATCCTTTTTTAGGCTGGCGTGGTATTCGAATTACTTTAGATCACCCTGAAATTTTTCTACAACAAGTTAGAGCCATGATTAAAGCGAATTATGGGCATAACAATTTAGAAATTATGTTACCTATGATTTCTAATATATCTGAAGTTGATGAAGCGACTCGTTTAATCAATCAAGCCTATTACGAACTTTCGTCAGAATTAGATATTACTGATAAATCTAAATTTGTAAAACCTAAAATAGGTATGATGATTGAAGTACCAGGAGTTATTTTTCAATTAAGAGAGTTTGCAAGTAAAGTAGACTTTTTCTCTGTAGGGTCAAACGATTTAACTCAATATTTGTTAGCGGTAGATCGTAATAATGCACAAGTGTCTGACTTATACGACGCATATCATCCTGCGGTATTGCGTGCGTTAAATACAATAGCCCAAGAATCAAGTAAATACTTAGTTCCTTTAAGCTTATGTGGTGAACTCGCTAGTGAGCCTGCAGGAGCCTTATTATTACTCGCAATGGGCTACGATAAACTCAGTATGAATCCACATAATATTTCTAGAATTAAATGGGTTATACGCCATGTAGAACTACATAAAATGAAAGTTATTTTAGCGCATGTTTTATCGCTTAGTTCTACTAAACAAGTACATGGTTATATGAGGGAACAATTAGAGCATTTAGGGCTTGGCGGCTTTGTTCGCGCAGGTATGTAATTGCTATTTAAAATAGTAACGTTTTTACTTAAAGCTTCCAAAGGGCGAACTTAAAAGGCTATATGCTAAGTATTATTCTTTTATCATGTGTTTTAATCGGCATTGTTGTTGGCTTCCTATCAGGCTTATTAGGCATTGGTGGAGGGCTGATCATTGTTCCTGCACTTATTTATTTACTTCCTTTATTAGATCTTCCTATGGACGTTGTATTGCCTTTAGCATTAGGTACGTCTTTGTGTTCTATTGTTGTTACTTCATCTGCAGCGACTTTATCTCATTATAAAAACAGTAATATTCCGTGGTCATTAACGAAAAAATTTATTGTCGCGATTTCTTTAGGTTCTTTAAGTGGGGCGTTAGTTGCTGATTTACTCTCGGTTACGGTTTTAAAAACTATATTTGCCGTAGCGGTTAGCACCTTGGCCCTTTATATGTTGCTTTCAGTTAGGGTTGTTAAGACTTGGCCTTTACCAAATGACGCTGCTATTTTTATCATTGCTTATGCTTGTGGTGTATTGGCAAGTTTAATGGGAATTTCAGGCGCGGTTATTTTGATCCCTATTTTAACTATTTTTGGTGTATCGGTTCGTCATGCTATAGGGCTTGCTACTATGTGTGGTGCATTGGTGGCAGCATTTGGCAGCGCAGGTTACATAATATCAGGTATTGGTGTAAATGAACTTCCGCCATGGAGTATGGGGTATGTTTATTTGCCTGCATTAATATCTATAGTTATTACGTCTACTTTTTTTGCACCTTTTGGTGTGCAGTATGCGAATAAGCTACCAGTAAAAACATTGAAGCGCTTATTTTCTTTTTTCTTATTAATTGTCGCGCTGAAAATGATCTTTAGTTAGCCAATAATTAACTAATCTATTATTATAACGTCACTAATTTTTAGGTAATAAACTTCACCTTAAACGCTATTTCATAGGATATTTTCATGCAAGCGTACTTAGATTTAATGAAACATGTACACGATAACGGTGTAGATAAATCAGATAGAACAGGTACAGGAACACGCAGTGTTTTTGGTTATCAAATGCGGTTTGATTTAGCTAAAGGTTTTCCTTTAGTGACTACAAAAAAATGTCATTTAAAATCAATTATTCATGAATTACTTTGGTTTATAAAAGGTGAATCTAATATTGCTTATCTTAAAGAAAATGGCGTTAAAATTTGGGATGCATGGGCAACGCAAGAAGGTGAGTTAGGCCCCGTATATGGCGTGCAATGGCGTAATTGGCCTGCATCAAATGGTGAAACTATTGATCAACTAGCGCAACTTATTCATGACCTTAAAACAAATCCTGATTCTCGCCGGCATATTATTACAGCGTGGAATCCTGCGTTATTGCCTGATACTTCAATATCACCATCAGAAAATGCGGCAATAGGTAAGCAAGCTTTACCGCCGTGTCATACCTTGTTTCAATTTTATGTATTAAATGGAAAGTTGTCATGTCAGCTATATCAACGCAGTGCTGATATATTCTTAGGTGTACCATTTAACATTGCGAGCTACGCTTTATTCACTATGATGATTGCTCAAGTGTGTGATTTAGAATTAGGTGACTTTGTCCATACCTTTGGCGATGCTCATTTATATTCAAACCATATGGAACAAGTTCAAGAGCAGCTTTCAAGAAAGCCTTTGCCATTGCCTACAATGAAAATTAATCCAAATGTAGCGAGTATTTTTGATTTTACCTTTGAAGATTTTGAATTGGTAGGTTACGAAGCTCACCCACATATTAAAGCGCCTATTTCAGTTTAAATTTTTAGATACAAACTTCAAAGCTAAGCCATTGTTATAAAACAATGGCTTATTTTCTTTATTTAACAAAAGACTCCATATAGGATTATTCTACTTAGGTATTTAGGATCGTAGTTATGCTTGCTCGTCAGTGGTTTTATTTTATTTCAGTTGCTTCTCTTGCTGTTATCTTTTTTGGTCAGTTTTATTGGCCTAGTGTTGTTTGGTTGTTGGTGATTGCCTTGCCTTTAATCATCTTGGGTTTGCATGATATTTTTTTTAGTAAACACACCATCTTACGCATTTATCCAGTTGTAGGTCATATTAGGTACTTATTAGAATCTTTTCGCCCTGAAATTCAACAATATTTTATTGAAACTAATCTAAGTGGTAGACCCATTAATCGAGAATTTAGAGATCTTGTTTATCAACGTTCAAAGGGAGTAAACGACACACGTCCTTTTGGTACTCAGTTTGATGTTTATAAAGTGGGCTATCAGTGGATGAGCCACTCGATAAAGCCTACACACCTTAAAGATCAAGACCCTAGAGTTACCTTTGGGCATGGAGAAAAAGCTTACAAAGCTTCGCTATTAAATATTTCAGCTATGAGCTTTGGTGCATTGAGTAAAAATGCCATATTAGCGTTAAACAAAGGCGCTAAAAAAGGTGGGTTTTATCATAACTCTGGTGAAGGCGGCATAAGTGCTTATCATCTTCAATATGGCGCAGATTTGGTATGGCAGATTGGTACAGGGTATTTTGGTTGTAGAGACAACAAAGGTAATTTTAGTGAGCCTTTATTTTTAGAAACAGCGAACCAAGATTATGTGAAAATGATAGAAATTAAACTTTCGCAAGGCGCTAAACCCGGACATGGAGGTATTTTACCTGCAGTAAAACTAACCCCTGAAATTGCAGCAATTCGAAAAGTACCTTTGGGCCAAGACGTTATTTCTCCCCCTGCACACAGCAGCTTTAATACGCCAATAGAGCTTTTAGCTTTTATTGATCGTTTAAAAGAGCTTTCAGGAGGAAAGCCTGTTGGCATTAAATTATGTATAGGTAGTAAACGTGAATTTTTAGCCTTATGTAAAGCTATGGTAGTGACAGGATCTTCTCCTGACTTTATTACTATTGACGGTAGTGAAGGCGGTACAGGTGCTTCGCCAATCGAGTTTACTAATTCAGTGGGGATGCCCTTAAGAGATGCTTTGGTTTTTGTACAAAATGCACTGGTTGGCTGTGGTGTTAGAGATAAATTGCGATTAATCGCTTCAGGGAAAGCACTCTCTGCTTTTCACGTATTGCGATTATTAGCTTTAGGAGCAGACACGGTGAATAGTGCTAGAGCTATGATGTTATCCTTAGGTTGTATTCAGTCTCGTCATTGTAATAATGATACCTGCCCAACAGGTATAGCAACACAAGACGCGGCCCGTTATAACGCTTTAGATTATGAAGAGAAGGGCGAGAGAGTTTATAAGTTTCATGCGGCTATGATCAAAAACTTAGCTGAATTAGTAGGAGCCGCGGGCTTAGAAAATGTAAGTGATATTAAGCCACACCATATTCAAACACGTGTTTCAGAAAATAGTATTGAACATTTAGGGCAACGCTATAACTATATTGCTCCGGATAGTTTACTTGATGAACAAAATATTCCACCAGAATGGCAATATGATTGGCATTTAGTGTCGGAAAAAACTTGGAACTAATTGTTTTTAGATAAGATAAAGTAGATAACCAGTGTAACTATCTAACCTGAGTTCGGCTTAATAAATGTTCTTCTAGCAGCTACTTTTACTAACTTCTGCGTTAAATTCACTTGCAATAGGCCAGATATTGACGCGTAAATTTGCCTTGAATTAAGTAAAACTATCAAGCTAGAAGCGAACCGAGTTTTTAGTGATTACTTTTCAATGAGTTAACAATATCTTAAACCGAACTCAGGTTATCTCGAGTTACTCATATGACTTGAGTGTTAACTTTAAGAAGGAAAGCCTAACATATTCCCCATGCCTACCGTAAATAACCAACAACCATAAATTGAATGTTCAATAGAAACTAATAAGGTCGATTTAGTTTTTTTGAAAGTTAAAGCAAATAAGATCCCACCAATAAACGTGAGCAATATAACTAATGTGTTTTTAAAGAAAATATGCGCTAAAGAGAATAGGGCAGCGTTAACAATAATGAATAGCCATTCGCTCTTAAACAAAGCTTGGTATCGTTTAAAAAAGAATGTTCTGTAGAGTAATTCCTGTGGGTATACTGAAAATAGGCTATAAAAAAATAAGATAAATAACCAGAGTTTAGGATTATTTAACATAACATGAAAAAGTTGTGCCTTATCAGTAGACCAAACATAAAAAGTAGTTACAGTTGTGATAATGAGAAGAGGTAAAACAACACGCTTCCAAAATGCTTTCCAGTTTACATTCGTAGTCATTTTGAACTTGTAACTTTCTACTTTTAAAAGCACAAATATAATATATGAGAACCCAATAACACCCATAATTACTTTTATCCAAACTGGGTAATGTAGAGTAAAACTACTCGGCAATATTATGAATAAGATAAAAAGTTCGATTATTTTATAGCGTAAAGACTGCATTAATTAAATTAACCTATTACAAATCTGAATCAAAAGAATAATAAATATCTGCCGAGTTCTCTAAGCCTGAAATCGTTTCTACCCATAATCGACTCATTAAAAATAATCTAACGGTTAACTCATTAACCGGTTCGTTTACGCCAACACCATATTTTACATAAATGCGTTTACCTAAATATCCGGCTATGGATACTTGGCTGCTATCACCTTCTATTTCAACATTGTTAATAAGCGGTAGTTTGTCTATTTGCTTTAAAATGCCAGAATAGTTTGCTAAAGCTGCACCTAAAGCCACACCTATACCTGAATCGTCTGGAGCGTCATTTTTGAGTCCTTGCCCTCTTAATAAATAAGACAAAGTTTGTGCTCGCGACAGTGCTGGTGTAGAAATAAGCTTGAGTGTAAGGGCGTTTGCTAATCCTTTAATTTCAACACCCACTTTTATGTTTTCTTTAGGAATAGTTCTTGTGGCTTTAATATCTATATGTGGGTTTTCCATAGGGCCATTAAACGCGACTTTACCTCGTTCTATTTGTAGGCGTTGTCCGTAAGCATGATAGCGACCATCAGGAATGTTTAAATTACCAAATATCTGTATGGGTTGCTGGTTGCTGTGCTGTACTCGTATATCACCTGCTAAGTTACCGTTAAATCCTTGGCCTGTAAGTTGAAAAGCTTCATCAATGAATACTCTAATATCAGACTCAATATTAAAGCGTTTTTCTTTAACTATTTCGTTACCTTTGGTATCAACAAAAATAACGTCATTAGTTAACTCTACACTACCTTCTGGTAAGTTAATTACGCGTAGTATTCCGCTAAGCACATTAACTTTACCTGATATTTTTAGGTTGTTTGGCGTTAACACCGCATTAATCTGCGGAGCGATAGTTGCCTCTATTTGTGGTGGAACAAGTATAGATAAACGGTCAGCATGTACGCTTAGGTTAAGTAACTTTTCTTTTTTCCAGTCAGCATCACCTGTAATAAAACCAGTATCTTTATCAATATTAAAGGTGCCATCAAGTTTGGCGTTGGTGTTTTCAAGAGCTAAGTTAACTTTTACATCGTTAATTACATTAGGACTCTTTAATAATTTTACACGGCCTTTGTCTAAATTAATTTCACCATTAATTTTAGGGTTTTTAAGATCACCTGTTACATTAACTTGAGTATGTAGAGTGCCTTCAAGCAAGGTGATTTCATGACTGATTGATTGAAACGGCCGTAAATTAAAGTTATCTATATCGATATTTGCAGATATGGGAAAATCATCTTTAAATGTGACTTTACCTGCTAAATTTATATTTGAATAAAAGTCATAATTATTATTGGCATTAGTTTGTTTATCTGGGGTTAACGTTAGTTGTGTTTGTACAAAATCATCGTTAAGTTTAAAGGTTAATCGACCTTGATCCCAAGCACTTAATACTTTAACAGGTAAACCTATTTCTTTTTCATCAAGTAAAATATTCCCTGCTAAAACCGATAAATCGCCTTCTATTACATAATGTTTATCAGGTGTCCAATTTATCGTTGCACCACCTTCAATTATGGTATTAACGAGTATGTCGTTAGGGGCAAAGGTTTCGTTAAAGTATGAACTATTCAGGTATAAAGTTAGAGGAATGCTTCCTGAGTCTAAAAATGAGACTTCTTTAGGCAAACAAATGTTAAGCCCTTGATTGTTCCAGCAATGTTTATTCAAGGATAATTTTTGTGTTTGATCGTTATAATCAATAATAATGTCTGTATCAGGCTGCCAATGTTGAGTTAAGTAATTAAATTCAGCACCAGCAATAATACCTACCCAATTTTTTGAGTCTTCATTTCGTAGACCATTAAGTAAAAACTTACTTTTAAAGTCACCTTCCCACTTAACATCAAATGTTTGTTGATTCATATCAGCGTTAATTTTAGCAACAACTTGTGTTAACTCGGTACTTAACCAATTTATGCTTTTACTTTTTATTTGTGCATTGATTAAGTGCTCTTCAAAGGGAGAATAACTGCCTTGAATGGTAATAAAAGGAGAGGCTGATTTCTTGAAAGCAAAGTCAGTAATATCATGTTTAAATAAAATATTGGGTTTATCGATATTACCCGTTACATCAAAACGAGTAGAAACACTGCCGTTTATTTCAGAATAAAATTTATTAGCACTTGGAACCTCTATATTTCCTTTTACGTGCCACTCATTATCGCTATAGCCAGAAAAACTCATGCGAGAATCAAAAAGCGATAAATTTAATTTACTGGGTTTAAGTTGTAAGTTTTCACTTAAATTTATTTCGCCTGATAATTCAAAAGGCATTTTATTAATGTCACCCGTGAGATGGGTGTTAGTTAATGTGATGGATGAATTTTCTTTATCATATATGCCCGTGGTATCTAAGTTACCTTTGATCCGTCCTGATAACCATTCTTTAATATTGTCGTATTGAGCATCTAAATGTTTAAATTGAGGAAAAGTAAAGCCTGTAGATTTGATTTTTAAATTCCACGATGGTTTGTCGCTTAAAGCAATATGACCTTTGATGCTCAGGTTGTTTTTCGCATCATTTAAGCCAAATTCTTCAATCGTTATTTTATTTTCTATGAGTTTGTTATGTGTAAGCTTTAACGATGTTTTTGCATTTTTATAGCCTAAGCCATTGAGTACACTATTTAATGATAATATTTGCTTATTAATGTCGCCTTGTGATGTTAAAGACAACACAGAAGGGTGAAGGTGCTGACTTACCTGATTATATACAGGGAGTTTAGTTGCTTCTAAATTAAGATTATAAGGGAAGTTATTGTCGATAATATTAAGGTTAGCGTTACCTGTAAGCGCTAAGCTGCCTTCACTTTTAAACTGCAAATCAAGTTGAGATAAATCACCTTTAATATTAACTATTTGTGCAGAGTTGTTAACTTCAGGCCAATAAGTATTATTGTTTAGCTGATGTTTAAGTTGAATGTCTAGCGGGTAGTTTTTGATTAATGATAATTTGCCATTAATATCAGCTAATCCAGTACCATAATTTACTTTGAATAAGGTAATAAATAGATCATTTTTGAACCATGTTAAACCAATATTTATATCAGTTATTTTGTTAGGTAGGTTATCTAATGTAGCAAGGTTATTTGATAACGTATCCATTTTAAAATTGATGATCTTTAATTCAAATGGAAGCTCTATTTCAGGTAAAGCTAACGTAGAGGTATCGCTTTTTTGTTTATTGATTATTGCTGGTTTAGTTGCTGCTGTTTTTCCTGCAACCTTGTTATTCACAAAATCAGCTACAGCAATTTCTTTAATACTCGGACTATTAAAGGTAAAGGTACTTTTTTTAATATTAATAGGAGAAGTAAAGCCAGTAATATTAATTACTTGATCAGTTAACTCTATCGCTGTTTTTGCAACTAACAGTTTTTTGATCTTTATCGCAATAGGTATTTCAAGCAGAGTAAATTCTGACTTTGGCGTATTTGATGATTTAATTTTTAATGACAAATCGCCTATGTTTAAACTATCAATACATAGTTGCTTTTGCCAAAAACAGCGTAAATGAAATTTTAATGTCACGTTTTTAGCGTGCACTTTTACGTCATCGTTTTGATAAATAAAATCTGAAAATTCTATTTTTTCTGAAAACATGCCGCCTTTATAAATTAATGTCACATCAGAAAATTTATTAATGAGTGAAATACTGGCCTGAGTTCCCCATGGGCTACTGTAAAGGATGGCTAACAAGCAGAGTAAGCTCGTAATAAAAATAGCCGTATAAGAAGTTACTTTACGGCGTAAGCTCTTGTTTTTTATTTTGGTTGGACTAGCGTCTTTTGGGGTTACTTTAGGTGATGTCATTATAGTTCAGCACCTAAGTTTAAATGTAATCGCCACGAAGGATTATCTTCACTTAAGCTGTATCCTACATCGAGTTTTATCGCGCCAATAGGCGATATATAATGAATACCAGGTCCTACAGAGTATTTCTTTTGAAATCCTGTATCAAATGAACTTCCTATATCAGCAAATATTGCGCCTCTAATGGTAGGTGTAAAATAATATTGATATTCAATACTTGCTACAGCTAATCGATTACCGCCCACAACGAGATCTTCACTTGATTGATCTGAATTGACTTGTCGGCGTGTAGGTCCTATCGATTGGTAGGCAAAGCCTCTAATACTTTGATCTCCGCCCGCAAAAAAACGTAAAGAAGGTGACAATTCTTCAGCATTTGAACTATCTAACAAGGTATAGCCTATTTCAGCACGTGTAACGATACGGTGTTTGGGTTTGATGGTTTTTATATATCGCCAATGGGCATAAAATTTTAAAAAACTCGTTTCAGAAGATATCTCGGTATGAGTGCCTTCAATATTATAATATTGACTAAAGCCATCACTGGGATCTATTAAACTGCCATCTCTGTGTGTATTAGACCAACTGTAGCCCAATAAAAAATAGTCGGCCATGTCGTCTAAAGTGTCTATATCCCATTCTTCATGAAGAAAACGAACATAGTATTCAGAATTTACAGTATCACTTACTTTTATTTTACTTATTCTAGATGACCAATAATTACTATCAACATCACCATATTCATTATTTTCTAATAGTAGTTTGAATTGAATCGTATCGTTAAGAGAGCCATTGATGGGAATTGAATAAATAAAACGTCCTGTTGGATTTATTTTTGAGTACTTTATTTGTGTTTCTTGTCTATGGCCATACTTGTTAACTAATGGTGTTCTCCAGCCACCAGAAATCCTAAAGTCTGTATCAGTAGCGTAACCTAAACCTATATCAAAATAGTGTTTTTTAGCTTCTTTTAATGTGACCTGAATAGGAACAAACTTATCTTTTGCTGCAGATGGATCATCTTGGTTAGGGACAATAACAATATTGCTAAAATATTGAGTTTTTTCTAAGTTATTTTGAAATTGTTGAAGTGTAGATACTTGATAATCGTCTCCGTAAGTAAAGGGGACTAATTTATTGATAAAATTTTGATCTATGGTGTTATTTATAAATTCAATTTTACCAAATTTATAGCGCTTACCACTTTTATAGGTAAGAGAAATATCTGCGGTATTTTCTGGCGTTATAGCTATTTTAGCGGTTTCGAAATAGCCATCGAAGTAACCTCGTTGTAGCGCTAACGCGATAATCTCTGACTTTATTTTTTGGTAATTACCATGATGTAAACGATCTTGCGGTTTAATTGCCAAGTTTGACGTGAGTGAATTAAACATTTTATCGTTTTGCGCTTCACCACTTATATTTACGTTAATAGAGTTAACTAAAGTCACTTCTTTTAATTGTATGGTTAAAGCAAGCTTCCACGGAGTATCGTCTTCACTTTTAATTAAGTTAGTGCTAACCACTGAACGATAATAACCTAAAGCTTGTAGTGCTTTAATTGTGTTATTTTTTGCTGAGTAAATAAAAGACACTCTAGATTGAGGGTTATCAGGAAGTTCACCTAAATAAGCTTTGATGTTGCTTTTAACTTCATCGGGTAAGTTTTCAGGTAGTGATAAGGCTATATTGCTCGCAAATATTTTACCTACAAAGAGTAGGGTAAAAAAGCAAACGTATAACTTCAACATAAAATTCCTTTATGAGTAAATAGACTAAAAATAACGGTTCATTATAACGTATTGTTCGAAAAGTTATTACACAATAAAGTAAGCTTTAGTAACAGAATATTGAAAGTGAACTAGCAGTTTAAATGATAATATATTTAGTTGAAAAAGTTATATATTTTTATAAAAATTAACTATCGATTTAATCATAATGTGCTATGTTAAAGTTGTACTTAATAAAAATTAGAGGTCATTTTATGGGAACTGAAAACGCACTATATACCATTTTAGTTGAAAAGATTAAACAAGATGCATTGGTATTACCCACGCTGCCAAAAATAGCACTCAAAGTACGTGAGTCAGCAGATGATCCCGATGTTAACTTAGCTCAAATGAGCGAGATTATTGCGAATGACCCTGCGCTTTCATTAGGTATGATAAAGGTAGCTAATAGCCCTTTACTTGGGCGCGCTGTAAAAGTTGAAACGGTAAATCAAGCCGTTACTCGTATAGGTTTGAGGCAAATTAAAAGTATTGCAACCGCTATGGCTATAGAGCAAGTTTTTGTTTCTAAAAATAAAATAGTGGCAATGTATTTGAAAAAATCATGGAAAAAAACTATTGATGTGGCCTCTGTTGCTATTGCATTGATGACATTTTATAAACAAAAAAATAAACATAGTTCCTTGTCTTTAGACGAGCTAACTCTTGCTGCTTTAGTACACTCTATTGGTGTTTTACCTATATTAACTGAAGCTGAAAATCATCCAGACGTTTTTGCTAATCCTACTTTTTTACAGCAAGCTATTGTTAAATTATCAAGTAACATTGGTGCTGAAGTAACAAAAGCTTGGGGTTTTTCAGATCAATTTATTGAATTAGTAAAAAGTTGGAGTGACTTAACCATGCTCCCTGAAGAAGTTCATTATATCGATTTTATCAGAGCTGGAGCTATTGCTAATGATATCTTTAAAAATGAATCAACCTGTAAAGTATTGATAAAAAGTTATGTAGATAAAGGTCTTATACCTGATGTTGAATTTATGCAAAGCGATGAGTTTTTATCGACGGTAGCAGACGTTAAAAAAATGTTTTAATGCTGTTGTTAATAATTGTTTATTGAAAAGAAAATGCCAATCAGTTGTACTGATTGGCATTTTTATTAGTAATTGTTTTCTTTAATACTGTTTTGCGCCATAGGTATAAATAAGGTCTTATAGAGTTTTGTTGCGTAATCATCCGTCATTCCAGCCACATAATCGGCAATCACTCTATGATGATTCAGGTTGTTATCTTTGGCATATTGCCAGCGCTTAGCCGTAGGCTTAGGTAATAATCGTAAAGGATCTGATTCAAACGCTTCAAATAATTCCATAACAATTTGTTGGCCTTTATATTCAAGTCTTTGAATATCTGTTTGTTTGATCACAAATTCAAAAACAAAATCTTTAAAAACCTGTAATACTTTTGCCGCAACGTCAGGAAGTTTAGCGTTGTGTTGTAATAATGGTTCTGCAAAGCTTAAAGATTCTAACTCGTTTAAATCCACTAATATAATTTCAGTGATCAGGTAATTAACTAAACCACCAATAGCTTCTTTTTGTAAATAGAATTGGTCACTAAAAAGTTTACTAGATAAATCGTTACAATACACAGACAACCATTCGTTATTTATGGCTTTTAATTTATCAATAACATGAATATCGAAATCAGTTTGACTCACTACACCTGTAACTATCGCGTCTTCTAAATCGTGTATTCCGTAAGCAATATCATCGGCTAACTCCATAATAGAGCAGTCAAATGATTTGAACTGTGTTTTATGGTGTTTATTCTTTTGGCTTTGAATTTGTTGGAAATGTTGTCTATCTAGCTCTGATAATGGCTGTAAAATCCAAGATAAAATATCTAAATCATCAGAATAAATACCTTTAGGTGGATGCCACTGGGAAGCTTTTAGTTGCCTGAATGATTTAGGTTCTTCCTGATTTTTTTGAGTATTTAATACATCAATAGTTTGCGGATATTTTAGTAAACCCAGTAGAGATCTTCGTGTAAGGTTCATACCACAATCTTTACTAAAAGGTTCTAACCGAGCAACAATTCTTAAGGTTTGACCATTGCCTTCAAATCCACCGTGGTTACGCATCATATAATGTAAAGCGACTTCTCCACCATGACCAAAAGGTGGGTGTCCAATATCATGGGCTAAACAAATTGATTCAATCAACGTATCGTCATCAGGAAGTATACTGCTACAAACATCAGGATATTTGCAACGAAGCTGTGAAGTGATCCCCGAACCTATTTGTGCGGCTTCTAATGAATGGGTGAGTCGTGTTCTGTAAAAATCACTTTGCCCACTTCCCATTACTTGTGTTTTAGATTGTAAACGTCTGAATGCTGCAGAATGCAATATCCTTGCTCTGTCTCTTTGAAATGGTGTTCTATGATCATTTTGACGCTTTGTCATACTTAATTGTCGTCTTTCTAACCAAGGCGTTTCCATATTCTTCCTTTATTGTAATAAAAATGTCGTAAATCATGTGATAATGTTAACAAGGTGGTTGACCAGTTTTAGGTATACAGTATACAATATGTGTGCATCCGTAACCATTTAAGGTGCAGCTCTGAAATACGCATCTTGATTGGTAACGGGTATATCTGGATATTACCCACCCCCTCAACTTTATATGATGTTTTTACCTGCTTAAAGTTATATTTATAGAGGAGTCTATAATTAGTATTTTTCAAAAAGCTAAATATCGTGTTGTAGCTGCTACTTTTACCTTTGTTGCTGTGAAATGCTGTGCTGCAGTTTCTGGCGAACGTGAAAGGGTATTGTTCTTAGCGGGATTACCTAAGCCGCCATTTATTACGAGTGAAAATGGTGGTGGTTTACAAATGGATATTATTAGAGATGCGTTATCAACTCAAAATATTGTGCCTGAGTTTCAGCATGTCCAGCTATCTCGAACTGTTTTAGGATTTCAAAAATCTAATGTAGATGCTATATCAATCGTACCATCAAATTACATATATCCGGGTATGTACGTTTCAAAACCTTATATTACTTATCAAAATGTTGCAGTTTCGTTAGCGGAAAGAGAATTAATTATTGAGGACATAGATGATTTAGCTGGACTAACAATCGTGGCTTTTCAAAGAGCCCGTAAGCACATGGGCGATGAATATAACCTCAAAGTTGCGAGTTCATATCAGTATAGAGAGGTGGCAGAGCAACGAGAACAAGTAGATATGTTGTTCACGGGTGAAGCAGAAGTGATTATTTTGGACTTAAATATTTTTATTTACTTTTGTAACAGTCATGAAAAATCCATGTATCAGAATTCATTTAAAGTACATTATATTTTTGATGAAAAGCAGTATTCGGCTGGTTTTAAGTCTGAGCAACTTAAAGATAAGTTTGATAAAGGTATTGATGAAATAAAATACCGTGGTTTATACGATAAACTTATGTCTAAGTATTTGTGGTGATATCTATTTTATTGAATGGTACAAATACTTAATCGTACTTGTACCATGGTAACTTGATTAAGTATGAGCTATAAAAATTGCGCGTTTAGGGGCCGGGTAACCTTCTATTGTTTTAGTTGGATCGTTAGGGTCAAGAAAATCTTCTAAAGACTCTGTATCAATCCAATCAGTTTTTCGTTGTTCATCTAAGGCAGTAACGTCGGTATTTACCACTTTAATGTCTTTAAATCCACAACGTTCCATCCAAGCAACCATAGCGTCACAGCTTGGTAAAAACCAAACGTTTCTCATTTTTGCGTAACGTTCGCCTGGTACTAATACGGTATTAATATCGCCATCAACCACTAAAGTTTCTAATACTAATTCGCCACCTTTAACCAGTTGTGCTTTTAATTGGTATAAGAAGTCGATAGGCGATCTTCTGTGATAAAGCACACCCATAGCAAACACCGTATCAAAGGCTTTTAGCTCAGGTAAATCTTCAACGCCTAAGGGTAATAAATGTACGTTATCGTCTTGTGCGAAATGTTTGACAGCATTAAATTGCATAAAAAATAATTGAGTAGGATCTATACCCACTACAAATTTAGCGCCCGCACCACGCATTCTCCACAAATGGTAACCACTGCCGCAGCCAATATCTAAAACGTATCGATTTGATAAGTCACTAATGTGTGGAGCGAGTCGATCCCATTTAAAGTCTGATCGCCACTCGGTATCTACGTGTAATCCGTGAATATGGTAAGGACCTTTACGCCAAGGTTTAAACTTTTTAAGTAGGTTTTCAATGCGCTTAAACTCACCGGCATTAATATCTGTTTCTGCTCCAATGGTTACGCTATTACTTAAATCGATTGAAGAAGGCGTAGTATTAGGCAGAGCATCTAAGGTTTTTTCCCAGTGAGAAAACTCACCATGTAACTCACTTTTTTGCCAAGTGGTTAATTGAGCAGGTAAAACATTGAGCCAAGAACTTAAACGGTTTTGTGCGATTAATTGGTAAAACTTATTAAATGAGATCATTTTATTGCAACAAGTGACATGAAATTAAAACATTGAAACCACTGATTAACGTGATTAAAACCTGAGTCTTGAAGGCGAGATAAATGGGTTTCTAAAGTATCGGGGCGCATTACATTTTCAATCGCCGTTCTTTTTTGAGCGATTTCTAACTCGCTGTAACCATTTTCTCTTTTAAAATTATGATGTAAATCGATTAATAGTTCATTACACACATCATCTGCAGCTTTTAACTTTTCAGATAACACTAATATACCACCGGGTTGTAAACCATCATAAATTTTTTGAATGAGGTTTTGGCGTGCATCGGGTTCGATAAATTGCAGTGTAAAATTAAGCACGACCATAGAAGCATTTTTAAGCTCAATGTCTAAAATATTACCTTCACAAATTTCAACTTGAGACTCACCTTTAAACGCATTTACATGCATTTTACAACGTTCAACCATAGCTGAAGAGTTATCTATACCGATGATTGAACAGTTTTTTACGGTGATCGACTTTTTCATCGCCAGTGTTGCAGCACCTAAGGAACAACCTAAATCGTAAATGTTGGTATTGGCTTGCGCGTACTCTTTACTCAAATTACCAATGGTATTAATAATGGTATTGTAACCAGGTACAGAGCGCGAAATCATGTCAGGAAAAACTTCAACAACTTGCTTATCAAAGGCAAAGTCTTTTATTTGAGCTTTCTTACTTGAAAAAATGAGATCAGTATCAGAATTTATCATGCAAAATCTTTAAGAAAATAGCTTTATTGCGCTTATTTTAACTGAAATTTATAAGGCAAACCATAAACAGTGCACGATTAATTAACTCGCATGGATATTTGTTATTTTAATTATCATTCCCTGATAGAGTTTATTAGTCTTGCAGAGGTGACATTGCGACTCATTACTATATAATATCGCCAATTTTTATATTCATTAGCTTGTGAATTAATCACAAGTGCAAATGCTCAGGAATTGCTAAATGCGTACTATGTATTGTGGTGAGGTTAACGAATCTCATGTTGGTCAAGAAGTTACTCTTTGTGGTTGGGTTAATCGCCGTCGTGATTTAGGCGCAGTTATCTTTTTAGATTTAAGAGATAGAGAAGGTATGGTTCAGGTTGTTTATGATCCAGACTTACCAGAAGTTATCGCTAAAGCGAATACCTTAAGAAACGAATTTTGTGTTCAAATTAAAGGTAAAGTTCGTGCACGTCCTGAAGGTCAAATCAACAAAGATATGGCAACTGGCGCAATTGAGATATTAGGTTTAGAGCTAAACATCTTAAACAAAGCCGCTCCATTACCATTAGATTCAAACCAAACAAACTCTGAAGAGCAACGTTTAAAATATCGCTATTTAGATTTACGTCGTCCTGAAATGACAGAGCGTTTACGTTTCCGCGCAAAAGTTACTGCTTCAGTTCGTGAATCGTTAGAAAACTTAGGCTTTTTAGATATTGAAACACCAATTTTAACGGCTGCAACCCCTGAAGGTGCAAGAGATTACTTAGTACCAAGTCGCACTCATAAAGGTCAATTTTTTGCATTGCCACAATCTCCACAATTATTTAAACAATTGTTGATGATGTCGGGTATGGAGCGTTACTACCAAATCGTAAAATGTTTCCGTGATGAAGATTTACGTGCTGATCGCCAACCAGAATTTACGCAAATAGATATTGAAACTTCATTTATGTCGTCTGATCAAGTAATGGCTGTTACTGAAAAGATGATCCGTGAGCTTTTCTTAAAACTACTAAACGTAGATTTAGGTGAATTTCCACGTATGCCTTACTCAGAAGCCATGACGCGTTTTGGTTCAGACAAGCCAGATTTACGTAATCCATTAGAAATTGTAGACGTTGCTGATATTTTAAAAGACGTTGAATTTAAAGTATTCTCAGGTCCAGCTAACGATCCTAAAGGTCGTGTTTCCGTTATTTGTGTACCAGATGGCGCATCTAAGTTTTCACGTAAAAACATCGACGACTTAACTAAGTTTGTTGGTATTTACGGTGCTAAAGGTATGCCTTGGTTAAAAGTGAACGACAGAGCTGCAGGGCTTGAAGGTTTACAATCGCCAATTCTTAAATTTTTAACTGAAGAGTCTGTTAATGCTTTACTTGATAGAGCTAATGCAAAAGATGGCGACATTGTATTCTTTGGTTCAGACACATACAACGTAGTAACAGAGTCTTTAGGTGCTTTACGTCTTAAATTAGGTGAAGACTTAGACTTACTGCAAGGTGAATGGAAGCCGTTATGGGTTGTTGATTTCCCAATGTTTGAAGAAGTAGACGGGCATATGCACGCTATTCATCATCCATTTACAGCACCTACTAATTTAACCGCTGAACAACTTGAAGCTAATCCTGTTGGTGCGTTATCTGACGCATACGACATGGTATTAAACGGTTGTGAATTAGGTGGTGGTTCTGTTCGTATCCATAATCAAGATATGCAAGCCGCAGTATTTAGAATTTTAGGTATTAGTGACGAAGAAGCTCAAGAGAAATTTGGTTTCTTACTTGAAGCATTACAATATGGTGCTCCACCGCATGCTGGTTTAGCGTTTGGTTTAGACCGTTTAGTTATGTTAATGACTGGCGCTACTTCTATCAGAGACGTAATGGCATTCCCTAAAACAACAACAGCGGCATGTCCTTTAACTAACGCTCCAGGTCAAGCTAATCCTGCTCAGTTAACTGAACTAGGTATTGCTATCTTGCCTAAAGAAAAAAAGACTGAAACTGATAGTTAATTATTATCTGTAATGTTGAGTGAAAATAAAATGCAGTTAAGATAAATCTTAACTGCATTTTTTATGTATATTACCTATGTATAAGTATCTAACCCGAATAAGGTGGTTAATTTTTTGACTATTATTCTTGGCATTGATCCAGGCTCTCGAATCACTGGCTACGGTGTTATTAAAACTGAAGGTCGTAAGCTAACCTATCTTGGTAGCGGTTGTATCAAGGCATTTTCTACTTCAAAAGAAGACGGAGATAATCAGTTTAGCGATAGACTACAAACCATTTTTTCTGGCGTTTCAGAATTAATATTGCAATTCTCACCTGAATTATTTGCGATAGAAGAAGTATTTATGGGCGTAAACCCCGGTGGTGCGCTTAAGTTGGGTCAAGCGAGGGGGGCTGCAATTGTTGCTGCCACTAATAGAGGTCTTCCTATTGCAGAGTATTCAGCCCGCCAAATTAAACAATCAGTTGTAGGAACCGGCGCCGCAGATAAAAGTCAGGTTCAGCATATGGTTAAAACCTTATTAAAACTACCCGGTACACCGCAAGCCGATGCTGCCGATGCTTTAGCTGTAGCCTTATGCCATGCTCATAGTTACGAACTGTTAGGAAAAATGTCGGGTCAAGGACTTAAAACGGTTAGGGGAAGGTTAAGATAAATACTTCAGTAATAATCCACTAGTTAAAAGTTTACTGTATATATAACTAGTGTTATCGTATGGAAAAATAAATTATCTGGAGAATGTTTTGATAGGTCGTTTACGAGGTTGTTTACTTGAGAAAACAGCACCTGAAGTATTAATTGAGTGTAATGGCGTGGGTTATGAAGTCACTATGCCAATGACGAGCATTTACACCTTACCTGAAATAAATCAAGAAGCGATTGTTTATATTCACTTTGTTGTAAGAGAAGATGCTCAGTTACTGTATGGTTTTGCCAATAAAACAGAGCGTAAATTATTCAGACTTTTGATGAAAGTAAACGGTGTTGGTCCTAAATTAGGCTTAGCTATTTTATCTAGCATGTCTGCTGATCAATTTGTGAGTTGCGTAATTCATGACGACTTATCTACCATAGTTAAAATTCCCGGTGTCGGTAAAAAAACAGCAGAGCGATTATTGATAGAAATGCGTGATCGATTAAAAGATTGGCAACTTGATAATAGCTCTTCAGAAATTGATAACATTTTAGTACCTAATAAAATTGAGAATACTTTCGTTAATGATGAGAGAGGCGATGCTATTAATGCTTTGATCTCTTTAGGCTATAATCAATCCCAAGCTGATAAGGCTGTTAAGTCGGTATTTGAAAAAGGCATGAAAAGCGAAAACATCATACGCAATGCACTAAAAGCCATGCTATAAAATGACACTATAGTTTTTATATTAATAGAAAAACTCCAAATAATTACAGAGAAATATTGAAATGATTGAAGCTGACCGCTTAATTGAACCACAAGTTATGCACGAAGAAGAAACCATAGATCGCGCTATACGTCCTAAAATGTTGGTTGATTATACTGGTCAAGATCACGTTAAAGTACAAATGGAAATATTCATTTCAGCGGCAATTAAACGCGAAGAACCCCTCGATCATTTACTTATTTTTGGACCTCCTGGACTTGGAAAAACAACATTAGCCAATATTGTTGCTAACGAAATGGGCGTTAGTATTAGAACAACTTCAGGTCCTGTACTAGAAAAAGCCGGAGATTTAGCTGCTTTACTTACCAATCTTGAAGAAAACGACGTGTTGTTTATTGATGAAATTCATCGTTTAAGCCCTGTAGTTGAAGAGATTTTATATCCCGCAATGGAAGATTACCAATTAGATATAATGATTGGTGAAGGACCCGCAGCACGATCAATAAAGCTGGATTTACCTGCCTTTACTCTAATAGGTGCAACGACACGTGCTGGAGCATTAACATCCCCATTAAGAGACCGTTTTGGTATTGTACAAAGATTGGAGTTTTACAACACCAAAGATCTTACTGAAATTGTAAAACGCTCCGCTCACTTCCTAAATTTAACAATAGATCATGAAGGCAGTTTTGAAGTAGCAAGACGTTCTCGTGGTACACCGCGTATCGCTAACCGTTTATTAAGGCGAGTTCGAGATTACGCCGATGTAAAAACTAATGGGATTGTGAGCCAAGAGACCGCAGCTTTAGCGCTTGATATGCTAGAAGTGGATCACCAAGGTTTCGATATTATGGACAGAAAACTGCTAGAAGCTATTATTCATAA
The DNA here is from genome assembly GCF_048296855.1 of Colwellia sp. RE-S-Sl-9. Lineage (NCBI taxonomy): Bacteria > Pseudomonadati > Pseudomonadota > Gammaproteobacteria > Alteromonadales > Colwelliaceae > Colwellia > Colwellia sp. RE-S-Sl-9. The sequence continues at coordinate 1,668,664 of NZ_CP182631.1, read as the reverse complement.
ATTTATGGGTGGACCCGTAGGTTTAGATAATGTGGCTGCAGCTATTGGCGAAGAGCGAGAAACCATTGAAGATGTACTCGAGCCTTTTTTAATTCAACAAGGCTTTCTGCAAAGAACTCCTAGAGGGCGAATTGCAACAGATTTAGCCTATCAACATTTTGGGTTAGACAAACCTGACAGATAATCAACAATCCTCATATATTATTTTTCAATTTTCATTTATTTCAGACAAAAAAAAGCCCACATAATTATGTGGGCCAACTTATAGTAAGTTGTTCGAGGGAATAAATATATAAAATATCAAAAGAGGAACTTTCTTCATCAATAGCATTACCCACAATACATATGAATAATTAGATGCTTTCATCTGTGAATCAGAAAGATAAGGTATTTTAGTTATTTTAAAAGCATGTCTCAAACTATTTAAATTATAAATTTGCATTAGAAAAACTAATGTATTTGTTGTTTTTAACAATCATATTAATAAATTGATACAAAATAATTAGCTAATTATTGATTAAATAACAAAAAATATTTAACTCAAAGCGTTTAAACGCTTGTTGTTTAAAGGGGTTATCTATTAGTATAACCATAAATTTATTAACCTAGCCGTAAATGTTATACACAAGTGACTGTTTTTAATGTTAGAGACTCAAGATCAATTTGAAATACGCGTTTATTACGAAGACACCGATGCAGGTGGTATAGTGTATTACGCAAATTATTTGAAATTTTTTGAGCGTGCACGAACAGAATGGCTAAGAAAATTAAATATACATCAATCATTCTTTTTAGAACAAAATTTAGGATTTGTAGTCAGAAAGGTCGAAATGGATAATCTTGCCTCTGCAAAACTTGATGACGCACTTGTTGTGGTTTCTGAAATTAGTGAAATTAAGCGAGCTAGTTTGATTTTTCAACAAAAAATAATGAAAAATCAACAAGTCATATGTACTGCTAAAATTCGTATTGCTTGTGTTAATTTACTATTAGCTAAACCGTGTTCTATCCCCGAAAGCATATTAGGAGCCCTTAAAAGTGTCAGCTGAAATTTCTATTTTAGATTTATTTTTACAAGCGAGTTTATTAGTAAAATCAGTTATGTTGATTTTACTCGGATTCTCAGTTGCATGTTGGGCAATGATCTTTCAACGTATAAAAATTTTAAAAGAAGCACAAACTCAATTAAAAGTCTTTGAAGATAAATTCTGGAGCGGAGCTGATCTAAGTAAATTGTTTAATGAAATTTCAGCTCGCAGTAAGGTAACAGGCATAGAAAGTTTATTTGTTGCTGGTTTTAAAGAATTTGCAAAATTAAGAAAAAGTAACATCACTTCCTCTAATGCTATTGTTGACGGAACATACAGAGCAATGCGTGTTGCTATGTCTAGAGAAGTTGACGGTTTAGAAAAAAGTTTACCTTTTATGGCAACTGTTGGTTCTATTAGTCCTTATATCGGTTTGTTTGGAACAGTATGGGGCATAATGAACTCATTTATTGCTTTGGGGTCTGCAGAAAACGCAACGTTAGCACAAGTTGCTCCGGGTATTGCTGAGGCTCTTGTTGCAACAGCCATGGGGTTGTTTGCTGCTATTCCTGCTGTAATGGCATTTAACCGTTTTAGTCATCAAGTTGAGAAACTAGAGAATAGTTACGGTAACTTTATGGACGAGTTTTCGAGTATTTTACAACGTCAAGCAACGTCAGAATAATTGAGTTAATAGGTTTACCTTATGTATAAAAGAGCTAGACGTCGTAAAGTTGCTGACATAAATGTTGTTCCATATATAGATGTAATGTTGGTACTACTGATCATTTTTATGGTTACAGCTCCTTTAATTACTCAGGGAGTAAAAGTTGACTTACCCAAAGCTGATTCAGAGCCACTAGATAAAGATAGTAAAGTACCTTTAGTTGCCTCGGTTGATGCTGATGGAAAGTATTATTTAGCGGTAGGAACCAGTAAAAATGAACCTATGTCTGCAGAAGAAGTTGCCACGTTAGTTGCTGCACATTTAGAAGTGGAACCTGGTACACCTGTGGTTGTTAATGGTGATGGTGCCGTCTCTTATGATGCTGTTATTCAACTTATGGTGTTATTACAAAAGAAAGCGGGCGTGCCTTCGGTTGGTCTTATGACTGACTCTGAGGAGAAAAAATAACGTGGATAAAAAGTTTTCTATTGCATTGCTCTTGAGCGTGGCTTTACATTTAGTATTAGCCATTTTCTTATTTTTAGGTGATTTTACTTCAGAGCCGAAACCCATTCCTACTCCTGCACCTATGGAGCCTATTCAAGCTGTTGCCGTTGATAAAAGTAAAGTAGAAGAACAAGTTAAAAAAATTAAGCAACAAAAGGCTGATGACGCACGTAAGTTAAAAGAACTTGAACAAAAAGTTGCTTCAGCTAAAAAGAATCGAGCAAAAGAAGAACAACGCATTAAAGATTTAGAAAGACAACGCAAGAAGAAAGAACTAGAAAAGAAAAAAGCTGACTCTGAAGCTAAAAAATCTAAGGCTAAAGCCGCAGCAGCAGAAAAAGAGCGTAAGAAAAAAGTAGCTGAAAAGCAAAAAGCAGAAAAAGCGGCAGCTGATGCAAAAGCCAAAAGGCTTAAAGAGCAAGCTGAGGCTAAAAAAGCTGAAGATTTAAGAAAGAAAAAGGCCGCTGAGAAAAAACGTCAAGAACAACTAGCCAAAGAACGTGAACGACAAGATAAGTTGCTGGCAGAGCAAATGGCTTCAGAAATGGCATCTCGACAAAAAGCGAGAAGACAGCAGGTTATGACTGAAATAGGTCGTTATACCGCTTTAATTAAACAAACGATAATTCGTAATTTAATTACTGATAGAAGCACAATGGAAGGAAAGTCTTGTAAATTGACCATAAGTCTTGCACCATCAGGTTTTGTGACTAACGTTCAATTAGGGCAAGGTAATCCAACGGTTTGTGCAGCAGCTAAAACTGCTATATATAAAGCCGGTACTTTACCTGTTTCGAAAGACCCAGAAGTTTTTAAAGAGATGAGAACGATCAGTTTAACGGTAGTTCCTGAATTTTAACCATTATTCACTAAGTAGATTATAAAATATTCATATGAAGAAACTTAATACATTTATCGCGTTAATTATTTTATGCCTTACTCCTAAAGCATTTGCTGCTTTAGAAATTGTAATAACAGAAGGGGTCGATAGTGCTAGGCCTATCGCTGTACTTCCATTTAAATGGAATGGTTCTGGTGCTATGCCTGAAAGCTTATCTAGTGTGATCAGTAATGATCTTCGTCGCAGTGGGAAGTTTAATCCTATTTCAGCAGCTACATTTCCCCAAAGACCAAGCTCTGTTCACCAAATTGATTATTCTGCATGGGCTAACAAAGGCGTAGAAGCGGTATTAGTTGGTGAAGTAAGTGAGGTTTCAATTGGTCGATACCTCGTAAAATATCAATTAGTTGATGTTATTCGAGGTCAAATTACGGGTGGTAAAACTCAAATGATGAGTAATGGCCAATTAGTAAAAGCGACTGATCATATTTATGTTGATAAATCTGCTGAAATTACGGCAAGCCAATTTAGACGTTATGCTCATACTATTAGTGATGTTGTTTATGAAAAATTAACAGGAACTCGAGGGGCGTTTTTAACTAAAATCGCTTACGTAATTGTTAGAGATAGTGGTAATTATCCATATCAATTAGTTATCGCTGATTATGATGGTTTTAATGAGCATGTATTATTAAGCTCAAAAGAACCTTTAATGTCGCCTAGTTGGAGTCCAGATGGTAACCAATTAGCTTATGTAACGTTTGAAAACCACCAAGCACAAATTTATAGTATTGACATATATAGCGGTCAGCGCAAAATGTTGACATCTTACAAAGGCATTAATAGTGCACCTAAATGGTCACCTAATGGTAAACAACTTGCCATGGTATTATCAAAAGATGGTAACCCTGAAATTTATGTGATGGATATAGCCACTCGAAAATTACGAAGAATTACTCGTCATAGAGCTATCGATACAGAGCCAAGTTGGTCGCCTGATGGTAATTCATTGATATTTAGTTCAGAACGGGGTGGAAAAGCTCAGCTTTATCGCGTAAATTTAGTCGACGGTAAAAAAAGACGTCTAACATTTGACGGCGAAATGAATCTTGGCGGTTCTCTAACGCCTGATGGCCGTCAATTGATTATGGTTAATAGAACAAGGGGTCAGTATCATTTGGCAAAACAAGAATTAAGTTCTAATGTTTTCCAAGTTTTAACGACAACTCGTTTAGATGAATCTCCTAGTGTTGCTCCTAACGGCGGGATGATTATTTATAGTACCTTACATAATAATAGGCAGGTACTAAGCTTAGTGTCTGTTGATGGGCGATTTAAAGCTAGATTGCCTGTTAAAAACGGGGAAGTAAAAGCTCCCGCATGGTCACCTTTTTTATAAAACAAAAGTAAATTTATTGAAACATAAGGAATAATAAAATGCGCTTGAATCAAACTGTTAAAGCTCTTGCTATTGCATTACCCATGTTAGCATTAGCTGCATGTAGTTCTACTTCTGACGAAACTGAAGGACAAAGCCAAGTAGATACAAATACACAAGTTTCTACTGATACACAAACTGACAATGTTCAAGTATCAGCTGCACAACGTGAAGCTGAAATTGCAGAGCAAAAACGTCAGCAACTTGAAGCGTTACGTTCTGAACATATCGTATACTTTGATTTTGACACGTCTACATTAAACAGCCAGTTTGCATCTTTACTAGATGCTCATGCTAAATTTTTAACTGAAAACTCAAATGTAAACGTTTTAATTGAAGGTCATGCCGATGAGCGTGGTACTCCAGAATATAACATTGCATTAGGCGAGCGTAGAGCTAAAGCTGTTGTTACTTATTTAGAAAATATGGGTGTCTCTTCTTCTCAAATTTCTGTAGTTAGCTACGGTGAAGAGAAGCCGATGGTTAAAGATCGTAGTGAAAGTGCTTTTGCTAAAAACCGTCGTGCAGTATTAGTTTACTAATCAGGAATGTAAATGAAACTGAATAAAGTTTTATTTGGAATGATTCTGTCTGTTAGCACATCTTGTGTGCTGGCAGCGGAGCCAGCTCCAGTTGTCGATATCAGTCAACATAGCGGTTCAAACGCTTCATCTAAAAGTATATCTGAACGAATTGAAAACTTAGAACAAAGAATGGATGCTCGTAATAGAGCTCAAGTTAATGTTCAAAGGCAATTAGATGATTTACAAAATGAATTGAATGAATTGCGTGGTGTTACAGAGTTACATACTCATCAGCTTAGTCAGGTATTAGAACGTCAACGCGAACTATACCAAGAGCTTGATAGAAGAGTGTCACAAGCCCTTACAGCAACGCCTGCCCCAGTAGCTACGCCTACTTATAATGCATCTAATGTTAATGACGTTGTGTATAGTTCTGACGTACCAGAAAATGAAGCCTACGACAGGGCTGTTAATCTAGTGCTGAAAGAAAGGCGTTATGAAGAAGCTATTCCAGAATTTAAAGCGTTTAATTTAAAATTCCCTAATTCTGCTTATGCAGCCAATGCTCATTATTGGTTAGGACAGTTACTTTTTAATAAAAACGATTTAGCTGCAGCCAAAACTGAATTTGAAATTGTTTATAATCAATTTAAAGATTCTCCAAAAAGAAGTGATTCAATGCTTAAATTGTCGATTGTTGAAGAAAAATTAAACAATATGGCAACCGCTAAAAGTTTATTGAAAGAGCTTATTGCTAAGTATCCAACATCTAGTGCGGCTAAGTTAGCCAAACCAAGATTGGCAAACTTACCATAAAGTTGTTGGTTCCTTATCCTTTTTGCTTTCTTTTTATGCAAACAAACGCATATGTTGAAAAAACTTAAATTTGTTGTTGCACTAAAAGAAATTATGAGTATTATATGCGGCGCGTTAGACGAGTAGTGTGACGCGAACAAATGTCGGTCGTTAGCTCAGTTGGTAGAGCAGTTGGCTTTTAACCAATTTGTCGAAGGTTCAAATCCTTCACGACCGACCACTTACTTTACCAAGGTATGTGGTTGGCATTTGTAGAATATATATCGGTCGTTAGCTCAGTTGGTAGAGCAGTTGGCTTTTAACCAATTTGTCGAAGGTTCAAATCCTTCACGACCGACCACTTCTCTTTACTAAAGTATTAGGTAGTGAATATATTCATTTGGGAGTTTTAAATCGGTCGTTAGCTCAGTTGGTAGAGCAGTTGGCTTTTAACCAATTTGTCGAAGGTTCAAATCCTTCACGACCGACCACTTCTTTTCTGGTCTGATTTATTAATCCTACAAAATCCTTAATATCCAATCTACTATTTCATCTTTTTCATTATTATCTAGTTTAACTATTTCAGTGTTTCTTCTTATCTTAATTAATACTATAAGATAATTAAACGCGTTATACACATTACAATAATATTACCGTATAATTTCAGTGTTAAATTCAATCATCAATTCGAGAATATTCATGTCACAATCTAATTTAGCTGTAGAGTTTGATTTTCACTTTCCTGCGAAACCTTTACCTTTATCACCTAATGAAAAAGTTGAGTATAAAGATCGAATTAAAAAATTATTGATTGAAAAAAATGCCGTACTTATTGCTCACTACTATACAGACCCTGAAATTCAAGCATTAGCCGAAGAAACTGGTGGCTGTGTAGCAGACTCACTTGAGATGGCTCGCTTTGGTAATAATCATCCAGCGACTACTTTAATTGTTGCTGGTGTTAAGTTTATGGGGGAAACTGCTAAAGTATTAACACCTAATAAAACAGTTGTTATGCCTGATTTAGAAGCGACTTGTTCTTTAGATTTAGGTTGTCCTATAAAAGAATTTAACGAATTTTGTGATGCAAACCCAGATAGAACAGTAGTTGTTTATGCGAATACCTCTACAGCAGTTAAAGCAAGAGCTGATTGGATTGTCACATCCTCATGTGCGTTAGAAATAGTTGAACACCTAGACTCATTAGGCGAAAAGATTTTATGGGGCCCAGATCGCCATTTGGGGGCTTATATACAAAAGCAAACAGGTGCCGACATGTTAATGTGGCAAGGTGCTTGTATTGTTCATGACGAATTTAAAAAGAAAGCATTAAGTGACATGAAATCGCTTCATCCTGATGCTGCTATATTAGTTCATCCTGAATCACCTGCTGACATTATTGATTTAGCCGATGCTGTAGGTTCTACAAGCCAATTAATAAAAGCCGCTCAAAACTTACCTAACAATAAATTTATTGTGGCAACTGACCGCGGTATTTTTTATAAAATGCAGCAGTTGTGTCCTGATAAAGAATTTTTTGAAGCGCCAACTGCAGGAGAAGGTGCTACTTGTAGAAGTTGTGCTCATTGTCCTTGGATGGCAATGAATGGTCTTAAAGCAATACAAGAAGCACTAGAAGATAGTTCAGGTAAAGAAATTTTTGTCGATATGTCTTTACGTGAGGGGGCATTAAAGTCGTTAAACAGAATGTTAAATTTTAATGCAGAATTAGCCGCGAGCCAAAACTAAAAATATTATTGATAAATAAGTGAATAAAAACACTTAGTAGTTGCGTTATGTTGTTAATTTCCCTACCATAGCGCTGCTTTTTCCAGAGCAATAAAGAATAAAACAAAGTTTCAAATGGTGAGGTGTCCGAGTGGCCGAAGGAGCACGCCTGGAAAGTGTGTAAGGCGCAAGCCTTCGAGGGTTCAAATCCCTCCCTCACCGCCATTCTCGTATAATTATTTAAAGATCGAATGTTAATAGCTGTAAATCGTCTTTACATTTTACTTTCATTAGTTGTTTAGCGTTGCTTTAATTCGTTAAATTTATCTTCATCAGGTTATATTGTCTAAGAAGTAAATAACCAATAGCTGCTTATAATTAGTGTACCTCCTGCTAAACTACTCTCATTATCAAAATTGAATTTTCTGTTTGTTCGCTACCTTGTAACGCATTAAAATCTATCAAGTTTAACATCGTCTCTGTATTGAAACAGGACAATTGCTGAATGCTCAGCAGAAGAGTTTTTTTGAAACCTACCTATCATACTCATCGCAATAACTTCAACTCGAGTTAATTAACCTCAACTCGGGTTAATGAATGTTAGATAATGAATTAAAATTATTATTTATCAAAACCTTAATCTGTATCGTTGTTTTCCTAAGTTATATTAGTCTCTCAACATTGATATTTTTGTGTATAACAAGGCGAATTTTTCTATCTAATAGCTGGCTATTAGTAATAAATTCAACGAAGTTAGGCATAAAAATATCAATGTTGAGTAACTTTGCTTATCCCGAGCTGAGGTTAATTACATCGTTATTTATTTAATCATTTGAACACCCCTTATTAAAATAAATGCCTCGGCTAAAGGACGTAGGTGCTTAGGTTCAGGCTGGAACGATGTTGGCCATTTATTCTTCGTATAAAATCGGTTAATTCATTAATGGGTTTGGTGTTATCTCTATCAAAATCTTTTTATCCTCCAATCACGTTTATTTTTCAGCAAAATAATTAACAGATTTTTGCAAAGTGAATGGTATTATCTTAATAAAAACTCATTTCTCTTTTGAAATTTGTTTTTTATAGGTAAAATAAGGTGTGACTCATTGTTTTATGTTAAATCTAATTAAACAGGTGGAATTTAGGTATGATAAATTGTGTATGTTGAAAAATAAATGGAGTTTAGGGGAATCGTTTTACTTAAGTACGTACATGTTCAGAACTTTCAGTATTTTCCTTCTCATTCTGTTAACAAGCTGTAGTACTAACGTTAGCCAAGAACAACAACAGTCAGTTTCACATCTGGCTGATTTAGCTTCTACCAATTGGTTAAACCAGTCACAACAATTCTTACCTGAAGGTGAAGATTTACAATGGGGTATGCAACTCCCAACACAAGCACAAGAATTATTACTACTAGCTGAAAAAAACAACCCTCAATTAAGCATTACCGCGTTACGAGTAAAGCAAGCTATTACCGATTATGAAATAGCCTCAGGGTCACTATGGCCTGAAATTAATTTACAAAGCTCAAAACGTGTTAATCAAAGTTTATCGTCAGATGCTGATTTAAATAAATCGACTAATCAATTAGCAACGTTAGGTGTTGGTGTTAATTGGGAGCTCGACTTATGGCAAAAGTTAGCCAGCACTGAAAAACAAAAAACATGGACCGCTAAAGCACAGCAGTTTGCTCTTGTTGCGGCAAGGCAGTCGTTACAATCTCAAGTATTAATAACTTACTTAGAAGTTATTGAGCAAAACAATCTGCTTAAATTAAATAGAAATCATATAGAAAACCAAAAACGTCGTTTAAATATGTCGATAACGCGGTTAGATAATGGTTTATCTACAGGTATTGATATACGTAACGCTAAAACCAATTTGTACCGTTTGTTAGAAAGTCAAAAAAGAATAAATTATAAACGTGAGCAAGCTAAGCGTCGACTCAATTTATTACTTGGTAATTACTCAGAACAAAAATTAGAACTACAGCTTACTCTACCAGAATTGCAGCAAGGCATTAATCTACTAGCCCCTAAAGATATTTTACTTAACCGACCTGATGTAAGAGCAGCAGAAGCAACACTGATTGCTGCGGGATATAGTTGGGACGTCGCCAAGAAAAAAATGTTACCTAAATTAACGCTTAATTTTAACTACGATGCTCGACGTGCAGATGTTAGTGAATTATTCGATATTAATTACTGGTTAGGTTCTTTAACGGCTTCATTAGTGCAACCTGTTTTTTATCAAGGCACATTAAGTAAGCAAGCTGAAAAAGCTTATTTACAGCAACAAATACAATTTGAACAATACAAAGCCACGTTGTTAGATGCTTGGCAACAAGTTGAAGCGGCTATTCAAAACGAAAGTTTATTAAGCCGTCGCCAAGAATTATTAGAAAAAGCTTTTCATGAAGCGAAAGAAGCAGAAAGGCAAACAGAAGATCAGTACAACGTGGGGGTAACAAATAGCTTTGAATTATTATCAGCACAACGAACACGTACAGCAGTAGAAGTAGACCTGATGGTATTATCAACAGCTCGACTGAAAAATAGAATTCAACTCATTCTCGCCTTAGGCGTACCTCAATCATTAACTAAGTCTATATAATTATGTTAAAAGTTAAACTTGTCGACTCAATACCCTTTATCGTTATCGTAAGCCTTATTTTAACGACATTATATGCATTAGATGTATTTAAGCCCGTTGCTGAAAAAAATAACTACAAACCCAAAAAACTTAAAGTGTTTGTTGAAAAATCACATCTGCAAGATATACAGCTTTTTGCTTACAGCCAAGGAGAAGTTAAACCGAAACAACAAGTTGATTTACGTAGCCAAGTAGAAGGGCGATTACTTTTTGTTGCAGCTAATTTAGTAGAAGGAGGTCGAGTGAATAAAGGCCAATTGCTATTAAAAGTAGATGATAGCGATTACTTGCTAAATGTTATTCAAAGTGAAGCTAAAGTAGCACAAGCTAAACAACAGTTAGAAAAAGTAAAAGCGCAAGCTAATGTAGCTAAGCAAGAGTTGGTCAATTTAGGGCGTGATAATGCAAATGACTTAGCTCGTTGGTTACCACAATTAGAGCATGCTGAAGCTGAGCTTAAATCAGCTAAAGCACAGTTAGACAAAGCCAAGTTAGATTTAGAACGTACAGAAATTTTAGCGCCATTTTCCGGCGTAGTAAGAAGTGAAAATGTAAATGTTGGCCAGCAAATTAATAAAAATACGACACTAACCTCTATTTATAATGCTGAAATAATGGAAGTTAATTTAGCTTTAAATGGCAAGCAGCTTTCTATTTTAGAATTGCCTATCGACTTTTATCAGGAAGATTACAATAAAGGTGTTGATGTTACTTTTAGTGCAGAAATGGGGAATAAAATATTGTCGTGGCAAGGTCGTATTGTTCGTACTTCGGGTCAATTTGATCCGCGTACTCGTACCTTAAATGTTATTGCTGAAATTCATCAAGATCAAAACCACAGTAATATTTTACCCGGTTTATTTGTAAACGGAAAAATAAAAGGTCGTGTTGTTAAAAACGCTAGTACCTTGCCTCGTACTGCTGTCAGATCGAGTAATAGAATTTGGTATGTTGACGAAGAAAGTCATTTACAAGTTAAAACGATCGAGCTTATTCATAGAGATAACCAATCGGTTGTGGTTAAAGGCATTGCTAACAATACCGATATTATTATTTCAGCCTTAGTTGCCCCTACGCCAGGGATGGCTGTCAAACCATTAAAAAACATACATACAACAGAGCTTCAACACGCAAATATAACGGATGATACAAATACTAAAGAAATAAAGACTGGCAACGTCGTTAAAAAGAACCCAAAAAACAGAAAAAAGCAAAACACCAATGAAGGACTAGGGGCATGAGGTCAGTCGTCACTTGGTGGGTAAGAAATCCTATTGCCGCTAACCTTGCTATGGTCTGCCTTATTGTTGCAGGTTTAGTTAGCTATTTTTACAGTATTGAAAAAGAGCCTTTTCCAACTGAGAAAATGGCTATTATGGATATTAACATGCGTTGGCCGGGGGCAGGTCCTAGAGATATTGAAGACCAAATCATTGTGCGCTTTGAAGACGCGATTAAAAATGTTGAAGGCATAAAACGCGTTGTATCTAGAGCTTCAGAAGGTAGAGCTTCAGTAACTGTTACAGGTAAGGAACGTGTTGATAAGCGTAAATTTGCAGAAGAAATAAGAGAAAAAATAAACTCAGTTAATGGTTTGCCTAGTGACTCTGAGCGCCCTGTTGTAACAGAAAGAACTAATCGTAAAGAAATGATCCGCATTGCGCTGCATGGGCAAATGGAGCGAGAAACCTTAGCTGCTTTATCCCATCAAATTCGTCAGCAAGTTTCAGCTTTACCGCTTATTTCTAGTGTGGTTTTAAAGGGGCAGGGTAGATATGAGGTTGCTATCGAAGTAACTGAAGAAGCGATGTCGACCTATGATATTGCTATTGATGAAGTCTCCACAGCTATTCGTAATTCATCTATTAATATTTCTACCGGTACCGTTCGGGACGAAGCCGGTGTATTAATGCTGTCGGTAAGAAACCGAGCAGATGAACAACAAGAGTTTGAAGATATTGTTATTAGGCAAAATAAAGACGGCGCTACTTTATACCTGCGTGATGTTGCGCAGGTAAAAGACGGTTTGGCTGATACCCGTTTTATTTCCACATTTGATGGTGAACCTGCCATTTTAATTGATGTACTGAACAGCGATTATATGGACATTCCTAGCATGTCTGAAAATGTTCATAACTTTGTTAATAAAAAAAATGCGCAATTACCTGAAGGCGTACAACTGACTATTTGGTCTGATTGGAACGAAGCTTATCAAGGACGTTTATCGACTATTTTTACCAATGCTTTAAGTGGCCTCGCGCTGGTATTTGTTTTACTTTTACTTTTTTTACAACCTAAAATTGCTTTATGGGTAAGTGCTGGTATTGGTACTGCATTTGCTGCTAGTTTCGCTTTGTTACCTACGTTTGATGTGTCGTTAAATATGATCTCCCTTTTCGCTTTTTTAATGGTTATAGGTATTGTGGTTGATGATGCGATTGTTATTGGCGAAAGTGTTCATTTAAGTCATGAAGCAGGATTAGATGGAGAAGAGGCGGTAATTGAAGGCGTTGCTCAAGTTGCAAAACCTGTATTGTTTGGTGTATTAACTACGGTAGTGGTATTTGCTCCTATGGTTTTTTTACCGGGTAATACCGCGGAGTTTACTCGCGCTATCGCAACCGTAGTTATTTTATCTTTATTGTTTTCACTTTTTGAAGCTTTATGTATTTTACCTTCGCATCTTCGACACTTAAAGCACCAAGATCCTAATGCGAAGCAATCAAAATTAGCGCGAATACAAGCTAAGTTTGCAGGAAGTTTGGAGTGGTTAAATAAACATCTATATATACCTACTCTTACATGGAGTTATAAACACAAACACAGTGTTTTAGCTTTATTTATTGGCAGCCTATTTATTGGGTTAAGTTTATTAAATAATAACTACATTCATAAATCTTTTATGCCACAAATAGCTGATGACAAAATACGACTTATTGTAAATTTGCCACCTACGGCGACTCACGATCGTATGTTGCAAGTACTTAATCAAATTCAATTAGGGCAACAATCGCTTTTGTCTTATGTTGAAACAATGGAAAACCCTCAACTTGTTGAACATGCTTATACTCAATTATCTTCTACACGAATAGTTAGTGAAATTAAATTAGTAAGCTTTGAGCAAAGGGCGATGAATATTGAAGAGGCCTCAGCCAAGCTACAAGAGTTTATTGGAGATATACCTGATGCGGAAGAAATAGAGCTAAAATCGACCTTAAATACACAAGAGCCTAGAATTGGGTTTAGTTTTAATTCTCAAAATATTGAAGCATTAAAAGATGCAGTAGAAGATTTTAAATTACATTTAGCTACCTATTCAGGCGTTTATTTACTTCGCGATAATATGGATAAAGGCAGTCAGGAAATGGTTTTTCACTTAAAGCCAGGCGCAGAAGCTTTAGGTTTAAGTATTAAAGAGGTTAGTAAACAAATTAAGCAAGCTTATTTTGGTCAAGAGGTTCAACGACTCCCCAAAGTAGGTGGCGATGTAAAAGTTAAAGTGATGTACTCGCAAGTAGAGCGAGAGTCGATTGAAACGTTAAATAACTTAAAAATAAGAAGTCGGGATGGCAGAACTATTCCTCTTATGGCGGTTGTCGATTTAGAAATTCATGCAGGTATTCAACGTATTATTCGTATAGACGGTTATAAATCGGGTTATGTTTACGGCGAATATTCAGGTGATGAAAGAGCTGCCATGATAAAAGATATCAGAGAAAACTTTGTACCTCAGTGGCAAAAACGACATCCACAGGTAGGTTTTGGTCGTGGCGAAAGAATGCAAGCTGAAGATGAATTTCAGCAAACGGTAATCGTGTTAGAAGGCTTAGCTATTATGGTTGCCTATATGTTAATGGCTGTTGCATTCCGCTCGTATAGCCAACCGTTACTTATTATGTCAGCTATACCTTTTAGTTTTTTGGGAGCTTTATTAGGACACCTTATTCATGATGTAAGTTATGGGATGTTTTCAATGTTAGGTATTTTGGCTGCATCAGGTGTTGTTATAAACGATAACTTAGTGTTGGTCGATGCGATTAATCGATTTGTTAAAGAAGGTAAAAACGCCAAAGATGCAGTTTTCTTGGCGTGTAAAACTCGCTTCAGACCTATTATATTAACATCTTTAACTACTTTTATTGGTTTAATGCCTATGCTGTCAGCTCAAAGTGTTCAAGCTAAATTTTTGATCCCCATGGTAGTGTCACTTGCTTATGGTGTTATTGCGGCAACTATTATTACCTTAGTCTTTGTACCGTGTCTTTATTGGGCAAGTGTTGAGTTAACTGAAAACTGGCAAAAGTGGCGTAGCCGTATGCTCAATGAAGATATTCCAGCGATAAAAGAATAACTAAATAAAAGTATAAGAGAATAAAATACTTCAATTGCTATCTGAGCTAATTCACGTTTATTATATTTGAAATAACGGAATATGAATGATTAGACCTATGAGTAAAAAAGTTGTTGTTTTTTCTGGCGCTGGAATGAGCGAAGAAAGCGGTATTAATACCTTTAGAGATGCTGATGGTTTATGGGAAGGACATGATTTTTTAACGGTTGCTTCTCTAGATGGTTGGCGTAAAGACCCCCAATTGGTTCTTGATTTTTATAACGAAAGAAGACGCCACTTATTAAATGTATCTCCTAACTTAGGGCATATCGCGCTAGCTGAGTTAGCCGAACATGCCGATGTGTCTATTGTTACGCAAAATGTAGATAATTTACATGAAAGAGCAGGCTGTAAAAACGTCATTCATTTACACGGTGAATTACTGAAAAGTGAAAGTTCAGCTAACCCCAACCTCACTTTTGATTGTTTAGGCGATATAACTTTAAACGATAGATGCCCGTTAGGTAGTCAACTAAGACCCCATATTGTTTGGTTTGGTGAAGCGGTTGATAAACTAGACAATGCAATAGCAGAAGTTATGTCAGCAGATATTCTCATTATTATCGGAACCTCTTTACAAGTTTATCCTGCAGCAGGTTTGGTTTCGTTTATACGACCTAATGTTCCTGTCTATTATATCGATGCTGATCCCGCTACAAATATAGAGCTTGAATCAGTCGCAAACCTTACTGTCATTAAAAATACAGCTGCTATTGGTGTTCCAGAGTTAGTTAAAGCACTTAAAGAAAGCTTTTCATAATTTAGCGTATTGTTTAACTTGATTTTTTGAGTATTTATATAGAAATTAGTTGCGGGAGCCACTTATTTTTGAAAAGAGTGAACTGACGATAAGTCGTGACTAATAGTTAACAGTATTTTTGAGTATTTATATAGAAATTAGAAATAGGTTGCGGGAGCCACTTATTTTTGAACAGAGTGAACTGACGATAGGTCGTGACCAATAGTTAACAGTATTTTTTTGAATATATATGGATATATGGAAATTGGTTGCGGGAGCCACTTATTTTTGAAAAGAGTGAACTGACGATAAGTCGTGACCAAAAGTTAACGGTATTTTTTTGAATATATATGGATATATGGAAATTGGTTGCGGGAGTCACTTATTTTTGAAAAGAGTGAACTGACGATAAGTCGTGACCAAAAGTTAACGGTATTTTTTTGAATATATATGGATATATATGGATATATATGGATATATATGGATATATATGGATATATATGGATATATATGGATATATATGGATATATATGGATATATGGAAATTGGTTGCGGGAGCCACTTATTTTTGAAAAGAGTGAACTGACGATAAGTCGTGACTAATAGTTAACAGTATTTTCGAGTATTTATATAGAATATTAGAAATTGGTTGCGGGAGCCAGATTTGAACTGACGACCTTCGGGTTATGAGCCCGACGAGCTACCAGGCTGCTCCATCCCGCGTCCGAATGAACTTCTTAAGAAATAAGAAGAAAGCCCTAAAGGTTTTAATTCTCTTTAGAAGAACAACTCTTTTATACTTGAGTAAAAAGTTGGTTGCGGGAGCCACTTATTTTGAAAAGAGTGAACTGACGACCAAGGTCGTACATCCCATCATTAATTTATTTTGATTCTAATTAATATAAAGAATTGGTTGCGGGAGCCACTTATTTTGAAAAGAGTGAACTGACGACCTAGGTCGTATATCCCATCATTAATTTATTTTGATTCTAATTAATATAAAGAATTGGTTGCGGGAGCCAGATTTGAACTGACGACCTTCGGGTTATGAGCCCGACGAGCTACCAGGCTGCTCCATCCCGCGTCCGAATGGTTTAAGTAAAACTTAAACAAGCCAGTAATTATTTATTTCTATTACTAAAGAAAGTTAACAAAAGGAGGTTTGAAACCTGTCCCCTGAGAACGAGGCGTATACTAAGGATTGTTAAAGAATATTGCAACTAGTTTATGTCATTTTTATGATAATTTTTCGACTTAGTTGATTCTTTAATCAAATCGTTCGTTATTTGAATACTATATTAAAGTAGGAAGGAATTTATGACTAAGGAAATGAGAATTTATGAGTGTTACATAGCTGAAAAATTATTCAGCTATGTAACGTAAAGAATAAATAACCCGAATTTAGATTAAACAGATTTTAATAAAGTTTATTACCCCAGCTTAATTTATTACGTAATACCGTAAAATAGTCGTGATCAAGTGGGTGAATTAATCTGATCGCATTTGCGCTTTTTTTAATAATAACTTCATCACCTGGCATTACAGACAAAATTACGTGGCCATCGCAACTTACTTGCAGATTTTCGTAGTTTTCATTAGCGAGTACTAACTTAATTTCACTATTACCATCTACTACAATAGGTCGACTTGTTAATGTGTGTGGAAACATAGGCACTAACGACAGAGCATTCAAATTAGGTGTTAATATTGGCCCACCTGCAGACATAGAATAAGCTGTTGAACCTGTAGGCGTAGAAATAATTAAACCGTCTGAGCGTTGGCTAAACATAAAACTATTGTCTATATACACTTCAAACTCAATCATGTTGGCAACTTTGCCCGCATGTAAAACCGCTTCATTTACAGCGCTATTAGAGCTTTTCAGTTTCCCGTGTCGGTAAACTTCTGCTTCAATAATAAAACGTTGTTCAGATCGAGATTCACCTTTTAAAATTGCTTCAAGTGGCTCTATTACATTATCAGGAGATAAATCAGTTAAAAAACCTAAGTTGCCTCGGTTTACACCAATTACACCAATATCATAACAAGCTAGCACTCTTGCAGCACCTAACATATAACCGTCGCCGCCAACTACAATAGCAAGATCTGCTAATTCACCTATTTCAGTTAATGGATGAACAGACATGTTTTTAATATCAACTGATTGCGCTAAAGAATACTCAACTACCACGTGGTAATGGTGTAAACGTAAATATTCGTGCAATGCCTCAATGGTGGCTTTTGCACCCTCATGATGAGGTTTGCCTATTAATCCTACTGTTTTATATAATTGAGACATAGTGTTGTTATTATGATTTTGAGTAGTGATGCTAAGTAGTATACAAAGTTTCGCTGGTATTTATCTCATTGTAAAGTCGACTTTTTTATAAATGATTCACATTTGAGCTTGAATCGTGGAAACAAATCCCCATAATTAGCGTTAATTATATTTTAATTACGTTTATAAACTTTATTAAAAAGTACGTTTTACCTTGGAGTTTTTCATGACAAATGAGTCAACAGATAATAGAAGCGCTGAAGAAATTTTAGCTGATGAAATCGTTCAACAAGCTGAAGAACAAGTTGAAGAACAGTTTGAAGCCGCTGCTGAGAACATTAGTGAAGAGCAAGAAAAAATTAATGAGCTTGAATTAGCTTTATCTGTAGCGCAAGCGACAGTTTCTGATCAAAAAGATTCTGTAATACGTGCAAAGGCTGAAGTTGATAATGTACGTAGACGTGCAGCACAAGACGTAGAAAAAGCACGTAAATTTGCTTTAGAAAAATTTGCGGCTGAATTATTACCAACCGTTGATAATTTAGAACGTGCTATTGCTAGCATTGATGCTGAAGACGAAAAACAAAAAGTTATCGGTGAAGGTGTTGAGCTAACGTTACAAGGTTTATTAGCTGGATTAGATAAATTTGGTATTAAAGTTGTTGATCCTCAAGACCAGCCATTTAATCCTGAGTTACATCAAGCTATGTCAATGCAAGAAGTAGAAGGTGTAGCACCTAATACGGTTATTGCTGTTATGCAAAAAGGTTACGAATTAAATGGTCGTTTAGTTCGTCCTGCAATGGTAATGGTTTCAAAAGCAGCAAGTGTTGATACTAGCGCTTAATTAACTTGTAACTTCAAATTTTTGTATTATTAAAGCCAAACAAATTGTTTGGCTTTTTTGATCTTATCGATTTTCTTTCTTTAATTTGCGCTATTTTTAGCATTACACCGTGGTTTTCATATTTTCTTTCAAAAAAAACACTTTTTTTTAATTTTTCTATTGAAAACACTTTTTACTGCCCCCACTAATTGTTCATCGAAAGATTAAACCATATTTTTTATAATAGTATTCGGAGATCCTAAAGATGGGCAAAATAATTGGTATTGACCTAGGGACAACAAACTCTTGTGTTGCTGTACTAGATGGCGGTAAAGCGCGTGTTATTGAAAATGCAGAAGGGGATCGTACAACTCCTTCAATTATCGCTTACACAGAAGAAGGCGAAACATTAGTTGGTCAACCTGCTAAACGTCAAGCAGTAACTAACCCAAAAAACACATTATTCGCAATTAAGCGTTTAATTGGTCGTCGCTTTGAAGATAAAGAAGTTCAGCGCGATATCGGCATTATGCCATTTGGTATTGTAAAAGCTGATAACGGCGATGCATGGGTTACAGCTCGTGATAAAAACGTAGCTCCACCGCAAGTTTCTGCTGAAGTTTTAAAGAAAATGAAAAAAACTGCAGAAGATTACTTAGGTGAAGAAGTAACTGAAGCCGTAATTACGGTTCCTGCATACTTTAACGATTCACAACGTCAAGCAACTAAAGATGCTGGTCGTATCGCTGGTTTAGATGTTAAGCGTATTATCAACGAACCTACTGCTGCTGCATTAGCTTACGGTATGGATAAACAGGAAGGCGATAAAGTTGTTGCTGTTTACGATTTAGGTGGTGGTACATTCGATATCTCAATTATTGAAATTGATGAAGTTGAAGGCGAGCACACATTTGAAGTACTTGCGACTAACGGTGACACTCACTTAGGTGGTGAAGATTTTGATAACCGTTTAATTGATTACTTAGTAGCTGAATTTAAGAAAGATTCAGGTATGGATTTAACAAAAGATCCATTAGCAATGCAACGTCTTAAAGAAGGCGCAGAAAAAGCTAAATGTGAACTTTCATCAGCACAATCAACAGATGTAAATTTACCTTACATTACTGCTGATGCTTCTGGTCCTAAGCACATGAACATTAAGATCAGTCGTGCAAAATTAGAATCATTAGTTGAAGACATGGTTAAAGCGACTTTAGAACCGCTTAAACAAGCACTTAAAGATGCAGACTTATCTATTAGTGACGTAAACGATGTTATATTAGTGGGTGGTCAAACACGTATGCCACTAGTACAAAAAACAGTAACAGACTTTTTTGGTAAAGAACCTCGTAAAGATGTTAACCCTGATGAAGCGGTAGCTGCGGGCGCTGCGATTCAAGCGGGTGTTTTAGCTGGTGATGTAACTGACGTTTTATTATTAGACGTAACACCATTATCACTAGGTATTGAAACTATGGGTGGTGTGATGACTAAAGTTATCGACAAAAACACAACTATCCCAACCAAACAGTCACAAACATTCTCTACAGCTGAAGATAACCAGTCAGCAGTAACTGTACATGTTGTACAAGGTGAGCGTAAGCAAGCGTCTGCAAACAAATCTTTAGGTCAATTTAACCTTGAAGGTATTGATGCTGCTCCACGTGGTACACCTCAAATTGAAGTAACTTTTGATATTGATGCTGATGGTATTTTACATGTAACGGCGAAAGACAAAAATACAGGTAAAGAGCAGAAGATCACTATTAAAGCCTCATCTGGTTTATCTGATGAAGAAGTTGATCAAATGGTACGTGACGCAGAAGCTAACGCTGATGAAGATAAAAAGTTTGAAGAACTAGTAACGGCTCGTAACCAAGCTGATGGTATGATTCACGCAACTCGTACTCAAATTACTGAAGCTGGTGATGATTTACCTGCTGAAGATAAAGAGAAAATCGAAACTGCATTATCTGAGCTTGAAAC
Source organism: Colwellia sp. RE-S-Sl-9 (assembly GCF_048296855.1). Classification (NCBI taxonomy): domain Bacteria; kingdom Pseudomonadati; phylum Pseudomonadota; class Gammaproteobacteria; order Alteromonadales; family Colwelliaceae; genus Colwellia; species Colwellia sp. RE-S-Sl-9. The sequence continues at coordinate 1,648,262 of NZ_CP182631.1, read as the reverse complement.
AGCTATTAAAGGCGATAGCAAAGAAGAGATTGACGCGAAGCAACAAGCGGCTATTGAAGCTTCAGCTAAGTTAATGGAAATTGCCCAAGCTAAAGCACAAGCACAAAGTGGCGAAGCTCCAGAAGCATCAGATGCTGGTCAAGCTGGCGATGATGTTGTAGACGCTGAATTTGAAGAGGTAAAGGAAGACAAATAAGTTGATAGATTCAGCTGTTGCTGTTTCATTCTAATTTCTTTGTCGAAGGTACTCACTTAGTGAACTAAGCTCCGTGCCTTCTCCTTGAACTTAAAAGAAACAGCTTAATCTGAATCATCAACAATATTGTTGAACTTTACTAAATTACAAAGCGTCGATATATCGGCGCTTTGTTATGTTAACCGTTTAATATTAATTCTAATTTTCTTAGCCGAATTTAATCGAAAGGGTACAACGACCCGTTTTATCTTTACAGATAAAAGTTGTTAAGAAAATTGGTATTAACTACAAAGTAAGTAAAAGAATTCACTATGTCAAAACGCGATTACTATGAAGTACTTGGTGTATCTAAAAGTGCACCAGAAAGAGATATTAAAAAAGCTTATAAACGCTTAGCTATGAAATTGCACCCTGATAGAAACCAAGGTGACAAAGGCAAAGAAGAAGAGTTTAAAGAAGTTAAAGAAGCTTATGAAATATTAACAGACGATCAAAAACGTGCAGCTTACGATCAATATGGTCATGCAGCGTTTGAACAAGGTGGTCACGGTGGCGGCGGTGGATTTGGCGGCGGCTTCGGTGGTGCTCAAGACTTCGGTGATATTTTTGGTGATATCTTTGGTGGTGGTCGCGGTGGCGGACGTCAACGTCAACAACGTGGTTCTGACTTACGTTACAATTTAGAGCTTACGCTTGAAGAAGCGGTTAAAGGTAAAACGTTAGAAATTAAAGTGCCAACATACGTGGCGTGTGAGCCGTGTGATGGTAGTGGCGCTAAAAAAGGTAGCAGTGCAAAAACGTGTTCTACTTGTCATGGTCATGGCCAAGTGCAAATGCGCCAAGGGTTATTTGCTGTTCAACAAACATGTCCTACGTGTAATGGTCAAGGTAAGGTTATTTCTGATCCTTGTAACTCATGTCATGGTCAAGGGCGCGTGCAAAAGAACAAAACACTATCAGTGAAAATTCCACCAGGTGTTGATACTGGTGATCGTATTCGCTTAACTGGTGAAGGTGAAGCAGGCGAGAATGGAGCACCAGCAGGTGACTTATATGTTCAAGCGAATGTAAAAGCGCATAAGATTTTTGAGCGTGATGAGAATGACTTATATTGCGAAATGCCAATCAGTTTTACTACCGCTGCATTAGGTGGTGAGATTGAAGTACCGACACTTGCTGGTAAAGTTAAACTTAAAATACCTAAAGAAACACAAACAGGTAAAATGTTCCGTTTACGTGGCAAAGGTGTTAAATCAGTACGTAGTCATGTAACGGGCGATTTAATGTGTAAAGTGGTATTAGAAACACCGGTTAGCCTTTCTGGTGATCAAGCTGATTTATTAAGACAGCTTGAGACTAAAATGGGAACCAATAGCAAACATAGTCCTAAAGAGTCAGGTTTTTTTGACAGCGTAAAAAGCTTTTTTGATGATTTAAAAGGCTAAGCTTTACAAAATTTATTGAAACTTAACTTAACTTAACTTGATTTGCTAAATAAAATCCCATTTATTTGAATAAAATAAATGGGATTTTTTATATCTGTTTAACTTTTTTTGAGGAGTCAGCTTGACTGAACATAATATTAAAACAAAAGAATATGTGTTTTCAGGGATTGAAGGGAATATTTTTGTAAAAGAATGGATCCCAAATAACCTCGTAGATAACGTTCCTTTAGTGTTAATGCATGACTCTTTAGGTTGTGTTGAACTTTGGCGTTCATTCCCCAAAACACTTGCTACAGCATTATCTAAACGGGTAATTGCTTATGATAGATTAGGTTTTGGTCAATCAAGCGAGTGTACAACACTGGCAACAAAAAATTTTATAAAAGAAGAATCTCTTCAACATTTTCCACATCTTAAAAAACAATTAAATATTCGTGATTACTTATTATTAGGCCATAGTGTTGGTGGTGTTATTGCTATTAATATTGCGGCTAATGATGCTGATTGCCAAGGTGTAATTACTATTTCTTCCCAAGCTTTTGTTGAACCGTTAACTCGAAAGGGAATAAAAGAAGCGCAGGCTATGTTCCAAAACGCTGAGCAAATGCAACGCTTAGAAAAATACCATGGCGCTAGAGCAAAATGGTTGTTGTCTTCGTGGATTAATATTTGGCTTTCAGCTGAGTTTTCAACGTGGAGTTTAGAAAATTGTATTGGCAAAATACAATGTCCTGTATTAGCTCTACATGGTGATAAAGATGAATATGGATCTAAAGCCTTCCCTGAATTTATTATTAATAAAGTTGCTAATAGCGGGGGGGCAAATAGAAATAAGAATGTTCTCGTTATGCTAAAAGATTGTGGTCATGCTCCTCATAAAGAAAAAACAGAACAGGTATTAACCTCAGTTACTGATTTTGTTTTAAACAATATTTAAAACTAGCCGATTTAAGCTGATGCTAAAATTAAACATCCCGCTTATTATTAAATAATAAGCGGGATGTTTGTATAAAGCTTTTGGGAATGATTCTGTTAATCAGTTTTGTTACTAGGCTGTTTTTGATCGAACTCTTACTATTCTTACTAAAGCCATTAATACAATAAATAGTACGAAAGGTATCGAACTGCTACCCGCATGCACCACAACTTCTTCAACATAAACTCTATCGTATTCCGCACTTTCTAAAGGTAATGCATACAGCGAATTATTATCGTCAGAGCTATACGTTGCAACAATATCGGCAAAGCCAACTTCGTAAATATCAATTAAAATATCGTAATGATTAGTACGGTAACCTTCAGCAAATGTTGTGATCACTTCAAACTGATCTTGGTCGTTACTTCCTTGAATTAAAAAATCGTCAGTGGTGTAGTAATGTTCCCAGTTAACGCCGTCTGAACTTATGTATAGCTCAGCATAGATTACGCTGTTTTCATTACCATTAGGGTTATATACATCGACATCAAATACCACACCAAAAGTTTGGTAATAGCCATCACCGTCAATATCATCTTCTAGAAATGAAGTCGCGTCGTATACGGTAAATTCAGGTGTATAAACACGCGTATTGAAAGGTGCAAAGCTTTTTTCAATACCATTAAAGGTTTTTGCTTTGGTTGCAGGTGTTGATTGTTTTTCAGCGATCACTTGAGCTCTGGTTTTCGTTTTAGCTTTACCTATTAATTGGTCATAAACTTTTGAATGACCGTTTTGTGCAATCACTAAATTACGCGTGTCGTCGTCAAGTTGATTTGTTTTACCACCATATGAAATACTCGCTTGGTTTAATTCGTTAGCGGATACATTGCTAATTGTAAAACCAAGAAACCCTAAGACAACCAGTGAAAGTGCAATGCCTTTTAACATATTAACTTTATGTACACGTTTTTGTTGTGATGGTCTTTCTTGTGTATTTAATGTGATTGGGTTTTTATTCATAACAAATATCCTTAATCGTTTTAAAAGCTCATGTTGTTGCATTAATTTTATCTACCGAGCGTTATTGATGATGCTATTAAAACCTATTTTATCTGAACGTAACCTGAACATTTTAAAGCTTTTATTCGTTCAGCTTTGGTTCAGTTATTTATTGTTAATATAGAGTACAGAAAATTTATTGATTCTCGTTAGGCGATCAATCTTTTACACTGTTATTATGAGTTGATTGTTACAAAGCTTTCTAAAAGATTTTGAGGAGTACAATGAAAAACACTACAGCCATTGTGTTGGTTATTTCCATTATTTTATTTTCTTCTTTACCTGTTTTTGCGTTGGGTGGAGATAGTGTGCCATTTATAAGAGCAGATGGTTCGTCGTCTAAACAAAATAAAGTTCAAAATTCTAGCCAAGCTGCCCGTATTGTTAAAAGCAGGGTGGGTGGAAAAGTACTAAAAGTTAAAAATGATGGACGTTCAGGATACAAAGTTAAAGTGATAAAAGATGATGGTCATATTATTAATGTTACGGTAGATGCAAAGTCAGGCCGAGTAAAAGGTAAATAGTAAAGGGATATAATATGCGCTTACTTTTAGTAGAAGATGATTTGGAATTACAAAGTAATTTAAAAAAGCAGTTGATACTTGAAAACTATTCAGTAGATGTTGCAAGTGATGGTGAGTCAGGTTTATTCCAAGGTATGGAACATCCTTACGATGCGGCGATTATCGATATTGGTTTACCTATTATTGATGGCATTAGCGTGATTAAATCTTTGCGTGATAAACAATTTACCTTTCCCATAATTGTTTTAACAGCACGCGATAGTTGGCAAGACAAAGTCGCTGGTTTAGATGCCGGCGCAGACGACTATTTAACCAAACCATTTCACCCTGAAGAATTAACAGCACGTTTAAATGCACTTATTAGGCGTTCGGTAGGGCAAGCAAGCCCCGTAATAGAAAACGGACCTATTAGTATTAATACTAAAAGCATGTCGGTAAGTGTTGATAGTAGTGACGTAAGTTTAAGTAGCTACGAATACAAACTGCTTGAATATCTTATGATGCATATTAATGAGGTTAAATCGAAAACGGTTTTAACCGAACATATTTACGATCAAGACTTCGACTTAGATTCTAATGTGATTGAAGTATTTATTAGGCGTTTACGCAAAAAGCTTGATCCTGATGGTAAATATGGTTTTATTGAAACATTACGTGGCCAAGGTTATAAAATGAAAGCCTTAACGGATTAGTTGATTGTTATGACTTCAAATATACAGTCAAACCGAACGACTTTCTCCACCCTACCTGAGAAGTGAAAAATTGAAACTTTTCAATAAACTTTATTCGTTTAAACATTGGGTAACGCAATCCCTTAAAGTACGTTTAATGTTAAGTGCCATGTTTATGGTTGTAGTTATGTTACCCGTTATTGGTATTACGTTAAGTAATGCGTTTAACGATCAATTACAAAGTGCTTTAGAAAACGAATTGCGTGCATACAGCTACTCAATATTCTCTGTGGCTGAAGTTGAAGATAATCAACTAGTCATGCCAGAAATGTTACTTGAAAATCAATTTAACGTGATTCAATCAGGTCTTTACGCACAAATAAACAGCATACATCCAGATACTTTAAAAAGTAAAAAAGCTCAACTTAAACGAGTTTCAAAAAGTTTGTGGCAATCAGACTCCTTATTAGGTATTCACCTTAGCAATCATTTACCGTCACCTAAAATAGGCGATTTTGTATTTACTGAAATGTTGATAGAAAATGAGCCACATATGGCTTACAGCATTAGTGTAAGTTTTGGTGAATTAGATCAAGCTTTTCCAGTGACTTTACATATTTTTAAAAACCAAGCTGAATTTCTTGCAATTACCAACGGTTTTAAGCAACAGCTGTGGACATGGTTAATTTTACTGATTGTTATTTTTATTATTGCTCAGTTTATTTGGCTGAAATGGACATTAAAACCATTAAACACATTAACGGCTGAACTAGAAAAAGTTGAACAAGGAAAACAAAACGCCCTTGAAAAAGCTTATCCGTTAGAGCTTGAACAAGTGACCTCGCAGCTAAATACTTTATTGAGCACCGAACAAAATCAGCGCAAACGGTATCGAAATGCTTTGTCTGATTTAGCGCATAGTTTAAAAACACCCTTAGCTGTTATTCAAAGCCAACAGGCACTACCACAAGAAACTAAAGAGCAAATAACCAATATCAGTAACATGGTAGAGCATCAACTTAAAAGAGCGCAAAGTGCAGGAGAATCAGCTTGGCATTTAGGCGTTAATATTCAACAAACCACAGATAAACTTGTAAATACCCTAAATAAAATATATCGAGATAAGCAGCTAGATATATCCGTTAATATACAAAATAAAGCCTTATTTAAAGGTGATGAAGCTGACTTAATGGAAATACTAGGTAACTTACTCGATAACGCCTGCAAAGCCGCAAAGTCGCGTATTGATTTTGACGTAAGTTTTAATGCTCATTGTTTACGTTTTACCATCGCTGATGATGGGCAAGGTATTGAAGAGTCACAACGGAAAGCGATTTTAGAACGAGGAACGCGCGCTGATACTTACGATAAAGGTCACGGCATTGGTTTAGCCATAGTGCGAGACTTAGTGAGTAGTTATAATGGCGAGCTTACTATTCAAAACTCATCAGCCTTAGGTGGTGCATTATTTGTGATTACTTTTATTTAAATCTATTTTAGTGTTCAGGAAGCGTTCAGTTTACTTTAGCTAATATAGCGTATGTAATGTATTTTCCCTAAAGGACATAACAATGAAAAAATTAATTTTAGGTATCGGATTATTTTTTACTTTAACGTTTAGTTTATTAAGCACAACATTAAGTGCTAAAGAAGTATCGGCTGACACTGAATATAACCAAGCACAGCTAGCTCAAATGTTAGCACCTGTGGCACTATATCCTGACAGTTTATTAACGCATATTCTTATTGCATCTACTTACCCCATTGAAGTGGTTCAAGCGGATCGCTGGATCACAAAAAACAAAGATCTATCGGCATCTCAAATAGCAAATAAATTAGAAGGTGAAGACTGGGAGCCTTCGATAAAAGCATTAGTTATGTTTCCTCCAGTATTAAAGCGCTTAAGTGAAGATTTAAGCTGGACTCAGCAACTAGGCGATGCTTTTTTACAAAGCGAAGAAAGCGTTCTTCAAGCTATTCAAGATTTGCGTTACCAAGCACAAGAAGCGGGTAACTTAGACAAAATGGAAAACGTAAAAGTAAGTCGCGAAGATAAAGATATTATTATTCAACCTATTCAAAAAGAAGTGATTTACGTACCTTATTACGATACGCGATATGTTTACGGTAACTGGCATTGGTCATTAAACCCACCAATATATTGGGATTGGGGACATAGCGTAAGTTATTCGCATCGTAGACCTTTTGGCTGGCACAGTGGGATACATATTTCGTGGAACTATTTTTTTAGTGATTTTCACTGGAGTAACAGACATGTAGTTGTTATTAACCATAGAAATACGAGTCGCTATACACCGAAAAGAAGTATTGTTAGAAGTGGTTATGCTAATCGTTGGGTTCATAATCCACACCATAGAAGAGGTGTAAGTTACCGTAATAACGAAGTAAATAAACGTTATAGCACTAATCGTCCAGTTGTTCGTAAAACGGTAACTAAACACTACAACAGCCCTGAGCTTTATCCTCATAAAAAGGATTATAGAACTCACCAAAGTAGTAACAAACAAGTTGTTAAGTATAAAGATAAGAGTCATAAAGTTACCAAGCATGAAGCGTTACAAAATAAATTCAAAACGCGTAATATTTTACCAGCACATAAATCGGCAGCTGTTGTACATAAAAATACGGTAAAAAATCAGGTGGTAAATAAAGGTTCTGATCGGAGACAAAAGCAAGAACAACAAAAAGATGTTAAGCAAAAAAAAACATATAGTAAAAATAGAGAAACAGTAAGAAAAGAAAGTACCGTTCAACACAGAACAGAACGACCTGTGTTTAAAGAAACTCAGCCAAATCGAGTTGTAAAAAGAGAAACAACAGTAAAAATGCAATCTAAGCCTCAACGAACACAACGCACAGAAGTACGTAGATCACATTCAAGTTCAAGAAATTCAGGCCAATCATCACGTTCACGAGGCGGCCATCACGAACGTCGTTAGTCGAAAGAGTCAATAGCTAAAATAAAGCGGAATAACTTATTAAATTTAAATGATAAGTTATTCCGCTTTTTGTTTCTAATTATTGTAAAAATAGGTAATAAACCATTGAAGAGAGTTAATATTAATCATCAAATTGAGGCAATACAGAACTTCTACTGTGTTCAAAAACTAAAGAAGTTTCAACTGTTTGTACTTCGTCGCGCGAGGTGATTTCTTGGAAAACAAATTGCCTTAAATGCTCGCTATCGCTCACCGACATGTGTATATAATAATCGTAGTTACCCCCCATGTGATATAAGCTGATTATTTCAGGTAGCTGAAGTAAATCGTCACGGAGTTTGTTCACAATCTCTTCAGAATATGGCTGTAAACGAATAGCTGCTATCGCTTCTATATTACCACCAATGCTTTTAAGATTAACTTCGATAAATGAGCCTTTAATAATACCGCTTGATTTAAGCCGTTTTACACGCTCTAAACAGGTAGAAGGGGCAATACCAATTTTAGCGGCTAAGTCTTTATTATTAATGTCTGCATCGTTATACAGTAGGGTTAAAATACGTAAATCTATATCGTCTAGTTTTTTCAAAAATTATTTACCTCAGCAGCGGTTAACTAAAGCAACATAAATTACCTTAGTTAAATTAAGTGTTGTTTACTATACTTATTTAATACAGAAATTAAAGGGGAGGGTTGAGTTATATTGAATTATTTTCGTTAAAATTGATTTATACCGAATTTTTATTAGAAAACATAATAACTACAGCGGGGAATATATACTAAATAAGCGTGTGCGCTTTAATATAAGGAAATAAACGTTAAATTAATGGCTATATTCATTTATATTATAGTACTCAACAAATAACTTTATGAAATTATTAGTCTTTCGTAAATCAAGGTTTATAGCGTATGTTTGATACTATTTTAGCCCTTTTCCAGTACCCCTCAGATAATTTACTCATTGTTGGTAGCTTTAAACCGTGGTTGGTTGTTTTATCTGTTGCTATCGCTATTTTTTCTTCTTTTATGGGCATGCATGTAGCTTCGCATGCTACTAATAATCGCTCTGATTTTTGGCGTCAATTCATGTTGTTAATTGGCAGTATTGCTTTAGGCGGTGGTGTTTGGTCAATGCACTTTATTGGTATGATCGCCTTTCAGTTATGTACCCCTGTTAACTATCAGTTTCAATTAACGTTAATCTCTATGTTGCCTAGTGTTTTCGCTTCGTGGGTAACATTGAATATGATCACTCGGTCTAAAATAACATGGAGCCAATTAGCGGTTAGCGGTACTTTAGTGGGTTTAGGTATAGGTACCATGCACTATGTAGGTATGGCTGCTATGGAAATGTCATTATTACTACGATACGACCTACCTATGTTTGCTTTATCTATTGTTGTTGCTGCAGCTTTAGCTATGCTGTCTTTGTGGGTTTATACTCGATTACGCGATAGCCGATATAGCTATTTGGGGGATACTAAAATATCTCTTTTGGCGAGTATTGTTATGGGGTCTGCTATAGCTGGTATGCATTATACAGGTATGGCGGCAGCAAGATTTGTTCGCCCTGAAGGGTTTGAGCTTTCAAGTCAATCTTCCAGTATTTCAATGTATTTAGCTATTTTAGTTACTGTAGCTACACTGGTTATTACAGCGTTGGTTTTAGGCGCTAATATACTTTTAAAATACAAAGATATATCTGCAGCTATAAAAGATAGAGAAGTTAGATTAACAGCCATGATGGATACCGCGGCTGATGGGATCCTTACAATTGACTCACAAGGTAGAGTGATTAGTTCAAATAAAGCAATTGAGCGTTTACTCGGTTGGTCTAGTGAAGCGCTTATTGGTAAACATGTGTATGTTATAGCGCCAGAAATTTTTAAAGCTGAGCATGAAAACTACTTTGAGCGATTTATTGAAACCAAACAAGTAACAACCGTTGCTGTAGAAAGAGATATTGAAGCATTACATAAAGACGGCTCAACAATTGCTGTAAGGCTATCCATTGGACATGTAAAAATAGATAACGATGATTTTTTTATTGCCTTTGTAACGGATATACGCCAACGATTATCTTTAGAACGTCAACGACAAGAAAATGAAGAAAAATACCGTTCTCTTATTACTAACATTCCTGGCATAGCCTACCGTTGTGTAGTTACTGAAAAAAGACCGATGATATTTATTAGTGACGCTGTTGAACGTATTACAGGTTACCCTGCCAAGGACTTTACTTTACCTAACCCTGTCCGCTACTTTTCTGATTTAGTGTACCCAGAAGATATACCTGAAATTGAAAAAAAAATGGCGCTTAAAAAAAATAACTTCGATTTAGAATTTCGTATAACGGATCGCTTTGGGTCTATAAAATGGTTGATAGGGCAAGGTAGCCATATACAAAGCCCATCAAAAGAAGAACATTGGTTAGACGGTTTTATTATGGATATTACTGATCGTAAAAAAATGGAAGAAGAGTTAGTTAACCAGAAAAATAGAGCAGAAGAAGCGGTAGCAGCTAGAACATCATTTTTGGCCAATATGAGTCATGAAATTCGCACCCCAATGAATGCAATTATTGGCTTTAGCGACATAATGTTAGATGAAGCAAAAGATACATCAGACACTAAGCATTTAAAAAGCATTAATCAATCTGCTAAGTCTCTACTCCATTTACTGAATGACATTTTAGACAGTGCCAAAATGGACAAGGGTAAATTTGAACTCGAATTTAGAGACTTTTCACTCATTGAAGAGATAGATACAGTCGTATCAACTTTATGGTTAGAAGCAAGACATAAAGGCTTAGCACTATCACTTGATATATCGCCGCAACTTGTTCCTATTTACCACGGTGCGTCAGACAGAATACGACAAGTGCTAACCAATTTAATTGGTAATGCTGTTAAATTTACAGCAAAAGGACAAGTCACCTTATGTGTAAAACCACGTGAAGATAATACAGTTGAATTTTCGATAACAGATACAGGCATTGGAATGTCTCCTGAGCAGCTTAATAAAGTATTCGATGCCTTTTCTCAAGCTGATGCTTCTATGAGTCGTATTTATGGCGGCACTGGGTTAGGTACTACAATAAGTAAGCAACTAGTCGAGCTTATGGGAGGAACACTTTCAGCGACAAGTGAAAAAAATAAAGGTTCTACATTTACCTTTGTTATTCCTCTAAAGGCATCAGCAAATAAAGTGCTAATTAAACCTAGTACAAAAATTCAGTTACCCCCACTAAATATTTTAGTTGTTGATGATATTGTGCAAAACATTGAATTACTAACAAGGCTACTGCAGCGTGATGGCCATAGTGTGAATTCTGCTTTAGATGGAAAACAAGCTCTACAAATGATGGAAGCAGAGGAATTTGATGCTGTGTTAATGGATATTCAAATGCCCGTTATGGACGGCTTAGCTACGGCAAGAGCTAGAAGAATATATGAAACGAGTAATAACATTCCAAATATTCCCATCATTGCTTTAACTGCTAGCGTACTTGAAGATGATAGACGCGCAGCTAAAAATGCAGGTATGAATGGTTTTGCAAGCAAACCTGTCGATATTGATATAGTTTATATAGAGTTAGCCCATTCATTAGGAATTAAGCTTGAACAACCTGAGATAAATAACGTAAACGAAGTATCTCCTTCAGCATTAATTGATTATGAAAAAGGGAAGGTATTATGGGGAACCCAACAAAGACTAATTCAAGAGCTTAGCTTATTTGTTAAAAATTATGGTGATATTACTCAACAATTAATAAACTTATGTAAAAATAAACAATGGAAAAAGTTAGCCGAAGAAGGCCATAAACTTAAAGGCTTAAGTGGCAATTTAGCGTTAACTAAGTTACATCGACTTTTTTCAGGTATTGAGCAATCGGCGAATAATAAAGACGAAAAATCATGTATTGTATGTATTGATGATATTGATGCTACATTAATAAGTTTGAAAGAATTTATTACCAATAAACCAAACGACGAGAACATTACACTAGTACAAAATAAACTTGTGAAGTTAACCGAACAAGAGTGGCAGAACTTACTCTATGAGCTTGAAAAAATGATTGAACGTCAAGGTTTTGATGAAGCCTTACTCAACACTTTAAATGACGTAGCTTACTCATCGATACAAGAATTAAGTCAAAAGTTAATACTCGCGGTGAACGACTTTGAATATGAAAGTGCAAAAAGTCTAATACAGGAACTAATTACCCTAGTAAAAAAAGATGGAGCTGTTAATGAGAAATGAGAAAGAGCATCAGTATAAAGTATTAGTAGTAGATGATGAGCCTACTAATTTACGAGTACTTCAACAAATTCTTCAAGACAGTTATAGATTATCTTTTGCTAAAAACGGTGAAGACGCGCTGAAATTTGCAGAAAAAGAACAGCCTGATCTTATTTTGCTTGATGTTATGATGCCTGGGATGACAGGTTTTGAAGTGTGCTCTACGCTTAAAAATATTGATAAAACAAAGTCTATACCTATTATTTTTGTTACTGCTTTGAACGACGATACAGATGAAGCTAAAGGTTTTGAAGTAGGAGCGGTTGATTATATAACCAAACCCGTTTCACCGGCAGTAGTTAGAGCGCGTGTAAAAACACATTTGTCGTTAGTGCAGGCAGAAGAATTAAGACGAACTAGGTTGCAAATCATTCAACGTTTAGGTCGGGCTGCTGAGTACAAAGATAATGAAACGGGCATGCATGTTATGCGCATGAGTCATTATTCTCAAGTAATTGCTTTAGCTTACGGATTATCTAAAGCTCACTCTGAAAACATTCTTAATGCGGCTCCTATGCATGATATAGGTAAAATAGGCATTGCTGATAGTATAATGCTCAAGCCAGGAAAACTCACAGATGAAGAGTTTTCTATTATGAAAACACACCCTCAAATAGGAGCTGAAATTTTAGGTGAAACTGATTCTGAATTATTAAGTTTAGCTAAAATAGTGTCGTTAACTCATCATGAAAAATGGGATGGTACAGGTTACCCTAATCAATTAAAAGGTGAAGAAATACCTATTGAAGGACGTATTGTTGCTTTAGCTGATGTGTTTGATGCCCTTACAAGTAAGCGCCCATATAAAGAGGCTTGGACCGTAGAAAAAACCATGGATTATATTCGTAATCAAAGCGGTAAACACTTTGATCCAGAACTTGTTATTGTTATAGAAAATGAGCTTGATAAAATATTAAGTATTAAAGAAAAATGGCTTGATGAATAAAGTGAGTTTATTGTGAATTATTATAAGGAGAGACGGAGCATTATAAAGTGATATAAAAAAGTATTCACGAGCAAAATGAAACTCTCCATTTTACTCGTGAGTAAGCGCAGATTAAATGTTAACTTTCAGAAGTTTCATTTGATCTTGCTTCTCTTTTTCTTTACGGCGCTCTTTCATTTTAGCACGAAACTCTTGCTTCTTTTCTTTAATTAATGTTTGTAGTTCTTCGTGGCTATCAATGTATGATTTCATTGCTGTTTTACGCGCTTCATACTTGGCTTTTAATTCAGCTTTTTTAGCCTTTAACCCTTCACTATCTCCAGCTTCTTTCATCGCTTTCAATTCAGTACGTGTTGTTTCGCGTTCAATTTTTTGAAGGTCAATTTCGCCTTGTGTAATATCACCTTGCGCTAGCATATAGTTGTTAACTATCTCACTAATGTGATGCTTGCCTTTATGATGATGTTTCATTTTATGACCGTGTTTAAATGCTGATTTTTTAACGTCGGTCGCTGTGCTGTCAGTATTAAATGCGTTTACTGTAAATCCTGTTGTAAGAGCTAAAATCGCTGCGATTGAAATTAATTTAATTTTCATAAAACACCTTTCTATATTGTATTTGTTTGTGGAATTAAGTCTTAGGTTGTTTGCTGCTTTCATAACTATTAACGTAAATAAAATATAAAAGGTTGCATATTGAGCAAATAATTAAAAGTCGATCGTTAACGTTTTCCATTATTTTATTTAACCTCAACTCGGGTTAATGAATGTTAGAATGAATTAAAACCCTTCTTTATCAAAACTTAATCTGTATCGTTATTTTCTTAAGCTATATTAATCTCTCAACATTGATATTTTTGTGTGTAACAAGGCGGATTTTTCTATCTAATAGCTGGCTATTAGTAACAAATTCAACGAAGTTAGGCATAAAAATAGCTTGTTGAGTAACATGGCTTATCCCGATCTGAGGTTATTTAATACATAAAAAATAAGTGTCACTTATTTTCATTGATAACATTACCTATTAACTCAAACGTATATACGGCTAAATACAGTGAAATTAATAGGTGTCAACATGGAAAAAAAGATTGTAATGCGCAATGTTATTACGGTATTGGTATTTATATTATCATTATCTAAAACATCATTAGCAAATGACAACGCGATAGATTTAAGTCAATGGCAGTTAAATTGGAGTGATGAATTTAATTATCCTAATAAGCAATTAGACCGTAATTGGATATCTCAAAATGGACCTACAGAAAACGCATGGGTGCTAAGTAGTCGCTGGCGAGATAACGCTATTGTAAAAGACGGTGTTTTGCATTTAATGAGTAAAAAAGAAAGTCGTGGCGGACAAGAATGGACAACAGGAAATGTTTGGTCAAAACGTGCATTTCATTATGGTTATTTTGAAGCTCGTTATAAATACGCTGGCGCTTACGGTACCAATAACTCTTTTTGGTTTTGGCCTAAACAAGGGGTTAGCGAAGGTGAAAAAGCCTGTGAAGTGGATATTAATGAAGGCCACTACCCTAATATAATGAATACCAATGTTCATAATTGGACTGATACTTATACCTTGCCTAATGGCCGTGTTAGTCACTCAGATAATCAATTGCACCATACTTTAATTGGTCAACCAGATCACACAATTGTTTTAGCAAAACCTATAAAAACTAAAAGAATTCGTTTACGTTCACAAAATCCAGCATCTATTCATATTAATGAGTTTAGAGTCTTTGCTCCTTCTGCCTCAGGTTACCCTGAAGCTTTTGATGAAGAGCAAGTAAAAACATTAACAAACCATGCTTTAGCCAAAGATATGACCTTAGCTACTAACGGTATATATAAGCGATTAGTGTCTGAAGAAAAATATGCTATTGATGATCGCATAGACACTCGCTGGGTATCTGATAAGCATGGCGATAAATTTATAGAGCTTAACTGGAATGCAGAAAAAAACATAGGAGCGGTGCAATTTATCAATGGCTGGTTACAAGAGTCGGGTCCATCTAAAGGTTTATACCGTAATTTGATCAGTGATTATGTAATTGAATATCACAATGGTAATGAATGGGTTGAAATTGCTAATTATGATTCTGCAAATGTTGCCGACTTTTCAGAGGAATATCATACTTATGGTATAGCTTGGGATGAAGATTATTTTAAATTCTATTTTGATGGAAAACTTTATCACACTATGCGTAACGATGTTTGTTTCAGTGAAACGACTATGTTATTTAGCTTAGCTATTTTAAAAGCCGCTATTGCTGGCCCTGTTACTGATGATATTGATGGTACGAGTATGGCGATTGATTGGGTGCGTTATTACACCAAAAAACCTTAGTGTCCTAATTATATTTCACGATGGAAGTACTTTTTTTAACAATATATTAGGATGTAAACGATGAATATCATTGATCTAAGTGTCATTTTACTATTCACCTTGTTAGTTGTTGGTTGTGGTTTAAGCTTTTCAAGCTCAGGTAAAAATATGAAAAGCTTTTTTTCTGCTGGTGGAGCACTGCCTTGGTGGATGAGCGGCTTATCGTTATTTATGAGCTTCTTCTCGGCAGGCACTTTTGTTGTTTGGGGCTCAATTGCTTATAAACATGGTTGGGTGGCTGTCACTATTCAATGGACCATGTGTATTGCTGGCCTCATTATTGGCTTTTATATTGCGCCTAAATGGCAAAAAACGAGAGTATTAACTGCTGCTGAGTTTATTAAAGATCGATTGGGTATCAAGGTACAAAAAGTATATACCTATATATTTTTAGCCATAGCGAGTTTTTCAACAGGTGCTTTTTTGTACCCAGTGGCTAAGATTGTGGAAGTTTCTACCGGATTATCAATTGAATATACAATTGTTGCACTAGGTTTGCTCATTTTATTGTATACCGCTATTGGTGGATTATGGGCTGTAATTGTTACCGATATTTTACAGTTTGTAGTGTTAACGGCTGCCGTGTTAATCGTTGTTCCGTTATCGTTAGATAAAATAGGCGGCATTAGTAATTTTATTGATAAAGCACCTGAAGGTTTTTTCAACCTGACGAATAGCGAATACTCGTGGAGCTTTATTGTTGCATTTGGTTTATACAACCTATTTTTTATTGCGGGAAACTGGGCTTATATTCAACGTTTTACTAGTGTTTCTAAGCCTAAAGACGCTAAAAAAGTGGGTTGGTTGTTTGGCGGTTTATACTTAATTAGCCCTGTAATTTGGATGATTGCACCAATGATTTATCGTGCGTTAAATCCTGAATTAGCAGGCTTTGAAAATGAAGGCGCTTACTTATTAATGAGTAAAGAAGTATTGCCTATTGGAATGTTAGGTCTAATGTTAGGGGCGATGATCTTTGCTACCTCTAGTTCTATAAATACCTCATTAAATATTGCCGCAGGTGTTATTACTAATGATATTTTTAAGCGCTTCAAACCTGATGCATCTCAAAAAACATTAGTTAAAGTAGGGCGTATTGCTACAGGGGTATTAGGTGTTGTTACTATTGTTGTAGCCCTATTAGTCCCTTACATGGGAGGCGTGGTTGAGGTTGTAATGACTATGGCAGCATTAACCGGTGGAGCACTGTTTTTACCACCCATTTGGTTATTGTTCTCACGCTATCAAACAGGTACGAGCATTTTAACCACAACTATAGTGTCATTAGCCGTGAATGGCTTCTTTAAATTTGTCAGCCCTACATTATTATCATTATCGTTAGATCGTGCTCAAGAAATGATGTTAGGTGTTGGTTTACCTATGGTTATTTTAGCTGTTTTTGAACTTATTTTACGTGCTCGTAAAAAACAAGCTCCATTGTATCAAGCCTATATTGAAGCAACAGAAGTGAGAACCGCAGCTGCGGAATTCGTTTCAAATGAACAACATCAATCAGATAATGCTAAAGGTATTAAAGTGATTGGTTTTGGGATCACGGCAATTGGCGCAATTATGTTATCACTAGCGATTATAGCTGATAAAGGACAACTAGTTGTTGCGATCATGGGGGCTATTATTTTGGCATTGGGGGCAATAATCTTTTATGTTTGCCGTGAAAAGCCAATTTCAATTGATCAACAAAATACCGATCAAATTATTTAAAAAATTAAATTAAATTGAATTCTTAGAGGATTTTATGAAGAGTAAATATGACACCGAAGGTTTTCCTTGGCACTTGCCCCCAACTCGGCCTGAACGTGATTTAAGTCAAGCAATGGAGCGCCTTTACAGTAAATACCCAACGCCTAGGCCAGAAGATAACCCGTTATTTACGAGCTTTAAATATACTGAAATTGAAGGCTTTGATTACGGTGATAGAGATGGAAAAATTTCACGTCGTGATCCTTCAAAAATCATCTGTGAAAATGGCCGTTATTATATTTGGTATACCAAGCGCGACACTATTTCACCTCCACAAGGAGCTGATCTATGTACTGATGAAATACCATCAATGGATTGGGATTTAAGTGAAGTGTGGTATGCAACAAGTGAAGATGGCTTTACTTGGCAAGAACAAGGTGTTGCAGTGCCTCGCCCTAAAAAACCAGCATTAGGATGGCGAGCGGTTTGCACACCAGACATTTTAATATGGAAAGGGAAGTATTATTTATATTACCAAGCGTTTGAAGAAGCCAGTGGAACTAAGGGAGACAATTGTCCAGTAACTGTGTCTTATGCTGATTCGCCAGACGGACCTTGGACACCATGTGGCCATATCGTTGTTGGTAATGGACCTGAAGGCGATTGGGATCAGTATTCAGTTCATGGGCCATATCCTATGGTAGTAAACGATCAAATTTATGTTTATTACAAAGCGGCTTTAGGCGTTCGACCTGATTACCTGGTGGGTAATGGATTAGCTATTGCTGATGATCCTCTTGGGCCATATACCAAGCATCCATTAAATCCAATACTCAACTCTGGTCATGAAACCACTATGTTTCGTTTTGGTAAAGGCATTGCTGCTTTTGCTATTCGTAATGGAATTGAGGCGAACACCATTCAATATTCTGAAGACGGTGTAAATTTTGATATAGCAGCGGTTACATCGTTAATGCCAGTGGGAGCTGGCCCTTATATACCTGATATTTTTACTAGTGAAGGTGAAGGACAAGGCTTTACTTGGGGTCTATCTCATTTTTGTGATCATAAAGCTGTTAAGAATAAATTTAGCTTTTTAGGGCGTTTTGATTGTGATTTACAGAACAAAATGCCACGTTCAAAAGTAGCGAATAATACTGATGTTATTCATGATCCTAGTGTATTCTTTGCGCAAGGCTTAAGTGAAGAAATTCGTCAACAACGAAGTCAAGAAGCACAGCGTATCGCTCTAAAAAGTAAAAATAGCTAACAC
Organism: Colwellia sp. RE-S-Sl-9; assembly: GCF_048296855.1. Lineage (NCBI taxonomy): Bacteria > Pseudomonadati > Pseudomonadota > Gammaproteobacteria > Alteromonadales > Colwelliaceae > Colwellia > Colwellia sp. RE-S-Sl-9. The sequence goes on along the minus strand of NZ_CP182631.1, from coordinate 1,629,877 downwards.
TTATTTTGTTATTGTAGGAGCTAGTTCCTATATTTATCGTATGTACTTATGGTGTAATTTGAGCTTTAAATTACACCATTATCTTCGAGTTAAATTTGAAGGGGGAAACTCTTTAACAAAATATTCTTAATAAATTTATAAGCTTAACCTTTATTGTAACGGATAAAATAAAGTTGAAGATTAACGGTAATATAAAGATTAACTTTTATTCTTCGCTATGATGAGAGACGTACAGATAATAGAACATAATGATAAAAAGCTCATAGAGCTTACTAAGTCTGGTGAAATTGAAGCTTACTCCGTGTTAGTACAACGCTACGGTTCTTCGGTGCGTGCGTGTTTACGATCGCGACTCAGTAACTCTCATGAAGCTGAAGATCTAGCGCAAGAAACCTTTATTCTTGCCTACGATAAGTTGAATGACTTTAATTATGATGCTTCTTTTAAAGGTTGGCTTAGAAGTATTGCAATTAATTTGCTACGCAATCATCAACGTAAGCTAAAAGCTTTAGCTATAGGGGGAAGCGCAGAATTAGAGTTATTAATAGATCAGCAAGTTGAACAGCATCTTAATCAAAATAACGAATCGGAATTATTAGAATATTTACATCTTTGTTTAAATGCACTCGATCATAAAATGCGTACGTTATTAACTGAACATTACACCTTAGGATTTTCATTGGCTGAACTTTGCCGTAAATATGAGGATCGTCATTCTGCTATGACCATGCGTATGTATAGACTAAGACAAAAACTTAAAAATTGTGTCGAAAATAAGATGAAGGATTAAGTGATGAGTAACCATTATCAATTGTCGTCAGCGCAAGAAAAACTCATAGCGGCATACTTAGCTGGAGAAAATGTTGCTGAAGAATTGTTAACAGCTTGCCAAAAAGATCCGATGCTTTTAGAAGAAGTGAGCAAGTTAGTTATTAACGATCGATTATTAAGTTTTGAACTTGAACAGTTAAGTCAAAAACAACAATTCACTCACAGTGTCATGTCACGTATTAACTTGCGATCTAAACCAGATATTACGCCTACTGTTAATAAAAATTTATTAGCAGGTAACGCTTCTAGAAATTGGTTTGGTAAACCATGGGCAATGGCGGCTAGTATTGCTTTTTTAGTAGGAACATTATTTATTTCTAGCTATATTAATTCTCAATCTGATTTTGCATTAGTGACTAAAATAGCAGCGGTTTCGCCTACAGAACAAGTTTTACAATTAGGTAGAAACCTTGGCCGTGGAGAGATTGAACTTAGCGAAGGCTATAGTGAAATTAAATTAAATAATGGTGTGGTTTTGGTACTGGAAGCGCCTATCAGGCTTGATTTAAAATCAGTTAATCAAGTTATTTTACAACAAGGAAAATTAGTTGCTCGTGTACCCCAAAAAGCTATTGGTTTTCGTATTGATACACCAAGTGCTGAAATTATCGACTTAGGAACTGAGTTTGGTGTTGAAGTTAGCCAAAATGGTGAGTCGCAAGTTCATGTTATCGAAGGTGAAGTAAAGGCGCGAGCAGATAACCTACAAAGCTATCAACATGTCAGAAAAAACCAAGCATTATCGTTTAATTTAAAAAATGAAATGGTCAGTATCAAAAATGAAACAGGTGAGTTCATGCGAGTACTACCAGGAGAGTCAGTGTATAACCCCGACTTTTTGCATTGGTCTTTTGATGATAAAAATGGCGATAATTACTCTTCTATTGGTAAAGGTATAGACGGTAAACATTACTTAGCTGTTGATAAGTCTTCTAATATGGAAAAAATAGCAGAAGTTGACGGTAAATTTGGGCAAGCATTGAGTTTTGACGGAAAAACAAATTGGCTTACAACTGACTTTCCCGGTATAGGAAGTGATGATCCCCGTACGGTGGCTTTTTGGGTGAAAGTACCAAACGATTTTTCAGTTGATGAAGCTTACGGCATTGTTAGTTGGGGTTTACATAAAGATTATGCCGCTTGGCAAATATCTCCTAACCCCGAAACGGTTGATGGTCCACTAGGTCGGTTACGTATTGGTACTTTTCAAGCTCAGGTGGTTGGTTCTACGGATTTACGTGACGGGCAATGGCATCATATCGCGGTTGTATTATACGGTGGCGAACAATCAGATATTTCCACACACGTTTTATTATATGTTGATGGAAAATTAGAAAAAACACAGAAAAAATCTATAGCTAAAATTAACACAACATTAAATGACCCTTTATCTCGTTCATTAAGTCTTGGAAGGGATATTGGTTATATCAACCACTCAAAAGGCTTGAATAAAAATCATTTTAGGGGCAGTGTCGATGAATTATTTATTGTTGAAGCAGCTCTAGAGCCAAAACAGATAAAACAGTTGATGCTAAAAAATAAGTTTAATTAAAACTCACTTAAAAAATAGTGTCACTTTTATTGTTTACTTACATCTTTAGTAAACTCTATTAAAAGGTATACTATTTTGTGAAGTATTTTAATCCATCAAAAGTAACGTTTGCTGTCGCTAGCGCAGCTATATTATCTTTATTAGCCGCTTGTAATTCCGAGGTGAATAATTCTGCACCTGTAAATATAAAACCTACAAAAAGTGTTATGGTCGCTGACTTTGAACCAGCTCAATTAACTACCTTGGTACAGCCATTTTATGCTGGAATATCATTGAATAAAAACGCGTTAAATAGTCAGGCGTTAAAAATAAAATTTTCTACTCAGCATGCTTCATCAGGTATCGAACTTAAACCTGAAAAACCATGGGTAACGTCTCATCTAGGTAATAATGCTTTTATGTTTGCAGCAAAGAATACCAGTGAATCATCTATCATGCTAAGTGTGAATATTACCGGTGAAAATAATAAAACTCAGCGACGTACTGTTGCCGTAGATAAAGACGAAACAATTACGCTTTATTTTGAATTAAAAGGTTTTGAATTAGATCACGATACAGGCTTACGCGACACGCCTCCTGCTTTTAAAACAACCGCTCGAAAAATGCCTATACGTGGTAGTAAAGAGATCATTGATTTTTCTCAAGTACATGCGATTAAAATCTATACTGAAACACAAATAAAGCCCACCGAAATTGTTATTGATAACTTACGTTTTGAAACAACGCCAACACCTAATAAAAACTATGTAACTCATATTGTTGATAAGTTTGGCCAGCGTGCTGATATTGATTTTGATCTAAAGGTTAAATCAACAGCAGAGCTTAAAGCTTATGCTGATAAAGAATTGATCGCGCTAAAAAACTCAAAAGGCTGGCCTGATCGCAGTCAATTTGGTGGCTGGAAAGAAGGTCCTCGTTTTGATGCTACAGGTTACTTTCGTACCCAAAAAGTAGCAAATAAATGGGCGTTAATAGATCCTGAGGGCTATTTATATTTTTCTAGTGGTATTGCTAATTCACGTATGTCGAACACCTCTACATTTACAGGGATTGATTATAAAGATGACTCGGTACGCTACATTGACCCTAATGATGTAACACCAGAAGATTCACAAGGTATTAGTGGTAACTATCGTCAAGCTCAAAAAACGAGTTATGTTGCCAATCAACAGCGGAGAAATATGTTTGAGTGGTTGCCTGATTACGACAACGAGCTAGCTAATCATTACGGGTATCGTCGAAAAGCGCATAAAGGGCCAATGGAACACGGTGAGGTTTATAGCTTCTACCAAGCAAATTTAGAACGACGATATGGTGAAACCACTGAACAGTCTTATCTGAAAAACTGGCATGACACAACGTTAGATCGCATGGTTGACTGGGGTTTTACCTCTTTTGGTAACTGGACAGATCCTATGTTCTACGACAATAAAAAAATGCCTTACTTTGCTAATGGCTGGATCATAGGTGAATTCAAAACATTAAGTTCAGGGTTTGATATATGGGGTAAAATGCCTGATGTGTTTGATCCTGAATTTGTTCGTCGTGCTCACATTACCACGCAAGTTATTGCACAAGAAATTAAAGATAGCCCTTGGTGTGTTGGAATATTTATTGATAACGAACAAAGTTGGGGAGGAGAAGGACCGCCTATTCGTCGTTACGGTATTGTTTTTGATGCTTTATCAAAAAATGCAAAAAAAAGCCCAAGCAAAGCGGTTTTTGTAAAAATGCTTAAGCAGAAATATGAAAATATACATGCATTGAATATTGTATGGGGTAAAAATCTAGCCTCATGGGAGCAGTTATCAGAAGGCGTTAATTATAAAAAAGATGATGGCTACAGCGACGAAATGCTAGTGGATCTTGGTTGGTTACTTCAAACTTATGCTGACGAATACTTCAAAGTTGTTAAAAATGCAATTAAAGACGTATTACCTAATCATATGTATATGGGAGCGCGTTTTACTACGTGGGGAACCGCACCAGAAGCACTTAAAGCCGCTAAAAAGTATGCAGATGTGGTGAGTTATAATTACTACAGAGAAGGACTTGATGAAATGACTTGGTCTTTCTTAAAAGAGCTAGATGCTCCGGTAATTATTGGCGAATATCATATTGGTTCCACCGATGTAGGTCATCCTAATCCCGGAATTATCCATGCGCCTAATCAAAAAGTACGTGCTGACATGTATCGTGACTATATGAACACCGCTATTGATAACCCTTATGTTATTGGTGCGCATTGGTTTCAGTATATTGACTCGCCATTAACAGGGCGGGCACATGACGGTGAAAATTATAATGTCGGTTTTGTTACTACGACTGATATTCCGTTTCCGTATATGGTGTCTGCAGCAAAAGATATTCATACAAAGTTATATCGTCGACGCTATGGCGATATTAAATAATAGCTTTGTTAAAGTAGGATTGAGAAAGAGATATACCCGTTACCAATCAATATGCATATTTTTGCATCTTGAATGATAACGGGTTTTTATGCTTTTCTATTTATTTCTTCTCAAGAGGTAGAATAAGCTCTTTAAGGTGAAAGAAGTTGTTATAACCAGTCTATTCATTATTGGGGATGCGGATATTGATGACGTTCCCTTTCTTGGTTGTCATCCCACCTTTTAAAGAACTTTTCTTTACGGTGGCGGTCATGCATGTCATTTGCTTTTTTATCTCTATATTTACTTCGTTTTTCGTTGAGTTGTTGCTTTAATTCATCATTATTATTAATGTATTCTTCGAGTTTTTTACGTTCAATATAATGTTCTGCTTTTATTTCCATTAAACGAGCTTTAAACGCTTCTCTATCACCTTCTTGTTTTAGTGTTTTTAATTCTTCACGTTGTAGATTACGCTTACGTTTTTTCTCTTTAACTTCTTCAACAGTAATGTCTCCTTTTTTTATCATATAATCTGAAATAATATCGTTACTATACATATGAATACGATGACCATACTTAGCCTCTTTTGTGGCTATTTCCATTGTAACATTGTCCATGTCTTCAGCAGCTATTAATGTAAATGCGATGCTAAATAATACAAAGGTTAATAAGCATAATACATAGTAGTTATTTTTTATTTGGCTGTTTTTCATATTAATACTCACTTACGTTACTAAACACGTGTCGTGTTATTTTCGGGTACTAAATGCGCTGAATTTTTTTGTTGTGCTTGCATTTTTTCAAGGTCTACTGTTATTTCAAACTCACGTTCTTCAGCATAATGATAAAGGGTTGCCATTATACTTATTGGTTGTTCTATCCCTTTGTTTTTATTTACACGAATAGGCAGAGATAGCGTGTTGGTTCCTGCTTTTAAATCTACAGGCCAGCTTAAGTCTTGAATGTTATCGTAACCTTCTAAAGCAATTTGTTGCGGTAAAACAAGATTTAAATCGGCATCGTACATATCTTCAGGCGCGTTAATAACTAATACGACTTCGGTTGTAAAATACTCTGGTGCTGCATCTGCAATTAAAGGCGCTTGTTCAGGAGAAGTATTAAATATGTTCCATGCACCAAATACCGAAATAGCTAACACGGATGCAGCAATAAATCCTCGTAAAAAACCACTATCGTTTTTAGCTGGCTTGTTGGTATCTATATTATTGCGGGCTGAATTAACCACATGACTTAGCATGGCAGAAGCTTCACTTTCGCTAAATTCAGGCGCTTGTATTTGCGACATTTTTTTCAAGTATAAATGCTGCGTTTGCAATGCTTTTTCACAAGCTTCGCAAGTTTTTATATGTGTTGTTAATTGGCTATCTAAACCTGACGTGAAATCAGCTAGGTTAAGTGTTTCAATCGTATTATTAACACGTTTACAATTCATAATTTTATCCTCTGTTAATAATGACGAACGTTAAGTTCAGAAGGTTGCAAACTAATATTTTGTCTTAATATACCCCGTGCACGATGTAAGCTGGATTTTAATGTACCTAATGGAGTATCCATGATGTTAGCCAGCTCAGGAAGGGTATACCCGTTAATGTCGTGTAAAGTGACTAAGGCACGTTGATCAGCTGATAGTTGATTCATGGCTTGGAAAATTTCTTTGTTTTGATCGCTTCGGTGATGATTATCGACATGACGAAATAAAGGTTGTATTTTTTCGTCATCAATATCTTCTAAATTTGGTTGACGTTGATTTTTACGATATAAATCGATGAATCTGTTATATAAACAGCGCATAAGCCAAGGCTTGAGTTTATCAACTTTTCGCAATTCAGCTTGTTTGGTAAATAAATATTCAAGCAAGTCTTGCAATAAATCTTCAGCATCATGTTTTGTGCCAGTGTATTGATAAGCCACTTTAAACAAATTACTCATGTGCGGAAATATTATCGCTTCAAACGATTGCTCTTTTTCTTTTATGCCTAAAAAAGACAAAACTTTACTCATAAAATAAGCTAATCCAATATGTTTTTAACCATCTATACTACTATTAACGAAGTAACATGCAGAAAGGTTGCATCCTTTTAACTGTATATGATCTTTACAAATAGTGCTAACGTATGACATATTATGTCTCGCTGTTACTATTATTTATTTTATTTAAGGGAACTATGGCACTTTCAACTATTCAAAACTTTTTAAAACAAGAAGCCTCTAGCGGCATTATACTTATGTTTGCTGCTGTTTTTGCTATGATTTTAGCAAACTCTCCATGGGCAAATTACTACGATTTACTACTTGATGTACCTGTTGCTATTGCTGTTGGCAGCTTTGAAATAGCAAAACCTCTATTATTATGGATAAACGATGGCCTTATGGCATTGTTTTTCTTTTTAGTAGGATTGGAGCTTAAACGCGAATTTTTAGAGGGTAACTTATCTGAACCTAGCCAAGTGGCGTTGCCTGCTATAGCGGCTGTTGGTGGAATGGTTGCCCCTGCGCTTTTTTATGTCGCACTAAACTATAACGATCCTGCTGCAATAAATGGTTGGGCAATTCCTACAGCAACTGATATTGCTTTTGCTTTAGGTATATTAGCCATTATTGGCAGTAAAGTACCATTACAGTTAAAAGTGTTTTTAACATCTCTCGCTATTTTTGATGATTTGGGCGCAATTATTATTATTGCTTTATTTTATACCGAACAACTATCTGTACTTTCATTAGTGGTTTCAGCGATTGTTATTTCTATTTTATTTGTTTTAAACCGAAAAGGTGTAACAAGTACATCTCCCTATATTTTCCTCGGTATTGTACTTTGGGTGGCCGTACTTAAATCGGGTGTACATGCAACATTAGCAGGTGTTGTTTTAGCCTTTTTTATTCCTATCAAAGGGGAAGAAGGAGAACCGTCACCATTAAAGTCTTTAGAGCATAATTTACATTCAACCGTCGCTTTTATTGTGTTACCTATTTTTGCTTTCGCGAATGCGGGTATTAACTTTACTGGAATTGGTATCGACCAAATTGTTGCACCTGTACCATTAGGTATTATTGCAGGGCTATTACTAGGTAAACAGTTAGGTGTATTTGGTTTTTGTTTTATCGCAATAAAATTAGGTTTAGCTAAATTACCTGAAAATGTTAACTGGCAACTCTTGTATGGCGTAGCATTACTTTGTGGTGTCGGTTTTACCATGAGTTTATTTATTGGCTCTTTAGCGTTTGAACAATCTGTCAATTCTTCATTATTTCAAGACCGATTAGGTATTGTTATTGGTTCACTAATTTCTGGAGTACTAGGCTATTTTGTTATTAGGAATGGTTTAAATAAACAAAAATAACCAAAGTATTTTAGGTTGGTAATATTAAATCGGCGATGCATCTATCGCCGATTTTTGTTAGAGTGACGCAAAAATAGCGTTTGTCTTACCGTAGAACTTTTTGTACATGCAACACACACCATCTCACATTCCTTTGTCTATTAATGTTTTACAAGTTAATGAACAAACGGAAAAAACACATAATATCCAAGACTTAATGGCGTTATTTTCAGCAACTTTTTTTACTGATTATAATACGTTATTAATTAAAGGTGACGACGAACCGGTATATTTACCAGCATCAGATAAGTGTTCATATCATCAAATTGTTTTTGCTCATGGTTATTATTCAAGTGGCTTACATGAAATCGCTCATTGGTGTATTGCGGGTAAAGAACGTCGATTAAAAGAAGATTTTGGTTATTGGTATGAACCCGATGGTAGAAATGAACAACAACAAAAAGAGTTTGAATCGGTAGAAATAAAACCACAAGCCATTGAGTGGGCGTTCTGCGTTGCGGCTAATAAAAAATTTACGGTGTCTGCTGATAATTTAAATGGTGCAGAAGCCGATACAAAGGCATTCAAAGCCGCTGTATTTAAGCAGGTAGAACATTATATTGAAAAAGGCTTTCCAAAAAGAGCACAACAGTTTATTGATGCACTAGCTGTTTTTTATCAAACCTCTGCTGCTATGTCTTCAACGCTATCATTAACTCAATTTAAATAGGCTTAAGGTTATTCTCATGAAAAAGTTCAAACTTGGCTTTGTTATTAATCCTGTTGCTGGAGTCGGTGGAAGCGTTGCTTTAAAAGGAAGCGACGGAGAATCTACACCCGAAAAAGCCTTGTCGTTAGGTGCAGAGTTTAAAGCTAATCAACGCGCAAGTACGGCGTTAAGCGTGCTTGAGCCTTATAAAAATCAAATTGTTATTTATACGGCAAATGCCTCTATGGGCGAAACCTGCGCTAAAGCATTAGGTTTTGAAGTTGAAGTTGTTTATCACTCTTCTGAGTTAACACAAAAGCCAGCATTAGCAGAACAGCAAAACAGTTCACCACAGAATATAAACACAAGCCCGCAAGACACTACAAACCTAGTAGTTGCCTTAATGGAAAGCCAAGTAGACGTACTTTTATTTGCTGGCGGCGATGGAACGGCTCGCGATATTTGCGCAACTGTTAACGATAAATTTCCGGTATTAGGCATTCCAGCGGGTTGTAAAATTCATTCAGGGGTTTATGCCGTAACGCCCAAAGCAGCAGGGCGAGTGGTTGAAATGTTAGTTACTAATCAACTGGTTACGTTAATGGACGCCGACGTAATGGATATAGACGAAAGTTTGTTTAGGCAAGGCGTAGTAAAAGCTAAACGTTATGGTGAAATGCAAATACCTAGTGAGTTACGTTATGTACAAGCGGTTAAATCTGGCGGTAAAGAGACCGACGAATTAGTTTTACAAGACATAGCCGCGCACATAATAGAAACCATGGACGACGAGCTTTATATTATGGGGTCAGGTTCAACTACTGCTTTTATAATGGATGAGTTAGGCGAAACCAATACCTTATTAGGTGTAGATGTGCTGCAAGACCATGCTGTAATTGCAAACGATGTAACGGAGCCTCAATTATGGTCGCTGATAGAAAATCACCTTTTAGAAAACCAAACAGCTGATAACAGCTCTGCAAAAGAAACCATTAAATTAGTTATCACTTTAATTGGTGGGCAAGGGCATATCTTCGGTCGTGGCAATCAACAACTTAGTCCAAGAGTTATTAAGGCGATAGGTAAAGACAATATCATTATTGTTGCCACTAAAACAAAACTGGCAGGCTTAAATAGCCGACCTCTTATTATAGATACTGGCGATACTGAACTTGATCAAGCTTTATCAGGCTATTTTCCTATTATTACGGGTTATAAAGATCAGATTTTATATCCGGCTAGTAGCCCTGTATAGGTGATTGTTTAGTGGATAAACAATAGATTACTTTTTTGTAGAACTACGTTAGGATCGTATTATATTTATTTCAGTTTCAATATTATATTTTTGAAATAAATTACGAATGGAAAGGTTATTTAATAATAACCTCAATTAATACAATGGAAATAATAGGGATATTTATGTTAGAAAGTTCAGTGGGTAGAAGAGGCGAGAATAAATCAAAAGATGTTAAAATTATTCAGCAAATAATCAATTTACGCGTTGATTTACGAGTTGCAATAGCCAAGTTAAATACGTTGGGCTTTATGTTACCAGCTCTACTACTCAAGCCTATGCCTCTTGTAGCTGAAGATGGAAAATATAGTCGAGAATTACAAAAAATTATAGATGACATCGAATCTATATATAAAAAAGAACCCGGTGGTATTTTGTATATATTTAACGGCTGTATTAAACCATATGGTCTTACTATAACAAAAATGTGGCCTAGTATTTATGGAAAACCTACAGGGTTAGCGATTCGAGGTTCTGATGCTTATGGCTCCGGCGCTTTTGGTGCTTCTCGAGGAAATAGAACACATGATGGGGCCGATTATAATTCTATACCTGGGCAGCCAGTAAAGGCACCTTTATCAGGAGTGGTTAGCAGAATATCTAAACCTTACTCATCAGGTATTGATGCGAAAGAATTATCAGGTGTGCAAATTATTTCTTCAGATGGTACTAAATGTTGGATATGGTATATGCAACCTGCAGCAAACATTGTTGGAACCGTTGTTAAAGCGGGCGTTAGTTGTATCGGTATCGCTAGAACTCTAAAAAATCGCTATAAAAATGGTATTACTGATCATGTCCATGTGCGAATTCAAAATCGAAATGGATCAAAAGTTGACCCTAGTATAGTGATCAAGTGAGTAATAATTTATGAAAAATTTAACTGCCAGCATTCTTGTTTTATTTATTTCTGTATTGTTTCAGTCTTGTTATTCAGCAGATAGTGTTAATTTATCAAATAACTCACCTACTAAAGACATAAGCGACCAAACAGTATTTTTCGGACACTATACCTTTGGACATGAAGTTAATTCATTTCAACCTTGTTTAAGTGACAAGCAGTTTTGGGTTGAAGGCAATAGTAATACTTTAGAACAGCTAGAAAAAAGCTATGACGCTCTTAAAGTAAAGCCTTACCAAGACGTATATGTTGAATTAACGGCTAAATTATTAGCGCAATCTGATGATGGCTTTGCGGCTAGCTATGACGGAAATATTTATGTTAATCAAATTATTAAAATACGTAAAAAATCGGAAGTCGATTGTAAATTAAAAAATTAGCTTCAATTTAGAATATTATTAGTACAGGAAAAAGCATGTCAATTAAAAACCTTAACGCACTATATCAACACTTTGACGATTTATGTTTGAAAGAAAATAACGACGATGAGTTGTTTGCAAGTAGCTACATAAGAGGTTTTATTGCCTTATCAGCCAGTCAGTTTGGTGACGAAACTCAAGTATTATCTGCTGAACTAGCTAGCGATATTTCTGAAAAACTCACGGCTTCGCGTTCAGAGTTAACACCGCAAGACCAACAAATCATCAGTAATTATTGGGCAGAACTAAAAAGTTTTTTTGGTGCGTAACCCATTCTTATATCTTTCAAGGTGCAGGCTTCAGCTGAATTCAGCACCTTGAAGTACAACGGATATATTTTATTACCTATCAAAACTAAATAACCTCAACTCGGGTTAATGAATGTTAGATAATAAATTAAAATTATTATTTATCAAAGTCTTAACCTGTACCGTGTTTTCCTAAGTTATATTAGTCTCTCAACATTGATATTTTTTTGTATAACAAGGCGAATTTTTCTATCTAATAGCTAGCTATTAGTAATAAATTCAACGAAGTTAGGCATAAAAATAGCTTGTTGAGTAACTTTGCTTATCCCGAGCTGAGGTTAAATACTCTTTTCTTAAGAGCTTCTAATCTTATTTATACCCGTAACCATTCAAGTGCTCTGAAATAGCCTCTTAATTGGTAAAGGGGATATTCAAACTGAGTATTTATATTTTTTTGAAAATTTATTTATTTTTTCTTTAAAATTATTCACAAAAACAGCATATTCACTTAACTGAAATTCGATTATTATTTTTTATAATTGCGTTTTATAAAATATAATTCTGTTTAATGTTTTTATGTGGGTTTATATTTCAATTATTGCTATTTTGTTGTTGAATCAACAGAAATCAGTGGTTATAATCGAGTTACTTCCGTACACACTTTTTTTAGGCGATGTTATATGAGCAACAAAACTATTTTACATGCAAAACATATTGAAGCCGGCGCTAAAATGGTCGACTTTTATGGTTGGGAAATGCCAATTAACTATGGCTCTCAAATAGAAGAACATCATGCTGTTCGTCAAAAGTCAGGCATGTTTGATGTTTCGCACATGACCATAGTTGATATAACAGGTGCTGACGCTCAAGATTACTTACGTAAACTAGTAATAAACGATGTTGCCAAGCTAACTGTTGAAGGTAAAGCCTTATACACAGGCATGTTAAATGAAGAAGGTGGTGTAATAGATGACCTTATTATTTATCACTTTAGTAACACACGTTATAAATTAGTGGTTAACTCTGCAACACGTGAAAAAGATTTAGCATGGATGAATAAACAAGCAGGCACCTTTGATGTAATGATCACCGAACGTCCTGAGTTTGGCATGATCGCTGTGCAAGGCCCTGAAGCTATCGAAAAAGTTGCAACGATTCTGACTCCTGAGCAAAAAAAGGCAGTTGAAGGAATGAAGCCATTTTTTGGTGTGCAAACAGGCGAACTATTTATCGCCACTACCGGTTACACGGGCGAAAACGGCTACGAAATTGTAGTACCAGAAGCGCAGGCTGCTGACTTATGGCAAAAATTATTAGACGCTGGCGTAACGCCATGTGGTTTAGGTGCTCGCGATACACTACGTTTAGAAGCAGGTATGAACTTATACGGCTTAGACATGGACGAAACAGTGTCTCCACTTGCCGCTAACATGGCGTGGACTATTAGTTGGGAACCAACAGACCGCGATTTTATTGGTCGTTCAGTGCTTGAAGCGCAAAAAGAAGCTGGCGACCAACCTAAACTTGTTGGTTTAGTTTTTGAAGAAAAAGGCGTATTACGTACGGGCTTAAAAGTTATCACACCAGATGGTGAGGGTATTATTACTTCAGGTACATTTTCTCCTACATTAGGTCATAGTATTGCTATGGCTCGTGTACCTCGTTCAGTAAAATTCGGCGATACAATTCAAGTAGAAATGCGTAAAAAACTCGTTGATGTGCAAGTGATCAAACCAAGCTTTGTTCGTAATGGTAAAAAAGTTTTTTAATCGTTAAAAGCGTACTATTTTTAAGCTATAGTAATTAGCTGTAGCCAAACATAATTTATAATATTTACATACAGGATTAATAAAAATGAGCAATGTCCCTTCAGAATTAAAATATGCAACGACTCACGAATGGGTACGTAACGACGGTAACGGTATTGTAACTGTAGGTATTACTGAACACGCACAAGAGCTATTAGGCGATATGGTATTTGTTGAATTACCAGACGTGGATGACGAAATAGGTACAGGCGATGATGTTGCGGTAGCAGAATCAGTTAAAGCGGCGTCAGACATTTACGCACCAATTACAGGTACCGTAGTAGAAATAAACGAAGAATTAGAAGATTCACCAGAGCTAGTAAACTCAGACGCGTTTGGTGAAGGTTGGTTATTTAAAGTTAAAGTGGCAGACGAAAGTGAGTTAGATAGCTTGCTTGATGCAGAGGGGTATGCAGCGTCTATCGCTGAATAACTTTTTGCTTCGCTAATCGAGTTTATGCTTCATTGTCTACACGTTAAATCGCAATCACTTAGTACACTAAGCTCATGCTCTTTAACGTTTGACGGCTTTGCCTAATTCTCGATTATCTTTGCAAAATATTTGGTCATATTCTGTAGTTATACTTCGTTACTTTAGTTGCTCGACATTATCACTTAGTACACTAAGCTCAAATGTCTCACAACTTCAGTGCCTTGCCTAACAACAGACTATTTACAAATTATTGCTTCGCTAATCGAGTTGCCTACATGGATGTAGGTACTTAGGTTTTGTCAGGAACGTAAAACCTGTGCCTAATTCTCGATTATCTTTGCAAAGTAGAAACGAACCAAAAAATATTTTAAGCCTCATGTCTCTATTGAAACAGAGGCTTTATTTTTATTAGTAACATTATTTAAGTGAAACTGTTTTATGACTACTCAATCTCAATCAACGTTAAACGAATTAGAACAATCGCAAGGTTTTATTCGCCGACATATAGGGCCTAACGCAGAGCAAACTCAAGCCATGTTAAACGACATTGGTGCAGAGTCGGTAGATGCATTAATTGACGAAATTGTGCCAAGCGATATTCGTTTAGCTAACTTGCCAGCGATTGAAGAAAGCAAAACTGAAGTACAAGCACTGGCTGATTTAAAAAAAGTCGCCAGCTTAAATAAAGTTAACAACAGCTACATTGGTTTAGGTTACTACCCAACATTAACGCCAAACGTTATTTTACGTAACGTGTTAGAAAATCCAGGCTGGTACACCGCTTACACACCATATCAACCTGAAATTGCACAAGGTCGTTTACAGTCTTTATTAAACTACCAACAAATGTGTTTAGACCTTACAGGATTAGACCTAGCATCAGCGTCGTTACTTGATGAAGGTACAGCAGCAGCCGAAGCAATGGCGCTAGCAAAACGTGTTTCTAAAAATAAAAAATCAAACTTGTTTTTTATCTCAAACGACGTATTTCCACAAACGATTGATCTTGTTAAACAACGTGCTGACATGTTCGGATTCGACATAATTGTTGCTCCAGCAAACGAAGCAGTTGACCACGACATTTTTGGTGCTTTACTTCAATACCCAAGTGCAACGGGTGAAGTAACAGACATTAGCGACCTTATTGCTAAAATTCACGACAACAAAGGTATTGTTGCTGTAGCTGCCGACATCATGAGCTTAGTATTGTTAAAAGCGCCAGGTGATTTAGGTGCTGATGCGGTTATTGGTTCAAGCCAACGTTTTGGTGTTCCTATGGGATACGGCGGACCACATGCTGCATTTTTCACAACATCAGACAAATACAAACGTTCGTTACCGGGTAGAATTATCGGTGTATCACGCGATACACGCGGCAACCCAGCATTACGTATGGCCATGCAAACACGCGAGCAACATATCCGTCGCGAAAAAGCCAACTCAAATATTTGTACAGCACAAGTATTATTAGCCAACATGGCAGCGTTTTATGCGGTTTACCATGGTCCTAAAGGCTTAAAAGTTATTGCAGAACGTATTCATCGTTTTACCGATATTTTAGCGGCTGGCGTATTAAGCAAAGGTTTAACACCATTGCACAGCAACTACTTCGACACACTTACCTTTAACTTAAACGAGTTAGGTAATTCAGGTTTCGACAGTAAAGAAACTATCGTAGCGCGTGCCTTAGCAAACAACGTAAACCTACGTATTGATGTTGAAAATCAAATCAGCATTTCAATTAACGAAACCACAACGCGTAGCGACATCGATACCTTATTTACTATTTTATTAGGTGAAGGGCACAACCTAAGTGTTGAAGACTTAGACCAGCAAGTAATTGCTAACGGCAGTGATTCAATTCCAAACAGCTTAGTGCGCGACACAGCAATACTAACGCATCCAGTATTCAACTCGTATCACAGCGAAACTGAAATGCTGCGTTATATCAAAAAGCTTGAAAACAAAGATCTTGCGTTAAACCACTCAATGATTTCATTAGGTTCTTGTACCATGAAATTAAACGCAACAGCGCAGATGATACCAGTGTCTTGGCCTGAATTTGCCAACATGCATCCATTTGCACCGGTTGATCAAGCTCTAGGTTACAAGCACATGATCGACGAACTAGGCGACTGGTTAGTTGAACTAACAGGCTACGACAACATCTCAATGCAACCTAACTCAGGTGCACAAGGTGAATACGCAGGCTTAATCAGCATTGTTAAATACCACGAAAGTCGTGGCGATGCACATCGTAACGTGTGTTTAATACCAGCTTCAGCGCACGGTACAAACCCAGCGTCAGCACAAATGGTAGGCATGAAAGTTGTAGTAGTAGACTGCGACAAACAAGGTAACGTAGACATGACCGACTTGCGTAACAAAGCAAGCGAAATGGCTGAAAACCTAGCATGTATCATGATCACCTACCCATCAACACACGGTGTTTACGAAAGTACCATTGCTGAAATTTGTAATATTATTCATGAACATGGCGGACAAGTTTATCTTGACGGCGCAAACATGAACGCACAAGTAGGCATAACATCTCCAGGCTTTATTGGCGCAGATGTTTCGCACCTTAACTTACATAAAACCTTCGCTATTCCACATGGCGGCGGAGGCCCAGGTATGGGACCAATAGGTGTTAAAGCGCATCTTGCTCCATTCTTACCTGATCACGCATTAGTGAATGTAAACGAAGCTAACAAAGGTAACGGCGCAGTATCAGCAGCACCTTACGGTAGTGCAGGTATCTTATGTATTTCTTACTTATACATCGCATTGTTAGGTAAAAAAGGCGTAACAGACGCAACTAAATACGCGATTACCAACGCCAACTATTTAGCTAAAAAATTAAGCCAACATTACCCCATTTTGTATACAGGTAAAAATGGCCGTGTAGCGCACGAATGTATTATTGATTTACGCCCAATTAAAGCGGAATCAGGTATTACAGAAGTAGATATGGCTAAACGTTTAATGGATTACGGGTTCCACGCGCCAACTATGTCGTTCCCAGTTGCCGGTACGTTTATGATTGAACCTACAGAATCAGAGTCGAAAGTAGAGCTAGACCGCTTTATTGAAGCTATGGTGTGCATACGTGACGAAGTACGTAAAGTTGAGTCAGGTGAATGGAGTGGCGACGACAACCCATTACACAATGCACCGCATACGTTAGCGGATATTACCGATACATGGGATCGTGGTTACACAATTCAAGAAGCAGTATTCCCAGTGCCAGCCGCTGCGGCAAATAAATTTTGGCCAACGGTTAATCGTATAGATGACGTGTTTGGGGACAGGAATTTGATCTGTTCTTGTCCGCCGGTTGATGCGTATAAAGACTAGTTAACTGGTTGAAAATTAATATTAAAAAGCGAGCTTAATGCTCGTTTTTTTGTTATATATTGTTATATTAATTATTCTCTAGATTATGAAAAGGAATTTAAAATGAAAATAGCTTTAATATTTATATGCAGTTTTTTTATTATTTCTTGTGTTACAACGCAACCTAAAAATACTTTCAACGGTAATTATGCTGTGATGGATGATAGCTATCGTAATAACGGAAGTTTTGGTGGAGGTACTGATTATTTCTTTATTGAAAAAATCGACGATTCAAAGGTTTATAACGCTTTCCAGCGTGATAGGAATAAGTCTTCAAATAATTATAGTCAATTAGGCTTTACTCGAAATATAGAAGCAAAAGAGCTGAACTTAACAATATCAGCACAAAAACTATTTAGGACATTATTTAATACTTTAGCTTCTGATGAAGGATATTCAAACATTAATGGCCAAATTTCATTTACTCCAGAAGTAGGTAAACACTATTTAGTTAATGGCGTTATTTTAAAAAACTACACAGCTGTATGGATAGAAGATGGGCGAGGTAATATTGTTTCAGAATTAGTTGAATCTGAGTATTTGACAAATGAACAGGCAAGAAATGAAAAATTTAATTTAAAGCTCGATAAAAATAATAAAGTTAATAAGACTCAAAAAGAACTTTTTTCAACAATTATGACAGGGGAAAGTTATCAGTTAATCACTTATAAATTTGGAGAACCTGATGAAATATTACATCCAAATAAAAATTCTACTTTTATTTATAATGGACTAGGGCAAGTTAAGTTTATAAGACAGTCAAAAAGCGAAGCGTATGTGTATATGACCATACCAACTATTAATGATGATAGTTTATCGGTAGGTTCAGTAAGGGCTTTAATTGAGCCCGCAACAGGAAGAACAATTAGAGAGCTTGCAAAGGAGTATTACGGTATGAATATTCAAGATGTTAAAATACTAGACGTTTTTGCAGAGAAAATTTGGAAAGAAAGAAATCATCAAGACAGGTATATGCTTGATGGGGTAGCATGGTTATGTAAAATACTAGGCCAAAGTAAAAATGCTCGGTATAAATCTTTATTAAAAGCGCTACTAGAGCCAAAAACATCTAAATTAAAAAAACGACACGTTGAAAGTAGTTTAGAAATGCTTACAGGCAATGAAGAAGTTCAGTTCGAATTTAGATAAAACTCCTTTGTTTAATAAGTGTGTAAGTGTTGCGAAACAAGTAAATTGGTCGCGGTGACGACGACACCCAAAAAGAAAAGAGTGACGCTAACGCAGCTCTTTACCTCCCTCTGGACTCCCATGGCGCTGCTAACAAACGTTTTCTTCCATTAATAAAAGTGTTTTCGACGTAATTGCGTTGAACGGGCTACGCTCTTTGCCATCCATGGCATCGCGTTTTACCGTTCGTCCTGAACATAATCCAACCCTACATCGCTTTTTTCATCATCCATGATGAAAATACGTGAACATTTTTATTCATTTCAGCGTTTGTTCAAGCAGATTAGGCGCTAGCTACTGATATCGTAATCCACCATGCTTTTTTATTTACGCTTTAATTCAAGCGATCACCATTTCCCATCCCAGCAATTCAATTAGATATTAGCGATAGTAGGCCTCGACCCGAGACAGGACGTCGAGGGCTGCCGCTGTTCATGGATGACAAATCGGCAGGTTTCGAGGTTTATACCAATTAGTCTAATTATGTGATCTAATGTCATTTATTTACTCATAATAAATGACATTGAACACTCATAGCTCACAAGAATTAAAAATACTCTCCAACAAAGTAAAAGATCATCGAATGAGGCTGCGCCTTGCTAGCCGTTTCACACTTTAAATCGGGTAAGAATAGATCAGAAGTTGCTAGAACACTTAATATAAGTAGAAGAATTGTTAATGATTGGGTTGCGAACTACATCAGCAAAGGTTTACTTGGTCTTGAGAGTAAAAAACCTACAGGGCGACCTAGCTATCTTACAGAGCAAGATAAAGAAATATTGAGTCAATATATAAAGGCTCAATGCCAATCCGATATGGGTGGACGACTAACGGGTGAGTGTATCCGACTATATATCAACGCTAATTTTGATGTTGATTATCATCCCAACGCCATTTATAAGTTATTAAAATCAATGGGATTTAGCTGGATAACAAGTCGCTCACGACACCCAAAACAGTCTGATGAAGTACAAGAAGATTTTAAAAAAATTCGAAAGTGAAATGATCCGCACGCTCCCATGGAATGTGAGGCTTAAAGAGATAGATGTGTGGTTCCAAGACGAAGCACGTTTTGGACAGCAAAATACAACGACAAGGCTCTGGGCAGAGAAAGGAACAAGACCGAGAGCCGTTAGGCAACAACAGTTTGAATACGCTTACCTTTTTGGTGCTGTTTGCCCATCAACAGGCGCAACTGAGGCACTGATTTCTCCAGTAATGAACATGGATGTAATGGAACAACATTTGGCTTTAATTTCTCAAAAAACTCAAGAAGGACGACATGCGGTGATCGTTGTCGATGGTGCTGCATGGCACCAAGTTTACCTTGCTGATAAATTTAGCAACGTAACGATCATTAAGTTACCACCGTATTCACCCGAGTTGAATCCAATAGAGCAAGTTTGGAGTTGGTTGCGCCAACATCATTTAGCGAATAGGTGCTTTCAAGGCTATGATGACATCCTCGATGCTTGCTCTGATGCATGGAACTCATTTGTGAGTGATGCAAAGCGGGTCATGAAAATGTGTAGTAGAGATTGGATTAAGGTGGGGAAAACTTAAGATGGAATGGTATAACAGCCAATTCGTACCGTTTTTTGAATAAAATTCAGAGAATCTAAAGAATTAGCCATTTATCTCCATATTCATTACTGTGATACTTGTTTATACGCAATATTAACTTTAAATAGAGAATGAAAAAATGAAATATTTAAGCTTAATGTTTATCGCCTTATTAACAGGCTGCGCAGCATGGTTTCCTGCAAACGTACATGAAGTTGAAGAAGGTGTTTTCACTATTAGCGCTGTCGGTAATAGTTTTGCTTCTCGAGATAAAATGAAAGAAAAAATTAATAAAAAAGCTGATTTTTTATGTAGCGGCAAAGGCTATGAACGATTAGCTAGAGAAGGTACAACATGGGCTAAGCAAAAAAATTATTCAACAGGGCATTCCACCTCATACCAAACAATGTTGATGACAATTCGTTGTAAAGACTAACTTTCTACGCTTAGCCTTTTTGATGAAAAATACATCAAAAAGGCTAAGCGTAGAAAGTTAAAAATTAATACCGTTTAGGAGTGTCCCTTTTTACCTCCTTAATTTTATTTTATACTTTTATTGTGCCTGTTTTCTCCCACTCGGCTTTCCATTCAGGCAATATAGCTAATAACCTTTCGTCTGTGTCTTTTTTGATGGGTCTTATATCAGCATACTCTAACTCGCCAGCAAAGTACTGTTCAATGAAGTCGAATTGACCTAAATAGGCTGCTAAACAATAGAGTGAAGTTCCGTATGCCCCCATATAACAAGGAGGGTGCTTTTTCATTGCTTCAAATAACGTATGGTAATTATCAACAGGCCATTTTTGGGTAAGGTATTCACTGGCGGTATTTATCCACCGGTGAATTTCTTGGATAATAAGTTCATCACTGTCGGTATTACTGCCTTCAAAAGTAAATGAACTAGCCCCCGTTGACGAGTTTAGGTCAATTTCATGTAGCTGTTCATTAATTGTAATATTTATTTTAAAAGATAAACTTGAAAGTTTATCTACCATTTTACAAATTTTAGGCAGTTTTACCCCCCCCCACACGCTAAAAAACATGTAACTGCCTTTGAAAGTAAAAGTCGGGTTGATAATGAAATGTACATCTTTACCGATTTTATTTACAAATTTACCGCCGATAAATTGCCAACCGTCATGTTCGCTAGCAATTTTTTTACACAAGGCAAGTATTTTAGGTTTGTGAGAAGCCATTATTTTTCCTATTTAAAGTTCGGTATCACGAATAATATACCCTACAGTAGGCGCTTTATTGCCATTACTAAAAAGTTGTAAATCATTAGACTTTGGTCCACAAACCGTTCCACAACCATCTAATGCCATTTGGTATTCAACAGCTTGATTAATAGTGAGTTTAGATGAAGCACCTGTTTTAATTTCTAATATTGCAGTACCGGTATTGTCTAACGTAATGACATTAACTTGTGTTTCGGTATAAACAGGTACTTCATACTGTATTCCTTCTCTTATTCTTGTTTTATACTCACCTGTAAATTCTATACGATAAGCAAATTGCTCTTCAGGTACGGTAAAACTCTTTCCAACAGGGCCGGTTACAATACCATCTGCTCTAGCGCCTAATATAGGGTCAGCCTTCATAATATCAAGGGGTCAGCAAACTTGATATCTGCTTAAGAAGTAAAAAGATCATAATTGTTTTGAATTCTATATAAGTTAAATTATTGTCGCGGTGGCGACTACACAGAAAAAGAAAAGAGTGACGCTAACGCCACTCTTTATCTTCCTCTGAACCCCCATGGCGCTGCTAACAAACGTATTATTTCACTCATAAAAGTGTTTTCGACGTAAAAGCGCTGAACGGGCTACGCTCTTTGCCATCCATGGCATCGCGTTTTACCGTTCGTCCTGAACATAATCCAACCCTACATCGCTTTTTTCATCATCCATGATGAAAATACGTGAACACTTTTTTTCATTTCAGCGTTTGTTCAAGCAGACTAGGCGCTAGCTGAAGTTTATGTATTCCATCTTTTATATTTTTATATGCTGAGAACTATGAGCTATTTATGTTCAAAGTGTTTTCTGTGGATCTTTGGCGATCACCATTTCCCATCTCAGCGATTCAATTAGATATTAGCGATAGTAGGCCT
This sequence comes from Colwellia sp. RE-S-Sl-9, assembly GCF_048296855.1. Classification (NCBI taxonomy): domain Bacteria; kingdom Pseudomonadati; phylum Pseudomonadota; class Gammaproteobacteria; order Alteromonadales; family Colwelliaceae; genus Colwellia; species Colwellia sp. RE-S-Sl-9. Next base: position 1,607,691 of record NZ_CP182631.1, on the reverse strand, counting down.
CGACCCGAGACAGGAAGTCGAAGACTGCCGCTTTTCAGGGATGATATTCGGCAGGTATTGAATGTAAGCTCAAAATAGATATTTATGTTTTCACTGAGAAGGGCGCCATGGGGAGTCCAGAGGGGCTTTTGGCGTGTAACGCCCCTTGGGTGCCGTCGCCACCGCGACAGATAGAGATTAGCTATTACTAAAACTAAGAGATAAAAAGACTAATAAATTACGTTGTACTTTTATGATAGAGTAAATCATAACAGTACAAGGATCTATGATACTCAATTTATAATGTTTACGATTATATCAAAATGAAAACTAGGTTAAAATTATGCCTCTTAATGATGATGAAATTACAGCAAAGGCAATAGTTCAAGCTAAGTCTTTAAAGAAAAAAATAGCTAAAAGAATGATTGATCATTTACCTGAGGAGGAGAGTGCCGTTTCTGTTTTTATGGCTGGTTCACCAGGCGCAGGAAAAACAGAAACAGCTAAAAGTATAATATCTCAATTTAGGCAAGAGCATAATGTTGAAGTTGTTCATATTGAAAATGATGAGTTAAGGAAAGAGTTTGAAGACTATCAGGGTTTAAATTCCCCTCTTTTTCAAACACCTGCAACACTTTTAGTGGAGGCAATACACGATAGGGCGTTAAAGAAGAAGGTCAGCTTTTTACTTGATTCAACACTTTCTAGTTTTGAAAAAGCAAAATCTAATATTGAGAGATCTTTGAAAAAAGATCGATATGTTTTAATCATATTTGTGTATCAAGATCCTGAGCAAGCTTGGTGTTTAGTTAAGGCACGTGAAATTGTTGAAGGAAGGCGTGTACCACCAGAGGTTTTTGTTAATCAGTTTTTAGAATCTCAACAAGTTGTAAGTGAACTTAAAAAATTATTCACTAATCAAGTAGATATAATATTTATGGAAAAAAACCTTGATGGTACGAGAGAAAAGCCTTACTTTAATGTAACGGATATTGACGTATTACTTGGCAAAAAGTATAATCGCGCCTCACTTGAAGCCATTGCCGGCATAACCAAATCAACATAAATTAATTAGGAGTACGACATGTTTAAATCCCGTGAAAAAGTTAAGTCTACACCTTTTTCTGAATTCGTTCGTAATGCTTCATCTAAAGATAAACGTAAATTCTTTGATAAAGTTATTAAAGAGACAGTTGCAGTGCAAAAGGCTATGATTGAAAAGTCTAAAGTTTGTAGTTAATTTTGTAGTTATACTTTTAAACTTTAAGCCGCTTATAAAGCGGCTTTTTTGATCTATAAAGTATTTCTCAGAAAAATTAATAAAAGATCAAAGGGTTAGCCAATTTGATATTAGCTAAACCTTTTTCCGAAAAATTTCCGCGATCACCATTTCCTATCTCAGCGATTCAATTATGGCTAATTGTAATGATTTAGCCATTTAGAGCTAAATAATTAATGGGCAAAGACTGTTTGAGGTTATAGAAGATCTTACAGAGTTAAATAGAGGTTACTTAGCGGTGATTTAGCCATATTATTATTTGTCGCATAAAACCATTTATACGACAATATTGCGTTTATGCGACATTTTCTTTTGCTTGTTTAAACTGGTAGGGCGTTATCTGATACTTCTATATTCTTTAGTACTTTTCTATCGTGAAACCTCAAACATGACCGTTTTCAAAATATTATCATTCTGATCAACCACCTGAACTTCCCATTGACCAACCATAGTTTCATCAAAGTTTTTACTTGAATAAGTGCGCCATTGTTCATTGCTAATGTTGAGTGTTATTTCAGCTAAGCGTTTTTTCTTAAATATCCAACGATGATAAATTTTTTGGTTGTTTTTTCCGTGAATTTCAGTGAAGAAATATAACTTATTTTGCTCCTGTAAACTCAGGTGTTGAATATTATCGCTTGGTTCTCTAGAGAGTATATTTGAGGTTAATTGTGCTCGGTAAACACCGTTATTTATGGCTTGAGTAGGTGCTAATAAATCAGCTTCTTTCTGCTCAACGTTGTTCACTGTTTTTGGTGTGACGTTAACTGGGCTTTGTGTTTTTATTTCTGGTTTGGTTTCTGCTACTAGTTCAGGTTCGGTTTTATCAGTTTCTTGTGCTGAAGCGTCAGAGGTAATGGCTATTGTTGTTTTAGTTTGTGTTACTGCTTCATTGCTTGTGATGTTGTTTTTAAGTAATTCAGTATGCATTACATTAGTTGCTGTATCCCTTACGGTATGGCTGGTTGTGTTCATAGCTGCATTAGCTGTTGTGCTGTCGACTGTATTAGCGATTGTATCTTCAGTGAGTGTTGAGCTTGCAAAAGTTTTTGTATTTATTGTGGTGCTGTTTGACTCGGCGGTATTCACGTTATTGTTATTTGAATCAGTATCGTTTACCACTGTTTTACTTGATAAGACATTGTTTGGAGTATTAAGTGTACTAGGTGAAGAAGGCTCTGATTTTTTAGTCCACAAGCTGTAAACGCCAAAACCTATAAGGCTGAACAAAGTAATGAGGAGTAATAAAAAGTTTCTAATTTTTACAGGATCAAATGGCGCAGGCTCAGGTGGTGATATTGGTTCTTTAGATACGTTAATTTTAATTTTTAGCTGCACAGCTTAACTCCCTTTGTTGTCTGGGGCTGCATAATAAAACAGTGTGAACTAAAAAGCGAAATGAATTAGATGTGAGTTTTTAAAAAATGCTGTTTATGTGGTGTCTCCTTGTCAAAATCGATAAAACGACATATAAGCCTGTTAAACTCACTCTTGGGAGGTCATTAGTAAGCTTATAATGGTACAAAGTTAATGAAATATAGAATAGTGATTTTGCTTGTTTTAAGCTCGCTAATGTAGCTCTGAGTTGAGAGCAAACTTAATGGAATTGGTATAATACATTTTATTGCTAGTCCCCAATCCTTATGATATTTTTTCTTTGTTTTTTGGATGTTTACATGCAATATCATCTTAAAAACATGAGTGAAATAATTATTACAATAAAAATCAATGGATATAATTAAAATTAAAGGAATATTATTATGAAAAAAACATTAGTAGGTGCAACTTTATTATCTTTAACCAGTTTTTACGTTTTAGCTGACAATACAACGAAAGTTTTTGAAGTAAAACGTGGCTTTGCAAAAACTTTCTCTGTATCTCAAACAGAGCAGTTAGGTAAATTTAAAGCGGTATTAAAGTCTCGTCGGGATGGAGGAGAACTTAGTGCAGAAAAACTGGTTTTAAAAGGGACAATTAAAGGGATTTTAAACTCTAACTTTACCTTAAATCATACATTTGTGAATAAAGAACGAACAGGTGTTCTATATACTGCCAATGACTCCATGACTAATATTTTGGCGGGCGATGCAACGTGTGAAAATGGTACAGGTTCAATACCTTTTGAAATTGAAGAAACCCTACACTTAGTAGCCGGTACTGGTATTTATGCGGGTATTGAGCAGGGAAGTTTTATTTTGTTGAAAGGTGTAATCAATAACTGCCCATCTTTACCTGAGTATGGTCAAAATACCTTTGAAGTTGTGGGGGGAAGTGTAATTTTCACTCAATAAATTAGAAGGTATACTAAGGTCTGTTGATCGCGGCGCAAGGAGTGAGCCTAGTTATTTTATGTAAATTCCTTGCAACAATGAGTAATAAGCATTTAAGCGGATCCGTAGGACAGCGTTTAGTAGCCATTTCTACTACGCCATGCATATTAGAGTAGGATAACGACAAACATATGCCTGCCTGTATAAAAGGCTAATAAACAGCTGTGAAAATAATCAGCGAAGTTCAACACACCCTAAAGAAAGTAAAATGTTATACCAAGTCCATTAAATTTTTTAACTCTCGCTTGGGAGCTTATTAACCTCAACTCGGGTTAATGAATGTTAGATAATGAATTAAAATTATTATTTATCAAAACCTTAACCTGTACCGTTGTTTTCCTAAGTTATATTAGTCTCTCAACATTGATATTTTTGTGTATAACAAGGCGAATTTTTCTATCTAATAGCTAGCTATTAGTAATAAATTCAACGAAGTTAGGCATAAAAATAGCTTGTTGAGTAACTTTGCTTATCCCGAGCTGAGGTTTATTAGCAAACTTAATACAATTGGTATTATTATCGTATAACAGACTTTATACGATAATTTTTTATTACACTAAATAAGATTCTGTAAAGAAAAACGTCCAGTTATATTCAATATCATACGAAAAATTATCATCTTCAATTTTAATCTCTTTGCTATTAATTCATTTATTTTTAGGTAGATTAATTAACTTAATTGTTCGCTGTAACCCACCTAAATCAAAGAAATAGTTATTAAAAATAATGTCTCTTTTTTTACTATTTAACTAGAAACTGTATAGCTAAATAATACTTCTATATTTGCATTGATATTGTCATTTTAGGTAATAAAAAAACAAAATAATTACTTAATTTTCATTGTTTTCCCGATGTGCCAAAGAATATTAAATCAACTAAAACGATGATATGTTTATTGGTCATTGCATGCATCAGTCTCTTTATTTTTTGATGTTTATTGCGATGATAAATCACATAAAAGGGGGAATTTTAATGTTGATAAATATGGTTTCTAAAGGTCGTTTTTTGTGGACGATTTTGTTGTTTTCGGGGTTGTTCAATATTCATATTGGCGCTATGGCTCAGGAAGTTCGCTGGGCGGATTACATGGATTATAAGGAGATGACCAACTATTTAAAAAAATGGACATCTAATAATTCAGAATTAACTTCGCTATCTTCTATTGGAAAAAGTTATGAGGGGAGAGAGCTTTGGCTAGTTACGGTTACTAATTCAAAAAAAGGGGCTGCTCAAGATAAACCCGCATTATATGTACAAGGCGGAATTGATTCTGATGAGGTCATTTCCACACAGTCAGCTATGTATTTATTGAATAAATTACTCACTAAATATGGAGCTGACGAAAATATCACTAAGCTTGTCGATTCTTATACCTTATATCTCTTACCTAATCTTATTCCTGATCAATCTGAGCGCTATCATCACCTCCCTGCTAATGTTCGAGATTCCACTACACGTCCCTACGATAACGATAATGATGGCCTTGTCGACGAAGATGACCAAGATGATATCGACGGTGACGGTAGAGTGCTGAATATGCGTGTAAAAAATCCATTGGGTCGCTACCAATTAAGTAAGACTGATCCTCGTGTAATGGTTGCTCGTGATCCTTTAGCTTTGAATAACAATGGACCTTTTTATGATTTCTATCCACGAGAAGGTATCGACAATGACAAAGATGGCTTGATTAATGAAGATCCTCTTGGAGGCATTGATCCAAATAGAAATTGGCCGGCGCATTGGAAACAAGAGTACATTCAGGACTGGGCTGGGCCATACCCGCTTTCTGAAATTGAAACGCGAAGTCTAGCTGAATTTTATTTAAATCATCCGAATATTGGCATGATTATCGACTTACACTCGACGGGAAATATTCTGTATCGTCCCTCATCCGTTTATACGGACGAAATGATGGATCTGCAAGACTTAAATCACTATCAGGTTATGGGAAAATTATATACTAATGTCACTAACGGCGCAGTATGGACTCCGCTATCTAAAAGACAGGCAGCGGGTAAACGTGGAATATATGGCAATGGAATAATGATTGACTGGGCCTATCAGCATCTCGGTGTATTTTCTTTTGCGCCAGAGTTGTGGAACTTCCCATTCGATAAAAATAACAAAACACGAAATAATGCGACAGAAAGTGAAAAAATCGATTGGGCGCTTAAGAATTTTGGGCCTAAAGTATGGACCGATTGGTATGAAGTTGAGCATCCTGATTTGGGAACCGTCGAGTTAGGAGGTTGGAACAAGCCAATGCCTAATAATCCAATGGGAAAATATGTAGAGCGCGTTGCTGATGAAATAACAACTTGGATGCTACAAGTATGGCAAAAACTTCCTTACTTAGCGGTTGACACAAATGTTAAAGCCTTAAAGAAAAATCAGTATAAAATTATAGTAAAAATATCTAACACGGGTTATATGCCTACTAACGTAACAAATCGTGCGCTTACTACCGAAATGGTTAAACCCATATTTTTAACAGTAGAGAGTTCTGGCGCTTCTGTACTAGCAATGACTGGAGCCGAATCAGGTCATTTGTATGGTAGCTCAGGGTTAGTGCTGGGTCAGCTAGATGGATGGAAAGACACGAAAGTTACTCAAGCAAATCGAAAAGAAGGCGGAAGAAACGTTAAATTTATTGAACTTATTGTAGAAAAAACAAACAAAAACTCTAAAGTTGAAATTAAGGTGAATGGTCAACGTGCAGGTATAGTTAGAAAAGTAGTCGCCTTATAAATAAGGTATTTAATTCAATATCTTTGTTGACTAAGACATACCTTGATTGTTGCAATTAAAAATGTCACCTACTTTTGAATAAAAGGTTGGTGACATTTTTTGTATACTAAAAAATGGGTAACAGTGATACGTTCACTCTGGGTCTGTTGGTACAATAACAAATAAATTTTATCTATTTTTCTTCATCAAGAATAACCACTCTGTTAATAGTGATCATTTTTTTAGGTACTGTTGGATAACCTAACTGTTCGCTATAACCTACTTCAACCTGCGCAATTGCTTCAAGAATATCGTAACCTTCTATCACTTCACCAAAAACGGCATAGCCCCACGATACTCCAGGGTCTAAATTGCTATTGTCGTTTAAGTTAATAAAAAATTGGCTAGTGGCTGAATGTGCATCGCTTAGCTGTTTTGCCATAGCAATCGTCGCCTCTTTATTTTTTAATCCATTGCCAGACTCATTAAAAATAGGCGTGTCGGGTTCAATTTCTTGGTAGTTAGTCATAAAGCCACCCGCTTGAATAAGGTAGCCTTCTTCTACACGATGCACTAAGGTTTTATCGTATTGTCCGCGAGTTACGTAGCCTAAAAAGTTATCAACAGTAATTTTAGCTCGATATCGATCAAGCTGAATAACCACATTACCCATTGAAGTTTCTATACGTACTTTAGGAGATAGGTTATTAGGTTGAATATATTGGCCTTTGGTATTAGCCGCCAATAATTGAAACGACATGAGTACGCTAATAATAAGTAGTGAAATTCTAAACACGTAAAACCCTTTTTATTATGGAATTGAGGAAGTCTGATTTATTTTAACAGATGTTATTTATAAATTAAGATAAAACACATTCGCTGACGCCATTCGTGTTTTACGATAGAATACACTTGTTATTCATTACGCTTAAATATCTATATCCAATGCCAAATAGTTCACCTATCAAACAATACCAAGCTTTAGTTAGTTCAAATAAAATAAGCTTTGATCCTGCTCAGCAACAAGCGGTTGAATTGTTGCAACAACTATATGTAACGCTTCAATCAGAAAATTTTAGTGAAAACAGCGAAAGTCGCACAGCTGTTAAAGGCCTTTATTTGTGGGGGAAAGTAGGGCGTGGCAAAACCTTTTTAATGGACTTATTTGTAAGTAGTTTGGCTAATACATTACCTAATAAAGAGTCTAACAAAGAGCTTGATACAGTATGTAAGCGACAACATTTTCATCACTTTATGCAAGACGTACATCGCCAACTTAAAGAGCTTTCAGGTAAACCCGAGCCATTAAAAAGTATTGCTGAAAAATTTAGTCAGCAATATCGGGTTTTATGTTTTGACGAGTTTTTTGTTTCAGACATTGGTGACGCTATGCTGCTGGGTAATTTAATGCAATTTATGTTCGAGTTGAACATTGTTGTGGTAAGTACCAGTAATTGTGCGCCTAACGAGTTGTACCGAAATGGCTTACAGCGAGATCGATTTTTACCTGCCATTGCGGCTATTAAACAGCACACGCAAGTATTACATTTAAATGGAGAACAAGATCATCGCCACCGTGCGTTAACTTATGCTCAAAACTATTTTGAATTACCTCATAGCGCCCAGCAGCAAATTGAACTGCATCAAAACTTATTAAGCCGATTTAATTTGAATGCTTTGGAAGAAACTCAGCCTGAGTTTGATCAACATCGTTCGATTAATATTTTAGGCCGACAAATTAACTACATTGCTAAAAACACTCAAATAAATAAACCTGTTATTTGTTTTGACTTTCCCCAGCTATGCCAAGGCGCGCGTAGCCATTTTGATTACATAGAATTAGCGAAACAGTTTAGCACCCTATTATTGTTTAATGTTCCACCCATGAGTGGGCAAACCTATGAAAGAATAAAAGCGAGAGGCACCGAAGATAATGGTTCAAATATCAATGTGTCAGCAGGAACAACAGGTGAGCGTGAAATTATGTTAGCGCCTATGGACGATGCTGCAAGACGCTTTATTGCCCTAATTGATGAATGCTACGATTGTAATTTGAATGTATTTATAACGGCTTACGTGCCACAAGAGCAACTTTATAATAGTGGTTCATTAATGTTTGAATTTGAACGTACCAAAAGCCGGTTAAGAGAAATGGCTTCGGTGGAATATAGAGATAATACTCTATTGTAAAACCCCTTTATTAGACCGAGATAAATATTCCTCAGCATTATAAAATTTTATTTTTTTATTTAAAATTTTTATAAAAAAAAGTCTTGTTTTACTTTTCAAAGACCCTAAATAAATCACTGTGATAGAGGTGTCTTTAAAAGAACTCTATACCAATCACAATAACCAATTGATCATTTATACTTGTCTAAATGGCCAATTACATCGTTATTTATTTAATAATTAGAACAACTAGTTATTAAAATAAATGCCTTGTATTTGACAATTTATTCTTCGTATAAAATAGGTCAATTCATTAATGCGTTTGGTATTAATCACTTAAATTGTTTTTATTTTTATGTTGCTTCTAACGGAGGATATATTATGAACTCACTTGATTTAACCCCACTTTACCGCAATAGCGTTGGCTTTGATCGTTTAGCATCGTTAATTGACCATGCTTTTACATCAGACACATCCGCTAGTGTTTATCCCCCATACAATATTGAGGTTATTGACGAAAACCAATATGCCATTACGTTAGCATTAGCTGGTTTTACACAAGACGAACTCGATATTCAGGTTGAAAAAGGCGTGCTAACGGTACGAGGTAATAAAAACGCGAAAGAAGAGCGTAAATACCTGTATCAAGGAATTGCAAACCGTAGTTTTGAGCGCAAGTTCAACTTGGCTGATTATGTTGAAGTAACCAATGCGGATCTTTCTAATGGATTGCTCACTATTAGCTTAGTGAAAGAAATTCCTGAAGCGATGAAGCCTAAGTCGATTGCAATTAATCAACAGGCAAAAGCGATTGAACATCAAACGCAAGACAATCCAAAAGCCACTAAAGAATCAAAAGCAGATAAAGTGGCCTAAAAAAATTGAGGGTGTAGTTATTACACCCTCAAACTATTTTTTGGGTGTTAGTTGGTGTTATTGAATTTTTATTTTTAGACCATATCAAGCCATTTAACTCGTTATGTACTTTGTTTTGGGAATATTCCCTTTATAACTATGGAGATTTTAACAATGTATTATTCGACCCTTTTTAACGTAATGTGTACGTTAAAAACTAATCTTGTAAAACCAATAATTAATATAACTCTTTCTCAGTAATTTTCGGAGACTACCATGTTTAACGTGAGTCATTTAACTCGCAACTATGGCAGTTTTGTTGCTGTAGATGATGTGAGTTTCTCAATTAAAAAAGGTGAGATCATTGGTCTGCTCGGACACAATGGTGCAGGTAAAACCACTATTATGAAAATAGTGAGCGGATACCTTGAAGCTGACCAAGGCGAAGTATCTTTTAACGGTATTTCTCTTAAAAAAAATCCCAAACTATTACAAAAGCATTTAGGTTATTTACCTGAAAGTTTACCTGTTTATCCTGAAATGAGTGTGGCTGAATATTTGGATTATGCAGCTGATCTAAAAGGGTTAAAAATTACAGAAAAAGTTGAAGAAATAAAGCGAGTGATCAAAGCCACTGATTTAAGTGCTAAATTGTTGGCACCTATTCAAACACTTTCGCGAGGTTATAAACAAAGGGTAGGGGTTGCACAAGCGATTTTAGGAAAACCTAAATTACTTATATTAGACGAGCCAACGAATGGTTTAGACCCTGAACAAACACAGCATATGCGCCAGTTAATTAAAGATATTGCGCAAGAGGCTACGGTTATTCTTTCAACACATATTATGCAAGAAGTTAATGCCTTGTGTGATCGTGTTCTCATACTTAAATCTGGGCAGCTTGTGCTTGACGAAAAATTAGATGTACTGCAACACAGCAAGCACCTTATTGTTGAAACAGATTGTAAAAACTTAGACATGTTGAAAAAGGTTTCAGGTGTCAAAAATATTGAAGTAAATAATAACAACACCTTACTTGTCGAAATATCTAAACAAGAGTTTTCGCGCACTATTTGTAGTGATATGAGTAAAGTTATTGTTGAAGCTGGCGCTAATTTATTTGCGCTTTACCCACAAAAAAGAGATTTAGAAACCGTATTTAATCAAATTAATAACGATGTTTATTCAAGTAAAAAACAAGCGGTTAAAAAAGGCAAGGAGGCTAAAAATGCAGCCTGATCAATCAGCTCAATTTAATACATTACGTATTGCACAAAAAGAAATAGCGTTGTTTTTTTCATCACCTATTGCTTACCTATTTATTGGCGCTTTTGTTGCGATTACTTTATTTATATTTTTTTGGGGCGAGGCTTTCTTCTCAAGAAACATTGCTGATGTTCGTCCTATGTTTGAGTGGATGCCGTTGCTTCTTATTTTCTTGTGTTCAACTTTAACGATGAAGCTTTGGAGCGAAGAAAGACGCAGTGGCACCATAGAATATGTTCATACCTTATCAGTGCCTCTTTGGCATTTTGTTATCGGTAAGTTTTTAAGTTGTTTGTTTTTATTAGCCATAGCACTGCTTATCACCATACCTTTACCTATAACCGTTAGCTTTTTAGGGGATCTTGATTGGGGGCCGGTTGTATCAGGCTATTTAGCGGTATTACTACTTGGTAGTGCGTATATAGCCATTGGTTTGGCTGTATCTGCAAGAAGTGATAATCAAATAGTAAGCTTAATTACAGCTTGTTTTATTTGCGGTTTATTTTATTTTATTGGTTCTGCTGCTATTACAGGTTTTTTAGATCATCAAAGCGCTGAATTTTTAAGACAATTAGGTACCGGATCTCGGTTTGAAGATATTACGCGTGGTGTTATTGACCTGCGAGATTTGTATTATTACGTTTCTTTAACGTTCGTGTTTTTAGCGCTTAACACATACTTTTTAGAGAAAGAGCGTTGGGTTACTCAGCAAAAAACTCAACACCATAAAAATTGGCAGTTTATTACCAGCTTGCTCGCCATAAATTTACTGGCAGCTAATTTATGGCTTAGCCAGTTACCTCAATTACGTTGGGATACTACAGCGGGTAAACAGTATTCTATTTCTGAGGCTACAGAAAGTTATCTTACTCAATTACAAGAGCCTATGTTGATCCGTGGTTATTTTAGTGAAAAAACGCACCCTTTACTGGCCCCCCTTGTACCGCAAATAAAAGATCTACTACAAGAATATGAAGTCGCAGCTAAGGGCAGAGTAAGAGTTGAATTTATAGACCCACAAAAAAATCCAGAACTTGAAGAAGAAGCCAACACCAGCTTTGGTATAAAACCTATGCCATTCCAAGTAGCAGACCGTTATCAAGCTTCTATTGTGAGTTCATATTTTAATGTACTTGTGCAATATGGTGACGAGCATGAGGTGTTAGGTTTTAGAGATTTAATTGAAGTAAGCGCTCGTGCAGAGTCAGATGTCGAAGTGCTTTTACGTAACCCTGAACATGATATTACACGTGCAATAAAAACGGTGTTACAAAATTATCAGAGTGCGGGTAACTTGTTTGATACCGTTAAGCAAAATATAACGTTTACAGGTTATATATCAGCAAACGATAAACTCCCTGAACAATTAATCGAATTTAAAAAAACGGTTAAACAACAGCTTGAAAACATAAAACTTAAATCAAACAACAAACTCACGGTTAACTTTGTTGAACCTGAAAAAAATGGTGGCAGCTTAGCTAAACAAATTGCTGAAGATTACGGTTTTCAACCTATGTCTACCAGCATATTTTCAAACCAATCGTTCTACTTTTATTTAACACTTGTGGGTGGCGAACAAATGGTTCAAATACCACTTGATGACTTTAGCGAAGCAAGCTTTGATCGAAACTTAGATGCCGCCATTAAACGTTTTGCTTCAGGTTTTAATAAAAATGTAGCCCTTGTTACTCCCGATGCAGAACCCTACAACGGCTATGCAATGCCTAGCGCTAAATATAGTCAACTAGAGCGCATGTTAGGTGCTGAGTTTAATGTATTAAAAGAAGATTTATCTGATGGGAGTGTTTCCGGCGAAGCTGATATTCTTATGTTAATGTCGCCCAAATCATTAGATCAAAAACAACTTTTTGCGGTTGACCAATTTTTGATGAAAGGCGGTACGGTTATCGCGGCAACTTCGCCATATAGCGTTAATTTTAGCGGTGGTAGTTTATCTATGTCGCCTGTTGAAAGTGGCTTATCTCAATGGTTATCGCATCATGGTTTAAGTATTGAAAACAGTTTAGTGATGGACCCAAGTAATGCTTCGTTTCCTATCCCTGTTACTCGTAATGTTGGCGGTTTTCAGCTACAAGAAATGCGCATGCTAGATTATCCATATTTTGCCGACATTAGAGCGGGGTTAAATAAAGACAACTTAATAACGTCTGAACTTCCGCAGTTAACTATGGCATGGTCTTCGCCAATAAATATTGATGACAAAAAGTCGAATGTTAGCTTTACTCCATTAGTATCAAGTTCAGCTGAAGCATGGACATCGTCTTCACTTAATATTATGCCTACGGTGAATGAATTAGGTGAAACAAATTACAGTGCCGAGGGTGACACCAAAGAGCAGTTAATGGGAGTTATTGCTCAAGGTAAATTTACGTCTTATTTTGCTGATAAAGAGTCACCGTTACTTGTTGAAAACAATACGGCTGAAAACAAAAACACAGCAGAAGAAAGTTCTGCGTCATCTAACCCAGAAGAAAATTCATTCGATGTTACTAGCGTTATTAATCATGCACCTGAAAGTGCGCGTATTATTTTGTTTAGCTCGAATGATTTTGTTCAAGACCAAGTACTACAGTTTACGGGGGGAGTATCGCAAACCGACTACCTAAATAGCTTACAGCTTTTAGTGAATACTATTGATTGGTCTCTAGAAGACCGAGCGCTAATGAGTATTCGTTCTCGCGGTAACTTTAATAGAACATTACCGCCAATGGAGCATAGCGAACAGCTGTTTTGGGAATACGGTAACTATATTTTAGCGCTTGTTATGTTAGCGGGGATTGCGATATTAGAGCGGCAACGTAGAAAGAACAAACAACGCCATTATTTAACTTGGTTAGCACAATAGGGGAATAAAATGAGCAAACACATTACTACATTGTCGGCCTTATTTTTATTGCAATTAATTATTGCGGGTCTATTGTTTTCTACTAATTCAGGGATGCAAAGTAATATAAACCCTCAATCACTTGTTCATATGGATAAAAACGAGTTGAACCAGATACAAATAATTGCCAAGGATACTGAACTCATACTCACTAAACATGAAGGAGATTGGCGATTAAAGGAGCATCCAGAGCTACCTCTAGTGGCAAGTAAAATAGCCTCTTTAACTTCTGAATTAACAGGTACGCAAGTCACTTGGCCTGTCACGCGTACCGCAAGTAGTCATGAGCGCTTTAAAGTTGCTGAAGATAACTTTGAAAAACGCATTGTGTTTACAGATAAAAACAACAATAAGCACGAGTTATTATTGGGTGAATCGCCCAGTTATAAGCAGCTTTATGTGCGTAATGCGGATGAAGATGAGGTTTTTTCTATCGAGTATAGTGCTTATCAATTGAGTACTAAGGCAAGCGACTGGTTAGATAAGTCGTTACTTTCAATTAACGGCATTAGCAAAGTAAGCCATTCAACCGTTAATTTAGAAAAGCATGACAATGAGTGGCAGTTAACATCGCCTGCCAAACTTAATGATCAGCAATCGTTAAATACAGAAAACATAACCGACTTGGTTAATCAATTAACGAGCTTAACGGTATCGGGAATTGCAGACGAAACATACGAAGCGACAAATAAACTGATTATTCATGATGATAAAAATACAGAGTATATCTACTCATTTTCTGCTAATAACGATAATTACTTTGTAAAAAGAAACGATATTAACCAATGGTTTACTATACCTAAGCTAAAATTTGAAACCCTGGCTAATATATCGGTAGATAAGTTTATTTCAGAAACTTCAGAACCAGAGGAGGACGAAGCAAATAATATTTCAGAGTAATACAATGGGGCAGGTATTATTCAAAAATATTAAGCCCCATTTACGACTATTACAAATACGTGTAGCTTTTTAAAGTACATTATTTGAGCTTGTTTTATATTGCTTAAATGAGGATATATCATGACTTCAAAAAATAAATCAATATTCAAAATTTTACTGGTGTTATTAACGGTTGTTATAGGTATAGGAGTTTCCGCTTTTACTACTGTTAAACAAAACCAAACAATTAAAAGTACTTACCCACAGCAAAGTCATATACAAAAACGCTTGGTTAACACCTCAACATTAGATAGAAAAATGCAAAAAGAACTAAGTATGCTCGTACCGGGAACTAAGCGCTTTAATTCGCGCTTTTTAAATAAAACGTTAACAAACAAATCTAGTCATAAGGAGGGATAACTATGTCAATTCAACTTCCTATTTCCTTAACCAATACAGGGTGTTTTCAATCATACTTAACGCATGTTAATAGCATACCGGCGTTGAATGAAGAGCAAGAAAAAACATTGTTTTCAAATTACCAAGAAAATAATGACTTAGCCGCAGCGCAACAAATTATTATGTCGCATTTACGTTTTGTTGCTTATATAGCCAAAGGATATCAAGGCTATGGTTTACCCATAGAAGATTTGGTTCAAGAAGGGACTATTGGATTAATGAAATCGGTAAAAAAATTTAGCCTCGATTTTGGCGTGAGGTTAGCGAGTTTTGCTGTGCATTACATTAAAGCTGAAATACAAGAATATGTGCTGCGTAATTGGCGGTTAGTTAAATCAGCAACCACAAAGGCGAAGCGTAAACTGTTTTATAATTTAAGAAGTTTAAAAGCGAAAACTGAATGGTTAAGCTATAAAGAAAAAAAAGAGATAGCTGATCATTTAGGTGTTAGCGAAGCCGATGTTAACGATATGGAGGTGCAGTTAAGTCAGCCTGATGTTTTTATTGATGCTTCAGCAGATAACGACGAAGAAGGTTCATCTTCTACTTTAGGCCATTTACTAGAAGACAAATCTGAATCGTTTTCTAACAAACTCATAAACGAAGACTTTACCAAAAAATCCTTAGAAAAAGTTAAAGAGTTTATCGATACGTTAGATGATCGCAGTAAAGATATTCTTATTAACCGATGGTTATCTGAAGAGCGACAAACCCATAAATCTCTTGCAGATAAATATGGGATTTCTCATGAACGTATTCGACAATTAGAAGAAAGAGCCATAAATAACATTAGAAAAAAAATGGCGATATTTGCTGCCTAGTTTTTATTACTCAAAGAGGCTATTGGTTACAAGAATGAAAATGAACGTTCGAATGTGTATTAACAAACTTGAGTAAAATGTTATATTGATCTGATTAAGGCGAGTTACTGACTTGCCTTTTTTTATAGAAAAATAAACAACATTTTTTAAGAGAAATAAAATGTCTTACATATTTATGTTTGATCTCATCGGATGCGGCGTTTTTGCATTGTCGGGAGCTATTATTGCCTATCAAAAAAAGATGGACGGCATAGGCGTTATTGTTTTAGGTGCCGTTACCGCTATAGGTGGTGGAACAGTAAGAGATTTATTATTAAACGTACCTGTTTTTTGGGTAACTCAACCTAGCTATATATATGCGATTATTTGTTCTAGTTTAATTGCTATTTTATGGATTAATAGCTCAAAAAAATTACCCGAAAAATCGTTAGAAATAGCCGATGCATTAGGTTTAGCGTTGTTTGTTGTTATGGGTACTGCAAAGGCTTTAGGTACAGGTGCACCACCATTAATTGCGGTAATTATGGGTACTATAACCGGCTGTTTCGGTGGCATGATCAGAGATGTGTTAGCCAACGAAATTCCTCTGATATTTAGAAAAGAACTCTACGCCGCTTGCTGTATTGCTGGTGGTTCAGCTTATGTACTTTTAATCCCCTATTTTTCAGATACCATTAGTGCTTCTGTCGCATTTACTATTATTTTATTCGTGAGATTAATGGCAATAAAATGGCAATTGGCTTTGCATGTATTTACGTATAAGAACAAATAATCAGTATCATGCTTATGGTACAGGCTCGTATGTGATAAAGTTAACTTCAGAAATAACAGGTTTAGCAGACCAACACTAGAAATAAGCCCGAGTTGTATTGCGTGCAGATATTAGAAAAAGATTACCAAATTAACAGTGTTCGCAAAGCGATAGAAGCAGGAACTAACTCCATTATCGCACTACCTACGGGGGGCGGTAAGAGTATTTGTATACTCAAACTGTGCCAAGCAATGTCTAACAAAAAAGTGGTTGTTAGCCTACGTAATGCAGCATTAATTCCTCAATTATTAAACACCTTAACCGTTAATGGTTTAACCGTTAGTGTTGTTAAATCAGGCTACAAATACGTTGCTGGTGGTGATGTCACCTTAGTAATGGAACAGTCTTTTACCCGAAGAAAGCATTTAAACATACAATGCGATGTATTACTGCGCGATGAATATCATGTAGGTTGCATGGGGGGCGTTTACATCGCCATGCGCGAAGAACTCTCGCCAGATTTAATTATAGGCTTAACTGCTACCCCCATTGATAGGCTTGGTGTTTATATTGACCCGTCAATGCAACTCATTGAAGAAACCACTACCAAACAGCTTATAGAACGAGGCGAACTGGCTAAGCCCGTGTACAAAGTACCTAGCCTTTCTCAAGAAATAGACTACAGCGCTGTAAAAATGTACCGAGGCGACTTTAGTGTTTCAGGCCTAGATCAAATACTACTTGAACAATGTTCTGTTGTTGCGCAACAAACCGTTGATAACGCGCTTTCAAAAGGTCGTAAGGTTATGCTTTTTGCGAACTCAATCAACCATGTAGAAGCACTTTCTGACGCGTTTCACTTGTTGGGTGTTAAGCATGACCGTGTTCATTCAAAACGTTCAATTGATGAAAATAATGAAAGCATACGCCGATACAAATCAAACGAAGTTAGACTGATTATTAATATGTCTATGCTGACCATTGGATTCGATGATCCTGAAACTGATTGTGTTGTACTAGCAAGACCCACCAAAATATTAAGATTGTATTTACAAATTATCGGCCGATGCTTACGTGCATCTGAAGGCAAGAAAGACGCGTTGATACTCGATTTAGCACAATGTATATCTACACATGGTTTTGCTGAAGATCACCGCGACTTTACCCGTAAAACCGCTAAATCTGCTGCTATCATGTCTGAACGATTGAGTGTTACCAACATTCATCAGTTTGTTGATGGCGAGTTTAGTTATAGCGATTCAATTGAACGTAAAGTCATTAAAAAGAAACCGTCACGTAAAAAGCCTCGACCTAGAGTCGTAGTAAGTAAAGCACAAATTGAAAAAACAGAAAGTAAGCGGGCAGATGCATTAATTAGACTAAGCCCTAAAATGGAAAAACTAGTCAGTACTATTGAGTTAGTAAATGCCGTTTACGAACAACAAAACGACGAGCATAAAATGCTTGAACAAGAAAAAATGGTTAAAATTGTTGCGCTTATCGGCTTCGCCTACAGTGATGCATTAGTTGATAGTTGTGTTGATTTAGTTGAAGAACTACATGCTCAAAATAATTCTATAAAAGGCTTATTAACCCGAGTGAGTAACTTGATCACCGCCATTGCTAAGAAAGAATTGTTGGCTTCGTTGTAAAACAGGAATATAAGAGCGCTAGTGAACATTTTAATAATAGCGCTTATTTCAAAAAAACAAGTGAGACTGCCGTCTTTTGAGTGCTGTCATTACCACGACAAAGAAAGGTAAACCATCGTTAAAATTTGTGTTATAGCTACACTAACAACACTCAAATAGGCTAGACGTATTACGATCTCAATGCCAATGTCACCAACACAACCCCATGATCTGTACTCTCGCCATCCCGATCAAAAATAGGATTAATTAAATGCCTATCGTAAGTGTGATGATCGCTGACTTGATAAAGACTATCGTGATAACTGGCATCAAACTCACACGACAACAAGATGTAATCAAGCACTGAATTACTCGCGCCGTAATAATGGGTAGGTGTTCTAGCTGCGGTAAGCTGATTTATGTCAGCAGATTTGTTCGAATCAACAGCCTCATCACTTTCTGAAATCTCTTTATTGTCATTAACAATAACTGCTTCAAATAAATTCCAAGCGTCTTGTAAGCAATATTTAGCCAAATAGGCATCGCGATCTATAGCGGAAACAAAGCGTAATGTGTCGGTAAGTAAATGACTCAACACACCATCGGTGAGTGTATTGTTAAAATCGCCTATTAACACCATAGGGTAATTAGTCGCTTCTCGGCGTTCTATCATCTCAATCATTAATAAGGTCGCTTCACTGCCGCGTTGTATGGTTGAACCCCAACTACCTGCAACGTTAGCTTTTAGGCTTTCAATAATGGTTTTTTCTGGCGACCATGTATTATTTTGTTCGTCTATTTCAAACATTGAACGTTTCGACTTAAAATGCACAACATAGCAATCTGTGTTGCCGATATGAGGAGCATTAACGGTGGCTCTTAACACTTTTCGGCTAAAAGAAAAGTCGTCAGTTAACCCTAAACTTTGTGCCAGTTCCATATTGGGTTTTACGCTAGCTATATCAACAATAGGGTAACGAGAGGTTATAGCTACAACAGGGCTGCGGTAAATAAAGTCGTCAACTATTTCAGGTTGATCAACTACCTCAAAATACTCATAACCTTGCTTTGCCACGAGTGCTTTTAACGAATCAGGGCTAAATACCTCTTGAAAACCAATAATGTCAGGTTGATATTCTTGTAAATATGTAGTGATCCAGTTTTGCTTTTTAGCCCATTGCTCTGCGCTATAAATACGCTCAAATTCGTAACAAGCATTAGGTGGCTCAAGGTAATTAAATAAGTTAAACGTGGCAATTTTTAACTGGGTGTTGTTTTCTGATACGGGCATATTTGAACTTGCTTCAGCGCTTGAAGTAATGACGGGTAGATTTTCTTTTAGATCAGTATGTTTGATGGTATTAACTCAAATAAACAATGAGATACAATTATACCTCATTGTTTATAAAATAAAGCTTTAGTTTTGTATTATCTATTTTACTCGTGGTATTGATATTAATACTTATTTCGTTGTAGCTTCATTTCTGAAAGAATTTTGGCGGTAATTTCTTCAACCGAAAATTTAGTGGTGTTTATAAACGGAATTTTCTCTTTTTTGTAAAGCTTTTCAACTTCTCTTAGTTCCATTCTACATTGACGTGACGATGCATATTTACTGTTAGACATTCGATTGTTTCTAATATCCATCAATCGGTCGGCATCAATGGTTAAACCAAATATTTTCTTTTTAAATTTTCTTAAAAATTCAGGAATTCTTAAATGTTCCATGTCTTCGTCGATAAAAGGGTAGTTTGCCGCCTTTATGCCATATTGTAAGGCCAGATATAGAGCTGATGGGGTTTTTCCTGAACGAGATACACCTACTAAAATAACGTCGGCATGTTCGTAGTTACTGATATTTGTTCCGTCGTCATTCGCTAATGCAAAGTTAACGGCGTCAATTCTATTATCATAACTTTTTTCATGAATGCTGTGCGTTCTATGAGGTTGCGGGTTCGCTTTTATACCTAATTCTTTTTCAAGAGGAGGAATGAAATGCTCAAGAAAGTTATAAATAATGGCGTCGCAGCCATCAATAATCTCTCTTATTTCAGGGTTTACAAAGGTATGAAAAACTAAAGGTGGCTCGCCTGCGCGTTTACTCGCTTTATTGATTTGTTTTTTGGCTAATAAAGCTTGTTCGGTACTTTCAACAAAAGAAATGGTGTGATGTTCAAATTCCATAGGAAATAGCGACAACAACGCATGACCAAATACTTCTGAAGTAATCGCTGTTCCGTCTGAAATATAAAAAGCTGCTCTCATTTTTGTTCCTATGTATGAAAACTTACGAAAGGGGTTTTGATTTTATTGATCACAGTGTAGAATGTTTACTCTATAAACATCAATGATTTTTATTTAATTACGAATAAGTAATATTTGAACATAAACACTTAATCGTTTAAAAATAAAGTTTATACCTAAGAAACTTTTCATATGTTAATGTTTTATTTGAATAAAGTTTTTTAATTATACACTTTTAATTAAATAACTTGAGGATGTTGTCGTGCAAGAATATGTACTTTGGTATGAAGAGCTTGGAATGAATGATGTTGATCGCGTAGGCGGTAAAAATGCATCATTAGGCGAAATGATTTCTAACTTAGCCAATGTTGGCGTACAGGTGCCAGGAGGTTTTGCTACTACCTCGTTTGCATTTAACGAGTTTTTAGAGCAAAGCGGATTAAACGACAAAATTTATCAACTTTTAGATACTCTTGATGTAGATGATTTAAACGCACTAGGCGAATGCGGTACAACTATTCGTCAATGGATTATTGATACGCCATTCTTACCACAAATGCAGACTGACATTGAGCAAGCCTATGCTAAGCTTGCCGGTGAATTTTCAAATGAAGCTTCTTTTGCTGTGCGATCATCTGCAACGGCTGAAGACATGCCTGATGCTTCTTTCGCAGGACAACAAGAAACCTTTTTAAATGTACGTGGACTTGACGCAGTAATGATTGCTATCAAGCATGTATTTGCCTCTTTATTTAACGACCGAGCTATTTCATATCGAGTACACCAAGGTTACGATCACCGTGGTGTGGCGCTTTCAGCGGGTATTCAACGTATGGTGCGCAGTGATATTGCGTCAAGCGGTGTTATGTTTTCTATCGATACTGAATCGGGTTTTGAAGATGTAGTGTTTGTAACTTCAAGCTTAGGTCTTGGTGAAATGGTGGTACAAGGCGCTGTTAACCCAGATGAATTCTATGTACATAAACCTACGTTAGCTAAAGGTAAACCTGCTGTTGTTCGCCGAAATATTGGTAGTAAAGCTATTAAAATGATTTACGCAGACAACCCTGAACATGGCAAGCAAGTTGAAATTGTTGATGTAGACGAAGCGCAATCTAATCGCTTTTCGTTAACCGACGATGAGGTAATGAATTTAGCGAAACAAGCCGTTATTATTGAAAAGCACTATCAACGTCCTATGGATATTGAATGGGCAAAAGATGGCCTCGACGGAAAGCTATATATTGTACAAGCTCGACCTGAAACTGTACGTAGCCGTGAAAGCACTAATGTAATAGAACAATTTCAATTACAAGAAACCGCAAAAGTTATTGCTGAAGGTCGTTCAATTGGCCATAAAATTGGTAGTGGTGAAGCCAAAGTGCTTGCCTCGCTTGATGAAATGGACAAGATCCAGCCGGGCGATGTTTTAGTAACTGACATGACAGATCCTGACTGGGAACCTATCATGAAACGTGCTTCAGCCATTGTTACCAACCGTGGTGGCCGTACGTGCCATGCTGCTATTATTGCCCGTGAAATGGGTATTCCTGCTGTAGTAGGTTGTGGCGATGCAACCAGTAAAATAGCCAATGGCGACAAAGTAACCGTGTCGTGTGCTGAAGGTGATACCGGCTTTATTTATGAAGGACAGCTTGAATACAAGGTTAAAACCTCTGAAGTCGACAAAATGCCTGAGTTACCACTAAAAATAATGATGAACGTGGGTAATCCAGACAGAGCTTTTGCATTTGCTCGTTTACCCCATGCAGGTATAGGTTTAGCGCGTTTAGAGTTTATTATTAACAAAATGATTGGTGTGCATCCTAAAGCACTGATTAACTTTGATGAACAATCGATAGATTTAAAAGAAGAAATTACCGATATTATCGCGGGTTACGATAGCCCTGTAGAATTTTACATTGCTAAACTTACCGAAGGTATTTCTACCTTAGCGGCTGCTTATTCACCTGAAAAAGTGATTGTGCGCATGTCTGACTTTAAGTCGAACGAATACGCAAATTTAGTGGGTGGTGAAGAATACGAGCCAGAAGAAGAAAACCCTATGATTGGCTACCGTGGTGCAGCGCGTTATATTTCTAAAGACTTTAGAGATTGTTTTGCTCTTGAGTGTGAAGCGATAAAACGTGTACGTAACGATATGGATTTAACCAATGTAGAAATAATGATCCCATTTGTTCGCACATTAGAAGAAGCAACACAGGTAATTGATATATTAGCTGAACATGGCTTAAAACGTGGCGAGAATGGCTTACGCGTTATTATGATGTGTGAACTGCCTTCAAACGCTTTATTGGCTGATCAGTTTTTAGATCACTTTGATGGGTTTTCAATTGGCTCTAACGATTTAACTCAGTTAACGCTTGGTTTAGATAGAGACTCAGGCTTAATTGCGCATTTGTTTGATGAGCGCAACCCTGCAATAAAAGCCTTATTGTCTATGGCGATTAAAGCCTGTAAAGCACGAGGTAAATATGTGGGTATTTGTGGCCAAGGCCCAAGCGACCACGAAGACTTTGCCGCTTGGCTGGTAGAGCAAGGTATCGATAGCGTATCACTAAACCCAGATACCGTTATACCAACTTGGTTATACCTAGCTGAGCAGCATGGTAAAGCTTAATTGTTAAGTAAAACCAACATGTTATAAACACAAAGGTGAGCAACTAGCTCACCTTTTTGTTATTAGGGTAACTAACAAGTAAATAAATATATTTGTTGCTGTGTAAGTTAAAAGTCCTTTAAGGGGTTTTTATCTATTTTTATTGATTTAATTATCCTTAAAAGGTTTTTTGTGGTTAATGGTTGTATTTTGTTCTTTATCTTGTAATAATCCTTGTAGGGATTATTACTGCGTATATTTACTATAATACTTCTTTTAAGGGTTATTGTTATGTTTGATGAACTTACACCTCATGCCATTGCAAATGAAATGGGCGATAGAATTAAAATGGCTCGACTTAATGCTAATCTTACTCAAAAAGAATTAGCTAAAAAATCGGGAGTCTCTCTTAAAGCTGTAATTAATAGTGAAAAAGGGAAATCAACGCTTGAATCACTAATCGCTATTCTAATTGGGCTTGAAATAACAGAGCAATTAAATTTTTTTATACCAAAACAAGAAATATCTCCAATTCAACTTATCGAAATGATGGGAAAGGAACGAAAGAGAGCTACAGGTTCCACTCTAAGTAATAAGCAAAGTCATAATAATAAGCCAAGTAAGGACACTCTAAAATGGTAACTGAAGTCATAAAGGTTAATTATAAAGAGTACGACGTTGGTGCTGTTAGTTATAATGCAGATACTCAAATAGGAGCATTTGAATACTTTCCTAGTTTCATTAAAACAGGTATTGAATTATCTCCCATTAAAATGCCTTTAGCTAAAAAGATTTACTCATTTCCTCAAATAGATCATGCCACTTTCAAAGGTTTACCCGGACTTATAGCCGATTCGTTACCTGATGATTTTGGTAATGCTGTTATGAATGCATGGATAGCCAGCCAAGGTAAATCAACAAGTGATATAACACCTTTACAGCGCTTACAGTATACAGGTATGCGCGGTATGGGAGCTTTAACTTTTTCGCCCGCGATAAAAAGAAAAAATCTTAATGCTTCTCAGCCAATACATATTGAATCGCTTATTTCTATAGCTCAAGAGGTGTTAGATAAACGCGCGCAATTTAGCGTTAATTTGACAAGTAACGGACAAGAAAATAAAGAAGCAATGATGTCTCTTATGTCTGTGGGTATGAGCGCTGGTGGAGCAAGACCTAAAGCTGTGCTTGCCTTTAATAAAGATTTTACTCAAGTAAGATCAGGTCAAACAGATGCACCTGATAGCTTTACTCACTACCTCATGAAATTTGATGGTGTTAGCGAGCACAACAAAAATCAGGAAACCTTTGGTGATCCTATGGGATATGGGGCTATGGAATATACTTATCACTTATTAGCTAAAGAGTGCGGTATAGACATGATGCCGTGTCATCTCCTTAATGAAGGAAAACGCAGGCACTTTATCACCGAACGATTTGATCGCAGCGGTAATGACAAAATACATGTTCAAACGCTTAATGGGCTTGAACATGTTAGTTATAAAAAAATAGGTTCGTATTCTTATGCGGAATTATTTGGCACAGCAAGAAAGCTTAGTCTTAATCCAGACGATGCTATGCAGCTATTTAAACGTATGGTGTTTAATGTCGTTGCTCGAAACCATGATGATCACGCTAAAAACTTTGGTTTTACATTAGATAAAAATAATAAGTGGCAATTAGCTCCCGCTTACGATCTAGCCTATAGTTATAAACCTGATAGCCATTGGGTAAGTAAACACTGGATGACACTTAACGGAAAGCAAGATAATTTCACAAGAGATGATTTTTATAGCTTTGAAAAACTTAGCCCTATTTTTAGTAAACGAAAGATAGATGATGTTTTAAATCAAACGATTGAAGCAGTATCACATTGGGACAAACTCGCCAAAGAACAAGAAGTGCCAAAATCACTTATTCAAGAGGTCAGTAAAAATTTAAGACTTTTCTTGTAGTTATCGTTTTTTATTCATGATGTTGAGATAAATATTGAGTATCTTTAGGTATTGTTTAGGTACGATATTTAAAAACTAACTGTTGTTATTAGGCGTCTTCGTATAGAATTCGCCGTGTAATTTTACTGACAAGTATTACTGGTTACTTATTTTTAAACGTAACATTTAACTCGCGATATCTTCTTATCCCTTTCTCAAAATCACTATTTAAATTAAGAATACAAATGACTGATAAAACAATAGCAACTCACGATGGTAATTTTCATGCAGACGATGTGTTTAGTGTTGCTGCACTTAAGTGCATTATTCCTTCTTTTAAGTTGATACGTACGCGTGATTTAGAGATTATCGGCAAGGCTGATATTGTGATTGATGTAGGTGGCGAATATAACGCAGACGCAGGGCGTTTTGATCATCATCAACGTGGTGGTGCTGGCGCACGTGAAAATGGTATTCCTTATTCTTCGTTTGGTTTAATTTGGCAAAAATATGGTTTAGAAATATGCCAAAACAATCAAGAAGTCGCTGATGCGGTTGATGCGGGCTTAGTGTCAACGATTGACGCTATTGACTGTGGTTATGCTGAAGGTGTTGCTCAAGGTATTAGCCTTAGCCAAACCATTTCAATGTTTAACCCTACATGGCAAGAAGACAGTCATTTTGATACTTGCTTTGATGAAGCCGTTGAGTTTGCTGCGCGTATTTTAACGCGATTTATAGCGTCAGCTAGTGGTGGAATTAGCGCAAAAGATATTGTGGCGAAAGCCATTGATAATGCAAAAGATCCACGAGTTATCGTGCTAGACAAATACACACCATGGAAAAGAACCGTACATGCGCTATCTACTGAAGCGTTATATATGGTTTATCCATCTCAATCGGGTCAATGGCGCATTCAAACCGTACCTGTAGAACCTGGATCATTTGAAGATAGAAAATCGCTACCTGCACCATGGGCTGGTTTGTCGGGTGATAAGTTGAAAGAAGTTACGGGACTTAACGACGCTATGTTCTGTCATAACGGTTTATTTATTGCCGGCGCTGAATCGTTTGAAAGTACCATGAAAATGGCTTCTATTGCACTTGAAGCATAATAAACAGTAAGCTTCGAATGTAAGAATAGAGCTGTATTTAATCAATTTGAATGATAAAGATTGTGCTAAATACAGCTGATTGTTTACTGTTTTACGCGTTAATTTTTTAACTGCTTATGCGTTAATTGCCGCAGCCATCGATTTTTCAGCCACTTGTTCTAACCATTCAAAATCTAACGTTTGATGCGCTTCACAAATAAACCAAGGTTCGCGCGAATCGGGTTCTAGCATTACGCCATTGTCGATTAAATTCATGGCAAATTGCGTATATAAATCGCTGTTGGTTTTTTTCCAGTCACGATAATTTTGTGGAACGTTAGCGCCAAAATGCACACCAAACATAGCATTAGGTCCTGCGAAGCAATGTTCAACATCAAACTTAGTAAATACACGAGAAAGCAAGGCTTGAATTTTTTCGCCAACATGGTCGATAGTTGCTAGCGCATCGGTTTCTTTTAGTAAGGTTAACGTTGCTTTTGCTGCACTTAACGCCACCATGTTTGCAGTATAAGTACCGCCATGTGTTACGCCATTTTTATCAAACGAAATTGCACTCATTACATCTGCACGGCCACCAAAAGCTGCAACAGGGTAACCATTACCCATAGCTTTTGCGTAAGTGGTTATATCGGCATGTATGTTATATAAAGCTTGTACGCCACCTTTAGCTACGCGAAAGCCCGTTTTAACTTCGTCCATAATTAATAACGAGCCATTGTTGTCGCAAATATCACGTAGCTTTTGCATGTATTCTTGTGTAGAAGCAATAGAGCCACAGTTACCCATAATTGGTTCGATTAAAATAGCTGCAATATCGTTACCATATTCTGCAAATACCGCGTCAATCGCATCAAAGTCGTTTAACGGTACGCTAACTTGATGTTCGCGTGTACTTTGTGGAATACCTGCGCCAAAAGGAATGATTTCGGGCGATTTGTTATCGCTTACTTCCCAGTTATCAACGTCTGATTTCCACATCACTTCGTCATGCAAACCATGAAATCCACCTTCAACTACAACAATTTTATTACGTTGAGTAAAACCACGCGCTGTACGTACCGCGCCAATTACCGCTTCAGTACCTGAGTTAGCAAAGCGCATTTGGTCAATGTTAGGGCAGAGCGACTTAACCAATTCAACAACGTCAGAATCAAGACCCGTAGAAAAACCAGAAATAGTACCAATGTTAGTAATGGCATTTATCACTTCGTTATCCACACGTTCATCGCGATAACCTAATATAATAGGGCCGTAAGCTAACCGAAAATCAACAAAAGTTTGCTCGTCGCAATCGGTAATCGTGCAGCCTTTCATGCTACTTAAAAATACGGTGTTGTCTTCGCCCCAATATCTGTAACTATCAGCAACGCCTAAAGGCATATTTTGGTGAGCTCTTTTAAGCATAGCGGCACTATTGGGTTTGTGTGTTTTGGTCATAACAGGGTCCAATCTAAAGGATGGGTGTCAACAAAGGTTGTCGAAATTTATGGCGCAGATAATACAGGGATAGTAAGACAGCAGGAAGTGTTAAAGGTTATTTATCAATAAAAAAGCTCTTACACGCGACATGTAAGAGCTTTAAAAGATGAGTCATGTCATCATAAAACTAGATTCAGATTTTTATAAACCAAAAGTACGAGATACAGAAAACACAACGCGCGTATCTGCGGTATCTATGTTCATATTGGTGTCTTCAAGCGCGAGGTTAAAATCAAAACCTTTATAGCTGCTCATGTATTCAAGACGAACGTGGTTGTAAGCTTCTTTACCATTCCATGCCCATTTGTTTTCATCACGTGAGGTAGAACGATCGAAACTCGCTCTAACGTTATGTCCTGGTGCAATTTCAAAGGTATGAGCAACCATAGCAATGTAGTGACCAACATCAAGACCAAAATAGTCCCAGCTGTACCAGAAGTTGAGTTCGGTATCGCCCACCGATGAGTTATAACCAAATTTGGCATAAGCCTCAGGGTAATTTAGCTCATCTGCTCCTGAATAACCGTGGTAAGTGTAGTAAGCAATACCTGCATTAAGTCCTACTTTTTCGTTTAACTGAAAGTATTGTCCGGCGTAAATATCCCATTCGAGTTGAGTGTTATCTCCGCTACCAAAGTCTACGTTGGTTGCCCATGTTCCGGTGTAAAAACCATTGTCGTTTGAGTAATCTAAACTGGCTTGTAATGCTGGGCCATTGTCGCTGTTACTTACACCGTTAAAAGTGTAGTCAGACGTTAAGTTAACGGTTGAAGAAACGTCAGCTAAGGCGTTGGTAGATAGCGCTAGTAAACAACTTATTGCTAGTGTGATAATGCTTTTTTTCATTAATTTAATTCTCATTTATTAAGTCACGTGTTCTATTTTGGTGAAATCGATTTTGTTTTCTTTCGGCGAGCTTTCTATTGCTGCTACTTCTTTGAATTTGGCGAATAAAATATAGCCAAAACAGGTGAAGAATAATCCGATCACTACAGCACCAACCCATTGAATTTGTAAAAAATCGAGTTTAAATAATAAAGTGAGTAAGCTAAGTGCAACGAGGTTGCCTATTAAGTATTTCACTTTACCTATACGAGCAACGCCAATATTCAAATTGTCGGTATATAAACGCACTAATGAATCGAGTGAGTTGATCACAAAGGTAATACCCACAACAACCATGGCAATGTTATAGAAACCGGCTGTTTCTATGCCGTTTAAGTTGTAGTAGTACAATACGGTAAACCATATAGCAATTGGGATAGACGGAAATACCATCATAGCCACAAGTACTTGGTAGGTACGTAAACCACCCACAAAACGAGCCGTAAATTGGCCGATCATAATACTCCATGCAAACCACCAATAAAGGTAAAACTCGTGGTAGTCGTTCATAGGTAAAACAAATTCGTGAATGTTACCAAAGTAACCGCCGAGCATGGCAAAGGTGTTCGCAAACTCGCCGATGCTTGAGTTTTCACCAAGAAAAGCGCCGCTCCACATTAATGCGATTAAGCCAAGAAAAAGCCAAGTAGTGGCTAAACTTAAAATACGCACGTAGCGTATGTTGGTACTTGAATAAACAGCAAAGGCTATAACTAAGAAAACAATGGCATAAAAGCTAGCAATAATAGATTCGCCATCGCCAAGTTCTGGCATGTACCAAGGTAGGTTGATCAGTAATAAATTGGCGGTAAAGGCACAAGTACCTATGATGACAATGTTGTTAATAATTTTAACCAAAGGGAGTTCAAAAAAGCGTACGCGGGGTTCAAGTACACAAAAGTAAAAACAGGTTAAAAAGTAAAAAGCCCAAATAAGAAAGGCCCAAAAACCAAATTCTACCGCTAACGGATTGGTGAATCCGTATTCAGGGCTGGTGGCTAAATCGGCATAGCCAGCAAACTCTGTGAGCGGGAACATAATAAGTCCCACATCAAGTCCTGAAGTAAACAAAATAGCAATAAAGGTGAAGGTTCTAACTGGGGTTACGCCAACACAGCGAATATTTCCCCAGCGATATAGTACAAATATGATAGCGGCAAAGGTGAATAATATGCCTGCAGATAGCCAAGGTGTCATGATAGCTCCTTGGTGGTTATTTCAATAAATTTAGAGATGATTTACTCCTGTTTCTGTTTATAGTTTGAGTATTTAGAATCGCCTAATAATAGTTGTTACTATAGGCTTCAAAGCTTAATTTCCGCGGTCTTATAAAATATAAGATGACGAAAATTAAGAGATGAAAGATACTCGCGTTTATACCCGTAACCATTCAAGATGTGTAAACCTGTATCTTGAATGGTTACGGGGATATATTATAAAATTTAGCTGATTGTTCTTTTAGGTACTGCTGAACGTTGTTGTTCTTGCCAATTAGGATCTATCGTTACAGCCGCTGTTGAAGGTGCAAGCAGATCTTTACCACGAATAATGTCGGCTGCGCGCTCAGCAACCATAATAGTAGGCGCATTTAAATTACCATTAGGAATGGTTGGGAAGATAGACGAGTCAACAACGCGTAGACCTTCAATGCCATGAACTCGTGTTTGTGGATCAACTACTGACATTTCGTCTGTACCCATTTTGCACGAGCAAGAAGGGTGGTAAGCACTTTCAACAGATTGACGCACAAAGGTGTCTATTTCATCATCTGTTTGAATATGTGTACCCGGTTGAATTTCTTCGCCGCGGTATTCATCAAGCGCTTGTTGATTAATAATTTCGCGCGTTAGGCGAACACAAGCACGAAACCCTTCACGATCTTCTTCGTGTTCAAGGTAGTTAAATAAAATTTCTGGATGCGCGGTAGGATCGGCTGAAATAGCCTTAATATACCCACGACTTTTAGGTTTGTTATGGCCAATATGTACTTGAAAACCATGACCTGCAAAGGCTTCTTTACCGTCGTAGCGCATTGCTGCTGGTAAAAAGTGATATTGTAAATCAGGCCATTCAACACTCGCTTTAGAGCGAATAAAACCACAAGACTCAAAATGATTAGTGGCACCTAAACCTTTTTTAGTTAAAATCCAGCGCACACCTATTTTTAACTTACTGAACCAATCTAGTTTGCCATTAAGGGTAATAGGGCGTTTACATTTAAATTGAAAATAAAACTCTAGGTGATCTTGTAGGTTTTGGCCAACACCGGGTAGATCGTGTTTTACTTCAATATTTGCCGCTTCAAGTACCGCTTTAGGGCCTATGCCTGAAAGTTGTAATAAATGTGGAGAACCAATTGGGCCTGCAGATAAAACAACTTCTTTATTGGCTTTTACGTCAACTACTTTGCCTTTGCGTTCGTATCTAACGCCAACGGCTTTTTTGCCTTCAAGCAGTACTTTATGTACCAATGCATGAGTAACAACGGTTAAGTTGCTGCGCGACATAGCAGGGCGCAAATATGCGTTAGCTGTTGAGCTACGAACACCGTTTTTAACGGTCATGTGCATTGGGCCAAAGCCTTCTTGCTGTTCGGCGTTGTAGTCTTTAGTTTCAAAATAACCCGCTTCAACACCTGCATTAACAAAGGCTTTGTAAAGTGGGTTTTTCATTTTGTTGCCGTTGTTTACACCAAGAGGTCCTGCTTTTCCACGATACTCGTTTGTTCTAAAAGCCCAATCTTCAGACTTTTTAAAATAAGGTAAGCAGTGAGCATAATCCCACTCTTGTGCGCCATGTTGTTGCCATTCATCAAAATCTTTAGCGTGTCCACGCACATAAACCATGCCGTTGATTGAAGAAGAACCACCTAATACTTTACCGCGAGGACAATGCATACGACGGTTATCTAAAAATGGCTCAGGTTGTGTTTCAAATTGCCAAGCATATTTTTTTGTGTTCATTGGAATAGATAAGGCTGTTGGCATTTGAATAAAAATACTTTTATCGCTACCGCCTGTTTCAATAAGCAATACATTGTTAGTACTGTCTTCACTTAAACGATTTGCTAATACGCAACCCGCAGAACCAGCACCTACAATAATGTAATCAAAATTTTCGCTATTCATTTAAAACCCGTTTTAATAATGTGAAGAAGTAGAGATTGAAATTTTATTAGCTATTTAGCTGCTAAAAAGGGCTATCAAGTTTTTGCATGCCTACATATACCGCTTTAATTTGGGTAAAGTAGTTCAGTGTAGAAAGGCCATTTTCTCGACCAATACCTGATTGCTTGTAACCGCCAACAGGCATTTGTGCTGGCGATGCGCCATAGCTATTGATCCAACAAATCCCTGCTTCTATTTGATGAACAACACGATGAGCGCGCGTAATATCTTGGGTAAATACACCTGCGGCTAAACCAAATTCTGTGTTATTAGCTCGGCGGATCACTTCGTCTTCATCATGAAAGGTGAGTACGCTCATAACTGGCCCGAAAATTTCTTCGCGGCAAATGGTCATGTCGTCAGTACAATCACCAAAAATAGTGGGAGCAGTAAAGTAGCCATTAGGCGCGTTTTCTGGTTGAAGTGCTTTACCGCCGTGCAGTAATGTAGCGCCTTCTTTAATGCCAATATCTATATAGCTTTGTACGAGTTTTTGATGTTTTTCAGAAATAAGTGCGCCAAAGTTGGTGTTAGGATCCATAGGATCACCAATTACAATATTTTTGCTGGTGCGTTCAATCAATTTTTCAATAAAGGTAGGGTATAAAGACTTTTGTACAAATACGCGAGTACCGTTTGTACACACTTCGCCTTGAGTATAAAAGTTGCCTAACATAGCAGCAGAAACGGCATTGTCGATATCGGCATCATCAAAAATAATTAAGGGTGATTTACCACCAAGCTCCATAGTGACATCTTTAAGTGTGCTCGCCGAGGCTGTCATCACTTTTTTACCTGTGCCTACTTCGCCGGTAAAAGAAACTTTAGCTATTTCAGGATGATGAGTTAACCATGCACCCACTTCACCAGCACCTTGAACCACGTTAAATACGCCGTTAGGAACACCGGCTTCAGTGAATATTTCCGCTAGCTTTAATGCGCCAAGTGGTGTTTCTTCTGATGGTTTAAAAATCATAGCATTACCGCAAGCTAATGCAGGTGCGGCTTTCCAACAGGCGATTTGAAGAGGGTAGTTCCAAGCGCCAATGCCAGCACAAATACCTAATGGTTCACGACGTGTGTAGTAAAAGTCGCCATCTACTGATTGTTGATTACCTTCAACGCCAGGGGCTAATCCAGCAAAAAATTCGATAGAGTCAGCACCTGATAACACATCAACTACGGAGGCTTCTTGCCATGGTTTACCTGTATCAAGTACTTCAATTTGGGCTAACTCGTTATTACGTTCACGCAATAAGGCAACGGCTTTTAATAAAATACGGCTACGTTCCATAGCGCTCATAGCAGACCAAGTAGCAAAGCCGCGCTTAGCACTTGCTATCGCTTTTTCTTTCACTTGTTCGTCGGCAATTTCAACTTGATAAATAACTTTTCCCGTTGCAGGGTTGATCACATCAAAGGTTTCACCATGAGTATTTTCAATATAAGTACCATCGACATAATTTTTGTGGCGTATTAATGACAAGTAATATCTCCGCTTTCGTTAATGTATTTGTTTATTTGAATAGGGTTATTTTGCTAAGTTAAGTTGAGCATCTATAAAGCTTTTACATAACTGCTCAGCTTGTTTAAATTCTTCATCTGGATTTGGGCTTAAAGCACAACGTAGCCAAAATCCATCAATCATAGCGGCCGTTTGTTTAGCTGTGTTTTTTGCGGCCTTTTCGTCTAATATTTGACGAAATGAAAAAAGCAGGTTGCTGTATAAACGCTTACTATTAATATGTTGTAGTCTTTTCAACTTAGGGTCGTGCATTGACTCTGTCCAAAAGCTAAGCCAAGTTTTTATTGCCGGGGTTGATTGTTGAAACTGCGTAAAGTTGGCTTCTATAATTATTTTTAAACGTTCATCTGCTGTAAGGCTTTTAACTGAAATACGCACAAGTAAAGATAATCTCAGTTGCTCTAAAAGGTGCATAACCGTAGCTTCTATCAAACCTTGTTTACCACCAAAGTAATGACTAATAATGCCTGATGATAAACCTGCAATGCGGCTAATAGTAATAATGGTTGTACTTTGTAAACCGTATTCTCCTATCGATTCTAATGTGGCATCGATAAGTTGTTGTTTGCGTATGGGCTTCATTCCAACTTTGGGCATATGCTTGGTGTCTTTTTTATTGAACGCTCAATTAATAACTATACTAATGGTTTTTGTAGTAATAATCAAATGAGGTTTTTAAGGTGTAGATTAACAAAAAACCTTATTTATTAGGCTTTTTATTGTTTTTTATGCAGGAGATAACGGTTATTTAGTCGTGTTAGTTACTGAATAGGTTTGTTATTTTTAATCAAAGGTTAGAGTTCTAATTATATTTTTAGGGTTTTAGCGTGTGTTTTGACGTATGTAAAAATTTTTTATGTTTAAAATGACTGTTTTTATAAGGGAATTGCCACGTGATTAACTTTAGACAGGTTTCTGTATGGATGTAGACCTTAGATTTTGTTTGGAACGTAAAATCTGTGCCTAAATTGTTTTTAGTTCCAACTGAAACCTGCATCTTGAATGGTTATGGGTATATTAGCCATTTCTACTACGTTATCGCACTTTAGAGTAGAATAACGACGAAACATATGATTTACCTTGTAATAAACCGCTGTAAAAATAATCAGAAAAGATCAACAGGCTCTAATATTGAAACTCGGCAAGTATTTCATTTTTTTGCGCTACAGTGAGCACATCACTTGATTCTATTGCCGAGCGAGCTTGATTAGGATCGTAGTTTGCCCAAGATTTTGCTGCTTCTATTAGGTAGAGTTTTCGAGTGTTTATTGAAATAATATTTTCAGCGTATCTAAAAGCAAGTTCAGGATCTGTACGAATATTGGCTTCTATAACAGGTATACTTGCGGCTTCTCTTTCTGCTCCCATAGGTAAACTTTGATACCAATTTTCGTAATCGCTATTATTTCCTTGATAAATTAATGCTGAAGCTATTTCTTGTATTACCATATTTTTATTATTGTCTGAAAATTCTTCGAGTCGATTAATAAGCAAATCGGTATCATTTTGAGCAATATTTATTATGGTTGAACTTAGCAATGTGGCATCAGCTTGCAGGTCGTCTCGAGCAAGTAAATAATTTAAAGCTGTTTCAGAGTAACCATTTGTTACCCACTGATTCATGACTGTTGAAATGGCATTTTTTTGTTCTTCTATAGGTAAAGTTTCAGCCCATTTTATTGCTTCATCAATATTTTGTTTGGCCAATGTATCGGCTACTGCTGAAATAAGCTGCCTTTTATTATCTCCAGTACGCATGTGTGTTATGTCGATTGCAGCATCTTGTGGATTTTGTTTAATATAGTGATTCATTGCTATGTTTTGAAGATCTACGGTAAGTGCATTTTTTTCTCTTGAGTCTAACCAAGTAAGAACGGCTTCAGCATTTTGTGTTGCCCAAGAATCAATTATGGCCATTAAAATATTACCTTGCGCTTTTTCTGGGTAAGCGTTTTGCATTTTATCTAATGCCAGTAGAGGATCCTCTGTAGCAAAAGCGGTAAAATAACTTTGCTCTAAATAGGTGTACTGCGGGTGATTTTTATTTGCTAAAAGCCATTCTAGTATTATAGGCTCTTGATTTTTTCCGCTAATCGACATAACTAAATCTGCTAGGATGAAATGATTTTGGTGAGATAAAGCAAATTCTAACGCGGCAATAGGATCTTCTATTGCCCAAGAAGCAATAGTAATATTGAGCATAGAGTTATTCAATATATTAGGTTTTTTTTCAGCTAATTCACGGGCTTTGTTATTAAATTTTTCGCTACTTTGCTGATCTTGAATTGTATTCGTTTGTTCAATTGACTCTAGGTTTGTATTGGTTTGTTGTTGGGAGTTACTGAATGAAAGTGAGTGTTGATTATGTGAGCTTGAATCAAGTCTAGTTGCTTTGTTCTCATTTAATAAATATTTATGTGTGAAAATACCTAAGATGAAGGCAAGTAACAATATAACTGTGTGGAGAATATTTTTGACGTTGAAAATCCGTGTCTTAATGATAGTCATCATTTCCCTTTTTAATGTAGGATGAATAAAAAGATATTATTTAAAAAGGAATACATTAGGTATTCCTTTTTAATACTTACTCATTAGATGTTTATAGAGCTATAGGTAGGCATCAAAGAAGCCTGTAATACCACCTGTTTGTGCTTCAAATCCGAAGATCCACATAGGTTCAACAGTGTCTGAAAAGTCCATACCTCCACTTTTAATTTTTTCGTTATCCCAATTAATACCCATCCAGCGCAGTGCCGCTGCTCTGGCTTCTGTCCATACTGGGCCAACCTGTGTATCGCTTGTTGCTCGTGTCCACTCTCCTCCGTCAGTACTTGCTAAACCAGGTGTACCATTACCTTGGGAGTTTCCATCTGCAATTTTATTGTAATCAGTATTATTTTTGGTATAAGTTAAATCGGCTGGAGTCGTTTGATCTTCATTCCAATCACTATGCTGAACTACATGAATGCGGTTGTTGGTATTAATACTAGGCATTTCTGATTTTACTTTACGTACAACATCCGCAGTAAAGTCAGATTGTCCAGCTTCGGCAACCCAAATATCGCCACCTGCATTTAACGTAGTAGCAACTTTATTATAAGCTTGATCTACGGCATTGTTGTAGTTGTTGTGGGCGCTTGCCCATCGATCACCAAAAGCTAAATTAAACAAATTGTTTTCTTCTAAAAAGGTGCCACCTTGGATCCCGTATGCCCCAGCGGTACAATGAATTTGTACTCCTGAAAAACGTGCATCACTTAGCATTGTAGCTAAACCAGCAACAGAATGTAGATCATCTTCATCTGGTTTACCATCGTAGTTACAGAGCAATAAGTCTTTACTCTTATCAAAGCGCCCAAGTATGTCGCTGCTTCCATCTGAGTTCACATCGCTAAATGTCCAATGTTGATTTTGATTGGTATTGTTACTTGACCACAAATAGAGATTTTGGCCGTTGGCTCCACCGTTACCCCCATCAATTGAATATCCTGACGCATTACGTTTTTCTAGTCGATAATTATTAGCAGAGATATTTACTTTGTTCCAGTGTTGACTTTGATTAGTATCGGAGCAGGTCCATAGTCTAACGTTTTGTCCATTACTACCGCCATCGCCTCCATCTAAACAGTAATTTGTGTCTTGTTTTTGATAGCTGAAAAAGCCGTTACCGCGATCGATTTCTACCCAAGCTTGGTTTACGTTTGCAGTATTAGCTGACCATATGTAAACATTTTGATTATTGGCACCGCCATTACCTCCATCTATGGCAAAGCTTGAGGCATTACGCTTACGTAAAAATACACTCCCTTCACTTAAGGGAGGAGGGCTAACTATTGAATCACAACTTGCTGTTCCACACATACAAATGCTATTACTACTTGCACTATCTCGGCAATCTGTAGCTTGATTACCATAGGTAGTGACGCATTGGTTTGTTGTGTTACATTGGTCTTGAGCAAATGAATATGAAGTTAATGTAGAAGATCCAAGTATCATTATAAGTGTTAGAGATTTTTCCATTTTTTCTACGCCTTATTTGAATATTTGTGGTTGATTATGTGCTATTTGCCTTGATGCTATTTCTTGCATAACAAATTGGCACATTTTGAATTGCGATACTGCTGTTAAGGTAGTTATTCCGAAACGGATTAAGAATATGTATTAATATTGAAATATTCCAATATATATTGGTTTTTATATCGTTATTTTGATTTTTCTATATTTTATAATGACTTAGGTGTAACAAGATGTTATTGGATTAATCTAAACTGACTGTATTCGCGCTTTCAAGGTTTCCAGCAAAGTAATTTTGGACATTAGTAAGTGTTGTATCAGCTATTTTATTTAAAGCTTCTTTCGTAAAAAAAGCTTGGTGCCCAGTAATAATAACATTAGGAAATGTTTGTAAACGTGCGAAGACGTCGTCTTGAATAAAGGTATCTGATAAATCTTCAAAGAAAATTTCACTTTCTTCTTCGTAAACATCAATACCTAAATAACCGATTTGTTTCAATTTAAGTGCTTTAATTATAGCAACGGTATCAACTAATCCACCTCGACTGGTATTAATGAGCATAACATTGGGTTTCATTGATGCTATTGCATGAGCGTTGATCAAATGGTGGGTGTCAGTCGTTAATGGGCAATGCAACGATATAATATCGGATTGGGTTAATAAGGTTTGTAAGCTGGCTTGAGTGAAGTTGTCGTTAACATCTTGCTCTTTAAGAAATGGGTCGTACACTAGTACATTACAGCCGAAACCTTTCATTATTTTTACAAAGGCACGTCCGATTTTTCCTGCTCCTATTACGCCTACGGTTTTTCCATGTAGGTCGAAACCTAAAAGGCCATCGAGGGAGTAGTCGTTTTCGCGTATTCTGTTATGGGCTCGGTGTATATTACGATTTAAATCAAGTACTAAAGCACAAGCATGTTCTGCGACTGCGTATGGGGAATATTCAGGAACTCTACACACTGGAAGGTTAAGTGCTTTAGCCGCTTTTAGGTCTACGTTATTAAAGCCTGCACAACGTAGAGCTATTAATTGAACGCCTTGGTTTTTTAATTGTTCCAAAACCTCAGCATTAAGATTGTCGTTTACAAAGC
The DNA here is from genome assembly GCF_048296855.1 of Colwellia sp. RE-S-Sl-9. Taxonomy (NCBI): domain Bacteria; kingdom Pseudomonadati; phylum Pseudomonadota; class Gammaproteobacteria; order Alteromonadales; family Colwelliaceae; genus Colwellia; species Colwellia sp. RE-S-Sl-9. The sequence continues at coordinate 1,569,562 of NZ_CP182631.1, read as the reverse complement.
AGCAAACCACATCAAAGCCTTGCGCCATGCTTGCTGTTTTTTCGTTTAGGTGCGATGAAAAGTATGATATTTCTAAATTTTTAGGGTTATTCAAACCGAAAAATTTTTCATCGTAAGGTTTGCTGCTATACATACATATTTTCATGCTATTTTAATCCTATAATTTACTGTTGTTATTTTGGGGCCAGTGCTGTTCTAAATATTCATACGCTTCTATTGCGGTATCTACAATATGAAATATTTTAAGATCGGCTTCTGCTATAGCGCCTTGCTCAACTAAAAACTCAAAATTTATCAATTTGCTCCAGTAGTCTTTTCCTACTAATACAATGGGGATTGGTTTTATTTTTTTAGTTTGTATTAAGGTTAGTGCTTCAAATAATTCGTCAAGGGTTCCAAAACCACCGGGGAAGGCGACTAAACCTTTTGCTCGTTTAAGAAAGTGAATTTTACGTAAAGCAAAATGGTCAAATTGAAAACATAGCTCAGGCGTAATGTAGGGATTAGGTTTTTGCTCAAAAGGCAGCACTATATTTAATCCGATACTCTTGCCGCCTACATCAGCCGCTCCGCGGTTTGCTGCTTCCATTGCACCAGGGCCTCCACCGGTAACCACAACGAATTGCTTACCTTGGTGTTGCAAAGAGAGTTCTGTAATTTTTTGGCCTAATATTCGCGCTTCATTGTAATAATAACTGTGCTTTACTGCGTTTTCGGTAAGTTTGCTTTTTTGCTGTTTAATCGCTGATTCAGGATCTTCAGATAATGCTTTACTGGCTTCTTCAAAAGCTGCCTTTGCTTTGTGGTCTTCAAGTATTCGTGCTCCACCAAAAATCACTACGGTTGATTCAATTTGGTTTTCTTTTAGAATTAAATCGGCTTTTAGCATTTCAAGCTGTAAACGCACCGCTTTTAAATCGTCACGTAAAATAAAGTCGTTATCAGTGTAGGCTAAACTATAAGATTCGCTATCCATAATGGCTTGTCTTTGTGTTTCTAACTGTTGTGTTGGTGTTGCGCTATTGTTGTTTTCTTTATTGTTCATACTTAAACGTTATCTCGTTATTAACTTCAGGGCAGAGGTTATTTTTTTAACTCTCTAATTGTAATCAGTGTATTAGATTATTTAAGTGGTTGCTCTGAAATTACTATGTTTTTATCTTCAATAACGTTTTCTTTAGAAAAATATTGCACCGTGGTACAGGCAACAATATCGCCAAGTACGTTGATAGAGGTTCGGCACATGTCGAGTATGCGGTCTACACCCAGAATAATCGCGATACCAGCTGCTGGAATACCAACACCTTCTAACACCATACTTAAAATAATGATGCCAGCGCCGGGAGTAGCTGGTGAACCGATTGATGCGGCAACCGACATGGTGATAATAAATAAGTAGCTCGACAAGCTAAGATCGACATTAAACACTTGTGCAAGAAATACTGTTGCAACGCCTTGATACATAGCTGTACCTGTCATATTTATGGTGGCGCCCAGTGGTACTAAAAATCGTGATATTTCGGGTTTAATGTTTAGCTTTTCTTCAGCAACTTTTAGAGATATTGGCATAACAGCGGCTGAACTACTGGTTGAAAATGCAAGCAATAATAATTCTCTAACGTTAACGAAAAATAGGCTGAATTTTTGTTTAGTGGTTATTTTAGCCACAATAAAGTAAAAGCAGGCAACCAGTAATAAGCCTATTAGCACGGTTAATACGTAAACGGCTATACCGCCGAGAACTTCTACGCCAAGGTTGGCAACTAAGCGAGTAATTAAACCAAAAACAGCTAAAGGCGCTAATAACATCGCCCAAGATACAATGCGTAAACTCACTTCTTGAAGTGCGCTAAGTAGATCAAATAAGGGTTTAGATTGCTTTGCAGGAATAGATAATAAAGCCGCACCGAGTACAGCTGAAAAGAGTATAACTTGTAGCATTTCGCCTGAGGCCATAGAAGCTAAAGGATTTTTAGGAATAAGACCCGAAACTTTACTCGGTAAGTCTGCCATAGACGGGAAGCCTTTGGCTGCTACATTTGCAACTTGGTCAGTTCCTGCTTCCATTAACGCTGAGGCATCAACAAAATTACCCGGTTGAATATTTAATGCTAAGGCAATACCTATGATGGCAGCTAATGCGGTTGAAAACATAATGAAAAGAATTGCGATTACGCCATTTTTCTTCATTGCGTCGGGATTATTGTTTGCTGCTAAGCCGAGCACGATTGAAGCAAGTACAAGCGGTACAACAATCATTTGAATGATAGCTAAAAACACTTGGCCAGGCAGGGCAAGCCATGAGGTAATATTTTTTACTGTGTCAGCTGAAAGTAAACCGAGATCTGGCCCTAAGAGAATACCTGCAATTACACCAAGGGCGAGTGCAAATAATACTTTTAACCAAAGGCGTCCTCTAACCATATTTTCAAACTGATTTGAAAGATTTTTTAGTGGGTTCGAAAATTTAGTATTCATTTTATAGTCCGTGTGTTTGAGTACGCTTAACAATAGATATTAGCTATTAGAAAAAAGTGCCAAGCTCGATTAAGAGTTTGGCACTTTATTCATGGATATATACTGATATGAATCAATATTAGTTAATATTTAAAGCTTTAAGATTTAAGATTTAAATGATTAACCGTTACTTATACCCGTTACCAATCAATATGCGTATTTCAGAGTGCTTGAGCGATATCAATTCAAGGCAATGCTTTGCAATAATGGTCGTTCCCTTATAAAAAGCATTAACGACGAAGTGATTTTGCTCAAGCGCTTCTTCGATGGGTCTAAAAACAATTTATGCCGCGTTATTAACTTTAGTAAGGGAATAACCATGACGTAAACTTAATGCCTTGCCTAAATTGTTTTTTGTTCCCACTGAAACCTGCATCTTGAATGGTTACGGGTATATATCTTCAAATTCGGCATCTATCACATCTTCACTTTTGGCGCCGTCGTTTGCTGCACTATTGGTAGTATTACCTTGTTGCTCAGCTTGTTGTGACTGTGCTTGCTCGGCTTGCATTTTACTGTAGGCCTCTTGTAATGCATTTTTTCGTATTTCAATTGCTGCTTTATCATTGCCATTAACTGCCATTTTTAGTTGTTCAATTAATGTTTTAAGCTCTGTTTGCTGATCTTCAGCTAAACTTGTCATCGAGGTTTGTACGGTATGAATTAATTGATCTGCTTGGTTGCGTTGCTCAACTAACTCGCGTTTTTGTTTGTCTTCAGCTGCGTGTTTTTCGGCATCTTCTACCATGCTGTTAATTTCATCTTCGCTTAAACCACTCGATGCGGTAATTTTAATACTTTGCTCCTTACCTGTAGCTTTGTCTTTAGCCGATACATTTAAAATACCATCTGCATCAATATCAAAGGTTACTTCAACTTGTACAGAACCACGCGGACCTTGTTTAATATCCGTTAAGTTAAATTGACCTAACGATTTATTATCGCTTGCCATTTCGCGTTGGCCTTGCAATACATGCACGGTTACCGCGGCTTGGTTGTCTTCAGCTGTAGAGAAGGTTTCAGAAGCACGTGTTGGTATTGTAGTGTTTTTTTCAATAAGCTTGGTCATTACACCGCCTAAGGTTTCAATACCTAGCGATAGTGGTGTTACATCAAGTAATAACACATCGCCAACCGTTCCAGATAACACTCCCGCTTGAATGGCTGCACCTATGGCAACGGCTTCGTCTGGGTTTACATCTTTACGTGGTTCTTTACCAAAAAAGTTTTTAACGGCTTCTTGTACTTTTGGCATACGTGTTTGACCACCTACCAAAATAACTTCGCTAATATCACCTTTACTTATACCAGCATCTTTTAACGCTTGCTCACATGGCGCTATGGTACTTTTTACTAAGTCTTCTACTAATGACTCTAATTTAGTACGTGTAACTTTTACGTTTAAATGTTTAGGGCCACTTGCATCTGCAGTTATGTACGGTAAATTTACGTCGGTTTGCATAGCTGATGATAATTCAATTTTCGCTTTTTCAGCCGCTTCTTTAATACGCTGTAAAGCTAAAGAATCTTCGTGCACATCAATTCCGCTTTCTTTTTTAAACTCATCTGCAAGGTAATTAATCAGGCGTAAGTCAAAATCTTCACCACCTAAAAAGGTATCGCCGTTAGTAGCTAATACTTCAAATTGTTTTTCACCGTCTACATTGGCTATTTCAATAATCGATACATCGAATGTTCCGCCCCCTAAATCGTAAACGACAACTTTTTGGTCGGCTTTACTGTTTTTATCAACGCCGTAAGCTAATGCTGCTGCGGTTGGTTCGTTAATAATACGTTTTACGTTAAGGCCGGCAATTTTACCTGCATCTTTCGTTGCTTGGCGTTGCGAGTCGTTAAAGTAAGCGGGTACTGTAATAACGGCATCGGTTACTGTTTCACCTAAATAAGCTTCAGCATCTTTTTTCAGTTTACGTAAAATTTGCGCTGATACTTCTTGTGGCGATAACGCTTTGCCGTTTACTTCAACCCAAGCATCGCCGTTGTCTGCTTTTATGATTTTATAAGGGGCTAATTTAATATCTTTTTGCACTTCTTTATCATCAAACTTACGACCAATTAATCGCTTAATAGCGAATAAGGTGTTTTTTGAGTTTGTTACTGCTTGTCTTTTGGCTGGTTGGCCCGCTAAGGTTTCGTTGTTTGCATAAGCAACAATAGAAGGGGTTGTACGGCTACCTTCTGCATTTTCAATAATTCGTGCTTTGCCGCCTTCCATAACTGCTACACATGAGTTTGTTGTACCTAAGTCAATACCAATTGTTTTAGTCATAATAATCACCTGTTACTTTGAAAGTATTTAATAAAAAGTCTTATGCTTTTGGTAATGTCCAAATCAGCAATTTGACCCGATAAACAACCTTGTATAAATCTACTGTTTTGATGGCTTATACAAGGTTGCTTGGTTAGTGAGGCTATAATAGGGGAGCTGGAGAAATGCTTCTGTCACAAAAGTGACAGTTAATAAAACTTTATTTTTATAATGGAAATTTATTGAATTAAGAGATAATCGTTAAAGTGAATTACCTAAGTTAGGTTATTAGTTTTTGCTATATATCAACATCTAGGTAGAATAAAAACACTCGCTTATGTTACGGCCCAAATCATTTTATCTATGAATAAAGATGTTAATCATTTACCACAAAAAGCCAGCCCCGTTTTAGTAAAGCAAGCCAATCTTTTTGCTGATTTACCTACCAAGCTGATTGAAGATTTTCAACAAGAATTTCAACTGAACGAATGGCATAAAGGTGAATATATAAATTCAAATATACTGACTCAGCGCTTTTTTGTGATGATTGAAGGGCAATTAGAAATTAAACAAAGCAATGCTGAAACCGGTCGAGAAGCCTCGTTAGACATGCTTTATGCGGGCGATTGTTTTGATTTAATGGTGCTGTTTGATGACCAACCACACGATGTTATTATTTCACCTTTAACAACGGTTAAATTACTGTCGGTTAAGTTGGCAACCATGCGCCATTGGTTGTGGACATATCCTGAATTTAACCAGCAGTTTATGCCTTATTTAGCTAAAAAAATGCGTGAAAAAGAACAGCAGGCAAGCAATTTAATATTGCACGATGTTCCTACACGTTTAAGTCGAATTATTTTAGAACATATTAATAAAATTAAGTTTTATACGGGTGCGAAAGAAGAAGAGCATCAGCATCATTTAGTGAATGGTTTAAACGATGAAACCTTAGCGCGAATGACGGGATCTGTACGGCAGGTCATTAATAAACAATTACAACTTTGGAAGCAAGAAGACACCCTTGATAAAAAACGTAATCAGTTAATTATTAAAGATTTAGAAGCATTAGAAAAAGAAGCTAAGTACACAGAGGTTTTACCTAATGCGCCTTTATCAACTAACTCATTTTTTAAAAACTAATAGCTGAAACTTATGTTAAACAGAGCTATTTAAATGCAGACATTAAATCCTTACTTAACCCCAATACTTGATGAAATAGATCAATTCTTGAATAGTTCCCCACTAACCAATGAATATGAGATAATCAAGCATTTGCAGGATAATAAAGTAGCACCTTTTGAGTGTTTTTCATTGGCGAATACTAAAGATTTATTTAGTGCGCATTTTCTTTGTATGCACGGGCTTTATCATTTAAAAAAACAATATCGTTGCGAGCAAACCTTTGAACTTATGATTGAGTCGGTACGAATACAAAGAACAGCGATAAATGAACCTAGGCTAAGCAATAATGAGTTACCAACAATACTTGAAACAATCGATCCCCTAGAAAGTTATTACTTAAATTCAACGCATTATTTTGAAACACAAGAAGACGAAATAAATGACATGCTCAAATCATTTTGGCAAAAACATATCGCACAAGACCACAAGAAAGAGGCGCTTGAAACGTTAAATCTTCCGGCGAATGCCGATGCAAAAATGGTTAAATCTCAGTACCTACATCTCGCTCAAAAGCATCATCCAGATAAAGGCGGTTGTGCTGAAACCTTTAGTAAAATTCGCCAAGCTAAAACGGTTTTAGATAAGCTTTTGTAAAGATTAGAAAATCTTATCCCCATGCCACTTCAAGATACATAAGTTGGAGCTTGAAGTGTTATGGGAATAGCTAAATATTTTCTTTGGCTTATGCCTTTTCCTTATTATTAGCCGTTAGCGCTTTTAAAGATTGATACAGCTTTTCTTCTTCAGTGGATAAACTTTTTGGTAGAACAATTTTCAGTTTTACAAAAAAATCTCCTGGCACTTTACTCGGTAATCCACGACCTTTTAAACGCATTTTACTACCGCTGTTGCTTAATTTAGGCACGCTTAAGTCGATAACTCCTGTTGGTGTAGGTACTTTAACTTTGTCACCTAAGGCTGCCTGCCATGGGCTAATGTTTACTTCTGTTGTAATATTTGCTCCATCAACTTCATATAATGGAGTAGGGTTAAAGCCTATTTCAATATATAAATCGCCGTTGTTTGCACCGCCAACGCCAGACCCTCCTTGACTTTTTAAGCGAATTTTTTGGCCTGCTTTTATCCCTTTTGGAATATTAATTTTTAACGTGCGCTCTTTAGGTTGCGATTGTCCGTGTTGATTAATAACTTGATCTTGCAGAGTAAAACTTCGTGTGGCTCCTGTGTATGAGTCTTGCAAATCTATCATGATTTTCGCATTGCTGTCTTGACCTTGCTTTTGATACGAGCCTCGGCCTCTTGGAGCACGCTGATTCCCAGCAAAACCGCTTCCAAAGAGTGATTCAAAAAAGTCGCTGAAGTCACCTTGGTCACCTGCGTTAGTATTACCTTGGTTGAATTGATCTTTCCAATTAGGTGGAGGTGTAAATCCTGATTGACCTGATTTCCAGTTGCTACCAAGTTGATCGTAAGCGGCGCGTTTTTCTTTATCGCGCAGTACTTCATAAGCTTCGTTTATATCTTTAAAGCGACTTTCTGCGTCTTTTTCTTTACTAACATCAGGATGAAATTTTCGTGCTAATTTGCGATACGATTTTTTGATCTCATCTTGAGACGCTGTTTTAGAAACGTCCATAATTTTATAATAATCTTTATAATTCACGATAACCTCCTGCGTAAATAACACCTAAGTTAGCTACTACAGATTTGTTTTAATTGTAGATAAGCGGATTAAAAACAGTGTGTATAACTATTTAGTCCAAACTAGGTGGAAAAAATGAGCCAATGTGATGGTATTATAGAACAATTAAAAATAATGAATGTCAGTTATGTGACACTTAAAAAAATCTCCGTAATTAGGTTTTAGACTCGTTATCTATTGTTCAACATATTAATTTTTCACAATAAATATTTTTATATTCAATAAACAAATTCAATTTTATCAGCTATGCTAGTAATAACAGTACAACTAAAGGATTGTTGTAAATGCCCATACCGTGAGCGTTATAGATGTATGAATAACATCATTAGCTTGTTGTCGTTATATAACATCTGAATTTAGATACTACCAGCAATGATTTTTCAAAAATTTACACTCCACATAGTATTTATGTTAATCAATATATTTAAATAATGGGAAGCTGCGTTTTAAATGAACTTTTATTAGGATTATTTAGGTAACCAATTAAATATTTAATTGATTTTTATGATGGTAAATTTTAATGATTAAACAAGAAAGCTATGATTACAGGCGATTCGCTTTACGTATACTGTTGATAGTCACTATTTTTTCTGCAACATTTTTTGCGATAAAAAACTGGATAAGCGGGTGGCACTCTTTCGCTATTATGGAAGGGGTTATAGCGCTTTTTTGGCTCTATATTCTGAGTATTGTATCAACAACAAAACATTTGGAACGTTGGTCTTTTATCTATTTATGTACTTTTTATTCTCTTGTTTTATATGGAATTTATTTCTCTAATTATCGAAGTGGTTTATTTGCTTGGCTTTTTATTTTCCCTATCATTTCTTATTTACTTTTAGGACGTAAAGTAGGAACCATATTAACAACAATAAGTGTATTTGTTGGTTTAGGGGTTCTTGGGCGTTTAGTATTTCAAATGAACTCAGATATACATTGGATTGTTATGGGGAATTTTGGACTTTGTGTAATAGCTATTTGGTCGATGGTTTATGTGTACGAATCTAAAAGTGAAGCGGTTATTGCTCGGTTAAAAGAGCAAGTAACAAAAGATCCACTAACAGGGTTGTTAAATGTAAGAAATTTAAATGAGATTCTTGTTTCTGTTTTGTATAGTGCTGAACGTCGTGGTGAATCAGTTACTATCGCTTATATAGACCTTAATGATTTTAAGAAAATAAATGATACTCAGGGCCATCAAAAAGGTAATGAAATACTCTTAAGCGTGGCTAATACTATAAAGAGTATTACTCGCGCTGAAGATCATTCTTTTAGATATGGTGGAGATGAGTTTTGTATTGTTTTTCCAAATTGTACTTTAGAACAAGCAAAAAATAGCTACGGGCAGAGGTTATTAGAAAACGTACATAATGAATTAGATCAATTAACCATGAGTATAGGTTATGCTCAAACTGGGCCTGAAGCTTATTTATCACCAGATGATTTTATTCATCAGGCAGATAAAAGTATGTACGCTGAAAAATGTGCATTTAAAACACAAACCTCCTAAAGCCACTTAATTAAAGAGTTTAAAATTTATGCCTTACACACTGATACATAATGCTAAAGAATGTAAATATGAATACCATATTGATGGTTATATCGCCTATATTATTTATGATGATCAAAACGGCGAAATGCACTTAACCCATACCTTTGTACCTGATGAGTTAGCTGGTAAGGGATTAGCAAAAACATTGTTAGAAGATGTGCTTGAGCAGATTAAAAAAGATAATAAAAAAGCCGTGGCGCAATGTACTTACATTATTAAATACCAAGAAAAGTATCCTGAAAAAAGTGAGTTTTTTGTTTAAGTTTTTTAGGGAGATGCGATGTAAGAGGGAAGAAGCAGGACTAACCAAATAATACTTTGTTTCTTCCTTGGTTTTTAACTTGATTTAAGTATTTATCTGCTGTTTGTACGAGCTGATCAAAAGAGGTAATGTGTTCTGAACTCTCAGTCATGCCTATGGACGTAGTTATGGTTAACGTTTTATCTTCGAATACAACTTCTATTAACTCTACAGACTTTCGGATTCGCTCTGCGATAATATAGGCTGAGTTTAAATCTGTTGAAGGTAATAAAATAGCAAACTCTTCACCGCCTATACGCGCAAAAATATCATATTCCCTCAATAATTTACTTATAGTTTGTGTAACTGTTTGTAATATGAGATCGCCTGCTTTATGTCCATAGTTATCATTTATTGATTTAAACTTATCAAGATCTAAAATAAGCAGTGATAGGGTAATAGACTTTCTTTTACTACGATTAAATTCGGCTCGAGCCATTTGATAAAAGTAGCGGCGGTTTCGTATACCAGTTAAATAATCAGTTGTTGCAAGTTCTTCTAGTTCTTGCGACATAAGTTTTAATTGAAGCTCGCTTTTTTTCTTTTCTGTTATATCTGTAATATATAAATATAAAAAATTTTCTTGGGCCATTTGTTCAGTAACGATAAAGTATTTCCCGTCTACTGTATCTGTTTCAAAGGTTCTATAGTTACGGCTTCTTCTATTTGCTAATGCTTTTTTGATCCATGTTTCAAAATTATCGGTTTCTATGTGGGCGCCTTTTTTTGTTTTAAAACAGCCTAAACATAACTCAGAAAAGGTTTTATTGAGTGCTTTGCTCGCAGATGAGCCAAAGAATTCACCAAGAGCTTCATTACAAAATACAAGCCGATCGTCGGGATCAAAAAGGCCTACACCATCTTTTGTTAATAATAATGATTCGATTAATATTTTTTTAATTTTATTATTTGTCAATTTTGACACTAATTAAGTCCATGTTTTTGTTCATGTTACGCCAATATATCTTTTTAATGCTTATTATACAGAAGATTGGAGTTGATATATAACCTTACTTTAAATAGTAGGTTATTTTTTATAATGTGCTCTGAAAAAATAAAAAATAAGTCAGTTATTTACTAAAGCAGTATAAAAATATCAATTCCTTTTATTATCCAGTGACTATTTATCGTATTCCGTTATACTGCCGCGCTCAGTTCAAGGTTTTTATTAGCGGAGCATATATGCACGATCTGTATTACAAAGGGCGTATCCATACCAGAGAAAATCATGTAACAACAGGTTATAACACTAAGCGTACCGTTAAACTTGGCACAGAAAAAAATCCTTTAACACTGGTTGTTGCCAGTGAAGAAAGAAAACTAGAAGTAGCAACTTTAGTTATTGATAACGAATTGTTTGCAGATATTACTGTTGATAGTGCTTTAAACAGCGATGCTGATGAAAATATTAATGAACTTAACGCTATTCTGAATAAACCCACTACGACTATTTTTGAAAAAACACCTAGTCGCAACGATCCTTGTTCGTGTGGTAGTGGTAAAAAGTATAAAAAGTGTTGTGGTTAATACCTACTCATTAAATTTTAGCGTTACAATGTTTATATTTTAGTAGCACACCCGTTTTTCGCTATAGCGATAATTAAGAGAGTTAACACTGAATGAAGCCATACAATAATATTGCCGAATTAATTGAAAATTTAGAAGCTGAAATAAAAGAGCTTACAGATGATGTCACTATGTTAAAGCAAGAGCCTCATAGTCTTAACGAACAAATCATCTTTAAATATATAGATACAGGTAGTACAGGAAAAACTAAAGACTTTGTGAGGGCTTTGGGTATTAAAGCTGAACGAGGTTCATTTTTTTCGTCGGGCGATGTAAGTAAATTAATAAAAGATGGCGCAGACGATATTGCACCAGAACTACTAGCCATAGCGCGAAAAGTTGTACAAATGAAAAAAACAGGTGGCGCAAAACGCTAAGTTTGCTCATGTTATCTAAATGTTGGCGTTAGTTTTACTTTACTGGTAGCTCAACGCTATCAGTAAAGCTTATTCTTTTTACTGATAGCGTTATATCATCAATACATCTAATTTTATTTGAGCTTGTTTTGGATTTGCTATATCTACGGCTTCAATCATTTCACATTCATCTCTGATCATTTCAGGAATAAGACTAGGGTAAAGGCGACAATCTTCAGGTCTGTTGAAGTAAATACTACAAGTATACTTATTAACAGCAAGAGGCTTTTCTTTAGGTGCTATTTCAAGAAACGGGCATTGTTTCAGCCTAACGCCAGATTCAGGATCAAACCAAGTTTTGTAATCTTTAATAAATTTGAATATGTCTGGTTCAAACATCTCCCAAAGGTCAACTTCTTCTTTTGTTACTGAAAGATCTTCTCCGCCGTATTTGATACAACATTTACCGCATTGATTACAATCTTTCATAGGCTATTTATAAGTCACTGATAGGTATTAATAGCGTATTGTATCATTGATGAGGGGGATTTATTTGAATCGAGTCTAAATGATGATTAAACCATTTTGTATGGGGTGTTACTAAATATATATCTTCAATGGCAACACCTATATATTTAGTACTGATTCAAGTAGTATTTGTTTTTTTCAAAAATAATGGAATTATTGAAATGGACACCTCGGTATTACTGATTAATGCGATGTTGTATGTATTTTTACCTTTGTGGGGAATTGCGGGCTTTGCGGATTGGTGTTGTCATCGAGCAACAAAAATTGAAGTTACTTCGGGTATTCAAGAATCGTTAATGCATTCTTTAATGGGCATTCAAATGGGGGTTCCTATATTGATGTGCTTGATGTTTGAAGTGAACGTACTTATTTTGCTTATTTGTATTATAACTTGGATATCGCATGAAATTGTTGCTCATTGGGATGTTCGTTATGCTGCTCCAAAGCGTGAAATATCAATATGGGAAATGCATGCGCATACCTATTTAGGTTCTTTACCTTTATACATGTTAACGTCAATCTTAGTGATTAATTGGGATGAATTTCAGTCGCTAATCACGTTAGAGTGGGCGGGGAATATGTCATTAATACCGCTTGAAAATCCTCATGGCACTTCATCATATTTACCTACTTATTTAATATTTATGTGTGTGGTTTGTGTATTTCCGTATATTGAAGAAAACCTGCGTTGTTTAAACGTATATTTTAAAAAAGGATCTTAAGTGGACGTTTATATTAATAGTACAGGGCATTATCTACCAGGTGACCCTATTAACAACGATGAAATTGAAGATGTTTTAGGTTTAATTAACGGTAAAAAAAGCCGATTAAAAAACAAAATACTTAATTCGAATGGCATAGTGCAACGACATTACGCCATTAATAAGCAGCAACAAACACAAATCTCTAACAGTGAAATGGCGGCAAATGCAGGCGTAGCTTGTATTGAAAATAGTTACCTTTCACCTACAAAAATACAAATGCTAAGTTGTGCCACTAGCCAAGGTGATATGGTATTACCTGGCTTTGGGAGTATGGTGCAGGCCTCGTTAAACCTTTCAGAAGTTGAACTACATACCAGCCATGGAATTTGTTCTAGCAGCATGATGGCGTTAAAAGCTGCCTTCACTGGTATAAAATCAGAATGTAGCGAAAATGCTTTAGTGGTTGCTAGCGAACTCACTTCAAGACTTTTTAAGAATAAACGTTATGAGCAAGTTGAAGGTAACGAAGTAGATTTTAATGCTGAGTTTTTACGTTGGATGTTGTCTGATGGGGCAGGCGCGTTACTTTTAGAGAATCAGCCTAGACCTACAGGAAAAAGCCTAAGAATAGATTGGATCAAAAGTTTTTCTCATGCCAATGTTTATCCGGTTTGTATGTCGGTGGGTACGGCTAAAAATGAAGAACACAAAACCTGGCAAGACTACGATACTTATGCTGATGCAGAAAAAGCAGGGGCGTTAATGCTCCGACAAGATGTTAGGTTATTAGACAATATTGTGTCGGTTGGCGTGCATGGTTTTTTGAAACTAATTGCGCAAGGTGATGTTGAAGTGAACAAAATAGACCACGTGTTATGTCATTTTTCGTCTAAATATTTTAAAAGTAAAATTTTTGATATGTTGGAAACCGCAGGAGCTAGCATTGAAGAAGAAAAGTGGTACACCAATTTATATGAAAGAGGTAACACTGGCTGTGCGTCAATTTTTATTATGCTTGATGAATTTATTAATACGCATGATTTAAAGGTTGGTGAAACGATTTTTTGTATGGTGCCTGAAAGTGGCCGATTTAATTGTGCATATATGCACTTAACTGTAGCGGAGTAATTTTGATGGAACAAGTTGTATTAACCCCTTTAGGACAAAACTGCTTACAAGCGTTATTAAAAGTTTGGTTAGACTTTGATTTAGCTGTGTCTAAAGTTGCTATTGTAAAACGATTAGAGCAAGGGCGATTAAGCCTTGAAGATTACCAAAAACTGTTACTCAATTTACGTCAACAAGTGATTGAAGGCTCAAGATGGATCAGTAGGAGTGCTTCAAGTTTTGACCGCGATTATTCAGACATACGTTCAACTGTTATTCATCATGCAGAAGAAGAACACCGAGATTATCAATTATTAGAAGCAGACTATGTTGCTGCTGGCGGTGAGCAAAGTGTGATTGAATCAACACAAAAAAATATAGGTTCAGAAGCTTTACATGGTTTTTTAATGTATAGAGCAAGTCAGCCGAATCCAGTTGATTTAATTGGCGCTATGTGGATTATTGAAGGGCTAGGTAACAAAATGGCCACGAAATGGTCTCGGTATATTAATGAGCAATTTAGCTTTGAAAACAATGCCACGTCTTTTATGGATTACCATGGTGAAAATGACGAGAATCATCTACAAGAGCTTTATAATTTGATTGATCGTGTAGCCACTTCGCAAAAAAATATTGATGACATTATTCGTACGGCTAAAGTGGTAGCTAAGTTATACCAGCTACAATTAGAAGAAGTTGATAATCATGGATAAACCTCGTAGCGCTTATTTACAAGCTATAAGTACAGACGATTCACTACCAATACAAAGTGAGGCGGCTAATTTATGGTTACAAGATTTAGATAATAAATTCCGCTGGGTGTTAAGACCTATTTTACAATTTACTTTTGCTATTTTGTTGCATATTGTTTGGTTTGTTAAGCGATTACCTTTACCTCAATTTAGTGCGCATAAAGCATTACAAAAAACAATTTGCTGGTTTTGTAAATACTTTGTCTCACCAGAAGCCAACCTACTTATTTTAAGGCACTACGCGACAGAATCTAATATTTTGAATTTCTTGTCAGAAAATACAGGGCATGAACATAGAGTTAATCTTTATCCAAAAACAATTAACGACATGTTGCACAGTACATTTGTTGATCATGACCAAGAGTTATTTGATTGCTTTATAAAACTAGGTAATAGCAATAAAACCAGTAATCATAATACGAATAGGCCTTACCAATGGCAGAGTTGGCAACCTATTAATATGGATGAATTGTTAGTTGATAAAAAGGCGACTCAAATTTTAGATTTTGAAACCTCCCATGCTTTATTCATGTGCTTATTTTGTTTGTTACTGAAAAAAGATGAATATCGAGACGCAATAAATGGCTTTAATTTAGATCAATCAATCGCTATAAGAATTGGTCGTATAATTGGTGACGATACCTTAACCGAACTGGCATATAACAAATATCCGCAGTATTTAGTGGGCCCTTGGAACTTAGGGCAACGCTTTTTAATGCATGGCTTTTTTACCGAACACTTATACGCAAAACTAGAAGAAATAAGACAAGCTGAAATATAAAAAATACAGAGAGTTGCTATGAGACATAATGTCTTCAGGTTATTTGGATAGATAACTAGAAGACTTTATTTTTATCTAAAGATATTCGAGCGTATTGACCCTTTGGGTATCAATTTTTTTTAAATAAACCCGTAAGGTAACGTTAGTTTGCATTTATGCTGCGTTATTCTTTTCTTAAGTAAAATAACGGCATATCAAAAACGAAGCCTTGTATAAAGCCTAAACTAGCTGTTGTAAAAATACACTGTAAAGGTAAATACGCTCTAATTAGATAATTAAGCTGCGTTTGAAATCGGCGTATTTTGAATAACTACCGATAAACTTTCTTCACTTGCTTTTTGATATGCTTGTTTAAGCGTATCATTGTCTAACATTGAATCGTCATTAATTAAGCCCGCTTCTTCAATGGTTATTTGATCCCAATCGCGCTCATTAAAGAAATTTTCGATATCTATAAGTTGATCATCTAAAACTTCGTTAGTACAGAACATAGTAAAGGCATGTAAGTCACCCTTTACAAACTTATTTGTTTCACCCATAAATTCTGCAGTACCGCTAATAATTAACATAATTGATCCTTTTCTATTTATTGCAAACGATGTGTAGAGTTAAATGACGATTAACGTCAATTTTTTAACAAAATAAAATTAATTATAGTATAAGCAGAAATCATTCCAGTTTTATTTAGATGTTTTTTCTACTTCTTTTAATGCATGTTGATATAAATGTGTTCCAAGTAACGACAACAAACAATAAGCTGCAAAATAATAAAAACCTTGGCCCACTATCGATAAGGTTTCGCTACTAATATGTAAATTCATTTTGAAGCCAAACATAGAAAGTTGCTGTATATCGGTTGTTTCAGCATGATTTGTAGAAAGAACCGCGAGAAATATAGCAATAACAAAAACATCAGCCATTGACCACTTTCCGATGGAAGCGACAAAACTGATAATTTTCTTTTCAATAACCTGTTCTCTTTTCCAAAAAGCTATCGTAACTAAAATCGTTTTAATCACCGGAATACAGATTGAAAAAATTAAAATAAGCAAGGCGACTAATACTCTGTCATCTTGAAATAGTTCTTGGATTGTAGTTATAAGTGACAATTCTTTATCAACTATAGTTGAAGATAAACCTGTTCCGCTAACGTTTGCTGTCATTTCCATAGATAAAGAAAACATAGGAAGCACTATGCCCGGAACAAATAAAAATAAAGCGATAAGGTTAATTGCAAAGCCTAACTTTTTCTTAATCATAAGAGTGTTTTTAATACTGAGGTAAATTTGATGGCTATTATTCATTATTTTAATTGTGATTTCTAATTATTGTATCGATACCCTAATAAAAATCACGTAAAATATAGGCAACGAACTAAATTACATATTTAGTAAAACATTTAGGAAAATCATGAAAAAGACATTTACCCTTACTCACCCTAAAATTAAATACGAAAGATTAATTGATGGTGTGAAACATGAAGTTAAAAAATACATTAAAAGAGAGCGCAATAAAACACTTCCTGTTGATGCTGATTATTGGGATTTTGATTGTAAATTTGGCTTAACAGAAGCTGAAGCTGAAGAAGTTCATTTAACTGAAATAAATAAACATATTGATAAAGCTGCATCTGAAAATTTAACTTCTTTTTATATAGAAATTATTGCAAAAGAAGGTTTTAGACAATTTAAGTCAGATATTGATGACGAAGAAGACGAAGGTTAATCTTATTTTTCAGCAAGGAGCTAAATAGTGGCAGGCGCTAGTTTATTAACATTAATTGATGATATTGCAACTATTTTGGATGATGTAGCGATACTTTCAAAAGTTGCAGCTAAAAAAACAGCGGGTGTTTTAGGTGACGACTTAGCATTAAACGCAGAGCAAGTTTCTGGCGTTAAAGCCAATCGAGAATTACCCGTTGTTTGGGCTGTTACGAAAGGATCTTTTTTAAATAAATTAATACTGGTTCCTGCAGCTCTTGTTATTAGTGCATTTGCTCCTTCGCTTATTACTATCTTGCTTGTAATTGGTGGTTTGTTTTTGTGTTATGAAGGAGTGGAAAAAGTTGTTGAGAAAATTTTCCACCGTAAAAAAAACCACCAACAACATATAAAAAATGTTATTAACAGCGATGCTGATATAGTCGCTTTAGAGAAAAATAAAATTAAAGGTGCTATTCGTACTGATTTTGTTTTATCTGCTGAAATTGTTGTTATTGTTTTGGGGACATTACAAGACGCCTCGTTTGAAATGCAAGTTATGGTACTTTCCAGTATGGCCTTCTTGATTACTGTTGGTGTTTATGGCCTAGTTGCTGCAATTGTTAAGTTAGACGACTTAGGATTGTATTTATTAAAACAATCGCTATCAGGCTCATTTAGTACACTCAAAAAAGCTTTAGGTAGAGGTTTGTTAACCTTTGCTCCATTACTCATGAAAACATTGGCTATTGTAGGTACTATCGCTATGTTCTTAGTAGGGGGAGGAATTATTGTTCATAGCATCGAGTTTATTCATCATATTATTTCTGATCTTATTTCATGGACTAATAGTTTAATCAGTTTTGATTTTAAAAGTGTTATTTCTATTTTGTTGGAAGGTTTAGTTGGAGTTATAGCTGGCGCTATTTTATTACCTATTGTTTCATTGGGTATAACACTTAAAAAAAGCGTAAAGTCTGATCACAAAGAACCTCGTGAATCTTAAAAAGTATCATAACTACCTAGGTTTTATTATGCTTTTGCCTTTAATTGCTTGGGCAATTACGGGCGGTTTCTTTTTTATTAAACCCGGTTACTCAGAAGCTTACGAACAACTAGCCATAAAAACATATCCTTCGATCAATTCATTTACAACGCCTAACACTAATCAGTGGTCTGAAATTAAAATAATACACTCCATTCTTGGAGAGCATTTATTAGTTAAAAATGAAGATAATAAATGGTCTCATTTGGATAGAGCAACAATGCAAACTATTGAAATACCTAGTGAGCAACAAGTAGAAGCTTTGATCAAAGATGCAATAAAGCATAATACTGAACGTTATGGCAATGTAGTGAGTCTTGATGGTTTAACAGCATTAACGTCTACTCAAGTTGCAATTACCTTAAATTGGCCTCAAATGAGTTTGTATCAACAAGGTCCTGACACTGAATTTATTGATACTATGTATCAAATTCATTATCTAAAATGGACAGGGATTAAAGCTGTCGATAATGTTTTAGGTGTTGTAGGTTTAGCCCTTGTTGTTCTTTTAGCTTTATTGGGCACTATACTTAGTTTTAAGCGCTATTCCAGTGTCAATAAACAATAAGTCGAGCATACCGAAACTTTGTAACACTTATTTATGTTTACCTTTTTATTAATGAGAATAATTAATGAACGCAGTTCATCGACTTTACGAGCATCGAAAAAGTATCAGTACCACCGTTTATAATTCTAGAGGTTGGAAAGTTAAACGCTGTGAAAAATGTCGTATTGGTTTAACTCATTGTATTTGTAAGTTAACACCTAAGATGACTAGTAATGCCGGTTTTTTATTATTGATGTATGACACAGAAATTTTAAAACCGAGCAATACGGGTAAATTAATTGCTGACGTAGTACCCGATACGTTTGCTTTTTTATGGTCAAGAACTGAAGAAAACAAAGATTTATTAGCGGTTTTAAATGATGAACAATGGCAACCTTTTGTGGTATTTCCCGATCAATATGCCGAGCCTGAAAGAGAGGTTTATAATCAAACACTTGTTGTTAAAGAGGGTAAGCGACCATTATTTATTATGTTAGATGGTAGCTGGCGAGAAGCTAAAAAAATGTTTCGTAAAAGCCCATACCTTAACCGCTTTCCTGTTGTTTCATTTAACCCTGAAATGACAGAAAACAAGGATATGATTTCTCGATATCAAATTAGACAAGCATCAGCTAGTAACCAGTTTGCAACAGCAGAAGTGGCAGCAAGAGTGTTAGATATGTTTGGAGAGGGCGTAAACGCTGAAGTTTTAGATTTATGGTTTGATGTATTTAATTTTCAATATCGACAAAGTGTTTGCCAAGAAAATACAGGTAATCCCCATGCTGTTGAGGATTACCAAAAGTATTTAACAAGCTTATAAACTATTTGATTGTAAGCTTGGTTCGGCTTCTAATAAGCCTGGTGAAGATAGCTGCTGTGTAGTTAACTGATTAACGACATCGCCAATAACAATTAATGTAGGTGGTTTTATATTATGTTCAGCCACTATGTTTTCCAATGTATTTAATTGACCTCGGTACACTTGTTGTTCTGGTTGAGTACCTTTATAAATAAGAGCCGCAGGAGTATCTGCCTTTTTACCATGTGCTATAAGTTTTGCCGCAATTTTAGGTAATGTATTTATCCCCATATAAAAGACAATGGTTTGAGCATTAGACGTTAAACTTTCCCAAGGTAAGTTGAGTTCACCATCATTCTCCATATGCCCTGTAATAAAGGTACAGCCTTGTGCAACACCTCTATGTGTTAAAGGGATACCAGCATAGGTAGTACAACCTGATGCAGCGGTAATACCTGGACATAAATGACAATTAAAACCTTGAGAGAGCACATATTCAGCTTCTTCTCCACCTCTACCAAAAACGAAAGGATCACCACCTTTTAAACGAAGCACTCGTTTACCCAATTTAGCTTGTTCTACAA
Source organism: Colwellia sp. RE-S-Sl-9 (assembly GCF_048296855.1). NCBI lineage: Bacteria > Pseudomonadati > Pseudomonadota > Gammaproteobacteria > Alteromonadales > Colwelliaceae > Colwellia > Colwellia sp. RE-S-Sl-9. Next base: position 1,549,600 of record NZ_CP182631.1, on the reverse strand, counting down.
GTAATTCGTTTATTTGATCTTGAGGAACAGAATGCTTAGCTTGTTTTTTACCTACGTAAAGCTTTTCAGATGTTTCAGGTAGTAAATTAAGAATATCTTGGCTGACTAGACGATCATAAATGGTCACTTCTGCTTGTTGAATAAAGCTTAAGGCCCGTAAAGTCAATAGTTCAGGATCACCCGGGCCAGCACCGACTAATGCTACCTCACCAGAATTTAAAACGGCTTTACTATTAAACGTAATGTTTGAATTTTTGTCATTAATTAGCATCGGAAACCTTTATGCTGTCCAGAGGTATTGTATATGAACGTCTTATACTGTCTTTTATATAGTTGCTTCAGGTTAAATTACACATGATGCCAATTATTGTCATATTATCATTTTAAGTGAGAACCCTAAAAACTCTTTTATTTTACTATATATTAATAATTTATATGTAGTTGTATTTATAGTTTTTTAGGTTATAGCTCTCAAAAGAAAAAGCCTAACGAGAGTTGTTAGGCTTTTATATTTTTAAGTGGATTTTAAAGGGAGTTAAGAAGCTTTTGAGCGTCTTCGCGTTCCGTAAATCTGTTTTTATTAGCTAGTGACTGTTTTAGTTCTCGCTTGGCTTCTTCAATTCTATTTAACTTAACTAAGGTATAACCAATATGATAGTTAATTGAAGGATTATTGGAATCCATTGAATAGGCTTTTCTGAGAATTGACAAGCTTTCATCAAATTTATTATTAAGACTTAAAATCCAACCATAAGTGTCAATTATTGCAGAAGAGTTGTTATTTAATTCCATAGATTTTTTTGAGTATGCCTCTGCTTTATTCAAATCAATAGTGATATATATGTTAGCTAAGTTATTTAATATAGAAGCTTTGTTTATTAAATTATCAACAGTAACTAATTTTTCGTAGTGACCTTTAGCTTCTTTAACATTCCCTTTACCTAATAAGTAATCGGCATATATGGATCGCATTAAATAATTCTCTGGATTTTTAGCTAATATATTTTTTAATGTGGCCGTAAAGCTCTGTTCTTCTACTTTATCTAAGGCTAGTTGATATAATTTTAATAACACAATATGAAAGTTATTATCTTTATCTAAAGCTTTTAAATAAAATTTATGAGCGGCAACTTTATTACCTTTTTTGAGATGGTAGTCACCTCTAAGCATTAATACATTAGGATCATATCTATTCGCTTTTTCAAGTTTTGATAAAATGGAATTAGCTTCAGAAAAATCACCTAAATCGATTTCAAGTTTCGCGAGTGAACGTTGTATAAATATATTTTTAGGTTCAATAGAAAGTGCTTTTTCTAAGCTCTTTTTAGCGCCAGATATATCATTTGCTTGTATCTGCATTTGACTCATTACAAAAATATCTCTTGGTGTAGTAACCACGCCAGAAAGTAGCTGTAATTGTTTTTTAGCATTAGTGAAATCGTTTAAGCCCAAGTAAATTTGTGCTTTCATTTTTATATATTTAGCATTTAAAAAGCTTAACTTACTTAACCTATCAACTTGTTCTAATGCTTGTTCATAATCTTTTTGCTGATAATTAAGCTCCATTAAAGTTTCTAAGGCTGGAATGTAAGTTGAGTTTTTACTTATTATTTGAGTAAGTACTTCTTTCGCTTGCTCTACATTACCCATATCTCTATCAATTTTAGCATTAAGTACTTTTAATGATAAATTATTGGGTTGAGTTTCAATTAATCGTGCAGATATTGCTTTAGCATCTTCAAATTTAGATAAAGCAGCGTTAGCGGTTGCACTATTAAATAGAGCATTAAAATTATTAGGTTGTTGTTTTAAAATTTGAGATAAAACATCTAAGGCTTCAAGCCAATTATTTTGTTGTAATAATAAACTGGCTTTAAAACTCAAATAATCAACATTAGTCGCATTGATTTTAATTAGCTCGTCGGCAATATTATGAGCTTCAGATATTTGGTTGTTAGCTGAAAACAGTAACCCTTTAGTTATTGAATATGCAGGTGAAAAATCTACAGGTTTATTTTCTTCTAATAATTGTAATGCTTTATCTAATTGATTACTTTTAGCTAGCAGGTTTGCTTTGGCTAAAATAAATTGTAAATGCTTACCATAATTTTTTTCTAATGGAGATAATATTTGTTCGGCTTTGTAAATTTTATTATCGTCAAGATAAAGCTCAAAGAGTTTTATTGAAAGTTCTAAATTATGTTTAATAAATTTATTTTTGTTTTCGAGTAACTCAAATGCTTTTGAAGCTTGACCTTGGCTTAAGTAAATATCAACCAGTAAACTGATCCCACTTAAATCTTGAGGTTGCTCTTTTACATAAAACTGCAACTCTTTTTGGGCTAACTCTAAGTTGTTTTGTAAATAAGCAGCTGTTCCAGCCACTAACGATAGTGATACATTGCTATTTCTTTTTTCATCACTAAGAAGTGATAATTTTTGGCTAATATCAATAAGTATCTGATTTGCTTCTTCCGTCTTAGAGCTATAGGCGAACAAGCGGCTTTTAAGTAGTTTTGCAAAAGGATCATCGGGGGTTTCTTTTAATATATTCTCTACTAATGCAAGGGCTTCTTTAGTCATATTAGCGTTGGCGTAAGCATTGGCCAGAGCTCTTTGAATAAAAGGGTCTTCAGGATTTACCTTATAACCTTGCTTATAAGCTTGAAGAGATTGATCATATTCAGATTTGTTATCGTGCAGCTGTCCTTTTAAATTCCACACTCGACTATCGTTTGGAAAAAGTATTTGTGCTTTAGCAATAAGATTTTCAGCATCAGAAAAGTTTCTTTGTTGTAACTCAAAAGCTGATAACGCACTAATAGTTCTCAGATCATTTGGAGCAAGGGCGTAGGCTTTTTTATAATAGATCTTAGCGTTATCGTAGTCTTTCATTGCTGAATAAGCATTACCTGATAGTAAAAATGCTGTTAGCTGACTGGCGGGAGTTAAATGTTTGTTTGAGCTTAATTTAATAACATCGTCAAAAGAGTTTGTTAACATTAAGGCGCTGGTAAGGTCGTCAATTAAAAAATTGACATCAGCTCCTCTAAATAAGGCTTCTTGTAAAACTTCTATACCTTCAAAGTACAAACCTTTTTTAAGTAATACTCTGCCCATAAGAACAATGGCAGGCAAATTATCTTCTTCGTCTTTTAAAACGTTTTTTAAGTGAACATAAGCCTCGTCTACTTCGTTTTTATTATAAGAGGTTAGTGCTTTTTCAAAATCATTAAAAGCGTAAGAATTGAGAGACAGTAATAATGTAGATGCTATAAGTAATGAACGCATATTTATCCAGCTTTAAGGTTGATAACAAAACTTGAAACATTTGTAATTATTCACTTTGTTATAGAAGTGAATTTATTAATTCAATTATTATTATATTTTATTAAGAGTTTAATAGAATTAGTGTGCTATGAATATAGCCTAGTTTTTAGATAAAAAAAAGATGGCTTAGCCATCTTTTTAATAACAAAAATAAATTATTATTTAATTTTACGTCTGTTTGCAGCAAATAAACCAATTAATGCTAAGCCAAACATTGTAATAGAAGTAGGTTCTGGTACTGATGTAGATGGCGGTGGTGGAGTACCTGGATCTTTCGAAAAAGAAACACCAGATAATTTCATACCGTCGTTACCTTCTAAGCCGCTTGTATCCGTTGAACTAAACACAGAGTTTAAGGCACTAATTATCCAATACTGAGAATATGTTCCTGTTACGTTACTTGTAGCATTTGTGAAGCTAGTAGTATAGTAACCGCCGGTATCCTGCATTTGAGAATAACCAGATGAAATTGTTTGATTACTTTTAACATTAGCCCAGCTATTACCATTAAGGTTGTTGCTACTTAAAGCCGCTACAGTTACTTGGTTATTAGATGTATTGCCAAGATTCCATGAATAAGTTGCTTCAGAAAGGTTTACAGCTACAGAAAATTCAAGTAAATATGTATCATAATCTTGGCTGCCTGCGGATAAGTTATCTGCTGAGTGAGAATAACCATCCACCCATGTTTTTTGGGTACCATTAGATTTTGATTCATCACGGTTTTCCATTGACCAACCATTACCATTTTTATCAAAATCTCTAGCACGTTCGATTTTATCATCACCAGTTAATGGGTTAGCTGATGAACCACCAGAAAAACTTGCTGTATCAGACCAACCTGAAACGTTAATAGTAACACCATCAGATACAACTGAAAATTGGTTGAAGTTATTCCCAGTGTCACTTACTGAGCCAAAATTGGTTGTACTTGCAAATGCAGATGCCGACATTAATGCCAACCCCGCCATGCTTAATTTACTTATATTTAACAACATGTTAACTCCAATATTATGTTATTTAACGTAATGTAATGCTCATAATGCCATTACATTTAAATTTTGTTTTAATTAAAGCATTAATTATGCCTAAATTAAAAATTTGTTTTTTTTCAGTTTGTTACTTTTGTTTTCTTATTATTTTTATTACTTGTTTAGTTTAACTGTAAAAAATCTAGACACTCATGGTAGTGTTTTTATTACTATTTATTAACTTGTTGTTAACGTTTTAGATTTGTTGCTTTTTCTCTCAAATAACTCTATTTATTACAAATAACTTATAAAGCTATTATATTTTAGATATTTACTTAGTGCTAGAATAATATGAATAAAATTGTTTAATAAATATAAGTGTATAAATATCATGAATTTTAGTCCTTTAGTACATGAACTTATTGATGCTTTAAAGTGCTTACCGGGCGTAGGTGCTAAGTCAGCCCAAAGAATGGCATTCTATTTGTTAGAACGAAATAGAGTTGGTGGTACTAAATTGTCTCATTCGTTGAAAAATGCCATGGAAAATGTTGGTCATTGTCAGCAATGCAGAACGTTTACAGAGCAAGATTTATGTGAGATTTGTCAAAATCCTAAACGTGAAATTGTACAGCAACTTTGTATTGTAGAATCGCCTGCCGATGTTATTGCTATTGAGCAAACGAGTGAATTTAAAGGGAAGTATTTTATTCTTATGGGGCATTTATCTCCTATTGATGGAATAGGCCCAGAAGATTTAGGGCTTGATGTACTAAGTACACTACTCACGAGCGATAACTTTAAGGAAGTTATTCTTGCGACTAACCCGACAGTAGAAGGTGAGGCAACAGCACATTATATTGCTGAATTAGCATCAAAATATAATGTGGATGTTTCACGCATTGCACATGGAGTTCCAGTTGGAGGCGAACTGGAGTATGTAGACGGAAATACTTTGTCTCATGCTTTATCTGGCCGAAAACGTTATTCATAAAATATGATTTCAAATTATATTGATTTAATTATTCGATTATTTATTTTTATTTCTTATTGAATTGATGAATATTGCAAATATGGTCAGTAGTTAGGGCTTTGTTAACTTTCTTTTATCATCAAAGGTTGAAAAGAAAAAAGACAGTCTTATATCTAATGGCAACTAACAACAATAGATGTAACTTTTATGTTATTTCGTGTTTGTTGTCCATGTATGACCCAATGAGTTTTAGTTTGAAGAGGTTTATTCAATGACTGATATAAAAAATACCGAAAATCATAGTTTTAGTGCTGATACAGCTAAAATATTGAAATTAATGATCCATTCATTATATTCGAATAAAGAAATTTTCTTACGTGAATTAGTATCTAACGCTGCAGATGCTGCTGATAAATTACGTTTTAGAGCATTATCAAATGCTGATTTATATGAAGGTGATAGCGACTTACGTGTTCGTGTAAGTGCTGATAAAGAAAATAATACCTTAACTATTTCAGATAACGGTATAGGTATGAACCATGAAGATGTCGTTACTCATTTAGGTACTATTGCTAAATCAGGAACTGCGGATTTCTTTTCTCAGTTATCAGGCGATCAAGCGTCTGATTCTCAATTGATTGGTCAATTTGGTGTTGGCTTTTATTCTGCTTTTATTGTTGCTGATAGAGTAACAGTACGTTCTCGCGCTGCTGGTGATGACGCGTCTAAAGGTGTGGAGTGGAGTAGTGAAGGCGAAGGTGAATTTACAACGGCTCAAATAGATAAAGCGAATCGTGGTACTGATATTATTCTTCATTTAAAAGAAGATGAGTCTGAATTTGCAGACGATTGGCGTTTGAAGTCGATAGTGACTAAATATTCGGATCATATTTCAGTGTCAGTTGAAATGTTAACTCCTGCTGTTGAAGCTGTAGCAGAAGAAAAAGATGATGAAGGTAATGTAACTCGACCTGCTATCGAAGCAAAAGAAGCTACATGGGAAACCGTTAATAAAGCAACAGCATTATGGACACGTGAAAAATCTGAAGTGTCTGATGATGAATATAAAGAATTCTATAAACATGTATCGCACGATTATGGTGACCCTCTACTTTGGGCACATAATAGAGTAGAAGGTAAAACCGAATACACAAGCTTATTATACGTTCCTGCTAAAGCTCCTTTTGATTTACATAATCGTGAAAAACAACACGGCTTAAAATTATATGTTCAACGTGTTTTCATTATGGATGACGCTGAACAATTTATGCCAACGTATTTACGCTTTGTTAAAGGTTTATTAGATTCTAATGATTTACCTTTAAATGTTTCTCGCGAAATTTTACAAGACAATAAAGTGACTCAAGCGATCAGAAAAGGCTGTACTAAACGTGTTTTAACTATGTTAGAGCGTTTAGGAAATAATGATAAAGAAAAATATCAAATATTCTGGAATGAATTTGGGCAAGTCTTAAAAGAAGGTCCAGCTGAAGACATGGCTCATAAAGAGCAAATTGCTAAATTACTTCGTTTTGCTTCGACAAACGAGAATACAGATGTGCAAAGTGTTTCTTTACCTGAATACATTGAGCGCATGAAAGAAGGGCAAGATAAAATTTATTATGTTGTTGCTGATAATTTCTCAGCCGCAAAAAATAGTCCTCATTTAGAAGTGTTCCGTAAAAAAGGTATTGAAGTATTATTGTTGTCTGATCGTATTGATGAATGGATGATAAGTCATTTAAATGAGTTTGATGGTAAACAGCTTCAATCAGTTACTCGTGGTGGTTTAGATTTAGGTGATATGGATGATGCTGAAACTAAAGAAGCACAAGAAAAACTTGAACAAGAGTTTGACTCGGTTGTTACACGTATAAAAGCTGCGTTAAAAGGTAAAGTAAAAGATGTTAAATTATCGCAACGCTTAACAGACTCTCCTGCTTGTATTGTTACCGATGAAAATGATATGAGTAGTCAAATGATTAAACTCATGGAATCTGTAGGGCAAAGTGTGCCAGAAACACTGCCTATATTCGAAATAAATGCAGAACATGAATTAGTTAAACATATCTCAGATGAATCTGATGATGATCAATTTAATCAATGGACTGAGGTTTTATTCGATCAAGCTATGTTAGCTGAACGTGGTAGTTTAAAAGATCCTGCATCTTTTGTGACTCGTTTAAATAAATTGATGTTAAGTTTAACTAAGTAAAAGTTTAATATACTACTTTAGTATTAAAAAGGAGTCGAATGGCTCCTTTTTTGATGATTGTGTTATATTCTTACTTGTTTGCAGCCATCTGAAAATGTATAGTGTTGCTTTTTAAATTCATCATAAATTATAAAGGGCTTTTTTAAATGCGCATTATTTTATTAGGTGCTCCAGGGGCTGGTAAAGGTACTCAAGCACAATTTTTAATGGCCAAGTTTGGCATCCCACAAATTTCTACCGGTGATATGCTTCGAGCGGCGATTAAAGCGGGTACAGAACTTGGTATTAAAGCTAAAGAAGTAATGGACGCAGGTCAGTTAGTTTCTGATGAACTTATTATCGGTTTAGTTAAAGAACGTATTACGCAAGATGACTGTAAAGCAGGATTTTTACTTGATGGTTTTCCTCGCACTATTCCACAAGCTGATGCCATGAAAGAAAACAACGTTATTGTTGATCATGTTATTGAGTTTGATGTTCCAGATAGTGTGATTGTTGAAAGAATGGCGGGTCGTCGCGTACATTCAGGTTCAGGTCGTGTATATCATTTAATATATAATCCTCCTGCCATTGAAGGGAAGGATGACGAAACAGGTGAAGACCTTTCAATTCGTCCTGATGATGAAGAAGCTACAGTTCGTAAACGTTTAGCTGTATATCATGAACAAACTAAGCCTTTAGTTGCTTATTATCAGCAAGAAGCTAAATCAGGTGCTTGTTCATATCTTACAATAGATGGAACTCAACCCGTTGAAGTGGTAAATACCATCTTATCTGAAAAGCTTTCGTAATTTTTTTATATAGTACTTTTTATATTAATGAATTGAGTGGTTTATACGTAGAAAATAATAGGGGTTGTTGATCTTTCGAGTATGATTTTTGTTCAATTTAAAAGCGCTTTAGTCACAGGTTTTACGTTCCAAACAAAACCTAAGTACCTGCATCCGTGCAGGCAAGGCAAACGTTTTGTCACATAGTCATTCTATGTAAAAAAGGTTTACAGATTATATGCTCCTGCATAATCTAAGTACCTACATCCATGTAGGCAACGAAGAATAAATCGCTTTTAAATGAACCCTTGGGCAGCGCCTGTTTGATATTTCTACATCGTTATAGTGATTTTATGTGGAACGACCACACATCAATCACTATGCCTTGTATAAAAGTCAAACAGACTGCTGAAAAAAAATACCTGAAAGGTCAACAGACCCTAAACATAAGTCATTTTAATAGTTAACTAATTGTTTTAATTATTAAATAAAATGATAAAGTGGTTAGTGATTTTAAGTAGTAGCAATGATCAGTTAATTACTAGGATTAGTATAGATATTAAAAGCTCGTTTATAACGAGCTTTTTTGATTTTAATACATTGATTTTTTGTACTAAATACCACTATTATTTCTTCATAAAGTTTTAATCTTCAACTGTAATAATATTACAAAGTCACTTATCTTTATTGGTGATTTTTTGTGTCGTTACTATTTGTTATCTTGTAACCTTTTTATTTTTCATACTTCCGTCAGTGAGCATAAATATGCAAAAAGCTTCTTTGTTACATCGTTTATATGAAGATATCAACGACATTATTATTAAACGTCAGCATCCAGTAACAGGTTTACTTCCAGCAAGTACCGCTATTACAACGCATGGAGATTATACCGATGCATGGGTAAGAGATAATGTTTACTCTATCTTAAGCGTTTGGAGCCTTAGTATGGCCTTTAAACGGGGCGGAGATAAAATTAAATGTGACGAGCTAGAGCAATCGACTATCAAATTAATGCGTGGCTTGCTTATTTCTATGATGAGGCAGGCTGATAAAGTTGAAAAATTTAAAGCCACTTTAGATCCTATGGATTGCTTACACGCAAAATATAGTACAACAACGGGTCTAACTGTTGTTGGTGATGATGAATGGGGGCACTTACAAATAGATGCAACATCAATATTTTTATTGATGATCGGACAAATGTCTGCTTCTGGTTTACGTATTATTAAAACTATTGATGAAGTCGATTTTATTCAAAACTTAGTTTATTACATCGCTTTCGCCTATAGAACTCCAGATTATGGTATTTGGGAGCGAGGCAATAAAATAAATAATGGTAAAACAGAAATTAATGCAAGTTCTGTTGGTATGGCAAAAGCAGCTTTACAAGCGTTAGATGGGTTTAACCTTTTTGGTAAAGATGCAAACCCTAGAGCTATTATTCATACCATTCCAGATGCTGTTTCTAGAGCACGTAATACGTTAGCTCACCTTTTACCACGAGAATCTATGTCAAAAGAGGTTGATAGTGCACTTTTAAGCATTATTGGTTTCCCTGCTTTTGCTGTTAGCGACAAACAAGTTATAAATAAAACGAAAAATAAAATTTTATCTGAGTTAGGGGGAGATTACGGTTGTAAACGCTTTTTGTGGGATGGTCATCAAACAGCAGTAGAAGATCATAGCCGAATTCATTATGAGCATTCAGAACTCGCTAATTTTGCAAATATTGAATCAGAGTGGCCGTTATTTTATACCTATTTATATATTCAAGCATTATTTGACAATGATGCAGATGAGGCTAAAAAGTATAGAGAAAAACTTGAAGCTGTTATGGTTGAAGCTGGGGGGAAGAAACTTTTACCAGAGCTTTATTTTGTAGAAGACGAAAATATTGAAGCGGAGAGAGCGTCTCCTGGAAGTCAGCCAAGAACACGCAATGAAAACGTGCCATTAGTTTGGGCACAAAGTCTTTATTTTACAGGATTAATGCTTGATGAAGGCGTTATTGAACAAGATGATCTCGATCCTTTGCAGTTAAGGTTTAGATCGACTAAAGATAATGAAGCACAACTTGCCCTAGTAGTATTGGCCGAAAATAACAGTGTTAAGCAGCAATTAGCTGAGAAAGGGGTTATTGCTGAAACCATCAATGAAATTAGCCCTATAAGTGTTATTACTGCTGAAGAGCTTGTTGAGTGTTATCGAAGAGTTGGAGCTAATGAGAGTTTAAATCTTACAGGACGCCCAAAACGTCGTTTACAAGGGCTAGCTACAGCACAAACATATACCTTTAATGGCAAAGCCTATTTGTCGTTATCAAGCCTTCAACATAAAGAAAATAACTATCGAATTTTTGATGCTGAATTAGCCAGTGAGCATTTAAAAGGTGAAGTGGATGATATTAGTAAGCATTGGATAAACGATGAGGCTGCCGTTTTTACCTATCTATTGACTCAGGATATGTGTGACAGCGTCAATGCAGATGTATTGTTAGATACTATTCGTTCTTTACAGTTAAGAGCAACACAAACCAATATTGGTTATGCTTCTGCAAGTTTGGCTTATAGAGCATCAAGAGTGAACCAACTGGTTGTGCCTAATATTACTATTCAAGCGTTAGATAATACGCCTGAAGTTTCAGATTCACACATTATCCCATTCGATTTTTCTTTATTTTCAGAGTCTTTGCAAAAAGAATTGCAATCGTTAAATTATTCTGACAAAACAAGTTATGAGCAATTAATGGCATGGAGTAAAGTATATCAATTAGATTCTCATTTACCCCAAAATATAGAGAGTTCGGTTCTAACGCAATATGCCAGTATTACATTTAAATCATTAGTTGAAAGTATATATAGTAGGGCTCAACATAAACAACATTGGTTGACTGCTCGTTTGTGTTTTTCTCTACTTGAACTTTCTTATAAAGATCTTGCAGATGATGTGTCACAAGTATGTGCTCGTCATATATCTATCGTTGTAGGACAAAAGGATCAAACGGTATTAAATGGTGAACATGCCTTACTAAAACCTAAAAAATTAGTGAAACTACTTGATGAAGCCTCTAGTAATTTACTGGAAAGAACCTTAATACAAGAGTTTTTGGTTATTCTGGGAAACACCATACGTATTAATACTCAATTATTTAATGGTTTACGTTCTATTAAGTTGAATAGCGTTTTAGCACTTTGTGCGGAACATTCTGAATGTACGGAAGAGTCTCTGGTTGATTTATCAAGTAAATCACCGGCTGAATTAAATATGTTAGTACAGAAAATATTGAATGCTCAACAAGAAGCGTTTAATTACGATGTTGAATACAGTTTTAGTGCTAAAACCAATAATCAAAATGTTAGTAATAAAATGCAAGCTATTGATACAGATTGGTTACAGTGGCGAACGGCTAAAGGCTTGATTACACGTATCGACGATGTGTTTTTAACAGACATTTGGCAAAGTTTATCAAATACTCAATATATTATTTTTGGTGATAATATAAACTCAGGGGAAGCTTTAGATTCCAATTTAATCAGAACTTCAATGACTCCCAGAGAAGAAAGTTTTGCGCGTACGCTAGACGTACTCATCCAACATTTGCATCCAATTTATTATAAATCAGCAATTGTTGAAGTTTTATATGCTTTTACCCAGTACTGTAAAAAATCACCAGATTGCCAATTTGAAAAAATTGTTTTAGGTGAGGTAATAGAGCAAATGGCAAAAGATTATGTAGATGATTCACAGTCTGTCAAAGGTCATAATCGAAGTTTAGATATTTTAATGGCTCAATCTCCAGAGGTTTTGCAAAAGTACGCGTGTAAAGTGTTTGAATCTCTTTAAATTGATCATATCGTTTGAATAGTGAAAATATGTGTCAGCTTATTTTACAAATGGATTTTACATTTGAATGATGGTTTGTTTAAGTTGTTGAATATAAAAGGTTAAAGTTAGTTGGCATATACTGTGCATTGTTTTGGTATATCTAACTTAAACCTGATGATAACACCATCATTAGTAAACATTTAATACAAAGGGTACTAAACATGAAAAAATTATTACTAGCTTCTTTGATCACTAGTGCTTCATTTGCTGCTTCTGCTGATGTAGTTACATTTAACGATTCATCTTTTAACGGAACTCCTGGTTCTGAAATCGTTTTTGATTTTATTGATTTTGATGCTGATTTAGCTGATGTAACACAAACTGATACAGACCTTAGTGGTGATATTACAGGTACTGAAGCTTTCTCTGAGTTCGGTTCTACTGATATCGTAAACTTTAAACTTGGTGGTACACTTTTAGGTGTTGATGCTGCATATGAAGTATTTTACAACTATGCATTTTCAGGAACAGTAACAAACAATGGAACGGGTACATTAGATATCACATTCAATGCTGGTGCTTCTGGTTTATATGTTGATACAACGAATGTTGGTAACGGCATGTTTGACGGCGGAACAGAAATCGCTTCATTTGGTTTAAATACTGGCGGTTGTTCTATTAATATAACCCCAGGTGCATTACAAAACAAAGGTTTTTGTGGTATTGATTTAAGCCTTAACTTTGCTGCAGGTTACTTCTTTAACGCTAATGGTGATGATTTATCAACAACTTCAGGTGCTAAATCAGCTACTTTAATCGTAACTGTACAAGATATACTTGGTTTAAGCCCTACTTACCCAGCAATAGGTGGTACTCAAAACTTTCAAATTTCACATGACGGTAACATGACGTTAAGTGTACCAGAGCCAGCTTCAGTAGCTATCTTAGGTTTAGGTTTATTAGGTTTTGCTGGCGCACGTCGTCGTAAAGCATAATTAATCAACTTATAAGTTAATAAAAAGCCGAACAAAAAGTTCGGCTTTTTTGTGTTTAAAATTTAAGAATTCTTTTCTGTTGTTCCTTAACCCTATTTTCCTATTATGAATAACCATAAACTATAAGATTATAAATTTAATTAAGAAAAGCCATTCAATATTTATTAATTCAGTATAATTACGTATAGTGTGCTAAAAAATAAGGATATGTTAAAAATAAAGCTCAATATCTATTTAATTAAATAAATATTATCTATAAGGTTTATTTTTATTATAAATCACACATGCCAAATGCTATTTATGTAAAGCACCTAAGTTTTAAATATAAAAACAACAGCTTTTATTCATTATCAGATATTTCTTTAACCATTAAAGCAAATAAATGTACGGGTATTATTGGGCCTAATGGTGCAGGTAAATCGACTTTTATTTCTGCGTTATGTGGTTTGCTACCTTCATTTGAGGGGCAGGTATTTTATGATGAAAACCAGATACAACCTTTAATTGAATCGGTTAAAGAAAAAGTCGCTTTAGTGCCGCAGGAATATGCCTTCTATCCACAATTATCGGTTAAGCAAAATCTTTATTATTTTCTATCTCTTTGTGTACAATCAAAAAAAACAAAAAAAGATAAACATGCGTTTATTAATGAAATTCTTGAGCAATGCGTACTCACCCATGTAAGTCATATTAAAGTGAGTAAACTTTCAGGTGGGTATAAACGTCGTTTAAATATCGCGATAGCCTTGGTTAAACAACCCAAAGTTTTATTTTTAGATGAGCCAACGGTTGGTATAGACCCTGAATCGAGGGCTATTATTATTACTTTACTTGAGCAATTTAAAGCGGAAGGTAAAACCTTATTGTTTACTTCCCATATGCTTGATGAAGTTGAAAAAGTTTGTGACGATATCATTATACTTAAAGATGGAAAAGCATCGCTTATTGAGCAAACACAACAAAAGAATTTATTACTATCAGTAGAGTTTGAGCACGAACCTTCAAGTACTAACTATCTCAGCGGTTATCAAAAAATTGCAGCGTGTAAATATCAGTTACTTCTTACTTCCCCAGAAGAACTCAATAGTCATTTATTGCAGTTAAGCCAATTAAAAGCATCGATAAAAAATATTCATTATTCAGCTAATTCTGTTGAGCATATGTATAAGCAAGGGACCACGGGCAATAAATTATGATTTTAAGTAGCCTAAATAAAGAAGCTCGCATTATTTTGAGTGATATACACAGTATTGGTGTTTTACTCATATTGCCTATCGCTTTCATGTTAATTATGACATTTGCAATGAGTGAGCAAGGCACTGATGTAATAAATAAAACTTCAGTGAGCTTTATCTCTGAAAATACCGATCCTATATCATTAGCTTATAAAAGTTATATAAAGCAGCAAGGTTTTACACTTGTTGAAAATGAGGGCTTAGCGGATATTTCTATAAAACTACCGAGTTCCTTTAATAACCAAATATTATCAGGCTTAGCTAAGGGAGCTATTGTTGTTAATATTCAAGCGAATATGACTCCTCAAAAAAAAGCAGCGGTTATAAGGCTTATTCAAACTGCATTGTCTAAACTAAGACTTCATGCTTTTATGCTTGAAAGTGGCGACTTAGATGAAGATCTCTCTTTAACTGAACAAATTAAAGAAATAGAAAACAGTACCGAAGTTGCTTCTTATTTTACTGTAGTAACACAGAATAAACAGACGTTTACACCTATTTTATATAGTGTACCTTCATGGATTGTTTTTGGGCTTTATTTTATTGTTTTACCTGTTTCAATTACCGTAATAAACGAAAAGCAAAATGGCACGCTAATTAGATTAAAAACATTTCCTATATCTACGAGCCAATATTTTATGAGTAAATTCAGTGCTTTTTACTTATTAAGTATACTGCAGCTTATTTTATTAACTTTAGTTGGTGTATTTGTTGTACCTGTTGTGACAGAGCAGCCGGATATATTTATAAGCCATTGGGGCGTTTATATCATAGGGAGTTTATTTATTATATTAGCGGCTAATGCTTTAGCGTTTTTTATTGCTTCTTTAGTCAATAGCTATGAGCAAGCCATTGTTTTTGGCGGAGGAATAAATATATTATTAGCGGCTATTAGTGGCTTTATGGTGCCTATTGATATTTTACCAGAGGTAATGGCTAAAATAGCAACTTACTCACCTTTATATTGGTCTGCTGAAATTATTCGAAATTTATTTTCAGGCAAAGAATTTGTCGATATTTTACCGTATTTACTTAAGTTACTTATATTTAGTTTATTCGTTTTATCAATGGCTTTTTATTTATTCATCAACAAAATCAGGAAATTAATGTGGAACTAGAAGAGTTAAAACAAAAACTAAAAAAAATGATTGTTGAAGAATGTGAAAAAGAAGACGATATTGCTTGGAATGATATTTTAGATGATGAAATGTTATTTGGTAGTGACTCTCGAGTAGGTTTAGACTCTTTAGATGCATTACAACTGTCTTTGGTATTAAAGAAAACCTTTGCGATAAAAGTTGAAGGTTCTAAAGAAAGCCGAAAGCATTTAACAACAATTAATAGTATTGCCAATTTAATTGCTGAAAATAGCTAATATGATTAAAAGAACATATGCATGAATAAAGTTTTTGTTGTTGCTTCTGCTTCTATTAGTGCGATAGGAGAACAGAAAAATTGTCAGTATGTTGTTGATAATACTGAAAATATGTTAGCGGTTGAAATTCCGGCTGAAAACAAAAGTGCGCTCTATTTTCCAATAAATAAAAACAGGCTACACAAAACATTTGATGAGATGATCTCGTTGTTATCTTCTCAAATAGAGGTCGTTATTCAACAAGCGAATTTAACCTCTGAAGAACTCGCTCAAACTGTCTTATTCTTAGGATCTACATCTCTTGATATAGCGTGCGTAGAGCCAGATGAAAATAAATCGATTTGGTTATCCCAAACTGACAGGTTAAGCCAAAAACTAGCGTCGTTATTTGGTTTACATACAATACATTACACTTTTAATACGGCTTGTACTTCGAGTGCGAATGCTGTGCTGTACGCTACTCAATTTATAAAACACAACAAAATTAAACATGCGCTTGTTATTGGTTGCGAGTTTTTCAATCAACTCTCTATTAATGGATTTGATTCATTAGATTTATTTAGTAACTCAGGTGTTAGGCCTTTTTCAAATACACGAGATGGGCTTTTATTAGGTGAGGGCGTTGGTGTATTGATGTTATCAAGTATGCCCAAGTCATCAACTATTTTTGAGGTGTTAGGTGGTTATTCATCATGTGACGATTTTAGCTTAACTATTACAGATGAAAATGGTGACCATATTGTTGAAGTAGTAGAAAAAGCACTCGCTAATGGGAATATTAATAAATCAGATATCGATCTCATTAAAATACATGGAACCGCTTCACAAATGAGTGATTTAGCTGAATGTAATGCTATTACTCGTTTGTTCAAGCCGCTTGATAACGCACCTGAGATACTTGGATTTAAATCCTTTTTAGGTCATACATTAGGGGCTTGTGGTGTTTTAGAATTAGCCTTGCTTGAGCATCTTTTTCAACAAGAAATTCTTCCTGAATGTACATATCAAAAACAAGAGAAAAATGATCTTTTGCATTCTTTTATTTCATCTGTTGAAAAAATGATGTTATCAGAACATATTTTACTTAATCATTTTGGCTTTGGTGGGAATAACGCTGCTGTCATTTTAAAAAATATAAAACTCACCAGCAACAAGAGGTTAATTCGTGATGAACTCTGATCCGTGCTTGGCTCTTATTGCTTATGAGAAGGTGAGTGTATCTAACGAACTTTCTGATAAAGATATACGGTCTTTAGTGAAAAATGAAACTGATTTACCTGTAAGACGATTAGATACGTTTACTTTGTTGTCGTTATTAGCTGTCTATCGTTTATTCAATAACTCTTCAGAGCTATATAAAAAATCATCCAAGCCATTATCTTTATATAGTGCCGCAGAATATTTAAGTGTAGAGCTTTTTCAATCGGTTATTACGAGTATGAAGAATAATGAATCTATAAGGCCTTTTGATTTTATTGCTACTGTGGGTAATGCGGCAAACTTTTATATTGCCAAAGAGTTTAATATAAAAGGCCCCAATGTTTTTATAGGTGCTAGTGAGCAACCTTTTATGAAAAGCTGTGCATTAGCTGAAATGGACTTTTTAGAAGGTCATAGCTCGCAAGGCATTGTTATTGTATGGTCAATCACTGAAAGTTCACGTCAGTGTTATGCTTTTATTATTGAAAAATGTGAAACGGGTATTATAGGTAAAATTGACAATGAGGAGGATTATTTAAACATTGATGAATTGATTAAAAAAAATCTAAGTATTCCTATTCCTGCTCACATTCAGCGTTTGTTTTAGTTATTACATGTCGGTTTTTATTTTATATGCAAAAGTGAGTGATTCATGGTTTATTGAACAATATAACCAATATATTCCTTTATTGAATCATGAAGATAAAAATCGTTTTAATACAATGAAAAGCCCATTAAAACGTCAACAATTCCTCCTGAGTCGAGTTTTATTGCTTCAAGCTGCGACTCAGTTGCTCCAACAAAAATCACTGACTTTAAAAGCAGAAGGTGAACCAAAAGAAAACAGTTACTTAGAAATCGCCCAAATAAAGACTTACCAAATAGAGAATTACACTCAATTACTCATCAATCAAAAGTATAGTTTCTCAATTTCAATCACTCATAGTGGCTCTGTTGCCGCAGTATGTATTAGTTCACAACAGTTAAAGCTAGGGATTGATATTGAAAAAATTAAACCTAGAAAGTTTGTTGAATTAGCTCAAGAATTTTGTGTGGAAGATGAGTTAACCCTTTTAAATAATAAGCAATACGACTCTTACTATTTTTATAAACTATGGACAGCTAAAGAAGCACTAACTAAAGCAACACAAGCTAACTTAACTGATTTGTTCTCTTTTAATTGCTCTAATGTACTTATTAAAAATATTGGAACATTTAACTTTAATCATTCTCTTTTTTCTTATAATACCTGCAATTTATATAATGAATCAGAAACCTATATAGGTACCGTTGTTTTTGAAACTTTAGATAATAAAAAAGCGTTAAGCGATATGTGTGAAAAAGCAGAAAAGATCAGCTGGCATAAATATAAAGCTTAGCTCTTTATTTGTTTTTTAATTGAACGAATTATTGTGTTTTCAACGTTATAACCTTGTATTGATTCATGTTAGCTGTAGATAGTTAACTATTCTTTAGTTGAATTGAACTGGCTGCTTAGGTAGAATTTGCGCATATTTTAGCGGTTGATGTATTTATGAAATTTGGTATTGAAAAGTGCGTAGCATGGTATGGAAACATACGTACTACCGAAGATTGGCAGCTATGGGCAAAAGGTGACTTAAATTACTTACCTGAAGAAGATCTTCCTCCTTTAAAACAAATACCTGCAATGCAACGCCGAAGATTAAGTCCTTTCGCTAAACTTTCCTTACATTGTATTCTGGAATCTCTTGGTGATAACGCAAGTAATATTCCTTGTGTTTTTTCTTCACGCCACGGCGATTTACATAAAACAGCTAAATTAATTGAAGATGTTGCAACTAAAAATGACTTATCACCCACCCATTTTGGTTTGTCTGTTCATAATGCTGTAGCGGGTTTATATAGTATTTTTGCTAATAATAAGCAGCCTATGACCGCTATTTCCGCAGGGGAAGACTCATTAATGATGGCAATAGTTGATGCTTACGCAAAACTAGAAAGCCAACATTTAGATAAAATTTTAGTCGTTTACACCGATCAAATTGTTCCAGAACAATACAGTCAATATGTTTCAAATAAAGAGCAAACTTTATCAGTCGCCTTTATTTTAACTAAATACCAACCTGATACAGGTATTCAGTTAACCTTTGAAAAGCAAACTGAACATAGTGATGAAAAAGCTACATTTCAACCTCTTGATTTTTTAAGGTTTTTTCATGGAGAAAATAAAGAATCTGTAATTCTGTCTAAGCGTTATCAATGGCGTATCAGTAGAAGTTTATTTTGAAAAAAATAAATAAATACTGGAGAATATTTGCAACAGGATCTGCATTCACCTTATTCGGCTTTGGCGGTATTTTACTTACCCTTATTGTTTTTCCTATTGTTAACTTTATTCATCGACATAACGAATACCAACGTAAATACAGCGCTAGAAAAGTAGTACACAAAACGTTTAAAATGTTCGTAAATTATATGAGCTTTGTTGGCATTCTCACACTCGAAATTGAAAACGAAGAACAGTTAAAACAACATAAAGGCAAGTTGGTTATTGCTAACCACCCATCCTTAATTGATGTGGTTGTGTTAATTTCAATTATAGAAAATGCCGATTGTGTTGTTAAAGCGGGTTTGTGGAAAAATCCTTTTTTAAAAGGAGTTGTAACAAATACAGGCTATATAAATAATGAAGAAGATCCTGATACGTTTTTAAAGGATTGCAGTAAAACTTTTGAAGAAGGTAATAATTTAATTGTGTTTCCTGAAGGAACAAGAAGTAGCATAGATAAACCCTTAAAGTTTAAACGGGGAGCGGCCAACATAGCATTAAGAACAAAAGTTGATATCGTACCTATTATTTTAACGGTTACGCCAACTACGTTAACAAAAGAATTAGCTTGGTATCAAATACCCGATAAAAAATTTACCGTCAAATTAGTTGTTAATCCTGTATTATCAACACAAAAATATAGAGAAGCTGAATCAGTTTCTAACTCAGTAAGAGAACTTACTCGAGACTTAGTAGAATATTATAAAGAGGAATTTGCCGCTCATGAATGAGTTAATCACAGAAGTAAAACAATTAATTATTGAAACATTAGAATTAGAAGATATAGAACCCGCAGATATATCAGACGAAGAGCCCTTATTTATTGATGGCTTAGGTTTAGATTCTATAGACGCATTAGAATTGGGTGTAGCAATTAAAAAAGCGTATAATGTGAAAATTGATGGCGATTCTGAAGACAGTAAAAAACATTTTTACTCAGTTAAATCATTATGCCAATTTATCGAACAAAATAAATAATTCAGGTATTAAATTGACATGAAAAATAGAGAAGAAATTTACGAAGTACTTAGCAATATATTAGTGACTTTATTTGAAATAGATGAAGAAGACATTTCAATGGATGCTCATTTATATGAAGATATGGATCTTGATAGTATTGACGCTGTTGATTTAGTTGTAAAATTACGCGAAATAACAGGTAAAAAAATAGAACCGGAAGATTTTAAACAAGTTCGTACTGTTAAAGACGTAGTTGATGCCGTTGAAAAATTAGCTCTTAGCTAATTTTAATGAAACATATTGTTATAGGGAGTGTTTTTGTACTCTATCCGTTAATTGTTTTTTTTGGCTTAAAATGGATAGAGCCTACATATATTGCTTTAGTGTTAGTTTTATTAGCTTGTTTACGCTTTTACTACAGTAAGGCATCAATAAATATTCCTTTTATTAAAGTTGTAGGCATTAATATTATTATTTTATTAATGCTTAGCCTTTTTAATAACTCATCCTTTTTACTAAAATTATATCCTGTAGTTATGAGTTTAAGTTTTTTGAGTATATTTTTATATTCATTAGCTAAACCTCCCTCAGTTATTACCTTAATTGCTAGTGCTCGAGATAAACTCACTATTAATGCGGTTGAATACACCAAAAAAGTTACCTTAGTATGGTGTGTGTTTTTCTTGATTAATGGTTCTATCTCTTTAGTCACCGTGTTTTTAAGTGATGAAATTTGGGCATTTTATAATGGCTTAGTTTCTTATGTACTTATGGGTGTTTTATTTCTTGGTGAATGGATAGTTAGAAAACGATTTAAGAAAAATGACCAATCAGATTACATTACCTAGCGATAAAACTTATTTTATTTCACAAGCTAAAACGTTTCAGCAATGGTCTGAATCGGTTTTATTTCATCGATCGCTTTTTATTCAAAATTCAGCTCAAACATGGTTGCTTTATTGCGAAGATGCTTATGAGTTTTCGGTTTTATTTTTTGCTTTACTTGGTGCTCGTAAAAATATCGTATTACCTCAAAACGGCACCACTAATCAATTACAAACTTGCTTAGCTCATGTACAAGGTGTAGCCGGTGCGAATGAGCTCGCTTTTGAAAATACTATTGTGTATCAAGCTGATGGTTGTTCAGTAAACCCAGAGCCATTAATTATATATACAGATACAAGAGTTATATTATTTACCTCTGGCTCTACCGGTGAAGCGAAGGCTATTCACAAAGAGTTTTCACATTTACTACTGGAAGTTCAGCAACTAGAAGCAAGCTTTGGTCATTACTTGAAAGATTCAGGTGTAGTTTCTACCGTATCACATCAACATATTTATGGTTTGTTATTTAAACTGATATGGCCTATTTGGTCTGGACGAAACGTTATATTGCAGCCTTATGAATACCCAGAGCATTTGTGTCACGACATTACAAAGTACTCGTTAGATAAAGTCGTGTTAATCAGCAGTCCTGCACACTTTCATCGCTTAATTAAAGACAATGTATACAAAGATCATGTTTCTCATATTTCTTGTATGTTTTCTTCAGGGGGGCCTTTAAGTTTAGAGGCAAGTTTGCAGTTAGCTAATGAATTACAGCAACCGCCAATTGAAGTGTTTGGCAGTACCGAAACAGGCGGAATAGCTTGGCGTCAGCGTTTCAGCGAAGATAAACAACATTGGTTAGCATTCAAGAATATTGATATCGCCCTCGATCAAGAGTCTGAATGCCTCAAAATAAAATCACCTTATATTATTCAACCTGATTGGTACCTATGTGACGATAGAGTGAATATCATCAGTGACAACGAATTTGAACTTTGTGGACGAGTTGATCGTATTGTTAAAATAGAAGAAAAAAGAGTGTCGTTAGATCATGTGCAACAATGTTTAAAGTCGATTGATTGTATTGACGATGCCTACTGCTTAACCGCTAATAATAAAAGAGGCACTCAAGTAGTTGCCGCTATTGTATTAACTGAACAAGCGAAAGCTGAGTTAAAACAAAGTCGAAATTTAGTCTTTAATCGTCATATAACCTCGATTTTACATGAAGATCTAGAAGCTATTGCTATACCAAAAAGATTTCGTTATTTAGAGGCTTTACCTTATAATCCTTCCGGAAAATTGAATAAAAAAGAGATGGAGAAGTTCTTTGAATAATAAGGTGTTATTTCCTCAAGTTGATCACGTAGAAGCTAATGAAGATGAAGTGGTTTTATCTTTAACTATTCCTGCGGATTTATATTATTTTAAAGGGCACTTTCCACAGGCGCCAATATTAGCTGGTGTTGTGCAAGTACATTGGGTTATGCATTATGTTGAACAATATTTTGATTTAAAAATTGAGCAATACCTTTCCGTTGATGCTTTAAAATTTCAAGTGATAATTGCGCCTGAGTACCAAGTAAAATTAATTTTAAAAAAAATGTCAGACCTTAAAGTAAGTTTTAATTACAGCTCAGAACATGGTGCTCACACTTCTGGCCGAGCAGTGTACCGCTAATGCAATATTGTTTCGTTATTCCATGCTATAACCATGATATTGTTATTAGAGAAACCATTGCTTCTTTATGCGAATTTAACTTCCCCATTATTATTGTTGATGATGGCAGCCAAGCATCAACAAGAGAAATTTTAAAGCAAGTCTCGGAAGAGTTTCCTTTAGTTACCTTAATTCATCATCAAGAAAACGGTGGTAAAGGTGCGGCTATGCAAACAGGTTTAGCTGCTGCTATTAACATGAATATGACTCATGCCTTGCAAGTTGATGCAGATGGTCAGCATGATTTACTCGATATTAATCAATTTATTAAAGAAGCCGCTGATTCGCCAGAAAGCTTGATCAGTGGTCAGCCTGTTTACGACGATTCTATTTCTAAAGGGCGTTTTTATGGGCGCTATATCACTCACTTTTGGGTAGGAATAGAAACACTTTCTTGTAAAGTTATAGACTCCATGTGCGGCTTTAGGGTTTATCCGTTAGCGGCGTATGCAAAGCTTATACAAAATACTTCGCTAGGTAAGCGCATGGATTTTGATATTGAAGTCATGGTCAAGCTTATTTGGCAAGGTGTTCCTGTTAAATTTGTACAAACTAAAGTGCATTATCCTGAATTTGGTATTTCTCATTTTCATGCATTTAAAGATAATGTCATTATTAGTAAAATGCATACACGTTTGTTTTTCGGTATGTTATTACGCTTACCTAAATTACTCGCACAAAAGTGGAATAAAAAAGCAATGGCTGAGCAACCGTCAAACAACGAGCTAGAGCAAAATAAACCTGAAGATTTACATTGGTCTAAGTTAAAAGAACGTGGATTTATGTTGGGTATTGAAGTACTCGTATTTGTGCACAAATATTTAGGTAACTGGCTCTTTAAAGTCGTTTTATTTCCAGTCATGATTTACTTTTATTTAACGGGTGATGTTGCTAGAAAAAGCATTCATCATTACTTAAGTAACATGTACAAATACAAAAATAATGTCACTTTAACTCAAGGTCAACTGTTTCGAAAAGGTTTCAAAGTTTTTTATAACTTTGGTCTATCTATTGTCGACAAGTTTGATGCTTGGTTGGGCAAGGTAAATATTGAAGATATCGACATTAAAAATGATGCCGCCTATCAATCTTTAATTAATGCCAATGGCGCGGTTATTTTTAGTGCACATTTAGGTAACATGGAAGTGTGTCGAGCAATATTTAGTACAGGTGAAAACAAACGTAAGCTTAATGTTATTACCTACAATGAACATACGCCATCATTTAATAACTTCCTTAAAAAAGTAAACAAAGATGCTGCCATTAACTTTATTCATATTAATGACTTTGGGCCAGCTGACTCTATTCAATTAAAACAAAAAATTGAAGACGGTGAAGCCATTGTTATTTTTGCTGATCGTACTTCGGTTAATAATCCTGATAGTGTCTATAACGTTCCATTTATTGGTGAAGAAGCCCCGTTTGCTAAAGGGCCTTTTGCACTAGCATCGATTATGGACTGTAAAGTGTTTTTAATGTTTTGCTTGAAAGAAGAAGGGCGCTACTCAGCTTATGTTGAAGAGTTTGCCCAACCGAAAAAAGTAAAACGTAAAGAAAGAAATGAATACTTCTCGTCGCTTGCTGAAAAATATGCACAGCGATTAGAATTTTACTGTCGTAAAGAACCATACCAATGGTTTAACTTTTTTAGTTTTTGGCAGAATAAAAAATAATAAGCAAGATAAAGTAAAGATAGGTAATAGCTAATTTATAACAGCTATCAAAAATATATTGAATTGGAGAAACGCTAAGTGAGTAGCGAAAATTGTAAAAAAATACTGTTTGGTGAAGGTAACTTAACGATTGAAGATATTGTTAATGTTTCTAAATCACAAGATCCTGTAGCACTTTCTCAAGCAGAAGATTTTAAAGAACGCATCGACGCTGGCGTACGTTTCTTGGATAAAATATTAAAAGAAGAAGGCCACATATACGGCGTAACAACAGGTTACGGCGATTCAGTTATGTTTGAAGTGCCGTTAGATCTCGTTGAAGAATTGCCTATGCACCTTACACGTTTTCATGGCTGTGGTTTAGGTGACTTTTTTACGCCAGAGCAGTCACGCGCTATTTTAGCTACTCGATTAGCGTCATTGTCTCGTGGATATTCTGGCGTTAGCTGGAACTTGCTCGACTTATTAGTTGAGTTACTTAATCGTAATATTTTGCCTGTTATTCCTGAAGAAGGCTCAGTAGGTGCAAGTGGCGACTTAACGCCACTATCTTATGTTGCAGGTACCTTAATCGGCGAAAGAGACACATACTACAAAGGTGAAATAGTTCAGGCCAGCGAAGCGTTTGAAAAAGAAGGTTTAAAGCCGATTAAACTAAGACCTAAAGAAGGTCTAGCTGTAATGAATGGTACAGCTGTAATGACGGCTTTAGCTTGTACTGCGTATAAACGTGCTGAGTATGCCACTAAGTTAATGGCTCGAATTACGGCACTTTCGAGTTTAGCGTTAAAAGGTAACAGTAACCATTTTGACGATATTTTATTTAGTGTAAAACCACATCCAGGTCAAAACCAAATAGCTAAGTGGATACAAACAGATTTAAACCACAATACGCATCCACGTAATTCTCATCGGTTACAAGATCGTTATTCAATTCGTTGTGCACCACATGTTATTGGCGTATTGGCTGATAGCTTACCTTGGTTACGTACCATGATAGAAAACGAGTTAAACAGCGCAAACGATAATCCGATTATTGATGGCATTGGCGAGCATATTTTACACGGTGGTCATTTCTATGGTGGTCATATTGCTATGGCAATGGATTCAATGAAAAACTGTGTTGCTAACTTAGCAGATTTAGCTGATAGACAAATTGCTACGCTTGTTGATATAAAAATGAATCATGGTTTACCACCCAACCTTACTGGGGCTACAGGCGACAGAAGACATATCAATCATGGTTTTAAAGCCATTCAAATTGGTTGTTCTGCTTGGACGGCTGAAGCGCTGAAGTTAACCATGCCTGCAAGTGTATTTTCACGCTCTACTGAATGTCACAATCAAGATAAAGTCAGCATGGGAACCATAGCTGCACGCGATTGTTTACGTATATTACAACTAACTGAACAAGTACTAGCAGCAACGCTTTTAGCTTCTGTGCAAGGTATTAGACTTCGTATTATTAATAACGAATTATCTAAAGACTCTTTAACTGATGATGTAGCGGCTATGGTTGATGATGTTTCAAGTTTCTTCGAGTTACTTGAAGAAGATCGACCAACAGACAAGTTACTAAGAAAAACTATCTCGTATATCCAAGAAGAACGCTGGGATCTTTATGAGACAAGTTAAGGGCTTACTTACGGTATCAACAGAGATAGACGTACAATTTTATGATGTTGATGCCATGAGAGTGGTTTGGCATGGTAATTACGTTAAGTACATGGAAGAAGCGCGATGTTATTTACTACGTGCTTTTAACTATGATTACAACGATATGGAAGATTCTGGGTACGTATGGCCGGTTGTTGATATGCGCCTTAAATACGTTAAACCCGCTCGTTTTGGTAGCAAAATACGTGTTGAAGCAACTTTAGTTGAGTATGAATCACGTTTGAAAATTTCATACCGCATATTTGATACTGAATCAGATGAAACATTAACTAAAGCGTATACCGTGCAAGTTGCTGTTGATATGACAACGAATGAAATGCAGTACGAGTCGCCTGCTGTACTTATAGAAAAATTGGCACCATATATTAAAAATGACTAAATTACTTTCTCGTTTATTGGCTTGCTGTTTAGCACTTTTAGTTTTTACTCAGGTAAATGCCAAAGAGCTTATTGACGACTTCAAAATAGAAGAAGGCGTTGCTAGTTTTACGCAAGAAAAGAAGTTTTCCTTTTTATCCACGCCCATTAAATCGAGCGGCCTTTTTAAAGTTTATAAGCATAATATTCTTTGGCAGGTAAACAGTCCTGTATTTTCAAAGTTATTAATTATTGATAATGAAATTTGGCAATATAATGAGGTGAAAACAATAGACGGTATTGCCAATCATTATCGGAAAATGGTGACACACGCCAGCATCGAAACACTTATTCAAACGGTTTTTACGGGCACTATAAATGAAGAGCAGTGGGACACAACAGTAAAAAACGAGCAATGCTTATTGTTACAACCCAAAGATACTTTGTTAGCTCAAGCGATCAGCTTATTAGAGTTATGCCTTGGCGAAGAAGAAAGCGAACGAGAAGTTTTAATTACCGATACGCAAAAAAACACCACTAAAATAGTGCTCACTCAAACAAAAAACACCTTATCAGATGAAGATATTAATGAATTTAACATCCATTAATAAACTGTATGTTTGGTGCGTTCAATGCATTATCTTTGTCTTAATTTTATTGTACTTAGCGGCTAATCAACCCGTAAGTATAAATGCTAATTTAACTGCTTTATTCGATAATAATACGAATGATGATTGGAAAGCTATTCAGCAACAATTTAATGCTGGCGCTAGTACAAAACAAATTTATTTGATCGGACATAGCAACTTAGCTACAGCTAAAGAAGCTGTTGATACCTTTGTTAATCAAGCCAAAAATATTGATGGTATCGACAGCGTAACTGGAAAGTTATCAAATATCCCCAATCAAAGTATGATGATAAATAGCTACAGCGGTTTTGAGCAACAGCTGTTATTACCTGCTTTTCGAGATGCGATAACGCATCAAGATCTCGAAAAAATATTTAAAATAGAATTTGAGTTGATCAATCAAATAGGTGAGCAATTGGTGGCTCAAACTATTGAAAAAGATCCTACCTTATCTTTTGCTCATTTTCTTAATCGTTCACCGTTCCCTCAAAATAAAATCAATATAACGTCAGACGGTTATTTAACTGTGCCTCATAACAATCTTGTGTATGTTTTAGTAACCATTAGCACCAAAGAAGGGGCGTTAAATGTTAATAAAGCCAAGTCTATTGTTGAGTCGTTAAACGCAATACCATTAACACCTGAAGTTGACTATGTAAGAACCGGCGGTATTTTTTATAGCGACGAAGCAAGCCGCAGTGCAGAAAGTGAAATGAAACTACTAGGCGGGCTTTCTATTATAGCCACCTTGTTTTTAATTTTTATCTCTTACCGACGTTTCTCTGTCGTTATTAGTACGTTATTTCTCATTTCAATCAGTATTTTATATGGTTTTATTGGGTTAAATATCTTCTTTAAAGAGGTTAACTTACTCACCATGATCTTTGCTATTACCTTAGTTGGTATTGCAGTCGATTATAGTTTTCACAGTTTTACTGAATTACAACGGGTTAAGGCAACGCAGCGTTCACCTTTATCTACTATTCGAATGTCGCTGGTATTAAGTTTTATTACCACAACCTTAGGTTATACCTTGCTTGTTGTGGTGCCAATTGTTCTATTTAAACAAATAGCTGTGTTTACTGTCTTTGGTTTATTTGGCGCTTTATTAACCGTGTTGTTGGTGTATCCGTACCTTCATCACAAGTTTGATTTTAGCCGTCAAAAGCCTCTTGCTTTTTATGCTAAAGCCAACCGATTGCATCAAAAGCTATTCAACGTAAACGTTAAAGTGAGCATTGCTGCTGTATGTATTATTGCAGCCTTGTGTATTACCTGCTTATTTAATATCAGCTTTGTTGATAATCCTAAGTCTTTTTATCGTGTGTCAGACGCTTTATCAAATAGCGAAGTGAAAGTTAAAGAAATACTCGGACAAAAATTTGATAATCAATATCTGTTAGTTAAAGGTGATAGTGCTCAAACCTTATTAGAAAACGAAGAACAGCTATTACCTTTATTGAATCAGTTAAAATCAACACAAGTAATTGGTAGCTATCAAGCAATTTCTCAATGGTTACCTTCTATTGAGCGCCAAAAGAAAGACAATCAATTACTCGTTAATGCGGGCAATAATCAGTACTTTAGTCAGTTTTCTTCATTACTGGGTTTAAATGCTAATAAAGTAAATAAAGCCACACAATATTTAACGCCTGAAAGCTGGTTCGAAACGCCTTTAGGTAAAACCTATCAATCTATGCTGATTAAAGATGCAGAGCATTATTACTCTATTATTCGTTTTTCAAATATTACCGATGTAGCGGTTTTATCGGCAACCTTTGCTGAATTAAAACAAAGCGTTTTTGTTGATACGTTAGCCGATACAGAAAAAGAATTATCAGTATTTAGAGAAGTATTATTGATGATTTTTGCTATTGCGTTTTTAACCGCGTTTATCGTATTTACCTTTCGTTATGGTTGGAAACGAGCATGTGTTGGGGTTTTAGTTCCAGTATTGGCTTTTACAATTGCTATTGCGTTAAGTCAGTTATTTCAAGGTTATATCAATTTATTTAATGTGGCGGCAGGGCTTGTTGTTTTAGCTTTAGGGCTTGATTATTCAGTGTTTTATGCTGAACATGGTTTTTCAAAATCTATAACTCAAACCACCTTAATGTCTGCATTAAGTTCAATATTTGTGTTTGCTATGTTAGGTTTTAGTGCAACACCTGCTATTGCTAGTTTCGGACAAACTGTTTTTATAGGTATTGTTATTACCTTTTTATTTTCACCCATTATCACTAAAGTACACGGATTTGAATCAAGGAAAAAACGTAAAAATGACTGAAGTTGAGAAGTGTGATGTTGTCATCATAGGCGCAGGGCCATCAGGTGTTGTTGCTGCTAGTATTCTTGTTCAAAAAGGCTGGAATGTTATCGTTGTTGAAAAAGAAACGTTCCCAAGGTTTTCAATAGGCGAAAGCTTATTACCTTATTGTATGAGCTTTCTTGAAGAAGCTGACATGTTAGATACCTTTGTTGAACATGCTGATGAACTCGGTTTTCAATTTAAAAACGGTGCAGCTTTTTATCGAAACGGTGAACATTCAAGTTTTGATTTTAATAAAAAGTTTAGTGAAGGTCATGGTACAACCTACCAAGTTAAGCGTGCTTTGTTTGATAAATTACTCTCAGATCGAGCACAAGAAATTGGTGTCGACATTCGCTTTGAACAAGAAGTGAAAGGTATTAGTTTTACTGAAGAATACGCTACGTTAGAGCTTGTAAAAAATGAACAAAAAAGTGCAATACAAGCAAAGTTTGTTTTAGATGCCAGTGGCTTTGGCCGTGTTTTACCTAAGTTATTATCGTTAGAATTACCGAGTACGTTATCGAACAGAAAGGCGCTTTTTTGTCATATGCAAGACAACATCACTGATGAAAAGTACGACCGTAATAAAATACTGATCACGGTGCATCCTGATAATAACGATATTTGGTTTTGGTTGATCCCATTTTCAGATGATACATGTAGCTTTGGTGTCGTTGGTGATGTTGATTACTTTAATGCGAATAATCATTTAAGTAGTGAAGCATTGCTCGATGTATTTATTAGCCAAGAACCTTATCTTGCCAAGCTATTAAAAAATCATAAAAAAACAACCAAAGTAAACGCCTTACAGGGCTATTCATCTGATGTAACAAGTTTATATGGTGATAAGTTTGCTCTACTTGGAAACGCAGGTGAATTTTTAGATCCGATATTCTCATCTGGTGTAACTATCGCGATGAAGTCAGCTTCTTTAGCGGCTAATACGCTTGATCGTCAATTACAAGGCGAGTCGGTTTGTTGGCAAGCTGATTTTAGTGAGCCGTTAAAATGTGGAATAGAAGTTTTTAAATATTTTGTTATGTCTTGGTACGATACTCATTTACAAAATGTGATTTTTTTCCAAGAAGATGATAACGACGTAAAAAACATGATTTGTTCAATATTAGCAGGCTACGCATGGGACGAAACGAATCCTTATGTCGCTAAAACTGAAAGACGTTTAGCAGCTTTAGTTGATATTTGTAAAGACGAGAATAAAGACTAGTGAAGCTGTTATTCGCAATTAAGCCCTTTGTCTTGAGTATGTTTGTATGCATGTTGTTAAGTGGCTGCACGAGCTTAGTCAGTAACAATCAAGTTAACGATGATTTTTATACATTACAAACGGTGCCCACTCATTTAGTAGATACAGCGGTGTTAGAATCGTTAGTTTTTAAAAATGAACAAACTCAAAAGTTACTGACACAAATAGAATTTCATGAACAACGCTTAAACATGGTGGCGATGACCTATAGCGGTTTACCTATTATTCAAGCCAAATGGCAATATGATAGTGGCTTAGTTGAACTGGTAAGTGCACAGTTTAATGATGAGGTTGTACTGCGTATTATTCGTGATATTCAATGGGTAAAATGGCCTGTTGATACAATTAAGCAAGGTCTTTTAAAAGGGTACACCCTTATTGAATCGACTGAAAATAGCGAGCAAGTGCGAAAAATTAAACATAAAAACAAGATGTTAGTTAAAATAATATACACATCAAAACATATTGTTTTACAAAACATAGCTGAACAATATGAGTTAGTAATAGAGCAATTAAATGACAAATAAAAAAACGGAAACGATTTTTTTAAGTGAATTTTCTTTAGTTAATGCTTTAGGAAATAACAATAAAGATATCCAAAAAAACATGTTCGAAGGTGTTAGAACAGGTCTTGTTGAACGTGACGGTTTATTAAACGAAGGACGGTTATTTGTGGGGGAAGTTAACGCTGAATTGCCTTCATTAAGTCACAAAAAGCCTTATTTTAATACGCGTAATAATCAACTCGCCAAATTAGCGTTATTAGCATTAGAAAACGAAATTAATGACGTGAAATCATCAACGCCTACTCATCGTATAGGGGTCATTGTTGGCACCAGTACTTCAGGTATAGCGGAAGGCGAACAAGCGATTGTTGAAAAAAATGCCAGCGGTGAGTTTTCTAAAAACTACGACTACCGCATGCAAGAAATGTTTAACTTAGCTGAATTTATTAGTGAAGAGTTAAGTATCGACGGCCCAGCTTATACAATTTCTACCGCCTGTTCGTCTAGCGCGAAAGCTTTTATTACCGCAAAAGAATTAATACTCACGGGTATTATCGATGCTGCAATAGTTGGTGGTGTTGATTCGTTATGTGGAATGACCGTAAATGGTTTTACTGCTTTAGACTCGACTTCTACAGGCTTATGTCAGCCATCTAGCGCCAACAGAAACGGTATTAACTTAGGTGAAGCTGCTGCGTTATGTGTACTAAGAAAAGACAAAGGTCACATTAAGTTATTAGGCTGTGGTGAATCAAGCGATGCGCATCATATGTCAGCACCTCATCCAGAAGGTGAGGGCGCTATTTCAGCCATGCAACAAACTTTAGCTGAAGCTCACTTAAATGCTAGTGATGTCGATTATATAAACTTACACGGTACAGCAACCAAGAAAAACGATTCAATGGAAGCCATAGCGGTAGATAAAGTGTTTGGTACTCAAACGCCATGTAGCTCAGTCAAAGGCATGATTGGTCATACCTTAGGCGCTGCCGGTGCAACTGAAATTGGTTTATGCTGGTTAATGTTACAAGCCGAAAATACCTTGTATATTCCACACTGCTGGGACGAGTCGAAAGATGAAGAATTACCTAACATCGCATTAACTACCGTAGGGCAAAATAAAGGCTCAGGGTTTACAACATGTTTATCTAACTCTTTTGCCTTTGGCGGAAATAACGTGAGTGTTCTCATTGGAAAATAATATGAAAAACTTTAGCATTGAAGAGGTACTGCCTCATGCAGAGCCGATGATCCTTCTTGATGAGCTTATTTCATTTGAAGACGAAACAGCGACGTGTAGCCATACAATAACAGAGTCGAGTTTACTGTATAACCAAAATTTGCAAGGCGTACCAAGTTATGTGGGTATAGAATACATGGCTCAAAGTATTGCAGCTTATGCTAATGCGAATGAAATTAGTCAGGGTAGAGCGGTTGAAATTGGCTTTTTAGTCAGTTCAAGAAAATACAAATGCGATTATTCTGTTTTTACAAAAGGCATGAAACTTATTGTGAAAGTAGATAAATTGTATAGTGATGAGTCAGGTTTAAGCGCGTTTGATTGTTCTATATCAGAAAATGATAAGGCATTAGCAACAGCAAGAATTAATGTATTTCAGCCTAACGATCCTGCTAAATTTTTAGCCGAACAGTTATAACAATTTAAGAGAAAAATGTAATAAAGTTAAATTACATGAATAAGAGGTTTATTTTTAAATGAAACGTGTTGTTGTTACCGGTATGTCGGCTATTACGTCCCTTGGTCATAATTGGGAAGACTTTGAAGCGAATTTACGTAAGAAAAAAAATGCTGTAAAAATAGATGAATCGCTAAAAGCTATTAAGGGTTTATATACACACTTATCAGCCCCAATAGAAGATTTTGAACGTCCGGCTCATTATAAAAGAAAACAAATTCGCTCAATGGGGCGCATTTCATTAATGGCAACCAGCGCAACTGAAAATGCCTTAATAGATGCTAATTTATTAGACGATAAATACCTGAAATCTGGCCGTATGGGTATCGCTTATGGTTCTTCTTCTGGTTCAAGTGAACCTATGGTTGCCTTTGGCGACTTAATAAAGTCGGGCGATATGAATGGTATTAACGCTACTAGTTATATCAAAATGATGAGCCACACTACGGCTGTTAACGTAGGGGTGTTTTTCGGAATTTCGGGGCGTATGTATACAACAAGCTCAGCTTGTACTTCTAGCTCTCAAGCTATCGGTTATGCCTACGAAGCTATAAAATTTGGTAAACAAGAAATGATGGTGGCTGGCGGAGGTGAAGAATTTTGTCCTACCCAAGTCGTTGTGTTTGACACATTATATGCAACCTCAACGAAAAATGATGATCCTAAAAACAGCCCAAGACCTTTCGATAAAGACAGAGATGGCCTTGTTATTGGTGAAGGTGCTTGTACACTTATTCTTGAAGAATACGAGCATGCCGTAAACCGTGGCGCAACTATTTACGCTGAAGTGGTGGGTTATGGTACCAACTCAGACGGCGTTCATGTTACACAACCGACTAAAGAAACCATGGCGCTAGCTATTACCGAATCTCTTCAAGACGCAGGTATAAATGCATCTGAAATTGGTTATGTAAATGCGCACGGAACAGCAACAGACAGAGGCGATATAGCCGAAACACACGCAACTGAAATGGCCGTAACATCTAACGTACCGATTAGTTCATTAAAAAGCTATTTAGGCCATACATTAGGTGCTTGTGGTGCTATTGAGTCGTGGGCGTGTATTTCAATGATGAACAATGGCTGGTTTGCTCCTACTTTAAATTTAGATAACGTTGATCCTGAATGTGGAAATTTAGACTACATAACAGGCGACGGACGAGAAATAGATACCCAATACGTAATGAGTAACAACTTTGCTTTTGGTGGTATTAATACCTCGCTTATTTTTAAAAAGTTTATACAGTAACTTTCAACGGAAAATATATGAAAAATGTATTAGCAGAAGCGCACGTACCTGAATCAGCTTTTGGTAAATGGTTTCTTAGAAGTAATACATGGACAGACTATGTTCTAGAAGTTGCGCTAGAAGACCTTACTCATTTGTTAAAAGATTCACCTCGTACGTTTAATGTTATTGCCGATGTGGGCTGTGGTTATGGTCGTTCAATGAAAAAACTGAACGACAGATATAGCCCCGAGCGATTAATTGCCATGGACATAGATCAGGAAATGCTAGACGAAACTAAAAAAGAAGTCGCTCTACATAACCTAAACAATGTTGAATATGTACGTTGCTCTAGCTCAATGATCAAGTTGGAAGATAATTCAGTGGATATGGTATTTTGCCATCAAACATTCCACCACTTAATTTACCAACCTGAAGCTTTAAAAGAGTTTTTACGTATTTTAAAACCTGGTGGAATATTCATGTTTGCTGAATCCACTAAACGTTATATTCACTCGTGGATTATTCGTTTACTGTTTCGCCACCCTATGAGCGTACAAAAAACGGCAGACGAATATTTAACGCTTATTAAAGATTCTGGTTTTACCGTTAACGATGAACAAATATCTTACCCTTTTCTTTGGTGGAGCCGAGAAGACTTAGCTATTGGCGAAAACTTATTTGGTATTAAACCACCAACAGACCGTGAAGAAACTTTGATTAATTTGATAGCGGTTAAGCCGTTTGCTTAATAAAAGTCGGTTGAACATTGTAATATATACCCGTAACCATTCAATATGTAGGTTTCAGTGGGAACTAAAAACAATTTAGGCACAGATTTTACGTTCCAAACAAAATCTAAGTACATACATCCATGTATGCAAGGCATTAAGTTTACGTCATGGTTATTCCCTTACTAAAGTTAATAACGCAGCATAAATTGTTTTTAGACCCATCGAAGAAGCGCTTGAGCAAAATCACTTCGTCGTTAATGCTTTTTATAAGGGAACGACCATTATTACAAAGCATTGCCTTGAATTGATATCGCTCAAGTGCTCTGAAATACGCATCTTGATTGGTAACGGGTATATAGTTATTCTTTTTTAATCGACATGTGATGCGCATCACGCTACACTTGTTGTATGATCAAATCTTTTAAACACAAAGGTCTTAAGAAATACTTTCAAACAGGTAGTGTTTCTGGCATTCAAGCAAAGCATCAACGTAAATTACGTATGCAGCTGGCGGCAATAGATACAGCCCAAGTCATTGATGACATAAATTTACCCGGCTTTAGGTTACACCCTTTAAAAGGTGAACGTGATGGGATTTGGTCTATTACCGTAAATGGTAATTGGCGTATAACTTTTGAATTCATCGAAGGTAATGCATATATTCTCAACTATGAGGACTATCACTAATGAGTATGTATAATCCACCGCATCCAGGGGAGTTTATTTACGACGTTTATCTAGAGCCTTCTGGTTATAGTTGTCGTTATTTAGCGAAACAATTAGATGTTGCTTCATCTACTTTAAATAGAATTCTTAAAGGGCAAAGTGCAATATCTCCTGAAATGGCACTCCGATTATCTAAAGCAATAGGCAGAACACCTGAGAGTTGGTTATCAATGCAAGATAACTATGATCTTTGGCATGCTAAACAACAAGTTAACTTAACGAATGTTCACTCAGTAGATTTTGCTATTGCGTAAGATATATATCCGTTATCATTCAAAATGCTCTGAAATAGCCTCTTGAATGGTTACGGGTATAAATAGTCCACAAATCAAAAACTTTTGTAGGAAATATTACTCACTCTTAAAAAATGAGAATTAAAACGTTATGATCGACACCACACCTTTTTTAGGCGATGTAAGCCACGTAATACAGCTCGCATTGGCTCCTGCTTTTCTCTTAACGGGTATTGCCAGCATGTTGAATGTTATGACGGGGCGTCTTGCGCGTATTATTGATCGTGGGCGACATGTTGCGGATAAATTTGTTAAAGCTGAGCATGTTAACCTTAACTGTTATGAAGTAGAGCAGCATTATCTTGAACGTCGCCGTTACTTAGCGAGTTCTGCTATTACAGCCTGTACGCTTTCTGCATTACTGGTTTGTTTGGTGATTGCGGTGCTTTTTATAAAGGCGATTCTTGGTTTTGAAATAAAATGGGTGGTTGGAACGCTTTTTATTTCGTCAATGTTTACCCTTACCGTAGGTTTGAGCTATTTTCTTCGTGAAGTACACCTTGCCACTAAAACAGTCAGAATTGTGCTACCTAATAGAACTAAGAACGAGAAAAGCAGCACCGATTAGCTAAAACCCTACGTTAATCATACCGTGCCAACTAAAGCTTCTGTTATCTTGATGTACTCGAGTTAACGATACATTCATTGTAGTAGGTACATTGCTAATAACTAAAGTGTTTTTTGTATATATATCTGCTCCGTGAAGTTCTATATCGCTTTCTTCTATATAACCTACTGATAAGCCTTTTAAATTTCCGCCCCATACATTCATACTTGATTTAAGCGATATAAAACTAAAGCCCTCTGGGTAATTTAGGCTTAAATTGGTGAAGGTTAGCTTAGAGTTATTTACAACTAATTGGCTAGCAGTAAAGTTGTCTATATTGCTCTTAGGTTGGCAGTTTTTAATAGTAACGTTTAAATACGTTGTGTTATTTAACAAATCAGTCGTTTGGCCTTTATCACAATCTATAGTGATGCTTTGATTGTAAACTGTAGTTTTATTGATGTTTTCAGTACTTTTAGCCCCATTTTGTATGAAGTTGTGAATACTGTTGGCCACTTGTATTGGAAATTGCTTTTGCGGAGAGTGGCCTGCGGTTTCAAAAATTTCAATAGATTGTGTTTTTAATAAATAGCTGAGTAACTTAGTAACTTGTACGGGCATGACTTGATCTTTTCCGCCCCAAATAATATGGGTAGGAGGTGCTGGTTTTCTCATTAACTTTGTTAGATTTTCGTCCAGTACAGCAATAGCTGAAATATAAGTACTGTTGTTTTCTAATAGGTATTTTCTACCTGCGTCGCTTAATAAAACTTTGCTTGGGTCGGGAATTAATTTATTAACGGTATTAATTAAGCCCTTTAGTAAGGGGGCTTCGTTTTCTGTTAACTTTATTTTATCAAGCGCGTAATTATTGGCGATGTATTGGCTGTAAGAAAATTTATTAATAAAACCAGCAGCATCTATCAAAATAAGCTTTTCTGCTAATTCAGGATGTTTGAGTGACAATTGAACACTGATATTTCCTCCCATTGAATGGCCAATAACAATATTACGTTTACGTACTAATTTAGGGAGTACTTCGTATAAGGCTTGAGCATACTTGCTGGGTGAAAAGTTATTTTTAGGACTTTGCGATTGACCATAACCGGGCAGGTCGGGAATAAACAACTGATAATGTTGCGAAAGCTGTTTAACTATTTTTTTAAAATCTTCAGCTGAGCCACCCACACCATGAATTAAGGTTAACGAGGGCGTATTCCATTTAGTCGGCGATTTATAAAAGACAATATTTGAGTCGAAGGTTTTTGAATAAGCTTCAACTTTTTCCATATTATAAGCTTTGTACCAATCGCTTCCATAGCTAGGGCTTGAGGCGGTAAGAGAAAATAAAATAAAAGCGAATGAAGCAAGAATGCTGGTAATAAATATAATTTTTCGTTTTGCAATATGTGTTGGTAATGAGTTTTTTAACACAATAAAAGCTGTCCTTTTATGTTTTATTATTAGTAAGCTAAATTGTTCTAGCTAAGTGTAGTGCGTCTTCAATCGCTTTTTGTGCATCAAGCTTTTGCGCATTTAAAGCGCCACCAATAATATGAATGTTGTCAGCTGAAATACTTTTAGCTATTACATCAACAACACTGTTATTTTCTGTTTGGCCAGCGCAAATAATAATAGTGTCTACGTCTAACACTCTGGCTTTTGTTCTAATGTTGATATGTAAGCCGTTGTCGTCAACTTTGTTATAAGTTACGCCTGAAAGCATAGACACGTGTTTTTCTTTTAAAGAGGTGCGATGTATCCAGCCTGTGGTTTTACCTAAACTTGCTCCTGGTTTTCTAATTTTTCGTTGCAGCATATAAACGTTTCTTACTGAGTTTTTATGGTTAGCCGCTTTTACACCACCTTTATTTTGTAGTGACAGATCTATGCCCCAAGTATCAGTAAATTCTGCTATTTCTTTCTCTGAATTTGTTACGGTATTTTGCGCTGAGTTGCTTGTGTCCGTTAAATATTCTGCAACATCAAAGGCTATGCCTCCAGCGCCTACAATAGCAACACTTTTACCAGCGGTTATTTTTCCTGAAAGAATATCTTGATACGACACCACTTTGTTATGGCTAAAACCTTCAAACGTTGGCTGGTTAGGCGTTGTTCCTGTGGCAATAACAATGTCATCATAAATACTTAAGTCGTGAGCTTTTAATTCAGCATTTAAATGAATACGTACTTTGTGCTGAGCTAATTGGTATTCAAAATAACGTAAGGTGTGGTTAAAGTCTGATTTGCCCGGAATTTGTTTCGCTAGGTTGAATTGCCCACCTATTTTATCGGTCGCTTCAAACAAAGTAACTTCGTGACCACGCGTTGCTGCATATAACGAAAACGCCATACCAGCAGGACCTGCACCAATTACAGCTAATTTTTTAGGGGTAAGAGCGAGGACGAGTTTAAATTCTTCTTCGTGTGCTGCAAAAGGGTTAACTAAACAGGTTGCCACCTTGTTTTCGAAAATATGATCTAAACAGGCTTGATTACAAGCGATACAGGTATTAATTGCTTGCGGTATTTGGTTTTTAGTTTTCTGTACAAAGTGGCTATCGGCCAATAAAGGGCGAGCCATAGACACCATGTCTGCCCAGTTGTTTTCTAATATATTCTCGGCCAACTCTGGCGTATTTATACGGTTACTCGCTACCACAGGAACCGAAACATTGTCTTTAATGTATTGGCTTACACTGGCAAATGTTCCGGAAGGAACCATGCTGGCAATGGTAGGGACTCTTGATTCATGCCAGCCAATACCTGTGTTTATTATGGTTGCACCTGCAGCTTCTATTGCTTGAGCAAGTTCAATTACTTCAGCTAGCGAGCTGCCTTGTTCGACTAAATCGAGTACCGATAGGCGATAAATAATAATAAAATTGGTGCCGACTCTTGCTCTTATATTTTTTACTATTTGTACCGCAAACTGTATGCGGTTTTGGTAACTTCCACCCCATTTGTCGCTCCGAATATTGGTTGAGCTAACAATAAACTGGTTAATTAAATAACCTTCAGAGCCCATAATTTCAACACCATCGTAACCAGAATCTTGCGCGAGAACAGCGGTATGAACAAAGTCATTAATTTGTTGTTCAACATCGCTACTCGATAGTGCTTTTGGTGTTAATGGAATAATGGGTGATTGAATGGCAGAAGGTGCAACAATTTGTTTTTGATAAGCGTATCGACCTGCATGCAGTATTTGCATACATATTTTGCCATCTTCAGCATGTACAGCCCGGGTAATAAGTTGATGATTTACTACGTCGCTTTTATCGTTCATTATCGCGCGGTTGGGTGCTAATCTACCTTCGGGATTTGGAGAAATTCCACCCGTAATAATCAAGCCTACGTCACCTTGTGCTCTTAATGCATAAAAAGCAGCTAAACGGTTAAAACCATTGGGCGCTTCTTCTAAATTGGTATGCATAGATCCCATTAAAACTCTGTTTTTTAATTGAGTAAAACCTAAATCTAATGGTGTTAATAAGC
Source organism: Colwellia sp. RE-S-Sl-9 (assembly GCF_048296855.1). Classification (NCBI taxonomy): domain Bacteria; kingdom Pseudomonadati; phylum Pseudomonadota; class Gammaproteobacteria; order Alteromonadales; family Colwelliaceae; genus Colwellia; species Colwellia sp. RE-S-Sl-9. Next base: position 1,509,752 of record NZ_CP182631.1, on the reverse strand, counting down.
GTGAATACATTCGAGTGAGTAGAGCCAAGTAGAAATTAATGCACTATTTTAGCAAGTGCATAGGTGCAAGCAATCATAAATGTAATTAATTAGTAAAAATATAAGACGTAGTGATGAGAGATAGGCGTATCAGATTAAATGAAACGCCTAGTACTATTACTCAAGCTAGTTAAGAATGGCTACGTTAACAAATACAATGGTTAATAAAATAGGGCAGCAATAACGTAAATGATTGCCCCATAAGGCTAGCCATTTACTGTGATTTTTTTGGTTTGTTGCTACGAGTTTATTACCGCGTTTCCATAACCAGCCCACCACTATAAAATAAAACAAACAGCTTAACGGTTGTAAAATGGTAGTAAGTACCTGTATTACTAAGCCGAACAAGGTGTCAAAAAAAGCGATAATTAGTAAACTTGCCGTAAGCACTACAAGTGAAACAAGCCATGTTGCACTGTTTCTTGATTTACTTTTTTCTTCAACTAAATAAGACACGGGAACTTCAATAGACGAAATAGTTGAGGTAAGCGCAGCAATTGATAACAAAGAGAAAAATGCGAATGAAACAAATAAACCTATTGTACCCATGCTTGAAAATAGTTGAGGTAAAATATTAAATATTAATTGTCCTTCGCCAATTAATTTACCTTCATTAAATACCTCAAAACCTGCATGTTGAGCAACAAAAAGGGCAGGAATAATTAACAAGCCAGCCATAAAAGCAATAAACATATCTAACGAGGCGATCGAAAGCACTAGCTTGCCAATGTCATGATCTTTTTTCATGTACGAGCCATAAACCATCATGCCGCCAACACCAACAGATAATGAGAAGAAAGCTTGTCCCATGGCTGATACGATTAATGTAGGTTCCATAACTTGTGAAAAATCAGGTATTAAATAAACCTTTAGGCCTTCTATTGCACCGGGTTGTTGCAAAATATACACAATTAATCCAAGTAGCATAACTAGCAGTACGGGCATTAAGCGCGACGACCATTTTTCGATACCTGAGTTAATACCTTGATGAATAATGGCTGCACCTAATAAAGAAAATATAGGGGTAAAGATTAAATTTCGTGTGGTGCTCGATGTTGATAACCATACTGATAAGTCAGAAAAATTAAGTAGTGCAGCAAGCGGAGATAAGGCATTAGCTAGCATCCAACCTGCTACAATGGTGTAAAAACTTAACATCATTACCGCACCGCATAATCCGATAATTCCCATGTATTTACCCAAATTAGGTACAGAATCTTTACAGGCTTCTTTTAAAGCTCTTACAGGGTTTGATTGTGCTTGGTTACCTAAATAAATTTCGGCATAAAGGGCAGGTAAAGCGAAAAGTAGCGTAACAATAAGGTAAACGAATAAGAAAGCACCGCCACCATTATTAGCCGCTTGAGTGGGAAACCCCCAAATATTACCTAAACCTATTGCTGAACCTGCGGCGGCAAGTACAAAACCTAAACGCGAATGGAAAAAATCTCTTGATGATGTCATTAATTAATATAATTGATTGTTATTAGCTGAGGCAAAGCTTACCTACTAAAAAGAACTTTAAAAAGTTTTTTATCTTATAAATAAATAGTGTGAGCTTTTTTAAATGTTTATCGGTAGTAACCTTGTGTTTTTAGCTTAGCTATCGTATATCTATCGGCGTCTTTGAATTATCGAGTATTACCACATGAATAGCATAGATCTATTCGTAAAAAATTGGGGCAGTAAAAGTGCTATGGTTCCTATTAAAGCTGAAGATATTAACGAGCTGGAATCTAACCTTAATGTTTTTCTACCTGAGTCTTATAAGTATTTAATTTCGACTTATGGTTTAGTTCATACGCCCAATGTATTAACTAAAATTTGTGATTTAGGTTCTGATATTTCTGAAGTACAAGATTTTTTAAATTTGGCTGATGTTTATTCATTATCACAGCTATACGAAATGAGTGGCATGCAGAAAGGGCATATTTTGTTTGCGTCTGACTGTAAGGGCAACATGTTTTGTTTTAAGCAGACAGATTGTGTAAGCCAGCAAAAAGATGCGGCCGTTTGGTTTTTCGATCAAGGGTTATGCAGCGTAACACAGGTATCAAACTCTTTTAGTGAATGGTTAGATAAGTTTAACGAGCTTTGATTTTTTATTTATATAACAAATTGTTACCTTGTTTTAATGACAACTGTCGGCAAACTGTCGGGTTTAATTCGTCACCGCCAAGCCTACTTTTTTGACATTCTGTAAGCTCAGAGCAGCGAGGAGTAATTATGATAGTAAAAAAATTAAGAGCACAAAAGAATTGGTCTCAAGAGCAACTAGCAACGTTTACAGGTCTTAGTATAAGAACTATTCAGCGTGTGGAAAGTGGTCAAAGTGCAAGTCTTGAAACTCTTAAATCCCTCGCCTCTGTATTTGAAGTCGATATTTCTAAACTTACAGAGGAAATCACAATGATAGATAAAAAATCAGAAAAATGGAAAATGCAGCCTTGGTGGTTCAAGTGTGCTTTTTTTGGAATACCATCAAGAAAAACTCAACTTTGGCTTGAGTTTCTTGCATTAGCTATAGGTATTGTTCTCATATTTTCAGAACAATATACTCACATATCAGCGGCATTTATTCTCGCGTCTTATTTTACAGGTTGGACAATAAGGTATGGAGATAAAAAGCAAGTGTGGTAAAAAAGAATAATCACTTAAGCGGAACTTTTGAGTATTTTAAGTTTCACTTAACTACATAGAATAAATAACTATGCCTTTAATATATACCCGTTATCATTCAAGATGCTCTGAAATACGCACCTTGGTTGGTAACGGGTATAATACATAAAATCGACATATTAATAGCGTAAAATACTTTCATTATTCTCTATTGGATTGGCGTAATTAATCCCAATATATGTGTTTTGTTTGTTATTAGCCTTTAGAGGTCGAGTTGTATGCTTCAGTTTAAAATTATTCCCGTGACGGCTTTTCAGCAAAATTGTACGCTTTTTTGGTGTGATGAAACCATGGAAGCTGCTGTTATTGATCCTGGCGGCGACTTCGCCTTAATTGAATCGGCAATTACCGAAAATAATCTTAAACTCACCAAAGTGTTATTAACTCATGCACATATCGATCACGCTGGTGCTACCCATAAAGTAGCTTCTTTCTATAATGTTCCTATTGAAGGGCCCCATAAAGAAGATCAATTTTGGATTGATTTAATTCCAGAACAAAAAGAACGTTTTGGTTTTAGTGATGCTGATTTTTTTGAAACCGACCGCTGGTTAAATCAAAACGATACCGTTACTTTTGGTAACATTGAACTTGAAGTTTATTTTTGCCCTGGACATACACCAGGGCATGTTATATTTTTCCACCGAGCATCAAAACTTGCACAAGTAGGTGATGTATTATTTAAAGGTTCTATTGGTAGAACGGACTTTCCAAGAGGGGAGCACCCCACCTTAATACACTCAATTCGGAGTAACTTATTTCCATTGGGTGACGATGTACGCTTTATTCCTGGACATGGACCTATGAGTACCTTTGGTGAAGAACGCCAAACTAACCCATATGTTGCTGATAGCGTAGTAAGCTAAAGTCTTTATTTATAATCGGTAAACAAAGTGTATTATCGTTCATTTAACCCTATTCAATTTATTCTATTTAAATAAGCTAATTAAGAGAAAAACAGTGAAAGCCACGCTATACGAAATACAAACTTTTCTGCATAAAATTAACTCAAGTAATGTTTTTCAATGGTCAATTATCGCCGTTATTATTATATCTGCGTTGTTGATTGGAGCTAAAACCCATAACTTGCCTGATGATGTTGTTACGATCTTGTCTATTTTAGATCACGGTATCACCATCTTTTTTGTTATTGAATTATCTATCCGTTTTATCACCTACAAAGATAAAAGAAACTTTTTTAAAAGTGGTTGGAATATATTCGACACTATTATTGTTATAGGTAGCTTGATCCCTGCAGGTGGTTCTGGCGTTTTACTCGCAAGGTTATTAAGAGTTTTCAGGGTATTACGTTTAGTGTCTATGGTGCCAGAGTTAAGGTTACTGATTAATGCACTACTTAAAGCAATCCCAAGAATGGGTTATATCGCTTTATTAATGTTTGTTATTTTTTATATTTACGCAGCTGTTGGCAGCATTATGTTTAGTGCTATTAACTCCGTGTTATGGGGCGATGTTTCTATTTCAATGTTAACACTTTTCAGAGTTGCAACATTTGAAGATTGGACCGATGTTATGTACGAAACCATGGCCGTACATCCCATGAGTTGGATTTATTATTTAAGCTTTATCTTTTTAACCGCCTTTATCTTTTTAAATATGATGGTAGGAACGGTTCTTGAAGTGATGGGTAAAGAGCATGAAAATTTTAGGGCTGAATCTCATGGTGAAACCGGTGAAGAAGGTCAGCCAGCCAGTAGGGCGCAAATAGATAAACTTGAAAAAGAATTAGCTGAAATTAAACAACTTTTACTCAATCAACAAAAAAACATAAGCAGTTAATGTTTTTACTACTGAAGGTGATTAATTTGTTATATGCTAACTTAAAAAACCTAAGGTATAGGCATGATTTTTAGGCAAACTGCGTATTTATTTATTGGACTACTTTATTTATTAAGTAGCTTAATACCTGGATACGCTTTTCAAAATGATCTTGAACAAAAAATTAATGAAATTGAAAAGATCAAAGATGTTGCCTCTGCCGTTCATCAATTAACTCTTCTTGAAAATAATGAAGAGCTTACTTCCATTCAAAAATGCAAAATACTTCATGCAAAAGCAATTACTTATTATTCTCAAGAGAAGTTTGACGAAGCGCTAAAATTTTTTGAAAAAACTAAGAATTTTGCCTCTAACAACAAATTTAATAAAGAAGAAGCACTGGCTAATAAATATATTGGTATTATTCATTACTTCCAAGGTAACAACCAAGAAGCGTTAGATTTTTATCAAAAGTCATTAAAGTATTTTACCCAAACAGACATGCCCGTAGAACATGCCAATTTACTTAATAATATCGCTTTAGTATATGCTGCCATGGGCGATACTCTCAGCGCACTAGATCAGTATCAAAAAGCTGAACAACTTTACTTAAACTACGGCACAATTGAAGATCAAATAGATATTCGAGGCAATATTGCTGAACTTTATTTACGACTTAAACTACATGACTCGGCAATCACGTTATTGCTTGAGGTACTAGAGCAAAAACAACTCCTTAACGACGAAGACGGTATTGCCACAACGTATGCCGATTTAGGTGTTTCTTATAAACATGCTAAAGAATATAAAAAATCCCTTTATTACACCGAAAAAGCACTCGACTATTACCAAAAAAATAACCGAGATTATTATATAGCCGCTCAACTGAATAATCTTTCTGATTTGTATAATCAGCAATTGGAAGCCGATCTTGCTATTAACTATGCAGAGGCCGCTATAGGCGTTGCTAAATTATCAAAAAATCAAAATGCCGAAGTAGGTGCTTTATACGAGTTAGCAGTTGGTTTATTTCATTTAGGTTATGTAGACGAATCTTTAGCGCAGTTAGATTTATCCCATGAAAAAGCCTTAAAAATGAATTATCAGCAGCAAATTAATAATAATTTAGCTTTATATTCATTAATTTACGCTTATCAAAAAAACAATAAAGAAGCGCTATCTACTCAACAAGATTATATTAACGAATTTTATAAACATACGAATGATCAAACCAATAAACGCTTAGTGAGATATGAGTCGGAACAGTTAAAAGAAAAGGTAAAAAATCTTGAACAAACAACAAAATTACAAGAGCTTGAAAGACAAAAGCTCAACCAAGAACGTAATTTTATTATTGTTATTATTATCTTTATTTTTATTTCTGTGTTTTACCTTTATAGACGTATAAAAGATATTCGTTCAAAAGGAGAGTTAGCTAAAAAAATTAAAATAAGAACATTAGAGTTAGTTGAACTAACACAAGAATTACAGCTAGCTAATAAGGTTAAGAGTCAGTTTTTAGCAAATATGAGCCATGAAATTAGAACGCCATTAACAGCGGTTATTGGGCAGTCTGAGGCTATATTAAGTGGTGAAATAAAAGGTGAATGTTTATCTAAAGAAGTTGAGGTTATTCATTCTAACAGTTTGCATGTATTAGACTTAATTAATAGCATTTTAGATTTAAGTAAAATAGAAGCAAATAAGCTTGAGCTCGATTTACATCATCAAGATCTTCACGGTGTTTTTATCGAATTAATTAATATGTTTTTAGATCAAGCTAAAGCAAAAGGCTTATCTTTTATTATTACTCATCGTTTACCTACGCCTTTTATTATTAAATTTGATGCCTTCAGGCTAAAGCAAATTTTAATTAACTTATGTGCAAATGCTATCAAATTTACTCAACATGGCTCAGTCGAATTGAGCGTTTACGTATCAGATAATCAACTGGTATTTAAAGTTACTGATACCGGCATAGGAATGAGTGACACGCAAATACAAGACATATTCAAAAGTTTTACCCAAGGTGATAGCAGTATTAGTAGACGCTTTGGCGGATCAGGGCTTGGCTTGTCTGTGTCTAAGCAGCTTGCGAATATTATGCAGGGCGAAATCAAAGTAGAAAGTGAATTAAATGTAGGTAGCGTATTTTCGTTTGTTTTACCTTGTGATTATAGTTTTGGTGTAGATGACAAATTTGAAATAACTCAAGTACTCGATAAACCGAAAATTAGTGATGACGTTAGCTGTACAGGATTAGTGATTTTAGCTGACGACTATGAAGACAATTTGCGCATTATTGAACGTATTTTAACCACTATGGGGCTAGAAGTACTTACAGCTCTTAACGGTAAAGAAGCCGTAGAACACTATAAAAATAGCCAACCTAGTTTGATTTTACTAGACATTCAAATGCCTGAAATGGATGGTATAGAAGCCTTTAATGTATTAAGACAGCAAGGTTGTGAAGTACCTATTGTTGCGTTAACGGCTAATGCGATGTCTCATGAAATTGACGAATATTTATCGCTAGGTTTTGATGGTCATCTTAAAAAACCTATTGAAAGACAGCTCTTTATTAACACCGTAGTAAAATACTGCTGTGATTCGCAAACAGCCAAAGAACAAGAAGAAAAAGTATCAAATATAGATACTTCTGACCTTGTTGAGAGATTCCGTTCTAATTTAGTGCTAGAACAAGAAGACTTAATTTTACACCTTAAAAATAATGACAACGAAAAGCTCGCTAATTTAGCCCATCGTATTGCTGGGGCCGGCCAAATGTTTGGTTTTACTGAGCTATCAGAAAAAGCTATTGCTGTTGAATATGCTATTAAGAACGACCTGCCAGATATTCATGTTTTTACACAGTATCTATTAAATGAAATTGATGCTGTGCTTTGGTAGCTCAAAGCACCATAGAGTGGTGGATAAGTTTTAACTTGTTAGTTAATAGCGTTAACCAATAGCTTTTACGATATTTGATCGGCTATTTCACAAAGTTTTACAACGGTTTTTAAATTTCTTGATGTGGCTGTTACAGCTAATTTTTTCTCTAAAAATGTATTCGATAACTTGGTTTTTCCGTAACCTTTAGGGCAATGTAAATACACAAGTTTGCTACCTGCAACTAATTCTTCTTCTGCTGTTAAATAACTTTTTAGCGCATCTATATTTTCTCTTTTTACCTCGGTAGACATAAAGCTCAATATTACTTGGCTGCCTTGTTCGGTAACTGAAATATCTTTAAAAGGTAAGGCCTTTAACGCATTAACTAACGTTTGTTGCGATAAAACTAAAACAGGTACGTTAAAGCCAAAATGTTTCTCAATAGCATTTTCAATGTTTTTAGCGAGTTCTTCTTCAGTAAGGTTATTACAACTAAAAACAACATTACCACTTTGAATATAAGTAGATACCTGATTCAAGTTTAGCGATTGGTAAAGCGAAGCTAATTCTTTCATGTTCACTTTTTTCTGACCACTGACATTGATCCCACGTAATAAAGAAATGTAAATCGACATAAATGGCCTATAAAAGCGTAAAGTGATGAGTTTTGTTATTCTAATAGCTTTCAATTAGAGCGCAATCATTTCATTGCCAAAGTTAGCATTTAAAAATGCTAAAACGAAAGATATTAGGTTCTACCTACAACGCGAAAACGTTGCTAAAAAAGGTAAAGTGCTATTAAGCAATGCAGCTGCACAACGCTACAATTCAGCAAATAGTGGCTCCAAGTAAAACCAAAGCAGAAAGTTATGAGAATATTCGCAATAGGGTAAATAGAGAGTCGTTTTAAGTGTAGTAATTAGCCCTCGAAAGATGGTTTTTTATTAAAAATGTAATAAGTTTTATTATTATTTTTGGGCAATAATATTTCCTTCTATTATTGCCTTACGTTCTTTTTTATATTGTTCATAAGGTATTCTATTTTTTGAGTTTTTATAGCATAAGTCTTTTTCTGTTGGAGGCTGTAGATCGCAAGTTGCAATAGCAGGCGGCTGAGCCATCTCATATACAATTTTATTTCCAATAGTTCCACAGCTGGTTACTAAAAGTAAGCTGCAAGTAATCGTTATTGTTTTACAATACTTAATCATTAAATTCATTCTAAACCCTTAAGAAATAATACTTAACTACAATAATATTTAGCTAGTATTGTAGTTAAAATTGAGCTATTAAAATGTCTAGATAATGTTTTAAATATGTAATAAAGCGTAAGGAATATTTTAACCAAGCTTAGTTGTTATCACTTTTAAACCTAGTGCAACCATAGCCACGCCTGTTACTCGGTCTACCCAATGCCCCATGGCTTGAAACTTTTTATTTACCGCAGGTCTTGAAAGTAAAAACACCACGCTTGAAAACCAAAATAATTGAATAGCCATTATCCAAGCACTGTAAATTAATAAGTGCGAAAGAGGTAAGTCAGGCGATAGCACTAAGGTAAATAACGACACAAAGTAGATAGGCGCTTTGGGATTTAGTGCGTTACATAAAAAACCGACACCAATGCTTTTGAGTGGTGATTTTTTTACACTAATTGTTTGAACGGCTTCGTTACTCGATTTTTTAGACGTAATACCTTTATAGCCTAAGTAAAGTAAATAACAGCCACCAATAATTTTAATTGCCCACAGTGCAGAACTTGAATTAGCAATAACGGCCGCTAAGCCAAGTGTTGAATAGATTAGATGGATAGATAAACCCAGCGTGATGCCGATGCTACAAAACAAACCTGTTTTTTTACCATGGGTGAGTGTTTGTTGCGATACTAAAACAAAGTCAGGCCCTGGTGCTGCGGCAGCTAAAAAATGAATAGTAGTGATGATGATTAAGCCCTGAATCAAATCCATCGTGTTTTCTCTCCTTATTATTTTAAGGCAGGTTATCTCATGAAAATCATTCTATGGCGAGTGGCTTATTTTGTCTAATGAATGGTCGTTTAATCGTGAGGTAATAATTATTTAATGAGAGATTACGAGCAGTAAGCTAACGTGATAAACTCCGCGCAAGTACAGATAAAATTACAGAATACTAAAATAGTCTATGTTTCAATTAAATTTAACTCAGTTTACCCAAAAAGAATTCTTACGTGATTATTGGCAAAAAAAACCAGTATTAATCAAGCAAGGTTTTTTAAATTTTGAAGATCCTATTTCTCCTGATGAACTTGCGGGTATCGCATGCGAAGAGCAAGTACAATCGCGATTGATTCATCATACTGACGGTAAATGGCAAGCTGAATTTGGTCCGTTTGAATCTTACGATCATTTAGGTGAAGAAAATTGGTCGTTAGTAATACAAGCATTAGATAATTGGTCGGAAGATGCCGCGAAAATTATTGAAGCATTTCGATTTATTCCCCACTGGCGCTTAGACGATTTAATGGCAAGTTTTGCTACGCCTAATGGTAGTGTTGGCCCGCATATGGATAAATACGATACCTTTATTTGTCAAGGTTCTGGTAACCGACGCTGGCGAGTAGGGGATAATGGCGAGCATAAAGAATTTTCGGCTCATACGGCTTTATTACATGTTGAAAATTTTGACGCTATTATTGATGAAGAGCTTGAAGCGGGCGATATTTTATATATTCCACCGGGCTTTCCTCACGAAGGTAAGTCATTAAATAATTCGATGAGCTTTTCTGTAGGCTTTAGAACTAATTCAACGGTAAGCTTGTTGAGTGCGTTTGCGGATCATCTGATCGACAACGATCAAGGTAACGAGCTAATAGTCGATCCTAATCGAGAAGCTACTCAACATAGCGGTGCAATAGACTCGAAAGATTATTTATTAATTAAAAATCAACTACAGCAATTGCTTGATAACGACGATGCTTTTAGAAGCTTTACCGGTTGTTATATGACGCAAGCTAAACATGAAATGGATCTTGTACCCAACGAAGAACCTTTTGCTGATGAAGATATTACTGAAATACTCTCGCAAACCAGCTTATTACGTTTAGGTGGTTTACGTGCTTTCTATTTTACCGACACTGTTGAGCAAGGTGTTTGTTATATAAATGGCAGCCAAGTTGATTTTGATTCATCTATTGCTCCTGTTATTAGACTGTTGTGCGATAACGTATGTGTTGATCCAGAAGCACTAGAGCCGTGGAAAGAGAATCTAGCGTTTATCAGTTTTGTTAAAGCGCAACTAGATTTAGGTTATTGGTATTTTGCTGAATAAGCATATAAGTAAAAAAGGTTTGAAGAGTTAGATAAATGCGTATAGATAAATTTATTTGTAAAAGTACTGAGTTAACCCGAACAGAAGCTAAAAAAGTCCTTAAAAGTGGCGATGTACGAGTAAATGGCGAAGTGGTTAAAAACGCAGCAACGCAAGTTCACGAAAATAATACCGTCGATATTGACGGCCAAGTACTCACGCCAAGAACTTCACGCTATATTATGGTACATAAACCTCTTGATACTATTTGCTCTAACGTAGATGAAGTTTATCCGTCTATTTTGAATTACGTTGAAGTAGATAAAGCGTTTGATTTACACATAGCAGGGCGTTTAGATGCTGACACAACCGGACTCGTTATTGTTACAGATGATGGTCGTTGGTCACATAATATTATTTCTCCTAAAAAAGATTGTAATAAAACATACCGTGTTTGGTTAAGAAACCCTATTGAAGAATCGGCTATTGAACGCTTTAAAGAAGGCGTTCAGCTACAAGGTGAAACAGGCTTAACTAAGCCCGGTATTTTAGAAATAGTTGAAGAACAAGAGGTATTACTTACCATTACCGAAGGCAAATACCACCAAGTAAAACGTATGTTTGCTGCAATAGGTAATAAAGTTGTTGGACTACATAGAGAGAGTATTGGTTGTGTAGAACTCGCTGATTTACCACTAGGTGAATGGCGATATTTAACTGAAGATGAAGTGAGCTTTTTTAGGTAAGGGTAAAGTGATATAGACATAACTCATCGAAACTAATGAGTAAACATAAGTAAGTGAATAATGCTGTGTTAGCCAATGCCTAATAATTTCTTTTTTTCAAAGGCTAAGTCGTTATAAAATCTTTTGTTAATTAAATGATCTAAAAATAACTAAACCAATAGTAATACCTGCCGATAAGGTGGTAAGTCATTTATATTAATTACGACAGAGGTTGGTTGTTATGGACGTTATTCCAGAGCTATTAACGTCGGTACTTGTGCCTAAAGCAGAAAGTACAGCAAAAAATAGCAAAAAAAAGCAAAAGCATTATAAACAGCAAAAACTAACGAAAAAAAATGATAACGCTGATGAAAGTGACACGGATGAAAATCAGGTGAAATTAGTTAAAAAAAGATCTAACTGGGTAGAAAAAGATAGACGTTCTACTAACGATCGCAGAAAGCAAGTGGCTAAACGAGGCCGTTGGTTAGAGTCAAGAAATACTAAAGATCGTAGAGAATCAGATAAGGTTGGTATTTCAATTACCATTTAGTTTTTTATAAAACTAAATGGTAAGGGGTATATGCTATTTTAAAAAAGCTTACTTTTTAGGATTAAGTTGATTAAATTTTTCTAGCTGTTCAGGTGTGGCAGGGAGTTGATGTTTTTCTTTCCATTCTGAATAGGGCATTCCATATACTTGTTCGCGTGCTGTTTCTATATCTACTTCTACGCCAAGTTTTTCAGCTTCTGCAACTGTCCATTTAGAAAAGCAGTTGCGACAAAACCCCGCTAAATTCATTAGCTCAATGTTTTGCACGTCTTTACGGTTGTCTAAATGAGCGAGTAAACGTCTAAATACTGCCGCTTGAATCTCTATTTCTTTATCCATTATTTATTACTCTTTATTGCTTTAGGTTGAAACTATTGAGAGGTTGTTGCCTGCTCGGCTTCTTCTTCAACAGGTGGAATTTGATCATGTCGTCTAATTTCAACAATTATCCCCATATATGGATGATCAAAGTAGTGTATTTCTGTACTACGTACGCGTTTGTTTTGCTCAAAGCGAATAGACTTTAATTTGACAGGTTCTTTAGATAGAAGCTGTTGTGTGGCTTGTTCAGCTAATGACATGTTAATGACATTAAAGTCAGCGGTAATATGCAAATAATGGTCGACTTCTACTTTTAAGAAACCCTCTATAGTCCATGCTTGTGGCGGTTTTTGTGGTTCAATTAGTGGCGCCTCAAACGAATTTTCTGTGCCATTCATAAGCAAATTACTGATTGGATTAACAAGGCCGTTTGGGCTTGTATTTAAGCTATTTAATACATTATCAATAGTTGGTTCTGTGGTTTGAGCTTGCTGTAAAATATTGCTTATTTTATTTTGTAGAATTTGTTGTTGCAGTGCTTCGTGGTCCATCAACATATCATTGGTAGCTTGGTTATCAACGCTTTGCGCTACTAAAGCTTGTTCTTCTAATAATAAGTTTTTTTGTTGTTGCTTAACTGCATTTTGGTAGTGATCAAGCGCCTTATAATAAGGCTGCATTAAGTTTTCACCCGCATATAATTTGAGTGGAATTGCTTCACTCTTGGTTTTTGTTATTTGTCTCCAACCCATATGAAGTAAAGGTCTGAAGTTTCTACTACGTTTAAGTTGTTTAACAATATCATGAAGTTGTAGAGAAGCTTCGTTAATTATATAAGGCTTTTCTGTTGTTAGATCTTCTTCACCAGAAAATAATAGCGGAGTACTTTCTAATGGTACGTCATTATAGGAAAAGTAAGGATGTTCTTTTTTGTAGTCATCAAAAAATGCTTCAGGAACAATGCAAAACTCGTGCGGCACATCAAACGAAGTAAAAGTATATTGTTGATGAGCATTACCTTCAATAACCTGTTCTGTCAGCTCTTTTTGTAATGTAACGAGGTTGTCTGTTGTTGATAATGTATGGTCAATTTGTTCAACTGCTGCTTGACCGTCATTATCTTTTTCAATAATACCTTGTTCACTTAATAACTGAGTACTATCAATAGCGTTGTTCGTTCGATCGCCTTGAGTTTCGTCAGATATATTTTCAATTATTGTATTGTTTATAGGGTCAGATGAGGTAATTTCACTCAGAGCTTTCGTAACATTGGCGTTGTTAAAAAGATAAAAATTATTTGCTATATCTTCTAACATTACTTCATCAAAGGTTTGATACTGAATTTCAACAGGATTAAGTGTAAATTCAGTCGTTTTTTGATTCGAAAACTCAGTACAGCTCGGTATTCTATTTTTTAATTGAGCGATATTAGGGTATAAATAAGGACCTAAAAGATCGATAAAATGCTCAGGTGTAGGTAGAACACTTGTTTCTGGAAACACTTCTTGTAATTGGCTTTTATCGTCAATTTGGCGAAATAAAATTACTTCTATTTCAAACCATGAATTTGAATAGCTAATAGCGGCATTAACACTTGATGACAGTGTTAATGTGGGAAGAAATGCTATCAAACTGGCTGTTTTTAGTATGTTCCTAATCAAGTCGTTTCCTTTAATTTATACGCTATAAGCTATGTTATCTAACAATAATACCAAAGTTCAAGGGTAAAGAGTTACTAATAAATTTACATTCTGTTTACAATTGAACTTACCTAAGCTAACTCATTTAAAATAGAGGCTATTAATATAAACCGAGATTTGCTGTCTTCAGTTTTTTGAATAAATTTAAGTTTATTAGCACCGTCCATTTTATAAATAGTATTTTTTTGCTGAATAAGTTTAATAATTTGCATGGGGTCAACTTTAGTATCGTCGCTAAATTCAATTGAACCGCCTGAGTCATGGGCTTCGATTCTTGAAATACCAATTTTTTGTGCTTTAAGACGAAGTTTAGCTACATGAACAAGGTTTTTAGCTGGTTGTGGTAATAAGCCAAAGCGATCGATAAGTTCAATCTGAATATCATCTAAGTCTTGTTTGTTCTTACAGCTGGCAATACGTTTATAAATACTTAAGCGTAAACTTATATCAAAAATATAATCGTCAGGTAATAAAGCGGGAACTCGTAGCTCAATTTCTGTTTGATTGCGCATCACTTGGTCTAACGATAATTCTTTACCGTCTTTTAATGAAGCGACTGCTTGGTCAAGCATTTCCATATATAAGCTAAAGCCTATTTGGCTCATTGAACCACTTTGATCTTCACCTAATAATTCTCCGGCACCACGTATTTCTAGATCGTGTGTGGCTAAGGTAAAACCGGCACCTAAATCTTCAAGCGAAGCAATAGCGTCTAATCGCTTTTTGGCATCTTTGGTCATGGCTTTTTCATGAGGCGTTAATAAATAAGCATAAGCTTGGTGATGCGAACGACCTACGCGGCCTCTAAGTTGATGTAGCTGAGCTAAGCCTAAACGGTCGGCTCGGTCCATAATAATGGTGTTTGCGCTAGGTACATCGATACCTGTTTCAATAATAGTGGTACATAAAAGCACGTTATAACGTTGATGATAAAAGTCGCTCATTACACGTTCTAAGTCTCGCTCTCCCATTTGGCCATGAGCAACAATAATACGTGCTTCAGGTACTAAAATTTGAATGTCTGCTGCGGTTTTTTCTATGGTGTCTACGTTGTTATGTAAAAAGTAAACTTGGCCACCACGTACAGTCTCGCGCAGTATTGATTCACGAATCAGCGCATCGTCTCTTTGTCTTACAAAGGTTTTTACGGCTAAACGTTTGGCTGGTGGTGTAGCAATAATTGATAAATCGCGCATGCCGCCCATAGCCATATTTAATGTTCTAGGAATAGGGGTTGCGGTTAATGTTAAAATATCAACATTGCTACGCAGTTGTTTAATTTTTTCTTTTTGTTTAACGCCAAAGCGATGTTCTTCATCAACAATTAATAAACCTAAATCTTTATATTTTATGCTGTTTTGTAAAAGTTTATGAGTACCAATTAAAATATCAATTTCACCAGACTCTACTTTAGCTATTACGGCATTTTGTTCTTTCGCGGTTTTAAAGCGTGATAATACTTCAATAGATACAGGCCAATTAGCAAAACGGTCTCTAAAGTTTTCGTAATGTTGTTGTGCAAGCAGGGTAGTTGGAACAAGGATCGCTGTTTGTTTTCCATCGTTAACTGCGATAAAAGCGGCGCGCATGGCGACTTCTGTTTTACCAAAACCAACATCACCACACACTAAACGGTCCATGGTTTTAGGTGAAAGCATATCGCTAATTACGGCATTAATTGCCTGCTCTTGGTCATGAGTTTCTTCAAAGCCGAAGCTGTCAGCAAAAGCGCGATATTCATCTTTGTCGCGTTTAAAGGTATAGCCGTGATTGGTGGCACGTTTAGCATAAATATCTAATAATTCAGCGGCAACGTCTTTAACTTTTTCAATGGCTTTTTTCTTGGCTTTGCTCCAACTGTCGGTGCCTAATTTATGTAAAGGAGCATGTTCGGCATCGGTGCCTGAGTAACGACTAATTAAATGTAGCGAGCCAACAGGTACGTAAAGCTTTGATTCGTTAGCATAAGTTAACATTAAAAATTCGGTGGTCATGCCGCCTGTTTCTAATGTTTCTAAGCCAGAGTAGCGACCAATACCATGGTCGATATGCACAACAGGTTGGCCGATTGATAGTTCTGCTAAGTTTTTAAATAAAGCGTCAGCTTGAATATCTTTTTGTTTATTTCTACGGCGTGTTTGTTGAACCCTGTCGCCAAGTAATTCTGACTCGGTAATGAGGGCGATTGCATTCTTTTTCGCAACGCCTTTACTTTGAAAGATAAAACCATGGGTTAAGGCATTTACGGTAATACCAATAACGTCGTTGCTTTCAATAAAGGCGTCGATATTTGTAAATGTTTTCGGTTTTATATTATTGCGTTGTAATAATTCTAAAACACTTTCTCGGCGGCCTTGGCTTTCAGCAACAAATAAAATTTTACCGGGAGACTCTTTGTTTTTCATGAATTGACTGAGCAACTCAAAAGGCTGTTTTAGTTTATGATCTACGGTTAAGTCAGGTAGTGTATTTACGTCGAAATGAATAGTACCTGCTTTGCTGGTTGACTCTTCATTTGCTGTATCGTCAGTTTGTAGCTCTGTATTTTGAGCTTGTAAAACTATTCTATCGTAAGGTTTTATCGCGCTATAAAGTTCTTCACTATTTAAAAAAAGTTTTTCAGGTGCAAGTAATGGGCGTGATGTATTGTATTTTCGGTCTTCGTATCTATATTGAGCATCGGTCCAAAACTGTGTTTGTGCTTTATCTATATCACCAGAAATAATTACTAAGGTATTTTCAGATAAATAATCACACAAGGTATTTGTTTCATCAAAAAATAGTGGTAGATAATACTCAATACCGGCAGGTAAAATACCGTTACTTACTTGGTGATAAACTGAGTCTTTAGGAATATTGCCCGTAAACATTTCGCGGTATTGGCTTCTAAATAAGTTAATACCGTCTTTATCTGTTGGAAATTCGTGCGCAGGTAATAAATCTATACCGTCAACTTTGTCGCTAGAGCGTTGGCTTTCAGGATCAAATAAACGAATTTCATCTATTTCATCATCAAAAAAATCTAATCTAAACGGTGTTTTACTTCCCATAGGGAATAAATCAATAATGGCCCCGCGGGCACAAAATTCACCATGTTCCATTACTTGGTCTACTGCGCGATAACCACTTGCTTCAAGTTCTCGCCTAAGTTGGTGAAGATCTTTTCTATCACCTTTTTTGATAATTAAGCTGTTTAAATCAAGATACTTTTTAGGTGAAATACGTTGCAGCAAGGTACACACGGGTACGATTACAACACCTCTTTCCATTCGTGAAAGTTGATACAAAGTCGCAAGGCGTTGAGAAATAATGTCTTGATGTGGAGAAAACGTATCGTAAGGTAGCGTTTCCCAATCAGGAAATAAGCAAATGGATAAGGCTTTACTTGTATTTAAGCTTTTTAGCTCTTGTTCAATTCTTATGGCTGATGGCGTGTCATGAGTTAACAGTAAAACAGGCGACTCGGCATTACATGCACCGTGGTATATCGCTAAACTTGAGCTACTGCCTTGTAAGTTCGTCCATGTTTTTTTATCTGCATTTTTTCCTTTTCTTTTCGCTAATACGGGATTGAAAAGGCTTGTATTCTTGCTCATAACATCTCTATAAAATATGTGATTTTAGTGGTGTTTCAAACCTAGAGTTGTCGTTAAAAGCCGACAGTTAAAAGTTTGAAAATCGGCGTTATATTAGCATGAGATGGATCATAAAGTTTAGATAGATAGAAAGTTTTTGAGTAAAAACATTAATTATATAAAAAGCATTTGAACGAAACGGCTAGGGTCTTATTCTTTACATTAAATAACATAAATATTACCCTATCGGCAATGGAATCAATTTAAAAGGAAATTACTATGTCTTGGACTAAGCTCGACACGAATATCAACGCACAATCACTTATGGCATTAGATACTATTTCTTGTAAGAAATACGGTGTAAATTTAAGTCAAAACTTCCCATTTAATAAAGTCAATTTTACCTGTCAAGCTCTAGCTATGCTGTCGCAATTAAATGATTTTGACCAACAAATGGTAGAAAAAGAAATTAAGTACATTTGTGCACACCCTAATGCTAAAAATTCATTAAAACACAGTCGTAACCCTCTAAAACGTTTATGGCGTACTCAATATCCATTTCGTAGTTATCATTATTTGATTAGGTATTCCTTATCATCTAATAAAATAGATATTGAGGATGTGTTATTTGATAGACAACTTAGTGGTCCGAA
The DNA here is from genome assembly GCF_048296855.1 of Colwellia sp. RE-S-Sl-9. Taxonomy (NCBI): domain Bacteria; kingdom Pseudomonadati; phylum Pseudomonadota; class Gammaproteobacteria; order Alteromonadales; family Colwelliaceae; genus Colwellia; species Colwellia sp. RE-S-Sl-9. The sequence continues at coordinate 1,491,551 of NZ_CP182631.1, read as the reverse complement.
GAATAACTTTTCAGCAGAGCGTACTATGCTGTATGAAGTCGATAGATTAACATCTGCAACTTATGATAAAGCCATGGATAAAGATGGACTTAAAGCATTAGAAGGAGCATGGGAAAGAAACCCTTCACCAACGTCTCAAGTTAATACAAGTCATGCTGCTGTTAATGGAATGCTTAATGAATTAGATAAAGCGGCATGGTTAATGGGCACGCATTTAGATGCCGCTTACCAAAGTGATGGCATAAAAGCCTATACATTGTTTCATAATCCTACTGATAATTTATGTTTAGATTTAGCAGAATGTGCTTTTGATAAACGGCAAGGGAAGAAATCTCATAATGCGCAGCATTTGGCCGCGATTTTAGCTCAAAATAGTCAGCAAGGCAAAAAAGTTAAATGGTTGGTACATAGTCAAGGCGCCATTATATTTTGTGCAGCGTTAGAACATTATCGGATTTATTATGGAAAACCGTTAACAACACAAGAAGTAGCAATACACGGCTCAGGGGCTAATCTGACACACTTAAAAAAAATAGCGAATGGAATGAAGATGAAAATTCATTCAGTACGCAATAATCCCTTTGATTTAGTACCTAATATTGCAGGTGCGAACGACCTTTCATCAAGTAGTTTGGTACGGTCAATGAAATTTGGCAAATACCTAGTAGCAGATCCTGGCATTAGCCCTCATACGTTACCGTTTTTAGGGTTAAATTCCTACGCAGACCAATTGCAGTTATTGGGTAATATTCCTGCGGCAACTAAAGTAAGAAAATTTATTAATACACTACCTAAAGGTGATAGTCGAATATGATGCACTTAATAAAAGGCTTTTGTCGTGGTTTTGTGGGCGGGCCTGATTTTAATCGATGCATTACACATCACTTTATTTTGGGGGATAAACAATTAACACTTCAATTACCAGACAGTAATGTTATGGCGGTTCCCAATAAAGTAGATGTTAGTTTTCCGCATACTTCAACTAGTTGGTTTGAGCAAAATGCCAAAACATATGAACAGCATAAATTTGTGCGTATCGTGACTGAAAACTGGATGTATGTACCTGTTATCTCGATTATTCCAGGTGATGAATTTGGTATGTTGAGTTGTCAATTACGTATTAAACAGACGGATAAAATAAATGTATTAGATAAACAAGTTTTAGCTAACTTTTTGATTAAAGAATATGAAGATTATCATAATAGGTCTGATGGGAAAAACACCAAAATTCGTCAAGAAATTATAGAGCAGTCAAGTAAAATGTTTAGGCCATTTGAAGCAGAAGCATTAGAGGAAGAAATTAAAGGTTGGATTGAAAATAGGGGGATGCCACCGATTCCTGCAGCTTATATTAAAAGCTTTAATCAAATCGATTGGGTATTTTATCAAGAAGTTCGTAATAACCGTTTGTCGCGTAATGATTATTATTGTTTACCGTTAAGTGAGAATAGCTTTTTAGAGGTTGATTTTAGACACCGAGTAGATCGTTCTGATAAACATAAAAAATGGTCGAAACATGCTTTAGCTTCACAAGAACGCATTATGGAATCCATCACCTTATCGGATATACCCGATGAACAAGATAATTTACTTGTTGTTAATTCAGTTAAGAATAGTTAATGCTTCATTTGTTAAAAGATTTTTGGCGTGGTTTTGTGGGAGGGCCAGACTTCAATAGGTGTATTACGCACCGATTTATTTTAGGCGATAAGCAATTAACTCTTAAACTGCCAGACAGTAATGTTGCAGCAGTGCCTAATAAAATAGATGTTAGTTTTCCGCATACTTCAACTAGTTGGTTTGAGCAAAATGCCAAAATATATGAACAGCATAAATTTGTGCGTATTGTGACTGAAAACTGGATGTATGTACCTGTTATCTCGATTATTTCAGGTGATGAATTTGGTATGTTGAGTTGTCAATTACGTATTAAACAGACGGATAAAATCAATGTATTAGATAAACAAGCTTTAGCTAACTTTTTGATTCAAGAATATGAAGATTATCATAATAGACCAGAAGGAAAAAATGTTGAATTAAGAAAAACTACTAAAGAACGTTTTGCTAAGAGTTCAGTTTCTTGGACATATGAGGAAATAGAAGAAGAAATTGTCGGTTATATTGAAGCTTATGGTAACCCTCCGATTCCTGATGGTATTATCAAAAGCTTCAATCAAACTGATTGGGTATTTTATCAGGAAATCCGCAGTAATAGTTTATCACGCCATGACTTTTACTGTTTACCGTTAAGTGAAACCAGTTTTTTAGAAGTGAAATTTAACCATAGTGTTGACCGTTCTGATAAACATAAAAAATGGTCGAAACATGCTTTAGCGTCACAAGAACGCATTATGGAATCCATCACCTTATCGGATATACCAGATGAACAAGATAACTTACTTGTTGATAATTCAGTTAAGAATAGTTAATGCTTCAGCTGTTAAAAGACTGTTGGCGTGGTTTTGTGGGAGGGCCATACTTTAATCGGTGTATTACGCATCGCTTTATATTAGAAAATAAACTGTTAAGTGTGAGTATCCCAGATGGTAATCTTTTCGTTGAATCAAGCAAAGAGGATATAAATTTTCCTCACACATCTAAAACTTGGTTTCAACATCATGTTGAAGAATCTTATGACCAACATATATATGTACATATGCTCACAAAAAATTGGATGTATTTACCTGTTGTTAACCTTTTACCTAGCAGTGAATACGGTATGTTGAGTTGTCAACTGCGTATTAAACAAACTGACAAAATTAACGTACTAGATAAGCAAGCTTTAGCTGACTTTGTTATACAAGAATATGATGATTTTCATAATGGACCCAATGGAAAAAACACTAAAATTCGTCAAGAAATTACAGAGCAGTCAAGTAAAAAATATAGACCTTGGTCGCCAGATAGATTAGAAGAAGAAATTGCAGGATGGATTGAAAATAGAGGGAAGCCATCTATTCCTCCTGCTTTTATAAAAAAAATTAATAAACATGATTGGATTTTTTATCAAGAAGTTCGTAATAACCGTTTGTCGCGTAATGATTATTATTGTTTACCATTAAGTAAAAATAGTTTTTTAGAGGTTGATTTTAGATATCGAGTTGATTTGTCCCATAAACATAAAAAATGGTCGAAACATGCTTTAGCCTCACAAGAACGCATTATGGAATCCATCACCTTATCGGATATACCAGATGAACAAGATAACTTACTTGTTGATAATTCAGTTAAGAATAGTTAATGCTTCAGCTGTTAAAAGACTGTTGGCGTGGTTTTGTGGGAGGCCCTGACTTTAATCGATGTATTACACATCGCTTTATATTAGAAGATCTACAACTAACTCTTAATTTACCTAATACCAATATTGCAGTAACCCCAAGCAAGGTTGATATTAGTTTTCCTTTTTCTTCAAATACTTGGTTTGGTCAGAATAAAAAACAATATGAACAACATGAGTTTGTACGAATTATTACTAAGAATTGGATGTATGTACCTCCTGTTGCTCTAGTACCTAGTAGTGAATATGGCATGCTTAGCTGTCAATTACGCATTAAACAAACCGATAAAATCAATGTATTAGATAAACAAGCTTTAGCTAACTTTTTGATTAAAGAATATGAAAATTTTCATAATGGTCCTGATGGGAAGAATACTAAAATTCGCAAGGCTACTATAGAGCAATCTAGTAATATGGCTAGGCCTTTTGAAACAGATGAATTAGAAGAAAGAATCAATTTACTTATTAGTATTCGAGGTAAACCTCCTATTCCTGCTGCTTTTTTGAGGAGCTTTAATCAAATTGATTGGGTGTTTTATCAGGAAATCCGCAGTAATAGTTTATCACGCCATGACTTTTACTGTTTACCGTTAAGTGAAACCAGTTTTTTAGAAGTGAAATTTAACCATAGTGTTGACCGTTCTGATAAATATAAAAAATGGTCGAAACATGCTTTAGCGTCACAAGAACGCATTATGGAATCCATCACCTTATCGGATATACCCGATGAACAAGATCACTTAATCATTCTAAAATAAGTTAAATAACATCTATTGGAAGTTATCTATTTTAAATTCTGATAAAATAGCTTTTTGCAATTTTCAGCTTGTACCTTATATTTTTAAGGACAGTTATTTGATTTATTTTTTAGGATACTCCTTTGACCAATAACGATATTTTACGTCGCCTTAGATACACGTTTAATTTTAACGACCAAAAAATGATTAACATTTTTGCTTTAGCTGAAAGTACGGTTACCCGTGAAGAAGTAAGTAATTGGTTAAAAAAGGAAGAAGATCCAGCACATGTTAACTGTTCTGACGTAATGTTAGCGACTTTTTTAAATGGTTTAATTAATGAGAAAAGAGGCAAGAAAGACGGTCCTCAACCTCAGCCAGAAAAAAGAATTACCAATAATATTATTTTAACTAAGTTAAAAATTGCCCTTAACTTAAAAGCTGAAGACATACTTGAAATTGTAAAAGCTGAAGAGTTTAATTTTAGTAAATCTGAGCTTGGTGCTTTTTTCAGAAAGTCAGACCATAAACATTATAAGGTGTGTAAAGATCAGTTTTTACGTAACTTTATTCGCGGCTTAGATAATAAATATCATGTTAACCGACCTGAAAAGTTTATTAAGCAACAAGACACTGCTGATAACGAAGTACGCACTGATAATAAAGCAAAAACTTGGTCTAAAAAAACGGACAGAGCGTCTGAAAAACCACTTGAAAATAGGGACGAATATTACAAAGAAGCTAAACCTAATGCGAGTAAGTTGTATGTTAACCCTAAAGCAAAAACAGCAGAAACAACAAAACCTGAACCAGAACGTAAAGTGTTAAAGCTTAAACCTAAAGATATTTGGGGCGAGTAATTTTTAACAGATTCAATATTTAAAGCCTAATGTTTGTTAGGCTTTTTATTTTCTCTTCATTTTAAATTCAAAAATCAAACATTAAAAAGTTAAGCCATGTTGTATTTATTCATTATATTTTTAAGTGCTTTTTTACTCTTTCAAGTTCAACCCCTTATAGCTAAATTAATATTGCCATTATTTGGTGGTGGTGCGGCTATTTGGACTGCTTGTTTATTGTTTTTTCAAGCCTTTTTATTGTTAGGGTATTTATACGCACACATACTTTCTAAATGTAGAAGCTTGTCGGTTCAAGTATCGATTCATGCAGTAGCTTTATTTGTCAGTTTGTTTTTTATGCCAATAGGGCTAAAACAACTTAGTGAGTTTAATCAATTAGCTCCCTTAAGTGATATTTTACAGTTGCTCGTGTTATCCATTGGCGTACCTTATTTTTTACTTTCGTCTACCGGTCCGCTGGTACAAAAATGGCTAAGTTATGTGTATGTCACTAAAGCTGATTTTACCCCTTATAAGCTGTATTCCCTTTCTAATATAGGTTCTTTGCTGGCGTTATTGAGTTACCCGTTTATATTTGAACCATTATTTAGCTTACCTAATCAGTTGATATATTGGTCGGCGGGTTACATTTTATTAGTGTTATTGCTTATCGCTTTTTGCGTGCAATTATTCAGGTTAGTGTCGGGTGTTTCCCCGTTACAAGAAGGTAGCGAAGAAGCTGATGTTACTCATATAAAAGCCTTTAAACTTGATTGGTTATTATGGCTGGCCTTATCTGCTGTAGGCGTTATTTTATTAGTGTCTATTACCAATGCGATGACACAAAATATTCCGCCAGTTCCTTTTTTATGGATACTGCCATTAAGCTTATATTTACTTACTTTTATTATTAGTTTTCATAGCCCTAAATGGTACGTGCGTTGGTATTGGTACATGTTATTTGTACTGAGTTCATTTGCTGGTTTGCTTATGTTCTTTATCGGATCGCAGTTCGATATTTTATCTCAAGTACTTATTTATTCGGGGATTTTATTGTCGTCTTGTATGATCTGTCATGGTGAATTAGTTAAGCTAAAACCGTCTACCGACAGACTAACCTTATTCTATTTAAATATGTCGTTGGGTGGTTTTTTAGGTAGCGCCTTTGTTGCTTTTGTTGCGCAACGATTTTTCACTCAGTTTTTAGAGTTTCCCATCGCCTTAGTGGCGGTATTTATATTACTGGGTTTGTGCACTTATATATTGAAAAGCTTTTCGAATAATAAGGCTGAAAAATTCACCACGCTTATTGCTAGCTCTTGTGGTGTTTTTGCTGTTTTACTTGTGGTGGGCTTTGTATCGCTGAATCAGCAATTTAAAGAAAACACCGTAGAACTTAGCCGAAATTTTTACGGTATTTTAAGTGTGAAAGACGTTGAAGTTAACGGCATTGTTGAACGCCGATTAATTGATGGGACAACCTCGCACGGCACACAATCGCAAAACGAAAACCTAGCGCATATCCCAATGAGTTACTACCGCGAAAACACAGGCGTAGCTCTAGCACTTCAGCATTTGTTTTTAACACCTACTATGAATGTAGGGTTAGTGGGTTTAGGCGCTGGCACATTAGCCACTTACGGACGTAGAGGCGATAACTATACCTTTTACGAACTAAACCCAAATGTAGAACGCATGGCGCGACAATACTTTACGTATATTGAACAGAGTAGGGCGAATGTCGAAGTCGTTTTAGGTGATGGCCGTGTAACGCTGCAAAAAGAGCTAGATAACGGAACCATTAATAATTTTGATGTATTGGTTATTGATGCTTTTTCTGGCGATTCAGTGCCTGCGCATTTACTAACAACCGAAGCGTTTGAATTGTACTTTAAGCATTTAAAAGCGGATGGAGTATTAGCGATTCATGTATCTAATAGCCATTTAGATTTAACAGCCTTAGTAAAAGGGCTTGCTAAAAACAGTAACTATTCAGCCCTGTATTTTAAAACCAAAGCGACGGAGAAAGAGGTTACTCAAACAGAATGGGTAGTGGTAACAAATAATAAGTCGTTTATAAGAAATACTAAGGTCAAGCGGTTACAGTCACAATGGCCGAATACAAACGAATTGGTATGGACCGATAATTACAGTAATTTACTATCGGTGTTGAAATAGATAATTATTCTTTTGAATTTATAGATACTGGACAATCACATCTACTAAGACCTTGGTTCACTAATAAATAAGATCGTTATTTATTAGTGAAGGTAAAGCTCGCAACTCGTTTACTCTAGTGTCTATAGCAAGTTTTTAGCTGACGGTGAGTTTATGGGGGATATATAAGTTAAAGGAACCGTAGTTACTTGTTAGGTTTGATCTGATTCTGTGTCGTAGGTAGACCAATACTTGTATATAAACCAACTGCTTGATATAGGTAAATAACATTGTCCATCAAGTGATTTTTTTATGTAATTATCATTACACGTTTGATATTCAGGTTTACCGCCATATAAATAATCCACAGTGATTGTTTTCACTTTTGATCTAGACTCATTAAGAAATACAATTTCTTTATAACCAGAAAGTAACCAATTACCTTTATTGGTTTTAGAGGTTAGCATGGTTTCATAACCAAAACTTATAGCTTTTTGTGTAAACTCATCAAGTTGAGGTGTTTGATTCCAGACTACAGAATTATTATTACGCGCCCCAGCTTTTAGCTGCACATCTTTAACCCAGAATATATTTGTATAACTGGTTTTATTTAGGATCGAGATTAAGGTCTCAATATTACTTTTATTAAGAAACAAAGTAGCTTTCAATTTAAAATCGCTATTAGGCAATTTGCTAACAATCAAATCAGCGTTAAAATAAGCTACAATAATAGTGATAAATAAAGCTAGATACTTCTTCATAAAACCTAAACGCCTCGTTAAGAGGTAAATGATTATTGGCTAAAATAGTGACGCAGGAGCAAAACCAACTGTTTTTTGTCCTGCTGCAATGTCTTGTTTTATTGCTACCACTCAATACTCTTGAATGTAATTTCTTCGTTGTGGGATATAAATCTAATTTTGGAGTTCTTCAGATCAATATGCCATCTAACTGAATTGTGAAAATTGTGAACTGCTTTTAAATTCCCCCCCTTTTTTGTTGCATACCACATGGTTAGTTGTTCGGATTCTTTTTCACTCGTTACAATAAGTAACTTATTTTTTATTTTGTGTTTTATTGAATTTTTATTATTTAAAACTCTACTACTAGAACTACCAAAAAATTTAACAACATCATTTGTACTAATGCTTTCCTCAAAAATGAAGGTTTGAATATCCCAAATTCTATTGCGTTCAAAAAGGTAGGATTGTTTTTCTGTTTTTGGATCGAATATTAAGATATTTTTAATTCTGGTATTCGATTTACTCGAAAACATCCCTCCTGATTTAGGTTTGTGTTTTATAGGATAAAAGAATAAACCTGAATCTGCATCATATCCCTGATTGACGCTTTGGTAATAACCACCTGCATTTAAATTTAAAGATAATAATAAGAATACTAAAAATATAGATTTTTTCACTTGAACTCCATTTGCAATATAGCACCCAATTAATAGGCTAAGTTTAGTTTGCCAAAATAGCGACGCAGGAGCAAAAAACAACTGTTTTTGTCCTTGTTGATTAGCTCGTTTATTACATTTATTTTTCTGTAATCCCATCAAGGTTAACTTTCAATACAACTGTAGATTTTACATTATTAAGAGCCTTATTGTTCTTAATGGCTTCTTTTGTATATGAGTTATATGTTACTTCTATTTCTGCATAGTCATACTGATTAACAGCAAGCCACTGTGTATTTATAATTTCACCATAAACTCCTAATTTAAAAACATTAACCTCAGGGGATTCATCGAATGTTGAAACGCTAACATAATATTGATATTTACATATACCATGAGTCTCGATGAAACAATCTTCGCCGTTTAAGGGGGTTTGATAAAGCCTAATATAAAGCTCTTTATTAATATTATTATCAGTTTTATTTAACTCAATTATTGTACCGTAAGCCATAGCTTCTTTAATCTTTAACGAGCTATTACTTAAGTGATTAGTACAAGCAGAAAGTAAAAAGGTAGCTACCAAAATGATAAGTTTCATAAGTATTTACCTAATTGACGGAAAAGTGAATGTGGTCACCATGACCAGATATTGCCTTGTCTTTTCCTAGCTTTTTCTTCAACAGAGGGCCAAAATTCTCTCTTCTATGTTGATAGTTTTCAAATTCCATTTGAATCGCATCGGTTATTGCTTTTACAGCAGGTGATGAAGGATAGAAGATAGACATTTTCATTCCATTGATTCGTGATATATCAACAGCTTTTCCTTGACCTTGAACATGTCGACTTGGCATTTTATGTTGATCGTTTGCTGAAGAAATATATATTTTATTCAAAAAATAACCTTGCGCTATAGTATTTTTTATAACAAGGTTTAATGCATCAATAATTTTTTGATCTACATTTTTATTTACGCTTGGTGAGAATTCAACGAGGACACCATTTATTCGGTTTGATATTATGGGCATTTATAACTTCCTTATTTGGTATGACATAATTATTGGGTAATGAACTAACAGCTTATTATAGAGATATTATCAGTAATGTCAGCACCACAACGTTTATTTAATTAATATTAAAATCCCATATTTTCATAGGTTTAGGAATCATAAAGTTTTAATTATCACTACAGTTTCTATATTACTGAAAAGCCTCAGTAATATGTAATGTTAAATATGAGTAAATAACATTAAATATTAAATGGTTAGGTTTTAGTTGGAGTGATTTTAGTTTGTTACTAATACTTATCAGTAATATGAATCTAATATTCATTAGAAAATATATTGTGAAAAATTTACTCATAAAACTAGAATGTGAATGGTGGCGCTGTTACTCGATATTTTCCATTGATTAAGGAATGAAATTTAATAGCTTCATCATTATTATCATGAAGCTATTAAACTAAACTGTAAAAATAAGCTTTACCAACTACCTGTGTTTTCCATACTTAACCAAGGTTCTTGAGGCGAAAGTGCTTCACCTTTTTGTAGTAATTCAATTGAAATGTTATCAGGCGATTTAATAAAAGCCATGTGTCCGCAGCGTGGTGGTCTGTTAACTGTAACTCCAGCATCAAGGACCTTTTGGCAGAAGTCGTAGATGTTATCTACTTCAAAGGCTAAATGGCCAAAGTTTCTGCCTATGCTGTATTCTTCAGTTGAACCCCAGTTATGCGTTAGCTCTACTTCAGGTTCACCTATTGCCGTCGCTAAGTAAATTAGTGTGAATTTACCTGCGGGTACGTCAATACGTTTGGTTTCGACTAAACCGAGTAAATCTACGTAAAATTTTAGTGAAGCGTCTAGGTCTTTCACTCGAACCATGCTGTGTAGAAATTTCATAATAGTTATTGTTACTCCGTTTTTTCTTTAAAATCGCATAAGTCTTCGATAATGCAAGAGCCGCATTTGGGTTTTCTTGCTACGCATGTGTATCGTCCGTGAAGAATAAACCAGTGGTGTAAGTTAAAGAAAAACTCCGTTTTTCTTGGGGTGTTTTTTACAATACTTTTTTCTGTTTCTTCTACGGTTTTACCTTTAGCGTAACCTGTGCGATTAGCTAAACGTTGAATGTGGGTATCTACTGCAATGAAGTAGTTACCTTCGTTGTCTTTTAACTGACCAAAGGCTGTATTTAACACGACGTTTGCTGTTTTTCTACCAACACCGGGTAGGGCTTCTAAAGCGGCTCGGCTTTCAGGTACTTCGCCGCCATGTAAGTCTACCAACATTTGACAGGTTTTCATGGTGTTTACGGCTTTGGTGTTAAATAAACCAATAGTTTTTATGTAAGACTTTAAACCGTCTAAACCAAGGTCGAGGATCGCTTGTGGAGTATTAGCTACAGGATACAGTTTATCGGTCGCTTTATTTACGCCAACATCCGTTGCTTGAGCTGAAAGAAGCACGGCAATTAATAGCTCGAACGGAGTGCTAAAATTTAGCTCGGTGGTAGGATTAGGATTGTTATCTCTTAATCTTGTTAGCATTTCTATTCGTGATTCTTTATTCATATTTCAGCTTCTACTACTTTAGCTTTTATTTATTAACTTGCATCAAAATTTACGCGTACACGCTCGATTGATTTAGCTTCTTTTTTAGGTGCGCTTTCGGCAATTTTATTATCAATAAAGTTTTTCAGTGCGATAAATAATCCCATGGCAATAAATGCTCCAGGGGGAAGTACGGCAAGTAAAAATTGGTTATCGAGGTTATATACTTCTATGCGTAATATATGAGCCCATTCGCCTAATAATAAGTGAGCGCCGTCAAATAAAGTACCTTGACCGAGTACTTCTCTTACTGCGCCTAATACAAATAAAACCAGTAGAAAACCTAAGCCCATCATTAAGCCGTCAAAGGTGGCTTGTTTAACGGGGTTTTTAGAGGCGTATGCTTCTGCACGGCCGATAATGGCACAGTTAGTTACGATTAACGGAAGAAAAATACCTAACGATTGATAGAGCACGAAGGTATATGCGTTCATTAATAACTGAACGCAGGTAACAAACGAGGCGATAATTAATACAAAAATAGGAATGCGAACTTCTTTAGGAACCCATTTACGTACTAATGAAACCGTCGCGTTTGAACAGATTAATACGAATAGCGTTGCTATACCTAAACCTAACGCATTGGTGACTGTTGAGGTTACGGCTAATAACGGACATAAGCCTAATAGTTGAACGAGGCCGGGGTTGTTTTTCCATAAACCTTGCCATGCGAGTTCTTTGTATTCTGCACCGTTTGTCATTCAATATCTCCACAATTTCTCGGTTGAGCGAATAACGTTTTTTTGTTTTCGTTAAAATAAGCCACTGTGTTATGTACAGCTTTTACTACGGCTCTTGGTGTTATGGTTGCACCTGTAAATTGGTCGAACATGCCGCCATCTTTAGCAACTTTCCAGCGAGGATCTGGATTACCATTAATCTTTTTGTCGGTAAATGTTGTGATCCAAGAATTTCTTTTAAGCTCTATTTTGTCACCTAAACCGGGGGTTTCGTTATGATTTAATACTCTAACGCCGCTCACAACACCACTGGTTTTAATACCAACGATAATATCAATATTTCCGTTGTATCCGTCGGGTGCTGTGGCGGTTATTGCCATAGCAACAGGAGAGTCATTATAAGTTGCAATATAAGCAGCATGAGGTGTTTGATTTTTTGACTTAGCTGTTTTATCTGAACCTGTTTGGCTGAACATAATACAATCGTTAATTATTTCGTTGTTATATGTTGCAGGGTCAATAACTTGTGATAGCGTTTTGAGTAATTGCTGTTGTTTTTGTAACTCAATTTCATCTTTAGTTAATGAGTGGACTATGCCGACAACAGCGGTACAAACGATAGCGAATATGGCAAGCACATTAGCATTTTTTTGAATAGCTTTACGCATTAGTTTTATCCTGAGCATTCTGCGTTTTTTTATGTCCGTATGTGCGAGGACGTGTGTATTGATCGATTAAAGGCGCAGACATATTACAAAGTAACACAGCGAAAGCCATAGCTTCAGGGTAACCACCATATTTTCTGATAATAAATACAAGTAAGGCAGCTAATGCACCAAAAATCATTCTTCCTTTATTACTGGTAGCGCCCGAAACTGGGTCGGTAAGAATAAAGAATGCGCCCAGCATACAAGCACCATTAAACCAATGAAACATGGTTGATGCGTTACTATCAGGGCTATACATGAAGGCGATGAATGAAAATAAAAATAAGCTAAATAGAAAGCTAAAAGGGGTGATCCAATCAATGGCTTTTTTAAATATTAAAAACAAGCCACCCAGTAAAAATCCAGCATTTACCCATTCCCAGCCTATCCCAAAGTTTTTACCTATAACGGCGCTGTCCATGCTTTCAGCAATGGTTAAACCTAAGGTTAAATTGGTTTTAACGGTATCTAACGGGGTTGCCATGGTGTAACCGTCTATGTGTCTTTTTAATTGCTCAACCGAGTAACCGTCTGTGGTGTAGCTGGTAAAAATAACTGAGAGCGTGTCAAATGCACTTAAGTCGATTGCCATTAACTGTAATGGCGGTTGCCACGATGTCATTTGAACAGGGAATGATATAAGTAGCATGACATAGCCTGCCATAGCTGGGTTGAATGGATTATGACCCAAGCCGCCGTATAGCTGTTTTACAATAATAATGGCAAATGCTGCACCTAAAATAGATATCCACCACGGCGCTAATGCGGGTAAGCTAATACCTAAAAGTATGGCAGTTAAAATGGCACTACCATCGAAAATTTGTTCAGGAATTTTCTTTTCTCTTAAGGATAAAATAAAAAACTCAGCAACTAATGCACTCGCAATAGCTAGTGAAATATGAATTAAGTTACCCCAACCAAAAAAGTACCATTGCGCCAAAATACCTGGGATGGTGGCGTAAATTACCAACCTCATTAAAGCGGATGTTTTATTTTTTAAATGGTTATGCGGCGAGCTTGCGATCCAAAAGGCCATAATTTAAGTTAACTCTGAACGTTGTTGTTTTTTGGCTTTTGCTTTAGCGACTGCTTCAGCAATTCTTTTTTTCTTCTCTTCTGCTATCGTATCTTTACTGTCTGTTGGTGTTGTAACTTCTTTTTTTGCTCTGGCTTTCGCTACAGCTTCTGCGATTTTTATTTTTTTATCGTCTTCGTTTGCAACGGTAGCTTCAGGCGTTTCAATAATTTCAGGCGTTTCAATAATTTCAGGTGTTTTCACTGTTTCAGCTACTTTCTGAGTGTCTGCAGCTTTTGATGTATCAGCCACAGGAACATCACTTTCTTCAGTTACCGTAGCAGGGACTTCTTTTGCTAGCTTTTTAGCTTTTGCTTTGGCAATAGTTGCTGCTATTTTCGCTTTTTTATCGTCTTTGTTTGTATTATTAGTTTTTGCTTCGGTCACTTTAGGTTTTTCAATAACTTCAGGTGTTTTTACTGTTTCACCAATTTCAGGAGTGTCTGTAGCTTTTGATGTATCAGCTAAAGGAACATCACTTTCTTTAGTTACTGTAGAAGGGACTTCTTTAGCTTTATTTTCTTTCGCTAGTTTTTTAGCTTTTGCTTTCGCGATAGTTGCTGCTACTTTTGATTTTTTACCTTCTGGAGAAACTTCTAAAGCAGGTTTTTTTTCTGTTTTATTATTTGCCTTAGTGTCTTGTTTATTTTCAATTTTAGTTGAATCTTCAGCATCAAAATTATTTTGGTTGGCTAATTTTTTAGCTTTAGCACGAGCGATCGCAGCTGCAATTTGTGGGTTTTTAGGTTTTTCTGAGGCTTCTACTGCCTGCTGCTCTTGAGGAGTTGTAGTTGCAGCATCTGTAGTTTGTGCTTTTTTAGCTTTTACACGTGCTAAAGCTGCAGCAACCGCTGACATTTCATTTTTGGCTTCAGGAGTACCTGAATTCATTCTTGCTTTACGGGCTTCAGCGGCTTTACGCTGTTTTTCTTCTCGCGCTTTTTTGTCACGTTCTAATCTTAGCTTACGTGCTTCAAATCTTATTTTTGCTTTTTCGGCTTTTATTTCAAGCTGCTTTTGTTCACGTATTTCAGCTTTACCAATGCGATAGTAATGTACTAGCGGAATGTAACTAGGGCATACGTAAGCGCAGGCACCACATTCTATACAGTCGAATAAGTTGAGGGTTTCTAGTTGATCGTGATCTTTAGCTTTTGCGCTCCATTGGAGTTCTTGCGGAAGAAGCTGGGCAGGGCATACATCGGCACATTGTCCGCAGCGTATACATTCAACTTCTGTATTTTCAGCAGCAATTTCTTTTTCACTTGGCGCAAGTACACAGTTTGTTATTTTTACAACGGGTACATTACCTGACGGTAAAGCAAACCCCATCATAGGGCCGCCCATAATAATGCGTTGTTTATTACTTTGCGGTTGGTATTCACATTGCTCAAGTAAATAGTTAACAGGAGTTCCCAACAAGGCCCATACGTTTTGAGGTTTATTTAAACCTAAACCAGTAACGGTAGTTACTCGTTTAATTAACGGGATATCGTTAATAACAGCGTCAGCAATCGCATAGCAGGTTGCTACGTTTTGCATGATAATACCTTGAGAACTCGGTAAAAATCCGCTAGGTATTTCTTTACCTGTTAATATTTGAATCAGTTGTTTTTCTCCGCCAGAAGGGTATTTGGTGGGAATAACACAAACTCTTATATGTTCGAGATCTTTAGTTGCGTTTTGTAATGTTTTAATGGCTTCGGGTTTGTTGTCTTCTATACCAATTAATACATATTCAGGATTAATGAGTTGATGAAGAATATTGATGCCATCAATTATTGTTGGGCTTTGTTCTCTGATCAGTAAATCGTCTGCTGTTATATAAGGTTCACATTCAGCAGCATTAATGATTAAAAACTCTATTCTTTTAGAATGAGCAGCTGAGCTATTAGCTTTGATATGAGTAGGAAAACCAGCTCCTCCCATTCCTGCTATGCCTGCATTCGCTATTTTTTCTAATAGTTCGAAATTAGTGAGTTTATGATAATCAGTGCAAATATTGCGCTGTTGCCATGTATCTTTGCCATCAGGCGCTAAAAATAAACAAGGTTCTGGTAACGCAGAAGGGTGAGCAATAGTTGCATCTTTAATCGCTGTAATCGTGCCACTTGTTGGTGCGTGAATAGGTATTGCCATTGGGTGATTACTAGCAGTTAAAGCTTGACCTTTTAACACTGTATCGCCTACAGAGACAATTAACTCACCTGCTTGACCAATATGTTGTTGCAGTGGAAGAATAAGCTCTTTTGGTAAAGGCAAAGTACGAATAGGCTTGTTTTCAGTGATAAATTTTTGTTCAGGTGGGTGAATGCCACCATGGAATTTCCAAAATTGGTTTTTATCAATTCGGTTAATAATAGAATTCACGTATTTTCCTAATCAACTTGTGTTACAGGTATGCTATTTAAATCCCATTGCCAACTTTGTTTTGTTGTTTCAATTGGTCGCATTTCAATACAATCAACGGGACAAGGCGCAACACATAGATCACAACCTGTGCATTCATCTACAATAACGGTATGCATTTGTTTGGTGGTACCAATGATGGCATCTACTGGACACGCTTGTATGCATTTAGTACAGCCGATACAGTCTTCTTCAATAATGAAGGCTACTTTTGGCGTGTTATCAGCGGCATGGTTTTCATCTAATGCTTGTACTTCGACACCCATTAATTCTGCTATTTTCTTTATAGTTTCTTCGCCACCAGGTGCACATTTATTAATTGCTTCACCATTGGCTACAGCATCTGCGTAGGGCTTACAACCTGGGTAGCCACATTGGCCACATTGTGTTTGTGGCAGTAGGTCATCTATTTGTTCTGCGAGTGGATCACCTTCAACTTTAAATCGAATTGAGGCATAGCCCAGCAAAGCGCCAAATAATAGGGCAATAAAACCGATAACAAGAATTGCGATAACGATAGACATTAGAACTTCACCAATCCTGTAAATCCCATAAAGGCTAATGACATTAAGCCCGCGGTGATCATTGCTATTGCAGAACCTTTAAATGGAGCTGGAATATCTGCATTGGCTAATTTTTCTCGCATAGCAGAAAACATAATCAGCACTAATGAAAATCCAGCTGCGGCACCAAAACCGTAGATTATTGATTCAAAGAAGTTGTGTTGCTCATACAAGTTAAGTAAAGCAACACCTAATACAGCACAGTTAGTAGTAATAAGGGGGAGGAATATACCTAAAAGGCGATATAAATTGGCACTCGTTTTATGTACTACCATCTCGGTAAATTGTACGACAACAGCAATAACTAATATGAAAGCCATAGTTGTTAGATATTCTAACCCTAGCGGCGCTAAAATATAGGTATTAACAAGGTAACTTAGTAAAGAAGCTAATGTCATTACAAATGTCGTCGCATAGGCCATGCCAACAGCAGTTTCAGTACGAGATGAAACTCCCATGAAAGGGCATAATCCTAAAAATTTTACGAGTACAAAGTTATTCACTAACACAGTACCGACTAATAATAAGAGATATTCAGACATTTAATGATTACATTGGTAAATTTATGGTGGATATTATCCGTTTTTATACCAAAAGAAACAACCGCTTGATTGTAGGGTTATTCATCAATTTGGAAAGTTTATGAGCCATTTCAAGTAATTGTTTAGATTATGAGCAATTATATAGGTGGTAAGACGGAGGGGAATATTTTTAGGGATACAAAATTTTGGTGTTTTAAAGGAAACTGCAATGCCTTTTTAATAAAAAACATTGCAGTTAGCTAGTGTTTAAAGTGCTATAAAGGTAGTGGCTTACCTATATAAAATCCTTGGCAACCGTCTACAAAGAGTTTTTCTAGGGCAAATTTTTCTTCTTGGCCTTCAACACTTTCAGCTAATACCGAAATACTCAATCTATGAGCTAAATCTACCATTAAGCGTAAGAAGTATTGGTTGTTTTTATCTTCATCAATATCACGCGTATAAGTACTGTCCATTTTAATAAAGTCAGGTTTTAAGTCTTTAAAGAATTTAAATGATGTTAAGCCAACACCAAAACGTTCTACTGTTACTTTGGAACCCGCTCTGTGGATCATATCAATAAAGCGTTTACTGGTTTTTATATTTTGTTGTAGACCATATTCTGTTATTTCAAAAATAAGTCTTGAAGCGATTGACGAATCTCTAAGTAATCTTCTTTCTAACCAAATTAAAAAGTGCTCATCGTGAATGCTTCGTGTACTTACATTAATGCCATAAGAAGAATTAGTAAGATTTTTACTAGCAATCTCAGAAATAACTTTTTCAATAATCATCTTATCTATTGCAACAATTTTGTCGAGCTTTTCTGCCATAGCAACAAAAGAAGCTGTAGGTAACATTTCTTCATTTGAATTTAAGAATCTTGCTAGTATTTCACCATAAACTTTAACATTTCGGTTAGACGGTTTAATATTTTGTACCAGTAAAGTAATTCTTTGATTTTCTATTACGTTATCAATTTCTTGACGCCAATTTTGATTGCCATAACTAGCACTGGCACTTTCTAAAATATCTGTGTCAGTTTGCGCATACCAAGAGTTTTTGTGTTGTGTTTGAGCTATGCTGATCCCGGTGTCTGCGAGGGCAAGCAACTCGCCTAAAGGTTTGTCTTTTTCGAAATATACCAGTCCAGTAAAAGCAACCGAATCTAAATCTGAAACTTGTTGGTACGAGTTGAATTTTTCTGTTAATTGCTCAGCATATTTTTCCGCATTTTTAATGGTGCTATTGGGGATTATTGTTGCAAAATCAGAACTGTTTAGTCTAAATAATTGCGCACCTTGATACTTAGCTATCAATCCTTTCATTATTTCAGCAACGCCACATATATAAGTGTCGCCAGCATTGTAGCCATGAATTTGGTTAATTGTTTGTAATTCTGAACATCGTGTAATTGTTAATACGCCAAATTTAATGTTTTTATCACTACTTATTTGGTTTTCAAAATATTGAACAAAACGGCTTCTATTACTTAATTTTGTAATAGGCTCTAAAAAGGCTTTCTCTTCAAGCGCTTTTGTATTTATGTTATGTGTACTAATTAATTTTTTAAGCTCAGTAAATATATGAGTAAATTCAGCGGGAGCATTGCTTTTTGAGGTTTCATCTTCTGTAAAATTATTATTTATCGCTATTTTTAAATCGTCATATAATTTTTTTAGAAGTGTTTTGTAGCTGTGCGAACTTAATAAGCTAGCAATTAGTATAAAAATAAAGGTTAAACCTAATATTAATGAAAGCAATTTTATAATGAGTGATGATTCATTACTAAAATCAAGCTGATAAACAATAGTTAAATTGTTTTTTACTGTTAACTTATTAATTTTAGGTAAAGTGTAAGGCAATATAAGTGTATTGATAGGGGTTGAATAATTATAAATACTTTTATCGGTGTTATTCGTTATTTTCAGTAAACTATATTTATAATTTGAACGTAACGACTCTATAAATATTTGTTCTGCTGCATTGTTATTATTTAGTTGTGACTGATCACTTAACAACAAAGCTGAGTTTGCTTTAATTATAGAAGCATGAACGTTTTGTTTTTCTTGTAAATATTTTGATGTAGTAAATATTGAAAAAAGTACAATAATTAAAGAAAAAACAATTCCTAATATGCAATTTCGTAACAATAATTGAGAAAAAGTATACATAATAAACTTGTTAGCTCCAAAAGAACAAATGTTAGTTAAATGTTAGGTAAATGTTAATTGGTTTTTACGCGCTATATATACCATATAATACTAATAAGATATATCACAAATGTTTAATTTTTGAGTGTTTTTTATTCATATTAGCACCTAAATTTAAATACAGCATTTTTTTATTTAACGTTTTTTTTATCCTTACTTGTAAAGCCCTTGCGCTTAGACGTTAGTAAATATATAATTCGTACCAGCTTTTAGTGTAGCAGTTGTCACTAGGTATTTATTGAGAGTATTATTAATAAATATTAACTGTTGTACTTATGGCGAATGAACTTTATTCGCCAATACAGAGGGTTAGTGAATTTGAGCCCCTCGTTAGGGGCTTTTTTATGTGTAAATGATTGTTGTTATGACATTGTTTGTACAAATAAATGTTTTGATAATGGGCTTAATGCCCTTTTTTTGTTTCTGGAGAAAATGATTGGCTAAGTTTGATCAAAAGTTAACTGAAATGTTAAGGCCTGCCGTTGAAGGTGTTGGTAAAGAGTTACTCGGCATTGAGTTTATAAGTGCAGGCAATAATTCGGTTTTACGTTTGTTTATCGACCATGAAAATGGCATAAACGTTGATGATTGCGCAGAAGTTAGTCGTCAAGTTAGTGCAATATTGGATGTAGAAGATCCAATAGGTTCAGAATATAACTTAGAAGTGTCTTCGCCCGGTTTGGATAAGCCTCTATTTAGTTTAGAGCACTTTCAAGCTGTAATAGGGGAAACCATAACAGTTAAATTATCAATGCCTTTAAACGGCCGCCGTAAGTTTAAAGGCAAACTTGAGACTATCGATAACGATATATTAATAGTGGTAGTTGATGGTCAGGATTATGAACTTCTTTTTAGTAACATTGATAAAGCAAATCTTGTTCCTAAATTTTAATGATAATTTTTAGATTTATTTTAAATAATTAAGGCTAAGTAGCATGAGTAAGGAAATATTACTAGTTGTAGATGCTGTTTCAAATGAAAAAGCATTACCGCGTGAAAGTATTTTTGAAGCGATGGAAACCGCTTTGGAAACAGCCACAAAAAAGAAATATGAAGGTGATATCGTTGTTCGAGTAAGTATCGATCGCGTATCAGGAGAATTTGAGACTTTCCGTCGTTGGTTAGTTATAGCTCCTAGTGATGATCAAATGGAAAATCCATATGCAGAAATCACATTTGATGCTGCTCAGTATGATGACCCAGATGTAAAAATTGGCGATTATGTTGAAGAGCAAATAGAGTCAGTTACATTTGACCGTGTAACCACTCAAACCGCTAAACAAGTTATTGTTCAAAAAATTCGTGAAGCTGAACGTGGACTTATTGTTGATGCTTACCAAGATCAAATTGGTGAAATCATTACAGGTGTAGTGAAAAAAGCGAGCCGCGATAGTGTTATTTTAGATTTAGGTAGTAATGCAGAAGCGATTATATATCGTGATGATATGTTACCGCGTGAAACTTTCCGTCCAGGCGATCGTATTCGCGGTTTATTATACGATATTAAACCTGAAGCACGTGGCGCACAATTATTTGTTAGTCGAACTAAGCCTGAAATGCTAATTGAGCTATTTAGAGTTGAAGTTCCTGAAATTGGCGAAGAAATGCTTGAGATAAAGGGCGCTGCTCGTGATCCAGGTTCTCGCGCGAAAATTTCAGTGAAAAGTAACGACAAACGTATTGATCCTGTTGGTGCATGTGTTGGTATGCGAGGTTCTCGTGTACAAGCCGTTTCTAGTGAGTTAGGTGGTGAACGTGTTGATATCGTTTTATATGATGACAATCCAGCACAATACGTAATTAATGCAATGGCACCCGCTGAAGTTGCATCAATTATTGTAGATGAAGATAAAAATACCATGGACATTGCCGTTGAAGATGACAACTTAGCAATGGCTATTGGTAGAAGTGGTCAAAACGTTCGTTTAGCTAGCCAGTTAACGGGTTGGGAATTGAATGTTATGACTGTTGCTGCGATGAATGAAAAACATCAAGCTGAAAATGACAAAGTATTATCTTTATTCGTTGAAAAGTTAGACCTTGATGAAGATTTTGCAACGCTTTTATGTGAAGAAGGTTTTACTTCACTTGAAGAAATAGCTTATGTTCCAGCAGCTGAAATGTTGGAAATTGATGGTATGGACGAAGACATTGTAGAAGAGCTTCGCGCAAGAGCTAAAGAAGCATTAACAACACAAGCATTAGCAAGTGAAGAAACACTTGAAGGTGCTGAACCCGCTGAAGACTTATTAAACCTTGAAGGTTTAGAACGTCATTTAGCATTTGTTTTAGCAAGTAGAGGTGTAATTACCTTAGAAGATCTTGCTGAACAAGGTGTTGATGAAATATCAGATATTGAAGAATTAGATGAAACCAAAGCAGGCGAGCTAATTATGGCTGCCCGCAATATTTGTTGGTTTAATGAAGAATAATAACACCGGGAGAAAATTATAGATGGCAGATGTAACAGTACAAGAGCTTGCCAAAGAAATCGGTACACCGGTGGAACGCTTAGTTAGTCAATTAGCTGACTCTGGTGTTCAAAAGTCGGTAACCGATTCTGTTTCGCAAGATGAAAAAGAAAAATTATTAGAACATTTGAAAAAGCAACATGGTGATGAATCATCAACTCAGCCAAGTAAAATGACACTAAACCGTAAAACTAAATCAACTTTAGTTCTTGGGCATGGTAGTAAAGCTAAATCAGTAAATGTTGAAGTTCGTAAAAAACGTACTTACGTTAAGCGTAGTGAGTTAGAAGAACAACAAATTGCTGAAGAAGAAGCAAAAGCACAAGAAGAAGCTCGTATTAAAGCTGAAGAAGCAGCGAATGCGAAAGCAATTGCAGACGCTAAAGAAGCTGAAAATGCTAGAGCAGCAGCTGCGGCTAAATTAGAATTTGAGCGTGAAGCAAAAGCTAAAGCTAAAGAAGAAGCAGATGCGAAAGCAAAAGCGGCTGCAGTAGCTAAAGCAAAAAATATTGATGAAGTTAAAGCTCCAGTTAAACCAGCAGAAAGTGATGAAGCCAAAAAACTTCGTCTAATTCAAGAAGCTGAAGCTACGGCTAAAGCTGAAGAAGAAGCTAAAGCAGCAGCAGAAGCAGCTAAAAAACTTGCTGAAGAAAATGAAGCTCGTTGGAAAGCAGAAGAAGCTGAACGTAAAGCAAAAGAAAAAGAAGTTGTGCATTTAACATCTTCTAAATACGCTCAAGAAGCTGAAGATAAAAGCGATTCAGCCGATGAAGGCGGACGTCGTCGTCGTAAGAAGAAAAATACTTCACAAGATCGTAATGCAAGAGGTGGCCGTGCTTCTCGTGGTAAACAAACTTTATCAGCACCTCAAAGCTTACAGCATGGTTTTACTAAACCAGCTGAAACTAAGCTTAATGAAGTTCGCATTGGTGAAACGATTTCTGTTGCTGAATTAGCAAATAAAATGTCTGTTAAAGGCGCTGAAGTTGTTAAAGCAATGTTTAAAATGGGTGCTATGGCAACCATTAACCAAGTGATTGACCAAGAAACAGCAGCACTTGTTGCTGAAGAAATGGGTCGTGAAGTGGTTCTTGTTAAAGAAAATGCACTTGAAGAAGCCGTATTATCTGACCGTGGTCATTCGGGTGAGTCAATTACTCGTGCACCAGTGGTTACTATTATGGGTCATGTTGACCATGGTAAAACTTCACTACTTGATCACATTCGTGAAGCAAAAGTTGCTGATGGCGAAGCGGGTGGTATTACTCAGCATATTGGTGCTTACCATGTAGAAACTGGACATGGAATGATCACATTCCTAGATACTCCAGGCCATGCGGCGTTTACTGCAATGCGTTCTCGTGGTGCTAAAGCTACCGATATCGTTATTATTGTAGTTGCAGCAGATGACGGTGTTATGCCACAAACAGTTGAAGCTATTCAGCATGCTAAAGCATCTGATGCTCCAATTATTATTGCTGTAAACAAAATGGATAAAGAAGGCGCAGATCCAGAACGTGTTAAAAGTGAATTATCGCAACACGACGTGCTTTCTGAAGAGTGGGGCGGAGACGTTCAATTCTGTCATGTATCTGCAAAAACAGGTTTAGGTATTGATGAATTACTTGATGCTGTTTTACTTCAGTCTGAAGTACTAGAACTTACTGCTGTAGTCGATAAAATGGCACACGGTGTTGTTGTTGAATCTAAACTTGATAAAGGTCGTGGCCCAGTTGCTACTGTTCTTGTTCAGGAAGGTACTTTGAACCAAGGCGATATCGTATTATGTGGTTTAGAATACGGTCGTGTTCGTGCAATGCGCGATGAAAACGGTAAGCCAATTCAATCAGCTGGTCCTTCAATTCCTGTAGAAATATTAGGATTAAGTGGTGTACCACAATCTGGTGATGAAGCGACAGTTGTTAAAGATGAGAAAAAAGCACGTGAAGTTGCTCTTTATCGTCAAGGTAAATTCCGTGATGTTAAATTAGCGCGTCAACAGAAGTCTAAACTTGAAAACATGTTTGCTAACATGGCTGAAGGTGATGTTTCTGAAGTTAACGTTGTATTGAAGTCTGATGTACAAGGTTCACTTGAAGCAATTTCTGATTCATTAACTAAGCTTTCAACTGATGAAGTTAAAGTTAAAATTATTGGTTCAGGTGTTGGTGGAATTACTGAAACAGATGCAACACTTGCTGCAGCATCAAATGCTATAGTTGTTGGCTTCAACGTTCGTGCTGATGCCGCTGCTCGTAAAGTGATTGAGTCTGAAAAGATTGATTTACGTTACTACAGCGTTATCTATGCATTGATTGAAGAAGTTAAACAAGCAATGAGCGGTATGCTTGCCCCTGAATTCAAACAAGAAATCATTGGTCTTGCACAAGTACGTGACGTATTTAAATCACCTAAAATCGGCGCTATTGCTGGTTGTATGGTAACTGAAGGTCTTATTAAACGTTCAGCTCCTATTCGTGTACTTCGTGAAAACGTTGTAATTTACGAAGGTGAATTAGAATCACTTCGTCGTTTTAAAGACGACGTACAAGAAGTTCGTAACGGTACAGAATGTGGTATCGGTGTTAAGAACTATAATGATGTTCGTGTTGGTGACCAAATTGAAGTATTTGAAACAGTTGAAGTTCAACGTACACTTTAATTAAACAATATACTGCATGAAACTAGGGCTAATCTTGTATTAGCCCTTTTATGTTTTTAAAGAACAGTAAGCCATGGCAAGCTGTTTGAAATAATAGGTAATTAAGATGGCAAGAGAATTTGCTCGTACCGATAGAGTCGGACAAGAAATTCAAAAAGAAATCGCAACTATACTGATGAGAGAAGTTAAAGACCCTCGTTTAAGTATGACAACGGTTTCAGCAGTAGAGGTAACTAGAGATTTAGCTTATGCAAAAATTTTTGTTACTTTTTTTACAAATGAAGAATCAGAAATTAAAAGCTCTATTGAAGTATTAAACGATGCTGCTGGCTTTATTCGTTCATTACTTGCAAAGAAATTGAGAGCGAGAATTATGCCTCATTTACGCTTTGTTTATGATCAATCAATGGCTGAAGGTGTTCGTATGAGCTCTTTGGTTGATAAAGCTGTAGCAAGCGATAAGCATTTGATGGACGATGAGTCAGTAGAATCTACAGATATTGAAGATGATAAAGAGTAAAGCTAGCATTTTAAGGTAATAACTTAATGGCCAAGAAGAGAAAGGGCAGAGCAATAAATGGTGTTTTATTGCTGGATAAGCCTTATGAAATGTCATCTAACAACGCATTACAAAAAGTTAAGCGTATTTATTTTGCTCAAAAAGCAGGACATACAGGTGCTTTAGATCCGTTAGCTACAGGTATGCTGCCAATTTGTTTAGGCGAAGGCACAAAGTTTTCTCAGTTTTTATTAGATACTGATAAAACATACGAAGTTACTGCTAAGTTAGGTGTTAGAACTACAACCAGTGATGCTGACGGTGAAATTGTTTCTGAGAAAGAAGTCAATGTAAGTGCCGATGAACTTAGCAAAGCATTAGATTCCTTTAGAGGTACAACTCAGCAGATCCCTTCTATGTATTCAGCGCTTAAATATCAAGGTCAGCCTTTATATAAATATGCGCGAGAAGGTATTGAGGTTCCTCGTGAATCAAGAGATATAACGGTTTTTAATTTAGAGCTTTTACGTTTTGAAGATGATGAGGTTGATTTATCTATTCATGTGTCTAAAGGTACCTATATAAGAACGATTG
The DNA here is from genome assembly GCF_048296855.1 of Colwellia sp. RE-S-Sl-9. Classification (NCBI taxonomy): domain Bacteria; kingdom Pseudomonadati; phylum Pseudomonadota; class Gammaproteobacteria; order Alteromonadales; family Colwelliaceae; genus Colwellia; species Colwellia sp. RE-S-Sl-9. The sequence continues at coordinate 1,466,140 of NZ_CP182631.1, read as the reverse complement.
TAGATGATTTAGGTGAGTTATTAGGTTGTGGTGCTCATGTTGCTCACTTAAGAAGAAGTGCTGTTGGCAATTATCCTAAAAATAGAATGGTTACTATGGAGCAACTTGAAACCTTATTAGCGCAAGCTGAGGCTGATGAAGTGTCTCCTTCTACACTACTTGATCCTTTGTTATTACCCATGACAACGGCTTGTGATGGGATACCTGCTGTTTTTGTTGATGATATGTCGGCTCATTATTTAAGGCATGGTAATCCTGTACAAACCTCTGATGGTCCTGCTGAAGGTATGGTACAAGTGTTTATTGGTGATAACGAAGACGATGGTGAATTTATTGGTGTAGGCTTCATTGATGATGAAGGCAGAGTTGCACCTAAACGTATTGTTGTGGCAGCAAATTAAAATAGTTAATTTTATTTTCAGCTTTACCATCTTAGATAGAACAACATTAATTACTTATAGGGATTCTTTAATTAGATTCCCTATTTTTTTAAGTGCAGTTAATCGTTTGTCCATAATTTCATGATAAGCAGATAATGTGTTTTATGTTGCTGCGAAAGAGTTTATAGATCATGAAAAAATGGATATTGAATTTACGATAAGAGAAATAGCAACCAATATCCATATTGTTAAACAGTCTCATTTTTATAGTGGTAGTGAGGCAAATTATATACCCGTTACCATTCAAGGTGCTCTGAAATACGCACCTTGATTGGTAACGGGTATAAATATAACTAATGATCCGCAGTAAACAGTTGCAATCGCACACTTTACTGATAGAATACGCGCTCTTTTGTCGTCTTAGCTGAATTAGTGTTTGGCAGGATGAGAATTTTACTTACTTATTCCATACTCGGTTTAAGTAAACACACTAAGGAAATATTATGTCTTTAAACGCTACAGAAAAAGCAGCAATTGTTGCTGAATATGCTCAAAAAGAAGGTGATACAGGTTCACCAGAAGTACAAGTTGCTTTGTTAACAACTCAAATCAACCATCTTCAAGGTCACTTTAAAGAGCACATCCATGATCACCATTCACGTCGTGGTTTATTACGTATGGTAAGTCAACGTCGTAAATTACTTGATTACTTAAAAGGCAAAAACGTTGAACGTTATACTGCTTTAATCGGTAAATTAGGTCTACGTCGTTAAGATTAGATTTATTTGGAAAGAGGAGCCTTATGGCTCCTTTTTTTATGGGATAAGTTAATTATTAACCTTTAGTGATATCACTAAAGGTTAATAATTAAAGAGAAAAAGAAAGCTACTCTTCTATTAAAGGCCAGCCACCTAGTTGTTTCCATTTATTTACAATATGGCAAAACAGTTCTGCTGTTTTTTCTGTGTCATATAAAGCCGAATGAGCTTCACTGTTATTAAAATCTATATTGGCTGCTATGCAAGCTTTAGCTAATACTGTTTGCCCTAATACTAAACCTGAAAGTGTAGTGGTATCAAAACTAACAAAAGGGTGAAACGGAGAGCGTTTAATTAAACACCTTTCTGTTGCTGCATTTACAAAACCTAAATCGAATGAGGCATTATGAGCAACCATGATAGCTCGCTGGCATCCAACGGCTTTCATTTTTTTACGAATTAATTTAAATATAGCTTTCAGCGCTGTTTCTTCATCAACAGCACCTCTTAACGGGTTGGTTGGATCAATACCAGTAAATTCTAAAGCCGCTTTTTCTAAATTAGCACCTTCAAAAGGGTCAACATTAAAATGTATGGTTTTATCTAAAGAAAAATTACCGTCTTCATCAAGGGAAAGGGTTGTTGCTGCTATTTCAAGGAGAGCATCGGTTTGCGCATTAAATCCAGCGGTTTCAACATCTACAACTACAGGGAAGTAACCTCTAAAACGTTGTGCAAAAAGTGTTTTTCCGTTGTCTGCTGAAGCAGTAGTAGATGAATTAAGATCCGTCATACAAAAAGTCTTATTTATTTTGATAATTAATAACAATTATCTCAGAAAATAGCTAAAATAAGTACGAAGAACTGAGTGTTTTTTACTTTTATCCTTTAATTTTAACAATTCATGTTAAAGTTATTTAAATGTTCGTCGATATAGTTACTGTCATTGAAACTAAAATATAATTGATTATGAAAAAATATCTTCTACCAGTTGTTTTATTAGTATCTGTTTGCAATGCAAATGCAGGTATGAGGCAGTATGCGGCTAACTTAGATAACTCTAAGTGGCAATTATCTAACGAATCACGTTTAGAGTGCACACTTTCCCACAATATTCCCAATTACGGCGAAGCTAAGTTTTACAGCAAAGCCAATCGTAAATCTAATTTAGAATTTGAATTAGATATGATGCGCCTACCTGATAATTACTCGTTAGCTGAAGTTCGTTCTGTTGCCCCTAAATGGCGACCGGGTGTGGCAGGTTATACTCTGGCGGATATGAAATTGCATAAACAATTTGCACCAAGTTTACCTAAGAAAGTGGCTTGGACTATGCTAAATGAATTAGACCAAGGTATGAGCCCAACGTTTTATTATGACGATTGGTACCGAAGTGATGAAAAAATATCTGTTGGTTTATCAACAGCTAAATTTCAACGTGCTTATCAAGAGTTTGTTAATTGCGTGGGTAATTTACTAAACTATAATTTTGATGACATTTCTTATACCGTATTAAATTACCAATTTGGCACCGACGATTTAACTAAATCATCTAAACGTAAATTAGCTATGATTGCTGAATACTTAAGTTTAGATACAGAGTTAGAATTAGTATTAATAGACGGTTATTCAGATAGTTACGGTCCAAGAAATGCTAACTATGAAATGTCTAAACGACGTGCTCAAACGATAAGAGAGCAGTTTGTTAAAACTGGTATTGATCCTAGCCGAATAGAAGCTAAAGGTTATGGTGAGAAGCGTCATGTGGCTTCAAATAACAGCATAATAGGTCGTGAAAAGAATAGACGCGTAGTGATTAGAATGGATAAACCATAATTGAGCAAAGCATGTATTAAGGCTTTTAATTTTCGCTAAGTGGTCAATTAATTTATCAACTTGCTATTAAAAAAGTTAAACGTCTCATCTCTCCAGTAAAGCATCTCGAATTTAAGTATTTAAGTTGAATAGGCCTTTAGGTTATCTTAATCTAAAGGCCTATTTTTTATGGATGTTTATATAATGAAATACTTATTAAAAATTATCACTTTAGTCTTAGTTAGTTTGTCTTGTGCGGCAAATGCTCAACTTAAAGATGCATATACCTATGCTAATTATGATCAGGTGACCACAACACATATTTATTTAGACTTAGCTGTCGATTTTGAAGAAAAATCACTTAAAGGGTTTGCTGAACTATCGTTAAAGTGGTTGTCTGATGATCTACAACCTATTTATTTAGATACTCGTGATTTAATTATTAAACGCGTAATGGCACAAAATAACTCAGGTAACTGGGTGAAAGTGCAATATATGTTAGCAAAACGAGATGATGTTCTTGGTGCTAAGCTAACCATTAAACCTCAATTTAAAGCAAAAAAAGTACGTGTATATTACCACTCAACGGAAAAAGCTTCAGGATTACAGTGGTTGCTACCGGAACAAACGGCAGGCAAAAACAAACCTTTTTTATTCAGCCAAAACCAAGCCATTCACGCGCGATCATGGATACCTATTCAAGATACACCCACGGTAAGAGCTACCTATACAGCACGAATTACAACCGATAAAGATTTAGTTGCGGTAATGAGTGCTAACAATGAACCTGATACCGAACGTGATGGTGATTACTTCTTTTCAATGCCGCAAGCTATTCCTTCTTACTTAATTGCAATAGGTGTCGGTGATTTACAGTTTAAAGCCATGAGTAAGCAAACGGGTATTTATGCTGAAGCGTCTATATTAGACGCGGCTGTTGCTGAATTTGATGACACACAAGCGATGATTGATGAAACAGAAAAATTATTTGGGCCTTATCGCTGGGGTAGATACGATTTACTTATTTTACCACCGAGTTTTCCTTTTGGCGGTATGGAAAACCCACGCTTATCCTTTATTACTCCTACTGTTATTGCGGGCGACAAAAGTTTAGTAAACCTTATTGCGCATGAGTTAGCTCATTCTTGGTCTGGTAACTTAGTCACTAATGAAAGTTGGAGAGACTTATGGTTAAACGAAGGTTTTACCAGTTATGTTGAAAATCGCATTATGGAATCTGTTTTTGGTGTAGACCGTGCTGTTATGGAGCAAGCATTAGGCGCTCAAGGTTTGAATGATGAAATCTCGGTATTAGCACCTGGTGATACACAGCTTTATATTGATTTGAAAGGACGCGATCCTGATGATGCTTTTTCGGGTGTACCTTATGTAAAAGGTCAGTTGTTTTTAATGTACTTAGAAGAAAAGTTTGGTCGAGATAAGTTTGATATATTCATGCTCGACTATTTTAATAGCCATGCTTTTCAAAGCTTAGGTACTGAAAACTTTATAGTGTATTTAAAAGAAAACTTAACGCATAAATACCCTGATATAGTTTCTGATAAAGTATTGAATGAATGGATTTATGGACAAGGTTTACCCAGTGTTTCACCTAAACCAACCTCTAATGCCTTTAACGTGATTGATAACTTAACAAATGAATTGTTATCAAAAGCTATTAGTTTAGATGAAATTAATACCACACAGTGGACGTTACACGAGTGGCTTCATTTCATTAATAACTTACCATTAGATATTAATGAATCATTCATGAGTACACTAGATAAACGTTTTAATTTAACCGTAAGTACGAATGCTGAAATTGCCCATGCTTGGTACTTATTATCAATTAAAGCTGGTTATAAACATGTTTATCCGCAAATGGCGACTTACTTAAAATCTATAGGACGACGCAAACTTATTGTGCCGTTATATAAAGAGCTTGTTACCACGCAAGAAGGAAAAGACTGGGCTTTAAAAGTATATAAACAAGCAAGACCTGGATACCATGGCTTAGCGCAAGGAACGATAGACGCATTGTTTGATTGAAAATAGCTATCAGACAAAACTATTAACTAAAAAAGGAGCATTAAGCTCCTTTTGTTCATTAGGGGTTGAATATATATCTGCGTTATTTAGTGACTAATACATCAACTTGCCTAAAATTATCTTGTTCAGAAATAATGATTTTTATATTGTAGTTATCTTTTATAAATGACTTTTCTAATCGGCCTTTTTTTCTGCTAGATGAAATAGCTTGACCATAATTTTCTTCATAAAAATCCACAATACTGGTTTCATTATTTTTTGTGAAATAATTAATTACGGCAGGAACTTCATCGTCAAATTGCGCGAAAATTTTAGCATCATTCATTACTTCAATGGTTACTTTTTCAGTATCAGCCGCATTTACGCTTGTACTTAACAGTGTTGAGCTTAACAATGCTGAACATAAAGTTGAACAGAACATTGAAAATATCAGTGATTTATTGGTGTTTTTAGCCACGGTATTTCCCTATATATAATATAAATATAACAAGTTATAGCATGTTTATTTTGGCTAAGCGAGTGCTGAACTTTTAATTAAAGTGAAACAAGGCTTAGCTTATAAGCTATTTATCTTAACGTATAAATGATTTTCTATAATGATCAACCCAAAGGTTTGTTGCGCCGCAAATAGCAACAGGCATTACAATTAAATTGACTACTGGAAGCATTGAAAAAATAGCCACTGTAAATCCAAAACCATAGCTTAACCCTTGTTTCTTTTTAAGTGCGTTTTTCATATCAGTAAATGATATTTTATGATTATCAAAAGGGTAATCTTTATATTGAACAGCCATCATCCAAGCAACAAAAATAAACCAAATAACTTGCCCTATAACGGGTAAAATAAACATAATTAAAAGAAAGCCTAGCGCTCTAGGTACGTAATAACAAAGCTTAGTCCACTCTCGGCCTACAGTACGGGGAATATCTTTAATAATATCGCTAAATCCACCATCAGGGCTTGGTTCACCTGTTAACATAGCTTCAACTTTTTCTGATAACAAACCATTAAAAGGTGCAGCTAACCAGTTTGCTGCCGTACTAAATATAAAAGAAAACAGCACCACAACGGCAATTAAAACAAAAGGCCACAAAACCGTACTAAGCCAAGTTAACCAACTAGGTAACCATTGAGTAAACATCGCCATGTAATGATCAAGTTGCAAATAAAGGTAATAAAAAGCTACGCTGAATAAAATTAAATTGATAAACAATGGAACAAAAACAAATCGTTTAATGCCTTTTTGTTGAATAAGGTCAAAGCCTTTAAAAAAATACCCAGCGCCACTGGTATTTTGTGTTGAAGAAGTATTGTGTTGCATCGTTTTTAATTTACCTAACTGTTTGATATTACAGAGTCGATTATATGTTGAACGGCTTTAAAATTACAGTATTGAATTGTTACAAAGCACATCAACATCTGGTAAAGTTAGCGGCTTATAATAGGGTACGAGCAAATCGTTTATCTTATCATCAATTATTCCAATCTTTGTGGGCGACAATTAAATATGATTAAAAGGGGTTGTTTATAATATGCGCTTAAAGCATATAAAACTGGCTGGCTTTAAATCTTTTGTTGATCCAACTAAAGTGCCTTTTGAACAACAGATGACCGCGATTGTTGGCCCAAATGGTTGTGGTAAATCTAATATCATTGATGCTGTTCGTTGGGTGTTAGGTGAAAGCTCAGCTAAAAATTTACGTGGCGATTCTATGACCGACGTTATTTTTAATGGTTCATCAAGCCGTAAACCTATAGGTCAAGCCAGTGTAGAATTAGTTTTTGATAATTTAGATGGTCGTATTCAAGGGAATATGGCGGATCGAAATGAAATTTCTATTCGTCGTTTAGTTAATCGAGAAAGCACCAACACTTATTTTTTGAATGGAACCAAATGTCGTCGTAGAGATATAACGGATATATTTTTAGGTACAGGTTTAGGACCTCGTAGTTATGCCATTATTGAGCAAGGTACTATTTCTCGTTTAATCGAATCTAAACCTCATGAATTACGTATATTTATTGAAGAAGCCGCGGGTATTTCAAAATATAAAGAACGACGTAAAGATACCGAAAATAGAATTAGACACACCCGTGAAAACCTTGCTCGTTTGAGTGACATTCGTGCTGAACTGAGTCTACAAATAGATAAACTCCATAAACAATCGGAAGCAGCTAAACGTTTTCGTACTTTAAAAGCACAAGAGCGAAAATATAAAGCTGAACTTTCAGTATTACGCTGGCAAGCTTTTGATCAGCAAAGTAAACAACAACAAACGTTTTATAACGATGCCCAAATTGATATTGAGTCGATTGCTAAAATTCAAGAAGAACAAAATATTGCGCTGTTTCAAGCGAAGCAAAAGGTTGAACTAAATAATGAGAGCATTACTAGCTTTAATAATAAAAAGTTAGAGCTAACTAATCATATTGCCCGCACAGAGCAAAATATTAAGCATTTAAAACAGCAAAGCACCAGTATTACACAAAATAATGATATTACTCAGCAGCAACTTTTAAATGCTCAAGCGCTTTTAAAAACAGAACAAGAAAAAAGAAATAAATTAGAAAATAGCTTAACGAAAATTTTACCTCAGTTGAGCGATGTAGAAAAAAAATTAATAACAGAACAAAAAACGTTAGAAGGTTTATCTACACAACAAAATGCAGTGCAAGCTTTATGGAATGCTTCTTACCAAAGTGTTGCTGAATTTAAAGAAAAAACAGCAACCATTACAAATAAAGTCGAATTAGAGCAGCAAAAAAAATCACAAGCTAATGAACAAATTGAATCGTTAAATAATCAGCTGTTATATATTGATGAGCAGTATCAGAATAATTCATCTAATCAGGTTGATATTAAAGAAAGTAAAACTATTGAGAAATCGTTAGCGCTTACCCTAAGTAAACAACAGAAATTAAATCAACAGATCCAAGCTAAGCAAAATAAAATAAGCGAAACTAAGCAATTATTGGCCAGTGAAATAGCCTCATTAACCGCATTCAACAACAATATAATGAATATTGATGAGCAACTTTCTCGTAAAGAAAATTGGCAAGTTGAACAGCATACTTGTTTACAGGGAAATAGCTTACAAGAAAAAGGTATAGTGGTTGAAGGTGGTGAACAAAAGCAAAATATTCCAAGCCTTGTTGAGCAGCTTAGCGTAGAGTCAGGCTGGGAAAAAGCGGTAGAAAGTTTACTGTTAAGTTGGTCACAAGCAGAAATAGTTAACTCAGTATCAGACTCTATTTCAGCCATTAAACATTTAGAAACGGTTTTGTTAATTGAATCTCATACTCATATAAACCAAAATTCTGCGGGTTCTATTACTGAAAAAATACAGAATTTACCGTCTGCTCTTTCTTTTTTTCAAAAAATTTATTTTGCTGATAATGTTGAACAAGCGCAAAAAATCCTTCCAAAACTTGGGGGTGACGAATCTGTTATTTGCATGGATACTACGTGGTTAGGACATGGTTTTGTTCGTAAAGGTACTATTGAAAGCACGCCGAATCATCTTTTATTACTTGAAAGAAAAGCGCAATTAACGACAGATATTTGTCAACTAGAGCAAGCTGTAAATACAAATAAAGAAGGGTTAATTAAGTTAGAGTTTGAGTTACAGCAGTTGTTAACAGAACAAGAACAGTTAAATATTGAAAGTAAAGCTATTGAGTTATCGCTGCAAAACGCTAAACAAACAGAAGCATTAGCGGAGCAAAATCAGCAATTTTATTTAACACAACAGCAAAAAATAAAAAGTGACATTGAGTTTCATAAGCAACAACTCATCAATATTCAACAACATATTAATCAGCTTACGGAGCAGCGTAATCAATTAGTGATGCCGGCTGATGTTGATTTTGAGCAATTAAAAAATCAACAAGAAAGCCTAGCAAAACAAGTGAGTGTTGCGCAAAAACGAGTGAATAACTTAGCTGAAGAACGTCATAATATAGCCATTAAAGTTGAGCAATTTAAAAACGAAAAAGATCAATGTAAGCAGAGTGTGCAAAGTGTTCAAAAAACAATAGAACGTTTAATAGAACAACAAATGTCTAATCAGCATGTTATTGATAACAGCGCCGAACCATTAAAAATTGATGAAGATAAGCTGGTTCAATGGCTTAAAGAAATGTCTGAAACAGACAGCAAAATAGAAAAGCTTCAGCAAGATATTGCGGATACTCAACTTGAGGTGAAAACACTTGAGCTTGAACAAAAGAAAAATCAGGATAATATTTTAACTTTACGTGAAAAATCCGCTAAATTTCATTTAGATTATGAAAGTTTTAAATTACGAGCTGAATCGTCATTAGATTTACTTCGAGAAACACAACAATCATTTGATGAGATACTGAATAACATGCCTAAAAATGCCAAAGAAAGCATTTGGCAAGCGCATATTATTCGACTTTCGAAAGATATAGAGCGCTTAGGTGCAATTAATTTAGCTGCGATTGATGAATACGAAACACAATTAACGCGTAAAGAATATTTAGATACACAAAATAATGATTTAACCTTAGCAATTAACACATTAGAAGCCGCAATCGAAAAAATAGATAAAGAGAGTCGTCAGAAATTTAAAAACACCTTTGAACAGGTAAATAAAGACCTGAAAAGCCTATTTCCTAAGGTGTTTGGTGGAGGGAAAGCCTATTTAGAATTAACCGGAGCTGATATGTTAGACACCGGAGTAACAATAATGGCACAACCACCTGGTAAAAAAAACAGTACTATTCATCTATTATCTGGTGGTGAAAAAGCGCTGACCGCTTTATCATTAGTATTCGCAATTTTTAGATTAAATCCAGCACCTTTTTGTATGTTGGATGAAGTTGACGCTCCGTTAGATGATGCTAACGTAAGTCGATTTTGTAACTTGGTTCGTGAAATGTCGCGAACTGTTCAGTTTATTTATATAAGTCATAATAAAATAGCCATGGAAATGGCTTCTCATTTAACAGGCGTTACCATGTTTGAGCCCGGAGTTTCAAAAATGGTTGCTGTTGATATTGAAGAAGCTGTCGCTATGGCCGAAATATTGTAGGTTGAAAAATGGAAGGCAATTTTAGAAACACCCTTATAATTCTAAGCGCTGTTATTATTGCAGTAATTTTTATACATGGTTTTATAACGATAAGAAAAAATAAAAACCCCTATAAATTAAAAGCAACGAATGAACCGATTGAACCCCTTGAGAGAGGTTTTGACGGTTCTGGTTTTGACCAAGATGGCGTAAGTAAACCGCGCGTGGTTGGAAGTAAAACACCAAGCGATAGCCATTCACTTAATGAAAATGAAGTAAAAAATACGCCTTTTACAGCTAAAAAAGAGCCTAGTTATAGTGCGCTTGATACAGAGCTGGTCAATGATGATTTTGACTATAGCGAACCTTCTGATCAGCTAACAACAAGCTCGATAGATACGACTGAAACTAAAGTTAAATCATCTTCAATTGATATTAGCTTAACGGACGCTGGTATTGAGCAACTAGGAACCTCTGAGCAGGACTGTTCTACAGATATTGGCGACGATATTGTCGATTTTGACTACGGCGTAACAGAAAACCCTGATTTATTTAATAATGAAAACTTAGAAGAACCTGTTAAAAAACCGGTGGTTATAGATAAGCCGTTATACGATACGCCTATTACACAACCAAAACCTCAAGCTAAAGAGGTTATTACTACAGCTAAACCTAAAGTTAAAAAGAAAGCACCTATCACTAAAAAAGAAGCTGTTAAGCGTAATCAAATTGAATTGAATTTTGGTGACCCTGTCGATACAGGTGATATGCCATCTATGTCAGCAATTGATGAACCTGTAACCGCTGAAAAACAAATGAAAAGAGAGCCACTTGAACCTGAAGTTTTAGTGGTTTCTGTTGTTATGCCTCAAGGAGAAGTAATTTCTGGTGCAGCGTTACTGCCTACCTTGCTAACTTTGGGGTTACGCTACGGCGATATGGATATTTTTCATCGTCATCAAGATAGTGCCGGTAATGGTAAAGTAACCTTTAGTCTAGCTAATATTATGAACCCAGGAACTTTCGACTTAGATGCTTTAGAAAACTTCACAACCTGTGGGGTAACATTATTTATGACCTTACCTAACGCGGGTGACGCATTTGAAGTTTTTGAGCATATGCTAGGAGCAGCTAAACAAATTTCTGTAGAGTTTGGGGCGCAGCTTCTCGATGATAAACGTAGTGTTATGACTAAACAAACAGAGCAACATTACATAAGTAAAATTAGAGAATTTGAAAGAAAAAATCGTATCGCATTAGCATAAAATTTGTAATGCTATGCTAATTTAAGTAATGCCAAGTTGAATAATAAATTAATCAACTTGGTTATAATAGGGTTCTATTTTATAGAGCCTTTTTTGTTTTTAACTTTAAGTGAATTATCACCTTTATTATGTCAAATATTCAGTTATCTCAGCGAATTAGTGAGCTTCATACCTTAATCAATAAATACAACAATCAATATTACGTATTAGATGAACCGAGTGTTCCTGATGCTGAGTACGATAGATTAATGAAAGAATTGATTGCTATTGAGACAGAACACCCTGAATTGAAAAAAATGGATTCTCCTAGCCAAAAAGTAGGAGGAGAAGCACTTAAGGTTTTCACACAAGTTACTCATCAAATACCTATGTTATCGCTTGATAATGTTTTTTCAAAAGAAGAATGGGATGCTTTTGTAAAACGATTACAAGACCGTATTGGTAACACTAAAGCGCTAAAAATTTGTGCGGAACCTAAATTAGATGGTTTAGCTGTGAGTCTACGTTACGAAAATGGCGTACTTGTTCAAGCGGCTACCCGTGGTGATGGCGCTACAGGCGAGAATATTACAGAAAACGTAAGAACTATTAAAAGTATTCCACTTCGTCTTACTGGGGATGACTACCCTGATATTATTGAAGTGCGCGGCGAAGTTTTTATGCCTAAAGCAAGCTTTGAACAACTTAACGAAAACGCCATTAAAAAAGGCGAAAAAACTTTTGCTAACCCTAGAAATGCAGCAGCAGGTAGTTTAAGACAACTTGATTCTAAAATAACGTCAAAGCGTAACTTAGCTTTTTATGCATACGGTTTAGGTTTTGTTGGTGACTTTATTGACGGAGTTGCCAATGAAAACACACAATGGTTATCAAACTCTCACCACCAACGATTATGTCAAGTTAAAGCGCTTGGTTTACCTATGTGCCCAGAAGTTAGATTGCTTAAAAATACTGATGAATGCGAAGAATTTTACCAAAATATACTAAATAGTCGTTCAAGTTTGTCTTACGAAATAGACGGTACCGTATTAAAAGTTGACGACATTTTACTTCAGCAAAAGTTAGGCTTTGTAGCTAAAGCACCGCGTTGGGCAATGGCCTATAAATTTCCTGCTCAAGAAGAATTAACTGTATTAGAAGATGTAGAGTTTCAAGTAGGGCGTACAGGTGCAATAACGCCAGTAGCACGTTTAAAGCCTGTTTTTGTTGGTGGTGTAACGGTTAGTAATGCAACATTACATAACCAAGATGAAATTGATCGTTTAGGAATACAAATTAACGATACCGTTATTATTAGAAGAGCAGGCGATGTAATTCCTCAAATTGTTAGTGTTGTTATTGATAAACGACCTGATAATGCTCGCGAAATTCAATTTCCGACAACTTGCCCTGTATGTGATTCAGCTGTATTAAAAGCTGAAGGCGAGGCTGTTTTAAGGTGTACCGGTGGTTTATTTTGTGGTGCACAACGTAAAGAGGCAATAAAGCATTTTGCCTCAAGGAAAGCGATTGATATTGACGGTTTAGGTGATAAGTTAGTTGAACAATTAGTGGATGAGAAGCTTATATCGACACCTGCAGATTTATTTAGATTAACCGAATTAAGTGTTAGCACGCTTGAGCGTATGGGACAAAAGTCTGCGGCTAACTTAATTGCGGGTATGGAAAAAGCCAAGCAAACCACATTGCCTAAGTTTATATACTCGTTAGGCATTCGAGAAGTAGGTGAAACTACAGCAAATAACTTAGCTCATCACTTTTTAACCTTCGATGCGCTTAAAAATGCAGATGAAGAAACCTTACAGTCGGTACCTGACGTAGGTGTAATTGTGGCGAAAAACATAATTCAATTTTTCAAGCAAGATCATAATATTGAAGTGATTGCTGATTTAACGTCTTTTATGAGTTGGCCTGAAATAAAAGTCGCAGCTGCTGATGAGCAACCTTTACTTAATAAAACCTTTGTTTTAACAGGTACGCTAAGTCAAATGGGCCGTAACGAAGCTAAAGCTGCTTTACAATCTTTAGGGGCTAAAGTCTCAGGTAGTGTTTCTGCTAAAACGCATTATTTAGTTGCTGGAGAGAAAGCCGGCTCTAAACTAACAAAAGCACAAGACTTAGGGGTAGAAGTACTTACTGAAGATGAGTTAGTTCAGTTATTTAAAGAGAATAATATTTCAGAATTCTAAGGAGGATGCTAACTTTATTCTTAGTTTTTTGCTCGAACTCATTATTAATGGCTGTATATTCATTTAAATAAAAAAGGCTAAAACATTGTTTAGCCTTTTAAAATATTTTGTAATTTAGGTCCAGTTATAGTTGATAAATTGATCCTAAACTCAGTAAATTAATTTACTTGTATTAACGCTTTAATGGTACTTTTTTGTCAACACTCATAGTAGCTACTATTCTACGGTTTTCAGCATTAGCCGCTCTAGTCGTTGCTTTATTTAATAAACGCTCTTCACCATATCCAACAGCAGATAGTCTATCGGCATCTATACCATGTTTATTTATAAGCATATCTACTACTGCGTTAGCACGTAATTGAGATAATGTTTTGTTTAATGCGTCGTTACCAGGAGCAGAAGCATGGCCTTCAATAACTACATTTACAGATTTATATGTTTTTAAGAATTCAGCAACTTCTTTAATTTTTTCAAAATACTGAGGCTTAATCACTGCATTGTTATTATCAAAGTTAATTAATAAATTAATTGAAGCCACATCCTCCATAAAAATAGTACAGCCAACTTCATCAACTTTATCTACAAGAGGTGTGTTTTTACATTGATCTTTCGCATCAGCAACACCGTCGTTGTCTGCATCTAACATTACAGCAGCTTTAGCTGGCATGACTTCAGCAGCTTTCATTTCTTTTTTAGCGGGTTTAGATTTTTTAGATTCGCCAAAGAAGTAAGTAAAACCTAGTTGTGCTGAAAAATCATCATAGTATTCATCAAATTGGTAATGAGCTTTTGTTTCAAAGTAAAGCGCTGTTTTTTCACTTAGGTAATGGCGGTAACCTAAACCTAGGTTAGATGATAATTTAGATTCAACAATATCTAATTCACTTAAACCTGCTACTAAATAAAAGTTTTGCTCTGTTGGAAAATACAAAACGTCAAAAGCAATATTTGAAGAATCTGGTTTAGCAAAGCCACCATGTTTAGCATCTAAATTAATATGGCTGTAACCTAATCTTAGTTCAGTTGTTGTATTTAGGCGGTAACCCAATTCAGCACCAAAACCGTCACCATTGTTTAGTGAAGATAATGGATTGTTTGTTAACCAGCGTTCGCTGTCAGTATCAATATGTAGAAGGTGAATACCTGCATATGCCTTACCTACAAGATCTTCAGCATTTGGTTGTTCTGCAGCAAAAGCTGATGTAGATGCAAAAAGTGAAGAGATTGCTATGGCGATAGCGCTACGTAAAATTGATTTTTTCATGGAATAATTCCCTATTTAAATAATTGCATGGATTATAGCTATAATATTTGCTGTTAACAAATTATTTACATTTAAAGCGTGTTCTTTTTTAGTTATGACATAGATGAAAATAATAAATTTAAATCTTCTTTATGCAAAAGAAGAATTTGTACTTTGATTTAGGTTAATATTATAGCCACTATATTGCGTATTATTTGATACCAAGTAATTTTATGTTGATCAGGATGATTTTTTGAATACGAAAGCACAGAAAATGAATTTCTTTTATTTTTTCTCTTTACTTAAACAATATAAAAAAGGCTTATTATTCGTCATTATTTTAATGGTGTTAGAAAGTCTAGTTAGTTTAAGTGTTCCGTGGTTTGCTGGGCAATTTTCTAAAAGCGTGTTAGAAAACTATACAATTTATGATTTTGGCTACAAGTGGATAGCACTCATTTGGTTGTCATTATTTGCTATTCAAGCGGTACTTCGTTTTTTCTCCACTTACCGAATTAACTATATAGGCGCGCAAGTCTTAACACAGTTAAGTTGTCGCTTGTATGATCATATCCAAGTACTGCCAGTTAAGTATTTTAATAATAATAAAAAAGGTGAAACTCTTGCATTACTGAGTAACGATGTAAGTATTTTAAGTCATTTTTTATCAGGTGTTATTACCAGCTTAGTACCTTCCTTATTGATACTAGTAGGGGCTTTAATCCTTATGGCGTCTATTAGTCCAACAATCACCTTAATTATTATGCTAATGGTTCCTGCATTTTTTATTGTTTTAAAAATTTTAGGCAAAGGTATAAAGCCGCTTACTGAAGATATTGTGCAAAGTCAGGCAAATTCTGTTGCCATCGCTAGCGAAAACTTTGGTGTTATAAAATTAGTTAAAGCTTTTTCTCGAGAAAATATAGAGTCAGATCGCTTTAAAAATAATGCTTATAAAATTCAAGAGTTACGAAGAAAACAATTGAAGATTCAAGCTATTTTATCTCCTTTAGTTCAATTGTTAGTAACGTCTGGTGTTTTAGTGGTTGTGGTGGTGAGCGCTATTCATTATCAAACAGGTAAGTTATCAATGCCTGACTTAATCACCTTATTAATGTACGGAATTCTTTTTGCGCGGCCTATGAGTGCTTTAGCTAATTTGTACGGTCAAACACAGCAAGCTTTAGGTGCGTCTACCCGATTAATCAAAGTTTTTAATATATCGCCTGAGCCTATTGATAAAGGTGATTTAGAGCAAGATATTCATAACAATAAAATTTCCTTTAAAAATATTAGTTTTAGTTATGAAGCAAGTGATATTTTACTAAATAATGTCAATATAGATATAGCATCAGGCGAAACTGTTGTTATTGTTGGACAAAACGGTAAAGGAAAAACAACCGTTTTACATTTATTAATGCGTTTTATAGAACCTTCTACAGGCATTATTACTATTGGTGATACAAATATTAATGATATTAATTTGTCCGTATTAAGAAGGTATATAGGATTTGTTTCACAAGATATTGCGTTGTGTGATGGTTCAATAATGGACAATATAGCTTACGGTTATCCGCAAGCAACTAAAGAAGAAATTGAAAAAGTCGCTATTAAGGCCGGTGCCCATACTTTTATTAATGAATTAGAGTCTGGCTATAAAACACAAGTCGGTGAAAATGGTGTTTTACTCTCAGGTGGGCAACGCCAACGTATTTCACTGGCTAGGGCTTTACTTGCTAAACCTTCAATTCTATTACTAGATGAACCGACTTCCATGATTGATAAAGAAGGTAAAGAAGATTTTAATTTACAACTCGCTACTTTATTACAAGACCAAACCGTTATTATTGTTACGCATGAAAAGCACTTAGCAGAAATAGCTGATCGTGTTGTTACGATTGAAAATGGACAGTTAGTGCCTATTCAATTTTGATTGGTTACGGGTATAGAAACAACATATATAAATAAATTAATGTAGGAAAGGGAATAAGCAGAGTAAAAATAAGAGTTTCACACCATTCGATAATACGATAAAAAGTAAACCAGTTTTGTGATTTAGCTTTTGTAGAAGGTAAGTTTTTAAAGAAAAAAATAAATGAAGCTATCACCAACGCCTGTAAAGCAAAAAATAGTATAAATAAAGCCAGCCACACTAATATGTTTGGTGTTGCTAAACTTATTTGATTTTGCAATACAATAAATAATATAAAACTAAATAAACTCCACTGTAATAAGCGCCATCGTGTATTCCATAACAGAGTAGCTACTTGATTAAATACATTTGGGGTAAGCATATACTTCATATGTTTTAGTTAATTTTCTATCTATTACCAGCTTCACTAATGAAATGGGTATTAAGTGATTGTTATATTACAGTATAGCTAAAATATGCTTCGATATGGAGGTTACATTGTATTTTATTGTTAAATCTAATGAGGTTATCCATTTTTAAATAATGTAAAAGTTAGCTTACTCTCACTCGACGTTACGTTATAGGTTGTCCTATACCACAGCAATTATTTGAAACGAGAATAAAAGAAACCGTGAAGTGGTATTTAAACAATCAAAGTTAGTGGTAAAATATCTCAATAATGTGTTTTATCTGGAGATAAAAATGAAATTTTTACATAATTTTATTCTAATTAGTCTCTCAATACTTACGGTAGCTTCAATGAGCGTAAAGGCCAGTAGTATTGCTGATTATTTAGTTTATATAGAAGAACAAGAAAGCGAAAATGTTGAATTAATAGAAGAGCAAGAAAGAATAAGTCATAAAATTTCTCGAATAAAAGAAGATTTAAGTATGAATGCTGAAGAGGGATTTATTAAAAACATTCAAATAGAAGTTGTTGAATTAACAGATAATCAAGGACTTAAATACGTAGGTGGCAAGGTATCGAAGGCTGATTTGTCGGTATACTTACAGCAAATGAAAAATATATTAGGTAATGAATTTTCATCCTTTAGAGAAAGGCAGGCAATAAGAGATCATCATACTTTTCATGTCACATTAATTAATCCTTACGAACTTCAAGCGGTAACTAAAACTATCAATTTTGGTGAAAAGCTTTCTGTGTCTTTATTAGGTCTTGGACGTGTACTAAAGGAAGATCAAGCGACTTATTTTGTTGTGGCTCAATCGCCTGAAGCGCAATACTTTAGACAATTATTAGTATTGCCAGCAAAAGATTTTCACGTAACTTTAGGTTTTAAACCCAAAGATATTTTTGGTGTTAGTAAAAACGAAACATCTCTAATCAAAGGCTTATAAGAATAAAGGCTTTCAAGTAGAGTTACTTTTAATGCAACTCTATTTTCAAGTTTAATTTACATTAAACACATATCTCTCCTTTCTCGCATGTATTGTTGTGTGAACCGCTTTAGGCTTTAAAAATTTCAGGTTATTTATAAAATTTAACGTAAGTAAAATGTGATGGTTTTGTGATAACTTCGTGACGCCATCGCGAAACTTTCCTTGCATACTGAACTTGAATTATTTCAGTTACCAAGGATAAAAAATGAAATTTAATAAAACTATCGCGGCATTAATGCTTGCAACATCAAGTGTTGCTGTTAACGCACAACAATTAGAAGTTACTGTAACAAACCTTACTCAAGGTATGCATTATACCCCTCTTATTATTGCAGCTCATACTGCCGATGCTTCTTTATATAAATTAGGTGAAACTGCTTCTCCTGAGTTACAAGCAATGGCCGAAGGTGGCGATATTTCTGGTTTATCTACCATGTTAGCAGGCGTTAATGCTGACATGGTTGAAAATCCTGCTGGCGGTTTATTAGCTCCATCTCAATCAACTACTGCTATGCTTGATACGGCAGACGGTAATATGTATTTATCGATTGCTAGCATGTTACTTCCTACTAACGATGCTTTTGTTGCTTTAAACGGTTGGAAAATTCCAAGTGAAGCGGGAACTTACAAAGTTATGTTAAATGCTTATGATGCAGGTACAGAAGCTAACAATGAGCTCGTTGTAATGGGGTCGGGAGCTCCTGGTGCTCCTGGCATTCCGGCAGCACCGGGCGGTAATGCAGGTACAGGTGGAACAGGTGTTACATCTGTAGAAGCCAATACAACGGTTCATGTACATCGTGGTAATTTAGGTGATGATGATTTAACAGGTGGCACAAGTGATGTTGATAATACAGTACATCGTTGGTTGAACCCTGTTGCTTCCGTTACTATCGTAGTGAAGTAGGGGGTTATGATGATTTCATCTAACACATATAAAAAAGCGTCGTTATCAGCGGCTATAGCCTTAAGTCTTTTAGTCAGTGCTTGTGGTAGTGATAATGATAATAAAGCAGTAACACCTGAGCCACCGGTAGTTCCGGCACCCACTCCAGTAAGTTATGAATATACAGTTAAAGTGGTTAATTTGACCACAGCACAACCTATGTCACCTGTTGCTGTTGTTTTACATAATGAAGGCAAGCTTTGGGAAATAGGTATGCCAGCTTCTATTGCGTTAGAGAACCTTGCAGAGAGTGGTGATAATTCAGCTGTACTTAGCGAAACTATGGTGTTATCAGGTAAAAGTGGCGTATCTCCATTACCTCCAGGTATGAGTGAAACCATTACTGTTAGTATTGAAGACACTATGCCAAGCAGTATTTCTATTGCCACTATGTTAGTTAATACAAACGACGCTTTTACTGGTATAACAGCAAAAGATATAAGTAATTTAGCTGTAAACGAAAGTATTTCCTTATTAACAAGTTCATATGACTCAGGTACCGAGAAAAATAGTGAACTGATGGCAACTATCCCAGGTCCTGCTGCTGGCGGAGAGGGATACAACGAAGTGCGAGATGACGTTGATTATGTTGCGATGCATCCAGGTGTTGTTAGTAAAGATGATGGCTTAACTCAGTCAGTATTAACACAAGATCATCGATTCGATAATCCGACATTAAGCATCACTATTACACGGGTAGAATAGTGTTAAAGAGAGGTTGTGTCGTTGCAGCCTCTCTTTTTAATGATCAAGGATCGCCAAATGGATAACATTTTGGTTGTTGAAGACGAACAAGATATAGCTGATTTAATAAGAGTAAATTTAGAAGAACTATCATTAAATGTTGAACACAGCTTAACAGGCGAACGTGCATTAGAGCTTGCTTTAGCCAACAATTATGATGTGATTATTCTTGATGTGATGTTACCCGGCATGTCAGGTTTAGATGTTTGTAGGCAGTTACGAGAGAAAAAGCCTGAGCAAGCTATTTTAATGGTGACATCGCGTGATTCTGAAATAGATAGAGTGTTAGGCTTAGAATTAGGCGCTGATGATTATATGACTAAACCTTTTAGTGTAAGAGAGCTACAAGCACGAGTCAGAAGTTTATTAAGACGCGCGCATCTACTAAGCAATATGCAGCAAGCACCAGAGCCTGAACAGTGTTTGAAAGTGGGTCACTTACAAATAGATCATTTGTCTCATAGAACAACGTTAGCAGGTAAAGAATTAGAGTTAACGTCAACAGAGTATGATTTATTACTGTATTTAGCATCTCACCCAGAACAAGTATTTTCTCGTTCTCAGTTATTAAGTTCTGTGTGGGGTTATCATCATAGTGGCTATGAGCATACGGTTAATTCACATATTAATCGTTTAAGAAGTAAAGTAGAAAAAGATGCAACTGCCCCTGAAATAGTACAAACAGTATGGGGGGTTGGTTATAAGTTTTGTAAACAAGGCGTAAGTTAAGGTGTAAGAATATGAAGTTATCGTTGTACCAACGACTTTCATTGTCATTATTTGGTGTGTTCATTGCCATTGCTTTTGTGTTTTATTTTTGGTCACAACAAGTTGAGCAAAACACACGTTATGAATCTGAGCAGCAACTACATTTGTCGTTAGCGGCAAATTTAGCAAGAGATAACCCTTTGCTACAACAGGGTGTGTATGATCATGACGCACTAGAGAACTTATTTCATACGCTTATGATATTAGGGCCAGGCTTTGAGTTTTATTTTGTTGATCCGCAAGGTAATTTATTAACACATTCGATTGATGACTCTTTAATTAAGAGAAAAAAAGTTGACTTAGTGCCTTTAATTCAATTAACTCGAAATAAAGCACCTTTACCTATTTATGGTGATGATCCTCGTCATTTAACACGTAAAAAAGTTTTTTCAGCTGCACCAGTATTTAACGGAACACAATTGCAAGGTTATTTGTATGTTATTGTCGCTGGAGAACGTTATGACTCTGCCTATAACGAACATCAAGGTACTCGTCAAGCTGAGTTGTCTATAGTATTTGCTGTTGTCGCGTTATTATTTTTATTTGTCATTATGTTAGGGTTATTTCGATACTTTACGAGTCCATTGTGCCGTTTAATGTCCGAGATGAGGGCATTAAAATCAAGTAATTTTGATAAATCTAAAGTTAAATTACACTCGTGGATGCACAATAGTCAAAATGAAGTTCACCAGCTAGGTAGTGTATTTCATGAAATGGTTGAGCAAATTAATGATCAAATAGAACAATTGAAACAAACCGATATACATAGAAGAGAGCTGTTAGCTGATATTTCTCATGATTTAAGAACACCGCTGGCATCATTACAAGGTTATATTGAAACTATTGCGATTAAAGGGGATTCAATAAGCAGTGATGATCGTGATCAATTCATTCGAACAGCATTAAAAAATTCAAGTCAGTTAAAAATGTTAATTGATCAAATTTTTGAATTAGCTCACTTAGAAGGCGGGCAAGTGTCAATGAATTTAGAAAACTTTAATTTAACTGAACTTTTATATGATGTAGCGGCTAAGTTTCAGCTAAAAGCAGAAACACTTAATATAAAACTTAGTATTATTCCTGAGTTTTCCCATATTCAAGTGTATAGCGATATTGGTAAGTTAGAACGTGTATTAAGTAATTTAATAGATAATGCGTTACGGCATACGCCAAATGGAGGAAGTATTGTGTTAGAAACCTCTGACGTTAATGATGGGCAATGCTACTTAACTGTAAAAGATAATGGTACGGGTATTAAGGCTGAAGAAATCGCGTATATTTTTGATGCAAGATATCGAGCCAGTAATGCTATTGAAGGCGAGAGCAGACATGCAGGTTTAGGGTTAGCAATCACTCAAAAATTACTTGCATTATTGAAATGTGAAATTAGAGTACATAGCCAATTAGGTGAGGGTACTTCTTTTTCTCTTAATTTAAAGAATGTAACAACATAAATTTTAGCTTTTGATTCTCAAAAAAAATGCAGCTTCAGCTGCATTTTTAATTATTTATTACCCGTATTTAGTTTTTAATACATAGCTCTTCAGATGCAAAATCATCAACATCAATAGCTATTTTTCTTCCTATTTCAGCTCTACAGAGTAAATCAGCTTCTTCTTGAGTGATCACGCCTGCTGCTAGAGCTTCTTCAGCAACTAAATTTAATTTATAAAAAGGTAGGTACTTATCAAGCCCTTTACACGCCTTAGTGTAAATAGGTTCACATGCAATAATATCTTCTAAAGTTTGTTCTAATTGCCCCATTGGAAATGCAGGATCTCGTTTTAAATATTGCCACTTACCTAGCCTTGTTCTTGTTTCGCTTGGTGTTTGTAATATTTCTGCGACTTCTTGGTCGGTAATATCTGAAGGTTTTTGTAACCAAGTACCCAGAGGGAAGATGGTACATTGTAAAAAGACTTTAGCGGCTGTATTCGGAAAGTTACTTATAAGGTCGTTTATTGCTTCTTGTATTTTAAATAAACTATCTTCAAGTGCCCATTTTACTAATGGGAAATCTTCTATGTTACGGCCTTCATCGTTGTAACGTTTAAGGGTTGCAGACGCTAAATATAAATAGCTAAGTACATCACCTAATCTAGCTGAAATGCGTTCTTTTCTTTTTAATTCGCCACCTAAAGTTACCATTGAAATATCTGACAACATGGCAAGGTTTGCGCTAAAACGGTTGAGTAGTTGATAATAACGCGTTGTTTCATCGTTAAAAGGTGTTCGTTGTAATCGTGCTCCGGTAAATGAAAACCATAAGCTACGACAAATGTTACTGATAGAAAAGCCCACATGACCAAAAAAGGCATGATCGAAGTCGTCTAACGCCTGAATTTCATCTTCATTCTGGGTTGCTGCTATTTCAGCTAAAACATAAGGGTGACAACGGATTGCTCCTTGCCCGTAGATAATCATACTACGCGTTAATATGTTTGCACCTTCTACGGTAATCGCGATAGGAGCACCTTGGTAATTTCTAGCAACATAGTTACTTTTTCCCATACAAATACCTTTACCGCCATGTATATCCATTGAATCTGATACACATTGACGCATTTTTTCTGTCAGATGGTATTTGGCAATAGCTGAAATAACTGAAGGTTTTTCGCCTAAATCAATCGCGCCAGTAGACATTGTGGTTACGGCATCCATTAAATAAGCATTACCGCCAATGCGGGCTAAAGGTTCGTGAATACCTTCCATTTTACCAATAGGTAGTTTGAATTGACGTCTAATTCTTGCGTAAGCCCCTGTGGCTAAAGCCAAAGATTTAACGCCGCCAGTACTGTTTGAAGGTAGGGTTATTGCTCTACCTACCGATAAACATTCAACCAGCATACGCCAGCCTTGGCCTGCCATTTCTGCGCCGCCAATAATAAAATCTAATGGTACAAAAACTTCGTTACCTTGCGTTGGACCATTATGAAAAGGAATATTCAATGGAAAATGTCTACGGCCTGTTATAACACCTTCAATATCAGTAGGGATAAGGGCACAAGTGATACCTAAATCTTCTTCTTCACCAAGTAAGTGCTCAGGATCTTGTAGTTTAAAAGCTAAACCTAATACGGTTGCTACGGGAGCTAAGGTTATATAACGTTTGTCCCATGTTAGCTTCATGCCTAGTACTTCTTCCCCGTCAAATTGTCCTTTACAGACTACGCCAAAATCTGGAATGGAGCTGGCGTCTGAACCTGCTTCAGGGCTTGTTAAAGCAAAACACGGTATTTCTTCGCCTGTAGCTAAACGTGGTAAATAGTAATCTTGTTGTTC
Source organism: Colwellia sp. RE-S-Sl-9 (assembly GCF_048296855.1). NCBI lineage: Bacteria > Pseudomonadati > Pseudomonadota > Gammaproteobacteria > Alteromonadales > Colwelliaceae > Colwellia > Colwellia sp. RE-S-Sl-9. The sequence goes on along the minus strand of NZ_CP182631.1, from coordinate 1,442,351 downwards.
TTTTGTTCCATAGTGTTGTAACAGCTCTGCTGGCCCTAAAGAGTTGGGTACTCCAACGGTGCTTGCAAGAACAGAACTGACAGAAGACAGTTTTTGTAATACTCGTGATTGTGCGAAAGCACTAAAGTCTAAACCACCAAATTCTTTTTTGATGATCATGGCAAAAAACTTATTGTCTTTCATGTATTGCCAAACTTCCGGTGAAAGATCGGCAAGTTCATGAGTTACTTCCCAGTCATTTACCATAGAGCATATTTCTTCAACAGGGCCGTTTAAAAAAGCTAACTCTTCTGCACTTAATCTAGGTTGTGGATAATTATGTAGCTTGTTCCAATCAGGCTTGCCTTTGAATAGTTCAGCTTCAAACCAAGTTGTTCCCGCATCAATCGCTTCTTGTTCGGTTTGAGACATTTCAGGCATAATGCCCTTAAATATTTTAAGTAGGGGAGCACTTATGTATTCTTTTCTTACTTGGGCTAAATTAAGAGGTAATGCTACAATAGCGAATAAGAACCAGCCTATAAAGGTGACTATATCCGCAAAGGTACCTATGGCCATTAAGGTGGCAAATGATAGCGTAAACGTTGATAGTGAAGCTCTGTTATAGGCCATAAATATACAAAGCGAGATGGCAATTATTATCCAAGTGAAAAATTCCATATAATCTTCCTAAATTTTTAATGTTATATATGCTAGGTAAACATAATCTCTTGCTTTTACAAAGCAATTTTCGAAAACTTAATCTTATATTTATTATTTTAGTTCATTTTTATGCTGTAAGGAGTGTTTATTTTGTGCGAACTTTTAGCCATGTCGGCTAATGTACCTACTGATATTTGTTTTAGCTTTAGCGGGCTAATGCAAAGGGGGGGAAATACCGGTCCACATAAAGATGGATGGGGTATTACATTTTATGAAGGTAAGGGCTGTAGGAGCTTTAAAGACCCTTTACCAAGCGCAGCATCTCCCATTGCTAAGTTGGTGACAGAATACCCCATTAAAAGTCAATCTGTTGTATGTCATATCAGGCAGGCAAATTCAGGGGGGATAAGTTTAGAAAATACGCATCCTTATACACGTCAAATCTGGGGGCGACATTGGACTTATGCCCATAATGGTCAGCTACAAGATGTACATAACAAACTTAATGTTAAATATCATATACCTGTAGGTGAAACGGATAGTGAATTTGCTTTTTGCTGGTTGTTGGATCAAATACATATAAAGTATAAAGATAAGCAACCTGATGATGTTGAATTATTTCGTTATATTGCGGAGTTAAGCGAGCAATTAAATGAATATGGTGTTTTTAATATTATAATTACTAATGGTGAATGCTTATTTGCCTATTGTTCAAATAATTTACACTGGATAACGCGCAAAGCACCTTTTGGCAAAGCAAGTTTAATAGACGCTGAGATGGAGGTAAATTTTAATCATGAAACCACTGATAAAGATATTGTGACGGTTATTGCTACACAACCACTGACTAATAATGAAGAGTGGCAGAAAATGTCAAAAGGGCAGTGGCAGTTATTTAAGCTAGGATGTTCTATTGCGAGTAGTGAAACCGTGAAGTAATACCAATTATTTAAGTGTAGTGAAGTTATTCACTACACTTTATTTATTTAACCTGATCTTGGTTTGAAAAACAGTTAACCCCTTGAAAAATAAATATTAAAAATTTAGCTAGAATAACATTTATTAAACCGAGCTCAGGTTGTTTAATTATTTAGTTATAGTAACTGATGTTAATTGTGCTTCAAATTGTTCAGTACCACCTTTAACCTGATAAAGACGTACCAGTAAATAATTGAGTTCTGGAGCAAACCATGCGTAAGTTGTTCGCTCTTTCTCAACCACTTCTCTTTTTAATTTAATAGTTTTAACTAAACCGTATGGCAACATAACATCTTCTTCACCATCATATTCATAAACATAATTATGAATGCTACCTGACGATTTTATAACAGGATAAACAAAGTGTTGTTGTTTAGGGTTTTTAATTAAATTTAGTCGGTGTTGTAAATGATAGCTCAAGCTGTCTTGAATATTTTCAGTAAACTCGACAGAAAGTGTTTTATTTTCTTTTATATTTTTAGCTGTATTATTTGCAACATCATAACTCCATTCATAAGACTTATCTCGACCTGTTCCTTCACGATAATATTGATAATGGGTTGGAGTAACATGATTATTTACTAATGTTATAGTAGATTCTTCAGTTCGTTTATCATCAAAAATTAACCATTCAATATCGGTTTTATAACTATAACGATAGGTATTATCGGCGAGTTTCTCTAATTTTCTGATACCAGTACCCACTTTTTTTGATTTGTGAATAATATTGTATTCAGCACTGAAAGGGGCAATAAGAGTTTGAGATGCTTGAGTTAGATTCTCAGGAGAGTTTAAAGCAGGCGTAGATTGAGCCCAAGTAAATGAAGATACAGAAAATAAAACAATACATTGATAAAGCGGTTTTAACATATATATTCCTTTAATGCAGTTTCACTTTTTATTGTGTGTTTTTAAGTAAAACTGCATCAATCAAATTAAGCATTAGCTATTCTTCGCTAGCATAACCTGATGTTGGAATGATATCACCATCAAATAATGCTTTTTCGCCTTGCATAACTACGCGTTTCAAACAACACCATTTTACTACTAATGGATATATTCGATGTTCTTGTTCGTGTATTCGGCTTGCTAAATCTTCAGCTGTGTCACCATCGAAAATAGGCACTTTAGCTTGTAAAATAACAGGCCCACCATCCAGCTCTTCTGTAACATAATGTACGCTAACACCATGTTCATTGTCGCCAGCATCAATAGCACGCTGATGCGTGTTTAAGCCTTGGTACTTAGGCAACAAAGATGGATGAATGTTCAATAATTTTCCTCGAAAATGTTGAACAAAAGCAGGCGTTAAAATTCTCATAAAACCAGCGAGAACAATAACATCAGCATTATATCCATCAATCACTTTAATTAATGACTGATCGTAGGCTTCTCTAGAATCAAATGCTTTATGCGATAAGGTAGAGGTTTCTATATTGGCTTCTTTAGCGCGGGTTAGGCCGTAAGCTGTAGGTATATTTGATACAACACCCACAACTTTACCTGGATAACCTTTAGTTTTGCAGGCGTCTATAATTGCCTGCAAATTTGTACCGCTGCCAGAAATTAAAACAACAATTCGGCTAGTCATTAATGATTAACCTTTGTTGATAATAACTTGTTCTTCACCTGCTGGTAAATCAGTGATTTCACCAATGTGCCAAGCTTTTTCACCGTTATTGCTAAGTATTTCAATACTTTTGTCTAGCTGTTGTGCTGGAACTACAATAATCATACCTACGCCACAGTTAAATGTACGGTACATTTCGTGGGTAGTAATATTACCGTTTTCTTGTAACCAGTTAAAAATTTCAGGCCATTCCCAAGTACTTTCATTGATTTTTGCTTGAGCACTTTCAGGCAATACTCGTGGAATATTCTCCCAGAAACCGCCACCAGTAATATGCGATAACGCATGAACGTTAACTTCTTTAAGTAAAGCTAAAACTGATTTTACATAAATTTTAGTGGGTTCAATTAAATGATCGCCAATTGATTTACCATTTAATAACTCGTTTGTATCTGTGTTGTTAACTTCTAACACTTTACGAATAAGTGAATAACCGTTTGAATGAGCTCCCGAAGAACCTAAAGCAATAAGTTGGTCGCCTGCAGCAACAGCACTACCATCTAATAAACGAGATTTTTCAGCTATACCTACACAAAAACCCGCAATATCGTAATCACCAGCGTGATACATACCCGGCATTTCAGCTGTTTCGCCGCCAACTAGAGCACATCCAGATAATACACAGCCGTCTGCAATACCTGAAACTACAGCTGAAGCTACTTCAACATCAAGTTTGTCGGTTGCATAATAATCTAAGAAAAATAGCGGTTCAGCACCTTGAACAATCAGGTCATTTACACACATAGCAACAAGGTCAACACCCACAGTATCGTGTTTCTTTAAATCAATCGCTAAACGTAATTTAGTACCAACACCGTCTGTGCCAGCAACCATTACAGGCTCTTTGTAACCTGTAGGAATTTGACATACAGAGCCAAATCCGCCTAAGCCACCCATAACTTCTGGACGGGTAGTGCGTTTAACGGCACCTTTGATATTTTCAACAAGCGCGTTACCTGCATCAATATCAACGCCAGCATCTTTATAGCTTAGGGATTGTTTTTGTTCACTCACAGTGGGGACCTCAATAAAATTACTAATGGGATGTTAATGGCGCATATTCTACCAGCGCTAACGCTTGGTTAAAATCTTTATAATAAATTATTTTAATATGTGACTAAATTTATCAACTATATGTTAATATTTTCATAATTATTCTTTTAATTTATTTTTATATGTTTAGATATTGGATTGTTTTTTCTCTTCTTTTTTTATTGAAGCCCGCTTTTGCCGTTGAAGTCAGTGATCTTTATACCGCGAAAGTTGAACTTAATTCCCAAACACAGAAAGATCAAAGTAGTGCTTTAAAGGCTGCACTCAAGGCTGTTTTAGTAAAAATAGCAGGTGATGAACAAGTATTATCTAATACTTTTATAAAAAATGAAGTTCAACATTACTCTAAATATTTAACACAATTTAATTATATTACTGATAATGGGGTGAATAATTTAGTTGCTTCATTTGATGAAAATAAAATTAATCAATTATTTTTTCAAGAAAATCTTCCTCTATGGGGCAAACTTCGTCCTTTAGTTTTATTTTGGATCGTCACTGAAGATGATTTAGAGCGACGTATAATTTCTGAAACAGACGAATCACCGTTGCATGATGAAATATCAGCCTTGGCTAAACAAAAAGGTTTACCTGTTATTTTACCTTTGATGGACTTAACAGATACACAAAATATTCAAATCCCTGATTTATGGGGCCGCTTTATCGATCCGATAAAGCTAGCTTCACAACGCTATACACCTGAAAGTATTGTGATTATCAGAGTCTCTAAAAATGCTAAATTTACTTCTATTGATGTACCTTCTGCTGATTGTGATTTGTTGTGTAAACAGTCAGCAATATCGATTGATTGGCATATTGTAACCACTCAAAGTGACAAAGTGGAAACGGGTAATCAATACATGGGAGTTGATGAACTTGTATTAATAAAAACGGTAATGTCTGATATAACCACGCATATATCGCAACGATATTCATTAACAACAGAAACTGATCACGATTTAATTATTGATGTAGCTAATATCGACTCATTGGCTAAGTATGTAGATGTTACTCAATTTCTCGATAAGCTTTCAGTGATCAGCTCTTTTAAGTTGATTAAGGCTGAAGGTAATAATCGACGTTTTCAATTAACACTTATGGGGTCTGCAGATACTTTATTTGCTTCCTTACAATTAAATAATAAGTTGAAGCAATATGTTGATCCTCTATCGGGTCAAAGTGCTGATGACATACCTGTGTTTTTTTGGGGAACTGAGTGAAATATCCCTCCCAATTGAGTTTATCTGTTCAATTGCCTGACGATGAAACTTTTCAAAGTTTTCAAAGCCAGAACAATCATGCTGTTGTTATTCAACTGCAACAATTTATTGATCTTATTTTAAAGCAGGAATCGCATCCAACAGCTTTGTATTTGTTTGGTATAGAAGGGGTAGGCAAGTCTCATTTATTGCACGCTAGTTGCGCATATGCGGAAGAGCTTGGTTTATCTTCATTGAGTTTATCTTTTAGTGAACTTGCACAACTTTCTACTGAAATGTTTGATGGTTTAGAACAAATTGATGTGATTTGCTTAGACGATATTCATTTAATTGCGGGTAATGACGAATTTGAAAGAGCGGTATTTGATTTGTTTAATCGAGTAACCGAGCAAGGAAAGTGTCTGATCATTTCAGGCGATCAAAATGTGAGTAACTTAAATATAAAGTTACCCGACTTACTCTCAAGATTAAGTTGGGGATTAACTGAACAAGTTAAACCCATTGACGATAATGAAAAAATATTGGCGCTTCAATATAGGGCAGAACAACGAGGCTTAATTTTAGCTAACGATTCAGCTAAGTTTTTGTTAACTCGCTTATCGAGAGAAATGAGTAACTTGATTAATGCGTTAGATGAGTTAGATAAAGCGTCGATTAGAGAACAACGAAAAATAACCATTCCTTTTATTAAAGAAATATTTCCTCATATATCGTCTTAATTTTTAACTAATTACTACATATACCCGTTACCATTCAATATTTACTCTGAAATACGCATCTTGAGCGGTAACGGATATAAGCTTATCCTATTTTGTAGGCATTGCCTTTTCTTCAAACAATAAACGGAACTCGTTTATTGGTCGATTTTGGTTGGCTGCTCTTGTTTGAGATGATACCTGTGCTTTGGCCAAAGACTTAGGTGCTGAACTTGGGCTAATATCTAAGTTATCAATCCAAGACTTTCCAGACTCCATAGCAATAGGAGCCGGTAAATTGTCTAATATAGGTTGAAAGTCATCAAACTCAGGTAAAATACGCTCTACAACAAAGGCAACTCTAGGCTTAATATCTTCATCGCTAATACGCCCACGCTGCCCCCACTCAACAATATAATCACTGGCTAAACCGCCAGAATCTACTTGATTGGTAATAGCAATGTCTCTATCAATGTTGTATCGAGCTTTCATCATAAAACCATCAAATAACATAGCATAATCTTCTCTTATACTTGAGTAGTTATAGTATTGGGGAGCTACTTCAGAAGAAAAGAATTGAGTAACATCTTGTGGAGTATAAGATTTTTGAGTTGCCGTAGCTGAAACGCCATGAAAACTTACTTGGGCTAAACCTAACATTTCATCGCCATTTAAAGGATGAGCTTGGCTTAACAAATCAGATTGTATTGGGCTGGTAATAGCGGCACTGATGCGTTTAGTTTTATCTAAAGTAAACCAACGACTTTTAGGGAAAAAATCATTGGCGTGAGCAAGTTCATGGTACATAAGCCCGAGAACACGATAAACACCATCGTCAATATCGCGAGACCTTCTTGTATCTTCAGAAATATAAGTACTTAAATAATCGTTATTTCGAACATATCGCCAAGGTATATCAAATTGCAAATCGTTACCGAAGGCAGCACGGTAATCAGGCGCTTCATTTAGCGTGTCTCGTTCTTCAGGAGTAAGCCAAAAGTTGTCAGCATCTAGATAAATAGCGCCAGTCTCTCCCCAATAAAAAGAAGGTCTTATATCGTAAGAAATAACGATGGCTGTTGTTGCTCTAAGCATATTTTTAAGATCGTTATGTACATCGTATTGTTCTAAAAATGTTTTAAATCGATCGCCCATCCATTGGTGAGAAACCACAACTCTGTCCATTATGTCATCAATGCTTGGTGTTGTTGTATCGTGTGCAATTAACGGTAATTTATTAAGAGTACAATTATTACTGAAAGTTATATCGTTGTTATATACACAGTCGACTAAACTAGCTTTATAAGGAGATTCGGGGTTGTATGCAAAAACATCACTGACTCTTTCATCAAAAATTGCATTATTGTTAATTTCGTTTTTATTCTCAACTAAGACTGCGACAGTATCTCGGTATATAGTATTATCAGCTGATACACTTACTTCGAAAGTAATAAAGGTATCTTGTTCAACATTAGGCGCATTAAAAAATATAGCCGTTTTACCTGATGTATTACTATCCGTTAAAGTAACTTGAGGTCCTGAGGTTTGTTTCCAAGTGATGGTATTAGTTGATAAATTGGAAGCTAGGCTGGTGCGTAATGAAACTTTATTACCTTCTGATACTACATGACCTAATCGCGCTGAAATATTTGCAATTCTATCTGTTACATCAATCTCTTGGGTAAGTGTTTCAGTGTTACCATTTGCTGTTGTAAAAGAGGCTTCAAATGCATAATTACCAGAAGCTTTAGGTGTAAATGCTATGCCTTTGGCATTAGGGGTAAGAAAAGTTACATCTGGGCCTGACGTTTGCGTCCATTCAATATTAGTTAATTGTGTTTGCGGATAATATAAAAACAACTCAACGGCTTGGTTAATCGCAACGCTGTCATCAAAAGCATTAATGGCATTTTTTACGATTTGTTTTATAGGTAAAGGCTCTGAGGGTGGAGTGATAGGAGTTTCTGTATTTGAAGTACTACTTCCACCACCACATGCAGTTAATAATAAAGTTGAAATACCCAGTAATACTAATTTCATAACACGTCCTGTTTTGTTATATAGCCGTTGTTTATTTTACTTTCTTTTCTCTGATACTTAGACCTAACTCTTGGCCTTTAAATTTCGCGTAATAGGTACCGCCCATAAACATTAATGTCGCAAAACTTAGTTCTATTAATGCCCATACAGTATCTTGGGAAGATACCCATAAAGTGGTTAATGAATGTAAAAAATAGATCATAACAACAAAATTAGACCACGCATAAGTATAAGGATTACCTTGTATTAAGCCTTTAAATGGGAATATTAATGGAAGCGTAAAAAAAGCTAAAGATAGCGCAGGAGTTAATCCGTTTGATGGGTTAAGAACAAGCAGCCATAAAGGCATAAAAAAGAGTAGCCCAAAGTAGCCTGTAAGCGCTATCTTTTTTAATGTGCTTGTTGAAAAGGTTGATGCATTTATCATTAATGTTTACTCAATTAAAACAAAGTTAATACGTTTTCAGGAGGCCTACCTATAACAGCAGTCTTGCCATTGGTTACTATGGGTCTTTCAATTAATTTAGGTGTATTTACCATAGCAGCAATAAGTACTTCGTTACTTGCTCCTTTTAAGTTTTGTTCTTTAAATTCAGCTTCTTTTGTTCTCATCATGTCTATAGGCGAAATCTTTAATAAACCTAATAGCTCGTTAATTTGGACTTCGTTTAACGGTGTTTTTAAATATTCAATTACAGTAACATCTTGATTGTTTTCTTCTATTAATTGTAGCGTTTGTCTGCTTTTTGAACATCTAGGGTTATGGTAAATTGTTAGCATAGTTTACTCTTTAAAGTTATCTTAAAAGTTGAATCGTTATAGTCGTTGTAGTTTTTCTTCGTGCTCTCTAAGTTGCAGTATTCTGGCCTTTAGTCTTTTAATAAACAAGGGGGAATCGTTTGAAAATTTAATCGCTGTTTGTAATTCGTCTATAGCTTTAGGATAAACACCTAAAAGCGCATAAACCTCGCCTTGAGAAGCATGCATTGGGCCTATTTTCTTTTGTTTTCTGTATATAGTGGTTAATAGATCATTAGCAATAAAGTGATCAGGCTGTGTGATCAAAAAATCTTGCAACATCACACTTGCTTCTTCTAACTTGTCGGCTTCTTGTAAAACGTTGGCGTAATTAAGAGCAACTATTTGATTATTAGGCATTAGCAAGTTAAGTCGTTTAAGAAGTGTTATTGCTTTATCAAATTCTTTTGTTTTTATGTAAACATCAGAAATAGCATCCGCATAAAATAAATTATTTGGATCATTTTGAATAAGTTTTTCTAAAATATCTTTTGCTTCTTTAGGCATTTCATTTTCAAAGTATGAAAGGGCTAAGCCATATAATGCAGCTTCTTTAATTTCATATCTTTCATACTTTAATAAACCTTCAAACATACCAATATTGCTTTTGGCGTTACGTTCATAACGAGCTGATATACGCGCTTTTGTTAACTCAAAAGCTAAACTAGGCTTAATATGAACAACAGGATAGTTTTGCGCTCTAATACGAGCGTCAGAAATACGGGAGTCAGGTAATGGATGTGTTAATAACATTGCTGGTGGTTTACTAATATACCTGAACTTTTCAGCCATTTTACCGAAAAAATTAGGTGCTCCTGTTGGATCAAACCCACTATTGGCTAATAAAGCAATACCTACTCGGTCAGCTTCTTTTTCATTACCACGAGTATAATTAATACTTGCTTGTTGGCTAGCGGCCATTGAAGTACTTAATGCTGCCATACCTAAATTAGGGTTAATAAGTGCTAATAATATACCGCTTGCAATACCCGCCATTGAAAGAGGCTGGCTTCTGCTTTGTGCTTCAAGTCTTCTCGCTAAGTGTCTTTGTGTCACGTGAGATATTTCATGAGCAATAACTGAGGCCAATTCACTTTCGTTTTCAGCGGTAGTAATTAGGCCGCTGTGCACACCGATATGTCCACCAAAAAAAGCAAAGGCATTGAGTTCTTTTGAATTAACAATAAAAAAATCGAAAGCATAATTTACATCGTTAGCATTTTTAACTAATAAATTACCTAAGCTATTAATGTATTCATTTAATACCGGATCATGCAATAAAGGCTGAGATGCGCGTACTTGTTTCATCATGGCATTACCAATAAATTGTTCTTTATCAATAGACAAAGTACTAAAACCAGCAGCACCAATTTCAGGAAGCTTGTTTTTGTTGTTTTTTGCAATGGTCGAAGAGCAAATAAGTGCTAATGATATTCCCACTGAAATAAGTAATTTTTTTGTTTTTAACATAGTGATAATTAAATTTTTTGATTTAACATTTTTAAATTAAAATAAACGCTAAAAATCAATAACCTCTAGTAATTTACGGGGATGATAAGCTATGTCTGCTTTTAGGGCATTAATAATATCAAAATAATAGTAAACCTGTTGATGTTATTTATAGCTTGTTTGTGCGTAATGAGTATCTAAATCAATACATATTGTTATGTTTAGTAGACCTTGTAAATGGGCATTTTGTTACATTTCATTAGTCGTTATTTTTTTTCATTTAAAAGAGCATTAATATGATTATTTGTATATCGGCTAAGCGGGATATATGTTAACTTTTGCACATGTTTTTTTTAATGATTCTCTCTTTATTTAAAGGTGAATTTAACGAAATTTTAAAAGGTGTTAGTTAACGTTTATGCTACACGAATACGATGCAACAAATGATAAATGTCCATTACCTTTAGTAAAAATGCGTGTGATTTTAAAAAAAATGCAAGCTAATGATAAATGTTCGATTCGTATTCTAGATAAAGGTTCAAAAAATGATATCCCTAAATATTTAGTAAACATGGGGTATTTATTCTCTAGTACAGCACTTGATAATGGTGTTGTCGAATTACTGATAGAAAATAGGTAAGTATTATTTATGGTTCAACTTTTTACAAATTGGTATAAACGCCATTTTTCAGATCCAAGTGCGATAGCATTATTAATACTATTAGTATGTATATTTTTATTCGTTTATTTTTTTAGTCAGTTACTTATGCCTGTTTTTGTGGCAATAGCTATTGCATTTTTATTAGATTTACCTGTGAATAAGCTTCAAAAAATTGGAGGTTCGCGAACAGGTTCTGTGACAATAGTTGTATGTGGTTTTGTCAGTTTTACTTTAGTTACAATGTTAGGTTTAGTACCTGTAATGTGGCAACAAACCAGTAATTTGGTGCAAGAAGTGCCTCATATGTTGTCAGAAGGGCAAACTTATTTATTAACATTACCTGATAAATATCCTGATATTGTAACACCAGATCAAATTGAAAGTATGATCAAAATGGTGAATGAAAAATTAATAGAGTGGGGCAAACTTATTTTAAAAGCCTCGTTAAATTCTATTTCTGATTTAGTGGCTTTAATGATCTATCTTATTTTAGTGCCTTTAATGGTGTTTTTCTTTTTGAAAGATAAAAAGACCTTATTATTAAGCTTAACGAGATTCTTACCTAAAGACAGAAGAATGGCGCTGCAAGTAGGTAATGAGATGAATCAACAAATTATGAACTATATTCGCGGTAAAGTGATTGAGATTTTAATCATTGGAATAGCTTCAACGGTTGCCTTTATCGCACTAGGACTTAATTATGCGGTTTTACTTGGCGTATTAGTGGGGTTATCTGTTCTGGTTCCATTTGTTGGTGCAACTATTGTCACACTGCCTGTAATATTAGTCGCCTTATTTCAATTTGGTGTTACTGCTGAGTTTGGTTATGTCATGCTAGCTTATGGGATAATTCAAATATTAGATGGTAATTTATTAGTGCCTTTATTGTTCTCTGAAGCAGTTAACTTACACCCTGTAACGATTATTATTTCGGTTATCTTTTTTGGTGGTCTATGGGGCTTTTGGGGCGTGTTTTTTGCGATACCTTTAGCCACTTTGGTTAAAGCCATACTGAACGCTTGGTCTTCTACTCAAACTGAGTTATCAACGGAAAACGAAGTCTCAAAGGTTTAAGTTTAGGAGCTTACTGTAAAACCCTAAGTTAAAAACAAAAAAAAGCTAAGTAATATTATTACTTAGCTTTTTTAATGTTTGTTATAAAACCGTTTTAATTAATCTAATTCAGCTATAAAACTAATTGCGCGACCAATGTAAGAAGCAGGAGTCATAAGTGCTAACTCATCTTTAGCAGATTGAGGCATATCAAGTGTAGCGATAAACTCACGCATAGAATCAGCATTAACACGTTTACCACGTGTTAACTCTTTAAGCTTTTCGTATGGCTTTTCAATACCGTAACGACGCATAACTGTTTGAATAGGTTCTGCTAACACTTCCCAGTTTTTGTCTAACTCGTCTAATAATGCTTGCTCATTAACTTGTAGTTTACTGATGCCTTTTAAGGTAGCACCGTAAGCGATTAATGCATGACCAAAACCAACACCTAAGTTACGTAAAACTGTAGAGTCAGTTAAGTCACGTTGCCAGCGAGAAACTGGTAATTTTTGTGCTAAATGACCAAAGATAGCGTTTGCAATACCTAAGTTACCTTCAGAGTTTTCAAAATCAATTGGGTTAACTTTATGTGGCATGGTTGAAGAGCCAATTTCGCCTGCAATTGTTTTTTGTTTGAAGTGACCAAGTGCAATGTAACCCCAAACGTCACGATCGAAATCGATTAATATAGTGTTAAATCTTGCTACAGCGTCAAATAATTCTGCAATATAATCATGCGGTTCAATTTGTGTGGTAAACGCATTCCAAGTTAGGCCTAACGAGGTAACAAATTCGTTTGAAAACTGGTGCCAATCAACTTCTGGGTAAGCAGAGATGTGAGCATTGTAGTTACCCACAGCACCGTTAATTTTACCTAACATTTCAACTGCAGCAATTTGGTCGCGTTGACGTTTTAAACGTACATAAACGTTAGCCATTTCTTTACCCATAGTACTAGGTGAAGCAGGTTGACCGTGTGTACGACACATCATTGGCATTGTTTGGTATTCAACAGCTAATGCTTTTATTTCTGCTAAAATTTCATCAATTACAGGTAGTAATACTGTCGTGCGACATTCCGTTAACATTAACCCATGAGATAAGTTGTTAATGTCTTCAGAAGTACAAGCAAAATGAATAAACTCTGTAACTGCATTTAATTCAGCGTTATCAGCTATTTTATCTTTCAAGAAATACTCAACAGCTTTAACGTCGTGGTTTGTTGTGGCTTCAATTTTTTTGATGCTTAGTGCATCTTCTTCACTAAAGTTTTCAACAATAGCATTTAATACGGCATTTGCTTCGCTGCTAAAAGCTGGAACTTCAGCTATTTCAGGGGTTTCTGCTAATTTTTGTAACCAACGTACTTCAACGGTTACGCGGTATTTGATTAAACCAAACTCACTGAATATAGGGCGTAAGGCTTTAGTTTTGCTGCCATAACGGCCATCAACTGGTGATATAGCACTTAATGCTGAAAGTTCCATGATATTTCCCAAATTAAAATTAAATAATATGTTTTAAAAACAAGAGCATTAAGCTATTTGTTTTAGTAATGATTCTGCACATTCCACTATTTTTGAACGAGCAAATAAAATATTTCGACGTTTACCGCCAACTTGTCTCCAAAGTACTGCTGAACGTATACCAGCTAATAATAAAGCTCTAATTTTATGTTGATTAGTTGGTTGTTTTAAAATAGTTGGATCACCCGCTACTTGAATGGGGGAACCTAATGGACTAATTAAGTCGCTATATATGCTGGCAATACTAGAAATGAGAGTTTCACTATTTATGTCATAGTGAGCAAGTTGTCGTTCACACTGTTCTATTCTTTCGCCAAGTAAAGCCATTTGCTTATTACGTTTACTTAAACGACGTTCTAAACCTAATAAACTCACTACGTAGCGAGTCAGTTCAGGGTCTTTGTTTTTTGACTGGTTACCTAAATGCTGAATTAATGTTTCAAGACCCACTTTTAAGTTTGCAATATCGTTTCCGTAGACATCTAACGTGCTTGTAGGAGATGTGTTCATAATGCTGTTAAGCAATATGGTTAATTCAGCATCGTCTATTTGGCCTGAACGAGATAGTTTTTGAACCCAGTAGGCGACTTGGCAGATGGCTGCTAATGTGAGCGTTTGTTCTTTCATTATAAATTCTATACTTTCTCTAGTGAGTCTGAGCCATTTTAACGGATAAGAGTATTGATAATACCGCCACCCAGGCAGATATCATTTTGATAAAAAACAACTGATTGCCCAGGAGTTACTGAACTCTGTTGTTCGTCAAACATAACAAGGTATTCACCATTGGCCATAGGAGATAAATTACAGGCTACATCGTCTTGGCGGTAGCGTGTTTTAACTGTGCATTTAATCGGTTCATTCAGTTCATTTCTATTAACTAAATGTAATTGGTTACCAATTAAACCTTTAGAAAATAGGCGAGGGTGGTTATGCCCTTGGCCAACAATTAAGACGTTACGGATTAAATCTTTTTCAACAACGTACCAAGGCTCTTCGCCTGAATTGGCTAAACCACCAATGCGTAAACCTTTACGTTGTCCTAATGTGTGATACATCAAACCATCGTGTTTTCCAATAACTTCACCTTCTGCTGATTCAATATTACCGGGTTGAGCAGGTAAGTATTGAGCGAGGAAGTCTTTAAATTTACGTTCACCAATAAAACAGATGCCTGTACTATCTTTTTTATTGTGAGTAATTAAATCAGCTTGTTCAGCTATTTCACGTACTTTAGGCTTTTCAATGTTTCCTACCGGAAATAAAGTTCGGCCCACTTGTTCGTGACTTAATGTATACAAGAAATAACTTTGATCTTTGTTACTGTCTAAACCACGTAACATTGCCCATTTACCGTCTTGATATGCACGTTGTACATAATGCCCAGTGGCAATGTAATCTGCATTTAAATCTTCGCAAGCAAACTCTAAAAAGGCTTTAAATTTAATTTCTTTGTTACACATAATATCAGGATTAGGTGTTCTGCCAGCTTTATATTCAGCAAGAAAATATTCAAAAACATTATCCCAATATTCAGTTGCGAAATTAATTGTATGGAGTTTTATCCCCAATTTATCGCAAACTGCTTTAGCATCTTCTAAATCTTGGGCTGCAGCACAATACTCATCGGTATCGTCTTCTTCCCAGTTTTTCATGAATAAACCTTCAACCTGATAGCCTTCTTGTTGCAATAAATAAGCTGAAACTGAAGAGTCAACACCACCCGACATACCAACAATCACCTTGGTTTCAGAAGGTGGCTTGGTTGATAAGTCATTGTTATTCAATGGAGGCGTTTGTGTTGTAGAGTGTGTAGTCATCAAAAAATTAAATCATAGAAAATAAGGCGCGGAATTATAGCATGTGTGAGGTGGAGTAAACAGACTAAATATTACTTTTTAATACCGATAAAGGTATTTTTTGACCATGTTCTTTTTGCAATAAGTAGTCTTCAATACACTCTAATACCATGGGGCTTCTTAGTTCAGATGATCTTGCATTTATTTCATTATAGGTAAGCCAATGTGTAGCCAGTATTTCATCGTCTTGTGGAGTGCCTTGCTTACAGGTGTTAAGTTCAATAACAAAGCAAAAACGAACAAAATATAGATTAAGTTCAGGTCGGTGGTAATAATAAATACCACTTAAATACTGAGGAGAAAGGGCTAGACCTGTTTCTTCAAATATTTCTCTTTCTGCTGCGGCAATTAAATTTTCTCCTGCTTCTATGTGACCAGCGGGTTGATTAAATACATTTTTACCGTTTTCTAATTCTTCAACTAATAAAAACTTATCATTACAACATATTACAGCTGCAACCGTTGTATTAGGTTTGAATTGCTCATCACCATGAGTATTTTGAATTGAATTCATTGTTTATTTTCAGCCTTATATAACATTAAACTCACCATTGTTGATGTTGTTTATGTTGTATTGACCGATAGAATATCGAATTAACCTTAAAGTAGGAAAACCTATATGAGCGGTCATACGACGTACTTGTCGGTTTCGACCTTCTTTTATGGAAATACTTAACCAGGTTGTTGGAATGTTTTTTCGTTCTCTAATCGGAGGCGTTCTTGGCCAGATATCTGGCTCCTTCATAACCGATACTTTAGCAGGTAAGGTTAAACCATCTTTAAGGTTTACCCCTTTTTCTAATTGAAGTAAATCATCTTTAGTAGGAGAACCTTCAACTTGTACCCAGTAGGTTTTTTCTGTCTTTTGTTTAGGGTTAGCTAATTTATGTTGTAATTTTCCATCATTTGTTAATAGCAGTAACCCTTCGCTGTCTCGATCTAGGCGACCTGCAGCATACACGCCTTTTATATCGATATAATCAGCTAATGTTTTTCGTTTTTGGTCATCAGTAAACTGGCTTAACACATCAAACGGCTTGTTAAACAATACAATTTTTCGTTGTTCATCTGTTGTTTTAGGGGCTTTAAAACTAGTTGATTTTGTTCTTCTTTGTTTTGTATTCATTATTTTTATCAAACTTTGGGCCTTGAAAGTCTTATTCTCTTATCTAGGGCTATGTTAATTTTCGTTAAAATCCTGTAATATGCGCGCGAAAATAAATTTTAAATAAAGTGCATATCGATATAGCTGTATTGAATGTTTATGCATTTACTCGTGGTATTGGCAATATTTACAGTAGGAAACTCAATGACAACCGAAAAATCTAAGATTATATATACTATTACTGACGAAGCACCAGCGCTTGCGACACATTCGTTATTACCTATTCTTCAGGCTTTTACAGCCACTTCAGGTATAGACATTGAAACTCGTGATATTTCATTAGCAGCACGTGTTCTTGCAAATTTTCCAAAATATTTAACTGAAGAGCAACGTGTAGGTGATGCCTTAGCTGAACTTGGTCAATTAGCAACTACACCAGAAGCTAATATTATTAAGTTACCTAATGTTAGCGCATCAGTACCACAATTACACGCCGTTATTAAAGAACTTCAAGCTAAAGGTTATGCATTACCTGATTACCCAGAAGAACCACAAAACGACGCTGAAAAATCGATTAAATATACATACGACAAAATTAAAGGTAGTGCAGTAAACCCTGTATTACGTGAAGGTAATTCAGATCGTAGAGCGCCTGGTTCAGTTAAGCAGTATGCTCGTAAAAACCCACATTCAATGGGTGCATGGAGCAAAGATTCAAAGTCTAGTGTTGCAAGTATGTCTGCAAATGATTTTTTTGGTAGTGAGCAATCGACTACCGTTGAAAATGCAACTGAAGTAAAAATTGAATTTACTGATAACTCAGGTGCGGTAACGGTATTAAAAGATCACTTATCTTTATTATCAGGTGAAATTATTGATTCAGCTGTTTTAAGCAAGAATGCATTAGTAGCATTTTTCGAAGAAGAAATTAATAAAGCGAAAGAAGAAGATGTTTTATTATCACTTCACCTAAAAGCAACCATGATGAAAGTATCTGACCCTATTATTTTTGGTCATGCTGTAAAAGTTTACTATAAAGATGTATTTGCAAAATATGCAGACGTATTTGAGCAATTAGGTGTTGATGCTAATAACGGTATTGGTGACGTTTATTCTAAAATTGAACGTTTACCTGAAGCTAAAAAAGCTGAGATTTTAGCTGACCTTCAAGCGGTTTATGAAACTCGCCCTGCATTAGCTATGGTTGATTCTGACAAAGGTATTACTAACTTACATGTACCAAGTGACGTAATTGTTGATGCTTCAATGCCAGCAGCGATCCGTTCTTCTGGTGGTATGTGGGGACCTGATGGACAATTAAAAGACACTAAAGCAATGATCCCTGATCGTTGTTACGCCGGTGTATACCAAGCTGTTATTGATTTTTGTCGTGAAAATGGCGCATTTGATCCAACAACTATGGGAACTGTTCCTAATGTTGGCCTTATGGCTCAAAAAGCTGAAGAGTATGGTTCTCATGATAAAACATTCGAAATAGCAAGCAATGGTACGGTTCGTGTAATTGATGCTAGCGGTGCTGTTTTATTAGAGCATGCTGTTGAAGCGGGCGATATCTGGAGAATGTGTCAAGCGAAAGACTTACCAATTCAAGATTGGGTTAAATTAGCCGTTAATCGTGCCACAGCCACTAAAGTACCTACTATTTTCTGGTTAGATGAAAATCGTGCACATGATGCTGAAGTAATCAAAAAAGTGAATAAATATTTACCTGAACATAATACTGATGGTTTAGATATCCGTATTATGGCTCCTGTTGAAGCAACTCAATTTACTGTTGAACGTCTTGCTAAAGGTGAAGATACAATTTCAGTAACAGGTAACGTATTACGTGATTATTTAACAGATTTGTTCCCAATCTTAGAGTTAGGTACATCAGCTAAAATGTTATCAATCGTTCCATTAATGAATGGTGGTGGTTTATTTGAAACTGGTGCTGGTGGTTCTGCTCCTAAGCATGTTCAACAATTTGAAAAAGAAAACCATTTACGTTGGGATTCTTTAGGTGAATTTTTAGCACTTGCTGCTTCTTTAGAACACACAAGTACTACTACGGGCAACAATAAAGCTCAAGTACTTGCAGACACATTGGACAGAGCAACAGGTACATTTTTATCTGAAAACAAATCACCGTCTCGTAAAGTAGGTGAATTAGATAACCGTGGTAGTCACTTTTACTTAGCATTATACTGGGCACAAGAGCTAGCTAGTCAGTCAGACGATGCTGAGCTTAAAGCGACTTTCGTAGCCGTAGCACAAGCATTAACAAATCAAGAAAATAAAATTGTTGATGAATTAAATAGTGCTCAAGGTCCAGCACAAGATATTAATGGCTATTACTTTGCTGATGTTGAATTAGCGTCTAAAGCAATGCGCCCAAGCGCAACATTAAATACTATTATTTCTACTTTATTGTAGATATTAGTTTTTTGAAAAAGCTGAGTTTTTACTCAGCTTTTTTTTTGCTTATTGATTGATTTTATAGTCAATAAGTTCTGTAACTTCAATAGCTTAATTTCTATATTTCTTCTGTTTATACCCATTATTACCTTTTAGTGATTAGTTTCTTATTCATTTCTACGATAGTTTGTCTGTAAGTAAGTGTGTTTGGTTTCATTATTGGTTTCATAAAACATACCTTATGTTTAATTCACCGTATTCGGATGCAGCAGAGGAACTTCATATGTCAAATAAAGTAATAATTCCAGAGTCAGGTAGTAAAATCACAGTTATTGATGGAAAGTTAACCGTTCCAAATAATCCTATTATTCCTTATATCGAAGGTGATGGTATTGGCATTGATATTACTCCAACTATGATTAAAGTGGTTGATGCTGCCGTTAAGAAAGCTTATGCCGGTGAACGCAATATTCATTGGATGGAGGTCTACGCTGGTGAAAAAGCTACTGAAATATATGACTCGGAAACTTGGTTGCCTGATGAAACATTAGAAATATTTAAACAATATAAAGTAGGTATAAAAGGTCCTTTAACCACACCTGTTGGTGGTGGAATGAGATCCTTGAATGTAGCAATACGTCAAATACTTGATCTTTATGTATGCCAACGTCCTGTGCAGTGGTTTACGGGAGTACCAAGCCCAGTTAAAAATCCAGCGGAAGTTAATATGATTATTTTTAGAGAAAACTCTGAAGATATATATGCAGGTATTGAGTATCAAGCCAATAGCTCAGATGCAAAGAAGGTTATTGAGTTTTTAACTAAAGAAATGGGTGTTACTAAAATCCGTTTTGAAGAGGATTGTGGTATTGGTATTAAACCTGTTTCTAAAGAAGGTACACAGCGTTTAGTTCGCCAAGCAATTCAATATGCCATTGATAATGATAAAGACTCTGTAACTTTAGTTCATAAAGGTAATATTATGAAGTTTACTGAAGGGGCATTTAAAGATTGGGGATATCAGTTAGCAATTGAAGAGTTTGGTGCTGACTATATCGACGGTGGCCCATGGTGTTCAATCATTAATCCTAATAATGGTAAAGAGATCATTATTAAAGATGTAATAGCTGATGCTATGTTGCAACAAATACTGCTAAGACCTGCTGAATATAGTGTTATTGCCACACTAAATTTAAATGGTGATTATATTTCTGATGCTTTAGCTGCACAAGTAGGTGGTATTGGAATTGCTCCTGGTGCTAACTTAAATGACGAAGTGGCTATTTTTGAAGCGACCCATGGTACAGCACCAAAATATGCAGGTCAGAATAAAGTCAATCCAGGTTCTGTAATCTTATCGGCTGAAATGATGTTAAGGCATATGGGATGGCTTGAAGCCGCAGACTTGTTATTGAAAGGTATGTCGGGTGCTATTAATGCTAAAACGGTAACCTATGACTTTGAACGCTTAATGGATGGGGCTACTTTGGTAACTTGTTCTGAATTTGGTGATTGTATTATTGATAACTTGTAATAAGTTAATGGGAATAAAAAACAAAATGTGTTTTTTATTCCCTATGTAACTTATAGGTAATGATTAATCTTCTTGAGACTCTACTTCTGATGGTGTAATGCTTGCTGCGTGTTGACCTTTAGGTCCAGCATCAATTTCGTAATTTACATCCTGTCCTGCTTTCAACGTTCGATAACCTTCCATTTGAATTGTCGAGTAGTGAGCAAATATATCCTCACCACCTTCGTCGGGACGAATAAAACCAAAACCTTTAGCATTATTAAACCATTTAACTGTACCCTGTGCCATACTTCTACATCCTTTATTAAATGAACTTGGTATATTACTTGTGTTTCTTAAGCATTTTTTAAATCAAGTAGCGATTAAAAAAACATCACTAATGAATCGTAGATAAATATAATTATTAGTCAAGTTAAATTTACCTATTTTTTCATCTTATTAAACATTAAAATAATGAGAAAAGTTACAGCAAAATTCTCATCTACAGGCTAATATATAATTATGAGTAAATGGAAAGAGCTCACAGACAACCAAGAGCTACTTGAAGAAAAGATTGAAATAGACAATGTAAAACCTCCGATGTATAACGTTATATTACTGAATGACGATTATACGCCGATGGACTTTGTAGTAGAGGTATTACGCATGTTCTTTAATATGAATGCTGAGCGAGCGACAGATATTATGCTCGATATTCATTATAAAGGTAAGGCATCTTGTGGCACATTTACTGCGGAAATTGCAGAAACTAAAGTAAGTCAAGTAAGTAGTTACGCTATTGAAAACCAGCATCCTCTTAAGTGCAAAATGGAAAAAGTGTAACCCGTAAGTTTTGACAGTGGAGTAACCTATGCTAAATAAAGATCTAGAAATTTCATTAAACTTAGCTTTTCGCCAAGCTAAAGATTCCCGTCATGAATTTATGACGGTAGAGCACCTACTACTCGCACTATTAGATAACCCCGCTTCTATAGAAGCATTAAATGCTTGTGGTGCAGATCTATCCAAATTACGTCAAGAATTACTTAATTTTATTGGTGAAACAACGCCAGTAATTCCTGAAAGTGAAATTGAAAGAGAAACTCAACCCACGTTAGGGTTCCAACGTGTATTGCAACGTGCTGTTTTTCATGTGCAATCATCAGGTAAAAGCGAAGTCAATGGCTCTAATGTTTTAGTGGCTATCTTTAGCGAACAAGAATCACAAGCTGCTTATTTTCTTAAAAAACTAGATGTGACTCGTTTAGATATTGTGAACTTTATTTCTCATGGTATTTCAAAAATTGAAAGTAATGAGCCTTCTCATGTTACTGAAGATATTGAACAGAAAGTAGAAGAACGTACTATAGATAACTTTGCAGTAAATCTTAATGAAGAGGCGCTAAAAGGTAATATAGATCCACTTATCGGTAGAAGCGATGAGTTAGAAAGAACCTTACAAGTGTTAAGTCGTCGTCGTAAAAATAACCCGTTATATGTTGGGGAAGCAGGTGTTGGTAAAACAGCGATTGCTGAAGGCTTAGCAAATTTAGTTATTTCAGATAAAGCACCTGAATTTTTAGCCGACGCTACGATTTACTCATTAGACATGGGGGCTTTATTAGCAGGAACAAAATACAGAGGTGATTTCGAAAAGAGATTCAAAGCTGTTTTAAAAGAGTTAGAAACGGATACGAATGCCATTTTATTTATTGATGAAATTCATACTATTATCGGTGCAGGTGCGGCTTCTGGCGGTATGATGGATGCATCTAACTTGCTTAAACCTTTATTATCATCAGGTAAGCTGCGTTGTATTGGCTCTACCACATATCAAGAATACAATAGTATTTTTGAGAAAGATCGCGCACTTGCAAGACGATTCCAAAAAATTGATGTAGCAGAGCCTAGTGTTGATGAAACAACTAAAATCTTACAAGGTTTAAAAGAGAAATACGAAAGCCATCATGGCATTCGTTATACCAATAAAGCGCTAAGAGCGGCAGCTCAACTATCGGCTAAGTATATTAATGAGCGCTTTTTACCTGATAAAGCGATTGATGTGATTGATGAAGCAGGCGCTAAACAACAATTAGTTGCGCCATCGAAACGTAAAAAAATCATTAACAACACCGATATTGAAACGATTGTTGCAAAAATGGCTCGTATTCCAGAAAAGTCAGTGTCTTCAACAGAAACTGATAGCCTTAAAACATTAGATAGAAACCTTAAGATGGTTGTGTTTGGTCAAGATCATGCGATAGATGAACTTTCATCTGTTATTCGTTTATCACGTGCTGGTTTAGGCAATGAAGAAAAACCTATTGGGTCATTCTTATTTGCTGGTCCAACAGGCGTAGGTAAAACTGAAGTTACACAACAGCTGGCTAAAACATTAGGTGTTGAGCTCTTGCGTTACGATATGTCTGAATACATGGAAAAGCACGCGGTTAGCCGACTTATTGGTGCTCCTCCAGGTTATGTTGGATATGAGCAAGGTGGACTATTAACTGATGCTGTACTTAAACACCCTCATTCAGTTGTATTGTTAGATGAAATTGAAAAAGCACATCCTGATGTATTTAATATTCTTTTACAGGTAATGGATCACGGTACATTAACGGATAATAATGGCCGTAAGGCTGATTTTAGAAACGTTATTATTGTATTAACGACCAATGCTGGTGTTACTGAAACAACGAAACAGTCTATTGGTTTCAAGCAACAAGATGCGAATATGAATGCGATGGAAGAAATTAATAAAGTTTTCTCTCCTGAGTTCCGTAACCGATTAGATAATATTGTTTGGTTTAACCACTTAAGTACCGAAATTATTCATCAAGTTGTTGATAAGTTTATTGTTGAGCTTCAAGCACAATTAGATGTAAAAGGGGTCTCTTTAGAGCTTTCAAAAGCAGCTAAAGATTGGTTAGCTGAGAAAGGTTATGATAAAAATATGGGCGCTAGACCTATGGCTAGATTGATCCAAGAGCATTTGAAGAAAAACTTAGCCAACGAGTTGCTCTTTGGTGATCTAACTCATGGCGGCGTAGCTAAAGTTGATGTCAAAAAAGGTAAGTTAGTGATTCAATGCGAATCGAAAAAAGAGTTAGTAGAGCACTAACGCTTAGTTTATCTTTGGTAGATGTTAAATAACGATAAAAACCATCTTTTTAGATGGTTTTTTTATGTTTAATTGATCGCATTGGTATTTGTAATATTAAAGACATAAAAAAACCCAGTTGTAATCAGCTGGGTTTTTTGTTGGTTTTATAAAGTTATTATCTTGCGCGGAAGATAATACGACCTTTAGATAAATCGTATGGAGTTAACTCAACAGTAACTTTATCACCCGTAAGTATACGGATATAATTTTTGCGCATTTTACCAGAAATGTGTGCAGTAACCACATGGCCATTTTCTAGTTCAACTCTGAACATCGTATTTGGCAATGTATCTAAAACAGTGCCTTGCATTTCAATATTTTCTTCTTTCGCCATTGGGCGTAAAACCTCTAAAGTTGATCTACCGTTAATTGCAATGTATAAAATTCTAAACGGTGTAATTAATGATGAATAAAAAGCTGCGCAGATGATGCCGAATTGAGCGCCTAAAGTAAAGTAAATGTGCTATTTATTTGTTGTAATCCAAGTATTATTGATTAATTCTTGGTATGGGAAGTATTTATTTTTATAATTCATTTTTTGGCAGCTATCAATTTGATAACCCAAATATAAAAATCTTTTGTTGTATTCGTTACTTAATTTGATTTGATTGAGTATTGAAAATACACCCAAACCTTTTGAACGGTAATCAGGATGATAAAAAGTATAAACGGCAGATAAGCCATCAGTGAGAATATCGGTAACTGCAACTGAAATAAGTATGTCGTCATCCCATGTCTCAATAAATAATTGCTCAGACACACTACTTTTTGTGAAGGTTTCGTATTGAGTGATTGTTGCCGGAAACATACTACCGTCATGATGTATGGTATTTATGTAGTTTTCGTAAAGCTCATAATAAATGTCTTTAGGCTCATGAGATACTTTCAATATATAAGCTTTGTTTTTATTAAATAAACGTTTTTGACTTTTTGATGGTTTAAAATCTTGGCTAATTAATCGAATTGATTTACAGGCATTACAATTTATGCAATGAGGACGATATATTTGGTCGCTGCTTCGTCTAAAGCCGTTTGCCATTAACCAAGAGTATTGTTCAGTGTTATGTAAGCGTTCATCTACCGCAACGAGCAGACGTTCTTCTTCATCAGGTAAATAATTACAGGGAAAAGATTGAGTGATCCCGAATTGATAGTCATTAGCCATATTACTACTCTATTTCTTTTGGTAGCCAAAAATCGTGAGGAATATTCATAGATAAGTGTTTTTGTTGTTGTTTAATAAAATACTCTCTAGACACTTCAATACAGCCCATATCTGCTAAAAACGGATTTAATAACTGACAGTCTATCATGCTTATATTAATGCTCTCTAAATGCTTAGCAAGTGTTACAAGGGCTATTTTTGAAGCATTACTGACTTTATAAAACATTGACTCGCCAGAAAAATAGCCATTAATCGCTACGCCATATAAACCACCCACTAATTCATTGTTTTGCCATACCTCAATACTATGCGCATGTCCTTGTCTGTGTAATTGTTTATAAGCATTAATCATGTCGGTAACAATCCACGTATCTTCTTTTCTAAAAGGGGCGTGTGCACAAAGGTTAATAACCTCGTTAAAAGCTTTGTTGATTGAAACGCTATAATTTTTTTGTTTTAAAACTTTTCTTAACGTGCGATTTATTTTAATGGTTGTTGTAGTAATTATAGCTCTAGGATCGGGACTCCACCACATGATTGGATCATGATCAGAATACCAAGGAAATACACCGTGTTTGTAAGCGCTGCATAAACGCTCAACACTTAAATCTCCGCCAAAGGCAAGTAATCCATTAGGTTCTGTAAGGGCTTGGTGTAGAGGAGGGAAGACCAAACTCTCACTGTTAAGTAATTCAAGAGTTTGGCTCATTTTAATAGACTTATTGTTATTCGTTTAAAAATGCTAAGAATTAAGAATTTTTAGCATCTAAATAACGTTCAGCATCTAATGCAGCCATACAGCCAGCACCCGCAGACGTAATGGCTTGACGATAAATATGATCTGCAACATCACCCGCAGCAAAAACACCTTCAACACTTGTTTGTGTTGCGTTGCCTGAAGTACCACTTTGAATAGTTAAGTAGCCATCTTTCATTGCTAACTGGTCTTTAAATATATCAGTATTAGGTTTATGTCCAATAGCAATGAATGTGCCCATTACTTCAAGATCTTCAGTTTTATCAGATTTTGTATCTTTTAATCTAATACCTGTTACGCCCATATCATTACCTAGTACTTCATCTAGGGTACGATCTAAATGTAGAATAATTTTGCCTTCTTCCACTTTTTTATATAAACGGTCAGCAAGAATTTTTTCAGAACGGAAAGTATCACGTCTATGCACTAAATGTACTTCTGAAGCGATGTTCGCTAAATATAAAGCTTCTTCAACAGCAGTATTGCCACCACCAACAACAGCAACTTTTTGGTTACGGTAAAAAAATCCGTCACATGTAGCACAAGCTGAAACACCTTTACCCATAAAAGCTTCTTCAGAAGGTAAACCTAGATATTGAGCTGAAGCACCTGTACAAATAATTAAAGCATCACAAGTGTAAGAAGCCGTGTCACCTTTTAATTTAAAAGGACGTTCACTGAAATCTACTTCGTTGATATGATCAAAAACAATTTCAGTATCAAATTTTTCTGCATGTTTTTGCATACGTTCCATAAGTGCAGGGCCGGTAAGATCGTCTGCATCTCCAGGCCAGTTTTCAACTTCTGTTGTTGTTGTTAACTGTCCACCTTGTTGCATACCAGTGATCATTACAGGTTTTAAATTTGCTCGTGCGGCATAAACTGCAGCCGTGTAGCCAGCAGGTCCTGAGCCTAGGATAAGTAATGGACAATGTCTGGTTTCGCTCATGGTGTACTCCAATAGATGAAATGAATAACTTACTTTAGTTAGTAATTGGGATTTTAAGGGATTATATCAATAGGGCAACTAACTTTTATTTAAAAAAATGCATCAAAAGTTATAAAGTGTAGGTATCTTTTTACAAAAGAATGAGTGATAGGCGTTGTTACCTCTTTATCATATATTAAAAAAGCGCTATTAACTCAATGCTAATAGCGCTTTAAATTATATTTATTTGCTCGACCTTTTATAAATCAAGCGACAATATTTTATAAAGTAGCAATTGCGTCTTCAGGTGCTACGTAGTCATAACCTAATACATCAGCTACTGGCTTGTAAGTGATTTTACCACCTAAAACATTTAAACCATTCATAAGATGAACATCATCAAGCATCGCTTGTTTTGCACCTTTATTTGCTAAAGTAACAGCAAACGGCATAGTTGCATTTGTTAATGCCATTGTTGACGTGCGTGCTACGCCACCAGGCATGTTTGCTACACAATAATGTACAACATCGTCAACTACATAGGTTGGATCTTGATGAGTGGTTGCTTTTGATGTTTCGAAACAACCACCTTGGTCAATTGCAACATCTACAACAACAGCGCCTTTTTTCATCATTTTGATGTGTTGCGCGGTAACTAATTTTGGAGCTGCTGCGCCTGGTATTAATACTGCACCAATCACCAAGTCAGCTTCTACAATTAGCTGGTCCATTGCATCAGCTGTTGAGTAAACTGTTTTTAATCGACCATCAAATTCAACATCTAGTTGACGTAAACGTGGAAGTGAACGATCTAGAATAGTAACATCAGCACCCATACCTATAGCCATACGAGCAGCTTGAGTTCCTACTACACCACCACCAACAATTAAAACTTTTGCAGGAGCAACACCCGGAACACCACCTAATAAAGCACCTAAACCACCTTGTGCTTTTTCAAGGGCATGAGCACCTGCTTGAATAGACATACGACCTGCTACTTCAGACATAGGTGCTAATAAAGGTAAACCACCTGTAGCTGCTGTTACTGTTTCGTAAGCTATACAGGTAGCGCCAGAAGCTATGAGTAATTCTGTTTGTTTTGGATCAGGAGCTAAATGTAAATAAGTAAATAATACTTGGCCAGGACGAAGCATTTTACATTCATTAGGTTGAGGTTCTTTTACTTTAATGATCATATCTGCAGTAGCAAAAATTTCTTCTGCAGTATCAATGATTTTTGCGCCAGCAATAATATATTGCTCGTTTTCAAAACCGATGGCAGCACCACCGTTACTTTCAACGAGAACACTATGTCCATTTACTGTCAGCTCTTTTACACCAGCAGGCGTAAGGCCAATACGGTACTCGTGGTTTTTAATTTCTTTAGGTACACCGATAATCATAATTGCTTTCTCTAATTGTATTTTTATAGGGTTTTATTTAACGCTAGTATAATTCTATTTTAAGGAGATATTATTTCGTTGTTTTATTTTTTCTAGTGTATTATGCTATTTTTATTGTTATTTTTAGATGAAAATATCGTTTAAGAGAAGTGGATGAAAAAGCTAGATCGTATTGACAAAAATATCTTATTTGAATTACAAAAAAATGGCCGTTTATCTAATATAGATTTATCAAAAAAAGTAGGGTTAAGTCCAACGCCATGTCTTGAAAGAGTAAAGCGATTAGAAGCTGATAAATTTATAACTGGATATAGAGCAACATTAAATCACGAACTTTTAGATTCGGCTTTACTGGTATTTGTTGAAATAACATTAACAAAAACGAGTCCTGATGTGTTTAGTGATTTTTCTAAATCTGTCCAGAGTTTAGAGGTTATTCAAGAATGTCATCTTGTTTCAGGCGACTTTGACTTTTTACTTAAAACGCGCGTAAAAGACATGTCAGCCTACAGAGAATTACTCGGTGAAACATTACTTAGGTTACCGTCTGTGAGCGAAAGTCGTACATATGTTGTTATGGAAGAAGTAAAAGCTAACAATGTGTTACCAATTAAACGCTAAAATAATGTTATTGCGTGCAATATTTTGTTATTTTATAAGGTATTAAATTCTTCAATTTTTCATGGTAGATATATTGTCTCAAGAATCTTCTAAATTAAACGGTGTTCAACGCCTACTTGAAGCTGGATTATTAGTTTCATGTGTTTTCGCTATGTACATGATGCTTATCTTGTTTACATTTGATTCGGCTGATCCTGGCTGGGCACAAACAGGTTATCAAACAGCTATTCGTAATATGGGGGGCGCTGTAGGTGCCTACTTATCTGATTTATTATTAAACCTATTTGGTGTTGTCGCTTATAGTTTACCTTTTGTTATTGCTATTACGGGCTGGTTGATCTTTCAAAAATATCATAAATTAATGCAGCTTGATTACTTAACTTTGGGTCTAAAGTTTGTCGGTTTTATTCTGCTTTATGTAGGTATTACCTCAATAGCGAGTATGAATTTTGATGATATATTTTATTTTTCAGCAGGCGGAATTATTGGTGATGTACTGAGTAATACCTTTTTACCTTATTTTTCATTTGTGGGTAGTACATTAATTTTCTTGTTACTTTGTGGGACGGGGTTTGTTCTATTAACGGGATTTTCACTATTAGCCTTTGTTGATATGATTGGCTCGTACACCATACGAGGTATGCAATATCTTGTTAACCTTCCTCATTTATTGAAAGAAAATTTTGGTACCTCTAATACTGAAGAACAACCAAAAGTAGAACCTGAACAGTCTAAACCTGAAGAAGAAAGTGTCAGTAAAACCTCAAGCATAAAACAAAAGTTTACCGATGTTGCTGCTAAAATTACCGCTAAGAAAGAACCTGTAACAACGACATCTAACCAAAATGATGTTGAACATGCATTTTCCTCGCTTTCTACTCAAAACGATCAAAATTTAATTAACCCAAGCGAAAACGATATTCCTTTTCAATTGGATGATGAATTAGAACCTTTTGTTGATATTAACGACATTATGGGTGAGCCGTTAGCCATTAACGTACAAGAACATGTTAATGAAGAAGAAATAACAGCAGCGTTTGAAGATGTTGAAAAGATAGTAATACCTGTTTCCACTAAGCCAGCAGTTCAATCGCCATCTACAGAAATAGAAGACAAGTACAAAGGAATGCCTGGACTTGACTTATTAGATCGCCCAGACCGTGCCAAACACCCCATTGATCAAGAACAACTCGATCGAGTTTCTCGCTTAGTCGAAGAAAAGTTACTTGAGTTTGGCATTATAGCCGAAGTGGTTGGTGTTTTCCCTGGACCGGTGATTACCCGGTTTGAATTGAATTTAGCCCCAGGCGTTAAAGCCAGCAAAATTACCAACTTATCGAAAGATTTAGCTCGGTCGCTATCAGCAAAAAGTGTTCGCGTTGTTGAAGTGATCGAAGGTAAGTCTGTGATCGGTATCGAATTACCGAACAAACACCGTGAAACCGTATTCTTTGCCGACGTTATTTCTTGTGAAAAATTCTCTGAGTCAAGCTCAAAATTGGCGATGGCTATTGGTAGTGATATATCAGGAGAGCCGGTTATTGCTGATCTAGCTAAAATGCCACATCTACTCGTTGCGGGTACCACAGGCTCAGGTAAATCTGTTGCAGTTAACACCATGATTGTCAGTATTTTATATAAAGCTTCGCCTGAAGATGTACGTATGATCATGATAGATCCCAAGCAAGTAGAATTATCAGTATACGACGGTATACCTCATTTATTATCTGAGGTAGTTACTGACATGAAAGAAGCAGCAAATGCGCTGCGTTGGTGTGTAGGAGAAATGGAGCGACGTTATCAGTTAATGTCAAAGCTTGGTGTCAGAAATCTTAAAGGTTATAACGCTAAAGTTGTTAAGGCGATAGAGGCTGGTGAACCGTTAATTGATCCTTTATGGGAACCTAAGGATGCCTTTAGCCAAACCCCCCCCTTATTAACAAGACTGCCGTCAATTGTAATTATTGTTGATGAGTTTGCTGACATGATGATGATAGTAGGTAAAAAAGTTGAAGAACTTATTGCCCGTATTGCACAAAAGGCACGTGCTGCAGGTATTCATTTAATTCTAGCGACACAACGTCCATCTGCTGATGTTATTACAGGGTTAATTAAAGCCAATATTCCAACGCGTATGGCGCTAAGAGTTCAATCTAGAATAGAGTCGCGCATCATTTTAGATCAACAAGGCGCAGATCAACTCTTGGGAATGGGTGATATGTTTTATTTACCGCCAGGTGAAGCTGTACCCATTCGAGTACATGGCGCTTTTGTTGATGACCATGAAGTACATGCAGTGGTTAGTGATTGGAAATCAAGAGCAGAGCCTAATTATATTGAAGATATTCTGTCAGGCGGTAGCGAGCAAGAAATTTTATTGCCCGGTGAAGTTTCAGAAGGTAGTGAAGAAGAAGAGCTTGATACCATATTTGATGAAGCAGTTAATTTTGTAACTGAAACACGTCGAGTGTCTATTTCAAGCGTACAACGCAAGTTTAGAATTGGTTATAACCGAGCTGCTCGTATAGTTGAACAAATGGAAACTCAAGGCATTGTTACTACTCCTGGTAACAATGGCGCTCGAGAAGTATTAGCTCCACCTCCTATTAAGGATTTCGATAATGACTAAAAAACATCAAGTAATATCAACTGCGCTGTTAACTTTTTCCTTAGGTAGCTTTTCAGCACTGCCAAGCTTAGCTGCTGATATGAACACACCCATTACAGAAAACAATAATATAAGTCATATTATTGCGAATACTTCACAAGAATATAAAAGTGAATTAATAAATAAGTTAAGTCGAATTAATCAATTCAGCGCCTTGTTTGAACAAGAGGTTATTGATAATGCTGGTAATGTATTACAGCGTGGAGGAGGCGATTTAGCTGTTAAACGTCCTAACCTTGTACATTGGAATACCACCTCGCCAGACGAGTCTCTTATTGTATCTGACGGTAAATCTATATTCTTATTTGACCCATTTATCGAGCAAGTAACCGCCTATAAACTCGATGGCGCAATAGCTAATACACCAATTTTATTGATCACAACCAATAATGAATCTTTATGGGAACAATACTCTGTTAGCCGTACATCTAAAAACAACTACGTTATACATGCAAATGACGTGAATAGCCGTATTACAACATTAGAAATTAATTTTAATGATCAAAGTGAATTAACTGGTTTTACCTTTCTGGATGTAACGGGGCAGTTAAGTAAAGTTTTACTTAAAAACGTAAATTTATCACCTGATTTAGCTCCTTCACTTTTTACTTTTACTATTCCTGAGGGCGCTCATTTAGATGACCAGCGCTAATGGTACGCTTGATTTAAGTTTTGATGAAGATCCTCAATTTCTTCCTCTTGCTGCTAAATTACGACCTAAAACCCTAGCCGATTATGTTGGTCAAGAACATATATTAGGTATGGGAATGCCTTTACGACTTGCTATTGAGCAAGGTCGTTGTCATTCCCTAATATTTTGGGGCCCACCTGGCACAGGTAAAACGACACTCGCTGAAATTATAGCAAGCCATTCAAATGCTGAAATTGAACGCGTGTCTGCGGTAACTTCTGGTATTAAAGAAATTCGTCAAGCTATTGATAGTGCTAAACAGCGTGCTATTCATCAACAAAAAAGAACCGTGTTGTTTGTTGATGAAGTTCATCGTTTTAATAAAAGTCAGCAAGATGCTTTTCTACCACACATTGAAGACGGTACTATAATTTTTATTGGTGCGACAACTGAAAATCCTGCGTTTGAATTAAACCAAGCGGTTTTATCTCGAGCGAGGGTTTATACCCTTAAAAAACTCTCTTTAGAAAACTTAGCGGTAGTATTAACTAAAGCTATACAGTTTGAAGAAAATAGTGCTGCTGGTAGTTTAAAAATTAATATTGACGAAGGTGCAAAAAAACAACTTTTTGCTAGTGCAAGTGGCGATGCAAGACGTTTACTTAATCTATTTGAAAATTGTTTAGAAGTTATTGAAACTGTTAACCAAGAAAAACGTATTAATATAGAAACGGTTATTAAAGTCGCTGGCGATAAAATTGCCATGTACGACAAAGGTGGCGATGCTTTTTATGACTTAATTAGTGCCTTTCATAAATCCGTTCGAGGCTCAGATCCTGATGCCGCTTTATATTGGTATGCAAGAATTTTAACGGGTGGCGGCGATCCGTTATATGTAGCAAGACGCTTGCTTGCTATTGCGAGTGAAGATATTGGTAATGCGGATCCACGTGCTATGCAATTGGCCATTAATGCATGGGATACTTTTCATCGCGTTGGTCCAAGTGAAGGTGAACGGGCGATTGCACAAGCTGCCGTTTACATGGCGTTAGCTCCCAAGAGTAATGCGGTATATATGGCTTTTAGTAAGGCGAAAGAACTAGCAAAAGCGACCTCAGACCTTGATGTACCTTTTCATCTAAAAAATGCCACTAGCTCAATAACCAAAGAGTTGGGACATGGCGCGGAATACCGATATGCTCATAACGAGGAGAATGCTTTTGCTGCTGGCGAATGTTATTTACCTCCTGAAATTGCAGATACAAAACTATATGAACCAACAGATCGCGGTTTAGAAAAACAACTCAAAGAAAAACTTAACTATTTAAATACACTTAACAGGAATAGTAATGACCAGCGGTATTAGTAATTTAAGCCTTTATATTTTTGTAGCATTAGGTGGAGCTTGTGGCGCCAGTTTACGGTTTTTTGTTTATCAATTAATTTTGAATTTGGGCGGAAAAGGATTCCCTTTTGCAACGCTGGCGGTTAATATTTCGGGTTCTCTTGTTATGGGAGTGTTATACGGGTTAATCGAACAAGGTGTAATTGAAGTAACTGTTTATAGAACCCTTATTGGTATTGGGTTTTTAGGTGCTTTTACCACTTTTTCAACATTCTCATTAGACACCTTATTAATATTGCAACAAGGTGATTATTTTAAAGCGATAATGAATATTTTTCTTAATGTTGGCTTATGTATATTAGCTGCAGCATTAGGCATGTTCCTTGTCTCCATTTTTAACAAATAAAGAAAACGTGACTCCTCATGCTAGATCCAAAATTATTTAGAACAGATATTGAAAAAACAGCTGAATTATTAGCTTTACGTGGTTATCAGTTAGATACAGTAACTTTGTCGAACCTTGAAGCAACACGTAAAGAAATACAGGTTAAAACTCAAGATTTACAAAACCAACGTAATACTCGTTCAAAATCGATTGGACAAGCGAAAGCGCGTGGCGAAGACATTCAGCCTTTATTAGCTGAAGTAAGCCAATTAGGTGATGAACTTGAAGCCGCTAAAGAAGAACAAAATAAAATCCTGCAACAAATTAATGATATTGTGGCAGCAGTACCCAACCTAATTCATGAATCAGTACCACAAGGTAAATCTGAAGACGATAACGTTGAAATTAAACGTTGGGGTACACCGCGTGAATTTGATTTTGAAGTTAAAGACCATGTTGATGTCGCTGGCGCAATGGATAAAGGTTTAGATTTTGAAAGTGGTGCTAAACTAGCAGGAACACGTTTTGCGGTAATGCGCGGACAAATAGCTAAATTACACCGTGCGTTAGCCCAGTTTATGTTAGACACACACAGTGAAGAGCATGGCTACGAAGAAATGTACGTACCTTATTTAGTTAACCATGATTCACTTTTTGGCACAGGTCAGTTACCTAAATTTGGTGAAGACTTATTCCATACAGAGTTAAATAATAAAACGTTTTCGCTTATTCCTACCGCAGAAGTTCCGTTAACTAACTTAGTTAGAGACGAAATTGTTGAAGAAGCTGACTT
The DNA here is from genome assembly GCF_048296855.1 of Colwellia sp. RE-S-Sl-9. NCBI lineage: Bacteria > Pseudomonadati > Pseudomonadota > Gammaproteobacteria > Alteromonadales > Colwelliaceae > Colwellia > Colwellia sp. RE-S-Sl-9. Next base: position 1,407,846 of record NZ_CP182631.1, on the reverse strand, counting down.
ACCTATTAAAATGTGCGCACATACACCATGTTTTAGAAGTGAAGCAGGTTCATACGGAAGAGACATTCGAGGACTTATCCGTCAGCATCAATTCGACAAAGTTGAAATGGTTCAAATCGTTAAGCCAGAAGATTCTTTTGAAGCATTAGAAAAACTGACAGGTCATGCTGAAGCCATTCTTGAAAAACTAGGTTTACCATACCGTACTGTTGTTTTATGTACGGGCGATATTGGTTTTAGTGCAACTAAAACCTTTGATATTGAAGTATGGTTGCCAGCACAAAATACGTACCGTGAAATTTCATCATGTTCAAACATGGGTGACTTCCAAGCACGTCGTATGCAAGCACGTTACAGAAGTGCAGACTCTAAGAAACCAGAACTTGTTCATACCTTAAATGGTTCAGGTTTAGCTGTTGGTCGTACGTTAGTGGCCGTATTAGAAAACTACCAACAAGCAGATGGCAGTGTTGCTATTCCAGAAGTACTTCAACCTTACATGAAAGGTTTAAAAAGCATAGGGTAATTTAACCTACATTTTTAACCGTTAAAAATCCGATGTTTATCATCGGATTTTTTGTTTTAGGGAGTGTTTTAAGAGATATTTAAAAAATTAAAGAATAATATTGTTAAATTGAGGGTCTTATCCTGTATATCGTTTTAAAGGAGTGTCAGAGTGATCCGTAGCCTTGCTATACAAGTTGCAATTTTTGTTATTATTTTTAATGTTATCTCGTGGTTTAGGGCAACATCTATGTTGTCTACTGAAACACAGTTATCACCAGAACCTCAAATATTCACCACATTAATGAATGATAAAATTCAACTATTGGTTAAAGACAAAAAAACGATAATTTATTTTTTTGCTCCTTGGTGTCAGGTTTGTCATTTTAGTATCGAAAACCTTGAGGAGTTTTATTTAGAAAACCAAGACATGAATGTAGTAGCGGTAGCCTTGGACTTTATGGATATACAAGAAGTAAGAGACTTCGCCAGCCAACACGAGCTAACATTCCCAATCGTATTAGGAAATGAAGAAATTAAACAGCAGTTTAGTATAAGTGCTTATCCTAGTTACTATGTTATAGATGAAAATAATAACGTGGTAGAAAAGTCACTAGGTTACTCTTCAAAAATAGGAATGTATTTACGTACGCTTTAGATCTTTTGATCTGAGATGTGATTGTGTACACTTATGCTTTCTAGATTTCAAAAGCTTATATGTTATGCAAATCACATCAAATTTCGATAGTGGAAATATTCACGTTGTTCAAGCATCAAACCCGTCAAATATTCAGTTAGAAATCAAAAAAGATAATCAGTCAGAGTTTTTTCAGTGGTTTCATTTTAAGTTACACAACACCAACCGTTGTGAACATATTCTTAATATTATAAATGCAAGCCAGTCAGCCTACGTAAAAGGTTGGGAAGGTTATCAAGCGGTTGCGTCTTATGATCGTCAAGAATGGTTTCGAGTACCTACCACTTATGATGGAGAGCAATTAACGATCACGTTAACACCTGAATTTGATTCCGTGTATTTTGCTTATTTTTGTCCTTATAGTTATGAGCGCCATCAAGATCTTATTCATACCGCGCAATTAGACATAGATTGTCAACTAGACGTATTAGGGCAAACATTAGATGGTCGCGACATGTCACTACTTGTTGTTGGTGAACCGAGTGATGAGAAGAAAAAAGTATGGATCACTGCCAGACAACACCCAGGTGAAACGATGGCTGAGTGGTTTATGGAAGGTTTTATCGATAGATTGCTTGATGAAGACGATGGAGTTGCTCGCTCTTTGTTAAATAAAGCGGTATTTTATCTTGTGCCTAATATGAATCCTGATGGAGGCGTAAGAGGGCATTTACGAACCAATGCTGCAGGCGTTAACTTAAATAGAGAATGGCAAAACCCTTCTTTAGAAAATAGTCCTGAAGTGTACTTAGTTCGAGAAAGAATGTTAGAAACAGGCGTAGATCTTCATTTAGATATACATGGAGATGAAGCCCTACCGTTTAATTTTGTTTCAGGTTCTGAAGGTATTCCGTCTTACGATGAACGCTTGAAAAATCTAGAAGATAAATTTAAGCAAATATTGTTGGCCATTACACCTGAATTTCAAGACGATATAGGTTATTCCAAAGATGCACCTGGCGAAGCTAATTTAACACTTGCTTCAAATTGGGTAGGAGAACAATTTAAATGTTTAGCCTATACTGTTGAAATGCCTTTTAAAGACAATGAATTACTGCCCGATTACAGCGTTGGTTGGTCTGATGAACGTAGTAGTTTATTTGGTCGTGATTTTTTAACGGCTATTCATCACGTTATTAGCGATGTATAAATTGTAAAAACATAACGCGGTTAACTTAAAAATAATAATGATAAAAGAGTAGGAGAACTCAGTGCAAGAATTAGTGAATACACTTAATAGTTTTATTTGGAGCCCCGCGTTAATTTATTTATGTTTAGGCGCAGGTGTTTTTTTCTCCATAGTTACACGTTTTGTACAAGTTCGACAAATTAAAGAAATGTGGCGTTTACTCGTTACAGGTAAAAGTTCGAAAAAAGGTATTTCATCGTTTCAAGCATTAGCTGTTTCGTTATCTGGCCGAGTAGGAACGGGTAATATTGCAGGGGTTGCTGCCGCTATTGGTTTTGGTGGCCCTGGTGCTGTTTTTTGGATGTGGGTTGTTGCCTTTTTTGGTGCTTCTACAGCCTATATAGAATCAGCCAACGCTCAAATTTATAAAGAAGAAGTTAACGGTGTTTATCGTGGTGGCCCAGCTTACTATATTGAAAAAGCTACAGGACAAAAGTGGTACGCTTGGTTATTTGCTTTATCAACCATTTTAGCTTGTGGTGCGTTACTTCCTACAGTGCAGTCAAATAGTCTTGGCGAAGCTGCCGTTATGGTTTTTGGTAAAGGAGACATGTTAAGCACGTTTTTTGGTGACATAGCATTGACTAAATTAATCACCGCAACAGCTATCGTTATATTGCTTGGTTTTATTATATTTGGTGGTATTAAACGTATTGCTAACTTTACCCAAGTTGTTGTTCCTTTTATGGCTTTTGCCTACATTATTATCGCCTGTATTATTATTGCACTACATATTGATAGATTACCTAGTATTTTTATGCTCATTATTAACGATGCCTTTTCTCCTATGGCTGGCGTTGGTGCTGCAATTGGTTGGGGTGTCAAACGTGGTGTTTATTCTAATGAAGCAGGGCAAGGTACAGGTCCTCATGCCGCTGCAGCAGCTGAAGTTCAGCATCCCGCACAACAAGGTTTAGTACAATCATTTTCTGTTTATGTAGATACTATTTTTGTTTGTTCAGCCACTGCCTTTATGATCCTTATTACACAGTCGTACAATGTAAAACTTGAAGGTGAAACAAGTTTTATCGTGCAAAACATTGCTGGCGACATTGCCGCGAATAGTCCGGCATTTACTCAAATTGCAGTAGAAAGTATGTTTAAAGGAATAGGTAAGCCATTTATTGCCTTAGCCTTATTCTTCTTCGCGTTTACGACCTTACTGGCTTATTATTTTATTGCTGAAAACAATGTAGTTTACATTGAACGCACCTTAAAAATCCCAGGTTTAACTTTTATGTTAAAAGTACTTATTATGTCAGCAACCTTTTACGGAACCATAAAAGCTGCTGATGTTGCATGGGGGATGGGCGATGTAGGTGTAGGGCTCATGGCTTGGTTAAATATTATTGGTATTATTGTTATGTTTTTTATTGCTAAGCCTGCAATTAAAGCATTAAAAGATTATGAAAAACAAAAAAAGGCGGGTGTCGAAAATTACACATTTGATCCAATAAAGCTAGGAATCAAAAATGCTAAATTTTGGGAAGATAGATTAAAAAAATAATCGAGGAAATAACTCAAAATCTTTAAATTAAACGCCCACTAGGGCGTTTTTTTTTGTAGAATACACGGGTATTTATTGTGTGAGATTATTATGGCCGTTATTAATTGTCCTAGTTGTAAAAAAAAGATATCAGATAAAGCAAAAACCTGTACTCATTGTAGTATTGAAATAGCCGGTATCGATCAATCTAAATTAGCCCTTCTAAAACAAACCAATGCTATTAAACAGCAACAAAAATTAATGACACATTCTTTTATTGCAATGTTGTTATTTTGTGGTGGTTTTTTATTCTTTTATTTAAAAGATGCGCAACCAGGTACCATCGAATATATAGGGTCTATAGCAAGTACAGTACTTGGCTTTATTCTTTATCTTGTAACTCGCGTAAGACTTCTTCTTTTAAAACGTAGCAAATAGCGTTAACGATTAATAACATCTAGCAGAGTAAAATTATGAATATTATACAGCTTGTTGAAAATATGGATGAAAGCATGTATTTACGATTAAAACATGCCGCAGAAACAGGTAAGTGGCCAGAAGGTACCAAAGTAGATCAAGCCCAACGAGATTCGTCACTACAAATAGTAATGGCCTATCAAGCTAAACACTTAAACTCTGATGAAATGCTAACAATCGGTGCTAATGGTGAAATAGTAACAAAAACTAAACGTGAACTTAAAGAAGCGTTTTCCGACCAAAATAATATTGCTAGGTTTTCTGATATATGATTTTTTCGAAGTTTTTTAAAGCAAAATGGCAACACAAAGACAGTAACGTACGTATAACCGCTATAAGTGATTTAAATATAGCCAACCCTGAAGATAAAAACATTCTCATCAATTTAGCTCAGCAAGATGAAAACGAGCTAGTTAGGCGCACCGCATTAATTAAGTTAGCCGATTTCGACCTTTGGCTAAATGAAAGTGATAACAACAGCAATAAAAAAGTAAAAGAATACGCACAAAAGCAAGTCACTAAAATACTTTCGGGTAATCATCAAATAACGTTATCAGACGAAAGAAAGTTAAAGTATATTCAAACCGTAAAAAGTTTAGCAGGATTGGAAGCATGGTTAACCACAGAAACAAATGAAAAACTAGTTATCGCTTTATATGAAAAAATTAACAAGCCACAACTGTTAACGTCTGTTTTTACTCAAAAGCCACAACTTGCTATTCAACGTTATTTATTAGAAAAAGTCACTGATAAATCGCAATTTGAAAAACTCGCTAAAAAAGCCTGTAACGAAGAAATTACCGCAGAAATTAATAATAAAATAGCTGAAATTGATCGTCTATTAGAATTACCGAAAGCCCTTAGTAAAAAAACACAATTAAATTTATCTAAATTTTTAGCATTAACTGACGTAGCTGATTACGGTGTTATGTTAAGTAAAAAAGAAGAATTACTGGCTGAATGGCAAAGTCTATCAAGTGAATTTGATTGTTTAACTGAGCAAGAAAAAGACGTGTTTATAACTAAGCACGCCACTATTGAAACACAGCTAGATAAAATATTTGCGCCAAAAGCTGAAGCTTATCAACAAAAGCTGATTGCTGATAAACTGGCTGAAGAACAACAAGCCGCTAAAGTGTTTTTTGAGAAAGAAATCGCTCAAATCAACCAATCATTAACCACGTCTATTTTTGAAGATGCTGAAGTTGACGAAATGTTATTTGAGCTAACGTTTACTCGTATTACTCAACAGTTAAATGAATCTGTTTTAAGTAGCGCTGACAAAAAGCACTTTTCAAACGAGTTAAAACAGCAACAAGATAAATTGAAACAAATTCCTAATATTGCGAAATCAGTAACGGATGCGACTCAACTTATCGCCAAAATATCTCAACTAGCTTTACCTAGCAGTAATGAAGAGTTTAATGAACGTCAGCCTATTTATAATGATTGGTTAAGCCAATGGAAAATTGTTGAGAAGCAAGCGTCTGGCGTTTTACCTGAATCTATTACTAATGCCCAAAAAGAAATCGCTTTAGCATGGAATGCCGGATTAGCGCCTTTTGTCGCAGAACAGAAAAAACAATTTAGTCAAGTTCAAAAGAAAATCAACGAGTTAAAACGTTTTATTTCAGGTGGTAAATATAATATTGCATTTGGTATTTTTAAACGCATTGAAAAATCGTTTGAGCAATTATCTGATAAGCAAAAAAGTAGAATTCAAAAAGATTTTGATGCTGTTAGCGAAAAAATGGCTGAGTTAAGTGATTGGGAGCATTATATTGCTACACCACGTAAACAAGAACTTTTAGAAGAAATACAAGCGCTTGTTAAAACACCACTTGATAATCCAAACGACCAAGCAGCTAAAGTAAAAGAATATAGAACTAAATGGAATTCTTTAGGTCATGCTGATGATGATATTGAACGACAATTAAATACTGACTTTAATGAGTACTGCGAACAAGCATTTGCACCGTGTCGTTTATATTATAAAGAACAAGAAAAAATAAGAGAGTTGCACTTGTCAGCTCGATTAGCCGTATTAAACGAAATCACAGAATTTGTACAAACATGCGAACAAGAACCTGTTGACTGGAAAGAGGTTGATGTACAACTCAATAAGTTTCAACAACAATGGCAAGCTGCTGGAGAGGTTGAACGCGGTAAATATAAAGAAATTCAAGCGCAATATAATGAACTAGTACAACCTATTAAAAAGCGTTTACGTGCTTATCATGATGATAATGCCGTATTAAAAAAATCGTTAATTGAAAACGCCATTAAAGCGTCAGAAAACGACGATATTTTTGCTGCAATAAATACAGTTAAAGATCTGCAAAACCAGTGGAAAAACATTGGTTACAGTGGTGTTAAGCATGAAAATAAACTGTGGAAAGAGTTTAGAGCAGTAAACGACGCCTTGTTTAAAAAGCGTGATGAAGTACAAGAAATTAATAAAGCCGAGCATCAAACACTGCTTGATCAACTTAATACGCAATTAAACGATTTACAAATTGCGACTAAAAGCTATGAAAATATCAATGAATTAACTACGGCTCAATCAGATGCTCAAGCTATATTATCGCAAGCACTCAGTATTAAACCGGTTAATAAAAAGTTTGTACATAAAATTGAAGCGTTTATATCAGCAATTAACGATAAAATTAATCAAATTAATGATAATAAAGAAAAACAAACATGGCATGCTATTTTTGCTGTGCTTGAAAACATGGCCCAAGAAGACGCAAATGCTGAAGAGATTCAAGCAACAGAAACTTTTAATCAAATGTCGCTGGCTTGGAAAAAACGTTTAACAGATGTTATGCAAAAGTCTGAACAGGTTGATCGACTTGAAGACACCTTAATGCTTGAGATTTTTGCAGGGCAAGAATCACCAGAAACATACAAAGCTGAGCGTATGCAAGTTCAAGTAAAACTTATGCAAGAACAAATGGTTTCAGGCAACACTGTTGATTTACAAGCCAGCTTTATTTCGTGGTTACAAAAGGGGGCTATTAATCAAACCGACTTAGCCTTGATAGAACGTATTAAACCTATTTATTGTTAATAGGGAAGCGAACAATTGAACATTAAAAAACCAACTCGAATGAGTTGGTTTTTTTATTTTACTTAAGTTTTAAATAGGAAGACTTAAGCCTTAATAACCTCAAGCACAACTTCATGGTGATCTTTAGTTTTAAACTTATTAAATACATGGCTGATGTTGCCGTCTAAGCCAATTAAAAAGCTTAAACGATGAATGCCGTCGTATTCTTTTCCCATGAATTTTTTCAAGCCCCAAACGCCAAAGTCGTCAGCTACTTTATGTTTAGGATCTGATAACAATGTGAAATTTAATTCATCACGCACACAAAATTTAGCTAAACGTTTAGGTTCGTCAGGGCTAATACCAAATACCACGGTATTTAAAGCATCAAGTTGTTCTTTGCTATCGCGTAAACCTTGAGCTTGCACGGTACAGCCAGGTGTCATCGCTTTTGGATAAAAATAAACTAATACTTGTTTTTTACCTATGTAAGAGGCGAGGGATACTTCTTTTTCGTTTTCATCAAGTAATGTAAAAAGGGGAGCTTTTTCACCTACGGTAATTGTTTTCATGAGAGAACCTTAATATGTGCGGTTAAAAGTAAATGATTAAATTATAAGAGATTTGAATTAGCGGGTTTAATGCAGCCTTGAACGCCTATTTGTGCACATAATTCAATAAAATCGCCTTCTAGAACATCAATACTAGTATCTTCTGTTAGAGCAATTAAAATGGTTGCGCTTGTGGTGCTGTCTTTAGGGTCAATAACAGATTTTAAAGAGGATATATCTATTTTGCGTGCAGTAAAGAATGCGGTAACCGATTTAAGTATACCTGGTTGATCTATACCTGCGTATTGCACTTCATAATGATGAGTGAAATCAAGCGGTTTATAACCAGAAGTACGCTTCATCATGGTAATTAACTCGAGTTTATGAGAGATAATTGGAAACTTAGATTCAATTAAGTTAATGGCTTTTGCGCTTCCTTCTAATAGCATGATCAGGGTGAATTCTTCACCAAAAATAGCCATTCTGCTGTCAATAATGTTGCAGCCACATTTGCTCGCGAGCTTTATTATTTCGCTAACGCTGCCCGTACGATCTGAGCCCATAGCATTTAGCACTAAATATTGAGACATTGTGTGAAATAACCTTTTAAATTATGTGATTTATTCATTTTGTTCAGAGGTTGCATTGTATCTCATATAACATTCATTAGTACACTAATAGAGCGACTTACAGATAATATTTAAAATTTATTACCGTGGTTTCTTGTGTTTGTAAAATGAGGCAAGTACCATGACGCATTAGTTCAAACCAATGTTGTAGTTAAATATTCAGTTTTGTTTGAACTTAATCCTATATTTGTTATCCAAGTTGATAGTTTTTAATAGATAATTTTAAGTAAACTTATCTAAACAACGTATATTTTATTCGGTTAACATCCATTGTAATATTAATTGTTACACATGAGATTCAGATGGTATCCGCAGGAGTTTTAATGAATCGTAAATTATTTTGTATTTCGCTATTAAGTTTATCTATAACAACGGCGTGTAGTAATGTGAGCAACAAGCAAGCTCATGGAAATTTTGATTACGCTAATAGAGATGAGGTCAAACCTTTAACGATTCCTGAAGGGTTAATTAAACCTAAACAACACCCCGATTTTTATGTACCTGACGTTGCTAATTCAAATGCACCTGTTGGTGATAAAATGGATATTAGAGCACCTGCTTTAGTTATACCTATTGCTGCAGCATCTAGAATTGAAGGTAACGAAGGTGAACCTCAAGTTTGGTTTGATCAAGTGATTGACGATAAAGACTTATTAGACTTTATTCGAAGCGCTGTTAAATCTCAATTAGCTACTGATAATGTTGCGTTAACTCCGGTTGGTTCAGACAATCTTATATTTGAGTCAGATTGGTATATAACTGAAAAAGAAGAGGGTTTTTGGTTTTTAAAAGAAGTAGTAGAAACCGAAAGTAAGCGTTTTAAATATACTTTAGATACTAAACCTCATGGTAGAAGTGTTGCTATTAAAGTTGATTTAATCGATTACTCTAAAAAAGATGAAAACGGAACCATTACTGAAATTAACCCTATCGACGAACATCGTGCTGAAATGGCTATGTTAAATGATTTGATTGGTGAGGTTGATTACCAATACCGTATTTATAAGCATGAGCTATTACAGTCGAAAGCAAATGAAACGATTGTTACTGTAGGGAAAAACAAGCAAAACGAACCTGCATTTATTGTGGATATGGAATTAGATTCACTATGGACTAGTGTGCCTACATTCTTTAGTGATAATGGTTTTGAAGTAACTGATTTGAATGAAAGTAAGCATATTTACTATGTTGATTTTGCTAAACCCGAACAAGGTTTTTGGGACAGCATTTGGGGTGATGATAAACCTGTGCTTGATTTAGCCAATGGTAAATATAAATTTATATTTACTGATATAGAAAAAGAAACAGCGGTAACTATTTTAGATGAAGCAGAAAACGCATTACCTGCTAAAACGCTAGAGGCTATTTTACCTGTGATGAAATCAGGTTTATCTTTTGAAAACTTATTTCAATAATCAGCTGTTAGTTAATAATACTGATTATTAACTTTTAGATTGATGTTTATTAAAGCTCTACTTCGGTAGGGCTTTTTTGTTATTTTCAAACCATTGCTGAGTATACGCTATGCACTGTACGAGTTTTGCTGGCACAAATTGCCTAGCGGGGTATAAAGCATAAAGCGTAATTTTAGGTTTAGCTATGTTAGGTAGCACCTCCACCACTTGTTTTTTATTTATTGCCTCTCGGCATATAAAGTCAGGTATATAACCAATACCTAAACCTCGTTTAATTGTTTCCATCATAAATAATGTATTGTTTACTTTTAAGTTTCCTTTGATAGTAACCCCACCTTCGATAGGCCATACATTTTTATCTTGAAAGTAACTATAAATAAAACAATTATGCTGATTAAGATCTTGAGAGCATGTTATTGCCGGTGATTTTTGAAGGTATTCTGATGTAGCACATATTCTATACGTAAATTGTGTTATGGGTTTGCCAACATAGATTGAATCTATAGGTTTACTGGAAGCTCTAAATGCTAAATCGAAACCTTGTTCAACTAAATCTATATTTTCATCAGATAGATGGATATCAAGTTCAATCTCAGGGTTTTCAATCATAAAGTCAGCAAATAAGCTAGATAAATCGGTTATTCCTAAAGCCATTGGAATATTTATTTTAAGTTTTCCTCGTAAATTTTTATGTAAATCTTGTACAAAATTATCGGCATCATCTAATTTTTCCAAAATACTTTTCGCTCGTAATAAGTAGTTTTCACCCACATGAGTTAATTGCACATTTCTTGTCGAACGGTGTAATAAACGTACACCTAAACTAGTTTCTAAACGAGAGATTTCCTTGCTGACCATTGATTTTGAAGTATTAGTTTGCTCTGCAACACGTGTAAAGCTACCTAAACTTGCAAGGCGTACAAATAACTCTATTGCTCTAAGTTTATCCAACACAGCCTCCTTATTGTTTTTAAAATGGAAACAGTATATCTATATTGTTGCTATATATGAAATATATACATGAGGTTAATATAAGTTTTTAACTCGTATATTTTGTAAGGAAATACTATGTATACACTTTATTATTCTCAAGGTGCGTGTTCACTAGCAACGCAAATTGTGTTACTGGAATTAGATCAAAAACCGATCCTTATTGATGTAAATAAAATAGATAATTTTAATGAAATAAATCCCGTAGGAACTGTACCTGTGTTAATTGATAACACGGAGGTACTTTCAGAAGGCGCTGCAATCATCTTGTATCTTTTAGATAAACATCAAAGTTCTATGTTACCCAATATAGGTAATACACGTACCAATGCTATACAAGATATTATGTTTGCCAATGCAACTATGCACCCAGCGTACAGTAAATTATTCTTTCTTGGTAAAAGTATTATTAACAAAGAGGAAAAGATAAATGCTTTAAATATAGCGGCTAAACAGATTAATCTTTTATGGAAAGTTGTTGAGAATAAATTAAGTAATCAGCCTTTTTTAGGAGGAGATAGTTATTCAGCGGCAGATATTATGCTGACAGTGTACTCAACGTGGGGAGATTTTTTTCCTGTCGATATTGTTTATGGCGCACAAACAGAAAAAATGTTGGCTGCTATTCAATCGCTACCAAGTTTTATAAATGCTACTAACGCAGAGAAAATAAAGTCGAACTCTTATTTATCACAGGAAAGCTCATGAAAGTAACACAGAATGCTGAAAATGATTTCATGAATATTATGGCATTAATACAATGTTATTTTGATGGCTTATATTATGGTGATGTAGATAAATTAACCTCAATATTTCATAACGATGCTTGGTTAAAATCACCGGGCTTACGTCTTTCTAAAAAAGAATGGTTAGCTAATGTAGCTACAAGACCTATTCCAGCAGACTTAAAAGCAGAGTTTGCTTTTAAGTTACTTTCAATTGATGTAATACATGATCAAGCATCGGTGAAAGTTGAATGTCCATTATTCGATTATCATTACATTGATTTTCTTGGTTTATTAAAAGAAAACGGTAACTGGTTGATTGTTAATAAAATGTTTACAGATATCTCAGATAAACACTAGAGGAATTACCATGCCATATCTTAATATTAAAATTACAGATGAAAACGTTACTCGTGAGCAAAAGAAAGCGCTTATTAAGGGAGCTACTCAGTTAATGGTTGATGTTCTTAATAAAAAACCAGAAATGACTTTTGTTGTTATAGATGAGATTAATACTGATAACTGGGGGATTGGATTTGAACAAGTAACTGAGTTAAGAAAACGTTCAATATAATACCTTAATTTGTATCCCCATAAAAAACCTTTACCTTAGTAGAGTTTTTTATGGGGGGAATGAAAAATAGTTATAACTTTTTATAGGGCGAGTCTGCTTTATTACTTACCGTAGGCATTTTATGATCAGTTTTGTGGCTGCGAGGTAACGTTTCTTCAAGATCGTTTAATCCTTTTTTTCGTAAAGGCGTTTTCGCATTTTTTTGCAAGGTACTTAAATTACCAATGTAAAATAAAACGACGCCTATAATGACAATAGGAATAAGCCATTCGCCCATATCAATCATATTTCTGATCCTTTATTTATATTATGAACATATTGGCTAAGAATATGAGGTAATTTATTTAAAATAGCCTGCTTTCCTAATATGTTTGATTGCTCAATAGCTTGAGTTAATGTTTCAATGGTCATATTACATAAACACGGTTGCGCTAATGGTGCGTATGATAAATGCCAAGGTTCAACAGCCACTCCGCCTCGGTCTTCATCGTAAGGGAAGAAAAAACCGAATGTTGGTGCGTGTTGTGTTAGCCATAAACTGAGATTTTCAAAGGGGCCACCTTGCTCATATTCCCAAGGTTCTAGCTGCAATTTTTGATTTTCTAACAGTAGGTTATCGGCATAAACATCTATGTCTGTGCCCCAATGATGTCTGCTGGTACTCGGTAATGCTGAGTATACTAATATAGCGTCAACTTTTTCATTATCAGATAAATGTGTTAAATCTACTGTTTCGTTAAGCTTGTTTTTAGTGGCAAGCTCACCGCTGAATTTTCTATTCCAAATGGAGAGTTGTCTGTCGAAGCTACGATAACCACTGGCTATTTTAAGATTAAAGCCAGCGATTAGTGCAGCATCACAAAGTGATTGCCACGCTAAGAGCATGTCTTTATGAATACCAACATGCTCTGTAAGCCAAGTAATATGGTTATCACTTTGTCCGCTAAGCTGTGAGGTATTCAATAACATGTTTATTTACCTAAAACATTAACAAGAGATTGATAATAAATATCAACTAAGTTGTTTAAATCACTACATGAAACACTTTCGTTTACTTGATGAATCGTTGCGTTACACGGGCCTAATTCAATAACTTTAGCACCTGTTGGGGCAATAAATCGTCCGTCTGATGTACCACCGGCAGTAGACAACAGGGTAGGTTTACCCATAGTAGTTTCTATTGCATTGGTTACTGCATCTAACCATGGGCCAGGTTCAGTAATAAAAGGTTTGCCGTTAAAGGTCCAATTAATGTCGTATTCAAAGTTATACTTATCAAGTATTGCGTGTACTTTGTCTACAATTATTTGGTCTGTTAACTCAGTGCTGTATCTTAAGTTAAATAAAGCCGTAATATGCCCTGGTACTACATTGGTTGCACCTGTACCTGAGTTTAAGTTGGATATTTGAAAGCTTGTCGCAGGGAAAAAATCGTTACCTTCATCCCAATGACATTGGCTTAGTTCGGCTAATGCTGGCATGGCTGAGTGAATAGGGTTTTTAACATGTTCAGGATAAGCAACATGACCTTGTTTTCCATGAATAGTTAACTCACCAGAAATTGAACCACGACGACCATTTTTAATGATATCGCCTACTTCATTAGTACTAGAAGGTTCACCTACAATACAATAAGTGATTTTTTCATTACGAGCTTCTAACGTATCAATAACGCGTGTAGTGCCGTTTATAAAAGGGCCTTCTTCGTCACTGGTAATAAGGTAAGTAATTGAACCTTTATGATCTGGGTAGTCAGCTACAAAACGCTCAGTTGCTATGATCATGGCGGCTAAACTGCCTTTCATGTCTGCAGCACCACGACCATATAACATACCATCTATAATTGTTGGCTCGTATGGCGGTGTATTCCATAAGTCTAAATTACCCGCTGGAACAACATCGGTATGACCAGCAAAACAAAACACAGGATCTTGCGTACCTTTTCTTGACCATAAGTTGGTTGTGTCTTCAAACACCATAGATTCGTTATTAAACCCTATAGCGCCTAAGCGGTTTGATATAAGGTCTTGGCAGCCAGCATCTTCTGGGGTTACAGATTTACGTGAAATAAGGTCTTTTGTTAATTCAATAACGGGTGTGTTGTTACTCATAGTAAGTTTTCCTGATATAAATCGTCTTTAAAGCCAACACACGTGATGTCGTTTTTGATAAGAATAGGGCGCTTTAATAAAGTGGGTTGTTCAATTACGGCATTGAAGATTACGTCGTCAGTTAAGTTATCTTTAATTTCTGACGGTAAGTTACGAAATGTTGTACTGCGTTTATTTAATAATACATCCCAGCTGCTTCTATCAACAAAAGAAGTGAGTAGCTCAGGTGTTAAACCATCGACTCTAAAATCGTGAAATGAAAACTCAATATTATTTTTTTCTAACCATTTAAGTGATTTTTTTACGGTATCACAGTTTTTTATGCCGTAGATGGTTGTCATCTTTAACCCTTGTTATTGTTCGAAACTTAATGTGGTGAATATATACCCGTTACTACTGAAACCTGCATCTTGAATGATAACGGGTATAAATATGGTATTAGCTAATACTGAACCTATTAATGAAAGGTATAAGTAAAAGTAGCAACTAAATTTTGAATGAAATTATTTTAACATTAAAGCAATGGTAAAAGGTAGGGAGGAGAGAAATACAAGTATTTATATTACATTTTTTGAAGGTTTTATTATTAAGGATCCTATTTTTATACCCAATAATTTAATGATATCCACAAAACCTGTGGATATCATTGTTAACAACCCTTTATATGTGTATTAAGTTGCTGTTTTATAGTGTTTATATGGTGCTGTGTTGTTTTTGAACGCTTAGTTTTTTGATATATTTATACACAATTACTGTACAAATTACGTATTAGCTTGTATGGCGGTTAACGCAATTGTGTATACAATGTCATCGACTAACGCTCCTCTTGATAAATCATTCACGGGTTTTCTCATACCTTGTAGCATTGGGCCGATGCTAACAAGATCCGCGGATCGTTGCACCGCTTTATAGGTGGTATTGCCTGTATTTAAATCTGGAAATATAAATACAGTGGCTTTACCTGCTACGGGGCTATTAGGCGCTTTTTTCTTTGCAACACTTTTCATTATGGCTGCGTCGTATTGTAGTGGTCCGTCTATGATCAGATCAGGGCGCTTTTCTTTCGCTATTTTAGTCGCTAGCGTGACTTTTTCTACATCAGCCCCTGTGCCCGAAGAACCCGTGCTGTAGCTGATCATAGCAACTCTAGGTTCTATACCAAACTTGGTTGCAGAGTCTGCCGATTGAATAGCAATATCAGCAAGTTGTTCAGCATTAGGATCTGGGTTAATGGCGCAATCACCGTATATAAGGACTTGTTCGGGTAATAACATAAAAAAGATAGATGATACTAAGTTACAATTATCAGCGGTTTTAATTAATTGTAGGGCAGGTCTAATGGTATTGGCTGTGGTATTTACTGCGCCAGAGACTAAACCGTCTACTTGACCTAATTTCAGCATCATGGTCGCCAGTACTACATTGTCGGTAAGTTCTTGTTTGGCAATCGCTTCGGTTACACCTTTGTGCTTTCTTAATTCTACAAGGGGAGCGATATAATTATCTACAATGTTTTCAGGATCTGTAATAAGTAAGCCTTCAGGTAATTCAATACCTTGTTGTTCGGCAATACGTAAAATATTTTCTTTGTTACCCAATAATTGGCATCGAGCTATATTACGCTTAACGCATATTGCGGCAGCTTTTATGGTTCTTATATCTTCTCCTTCTGGCAAGATAATAAGTTTATTCGCTTTGCGAGCAAGTTCGGTTAATTTATGCCTAAAAGCCGGTGGAGATAGTAAGCTATTCTGTTGAATAGATTGCGATAAGGTGTCTAACCAGCTACCAGATAAATGATCGGTAATATGTTGTTTTACTTTTTCATGCCGTTGTATGTCATCTTTAGGAATTTCTGGTGTGAAGTTCATAAGGTAACGGGAGGTTTGCCATGTGTCAGACTTTACAGAAAGTACAGGTAAGCCAGCTTCAAGCGCCTGTTTACATAAGTCGAGTACATATTCATTAGGTACGTAACCGTTGGTTAATAATAATGCGCCTACTTTTGTACCGTTAAGTGCAGATAAACAAGTTGCAATAATTATATCGGTACGATCGCCTGGTGTAACAATTAGTCGGCTGGGTTGTAAATGGCTGACTAAGTTATCAACGGTACGCGCACAAAAACTGATACTTCTAATTCTTCTGTGTTCAAAATCTCCTTTATTAATCAGTGTTGCATTTAAATAAGTACTAATATCACAAACTCTGGGAGCAACTAAATCCATTTCCCATGGAACAGAACCCAATAGTTTAAATTGTTTGTTTTTAAAGATAGATAATGCAGGAAATAAATCGGTTGCATCATTAGACTCAATTTCATTTTCTCTGGGTAATAAACCAAATTCATCTTCATTAGGCGAATTAACTTTATTAATAATACAACCGAGTAGCTTGCTATTTTTAATTCCCCCAAAAGTTTCAGCTGTTACTTCGATACGATCTTCAAATTCTTCAGCGGTATCGTTACCCAGAGTGGTTACTAAAACAATATTGGCAGAAAGTGTTTGCGCTACATCTCGGTTAATTCTGCCTGCATAAGGTTGGCGCGTGGTAGGAATTAAACCTTCTATAATTACAACGTCGTAGTGTTGGCTAAAGTTGTCGTAGTTTTCTACTATTTTTTCAAGAATAAATTCACGTTGTCCGTCAGCCATTTGTTCTTCAACATAACTAAGAGGAATTGAGTGATCGTCGGTTGACCAACTAATATGATCTTTTTTATTTTTTAATACACTGCGAGAGGGTTGGCTAATGGGTTTGAAGTGTCCCACTTTAATTCCACGTTGTTGACACGCATGTACTAAACCAACAGCTATACTGGTAAGACCTACACCAAATCCCGCTGGAATTAACATTATTTTATGATGCATTTTTATTCCCCAGTATTCTTTAAAGAAAGTAATTGTTGTGTTTGCTCAGCAATAACAAACTCTTCGTTTGTAGGAATAACCCAGCATGAACGTGAGTTGTTAGCGGCGATATTACCGCTTTGACCAAAACGAGCTTGTTCATTTTTTTCATCATCAAGATAAAAATTAAGAATTTGTAGGTGAGATACCACCATTTTTCTAACCAACATTGAATTTTCACCGATACCGCCGGTAAAAATAATACCGTCTAGTTCTGTTAAGCTTGCAGTATAAGATGCGATAACTTTAGCTATTCTGTAGCTGAATATCGTTAATGCTAATGTTGCTCTGCAGTTTGGATCATCAGTCATTGCTTCTTCTAATGCTCTACAATCGTTACTGGTACCTGAAACGCCTAATAAACCACTTTTATTATTGAGGAGCTTATTGATTTCATCAGTTGAATAACCCAGCTTATTCACTAAATAAAAAATAATGTTTGAGTCAATATCGCCGCAACGTGTTCCCATCATGACACCTTCGTTGGGTGTAAAACCTAAACTTGTGTCTACACTTTTGCCATTTTTTATTGCGGTAATACTACAACCGTTACCTAAATGGGCTGAAATAAAGTTACATTGTTCAATAGGCTTGTTAATTAATTTTGCTGCTTCAGCGGATACAAAATAATGGCTAGTTCCATGAAAACCATAACGCCTAATACTATGTTCTTCATATAACTCATAAGGTAAGCCGTAGATAAAAGCTTTAGAGGGAAGTGTTTGATGAAAAGCGGTGTCAAAAATGGCAACTTGCGGAAGTGATTCAAATGCTTTTTCGCAAACCGTAATACCCATTAAATTGGCTGGATTATGCAAAGGAGCTAATCGAGATAAAGAGCCGATTATTTGTTTTACTTCATCAGTAATTAATGTGGGCGTACTATAGTTTTCTCCACCATGAACCACTCGGTGACCAATAGCGATAATGTTATCATTAAAGTCAAAAGCTTTTAATTCATCAACGAGTATTGCTATGGCTAAACTATGGTCATAAGGAGCTACAATATTTTTAACAATAACGTCTTCTTTATACTTTATTTTGATAGTGGCTTTATCTGAAAACAACTGCTCAGCCAGACCGGTTAAAATAGTCTTAGTTGATTTGGGATTGATTAAAGAAAATTTAAGTGAAGAACTACCGCAGTTAATAACCAGAATAAGTTGTTTTGTCATCTAAAACGCCTATATATTATTTAAATTAATATTCTTAAACTAACTATAGAAGATGAAAATTTAAAAACATTGATTTAATACAATAAAGCTTAAAACAACATGAATTTTTAAAGGTTTTTCAAGATATTTTTCAGGATAAGTTAAATGCTTATTTTTATATCGCTATATTGAGGTGATTTATCTGAATTTAAGGGAAATAATATTTAAATAAGAATATAATAAGAACCCGTTATACTAATAAATTAGTAATTGAAAAGTTTGTATTCTTACATACCACTTATTTTTATTTAAAATTAAGTAAGTGGTTATGAACATATTAATGATGTTTGGAGAAATCATGGATAAAAAAGTTAGCTCGCGCACTACAAGTAACAAAGCTTTACGCTTGAATCTTGATGAGAAAAAGTATGGAACTATCGTAGAGATAGGTGCAGGCCAAGAAGTGGCGAGGCAGTTTTTTTTAGCGGGAGCTGCAGCAGGAACTATTGCTAAAACTATGTCTGCTTATGACATGAAGTTTTCTGATGCAATATACGGTGTGCAAGAAGATAGACGTTATGTAAGTAAAGCACGTGTAAAAGCTATGATGACACAAGAATTTGCTCTTGTGGTAGACCGGGTAGGTGATATTCGTTCTAAGTCTTCACGTTATTTTTCTTATGCAGCAACGGTTGCCGCTAAAAGTTTTAATCGTAAAAACGAATGCCATGCTTGGTGTGGTGTTAGAGTGCAAATGTATCCAGGCGCAGAGCCTTCAAATATTACTATTCATGTTCGCATGCATGATGATAGCGCTGAAGCGCAACAAGAAGCGTTAGGCAATTTAGGTGTAAACCTTATTTACGCCGCTTATTATTATTTTGAAAATCCAAAAGATATTATTGATTCTTTAAGTGACAACATAGGTAAA
Source organism: Colwellia sp. RE-S-Sl-9 (assembly GCF_048296855.1). Taxonomy (NCBI): domain Bacteria; kingdom Pseudomonadati; phylum Pseudomonadota; class Gammaproteobacteria; order Alteromonadales; family Colwelliaceae; genus Colwellia; species Colwellia sp. RE-S-Sl-9. The sequence goes on along the minus strand of NZ_CP182631.1, from coordinate 1,388,452 downwards.
GATCGTATTGAAATAGATGCCATTGAATTTGAAGGGCCCTATTTTGAAGATATTGATAACCGTGCGATAAACTTACACTTAATACGTAGTTGGAAAACCCGTGCCATTATGTTTAAGCCTGATGGTTCAGTAACTGTTCCAGCAGATATGTTGTATAAAAAGAACGTATTAACGATTCGTGGTTCATTCAAGCCAGCCACTAAACTAAATGTGGATATGATTGAGCAAGGTAAAAACTCTTTTAATACGCTTAATAGTTTAGATGGTGATAGTACAATTGCTATTGCTGAAATATCGCTGAATGATCTGTATGGTAATGATGCGAAAGTGCCTGAAGCTGATATTATTACAAGGGTTCAGTTACTAAACTCGCTGGGTTATAGCGTAATGATTTCTGATTACACTCGTTACTTTTCTTTACGTGCTTATTTTCGTCAATATACGCAGCTACAAATAGGGATTGTTGTGGGTATGATGAACATGCGACAAATTTTTGATGAGCAGTTTTATCGTGGGGTAGAAGGTGGAATACTGGAAGCTTTTGGTAAATTATTTCCAGATAATACGCGTATATTTGTATATCCAGAATTAGAAAATGGCGACGAGCTTATTGATTTTACTCAAGTTAAAGTGCCTGACCATTTACGCTTTTTATATCAACATTTACTAGAAAATAATTTTATATCAGGTATTGAATGCAGTGATAAAAAATTATTAAAAATATACTCTAGAGAAGTACTTAAGCAAATATCTTCAGGTAAGGCAGGCTGGGAAAAGAATGTACCGGAAGCTATTGTTGAAGAAATTAAAGAAAATAAATTACTCGGTTATAGATAACTCTTTATTGAATTTGTTATAGCTGATATATGTGTTCAAAAGCCCTTTAAATATACTTTCAAAGGGCTTTTTTGATAAAAGGTGAGCCTTTATTCTATATCTTTAATTAAAACCGAGGTGTCGCAACGATTAAACCCCTTTTCTTGTAATCGCTGATACGAAGCATCTACCATTTTAGCTACAGGTAAATTTATGCCTAGCTGTTCAGCTTGCTCTAAGCAAATATTCAAATCTTTTCTCATCCAGTCTATAGCAAACCCGAAATCAAATTGATCTTCTGCCATGGTATGCGTTCGTTGTTCAAGCTGCCAAGACTGAGCTGCACCATGTTTAAGTACATCTCTTACGGTAACTAAATCTAATCCTGACTTTTTAGCGAGTGTTAAACCTTCTGACAACCCTTGTAAAATGCCGGCTATACAGAGTTGATTAACCATTTTACAGGTTTGTCCTGCGCCTACATCGCCTAAACGAGTCACTTGTTTAGCATAGATATTAATCGTGTTTTCAATGTCTTTAAATTTTTCTTCATCGCCACCAACCATAATTGTTAGCGCGCCATTTTGAGCACCTATTTCACCGCCAGATACGGGGGCATCAAAAAAGGTGTTGTTTTGTTTAAGGCATACTTGAGATATTTCTTTAGCCACTTCAGCAGAGGTTGTTGTGTGATCAATTAAAATAGCACCTTCTTTTAATCCTGCTAATATTCCATTTTCTCCAAAGCAAACCTCTCTTAAATCGTTATCATTTCCCACACAACACATAACCAATTCAGCTTCTTTTACTGCTTCTTTAGGTGTTGGCGCGATAGAGCCGTTATATTCGTTTTTCCATGCTAAAGCTTTTGTTTCTGTTCTATTAAAAACGGTTACTTGCAGGCCATTATGTTGTAAATGTCCCGCCATTGAATATCCCATAGTGCCTAAACCAATAAATGCTACTTTCATTTAAAAACTCTCCATAAAAAAACAATAGAATTATTTAACCAGTATTAAAAATAATAAGCGATGCACTTTCCATATATTTGGTTGTTTTTCTTTTAAATAGCGTGAAAATTTATGGTATAAAAAATGTTAGCTAGTACAATGTTGTTAATTGTACTAGCTTTGGCTATGGAAAAATAATGTCTCAATTATGGAATTGGCTTGATGGCTTTCATCAAAGGAAAAATCGACTAACCTTACATCAGGCACTTTATCAACAACTTCAATATGCTATTGAACAAGGCTTATTGAAAGCGGGTGATAAATTACCTACGCATAGAGAGTTGGCAACAAGGTTAAGTATTGCTGTGGCTACCGTTACTAAAGTATATAAAGCAGCCGAAAGTGCTGGTTTTATTAATGCAAAAGTAGGTAAAGGGAGTTTTGTTTCTGCGTGTCCTGTATTACCACAAGCGATCAAAGCGAATGATCTTCAATCTATCAATTTATCTATTATCAAACCGCAAGTTAATATTGCAAATCAACAAATTACGCAGCAACTTAAAAGCTTGAGCGAGCAAAATAAATTATCAGAATTAATGGATTATAATGTTGCAGGGGGTAGCCTAACGGATCATCAAGCGGCGACACATTGGTTGTTATCGCAAGGGGTACTAATAAACAAAAAACAAGTATCGCTATGCAGTGGTGCGCAGCATGGTTTAATGGTGCTAATAAGTACTTTAACTGATTATGGTGATTGTATTGCTGTAGAAAGCTTATGTTATCCGGGCATTATTTCACTTGCTAATCAGTTCGGACGAAAACTTATTCCGCTTGAAATAGATGAAGAGGGCATTACGCCAGAATCGTTAGAACAAGCTTGTCAGCAACATGATATAAAACTATTGATTGTAGTTGCTTCTCATCAAAATCCAACAGCTTCTATTATGTCTGTTAAGCGAAGAAAAGAAATTGCTCGAATAGTTACTAAACATAAAGTTTGGATGATAGATGATGACGTTTACGGCTTTTTGAGTCCTGAACTTCCTGCACTCTCTAATTTCGCACCTGAATATGGTTTTTATTTAAGTAGTTTATCTAAATCTATTTTTCCGGGTCTACGAGTCGGGTTTATTGTTTATCCTGAGACGTTTAAACAACGTATAGAAGCGACAATAAGAAATACAATATGGATGCCGGTTCCGTTAACGCTAGCTTTAGCGTCTAAACTTATTTTTTCAGGGCAAGCGTTAGCCATTCAAAAACAGCAAAGAGACATAGCGATTAAACGTCAAATTATTGCTAAACGTATTTTAAAAGGAGAACAGCTATCGTCCCAAATAAATAGCTTCCATTTATGGTTAACGTTACCTTCACCGTGGACGAGTGATAAATTTAGTCAAGCATTAGAAGAGCGTGGTGTACTGGTTTCAAGTGCTGATTATTTTAGAGTAAGCCATTCAAATGCTAATATTCAAAGTAATAAAGCTACAGTCCAGAAAGGAAACAAAATTGAAGCGGTAAGAATATCTTTAATGGCGGCAAAATCAGAAGATGAATTAATTTTTGCTTTGAATAATGTTAAAAAAATTATAATAAATAATAAAATCATTATGATATAAGGGGTTTCGATGTTAAATATGTTTAGTTTAATTTCTGAGTAACTTATATAAAAGTATATGTGCCAAGCTATAAATATTTGAGAAGGTAAGAATAGAATTGTTTTGTTTGGTTGGGCGTTTTTGATACACTTTAAAAATAAAATACAAATTATCTGGATAAGTTAAGTAACAAATAAAGGTTATTTAACTGTTATAAGGAATGTAAGTGAAAACAATTTTAATATTTATTATTATTCTAATATCAACTGCAGTATCTGCTAAAAACAATGACCTACTTTTTTCTATATCTAAAAAAATAAGCGAATCGAGTTATCAAATATCTTTAGTTGATAGTAGAGATAAACTAATCAAAAAGGATACCATTAGCATTGATATTCCTGAGCTTGGTTTAGTTCAATTTGTGAGAAAAAACTTTTATGTAACGCATAAAAATCAGCAGGTTTGGTTAGGTGAGGCAGAAAATAAGAGTACAATTAGTTTAATTTACTCGAAGCATGGCTTAAGCGGTAGTATTATCGCTAAACTAGGTACATGGAAAATACAAACACTTGCTGATAACGACATAAAGTTAGAAAAATTTGAGATCACTTTCCCAAAAGGTAGTACTGATGTAATTGATAGAGAGCAGCAGCAATCTACAAGCAAATTACAAAAATCATTAGTTTCTCCTTCTTCTTATAATACAACTTATTTACAAACACTTCAGAGTGAAGCTCCTAAAGGTTTTACTGAAAGTAATGATATTCGGATTTTGGTTTATTATTCCTCATTAGCATTACAGATAAAACCTAGCTTGGAAGACTTGATTGAGCTTGATTTTGCTAATGCAAATCAAGCCTTAATTAATTCAGGAATAGATGCTTCTTATACGCTCGCGGGTTTAGTTATGATTAATACCTATTATCCTAATGATCCTTTACCTGACATGTTAGAGCGTAAAGGTAGCTTTGACCGTTTAGATGAATTACGTGATAAATATGATGCGGATTTAGTCAATTATTATGGACATTTGGGGGCTTTTACTGATTCGTTTTGCGGCAAGGCTTATTACACAACGAGTGCTTCAGGTTGGGTTGATAGCCGTTATGGACTTAGTGTTATAGGTATAAACTGTACAGGAGGTTTAACTTTTGCTCATGAAATAGGCCACAATCTTGGCGCTAAGCATGACCGCTTCGTTGAAAGCTCAAAAACTATTGAAAACGATTATGCATACGGCCATGTTGATGTGGAAAATCAATTTAAAACTATTATGTCATATGATGATGCTTGTAACAAAGCAGGTGTAAGTTGCAAGACTATTACTCATTATTCAAATCCTAGTATTAATTATCAATCAATACCTACAGGAATTGATGAATCAGAAGGTAATAGTGCAGACAATGCATCGTTGTTGAATAAGACTGCGAATATAGTTGCTAATTTTAATGGCGTTGGTTATCCCGATAATTTTGTTGTCTCTAAAGGTATATATAGTAATGAAGTGAAATTGAGTTGGTCTGCTATGCCAAAAGCTGATGGTTATGAAATTAGAAAAGTTAAACTTAATGGTACTTGTCCATTATTTAAAGATACTTACGCTATTTATAATACTGTTGAAGAAACAGAAATAAGCATACCTGAAGGTGACGAACAAGTATGTTATTGGGTTAGAGCTTATAAAACATATGAACATGGCGCGATTAATTATTCAGCACCAACGCCGGTTGAAGTAGGTTATAGCAAAGAACACAATATACATATTAGTGACATATTACCTCAACATATTACAGATCAAAACACACAACTAACATTAAATTTTTCTACAAATATAGCAGCTGAGATTAATGTTAGTATACTCGATTCAACTGCTGAAGATTGGCTGGAAGCCACCGTCATATCACTTGGAAATAACCAGTTTCAATTATTGTTAAATAATACTAAGAGCATTTCTGCTTCAAGTGTAGTTGTGATTGATGCAAGCGGCACTAAAGAATATATACCTGTTCAGTTTAGCGGTTATACTAATACTGCACCTGTTATTAATGTAGCAGATACAATTGTTATTCCTCAAAATGGCAGTGTTACTGTCGATTATTCTATTTTTGATAATGGAGGAAGCGATAACCTTACAACCAAGATCAACGCTACTAGGGACATTACTGTTTCTGATAATGAGGGCAGGTTAATCATTAGTGTTAATAGTCAAAAGTTTGGTTCTGTTGGTAGTGTTGATTTTTCAGCTTTTGATGGTGAGCTATTAACTCTTAAAAGTGTAAATATTCATGTAGAACGCCAAGTTTATCAGCCACCAACGATACCGACAGAAATAACATTGTTTGTTTCTAATAATGAACCATTAACCAGAATATTACCTGGATATAGCATTGATGATGATGTAATAAGTTATAAAATAGATGAGGAACCTAAGCAAGGAAGTCTCACCTTAGATATAGAGAAAAACTCATTTACCTATCAGGCAGCAGCTGATTTTAAAGAAGATAGCTTTGTTTTAGAAAGTCAATTAAGTGTAACAGATGATAACAATCTTCCTGACGATGTTTATACCACGTTAGTTCATGTAAAACCTCTTCCTATATTACAAACAAATTATCGACAAGATTTTTTTGATTACTTCAAATATTCATTTTTATTAACACACCGCGGCCAATTGTGGTTTTGGGGAGACAAGTCGGGAGCTAAACCTCAACTATTTTCAGATGGCTCTTGGATTGATTTAGCTTATATTCGTACTGGCCGTAATCTATTGATTTTATTGAAGAGCGACGGGACTTTATGGAGAGTGGAAACTTATTCTTCTGTTGACATTTCAACCAGCGGCCAGGATAAGTATTTCAGCGATCCGGTGCAAATAGGAATAGATAAAGATTGGACTGCTATATATAGTAATTCTGGAGTTTTTGGTGATGGAATTTTCTTACAAAAAGCTGACGGTAGTTTGTGGGGAATAGGTAAATTAGCATCATTTTTTGAAGTAGGTAATTCTGAATCTTTTGAATCACCTGTTCAAGTAAATGGATTGTATAATTGGATTGGGGCATCAAAACATGAACAACATTTTTACATGTTCTTGAATAATGAGGGAGAAGTATGGACTGGTGGAATTGGTAATTCTCTTGGGAGAATGGATACTAATGGGAAAATAGCACCAGTAGATATTCCTGAACCAGTAACAAAAATAAATGGTGGTCTTTGGCGAAAGTACGCACATACATCTTCAGGACTGTATGGTTGGGGATCTATCTTCTTACTAAAAGATGAAAATGTAAATTATGATACACCTGTACTTATTGAAGATAATAGTTGGTCACATTTTTCTGTTTCAAATTATAATATTTCAATAATCTCATCTTCGGGGGAGCTTTATACTGCTTCCGTTAGCAATAACTCTCCAGTATTAGGGCGTGGTGAAAATGCAACAAAAGAATTAAATAAAGTTGGAGAAGATACTGATTGGTTGGCTAGTTATTCGATTGTGGATGCTACATATGCATTAAAGAAAGACGGTAGCCTATGGGTTACAGGTTATTCAGACGTTCAATATAGACTTGGTTTGGGTGAAGAAGCTGAAACCAAAACATTTGAATTTACAAAAATAACACTCTTACCAGAGGGGCTTCTTGGTGCTGATGATACTGATGGAGATGGACTTGTAAACTTTATAGATATTGATGATGATAACGATTGTATTGTTGATAGTTTAGATAAAATGCCTGATGTATTTGATGAAAATGGTTGTGTAGACAGTGACAATGATGGTGCCATTAATATGATAGATTTGGATGATGATAATGATAGTGTTAATGATGTTGATGACGCTTTTCCATTAGATCCAAATGAGTCAATAGATACTGATTTGGATGGCGTGGGCAATAATGAAGATACCGATGATGATGGTGATAATGTTAATGATGTCGATGACGCTTTTCCACTAGATCCAAATGAGTCAATAGATACTGATTTGGATGGGGTGGGCAATAATGAAGATACTGATGATGATGGTGATAATGTTATTGATAGTTTAGATGCATACCCATTAGATGCATCATTATCTTCTTTACCTGCTAATAACAATACCAAAGACGTTACCCCTAATAACCAAAATGAGAGTAGTGGAGGCGAGGGAAGTGGGTTAATTCTTTTAGTGCTTTTTAGTTATTATTTGCGAAAAACTAAAGTTATTGTTTAGTTGTTAAAGGTATGATTTTCAATTAAAAGCTTTTGAGTTATTCAAAAGCTTTTTTGCTTTTACGGGATATCAATAATTACATGTGTTTTGTGTTGGGTTTGTTTTTATTTAAAATAGGAATTAAGAACAACTTAATATTCTTTTGGGATAGGGTGAGTTAGACTTAAAATTATAAAGGTGTCCCTCTTAATACTTTAAATATGGTTAAGCTGTTTATTCATTATTTTTCTTGGTATAGCTTTATAATTTGAATAAACCAGTGACATAACTCTGACGCGGTTGAATTAAGCATATCGATTTAAGAATGTTGAATTAGGAATATGAATGAAAAAACTATTACTTTGTGCTGTTGCAGCGCAAATTTTATTAAGTGCATGTAGCACATCGTCTTCAGGTAGAAACCAAATTATGCTTTATTCAAATACTGAATTGAGCAAAATGGGCGCTACATCTTTTGAACAAATGAAAGCAGAAGTAAAAATTAGTCAAGATCCTGCTACCAACCAGTTTGTACAATGTGTTGCAGATGCTATTACAATAAACGTACCTAAATCTGCTCACGACGGTGAATGGGAAGTTGTGGTATTTGATTCTCCACAAATTAATGCTTTTGCACTGCCCGGTGGCAAGATAGGTGTTTATACAGGTATTTTGAATGTCACTGAAAGTCAAGACCAGCTTGCTGCCATTATGGGACATGAAGTGGGGCATGTTATTGAACATCATTCAAACGAACGTTTATCTTCAAACAAAGTTGCTCAAGGCGGGTTAGCTATTGCTGGTGTAGCGCTTGCAGCGAAAGGCAATGAAAATAAAGCCCTTTGGATGGCTGGATTAGGTTTAGGTGTACAATATGGTGTGTTAATGCCTTATGGCAGAACACACGAAAGTGAAGCCGATATAGTAGGGCAAGACTTAATGGCTAAATCAGGTTTTGAACCTAGCGCCAGTATTAAGCTTTGGCAAAACATGGCTAAAAATTCAAAATCAGCGCCACCTGAATTTTTATCGACTCATCCGTCAAATCAAACACGTATTAAACAATTAACGGCTCATTTGCCTGTGTCTAAAAAATTGATGACAGGAACTAAAACTCCAAACTGTGTAAAGCCTGAGTTTATTCCTATTTCTAAAGTGGAAGAAGCGAAGAGTTAAACGTAGAGAAACGCTTAAAATACTAATAAACCTCAGCTCGGGATAAGCAAAATTACTCAACAAGCTATTTTTATGCCTAACTTCGTTGAATTTATTACTAATAGCTAGCTATTAGATAGAAAAATTCGCCTTGTTATACACAAAAATATCAATGTTGAGAGACTAATATAACTTAGGAAAACAACGGTACAGGTTAAGATTTTGATAAATAATAATTTTAATTCATTATCTAACATTCATTAACCCGAGTTGAGGTTAATAAATAAAAAGGCGTAAACCTAATAAGTTTACGCCTTTTTATATCAATTCTTATTTTGTTGCTCGCCAAAAAGCATATCCACCAACAAAAAATAACACCATAGGGTAGTAAGAGCTTAAAACAACTTCTACAGGTGAAATTTTTAACGTAGCGCCTAATAGTAAAGCTTGAGCACCATAAGGTAATAGTCCTTGGCTGATACAAGCATATATATCTAATATGCTAGCAGAGTATGCCGGCGGTAACTCTCCGTCGGTTGCTAAGTTTTTTGCGGTTTCACCGGTAACAATAATTGAAACGGTATTGTTGGCAGTAAAGAAGTTACAGGCAAACGCTAAACTGGCAATACCTATTCCTGCTGAGCGTTTTTTATTATTAGGACAAAGTTTATTTGCTAAAGACTTAACTGCTGCAGTAAGTGCGGCAAGGCCACCTTGTTGTTTGATGAGTTCACTTAAGCCACCGATAAATAAGGCGAGTATCATGGTGTCTTGCATACTTGCAAAGCCTGTGTTGATATCACTAACCCAACTTCCTAATTGATAGTCATTCGACAACATACCAATAAAGGCTGCTAAAATAATACCAATAACTAATACAACAAATACATTAACTCCTGACAACGCCAATATAAGAATAACAATATAAGGAATAAGGCCAATAAATGAGATGTCTTGTGTTTGCTCAAACGGAATGTCTTCTCCCATAAATACAAAAATGGCTAAACAAATAAGCGCTGCGGGAATAGCAAATTTAAAGTTAACTTTAAATTTGTCTTTCATTTTGGCCCCTTGGCTTCGGGTTGAAGCAATAGTGGTATCAGAAATAAAAGATAAATTATCGCCAAATATAGCGCCTGAAATAATACAACCTGCTACAAGTCCAGCATCTAAACTTGCTGATTCAATAAAACCTAAAGCGATAGGAGCTATTGCCGCAATCGTACCCATAGAGGTGCCCATTGCCGTAGATATAAATGCTGCTACAAGAAATAACCCCGGTAATAATAAGTAATCAGGAAATACAGATAAACCTAACTGAACACTTGCATCAACACTGCCGGTTGATTTAGCTACGGTGGCAAAAGCGCCTGCTAATAAGTAAATAACACACATGGTAATAATGTTGTTATGGCCAGCACCATCAATAAACTGATTGATTTGTGTGTTTATAGATTCTTTACCTAAGAAGATCGCAAAGAGAATAGCTGGGATAATGGCGATACTTGCAGGTAATTGATAAAAAGCAAAATCAACGCCATTCAGAGTTAAAATAATCCCTGTACCTAAAAATAGTCCTAAGAATACTCCAAAAGGTAATAAGCTGATTAATCGTTTTTCTTCGGTGTTTGAGTTATGTGAAGTACTGTTTAAATTCATAATGTCATCTAATAAGAGCATAGAGTTGCATTATTCACTTTATTTTTCAAAGGCTCAAGCTTTAGCAAAACTATTCATTCACGGATAAAAAATAACTTATATCAAATTAATCACATTATTCTCTTAAAATCTTACTGTAGGGTATATATGTTTTATGGTATTCTTTCGCGCGAATTTTATTAAAGCCAAGTAACGTTTAAAAAGTTACCTCAGTCATTTTATAATTTTAAATGGTTGATTACTTACTTAAATGGAGAATGGCAATCAAATATAAGAGCCCCCCAAATGTCTGATAACAAATTTGAATCAATCGAAGCACGTGTAAGTTACGGTGTAGGTCGTCAATTAGGTGACCAATTACGTAACAATCCTTTTAAAGATTTTGACGTAACAGCTGTTCAAGCTGGTTTAGCGGATGCAATTGCAAACGCTGCAAGCCAAGTAGATGACGAACAATTAAACGAAGCATTTGCTATTGTTTCTAAAAAATTACAAGAGCAAGAGCAAGAAGCTGCTAAAGCATTATCAGCTGAAGGCGAAGCCTTTTTAGTAGAAAACGCAAAGCGTGATGAAGTAACCGTTACTGAATCAGGTTTACAATACGAAGTATTAGCAACTGGCGAAGGCGAAAAGCCAACAGCTGAAAGTACTGTTCGTACACATTACCACGGTACATTTATTAGTGGCGACGTTTTTGATAGCTCTGTAGAGCGCGGTCAACCAGCTGAGTTCCCAGTTGGTGGTGTTATCGCTGGTTGGACTGAAGCATTACAACTAATGACTGAAGGTTCAAAATGGCGCTTATACGTTCCATTTAACTTAGCTTACGGTGAGAGAGGTTCTCAAGGAGCTATTCCTCCGTACGCAACATTAATATTTGATGTTGAGCTATTAGCTATTGTTAGCTAGTAGTTATTTTAAAGCCCTCAGTTGAGGGCTTTTTTATATCTAACCATTTTAAAAATTTAGGTTTATTGATTGATGCAAGTAGAACAAGAGCTAAAGGTATTATTTACCCGCTATATTGAAGCGTTTAAGTTTTATGATATGGATGCAGCACTTAGTTGCTATCATTTGCCTTGTACTTTACATACACCTGAAAAAATAGCTAACTTAGCTAATGAAGAACAATTTAAACAGGAATTTATAGATATATTTACTGTGTTAAAGCATGCCAATATTTCGAAAATAGTGGCTGATAAAGCTAGCTATCAGCATTGTCAAAAAAACTCATTAGATGTATGTATAGATTGGTTGTTTTATGATGAAAACAATGAGCTATTTACCGACTTCACAGCGTTTTATCATATTGCTAATAATGATGATAAATCAGAAGAAATTGGAAAAATAGTGAGTGTTGTTTCGCACGAGTTACAAAACTCTATTGAACTAGCTCAGCCTTTTAAAATATTGTAGATTTGAAATTAAGAGATAAAGAATGAAAGTAAAAGTAGCCATATTAGGGTGTAGTGGTCGAATGGGCCGCAATTTAATTCAAGCAGCTGTAGAGCATGAATCTATTGAATTAGTGGGTGGAAGCGTTAGAGCAACATCTTCTTTTGTTAATTTTGATTTAGGTGAATTAGCTGGTATTGGTGCAATTGGTTCTAAAACATCAATTGATTTAAATGAACTACTCGAAGCTGATGTGTTTATTGATTTTACCTCAATTGAAACAACACTTGAGAACATTAAATGGTGTCAACAGCACAATAAAGCGCTAGTTATCGGTACTACAGGCTTTACAGATGCACAAGTAGATGAAATTAAACAAGCTGGCGAAAGCATTCCCGTTATTCTTGCTCCTAATACGAGTGTTGGAGTGAACTTACTTTTTAAGCTTTTAGAGATCACAGCAAAAGCAATTGGTGAACATACCGACATTGAAATATTTGAAGCACACCATAGATTTAAAAAAGATGCACCGTCTGGCACCGCAGTAAAAATGGGTCAAGTGATTGCTGATACGCTAGGTAGAGATTTAAATAAATGTGCTGTTTATGGCAGGGAAGGTATTACCGGTGAACGCGATAAAGAAACCATAGGTTTTGCAACGGTTAGGGCTGGCGACATAGTTGGCGAACATACTGCCTTTTTTGCGGATATTGGAGAACGATTAGAAATCACCCATAAAGCCAGCTCACGTATGACTTTTGCTTTAGGTGCTATGCGCGCCGCATTTTGGTTGAGTGAAGCTGATATCGGCTATTACGATATGCAAGACGTATTAGGTTTAAAATAAAAGAATTTTATAGATAACTGCTACTTTTGGCAGTTTTGAATAAAAATTCAAATTAAAGCTTGTTTTTTACATTTTTGACTAGACGAAAAGGTAATACAAGCGTAAAATAAGTGGATTTTGTCAAAAATTAAGTCTTTTTAAATAAAAGCATTGTTTTTGGCATTTTTTCTATGTGGTATTTAATAAAATAATAAATACCACTTTTATGCTTAATGATGGAATTTATTTAGTTGTTCATTATTAAGTTTGTTTTCTTCTTTACGGAGGTTAAATTGACTAAATCTGCCATTTTGGTGCTTGAAGACGGCACTGTATTTAAAGGTACTGCTATTGGTGCAAGTGGGGCGGCTGTTGGCGAAGTTGTATTCAATACTTCAATGACCGGTTACCAAGAAATTCTTACCGATCCCTCATATGCAGAGCAAATTGTTACGCTTACTTATCCTCATATCGGTAATACCGGTACTAACTCAGAAGATGAAGAGTCGGGTGAGATTGTAGCAAAAGGTTTAGTTATTAGAGATTTACCTTTACTAGCAAGTAACTTCAGAAATGAAGAGAACTTAAGTGACTACTTAAGTCGCAATAATATTTTAGGTATTGCTAATATTGATACACGTAAGCTAACACGTATTCTACGTGAAAAAGGTGCTCAAAACGGTTGTATCATTGCTGGCGACCTTGCTGAAGGCGAGACACTTGATGAAGCAAGTGCATTAGCACAAGCAAAAGCATTTCCAGGCCTTAAAGGTATGGATTTAGCAAAAGTTGTTTCTACTAAAGAGCAATATGAATGGACAGAAGGTAGCTGGGTATTAGGTCAAGGCTTTGTAACACCGGCTGAAAAACCATTTCATGTTGTTGCATACGATTTTGGTGCTAAACGTAATATATTACGTATGTTAGTTGACCGTGGTTGTAGATTAACAGTTGTACCAGCACAAACGTCTGCTGCCGATGTTTTAGCCATGAATCCTGATGGCGTATTTTTATCTAATGGTCCTGGTGATCCAGAGCCATGTACTTACGCAATTGAAGCAATTAAAGAAATTTTAGCCACTAATTTACCTGTGTTTGGTATTTGTTTAGGCCACCAATTACTTGGCTTAGCTAATGGCGCTTCAACCATTAAAATGAGTCATGGTCATCATGGTGCTAACCATCCAGTGAAAGACTTTAAACGCGATGTTGTGATGATAACGTCACAAAATCATGGTTTTGCTATTGATGAAGTAAATATTCCAGCAAACATTGAAGTAACACATAAGTCGTTATTTGATGGAACAATACAAGGTATTCATTTAACTGATAAGCCTGCATTTAGTTTCCAAGGACATCCAGAAGCGAGTCCGGGTCCACATGATGCGGCACCTTTGTTTGACCACTTTATTGATTTAATCAAAGCTGCTAAAGCTTAAGCTAAGACAAGAGAGAGAAAAAGAAATGCCAAAACGTACCGATTTAAAAAGTATCTTGATCTTAGGCGCTGGACCAATTGTTATTGGTCAAGCATGTGAATTTGATTATTCAGGCGCACAAGCTTGTAAAGCGTTACGCGAAGAAGGTTATCGAGTTATTTTAGTTAACTCTAACCCTGCAACTATAATGACAGACCCTGAAATGGCTGATGCAACTTATATCGAGCCTATTCATTGGGAAGTTGTTCGCAAAATTATTGAAAAAGAACGTCCTTGTGCGGTATTACCAACAATGGGCGGTCAAACAGCACTTAATTGTGCTTTAGAATTAGAAGCGAAAGGCGTATTAGCTGAATTTAATGTTGAAATGATCGGCGCTACAGCTGACGCAATCGACAAAGCGGAAAACCGTGAACGCTTCGATCAAGCAATGAAAAATATAGGACTTGAATGTCCTAAAGCTGAAATTGTTCATACAATTGAAGAAGCGCATGCGGCAAGCAAGAACTTAGGCTTTCCTTGTATCATTCGTCCATCTTTTACTATGGGTGGAACAGGCGGCGGTATCGCATATAACATCGAAGAGTTTGATGAGATTTGTACCCGTGGCTTAGATCTTTCTCCAACATCTGAATTATTAATTGATGAATCATTAATTGGCTGGAAAGAGTATGAAATGGAAGTGGTTCGTGACAAAAATGATAACTGTATCATTATTTGTTCAATTGAAAACTTCGACCCTATGGGTATTCATACTGGTGATTCAATCACTGTAGCACCAGCACAAACGCTAACAGATAAAGAATACCAAATTATGCGTAACGCTTCTATTGCGGTATTACGTGAAATTGGTGTTGAAACTGGTGGTTCAAACGTTCAATTTGGTATATGTCCTGATACAGGGCGTATGGTTATCATCGAGATGAACCCACGTGTATCTCGTTCATCTGCATTAGCCTCTAAAGCGACAGGTTTCCCAATCGCTAAAATTGCAGCAAAATTAGCTGTAGGTTATACCCTTGATGAATTGCAAAATGATATTACCGGTGGTGCAACTCCAGCATCATTTGAACCAACAATTGATTACGTTGTTACTAAGATCCCTCGTTTTAACTTTGAAAAATTTGCTGGTTCTGAAGATAGGTTAACAACGCAAATGAAATCTGTTGGTGAAGTTATGGCTATTGGTCGTAACCAACAAGAATCAATGCAAAAAGCATTACGCGGTTTAGAAGTTGGCGTGAGTGGTTTTGACCCAATTGTTGATGTAACCAAAAAAGGTGCTAAAACTAAAATTATGCACGAGCTTCAAGAAGCAGGCGCAGACCGTATTTGGTATGTTGCCGATGCATTTCGTTTAGGGTTAACCATTGAAGATGTTTTTAATGCAACTAAGATAGATCGTTGGTTCTTAGTGCAAATTGAAGATTTAATTCTTGAAGAGAAAAAAGTTTCTGAAGGCGGCATGAAGTCGTTAACACCTGAATATCTAAGACAATTAAAGCGTAAAGGTTTTGCTGACTCTCGTCTTGCTGATGTTATTGGTGTTAATGAATCTGAAATTCGTAAAAAGCGCCATGCTGCTGATATTTTTCCAGTTTATAAACGTGTAGATACGTGTGCCGCTGAATTTAGTTCAGATACAGCTTACATGTACTCAACTTACGATGAAGAATGTGAAGCTAATCCTACAGATAAAGAATCAATCATGATTTTAGGTGGCGGACCAAATCGAATTGGTCAAGGTATTGAATTTGATTATTGTTGTGTTCATGCTGCATTAGCTTTACGTGAAGATGGCTTTGAGACCATCATGGTTAACTGTAACCCTGAAACGGTTTCTACCGATTATGATACATCTGATCGTTTATATTTTGAATCTATCACTTTTGAAGATGTACTTGAAATTGTACGTGTTGAAAAGCCTAAAGGCGTAATTGTTCAGTACGGAGGTCAAACCCCGCTTAAACTAGCACGCGCTTTAGAAGCTGCGGGTGTACCAATTATTGGAACCTCACCGGATGCCATTGACCGTGCAGAAGACAGAGAGCGTTTCCAACAAGCGGTTGACCGTTTAGGTTTATTACAACCTGAAAATGCAACAGTAACTTCAATTGATGAAGCCATGGCTAAAGCTGAAGCGATTGGCTTCCCACTTGTTGTTCGTCCTTCATACGTATTAGGTGGTCGTGCAATGGAAATTGTATACGACTTAGATGATTTACGTCGTTACATGACAGAAGCTGTAAGCGTTTCTAACGATTCACCAGTATTACTTGATCACTTCTTAGATGATGCGATTGAAGTTGATATTGACGTGATTTGTGATGGTACTGATGTGGTTATTGGCGGCATTATGCAACACATTGAACAAGCAGGTGTTCACTCAGGTGACTCAGCATGTTCATTACCTGTATATAGCTTAAGCCAAGAAGTTCAAGACGTAATGCGTAAGCAAGTTACCGATTTAGCTTTTGAGCTAGGTGTTATTGGTTTAATGAATACGCAAATGGCTGTTAAAAATGGTGAAGTTTATCTTATTGAAGTAAACCCTCGTGCCGCACGTACAGTTCCATTTGTATCTAAAGCAACAGGTGTTCCTTTAGCTAAAATTGGCGCACAAGTTATGGCAGGTAAAACCTTAAAAGAATTAGGTATTACTAAAGAAGTTATTCCACCATACTTTTCTGTTAAAGAAGTTGTTATACCATTTAACAAATTCCACGGTAGTGACCCATTGGTTGGACCAGAAATGCGTTCAACAGGTGAAGTTATGGGGGTTGGTGATACATTTGAAGAAGCCTTTGCTAAAGCTAACTTAGGTGCAGGTGTATCTGTTCCTAAAGATGGCCGTGCCTTAATTTCTGTTCGTAACAGTGATAAAGGTCGTGTACTTGATTTAGCCAAGAAAATGGTTGAGTTAGGGTACGAGCTAGATGCTACTCATGGTACTGAAGTTATTTTACGCGAAGCAGGTGTTCCTGTACGTCGTGTAAATAAAGTACATGAAGGTCGTCCTCATATTCTTGATAGAATTAAGAATAGCGAATATACCTACATTATTAATACAACAGAAGGCCGTAAAGCCATTGAAGATTCAAAAGTTTTACGTGGCGGCGCATTACGTTATAAGGTGGCATACACTACAACATTGAATGCAGCCTTTGCAGCGTGCCAAGCTCATGCCGCAGATGATAGAAATACGGTTAACTCTATTCAAGAATTACACCTTCGTTGTAAGTAAGCCTCTAGCTTTATGGTGAGTAGTGATTTAAGATGTTAGGTCGCTACTCACATTGTATTTATTTTTAAATAAAGCAATTTACCCGTTGAGTAAAAATTATTTTTAAAGTGGTGTTTCTAACGAAAGACCACTTTTTTATTTGTTATACCAGTTTTTTTAATTAAATTGGTAATATTGAAAATTAAGAAGAAATAAAATGACTAAATACCCAATGACACTTCTTGGCGCTGAACAGTTAAAAGAAGAATTAAGAATTTTAAAAACAGAAAAACGTCCACGTATTGTTAAAGATATTGCTGAAGCACGTGAACATGGTGATTTAAAAGAAAATGCTGAATACCATGCAGCAAAAGAAGAGCAAGGTTTTTGCGAAGGTCGTATCCAAGATATTGAAGGGCGTCTTTGTAATGCTCAAGTTATTGATATAACTAAAATACCGAACACCGGAAAGGTTATTTTTGGAGTTACGGTTAAATTATTAAATATTGATACGGAAGAAGAAGTGACTTATCAAATTGTTGGTGATGATGAGGCTGACTTTAAAACAGGTCGTATTTCATTAAACTCTCCAATTGCTAGAGGCTTAATTGGTAAAGAAGTTGACAGTGAAATTGAAATAACAACTCCAGGTGGAGTGGTTGAATACGAAATTATTTCAGTTGATCATATTTAATATTTATATCATTTTATAGGTATTAAAAAAGGTGCTACGAGCACCTTTTTTTATAATTGAATGATAATATTTCATATTAATAACATCTCACCTTTTTTATCAATAATAGCCCTAGAGAAGCTAAGAATTAAACTATTCGGCAATTGCTACTAAAGTAGACGTAACATCAGATGCATTAAATTGTTCTTCAGTTTGAGTTACAAGCATTGCATCTGCTGTTTCTTCAATGTTCAATGTTAATATGCTTATGTTTTTCATAGCTTGAGCTAATTCAGCGTTTACATTGGTTTCAATAACTACATCGTTTATAGTTTCCACTTTTACTAACTCTGCAGCTTGTGTTAACGCTGAAGCAGCTAAAGCTAAAGTGAATATGGCTGTGTTTGTTAATATTTTTACGTTTTTCATTTTTGGTACCTCTAAAAAAATACATTAATTTACGTATAGATTTTTAGGACCTATTTTCTCAATATTAATTGTGGGTTGGGAGTCACAATTTTTTCTATAGCCCATCTGGTTATGGGGTTGAGATGAAGTCCTTCATCTATGGTGTATATATTAAGCTAATGCATTGAACAATAAAAACGATCAAATTTAATGTTAGTCATTAGATAAACTAATGGATACTTGTGTAGGATTTGGATATCATATTCTTGTAAGTAATAAGATCAAATATAATAACAACCCAGTTGAGTGAAACCTACTAATGGCAAGTAAATTACCGCCTCTGAACGCATTAAGAGTGTTTGAAGCCGCTGCAAGACAGCTTAGCTTTACACGAGCTGCTGATGAACTTTTTGTGACGCAAGCCGCTGTTAGCCACCAAGTTAAAGCATTAGAAGAATTTATTGGAATTAAATTATTCATGCGGAAAAATAGATCACTATTTTTAACAGAGGAAGGGCAATCTTATTATTTAGATATTAAAGATGTTTTCAATCTGATTAAAGAATCTACAGAGAAACTACTCGCACGTGGCGAAAAAGGAGCTATTACCGTTAGTGTGCAAGCGAGCTTTGCTATTCAATGGCTTGTACCACGATTAAAAGCTTTTAGTCTTTTACATCCTGACATTGATGTACGTATTAAAGCAGTAGATCAACCTGATAATTTATTAACAGAAGATATAGATATTGCTATTTATTATGGTCACGGTAGTTGGGGAGATGTTAATGCTGTTAAATTACATCAAGAATATTTAATTCCTGTTTGTTCTCCGTTAATTTTTTCTAGCGGTAAATCGTTGAAGCGTATTGAAGACTTAGCAAATCATACATTATTACATTATAAATCAAGGGAAGACTGGAAACGCTGGTTTAAAAAAGTAGGTTTGAAGGGCGTAGACGTAAATAATGGGCCTATATTTAGTCATTCTGCTATGGTTGCACAAGCCGCTATACATGGCCAAGGTGTCGCTTTAGCGCATAGTGCCTTTGCTAAACCAGATATTGATTCAGGGCGCTTAATTTGTCCTTTTAATGAAATTTTAGTGAGTAAAAACTCACATTATATTGTCTGCAGAGAGCATCAACTTGAGTTAGGTAAAATATCAGCCTTTAGAGATTGGGTTTTAAACACCGTAGCGCAAGAACAAGAAGAAGATTTATATGACAACGATTAACTTCCCCTCCGTTATTGAAAACTTTGTTGAGAAGCCTAAGGCTTTGTTTATTTTTGCTCATGGAGCTGGAGCAGATAAAAGCCATCATTTCATGGAAAATTTTGCCTTAAAGTTAAATGAAAAAAATATAAATGTAGTACGTTTTAATTTTCCTTACATGGATAAACGTTTACTTGATGGAAGAAAGTACCCACCTAATAGAATGCCGCAATTAGAAGCCTGCTATGAGTTGTTACTTGAAAAATACATACCTAGTACCTCTAACGAATTACCGCTATTTATTGGCGGAAAATCTATGGGAGGTCGTGTAGCTGCAACACTCTCAAAACAGCTGCTTGAGCACGTTAAAGGTACTATTTGTATAGGTTTTCCTTTTCATCCTCAGAAAAAGCCTGAAAATCTGCGTTTAGCTCCATTGCAAGAGACTGTGTTACCTATATTGATCCTTCAAGGCGATAGAGATGCATTAGGTAATAAAGAAGAGATAGAAAATTACGCGTTATCTGATTTATGTGAAGTGATTTATTTTACAGATGGTGATCATGATTTAAAGCCACGAGTTAAGTCAGGCTATACTCAAGAGCAGCATCTTAAAACAGCGGTAGAACAATTAGTCAGGTTTGTTCATGAAAAATCTTAATATGATACGGTTATTATTGCTTTTTGTTGGTATAAGTGGCGCTTTTTCAGTATTATTCGGCGCTTGGTTTGCTCATGCAGGGCAAACATTATCTGCAATTGATAAAGTTAGAATTGACAGTGCGCAGTTTTATCAATTTATTCATACGCTTGCTTTATTTATAACAACACTTTGGTATATAAAAATACCATCGAAGTGGTTGTTAGGTTCTTGCGTATGTTTCTGTTTAGGTATTTTGTGTTTTAGCGGAAGTTTATACGTTAAAACATTTTTTGCATTTTCTGATATCGGCATTGTTATCGGAAAACTAGCACCTGTAGGTGGTATGTTATTAGCTTTAGGTTGGTTGTGTATTATATTTATTGGCAAGAAATTGCTCGAAAATTATGATCAAGCACATCGTTAAAAGCTATTCATTCACTCTTTGGGTAATTACCCTCGTTCATTAGAAAGTAAATAAGAAAGTAAATATGGCCTCTATTATATTATATTGTCGCCCCGGCTTTGAAAAAGAGTGTGGAGCAGAAATTCAAGAAAAAGCAGCATGGAATGAAGTGTACGGCTACTTAGAATTGAAAAAAAATGAAGGGCTTGTTTATTTTCATTTAAATAATGCGGAAGAGGGCGAGCAGCTGATCAGTAAAATGCCACTGAGTCGTTTGATTTTTGCTCGTCAGTGGTTTTTAACGATAACAGAAAAGTTAGATTTACCTGACTATAACCGTGTTGAAGCGATTACTGAAGCCCTAGGTACTGATTGGCAATATGCTGATTTACGTATGGAAATGACGGACACGAATGATGGTAAAGAGCTTTCTAAATTTTGCCGTAAACTAGCCGTCCCACTTAGACAAGCGCTAAGAAAAATAGGCTCTTTAACAGAAAAGAATGATAAAGACGGTGCAATACTACATGCCTTATTTTTAAGTGGTAATGAGGTTATTTTAGGTTATTCACACGCGCACAATTCGTCTTTACATGTTATGGGCATACCTCGTTTAAAATTCCCTAATGCAGCGCCTAGTCGCTCAACCCTTAAACTTGATGAAGCCTTTTTATATTTTATTCCTAAAGACGAATGGGATGAACGTCTCACTTCAGGTATGAATGCTGTTGATTTAGGCGCAGCACCAGGAGGTTGGACATATCAGCTAGTCAGACGTGGTATGATGGTAACTTCTATTGATAATGGCGCTATGGCTGATTCACTGATGGAAACTGGTCAAGTAAAACATCGAATGATGGATGGCTTTAAATACACACCAACGAAGCAAAATAACTATTGGTTAGTGTGCGACATGATTGAAAAGCCGCAACGTGTAGCCAAACTGATGGCTGAGTGGTTACTAAAAGGTTATTGCAAAGAAGCTATGTTTAACTTAAAGCTTCCAATGAAAGGTCGTTACCAGCAGGTAAATGAAGATCTTCAAACCATGAAAGATATGTTTACTCATTATAAAGTTAAGTACGAACTTTACGCTAAGCATTTATATTATGACCGTGAGGAAGTTACTGTTCACGCGAGAATTTTATCGCCTTTACCTGAATTTTAATCATAATTTAAATAACCTCAACTCGGGATAAGCAAAGTTACTCAACAAGCTATTTTTACGCCTAACTTCGTTGAATTTATTACTAATAGCCAGCTATTAGATAGAAAAATTCGCCTTGTTATACATAAAAATATCAATGTTGAGAGACTAATATAGCTTAGGAAAACAAAAACACACACCAATTAATTGATAAATAAAGCTTTTAATTAATTCACTAACATTCATTAACCCGAGTTTAGGTTAAATAACCTAGACTTGTAATACCAAACGCATTAATAAACCTGAAATAAAACAGAAAACCCTAAGTTATATTATTAATAACTTAGGGTTTTTTATTGTGTAAAGCGTATGAATAACGTAGTAGTAATCAGGAGAAGAAAATATACTATTTCCTTCTCCTATACATTATACCTATATTATTAATAAAACTTTACTGCTGTTTCGAAGCAACTATATTAACAGGGTATATTAGTGCATCGTGATTTTTACCGTCACTACTTGTAAATGATACTCGTAATTGATAGAAGTGACCTTCGGGCAGTTCAGCTGTTGGTGTTGCACCTTTTAGTGGTATTACCATTTTTGCGCTACCTGAGGTCGTTTTTAATACACTAGCGTCAGTTAATACAATATCTTTTGCTGGTATCCATTTAGATTTGAAGTGTCTTAACCAGAATCTCATTCCACCTTCGTCAGCTGAAATAACTTCATTACCACTACCTGCATGATATTCAACATTTAAAGTAATATTATCGTCAACGATCGGGGTACCATTATCATATTTTTCGCTGTTAATAATTTTTAGGAAAGGTTCAACGAATGGCTCAACAGTAAGCTTGATACTCTCTTGAATCTTTTTATTACTTTTTGATATAGCTGTAATAGTTACCTCTCCTTTGGATAAGCTTGTTACTACACCCGTACCGCTTACAGTTGCAACTGTAGTATTACTACTTATCCATGTTAAATCAGCATTATCAGCATACTCAGGAGTTATGGTTGCGTTTATCGTCATTGATTCACCAGCAATTAGGTTTGTTGATTTAGCTGATAAAGAAATGTTTTTAAGTGGTTGTGTAAACCATTTCACTATGTTTACTTTACTACTGCTAGATAGGTTGTTTATTGGGCTTGTTGCAGTAATTATAGCTGTTTGATTTACATCACCCACTGCGGTGATAAAACCTTCATCATTTACGGTTACAACATCGCTGTTACTTGACGACCAGTTTACATTTTTGTCTGCATTTATTGGTAATATTAGAGGATGTAGGTTAATTGATGTTCCTTTTCTAATATCTGTTGTTGATGGGTGTATATTTATTTTTTGAGGATCAATTTTATTTGTATCAAATAGCTGATTAGCTTTTTTATTCAAAATCTCAAGATCTTCTCCATTGCGCCATCTTACTTTAATACTTTCAATAACGTCTTCTTTACCTAGACCAAAATGAACAATATTGAGTAAGCTTTGCGAGAAAACAGCACCTGCTGATCCTACGCGTTTACGATATTCATGGGTAGGTGTTTTAATGATGACTTCAGCAGATATTGCATCAACGTTAGACTTAGGAGCGTACCCCACTTTCACTAATGCGTAATTGCCTTGATCAGCTAGATTTTTAGATTCATTTGAGTAAAGGTACCATTCTCCATCTTCACTGCCGTTTAACAAGTCAAGATCACCATCTAAATCAAAATCAAAAGCTTGGCCCATATCTCCATTTCCTGGCCCACCAACATCATTAGCACCATGCATGGTTAATGTTTCAAAGCTGCCTTTGCCTGTATTTAATAACATTAGATCAGAAATTCTAGAGCCAATTAATCCCCAACGATATACAAAAAGATCTTGATGACTATCGTTATTAAAATCACCCGTTGTTACACCTAATGCATTACCGCCTGTTGGGATATTCCATTCCTTTGAAGCATCGACAAAGCTCCCACCTTCATTTTTTAATAAGATATCACTAATATTTCTATTTTCTGGTTCAAAGCCCAACGTGACATCATTAACGCCGTTGAGGCTAAATCGGAATGACCAAAAAATATTACCATTACGGACTAAAGCTGATTTCCAGCGACCGTTACCTAAGTGGCCAAAGTAGACCCCATTTTCAGAAATATCATCAGGCCAACCTTGCGCATCATTTTGTTTAAGATCGAATTCTTCCCCAGGTTTTAATATTTTTGATGATTTTTTATTACCTAGAAATATAGGGTAATCTTTACCTCTAAAAGCGCCTTGAGTCATGTAGTTGTATTTATGAAATTTAATGTCTCCATCAGCAATAAATTCAAACTCATTAACCCCTTTATAGCCGCGAGGTTTTATTGAAAATTCTTTAGTTATAGGGTCATGATCTACAGAGGGTGCTTCACCATAGCCATGCTCAAATACTTTACCTCGAGCAAGATACAGATCTAAATCACCGTCATTATCAATATCAATATCAGTTAACGCCATTACATCTTTAAGTGCTCTAATATCTTGTGGAAACTGTGAAGTGATATCAGTAAAAGTAAAGTCACCATTACCTTGCCACACAGATAAAGGGCTATATAGAATAATGTCATCAATATTATCGTTATTAAGATCAGTGATCAGCGCACGTGAAGGTTCTTGGTCTTCTAAACCTGCTATAGCTGTGTATTCAAAGGTCCCATCACCTAAATTTTTATAAAATAATTGCTGTGGTTTAGAGTGGGTGAGGCTAGATTCATTTAATAGCATTAAGTCTAAGTCGCCGTCTAAATCCATATCAGACCATTTTGCGCCACGGCCACGCCCACCTTTATCTATATTTACATCGCCGGTACTTAATACAAATTGACCATTATTATTTTTATAAAAATTTGCTTTTGTAGGTTGTTTACCGTTTCCTCCACCCATTGTTAAAACAAGATCTAAGTCACCATCGTTATCATAATCGCCGGCTGCCGTACCGTGTAAGTCTTGCATGAACCATCTAGAAAGATTTTTACTATGTTTAGTTACTGTACCGTCGCCATTATTCCAATAGAGTTTACTGGTTTCAGCATTGTGGTTATTAACAATAAAGTCATAGTCACCATCATTGTCAATATCAGCAATAGTTGGCCCACCATATTTAATCGAGCTTGCTTTATCCATACCTGCTTTTACGGTGATGTCTTGATATTGAGGTATAGCTAATCCGTCTACTTCTTCAAATGTTAGGTTATTAAGCGTGATATCAGCATTATTTGATTTTATCGTTAGTTTTACTTCACCAGATTCATCAAACTTTACAATAGCATTTAATATTTGTTGTCCCTTTTTGGGAATGTTTAGGTTGTCTATTAATAGCTTGTTGTTGGCATAAACACTAATGTATGCATAAGGTTTTGGATTGTTAATATCAAATTTGATTTTTTTGACCAAATCACCGGTTATTGTATGTTGAATAACAATGGGAGAATTTGCTTTTATTGAGATTGCTGAAGCAATACTATTTGTATTTGAACAGGCATTAAGCAAGCTTCCTGATACAACAATAGCAACTAATGTTTTTAATAGTTTGTTTGGATTATTATAAATTTTCATGGTTTTGGTTAACTGTATTTTGTTGACAATAAAGTGACTTTACTAAATAAACTATCAAACAGGTAGGGATTTTAAAAAATAATATAAATTTTTAGGTTATATACCTGTTGTTATTCAAAATGCTTTGAAATATGTATTTTGAGTGGTAACAGGTATATGCAGATATTGATTTTACGTTTGATTTTTTTGGGGAGGATTGTGATTTTTAAATTTAATACAATATTTTAGAGCATCATAATAATTTGAATGATTCGTAAGCATTCTTACCTGAGACAAGTAATATGTTGTTTTTAAACAATAAGGGGGTGCATTCTTCTTGTGTTGTTATCCCATCTGATTTTACATGATGGGTTCTATAAAACGTGACTTGATAATAGTCATTATCAATCCGTTTAGCTTCTGTAATGTCTGGGCTACCAAGTAAGTGTAAGGCTTCATCAAAAGTAAATTTATTTAGTTCTACGGTAGTTAAAAAGTTTCTAATGTAATCTTCTCTTTCTTCCCACTGCATTTTAGATGGGTTGTCGTCATAAAATTTTAGTACGAGCGCAAAGCTAATAATATATATAGCTAATGCAATAATGGCGCGTATTATAAATTTATGATTCATGAAAAGCCTTGTTTATATAAATACGAGTATTTAGTAATTGTTAACGCACATCATGATGTATTTAAATGTGAGTGTTTAGATAAATCTTATAAATAAAAAAGCGTTATGTGAAGTCGTTTGATCCTATTTAAAAGGGAGCTAAACGAATCTAGACTATTTTATATATTATTGATATCGAATATCTTTCAAGTTAAAGCCAAGCGGAATATCATTTTTTAGAGATAATAGCTTCCGGCTGAGTTCGATTGTATCTATGTGTTCAGCCAACTTTTTAGCAATACTACCTTTAAGGTTTTCTGCTGAAGTTATCGCTGTAAGTGAGCCGTATTCATTTAATAAATCAGATGCCGTAATTTGACCTATACCAGCAACGCCAGGGATTTTATTGGTACTATCGCCGGTAAGCGTCCATAAATCAATGAGCTGTTCTGGTGTTACATTAAATTTTTCAAGTACGTAGGCTTCATTAAGATAACGTCTGTTAAAGTAATCATAAACATTAATATGATTATTGAGCATAGATAAAAAGCACTTATCAGTAGAGATAATAGTAACGTTTTGTCCCTTCAAAGCTACTTTAATGGCGAGTGTTGCAATTAAATCGTCAGCTTCATCAGTTTCAGAAATTAATGAATCTACATTCATTTCCATCAGTTCATCTTGAATACAAGAGAGATGGTTGGCTAAATGCTCAGGCATTTTCTTTCTGCCTTTCTTATAATCAGGAAAAAGTTCGTAGCGCCAACAGGGATTTTTACTGTCAAATACAGTAAGAATATGAGTAGGTTGTTGTTGTTCTATTATTTTTTTTACTGCATTTATACAAGCTTGTTGAGTGTTGAACAATACTTGCTGTTTGGTATTGTCCGACAACTCATTATTCATTAAAAAAGGGCGCTCTTGTACTGCGTAGATTCTTCTAATTAAATTTAAAGCATCTATAAGTACAAGGTGTACACTCATTTTATTCTCCGATAACACGATAGCAAGGCTGGTATTTAGTGCCAGGAAGTTTCATACGTTCTTGTTCAACAAACGATTTTAAAAGTTTATCCATTAAAGCCATTATTTTTGGATCTCCAGTTATCTCAAAAGGACCATGCTCCCTTACTTCTTTAATACCAGATGACTTAACATTACCGGCGACAATACCTGAAAATATACGTCTTAAATTTGCAGCAAGTGTCGAGGTTTCTTGATCATAGCTAATATTTTGGTTTGCCATATTTTCATGTGTGGGTTCAAAAGGGCGCTGAAAATCAGATTCTATGACTAAAGACCAGTTAAAGTGGTAAGAATCACCAATTTCTCTTCGATAAGTGAGTACGTCTTCAAGCTCTATTTTTAACGTTTTTGCCACTTTTTCAGCATCACCAATAATAATTTTATACAAGCTTTGTGCTTTGGCACCTAAGGTTGCGCCAATAAAAGCATCTATTTCTTTAAAGTATTCTTCACTTTCTACAGGTCCCGTTAAAATAATAGGGAGTTTTTGTGCTTGGTTTTTACTGTTAAGCATTATACCTAATAAATAAAGTAATTCTTCTGATGTACCTGCGCCACCAGGAAAAATAATAATACCATGAGATATACGAACAAAAGCTTCAAGTCTTTTTTCAATATCAGGCATTATAACTAATTCATTAACAATCGGGTTTGGTGGCTCTGCAGCAATAATACTCGGTTCAGTTAAACCTATATAGCGACCAAAGTTATTACGCTGTTTTGCATGACCTATAGTTGCGCCTTTCATTGGCCCTTTCATTGCTCCGGGCCCACAACCAGTACAAATATTAAAACCACGTAAGCCAAGTTGATAGCCGACTTCTTTGGTATATTTATATTCAATTTGGTTGATGGAATGACCACCCCAACAAGTAATTAAATTAGGATCAGTTTCGGGTTGGATAACATTAGCGTTACGCAAAATATCGAATGTTACATGTGTTATTTCGCTTGAGTCGTTACTGATATTTTTATATTTAGTGTTGGTAAATAATATATCTCTTAAAACTACAGATAAATGCTCTTGAATACCTTTAATGATGGTGCCATCAACAAATGCATGTTGAGGTGGGTTTTCTAGGTCTAACTTTATACCGCGTTCACGCCTTAATACTTGAATGTGAAAATCAGTATATTTTTGATAAATTTCTTCGGCATCATCTGTATGGCTACCTGCGTTTAATACAGCAAGAGAACAGTTTCGGTATAAGTTGTATAAATCGCTTGTTGCAGATTTTTGAAGTTGATCTACTTCTACTTGAGAAAGTAGTTTCATGTTTCCTACAGGATTAAGTTGTGTATGCATGTTTATTCCTTTTCTGA
Source organism: Colwellia sp. RE-S-Sl-9 (assembly GCF_048296855.1). Taxonomy (NCBI): domain Bacteria; kingdom Pseudomonadati; phylum Pseudomonadota; class Gammaproteobacteria; order Alteromonadales; family Colwelliaceae; genus Colwellia; species Colwellia sp. RE-S-Sl-9. Next base: position 1,360,185 of record NZ_CP182631.1, on the reverse strand, counting down.
AGGCCTAGGATGAAATGTTTGATGTAATAGGCCAAAGTATTAACACGATAAAAAATATACAGCGTTAATACTTATGATGATAAATGAAGGTTATACGTAAACTACTTGATTTTTTCCTTCGGCTTTAGCTTGATAAAGAGCCTCGTCGGCTCGCTCGAATGCGGTATGGGTATTATCTTCTTTGTTGATATGGCTAGCGCCCACTGAAATGGTAATGCTGACTTTATCGTTTTTAAATTTAAAGGGTAAGCGGGCTATTTGCTGTCTGAGGGTATCTAAGCGTTGTAAAAGTTGTGTTTTGTTAATTTCAGACATAATTAACACGAATTCTTCACCACCGTAGCGAGCTACGAATGCATGTTCACTAATTTGCTTTTTCAAGGTGTTTGCTATTACTTGTAATGTCTTATCGCCTGCTGTATGGCCGTAGGTATCATTTATACGTTTAAAGTCATCTAAATCTAAAACAACAATCGCTAAGTCAAAATTATTACTGTGAAACTTCATAAGTGCTTTGGCGTAGTAGTCATCAAAAGCCGCTCTGTTAGCCAGCTTAGTTAAGGCATCTGTCATGCTTTTAGTTTGTTGTTCTTGAATTCGTTTTTCAAAGGTTTTACTTTGTTCTTCTAGTGATTTTACCTTAGCGGACATATCTTGCATTTTAGCTTGTAGTAAGTTGTTTTGTTCTTGTTCAAGTTCTGATTTTTTTTGTAAAGTAAGCGCTATGCGTTTCAACTTGTTGTTTATATCATTTTTTATCGTATTAATAGATGTGGCGTTATTAATATCTGTTGCCATTTCACCGACTTGTTTTTGAAGTATATTGTTTATTTTTTCATGTTTAGAGCCTGACTCAGAGCTCATCTCCAATGTGCTTTTAACTGCTGATTGCACAGTAGAAAGTGTTTCGCTTAATGTTGATAAAAAGACTTTTGCTGTATTTCGTTCATTTTTTAAGTCTTCTACAATAACATCAAATACTTCAAAAAAGCGGTCTAATAAATTGCTATTAGACATGTCAGGCGTTATTTTGGCTTTAACTGTTGATAGTTGTTTTGTGTTGATATCAGATAAAGCAAGCTCATTTAATATACCAGAAAATTTCTCGATAAATTCTTTGCTGACAGGTTGTTCAGTATCTAATTCATTTATATTTTTTAATGAGGTTACGGCGGTTGTACCATTACCTGTAGGAGTATTTTTTGAAGCTAAAACGATAGTGTAAAAAGAGACTAACTGACTTAACAGAGGAATATATTGAACCACCGCATCTTTTTCATCTTCACTGCTTTCTAGCAAAGAACGTAAATCACGTCTAAGTCCACTAGGTAAACCATTAACTTTTTGTAATGATTTTCCTGCTAATAAAAAATCGTTGTGTAGGGTTTTTATATTGGCAGCATTGGTTGTAGAGTGTTGCTGTAATAGTTGAGATATTACTGAAATTTGCTTTTCAATATCAGCTAATGCAGCCGATTTTTTTAGTAAATTTCTTAAATTGGCTAACTTATTATCTAATGTTTTATCTTGGCCTTTACAGGTTTGAGATAATTTTCCAATAAAATCAACTAACATCGAAGATTGAGTCTTCAAGTCATTTTCTAATGACGCACGCGACGAAATAGCGGCTTCTAATTTACGCTTTAATTGAGTTACCTGCGTATCAGATGATGGTGTATCGCTCATAAAAGGAATTATGTCCTGCCAATCGAATCATTTAACTTAATCCTTTAATTATGTTTAAAACATAATAAAGCGATTCGAAATTAAAATGTGTATTTAACTAGTATATATCAAAATTTATCATAGCACTGATTATTGTGACAGCGATTTGTATGGATAAGTAATTAGTTCGTATGTACTTTATGACATTTATGTTAATAATTTGTAGTTAATATATTCGTTAGCTTGAATAGTCATAAATATGACAAGTTAGCTACTTATTGTCTTAATGTTCTTAAACAAGGAGCAATAATATTTTCTGTTGTTCTAAAAGGATTAATGTCTAATCCACCTCTTCTTGTATAACGAGCAAATACGGTAAGCTTTTCGGGCGTAAAAGCATTCATCAAATCAGTAAAAATTCGTTCAACACATTGTTCATGAAACTCGTTATGTTGCCTAAATGAAATCAAGTAACTTAATAATGATGCTTCATCTATCTCAGTACCAGAATAAGTAATATAAACACTGGCCCAATCGGGCTGATTGGTAATTAAACAATTAGACTTTAGTAAATGACTGACTAAGGCTTTATTTTCAACACTATTGTTATTATCAGAGAGTGATAATAAGGCTGGATTAATATCGTAAGTATCAATAGTTACATCTATGTCATCAATACACTTTGCTGAAGTTGAAGCAATATTTAAGGCGGTACATTCGTCAATTTTAAAAAGAGCTACACGTGCTTGGCAGCCAGCTGTTTTAGACAAATCTTGAGTTAAGCATTTTTGTACTTCATCCCAAGTACTAAATTTGCTTTGATTAAAACTATTCAAATAAAGTTTAAACGACTTAGATTCAACAATATTTGGGCTAGTGCAATCAAATCTGAATTCAGCAACAGCAACAATAGGTTTACCTTTACTGTTCAACCAAGAAAGCTCGTAACCGTACCAAACATCTTCACCTTTAAAGGCAAGGTTATTTGCATCTATTCCTAAACCATCCCTGTTTAACGAGCGAGGTACGCCTTGTAATAATTGAGGGTTGTATTCACTACAATATTCAGTAGGTTTACCTAAAGATAAATCGTTTAGTTCGATAGAATTTTTGTATAAAGTCATAAAGGGCTTGTTATCAATATTGTGTTAACGTATTTTGCACGCAGAATATGCGTTTATTTTAAAGGATCTTTCTCTGATATGACATTACCAAATACTTCTGTAAAAAATACTTTGTTAGCATTTACCACTTCTTATATCGAAAAGTATCAGGAAGTTCATCACCAATTACCTGTCGTTGTATCAGATAAAGACTGGGTTTCTCCTTGTGAACAAGGGCAAAGTAACGAAGAAGAAAGCTACTGGAAGCCTATTGAAATTGATAGTGATTTAAATTTTGAAAATGTTGAAAAAGCGCTTGAATTTTCACTTCATCAAGACATAAAAGACTATTTTACCTGTGTATATAGCGAATCAATTGAAGCTGAGAGTGCCGATGGCAAGCTTTCATTACTTTTACCATGGAACAAAGATGACTTTGAAAGGCTACAGCAAAACCTGATAGGCCATATTATGATGAAACAAAAGTTAAAGCAGAGTATTACTATTTTCTTTGCGGTAACAGATGAAGACGACATGATCATTTCAATTGATAATGAAACGGGTGAAGTTTGGGTCGAGCAAGTAGGGTGTTTGCCTCATAAAAAATTAGCTAATAATCTTGTTGAATTTATTGCGGGTTTAACGCCGAGTGTGCACGCTTCTTAGATTAAACCGTTAGTTTACTTTTTAGCTTTTCGTTTTCTCGTAAACTTTCTCGGGGCAGTTGATTGCGGTAACCCTGTAAAACTAATGTTTTTTACTTCGTTAATTAGTTGCCCTAAGTTTTGTTCAACACCACCAATAAAGGCTTGATAATTGAGTGATTGAGTACTTATTGATTCAAGCTGCGATTCCCAAAGAGCTGTCATATCGGGTTGTGAAATTCGTAAGGGCAAAGCAGTAATTAATTTTCTCCCTATTTCTGTTGCTCTTATTTCTTTTCCTTTTCGTGTTAAAAATTGGCGCTTAAAAAGTAACTCTATAATGCCCGCACGTGTTGCTTCAGTTCCTAAACCGTCTGTTTCTCGTAAAGCTTTTTTAATATCTGGGTCTGTTACATAACGCGCTATGCCAGTAAGGGCTGACAAAATAGTCGCGTCGGTAAAAGGTTTAGGTGGGCTCGTGTTTTTTTCTATCAAATTTCCTTGTAAGCAATGTACTGTATCGCCCACTTTTACGTTAGGTAATTGGGTTGCTGAAAACTCTTTATCTTGAGAGTTAGTATCTTTATTTTTATTAAATGAGGGAAATAAATCTTTCCAACCGTTTTTAACAATATCTTTTTGTTTACTAATAAAAAGCCCACCGCTTATAACAGTATCAATTTGTTTATCTACATATTCAAAATTAGGATAAAACTGCGCGATATATTGGCGTGCTACTAACTCATAAATTTTTTCTTCAGTTGAAGATAATACACCTGTTGGTTTATTTTTAGCGGTAGGAATAATGGCATGATGTGCACTGACTTTTTTATCATTCCATACTCGGCTTTTTTTCTTTAAATCAGCTGATTTAAGCATAGGTGCAAGTTTATTTGAAACTTGGCTAATGGCACTGGTAACGGCTGTTACATCGTTTAAATGCTCAACGGGTAAGTATTGGCAGTCTGATCTTGGGTAGGTGATGAGTTTGTGTTTTTCGTAAAGATTTTGACAAGTATCTAATACTTGTTTTGCGGTCATACCAAATGCTTTTGCAGCCGCTATTTGTAAGCCAGATAAACTAAAAAGTAACGGCGCTTGTTGCTGTTTTTTATCTTGCGTTACTTTGGTGATTTTACCGGGTTGATCAGTAATTCGGTTTACTACATTTAACGCAAGCTCTTTTGATAGTACGCGTTTTTCTTCATCCATGTAAGGTTCGCAAGCTTTGCTTGGTTGCCATTTTCCTTGAAATTTTTCACCGTTGTTTGTGGCTATGTCTGCTAGTACCTCATAAAAAGGTTTTGAAATAAAGTTGTTTATTTCAATATCACGATTTACCACTAAACCTAAAATAGGTGTTTGAACTCGTCCTATCGATAATACGCCTTGGTAGCCAGATTTTTGTCCTTGCAGCGTGCATAAACGTGTCATATTTAAACCGTAAAGCCAATCGGCTCTTGCTCTAGCAAGGGCTGATGTAGCTAAGGGAATATAATTTTTATTAGGCTTTAGGTTGTTAACAGACTTTTTTACCGCAGCAAAATTCATATCACTTATTAAACAACGTAAGGCGTTATTTATTTTGGTTTTGGAAGCTCCGCAATAACTAATGGCTTCATCTACTAGAATTTGACCTTCTCTGTCTACATCACCAGAATTTACGATAATATCTGATTGCTTAATTAAGCGTTTAATCACTGTCAGTTGTTTTCGTGTTTTACTTTTTGGTTTTAATTGCCATTGTTGCGGAATAATAGGTAGATGCTCAACAACCCATTTTTTATATTTTACATCATAATCTTCAGGCGGAGCTTGCTCTAGCAAATGGCCAATACACCAAGTAACAATATCGCCATTTCCTGCTTCAATAAAACCATCATTTTTTTTATGTGGTTTAGGCAATACGTCGATAATTGCTCTTGCTAAACTGGGTTTTTCCGCAATAAATAACTTCAATTCTATTAAACCTGTTTACACTACTTATTAGTTGTACTGTTTATTTATACATGCTTTATTGCTAAGTGTAAAATAAATCGAAAGAATTTAACTTGTTTTTAGCTGTTTTTTTATTTTTGAGTTAATTGTAGTAGCTGCGCTTTTACTTTGGCTAGTTCAGCCTTAATAGGTCCAAGTGCGTTATCTATTGCTACCGTAATAGCTTCATTAATTAATTCAGCAGATAATTCATCATTCTCAATTAAGGGAGTATTTTTATCTTCTGGTGCTGATGTTTCAAATAAAACGCAATTCTCAGGTTCGTGTTGCCAACTTCTTAATGCACTAATTATTTGAGGTAAAGGTAATGGGCTTGCGACTTTTGACTTAATCAAAGCAACACTAGGTTTTTTTCCTTCATTAGCTAATTGATTGGCGATAATTATAATTTTTTCAAAGTTAGTCATTTTTATAAACCTAAAGTTAATGTAGCTAAATTTTAGTGTATTTTACTAAATTTAAATACGATTATCTTTAATTTATAAATAAAATAGCTTTAAATCAAGTAGTTATATTTTTGGTTTAGTGTTTGCTAATTGAATTAATACTCAGTGTTGTGATGACTTATTATTGCTCAGTGATCACAGTAATTTTTATCTTATTAGGAAATATCATGAAAAAAACATTATTAGCTTTACTTCTTGTTGCACCGATTGCTACTACTTTAAGTGGCTGCGTTATTGCCATTGATGGTGACGATAGAGATCACATGTTTCAAAATGATCACGAGCGCGAATTTGAAAACCGCAAAAAAATAGCTAACATGCCTTTATACCCGTAACCAATCAAGAGGCTATTTCAGAGCACTTGAGCGATATCAATTCAAGGCAATGCTTTGCAATAATGGTCGTTCCCTTATAAAAAGCATTAACGAAGAAGTGATTTTGCTCAAGTGCTTCTACGATGGGTCTAAAAACAATTTATGCTGCGTTATTAACTTTAGTCAGGGAATAACCATGACGTAAATTTAATACCTTGCCTAAATTGTTTTTAGTTCCCACTGAAACCTGCATCTTGAATGGTTACGGGTATATATATAACCCATCAAAAAGTTATTGATACGCTAGGTGTTGCTGACTTTACTGAATCTTACCAAGTTAAAGAACAAGAAATTAAAGTACTTTATTTTAGAACACAACGAATACATAAAGATGGGTTAACAACAAAAGATGAATGTACTTATTTACACTTCGAAAATGGTGTTTTAACCGATACAGGTGAAGGTAAAAGTTATAAAAGGCTGATGGCGATGTAATATTAGCATCATTTGTTTGAAATTTGCTCACTATAAAATATGCTGATATTGTATATCGTCTATAATTATGTAGACCGTTTTAATTCAATAGTGGTTTAACTTTTAAAATTATTCTGGATAAAGTGAGGAAATAGGATGGGTGATACCGTGTCTGAAAAAACTGATTTAAATGTTAGAGCTGAATATTTAGCCGCTGAAGATTTAAAACTTGCTGCTTCTTTATTGTATCAAGCCTACCATGATGATCCTGTTTTTCTTGAAATATTTAATGGCGATAAACCTGATTACGAGCAAAGACTAAGAACATCAATTCGCGAAGAACTCAATGCTTTTTGGACCGCTAAACAACCTATGGTTGGTTTGTATTTAGGTGAAAGCATTGTTGGTGTTGCTTGTTTAAATAAGCCGGACACAGGAATGGGAAAAGATCGATTTTGGCATTGGCGTTTAAAAATGCTTTTAGGCGCTGGTTATTTTAGTACCAAGCAAATGATTGAAAAAGAAGAAAAAATACTTGCTGCAGTGCCTTTGAATAAATTCCATATGTTGTCGTTTATTGCAATACATCCGTTGCATCAACATCATGGGTTTGGTCATTATCTTGTTGCTGCTATTAATACTATTTTAGAAGAAGACAAGGACAGTGAAGGTGTTGTAGTTTATGTAACAACGAAAAAATACCAAGACTTTTTTAACGATGTTGATTACAAAACGTTTTCAGAAGTGAGTGTTGGTAATGTATCAGGGACTTTAATGGTTCATTATCGTTAGTGTATTATCCTCGTAATTTAATTTAGTTATTCATTAAATAAAACGGCTTTTAAAGCCGTTTTTTCGTTTAAAATCAGGTAGAATCCTTTCCAATAAATCGCGCTAACAAAATATCTCTCATATGAAAATACTGCACACCTCTGATTGGCATTTAGGACAACACTTTTACGGCAAAAGTCGTGCTAAAGAACATCAACTTTTTCTTGATTGGTTACTTGAACAAGTTCAAGAAAACAGTATTGATGCGGTAATTGTTGCTGGCGATATTTTTGATACAGGCACACCGCCAAGTTATGCGCGTGAAATGTATTTCGACTTTATTAGCCAAATGCATAACATTCATTGCCAACTTATTATTATGGCGGGTAATCACGACTCGGTTGCTATGCTGGGCGAGTCTAAAACTTTACTTAAAAGTTTATCAACTAGGGTTATTCCAGCGGTTAGCGATAATATTGATGAGCAAGTCTTCACCATAAATAACAAGCAAGGCGAAGCGCAAGCTGTTATATGCGGCATTCCTTTTATTAGACCACGCGATGTGATTAAAAGTAGTGCAGGGCAATCGGCTTCGCAAAAACAGCAATCATTGCAACAAGCCATAAGTGGCCACTACCAAACCTTGTTTGATCAAGCAGAAAATTTATCGAAAGGACAATATCCTATTATTGCCACAGGGCATTTAACTACGGTTGGCGTAACCACGTCTGAATCAGTAAGAGATATTTATATTGGTACATTAGAAGCCTTTCCTGCCAATGCTTTTCCTGATGCCGACTATATTGCTTTAGGGCATATACATCGCGCACAAAAAGTCGCAAAAACCGAACATATTCGTTACTGCGGATCTCCTATTCCGCTAAGTTTTGATGAAGCCAGTCAAACTAAACGCATTGTTATGATTGAATTTTTAGCTTCCGGTAAAAAAGATAAATTTGAACGTATTATTAGCGAAATTGACATACCGTGCTTTCAGCCTTTAGTTACCTTAAAAACAAATTTAGAGTCGTTAAATAAAGACATAGAACCATATTTATCTTTAGTTGATAGCTCCAGTTCTGATCTTCAAGATAACACTAAAATTTGGTTAGATATTGAAATAAATAGTGCTGAATATTTACAAGACTTAACTGCTCGTATTGAAACCTTAATTGAAGATTTTCCGGTAGAAATCTTGTTGATCAGACGCAGTAAAAAAGCGCGAGAATTAATGCCAAGCCATCAAAAGAAAATCACCTTAAATGAACTTTCGTTAGATGAGGTTTTTGAAAGCCGTTTAGCTGTCGAACATTGGGAAACAGAAGAGCAACAGGCACGTAAAACTCGAATTACCCATTTATTTCAACATGCCGTTGAAGAAGCCCAAGAAGAATTAAATAGTAAAACAGTAAAAAATGAGGAGAAAGCGCAATGAAAATTTTAAGTTTACGCTTTCAAAATATTAACTCGTTAAAAGGTGAGTGGAAAATTGATTTCACACAAGCGCCGTTTAAAGACAACGCCTTATTTGCGATTACCGGTGCAACAGGCGCGGGTAAAACTACTATTTTAGATGCTATTTGTTTAGCTTTATATCACCGTACACCACGACTTACCGTGTCTGACAATCAAAACCAGTTGATGACACGTCATACTGCATCTTGTTTGGCCGAGGTTGAATTTGAAGTAAAAGGTAAAGGTTACCGTGCTTTTTGGAGTCAGCGTAAAGCGAAAGGGCAAATCAACGGTAACTTACAAGCCGCTAAAGCTGAATTGGCAACCCTTGATGGCGAAATTTTGGCTGAAAAATTACAAACAGTTAGAACCGAAATTGCTAAAGTAACCGGCTTAGACTTTCCACGTTTCACCAAGTCTATGATGTTATCTCAAGGCGAATTTGCAGCTTTTTTAAATGCACCGGCTAAAGATAGAGCAGAATTACTCGAAGAGCTAACGGGTACTGAAATTTACGGCGTTGTTTCTCGAAAAGTATTTGAACAACATAAACACGAAAGTAATGAATTAAAGTTATTACAAGCACAAAGCAAAGGCGTAACCTTATTAAGCGATGATGAAGTTTCAGTTATTGAGAACGACATAGTAGAAAATAATAAAAAAGAAACAGAGCTTCAACAGCAGCTCACCTTATCGCAACAAGCTAAAACGTGGGCCAGTAATTTTAACGAAACAACGCAAAAATTAACAAAAGCTACCGAGCTATTTGCAGAGTGTGAAGTCAAAGAAAAAAGCTCACACAACGAATTGGAACAACTTAAAGCTTCAGAACCCGCTGAGCGTTTACGTACGGACTACGAATTAAAAGAACGAACAGGTAAGCAACTTACAGCTCAAAAAGAGCAATTAACACAATTAAAAAATCAAATAGCATTCGGTCAAAAAGATGTAAAACATACGCAAAATCAGCTTGATGAACTAAAACATGTTCAGCAAAAATCAGAAAATGAACGTATTGCTCAAGAAACTTTGATTGTTGAAAAAATAATTCCGCTTGATGGTGAGCTAGCTCAACTCCATAAACAAAGTATCGAACTTGAACAAAAATTAGCAAGCGCTACAACAACCATAAATAAACATAATAGCGAGAGAAAAAAGCACGAAACGCAAGCTGCATCATATAAAGAAAGCTTTGCCATATCGTCGCGCTTTATTGAAGAAAATCCATCGTTAATTACCTTGCCTGAAAAACTTCCGTTATGGAAAAATCAGTTTCAGCAAATTGATCATATCAATCAAGGTATTACTCAATTAACACAAAAAAATCAAGAAAGTGCAGAGCAAGTAAAACAGATCACGACGCAAAAAAATAACCAAATTAGTGCTAACCAACAGACTAACGAACAATACACTAATGTTATTAAGCAGTCTGAACAGCTTATTCAAAATAAGTTTGCATTGTTACAACAAAATCCAAGCACACAAGAGCTGGTAACTAATAGTAATAATCCGATTGAAGAAGGCGAAAATGTATTAAATGAAAAATTAAGCTTTTTACAAAATAACCAAAATGTTCAAGCGCAAATTATGCAATGTGCACAGCGTTACTCTGTGTTGCAACAAGCGAATGAACAAGTACGACAAAGCACCCAGGATTTTAAGCAATCTATAACTAATTTTGATGCTCAGTTAGCGCAATTAAGAATTGAATATAAAAATACAAATCAACAATTTAAAGATGTTGAAACCATATTAAATCAGCAGAAAAAAATTGTAGAACTCACAGAGCATCGTAATAAATTACAAGCAGGAGAGGCTTGTCCGTTATGCGGCTCTTTTGAGCATCCAGCGATTGAAGAGTATAAAAACGTTCAGAAAAACGAAACAGAACATCGATTTAATCAATTAAAGCAAGAAGTTGAACGTATTAAAGACAGTGGTGCTCAACTTAACTTAGAAAAAGCCAAGGTAGAAACTAACTTAGCTTCAGCTGAAAAAGATCTTGAAAGTAAGGTCGTAGAGCAAAATGCCTTGATTGCACAATGGAATGAACAAAAATCTGCTATTGGATTATCGTGCGAATTAAAAGAACTTCAGCTTATTGAGCAAACGATAAAAAATAATGAGAGCGAACTACAACAAACGAATCAACTTGTTAGTCAGCTAAATCAGCTAAGCCAACAGTTAAATACTATTCAGAAAGAATTACATACGCTAGAAAAACATCAACTTGAAGGCACAAATGCACTTGCTGCTTTAGACAAGCAATTGTCAATTACCCATGAAAACCAAGCGGTAATCGCTCAACAAATTACCCAGCAAAAAGATAGCGCTGAACAAAGCTTACAAGCATTAACGCAAGACATTCATTCGGTTGGTTTAATTATTCCACCTATCGAACAAGCGGAACAATGGCTAATAAATCAGTCAGAACAAGTATCTGTTTATCAACAGCATGTAACTCAAATTAATCAAATAAAAGAACACTTAAGTGAATGTGAAAAACAAATCGCGATAGGAAACTCTCAGCAACAACAAACTCAGCAAGAACTTGATCAATTAGCCATTCAAAAAGAAGATATTAAGAAAAAATACAAGCAGAGCCTTGAAGAAAGAACCGCCTTATTTGCCGAGAAAGAAGTTAGTCAGGTGAGGGCTGAAATAGCAGAGCAACGCAAACTTGAACAAGTCGCCTTTACTGAGCTACAAACCAAACATAATGATTTTGTTAAAAAGTTTCAGACGATAGAAGGTCAATATACAGCAAGTAAAGAGCAATACGCGGCATTAGAAATAGAGCAGGATACCGCAATTAAAGCGTTTGAGTTAGCCATTCAACAAAGCATGTTTGCAGATGAAGCAAGCTTCAAAAATGCATTAATGAGTGACGAACAGCGTAAAACGTTAGTTGAACTAAAAGAATCGTTACAGCGAGATAAGCAACAATCGCAAATTTTAATAGCGCAACATAGCGAAACCCTTGAAGCCTTAAACCAGCAAAAAGAACAGTTAGTAGAAAAAGGCATTAAAGATTTTGAGATTGCGCAAGTAGAGCAGGCGTTAGCTTTATTGAGCGAGCAGTTAAAACAAACACAACTTTTGTTGGGCCAAAAAACTGAAAACTTAGCACAAAATAAAAAGCTAAAAGTACAACAGCAAAAGTTATTAGACGCAATGTTAGAAAAACAGAAAACCGTTGATGACTTAGCTCATTTAAATGGTTTAATTGGTTCCTCAGACGGTGGAAAATTCAGACGTTTCGCACAAGGTTTAACTTTAGCGCATTTGGTTTACTTGGCTAATCAGCAATTAATTAAGTTACATGGTCGTTATCAGTTACAAAGACAAGAGCAAGACACGCTTGCCCTTGAAGTGATTGATACATGGCAAGCGGATACTGTGCGCGACACTAAAACCTTATCAGGCGGTGAAAGCTTTTTAGTCAGTTTAGCCCTCGCTCTGGCACTTTCAGATTTAGTCAGTGCAAAAACGAGTATCGATTCACTGTTTTTGGATGAAGGTTTTGGCACGTTAGATAATGACACGTTAGAAATAGCGCTTGATGCGTTAGATAACCTAAATGCCAGCGGTAAAACCATAGGTATAATCAGTCATGTTGAAACATTAAAGCAACGTATAAGTGTTCAAATTGAAGTTAAAAAGGTGAGTGGTTTAGGGATTAGTGAGTTAGACGCTCAGTTTAAGTTTATTTCAAATTAATATTAGGATCTGTTGAACTTCATTGCTGCAAAAATGTATCTGAAAGAGCAACAGAACCTTGCACAAATATTGTTTCAAAATTAATTAACGGATTAACATGATTTGAATTAACATAAGAAGCACAACTTCTTAATAACTCTACTATGGTAAAAATATGATTCTTTATGGCAGCTACACATCACCGTTTGTAAGACATTGTCGTATTGCTTTATTAAGCGCGAATATCGACTTTGAATTTGTTGATACCGACTATGCGAGCAGTGCTGAAAAATCACCAGCGAAGAAAGTACCATTTTTACAAGATGGTAATTTAACGTTAACTGATTCAAGCAGTATTTTATTGCATATTAAACAAAAAAATGGTCAAGCGGGATTTGTTGATGTTGCAGACTTTGATCTATACGCATTAGTAAATACAGCACTTGATTCAGAAATTAATTTATTCATCTTAGGTAATAGTGGCATTACGCCTGAAAACAATGATTACATGCAACGTCAGAGAGATAGAGTGAGTGATTGTTTAAAGCAACTTAATACGATAATTAGTTCAACAACTATTAGCGAACATAATTACTCTGATGGACAAATTCGCTTAGCTTGTTTACTTAGTTGGGGAGTATTCCGTCAGCGTTTTTCAATTGATAGGCATACTGGGTTAAGTGACTTTTTAGCAAAAATTAATACTTGGGAATTATTTGAAGCAACAAGTCCAGATAAAGCTTGATAGGACTGTTGAACTTTTACATTACTAGTCAATTTATTAGACACCGTAAAGTTAACTTAACTTCAAATTATAATCTTAATTTATAATATTTTTTCCATGATTTTACTCTTCTATATGGAGTTACTAACCTTGACTCCATATAACTGCCTAGATACTATGCACACCTCAGTTTAATATGGATTTTATCATTCATGAACAAGTTCTTTTCTCTACTATTACTTGGCTCTTCATTTCAGTGCTTTGCTGACACTCCTTATATTGGTGTAGATTATTTATCTACTAATATTGAGCTTTCTAGTGAAGAAGCTAAACCCAAAGCAACAGCTTTACGAGTAGGTGTTAGTAATAACAATATGGCTTTTGAAGCTCAATATTTAGTCGCTAATAATACCGATAATATTCTTCGTACAGAATTTGATATAGAAAAAAGTATCGGGCTCTATTTTGTTATGCAATCAGGTATTGTGGATGGTTTCGGTTTAGATCTTTCAGCAGGCTATGCAATGACTGAAATGACGGTTTCGGGTCCTGAAGAAGCATACAATGGTACCGATGATTATAATGGTTTCTCGTGGGCTATTGCTATGCATCAACAAGTTCCTTACTTAAAAAACACTCAAGTTAGGCTCGCCTATCAGTCACTTTATAAAGATAGCGATATTGAAATTACGGCTATTTCTCTTGGTATAACTTATCAGTTTTAGTACCTATTACCTTGCTGTATAAAAGGAATTCAGATGAAAATTCAAAAAAAATCACTGCCTTATAGGCTTCTCATTAGCTCTTTAATATCAAGCTGTTTCGCTATAGTGGGTTGTAATTCAGATCATAATTCGGCTGAGTTAGCCCGTTCAGTTGAGCTAGAAAAGCTACGTGCTGATGGCACTATTATCGAAAAAGTAACCATTATTAATGATCATATACGTTTATCTAAAGATGATAAACATCAACTTAAAGTGATGGGGCTTGATAGTAATGGTAAACTACGAGATGTAACCAATGAAATAAAAAGTTGGACTTCAAGTGATCCTAGTATTGCTACTGTGGATAGTAAAGGTTTAGTAACGGCAGTAGCTAATTCAACGGTTAATCAAGGTATTGTCACTATCACAGCCACTACTATTTTAGAGGATATTTATGGTGAAGGTGAAATATCCGTCAGTGACGTAGGTGTAACAAATATTGCATTAAAGACAATTTCACCAATAACCGATGAGGTATATGACGGTAATATTTATACTTGTATCGGTACTCCTATAAGAGGAGATGTCACATACAATGACGGCTACGTATCAGAAAACACAGTAAAAAATATGGAGTTTAGCCTGAATAAAAATACAAGTGCAACTATCACCACTGACGGTACTTTGTATACCTCGTCCGCTACAATTGAAGATATTATTATTACAGCAAAAATAGGTAATGTTTCAAAGTTATTAGCTGTTACAGCTGATCCTCAATTTTTAGATAATATCGATGTTTTACGTAATGACGAAATAACTAGTTTGATTACCTTAAACGTTGGTGAACGTATGCAAATTAGCAGCCAAGCAACTTTAGAGTCTAAAGCTTCTAAACAAGATTTTGTTATTGATAATGCTATCTCTTGGTCACAAGTAGGTCAGAACGTTAGTGGTATAACAACAGAGGGTGATAATAAAGGAACTATATTAGCACTTAAACCAGGTGTTACAACATTAACTGGAACCTGTGGTGGTAAAGAAGCTATAGCGACATTACAAGTTACAGGTGAAGCAGATATAGACTCTATGCAAATCAATGATGGCACAGATATCACTCTTGAGCCTTCAGATTCAATAGAGTTAACATTAACTGCTAATTATAAGGGGACACCTGAAAGCTTGAATGTTTCTGAATTTGCTCAATGGAGTACTAACGGCGGAAGTAAGCTAGTAGAAGCTAAACCTGTTCAATTAGGTACGAATAAGGCGAGTTATAAATTAACAAGTACAGCAAATGCTAAAGGCGTTGTAATTGTTTCTGCTATTTATGACGGAGTTGCAAGTACTATTCGTGTAAATATTGAGTAAATACTTGGCCTTGTTTAATTAAACGGTTAAACAAGGCTTAACTTAAAACTAAATAAGTAACTAGATCATAGAACTATACGAAAGACTCACAAAATCTAACCCCGGATTTGGACTTTTAAAGCCCGCATTTGAGTAATGCAAATAGCGTAATGCAATGCTATTTTTTTGATTTTTCCCAAACTTATAAACTAAGCCTAATCTGTCTTCAAACTGATAATGAGTACTTACGTTTTTTCCTGCAAACTGCGTATCATCTAATAATGATACGCCTATGCCTAACTCTGCATATAACGGGTTGGAGTAGGCACTGCCAATTTGATACCTAATTACTGGCGACATCGCTAATACAAAGTTTGTATCATGTTTGTTTTCTGCGCCGTATTCCCAAAAATTCACACTAGTTTCAATATAAAGTCCTAGGTTTGATGAAAATTGCTTTAAGTAATCAGTATGACGCTGATAGGCAATTTTAATACCTTCTACGTCGCCTTCGCCACGAATGTAGTCAACAGCAATCACATTACTATCTGCATGAGCTGTAGGTAAATGGGTAGCTGTTGTGAAAAGTAATAGGGCTGCTGTGTATGTTTTTAGGTTGTTTAATATGTTCATTTTTTTAGTTTCTATTAATGTGTTTGGTAATGTTCAGTAAAGATATGGTACAAATAGAGGTCATTGGAAAGGCTTCTAAAAGTCTTCATTTTGAATCTAATCGTCCAAAGATATAAATTCAGGCTGAGTTATAAATCGATTTCGATTGTATTGCTGTTTTTTGCCGGAACAGCACAACAGATCAGTACTTCGTTTTTATTTATTGGTGCGCTAGGTTGATTTCTGTAAGTCACTTCTCCTGATAATAATGTCGTTACGCAGGATCCGCATTTACCATTACGACAACTAAATTCAGGCGTTAACCCATGCTCTTCAGCTGTTTCTAAAATCGTTTTATCACCTTGGCTCCATGGTTGTTCAAACTTAGATTTGGTAAATTTGATCACACTGTTTTCAGCTTCTAGGTTTACTTGATCAGTAGTGGTAAGAGCAACTGTTCTTTGTATTGATGCAGGGCCAAAAGCTTCCGCAAAAATACGGGAATCTTTAACGCCTAATTCAGACAAAGTATTGTATTGTGATTGCATGAATGCTGTTGGACCACAAAGAAAAAAGTCATAGTCGTCGAGAGACAATATTTGTTTATAAATAACTGCACTTAAACGACCGCTAGCATTAAAATCAATGCCTGCTTTTTCTGTTGTTAAAGGCTGGCTGATAAAGCTCAAGTAGCGTATAGCACCGTTTGTTACTTGTTCTAATTGTTTAAATTCAGCTAGAAATGCACGGCTATTTGTTGTTTTAGCTGCATGAATAACGGTTAACGGGCGAAGCTGTCGCATGCGAATACTTTCATTGTAAACATGCAAGGCCATTGACATCATGGGAGTAATACCTACACCCGCGCCAATAAGTACGGCGGGTCTTTTTTCTAAAGCATTTATATAAAAGTCGCCACGAGGTGTTTTTACTTCAATAACATCACCTTGCTGTAAGTTGTTGTGTAAGTAGTTTGAAACAATACCTTTATTTTCTTTTTTTACTGAAATTCTGTAATAGTTTTCATCAGGTGCTGATGAAACGGTGTAAGTGCGAATATGTGCTTTTTGATCAGGCAAAGAGGGGATTTTTACCGTTAAGTATTGTCCTGCTTTAAAGGTTAATAGCGCGCTGTTGTCGTTAGGCTCTAAATAAAATGAACGAATGTCTTCACTTTCGTTTGCAACTTTAGTTACTTTAAAAGTTTGCCACTGCTCTTGTTTAGCTTGAGCAGCAATGGTTTTAGCGGTTTCTTCCCAATTACCTGTCATTAATGTATTCGGAGAATACTCGCCTAAGTTTGCTCGAAAAGGCAAAGCGTCTTTTAATCGAATACCGTGATCAAGTGTAAACTTCCACGCTCTTTCAGCGCCTTTAAAAGCTTGTATTTCTTCGTTAGTCTCTTCATTAGTAAGTGTTTCATTAGCACCCCATAATAATTCTACAGTGCCCGTTAACATTAATAATTCGCCAGTTGAAAAATCAATAAATATTAAGCCGCCTTTAGGGTTAATCAAAAAATTACCTAAGGTATTAAAAAATTGATTACCCGCGTAATCAGGTATTGTTAAGGTGTTTCCTTCTATTTTAATAAATCCAGGTCGGCCTCCTCGGTGAGATACATCAACACCTTCTATTTTGGGTTGATCTTTTGATTGAACAAAGCTTGAAACAAAAAAAGTATCAGCAGTTTTAATTAAAGCTTTTGCTGCTTGGTCAAGTGTTGAGAAGGTTTGTTTTTCATAATGCTGACCTTGTTCGCCTACTTCACGAATAAAGTTGAGGCTTCTGTGTTGAATATACTGCGGACAATTACCGAAGGATTGGTCAACGTTAACGGTTACGTTATTTTCATTCGATGTAGCGATACGCCCATTTACTCTATTGCGTCGTCGTGTATTGAGTTCTATACCAACAAAACCTAGAGGTCGGCCTGTTTCTTTTAATGATTCGCCAAGCGGATCACCTTGAATGGCTGTACTTGCTATATTTAATGAAGTGGGACTTGGTGATTCAACAAAGCCCGGTTTACCGGGTAAAATTGAAGCCCATGGCCAGCCGTTATTGTCTACACTACCCACAACCATAAAAGGCAGTTGCGCAAAAAATTCTCTGTGTTGATCTGGCATAAATGAACGCACAGCTCGATGACCAATGTTTTCCATTTTTTCACGTTTGCCTATGCGTGCTTGTAATTCATGTTCACCACGATGAAAAGGTGATAATGGAGTTTCATTATTATCTTGAGTTGTTATTTGCTTATCCATAAATACCTCGGTAAAACGATTGGGAAGTTATTTAAGAGAGCATGTCGAAATTAACGTGGCATGCTCTATCGGTGTATAAGTTGTATTATATTTACTCAGCTAATAAACCCGCTTTGGTTGTTGGCATCGCTTTAAAACCTGATAACGATTCAATGTTTGATAATAAACGACGAACATTAGGGTAGGGTTCCAATGAAACACCACCTTCAGGAGCATGTGCTGTATAGCTATAAATAGAGATATCAGCAATAGTCGGTGCATTACCTACTAAAAACTCACGATCCACCATATGATTTTCAAGCTTAGTTAATACTTTTGCAGCGGTTGCTTTAGTAAAATCGTGATCAATTGGCACATTAAATACCGTAACTAATCTTGCAGCAGCAGGGCCATAAGCTAATTCGCCTGCGGCTAAGGTAAGAAATTTTTGTACTTCAGCTTCTAATTGAGGATCTTGCGGGAGATAATCTGGCGCATATTTTCTCGCTAAGTAAACTAAAATAGCGTTCGAATCGCTGATCACAATATCGCCATCTTCAATCGTTGGCACTTGTCCTAATGGGTTCAAGGCTAAGAAAGGGGCTTGTTTATGTTCACCTTCTGGTAAATTAATATTATTTACTTCGTGCTTTATACCCGCAATGCTTGCAAATAACTCTACGCGGTGAGCATGGCCTGAAAGTGGAAAGCTATGGATCTTTATTGAATTTGTCATTTTTATTCTCTCTTAAGTACAGTGATGGTGCTTGTTTTAAATGAGTGACTACTATATTTTTGAATCGAATCGAAGACAATAGCTTGAAATATGGAATCTTTATGTACATTATGGGGATAATATGTGAGAGATGAGATAAGCTAATGGATACGATAAAGTGTATGGAAGCATTTGTGGCTGTTGCTACGAATGAATCTTTTACTGGTGGGGCTAAGCAAATAGATGTTAGTACTAAACTTGCCAGTAAATATGTACAACAGTTAGAAGAAAAACTAGGTGCTCAGCTATTTTACCGTACTACCCGAAGTGTTACGTTAACCGACACGGGTAAAGCTTATTATGAACGTTGTGTGCCTTTACTGGATCAATTTGATGAACTAGAAGGCATGGTTCAACAGCGACAATCAGATCTCGCTGGACCTATAAGAATAACAGCACCAACAGGGTTTGGTAGTAAAGAACTGGTAGAGGCAATAGCAGCGTTTCAGCTTATTCATCCTAATGTAAGTATAGATTTACATTTAGCCGATCATCTTGTTTCTATTGTAGAGGGAGGATTTGATTTAGCCGTTCGCTTTGGCAAATTAGATGATTCTACATTGATCGCTCGTAAGCTACGCGACATGCGTATTGTTGTTGTTGCATCACCTGATTATTTACTTAAATACGGCGAACCTAAACACCCGAGTGGATTAACAACGCATAATTGTTTATTACAAATGACCACCAAGGAACCTGCCCATTGGAGCTTTAAACTAAAAGGCGAAATAAAAACCTACAAAATGCAGGGGAGCTTTCATGCCAATTCACCACGCGCTATTGTACAAATGGCTGTGCAAGGTGTTGGTATAGGCAGAGCACCATTATATGCAGTCAATTCGCATGTGGAAGACGGCAGCTTGAAGATATTATTTGAAGCTGCGGAAGCATCAGCCATTGGTCTTTATGCGGTTTATCCGCCTAACCGACATTTAACGGCACGCATTAGAGCTTTTATTGATCATCTTGTAGAGTATTATGATTTTTAATGAATTGGTAATTTCTACAGACTAAATTAGCACGACTTTATTAATTTTCTTTTGAATTAAAATAAGCTCTTTATTTATAAAAGGGGATTAAATAATACTTATAACCATTAGCCCTTGTACATAAACAATATACGTTATAATATCACACTTAATTAGTATCAATCATTTGCATCTATTTTGTTAAACGTATTACCTAACAAATTATCTAACTTTTTAATTCAATTACAGCGAGTCAATGCACGTCAGGTTTTTGTACCTATCGTATTGGCTTTTGCCTTGTTGTTTTCATTTATAAGTCATGGAAACCACTATGATTTAGCTATTGGTGATTTAACAAGTAGCAGTGCAGAGCAAAACTGTCATTTATGCCAGCAAAATATAGATAATGTTGATAATAATGTTGAAATTATTCAGCAGCTGGCCTCACGTTTTTTAAGCTTTTCATCGAATGTTGTTAAACCGTTAGCACATTCAAACTACTCTGTAACACCTCCTTTAAGAGCTCCTCCTGTTCAATTGTAATACTTAAAATTTATTTTACCGTTACCACAACGTGTTTCGGTATTTTTAACGTTTATTTTTGAGTTCACAGGAACATCCAATGACTTTTATTAAAAAAAGTACGATGGCGTTTAAGCTGTCGTGTTGTACTTTAGGTATGCTTGCAATACCGCAAACATTCGCACAAACAATTTCAGGAAAAGTAGTTAATACTGCTGGAAAACCTAGCGTTAATAGCCAGATTGTTCTTGGCCATAGTAATAAAAAAGTATTTACAGATAACCAAGGTTATTTCGAAATTTCAGGATTAGATGCCGGCGAATACGAGCTTCATATTGTCGCTAAAAACTATAGCCACTTTAATGAGCTTGTTAGTGTAGGCGACAACGACTTAAGCGGATTGTTATACACCCTAAAACCAAGTGTGATGGAAAATATTGACGTTTATGCTACGCCATTACATTCCTCTTCAATTGAGTCAGCATTGCCAATTAACGTGTTATCGAGTGATGAGTTAAGATTAAAACAAGCGTCTACCTTAGGTGAAACACTTAAAGGAGAATTAGGTGTTCATTCAAGCTACTTTGGTCCTGTATCAAGTAGCCCTATTATTCGTGGTTTAGATGGGCCGCGTGTCATGGTGACTCAAAACGGACTTGATGTAAGTGATGCTTCTCGCGTAGGTCCTGATCATGCCGTTTCATCTGAAGCAAGCACAGCAACACAAATTGAAGTATTACGCGGACCTGCAACATTATTTTACGGCAGTGGCGCTATTGGTGGTGTAGTGAATGTGGTTGATAACCGAGTGCCTACCAGCATAGATAATCAAGTAGATTATTTAGTTAAACACAACGATGTGTCTGATGAAAACGAAGCTTCTTTTAATGTAAATACCGGTGTAGAGCTTGATAACGATACGGCTTTAGCTTTTCATGTAGATGCTTTTTATCGTGAATCTAACGATTATAAAATTCCGTTAACTGATCTAGAGCATGACGAACATGAAGATGAAGAGCATGAAGGCGAAACGGAAGAAGAGCACGAAGAACATGAAGAATTAACGGATACCTTAGAAAACTCTTCTTCAAGGGCTAAAGGCTATAACGCCGGTGTTAGCTATTTAATGGATAACGGTTTTATAGGGTTTTCTTACGGATATTTAGACCGTAAGTACGGTTTACCTGGACATGAACACGAGGAAGGCCATGATGAAGCAGAACATGACGAACACGAAGAAGAGCAGGTATACAGTATTTTAGAGCAAGATCGTTATCAGATTTTAAGTGATCTAACTTTTGATAATGACGTATTCCATCGTGTTGCTACTAAAATTGCGTATACCGATTATATTCATCAAGAAATTGAAGATGGCGCTCCGGGGACTACCTTTAAAAATAAAATGTTTGAAACGCGCTTTGACTTATACCATAAACCTTTAAACGACTGGAAAGGGGCTTTTACACTCCATTATAAAAAGTCAGACTTTGAAGCCATTGGGGAAGAAGCATTTACGCCTCCTTCAAAAACAGCGATGACAGCATTTGCATGGCTAGAAGAAAAACACTTTGATCAATTTCTTGTGCAAGCAGGAATACGTCTTGAACATGTGTCATTAAAAGCAGAACCAACCGATGAAAGTGATAATTTTATTGCTTTAAATCAGGATATGAAAGATCAATCATTTACTCCATTAAGTTCATCTTTAGGCGTTGTATGGAACTTTACTCCGGGCTACAACTTAGGTTTATCGTTAGGTTATTCTCAACGTGCGCCGTCTGCCAGTGAAGTGTTTTCAAATGGCCCGCATATTGGTACTAGTACTTATGAGCTAGGAGCGCTATACAAAATAGATGAAGCTACAGAACAAGTGGTTTTATCCGATAAAGATGTTGAGCTTGAATCAAGTTTGAGCTTTGACGTTACCTTTAGAAAGTTCGAAGGTGATTTAGGTTTTGTTATGAGTGCTTTTTATAATCGAATTGATGATTATTATTTTCAACGCAATACAGGGTTTACCAGCGAAATATTTGAAGACGAAGAAGAGCATAACGAAGCAGATCACGAGCATGAAGAAGAAAGCTTTCTACCTATTTATGCCTATGAACAATCAGATGTCGATTTATATGGATTAGAATCTGAGCTGATTTATCAAGTATCTTCAAACTTTACCGCTAAAATTTTTGGTGACTACATCAGAGCTAAATTAACGCAAGGCGACAACTTACCAAGAATTCCACCTTTACGTATAGGTTCTGAATTTAATTACACAGGCGAAAATTTTTCTGCATCGTTAACTGCTCAACGTTATTTTAGCCAAAACAAAGTCGCTGAAAACGAAACGTCTACAGAGGGCTATACCATGGTTGACGCAAACATTAATTACTATATAAACAATATAGGTGACGATTTTGTTGTGTTTTTAAAAGTAGATAACATTACTGATGTTGACGCTAGAGTACATTCATCTTTCTTGAAAGATGTAGCGCCACTGCCTGCAAGAGGTGTGAGTTTAGGTGTAAGAGGAAGTTTTTAAGTAAGCATTCGAAAGTGATAAAGGTGGAATGAAAATTCCACCTTTCATCATGAAATGTTTACTCTTTATCTCAGAAAATTGAATTTAGACACTAGCCGAAGTATAACGTTAAATGCCTTCATTAATTCAGTGTCTATTACATGAAATCTCTAATAAATCAGTTAATCAAACATCCAATAAATTACTCAGTAAAAAAACACATAAAACCTCAATTATTGTTCACCGCATTTAGCGTCATGTCGTTATCGTGTACCTCGGTATATAACTCAGATACTAATATTCCAGCCACTTCTCAAGTTGATACTCAAAATACAGTTGTTATACCTGCAATTATTCAAAGTAAGCCGAATTTAAATGTTCATACTTTAAATAAAGAGATAACCCTGGAGCAAATAATGTCAGATCCTGATTGGTTTGGTAGAGCGCCAGAGGCTTGGTATTGGGGGGATGACAGTAACACTATTTTTTATCAACAAAAGCGTGAAGGTAATATTTTACGCGATTTATTTGTAAAAAAAGTTAATGAAAAAGGTAATGGAAAACAAGTTAATTTAGCTCATTTACATCAAGTGTCAGACAAAAACGCGATTCTTAATCATGACAAAACACATGAGGTTTATACCTTTGAAGGCAACGTATTTATTAAAACGCTCGCTAGTGGCAATGTACATCAGCTAACGTATACCTCGGCTGTTGAAACTTCACCGATGTTTTTAAACAATGGCGATGTGGCTTATCGAATTGGTAATGTTTTTTACAGCGTAAATTTAAAAAATAATCAAATTAAAGAGTTAGCTAATTTATTAATGACTTCGGAAAATGAAGCTGAAAATATTTCAGCTAACGAGTCTTACTTAGCGAATGAGCAAACCAAGCTGATTAAATACCTGAAATTACAAGAAGAAAACGCGCAGCTGATTAAAGACCAAAAACGCACTTGGCGTGTTAAAAATAGCTCAATTACGCAAACTAATTTTTACTTTAATAAAGACTACAAAGTTGTTCATGCGAGTTTATCGCCCGCAGGAAATAAAATAATAGTTAGTGTAGCAAGTTCTGCTGCTATGTCTGACAGTAGCGATGTTATGCCTGATTATATTGGTAAGTCGGGCGATATTGCGATCAAATCTGTACGCAGTCGAGTAGCCGATAATCGACAATATAATGAATATGTTTACTTGTTAGATATTACTGATGGCACTATGGCGTATATACCTTTTGATACATTACCTGGATTTGATGATGATGTATTAGCTAAGGTGCGTGCAGAAAATTATAAAAAACAGGGCCATGTTTATAAAAGTGAAAAGTCGCCTCGGTATATTCATGTCATGGAAGCGAATGAGCCTATTCAATGGAATGAAAAAGGCGATAATGTCGCCATTTTGTTTGAAGCGTGGGATAACAAAGATCGATGGTTAGCAACGGTTGATTTTGCAACCAAAAGCTTTGAATCACAACATAGGTTACATGACGATGCTTGGATCAATTGGTCGTTTAATGAGTTTGGTTGGTTAAATGCAACAGCAAAAAGTGACGACGCCTTATATTATTTATCGGAAGAGTCGGGTTACTCACATATTTATGTTAAGCCATTAAAAGGTAAAGCAAAACAGTTGACGTTTGGTAAGTATGAAGTAAACGATTTAGTTTTATCGAATAACCAAGATTTTTTATTTTTTAGGGCAAATCAAAAGCATCCTGGTATTTATGAAATTTACCAACTTGATTTACAGTCTGGTGACGTTACTGCGGTAACCGATCTAGGGGGCGATAATTATTATCAATTAAGCCCTGATAATACCAAGCTGTTAATTTCTCACTCTGAGATAAACATGCCCCCTGAACTTTATGTGGAAATTGTTGATGATACGCCTGAAGCTATTCGTTTAACGCATACGGTTTCAGAGGCTTTTTTATCAATGCCTTGGTCGTTACCAAGTATTGTCGCTATTCCATCAAGCAATCAAGCTGAGCCTATCTATTCAAAAGTGTATTTACCTGAAGGGGTTGATAGTAAAAACGTTAATAATAAACAGAGTAAAAATAAAGCGATTATGTTTTCACATGGCGCGGGTTACTTACAAAATTCTCATTTAGGTTGGTCAGGATATTTCAGAGAATACATGTTCCATAGTATGTTAGTACAAAAAGGCTATGTGGTTATTGATATGGACTATAGAGCTTCCGCTGGATATGGACGCGATTGGCGCACGGCTATTTATCGCCATATGGGAAAACCAGAAGTAGAAGACATGCGAGATGGTGTTAATTGGTTAGTTGAAAATGCTAATGTTGATCGCAACCGTGTGGGAACTTATGGTGGTTCATACGGTGGATTTTTAACGCTAATGTCTATGTTTACTCAACCTGATTTATTTCAGTCAGGTTCAGCTTTACGCTTAGTGTCTGATTGGGCTTATTATAATCATGGCTATACGTCTAACATTTTAAATACACCTGCTGACGATCCCATTGCGTATGAACGTAGCTCACCTATTTACTTTGCCGAAGGGTTACAAAAACCACTATTAATTAATGCACCTATGGTTGACGATAACGTATTTTTTCAAGATACCGTTCGCTTAGTACAGCGATTAATTGAATTAGAAAAAGAAGACTTTGAAACAGCTATTTACCCCGTAGAGCCACATGGGTTTGTACAGCCTAGTTCTTGGTTAAATGAATACCGTAGAATATTTAAATTGTTTGAAACTACTTTATAGCTATTTTTTCGACTTTTTAACATGGTAAAGAGAAAGTAAACCAATAACTCCACCGCCTATCATGCCCCATAAGTGAGCGTCTATCGCAACAGTAGCAGATATTAAGTCTGCTACTTCTTCGCTTGCTCCTTTTACTTGTTCGTGAATTACCTTACCTATAACGGCAACAAGTAACACAAAGCCCGTTTTATCTTTATTTTGAATGTCTTTAATGGCTCCCCATATAAATAAGCCGTGTAAAACACCCGATAAACCAACATATTGCATAATTTCAGGTGAATAGACATAAACACCAAAGGTTGTGGTAATAGCGCAAACAATAAAAATAAGTGTGTAGTTAAGTAAATTATAAAATTGACCGTGTAATGCCCAGAGTAAAATAACCGCGCTTATATTTAGAACAAAATGATTAAAATTAGTATGTAAGAAGTGTCCTGTAAGTCCTCGCCAAAATTCACCCTCTATAAAGCGATCACGTTGAAAAGCTAAAGAATCTACATCGAAAATAAAAGCGAGTGTGGATAAAATAATAACCAATAAAGGTAAAGCGATTTGATGTTTTTTAAGCGGGAGTGATTTTATTGTGAACATATCAATTTTTGTTGAATTTTAAAGGTTATTCAATATCGTAACTGTCTATTTATTTGATAGTATACCGATTATATTTTGAATGCACCTGTGTAAATACTTGATGTGCAGTTTAATTACAGTAGTTAAAGATGAAAAGAGAATGTTGTCCCCTTTGTTTACGTGCAAAATCAGCCTGTATATGCCATTTGTTTACAGAAATAATAAATGATATTCACGTGGTTGTACTTCAACATCCTACAGAAGTAAAACAAACCAAAGGTACTATAACGTTATTGGCCAATTCCTTAGTTAATTGTACGGTAATTGTTGGTGAGGTTTTTAAGGAGAATGCTGAATTAACTGAAATTTTATCTTTATACCAAAATGAAATTGCCTTGTTATACCCAAGTGAAAATGCAAAAACGTTAACAAATGAAATGGTTAAATGTGATAAAGTTTTGAATTCAATAAAGTGTATTATTTTAATTGATGGCACGTGGAAAAAATCTTATAAAATGTATATGCTAAATGACTTTTTACATGGCATGCCTCATTTAACCTTACCAGATGATATTGAAAGTAAATATCATATTAGAAAAACACAAAAAGCGCAGGCTTTATCATCTTTAGAAGCCTGTGTTTATGCTTTAAGTTCAATAGAAACTAATTCAAATAAATATAAACCATTATTAAACCGTTTTAGCCAGTTTAACGATTTTCAATTGTTATTCAGGCAAGGTAACTAGCTCAAGTTCATCAGTAAGGAAGGTTATGATTTCTCCGTTTAAACCGTCACTTATTATTAGCGCACTGTTAATGATTTCATCGTGTGGCAATAGTTTTTCACCAGAACAACCAAACTCTCAAAATATTGTTAAAAAAGCAGAGCAAGAAGACAGGGAGCCAGAAGCAGCAACAGGACTAAAACAGAAAAAAGATGTTTTTACTGAAAAGTTTATGGTCGCCGCGGCTAACCCTTATGCGAGCCAAGCGGGTTACAACGTACTTGCTAAAGGCGGTAGTGCGGTTGATGCTGCTATTGCCGTTCAGTTGGTGTTAACTTTAGTTGAACCGCAATCGTCAGGTATTGGTGGTGGTGCTTTTATGCTTTATTGGGATAAAGCCAATAAACATTTAACTACTTTTGACGGTAGAGAAACCGCGCCAGAAAAAGCAACGTCTGACTTGTTTTTAGATGAAAATGGCAAGGCAGTTTCTTGGATAAAAGCTGTTGTAGGTGGACGCTCGGTTGGTACGCCAGGTGTATTGGCAGCTTTGCATCAAGCACATCAAAAATATGGTAAGTTGGCTTGGAATGAGCTGTTTGTAGATGCGATTAAACTTGCTGAAACGGGTTTTGTTGTTTCACCACGCTTAGCAAAATTAATTTCATTAGCTTATAACCCCGGTGTAAAACAGCTACCTGAAATAAAAGCTTATTTTTACCCTAATGGTGTCGCTATAAAAGCGGGCGATATTTTAAAAAATCCAAAACTAGCTAAGGTTTATAAAAGTATTGCGCAAGAGGGTATTGCTGTTTTTTATGAAGGTTGGGTCGCTAAAAAAATTGTAGATAAAGTTCAACATACACAAATTGCACCGGGGCGTTTATCGCTTAGCGACCTAAAGCAATACAAACCTAATCAAGTTGATGCTGTATGTGGTGAATACAGAATTTATAATATTTGTGGTATGGCTCCACCAAGCTCTGGTGGTATAGCTGTTATACAAATGTTGGGGCTATTAAGTCATTTCGATTTAAGCAAACAACAACCAAACAGTATTGAATCACTACATTTATTTACGCAAAGTTCGAAACTCGCATTTGCTGATAGAGAAAAATATATCGCTGATCCTGCATTTTCAAATGTACCTGTTGCTGGCTTATTAGCCCCTGATTATTTAGCTGAACGGGCTAAGTTAATTGATCCGAAAAAAGATATGGGTAAAGCACAAGCTGGCGCTCCTATAGGTGCGCTTGCTTTAGGCTTAGATAATGCGATAGAGCGTCCGTCAACTAGCCATATTTCAATTGTAGATGCCGATGGAAACTCCGTATCAATGACAACCAGCGTAGAGATGGCGTTTGGTTCAGCGGTTATGGTTGAAGGTTTTATACTGAATAACCAGCTAACAGATTTTTCATTGTCGCCTACCCAAAACGGAAAGTTAGTGGCTAACCGTGTAGAGCCTTTTAAAAGACCAAGAAGTTCAATGGCTCCTACTATGGTATTTGATCAAAACAATAATTTAAAGTTAGTGTTGGGTTCTCCAGGAGGCAGTCGAATTATTAATTATGTAGCGCAAACCATTGTAGGTGTTTTAGATTGGGACTTGTCACCTCAAGCGGCGGTTAACTTACCTAAAATAACCAATCGTAATGATTCAACAACTCTTGAAAAAGGCACCTCATTAGAGGCGCTAGCACCACGTTTAACGGCAATAGGTCATAAGGTAGGTATTCGTGACTTAAATAGTGGATTACATGTCATTAAAGTACTTAAGGATGGCTTACAGGGTGGAGCAGACCCGAGACGAGAAGGTAAAGTGTTAGGTCAGTAGGTTATTATCGTTTTATTTAAAAACGTGAATATAACAAAAAGCCCGAACATTATCTTACGTTCGGGCTTTTTGTATTTGAATAAATTTTGTTAATTCTTAACTGGTCTATAACAGTCCTTAAAAGGGGTCTTTTAATATTTTATTAATAACCCATTTATCATCAACTTGTATAAGAGATAAACGCTTAACATCTTTTATTTTATCTCCTCTATAAAGTCCATCAAAAAAAACAGTGATAGTTGCAGCATCTTTAAATTGTTCACGTACTTTGACTCCACTGTCGTCAGGGGTAATTTCTACTTTATCAAATTGCATATTGAATAGATGACGTCCAACGGCTTGAGGTGACTTGTAATGTAGGATAATTCGAGATAATTTGGGGCTGCATACACTAGCTGCTTTTTTTATGTTTTTTTCATTATATAAAGCATCAAAAAATGCAATAACAACTAACTCAGGGTTATCTATTGTTGATATGTCATTTTTATCTTTATTACAGCCTAAAACTAAAAGCGCTAAACCAAGCAGTATATATCTAGTAAAGTTCATAATTTCCTTGAGAACATTGTGTTTAAACGATTAATCTATTGGCATTGTAAAGTTATTTTAGGCAATAAAAAAGGCGCTAAAGCGCCTTTTTTGATTTACTTTGTATTATTGAACTAATTCTTTATCAGAGAAACTATCAGTAAATAAGGCACTTGATAAGTAACGTTCAGCAGAGCTTGGTAAAATAACAACAATGTTTTTATCTTTATTCTCAGGTTTTTCAGCAAGTCTTTTTGCCGCTACTACAGCAGCACCTGAAGAAATACCCGCTAAAATACCTTCTTCTTTCATTAGGCGATGAGCCATTGCCATAGCATCTTCATTAGATACTTGTTCAACAGCATCTACAATCGATAAGTCTAAGTTACCTGGAATAAAACCAGCACCAATACCTTGAATTTTATGTGGACCCGGTTTTAATTCTTCGCCCGCTAATTTTTGTGTAATTACGGGTGAATCTGTTGGTTCAACAGCTACACACAAAACTTCTTTATCTGAAACATTTTTAAGGTAACGGCCTGTACCTGTTATTGTGCCACCTGTACCTACACCCGCAACAAAAATATCAACATTACCATCAGTATCTTCCCAAATTTCAGGGCCTGTAGTTTTTTCATGAATTTCTGGGTTAGCTGGGTTATCGAATTGACCTAAAAGAATGGTATTTTCAGGATCTGCATCTCTAATTTCTTTTGCTTTAGCTATAGCACCGTTCATGCCTTTTGCGCCGTCAGTTAATTCAACTTTTGCACCTAGAGCCGTTAATAATTTACGGCGCTCTAAGCTCATAGTGCTTGGCATAGTTAATGTAATGCCATAACCACGTGCTGCAGCAACAAATGCTAATGCAATACCTGTATTACCACTTGTAGGTTCTACAATGTTTTTACCTGGTGTTAATAAACCTTTTTTCTCTGCGTCCCAAATCATATTTGCACCGATACGGCACTTAACGCTAAAGCTTGGATTTCTGGCTTCTATTTTAGCGAACACATTACCTGTTGTTACGCGGTTAAGCTTTACAAGAGGCGTTTTTCCTACTGACGTTGAGTTATCTTCAAATATATTTGACATGCTTACTTCCTATACATTTTGGCTTTAAGTTTTAATACTGACTTAATAGCACTTTATTTGATATTAATACCAATTTGAATAATAAATTGAGTAACTTAACGTTACAGAACCAACTTGGTATAAATTAGGTATTTAACGAATATCTTGATTCGAATAAATTTACAGTCTTAGGTTATATGCTTATAAATAAAAAAGAAGTGATATTTAGTTATAAGATATACGGGATAATTTGAATTGGCATATATGTTGATATATTACGAGTGATTTTTGTACTCTTATTACGTGTTTTTTCTTAATTATAATGACTTAACCCCGGTATATCTTCTATATTAAAGTCGTCAAGCTGTTCAGGGGTTGCAAACTTTAAAATGTAAGTTTCGTATACTTTGGAACGTACAAAAATAGTAAAAATATCCCCATCGAGATGATTATTTAATACCAGCTTCCCCATAATTGTTAGGCATTCGCTAACGGGTTTTGCTTTTTTGTAAGGTCTGTCTGATGCCGAAAGGGCTTCAAATATATCTGCTACAGCCATTAAGCGTGCAGGTACTGACATTTGTTCTTTTGTTAAGCCTTTAGGGTAACCTTTACCGTCCATTGTTTCGTGATGACCTAAAGCATATTCAGCAACATTTGATAAATGCTTAGGGAAGGGGAGTGCTTCAAGTATGTCACTCGTTACATCCATGTGATGCTGAATGATCAAGCGTTCTTTATCGTTTAACGTTCCTCTTTTAATACAAAGATTAGTGACTTCGTCTTCGGTAAGTAACGATTGCTTTTCTCTGTTTATTACTATGCTATAACGAGTGGCTATTTCTTTAATATGCTGTTCTTGCTGATCTGTTAAAAATTCACCGCCAATATTAATTTTTTGTATAAAAGCTCTATCTAAATTGAGTTGTTTATGGGCTACATCAGATGCTCTTTCAAGTTGTTGAACTTCTATTGTATTACCATTTTTTAAGGCTTTAATCATACTTTTTTGAAAGCGAATATCTATATCTCGCTTGGCTATTTCAAATTTAGAATCAATAAAGTGAATTCGGTCAAAAATGGTTTCTAGTTTGGTTGATTTATCAATAATGTGATCAGGCGTTACTATTTTACCGCAATCGTGTAACCAACCTGCTATATCGAGTTGATGCCTTTCTTGTGGTGTAAGGTTAAAGCTTGCCAGTGGTCCTTTATTCTCATCATGTACAGCATCAGCTATTAATAAGGTAAGTTCAGGAACTCTTTTACAGTGACCGCCGGTGTGAGGCGACTTTTCATCTATTACGGCAGCAATAGTTTGAGCAAAAGACTCAAACAGCTCTTCCATATTTTTTATTAATGCTTTGTTGGTTAACGCAATAGCCCCAAGTGAAGCAAACGAAAGTATTTGCTCTTCAACTTCGGGTGTAAATTCTACGGTTACTGGTTGACCTTGATCATTGTTTTCTTGAGCGTTGATTATTTGAATAGCACCAATAATATCGCCAATGTGATCTTTTAATGGAAACGTCAGCATGGATTGCGTTCGATAGCCTGTTTCTTTATCCATTTTACGCGCGGCACTTAAATCGTAAGGAAGTTCGTCGTATACATCTTTGATGTTTATAACTTTAGTGCTATTAATGGCGTGTGCGATCATGGCACTTTTATTTGGCTGACCATCTATAAATAATGGGATGCTTGGAAATGTAATAGGGTTATTTGAACTACCACCTAAATGTAAATTTAAACTGTTATTAAGAACAGTTCTAAATTCAGCATTTTTAGCTTGATCAACCATATAGATTGATCCCGCATCTGCGTTTGAAATTGTCATGGCAGCAATAAGCACTTTTTCCATTAAAATTTCGGTATTTTCTTCACTACTTAATTCAATACTAATTTTAAGTAAATGTTGGAAAACAGTCTCGTTCAAATATTTATTATTCATAATTCCCTATTTTGACTGATGGACGAAAATACCATTCCACGATATTGGTGGTGAGTTTTTTAATAGTGCTAATCTATCTAAATATATATCATAAAGTGCTTTTGAACAAAAATCATTTTGTTTTAATTGGTTAAAGACTTTTATTGCCTCATCCCACTCTCCTAATGTGTATGCGTTTATCCCTTTTTGATGCAGTAATAAATAGTCTTCAATCTCTTTATTTGAATTTTCTTTAAATGCTATAGGTTGGTAGACAGTAACCGCCTGAGCTTTTCCTTTTACTCTAATTTTGTCAACTTGCCGGCATAAAATATAATTAGGTGACATTTGCTCTAATGTTTTTTCTGTAATAAGAATATCTACGCCATAATACTTGGTTAACGATTCTATTCTTGATCCTAAATTCACTTCATCACCTAATACGGTATAGGCTTTACGGTAGCTTGAACCCATATCGCCAACATTCATATCACCAGAACTGATACCTACGCCTATATTAACGCTAGGCCAATTTCTCTCATTAAAAATACGGGATAGTTTATGAGTTGCTTGGATCATTTTTAAAGCGGTTACTACGGCATGGGTTGCGTGATCGTCGTCATCTAAAGGCGCATTCCAGAATGCCATAACCATATCGCCTACGTATTTGTCGATAGTGCCTTGATGATCAAAAATAATAGAGGTGACTTCAGTTAAATAAATTTGCATAAATTCAGTTAACTCTTCAGGGGTAAAATTCTCTGAAAGTTCGGTGAAACTTCTAATGTCAGCAAAAAGTACAGACATGTTTCTTTTTTCACTTTTAAGTTGTAAATTTTTATCCGCTTTAATAAGTTTTTCTATGTAGGCAGGGGGAACGTATTGGTTGAACATGCCTATAATACTTTTTCTTTTTTGGCTCTCCATTATGAACCCTATACCAGCGTAATAGAGAGTTAGTAATAAAGTTAAGAGTAGATTTTGAAATAAAGGTAGGCTTATTTTTAGTTTATTCCATAAATACCAGTTAATGACTATGTGAATACAGAAGAAAAACGTACTAAAAATGAGTATCTTTGTTGGCGTTTGCTCTGTCATTAAAAAAGAAAGTATTAGCCCTGTAGATATTAATAACAATAACGATATAGCTAAAGTACTGTCTGGCTCAAAAGGAAGAATTTCAGGATGAATTAAACTTTCAAATACGTTGGCATGCACTTCAACCCCAGGGTATTGAACACCAACTGATGTTGCTCGTAGGTCAGATAGCCCAACGGCTGAAGTTCCTACAAAAGCAATACTTCCTTCTAAATGACCTTTAGGTAATTTTTGATTGAGTACATCTGTGGCTGAAATGTATTCAAAACTATGTTTTTTTCCTTTAAAAGGAATAAGTATTTGACCTTTTTCGTTAGTGGGAATAATGTTTTTTCCAAACTTAACGCCTTGTAACCATGAGATATTATTATTTGATTTAGTTACAGCTTGTATTGAATCGTTTAAGGTATAAACACGTGCTGCTTCTAGTGCTAACGAAGGATAAAGCGTGCCGTTATAGTTAAGTACAAGAGAGGCTTTTCTGATAAATCCATCACTTTCAGGTACGGCATTAATAAAACCTGCGCCTAATGCAGATGTTTGTAGTTTTTCAATATTGCCTAATGCATTATTAAATACGCTGATCTCGGATGACTCGTTTTTATTTTTTGTCCAAATAATTGAGCTAGGCGGTATATAGCCTGTATTTTCGGCTTGATTATCAAATAAAAAACCTAAAACAACTTCAGAATTCTCTAATGTTTTAGAAAAAATAGTATCAGCATCAACAGACTCTGATAACGCGTTAACTTGAGTGCTTAGCTGTTTATTTAATTGAGGATTTTTATTTAATATTTCATTGACGGGGTTTCTTTCTGGCTCTGCAAAAAATATATCAAATGCGATAACCACCACACCCGCTTGATGAAGTTTTTCTACTAATTCAGCGACTTTACTTCTGCTCCAAGGATAGCGACCTTGTTCCTTCATGCTTTTTTCATCTATATCTATAATAACGATATGTTCATCAAACTGCCGTTTTTCAGCAGGCAGGTTTGTATTAAGCCTGAA
The DNA here is from genome assembly GCF_048296855.1 of Colwellia sp. RE-S-Sl-9. Lineage (NCBI taxonomy): Bacteria > Pseudomonadati > Pseudomonadota > Gammaproteobacteria > Alteromonadales > Colwelliaceae > Colwellia > Colwellia sp. RE-S-Sl-9. The sequence goes on along the minus strand of NZ_CP182631.1, from coordinate 1,325,683 downwards.
GTCGTACAATATCCCTTCAATACGCTGAATAACTTCTTGTACTTGAGAAACATTAATAAACTGTAAGCTTATAACGAAGCAAGTTATACAAACGCCAATAAGAAAGCGTGTGGTGAATAACTTGTTGCACGTGCTTATAAATATATTGTGTAAGAGGGATTTCAAGTGAACTTTTTAAACCTCGGGTGCGAATAGCTTTTTAATAAATGCGGTACTCTATAAAATAGAATGATTATTAGCTTAACGTAAACTCATTGTATTTAAATCAAACGTTGAATCCTCTTTTGCACAAGCAATTTGTGTTATTCCTGTATTTTTTGACTGAATTGATTGTTCTTGCGCGAGTAACTCTTGGTCTGTTCTACAAGGATCGTGACTAATAAAAAAGAGTTGTTTTACATTGGCTTGAATAGCAAGTTTCATAACTTGTTCATAAGTACTATGGCCCCAACCATGCTTTAACGGCATATCATGGTTGTTATATTGAGCATCATGAATTAATACATCAGCGTCAGATATAAATTCGATCCATTCATCCCATGTTGTGGCTGCTGCAGAAGGTGGAATTAATTCATTATCGGTAACAAAAGCTATTTTTTGATTGTCGCCTTGTAAACAGTAAGCCGTACCACCGTCGGGGTGATTTAAGGCTTGTGTTGTTATAATAAAGTCATTTAGCTTAAATTTACTTTGAGGCGATGAAATAGCATTTAATGTGATTGAGGAGGGGAGTTCGTTGTATTTTACCGGGTGACTTGAGCCAGACATTTGTTTCAATATCATGTCGTTGTCATTATTGTCCATAATTCCTGTTATAATATTAATTTTTGTGTTCGTGCAGTATATAGGATGGAAATATGGAAAACCTTGAATATGATCCCAATGACTATGTGTAACTAAAATATTAATTGTTTCTTTGTAATGATTTAACTTTTTGTTGAGCTTTGTAATACCTGTACCTGAATCTAAAATAACAAAGTCGCCATTATTAAGCTCAACATATACGCATGATGTATTACCACCAAACAATACGGTATTTTTTCCAGGTGTCGGCATAGAACCTCTAACGCCGTAAAATTCGATTTTCATTTATTTTAATACCATTAGTTCTTCTTTTTAAGTAAGCGAACATCATCTACAGACTTGTTTGTCGGCTTATAATATATAGATGTTAATTATATTAAAGACTAACATCTATATATTTTCTAATAATTGGGTTTAAATTTAACTTTGTACCAAATTACTGTTAAAAATTTTAGTTTGTTCGTTATTAAAGAACGGTAATAATAACTTTTGCTGTAGATTTTTTACCATAAAAATTTGTAATTTGATAAATAAAGAAATCTTCGCCGCTGTAATCAGTGTTTGGTGTATAAGTAAAGTTACCATTACTTTGTAATGCTAGTGTTCCGTGCTCTACATCCCTTTTTTTTGCTACTGAAAGCTGAAATAGAGACAGTATTTGTCCGTCATCATCATTATCAAGTATTGTGTTTACCGTAAGAGATTGATTTGTATTTACAGAGTAAAAGTCATTTCTTGCTAAGGGCTGATTAGAAGATGAAGAACTAGGTTTTACCGTTATATTAACTACCGTATCATCATATTCACTATAAGTATCAAGTACTCTGTAGGTAAAACTGTCTCCGCCAACAAAATCTGTATTTGGTATGTAAGTAAACGTACCATCAGAAGAAATAGAAACACTTCCGTTAGAAGGAGAAGATATTAATGAAGTACTTACTGTTAAGGCATCTCCATCAACATCGGTATCGTTATTTAATACAGAAGAAGCATTTAGGGTAGTATTTTCGTCTGTTACATAAGTATCTGCTACAGCCTTTGGTGCCGTGTTTACTGAAGCAATATTAATTGTAACGATAACTGTTGAGGTTTTGTTGTAAATATTTCTAACTTCGTATTCAAATGAATCAAAACCTGAAAAACTACTTTCTGGGGTGTAAGTAAAGTTACCATTACTTTCTAATATTAACGTGCCATGTAATGGCGCTACATGTGGAACAGTTGTTACTGTTAATAAGCTAGTGTCAGCGCTATTGGTTTGGTCGCTTAAATCATTATCTAATAGGTTTGAGCCTGATAAAATTGTACCTTGGTTAATATTATAAAAATCTGTTACAGCTAAAGGATTACCGTGAGCGCTAGGATCTGTTGAGACTGTTATATGTATAAGGCCTTCATCTTGCTCTCCATTGCCATCATCCACTTTGTAGGTAAAAGTATCTGAACCTACAAAGCCGATGCTAGGAGTGTAAACAAAGGTACCGTCGCTAGCAAAATTAACAACTCCATTCGAAGGTGAAGATAAAAATGAGGTATCAACAGTTAAAGTATCTCCATCTGCATCAGTATCGTTACTTAGTACAGACAGCGCATTTAATACACCACCTTCAAGCATAGTGTAGTTATCTGTTACTGCTTTAGGTGCTACATTCACATTAATGACATTAATGCTTACATTGCCTGAGGTTGAGCCTCCTTGGTTATCTTCTAACTGATAAGTAAAGTTATCTATACCACTAAAATTAGTTTCAGGTATGTAAGTAAAGCTACCATCACTACTCAGCGTTAAACTACCAAAAGAGGGATTTCCGCTCATGCCAACATTTATGCTTAAAGAGTCGCCGTCTTGATCAGTGTCATTTTTTAACAAGGCATTAAAGCTTGAAGCTATAACGGTAAGGCTTGTATTTTCTTGAGTTGAATATATGTCAGATACGGCGACAGGTACATCATTAACGGGATCAATATTTAATGTAACTTGTGCATTGTTAAAGCCACCTTGACCATCAGATAATCTATAAGAAAAACTGTCTGTTCCATTATAATTAGCATTTGGAGTATAAATAAATGTACCGTCAGTATTGATGATTAATGTACCGTTACTTACATTGGTAAATGGTGTTGTTGAGGCCGTTAATGTGCCACCGTCAGAGTCAGTATCATTATTTAAAAAAGATGAACCTATTAATACTTCATCTTCATCAAGCGTATAAGTGTCGTTAATGCCTATAGGATCTGCATTTAAAGAGCCAACTAAGCTTACTGATATAGAAACGGTTGCTGTACTTTCTTCTCCTGATGGATCCGAGATTGTGTAACTTATTTCTGCTAGTCCTCCAAAGGTAACTGAAGGAACAAAGCGTAATTTATTATTTTCAACGGTTACCGTTCCGTATGCTTCATCTAGTGTAAAAGGGTTAATAGTTAATTCATCACCGTCAATATCTTTATCGTTAAGGAGTACATCAAGTATTAACAGCGTTTCAGAATTAGTTTGAGCTTGGTCATTCATGGCTACAGGTGCATCATTTATCGGGTTTATCGTGATACTTGCCTGAGCTGTTGTGATAGCACCTTTATTATTTAATATTTGATAAGTAAAGGTATCTAAACCATTAAAGTTATTTTTAGGTAAGTAAGTAAAACTACCATCTGTGTTTAATATAAGGCTACCTTGTTGTGGAGCAACAAGAGGAGTTGTATTAACGGTTAAGGTACCCCCATCGATATCAGAATCGTTAGCAAGTAAGCCAGAATTTGAATTAATGCTAAGTGTAATATCTTCATTTATTTGATAACTGTCGTTATTTGCTGTTGGAATATCAGCAACAGGATTAACGGTTATGTTTACAAAAGCCTGAGACGTTTTACCTAAAGTGTTCATTATTTCGTATTGAAACCTATCAATACCGAAAAAATTAGGAGCAGGTATGTAAGTAAAAGTACCATCTGTTGAAAGGTTTAATTGTCCATGAGTTGTTGATGTTAATAAGGTTTCGTTTAACGATATCGACAATGAATTTGGATCTGTATCGTTTGCAAGTATACCGTTATTAACAGAGTTGATAATAAGCGTTGTATCTTCATTTATTTCATAAATATCATTTAATGCAATAGGGGGAGCATCACTTCCTGAAGATAAAATAGTTACTTGGGCACTACTCGTTCCACCTTTATTATCTGTAACTTGATATACAAAGCTATCTTCATCAATAAAACTATTGTCTGCTATATAAGTAAAACTACCATTCGAGTTGAGTTGTAAAGTACCGTGTAGAGGAGGTGATACAGGGAGTATATCAACAAATAAAAAGTCGCCATCAATATCGGTGTCGTTAGTTAATAAACCCGTGCTACTTATTGCTAGTGAGTTATTTATGGCTAAGGTATATGCATCGTTTGTTGCTATAGGTTCGTCATTTATATTATTAATTGTAATTAAAACATTTGCTTGTGCGCTATTGCTTTCATCATCTAATATTTGGTATGTAAAACTATCTTGTCCAAAAAAATCTTTGTTGGGCTGGTAGCTAATATTACCTGCATTGTCGAAAGTTAACTGTCCGTTTACAGGTGGCGTTATGATCGAATCTAAAGTGAGTAAGCTGTTTTCAGGATCAATATCGTTATCAAGCACATTAGTGTTAAGTACATTATCTTCGTCGATTATAACGTTATCGGTAATCGCTTGAGGTGGTTGGTTTACAGTAACTTTTGTCGCTGTAACTTGAAAAGGAGCTGATTGGCCACTTTCGCCTTGTTCGTTTATACCGGTAATGAGAACATAATAATTGGATGTTTCGTCGATTACCGCTATGTCTGTTTGGTTTGTATTAATAGCGAGTTGTTGGCTACCGTTTGATAAGCTAAGCACACTTGTTGGAGTTAAATTTGCTTCAGTTGCCGAGTAAACATTATATCGGTTAAGTGATGAGCCACCTTGCCAATTAACCGTGATTTTGTCTTCTGATCTTGTTGCACTAATACCTGTAATTTCAATCGGGCTCCAGTCTATAGATATTGCATCTAGCATTGCTGTGTTTTGTGCGCTATCTGTAACAAACAACTCTATACGTAAGTTACCTGCTTGAACACCTGAAAGCTGAGGATTAAACCCTGTGAGTGTTCTATTAAATGTAGTACCGCAATTATTTGAACATACAGAGATAGTTTGTTCAACGCTTGGTAGGTAAAGTGAAATATCTGTTATTTGATCTGGTTCTTCAACGTTAATGGCAAAAGTTAAGTTGCCTGCAACACTACTTGTATTATCTTTGTAAACAAAGTCGCCTTTAGCGTTTGAGAATTCTGCATCTACAATGGCATTTTGGGGTTTGGTAATACCTTTAACTTTTTGTACTTGTATTTGATTTTTACCTTGTATTCCAGCAAGAGATATTGAATTATTATTTGTATCAATAATAGGTGATGGAACTTCAGGAGTAGATGGGTCAACAGTAATTGGAGATTGACTTATTTCATTAGATACAGAGCCTTCGCTACCACATCCTGCAAGTAGTAAACTTGAGGTTATTAATGAAACGGCAATAATACTTAATTTACGCATTGTTAAAATCCTAATATTGATAATCGTAAGCTAGCTCTCAGTTATTTAACTGTGAAAGAGCCTGTTGCATTTACGCTTGTATCTTCAATTTCTTGTAAATCAAAATTTCCGGTAATTTCGTCTAACCCATTAGAAAAGTCAGCTGATATATTGCCATCTGCGAGCTTATTAGCATGAGAAGCAAAGTTAACACCTAGATCTAACTGGTCAACATTGATTAATCCTGAATAGGTTGCAAACCATTCGCCTTGAGCGTCCGTAAAGCTAAGTGAACCGCCAGGGACTGTTCCATTGTCAAAATCAACAGCTAAATTAAGTGTTAAATCGCTAGTAGCGCCAACAGATGAGCTGATGTTACTTTCAGTTATTTGTTGGTAGTCAAAGGTTCCTGTTCTTTCTGAGATTAATTCTGCAATGGTTTGGGTATCTTCTATATCTTCTATTTTCTCTATAATGTCTTCTGTTATTTCTTGAGCATTATTTTCTGAAGCTATTTGGACATATTCCTCAGAACTAGTAGATTCGTTAGTTGTTGATGTTTCAGATGTATCAATTGTAGTCGTTTCAGTACTAACATCTGTAGATGCCGTGTTATCGTTTTCTTCTGCTGTAACGTCTTCTGAAGCTTCTTGCGAAGTGTTATAACCTAAAGATAATATTTCAGGCGCCTGTGTAAATGGGGTGATTTCACCTGCTTGATTAACTGAGGCAAAGGCAAAACCTTCAGTAACACCTAATGAAAGAGATTGATTATTATTTAGTGCAATGTCGATATTACCGCTATAAACACCAAAATAAACATCATCTCCTGATACTTCAACTGCAAAGTGAGTTCCGCGAATACCAATTGACCCAACAGGGGTTTTTACTTGGTAATCACCACCTGTTTTTTTTATCAGTCCACTGATTGAACGTAAGCCACCGCTGATCACTTCCAGTGTTGCTGAACCTTTTTGTGTTTCTTCGTTAAATACATAATTACTGACGTTAATTTCTGTATTTTCTTTGAGGGTAATTAAACCGCCATCAGACATACTAAATTGCGCTTTACTATTTTCACCTGTGGTGATGTGCTCAACAGACATTATTTTAGAACGACGCTTTAAAGATCGAACATTGTTTGTTTTTGGGTTTACAGCGTTAACAACACCTTTTGCTAAAAGTGTTTTTCCTGCAATTATTTCTTCAGGGGTTGCGTAACTTGTACCAATGTAGCCTAAACAGCTAAGTAGTATTAGTTTAGGTGATATTTTTATTAGTAAAGTTAAATCGCTTAATTGATTGTGTGTTCTCATATCATTTACCCCTAAAAGTTCATATTAGCAGTTAAGCTAATGTCTGAACGTTGATAAGAAAAGAGTGATAAATTACTGTCTTTATCTTGCGCATTAATATTTAAATTGTAAGACCATCTTTTAGACTGAGTGTATTGCAGGTTGATCGATGCGAGCCACATGTCATCATCGCGTTGTTCAAGAAAGAACGGATGTAAATCTTGATATTTTTTTTGTTGAAAGGCAACCATGCTGCTAGCGAGCCAAGCGTTGTTTATAAGCCATAAATTTGAATAACTTACGGTAGTTATTTTTTGGCTATTATAGTGGTAGATACTTTCATCGCTTTTTTCATCTGCATAACTTAAAGCGAAAGAATGTTTTAGGTTATTTGAAAAGTAATGAGCTGCTAAATTAGTAGAAATATTATCTGTATTTAATGATTCGCTGTTTTTGTTTTTTGTTTGACCAACATCTACACCTGCAGTAACTAACCATTTAGGATCTAGCTGCTTTTCGAAGTTAGTCGTTAACATGGTTTTTGTTCTGTATAAGTCGTCGTCTAACCATAAAGGCGTAAATTTTAAACCTACGGATAAACGACCAAAATCAAAAGTATGCTGATATTGAAAATTTAGGTCAGCAAACATTCGATTATATTGAGATTCATTTTGAAAATTATGTGTAGTGCCTTTTCCTGAAAAATTAATTTGAGATACCTGCGAGAATTTTTTACTCCCTGAAGCGCGGTAAGTTAATGCAGCGTAATTGTCGCTGTTCTTCTTGCTATCATTATTTAAAGGAAAAGTAGCTCCAGTTAGTGGGATAAATATATTATCTTCGGTTGTTCCTGCATTGATATTCGAATCGTGTCCTACATTTAATGACACACGTTGTGATAGATGAAACGATTGTTTATTTAATTTCGATTGAGATACATTTAATAAGCTATTCGCAGACTCTTTAAGCTTTACAGACGTTTTAGGGTTATTAATAAGTTGTTGGCTAGTATTAATTGCGCCTTGATAGTTTTCGATTTTATAGTTGGCTTTAGCGAGTAAAAATTGAGCATCCAACCAATCAGGTTTATTAGCTGTAACTCTTTCAAACGCAAATACTGCATGTTCAGCATTATGGTTTGCTAAAGCTGCAACACCATATAAAAAATCAAAGGAAGCTTCACCAAGGTATTCGTCTTCTAGTAATTGAGCTGTATTCCAAGCGTTTTGAAAATCCTTTTCATTTATCTCTTTTTTTAATTTATCTATAGTGGCAGCATTTTGCATTTCAGCAGAGATCGCTTGATGAGAAATACAAGAAAGAGATAACAATATAGGGAAAAGCGTATTTTTAATCATATTTATCCACAACTAATAAGAATATCTATTTAAATAATCAAACTAAGTAAGCAAAAGAAGCTTCTATAAAATTTTAATTTTTTGAATTAAATAAATTACATTTTTTTACAATTAGTCTATTTAAACGCCATCGTACCCTTTACAGGTAGCGATAATCAATAAAATTGTAAGGTAATTCTTGTTTGGTAAATGAGATGTTATCTATATGATTTTAATGTAAATTTAAGGTGCTTAAAAATTAACTTGTTGGTTGGTTTTTGTTAACGTTTTTATAACAACAACATGAATAATGGGACGTTAGGTTTTGTTGAACTTTGCTGATTGTTGCAAGAAGTTTACATAGAACAATTAGCCTACACACCTTGCGCTGAGAGCAATAAGTATTTAATTCGAACAAAACTTAAACAGGAAATTTCAACAGACCCTAGTGATTTCCTATAAAATAATAAACGAATTTAGTTATTAAGTTTAAGGATTGACCTTTTTATAGCGACCATGCATAACTTACTTTACTAAAAAATGTTTTTTCTCTTCGAAACATTTTAGTTAAATTATCATTTTGAATACTATTATCAGAATACCCTAAAAAGAAGACGGTTTGAGGATTTAACTTATATGAATATATAAGTTGTGTAGATAGGTCTTTATTAATGTTATCTGGTGCGATATATGGATTGTTGTTCGTGTTGTATTTAACATCAAAGTATTCAACATTAAGTTTTAAATAGCTTTGTACATCAAATTGATAAGATATGCGTAAATTTGTTAGGTTAGCTGTGTAGACATTATCATTAACTGTAGGGGCAATAGAGTCTGCGTCTAACTTACTATAAGTATGAGTTAATGCGACATATAGGTGGTCAGTCACATTGCTTGTTAACTCAGCATATAATTCTTGATAAGTACCTAAACGATTGTTGTTGTAATCAATTTTATCACCAAAGTCGAACCCTATACCGGTGAACAGCCTATTGTTTGGCTTAAATTCAGCGTATAACTTAATAACCTTTTCATCAAACCTTGTAGTATTTCCTGTTAAATTGAGTAATGAATCATCATGTCTGAGGCCTGTTTTTGTTGCTTGCGATATATTCACACTTAAAAATGATAACTTAGGTCCTAATAGCTCAATAGTTCCGTCAAAAGCGCGCTCAATAAATTCACCTTTTTCATTTTTTGTATTATGCCATGAACTATATAAGTAGATTTCTGACCAAAAGTCGTCATTATCGCCATAAATTAAATGCATAACTTCTACGTTGTCTTGTTGGTAATCTGCTTTGGTCATAAAACCTAAATCTGCTCTGAATAAGTTATCAATATTTTCATGGTTGAGACTTACTTTCCAATATTCGGTTCTATATTCATAATCTATTTTGTAGGCTTGATCACTAAAATCATCTTGTAAATTGGTTCTGTTGACTTGTTCGTTAAAAGCACAATTTCCAAATTTGCAATCGTTACTTACTTTGGGTTGACAAGCATCTTCAGAATCATCGAAACAAAAGCTTTTAGAAAGCTCATTAGGGTATTCGGTATTTGAATATAAAAACTGGGCATTAATCGTATGCGAATCATTTATTCTATATTTTGCGTCTATACCAGTTAATGAATTATGGTAATCATCAGCGGTTCTTAATGTTGAAACAAAGCCTAAGGTTAATTGTTCACTGTAATTATATCGGTAGTTAAAAGCTGCTGAATGACTTTCTCTATTAAGTGTTGCAATGTCATCACTAACATTACCAGGAACAATAAAGGTGGTTTGTTGATCGTTTGTTACAAATAAACCGTAACTGTATTTATCCGTTCTACTTGTTAACTTAGCTCCATAATCGGGATCAGCAATATTACGTGTATAAACAAGATTAAAATTACTACTAAAATAATCAGCGTTTTCTAAAAAAAAACTACGTTTTTCATCAAAAAATAACGATGAAGCGTTATTAATATTTAATTGACCAGCATCAGATTCTACTGTTGAAAAATCAGGATTAATTGTCGCATTAAGTAGTGTATTTGGGTTAGGGCCCCAGCGAATATCCATACCTGCATCTATATCGTTTAATTTTGACCATTTCTGATCTGATATGTTTCTTTTCTGGTTCTGTGATGCCACGATAGAAGGCGTTATCGTGAGGTTTTCTTTTATATTAGAGTGTTTAAAACCTTTAATTTCTGGCATTTGACATAACCAACAATTGTTATCTTTATCAAGTGGTATATGTGAAATTCGAAGGCGTTCATCTCGCGGGTAAAATCTGATTAATTCAATTGCCCAAACTCTATCTGCGCTGTTTTCGTCAAAATTTAAAATATTGTAAGGTATGGCTATTTCGACTTGATAACCCGTAGGTGTTTTCTTTCCAAAAGATTGCCAATTACCATCCCATAAACGATTACTTTTCCCTGTTACTTCATTGGTTATAGAGTCGTTTTGTACACCGAAGGGATTTACAAAAAAATTATAGTTTAATTGTCGGCTATTAAAAGTATCTAATTTTATACCGACAAGGTCATCGTCCCAAGTTGTATCTCGGTCTGCTAAAAAGCCATGAATTGCTGTTGGATTTGGATCCGATGCTACAAACGAAATATAAATGTATTTTCCGTTTTCAATGATTTTAGCTTGTGTTTTAACTGGGCTAGGTAGGTTATCCCAAGGACTATTCACAAGATCTAATGAAATATTAAGAGCATCTTTCCATACAAGATCGTCGAGAACACCATCAATAACGATGGAATCATGAGTGTTTGGAATAATTAACTCGTTATTGTCTTTAAGCGTTTGAGCTGATGAAAACAGTGAAATTAGTAAGAATAAGCCAGCTGAAAAATATAAACAGCTATTCCTTAGCTTTCGCATTAGTGCTCCGAGTTTAATTATTATTATAGTTTGTTTGATGTGTTTATTATGTTTATATAAATTGAACTGATTAATTCAATATTCAATTTATATTCTTTAAATTGTTACAAAAATAATATCTTAGCACAACTTATACTTTGTTTTATTATCAATTATTTATTCGTGTTTTTTATGTCGATAGCATAAAACATTATTTAATTTTTCATTATTTAGGGTCGAATCTTTAATTGCTCTACTGCATAATGAAGGAAAAACTTTATGCGTTTAATTAAATGTCTATATATCTATTAGATTATACTGCTTTATTTTGTTTGGTGATTTTTTGGGTGGGGTACTCTTTTTTCGCGAGAAAAAAAGCAAAAACAACAAATTGCATTGCAAGATGTTTGAATCAACATCGTATTCATTGGATGTATGAGGCTATAAAGAAAGACATTAGAGTTGGGGAAGCCTCCTTAATTTCAAACCTTGAGCGTAATATTGCTTTTTTTGCTTCTACCACGTTACTGGTTATTGCTGGTATTCTTACTTTGTTTGCAAAAACAGAACAAGTTCAAGAAGTATTGTATTCTATCCCTTATGCTGCAACATCCAGTGCCCATATGTTTCAATTTAAATTAGGTATATTGGCTTTTATTTTTGTTATGTCGTTTTTTAAATTTACTTGGTCAATGCGGCAGTATGGTTTTTTAAATGTAATGATAGGAGCTGCACCTATCGATGAAAGTGGTTTGAATGAAAACCTTAGAGCTTATGCTAGGCAAATGGCTGTAGTGCATGATCAAGCCGCTCATTCCTATAATTATGGTTTACGTGCTTATTATTTTTCTATTGCTGTTATGTGCTGGTTTTATCACCCATTATTATCTATTTTTGCCACCATTTTTGTTGTGTATACCTTATATAATCGAGAGTTTAACTCTAAAGCCGTTAAGGCTATTACTTTAGCTCAGCATCTTTTAGAAAAAGAGAGAGCTGAAAGGTTCCCCGATGCATAAACATGAATATGCAAAGTATTCTCTTAAAGATTTTAATCAGTTTGATTGTTTAAAATTATCTAAGAGTATTTATGCAATATTAGCTTTTGTAACTCGTGGTTATATAGTGTGGATACTTTCTATTTCGAATATGAAAAATCAAACAGGTACCATTAAAATGGTTTTTCCTGATCCTAAAATGTTTTATTTAAGTTTAGTGTCGGGAGCTGTAGGACTGTTTGTGATTCTAATCATCAGTTTAAGAAGACCTGATGCCCATCCATGGGTTAAAGTTTGTTGGCAGCATATTAGAAAGTTTTTATTATTTGCACTGATAGCTGATTTAAGTGTGAGCCTTATTGGCTATTTTTACTTATCACTTATATCTTTATCCTGGTTGTTAATTCAGTTATCAATTACTTTATTATTGATTGGGTTTTTGTATAGCAGCCATAAAATAAGATTAAACATTCAAGAATTTCCGGAAGAGCTCGCAAAATAAAGTGTTCAACTAAAAGGTCCTACACGTGAACAACATTGAAAAACAAGATGAACGATTAATCATTCTCGATACCGAAACAACAGGTATAAATCCTAGGGAAGGTCACAGAATTGTCGAAATAGGCTGTGTGGAAATGGTTAATCGTCAATTAACCGGGCGAAATTATCATGTTTATATCAATCCATTAATTCAAATGGAACAAGAGGTTATTGATATCCATGGTTTAACGAATGATTTTTTAAGTGATAAACCGGTATTTTCACAAGTAGCCGATGATTTTATTAAATTTATTGATGGTGCTGAATTAGTTATTCATAACGCGAAGTTTGATGTTGGCTTTATGGATCATGAGTTTTCTATGCTCACTAAAAAAGTCCCTATGACATATGATATGTGTACTGTTATAGATACATTAAAAGTGTCTAAAGATGAGTTTGGTTCACCCAAAACTCTAGATTATTTAGCTAAGTTTTATAAAGTAGATAAGCTTGTTGATCGAACCTATCACGGTGCATTAATTGATGCTCAGTTGCTTGCTTTTGTTTATGTAGAGATGACTCGAAAGCAAGCTGCCTTTAATTTGCTTGCTGGAGATAATGAAAGCGGGGACTCAAATGAGATTAGAAGACTTGACGCTAATCGACCAAAATTAAAGATTATTGATGCCACGGCCGATGAAGTGATTGCACATCAAGAACGCTTAGCTGTTATCGAAGAAAAAGGGAGTTCACCACTATGGGGAAAATAAATGGGAAGCATAAAAATGAGGGAAAATAATAAACCATTACATATTTTGTATTGTATAAGCACATTATTGTTTTTTTTACCCCTATTTGTTTTTGCCGATGATGACGTGCCACAGGTTAATTATTACGATTCAGACAATGTAACGAATCAAATTCCTTATTTTGATAACCGTTTTCGAATTGACGCTAATATAGATGAATTAAAACTTATTTTTTATCGTAAAAGAGGCTCTCAACCTATTATTCTTGTTAGGCCTGACGGTAGTAAGCTCAAAATAAACAGTTTACCTGAAGATGGTAGCGTTGAATGGTTTGATGATCGCACTTACGACTTAGTTAAAATTAAAAAGCCAATGGCTGGACCTTGGCAAGCAATAGGTCAAATATTACCTGATAGTCAAATTCTTGTAGTTACAGATGTTGTTATTGAAGCAGAGCCGTTACCTGAAATATTACTCGCTGGTGAAACATTAAAAGTAACAGGGCGTTTAATGAATGGCGATAAAGGTTTAAGTGATCCACTATTTAGAGCTGTTATTAATTTAGATATTGATTTATTCAGCTCTAATAATCGGCAATATGATAATTTTGGTGCTCAACCTATCAAGCTGGGATCTTTTTTAGATGATGGGTATGACTTTGATGAAAAAGCAGGTGATGGCGTTTACACAGGGGAGTTTGTTTTAGACTTTGCTCCTGGAGAGTGGCTGCCTATTTATCATGTGAAAATGCCGTTAATGAAGAGGGAGTTAAGGCAAAAGCCTATTATTGTTCAAAAAGCACCAGTTAAAACCTCTGTTGAAGTAAGTGATGAAGAAGGTGTTAATCACGTAGTTACCTTTGATATTGACCCAACGTATGTCGATCCAAATAGTATTATATTACAAGGTAAGGTTGTTTATCCTGATAAGCAAGAAATCCCATTTTCTCTACTTGAAAAAGAAAGCAATTCTAGAATAAAAACATTGGAATATACAGAGGCTGGTATTCACCGTATTACTGTTGATGTTTTTGGAAAAACAATCAATGGACGTGAATTTTTCTTAACTTTGCCAGAATTTACTTTTAATGCTGAAAACAAAAATGGGCTATTAATTCCTTCTCTTGATGATGAAGGTAATGAGATTATGGTTCCAAGAAAAACAGCGGCAGAGATCCTTGCTGAAAAAGAAGCTCTAGAGGCTGAAGCTCGAGCAATTGAAGCTGCAAGAATTCAAGCGGAAGAAGAAGAACAGCAAAAACAAATGTATATAATGATAGGCGTTGTTAATGGCGTAATTATTGTTGTAGGTATTTGTATATTTGTATTTTTAACTTTACGTAAGAAAAAAGCGATTAAAGCACAAGGAACTGCTTAAAATTTGATGAGTTTTCCAACGTTTTGCTCATCAATTATCCATACAGTTAATTATATTAAAAAAGGGGTTGACTGAAACTCATCATAACCGTATTATCTCCGCCGCATTCAACGAGATGTTGTATGCAGTGATTGATGTAGCGGAGTGGTAGTTCAGTTGGTTAGAATACCGGCCTGTCACGCCGGGGGTCGCGGGTTCGAGTCCCGTCCACTCCGCCAATTAATCTAAGGTTAAGGATCCTGAAAAAAATTCTAAAAAACGATATAGCGGAGTGGTAGTTCAGTTGGTTAGAATACCGGCCTGTCACGCCGGGGGTCGCGGGTTCGAGTCCCGTCCACTCCGCCAATTGTTTTATATAAAATAGGTGAGACCTATAAATCTCAAATAAAATCTCTGCGGAGTGGTAGTTCAGTTGGTTAGAATACCGGCCTGTCACGCCGGGGGTCGCGGGTTCGAGTCCCGTCCACTCCGCCAATTTTATTTGTTTTTTTCTTTCTTATTTTATAGCTATTTAAAAATAGCGGAGTGGTAGTTCAGTTGGTTAGAATACCGGCCTGTCACGCCGGGGGTCGCGGGTTCGAGTCCCGTCCACTCCGCCAATTTTTAAAATAGTATAACTTTGTATTAATCTTATTCTTTTCCCCATAGTTACTTTAATAAATATTTATTCATTATTCCCTAGATAATCGTTACGCATATCAACTTGAATAATTATTTCTCCTGATTCAAATCACTACCTCGGTTCTATAAAATAGTTTAATTTAATAATGAAACTGGTAATACATATATTTTATTATTAAAATGCTAATTTTATATATAGCATCAGAAATAATATGAATGAAATTAATTTAAAAGCTAAACCAAGCCATTTCTTTATTGGTGATGAAAACACACCTATATTTATTCTTGATGATATATTACTTGATACTTCTGCAGCTATTATCGAAGCCCAATCAGCTAATTATATACAACAAAAAAATGTTGATGGTACATATTACCCCGGAGTCAGAGCTGATGTTGGTGGCGATTATGGCATGACAATTTTAAAAGCAATTCAGTCTATTTTCTATAGCTTTTATCAGGTGCCTAAAAATTTAACATTGATCCCGAAAAGTGGTCAATATTCTTTATTAACACAGTCAGAAAGAGAATTAGATTTACTGCAATGCCTTCCTCATTACGATAATAAAAATCAATATAGTTTTGCTGTATTACATTATTTAAATCCTGGTGAATTTGGGGGGACTGGCTTTTATCGCCATCGCCCTACAGGTTATGAAAATATTACCCAAAGAAGAAAAAGTAGTTATATAAGTGCCGCACAAAAATATATAGATAACAATGGTCTTCCTACGCAAAAATACTTTACTCATTCTGATGAACATTATGAGTTATTAAAAAAGGTAGATTATAAAGCTAATCGCTTATTGATATATCCTGCGAGTGTTTTACATTCAATTTTTATTGAAAACCCAGAGCATGATGTTAACGATGATCCCGCTACAGGGCGGTTAACTGCTAATTTTTTTATAGACTTTAAATGATATACCCGTTACCAATCAATCACTTATGCGATATGGCTAAAATAATTTATGAGGCTTATTAACTTTAGTCAGATTTCTCATGGATGTAGGCCTTAGATTTTGTTTGGAACATAAAATCTGTGCCTAAATTGTTTTTAGTTCCCACTGAAACCTACATCTTGAATAGTAACGGCTATAAATAAGTAGCAAAGGGATTATTTGTACATTAAGCTTTTTAATAGCTGTTTTATTGTGACTTGATTTATGTTCCACGAAGGTCAATCACCTAGTGTTAGTGAATAATATGAAGTTTATTAATATAGCCTGAGCTCGGCTTAACAAATGTTTCTCTAGGCGTTACTTTTCCTAACGTCTGCGTTAAATTCACTTGCAATAGAGGAGTATTGACGCGAAATTTGCCTTGAATTAAGAAAAAATATCTATCTAGAGATCCTATGAAATTATTTTTTTATATTTTAAATTGTTAAATATCTCTTAACCGAGTTCAGGTTAATATAGCCAATTTGTCATTTATATTCATTAAATAAACCTCTAGATAATGCTAGCTTGAACTTTTCTACATTATTGTTTTTTAACAAGAATAACTATATATCAAAAACGAAGTCTTGCATAAATAGAAAACTATCTGTTGTAAAAACACGCTTTAGTTATTGAAATAAATCCCCTGTATTTGACCATTTATTCTTCATATCAAAGAGGTTAATTCATTAATGGGTTTGATATCAGTTCAAAAAATATTGTAGGCCTTTTTATGCTAAGTGTGAGGCATAATTGCCGAACAATTTAATTCTATAGAACCCACCGTATAAATAAACAATCTAATATATTGTTTTTAATCGTTAATTTTTATTACCTTTTTCTAACTTGTTCTTTTTTATTATTAATTTTTAGAGGTACGACCAGTTGACTTATCATAAAACTTAATGTTTAATTGAAATCAAAAGATCCCCTTAAATTTTTAGGAGTACGCCTGATGCTAACTTACAAAGCGCCCATAAAGGATATAAAGTTTTTAATTGAAGATGTTTTCGATTATTACGGACATTATGAAAAAATACCTGAGTTTGCTGAAGCTACTCCCGACTTAGTCGATGCTATAATGGAAGAATGCGCCAAGTTTTGTGAGGGGGAGCTTTTACCATTAAATCAAAGTGGTGACAAAGAAGGTTGTACTTTTGATCAAGGTAAAGTTATTACTCCTAAAGGGTTTAAAGAAGCTTATCAGCAGTATGTTGACGGTGGTTGGCAGTCACTTTCTCATCCAGAAGGTTATGGCGGTCAAGGGCTTCCTTCATCGTTAGGCATGGTTAAGTCTGAAATGATGGGAACAGCAAACTGGTCGTTTGCCATGTATCCTGGTTTAAGCCATGGTGCGATGAATACTATTCACGAACACGGGACTGACGAACAAAAAGAAATTTATTTAACAAAGTTAACTGAAGGTACTTGGACAGGTACTATGTGTTTAACTGAACCTCAATGTGGTACTGACTTGGGGCAAGTAAAAACAAAAGCTGTTCCTAATGATGATGGTTCATTTGATATCAGTGGAACTAAAATATTTATCTCTGCAGGTGAGCACGACTTAACCGATAACATCATTCATATTGTACTGGCTCGCTTACCTAATGCACCTGAAGGTACTCGTGGTATTTCTTTATTTATAGTCCCTAAAATGCAAGTTGATTCTACGGGGAATATTGGTGAATTTAACAATGTAACTTGTGGTTCTATTGAAGATAAAATGGGGATCAAAGCTTCGTCTACAGCTGTACTGAATTTTGATAATGCTAAAGGCTTCCTCATTGGGCCAGAAAATAAGGGGTTAGAATGTATGTTCACCTTTATGAATACAGCCCGAGTAGGTACAGCATTGCAAGGTGTTTGTGCAGCAGAGTTGGCTTTTCAAAACTCCCTTATTTATGCTAAAGAACGACTTTCAATGCGTTCTTTAACGGGTAAAAAAGCGCCTGAAAAAGTAGCGGATCCTATTATTGTTCATCCAGATGTTCGTAAAATGTTAATGACACAAAAAGCGATTTCTGAGGGCGGCCGTGCCATGATTTATTTTGCAGCGAAACTCGTTGATAAAATTGAAATGGCTAAAACAGATGAAGAGAAAAAAATTGCAGATACCAAATTAGGTTTTATTACTCCTATTTTAAAAGCTTTTTTAACTGAACTCGGTTTAGAAAGTGCTAATCATGGTTTACAAATATTTGGTGGTCATGGTTATATTAAAGAATGGGGGATGGAGCAAATAGTAAGAGACACACGTATTGCCACTCTTTATGAAGGTACCACAGGTATACAAGCGTTAGACTTACTAGGGCGTAAAATTTTATTAACTCGAGGTAGTTCTTTAAAAGAGTTTACCTTTGATATTTTATCTTTCTGTAAAGAAAAAAGTATGATTTCGAGTAACCCTCATAAACGTCAAATGAATAAATTTATTTGGCCATTGAGTAAAGCCGTAGCAAACTGGCAACAGCATACCTTTAGATTAGCAATGAAAGCTAAAAAGAATAGAGACTTTGTTGGTTCAGCTTCTGTCGATTACCTTATGTATTCAGGCTATATTGTTATGGCTTATATGTGGGCGAAAATGGCTCAATCTGCCTATGAGAAGTTAGCTGGTGATGTAGAAAATAGAGATTTCTATCGCGCTAAAATTAAAACTGCTGAATTCTATTTTGAAAAAATGTTACCTAGAACTAAGTCGTTAGCGGTAACTATGATGGCAGATCCAAAAACATTAATGCAGCTCGATGAAGAGTTATTATCATTTCTGTAATTATTCAAACTAACTGGCGTATGTTGAACTTTCATGTTTGAATTAAATGCTTATTAACTTTAGTCAGGTTCATACCTGGATGTAGACCTTAGATTTTGTTTGGAACGTAAAATCTGTGCTTAAATTGTTTTTAGTTCCTACTGAAACCTGCATTTTGAATGGTAACGGGTATAAATACCTTGCAACAATGAACAATAAGTATTTAAGCGGATCTGTAAGAGAGCTTTTATTCGCTATTTCTACTACCTTATCGCCTAGTAGATTAGATTAACGACGAAACATATACTTTGCCTTGTATAAAAGGTTAATAAATTACTTAAAAAACAATCAGTAAAGAGCAACAGACCTTAACTTAACTTAAAGCCATTAATTTTATTAGTGGCTTTTTTATTTACATAGAATTAACCCCTCTGAAAAATAGAATACTTTTCTTGAGTAACTTTGCTTATCCCGAGTTGAGGTTATTTATTAACTAAGACAATAGGTTAGTTATATTTTTGTTAGTTTAGAACAGCTTACCTATTTAACATACCTGTATAAAGCTAGATCCCTCTGTAAAAATATTGTATTGTATGTAAAAAATAAAATTGATATATAAAATATGTTTAACATTTCAAATAATCGTATATTTACACTTTCTGTTATTACTTTAGCGTTAGGTATATCTGCCTGTACATCTCAAACAGTAGATGAAAAAAATGAGGGTAAGGTTGTGAATGAAACCGAACCTTACTACCAAGAAACATGGGAGTCATTAGGTAGGCATGACGAAAAACCTGATTGGTTTCAAGATGCAAAATTAGGTATTTATGCGCATTGGGGACCTGTTTCAACCGCGAATATAAATATGAAAAGAGGTGTCGGTTGGTATGGTCTGAATTTATACATGGATGAAGTGTACGACTGGCATACAGGTGAAAAGCGTTTAAAAAATGGCAAGCCTATTGTCGGTGATGTATATCAACATCACTACAAAGCGCATGGTGATCCATCGGTTGTTGGTTATAAAGATATTATCCCTAATTTTAAGCCCACTGCTTTTGATCCTGAAGAGTGGGCTGACTTATTTGCTCAATCAGGTGCTAAGTTTGCTGGGCCAGTTGCTATGCATCATGATAATTTTGCAATGTGGGACAGTGATGTAACACGTTGGAATGTGAAAAAATTTACGGGTGTTGATGTTACGGGCGAGCTTAAAAAGTCGATTGAAAAACGTGATATGAAGTTTTTAACTTCGTTCCATCACGCTTTTACTTGGGTTTACTACGCTAATGCATACAAGTTTGATGCAACGGAAGAAACCTCAGATTTATACACTGATCGTCATAGTGTTACTGACTTTAAACCTACTAAACGTTTTCATGATGAATGGTACGCAAAGCTAAAAGAAGTGGTTGATAAATATGAGCCAGAAGTTGTTTGGTTTGATTGGTGGGTAGAAGAGTTAGATGAAGAATATCGTAAAAAGTTCTTAGCTTATTATTTTAATAAAGGTAAAGAATGGGGTAAAGAAGTTGTTGTCAGTTATAAAAACACATCATTTCCAGCAAATACTGGTGTGCATGATTATGAACGTGGCAGACCTAATAAAATTAAAGATGATTTCTGGATGACAGATACATCGCCAGGTGCTTGGTTCTATCGACATAATGCTAAATTTGTTTCTCCAAACGAAATTATTGATATTTTAATTGATATTGTTTCTAAAAATGGCTTGATGTTACTTAATGTTCCGCCAAATCCTGATGGTTCAATTCCTCAAGAGATGAAAAACATGCTTCTTAAAATGGGGGCTTGGCTAAAAGTGAATGGGGAAGGTATTTATGGTACGCGTCCTTGGAAATCTTTTGGTGAAGGTCCTACAAGAATTCGCGGTGGAGGGCATAAAGTAGAAAAACAGAAAATTGTCTACCAGCAGCAAGATATTCGTTTTACAAAAAAAGGCGATAAAACGCTTTATATGTACGTAATGGATACTCCAACTCAAGATATTCATGTTAAAACTTTAGGTAGCGACTTAACGTTATTAGAAGGGAAAATAGCGAATATAAAAATGTTAGGTAGTAACGAAACTGTACAATGGGAGATAACTCCTCAGGCATTAATTATTAAGTTACCTAATCATATTCCTACTGAGTTTGCCACAGGCTTTAAAATCGATTTACAGCTTGAAAATGAAATAGGTATCGGTGGCGAAGACGATCCTACATAACCTTTAGGTGAACTTGGCAGCAGCAGGTTATTTATAGCACTACTTGATACTTTATTATTTTGTGTCAGTAGTGCTTTTTTATTTTCAAGTCGTGTATTTATATTTAAGAATAAACATTAGTGGTATATGTGATTTACCTATAAATGTGTTATATTGTATTTGAATTTATTGGTTTTGTTGAAAGGAAAAAGAATGAAATTGTTGTGCGATAAAACATTACATGAACTGGAAAGTAGGGGCGTTGATGTACCTAAATATAGAAATGAGCACCATAAACCTGAAATAGGTATCGTACACATAGGTCCAGGAGCATTTTTTAGAGGGCATCAAGCTTGGTATACTCATCAGGCACTACAATCACAAGGTGGTGATTGGGCTATAAGTGCAGTATCTATGCGCTCTAGTGGCGTAAGTGATGCTTTAACACCACAAAATGGTTTATATAGTTTAGCGCAATTAGACAGCGAAAATTCATACCAAGTGATTGGTTCTATTACTGAAGTATTGATTGCAACTCAACAATACCAAGCGGTTATTGAGCGTTTATCAGCTACAAACACTAAGTTTGTTACCTTAACTATTACTGAAAAAGGTTACTGCCTAAATAACGAAGGTCAGTTAGATCTAACTCACAGCGAAATTATTCAAGATTTAGCTACAGCAAATGGCTCAAATAGCGTGCAAGCTATAACCGCTGTTGGCATGTTAGTTAATGCGTTAGCTATTAGAAAAGCACAGGGGATAGCTCCATTTTGTATTGTTAGTTGTGACAATATTACTGATAACGGTAAAAAATTACGTGCTGCAGTTATTCAGTTTGCGCAAGCATTTGATAACGATTTAGCTGATTGGCTATCAAAACACCTTATTTGTCCTTGTACTATGGTAGACAGTATTACTCCTGCTACTGATGAAAGTTTACGTAAATTAATTGAACAAGAGTTTTCAATCAAAGACAATTGGCCTATTAAACGAGAATCTTTTTTACAATGGATTATTGAAGACTGCTTACCTGAAGATAGACCTGCATGGGAAGCCGCAGGCGCAGTGTTAACTTCAGATGTTGAAGGCTTTGAAAATGCCAAATTACGTTTACTTAATTGCCCGCATTCAACTTTAGCTTACATTGGTGTACTTCTTGGTTGCGAAACAGTTTTTGATGCAATGCAAAACCCTGAACTAGTAACTTTTATTGAAAAAATGATAGATGAAGAAATTATTCCATCGTTTATTTCACCTAAAGAACTTGATGCTAAAGCTTATAGCAATGAAATTTTTGAACGTTTTAGAAATCCAGCCATAAGGCACTTACTAGCTCAAATTGCTTGGGATGGTTCACAAAAACTTCCAATGAGAATACTTCCTATCATTGAACAAAACCTTCATGATAAGCGAAGTATAGAGTCGTTAAGTGGAGCTATTGTTGCTTGGTTTTTATTTTTGCGAAAACGTTGTATCGAAAAAGAAGAGTTAGTGGATCCTTTAGCCGATAACTTACTGAAAAAAGTTTCGCTATGTAATGATGATATTGAACACGATATTCAAATATTATGTTCAATCGAACAAGTATTTAAAGTTGAGTTAGCTAATAATCAACAATTTATTCAAAGTTTACAAAATAGTTATCAAAAAATGTTACCACTTCTTTATGCTGAGGCTTCCTCTAAAATAGATTTTGTTTGAGCTAATAAGATTTAAATCTAAGATAATACTATATGATGGTAGCGCTATACCTAAAATAATAGATATAATTGAAGGTTAGTAATAACTAGCCTTTTTTATTGTATTTTATATGGAGAATGACCGTGTCGTCTATGTTAATCATTGGTGAGTGTATGCTCGAATTACGAACCGATAATAATAACTGTTTAGTAAAGTCTTTTGCTGGCGATACCTATAATACAGCTGTATACGCTAAACGTTATTTTCCTGAAGCTACTATTCAATATTTATCGTCAGTAGGTAAAGATGGTTTTAGCGAAGAAATGCTCAATGTATGGAAATCGGAAGGTATAGATTCTGATTTTGTAAAAACATCGCAAGATAAACCTATTGGTATTTATTCAATAACTACAGATGATGAAGGTGAACGAAGCTTTTCTTATTGGCGTGACGGCTCTGCTGCAACACAGTTAATGCAATTAGTGGATGTTAAACAATTATCAGAAAGTGCTTTTGATTTTGTTTACCTTAGTGGCATAACATTAGCTATTTTTAGTGACGAAGATAAGCAAAAATTAATGTCGTTAATCGATTTGTTAAAAAGTAAAGGGGCAAAAATTGTTTTTGATCCTAATTACCGTCCTAGAATGTGGAACAGTAAAGAACACGCAATCCATTGGTTAGAAGAAATATACAGCCGAAGTGATCTTGTATTACCTGGTTTAGAAGATCATAGCGATTTATTAAATCAAAATGATCGAGAGTCTGTTATTTCTTACATGAAAAAATTCAATGTAAATGAACAGGTTATAAAATGTGGGAAAGACGGTGTTTATGCATACGATGAAGAAAATAAAGAGTATCATCTACCTTTTACTCCTGCAGCAAAACAGATTGATTCAACAGCTGCTGGTGATTCGTTTGCTGGAACCTATTTAGCGGCTCGTCTAAAAGGTGAAGGTATACAAGAAGCACTAGTAAGCGCAGCTCGCGTCGCTTCTATTGTTGTTCAACACCACGGTGCAATTGTTGATAAAAAACATTTTTAAATAAGTGTTTATGGACTAAATATTAAAAATATACTGGAGATTTTTTCATGAAAATATTAGTAACAGGTGGAGCTGGTTATATTGGCTCTCACACATGTATTGAATTACTAGCAGCGAACCACGAAGTTGTTATTGTTGATAATTTAAGTAACAGCAGTGAAGAATCACTACGTCGTGTTGAAAAGATAGCAGGTAAAAAAGTTACTTTTATTAATGCTGATATACGTGATGAAGCAGCATTAGATGCTGCTTTTTCTCAACACACTATTGATGCTGTTATTCATTTCGCTGGTTTAAAAGCTGTAGGTGAGTCAACACAAGTTCCTCTTAAGTATTATGATAATAATGTAAACGGTTCTCGTGTATTAATGCAGGTAATGGAAAAACATAACGTAAATACGTTAGTGTTTAGTTCTTCTGCTACCGTATATGGTGATCCTGCTACGGTTCCAATTACTGAAGACTTCCCATTAAGTACAACAAACCCTTATGGTCAAACTAAATTAGTTGTTGAACAAATGTGTCGTGAAACGGTTAATGCTAACAGCAACTTATCGGTTGTGTTATTACGTTACTTTAATCCTGTTGGCGCTCATATTTCAGGTACTATTGGTGAAGATCCAAAAGGTATTCCAAACAATCTAATGCCATTTATTACTCAAGTTGCTGTAGGTAAACGTGAGTTTTTATCTGTTTTTGGTAATGATTACGACACGGTTGATGGTACAGGTGTACGTGACTACATTCATGTAGTTGATTTAGCTAAAGGTCATGTACGAGCTATTGAAACATTACATGGTAATGCGGGTTGCCATACTTTTAACTTAGGCACAGGCCAAGGTTATTCGGTATTAGAAATGGTAAAAGCCTTTTCTAAAGCTTGTGGTAAAGATGTTCCTTACCAAATTGTTGAGCGTCGTCCCGGTGATATTGGGCAATGTTATGCAAACCCTGCTCATGCTGCCTCAGTACTAAACTGGAAAGCCGAAAAGTCTTTAGAAGATATGGTTAATGACTCATGGCGCTGGCAATCAAATAATCCGAACGGTTATAACGCGTAATCGATATTCTATACAAAGCCAATGACTGAAGGTTGTTGGCTTTTTTCTTTTTCAAGTATTACCTGAAAATAAAATATGTAAGCGAATGTTAAAACGCTTGTTTTAATTAAGTTATTTACTTTATATTACAAGTTCCTAATATTTAACTTTTTCAGGCATTATTTTGACTAAAGCTGATTCTAATAAGTATAAAAAGAAAAGTTATTCATCCTTCACTAGAATAATCTTTCCCATAATAGTTTTAACTCAATCATGTTCGAATATTTCTGCTATTACGGATGAGAGCAAAAATATTGTTGTTCCTGAGCAATGGCAAACAGAAGCCTCAACTAATATCATTTCATCTGAAAGTCATGACACTTTTGATCCATGGGTAAAAGATTTTAAAGATGAACCTCTTATTGCAGCAATAAAAGTTGCATTAGCTAATAATCATGATCTTCAATCGCAAGCGATTAATGTGAGTTTGGCAAAGGAACGTTTGGCTGTATCTAATGCGAGTGATTTTCCTGAACTATCACTCTCAACAAATAATACAAGAAGCAAAACATTAAGCGAAAATACTGAAACCTATCAAACCTCCGCAAATATAAAACTTAATTTAAGTTATGAAGTGGATATTTGGGGGCAGTTATCAGATAAACAACAACAGCAGCAACTTGCTTATGCATCTGCAAATTCTTTATATCAACACCAAAAATTGACTTTAGTCACTAATGTCATAAAAGGTTGGTATAACTTAATAGAAGCGCAAAAGTTATTAAATTTATATCAAGAAAGAGCAGATAATCTTGTTAAAAATTTAAATATGATTGAGTCATCATATAAATTAGGTTTGAATAATGCTTTAGATGTTTATCTAACGAAAAATAACGTGAATAGCGAGTTAGCACGTGTAGCTCAACAAAAACAAACCGTAAAAGAATCAGCACGATCTTTAGAATTACTGTTAGGTGATTATCCAAAAGGGACTATTCACGCTGACAGTGTTTTTCCTAAAATCAATACTGAACTTCATATTGAAAAGCCCGCCTTATTATTAACACGAAGAAATGACATTGCCTCAAGTTGGTTTGGGCTTTTATCTTTAGATGCGGCTCTTGCTGTTGCTCATAAACAAAGATTTCCAAGGCTTGCGTTGACTGGAACTTATGGGGATTCAGGCAGAGAGTTAACGGATTTATTTAGTGGCAATCCTTTAACGTGGTCGTTAATTGGTAATTTAACTGCACCGATATTTAACGGCGGAACTTTAGCCTCTTTAGAAGAGCAAGCAAGGCTAGAAGTTGTTAAAAAAGAACAAGAGTATCTTGCTCAAGTCTCTAGTGCATTTGCACAAGTTGAAAATTTAATGAGTAAACGAAAATCTTTGATTGAACGTTTACTTTATTCAAAAGAGGCGCAAGTGAATGCGATTGAAGCACAAACATTATCTTTTAACCAATATATGAGAGGCTTAGTTACATATACAACTGTATTAGAATCTGAAAGACGCGCCTTTGATGCCCAAACAACACTTATTCAACTTACTAATCAATTATTACAAAATAGAGCTGATAGTTATTTAGCTTTGGGTGGCGGGTTAAAATCAAATTTATTAGATGATGAAAGTCATCCTTCAAATATTCAGGAACAATAACGTGAAAACTATAAAAAAAATACTCCCTATACTTGTTTTAGCTGCATTTGGTATAACAGCGTATGTTGTTGTTTCTAATCCACCTACTCTTAAAAAATTTAAACAAGAAGATGTTGCTAAACTTAATATTGAAGCTGTTAAAGTAAAGTTAGAAGATTTAAAAATTAATGTTGAAAGTTATGGAACGGTAAAACCCCGAACACAAAGTGTTTTATATTCACAAGTGTCAGGACAAATCATTGAAATCAATCCTAAGTTTAGAGAGGGTGGTTTTTTTGAGAAAGGGGAAACTCTGATTGAACTAGACAAGCGAGACTTGTTAACCAGTATACAAATAGCGAAATCAGCATTATTTAATGCACAACAAGCTTTACAAGAAGAAGAAGCGCGTTCTGAACAAGCTAAACAAGATTGGATAAGGTTAGGAAATCAAGACCAAGCGCCAGATTTAGTATTAAGAAAACCTCAGTTAATGGCTGCTCAAGCGAATGTGTTCTCATCAGAAGCATCTTTATCGCAAGCTAAATTAGCGTTAGAGCGAAGCGATATCAAAGCACCTTATACCGGACGTATATTAAAAAAAGAAGTTGATATAGGTCAGGTTATTTCATCAAATACCAAGTTAGCTGAAATTTATGCTGTAGATTACGTTGAAATTAGATTACCGATAAAAAATAAAGACTTACCTTATGTTGTGTTACCTGAGCCTAATCGATTTACATCTACGGTTAATTCTGAAAAGGAGTTACCTAAAGTTGAGTTTTATTCCGATCTTATAGGTGAACAATCTTGGCAAGGAGAGATTGTGAGAACAGAGGGTGCATTAGACACTAATTCTCAGCAATTATTTGTAGTTGCGCAAATTAATGACCCATATGGTAAAGAAAATAGTGATATTAACCCAATAAAAATAGGTCAGTATGTTACAGCGAATATTTCAGGCAAAGTTATTGAAAACGCAATAGTTATACCTAATAAAACTATATATCAAGGTAGTTATGTTTATATTGTTGAAAACGACTTATTAAAAAGGGTAACTATAGATATTGCTTGGCAAAATAAGAATGTGGCAGTTATTAAATCAGGACTTTCTGAAAATGATTTACTGGTTTTAACGCCATTAGGACAAGTTTCTTCAGGAATGCGAGTAGCCGTAACATCAATTGATGGTATTCCTGCTGTTACTCCAAATAAAAGGAAAAATGCTCAAGCTATGAGAGGAAAAGGTGACGGTAAGTTAAGAAAAGAGTTAACACCTGAGCAAAGAAAACTCATGAAAGCGAAAAGAGAAAGTCAACAAACTAATGTTAATGGAGTAGAGCGATGATTGCTTGGTTTGCAAAAAATCATGTAGCGGCTAACTTATTAATGATCACCATTTTGTTGATGGGAGTGTTTTCATTAAAAAGTAATATCCCGCTTGAAGTATTTCCTTCAATTGCTTCTGAAATTGTAGAGGTAAAAGTTCAATTAAGAGGCTCCACACCTGAAGATGCAGAACTTGGATTAGCGATAAAAGTTGAAGAGGCTGTTCAAGATCTTGAAGGTATAGAAAAGTTGATCAGTACTTCAGTTGAAGGTTCCGCAAGTATCACTATTGAAGCTGAACCTGGCTATGATGTCAGAGAATTACTTGCAGACGTAAAAAACAGAGTGGATGCAATTAATACGTTTCCTGCCGGTATCGAAAATCCAATCACTTCAGTTAGACAAAACAAACGTGATGTTATTTCAGTAACTATTTCATCTGATTATAGCGAACGTGAAATTAGAGAATTTGCTGAAAAAGTAAGAGATGATTTATTAAACTTACCAGAGGTTACTCAACTTTCGCTGAATGCCGTACGTGATTACGAAATTATTATTGAAGTCAAACAAGATACATTAAAACAATATAATTTATCTATTTCTGACATCGTTAATGCCGTTAGAGTTAGTTCTCAAGATGTTTCTGGCGGAAATGTAAAAACAGAAGGCGGAGATGTATTAATACGTAGTAAAGGGCAAGCATATAGTCGAGAACAATATGAAAATATTGTTATTAAAACGAATCCTGATGGCTCTTTACTGCGTTTAATTGATATTGCAAAAGTAGATGACGGTTTTGGTGAAAGACCACTACGAGCTCGATTTAATGGCCAGCAGGGCGCACTGATTGATATTTACAGAATTGGGAATCAAAATGCGATTGATGTTGCCGAAGCGGTAAGAGAATATATCGACGATAGACAAGATACTTTACCAGAAGGTTTTAAACTTAATTATTGGGATGACGATTCTGAAGTTGTTAAAGGTCGATTAAATACTTTAATTACAAACGCTATTCAGGGCGGCATTCTTATCCTTGTGTTATTAACATTGTTTTTAAGACCTTCTATAGCATTCTGGGTATTTATTGGTATCCCTATTAGTTTTATGGGGGCTTTTGTTTTTATGCCGTTTCTTGGTGTAACCATTAATATAATGAGTCTATTTGGTTTTATTCTTGTACTGGGGATAGTGGTAGATGATGCTATTGTCACGGGAGAGAATATTTACCGACACACACATACATCTAAATCAAGCTTAGAAGCTGCAATTATTGGTACGAAAGAAGTTGCTGGTCCAGTTACTTTTGGTGTACTTACCACTGTTGCTGCATTTTTGCCTTTAGCTTTTATTGAAGGTCGACGTGGTGCTATATTCTTCCAAATCCCAGCGATTGTTATTCCTGTTTTATTATTTTCATTAATTGAGTCTAAGTTTGTTTTACCGTCACATCTAAAACATTTGAAACTACGTAGTGAAAAAACAAAGCAATCTAAATTCTCTATGTGGCAAGAGCGATTTGCTGATGGTTTTGAAAACGCAATTTTAAAATACTATCAACCACTACTTAAAAAAGCGGTAATGAATAAATTAACTACATTATCGTTATTTGTAGGTGTGTTTATATTGATCGGCGCATTTATTATGAGTGGCTGGACAAAATTTGTATTTTTCCCACGTATTCCAAGTGAAACAGCTCGAGCTGATTTAACAATGCCTGTGGGTACTAGTTTTGATGTAGTTGACGGTTACGTACAAAAAATGTCGAACGCAGCTAAAACACTTCAAGATAAATACCGGGATGAAGAAGGTAATAGTATTATTTTAAATACTCTAGCTATTACTAATAATGAAACAGGTCGTGTGCGTTTTGAAATTTTACCTGCAGATCAAAATACAACAGGAATAGGTTCTAGGCAATTAGTGAATGAGTGGCGTGATTTGATCGGGGAACTTCCTGGCGCTGAAGAGCTAACTTATAGAGCTGAGATTGGGCGGTCGGGTGCACCGATTGATTTTCAATTGATGGGCAATAATTTTGAAGAGCTAAAAGAAATAGCCAATAAAATTAAAGAAAAATTGGCAACATACCCTTCAGTTTTTGAAATTACAGATAGTTTATCTACGGGTAAAGAAGAGCTTCAAATTGTGTTAAATGCGCAAGGTTATGCTATGGGATTATCTGCTTCTAATGTTACTCAACAAGTAAGGAGTGCTTTCTTTGGTTCTGAAATACAGCGTATTCAGCGTGGTCGAGACGATGTACGTGTAAGTGTTATGTTTCCACGAGAAGAAAGAGAATCTATTAGTAGTTTAAGCGATATGCTCATTGAAACGCCACAAGGTGGCCAAGTACCTTTATCACATATCGCTAGCTTGGTTCCAGGGAAAAGCCCTGCAGCTATTAAACGTATTGATCGTTTCCGTAGTGTAAATGTTACTGCCGATGTAGATAAAAAAGTCACCAACATGACAGTATTAAGTGCAGATCTACAACCTTATGTGGATAATCTAGTTGCTTCATATCCCGGTGTTAAGTTGGTAATTGAAGGTGAAGCAAAAGAACAGGCTGACTCTTTTAGTAGTTTAGGACTAGGCCTTATTCTTGTGTTCTTTATTATTTATTGTTTACTTGCAATACCTTTTAGATCTTATATTCAACCAATTATTGTTATGTCAATTATTCCATTTGGTATCATTGGTGCAATCGTTGGGCATTGGTTTATGAGAATGGATCTTACTATTTTTAGTATATTAGGCATGATGGCATTAATTGGCGTTGTGGTTAACGATAGTTTAGTGTTAGTTGACTTTATAAATAAAAAACGTCAACAAGGTGCTGATCTTATGGATGCAGTATTAACCGCAGGGCAAACTAGATTTAGACCGGTATTATTAACGTCACTAACCACATTTTTTGGTTTAATGCCTCTACTATTTGAAAAATCAACTCAAGCACAATTCTTGATCCCAATGGCAATATCCTTAAGTTTTGGTATTATATTTGCGACTTTTATTACCTTAATTTTAGTACCTGTTAATTATTTATTAGTTGAATCCATTGTGCAGCGGGTTACGGGAAGTAAGAAAAGTTTATTGAACAAATCATTACCACAATAAATCATAATATTGATAGGAATTATAATGTCCGAAGAAACCATATTTTCTAAAATAGTTAGACAAGAAATACCAACGCCTTTGTTATATCAAGACGATCTTGTTACCGCTTTTAGAGATATTTCACCGCAAGCTAAAAGTCATATACTTATTATTCCTAATAAGTTAATTCCTACGGTGAACGATGTCACTGAAGATGATGAACTTGCTCTTGGGCGAATGTTCAGTGTTGCTAGAAAGTTGGCAAAGGAAGAAGGGATTGATGAAGACGGATACCGTTTAATTATGAATTGTAATAAACATGGTGGCCAAGAGGTTTATCATATTCATATGCACTTAGTTGGCGGCGAACCCTTAGGTAAAATGCTTTCTATTTAATCGTTTATTCTCCTATCTAATAGCATTTTATTATGAGATACATAATAAAATGCTATATAACTCCTCGTTTACCTTCTTCTTCACTGTACATTCGTTTAAATATTGTTAAAATTCACGCCAAACCAAGGGGTGCGAATACAATTTAACTAACGTTAACGTATTTGCTGAGATGTGTAATGCACAAACCCTCGAACCTGAACTGGATAATGCCAGCGTAGGAATGGGAATTTTACACCGCCATTAAATGCGCTGGTTCCATATTTTATATTTATATGAGAACCAAATGACAAACCAACTATCTACAATCGCTTTAGCGATATCTTCTGTTTTATTTTCTCAAACGAGTTTTGCCGAAGAAGCAAACACGACTTCTATAGAAGTGATTACCGTAAAAGGTGATTTCAGAGAAACTAGTCTTCAAAAAATCCCTAACGCGATTAGCATACTATCTGAAGAAGATATAAAGCGCCGTAATGCTCAAAATTTAGAAGAAGTTTTAGCATTAACACCTAACGTTAATTTTTCAAGTGGCTCACAACGAGCACGCTATTATCAAATACGTGGTATTGGTGAACGTAGTCAATTCAGCGAACCCATCAATCCTTCTGTTGGTGTAATTATTGATAATGTTGAATTTACCGGTATAGGTAGTGTTTCTTCTCTTTTTGATGTTGCACAAACCGAAGTTTTTCGTGGCCCACAAGGCACACGCTTTGGTGCTAATGCATTAGCGGGTATTATTAATATTGAAACTAATGCACCGAGTGATTCATTTGAAGGTGCTGTTAAAGTGACCTTGGGAAATTATGGTAGTAAAGGTGCTGGCATTGTTCTTTCTGGGCCTGCTAGCGATAAAGTTAAATACCGTTTAGCGGCTGAACAATATAACAGTGATGGTTTTATTGATAACATTTATTTGAATCGTGACGACGTAAATAACCGTGATGAATTAAGCCTTCGTGGTAAATTAGCTATTGAAGCCTCTAAAGACTTATCGATTGATTTAACTGTTATGCATTTTGATTTTGATAATGGTTACGATGCTTTTTCACTAGACAACAACCGCACAACTTACTCAGACCAGCCTGGTTTTGATACACAAGAAACAACGGCTATTGCTTCTACATTCAATTATAAAGGCTTGGATAGTGCTGATGTAGTGCTTATAGCGAGTTACGCAAATAGCGATCTTGGTTACGGCTATGATGAAGATTGGGCGTATGGTGAATATGAATACAATGCAGATGATTGGGATAATGGTCTTTATTTCCCTGATCCATGTATTACACCTACAGGTTGTTTAGCTGAAGTTGATGGTTATTCATCGACAGATTATTACTTTAGAGAAAAAGAAACACAAACGTTAGAGTTACGTGCTACTTCTAAAGAAGGTGATGAAATATTTGATGGTTCAACCTCTTGGGTTACTGGTGTTTACTATAAACAAGAAACATCAGATTTAACGCGTATTTATACATACGACAGCGACTTCTCGTCAACTTTTGATACAGAAACACTGGCAGCATATGCAGAGTTAGCCACCGTATTAACAGAAAATGTTACTTTAACAACAGGCTTACGTGTTGAAAATCGTGAAGCAGATTATGAAAATTCAACAAACTTCTCTGCTAAACCATCAGACACTATGATAGGTGGTAAAATTGTTCTGTCATATCAAACGCAAGATAGTTTAATTTATGCATCTATCAATCGTGGTTATAAAGCTGGAGGGGTAAATACCGACGGAACCCTCGAAGATAATCAGCGTGAATTTGATCCTGAATTTGTGATGAACTACGAACTTGGTTTTAAAGCCACCTACCTTGATGGCGACGCTTATTTAAGAGCTGCCGCTTTTTATATGGACCGCAAAGACGTTCAGGTGAAAATTTCATATCAAGTAGAACAAGCAGGCGAATTTATTGAATTTCTTTCTAATGCCTCGCAAGGTAAAAATTTAGGTATAGAAATAGAGTCAGGTTGGCAAGCAACAGATACATTAGATATATATGGTTCATTAGGTTTACTTGATACTGAATATGAAGACTTTTCATATCAAACTGAAGATGGAATAAAATCGTTATCAGGTCGTGAGCAAGCGCACGCGCCGTCATATCAATTTAACATCGGCGCTAATTACGCGATAACAGAAAATTTATTATTAAATGTATCGATAGAGGGTAAAGATTCTTTTTACTTCTCAGATAGTCATGATAAAGAATCAAATGCTTATGAATTGTTAAATGCATCAATCACTTATTCTCAAGACGAATGGAATGTAAGTGTATGGGCACGAAATATAACAGATGAAGAATACCAAGTGCGTGGTTTTGAATTTCCGAATGATCCACGCGATGGTTATACAACATCTGGCTACACTCAGTTAGGTGAACCTGCCGTTTTTGGTGTTACATTTAATTATGATTTTTAATTTAATAAACATATACTTAAAGAGTATTTAGTTGAAAAACAGAAGTATTAGAGCGAGCTATAAACGGTATATTATTACTGATAGCTCGCTTAATAAAAAATGAATAAGAGATAAATAAAATGGAAATATCAATAGAAATAAGTTTATACCCATTAGCAGAAGAAAACTTTAAGAAAGAAATATGGGACTTTATTAAAAAACTTCGTGAGGTTGATGGTTTAAACGTTGTTACTAATGGTATGAGCACGCAAGTGTTTGGAGATTACGATTTAGCCGTACATCATGTTATGTCTGAAATTAAAAAAGTTCACCATAGTGTTGATGCCGCCGTATTTGTTTGTAAGTTTATTGGCGGAAATAGATCAGAAGTGGAAGCTGAATTGTAATGATCAACTTATAATGGGTAAGTTTTAATGGACGTTATTTTAAATTATTATTCAACATTGTCTTTTCTAGAACTAGCTGCTGTTTTTACTTCACTCGCTTATGTGATACTTGCCGCTAAAAAAAACATTTGGTGTTGGCCGGCAGCTTTTATAAGTACCGCTATTTATACTTTTTTGTTTTATAAATTTTATTTATGGATGGATAGCTTTCTGCAAGTGTATTACATGGGAATGGCTTTTTACGGTTGGTATTGTTGGAATAAAACTACCGATGATTTTCATAGTAACAGTATTCAACTGAAAACATACTCAGCTAAAACGCATTTAATTTCTATAGCAATACTGGGTATTGTTTCTTTAGGTGTTGGTTTTTTTATGGATAAATATACCCCAACAGACTTTCCTTATTTAGACAGCGCGACTACTGTTTTTGCTGTTTTCTCAACCTATCTAGTTGCACAAAAAGTGATTGAAAACTGGCTGTATTGGATTGTTATTGACGCGGTTTCTATTTATTTATATGTAGAAAAAGGTCTAACGCCTACAGCCTTCTTATTTGGCGTGTTTATATTAATTGCCGCTTATGGGTATTATATTTGGCGACGAGAATATAAGGGGGATGATATGACCCATTCTGAATTATTTAATTAAATTACTCATGGTGAAATATATTTATAACCATAACCAATTATGCGAAATGATAAAGGCGCTACCGTGTTTTGTAGCACTTCATAACCCATCTTCACTAATTATTAATCGTATCGAAGCTGGACAAAGTAGTTTATGTTTTGAAGTTAAACATGACGATAAAAGCTACTTTGTTAAATATAACGATAATTTATCATTTTTTGAAAATGAACTGAAAACATCAAAAGCAGCTTCCCATATAGCATTGTCACCTAGGGTTATTTACGCAGCCAATGATTGGTTAGTAAATGAGTTTGTTTATGGTGAAACATTAGATAGAAGTGGTGCTTCAATGCCCGATAAAATAGGCATTGCACTTGATTTGATGAAGCAATGCCATTCATTGAAAGTTACCTTACCGTTATTAAACATAACAAAGATCATTACCCGTATAGTCAATAATTCTTGTTTTTCTAATGTTCAAAAAGATCATATACAAGCATTACTCTGTAAACTCCCAACACCGTTTGGTAATAACTACGTGGTTTGTCATAGCGATATTAATTTTTCTAATATTATTATGGCAAATAGCAGGGCTTGGCTAATTGACTTTGAATGCGCATGTTTAGCGGAAAAAGAATTTGAAATAGCGATGTTCTTTGCGATTAACTTACTTACTGCTGATGAGCAAAGCTATGCGCTTAAAGTGTATCAAGCATTAAATCCTAATGAGGGCATTAATATAAAAAGCCTAAACACTTATTTATTATATTCTTATCTTCTTAATGGCTTGTGGTATATTGAGAAAGTAGAGGAAACTATGAATGAATCTAAAATAATAAATTTTCGTACATTAGCGGCTAAGCAATTTCATTTGTTTGACCTTATCTGGCCTAGTGAGATGCCTTTAAAAAGCATTATGAGATAAGGCGCTAAAATGTTACGTCTAATTACCGTGCAGCGCCATTAATCCTGCCGCATAATAAATTATATAATAAAATAGAGATGTTTTTCGTGAATTGGAAAAGCCTAATAAGAGATAAAGATAAACTATTTTGGCTAATGCATACTATTGGTTGGTTTGGCTTTGCTTTGGTTCATTATTTAGGGTCTTTACTACACGATTTACGTGATATTTTTATTGTTATCGTTTTTCTTAATGCCTATTCTGGTTGGATGTTAACTGTACCGTTACGTTATATATATAGATACGTTTGGAATTTCAAACCTATTCAAATCGCGTTAAGCCTTATTGTTGTTTCATTTGTAACGGGTGTAATTTGGCAGGTAATTAAAAATTTAAATTATTGGGAAATATACCAACATGGTTATCGTCCTGAATACTTGATTTATTATACTAAATTCAGTTTATGGTCGTTTTATATAGTGATTAGTTGGAGTGTTTTATATTTTGGTCTTAAATATTATCAAATGCTTCAAAACGAAAAACAAAATGTATTAACAGCTAATACGGAAGCTCATCAAGCTCAACTTAAAATGTTGAGATATCAATTGAACCCTCATTTTTTATTTAACACCCTTAATGCTATTTCTACATTAATATTAGTGAAAGACAATATTGTCGCTAATGCGATGGTGACTAAATTAAGTGATTTTTTACGCTATACTTTAGATAAAGATCCAATGAAAAAAGTAACACTTGAAAGCGAAATTCAAGTACTTACACTTTATTTAGATATAGAGAAGGTAAGATTTGAAGAGCGTTTACAGGTTGTTTTTGATATAGATGAAAACTGCAATAATGCTCTTGTACCAAGTATGATTTTACAACCTATAGCCGAAAATGCCATTAAACATGCGATATCGGTACAGGAAGAAGGTGGTACTATCTCTGTTGCCGTAAAAGCTATTGGTCAATACCTATTCATAGAATTATCTGATGATGGCCCCGGTGCTGTTATTATTAATAACAACCTACATCGTGAAAACGGCATAGGGCTTGTTAATACACGTGAACGCTTACAGGCATTATTTGACAATGATTATTCTCTTATTGTGTCCAACAATATGCCAAAAGGTGTTAAAGTAAGTATAAGAATTCCTCTCCAAGTTGAAGCTGAAATATGACACAAGTTTTATCCACTATTGTTGTAGACGATGAACCGCTCGCCAGAAAAGGGTTAATGGTTAGGCTAGCAGAACATAAAGACATCAATATTATCAAAGATTGTAGTAATGGCCGAGAGGCGCTTGAAGCGATTAAAACACATAAGCCAGATTTAATGTTTATTGATATAAAAATGCCGGGTTTAAATGGGTTTGAAGTTGTTAATGAAATTATTGTTCAAAACTTATCTATGCCTATTGTTGTCTTTGTTACTGCATTTGAAGAATATGCATTAAAAGCTTTTGAAATACACGCCCAAGATTATTTATTAAAACCTGCTGACGATGTGCGAATTGAAAATGCATTAGAAAAAATTAGAGAACGTATTGCTAATAAAGATAACGCTGAACAAAAATTAAAACTAGCCCAACTCGTGAGCGATGTTACGGGTAATACAAGCCAAGATATTTTAGAAGCGATAGAAAACAACAAGCCGATTCATTTTAATCATTACTCTGATGTACTTGCGATAAAAGATGCAGGGGAAGTGAGTAGAGTACCTGTTAAAAATATTTTATGGATAGATGCCGCAGGTGATTACATGTGTGTGCATACAGCAACGGAAACCCACATTCTTCGACAAACAATGAAGCAATTAGAAGAAAGTTTAGATCCTAGAATTTTTATTCGTAGTCATCGTTCAACCATGGTTAACAAAAATTATATCAGTAAATTTTGTAGCCAGCTTAATGGTGAATAT
Source organism: Colwellia sp. RE-S-Sl-9 (assembly GCF_048296855.1). Classification (NCBI taxonomy): domain Bacteria; kingdom Pseudomonadati; phylum Pseudomonadota; class Gammaproteobacteria; order Alteromonadales; family Colwelliaceae; genus Colwellia; species Colwellia sp. RE-S-Sl-9. The sequence goes on along the minus strand of NZ_CP182631.1, from coordinate 1,288,195 downwards.
TATCTTGTAATGAGTAACGACAAAGAGTTGAAGGTAAGTCGAAGTTATAAAGATAAAGTAAAAAGTATTGTTAATTCGTAATTGATTACAAAAATGTAATTTATTACATAATTTTGATAATTTAACAAAAGGTTTGCGATCAAAACATTACGAATATATCGATTATATCGGGTATATTTGTAGTACTTTTGAAATAAAGATAATAAAAAAGGTAGCTCAGAGGCTACCTTTTTTATTATCTATTAAATAGGTTAAATAATTAATTAACCTAAGTGTTTTTCTTCTACTGTTAATATCTTAAGTGTATTTGTTGCACCAACAGTTTCCATTGAATCGCCGTGAGTAAATATTATTTTATCGCCCACTTTTAATTCTGATTTACCAATAACCATTTTAAGAGTTTCAGTTGACAAAGTATCGTTACCACAAGAAGTAGAGTCAAACTGTACAGGGTAAACACCACGATAAATAGCCGATCTTGTTAGCGTTTTACTGTGTCTTGAAACAGAGTAAATCGGTAAGCCAGAAGTAATACGAGACATTATTTTACTTGTTTGTCCTGACTCTGTAAGGGCAATAATTGCTTTAACGCCATCTAAATGGTTAGCGGCATACATAGCAGATAAAGCAAGAGTTTCTGAAATTTCAGTAAACTTAAGCTCTAAGCGGTGATTTGAACTATTTACAGAACGATGAGTTTCAGCACCAACACAAACAGCAGCCATTGCTTTAACTGTTTCTACAGGGTATTTACCCGCTGCTGTTTCAGCTGAAAGCATTACTGCATCTGTACCATCTAATACAGCATTTGAAACATCCATAACTTCCGCACGAGTCGGCATAGGCTGTTCAATCATAGTTTCCATCATTTGAGTTGCAGTAATTACAGCTCTGTTTAATTGACGGCTTCTAGCAATAATATGTTTTTGTTTACCTACTAATGCAGCATCACCAATTTCAACACCTAAATCACCACGAGCAACCATAACAACATCAGATGCTAAAATAATATCATCTAACACTTGGTCATCGTTAACTGCTTCGGCACGTTCAATTTTAGATACTAAAAGTGCATCACAACCAGCCGCTTCAGCAAGAGAACGAGCTAAACGCATATCAGCAGCATCACGTGGGAAAGAAACAGCTAAGAAATCAACACCAATTTCAGCAGCAGTTAAAATATCAGCTTTATCTTTTTCGGTTAATGCTGGAGCTGTTAAACCACCACCTTGACGGTTAATACCTTTATTATTTGATAAAGGGCCACCAACAGTAACTTCAGTAAATACTTGTGTATCTGTAGTACTTAATACTTTAAGCTGAACACGACCGTCATCGAGTAATAAAATATCATCAACGTTTACGTCTAAGGGTAATTTCTTGTAGTCGATACCCACTTTCTCTTGAGTACCTTCGCCTTTACCTAACTCAGCATTTAATTCAAATTTATCACCAACAGCTAGCTTGATTGGGCCATCTTTGAATGTAGATACGCGAATTTTAGGACCTTGTAAATCACCTAAAATACCAACATATACACCTAGTTCTTTAGAAATTTCACGTACAGTATTTGCACGATCAATATGGTCTTGAGCAGTACCGTGTGAAAAGTTTAGTCTTACAACATTAACACCCGCTTTTATAACGTTTTTTAATACTTCTCTATTTTCAGTTGCTGGACCCAATGTGGCAACTATTTTCGTTCTTCTAGGCATTTTAATCCTTAATTTTTTTAAATTAAATTAATTGGTAAGGGTAAATCTTTATTCTTTTCGATCAAATCTTGAGCTTCTTAAGCTGTCTTTGACTTTTTTAAGGTTATCTCTAAACTTAGTGCCACGTCTTAACGTAAAACCGGTTGCTAATATATCAATCAACGTGAGTTGAGCAATACGTGACGCCATAGGCATATATAAATCAGTATCTTCTGCATCATCGATAGATAAAACGATGTTACATTCTTTAGCTAATGGAGTGCCAGCAGAAGTAATCCCAATAACTGTAGCATCATTTTCTTTGGCTAAACTTGCCACTTCAACCAATGATTTAGTGCGTCCCGTATGAGATATAACTACTACAACATCACCTTGTCGGCTATTTATAGCACTCATACGTTGCATTAATATGTCATCAAAATAAACAACAGGCACATTAAACCTAAAAAATTTATTTAATGCGTCGTGTGCTACAACAGCTGAAGCACCTAAACCAAAAAATGAAATTTTATTAGCTTGAGTGAGAATATCTACAGAACGATTAATGGTTGATGTGTCTAAACTTTTACGTGCAAGTTCAAGGTTAGCCATGGTTGATTCAAAGATTTTGGTTGTGTATTCTTCAGCCGAATCATTTTCATCAACATGTCTATTTACATAGGGTGTACCATTAGCGAGGCTTTGCGCTAAATGTAATTTAAAATCAGGGTAACCCTTAGTGTCTAATCTACGACAAAATCTATTTACAGTAGGCTCACTGATATTAGCTTGTTTTGCTAAAGCTGCGATACTTGCGTGTATCACAGTGCCAGGAGATGAAAGTATAACGTCAGCGACTTTGCGTTCAGACTTACTAAAGGTGTCTAGTTCATTGGCGATTTTTTCTAATATATTCATTAATTACTAACCCTAGATCTTATTTTTAATAAACTAACTGTAATTTATTTTCTAAATGATAACAGAAAAAATGAAAATTTATTTCATAATTATTACTAATATAAAGAAAATGCTAAATATTGGCAAATATTTAATTGAAACTTCAACTTTTTTTGTAAAAATATTGTGCAAGGATAAGGGGGGAAGTCGTTTTTCGATAATGTAATAAAATTACAAAAAGTTCTTTACTGATGAGCTAGCACACGCTAAATTAGGGCTATAATAGGGTTAATAAGTAATAAACGAATTAGAGAAGTAATAATATGAATAATTTTGATAGCCAAGCACCAAGTGAAATCGTTATTTTTGGTGCTTTAGGTGATTTATCTCGCCGTAAATTATTACCTGCATTGTATCAATTAGATTGTGCCGGCTTATTAAACCCAGAAAGTCGTATTGTAGGTGTTGCTCGTCAAGAGCATGATTTAAAAGCCTTTGCTAGTCTAGTAAATGAAAACCTTACTAAGTTTGTTAAAGAAGGACTTAATGAAGATGTTTTAGAACGTTTCTTAAATCGTTTGGTTTATCAACAACTTGATTTTAAAGAAACCAGTTCGTTTAATAAATTAGCAAAAACACTTAAAGGCGCTAATGACACAAGAGTTTACTATTTCTCAACGGCTCCTGCTATTTTTGGTGACATTTCTGATGGTTTATATGCTGCAAATCTAATTACTGATAAAGATCGCGTGGTAATGGAAAAACCTATTGGTCATTGTTTAGAATCTTCAAAAGTTATTAATGATCAAGTATCTCGTTTCTTTAAAGAAAATCAAATTTATCGTATTGATCATTACCTCGGTAAAGAAACGGTTCTTAATTTACTTGTATTACGTTTTGCTAATTCGTTATTTACAACGAACTGGGACAGAAACAGTATTGATCATGTACAAATTACTGTTGCTGAAAGTGTAGGTATAGAAGGGCGCTGGGGATTTTACGACGACGCAGGTCAAATGCGTGATATGATCCAAAACCATTTACTACAAATATTATCATTGTTAGCAATGGAACCTCCTGCTGATTTAAGTGCTGACAGTATTCGTCTTGAAAAGTTAAAAGCAATTAAAGCACTTGTACCTATTGACCGTATGAACATTAAAGACAAAACAGTTCGTGGTCAGTACGCTGATGGTTTCTTAAATGGAAACGCTGTACCTGGTTATTTGAATGAAGAAGGTGCTAAAGCAAACAGTAACACTGAAACATTCGTTGCTATTAAAGTTGAAATAGATAACTGGCGTTGGGCTGGCGTACCGTTCTACTTAAGAACTGGTAAAAGAATGCCTGCTAAACACAGTGAAATTGTTGTTCATTTTAAAGAGCAGCCACATAACATATTCAAAGAAAGCTATTCAGAGTTGCCTGCAAATAAATTAACTATTCGTCTACAGCCAGATGAAGGTGTTGAATTGCAAATGATGAACAAAATTCCAGGTATCGCATCACAAATGCACATTCAAGAAAACAAACTTGATTTAAGTTTTTCAGATACTTATAAAAACGAACGAGTTGTTGATGCCTATGAGCGTTTAATGCTTGAAGTTATTAACGGTAATCAATCTTTATTTGTTAGTCGTGACGAAGTGGAAGCTGCTTGGACATGGGCAGACAGTATTATTGAAGCATGGAAAGAAAGTAACGAACCACCTAAGCCTTATCCAGCAGGTTCTTGGGGACCGGTATCTTCAATTTCTTTAATTGCTCGTGACGATAGACAGTGGGTTGAATAATGCAACAAGTTAATGATTTTAATACGCGTAATGAATTAGATGAAGCATTGGCCACTAAAGTTGCTAATGAGTTAAGTAAAGCTATTGCGGAAAAAGGTAAGGCGAGTTTAGCTGTATCAGGTGGGTCTACACCAAAGGGCTTTTTTAAAGCCTTATCACAAATTGATTTAGCTTGGGATAAAGTGACGATTACTTTGGCCGATGAGCGTTGGGTTGATTTTGAAAGTGATGCAAGTAATACACGTTTAGTACATGAAAATTTATTACAAAATAATGCAAAAGCTGCAACATTCTTCCATATTAAAAAGGGAGAACAGTTATCTGAAAGCACATTAACAGAGCTAAATATTGCGGCTAAAGAAAGTGTATTACCGCTAGATGTTTTAATTCTAGGAATGGGTGAAGACGGTCACACCGCATCATTATTTCCATGTAGTGATCAAATTGAGCAAGGTTTATCACTTAATAATACTGATGCGCTAATGAAAGTTGTACCTAAAACAGCGCCTAATAATCGTATTACATTCACTTTCTCTCATCTTATACAAAGTAAAAATATTATTTTACATGTGTGTGGTGAAAGTAAGAAAACAGTATTAGCGCAAGCTAATGCTGGAGCTGATTTTTTTGAAATGCCAATAAGAGCGTTCTTACAAGATCAAAAAGTCACTACACAAGTATATTGGGCAGAATAGTTCATGAAAAAAGAAATTGTAGATATTACTCAACGCATAATAGAACGAAGTAAGAACTCTAGAAGTGCATATTTAAAAAAGATCAGAGCCGCCAAGTCAACTACAGTTCACAGAGCGAGTTTATCATGTGGTAATTTAGCCCATGGCTTTGCTGCTTGTGGAAAAGAAGATAAGCAAAAATTACGCGGTTTGAATCACTCAGATATTGCTATTATCTCAGCATATAACGATATGCTTTCAGCGCACCAACCTTATCAAACATACCCTGATATTATTAAAGCTGCCGTTTCTGAAACTGGCGGTGTTGCACAATTCGCTGGCGGTGTTCCTGCCATGTGTGACGGTGTTACACAAGGTCAACCAGGTATGGACTTAAGCTTAATGAGTCGTGACGTTATAGCAATGGCTACGGCTGTTGGTTTATCTCACAACATGTTTGATGGCGCATTAATGTTAGGTATTTGCGATAAAATAGTACCAGGCTTAATGATCGCTAGTATGACTTTTGGTCACTTACCCACGGTATTTGTTCCTGCTGGTCCTATGCCATCGGGTATACCCAATAAAGAAAAAGTACGTGTTCGCCAAAAATTTGCTAAAGGCGAAGTAGGTAAAGAAGAATTACTAGAAGCTGAATCCGCTTCATATCATAGTGCTGGAACGTGTACTTTTTTTGGTACTGCTAATTCAAATCAACTTGTTGTTGAAGTGATGGGATTACATTTACCAGGTGCTTCATTTGTTGCTCCAAATACCCAGTTACGTGAAGAGCTAACCAAAGCTGCGGCACGTCAAGTAACTCGTTTAACCGAACAAGCTGGCAACTACATGCCTATTGGTGAAATGATTGACGAACGTTCAATTGTTAACGCTATTGTTGGGTTAACAGCTACAGGTGGTTCTACTAACCTAACTATGCACATTATCGCTTTTGCTCGTGCTGCGGGTATTATCATTGATTTCCAAGATTTTAATGATATTTCAGATGCTGTACCGCTTATTACTCGTATTTACCCTAACGGACACGCAGACATTAACCACTTTGAACAATCAGGTGGTATGGCACTTTTATTTAAAGAGCTTATTGAAGGCGGCCTAGTACATGAAGATGTTGAAACTATTTGTGGACGTGGTTTAACACGTTATACACAAAAACCTATATTAAAAGATGGTGAGTTAATTTGGGTTGATGGCGCAACTGAGTCAAGCGACAAAGAAGTTATAGCTACAGTTGCTCAGCCCTTTAAAGCTGATGGTGGTTTAAAAGTATTAAAAGGCAACTTAGGTACTTCTGTTATCAAAACATCATCTTTAAGACCGGGTTGTGAAATAGTTAAAGCACCTGCTGTTGTATTTGAAGATCAAAATGATCTTGATGCTGCTTTCCAATCAGGCGAGCTTGATAAAGATTTTGTTGCTGTTGTTCGTTTTCAAGGCCCTAAAGCTCGAGGAATGCCTGAGCTTCATAAATTAACGCCTCCTTTAGGTGTATTACAAGATAAAGGCTTTAAAGTAGCTTTATTAACTGATGGCCGTATGTCTGGCGCTTCAGGTAAAGTTCCTGCTGCAATTCATTTGTGCCCAGAAGCTTTAGACGGTGGATTAATCGCTAAAGTACAAACAGGCGATATGATTTTATTAAACGGTGAAACTGGTGAATTAACACTATTAGTAAGCGAAGAAGAGCTGGCTAAACGTGAAAATGCGCAATTTCAAGTGAATGGTCATCATGAAGGTTTAGGTCGTGAGCTATTTGGATTTATGCGTAAATCATTAAGTTCTGCTAATACCGGAGCTTGTTCACTGTTTGATCAGGACGTTTAAAAATGAGTTCATCGATTAATTTAGTTGCTGATATTGGAGGTACTAATTTAAGAATTGGTACCACGGATATCGAAGGCAATATCAGTAACCTGAAGTTATATCAATGTAATCAATTTTCTGGTTTAGCTGAAATTATTCAAGATTACTTATCAGAAATTGATACAAGTAATGCTGAACTTAATGCTTGTTTTGCAATAGCTTGCCCCGTTGATAATGATTTAATGTCAATGACAAATTTACCGTGGAAGTTTTCTAAAAAAGAACTTCAAGAAACGTTAAATTTAACTCACATGTATTTCATTAACGATTACACCGCAATTGCTCATGCTGTTCCGTTATTAAATAACGAACAAAAGGTTCAACTTGGTACAGGCGATGTTGTACAAGGTAAACCTATTTCAATCTGCGGCCCCGGCACAGGTTTAGGTGTTGCTAACGTTGTTAACGTAAATGGGCAATGGGTGAGTTTAGGTGGTGAGGGCGGTCATGTTGACTTCGCTCCTACTGATGAAACAGAAATAAAAATTCTTAATTTTTTACTTAAAAAGTACAAGCATGTTTCTTACGAGCAAGTACTTTCAGGATTAGGAATTCAACAGATTTATCAAGCACTAATGTCTATCAAAGGGCTTGAACCTGAAGCATTAGAAGCTAAAGATATTACACAAAAAGCAATCAACAATGAATGTGAAGTGTGTAAAGAAACATTAGATAAATTTTGTGAAATATTAGGAAGCTTTGCTGGTAACTTGTCGTTAACTTTAGCAAGTTTCGGTGGCGTTTATATCGCTGGGGGTATAGTGCCTCGATTTATCGAATATATTAAAAATAGTAACTTTAGAAGCCGTTTTGAAGCAAAGGGTAGGTTTGAAGCATTTAATCAAGCGATACCAACATTTGTGATCACCGAGCCACAACCTGGCCTACTTGGTGCAACTGCTTTTATTTGCCAAAAACTAACCTTAAAAACTGTATAAAGAGAAATTATGACGTTATCAAATAATTGGCAAGTATCGCCAAAAGATCTTTTTGCCATGGGACCGATTGTTCCAGTACTTGTTATTAAAGATGTAGCTGACGCTTTACCAATTGCAGAAGCTCTTCTTGCTGCAAATGTTAAGGTATTAGAAGTTACTTTAAGAACCCCCGCAGCATTAGATGTTATTAGCATTATTGCTAAAGAACTACCTGAAGCTGTTGTTGGTGCTGGCACAGTAACAAATAGAGCTATGCTACAACAGTGTCAAGACGCGGGAGCAAAATTTGCAATAAGTCCTGGTTTAACAAAAGACTTATTACAAGCAGGTAAAGAAGGTGATATTGCTTTAATCCCTGGTATTTCATCTATTTCAGAACTTATGGATGGTATTGACTACGGTTACGATCACCTTAAATTCTTCCCTGCTGAAGCATCTGGTGGTGTTAAAGCATTGCAATCAATTGGTGGTCCATTCCCTGATATTAAATTCTGTCCAACTGGTGGCATTAACATTAACAACATACGTGATTATTTAGCGCTACCTAATGTTGCTTGTTGTGGTGGTTCTTGGTTAGTATCAGACGAAATTATTGCTAATAAAAACTGGTCAGCAATTACTGATTTAGCAGGCCAAGCACTAGCTCACGTTAAATAATATTTATGTAGAGTGATAAAAACCAAGCAATGCTTGGTTTTTTTATGTCTGTAAATTTATGTCTGTAAAATAGATACAAAAAAGCCAAGCATTGCTTGGCTTCATTTCATTTATTAGCGGTAATGCCTGTTATAGCAAAACTTTAGTTGTAATAACTACTTGTTGTAGTTAATTACGTGCGCTGCTAAATCAAGAACTTTGTTAGAGTAACCAATTTCATTGTCGTACCATGAAACTACTTTAACAAACGTATCAGTTAATGCGATACCCGCTTTAGCGTCGAATACTGAAGTACAGATTTCACCAACAAAGTCGTTAGAAACAACTTGATCTTCTGTGTAACCTAAAACACCTTTTAATGCGCCTTCAGAAGCTTCTTTCATTGCTGAACAGATTTCTGCATAAGTTGCTGGAGTTTTTAAGTTAACCGTTAAATCTACTACTGAAACATCAGGAGTAGGAACACGGAAAGCCATACCTGTTAATTTGCCGTTAAGCTCAGGAATTACTTTACCAACAGCTTTTGCTGCACCAGTCGATGATGGAATGATGTTTTGACCAGCACCACGACCACCACGCCAATCTTTAGCAGAAGGGCTATCAACTGTTTTTTGTGTAGCAGTTGTTGCATGTACTGTAGTCATTAAACCGTCAGCAATGCCCCATTTATCGTTTAATACTTTAGCGATAGGTGCTAGGCAGTTAGTGGTACATGACGCGTTAGAAACGATGTCTTGGCCTTCGTATTTATCAAAGTTAACACCCGATACAAACATAGGCGTGTCATCTTTAGAAGGAGCAGATAAAATTACTTTTTTCGCACCAGCAGTGATATGTTTGCGAGCTGTTTCATCTGTTAAGAATAAACCTGTAGACTCAACAACAACGTCAACGTCAATGTCGTTCCACTTTAACTCTTCAGGATTACGCACTGCAGTAACACGAATAGTATTACCATTTACTACTAAGTTACCGTCTTCTACTTCAACAGTCCCTTTAAAACGACCATGAGTTGAGTCATATTTAAGCATGTAAGCCATGTAGTCAACATCAATCAAATCATTAATACCAACAACTTCAATATCATTTCTTTCTGCTGCTGCTCTAAATACGAAACGGCCAATACGGCCAAAACCGTTAATACCTACTCTAATAGTCATAATCTAATCCTAAATAACAATAATGTAGTAAAATTACATCATTTTGAGAAAAATTCAAGTAAAACTTACATTTTCGATGAAAAAACATGTGATCATTTTATTAATTTACGTCATAAATTTGAGGGATGTATTTAATGTTTTTTTAACAAAATAACGTGTAATTTATGGTTTTATTTTTCTATTTTAAAAGTTAACGGGAAAGTATGATGAACTTTGATATAGTTAAGTTATAGCTAAATTATAGGAAATACTATGAAAGACGAAGAGTATAAAAATAAGCTATCTGAAGAAGCTTATAAAGTGTGTAGATTAGCTGCTACAGAAAGACCTTTTACTGGAATATATAATGATCATTGGGAAGCAGGACAATACCTCTGCGCCTGTTGCGATAAACCTTTGTTTTCATCTGAGCATAAATTTAATGCCGGTTGCGGTTGGCCAAGCTTTTACAAAGCTGTGGAAGGTAATGTAAGTTACAAGCCAGATAATTCAATAAACATGAAACGAATTGAAATAACATGTACAGCTTGCGACTCTCATTTAGGTCATGTATTTGACGATGGACCTCTACCCACAGGGCAAAGGTACTGTGTTAACTCGTTAAGCTTAACGTTCACAAGTAAAGTGTAACCTATGTTGTAATAATACTTTTGTTGTTTCTTTACAACATTATGGCTTTTTGAATTCGCCTTTCAAAATTGTATCAAGTGTTTTTAAGGCTACATTATCCAAAAAGCTACTTTTTAAGTTAAACGTTTTAGCGTATTTTTCTAGCTTAACTCCTTTTATAGACTCATCATCAGGTGCATGGGTCTGTAATATTTTAGACCAAATATAAACTTGTTTATATTTTTTCTTATCGGCAAAAATTGTCGCAATAGACTTGAAAATTTCAGTATTGATTGGATCATTTTCATTTGTTAGTTCTAAAGCGTGATATAGCAAATTCAACGTTTTATTTTGATCTTTCTTGGCGTAATAAGTGGCTAAATTAAATTGTAAGCTGGGTGTTTCAAGTTGATGCGTATTTTCTAACGCTAAAAATGTTTGTAATGCTCCTTTATTTAAATGCCGTGTCCAATGGTAATACAGCAAGCTAGGGTGCTTTGAATCTTTAGTGTCGTCTGATATCTCTTTAATTCTTTTTTTTGCGTCAACCAGGTTATTTATACGCATGCTTTGTTTTTCTTTAAACTTAATATGTTCTATTTTAGATGCGTGTTCCATGCACTTAGCGTAATTTTCGTAACCAACAAGTTGATTGTATTGGTTTTCATCTTTTGGCGTTGTTTGTTGTGCAAGATTAGCAAAACCTATTGTTATTCGTTCTTTTTTACACCATGAGTCTTCTTTAAACTCATTGCATATTTTAGGGTGTTCATTACACAAATCTGCAAAGCTCGGCGCTTGATTACAGGCTGCTATAAATACACAGCTACTTATCGTTATTACGTGCATTAAATTATTTTTTCTATTCATTATGCTTAATATTCCTGCAATCTATAAAGTAATTGCATGTAACCTATGGTGAAAGGTTTTATGATCAATTACAATATGCGTGAATTTTCTTATACCAATCAGATAATAATTAATCATAGCTTATTGCGAAATTAACAGAAATAAAAAGGTTTAAATAATGACAAGTATTCTTGAAGAACAATATCAAAGTAGTTGGCAAGAACGACAAACTCTTGCTGAAAATATGCAACCTATTATCGGTCAATTATTTAGAAATAAAGGCATTGAAATTACCATTCATGGCCGTCCGTTAGTAAATGCATCAGCTATTGATATTATTAAAGCACATAAGTCAGTTGCTCTTCATGAAGAAACGAAATTAAGACTCAGAGAAAGCTATCCTTTTATAGAGGCACTAAGTAAGCTTCCTCTTGCACCAGCACGTATTGACGCAGGTAAATTAGCTTACCGTTATTTATTTAAAGGTGAGGCTAATGGCTTAACTATAGAAGAATTTTTAAGTAAAGAATTAAATAGCATTGCTAATAAAACACAAGAGTCTATGTCTCAAGACGTTGTATTATATGGTTTTGGTCGTATTGGGCGTTTATTAGCACGATTGCTTATTGAAAGAACAGGGCCAAGTAGTACATTAAATTTAAAAGCCATTGTTATTCGCCCTGGTAAAGCAGATGATCTTGAAAAACGCGCGAGTTTATTACGTCGAGATTCAGTTCACGGTGCTTTTAACGGTAGTATTACTATTGATAAAGAAAACAACGTAATTAAAGCGAATGGTGCTTTTATTCAAGTTATTTACGCTAAATCACCTTCAGAAATTGACTACACTGAGTATGGTATTAATAACGCGTTAGTTGTAGATAACACTGGTATTTGGAGTGACGAAGAAGGTTTAGGTCAACATCTTAAATCGAAAGGTGTTAGTAAAGTATTATTAACAGCTCCAGCTAAAGGCGATATTAAAAATGTGGTTTATGGTGTTAATCACAAAATGATCAAACCTGAAGACACTATAGTGTCAGCGGCTAGCTGTACTACCAATGCTATTACGCCAGTGTTAAAAGCACTTAACGACAAGTTTGGTATTAAAAACGGCCATGTTGAAACCGTACATTCATACACCAATGATCAAAACTTAATTGATAACTATCATCCGGCACCTCGCCGTGGTCGTAGTGCACCATTAAACATGGTTATTAGCACAACAGGCGCAGCAAAGGCGGTAGCTAAAGCATTACCAGAGCTTGCAGGCTTATTAACTGGTAATGCGATCCGAGTACCAACACCCAATGTATCTATGGCGATAATGAACTTAAACTTAAAAGAAAGCACAACTAAGTCAGACTTAAACGACTATTTAAGACAAATCTCATTAAATTCAGATTTACAAAACCAAGTAGATTACACCGCATCCACAGAAATTGTATCAACCGATTTAGTGGGTTCGCGCTATGCAGGTGTTGTAGACTCACAAGCAACAATTGTTGATGGTGACAGAGCCGTATTATACGTATGGTACGATAACGAATTTGGTTATAGCTGTCAGGTGGTAAGGGTAATGCTTGAAATGGCCGGCATTGAAATACCTACATTGCCACAAGCATAACAAACACCTTTAGTTTGATACTTAAAACAAAAAGCAACATATTGAAAAATATGTTGCTTTTTTTTGAGCATTTTTATCAATACAGACTATAGTTATATTCTGAGTTAAATTTATTATTATTGTTGAAACACACAGAGGACTTAATTTATGTCTATCACCATGAACACAAGCAATCCAGCAATGACTCAAACAGACACAGCACAAGGAATTAAAACCGCAGGGCTAGCAAAAAGCCAAGCTGAAATTGAAGGGCAAATGGCGCTTAGGTTAATTCAGTCTGCTAATGTTGCTGTACAACCTGCAGGGGCAAGTACTGAAGCATTAGGAAGTATTGTTAACATTAGTGTTTAATCATTTTTCTATTAACCAACTTACAATAATTAATCGCTATAAGCAGCGAGCAGGTTTCGGTAACCCTGCATATTTTGTTGCTTGTTTCGCAGGCCCATCAGGAAATAATCTAAATAAATAACGGCTACTTGCCTTATCTTCCCCAAACTTTGTTTTCAACGCTTTTGTTAATGCTCTTATCGCAGGGGATGTGTTGTAAGTTAAATAAAATTCTCGTACAAATCTTACTATTTCCCAATGCGCTTCGGTTAACTCTATATCGTCTGTTTGAGCTAACAAAGGTGCAAGTTCTTCTGTCCACTGTGTAAAGTCAACTAAGTAACCGTGCTTATCCGTAGGAATAATTTGCCCGTTGTATTCTAATTCTGTTGTCATCTTTATATCACTAATTTATACATAAAACGGCTTACTGCCACGTTATTGTTGAGTTATATTGAGAAGTCAATTCAACCAATTTAGCTATAGTTATTGGGCTTGATTGATCATGGTTAATCTCAATGGCTCTTGCTTGCGCATGCTCTTGTATATGAAATACCGCAACTGTAGGGTTTTGTTTTTTAAAGTTGATAAACAATGAATGGCTTGCGTTATAACAACCATCATCAATAAGCACCAAAGCATCGTCAGGTTTAATAGATAACACACATTGTGCAAAATCGTTTTTATCAAAAGCAGATGTTCTTTGTAAATGTAAAATAGTCATATAAAAATACTAAAACCTTAAAATAACATTGTGCTGATGTAGCTTATCTGAAAATGCATCGCTACTTAAAACCTGCACATTATCAAGATGAAAATCTTCAGCTAAACCACGTTCAATCAGTGATGCTTTACACGCATATATATTTTCAATGTCGTAAAACTCTAATGCCGCCATTGTTTTTAAATAATCTTTAACGTGAACCGTTTCAAGTTGTTGATTGCTTATTAGTTGCCTTACACCTTCACCTTGAAAAAATAACGAAGTCGATTGCTCGTACGAACCATAAATTAACGCCGCATCTAACGCTTCTTTACTGGCTTGATTAATGGTTGAAGACGCATTTAAAATAGCGATTTTTTTACATGATTCAGACATTAAAATTGCACCATTTTTTCAGACTTAGCCGTTAACTCAACCAACTCACCAAGGCCAGAAACCGTAAAGTATTGACTAATATTACTGTGCGTAACCTCTGTGTTAACCGTATCGCCAATATCGTCGCTTAAGCCTCTTTTTTCACAAGCCGTAATACACACATGTAAATTAACACCGTGCTCTGTATTTAACTTTTGCCAATGTTTATGTGTTTGATATTCGTCGTTCGCAATCGCTATATTCGCACTCGCGTTTAACACACCGTCTTGATAAAAAAACACACCCACAATATCAACACCGGCTTTAATTGCATGGTTAATATAATCAATAGCTGTAATCGTTAAATAGCTACAGGGCGGGGTGGTAATAACAACTGATAGAGTTTGCACGAATAATTCCAAGAGTTTAAAAAGCTAAACGTAAATAACAAAGTAAAAAAAAGCCTCGCATTGCGAGGCTTTTATTATAAACCGATAATCACTTTAAATTAATGATTATTAATCATCACCACCAAAAACACCTAAAAGGCTAAGTAGGTGAACAAAAATATTATAAATATTTAAGTATAAAGACACTGTAGCTCTAATGTAGTTAGTTTCGCCACCGTGAATAATACGGCTTGTATCAAATAAAATTAAGCCAGACATAATCATAATAACAGCAGCACTTACAGCTAAAGAAAGCGCAGGAATTTGAAAGAAGATGTTAGCAATACCCGCTACAAGAGCAACGATAAGACCAACCATCAAAAAACCACCCATAAATGAGAAGTCTTTCTTACTTGTTAATGCATAACCTGATAAAGCGAAAAATATTAATGCTGTTCCGCCTAACGCTTGCATAATTAAAGAAGGTCCGCCTGGTAGAGCTGCGTAGTGGTTAAGCATTGGGCCTAAAGAAGCTCCCATTAAACCAGTGAAAGCAAAAATCCAATAAATACCACTTGCTTGGTCAGCTTTTTTGTTAACAACAAATAACAAACCAAAAGCAACTAATGTCATGATTAAAGCAGCTCCATGAGGTAAGCCCATAGACATAGAGATACCAGCAGTTACTGCACTAAATGCTAATGTCATTGATAACAACATATAAGTATTTTTTAATACTTTATTAATTTCAATTGCAGAGCTTTTAGTTGCATTTAAACTAATATTTGATTGCATACTGTTTTCCTTTAAAAACGTAGTTATACTTCTTAGATATGGTCATACTAATGAAGTTCAAGTATTTTTACTACTTATCTTCGATAAACCATTGTGACATATTATGGCACGGGTTTTTTCAAATTGCTATGACTAACCTTGTTGATATTCATTAATTATTTGTGTCCGTTTGTAACAATCAACACTGTGATCATTCACCATGCCACACGCCTGCATAAAAGCATAACAAGTGGTTGAACCTAAAAACTTAAATCCTCGTTTCTTTAAGTCTTTACTTAGCGCGTCAGACTCTTGAGTCGTAGCAGGGTAGTCGTTCTTATTTTGCCAGCTATTCACAATGGTGCGGTTATTAACAAAGCGCCATAAGTATTCACTAAACGAACCAAACTCCTGTTGAATTAAAATGAAACACTTAGCGTTATTTATCGTAGCTTCTATTTTACCCCTGTGGCGAATAATTTTATCGTTAAGCAAAAGCTCGTTAACTTTGTTTTCATCAAACAGAGCCACTTCTTCAACATTAAAATGATTAAATGCCGCTTTATAACCATCACGTCTAACTAAAATGGTGTACCAACTTAAACCCGCTTGTGCTGATTCTAAAGTTAAATATTCAAACAAGGTTTGGTCGTCAACCACAGGAACACCCCATTCTTCATCATGATATTTTACATAATCAGGTTTGGTAACATCTAACCAAGGACAACGACACTTCATATTTTCAGGCATAATTTCTCTTTTAACGTATAAATAGAAAGCAAACTGACTAATTACTCAGCAAACAAACACTTAATGTAAATAAATACTTTACAAGTTATTTTCCACACTTTAATATTCGCCTCGTCTTAAGGCAAGCACTTGCTTTATTACATTCAGGTGAGATGGCTGAGTGGTCGAAAGCACCGGTCTTGAAAACCGGCAAGGGTTTGTAGCCCTTCTAGAGTTCAAATCTCTATCTCACCGCCACATTCTAAAAAGCCGCTACTTGTAGCGGCTTTTTGCTATTTAGTGTTTAGTAAAACAAAAGGGTTTGTAGCGCTAAACCTGCTGTAGAGTTCAAATCTCTATCTCACCGCCACATTCTAAGAAACCGCTAATTATTTAGCGGTTTTTTTTCGTCTAGAGTTTGATGTTTAGAATAGAGGGTTTGTAGCGCTAAACCTGATTTAGAGTTCAAATCATGGTGCTAATATTCCTCAATCAGTAGCAATTTAAAATCAAACATTAGTTATCAACTTGTTCTTGATAACTAAATACCTCTGCAATAGATACACCAAATACATCAGCAATTTTAAAGGCAACTTCTAACGATGGTGAGTATTTGCCTTTTTCTATTGCTACAATAGTTTGCCTAGAGACACTAACCATTTTGGCTAAATCTTGCTGTGTCATCTCATTGCGATGAAAGCGTAAAACTCGAACATTATTAGTTAATACTTTAGGCATAATTACACGCCCTTATGATAGTGAAATAACTGATAAGAAAATTTTATTATTTCTACAACAAGAAAGCCTACAAGTAATATATTCAAGATGTTGTATTCTCCACTCAATGTATCAAAATGGTAAAGACCTTTTCCTAATGATGTTGCCCATAAGCTAACTATTATGAATACGACCCAAGCACTCAGCATGTTGTAGGCGGCGTTCCCTCCTTTTAAACTAATCAATACATCTCGTTCATCACTTTCTTGCTCGACTTCGTTTTTGTTACTCAACACTGCCACTATGGTATGTACAACGATATTCAGGATAACGAGCTTGATAACCGTAGAAAATAGTAATGAGGTAAAGTTATCATCATTAAGTTGCTCTGTTGAAAATAAATGAACAAACTCACTACCGTAGTAATATGCAATAAATACAGTAATTAAAAATTGCACCCAAACACTTTTATGAACAAATGACATCTCTCACTCCTTATTATGTGGTGTTAAAAATATTTGACATGGTGTAATGTTAATTTTACTTTTAAGTGATGTCAAATATGTTTGACATAATGTATCCTAAATTTGACTTGTAACTGATCTCAATGATCTATTAATCGTTTGTTTTATGACGAAAAAACAGGCTGGTGATTTAAAGTGAGTAACTTATTTGGTTAACTTATCTATTTAAATGTTAACAAGAATAAGAAATGTTAGTATACGAACTTCAGTATATGCACTCAGAATTGATTAGTTAACGCGGAACTTTAAATGAACGTAGAACAAATTTTATTGGCAATAAGTAATACAAACGACAACAAATTAACTATTGCCGGTATAGAAGCAGCGAAAGAAAATTGGTCTGCATTTTACCCTGAATTAGAACGGCTGATAGATCAATTTAGCGCAGACGATACATCGTTAACAAATGAACAAGAAGCTATTTTATTTTTTGGAACATTACTATTAGCAGAATTAAAATACTCACCAGCGTTAGAAAAGTGTTTACAGTTATTTGCTCGCAGCGATTCATTGGCAACTCCCATTGATACCATATTTGATGACGCACTCACCGAGGTAACATCTACGTTATTTTATAATGTCGCCGACGGTAATACACAAGCCTTATGTAATTATATTACGGGTAGTCATCAAGCCATGTATTGCAAAGCATCAGCTATTGAAGCGGTATTTGCTCAATACGAAGCAGGTGTTATTGATAAAATTGAACTAGAAGATCATATAACTCAATGGCTAGCTGGATTTTTGGCTTTACCAAGTTCAATCAATAGCTTTTTAATAAGTGCATTAGCAGACTATTGTATTAAATATCAACTCGATAGTTTTAAAAGCCAATTTAACGAATTATGTGACAAAGACCTATTCGATGAAGACCGATTTAAACAAAGTGAAGTAAAGGCATGGAATAGCGACAGCTCACACAAGCTCATTGAATCTGGCATAATTCAAACAAACTTTAATGTTGTTGATACCCTAAATACTTGGATTGCTAACGAACCAGAAGATGAAGAACTTGATGGCTTTGATTCGTTAATGGAGAAAGGCGGTTTATTAGATAATATCCTGTACGACGAAAATATCATTCTAAAAAACAGTGTTCCTGTTAGCTCTTTAGCTACAGTGGGCCGTAATGATCCTTGTCCATGTGGCAGTGGTAAGAAATTCAAAAAGTGTTGTTTACAATAAAGCAGTAAGTTGAAACAGTTAATTCAGCTTAATCACTTATTCAGTTAGCTCCGCCACATGCTAAAAAACCGCTTATTTATTCGCGGTTTTTTTTCGTCTAAATTTTGATAAAGAGCACATAACTGTTTTAGCGCGACCTCTTGTTATTTATTCCAACTATCGTTCTAACTATTACATCAATGGCTTTTTTTACTTACCTATAATATAGTTTGTTAACAAGTGTTTATTGTTTATATCTAGCAAGGAAAGTCGTTATTTCTACATTAGTGTTATTACCAGGTATGGATGGTACAGGAGAATTATTTACAGACTTTCTATCTCATCTTGATGGTGATTATTTAGTTATTCCATTGCCAAACCATGGTCCTCAAGATCATGCTTCGTTAGCTCAAGTCATTCGCAAACAATTACCGCAACAAGATTACATTTTGCTTGCTGAGTCATTTTCTGGAGGTATTGTTCCTGAACTCCTTAAGCTTGAATTAACACATATAAAAGGAGTGGTGTTTGTAGCTAGCTTTCTAAGTTCTCCTAATAAATACTTATTACCCATAACTAAAAGGTTACCTATTAAAGCTTTTGCTTCTTCATCCATATCAATTGTTTTTTATAAATTACTCTTCTTTGGAACAGGAGCTTCAAAAGCGCTTTTATCTAAATTCGTAAAAGTGATTAAATCCATTCCAGATGAAATTATTAAAAATAGATTAAAGGTTATGAGCAAACAGGTTCTTCCGCAGGTAACTTTTGAACTTCCAACCATGTATATTCAAGCGCATTCAGATAAGCTCATATCTTCTAATAAAAGTCATGAATTTTCTAAAGTTTTTAAACATATTGAATTTAAAAAAATAGAAGGACCTCACTTTGTGATACAAACAAAACCTAAAGAATGTGCCTTAGTGATAAATCAATTTATTCAGTCAGGGCAAAGTTAACCGTGTCGATCCAAAATATCCTTTCCTACTACCGAGATTGCTACAAAGAAGACAGTGCAGATCTGAATTTATGGAACCTAAGTAAACTTAAAAAAGATGACTGTCTTATTTTAGAAGGGCAAGATGATTTAGGCTCTGGTTTTCTTCCCCGAATGCCTATTCCTGAAAACTTTGCAGAACAAATGATGAAGCATGTTGAAGTATATCAACGCGAGCGTGTATTACTTTACGCGAGCTTTATTTTAGTTGGTAAGTTGGAGATTAAAGGCGAAATAAAAGAGGTGGTTACACCCATTTTGTTTAATGAAGCTGTAATCGAAAAAGATGAGAACAATTACTACTTTTCTGTTAACAATCAAACGCCTGAAATAAATGAATCGTTAACGCAATTATTAATGCCTGAAAGTGATGGCAGGCCTGACTTAGAAGATAACACCAACATTCAATCTACATCTACGTGGGTTTCGTGGCTCAAAGATAGCCCCATAGAATTAAACTTACTTGAGTTACTTAATTTTCCTAACCTTGTTAACTCAAACGAAATTAAAAAAGCACTAAAAAGAAAAACACCCACCTTGCTTCCTGCATCCATGTTGGTTTTTGTTGAAAGGTCGACAAGTAGTCGTGGAGTTCTTCATGAATTGGAAGAGATCATTGAATCTGACAACCTATCTCCACCGTTATCAGAGCTGTTGTTGCCTTCACAAAAGGCAACCAACAACTCACAAGCAATCAAACCTCTAAAATATGATTACCTACCAGGTTTGCTGTCAACACCACAGAAAAAAATCATATCAATTGCCGCAAACGCTAACTTAGGTTGTGCTTCTGGGCCTCCAGGTACGGGCAAAAGCTATACAATAGCCGCCATTGCCGCAGAGCATATGGCACGCGGTGAATCTGTACTTATCGTTGCTAATAACGATGCCGCTTTAGATGTGATCGCTGAAAAGTTAGGCGATAACTTTGGTTTAAGTGACGTATCAATTAGAGCAGGACAAAAAGCGTTTATTAAAAAGTTAAAAACTTACATTGAAAATCTTTTAGCAGGGTATTTTTCAGAAGAGTTAAGCAAAGCACCTGATACTTGCGAATTAGAATTAAAAACGATCAATAACGCATTAAATGTATTAGAAAAACGCTTTGTTAAATTTTGTCAGAAAGCCATTGTAAGAGGGCAAAGATTAAAAGGGCTACAACAAAGAGATGCACAATGGTTAACGCGCTTATATTTAGCTTTAGCGCAAAGTGGCATTAAAAAACTCACCAAAGAGTGGGTTTCTTTAAATGAAATAAATACAAAGCACATTCAGCGAGAAAAGCTTGCAGCCGGTTATTTAAGTGCCTTAAAAAATAGAAATTTAAAAACCTTAGTCGAAAAACAAAGATCATCGCTACAAGCCTTTAATAAAGCAATCCGTAGTCGAACATCTAAAAGGCAATTTGAGCTTTTTGACGATATTGAATATTCCTCATTGCTTTCTGCCTTTCCGGTTTGGCTTGTTAGTTTGAATACACTTTACAGAGTGTTGCCTTTAAAAGCAGAAATGTTCGATTTAGTTATTATCGATGAAGCAACACAATGCAATATCAGCAGTTGTTTACCTGCACTTTATCGCGCAAAAAGGGCGATGGTGGTTGGAGATACCAAACAGCTAAGGCATTACTCGTTCTTGGCTAAAAGCAAAGAAGCCCAAATAACGATTAAAAACGATCTCAAACCTGATAGTGAAGGCGTTGTAAGTTATCGTGATAATTCAATTTTAGATTTAGCCTTAACTGCACTCTCCAGCCATCAACAGTTAGCTTTTTTAGATGAACACTTTAGAAGTAAACCTGAGCTTATTCATTTTAGTAACCAACACTTTTATCAAAATAAGTTAAAGGTTATGCAACACCGCCCCTGCACAAGTAGTGGTCATCTTCATTTACAAAGAGTCAATGGCGTTAGAGATAAAGCAGGTGTTAATCATCTAGAAACTGAACATGTAATACAGACGATTAAAGACCAAATAGAAGCAGACACACATGTTGGGATTGACCATAGCATCGGCGTTATCTCGCCCTTTAGGCATCAAGCAGAACACCTAGCCAAAGAAATTGAAGTCAACTTTAGCCAAGCTGAAATTATTAAACATAAAATTCGTGCCGCAACGCCTTATGGTTTTCAAGGAGAAGAAAGAGACATTATGCTTATCTCTTTTTCTGTCGATAACAATTCAAAACGCGCAGCGGTATATTTAAACAAAGCAGATGTTTTCAACGTTACCATTACACGGGCAAGGCAAAAGCAAATATTATTTCTATCGATAGATGAAACTCAATTGCCTGAACACAACTTACTACGTAGATACTTAGGCTCTATTAGCGAATTTGAAGCTAGCCATTCAGTATCATCTCAACTTGACGAGTTTCAGCAAAGTGTAATATCTGAATTAGCGACATTAAATATTGAAACGTGGGCAGGTTACACAATTGCAGGAACAGACGTAGATATTCTGTGTCGATATAAGGAGCAATACTTAGCCATAGACCTGATCGGTTTTCCTGGCCCATGGGCAGACTTTTTTGAATTAAACACCTACAAATTATTTAAACGTGCGGGTGTTGAAGTCTTACCTATTAGCTACGGGTTATGGGTAGTAGATAAAGAAACATGTATTGCAAAAGTAGTAAAAAAACTCAGGTTAACTAACCGCTAATTTTTTAATATGAAGCCTATATTTAATCATTTATTTTAATAATGGCAGTATTAAAGTCACGGTATAATACATTTTTGATATAACCTTATTGCTCAGATAACGGGTATAAACATGGAATATTACATTCGTAAATCAAGGACAGTTACCACATGAAAAAAACGTTTTTTACAGCAACGCTTGCTGTATTTTGTACCTCTAACGTGCAAGCAAATTCAGTTGGTTTATATCTTGGCGGTCAAATTTGGCAAAGAGAAGCAAGTGGATTTTTTGGTGAGAAACAAAACCCAATTAACTCAGATTTAAAAAAAGCACAACAAAATAACTACTTTGTTGCCGCCAAACATCCATTTCCTTTTCTCCCTAATGTACGTATTTCGAATACCAAGTTTGATACCACAGCTAAAACGAATGTAGTGCAAGAATCTAAATTCGACAACGAAACTTCTCATGTTAATCTTCATGTAAATTCTGATCTTAATGCAAGCTTTAACATCAGTTATATCGATTACACTTTATATTATCAAGTAATTGACAATTCGTTGTTTTCATTTGATTTAGGCATAGCCGCTAGAGATTTTGATGTCACAGCTACAGTAACCGCAACAACAAATACAGTTACTACAACGTCTGATTTTATTTGGGATGTAGAAGAGCACGAAGGGCATGATCATTCTGTTACAGAAATAACAGATACAGTAACAACAGATAATAAAAAGAAAAGCAAAGTTGTGCCTATGTTGTATGTTGCCACTAACGCTAGCTTACCGTTAGCTAATTTAAGTGTATTTGCACAAGGTAATGTGTCATTGAAAGACGACTATTCACTTTATAACTATCAAGTTGGCTTAAGTTATCGACTACTTGATCAAGCAAAAATGGACTTTAATCTTACCGTAGGCTATCAAGCCGAGAAAATAGAATTTGAAAACGTAAACAATTTGTATGCAGATGTTGAGTTAAAAGGTGCTTTTGTCGGCGTAATAGCTCACTTTTAAAGACCTTATGGCGTTTTACGCTAACTAAGTAGTTACATATAAAGATAAAAGCCAATAAAAAAGAATGACTAAAAAATTAAAACTCGCATACGACAGCAAGAAAAAAGAGCGTCCTCCCGAAGGTTCTCCAGAGCTTTCGATATGGCTTGATGAGCGTGCTAAAGAGTTTGCTGATTTTCTTTTTGATGAAAATAGAGAAGTTCCTGAGTTAGATCCAGACACACATATTTTATGTGGCTCTTGGGATTTTCTTTATCAATCAGAAGAAGAGCTTGACGCTGAAAATGAGTCTATGGAAAAAGCTGACGAAGAGCGTAGAAGGGCACATTTAAAAGTAGTTAAAACAGACAATAAAAACAAATAATATGCTTGTTTTAAATACATTTATACATAGCCTAAAAGATATACAAGTAGCTATTTTATGATTGCGATAAATTTTATTTTATAGAATAAAATCAGCGCTTATATTCATATCGCTATATTTTAAAAACCGCTTATTTATTCGCGGTTTTTTTTCGTCTAAAATAAAGTAAACCTCAAATATCTATAGTAAAGTATTAATAAGGCCTTTTACCTGCTTGTAATTACTGCGTAAATAAACGATTCTTTCTAATAAGTTTTAATATTTCGCTAACCCCACTAACACAAGTTTCATATGGATATGACAAACCTCCTTTTTATATGCAGTAAAAATCAATGGCGTAGCCCTACAGCCGAACACATCTTTAAAAAGCACCCAAACCTGAACGTAAGATCTGCAGGAACAAGTTCAAGTGCTAGAAAAACAGTAAACGCGAAAGACATTGAATGGGCTGACACGATTTTTGTAATGGAAGAACATCATAAAAGCCGACTAAAATCAGAGTTCACCAACACACTCAAATATAAAAATATTCAAGTGCTCGATATTCCCGATGACTATCAATACATGGATGCAGAACTGGTTGAGATTTTAGACCAAGCTGTTAGTGCGTATTTAGGAATATCGAGAACTACACGGCTACCAACTGATTAAAAAAATAGATATCATAGCAGCCTGAAATTAATACAAGGAATGAGTAAATAACAATGAAAACGGAACATTTAAACGCTGAAAATAAATATCAACAATATAGAAATGAAGCTTTAGCTCTCGCTAAAAAAAACTTGCCGTACGATTTAAAAGACAATGTAATATTCCGAGATATAGATAAAGATGCTTTGTTGATGGCTCAAATATGGGAATCTTCACCTTATCGAAAAAACCTTCCTTGGTCTTTTTCTCAAGGCTATAAAAAGTGGGCTTATCGACATCCTGATAGATTAGATTTGGCTGTTTGGTTAAATACAACATTATGTAGTTTAGCGATTGGATTCCCAACCAAAACAGGGCAATCGATGCGCCTTGATGTTATTGAGAAAAACCCTTGTGAACAACATATTTTAGATAAACGTATATTTGAAATAAATATCACTGTTTTTGAAGCGTATGCCGATTTAATTGGCGCAAGCCAAATTAAAATAATGCGCCCATTAAATGACAAACTTATTCACTATTATCGCAACCACGGTTTTATTTATCAAAAAAGTAAAGGAAGCGATCCTGAACACCTTTGGAAAATGTTATAATTACCATAGTATAAGGATTAAATTATGACTAAAAAAATTAAACTTGCATACGACAACAAGAAAAAAGAGCGTCCTCCCGAAGGCTCTCCAGAGCTTGCAGCGTGGTTAGATGAACGAGCAAAAAAACGTGCTGAATTTTATTTTGACGAAAGTAGAGAACTTCCTGAGTTAGATCCAGATACACATATTTTATGTGGTTCTTGGGATTTTCTTTATCAATCAGAAGAAGAGCTTGACGCTGAAAATGAGTCTATGGAAAAAGCTGACGAAGAGCGTAGAAGGGCACATTTAAAAGTAGTTAAAACAGACAATAAAAACAAATAATATGCTTGTTTTAAAATACATTTATACATAGCCTAAAAGAGATACAAGTAGCTATTTTATGATTGCTATAAATTTTATTTTATAGAATAAAATCAGCGCTTATATTCATATCGCTATATTTTAAAAACCGCTAATAAAATAGCGGTTTTTTTTCGTCTGTAATTTGTTGTTTATTTATATGTTTGTATAGTAGATTAGTTGTTGCTGATTTTATTATGAAATTAACTTTCGTCAGAGAGTAAAAGTAGTTTTCACAAGGACTAAGCAATAGATGGATTTAACACCTTACCTTAATATGATATTCAGTGCCGTTTGGTACTTAATAGCCATATTGATTATTGTTTTAAAGTCAGCATACGTATCTAGTTTGATGGCTATAGGATAGAAGCGTATATTTTTTAATTATTCAAGGAGCGAACTTTGAATAAAATCGATCTTCATCTGCATACAATCCCTGATTAGGTTTATAATTAGTCTGTAATTACTAAAAATAGTCAGTTCTCTGGCTAACTTACAAACCAAAGGAGATAAAATGGAATTTGAATGGGATGATGTGAAAAGTGTTATAAATAAACAAAAGCATAATATTGATTTTTCTGACGCTGTTCATGTATTTATTGATGCTTAGAGAGTTTATCGAAAAGATACACGAAAGAATTACGGCGAAGATCGCTATCAAACTATAGGTATGACTAAGTTTGGTATACTGATGATTGTATATACTTTTCGAGATAATGATGGTGTAACCCGTTTGATTAGTGCTAGAAAAGCTAATAGTCGAGAAAGAAAATCATATGAATTAGGTTTTTTAAAACCCTTTAAGGAGTTGTAATGGCAATTAAACGAATCAAGCTGGAAGATATTTGTAAGTCGGAAGGAACAACTGATAAGAGTGTAATTGATAATATGACTGAAGCCGATATTAAGCGTGGTATATTGTCAGATATTGATTCACCAAACATCACAGATAAAGAGCTGGAAGAGTTTAAACCCGTTCCAAAAGGAGGTGAAAATGAAAGTTAAACTAGAAAATATTGAAAAAAGTGTAGGTTCAACAAACTGGACATCAGTAAAGAAACAAACAGATGCTGATATTGAAAGAGCCGCTAAAACGAGTGAAGCGAAATTACTGACACCGGTTGAGTTATCGCAACTATGTCGAACCAATAGCACAAAGTGACAGAAGGCTGCTTTTGTACATTGATCTGTTCATTAGGTAATTAAAAATCGCTAAATTATTAGCGATTTTTTTCGTCTAAAATTTAATGAATATCAAGCATAGGTATTGTAGACCAGATTTTTACTTTATTATTAATTGCTTAAATAAGATTACTGAATAACTTCCTCATTCCCCGTATAATCCCTGAATCATCTTTAAAACCATCAACAGACCCAATCAAGGTATTCAATTCAGTATGACTGAGCAAAATAAACATCCCGACATAGCGGTTACACAGATTCATTCAACTGAAGAGAATACTACAGATTTATCTAGCACAACTTCGCCAGATTTAAACACGCCAAACTTTATTGAAGTTGCTCCACAGCTTTCTTCTACAGGTGAAGATATCAACAATAATGCTGATGTAGTTACTTATGTTGAAAACAATAGGGCTGAAAATGATGGTGCGCCTAAAATTGTACTTGCTACGCTTAACGCTCGATATTTTCATACCAGTTTTGGTTTACGTTATTTGTACGCTAATTTAAAAGAGCTACAGCCGCTTTGCGAGATTCAAGAATTTATTATTCAAACGCGCGCTATCGATATTGTTGAGCAAATTTTAGCGTCTAAACCTACTATTGTTGGCTTTGGTGTTTATATTTGGAATATTGTTGAAACCACTGATGTTGTGAGCTTATTAAAAGTAATAGCGCCTGAAATCAAGGTGGTGTTAGGTGGGCCAGAAGTCAGTTACGAAACTGAAGAACAGCTTATTGTTAAGTATTCTGACTATGTTTTAACGGGTCCTGCAGATATTAGTTTTTATGAGCTGTGTAAAAACATACTCAATAACAAGTTACCCGACAAAAAAGTGCTTAAGTCGCAACCTGTAGGGTTAGAAGATATTGCTTTGCCGTATGAATATTACACCGATGAAGATTTAACACATCGCTTGCTTTATGTTGAAGCGTCGCGTGGTTGTCCGTTTAAATGTGAGTTTTGTTTGTCGTCTTTAGACAAAGCCTCTACGCCGTTCGAGTTAACAACCTTCCTTGAGCAAATGGAAATTTTGTATGAACGTGGCGCGCGTAACTTTAAGTTTATTGATAGAACCTTCAACTTAAACATTAAAACCACAATGCAAATTATGCAGTTCTTTTTAGACAGAATGACTGACGATCTTTATCTTCATTTTGAAGTGGTGCCTGATCATCTTCCTAGAAAACTCAAAGAATTGTTAGCGCAGTTTCCTGAGGGTAGTTTGCAGTTCGAAATTGGTATTCAAACCTTCAACGTTGAAGTGCAAAAAAACATTAGCCGTAAGCAAAACAATGCTAAGTCGAAAGAGAACTTACTTTGGTTAAGAGATCATACTTCAGCGCATATTCATGCCGATTTGATTTTTGGTTTACCTGGCGAAACCTTTGATACCTTTAAAGATAGCTTTAATCAGCTTTACCATTGTCGACCACACGAAATTCAAATGGGTATTTTAAAACGTTTAAAAGGTAGCCCCATTATCAGGCATACCGAAGCGTTCGATTTACGTTTTAATCCGTTACCACCGTTTAATATTTTAAGTACCGACAGAGTTAGCTTTCCTACGATGCAACGTATTAATCGCTTTGCTCGCTATTGGGATATGATTGGTAATTCAGGTCGTTTTAAATATTCGTTACCACATATATTATCGGACGAACCGTTTGATGATTTTATGGCGATTACCGAATGGATTTTTAACAAAACAGGACAAATACATAAAATTAATTTGAAGAAGTTGTTTGAGTTGATTTCGCAATCGGTTGAAGCTTTATACCCTGAAAAGCATGCGTTAGTGATTGAAAAAATAGAACAAGATTATGAAGCCGCTAAATTGAAAAGCTTGTTCAGTAGTCTTAATCTTTACGCTGTTCCGCAAGTAGCGCAAGTAGTTAAGAATAAGTCGTTACAACGACAACAACGTCACATGAGTTAGTAATTATTACGGGTGGTTCTATTTTAGGCTTAGCTTCTGTGTTTATGTTACATAAAGTGTGCTTATACCGTGGTTGATTAGTACCACAATTTATTATGAAATTGATGAATAATTAAAGGGAAGTAACAAGTGAAAAATATAGTTGTTCTTGGTGGTTACGGAAATTTCGGTAAAAGGATTGTTGAAAACCTGTCAGAAGTTGAGGGGATAAACATACTAATCGCTGGCAGAAATTTAAGTAAAGCATCAGCATTGGTTGAAAGTTTAAAGGATTCTGCATCCGCTAGTTTAGCTCCGTTGGTTATTGATATATTTGCTGATGATTTTGCTCAACAGCTAGCGACTATTTCCCCATTTCTTGTTATTCATACAAGCGGTCCATTTCAAGGGCAAGATTACCGAGTGCCTAAAGCATGTATAGATTGTGGTGCTCATTATATTGATTTAGCTGACGATCGTAGATTTGTTTGTGACATTGCCGAGCTAGACAAGCAAGCGAAAGAAAAAGGTGTGTTGATTGTTAGTGGAGCGAGCTCTGTACCTGGATTATCTTCAGCCGTTGTCGACTTTTATCAAAATCAGTTTAGCGCTATTGAATCGATAAATTTAGCCATTGCACCGGGTAATAAAGCTGAACGTGGTTTAGCAACCGTTGAGGCTATATTGTCTTACACAGGTCACCCTTTAAATGTGTTTAAAGAAGGTCGTTGGCAAAATGTATATGGTTGGATGGATTCTAAGGTAAACGACTTTGGTGGCTTTGTTGGTAAACGTTATTTAGCCAATGTGGACGTACCTGATTTAGAGTTATTCCCTAAGCGCTATAGCGTTTCACAACAAGTAAGTTTTCAAGCAGGATTAGAGCTGCCAATACTGCACTTAACTATGGTTGGTATGGCTTATCTGTCAAAAATAAAGCTTGTAAAAAACTGGGCACCGTTATCAAAAACTATTGTTAGCGCGAGTAATATATTTTTACCCTTTGGTAGCGACCAAGGAGCGATGGAGGTACTTATTAGTGGTAAAGGCATTAGTGGAAATTCAAAACAAGTAAAGTGGACCTTGTACGCACCTAAAGGTAACGGTCCTTATATTCCAACACTTTCAACCATTATTTTAGCAAAAAAACTGCTTAGTTCTGAAGGTACTCATAAGATAGAAAGCGGTGCTAAGTCTTGTGTAGGCTTATTACAGTTAAGCGACTTTAGTTCATCTTTTGATGCTTTAGATATTGTATTTGAAGATAATTTGTCTCGTGAAGCACAAGTTCAGGAAACATAATGGGGACTTTTTTAATGGAAAATTACTTAACCCTCAAATTAATTCATATTTTAGCGGCTGTTATCGTAACGGGCACTGGTGCGGGCATTGCTTTTTTTATGTTTATGGCTAATCGTTCTAATAATCCACAAGCTATTTATATTACTACTAAACATGTAATTTTAGGCGACTGGATATTTACAACACCTGCGGTTATTACTCAAATAGTTAGCGGAATATTTCTAATGAACATGCAAGGTTATTCATTCTCGTCACCTTGGTTTTATTGGGTATTAGGATTGTTTGTTTTTATTGGACTTTGTTGGTTACCTGTTTTGAGAATTCAATACAAATTACGTGAACTAGCCGAAATGTCGGTTAATGCTAATGTAGTAACACCTGAGTTTAAGTCGTTAATGAGAACATGGGTATTGCTGGGTATACCTGCCTTTTTAGCTATATTAGGTATTTTCTGGTTAATGGTTTTTAAACCGTTCCCATTAGTTTAAAGGAATTCTGAGTGAATAAGGTTAACCAAAAAACATTAAATAAAGCAGCGCGATTTTCATTAGCCTTTTTATGGATTTTTACGGGATTAACCTCAGTGTATTTCTCTCCCAACATAGGTTATCAAATATTAGCTAGCGCCAATATCACAGGAATGCTTGCCGATATAGCGATTAATGCGGGCGGTATATTAGACATAATGCTTGGTGTTTGGTTAATTACTTCATTTAAAATCAAGGTATGCTGTATTGTGCAAGTGAGTGTTATTGTACTTTATACGATACTGTTAACTTTTATTGATGCGAGTTTTTGGTTGCATCCGTTCGGACCTATTACTAAGAATATTCCGATCATTGTTTTGATTGGTTATTTATACGCAAGTCATGTTAATTCTGTTCAATCAAAGCCTGAACATTAAAATTAATAACTAAAGAAATGCTGGTAAGTTAAAGGATTAAATTAACAAGGAAAGCTCATGCCCGTTGTAAAATACCCACCTCATATTACTGAAAACGACTGCGTTATTTTATTCGATGGGGTCTGTAAGCTTTGTAACGCGTGGAGTCAGTTTATTATTAAGTACGACACGCAGCAGCTTTTCAAATTATGCAGTGTCCAATCGCCAGAAGGGCAGAGCATATTAAAACACTTTAATATGCCAACAGAACATTTCGACACTATGTTATATGTAGAAGGTAATCAGTGTTTTGATAAGAGCGACGCATTCTTACATATTATAAATAAGTTAGGGTACCCGTGGCGTGTGTTGTACGTATTCAAAATATTGCCAAAGCCGATAAGAAGCTGGCTGTATGATCGTATTGCTCTTAATCGTTACGCTTTATTTGGTAAGTACGATACCTGCATGTTACCCACGCAAGAGAATGAAAGCAGATACCTTAAAGCAGAAAATAAAAAGTAAGCTTTAACCCTATTATGCGTAATACTCCTTTATTTTGAATTAAACCAAAACGTTGAACAATGAATTATTCCTGTTGCAAAGTGACTTCAGTAAGTATTCAATGGGTTTATTTATGAATATCTAATTTCACTAACTTACCCGCTTTAAATAAGTTAAAATAGCCGCAATTATTTTAGCTTTAAGCCCTTTATATTAATGACCTCTGCCAAAAACACTGATTCAACTCATGTTGCTACCACAGCTACAACCATACCTACAATGCCTGCCAGCTTTACAGAACTTGGCCTTATTCCCCAATTATTAGCTCGATTAATTGAGCTGGAATACCAGCAGCCAACGCCTATTCAAGCGCGAGCTATTCCTAGTGTGTTAGCTGGGCGCGATTTAATTGCAGGGGCAAATACAGGGTCGGGTAAAACGGCGACTTTTGCATTGCCTATTTTGCAGCAGCTTTCTAAAAGTAAAGACGCTGAAAAAGCTTCAGGTAAAAGTGTAAGTAATAAAGGTAACTTTGTTACTCAATTAATTTTAGTACCTACGCGCGAATTAGCTAAGCAAGTGGCTGATAGCATTAAGTCGTACGCGGTACATTTTAATGGCGAAATAAAAACAGTGGCTGTGTTTGGTGGTGTGTCAGCTAATACACAAATGCTGGCGTTACGTGGTGGTACAGATGTTTTGGTGGCAACGCCGGGTCGATTACTCGATTTAATTTCAAGTAATGCGATTAAACTCGATAAGGTTAAAACCTTAGTGCTTGATGAAGCCGACCGCATGTTAAGTTTAGGTTTTACCGAAGAGCTAACAGCGCTCTTAGCTTTATTGCCCACTAAAAAACAAACTTTATTGTTTTCAGCAACTTTTCCTGATCAGGTAAAAGCTTTAACGCAAAAATTACTGAATAACCCGATTGAAATACAAGTACAAAGTGCTGACGCAAGTACCTTGGTACAACGTGTATTTGAGGTGAACAAAGGCGAGAAAACAGCGGTGTTAGCCCATTTAATTATTCAGCATTCGTGGCGACAAGCGCTTATTTTTGTAAATGCTAAAAACAGTTGTGAACATTTAGCGGCAAAGCTTTCTAAACGCGGCATTACGGCTGAAGTGTTTCATGGCGACAAAGGTCAGGGCGCTCGTAGTAGAGTACTTGAAGGCTTTAAGAGTGGTGAAATAGAAGTATTAATTGCTACCGACATTGCTGCACGTGGTTTAGATATTGAAAAACTACCTGTTGTTATTAACTTTGATTTACCTCGAAGCCCGTCTGATTACATGCACCGTATTGGTCGAAGTGGTCGTGCTGGCGAAGTAGGTTTGGCTTTATCGCTGATTGATCATGAAGATTATCATCACTTTAAAGTGATTGAGAAAAAGAACAAAATTTGGCTTGAACGCGAGCAAGTTGAAGGCTTTGAAGTTGACGAAAATACCATTGATGCTTTGCTGGCTGAGTTTGCCGAACAAACAAAACCTATGGCTGCACCGGCTGGAAGCGGTAAGAAAAAGCGTAAAAAGAAACCCACCATTAATGCTGATATTTGGCTAAATAGCGGTGATGATGAGTAAACTTTTGTATTGAGTTAAATAACCTCAACTCAGGATAAGCAAAGTTACTCAACAAGTTATTTTTACGCCTAACTTCGTTGAATTTATTACTAATAGCCAGCTATTAGGTAGAAAAATTCGCCTTGTTATACGCAAAAATATCAATGTTGAGAGACTAATATAGCTTAGGAAAACAATAATACACATTAAGCTGTTGATAAATAATTGCTTTAATTGTTTACTACCTATTTAAGAGGTTGGATTCATAAACTGTTCAATTTCCTCCATTGACAGTTCAGGTGTGGCACCTTGGCTTTGTGCCACCATAGCGCCAACAGCACAGGCAAAGTTAACTGCGTATTGTGCATTGGTGGTGTTACATAGTTGATAAATTAATGAACCTAAAAATGAATCGCCAGCTCCTACCGTATCTACGACTTTAATTAAAAAGCCTGAGTTGTAGTAATTTTTATCATTAATTTTAAGTAATGCACCGTGATTACCTTTGGTTACGCACATGTAAGGTGTATTGGTTTTTTCTGCAATAAACTCTAAATTTTGTTCTAGCGAGTTAAATTTAGAACCCATCGCGTAAGCTATTTCGTATAACTCATCATCGTTTAGTTTAATAAAATTAGCGGCTTGCATTAACTCTATTAAGGTTTCAATGTTGTAATGGGGTTTGCGTAAGTTTACGTCAAACACTTTAAATTGAGCGACATTTATTAGCTGCTTTAAAGTGTTTAACGAGGTTTCTTGACGAGCAACTAAACTGCCGTATACAAAAATATCTGACGATTGTACTTGTTCGATAAGGGCAGGGGTTAAGTCAATATTATCCCAAGCGGTATCTGCAACAATTTCGTACGATGCTGAGCCACTTTTGTCTAACGTAACTTGTACTGTACTGGTTTTTTTATCGGGATTGACAGCGATAAAGTGGGTGTTCATTTCGCGTTCTGTAATCACGTTAAGTAGTTCGTTGCCTAAGGTGTCTTTGCCAACGGCGCTGATCATATTGGCTTTAATGCCAAGAGAGTTTAAGCGCAAACATACATTTAAAGGTGCGCCACCTAAACGCTTACCGCTACTAAAACAATCCCATAGTACTTCACCAAAACAATTAATAGTGATATCGCTAGGGGCTTTATGATTAATAAATAAACTGTTCATGTTATTTTCCTTTAGCAAGGGTATGGTATTTTTGCTCAAGCGTGTTTTTCATTATGGTTTTAATGTTACTTGTTGGCGAATATAACGCGTTAATTGCTGTTGTATAATTTTCACTAAAATCAGCTTGATTAATTAAATTGTCGAATAAGCTCGTTAACTTTAAAAAAGCGAGTTGGTCGGTACGAGTTTGTTGAGCATACTCTGCTAGTTCGTCACGCATTGCGTCTTGAATATCTAACGGATTATTCGCTTGGTTTACCTGTTTGTCGCTGTATAAACACCAAGTGGCAATCACTAAAGTGGCTAAAGAGCAATCGCGACCTGCGGCTAAGTTTTCGTTAATAGAGGCAATTAAAAATTTAGGCAATTTGGCTGAACTTTCAGAACAAATACGCGCGAGGCTGTCTTTAATATTTGGATTTGAAAAACGCTCTATTAATGTGTCTTTGTATTCTTCTAAATCAATACCGTCTAATTTATCTAATAACGGCGTAACTTCTAAGTCCATAAATGCACGTAGGTATTGTGCAAAATCTTTGTCGGATACAGTTTCGTCTATCGTGGCATAACCATGAATAGAACCTAATAAACCAAGTACTGAATGGCCTGCGTTTAATAAACGTATTTTCATTTTTTCAAAAGGGGTTACGTCTGTTACAAACTGTGCACCGGCTAAATTCCAGTTAGGTCGGCCGTCGCTAAAATTGTCTTCAATTACCCATTGCGAAAACGATTCACAGGTAATTGGCCACTCGTCGGTTAAACCATAAGTTTTAGTAACGTAGTCAATATCTGTTTTTGTTGTTACTGGCGTTATACGGTCAACCATAGCATTTGGAAATTCAACATGTGTTTTAATCCATTGGCTTAACTCAGGATCTTGCTGCTGGGTAAACGTAAGTAACATTTTTCGTGTTACGGCGCCGTTATGTTGAATGTTGTCGCAAGACTGTACCGTAAAGGGGTTCATACCTTTGTTTTTACGTATTTGTAATGCTGCAGCAATATAACCAAATGCTGTTTTTGGGTCGTTAGGGTTAGCAATATCGTGTGCGATGCCTTCGTTTAATAAATCAAGTTCGCCTGTAGTAGGGTGTAAGTTGTAACCCCCTTCGGTAATGGTTAACGAAACTATTTTAGTTTCGCTATGAGCTAATTTGTCTATAACGGTTTGTTTGTTGTCAGGCGCGAAGATGAAATCAATCATCGAACCAATAACTTTGTTGTCTATTTGGCCATTAGGGTGGCGTACCACTAACGAATATAAGTAGTCTTGTTTAACTAAAATATCACGCAAACCACGGTTGTTTTCTAATAAACCTACACCACAAATTGCCCACTGTTCTGACCCCGGTGTTTTCAATAATTCATTAATGTACATAGCTTGATGCGCACGATGAAAACCACCGACACCAATATGAACAATACCTGCGGTTAACTGGCTACGATCATAAGTAGGAATATCAATATGGCTAGGTAAGTTAGCTAATGTAAGTTGGTTTAATGAACCGTTTTGTGTTTCATTTAGTGTGGTGTTTGTCATGTGTTTGGCCTTACTTAATAGGATTAAACCTAAAAATAAATTAGGGTAACTGTTTTGTAGTTACTCAATTTTTTATGTTAAACGCAGCACATTAGCGTGTTGTTAGTTAACCTAAACGTTAATGTGCGCGTGTTTATTAGTTTGTATTACTGTTGTTAGTTGTTGAGTGCTTTTTGGCGCTTAAGAGATGCATAAGCACTAGCAAAATAAACGATAGTAAAAATGAAACAGTAATATTCAAATTGCACTTTGTTTGTGTCGTATATGTCCATCGTTGAGCTGAAAAACATAACTTGGGTAGCAAACGCGGTAATAATAAGTAACGAAACTGTTGATACCGCATTTAATATTTTGCTTATTGTGCTGGTGTCTTCAACAAAGGGTGTGTCGTTTCGCGCTTCTTCTGTTTGGTAAGCAACAATCTGTTTTTGTTCAAGGTTTTCAGCAGCAACCTCTTTTGTGTAGTCTTTATCAGCACCGTATTTTTTTGCTAATACGGTGTAAACAACAATACTGAAAATCCATGTAGGAATGAATAAGTAGTAGAACGACATAACATCTAAAATATTTAAGCCAAAACCGAATACTAAAGCTAAGGCCCAAGTTGCTATGGCTGGTACGCTGCGAGATATATTTTGATACTTAGCCCAGTAACGCGTTAAACCAATTTTTGGAAATAACACATGCTCAGCAAATACGATGCCGCCTACAGGAACAACTAATAAACCTGCGTAAGTTAATAGCGGTAACATTTGCGAAAATACAAAAGGGAAACAGGCAATAATAACAGTAACAACACCTACAATAGCGGTTGTTTTTTCGCGTGATTGATTAACAAAAATAGACTGTGCAGCTAAACCTGCGCGGTATAAATTAGCGTTAGCCGTTGTCCAGCCAGCAATAATAATTATCACAAAACCGGTTAAACCTAATGCGTGGTAAGCCACATCACCTGGATCTAACGAAGTGATGGTTGTTTTAAGTAATACGGCTGCACCAGCGCCCATAATACCTGCAGATATCCATGCTAAGTAATGGCCAAAGAACATACCAACACCTGAGAATAAACCGTAACTTTTACGTTTAGCAAAACGAAATATTGCCATGTCGATTAAACCAAAGTGAGTAATAGAGTTAGCTGCCCATGCAAAGCCGATAACTTCAAATAAGCCGATACCTTTTTCACCATCACTGGTGAAGCCTGTCCAAATGGAACTGTCGCCAATGGTAATAAAGTCGCTCCAACCACTAAGAGTTGTTGTGCCTAATACATGGTTAGATAAAGCAGGGAATAGGGTAAACGAACCGGCAATAAAAATAACAAATAACCAAGGGGCACAAATTTTAGAAAAGTCAGCTACCGTTGAAAAGCCATACATAGCAACAAACACCACGATAGATCCTACGGCGAGCACAATAGCGACAAACCAAAAACTGTTGGGGTACCAATTGAGCTGAGCTGGAATGTCGAACAAAAACCTAACCGCGGTGGAAGATACGGTGATCATGGCGGCTGATATTACGGAGAATATCACAACATTTGCCCAGTTATAGAGCTTGGTCATAGAATTACCCGCAATTTTATTGAGGTAATTGTATAAGCTTAAGCGTGTTTCAACAGCGATAGGTGCTGTTAATAACCACCAAGAACACATGGCTAATAAATTACCGATTAATAAACCCAGTAAAATATCAGTAGTTGCAGCGCCTAATGCGACGAAGGTTGCACCTATTACAAATTCAGTTGCGGCTACATGCTCCCCAGCATATAAACCTGCAAAATGTTTCCACCCATGCAATTTGTTTTTTGCAACTGGCATTTGTTCTTCATTTATATTACTAAATGAGTTATCTCTATGAATATTGGCCATTTTTTGCTTTCCTTCTATCATGGCTGTTAAATAAACAGTGCATGATATGTGTTTTGAAATTGAAACGTTTTATGAATAATATTTAACCGTTTCATCTTATTTTAAGTAGCGTTGTCCGCAGTTATAAACCAAGGCTTTAACTGTGGAGCTACTTTTTGGGACTTACTTTAATTACATGCTAAGTATGGCTTTGGCGGTATACTCATTTGTAATTAATGAATTTATTAATTTACCTTTAAGGGCTGCATGAATTGCTTTGACTTTATCGCTACCTGCAGCAATACCATAAACAGGTTTACTGGCATTAATGGTTAACGGAGAACTTACCACTCGCTCGTTGGTGGTATTATTAAGGAGTTGACCATTTTCATCATATAACCAACTAATAATTTCGCCTTGTGCACCATCGTTTTTTACGCTTTCAAGCTCAAAGTCGTTAATAAAACCGTCTAATAATAAAGGGGAGTTTTCGGTAATTTGGCCTATACCGACAAAAGTAGCGTCAGCTTGCTCAATTAAGCTAAAAATACTTTTTACGGGTTTAAGGCTGTGCAATATTTGTTTTTCTGCAACGGTTGATGCAATAACAGGAAGCGGCATCGGGAAGTGTTTAGCATTAACTTTATTGGCCATGGTTACCACAATATCAAAAGCTGAGGCTGAACCATCTGCCATCATATTACCTAATAATGAAACTATTTTGTGCTGCTGACATTGCATTGAAGGTAGCTCGTCGATACAAGCTTTTAATGCTCTACCTGTACCAAAAGCTAAAGTTTTAGGTGTGTCTGATTTTAAATAACGTTCTAATATAGTGGCTCCACACTGGGCTAAACCGTAACTAGAATTTGGGGCGTTAGGATCGCTCGGCACTATTTCGCATTCAAGTAAGTTAAATGTATCTTTTAGCTGTTGGGCTAATTCCATACATTCGGTAATAGGATGCTCTAAACGTACTTTAATTAACCCTTCATTTACTGCAAGGGCAACTAAACGTTGTGCTGACTGACGAGAAACTTCTAACTTTTGAGCTATTTCGTCTTGTGTGTTTTTAGCTACGTAATAAAGCCAAGCAGCACGCGCAGCATCTTCTAAGCGTTTTAGTTCTGAATTTGATTTGTTATCCATAAGGATGCCTTTGTTTAGTTATTTTTATTTATTATTTTATTTTTTTTGTGTGGCACTTAGTAATGCCTATCTAACTATTTATTTGCCATAAGTGCTGGCTGCAATGTTATAAACGTATCCCAATGTTGCATTACCGTAACGTTTGGAAACTGTATTGAAACCGCATGAGTTGCATCAGACATATGTAACCCACCTTTATAGTGAATAACTTGCATACCTGCAGATAATGCGGCGGTTACTCCCGCCATGCTGTCTTCAATAACCAAACAATTTTCTGGTGCTACTTTCATTGTTTTAGCGGCATGCAAAAATAAATCAGGTGCCGGCTTACCATTTTTAACTTCGCTAGCGGTAAAAACAGTTTCTTTAAAAAAAGGTGTTAAGCCAACAAGACTTAATGCTTTTTCAGTACGTTGCGGGCTACTGCTTGTTGCTAAACAAAACGGTACGCTAAGCTGAGACAAAACTGTTTTAATACCTTTGGTGGTTTGTAAATTACTCTCAAACGCTGTTAATAGTGCAATACGGTATTCGTTTTCAAAATTATTGTGCAGCTTTACATTAAACGCTTTATGTATTTTTTCTTTTACTGAGCTAAAACTACATCCTAAAAAATGCTGTTGGATGTAGTTGATATTAATCTCTATACCTATGGTAGATAATTGCTCAATAAGTACCGTAGCGCTGATAATTTCGCTATCAATTAATACACCGTCACAGTCAAAAATAATCAATTCAATGTTCGCGTTCATGTTTTACCTTTTACCTAGTTTTTGTATAAGCAACTTAGCATAAAACTTCAGTGCATTTACACCGAACCACTTTAACGTAATTAAATACCTATGATGAGCATTTGCCATCAGGTTGGGCGTAAGCTCCAATGTTGGGCATAATCCCACCAAGAAAGTGCAATGTCAATCTTTTATCGTGTGATTTTTAATCAAAAGAAAAGTTAAAAAACCGTGAATGTAAGTAAAGTTATTTAATTTCATATATTTAGTGTTTATTAAAAATATATTCATATTTGATCATTACACGTTTATTCATGAAAAAAGATCCGTTTATTTTACTTTTTTGCACCTTTTTTGACATTTTTAACCTGAGGTTTAGCTCAAATTTTTAAATTTAAGAGGATATTTAACGTACAAAAAATTATTACTCTAAAAATTAAATTCTTAATTTATTGAATTTAAAGTGAAATATATTTTTAAAATTTATAGGGAATCTATTTTTTAATTATTAGTGGTTGACGATATAAATTTGCTTTGGGAATATGCCCGCAAAAAGAGCTTATGCTCAGTGGTGTTTGTGAAGATAAACAACTGAAGAATTCATACTGCCAAACTAAAAAATTAGGATAATAATGATGATTAAAACAAAACTAATGAAATCGACCCGTACTTTAATTTCAACCAGTGTTTTGGCGGTTGGGCTAACACATTCAGCAAATGCCGCAGAATTTTTTGATGGGAGAGTTGATGCTAAAGTTTTACTTATGCAAGGCTATCAATCAATAGAAGCTAATGCTGGCGCATTTGAAAATATAAACACAAATATGTCGTCAGGTTTTCAGCGTTTACGTTTTAACATAGAGTTAGCCGTTAAAATTAATGATTATGTGACTGCTTATGCAGATCTTGGCGAAGAACCCAACGACTTTGGTTCAGACGACCAGTTTGAAATATCGCAAGATTTAGCTTATATCGATTTAGACATTTTAGGCCTAGCCGACAAAGCCGATGAAAATACGCAATGGTTATTTAGAGCTGGGAACATTGTTTCTACTGTATTTGATTATCGTGGCTATTCTGATGGGGCTGCCGTACAAAAAAATCCTCTTATTGGTAATTCACCTATCGATTTTGTAACGGCTGAATCAGGTATTCAAACGTTATGGTCGAAAAAAATCATGGGTTCTACTATTACTAAAGTGAATGCT
Source organism: Colwellia sp. RE-S-Sl-9 (assembly GCF_048296855.1). Lineage (NCBI taxonomy): Bacteria > Pseudomonadati > Pseudomonadota > Gammaproteobacteria > Alteromonadales > Colwelliaceae > Colwellia > Colwellia sp. RE-S-Sl-9. The sequence goes on along the minus strand of NZ_CP182631.1, from coordinate 1,248,089 downwards.
GATGTTGGACTTTCAGTACCGACCTTTTTTGAAGACTATGGTAGCGACAAAGGATATAACGTATTTGGTAGAGCGTCTATTAATACCAATTTAGGTTTAGATGTAGGATTAGGTTGGTTTGTGAGTGATTTAGGTGACCAAGTTGCTAGCCGAGAATTTGCTAATATTCAAACCGCTGGGCTTATTCAAGGCGATGGCGACAATTATAATTTTGTATCATCAGGCACCAATTCACGTGATACTCATGCTGGATTACTACCCGGTTTAAATGCCAATATTTTACAAATAAATGCTCAGTACCAAGCAAGTGCTAGTACTTTATTAAGAGCTTGGGCAGGAATTGCGAAAGACGATTACAGCTTTGTAGACAGTAACGGTAAACAAACTGTAGCGAGTAAAGCGATAGGCTATCAAGAAATAGAAAGTAAAATTCATTACTATGCGATTGAAGCGACACAATACATAAAACCAGAAAGCTTATATTTAGCGACGCGTTATAGTTCTATTACTAACGCAAGCGATGGTGTTTCAGGCGATAAAGACTTAACACGTTTTCAAGTCGGTTTAGGTTGGTGGGTAGCAAGTGGCACGTTAGTTAAAGCTGAATATGTTAAACAGTCTGAAGGTAATGCCTCTGCTGGGCAAATAGGATCTGATTGGGATGGTATCACGGCTGAAATATCTGTGTTTTTTGATTAACGATTTGTAACCTTATTGGTAAAAGTACCGCTAAATGGAATGAACAATCCGCTTAGCGGTATTTTTTTAGTTACAGTTTAGCTTAGTAAACTTAAGATAAGTAAACATTTAACTGATAAATTCTTGCATAAAATCCAGTTCATGTTATTTTTCTCACATTCATTATTTTAAGGAAGTTTTTCATGCCAAAGGCAAGTGAAGTTAAAAAGAATACTGCGATAGAATATAACGGCGGTGTTTACATTATTAAAGATATTGAGCGTTCAGTTCCGCAAGGTCGTGCAGGTGGTAGTTTATACCGTATGCGTATGTACGATGTGGTAACAGGCCATAAAGTTGATGAAACATTTAAAGATAGCGATATGCTTAAATTGGCTGAATTAACACGTCGTCCGGTTATGTTTTCATACATTGATGGCGACCAATATGTATTTATGGACAATGAAGATTACACGCCATATAACCTAAATGCAGACGCAATTGCTGACGAAATACGTTTCATTAGTGAAGATACGGAAGGTTTGTTACTTATATCAATTGATGATGCGCCTGTAGGTATCGATTTACCAGCAAGTGTTGAATTAGTGATCACTGAAACTGACCCATCAATTAAAGGTGGTTCTGCTACGGCTCGTACTAAACCTGCTGTGCTTTCAACCGGTTTAACTGTACAAGTACCTGAGCATATTTCTACTGGCGATAAAATTAAAGTAAACACGGCTGAATGTAAATTTATGGGCCGTGCTGATAAGTAAATAGATGCGCTGATTGTTTTTACTTAGCGCAATAAAAAACCTCAATAATGTCATGTTATTGAGGTTTTTTTGTTTTTAGTTGGGGGGTAATAAACTAGCGTGGTGTTCTTGCCGCTTCGTCAGTCATGTTAAATACTTGCATGGTTACACTACTCACGTTACCGCCTGTATCAGGAAAGTTAACCGTTATAGTATTGTTTTCTTTTAATAAATCGTAGCTTACGGGTATTTCAAGTACACCAAAAAATTCAGGTCGTGTTTTTAAATCGTGACCTCGAATATCTTCAATAACAGCGACTTCAGCTCCATTAATTTTAACAACAGGGGTCAGCGATTTATTGTGCGCTCTGCCAACACCCAATCGAATAACTGCTTCACCGTAAGTACTATTTAACCTCAGCTCGGGATAAGCAAAGTTACTCAACAAGCTATTTTTATGCCTAACTTCGTTGAATTTATTACTAATAACTAGCTATTAGATAGAAAAATTCGCCTTGTTATACACAAAAATATCAATGTTGAGAGACTAATATAACTTAGGAAAACAACGATACAGATTAAAGTTTTGATAAATAATAATTTTAATTCATTATCTAACATTCATTAACCCGAGTTGGGGCTATTTACATTAACGTCTTTAATTATTGTTATATTCTTATTGACTATTAGTATGTATATCTTTACTTTAGCTTATTCTATTTAGCTTCTTAATGAGGTTTAAAAGTTCATTTTAAAAAGGAAAGTTTATGACTAAATTATTTATGTTTTTTATACTTGTTGTAACAAGTTTTACTTCTTTAGCTGAGCCTGAGGTTGATAAGCCGCCGAAAGATTCAATTCTTTTAACGGTTTTCTTAAAACATGATCACAGTAAGAACTTAGATGAAATTCAAGAGATTTTAAAAGAGCAAGGCTTCTTTGATAAGTTTCCGCCAAAAGGCGTTTCTGTTGTAAGTTGGTATGTGATGATGGGCATTGGACAAGTGGTTACGTTAGAAGTACCCGCACACAAACTTAATGAAGTTAATCTTGCTATTGAGAGAAGTGCTTGGAAGGCATTTACGACTGAGTTTTATCCTACCTATAATTTATATCCTATTTATAAAGATAGATTGAAAAACAAAGCTAAAGTGTCATACAAGTAAATTTTGAGGTTAAATAGTGAGGGCAGAATAGTAGATAGGTGAATATTGTCGCTATTTTGTTCTACTTATTATGTATTTAACCTGAACTCTGGTTAAGCTATTTTACTCAGTAATGAAAGCTGAGAATTTAAAGCAACTCTTCTACTATCTTTTTCAATAAAAAAGTTTCACGTACTATTGATAAACCTTTTTTAGCGCTTTTAGCGAGCGTTTTTTCGTTATGTTTTATGGCTTGATGAATGTTCATCCAAACGGGAGTCATACCATTTTGTATTTCGTAGCTTTCTAGCTCTGTTGCACGTAATTCATCATCAATGTTACATACGTAGCAATACGACTCCATATGCACTATATCAAAGTCGCTTTTATGCCAAGGTCGATATTCTTCATATAAACCAAAGGGCTGAATGTCAGTAACATTATGAGCACCGGTTTCTTCACGTAGTTCTCTGATCAAACCTTCTATATTACTTTCACCTTCGTCAATGCCACCACCGGGTAAGGTATAGTCGTGATATCTTTGAGTATATAAAAGCAGTATTTGATCACCATTAAGTACAATAGCGCGAGCCGCTTTACGTGTAAAACATGAGTTTGAAAGGTCTGAAACGTCAGGATGCACGGTAGATTTTAATAATTTCATTATATGTTTTAACTCGGTTAATCAAATGGGTACAAAGGTAAAATCAGTACTGATTTTACCTTATTGAATAAACAAAAACTATGATGGGAGTCAGTATTACTTAGCTACACTAAGCTGACTGGCAATATCAATAAAGCTTTGAATATATTCAATTTCAATATCTTTCTCACGTAAGCCTATAAATATTTGTTTATCAATTCCGTGTTTACCTAGCTTTATACCTTTGATGGGTAATGTTTTTGAATACTCTTTTACTAGCCACGCAGGAAGAGCTGAAACACCACGTTTACTGGCTACCATTTGCAGCATAATGTCGGTTGTTTCAATTACTTTATGTTTATGTGGGCTACATTGCTCAAGGGTTAAAAATTTACTAAAAATATCAAGGCGTTCAGTTTCTACGGGATAAGTGATTAATGTTTCATTATTTAAGTCTTGGGGTTTTATAAAGCTTTTATTTGCCAATGGATGATCTTTATGAGTGACTAAAACAAGCTCGTAATCAAAAACGGGTAGGTAAGTTAAGCCTTTTTTGAAGAGCGGATCTGGCGTTACTAAAGCATCTATGTCGTGGCTGAATAATGCGCCTAAACCTCCAAACTGAAAGCGTTGTTTTACGTCTAAATCGACATCGGGCCATTGTTCTAAATAGGGTGAAACTACGGTTAATAACCACTGGTAACAAGGATGACACTCCATTCCTATTCTTAATGAACCGCGTTTACCTTTCGCTATTTGTGCGATTAAGTGCTCAGTATGTTCAAGCTGTGGAAGGGTGCGGTTAGCTAACGATAATATATGTTCGCCTGCTTGAGTTAGTCGTAAATTTCGGCCTTCTTTCGACCAAATTTTAATACCTAATTGACCTTCTAATTTTTTAATTGCGTGACTTAAGGCTGACTGAGTTAGGAATAGCGCATTGGCTGCTTCGGTTAGTGTGCCTAATCGGTCTACTTCTCTTATTATTGATAAATGTGTTCTTTCAATCATATGATGTTTTGTTTTTTATAAAACCTACCCATGAGTTTAATTCATAGAACTATGTATTTATATCATTATTTTTCATGAATGAGCTTGCGTACAATTTGCTTATATCATTTATGAAAGGAAATAATACACATGGCAATTTTACACAATCTTGGTTTTTCACGCATTGGCGCTAAGCGCGAACTTAAATTTGAATTAGAGAAATTTTGGAAAAAAGAGATAACAGAAGCTGATTTAGAAACCACAGCATTAACCCTTAGACAAACCCATTGGAATAACCAAGAAGCTTTAGATTATGTGCCCGTTGGCGACTTTTCTTTTTACGATCAAGTATTAGATACCAGCTTTTTATTAGGTAATATTCCTGATCGAGTACAAGGTTTAGCAGGTAATTCGTTAGACAATTATTTTAGAATTGCACGAGGACGTTCGGCGAACGATAGTGCTTGTAGCTGTGTAAGTGCAGGCGAAATGACCAAATGGTTTGATACAAATTACCATTACATAGTTCCAGAGTTTTCAAGTAGTACAACTTTTGAATTGAATAGCGAACGCTTAGTTAGTCAAATTAAAGAAGCACAAGCGTTAGGTTATAAGGTTAAGCCGGTTATTTTAGGTCCTGTTTCATATTTATGGTTAGGTAAAGAAACCGATAACTCTGAAAAAATAAACTTACTTGAACAAATTTTACCGGTTTATCAACAGCTATTAAATAACATTGCTGCACTAGGCGTAGAGTGGGTGCAAATTGATGAGCCTATATTAGTTACCGAGTTAGACAATAACTGGCAACAAGCAATAAATACCACTTACAAAGTGTTAAGCCAGTGCGGTAGTAAAATTTTACTCGCTACCTATTTTGGTGAGCTAAAAGAAAACTTACCGTTAGTTTGTGAGTTACCTGTTGACGGTGTGCATTTAGATACGATTAACGCAAAAAGTGAAGTACAAAGCTTAATTGATAATATCAGTGAAGAAAAAGTTGTTTCTCTAGGTGTGGTTAATGGTCGAAATATTTGGAAAACAGATATTAATGCACTGTTAACTTGGTTAGAACCATTAGCTAAAAAGCTTCAAAATAGATTATGGGTAGCGCCGTCTTGTTCTTTATTACATGTGCCTGTTGATTTAACAAATGAAGTAAAACTTGATGCTGAGATAAAGAGCTGGTTGTCTTTTGCGATTCAAAAATTAGAAGAATTATCGTTAATACATCAGGTATTAAATAATGGCCGCGATGCTTATCAAACCGAGTTAGCATTAAATGCACAGGCAATACAAAGTCGAGAGCTTTCAAGCAGAGTAAATAATTCAGCTATTAAAGCTAAAGTTGCGGCTATTACACCAGCGCTTGCTTTAAGAAAGTCAGCTTATGCTGAACGTAGCCAACTACAACGCACTATTTTTAATTTACCTTTGTACCCAACCACAACCATTGGTTCTTTTCCTCAAACCGCTGATATTAGAAAAACCAGACAACAATTTAAGAAGGGTGAAATTAACCTAGCTCAATACACGGAATTTATGAAAAATGAAATATCGCAATGTATTGATATTCAACATGAATTGGGGCTTGATGTATTGGTGCATGGTGAACCTGAACGAAACGATATGGTTGAATATTTTGGCGAGCAGCTTGATGGCTATGCCTTTAGTGAAGCAGGTTGGGTTCAGTCTTACGGTTCACGTTGTGTGAAACCACCTATTATTTTTGGTGACGTTTCACGACCTAAAGCCATGACGGTAGAATGGACTAAATACGCACAATCGTTATCAACAAAACCAATGAAAGGCATGCTGACAGGGCCCGTGACTATTCTAAATTGGTCTTTTGTAAGAGACGACCAACCACGTTCAACTACTTGCTTACAATTAGCGTTAGCCATAAGAGACGAAGTGTTAGATTTAGAAAGTGCAGGCATCAACATTATTCAAATAGATGAAGCAGCATTAAGGGAAGGACTACCTTTAAGGCAATCGCAATGGTCGCAGTATTTAGATTGGGCGATACAGTCATTTAAAATTACTGCTAATGGTGTAAGCGATAAAACGCAAATTCATACTCACATGTGTTATTCGGAATTTAACGATATTATTGGTGCTATTGCTGATATGGATGCTGATGTTATTACTATTGAAACATCGCGTTCTAACATGGAATTGTTAGATGTGTTTGACGAATACAAATATCCAAATGAGCTAGGGCCTGGTGTATATGATATTCATACCCCTAATATTCAGTCAGAAAACTACATGGTTGAGTTGATTGAAAAAGCACAAAAGCGTATACCTGCAGAACGTTTATGGGTAAACCCTGATTGTGGCTTAAAAACAAGACAGTGGGAAGAAGTCAAACCGGCATTACATAACATGGTGAAAGCAGCTCAAATTTTAAGAGCTAAAGCAAGCTAAGCTCGGGATAAGCAAAGTTACTCAACCAGCTTTTTTACGCCTAACTCCGTTGAATTTATTACTAATCGCTAACATTCATTAACCCGAGTTGAGGTAAGTTAAGCTTTATTTAATGGTATTAGATAAATACGATTAGCAAAATATTTTAGCGAATGTTTTGCTATTTTCCTTATTATGAATTTTTTTTATGAAGTATCAGGTCTACTAAGGTGAGATAAAATATTAGCCGGAGGAGCTTATGTGTAGTTCACCAAAACCTAAAACTCAAGTTAAAGGCACAAAGACTGTAGGTGGCAGTATTTTGTCGAGTATATCTACTCAGAGCCGAATTCGATTTACAGAGCGAGCTAATTTAGCGCAAGAACGACGGGATCAAATTAAATTAGAAGAAAGGCAAAAAGCCATGCAGCTTAAAGCTATTCATAAAAGAAATGAAATGAGAATACTTAAAAAGAAACAAAGTCGTTTAAGTTACTGGTTACTAAGTGCCAGTTTGAAAGAAATCATTCAACTACTATTTTTGGGTAAATCTAAATCTATTTAACCTGAACTCAGTTTAAAAGATGTTTAACAAAATGAAATATAAAAAAATAGTTAACCTCAACTAGGGATAAGCAAAGTTACTCAACAAGCTATTTTTATGCCTAACTTCGTTGAATTTATTACTAATAGCTAGCTATTAGATAGAAAAATTCGCCTTGTTATACACAAAAATATCATTGTTGAGAGACTAATATAACTTAGGAAAACAACGATACAGATTAAGGTTTTTGATAAATAAGAATTTTAATTCATTATCTAACATTCATTAACCCGAGTTGAGGTTAGTTACTCGTTAATTTCTATACGGTTACGACCATTTCTTTTAGCTTGGTATAAAGCGTTATCTGCTCTGTTTAAAAAGCTATCTAATTGTTCTTTAGGTTTATAGGCAGTAATACCAAAACTGATAGTTACTTTAGGTTCTATACTACTGTTAAGCAGGTTTTCTTGAATGCGTTCAGCCGTATGTTTTGCACCTTCGATAGATGTGTCTGCCAGCATAATAATAAACTCTTCGCCGCCCCATCGACACACAGCATCACTTTCTCTTATATAAAGCTTACACGCTTGAGCAACATACTGAATAACTTTGTCACCCGTTAAATGTCCGTAAGTGTCATTAATATTTTTAAAGTGGTCTATATCGAGTAAAACTAAAGTGAGTGGCTGCTTTTTCCTTTTACACTGTTCAATATTATTTAATAAAATAGGTTCGAAGGCTTGTCGGTTAAGGAGTCCTGATAGCTTGTCGATAGTCGCCATTATCACTAATTTACTTTGATAACGATTAAAAGCAATATGGGCAATAATTAATACACCTGCAGTAACCAGTAAACTGAGTAATATATTTATAATAAAAGCTTTGGTGAGCTCTTTCTCACTGTCTAGCACTCCCTGTTCTACAATTAAATACCAATTAAATTCTTCAATAAAACGGCTATTAAGATAAATTTTATTACCTTCATTTTGATAATGTATTGAGTTGGATGGAGTATTGAGAATAAATTCTGCGAGTTTACTGTTATTTAGTCGTTTTGAAAGTTGTAACTCGTTTTTAAAATTATCACCATGAAGCGTTATATCGCCTATTTTATTAATAAAATAAACGGTACGTTGGTAGCGTTGTTGGTAACTTTCGATGAGTTGTTTTACGGTATTTAAAGCCAGCCCAACTCCGGTAACACCAATAAAATTATTGTTATAATCGTATACTTTGTAATTGACAAAAACCGTCATGTTATTTGGATCAGCGGTGTCGTGATCGATATTTATTTCATAGTCTTGCGTGCTAGGTGTGTTTTTAAAGGAGAAATACCAATTATCTTGCGGATCGTTTTTTGATACTTTTTTAAGTATGCCTTTAGGGTGGTAATAGTTGCCACTTGCATTACTGACAAAATAGCTGGTTACAATATGATATTTGGTTTGAATTTCTTTTAAATATTTTACGACTTTTTCGGGATTATTTTCTCCATTTAATTTCCAATCACGAACAAAGGTGTCTTGTGCCATGAGTGACGAAATAAAAATAGGTCTAAATAAATCGTGTTGAATTTCAGAGTAAATATTGTCGCTAGTTAGGGGGAGTGAATCAGTTGAAATATGTTTTTCTATTGAGCTGCTCGCTACTTGATAACTTAACCAACTTGTTACAAGAAAGCCAGACAGTATTAAAATAGCGAGAAGGGAGCTAAAGTCTTTTTGTCTTTTGAGCATTAAGTATCCAAAGCAGTTAAAAAAACGCTATTCTGCAGGAATAATGCTCAAATACAAGAGAGAAAAATAAAAAATTAATTATTGAGTATTAATTTTCTATTCATTTGTACCCATACCTAATATGTAGTTTCAGGACGTCTGAGTGAATCTTGCCTCTTGATTAGTAACGGGTATAGGTAAACAATAAGCTTAAGTAAGTGATTTAAAGCTTGTTGATTATGCTAATTAATTCTTCATTTAATACTGTGTTGGTTAATTTTCCTGTTTCACTATCAAAATTATCGTAGAAACTCGGTACCGATAACGATCCTACAATATTAGCTTCAAAATGTGGTGCTGATGTTAATGCGCTATTTAAAACGTTTTTTGCGCCTCCTGGACCTGGTGATGTCGCTAAAGCAATTACGGCTTTGTTTTGATAAAGTTTTTGGTTTATTCTTGAAGTCCAATCAAATAAGTTTTTAAATGCCGCAGTATAAGTTCCATTGTGTTCTGCATAAGAAATAATAATAGCGTCTGCTTCTCCTATTTTTTGATAGAAGTCTTTTGCTTGCTGTGGCTGCCCGAGATCTTTTTCTCTGTCTTCACTAAAAATAGGCATTTCATAATCGTTTATATCAATAATTTCAATTTCTGCATTTTCAACTAAATTAGCGGCATACGTTGCTAATTTTTTATTAATAGAATTTTTACTGTTACTGGCTGCAAAGGCTAATAGTTTCATTATATTTTCTCTTTTCAATATGGTTATTTATATGGTTAAAAAGGTGATTAATTATTATTTAAAATACAAGTTTTGTTGCTATAAAGTTATTCTATATAGTTTCTATATAAAGATTAATGGGTTTAATGTGTAAACATTATTTCCAAATGACTTTTAATTGATTGGTGGTAGCGCTATTATTTTCTCATGAGAAAATAATAGGTTTAAGCATGAATAACAATCTTAATTTATTTGATGGCGTGGTGTTATTTACACAGGTAGTAAACAGTGGGGGATTTACCGCTGCGTCACTTATTAATGGCCATTCAACCTCATTTATTAGTAAAGAAGTTAATAAATTAGAATCGCGTTTAGGCGTAAGACTATTAAGTAGAACCACACGAAAAATAAGTTTAACACCAGAAGGGCAGGCGTTTTATCAACAATGTGAGCAAATGATCATAGATGCTGAGCAAGCTTTAGGTATTATTAATCAAGCGAATATTGAACCGAAAGGTGTGCTTAAAATAAGTTGTCCTATAGGATACGGGATGACTCATTTACAGTCTTCTCTTATGGAATATTCAAGGTTGTATCCTGATGTTAAATTAAATCTTGATTTTAACGACCGTAAAGTTGATGTTATTCAAGAAGGTTATGACCTTGCCATAAGGGCAACGCAATATTTAGAAGACTCAAGTTTAGTCTGTAAAAAAATAGCAACTTATAAAGCGTATACGGTTGCCTCTCCTCAATATTTAAAGCTACACGGAACACCACGAAAACCAGAAGATTTATCAACACATAAGTGTCTTAGCTACAGCAACCTTAAAAACCCGACTAAATGGAAATTTGAAACCCTAAGCGGGGAGGTTGTTCAAGTTGATGTGCCTGCCACTATATTGTGTAATAACGCTGAAATGGAATTGGCTATGGTATTACAAAATAAAGGTATAAGTCGTTTACCTGAGTTTTATATGGAAAAAGAGCTGAAAGAAAACAAAGTGGTTGTTTTGTTTGAAGATTTTAAGCAGGTTAATATTGATATTTACGCGCTATATCCTAGCAGAAAACACCTATCGCCTAAAGTTAGAAAATTTTTAGATTTGTTGGTTGAGGGATAATTTCAATCGTATTTTAGACTTGTTGATAAATAATGCCGTATGAATTTTATGAAATATAAGTACTCGCAATATGCATTTTTATTGCTATTAGATAAAGGCTTTTGATTATACAAAAGCCTTTTTAGTGGACGTTTATAGTGGTTGTTTAAAGTACAGGTGCAGTACGTTTACCTGAGTCTCTAATTTGCCAATATTTATTAAACATGGCTGTTACACGTTCTTTATAAGCCGATTTATTTACTAAGTTATTTTTTTCTTGAGGGTCATCTTTTAAATTATACAAAGCATGTATTTTACGTTCGGTTACGTTTCTGTTTGTTTGAATGATAATTTTCCAATCGCCTTCTCTCATCATAAGCTCTTTATTACTACCTGCTTGTTGCATTAATAGTTTACGTTCTTGGAAAGGTTGCCCTAAAAGTGTTGGTAATAAATTCCATGAATCTTTCGCTTGCTTCTCGTTTAATTTTACTTGGGTTAATGCAGCAATCGTTGCAACAATATCGGTGCCGTTAACTAAAGTGTTATTTACTGAACCTGCTTTTATTTTGTTAGGCCATACAGCAATAAATGGTACTCGGTGTCCACCTTCTAGAGCGGAGTTTTTTCTTCCGCTGTAAGGGCCTGATGAAAAATGACCTGCTTTTTGTTCAAATGGATTACCTATACCACCATTATCAGAAGTAAATATAATCAATGTATTATCATACTGATTTGTATCTTTTAACGTTTGAATGATTTGTGCCACTTCAATATCAAGAACACGGTTCATGTCTAAGTGATTTGTTGGGGTTGTGCCTGCTATTTTAATACCGTTAATTTCTTGAGGGGGTGTATGCGGTATATGTACAGCAGGGCTCCAGTAGTTTAATAGAAAAGGTTTTTTTCCTGCATTACGCTTTATAAAGTCAGTGGCTTTTTCTGCTAATAACATATTAAGTTTACGAGCATCCCAGTGGCTTTCTCCCATTCCAGGGCCTTTATCTGAAACAAACTTTTTGTCTAATGCGCTATTTTCATCTACATAAGCAATTTTTGAATCTTTGTTAAGTGGATACCATACTGAATTTTCATAAGCCAAATACATAGGGCCTTGAACACCAGAAGGAACCGTAAAGTCGTAATCAAAGCCTATTTCTTTAGGATTTCCTGCAATCCAACGGCTTACGTCAACCACTTTAGTTTTAGGGCCACCTTTTGCACCGCTATGTTGAGTACCGTCTTTTCTATTAAAGGTTCCTCCCATATGCCACTTGCCGATAAAGCCAGTGGTGTAACCTGCTTGTTTCCCTACACGGCCAATAGTTGCATCATCATCGGTAATAGCGGTTTTATCGAATGTGCTCCATACTCCCCATGGTTGGTATCCACGGTAGGTTGAATTACCACTCATTACTGAGTAGCGCGTTGGAGCACATAAAGCCGTAGGCGAATGAGCATCAGTAAATGACATACCTTGTGCTGCTAAGCTATCAATAGTAGGGGTTTCAGCTACAACAGGTTTATCACTGTATTGTCGATGAAAAGCACTAACATCACCTAAACCCAGATCGTCAGCCATAATAATAACAATATTAGGCTGTTTATTTTGTGCTGCTGATATTGTTGAAAAAGTACAACATAGGGTGATAAGTGTTAATTTTATTTGATGAGTAATCTTCATTTTTACCTAACTTATTAAATTATTTTTATTAAAGGATTATTGATAGTAGCAAGATGCATGATACAAAGTAATCTATATAAAATATGTGATTTATATATAAATTATCAGGTAAATAATATCATAAATAATTTAGAGGGTACTGATCTTTTAGCTTGAAGCTTTATGTAATGGGTATTTTATATGAGGGGATAAAGACGATATAAAAATTACTCGAGCAAAATCAATTCTTTATTGAATTTTTATAAAGCTAAGTTGATTAATTTAGCATTCAACTTAGTATAAAAAATTACTTTGAATTGATATCGCTCAAGTATTCTTACCTATGCATCTTCAGGGATAATGAGCATATTTTATTTTATTGTTTTACCATTCTTACTTGAATATAAAGCATTGGCTTTTACGTCGTTTAGAGTAACTATTTCACCATTACGCCATTGTATGCTGATGTTTTTAATTTGTTTTTCATCAGCTAAACCAAAATGTACTTTACTTAGTAAGCTTTGAGAGAATGATTCTCCGGCTGAACCAATTCGTTTGGTCAGTTGTTTACCTGAGGCTGTTGTTATTTTTACAACCGCAGAGTATGGATCTACATTTTGCTTAGGGCTATAACCCACATCAATTAATACATAGTTCCCTATATCAGGTGTATTGTTTTTATATAAATACCAGTGACCTTCTTCTTCACTGCCATTTAATAAATCAAGCTTACCGTCTAAGTCAAAGTCAAATGCTTGTCCCATGTCGCCATGACCCGGATCATTTGGATCTTTAGCTCCGTGGTAGGTGAGAGTTTCAAAAGAGTTATTACCGGTATTAATTAAGGCTAAATCGGCTATTCTTTCTTTTAAAAAACCATAGCGATATAAGAAAATGTCTTCAAAGCCATCATTATTTAAATCACCATGGGTAACTCCCCAATGGTCACCACCTTGTGGTAGGTTCCAGCTGGCTGGTGCATCAGTAAAAGTATCGCCTTGGTTTATTAATAATACGTCTTTCTCGTTACGGTTATTCGGCTTCCAGTCGTAGTCAATATCAGTCAAACCGGTTAATGAGAAGGTAACAGTCCAGTAAACGTTTTGTGTTCTAACCCATTCGGCTTTCCATTTTCCATTACCAATGTGCCCAATATACAAACCATTTTCTTTACGTTCTGTTGGCCATCCTTGTGCGCTAGCAGCTGATATGTCTAAAAAATCATCTGCTGTTTTCATTTCTTTTGGTAGTTGGCTAACTTGAAAGCCTTTTGCTTTCACTATTTTACGTTGTTTATTTTCGCCTAAGAATATGGCGTAACCACCATTATACTGACGATAGGTCAGCTCTAAGTCTGATAATTTAACGTTTCCTTTGGCATCAAAATTGATAACTGTTGTACCCGTTTCACCATCATCTCGTATATCTAATTTTTCTTTTTTCGGATCAAAATCAATTGATTTTCTTGATATTTGATAATGTGTTTTACCACGAGCAAAATAAAGATCTAATAAGCCGTCATTATTTACATCAAGGTTAGCAGAGGCAATAATGCCATCTTTTCCTCTGATAGAGTCAGGTAACCACTGTTTAGAAGCATCAGTAAAGGTTAAATCACCATTATTTATCCATAGTGAAGCAGGCGAGAACAATAAAACATCGTCTTTACCATCATGGTTAACATCAGTAATTAATGCGCGTTCCGAGTAAGCATCTTCTAAGCCTGCAATATTGATTTTTTTAAAAGTGCCATCACCATTATTAGTGAAAAATAATTGTTCTGGACCGTCATAATTGGGTGTTTTTGCGTTAAATAGAGCTACATCTAAATCACCATCAAGATCTAAATCTATCCAACGTGGTGAACGCCCCCTAGCTGGTGTTGTAATGCCTACATCAACAGAAACATTTTTAAATTCACCGTTGTCGTTTTTGAATAAGGAGTATGATGTTGGGCTAGTTCCATTAGCGCCACCTAAGGCTACCATTAAATCTAAATCACCATCGTTGTCATAATCACCAAAAGCTGAACCATGAAAATCTAATGGTCCAGGGAATAATCTTTTTATATCAACCGAATCGCCATTATTTGTTACTAATTGAGTAGGGATATGATTATGATTATTTAGTGCGAAATCGTAATCACCATCATTATCGTAATCACCAATTGATGGGCCACCATACTTGTAAGTTTTTTCTGTTTCAAAGCTTAATTCTTTTGAAATATCAGTGAATTGAGGTAAAGATAAATTATCTATATCTTCAAAGTGGATACTGTTGATTGTTATATTATTACTACGACCTGAAAAACGTAAATTTTGCTCACCTTTTTGATCAAAAATAACTAAAGCATTTAAAGTATGTGAACCTTGTGAAGGTATATCAAGGTTATCAACAAGTAGTTTGTTATTTGCATATAAACTTAAACTTCCATAATTTTTATCTACACTAACATTAATAATTATTTTTTTAATTAATGAACCATTTACTTGGTAAAGGGTTGAAAAGTCTTTTTGATTATTAATAAGAATTGGTTGAGTAACTAAATTATTAGTTTCTTTGTTTATGCTTGTTGTAGATTGATGTGCTGGCGGTAATACATTATTACAAGCGGAAATACCTAATATTGAAGCGCTTACTGCTAGGCAGATAAGAGTAGGCGATTTTATTTTTATATTCATTTTTAGTCCTTGATACATAGAATACTTTATTAAATTCGTTTTTTAGGGAGTTTGATAACGATTAATTTTTTAGAAAAGGCAAAGTGATTGATATGTAATTATTCTGTAATAAGTACACTATAGTCATACAACCCATGATCAAATTGCTATTAAATAGGGAAAGTAGTACGGCCTTTTGTAAAGGCGTTATTATATCAGCTTTTCTTTTGTTTTATATATACACTTGTTATTTTAAATATCAAGCTTGATGATGGCATTATGTGTTTTAGCAATTAAAGTCGCGAACTTGTGGTTAATTGCTACGGTTATTTATTATTAAACGGTTATTACTTCATATTTTCTTCGCTATCAAAACGAATATGTTGGGCTGGCTTTTTAATACTAATACCTAAGTTGTTTAAACAGGCTATTAGTGAATGAGTCATATGCGTTAATTCGTCTTTTTCTTTTGCATCTTCTAACGTGGCACTATCTTTAAACACGCAAATAATTTTTATACTTTGAGCAATGTTTGAAAAATTAACGGTGTGAGTCAGCCATTCAAAACCGCTAACCATAGTTTTAAATTCTTCACAGCATATCGTAAGGGCTTTAATTAATTCTTTCTCAAATTTTTTATCTTGTTTATTCATAGTTACCAGAGGAGCATTGTTTATAAAGAGGGGCGGGTGCATAGTAATTTCTTCAGCTAAAAACATCAATGAGATTAATGTTGTTTTGTAGTTAATAAAGCCTACTGGCAGGTTTTGTTAGTAGGCTTGTTGAATAGTACAACACGTGAACATCAAACGATTAGTCGGATTGATATTCATTTACGAACTTAATCAACTAAACAACCAGCGTCTTTAGTGGAAAATTACATAAGTTGTACCACCCAATTGCTATGGTCACTTTATGCGTTGACTCGCTAATCCTAATGCCTACTTCAAGTTCATAGATGATAGTTAAATGTTGTCTTTGTAAGATCACTTATGCTACAAAACGGTCTTAATTTAGGTGTAAATTTATCAAAATAAATAGTCTGCTTAGATATCAGACTGTGTGAAAACTATTTTTAATTGGCATAATTCAATAATATCAGAGAGAAAAGACTCTGTAGATTAAATCATGTTGTAAGTTTGGTGCCAAATTACTTATTAATTTACGTAGCGTGACATAAAAAATTTACGCTGGGAGTTTTCACACAGCCTGATGCGAAAGCGGACATTAACATCAATGGGTTTTCGAGCTGTTTTTAGTGTTCATTAGACGTTGAGCTACCTTCATCTTGATAGTCAACAAAGCCGCCTTTGTGGCAACACCATTCAGTTAAGCATGTTTTCGCTGAATGGTGTTGGCCTATAAATGGCACTCCATGCGCCAAAATAAGGTGGAAGGTCTCTCCATAGAATACCTGTTCGCATCTTATAAAGTATGGCTTAAAGCGTTTTTCTATATTCTGGTTTAGTATAAATCCGACCACTGAGGTGCATAGCTCTGGATAGGACATTCCACGTCTCATCTGTTAACATTAATCTAGGCATGTAGGTTTGGCATAAAGTTTTCTTGGCGAATTCAATTATACCTCATCTTCATTCCGTCTACTTTTTATACAGTAAAGTTCAACACGCCCTAGCACTAATGCTAGTCAGTTAAGAAGATTAATACATCTTTAATGCATACGATCTTGGTCGGTGCTTTACCTCCCTTCGATTAGTTCTCTCTAAATTGAAGGGAAATACTTATAAATAACTTATTCCCAGTAAGGGGTATTCCCAAAATATTCAGTAAAGTAATCGATAAAGGCTCTAACTTTTGGGGCAAGTAGCCTAGAACTAGGATAAACAGCCCAAATAGCCGTATCGCTAGCAAGAGGATATTCGTTAAGTATTTGGATGAGTTCTCCATTCTGTAGGTGTTTATAAACACTCCATTTAGAGCTTATGGTAATACCTAAACCATTAATACAAGCATCTCTTACAGCTTCCCCATTGTCGGTTCTTAAATTACCTTTAACTTTAATATTCACTTGTCCATTTGGGGTATGAAAGGCCCAGTCATCCAATCCCATTAATGTAATACATTGATGAAGATTCAATTCTTCTGGAAATTTTGGCTCGTCATTTTTTGCTAAATAAGTGGGCGATACACACAAAATTCGGTTGTCGGGCGCTAATTTTCGCGCAATTAAACTCGAATCCTTCAATTCAGAATTACGAATAGCAATATCAAACCCACCTTCAACTAGGTCAACAATGGTATCTGAGAGTTTTAAATCAACATTTAAGTCAGGGTATAACGTTAGAAATTTTGTTAGTGCAGGCAATATATGCATTCGTCCAAAAGAAGCAGGCGCAGCAACGCGTAATGTTCCTCTGGGGAATGCGTTACCCGCACCGACTGAAGCTCGTGCTGCTTCAATGCTAGAGATCACATCTTCTGCGTGTGGAAGAAAGGCTTCCCCTTCTTCCGTCAGTGATACTTTTCGAGTCGTTCGATGAATTAATCTAACACCTAACCCTGCTTCTAATTTATTGATATGAGAACTAGCTACTGCGGGAGATAACCTTAACTCGCTTCCCGCTAAGCTAATGTTATGTGTCGCTGCAATTCTAATAAAAAGTTTAAGATGTTCAATATTCATTATTATCAATAAAAACTATAAAGTGATTCTTTATTCAAGTCTATTATCAAAGCAACCAATAGTAAATATACTTACCTCATTAAATAACACCTATAAATAAATGACGTATCCAACAAGGAAAATCTCATGAAAGCAATGATTATAAAAAGTTTTGGCAGTTCAGAAGTATTTGAAGTAGCAGAGATAGCAAAGCCTGAAATTAAAGCGGGCCATGTTTTAGTTAATATTAAAGCGAGCAGTGTAAACACTGTAGATACCATGATACGTCTAATGGGTAATGATTTACCACTTGCACCACCATTACCCGCAGTCTTAGGAATGGACTTTGCGGGAATCGTTGAAGCTGTAGGCGAAGGTATTACTCAGTTTTCAGTTGGGGATGAAGTCTATGGTTGTGCTGGTGGGTTAGCCGATTTACCTGGGACCTTAACAGAATACATAGTGGCTGATGCTAATTTAATCGCTAGAAAAGCAAAAAATTTAACCATGCGAGAAGCAGCTGCAATTCCATTAGTAGGCATTACCGCTTACGAAGGATTAACGCGTTCAAATACAAGCAAAGGCCAAAATGTATTAGTACATGGTGGCTCAGGAGGTGTTGGGCATATTGCTATACAACTGGCTAACTATATGGGTGCTAATGTTTTTGCTACCGGTGGTGGTGACAAACAACTAGCATTAATTGAAGATCTTGGCGCAAAAGGCATTAATTACAAAAGTGAAACAGTTGAAGAGTACGTTGCTAAATATACCGCAGGTAATGGTTTTGATGTGGTATTTGACTCTGTTGGTGGCGAAAACATGACAAATTCATTTAACGCAGCATCGTTAAATGGGCAAGTTGCCTCAACGGTTGCTATGGTGGAATTAGATTTAAGTGTGGCACATTTCAAAGGACTTTCATTGCATGTTGTTTTTATGTTGATTCCTATGTTGCATAACTATAAACGTGAAGCCCATGCTCACATTCTTAATACATTAACTGAAATAGCTGAAGCTGGGGCTTTGCGTCCAGTGTTAGATGAGCAAAGCTTTAGTTTAGAAGAGGCTGGTAAAGCACACGATCGCCTTTCAAGTGGCCAAGGCATGGGTAAAGTGGTTGTAGAAATTTAAGGAGCTATTATCTTAAATTCAACATTTGAACATATTGGTTAAAGCCCTTTGGTGGGGTTGCCAGAGAGCCTTAATATAAAAAACATTAGGAAAAATGATGACTTATTATTCAATGATAGAAGTAACACCAACCGATGAAGATTGGATACCTGTTTATGTTGCTCCAACTAATGCCATAGTCACTAAACACGGTGGCAAGTATATTGCGCGAACAGCAAACCATGAACGCTTAGAGGGTGAAGGCGACAATGCAGCGCTTCGCGTTATTATTGAGTGGCCGTCGAAAGAGTCAGCAATAGCCTTTATGGAAGATCCTGAATATGCTCCTCACCTGAAAGCACGTACTGCAGGCTCGATTAGTCATCATTTTCTTATTGAAAGCGTTGATGCTTAGCCTAAGTTATTATTCGTCAGAATTGAATAAATTAACCATTTAATTCTGGCGTATTTTATTTCGGTAAACAGGCGAAAAAATGAATAAAAGTGGAGTTTTAAATGCAGTCCTCAATAGAACAAATGGATTTTGACTCGGTAAATCGAGGTTATAATCGTATTTTCAAACCTAACCGATTAAGTATTGGTTTAGTCATTCCGATAGAAAATTACGCTGATAGCAATGTGCCTACAATGGAAGATCATATTGAACGTATACAGCTCGCTGAAAGCTTAGGGTTTGCTTCAATATGGTTACGAGATGTTCCTTTCGACGTACCTACATTTGGTGACGCAGGACAAATATTCGACCCTTTTGTTTATTTGGGTCTGTTATCAGGTATAACGACTAACATTACCCTTGGTGTATCAAGCATTGTATTACCTATCAGGCATCCAGTTCATGTGGCTAAGGCCGCAGCAAGTGCCGATGTATTTTCAAAAGGACGATTAGTTTTAGGTGTTGCCTCTGGTGATAGGCCAGAAGAATATCCCGCATTGAATGAATCGTTTGACGATCGTGGTTATCGTTTTCGAGAAAGTTTTACTTACATAAACCAAATGTGGCAAGACAAACCACAGTTTGATAATCATTATGGACAGCTTAATGGCAGCATGAATATGTTACCTAAACCACTGTCAAAAAAGCTTCCTTTAATTGTTACGGGAAGTAGCCAACAAAATATGAGTTGGATTGCTGAAAATAGTTATGGTTGGATGACTTACCCAAGAAAGCTTGAAGATCAGTCTCATGTTATTAATAGTTGGCAACAAAAAGTGAAAGAGGCAGGAAGAACGGCTCAACCCGTAATGCAGCCACTTTATCTTGATTTGGCTGATGATCCAGACTTTCCCCCAACACCTATTCATTTAGGTTTTAGGATTGGAACTCGTCACCTTATCACCTATTTAACCTCGTTAGAAAACATAGGTGTTAATCACGTTGCACTTAACTTACGATTTAATCAATTGAATATTTCCGCAACGTTAAAACGTATTGCGGATGAAGTACTACCTAATTTCACTGCGTAACTTGTTACTATTTTAAGGGAAAACAACATGAAAAAAACAATCCTAATCACGGGTGCAACTGACGGCATTGGCTTAGAGGCTGCGAAACTTTTAGCGTCTAATGGGCATGATTTATTAATACATGGACGTAATGTTGAAAAGTTAAACTCAGTTAAGAACCTATTGGCTGCAATACCAAATGCAGGAAGCATCAAGGGTTATTTAGCGGATTTTTCTGTCTTTTCAGATGTCACAAAACTTGTCAATAATATTAAGAATGAACATAAAAATCTTGATGTACTTATCAATAATGCGGGGGTATTTAAGTCAAATAACTCAATGACACCTGAAGGATTAGATGTACGATTTGTAGTTAATACTGTTTCGCCATATATCTTGGCGCAAGAACTTTTACATTTACTTGGGAATTCAGGGCGAATTATCAACCTTTCTTCGGCCGCTCAATCGCCTGTAAATATCCTGGCATTACTTGGAAAAGTAAAACTGAGTGATATGGAAGCTTATGCTCAAAGCAAATTGGCTATTACCATGTGGAGTAAAGTACTTGCCGAAAAATTTGGCGAAAAAGGACCTACAATTATTGCCGTTAACCCTGGATCTTTACTCGCCTCAAAAATGGTAAAAGAGGGATTTGGTGTTGAAGGACAAGATTTAAGTATTGGCGCGGAAATATTGAAACGTATGGCACTAGAAGAAAGTGTTTCCCAACATTCAGGTCAATATTTTGATAACGATAGTGGGCAGTTTTCTCAGCCACACCCAGATGGATTAAACCTAAAAAAATCAGAAGAGGTTGTAGAAGCAATAGAAATTATTATGAATAAAGGCTAACGTTCTATTTTACTTTATGCTCATTACGTCATCGAATCTTTAATAGCTAAAACAAAGCTCGAATTATTTGATTGAAGTAATACCTCACCTAATGATTTTAATAACTCAACTTCAAGCTCACTAGCAACACTATCACTACCATCAAGGACTTGAATATTTATACTCGATTGCTTACTCATATATTCACCTAGTTAGAAAGCTAAAATATGTTGGCTAAAATTATCGCGGTACGAACGATGGTTAACTTGCCAATTATTTGTGTTATTTTCCGTGATTTATCGACACGTTCGATTTAGTGTTTATTTAAACCCAAAACGAGTGTAAATAAAATATAAACTAGAATATAACCTCTGTCTATTACTAAAAGTAAAGTATGTTATTTTTTATTTTTCTGGTTATTACTATGTTTTTATCTTTATTTTTTAATTATTAATCAGCGCTTACATATTTTGAAGTTAATGCTTTAGTAAAAAATAAAAACACTGCTGACAGGTTTTGTCAGGAGCCCTATCTCATAATACAACTCGTAAATATCAAACGATTAGTCGGATTGATATTTATTTACGAACTTAATCAAATTTAAATTAAAATAAAGGAAGTATTATGCAAGTTGTCGAAATTATTACATTTAAACCAAAAGCGGGTGTAAGCCATGATGAAGTGGTTGCAGTAAATAAATTAGCTTTAAAAGAAATAGAAAAAATTGAGGGCTTTGAATATCGTTCGTTATCTGTTGATGAAACGACTAATACATGGACTGATGTTATTTATTGGCAAAATAGAGAAGTACAAAAAAAGGCAGGTGAAATTTTTATGCAATCTCCTACCTGTAAAAAGCTGATGGATATTATTGAAAAAGAGTCGACGAGCATGCAGCTAGGCGATATTCTGTATTCAACGTGTACTGAAGCTGAAAACTGTGGCTAAAGCCGATCGATTATTAAAAATAATAACGCTACTAAAAGGACGACGCACTGTTATTACAGCGCGTCAACTTGCTGAAGTTGTTGAAACCTCTGAGCGAACTATTTATCGCGATATTCAGGTGTTGCTTGATACGGGCTTTCCTATTGAAGGTGAAGCTGGCGTTGGTTATCGGCTTCAACCTGGTTTTGAAATTCCACCTATTATGTTTACCGCAGAACAACTATTAGCTGTACAGCTAGGTTTAAAAATGGTGAAAGGGTGGACCGATAAAGACCTTGCCATTGCAGCTGAACAAGCAAGGCTGAAAATTGAAGCGGTGTTACCTGAACGCCTAAAACAAACGAACGTTGAAAATAGCTTATTAGTTCCGTCTTATTTTCTTGATTCATCAGCATCTGATTATTCGCTTACTATTCGTAAAGCTATAAAGCAAAATTTTGGTTTAACCATTGATTACATAAGAGCCGATGGCGAACATTCTACTCGCAGTATTCAACCTTTAGGTTTAGTGTTTTGGGGGCAAAAATGGACCTTAATATCATGGTGTTTATTACGGGAAAACTATCGTGAATTTAGATTAGATCGCATACAAAAATTAAACGTAGATGACGTGGTGATAACGCCTAACCCTAAGGTAAGTTTAGATAATTATTTATTACGATTAAAAAAACAGTATGCTGATTGTGAGGTGTTTAATGAGAAAAAGTAAAGCGTTACAGGGCCTGTTAAAAGTACACTCTACTTTTTCATATGTTTTAACTATTGAATTAATTAACGCTTAACTTGCCTTTGGCGTTTCTTCATACCAGTCAGTCATGTCGTCGTACATTTCACCTTTCATTAGATGATAAACCGATTTGTGGTAAATTTTTATATCATGAAATGGGTCTGTTAAAATTTTAGTAAACCATACCAAACCTGATTGAACGCCCATTAATTTAAATAGGTGTACGGTTCTAAATATTACGGCACCAAAACCTACTACTAACCAAATCATTGCCATGTTGTTGATGAAGCCCATTACTTCGGTGTGTTCTTGCATCATGCCGAAAAATGACGGTTCGAAAAATAAAATAACAGGAATTAAGGCCCAGATAGAAAGTAGCACGACTTTACGTTGTAAGTTGTAGCCGACTTTTACACTTTCTTTATGTTCGTGCGTGGCTTGGTTTACTTGGTCGTAGGTTTTAGGTTCAAAAAAGAAATGGCCTGTTTGACGAAGTGTCATTGCCAGTAACCAACCTACTAAAGCGGCGGCGGCAGGGTAGTAAAATACCAATACGTAACTTGCTAAAAAACAACAAGCGCTTAGCAAATGTAAAAACTGGTTGATGCGGTTGTGGTGATAAAAACGGTGATCATCCCAGCGTTGTTTTTGTAGTTCGTCGTAAAATTTCATAAGTTTCCCATTTATAAAGTAAGTGAATAAAGTTAGTTTATGTTTTTAATGCAATGTGTTGTTTTAAAGCTTTACTGTGTTACTGCACTTGCCGTTGTTTTAGTGTTTTCTGTTGAGTTATTTCCTTTATTTTTTGTGTCAGACATTTTGTGGCCACTTAACAAGGCTTGTCCCATATTTACACGTTGCCCATTTTCTATGCCTTCACAAAACGTATAGTTTTTTGTGGCGAATAAAATAATGGTTGAGCCGTGTTGAAAATATCCCATTTCGTCGCCTTTACTAAAACGAGCATTACAATGAATGTAATTAGGCCCTTTGTATTTAATGTCTAAGGGTTTAGGTAAGAAGTTAAATTTCATGCAGGCCACTAAAATTGCAGCAACAGGTACTAAAGTTATGCTGTTATCTGGATCGTCTGTTTTA
Organism: Colwellia sp. RE-S-Sl-9; assembly: GCF_048296855.1. Lineage (NCBI taxonomy): Bacteria > Pseudomonadati > Pseudomonadota > Gammaproteobacteria > Alteromonadales > Colwelliaceae > Colwellia > Colwellia sp. RE-S-Sl-9. The sequence continues at coordinate 1,224,256 of NZ_CP182631.1, read as the reverse complement.
AGTTCTATAACGGCGCGTTCGTTTTTACAAAATAGGTTTTCAACACGCTTTAATGCAATAGGGTTCACATTCCATGTATCGCCTGAAATGTAATTCACCTTTTTAACTGAGCAATCTACGGGGGCATGAAAACGGTGATACATGCTTGATTTAAGCCTAAGAGTGATAAATTTTCCGTCACGGTATTTATTAATTAAATGAAAGTCAGGTATTAGGTCATTTAATTCGTACGGAAAGCCTTTTGCTTGAAACACCTTAGTGCCTTCAATATTTCCACATGCGCCAACAATGGCATCGCAAGGACTGGTGACTATGTTTTCGTCAGAATCTATTGGGCGTAAGCCGTCTTTCAACTCGCGCGTAAAGCAGTCTTGTAGGCTTTTAAATCGTTGCTTTTTTGCGTCATTTAATTGTAAGTCGTCGGAAAAAGCAGCCCAAAGCGCGATAGATACTTTAGTTAATATGGGGTTTTCTATTTTACTGTACCACCCCATAAATTGTGTTAACCAACGTCTTGGAATACGGTTGGTAATTAAAAAATTTAATTGTTCTTTTGTGGTTAACGTGTGAGTGAACTTTGTTGTTACTTTTGTCATGGAGTTAGGCAACCGTTTTCTCTTGGGCGTATGCGTTTTCAGATGAACTGTACTGAGGTTCAGCGTCAGCTTTGGTGGTGGTGTGCGTGTTATGTTTATTTGTTGGATATCCCGATGGAATATCTAAACCTAAGTCACACATAAACTGATGCATAATAGGTTCTGCTTGATATTCTGAAGCTCTTATTAAAGCATTGTTTTTCATTACATTACGTTGTGTGTTGTTGCTGTAAAACTCCACTACTTTGTTCGCCATTTCATTAATATTTTCAACTAAATAACCATTTTTGTTATGTTGAATAATATCTTTTGGCCCTTTGCAGTTATAAGCGAGTGTTGGCATACCGTGCACAAAAGACTCTAAAATTACGTTGCCAAAGGTGTCAAACTTTGACGGAAATATGAATAAGTCGAGTGTTAAGTACAGGGTTGAAAGTTGCTCTTTACTTTGCCATCCTAAAAATAGCGCTTCAGGCAGTTTGTCTTGTAGCTCTTCAGTTGCAGGGCCCGAGCCCGCTATAACAAGGCGTAAATCAGGTATGGCTTGTTTAGCTTTTTCGAGTATTTTGGGTAAGTCGAATAAGCCTTTTTCTTTGCTGACTCTACACGCAATAAATAAAATAGGTGTGTCGTCTGTAGCATCGGCAAACAGGTCAGATTTTTTCATGGGCTTGGCATTAGCATTTCTTGGCTGTGTATGGTGTGCAGTTAAAAATACCTTGCTGGGTTCTAGCTGCATTTCATGATCCGTTAGCCATTCTTTATGCTCGCTGTTTAATACAAAAATACCGTCGTATCTATTATATAAAGCACGTAATAAACGGCGTACTCGGTCGCGTTCGTATTGTGTTAAGTCAGTGCCGTGCTTGATAAAGTCGATCCAATCGGTGTGCATAAAAAAGTAACAAGGCACATTAAACATTTGTTGAATAAACAACGACACAACTGCCATAGGCCCTTCGGTAGAGCAAATAATACGGTCGTAACCGCCTTCGTAAAATATACGCGCTATTTCCATTAAGTCAGGAATACGTATTTCTTGATCGCCATAATGAGGAACCGAAAACGTTGAAATAGGACGCACTACATAAAGGTGTGGTTCTGGTGCAATATCGGTATGACAAATTAAAAAGTCGATAGGTAAATCGGCTTTTTGAATTTCTTTTAACTTGCCTGATAACGAGTTGGATACACCATTTTTATCGCGTAATGTATCGGTTAAATACAAGGCTTTATTTTGATGGCGATTTTTACCTAAGTGGTCAGCAAAACCATTTAATAAATTACGGTTTTGGTATAAAACACGTGTAGACGCTAAAGTTGCTCCGGCTAAAAAAGTACTAATAAGTAGTGGAAATGAAAGGTGGTCGAGCAGCTTTTCAACCTTCACATTACTCATGTTGTCTTTTTTTACGTTGTTACCAAAAAATAGTGCTGTAAGTTGGCTAGGTACTTCAAATTTACGGGTTATTGCTTCGGTAGAAATATTAGTTAGTTTAGGGCCTTTGTTATGGTTAATAGTTTCTTCGATTTTAGTGGCCATTAATTTGTTTAAATACGCGAATAACTTGCCAATAACATCGTTAACGGTACTTACAAATTCTTCTGGAGATTTATGTTTACTGTCGGCTATTTGTTCTAAATAATTAAAACAAAAACGATAGTTTTTAGAGGTTTGCCATTTAATGAGTTTGTTGGGTTTTTTACCTTGAAGTGCGTCATGAATAAACTGGAAGAACTTCATCGCTTTTTTGTTTTTTTGCATTTCTAACAAAAAGTTACTTACTACAAAACAACCTATTTTGTCCCATGCTGAACCTCTGTGCAGCATTATGCGTAATAAGCCGGGGTCGGTTATTTTGGTTGCCACTTGCGAAAAATAATCGAGCAGGGCGATATTGAGCTTTTGGTTTTCACCTATTTGACCAAAAGGCGATACGTTGCCTTCTCGTAGAGCTTCAAGAGCGAGAGCAGAAGGTTTTTCGGTTTCTAACCTTTTAGCTAAATTAGGAATATAAAGATTTGAGCCACATTGCCCTGCAAAAATACCTGTATGGTCGTCGGAACCCCCCGTTAAAATTTTAGGTTTGTTGGGATCAACCGCAAAATCAAAAGGGTTTAAGTTGTGTTTTTTAGCGTACGAGAGTATTTTTTCTGCCGTTAAACTTTGCGCCCAATTTAAGGTCAGTACACTTTGCCATAAATCGCGCTGACCATTTAACACTTCAAAGCGTTGAAACATTACCGCGAGCTTTTCAAATAATGAGAGATCTATTTTTTCATTTTTAGTATAAAAATAGAGTGGGTGAGGCATTATTACCGGAATGTCGGCTTGTGCGGTGTAACGAAGAAAGTCATAAATATTTTGACGTTTTTCGTTTAACTCAACTTCTTGTTCTTTAGTAAAGCCATAAGTTAATACATGAATGTATAACTCGTATTCAGGAAAGTAACAGGTAAATTCGGCGGCAACTAAAACATCAATACCTTGGTCTAGTAGCTTCCAACATGAACGCGCATTATTATGGTTACTTACTGTGATCACATCCATGTTGTTCTTTTTAAGTAAGCTCACGAGCTCTTTTGTTTTTAGCCATGTTTCAGGTAAACGTAATATACGGCCCCACAATTCATCGGGCACGTCGCTGTTATGGTCATGGCAATGTAAATCTATTTTTAAACAGTTTTCACTGTCGAATCGATTGATTTGAGAATCTAAGTAGTCGTTGTATTCGTTTTGTAACGACTCCCTGAAATTACTTTTGGTAACGTGCTTCTTTAATGGTTGCTCTTTATTTATGGCGTCAGTGATTTGAAGCATATTAAGATACCTTCTTTATTGTTGTGTTTTTCGTTTCAGGTTTGTAGGTTAATGGTTCTTTAATGGGTTGGATGTTAGTTGTGTTTATTACTGACGTATTAGGTAACCTTGAATCTGCCTTTAAAGAAATACTTTTAATAGGGGAAGACATAATGTTAGCGAGAACAGGAAACATATTTGTTAACATGTCGAATAAGAACTGACGCTTAATTTTTTTGTTAGTAAGCTCTGCTGACTGCCACCACCAACCGTCGTTTTTCATGCTAAGCGCAGCTTGAACAAAGCGAGCCATAACTTCTTCAAACTCTTCATCAGTAAAGTTAAAGCTCATGATCATTCTGCCAGATCCTAACCAACTCATTTCTAAACCTGCATTTTTTAAATAGAATTGCAGCATCCAGTTGTATCGACTGGGTTTAGTGTATAAAACCGATAAAATGCTATGCATATTAGTAATTTTGAGCGGTAAGTTATTGGCTTGTAACTTGTGGTTAAATTTTTCAACGCGTTTGTTCCAAACACTTTCAATGCTTTGGTAAATGTTTTGAATTTCAGGCGATTGAATACGATTTAAAAACTCGTTCATAGCACCCATTACATAAGGATGAGAGTTGAACGTACCTCGTGCGAAAGACACATCAGCGGGCGCGTCTTTTCTAAATCGTTTCATTAAATGTGATTGCCCAGCTAATACGCCTACAGGCAAGCCTCCTCCTAAAGTTTTACCGTAGGTCACTAAGTCAGCTTGTACATCAAAATAGCCTTGTGCGCCTCTGTAACCAAGTCTGAACCCTGTAAATACTTCATCAAAAATAAGTACGATGTTGCGACGGTTACATATTTCTTGAATATTTTTAAGCCAAGCTGTGTACTGTTTTTTATTGAAATTAGTGGCTCTGTCGCTGGCGATAAGTGTTGAGTCTGAGCCTGAATCAGAGTTTGGATGAAAGGCTTGCAATGGGTTTATTAATACGCAAGCAATATCGTTTCTGGTTGATAACACTTGTAACGCGTTTTCACTTAAATCAGCTAGGGTATAAACATCGTTTACTTTGCGACGATTACCTACACCGGGTTGTACGCCGTCCCACCAGCCATGATAAGCACCACAAAAGCGTACTAAATGTGTTTTTTTAGTGTGGTAGCGCGCTAATCTAACGGCTTGCATAACGGCTTCAGTGCCCGACATGTGAAAAGACACTTCGTCTAATCCTGAAATACGTTTAATTAACTCGACGTTTTCACCAATAATAGGGTGATACGAACCTAAAACAGGGCCGAGGTTTTTTACTTGTTCAAAGCCTTTGTCCATACAGTCTTTGTAGAAGTCGTAACCAAATACATTGACGCCGTAAGAACCCGATAAATCAAAACGCCAGTTACCATCTAAATCTTTTATTTTTGTCCCTTGGGTTTCGTCGGTAATAGAGCCTAACTTAAAGGCTTTAGGTAATAATTTTTGAAAAGGAAAGGGGATGCGGTAATTGCTGGTAAATTGAATATCAGAAATACTTTTTTCAAGTTTATTACAGTAATCAATGGTTTTAGAACAATTTTGATTAACGTTTGTTGCTAAATTGTATAAAGCCTCTTTACGCTGCAAAGCAATGTGCTCTGGCGCGCCATCGCAACTAAAATAGTGAGATTCATTATATGAAAAATAAGGTATTTTACTGGTGATTCTGCGCGACCATTTACTATGACCACGTAATGATGGGTGTTTAGCTCTAGATAGCTGTAAACGTATTCTAATACGGTTTAATAGGTAAACTATAATTACCGCAAATAGACTGTATAGTAAAAAATTCTCTTTCATTGTTAGTCTCAACTATTCCTTTAGCTTTGAGATTACCAATGATATTTGAAGGATTTATTTCAGATATATGTCGTTTGTGTAACAGCTTTGTTTTAGATACATGACAAAGGTGATAAAGGCGAAGCGTTAAGATTAAATGGAATGAAATAAATCATCAAAGTAACTTTGGGGTAACATTACCTTGATGATTGTTTTTATTACTTATATGCAGCGAGTATTACTTACCAAATCGTCGTTGGTAAAGTTCGCTGTTTATTTCTTTAGTGGCATCTACCATAGCTTTGTATGGAACATCGGCAATAGTAACAAACCCTACGTTGTAGTTTTCGCCATCGTAAGCTCTACCTGTAAGCGGTGAATCAATGTATTGAAACCAATGTGCGCCAACAAAGTACGGATTGTCTACTACGGTTCTCATATATTCTTTGTACATACGCGCTCTGTCTTGTTGATCTGAAGCGAGTATTAAACCAGGGTGATATAAGCCGGTATCGCTTGTTGCGCCAATATGGTATTCACCAATAATACTGGGCATATCGGTTTCAGCTAAAAATTCCCATGCTTTTTCGTGTAGGCCTTCTTTGTAATAGTTGTAGCTCATTACGTTAACGTACTTTTTAGCCGCTTTTACAGCTTCAGGTGTCATCCCCCAATGCGCCATACGAACGCCCATGTACATATGATTAGGTAATACTTTTTCTAATGCGTTGTGTACAATTTTAAAGTATTGAGTTGCGTAAGCTTCTAATAACGTTGAAAAATCAGCAATCATCTCATCGGTTAAATCACCTACTTTATAACCATTGCTGAGTGTTTCCCATGAATCAAGCTTTGTATTCCAAGCGGTATTAAGAGATTCAATAGAGGTGTATTTTTCTTTTAATAAACGATTAAATTCATTTTTAGTTGGGCTGTCTTTATCTTCAATTGATAAGGTATGAATAACTATGCCGTAGTGACCACGTTTAGTGCTTATATTACCCCAGCTTTTTTCGTTATCAACAAAAACACCTATACACCAAGGGTTGTTTTTTACTTCTTCAGCAATAACTTGAGTAGTTAGCTCTGCTCTGTGTTTAAATTCAGGATCGAATGGATCTGGCATGGGTGACCAAACATCATGGCCTGAAGAAACGGTTTTAAAGTCACCAATTATCCAGCCATTAGCAAAATAAGGGATGCGATCCATTTGATAAAATTCGGCACCAGTCCAGTTACCAGTAGAAGTAAATCCCCAGTTTTTAAAACGTTTAATGGTAACATCTCGCCATTTTTCATTGTACGAATCGGGATAAGTTTCACCATAGCGTCTTTCTAAATTAGCTTGGTAAAAGCTGAAGGTTTCACCATGGTGAATAGGGCCACGATGTACAGAACGTCGGTAACTGTAATGGTTAGCCAATTCATCGTCGTAGCTAGGTAACCAAGTAAATAAGTTATGACGAACGTCTGATGAAATATAACGTGTTTTTTGTGCTTCTTTTGATACTGGGCGAATACCTAAAGAGTCTTCAGGCGTTACATCGTTTGGATCGATATATCTAACCGAATCGTCTTTAAAATCAACACCTGTAGTTGTAGTGGTATTAGCAATACGGATATTGGCTAAGGCTGAAGAGAAAAATAAGTAACCTTCAGGATCTACCATGGCCCATTTACCATCAACTTTTTCAGTTCTAAAGTAGCCTGTACCTTCTAGCTTAGGTCCGCTTTTCCAACCACCAAATTTAGAGCGATCGGCCATAGGGCCTTCTTTTTCTAATGTCGCTAATTCAGCATCAGCTAGTGCTTTTAACTGTTCCTCAGATTTTACTTTGTTAGGAAAATCTATTTTAGCGTTTTGACCGAACTTGTCAGTTATACCAACTAAATAGCTAGGGTCAATTTCAGGGTTTTCTCTTAATCTTACATTGTCGATGATCAAGCTTTTATCTTCATTCATCGTGTCTACGTTGTAAGTAATGCTAACAATATTTTCAAGTTGTAGTTTTTTTCGGCCATTTTGCCAAAACATTTTTTGATCAGTTGACGTCCATGCTGGTGGATCTTCACGTAAACCGCTATCAAACTCTAATTGTTCACCCTTCAATTCTGCATAGTATGTTCCGCTAGAGTGAGCAGGAATACTAACGCTACGTCTATGAAACCAGCCGCTGTTATCTTTAACGGTTAAATAAAGGTGTACGGATACATCGCTAGGGTTAGTGATATCAGTTGCTAAATTAAAAGCATTAAGTTGACTCCAGTCCCAAGGCTTTTCTGGCTGTAAAGTTACTGATGCTTTTTGCTCTGTGGAATCAAAATCAATGTTAAGAGCTTGCTTACCTTTTGTTACGCCACTATTTGATATTTGCTTTATTACAGCATTTTCACTGCTTACCCATGATGGAATATTTTGTTCGAAGTCTGCAATTAATACATCACTAGTCGGAGATACTGTGTTGGTAACCTCTGTTGTTTTATCGTTACCACAAGCCCCTAATAATAGAGACATGGGTAAAAATACGGAATACATTGTTGTGTTTTTCATGCTTATTAACCTAATCAGCTTATTGGGTAAATCTATAGCGGTGTATCACTAGTAAATTTATTTGTTTATTGGTGAAAGTTGACAATCTACCACGTAGCTTGATTATTTGGCAATAAATTTAAATGCAAATATCAACATCTAGAGGAAATCTCAAATACAATTATTGATATCTAGCAGTTTTAAAAAAAGTAAAGTTCACTTTACTTTTTGTTTGGTTTGTTTTATCTTAAAGTCAAGTTTGCTTTACATTAAGGGGCGCAATATGAAAGACATGATTAATTGTATTATGGGTAAGGGGCTACCAAAACGTGATCTTAAAAACTCTATGAGAGCTAATGTTTGGGCTATATTATGGACGCTGAGTTTAGGTATGTTCACGTATTTAACAACCGTAGAATGGTTTAATACTGCAACGGCTATCATGTGCTTTATAGTGAATCTTGCTGTTGGAATTAAACTTGTTTTATCGTACAAGTATTTCCTAATTTACCTCGATGAAATGGAAAGAAAAATCCAACTTGACGCATTAGCTTTATCGGTTGGGGTTACAATCGTTAGCTTTGCTAGTTTATCTATTCTTGCTAGGGGAGGTATTATTGGTGAGGCTAAGACATTTCACTTAATTATGATACTAAGCCTTAGCTATATGATTGGTATTGTTGTAGGACGAGTGAAATACAAATGAAGAATAGGTTAAAGGCTCTTCGTGCTGAATTGAATTGGACACAAGCAAATTTAGCTGAAAAATTAGAGGTCTCTAGGCAAACGATTAATGCGATCGAAAAAGGAAAGTTTGATCCTAGTTTACCGCTCGCTTTTAAAATATCTCGATTATTTGGAATGGTAATTGAGGAAATATTTCAAGACGAAACGAAATAGTATTACACAACCTGTTTACAAGTAGGTTGTGTAACACGAAGAGCGGAGTAATTAACGCTAACTATTTACGTTCTATATTCAGCATTAATTTTTACGTAATCGTAGCTAAAATCACATGTCCAAATAGTTGCGCTTTCATTGCCACGATGAAGTTCTACCGTAATATCTATTTCAGCTTCGTTCATAATAGCTTGGCCTACTTCTTCTTTGTAACTAGCGGCGCGACCACCTTTTTCAGCGACTAATGTGTCACCAAAATATAATTCTAGTTGTGCTGTGTCTAAGTCTTCTAGCGATTTACATTCGCGTGAAGCGTAACCTATAGCAGCGAGTACACGCCCTAAGTTTGGATCTGACGCAAACATGGCTGTTTTAACCAGCGGGCTTTTACCAATAGAAAACCCGATTGTTTTGGCTTCTTCAATACTTAAGGCACCGTTAACGGTTACAGTTATAAATTTAGTGGCACCTTCACCATCTCGTATGATGGCTTTAGCTAAATACTGCGAGGTTTCAAGTAGAGCATTAAATACTTCCTTAAAGCCAGCATCTTCACGACTAGTAATAGCAGGAGCACTACTTTTTCCTGTAGCGATAACGATAAATGAGTCGTTGGTTGATGTGTCACCGTCAACAGAAATACAGTTAAACGATAAGTCGGCGACTTCTTTTGTAATTTCGTCTAATAACGATTGAGTTATATTGGCATCGGTTGCTACGTAACCTAACATGGTGGCCATATTAGGGTGGATCATGCCAGCACCCTTAGATATTCCTGTAATCGTTACTTGTTCGCTACCTATTTGTACTTGAGTAGAATAGGCTTTGGGAGCAACATCTGTGGTCATAATGGTTGTAGCAGCATCGGCCCAGTTATCGCTCTTTAAATTTGCTATAGCAAGCGGTAAACCGGCTAATAATTTATTCATCGGTAGGTGTTCTAAAATAACGCCTGTTGAAAAAGGTAATATAGATTCTACAGGAATATTCATCGTTTCAGCTAAATGCTGACAAGTAGTCATTGCATCTAACATGCCTTGCTCACCTGTGCCTGCATTAGCATTTCCGGTATTTATTACCAAGGCTTTAATACTGGCGACTTGTTTGTTTTTTACAGCCGTTAAATGTTTTTTACATAAGGTAACGGGCGCTGCACAAAAGCGGTTTTGTGTAAAAACACCGGATACAGAACTGTTATCGGCAATTTCAATAATCAGTAAGTCTTTACGATTTAGTTTTTTAATATTTGATTCAGCCCAACCTAGGCGGATGCCTTCAATGGGAGTAAGTGACGCGGGAATAAGTTCAGGTAAATTAACAGGCATAACATCTATAACAATACAAAAATAAAAGTAAATAAATATTACGCTTTTATGATTTTTTATGCAAAACAAATAGATTCACTATTTACAAATACCTGCGAAAAATCATCAGATAACTTCAGAACTTTTATATTGTGTATTAAACAACCTTAACTCGGCTTAATAAATGCTGTTCTAGCAGCTATTTTTGCGCCTAACTTCGTTGAATTTATTACTAATAGATAGAAAAATTCGCCTTGTTATACACAAAAATATTAATGTTGAGAGACTAATATCGCTTAGGAAAACAACAATACACATCAATCACTTGATAAATAAAGCTTTTAATTAATTCACTAACATTCATTACCCCGAGTGAGGTTAGCTATATATTTACGTGGTTATCTGGTGAGTTAATCGTTAATATATATTTAATTATATTATGGATTAATTTTTTAGGTGCTTTATGTCTTTTAAAATCATTATGTTATTGATAGTTTTAATCGTTTTGTATTTTGTTTTTTTTAGGGGGAACAATAAGAAACCTGTTTATAAAGTGTCAAAAAGTAATAGTCGAAACTTTAAAAACCAGCATATAAAGAGCTTCCCTGAAAGTGTAAATAAAACTCAATTTACAAATGATAGTTCGAGCGTTCTTCAAAATACTCGTGAAATGCCTGATGGTTTTTTTGATTTTAATGTAAACCTTGCTAGTGATCTGAACCAAGAAAAAACGCTTGAAGTCACTCGTATTGCAAAAACCTTTAAGAAGCCTAATCCTATATTATTAACCTTGATTAAAGGAGGCTTTGAACCTAACGAACTATTTGATTTGATAAAAACAGATCCTAAAATGACGGCTAAAATATTAAATGTTGTTAACTCTCCTCTTTTTGCATTAAGAACACCTATAACAAGCATACAGCATGCGATTAATTTTATGGGGGTCAATGGAATTAAAAATATTATTGCGCAGATCACATTACAAGATGTAATAAAATTTAACACTCCTCAACAAGAAAAAGCATATCAAAAATTATCGACAGCGAGTTATATGGCAAGTGCATTTTGTTTACTGTTAGCTAAAGAGCTGGGTAAAGAAAACGCTGCTGAATTATCTACACGGTGTTTATTATGTTATTTGGGTGATATGGCTATGTTATCTAATGAACCGCAATTGTCGGATGATTATTTATTGTCAAATTCATTGTATGAAAGAGTGAAAAAAGCACAGGTGTCTTACGGCTTTAACTCTGCTATTGTTGGTAAAATTATGGCTCAAGAGTGGACACTCCCTGATTCTCTCATCAATGGTATTGGTAATAGTTTATTAATGTTATGTAATGGGAGTTTAGGTGATGATGTGAGTACCGAAGAGATACAAAATAATTTACTTTGTTATATAGCTTGTCGTTTTGGGGATTTTGTTGCTTTTAATGATATTAAAGATATTTCATATATCAGTGGTTTAGGTTCACGTGATGATGACCCTATTGAATTTTATTATCTCCAAAATAAAATTAATTTATCGGGGCTTCAACACATTAATGTCCTCTTCAAAGATGCCATGTTTATCAGAAAAGTAAATGCGCTTTAAATAGCATATTTTTTAATTTGATTTTAGATGAGTGATTAGACGATAAATCACATACTGTATTCTTTATAATAAAGCTTCTATACTGTTATCAAGTGGATATATAGAGAAGTACAACGAATGAAACACGAAATGAATAAAAATGGTTTTACGCTAATTGAGTTAGTTGTTGTTATTGTTATTTTAGGTATTTTAGCGGCGACTGCGGCACCTAAGTTTATTGATTTAACTGGCGATGCTAATGAATCAGTACTTAAATCATTATCAGGTTCTATGGCTTCTGCAGCTAAACTTGTTTATACAAAATCAATAGTACAAGGTAAGCAGAATGAGGCTGCCGATAATATTGATTTAGATGGAGATGGAACTGACGATATAGCGATTAAATATGGGTACCCTAATGCGCATAGATCTGAGGGTATTGTAAAAGCATTAGATATATCTGGTGATGATTGGACTTGGTCGGGAAATGGTAGTAACAATATATTTTTTATCACTACAGCGACACTAGGTAAAACAAAAGGACAATATGTAAACACAGTCAATATATTAGCGAGTAACTGCTATATTACTTATACAGGTTCAACAAGTGCTGGTGTAGCGCCAGTCGTAGCGTTTATTGATTCAGGTTGTTAATTAACCCGAACTCAGGTTAAGTAACGTAACTGGAACTCAATATAAGCGTGACAAAAACAAAAAAGCCTTTGATAAAATCAAAGGCTTTTTAAATTCAGATCCAGCAACTTACTTTAATTTATAAAAATTAAGCAAAGTTAGCTGAAGCAAATTCCCAGTTAGCTAATGCCCAAAAAGCATCCATGTAGCTAGGACGTAAGTTACGGTAATCAATGTAGTATGCATGTTCCCATAAATCTACAGTGATAACAGGTGTAACACCTTCGTCAGTTAATGGTGTAGCAGCGTTAGATGTATTAACGATTGCTAAAGAACCATCAGCGTTTTTAACTAACCAAGTCCAGCTTGAACCAAAGTTGTTAATTGCACTGTCTGTGAATTTTGCTTTAAATTCAGCAAAAGAACCAAAGCTAGCTGTAATAGCGTCAGCTAGAGCACCAGTAGGTTCGCCGCCGCCGTTAGGGCTTAAGCTGTTCCAGTAAAACGTGTGGTTCCAAATTTGTGCTGCGTTGTTAAATACGCCTGCTGAAGATGTTTTAATGATATCTTCAAGAGATTTACCTTCAAAGTCAGTACCTTCAATTAATCCGTTAAGCTTAACAACGTAAGTGTTGTGATGCTTACCGTAATGAAATTCTAAAGTTTCTTGTGAAATGTGTGGTGCTAACGCATCCATAGCATAGGGTAATGCTGGTAATTCAATAGCCATTTTTATCTCCTGAAAAGTAATTAAAAATATATATTCTTATAGAATATATTAAAGAATTAGTTTGTTTTTATTATAAACCTAGTAAACTACTCGGGTATTTATAAAGCTTACTTAGTTTAACCCAATATATAGGGATTAACATTGATTTTATCAAGGTTAGTAAGTTTTAATATATAACTATTTTGTTTGTAAGAAGGAATGGCATTGTATATCTGTACTTTGCCTCCATGTTATACCCAAGTCACTTTTAATATTCATGACTCAGTACTACATAGGTGCTTTGGGTATATAATACAGTTAAGTTAATTAAATATAGAGGTTACCATGGATACGATCGAACGTATTAAACAGCAAATTTCAGAAAATTCAATCATACTTTACATGAAAGGTTCGCCTAAGCTTCCTAGTTGTGGCTTTTCTTCTCAAGCGTCTCAAGCACTTATTTCATGTGAAGAAAAATTTGCTTACGTAGATATTTTACAAGATCCAGAAATTAGAGCCGAATTACCTAAATATGCTGATTGGCCTACATTTCCACAATTATGGGTTGATGGTGAGCTTGTGGGCGGATGTGACATTATTATTGAAATGTTTCAACAAGGTGAGCTACAAACTTTGGTTAAAGCATCAGCAGCAAAAAATAATTCTGAAAAAGAAGCATAATTTCTTTTTCAAAGAGTATTGAAATATAAATGTTAGTCACAATAATGGTTAGTGTTAATTAAATAATTTAGCCTTTAAGGTTTTATAAACTTATATATTAGGAGAATAAAATGAGTGTATTAGTTGGTCGTCCAGCACCGGATTTTACAGCAGCAGCAGTATTAGGTACTGGTGAAATTGTAGATAGCTTTACTTTATCTGAAGCAATTAAAGGTAAAAAAGCTGTAGTATTTTTCTATCCTTTAGATTTCACATTTGTTTGTCCTTCAGAATTATTAGCTTTTGATCACCGTATTGAAGAATTCAAAAGCCGTGGTGTTGAAGTTATTGGTGTTTCTATTGATTCACAATTTTCTCACAATGCATGGAGAAACACACCAGTAAACGAAGGTGGTATTGGTCCAGTACAATACACATTAGTTGCTGATACTAAGCACACTATCTGTCAAGCATACGATGTTGAGCATCCAGATGCTGGCGTAGCTTTCCGTGGTTCTTTCTTAATTGATGAAGAAGGTAACGTACGTCATCAAGTAGTTAACGATTTACCATTAGGCCGTAACGTAGATGAAATGTTACGTATGGTTGATGCATTACAATTCCACCAAGACCACGGTGAAGTTTGTCCTGCAGGCTGGAACAAAGGTGATAAAGGTATGACTGCTTCTCCAGACGGTGTTGCTGCATACTTATCTGATAATGCTGACAAATTATAATATTGTTTAACAACACTATTTAAATAAGCGTTACATAAAGTTTAATGCCAATCAGGTTAACTGATTGGCATTTTTTATATCTTGTTTTTACTACTTTATTAAGATTTCTACTTTAACCCGAACTCGGGATGATGGGCTTTTTAATCTACTGATTTATATATAAAAAATGATAAATATAAATAAATACTATTAAAAGAACACGCTCATTGTTTTCTAATGTTGAAATTTATTCATGTAATGCCTTTTTATTATAAAACCGTTTTATTCAATAATTATTTCTTCTGGTCTGACTTGTTTACATTGCTCTTATTTATTGTCATGATGAAAATGGAGTAACCACATAAATAAGACCATTATATGAAAAATATTGAAGAGCAATTATCTCAATACAAAAGTTCACATTTTAATAAAACTAATATTAAAACCCATTTTATTGGTGTGCCTTTAATTATATGGGCATTAACCTTGTTTCTGAGCTTAAACGTTTATCAGTTTGACCTTGCCAATATCAGTTTTACATACACGCCTGCTTATGTTTTTTTCGCGGTTTCACTTATCTATTATTTTATTTTGCACGTTAAATTGGCCATAGCTATGGTGTTTTATAGTGCGATAAATTTATATTTAGTGAGTTTTTTTGTTGATCATGAATACGCATTATATATAGCTTTAGTGGTATTTGTTGTTGGTTGGGTACTTCAGTTTATTGGGCATTATTACGAAAAAGCTAAACCTGCATTTATTGACGATTTGGGTCAGTTTCTTATTGCACCTTTATTTTTAATGGCTGAGATCTATTTTTTATTAGGATGGGAGAAAACATTAGAAGACACTATTACGCCTATGGCGGTTACTAAAAGACGAAAATTAAATAACCCAAGTCATGGCTAGTTTCTTTCAATAGCGTTAACCCTTTCGTAAAATAATAAAAACCTTTAAGTCACCTCACTTAAAGGTTTTTTCTTTAAATAATCATCAAACAATATCTTATTTAATTATTATCAGTTTTATGTAAATAAATATTGTGTTTTTTATCAAACTGCATTAAAACGCTTATTAAATCTACGTACTCAATAAAACAGAGTCTTTATTAATATTCTTTTAATAAATTGAGTATAGAAATACTGTTTTTAGGTTTAATAACTTAAAAATTTATTTTACACACACCTATAGTGATCACTTTTCATGACATATTCCAACAAGCTTTTTGATAAAAAGGTTGAAGCGTTTGGTACTTTATTAGGACATGCCTTGGGCAATGTGCCTGTTTATTCATCTGATTATAAAACCGCATCAGATGTTGATTACCCTAATCGCAGTGCTTACCGTAGTTATTATAACGGTGTGTATATGGGGTATAAGTGGCAATGTGTTGAATTTGCACGACGCTGGATGTATATCAACCAAGGCTTGATCTTTAATGATGTTGCCATGGCTTATGATATTTTTGAACTACGTAGTGTTCGCGACGTAACCGCTAATGTTGAATTACCGTTAAATGCTTTTGCTAACGGTAGTCAGAGACACCCAAGTATTGGGTGTTTATTAATTTGGAAAGAGGGTGGTGAGTTTGAAGACACTGGCCACGTTGCTATTGTTACAGAAGTTACTTCTGAATATATTCGTATTGCTGAACAAAATGTAGGGCATGCGCTTTGGCCTGAAGGACATAATTATGCCCGAGAACTTAAAGCTGTTATCAATGAAGATGGCGAGTATTGGATAACTTGTTCTTATGGTGATGCTGAAATTTTAGGATGGATGATTCAAACAGATGACCAAACCTTTGCTGAACCAACGGTAGGCAAAAATATTGAATTAAATAAAGTAAAAAGTAGGCGTATTGATATTGCTGAGTCTAAGAAAAAATCTTGGCTCAATATTGCCAATAATGATGAAGCGGCTTTTGTAAAAGCGATGGGAGGACATTTCCTGTCTGATGTAGTGGAAGAGCAAAACAGATACCTTATTTTGTCAAAAACTACACAACATACGTTAGAAAATGCCAGTAACGAACTGCATGGCTTATTTATGCATGCAACCGAGTACGTGTTATCGAATGATGAACTGCTAAGTCAGTTTAATTTACCGAATGCGATTTTGCCTAAAATACGTCAATCTTGGGATAACCGCTTGAATGAAGTGATCACAAGTCGTTTCGATTTTGCTTTAACTGAAGACGGGCTAAAGGTATACGAATACAACTGTGATTCAGCCTCTTGTTATATGGAAACAGGTAAAGTGCAAGGTAAATGGTTTAATCACCATAAACTTAACGACGACGAAAATGGCGGAAAAGACTTATTTAAAGATTTAGTTAAAGCATGGAAAAAAAGTCATGTTAAAGGTGTTGTTCATATTTTAAGAGATAACGACCCTGAAGAAGAATATCACGCTTTATTTATGCAAGACGCTATTCGAGCCGCAGGTTTAAATAGTAAAGTTGTTATTGGCTTGAATGGCCTCGAATGGGATGAAAACGACAATATTATTGATGAAGACGGCGAGCAAGTTTCATGGGTATGGAAAACATGGGCTTGGGAAACCGCCTTAGATCAAATAAGACAAGAGTGTGAAAACCTTGATAAAGAGCAAACGGTGTATGAGCCAGGACAACAAAAAGGGAAAACTATAGGGTTATCAGACGTACTATTTCGTAAAAATGTCATGGTATTTGAGCCGTTATGGTCACTTATTCCTAGTAATAAAGCGATTTTACCCGTGTTGTGGAGTTTATTTCCTAATCATCCATTACTACTTAATTCATCTTTTGAGTTATCTGATGAGTTAAAAGCGCTGGGCTATGTTGCTAAGCCTATTGTAGGGCGTTGTGGTGCCAATATTTCTTTATTCAGTAAAAATGAAGAGTTGGTAGAGTCAACAGACGGGCACTTTAGTGAACAAGAAAAAATCTATCAGCAATATTTTCCGTTACCTCATGTTGAAGGTAGTTACACACAAGTATCAACTTTTATGGTATCAGGTGTATATTCTGGTAGCGGTGTAAGAGTTGATCGCTCGCGAGTGATTAATAAAAACAGCGATTGTTTACCTTTACAATTTGTTAATGATAAACAGTTTTTACAAGAATAAGTGCGATTGTTTTTTAATGATATTGATACAGTTATAACAACTTGAGTAAATAAAAATGTTTGATGATGATTTTCTAGATTTATTAAAAACCTTAATAAGAGAGCCAAGTGTAGTGAGTGCCGAGCATTCATTTTTTCGTATACTCCAGCGTGAACTTGAAGAGCGTGGCGCTAAAGTTACGTGGTACGAAGGTTTATTAGTTGCACAAGGCAGCGATCCGTTTAGTGCTATGTTTTCTGCTCATAGTGATCGCCATGGTCTTATTTGTACTGGGCCTAATGAATTTCAGTATGCTGCATTTGTTTCAGGTAATAGAACTGATTTATTAAATAACTCGGTTTCTGAAGAGTTAATGACCAAAATAACCGAGCGTTTTAATGCCGTTGAAGTTTATGCGTATGAACCGTGGTCAGGTGTTTATCGTGGTAAAGGTATTATTACTAAATCGTATATTTGTGAAAACCGTAACAATTTAATTTTTGAAGTTGATGGTCTTGAAGGGGTTGTAGCAGGAACGCCGATAGCATTTAGAGATAAGTTGATTCTTAAAGACGGTAGATACTCAGGCCAGCTCGACAATGTGATTACCAATGCGGCTCTAGTTGATTTATTTAGCCATGGCTTTAAAGGCACAGCATTTTTTACCGCGCAAGAAGAAGCAGGCAAAAGTTGGCGTTACCTACTTGAATGGTTCAGGCGTTTTGGAGGTTCAACCAACAAGTTATTTGTTGTTGATACCAGTCCGTTTCCAACCGTAGCAACAGCTGACCAGCAACTATTAGTATTAAGAGAAAGAGACGCGAACGCAAA
The DNA here is from genome assembly GCF_048296855.1 of Colwellia sp. RE-S-Sl-9. Taxonomy (NCBI): domain Bacteria; kingdom Pseudomonadati; phylum Pseudomonadota; class Gammaproteobacteria; order Alteromonadales; family Colwelliaceae; genus Colwellia; species Colwellia sp. RE-S-Sl-9. The sequence goes on along the minus strand of NZ_CP182631.1, from coordinate 1,206,092 downwards.
TTTCAATAGTGAAAGTACAAAATATATAGAAGACTTATGTGTACAAAACAACTTGAGTTTTACTTATAAAAATAGATATGTTGAAAATCAAAACAAGCTTTTAGTAAAGGCTGGAGAAACACCTCATTCGTTAGGGAGCACTGAGCTAGGACGAATTATTGCGGCCTCTAATGGCTTAGTTGACGGTACAACAATACAAATACCTACAACAGGTTATCACACCATGGAAGAGTCAGCCTCGAAGGAGTCTGTAGAGGCTTTTCTAAAATTATTAAAGCTCGTTGCAAATATTAAATAATATAGATTGCGTTTATTAAAAATTGGTGATTAAATCCGCGAAATTTCAAAGCTCACACTATTTAAAGCAAAAATATGGCGAGTTTTTAATGATTTTTAAAATTACTTTTAGTTAATACTACCGCTATCATTTGGTTATTAACTAAAGCGTTTTCTATTTTTATTTTGTGGAATATATAAAGTGAATAATGATTTTTTTTGGATCTTTGTTCTTATTGTTGCCAGTGCTTTTTTTGCTATTGCTGAAATTGCATTAGCAGCAGCTCGTCAACTTAAGCTAAATGTACTGGTTGAAGAAGGCAACGAAAACGCTAAGTTAGTCCTTCAACTACAAGCTAAATCAGGCGCTTTTTTTGCGGTTATTCAAATTGCATTAAATGCTATTGCAATATTAGGCGGTATTATTGGTGAAGCAGCCTTTACCCCATTAATTCAAGAGTCTATTTCATACTTTTATCAAGGTAAATATCTCCCACAAATTAGCTTTACTTGCTCATTTTTATTGGTCACCAGTTTATTTATTTTATTTGCTGACTTAATACCAAAACGCATAGGTATGTCACTACCTGAGCCTGTGGCTTTGCGCGTAGTAAAACCTATGATGTTTTTTGTGGTGTTACTAAAGCCTTTTGTACTTTTTTTCAACACAATTTCAGACTCTATTATGCGCTTATGTCGTATTCCTATCGATCGCGTAGAAAACATAACAGCACAAGATATTGTTGCTATTGTTGACGCTGGGGCGGCTAGTGGTTCAATTGCTTCACAAGAATATCAAATGATCGGTAATGTTTTTGAACTTGAAAACAGAAGTTTAATGTCGGTTATGTCTTTACGAGACGATATTGTGTTTTTTGATGTTAATGAATCTACCGCCTCGCTCAGTTCAAAAGTTGTTGAGCACCCACATAATTTTTATTTGGTATGTGATAACGGGCTTGATTCTATTGTAGGCTTAATTGAATCTAAAGCTTTACTTAAACAAGTATTAGCGGGAAATGAAGCTGAAATATTACCAGATATGATCATTAAAAAAGTGATGTACTTACCTGATTCTCTTAGCTTATCTGAAGCATTAGAAGCCTTTAAATATCATGCTGAAACTTTTGCTGTGGTGTTAAACGAATACTCGCTTGTCGTCGGAATAGTTACCTTAAAAGAATTGACCTCTGTGGTTGTTGATGGTTTTTCAGGTTCACAAGATGAGCAGCAGATACTTTCACGCGATAGTAGCTCTTGGTTAATTGACGGCGCTACTTCTATTATTGATGTTGCTAAAGCACTTGATATAGAAGGTTTTCCTGAACCTGAAAATTACGAAACCTTAGCCGGTTTTATTATGTATAAATTACGTAGGTTGCCAGCATTAACGGATCATGTGATTTATGCTGAACATCGTTTTGAGGTTATTGATATGGATAACCTTAAAATTACTAAGCTACTTGTCACAAAAATAGTCTAAATTTATATCTACCGAACCTAAATGTAGGTTACATATTATTTTAAGGAATCTATGCATGAAATTTCGTTTTCCCATTGTTGTTATTGATGAAGATTTTAGAGCTGAAAATATATCAGGTTCAAGTATTCGTGATTTAGCTGAATCAATAACCAACGAAGGAATGGAAGTTGTTGGTTTTACAAGTTATGTAGACTTAACCGCTTTTGCTCAACAAGCGAGTCGTGCATCGAGTTTTATTTTGTCGATTGATGACGAAGAATTTGGTGATGGTTCTGAAGCTGCTGTAGATGAGGCAATAGCTTCAATTCGTGCATTTATAACCGCGGTGCGTAAACGTAATGCTGATATTCCTATTTTCTTGTATGGTGAAACGAGAACATCTCAACACATACCAAACGATGTATTGCGTGAATTACATGGTTTTATACATATGTTTGAAGACACGCCTGAATTTGTGGCGCGTCATATTATTCGTGAAGCTAAAAAATATTTAGATTCGTTAGCACCGCCATTTTTTAGCGCGCTAATGGATTATGCGAGCGACAGTTCGTACTCATGGCATTGCCCAGGGCATTCGGGTGGCGTAGCTTTTTTAAAAAGTCCTGTTGGGCAAATGTTTCATCAATTTTTTGGTGAAAACATGTTACGTGCCGATGTGTGTAATTCAGTGGATGAATTAGGGCAATTATTAGATCACACAGGGCCTGTTGCCGCCAGTGAGCAAAATGCTGCACGCATTTTTAATTCAGACCATTTGTTTTTTGTGACGAATGGTACATCAACATCAAATAAAATTGTTTGGCATTCAACCGTTGCGCCGGGGGATATTGTCGTCGTTGACCGTAATTGTCATAAATCGATTTTACATTCAATTATTATGACGGGGGCTATTCCTATCTTTTTAATGCCTACGCGTAATCATTACGGCATTATTGGACCTATTCCTAAATCTGAATTTAGCCCTGAATCTATCCAGAAGAAAATTGCGGCTAATCCTTTTGCGCGTAATGCTAAAAATAAAAAGCCGCGTATTTTAACGATCACACAAAGTACTTACGACGGTATTGTTTATAACGTAGAGCAAATTAAAGACATTTTAGGTTCAACAATCGACACCTTACACTTTGATGAAGCATGGTTACCACACGCGACATTCCATGATTTTTATAAGAATATGCATGCTATAGGTACAGATCGACCACGTTCAGACGATACATTAGTTTTTTCCACGCAATCCACCCATAAGTTGCTAGCAGGATTATCGCAAGCGTCACAAATTTTGGTACAAAACGCTAATAACCGTAAGCTTGATACTCATCGATTTAATGAATCTTATCTAATGCATTCATCAACAAGCCCGCAGTACTCTATTATTGCTTCGTGTGATGTTGCCGCTGCCATGATGGAAGCACCAGGCGGACATGCTTTAGTGGAAGAATCGTTACTTGAAGCCATGGATTTTAGACGCGCTATGCGTAAAGTTGATAAAGATTATGGTGATGACGATTGGTGGTTTAAAGTTTGGGGACCAGACACTATTGCTGATGAAGGTATTGGCGAACAAGATGATTGGATGATCCATGAAGGCGACAGCTGGCATGATTTTGGTGAAATAGAAAGTGGCTTTAATATGCTTGATCCGATTAAAGCCACCATTATCACTCCCGGCTTAAACGTAAAAGGTGACTTTGATGAGTGCGGTATTCCAGCCGCTATTGTAAGTAAATACTTATCAGAGCACGGTATTATTATTGAAAAAACAGGCCTGTACTCTTTCTTTATTATGTTTACGATCGGAATTACTAAAGGTCGCTGGAATTCTATGGTGACTGAATTACAGCAATTTAAAGATGATTACGATCAAAACTTACTGCTATGGCGAGTATTGCCTGAGTTTGTTAAAAAACATCCGAGATATGAACGTATTGGATTAAAAGATTTATGTAATAAAATTCACGCAATGTATAAAAAATACGACGTAGCTAAAATTACGAATAATATGTATTTATCAAACATTGAAACGGCCATGACACCGGCGGATGCTTGGGCAAAAATGGCACACCGTGAAATAGAACGTATTTCAATTGATGACATTGAAGGTCGTATTACTGCAATGTTGGTAACACCTTATCCTCCTGGAATTCCTTTAATGGTGCCAGGCGAACGTTTTAACAAAACTATTATTAGCTACTTAAAATTTGCTCGAGATTTTAACAGTGAATTACCGGGTTTTGAAACCGATGTTCACGGCTTAGTTAAAGAAACCGTTAATGGAGTTGAAGGCTATTATATCGATGTTGTTAAAGCTTAAGTATAGTGTTTTTATATACCCGTTATTATTCAAGATGCACTCTGAAATAGCCTCTTGATTGGTAACGGGTATACAAGGAAAAAGAGCATATTATTTGCTCTTTTTTGTCGATTTGTTTATACCAACGTCTTTAATAATTCATTCAATTAAATATGATTGACAAAGCGCTATTTACACGCTAAATATTAGCAACTTTTTAACCCTGTACTTTTTATGGGGTGCCCAAACCGTCAGTTCCTGATGTGCTCAAGCATCACCATCCTTATGGATTGACCCAATGTTTAATACTATTTTTGTTGTTGATGACGAAACTTTGTTAACTCACTCAATTGATGCGACAAGCTTTAACGATTATTTAAACGATTACCCCAAAAAACACGAATCTAAAACCCGTATTATTAATTTATGCGATACCGAACGCTATTTGAGTAAAGGCTACTATTGTTCTTTATTAGCTGAAGCTCGAGGACATTCAGTTTTTCCTAGTGTTAAAACAATTAATGCATTGCGATCACAAGGTGAATTTTTGTGGTTTGAAGGTGCGTTTTTAACGTCTAATAACTCGGCCGCTACGGAAGTTTCTTTACTTGTTTGTATGGGAGAAGTTATTGGTGGCGACTACAAAGCTATTGCTCAGCGAGTTTTTCGTGAATTTCCTGCACCATTATTAACTATAACTTTACTCCCTGAAAGTAAAGGCTTACGAGTCAAAATTACGCGAGCAAGTTTAAATCAAGTACCCAAAGAGCAGTTAGCGCAATGTTTACAAATTGTTGAACAAAGCTCTCGTACTGCATATCGTAATCAGCGCAGTAATAAAAAATATCGTTGGGATTTAGCTATTTTAGTTGATCCGAATGAAAAAGTGCCTCCTAGCAATAAAGGTGCTCTTGAGCGATTTGTGAAAGCGGGAGCTAAATTAGGTATAAGAGCACAAATTATTACCGCAGATGAATTAGTACATCTTAATCAGTTCGATGGCTTATTTATTCGTGAAGCAACAGCAATTAATCATCACACTTATCGATTAGCTTATGAAGCTGAAGAGCAGGGGATTGTTGTAATTGATGATCCAGACTCTATTTTACGTTGCTGTAATAAAGTGTTTTTACATGATGCTTTTAATTATCAAAAAGTCCCCAGCTTAAAAACTGAGTTTATTAGCGATAGTTCAACCGAAACTTTAGCGCAACTGGAGGCTACGTTTGGTTATCCTATGGTATTAAAAATGCCTGAGAGCGCTTTTTCTAAAGGTGTATTTAAAGTTAAATCTCGACCGGAATTAGAAAGCTTAATTGTTGAGCTTTTAAAAGAGTCAGCCTTGGTATTGGCGCAAGAATATTTATATACAGATTATGACTGGCGTATTGGTGTATTAAATGGTCGTGCTTTATATGCTTGTCGTTATTACATGGCAAGAAATCATTGGCAAATTTACAATCACAGTTCTTCACGTAATTTTTCAGGTGGCTTTGATGCACTAGCAACCTTTGAAGTGCCTCGTCATGTACTTCAAGCTGCTTTAAAGTCAGCAGCAGTTGTTGGCAATGGATTATATGGTATTGATATTAAAGAATTAGATGGTAAAGCTTACGTGCTAGAAGTTAACGATAACCCTAATATTGATCGCGGTGTAGAAGATGCTTATTTAGGTGAAGAACTTTACATGCAGGTAATGTCTGAGTTTTTAAGACGTTTTGAGCAAAGAGGACAGTAATACCAAGTTGATTAATTAACTGGTCATTTTTAATGGTTAAAATGAATAACTACAGCGTTATAAAATTTATAAGTAGAATCACTAGTTACTAAATTTTATGCCTTATATTTATCCATTTTTCCTCATGAAAAAGTAGAACACTTATTTAATCAAATTGGTATAACTGATGAATTCACAATCTTGTTTACTAGGCTCGAACCGTTAATGAAACACGATAACAATATTCTTTTATCGCAAGCTATACTGACAGATCTCAGTGATTTATTCGTATTAGAACAAACATGTTTTAATTATGATCAAATGAGTAAGCGTAGCTTTCGTCATCATATTTTATCTACTCATAGCGATTTATGGGTAGCAAAATCTAATTCAAATGAAATGTTGGGTTATGCACTTATTTTAAAACACCAAGGAACACGGCTAGCGCGTTTATATTCATTGGCAATATTACCTGTTGCTCGTGGTAAAGGGGTTGCTAAAAAGCTTCTTGAATATAGTGAGAAGCATGCTGCTACGGATGAGCGCCACTACATGCGTTTAGAAGTTGCTAAACAAAATACGAACGCAATTTCGTTATATCAGTCGTTTGGTTACCGTATTTTTGGTGAATATGTTGATTATTACGATGATCACTCTGATGCTTTACGTATGCAAAAACGCATACGCTCCATGGGTGATAAAGGCATTAAAAAACTAACCCCTTGGTTCAAGCAAAATACTGAATTTACCTGCGGTCCTGTTTCTTTAATGATGGCAATGACAAGTTTAAATAGCCGTATAAAAAGCTCACTTACACTAGAACTGGACCTTTGGCGTGAGGCGACCACCATTTTTATGACCTCTGGTCATGGAGGTTGTCATCCCTTTGGGCTTGCATTGTCAGCACAGCGAAGAGGTTTTAATAGCAAAGTATGGTTGAATACCGATCAACCTTTATTTGTTGATGGTGTGCGAACTGAGCATAAAAAACACATAATGACTGTGGTACATCAACAAATGTTAGCGCAATGTCAGCAAGAAAAAGTGAACTTATTGGAGCAGTCTATTTCATTCAATGATATTAAAGCCTGCTTAGAGAATAATGAAGCGGTGTTAATTTTAGTTAGTACTTATCGTCTTGACGGGAAAAAATCGCCACATTGGGTGGTCGTTACCGGCATTGATGAACGTTGCTTATTTGTTCACGACCCTGATTTAGATGAAGATTTACAAACAGCTATTGATTGCCAATATGTGCCTATTGCGATTGAAGACTTTGATAAAATGGCTTCTTTTGGTAGCCAACGCTTACGGGCTGCAGTAACTATTTCTTTAGCATAATTAGAGCTGGTGAATTGCCAACAACCTTGTTGGCAATTTATTGGATGGTAAAGGGTATAGGTTAATCTAATCGTTTTTTAATCCATTGAGCTATGTCTTGTATTTGTTCTGGTAACACACTGTGGGGCATATTGTACGATTTCCACTCTACGTTGTAGTTTTGCTCAAGTAATAATTTATTCGCCATTTTACCTGCAGACATTAAAACCACTTCATCTTGTTCGCCATGATTTTGCAGTATGTTTGTTTTACTATTGGCTTCATGAAGATTATCAGGCAGTTTATCGGCATTAGGTAAATAGCACGAAAGCGCCATAATTCCCGCTAACTTCTTATAATAGCGCAAGCCAGTAAATAAACTTATAACACCACCTTGGCTAAAACCAGCAAGTATAATTTTTTCAGCGGGAATGCCCGAACTTATTTGTTCGTCAATAAGTGTATGAATAGAAGCTTCTGATTCTAAAACACCTTCCATATCTGCTCTGTTGTGCAGATCCATTGATTTAATGTCGTACCAAGCTTTCATCACATAGCCTTGGTTAATGGTCACAGCTCTATCAGGGGCATGAGGGAAAATAAAACGAATACTATGATTTGAAGGTAAACTTAGCGCTGGAACGATAGGGGCAAAACCTGCACCTGAATCGCCTAAACCATGCAACCAAATAACGCACGATTGCGCATTAACTTTGGGCTCAACCGTAATTCTTTCTAATGAAGGTGTTGTCATATAATTAAACTTTTTACTGAAAAAGAATTAAATTATATCAACTGAAGCGTATAAAGAGTAATGCAAAAGAATAACTATAAAAAAATATACCGTAAGTAATCCACTTTCTTTGTGGAAATCGTGTGGTTAGTTAGTATAATGTGCGGGCGAATTTTTGTGGTTCAGCAAATTTTCTTGCAAAATTATTACATTATCCAAACTGTATAATTTTTTGTTCAACTTAATTTAAAAAGAAAGTTCGCTTTCTTCTTAAGTGAATAAATAATTGTACAGATTGGAAATAATCCGAAAAAATAAGGAATGAACATATGTTCAACACTGTTACAAAAACATTTCAATACGGTCAACATACCGTAACTCTAGAAACGGGCGCTATCGCTCGTCAAGCAACAGCTGCTGTAATGGCAAGCATGGACGATACTTGTGTATTAGTGTCTGTTGTTGCTAAAAAAGATGCTAAAGAAGGGCAAGATTTTTTCCCTTTAACAGTTAACTATCAAGAAAAAACATACGCAGCAGGTAAAATTCCTGGTGGTTTCTTCAAACGTGAAGGCCGCCCTTCAGAAGAAGAAACATTAATCTGTCGTTTAATTGACCGTCCAATTCGTCCGTTATTCCCTGAAGGCTTTACTAACGAAGTTCAAGTTATTATCACTGTTGTTTCAGCTAACCCTGAAATTGCACCAGACATTATCTCATTATTAGGTACTTCTGCAGCATTAGCTATTTCAGGTACTCCTTTTAATGGTCCAGTTGGTGCGGCTCGCGTTGGTTACACTGACGGTAAATATATTCTTAACCCATTACAGTCTGAATTAGAAACAAGTCAATTAGACTTAGTTGTTGCTGGTACTGAAGCTGCTGTACTTATGGTTGAATCAGAAGCTGACGTTTTATCTGAAGATGTAATGCTTGGCGCTGTAATGTACGGCCATGAGCAATCACAAACGGCTATTAATGCTATTAAAGAATTTGCTGCTGAAGTAAATACGCCTTCATGGAACTGGGTTGCTCCTGTTAAAAATGAAGCATTAACAGCTAAAATTGCTGAGCTTGCTACGGCACAAGTTGATGAAGCTTACCAAATTACAGAAAAAGCTGTTCGTTATGAAAAAGTTGCTGAAATCAGAAATGCTGTAATTGCACAGTTAGAAGCTGAAGATGCAGAACTTAACGTTCAAGAAGCTAAAGATTTATTCCACGACTTAGAAAAAACAGTAGTTCGTGGTCGTATCACTCAAGGTCATCCACGTATTGATGGTCGTGATCCTGAAATGATCCGTGCTCTAGATGTTATGACAGGTGTATTACCAAGAACGCATGGTTCAGCTGTATTTACACGTGGTGAAACACAAGCATTAGTAACCGCTACTTTAGGTACTGCACGTGACGCACAACGTGTTGAAACTATTTTAGGTGAGAAAACTGACAACTTCATGTTGCATTATAACTTCCCTCCTTACTCAGTAGGCGAGACAGGTTTTGTTGGTTCTCCAAAGCGTCGTGAAATTGGTCATGGCCGTTTAGCTAAACGCGGTATGTTAGCTGTTATGCCAACGATGGAAGAATTCCCGTACGCAGTACGTGTTGTTTCTGAAATTACTGAATCAAACGGTTCGTCTTCAATGGCTTCTGTTTGTGGTACTTCATTAGCACTTATGGATGCTGGTGTTCCAATTAAAGATTCTGTAGCGGGTATTGCTATGGGTCTAGTTAAAGAAGGTGACAGCCACGTTGTTCTTTCTGATATCTTAGGTGATGAAGATCACTTAGGTGACATGGACTTTAAAGTAGCGGGTACTAAAAACGGTATTACTGCTCTTCAAATGGACATTAAAATTGAAGGTATTACTCAAGATATTATGCAAACTGCGCTTAACCAAGCGAAAGGTGCTCGTATTCATATCTTAAGTGTAATGGATGATGCTATTGCTGGCGCTCGTGATGATATTTCACAATTTGCTCCGCGTATTCATAAATTAAAAATTAATACTGATAAAATCCGTGACGTTATCGGTAAAGGTGGCGCAACTATTCGTCAACTTACTGAAGAAACTGGCACAACTATCGAAATTGAAGATGATGGTACAGTTAAAATTGCAGCTACTTCAAGCGAGCAAGCTGAAGATGCAATTAACCGTATTAAAGCATTAACGGCTGAAATTGAAGTAGGTACTATTTACCAAGGTAAAGTTGTACGTATTGTTGATTTTGGTGCATTTGTTAATGTATTACCTGGTAAAGATGGTTTAGTTCATATTTCACAAATTTCTGAAGAACGTGTTAATGCGGTAAGTGATGTATTAAAAGAAGGTCAAGAAGTTACTGTTAAAGTACTTGAAGTTGACCGTCAAGGCCGTGTTCGTTTAAGTATGAAAGAAGCAGCTGAAAAACCAGCCGCGACTGAAGCACCAGCTGAAGCAGAATAATTATTTGTAAGAATTAATGAGCAAATAAGAAAAAAGGGAGCCTATTGGTTCCCTTTTTTATATACTGAGAGCAATTGTTTTATAGGAAGAATGTTGTGCTGTTAAAAAGTAGATTGTTAATTATTAGTATGGTGTTGTGTGCACAAGGTTGTGCGGCAATCAATGGCAATAAAAGTGAAAGTAACGGAATAGGTCAATTAGTTATTGCTGAACCTGTTGCTGTTAATTACAAAAGTGAAATTGCAATTTTACGCTTGAGTGACATTATACTTAGAGCAAAAATTACTGATGAACAACGTGCTCAGTTATTTTATGACCGTGGTGTTATCTACGATAGTGTAGGGCTTCGTTCTCTTGCTCGATTAGATTTTAATCGTGCACTTAAGCTAAAACCTAATTTAGTTGATGCGTATAATTTTATTGGTATTCAATTTACTCAGCTACAAGAATTTAACCAAGCTTATGATTCATTTGATTCTGCTTTAGATTTAAATCCTGAACATGAATACGCCTACTTAAATAGAGGTATTGCACTTTATTACGGCGGTAGACCTAATTTAGCACGTAGCGATTTTCAAGTATTTCATCATGGTCGTGCTGATGATCCATACCGTTTATTATGGTTATACTTAGCTGAATATCAAATAGACGCAGTGCAAGCCAAAGCCGATCTTGCCGCACGTTCTGCGGAAGTTGCAGATAACGTTTGGGCAAAAAATATTATTAACCTTTATTTAGGTGAGGAAACACAAGCTGAGTTTATTCAAAATTTAACACTTAATATAAGTACCAATAAAGAGTTAAGCGATAGGCTTTGCGAAGCTTATTTTTACCTAGGCAAGTATAATCAACTGTTGGGTAAAGAAGGTGCCGCAGCTAACTTTTTTAAATTAGCATTAAGTACGAACGTATTTGAATTTGTTGAGCATCGTTATGCTAAATTAGAATTAGATCTTATGCGCAGTGAAAAATTAGAGATTGATACTACGACTGAGCCTGAATAAATTTATTGGCTTTGTTAAATAAAGTGAAATTCTTTTCAATTACTCTAAAAGTATTAATAGTGAGCCTGATGGTAAGTATACCGTCAGGCTCATTTTTTTTTCCTCAATATATAAAAAGTAAAATAGCGTTAAACGATATTAGCGAAGCTGAAGTTTCTTATGCTATTAAAAAAGGAATACGAAACGCGGTTCAATATCGCTTTTTGATGGTAGAAGAACATTCGAATGAATGGTTTTATTTAGCTAAAATTTTAGCCGAAAAAGATAAAAGCATAGCGTTTGACTTAGCAACTATTTACCACCTTGAAGATGACACAACTCAAGCTATTTATTGGTATAAACAAGCGGCTTTTCTTAAACATGAAAAGGCCTTAGTAGAGTTGGCTGACCTTTATATTGCAGAAGACGAATTAATTGCAGCAAAAGCATTACTACTAACACAAAAGTATGATCACGATGCTTTAGAGAAATTAATTGATGTAGTCATTACTTTAGGAGATCTAAAATCTTTAGATGAACTACTTCCTTTAATAGAGTCACAACAGCAAAACACACTGATTAACGATATTCGACAATATCAAATATCTAAAAATTACGATATTCATTTAATCAATCAGCAAGCTAATAATCCAAATCAATGTCGTAATAGCATTCAATTATTTGCGACTAACTTAGCTAACTTACATAAGTTAGATGCGCTTATTAGCAATGTACAGCAACAGCCCATAAGTCGTTACTTTTGTTTTAATCGTCCTCGTTATATATCAATTGAGCAGCTTAATTGTAGCTACGATACAGAAAAGGCTATTCAATGCAATGAAACGGCATGGAGCCAATTACATCCAGAAGTGAATACACGTTACTTAGGGCTTATGCTCAATAAAGGTGGAGCGAATGTTAATAATGGTATTTTGTATTTAGATGAACTTGACGATAAAAATGTGTTCATTCATGAGCTTTCTCATTTATTAGGATTTGTTGATGAGTATCCATTATCTAGTCATCATAAAATTTGTCAAAAACCACAGACAAGTATTTTTTCACACAATATTTCTGTGCTGAAACCTTATTATGAAGGAAGCAGGAAAGAAGTTTTAACCATACTAGCAAAGCAGATCCCATGGTTTGATTTAATTGATAAAGCAACACCATTAATGGAACGAGTAGGTAATAAATGGAAAATAGGAACTCCAGTTAGTTACGCATTTAATGATTCGCAAAAAATCGGTTTATTTGAAGCTGAAACTTGTCAAAACAATAGTACACAAGCGTTTAAACCAACAAAAATAAAAACTAACTTACGTTATTATGAAGAGCCTTTTATTGAATTGTATTTACAGTTATTAAATAAAAATATTGATAAGTACTCTATGCCTAGTTACCACTATAATGTAGCTAAGTCTTTGTTTAAAAATAATAAAGAACAGTTAGGGTTGCAGTGGTTAAATAAAGCATTAAGACGAGAAATGCATACAGCAGGTAGTATTGAAAATAAAAATGAAGTAACGCGATACAATAAAATTAAATTAGGAGAGTATTAGTTGAACTAGGCTCTGTTGATCTTTCATGTTTTAATTTTGTTCGAATTAAATGCTTGTTGCTCATTGTTCCATAAATTCCTTACAACAATGAGCAATAAGCATTTAAACGGATCCGTAGGACAGTGTTTATTAGCCGTTTTAACTATGTTCTTTAATAAGTGTTGTGTTAAGAATAGCCTTTTTGGAATGCTGAAAAAGTTGTTTTTGAATGAGTTGTTTTTATTCTGTTTGAAACCGGCGTTTTTACTTTAGTGTTATCTACTTGAGGCTTTTCAACATGAGATTCAATACTTTCATTATTTTGAAAATATTGTGAGCTTTTGTCATACCAAGAATACAGTTTCATAACATTGCCTATTAGTCGCGATTGTTTTAAACATACTGTATATCCCCTTTACCAATCAATATGATGAAACCATGTTCATGAATGGTAAAGGGTATAAATCTGAGGCAATTATCAGTTATAATTATTTCAATATTATTATATAAATAAGTTATTTTATTTAATGCAGTCTTTTAACGTTGAAAAATTTCGTACGCAGTTCCCTTTATTAAAAAATAAGTTAAATAATTCAGAACTTATTTACTTTGATAATGCCGCAACTACACAAAAACCTCAGTGTGTTATTGATAAATACCAAGAGTATTATCAAGAATATAATGCGAATGTTCATCGTGCATCTCATCAACTTAGTTCAATATCAACATCTGCATTTGAAAATGCTAGAGGCTCTGTTCAGCAATTTATTAATGCTCGTTATATTGAAGAAATTATATGGACGAAGGGCACAACAGAAAGTATTAACTTATTAGCGAATAGCTTAGGAGATTTAGTCATTAATTCAGGTGACGAAATCATTCTTTCTCAAAGTGAACATCACGCAAATATAGTACCGTGGCAAATTATAGCTGAAAAAAAATCAGCTATAATAAAGGTTGTGCCTTTAACTAAAACCGGAATTATTGATACAAAAGCACTTAAATCACTCATTTCACCTAAAACCAAAGTAGTCAGTTTTGCTCATATTTCTAATGTAATAGGCAAAATAAATCCTATTAACGACATTATCGAGCTGTGTAAAAAGAATAATATCATTTCTATTGTTGATGGCGCACAAGCTATTGCTCACGAGATGGTTGATGTACAAGCGCTAGATTGTGATTTTTATGTATTTTCAGCTCATAAAATGTACGGTCCAACAGGTGTTGGTGTGCTGTATGGGAAACGAGCTCTTTTAGAGAAAATGCCTCCATATCAAGGTGGAGGAGAGATGATATCAAGCGTTAGCTTTTCTAAAACTACCTACAATACTCTTCCTTTTAAATTTGAAGCGGGTACACCTAATATCGCGGGAGTTATTGCGTTTGCTACAGCGATTAATTTCATATTAACACAAAGTATGAAGGCTATTATTGAATATGAAAATAGTTTACTCAATTACTGCTACGGAAAACTGCAGGCTATCGATTCAGTATCGTTTATAACGGATGAAGCCCCAAGTATTCCACTTTTTTCATTTACGGTAGCTCATCACCATAATCATGATGTAGCAAGCTTTTTAGATGCCAATAATATAGCGGTTAGATCGGGTCATCATTGTGCAATGCCTTTAATGGAGTACTTACAATATGAAGGCTGCATTCGTATAGCCCTTACTGCTTATAATACTTTTGAGGAAGTGGATCAGTTCATTAATACTATTAAAGAGTTGATCAATGCTTCAGAGCAAGAAAAAATAGCAGGCGTTGATAATAGTCATGTCATTTACGGTAATGCCATAAATAGCGTTATGGATAGCCAGACAATTATCGATAAGTTTTCAAGGCTAAAAGGGTGGGATAGCCGACATCGTGAAATCATGCTACTAGGTAAAGCACATTCCCGTTTACCGGAAGAACAATTAACGGATACACACCTAGTTCAAGGCTGTGAAAGCAAAGCTTGGTTAATTCATACCGTAGAGCAGGGGATATATCAATTTTACGCAGATAGCGATGCTAAAGTCATACGAGGTTTACTTACTATCATTTTAGCTGCTTACAATAACAAAACAGTAGAAAATATTTTAGCGTTTGATATAGATAGCTATTTTGATGAACTAGGGTTAATTCAGCATTTAAGTCCATCAAGAGCGAATGGACTTATTGCGATTGTTGATAAGATAAAAAGTACCGTCAGTAGCTAGCTTTGCTCTTTAGTTGACTTTTTACGGATTAACTTTTGAATGGCTCTACTTACTGCAAAAAAAGCGAAAGTTGCAGTAACATGAGTTGTAGATCCAAACCCGCCACTGCAATCTAATTTCATTGCCCCATTAGCTTCTGGCTTTTGGTGGCAAACATTTCCTTCATTATCTGGGTACACCAACTGCTCGGTAGAAAATACTGCATCAATTGAAAACTTGCGTTTCACATTTCTTGAAAAACTATGCTCTCGACGTAGTTGATTTCTTACTTTTGCTAATAACGGATCTTGGTAGGTTTGGCTTAAGTCACAAATTTGAATTTGAGTTGGATCTATCTGACCACCTGCGCCACCAATAGTAATAATAGGTAATTTATTACGTTTACAGTGAGCAATAAGTTTAGTTTTCACATTTACAGAGTCTATAGCGTCAATAACGTAGTCAAAAGTTGACAGGAGTAAATCAAATAAATTATCAGGCGTTACAAAATCTTCTACTAAATGTACTTTGCAATCAGGGTTGATTGCTTTAATTCTGTCGTTCATTACTTCGACTTTACTTAAACCAACCGTATGGGTTAAAGCATGTATTTGGCGGTTTACATTTGTTATGCAAATATCATCTAAATCAATCAGTGTTATTTCGCCTACGCCGTTACGTGCTAATGCTTCAGCAGCCCAAGAGCCTACGCCACCAATGCCAATAACACAAAAGTGTGAGTCTTGAAGGATTTGAGAGCCATTATTGCCATACAGGCGGTTAATTCCGCCAAACCTAAGTTGATAATCAGACATACATAGAGAACTAAAATAAAAAGAGAGTAATTATATCAGTCTGTAAACCATAAAGCAGTGATGTGAATTAAAAGCAGAGGAGAATTTATGTCTATTTTGCTTATATTTTTAAAAAAGTATTTTTTTAAGTGATTATCAATATTTATTTAATTTATGATAATTAATGGGCTATACAGAAAAAATATACCAGTTTTCATGTTTGACCTGTTTAACTGTTACGGTAGCTTGAGTCACCTTGTTTTAAATAATTTATAGATTAACAAAATTTATAAAAATAAAATCATTTTGTTAAGCGTTGATCTAACCTGTTTAAGGTGATTTTTATCCAGATGATATTTAGTTTGTGAATAGTAAATATCAAAGCTATAAATATAAAAAGAGCTAAAACTCTAATTTTTTTACTATGAAAAAAGCAAATATGAATAATTATCCTTAAATTTAAGACATAAAAAAGGCAGCTAATGCTGCCTTTTTAAATCGAAAAATGATTTATTTACCTTTTAATGGAACAAATTCTCTATCGATTTCGCCTGTATATAATTGACGAGGACGACCAATTTTTTGTCCCGGTTGAGATAACATTTCTTCCCAATGAGCAATCCAACCAACAGTACGAGACATTGCAAAAATTACAGTGAACATACTTGAAGGAATTCCTAATGCTTTCAATATAATACCTGAGTAAAAATCAACATTTGGGTAAAGCTTTTTCTCAATAAAGTACGGGTCTTCTAAAGCTACTTTTTCTAATGCCATAGCAACATCTAAAAGCGGATCTTGAATACCTAATTCTTGTAATACTTCATGACATGTTTCACGCATTACGGTAGCACGAGGATCAAAGTTTTTGTAAACACGATGTCCAAAGCCCATTAAGCGGAACGGATCTGATTTATCTTTAGCTTTAGCAACAAACTCATCTACGCGTGATACATCGCCGATTTTTTCAAGCATAGTTAAACAGGCTTCGTTTGCGCCACCATGTGCAGGACCCCATAAAGAAGCAACACCTGCTGCAATACATGCATAAGGGTTAGCCCCTGAAGAGCCCGCCAAACGTACTGTTGACGTAGAAGCGTTTTGCTCATGGTCAGCATGAAGTGTAAATATACGATCCATCGCTTTAGCAGCAACAGGGTTAACATTGTATTCTTCCGCAGGTACTGAAAACATCATGTGTAAGAAGTTTTCTGCATACGATAATTCGTTACGCGGATATACGAAAGGTTGGCCCATATTATATTTATATGCCATTGCCGCGATAGTTGGCATTTTAGCAATTAAACGGTGTGCACAACGCATGCGTTGCGCAGGATCTGTAATATCTAAATCATCGTGATAGAAAGATGAAAGGGCACCTACAACTCCACAAAGCATAGCCATTGGATGAGCATCAGGTAAGAAGCCATGGAAGAATTGTACTAATTTTTCGTGTACTAATGTGTGGTTAGTAATTACGTTTACGAAATCATCGTATTCGCTTTTAGAAGGTGCTACACCGTTTAGCAATATATAACAAACTTCAAGGTAATCAGCATCTTTAGCAAGATTAGCAATAGGATAACCACGGTGTTGTAATACGCCTTTACCGCCATCGATAAAAGTAATTGATGATTCACAAGAGGCGGTGGCTAAAAAGCCAGGATCGTAGGTAAAATAACCACTAGCGCCCAACGTTCGGATGTCTATTACGTCGTTTCCTGCACTACCTTTAAGGATCGGTAGTTCAGCAACTTCTTTGCCGTTAATACTTAGAGAGGCCTTTGATTCAGCCATATGTTCATCCCCTATTAAATTCGTTATCTGAAAAAACTAAGATTTAGTCAGTTTTGGTGAATATAAAACTGACCGTATTCTACTTCATAACACCCCTAGTAAGTCAATTCAATTGTGAATAGGTAAAATTGATGTTGGTCATATAATGCTCAAAAAATTAAATATGCTTAAAATTTAGTCACAAGCCTTTAAAATAGCAATAAAATGCTAAATTAAGAAAATTGTAATTCATTATTATCGTCTATATAATCAATCAGCTCTTAATTAATGTTCGGTAATTACAGGCTTTTTAGCTAAATTATAAAACATTAACTAAGATCGACGGGGGGTCATGTTATAACAATGATTAACGTGGCAAAGAAAACAAGTTGAAAGCTCTAAGAGCTCCTTAGGCAACAATCGTGAAAAAACA
The DNA here is from genome assembly GCF_048296855.1 of Colwellia sp. RE-S-Sl-9. Classification (NCBI taxonomy): domain Bacteria; kingdom Pseudomonadati; phylum Pseudomonadota; class Gammaproteobacteria; order Alteromonadales; family Colwelliaceae; genus Colwellia; species Colwellia sp. RE-S-Sl-9. Next base: position 1,188,110 of record NZ_CP182631.1, on the reverse strand, counting down.
ACGTCCTGTAAACCTAGATCTAACTACAATTAAAATGCATCCTGCTGCAAATGCTTCCATACTACACCGTATATCTGGTGTCATTATGGTTTTTGCTATTGGCATATTATTGTGGACACTTTCTCTATCATTATCTTCTGCTGAAGATTTTTCTCAACTTCAAGCTCTACTTGATGGTTTTATCTTCAAGTTTATCCTTTTAGGTATTCTATCTGCTTTGATTTATCACCTCCTAGGTGGTATTCGTCATTTGTTAATGGACTTAGGCCATTTTGAAGAATTAGCATCAGGTAATATGACTGCTAAATTAATTATGGTTTTATGGCTTGTATTAACTGTTGTAGTAGGAGTTTGGTTATGGTAAATAATGCAGCAACAGTAGGCCGTAGCGGCGTACACGATTTTATATTATTAAGAGCAAGCGCAATTATTCTTGCTTTATATACATTCTTTTTAGCTGGTTTCTTTCTTATTACCCCAGAAGTAACGTTTAACGTTTGGCATGATTTATTTTCATGTATGAGCGTGAAAATATTTACGTTATTAGCAATTATTGCATTAGTCGTTCACGCTTGGATTGGTGTATGGCAGGTTTTATCTGACTACGTTAAACCCGCTTTTCTTCGTGGATCATTACAATTTGTTTTTTCAATCACGTTGCTTGTTTATCTTGCTGCGGGATTCATCATAGTATGGGGTGTATAAATGAGCGTTCCAGTTCGTGAATTTGACGCCATAGTAATTGGCGCAGGCGGTGCGGGTATGCGCGCTGCATTAGCAATCACAGAGTCAGGTAAATCTTGTGCTCTTATCTCTAAAGTTTTTCCTACTCGTTCTCATACGGTTTCAGCGCAAGGTGGTATTACTGTTGCGTTAGGTAACGCGCATGAAGATCATTGGGAACAACACATGTACGATACGGTTAAAGGTTCTGATTATATTGGTGACCAAGACGCAATTGAATACATGTGTAAAACTGGTCCAGAATCAATTATCGAATTAGAGAAAATGGGTTTACCTTTTTCTCGTACGGAAGAAGGTAAAATTTACCAACGTCCATTCGGTGGTCAATCTAAAAACTTTGGTGGAGAACAAGCAGCTCGCACAGCAGCAGCAGCAGACCGTACTGGCCATGCTTTACTTCATTGTTTGTATCAACAAAATGTTAAAAACAAAACCAACGTATACTCAGAATGGTATGCACTAGATCTTGTTAAAAATGCTGATGGTGCAGTTGTAGGTGCAACGGCTATATGTATTGAAACAGGTGAAGTGGTTTACTTTAAAGCTCGTGCTACTGTTCTAGCAACAGGTGGTGCGGGTCGTATCTTTGCTTCAACAACTAATGCTCACATCAATACAGGTGACGGTGTTGGTATGTCGCTTCGTGCTGGCGTACAAATGCAAGATATGGAAATGTGGCAGTTCCATCCTACAGGTATAGCCGGTGCCGGTGTACTAGTTACTGAAGGTTGTCGTGGTGAAGGTGGTTACCTTCTGAATAAAGATGGTGAACGTTTCATGGAACGCTATGCACCTAACGCGAAAGATCTTGCAGGCCGTGATGTTGTTGCTCGTTCAATGATGACTGAAATTCGTGAAGGTCGTGGTTGTGACGGTCCTTGGGGTCCACATATTAAGTTAAAACTAGATCACTTAGGTCGTGAAACATTAAACCAACGTTTACCTGGTGTTTGTGATTTATCTAAAACATTCGCTCATGTTGACCCTGCTGAAGAACCAATTCCAGTTATACCTACATGTCATTACCAAATGGGTGGTGTACCATGTAACGTTAATGGTCAAGCATTAAACATTGCTGCTGATGGCACTGAAACCTTAGTTGAAGGTTTATTTGCTGTTGGTGAAATTGCTTGTGTATCAGTTCATGGAGCTAACCGTTTAGGCGGTAATTCATTACTTGATTTAGTTGTGTTTGGTCGTGCTGCGGGTAATTACTTAGGTAAGTACTTAGCTGAATCTGAAAAATTAAATGATGCTTCAGAATCTGATTTAGAAGCTTCTCTTGCTCGTACTAATCGTTGGGAATCATCTACAAGTGGTGAAGATCCAGTTCAAATTCGTAAAGACCTACAGCAATGTATGCAACTTAACTTCTCGGTATTCCGCGAAGGTGAAGCTATGGCTGAAGGTATGAAGGAATTAACTGAAATCCGTGAACGTTTACAAAATGCTCATTTAAGTGATAAATCTTCAGACTTTAATACACAACGTATTGAATGTTTAGAGCTTGATAACTTAATGGAAACAGCATTCTGTAGCGCTAAAGCAGCTAACTTCAGAACTGAATCTCGTGGTGCTCATGCTCGTCAAGATTTCACAGAACGTGATGATGAAAACTGGTTATGTCATTCAATTTACTCTCCTAACACAGAAGATATGACAAAACGTTCAGTTAATATGAGTCCAGTTCACCGTGAAGCTTTCCCACCTAAAGCTCGTGTTTACTAAGGAATATTTTGATGAAACAGATATTTTCAATTTACCGTTATAACCCTGATGTAGACAATGCACCATATATGAAGGACTACGAGTTAGAAATTCCTGATGGTTCAGATATGATGGTACTAGACGCTTTAATTTTACTTAAAGAGCAAGATCCAAGTTTATCATTCCGTCGCTCATGCCGTGAAGGTGTTTGTGGTAGTGATGGTTTAAATATGAATGGTAAAAATGGCCTAGCTTGTATCACGCCGTTATCAGATATACCAGCAAATAAAATAGTGCTAAGACCTTTACCTGGTTTACCTGTAGTACGTGATTTAATTATTGATATGACTCAATTTTATAATCAGTATGAAAAAGTTAAGCCATATTTAATCAATGATGGTAAAGAAGTTCCAGCAAGAGAACATCTACAATCTATCGAAGAGCGTGAACATTTAGATGGGCTATACGAATGTATTTTATGTGCGTGTTGTTCAACTTCTTGTCCGTCATTTTGGTGGAACCCTGATAAGTTCATCGGTCCAGCGGGTTTGTTACATGCTTATCGATTTTTAATTGATAGCCGTGATACAGCGACCGAAGAACGTTTAGATGGTTTACAAGATGCATACAGTGTATTTCGTTGTCACGGGATCATGAACTGTGTTGATGTATGTCCAAAAGGTTTAAACCCAACGAAAGCGATAGGGCATATAAAGTCTATGTTGCTTTCGCGAGCGGTTTAATTCATTTATAAATTTCATTTATTTATAAATGTAATTCATTTCCTAAATGGCAGGGTATTATTGTAATATTCTGCTATTGTAAATGAAAAGTTTACGATTGGTGTAACGGCTTAACATTTGTTATTTCGTTTAAAAGCACAAAGGGATAAATAAAATCAACTTTATTTTATTTATCCCATCGCGTTGATAAGCGTATTGAAAGTTAAAAAGTTACGATGTGTTTTATTGCTTTTATCCCAGTAAAGGAACAGGCAATGCCCGAAGGTGCAATGAAGGCTTGGATAGAGTCTTCCCATTTAAGTGGCGCTAACGCCGCTTATATTGAAGAATTATACGAATCTTATCTGGATAACTCACAATCTGTCTCTGCAGAATGGCGAGAAATTTTCCAACAACTTCCGAAAGTTGAAGGTTCAGATGTTGAATACAGACATTCTGAAATTCGCGACGAATTTAAAGCTTTAGCTAAACAGCCCAGTAAAACGGTAGTTGTTTCAAGTGGTGGTGACGCCAAACAAGTTAAAGTTTTACAACTGATCAATGCGTTCCGTTTTCGTGGCCATCAAAATGCAAACCTCGATCCATTAGGTTTATGGCAGCGTGATAAAGTGCGAGATTTACAATTATCTCACCATGACTTATCAGAAAACGACTTTGACAAAGATTACAATGTTGGATCATTTGCGATTGGTCAAGATTCAATGAAGCTAGGCGACTTATATAAAGCCCTTAAAACTACGTATTGTGGTTCTATTGGTGCTGAATATATGCATATCACTTCAACAGACGAAAAACGTTGGTTACAAAATCGTTTAGAGTCAGTTCAATCTAAACCTGTATTAACGGTTGCTGAAAAAGAAGAAATTCTTAAAGGTTTGATTGCTGCAGATGGCCTAGAAAAATACTTAGGAGCTAAATTTCCAGGTGCAAAACGCTTCTCGTTAGAGGGGGGAGATGCACTAGTTCCTATGCTTAAAGAACTTATTACTCGTGCAGGTACTGCAGGTGCTAAAGAAGTTGTTATAGGTATGGCGCACAGAGGGCGCTTAAACGTTCTTGTGAATGTTATGGGTAAAAATCCGTCTAAATTATTTGATGAGTTTGGCGGCAAGCATGATGAAATATTATCTTCTGGTGATGTTAAATATCATCAAGGTTATTCATCTGACTTTGTTACCCCATCAGGTAATGTTCATTTGGCATTAGCATTTAACCCATCTCATCTTGAAATTGTTAATCCTGTAGTTATTGGTTCTGTACGCGCTCGTTTAGATCGCCGTAACTGTAGCCAAGGTGATTTAGTATTACCTATTACTATTCATGGTGACTCTGCTATTGCTGGTCAAGGGGTTGTACAAGAAACCTTTAATATGTCGCAGGCGCGCGCATTTAAAGTGGGCGGTACAATACGTATTGTTGTTAATAACCAAGTAGGTTTTACAACGTCGAACCCACAAGATACACGTAGCGGTGAATACTGTACGGAAATTGCTAAAATGGTTTCAGCGCCAATTTTACATGTGAATGGTGATGATCCAGAAGCTGTAATTTTAGCAACGCAAATTGCATTAGATTACCGTAACGAATTTAAACGTGATGTAGTAATCGACTTAGTTTGTTACCGTCGTCACGGACACAACGAAGCTGATGAGCCTAGTGCAACTCAACCGTTGATGTATAAAAAAGTCAAAAAACATCCTACTCCGCGTCAATTATACGCAGACAAACTTGCCGCTGAAGCTACTGTTTCAAAAGCAAAGTCTGACGAAATGACAGCCTACTACCGTAAACTACTAGATGAAGGTCAGTGTACCGTAGAACAATGGCGTCCAATGACAGCACATTCTGTAGATTGGACTCCATATTTAGGTCATGAATGGGATGATGATTACGAAAAAGAGATTTCTCTTAGTAAGTTAAAAGAACTTGCGGTTAAAATTTCAACATTTCCAGCAGAACATAAAGTGCATGGTCGTGTTCAGAAAATTTATGATGACCGCGTTAAAATGGCTTCAGGTGAAAAATTACTTGATTGGGGTATGGCTGAAAACTTAGCGTATGCTTCTATTGTTGATTCTGGTCAGCGTGTTCGTTTGACTGGGCAAGATTCAGGACGGGGTACATTCTTTCATCGTCATGCCGTATTACACAATCAAGCAGATCAAAGTCAATATTTACCGTTACAAAACATACGTGAAGGACAAGGTCCTTTTGATGTTCATGACTCGGTATTATCTGAAGTATCAGTATTAGCTTTTGAATATGGTTATACAACGGCTGAACCTGCAGGCTTAACTATTTGGGAAGCACAATTTGGTGATTTTGCTAACTGTGCACAAGTAGTGTTTGACCAATTTATAAGTTCAGGTGAGCAAAAGTGGGGGCGCTTATGTGGTCTTACTATGTTGCTTCCTCATGGTTATGAAGGTCAAGGTCCAGAGCATTCATCTGCTCGATTAGAGCGCTTCTTACAATTGTGTGCTGATCATAATATGCAAGTTTGTGTACCATCTACACCTGCTCAAGTATTTAACATGCTTCGTCGTCAAGTTGTTCGTCCTATGCGTCGTCCACTTATTGTTATGTCACCAAAATCACTATTACGTCACCCATTAGCGGTTTCTTCATTAGAAGAGCTTTCTACAGGTGTATTTCATAACGTAATCGGTGAAGTTGATGAAATAGAACCGAAAGATGTTGAAAGAGTCGTATTTTGTAGTGGTAAAGTTTATTACGAATTATTAGAACTACGTCGTAAAAACGAACAAACTAATGTTGCTATTGTGCGTGTAGAGCAGCTTTATCCTTTCCCTGAGAAAGATCTTAAAGCTGAAATTGCAAAATATGAAAATGCTAAAGACTTTGTTTGGTGTCAAGAAGAGCCACAAAACCAAGGTGCTTGGTATTGTTCACAGCATCATTTTAGAGCAGTAATACCTCAAGGTACTAATTTGATATATGCCGGCCGTAAGGCTTCAGCAGCACCTGCTGTAGGTTATATGTCAGTTCATGTTAAAGAGCAACAAGCGCTAGTCCATGACGCGCTAAATGTTGAATAGACTAGTTTTTGTTAAGGAATAAAATAAATGACAACCGAAATTAAGGTTCCCGTTTTACCTGAATCAGTTGCAGATGCAACAGTAGCTACTTGGCATGTACAAGTAGGTGATAAAGTTACACGCGATCAAGTGTTAGTAGACATCGAAACAGATAAAGTTGTACTTGAAGTACAAGCCTTATCTGATGGTGTAATAACATCAATATCAGAAGCTGAAGGCTCAACTGTACTAGGCTCACAAGTTATTGGTATTTTGTCTGAAGGTGCAGCATCTGATAGTGCTCCAGCTCCAGCAGCAAGTGCATCTTCAGCTCCAGCAAGCGACACAGTTAACGTAATTGATATTGTTGTACCTGTATTGCCTGAGTCCGTAGCAGATGCAACAGTAGCTGGTTGGCATGTTGCTGAAGGTGATACCGTAACTATGGATCAAAACTTAGTTGATATCGAAACAGATAAAGTGGTATTAGAAGTTGTAGCTCAAGACAATGGCGTAATTGGTAAAATTATCCACGCTGAAGGCGACACAGTATTAGGAAACCAAAAAATTGGTGAACTTAATGCCGGCGCAAAAGCAATCGTAACTGAATCTAAAGAAGAAGCGATCAGCAATGATGAATTAGCAAGTCCATCAGTACGTCGTTTAATGACTGAAAAAGGTCTTACAGCAGCAGATGTAGTGGGTTCTGGTAAAGGCGGACGTATTTCTAAAGAAGACGTTGAAGCAGCAGCTAACAAACCAGCCGCCGCTCCAGTAGCTCCTAAAGCAGCAGCTCCGGTAGCACAAGACTTAGGTGAACGTACTCAAAAACGTGTACCTATGACTCGTCTACGTAAAACTATTGCAACTCGTTTACTTGAAGCTAAAAACTCAACGGCAATGTTAACTACGTTTAACGAAGTTAACATGAAGCCAATTATGGATTTACGTAAACAATATAAAGACTTATTTGAAAAAGCCCATGACACGCGTTTAGGCTTTATGTCTTTCTACGTAAAAGCAGTAAATGAAGCATTAAAACGTTACCCAGCAGTTAATGCATCAATTGACGGTGATGATATTGTTTATCACAACTATTTTGATATAAGTATTGCTGTATCTACTCCTCGTGGTTTAGTAACTCCTGTATTACGCGATGCCGATCAACTAAGCATGGCGGGTATCGAAAATGGTATTCGTGACTTAGCGATTAAAGGTCGTGACGGCAAGTTAACCATGGCTGAAATGCAAGGCGGTAACTTTACTATCACTAACGGTGGTGTATTTGGTTCTCTTATTTCAACGCCTATCTTAAATTTACCGCAAGCGGCAATTTTAGGTATGCACAAAATCCAAGATCGCCCAATGGCTGTTGACGGTAAAGTTGAAATATTACCAATGATGTACTTAGCACTATCGTACGATCATCGTTTAATTGACGGTAAAGAATCTGTTGGATTCTTAGTAACTATTAAAGAGTTGCTAGAAGATCCTGCAAGACTTCTTTTAGACGTTTAATAACAAAGTTTTGTATAAAAATGTACGTTTATAATAAACATTTATAACCAGTATTTATATCGATTATAATTCTTACGAATAGCTCTTTAGACTACCGTCTATAGAGCTTTTGTACTATAATCTGACCGGATTTTTACTGACAGCGGTGCATATTTTTTATGAGGGAAAATATGGAACGGTTGTCATCATTTACAGATAAATGGATAAAACACCATGAATTTGCATGAGTATCAAGCGAAACAATTATTCGCTGAATATGGTTTACCAGTTTCTGAAGGTTTCGCTTGCGATACCGCTCAAGAAGCTGCCGAAGCTGCTGATAAAATTGGCGGCGATATGTGGGTTGTTAAAACTCAAGTTCACGCTGGTGGACGTGGTAAAGCTGGCGGTGTAAAGCTAGTTAAATCTAAGCAAGAAATTAAAGACTTTGCTCAAAACTGGTTAGGTAAAAACTTAGTTACATACCAAACAGATGAGAAAGGCCAACCGGTAGCAAAAATTTTAGTAGAAAGCTGTACTGATATTGCTAACGAATTATACCTAGGTGCTGTTGTTGACCGTGCAAGTCGTAAAGTTGTATTCATGGCTTCTACTGAAGGTGGTGTTGACATTGAAAAGATTGCTGAAGAAACGCCTGAGTTAATTCACCAAGCTGAAATTGATCCACTTGTAGGTGCTCAACCGTACCAAGCACGTGAATTAGGTTTTAAATTAGGTTTAAATCCTACACAAATGAAGCAATTTGTTAAGATCTTTTTAGGTCTTGCTAAAATGTTTGAAGATTTTGATTTCGCATTATTAGAAATCAACCCGTTAGTAATTACTGACGAAGGTAACCTTCACTGTTTAGATGGTAAAATTGGTATTGATGGTAACGCTTTATACCGTCAACCTAAAATGCGTGACTTCCACGATCCATCTCAAGAAGATGAGCGTGAAGCACATGCAGCTAAATTCGAATTAAACTACGTAGCATTAGATGGTAACGTAGGTTGTATGGTTAACGGTGCCGGCCTAGCAATGGGTACAATGGATATCGTTAATTTACACGGTGGCAAGCCAGCTAACTTCCTAGATGTTGGTGGCGGGGCGACTAAAGAACGTGTTTCTGAAGCATTCAAAATCATCCTTTCTGACGATAACGTTAAAGCTGTTTTAGTTAACATCTTTGGTGGTATTGTTCGTTGTGACATGATCGCTGAAGGTATTATTGGTGCAGTTAAAGAAGTAGGCGTTAAAGTACCAGTAGTTGTACGTTTAGAAGGTACTAATGCTGAATTAGGTCGTGAAGTTCTTAAAAATTCTGGCTTAGATATCATTGCTGCTGAGTCATTAACTGATGCAGCGACTAAAGTTGTAGCAGCTGCGGAGGGCAAATAATGTCTGTCTTAATTAACAAAGATACTAAAGTAATCTGTCAAGGTTTCACTGGTGGTCAAGGTACATTCCATTCAGAACAAGCACTTGAATACGGTACACAAATGGTTGGTGGCGTAAGCCCAGGTAAAGGCGGTCAAACGCATTTAGGCCTTCCAGTATTTAACACAGTACGTGATGCAGTAGAAGCAACTGGCGCAACAGCTACAGTTATCTATGTTCCTGCTCCTTTCTGTAAAGATGCAATTTTAGAAGCTATTGATGCTGGCATCGAGCTTATTGTTACTATCACTGAAGGTATTCCAACTTTAGATATGGTTGACGTTAAAGCTAAGCTTGATCAATCTGGCGTTCGCATGATTGGACCTAACTGTCCAGGTGTTATCACTCCAGGCGAAACTAAAATTGGTATTATGCCTGGTCATATCCACAAGCCAGGTAAAGTAGGTATTGTATCTCGTTCAGGTACATTAACTTATGAAGCGGTTAAGCAAACAACTGATGCTGGTTTCGGCCAATCTACTTGTGTAGGTATCGGTGGTGATCCAATTCCAGGTACTAACTTCATCGACGTTTTAGAAATGTTCCAAAACGATCCGCAAACTGAAGCAATCGTAATGATTGGTGAAATTGGTGGAACAGCTGAAGAAGAAGCTGCAGAATACATCAAAGCTAACGTTACTAAACCTGTTGTATCTTACATTGCTGGTGTTACTGCACCAGAAGGTAAGCGTATGGGTCACGCTGGCGCGATTATCGCTGGTGGTAAAGGTACAGCTGATGAGAAATTTGCAGCATTAGAAGCGGCAGGTGTTAAAACTGTTCGTTCTTTAGCTGATATCGGCAGTGCACTTAAAGAGAAAACAGGTTGGTAAGCTAACGCTGCTAATTTGTATTTGTGTTGTACTTTGGTATTCATGCCATAACGACACAATATAGCCTGTATGTAAAAACCCGCTTTATCTAATAGATAAAACGGGTTTTTTTACAGTTATATACTCTCAATAAACTAGACTCGAACTAAACCTCGTTTTCAGGTTTATCTGTTTGCTTAGCCACTTTTTGTAGCTCTATACTTTCTTCAATGATTTCTTCTTTCATTTTTTCTAGCATTTCCATTGTCTTTTCTTTTTCTTCTGGGCTCATATCTTCGTTGTTTGCTATTTCTTCTATCATAGCGTTTATTTCTTCAAGCTTTTTGCGATCAACGCCTGTACGTTGATCTAATATTTTTTGCATAACTTCAGAAAAGTTCGTGCTTTTTTCTTGCTCTTCAGCATCTCCTGACTCAGTTTTACTCTGTGCTAATAACGAGCTTGCTGTTTCAGGTTTTATATAGGTAGGAGCGGCTTCTTCAGTATTAGTATTATCGCCATTCATTAATGCTAAAGCTTGTTTTGATAAGGTCACCGTGTCTTGTTGGCCTTTTATCGCTTCTACTGGCTGTACACTTTTACCAAAATCAACATTACTCGCGCCATTTGCACGAGCCTTTTCTACTATGCTGGCATAATCTATATTGGTAATCATCATAATAAGTGTCCTTAAATTTTTTAATTCTTTATTTACATGATGATTATTTAGCAGAGTATGTGCCAATGTTTGTATCTGTGATAAGCCTTTTAAATTAGATGCTTGGAGATAGTTTTGTAGTTGGTGTTAGGGCAAGTTTAGGTACAAATTGTTTGCTTAAGGGGGGATGGGCAGGTTGATGCGGCAAAGATTTGCCTTATAGCTAATCATATTTAAATAGCGACAATTATGAATGTCGCTAGTAATCTAGAGAAGCCTTGAAATTGTTCGTTCTTTTGCAGATATCGGTAAAACACTTAAAGAGAAAACAGCTTGGTAATTAGCTTTTGATTGCAAACAGTCGTTCTTAATAAAAACTTGTCTATCTAATAGATAAGGCGGTTTTTGTTATTTTATACATTAATAATGAGTTATATTAGATTATTATTGAATAATTTTTACGAGTTAATATGCAGTCTACAACACAAAAGCAAAAGGATATTGAAATTAGTCAACTCGAGGAGCATAGCTACATTGAGTTCAGTAATAGTATAAAAAATTTAACTTTAGAGTTAAATTTATTGAAAAATAATGATATTTCAAATCAAAAGTTACTAAAACAGTATATTGCTCAAAAAACAGATAATTTGCTACTTCCCACCGAATACACAATACCGTTACATTTATATCTTACTATTTTTGCTGCTGTTTTGAGTACAGCGGTAATAACCTGGATTGCTAATTGTTTTCAATCGAGAAGACACGCAAAACTTATTATAAATGAAACAAAAAAGGTCAAATACCTTGCAGCAAAAGAAGCACAACGGCAAAAAACTGATATAGAACATGAAAAACAATTAAAAAATCACGAAGTTTTACGTGACGTAAAAAAAACTGTTTATATAAGTATTTGTAAGCTAATGAATCTCTACTTTGAACAATATCAAATAGTTAAAATTTGCGAGATTGAAAATAAAGATAAGTTAAAAGAAATGAATGAAAGTATTAAAAATAAAATGGCCAATATGCAGCCAGAAATAGAATTTTATATTAAAAATTATTTTTCCGATGAAATATTTAATATATTTATTGAATTGAAAAGTAACATTTATGTTTTTTTTTAAGGTATGTAATTCAATAACTATGGCTGATACTAACGAGTCCCTTGATGGATTAATTAATCAGTTAGATCCTCTTAAAAATAAAGTAATATCAAACTCTAGATATCTTTTAAATAATATAATTAAAACTGATGAAATATTTAAGCATTAGTTTTGGCTTAAATCTGAATATTTTATTGTCGCAGTGTGACGGCGCCCAAAAAAGGAAGGGACGACGCGTTAAAATACATTCCCCCTCTGGACTCCATGGCGCTGCTGAAAAATGTATTTCTTCCTGAGAATGAATATATCTAGTTAATGTACAGAACGCACTGCGTTCTTTGCCATCCATGGCATCGCATGTTACCGTTCATCCTGAATATAATCCATGTCACTTAACTTTACTGGCGTACTGCCAGTAATAGCTGATATTTATTTCTCACTCAGACATTTTTAAAGCACTTATAGCCAGTTGTATATTTCTCATCTTAGTTTTCTCTTTTATTCAATTTCTATTATTTAAGCTTACCGCCAGAGCTAATTTACTCATTTCTTTGTGTGACTTTTATTTATCAGATGACCTAAAACTTTAATGTTTTCTGATTAGTTCAGCGTGCACCTATTCCTATCTCAGCGTTGAAATTATAATTTTTAATAGCTGTTATTCGATTACAGCCATAGATGGCTGTAACTGACGTCGCGCAGTGACGAGCATTCGACAGGAATCGATAACTGCAAAATTATCATTTCAGTTGTCGCTGAGTTAGGGCTCCGTGGGGTTCCAAGGGGAGGCCGGAGGCAGACTCCCTTTGGGTGTCGTCGCCACCGCGACAATAGGCTATTAGGTAAAGTAACCTTGGGTTTAGAGTGTTTATTAAATGATTGAGCGCGTATCTACTATAATTAGTTAGGATTTAGTCAAACATATTTGAATAGATGTTTGACTAAATGAAAGATCAAAACCCTTTAAAGAATATTCTTTTCAAATTATATTTATTTAGCATTTTTTGCATCAACTCAACATCCGAAATACGATCATCTAATGCTTCAATTTGTAGTTCATGTTTCACTAATTTATTGTCTTGTGATTTATCTAAGCCACCACTGGCTACAAAGTTTCTAATAAATTCTAACTCACCTTTGTCTAACCAGATACCGCAGTTAATACACGAGTCTATAAGCACGCCAGATATAGATTTGAAATTACGACGAGACATTATTTTTTTACAGTTAGCACAAGGTAGGTAGTTTTCTGATGCGGGCAAACCGGGGCGCTGGTATAACGGGTTGCTGTTGTCGTCTCTATAAACATCAAACTCAGAGGTGAGTACTGAGAATTCATCTGGCTGTAGCCATATTCCTTCGCAGGTATTACATTTATCGAGCTCGTGGTCTCGGTAAATGTATTCATCTAACTTTGTGGTACAGCGAGGGCATGTTTTTAGTGCCGATTTTTGAATCGCTTTCATACTCCCATTACACATAGGGCAATGACGGATTGTTGCTTTAACAATATGTTTGCAAGACGAGCATTGAGATTCAGCCATAAATGTCCTTATTTACCTTTATGATTTTTTAATTGTGTTATGTCATAACATATTTATATTTTTAAACAGTGGTCAAAAATATATTTACTATTGGAAAATAACAAATTGATTGCCTGTATATAACGTTTTATTTCTTAAATATAAATACATAATCTGCAATGCAATTGTCAGATTATTTTACACTTATTATAAAGATTTATATGTATATTCTTTTAATTATTGATTTTTATAAGGTTATTTTTATGGTTTAGTTTTTGCTTTTAAACTTATTGTTACAATAATTTAACGGTAATGTAACGAAAAAAATCAAACACTTTAAAAAAACTCAACACGTAAAATAGGATGGATTCATTATGAACATAGGCTCCCAATTAAAAAAAATAATATGTAGCTCTTTAATGGCATTCGCATTTGTCTTACCAAATGCTAATGCAACTATAATTGATGTAGAGTTATCATTAACTATTGATGTCTCTGGTAGTGTAAGCACTTCAGAATATAATTTACAAATGGATGGTTACGCAGCTGCATTCCGTAATGCGACAGTACAAAATAATATTGCTAATAGCGTAAATGGTATTGCAGTAAATGCTGTGTTTTTCTCTTCAAATTTCTTTAGTACATCTTTAGATACTTTTGTAGTATTAAACACTATAGCTGACGCTAACGCATTTGCGGATGTTCTAGATGCTTTTGTAAGACCTGGTGGTGGCGGTACTTCTATCTACACTGGTGTAAATAGAGCGGTAGACTTAATGATTAATAACGGATTTACAGCAACACGTTCTTTAATTGATGTATCAGGTGACGGAACTAGTTCTGCATCTTTAGATCAAGCTGCTAGAGATAATGCGGTAAGTAACGGTATAACTATTAATGGTTTAGCTATTGGTAGTTCAAGTATATCAAATTACTATACTAATAATGTAATTGGTGGCCCTGGTGCTTTTGTTAATGTTGCAAATACCTTTGGTGATTTTGAAACTGCTGTTATTAATAAACTGCAACGTGAAACAAGTACTTCTGTGTCTGAACCTGCAACTCTAGGTATTATGGCTTTATCATTTTTAGTATTGGCTAGACTTCGTAAAAAAGCGTAGTTGATATAGCATATTATATGTTTAAGAATACTTGCATCAAAAGCAAGTATTCTTAGTTCATTGATCCACTGTAGTTCACATTCAACCTATCTAGTTTTATTCAAAGTACAATGTTATGAAATGTAGCTAATAACTAGCCATCAGCGTTAATTGTTTTAATTAAGTCTGCAAGGCATGCTTCGTTTTCAGCATGTGGAACCTGACATGTACCTGCGGCATTGTGTCCACCACCATTGTATTTAAGCATTAGCTCGCCAACATTGGTTTTTGAACTGCGATCAAAAATAGATTTACCGGTAGCAAATACCGTATTTTGTTTTTTAAGACCCCACATAACATGGATTGAAATATTACATTGCGGAAATAGAGCGTAAATAACAAAACGGTTACCTGAATAAATAACTTCTTCTTCTCTTAAATCTAAAACAACTAAGTTACCGTGCACTGTGGCACAACGCTTAATTTGTTCTTTAAATTTCTCTTCGTGCTCAAAGTATAAGTCTGTGCGTTCTTTAACATCAGGCAGTGCGAGTAATTCGTCAATATTGTGGTCTTTACCAAAGTCGATTAAGTTCATCATAAGTTCGTAGTTTGAAATACGAAAGTCTCTGAAACGACCTAAGCCTGTGCGCGAGTCCATGATGAAGTTAAGTAACTCCCAACGTTTAGCATGTAATACTTCTTCCATGTTAAATTGTGCAGAATCACCTTTATCAACGGCTTCCATCATATCTGTCCAGCTTGTAGGGAAAGCTTCTAAGCCACCGTAGTAATCGTAAACTACACGTGCGGCTGAAGGAGCATCTGGATCGATTATATGATTGTCTTTTTTACCGTTACGAATGGTTTCACTGTGGTGATGATCAAAAGCAATATGTACACCGTCAACATAAGGTAAATTGGTTGAAATATCGTTTGCTCCAACTTCAATTTTACCGTCTTGCATATCTTTGGGATGAACAAAGAGAATATCGTCAACCAAGTTAATATGTTTGAGTAGTATGGCACAAACTAATCCATCGAAATCACTACGGGTTACTAAACGGTATTTTTTATTATCCGACATTAATTATCTCCATTAGATATTTTGTTGTTTGTTATTTAATACGACACATTCTTTATTTAAGCATAATAAAAGTAAATTAATTAGGGGAAATCTCATTTAAGTTTAAATAAATGACTTTTTGTTTAAAGTTTGTTTAATCATTATTGTATTTTGATGTTTAAGCTTACAAAAAATAGTAAATATATACTCGTTACCGCTCAATATACGTATTTCAGCTCTCTTGAGCGATATCAATTCAAGGCACTGTTGATTAAGTGATTCTTCTCAAGGGCTTTTTCGATGGGGCTAAAAACCATTTATGCTTCGTTATTAACTTTAGTCACGTTCCTACATGGGTGTAGACCTTAGATTTTTTTTGGAATATAAAATCTGTGCTTAAATTATTTTTAGTTACACTGAAACCTGAATCTTGAATGGTTATGGGTATAAAAGATGAATAGATGTTTACACTTATTATTCGTTACTAAGTTATGATAATTTATATATTGAGTTTATTAGCTATCTGCAATTATGTTTAATACTGATTTTTTACCTTCCGCACTCTTAACTTCTGAAGTGTCGTCTCAATTTTCAACGTTGCTTTATCCACAAATCATACCTTGGTTATTGCTATTTATTAGTATTTTTAGTGTTTTTATTAAACCTAAAGTGGCATGGTTTGGTATAGCTATTACTTTAATATCGTCTTTTTTATTGAATTCGATAAATTTAGTGGGAATTGGTGTGATCGCTGTTTTATTTAGCTTAGCGTTTGCGGCAAATAAAAATACCCACTATTGGGTTAAGGTAATACTTACCAGCCTAGTTATTATATTGTGTATTGGATTAGCCGCGCATTTATTACCGGGTTTTAATAATTTATTGGTGTTAGATAAGGTGAATAAGAGTATTAATAGCTCTGACTTTACTTTGTATTTAAATTTAGACAAACCGATGATTTTATTCGCGTTGTTGTTAATGGTGCCTACTATTTTGCAGCCTAATGTAAAGCCCTATTATTGCGAAAGGGTGGGTATTTTTCAGTTGTGTTTACTTATTGTTGTAGGATTTATTGTTATTTTTACGCTAGCTAGCGTTATAAGGTTAATACAGTTTGAACCCAATATTCCTAGGTGGTGGTGGCTCTTTGCTTTAAATAACTTATTGCTGACATGTGTGATTGAAGAGGTGTTTTTCAGGGGAGTTATTCAACAAAAACTCGCAACATATTTTAACCCTATAGCAGGTTTGTTTATTGCGAGTATTTTATTTGGTGTTGCACACTTCGCTGGAGGTTTAGCTTATGTATTAGTTGCTACATTAGCAGGTGTGCTATATGGTTTTATTTATCACGTTACAGGTAAAATAACTTACGCCATTTTAGGGCATTTTGTTTTAAACTTTATTCATTTAAGTTTGTTTACTTACCCTTTACTTAAATAACCTAACCCCACTAATTGAATGGTTATTTAGTACCTTTATAAAGCAGAGGGAAATAGCGATTATTAAGTGGTTGGCCTTTGCTTATTTTTATATCTGTACCACGTAGCATGGTTTCATCGGTATTACTCATTGTTCCGTCAGCAAAAACATTTAATACCATAGCTCGACGACTTCGTTGCGATTTGTTTTCAAAAGAGCCATGTAACATGAGTGGATGATGGAAACACGCATGTCCTTTTTTTAATACCATAGGTTCAGGTTTTATTTGCTCGCGTTGTTCATCGGTTAACTGTTCAAATATAGCATCCATTTCACCACCTAGTTCTAGCCTATTTAATAAGCCCCAGCGATGACTTCCTGGCACATAGTTTAAACATCCGTTTTCGGTGTCTGCATCGTCTAGGGCAATCCAACATGTAAGATGTTGCATTGGTACTGTTCTTATCCAGTATGAGTAGTCTTGATGCCAAGCAACTACGCCACCATGGTTAGCTGGTTTACAAAAAAGTTGGTCGTGCCACATACGAATGGCCTTATCTCCCAATAATTGGCTTGCCGGTTTAACAAAGGCTGGATTCCATAGGGCATCGTGAAAACCTGGTGTAATTCTCCAATGGCCTAAAGAATGAAATAGTACTGTATTAGGATCTGTCGACTGATTACCATGGTATTCATAAAACAACTCGCGACCAGGGTGGTTAGGCTCCCTTATTTGGTCAAGTTCTGCGCGCAATATATCAACTTGCTCTTCATCCAATATTTTTATATCGCTTACATAGCCGTATTTTTCAAAATGCTCAATTTGTTCTTTGCTTAATGAAAACGGTGCATAGTCTGATTCGTTAACTGCTTTTTTAAAAATATCTGATACTTGATGGTTATAGCTTGCTAGATCTTGTTGAGCCATTATTATTTTCCTCTTAGGTACATATTTTTATCATTATTCAAACTGTGTAAATGTATCATTAAGATAAAATTAAAAATAACACATAATTACCATAAAATAGTACATAGAAGTTAATTTGGATAACATCAACTCGCTCTAATATAAAAATAATTTTATGTTGTTTTTAGACCCATCGAAGAAGCGCTTGAGCAAAATCACTTCTGTGTTAATGCTTTTTATAAGGGAACGACCATTATTACAAAGCATTGTCTTGAATTGATATCGCTCAAGTGCTCTGAAATAGCCTCTTGAGTGGTAACGGGTATAGTGTGAAGTAGAGCAATTAAATAAAATAGAAACCATCACTGAGAATAATTCATATTTAGTGAACAGGGCAAGCAGAGAGAGAAAATAAACTCACGTTATTTAAATAACGAAATTATCGTGAGTTTTTATTTTAGGTATGTACGTAAATTTACTCTGAAATTTATTTTACATTCGCCCAAGGGTTACCTTTGCTTGCTGCTCTTTCTCGTGTTTTTATTGCTTTTTTAGCGCGTAAGCGTTCAGCATCTTCAAAGCTTAAATCAGCAGGTTCTTTGGTTTTTTGATCGGCAGGAACAATACGTGCTCGTGGCGGAAGTTGAAATTGTTCGTCGTCAGCTTTTGGTAGGCCTTTGTATTGATATAAATAAAAGGCTTCTACTTTTTCACGTGCCCAATCTGTTTTCTTCAAAAATTTAATGCTTGAAGCAATACTTGGATTTTTTCTAAAACAGTTAATGTTTAAGTAGGCGTCAAGTAAGTCGAACCCGTATTGGTCAACAATCTCATTTAATAAGGTTTCTAGTTTTAGGCCGTGAAGAGGGTTATTGTGGTATGGGTTTTCAGTTGTCATGGGCGGCCTTTTGGTAACATTATTAAAGAGTGTATTTATATAATTTGTTATTATAAATTTCCTGCAAGCGTATAGATAGTTTTTATTAAGTAACCTTTATTAAGCAAGTATTTTTTGTACCATCAATTGCAACTTTGGAAGCACATCAGTTTCAAACCATTCGTTTTTTTTCAACCAAATATTATTACGCGGGCTAGGGTGAGGCAGCACTAATTGTTGTTTAGTGAGTAAGGTTTGCCATTGAGACGCTAACTCAGTGATCGATTCGTTACGGTTTAAGTGCCACTTAGTTGCGTGTTTTCCTAGAATGATAGTGAGTTGAATATGGCTGAGTTCATTCATTAACGTTGACCGCCATGTTTTAGCACAGAGTGGTAATGGCGGTAAATCGCCTGATTTACCTGTTCCTGGATAACAAAACCCTATAGGAATAATGGCAAATAGTTCGGGATTGTAAAATTGTTCTTCAGTTACATCCAACCATTTACGTAATCTTTCACCGCTTTTGTCGTTAAAAGGAATCCCTTTTTCGTGAGTGACTATTCCTGGAGCTTGACCTGCGATAAGTATTTTACTGTTATTACTTGCTTGTAAAATAGGTAAAGGGTTAAGGGGAAGGTCGTTTTTACATAAGGTACACGACTTAATACTACGCAGAAGTTGATTGATATTATTGTTATTTTCTGAGTTGTTATTCAAAGTACAAAGCACTTTATTTACAAAGGGATATGATAAATTTATAACAATTTATGAGGAGAGTAAAATAACTAATTTGGGGAATAGCTTTAGAATGTATTCCCCAAAAAGTATTATCGGCTAGCGATTAAGGTTGTTTTACTTTTAGGTTCCATAGACTTAACTTCAATTAAGTTGAGTTTTGGATAATAAGTGATTGAAGCAAAAGCATCGTTACTTGGCTCGTAGGCTTTTTCTGCTATTTGAGAATAAAAATTATCATTAAAACTATCTTGTGCGAAAGTATTAGCAACACACTCTTCTTGAACAGTAAGCGATTTAGAGTCAATGCATTTAAATATTTCTGCTTTGTCTGCTACAGCAACTTGGCTAAAACTTAAAACAGCAACCATGGTTAACATACGTTTATACATTTTTTTCTCCTATTTCTTAATACCATATAATAGTAGCAAGGGAGTCGGGTTTTAGCTAACACATTAATATTACAATATTATGACACTGTGTTTTTATTTTTAAATATATTCATAAAGGAATGTTTAGTGTCTTTAGTAGGAATAAAAAAGCCCTTTAATAGTGAATTAAAAGGCTTTGATTTTATTATTTATTAAAGTAATTATTTGCTATTAGTATCTAAATTAATTGATTTTATTTTGTAATATTTTAAGTTTATTTTGTTCAACATTAATGAGTGCTTTGTATTTATTTGATGTGGCGAGCATTTCGTTAGATAAGGCCTGTTTGTATATTGCTCCTGCTCGATTGTTACTTGTATACAGAGATTTTGTTTCTAATAGCTTAAGCTCTTTATTCATTTTTATTGTTAAACTTTCTATTTTTTTAGACGTTCTATTGATCTTTTTATCTACAAGGTAATTTTGTGTGTTAGTTGATGAATTGGAATTATTGTCTGTTGGGAGTTGGTTGTTTGATTGATACGACTGAGTTTCATCAACGTGAATTTGGGTATTGTTATCATCGCAGGGCGTTTGGCTGAAAACGGTAGAGTCACCCACCTCACACTTATAAATTGTGGTTGCCGAAGTACAATAACTATATGTTAACAGTAAAATAAATAAAATATTTTGCATTCCAATCGCCTGAAAATCCATGTTGTTATGTTAATTGTATCGTTTTCACAAAATATTGAAAAGCGACTTTAATTACAGCCGAGGCTTATTTGTCGTATTGGTCAGTGACTTTGTAAGACATTACCTACAAAGGCGTAAGTGAATGATGGTTTTTTTACTGTTTTTATCTGGAGTTTTTGCGTAACTATTTGTTAATTATTGTTTTTTAAATATTTTGTATATTAATGATTATAATTGTTTTTTTTAGTCTCTAGGCAAAAAATATAAATTCTTTAATATTAACACTGTCAGGAAGGCATAGGATTTAAGAAAAAGCAGGAGCTTTTATCTAAGGAAAGTATAAGGATAAGTCGGGATGACTTAATTAATATGGATATTGCTAGGACGCTAGGGATAATAAAACTTCAGGGTGAGGTATTAGCAGGGATTGGCTAGCTTTAAATGAAAATACGACTTCGGTCGTATTTTTTTTTGCCTAAATTTTAGTTTGATGCTTTTAGTGTTTTTTGTTGCTTAAGTCGCAAAATGATCATAACGCTATTTTACTGAAACACCTTAATTGGCTCATCAATTCGTTATAAATTTCATTTTTTTGTCATAAAATAATCATATTAACCGATTAGATTTAAGTAAACTTTTATGAGGATTTATTATGGCAACTACACAATGGGATGATGTGAATTACGATGACGAAGAATTTACTGAGTTTTCAGAATTTGAAATTAAGAGCAGTGAAAAAAAACGAAAACGTCGTGATACAAAAATGATGAAACAGCAACAACGATTAAAGAAAGAATCTCCAGCCTCTGATGAATATGGGATATACAATTACTAATCTTTTTGTATTGAGCTATTTACTACAATATTTAAATAAGAATATCATTTATAGTTCCCTCCTTCTTATTATCACTTGATTAACAGCTTTAGGTGAATTTTTTCTTAAGGCTTTAATCAATTTTTATATGTTTCAACATGACTTAATAATCAAATAGTGTAAAAATACTTTTTATAGGGCATAGCGTTATTATTTTTTAGTTATTAAAGGCAAGTATGAATCAACAAGATCTGAAGCAATTTTTTCCTGCTGGCGGTGTGGTGAATGAAGATATTAATATTTTTGATGTCAAACCTACAAATCGAGATGACGTTTTAGTAGGGCAGGCTATTTTACCTTCGAGCGAATTAGTACAAAAAGTTGTTATTTATCAAGTGGATTTAGGAAATGGTAGTGAAGATTTAAGGACTATTTCTGCATCATGCCCACATCAAGGAGCCGATATTAGTCGGGATGAATTAAAGCCTGATGGCAATGTGTATTGTTCATTACATAGAAGACCTATTTGTATCTACAGTAAATATAATCAAGCTTACACGGTGATTAAACGTGATGAACAATACGTTATAACTAAAACTTAAAATACTTACTTATTTACCCATATCACCTCAAGATGCAGGTTTCAGTGGGAACTAAAAACAATTTAGGCGCAGATTTTACGCTCCAAACAAAATCTAAGGTCTGCATCCATGTATACAAGGCATTAAGTTTACGTCATGGTTATTCAATACCAAAAGCATAAATAGCTACTTCGTGATATTTTTCATTTGGCTTCAATAAGGTTGTAGGAAATTTAGGTTGATTCGCTGCTCCTACATGGTGTTGTGTTTCTAAGCAAAAGGCAATGTGTGGAGGATATTCAATACCTTTTTTACCTTTAGGTTTATGTGTTAACCCCATTGCGGCATAAAAGGTTACACCTGGCTGAGTTGTTGAAAGTTCTAGTGTTCGCCCTGACGTTGGCTCTACGACTTTAGCTACTTTTTTTAACGTACCATCATAATCATCAAAAACATAATTTTGGTGATAACCGTTTAGTGGTATTTGATGAATTTTGTCACCTACACGAGTCGGTTTTCGTAAATCCCAAGGCTTATCTGCAACAGTATCTATTTCACCTGTAGCTGTTACATCATCAGTTGATAATACAACATATTTGTCTGCATTTATTTCAACGATATGATCATAAATAAGTGCTTTCATACCATTAAGATTAAAGTAACCGTGGTGTGTAAAGTTTACATGTGTTTTTTTATCGGTTGTTGCTTCAAAGCTAACATGTACTTCATTTTTGTCGGTTAAGGTATAAGTCACAGTGGAGTTTAAGTTGCCAGGGAAGCCATGAGAGCCGTCTTTAGATGTATATGAAAAAATCAGTGCGGTTCCAAGTGTTGTTTGTTCAATTTTTGTCTTCCATACCGCAGTTTCAAACTCACCTCCACCATGAATAGTATTATCGCCATCATTTTGGTTTAATTGGTAGGTTGTTCCATCAATAGTAAATTTACCCGCTTTAATTCTATTGGTATAACGACCAATTGTGGCTCCAAAGCTTTGGTTAGGCGCCACATACTCTGCTAAAGAATCAAACCCTAAAACAATATCATCGAGTTTACCGTTTTTGTCGTGCACAAATAATGAAGTGATTTTTGCGCCATAATTTGTCATTTCTAAACGCATGCCATTTTTATTAGTTACGCTATATAAGTAAACAGGCTGATTTTTTACTTCTCCCCATAACTTTGTTGTTACATTAGCTTTACTTGGGGTTGATATTAAAAATAGCGAGAAAATAATACATAAAGAGTAACGTAGAGGTGGAAGTAGTATGTTAGTCATGGTGCTTTTCTTGATATGGTTTTTTATAGAATAAACAGCTAAGCACTTGTTAGCAAGTAAGAATTATTCAGCGATTTAGAGCGACTAAGTAAATAGCTTAACGGGGAGCTATTTACTTACATACTTTAGAGTTTATATAAATTTTTTAAATAACGGTCTGTTTTAGGAAGGTAATAATTATCATAATTTAATGAAAAAGCGACATGGTGAGCTTTACCTTTTAGTTCCTCTCTTGGTACAAAACCATACACTCTTGAGTCTGCGCTATTTCTACGATTATCGCCTAGGACTAAATAATGATCTGCAGGTACGGTAACTGTATTGAATGAAGCTAAATTAGGACTTCTAGTCGGGTCATATTTTACGATATGTTTAAATCCTACTAAATTTTCAAGCGTCTGTTTTCCATGGTTTTCTGTAACATTTAAGGCATAGTTTAGTCGCTTACCGTTAATGGTGAGCACTTCGTTAGTCATAGAAACTTTATCACCCGGTAAACCTATGACTCGTTTTATTAATCTATTTTCTGCAGCTTTTGATTCAAAAACAATAATATCGCCTCTATTTGGTTCACTCATTCTTGTTAATGTTATATTGGTTAATGGGACTTTTAAATCGTATGCCATCTTATTTACGACGACTCTGTCTCCTATTTCAATAGTCGGTTGCATAGAACCCGTAGGAACCGTATACCAGTCTGCTACGGCACTACGGAAAAATACCATGAGTACGATAAATGAGAATAAGCCTGTGTATTCTTTTATAAATAACCTCAATTTTACTTTTGCTATTTTTTTCATTTTATTGTCCCTTTTTAAGATAATTATATAGCTGAGTCTGACTTGTTAAGGGCTGATAAGTTGGCGAAAAAATGTGATGAAGTGTAAATAAATGTGAAAATGGAAAGCTTTACTTAGCCTGAATTCAGGTGACTTAATATACCCGTTATCATTCAATATGCTCTGAAATAGCCTTTTGATTGGTAACGGGTATAAACATAAGTAAATTTATAGTATTAGATAGTTATAACAGTTGATATAATGCAATTAATTAACGTTTTATCACTATTTTATTAGAGGTTCCTTGGATGTCGGAAGCTGAAAACCGTCCAACAAATTTTATTCGCCAAATTATTGATGCAGACCTAGAAAGTGGTAAGCATAGCGTAGTTCAAACCCGTTTTCCTCCTGAGCCTAATGGTTATTTACATATAGGCCATGCTAAGTCTATTTGTTTAAATTTTGGTATTGCACAAGACTATAAAGGCCATTGTAATTTACGTTTTGATGATACTAACCCTGAAAAAGAAGACATCGATTTTGTTAACTCAATTCAAGCAGATGTTAAATGGTTAGGCTTTGAATGGGCTGGTGATATTCGTTATTCATCAGATTATTTCGACCGTTTGCATGGTTTTGCAGTTGAACTAATTGAAAAAGGCTTAGCTTATGTTTGCTTTTTAAATGGTGAAGAAACGCGTGAATACCGTGGAACACTTAAAGCGCCAGGTAAAAATAGTCCTTATAGAGATACTTCTCCTGAGGAAAATTTAGCTCTTTTCAAAAAAATGAGAGAAGGAGGCTTTAAAGAAGGTGAATGTTCCTTACGAGCTAAAATAGATATGTCTTCAAGCTTCATGTGTTTACGTGATCCTATTATCTATCGTGTTAAATTTGCCGACCATCATCAAACAGGTGATAAATGGTGTATTTACCCAATGTACGATTTTACTCATTGTTTATCTGATGCCATCGAAGGTGTAACTCATTCATTATGTACTTTAGAGTTTCAAGACAACCGTCGACTTTATGATTGGGTGCTTAGTAATGTATCTATTGATATTACTCCTCATCAATACGAGTTTTCACGATTGAACCTTGAATATACCGTAATGAGTAAGCGTAAGTTACATACTTTAGTTGATGAAAAGCTTGTTACGGGTTGGGATGATCCGCGTATGCCAACCATTGCAGGTTTTAGACGTCGTGGTTATACAGCAGCTTCTATTCGCGAATTTACCAAGCGTATCGGTGTTACCAAAATGGATAACACGGTTGAAATGGGCGTATTAGAAGCCTGTATTCGTGAAGATTTAAATGATAATGCTCCTCGTGCTATGACGGTTCTTGACCCGATTAAATTGGTGATTGAAAACTACGATGATGCCAAAGTTGAAGAGCTAACGGTTAAAAACCATCCTAGTGATGACACACAAGGCACGCGTATTGTTCCTTTTAGCAAAGAGTTATACATTGAAGCTGAAGACTTTAGAGAAGAAGCTAATAAAAAGTACAAGCGTTTAGTTTTAGATAAAGCAGTACGTTTACGTGGGGCTTACGTGGTAACGGCTGTTCGTTGTGATAAGGATGCTGAAGGTAATGTTACAACGGTTTATTGTAAATACGACCCTGAAACATTAGGTAAAAACCCAACAGATGGCACTAAACCTAAAGGTGTTATTCATTGGGTATCTGCAGAACAAAGCCTTGATGCTGAAATTAGACTTTATGATCGCTTGTTTACGGTTGCAAACCCAAGTGCAGCTGAAGATTTTAATTCTGTAATTAATCCTGATTCACTTATTATTAATACTAAAGCTAAAGTAGAGCCTTATTTAGTTAACGCAAAACCTGAGCAAGCGTTTCAATTTGAACGCCAAGGTTACTTTTGTTTAGATAACTCTGAAGAATCAATTAAAGGTGACAAGTTAGTCTTTAATAGAACGGTTGGCTTAAGAGATACCTGGGCTAAAATGGGTGACTAGATATAGTCTGTTGCTATTCAAGGTACTTAAATAGCTATCTTGAATAGTTACGGGTATATACAGACATAAAAAAACCGACGAAAAGTCGGTTTTTTTATCAGTAGTATTAAAATTAATATACAGTATTAAATTTAATAATTACTTTTGCGATAAGCTTCACATTCATCAACATCATTACATTCACCATAAAGATATAAGCTATGGTTAGTGAGTTTTATGTTGTGCTCTTTTGAAATATCAAGCTGTCTTTGTTCAATCAACTCGTCTTCAAACTCAACCACTTTACCGCATTTTAAACACACTAAATGATCGTGATGCTTTTTATGAGAAAGTTCAAATACTGATTTACCACCTTCAAAGTGATGGCGAGAAACAATGCCAGCATCATCAAATTGGTTAAGTACACGATATACCGTCGCTAAACCTATTTCTTCATGTTGCTCTAACAAGATTTTATATACATCTTCAGCACTGATATGTTGATTGGCTGGATCTTGCAAGATAGACAGGATTTTTACTCTTGGAAGAGTAATTTTTAAACCAGCACGTTTTAGTTCTTCATTTTGATCAGGCATATATATTCTATTATTTTTTATTAATAATTAGGACAAAATTATAGGGGTTTATTCGTCAGGTTGAAAGGGTTTGTTTAAAGTTAGGCTGTTTAATTTAGTATTTTTCATGTTATATTGAGATAAAACAACTGGTACGATGTGTTTTTGTTGTTATTGGTATAACTAAATAGGTTAAGCGTAATGGACTGGATGTTTAAAAAAGCATGGGTAATGAAGTTGTTGCTAAATATTTGGCCACCTCTATTTTTTTCTCGGATTAAATTGGTGTCTATATCACCAGATTTTAAAAATGCACGTGTGCGTTTATCGTTAAGTGCTTGGAATAGTAACGCTGTTGGTTCTCATTTTGGAGGTTCTATCTTTGCAATGACTGACCCATTTTATATGTTAATGCTTATGCATTTTTTAAGGCGTGAATATCATGTATGGGATAAGTACTCAGATATAGACTTTATTAAACCAGGCAAAGGGAAAATTTATGCAGATTTTACACTTTCTGACGACGTGATTAATGACATTAAGCTTAGCGCAGAAAATGGTGAAAAATATTTACCAACTTTTGAAATAGAAATAAAAGATGAAAAGGGCGAGCTAATCGCTAGGGTAAATAAAACACTTTATATACGTAAGAAAAAGCATTTAAGATAAAGTAATAAAAAAGCTTTAATATATAAATATTAAAGCTTTTTTATTAAATGAGAGGAGAATAATAAAAGCTTATTCAGCAAACTCAGCTAAGCACATTTCATCATTAAGTTGGTTAACCCATTTAGTTACACGCTCGTCTGTTAGCTCAGCTTGTCTGTCTTCATCAATACATAAACCAATAAACGTATTATCGTCTATTAATCCTTTAGATGCTTCAAACTCGTAACCTTCAGTTGGCCAATGACCCACTAAAATAGCGCCTTTAGATTCTACAATATCACGTAATGGACCCATAGCATCACAAAAGTATTCAGAGTAATCTTCTTGATCACCTAAGCCGAATATCGCAACCAGTTTATCGGTAAAATCAATCTCTTCTAATTCAGGTAAAAAGTCATCCCAATCACACTGGTTTTCACCGTAATACCAAGTGGGTATACCAAGAATAAGTAAATCAAACTCTGCTATTTCTTCTTTAGTGCTTTTTGCAATATCTCTAACTTCAATTAGTTTTTTACCCAATTTTTTCTGGATCATCTTACTAACGGCTTCGGTATTACCTGTGTCACTTCCGAAAAACAAACCTACAATTGCCATGAATTTATAACCTTTTATCTGTAATCTAGCCCGTTGTTGAAAGGCTAATACTATTAATGTCTAAATGTTTTTTAACGATTGTGTCAATAACGATTCAATTAATTGGCTGCGGTTAACACCTTTTTTTTCTGCCAATTGCTCAAGTTGTTCAAATAACGATTGATGAATTTTAAATTCAACACGCTTTAATCCGTTATTTTTATCACGTTTAACTTGATTTCTTTTGTTGATCTTTATTTGCACACTGCGAGAATGGGGATTCGTTTTAGGGCGCCCCGGACGTTTTTCGTCTTGGAATAAATCAATTGTTGTTAAGTCTGTTATTTCTTTAGCCATACTATTTCTTTTTAACCTACGCCTTGGCTTTCCCAAATAAATTGGATAACGCCTTTTGCGATAAAACCTGCACATCCTAAAAATAAAACTAAATAAACAACGTATTGCCCGTTCTTGGGAACATTGTTACTTTTCATAACATCGTGAATTGTTATTCCAATAAAACCAAATATGGCTAAAAAAGCAAGATTAAGTGCTATTGCTTCAATTAATTCTAAATGCTCTGCTAACATAATTCACCCTAAAAAATTCAGGCCGTATAGTAGCATAGCCCTTCATCTAAGCCCAAATATTTTAGTCTTATAATACCCATATTAATTATGCTAAAAAACTGGCTACAATTTTATTAAATATTGAGGTTTTTTCTGCATGTAGCCAATGCCCAGCATCTTGAATTATTTTAGCTTTACTGTCAGGGAAAAGTGCCAGTATTTTGGGACGATGCTCTGCTAGGATGTAGTTTGATTGAGCACCTTTTATAAATAGTGTTTCGCCATTAAAAGTATGGGAAGTATCTAAACCTACCATGATCTGTTTATAGCAATTGCTGATAAAGTCTATATTACATTTAAAAGTTAACTGGTTATCAATTGTTGTTAGGTTGCGGAGTAGAAATTGACGCACGCCAGTCTCTTCAACATAATGTGATAGTTGGATATCTGCATCTTTTCTGTTTTTTATTACTGACAGGTCAATTGACTTTAAGCCTTCTCTTATTTGATTATGGTGCGGTGGATATTCTACCGGAGCAATATCGGCAACAATCAACTTATTTACTTTTTCAGGAAAGGCTAACGCGCAATGCATGGCTATTTTACCTCCCATTGAATGGCCTAAAAAGTGCGCTTTATCAATAGATAAATGTGCCATTACATTAATAATGTCTTGAGCCAGTTCTTGATAACTCATAGAGTTTTCATGAAACGAACTGCCGTGATTTCTTACATCTACACTGGTAACGGTATAATTTTCACGTAAACCTCTGGCAACCATATTTAAGTTTTCTAAGCTACCAAATAATCCGTGTATAAGAATAATATGCGGACCAGAGCCTTGTTGAGTGTAATTAAGTAACTGCATTAAAATCGCTTTTTCATTAATAAAGGGACTATTGTCGTTTTTTTTTATAAGTCTTGCAATTTTAATGAAATTATTTGGGGAGATCTTTTTTATAAAGTCGCGTTGAAACTTAAAAGATTGTAGAGACTTATAGTGAAGATAAGTATAATCACAATGCGCTCGTAGTATTTTAATCTCCAAGGTATCAAGGTAATTAATGAAAAATATCGAAATAGAAGAAGACCTTTATCAATATATCGCATCACAAACACAATTTATTGGCGAAAGTGCATCGTCTATATTACGTAGGCTTTTGTTTGAAAATGAACAACCTGCCAGTAGCATTGCTAACGATAAAGTAGCTAGTAGTATTGAACTTATCAAAGCTATAGAAGAGCCTGAGTTTGAAAATACCGTTGAACAAACAACAATAGATAGCCAACCTGTAACCCAAGAAATAGCAACGAACGAGTCTGTTTTTAATTATTTAAATAAAGAAGAGTTAGCTATGCAGCGAGGTGCGGTAGGGCGATTTTTGTTAATTCTTGGCGCTCTTTATCGTGTTCATACAAATAATTTTTCTGTTGTTTCAGATATTAGAGGCAGAGACCGTTTATATTTTTCCGCAAACTTGAATGAATTAACTGAAAGCGGAAGCAGTACTAAACCTTTCCAAATTCCAGAAAGCCCTTACTGGGTTGTTACTAATTCAAATACTACTCGTAAAAAAATGATTTTAACAAAAGTCGCTATAGCTTTAGGTTATAGTGAAAGTGAAGCGGAAGATATTCGAGAATTATTGTAGATAGATGGTTCAAAAATTTAATTAAACATTAGAGGATATTACATGTCAGTTCACCCTCATGCAGGAAAGCCAGCTCGACCAGAAGATCGTATTAATATTGGTCGGTTAGTGAGTGATTATTTTTTACAAACACCCGATGTAAATATTGTTGAACAGAAAGTGACTTTTGGTACATCAGGTCACCGTGGAAGTGCAAGTTTATTAAGTTTTAACGAATGTCATATTATTGCTATTTGCCAAGCAGTTGCAGAATATAGAACTGTACAAGGTTATAAAGGTCCGTTATTTTTAGGTAAAGATACACATGCTTTGTCGGAGCCTGCATTTGCTACAGCAATTGAGGTGTTAATTGGTAATAATGTACCTGTTGTTATTCAACATGATGATGGCTTTACACCAACACCTGTTATTTCTCGTTTAATTATTAGCCATAACAAAAATAATACAGATCAAGCTGACGGACTAATCATTACTCCATCGCATAATCCGCCAACCGATGGCGGTATTAAATATAATCCTCCTCATGGTGGTCCTGCAGAAGGCGAAGTCACTAAACTGATTGAACAACGTGCTAACGATATTATTTTAGCCCAGTTAAAAGATGTTAAGAAAACAGCTTTCACACAAGCACTAAGTTCACCTTTATTAACGAAACAAAACTTTATTGAGCATTATGTGAACCAGCTTGATCAAGTTATCGATATGGACGCTATTGCTAAATCAGGCGTTACTATTGGTGTTGATCCTTTAGGTGGTTCAGGTATTCATTACTGGCCTGTTATTGCTGAAAAGTATGGAATTAACATCGAAATAGTTAACCCCGTAGTAGACGCTAGCTTTGCATTTATGCCATTAGATAAAGATGGGAAAATCCGTATGGATTGTTCATCTCCATATGCTATGGCTGGCTTAATTGCCATGAAAGACAAGTTTGATGTTGCCGTAGGTAATGATCCTGATTTTGATCGCCATGGTATCGTCACTAAGTCTGGCGGTTTAATGAACCCTAATCATTATCTTGCTGTTTCTATTGAATATTTAATGACGCATCGTGATTGGCCGTCAAGCTGTAAAATAGGTAAAACTTTAGTGTCAAGTTCATTAATTGACCGTGTTGCTGATATGATTGAACGTCCTTTATCAGAAGTGCCTGTTGGTTTTAAATGGTTTGTAGACGGTTTACACGACAGCAGTTATGCCTTTGGTGGTGAAGAAAGTGCTGGCGCATCATTTTTAGCAAGAGATGGTTCATGTTGGACGACTGATAAAGATGGTTTTATCATGGCTTTATTAGCGGCTGAAATGTTAGCTGTAACAGGCCAAGATCCTCATCAACGTTTTGAAGCTATTGCTGCTAAATTAGGTAAGCCTTTTTACGGAAGAGTAGATGCCGTAGCAAGCTTACAACAAAAAGCGGTATTAACAGCGTTAACAGCTGATGCAATTAAAACAACAATTTTAGCTGGTGAAGAAATTACGCAAATACTTTCTCATGCTTCAGGTAACAATGCTGCGATTGGTGGTATTAAAGTAACGACTAAGAATGGCTGGTTTGCTGCTCGTCCGTCAGGAACTGAAGATGTTTATAAAATTTATGCGGAGAGTTTTATTAGTGATGAACATTTACAGCTTATATTCTCTGAAGCTAAAGTGATTGTTAGCGCTGCATTTACTGATGCTGGCGTAGTATAAGTATTTATACCAATCGCAATAACCAATTGATCATTTATACTCGCTTAAATGGCCAATTACATCGTTATTTATTTAATAATTAGAGCACTCCTTATTAAAATAAATGCCTCGCCTACAGGACGTAGGTGCTTAGGTTCAGTCTGGAACGATGAACCTGTGTATTTGAGCATTTACTCTTCGTATAAAATAGGTCAATTCATTAATGCGTTTGGTATTATTTTTAAATAAATAAAATTGTTTTATTCGCATAAATATTCGCATATTTTTTATTTAAAGCAATGTAACTATTCTTAAAGGTTTGTTATGAGTAGCTCTCTTTATAAAGCTCAGGGAAATAGAAAGTAAGTGAATGAATAATTATACAAAACTTTAAAAAAAGGTGCTTTATTGCACCTTTTTATTTGCCTGAAATTTAACGTAGAATAGTTTTTTAGCTATGTAAATAGAGGTTTTATGAGTACATTAAGTGAACATCAAAAAGAGTTACAAACCAGCGGTGACTTTCTTAAATTAAGTCGTGAAAATGAATGGTCTTTAGCTGAACCTTTTTCATTTATTGTAAATTCTAGTAATACTTCAACTAATATATCTACAAAAGTTACTGTGTTAGATACAGGTATCATATCTTTTGAACCCGACTGTAATACGACTCAAGATATTGTTTTATCAAGTGCTATTCATGGTAATGAAACTGCACCTATCGAAATTTGTAATACGTTAATTAAACAATTAATATTCGGTGAAATAGCCGCTACACAAAGAGTATTGTTTTTGTTTGGTAACCCCGCATCTATTAATATAGGTAAACGGTTTGTTGAAGAAAACATGAACCGCCTTTTTTCAGGCGCTCACTCAAAACCTGCTGCTGATGGTTCATTAGTTATCAATAAAGAGAGAACAAGAGCTAAATTACTTGAAAACACGGTACGAAGATTTTATCAACAAGGTGATCAAGTCGCTTCAAGTCGCAGTCGTTGTCATTATGATTTACACACTGCGATAAGAGGGTCAAAAAATGACAAATTTGCCGTGTATCCTTTTCAGCATGAAAAACCATGGAAGAAAGAACAACTACTTTTTTTAAAGCAATGTGGAATTACTACTGTGTTGCTTTCTCATTCGCCAACCACTACCTTCAGTTACTTTTCAGCCAATGAGTTTGGTGCTGATGCTTTTACCGTTGAACTAGGTAAAGTTAAACCCTTTGGTGAAAACAACATGAATAATTTTACCCAGGTGACCAATACACTCTTAGCACTCATTACGGGTGCAGATATTGAATTAGGAGATTACAATCCTGATGATTTTGATGTGTTTGAAATTTACCAAACGATAAACCGTGAAGCAGAAAATTTTCGATTAAACTTTGCTGACGATGTTGATAATTTCACCTCTTTTCCGCTCAATTATGTTTTAGCTTTTGATGGTGATAAAGAAGTTAAAGTAAAACAAGATGGTGAAGCGATTATCTTCCCTAATGCTGATGTTGCTATCGGACAAAGAGCTTTATTAACGGTTACTCCTACCATTATTTTATAACCTATTTGTTCCTTTCAAATTAAGTTTTGAGGGCTCACTTAATTTTTGTGAATTAATAGTAATTGAATTTACAAATTCAATTACTATTAATCGTCTTTCTCTACTGTTTTTTCGCTTTATATTCCCCGTGTTTTAGGCAAAAAAAGTCTTAGTTACCTCGTAACGTTTATTTTACATAGCCTTATTTTAATAGCTTTCAAGGAATGGTGTAAACTATATAATACAAAACCATCTGTTTTTTAAATACGTCGCAGTATGCATTTTTTTGTAATTAAGTTTACGTGAACGTAAAGTTTAAGTCGTGAATATGAAATCAATACAAACAAGTTGATTTTTGAATCTATACTTATCAAAAGCATGAAAAAATAATAAGTATTTTTTGTAACCGTACTAAAAAGAGATCGCTATGAACCGTGACGAATATAAACAAGGATTGGATGTACATACTCCTGTCTTTATTGATGGTCATTCAGTCGAAATTCCAGTTCTTAAAATTCTTAACCATGATGGAACCGTGTTTCCAGGAGCAGAATTACCTGAAATTAATCAAGAGCTTGCTGTTAAAATTTATCAATCATTCGTCTTTCATCGAGTATTAGATGAACGTATGGTGGCATCACAGCGTCAAGGACGATTAAGTTTTTATTTGACAGCATTAGGTGAAGAAGCCACTACTATTGGTGGTACTGCGGGCCTTGAGCCACAAGATATGATCATGGCGCAATACCGTGAACAAGGCGCTTTAATTTTTAGAGGTTTTAGCCTTGAAAATTTTATGAATCAAATGTTCAGTAATGAAAAAGATTTAGGAAAAGGCAGACAAATGCCTATTCATTATGGTTCAAATGATTTGAATTACATGACGGTATCTTCGCCTTTAGCTACCCAAATCCCTCAAGCTTCAGGTTATGCATACGGACAGAAACTCCAAGGTTTAAATGCTGTTACGCTTTGCTATTTTGGCGAAGGCGCTGCCTCAGAAGGAGATTTTCATGCAGGCTTAAACATGGCTGCTGTACATAATGCTCCAGTGATCTTTTTCTGTAGAAACAATGGTTATGCTATTTCTACTCCATCAGATGAACAGTTTAGAGGTAATGGTATTGCATCACGTGGTGTTGGGTACGGGATTAAAACCATTCGTGTCGATGGTAATGATGTTTTAGCTGTTTTAAAAGCAACTCAAGTAGCTCGTGATTATGCGGTTAAAGAACACAAACCTGTATTAATTGAAGGTATGACTTATCGTTTAGGTGCACATTCTACTTCTGATGATCCAACGGGTTATAGAACGCGTGAAGAAGAAGAGAAGTGGCAAAAAAATGATCCTGTTTTACGCATGAAAAAATGGATGGAAGCTAATAATTGGTGGAATGAAACTCAAGAAAATGAGTTGAAAGAGGAATACAAAGATAAAATTTTAGCAGCAGTCAAAGTGGCTGAAAAAATTGATAAACCACCTGTTGAAGATCTTATTACCGATGTATACGACATACCGACACCTCAATTAACACGTCAGTTAAATGAATTAAAAGAACATATTAAAAAATACCCTGACGCTTATCCGTTTACTGCAGGGAGAATTAAATAATGGCACAAATGAATTTATTACAAGCGATTAATAACGCATTAGATATTGCCATGTCTGAAAACGATAGAGCTCTATGCTTTGGTGAAGATGTTGGTCATTTTGGTGGGGTTTTTAGAGCAACAAGTGGCTTACAGGAAAAACATGGTAAAGCGCGTTGTTTCAATACGCCGCTTGTAGAGCAAGGCATAATTGGCTTTGCCAACGGTTTAGCAGCACAAGGCAGTGTTCCCATTGCTGAAATACAATTTGCCGATTATATTTTTCCTGCTTTTGATCAAATTGTGAATGAAACTGCAAAATTTCGATACCGTAGTGGTAACCAATTTAATGTAGGTAATTTAACTATTCGTACTCCTTACGGTGGAGGTATTGCCGGTGGTTTGTATCATAGCCAATCGCCAGAAGCATACTTTGCACACACTCCTGGATTAAAAGTTGTTGTTCCGCGTAATCCGTATCAAGCCAAAGGTTTATTATTAGCTGCTATTCGAGATAAAAACCCGGTTATATTTTTTGAACCTAAAAAACTCTATCGTGCATCGGTAGGAGAAGTACCAGAGGAAGATTACCAATTACCACTTGGCAAAGCTGAGGTCGTGAAAGAAGGTAAAGACATTACTTTGCTTGCATGGGGTGCTCAAATGGAAATTATAGAAAAGGCTGCTGATTTAGCGGAAAAGTCTGGAATTTCATGTGAAGTTATTGATTTACGCTCTATTTTACCATGGGATGTTGATACTATTTCTGCTTCTGTAATCAAAACAGGGCGTTTATTAATAAACCAAGAAGCTCCTTTAACTAGTGGTTTTGCCAGTGAGATAGCCGCAACAATACAAGATGAATGCTTCTTGCATTTAGAGTCTCCTATTGAACGTGTGTGTGGTATGGATACGCCGTATCCATTGGCGTTAGAAAAAGAATACGTAGCAGATCACCTTAAGGTGTTTGAAGCCATCAAACGTAGTGTTAATTTTTAGGGGATTGAAATGACCATCGATTTTATATTACCAGATATTGGTGAAGGTATTGTTGAATGCGAGCTTGTAGAATGGCTTGTATCAGAAGGCGAACATATTGTAGAAGATCAGCCTATTGCTGATGTAATGACAGACAAAGCATTAGTACAAATTCCTGCTATGCATAATGGTGTTGTTGAAAAACTCTATTATCAGCAAGGTGAAATTGCGAAGGTTCATTCGCCGTTATTTTCGATGACGGTTGAAGGTGATAATGAAAGTGAAGAAGTTGTTGAAGTGCCAACTCAGCAAGAAAGTACCGCTGTGAATGTTGTAGAACAAACAACAACTTCTAACGCAATGATCATCGAAGACTTTATTTTACCCGATATTGGTGAAGGTATTGTTGAATGTGAACTTGTTGAGTGGTTGGTGAAAGAAGGTGATTTAATTGAAGAAGATCAGCCTATTGCTGATGTAATGACAGATAAAGCATTAGTACAAATTCCTGCAATGCACAAAGGTAAAGTGACTAAGTTATATTATCAAAAAGGTGATATCGCTAAAGTTCATACACCTTTATTTGCAGTTGAATATTTATCTAATTCAGTGGTTTCAGCTGCAACTATAGCAGAGCCAGAAAAAGTAGCTAGTCAGGCAGTAAATAAACCAATAGCAGCTAAAACTGATACTTGTACGACTAACATTATTAATAAAAAAGCGATAGCGAGCCCTGCGGTACGTAGGGTCGCCAAAGAACTTAATGTAAATATTAATGAAGTTGCGGGGTCTGGTAAAAAAGGCCGAGTATACAAAGAAGATATTCACGCTTTTGTTGAAGCACCAAAAGCAAGTGATATGAGTACTACAACGCTTGTTAAATCAGGCGGTACACGTACAGAAGCGATCAAAGGTATTAAAGCGGTAATGGCGAAAGCCATGGTGGATTCTGTTTCTAGCATTCCTCATTTTACCTATTGTGATGAAATAGATTTAACGGATTTAATTGCAATAAGAACAGAACTAAAAGAGCATTATGCTAAGCAAGACATTAAATTAACTTTAATGCCCTTCTTTATGAAAGCTATGTCGTTAGCGTTAACTGAATTTCCTATTATTAATACCAAAGTAAATGCAGATTGCACCGAAATTACTTATTTTGATGATCACAACATTGGTATGGCAGTAGATTCTAAAATAGGTTTGTTAGTACCTAATGTTAAGTCAGTTCAAACTCAATCTATTATTGATTTAGCACAAGAAATTACACGTTTAACAAACGACGCACGTTCAGGTCGTGTTGCTGCCAACGATTTAAAAGGCGGTACTATTTCAATCTCTAATATAGGTGCAATTGGAGGAACGATTGCTACTCCAATTATTAACAAGCCTGAATCAGCCATTGTTGCATTAGGTAAGTTACAAAAACTGCCTCGATTTGATGATAAAGGTAATGTTGTAGCTCGTTCAATTATGCAGGTAAGTTGGTCGGGCGATCATCGTACTATTGACGGTGGAACTATTGCGAGATTCTGTAATTTATGGAAATCGTATCTAGAAAACCCAACGTTAATGATGATGAATATGGCGTAATAGCGTTTAAAAAAATGCCCCACACTAAAACTTCAGTGTGGGGCTAGATAGTTTGCAACAAACTAGTCCTAAATTGGGGGATGTACCTAATACAGCGAACAACGCTTAATTAAGTGGTTGCAATAATAAGGTAGTTTTATTGCAAATTAATGACAGAAACTGTTATAAAACAAAAATAGTGTTAAAAAGTTCGTTTAATGACAAAGACTCAAAAAAGGTGTTAACCCTTGTCTGAAAAAAAGCTTCAGCATTTTTATATTGCAGAAGAACAGTCTATTTATTTAATGAGCCACAAAGACGCCACCAAACTTAAAGAATGGTTTAAGCTTTGTCAGCAACAATTAAATTCTCTTGGATACACCAATACTTACTTGCTAGGTAAGGGCGCTTACGGTTTTGTATTCAATGCTGAAAATGAAAAGAAAGAGCAATTTGTTTTTAAGTTTTCTCGATTAAACCTTCCTCAAAATGTACAAGATAGATTAGAAGAAGAAGCTGAAATTCAAGCTCAATTGTCTCATCCACAAATCCCACAAGTTATCGAATATTATAAAATCAAGCGACAATCCATTTTGCATATGCAAAGAGCTCCCGGTATAGATCTTGAAAAAGTATCGTTTAAAAGAGGACCTCTACCTCCCGAGCTTATTGTAAATATAGCGATTCAGTTAACTGAAATTTTAATTCACTTACGTACTGGCGCCTTACACAAAACAGGTAAGCCTTATGTACATGGCGATATTAAACCTTCTAACATTGTTTATGATGAAGAAACTAACAAGGTCTATTTAATTGATTGGGGGTCTTCTGTAATCGCTCAAGTGGATGAAAATGGCAATAGCACGTCGAATAATGTTATGGATTTAATGAGTAGCGATCTTCAACAAACTAACTCAAGACTAGGAGATGTTTATTTTATTGGCCCTGAACAAATAAATGGTGGGTTATCATCGCCTCGCTTTGATGAGCAAGGTTTAGCCGCTACCTTATACGCATTAGCTTCAGGTCAATCATGTCGTTATGGTAATCACGTTATTACGCCTACATCTTTAGGTTTACCTGTTTTACTGGCTAAAATTATTGAAGGCATGTTGAGTGATGATCCTGTAATTAGGCAAAAAGCAGGTGACCATTTATTTAGTCAATTTAAGTATCTAAAAAGCATAGTGTTATCAAATACGCCTACCATTTATCATGCTAAACCGCATATCCCCGTATGGATTAAAAACGCTAATATAGATATTGATACGGTGGTATACGGTTCAAGAAAATCTTTCCTTCGAGAGTCTAGCTATAAAGACAGTTTAGATGAAATTGATGATGTTCAATTAGAAAAATATTATAAAAACTATTTAATGGGGATGGGAGATACCGAAAAAGCCTTTATTGCGGCAGTCAGCCGTTTAGGTAACTTTCCTGTAGTAGGCGGTTTAGCTATTCGTTGGGAAAAGAAGGGCGTATATATTGACTCTAATTTAACTATGTTTGATGAAAGCTTACGATTCTCTTTTGAAAGCGCCGTAAATAATATGGTGAGTTTAGCTCAAGGAATATTCCGAATTGGTGTTTTTAAAAGTTGTCTGTTTAATGCTAGAAATACAATACACGTAGAACGTGATGACGAATCACAACCTTTTATTGCACAGAATAACCAAGTTATTCCCTTTGATGTGAGTGATATACCTGAAATAGATGATGCAACTAAAGTCCACTCATACTTTGAAGACGGTAAAGATCCTGACGAATATCTTTATTTGCCTGATGAAATAATGACAGTGATCAATCGTCTTAATTTGATCCATCATACAGGTTGTCTTATTTTTGAGGTGTTACCTAAACACTTAAAAATACACAGTTATTTAATGCTACTTAATCACGAGAAAAAAGAAGAATTTGAACAATGTTTCAAAGACATTATTGAATTATTACCTACCATAACAGGTTTAGGTATTTCAGGTTTTATGAAATTACCTTACAAAGACACGCGTTTTTTTGAACATATTAATTGTGTACCCGATCGTTTTTATCCTAAAAATCCTAAAGTAAGTTAAAACTAAAAGATGAACTGAAAAAAGAAGCTATTCTTTATCTGTTTATCTTGAGTATTGTTCAGTTGACGCTTTTGGTAACGTGAGTTTTAATACGCGATTTTTATATTAAAAAGTTATTGATCTAGATCAATTTATACTACATTAAAATAACGAGTTAGGTTAACATATGCGCCCTAATTTATTTAAGAGAGTGCTAGTATGTCTGAAGATACTAATTTTAAAGAATCATCTCATTTTGGTCATTTACTGATAGCAACACTTGTTGCGTTAGCGATGCCATTATTACCTATGTTAATGGGCTGGTATGCAATGCTATCTTAATGATTTTAAGCCTATTATATATACTTAATAGGCTTAATTTTGTCGGCTGAATTTATTAGCTTTAGTTAGCTTAATAAATACCCATATTTTATCTTTTATAATTATTGCTCTGCTTTAACTTACCTGTTTTCTTTTTTATTCACATTACCGTCCCCATATCACTATAAAAACAAGTCAAATTGATTTATTCTTTAGGGATAATTTTATTAGCTATTTTTATCAGATGACCCAACAACAAATAGAAACAATTAAGCAAGCCATTCATACTGTTCCGGACTACCCAATTGAAGGTATTTTATTTAGAGATGTCACAGGCGTATTAGACGACGCTAAGGCATTTGCTTTAACTATTGAGTTATTAGTTGAAAAATATCAAGGCCAAGGATTCACTAAGGTTGTTGGTACCGAAGCCAGAGGGTTTTTATTTGGTGCACCTTTAGCATTAGCGCTTGGTGTAGGTTTTGTACCCGTACGTAAACCAGGTAAGTTACCGCGTGCAACTTTTGCTCAAAGCTATCAACTAGAATATGGGCAAGACACGCTAGAAATACACCAAGATGCACTTAAGCCAGAAGATAAAGTACTTATTATCGATGACTTATTAGCCACTGGCGGCACTATTGAAGCGACCACCAAGCTTATTCGAAAAATAGGAGCGGAGGCTTCGCACGCAGGATTTGTTATTTCTTTACCTGAACTCGGCGGAGAAGAAAAACTTGCTGCTTTAAATCTCAATGTTTATTCATTGATCCAATACGAAGGTAAATAGGCTTTTAATGAGTTATCAAGTTTTAGCAAGAAAATGGCGTCCAAAAAACTTTAAAGAATTAATGGGACAAGAACACGTAGTAACGGTTCTTGTGAATGCGCTCGAGCAACAACGTTTACATCATGCCTATTTATTTACGGGTACGCGCGGTGTGGGTAAAACTACTATAGCTCGAATTTTTGCTAAAAGTTTAAACTGTCAAATAGGTATAACTTCAGAGCCTTGTGGTAAGTGTGATACTTGTTTAGATATTGATTTAGGTCGATTTGTTGATCTTATTGAAATTGACGCAGCATCCAAAACTAAAGTTGACGACACACGTGAAATACTTGATAACGTTCAGTATGCGCCAACAAGTGGCCGCTATAAAGTTTACTTGATTGATGAAGTACACATGTTATCGCGCAGTAGCTTTAATGCGTTACTTAAAACCCTTGAAGAACCACCTGAACACGTAAAGTTTATTCTTGCTACAACAGATCCGCAAAAATTACCGGTAACGGTATTATCACGCTGTTTACAGTTTCATTTAAAAGCACTAACCGTTAGCCAAATTGAGCAGCAGCTTAATATTATTTTACAGGCTGAAAAGGTACAAGCAGATAAAGGTTCAATTACTTTATTAGCTAAAGCTGCTCGCGGTAGTATGCGTGATTCATTGAGTTTAACGGATCAATCTATTGCTCAAGGTGCTGGCGAAATAACCCTTTCAAACGTACAAAAAATGCTGGGGGGAGTAGATCAAAATTGGGTGTATAAAATACTTATCGCCTTAATTAAGCAAGACTCAAAACAATTGATGGAGCTGTCGTTAAATATCGCCAGTTATTCTCCAAGCTATAGCCGATTGCTTGCTGAGCTTATTCAACTGTTACATCAAGTGGCTATGGTGCAAATCGTTGATCGCCATTTCGATTTACCACCCGAGCACGAAGTATTACTGAAAAAATTTGCTCAAGCTATGTCGCCTGAAGATGTACAATTATATTACCAAATTGTATTAAATGGCCGTAAAGACTTGCCTTATGCTTCAGATGAACAAGCAGCATTCGATATGGTGCTATTACGATTGTTAGCGTTTAAGCCTGTAAATAATGCTAATGAAATTCCAACTTCTGTTCATTCTTCAGCTAATGCACCTGTAGATTTTGAAAATGTACTTTCAGCGGATTCAATGGAAAGAGATCCTGTTGTTGAACAAAAAAATAACGAATCTCCATCGAGTGATTATCAAT
Source organism: Colwellia sp. RE-S-Sl-9 (assembly GCF_048296855.1). Classification (NCBI taxonomy): domain Bacteria; kingdom Pseudomonadati; phylum Pseudomonadota; class Gammaproteobacteria; order Alteromonadales; family Colwelliaceae; genus Colwellia; species Colwellia sp. RE-S-Sl-9. The sequence goes on along the minus strand of NZ_CP182631.1, from coordinate 1,146,463 downwards.
CAAATACAGCGCAAGTAAATGAGCAGCAGGTTGAAGCTCAGCCAGAGAATGTTGTAGCGCCAATAGAGCAAAATGCGATAGATAATATTCATGTTTTGGAAAGTTCGACAGAAGAACAGCATATTCAATCACAATTGTCAGCCGAAATGGAAAGCATTGAACAACTTGCTGCAGAACATGTGCAGTCACAACCAGAAATGCCCGCTTACTCAGAGCCTCAAACGGTTGAGCAAACTCCTCTTGTGGAGGCTAATGTTGAGCCTATTGCTAACCCAGCAGACTTTCAACAAGAGCAGACTGTTGAAACCGTAACTTACTCAAGCCCTATAGAATCTGCGTTAGCAACACGTAATATTTTACGTAGTCGAAAAAAGGAAATGGAACAAAGGGCAAAAAAGTCGAATGACGCTGTAGGGCGTCAAACACCAAACGCTGACGAAACAGCAACAAATGATGCTATAACGCCTGAAGCTCCAGCACCTATTGAAATGGTGATTGACGAACCTTATCGCGAAGAGTTAATTGATCCTTCAATAATCAAGTCTGCTAATCAGGTGGATAAATGGGCAAACATGATTGATTCTATGGCGTTGAGTGCACGTATTCGACAAATTGCGATACACGCAACAATTTCTGAATCATCTACCGATGACCACTTAATTTTATTGCTTGACCAATCAACTAAACACCTTAAAACAGATACTGCGGTGCAACAGCTCCAGCAAAGTATTTCAAACTTTTTATCAAAATCGATAAATGTAGAAATTAAGGTGGTTGAAGAAACTAAAGCTGACCCCTATAAAATACAAGTAGATATTAACGACAAGCGATATCAATACGCCGTTAATTTACTTAAAGAAGATGATGTTGTTAAAGCTTTACAAGAAGATTTTCAAGCACAATTAGATGAAAACACAATACAGGCGTTATAACAAAAAACTGTAATGTAGATAGCGTAATACTTGAATTTTATGTGGTTAACAATTATTGTTGGCCACAAATACTTTTGGAGACTATAAATGATGAAAGGCGGAATGGGCAACTTGATGAAACAAGCCCAACAAATGCAAGCAAAAATGGCTAAAGCTCAAGAAGAATTAGCTCAAATGGAAGTTACCGGTGAATCTGGCGCAGGCATGGTTAAAGTAACCATGACAGGTAGCCATAACATACGTCGTGTGGAGATAGATGGCAGCTTAATGGCTGACGACAAAGAAATGCTTGAAGATTTAATTGCTGCTTCATTTAACGACGCAGTACGTCGTGTAGAAGAGCAAAACAAAGAAAAAATGGGCGCACTTACTGGTGGTATGCAATTACCTCCAGGGATGAAAATGCCTTTCTAGCATGCCCGTAGTAGACGTATAATTTAAAAACCGACAAATAAGTCGGTTTTTTCATTTAAACAATAAGGAGGAAGGCTCACTCATTTATTCTTCTAGCCCTTAATATTTAATGGTTTGAAGATAGAAGAATAAATAATTTGTGTCTATACTGATACAATAATCCATTTTTAAGTTGTTTTTTTGACTAGAGCATCTTCTTTATTATTCTTTCCTCCCGTATTTATCATTATTGGTGTGGCCTTACTGTATTCAAAATCTTACTCTTTTGGTGGATTAGAAAAACACTCTGTATCAATAGCGGTATCAAAATCTCCTTTATCAACTCCATTTTATATAGCTAAGTCTATTAATGCTTTTGAAAACACTTGTGTTAGTGTGGAATATTATGAGGTTATTGGTGGTCAAATGGCATTTACTAAAGTGATGAATGGTGAAGTTGATTTTGGTACTAGTTCTGATTCTGTCATTGCTTTTAAAAGTTTAGAAAAAAAGGCATTTGTTACTCATGCTATGTTTGTGCAATCTGATAACGATGTAAAACTACTGACTCGTCAGGTTGATGAGATAATATCAATAGCAGATCTTACAGGTAAAAAAATTGGTGTGACTAAAGGTTCTGCAAGTGAATACTTTTTAAGTACTTTGCTCGCTATAGAAGGAAAGACAATTGAAGATGTTGAACTTTACAACTATAAACCAGAGCATCTTGTTGGTGGTTTTATCAATAATGAAGTTGACGCTATTGTTCCGTGGGAACCCTTTGCTTTTAGTGCGGTAAAGCGACTAAACGGGGCAATAACAGTACATGATACTAAAAATGTAAATACATTAAGTTTTAATTTGATTTCAAAAAAAGCCGATAGTTTACTAGTTGAGAAAACAAAATGTGTGATTGAAGGGTTAAATGTTGCGATTGCATATATTGTTTCCCACCCGGAACTATCAAAAAAAATAATGAGCGACGAACTTAATTTGCCCCCTGCGTTTATTGACTGGGTTTGGGCTGACTATATTTTTAAGCTAGGTTTAAATCAATCATTATTATTAAATATTAAATCTCAAGCTGCTTGGGCAATAGAAATGCAAATGAGTGAATATAATGAAATGCCCAATATCAATGATTTTATCGATAGCAGAGCCATGTTGCAGGTTGATCCTGGTGCCGTAAATATACCGCTATAAAAAGGGTTAATAATATGAAAGTAAGTCTGTCGCAACGGATCTATTTTTTCACCATCAGTTGCTGCGTGTTATTTGTTTTACTTGTTGGCAGTATATTATGGTCATCACAAAAGATTGCACTTGCTTTCAGTCGAGAGCATTACACACAAAAAGTTTCAAACCATGCTAACACTTTAAAGCAACTTACTATTAGCGATAATCTCTACAGTAGTAACTACAACGCTGATAATTGGTTAACGTTACAAAGTAAATTAATAAACTTACTTAAGTCAGCACCTAGCCTAACGCCGCAACAACAAATCATTCAAAATAGTATTAATAGTCAAAGTCAAAATGTTAAACGACTATTTAGTAAAATTAATGAAAATAAATTAAAAAATGCCAGCCAGGCAATAAAAAATCATTTAAAAACAAGGTTAATGACACAATTAGAAATTATTAGGGCTGATTCAGTTCAGCTCTCCAATATAGTTCAAAATGATATTCAGGATGTTATCAAACAACAGGTTTTATTTATTTTATTCATTATCGCGGTAAGTATTTTAATTTTATTATACGGTTCTTCTCGGTTAACTACTGTGTTTAGAATATCGCTTAATGAAGTTAAAAGTGCTTTTGAAAATAACCATAGCGGGGATTTTCAAAAAATAAAGCTGTCAAATCATTCAGATGAATTTGAAAGTATTGTTAAAGCTTTTAATACAATGAACCTTAAATTAAGTGAAACAACAGTCTCTTTGGCTGTGATGAAAAATATTGTTGGAGACAGGACTCGTGTTTTAGAGCAACTCTCTAATACGGATCATCTTACAAAAGTTGCAAATCGTCGAGCACTGTTTGAAAGGGGAAATATGGAATTATCTCGCAAACAGAGAACACACAATAAGTTAAGTTTAATGTTATTAGATTGTGATTACTTTAAAAAAATTAATGATCAATTTGGGCATCAAGTGGGTGATGAATTATTGATACATATTTGTGATATTTGTAATGAAGAAATACGAGATATTGATTTTTTAGGACGTTATGGCGGCGAAGAGTTTATTATTATTTTACCTGACTGTGATTTAGAAGGAGGTGTTGAAATTGCTAAACGAATTCAACATTCTTTAGTTGAACGTAGCCTTATTGTAGAAAACAAGGAATTAAAGGTTACTTTGAGTATTGGCCTTGCAATGCTTAGTGATAAACATTCAAGCTTTGAACAATTAATAAATGATGCGGATAAAGCTATGTATTTAGCCAAAGAAAATGGACGTAATAGGGTTGAAGTTAGTGGTGATGCTGCTTGATTGTATTTTTCTAAAAGCGAATGAATCTTTACCCGAAAGGGAGCTCTTGACTATTGAATGGGACACTCACATTTTTATCGTTAATAACCTCCACAACACTTTTTATATTTTTTTCCACTTAAGCAAATACATTCATCGTTTCTTTTAGGGGTGGGTATTTCGTTAAAGTTTACCTGACTTCCGTCTACATATCTCCAGAGGTTATTCTCTTTAATGAATGTAGATTTCTCATTCATTTTATACAATTTCCCATTGTTCTTATATATGGCTTCAAATTCAACCGTTGGTGTAGAATTATTTTTAAATTCACTCGTGTTTAAAATACGTAAATTTAACCAGTCGGTTTCCTTTGCCCATATGGCTATGTCGTTTATTGATTGTTGATTTTTTGATGTATTTGAGTATGTTTCATATATATATTCACTGTGTTTCAAAGCATAAGCGCTATATCTAGAACGCATAAGTTGTTCAGGAGATTCCGCATTGAGCTTTTTTAATATTAAAGGCTCGCAGCATTCTTTATATTGGGCATTACTTCCACATGGACACAGCATATTTAATTTTCGTATACATTTCTTTGCCACAGATCTTAACGCTTAACTCAATCTATTTAAATGGAATGATAAAGGTTAATGCATTAATTTTTTATTATTTAAAATAATACATTGAGTATTGCCTTCTTTTGCAGATAAATATAATTGTGATAATTCTTCTTCATTAAAAGAAGCGTTATTCAATATAACAGCAGAACAGTTACCTTTACGTAATGCAGTTTCTAAATTTTCTACCTTTACGGTTGCTTTATTTGAGTTAACTTTAAGTATTTTTGAAAAGGTATTTTTAGATATGTTTTCTATGCCGTCTAATGAATTACTTTCAGGATTTACCATTAAAATCCATTTGTTTTTAACATGGTACTGTTGATAAATTTCTGAGTATTGTTGGGTTAGTGCTTCTTCTCCATTTATATCTTTAATATTTAACCATTGTATTGAATCGTTTACTGCTTCTAATTTTATAACATTTAACTTGCTGATATTATTGTCTTTAATTGCAAACATTTTTAAATCCTCGGTATACTGTGTTTATATACAGTATATCGATTATGAACATTAATCAAGCGGTATTTTAAAATAATTATTTTTATTACTTACGGTATTGTTGAATAGCCTTCAATTTATTACTTATGTTGATTACACCTTAAGGTGGCATGGGTATATTGATTGGCAACATGGATATTTATCTAAAAATACAATGTTTATATTTTTGGGGTTTTTATTTTTGATGAATATAACTTATCCTACGTTCTGTTATGTCACTGTTTAGGTTAGATCATGGAACGTAGAGCGTTTTTAAAAGCTTCAATTATAGGTGGTACTTCCATTGGCGTTATAAGTGGCGGAGCCATTTGGCTTAACTTGGGTGTTAATCCAAAAGAGCTAACCATAGATTTTGCACTAAAAAAATTAGCCACATTGTCAGGTCAACAAATATTGAGTACAGGTGCATGGAACGCTTACCAAATATTTATGCATTGCGCGCAAAGTATTGAGTATTCAATGCAAGGTTTTCCCGAACATAAATCTGATACTTTTAAAAATACAGTAGGTCAGCTTGCGTTTGCTATATTTTCAACAAAAGGAAAAATGATACATAACCTAAGTGAAGCTATTCCTGGCGCACCATTTATATCGCCTGAACAAAATATACAACTCGCGTTACAACGGTTAACTCATGCATTTACTGAGTTTAAACAATATAAGGGAGCTTTAGCGCCACATTTTGCTTATGGAGAGCTATCTAAAAACGAATATGAAATCGCCCATGTTATTCATTTAAATAATCATTTACAGGAAATTAATGGTTAACTCTATTTTTATAGCAAACTGTTTTGTTCTTTACAGCTCATTCATTTTTGATTTTATTGGAAAATCCTCATGTATTTGTTAATTACCGTTATTATCTCCACCTTACTTGCTGGTTTAGCCATGACTTTAGGTGCTGCAATTGCTAGCATTAAAAGAGATTGGATTAATGATGAAGTTCAGCATGGTGTTATTGCTTTTGGTGGCGGGGCGTTATTGTCTGCTGTTGCTTTAGTATTAGTGCCAGAAGGTATAACAAATACCGAACCTCTTTGGGCTTGTGTTTGCTTTATTGCGGGTGGACTCTGTTTTATGTGCCTTGATATTTATTTGAAAAAAATGAATACACCTGCGAGTCAACTTGCCGCCATGATCTCTGATTTTATTCCCGAATCGATTGCACTAGGCGCTGCATTTGCAACGGGTAATAATAACGCCTTTTTACTTGCCGCTATTATTGCCTTACAAAACTTACCAGAGGGCTTTAGTGCTTACCGTGAATTAAACGAATCACCTTCATTTAATACGCGTAAAATTTTAGTTATGTTTACGTTAATGGCTTTTCTTGGTCCTGTTGCTGGTGTTTCAGGTTACCTTTGGTTATCGGGATATCCTGTAATTATTGCAGCTATTATGCTATTTGCTTCAGGCGGGATTTTGTATTCAGTTTTTCAAGACTTAGCACCAAAAGTTAAATTAGAAAATCATTGGGCTCCACCTATGGGCGCAGTCTTAGGTTTTGTGGTAGGTATGTACGGTTTAATGATCACAACGTCATAAAAATAAATGCATAGATTAAACGTTGGTATATAAAAGAGAAGAGTGGTAATAACTATCTACCTGCGCTTTCAGTACAAGTATTGTTATTGATGCTAAAGACATTGAGTTTACCGGTACATTTAAAGAATGGGGTTGTATTGCGGATAGCCGAAATAAAAATCATGTTAAATTTTTCCTTAACTCTGGTAATAGAGTTTATCGCTATAACCTAGACGATTGACCAGTGGTTCGATTAAAATTACGACCTATTAATTTAGTAGATGAAACTATATTTGAGCCAACAGCACATGTATGGATGAGTAAAAAAGTTAGTTGGTTTCCCATTCCATAAAATATGAAAACATATGCAAAACCATCTTAACTCAAGGTAGGAGTTCAGGTTACCTATATATTATTTTGAAGAAACGATAAATGATCTGTTTATTAACGGTAAAGGCCATCAAAAATTGATGGCCTTTTGAATTTACTTACCTAAAACATTGGTTGTTGATTTTTTAGCGGTTTTGGCTGCTTTCTTTTCTTTTGCTGTTAAAAGTGGTTTCTTTTTAGCACTCTTCTTATTGTCTTGTCCTTTACTCATGATACTTCCTCTTAAGGTGAATATTTTGAACCTGAAATTGGTTTGAACCAACCTAAGGACTTTGGTTACGCAGCGTTTAATTTAAACGTAGATGTATAACAATATCAGTATGTTCCTATGTCTGAGTAATAGATATAACTTTATTTATATCTATGCCATTTCAAGATGAAGAATCCTGTAAGAATTAAACACAATTTAGTCGCAGATTTTTAATCGTTAAAACTACTAGATTGTTTATTGTAAACAAAATAAACTATTGCAAAAAATTCTATCGTGTAAATAATTTATGGGTATAACGACTAGCGCTTGTTTACGGTGTAAGTTTTAAATAATTAAATTTATAGAGGTTAAGCTTTTGAATCGTTTATCTATTATTTTATTTATTACATTGTTAACTGCTTTTAATGTAGTTGCTGATGTGATACTGGCCTCAGATAAGGGGTTTTTGTACACAGGGAGAATTGATTTTTCTGATAAAAACAAACCTTATCTAACATGGCCGGGTACAAGTATTAAGGCGAATATAACTGGCAATAAACTTGTATTACTGATTGAAGATGAAAAAGGGGAAAATTACTTTAACGTAATTATTAATGGCAACACTTTATATCCGTACGTACTTAAATTAAACAAAGGTTTAAAAAAGTATGATTTAAGCCACTTAATTACGAGTAAAACAACTGAATTTGAATTATTTAAAAGAACAGAAGGCTACGAAGGCGGTACTTTCTTTCATGGTGTAGAAGTGCAAAATGGTTATTCATTAGCAAAAACACCTAAGCGGCCTAGCAGAAAAATTGCATTTTTTGGCGACTCAGTAACCAGTGCCGTGGGTAATGAAGCTGCAGATAACGATATTGATAAAAGGGCATCTGAAAAAAATCATTATCTTTCATATGCTGCGATTACAGCACGTAAATTAAATGCAGAATTTCATACAATATCACGTAGTGGTATAGGTTTTATGGTGAGCTGGTTTGATTTTATTATGCCGGATTACTATGACCAACTAACAGGTGTAGATAAAAATGATTCACAATGGGATTTTAGTACCTGGCAGCCTGATGTAGTTGTGGTTAATTTAGGTCAAAATGATAGTTGGTTAATTGATAATGAAAAAAGATTAAAGCCAGAACCAACAGACCAGAATATAATTGATGCCTACGAAAGCTTTATAACTAAATTGAGTGTTAAATACCCTAATGCACAATTTATATCAATATTAGGAAGTATGGATGCCTCAAAAAATAGTAAGTGGGTAGATTACGTAAAACGTGCAATTAAACAGGTTGAACAAAAAAACAACAAAATAAAGATTGAGATGACTTTATTTGACTTTAATGGTTATAAAAAGCATCCAAGAGTGCAGCAACATGTGGCAAATGCTGGTAAACTCACACGCCATATAAAAGCGCTAATGAATTGGTAGGCGTTTAAAACTAACGTTATAAGTATTATTGATTTTCTATATTGCGAAAAGTTATAAACCAGATATTAATGTAACTGTACGTTATATTAATATCTGGTATCTTAACCATAAATAAATGTAGGTAATTTGTGCGAAATTTTGAATTCGTATAAAAATAATATTTATTCGTTATATGTATTGCATATAACAAATGTAATAAAAATTATTTCTTTGGAGAGAACATGAAAGCAAAATCAGATATAGGTGTTGTTGGCCTAGCAGTTATGGGCGAAAACTTGATCCTTAATATGGCAAGTAAAGGATTTACAGTAACAGCATTTAACCGCTCGTATAATAAAGTAGAAAACTTTATTAACGGCAGAGCCAAAGACAAAAGCATTCGCGGTGCTGATTCAATAGAAAGCTTAGTCGCTTCTTTAGAATCGCCACGTAAAATTATGCTTATGGTTAAATCTGGTCAGCCAGTAGATGATTTTATTGAATTGTTAATTCCTCATTTAGATCAAGGCGACATCATCATAGATGGCGGTAACAGCCAATTTGAAGATTCAAACCGTCGTACACATTACCTACGTGAAAAAGGTTTGCTTTACATCGGAACAGGCGTTTCAGGTGGAGAAGAAGGTGCGCTATTAGGCCCATCAATTATGCCAGGTGGCGCTAAAGAAGCATGGGAACATGTAAAACCTATTTTCCAAGGCATTTCAGCTAAAGTTGCTGATGCGAATGGCGAACTAACAGTACCTTGTTGTGACTGGGTAGGCGATGACGGCGCAGGTCACTTCGTTAAAATGGTACATAACGGTATTGAATACGGCGACATGCAACTTATTTGTGAAGCTTACATTTTAATGCGTGACCTACTCGGTATGACAGCAGACGAAATGCAAGCCGTGTTTGCAGATTGGAACAAAACAGAACTGAGCAGCTACTTAGTAGAAATTACAGCGGACATTCTCGCGTATAAAGAAGACGGTAAAGCGCTAGTAGAAAGCATTCTTGATACCGCAGGCCAAAAAGGTACAGGTAAATGGACAGGTGTAACAGCGTTACATTTAGGTGTGCCATTAACACTTATCGGTGAAGCCGTATTTGCTCGTTGTTTATCAGCAATTAAAGAAGAGCGTGTTTTAGCATCTTCTGTTATTTCTGGCCCAACGCCAGTATTTAACGGTGACAAAGCCGCATTTGTAGAAAGCTTAAGGCAAGCACTGTTAGCGTCTAAAATCGTATCTTACGCCCAAGGTTACGCTGTAATGCGTGAAGCGGCGAAAGAATACAAATGGGAACTTGATTGTGGTGCTATCGCACTGATGTGGCGTGGTGGTTGTATCATTCGTTCAGCCTTCCTAGGCAACATTAAAACAGCGTTTGATAAAGACGAAAACCTATCAAACCTATTACTTGATGACTACTTTAAAGACGTAGTCATGAGTGCACAACAAGGATGGCGTGAAGTAGTCGGCACAGCAGCCATGCAAGGTATTTCAGTACCGTGTTTATCATCAGCATTAAGCTACTTTGATGGCTACCGTACGGCTAACTCTCCAGCGAACTTACTACAAGCGCAACGTGATTACTTTGGTGCTCATACGTATGAACGTAAAGACAAGCCACGCGGTGAGTTCTTCCATACGAATTGGACGGGTCGAGGTGGTAATACATCTTCTACAACTTACGACGTATAATGTGTTTTACCAAGTAAATTTATGCTGAATAAAAAGCTGAGTTTATTTCTAATGCCGATCAGCTAAGCTATAAATAGTCTGAAAGTTGGTAAAAAATCAAAATCCGATGAATACTTTTCATCGGATTTTTTTATGTAAGTTTCTCAAGCGTTAGACATTATTAATACCAATTGCAAAAATTATTTGACCACATTTATCCATTCGCGAAAGAACAAACGCTTCATACTAAGCGCATGATCTATTTTATATAAAGAATAAATGGTCAAATATACAGGAGCATCGTTCCAGACTTAACCTAAGCAGCTACGTCATGTAGGTAGTGCTCTAATGATTAAATAACGATGTAATTGGCCATTTAAACGGGTTAAATGAGCAATTGGTTATGGTGATTGGTATGAGATATGCTGCACATTAAAAGGCAAGTATTTGCCTTGTCAGCTAAGTTTCAATAGCGCTTTAGCTATAAGAATGTGTTTACTTCTGGGGTTGCCTTATTCAACACCTGACGCAGTACCTAAACAGTTTAAAAATTGGCGAAAATACTGGGTGAGAACGCACATTTCATTGAAAAGTCAAACCTAGACCCCAACGATATGCTAGAAATAAAAATGCCGCTCACCTTAAGTGAACGGCATTAGCGATTAAGCTGTTTTTTATTTAACAGTAAGACGTGCTTACATAGTTATCTTACTGAGGTTTTGTTGGACCTGCTGAGCTTTTGCTTATAACACTAGACACCATAGCCGCGCGGCCTGATATCGCATGTTTAGGTCTTTCTTCAAGACTTAATGAAGCTGTTGGTATGTCTCCTACAATTGTTGTTGCAATAGGTTTAGTCATTGGTGAAGATGCTTTACCTTGCTTAACATTTGCAGCTGCCTTTGTTCCTTTTGGCATTTTAGCCTTCCTAACTGCTTTAGGTTTAACTGGAGCAGGTTCTTGTGCTGATATTTCAACTTTAGTATCTGTGACCGTAGAGGTACTCTCTATCATACTAACTTCTTCTGCAGAAACCTCTTCAGTTTTATTAGTAACTTCATTTTCAACAGCTACATCAACTGTAGTATTAGTTTGTTCTAAAACTTCAACTGTTTCTGTAGCAGTAGGCTCAACAGGCGTTGCTTCTACTTTATCCGTTTCTTGAGTAACTTTTTCTACAGCCGGTTTTTCAGGAACTGTGTTTTCGATAACAGGAACTTCAGTAGACAATTCAGAAGTTGTTGCTACTTCAGTAACTATAGCATTTACTTCTTCAACTTTAGTTTCTTTATCGGTTGTTGGAGCAGGCTGTTTAGTTACTACTTCTTGTGATACTTTTTCTTTAGCTGAAGCTGGTTTAGCTTCTTGAACTTCAGGAGTGTTAGCTACTGAAGTGCTTTCCACATTAGTATCATCAAGAGGTAAACTTTGTTGTACTTCACCTGTAGTTGCTTCGACTGCCGTTGTTACTTGAACTTCTGTTGATTCAGGATAACGAGACTCTACAGGATCAGATTTATTTTCTGATGTTACTTCAGTGTTACTTGTATCTGTATCATTATTTTGACGACGTCTTCGCTGGCCGTTAGTGCGTAAATGCCTTGGAGTACGTCTATTTCTAGTACGTTCATCTGTATTAGTCTTTTCAGTTACTGCAACTGGATTTTCATCAATAGTTGTTGTAGCTGTTGCAACAGTATCTAAAGTTACTTTTTCTGCTGTAGGTGCTACTTTAGCTGGCACCACATCGTTTGCTTTGTTTGTTGCTGTCGCTTTAGGAGCTGAGCGTTGATCATTTACTCTTACTTTTTTACGATTATTACGACGTTGTCTACGTTCAGCAACTTTCTCTTCTTTAGGTTTACTGTCTTTATTATGAACAGGCTTACGCGCTGGTTTGTTAGGTTTAACATCTTTAGCTTCAACTTCAGCTTTTGGATGAGAAGTACGCTTCTCGTTACGTTTGTCGTTTCGAGGGTTGCGTTTATTATTTTGTCGGCCTTGTTGAGGTCTACGATTGTTCTCTGTTTTAGGGGCCGGTGCTTTTACTGGTTCTTCAACTTTTTCAGTAACAAATAAGCTCTTTAACCAATTTAAAAGGCCGCCACTTGATTTAGTATTGACTTCTGTTTTAACTGCAGCTGCTTGTACTGGTTGTTGTGCAGGTGCATTTTGTTTAGGAGAAGACATACCCTGTAGAGCGGGTTCGTCTTTCTTAACTGCTTCAGCAAATTTAGGCATTATAGCTTCTTCAACTACCGCTTGTTTGATAGGTAAGTTGTAGCTTGCTTCAGTAATGGTTTCATCTTCTTTTATCCTTACTACTTCATACTGAGGTGTATCCATATGAGGGTTAGGAATAATTAACACATGAACACCGTGATGTTTTTCAACATGCATTACAGAACGACGTTTTTCATTTAACAGGTAAGTAGCAACAGGAACTGGAACATGTGCTTGAACATGCAAGGTGTTCTCTTTAATCGCTTCCTCTTCCATTAAACGAAGTATAGATAGGGCTAAAGATTCAACACCACGTACATGACCTGTACCATTACAGCGAGGACATACACCTTGGCTAGTTTCACCAATTGATGGACGTAAACGTTGGCGAGACATTTCAAGTAAACCGAAACGAGAAATACGACCTAGTTGGATACGTGCTCTGTCTGGTCTAACTGCATCGCGCATTCTGTTTTCAACTTCACGTTGATGACGTACTGGTGTCATATCGATAAAATCGATTACTACAAGTCCACCTAAATCACGAAGTCTTAATTGACGAGCAATTTCTTCAGCTGCTTCTAAGTTTGTATTAAATGCTGTTTCTTCAATATCTCCGCCTTTTGTTGCTCTAGCTGAGTTGATATCGATAGAAGTCATTGCTTCAGTAGGATCAATTACAATTGAACCGCCAGAAGGTAAACGAACTTCACGTTGGAAAGCTGATTCAATTTGAGATTCAATTTGGTAATGAGTAAATAAAGGAACGTCATTTGTGTAGAGCTTAACTTTACTAATAAAGTCTGGACGAACAACTTCAATATGCTTTTTAACTTCTTCAAATGTTTTAGGGCGATCAATTAAAATTTCGCCGATATCACGTCTTAAATAGTCACGAATTGCTCTTTTTATAACATCAGTTTCTTGATGAATTAAAAATGGAGCAGGGCGATTTTCTGAGGCATTTTCAATAGCTTTCCAATGATGTAAAAGAACACTTAAATCCCATTCTAATTCATCATATGCTTTACCTACACCTGCAGTACGAACAATAAGTCCCATGCCTTTAGGTAAATTAAGTTTACTTAACGAATTTTTAAGATCAGTTCTTTCGTCGCCTTCAATTCTACGAGATATACCACCTGCTCGAGGGTTGTTAGGCATTAATACCAAATAACTTCCCGCTAAACTGATAAAGGTAGTTAGTGCAGCGCCTTTTTGGCCACGCTCTTCTTTATCAATTTGAACAATAACTTCTTGTCCTTCGTGGAGTACTTCTTTAATGCTTGGTCTGCCTTGAAAAGAATATCCTTTAGGGAAGTATTCTCTAGCAATCTCTTTCATTGGTAGGAAGCCGTGACGATCAGCACCATAGTCAACGAAGGCAGCTTCTAAAGATGGTTCGATACGAGTAATTTTAGCTTTGTAAATATTTGCTTTTTTTTGTTCATGGCCAGGGCTTTCTATATCTAAATCATATAGTTGCTGTCCGTCAACGAGGGCTACACGCAATTCTTCTGATTGGGTAGCATTGATTAACATACGTTTCATAGTTGTGTGACTCTTTTTTAGTCACAGCAATCAATTTGCTTGGTACACAAAGCAATCTTGGTAAAGTAAAACAGCAATTCGTCAACCTCTCGGTTGTCAATCTTAATACGCCATATTACGTAGTAAGCTGTTATAAAATCTGATTGTATTAATCTAACTATGATAATAGATCATAGTGAATATATTTCTTTATGTTCTTCAGCATGAGTGCTGTGTAAATTTTAGTAAAGGTTTTTAGCGATGGGTAGTTGACACGATAGTTTTATCGTTTTTGTCTTTCTCTACATCTGAAATTATTCATTTACTAAATATTGTTACAATGGTTCTTATGCGCTGGATATAATGTTTATGTAGTCTCTTTAACTGTTTACATTTGTTAGATGTGCTAAATGTTACAATAGGCCATTCAATTAAAATGTCGTTTTATTCATCTCGAATAACGCATAGTAAAGTAGCCGCATCATATCTCTTACGTTTCGCTCAGAACTTCCATTTATTAGGATAGTACTTATTCAAAATACTAACCTCTTTATTATCCCATTATATTGTTATATTTAGCAATGAAATACCTAATTTAATTCGCTTAATTATCAAATGAACTGTGATAAACTTACCTTATTGAAAGAAAATGATAGTAATTAATCGATTGAAAGAAACTAATACGGATGAAAATGATAGACCTAAAGTTAGGTTTATTACAATTGACAGTGAAGATGCTGGTCAACGAGTTGATAATTTTTTAGTTAAAACACTTAAAGGTGTTCCTAAAAGTCATATCTATAGATTATTACGTAAGGGCGAAATTCGTGCGAATAAAAAACGTATTAAACCTGAATATAAATTAGTTGATGAAGATATTTTACGAATAGCTCCCATCAGATTAGCTGAAAAAACTGATACAGTTTCAACACAGCTCAACATAGTTGCTAATTTAGAAAAACAAATATTGTTTGAAGATGAGCGTTTAATTGTTATTAATAAACCTTCAGGTATGGCTGTTCATGGTGGTAGTGGTTTAAGTTTTGGTTTAATTGAAGCAATGAGAGCCCTTAGACCTGATGCCCGAATGTTAGAGCTTGTGCATCGTTTAGACAGAGATACTTCCGGCTGTTTAGTTATTGCTAAAAAACGTTCGGCGTTAAGAAACCTTCATGAGCAACTACGCAATAAAACGGTTCAAAAGTTTTATCATGCTTTAGTTAAAGGCCAATGGTCTGCAAAAGTGACTAAGGTAACTGAAGGTTTGAGAAAGAACGATTTAAAATCAGGTGAACGCGTTGTTATTGTAGATAACATTAACGGTAAAGAATCAGAAACACGTTTTAAAATTTTACAGCAATATCAAAATGCCACTTTAGTTAGAGCATTTCCTGTAACAGGTAGAACACATCAAATTCGTGTTCACTGTCAAGTTAAAGGGCATGCAATAGCATGTGATGCAAAGTATGGTAATGAAGCCTTTGATGCTGAAATGAAATTAATCGGCCTTAAACGCTTGTTTTTACATGCTGCAAGTATTGAATTTACTCATCCTTTAAGTAATGAGCGAATGAAGGTTGAAGCGCCATTAGATGCCGATTTACAAAAAGCCTTAAATAAATTAGTGAAAGCGCGAGGGTAAAAAGAGTAATGCCAAATTACAAATTAGTTATTTTTGATTGGGATGGCACCTTAATGGATTCGGTAGGGAAGATTGTTTTATCGATGCAAGCCGCAGCTAGAGTATTAAATTTAACCCCCGCCACTTTTGAACAAGGTAAAAGTATTATCGGTTTAAGTTTAAGTAAAGGTATTGAGCAATTATTTCCTCAAGCTTCTATTGAGTTACAAAACAAGATAGAAAAAGAGTATAAACATCAGTATTTAGAAGTAAATAATACGCCAACTCCTTTATTTGATAATGCATTAGAATTACTAACAAGCTTAAAAGAAAGTAATATTTTACTTGCCGTCGCTACTGGAAAAGCAAGACCCGGATTAGAACGCGTGTTAAATATGACTGAAACAGAACATTTATTTAATGCAACACGCTCAGCGAGCGATTGCCGTTCAAAACCTGATCCTGAAATGATCACATCATTATTAACTGAGCTTAGTATAGATGCATGTGATGCAGTAATGATAGGTGATACTAGTTTTGATATGGAAATGGCAAAACATGCGAATGTTGACCGCATTGGTGTTAGTTTCGGTGCTCATACTATTGATGTACTTAATCAGTTCGAACCTAAAGCGATTGTTCACTCATTAGATGAGTTAGAAAAGCTTTTAATACCTAAAAACAGCACAATTTAAACACGTTATAAATAAGCAAAACTTTAAAGCTATTCCTTTATTAATAAAGGGATAGCTTTTTTAATTTATAGAATAGTTATTTATTGCTCACTTAACACATCAAAACCATGTTGTTTAAATAAGCTGACTAACTTAATAAGAGGTAAACCTATTAGAGTATTAGGGTCTTCACCCTCGAGCTTTTTAAATAGGCAGATACCTAGCCCTTCACTTTTAAAGCTTCCTGCACAGTTATATGGCTCTTCAGCTTTTATATAGTTTTCAATTTCTGTTTGAGATAGTTCATTAAAGTGTACAATAAAAGGTTCAACCAATGAATGTACTTTATTGGTTGAGCTGTCTAAAACACAAAGGCCAGTATAAAACGTTACTGCTTTACCGCTAAACTTAGTCAGCTGTTTTACGGCGTTATCAAAGTTATGGGGCTTTCCTAATATTTCGTCATCGCATAAAGCGACTTGATCAGAACCTATAATAAGGGCATTAGGAAAATTAGAAATTGCTTGGGCTTTCTCTATAGCAAGTCGTTCAACAAGTTCTATAGGGCTTTCACCTTTATGAGCCGTTTCATCTATATTAGGTTTTGCACATTCAAAGGGGATATTTAACTTCTGTAATAATGTTTTACGAAAAGGGGAGGTAGAACCCAATACAATTGTTCTAGAGGCCATTAACTTGTCTCAATAAAAATAATGTTAGTGTTAATATAGAGACAATATTAACTTTTTAAAGCAATTAATGTAATTTTCTTTTGACACATCAGGCTCAGGGCATTAATATGCGCGGCTTATGAAGAATCTTAAACTCCCGATAACGATAGATCCATTTAAAAGTGCCCAGCGAAGGTTGGAGTGCGAAGGTGTGTTTAAATTATCTGGAATGAATAGATTGCTTGCTGTGTGTGAATCAAGCAGTGAGCAAGTTAAAGCTAAGTTTAGTTTTAATGTGGATGAACGCGGGCTGAATGTACTTTCAGGCGCTGGTTCGGCATTAGTTAAACTTACTTGTCAGCGTTGCACTGAAGCGTTTGAATATGAATTAAAAGCGGATTTCGTTTTTAGTCCTGTTAAAAATCAAGATGCAATTGCTGAATTGCCGTCATATTATGACGCAATAGAATTAGATGAAAATGGTGAAGTTAATTTACTTGAATTACTGGAAGAAGAATTTTTAATTTCTATCCCATTAATTCCCAGGCATGAACCTAAAGATTGTTCAGCTCCGGCTGACAGCGTTTGGGGTGAACTACCTGAAGAGTTAGAGAAACCAAATCCATTTGATGTATTAAAACAACTTAAATAGTTGAATTTATTTAACTCAATAACCGAATTTAGGAGTAGGTAATGGCAGTTCAAAAGAGCAAGAAGTCTCGTTCAAGACGTGGCATGCGCCGTTCACATGATGCTTTAACCACTGAAAACTTATCAGTAGATCCAGTTTCAGGTGAAACGCATCGTCGTCACCATATAACAGCTGATGGCTTTTACAAAGGCGTTAAAGTAATTAACAAATAGTTTAAAACTATATTGTTATCAAAAATCACTATTTTTTCTAGCTGATATTTTGGAATGTTCTAGTGTTTCTAACTTTTCCATATAAAAAGTAATGAGTGCTCTAATGTTTATATTAAACAAAATAACAATTTTATGAGTAGTGATTGTAATCTAACAATTTCGTTAGATATTATGGGGGGCGATAAAGGCCCCCTAATAACTATTCCTGCTGCAATTATGGCTATTCAAAAAATGCCTAATTTGCATCTTATTCTTTGTGGCGATGAATCTCTCATTTCACAAGAACTTGCTAAAAACAACCTTACAAATTCCCCCCAACTTTCTATTTGTCACTCAACTGAAACGGTTGAAATGGATGAACTACCCGCTAGTGCGCTAAGAAACAAAAAAAATTCATCAATGCGTAAATCTATTGATTTAGTTCGAAACAATAAAGCTCAAGCTTGTGTTAGTGCAGGAAATACAGGAGCTTTGTTTTCTATAGCTCATTATGTATTGAAGATGTTACCTGGTGTGGAACGTCCTGCTCTTATTTCAGCTTTACCTACGCATGACGATAATAAACATGTTTTTATGCTAGATTTAGGGGCAAATGTTTTCTGCGACTCTAATGTACTTTATCAGTTTGCTATTATGGGATCTGTTTTAGCTGAAGAAGTTGATGGCATAGAAAGCCCTAAGGTTGCCTTATTGAATATGGGCACTGAAAACATTAAGGGCAGTGATCACATCAAGTTTACCGCCGCTCAGTTAGAGGCAAACCCTTATATTAATTATATTGGTTTTGTTGAAGGGAATGATATTCTATCTAATAAAGCTGATGTCATCGTATGTGATGGTTTTGTGGGGAATGTTGCCCTGAAAACCTGTGAAGGGGTAGCATTAATGGTTTATAGCAAATTTAAATCTGTATTATCTCAACATATGTTTACGCGTTTACTAGGTAAGTTTTTTGCTTCAACAATTAAAAAGCTTTTTAAATCGTTGAACCCCGACCAGTACAATGGTGCAAGTTTGATAGGATTGCGTGGCATTGTGGTGAAGAGCCACGGAAATGCAAGTTCATTGGCATTTCTTGCTGCAATTATGGAAGCAGCTAAAGAGGTGGAACGACAAGTTCCAGATAAAATAAGAAAAAAACTGGAACAAAGCTTAGCTGATTAATTTTTTATCATGTTATATAAAACAATAACATTCAATTAGAACATTCAATTAGAATATAATTAGGTACTAAAAATGCAAAATAATTTGGCGTTTGTTTTCCCTGGACAAGGATCTCAAGCTGTTTCTATGCTTGCTGATTTTGCCGATGAAACCGTTATCCAAAATACCTTCAAAGAAGCTTCACAAGCTTTAGGTTATGATGTTTGGCAACTTGTTTCTGAAGGGCCTGCAGAAAAACTCAATCAAACAAACTATACGCAACCAGCGTTATTAACAGCAAGTGTTGCTTTATGGCGTTTATGGTCTGCTAAATCTGATATTAAACCTGCTACATTAGCAGGCCATAGTTTAGGTGAATACTCTGCACTGGTTTGCGCTGATGTTATTGACCTTGGTGCAGCCGTTAAACTTGTTCAAAAACGTGGTGAATTAATGCAAGCTTCTGTACCTGAAGGTGTAGGTGCTATGGCTGCTGTTATCGGTTTAGGTGATGCAGAAATTATTGCCGCATGTGAACAAGCTCAAGAACAAGAAGTGGTGTCAGCGGTTAACTTCAATTCTCCAGGGCAAGTGGTTATTGCTGGTCATAAAGCAGCAGTAGAGCGCGCTGGTTTATTATGCAAAGAAGCTGGAGCTAAACGCGTATTACCTCTTCCTGTGAGTGTTCCTTCTCATTGTGCTTTAATGAAGAGCGCAGCAGATGAATTAGCGAAAGAATTAAATAACATTACTTTTAATACTCCAATTATTCCCGTTATTAATAATGTTGATGTTACCGTTGAGAGTTCAGCAGAAAAAATTAAAAGTGCACTGGTAAGGCAGTTATATTCACCAGTACGCTGGACAGAAACGATTGAATTATTAGCAAAAAATGGCTGTACACAGGTTTTAGAAATAGGGCCAGGTAAAGTTTTACAAGGTTTATTAAAAAGAATAGATAAATCAGTTTCATGTGAATCAGTTAATGATAATGCATCATTAGCTAAAGCATTAGAATTAATTAAATAGGTTTAAATATGTTTTCATTAGAAGGTAAAGTCGCTTTAGTTACAGGTGCCAGTCGTGGTATTGGTAAAGCTATTGCTAGTCAATTAAAAAATTTAGGCGCAACCGTTATTGGTACGGCAACTTCAGAAGGCGGTGCTGATAAAATTAGTGAGTATTTAGGAGAAGGTAACGGCCTAGTATTGAATGTAACAGACAATGATTCTATTGCTGCTTTATTCGATAATATTAAAGATAAATACGGTGCTATAGACATTCTTGTCAATAATGCAGGAATTACTAAAGATAATTTATTTATGAGAATGAAAGATGATGAATGGCAAGATATTATTGATACAAACCTTTCGTCTGTATTTAAGTTAAGTAAAGCAGCTATTAGACCTATGATGAAAAAACGTAACGGTAGGATCATTAATATAGGTTCTGTTGTAGGTAGTATGGGAAATGCAGGTCAAGTTAACTATGCAACGGCTAAAGCGGGCTTATTAGGTTTTACTAAATCTCTTGCAAGAGAAGTAGCTTCTCGTGGTATTACGGTTAATACAGTTGCACCAGGTTTTATTGATACAGACATGACTCAAACATTAACAGATGAGCAAAAAGAAGGTATATTTTCGCAAGTACCAGCGAATCGTTTAGGTAAGCCAGAAGAAATTGCTAACGCAGTTGCTTTTTTAGCTTCAGACACAGCAGCTTATATTACGGGCGAAACATTGCACGTTAATGGCGGTATGTACATGTTATAGTTGATTTTATCATTTATAAAATCTATTATATATTTTAAATGCCATCTGATTGGACCAGTGATAAAAATAAAATTAGTTACTTGCAAGCTAAGCTTTTGGCGAATACACTACATGCAATTTGAAAAATAGCATTTTCTAGTAAAGGAAAAAAAATGAGTACTATCGAAGAACGCGTAAAAAAAATTACTATTGAGCAATTAGGTGTAAGTGAAGCAGAAGTTAAAACTGAATCTTCATTTGTTGACGATTTAGGTGCTGATTCATTAGATACAGTAGAATTAGTTATGGCGTTAGAAGAAGAATTTGATACTGAAATTCCTGACGAAGAAGCTGAAAAAATTACTACAGTTCAAGCAGCTATTGATTACGTAAACGCTAATCAATAATTGTTATATATTTAAGGCGGTTATTACACCGCCTTAAATATTTTAAAATTACTATTCGTAGTTATATAGAACATTTATTTACGAATAAAATCCTTTCAAATATTCTTTTCTATCGGAGGCAACTCATCCTATGCGGCGTGTTGTAGTTACCGGTCTAGGTATGTTAAGCCCTTTGGGCAACAATCCTGAAACAACTTGGCAAAACTTACTACTTGGTAAAAGTGGTATTAGTGATATTCAGCATTTTGATACAACTGAGTACCCTACAAAATTTGCAGGTTTAATCAAAGATTTTAATGCTGAAGACTATATGGCTCGTAAAGAAGCCAAAAAAATGGATCTATTTATCCAATATGGTGTAGCGGCTGGTGTGCAAGCAATTCAAGATTCAGGTTTAGAAATAACTGATGAAAATGCTATGCGCGTTGGTGTTGCTGTTGGTGCTGGTATTGGTGGTTTAGGATTAATTGAAGAAAATTTCGAGAAAATGCTTAAAACAAGCCCTCGAAAGCTTTCACCATTTTTCGTTCCCTCAACCATTATAAATATGATTGCAGGGCACTTATCTATCATGCACGGCCTTAAAGGTCCTAATATATCAATTGTTACTGCTTGTACAAGTGGTGTTCATAATATTGGACATGCAGCCAGAATGATTGCTTATGGTGATGCTGATGCAATGCTTGCTGGCGGTGCTGAAAAAGCTTCAACCAAAATGGGAATGGGTGGATTCGGTGCAGCAAGGGCTTTATCTACAAGAAATGATGATCCTCAAGCCGCTTCAAGACCTTGGGACAAAGACAGAGATGGCTTTGTTTTAGGTGATGGTGCTGGTGTTCTTATGCTTGAAGAGTATGAACAAGCTAAAGCTCGTGGCGCTAAGATTTATGCTGAACTTGTAGGTTTTGGTATGAGCGGCGATGCTTATCATATGACATCACCTCCTGCTGATGGTGCTGGTGCCGCTTTAGCAATGGCGAACGCTATTAATGATGCAAAAGTTGATGTAGCAAAAATTGGATATATTAATGCTCATGGTACATCGACCCCAGCTGGTGATATTGCAGAAACCAATGCCGTTAAGTCAATATTTGGTCAACATGCTTCTAAAGTTATGATGGGTTCTACTAAATCTATGACAGGGCATTTATTAGGTGCAGCTGGAGCAGTAGAAGCAATATTTAGTATTCAAGCATTAACAAATAATGCAGTTCCACCTACGATTAATTTAGATAACCCTGATGAAGGGTGTGATTTAGATTATATTGCGCATACGGCTAGAGATGTTTCTTTAGATTACGTATTGTGTAACTCGTTTGGTTTTGGTGGTACAAACGGTTCATTAATTTTCAAAAAAATGTAAATAGATGTCAGTACAGCATTGAGTGTTATTTAACACTTGAATCAAAGTAATGAAACCTGAATACTTGTTTACAATTATTCAGGTTTTTTATTTTATGCTATTTAATTGATGAACATATCCTCACAAATTCTATTTTTTGTGTTATTCACTTCTAATAAATAATAAACTACATCTTCTATGTTTGTACGATTAATCTAAGTGTTTAAATAACTATGTATTTCCAATCAGTTAATGGACAACAAGTTAACCATATATCTGTAAATGATAGAGGTTTAGCTTATGGTGACGGTATATTTACTACGGCTAAAGTGAGCAATGGTCAAATAGAACTTATACATCAGCATATAAATCGTTTAAAAATGGGCTGTTGTTTATTTAAAATCTTAGATGTTGATTTTATTGCTTTAGAGAATGAACTCATTGAATGTTGTAAAACTTATGATTTGGCTGTGCTTAAAGTCGTTATAACGTCAGGTGAAGGTGGGAGAGGTTACTCTCGGGTTGGTGTTAGTCGTCCAAATATTATCATTAAAGTATCGGAGTTTCCGACTAAATACCTTCACTGGTCACAATCAGGTATTACAGTAGCCGATGCCACTATTAAGTTAGGTATTAATCCTTTATTTTCTGGGGTTAAGCATTTAAATAGGTTAGAGCAAGTTTTGATCAGAGATGAGTTAGATCAAACGAATTACGATGATTTACTCGTATTTAATATATTCGATGAAGTTATAGAAACAACTTGCGCAAATGTTTTTTGGTTTGATAATGGAGAGCTTTTTACACCTGAAATTAAAAATAGTGGCGTAGCAGGTCTTCAACGGTCTGAGGTCTTGAGAAAATACCCTGCTACTCAAGTGATTAAAGCAAAGGCTGCTGATATCCAAAGAGCGCAATCAATGTTTATTACTAACTCTATTATGGGAATAGTTCCGATAATAAATTATGCGGGTAATAAACTTAATATTGACCAAGTTCATCAATTTAAAGCACTTATAGCGAACATTAATTCATGCTAAAAAAGTTAGTTTTTTCTGCCATTTTAATTCTCATATTACTTCCTGTAGCTTTATATAGTTACATAAACCACGAAGTACATAAGAAAATACCTCTGCTTGAGCCTGAACTTATTACGATTAATAAAGGCACAACGATTAGCTCTTTTTCTAGAGAACTTGTAAAGAAAGGTTGGATAGAGACTAACTTTTGGCTTAAAGCTTATATTAAGTTAACCCCAGAATTAAGTGCTTTAAAGCAAGGCTCATTTCTTATTCCAACAGGCATTAACTACGTTGATCTAATCACACTTCTCGTTAAAGGCAAAGAACATCAATTCGCTATAACCTTTATCGAAGGCAGTACATTAAAAGACTGGCTAATAGCTTTGGCAAACGATAAAAACTTAACACAGAAAACAAGCGATCTTTCTGTGAATAATGTGGCTGAATATTTAGGTGTAGAGCATCAAAATGCAGAAGGTTTATTTTTCCCTGATACCTATTTTTTTACTTCGGGGACTTCAACATTAGAAATACTTCGTAGGGCGAATAAAAGAATGACTAAAGAATTAGAATCTCTATGGAATGAAAGGGATCCTGATTTACCTTATGAAAACGCGTACGAAGCGTTAATTATGGCTTCCATTATTGAAAAAGAAAGCGCCTTACAAAGTGAGCACCCTGTTATTAGCTCTGTTTTTATTAATCGGTTAAATAAAAAGATGCGTTTGCAAACTGATCCCACGGTTATTTATGGCTTAGGTGATCGGTATAAAGGGGATATAAAACGCGTTCATCTTCGAGAAAAAACAGCGTATAACACCTACCGTATTCACGGTCTCCCACCTACACCCATTGCTATGCCTGGAAAGCTAGCACTAAAAGCAGCAATGCATCCAGATACAACCGATTATTTATATTTTGTTAGTGATGGTTATGGAAAACATGTATTTTCAAAAACATTGAAAGAACATAACAAAGCAGTAGCTGAATATTTGTTAGCGACTAAAAGTAAATAGCCAAGTAATATCTAGTGATCACTAGCTGGCTTAGTTATTATATACTTGGTTTTAATAGTAAAATACTAGGGGCTGTTGACCTTTAAGATATGTTTTTGCAGCAGTCTGTTTGATTTTTATACGAGATATAGTGATTCATGTGTGGTCGTTCCACATAAAATCACTATAACGATCTAGAAATATCAAACAGGCGCTGCCCAAGGGGTCATTTAAAAGCGATTTATTCTTCGTTGCCTACATGGTTGTAGGTACTTAGATTATGCAGGAACATAAAATCTGTAAACCTTGTTTACATAGATGACTATGTGACAAAACGTTTACCTTGCCTGCACGGATGCAGGTACTTAGGTTTTGTTTGGAACGTAAAACCTGTGACTAAAACGCTTTTAAATTGAACAAAAATCATACTCGAAAGATCAACAGACCCTAATGATAAATAAAACAATGTACTGCGAGATAATTTAATGAATAAAGGCTTTATGCTTGTTTGCGACGGTAGTAATGGCGCAGGTAAAACAACAGTAATTAAAACAATTGAACAGTATCTGAAAAATAAAGGATTAGATGTTGTTGTAACACGAGAGCCAGGTGGAACTCCTATAGGTGAAAAAATCAGGGAAGTGATACTTGATCCTTCAACGCCTGAAATGTGTAATATGACCGAGTTAATGTTATTTGGAGCAGCTAGAGCGCAACATATAACTGAAAAAATAATCCCTGCATTAACAGCAGGTAAAGTGGTTATTTCAGATCGTTTTGATGCTGCAACCTTTAGTTTTCAACATTACGCCAGAGGTATTGATTTAGATATTATTCGTAAAATTAATAACATGGCGTTAAATGGTTTTTCTCCAGATATGAACATTATTTTAGATCTTGATCCTATATTAGGTCTTGAACGAGTAAAACAACGTGGGGAAGGGCTTGACCGTTTAGAAGATGAAAGAATGGAATTTTTAGAAAAAGCACGTAATGGTTATTTAACGCAAGCTAAACAAGCCCCTGATAAATTTACCGTGATAGACGCATCAAAAAAGCAAGAAGAAGTGGCTAAGCTTGTTATTGATGTTGTAGATAAGATTATTGAAAAAAAAGCACTTTTATAACGTAGAATACAACGTTTTTACACGCATAAATTATTGCATATAGGTTATATATGAAAAGCTGGCTAGCTAAAGAACAAACTTTATTCTCACAGCATATTACAGCAGGAAACTTACCTCATGCCATCTTAATAAGTGGAGTGAAAGGGAGTGGTAAAGAAGACTTAGCAAATTGGTTAATTCAAGTAATTCAATGTAAAAACGTTATTCAAGGCGCTATTTTACAACCTTGTCGTCAATGTAAACATTGTAATCTATTACTCAAAAATAACTATCCGGATCACTCTACAGTAATACCTGAAAAAAGCTTGCTAGGAATTGATAGTGTAAGAAAGGTCAGCACATTTTTTGAAAAAACAGCGCAAATAGGTAAGATCAAAACGGTACTTATTCCTGAAGCTGATAAAATGACTGTCGCAGCCGCCAATGCATTACTGAAAACTTTAGAAGAGCCGACAAATAATAGTATTATCGTTTTATTATCAGACGAACATGATACTTTATTACCAACCATTATTAGCCGGTGCCGTTTATTTGAAATAAGACCGCCTTCAGGTGAACTATTAGCTCAGCATATAAATGTTAATAACAAAAATCATAGTGCTTTTATTAATTTAAGTCACTTACCCGAATTAAGCAGTGATGAAATAGCCAATGAATATTTACTCTTTGAACAGACTTTTTTAAATTTTCTGACAAATAAAGAGGGAGTAACAGCAGTCATTAAAATGGTTGCAAATTCACCCCATGGTTTACGTTGGTTAGAAAAGGTTATTACAAATGCAATGAGGGGACTTTGTGGTTGGGAAAGTAGTATACAGGTCGAAAATCAGTCTAATTTACTAAATAATAATATTTTATGGCATATTTACAATCAAATAGTCGCTACAATAAGTCAGAGTAAAGAGCTAAGTCAGGTAAATGATCAATTTATGATTGAAAAACTGATTATAGATATTGATAATAGTTTATCTAATGTAAACACTGGGAGTAAGCATTGAAAAGTATATATTTAGAATTTATTTCAGAGCGAGAGCTATATCAATCTTACATGCCATTTTTAAAAAACGGTGGGCTTTTTTATAAAACGAACGCCAAGTTTGAATTAGGCACAGAAGTGATACTTGAAGTTTGTTTACCTGATGCTTTAGAACATTCAGAAGTTAAAGGTGAAGTTTGCTGGTTAACACCTATAAGTTCACAAAGCGGAACACCTGCAGGAGTTGGCGTTAGTTTTACTGATGATCCTGAAAATATAAGAAATCAAATTGAAAAATATATAGCGCGTTTTTTAAATTCGTCTGATCCTACCTTAACTATGTAGTTATTATTAGGTTGTTAAATTAATAACCTAATACCTTTCTTTTACCCTTTGTTAATTCACTATTATTGGAGTGTAGTTTGTTTATAGATTCACATTGTCATTTAGACCGTTTAAAACTTGAAGAATTTGACAATAATTTAGATAAGGTTATTGAGTCCGCAGCACAGGCAAATGTTGAACATATCCTTTGTGTAAGTGTTACTTTAAAAGATTTCCCTGCTATGGCAGACATTACGGAGAAATATGAAAATGTATCTCTATCATGTGGCATGCATCCTTTAAATCAAGAAGATAAAGTTGATGAAGATGAACTACTTACATTGTCACAAAACGAACGTGTTATTGCTGTGGGTGAAACAGGGCTTGATTATTTTTATGCACCTGAAACCAAAGAAGTACAGTTAGACTCTTTCATTAAGCATGTAAGGGTTGCCAATAAAGTAAATAAACCTCTAATTATTCATACACGTGATGCACAAGAAGACACTTTGAAAGTACTGCGTGACGAAAATGCACAAAACGTAGGTGGTATTTTACATTGTTTTACTGAAAGCTGGGAAATGGCTAAACAAGCTATTGATTTAGGCTTTTATATTTCTTTTTCTGGTATTGTTACTTTTAAAAATGCAACAGAACTAAGAGAAGTGGCTCAAAAAATACCAGACGATAGAATACTGATTGAAACCGACTCCCCCTATTTAGCGCCAGTTCCTCATCGTGGTAAACAAAACCAGCCAGCTTACGTGGTTGAGGTTGCAAAACATCTTGCGAGTATTCGTGGTCAATCAGTGGAGCACATAGCAAAAATTTCAACACAGAACTTTAATACGCTATTTAATCTCTAGAAGCATAGATATTATTATATATCGTTACATTTGTTTTGAAAAAACAACTATATAAAACAAAAGATGTGCCTTGATCATGTTGCGTGTAGGTTGCCTAAAACTTTCATTTGATATGTTACAGGTATATACAATGTATAATTAATAGTCGATTCTCTTTGTAAACATAAACTTTAATGTGTAGTTATCTTTGTTTGGAAAAAAATGAAAATAAAACGTATAAAATTAATTTTAAGTATTACACTCGTTTTTTTTGTATTTGCAATATTTTATTATATTAAGAGTATTTATTTTCAACAATCAAACGATACATTAGGGATAGAAAAGAAAGGGGACTTTGTAAATAACATTGTACCCACTAAAGCTAATGACGTAACCAATGAAACAACATCAAACGTATTATTTCCTCATATAGAAAAGGATGAACTACTCTGCATCGAACGAGTGAATGAATTTACTGTAAGTCATGAATTTTTAGATTGCATTAATAGCATTATACTTTATACCGATGATGAAAAGGTTATAGTTAGAGTAAAAAAAATTATAGCTCCATGGATGATGATTGATTGGAGGTCTGCTCTTAACTATATATTGTCGATGAAAGATCATTATCGTGATTACGTAATGGAGTGGGCGATTAGACTGATTGCTATAGATCATATTACCCAAGGAATCGCTTGGGTATTTGAGCAAAATCTATCACCAGTACAGCAAAGAGATTATCTTACCGCACTTTTTTTACAGTTAGCTGAAGATGATCCTGAGATCGCTATTCTTGAGCTAGATTCTTTTTATGACCTTCAACTGAAGAATACAGTGCTCGCTAGTATTATTGAGTTTTGGGGGGAGAATAATGCCCGAGAGGCACTTTCTTGGTTAGAAAATCAAATCGATTCAGATATTTTTAAAAGCGACGAATTTAGCAATAATGAATTTTATAGGCAGTTAAAAAGAAGTATCGAGTGGCAGTTTATGAAGCAAAATCCAATGTCTGCAGCTGAATATATTCAGAATAAAGAACTTGGTGATGATAAGGTTATATTATCTAGTTATTATGCAGATTATCTCGCTAATATCGATTTTTATAATGCGCTGACTTGGGCAAAAAATTTAGATGAATATCATGTTTACCAAGCAGCCATTCAAGCAGTACTTGAAGTGGGCTCTCATTCAGAAGATTACCAATTTGAAGTGTTAACTCTTGCCAGTGAACAGTCAGATCCCGTTTTTCGTGATGCATTATTAGCTAATGTAAGTGTTCAGATTTCAGCGTTAAATCTGGAAAAAATGATAGATTATCTACCAAATTTACCTGAATCAGCGCAAGCTAAGGTCATTGATTCAATTATTTTATCTTGGCTAGAAAAAGATCAAGAACAAGTTATAGATTGGTTGCAAATTGTTCCAGAAGGTGATGTTGAGATTAATGCAAAGAAAGTCATTGTACAAAAAATTCTGGAAAAAGAACCTACTCGTGCATTTGGTATTGCCACTTCAATTAGTAACCCAGAACAACGTTTAATGATTTTAAAATCATCATTTGCTTATCTAGTTACACAAAATCCTCAACTAGCAAGGTTTGAATTAGAACAACTTGAAGGAATTAGTGAAGAGGAAAGAGAAAAATTAAGCCAAGAGCTAGATAATATACAGTAAACAACCTCAGTTCAGATTAAGTAATTTTACTCAATAATGCTTAAGCGTTTATCTGCATTTTTATGCGCAATAGCGAGCTATTGGTTTATAAAGTACCTGATAATGACATAAATATCATCATTAAAAATATATTTAGATTGTATTCAGGTCGTTATTCAAACATAGCACAAAGTTAACATTATGAATTAGTTTTATTAAATTCATTAACTCGACATAGGTTAAATATTACCTAGTTTTTACAGTCTAATAAGCCGTTTATTATACCTCCTCTTATTAATCAAGATAATAAGAGGAGGTAAGCTAATTATTGAAATGTAAACTGTTGGTTGTTACCGTTACCACATGCCCACTGACGAATATCAGCACCGTTAGTGGTTGAGTTATTTGCGACTTCTAAACATTTATTGCTATGTTTAGCCTCAAGTTGAAACCAACCATTACCTTTGTCAACCAACTTAAATTGTTGATTGTCTCCGTCATAACAGTCCCACTGTACGGCAGTTGCACCGTTAGTGGTTAGCTTGCCACTGATATCGACACACTTGTTGTGTTTAGTTTTCATTAGGTAATAACCATCACCTTTAGAAACAAAAGTAATATCTTGGTTGGCATTGTTCGCATTACAGCCCCATTGTTGGATATTTGCTCCATTGGCATTACTACCAGCCGATAAATCAATACAGCGGCTGCTATTACGAGCTTTCAAAGACGTGGTTCCTGCAGGGGGAGTTGTTGTACTACCACTACTTGTACCACCACCGTTATTTACAGGTTTATAAACACGGATCCAGTCGATAAAGAAAATACTCTTATTGGCATCGGCTAATTCTGCGGCTGTAGGCTTAACATCTCGCCAATCTTGATGTTCTACATCAAGAATAATATGCATAGCTTTATTTAAGCCAGTACCATTAGTAAAATTATTAGGGTCAATCATGTTGACACCTGATGTTGAACGAACTAAAACTCCATCAATATAATAGTCTAGGTTCCATGGATCTTTCCAATGTACGCCGTATCTTTTCATACCTGAGCGATACGATTCACCACCATTATAAATCCACTCACCACCATCCTTTGGTTGATAATCTTGGAAGGGTTCACGAATAAAAACATGATGACTAACGTGCATACGTTGATCGAACCATGTTTGAGTAGAACGATCACTACCGTAAGACTCCATAGCATCAATTTCTTGAGTAGAATCAGGGCTTAACATCCAGGCTGCGTTAGCTAATGTGTTATTACTCGGTTTGGCTCGTACCTCTAAATATAGAGGGTAAGTAAAAGTAGCTTTAGATGAAATGATACCCGTATAAATTTTATCTGTGCCGGCTTTAGCGCTTGATTGTAAAGCCAATGAACCACCAGTCGTGTAAGAGTGCCCTGAATTAAACTCAGTATCACCAGGTCCTGTCCATGCATTGATATAACTAGCATTCCAGCGATTATTAAAATCGGCTGGTTTACTTGTTGGAGTCGCATTGTAATTAAAGTCATCGGATACAGACTGTAATTCCCATGTGTTACCTGAGCCCGCAGGAGCTGGAATTGAAATACCATCCCAGTCAGCTGCTTGGATCGAACTACACACTAATATTGCTCCAGTGCATAATGATAGTTTTTTAATCATTGTAAATTTCCTTGTATTTTGAATGTTGCATAACTTAAAAACACCATTCTGTAACTAGCAAGATTTAGTATAATTATTCTTGCTACAGAAATGTGTTAGTACGTACATCCGAGAATATTTAAATTATATTTTTAATCAATATATTTTCAGATGTACAATAAATGTAGCAGCTAATTGCTAATTGTAAACAAATTACCTTTAACAAAAATGCAATAATTAATACGGATAATATTTAAAAATTAGTTTCGATTATGATATTGATATATTAGGGAGGGGGATCTTCATGTTTACATTTTATTCGAATTAAATGCTTGTTGAGCGCTGCGTAAGGAGTGTAGCCTAGTTGTTCTATGTAAACTCCTTGCAACAATGAGCAAGAAGCATTTAAACGGATCCTTAGGACAGCGTTTATTAGTTATTTCTACTACGTTATCGCTTATTAGAGTAGAATAAGGACGAACTATGGCTGCCTTGTATAAAAGGCTAATGAACTACTGAAAAATAAGCAGAAAGAGTAACAGGCCTTAAAAGAGAGTATAAAAATAACCCCAAACTATCGCTAGTTTAGGGTTGAGGGGGAAGGTTCAAATAAAGAACCCATGCTAAAAAGCCTATCTGTAAAAAATAATAATGCAGCGAGCAATTATTTTTTGTTAAGTTAATTAACTTAGTAATTATTAAGTGTAGTGTAATATTTTATTAATGCTAATTTATTTTTAATATTTATTACACATTGATATTTATATATAAAATTTAAATTTTATCCGTTGATTGTTTTTTGTGCTAGTACTTAACGTATTTATTTAGCATTGATAATATGATTAATTGGACGCCTGAATTTGTGAGCTTACGTTATTTTTATATAAAATTAACAGCTCCTAACCCAAATTCAGATTTTAGTGCTTTTAAAAACTATATCTTAAATGTAACGCCTATATGGCTGAACTATTATTGTATGGTTAAATATGTCATTATCTTTTCAATATTTTTTGTATAAAAGTCTTTTGTGTTAAATCGTCTCTGGATCAGCTTCTTTTTTATTGCCTTTATTTCAGCCTTGTATCAATGGGGAGTCATGGGTGATGCTCTTATCTTTGAAAAAATAATTAAGTCTATTTTTGATATGTCTTCAGTTACTGTAGACATTGCTATTGGATTAATTGGTATATTAGCTTTTTGGCTAGGTATGATGAAAATAGCAGAGAATGCAGGTCTAATTAATAAGCTCGCCATTGCTATTTCGCCATTGTTTTCTAAATTAATGCCTGAAGTACCCAAAGGGCATCCTGCTATTGGCTCAATAACAATGAATTTGTCAGCTAATTTTTTAGGCATAGATAACGCAGCAACGCCATTAGGGTTAAAGGCGATGCAAGATTTACAAACGTTAAATCCGAAAAAAGATACAGCTACCAATGCTCAAATTTTATTTTTAGTATTAAATACTTCTTCTGTTACTCTGTTTCCTGTTGCTGTTTTTGTTTATAGGGCACAGCAGGGCGCTGTAAATCCCACCGATGTTTTTATTCCTATTATTTTAGCTACGTTTGCTTCAACA
The DNA here is from genome assembly GCF_048296855.1 of Colwellia sp. RE-S-Sl-9. Lineage (NCBI taxonomy): Bacteria > Pseudomonadati > Pseudomonadota > Gammaproteobacteria > Alteromonadales > Colwelliaceae > Colwellia > Colwellia sp. RE-S-Sl-9. Next base: position 1,113,942 of record NZ_CP182631.1, on the reverse strand, counting down.
TTTGCAGGATTACTGGCTGTAGCCACTGTTCAAAAAATAAAATTGTATCACCCAGTGGTGTTGCTTTACTTATCTGCTGCTATCGCCCTTATTGGTGGTATTACGGTCTATTTTGCTGCGTTATCGTCTCAAGCATTATCAACACAGTCATCCTTATTTGGTAATATATTAATATTTAGCACGCTCATTCTTTTTATAGCCGCAGCGGTTCGTAAAAAAATTGATGTATATAATAGTTTTATTGAAGGCGCTAAGGAAGGATTTGAAACAAGCATTAAGCTTATTCCTTATTTACTGGCCATGTTATGCGCTATTGGTGTATTTCGAGCTAGTGGTGCTTTAGATGTAATTGTCGACATATTTAGAAGTCTTGCAATGTTTTTAGGCATGGATACACGTTTTATTGATGCGTTACCTACCGCTATGATGAAACCTTTAAGTGGTTCAGGCGCAAGAGCTATGATGATTGAAACCATGAATACTCATGGTGCAGATTCTTTCGCAGGTAGATTAGCTTCTATCATTCAAGGTTCAACAGAAACCACTTTTTATGTACTTGCTGTGTATTTTGGCTCTGTCGGTATTAAGTACAGTAGGCATGCCGTAAGCTGTGGTTTAATTGCTGATGCAGCGGGTATTATTGCCGCCATAAGTGTTTGTTATTGGTTTTTTGGCTAATTTATCTTCTTTATTTTAATGTTTTATCTTCTTATTTATTATCCTTTCTTTTGGTAGCCAATATGGCTTATAGAACTTTAGTTTTATTATCTTTGTGTAATTGTCGACAATATTTGTCGCTTATGGTTGATCTATTTTATTTATCGCCTATAATCCTACCATCCAATAAAATATGTCGACAATTTTATGTCTTTAGATTTTGTACCTTTAAAAAATCCAACACACTTAGCTCCAGTAACTACTGCTGATAAAGTTTACGAACAGCTTCTTCATCAAATTGTAAGTGGGAAGATACGAGCAGGCAGTAAAATAAGTGAGCCTGAACTCGCTAAGAAATTTGAAATTAGTCGATCTACTTTGCGCGAAGCATTGAATCGATTAGAAAAATGTCACTTAATTGAACGCAAAGCCAATGTAGGTTCACGTGTTGTAGATTGTTCAATTGAAGGATTATTAGAGCTCTATATTACACGTGAAGCGCTAGAAGGCATGGCGTGTAGACAAGCTGCAATGAATATGACTGATGACGAAATTGTTAGCATGCGAGAAATGTTAGAAGAGCACGGCAAGCAGCAAGATCTAAAAGATGGTATTTCTTATTACCAAGAAGAAGGAGATGTGGATTTCCATTACAAAATAATTCTAGGTAGTCATAACCAACAGCTTATTAATCTTCTTTGCGGCCAGCTATACCATCTGGTTCGTATGTACCGTATTCAATTTGGTATGAAAAGCTCAAGAGCAACACGTGCTTTTCAAGAACACTCTCAAATTATTCAAGCAATCGCAGACAGAGACGGTGAACTAGCCGAATTTTTAATGCGTCGACACATTGCAGCTTCTCGTAAAAATATCGAGAGAAAAATAGCCGAACAAGTAGAAAATTAATCAACAAGTAATAAATATTCATTTAAATGGGGATACACATGACTTTAATACAATCACCAGGTAAAAAATTTAGACAAGCATTACAAAACAATAAACCATTACAAGTGGTGGGAACAATTAATGCCTATTGCGCCATGATGGCAGAGAAATTAGGGCATCAAGCTATTTACCTTTCTGGTGGCGGTGTTGCTAATGCTTCTTACGGATTACCCGATTTAGGCATGACATCGTTAAATGATGTTATTGCAGATGTACAACGTATAACGTCGGCATCAAGCTTACCTTTACTTGTTGATATTGATACAGGCTGGGGTGGCGCTTTTAATATTGCTAAAACTGTACGTGATATGGAAAAAGCAGGAGCAGCGGCGGTTCATCTTGAAGATCAAGTGGCTCAAAAGCGTTGTGGCCATCGTCCAAATAAAGAAATTGTTTCAATTGAAGAAATGGTAGACCGTATCAAAGCGGCTGTTGATGCACGAACTGACCCTGACTTTTTTATCATGGCGCGTACAGATGCATTCGCACAAGAAGGCTTAGAGTCTGCAATAGAAAGAGCTAAAGCATATGTAGCGGCAGGTGCTGATGGTATTTTTGCTGAAGCAATAAAAACAGAAGAGCATTATCGTGCCTTTTCAGAAGCATTAGATGTTCCACTTCTTGCTAATATTACAGAGTTTGGGCAAACAGAGCTTTGGAATAAAGAACAACTAGGTGAGTGGGGCTGTGCCATGGTGCTTTATCCTTTATCAGCTTTTAGAGCAATGAATAAAGCTGCAGAATCGGTTTATAAAACATTGTTAGCTGATGGTGACCAAAAAGCTGAAATCGACAATATGCAAACGCGTATGGATTTATACGATTACCTTGGCTATCACGATTACGAACAAAAGCTAGATAGCCTATTTGCTGAAGGCAAAAACAAATAAAAACAATAAATAATTCAAATTACAATTTGAAAATAACGATTAAAAATTACTGATACAACAAGTTAGTTAAGGAACATATTATGGTAGATAAGAAATTAAGTGGTGCAGGTTTACGTGGTCAGAGTGCTGGCGAAACAAAATTATGTACAGTGGGCAAATCAGGAAGTGGTTTAACTTATTGTGGCTATGATGTTGCTGATCTTGCTGAAAAATCAACGTTTGAAGAGGTAGCCTATTTACTTTTTAATGGCGAATTACCTAATCAAACACAGTTAGATGCATATAAAACTGAATTAAAAACCATGCGTGATTTACCTGAAGCGGTAAAATCAGTATTAAAGCTTATCCCTAAAGAAACTCATCCTATGGATGTTATGCGTACGGGTTGTTCTATTTTAGGTAATATTGAGCCAGAAAGTGACTTTTCTGAAGCACGTCGTGCTGCAAACCGTTTACTCGCGGCTTTCCCTGCGATTATGTGTTACTGGTATAAATACTCCCACGATGGTGTAGAAATTGATTGTATGACTGATGAAGATTCATTAGGTGGTCATTTCTTACGTTTATTAAACCAAAAAGAACCTTCAGAGCAGCATAAACGTGTAATGGATGTCTCATTAATTTTATACGCAGAACACGAATTTAACGCTTCTACTTTTACCGCACGCGTATGTGCATCAACATTATCAGACATGTTTTCATGTATCACAGGTGCTATTGGTACTTTACGTGGCCCACTTCACGGTGGGGCTAACGAAGCTGCTATGGATATGATCCTTAAGTTCAAATCTCCAGCCGATGCTAAAGAACAAATGGCTGGCATGTTAGAGCGTAAAGAAAAAATAATGGGCTTTGGTCACGCTATCTACCGTACTTCTGATCCTCGTAATGTTGTGATCAAAGCATGGTCTGAAAAGCTAGCCGCTGAAAATGGTGATACTTCTTTATACGATATTTCAGTAGCGTGTGAAGAGTTTATGTGGGACACCAAAAAGCTATTTTGTAATGCTGATTTTTTCCATGCGTCAACTTATAACTATATGGGCATTCCAACTAAGTTATTTACGCCAATTTTTGTATGTTCACGCTTAACTGGCTGGGCAGCTCATGTAATGGAGCAACGTGTTAATAATCGTATTATTCGTCCGAGTGCTGATTATACAGGAGCAGAGCCACGTAAGGTTGTTGCTATCTCTGAAAGGTAATTTGACTGGTTATTTTTCATAACGTTTTCGTTAGGCTTATTTTAATAAGTGAAGCTCGCATAGGAAAGCTATGCGTCTAACATTCTGCCTGAACGAATAAAAATCCTGTGTAAATAACTCGAATATATTAATAGGGGGAGTGTATTAAGTGAATAGTTTACCTCACTTCTTTTCCCTTATAAAAGTGGAATAAACTATGAATTATGATTATCGCAAGCCGTTGCCTGGCTATAAAGTAAACGGCGTTAACATTGATTTTTTTGATACGCGTGAAGCGGTTGAAGCAATTACTCCAGGTAGCTACGCCAAGCTACCTTACACCTCTCGTGTATTAGCTGAGCAGTTAGTACGTAGATGTGACCCTGCCACACTAACTGATTCGTTAAAGCAGCTTATTGAAAGCAAACAAGAACTTGATTTTCCTTGGTATCCTGCACGAGTTGTTTGTCATGACATTCTAGGTCAAACAGCATTGGTTGATCTTGCTGGTTTGCGTGATGCGATTGCTGAACAAGGTGGTGATCCGTCTAAGGTTAATCCTGTTGTACCCACTCAGCTCATTGTAGATCATTCACTCGCCGTGGAAGCTCCGGGTTTTGACTCTGATGCCTTTCAAAAAAACCGTGATATTGAAGATCGCCGTAACAAAGACCGTTTTAAATTTATTGAGTGGAGCAAAACCGCTTTCAAAAATGTTGATGTTATTCCTGCGGGTAACGGCATTATGCATCAAATTAATTTAGAAAAAATGTCGCCTGTTATTCAATTACGTGACGGTGTTGCTTTTCCTGATACTTGTGTGGGAACTGATTCACATACGCCACATGTTGATGCTTTAGGTGTTATTGCTATTGGTGTTGGTGGTTTAGAAGCTGAAACCGTTATGTTGGGTCGTCCATCTATGATGCGCTTACCTGATATTATTGGTGTAAAACTAGTAGGTAAACGTGCGCCAGGCATTACGGCAACAGATATGGTACTTGCTATCACTGAGTTTTTACGTAATCAAAAAGTGGTTTCTAGTTACTTAGAGTTTTTTGGAGAAGGGACAACAGATTTAACCATTGGTGACCGTGCAACTATCTCAAACATGACACCTGAATACGGTGCATCAGCAGGTATGTTCTACATAGATCAACAAACTATTGATTACTTAAAATTAACAGGTCGTGAGCCTGAACAAGTCGAATTAGTTGAAACATACGCAAAACATACAGGACTATGGGCCGACGATTTAGTTGAAGCTCAATATCCACGTGTTATTGAATTTGATTTATCTACTGTATGTCGTAATTTAGCTGGTCCATCTAATCCACATCGTCGTTTAGCAACGGCAGATCTTGTATCTAAAGATATTGCTAAAAACTTAGATGCCTGTAAAGCGCAAGAAGCCAATGGCGAAATGCCAGACGGCGCGGTAATTATTGCGGCTATAACGTCTTGTACAAATACCTCTAATCCACGTAATGTTGTGGCTGCTGGTTTAATTGCAAAGCGTGCTAACGAATTAGGTTTGGTTCGTAAGCCTTGGGTTAAGTCTTCATTTGCACCTGGTTCAAAAGTAGCAAAACTTTACTTAGAAGAAGCTGGTTTATTATCAGAAATGGAAAAACTAGGCTTTGGTATTGTAGGTTACGCTTGTACTACGTGTAACGGTATGTCGGGAGCATTAGATCCTAAAATTCAACAAGAGATTATTGACCGCGACTTATACTCAACTGCGGTATTATCAGGTAATCGTAATTTTGATGGGCGTATTCATCCCCACGCTAAACAAGCTTTTTTAGCATCGCCACCATTAGTTGTTGCTTATGCATTAGCTGGAACGATACGTTTTGATATTGAAAAAGATGTATTAGGTCAAGACCAAAAGGGTAATGACATTACCTTAAAAGACATTTGGCCATCTGACGAAGAAATAGATGCCATTGTTAAATCTGCTGTAAAACCTGAACAATTCAAGAAAATTTATACCCCAATGTTTGACTTAGGTGCTTTTGAGCCCGCTGAAAGTCCGTTATACGATTGGGATCTTAAAAGTACTTATATTCGTCGACCTCCTTATTGGGAAGGTGCATTAGCGGGCGAACGTACCATGAAAGGTATGCGTCCTTTAGCTGTGCTAGGTGACAATATCACAACAGACCATTTATCACCGTCAAATGCTATTCAGTTAAATAGTGCTTCAGGGGCTTATCTTCATAAAATGGGATTACCGGTAGAAGATTTTAACTCGTACGCAACACACCGTGGTGATCATGAAACAACGCAACGCGCAACGTTTGCTAACCCTAAACTGTTCAACGAAATGTGCCGGGACGAAAGCGGCAAAGTTAAACAAGGTTCATTAGCACGTATAGAGCCGGAAGGTGTTGAATCTCGTATGTGGGAAGCAATAGAAACCTATATGGAACGTAAACAGCCTTTAATTATTATTGCTGGCGCTGATTATGGACAAGGCTCATCACGTGATTGGGCAGCTAAAGGTGTTCGTTTAGCAGGTGTTGAAGTGATTGTATCAGAAGGTTTTGAACGTATTCACCGTACTAATTTAATTGGTATGGGGGTTTTACCGCTTGAATTTATTAATGGTGATACACGTAATACTTATAGCATTGACGGTACTGAAACTTATGATGTTGAAGGTACGACAGCACCAAGTGGAGCTATGACTGTTGTCATGACTAGAGCTAATGGTGAAGTCATTGAAATTCCAGTTAAATGTCGTTTAGATACAGCTGAAGAAGTCTCCGTTTACAATGGCGGTGGGGTATTGCAAAAGTTTGCTACAGACTTCCTTAAATCAAACGTATAACTTGTTATTTTATTAGATAGCTTCGTTGGAGGTGCTCACTTGGTAAACCAAGCTCCGCGCCACCTCTATGCTCTCTAATAAAATCCCTACGTTCTACGTATATTTAATTGACTCTTAAAGTGTTAATTTTCTTATGAAAATCGACTTCTGATCATTTGATAATACAAAGCAGCAAATGGGTAAACTAATTGCTGCTTTTTAGTTTAGCAATGATTTATTAGATCATAGAAAGCCGCGAAGGTTAAATGTGTAGTTAACAAGGCGAATAAAAGGAGCATAGATTTCTATGTGACGTTATTCAACGAAGTTAAAACACATTTTAGCAAGCGGAAAATAAGTATGGAGATAAGTATGTCCAATGTTCCTCAAGTAAAAATTCCTGCTACCTATATTCGTGGCGGTACATCGAAGGGTGTGTTTTTTAATTTAACTGATTTACCTGAACGCTGTCAGGTCGCGGGTGAAGCACGAGATAATATGCTTCTACGGGTTATAGGTAGTCCAGATCCTTACGGTAAACAAACAGATGGTATGGGCGGTGCAACTTCAAGTACGAGTAAAACCGTTATTGTAGCTAAAAGCAATGTTACTGATCACGATGTCGATTATTTATTTGGCCAAGTTGCTATCGACAAAGCCTTTGTTGACTGGAGCGGTAACTGCGGTAATTTAACTGCAGCAGTAGGTTCTTTTGCTATTTATTCCGGATTAATTGATGGCGATAGAATACCTGAAAATGGTATTTGTACTGTGCGTATTTGGCAAGCCAATATAAAGAAAACCATTATCGCCCAAGTACCTATTACAAATAGTGAAGTGCAAGAAACCGGTGATTTTGAATTAGATGGAGTAACGTTTCCTGCAGCGGAAGTGCCTGTAGAGTTTATTGAACCTGTTGATCCTAGTGAAGCTATGTTTCCTACCGGAAATGTTGTTGATGAACTTGAAGTCCCTGATATAGGAACTTTTAAAGTAACTATGATCACCGCTGGTATTCCAACTATATTTTTAAATGCTGAAGATCTTGGTTTTACAGGCACTGAGCTACAAGACGATATAAATAATGATGAAAAAACATTAGCGCGTTTTGAAAAAATTAGAGCTTACGGCGCTTTAAAAATGAGGCTTATTACTGATGTTTCAGATGCTCAAGCCCGACAGCATACTCCTAAAGTTGCTATTGTTTCACCCGCTAAAAGCTATCAAGCATCAAGTGGTAAACAAATTAATACAACCGATATTGATTTAAATGTAAGAGCATTATCAATGGGTAAACTGCATCATGCCATGATGGGGACTGCCGCAGTCGCTATTGGTGCAGCTGCCGCTATTCCTGGAACGTTAGTGAATATAGCCGCCGGTGGTGGTCATTGTTCATCAGTAACTTTCGGCCATCCATCGGGTACTTTAAAGGTAGGTGCCGAAGCGAGTTTAGTTAATGAACGTTGGATTGTTAACAAGGCTATAATGAGTCGAAGTGCTCGTATTCTAATGGAAGGTTACGTTAGAGTACCCGGTGATAGTTATTAAGACTGATTTAACTCAACTAAAAAGACTGTAGTTAAGAATAAACTACAGTTTTTGTTTTCAATAAATCCAGTATCTTGAGGGGGATATGCGATAAATTTTAAAAAGAGAATGAATTATTATTTCCCCCTCAAAATTCTTATGTTTTTTCATATTTATTTCTTAATTTTATTGTTAATCTTGCAAATTCAACTACATTTAAATTAATTGTTTATTTGGAAGTATAAGTATGAATCTATTCAAAACGTTATCAGTATCGGCAAAAATTTATTTAATCCCCATAATAGGCACTATTTCATTTGTCATTTACTTAACTTTATCAACATTTAATGCGAATAATAATGTAGATATTCTTTCAGACGCGAAAGATGTTCAATTTCCTGTTGTTCACTATTCTAAAGAAGTGTCAGTAGCTATTGTAAAAGTTTCAGAGCTTTTAAATACTGCGGTTACAACCGGAGATGAAGATAGTATCAGTGCTGCTGATGAAAAAACTGTAGAAATTAAAGGTTTATTTGAAAAAATAGGTTCTATAGATAAGCGTTTTTTGAGTACACAAGAAAAAATGCAAGCAGAATTTGATGATTACTATTCTAAAGCTAAATCACTTTCTTTAAGTATGGTAAATGAAACAGCTGATTTCGAAAAATTGCCAGAGCTAGGTAAGAGAATGAATCAAGCCTTTGAACTTATATTAGCGACGGTTAATGACTTTAACTCAAACCAAGTTATTGAATTTGAAGAAACAATATTGCGCGCAAATGAATCAGCACAGTCCATGGTTACGATTGGATTTATTATGGGAATTGTTACCATAGTCTTACTATTTGGTACTGCAATTCCTATTATTTCAGGTATTAAATCATCAATTGCTGAAGTTGTTACATCTTTGAAGGATATTGCTGAAGGAGAAGGTGATTTAACGGTACGCTTAACAGCCAAAACCGAAGATGAAGTTGGTCAACTTGTTCATTGCTTCAATTTATTTATGGATAAGTTACAAACAACAATTAAGCAAGTTGTTGAAATTGCTTTGCCATTATCTGAAATGGCCATATCAGTGAGTACTACTGCAGCGGAAACCAATCAAATTACTTTAGAGCAGCAAAAAGGTGCTGTGCAAACAAAAGATGCTGTAGAGAATATGAACATGAGTGTTAAAACAGTTGCTCATAGCGCTTCTCTAGCTTCAACAGCTTCAACTGAAGCTTCTAGTCTTTCTAAAGAGGGGGCAATAGTTGTAGAACAAACAGTACAAACAATTCACTCATTAGCTAAAACTGTGGAAAACTCATCAACAGTTATCGATAAGTTAGATGATGATAGTAAGCAAGTCGGTGCTGTTTTGGATGTAATTAAAGGGATTGCTGATCAAACTAATTTATTAGCGTTAAATGCAGCAATTGAAGCGGCACGAGCTGGTGAACAAGGGCGTGGTTTTGCCGTTGTTGCTGATGAAGTAAGAACCTTAGCATCGAGAACACAAGATTCTACGACGGAAATTCAAAAAACTATAGAACAGCTTCAAATAGCAGCACGTTCAGCAGTAGAAGCTATGAGTAATGGAAGAAGTTTAGCTGAAAAAGGTGTATCGGAAGTAAGCTTAGCTGGAGAATCTCTCGCTGCAATAACATCATCTGTTGAACAAATTAATGCTATGACAAGTGATATCGCGCAAGCGACAAATGACCAGTCGACAGTAGCAAGCGAAATTGTATCGCATGTAGATAATATTAGTGTTACAACCAAAGTGACTCATCAAGCATCAGAAGAGTTAGCAGAGGTGAGTAGTAACTTAGCTGATTTAGCTAATAATCTTCAAGTTTTGACCAAAGGATTTAAAGTTTAGTTAAAAATCATAGTTTTTCAGGTTTAAAAGTAGGCTCTGTTAACTTTTAAGATTACTTTAAAGTTAGTATGGCCTTTTGAACGAATTGACTCATTGTCACCTTAATGGAATAAAAATCAGCCATGGAATATCAATAAGCTGCTATAGAAACAATCACAAAAGTTCAACAGACCCTAATAATTAGTCAAGGATTTTTAGTGATTTATAGTAGAGCGTAGAGCTTTGCGGTATGTTTCTGTAAAAGCTAGTGTGGTCATTATGCAAGGCTTCGTTTTTGATATGTCATTATTCCACTTAAGAAAACGATAAGGCTGTAGAAATGACAAACGTACAGGTTCGTTTAAATAAAATTTATACTTAAAAGGTCAACTTGCTCTAGATTTATTTATTAATAGAGTTATTGTTATTTATAGATAATATTTTTTATTATCTTAACTTTGCCTGAAAACGTTTATGATTTCTGTTGAATCTTGAGATGGCATGGGGCGATTTGTTACTTTCAAAGCCGGCGTTATGTCGGCTTTTTAATTATATCAATAAAATTAACTTAATTGAGTCGATATTCCTTTAAATTGAAGCGCTATACCTGTATGTTATGCGTTTTTTACATACTGAATGTTTATGATGAACAAACTTGCAGAATATGAACTTATTCTAAAACAAGTCGATGCTGTTATCAGTGACGAGTCTGATGTTATTGCTAACATGGCAAATATTAGTGCTTTATTATTTGATAGTTTAAGCGATGTAAATTGGGTCGGATTTTATCGTGTGGTATCAGATGAACTTGTTTTAGGTCCTTTTCAAGGTAAAGTTGCTTGTATTCGAATTCCTTTAAATAAAGGTGTTTGTGGTACAGCTGCCGGTGAAGCTAAAACAATATGTGTTGCTAATGTTCATGACTTTTCTGGTCATATAGCGTGCGATGCAAATAGTAACTCTGAAATAGTTATTCCTTTAATTATTAATGGTAAAGTGGTTGCTGTATTAGATGTTGATAGCCCTATATACGAACGTTTTGATGAAGATGATCAAACAGGGTTAGAAAACATAATAAATGTATTTGAAAATATCATCATTAAGCATGGCGTGATAAACTAGTGAAAGAATTTGTTGTTATTCATGATTATTTAGTTTCAGAAGCTGTTGTAGGCGACTGGGACGGTGATGAAGAAATAGTGGCTGAACGTATCAATGAAATTTATCATTTGATTTACGATTTAGCAGAAGAAGATATTGCGACAGAAGAGCTAGAAAAACTTTTAGCTCTGGTGTGGGATACTTGGATAGGGCAAGATACTTTGCCTGAATTAGAAAGTGAAGATATTTATGATTGGTGCCGACATTTGTTGGAAAACCGTGATCAGTATCTCGAAAATTAAGATTATTTGTGAAAAGTTGATTTATGGAAACTAAACGTACTAGTACTAAAGAAATTATTGCTTATTTAGCTGAAAAATTTCCTGCTTGTTTTTCTCTTGAAGGACCAGCTAAACCCTTAAAAATAGGCATTTTTCAAGATTTAGCCGAAAGATTAACGGATGATGAAACTGTTAGTAAAACACGTTTAAGACAAGCGCTTAGACATTACACTAGCAGTTGGCGTTACTTAAAGTCGGTAAAAGTTGGTAGCGTTCGAGTTGATATCGACGGTAACGATGCTGCTGAAATCGATCAAGTACAAGCTGATTACGCCAGTAAAACGTTAAAAGAAAGCCAAGAAAAATTTGGTAACAATAAACAGAAAGATAATAAACCCAAAAAACAGTATAAAGATCATAAGTCAGCTAAAGATCAAGGTGAAAAACCTGATCAAAAAGCTAAGTTTAAGACTGTAAAGTCTACTAAACGATCAAATGTTAAGACGGAAGTTAAACTTCAACCTGTTACAGCTGATGCTATAATTGTAGGTAAGAAAGTTAAAGTACAACTCAGTAACTCTCCAATGAACGCAACAATTACCGAAGTTTCAGGTAAAGATATTACTGTTCAATTAGATTCTGGAATGGTTGTTAAGACTCAAGTTAAAAACATATTTACTGAATAATCGGAGTTTATTCATGCAAAAATTTTGTCGTCTCGCTATTGCCGTATCCATTGCGTTATCAAGTACTCTTGTAAACGCAAACGAAAAAAAAGTAGAAGATATTCCTATCCCTATTTTGGCTCCTGAAGAGCAACATGCAACATCAAGTAAGCGAATAACGGCGCAATTTACGCGTGCACATTATAAGCAAGTGAAAATGGATGATTCTCTATCAATGCAAATTTTTGATAGATATATCAAACAATTAGATTATGCTCGAAACATTTTTACTCAAGCCGATATAGATAAATTTACTAAATATAGATTAGATTTCGATACTGTAATTTCTCGTGGGAAACTAGATGAAGCCTACGAAATTTATAACGTAAATCTTAATCGACGTTTAGAACGCTATGAATATGCACTAAGTTTATTAGAAAAACCTTTCGATTTTACCTTAGATGAATCATATAACTTTGATCGTGAAGATGCTGCTTGGCCTAAAGACAAGGCTGAGTTAGATGAATTATGGCGTTTAAAGGTTAAATATGACGCGCTTAATTTAACACTTGCAGGTAAAGAGTGGGCAAAAGTTGCAGAGGTCTTGGGTAAAAGATATAGATACGCGATAAAACGTTTAAAACAAAGTGAAAGTGAAGATGTTTTTCAAATAGTGATGAACAGCTTTGCTCGTGTTGTTGAACCTCATACATCCTACTTATCACCAAGAAATGCAGAACGTTTTCAAATGGAAATGAACCTTTCCTTAGAAGGCATTGGTGCTGTTTTGCGTGCTGAAGAAGACTATACCGTTATTCAAAGTGTTGTTTCAGGTGGGCCTGCTGATAAATCTAAAGAGCTTAAACCAAAAGATAGAATTGTTGGTGTTGCTCAAGCGAAAGAAGAATTTGTAGATGTAATTGGCTGGCGTTTAGATGACGTAGTTGAATTAATAAAAGGCCCAAAAGGGACTCAAGTTCGCTTACAGATTTTAAGCGGTGAATCTGATGATGAAGCCAACATAAAAACTGTATCAATTATACGAGACACGATTAAACTTGAAGATAGAGCGGCTAAATCTGAAGTTTATTATGAAATTCCGGGTGATAAAACCAGTAAAAAATTAGGTGTTATCAATGTTCCTAGTTTTTATAATAATTTGTCTCGCGACGTTAAAGTTGAATTAAAAAAACTTAACGATGAAAACGTAGAAGGTATTATAGTTGATTTACGTGGTAATGGCGGTGGTTCATTAACAGAAGCAACACTATTAACAGGTCTATTTATTGATAAAGGTCCTGTAGTTCAAGTACGTAATGGCGCAAATCGTATTGAAGTGAATAGTGATAGAGACGGTATTAGTTATTATAAAGGCCCATTAACGGTTATGGTTGATCGTTATAGTGCTTCAGCATCTGAAATATTTTCAGCAGCTATTCAGGATTATGGTCGTGGTGTCATTATTGGAGAACATACTTTTGGTAAAGGTACTGTTCAGCAACACAGAGGTTTAGGTCGAGTTTACGATTTATACGAAAAACCTTTTGGTAGCATTCAGTTTACTATTGCTAAGTTCTACCGAATTAACGGCGGTAGCACACAGCATAGAGGTGTTTTACCTGATATTTCTTTTCCTTCGGCAATTGACCCAGAAGAATGGGGTGAAAGCAAAGAAGAAAATGCACTTCCGTGGGATAAAATACCAAAAGCTGAATATACTAAATTAAATGAATTAACGAGTGATTTTGCTTATCTACAATCTTTACATGACGAGCGGATTAAAGAAAACACAGAATTTAATTATTTACTTGATGATATCAAAACGTATAAAGCTGAAAAAGACGATAAAACGGTTTCTTTGAATCTTGCTATTCGTAAAGAAAAACGCGAAAAAAATAAAGCGAAACAATTAATCAGAGTTAATGAGAGATTGGTGAAATTAGGTAAAGAGAAAGTTAAAAGTTTAGATGATGATTTACCTGATGAGTTGGATGAGTTAGATCCATTTTTAGATGAGGCTGCTAAAATTACATTTGATTTAGTATCGCTTGGTCGTATGGCGAAAAAATAAATTTTAGTAACCTTTAAAAAACCGCTAATACAGCGGTTTTTTTATGCTTATTTAAAAATAAATATTTAATCAGAATAAGTGAATAGTTATTTCGTAATGTCTTGTTTTTAAAGCGTTACAAGCAGATTGTTTGGAAAAATAACTTGCACTCTTTTTTAATAGAGGGCATGTTACCCGAATAAAAAAATATAATGACAATAAAGGCTAATTTTATATGACAGATATGTCAGAACATAAAGCTCCTAGTATGCTCGATGCATTAATACCATTAATAGCACTTATCTTTATGCTATCGGGCGCAGTTTACTATTTTGGTGATAATTCCACTGGCGGCCCTAATCAAATTGCTTTATTAATCGCAACAGGTATTGCGGTAGTTATTGGACTCAAAAATAATTATAAGTGGGCTGATATAGAAAAAGCTATGGTTAATGGCATTTCTATTTCTATGGGGGCCATTTTTATTTTATTAGCTGTAGGTTCATTAATTGGTACTTGGATGCTATCGGGTACTGTACCAAGTATGATTTATTATGGGTTGAAAATATTAGACCCTAGCTGGTTTTATCCGGCTACCTGTATTATTTGTTGTATTGTAGCGTTAAGTATCGGAAGCTCGTGGACAACAGCTGCAACCATAGGTGTTGCACTTATGGGGATTTCTTCGGGATTAGGACTTGATCCTTCAATTACTGCAGGCGCCATTATTTCAGGTGCTTATTGTGGTGATAAAATTTCTCCTCTTTCTGAAACAACAAACTTAGCTCCGGTTGTTGCTGGTTCAGAATTGTTTGCGCATATTAGATATATGATGTGGACCACAATACCGTCAATCGTTATTAGTTTACTTATATTTACCTTCTTGGGTCTATCGGTTGAAACCAGTGTTACCCTTGAGGCTGTTGAGGGAATTAATCAGCAATTAGAAGCCAACTTCAATATAACACCTCTCAATCTTGTTCCTGTTGCATTACTACTCGCTATGGCAATGAAAAAAGTGCCCGCATTTCCTGCAGTATCAATAGGAGCTTTATTTGGTGCTATATGGGCTATTATGTTTCAACCAGAACTTATAAGTACTTTAGCCGCAAACGGGTTAGATACGATAACAGCAAACATAACGGTTGTTTGGGCTGCTTTGTTTGACGGTGTTGTTATCAATTCAGGAGATGCTGATTTAGATAGTTTACTTAGTGGTGGTGGCATGAAGAGCATGCTAAACATTGTATGGTTAATTATGTGTGCATTAATGTTTGGTGCTGTTTTAGAATACTTTGGTATGTTAAAAAAGTTTGTACAAGCTATTTTAGGTTCGGTGAAGTCAGTAGGTGGTTTAATTGCAAGTACTGTCGCAACATGTATAGGTACTAATTTAGTTACTGCAGACCAGTATATATCGATTGTAATGCCAGGGCGTATGTATAAAGAAGAATATAAAAGACGAAACTTAGACCCACTTGTACTTAGTCGAACACTTGAAGATTCAGGTACTTTGTCTTCACCGCTTATTCCTTGGAACACATGTGGCGCATTCATGTTTGGTGTTTTAGCATTAACCAATTATGAATACATTTTTTACTGTTTCTTTAACTTTATTAATCCTGTACTTGCAATTATTTATGGTTTTACAGGATATAAAATTAAAAAATTAGTTACAAATTAAACAACAATTATCAAAAAAATATGTACATTAAAGCCTGTTTTTACAGGCTTTTTTAATATTATCTGTTAAACTTTATTGAATATTAATTTACTGCTTACTATTGAATAAATAGCTATTTGAAAAATAATAAATCAATGTATTTCATTTTTATCACCTTGTAGGAAAAACAATGACAGAATTTACCGCACGTTATTTATCCGATTATAAACAAACAGCCTTTACTATCTCTACAGTCGATTTAACTTTCGAATTGGAAGATACAAAAACGCTTGTTACTAACAAGATGACTGTAGCCAAAGCGCATAGTAATGTTAAAGAGCCTCTTATATTACAGGGTGAAGAATTAGCGCTTATTTCTATTTCAATTAATGGGGAATTGTTATCGAGTGACTCTTATATTGAAACGGCCACTCAATTAGAAATCAATGTTCCTGATGATGAATTCGAATTAACCATTGTTACTCAAATAAACCCTGTAAAAAATACCTCTTTAGAAGGCTTGTTTAAGTCAGGCGGCGCGTTTTGCACGCAATGTGAAGCAGAAGGCTTCAGACGTATGACTTACTATTTAGATCGTCCTGATGTAATGGCGGTATTTTCTACAAAAATTATCGCAGATAAAAGCTTATACCCGTTTTTATTATCAAATGGCAATAAAGTAGAAGCTGGTGATTTAGCGAATGGCTATCACTTCGCTAAATGGCAAGACCCATTTCCAAAGCCATGTTATTTATTTGCCCTTGTTGCTGGTAACTTTGATTTATTGAGTGATACTTTTATCACATGTTCTGGTCGAGAGGTTGCTTTAGAAATATTTGTTGATCAAGGTAACTTATCTAAAGCACATCACGCGATGGCTTCTTTAAAGCATTCAATGAAATGGGATGAAGATACGTTTGGATTAGAATACGATCTTGATATTTACATGATAGTTGCGGTCGACTTTTTCAACATGGGTGCTATGGAAAACAAAGGGCTTAATGTTTTTAATAGTAAGTTTGTTTTAGCGGATGAAAAGTCGGCGACAGACGTTGATTATTTTAATATTGAAGCGGTTATTGCTCATGAATATTTTCATAATTGGACAGGAAACCGTGTAACTTGTCGAGATTGGTTTCAGTTAAGCCTTAAAGAAGGTTTAACTGTTTTTAGAGATCAACAGTTTAGTGCTGATATGACCTCGCCAAGTGTTACCCGTATTCAAAACGTAAGAGTTTTAAGATCACTTCAATTTGCTGAAGATGCTGGTCCTATGGCACACCCTATTCGTCCTGAAAAAGTCATGGAGATGAATAACTTTTATACGTTAACTGTATATGAGAAAGGGGCTGAGGTTATTCGAATGCTTCATACCATACTAGGTAAAGAAAACTTTAGAAAGGGAATGGATCTTTACTTTAAACGTTTTGATGGTATGGCTGTAACTTGTGATGATTTTGTTAATGCTATGGCTGATGCATCAGGCATATCTTTAGAGCAGTTTAAATTATGGTATGTACAAGTAGGAACACCTGTTTTAACGGTTACAGAAAGCTTTAATGAGCAAGATAAAACATATAGCATTCATGTTGAGCAAAAAAATAGCAGGGCAGATCATCCAACGCATGCTTTGCATATTCCTTTGAATATTGAACTCATCACCAATAAGCTTCAATCAAACACCAATAATCATTCACAGAGTTATTTGCTAGCATTAACTGAGCTTGAACAAACTTTCACTTTTAATGGCTTTGATGAAAAACCTGTACTCGCCTTTTTAGGTAATTTTAGCGCCCCAGTTAAAGTTAATTTTGAACAAGCTGATATTGATTTAGAAAATATCATGGTAAATGCTCAAGATGAATTTTGTCGTTGGGATGCGGGACAACAATTATTGAAAGGCCATATAAATAAATTATTAAACAACCCAGCGGAAACCTTACCTGTAAGTTTACTTAACTCATTTAAGCATATTTTGAACAGCTCAATTGATCCAGCGCTAAAAGCTGAGCAATTAACCATGCCTACTTTTGATGAAATAGCTGACTCAATTGAAGGAGTTGATCCTGTCGCTTTAGTGGAAGCGATTGACAACATAAGAAAACAATTAGCAAATGGTTTAGCTGAATCATTAAAAGCCACATACCACTTATTAAATAGTGACGAATTTTCAATAGATAGTGTAGGTGTTGCTAATCGCTCATTGAAAAACGTTTGTTTGTCTTATATTGCTTTAATTGGTGATGAATCAGAAATCGTTAATAGTCAATTTTTAGCTTCTGATAATATGACAGATACGCTTGCCGCACTTTCATGTGGCGCAGACAATAATACTATTGCCTTTGATGAACAGATGAAGATTTTTGAAAACAAATGGCAAGATACTGTATTAGTTATGGATAAATGGTTTGTATTAGCAGCATCATTGAAAAGTGATGATATTTTTGAACGTTTAAATGATCTTTTAAAACATCCATTATTTAGCTTAACTAACCCAAATAGAGCACGTTCTTTAATAGGAGCATTTTCAGCTAAAAACCCTAAATATTTTCATTGTTTGAGTGGTAAAGGTTATCAATTTTTAACCGACCAAATTATTCAGTTAAATGAAATTAACCCACAAGTAGCTTCAAGATTAATAACCCCTCTTATTCAATTTAAAGGTTTTGATAAAGCCAGACAAAAACTAATGAGGGCAGAATTAGATAGATTAAATCGCTTACCTAATTTATCTAAAGATCTAAAAGAAAAGCTAGATGCGGCACTTAAATAAATATCTACTATAATGAAATATTACTTTAGTGTGAACATGACGTACGATGATTTTCTCCCATATTATCAAGGAAGAATTAGTACGGTCATGGTCATGAGTACAGAAGGGCAACGCATTCAGTTTCCTGCAATGCATATGAAAAAATTTTTGATGCCAAATGGTATAAAGGGTTTTTTTTGTATGCATACCGAAAATAATAAATTTATATCATTAGAAAGAATATATTAATTAGAGCTTCTGCTTTAAACAGTGGTCTGACCATTTTGATATGGATAATGTTTTTAATACATGCAAGGAAGGCACTGAAAAACAACGTTCTAACTCTTAAAATAGCCCTTTGTTTTAAACGGTTGTTTTAAACGGTGTTTTTTAAGTGGTCTGCTCTTCTCTACAAGTCCTTAAAAATAAGGGTAATAATAAGTAATTTTTACGCTTGATAGTTTTTTTAAATGATGCAATTATTGTTTAATCCCGTTTAAGGGGACAAACAATCAACGCATTATTATAAGAAGAAAATACTCTATTTTGGATCTGGGGAGAAAAGAAATGAAAAATAATTCTCGCAGTTACGGTAAATTGAAACCATTAGCTGTAAGTATAAGTGTTGCCTTGTTGTCGTTATCAGCGTCAACGACTCAAGCAAAAAATTTCCAATTAGGCGATTTTGATATTAGTTTCGATTCAACCTTCTCAGTGGGTTCTAGCTGGCGAGTTGAGAATCGTGATTGGGACAGCAATGTTGGTAAATCAAATAACGTCAATAATGGATTTGATTTTAGCAATTATCATCCTAGCTTAAATCTAAATCCAGATCCCGGAACCGTTTGGAACGGTGCAGGTGCATACTCTACTAACAGCGATAACGGCAATTTAAATTACGATGCTGGCGAAAGCTTTTCTAAAATTATCAAAGGTTCACATGATTTAGATATTCGATATAACAACATAGGTTTGTTTGCTCGAGGCATGTATTACTATGATTTTGAAATGATGGATAACGATCGAGACTGGACCAATGCTTCTTCAAATAAAGTGCATAATCCATGTCGAGATGATGATGCCAGAGACCAAGTTTGTCGAGATATTCGATTATTAGATGCATTTGTATACGGTGATTTTGATATTGGTGAAATGCCATTATCTGTACGTGTAGGTCAACAAGTGATTAGTTGGGGTGAAAGTACACTTATCTCTCATGGTATTAGCGAATTAAACCCAGTAGATGTTGCTCGCTTAAAAGCTCCAGGTGCAGAACTTAAAGAAGCTTTTATTCCCTTTGGTGCTGTTTGGGCGTCTTTAGGCGTTACAGATAACTTTAACATTGAAATGTTTTATCAATACAGCTGGGAAAAAACCATACTTCCTGCTCCTGGAAGTTACTTTTCAACTAATGACTTTGCTGGAGACGGCGGCCACTTTAATAATGTTCAATTAAATTTTGCTAGTAATCCAGACATGGATTTAGATTCATTAATTACGAATTTAAATGTTTTGGGTGACGCAATTCGTAGTGGTGGACTTACTGCAGCACAAGCTGGTTCTGCTTATTTAGGTGGATTTCCTACCAAATTAACCTTAAGAGAATCAGGTGCTGAAAATGAACCTGAAGACGGCGGTCAATACGGTTTACGTTTATCATGGTACTTACCTAGTTTTAATGAAACCGAAGTTAGTTTGTATTATATGAATTATCATAGCCGACGTCCTGTATTCTCTGGAGTTACAGCTGATTTTTCTCAAATCACTTCAGATGTACAAAAAATAGCATCAGGAGAAATTACTTATGATAATTATACTGAACTAGGTTCATTCTCACGCGTTGAACTTGATTATATTGAAGATATTCAACTATATGCCTTTAGTTTTAATACAACCTTGGGTGAAACGTCTGTTGCAGGCGAGGTTACTTATCGTCAAGATGAGCCTCTACAAATTGATGATGTTGAATTACTCTTTTTAGCTATGCCACAACAACTAGCTAATGCTGGCCTTAGACCTGATCTAGATGGTATATCACAAATTCCAACGGTAGGTTTAGGTGAAAGGGCTGACGGTTTTGTATTGTCAGATACCTTACAAGCGCAAGTCACACTAACGCATTTGTGGGGCCCTTCATTTGGAGCCAATCAATTTACAACTTTACTTGAAGTAGGTGGAATTGATATTAGAGATATGCCAGATCAAGATGTTTTACGTTTAAATGGCCCTGGCACGGCAAGAAATGGTGGCGTCGAAGGTAAAGAAGGTTTAGAGATTGGTTTGCAAGATGGCGTAGAAACAAACCCATTCCCTGATGATTTTGCATGGGGATATCGCTTAGTTGGTAAGCTTGATTACAGTAATGTTTTTGCAGGTATCAATGTTTCACCTAAAGTTGTATTTTCTCATGATGTAGAAGGAATAACGCCAGATCCTTTATTTTTATTTGTTGAAGATAGAAAGTCATTAGCTGTAGGCGTTGGTTTTGATTATCAAAGCCGTTGGTCTGCAGATATTAGCTATAACAGCTTTTTTGATGGTGTAGGTACAACCAACCAACTATCAGATCGCGATTACGTTTCTTTCAGCGTTAAGTATTCAATTTAGGAGCTGTTTCATGAAAAAAATTACAAAAACATCTAAATTACTATCAATTACTATTTCTTTACTGCTAACAAGTGGCTATGTGGCTGCAAAAGTGACACCTGAAGAAGCTAATAAATTAGGTAAAGAGCTAACCCCTATGGGAGCTGAACAAAAAGCCAATGCTGACGGCTCAATTCCGCAATGGCAAGGCGGTATCACGCAAGCACCAAAAGGATATGTTGTTGGTCAGCATCATATAGACCCATTTGCTGATGATAAAACCTTGTTTACTATTACATCGAGTAATGTGGATAAATACAAAGACAATTTAACACCTGGTCAAATCAAGTTATTTAAAACGTACCCTGATACTTACAAAATGAATGTTTATCAAACGAGGCGTTCAGCGTCGTTTCCTTCACATGTGTACGATGCTGTTAAAGTTAATTCTACACGTGCAGAATTAGTAGAAGAAGGTAATGGTATTACTCAAGCTTCGGTTGGTATTCCTTTTCCATTACCAAAAAACGGATTAGAAGCTATTTGGAATCATATATTAAGATATCGTGGTGAACAGGTTACGCGTGAAGGTGGACAAGCTTCACCTACAGCAAGTGGTGACTTTACTTATTTAGGTTTCGAAGAAAGTTTAATTCTTCCATATAACGTAAAAGGCGCACAACCAGAAGATTTACAAAAAACCAATATTCTGTTTAAGTTTAAACAAAAAGTTACAGAGCCCGCACGTTTAGCTGGAACTGCACTACTTGTTCATGAAACTATGGATCAAATAAAAACACCTCGTCAAGCATGGACATATAACACGGGTCAACGACGTGTTCGTCGCGCACCTAATGTAGCTTACGATACTCCGGGTACAGCATCAGATGGTTTAAGAACAACCGATGATTTTGATATGTACAATGGTGCTCCAAATCGATACACGTGGGATCTTAAAGGTAAACAAGAGTTATATATCCCTTATAACGATTATCGCTTACATAGCAGTGATTTAAAGTATGATCAAATTTTACAACCGGGTCATATTAATCCACAATATGTACGTTATGAAAAACATCGTGTTTGGGTTGTTGAAGCTAAGCTTAAGTCTGATACGAGACACACTTATAAAAAACGCGTGTTTTATATAGATGAAGATAGCTGGCAAGTAGCAGTTACCGATATTTATGATAATCGTGATGAACTGTATAGAGTAGGTGTTGCTCATGGTTTAAATTACTATGAAGTTCCAACGCAATGGTCTACGCTAGAAGTATTCCATGATTTACAATCTCGTCGCTATATTGCAATGGGCTTAGATAACGAAGCTAAAATGTATGACTTTTCAACTGAACTGAGTGATTCTTCATTTACTCCTTCAGCTTTAAGAAGAGAGGGACGTCGTTAATCTTAATTAAATGATGAAACGGCTGGCTCATGTCAGCCGTTTTTGTTTGTATAATATTAATTTCTTATTCAAACTGGTATAAGCTTAGATTAAATAATTTGGAGTTTTAATTTTTTATGTTACGTATTTTGATCGTTTGTTTGAGTTGTTTTATAGGTCTGTACGCTAATGCAGATGAAGTAACGACTTCTTCAGTACTTGCTCCATTAGCTGAAAAATCCCTATTACTTGATATAACAAGTGTACAGCAAAAAAAATTAGTCGCTGTTGGAGAAAGAGGCCATATATTACTTTCTGTTGATGGGAATAATTGGCAACAAGTTTCTGTTCCAACTCAAGTCACGTTAACGAGCGTGTTTTTCATAAACGACCTTGTGGGATGGGCTGTAGGTCATGATGCCACCATATTAAAAACTACGAACGGTGGTAATAATTGGGCTCTTCAATATACAAATCCTACAATAGAAAAACCTTTATTAGATGTTGTTTTTCAAGACCCCTTTCACGGTGTGGCAGTTGGTGCTTATGGCCAATTTCTTAGAACAATAGATGGTGGGAAAACATGGTTGTCAGAATTTCATGAAGAATTTTTATCAGCAGAAGATAAAAGTTTTTTAGAAGAATTGAAAGTTGATGATGAAGAGGCGTACTTTGATGAAAGAGAAAGTATTTTACCGCATTTTAATCGAATAATATCTGATGGTAGAACAACATATCTTGTTGGAGAAATAGGCTTAATTGCAAAAAGTAATGACTTAGGCCTTACATGGCTAAAGTTTGATGAAATATACAGAGGTTCATTCTTCGATTTATCTAGAACCCATGAGGGGAACTTACTCGTTGCAGGTTTACGTGGACATGTTTTTAGAAGTTTAAAAAATGGTACTCCGTGGGTTGAGAGTAAAACCGACACTACATCATTACTTAATTCTATTGTGTTATCAGATGAAGGGCGTATTTTTATTCTAGGTAATAATGGCGTTATTCTTGAGAGTCATGACGATGGTCATTCTTTTGTATTAAAAGTGCAGCCTGATGGTAAATCATTAATTGCAGGCGTTTGGTTTAATAATAGAATTGTTGCGGTTTCAGACGTTGGAATTAAAAACATTTTTATGAATTCTTCAGGGTTAAATTATTAATTATGACTATTAATTCTTCATCAAGTAATCATTCTCCAAAAAGTACAGAAAATGCTTTATTTAAAATGCGCTCATTAGTGTTATTTTTGTTTACTGTTATTACCGCATTTTTATTATTTCAAGCAACTCAGATCAAATTAGACGCATCATTCACAAAAAATATTCCTCTTCAACATAGCTATATGAAAACGTATTTAAAGCACCAAGAAAATTTTGGTGGGGCAAATAACATTTTAATATCAGTATGTGATGCAGAAGGCGATATTTTTAATGAATCTTTTTTTAATGCGTTAAAAGGAGTTCACGATCAATTATTTTTTATTCCAGGTATAGATAGAACGCAAGTTAAATCGTTATTTTCACCGAGTACTCGATTTGTTGAAATTGTTGAAGACGGTTTTGCTGGTGGACCCGTTATACCAGCAAGTTTTGTCCCTAATAAAGCGGGCTTAAATACTGTAAAAGGTAATATTGAAAAAGCAGGTATTGTGGGGCGAATTGTTTCAGACGATTATAGTTGTGCCATGGTAAATGCATCATTAATGGACGTTAATCCTGAAACAGGGGAAAAGCTTGATTCTATTAGTATCGCTGAGCAATTAGAAACCCAGATCAGAGGAAACTTTGAAAAAGATAATATAAGTATTCATATTATAGGTTTTGCTAAAATGGTGGGGGACGTAGCTAATGGAGCTAAAAGCGTTGTAACCTTTTTTGGTATTGCAATAGCAATTACAGCCGTTATGGTCTACTTCTTCTGTCGTTCAATAAAACTTACCATACTACCTATTGCTTGTTCGTTTGTTGCTGTTGTGTGGCAAATGGGGATGTTGTCAACATTAGGCTACGGCCTTGATCCAATGTCTATTTTGATCCCATTTCTGATCTTCGCTATTGGAGTAAGTCATGGCGTTCAGATGATAAACTCAGTGAAAAAACTCGTGTCGAAAGGCAAAACAAGTCTTGAAGCCGCACAAATCAGTTTCGCGGCATTACTGATCCCCGGTGGTATTGCGTTATTGTCTGATACTGTTGGGTTTTTAACACTGCTTTCTATCGATATTGGCATTATTAGAGAATTAGCTATTGCCGCTTCGTTAGGTGTAGCCATGATTATTTTGACTAATTTAGTGTTACTACCTTTATTAGTATCGCTTATTCATATTTCTCCAACGGTAGAGAAAAAAAGAAAAGCTTACCTAAAAATTACGGTGTTAAAGATCCTATTAAAAGAACTATTTGGGACTTTATTGCAAATTTTGCAACCAAAGGGCCAGCATCTATTATTCTTGTATTCACAGCCTTATTGTTTATTTTAGGTTATGTTAATTCGCAAAATATGAAAATAGGGGAGTTACATGCTGGCGCACCCGCCTTACATGAAACCTCTCGTTATAATCAAGACACTTTCTTAATCACTAATCGATACGCTATTAGTGTTGATTACATGTCTATTATCGTTGAAACAACGCCCGATGCATGTACACAGCACAACATAATGAATGTTATTGATCAGTTTCAATGGCGAATGGAAAACATTCCAGGCGTGCAATCGGCAATTAGTTTAGCGTCTGTCGCAAAAATAGTTAATGCGGGTTATAACGAAGGTAATGCTAAATGGCGTGTGCTTTCTAAAAATCAACAAACACTTGTTCAATCTATTGCTCGAGTTCCTTCATCAAGTGGTTTACTGAATAACAATTGTAGTGCTATGCCGGTTATTTTATTTTTGGATGATCATAAAGCAGAAACAATTAATAGAGTGGTTGATGCAGTGAAGCTTAATGCCAGTGAATTAAATAATGAGGAGGTAACCTTTAAATTAGCTTCAGGTCCTGTAGGTGTGATGGCTGCAACCAATGAAGCTGTTAAAGAAGCTCAATTGCCTATGATGTTGTATGTATATGGTGCAGTCATTATTTTATGTTTACTCAGCTTTAGAAGCATTAAAGCGACTATATCAGTGGTTGTTCCTTTATATATTGTTTCTATATTAGCGCAATGGTTAATGACCGCATTAGATATAGGCTTAACAGTATCTACACTACCAGTTATCGCTTTAGGGGTTGGTATTGGTGTGGACTATGGTATTTATATTCTTTCTACCATGAATGAAAGGCTTAAAAATGGTGCTACAGTCAAAGCGGCTTATCATGCCGCATTAACTGAAAGAGGAAGTGCCGTTATTATTACCGGTATAACATTGGCTATTGGTGTATCAACATGGTTATTCTCAGATCTTAAGTTTCAAGTGGATATGGGAATCGTATTAACCTTTATGTTTTTGGTAAATATGTTTGCTGCTGTTGTTATTTTACCCGCTATTGCCGCTTTTCTTTGGAAAGACAAAAAATAATTAAATTTATTTTATTTATTTCACAAAAATTTATAGTGAATAATTAACCATGAAAATGACCGTAAGGTCATTTTCTATTTATAGGAAGTGAATAAACAACATTTCTTATGAATATTTCGTCTTGTAACCCGTTTGTAAAACTTTCACTCCAATAAAAATTCCTCGCAATTGCTTAAAATTACTAATAAAATCCTAATTACCGTCTATCATTAAAGATGGATATGAAAAATGAATAATGAGTAAGCCCATTCAAAAGCATTTTATGAAGTTATTTTAAAAATGTCTAAATACTCATTTCTCATCTATCGTTAATAAAAAATATAACAATTATTACAACATTCAATAAAGTGTTTTATCCAAAAGGAACAAGGCATGGCATTAGTAAACGGTTTACCTTCCGTAATACTTAACAACGTTACAGAATTAATACATCTTAAAGTCCCTAAATCTATTGCACCATTAGTAGATCAATTTTCAACACTACTGTATGGAAATATATCAACACTTGATTTAAACAATCGAAATGACAGTGATATGTATGGTGCAACGTTAAGCTTATGGAACTCGCTTAATGATCACAAAATTAATCAACCTGTTATTAAAGTATTTAATCCTCAGGTATCCAAACATGGCTGGAAATCAAGCCATACGGTTATTGAAGTCGTTGTTAAAGATATGCCGTTTTTGGTGGATTCACTAAGAATAGCCTTGGGGAGGTTAGGATTAACCCCTCACTTAATGCTAAATAGTCCAATTAAAATTGTTAGAGATAACAATAATAAAATTATTCAATTGGCAGCAACTTCAGATAAAAAAATTAAAGCCACTTCAACAGAAACGGCATTTTTTATTGAAATTGATCGTATTACAGAACAAAGCTTACTTGATAGTGTAGTTAAAGAGTTACATTCAGTCGTTAGTGACATATCTCTTACGGTTACTGATTGGCAAACCATGCAAACTAAATTAAGCGAAATAATTACAACGGTTAAAAAATCTAAGTATTTTTGCAGTAAAGAAGAGCATAAAGATACCTTAGAATTTCTCGATTGGATACTAGACAATAACTTCACCTTTATGGGGTATCGCTCATATGATATTAAAACAATTAAGGGTGATATTGCTTTAGCGGCTCAAAATGAAACAAGCTTAGGCTTGATGAAGCAATCTAAAGGTTCTGAAGAGCGATTACTCTCTAAATTAAGTGAAGTGGCGAGAGACGTTGCTTTAGGTAATAACATATTAGTATTAACTAAATCTAATTCACGTTCACGTGTTCATCGTCCGGCTTTACTTGATTATATTGGTATTAAACGTTTTGATGCTAAAGGTAATGTACTGGGAGAAGACCGTTTTATTGGTTTATTTGGTTCAGCTTATTACACCAACAGCGCGCTTGATTTACCACTCATTAAATCTAAAGTGGCTAGTGTATGTGAATCTTCAGGATTTGCACAAGGTACACATGCTTATAAGGCTCTAATTAATATTTTAGAAACTTACCCTAGAGATGAAATATTACAATCGACTACCTCAACATTACTTAGTAATGTGTTGGGTGTTTTTCAAATGCAAGAGCGCGACTATACTGGGCTATTTGTTCGTAGAGATACTTTTGACCGTTTTTATTCTTGCATGGTTTATGTACCTAGAGAACGCTATAACACAAAGCTTAGAATGCAAACCCAAGCGTTATTAAAAGAAACCTTTGGTAGTGAAGAAGATGTAGAGTTTACGACTTATTTTTCTGAATCAGCTCAAGCGCGTACTCATTATATTGTTAGGGTTAATTCGACTAAAGCGGATATTGATGTGAAAGAAATTGAACGTAATTTAAATGAAGCGGCCTCTAGTTGGGATGATAAGTTAGCCACGGCCTTAAACTCTAATAAAGGTGAAGCATTAGGGAAAACACTTTCTAGAAAGTATGTTCACTTCCCACAAGCTTATAAAGATGAAGTTTTGCCAGGTTCAGCTTTAGTGGATATTGAAAAATTTGAAGCACTTACACCTGAAAATCATTTAGAGATGTTGTTCTATCAGCCTCAAGAAGAAAGTGCAGATAGTCGTTTAGTTAAGTTGAAGTTATTTCATCTAGGTGACCCAATTCATTTATCTGACGTATTACCTATTTTAGAAAACTTTGGTCTACGCGTTATTGGTGAAAGCCCTTATTCAATAAAAACGGCTGGCGGTGAAACCTACTGGATACTTGATTTTTCAATGTTACTTACCGGTAAAGGTAAATTTAACTTAGAAAAAGTACAAAGCTTATTCCAAGACGCTTTTGCTAAAGTATGGTCAGGGAAACTTGAAGATGACGGTTTCAACCGATTAATTTTAGGTGCTGAATTAGGCGGACGAGAAGTTTCAATCTTAAGAGCTTATGCAAAGTATGAACGCCAAATTGGTGGTACGTTTAGTCAAAGCTATATAGAAGACACTTTTTCTCGTTATCCAAACATTGCTAAATTATTGATTAAATTATTTAACTTGAAGTTTGATCCGCAAGGTAAATCGTCAGAAAAAGCAATCAATAAAACTGAAGATGACATTGAAACCTCTTTAGACAATGTTGCTAACTTAGATGACGATAGAATTATACGTAAAGTTGTTGAAATGATGAGTGCGACTATACGTACTAACTATTTTCAAAAAGACGCAAATAATGAAGATAAGCCTTATATCTCATTTAAAATTTTACCTAAGTTAATTAGCGAAATACCACAACCCGTTCCTAAGTTTGAAATATTTGTTTATTCACCACAAGTTGAAGGCGTTCATTTACGTGGCGGTAAAGTGGCTCGAGGTGGTTTACGTTGGTCAGACAGACGTGAAGATTTTAGAACTGAAGTTTTAGGTTTAGTTAAAGCGCAACAAGTAAAAAATACCGTTATTGTACCTGTTGGTGCTAAAGGTGGTTTTGTTTGTAAGCAACTACCCGAAGGAACAAGAGCAGAAATATTTGAAGCTGGTAAAGAATGTTATAAAACATTTATACGTGGTTTATTAGATATTACCGACAACATCGTAGGCGGTGAAATTGTACCACCAAAAAGTGTAGTAAGACTCGATGAAGACGATGCTTACTTAGTGGTTGCGGCTGATAAAGGTACAGCAACGTTCTCTGATATTGCTAACGGAATTTCAGAAGAATATAACTTCTGGATGGGCGACGCTTTTGCCTCAGGTGGTAGTGTAGGTTACGACCATAAAGGCATGGGCATTACCGCTAAAGGAGGATGGGAGTCTGTTAAACGCCATTTCAGAGAAATGGATATTGATTGCCAAACAACTGATTTTACTTGTATCGCTATAGGCGATATGGCGGGAGACGTATTTGGTAATGGTATGCTTTTATCTAAACATATACGTTTACAAGCGGCCTTCAACCACATGCATATATTTGTGGATCCTACGCCTGACGCAGCAAGTTCTTATAAAGAGCGCGAACGTTTATTTAATTTACCAGGTTGTACATGGGACGATTATAATAAAAAATTACTTTCTGAAGGGGGCGAAATTTATAGCCGCTCAGCTAAATCTTTAAAATTAACACCACAAATTAAAAAAATGTTGGGTACGCAAAAGCAAAGCATGTCTCCACTAGAGTTAATGCAAGCCATATTGAAAATGCAGGTTGACTTGTTATGGAATGGTGGCATAGGTACCTATGTTAAATCTTCAAAAGAAACACATTTAGATGTGGGTGATAGAGCCAATGATGCCTTACGTATAAATGGTAATGAGTTACAAGCTAAAGTAGTAGGTGAAGGTGGTAACTTAGGTTTTACTCAACTAGGGCGAATTGAATTTGCTGCTAATGGTGGGCGCATTAATACGGATGCGATTGATAACGCCGGTGGTGTTGACTGTTCAGATAAAGAAGTAAATATTAAAATTTTACTGAATAGTCTTGTGCAAAATGGTGATTTAACCGTTAAGCAACGTAATAAATTACTTTACGATATGACAGACGATGTATCTGAAAAAGTACTGGAAGATTGTTACCGCCAAACACATTCACTTTCAATTACCGCTATGCGTGGTGGAAGTCAGTTAAAAGAGCAATCTCGTTTTATTAGTGAACTTGAGCGAACAGGTAAGCTTGATCGCGCATTAGAGTTTATTCCTAATGATGATGAAATAGCCGATCGTTTGATCAAAGGTAATGGACTCACTCGACCTGAGTTATCCGTATTACTTGCCTACAATAAAATGGTATTAAAAGACGACCTAGTTTGCCCTGAAATTACCGGAAACTCTTATTACGATAAGTTCTTGGTTGAGTACTTCCCTAAGAAGTTACAGCAAAAATATTTAGTGGAAATGCAAAATCATCCACTACGAGCTGAAATTATAGCAACACAACTTGCCAATGCTATTGGTAATGACATGGGTTTTAATTTTATCAATCGAATGTTTGAAGAAACAGGTGCTACAGTCGCTGAAATTGCTAATTGTTACACAGTGGCAAGTAATGTATTTGGTATGACTGAAGTGTGGGAAAAAATTGAAGACTTAGATAATAAAATATCTACCGCTGTTCAAACAGAAATGCTATTTCAGATACGCCGAACAGTAAGAAGAGCAACACGTTGGTTCTTACGTCATCGTAATAAGTCGTTAAATGTTGCAGACTCAATTAAAATTTATCGTTCTACCTTTATTGACCTAAGTAATAATATATACACATATATGGTTGACGATGAAGTAGAGCAATTAAAACGTATTGAAAGCGATTTAGTTAAATCAAATGTACCTGAAGATATTGCAAACTATGTTGCTAAACTCAGCTCTATTTTCTCAGCAATGGATATTGCAGAATTAACCGCAGAAGGTGATAGAGAAGTGAGTATAGTGGCAAGTACTTATTTTGAATTAGGTGCCCGATTAGACTTACATTGGTTCTTAGATCAAATAACACGCCAGCCAGTAGCTAACCATTGGCAAGCATTAGCAAGAGCGTCATACCGTGAAGAGTTAGATTGGCAACAACGTTCTCTTGCTAGCGTTATTTTACGTACAGATACTAAAACAAAAGAAACGAAGGTGTTATTAGACAACTGGTTTGAAGAAAACCAACAGTCATTAGAGCGTTGGAATCATATATTAGCCGAGTTTAGAATTGGCGAAACTCACGAGTTTGCTAAGTTCTCAGTAGCCTTGCGTGAATTAATGCTACTTAGCTTAAAGTGTGATCCTGATAAGTAGATAGTGCCAATCGCACTAACCAACTGATCATTTATACTCGTTTAAATGGGCAATTACATCGTTATTTATTTAATAATTAGAACACTCCTTATTAAAATAAATGCCTTGCCTCTAAGCCTTTTAACTCTCGCAGAGTGGGAAAAAACTTAATAGACTTGGTATAAATCTTTATTAAATAGAAAGTAGCCTTTAATGGTGAATCTTTAACTGATAAAATCCCCGCCAATTGTGCGGGGATTTTTATTTTCACAAAAAAACACTCGTTTACTTATCTATTAATTTGCTCTGAGGTGTTATGTTTTATTCTGCTATTCGTAAAGTGTTTTTTAAGTTTGATGCTGAAACCATTCATGAAATGACCATAAAAGCATTAAAAAATACAGGAACCACGCCTCTAAGAGCTTTATATTGTCAAAACGTACCATCAAAGCCTGTAACGGTTATGGGGATTGATTTTCCTAATCCTATTGGTTTAGCAGCTGGGTTAGACAAAAACGGCGAATGTATTCCTGCTTTTGGCGCAATGGGCTTTGGTTTTGTTGAAGTGGGTACAGTAACACCTCGTCCACAACCAGGTAACGACAAACCACGTATTTTTAGAATACCTCAAGCAAGCGCGGTTATTAACCGTATGGGCTTTAACAACAAAGGGGTAGATTACCTAGTAGACCAAGTGCGTAAAGCGCAATTTAAAGGTGTTTTAGGTATTAACATAGGTAAAAACAAAGACACACCAGAAGAAAATGCGAAAGACGATTACATTCACTGTATGCAAAAAGTGTATAACTTTGCTTCGTATATTACCATTAACATATCGTCACCTAACACACCGGGTTTACGCTCTTTACAATACGGCGATGCGTTAAACGAGTTACTTTCTGCCCTTAAAGCTGAGCAAACTACGCTTGCTGAAAAATACGGGAAATACGTACCTATCGCAGTAAAAATTGCGCCAGACTTAACAGAACCAGAAGTAGAATCTATCGCAGAATGTTTAATTGCTAACAATATTGATGGCGTAATCGCTACCAATACAACACTTTCACGCGAAGGTGTTCAAGGCTTAGAACATTGTGATGAAATGGGGGGCTTAAGCGGCGCACCAGTTAAAGAAAAAAGCACACAAGTGATTAAGTTATTGGCTAAAGCGTTAGATAATAAACTGCCGATTATTGGTGTTGGTGGTATTTCAAATGGTGCTGATGCGAAAGAAAAAATAGAAGCTGGCGCTAAACTAGTGCAAGTTTACACAGGTTTTATTTACCAAGGCCCAGACCTAATTAAAGACGTAGTTAACGCACTTTAGTCTGCATTATCTATTTAACCTCAGCTCGGGATAAGCAAAGCGACTCAACAAGCTATTTTTGTGCCTAACTTCGTTGGATTTATGACTAATAGCCAGCTGTTAGATAGAAAAAATCGTCTTGTTATACACAAAAACATCAATGTTGAGACGCTAATATAGCTTAGAAAAACAAAGGAACAGGTTAAGTTTTTGATAAAAAATTGTTGTAATAAAAAACTCCGTAATGGAGTTTTTTTGTAACTATCTATCCAATATTAATTGTCAATTATGCTTAATATAAGTTTGATTCAATACATGTTAGAATTTAACCATATTATTATTTAAAATCACTAGGCGTATTTCATGTCTGCACATTCAATTTTCGACATTTGTGTTGAACCGATAGAACTATTTAAATTACTCAAAATATCTAACATGGCTGAAAGCGCTGGCGAAGCAAAAACCATGATCAGTGAAGGTAATGTTTTAGTTAATAAAAAAGTTGTCGATCAAAAGCGTAAAAAAGTACGCCGTGGCGATATTATCGAACATAACGGCAAAACGATTGAACTTGCTTTTAATCCAACTAAAAAACCAGCAGAAGTTATTAGTAAAATAGCATCAGCAAATGTAAGCGCAAAAAAGAAAAGAATAGCTAAAAGTAAAGCGCGAGTTATTGCATCAGGAACGGTTGCTAAACCGTTGAACGAACGTAAAAAGGAGAAAGCTGCTGAGTCTAAAACCATTTAGATAATAGTTCGGTGAAGTAGTCGAGTTTGTATCGAACGTTATTAAATTCATCGAAAACAAAAAAACTAGGGCCTATTCAACTTTGCTGATTGTTTTTGCAGTAGTTTATTAGTCTTTTATACAAGGTGATTCTACTCTAATGCGATAACGTAGTAGAAATAGCGAATAAACGCTGTTCTACGGATGCGTTTAAATGCTTGAAGCTCAGGCTGCCGTAGCCCTTAACTATTATATGTTAACGTTAAGCCTATAATAGTCGAAAATTCTTCTAGATAGATATGATGCCATAAACGCTGCTTTAGATATCAAAGCAGCGCTTCAAGTTTAGGGTATGGTTTTAACTAATTTATGACTTGCGCCTTTCTATCTAAACTACCACTAAAACGCGTTAACATAAGTGCAATTAAAACAACAACAGCGCCAACCCAAGGTGTATTCATTAAACCATGCTCTTCAACAATAATGCCACCTCCCCATGCTCCTATTGCAATGCCTACATTGAAAGCTGCAATGTTTAGACCCGATGCAACATCTACCGCATCAGGTGTGTATTTTTCAGCTAGCTTTACAATATAAACTTGCAAGCCGGGCACGTTGCCAAAAGCAAATGCTCCCCACACTAAAATAGTTACCACAGCGGCAACAGGGTTATAAGCGGTAAAGTTTAACACTAATAATATGCCAGCAAGTCCTGAAAAAATTATGGTTAATGCTTTAATAGGGCCAAAATTATCAGCCATTTTTCCGCCCCATATGTTTCCGACAGCAACAGAGATCCCGTACACTAAAAGTATTAAACCTACCGAACTAGGCTCAAAACCAGTCACTTCATTAAGAATGGGGGCTAAGTAAGTAAAAGCAATAAAAGTTCCGCCATAACCAATTGCTGTGATCGCATAAACTAATAGTAACCTTGGATGAGTTAACACTTTCATCTGGGCCGCAAGGTTAGTTGATTTAGCTTGCTTTAAATTGCTCGGGACGAGTATAGCGCTGCCAATCATGGCTAATAAACCTAAAATAGATACCGTTAAAAAGGTAGCTTCCCAACCAAATACTTGACCGATATAAGTACCTAATGGAACCCCTGTTACTAAAGCAACGGTTAAGCCTGTGAACATAATGGCAATAGCACTTGCTCCTTTTTCTTTCGGCACTAAGCTTGTGGCAATGGTAGAGCCTATAGAGAAAAATACGCCATGTGCCAGTCCTGTGAGTATTCTAGCTATTATTAATGCTTCAAAACTAGGTGCTTGCCAAGCGACTAAGTTTCCAATAACAAATAATCCCATAACCGATAGCAAGACGTTTTTTCTATTCCATTTACTTGTAAAAGCGGTTAAAACTGGCGCTCCTATCGCTACACCTAATGCGTATAGGCTAACCAATAAGCCTGCTGAAGGGATTGATATACTAAGGTCTTGTGCCATTGTTGGTAGTAATCCAACAATCACAAATTCGGTTGTTCCTATCGCAAAAGCGCTGAGTGCTAATGCAAGTAATGCTAGTGGCATCATAATCTCCAGTTTAATTAATACAGTGATTTGAAGTAGGGAGTTAAAGAAGCCCTTACTTCTGTTTGTTGGCGTAATTATTACCTGTTAAACTGTTGCAATAAATAGTGTTACTTACAAAATACTATTGTAATAAATGAGGTTAATTTGAATTTAAAAACAAGATCAGATGATTTAGAGCTTTTATTAGCCGTTGTTGAGTTTGGCGGATTTTCTGCTGCCGCTGACGCATTAAATATTCAAGTTGCTCGCATATCACGTTCTGTAACTAAAATAGAAAAAGATCTGGGCGCAACTATATTAATTCGTACCACTAGACGGGTTATGTTGACAGATGAAGGTAAAAAATTTGTTGATGCAGTCAATATTGGTCTTCAGCATATTCAAAATGCAGAAGCAGATATAACCGTTCAGGGAAAGATCCTGCAAGGAAAGTTACGTATTGATGCTGCTAGCCCATTTATATTTCATCAAATAGCGCCTCATATAAATGCGTTTAAAAAGGCTTACCCCAGTATTGAAATTGAACTTAATTCTAATGAGGGAATAGTCGATTTAATTGAAAAACGTACCGATGTAGCAATTAGAATAGGGAAGTTAGATGACTCAACACTACATACCAAAACTTTAGGAAAAAGCTCACTTTTTATCGTTGCATCTCCCCAATATATTGCACAAAACGGTTTACCTAAAAAACCAATAGATTTGAAAAATCATACCTTAATCGGTTTTTCAAATATTAAAACACTCAATAAATGGCCAATTAGAGGGGCTGATGTAATCAAACCAACAATAACGGCAAGTAATGGAGAAACTATCCGTCAACTAGCTTTATCGGGAAGTGGTATAACGTGCTTATCTGGCTTTATGGTTAATCAAGATATAGCGTCAGGTAAACTCATTTCATTGATAGAGTCATATAGAATTCAAGGAACTGATAGGGAGTTGGTGAATGCTGTATTTTATAAATCGTCAGCAGCTTCTGAAAGGGTTAAAGCATTTATAGACTTCATCAAACCCAAACTAACATTATGATGAATGTGAGTTTGGGATTGTTTACTTTGTCGGAATGTAGCCTAGTTCTTATTAATGGCACAATCCTGTATAAGATTTAGTGCTATTTCCATTCATAATCAGTTGGGTCGTTACGTTATTTTCTTCAAACGCTGCTAAACAATTAGTTCACACAGTATTTGATAAAATATCAAGATTAGAAGTGCATCCTGATTTAGGCGAAGTGCCTGCAAAATTAAGTCACTTAATTTACAAAGAGCTGATCGTTAATCCGTGTCGTATTTTCTATAAAGTTGAAAGTAATAGAGTATATTGTGATGCGGGAAGAGCGAGATTTACAACGATTTATCTTACAACGACCTGTCTAACCTAGAGCCATAAAAAACTATCATCTGAAATGCATGTTAAACATGTTTAAGCATTCTGTTAGAATAGCCAGCTATTAATTAAAGAATACCGAAACAGCATGTCAGAATTTAAAGCATTTTCACTTTTAGCGTCAATTATTGACCGCGTTAGTCTGAAAGGCTATACACAGCCCACTCCAATCCAACAAGAATGTATCCCTGTACTTATTAAGGGCAAAGATCTGCTTGGTATCGCGCAAACGGGAACCGGAAAAACGGCGGCTTTTTCATTACCTATTATCAATAATTTTGGCCGCAATAAAATTGATATTAAAGCTAAAAGTACACGTTCGCTTATTTTAACGCCTACTCGTGAGCTTGCCTCGCAAATAATGCAAAACATTGATGACTACTCTGATGGGTTAGGTCTTAAAACTAAAGTTGTGTATGGCGGTGTTGGCAGACAACCCCAAGTTGACGCTATTGCACTCGGGCTTGATATATTAGTGGCCACTCCTGGAAGGTTGTTAGATTTAATTGAAACAGGCGATATAAACTTTGAGGCGTTAGAAGTATTTGTATTAGATGAAGCTGATACCATGCTTGATATGGGGTTCTTTAATGATGTTCAAACCATAATATCTAAACTGCCAAAGAAGCGCCAAACACTCTTATTTTCAGCAACTATGCCAGCAGAAATAGAAATACTTGCACAAGCCATATTAAGAAATCCAATAAAAGTTCAAATTGCTGCAGAAACAGTGACTATCGACTTGGTTAATCAAAGCGTATACCAGCTTGAAAAAGCGAATAAAGTGCCTTTGCTGTTTAATATATTAGAAAACTCTGACTATGAAAAAGTACTCATCTTTTGTAAAACAAAGTATGGCGCCGACATAATAGTTAAAGCTCTAGAAAAAGAATCCATAACTGCTGCAAGCCTCCACAGTGGTAAAACACAAGCCGTAAGGGAAGAAGCATTACAAAACTTTAAAGAATCTACGTTAAGAGTATTGGTGGCAACAGACGTTGCTGCACGTGGCATTGATGTTGATAATATTTCGTTAGTGATTAATTATAATCTGCCTGAAGATCCAAGAAACTATATACATCGCATAGGACGAACGGCTCGTGCGGGTAAAAGTGGCAAGGCCATTTCATTTGCTGTAGAAAATGATGTAAGGCAATTAACCAATATTGAAACCAGCATAGGGCAAGCTATTCCTGTTGTTACGCAGCAGCCTTTTCATAAAGAATTTTCAAAAGCGCCTGTACCAAGTAAGAAAAAGAAATCGGTTAAAAAAACAACTAAAACCAATAAAAGTAGAACAAAGAGAAGATGAGAGCAGTATCAAAATGAATAACTACACCCAAATGGTACTATTTATTCTACAGTGTTCAATTAAATGGCACTAACCTTCGTATGCAATTGGGTCGGTTACGTTATTTTCTTCAAACGCTTCTAAACGTTCTTGGCAAGCACCACATTTTCCACAAGCTTTTTCACGGCCGTTATAGCAGGTCCATGTATTACTGTAGTCGAGGTTCATGCTAATACCGTCGGCTAAAATTGCAGTTTTATCTACGTTTAAGTATGGGCTAAATATTTCAACGGCTTCGTAGTTGGCAATTTGGCAAACGTCATTCATTTTCATTACAAATTCAGGTCTGCAATCAGGGTAAATGGCATGATCGCCTGAATGTGCGCCGTAATAGACTTGTTCAGCACCTACTGAAACAGCATAACCAACAGCTAACGAAAGTAAAATCATATTGCGGTTAGGCACAATAGTCGACTTCATGTTTTCAGCTTCGTAATGACCTTCAGGAATATCAATATCATCAGTTAACGATGAACCCGCTAATAATTGGTTGATGGCTGAAATATCTATTACTTTATGTTGAACACCTAGTTCATTACAAACTTGGCTTGCGCATTCAAGCTCTTTAACGTGGCGTTGTCCGTAATCGAAAGAGAGGGCATACACTTCTTTTCCATCTTTGATAGCGCGATTAAGTACGGTGAATGAATCCATGCCGCCTGAATAAATAACAACAACTTTGTTAGCCATTTGTAATGTCTCTTGAGGTACAATACCCGCAATTCTCGTTAAGTGATTAACAAGAGTTCGGGTTATAATAATAAAAGCGCGCATTTTACTAGAAAACCAACACAGGCTAAAGCACAAAAGTGAAAACAACTTGCTATAAAATTAATGAGTTCTTCGAAACCATTCAAGGCGAAGGTTCTTTTACCGGACAACCTTCTATATTTATTCGTTTACAGGGCTGTCCTGTAGCTTGTTCTTGGTGTGATACTAAACATACATGGGACATTAATCTTGATGATTCAGTGTCTACTGAAATAATGGCAAGTAAGCGTGAAGAATCTACCCAATGGGCTAATATGTCGGTTGAACAAATACTTGATTGGGTAAAAAAACAAGGTTACCAAGCTAAACATATTGTTATTACGGGTGGCGAACCTTGCATGGTTGACCTAACCCCTTTATGTGCAGGCTTTGAGGAACTTGGTTATAGTACGCAAGTAGAAACGTCAGGTACGTTTGAAGTGAGAGTTACCGATAAGTGCTGGGTTACGGTATCGCCTAAAATTAATATGAAAGGTGGCTATAAAATTTTACGTTCAGCGTTAGAGCGTGCTAACGAAATAAAGCACCCTGTAGCCACTGAGCATCATGTTGACGAGCTTCAAAAACTACTTGCCGAGCATGAAGTCATTAACACGCCAATTTATTTACAGCCTATTAGTCAAAAGCAACGCGCTACTGAGCTGGCGATTGAAACCTGTATTAAAAATAACTGGCGTTTGTCTATTCAAGTACATAAATATATTGGAATTGAATAGCGCTAATACCTAAATTTTATTAAGCGTAATACTCAAAGTAACGCCTGATGGATTGTGATGATCGTTCGCACTAATCATCCCTTGATGAAATTCCACAATAAGCCTCGCAATATAAAGCCCTAAACCTAAATGGGGCTGTGCTTGGCGTTTAGTGTCGCGCATCGATACCATAGAATCAAATAATCTATCTTTCATTAATTCAGGCAAGTGTTTACCGTTGTTACTTATGTGAATAATAAAGGTTGACGATGTTTCTTGTAAGCTAATGCTCACCTTATTGTCGTTACTAAATTCTACCGCGTTAGCAAATACTTTATCGAGTAACTGAGCGATATGTTCAGGTGAACCTTCTATATTGGGTGCTTTGCTACGAGCATTTTCTTCATTTAAGCCCGTTAATGAAAACCCTACCTCTGTGTAAATTTGTTTATAACCTTGCACACAGCCAAATAACACTTGTTGTAAGTTAAAAGGTACACGCTCTGTGGTTTCTAACATTTGCTCTAAGTTGGTGGCTTCACTCATATTGGTGAGTATTAAATTAAGGGTGTTTATGCCTGTTTGTGCACGTTCTATGTAAGGAGCTGTGCTATCAGGTAATTGCTGCATAGTGAGGTTTTCAAGAGAGGTTCTAACTACCGCAATAGGGGTTCTAAGTTCGTGAGATAAACGCGACGACATACCTTCAAGATAGTGGTTGTATTGGCTCAATCGATTAACGGCGGTTGAAAAGCTACGCGATAAGTCACCAATTTCATCGTTTGCAGTTGAAGCTACAAGTTGATTATTGATACGTCCGTTTTCATCAATGCTTGATTCTGCTTGGTTTCGTAGAGTTCTAATGCGGTTAGATATACGCGAAGCAAACAAAAAGAAGCTGGTTGCTCCTAATAACATTATGGCAATAATTGAAGTAAAGAGCTTTTCTAAGGCGCGGTTTCTTAAGGTTCTAATGCCGTTTGTGGTTTCTTCAACAATAACGGCACCATGTACTTGGTTATTAATATAAATAGGATAAGCGGCAGAAAGCACTACAGCTTGTTGGTCTGTGGTTAAACGCCATTGTGAATGCGCATTACCTTGTAACGCACTTTTTATGTGTTTACCTGTTAAGTGTTGAGCATCGTAAAGCTCGTCGATAAAGTCTTTAGGTGGCTTAGTTAAAAATTTATAATATAGCGGTAGTAGCCAGTTTTGCTCAATGGTGTTCCATAATGAGGTGATCATTGAATTGTTTGAATTGCTAGAAGTTGAATGACTTGTTGTTCTTTTATTCCACACACCACTGGCTTGTTTTAAATTTCCGGCCTTGGCTAATACGCGTTGATGTTGGTCGACCACCCAAACACTTGAGTTAGTGTAGCTCATGCCTTTTACAATACGT
Source organism: Colwellia sp. RE-S-Sl-9 (assembly GCF_048296855.1). Lineage (NCBI taxonomy): Bacteria > Pseudomonadati > Pseudomonadota > Gammaproteobacteria > Alteromonadales > Colwelliaceae > Colwellia > Colwellia sp. RE-S-Sl-9. The sequence goes on along the minus strand of NZ_CP182631.1, from coordinate 1,073,691 downwards.
TCAATTTCAGGTGAGGGTACTAAAACCGTACCTAAAGTTTGCGCGGTACTTGGATTTGCAGAGCCAACACTGGCGAGTTCATCAGCAAACTCTGTATCTACATCATGAAAAGCAAAAGCAATATTATCGCCAACAATATCCATAGGAATACGTAGTTCTACATTATAACCTTGAGGTGTTTCTAACCAATGGCCTTGAATTTTAGGAGCTACGGTGATTATTTGTTTTTGGGGATTAGTTTGATTGGTTTGTGTAAAAGGTTCTGTTTCAATAATCGGTGTTTCAACCTTATATGCATCTAACCAACCAGCTTTTTTATTGCTGATAATAAAACGATTAAAGTTATTTTGCGGATCAACAAGTCCAATTTCTAAATGATCGTTTTTAAAAATACCACGCGCATTTTTATGACGATAAATCAACTTGTTATCAACCACAGTAAACATCATGTATAAATACTTATCGTACTGGCCTACGCTGGCGTTAAAGTGCAATGAATTTTCTGCTGAGGTTGATTGACTGAGCTGATTTTTTTCACCGTAGTAATGGGCGCGCGAGTTAAATAAAGGCCAGTCGATTGGTAGACCGTCTAATTGAATAGCGGTGGTTAATTTATAGCTGTATAGATCTTTTCCTTTTTCAACATTAGGAAGAAAACTTGCTTGATTATTAAAAAGGTTAGGGCGCTCATGTAATGCGGTGGCCAAAGCGCGAGCTGTACCTACAATGGTTTGCTCTTGACCGTAGCGTAGGTATTTTTCCATTTCCCACACGTATTGATAACCAAACCAAGGCAGGCTGAATAAAAAAGACGACAGTAAAAGTAACTTAATACGTAAACCAAATCTAAAGAACGACTTATTTTTAACGGGCATAGTTACAGTTTACGACCTGATTGTTGAAATGATATTTTTATCAATATACTTTTTATTAAGCTTTTCTTGCATATAGAAATATTAAGCATGGCTTGCTGAACTCATGCTGTTTTGTGTATCTTCATTCCAGCGATAACCCATACCATAAATAGTTTCAATGTAATCGAATGTATCGTCTGTTTTTATAAACTTTTTACGAATACGTTTAATGTGCGAGGTAATGGTACTGTCATCAACAAAAATATTAGAATCTTGCATGAGCTGGGTTCTGTTTTTTACATGGCCAGGGTGTTTAGCAAGTGCGTAAACCATCCAAAATTCGGTAATGGTTAGGTCGATTAATTGCTCCTTCCATTTAACACTCATGCGCTGGCTGTCTATTGTCATCGATCCTACGCTAATTAAATGATCTTCTTGTTGTGGTTGATTCATAGCATCTTGTCTGCGAAACAAAGCTGATATTCTTGCGCTTAAGTGAGGTAGACTAATATCTTTTGTTAAGTAATCGTCAGCGCCAATACGTAAGCCAGATACGGTATCAAAATCATTATCGCGAGCCGTTAAAAATATAATAGGTAAAGTGGTTGAAAGGGTGCGTAACCACTGACACAAAATAAAACCGCCGTCGTATTCTTCTTCTAAGCCAATATCTAAAATAACTAAATGGGGTAAGCGTAAAGAAAAGGCTTGTGTGGCACTTTCTCGATCTACATAGGTTTGTACCTGATATCCTTGGCTGCGTAGAACATCAGCATAGTTTTCTCTTATGGCTGCTTCATCTTCTACTATCGCTATGCGTTTACTCATTTATTCTTTTACCTTTCTGTTTTAGCTATTTAAGTCAAGCTGCACTCTTCAATGAGGTAAATATATCTAATTATTTCCCTAACTTCGCGCTTTTATTGATATTGCCATATTGTTGCCACATTTGTTCGTCGATTTTCCTTTTTTGCGTCGGTATTTCGTCCGACTTGTTTTGTTTAATAGTTACCAACAAAGAGTTAAGCAATTAAATAAACAACCACTAAAGGAAAACAATATGAAAACTTTTAACACAACTACACACGCAAACAAGGTAACTTCTCACTCAGTAACTAAAAAATCAGTTATTGGTTTATTGGTTATCGGTTCGTTAATGACAGCACCAAGCTATGCTTTTGATGAAGAATACAAAATCATGACAGCACAAGAAAAAGCGCAACAAGCAGATACTAATGTAGAAATAGGATTTGGATCAGGTGCTCTTGTGGGTGCTGTAGTTGCAGGGCCAATAGGGGCGTTTGTGGCTGGTTTTGTTGGTACGCTAATCGCTAAAAACGTCAATGCAGAAAATTCGATTGAAGATTTAGAGCTTACATTAGCCAGTAAACAACAGAATATTGATCACGTAATCGCACAACATCAAAAAGCATTACAAGCAACGGAACAATCATACCAAGCAGAGCTGTTATCGTTAGAAAGTAACTATAAAAAATCGGCTCAGTTGCAAGCTGAAAACTTGTTGATGAGCCTTCAGTTTTCAACAGGCTCAAGCGAAATTAAAGCCCATTACCAACAACAAATAAGCTCGCTAGCTAAAATGTTAGCCCAGTCGCCTGATCTTTCAATAGACCTTTCAGGTTATACCGATTTACAAGGTGACGAAGCATTAAACCAAGCTTTATCGTTAGCACGAGTAAATGCTGTTAAAAATGCCTTAATAAATGATGGGGTAGAAAGCGACCGCATTCAAATATTTGCTCTTGGTGAAAGCGAACCTGTAGTCGCGAGTACCGATAAAGAAATCAGTTTTTACGACCGTCGAGTAGTTATTAAGTTACATCAAACTGATGAAGGGCAAACAGCACAAAACTTTTAATTCTGTATTTTAAGTTATGTTATTCAATGTATTACAGGATATAAATTATTCTAAGGAGGTGGGTATATATTTATGAATAGATAGAAACATCAATAAATTGCTAATTGAAATTCTAGCTGATACTTATCAGCTAGAGTTTTTATTTACAAAAGCTTAAAACCATCTCTGTTTTTTCTTCAAAATCTTTATTCATTTCATCAATACTTATGCCGGTTCTTGCTCTAAGTAAATAACTTTGCCTTAAATCAAACATTAATGGCTGAGGCGAGGGCTACGTCTTTGTTAAATTTTAAAGAATAGCCCATTTTATTTTTGTATCGTTCATCACAAACTCTTGACTATAATTACTTGTTTATTATTGTGTGTGCATTACAAAATTCAGAGAGAAATAAAATGATAAGTAAAAAGTTAAGTGCAGGACAACAATTTCCAACATTATCGGTTGATAAATTAGAGGGCGGAAAATTAGATTTTTTAAACCCTAAGGGAGATTGTGATTGGCTTTTAGTGATTGTATATCGTGGTAAACATTGCTCGTTATGCAATAAATATTTATCAACCTTAAACGAGTTACTTCCTCAATTTAATGAATTAGGTGTGGATGTTGTTGCTATGTCTGCCGATCCAAAAGAAAAAGCGTTAATTCAAATGAATGAAATAAACCCAAGTTTTGAGGTAGGTTACGATTTAACTATTGAGCAAATGAAAACCTTAGGTTTATATATTTCAAATCCAAGGTCTGAGGCTGAAACAGATCGTCCATTCGCTGAACCCGGTTTATTTGTGATCAACTCATCGAACAATATTCAATTAATTGATATTTCTAACGCGCCTTTTCTACGACCTGAATTAACGTCAGTGATTAGAGGATTAGGTTTGATCAGAAATCCTGAAAATAAATATCCTATTCGAGGTACGCTAACTTATTAGTAGCTCTTTTATTATGCTTGCTCCTAATAGCGCCACTTCTCTTGTAGATAAAGTGATGTATAAAGGTTTATTTCAAGTAAGCGTGAAAATAAAGCTCCAGAATTGAATACATGGACTGAATTCATCGAATTGATACCAATGAGCAACAGAGTTCGTATTAATTACACGTAACGTAAATAACGCTTGGCAAGTTATACGCGAAGTTATATTTGTACACACTGAGGAATGAGAATACTACAGAGCAATAAAACTTCCATGGTTGGTCTTGGTCTTGTTCTTTTAATGAGAATAATTCGCGTAATTAGGTGACGAATTGCTTCTGAAAAGATAAAGAAATTTTAACAATCGAAGAGCACAGAGGAAGATAAATTGTTTTTAGAGCCATCGAAGAATCGTTTTAGCAAAATCACTTCATCAACAGTGCTTTTTATAAAGGAACGACCATTATTACAAAACATTGCTTTGAATTGATATCGCTCAAGCGCTCTGAAATACGCATATTGATCGGTAATGGGTAATAAATACTACTATAAAGTTTTTGTTGTGCCCTCTCGATCGACAATGAAAGTCATTATTAAAACGATGGGATAGAACTTTCTAATGACGAGATGGCGTTAGCTCATTAAATCAGATAACGGGCTAGTAACGCCTTTGGCACCATGCTCAATTACATGAGTATAAATTTGTGTAGTACGAATATCAGTATGACCTAATTGTTCTTGAACCGTTCTTATATCTGCACCGCGTTGTAATAAATGAGTAGCAAATGAATGTCGCAAAGTATGGCAGGTTACGTTTTTTTCAATATTGGCTTGATGCGAAGCGGCTTTAACGGCCTTACGTAAAAGTGTTTCATCAATGTGATGTCGTCTCAATAACTTTGATTCAGGATCTACACTTAAGCGAGATGAGGGAAATAAATAATGCCATCCAATGTCTTTATTAGCTTGAGGGTATTTTCTCGCCAATGCATAGGGTAAATAAACACCGTGATATTGAGGTTTTTCTAAATCGCTACAGGCAATACTTTTTGCTAATTGAATTTGTGTTTTTAGCTTACTGACTAACTCTTTGGCTAATGTAACTCGTCTGTTTTTACCACCTTTACCGTGCCATATTTGAATAGAGTGGTAATCAAAATCAATATCTTTAATTCTAAGCCTTACCACCTCCATAAGCCGAAGACCACTACCGTACATAATTTGAATAGCTAGCGAGTGCTTTTCATTGGTATGCATTAAAAGACTTTTAATTTCTTCTTTTGTAAGTACGACGGGGAGTTTGGTTTGAATACGACTTTTATTAAAAGCTAAATCGAATGTTAAGGGCTTATCGAGTACGTGTTTATATAAAAAAACGAGAGAATTTAACGCTAACGCTTGTGTTCTTGGAGCAACATTCATTTGATTAGATAAGTATGACAGAAAAGCTTCTACTTCACGATCATGTAAGTCAATAGGATGGGTCTGTTGGTTGTAGTTAATATAAGCCTTAATCCAATATAAATACGTGCCAATGGTTCTTTTAGCGTATCGTTTTAATTGCATTTTTTCTTTTATATAATCTAAAAATGGAGAACTCATATAATCACATTGGCAACTGTTTTTATATACAGTATAGCATAAATCTCGCTTTCTACAACAAAGCAGGATTTTTTCCTGCTTTTACACAGCTGCTAGCATAGGTAAAAAAGTTATATTGTTGATATTTCGATTAAAGTGACATAATCTAGGTTTTTAAAGTTGTTTGTAAATGTTTTGTGGAAAGCGGGAAATTTGCAAACTAATAAGCTGTTATATGCACTCAAATTGTATTGTTGGTTTAGCTAAAAATATTGTTATCAAACGTACTTTTGTAAACGCTGCTACGAGTTTCGCTATTATAGTTTTTCAATAGTCACTAATAAGCTTTGCCTTTTTAAAGAGACTTTTGTGGCAAAGCTATTATTTCGTTCTGGCATTTGTGGGTAGCTCAATTTATAGTGCGTTTATGACTACCGTCTTTTACTTTGAACTTGTGTATTTAAGTTCAGTTTTATCAGGCATATAACAAGCAATTCAACGGGACTTTTACAGCTGGCTGTGCTCGTTCCTCGCAATTTTAGCCAGCAATAAAAGCCCATTAATTGGGCGTTAGGCATATGGTGAACCCTGTCGATAATATTCAACCTGTAGATCAAGCATGTGAAGAATCCTCTTGGGAGATTATTTATCTTTTAAGAGAGCGTGGCCACCTTAAAGATCCCGAATCAATGACTATTATTCAAAAATACTTACTTGAATGCTGTAGGCGAATCTGGGAGCTACTTCCTGACTCAGGTAGTAGAAAAGGTGTTGAAGCTGCTGAGAAACTTTGCAGAGGTGAAATCTCATGGGAAGACGCCATGGAAACCGATTGGTATTCTGAGGGTTCGGCTTTTTTATTTGAATACGGCAAAGATACTGACCCTGAAATTAGTGAGTATATTGGTCAAATTAACTTACAAAGAACTACTATAGGTCGTTTACTTGTTCCACCCGTTTATATGGGCGAAATTGATATCAAGGAATTGCTTATGGAAGCTGCGTACTTTGCAAATACAGCCTTAAATTATCCCGGTATTAATTACGGAACTACAAAATCGCATAATCAATCAATGCGTGAAATCAGTAAATTTTTACCATTGGATTTGTTTAAAATAATGGTACCAAATTCTTTAATAAACAAGTTGGGTGAAAATATGCCTAACAAGTCATTGAAGCAGGACAAATAACAGTTGGCTTTGCTCCTGCGTCGCGATTTTAGCCAACAATTATTTGCCTCTGAATGAGGCGTTATATGCACTCAAATAGTATGGTTGGTTTAGCTAAAAATATTGTTATCAATCTTACTTTTGTAAGTGTTGCTACGGGTTTCGCTATTATAGTTTTCCAATAGTCACTAATAAGCTTTGTTGTTTTTATTACTGCGTAATGTAACAAAGCTATTATTTCGTTCTGGCATTTGTGGGTAGCTCAATTTATAGTGTGGTTATTACTACCGCCTTTTACTAGTTGCTTGTGTATTTATGTTTAGGTTTATCAGGCATATAACAAGCAATTCAACGGGACTTTTACAGCTGGCTGTGCTCGTCCCTCGCAAATTTTAGCCAGCAATAAAAGCCCATTAATTGGGCGTTATATGCACTCAAATAGTATGGTTGGTTTAGCTAAAAATGTTGTTATCAAACGTACTTTTGTAAACGCTGCTACGAGTTTCGCTATTCTAGTTTTTCAATAGTCACTAATAAGCTTTGCCTTTTTAAAGAGACTTTTGTGGCAAAGCTATTATTTCGTTCTGGCAATTGTGGGTAGCTCAATTTATAGTGCATTTATTACTACCGTCTTTTACTTTGAACTTGTGTATTTAAGTTCAGTTTTATCAGGCATATAACAAGCAATTCAACGGGACTTTTACAGCTGGCTGTGCTCGTCCCTCGCAATTTTAGCCAGCAATAAAAGCCCATTAATTGGGCGTTAGGTTTACGATGAAAATTTTAGCATTGGTATTTATGTTTGTGTCTTTAAATATTAAAGCAGAGAATGCATGTCCTATTGAGTCTGATGTAAATGATATGTACTCTCTATTTTTTTCAGTAGCGTATAAGCCCGATGAGATCGACGCCAATGCATATCAGGTAAACTATCCTGGCAAACGGAAGTCAGAAGTAGCTACCGCTTGCTTAATAAAAGCCGCATCTTTAGGTAATTGTGACGCGATAAAAGCAGCAAAACTATATTATGAAACTGGGTTTGGTGCTAAATCATTAGGTATAAATAAAGATATACTTTTAGCTAAAAAATACAAAGAGATGCTTTGGGAACAATGTAAACCTAACAAGGCATTGCAGCAGGACAAATAACAGTTGGCTGTTGCTCGTGCCTCGCTATTTTAGCCAACAATTATTTGCCTCTGAATGAGGCGTTATATGCACTCAAATAGTATGGTTGGTTTAGCTAAAAATATTGTTATCAAACGTACTTTTGTAAACGCTACTACGAGTATCGCTATTGTAGTTTTCCAATAGTCACTAATAAGCTTTGTTGTTTTTATTACTACGTAATGTAACAAAGCTATTATTTCGTTCTGGCATTTGTGGGTAGCTCAATTTATAGTGTGGTTATTACTACCGTCTTTTACTAGTTGCTTGTGTATTTATGTTTAGGTTTATCAGGCATATAACAAGCAATTCAACGGGACTTTTACAGCTGGCTGTGCTCGTTCCTCGCAAATTTTAGCCAGCAATAAAAGCCCATTAATTGGGCGTTATATGCAATTCTGAAGTAGGGTGCTTTAGCTAATAATTTAGTTGCTAACTTTTACTTTTGTAAGTGCTGCTACGAGTATCGCTATTGTAGTTTTCCAATAGTCACTAATAAGCTTTGTTGTTTTTATTACTACGTAATGTAACAAAGCTATTATTTCGTACTGGCATTTGTGGGTAGCTCAATTTATAGTGCGTTTATTACTACCGTCTTTTACTTCTAACTTTTGTATTTAAGTTCAGGTTTATCAGGCATATAACAAGCAATTCAACGGGACTTTTACAGCTGGCTGTGCTTGTTCCTCGCAATTATAGCCAGCAATAAAAGCCCATTAATTGGGCGTTAGGCATTTAGGAGAGTTTCGTGAAACGGATAGCACTTGGAGTTTTCTTATCTCCTTTGATTATTGCTCTAATTTGGACAATTCCATACTGGGGGCATAGTGCTTTAAGTTTTTGGGCGCTGTTCAATTTAGTTTTTGCTTACGTGTTTTTCTTATTTTTCGCAGCTATTTGTCATCTAATACTTCGAGCTTACGGCTGGAAAAAGTGTTGGCAATATACCTCTGTAATGTTTGTTGTCAGTTTCGTTTTAAACCTTATGTGGTCTCTCTATAGTACAGCAGGATACGATAGGTTGTTTTACTCACAAACATTAGTGGTTGAGTTTGGTCAAATTACAAATGCTGGATATTTACTAAAACTTCAAGAATCATTAATTAGTAGCATTATAATTTCATTAGCAATGGCATTGTTTTGGTATATCGCTGTTCATAAAACCAACAACAGTGTAAAAAATGCCTAACAAGCAATTTAACGGGACTTTTACAGCTGGCTGTGCTCGTTCCTCGCAATTTTAAGCCAGCAATAAAAGCCCATTAATTGGGCGTTAGCTGGTAAATCAAGGATTGGTTATGGTATCGAATCGTACACATAGGATTATTGCTGGAGTTGTTTTTCCACCCTTAGTTGGTGCATGTCTCTTTTTCTTTTTCACGGTACTACAGGCTGGTAAGGGAGGCGCATCTCAGGTAGTTACATTCTTTGTAATGATAATAGGCGCTTTTGTATTAATGGGTCTACCTTCTATATTATTTAGCTTAATAATGGAGTTTTGTGTACAACGAATTTCAAATAATAAAATAGTAATTATAGTTTCAATGTTTTTAGGAGTTGTTTGTGGTGTTCTCTTTGGGGTAGTTGGATGTATAGTTGGAGGGGCAACAGGTATATCGGTTGGCTGGTATTTAAGGCACCACTATGTAACCAGCTAACAAGTAATTCAACGGGACTTTTACAGCTGGCTGTGCTCGTTCCTCGCAATTTTAGCCAGCAATAAAAGCCCATTAATTGGGCGTTATATGGTAACAAAAGAATTCATTTGCTAAGGGATCTGTGGAAAGAAGGAGTATTGCCGCTTTTCTACAGCATAAGCGTTGAGTTTATCCAAACAACAAATTCTATTTAAAATCCCTTGACGCGTGCTAAGCTTCTTTTTAATCCTTAATCTTAAGTAAAGTTGCGTAAGTAGTGTCTTTTACTTGAAGCAACTTTACTTAAGATTAAGGATTGTCGCACAAGTTAAGGTGATTTTTTTATTTTACGCTTATGGTTATGTTGGCTGGAGCGCTTAGTGTTTATCTGAGTTACCATCTAACAAGCAATTCAACGGGACTTTTACAGCTGGCTGTGCTCGTTCCTCGCAATGTTAGCCAGCAATAAAAGCCCATTAATTGGGCGTTATATGCACTCAAATAGTATGGTTGGTTTAGCTAAAAATATTGTTATCAATCTTACTTTTGTAAACGCTGCTACGGGTTTCGCTATTAAGGTTTTCCAATAGTCACTAATAAGCTTTGTTGTTTTTATTACTACGTAATGTAACAAAGCTATTATTTCGTTCTGGCATTTGTGGGTAGCTCAATTTATAGTGCAGTTATTACTACCGTCTTTTACTTCTAGATTTTGTGTTTAAGTTAAGGTTTATCAGGCATATAACAAGCAATTCAACGGGACTTTTACAGCTGGCTGTGCTCGTCCCTCGCAATTTTAGCCAGCAATAAAGCCCATTAATTGGGCGTTATATGCACTCAAATAGTATTGTTTGGTTTAGCTAAAAATTCGGTTATTAACTTTTACTTTTTAATGCGCTGCTACGTGTTTCGCTATTGTGTTTTTCACTAGTCACTAATAAGCTTTGTTGTTTTTATTACTACGTAATGTAACAAAGCTATTATTTCGTTCTAGCATTTGTGGGTAGCTCAATTTATAGTGTGCTTATTGCTACCGTCTTTTACTTCTGATTTTTGTATTTTAGTTCAGGTTTATCAGGCATATAACAAGCAATTCAACGGGACTTTTACAGCTGGCTGTGCTCGTCCCTCGCAATTATAGCCAGCGATAAAAGCCCATTAATTGGGCGTTATATGCAATTCATGTAGTAGGGGGCTTTAGCTAATAATTTGGTTATTAACTTTTACTTTTGTAAACGCTGCTACGGGTTTCGCTATTATAGCTTTGCAATAGCCACTAATAAGCTTTGTTGTTTTTATTACTTCGTAATGTAACAAAGCTATTATTTCGTTCTGGCATTTGTGGGTAGCTCAATTTATAGTACGTTTATTACTACCGTCTTTTACTTCTGGCTTTTATATTTAAGTTCAGGTTTATCAGTCATATAACAAGCAATTCAACGGGACTTTTACAGCTGGCTGTGCTCGTTCCTCGCAAATTTTAGCCAGCAATAAAAGCCCATTAATTGGGCGTTATATGCACTCAAATAGTATTGTTTGTTTAGCTAAAAATATTGTTATCAAACTTACTTTTATAAACGTTGCTACGGGTTTCGCTATTGTCGTTTATCAATAGTCACTAATAAGCTTTGCCTTGTTAAAGAGACTTTTGTGGCAAAGCTATTATTTCGTTCTGGCTTTTGTGGGTAGCTCAATTTATAGTGCGTTTATGACTACCGGTTTTTACTAGTTGCTTGTGTATTTATGTTCAGGTTTATCAGGCATATAACAAGCAATTTAACGGGACTTTTACAGCTGGCTGTGCTCGTTCCTCGCAAATTTTAGCCAGCAATAAAAGCCCATTAATTGGGCGTTATATGCACTCAAATAGTATTGTTGGTTTAGCTAAAAATATTGTTATCAATCTTACTTTTGTAAACGTTGCTACGGGTTTCGCTATTAAGGTTTTCCAATAGTCACTAATAAGCTTTGTTGTTTTTATTACTTCGTAATGTAACAAAGCTATTATTTCGTTCTGGCATTTGTGGGTAGCTCAATTTATAGTGCGTTTATTACTACCGTCTTTTACTTCTGACTTTTGTATTTTAGTTCAGGTTTATCAGGCATATAACAAGCAATTTAACGGGACTTTTACAGCTGGCTGTGCTCGTTCCTCGCTATTATAGCCAGCAATAAAAGCCCATTAATTGGGCGTTATGTGTAAAGGAGGGGGGTGTGATTCGTAATATAATTTATATTATTTTAGCTATATTTTTCACTTTTCTAACCTATGAAAGACTCCCTAGAAATGGCTGTCAACCATCTGGAATTTGTGTTGATTTTGAAGTATTTGAACTAACAGGGATTTTGTTTTTCCTTTTAGCTATTTTATTCTCATTTCTTTGTCTAAAAAGAATCTTTAGTCAAACTAACTTTACCAACTTAATTGATTGTAATGGCAAGGATTTAACGGATATTGAGAAGTAATTTACACATAACAAGAAAATGAAGTGGGACTAATTACAGCTGGCTGCCTCACTTCGTTCGTTATTTTAGCCAGCAATAATTAGCCCCTTATTTGGGCGTTATATGCACTCAAATAGTATTGTTTGTTTAGCTAAAAATATTGTTATCAATCTTACTTTTGTAAGTGTTGCTATGAGTTTCGCTATTGTCGTTTTTCACTAGTCACTAATAAGCTTTGTTGTTTTTATTACTGCGTAATGTAACAAAGCTATTATTTCGTTCTGGTATTTGTGGGTAGCTCAATTTATAGTGCATTTATTACTACCGTCTTTTACTTTGAACTTCAGTAATTAAGTTAAAGTTTATCAGGCATATAACAAGCAATTGAACGGGACTTTTACAGCTGGCTGTGCTCGTTCCTCGCAAATTTTAGCCAGCAATAAAAGCCCATTAATTGGGCGTTAGGCGTTTATCGTTTGGTTCATTTTAATTTAATTAATAAAAGGAAGTCGTATGAATAAGGATGTAATTGTAAAATTTATTGAAAATGTTAAGTTGTTAATTCAAGAGAATGGAGAAAAAGAAGATGCTTTTTTAACAATTGAGATTGTGGAAAGTATTAATGATTTCATTAATAAAGACGACTTCTTTAATTCAAATATTATTGGAAAGTATTTAACGGAATACATATCTTCAATCATGAAAGTTAAAAGCCTAAAGTACGATGATGAAACCTTCGATGCAATATACTTTCTTTGGTCAGTTATAGATGCGTACTCTGATGAAGAGACTAGAGGTTTAGTAACATCATCGATTACAGATACTGATTCATTTTCTAACTTTAAAGTTTATATTCAAGGGATGAGGCATAATTCGTAAGCATATTTACATTATATTAATCACGCCTAACAAGCAATTTAACGGGACTTTTACAGCTGGCTGTGCTCGTTCCTCGCAATTATAGCCAGCGATAAAAGCCCATTAATTGGGCGTTATGTGCTATGAATAAATCTGCAGCAATATTTAAAATTAATGAAGCAATTTCAGATGATTCTCAAGTCATTACTCCTAAAGGGCGTGACTATGATGAATATGTAATTGAAGTTACAGATAAATTGATTGCTAATGTTATTGAACCAGTGAAAGCTAATGTAACTTCCGCTTGTTTTCCTGAATATTATTTGGATAAATATCAATCATCAGAGGTTTGGTGTATAGCTCAATGTAAGGATAATTGGTTACTTACTATCGCAAGTGAAAATGAATTTGCCCTCGGATTTGGAGATAGTCCAAACAATATAATGATGTTAGGTTTTTCTTCCTCTGATGTACTGGCTGAGTGGCTTGGTTAAAATTGCACATAACAAGTCACTGCAAAGGACTAAAAACAGCTGGCTATTGCTCGTGCCTCGCTATTTTAGCCATCAATTTTTAGCCTCTGAGTGAGGCGTTATATTTCAAGGATACTATGTCGTACGGTGTAATATTAGCCAAAATACTCCCTCAAGATTTTTTGAATGATTTTCTTGATGGTAATTTACATCTGAATAGTGATGCTTTTTTCACTCGAATAGATAATGATGGGTTTCTTCGTTCTGATCCTAATGAAGGGGCTGATGAAGCTATTCAATTTAAAAACATATCTATTAAAGACAAGGAAGGTAAATGGGTACCTATCGGAGGAGCTAAAAGCCCTTTGATTTACAGATATAATAATAAAAAGTCCCGTAATATTCTTTGTCTATATATGTTCACAACTAAAAAAAGTTATGAGTTCGACAAACGAAATATGGAATTTGGAGATGTTGCAGTTGTTATTAAAGATTTGAAAGAGTTTATTAAACGTATAAAAACTGCTTCAATCAAAAAAGAAATGGGATTATTTCAAGCTCCTGTAGAATATATAGATAAAAAGGTTCATCACGGTAAAATGGGACCTTTTAGGAAGTTCTCAGAATATGAATATCAAAGTGAATTCAGGTTTGTGCTAGATTCAGAAGTACAAATGTCAAAAGAATTTATAAAATTACCTATTGGTGATATTCGAGATATCACGATGGTTTGCCCAAGCGATAAGTTATCAGAGCTTCCTAACAAAGTTCAACGATATTGAAATATAACAAGAAATTAAACAAGGACAAAAAACAGTTGGCTTTTTGTTCACTACGTTCACTTATTTTAGCCAACCATTTTTTGCCTGTTAATTGGGCGTTATATGCAATTCATGTAGTAGGGTGCTTTAGCTAAAAAGGTTGTTATCAAAAATACTTTTGTACACGTTGCTTCGGGTTTCGCTATTATCGTTTTTCAATAGTCACTAATAAGCTTTGCCTATTTAAAAGACTTTTGTTGGCAAAGCTATTATTTCGTTCTGGCAATTGTGGGTAGCTCAATTTATAGTGCATTTATTACTACCGTCTTTTACTTTGAACTTTTGTATTTAAGTTTAGATTTATCAGGCATATAACAAGCAATTCAACGGGACTTTTACAGCTGGCTGTGCTCGTCCCTCGCAATTTTAGCCAGCAATAAAAGCCCATTAATTGGGCGTTATATTTACAATCAGCAGGGAGCATATTTTGAAACTTTCTATTATTATTTTCTTTGTTTTTCTAATTGGCGCATGCGCTTCCCGAAATAACACTGAATCTGAATTCGCTTATAAAAACAACTTTAGTTATTCTGACTTAGCAAAGTTACACAAGCTCCAATCAAAAACTAAAAAAGGGTTTCAATATGAAGTATATGAATTGATTCCAGAGCATAATAAATTTTGGTCGCCAGTAGCAAAAAAGTGCCGACCGTTAATACAGAAAGAAGGTATCAAGTCGTTTAAGTTTATCTTCGTTTTAAACAAATCAGGCGATGTTATTGATGCTAGATCCGAGCTAGATACTAATGGAGTTAATTGTTTTTTAACTGGTATTAAGCAAATTAAGTATCCATCACCACCATACGAAAATTGGTATGAGATAGTGAGTGTAAAGTAAATATAACAAGCAATTCAACGGGACTTTTACAGCTGGCTGTGCTCGTCCCTCGCAATTTTAGCCAGCAATAAAAGCCCATTAATTGGGCGTTAGGTGCACATGAAAGCTGCTATTTTCGTATTCTTAATTGGGGTAAGTTTGTTACTTTACTCTTTCATCTTAGAGCCATATTCAGATCCTGAGTTATTTAACCAACAATATATGTCGTTGGATAACTCTCAAAGTGCTGAATTTTATGCTTTAAGAGAGGAAATGCTAACACCTAAATATTTGCTACAAGATCTTGGTATAACCATCATTTCATTCTTATTTATTCTAATGTTACTTTTAAAACTTGGTAAAGGTAAAATTAAAACGCCAAATAAACCTTTGTTAATACTATTAGCTTTCACTCTTCCATTTATTACTGCTGCTGGTTCAGTTTTTGATTTATTTCAAGGGTTATTTCGAGGTGAGTTTCCTCACTGGGCAGACTCAATAGGTATTCCATTATCAGGTATCCCCATTATTTTTATTGTACTTTTTATTTGGTCAATGTTGCATTTGTTATTTATCTCAATAGGTCAGACTCCGGTAACTAAAGTTAAAATAACTCCTTTACCTATATCTTCTTCACTTAGCTTTAAGCTTAATCCATGGATTATTTTTGTATCATTCATAACCATTATTTTAACTTGTTTGTCTACAGTATATGGACAGTATTGGGTTTCAGTGCCAGGGGTATTTTGGTTATATTATTATTTATCCATTGGAGCTATCCGACTGGAAGCAAAGTGCACCTAACAAGCCACTCAAGCGGGACTAAAAACAGTTGGCTACTTTCGCTCCGCTCGGTATTATAGCCAACAATTTTTAGCCCCTTAGTGGGGCGTTATATTTTTAATCAGGATCGGAGTTTATGTTAAGAAAAGGACTTAAATACTTATTCATATTAATAGGTATTGGAGCCGTGCTTTATGCACTTTTTGTTTACTTGGTTGTTATAGGGCTTCAAAAAGAAGAAGAACAAGAAAGAGTTGCAATTATTGAACTACTCAATAATACCAAAGTTATCACTGAGGTGACTGGCAATATTTCAGAAGTCGAACGAGTAATATCAGGTCAGTACGATGAAAGCATAGAAGAGCGAGAGAGTATTTCATTTTCTGGAGATTTAGGTTCCGCAGTAATTGAAGGTTCACGGGTTTCAAACGGTGAAGTTGTGTTTATTAATGGAAGCATAACCTTAAAAGGTGAAAGTTTTCCGATGGAGTTTAAATACCCTGAAGGCACAACCGAGTTTAACTTTGATTGGGATTTTGAATTTAGCTTTTAAAAATATAACAAGTTGCTTAAACGGACAAAAAACAGCTGGCTTTTGCTCGTTCCTCGCTAATTTTAGCCAGCTATTTTATTGCCGCTTAGCAAAGCGTTAGAATTATAAGGATATCCCCAATGTTTAGGTTATTATTAATTGTTTTTTTACTATCTGGTTGTGCAGCAACTGAGAACAAACCACTAACGATAAGCAACAAAGAGGCTTTAGGAAAAATAGGTGTTATTTCTACGATTGGTGATGATCTATTATGTAAATACATTGGTTTTACTATCTTTAACAACAAAGAAAATAATTATAAAATCCCCAATAAGTTCAATGAAGTGCTTACCACTAAAATTACTGAAAAACTATCTAATTTAAACTTTGTTGTTGAACCTTTAAATAGTGACTTAGTTACTTATAAAAAAGATGAAAAAGGTGCTTCGTCTTTTAAAAATATCAAATTTAATGAATCAGTTATTGCTGCCAAATCGATTGATACCTTAGTAATTTATGATGGTAGTCTTCGTTATAATTCTACAGGTGGATATTATGCTAGGGAAAACGCCCTAAATACCTTCGCAGGTTTGTATGTTTATAGTCTATCATCGAAAAAATTAATTGGTGTCTCTTCCATGTATAAAACTGATTTAAAAAGAAAGTTTAGTTGTGAACTTGATTCACTGTCACCAACAAGTGATATGTTTAACCTTATTGAAAAGTCAGGATTAGAAATACAAAAAGAACTTGTAAATAATGTCTTTGTAATTGCAAAATAATTCTAACAAGAAATTAAACAAGGACAAAAAACAGTTGGCTTTTTGCTCGTGCCTCGCTAATTTTAGCCAACAATTTTTTGCCTGTTAATTAGGCGTTATATGCACTCAAATAGTATGGTTGGTTTAGCTAAAAATATTGTTATCAACCTTACTTTTGTAAACGCTGCTACGAGTTTCGCTATTATCGTTATTCAATAGTCACTAATAAGCTTTGCCTATTTAAAAGACTTTTGTGGCAAAGCTATTATTTCGTTCTGGCTTTTGTGGGTAGCTCAATTTATAGTGTGGTTATTACTACCGCCTTTTACTAGTTGCTTGTGTATTTATGTTTAGGTTTATCAGGCATATAACAAGAAATTCAACGGGACTTTTACAGCTGGCTGTGCTCGTTCCTCGCAATTTTAGCCAGCAATAAAAGCCCATTAATTGGGCGTTATATGCAATTCATGTAGTAAGGTGGTTTAGCTAAGAATTTAGTTACTAACTTTTACTTTTTTATGCGCTGCTACGAGTTTCGCTATTGTAGTTTTTCAATGGCCACTAATAAGCTTTGCCTTTTTAAAGAGACTTTTGTGGCAAAGCTATTATTTCGTTCTGGCATTTGTGGGTAGCTCAATTTATAGTGCGTTTATTACTACCGTCTTTTACTTTGAACTTTTGTATTTAAGTTTAGATTTATCAGGCATATAACAAGCAATTCAACGGGACTTTTACAGCTGGCTGTGCTCGTCCCTCGCAATTTTAGCCAGCAATAAAAGCCCATTAATTGGGCGTTAGGTGTTTTTTCTTTATGTTTATTATTGTTTTAAATCGGCTTTGAATTTAAAGTATTATGCTTTGTTAACAAGGTTAAACTTTTAAGTTTTTAATTTTGTGTTTTATCAAAATCAGGTGATTAAGGAAAAATCATTAACTTCTGTGAAAAGGACTTTTCAATTCAAGTATTCTTTTCTCGGTTAAACTTTCTCACTTTAATTTTGAATTATAGCTTTGTGCCTTTGTTAAGTGTTTTGGCGGTAAACCGCGCAAGTATTGGTTAAGCACCTAACAAGCCAAATCAGCAGGACAAATAACAGTTGGCTTTGCTCCTGCGTCGCTTATTTTAGCCAACAATTATTTGCCTCTGTTTGGGGCGTTATATGCAATTCTGAAGTAGGGTGCTTTAGCTAATAATTTAGTTGCTAACTTTTACTTTTGTAAGTGCTGCTACGAGTATCACTATTGTAGTTTTCCAATAGTCACTAATAAGCTTTGCCTATTTAAAAGACTTTTGTTGCAAAGCTATTATTTCGTTCTGGTATTTGTGGGTAGCTCAATTTATAGTTTATTTATTACTACCGTCTTTTACTTTAAACTTCAGTATTTAAGTTTAGGTTTATCAGGCATATAACAAGCAATTCAACGGGACTTTTACAGCTGGCTGTGCTCGTCCCTCGCTATTTTAGCCAGCAATAAAAGCCCATTAATTGGGCGTTATATGCAATTCATGTAGTAGGGTGCTTTAGCTAAAAATATTGTTATCAAAAGTACTTTTGTAAACGTTGCTACGGGTTTCGCTATTATCGTTTTTCAATAGTCACTAATAAGCTTTGTTGTTTTTATTACTTCGTAATGTAACAAAGCTATTATTTCGTTCTGGTATTTGTGGGTAGCTCAATTTATAGTGCATTTATTACTACCGTCTTTTACTTTGAACTTTTGTATTTAAGTTTAGATTTATCAGGCATATAACAAGCAATTCAACGGGACTTTTACAGCTGGCTGTGCTCGTCCCTCGCAATTATAGCCAGCAATAAAAGCCCATTAATTGGGCGTTATATGCAATTCATGAAGTAGGGTGCTTTAGCTAACAATTTGGTTATCAACTTTTACCTTTGTAAACGTTGCTATGAGTTTCGCTATTGTCGTTTTTCAATAGTCACTAATAAGCTTTGCCTTGTTAAAGAGACTTTTGTGGCAAAGCTATTATTTCGTTTTGGCAATTGTGGGTAGCTCAATTTATAGTTCATTTAAAACTACCGTCTTTTACTTTGAACTTCAGTAATTAAGTTAAAGTTTATCAGGCATATAACAAGCAATTCAACGGGACTTTTACAGCTGGCTGTGCTCGTCCCTCGCAAATTATAGCCAGCAATAAAAGCCCATTAATTGGGCGTTAGGTTTTCCGGAGAATTAGTTGAATACTGGTAATTGGGATAGCGCCATTATTAAAAGTATAAGTTATGTCAGTATCATTTTTTCTGCATATGTTTGGGTTATCGCAAAATCAACTAATGACATTTTTAGCTCTATTGGATCTTTATTTCTTTATCTAAGCTTTTATTTATTCTTTTCTATTTTAGGCTGGCTATTTATCGGTTATCCAATGCATTGGCTTATTTGTAAATATACAAATAAGCATTATGGTTACTATGTTTTAACAGCTTTCCCTTTAGGTTTATTATTTTATTTTGTTTTCCCTCTGTTTTACTATGTTTTTCCTATGTATTATTTTATGGTAGCAATGCAAATATTGATTTTTAGACTTTTCGTGTTTAAAAAAGCTATATCTTTTACAGATGTAATGAAGGTATTAATTTTTAAGGTTTTACGCATTTAAAACCTAACAAGGCATTGCAAAGGACTAAAAACAGCTGGCCGTTGCTCGTGCCTCGCTATTTTGGCCATCAATTTTTAGCCTCTGAATGAGGCGTTATATGCACTCAAATAGTATTGTTTGTTTAGCTAAAAATATTGTTATCAATCTTACTTTTTTATGTGCTGCTACTAGTTTCGCTATTATCGTTATTCAATAGTCACTAATAAGCTTTGCCTATTTAAAAGACTTTTGTTGGCAAAGCTATTATTTCGTTCTGGCATTTGTGGGTAGCTCAATTTATAGTGCGTTTATTACTACCGGTTTTTACTAGTTGCTTGTGTGTTTATGTTTAGGTTTATCAGGCATATAACAAGCAATTCAACGGGACTTTTACAGCTGGCTGTGCTCGTTCCTCGCAAATTTAGCCAGCAATAAAAGCCCATTAATTGGGCGTTATGAGTACCTATGGTTCGGAAGTTAAATCTAGCCGAGGAAGAAATAATGAGTCAACTTCTTCAGCTCGCAAATATGGAAGTTAATCTAAAAGCTCTTATTGTTAAACCACTTGATGATGGTGGCATGGGGAGTTTAGCTTTTGGCCCAAATCATGAAAATAGGATGTTTGGGAGGCAAGCCTCAGAATATACCTTTGAAGATTCAGATGGTACAAAAGTCTTAGCAACTCTATATCTTGATAAAGAAGGTGAAATTTACGAACTAGATGTTTGGAAAGTTGATTTTTCTCCAACTCAAAGGTTAAAGTAAGTACTCATAACAAGCCAATTAAGCGGGACTAAAAACAGTTTGCTCGGTTTCGCTTCGCTTCACATTTTAGCAAACAATTTTTAGCCCCTTATTGGGGCGTTATATGCAATTCATGAAGTAGGGTGCTTTAGCTAACAATTTGGTTATCAACTTTTACTTTTGTAAACGTTGCTATGAGTTTCGCTATTGTCGTTTTTCAATAGTCACTAATAAGCTTTGCCTTGTTAAAGAGACTTTTGTGGCAAAGCTATTATTTCGTTTTGGCAATTGTGGGTAGCTCAATTTATAGTTCATTTAAAACTACCGTCTTTTACTTTGAACTTCAGTAATTAAGTTAAAGTTTATCAGGCATATAACAAGCAATTCAACGGGACTTTTACAGCTGGCTGTGCTCGTCCCTCGCAAATTATAGCCAGCAATAAAAGCCCATTAATTGGGCGTTATATGCAATTCATGTAGTTGGGTGTTTTAGTTAAAATTGTTTTTACCAAAAGTACTTTTGTAAACGCTGCTACGGGTTTCGCTATTGTAGTTTTTCAATAGTCACTAATAAGCTTTGTTGTTTTTATTACTGCGTAATGTAACAAAGCTATTATTTCGTTCTGGTATTTGTGGGTAGCTCAATTTATAGTGCGTTTATTACTACCGTCTTTTACTTCTAACTTTTGTATTTAAGTTCAGTTTTATCAGGCATATAACAAGCAATTCAACGGGACTTTTACAGCTGGCTGTTTCGTTCCTCAACATTTTAGCCAGCAATAAAAGCCCATTAATTGGGCGTTATATTTTCAAAGCAGGTCGAGTATGCGAATTCTATTAGCATTATATTTCTTTTCATTCTTTGCCAGTGCAACAAGTTGTGTTGAAACTGAAGAACAAAATGCAAAATGGGATGCTGCCTATGCGAGTAAATTTAAAATAAATAGTGAGTTAAATGAAAGCACATACAGTATTTCAGTTTCAATTCCTCAAGAGATTGACGGGCAACCATTTAATTTAGCCGGGATGATTATAGGTGATAAAAATAATCCAGCGTTTTATTCCGCACTAAAAATATTTGAAGACGAAGGTGAGGCTAAAGTGTGGTTCCTCGTTAAAGCCGATGCTATTGAAAAGCATAACTTAATTTTTAGTTACGGAGATGGGTGTGGTATATCTATAAACGTACCTGTTGCTGTGAACTGAAAATATAACAAGTCATTAAAGCAGGACAAAAACAGTTGGTTTTTGCTCCTTCGTCGCTTATTTTAACCAACTATTTTTTGCCTCTTAATGAGGCGTTATGTGTTTTTCAGGTGAATGTGAAATTTGAAGTATATTAAACTATTTCTAGTTGGTACTTGGATCGCAATTAAGGTTTTCTTTTGTTTTGTAACCTTTATTGTGCCATTAAGTTTAGCCTTCGATTACTTTGAGGGTAAAGATATTAGTGTTTACTTCACATTTAGTTTTGTACTTAATCTCTTGAGCCACCCATTAATAATCGGTTTACTCTCAATATTCATTTTGTTGTCTTGTATAAATCAGATAATATTGTTTAAACGCAACACATAACAAGAAAATGAAGTGGGACTAATTACAGCTGGCTGCCTCACTTCGTTCGTTATTTTAGCCAGCAATAATTAGCCCCTTATTTGGGCGTTATATGCACTCAAATAGTATGGTTGGTTTAGCTAAAAATATTGTTATCAATCTTACTTTTGTAAGTGTTGCTACGGGTTTCGCTATTATAGTTTTCCAATAGTCACTAATAAGCTTTGTTGTTTTTATTACTGCGTAATGTAACAAAGCTATTATTTCGTTCTGGCATTTGTGGGTAGCTCAATTTATAGTGTGGTTATTACTACCGCCTTTTACTAGTTGCTTGTGTATTTATGTTTAGGTTTATCAGGCATATAACAAGCAATTCAACGGGACTTTTACAGCTGGCTGTGCTCGTCCCTCGCAAATTTTAGCCAGCAATAAAAGCCCATTAATTGGGCGTTATATGTAAAAGGAAGTATAGTGTCACCAAATGTTTTAGCTGACTTAATTATCAGCCTTGTTCTAATTTGTGTTGGTTTAGGGTTAATAGCTCACGGGAAAAAGCTTAAAAGTACTCCTCCTGCTAAATCTAATTTTGCTTCGCCTAATGTTTTTATCGTATTAGGTTCAATAATGTTAGTTACTCAGTTAATGGAATTGGTTAAAACGTATATGTAATTTACATATAACAAGCAATTGAACGGGACTTTTACAGCTGGCTGTGCTCGTTCCTCGCAATTATAGCCAGCAATAAAAGCCCATTAATTGGGCGTTAGGTTTACGATGAAAATTTTAGCATTGGTATTTATGTTTGTGTCTTTAAATATTAAAGCAGAGAATGCATGTCCTATTGAGTCTGATGTAAATGATATGTACTCTCTATTTTTTTCAGTAGCGTATAAGCCCGATGAGATCGACGCCAATGCATATCAGGTAAACTATCCTGGCAAACGGAAGTCAGAAGTAGCTACCGCTTGCTTAATAAAAGCCGCATCTTTAGGTAATTGTGACGCGATAAAAGCAGCAAAACTATATTATGAAACTGGGTTTGGTGCTAAATCATTAGGTATAAATAAAGATATACTTTTAGCTAAAAAATACAAAGAGATGCTTTGGGAACAATGTAAACCTAACAAGGCATTGCAGCAGGACAAATAACAGTTGGCTGTTGCTCGTGCCTCGCTATTTTAGCCAACAATTATTTGCCTCTGAATGAGGCGTTATATGCACTCAAATAGTATGGTTGGTTTAGCTAAAAATGTTGTTATCAAACGTACTTTTGTAAACGCTGCTACGAGTTTCGCTATTCTAGTTTTTCAATAGTCACTAATAAGCTTTGCCTTTTTAAAGAGACTTTTGTGGCAAAGCTATTATTTCGTTCTGGCAATTGTGGGTAGCTCAATTTATAGTGCATTTATTACTACCGTCTTTTACTTTGAACTTGTGTATTTAAGTTCAGTTTTATCAGGCATATAACAAGCAATTCAACGGGACTTTTACAGCTGGCTGTGCTCGTCCCTCGCAATTTTAGCCAGCAATAAAAGCCCATTAATTGGGCGTTATATGCAATTCATGTAGTAGGGTGCTTTAGCTAATATTTTGGTTATTAACTTTTACTTTTGTAAACGCTGCTACGGGTTTCGCTATTATCGTTTTTCAATAGTCACTAATAAGCTTTGCCTTGTTAAAGAGACTTTTGTGGCAAAGCTATTATTTCGTTCTGGCATTTGTGGGTAGCTCAATTTATAGTGCAGTTATTACTACCGTCTTTTACTTCTAGATTTTGTGTTTAAGTTAAGGTTTATCAGGCATATAACAAGCAATTCAACGGGACTTTTACAGCTGGCTGTGCTCGTCCCTCGCAATTTTAGCCAGCAATAAAAGCCCATTAATTGGGCGTTATATGCACTCAAATAGTATGGTTGGTTTAGCTAAAAATGTTTTTATCAAAGGTGCTTTTGTAAACGCTGCTACGGGTTTCGCTATTATGGTTTTTCAATAGTCACTAATAAGCTTTGTTGTTTTTATTACTTCGTAATGTAACAAAGCTATTATTTCGTTCTGGTATTTGTGGGTAGCTCAATTTATAGTGCGTTTATTACTACCGTTTTTTACTTCTAACTTTTGTATTTAAGTTCAGTTTTATCAGGCATATAACAAGCAATTCAACGGGACTTTTACAGCTGGCTGTGCTCGTTCCTCGCTATTTTAGCCAGCAATAAAAGCCCATTAATTGGGCGTTATGCTTTTTTACAATTTAACAAGGACGTACCTATGAATAAACTTATACTAATTTTTCTGATCGCTGGAGGATATTACTATTACAGCACTTTACCGGTAACTTACGATATTGCAGATGTAAATAATAATCCTGTACCAACCTCAGAATATATTAAGCACTTTGAGGCTCTGGCTCATGATTCATGTAAAAATAATGCTAAAGATTACAACATAGAACTAAACAAATGTCCGTCTTATATAAATAAGAAACTGGCTAAATGCCAAAGTAAATTACCTAGCTCGCTTCCAGACGTTATTGATAATAGAGAGCTTGGGAAAAATATAATAAGCAATTATTTTCAGTGTATTGCTCCAGCTCCACATTGCAACGGCTTTGAAATATTAGATGACTGGGATTTTCAAAAGTATTGCCGCAAAGCATAACAAGTCGTTTAAGCAGGACAAATAACAGTTGGCTTTTGCTCCTGCGTCGCTTATTTTAGCCAACATATTATTTGCCTCTTAACGAGGCGTTATGTACAAATTGTGTAAATCTAACTATGGAGAGTAATATGGATATAAATTTAACAACGGGTTCGGTAGCTTTTTTATTTGGGATATTGAGTGCTAAATGGGCAATGGAATTAGGTTATTCACAATTCACCCAGATAATTATTTTCTGTTTAGGTTTAATAGCTGGACCGCTAGTATTATTTTTCTTATACATTCGTCTTTTATATCAACGTAAAGAAAATAATCAATCAGGTACTAAGTTTTTTGGCCATCAAGAAAAAGAAGTTAATCAAAGCAGTAATTGTACATAACAAGTTGCTTAACAGGACAAAATACAGTTTGCTGTTGCTCGTGCCTCGCACATTTTAGCAAACTTTATTTTGCCCATTAGCAAAGCGTTAGGTTTTTATCATGAAGTATCGCAAACAAATATTTCAGTTTTACAATTTGGTACTTTATTTGGCATTTTTAATGTCTGCATTTCTGTTATCGGAAACTATAGATTTAACTGTTAAATCAGGTTTAAATTTTAATAAGCAAGTTGTGCCTTGGCTATTAATTTCTCTGGCAATAACGATTGCTCTATACCTTTATAAAAGTCAGGCTAAGGTTTATATAAAACGAAATTTCGACGTTTAGGTGTAATCAAAACCTAACAAGGCATTCAACGGGACACATAAAGTTGGCTATGTTCACTCCGTTCACTATTTTAGCCAACATTTATTTAGCCCGTTAATGTGGGCGTTATATGCACTCAAATAGTATTGTTGGTTTAGCTAAAAATATTGTTATCAACCTTACTTTTGTAAACGCTGCTACGGGTTTCGCTATTGGAGTTTTCCAATAGTCACTAATAAGCTTTGTTGTTTTTATTACTGCGTAATGTAACAAAGCTATTATTTCGTTCTAGCATTTGTGGGTAGCTCAATTTATAGTGCAGTTATTACTACCGTCTTTACTTCTAGATTTTGTGTTTAAGTTAAGGTTTATCAGGCATATAACAAGCAATTCAACGGGACTTTTACAGCTGGCTGTGCTCGTCCCTCGCAATTTTAGCCAGCAATAAAAGCCCATTAATTGGGCGTTATGTTTACCTTGTAGTTTGACTTATTTTGAAAGGTTAATGAAAGATATTTTATTAAAGTGGAAAAAGATTAAGTTGCAAATTAACACTATTGTGACGTTAGTGTTTGTCGCTTCTATTGCTCTCATGTACATGGAATTTATAAAGCCAATTGACGCTTATCACATAATTGTATTTTCATTGCTGTGTGTATTTTCATATCTTTTATATGAATTGTTAAAAAATAAATTTATATTCATAGACTCTAAAAAATTCTTATTATTTTCCTTTATGGGTATCCTTGTATTACTATTTTATTTTGCAATAATTCTTACAGGTTTGTTGGTGTTATTTGATGGTTTAGTTAATTAGTAAACATAACAAGTCGCTCAAGAGGGAAAATTTACAGTTTGCTGTTTTCGCTCCGCTCAACATTTTAGCAAACAATAAATTTCCCCTTAGCGGGGCGTTATACACAAAATGGAGCTCCCATTATTCGATGACAATCTGGATACTATTCTACTTATTTGAAGTGATTTTTTGGTTGTGGATAATAAGGTGGAACGGCGCTGAGTGGCTAGAAGGTACACTAACATCAGGCTTCCTTATTCATCACTTTGCTCCCACCTGGAGTGCTGATGGCATAAAGCTATTCGTATGGATATATTTTATTGCAGCTAGTATTTGGTTTGTTGTTGGTATTTTTCAGCCGTCTGTTCGGTTTATGTAGGGTAGCGTATAACAAAGCTATGCACCGGAACAGCTAGGCTACGTTTTGCAATTTATGCATTTCGCTGGCGCTCCATTAACATAAATTACAACTACGCCTAGCTGTCCGGTGATAGCGGCGTTATATGCAATTCATGTAGTAGGGGGCTTTAGCTAATAATTTGGTTATTAACTTTTACTTTTGTAAACGCTGCTACGGGTTTCGCTATTATAGCTTTGCAATAGCCACTAATAAGCTTTGCCTTGTTAAAGAGACTTTTGTGGCAAAGCTATTATTTCGTACTGGCATTTGTGGGTAGCTCAATTTATAGTGCGTTTATTACTATCGTCTTTTACTTCTGGCTTTTGTATTTTAGTTCAGGTTTATTAGGCATATAACAAGCAATTCAACGGGACTTTTACAGCTGGCTGTGCTCGTCCCTCGCAAATTTTAGCCAGCAATAAAAGCCCATTAATTGGGCGTTATATGCAATTCATGAAGTAGGGTGCTTTAGCTAATAATTTGGTTATTAACTTTTACTTTTGTAAACGCTGCTACGGGTTTCGCTATTATAGCTTTGCAATAGCCACTAATAAGCTTTGCCTTGTTAAAGAGACTTTTGTGGCAAAGCTATTATTTCGTTCTGGCTTTTGTGGGTAGCTCAATTTATAGTGTGGTTATTACTACCGCCTTTTTCTAGTTGCTTGTGTATTTATGTTTAGGTTTATCAGGCATATAACAAGAAATTCAACGGGACTTTTACAGCTGGCTGTGCTCGTTCCTCGCAATTTTAGCCAGCAATAAAAGCCCATTAATTGGGCGTTATATGCAATTCATGTAGTTGGGTGCTTTAGCTAAGAATTAGGTTAATAACTTTTACTTTTATAATTGCTGCTACGAGTATCGCTATTGTAGTATTTCAATAGTCACTAATAAGCTTTGTTGTTTTTATTACTACGTAATGTAACAAAGCTATTATTTCGTACTGGCATTTGTGGGTAGCTCAATTTATAGTGCGTTTATGACTACCGGTTTTTACTAGTTGCTTGTGTATTTATGTTCAGGTTTATCAGGCATATAACAAGCAATTCAACGGGACTTTTACAGCTGGCTGTGCTCGTTCCTCGCAATTTTAGCCAGCAATAAAAGCCCATTAATTGGGCGTTATATGCAATTCATGAAGTAGGGTGCTTTAGCTAATAATTCGGTTACTAACTTTTACTTTTTAATGCGCTGCTACGGGTTTCGCTATTCTAGTTTTCCACTAGTCACTAATAAGCTTTGCCTATTTAAAAGACTTTTGTTGGCAAAGCTATTATTTCGTTCTGGTATTTGTGGGTAGCTCAATTTATAGTGCATTTATTACTACCGTCTTTTACTAGTTGCTTATGTATTTATGTTTAGGTTTATCAGGCATATAACAAGCAATTCAACGGGACTTTTACAGCTGGCTGTGCTCGTTCCTCGCAATTATAGCCAGCAATAAAAGCCCATTAATTGGGCGTTAGCATTACATGGATGGTCTTGTGAAAATTTTAAATGTTTTATTATTCAGCATAGTTTCTTCTTTTGTTCATTCTCAAGAGCACTTATATCCAGAAACATCTATTTATGCACGAATGCAGGTAACACATAATTATCATTTATTTGTCACAAAAGCATTTGAAGCCGCATATGCTAACGATGTAATTTTAAAAGTAATTACGATTCCATCTTTTGATTCAGAGTCAGCCTTATTTATTAAAAAAATAGAAAATCAATATTCTCTAATACTTTTAGAAGCAGAAATACATTATTGGCAAATTTACAGTAACAATGTTCCTGTTAACCCGATAGAAAAGTGTAACATTTCAATCCCAAATCAATTAGCAATCCAATTAGAAAAAATTTGGGTATCCGAGTTATTAAAAACTAAGTATTCGTCGAATAACCGTTTAGGTATGGATGGTACTACTTATCACTTTTCTACCCCTAGAAAACATGATAATTCAATATTCTTGGCACCGATGGCAGGTAAAACATGGAGTCCTGATCAGGGCACGCGTATGGGCGAGTTAGTCAATTTAATACATGAGCTTAAACAAACGTGTATTGCCAATGGAAATACAAATAAAGTTAAACAAGTTGTCGATAAACTTGTGGTAAAGTAATGCTAACAAGCTGTTCAAGCGGGACAAATAACAGTTGGCTGGTTCCGCTCCGCTTCACATTTTAGCCAACTACAATTTGCCCCTTAACAGGGCGTTAGTTGCCATTATATGAATCTAGCTCGGAGATATATCAAGTTTTTAGATGATGCTCATTTTGTTTTAACTGAGTTAATAATCATCTTGCCTGCATGTATAGTTGCTGTGCTATTTTTTCCTGATACCGAGTACAATTTTAAGCTGATAGCAAGTGGCGTAATATGTAGTGTTATTACCAGTATTCACCTTTGTTTAGGGTTTTACTCTCTGACAATAAAACAATATTGGAGTTTTCTTAATTTAATGTGTTTACCCGTTGTTTCAATAATTTTAATGTTTATTCTTGCAAACAAGTAAACGGCAACTAACAAGTAACTAAAGCGGGACAAATAAAGCTTGGCTTTTGTCACTGCGTTCCAAATTATAGCCAAGCATTAATTTGCCCCTTAGTTGGGCGTTATATGCAATTCATGAAGTAGGGTGCTTTAGCTAATAATTTGGTTATTAACTTTTACTTTTGTAAACGCTGCTACGGGTTTCGCTATTATAGCTTTGCAATAGCCACTAATAAGCTTTGCCTTGTTAAAGAGACTTTTGTGGCAAAGCTATTATTTCGTTCTGGCTTTTGTGGGTAGCTCAATTTATAGTGTGGTTATTACTACCGCCTTTTTCTAGTTGCTTGTGTATTTATGTTTAGGTTTATCAGGCATATAACAAGAAATTCAACGGGACTTTTACAGCTGGCTGTGCTCGTTCCTCGCAATTTTAGCCAGCAATAAAAGCCCATTAATTGGGCGTTATATGCAATTCATGAAGCAGGGTGCTTAGCTAACAATTTGGTTATCAACCTTACTTTTGTAAACGCTGCTACGAGTTTCGCTATTGTAGTTTTTCACTAGTCACTAATAAGCTTTGCCTATTTAAAAAACTTTTGTTGGCAAAGCTATTATTTCGTTCTGGTATTTGTGGGTAGCTCAATTTATAGTGCGTTTATTACTATCGGTTTTTACTAGTTGCTTGTGTATTTATGTTTAGGTTTATCAGGCATATAACAAGCAATTCAACGGGACTTTTACAGCTGGCTGTGCTCGTCCCTCGCAAATTTTAGCCAGCAATAAAAGCCCATTAATTGGGCGTTATATGCACTCAAATAGTATTGTTTGTTTAGCTAAAAATATTGTTATCAATCTTACTTTTGTAAGTGTTGCTATGAGTTTCGCTATTGTCGTTTTTCACTAGTCACTAATAAGCTTTGTTGTTTTTATTACTGCGTAATGTAACAAAGCTATTATTTCGTTCTGGTATTTGTGGGTAGCTCAATTTATAGTGCATTTATTACTACCGTCTTTTACTTTGAACTTCAGTAATTAAGTTAAAGTTTATCAGGCATATAACAAGCAATTGAACGGGACTTTTACAGCTGGCTGTGCTCGTTCCTCGCAAATTTTAGCCAGCAATAAAAGCCCATTAATTGGGCGTTATGCGTTTAGGAGAGTATGGTGAATTCAGCAAAAAAAGTTGTATTTTTATTTTTTATTCTCTTTACGCCATTATGCCAAGCAGCGGATTCTTTAGTTGACACATTTATTACTAAAACAGGTTTTTTGATCGATTGTAAAAAAACTATAAATGGAGATTGGCACAATTATTCATGCCCTCATGAATCAGGGTTAGACACTTTGATTCAAATGGGTGAAGCTGATATTAGTTACTCAGAAAATTTAAATTTTCAAACACTCATAGATTCTGATGCCAGATATATTCACAAAAATTTTGTAGTAAATGACTGGGAAGTTTTTCTTTCAAAAAATTCTGACAACGGTTATTCGTTAATCTCAATTTGTAATCCTTTCAACTGTTTAAGAATACTTGGAGAGTATAAAAACCTTTTCCAAAAAATTATTAATCAGCTTAAAAAAACGCATAACAAGTCGTTAAAGCAGGACAAATAACAGTTGGCTTTTGCTCCTGCGTCGCTTATTTTAGCCAACTTATTATTTGCCTCTTAACGAGGCGTTAGCCAGTTCGAGAGTATCGATGAAAGTTTTAACTATTCTATTTCTTTTTACCTTTCTCAGCTTTGACCTTTTAGCATGTTCAATTTCAGGGTATAGAGCATTTACGCCATCGCAAGAAGAATGGCAGCAACACGCAGGACCTGCTCAAAGTGATCCTTCTTCTCTTGGGGAATATTGGGAATCTGTTCCAACCCCACAAGTTAAGGTTCTTAGAATTGTTCGTGCTACTGAAAGTAGAGGTAGTTCATGTGGGGATGCTGGATTAATTGAATTTGAAATTACTTTACCTCCTAAATCTACCTATAAAATTGATGAGTTTGGTCTTTACTTTAAGTTGATTAAAGGCGATACACCTGATCTAATATTTCCAGACACACCTGTTAAAGGTCGGATTTTAAGTGACCGTAAAGCGATATTATTATTTCCTTGGTTAGATGCACCGCCTTCAAAACAGTACCAACTTGATTTAACCGTAGATGTGTTTTTTATATCAAAGGGTTTAAATATAGGGCAATCTACAACTGTTAATGTTACAGAGTAAAACTGGCTAACAAGGCGTTCAAACGGACAAAAAACAGTTGGCTGTTTCACTCCGTTCACAATTTTAGCCAACAATTTTTTGCCGCTTAACGTGGCGTTAGTTTTATAAATTAAGTCTGGTGATCATGAAAGTATTAAGTACCTTTGAAGAAGTAAGAGAAGTTGTAGGCGAACCAAATCCTGTAGCGAGTAAGAAAATTTATTCTTTCCTGAATGATAGGATGACTAATTTTGTTTCTTTGTCTCCAATCATGATGCTTTCAACGGTGGATAGTGATGGTTTTCCTACAATTTCTCCAAAAGGTGATGAAGCTGGCTTTGTAAAAGTTCTAGATAATAATACGTTATTAATTCCTGAGTTACGTGGTAATAAATTAGCTTTCTCATTATCAAATATTGTTCAACAAAACAAAGTAGCTTTAATTTTCTTAGTTCCGGGAACCGTCGAGTCTTTAAGAGTTCATGGGACTTGTCGATTGTTAAAAGGTAATGAAATCTGTAAGTCTTTAGCATCTAAGTCACACCAAGCTTTACTTGTGATGGAAGTTAAAGTAACCAACGCATATTTTCATTGTGGTAAGGCATTTCTCAGAAGTAAAATTTGGCAGCCAGATAGTTGGTCAGAAAAATTAAAAATATCGTTCGGTCAAGAGATTGCTGCTAATCTTGGAGAAAACTCAGAGTTTATAGAAACGCTAGATGCGGGTGTCAAAGAACGCTACGTCACCGACTTATAAAACTAACAAGGCGTTTAAACGGACAAACAACAGCTGGCTGTTGTTCGTGCCTCACACATTTTAGCCAGCTTTTATTTGCCGCTTAACGTGGCGTTAGGTGCAAAACATGGATTTGTTAATTATCGCGATAGTTGTACTTATAATAATTAATATTTATGTTTCTTTTAGGCTTTTAAATTGTGACTCTCTTGAGGTGTTTCAAAAAGTGGCGCAAGCAATCGTAATTTGGTTAATCCCAATAATTGGTGCAATAATAATTTATTCTTTTGTATCAAGTTACGATAAGCCTAATCCACCAAGAAATCCAAATGATGGCCAAGGTAATGATAGTATGCCCGGCGGAGTTCAGTGATAATCTGCACCTAACAAGTCATTTCAGCAGGACAAAAAACAGCTGGTTTTTGCTCGTGCCTCGCTTATTTTAACCAGCTATTTTATTGCCTCTGAATGAGGCGTTAGGTGTTAAGGGAATATATATGCAGTGTGAAGATTGTGGTGAAAAACTCAAAAAGAAAACCAAAAAGGTTAAATCAAGCATTGTAGGTCTAGCATCTATTTTAGAGTTAATAGCTGTGGTATTTGGCGGCTTAGCTTTAGCTTACCCACCAGCTTTGCCATATAAACCAATTTTACTTCCACTAGCCATTATTCTTGCTTTAGTTGGTCATTTTCTAATGTATAAGAAAGTGAAATTCATGTGGTGTAAAAGTTGTAAAACTGAGAGTGTAATTAACACCTAACAAGAAATTAAACAAGGACAAAAAACAGTTGGCTTTTTGTTCACTACGTTCACTTATTTTAGCCAACCATTTTTTGCCTGTTAATTGGGCGTTAGCTGCTTAGTCGCACATCAGAGGTCAGCATGAATATTAAATTTAGCGATGTTTTAGATCTATTTGAACTCGTCAATTTTGGTTCACCATTGGATCATGAAGGGTACATTTGTAAAGAATCAGGCAAAACATATTTTTATTCAGAGTTTGGTGATAATGAAGAGGAATTACCAGATGATATTAATGATGAAAAATATTTGGCTATCCCTCATAAAAATGAATTGAACCTTGGTAATAATCTCGCTTTCGATTTTACTCTAGAATACTTACCAACAGAATATGAAAAAGTACGTTCAATCTTTAATCGTAAAGGTGCTTATGCAAGGTTCAAATCTTTACTAGAGAGCGCTGATAAAATTGAAGAATGGTATGAATTTGAAGCAAAGCGCACTGAAGAAGCATTACGAGAATGGTGTACAGAACAAGGTATTATATAATCAGCAGCTAACAAGCTGTTAAACAAGGACAAAAAACAGTTGGTTTTGCTCCTTCGTCGCTAATTTTAACCAACTATTTTTTGCCTGTTAACAGGGCGTTATATGCACTCAAATAGTATGGTTGGTTTAGCTAAAAATATTGTTATCAAACGTACTTTTGTAAACGCTACTACGAGTATCGCTATTGTAGTTTTCCAATAGTCACTAATAAGCTTTGTTGTTTTTATTACTACGTAATGTAACAAAGCTATTATTTCGTTCTGGCATTTGTGGGTAGCTCAATTTATAGTGTGGTTATTACTACCGTCTTTTACTAGTTGCTTGTGTATTTATGTTTAGGTTTATCAGGCATATAACAAGCAATTCAACGGGACTTTTACAGCTGGCTGTGCTCGTTCCTCGCAAATTTTAGCCAGCAATAAAAGCCCATTAATTGGGCGTTATGTACAAATTGTGTAAATCTAACTATGGAGAGTAATATGGATATAAATTTAACAACGGGTTCAGTAGCTTTTTTATTTGGGATTTTGAGTGCTAAATGGGCAATGGAATTAGGTTATTCACAATTCACCCAGATAATTATTTTCTGTTTAGGTTTAATAGCTGGACCGCTAGTATTATTTTTCTTATACATTCGTCTTTTATATCAACGTAAAGAAAATAATCAATCAGGTACTAAGTTTTTTGGCCATCAAGAAAAAGAAGTTAATCAAAGCAGTAATTGTACATAACAAGCAATTCAACGGGACTTTTACAGCTGGCTGTGCTCGTTCCTCGCAAATTTTAGCCAGCAATAAAAGCCCATTAATTGGGCGTTATATGCAATTCATGTAGTAGGGGGCTTTAGCTAATAATTTGGTTATTAACTTTTACTTTTGTAAACGCTGCTACGGGTTTCGCTATTATAGCTTTGCAATAGCCACTAATAAGCTTTGCCTTGTTAAAGAGACTTTTGTGGCAAAGCTATTATTTCGTACTGGCATTTGTGGGTAGCTCAATTTATAGTGCGTTTATTACTATCGTCTTTTACTTCTGGCTTTTGTATTTTAGTTCAGGTTTATTAGGCATATAACAAGCAATTCAACGGGACTTTTACAGCTGGCTGTGCTCGTCCCTCGCAATTTTAGCCAGCAATAAAAGCCCATTAATTGGGCGTTATATGCACTCAAATCGTATTGTTGCTTTAGCTAAAAATATTGTTATCAAAAGTACTTTTGTAAACGCTGCTACGGGTTTCGCTATTATGGTTTTTCAATAGTCACTAATAAGCTTTGTTGTTTTTATTACTGCGTAATGTAACAAAGCTATTATTTCTTTCTGGTATTTGTGGGTAGCTCTATTTATAGTGCGTTTATTACTACCGTTTTTTACTTCTAACTTTTGTATTTAAGTTCAGTTTTATCAGGCATATAACAAGCAATTCAACGGGACTTTTACAGCTGGCTGTGCTCGTTCCTCGCAAATTTAGCCAGCAATAAAAGCCCATTAATTGGGCGTTAACTGCCAAGGATAGTTATGTATAACCTGATAATTGGGTACATTGGCCCTAAAGATCCAAGTAACGAGATTATTGTGGCTGCTTCTCGTTTCCTTGAATATACAGATTCAGAAACTCAAATGCGTTATAGAACGCTTACTCCTGAAACAGTAAGAGAAATTAAAAATTTCCCTGCACTCGTTATGCATGAACATTGCGAAGACGGTGCATTTGTAGCCAAAATAATCAATATTACCAACCACGGAAGGGATTATAAGCTCACCTTTCAACGAGATGATTCTATTGGAATAATTGATAACCAAAATGTCGTAAGACTTGCGTTAGAGCTGGGGATTACTGACTTTGAATTTTCCCGCACTCATTGGGCGATTAAAAATACCGATTTACATCGGATTCTTGCAGAAAATCAGGTAAAACCTTTAGTCCCTGAGCAAGGGTTCATAGAGCAGAACAAGCCTGCTGTAGCAGGTAGCAATTTTAACAAAGAGCAGATTTTTATAGTTCATGGCCATGATGAGCATGCTAAAAACGATGTTAAAGCATATGTTGAATCAAAAGGTTTAGAGCCAATAATTCTGCATATGCAGGCAAGCGGCGGAAGAACGATCATCGAAAAGATTGATCACTACAGTAACGTAGGATTTGGTATTGTTCTCTATACAGAGTGTGATGTGGGAGCTAAAAGAGACTCTTTGAACTACAAGTGGAGAGCGAGACAAAATGTCGTATTTGAACATGGTTATCTAATCGCTAAACTCACGCGTTCGCGAGTTGCAGCGTTGGTTAAAGGCACTGTTGAAACTCCTAATGATATTAGTGGTGTTATCTATGTTGCAATGGATGCTGTAGGCAATTGGAAAGAAGAGTTAGATGAAGAACTAAAGGCTGCTGGTTACGATGTAAATGGCAGTTAACAAGCTGTTTAACAAGGACAAAATACAGTTGGCTTTTTGCTCCTTCGTCGCTTAATTTTAGCCAACTATATTTTGCCCATTAACAGGGCGTTAGCTTGAAAGGAACGCATAGTGAAAGTATTTATCTTCGCAGTTATATTTTTTATAGCAGGGTGCAGTACGACAAATCAAAAAGATAAGGTAGTTAAAAAACAATATGAGGGGCTTACTATGAAGCAATATTCTAGTAACCTAAAAGTTAATAGGTATTGTGCTAAATATGCTGTAGATGTTATGGAAACCTACCTGGCGGCTAAGCACGGTTTAACAAAAAATCTTGTTAGTCTTGGGCCGTTCATGACTTGGGAAACAGTCAAAGAATTAGAGGATTTAGCAAAAGCTAAAGAAAATATCGATTTGGTTCAGGGGTATTATTTCGGGCGTTGCATGCGAAATCACCATGATATAGAAACTCCTAGTTATTTGGAGTTAAAACCTCTGTATAATCAATGTTTAACAAATGAAAATATTATTATGGCTTGTGCTAGTACTGTTACTGTTAAATTTTCAAGCTAACAAGTTGCTTAAACGGACACAAACAGCTGGCTGTGCTCGTTCCTCGCAATTATAGCCAGCCATTTTTAGCCGCTTAGCAAAGCGTTAGGGCTCTGACTTGTACACACTCAGTCATGGTAATACATAGAAAAATAAAGGGCGTAAATTAATGATGAAGGTCAGCTTTTTTGATCGGAGAGTTATTGAAAACTTTCTAAAGATTACCGCTATTATAAGTACAACTTTATCATTGCTTGTAATTTTCGTTGACATACCAAAAGAGTGTAAAAACTTATACGGCGGGGGGTTCTTGGTATCCCTAGTGCTGATCTATCTTGGAATATGGTTGTGGTCTAACAAACTCACTAAGATCAACGTCAAAATCGAAGAAAGTGATGTAACAATAAAAGTAGGCGACATTTTCCAAGAGCCTGATTTTAAAGTTATCGCTTTCAATGAATACTTTGATACGCAAGTGGATAATAAAGTAATTTCTGAAATATCCCTGAATGGGACTTTTATTCAAACATATCTTGATATTACTGTCGCAGAATTAGATGAGCACATAGCCGCTTATGAATTTGATCAAGATGAGCTTGTAGGCACTAATGAAGATAGAAAGCAGGGAAAAAAGCAACGCTATCAACTTGGTTCTATTTGTATATACAAGAATTATCTACTGACAGCCTTAACTAAGTTTGATGATTCGAATAAGGCTTTAATTACAATGCCAGAGTATTTAGAGTTTTTGATTAATTTCTGGGACAAAGTAAATAGGGTCTATGCACAAAAAAATGTAGCAACCCCCATATTTGGCTCAGGTATAACACGAATTCAGGGTCACAAAAATATAAGTGATGAAGACTTGCTTAAAATTATGCTTTGGACTTTTAGGATTAGTGAGATGCGGTTTAAATACCCAGCTAGACTTACGATTATTATCCACAAGGACAAGATTGATAAAATTAATCTCTTAGATATAAAGTCAGCTAGAAACGGTATTTGAATTTTCGGAAGGAAACCTTGTGAGGTGAGATAAAATTTATATGAAATATATTGGAGCTAAAGATGGCTTATCGTAACGGAACATATGTTGCCTTCCATGCTGGCGGAACTACAGATCCAACGAAGTCAGACATAAAGTATTACAACACTATGAAAATGTGGGATGCTAGCAAGAATATTGATTTCAACCTCTGTAATAGCCATGAAAAAACAGGGGCGGTAAGGGATTCCTCTCAAAAAGAAACCTTAAGAAGAAGCTTAGTCACAAGACTTAAGAATTCTAAGCAGTTTCTCTTGATACTGACAAAAACAACTAAAAATGATACAGATTGGGTTCCTTTCGAAATAGCATACGCTGTAGACAATTGTGAATTACCCTTAATACTGGCGTATCCCGATTTTAATTCAATTATGGCTCCAGCAGAATTATATGATTATTGGCCTCCAGCACTAAAATCCCGAATCGAAAATGGGTCGGCAAGAGCTATTCATATTCCTTTTAAAAAAGCCCCTGTTCTGGATGCTTTGAGTCAATTTAATATAAATAACAAAAATTATCCTACAAATGGGTATGGTTTCTACACTCGTGAGGCCCATCAAGAATGGGGCTTGGTATAGCCCTAACAAGCGCATATTGTCGGACTTGTTTTCCGCTGCGCTCCAAACCAGCCGCAAATGCGAGCGTTAGAGTACTCATGAGATTAGCATTCTATATATCTATATTATTACTAATTAGCTCCTGTTCAAAGCACGAGAAGTTATTAGATTTTAGTGGGGAATTTAAGTTTTCAACTGATGTAGCACATTTCATGTATGTTCAAACGATACCAAAAATTATTAATGGCGAAACATGTGACTACCCAGTAAAAGAATACGAAGTAATTAAGACCTTTAAAGGTGAACTAAAGCAAGGTGAATTAATTAGGGTTTTAGCTACTGGTAATGAAGCTAAGGGCGATGAAAGTATTTTACTGCTTTACCGAGAGAGTATTGAAGATTATAGGGTACCTAATAAATGCGTTATTGATAGAGTTCAAAACTATAAATCTGTAATGCTGTCATATGTTATTAAGGAGGTATCTGCCTCTAACAAGAGTGTTATTTTCTTTGAGATGCCAGATTCTGAAACTAGAGGCCCAGACATATTAATTGGCTTACGTGATGTATATAGTAAGCTAGAAGAGTTTGGTGAAAAGTACTCTAACAAGTAAATCAACAAGGACACGTAACAGTTGGCTACGTTTCGCTTCGCTACACAATTTTAGCCAACCATTACTTAGCCTGTTATTTGGGCGTTAGCTTTACAAGGAAGATATGAGTTATTTTCAGGTTTTGTTAGAAGGTGAGAACTTTTTTGTAGAGTTCGAAGGCAAAGAAGAACTACTTGGCTTTGTTACGACTCGATGGGTCAAAGCAAGCGATGAAAAACAAGCAGAGTTAAAGGCCGTAGAACTAATCAAGAATGACACCCACATTCAAAATATACTTAGGACATCAGAAAGCGAATTACCTTCTCCAATGATCTATTTAAGTGACATGTGCAAAGTTAATTGGTTTACTTATATTAGGCGAAATCCTGGTTCAGGTTACTCGTTTTATCCAATGGAGCAAGAGTAAAGCTAACAAGCAAATTAACAGGACTAAAAACAGTGGGCTCATCGCTTCGCTCAAATTTAGCCCACAATTTTTAGCCCGTTATTTGGGCGTTAGAGTTCTATGCAAATGTCGAAACTATGGAAGGCTCGTTTATTACTTATTATTTTGGGTTTATCTAGTCTTTATATGGCAGATCGAGATTCAACGGATGGTGAAGCTACCAGAGTAGGTATGAACTTGAAAGAATCTGAAAACCCAACATTGTTTAAAATTGAGTTACTTAAGAAGTATGGTGGTGGTATTTTTCTTA
Source organism: Colwellia sp. RE-S-Sl-9 (assembly GCF_048296855.1). Classification (NCBI taxonomy): domain Bacteria; kingdom Pseudomonadati; phylum Pseudomonadota; class Gammaproteobacteria; order Alteromonadales; family Colwelliaceae; genus Colwellia; species Colwellia sp. RE-S-Sl-9. The sequence continues at coordinate 1,035,002 of NZ_CP182631.1, read as the reverse complement.
TCTGTGTCGGACTATTTATGCGAGAGAAAAAGAAGCCTGATAAAGAGGAGTAGATGAACTCTAACAAGGCGTTCAAACGGACAAAAAACAGTTGGCTGTTTCACTCCGTTCACAATTTTAACCAACATTTTTTTGCCGCTTAACGTGGCGTTATATTTCAAGGAGTATTAAATGAGCAATGGTTCATCCATAGAAGCGTGGTTATTCATATTAATTATCATTGCTTCCATAATTGGAGTTTTTGTTGTCGGTGCGATCGCTGTAAAACTTTATAGAAAGTTTCGACCATTTGAAGAAGAAGTTTCCGATGGATTTAGTATTTCCGTTTCTCATAAAGCTCAACAAGATGGTTTCTTTAAAATATTACTCATTGGTTTAGTCTTATGTTCTCCGGCTTTATATTACGTATATTCCGCAATGTGATTTGAAATATAACAAGCAAATCAACAGGACTAAAAACAGCGGGCTCTTCGCTTCGCTCAAGTTTAGCCCACAATTTTTAGCCCCTTATTTGGGCGTTATAAGCCACAAGGATAGTATGAAGATTGTTTTAAAGTTTATAGGATTAATTTGGGCTGTTTCATTTTTTTCATTTTTCATCCTTTCTTTCTATTCAGGCTCTGGTGGTGAAATACCTCCCATTGCCCAAAAGTATGTAATCAATTTTCAGGGCTTATTAGAGTCTTTTTTAACTTCCCAGTGGTTTTTTATTGTCTTTGTAGCAGGTTGGTTTGGAGTCTCTTATTCGTTAGGAAAAGAAAGTGGATGGCAAAAATTAGCGAAAAAATATGGAAGTAATAAAGACGAAAATCCAGATGAAAATTTCCAAACCGGAAATGGGTATATCGGAAAAACAAGGCATAATGGTATTTTAAAGGTTTCTGCAAATAACAAAGGACTTTATTTAAGGGTACTTTTCCCTTTCAAGTTTGGTCATAAAAACTTGTTTATTCCTTGGGGAGACATTGCAGCTATTACATAGGAAAGTGGATCGTTTTCTAAAAAAACACCTAGTTTTCTTAAGCGTATGGGTAAATTAATTTCTGGCACTGAGTACTTAAATATTAAATTGCACCAGTTTCCAGAGCAGCGATTAACTATTCAAAGCTCTGAACAACTACTTGGTTTTATACCAAAAAACATTAAGAAATAGGTGTGGAGTAAGTGGCTTATAACAAATCATTAAAGCAGGACAAAAAACAGTTGGCTTTTGCTCCTTCGTCGCTAATTTTAGCCAACAATTTTTTGCCTCTTAATGAGGCGTTAGGCACTTAGTGTAGCTTACAATTGTTCATACGAAATCGAAATATTTAAAATTAAAAAAAAGTTTATTATGCCATTAAACGTAACAGTCAAAACGGAAGTGATTAAAAACACCGAGAAATACGAAGTCCGCATTCCTCACTTATATCTTGATACTAGGGGGGCGTAACCGTAGGAATTGGCCATTTAATTCCAAATAAGGCGGCTATGGCTACCGTAACAATGTATAAAAAAGACGCCAATAATGTGCTTGTGGTGGCCTCGCTGGCAGAGAAGCAAGCGGAGTATGATGCAGTTAAAAAGCAACCTTTCAGCTTTGTCGTAATGCAAACTCTTATAAGGCGCATACGACCTTGGCAATGAAAGATCACGATATTGTGGCGCAAAAAGCAAAACATATCTTAACGTACTATACAGAACTGACAAAGTATTACACCACGGCAAACGGCTTTGCCAAAAACTTTGATGTGATGCCTCACGCGGTGCAAAAAGCCTTATTTGATATGGTCTTTAATTTGGGTATCACAAAGTTGCGAACGCAATACGTAAAGATGAATAATTCAATTAAAAGTGAAAACTGGTCTGCGGCGGCTGCCGAGAGTAAACGTATCGGTATAGCTCCGAATCGAAATACCTATGTTGAGAACCTGTTTCGTTCTGTTCAAAAACTGCCAAAAAAACCTTAGAGGTCGTTATGAAGTCTCCATTAATTAGCCCTTACAGGGTATACCTAAGTATTGTTTTTTGCTTGCTGAGTGCTTGTGCTTCGCATAATCAAACATCTACGCCTCCAGTGGATACTGAAGTTGCATGGTTAAACCCTTTGATGCTTGGCGAGAGAGTCAAAACCGACGGTTACTTATCAGATATTCAATTCACTATTGAATTTACAGGGCAGGATGAAAAGCCCTTTACCGTAAAAGAGTGCTCTTTGGTGCTTCACAGTGGTGAGGGTGCGGTGGTTGAGCGAGAATATCACCGTTGGCAGTGGCTTAAAGATAACTGTATTGCGGCCAATAAGTTTTTTGATGCACCAAAATCCGCCAAGAGTTATTGGCCTAAAGTGTTTGATTTTGATTTGATCAAACGCTTTCCTGCCACAGCCATCCCCTATTTAGGCGGCCAAGGTTTAGATGGGCGCGCGGGAACACTGTCGGCCTATGATGCAAGTCTGACTCTTGTGGAAGCACTGGATGAAAACCGTGTTTCGGTAGAAGTAGATAATTTGGATGTGCATTACGTGCAAGTAGCGCGTGCAGACTTTAATCGAGATGGCATTCAAGATGTTTTTATGCGTATGGATTGGTATGTGAAAGATGCATTTGGTAAGGGAACGGATTGGGTGGTATTAACGAAACTATCTCCCGATGCAGCCCCGATGATGCTTTGGCGAAAATAATAATAGACATATGATGCATGCGGCGTGCCTAACAAACAACTGCAAGCGACACATTTTATTACGCCGTTTTTGTGTATATGTCGCAAGCTCCAATTATTACACAAAAACCCTACATAAAATGCGCGCCTGAGTTGGGCGTTATATGCACTCAAATAGTATGGTTGGTTTAGCTAAAAATATTGTTATCAAACGTACTTTTGTAAACGCTACTACGAGTATCGCTATTGTAGTTTTCCAATAGTCACTAATAAGCTTTGCCTTGTTAAAGAGACTTTTGTGGCAAAGCTATTATTTCGTTCTGGTATTTGTGGGTAGCTCAATTTATAGTGTGGTTATTACTACCGTCTTTTACTTTGAACTTGTGTATTTATGTTTAGGTTTATCAGGCATATAACAAGCAATTCAACGGGACTTTTACAGCTGGCTGTGCTCCTGCGTCGCGATTTTAGCCAACAATTATTTGCCTCTGAATGAGGCGTTATATAGCATAGGAAGTTTAGCTAATGTTTCCTTATTTTTTAATTACCCTTTTGCTACCTCAAATTATATTTAGATTTTTATATCCAAATAAAAATTATGCAAAGTTAACTTTTGGGCAGCAATTCAGAATCAACTCAACTTTAATAACAATATCTTTTGCTCTTATGTTTATAGTTAATATTACCATTACAAAGTATTTTCCAGAACATGAGCTTATTAATAATAAAGTATGGTGTTGCATGCTATTACTCTACATTTTCGGAGCTTCAATTTTTAATGCTATAAGCAAATACGTCGACAGCTTTGATAATCAAAAGTAAATGCTATATAACAAGAACATCAAACGGAAAAATTACAGTTGGCTTTTTCCGCTGCGCTTCAAATTTTAGCCAACTTTAATTTTCCGCTTATGTAAGCGTTATGTACAAATTGTGTAAATCTAACTATGGAGAGTAATATGGATATAAATTTAACAACGGGTTCGGTAGCTTTTTTATTTGGGATTTTGAGTGCTAAATGGGCAATGGAATTAGGTTATTCACAATTCACCCAGATAATTATTTTTTGTTTAGGCTTAATAGCTGGACCGCTAGTATTATTTTTCTTATACATTCGTCTTTTATATCAGCGTAAAGAAAATAATCAATCAGGTACTAAGTTTTTTGGCTATCAAGAAAAAGAAGTTAATCAAAGCAGTAATTGTACATAACAATTCAACGGGACTTTTACAGCAGGCTGTGCTCGTTCCTCGCAAATTTTAGCCAGCAATAAAAGCCCATTAATTGGGCGTTATGTCACCAAATTAAATATGGAGAAATAATCTAATGCCAGTAATAAAATTAGAATGTTATTGTGGGAAGGTTAGAGGAAAAACTCAAAATTTAAATAAAAATTCCGGTACAAGAATTATGTGTTGCTGCGATGACTGTCAATCGTTTGCTCAACATTTAAATCAAGAAAATATATTAGATCAATACGGTGGTACGGACATATTTCAAATGCCGATTTCTAATATAAAAATTACAGAAGGAATTGAACAAGTTTCGTGTATTATACCATTCCATCTTAAGTTTTTCCCACCTTAATCCAATCTCTACTACACATTTTCATGACCCGCTTTGCATCACTCACAAATGAGTTCCATGCATCAGAGCAAGCATCGAGGATGTCATCATAGCCTTGAAAGCACCTATTCGCTAAATGATGTTGGCGCAACCAACTCCAAACTTGCTCTATTGGATTCAACTCGGGTGAATACGGTGGTAACTTAATGATCGTTACGTTGTTAAATTTATCAGCAAGGTAAGCTTGGTGCCATGCAGCACCATCGACAACGATCACCGCATGTCGTCCTTCTTGAGTTTTTTGAGAAATTAAAGCCAAATGTTGTTCCATTACATCCATGTTCATTACTGGAGAAATCAGTGCCTCAGTTGCGCCTGTTGATGGGCAAACAGCACCAAAAAGGTAAGCGTATTCAAACTGTTGTTGCCTAACGGCTCTCGGTCTTGTTCCTTTCTCTGCCCAGAGCCTTGTCGTTGTATTTTGCTGTCCAAAACGTGCTTCGTCTTGGAACCACACATCTATCTCTTTAAGCCTCACATTCCATGGGAGCGTGCGGATCATTTCACTTTCGAATTTTTTTTAAAATCTTCTTGTACTTCATCAGACTGTTTTGGGTGTCGTGAGCGACTTGTTATCCAGCTAAATCCCATTGATTTTAATAACTTATAAATGGCGTTGGGATGATAATCAACATCAAAATTAGCGTTGATATATAGTCGGATACACTCACCCGTTAGTCGTCCACCCATATCGGATTGGCATTGAGCCTTTATATATTGACTCAATATTTCTTTATCTTGCTCTGTAAGATAGCTAGGTCGCCCTGTAGGTTTTTTACTCTCAAGACCAAGTAAACCTTTGCTGATGTAGTTCGCAACCCAATCATTAACAATTCTTCTACTTATATTAAGTGTTCTAGCAACTTCTGATCTATTCTTACCCGATTTAAAGTGTGAAACGGCTAGCAAGCGTAGCCTCATTCGATGATCTTTTACTTTGTTGGAGAGTATTTTTAATTCTTGTGAGCTATGAGTGTTCAATGTGATTTATTATGAGTAAATAAATGACATTAGATCATATAATTAGACTAATTGGTATTAGACTAATTCCTAAAGGTATGTATCGTTGGTATACAAAATGTTGCAATACTCCAATAGGTAATTCAATGGGGGCAGGAGTTCCTTTCATTGGAATTATTCATAGTTTCATGGACAATGCTTCTACCCGAGATGAAGAGTTAGGGAAAAATAGAGGTCACATTCAAATAAAATTTGCTAAGAAAGAAGTCCCCACTGATCTAAAAGGCTCATCTTTTAAGATTATTCTTAGAAGCCTTTCCAAGCTTGTTGTTTGGAAAATAAAAGGACTTAATAAACCTTCTGTATTTTTCGATGATAACGGAAAGCCTATTGTTGAACCAAACATTCTAAATTAAGAATGTTTGGTGGCGTTGCAAGTGACATAACAAGGCGTTCAAACGGACAAAAACAGTTGGCTGTTTCCCTCCGTTCACAATTTTAGCCAACAATTTTTTGCCGCTTAACGTGGCGTTATGTGTCATCAGGTCGTGATATGGATCGAATAGAGTTAGGTAATGTAGGTGAAAGCCTAGCTGAAGAGTTAGAAGCTCATTCAAACAAATACCATGTTAAATCAGACAAGCATGAAATACTTGCTTGGGAAGCGGTGGGAGTAAGAGGAATGGCACAGCAGCTTTTAGATTTAGTAAAATGTACCTATGAACTTGAAAGTTCCGCATTGTTTAGCTCTTGGGGGGAAAGTTTAGTTTTCGAAGAGTTCGAGCTAAGTGAGAAAGTTAAATTGTTTCGGAAAAAGTATGCCGAGTTCAAAAACACATAACAAGGCTATGCACCGAAACATCTAGGCTACGTTTTGCAATTTATGCACTACGCTGCCGCTTCGTTAACATAAATTACAACTACGCCTAGCTGTCCGGTGATAGCGGCGTTATATGCACTCAAATAGTATGGTTTGTTTAGCTAAAAATGTTTTTATCAAAGGTGCTTTTGTAAACGCTGCTACGAGTTTCGCTATTATAGTTTTTCAATGACCACTAATAAGCTTTGTTGTTTTTATTACTTCGTAATGTAACAAAGCTATTATTTCGTTCTGGCATTTGTGGGTAGCTCAATTTATAGTGCGTTTATGACTACCGTCTTTTACTTCTAACTTTTGTATTTAAGTTCAGTTTTATCAGGCATATAACAAGCAATTCAACGGGACTTTTACAGCTGGCTGTGCTCGTTCCTCGCAATTTCAGCCAGCAATAAAAGCCCATTAATTGGGCGTTATATGCAATCAGCCGAGTATCGATGCAAATTAATCTGAAAAACAAATTTAACCCTAAGATCTTATTCGGTATTACGATATTTTTATTCCTTTTACCATATGTGATTTTTGATTATTCTTTAAATGATATTGGTTCAATTTTTGCCCTAGCTAAATTAACTATCTTTTTAGTTTTTGGTTTATATTTTTTATACCTTTTTATTTGTTACACCTTTGTATATGTTCGTATGAAAATTCGAAATAATCGTTCTAAAAAAAATGAAACTATCCGTAAAGAAGAGGCCAAAGCTAAAGAAGAAAAATATAGGCAATGGTATAAGGAAACATATGATGATTGAGTGTACGCAATTGCATATAACAAGAACATTAAACGGAAAAATTACAGTTGGCTGTTTTTCGTACCTCAAACATTTTAGCCAACAATTTTAAGCCTCTGAATGAGGCGTTATGTTTCTATACTAATCTGTCAATCGCAACTTTATAGACTTTTCCTTTATCACGTTTTCCAACAGAAATTACAGTCACAGTAACTACAGAGTCATTCACCTCATAAACTAACCTGTAGCCAGCTTGCCTAAGTTTTATTTTGTAAAGCTCATTGCCCCCAGATAGTTTTGCGCTATCAATGTGCGGATTTTCTAAAATATCTACTAGCTTTTTCTTAAATTGAGTTTGAATTGTAGCGCCAAGCTTTTTCCATTCTTGTAATGCTGACTTTTTAAATTCTAACTCATAACTCATTTAAGCTAACCTTCACGCTAGCTTCATTTTTGCGCTGCTCAGCAATTGCTAATAACTCTAGGTCTTCCATGTGATCCATCATAAATTCATACGTATCTGCTGGTATACAATAAAAAGCAGGTTCATTTCTATTTAAAACAGCAATTGCTTCACCATGAGCGCTTAAAGCAACCTTCATTGGATTAGCTTTTAATTCGCTTATACTTGCAGCAGCTTCAGTTAATATTCTAGTTGTCATACTATCACCAGTACTTTAAAGTGGTCGTTAATTAGGTTTAGTATAAACCAAGAAACATAACAAGTCACTTAAAAGGACAAATAACAGTTGGTTTTTTCTCCTGCGTCGCTTATTTTAACCAACTATTTTTAGCCTCTTAATGAGGCGTTATATGCAATTCATGTAGTAGGGTGCTTTAGCTAATAATTCGGTTATTAACTTTTACTTTTGTAAACGCTGCTACGGGTTTCGCTATTGTACTTATTCACTAGTCACTAATAAGCTTTGCCTATTTAAAAGACTTTTGTTGACAAAGCTATTATTTCGTACTGGCATTTGTGGGTAGCTCAATTTATAGTGCGTTTATGACTACCGGTTTTTACTAGTTGCTTATGTATTTATGTTCAGGTTTATCAGGCATATAACAATTTAACGGGACTTTTACAGCTGGCTGTGCTCGTTCCTCAAAATTTTAGCTTAACAGGGCGTTAGGGCACTATGGGAAAGTTTGAGTATGCTAATCATGGGTTAAAATTTAATTTACCTGAAAAATGGCAAGTTGTAGATGACGATATAGAAGAGCCAATTCGAGCCGTAACGATAGAATGCGATGAAAGCGGCTCATGCTGGAGTGATATTTATCAAGCACATCAGGCACCTGAAATAAGTCAGTATATCAATAAGCAGGTTCAACATTTCGTTAATGAGTTGCCAGACGGGTATGAGGTTGATGGAGAAATTAAAACGGAAAGATTAAATATCAAACATTCTCATAATGAATATCAGGGATTTTTACTCATGTTTAATGTCTCTATCCCTAGTGGCGAAAGTATCGGTTATGAAAATATGTATTTTAAATTAAACACTGGTGAAAAAGTTAGTATGTTGAGTAGCCAATATACCGAAGATGAGCGAAGTCCAATATTAGATGGCATCAAAATTATACTCGAAAGCTACTCTTCAGTGTAATCCGTGCCCTAACAAGTCACTGCAAAGGACTAAAAATAGCTGGTTATTGCTCGTGCCTCGCTATTTTAGCCAACAATTTTTAGCCTCTGTTTGAGGCGTTATATTACTAATTAAGTTTGGAGTTTATTTCTAATATGGAAGTTAAAGTTTTTACTAAAACATTAAAGCCTAAGCAAAGATTTTGGCCCGGATCTGTAACACTCAGTAATGGTGGCCTTGAATCTGAAATTAATCTTTGGCTTGCGGCTAATCCCGATATAGAAATAACAAAGATTACTCAATCACAAAGTGGTGGTTCATGGATCCCTGCGACAATTGTGGTTACAGTTTGGTATTAAAAGTAATATACAAGCAATTTAACGGGACTTTTACAGCTGGCTGTGCTCGTTCCTCGCAATTTTAGCCAGCAATAAAAGCCCATTAATTGGGCGTTATTTCTCTATCGTAATTTCAACCAAAGGAGTGAATCGAAATGTTTTCACAAAAGGAAAAAAAAGACTTACAAAATATTATCCAATCAAATAAACATGAAGTTTATGTTGTTTCATTTGAAGAAATGGATGCAATAATTAAGTCTTCGCCAAAAGGTAATAATCAAAATGTTCAAGTGGCGTGGGAAAAAATTAAAGGGAAAGTAGGTGCAGGGGTGAGTTATTATGCATCTGCCGATGATGTTGTAACAATGACTAAGCTTGTTGGTGATCTAGGTGGCGTTGGTGCAAGAGCATATATAAAGAATTACAGTGGTAAACCTCATATAATACTTAAAGGCCATCCAGGCTTACGGACTATACTGACTGGAACCAAGTATGGAATAAAAAACCCGAAAGTAGTCTCTATTGGTTTAGGAAAGACGGGGGCAATATCGGCAGCAAAGCAAGGCGGGATTCTAACGGTAATTCTCTTGTCAACTTATCGAGTTGTGGATTATTTCCTGACAGATCAAGCCACACTTACTCAGCTTATTGGTACTCTAGCTACTGATATCGTAAAAGTTGGCATAGCTACAGCTGCGTCAATAGGAGCTGCAGCTATTGCTGGAGGCTTGACTCTTGCAATCGGACCAATTTTAGCTGTGGTTGTCGTAGGTGTTGGTATGTCAATGCTTCTCGAGTACGCTGATAAGAGCTTGGGGATCACTAAACGAGTTATCGCTGGGCTAGATGAATTAGAGAGTAATGCCAAAAATTACATAGCTCAACAGAAGAGAAATGCGGTAAACGCAATGGCTAAATCTGCAAATAAAATCATTGACCATACCATCAAGTCCGCGCAAAGAATTGCTATCAATTGGGTTAGGAGTGCTTTGAGGGAATATATATCACCTTCAAGGAAAATATGGTAATGGAAGATAGAGAAAAACCATCCTTATCTACTCGCATTATTGGTGCGTTACTTTTCATTACAGGCTCTTGTGCTGCATTATTTTGGTTTTTTTATCGAGTAGTAATTCTATTAAGTACTTCACAGTCAGAAGTCGTAGTATTTGATAAAGGCTCCTTTTATATGCTGGGTGTTGGTGTTGGCATGTCTGTTCTCGCTTTCGCGGCTGTTCAAGAAGGTTGGGTTGGGAAAGTATTATCAAAGAAACAGGCTGCTATTTTAACGAGGATTGCGATTGTTAGTCTTGCTTTAATCTTTATTACCCCCAACCTCTTTCACTATATTTCAGAGGCTTACTTTTCAAGTGAAGGTTACTCTGTATGTGAAGAGGCATCGAGCCAATGGTTATTTGTTCGGGATATTGTCTATATCCAAGACACAATAGAATGTAGCGCTAAACTAAATGAGAAATAACAAGGCGCTCAAACGGAAAAATTACAGTTGGCTTTTTGTTCGTGCCTCACTTATTTTAGCCAACTTTAATTTTCCGCTTATGTAAGCGTTAGTTACTACTATGAATCGAACTCATTTAGCACTTGTATTCACATTAGGGATATTCTTTTTACCAATCATTTTTTTAATTTGGGATGAAAATGTTGATCCACCTTTTATTTCAAATTCAATATATGACTTTTTGGTATACAAAATAATTCCTATCTTGGCTGGCATATTCAGTCTTATCTTTTTAGCTTTCTCGTATAGGAAATATAAGAGGTGTCGCTACTATCAACAACAAATGAAACATCATTTTGAGAACCAAGGTAAATTTCGCTTAACGTTAGGTATGATTTTTTTACCTGTTTTAGTATATGGTTGGATTTGGGCTGCTATCGGTGCTCCAATCAAATTATGGGCTTATTATTCTGTGAATGAGTATTGGTCACAGGAGTATCATTTAAGTAAGGTTGAGAGTTGTGGTAGTGACTATGAATATGAATGTACTCGCCTTACGCTTTTAGACTTGGCAAGCAATAATAAACATTCTATTAGGTGGTATTATGATAAATCATCGTTGATGAAAGTTAGAGGTAAAAATATAAATGTTATCGGTGAACAAGGATATTTCGGTTATATTATCAATGGACTGGAGTGGTAACTGCAAGCCTCCAAAGGACTAAAAAAGCTACCAGTTGCTTGTACCTCAAACATTTTGGCCAACAATTTTTAGTCTCTGAATGAGAGGTTAGGTTTTTGTTGAAGTTGTGTGTAAACTCATGTGATTTAATCTATTTGAGCTATCTATGAATGAAAAAGAATATGTAAGCGTTAGTAATTGCCCTTTATGTAACAAGCCTAACAACTGTGGCAATTTATTAAAGAGTAATAAACCGTGTTGGTGTATGGATGAGATAATTGATTTTCCTGAGAGCCTATTAAATCAAGTTGTAGATATAGCTAAAAATAAAACCTGTATTTGTAAATCTTGTGCACTAAAGCATAAACAAGATCTTTAGTAGGTTAACCATGCAAGCAGTTCAACGATATTTTTCTAGTTGACTGTTTTGTTCCTCGCAGTTTTAGCCAGCAATAAAGCCCATTAATTGGGCGTTAGCTTCCCTTGTAGATCTGTGCAGTATTCCAGCTTAGGTATTTATGAATAAAAAATATAAAATTCGTATAGATCGGGTAATTCAATATATTGAAAGCAATTTGTCTAACAAAATTTCATTGGCTGAAGTGGCAAACGTAAGTCATTTTTCGGCATATCACTTTCACCGAATTTTTACAGGTATAGTTGGTGAGACTGTTAATGATTACATTGTTAGGAGAAGGCTAGAACGAGCAGTCAATTTATTGATATTTAAAACTGAGTTATCCATTACTCAGGTAGCTTTAGATAATGGCTTTTCATCTAGTGCTAATTTTTCAAAAGCAGTAAAGCTTCATTTTGGATTTAGTCCGTCAGAAATACGAAATCCAAATAAAGTTAAAGATAGCAAGATTGGAAAAATATCTAGCAAGTATGGAAAAGATTTTAATCCCTCTGATTTGTATCCTACTCTCTTCACAAATGAAGTGATGAAAAAAAACAACTTAAAGGATACAAATATGAATATTGAAGTAAGAGATCTTGAACGCCAACGTATATGCACTTTGGCTTCAGAACGCGGTTATGAACCTGACGCTATATATCAGGCATGGGATAAGCTTATAGATTGGGTTATCAGTAATGGAATAAAACACGAAGAACAAGAACGCTTTGCTTTTGCTTTTGATAACCCAACAGTTACGCCAGTCGATAAATGTCGCTATACAGCTTCGGTAGTGATTGGTGAAAATGTACAAGTGAAATTACCATTTTCAGAATCTGAGATACCGAAAGGTAAGTACGCAGTACTCTATTTTAAGGGGACCCCAGAGGAAACAATTAAGGCTCAATTAAGTATCTATTCTGATTGGTTACCTGATAGCGGATTTGAGCCAGATAATTTTCCAATGTTAGAGCATTATCTGAATGATGCGAGAGTTGATGGTTATGTTGAAATGGAAATTCTCGTTAAACTAAAGGGAATTTAATTCGTCCGAAGGAATTGATTTAACCCCCTATCTTTAAACAGGAGCGCTTTCAGCTAGTCGTTGCGTTTATTTATAGGGGATGAAATATCGTAATGCTTCACACACCCAATATAAAATTGACCCCCATTTTGTTTGGGTAACGAAGTATCGTTATCGAGTACTGGTAGGTGATGTAGAGCTTAGAGTCAGAGAACTGACCACAACTTCTTATGGTATTGCACAAATGTATGTACATTTTTCAGCGATGACGACTGCATCACGATGCTTACCTTTTTGCATAATGAATTGAGCGTACGTAATAAATCCCCCTAATGAAACGAATATTAAATGAATATTAAACGAATATTAAATGAATATTAAATGAATATTATTATTTGTTAAGATATACTCAAATACACATTGTTAACAATATACATTTATAGGGTTATGAAAAAATTTATTACTATTTACTTTGTTATGATCAGCACCTTACTTTCGTTTTTTAGTTACGGAGGAGATAAACGGCCAAATATTGTGGTTATCCTGTCTGATGATTCGGGCTATACCGATTTAGGCAGCTTTGGTGGTGAAATTGAAACGCCTAATATTGATCAATTAGCGAAAGAAGGTATTCGTTTTAGCGACTTTTATAGTAATGCTAGATGTAGCCCAACACGCGCAACTTTATTAACGGGCGTTGATGCCGCACATGTTGGTTTTGGTGGGGGCGTTGTTGGTGACTGGGTACGTGAATTACCTTTTAAAGCACACCGAGGTAGATTGGCTTACGAGCAACCATTAATTTCAGAATTACTTGGTAGTAACGGTTATCAAACTATGATGGCTGGTAAATGGCATTTAGGAGGTAGTTATATTAAAGAACATCCTGCAGAAATGTCACCTGAATGGATAAAAACACATTCGGGCATGAAACTTACTCAAGAAGAAATGGAGCTAGATTATTTAGGGTTACCGCCGCAACGTGGTTTCCAAAAAAGTTTTGTTTTTCATGGGGCACAAGGTAACTTATTTTCATTGCCTGAAGATAAACACGAATATTATGAAGGTAATAAAAGAGCAAAACTAAAATACGATTATAATTATAACATGCACTGTTATGCTGGTAATGCCTTTAATAAGAAGCGTTATGGTGCTTGTCATGGAAAGTCAGGTAAAGCATTTTATGCTACTGATGGTGTGACAGATCGTGCTATTGATATGATCAAGGAAGCTTCTGGCAATGAAGCTCCATTTTTCATGTATGTTGCCTATCGAGCACCACATAAGCCATTACAAGCACCTGAAGAACTCGTGCAAAAATACTTAAAACGCTACGCTAACCTACAAAGCATTGCTGATGGTCGCCATAGCGGTTTAGTTAGTGCAGGTTTATTTCCAAAAAATGCTGACCTAGCTAACAATAACTTTTTATGGACTAAACAAAACAAAGAAAAAATTGAAAAATATCGCCTTCAAGCAGCTGTACATGCAGCTATGGTAGAAAAAGTAGACGAAAATGTCGGTAAGCTTATACAAGGCTTGAAAGACAGTGGTGAGTATGAAAATACGCTGATTTTATATTTTTCAGATAATGGTGCGGCATCTCATATTGGTGATCTAATGAACTCACCTTACAAAGGTGTTAAAGCGTTACTTTGGGAAGGTGGCGCGCGTACGCATGCTATTGCGAATTGGCCAGGAGTTATAAAGCCAGGGACTATTTCAAATGATTTAGTATGGGTTGGTGATATAACGCCTACGTTATTAGATATTACTAATACTCAATTTCCAGAAAAATTCCATGGTTCGACACCAAGAAAGCCAGACGGACGAAGCGTGTTAGCAAGCCTTAAAGGTGAAAAAATGTTACCGCCTGAAGCTATTTTCTTTAACGATAAAGGGCAACAAAGTGTTATTTACCAAGGTCGATGGAAGCTTTTAATTGAGGCAGGGTGGTATTTACAAACCCTTGCAAAACCTGGCATTGCTTACGAACTTTATGATTTAAAAAATGATCCCGGTGAAACTAATAATTTGGCAACATTGAAACCAGAGCTAGTAAAAAAATTAACGGCTATGTGTGATAAATGGAAAGAGGAAAATCAAATAGTTGATTATGCCGAAATAATTAAGATCAAGCCGAAAGACCCTTACTAATTATTACTTAAATTGTTTTTAGTTCCCACCGAAACCTGCATCTTGAATGGTAACGGGTATATAATATCAACTCTATGAATGAATTGAACTCTTGCATCAGTAGCAAAGATCAATTCATTCTTGAGGTTGGTACTATGCTTCTTCAGCCTTAAAATTACTTTTAAAGGTAAAAGCCTGTGGAGTTTCACCATGTTCGCGTAAGTAATAGAGTTTTTGTACCGCTTGTTCAAGCGTAGGTGTTGTTCCTTCAGGTATCCACCATAATACGTATGTATCTTCAGCTTCTTTAGTAAACCACTCACTTTTACGTTTAAAAAAATCCTTGTGGTGCGTTCTAAACATAAAATCTTTAAGTGAATCTACAGACTCCCAAACCGACATATTGACAATAGTTTTTGGATCATCAAAAAACTGGATGCTAGTAGCATCACCAGCTTCGTCTTGTAAGCGCCAGATAAAGCTAGGGCTCGATTCTGCAATGGCGTTGATTGGATCTAAGTTATCCATAAAGTCTTTCATTTCTATGGCTTCTAAATCGTATTTTGCTGTGGCGATATTTAATTGGGCTAGGTGCATGTTTGTTTAATCCTTTAAATTGTGTAAATAACCTCAACTCGGGATAAGCAAAGTTACTCAACAAGCTATTTTTATGCCTAACTTCGTTGAATTTGTTACTAATAGCCAGCTATTAGATAGAAAAATCCGCCTTGTTATACACAAAAATATCAATGTTGAGAGATTAATATAGCTTAGGAAAATAACGATACAGATTAAGTTTTGATAAAGAAGGGTTTTAATTCATTCTCTAACATTCATTAACCCGAGTTGAGGTTAAATAGCTTAAAAATTTGTATTAGTTAATATTGAATAATACGTTTATAAGGCGGTAACGAATCAAGTAGTTGTTTACCATAGCGCTTGCTTACAACACGTCTGTCCAATAATGTAATTGTACCTTCATCGCTTTCGTTTCTGAGTAATCGACCAGTTGCTTGCACCAATTTTTTAGAAGTGTCGGGTACTGATAGCGACATAAAAGGGTTGCCACCTTTAGCGGTAACGTACTCTGCTTGGGCTTCTTCAACCGGCGAAGTAGGAACTGAAAAGGGGAGCTTGGTAATAATTAAATTATTTAAGTATTTACCGGGCAAATCTAATCCTTCAGAAAAGCTTTGTGTACCAAAAATAATGCTTTGTTTATCGCTATCGCAGTTCTTTTTATGTTTCTCGATAATGTGTTGGCGTGATTGTTCACCCTGTACTTGAATTTCAAGCTTGTGTTTGTCGCGTAATGCAGCAGCTACTTTTTCCATTTGCCAATAAGATGAAAACAACACCAGTGTTGAAAAGCCTTGGTCGATAATATTGGGTAATTTTTCAATCACTTCATCAGTAAACTGATCGGCGCTTGGTTCATATTTCATATTAGGCACAATAAGTTCAGCTTTGTTTTGATAATCGAAAGGCGAGTTAACTTGCTGATATTGCGTTCCATCGTTGGTATGTAAGCCCACTTGAAATCTAAAGTGATCAAATGAGTTCAAAGCTAAAATAGTGGCTGAACATAATACGGCACCATCACATTTGCTCCATAAGTTATCTTCAAGCGTAAAACCCACTTCAATGGGAGAAGCTGAAATAACATAGTCAGAGCGTTTACCTTCAGACATTTCTATCCAACGCGCAAGCGGTGCTGCTTTTTCGTTATCTGTTTTTTCATACATTTGCCAAAGGGCATGTAGATTTTCAAGTCGTTGGATCATAAAGCCAGACTCGGCTAATAGAGGCTCAGCCAAATACATTTGGGTTTCGCCATCTTTTACCGATTCCATTAACAAGTTGTAAAGCTTGTTGGTATGGGCGAGTGATTTTTTACTTAACTCGCTAATGTCTTCAGCCCAGTTTTTTAAATTTTTAGGTATGATGCCGTTTTCAAATCGGTATTGTTTTTCTTTGGGGAAGTAAGCGGCTTTGTTGTTTTCGATAAAGGTAAAAACTTTTTGAAGCTCTACTAATAAATCTTGGCAATCGTCACCTAACTTTAAAGCGGGCGAAATTGCGCGTTGCGATTTAATAAGTTTCGCCATTTTATCGCCCGTTTCTTTTAGCTTAGTTAGCCATTCTATCGCACCTTTTACGGTAACATTGGCGCTGGAATGATCACGCGTTACTTTAGGTAAATGATGGGCTTCGTCAATAATATAAAATACGTCTTCAGGCGCAGGTAATATTTTACCACCGCCTAACTCTAAATCGGCTAACAATAAGCTGTGGTTGATAACTAACACATCGCTCATGTCCATGGTTTCACGTGCTTTATGAAAAGGGCAATGAGTATGCTCAGACAAATGTTTTAAGCAGCTGTGTTTATCGCATTGCACTTGTTGCCAAATGTAATGAGGAACACTGTCTGGCCAAGAATCTAAATCGCCTTGCCAGCTATTGTCGGAAAGCTTTTTATGCATATCGCTCAATGTTCTTACATCAGCCGCATTAGGTTTTTGTGCAAAGGTGAAGCCTGCTTGAGGGTCGTCACCATTGGTAACGGCAGCGCTGAGTTTTTGCCTACAAACATAGCGTTGGCGGCCTTTAACTAAGGTAAACGAGAAATCGAGCTTAGAATGTTTTTTTAAAAAAGGTAAATCTTTATCAACTAACTGCTCTTGTAAAGCAACCGTTGCGGTTGAAATGATCACCTTTTTGTCACGGGAAAGTGCTAAAGGGATAGAGCCTAACGAATAAGCGAGTGATTTACCTGTGCCTGTTCCTGCTTCAATGACAATGATTTTTCGATCTTTATCGTACTCACCTGCCAGTGTTTTAGCTATTTCAGCAATTAAAAAGGTTTGCTGTTTACGCGGGTTAAAGTTCGTCATATTTTCGCCAATGGCTTTGTAGCTGGTACGTATAACTTGCTTTATTGTGTCACTTAGCATGTGAAGAAGGTTTCCATAGAGAGTGGTATCATTTACACTGCTGTATATATTAACAGTTTTGTTATGTCTTTTTCGAGTATTCTTTTAATCATTATGCGTAATTCTTCAGATAGCTCTTTAAAAAACTCTTCAGCAGACGCTTTATTAGAGAAGGGGTTAATCTCTAACCAAACCAATAATAATGGTTTGCAGCAAGAAATTAACCAAGGTTTTATATTAACAAGGCAATCGCAAGATCGCTTTGGACGCATTTGCATTACCTTATGGTTAAAAACAGCATCAGGTCCTGTTAAATTAGAAATACATGATGAATTAGCGGTGTTTTTTGTCAGTGAAGTTCAACAAAAAGAAGCGGTTGATATACTAAATGATGCTTCTATTAAAATTGAAAAAGTTAATACGCTAACGCTTAAAACTTTTAATCAAGAAGTCGTCAGCGGTTTTTATTTTAAATCTATGCGAGATTTTTATGCTGCACGCGATAGATTAAAACATCACAGTATAAAATGTTATGAAGATGATTTTAGGCCAGACGATCGCTTTTTAATGGAACGTTTTATTACGGCTAATTTAAGTTTTATAGGATCTGAAAAAGCCAATTTTGAAACTAAGAACAACCTAGCTAATTACAAAGCTTACTCAAAAGTAAAGTGTAAAACTTTACCGTATCATCAAGCCGATAAAAACATTGCACTAACTATGGTGTCGGTAGATTTAGAATGTTCAATGCAAGGAGAGCTATATTCAATAGGGCTCTACGCTAAGGTAGATGACGAAGATGTAAATTGCGTATTGATGATAGGTGAGCCAGAAGAAACTGAACTTAACTATATTCAATGGGTAGCCGATGAGTCCGCTTTATTACTTGCGTTTATTGAATGGATACACGTTAACGACCCAGACATTATGATTGGCTGGAATGTTGTTAATTTTGATTTTAGTTTATTTCAAAAACGTTGTGATTTACGCGGTATAAAGTTTTCAATTGGCAGAGATGGTACACCACCTCATTGGCGAAAAAATGCTACCAGCGAACAAAAGTTTATTGAAATAGCGGGTAGAGTGGTGCTTGACGGTATCGACTTATTAAAAACAGCGACTCATAACTTTCCTAGTTTCTCCCTCGAAAATGTATCAAATACACTATTAAATACCGGTAAAAAAGTAAAAGACGTTGATAACCGTGTGCAAGAAATTACCGATAACTTTCACAATAACAAACAAGATCTTGCTATTTACAACCTTGAAGATTGTCGTTTAGTTTGGTTGATTTTTGAAAAAACACAACTGTTAGAATTTGCCATATTACGCTCTCAACTTACAGGGTTAGCGATAGATCGCATGGGTGGTTCTGTTGCGGCATTCACCAATTTATATTTACCTAAACTACATCGCAGCGGTTATGTGGCGCCTAATATGGGCGACGGTGAATCTGGGCTTGTTTCACCCGGTGGTTTTGTTATGGATTCAATTCCAGGTTTATACGACAACGTATTAGTTCTCGATTTTAAAAGCCTTTATCCTAGTATTATTCGCACCTTTAATGTTGATCCTATGGGATTAATAGAAGGTTTAGAAGACGATAAACATCAGCGTAATAATCCTATTAAAGGTTTTGATGGAGCGTATTTTTCAAGAGACAAACACTTCTTGCCTGACATTATTCAATCTCTTTGGTTAGAGCGTGATAAAGCCAAAGTAGAAAAAAACGCGGCACTATCGCAAGCCATAAAAATTATCATGAACTCGTTTTATGGCATTTTAGGCTCAACAGGCTGTCGTTTTTTTGATCCGCGTTTAGCTGGATCTATTACTAAGCGTAGCCATGAGCTATTAAAAATAACCAAACAATGGATTGAAGATAAAGGCTACCAAGTTATTTATGGCGATACCGACTCTATATTTGTACATGTAGGCGCAGATAAATCACAAGAGCAAAGCTTAAGCTTAGGTAAAGAACTGCAAACATTAATTAATACTAAAATGGATAAGTTATTGTTGGATGAACATGGTGTTACAAGTCAATTAGAAATCGAGTTTGAAACACACTTTACTAAATTTTTAATGCCTACCATTCGAGGGTTAGATGTAGGCACCAAAAAACGCTATGCGGGTATGATTGTAAACCGAGATAAAGCGTCAGGCGTTGAACATCAACAAATGGTGTACAAGGGCCTAGAAACTGTTAGAACCGACTGGACAGACTTAGCAAAAGAATTTCAGCAAGCTTTGTATTTAAAAGTATTTAACAATGAACCAACCGCCGCTTACATACTTGACATGGTAGAGCGAACCTTAGCAGGAGAGTTTGACGACAAATTAATTTATCGTAAGCGTATAAGAAGAAGACTAAGCGAGTACGTAAAAAATGTTCCGCCTCATGTAAAAGCCGCGCGCCTTGCTGATATGCTTAATCAAGAACAAGGCAAGCCGTTAAGGTATCAACATAAAGGTTGGATTGAATATTACATCACCTTAAATGGTCCACAGGCAAAAGAGTATTTGTCGGCGCCGTTAGATTATCAATTTTATATTGATCGGCAATTAGAAGCGGTAGCCGATGGTATTTTACCTTTTGTTGGATCGAGTTTTAATGAAGTAACTAATAAGCAAATGGGGCTGTTTGGGTAGGCCCGTACTAACTGGTCTTATTGTATCAATAACGAAAGTACGGACCTGGTTGGGACTGGTAAATTAACGATATAAAAGCGTGGGTAACCACATAGATAATTCAGGAATAAAAGTCACTAAAAGTAGAACAATAACTAAAGGTATTACAAACGGAATAGTCGCTTTAGCACATTCTTCAAACGGTACTTTAGTGACTCTTGAAAGTACATAAAGCACCATGCCTACTGGTGGTGTGAGTAATCCAATCATTAAATTTAGTACCATCACTACACCAAAATGAACAGGGTCTATACCTAAACCAACGGCTATAGGTAACAACACAGGCGTTAAAATGGTAATAGCGGCTATGGTTTCCATAAAGCAGCCAACAGCAAATAAAATAAAGGTTATCATTAACAAAATAAGTGTTTTGTTATCTGTAATGGTTAACATCCAACGGGTAAAATCTTCAGTAACATGTTGGCTAGTAAGCACCCACGAAAATATAGCAGCACCTGCAATAATCAGTAAAATAATACTGGTGGTTTCTATAGTTTCCATACTGACTTTTACCAGCTTTTTAATGGTAAGGGTTCGGTATACTAAAGATCCTAAAATAAGGGCATAAACCGTAGCAGCAATAGCCGCTTCAGTTGCGGTAAATACACCAAACAAAATACCACCAATAATAATTGCTGGCGTCATTAATGATAGAAAAGCAGATTTAAACGTAGTGGCTACACGAGGCATACTAAATCCCGCATCTTTAGGGTAGTTACGTTTTTTAGCGTAATAAGCCACCATTATCATCAATGAAACAGCCATAAGTAAACCAGGAATAAAGCCTGCAGCAAATAACTGCCCAATTGAAGCCGATGCCATTACACCGTAAATAATCATGGGTAAACTGGGTGGGATAATTGGCCCAATTGTTGATGATGCCGCGGTAATACCTACCGAAAATCCAGCATCGTAACCTTTATTGCGCATGGCTTTTACTTCAATAGCGCCTAATCCACCAGCATCTGCAACCGCTGCCCCCGACATACCAGCAAACATAATAGATGCACTAATATTTACATGGCCTAAACCACCGCGCATCCAACCCACTAATGCATTAGCAAATTCAAAAATTCGAGTTGTGATGCCAGACGAATTCATTAACGCGCCCGCTAATACAAAAAAAGGAATTGAAAGTAATGGAAAGCTGTCCATTCCTCCCACCATTCTATGAAGTACAACCAGCTCTGGCACTTGGCCATAATAAAGAATGGCGAGTAAAGATGAACCTGCAAGTGCAAAAGCGACAGGAAAACCTAAGATAATCATAGCAAACAGTGAAACCAGTAAAATTGTAATAACCATTAATTTGCCCTTAATCGCAAGACGTGAGTATATCGTCAGCTTTATCAGGTGCTGAAGCCGATAAAATTTTGATGAGATGTTGAATACTTCGGAAAATCAAAATTAAAAGACTCCCAAAAATTACGCCATATAAAACACTAATAGAAATAGGCAACGAAGCCATTTTATGAATGGAAAGCAGTGGGATTATCTGCCATGCAAAATAAGCTAATATTGAAAGAAAAAGCACATTACACAAAGCGATAATACGATAAATATTGTGTGATAATTTGGCAGAGAACCAACGATGAAATAAACTGACAAAGATATGACTGTTGTTTCTAACTCCAATACAGCTACCTAAAAAACCCAAACAAATCAGCTGGTAGCGAGCTATTTCTTCAGTCCAGCCCAGAGGAGACTCAAAAATATAACGACTCATGAATTGAGCAAACACCGTAATGGCTAAAAGCCAAAATAAAATAAACGCTAACCAGTCTTCTACTTTGTAATCAGAAAAAGAAAAGTGATCATCTTCTTCAATATGAAAATCGCTTACGATGGTTTCAGCTTCACCTGATTTATTTGATGTTTTGTAATCTGTCATAAAAATCAGCTCCTAGTTGTTGTTTAATTGCTTGATGGCTAGGTAACACTTTATCTCTAAATAGCTGTCTATCTACGGTCAAAATTTCTGTTCCTTGTTGTTTAAACCATTCAATTAAATCTTTTTCTGATTGACGAGTATCAGCTGAAACATTCGCTGCTGCTTGTTTAAATGTTTCGGCAAATATTTTTTTGTCGTCGGGTGATAAAGATTCCCAAAGGTGCTTACTTGTTAGCGTTAAATTGGTGCCTTGTAAGTGACCCGTTAAACTAATGTACTTTTGCACTTCATTGAATTTTTTAGCTTTAATGGTAGGGAGAGGGTTTTCTTGGGCGTCTACCACTCCTTGTTGTAAGGCAAGGTATACCTCTGAAAACGCGATTGGGCTTGGATTAGCGCCAACAGCTAACGGAAACATTTTGTAAATAGAGGCATTGGGGACGCGTAATTTTAAACCTTTCATATCTTCTGGGGTTAAAATGGGGGAGTTAGAGGTTACATGGCGTTGACCATAGTAGTTGTTTCCTACAACTTGGTTACCTCGCGAAGCCGCTTTATAACCTTCTGAAAGCTCTTTAAATAAAGGACTTTCATTAAAATTTTGCCAATGTTCGTAATCTCTAAATACATAGGGTAGTTCAGATAAACCCATTGGAGGATAACTCTGAGCAGCAAAACTTGTTCCTGTATAAATAATATCTATAGTGCCTAAACTTAAGCTTTGATTAAGCTCAGCTTCTTTTCCCATAATAGACGCTGGAAATACGTCTATTACATATCTTCCATTGGTTTTTCTGTTAATTTCTTCTGCCGCCCAAACCGACCACTTATGAAGGGGTTCTGTTAATTCGTAAACATGAGCCCAAGTTAAGTGTTTTACCTTTTCTGCAGCCATAACTTTTTGCGGTAATAATAAGCATAAGGTGTATACTAATATTGTTTTTATAGTGCGTAGTACAAAGTGTAAATAATGTCGTTTTATTTTGTGATGCTGCATTTCTAAATAATTTTATTATGTTTTTATTATGTTCATTAATATATGATTTGGTAAGAATGTCAATTGTTGACAATAAAATAACTTATTAATTTAAGTTGTTTTAAACCGTTTTATTAGTATTACGTGTTGATGCTAACTTAAGGATAGGTAATTGGTTATTATGATAAAACTTAATATTAACAATGAAATACATAAGGTTGATGCGCCTGATGATATGCCTATATTATGGGTGTTACGTGATTTATTAAACTTTAAAGGAACAAAGTTTGGTTGTGGAATAGGGCAGTGTGGTGCTTGTACTATTCATGTAAACGGTCAAGCTATTCGATCTTGTATAACGCCTGTTGCTGTCGCTAACAATGCAAAAATCACCACAATAGAAGGTGTTGATGATAATGGCGAGCATCCTATTCAAATTGCGTGGAAAGATAATAACGTGCCACAGTGTGGTTATTGTCAGTCGGGGCAGATAATGAGCGCTCTTACTTTACTTGAAAATAATACTAAGCCTACAGACGATGACATTAATAACCATATGTCAGGCAATATTTGTCGATGTGGAACTTATCCTCGTATTAAAAAAGCCATAAAAGAAGCTGCCGCTGTACTTGCAACTCAAGCAGGAGCAAAATCATGAATACCTCAAAATTGTCGCGTCGTGAATTTTTGTCTTATGCAGGTATTGCAAGTGGAGGCTTGTTGTTAGGATGTAGCTCAATAACACCTTCAACATCAAACTTACCTAAATTTGCGAATGTTGTAGAAAGTAAACCGCAACGCTTAAATATCTTTGTTGCAATAAAACCAGATAATACCGTTGAAATTGTGAGTCATCGCGTAGAAATGGGGCAAGGTTCTAAAACGGGTATTCCCCAAATTATTGCTGACGAACTTGAAGCCAATTGGGCTAATGTAAAAGTTATTCAAGGTTTAGGCGATAAGCGCTACGGCGATCAAAATACTGACGGTTCTACAAGTATTCGTAAGTTTTACGACAAGTTAAGAGAGATGGGGGCTTCTGCTAGAACTATGTTAGAACAAGCAGCAGCTGATTACTGGAAGGTTTCGGTTGATACTGTATACGCGAAAGATAACTATGTTGTTAATAAAAACTCAGGCGGTAAACTTTCTTATGGTGATTTAGCTGAATTAGCGAGTAAAAAGCCATTACCAGCTGTTGAGTCGTTAAGTTATAAATCGGCAGCAGATTTTAAATACATAGGCAAACCCGTACCTATTGTTGATTTGCACGATATGGTTACGGGCAATACTACGTATGGAATAGACGTTGATCTACCTAATTTATTAATTGCATCTATTGAACGATGTCCGGTGTTACATGGAACTGTTAAATCGTTTGACCCGACAGAAGCTTTAAAAATAGCTGGGGTTGTTGATGTAATCGAAATGCCTGCTACTCCTGAAACTGTTGTGTATTTTCCGCTATCGGGTGTAGCTGTTGTTGCAACAAACACTTGGGCTGCGCTGCAAGGTAGAAAAGCACTCTCAATAGAATGGGAACTCGGTAAAAATAAAACACATAACTCCAAAGAAGCATTTGAGCAATTTAAAAGTCGCTTAAAAAACTCCCCTGAAACGATAGGTCAAAAGGGAGATGTTACTAAAGGTTTTTCAGCTTCAGATAAAGTGCTTGAAGCAGAGTATCTTGTTCCTTACTTAGCTCATGTACCTATGGAACCCCCTATGGCAACTGCTTGGTTTCATAATGATATTTGTGAAGTGTGGGCAAGTGTCCAAAACCCTCAAGCGGTAATGGAACAAGGTGCTGCTATGATGAAGCTAGAGGTAGATGCGTTTAAAGTTCACTCTACACTTTTAGGTGGAGGCTTTGGTCGTAAGTCTAAAACTGATTTTGCTAATGAAGCAATTTACCTAGCGGATAAAACAAAACGTCCTGTTAAAGTGGTTTGGAGTAGAGAAGACGATATTAAAGCTAGTTACTATCATGCTGGCGCGGTTCAACACATGAAAGCAGGGATAGACAAGTTAGGCAAAATCACATCATGGCAACAAAAGGCCGTTTATCCAAGTATCGCATCTACTTTTGACAGCAAAAAAAATAGCCCGCAAGACTTTGAATTAAGTTTAGGTTTTGGGGATTTACCTTACGATATTGATAACGTACTAATGCAAAAAGCTAATGCAGAAGCACCTGTTCGTATTGGTTGGATGCGATCGGTTTGTAATATTCAACATTCATTCGCATTAAATAGTTTTATTGATGAACTTGCTCATGCAGCTAAAGTACCTACAGCAGAGTTTATTTTTAATGCTTTAGGTAAAGACCGAGAAATTAATCATAAAGAAACCTATAACTTTGCTTTTACCAATTATGGTGAAGAGCTAGAAAGGCATCCTTATTCGGTTACTCGCTATAAAAATGTATTAAAAACTTTAACGGCTAATGTGCCTATAAATGAAACTTTACCTAAAGGACAAGGTTGGGGAATTGCGGTTCATCGAAGTTTTGTTAGCTATGTTGCAGTAGCCACTAAAGTTGAAGTGCTGAATAATAAACTTACAGTAAAAGAGATTCATTGTGCGATAGATTGTGGATTAGACATTAACCCTGATCGTATAAAAGCCCAAATGGAAGGTGCTATGATTTTTGGAACGTCTATAGCGCTAATGGGAAATATTGATATTAAAGATGGCACGATTGTTCAATCGAACTTTCATGATTACCCCGTTACTCGTATAAATCAAGCGCCGGATATTATTGTTCATTTAGCTAATGACAAAAATAAAGTTCCAGGTGGTGTGGGTGAGCCAGGCGTACCACCTGTTGCGCCGAGTATTGCCAATGCTGTTTTTGCTGCTACAGGTAAGCGTTATCGAGAGTTACCGCTCAATCAGTACTTTACAATATAGGTGGTATTATTAAAAAACGAATTCAGTGATGCTGAATTCGTTTTTTAATTGATTGATTTATACAACTTTGATTAGAACTACTTTTGGATAAAGCGAGACCAATATTGCCCACTATTTGATATGTGTTGTTTTAACAAGGTTAAGGTTGCTTCAACATCTCTTTTAGCTATTGTTGCTAACATTTCTTTATGTTCTTTAATGCTTTGGCTAATACGAGCGGAGTTTAATGTTAAATTTGAATGCATAGCAAGTAAAATAAGCCTTTTTCTGCGCCATAAATCTACTGCACTTTTATTATAGTGATTACTGTACATTAATAAGTGAAACTGAGTATCTAAAACTCTGTAGTTATATTGAGTTTCAGGTGTAAGAGCTTCCATTGTTTTTACTAGTTCATGTAGTTCATTTAATTGTTCAGTGGTGTGCCCATCAACAAACCACTCCATTAAATAAGGATCGAGTAACTGTAAAATCTCAAAAACATCACGCATAGTATGATATTCAAACTTAGCTACACGGGCTCCGCTATTAGGAGCTACAGTGACAAAACCTTCACCTTGTAATTGTTTCAACGCCTCTCTAATAGGATTAATACTGGTGTTATAGCGTTTGGCTAATTGTGTAGTAACTAGCCTATCATCACTAACAAAAACCGCATTAGCAATATCATTTAAAATTCGCGCATATATTGTGGTTTCTTCAGCCAATAACGGCGATATTAATTCTTCTTTAATTTGTTGTAATTTAGGCATAAAAAAACACTATAAATTCATCTGTTTGATTTGAAGTAAACGCATATCTTAACATATAACATTAATTATCATTAATCTATTTACTTTTTATCCTTTTAATAGCTACCTCGTTAATAACTAAACTTATTTTATCCATCGTATACAAATAAAGTACTTAAGCCTCTTGAGTTAATGTTTTTATATGTACGATTGATTACACATAATTTATTGGTGTTTATGGTTGATCTTATTTTTTTAATGTGTGATATTTATACTGTGCATGTATGAAAATTACGTTACAGAAGCGTTTATAGTTAATCTCAATGCTTTAGATATGGTATGCAGCTCATGTACTTTTTACATAAAAATAAACAGTCAAAATAAATAATCTTTAACAAACAACAAATTATGAAATTAATGTGAGGGAAAAATGAAACGATATCCTAATAGCTACAGAAAAAAAGCGTTGTCAGTTGCAGTAGCCACGGCAATATTTAATATTGGTGGTATAGCCCCTGTATTAGCAGAAGAAACAAATAAAGCTGAAGATACCGAGGTTATACAAATAGTAGGTATTCGAGGATCACTGATTAATTCTTCTAATATTAAAAGAGAAGCAAGTGGTGTGGTTGATGCGATAACCGCAGAAGATATAGGTAAGTTTCCTGATACTAACTTAGCTGAGTCGTTACAGCGTATTACTGGTGTTTCAATTGACAGAGCGAATAACGAGGGTAACCAAGTTTCTGTACGTGGCTTTGGTCCAACGTTTAACTTAGTTACGCTGAATAATCGACAAATGCCAACATCATCAACATTACTGGAAAATGGTATAGACCGTAGTTTTAACTTTAGGGAAGTTGCAGCTGAAAGTGTTTCAGGTGTTGAAGTATATAAAACGGGTAAGGCTAATATATCTTCTGGTGGTATTGGCGCTACTATTAATATTCAAACGGCTAAACCTTTCGATTTTGATGGTTTTAAAGCGGTAGGCTCTGCCAAAGGTGTTATCGATACTAGCGTCGACAAGGGCGATAGTATTACGCCAGAATTGTCTGGAATGATCAGCAATACTTTTATGGATGGCAAACTTGGGGTGTTAGTTTCATTATCTCATGCTGAGCGAGATAGCAGAAAAGAAAGAGTAGGTGCACAAGGTTGGGTTGCAGGCCGAGGCTCTAATGTTGATACAAGTGGTATTGACCGAAACTTAAATCCTAATGGTACTCACTGGGCACCATTAACAATTGATGTAGATACACAAGATATAGAACGTGAACGCCAAAATGGTCAGTTTATTTTACAATTTGCTCCAAATGACGCTATAACAGCGAGTGTTGATTATGTTTTTTCTCGCTTTAAAGAAGTTAATAGTACAAACCGTACTAGTTTCTGGTTTGATGGTGATACAGGTGGTTCAGCAGATGCTAATGGTACAGTAACTAATCCAATGCGACCTGATGACGAGCTAAATTTTTGGGCTTTTCATTATTTAATTGAAACTGAGAATGATTCGTTAGGTTTAAATTTAAAATGGGATGTAAGTGAATCGTTAAACCTTTCATTTGATTATCATGATTCTACTTCACATTCACAACCCGATGGCCAAAACTCTGAAACTATTATCAACCTAAAAAATCCACGCGTAAATGATACCAATGGTGATGGCACTATTGATCGTGGTGGTGTAGATGTTAGCTATAATACAAGTCCTACTGGTCGTCCTGATGTGTTCTTTGATGCTGCAGATTTACCAGGGCAAGATGCATTTGCTGATCAAAATGTACAGTTTGACCTATACCAACAACGTGGCCTAGAAATTGAAAATAATATTAAACAATTTCAATTTGATGGTGAATGGTTAAATACCAACGATGGCGCTTTAGCTAAAGTTAATTTTGGTTTGGCATTAACTGATTATCAAATTGATACTACAAGACGCAGAACTGTTGCCTTTGTGCCAACCGATATTTCTTCGCTCGACCTTAACTTTGCATCAAGTGAAGGTTTTGGTAGTGAAATTGGCGGAAATAAAAACTTATTCCCATTACTTTCTAACTATAGTGCATTAGAAGCACTAGAATTAACGAAAAGCCAAGGCTTATATGGTGGTGAAGACGAGCCAACATTTAATAATATTAGCGAAGAAACTGTTTCTGCTTATGTCTCTTTTGACATTGAAAATGAATTTAACGATATACCTTTTCAAATGAACATTGGTTTACGTTGGGAATCAACCGATGTTGAAGCGGTTTCATTACAACGCCGAATAGAATACTTTAACTACGTGAATACCGCAGGGCGTTTTGGTGAGATAACCGAACCTGATTTATTTGCCGTTAGCGAACAGTCTGATTATACAAGAGTGCTCCCTAATATTGATTTGAGCGTAGATCTATCTGAAGACGTTATTGCTCGATTTTCTTATAGCACCACGTTAAGTCGCCCTGATTTATCATCAATGTTCCCATCAGTGAGCTACGATGCGAGACCAAACGGACCTTTCAATGCATCAGTAGGAAATACAGACCTAGTACCATTAGAGTCTAAAAATATCGATCTATCTTTAGAGTGGTATTACGATGAAGGTAGTTACGCATCAATCGGCTTTTTCCAAAAATATGTTGAAAACTTTATCGGAAGTAGCACCAGAGAAGGGACTTTACCTGATATTAATGGCCAACCTTTACGTGATCCAAGTGTTATTCCACAAGCTGGCTGTCCAAGTGAAGTTATTGGTGGTAATCCTGCCTGTTTTTCTTCAGCTGAAGATCCTGTAATTAACTTTATTATTTCAACGCCTAGTAACTTAGAAGATGCAGAGGTAAATGGTTGGGAAATTAATGCACAACACTTATTTGGTGAATCAGGCTTTGGCGCAATTGTTAACTTAACTTTTGTTAGCGGTGATGTTGAATTAGATCTTTACGACATTGAAAGTACTTTTGCATTACCTGGTTTAAGTGATTCAGCGAACTTAATTGGTTTTTATGAAAAGAATGGCTTACAAGTGCGTTTAGCTTATAACTGGCGCGATGACTTTTTATGGGCAATGCACCAACCACAAAACCTAATTGAACCAACGTTTACTGAAGCTTACGGACAATGGGATCTTAATGCGAGTTATGAAATAAACGATAATATTTCTGTGTTTGTTGAAGGTATAAATATTACTGAAGAAACAACCAGACAACATGGTCGTTTTGCTGATCAATTGATTAGTTTAGAACAGTTTGGCGCTCGTTATAATGTAGGTATTACAGCTAAGTTCTAAAAAGTATAGCGTGTTATAAATTTCATATTATTGATTATGATGTTAATGATATGGAAGGTCATTGAAAAGCCGTCTTCTTGACGGCTTTTTTGATCATAAAATATTTTATTTAACCTCAACTTAGGTTAATGAATGTTAGTGAACCAATTAAAAGATTTATTTATCAAATGTTTAATATGTATTGTTATTTTCCTAAGATATTAGTCATTAACATTGATATTTTTGTGTGTAACAAGGCGAACTTTTTTCTTTCTGGCTATTAGTAATCAATTCAACGAAGTTAAGTTAGGCGTAAAAATAGCTTGTTGAGTAACTTTGCTTATCCCGAGTTGAGGTTATTTAGTCACAGTTTGTCACCTTTTATTTGTATCCGCAGGGCGACTTACTGGTATGCTTATTAACGCATAAGAATATCAGTGTTGTAAAAACTTCTTAATCTACAATTAATAAGATTAAATTTATTAGTGGCTGCTGAGCTTTTAGGGTTAAACTTTAAATTAACTCAAAGGCTTGCGCTTGTTTTAAAAGTAACCTCGAAAGAGCCACAGACCTTAGAAAACTTTTAATGCACAATAGAGTTACTTACCCAAACTCAACGAATAAACAATCCAATTTTGAAATAATAGGTTTAACATCAATGAAAACACTGAGTAAATTCATCGCTATATTTACATTCATTATTATTATCATTGCTTGTAGCTCTTCAACTTCTGTTGATGCCGTCTATAAAAATATAAATCATGGGAGTAATAAAAATGTAGAAGATGATGCTGCAAATCGATCGAGCTTGTTGGTTGGTTTAGCTATTTTTAAGCGATCGTTATTTGAAGATCGCAACAACCCAATGCCCAGCGATAATTATGTTAAGCCCCTTACTAGAGCAAAATTAGATGCGCTTGATAGTAAAAGTGTTTATATCGTTAAATTAGGGCATTCGTCTATTTTAATGAAAGTTTACGGTAGCTATTGGCTAATTGACCCTATGTTTAGCGAACGAGCGTCGCCTGTTTCTTTTGTAGGCCCCAAACGTTTTGAAGCTGCGGCGATTAGCCTTGAAGACTTACCTAAAATAGATAAAGTGTTCATCTCACATAATCATTATGATCATCTAGATAACGACACTATTAAATTTCTTTCTAATGATTATACGTTCTTTTATGTACCTAAAGGTGTTGATGAAAACTTAATAAGCATGGGAGTTTCGAAAGCCAATATTAAAAGTCTCGCTTGGTGGCAAGAAGTGGAGTTTACAAGTAATGAAGAGAATAAAGGTCGTAAGTTTACTATCGCATTTACACCATCGCAGCATTTTTCAGGAAGAACCTTATGGGATAGAAATGCTACATTGTGGGGATCTTGGGTATTTTTGTTAGATGAATATAAACTCTATTTTAGTGGTGATACGGGTTATTTTGATGGCTTTAAAATGATAGGTGATAAGTATGGGCCTTTTGATGTGAGTTTTATGGAGAATGGCGCTTACGATGAGTTTTGGAAAAAAATTCATATGTTTCCTGCTCAAACAGTACAAGCTCATCAAGATCTTAACGCTAACGTGTTAATACCTATTCACAACAGTACATTCGATTTAGCGTTTCATGATTGGGATGATCCGTTAAATCAAATTTTGAAAACATCACAAGAAAAGCAAGTTACTTTAAGTACTCCAAGGTTTGGTGAGATTATAGATTTGAAAAATCCTATATTTACAGAGCGTTGGTGGCAGTAGGTTATTAGGCTTATATCTAAATTATATGGCTATTGATTTAGCCTAATTACTTTTAAAGTATTCTTACTTATTATCAAAAATTCCGTGCACCTTTAATCTAATCAGGTTATAAATACATTATAGATGGCTAGATAGCTATAATATCTAAAAACGAGAACACATAAATGAAAACAGAAACAAAAGTAGTAACAGCAGGGCGTTCTGCAAAGTGGACAAATGGCGTAGTCAATCCTTCTGTGCAGCGCGCATCAACGGTTGTGTTTGAGTCTGTTAAACAAATGAAAGCTGCAGCAGTAAATAGAACAAATCAAACCTTGTTTTATGGCCGAAGAGGCACGACTACCTCGTTTGCATTTAGCGATGCTATGGTTGAGCTTGAAGGCGGAGCTGGCTGTGCTTTATATCCTTCAGGTACTGCAGCTATTACTAATGCAATTATTTCGGTGGTTAAAACTGGCGATCATATTTTAATGGTAGATAATGCCTACGAACCTACTCGCGATTATTGTGACAAAATTCTCGCTAAAATGGGAGTTACTACCACTTATTACGACCCGTTAATTGGTAAAGGTATCGAAGCGCTTATCCAAGACAACACGAGTTTGATATTTTTAGAATCTCCAGGTTCAATCACCATGGAAATTCAAGATGTACCCGGCATAGCAGAAGTGGCTCATAAGCATGGCTGTATAGTTATGCTTGATAATACATGGGGCGCAGCTGTTAATTTTCAGCCATTTGATCATGGTGTTGATATTTCAGTACAAGCTGCTACCAAATATATAGTAGGGCATTCAGACGTCATGTTAGGTACTGCAACCGCTACTGAAGAGTATTGGCCACAGGTACGTGAAAATAGTTACATTATGGGGCAGTGCACTTCGCCAGACGATTTGTATTTAGCATTGCGTGGTATCCGTACTTTAAGTGTTAGGCTAAAACAGCATCAAACGAGCGCGCTTAAGATTGCGAATTGGTTAGCAACAAGACCAGAAGTTGAAACGGTACTGCATCCTGCTTTACCTTCATGCCCAGGTCATGAATTTTTTGAACGTGATTTTAATGGTTCAAATGGTTTGTTTTCGTTTGTATTAAACAAAGGCAGCCAAGCGGCCATTACTGCGTTACTTGACGGAATGGAACACTTTAAAATGGGCTATTCGTGGGGCGGTTTTGAAAGCTTGATTTTAGCGATATCAAACGTAAAATCCATGCGTACTGCTACAGAATGGAAATACGAGTTTCCGTTAATTAGGCTTCATGTTGGCTTAGAAGATGTAGACGATTTAATTGAAGATTTAACTAAAGGTTTTGAGCGCTTTAATTCGGTGCTAGAGCAAGGTTAATCTTATAAGGTAAGCAATAAAAAAGCACGTTTATGTGCTTTTTTTATATTTATTAATTTAAAAATCAAAGCTTTATAAAGCTTTAGACTTGCATTGTTTATGGTGGCTATTATAAAATGAATAATCGTAAATTAATGGACTAATGGTATGATTAACTTAAAAACAAATTATTTATCACACCTCTTTATTTTCTTTCTTATCGCTCTTTCAGGTTGTTCCACTACATCCGATTTAAAGTCTGATGGTTTATCTCTTTCTAAATCTCGTTTTGCCCATGCTGCAATTAATGATGGGAAGATGATTTATGTGTTTGGAGGTAGTAATAAAAAGGGCTTTCTTTCAAGTATTGAACAAATAAACCCTAATACCAATAAAATACAGGTTTTAAAAAGTAAATTAATACCTAGACGGTATTTTTCAGCTGTTTGGGATGGTGAACATTCTATATATATCATTGGTGGTGTCAGCCTGAAAAATAAAGAGTTTCGATATGAAAATAGAGTTGAAATATTTGATACGATAACTCATGAAGTTAGCTTTGCTAAACCATTACCTTATCCAACTCGAATTAATAGTGCTGTATTCTTAAATAATAATATTTTTGTTTTTGGTGGTGCATACCCTAATAAAAGTGAATTAGTTGCTAGCGCTTTAGTGTCAGTTTATTCCGTTAAACAAAATAAATGGATGAGGGCTGCAGATATGCCTACAGCTAAAACAACTCGATCGGTAGTTAAAGATGACAAGATATATCTGGTTGGTGGATACAATCATAAGTCAGCTCTGAATGTATTTGAGGAGTTTAACCCTAAGACAAATAAGTGGATTTCTCTTCCTTCAATGCCTGTTAAAATGAGTGCACATTCAGTGACTGTCATTAAAGATAAATTATATACATTTGGTGATTACGAAAATTTATCATCAACATATGTTTATGACTTTAAAACTAAAGTATGGGAAAAAGTAGATTTAGGTTATAAAGCGAGTCGTCATAATGCCATTACTACTTTAGACAATACGGTATACGTTATTGGCGGTACTATAGGAAGTAGTGGACCATTCCTTGATGATATTCAAATCTTTAATTTATAAATAACATTATTGTTTCAAAGCTAAAGAGTTATTTTTAGCTTTGAAACTCATTCGTCTTGTCGTCTTATTAAATAATCGGCAAATATATATCAGTAATCGCTTCACTTTGGTTAACAGTAGGAAACATTTTTACGCGTTCAATAAAGCAAGGGAAGTCACGAAGCGTTTTACCACTTTGCGGCAACCATTGGCTGTAAAGTGCGTTTATCATTTTACCTAAATTGTCATCACTTCCTGTATATCGTAATACGGCACAATATCCTTCGGGAATTTCCCCCAGCTCTACACCTTGCGTATTCTCTTTAAGCTTATCTTCTTTCAATTGCTCGTTGTTTGTTAGGTTTTTTGAGGTGATATTGGTGGCTATATCAAATCGGTAGTCCTCTGCTGGTGTAGTGTGTGGGTCGTTATATAAAATATTAAAAGTTTTACTGAGTGTTGGTGGCGTATGGTGTTCTTTTCGCCATTCAATAAAACGTTTTATGCTGCTATGTAACGTTTGAGGTGAACCTTTGTGGGATAAGCTGGCTATTGGGGTTTTATCAAACCATTGTATTTTTACATTCGCTATTAGTGAATTTTCCATAAATTGATTCGCTTGTGTTGTATTTACATTATTTAGATGGTTACCTGAAATGGGTGCCCAGTTAGGCGATTGTTTAAATTGTGTGGGTGTTACTAAAAATACTTTTTTAAACGCGCGCGAGAATGATTCAATATTTTCAAAACCTGCATCTAGAGCAATGTCAGTTATTGTTAAGTGATGATGGTAATAGAGTTGATTAGCTGCTTTTTTCATTCGTTGTAATTGAATATATTGAAAAACAGGTAACCCAACATGCAGGTGAAATAAGCGATGAAAATGATATTTGGATAAATGCTCAATTTTACATAGATCATCTAAAGGAAGCTTTGTATTTAAATTTTTATCTATAAAATGACATACTTTTTGAAAGGGGATATTTTTTATGGTGTCCATATTTATATTGTTTGTATCAATAAGTAAGGCGATGTATTAATAATCTCATAAAATATGAGAGGTTACCTGACAGATCTTGCTGTTGTTAGTTGATAAACTTCCATAGTAAATACAGAAATAAAAAAGCTGAATAAAATATTCAGCTTTTTAGTTTTTTAAATATATTAAGAACACATTATTTGTCTAATAGGGTAAATATCTTTTTAGCAATATCTGTATTGTCTTGATAGCCATTAAACATGTCTTTATTACTGCCTAAAGCGAAAACAGGAACGTCAACTGCTGTATGGCCTGAAGATGTCCAACCTGTATTTGTACGACCATCAATTATTTTTTTAATGGCTGTGTATAGCTCTTTTTGAAGGCTGATTTTTTTAGACTTTGCTTCATCGGTAATTGCCGTAATTTGAATGTTTTTTAACGTATCATTTTTCACTGTGATCAGCGTTGATAGTTCATCTTCAGTTAATTCAAAGTTAAACAATTCATTAGCTTTGGTTTTAGTGATGTCAGTAGCTTCAAATACTTTAGCAATAGATGAAGGTGATTGTAGCATGGTTCTTAAGGTCTCAGGCTTCCATTCGTAAACACCATGTGCACCTAAAGTAACACCACCTGTGCTGTGATCAGCTGTTACAACCACTAAAGTATCAGGATGTGATTTAACGTAAGTTTCTAAGTATTCGAGAGTTTTTGCTAAGTCGTCCATTTCGCCCATCGCTGCTGCTATATCGTTTGAATGTCCGCCCCAGTCAATTTGGCTTGCTTCAATTAATAGAAAATATCCTTGTTTGTTTTCTAAATGTTTTGTTGCTGCTTTGGCCATACTTGAAAGACGATATTTATTGGTATCGTCTAATGCCCAAGGGAGACCTTTTTTATCAAATAAACCGAGTAATGGTTTGTCTGTCGATGTAGTTTCTAGCGCTTGATAACTATCTATGTAGGTGAATCCGTTATCTTTAAACTCGTTCACTAGGTTACGATCGTCTCTAATAAAGTATTTCCAACCGCCACCAAGGTATAAATCGGCTTTTATGCCATTGTCTATGTAGCTATTCGCAATTTCGTTGTAGTTTTGTCTACTTTCATTATGAGATAAGTACGAAGCGGGTGTCGCGTGGTTGATTTGTGAAGTAACGACTACGCCTGTTTTTTTACCGCGTGATTTAGCTCTTTCTAGTACGGTTTCAAGTGGATTTTTATCCATATCAACACCAATAGCACCATTATAGGTTTTATTTGCTGTTGAAAGTGCTGTTGCACTAGCTGCTGAATCAGTTACATATGAATGATGAGTATCAGGGTAGGTACTGCTCATACCCACTAAATGTCTATCAAATACGGTGTTTTCTACTTTAGGTGTTGCTGGATCATCTTTAAAGTAGCGATAGGCTGTTGTATAAGTGGGGCCCATACCGTCACCTACAACCATAATAATATTTTTAGGTGCTGAAATAACTGGCGCTGACTCAGCTGGGGTAACTGTTGTTTTTGATTCGTTACCACACGACATAGTTAAACCAGCAATAGTCAATGCTGCAAGTATTTTATTCATAATAGAATGTCCTATAGATTTTTAAAGGTTATAGGCTGATATCAACCCAAACTAAACGGTGATCTGAAGATGCGGCTCTGTCTTTAACAAGCCTGAATTCATCATCTGTTGGTAATGGCCAAAAAACACCTGAATTTATAACGTTAATATGGTTTTTAGAAGGTAAAACATAATCAGCTCGCATACCCCAATGTGCCGTATGATTTTTACTGTATGGATTACTTTTGTTATGAGCTTTTCCGCCTTTGCTACCAGGCTTGGTGTCTTGAACATTTGGGTGAGCAAGTAAATCGGTTATGCCTTCTTTAATGGCATCGCCATCAACACTTGAAGCATTTTGGTCACCCATAATAACAAAAGCGCTATTTGGGGCTATGCCGCCTTTTACGCCGTTGTCGTCGTATAAATAATCGCTTTTATTTGGCGTAATATAATCGTTCCATAATCGTATTTCGTCGTGATTACGCTTACCGTTTCTATCTTCAGGACCATCAAAAACAGGCGGAGTAGGGTGGCTAGCTAATACGTGAAGTGTTTTGTTACCAATAGATACAGGAATATCCCAATGAGATTTAGACGATAATCTAAAGTTATTCCATGCTTCTTCGTTGTACCAAGGTTTATTCGTTTTTGGGTCTATTGGCTTTAAAGCGTTTGGCATATCTTTCCATTTAAAGTGTTGGAAAGTTCGAATACCTTTTTCATTGATAGGATACTTAGATAATAACACCATACCGAAATGGCCAGGGAAGTAGCCAAAGCCGTAATTATCATTGGGTGAGTCGCCTTTAACTTTATCGTTATTTAAATCAAAAGGGGTAGGAACCCCTGTATTTACTGGGCCTTGATAAAAATAAGGGAATTTAATGGCTGCTTGTCCCTGTTGGCTTTTATTTAAGTACTGAGATAAAAAGAGCTTAATGGCTTGATGAGAGTCATCTTCACGATCAAATTCATTCAATAAAATAATATCAGGATTTACACGTTGAATTATTTCAGCAATATTTCTTATTTGTTGATGATTGTTTTTTAATTGCGTACCGAGCTCATTACCTTTTACTGATGGAGCTTGGCCTTTAACATAAGGAAGATAATTTAAAGCTTCCATACTTACATTGAATGTTGCTATACGAAGTTTTTGAGGTGTTTCAGTTTCATTAGCCATGCTTAAGCCTGTAATGAGTAAAGGTAAAATCGCTAGCAGTAATATAATTTTTTTCAATGTTGTTCCTTATTTAGCAATAGGGGATTAATCTTTCTTTAAACCACAACCACGCAGAATAAAGTCGGTTAAAAAGGCAGTAACTTTTTCACAATCTTCATCTTCAAAATCTGCTTGATTCATGACCGTTAATATTTGATTGTCAAAGTCAGCATAATGTTGAGTTGAAGACCAAATAAGAAAAATCAAATGTACAGGATCAACATTAACCATTTCACCACTGTCTATCCATTGCTGAAATAAAACCGCTTTTTCTCTTACCCACTTACGTAAATAGGTACGTGTAAAATCTTTGAGGTGTTGTGCGCCCTGTATAATTTCCATAGCATAAATTTTAGAGGCCGCAGGCTCTTTAAATGATAACTGAACTTTTGACGCGATAAATTTTTCAATAGCAACTATAGGTCCGTGGTCAGGATCTATATCGCCAATAGCATTATCCCACATTGCTAATGTGCGCTCTAAAACAGCATGGTATATGTTCTCTTTATTTTTAAAGTAATAAAGTACATTAGCTTTAGGTAATTCTGCTCGGTCTGCAATCGCTTGTACCGTAGCACCTTTATAACCCTGTAAGATAAATTCTTCTTGAGCGGCAGCTAATATTTTATCTTGGCTTTTTTCTCTAATACTGCCTTGTTTTGTAGTTTTGATAGTCTGCTCTTTTTGTTGAATGTTACTTTGTTTGGTTAGTTTATTATTTTCTTTCATATAATTGAACACTCCTTTAATCAAAAGTTGCAGCTTGCATACATATACACGGCCT
The DNA here is from genome assembly GCF_048296855.1 of Colwellia sp. RE-S-Sl-9. Lineage (NCBI taxonomy): Bacteria > Pseudomonadati > Pseudomonadota > Gammaproteobacteria > Alteromonadales > Colwelliaceae > Colwellia > Colwellia sp. RE-S-Sl-9. The sequence continues at coordinate 996,439 of NZ_CP182631.1, read as the reverse complement.
TCACTACCCTAGCTATTGTTCCTTATAGCTGACTATCTGGTTTGATTACTGTTATGGCTTTGTATCATTTGTACCATTTTAAAACAATTTAATGACAGAAATATTAAATTGTTTTCGTTAGGCTAAGGTTGTTATTTGGAACTTTAATTACGAATAAACCCTAAGATTCGTAAAATTGATAAAATATTGTAGGTTATTACTTAATAAATATCATATTTTTATTTTTGTTGATTATTGGGTGTGTTTTTTAAAAACTCTATATCTTATTGTTTTAAGGCTTTATATTGCTATTGATTTATAACCTGACCAATTGGTTTGTTAATTAAAGTTCTTTTGTTGGGTATAATATTTTGTTTTAAAAACAACCTTTTTAATATCTAAAAGAATCTATAAAATAAATATTGTTTTCTGTGTTTTTGTTTTATCTTGTTGTTTTTAAAGGTTTATTTGTGTTTTTCTTTTGATTTTATGAAAATGGTGGTAAGTGGTTTTTATTTGAGTTTTAACTTGTTCCAAAATCATGTAATGAAAATGTAAAGAAACTTTGCTTTAATCAGAATCGACAATAATAAATATAAAAAAATAAATACTAACTAATTGCACAACATTTTACTTAAACATAAGAAAACTAATTTTAAACTTATACTAAGGAATAATATGATGAAAAATCATCGTCTCTCAAAACTTACAGGTGCTGTAGTTTTAGCACTTGGTTTATCAACATCAGCTATGGCTGCTGATACCTCTTCAGGTATTAGGGGTACTATTGTTGGGCCTGCAGGTAATGCAGCTGCTAACACCACCATTATTGTTACGCATGAGCCTTCAGGCACACGTAAAACATTAACAACTAATGACTCAGGAGCATTTTTCGCTCAAGGGTTACGTGTTGGTGGGCCTTACACAATAGAAATTGACTCTGATAAATTTCAAGATAAAAAATTATCAAATGTTTATATTTCATTGAGTGAAGTGTTTCGTGTTTCTGAATCTCTAGAAGATTTAAATGTAGAACGTATTGAAGTAACTGGGACATCTACTTTATATGAACAAATAAGTGGTTCTGAAAGTACTTTTTACGGTGATCAAATTAGTAAGGCGGCTTCTTTTAACCGAGATATCAAAGATATTGCTCGTCAAAACCCTATGGCTGTTGTAGGTAATGATGGCTCTTCATTATATTTAGCAGGAAGTAACCCTCGTTATAATAGTTTGAAAGTTGATGGTGTAAAACTGAATGATGATTTTGGTTTAGCTGGTAACGGTTACCCAACTGAGCGCTCGCCTATTGCTTTTGATTCGATTGAACAATTAAGTGTTGCAATTGCACCTTTCTCTGCAAAAGAAGGTGGTTTTTCTGGTGGACAACTTAGTGTTGTTACAAAATCAGGTACGAATGATTTTCACGGAAGTGTATTTTTTGAAAAAGCACAAGATTCTTGGGCAGGTGATCCTGAGCATCCTGAAACAGGCGAAGACATTAAATTAAAATTTAAAGAAGAAAGTTATGGAGCGACTTTAGGTGGTCCAATTATTAAAGATAAGCTTTTCTTCTTTGCTTCATATGAAACATTTGAAGCACCTAGTACTGTTAATACCGGCCCTGCTGGTTCTGGTGTAGCAAATGAAGTCAGCAATGTATCATTAAGTGATCTTGAACGTGTAGTGAGTACAGCACAATCTAAGTATGGTTATGATGCGGGTTCTTGGGATGCATCAATTCCTTTAGAAGATGAAAAATATTCTTTAAAATTAGACTGGAATATTAACGACGATCATCGTGCATCATTAACTTATGGTTATGGCTTCAGTAATAGTGCAGGTAATACAGCTGGTCGTTCAAATGAATTGTACTTATCTTCGCATTGGTACAATAGAACAAATGAGTACAAGACTTACGTAGGTCAAGTGTTTTCATACTGGACTGAAAACTTTTCAACTGAAATGAAAGCATCATACAAAGAAAGTACAAACAGCCAAGCTTCTGTTGGTGGTTTGGAATTTGGTGAAGTTAAGATTGATCATGGCGGCGGGACAATTAATTTAGGTTCTGATGATAGTCGTCATGCTAATCAACTGAGTAATGAAACATTGCAATTACGATTCAGTGGTGAATATTTACTTGATGATCATGCGATTTCATTTGGTTGGGAATACGAAAAAGTTGATGTATTTAACATCTTTATGCAACATTATTTAGGATCATGGTACTTTGATTCTATTGAAGACTTTGAATCAGGGAACGCTGATTGGTTTGAATATCAAAATAACCCAAGTTTAAATAGAGATGATGCTGCTGCAAGCTTTAGCTTAAGTAACCATGCTTTTTATGTTGAAGATAGCTGGGATGTTAATGATAGTTTCAATTTAACTTATGGTTTACGTTATGAACGTATTTCTAACAGTGACAAACCAACAGAGAATCCATTATTTGAAGAACGTAATGGTTTTAAAAACAATGAAAATTTAGATGGTACAGATATATTTTTACCTCGTGTAGGCTTCAAATGGGATCTAGATGAAGAAATTGAAGGCTTAACGCTTCGTGGTGGTTTTGGTTTATTTAGTGGTGGTAGTCCTAACGTATGGGTATCAAACTCATTTACTAACGATGGTAGTCGTATTGCTGCCTATAGTAGCCGAAATGAAAGTGATGCTGACCAATCTTTGGTTGATGCATACCTAAACAACCCAGATCCTAGCAGTATTCCACAACGAGCTTTAGATGCAATCTCTGGTTCATCGCTAGACGGTGCTAATTCGAATATTGATGCTATTGATCCTGATTTCGAAATTCCAAGCACATGGCAATATAGTGTTGCAGCAGATTATGTTGCTGACTTTAGTGCTATAGGGTTAGGCGAAAACTGGAACATCAGCGGTGAAGTTTTATACAAGAAAGTTAAAGATGGAGTTATTTGGGAAGATTTGAGTCGTCAAGTTGACACTTCTCGTGGTCTTAACGGCTATACTGTAGATGGTCGCCCAATCTATGGTTTTGCATTTAATACAGATAGTGAAGCTTATCAAGCAGGTGATCAAGGACGAGGTCGTCGTGATATTTTAATGACAAATATTGGTGGTGGTGAAACATTAATTAAAACGTTTAGTTTAAGTAAAACCTTTGAAAGTGGTTTGAATATGAATTTCTCGTATACTAATACTGATGTGGAAGATCGCTTTGCAGCATCAGGTACTTCATCTAATACATCATATGAGTTCCATCCGGTATACGATCCACAAAATGTTGCTCTAGGTACTTCATCTTATGAAACTAAGCACAGAATTACATTCAATTTACGTTATAGCACTGAGTTCATCGGTGGTTATGCAACAACATTCCATGCATTTTTTGAACGTAAATCTGGTCGCCCATACAGCTGGGTGTTAGGTAAAAACTTTAATGAAACTGGTTTAGATGGTGATTTAGATCTTCATCCGGCATATTTACCTTACATTCCAACAGGAGCTGATGATGCAGCCGTTGATTTTGTAAATGGTATGAGTTATTCAGAAATTGTTTCACAACTTGAAGTTCTTGGGTTATCTACTGAAGGTGGAGCTTTAGCTAAAAATAATCAGCGTGGTCCTTGGGTTTCAAGTCTTGATTTAAGAATTGAACAAGAGCTTCCTGGTATTTTTGATGGGCATAAAGGCTTGTTGTATCTAGATATTGATAATGCTTGGGCAATAATTGATAAAGACTCAGCTCGTGTTTATAAAAATGAATTTGGTAACAGTACGTCAGATTTATTTGGTTATGATATAAATGACCAAGGACAATATGTGTACAGCTCTAAAAACGCAGAGGCAGATGATGCACCTATTGTTTTTGAAGATAGAGCATCTACATGGAATGTTAAAATTGGTGTTAAATACACGTTCTAATTTAAATGTTTGATATTTAATCAAAGCCGCACTTTACGTGCGGTTTTTTTTTATAAATTAATCGTCCTAAAATTAACTTTAGTACTAGTAATATCTATCTAGCTAGATTAAGATTTAACTAACTTGACTATATGGTCAGTTTTTATTGTAGGGAGATACAAATGAATACTCAATCAAACTATCAAGATCAAATTACCAAAGCGAAAGAAGCTTACTTAAAGGCTTATGCACCTTATAGCAACTTCAGGGTAGGTGCTGCAGCGTTAACTGAGTTAGGTCATATAGTTAGCGGTTGTAATGTTGAAAATGCTTCCTATGGTTTAACGGTATGTGCTGAGCGTAACTGTATTGCACAAGCGGTTATAAATGGCGAAACGCGTATTCAGTCAATTGTTGTATACACAGAACAAGAAAAACTCACACCACCTTGCGGCGCATGTAGGCAGGTGATAGCCGAGTTTTTAGCGGAAGATGCCAAAGTGATATCTGCTAACCATTTAGGACACACAAAAATTTGGACCGTATCTGAGTTGTTGCCAGATGCGTTTACACCAAAAAGTTTATTAGACATTTAATTCAATAATTATAAGAAATTTAAGGAACACCTATGTTGTTACCACAAGAGATTATTAGAACAAAACGCGATGGATTAATTTTGTCTGCTGATAAAATTCAAGGTTTTGTTGATGGTTTAGTCAACGGAAGCTTTAATGATGCGCAAGTAGGCTCAATGGCAATGGCAATATTCCAACAAGGAATGGAAATTGAAGAAATTGTTGCTTTTACCAAAGCGATGATGAACTCGGGCGATGTATTATCGTGGCCTGAACTTGATGGACCTGTAGTTGATAAGCATTCTACTGGTGGAGTAGGTGACAAGGTTAGCTTTATGCTTGCTGCAATTGTTGCGGCATGTGGCGCTTATGTTCCAATGATTTCAGGCCGTGGTTTAGGTCACACAGGTGGAACGTCTGATAAGTTAGAAAGTATTGCTGGTTTTAATGTTCAACCTAGTATTTCTGAATTTAAACGTATTGTTAAAGATATTGGTGTTGCTATTATTTCTCAAACAGACAACTTAGCACCGGCAGATAAACGACTTTATAGTATTAGAGATGTAACCGGCACTGTTGAATCTATTCCTTTAATTACGGCTTCTATTTTATCTAAAAAATTATCAGCGGGATTAGATACACTGGTAATGGATGTAAAAATGGGTAATGGCGCCATGATGTCGGATATGACTCAAGCGACTCAACTTGCACAAAGTATTGTAAGTGTTGCCAATGGTGCCGGTGTGCCCACTCAAGCCATTATTACTGATATGAATCAGGTATTAGGTACATCGGCAGGTAATGCGGTTGAAATGTATGAAACCGTTAAATATTTAACAGGTAAGCAACGTGAACCTAGACTACACGCAGTAGTTGTTGCTTTAGCAACGTCTATGCTAATCAGTTCAAAAATTGCAAATACAGAAGCGGAAGCTAAAACTAAAATTAATGCTGTGCTAGCTAATGGTGAAGCGGCTGAAGTATTTTCTAAAATGATTGCAGCTTTAGGCGGACCTAATAACCTTTTAGAGGCTCCGTGGGAGTCTATGACTAAAGCAAACGTAATTAAAGACGTGATTGCTACGCGTTCAGGTTATATCTCAGGCATGCAAACGCGCGATATAGGTTTGTCTATTGTAGGTATGAAAGGCGGAAGAACAGCTAATGGTCAGTTGATTGATCACAGTGTTGGCTTTGATAGAATTTTACCTGCAGGTACTGTTGTTAATAAAGGCGATGCCGTTGCTCGAATTCATGCTGCAGATGAAGATCAGGCCACGAAAGCTAGCCAAGAGTATTTAACGGCTTTAAATATTAGTGAAACTAAAGCTGAAGAACTTCCTGTTATTTATAAAGTTATAGATTGATTTTTTAAAAACTTATTCCCTTAAGTCGTCACACGTTAGTATTCTTGAATAACGTGTGACGACTCTGTTTTATTTCCTATACCGCTTTATCAAATCCTTATTATTAAGGTTAATTAACCTTAATTCGGATTAATAAATGCTTCTCTAGCAGCTATTTTTATGCCTAACTTCGTTGAATTTATTACTAATAGCTAGCTATTAGATAGAAAAATTCGCCTTGTTATACACAAAAATATCAATGTTGAGAGACTAATATAACTTAGGAAAACAACGATACAGATTAAGATTTTGATAAATAAGGATTTTAATTCATTACCTAACATTCATTAACCCGAGTTGAGGTTAAATAAACTTCTTTATAGTTCTTTCAAGTTTAAGTCATTGTATTTACATTTTATTTGTTTACAATTGGTTTTATTCAGTAAAAATACAAATTTATTGGTAAAAAATAGCTAATTCCATCTCTTAAGGTGGTATGTGCTTATAAACTAAAACGGTGAACATAAATGTTAAAAAAAATACTTCTGCTAGGCGTTATTGCTTCTCTTAGTTTTACAGGTTGTGGTGTTATAAAAAATCAAGATACAGCTGCAGAAAAGCTGAAGGTTGTTATTCTTGATGGTCAAAATAATCACGCAGTTTGGCCAAAATCTACGTTAATGATGAAACAATACTTAGAGCAATCGGGCTTGTTTGAAGTGGATATATATCGTACTTCAAACTTATGGCGCTCAACAGGACATAACAATATTATTGAGCAATATCCGTTAAACGACGGAAAAATCTATCAAGAATATAAAGAACCTAAAGCTGATGTTAACTTTACCCCAAATTTTGAAGCTTATGATGTGGTTGTTTCAAACTTAGGTTGGAAAACAGCACCTTGGCCAGCTGAAACTAAAGCCGCTTTTGAAGCATACATGAAGCGTGGCGGTGGACTTGTTGTAGTACATGCCGCTGATAACGCTTTTCCTGAATGGAAAGCTTACAATGAAATGATTGGATTAGGCGGATGGGGAAACCGAAATAAGCAACATGGGCCTTATGTTTATTATAACCAAGCTGGTAAATTAACGCGTGATTTTCAGGCTGGAAGTGCGGGCCGTCATGGTAAAGTACAAAAATTTCACATCGATATTCGAGATTCTTCTCATCCCATTACACAAGGTTTACCTGAACGTTGGTTACATGCTCCAGATGAAATGTATGAGCACTTGCGTGGCCCCGCTCAAAACATGACTATTCTTGCTACGGCTTATCCGCATTATCGTAAAAAAGGTGATGCACGTAACGAACCTGTATTAATGACACTCAATTATCATAAAGGTCGTATTTTCCATACAACGTTAGGGCATGATCAAAGAGCCTTTGAAGGTGTTGGATTTATTACGACTTTTTTACGGGGAGCTGAGTGGGTCGCAACTGGGAAAGTTAGTCTTCCTGTACCCACTGACTTCCCCACTGAAAGTAATGCAAACATAAGAAAGTTTAATTTACCTAAATAGTTACACCACGTTTTACTCAATGTGCTCTGAAATAGCTTATTGATTGATAGCGGATAAAAATTAAGACGGTTCAATGAAGGATAAATGTAATGTATAAAATAAAAATGTGCGTAATAATGACTGCCCTTATGGCTAGTATGTTGTTTTTTTCTACATCATCAAGTGCTAATACTAAGCTTGAGGTGTCTGGAGAGTTACGTAAATGGCATAGTATATCAATGACATTTGATGGACCAAGTACTTCTGAAACAGATGCATATAATCCATTTCTTAATTACCGTCTTAATATTGAATTTACCCATAAAAAAACAGGAAAAAGCTATATTGTTCCCGGATTTTTCGCTGCAGATGGTAATGCTGAAAATTCTGGAGCGACCTCAGGAAATAAATGGAGAGTTTACTTTACCCCTGATGAAATAGGAGAGTGGACTTGGCGTACATCGTTTCGTAAAGGCTCATTTGTTGCTGTTTCTACTAAAACCATTAGCGGTGTAACTGCAGGTTTTATGGACGGTCAAACAGGGCAGTTAAAAATAAAATCGAGTAATAAAAAGTATCCTGATTTTCGCGAAAGAGGTCGATTAGAATATATTAATAAACCTTATTTACGCTTTGCGGAAACAGGTGAATATTTTATTAAAGCCGGTCCTGACGCCCCTGAAAACCTTTTATCGTATGCTGATTTTGATGGTACTTTTCATAACGATGGACATAAAGATGAGTTAGTTAAAACGTGGGAAGCCCATAAAAAAGATTGGAAAAAGGGAGATCCCACATGGAAATCAGGTAAAGGTAAAGCATTAATTGGAGCGTTAAATTACTTATCGGATAAAGGAATGAATTCAATTTCTTTTCTGACTCTTAATATCATGGGTGATGATCAAAATGTTTTTCCTTACGTTGATTATAATAACTATGAACGTATGGATGTTTCTAAATTAGCTCAATGGAATATAGTATTTAAACATGCGCAATCAAAAGGTTTGTTTTTACATTTTAAAACTCAAGAAGTTGAAAACCAAGGCTTACTTGATAACGGTGGGTTAGGATTGCAACGTCAACTTTATTATAGAGAGTTGATTGCACGCTTTGGTCATCACTTAGCATTAAATTGGAATATGGGCGAGGAGAATGGTGAGTGGGTCCCTAATCATACTACCATGCCTCAAAGTACCATTCAGCGATTAGCTATGGCGAAATACTTTTATAATAATGACCCATACCGTCATCATACGGTTATTCATAACGGTAACGACTATATTGATATTACGGGGGCTGATAGCTTTTATACAGGAGCTTCAGTGCAAACGCATAAAGCTGATTTTGGTGCTGTGCATGGATCGGTTTTACGTCTTAGAAAATGGCCCGTTGTGAATGGCAGACCAATGGCTGTATCAGTAGATGAGCCTGGAGATGCTCAACATAGTTTAGTACCTGATGATAAAGACCCTGAACATAATCTAGCGCGTATGAATGGTTTATGGGGAGCTTTAACTGCAGGAGCTTGGGGAACCGAATGGTATTTTGGTTATGCTCATCCGCATTCAGACCTAACAGCACAAGATTGGAGAACCCGTGATTTATTTTGGGATCAAGCTAAGCATGCTTTAGATTTTTTCAAAATGAGTGGTGTTGAATATCATAAAGCAGAGAATCACGATAACTTAGCAAACGATGCTTGGGTATTAGCTGAACTAGGGCAGTTCTATATTGTTTATGTGAAAGACACATCTAAAGAAGTGAGTCTTGGGTTTATACCTGAAATTGCAGACTATTCAGTTCAGTGGTTTGATCCTCGCAATGGTGGTAAATTACAAAAAGGCTCGCAAACTACTATTAGTATAGAAAAAATCATGAATAGGTATTGGAAAGCAGAGAAGCAAAAGCTAGGTTTTCCTCCATCAGATAAAGGTAAAGATTGGGTTGTATTAGTTAAACGCATTCAGTAGCTTTACAAATAGTCATTTGAAATAAAGGTTTCACTTTTTAAGTGAGAAGTGAAACCTAAATATTTATTTCCGTAAGCATCCCTCTTTATTAACTTCCGCTCGAAACCATAAATATAGCCGAAGTACTATGGATTACAGCGTACCGAAAATTTTATCACCAGCATCACCTAACCCCGGTAAAATATAACCATTTTCATTAAGCTTGTCGTCTATGGCACCAAGAAATAAATCCACATCAGCATGATTTTGTTGAAGTAGCTCAATACCTTCAGGCGCAGCCACTAAAAATATAGCTTTAATGTTTTTACAGCCTGATTTTTTTAATAGTTCTATAGTTGCTAAGGCAGTTCCACCTGTGGCTAACATAGGATCAATAATAATAGCTGTACGCACATTGACATCAGCAACTACATTTTCGTAATAGCTTTCTGGTTGCAGTGTTAGTTCATTTCTTTGTAAGCCTACAACACTAATTTTTGCACAAGGGAGTATGGTAAGTGCGCCATCTAACATACCTAATCCTGCTCTTAATATAGGAATTAATGTTGGTTGTTTATCGGCTAACAGGGGGGTAGAAATATCGCCAGACCAACATGCAATATTTTGATTAGCCAGTGCAAGTTCAGTGGTCGCTTCCATGGTCAGCATGGTGGCTAATTCTCTGGTTAGCTCGCGAAAAGACTTGACTGAAATAGCATCTTTTCTGAGTAAACTGATTTTATGTTTTACAAGCGGGTGTTTGCTTTCGAAAATAGCCATAAGTATCTTTTATCCTTGATAAATTAAGGTAAGGTCCAAACCAACGTTTTAAAGTGGGCTCGGCATAAAGGTTCGTATCGTTCATTACCGCCAACTTCGACTTGTTCACCGTTTTTAACAGGGTTGCCGTTTTCATCACGTCGTATAACAAAGTTAGCTTTACGACCACAGTGACATATAGTTTTAAGTTCTACTAATTTATCAGCCCATGCAAGTAACGCGGCACTACCTGAAAAGGTTTCGCCTAAAAAGTCTGTTCTTATACCGTAGGCAAGTACAGGGATATCTAAACCGTCTACAATATCTGTAAGTTGTTTCACTTGAGCTTTTGATAAAAACTGCGCTTCGTCTATCAGTACACAATCTATTTTATTCGTGTTGTTTTCACGTTTTATTTCATCAAATAACTGGGTGTTTTCATCGAACAAGGATGCGTCTGCATGCAACCCAATTCGAGAGGCTATTTTTCCTTGCTCGAATCGGTCGTCTAGTTTTGCGGTATATAGTAATGATCTTAGGTTACGTTCAGAGTAATTGTAAGCAGATTGAAGCAGGTGAGTAGATTTACCTGCATTCATTGTTGAATAATAAAAATAAAGCTGAGCCATGAGACTTATGTACCTAAGGTCATTTCAAAATTAATATGCTGAAGTGCTTGGCTTATCTACGTCTTGGTTTAAGGTAATTAAAAGATTACCTAGTAGGCTACTTGCACCAAATCGAAAATGTGTTTTGTTCAGCCAAGATGCGCCTAAAATATCAAATACTAAATTTAAGTAAATCTCTGCATCATCCACATTTTTAACGCCACCTGCAGCTTTAAAGCCTACATTAGGATTCAAGTCGTTTATTACATTTAACATGATTTTAGCTGCTTCAGGTGTAGCATTAATAGCCACTTTACCTGTAGAGGTTTTAATAAAATCAGCTCCGGCGTTAATCGATATTTCACTCGCTTGTTTGATCAGCTCTGGCGTTGCAAGTTCGCCAGATTCAATTATTACTTTAAGTAAAACATGAGAGCCACACGCTATTTTACACGCTTTAACAAGCTCAAAGCCTACATCTGGATTACCTGCAATTAACGCTTGGTAAGGAAATACCACATCCACTTCGTCAGCACCTAGTTTAACGGCTTCAAGAGTTTCGCTAACGGCTAAATTAACATCATCATTGCCATGAGGAAAGTTAGTAACTGTGGCTATTTTGATATTTGGTGTATTTTGTTTGGCTAATTGTGCTTTAGCTACAGGGATATATTTAGGATAAATACAAATAGCTGCTGTTTCACCTACAGACGATTTAGCCTGTTGGCATAACGTAATAATGTCGTTATCGGTTTCAGTGTTCGTTAAACTGGTTAGGTCGATTAACGATAACGATAGGGCGGCAATGTCTTGTTTATTTGTCATGTTAAAGCTTCTTAATAATAAATTTATTCATGTTAACTATGGTTACATAGTGTCATTACAATGTAATGAAAATACCTGCAATAGCGGCGCTCATTAAGTTTGCTAATGTAGCTGCAATCATGGCTTTTAAACCTAAACGAGCTATGTCGGGTCTACGACTTGGCGCCATAGAACCAATACCACCTAATAAAATGGCGATAGACGATAAGTTAGCAAACCCACATAAAGCGAAAGTTACAATCGCTTGTGTGCCAACACTTAACGAGTCTTTTACTTCAACAAAGTTTACGTAGGCAAAAAACTCATTAACCACAATTTTTTGACCGATAAAACTACCGGCTTGTAGCATCTCGTTTGCTGGAACGCCAATAACGTAAGCAATAGGTGCAAATATGTAGCCGAGCATCCATTCAATAGTTATATGGTCGTAACCAAATAAAGAACCAATGCCACCAATTATCATATTTAATAAAGCGATTAAGGCAATAAAGGCAAGGAGCATAGCACCTACGTTTACTGCTAGTTTTAACCCTGAAGTTGCGCCTGTTGCTGCAGCATCAATTACATTGACTGGTTTTTCGTCTTCTTCTATTTCCTCAGCTTCATTATTATTGATATCCATTTTTTCTGTTTCAGGAATAATGATTTTTGCCATTAGTAAGCCACCTGGGGCAGCCATAAATGAAGCGGCAATTAGGTATTTTAGATCGATCCCTAAACCAGCATAACCAGCCATTATACTACCCGCTACAGAGGCTAAACCGCCCACCATAATAGCGAATAATTCAGATTGGCTCATTTTAGCGATATAAGGACGAACAATTAAAGGGGCTTCAGTTTGACCAACAAATATATTAGCCGTAGCAGAAAGAGATTCAGGTTTAGATGTTTTTAATAATTTTTGTAAACCACCACCAATAATTCGAATTACCCATTGCATCACACCTAAGTGATATAAAACAGCAATTAACGAAGAGAAGAAAATAATTACGGGTAAAACACGAATAGCAAAAACAAAACCTACGCCATTAGAAAACATAGCGTCGGTGCCTAAGCCGCCGAAGAGAAAATTGATACCCGCTTTGGCGCTATCTATTACTTGCTGAACGCCATTAGTAATAGATATTAGGGCTTCTTTACCAAAAGGAATGTAGAGTACAAATGCGCCTAAAACGATTTGTAAACCAAAAGCAAAACCTACAGTTCTCCAATTAATTTTTGATCGGTTATGAGATAAAAAGACCGCAACGGCTAAGAGGAATATGACCCCAAAAACACCTTTAAATGCACCAAGCTCCATAAAAATCCTCTACTTTTTATTGTTTTTATTTATGACTGATTAATTGACGTATTTTTGCTTTAAGTACTTCAATTGCCATTCTATTTTTACCGCCACGAGTAATAACAATGTCAGCCCAAAGCTTTGAAGGCTCAATAAACTGATAATACATCGGACGAACTGTGTCTAAATATTGGTTTGTGATTGATTCGATACTGCGATGACGTTCAACCATATCTCTTTTTATTCTTCTTATTAAACAAATGTCTAATGGTGTATCCATATACACTTTAATATTAAATCTTTCACGTAATTCAGGGTTTGATAACAACAAAATCCCTTCTACAAGAATAATAGGTGTTGGATTAAGTGTAAGCGTTTCTGCTGTTCTAGTATGTGTTTTATAGCAGTAAATAGGGCATTCAATACTATTGTTTTGCACTAACTGATGCAGATGCTCACTCATTAATGAATGTTCAAAGGCATTAGGATGATCGTAATTCGTTAATTCTCTTTCTTCAATTTTAAGATGAGCTTGATCTTTGTAATAAGCATCTTCTTTAATAATTGAAATACCTTTACAACCTAATTCGGGTAATAATTCATCATAAATAGTTTGTGCGAATAATGTTTTTCCTGAAGCTGAAGCTCCAGCGATTGCGATAATTGTAGGTTTGTTTTGTATCAAAACGGTGCCTTTAAGTTTACGTATTCATTGTTAGTCATTAATGACGTGAGTTTGGAGAGAAATAAATTCAAAATTATGAATGTAAATTTACCACGTCACTTTACTAATGGTTACTTATTTTAACTAAATTATCACATCTTGACCGATTGGTCATGTTTAAACTTATGGATCAAACCATTTATCCTAAATTTCACTATTAATTCATATTAAAAACACTTAGATTGCTCATCAATATAAACTTATTTGACATTAGTGTCAGCTTTTGATTGAGAGTTTTATATTTTTTCTGTAAATTAAGGCGCTTACAAAAAAAGACAACATTGATTAATAGAAGTTATTTTTTACTGAACAAAGTGGTTAAATAGATTGATAAGCCATTAATTTATTTTATCACTTATAGTTGTTTACAGTGGAATAACTTCATATAGCTTACTAGACTATATAGCTAATAAGTTAAGGTTAAAAAACACCTATAATCAAGAAACGTGAAAGTTACTGAGAAATATAATGGCAAGAGCAATAATATTTGTAATTGATAGTTTTGGTATTGGCTATGCGCCAGATGCTGAAAAATTTGGTGATGTAGATGCAAATACCTTTGCTAATTTGTCTCAAGCATATTTTGACCAAACGAATAAAAAGATAAATATTCCTAATTTATCATCGTTAGGATTAGTTAAGGCATGTGAAGATGCATCAGGCAGAAGTTTTCCTTATATAGGTGAACAACCCACTAAGGGGGCTTTTGCTCATGCGGCTGAAATAAGTACAGGTAAAGATACGCCTAGTGGGCATTGGGAAATGATGGGAGTGCCTGTTTTATTTGACTGGACTTATTTCTCCGATCGCGAGAATAGTTTTCCTCAATCGTTAATTGATACCATTAATGCAGAAACTGGTTACGCGGGTATGTTAGGTAATTGTCATGCATCAGGTACTACTATTATTGCCGCTTTAGGTGAAGAACATATAAAAAGTAATTTACCTATTTGTTATACCTCGGCCGATAGTGTATTTCAGGTGGCCGCTCATGAAGAACATTTTGGACTTGATAACTTATATGCTTATTGCGAAAAGGTAAGAACTATTCTTGATGACCATAATATAGGGCGTGTTATTGCTCGACCATTTATTGGTGAAGATTCTGCTAGTTTTACACGCACAGGAAATCGTAGAGATTACTCAGTTTTACCCCCTTCAAAAACGGTATTAGATAAACATACCGATAACGGTGGCGAAGTGTTTAGTATCGGAAAAATTGCCGATATATTTGCACATCAAGGGATCACTTCAAGTACAAAAGCTACAGGTATTCCAGCCTTAATTGATTCTACTATTGATCATATTAATACGGTGAACGACAACAGTATTATTTTTACTAACCTTGTTAACTTTGATCAAGACTTTGGTCATCGACGCGATCCAGTTGGTTATGCAGAAGCGTTAGAATATTTAGACAAAAGATTACCTGATATCTTTAGTCAATTAAACGACGATGATATTGTATTTTTTATTGCAGATCATGGTTGCGACCCAACATGGCCTGGTAATGATCATACACGTGAATACGTGCCGATCCTTGCCTACCACAATAATATCTCATCAATAGACCTCGGAGAAAGGTCGTCGTTCGCTGATTTAGGGCAAACGATAGCTGAGCTTTTTAATTTAGAAGCTATGGAGTACGGTACAAGTTTTTACAAGCAACTCAAATTAAAAAATAATTAAAAAATAATTAAATTCAAATATAAACACATGAAATACCATCAGAAAAGTGGAGATAAGTTAATGCGTAAATTTAAACCAAGTCCTTTAGCCATTTGTATTCAAACTGTATTTGCTGCAAGTAGTTTTTTTGCTGCTCAATCAGTGTACGCTGAAGAAACCTCAGAGAAAGAAGTTGTAGGTATTGAGGTTATTGAAGTAACGGCTCGTAAAAGAATAGAAAACATTAAAGATGTACCTATTTCAGTTTCGGCATTAACGCCTAAAAAACTTGAAGTACTAGGTTCTTCAGGAATGGATGTTAGAGCATTATCAGCTAAAGTGCCTAGTTTACTAATTGAGTCTTCGTTTGGGCGTACTTTCCCTCGTTTTTATATTCGTGGATTAGGCAATACAGATTTTGATCTACTTGCTTCACAACCCGTATCGCTTATTTACGATGATGTAGTACTTGAAAATGCATTAACTAAAGGCATGCCAATGTTTGATATTGAGCGTGTTGAAGTACTTCGCGGACCTCAAGGAACTTTGTTCGGTCGTAATACTCCAGCAGGTATTATAAAAGTTCAGTCTAAAAAGCCAACTCAAGACTTTGATGCAACAGTGTCAGGCTCTTATGGTTCGTTTAATTCTACCGACTTCCGTGTTGCTGTTGGTGGTGGTTTAACTGATACTTTATCAGCACGTGTTTCTTTATTACAACAAGACCGTGATGATTGGATTGATAACAAAGCTCCTGGCTTCGAACAAAAAGATCAACTGGGTGGTTATAGCGAAACAGCTGGTAGAGTTCAATTGTTATGGGAACCAAATGATGACTTTTCAGCGTTATTTAATTACCACTTTAGAGATGCAGAAGCTGATGCTCGTATATTCCGTGCAAATATTATTAAGCCAGGTACAAATGATTTAGTTGATAACTTTGATCGTGAAACCATTTTCCATGATGCGGCTGTTCGAAATAATCAAACGATAGATATGCAAGGAACAAGTTTAAAACTTGAATACAATTTAGGCGATTATACGTTAACGTCTATCTCAGGTTACGAGTCGGCTGAAATGTTTTCTGTAGGTGATATTGATGGAGGTTACGGTGCCGCATTTTTAGTACCGGATGGTGCATCTGATTCTGAAGCTGCAGCTATATCAGGGCCTGGGTTTATTCCATTTCCATCAGAATCTGGCGCTAAAATGCCTGATCATAAACAATTAACGCAAGAAATCCGACTTTCTAGTAATGAACTAGGGAAGTTTGATTACCAAGTGGGTTTCTTCTATTTTGATGAAGATTTAACGATTAATAACCTGAGTTTTGATACTTTAGCAAATGGAATTCCAAACGGTGTTGCCATACAAGAAATGGAAACAACAGCTTGGGCTGTATTTGCTTCATTAGATTATGATATTTCTGACACTGTAAGTATTAATGGTGGTTTACGTTATTCTGATGATGAACGTAAATGGCATGGAGAGTTAATAGGATCTACATTTACTGATGACGCTGATGTTGATGATTCTCAAGTCAGTGGTGATTTAAGTATTAATTATAAGTGGACAGAACAAACTAATTTGTATGGTCGTTTAGCTAGAGGTTATAGAGCGCCAAGTGTTCAAGGACGTAATACATTATTTGCTGTACCTTCATCAACAGCAGATTCAGAAACGGTTAATTCAATTGAAATGGGCTTTAAATCGACTACTGCTGATAATATGGGGCGATTAGATGGTTCTGTTTTTTATTATCAAGTTAACGACCAGCAGTTAACGGCTGTAGGTGGTAGTGGTAATTTAACAAGTTTGATCAATGCAGATAAAGCGGTTGGTTACGGTTTTGAGCTAGACGGTGAATACTTTATTACAGCTGATTTAGTTATTGCAGGAAGTGTGAGCTATAACAATACCGAAATACAAGAACGTGGGCTTGGAGTTCAACCGTGTGGTGGTGGTTGTACAGTAACAGACACGATTGACTCTAGAGGCTTTGCGTTGATTGACGGGAATTCTTTACCACAATCACCAGAGTGGATCGGTAATCTTTCTGCTCGTTGGTCTCAAGAGTTAGGTGATGGTGAAATCTACGTTTATACCGATTGGTCTTACCGTAGTGAAGTTAACTTCTTTTTATATGAATCAACTGAATTTACAGGTGATGCATTATTAGAAGGTGGTTTCCGCGTAGGTTATGAATGGAGTGCTAATGATAGTGAATACGAAGTAGCTTTATTCGGACGTAATATTACTGATGAAGAAAAGTTAACAGGTGCTATCGACTTTAACAATTTAACAGGTTTTGTTAATGAGCCTCGTTTCTTTGGTGTAGAGTTTAAAGCGAACTTTTATTAATAACTATTAATAAAATGAGTAAAAAAAAGGCTAGCATCGCTTAATGCCGTTCACTTAAGGTGAGCGGCATTTCTTTTTTTAACAGGGTACCTATTCTTAGAACACTTCAATTCTCGCGGATAACTCCGCTCTCTACGTGCTGGCAATACAAACTGTTTGGCACTTTTGGTTATATCCATAACAAATTTTGACACATTTCCTGGCGAACAAAATGGCAACATAGTCAGTTGATAAATTATGTGCATTGAAGCACCATGAAAACTTAATTGGTTTGGATGTATTGAATCGAGTGACTTCGCCATTAATACCATTTGATAACGGATCAGATTATAAGCGAGTAATATCCCCCACAACTCTTGTTTTATAAGCTCAGGTTGATTACTACGCAAGGTAAATTGGCTATCAAGTAGTGACTGCTTCATTTCTCTAAAACCAAGTTCTATTTCCCACCGATGTCCGTATAAATCGACAATATCAGCGACAGGAAACTTCATTGCATCCGTCATAGACGTTAACACTTCGCACGCTTTACCATTAACCTTTCTCGATACTAATCGAGCTTCAATTGATTCAGGTAATTCAGGAAACTTCTTTCGTGCTTGGGGACAGGCGGTTAAACGAACTATTTTATCTTGGCGTCCTAATGAACGAACAATGTCATATTGTACGTTCTTTTTTAGCGGTATCAGCCAATGACGTGATATTCCCGTGGATTGCCAACGATAAAGTAATCCAAGCGAGTAGAAGCCTCTATCAAATAGTGTCAAGCTATGATCTGGTGTTGTTTCAACTAGCGAGCCAGCTAATTTCATTTCGTTAATATCAACACTATCAAAAGCACTTTGTGTTAATAAATGACTTGTTAATTCCATCTGGCATACCATGCGCACTTGGGGGTAACTTGCCTTGCCATGAGAGTTTCCTGTACGTGCAAAATATTCATTATTTTCTTTTGAGTCAGGTGTTCGCCATACAACGCCATCAACACCTAATAGTGTCAACCCACACCATGTTGGGTGAGTAGACTCCTCATGCCATAGCGATTGTGTTTTATTAAAAATAGATTCTATTGCTTTATGACCAAGTTTCTTTCTTGCTTGTGTTACGGCACTAGGTGCAACATAGGGGTCACCGTTAGGTAGAATGATATCAAGCTGATTAACTAATTGGCGGATAGACATTTTACGAAATAAAGCCATACCAATAACAGCCCACACCATTTGCTCCATAGGAAGCTTGCGCTTCCTTATGGTCGCAATACCTGACTGAGCCAACGCTTCATCAACGATGCTTGGGTCTAATAATTCACTTAATCCTGTAAATTCAGTAAAACTATTTTGTGAAACTTGTGATAAGGCGGTAGAGAGTTGCAAAAGAAAAGGCTCCTGAATAAATTCAGAAGCCTTTATATACTAACCAGAAGATCGGTCAATGGATCGTTAAACATTTCTTAACTGATCGGCATTACTAGCATCGCTAGCCTTTTTTTATTGTTATTGAGAAGTGTTTTTATCTATAAAATACTTTCTAATGTTAATTCCATCATGTCTTTAAACGATGTTTCACGTTCATCTGCAGACATGCTTTCACCGGTTTTAATATGATCACTTACCGTAAATACGGCTAATGCTTTTTTACCGTATTCAGCAGCAACGCCATATAATCCTGCCGCTTCCATTTCTACTGCTAAAATTCCATATTTTTCCATTAATGCAAACATTTCTGGTTGAGGTGTGTAAAACAAATCAGCGGTAAAAACATTACCTACATTTATTTTTTTATTTATTTTTTCTGCGGTATTAGCTACTTTTTGTAATAAACCAAAGTCAGCAGTTGCTGCAAAGTCACATTGATTCAAACGCATTCTGTTTACGTTAGAATCAGTACTTGCTGACATACCAACAATTACGTCGCCTACATTAATTTCGTCGCGAACAGCGCCACAAGAACCTATGCGTATAATGTTTTCAACGCCGTAATCTTTATATAATTCGGTTGCGTAGATAGATATTGACGGAATACCCATGCCTGAACCCATTACTGAAATAGGTTGGCCTTTGTAAGTGCCTGTGTAACCTAATATGTTACGTACACGTGTTACGCATTTAGCGTCGTCTAGAAAGTTTTCTGCGATAAACTTTGCTCGCAATGGGTCGCCAGGCATAAGTACTGTTTTAGCGAAATCATTTGGAGCTGCTTCTATATGAGGTGTTGCCATGAGAAATAACCTTTTTAGTTGTTAAAATCTCAGTAAGTTTCTAGCCAGTTTATAGAAAAATCTGCTATCAAGGATTTTTTACTGATGGGTGTTTAATTTTTTAATCGATTAAATTTTACTGTAAGTTACTGGGTAAATCCAGCTTCATGCTAAGTAATATTATTTGTATAACTTGTTATTTTTTTGCTACCGCTTCAATAAGTGATTTTCGTTCACTATCAGACATAAAAGCAACGGCAACAGCGTTTTGTTGTAGTTGGCTTATTTCAGCATCAGTAAAACCTAACACTGTTTGCGCTAGTTTAAATTCACCTTTTAATTCAATACCTTCAACAGCTGGATCATCTGTATTTAAACAAACAGGAATACCGTATTTTAAAAATGTTTTAATAGGGTGTTTGCTTAAGTCGGTTACTGTACCCGTTTGAAAGTTAGAGGTTAAACATGACTCAATAGCAATGTTATGTTGTTGCATATATTCAAGTAAGCTTTCGTCTTGGTAACTGTTAACGCCATGACCAATACGCTCTGCTTTTAAGTCATTAATGGCTTGCCATACACTAGCTGGACCTGCCGCTTCACCTGCATGGATAGTTACGTGTAAATCAGCATTAGCTACTTGTTTAAAGTGATCAGTAAATAACTCCCCAGAGTAGTTATATTCGTCACCGGCTAAGTCGATAGCAATTAATTTATCTTTATGGGCTAATAATGCGCTTAACTCTTTTTGGCATTGTTCTACGCCAAAAGTACGACTTAAAATACCAATTAATTTAATTTTAACTGGGTATTTTTTCATGCCTTCATTTGCACCGTCAATCACAGCTGCAACTACATCTTCAATAGGAAGCTTATAAGCCATAGACATATAATAAGGAGAAAATCTTAACTCAGCATAATGAATCCCCGCGTTAAATACATCTTCAACGTTTTCAAAAGCGATACGTTTACAATCATCTAAACTTGATAATACGTTAACTCCCCAATCCAGTTTTTTTAGAAAGGCAAGTAAATCAGGTTCGCTTTCTATTATTTGAACATGCGGAATAAATTCTTCGAAGTGTTTCACAGGTAAAGCAATATTATTTTGTTGAGCTAATTCCCAAATGGTTTGTGCTCTTATGTTTCCGTCTAAGTGGCGGTGTAAATCTATAAGAGGCAGGTTTGGATTTATCATGTAAATAGAGTCTCCTTTATATTTAAGTTGTTAGGGTTTATATCAGTTTAACCCATTTTATCTTTAATTTATTTATTATAGCGTTATCTCTAGCAATATTTGTAGAAGATTGATACATTGGCCGGCTAATTTTTCGCTAGTTATCTATATATTCAATATGGAGTATGGGCTGATAATTAAACGTTACTAAATTTTATAAAATTTGCAGTTAAGAGAACTTATTATGTTTAATCAAACCGATGATGTACGTATCAACAATATTAAAGACTTATTACCACCAGTAGCATTACTTGAACGATTTCCATCGTCTGATAACGCATCAAAATCGGTTATTGCAGGTAGAGATGCAATTCACAATATTCTTGAAGGGAAAGACGATCGCTTATTAGTTGTGATTGGTCCTTGTTCAATTCATGATCCAGAAGCCGCTATAGAGTATGGTCAACGCTTAGTTAAACTACGTGAAAAGTATAAAAATAATTTAGAAATTGTAATGCGTGTATATTTTGAAAAGCCACGTACAACTGTTGGTTGGAAAGGGCTAATCAACGACCCTTACATGGATGGAAGTTTTAAGTTAAATGATGGACTACGCATTGGTCGTAAACTATTACTTGATTTAAATGAAATGGGGTTACCTACTGCTGGTGAATTTTTAGATATGATCACACCTCAGTACATGGCTGATTTTATGTGTTGGGGTGCCATTGGTGCACGTACCACTGAAAGCCAAGTACATCGCGAATTAGCATCAGGTTTGTCATGTCCTGTTGGTTTTAAAAACGGTACAGATGGAACCATCAAAGTAGCTGTAGATGCTATTGGTTCTGCGGCTGCCTCACATCACTTTTTATCTGTGACTAAATTTGGTCATTCAGCCATTGTAGAAACAACGGGTAACAAAGATTGTCATATTATTTTACGTGGTGGTAAAACCACAAACTTCGATCGCGATAGCGTAAGCGAAGTTACTCAACTATTAGAAAAATCGAAGCTGAATACTCGTATCATGATTGATTTTAGCCATGCTAATAGCAGTAAGAAATTTGAGAATCAAATGCTAGTGTCAACAGATGTTAGTCAACAAATAGCAGACGGCAATCAAAATATTTTTGGTGTTATGGTAGAAAGTCACCTTGTTGAAGGTCGCCAAGACTTAGTTGATGGTAAAGCAGTAACTTACGGGCAAAGTATTACTGATGCTTGTATTGGTTGGGGCGATACTGAAACCATGCTAGCGCAACTTAACGATGCAGTAATAGCGCGTCGTTCAAAATAGATTGATAACTTTTTGTATTTAGAAACCCACATTTATGTGGGTTTTTTTATTGTCTAATATTCAATATACAAGCATCAGTTGCCACGAAAAAATCTAAGTACAGGCTTAAAATTCATTTAGTGAGTAGCTCGGGTTGTAAAGAGTAGAAGGTGCTAGCATCGCAACTAGAGTAAAGATTATTTAACGAGATTTATAAAAATATTAATTAGATATGAGAGTTTGAATATTGGTGGACGATACGGACTTGAAACATTGACTGGTGCGGGTTGTAAAGAGTAGAAGGTGTTTTAACTTTATAGTGTTCTGTATGTTTTTTTGGATAATTTAAAATAATGGTGGACGATACTGGGCTTGAACCATTGACTGGTTCGGGTTGTAAAGAGTAGAAGGTGTTTTAACTTTATAGTGTTCTGTATGTTGTTTTGGATAATTTAAAATAATGGTGGACGATACTGGGCTTGAACCATTGACTGGCACGGGTTGTAAAGAGTAGAAGGTGCTAGCATCGCAACTAGAGTAAAGATTATTTAACGAGATTTATAAAAATATTAATTAGATATGAGAGTTTGAATATTGGTGGACGATACTGGGCTTGAACCAGTGACCCCCGCCTTGTAAGGGCGGTGCTCTCCCAACTGAGCTAATCGTCCATATATACTAGGTATGATATGAATAGGTTAAATGATTGGTGGACGATACTGGGCTTGAACCAGTGACCCCCGCCTTGTAAGGGCGGTGCTCTCCCAACTGAGCTAATCGTCCAATCATTTAAAATACAGAGTGTCCATCAATAAAGCAGAATGGTGGACGATACTGGGCTTGAACCAGTGACCCCCGCCTTGTAAGGGCGGTGCTCTCCCAACTGAGCTAATCGTCCGTCTCTGTGGGGGCGTATTATAGGGAGATCCCAAAAGCTGTCAACAAAAACAAAGCCTTTTTTTTAACTTTTTTTAATATTATTGATTAAGTGCTCGTATTTTCAACATCCTGATTAATTTGTATTCTTTTGTTGGAAAACAATTGGGCACAGGGTTATACAAAAGGTGTATTAGTTTCGTTAGCCTGTTAAAATATTGCCAATTATTTTTGAACCATTCTGCTAATTTATTGAAATTATCAATTATGTTAGCTTCTTTCGTGAGACTCATATGACTTTAACAACACGTTTCGCTCCAAGCCCTACAGGTTATTTACACGTAGGTGGTGCTCGCACAGCTTTATATAGCTGGTTATACGCTCAAAAAAATGGCGGAGATTTTATTCTTCGTATTGAAGATACTGATATAGAACGCTCAACTCAAGAATCTGTTGACGCTATTATGGATGGTATGAATTGGTTGAACCTTGAGTGGACACACGGCCCTTATTTTCAAACCAAACGCTTCGATCGTTATAAAGAGGTGATCGAACAACTACTTGCTTCAGGTAACGCTTACCGTTGTTATTCTACCGCTGAAGAAGTAGAAGCAATGCGTGAACAAGCAAAAGCGAAAGGCGAAATTGAAAAGTACAATGGTTTATGGCGTGAACGTACGGATTATCCAGAAGACAAACCTTTTGTCATTCGTTTTAAAAACCCCATTGGCGGTGATGTTGTTATTAAAGATATGGTTAAAGGCGATATAACCATTAGTAACGACCAGCTTGACGATTTAATTATTGCGCGTTCAGACGGTACACCAACATATAACTTAACGGTTGTTGTAGACGATTGGGATATGAAAGTAACGCATGTGGTTCGTGGTGATGATCATATTAGTAATACACCTAAGCAAATTAACATTCTTAAAGCATTAGGCGCTACATTACCTGAATATGCTCATATTCCAATGATTTTAGGTGATGACGGTAAACGTTTATCTAAACGCCACGGTGCTGTTGGTGTTATGCAATATCGCGATGATGGTTATTTACCTGAAGCGCTATTAAACTATTTAGTTCGTTTAGGTTGGTCGCATGGCGATAAAGAAATATTCTCTCGTGAAGAAATGATTGAGCTATTCGATCTAAAAGATTGTAACCGTGCACCGTCAGGTTTTAACACAGACAAACTTATCTGGGTTAACCAACATTACATGAAAACAATGGATCCTGAATACGTAGCTACTCATTTAAAATGGCACATGGACGAACAGGGTATAAATACTGAAAACGGTCCTGCGCTTGCTGATGTTGTAAAAGTTCAAGCAGACCGTGTTAAAACATTAAAAGAAATGGCACAAATCAGCCGTTACTTTTATGAAGACTTTTCTGAATTAGATGCTACTTCAGTTAAAAAGCATTTACGCCCAGTGGTTAAAGAGCCGCTAATTTTAGTTAAAGCGAAATTAGCGGCATTAACTGAATGGTCTCCTGAGTTAATTCATGCTGCTATTAACGACACGGCAACTGAATTAGAAGTAGGTATGGGGAAAGTGGGAATGCCTTTACGTGTTGCTGCTACAGGTGGTGGTAATTCACCATCTTTAGATATAACTTTAGCTTTATTAGATAAAGACAAAGTACTTTCGCGTATTGATTTTGCATTACAAGTTGTAGAAGAAAGAATCGCGAACAGCGCAGGTTAATAATTTTTTCAAATTTTTTAAAGGCTAGCGTTTAAGCTAGCCTTTTTTATTGGCTTAATATTTTACCAATGGGCTTTACTGTCGCTTTTGTATAATCGCCAAACAAAACCTAAAGAAGCACTGTAGGTAATATCTTTCTCATATAATGGACTATTTTCATTTGCGGCACCTGAGTTTATTTGTGCGCCTATACCTGCAAAACCTCTAATACTATCGCTTATTGGAAATGATATGCTTGCAGCGAGCCTTGTGCCTAAGTAACCGCCTTTTGCATCATAGGCTGTACGTGTATCGGTAACAAATTGATTAGATACTTCATAAAAGTAATCTTGAAAGCGCTCTGTCGCGAAGACCATACCAATAGAAGTACTTAAAGCGGTTCCTTCAAATAATCGGCCGCGTTGTTGGTAGGTTATAACCGGATTAAGCACAAAACCTCGGTCGTCAATGGCTGAAAAGTCAGTTGAAAATGCGGCTCTCACTTGCAATCTTGCGTTCAAACGAGCGTTACCACCATTTTCAAACTTATAATCTTTAAGTTTATAAATGGCTTGTGGGCCTATTTCTAATAAAAAATCGAGTTCAGGCATACCTTCTCTAACGGTGCCTTTTTCACTGTCAGCAGAAAAAGATCCGCCAAAAGATAAGCCAGCTTCCAAATTGTTTTTATCCACTACAACAGCTCTAACGCCATTACCATCACCGACTCTGAATATATCTCCTCGATAAACAACATAGGGAGCTGCAGCTGTTATTGTGTTTCTTTGTGAAGACGCTGGATAGTTGGGAACATCAATGACACCACCACCAACACCTGCCTCCCAAAGAGATAAGGTTTCATTAACATTTTCAAATCCGTTTAAGTCTCGCTCAACAGATACCTTTTTAATATTGTTCTGCTCTTCAGCATTAACCTTGGTGGAGCAAACCAATAAACATCCTATAACAATAGAGTGATAACTTTTTAAAAACATAAAATCTCTTTAGTTGAAGTAATTGCAAGTAGATAGGGGCGTTATAATAGAGTCCTTACGATAAAATTGACAATATATACCCGTTACCAATCAAGGTGCGTATTTCAGAGCACTTGAGCGATATCAGTTCAAGGCAACGCTTTGTAATAATGGTTGTTCCCTTATAAAAAGCATTAACGATGAAGTGATTTTGCTCAAGTGCTTCTTCGATGGGTCTAAAAACAATTTATGGGGCTTATTAACTTTAGTAAGGTTCCTACATGGATGTAGGACATTAGGGTAACGCAGGAGCAGTTACCGAGAATAACCATGACGTAAACTTAATGCCTTGCATACATGGATGTATGTACTTAGATTTCGTTTGGAACGTGAAATCTGTGCCTAAATTGTTTTTAGTTCCCACTGAAACCTGCATCTTGAATGATAACGGGTATAGATCAAAAGTTAACTATTCAATATTTTATTTCTTCTATATTTTTTTTGCGCTACATGTATAAATACTTGTCATCACTTATCAATATAAAGGTTATAATAGATAAGTTGTTTTTTATTATTTTTACCTTGGAGTTTCGTTTGCAGTTTAGTGATTTTGGATTAGATAGCGGTTTAATGTCGACAGTTGAACATTTAGGTTTTACTGCACCAACAGAAATACAGCAGCAAGCAATACCTGCTGCAATGAAAGGTCATGACTTAATTGCCTCATCTAAAACAGGTTCAGGCAAAACATTAGCCTTTATTATTCCTGCCATGCAGCGACTAAGTAGAAACCGCGCGTTGAGTAAAAGAGACCCACGAGTACTCATTTTAACGCCAACACGTGAATTAGCTAAACAAGTGTTTAGTCAATTACGTATGTTTACATCGTCTTCTCAATTTAAAGCGGTACTTATTTTAGGTGGTGAAAATTTTAACGACCAAGTTAAAACCTTAGAAAAAGATCCTCATTTTATTGTTGCAACACCAGGACGTTTAGCCGATCACTTAAAACAAGGCCATTTTTACTTAAACGGTTTAGAGTTACTTATTTTAGATGAAGCCGATCGTATGTTAGATCTGGGTTTTTCAAAAGAACTTACCTTAATTAACGAAGCGGCAGATCACCGTAAACGCCAAACCCTTATGTTTTCAGCAACGTTAGATCATGCACAAGTGAACGATTTTGCGTCAGCGTTATTAAAAAAACCAAAGCGTATTGCGATTAATGCAGGTCATACTGAGCATGAAGATATTACGAAACGCTTTTACTTATGCGACAACTTAGATCACAAACAAGCTTTGTTAGAGCACTTTTTAAATACCGAAAAAATTCAGCAGCTTATTATTTTTACCGCCACAAGAAGTGATACCGAACGACTATCACAAGTGCTTAATGAGCAAGGCCACGATTCTATTGCATTGAGTGGAGAGCTAAACCAAGGGCAACGTAACCAAATTATGGAAAGCTTTAGTAAAGGCCAACATAAAGTGCTGGTAACAACAGATCTAGCCTCGCGTGGTTTAGATCTTGTTAATGTATCTCACGTTATTAACTTTGATATGCCAAAGCATACTGAAGAATTTGTACATCGTATTGGTCGTACTGGTAGAGCAGGTAGCTCTGGCGATTCAATTTCGTTAGTTGGCCCTAAAGATTGGGTAAGCTTGAAAAACGTTGAAGGTTTTCTTCAGCAAAAAGTAACGTTTGATACGGTAGATGGGTTAAAAGGCAAGTTTAAAGGCATTAAACCTAAAAAGCCTAAAGCGGTTGTTAAAGCGAAAACACAAGATAAAGCTCGAACAGAAAACAAGCCCAAAGCACGTAAAATGGTTAAAAAGCAATTTGTTAGTGAAGAAGCAGGGCATAGACCTATTATGCGTAAGCAAAGCGCTTTGCAAGAGCGAGATGATAACGAAGAGGTATAGTTAGTTTTGATTAATACGAGTTATGAAGGTAACTCGTATTATAGGTATTATTATTCTTCAATAATTTGCTCTAAGCTAAAATTGCTGTCGTCATCACCTATTTTATCTTTTAAATAAGGTAAAATTTCTTCTAGTTGTTTTGTTAACTGCCAAGGTGGGTTAACCACAAATAATCCTGTACCTGTCATACCGTAAGCGTCGGTATCTTTTTGCATACAAAACTCTACTTGTAATACATTTCTTATATCACTCGAAACAAATTGCTTTTTCATTTTTTCAACAAGTTCACGTTTAACTACGGGATACCATAAAATGTAAGTGCCTGTAGCAAACTTTTTATATGCGCTGATAATGGTTTTAACCGCTTTAGTGTAATCTTCTTTTAGCTCGTACGGCGGATCAATTAACACCACACCACGTCTGCTTGGTGGGGGGATTAATGATAAAATACCTTGATAACCATCAGATTGTTTAACGTGAGATTTACTCCAACGTTCACAAAACTCGGTTAAGTGGTTAATGTCGGTTGAATGAAGTTCAAATAAGTGAGCGCTGTCTTGTCTGCGGGAAAATTCTTTTGCTACAGCAGGGGAGCCAGGGTAAAGCTCTAACTGTTGCTCTTGATTAAAAGATTTTATAAGGGTTATATATTCTTCTAACGCTTCAGGAACATCATCGTTGTTGATGAGCTTAGCGATACCTTGCTTATATTCACCCGTTTTTTGTGCGTACTCTTCAGTTAATTGATACATACCTGCACCAGAGTGACTGTCGATATAAGTGTAACCTTTATCTTTTCTGGTTATGTACTCAAGTACGTTAGTTAAAACGGCATGTTTTAACACATCGGCAAAATTGCCTGCATGAAAGGCGTGGCGGTAACTTAACAAGGTAAAAACCTTCTTTATAATAAGAGAATTAAACGGCGCTATTATACTGAATAAAAGTGTTTTTGAGTAAAATAAATTTTTACATATGTTAATAAAATGTAAATACTCCTAGACTTTGCTTATTTATGCGCTAATCTAATAGGCAGAATTTAAATATAAATATAATTAGGAATGATTATGGAAACAATCGAGAAATATTCAGATCAAATATTTGGTTATGCTGTTGAGTACGGCGGACAAGCATTAATGGCGTTAGCGGTATTAATTATTGGCTTATGGGTCATTAAGCGTATTAGCAAAGCAGTAAATGTAGCATTTTCTAAAAGCTTAAAAGACGAAACCTTAATCTCGTTTTTAACGGGTGGCATTAATATTCTATTAAAGGTGCTATTAATTATTAGTGTTGCTTCTATGGTTGGCATTGAAACCACGTCGTTTATTGCTGTACTTGGTGCTGCAGGTTTAGCGATTGGTATTGCTTTACAAGGTAGTTTATCTAACTTTGCTGGTGGTGTAATGCTACTTATATTTCGTCCAATTCGTGTTGGCGATTATATTGAAGCACAAGGTGAGTCGGGCGTAGTTATCGAAATGGGTATTTTCGTTACGTTATTAGAAACATTTGATAAACGTATTATTGTTATTCCTAATGGCCCTTTGTCTAACGGTAACCTAACTAACTTTACAAAAAGCCCTGTTCGCGCAGTAGAAGTTACATTTTGTATTAGCTATAAAGATGATATGAAAGTTGCTCGCGATGCATTAACTAACTTAATGAACAGCGATGAAAGAATTTTAAAAGAAGAAGGTAACGTTGTTGCTGTTACTAACTTAAACGATAGTTCAGTTGATATTCTCTACCGTGCTTTTGTTAAAACAGATGATTACTGGGGATATTATTTTGATATTCACGAACAAGGAAAACTTGCTTTAGAAGCTGCTGGTTGTTCTATCCCGTTCCCACAACAAGATGTACATTTATATTCTCAAGCTGCTGCAAAAAGCGAATAATTTTTATCCTTATATTGATAAATAAAAATATTGAGAAATAAAATCTTATAAACATAAAAGATCTTATATAACTGTCGTTTATAAACAAATCCCTGCTAAGTAATTAGCAGGGATTTTTTTTATATGTAATTCGTGTAGGCCGATATTTTAAATTTGGCCTGTCTTTTGTGTGTGACCAATGTGTGTTTTTTGGTAATAATTATTGTTTGTTTTTGGTTGACGGTTTGGTGTGGTTCTGGTTATATGGCGAGATAAAAAACATATTGTGTCCAATAATTAATAAATAATGTTGTCAC
The DNA here is from genome assembly GCF_048296855.1 of Colwellia sp. RE-S-Sl-9. NCBI lineage: Bacteria > Pseudomonadati > Pseudomonadota > Gammaproteobacteria > Alteromonadales > Colwelliaceae > Colwellia > Colwellia sp. RE-S-Sl-9. Next base: position 966,653 of record NZ_CP182631.1, on the reverse strand, counting down.
CAAGTTTGTCGGATCGGTATTAAAAAAAATAAATTACGTATAACTCTATACATAATAATTAAGTGGTTTCTAATGTTGGGTAGAAATAGTTACTTATCGCTTTTTTTACTGCTTATAACAAGGTTAGCTATATTTATATATGCCAATATCTATAGTAAATACAAAGACTTATACAAAACCTCTATACAAAAGTTGAATATTAAAACCCAAAAAATAGAATCATAAATTAAGCAGAGAGAACAAATATAATGCATTATTTCAATATCCCTACATATAAATATTATCATTACTTGCAGCAGAAAATGTTCAGTGTTTTCACTGCATTAATTTTAATTTTAATTTTAGTTTTAGCTAGTGCTAGCTCATCACTCCATGCTCAGGAAGCTTCAAATAATACACTGACTTCTAATTTACACAGTAGCCTTACCGAAGGCGTTTTACTCGGAGATTTATCCAAACTTGATCCCCTTAAAAAACCTAATGAAAACTTTGATTTACTTGATTGGTCATTAACCTTACCAACGGATCTTAACAAAGATAAAAAAGCGGATACCGTTTATGAAAAATCATTAGATAAAGGCTTCAACTTAAAACCTTTTTTCTATACCGCAGATGATGGTGGCTTAGTATTCGCTTCTCCTAATGTAGGTGCTAAAACGTCAAAAAATACAAAATATGCCAGAGCAGAACTGCGAGAAATGTTACGCAGAGGCAATAGCCGTGTAAAAGTTCGTGGCATTACTAAAAATAATTGGGTTTTCGCTGGAGCACATGGTTCGATGAAAGCTAAGTCTGGGGGGATTGAAGGCAGTTTAGAAGGGACTTTAGCGGTAAACCGTGTATCTACCACAGGCGATGAAAAAAAGGTTGGTCGTGTGGTTATTGGGCAAATCCATGCCACTGACGATGAACCTATTCGTTTATATTACCGAAAATTACCAGGTAACACTAAAGGAGCTGTTTATTTTGCCCATGAAATAAACGGTGGTGATGATGTTTGGATAAATATGGTGGGTACGCGTTCTCATAAGTTGTCAGATCCTATTGATGGTATCGCTTTAAACGAAAAATTCTCTTATAAAATTTCTGTGGAAGATGAAGTCTTATTTGTCACCTTAATCAGGGAAGGTAAGCCTAATATTACTAAGCATTATGATATGAAAGAGAGTGGTTATAGTGCAGGTAACCAATATATGTATTTTAAAGTAGGCGTGTATAACCAAAATAATGGCGGCGCCGAAGGGGATTATGTACAAGCTACTTTCTATCATATCCATAACACACATAAAGGATATAAGTTTTAGTTAAGAACACCCAAATAACTTTTAATTATTAGCTCGCAATAATGATTATTGGTCACGTGTTTTGGTAAGTTAAATTAAATAAATTGGTTGACACATTGGTTTGTTTTGCGTAAGTTAAAATTTATGTCGAGCTATATAAAAATAATAATTAAATAGCAATAACATTATTTGAAATAAGAAATATAACAAATTAATAGCACTAACCTGCTAGCAATAAACACAAACGGGGAACTCCAAATGTCTTTGATATTAGGGAAAAACACAAAATCCACTCATCAAGTAGGTAAGTTTAGACTTTCACCTATAGCAAAATGGGTTAAAGCTACCATTATTACATCGGTAGCTAGCTCTTTTGCATTTTCGGCAACAGCACAAGAAGCAGAAACTGAAAATACAGTTAAAACAGATAACAATATAGAAGTTGTTGAAATTGTTGGTACTCGCAGAACGATTCAAGATCAAATCGCAATAAAGCGTGAAGCTACAACTGTTGTTGACGGCTTATCTGCTTCAGATATTGGTGACTTACCTGCGCTTTCAATTGGTGAGGCACTAGAAACAATCACAGGCGCATCATCTCATCGTGAAAATGGTGGTGCCACTGAGATCAGTATTCGTGGTTTAGGTCCATTCTTAAGTGCCACTCATATTAATGGCCGTGAAGCCACTAATGGCAGCGGCGACCGTTCAGTTAACTTTTCTCAATTTCCATCAGAGTTGATGAAAAAAGTCGCTATTTATAAAACGCAAGATGCTTCGATGATCGAAGGTGGTGTTGCAGGTGTTATTACACTTGAAACACTTAAACCATTAGATTTTGGTGAACAACGTATCCAAGGTGAATTAAAGGGGAACTATAATCCAGACCAATCTAACGTTGAAAACTCACTTCAAGGTGATTTAGGCTACCGTGGTACATTAAGTTATGTTGACCAATTTGAATTCGACAACGGTCAAGCACTTGGTGTAAGTGTTGGTTGGCAACGTCAAGACATCAGCCAACCAGAAGCTGAGTATAGAAGCTCAAGCCCGTCAGGCTCATCTTTGTGGGCATGTTTAAATGATCCTACAAATACTCAAACTGGTTTCTTCCGTAGTCAAGCTGGTGACTGTGAAGATGGAATTAATAATAGTGGTATTAATAACGCAGGTTACAATTCTAAAATTGATCCTGAAACAGGTCGTGCAATAGACTCTGGCACACCATACGCATGGACTGGTTCAAGCCGGAGCTTCCGTCAAAACGAAACATCTGACGAAAGAGAAGCTTTATTTATTGCTTTACAATACCGTCCATCAGAGAGTTGGGATATAAACTTTGATGCTCAAATTTCAGATAGAACACAAACAGAATCTCGCCATGATTTAATCTTCTTACAAAAGCGTGTTACTCCCGGTGTAACAGGGCAAAATCTTATTACAAATGATGTTGGTGGTATTCTTCATTGGGAAGGTTCAGACCGTATCGAATCTGCCGGTGAGTATTTTGAGCGTGAAGAAAACTATGCTGCTTACGGATTAAATATTGAACATTATGTAAATGACGATTTAACTATAAATGTTGATATTGGTTATTCTGAAACAAACCGTGAAGAGCTACAAATTTCTAACCGAGGAAGAACGAGCTCTGCTGCAAACCCTTTTTCTTGGGATTTAGGTGAACATATACCTCACTTTAAATTAACTGATTTTGATGTTACTGATATCTCTAATTTTTCTAGTGATCTTCGTACTCGCCTCGACAGAGAAAATGTACGTGACAACGAAATTATCGGTGCTCGAGTTGATTTTGACTACAAACTAGGCGGCGATGTTTTTACTAGCATCCAAGGTGGAGTTCGAGTTTCTGAGCTGTCGTTTGTTCAATTTGGTGGTGTTAATAATAGTGGTAACGGTTCAAGAACTGAATTTACTATAGATGACCCTGAAGCTGGCCTTGGCATACTTGAAGGCTGTCAAATAAACTTCCCTGAGTCTAGCTTTTTATCAAGCGTTTCTGATGGCAATATTATTACAAATGTTGACAGTTCAGGTAATGTCATAGAAAACGGTACAGGCGCTTCGTGGGCAACATACAATAACGAATGTTTCGCTCAAGCAGTAGCTTCGGGTGCCAATGGCGAGTTCGGATATCCAGAAGTTGTTTACGAGAATTCAGGCACTAGTGACGTAACAGAAAAGACAACGGCTGTTTATGTAATGGCTAGCTACGACACTGAAATGTTCGGTAAATTTATTCGTGGTAACTTTGGTGTACGTGTAGTGAATACTGATGTTACTTCTATTGGCTTTAGAGAGGACTTTGACGTTCTTACTGATGCGTTAGGCGTAGTTAGTCTAGAAGGAAACGGTGAGATTGAACGTGTTGTTGGTGGTGGCGATTATACTAAGGTTTTACCAAGTTTTAACTTAGTTGTTGATTATGAAGAAAATATCATCTTAAGAGCGGGTATTTTCCGTGCTATGTCACGTGCAGATCCATCTGATTTAGGCTTTGACCGCTCTTTCGTAACCGATGATAACAGCGCCCCTACATCCGTTGGTGACTTGTTAGTAGGTGCTGAAGGGTCTGGTAACCCAAATACTCAACCATTAATGTCATGGAACTATGATTTAGGCTTTGAATGGTATCCTAACGATGACTCTATTGTAGCGTTTGGTATTTATTACAAACAGTTCAATGGCGGCTTTCAACAGCAAACCGTGTTAGAAGATTTTAACGTTGAAGGTGTTGATGTCTCTTTACCTATTACTAATTCAGTAACTAGTGATGATGAAAGTGAAATTATGGGCTTAGAAGCATCATTTTCGTATCGTTGGGATTCTGGTCTTGGTGTGAAGTTTGGTTATAACTACGCAGATACAGACTTTGAGTTTGAAGATAGTCTTTACGGAAATACTTTTACTACTGATTTAGATGGTGTTACTACTCAACTTAAAGAAGGAATCATTCCTCCAGGTTCTGTACCAGGATTCTCTGAGCATGTATTTAGTGGTCAAGTTTACTACCAAATTGGCGATTTCGATACGGCTTTTATCTACAAATATCGTAGCGAATACTTCCAGCCTTATACTTCTAACGGTACAAGACTACGTTATGTTGATGAGGCAAATGTTTGGGAAGCTCGTGCTTCTTACAAAATAAATAAACACGTCCGTGTTAAATTTTCTGCAATTAACTTGTTTAGCGAACCACGTTCTGATGACTTCTTTGTTGAAGGGAACTTGGGCAGCGTAAGTGACTATGGTCCTCGCATATTCGCCGGTATCAGCGTTAAGTACTAAGCAAACAATGTACTCAATTAAAACAAGTTAAAGTTGAAAAATTAAAATATTCGGGAGTAGAAAACATGTTTAAGAAATCACTTATATCAGCACTTATTGCTACAGCTCTTGCTGGATGTGGCGGCGATGATACCGCACAATTAGATGGTAATAGTCGTGGTAACATTGAAATAACTGGAAGCGACTTTTACGCAGGTGGCGAACTATCAGCATTGGCTACTGATTCTGACGGGATTCGAGCAGAAACACTCGTATACGTTTGGTCAACGGGGACTACTGGCACAACCTACACAATTACTGAAGATGACGAAGGCTCAGAAATCTCGGTTTCTGCTAGATATACCGATGAAGCAGGTTTTACTGAAGGTGTAGGTGCATCGACACCTGTTATTGCACCAACTTTAAATGTTGATGCTAGCATTATTAAAGGTCCTGTGAGTGGTGCAAGTTGTGAAATTTTTGAAGTTGATGATTCTGGTATTGCGGTTCTTCCTGCACAAGGTACTGCAGATACAGACGCTTCAGGTGGCGTTACATTTACTGATGTACACTTTGAAGGTGTCGGCTTAATTAGTTGTACTGGCGGTACTTATACAGATGAGTCTACTGGTAGTACTTTAGATGCTCCTCAATTACGCTCTGTAATAAACGTAGCTGAACTCGTTCCTGCTAAAGATGAAAATGGTGAAGAAACTGTAGATGAAAATGGAGAGGTTGTATTAGTAGAACCAATTTACACCGTTTCAGCTTTGACTGAAATGGCTGTTCAAAATACTGGTACTGATTTAAACAGTTTTGCTGAACAAGCTGAAATAATTAATGCTAGATTTGGTATTCGTTTTGATATTACGGACAATATTCCTACTGTAATTGGAGTAGATGCTCTTGGTGACTTAGGATCTGTTGCTGCAGATAGTGATAGATATGGTTCTGTTTTAGCACTTATTTCACAACTTGATGCTGATGATGCTAATGCAGACATATCTTCGGTTATTGAAAACCTAGCGACTGATTTAGCCGATGGTTCTTTTTCTGAAGCTTCGCAAGATGCTCTTGAAATAGCTCAACTTAACCTGCAAACGACTTCACAAGTTGCAGGTGCTGTTGATACATCTTTGCTTGATGTAATTGGTTCTGCGGCAGGCTATAACAATACGCCTGTTACAGCAATTATTGAAGGTGACCTTTCGGGTACTGTGAAAAATACTGCGACTGACCCATTAACTGGCTCAGTAAACGTTATTGATCCAAACTTTGAAGAAGACGCTGTAGTCGCTCAAACAAATGTAGTACTTACTTATGGTACATTTAGTATAGATGCCGCTGGCACTTGGTCATACATTGTTGATACAACAAATGACACAGTAGCTAGTCTTGAAGTGGGTAATTCTGTAACAGATTCAATCACAATAGCCTCTGTTGATGGTACTACAGCTCAAATTGATATTCGTGTTGCTGCACTTACTCAGGTCGTGAAAATAAGTAATACTGATAGCGATACAGGTGAAATTCTATTTAGGGTTGCTAACCTTCGTCAAGGTAAGCTTAGTGCATCTTTCTTAAAAGAAGTTGCAATAGGTAGTGATGGAAACAGTAAAGATGCTTATATTAAGCTTGGTGGTTCATCTGGTAGTAATAGTGAATCTCTTATAGATCTACGAATTCAAGGTGAGCAAACGTCAATTGACGCTAACGGAACAGAAACTCCAATAGCACCTCGTTTATTTGTCCGAAATACTGACAGCGACGCTTACCCTGGCAATACACTTATTGAAGACTTTAACGAAAATCAATTTTATGACATAGACATTACATGGGATTTGGATGCAACTGAGCAAATTACCGTGTCGCTTGATGGAGAAGTTATTTTTGGAGGAGCATTTTCTACTGCTGCAGTTGTGGATTCTGACTTTGAAAATTTAGATCAGTGGTTCGCTGATGGGATTCAAACTATTCAATTCAGATTCGGTGATAACGGCACAACTATTCCTTTCGGCTCTTACTTTGTAGACAATATTGAAGTATTTTCTGACACTGCTGGTACTACAAGAGTATTTACAGACGACTTTGAAGGCTATGAAGCAGGTAACACTTTAGGTGGTACTGAAAGTCTATATTCTACACTTGTTTACGCTGAAGTTGCTGTATTTGATGCAGGCGATGGCACAGAAGAGGCTGTTCCCGCTGTTTTCTTTGACTTAACAGGAAGAATTGCTAGTGATGAAACAACTCCATTAATAGGTGTTGTTAGGGTACAAGATATCAATGAAGGTGAAGCATCAATTATGGCTTCAACGGTAACTGGAACTTACGGTACATTCTCTATTGAAACTGATGGCTCATGGACTTATACACTTGATACCAACAATGCAACTATTGCTGCACTTGTTGTTGGTCAGAATGAGACTGATACTTTCACTATTGAGTCTGTTGACGGAACGACTGCTGATTTGGTAATTACAATCACAGGTTCTATTGTTGCTAATACTGGCGATAACAATGTTGCAAGAATGGCTGATACAACGACAACGGCAGATGCTGAATTGCGTTTAACAACAGACGCACTTGCTGAAGGATCTATTTCTACAACGATTAAACTACAAGCAATCTCTGACTTCACTGCTACACCAGATGTTTCAGAAGATAATACGGCTTATATTAGTATTTATGGTGGTTCTGCATCTTCAAGTAACCTAACGGGTGAAATTATCTTTAGTAATGGCGCTATTAAGTATCGTGATGCATCAAAATCGCAACAAACCATTGATGGCTTGGCCTACTTTGATGATACGGATATTGATGTAGTACTTGAATGGACTGCTACAGGTTACTCTTTATCAATTGATGGTGGCACAACGTTCTTCGGACCTTATGTTGCAATTAATACAGGTACAGCAACAGAAACGTATCAAGTTCGTATAGGTAGCTCAAGTAAAGAGTCAGCGAAAGAGTTATTAGCTGATGACATCGTGGTTGCTGATGCAGCAGGTACGGCAGTGCTAACTGAAGACTTTGAAACTTTTGCCGATGGTGAAGATTTAAGTACTTCTTATTCAAGCTCTGCTGAATCAACAGTTAGAACCATCGCAGGAACGGGTGTAAACCTTGTTGCAAGAATGGCTGATACAACGACAACGGCAGATGCTGAATTGCGTTTAACAACAGACGCACTTGCTGAAGGATCTATTTCTACAACGATTAAACTACAAGCAATCTCTGACTTCACTGCTACACCAGATGTTTCAGAAGATAATACGGCTTATATTAGTATTTATGGTGGTTCTGCATCTTCAAGTAACTTAACGGGTGAAATTATCTTTAGTAATGGCGCCATTAAGTATCGTGATGCATCAAAATCGCAACAAACCATTGATGGCTTGACCTACTTTGATGATACGGATATTGATGTAGTACTTGAATGGACTGCTACAGGTTACTCTTTATCAATTGATGGTGGCACAACGTTCTTCGGACCTTATGTTGCAATTAATACAGGTACAGCAACAGAAACGTATCAAGTTCGTATAGGTAGCTCAAGTAAAGAGTCAGCGAAAGAGTTATTAGCTGATGATATCGTGGTTGCTGATGCAGCAGGTACGGCAGCGCTAACTGAAGACTTTGAAACCTTTGCTGTGAATGATGATCTAAGCACTACATACTCTAGTTCTGCTGAAGCAACAGTTCAAGAAGACTAATCATCTTGCAGTTGTAGATTAATGTTTTAAACATTGTGTTAAAAATGCCGCTTATTAATAAGCGGCATTTTTTAGCTTTTATATCTCCACCTCACAAACAAACATCTTTGTTAATCGATTTTTACTTGTTTAAATCTTAACTTTAGAATCTCACTTTAAAAACTAAAAAGGCTTTAACCCTTGCGAGTTAAAGCCTTTTTTAATCATTATTTTTAAGTGATAAAAGTTATACTTGAGATGCTAAGTACTCGTTGTAAGTACCAGCAAAGTCGCTGTAGCTATTATCTTTAAGTTCAATAATACGTGTCGCAATACTTGAAACGAATTCGCGGTCATGACTCACAAAAATAATAGTCCCTTCAAATTGTTCCATCGCCATGTTTAACGATTCAATTGATTCCATATCCATGTGGTTAGTTGGTTCATCCATCACAAGAATATTAGGCTTTTGCATCATTATTTTACCGAATAACATACGGCCTTGTTCACCACCTGATAGTACTTTTACTGATTTTTTAATATCGTCAGCAGAAAACAATAAACGACCTAAGTATCCGCGAACCGCTTGTTCATCATCCGTAGGTTGACGCCATTGGCTCATCCACTCAAATAATGTCATATCGGTTTCAAATTCGTGAGCATGGTCTTGTGCGTAGTAACCAATGTTTACGTTTTCAGACCAAGTTAATTCACCTGTGTCATTCGCGTAACCTACATCGTTCATTAACATACGTAAGAAAGTTGTTTTACCCACGCCGTTTTCACCAATAACGGCAACACGTTCGCCAACTTCAATCATCATAGATAAGTCTTTTAGTACGTGGTTGTCGTCAAAACTTTTTGATACATTTTCAAGTACTAAAGCGTTTCTGAATAATTTCTTTTCTTGTTCAAAACGAATAAATGGATTTACACGGCTTGAGGCTTTAACGTCAGCCAATTGAATTTTATCGATTTGTTTAGCACGAGAAGTCGCTTGTTTTGCTTTTGAAGCATTAGCAGAGAAACGTGCAACGAAAGCTTGAAGCTCGCCAATTTGTGCTTTTTTCTTCGCGTTATCAGCAATGAGTTGAGCACGGGCTTGGGTAGAAGCCAGCATGTATTCATCGTAATTACCTGGGAATACGTTTAACTCACCATAATCTAAATCAGCCATATGAGTACAAACTGAGTTTAAGAAATGTCTATCATGAGAAATGATGATCATGGTTGAATCACGCTCGTTCAAGGTTTCTTCTAACCATTGAATCGTGTGAATATCCAAGTTGTTGGTTGGTTCGTCGAGTAATAAAATATCTGGATCAGAGAATAGGGCTTGAGCGAGTAATACACGAAGCTTCCAGCCCGGAGCGATATCACTCATCAAACCGTAATGTTGATCTACCGGAATACCAACGCCCATTAGTAATTCACCCGCGCGACTTTCCGCACTGTAGCCATCCATTTCAGCATACTCAGATTCTAAGTCACCAACACGCATACCTTCTTCTTCACTCATTTCTGGTAAAGCATAAATACGGTCACGCTCTTCTTTAACAGCCCACAACTCGGTATGGCCCATAATAACCGTATCAACTACAGAATATTCTTCAAAGCCAAACTGGTCTTGGCGTAATTTACCAATACGTTCATTGGGATCTAAACTCACGTTTCCTGATGTTTGCTCTAAATCACCACCGAGTATTTTCATAAAGGTAGATTTACCACAACCATTAGCACCAATTAAACCGTAGCGATTACCGCCACCAAATTTTTGCGAGATGTTTTCGAAAAGAGGTTTTGCACCGAATTGTTGAGTAATATTATTTGCAGCGAGCATAAGGCTATTTTATTCCTGTGAATCCTGAGTTTTAATGCCGCGCATTATACACAATAGGGTTGTAAATCAGCAACTCTATCTTGCTTGTATTCAAAGTCATGCTTTTAGTTTTATGAATTGAGTACAGCAAAGCTAGCAGAGTTATAAAAATATTTTTACATTTAAATAATTTGTTGCAATCTCTTCGTTATTATCTTCAGTCACGTCATCCAAATAATCCATCTGTTATAATTAATTTAAGTAACTATAATACATGCTATAGTGTGTATTTTGGTATTTATTATTATTTTTACATGTAATAACATGTTTTTATTATGTGAGGTGTTATGACTATTGATAAAGATTGGTTTGTTAAAGCAGGCGCTAAAATACAACAACTACGTAAAAATAAGTACCCTAATGATACGCAAACGACTTTTGCTGCAAGAATTGGTGTTGGTGTAACAACAATACAAAACCTTGAGGCTGGCAAAGAAGGAGTTGCATGGGGTACTGTTTTTAGGGTGCTAGAGTTACTTGATAAAAAAAATGCTATGGATGAGTTATTTATACCGAATTCTGATGCAAGCACATTAGTATCGAGAACAACATCATGGTAAGTAAAACATTTAAAATAAGGTTTATGACACCTTCAGGTGAGGTTATTAAATGCGCCCAAACTGACGTGTATGAAAATCACCAAGGGCAAATAGATAAAATAGAATTTGTGTATCATCCTGACTTTAGAAAATATTCACAGTATCCTATTGATCCAAAACACCTTTCATTTAACGCTCAGTTGATTGAGTTACCTTGCTCTAATGCGGTAGCTGGATTTATTGATGACATACTGCCTGATTCTTGGGGTAAGAAAGTACTCGCCCGTATTCATAATATTCGATTTCCCAAAACGACAGACTTACTCAATATAATGGAGTATTCCACTATTGGGGCATTACACTTTTCTAGTGATGATAATGTGCCTGTATCTTTTGGTTTAGGGTGTAATAAATCTGATTTAACAGAATTAGAGATACTCGCTAATAAAATTGATGTTGGCTTGTTAACTGATGAAGAAATAGAGCAATACAAATTAGCCATGTTTGCTCGAGGCTCTAGTATTGGTGGAGCTCGGCCTAAAGTGCTGGTGCATGATCAGCATAAAGCCTATATTGCTAAATTTGCAAAAGATGAAGACAAATTTGATTACTCTACTGTAGAACATGCTTGCTTAAAATTGATGGAAGCAGCAGGGTTGTTGGTTGCACAAACCGAGGTAATTAAAGCCGAAGCTAATAATGTATTATTGGTTGAGCGTTTTGATGTAACACCTCATGATGGGCGTTATCATCAAATAACGGCTAATGCGTTACTGAAAAACCAAAATACACAATCTGATCCTTACACATCATCATACGACGATATTGTTAAATTAATTGCACGTTATTCTTGTAGGCCTCTTGAAGATAAAAAACAACTTTTAGGTCAAATGTTGTTTAACGTTGCTTTGAATAATACAGATGATCATTTACGTAATTTTAGCTTTTCTTGTAAGGAAGATGGTTGGCAATTAACACCCGCTTACGATGTTGTACCTTCAGTAACTTATGGAGCTTATCATCAACTTAAGTTAGGTTATGACGATATTTTACCAAGCCATAGCAATATTACGCGTTACCACCGAAATTTTGGCTTAACAAAAGCGCAAGTAGTGGATGTTGCTGAACGAGTAAAAAGTGCTTTAGTCGATTGGGAAGAATCCTTTAAAGCAAATGATGTAAGTGAGAGAGATATAAAACTTATGTCTAAATTAATAAAAACAGAATAATACTCAAACTTAATTTTTTGTTAAGTGTGAGTATTAAAATCTAATCAGCTTCCCCTCTGAAACGTATAGGAGAATTAAGGTTTTTTATTCTTAGGTTTACGGTCGTTAAACTGATTCTCAGAAAAACGCGTTAACCCTTGTTTACCTTTACCTGCTGGTTTTGGCTTTTTACCGTAAGCTCTTGTTTGCCCTGGAGAGGTTTTCTTACCCGTTGAGTTGTTCTTGCCTTTACCATTATTCTTGTAGTGTTGTTTATTTAATTCACCACGGGTTTCTGCAGGTACTAAGCACGCAGGACCAGAACCAATAAGCTTTTTAAGTCCCATTTTGGTTAGTTCTTCTCTGATCATTGGCCAGTTAACTGGATCATGATAACGCAATATCGCTTTATGCAATCGTCGTTGAATGGTGCCTTTAGGAACGTTTACTTTTTCACTGTTTTTTCTTACATTTTTCAGTGAGTCAATTTCTGTATGGTATAAAGTCGTCGCATTCGCTAATGGCGACGGATAAAAATTTTGTACTTGGTCTAACTTGAAGTCATTTTCTTTTAACCATAGCGCCAGGTTTACCATATCTTTATTGGTTGTACCGGGATGCGCTGAAATAAAGTAAGGGATCAAGTATTGTTTTTTACCAGCAAGTTTTGAGTAATGATCAAACATTTCTTTAAACTTGTCGTAGCTTCCCATACCTGGCTTCATCATTTTATTTAATGGGCCTTCTTCAGTATGTTCGGGTGCTATTTTTAAGTAACCGCCAACATGATGTGTCGCCAGTTCTTTAACATATTCTGGCGACTCAATCGCTAAGTCGTAACGAACACCTGAGGCAATTAATACTTTTTTAATGCCTGGTATTTTACGAGCTTTACGGTATAGCTCTACAGTTGGTGTTTGGTCGGTATCTAAATGACCACAAATAGTTGGCCATACACAAGAGGGTTTACGACAGGTAGCTTCTGCTTTTTCGCTTTTACAACGTAGCTTATACATGTTGGCTGTTGGGCCACCCAAATCGGATATTACGCCAGTAAAACCAGGAACTTTAAGTTTGATATCTTCAATTTCATTCAAAATAGATTCTTCTGAACGACTTTGAATAATACGACCTTCATGTTCTGTAATGGAACAGAAAGTACAACCACCAAAACAACCACGCATAATGTTGATTGATGTTTTGATCATGTCGTAAGCAGGTATTTTTGCTTTACCGTAACTTGGGTGTGGTACGCGTTGATAATTTAAATCAAAAACACTGTCCATTTCTGCTTCAGATAATGGCTGAGCAGGTGGGTTTAACCAAATAATTCTATCGCCATGGCTTTGCACTAGAGGCTTAGCTGATGTTGGATTAACTTCTTGATGGAAAATACGAGAAGCGTGCGCGTATAACATTTTGTTATCACGTACTTGTTCGTATGTGGGTAAATTAATATAAGTGGTTTCCCAAGGCTTTAATTTATCTTTCCAACTTTTGTTTTGATAATCTTTTATCTCAATCACTTGTGGTGATTTAGTGACGTCTGTTGCTAACGCCGAGTTTTTATCATTTTCAGCTGCTTCAGCACTGTTGGTTTCACAGCTGCTTTCGGTCATGTCTTGATAAGGGCTATAGATAGGATCGATTTTACCCGGTTTATCTATGTTTCTAGAATCAATGCCTTTCCAGCCGGGTAGGGCATGCTTGGCTAAAAATGCACTGCCTCTAACATCAGTAATGCTTTTTGCTTCTTCACCATTTGCTATTCTATGAGCAATTTCGATAAGCGGGCGTTCAGCGTTGCCATATATTAATAAGTCGGCTTTTGAATCAAATAATACAGAGCGTCGAACTTTGTCTGACCAATAATCGTAATGAGCAACGCGACGTAAACTAGCTTCAATACCGCCAATAATTACTGGTACGCCTTTATAAGCTTCTTTACAGCGTTGTGTATAAACATTGACTGCGCGATCTGGACGTTTACCGCCTTCATCATTTGGAGTGTAAGCATCGTCGTGACGTATTCTACGCTCAGCTGTATAACGGTTGATCATTGAATCCATGTTGCCCGAGGTAACACCAAAGAATAAATTGGGTTGGCCTAACTGCATGAAAGCGTCTTTCGAGCTCCAATCTGGTTGAGCAATAATCCCTACACGAAAACCTTGGGCTTCTAACATACGACCAATAATGGCCATACCAAAGCTAGGGTGATCTACATAAGCATCGCCGGTAACAATAATAATGTCGCAACTATCCCACCCTAATACGTCCATTTCAGCACGAGACATAGGTAAAAATGGTGCTGTGCCGTAGCATTCAGCCCAGTATTTTGGGTAATCGAATAATAACTTATTCGTTTGGGTAACTCTGTCGGTAGACTTCACGTTGCAACTCTTAGTTAAACTTGGGCAAACTTTGACGCGATTATACCTAGTGCCTCTTTAAATAGGAATTTTCTTTCAATTATTTCGGAGGGCTTTTATTACTTTAGTTAACCTGAACTCGGTTAAAGAGATGCTTAACAAAATGAAATATAAGAAAAAATAGTTTTATTGTTCCTCTAGCTTGATATTTTTTCTTAATTCAAGGCAAATTTCGCGTCAATAGCTGGTCTATTGCAAGTAAATTTAACGCAGAAATTAGGAAAAATAGCTGCTAGAGAAGAATTTGTTAAGCCGAGTTCAGGTTAGTTATATTGATGAGAGAAGTGTGAATTAACAGGTTAGTAAATCAATAAATAAAAAAGGAATGAATACGTTAATATTCATTCCTTTGGTTGTTTGGATTGGTTGAGTTTGAATTTGATTGTTGTTGAAAAAGGATTACGCTTTTTCTAATGCTTGCTCAATGTCTGCAATAATGTCGTCAATATCTTCAATACCAACAGAAATACGCACTAAATCTTCAGAAACACCTGCTGATTTTAATTCTTCAGGATTTAACTGACGATGAGTTGTTGATGCTGGGTGACACGCTAACGATTTAGCATCACCAATATTTACAAGGCGTAAAATCATGTTGAGTGCATCAATAAAGCGTCCGCCTGCTTCACTACCACCTTTAATACCAAAGCTTAAAATACCTGATGATTTACCGCTGGTTATGGTGTTACATAATTCGTTATACGGGCTTGTAGGCAGTGCGGCATAATTTACCCAGTTAACTTTATCGTGATTGTTTAAGTAGTTAGCTACTTTTAATGCATTTTCACAATGGCGTTCCATGCGTAAACATAAGGTTTCTAAGCCTTGCATAATTAAAAATGCACTATGTGGTGAAAGGGCTGCACCGGTATTTCTTAATGGTACAACACGACAACGACCAATATAAGCTGCAGCACCTAATGCTTCGGTGTAAACAACATCATGATATGAAGGATCTGGTTCGTTTAGCATAGGGAAACGCTCTTTATTTGCTACCCAATCAAACTTACCTGAGTCAACAATAATACCGCCGATGCTTGTGCCATGTCCGCCTATGTATTTAGTGAGTGAATGAATAACAATATGAGCGCCGTGTTCGAATGGGCGACATAACACAGGGCTCGCCACTGTGTTATCTACAATTAATGGTACGCCATACTTGTTTGCGATTTTAGCTAAACCGGCTAAATCGACAATATTACCCGCAGGGTTACCGATAGATTCACAAAAAATAGCACGTGTGTTGTCGTCAATTAAGGCTTCAAATGCAGCTAAATTATCAGCAGAGGCAAACTTTACGTTTACACCTTGTCTTGGAAAAGTGTGAGCAAAAAGGTTGTAAGTACCACCGTATAATTGGCTAGTACTAATAATGTTATCACCTACAGAGGTAATTGCTTGAATGGCATAAGTAATAGCAGCCATACCTGAAGCCACGGCTAAACCAGCTAAACCGCCTTCCATCGCTGAAACACGTTGCTCTAACACGTCAGTGGTTGGGTTCATTATTCGAGTGTAAATGTTCCCTGGAACTTTTAAATCAAATAAGTCTGCACCGTGTTGTGTATTGTCAAAGGTGTAAGACGTTGTTTGGTAAATAGGTGTGGTTGCGGCTTTAGTCGTTGCTTCCGACTCATATCCGTGGTGTAAGGCTAGTGAGGCTAATTTCATAATGGGTCCATTCGTTGTTTAAAAAATTTGTGCATTATTTATATCATTAAATTAACAATTGTTAAATTTTCAAATCGGTTTTTATCTATACCTGAGTTCGGACTAGGTATTTGAAGCTTACACAGGTTACTAGTTATGCGAATAAATTACTTTTTGTAATTTATTGTAATAATTTTTAATTCGTTGAAATTAATTATAAATACACATCTGTAGATGATAATAAGAATGATTTTTATTAAAAATAATCAAGAGTAGAGTTTGATTGTTTTACGAACGCTTCCTATATTTTTGTATGGGGTTAGCTTTTAGTTAACCCTTTTATACTTGCTTTAAAAGCTACACATAATAAAGCAAGGGGCGTAAGTATTTAGTTAATAAAATAAAGCTTACACGGATTACACAATATAAAATGGATTTATAATAATGAAAAAAAACACACTAAAAGAGCAATTTAAATATTCAGTATTGAGTACTTTATTGCCTATATTAATATTATGCTTTGGCATAGTTACAACAGCACATTCGGAATCAATCAGGGTAGAAGCTGAAAGCTACATTAATATTGATGGAACTTTCGTTGATGGACAACCCACTCCTGTTAGTACTTATGTAACTAATGGTGAAACGGCTTTAAATTATATTAATCGTGATGATGTTATTGATTATCAAATTACAGTAACGGAACCCGGTGATTATTCATTGGTTTACAGTATAGGGACTGCTATCGCTAGTGGATCGGAGATAGAGTTTTTAATTGAACAAAATAATAGCTTTATTTCACAAGGTAAAACAACTGTACCAAATACCGGGTGGGATAATTTTCAAGATCTTTTAGCCGGTTATACGGTGCAACTTACAGCTGGATCTCAAACTCTTCGACTAAGAGGAGCAGGAACCAATGATTGGCAATGGAATATTAATGCTTTTACTTTAACTCACTCTGGTGGCACATCAGTTATTGATAGTGATAATGATGGTGTAAATGATGAGTTAGATCAATGTCCTAACACGCCTCAAGGAGATGTGGTTGATAATGATGGTTGTACATTAACGGGAGCAACATCCTTTGTCTTACAAGCTGAAGACTACGATTCTGCAATAGGAGACGTACAAACGTTTAATTTAAGTGGTGGTGGTCAAGCTATTAACTATTTTAATAGTGGTGATGCGCTTAATTTCAATGTAAATATTGCTGAAAGCGCTTCATATAAAGTAACTTATCGTGTTGCAACAGGTGTAAACAATAATGTAGTTGCTGGTTTGCAAGCTAATGGTTTTAATGGGGCTTTAGAAGTTAAGGATAATACCTCTGTTATTATGCAGAGTTCTGACGCAGCGCTTTCTTGGGATATTTTTTATGATCAACAAGGTAGCTCGACATTTAATCTTTATAAAGGCGCGAATATTATCCGTGTTTATGGCGCAGGTAGTGCGGACTTTCAATTCAATATTGATTTACTTACTTTAACACGCGTTGGAGATGTTGATCCTGATACTGATGATGACAATGTTAATGACGAATTTGATATTTGTCCTAATACCTCAGATGCTGAACGTAATAATGTAAACTCTGTTGGTTGTGCACCTTCACAATTGGATTCTGATAGTGATTCGATTACAGATGACTTAGATCAATGTCCAAATACACCAATAACAGATTTTGTTGATAGTGTAGGTTGTACGAGTAGTGGTGGTGATGATGATGACTTTGATGGCGTTGATAACCATGTTGATCAATGTCTATCAACTTCTTATGGCATTAATGTTAATGGTTTAGGCTGTAATGTTAATGGAAACGATTCAGACAATGATGGCGTTGCAAATAATCTAGATACTTGTGGTAATACACCCGCAGGTGAGTTTGCAAATAAACAAGGTTGTTCCACTTCACAAGTTAATAATAATTTAGCTGTAGATGTAACGGTAACTGCTAATATGCGCCATGAAGTAAATGGTGTTTCTGATTTTGGACGTAATCGTCATATGACTATGCATAGCTCTATTTTTGAGCGCGATTGGAATGGTCATACTGATAAATTAAATTATATTTTAAATACTTTAGATGTTTATATGGGCCGTGATAATGGGTCATCAACATGGCGTTTTCAAGAAACAGAAGAAGATCCTAGCCGTAATAATTGGGCAAATCTTAGCTGGATGGTTACTAGAGGCAAAGAATTAAGAGAAGAGTACGATAGTATTCCTCTTTATAAGCGTTTTGCTACAGCTAAAACAGAGATGATTGCAGGCACGAACGTTAATCCTCTTTATCCCACGTTAAATTGGAATCCTAACGGTTCAACTTGGACGGGTTGGCAACCAAAAGAAATAGCTACATCAGCTGAATGGGTAGGCCAATATCTTGAAAGTTATTTTTCGAATTCCCTTAATGGTAACATTGGAGAGCCACTACCTAAATATTGGGAAGTTATTAATGAACCTGATATGAGGATGAAAACAGGGGCATTTGTGGTAACTAACCAAGAACAAATTTGGGAATATCATAATCTAGTCGCAGAACAAATACGTAATCGATTAGGTAATGAAGCACCACTTATTGGTGGTATGACATGGGGGCTACATGATTTCTTTCGTCGTGATGGGCTTTCACGACTTCCTGATGACAATTATTCTCAATATATTTCAATACCAGATGATCCAGCAGCTGAAGCCGAAAGCAAAGCGCTTTATTTATCCAGAATGTCTACTCCTGTAGACGATACTCGCAATGAGAATTGGTATCAATGGGATGTAATGTGGCGTGGCTTTATGGAAGCTGCGGGGGATAATATGGATTTTTATTCTGTTCATATTTATGACTGGCCAGCAGTAGACGCGACAGGTATTGATGTGGCTCGCCGTGGAGGACATGTGCAAGCGATGTTAGATATGATGGAGTGGTATGATGTTAAAAAAGGTGGATTAGCTAATCGTAAGCCTATTGTGTTATCTGAATATGGTGCGGTTCAAGGAGGATGGGATAGATTACCGCATCAAGAACGTTATGATATTACTAACTTAAAAGCTTTCAATGCTATGTTAATGCAATATTTAGAACGTCCTGATTATGTTGTTAAATCAATGCCATTTACTCCAGCTAAACCGTTATGGGGATATCAAGGTTTACAAGATGGCTTTATTACTGTTGGTGTATGTGGTTATAAAGAGGTGCCAGATTGTGTTACGCCTTATCATTATGCAATGTTAATTGAAGAACAAATTAATAGTGGTGATTGGCAATGGTCTTCATACATAAAATTCTATGAACTATGGGCAAATGTTGATGGTACTCGTGTAGACTCTTCATCTACTGATCTTGATGTACAAGTTGACTCATATGTTAATGGAGATGAGTTATTTGTTATCATTAATAATCTTGAAGAGACAGCGACAACCATCAACTTAAGTGTTGCAGGGGTAGGAAATGCGAACATTAACAATGTTGAAATGCGTCAAATGTACTTTGTTAATGAACAAGAAACCATCCTTGATCGTCGTCATATGAAAACAGCGCCAAATACATTAACACTTTCTCCTGACGCAACCGTTGTATTACGTTATTCTTTAAAAAGTAATATTAATATCAACCAAGTCGCGCAAGAAGTTAAGTATTTTGGTGAAAGTGTAAGTGGTGGTTCAGTACCACATCGTATTTCAATTACTGGCGGAGAGAAAACCCTTAATATTAATAATGTTTCAATTCCTTCAGGTTCTGCTGAAGCAACATTACGTTTAACAGTTTCGTTATTTCCTGATGCTGATGATAAACCCGGTGGCTTTTTAACTATTGACTCATTAAAAGTTAACGGCACAAGCGTTGATACTCCAATTGATTGGAGAGGACCAGCTGAAAATAGAAATGAACGTTATTTTGCTACACTAGAAATACCAGTACCTATATCGGTATTACAAACCAATAACAAAATAGATGTTAATTTCCATCATAATGGAGAGTTAACTGTTGCTAACTTAACTGTCTTAGGTTTTTCAAGCCAGCCGAATAGATAGTTGTTTTATGTAACTTATTTAAACCAGTATATTTTATGCTGGTTTTTTTATACCCGTTTGAATAATAAATTAAAGACCTGTATATGATGATTTCACTCTATTAAATATACCGCGAAGGTCAACACCCTCTAGTTTGTTAAGATAACTTTATTGATTAAGATGGATGGCGTGTTCTTTACATTGTTTTAGTAATGTTAAAAAGTTTTCTATATCTCTATCAAATCCTGTATCTGGTAAATAAAGGTGATAACCGTAAATACTATTTAACTGTTCTGTTCTGAAAAGCCATGCGGCTATAGGGCCTTTATATACTTTATTGTTTAAAGTGAAGTGATCGAAGCTGATCAAGCCATTATCTAAGGTTATCTCATCATTTTTAGCGGCTAGTATCAGTAATTCTCTTTGCTCGTGAATGAGTTTATTTGCAAGGCGAGGGGAAATATTGTCTGCAATAAGATCAATGTTTTTTAACTTAATACCAATATAGGGCAGGTGAGTTACATTAAAACCGGTACTTGAGGTAGGGATCCCTAATCGAATAATACTGTCCCATTTTATTGTCCAATTCCCATTTCTATGAAAAAAACAAAGGTGATGTCGCGTTAATTTGTAGCTGATGTCAGGCTCTGAATATTTTAATACGCCGGTAAGTAAAACAATGCAGCTAGCAAAAAATAACAGCATTAACTGAAACTTAAATTCAGCCCAATACCACGAATTGAGAAGCATGCTAATACAAATAAAACAAAAGCCTAACAATATGAGAAACATACCATTATGTTTGGCTTTAGGTTTTATTGTTATTTGTTCTTCTATAGAAGATTGCAAGAAGTTAACCTCAAAAATAGCAGAGTTATCGGATACTTACTCGCGGTTAAAATTAAACAGGATCCAGTTTGCACTATTGAAAGCCTTTATTCGTTATGACTATGCTTCTATATTTATGTCTTTTAACATTTTTCAAGGTGTAGTTCATTAATGTAATAAGAGGTAATGTTCTCTAATTTTTATATTGTATACAGTGTTGGTGTTGATTCAGGCAAGGATGCAATGTCCAAAACCGTTTCATAACACGTGGTCTTAGTGCCATTTTACAATTTACTACGATGTAATCGTTAATTAATTATTACCGGAGTTTTAACATGTCAACATTAATACAAATTGTCGTTACGAATAATAGTGATCACCTAACAAATTTCTACTTTTTTCAAGAGCCGGCTGTTTATGAAGGAGGACCTGAAACTTATTCAAATAGTCTGTTGGGAACACCGATATTACCACATTCTATTTCAGGTTCTAATTATACCTTTTTGTTAGAACTACAATACTACGCAGGTGTTCAACAAAGAGTAAATCCGCCGGAAGTAGGTCAACCTTCAGGCTATGCATCAGCTATTCAACAGGTTGGTCTTACACCGGCCCCTGGAGGGACAGCAACTAATAATAAAACCATCATGAGTGTATCACCATTGGGGTTAGCTCCACCTATCAATGATAAAGCAGTACAGCCAGGAGCATTTCGAATTACATCACCGGTTTATAATCCCAAGTTAGAGCAGTATAATGGAGGTACAGCTGTACAACTTGGTACTGGAGCAATCGTACTGTCAAATTATGTAACGGTTAATCCTAGTACAAACCTTGATTGTCAACCTATCTTGAAGTTCTATGTAGCGACAGGTGCTTATACTGCTGGAACCGTTATTAATTTCAGTAGCTCTTCTGTTCATGCTGCTCTTTGTGATGCAACCAGTGGCTTTACTACCTTTAATGTTAGTTACAACGCGGACGGAACTTGGACGACAACACCTAGTACAAAAAGCTTGGCTATAACATCAGAAGCAAAGTTAATAAGCATCGATTCAAATGCTCAAATAAAAAATGAAGCTGGAACAGCTGTTATTTCTACAGGTGTTGCGGCGAACTTTAATGATCCTGTTACTATCACCAACCTAAGTAACCCTAATGCAATTATATTGCACCATGAGTATCAAGTAGGCGCTACAGGTGGTCCTTTTGTTGGGCGTATGTGTACAGCAAAATCTGGAAATAGCGCTACTTTTTCTTAATAGGTAGTCAAGTTAGGTAAGCCATTTTATTGATACGTTTTACTTATACTCGTTATTATTCAAGATGTAGGTTTTTAGATTCATCGAAGAAGCACTTGATTGATAACGGGTATATTCGTAGACGTATCTTTATAAGGGATATAAGTATGTTTGATAATGATTTTTTTTATAAGTCAGGCTGCAATGAATTACTTAATTCATTACAGCAAAAAAATTTGGTATACAATTATAATTTTTTATACTTTAGTAATAAAACAGTTGTTTCTAATATGATTCATTATAACCATCCTGACGGTTGGATTTATAATGATCCTGGTAAAAATGCGGAAATTAGTTTAGATGGCGAAAACTGTAGAATTTTAACCAGCAGCGATACAACTTCTAAAATGACCTTTCGGCAAAACCTGAATGAGTTCCCTAGATGGCAAAGTGTTCTTAATGGTAATACGGTAACGGCGAGAGTAGTCATGACAGTCAGTGAAAATTGCCAAGTAAAGGTTATATTGTCTGATGGTTTCACTGATAGCACAAGAAAATCGATTAAGGGTGTAGCAGGAATTTTTGATGTTGAATTAAGTTTGAATGTTGCTAACAGCGCAGAACAACTTTATATCGAAGTTCAAAGTCAATCGGCATCAGCTGTGATTTCTATCAGTAAAGTATATGCAAATGTAGGATCTGTTGCGATTGAGAGTTTACCATGCATTGTTAACGGCGTTATTGGTGAGCGAAAGCAATATATAGCAACTGAAAATCCACCCGCTGAAGAATTATCATTGTGCACTGATAATCTCGAATTAAGTCCTAATCAAACAAGATTAAGTTCAGTGCTTAATCAAAGGTTTGGGCTTGGCCAAAATAGTTTGTCATTATTGCCTGATATGAGAGGTTACTTTAGCCGATCGTGGAATAATGGAGCAACGGTCGATACAGATGCATCCAAGCGGAAAACTTCAGGTAATGAAACTGTTATTGGAGATTATGTTGGAACTATTGAGACCGATGAATTTTTGAATCACGTTCATCAATTGGGTTATTCTACTGCTCAAATCGCATCAAGTTCAGGGACTCCTGGAACAGGATTAAATCTCCTTACAACCTCGGAGACAAAACAGACAGGAGGTAGTGAAACAAGACCTAAAAATATTGCGGAATTATATACAATTAAATGGGCATAATATTCTGTGGTGGTTATTTTAATTTGAAATAAAACGCTTTGCTCATTATATAAGTTAAATTATTTACTATTTATATGTAGTTATAGGTTATATAAAAGCTAAATTATGACTCGAGTTTTTTAATAAAATTCCTTGCTTAAATAAGAGTTGATGCAGTTTTTTTTGGTAAGTTGATTCTATCGCTTTTGCTGTACTTAAATTTTCTTCATTATCAAAAACACAGTGTATTAATAAACTATTCGGGAAGTTATCAAACTTAACGGTGAAGTTTATGTCACTAAAACCAATTAATTCTTCTTGTAATAAAACTTTTAATTTTTCTATAGTAGAGTCGAGCTTGTTTTGTAGTTTTTTTGTTGTTTTAGAGTGTTTCATTATTTTTAGTTCTTATAGGTTTGTGATGGTTTGAATTGTAATAAGCTTATCGTTATAAAGCTTGGATCATTTTTTTAATTTTTACTGCTTTTTCAAAGTGATCTAATTTTTCTGTCATTATCCACCAAGTAGCTACTTCTATTAATGTTTCTGGCTCTGAATTTTTGTTTTTGAAAAAAGCATAAAAAGATAAACCGACATTATCACCTTTTTGTTCAATTTTCTGGTTACACACTTCTATTATTCTTGCTCTAATAAGTTCATTCATGATGGGTTTTATCAGCTTAATTAAGGGATTTTAA
The DNA here is from genome assembly GCF_048296855.1 of Colwellia sp. RE-S-Sl-9. Classification (NCBI taxonomy): domain Bacteria; kingdom Pseudomonadati; phylum Pseudomonadota; class Gammaproteobacteria; order Alteromonadales; family Colwelliaceae; genus Colwellia; species Colwellia sp. RE-S-Sl-9. The sequence continues at coordinate 942,729 of NZ_CP182631.1, read as the reverse complement.
ACAAGAGGTATAATAATATTTATAAAGCTTATTGTATGTAGGAAATAACGTGATTTAACTAACTAAACCGTTACGTTTTAATCCTCGCCTTACATTTTTGCAAAGCTTTGCTAATTTAGATATTTCGCCAAGTTTAGGCACAACGTTGTTGTTAAGTTTTGCTTCCCAGTCACATAATTCAGTATCAACTATTTCTAATAGTTTTTTAGGACAACCTACACAAGAAGTACCACAAATATTAGCTTCAGGAGTAGTAAAAGGAAACTCTTCACGTACCTCAGTAATGAGATTTTTCATTGCTGTGACACAGTCAGGTTTTTTATTCATTGTCTGTTTTTTTACAGTTGTTATGAAGGAAGGATATTAATTATAACAACATAATAAATGTAACAAGTCCTTGTTCTAAATCAATAAACAGTTTCTACTTTATAATAAGTAGAAACTGTTTTTAACTATTACTTATTTAATCTCTATTTATTTAACTTTAATATCGCTACGTCGTAAGGGGCTAATTTTTCGCTACCCATAACAAATGTTCCTAATTCTGGATTAGGAAATGTTTGTTCGTAACCTGCGTAGTTAAAGATATAAGCTGAATTACCTCTGTGTACCATTCTCAGGTCTTTAGGTAATTTAATGGTATCAATATTTAGTTCGTTACTTAAATTAGCAAATAACTCGATTAAAAAGCTAACACAGCTTAATGAAGCAATATAGGTTGTGTTGTTTTCACGTACTACAGCGGGTGTTCCATCATGATACTCAGCAATAACAGAGGTATTTTCCGAAATTTCTAACTCTTCTCTCCAACATCTACTTTCGTACCAATGATTTTGATAGCTTAGTTTTTCGCTACAGTCAGGTCGTATGGTTTCTACCGAAAGTATCTTTATCGAGATAAGTGATTGTATTAAACCCGGAGCTAAATTTGGCGCTAAGCTAAAGTCTTTCGTTTTGCTGCCAGAACGCGGTCCAAATACAAAGTGAGCATTAGACGCTTTACACTTTTCAGCAAAGGCGGCATCCACAATAGGTAAACAAGGTGCAACAACTAAGCTGTATTGGCTAATATCACAATCGGTTGAAATAAAGTCTACCGCCAAACCTAATTGACGAAGTGCAGAGTAGTATTCAAATTCAACTTGTTGATGATTATAGCTGTCGCTTTGACGCTCTATTTCACTTACCCACTGATTAAGTGTACCTGTAACAATAGCGACTTTAGCTTGCACTGGATCTTCAATATTAAAGTCGGTTGCTTTTAACTCATCGCGCATATGTTCTATTTCAGCCCATGCTGCGGCTTTTGAATTATCGTTACGTTTTACACCAGCGTGCATTTGTTCTTGTGCAAATGGAGCTTGGCGCCATCTAAAGTAACAAACACAATCAGCGCCGTGGGCAAAAGCTTGCCAAGACCATAAGCGAACCATGCCTTTTTCGGGACGAGGATTATGATGAGCCCAGTTAACTGGCCCAGGTTGTTGCTCCATTATCCAAAAGTTTTTCTTACTTACCCCACGGCTTTGATCAAAGGAGTAACTGGCAAAATCAGGATGACCTGTACGCATGTAAGGTTTAAATTCTTCAGCAGGGCGCTGTGCAAAAAATAAATCAGAACGACCTAAAGGGTAGTTGTCGTAACTTACAAAATCTAAGTTTTCAGCTAATGCATAATTGTCGGTTTGTGTATCAACCATAGGAATATAGTTATGAGTCACAAATCGATTAGGTGAATGCTGACGAATAACTTTGATCATTTCATTATGAAAATGCACCACTTGATCTGAACTAAAACGACGATAATCTAATTGATGCGCAGGGTGAGTTTCAGTAACAGCTAAAATAGGTAATTCAATTTGCTTAAAATTATTATATTCCATTGACCAAAACACCGTGCCCCATGCTGTATTTAACGCATCAATACTTTGGTATTTCTTTTCACACCATTGTTGAAAGGCAAGTTTCGCATTTTCAGACCCGCTATGCGTTGTATCATGGCATGCAATTTCATTATCTGTTTGCCATCCACAAATAGCAGGGTGATTACCATAACGTTTCGCAAAGACCTCAGATATTTTCATTGCTGCATCAAAGTAGTTTTGGCTTGAAAAATCATAATGGCGACGCGAACCAAAACCACGCACTGTACCTGTATTTATGTCTACAGGTAAAATATCAGGGTGTTTGTCAATTAACCATTTAGGTGGGGTTGCGGTAGGCGTACACATAATAACTTCTAAACCTGCTGCTGAAAGTACTTCTACAGCGCGGTCTAACCATTCAAAAGTATAGTCACCGTCATTGGGTTCAACTCTCGACCAAGCAAATTCACCAATACGTACATAGCGTAATCCTAATTCACGCATCTCTTTAGCATCATCAGCCCACATAGACTCTGGCCAATGTTCAGGGTAATAACAAACACCTAACATGTATTTTATCCTATAAGTTTTAGTTTTTAAGTATAGCTAGAATATTTATATGTACTTTATCAAGGTGAATGTTTCGTTTTCGAAAATATTCGTTTTTGTTCTAAAGTTAATTATTTAGCCTGTTTAAGCTAGTGTAACCTGAGTTCAAAAAGAAGTCTTATGAAATTTATTGCGTTTTTGTTCTTTTTCGAATTTTTAATGTTTGTGTATAGTGAAATTTATTCATATAATCATTTTTATTAAAAGCACCCTCTAAGTGAATGTTGTTATATGACAACCTCTCAAACATCCCACCTAGAATATTTATAGGATAACTCTAATGAAGCAAGTACCTGAATTTGTTCAATTACACAGTGACTCTTCTACTTTATTAATTGATTGTAGTAATCAAACTCCAGCGATAGCTTACTGGGGGAAAAAGCTAAACCATGACACAACAGGTCAGATGATAAGTCTTTTATCAACACGCCAAGAAGTTAAATGTGCTGTTGTAGTAGAAGCGCCTATTTCTTTGTCGCCATTATTAGGGCAAGGATTTACAGGCGCGCCAGGTATTGAAATAACCAATAGTGATATCGCATGGTCTATGGGCGGTAAAACAACAAACGTTATTCAAAATAATGAGCATGAAGTTATTTTTGAATCGGTAGACGAAATAAGACAAATAAAATCTATTCACACCATAAAAATTGATTCACATTCAAACGTGCTAGCGTTAACCACAGAATTAGTTAACCTAGGCGATAAAGTATTAAATGTTAACTGGTGCGCAGCGCCAACGATACCTATGCCAGATGTTATGAATAAAATCATGTCGTTTGGTGGCCGTTGGTCGTACGAATTTCAACGCACAACTATCGATTTGTTTTTAGGTAGCTTTGTACGTGAAAACCGCAAAGGTAAAACTAGCCACGATAACTTTCCTGGCTTTCTTATGCATAACGAATTTACTCATGAAAACAATGGTGAATGTTATGGCTTTCATTTAGGTTGGAGCGGTAACAGCAAATTACGTGCTGAATTATTGCCAGAAGGGCGTAGCTATGTGCAACTTGGTGAGCTCTTATTACCGGGCGAAGTAGAACTTGCTGTGAACGAATCGTATAAAAGCCCAGTGCTATATTCCTCATATTCTGAAAATGGTTTTAATGGCTTATCTCATAACTTCCATCAATATGTACGTACACAATTATTGAAAGAAAAAGTAAGAAATAAACCTCGCCCAGTGCATTACAACACATGGGAAGGTATTTACTTTGATCACGACGTGGATACCCTTAAAGAACTTGCTGAACATGCTAGTAAAGTAGGGGCAGAGCGCTTTGTACTTGATGATGGTTGGTTTAAAGGTCGTCGTGGTGACGCAGCCGGTTTAGGTGATTGGGTGGTTGATAAAGACATTTATCCAAATGGGTTATCGCCATTAATTGAGCATGTTAATCAATGTGGAATGGAATTTGGCCTTTGGTTTGAGCCTGAAATGGTAAACCCAGACAGCGACTTATACCGCGCGCATCCAGATTGGGTAATACAAACACAAGGTAACGAACAGCTTAGCTTCAGAAACCAATTGGTTTTAGACTTAACGCGTAGCGAAGTTGTAGAATATTTATATAACGCCATTAACGATATTTTAGTTGAATACCCTAAAATTGTTTACATCAAATGGGACATGAATCGCGACATTAACCACGCTGGCGGACATAACGGTAAACCTGTTATTCACCAACAAACACTTGCACTATATAAGTTAATTGAACGCTTAAAAATATCAAATCCGCATGTTGAAATTGAAAGCTGCGCTTCAGGTGGATCGCGTGTTGACTATGGTGTGTTGCAACATACTGATCGTGTTTGGACGTCTGATTCTAACGACGCGTTAGACCGACTCGACATTCAACGTGGTTGTTCTTACTTCTTCCCATCAGATGTTATGGGATCACACGTAGGGCCTCGCGATTGCCATATTACGGGTAAGCATGTAAGTATTGAAATGCGTGCTGGCGTAGCATTTTTTGGTCATATGGGAATTGAAATGGACCCTCGTGAGTTAACGGATCATGAACGTGAACAGCTTACGCATGTTATTGCATTGCATAAAAAACATCGTGCGCTTATTCATAATGGTCGTGTAATACGTGCTAATTCTGATGGTGATTCAGTCGATTTTGGTATTGTGAATGACGACCAAACACAAGCGTTATTTTCATACAACAGTGTTAACGAAACTAAACGTACAGCACCTAAAAAATATCGATTCAATGGTTTAGATACCACCAAACAATACCAACTTGATTTTATTTGGCCGACTAAACATAAAGAATATTCAACATCAGTACTTAGTAAAGTTGACGGACAAGTGTTTACAGGCGAAGCATTAATGCAACTGGGTATGCAATTACCTATTAGCTTCCCGCAAACAACATTAATTTTTGAATTAAATGAAGTGAAATAACGTTTACACTATGTAGTTGAGTCACACAAAAAAGCCCGAGCGTTTAACCGCGCTCGGGCTTTTTATTGCTTTTAAATCAATAGCTTTCTGAATAATTAGCTATTACTTGGTTCAATAAATAACTGCTCGAGTAGTTTTGGTATTTTTTTCTCTTCATCTAAAAACTGTATACCTACATTGACTAAACCGTGTGTATTTCTACTGTTACATACTTTAGCGGGGACTCTTACTTCGCCATCTATAGGGCTTTGAATACAGACTAAAATATTAATTTTATTTACATGTGTTTTTTCACTTTTACTTTTAAAAGCAAATCCACAGCCTTTAGCTGAAATGTCACTAATAACACCACTAATTTTAGTTGTCTCATCACCTTTGCCTTCAAGCATAATAGTAGCAGGTATATGAATACTGGTTCTTTGTTGTGTTCTTAACTGACGGTTTTCTATTTTTTTGGGGTACTCAAGAAAAAGTAGCTTCTCGGGATGTAAAGTAATGTGTTTAATAGATGATCGAAAAGCAAAACATTCTCCCTTATTACCTTCCATAAGGTAACGCACAATCACCATGTTACCATCAACCAGTACGTCTTTATAATCGGAAGCACGCGCAACTTTAGGATACTTGAGTAAGATATATTTTCCTATCTCAAAGCCTACAAGTGTTAACTTGAGTCGAAGAGGTACGGGGTGGTTAATTTGAAGGTCTAACGTTTTCCCTGGCTGCAACTCAAATAGTTGCTTTGGCTCTTTACTACTTAAATCGGCCATTAGTTCCTATACTTTTCATAATGCTAATGTTTTAAATAGTATCAAACTAACCATAAGAAACAATCTTTTGTTTTCAATTAATTATTTCACTTAAATAGTTTATACATTTAACAATAGCATCAATTTTGTTCATCACACACGCTTAACAAATCCTCAATAAAGTACTGTAGAGCACGTGCTTCAATTGTTTTAATTAACCCTTGCTGCTCATCACTAAGCATGTGATACATAGACGCCGCACCAAAATCGCCAAATATAATATTCGCCTCTTCATCAAACAATGTGTTATGAGCATATAAATCGCCATGACAAACTTGATTCGCGTGCAAATGCTCAAACACCGCTTTCATTTGCGTAACTATTTTATCAACTTGCCCAACACTTAGACTAAACCCTTCAGTAAACGTATCTCTGGTGCAACTTTTAAAACACGGTGGTAAGCCTAAGTTTTTATAATTTTCAGGGATTAAATTCATGATCAAAGCTAAATAACCCGCTTCATTTACTTGCGCTAAACTACGTACTAAATTGGGATGGTTACCTGTTTTTAAACATGCTTGTAGCTCGTCTTGTGGGTAACCGTCGCTTGTCACTTCACCTTTAAAAACCTTAACCGCAATATCATCAGGAAATTCATACTGCTTTTCATTCCAAACCGCCTTTGAAATAACACCCGAAGCCCCTTGGCCAAGAACCTGCTGCAAGGTAAAACTTGAAGCCGTTAACAAAGGCACTGAATCTATTTTCAGATCTGAATAACTAAAAGGATTACCCGCAAAAGCAAACCAAGCCAGCTTAGGCAAATGTAATAATTGAGTAGGGCACTCGGTTAATTGATTCGCTGAAATACGCACCAATTCAAGATTATTTAACTTAGCCATAGTTAACGGCAAACGAGTTAACTTATTGCCTGCTAACGCTAATTTTTGTAAGCGTGGACGCTCGCCTAACGAATCAGGTAAAACCTCAATACAATTATCCGTTAAAATTAACCAACGTAATTTAGACGGTAACGCGTTTTCAGGTACGTGTTTTATTTGGTTAGACTTAAAACCCACCATTTCTAAGTTTTCGCATTGCCCCAACACCTCAGGCAGCGTTTCAAAAAGGTTGTTAGACGCAAAAATAATTTTAAGTTGCGTTAACTGCGCCAACTCTTTCGGTAATGACGTTAACTGATTATTAGACAAATCTAAAATTTCTAAACTGTCGGCTAACGACAGTATTTCTAATGGAAAGGTTGTTAAGTTTTCAGCAAGCGCTAAACGTTTAACTCCTTTTAAATCGCCCGACTGTAATTGAGAAAGAGTTTGCATTAATCATCCGTTTACGTGTTAAAAAGTTAAAACCGTTACACTAAAATATAGGTAAAAACAGTATCTTAAAAACGCGACAGTTTACTTGAAGCTAGTCCTAAAATACAGCTAGGGCCGCACCTTGAAGTTTTATTGTGATTGATACATAAATGTTTGTTTCATCATTATTTACTTTTTCAATTCAATCCCCTAAAATGCCTTGAAATATTTAGTAAGGATAGCTAATAAGTGAACGTAGGAAGCGTCTTCTCTCGCATTACCCCTCTATATTTATTAAATGTCTACTCCTTACTCTCTGATATAACATCAAGGAATTGATATGTTTGCTTGGTTTAAAAAATACGATGTTCATTTATGCTCCGCGGTATCAGGACGAATACTTGATAAAGGTAAGCCTTTAGCGGGTGTTAAGATTGAACGCGAACTAAGGTATATTGATAATAAAAAAAGAGTAGATAGTGCGCTGACTGACGAAAAGGGTTGTTTCACTCTTTCCGTTGTCAATGTTCGATCAAAAGCACCTGGATGGATGTTTTGTGAACAAATGACAGGTCAAACAATTGGCTTTTTTTATGAAAATAAATTTTATAAACTTTGGGGGACATATTTACCTGGTACTGAGCCTATAGAGGCTTATGATAAAAAACTCTCTTGTTTAAATGCTGATTTAGAAAACCCATTAGTATTTTTTAAATTTACTAATGACGACAGTTCTCATGTTCCACACGGGGCTTCTAGTATTTGTCGTTGGGATACTGATTTTGAAATCGATCACATCATTGAAGATTAAACAATATAAGGAAATATAACATGCGTGATTTAACCCCTACAATAGCCGTGAAACTCGCGGAAGGTTCATATCAAATAAAAGAAAAAACTTTAGGTGGAGGGTATGAGACACCTGCACTTAAGTTTTTATCCAAAGACTTCGACTTCAACCTCTCAAATAATGTAGTGCAAGGTATTAGTGGCTCTTTTATGGAGCACATATTTAAGCATAAAACAGGCTTTGCTGTTATTGGAACAGGTAAAAAAGGCGGTGATTATAATGGCCACACTGTTGTTGCAATACGAGGCACTGACATGAAACGTGATGTAGTAACTGACGTGCATTGCGGATTAAGTACTAGTGCGAATAATTTGCCTGCTCATGCAGGGTTTAATAAAACCTTTAATTCTATTAGGCCTGCCTTAGACGCCTATTTTACCAAAAATAATACCGGCCCTGTGCATTGTGTTGGCCATAGCTTGGGAGGTGCGTTGGCTCATTTAACAGCGAATTGGTTAAGTGAAAAACAAAGTGGTCGTCCTATTAACTTATACACTTTTGGTGCTCCACGCGTTGGATATTCGGGGTTTGCTGATAAAACGAGTAATAGCCTGAATAAAATATACCGTAGTTTACATATGGCCGATCCTATTCCTCTTATCCCTTTTTGGCCTTTTGTTCATACCGAAGGCGAATATGTACTTAATGCAGGGCCAAATATTAGTGCAAATGCGCACAGAATGGCAGGGAATTCTCCAGGTTATATTAACACGGCTAGTAGCTATAGAAGCTTTGCTGCTATAAACAAAAATAGTGCACATCTACATAAAGAACAAGTAAGGCTTGATTATGAAAAACGTCATCAAGCGAGTTTTACTGCGCGATGGGCACACCGTTTAGGCGCCGCTTTATTTACGTTATTACAAGATACCGGTTACTTAGCTCAAATTCAGCACATGGTAACGAGTAGTTTAACTTTTTACGATAAAGTTGCTATGGCGTTAACCGAAATTGCTGAAATGCCAGGTCGTTTCGCTGAGCAGCAAAAAGGTATGTTGGGCCATATGTTGGTTTTTGCAGGTAAACATGGTGTAACTATTACTGATATGTCGTATAAATTTATTCGTTGGGTACTTTCAGTTACTTTAGGTAAAGTTGCCGCTGTTGGAAGCCTTGCTTTGTCTATGCTGTAGATGTAATTCTGAATTTTAGTTCAAAGAATTATTTATGCATTCCATAAGGTATAAATGTAAATAGAGTTAATAAGTTATTAATAAAATTATTTGTATTATTAAAAAAGCCGTTTTCATAATGAAAACGGCTTTTTAGTTTGTGCTAGTTTAGCTTACGCAAATAAAGACATTACATCGTCAATTTTGATCATGGTTTTTTCGCCAGTGATTCTGTTTTTAACTTCAAGTTCTTGGTTGTCTAAGTTACGTTCACCAATAACCAGTAGTAACGGTGTGCCAATTAATTCATGGTCGGCAAACATTACGCCCGGTCTTTCTTTTCTGTCATCAAATATTACTTCAATGCCAGCTTGTTGTAATTTTTCGTACAGTGCTTCTGCGGTTTCTTTAACTCGTGCAGATTTAGCCATGTTCATTGGAACAATCGCTACTTGGTATGGTGCGATAGCCGTTGGCCATTTAATACCGTATTTGTCGTGGTTTTGCTCAATGGCTGCTGCAACAATACGTGAAACACCAATACCGTAACAACCCATGGTAAGTATTTGGTTTTTACCTTCTTCAGTGAGTACGCCACAGTTCATTGCCTGAGCGTATTTTTGACCTAACTGGAAGATATGACCGACTTCAATACCACGTTTAATTACGATGTTACCTTGGCCGCATGGGCTTGGGTCGCCTTCAACTACGTTACGAATGTCTTCTACTGTATATTCAGTACAGTCGCGATCCCAGTTAGCACCGGTAAAGTGAACATCATTTTTGTTAGCACCACAAACAAAGTCTGCTAAGTGGGCTGCACTGCGGTCAACAATTACTGGAATATTTAAGCCCACAGGGCCAATAGAGCCTGCATTACAACCCGCAGCCGCTTCTATTTGTTCGTCTGAAGCAAAAGTCAGTGGCGAGGCTACTAAAGGTAAATGCTCTGCTTTAATTTCGTTTAACTGATGATCGCCTCGTAATACAAGGGCGATAACTGGCGTAGCTTGGCCTTTAACTTCTTCGCCTAAAACAAGTAACGTTTTAGCGGTAGTTTTTACGTCAACTTTTAAAAAGTCAGCAAGGTCTTCAATTGATTTAACATTAGGCGTAGAAACTTCAGCTAAGTCTTGTGTAGCAGCAGGGCGGTCGCCTGTTGGCGCTAATGCTTCAGCTTTTTCTATGTTTGCTGCAAAGTCGCTAACATCACTAAATGCGATATCGTCTTCGCCTGAATCAGCTAATACATGAAACTCATGTGAAGCTTCGCCGCCAATTGATCCTGTGTCAGCAATTACTGGGCGGTAATCTAAACCTAAACGATCGAATATTCTACAATAAGCATCGAACATAACTTGATAGGTTTTTTCTAAACACTCATCTGTTAAATGAAAAGAGTAAGCATCTTTCATTAAAAATTCACGACCACGCATAATGCCAAAGCGAGGTCGAATTTCGTCGCGGAATTTTGATTGCACTTGGTACACGTTTAAAGGTAACTGTTTGTAGCTACTAATTTCGTTAGCAACTAACTTAGTAATAACTTCTTCATGTGTTGGGCCTAAAACAAATGGGCGATTGTGGCGATCGTTTAAGCGTAATAACTCAGGACCATAATCTTCCCAACGACCAGACTCTTCCCATAAATCGGCAGGTTGAACCATTGGCATTAATACTTCTAAAGCGCCAGCTCGTTCCATTTCTTCACGTACTATGTTTTCCACTTTTCTTAAAACTTTTAAGCCCGTGGGTAACCAAGTATATAAACCTGACGCTAAATTACGTACTAAACCTGCACGTAACATTAATTGATGACTGATAACTTCAGCGTTGGCTGGGGTTTCTTTCAGTGTTGAAAGTAAATATTGGCTAGTACGCATTGAGAAAATTTTCCGTTAAATAGACGTGTTAATTTCGTAATGGCGGTATTCTAACAGGGCACTTTGGTTGGCAAAAGCGATAAATAAACATTATTGATGTTTTTCCTTAATATTGCTGTTTTACAGGGTTATATTGTTGAATATATTGAGGTACATTGTTTAAAAAAATTAAAGGGTTAACTTAAGGAATAGTGATGACTGTAGAAGTAATAAAAGCCGATTACCACAATGAACAACACGCGAAAGATGTTTTACTCTTATTAAATGCATATGCGATGGATCCTATGGGCGGTGGTGAACCGCTTTGTGAATATACCCAGCAACATTTAATTGAAAATTTAAAACAACAAAATAATGTGTTTTCGGTGTTGGTGTATGTTGATGATAAACCTGCGGCTATTGCTAATTGTGTTGTGGGCTTTTCTACCTTTAATGCTAAACCTTTAGTTAACTTTCATGATGTAGCGGTATTAAAAGCGTATAGAAGACAAGGCTTAACGCAGCTGATGTTTAATAAGGTTGAACAAATAGCAAAAGAAATGGGCTGCTGTAAGTTAACGCTTGAAGTATTAGAAGGGAATACGGTTGCCAAGTCTGCTTATGCTAAACAAGGTTTTGCAGGTTACGAGTTAGATCCTAAAATGGGTCAAGCTGTTTTTTGGCAAAAGAAGTTATAACTTACTTAACTATAATAGGGCTTTAATATTAACGCCAATAATTAATTGTTAGAATTGATATTAAAGCTCAAGTAATTGTTAGAGGGGGGGATTACCATCGTATTTTTTTGAAATGCTCCCATTTTCAAAATTTAATTTTTTAGTATTCCCATAAAATATCTCTTTATGTACCAGTTTTGGTTAACGTTAAATATAGAGGTAAATTATGAAGCCGATATCAACTCCCTTATTCGAGAAACTCTCACATTGTTTGTGTCCGCCAGGTAATGGCGTGTTCACGGTTAACACTGCTAAAGAGCGTAAAGAGCAGCTTCATCAACGTATTTTTGGTACAACAACCAACATAGATAAACATTGGCTTAATACTTTATCTTTACTTCCTAATACTTCAAACGCTGTTATTTTAGGTATTGCTTCAGATTGTGGTGGCGGTATTTTAAGAGGTGCTAATTGGGGGCCGTTGTTTTTACGTTCGTTTTTATTAGAACAGCACCCAGAGCTAAACAGTTATGATTTAGGTGATATTAGAGTTATACCGCATTTGCTGCACGATAAATACTTGAATGAAGCGACTATTTCAAATTGCCAAAAAGCACTTTATGGCAGCAGTGATAAATTATACCCCGTGTCGCCATTAAGTATTACTGAAGATGTATTGCATGACTTTTATAGCGAGTTTCCGCAAAAAGGTATTTTTGGTATAGGTGGCGATCATTCGGTAAGTTATCCTTTAGTTAAAGCTTATTTACAAGGTAAGAAAAAACAAGGAATAAAAGCCGCGGTTATTCATTTTGATGCGCATACCGATTTGCTTACTGAGCGTTTAGGTATCGACTTATGTTTTGGCTCGTGGTGTACGCATATATTGGATGACTTACCCAGCCCTGATTGTTTAATTCAAATAGGTATTCGTTCTAGTGGTAAACCTAAATCACATTGGGAAAATACTTTTGGTGTTAAACAGCATTGGGCGAACGAGGTAAGAACGCTTGGTGTTAACCCTATTGTTGAAAATATTATTAAACAGCTTACAGAGAATAATATAGACGAACTATATGTGAGCTTTGACATAGACGCTATTGACGCTGAGTTTGCTTCGGCCACAGGAACACCTGAACCTGATGGACTTTATCCAAATGAAGCTTTACAAATAATAACTGCATTAGGTGAACGCTTTAATATTACCGGAGCAGATATGATGGAAATAGCACCATTTACTAATAGCACAAGCCATAATGAAAACGCTAGAGAAATAACGCTTTCAGTGGCGGCAAAAATATCTGCATTGTTGATCGATTTTATGTCGAAAAACTAGTTTTCTTCAGAATAAGGTGAGTCGTCTAACCATTTTAATTGAGCTAAAGGGTAACCTAAAAACCATTTAGCTCGATCTAATACTATTCTAGTGTTAATGCGTTTTATGGATAAGGTTTCATCGTCGCTTAATTTATTACAAAAGTCGTTAAGCTTATTAATATTAGAAAAACAGCTTAATGAAATATAATCTACGTCACCACTTAATTGTAAGCAATCCATAATTTCAGGTATGTCTTGTAACGCATTAGCGAATTTTCTTCGGGTAGGTGCGCTGTTGTCGTTTAACGTAAATTCGATATAAGCAAAAACGTGTTCGCAAAGTTGATCTAGGTTTACGTCTGCATGAAAAGATCTAAAATAACCGGCTTCTTTTAAAGATTTCACCCTTTGGAAACAAGCGCTTGGCGACAGATTCACTTTTTCAGCCAATTCAATGTTAGTTAAGTCGGCTTGTAGGTGTAAAAAGCCTAGTATTTTTTTATTGTAGCTGTCAATTTTAATCACTTTTTTCATGTTTTAAGTGCTCTCATCGTTTTAGTTATTTTAATTTGCGTAACTTATTATCTCTTTAGGTAACCTAAAGATTTATTGTTGATTATAATAAATCAATATAAATGTAGTGCCAGAATACACTATTACAAAATAATATTTTTCTATAAACACTCATAATTAATTTAACCCTAGAGTTTAAGTTGCTAACTAACACTTAACTACTTAAGAATAATTATAAAGCATTAAGGCTACGCTATGAGTAAATCTAAAAAGATAAGTAAAGTATTTTGTAAATCACTTGTTTCATGTGCAATTAGTTTATCATTATTTTCATCGGTTCAAGCGGTTGAAGACGAAACGATAAAAGAGAAAGAAGCTTCAATTGAAAAAATTACAATTTCTGCTCGTGGTCGTATTGAAACCATTCAGAATGTTCCTGACTCTGTAACTGCATTTACAGCAGACATGATTGAAGGCTCTCGTATTACTAATTTTCGAGATGTAGCAAACATGACTCCCAACCTTAGTGCTCTTGACAACTTTAGGCCCGGCTTAGCACGAATTACCATTAGAGGATTAATAACGCCACAAGTGGGCGATCCACCATTAGCTTTTGTTGTTGATGGCGTTACCGCACCCGATCTCGAGTTTATAAACCAAGACTTAGTTGATATTGAACGCATTGAAGTTATGCGTGGTGCTCAAGGTGCTTTATACGGTCGTGGTGCTGTAGGTGGTGCGGTTATTGTTACAACCAAACAACCAATTGAAGATTTAGAAGGTTCAGTTAAAGCCTCTTATGGTAATGGTAATACATACAATATAAGTGGTGTTGTATCAGGCTCGCTTAATAAACAAGACACGGCTTATTTTCGTGTTGGTGGTTATACAAAAAGTACGGATGGCTTAATAGATGACGACTTTTTAGGTGAAGAAGCTGATTATTCAGAAGAAGATTCTCTTTTTGCCCAACTGCAGTTTGAACTGTTTAACGATACAAGCTTAAATTTAAAAGGTCGTTATACTAGCAGTACAGCCGGCTTTGCTTATTATCAAAATGTATCGACCGATACGATAGAAGACTTTTCAATTAACACCTCAAACAATATTAAAAACAAAGACGAAAGAGATGTGTACGAGTTAAGTGCTAAATTAACGCAAGAATATGATTTAGGTACACTTGATTTTATTACTTCGTATAGTAAGTCTGAAAATGAACATTTTTATGATGGCGACTATTCTGCTGATCCTACGTTTATTGATGAAGCTGACTTTTTTAGAGCGCCTTTTGGTACAGAAGGTTTATTTGATGTTGAGTCGTTAACAGTTGAAACACGTTTTACTTCGCAAGGTGATCAAGATTTACGCTGGGCGGTATCTGCTTTCTATCAAGACAAAGAGCGTGATAATACCATTAACTTTTTTGATGATTTTAATGGTGATGTTCGCGAAACTCGAGCTGACTTTTCTAACGATCAAATCTATTTAGTGATTGCTGACATTAACAGTAGTGAAGCTTGGGCTGTTGCAGGGCAAGTTAACTACGATATTACCGACAAACTAGAAATTACAGGTGCTTTACGTTACGACCACGACTCAAGGGAGTCGTTTGATCCTAACTTTGTTAACGACACCTTTGCCAAAAAAGACTTTAGCCAATTACAACCTAAAGTAACTATTGCTTATCAAATGCAAGAAGATGTACTTATTTATACGGGTTATTCAAAAGGTTTTAGAAGTGGTGGCTTTAATGAGCCTGCTGAAGGTATTCTTAGAACCTTCGATAAAGAAGTTTCAGACAGCTACGAAGCAGGTTTTAAATCTACATTATTTGATGATAAAGTCACCATTAATGGTGCTATTTTCGCGATAGAACAAGAAAATGCACAAATTACGCAATTCAATGTTGATACTTTTACCTTAGAAAACTTAGGAATTGATGAAGTCGAAACCAAAGGACTTGAGTTAGAAGTAGGCGTTGCCATTACTGCTAACTTAGATTTTCGTTTAAGTGCAGGGCTAATTGACTCAGAAATTATTGAATTTGAAAGACGCCCAAACTTAGTCGGTGAATCACAGTTTTGGGTTGCCGATTATAATTATTCAGCGTCAATTAACCACTTTTTTGAATTGAACGAAACATGGTCGCTTATTTCACGTGCGGATGTTCAAATCATTGGGCCTAAGTCATTCAATCTTGAATTACCTGAGATTAAATCGTCTCAATACACCTTTGTAAACGCAGGTGTTGGTATAAAGTCAGAAAATATAACACTGCAGTTTTATGTTAAAAACTTAACCGATGAAAGAGGTATAGAAGACATCTTTATTTTTGGTGATGGTGTAACTGACCTAGCTCGCCAACCTAATAGACCACGTAGTTTCGGATTAGAAGCCATATATAGTTTTTAAGTTAGACATGTTTAGCACAACTTAAGGTGCTAAGCTTTTATCAGCCTTTTAGTTTTATTCTAGTGTTATTTTAGTATTAGGAGGCTGATTTTTTTAATAGGTGTCTATTCTTATGAACAATAGCGAAACGTGTAAAAATGATATTTTAGAAGATTATGCAACCAGCCCAGTGCCTGAAGAGAAAACCATTGGTGGTGTGCGTATTGGTATGATAAATGGAGGGTTAGCGTTTGCGGTTCCAGGGTTAATTACTGGACTCGAAATAGGAAAAGCTTTAGGACTTGAACAAAGTTTATATGCTTTTTTATTAGGTGGCTTAATACTGTCTATATTGGGCTATATTACGGGTCTTGTGGGAATGTATAACCGACTTGCTTCATGTATGATGATGAAGTTTGTGTTTGGGAATGTTGGCGCCAATATATTAAGTTTTGCTTTTGTGTTGTCGTTATTGGGATGGTACGGGGTAAATATTGATGTTTTTAGTAAAGTTATACAAGAACTCATTCAAGATACTTATGACTATACCGCTACGATTTGGGTGTTAGAAATTGTTATTGGTATATTAATAACACTCACCACTATTTTGGGATTTAAACTGTTAGAAAAACTTTCTACTTTACTGGTTCCTGTGCTTTTTCTTATTGTTATATACATGCTTTATCAAAGCATAGGCTATAGCGCTAACGAGCTTAGTGTCCTTCCTCCAAATACTGATTTTACCTTTGGCGAAGCTGTATCTGCTGTGGTGGGGAGCTTTATTGTGAGCGTGGTGTTAATGCCTGACTTTTCACGGTTTTCAGCAACCAAAAGAGGGACTTTTATCGCTTCCTTTTTGCCTTTTTTATTCATTAATAATTTTGTTTATATTGTAGCGGCTATAGCAGGATTAGCTGTGGTGAATAATGATGTTTTACAAGTTATGCTGGCGCTTGGTTTAGGTGGTTTTGCTTTTGTGTTATTGATCACTTCAGGTTGGGTTACCAGTGTTATTAATTTGTACAGTTCTGCGTTAGGTCTAAATTCTATTACGCAAAAGTGGCCTGAATGGAAAGTTATTATTTTTGTAGGTATTTTAGGAACATTTATCGCTTCTTTTAATTTACTCGATAACTTTACAAGTTTTCTGTTTGGCTTATCTACTATTTTTACACCTGTGGCTGCTATTTATGTTGTTGATTTCTTTTTTATTAGAAAGAAGCAGCGCTATGTTATAGAAGAACTGTCGGCGGTGAGTAAAGTTAATGTCGTTGCGCTTATCGCGTGGGCAGTAGGTATTGTTGTTTCTATGTTAACTAATCAAGGGTATTTCACGCTTACAACAATAGAAGTATGTGACTCACTTTTAATTACGGCTCCAGTTTATTATCTATTAATGAAAATTAATCCTAAATTTAATACCAATCCCGTTAATTAATCGTACAAGTCAATCTATAAAAATCAGCTTAGCTTTAATGAAATAAAGCTAAGCTGATTTGTTTAAGTGGCTGTTTACAATTCTTCTAAAATACGCGCTATAGGTGATAATAGTTGTGTACCCATTTTTATACTACGCTCAGGTGACCAGCCATATATAGGATCAGGGTTGTACTTATTATCTAAAAAAGGTAATTCGATAGTAAGAGATAAACACCCAAATAAGTAACCCACCTGATTACAAGCAATATCTAACAAGGCTTGATTCGGTTCATCTGCTGGATAGCCATTCTCAATTGAAAAATCGATTGTTTCTTCATTAAAATAATGTCTAAAATTTTTGTCTAAACTGGCTTGCTTTTCAGTGTAGTTTGAATTGCCTTCACAACCTGCTGCAAAGGTAAATGGGCGATCTTCATCACCATGTATATCTAAAAATAAATCAACACCAGTTTGCTTCATTAAGTCTAATACGTAAAAAGACTCGGGGGTTTTTTCTGCGCAAGGTGTTTTCCAAGATCTATTTAGGTCTATACCACTCCCATTGGTGCGTATATTACCAACAACACTCCCGTCAGGGTTCATGTTAGGAACAAGGTATAATGTCGCTTTAGATAATATGCTGTGGTCGTTTTGTGCTAACAGTTCTTGTAAAAAACCTTCCATTAACCATTCGCTCATCGTTTCAGCTGGATGTTGGCGAGCAATAATCCATATTGATTTTTTGTGTGGTGAAGGTGATCCAATTTGTAATACTTCTACTTGGTTTTTATTAACGGTTTCAATAGCTTTTAATAAAGAACATTGTGGATGAACCAGAGAATTTCCTATTAAATTGATATGACGCTCATACGAATAAGGGGCAAATAAAGCATAATAAGTAATAGGCGAGTCTGATTGATCACAGAAGGATAATGTTTTTCCGTCGTAATGGGTGTTAATACGACGCCATTCTTTTCTGTTTGACGAGGCAACAATAGTACAAGTATCCCAAGCTTCAGGAAATGAAGCTTCATCTGCATTATCAATAAAATATTGGCAGTTAAAGTTTTGCACATTTGAAGCTCTAAAATAGAACCACTGTTTATGATCTGCGTTAGTGTCTTTACGTAGATTTAATCGTATATTCGTGTGTGAGTCTGTGTTTATAACGGTAATATTGCCGCTATCGAAATTGGAATCTATTCTCATTTTTAACCCTTAGTACAATCAATATTTATACCCGTAACCATTCAAGATACTCTGAAATACGCATATTGATTGGTAACGGGTATAACTCTATGTTTAGTGTGTAATAAAAGCTAAAAATTAAATTGGTTTATAGTGATACCTGAAAAAATTTAAATTTGATTTAGTGGCCGCATTCGAAACTTAAATTTTTAACAATTCGTTATTATTTGCTGTAACTAAAGTTCTGACAAAGGTGTTAGTAATACATGCAATTTAAACGTCTAAGCAAAGAAGATTTATCTGATATTTTATACGGTTGTACCATTTTAGGAACAGGCGGTGGAGGCGAACTTGATGAAGGCTTTAATTATATAAATAAAGCGTTTGATGCAGGTAAAGAATTTAAGTTGATAGATTTTGATCATGTACCTGATAACGCCAAAATCTGTACACCTTATATGTTAGGCGCTATTTCAGATTTATCTGCTGAAGAAGAACAAGAATACAGCGAATTACCTCAAAGTGGTGAACCTTCTATAATGACAGCGCTTCGTCGACTAGAACAGCTTACAGGTGACTCTTATTTCGGCACTATTTGTTGTGAATTAGGTGGCTCTAATACGGCTATTTCATTTTACGTAGCAGCGATGAGTAATGGTTATATTATTGATGCTGATCCCGCTGGTAGAGCTGTGCCTGAAATAACGCATTCAACTTATTATTTAAATAATTTACCAGCAGCACCGATTGTTGCTGCAAATGAATTTGGTGAATGTTTTGTTTGCGAAAATGTTAAAGACGATATGCGAGCAGAGCGTTTAGTACGTGCTTTGGCTAAAGTAAGTCGTAACGATATTGCTGCTATTGATCATGCAACCGAAGCGAAGAACTTAAGAGGAGCTGTAATTCAAGGCACCATATCAACGGCTTTAGAGTTAGGTAAAGCCTACCGTTTAGCCAAAGCAGATGGGAGTGATATTGCTCAAGTTATTGCTGATAAAGGCAATGGTTATGTCGCTTTTAGAGGAAAAACTCAAAACTTTAATTTTGAGACTAAAGATGGGTTTACTCTGGGTTATATTGAGATAGAAGGTGTAAATAACTTTGAGGGTGATACTTACTCTATTGACGTTAAAAATGAAAATATGCTTGCGCGTAAAAATGGTGTAATTGACGTTACTATTCCTGAGCTTATTTGTTGTATTGATCTCGATAAAGGTGAACCTATTACCAATCCTAATCACCTTGTTGGTATGAATGTCGCTGTTATTATTTTACCTGCACCTAAAGAGTTTTTAACAGAAAAAGGTTTAAAAGCTTTTGGACCTGCGTACTTAGGTTTAGCGGATGAGTATTTTTCTGCAGTAGAAAAACACTTTAAGCAATATTAATATTTAAGGCGTTTTAAAGATGAAAAATAGAGTGCTAAATGCAAGGCCTACTCCTGAATTTGAAGGAGGAAGCACTGTATTTTGCCACTCTTTTTTACGTCAAAATGAAATTGATATTATTCAAGAAAAAGAACATACCGCTGAGCTAGTTGAATATTTTCAATTAGCCGAAGTTGATGTTTCTTCTCGGTTAGAAGTTTACTGTGGAGAAAATGTCGATCTTAGAAAAGAAATACACCATGAATTTGTATTATACATTTGGATTATTTCAGCAAAGGGGGATTTAGAGCATATTCGAAATGTACCTGAACACTGGTTAAACTCTTTTCCAGGAAAGCTGCTCACACAAATACTTATTACCTTTAATACCTGTACGCCCACATCAACTTTCAAAGAAAAATTACATACTGTTTTTGGTGAAAATCAATTAATCGGTAACATGGTTGAACAAGATTCAGCGCGTATTTGGACAGACTATTATGGCGATAAGCAACATAAATTATTTAGAGTGTATATTGAAGATTTTTCGTTAGGGCCAAAGCGCAGAGGGCGCTTAAGCCAAAACATTATAGAATTAGAAAATTATAGAAGTGTGGCAGAAATTGCATTTCCGATAGCAGAAGAAATTGTTTTTGAATTAGAAACAAAAGAAATAGATCTTTCACTTATCGTAAAAGATATCTCTGAAGTGAGTGACACCATGTCACAACAAAAATTGCTTCATCAATTATTAGACTTATCGGTAATCAGTGAAAACTGGAGAAGTAATACAGGACATCGATTTTCAGCAACATCAGCGTATAAAAAATTAATTGAAGACCGTTTACAGCATTTAGATGAAACTAAGGTATTAGGCTATCAATCTTTTTCCAACTTTTTAAACCGAAACACCATGCCCACATTCAGAACGTGCGAAGCTGCTAATAATCGTTTAAATGTATTTATTACGCGAATTGACCGTGCTATTTCGTTATTGTCTACCCGTATTCGTTCTACAACAGAGCAGCAGAATAATGAGCTGTTAGCGTCAGTAAATGACCAAAATAAACAACAAATTGTATTACAAGAAACAATAGAAGCGTTTGCTGTTGTGGCAATTAGTTATAATAGTTGCGCATTAATTCATATGTTTTTAAAGTCGTTAACTGAGCAGGGGGTTAATATAAATATACCTTTGTTTATGTCTATTACGATACCAAGCAGTATAGCCGTATCGTTTTTATTGATAGATTTTTTGAAAAAAAGAAAATTAAGTAAAAAGTAATGCATAAAGATAAGGTATTTATTTTATTACCTTATCTTTAAGTCATATTCCGTAACCATTCAATATAGTCTGAAATACGCATATTGAGTGATAATGGGTATATTAAAATGAAATAGGGCGTCTTTTTGCTGGCGTTGATGGTATTGGCGTTTCCTGCGCAATAGCATGTTGTTGGGTGTTTTTATTGCTACTTTTCGATTGAGCCGTTTTTACTTTAGCTTTTTGAACCTTTGCCTTTTTTACCTCTTCAGAAGTACTTGCAGGCTTACTACATACTACTTGTACTAGATCTCCATTAAATTCGATAATGTCGTTATTGTATATTTTTTTTCTTTTTTGAAATTCAACTTCACCATTTAAATAAACATAACCTTCGCCGATCACTATTTTAGCTTCGCCGCCACCAGACACCATATTGGCTATTTTTAATAATTTACATAGTTCTATCGGTTGATATGAAATAGAAACCGTAGGGTAGTCGTCAGACATTGAGTTTTCTCTATAAACAGGGAGTTGTAATAATAACGCTAGTTTATCATAAAATTTATAATACCAATCCCATAATTAATAGCATCTTAACTACCAATTAGTATTTGCCTCTTAATGGGGCGTTGGTATTTTTCTAGAGTGCGGAGTTAACATCCATACTTTTATGTAATATTCGCACGATAAATATTTGACTGTTTTTATACTCTTTGTAATAGATCACATGACTAGCTTGTGGATATTTACTGTAGCCTTCTCTAATAGACTCACAGTTAATTCCTAGATCGGGATCACTAGCTAACAAATGGAACGTACTATCTAATATTTTTAGGTAATCATTCCGTTGAGATAGTCCCCAAGTTATTTGGGTATATTTAGCTATTTTAATTAAATCTGTTTTGGCTTTTGAAGATAATACAAACTTACCCATTAATGGTTATCTTTATCTAATTCAGTTAATAAGCTTTCATAGCTGTACTCGGCAACACCACTTTGTTCGCCTTGGATTAACATATTACGTAAATTTAAAAGCTTAGCTTCTTGATCTTCCAAAGCTCTTAATCCAGCTCTAATAATTTCACTTGCTGAGCCATAACGACCAGTGTTAAGTTGTTGGTTTATAAACTGATCAAAATGTTCGCCCAATGTTACGCTTGTATTTTTAGCCATATTGTAAAATCTTTTCAAGTACCAATATATATTGGATTATGGTATAAAAAATTTAACAAGGCAATTAAATGGACAAAAAATAGTTGACTGGTTTAGCTTCACATTTTAGCCAACAATTATTTGCCTCTTAGTGAGGTGTTAGGAATTTTAGAGTGCCGTATGAAAATAAAATTATTTAATTTAATTCTGTGTTTATGGAGTGCTTTTTCTATGTCTGAAGAGTGCGTTATATTGCTTCATGGGATGGCTCGTTCCGATAGCTCTATGAATAAAATGGAGAATAAACTTAAAGAAGTAGGTTATACCGTTGTTAATTTTGACTATCCCTCAACGCAATATAATATAGAAAGTATTGCTAAATATTACCTTCCTAACGCAGTAGCTCAATGTAAACCTAATGTAATTATAAATTTTGTGACTCATTCTCTTGGCGGAATTGTATTACGTAAATATTTAAGGGATAACACACTAGACCTGCTTGGGCGTGTGGTAATGCTAGGCCCGCCAAATAAAGGAAGTGAGATTGTTGATAAACTTAAAAACGTTCCAGGATACGAATTTATTAATGGCCCCGCAGGTTTGGAGTTAGGTACTGATAAATCAAGTGTTCCAAATTTACTTGGGGCAGTTAGTTACCCAGTAGGAATAATAGCTGGCAGCTCAACGATTAACCCAATACTTTCTCAAATGCTTCCAAACCCTGATGATGGTAAAGTTTCAGTCGAAAACACAAAGGTGGAAGGTATGTCTGATCACATAATTATACCCGTTTCACACGCATTTATTATGCGGAATGATGAAGTCATTAGACAAGTTAAAAAATTCCTAAAAACAGGGGAGTTTCAACATAATGTCGTTTCGCCCTAACAAACCATTCACGTAATACTTTTAGCCGTTGGTTCGGTTCCAATTTTTTAATGTAAAGATACGTAAAATAATTAGCATAAGTTGATACTTGCTATTATTGTAAGTTATTGGTTTTATTTGAGGTAAGTAATATGTCTATTCAAGCGGTTATTGCCACTAATCGTTTTGGTTTGGGAGCTAAGCCAAATGAGCATAAAGAGGTAAAAAAAGACCCGAAGGCTTGGTTAATTAATCAATTAAATACAACCCCCGCTGTATCTTTTGACGATGATTTACCTACCTCTGATGAAATAGCAGAGGCATTAACTGAGTTAAGGCTTTTCAAAAAAAGTTTAAATAAAAAAAATGCCAATGGAAGCGCAAGCCTTGTAAGTAAAACTGATCAAGAAAAGCTGAAAAAACTACAGAAATATCCTCGGAACGTTTATCTAACCTTATCTAGCGATACTTTGGTTCAAGCTATTCAATCAGACAATAGCTTGAACTGGCGGTTGTTAGACTTTTTTTCTAACCACTTTAGTGTGACGGCTCAAGGTCAAGTAATGACGGCGTTAGCACCTACTTTAGAGCGCGAAGCTATTGCACCACATTTATTAGGCTCTTTTGAAGATATGTTGTTAGCGGTCACTCAACATCCTGCAATGTTAATTTATTTGAACAATGAAAAGTCTTTTGGTCCCGCGTCTAAGTTAGGTAAAAAAGGTAAAGGTTTGAATGAAAATCTCGCCAGAGAAATATTAGAGCTTCATACGCTAGGTGTTAATGGCGGTTATTCTCAACAAGACGTTACTGAACTTGCTAAGGGTATTACGGGGTGGAGTGTATCTAATTTTACAAAAGATAAAAGCGTTGGCTTTACCTATAGGGGCACAGGGCATGAACCTAATACGAGAAAATTATTAGGGACGAGTTTTAACAATAATGGGCTAAAGCAGGGGGAAAGTATGCTTAAGTATTTGGCTCGTCATTCTGCTACTGCTGAGCACCTATGTTTTAAGTTAGCACGTCATTTTATTGCAGACGCCCCCCCTCAAATCCTTGTTGAAAAAATGGTAAAGCGTTGGAAATTGAGCAACGGAAAAATTAAAGACGTTGTTATTGAAATGATAAATGCTGAAGAGTCGTGGTCGGAACATTCCTTTAAGTTTAAATCGCCGAGAGAGTTTGTTATTTCTACCTTTAGAGGGGTAGGACAAAATAACATTCAAGGTAAACAAGTTTTAAAAGCCTTAACTGTTTTAGGGCAAAGACCTTTTAATGCGGGTTCTCCAGCCGGATATAGTGATTATCAACAAGACTGGAATGGCGCGAGTGCCATTATGTCTAGAATTGAGCTATCGGCACAATATGCTGCTAGAAGAAAACCTAATGCTGAGAAAGTGTTAATGAATACTTTAAGCGATAGTGCCAGTGAACTAACCTATAACAGCGTAATAAGAGCAGAAAGTCGTCAGCAGGCTTTTACCTTGTTGTTAATGAGCCCTGAATTTCAAAGGAGATAAAAATGAAACGTCGTCACTTTATAAAAACTATAGGCGCAAGTTTAGTTTTATTTCAAGGGGCAGCTTTTGCCAGTAAAGCTAAAGCACTAACGGGAAGCCAAATTAATGCTAAAAAAATTGTGTGGGTAGTATTAAGAGGCGGATTAGATTCATTGCATACAATAGTCCCCACATTTGAGGCTGATTTAGCTAAGTTAAGACCTTCGTTATATAGAAGCGTTAAAGATAAATTATTGCCATTAGACAATGGTTTTGCTTTTAATCCTGCGCTTCAACATTTACACACTTGGTATAAAAATAAAGAACTTATGCCAGTGGTTGCTGTTGGTTCGGGCTATAAGAGACGTTCGCACTTTGACGGACAAGATTTTTTAGAATCAGGCTTAATAACCATAAATGAAGATTCAGGTTGGTTAGCGAGAGCGTTAAAGCACAAAAATAAAAAAGCGTTAGCGGTATCGCGTTCTACTCCTGTTAGCTTACGCGGTAACGACAATACCAGTACTTGGTATCCTTCGTCGTTGAAAGATGCTGACGATGATGTGTATGCTGCACTAGGTAAATTATATGCTGAGGATGCGTTGTTATCGTCAAGGTTAAAAGAAGGATTAAACACTCAAAATATGGCGGGTTCTGCGGTATCAGAAAAACGTAAAGGAAAGTTTATCGATTTAACTAAAGCTTGTGCGCAGCTATTAAAAAACAACAATGCAATTGATTGTGCCATGTTAGAACTTGGAGGTTGGGATACTCATAATAATCAACATACTCGTTTAAATAAGCAACTTACCGAATTAGATAACGGCCTTGAAAGCTTAAAAGAAGGGTTAGGTGAAACGTGGAAAGACACTATAGTGATAGTTGCCACTGAATTTGGTCGTACAGCAAAAGAAAATGGTACAAGGGGGACTGATCACGGTACCGCTTCAAATCTGTTTATTGCGGGTGGAAGTGTTAAAGGGGGTAAGGTTTTAGGTGATTGGCCGGGATTAAGTGAGTCGCAATTGTTTGAACAGCGAGATTTAACGCCTACATCTAATAGTTTTTCTTGGATAGCCCATGTACTAGGAGAGCAATGGGGGCTATCGGATGATCAACTTAATGATGTGTTTTCTGCTGAATTTATTGAGCATAAGCCGACAATAAAAATTGTCGCTTAATCGTTTTTAATAAAATGAGTGAAGATACATCAGCAGGGTGACTTTACTAATGGATCTTCATGAATTTTTATATTTTTAACGTTATATCCAAATATTGAGAACTCAGCACATTAAAAAATAAAATTTTAAGAGCGTTATAGTTTACGCACCCAAATATTTCGAAAGCTAACTTTGTCGTTATGATCTTGTAACAATAGTCGGTCGCAACCATGAGCTCTATATTTTGGTTGCCCTCTATATACAGTTCCACCTTTTAAAATAAAGTGATCTTGTATCAATACACCATTATGTAAAACGGTTATATCTGCTGGTTTACTTAGCTCTTTTTCAGTAAATTTTGGCGCATGGTAAATAATGTCATAAGTTTGCCATTCGCCTGTTGGTTTCATCGCATTAACCAAAGGAGCTGATTGTTTATATACTGATCCGGCTTGACCGTTAGCATAGGTTTGATTTTCATAAGAGTCTAAAATTTGCACCTCATAGCGGCTTTGTATGAATAAACCGCTATTACCTAATTTTTGCCCTGCTTTACCTGCGATTTTTTCTGGTGATTTCCATTCAATGTGCAGTTGTATATCACAAAATTTTTCTTTTGAAAAAATCCCTTTGGTACCCGGTTCTATGGTGAGGTTACCATTTTCTACTTTCCATTTTACTTTGCTACCATCGCCATGTTCTAAATTTTCGGTTGATTTACCATCAAATAGAACAATCGCGTCAGAAGGTACAGGTGAGGGTGTGACTATCTCAGGAATAGGAGTCCATTGCTCAGTTAATTTAGGATCTATTTTTTTTTCAGCTGAAGCCAAAAAACTCGCAGAGATACAACAAATGGATAAATAAATTTTTTTCATAATGCACCTATAAAATTATCTGTTTAATATATGAAAATAGATTAACTTAAATTTAAAGTGTTTTATATATAAAGTTACTGATTTATTTGTGCTTTTAATCTTAGCAGGGACTTTTACTGGGTAATAAATAAATTATGTCAATTGTTTGGTTAAATAATCAATAAGTAGTCTAATTTTGGGTGATAAATGACGGTTTTGTGGATAAATTGCCCAAATACCTTCATCGGGTACACGGTAATTATCTAATAAGGTTATCAGTGCTCCGCTTTCTATATGTTGTTGAACGTAATAATCAGGCAGCTGAACTATACCTAGTCCTTTTAATGCGGCATCAACTAAACCAACTCCACTGTTATAGCGTAACTTACCTGTAACGCGAATGTTTTTATCTTTAGATGATTCTTGAAAATGCCAATAATCTAAAGTGCCTAATAAACAACTATGTTTGGATAGTTCAGGCAATGAATGAGGTGCGCCATATTTGCTTAAGTAAGTGGGGGAGGCACAAACATAGTTTGTTCTTTTTCCTAGTTTTCTTGCCATTAGCGATGAATCATTTAATTTACCTAATCGAATCGCTAAATCATATCCGCCTTCTATTAAGTCGAGTTGTTGATTACTAAGATATGCTGTTACTTCAATATCACTGTATTGCATCATAAAGTTATTAACTAACGGTAATATTTGTTGTTCACCATAAGTGACCGATGCGGTAAGTTTTATTTTACCTTGCGGCTTGGTTTGTAAGTGGGTAACGGCTTGTTCGGCTGTATTTAAAGCATCTAAGACACTTCGACAGTGTTGATAAAAAACACGACCTTCTTCGGTTAGCGATACTTTTCGTGTTGTTCGGTAAAGTAATTTGATATTGAGGCGCTTTTCTAAGGCACTTATTTGCCGACTAACTTGAGCTGTAGATATTGCCATTTTTTTTGAGGCGAGAGTGAAGCTTTCATTTTCAGCTACGTAGACAAATTCGCTAATACCTTCCCACTGCATTATTGTTACCTATATGTAATAGTGATTTACAAATTAATATATTATCATTGTTTTAGAAATAACTATAATAGGCTATTGGGTATAACGCATTAAAATTAGAATACTGTTATTGTTGTATTAACAGAATCAATTAAACCTTATTAATTTAAAATTGAGAGTAAATATGTCTGATAAATTTATTAAATCGAAAGCTGCTATTGCTTGGGGACCTAAACAACCATTATCTATTGAAGAAGTAGATGTTATGTTACCCCGTAAAGGTGAGGTCCTTATTAAAGTTGTTGCTTCAGGAGTTTGTCATACAGATGCATTTACATTATCTGGTGAGGATCCTGAGGGGATTTTTCCTGTTATTTTGGGTCATGAAGGTGGCGGTATTGTTGAACAAGTAGGCGAAGGTGTGACTAGCGTACAAGTTGGGGATCATGTTATTCCGCTTTACACGCCTGAATGTGGCGAATGTAAATTCTGTTTGTCTGGTAAAACTAATTTGTGTCAGAAAATTAGAGAAACACAAGGTCAAGGGCTGATGCCAGACGGCACCACGCGTTTTTATAAAGATGGTCAACCTATTTTCCATTATATGGGCTGTTCAACTTTTTCGGAATACACAGTATTACCTGAAATATCTTTAGCTAAAGTAAATAAAGAAGCGCCGTTAGAAGAGGTGTGCTTACTTGGTTGTGGTGTAACAACAGGTATGGGCGCGGTAATGAATACAGCCAAAGTGGAAGAGGGCGCAACGGTTGCTATATTTGGTTTAGGTGGTATTGGCTTGTCAGCGGTTATTGGCGCAACTATGGCTAAAGCAAGCCGTATTATTGCGATTGATATTAATGAAAGTAAATTTGAATTAGCGAAAAAATTAGGAGCAACTGACTGTATAAACCCTAAAGATTACGATAAACCGATTCAAGACGTTATTGTTGAACTAACCGATGGTGGTGTTGACTATTCATTTGAATGTGTTGGTAATGTGAATTTAATGCGTTCAGCGCTTGAGTGTTGTCATAAAGGCTGGGGTGAATCTGTAGTGATTGGCGTTGCTGGCGCAGGACAAGAAATTTCAACTCGTCCATTTCAATTAGTTACTGGACGCGTATGGAGAGGTTCGGCTTTTGGTGGTGTTAAAGGGCGTTCAGAATTGCCTGATTACGTTGAGCGTTATTTGGCTGGTGAATTTAAATTGAGTGATTTTATTACTCACACAATGACCTTAGAAGATATAAACGAATCATTTGAGTTAATGCATAAAGGCGAGAGTATTCGAACTGTTATTCATTTTGATAAGTCGTAATTATTATTTTATAAAACACTGCTATTGATGAGAGTTAATAGCAGTGTTTGATCGTATATTAAATTAAAACTTATGTTGTTTTTGTAATTTACTACTTCCTGAATCAGTCCAATGAATTTCAGATAAAGAGAGAAAGATGGCATTTTGTTGATGGAGAAGTTCAACTGATTCAGCACTAAAACATCCTCCCACAACCACCAAACTATGGTCTGTTAATTCACCGAGTTTATTTAAAGCTTTTTTAACGAGAGAACTTTTCACAATATCTTTTTTATTATGAGGAAAAATGATGAGTGTCGTTAGTTCTCCTAGTTGAGATTCACAGCTTAAAGCCAAACTTTTATATTCTGTAGGAACTCTTTCTTTAACGAGATAAGCTTCCAAGTTTTTTAATATAATAAATTTCATAAGTGTCGCTAATAATGGGGTTGTAGATGTTTCTATCTTTAATAATAGTTCTTTTAATAAATTAATCATTTTTATGAGTTAAAATTTTTAACTATTTTGATATTTATTTCACAAATAATAGCTAAGTATAAAAGAGCTTAATTTATCCATTGAACTCGTATAATTTACTCCAATAACTTTAATTCTCAAAGTATTAAAAACAAAAATTGAAATAATTTATAATAAGAAAATTAATTATGAATGTAAAAAAACGGCAATTAAATTGCCGTTTTTAGTGATGATATCGCAGAGGTTAATCGTTCCAATGTTTATCAATAATTTTTTGAAGATGAGGATATTTCTCATCTGTTTCATTGTATAACTTACGTTGGCGTTTTAATTCAATTTTAAGTTCATCAACAACCTTTAAATATTCAGGGTTGCTATAAACGTTGTTTTGTTCTGTAGGATCTTTGCGTAAGTCGTAAAGCTCCCAAGCTGCTGGCGTATTAATAGCACTATTGTGAAGCCCTGTTTTAGCTACCCATTTTTTATCATAAAAAGGGAAAGGTTTTTCCATAAAGTTAGCACCGTAAAAAAAGATAAGTTTATAGTCTTTAGAACGTAAGCCAAAGTGTGCTGGTACGTCGTGATAAGCTCTGTGTGTCCAGTATCTGTAGTAGCTTGCCGTACGCCAGTTATCAGGGGTTTTTCCTTGTAAAGCCGATGCAAAGCTTTTGCCGTGCATATATTCAGGTACTTTAATTCCAACTAAGTCTAAAATTAATGGGGCAAAGTCTGTGTTGTTCACCAATAAATCACTTTTTTGACCTTGGGTTGTCATACGTGGGTCTTTAATAATAAAAGGCATTCTGATTGACTCTTCATACATCCAGCGCTTATCTTGAAAATCATGTTCGCCTAACATCATCCCCTGATCTGAAGTATAAATAATAATAGTGTTATCGTACTCGCCTAGGTCTTTTAATGTTTGTAGTAAACGTGCAATGTTATCGTCTACACCTTTAACACAGCGTAAGTAGGCTTTTACATATTTTTGGTATGCTTGTCTGGTAAATTCTTCTTCAGGTAAAGAAGGATCTACACCAAGATCGATTCCCATGCTTCTGCGGTTATGTCTTTTAGAAACCGATGTGCCAATATCTTTAATCAGTTTATCGTTAACACCACGAGTGGCGATAGAACCAAATGTTGCTTTTACACCATATAAATCGGTTGGTTCTGGAATGGTTTCTGCGGCTAAGTAGTCTTCATAGCGAGGAGCGTATTCGAACATGTCGTGCGGTGCTTTAAATTGATGCATTAAAAAGAAAGGTTTGTCGCTTTTTTTATTTTTTAACCATGCAATAGATAAATCGGTAACCACATCAGACGAATAACCTTTGTAGTTAACTTCGTTTTTAGGCCATGCTTTATCGCCCTGAACTCTAAAGGTAGGATCAAAATAAGTCCCTTGTCCTTCTAACACTTGGTAATAATCAAAAGCCCCTGGTTCTTTTTTTAAGTGCCATTTACCTATTATAGCTGTTTGATATCCCGCTTTACTCATGAGAGTAGGTAAGTGCTGATTTTTAGTTTCTATACTGCCTCTTAAATCTAAAACCCCATTTGTTTGGCTATATTGACCTGTTAAAATGCTGGCTCGGCTTGGTGTACATATAGAGTTTGTTACAAAAGTATTAGTGAAAAGCATCCCTTCATCAGCTAATTTATCAATGTTTGGAGTTGGGTTTAGCTTCGCAAATCGACCTTCATAAGCACCTACAGCATGAGCTGCATGATCATCCGTCATTATATAAAGTACATTTAAAGGCTTTGTTTTTTCAATTTGAGTATTATTGTTTAAATTTATATTTGAATTACAAGCGGCCAATAAACATAGGATCGCTGAAATACTGATTGTTATAGATAATTTTTTCATTAATATCTCGAAATGTTTGTTGTATGTAAAATTATGTGTTTATATTTAAAGTATGTCAATAGGAGGTAAATTGTTATACGGAAGATAATGTTGTTATATTTATATATGAAAAAACAAAAAACACGTTTTAAAGCTTTTTTATTATTGGAGAAGGGGTATTAAGGTGTTAATATTCATGGATAAACAATAATAATAACAGATAATACATCGCTACTTAATGCAGAGTAAATTAGTTTATCAGAAAGTAGACATTATATTTTATAGGCTTAGTTTAAGTCTTTAATTCAAAATAGGTAAAATTTTATGGATGCCAAACCTGTAAAAAAATATTCAGCACCGGCTTTAGAAAAAGGCTTAGATATTCTAGAGTTACTATCTAAAGATTCTACAGCTTATAGTACGTCAGCTATTGCTGAAATATTAGGTCGTTCAAATGCTGAAATATATCGTATGATCCTCGTACTAGAACAACGTGGGTATATTGAAAAAAGTGAAGATGTTGACGGGTACCAAGTTACTCGTAAATTGCTTCAATTAGGTACGGAACATGAACCTATTAAAGATATTTTAGAATATGCTCAACCTATTATGCGTGATTTGGCTGAAAAAACAGCAATGTCTTGTCATATAGCTGTAGAGTCGCAAGAGCAGATTGTTGTTATTTCAAGAGTTGAAACGCCTAGTGTTATGTCTTATTCCGTTAGGGTAGGTTACAGAAGACCTATTTTATTTTCAGCATCAGGTAGAATATTATTTGCCTTTCAAAATCCGGATAAAAAAGAATCAATGTTTAAGCGTTTAAATAAACATCATTCTGAAGATGAAATTAAACACTTTGTTAATGATTGTAAAAAAGTAAGTAAGCAAGGTTACTTTAAGGGCGATAGTGCTTATGTTCAAGGTGTAACGGATATTTCATTTCCTATTATAGATAATGATCATGCTGTGGCAACACTGACTATACCTTTTATTCAGCGGATACCAGAATCAATGAATATTGATCAAGTGATTGAAGAATTAAAGCATGCTGCTGAGGAGCTTTCTAAAGCATTAACCTATGGTATTGTTCGTAAGATTTAGTTGAAGATCATTATAGTTAAGATATAAATTATCTAACGGGTATAGGTAGAAAAATATAAGAAAAGCCATCACCTCAAAGTGATGGCTTTTTTGTTTTAATCCGCTTTACATCCTTTGTTACCTGCTGGTAGTGCAACTAAACTAATATTAGCAATTTCAATATCTAATTTACCTTCAGTTCCGATTGAAAATATTGAGGTTACTTTGCTAAAGTCAAAATTACCGTCTTTATTAAAGCAATTTAATGGGATAGGGAGTTGTGTCCATTCATCTTTTGGTAATCTATTAATAATAGCCTTAACCGGAAATTTGCCTAGGCATTTATTAGAGTAATTACATTGCATTGATATGGTTGTGTTATCTTTTGCAGATCGGTTTACTTTTAGTTCAATCATTAATGCCGCTTGGTTTTCAACAGATGCAATATTGATCATGTTTTTAGTGATAGTGAAATTTGAGTCGTTAAGTAAATTACCACCCCACTGATTTTTTACTGTTTTTCCTTTCCATTTCAAGTGTAGAGCGTCATTTTCTTTATTTTTTGTCGCTGGAGCAACAACCAAATTACCACGTTCTGTCTCTCCGGTTTGATTGACCAAAGGGATATTCCAATTTAGACCATTACTTAAATTTCCTTTCCATTTACCAACAAATTGACCGTCTTTTATATAAGTTGTTAATGGGTCGTCATTGAAAGCTAAACTTTGAAATGACAATGAAGCACAAACTAGAGTGGCTAATTGCATCATTTTATTAGTGGTTAGAGCGTTTTGTTTCATGCTGTTTTCCTATTTATTAATACAATCCTTGTTAGTTTTATTAATCAATTATTTAAATTTAAATGATTGAATCTGCATTTAATCGGTATTTTAGGTAAATTTATAACATTTAATTATTACATCTATTAAAAAATATACCAATTTTTATAATGAATGCAATACCTTTAATGGAACATTACCTCATTAAAGTTCCGTTAAATACGCTTGTTTATACTCATCTTTAGTATTTCATAAAGATAACTTAAATATGAAGTTGTGCATTCATATTCAAAAAATAAGTATATTTTTGTAAATATGGTGGTAGAATAAAATCAAATATAAAACCACTTGTTTATTTGGAGTTTGTTCGATTATGAGAACAATAATATGTGTAGAGCCTGGAATTTTAGAGTCAAAGACTTTGGACAAGCCTGTTCCTAAAAAAGGGGAGGTGCTTGTTAGGATTAAATCTATTGGCATTTGTGGCACGGATATACATGCATACGGTGGTAATCAACCTTTTTTTAGTTATCCTCGAATATTAGGGCATGAATTATCAGGTATTATTGATGAAGTAGGCAGCGGTGTTGATATACCTTTAGGTTCATCTGTTTATATCATTCCTTACTTACATTGTGGTGAATGTATTGCTTGTCGTAATAACAAACCAAATTGTTGTACAAATATTGAAGTTGTAGGTGTTCATCGTGACGGTGGAATGTGTGAATATATTGCTGTTCCTGAGTCTGCTGTGGTTGTTACTGAAGGTGTAAGCTTTAACGATATGGCATTAATAGAGTGTTTAGCTATAGGGGCTCATGCTGTTAAAAGAGCACAAATAAACGAGCAAGATACTGTTTTAGTGTTAGGTGCTGGGCCCATTGGTATTGGTGCACTTCAATTTTCTAAAATAGCAGGAGCAAAAGTGTTTGTTTCTGATGTTATGCAAGATAAATTAGATTTTTGTGTAAAAGAGTATGGGATTGACGGTACCGTGAATGCACTCGGTGACGTAACTCAACAACTTAGCGATTTAACTGATGGCCAATTCCCTACGGTTATTATAGATTGTACGGGTAATGCTAAAGCGATGGAGTCTACTTTTACTAATTTAGCTCATGGTGGGCGTATTGTATTTGTTAGTGTAATTAAATCGCCTATAACCTTTGAAGACCCAGAATTTCATAAACGTGAAACCACGTTACTGGGTAGTAGAAATGCAACCTTAGAAGATTTTGAACATGTTGTAGCTTGCTTAAAAAATGGTAAAGCAAAAAGTGGGTCGTTTGTAACACACACGGCTAAATTTAGTGACTTTTTATCAATATTTGATGACTGGGTAAAACCAGATAGCGGTGTTATTAAAGCCGTTGTCGAGATGGATTAATAGATTAACTATGAGAATAGACGCACATCAGCATTTTTGGCAGTACAGCCCTGAAGAGTATGATTGGATAGGTGATTCAGAGCTGGTATTAAAACATAATTTTTTACCTTCAGATTTATCTCCTATTTTAAACGAAAATAATATTGACGGTTGTATTGTTGTACAAGCAAGGCAAACAACTCATGAAACGCAATGGTTAATTGAACTCTCTAAACAAAGTCATATTATAAAAGCTGTTGTGGGTTGGATTGATTTACGCAGTTTTGATTTAGCTGAACAATTAGAACAATATACAGACTTTACTGTTCTTAAAGGTTTTAGGCATGTACTTCAAGGTGAGCATAGTGATTTTATGCTTACAACTGAATTTATTAACGGTTTGAAAATTCTTGAAGAAAAAGGGTATACCTATGACCTTTTAGTGTTTGCTAATCAACTCCCTCAAACTATTGAATTAGTTAATCAATTTCAAACATTAAACTTTGTTATAGACCACATTGCTAAACCTGCTATTTTAGCTAGAGAAGGCTTTGAGCAATGGAAGGAAGCCATGTTTAAATTGGCGGAAAAGCCTAATGTATATTGCAAAGTGTCGGGCATGGTAACTGAAGCTGATATACACAACTGGAAAGCAGAAGACTTTACTCAATACCTTGAGGTAGTTTTTAATGCTTTTGGTGTTAAACGTGTCATGTTTGGATCTGATTGGCCGGTGTGTTTACTTGCTGGTGAATATGCCCAAATTAAACAAATTATTGAAGACTTTGTTTTGGTGAACTATCCAGACAATTTTGAAGACGTTTTCGGTAATAATGCGTTAGCCTTTTATCGAATAACGTAGGAAATTATTATGGAATATAGAAAACTAGGTAAAACTGATCTTAACGTTTCACGTTTAAGTTACGGCGCCTCACCTTTAGGTAGTGTTTTTAGAGATATTAGTGAAGACGATGGGATCAGAACTGTTCATACGGCAATTGATATGGGCGTTAACTTGATTGATGTTTCACCGTATTATGGTTTAACTAAGGCTGAAACTGTTTTAGGAAAAGCATTAAAAGGTATACCACGCGATAAATATATTTTATCGACCAAAGCAGGACGCTATGGCGCTGAATATGCTGATTTTGATTTTTCTGAAAAAAGAATAAGAAACAGTTTAGATGAAAGCTTAAGTCGTTTAGGTGTTGATGGCGTAGATATTTTATTTTTACATGACATAGAATTCGGTAATTTAGAACAAATATTTAATGAAGCTTTACCTTGCTTACAAGCATTAAAGCAAGAAGGCAAAGTACGTTATATTGGTGTAACCGGCTACCCGTTAAAAATGTTTTCTGAAACCATTAAACAGGCCGATATTGATTGTATTCTTACTTATTGCCGTTATGCTTTGTACGATAATTCTTTAGCTAATATCATTCCTTCACTTGAAGAAAAAGGTGTAGGTATCATTAATGCTTCACCTACCGGTATGGGGTTATTAACAAATCGAGGTGCGCCAGAGTGGCATCCAGGTAATCAACAATTGCTTGCTGCTTGTCAAAAGGCCGTAAAACTTTGTCAAAGCCAAGGTGTAGACATTACAGAAGTTGCTTTGCAATACGCGATAGACCATCCTGCAATATCATCAACTTTAGTTGGAACAGCCAACCCTGTTAATATTGTTAAAAACATTGAATGGGCAGAAAAGCCGATAAACCAAGCTTTAGTTAAAGAAATTAGAACGTTATTTGATAATGTACCTGTTGTTTGGCCATCAGGTTACCCTGAAAATCAAGATTAATTATCTTTACATCCATACTCAAAGTTTCAACTTAGTAGAAGCTTTGAGTATTTTTCACTCTTAACACCTATTCTCATTCCTTCGATATACATTCCTACTAAAGCCTAACTCTCTTTTGAATTGTGTTATTCGTATGCACTTTTCTTCATTACATTCTTTCTTGTTAAGAGTATTTAACTTCATCTCGGGTTAATGAATGTTAGCCAATTCATTTAAAAGCTCTACTTAACAAATGCTTCTCTAGCAGCTATTTCCCCTAATTTCTACGTTAAATTTACTTGCAATAGACCAGTTGTTGACGCGAAATTTGCCTTGAATTAAGAAAAACTATAAAGCTAAAGGCTAAATAAAATTATTTTTATATTTCAATCCGCTAAGTATCTCTTAAACCCAGTTTAGAACATCTATTAATATTAGAAAAATAAAGAAAAGCATGAGAAAGAGAAGGGTAATAAAAAACGCCTAATGCAGAACATTAAGCGTTTTTAGTGAAATAAACTGTATTTATTTCAAATGATGGATATTGTTAACTAGTCTTGAGATAAACTATAAACATAAGCGCTAATTACGTGAACTTTTTCTTCACCTAAAATATTAACCCAAGCTGGCATAACACCTGCTCGGCCATTTTTAATAGATTGTTCTATAACACGCTGAGAGCCGCCATATAACCAGATATTGTCAGTAAGGTTAGGTGCGCCTAATGGTATTCCCATAGCTAAACTACCTTTACCTTCAGGGCCATGACAAGCCGCACACATTTGAAACTTAGGTTTACCTGCTGAAGCAAGGGTAGGGTCAACTTCTCTGCCACTTAAACTCATTACATAAGCAGCAACTTCTTTAACGCCTTTATCGCCGCCAAGAGCTGTTTCCCATGCCATCATACCGTTAGCTTTTCTACCGTGTAAAATAGTGGTTTTAATTGCTTCCGGTGAGCCACCGTATAACCAGTCTTTATCTGCTAGATTAGGAAAGCCTGTTGTACCACGAGCATCAGAACCATGACATTGTGAACAGTTTTGTAAAAATAAACGTTGTCCAACTTTTAATGCTTCTTTATCAGCAGCTAGCTCTTCAATGCTGCGCGCAGCGTAAGCTTCAAAAATAGGACCATATTTTTCATCAGCAGCATGTATTTCACGATCGTATTGTACTAAAACGTTTGAACCTTCTTTTAAATATTCAGCTGTTTTAGCTTTAGATTCTTCTAGGTTTAATATGCCTTGGTTAGAGCTTTTCCAGCCTAATAAACCTTCCCAATTCCCTAACCCAGGGTAAAGAAGTAAGTAGCCAAAGCCCCAAATAATGGTAGCTAAGAAAAATGTACTCCACCATTTAGGAAGAGGGTTGTTTAATTCTTCGATGCCATCAAAAGTGTGTCCCATTGACTCACCTTCAGGAACACCAGCAAAGTTCTTTAAACACATACGTAAAATAAGGTACATAAATACCAACGTGCCTAGGGAAAGAACTGTAACCCATATACTCCAAAAGCTAGACATTAGTTTTTGTCTCCTGCTTGTTTACTTTCAACATTTTGGTTCGATACATTTGTTTTTACGTCGTCTTCTTCAAAAATAGAATTTGCAGCATCATCAAATGCTGATTTCCTTTTTTTGCTGTAAGACCAAACCACTATGATGATAAATAGTGCCAAAATTAGTAGGGCAAAAGCCCCTCGAAGCGTTCCGTAATCCATACTATTATCTCAACGCATGGCCAAGAGATTGAAGATACGCAACAAGTGCATCTATCTCTTTTTTGCCTTTAACAGCCGCTTTCGCATTGGCTATTTCTTCAGGAGTATAAAGAGGAATAGCATTACCATTTTCATCTTTATGGCTACGGTTTCTTGTTAAAAAGTTAAATGTTTCTAATTTTTTAGCGGTTAAATTACCATCTAAGTAATTTTCATCTAACCATTTAAAGCTTGGCATGTTTGATTCTGGAACAACTGAACGAGGATCAATTAAATGCGCTTTGTGCCAGTCATCACTATAACGTTGACCAACACGAGCTAGATCTGGTCCTGTTCTTTTTGAACCCCATAAAAATGGATGTTCCCATACAGATTCACCTGCAACAGAATAATGTCCGTAACGTTCTGTTTCTGCACGAAGAGGGCGGATCATTTGGCTATGACATACGTTACA
Source organism: Colwellia sp. RE-S-Sl-9 (assembly GCF_048296855.1). Lineage (NCBI taxonomy): Bacteria > Pseudomonadati > Pseudomonadota > Gammaproteobacteria > Alteromonadales > Colwelliaceae > Colwellia > Colwellia sp. RE-S-Sl-9. The sequence continues at coordinate 904,457 of NZ_CP182631.1, read as the reverse complement.
ACCTTCACGGATGTAAATGTCTCTACCTTCCATTTCAAGCGCAGTATAAGCTCTTAAGTTATCAACAGGTGTTGTTGTCGCTTTTTGGAAAAATAACGGTGTGATTTCAACTAGACCACCGATACTAATTGCCATAATAGTGAAGATAAAGAAGCGACCAACGTTTTTTTCTAAACTTTCATGTTTGTTTTTCATTACTGCCTCCTTATGCCATTTCTATTTTTTTAAGACTGTTATCTGGTGCGTAGATTGTTTTAATCATGTTGAAAATCATTAAACCAAAACCTGCTACCACTAAAACACCGCCAACAAAACGAATAAAGTAGAATGGGTATGAAGCGGTTAAGCTTTCAACAAAACTATACGTCAATGTACCGTCAGCATTTACAGCACGCCACATCAAGCCTTGCATTACACCAGAAATCCACATAGCTACAATATAAAGAACAATACCTGTAGTGTGCATCCAGAAATGAATGTTGATTAAACGAATACTGTACATACGGCCTTGATTAAATAACACTGGAATTAGGTGATACATAGCACCAATAGATACCATAGCAACCCAGCCTAAAGCACCTGAATGTACGTGGCCTATAGTCCAGTCGGTGTAATGAGAAAGTGCGTTAACTGATTTAATTGCCATCATAGGACCTTCAAACGTAGACATACCGTAGAAAGATAATGAAACAATTAAGAAACGAAGAATAGGATCGTGACGAAGTTTATGCCACGCGCCTGATAACGTCATAATACCGTTTATCATTCCACCCCATGAAGGTAAGAATAAAACGATAGACATAACCATACCAACTGATTGAGCCCAATCAGGTAAAGCTGTGTAATGAAGATGATGTGGACCAGCCCAAATATATAACGAAACTAAAGCCCAAAAATGCACGATAGATAAACGGTAAGAATAAACAGGACGCTCAGCTTGTTTAGGAACAAAGTAGTACATCATACCTAGGAAACCAGCGGTTAATAAGAATCCAACGGCATTATGTCCGTACCACCATTGCATCATCGCATCGATAGCACCAGAGTATATGGAATAAGATTTCATCATGGATACAGGAATAACCATGCTGTTACCAATATGTAAAACAGCAACTGTTAATATGAAACCACCAAAAAACCAGTTAGCTACATAAATATGAGACGTTGTTCGTTTAACTACCGTACCGAAAAATACAGTGGCATACGAAACCCAAACAACAGCAATTAAAATATCAATCGGCCATTCTAATTCGGCATATTCTTTACTACTGGTGTAACCCATAGGTAAAGTAATAATGGCTAATATAATAACTGCTTGCCAGCCCCAAAAAGTAAAAGGTACAAGTTTTCCACCAAATAAGGCTACTTTACAGGTTCTCTGCACTACGTAATACGAAGTGGCAAATAAGGCGCTAGTACCAAATGCAAAAATTACAGCATTGGTATGAAGAGGGCGTAAACGGGAGTATGTAAGCCAAGGCGTCTCAAAATTTAAAGCTGGCCAAATTAATTGCGCAGCGATAAGAACACCTATTAATGTACCTACGAATCCCCAGATGACAGTCATAACAGTAAATTGACGAACAACATTCATGTTGTAATCAACTGTCGACGTATTACTTTGACTCATGTTTTGGTTCCACATTTAAATTATTAATTATTTTGACGTTTCTTATCATGTATAAATAAAATATTACGTACTTCTAACTAGTATTTATAGACTAGAAATGAGAATTTACACAATCCATAGAAAACTGGGCGAAATGATAGACATTTAATCGACTAATGTCATTACTCAAAGGTTGAAATATTGTTCTAAATCATAAAAAAAACGATTGACGATTAAAAACAAGGCTAAAATAGCGTAAATTATTAATTATAGTGATAATAAGTAGTAAGAATTTTGATTAAAATTAAAACAATTCCATTTGTATTAGTATTTCTCGTATTTTGTTTTTTTGGTTGTGAACAAAATAAAAAAGCAAAAATAGAGATGAGAGAACTTAAGTGTATTTCAACTCAAACACCTTGTTTGATCAAATCACCTTCAGGTAATTTTTCTGTTTTATTTAATATTGAACCTGTAGTTACCGAAAACCCTTTCGATATTGTTTTGATTTCAGAAAGCAAATACTCGATTCAAAAAGTATCTGCTTACATGGAAGGGAAAAATATGTTTATGGGGAAAATCCCTTTATTTTTTGAACTTAAGTTAGCGGAAAATGAGCCTTATTACCAAGGGCAAAAAATGCGTTATGTGGCGAATACTATGCTGGGAAGTTGCAGTGAAGAGAACATGCGTTGGATAATATTATTTGAAGTTATATTAGATACCCCCCAAGGGAAAAATATTATTGAACGTTTTTCTGTTGAATTTGATAGTGTGCAAGCTTTTAATGAACAATAGTGATTTACTGACACGGTGATATTTTTATTGTAACGCGTAACGTGTGGTTTTTATTTTTATGTGAGTAAACATAACGTGCAAAATTCTAGAAAATTTATTATTGAAAAAGATAAAAACGAATATCGACTTTTGTTTTCTGCAATGGCAAGTCCTTGTGAAGTATTAATGGAAATTCCTAGTGCATTACATACATCTAAAAAAATAGATGAATTGGTGAATAAATTAGCAAAAGTGATCACCGATGAAGTTTGGAGAATTGAAGACAAATACAGCCGATACGACTCTCGTAGTGTTTGTAGCCTTATTAATAATAGTAAAGGGCAAACTGTGTCAATTGATCAAGAAACATATTTATTGCTGAACTTTGCTCATGTTTGTTACGAACTGAGTGATGGGTTATTTGATATTACATCAGGTATTTTACGTAAAGTATGGACATTCAATGGCAGTGATAATATTCCTGATAAAGCACAGGTTGAAGCTATTTTACCTTTTATTGGTTGGAATAAAGTTAAGGTTAGTCAACAAGCTATTACGTTGCCAAACGGCATGGAGATTGATTTTGGTGGTATAGGTAAAGAATACGCAGTAGATCGTTGTATTCTTTTAGCTAAAGAAATAACAGAATATCCTATTTTAATTAATTTGGGGGGAGACTTAGCTGCTACAAAACCGAGAGAGAATAATAAGCCTTGGGTTATTGGTGTCGAACATCCCGGTTTTGAGAATAAAACTAATATGGTGGTTTCGCTATATCAAGGCGCATTAGCAACCAGTGGTAATGCTAAGCGTTTTTTATTAAAAGATGGTGTGCGTTATAGCCATATTCTTAATGCTAAAACGGGTTGGTCAATTATTAATGCTCCTCGATCAATCACAGTTTCTTCCGAGCAATGTGTACAGGCAGGTATTTTAGCAACATTATCTTTATTACAAGGCGAAAATGCAGAAGCTTATTTAGATGATCAGGAAGTAAAATATTGGGCTGTAAGGTAAAAATTTAATATAAAAAAACGCCATTTAAAAATTAAATGGCGTTTTGTTCAAATCTAGTATGAATGACTAGTAATTAAAACCAACATGTTGATGGATACGAACAATAAGTTGTTCTTTATCTTTAACAAAGTCTAATTTTTTTGCTAAGAGTTCTAGTGTATCTTCAACTTGGTTTAAAAACTTACCATAACCGTGAGACGTTCTGTCTGCTTTAGTGGCAACAAATACAAATTGAATTTTATCAACCAGTTTGTCAGCATTCCACTTACAAGTATAACCACACGCATCATGTTCAGGATTGTAGCCTAAGTTAATGAGTTCACCATTTGTAGCAACAAACTCTTCATCTGTAACTCTTACAATTGGTACTAAACCATTGGCAATTACAGCCCCGTTGTTTAAATTAAACTGTTTAGCTGAGCTTATAAATGCATCAGCAATTAAGCTATAAAGTGCGTTATAGTTTTCATTATCTAATTCTTTTTTATCAACCAGTTGCTTAATTCTACGGTTAAAGCGAATATCTGCTACAGCGTAAGTTAATGCGCTATCGTTTTCAGGTAGCACAACGTCATCAGTTAAATATCTTTTACTTAATGGTCTAAGCTTGTGTACTTGTAAGCCTTCGTCGCCTTTTTCTTTAGAGAAAAGATCAAAGGTTAAGTGCTGGTGATCACATACGCGGAATTGCTCTTTTCCAATTCCCGTTTTTTCTGCAAATTGGGTTACTGCTTTTAATACTTTTCTATGGAATTTAGCCGAATCTTGACGAATATCTGAACCATTCGATAAAAATACTAATGTTATTTTTTTCGCTCTTTTACTACCATCGAAATAAGCATGCTCACTTTGGTGATATAATGAGTTATATAAAAATAGTATTTGTTGATTAGTTTGCGCTGTTATCTTTTCAGGGCTAAATCGTACACGAGTAAATTTATCGTTACCGACAAATTGACCACTTTCAATGTGTAATTCTTCGTTAATATCAAAAAAGATTTTTGAAAGTTTTTTATAAAAAGACAAGTAAGGTTGATCTGAATCTTTCTCTGACGCATCAGAAAATTTAGCAATAAGTTCATCGGTTACATAAAACTTAGCTAATAAATACTGGTTCTCACGAGCAGACGATGGAATAAATGCTTTGTGTTGTGCATTTCTCATTCGAGATGAAGACATTTAAAAATCCCTTAAGTTATTTCATTAGTTCGATTATAAGAAATCATTATGGCTAATTTATTACAAATAATATTTGTTTTAAATCAACCTTAGATTTTACTGTTGTTTGTTTGCCTATTTATAATTCAAAACAGGACTTATACCTATTCCATTAATTTTATTGGTTATTTTTATTATTAAAATAGCGCTGTTTATTAACAGAATTTGTATTACATAAATTTATTATTATGTTTATTCACCAAAAGAGTCTTACTCAAATAATGAATTTCTATGTGAATATAATACTTCATTTTTATGACTGTACTATTACAACCTAATGTTTATACCCAATTTAAATCACTATGTATATAGTGGTTTATAAAATACCGTTATTATGAATATAAATTAAAACATATATGTATATAATAATGTTTTTCTTTATAAAACCACTTCTACTTTTATGTTTATTACTCAAATTATTGATATTCTTAACAGTAAAAAATTGAATAATGTGTGGTTTTTCCTTATCAGTTATTAGCATTTTTCTGATTGTATTTCCGTAAATATCCTTTTAAGAAAGTAGGTGAGTTTGGTTGTTTAATAGATTGGGGGGATTTTAAGCTTCATCATGTTTATGGCTAATACTCGTTACGCTAATGTCGTATAAAGACACGAACTGCCATTGAATATTTAAGTTATAAAGCGCCATGCCATATATTTTGTCATCTTTCTTATTTTGTTTATAAGCAGGTCTCGGATCTTGTTCTAGTATCTGGCGTATAAATGTTTCTAGTTCTGGGTACTTTTTGTTTAAAATTTGTAGGGAGTGTTTAGCCTCATCATTAAAGCTAATAGAAATTGTTTTTTTAGGTGTTTCTTGTGCGTAACTTGCCTGCGCGTCAACAATAGCGTCAGAATAAGGAATGTAAGGTTTTATATCGAGAACAGGAGTGCCGTCTAATAAGTCGAGTCCTGAGATATTCAGTATGACGCTTTTAGCTTGTGTGGTGTTTTCTGGATTATTAATTACTTCAATGCTGTCGAGTTTAACAACAGACATACCAATAGGATTAGGCCTGAAAGTAGAGCGTGTAGCCAAAGCGCCTATTTTAGCATTACCGCCCAAGCGTGGTGGTCTCACTAAAGATTTCCAGCCTTGAGCTTGTGTGCCATGAAAAACAAATATCACCCATATATGACTGAAAGCTTCTAATCCCCGAACAAGTTCTACGGTATTTGCATCGCCTAAAAGCGTAATACTCCCTTTAGCCGAATTGACTAAACCGGGTTGTCGAGGTATAGCAAACTTTTCTTTATAAGGAGAGGAAACCTTGCCAATGTAATTTAACGCTATGCTGTCTGGCATGTTTTTAATTCGTAGAAGTAGGTTTTAAGTAATAAGCTTGTCCATAACAAACTGTTGTAGCAATACATTGTTTTGCTGTACTGCCACCAGTAAGCATAGTGCAACCACTGAATACAATTGCGTTAGCTTTTAGTTCACTGGCTTTTTTTCTCGCGTCTGTGCGTGCAATAATTTCGTTTGGTTTTGCATGATGTGCTTTAAGTTGACAATCTTCACCTTCAACTACACCTAGGTATTTATGTGGACCAGTAATATCAGCAGCAGACGCATAGATTTTAACTTTTGATGGCGCAAAGTAGTTAGTAAAGTTTTCAGCATCTAAATTTGTACTTGTATCAAATTTACTACTACAGCTTGTTAACAATGATAAGGCGAGTATGGTTAAAAGAGTGTTTTTCATTGCATTTCCATTTAGTTTTTTGACAATACTAGTTGTAAAGACAAGTAAGGCGAACATAAGTTCGCCTTTATAAATTATCTAATCTAAATAATGATTAAGTATTAGGTTTACTTAACTCGCATACCAGGTTGAGCGCCATCTTCTGGATTGAGTATCCATAAGTCTTCACCGCCAGGTCCTGCTGCTAATACCATGCCTTCAGACAGTCCAAAACGCATTTTACGAGGAGCAAGGTTAGCAACCATAACTGTTAATTTACCAATAAGATCTTCAGGCTGATAAGCTGATTTTATCCCCGCGAATACTTGGCGAGTTTCACCACCTTCAACTGAATCTAAAGCAAGTTCTAGTCTTAATAGTTTATCGGCTTTTTCAACATGTTCAGCTTTAACAATTTTAGCAATACGTAAGTCAATTTTAGCAAAGTCGTCAAAACTAATTTCAGGAGAAATAGGATCTGAAGCAAGTGGGTTGTTGAAATCCATTTTAGGTTTTTCAACCGCTGCAGGTTTTTTCTTTTTCTCTTTTGCTGGTTTAGCTGCTTCTTCTTTCGCCGCTAGGTTATCTTTCGATGCATCTGTCATGGCATTGATTTTGTCCATATCAACACGTTGTAATAAGGCTTTAAACTTATTAATTTTGTGATTCGTTAATAAAACTTTATGACCTTCCCAAAGTAACTCATCGTTTAAAAATGCTTCAGTGCTTTCTGCAAGCTTAGGTAGAACCGGTTTTAAGTAGATCATTAACGTACGGAACATGTTAATACCAAGCGAACAAATATCTTGTACTTCTTGCTGCTTAGTTTCGTCTTTAACTAACTGCCATGGTTCTTTTATCGCAATATATTCATTAACTTTATCGGCTAATGCCATTATTTCACGCATAGCACGGCTAAAGTCACGATTTTCGTAATGTTGGGCAATACTGTCACCAGCATTCATTACTTCGTCAGCTAACGCTTGATCATCAATATTGGTTGATAACATGCCGTCGAAACGTTTAGATATAAAACTAGCACAACGAGAAGCGATGTTGACGACTTTACCAACTAAGTCAGAATTTACACGCTGTGCAAAATCTTCTAGGTTTAAATCTAAGTCATCAATACGGCTGGTTAATTTAGCCGCGTAGTAATAACGTAAGTACTCAGGGTTTAAATGTTCTAAATAAGTACGACCTTTGATAAAGGTGCCTTTTGATTTAGACATTTTAGCGCCATTAACGGTAACAAAACCATGAGCAAAAACAGAAGTAGGTTTACGGTAACCAGCGCCTTCTAGCATGGCAGGCCAAAATAGGCTATGGAAATAGATGATGTCTTTACCAATAAAATGATAAAGCTCAGCATCAGAATCTTTATTCCAAAAGCTATCAAAGTCGATGTTTGATCTATTACATAAGTTTTTAAAGCTACCCATGTAACCAATAGGTGCGTCTAACCAAACGTAAAAGTATTTACCAGGAGCATTTGGAATTTCAAAACCAAAGTATGGAGCATCACGACTGATATCCCATTGATTAAGCCCAGACTCAAACCATTCAGCAAGTTTGTTGGCCATTTCTTCTTGTAGCGCGCCACTACGCGTCCAGTTTTGTAGCATTTCTTCAAACGCTGGTAAATCAAAAAAGTAATGTTCTGAATCTTTTAATACCGGAGTTGCGCCTGATACAACAGAACGAGGGTTAATAACATCAGTAGGTGAGTAAGTAGCACCACAGTTATCACAGCTATCGCCGTTTTCGTCTTCGCTTTTACATTTAGGACAAGTGCCTTTAATAAAGCGATCAGGTAAAAACATACCTTTTTCCGGATCATATAATTGCGAAATAACACGTGTTTTTATATGGCCATTGGCATGTAATGTATTGTAAATCTCATGAGCAAAGGTTTCATTCTCTTCACTGTGAGTTGAATGGTAGTTGTCGAAGCTGATATAAAAACCAGCAAAGTCAGCCATATGTTCTTCACGCACACCTGCAATCATTTCTTCAGGTGTTACACCTAGCTCTTGTGCTTTAAGCATGATTGGTGTGCCATGTGCATCATCAGCACAAACGAAATAAGTTTCGTGACCACGCATTCGTTGAAAACGTACCCAAATATCTGTTTGAATATGTTCAAGTAAATGGCCTAAATGGATAGAACCATTGGCGTAAGGTAGGGCACATGTTGCTAATATTTTTCGTTTTTCAGTCGTTAGCTGAGATGACTTTGATTCAGACATATAAAGTTTACATATTTAAGGTGGTAATTATGGGGAGAATGGTACAGAATTTACAGATACTTTTCATTAATAATTCTCGCTAAGTGACCAATTAATTAATCTTATTGGTATTAGTTCGATAAAGTGTCTGAAAACCATGTTCTCTAAGTTTTTTTCTAGTAAAACCGTACCTCAAGAATCGCAAGATTTGATTATGAGTTTTTTAACTGAATACCACAGCGATTCTTTTCCTGATGGAATACTTAAAATTAGCTCGGTTCCTCATATTGTTTTAGTTGATGGTTGTATCGTTATTAACGTTGATTTACCTTTTCCTTGTGATGGTGAATTAGATGAGATGAGTGACGCATTAACTGAGTTGCTTAATCAAACCACTATTATTAAACCTGATTATCAAATTAAACCCGTTAGACAACATTCCTTAAAAGGTATCAGTAATATTATTGCGGTTACCTCAGGTAAAGGTGGTGTGGGTAAATCTACAACAGCCGTTAATCTTGCTTATGCACTAATTGCAGAGGGAAGCACTGTGGGGATTTTAGATGCCGATATTTACGGGCCGTCACTTCCTACCATGCTGGGATTGAAAGGGCAGCAACCTTCGTCGAGCAATGGTAAATCAATAATGCCACTTAACGCTAATGGTCTTACGGCTATGTCGGTAGGTTTTTTGGTGGGAGATGAAGATGCAACGGTTTGGCGTGGCCCAATGGCAAGTAGAGCCTTTAGCCAATTATTAAATGAAACCTTATGGCCAGAGCTTGATTATCTTATTGTCGATATGCCACCTGGTACAGGTGATATTCAATTAACTTTGTCGCAAAGTGTGCCTGTTGCCGCGGCTATTGTGGTTACAACGCCTCAAGATATAGCGCTAACAGATGCTATCAAAGGCATTACTATGTTTGATAAAGTTAAAGTACCGGTATTAGGTTTAGTTGAGAACATGAGTTACCACGTATGTGAAAACTGTGGTCATCAATCACATCTTTTTGGTGAAAATGGTGGTGTACATACCGCAAAAGATAAAAACATTCCCCTTTTAGGTCAACTTCCTTTAAATATTCAAATAAGACAAGATGCAGATAATGGTAACTCATCGGTTTTACAAAATAGCACTAGCGATATAACCCTGTTATACCGTAAACTAGCGCGCAATGTAGCAGCTGAGTTGTTTTATCAACTTGATGCAAGAAGCCCGAATACAGCAGATATATGTTTTAGCGACGAATAATTTTTAGATAACAGACATATAACTGCCACATAATTATAGAAGAAAAAAAGTATGAGACTGTCTGATAAAGATATAGAACAATCTATTAACGATGGAAAAATTTGTATTGATCCAATGCCTGATGTTTCAATGATCTCAGGGGTAAGTGTTGATATTAGACTAGGCAACGAATTTAGAGTTTTTAAAGAACATACAGCCCCCTATATTGATTTAAGTGGTCCTAAAGCTGAAATGCAAGAAGCTATGAACTCGGTAATGAGTGACGAAATTCATATTGCAGATGGTGATGCTTTTTTCTTACACCCCGGTGAACTTGCTTTAGCAGTAACGTATGAGTCAGTTACTTTACCTGATGATATTGTAGGCTGGTTAGATGGTCGTTCGTCATTAGCGCGTTTAGGGTTAATGGTACACGTTACAGCACATCGAATTGATCCCGGCTGGTCAGGTCAAATCGTTTTAGAGTTTTATAATAGCGGTAAATTACCTTTAGCTTTACGTCCTAAAATGAAAATAGCAGCATTAAACTTTGAAACGATGTCGAGCAGTGCGTTACGTCCATACAATAAAAGAGATGATGCTAAATATAAAGGTCAGAAGGGGGCTGTGGCGAGTCGTATTAGTCAAGACGATACTTCTGAATAATTAACTTTTATCATATTTTATTACTTGTTTTGTTAGGTGTTTCTTGAAATTAGCATTTAAAATATTAGGACTGCTCATTATTACTAGTATGATTTTTATTAGTATTGTGAGCTTTCTTGCACTGCAATCCCAACCTCAATTTAAAAACTACAATGCTGTTAATGTGCAAGCGGCTACCCAAAGCAAAGCGGCAGCGAAACGTTTTATAGACTCTTTAAAAAATAAGAAACAGCCTGTTTTATTGTCTTTATCTCAAACTGAAATTAATGGTTTGAATGCCTTGCTAAATCGAGCTTTTCCACAAATTTCATCTGATGTTATTATTCTAAATGAAGCAGCTAAAATTAAGGTGTCGATTGAATTGCCTTTTCCTAAGACATTTAAATATTTGAATATTTCTGGTGATCTGCATCCTTCTAATAACGGTATAAATCTCGGCGATGTTAATGTAGGTGGCTTAACATTTTCAGGTAATCAACTGGTATCTTTTAGCCGTTGGTTTGTTGATTGGTTTATACAAGATAAGCTAGGAACAAATTTAGTTTCTATGGTGCAATGGGTTAAGCTAAACGATCAACATATACGTACAAGCTTATTTATTCCACAAGAAATGAATGAGTTAAATAAAAGTTCTTCGGCACTTTTTGCCTTAAGAGATAACCTTGCTCTTTTTGGTGATGTACCTAAAATAAAATTTTATCATCATGCTTTAGCTGAGCATTTAGATCAGCTAGAAAACCCAGCCAGTAAAAATAGAAAACTCGCTTACTACATTCAGTTTATGTTTACGTTAGCACATCAGCAAACATCTGTAGCGAACACCAGCCAATCACAAAGTAAAAAGCGTGCGGTACAAGAAAACTACTCAGCGTTAATGGCGTTGGCTCTTTATTTTGGTTCTGACACTTTTGAATTACTTGTTGGCGATGTTTCAAATTTAAATGAAGCACAAATAAGGAAACGAAACTTTTTAAGAAATAAAGTGACTTTACGTAACCGTATAGACTTACAAAAACACTTTATTTATTCTGTTGCTTTACAATTGTTTGGCAATAGCTCAGCAAGTGATGCCATTGGTGAAATAAAAGAATTCCTAGACAGTAACCCCGGTGGTAGTGGTTTCAGCTTTGCAGACTTAATGGCTGATAGGGCTGGAACTCGTTTAGCTAAACTAGCAACAACGTCAGAGGCATCAGCACTTCGATTACAAAAACTATTCAGTAAAAATATTGAAGAAAGTGACTTCATGCCTGAAATTCATGGCATACCAGAAGGTATTTCAGCGGATACATTCAATCTTGATTACCGAGATGTTGATTCAATAGAATATAAAAAAATGATTTCGGTTCTTGATGAACGGTTAGCAGAATTAACTTTGTACGATTAGATTGTGATATACCCATTACCACTCAAGGTCCCACTGAAACCGGCATCTTGAAGGGTTCGCGTATAACTATAAAAATCATTCTTAACATTGTCTATTTATTTAAAATATGGTGTCTTTTGATTGTTAACATTAATATGTAAACTTAGGTGTATAAAATATTCCTAATACCTTAGCTAGTTAACCTCAGCTCGGGATAAGCAAAGTTACTCAACAAGCTATTTTTATGCCTAACTTCGTTGAATTTATGACTAATAGCCTGCTATTAGATAGAAAAATTCGCCTTGTTATACACAAAAATATCAATGTTGAGAGACTAATATAGCTTAAGAAAATAACGATATATATTAAATTGTTGATAAGTAATAGCTTTAATTCATTCACTAACATTCATTAACCCGAGTTGAGGTTAATTAATTAGATTGAAGCACTGGAATAAGAATGAGTAAGATCTTAATGAAAATCCTAGGTTAGCTTGGGAAATGTTTTTCTGTAATAGCTATTTCATTGATGAGTGAAATGGCTATAAATATGAGTTGTAATATAAATGAGTGATATAAATAAAACAGCAAGCCACTTAATTGTGGACTGGGGTACGACAAATTTTCGTGCGTTTGTAATGAATGCAAAGGGTAAGATGCTAGATAAAAAAGAATTACCTATGGGCTTGTTACAAGTTGATGACGGTAATTTTGCTAAAGCATTAAAAAGTGTTTTAAATGGCTGGATTGAACATTTTGAATTATTGCCTATTTATATGGCTGGTATGGTTGGATCTCAATTAGGTTGGGTTAACGTAGAATATGCAAGCACTTCGATTGACGAAGCAGGCTTACTTAAAAAAGCACATCGTTTTGATTTACCGTGGGGACCACAAGCGGTCATTATTCCAGGAGTAAGCCATCAATCTGAAACAGGCGCTTATGATGTAATGCGTGGTGAAGAAGTTCAACTTTTTGGTTTAGCCAAAATAGTTAAACAAAGCTCTTTAGATGCTATTTTACCTGGTACACACAGCAAACATGCTAATTTTATTAATGGTAAAATGACGAGTTTTTCATCATTCATGACAGGCGAGCTGTTTTCAGTTATTTCAAAATATACCATCTTAGGTAAAGGTTTACCGGAACAGGTTGATAGCCAAGTCGCTTTTACTCGAGGCGTAAAAGAAGGGCAGTTAACCAATAGTTTAACGAGTACCTTATTTGCTGCAAGAACACACAGATTATTTAATAATATTGAAGAAAATGAAGTATTAGATTATTTATCAGGTTTATTAATTGGTAACGAATTAAAAAGTTTGAAGAATAACCACGTATTTTTAGTGGGTGGTAAAAGTTTGTGTGAAAGATACAAAACAGCTTGTACCGAACTCTCAATATTTTCAACTTATATCAGTGGTGACGAGTGTTTTCTTGCTGGTATGGCAGATTTAATCACCGTTTTAAATGAAGGTTAAAATAATGACTAAAGGTTACAAACTTGAAGAGCATCTTCCCTTAATAGCCATCATTCGTGGCGTATTACCTGAAAACGTCGTGCGCATTGGCCAAATCTTAATTGATGAAGGCTTTACAATGATTGAAGTGCCATTAAATAGCCCTGATCCATTAGTCAGTATTAAAAAGCTAGTTGACGCTTTTGGTGATAAATATCTTATTGGTGCTGGTACGGTTACTACGCCACAAAAAGCTAAAGACGTAATTGCGACAGGCGCTAACTTAGTGGTTACACCTAATATGAATACAGAAGTAATTAAACTTTCTGTTGCTGCTGGCTGTGCAACTTTTCCAGGTATAGTTACACCAACTGAAGCATTTGATGCCATAGCTGCTGGCGCAACAGGCATTAAGTTATTTCCTGTTTCAGCTTTAGGTTTAGATGGTTACAAAGCATTAAAATCTGTATTACCTCCCGAAACACTTTCTTTCCCTGTTGGCGGAATTGATCCTACTGTAGAAAGTATGAAACCTTTATTAGATATTGGTGCTAACGGTTTTGGTTTAGGTTCATCTTTATATAAACCTAATATGACAGATGAGCAAGTACGTGCAAATGCAAAGCAATTTGTTGAAACATTTAAAAGTCTCACCTCTAAATAATTGAACTATGGTCTGTTGAGATTTGCTGATTGTTTTTACATCAGCGTTAGCCTTTTATACAAGGCAGAGGATATGTTTCTATTCTACTCTAATAGGCGATAATGTTGTATAAATGGCAAATAAACGCTGTTCTACAGATCCGTTTAAATGCTTGTTGCTCATTGTTGCAATGAATTTACATAGCACAACTATGCTAGATCCCTTGCGCCGCGAGCAACAAGTATTTAATTCAAACAAAATTTAAACATGAAAGATCAACAGACTCTAGTTAAAACTAAGTAACCTATTTGTAATCATTTTATTTAATAGTCGTTGCGCTTGTAAAAGGTTATTCCTGCTGCAATCTATTATTAAATATCGCTGCTCCAGAAATTACGATTGTTGTGGTTTTATCAAATTCTACATTTAGATACTGTTTACTTTAATTGTACTCGTCCTTTGGGGCAGTCGAGCAATACTTGCATTGTGGGATTACGACCATCTAAATTTTCAACGATAATTTCCAGTCCCAAGATATTAAAGAGTGTTTCGAGTTCATCTGATTGAGAGCTAATCACCATTAATGAATGAAACTCACAACCTATTGGAGATGTAGCGGCTGGATGTGGCGATCGTTTATCCCATTGAATGAAGAATGGAGAACCATTAATTACAGGATCCTTAATGGTCATCGAAGTCCACATCAAGGTATCTCCGTTTGGTAAAGTACGTCCTCCTGGTTTTAGATCTGTTGTATGGTAACCATGTTTTTGAAGCCAACTTTTAGTCGTCTTAATATCTTTTGTTGAAACAGCAAAGCGCATAGGAGTCGCATGATCAAAAGGTAAAAGCCACTCTGCTAACTTGGGTACTTTGTTTTTTTCTTGAGGTGCTAACACCTCTAAGTATGTTTGCGGGCCAAGTGATATTAGAGAGTTTTGAGTTCCTCCAGGGTGCAATCCACCAAAGACGGTATCAACTCCAGTTATGTCCTTAATTTGCTTGCTTCCTTTATTTAGATCAGAAGCAGCAACAACAATATGATCTATACGCAGACTACCGTTATCCTTTATTTTGTCAGAATAACTCTGTGCCATCACAGAACAAACCGTAAAACTATTTAACATAAATGTTAATAACACTATCAGATTACTTCTTGACATAATTATCACCTTTTATATACGAAATTTAAACGCCCCAAAATTATCGTTTATTGAGAACGATTATATACCCGTTACCAATCAAGAGGCTATTTCAGAGCACTTGAGCGATATCAATTCAAGGCAATGCTTTGTAATAATGGTCGTTCCCTTATAAAAAGCACTACGAAGGGGATATATACTAAACACATCAAGTTAATATGTCACTTTACAAATCTGGGAGGCTTTAGTAACACTTATTATTGATGGTAACTATTCTATGTGGTTGCTTTGAAACTCCGCTGTTCACTATATGAATACCATCTTTTGGTATTTCTAATTCGATTATTTCAATATCGTCATTATATTTAACTTTCTGAATGGTCGCTTTCATCGGAGAACGATACAGTCTATTAAATACTGTGTGGAAATATTCATCCAGCATGAGGACTTGCTCCAGAAATTTACGGTACGCTAGTTAAAAGATCAAAACATATAAATTATGTGAAAGTTATTTAGGTGGCTCAAGGTCTTAATGCCCATCAATAACATAATATCCCCGTTGTTATTCAATATGCAGGTTATAGTTGCAACTCATATCTTTATATAGCAAGGGGATAAAATAATAGTGAGTAAAAGTTTGAAGCACGCACATTTGGCTTTATCAATAGCCACCGTATTAAATATCCCTTTTGTTGGCTATGCCGCACAAGAATCAAAAGATAATGCATTAGAAGTGATTGAAGTGCTAGGACAAGCAAATAATTCCCAAGGCTTATCAGTTAAAGATGCCGCTATTGATGGCCCATTTGGTGATAACTTAGCGCTAAAAGATATCGCACGTTCTGTTACGCCTATTTCCAGTGAGTTAATTGAGCAACTTAACATTACGACATTACAAGATGTTTTAGCGGTTAGCCCAAACACATACTCGGCTAGTGGCTTTGGTGCGCCAAGTTTACCGACTATTCGTGGTCAGTTAGGTGAACTGTTTCAAGACGGAACTCGACGTCAAGCAGGTAACAATGGTTTTGGTGTACCGTTATCATTTAACTCGGTAGAACAAATAGATGTAGTGAAAGGTGCTCCACCGGTGTTATTCGGCTCAAGCCAACGTAATGGTGGTTTTGTTAATTTACATTCTAAAACCGCTTCAACAGATGAAAGCAAAGGCAAAGTTAATTTATCGGCAGCACGTTGGGATCAATATCGAGCGCAAGTTGATTACACGGGCGCTATTATTAAAGATAAAGTCGGCTTTAGAATAAGTGCTGAACATATAGATAACGGCAGTTTTTATGATTACGCGGGTATGGAAAGCGACAGCTTATATGCTGCATTACGTATTTTACCTGACGATAAAAGTAGCTGGGATATAAACTTTGAATTATTCCAAGTTGAATTTACCGACAACGCGGGCATTAATCGCCCAACACAAGCCTTGATTGACAATGGTTTGTACATTACAGGTCAAGGCGTTCAAAGCAATGGCAGTACTGTACCAGCAGCAGGTTCAATTGTTTCTCCAACAGGGCAAGTTAAATTAGATAGAAGCACGGTATTAACAGATCCAGACAATCAAAACGAAGCCACTACCTATTTATTACACAGTGTTTATAAACGTGAACTGACTCCAAGCTTGTTGCTTAAAAACACAACGTATTTTCAACACTTACAACGTGAAGAAATTTCACAAAACAGTTTTGTTGAAATTATCGATGGCGCAGATACTGCACAAAATAGAACAGAACTTAGTTATTTATGGAATAGCGATCAGCAAACTATTTTTGCTTTAGATGTGCGCTACAACAAAGTATTAGGTTACAGTCAATTTACAACTGAAGCTGATTCACCTATTGATTTAACGGGCCCCATTTCAAATCGTCGTATTCCTTTAACCGCAGAACAACAAGCGCGTTTAGTTGAGCTTCGCCCCGGTGTTTTTGTTTCACCAGGTGCGCAATACGATACGAATAACGATGGTACGGGCGACTTTAATTTGTCAGATACTACCGATTCACGCTCTATACAAACAGGTTTAGCCATTCAACACGATTCAGACTGGACTACTAATTTACATACTACTGTTGGCTACCGCGCAGACTTTTATGATGTTAAAGCAAGTGATCCTATAGCACCAGAAGGTCAAGTTGCAGCAAGCGACAGCATTCATGAAGTATTACATTCAGCGCATTTAAGCTTTAATTATACGCTTACCAGCGACTTTACTGCTTATGGTACAGCGAGTTATAACGAAGCGACATCAAACAGTATGGCAGGTGGTACCGCATTAGGTGGTGGTAACATTATTAGTGAGCAAAATTTTGCTACTGAAAATACGTTAGTTGAAGTTGGTTTGAAATACGCGCCCACTGATAGCGATTGGTATGCTGATGGCGCTGTATTTAGTCAACGTCGTAGTTTACGTAATAGAGACGGTAGTAATACCGGTATTCGTACACAAGGTTTTGAAAGCCAAGTGTTTTACGATGCTTATCCTTATTGGATAAGTGCAGGTTACAGCTATATTGATGCAAGTTACGACAATTCAGCAAGCAGCCAAGACTCTGCTCAAATAGCCGATGCGTTTGATAATTCACGTCCAGACATTATTGCAGGTACAAGTGTTGGTGCACCAAGCTTTACTTCTTTTGCTCCGTCGAATAGGCAAGTACAAGGTATTCCTGAGCAATCTTTTAGTGTTAATGGCCAATATTCAATTAGTGCGCAATGGCAAGCGGGTTTCTCTGGTCTATATACCAAGAGTTATCCATTAGACTTTTTAGCAACGGTTAATATTAGAGATCAATACACCCTAAACGTTAATACCAGCTATACCTTTACGCCAAGTACAAAATTACGTTTTGACGTAAATAACGTGACTAATCAAAAGAATTGGCGTCCAGTATTTGAAGGCGGTTACTTTGGCGCAACCTTAGTATTTCCTGAATTACCCATTAACGCCAAGTTAACCCTTACTCATTCTTTCTAAAAGTACGGGTATATAACAACAAGTTTTAAAAACACACTTTAAAGATAAAGCGTTTAATTTTAAGCGCTTTCATAAAGTATTTAAAAGAGACAAATATGATTAAAAAATTATTGTTATTAGTGATCGCAGCTGTTGCTGTTGGTCTGTTTTTTCATTTCAATTTACATCAATTGCTGACACTGGAAGGCTTGAAAGATTCAATGGCTCAGTTTAGCCAATGGCGTGAGCAATCACCGGTGTTGGTTATTGGTGGTTTCTTTTTATTGTATGTACTAGTTACTGCACTGTCTTTACCTGGTGCTACTATTTTAACGTTAGCGGCGGGAGCTTTATTTGGTTTAGTTGAGGGGTTATTACTTGCTTCTTTTGCTTCAACCATAGGTGCTACATTAGCATTTTTAGTATCGCGTTACTTACTTCGTGACTCTATCAAGCAAAAATTTCCTGAGCGTTTAGCCGCGATTGACAAAGGTGTAGAGAAAGAAGGTGCATTTTATTTATTTACTTTACGCTTAGTACCCGTTTTTCCATTCTTTTTAATAAACCTATTAATGGGCGTTACGTCTATCAAGTCATGGACTTATTATTGGGTAAGCCAAGTGGGTATGTTGGCAGGTACTTTTGTATTTGTTAATGCAGGCACTCAGCTTGCACAAATTGAAAGTTTGTCGGGTATTTTATCTTTCAACTTAATTTTATCGTTCGCTTTATTAGGTATTTTTCCTCTCATTGCAAAAGGAATCATTAACATGTTTAAAAAACGTCGCGTATACAAAAATTATTCAAAACCTAAAAAATTCGACCGTAACATGATTGTGATTGGTGCTGGTGCTGGTGGCTTAGTAACAAGTTATATTGCTGCTGCAGTAAAAGCCAAAGTTACCCTTATTGAAGCTGGAGAAATGGGGGGTGATTGTTTAAATTACGGTTGTGTTCCAAGTAAAGCGATTATCAAAAGTGCAAAAGTAGCAGAACAAATTCGTCATGGTGAGCATTACGGTTTAGAAAATGCGACTCCACAGTTCTCATTTAAAAAAGTGATGGCGCGTGTTCATAAAGTGATTGCAGACATTGCACCACACGACAGTGTTGAACGTTACACAAATTTAGGTGTAGAAGTGGTTAAAGGCTACGGTAAGTTAATTGACCCGTGGACGGTTGAAATTAAACTGAATGATGGTGGCATACAAACATTAACAGCGCGTACTATTGTTATTGCGACAGGCGCACGTCCATTTATTCCGCCTTTACCAGGTATTGAAGAAACAGGTTATGTAACCAGTGATACATTATGGAGCAAGTTTGCTGAAATGGACGAAGCACCTAAAAAACTTGTTGTTTTAGGTGGTGGGCCAATTGGTAGTGAATTAGCACAAAGTTTTTCTCGTTTAGGTTCGAACGTTACACAAATCGAAATGGCAGAGCGCATCATGATCAAAGAAGATCTTGAAGTGTCTACCTTTGCACACGAAGCATTAACTGAAAGTGGCGTTAACATTTTAACTTCGCATCAAGCATTACGTTGTGAAGCTCGCGATGGTAAGAAATTTATTATTGTTAAATGCCTGTCAAATAACGAAGGAAAGGATAAAGAAGTAGAAATTGAATACGACGAGTTATTATGTGCCGTAGGTCGTAGTGCACGTCTTAAAGGTTACGGACTTGAAGAATTAGGTATCGAAACTAACCGCACCGTTGTTACCAACGAATACTTAGAAACCTTATACCCTAATATTTTTGCAGCAGGTGACATTGTGGGTCCTTACCAGTTTACCCATGTTGCAGCGCATCAAGGTTGGTACGCAGCAGTTAACGGTTTATTTGGTCATCTTAAAAAGTTCAAAGTGGATTATCGTGTAATTCCATGGACAACATTTATTGACCCTGAAGTAGCGCGTGTTGGACTTAATGAACAAGATGCTATTGATAAAGGTATTGATTATGAAATTACACGTTTTGAATTTGAAGAATTAGATCGCGCCATAACAGACAGCGCAACCAAAGGTTTCATCAAAGTGATTACACCTAAAGGCAAAGACAAAATATTAGGTGTAACGGTAGTGTCTGAACATGCGGGTGATTTAATTGCTGAATTTGTTTTAGCCATGAAACATGGTTTAGGTTTAAACAAAATATTAGGAACTATTCATAGTTACCCAACGTGGGCAGAAGGCAACAAGTATGCGGCAGGCGAGTGGAAAAGAGCGCATGCACCAGAAACCGTATTAAATTGGCTTGAAAAATATCACACATGGCGTCGAGGTTAATATGTTTAAAGGTTCTTTTAAAACACTATTATTAGGTTCTACTTTACTTGCTGCATCGTTTGTTAGTTATGCTGAAAACATGCACAAGGTATGGGATCAGTTGGTAAATCAAAACGTAGTGGCTATTAATAATGGCCATAGTACCGTTGTTAATTATGCGGCTATGCAAGCGCAACACAGCGAATTAACTACGTATTTAAAGATGTTGTCGGCAGTAAGCCAAAATGAATTTGACGGTTGGGGAAAAACAAAACAACTGGCGTTTTTAATTAATGCTTACAATGCGTGGACTGTCGAGCTGATTGTAACAAATCTATCTAAAGACGGTTCAGACCTTAAATCAATAAAAGATTTAGGCGGATTTTTTAGTTCGCCATGGAGTAAAAAGTTTATTCCGTTATTAGGGGAAACACGTAGTTTAGACAATATTGAACACGACTTAATTCGTGGCGCGGTTAACGAAGAAGGTAAGCCAAAGTATAACGACCCTCGTATTCATTTTGCGGTAAACTGTGCGAGTATTGGTTGTCCTGCATTGCGTGAAGAGGCTTACACTGCTGATAAATTATTACAGCAGCTTGAGCAACAAACTGTACGTTTTTTGTCGGATACCACACGTAATTTTGCGCAGAGTTTTTCATTAAGTTTATCGTCAATTTTTAAATGGTACGGCGAGGATTTTGAAAAAGGTTATAACAACACGCATTCGTTAGAGGAGTTTATGTTGCAGTATCCTGAAGCACTTAATTTAACGCCTGTTCAACAAAAAGCCCTTAAAGAGGGTGATATGAAAATACAGTTTTTAAAATATAACTGGGATCTAAATGCACAACATTAAGTGTTGGCAAGCTTTAACGCGATACTGCTTTTGTAGTGTCGCGTTTTGCTTTTGTATTAACTTGTTTTCTACTGTGTTATTTAACACCGCCTTTGCTTATTCAGTTGAACCACAAAACGATATAAGCCAAATAAGTGAAATAAACCTAAAAGAACACTGGCAACAAATTGAAAAAAAAGGAAGAAACCAAAACGTATACTTTCATGCGTGGGGCGGAGACCCACAAATAAATGCCTACATACAGTGGGTTGCACAACAGGTTAAAGCGCAATACCAGATCACTTTACATCATGTTAAGTTAACGGATACCAGTGAAGCGGTTAGCCGAGTTTTAGCTGAAAAATCGGCAAATAATCATAATCAAGGCAATGTTGATTTGGTGTGGATCAACGGTGCTAACTTTGCCACCATGGCTCAGCACTCATTATTATTAAAAGGTTGGGCAGATAAACAGCCTAATTTTATTTACACAGATCCTGAATATAATCCTGCAGTAACACTAGACTTTGGTGTACCAACGCAAGGTATGGAATCCCCCTGGGGACAAGCATCACTCACTTTTTATTACGACCAGTTGGCGTCAAATAATCCGCCTCGCAGTTTGTATGAATTACTTCGTTGGAGTAAGAAAAATCCCGGACGCTTTAGCTATCCTAAACCCCCTGATTTTTTAGGCATGAGTTTTCTAAAATATGCGTTGGTGGTGTTACATCAACAAAACAGCTTATTAGCTCAAAATCAACTTTATTCACAAGCAACAGCCCAAAATACAGAACAAACATTAAAGCCTTTGTGGGCGTTTTTAGATGAACTTCACCCCAATTTATGGCGTAAAGGTAAGCACTTTATGCAAAGTGGTGTAGAAATGCGTCGTTTAGTGGATGATACTGAGTTGAGTTTAGCGTTTACCTTTTCTGGGCCAGAAGTTCCTGCAGCCGTAAAGCGTTACGATTTACCTTATAGCATTCGTAGTTATGCAATGGACGATGGCAGTTTAAGTAATACGCATTTTGTCGCAATACCTTATAACGCTAGCCATCAGCAAGGTGCACAACTTGTCGCTAACTTTTTATTAAGCCCAAAAGCTCAAGCGTATAAACAACAAGCGAATATTTGGGGCGATCGCAGCGTACTTATTTCATCAACATTAAATAGCGAACAACAAGCCTTGTTTAAAACACAAAAACCTCACCCAAGTGCGCTACCTTTTAACAGCATAAAAAGTACCTTAAGCGAACCCCATCCCAGTTGGGTTGAAGCAATAACTCAAGGTTGGCAAACACGTTATGGGGTCACTCCATGACAGTCACTAACAAGGTGCAAGTTAACCAAACGCAGGGTGTCAATCATTCTACCGATTGGTTTACGCGTGTGGCTACCTTTAGCCCTAAGTTTTTATTGCTGCTTTTAATTGTTCCTGTATTTGGTGGTTTAATTGGCGTGTTATTACCAGCATTTGGCTGGGCGCCTGCACTTAATCAGTACAGCGTAGGGCTACAAGGGTTCAACGCGCTTTGGCAAACGTTAGGTCTTACTCAAATGATAAGCTTAAGTATTGCTACCGGATTAATAAGCACCGTACTCGCTTTTGTTATTACTCTGATGATCTTAGCGGCATTTTTTAACAGTGTTTGGCTTGACCGTATTCAACAAATCTTGAGTCCTATTTTAGTTATTCCTCATGCGGCAGCAGCGATTGCGGTAGGCTTTTTAATTGCGCCATCGGGTATGGTTTCTCGTTTGTTTTCTCCGTGGCTAAGTGGTTGGGAGTTAGCACCTCATGGTATTTTCCCTCACGACCCTTATGGCATTAGTATTATGTTAGGTTTAACGTTAAAAGAGTTACCGTTTTTGTTGCTTATGGCCTTAGGTGCATTGGCTCAACCCGAGTTAGGGAAAAAATTACGCCAACAACATAAAGTGGCACTTAATTTAGGTTATTGCCCAATAACAGCGTTTTTTAAAGTGGTATTACCGAGTTTATATCCGTTGTTACGTTTACCTCTTTTAGCGGTATTAGCTTATGCCAGCTCAAGTGTAGAAATGCCGTTAATTTTAGGCCCTAATACACCACCAACACTTGCCGTTGCTATTATGCAGTGGTTCAACGATGTTGATTTAAATCTTCGTATAAAAGCTTCTGCTGGCGCGTTATTACAATTAGCATTAACAGGCGGATTATTAGTACTTTGGTTACTAGGTGAAAAAACGGTTAAGTACTTATTTTGTGAATCGTTAACCAATGGTAAACGTGAATACGGCGGTACTTATTGGCAAATCATTACTGCAATTGTGACCACCTTAGTTATTGTGTTTATTGCACTAGCGCTAGTGGGATTAGTTTTATGGTCAGTTGCTGGCTTTTGGCGCTTTCCTGCCACATTGCCAGACTCGTTCACGTTAATTCATTGGCAAAGTGCCGTGATGCAAATAGGCGAACCTTTATTCAACTCGTTACTGATTGGTATTATAACGACGTTACTGGCTATTGCGTTAACACTGCTTTGTTTAGAATATGAACAAATAAAAGGTAAGTTACTTTCGCGTTTTACCAGCTTAATTATTTATATTCCTTTACTTGTGCCTAGTATCGCTTTTTTATTTGGACTTGTGTGGATACAGCAATTAATCACAGTGCAGGTAAGTTTTATTAGTTATATTAACGTGATTATCGCGCACCTATTGTTTGTATTACCTTATGTGTTTTTATCGCTAGCGAGCAGCTACAGGCAATTAGATCCTCGTTTTGCTATTGTTGCCGCAAGCTTAGGTACAAAGCCTAGTAAAGTGTTTTTTAAAGTAAAACTACCACAATTATTTGTGCCTATTTTAATCGCATCAGCATTAGGTTTAGCGATTAGTTTTGGCCAATACTTACCAACATTATTGGCGGGAGGAGGACGTATTAGCACCATTACAACCGAAGCTATTGCACTTGCTAATGGCGCAAGCCGACGCACCAGCGCTGTATATGCACTTATGCAAATGTTATTACCGCTTATTGGTTTTATATTAGCGTGGGTTTTACCTAAGTTTATTTACAAAGCCGCACGTCGTTAAAGGGTCTTAAATGCAAACATCTTTACAGATAAAAAATTTACAACTGTTTCGTCAAAACGAGTTATTGCTGCGTTTAAACGAACAAGTTAATGGTGGTGAAATTCTCACACTTATGGGGCCATCTGGCAGTGGTAAATCAAGCTTACTTAACTGGTTAACAGGTGCACTTCCTACAGGATTTACTGCGGAAGGTGAGGTATGGTTAAACAATAACAACATTACTCAAGTGCCGGCACATTTACGCCATGTAGGCGTGTTATATCAAGACGCTTTATTGTTTTCTCATTTATCTGTAGCCGGCAATATTGCTTTTGCTATGCCTGCTGGTAATAAAAAACAGCGGCTTGAAAAAATTGAAGACGCACTCGAGCAATTAGGCTTAAAAGGTTTAGCTGACCGCCACACCGATAACCTTTCAGGTGGCCAACAAGCTCGTGTCGCGTTATTGCGGGTTTTACTGAGCGAGCCTAAAGCTATTTTACTTGATGAGCCTTTTAGTAAACTTGATTCACAATTGCGTGAAGATACCAGAGCGCTAGTTTTCGAACAAATTCGTTATCATCAACTACCGGCACTTATGGTTACACATGATCATAGCGACGCTAAAGCCGCTGGTGGTAAAGTTATCACCTTAAATAAAACAGAGTAAGTTGTATGTTAGATAAATATATCACGCCGGTTATAAAACCTTTGTTAACGCCTGTTGTCATGTTGCTACACAAACGCAAAATTACTGCCGATCAAATAACATTTTATGGCTTTTTAGTGGGTATGTTAGCGGTGCCATTATTAGCTTTTCAGCTTTGGTATTGGGCACTGGCTGCGATTATAGCAAACCGTATTTTAGATGGGTTAGATGGAGCACTTGCTCGTTATGCTAAGCAAAGCTCAAGTGCGGGGGGCTTTTTAGATATCACCTTAGACTTTTTGTTTTACGCGGCTATTCCGTTAGGCTTTATTTTTTCTGATCCCGAACTTAATGGCATCGCTGGTTCAATTTTACTAGCAACATTTATTGGTACAGGTTCAAGCTTTTTAGCTTTTGCGATTGCCGCTGAAAAATTTAAAATTGATAAACCACAATTCAAATATAAGAGCTTTTATTATCTTAATGGTTTAACCGAAGGTACGGAAACTATAGCTTTATTTATTGCTTTTTGTATTTGGCCACAATCGTTTCCATGGTTAGCTTTGTTATTTTCACTTGCTTGTATGATCACTATTTTTACTCGTATACACGGTGGCTATCACACCCTAAAACAACAAGAAGCGGATATGAAAAGTAAAGCATTAATAAACGAAGCAAAGCAAGCTACTGAAGTAAGTACTGAGACGAAAAATGACTAACGAAGTATGGTGGCGACTTGGCTGCTTTTTTAGCATTTTAGTGGTTATGATGTTGCTTGAAGGCTACAAACCTGCACGACAATCTTCTATTACTAAAGCTAAACGTTGGACCGCTAATTTTGGTTTGGTGTTTGTTTCGTCGATTTTCGCTCGGTTAATTATACCTATTGGTTTAACTGCTGTTGCGCTTTATAACACTGAAAATGCTATCGGTTTGTTTAACCAAACATTTTATATCAATGTAAACTTACCTTTTTGGCTAACAGTTGTACTAGGCCTATTCATATTAGATATTATTATTTATTGGCAACATAGGTTATTCCATGTCGTTCCTATGCTATGGCGTTTACACCGTGTTCATCATGCTGATGCGCATGTAGATACTAGTACAGGCCTACGTTTTCATCCTATCGAAATCGTATTAAGTATTGTTATCAAACTACTTGTTGTTACCGCGTTAGGTATACCTGCCATTGCCGTACTTATATTTGAAATTACTCTAAATGGTTTAGCGTTATTTAACCATGCTAACATTCGCTTACCTCAAGCGATTGAAAAACCATTACGCCTCGTATTAATGACGCAAATTTTGCATAGAATTCACCATAGCCAAGTGGTTAAAGAAACTAATTCAAACTACGGTTTTAGTGTTATTTGGTGGGATAAATTATTTGGCAGTTATAAAGATTCAGCCATTAAAAGTGATGGTGATCTTGATATCGGATTAAGCCAATACCCTCAAGCTAAACAAAACGCCTCGCTTTGGGGATTATTAATTATGCCGTTTAAAAACAAATAAATACAATCGGTCTATTCCTAGCATATTTATAAAACATGTATATATTTGGTTAGTAGTTTAAAAAATTATTTGAGTGTATGTAGTAACATTATTTATTGGAGTTTATATGCCAGAAAAAATAATAAGTTTTGAATTAGAAACTGATTTGCTAATGGCATTAGAAAATCTTTCTTCATCATTAAAAAAAATAAAAAATGGTAGAGATAGTTATTTGAAGTGGGCATTTATATTCGGTCATACTGCTTTACAAAGTACTATGTGTTTATCATTAATTACAACGTCATCTTTTCTCGTCCGAAATAAAAGCTTTTATCAAGAGGATGCAGGTGATTTAGATAATATTGAATGGTTATACCAAAAACTTCAAAAGCCTGAATTCCTCCCTTATACAGGTAGTAAAATAATCCCTAAAAATGAATTAAATCAGATAAAAAATATTCAGAAAATTAGAAATACATTTATTCATCAGCAGCCTGATTTATATATTTTTACTTTTAAAGAACTTTTCGATTTTATTATATTGATGGTTCGTTTAATTCGCTTTCTTGTAAGTCAAAGTGAGAGAATGTCTTTCGGTGGAAATGTAAATAAAAAATGCTTTGAGGATTGGCTTGATACATTAGAAAATCAATTGAGAGTATGTCTATAAAAATATTATTGTAAATATCTACATGATTTCAAATATAAATATTATATTAGGTTATTATTTCTATACATTTACCAATTTTATTTGTTTCAACAGAAGGAATAAAAATCGTGGTTATTGATTGGGGGGTAGTGAGTTCTGCTGCTACAGCGGTTGGTTCTTTAGTTACTGCATTAGGTGTAGGGTTTGGTGCATGGCAAATCAGAGTAGGTAAAGAACAAGCACAGGCAGCGTTTGAAGACAGTTTAGATCAACAATATCGTACTTTATCAATGGAGCTACCCGTTAACGTGCTGATAGGCGAACCCATTGAAGAAAGTGAAAGAAATAAAGTCAGAGAGCTTATTTTTAACTATCTTGATTTATCAAACGAGCAAGTTTATTTAAGAGCGAAAGGCCGTGTTTCAAAACATACATGGGCCTCTTGGTCTATGGGAATAAAGCTGCTGCTAGCAAAACCTTCGTTTAAAGAAGTGTATAACGAAGTAAAAGATAAATCTGACTTTACCTATTTAAACCGGCTAGTTGCCTCTGACTTTAGTTCAGATCCAAAGAGTTGGTATAAGTAGCCCTTTTACTTAATGATTAAATTATATTGAACCGTATCATGATAAACATTGTAAATTTTGAACATAACAAGTTAACCATTAAAAATTGGCAACTCAATAAAAATGAAAGTTGGTGTGTATTAGGGCGAAATGGCTCAGGAAAACAATACATAGATCAACTCTTAACAGGTGATCTATCGCCTTATTCTGCAGAGCAGCTCACCTTACCCGATAAAAATAAAGTCGGTATGATCTCGTTTGAAACTCAGCAAGAGGTTTACGAGCATGAGCTGAAAATAGACGCTAGCGACTTTATTAACGCGAATGACATTGGTACTCAAGCGAAAGACTTTTTACCTGAAAGCAAATGGAACGATCCCTTAATTGCTGAGTTTGGTTTAAGTCATCGCCTTGAAACTGGATATCGCCAATTAAGTACAGGTGAGGGGAGAAAGCTCTTAATACTACAAGCCATTTTTAATGGTATTGAGCTTTTAGTGTGCGACAACCCATTTGATAGTTTAGATGTAGAGTCGTGTGATGCTTTATCGAAAGCCTTAGAGCGTTTATCTTCAAACGGTATTAGCATAGTATTGATGTTAAGTAACCGACAAGATATTCCAAGCTGGTGTAATAACATAGCCTTTATTGAGCGAGGGCAGTTTGATGTTATTGGTAAGCTAGAAAACACTGAAACTAAAAATCAACTAGACGCTTTATTAGCGCCCATTCCTGATGAAACAACTTGGCCTGAAAACACTAAACAGTTGTCAGATTACCAGCATCCTTACTTAGTTAAATTAAACCAAGGTAAAGTTCATTATAGTGGCGTTAATGTTTTTGAAAATTTAGACGTTGCTATTAAACCCTTACAGCACACTTTAATTACGGGTAAAAACGGCAGTGGTAAATCAACCTTAATGCAGCTTATTACCGGAGATTGTCCGCAATGTTATAGCAACGATATACAGGTACTCGGTTACCAAAGAGGCTCTGGCGAAAGCATTTGGGAACTTAAAAAACAAATGGGTATTGTAAGCTCAGAAATGCATCGACAATACCGCGTTAACTGCGATTTATTAACTGTGGTACTTTCAGGCTTTTACGACTCTATTGGTTTGTACGAACAGCCAAGCCCGTCACAAGTGATTATTGCTCGCCAGTGGTTAGAAAAAATCGGTCTGTTAGCCCATCAACACAGTATGTTTAACAGCTTAAGTTATGGTGAACAACGCTTAGCATTAATTGCTCGCGCTTTGGTTAAATCACCTTACTTAATTATTTTAGATGAACCAACCCAAGGTCTAGATGAATTAAATCGACATAGATTACTCAACTTTTTAGAGCACTTAGACAAGCAACAACATAGCACTATGTTATTAGTCAGCCATAGAGAAGATGAGTTTTTACCTATATTTAAACAGCATATAAAGCTTTAATATATAAGTTTAAACTTAGAACCATCCTACTAATTAATTCTCCACTTTTTTTATTGAAGTTATGAAGTGTGTTTTATTACGTAATAACAATTACTTATAAAGCACTTTTTATTTTTTATTATTTTTTTCGCATTATTTCATCGCATGATATAGGTAAATTTAATTATTGAACTGGCTTAAAACTTAGTAAAAGTTTTATTGGCTTGGCATTATGGTGTTTTTCATACTATAGTTTCATATATAAAAGATGATAATTATTTGTAAAGCATTTGGGATGATAAAGATTTAAAGGTCTGGAAAAATTAAATACACGATAAACAACAAGCAAAACGGGGAAAAAATGAATAAGACAATGATTAAAACTACTTGTATATTAGCCAGTTATTTTTTTGTAAATACAGCTAATGCAGCCACAGTAAATATAAGTAACTACAGTGGTGGAGATGGAATACTAACAGTAGCGGAGTTTAATAGTGCGCAAGATGTCGCAGGTAATAATGGTACTATTAAATTTGATCAAACGCTTACAACGACTCATAACCTTGTAATATATAATAAAGGGATTACGGTTATAGGCATTGATAGTCCGACGGGACAACGCCAATTTACAAAAACTCATGCTAATTATATAACCTCAGTACCAACAGCTTGGGATGATTTTAATCCTGTTACAGACAGCCAAAAAATAGATCCACAAGCACCTAATTCGTCTATTTTTAGAATTGCTACCGATGATGTAACGATTAAGAATATTTACCTTACGGCGAGTAATTGGCCATTACTAAAAGCTAATGTTTCAAGTACTGATGGAGAGGGGACTCGAGTTGCAACGGGTGTAGAAATGGGGATTCGAGTTGATTCAGGAAAAAACTTAACGATTGAAGATGTCAAAATAGATAAAGTAAATGTTGCTATAAACTACGATCGAGATGCACTTCCACATGGTTTAACTCTAAAAAATAGTATTATTACTGGTGGTCGAGGAATTATAAATAGTGCAGAAAGCACTACAGCATTTCCTGCGGATACCTCTCTTGAAAGTAAAATGGTTATTGATAATAATCATTTTGTAGCCTACCAATGGAAAGCTAAAAACTTTTGTTCTGCTCGCGGCCTTACCTT
This sequence comes from Colwellia sp. RE-S-Sl-9, assembly GCF_048296855.1. Taxonomy (NCBI): domain Bacteria; kingdom Pseudomonadati; phylum Pseudomonadota; class Gammaproteobacteria; order Alteromonadales; family Colwelliaceae; genus Colwellia; species Colwellia sp. RE-S-Sl-9. The sequence continues at coordinate 874,361 of NZ_CP182631.1, read as the reverse complement.
TGACTATGGCAATTATGCTCATAGTGCAGATCCGTTTGTTGGTCCTGGGCCAATTGATTTTTTAGACAGTGAAGTGATAAACAATACTTTTGATGCTTATTCAACATTTGCTGTTGATTTTAACCGTACTAAAAATGTTCATATTGGTAAGACTAATCAAGGTAATACAATAAAAATAGGTCGATATAGAACCAACTATATCAACATTATTCATTTTGAAGCTAAATCTAGCAATATCAATATCATAGAAAATAAATTAACGATTAATCAAGTGGATGGGGCGACTGTTACGAACTCAAGTCATATTTGGGCCGGTTTTGGTAATAAAACTAAAGGAGCCACGACTACAGTACTTGCTAAAAATAACGAATACATGGGATTCCCATCAGGTCATCTTGTTGGTATTAATATTCAAGACTGGAGATTTCAAGACGAGAAGGTTAGCTTGGGAGGAGGTTTAAATGCGAGCGTATATGTACGCACTATAGATATAAGTGAGTCTGTTGCAGAGCATAAACTTTGGGGTACTGAAGTTAATAATGATTTTTGGACTACAGGAAATAAATTTGGTAAGTTTTTTTATGGCTGGGGAGAACCATAATTTATTATTTGCTATTAACCCGCATATTTTAGTTTCCACTGAAAGTGGCATCTTAAATAGCTACAGGTACACTCATTAATGAGAATAGGAGCCGACATATATCCCCATGCAACCTCAGAATGCAGCTGGAATTATATGCGGCTCTTTTGGTAAATATAAAAAGTGAACCGTTGAAAAATGAAAATACTGAATAAAAAAAATATTATGGCTTTAAGCTCTGTGATTATAGCTGTTGCTCTTATTGCATTTTATGAATCAAACAATAAAAACGATGTATCTCCTTATACTTTATCTTCAGAGGCTGTAACTAGTCCGGCGACAAAAAAAGTATTACCATCATATTTAATTCAAACACAAAAAACAGATAAAACGCTTCAACCTATTATTCAAAGTGACTCTGCTTATTATTTGAATCAGCTTTCTAAATCAGGCTCAGACAATGAGTTACTTTCTACACTCAGAGATCTTATATTAATTAATGAAGAGGCTGTATTGAGTGCCTTAAAAAATCTTGATTATGAAAAATTTAGCGGGCGCCGTATAGGTTCATTTCTTGTCGAATATTTTGCTGAATACTCAGATGTTTTTGACACTATTGATAAGTTAACAATGTTTGAAAATAGTGCCGCTCATTTTCTTTATGAAGATGTATCAGCAGGTTTACTAGCATCACATTCAAGTCATTTAGATACAGGGAGTGTTGTGGAGTTTTTGTCTAAGCAAAAAAATTCAGTTATTGCGTTAAAAGCAATGCCTGATGTAGGTAGGCAAATGATGGAAAGCGAAAGTGATAAAGCCTTTGTTGTTGATAATATTACCGCCATGCCTGATATTGAAAACAAAGAAAGTTTACTTTATGGGGCATTAGAACAGTGGTTGAAACAAGATCCTGACAGTTTACTTGAATACCTTGATTTACATGAACATAGGCCTGCATACGACAGGGTTGTGAGCCAATATGTACATCAATATAAAGATCAAAACCCTGAAAAGGTGATGGAGTTGGCATTAGCAATAAAAGATAATGAACAGCGTTTTATGGCTGTTTATGGTACTGCTCAAGAGCTTGCTAAACAAACCCCTGATGTTTACATTAATTGGATTGAAACAGTAACCAACACTGAACTAAAAGAGCGAATTATCGAGGCTGTTGGCGAAATAAATTAACCCTCTAATATTCTAATTGAAATAGCTGCGGCTGAGGTTCTGTTATCAACACCTAGTTTTTTAAATATTTGCTCTAAGTGTTTGTTAACTGTACGTGGGCTCATTGCTAATATTTGCGATATTTCCCAGCTGGTTTTACCGTACGACACCCAATAAAGCACTTCTGATTCACGCTTGGTAATCGGTAGTTTAGCTTTTAAATCTTCAGGTGATTTTTGTACGTTGGCTTGAACAATTCTTAATAAATGTAAGTTGTCTTGCTCGCGTTCATACGAAATATTAAAAGGTGATGCAAAACAGTTAATCAACAAGTTGTTGTTTGTGTTGTCAGCCGAACTGTCGGGAAGGTTTGTGGCAACCGTGGTGTTTAGCCAAACCTTAATGGTTTCTGCGAGTGTGCTCCAAGGTGTCATATCGTCTTGTGCAAGCTCGTCTATTATTTCGTGTACTTGTGGCGTTGCCCAAGCTAAACGACCTTCGTTACTTACACAAAACACGTTTTTACCTGCATGATCTAACGCATCTTGTGCACTTAGCGCTAATTTCGCGGTATTTACATGTGTTTTAATGCGCGCAATAACTTCATCGGGAGATATAGGTTTAGTCACATAATCAACACCGCCTGCGTTAAAGCCTTTTACTACATCTTCAACATCGGTTAAACCCGTCATAAAAATAATAGGGGTGTTGGGGAGTAGTTCTTTTAATTTTTTACAGGTTTCAAAGCCGTCCATTTCAGGCATTACGGCATCAAGTAAAATAACGTCTGGCTGTACTTTTTCAACAATAGAAAGCGCCTGCAAGCCATTAAGTGCGACTAACGCGGTATAGCCTTGAGTATTCAGCGCCACATTTAACATGCCTAATGACTCTGGTGAGTCGTCAACCACTAATACTACATCACTCATTTTATTGTTCATTACTTACTTCTTATCATTAGTTTGGTTAATGAGCTCATTAAGATATTGAATTATTTTAGGAAAGTTACACTGTGCAACATATTCATTCAACTGTGATTTTACGTTATTGGGTAAAAAAAACTCATTGTCTATTTTGGTCATTTGTTCTTTAAATCCTGATAAATAACCTATTTCAGCAATGGCGATTAAAGACTGGTAATGCTCTGCATTTACTGTGGAGTTAACTTTTATCGCTGGGTCATTATCGTTGTTTTCAGTGTTATTTTGAATGTTTTCGTATTGCCATTCTATAGATAAACACTGGGCTATTTTTCCTAATAATGAATCTATGTTAACGGGTTTAGCTATGTAGCCGTTATGAAAAGCTTTAGCTTGTTGGCTAGCTTCTATATCTCTGGCATTAGCGGAAACCATAATAATAGGTAGTACATATTTTTGTCGCCTAATTTGTTTTGCCATTTGCCAACCATTTGTTTCTGGCATTCTTACATCAAGTAACATTAAATCAACGGTGTTATTTTCGAGTACGGTAAAGCCTGCTGCTGCATTGGGCGCGAGTAACACTTTAAAACCTAATGGCTGAAGCAAGTCTTGCATTAATCGATGTTGGTTTGCATCGTCGTCTACCACCAATATCGTTTTTTCTGCTCCCGTATAAGACACAGCTTTAGTAATAGCGTATTCAGGCTGTTTTTGGTTTTCTTTCGTTTGCGATAACAATAAACGTAATTTAAAGGTAGAACCTTGCCCAATAACACTGGTTAAGGTGATTTCTCCGCCCATTAACTCAGCTAATGAACGCGAGATAGTTAACCCTAAACCTGTGCCGCCAATAGCTTGTGTATGGGCGTTTCGTATTTGTTCAAAAGGTTTGAAAACCAATTCTTGGTTCGCTTGTGATATACCAACACCTGTATCGGTAATACTGAACTGAGCTACATTATTTCGGTACGACACATCAACATTTACCGAACCTTTTTCAGTGTATTTAATGGCGTTTGATATTAAGTTAATTAAAATTTGTCGAAAGCGCTGTTTGTCTGTAGCCACGTAAACAGGTAAGTTTTTACTAATGTTATAAGTAAATTTAATGCCTTTTTGGCTGGCTTGCATTTGAAACATTTCAACTAACTGCATCAGTATTGAATACAGATTAAAATCGTCTTTTTGCAGGGTAATTCTTCCTGCTTCAATTTTAGATATTTCAAGTAAACCTTCAATTAAATCAGCTAGATGTTCACCGTTTCTTTTTACAATCGATAAGGTTTCTCGTTGTCTTGTAGGTATTTCACTGTCTTGACTTAATAGCTGAGCATAACCAAGTAATACATTAAGCGGTGTTCGTAATTCATGGCTTAATCCGGCTAAATATCGGCTTTTAGCTTCGTTAGCTGACTCTGCTACTTCTTTTGAGTTTTGTAATTCAAGAGAGGTTTCTTTATGGGCGTCAATCTCTTTGGCTAACGCATTAGTTTGCGATCTTAGCTCTTTTAATGCTGCACGGTTACCGCTGCGCGCTAAAATAAATAGCCAACTGACTATGCCAATAATAATCAGCAATAAGAAAAATATTTTAATTAAGGTGTTCGCAAAAACCGTTTTTATGCCTTCATCCTCTAAGGGCACCTGTAAATAAATAAGAAATAATATGCCAGCACCAACAAAACTTAAACTTAAGGTTACCGCTACAAATTGCATCAACGGAGTAGTGAGTTTTCGAAGTATTGAAGTGGTTAAAAAACGATTGAAAAAATGATGGGATTGCTTGGCAATAGTGGCTTCTGGCCTACATTTATCGCCACATCTAACGTCAAGACTACAACACAGTGAACATATGGCATTGTTGTAAGCAGGGCAGTAGGTCATGTCTTCTTGTTCAAACTCGTTCTCGCAAATATGACATTTTGTTGATTGCTTAATCACAGGCATATTGTTGTTAACCAGATAAAACTTACCTTTAGTTAACATACCAATTAATGGCACCGTAACAAAAGGTAAACCAAAAGCAATAAACGACGCTAATGCTTTAACGGTTTCGCCGTACCAACCAAAATGCGCAGTAAAACCCACAACGGTCGCAATAATCATTGAGCCAACACCAACAGGGTTTATATCGTGTAAGCGCGAACGTTTAAATTCAATACCTTTTGGGCTAATACCTAAAGGTTTGTTAATAATTAAATCAGCCACAACCGAACTAAGCCAAGCTAATACGATTACTGAATAAACCGTTAGCATTTTTTCAATAGTTTGATAAATGCCTAGCTCCATTAATAGCAAAGCAATGGCTAAATTAAACAGCATCCACACAACACGACCAGGGTGGTTATGCGTGGCGCGCGAGAAAAAATTAGACCAAGCCAAAGAGCCTGCATAGGCGTTCGCCACATTGATTTTTAATTGCGAAATTATCACAAAACTACAAGCAACAATCAGGCTGATGTTGGCATTGTCGAACACATAGCTAAAAGCTAAATTGTACATATGAGCGGGATCGCCAGCCAACGCAAATGAAATCCCTTGCTGCAAAGCAAAGTAAGCTAAAAACGATCCTAATAGTAGTTTTAAGCCACCAAATATTATCCACCCTGGGCCTGCAGATACTAAGGCTATCCACCATTTCCATGGGCTTTTTTTAGGCTTTTCAGGCAAAAATCGTAAAAAATCGACCTGTTCACCAATTTGAGCAACCAGAGCTAACAACACAGCAGAGGCTGAACCAAACAATAATAGATTGAACGACGAACCTGCTTCACCTGCATTGCCGGTATAATTAAACCATGCTTGAAAGTCAGTATCGGCATGATTAAAAACAAAAAATAACGGCAGTACTTGTAATACCGCCCAAATAGGCTGAGTCCATACCTGAAACTTACTGATATAAGCGATACCGTGGGTAACTAAAGGAATAACCGCAACAGCGCTAATTACGTAGCCAATATATAAGGGAAGATCAAACAACAGATAAAGCGCCATCGACATAATTGCCGCTTCAAGCGCAAAAAATATAAAAGTAAACGACGCATAAACCAATGAGGCGATAGTTGAACCAATATAACCAAAACCCGCACCACGGCTGAGTAAGTCTATATCTACACCATATTTTGCTGAGTAATAACTAATCGGTAAACCATTAAAAAATATAACTAATACAACGGCTAATATTGCCCATGCCGAATTTACAAAACCATAATTTAGGGTTATCGCACCACCTATGGCTTCTAATACTAAAAAAGAAACAATACCTAAAGCGGTAATTGCTATTTTACTGAAGGAATGATGACGTGCGCGTTTAGCAGTAAAGCGCAAGGCAAAATCTTCCATCATCTCGTTGGCAACAAGCTTATTGTAAGTTCTGCGTGTGGGTAATATTTTTTGATTAGACTGCATTAATTTCCCAACAAAGTAGCTAATAATTACTATTTGTATTCTTAAAATGGATATATAAATCGTTTTTTATTTGTAATATTCTAAAGCTAAATAAAACAAAAACATATGCGTAAATAGACGTAGTTTTGTTTTAATTGATAAATTATTGCTGAGCATATTATAGATGTTGTTATAATATTTGTTCTTTTAGTCGGTAACGACTTTTTTATGATTAAATTTATGGTGTAAAATCTTGAATATTCAATATGTTGGTGATGGTTTTGTTATTGATTGTCATGAACATAGTGTAACAGTTGAAGGGCAACGGTTTGATGTTAGACCAAAAACTTTCCAGTTATTACTAACGTTAATTGAAAATAAAGACAATATAATTGATAAATCGTCGTTGCTAGATAACATATGGCATGACGTAAATGTTGACGAACAAGTTATCTTTCAATCTGTTGCAGAAATACGTAAGGTGTTTTCTGGGAAAAAAGTGATTCAAACACACCCTAGAAAAGGCTATAGCTGGGTAGAGCCTATTGAGTTATCAAATAGCAGCACAGTAACTTCGCCAATAGAACAACATATTAATTCCGATGCCAATACATCTAAATATCCCTTTAAGCTCAAGCTACTGTTAATCTCTTTATTATTATTAACGGCCGTGGTTAGCTCGTCTGTTTATTATGTTATGCAAGCCACTACGGCTCAACATTCAGCGCAAGCACAAAACACCATTTTTATTTTACCCACAAAAAATAATATTCAAGACAAAAAATTTGATTGGGTTTCTATTGGTATTATGGATACCTTAATCACTCAAGCTGCAGATCATTCTAAAGTGATGCCTTTAGACTACGTATTATTATCAATGCGTAATGTGAATATGGACAGAGATTATACCACTGAGCAAATATCTCGCTTATTTAAAATTACAGCCGCAGGGATAGTGGTTGAGTCTGAAATCTCACGAACGCTTGACCAATATCAACTTATATATAAATTACATTTTACCGACCAAATCATTAGAGAAGTTATATTTGGCAATTCGGTTGATGAATTAGTGAGTAAATTATCAAACATAATAGCGAGTATTACAGAATATAAAACTGAAAATAAAGTAGAACGAACTCCTGTTAGTTCAACAAAGTTTAACCATGAGATTTTTGTTGAAGCCATCGCTCTTTCTCAATCAGGAAAATCCAACGCAGCTATTCAATTAATAAAAGGTTTAATCGCCATTGAGCCAAACAATGTACAAGCTCAAAAAGTCCTTATTGATTGGCTACAATACCGAGAAAATTTTCAAGAAGCGTTAACCATTAGTGAACGTTTAATTGGAGTTGCAGACAAGCTCAATATTGATAAAGCGGGTATATATTATCGCCATGCTTATAACTTGTTCAGGTTGGGTGATTTAGATAAAGCATGGTTTTATACTTCGCTTATAAATAAGCAATTAAAAATTGAAAATAACCCATACTATAACGGCTTCGTTTTACAACTTGAAGGCGAGTTACATCTTGTACAAAACGACTTAGTTGAAGCGAGAAAATCGTTTACTCAATCCTTAAAACAGTTTGAAAGTATCTATTTTTCGATAGGTATGACAAGTATTCATTGTTTATTAGCAGAAACCGAAAAAGTTGCGGGTAATAGTGAAAAAAGTAAGCAACATATTGAATTAGCTAAAAAAGTAGTAAGAGAGTACGAAATAGAAAACCTACTTCCAAAGTTTAAAATTGACCTTAAAATGTAATTATAGTTTTTTATAGAAAATTTTAAGACCTATTTACTCATTAAAACATTACCTTTACTGTAAATAAATTAAAAGGAATGTGTATCAATGATAAAACACGTAAAAAAAAATATTCACTGGGTTGGGCTAAGTCCACTTTTTGCACTCTCTTTAATGGGCTGTGAAGTAACAAAAAACGCAGACGAAATCACCTCAAAAAAAATAGAGTCAGAGATCATCCTCTATGACTTTGAAAGCGAAAAAACACCTACCGAAATTAAGGTTAATAACGGTATAGCTAACCTCACCGATAGCTCATCTTCAATCGCGGGTAAACATTCATTATTAGTTAAGCTAAACACACAAAAAAATAATAGCGCTAACTTTGTTATTCGCCCAGAAACTCCTTTTGATTGGAGTAATTATGCAGACTTTAATTTAGCATTCGATTTAACAAATAATGGTACCGAATCTGTTCAATTAGATTTAACCATTAGCGATAAAAGTGGTGGATTTTACACCCGAGGTTTAGTTGTACCTGTTGGCAAAACCACAACGCACTACGCTAAAATGGATGGGCATGATCAAAAAGATCCACCATGGGCCAACAAAACAGAATTTAACTTTGAATCTGGTTTTCGCTCAAACCCTGTAACTTGGCAGTCAAACGACAAACAAGTTTATTCTTTTTGGGGTAACAAACAATTAGATTTATCTGGAATTGTCGCGTTAAGTTTTAACGCAAATGGTTTGTTAAGCGATCGTCAGTTCACTATAGATAATATTCGATTACGTCCTAACCCTGAAATGGACAAAAACTTTTTAACAGGATTAATTGATAAATACGGACAAAATGCAAAAGTTGATTATCCTAATAAAGTTAAGTCAGATAAACACCTAAAAGAATTAGTATCTAACGAACTATCAACGTTAAAAGGTGAAAAGCTTAGCGACCGCTCAAAGTTTCATGGTTGGGCAAATGGCCCACGTTTTGAAGCAACAGGTTTTTTCCGCACGCAAAAAATAGAAGGTAAATGGGCATTAATAGATCCAGAAGGGTACTTATACTTTTCAACGGGCATTGATATTATTCGTTTATCAAACTCATCAACCATAACGGGTTACGACTTCGAGCAAAACTTTATCGCTAAACGTACCTCCGATATGACCATTGCAGAAGATGATCAACCATTAAACCGCGTGAATGACGAAGCACTACCTACACGCTTTGTTGCTAACGAAACGCGCACTAACTTATACGAATGGTTACCTAAATATGATGAGCCGCTAGGTAATCACTTTGGGTACCGTAGAGAAACACAAAGTGGACCATTAAAACATGGTGAAACCTTTAGCTTTTATAGCGCTAACCTTGAGCGACGTTACGGCGAAACTTATAAAGAATCGTACTTAGATACATGGCGCGAAGTTACCTTACGCAGAATGTTAGATTGGGGTTACACATCTTTAGGAAACTGGTCTGAAGAAGCTTATTACGGTAATAACAAAATTCCATTTGTTGCATTTGCAGACATTATTGGCGAATTTGGCACATTAAGTAGTGGCTTCGATTTTTGGCATGGTGTACCAGATGCTTATGATCCTAGATTTTACCAACGTGCCGTTGTTGCTGCAGAACATGTTGCTGAACAAATAAATGCCACCCCTTGGTGTATGGGCATATTTATGGACAATGAGCAAAGTTTTGGCCGTGGTGGTAGCGACGAATCTCGTTACGGTATTGTATTAAATACACTACAAACCGATGCAGCCAAAGTTCATGCAAAAGCCGCGTTTACTAAAGTGTTAAAAGAAAAATATGGTTCAATTACCGCGCTTAACAAAGCATGGAATAAAAACATTGAATCGTGGGACGCATTCGCTAAAGGTATCGACGCTAGCTTTAATACCGAAGCTCAAAAGCAAGACTACTCTGAATTACTTTACCAATATGGCGTTCAATATTTTAGTACCGTTAACAAAGCACTAAAATCTAAACTACCTAACCACTTGTACTTAGGTTCACGTATGCCTGTTTGGGGAATGCCACTTGAAATTATTAAAGCCGCATCTGAACACAACGACATTATTACCTACAACCTATACGAAGAAGGCTTAGTTCCTAGCCAATGGGAGTTTCTTAAAGACATTGACGCACCTAGTTTAATTGGCGAGTTTAGCTTCGGTTCTGACGATGCAGGGCATGTACATCCGGGGATTGTAATCGCAGCTGATCAAAAAGATCGTGGTGAAAAAATGAAAAAATACATGAATTCAATCATCGATAATCCTTACTTTGTAGGTGTGCACATGTTTCAATATGCCGACGGTCCAATTCCAGGACGTGCTTACGATGGCGAAAACTACAATACAGGTATAGTACGGGTAACAGATGTTCCTTACGAACACATGGTAAAAGCAGCGAAAGAAGTTCATAAAAACTTATATGAACGTAGATACGGTTATTTGAACAAGTAAAATTATAAGTTCTTTTAACTCATTAAAGGTTAATAACGTGCGGAGTATGGCTTGTTATTAACCTTTTTTATTTGCATTTGGTCATTGTTTTTTATATTTTTTTATTCAATTAAGTAAACTGCATCTTGAGGTGGTATATATGACGAAAACTAAAAAAACAATCACTTCGCACGAACAGAAAAACAGGTATGCTCAAATAAAAATGGCCACAATCCGTAGTGAACTTATTAAAGCAGAAGGGCGAGGGTTCACTGAAAAAACGCCTAAAAATATTATGGAAGATGTGATTAAACGTAAGATAAACAAGTAAATGAAAAAAATATGAAAAATTTATTTATATCTGTTCTCCTACTTTCCTCAACTTCTTGTACGGCTTCACCATTAGAAAATAGTGAGTCTACATTAGTTAAAGAAAATATCGGTTGGATGCATGGGAATTGCTTAGCAATAAAAAATCAAAATGTTAATATCCCAACAAATATTACTCTAATAAAGCTAGACGAAAAACGTTCGATTGAAAAAGCGGTTATATCCGGTAAAGCGACTAATCCTGATGAATGTTTTCCATTAATGGCCGATAGAAGTCAAATAAACACAAATAACGGTTATTCATTTTATTTAATTGATTCTCCTACAGCTATTGATTTAGCTATAGGAGTTATTGGTGCAGAAAAGCTTAACACTTCAAATTTCGACTACTGCACTACAACAGAAGGCATTAAATATTTTGTTAAGAATTCTTCAACTGTAGTTTGGGAAGGTTATTATTATTTAGGTTACGATTCAGAGGTAAGCTGTAAATAACTCTTCTACATACCTCCAAGATAGAAAGTAAGCTTTAAAATTTACTTTCTATTATTCTAATTAGTTATTATTTGCCTTTTCAGGCGTTTATCTATTTTATTAAGTTATATTTATATAATTAAATTCCGGAGTTTTAATGCGTTACATTTTATTTCTTTCTCTAATCCCCAGCATATTGTTAGCTGGGGGCCATCTTGAGAAAAAAGTCGATTACAGTGAAATTCATTCTGTATTTCAAAGTATGAATTGTTTATATGAAGACACTGAACAGAAAATGGATGAATGTGGGAGTAAAAGTTTAACGTTAGCTAAAAGTCGTATGAATTTACTTATTGACGAGCTACTTTCTACTGCTAAAAAAGTATCGCAATCAAGAAGTGATAAAATCAAAAAGTCTCAAAAGGATTGGGCTCTTTACACGGAGTCGAATTGTATAATGGAAACTTTAGACTCTGAAGGTGGAAGTGGATACCCGTCTATTATTAATTTTTGTTACGAAACAAAGATTAATGAACGTATAAGCTACTTACAATGGATTTTAAGCAATAAATAAGTGAAGCGTCAGACAACTAAAATTTAGGTAATTGTTAGATTAGATTTGAGCTACTACATATAAAAAATAGCAATTCCATCTAATTGATTTTTTTTAGCTTTATAATCTTGATTACACGTATCTGTTTTTATTGATTCTGACCTTTGTTTCATCAAATTATTATTTTGTAAAACATGCAATGTTTCTTGTTCTCTTTCCCAGTCTTCGGCAATCATTACTATAAAAGTATTACCATCAATGCTTATGCTATCAATAATAACTTCTTTGGTAATGTGTATGGCATGATATTGTACATTTTATCCTTATTTTTGAGCTTATGGATAATATATATACCTGTTTAGTTTATGTAGAAATGAGTCTCAAAAGTTGTTCTTAATTTTTATGTCTCAGACTAAATCGTACAGATGAGGTGATTTGGTTTTGTTTATTTCTAATTCAGCGTATCTTATTAAATCACTAATAAGTAAATTAGAAATATATTGATTAAAAGATGATGTGTTATTAATTGAAAATAAGCTTTCAATTAATAACATTAACCCGATAAAAAAGCACTTAATTATAATCAGTGTAAAAAGTAAAAACAGTGAAAAAAAGGCAATAGTAAAAAAGATTAATTTAGTCTCAGTGTAGTAAATTTCTTTAAAAATAAAATCTATTGCATTTGGATTCTTTAGTATTATTACTGCAATTAATGATGTAATCGCAAGTAATAGACTTAAAATTCGAGTTTTAGCTGATTCATCATAAAATACTTGATAAAAATCATATCGAGTAAACTCCAGTGGCTGTCTATGTTTCTTTAATATGTCATAGCTCTTTAATACCATGTCAGCTAAGGTTATGTACTCCGTAGGTTTAGCCTTGAACTCTTGTAATAACCATTCTTTTTTCAATTCTATTACCGTTTCTTTCTTTGAATTTTTCTTTTTTCTAACTACAGCTATTATTTCTTTATTTCTTTGTTGCTTTAGTGCCAAAGCGCTAAGTAAGAATAAAGCTTCGGTACTAAGTATCCATACTAATCCGTAAAATTTTTCTATTTTTACTTCCTCGTTAGGTATTTTTATTAAGGCGTGATCTGTAACAAAAAAATCAATCGAAAATGATAGGAATAATATGGTTGATATCAAAAATAGAGAAATGTTAAACCAAAGCTTTGTAAAGTAGAATTTATATGAGTAAAAGAGTTTATAGTATTCGTTTGCAAGATGATTAAAATGTTCCATATCTTATTATATCCATTTGAATTTGGATGTTCATTTTATAATGAAAAATCTTTTTTTAGAATTTAAAAAATTAGTAACTTATTAATAAGTAAAAATAATGATGATTTTTTGTCAAAATAACTTGTTATGCATCTTTAAGCCCAAAGATATAGTTAATAGATTAAATGATAGAATTTGAGTATGTCACTTACTGAAATAAAAATAAAATTATCTAATGCATTAAAAACGGATTATTTCTTCAATGTTGTAAATGAACTTTATTACGATGAAAGAAGTAGTAAAAAGTACCTAACTAATGCTTTATTAGAGTTACATTCAGAATCAGTACTTAATATAAATGAATTATATAAGACACTTAAAAGTAAAGGGCAGTATCATAACTTTTGGACGTTATGCCATGTTTATGAATCATTATTACCTAATATTAAAGCCCCTGTTATTGAAGTTATGGAGTGTATTTTCCAATTAAAAAATGATATTGGTGATAATATATCGCTAAACCAACTTTTCTCTAGTTTTACCCAATTTTGTATCAATAATGAAGACAGCTATAAAGAAGCCTTTACGATATCTATTGATAATGTAGATAAATTTAGTGATTTTATATCCTCTGCTATTATCGCTGGTAGTTCATTTGATACGGAATGGAGTTTCAATAAACTAAATAGTATTGGTAGCCATAAAGCTGTAAGTGCTAGACAGCAAGCTTACTTGTCTCTTTCACGTATTGATTTAAACGTTAACGTAACTATTAATATGGCGTTTTCTTTCTTAGAAAAGCGATGTTTAATAGAGAAAGATGAAGCAGCTAAAAGTGATCTGTTTAATGCAGCTATTAATCTTGGTGAAAGAGATGAGTGTTTGTGGGATAGAATAGATATTGTATTAAATACTCTACTCATAGAGCCATCACCTACTTTACTTTATAGCGTTTCCAATGTTGCAGCCTTTGATCGAAAAAATATTCCTTACTCAATAAAACATAAGTTAATTAGTTTTTTAAAAAATACTAAAGTAGATAATCAGACTGTATTAAGTAATATTGAACATTTATTAGTGAAACTTCTTAAACAACATGAATATGAGTATATAGAAGACTTACTTGAATTCTTACTAAATAAAGATATATGCATCAGCGAATTTAATTATTTTAATAGTAAGCTAATTAAAAATAATGATGAATATTTACATGCACTTATAACTAAATGGTTTTTATCTGGAAATTTAAATTTATGTTGTGCTGTTCGAGATTTATTACATGATCTGAACATTAAAGATATTGAAATAAAAGTTGATGTTACACAAGTAAATAAATTGAATGGTATGCCACATTTTTTAGCTAGAAAAGCTGTTGGCTGGTTATTTACACGCCCAATTGTCGCTGCAAATTTTGTTTTATCTATTATTGATGTTACACAAGAAAATGAGCATGAAGAGTTAAAGAAGATACTGTTTGAAACATTATTAATGAACTATTCTGGTGAGTTACGACGATACTTAGAAAAAAAAGAACTAACTAGTTCATTAGCTGTAAAAAATACTATTCAGAATGCAATTACTCAACTAAATGAGTATTTTGACAATATGGAAGGAGTTTGGGGGATTAATGAAATACAGTGTTCCCAGCAAAGAAGAGAGCAGTATTGGGAGCATTTTCAGCAATTAATGGAGGATGCTCAAGAGGCTGTCCCACCCAGCGTACTTTCTGAGTTATTTACAACGCAGACTATTTTATATGGGAATAGTAGCGCTGTTTATATATATGATGGTAATGATCAACCCAGACGATCTGAAATGAAAATGAGCAAGCATTCTTATTCAACTGAATTTCCCAGGTTAGATACCCTTGATCCTGAAGGTTTAGAATATACTCTTCGTTTTTTTAGAATGGAGGTTTTTAAAAATGAAGTTAATTCTTAAACAGTATTTAGCATCTTTAAATGAACGTGACGAATTAGATGTCTTAGTACCTGATTTGTTAAGTCAAATGGGTCTCAATGTTTATGCTCGACCTATTAGAGGTGCGAACGAGTATGGTGTCGATGTTGCTGCTGTAGGTAAAATAGGTAATGATATTGAAAAAGTTTATCTTTTTTCTATTAAAGAAAAAAACTTAACTAGGCAGAGTTGGTGTGGTGGCTCAAACCAAGACTTATTACCTTCTATTCATAGTATTCTCAACTCTTATATCCCACATCGGCTACCTAAAGAGCATGCTGATAAGCCTATTGTTATCTGTTTGTGTTTTGGTGGTGATGTTCAAACAACGATAAGACAAGAGGTTACAGGTTTTGAGCAGCAACATGAAACAGAACATTTAAAATTTGAAGAATGGAATGGTGATAAATTATCAGAATTAATTTTACAGCACTTTTTGAAAGAAGAATTATTACCAAAAGATTGGCAATCTATGTTAAGAAAATCAATTGCATTACTTGATGAACCTGATGTATCTCATAAGCATTTTATTAGATTAATAAGAAAACTTATAGATGTTGAGATAAAAGATAATAAAGATCTTCACAAAATCATTAATCGAATTAATATTTGTCTATGGGTGCTTTTTTCATGGGGTAGGGATGGTAATAATGTTGAGTCCACATATTTATCCGCTGAGTTTTGTATCTTAAATTGTTGGGATTTAATTAAAGATTCTAGAAGTACTAATGCACGAAAAGCCTTTGATAAATTACTATCGACTTATCACGCTATTACGCGAGAATATACAGAAAAATGTTTAATACCGCATGTAGACAAAATGCATGCGATTTCTAACGTAATTAATTCACCTACCTCAATTGATATTAACTTAAAACTATTTGATTTATTAAGTCGGCTATCAATGTACGGTATCTGGATTTTAATGGATCTAAAAAAGTTAAATGCAAAAAATTCATTAATAGATGATACGCAAAATGTAGAATTAACCAAAAAACTAGAATTAGTTATTCATTCAATAAAGCTGTTAATAAAAAACAATCCTTTATTGTTATCTCCATATCTTGATGAACAAGCGATAGATATATCCTTAGCTATGTATTTATTGATACAAGACTCTGAAAATGATGAATTCGGTATTAGTTGGTTAGATGAAATCATCAATCGGAGTATATTTTCATATAAAACTAATGGAATGTACCCTTCAACAGTTGATGACTTTAGAAAATTGTTAGGCCATCGTGAACAAACCAATAACACGTATAAACATAATGTGACTAAAGCTAGTATTCTCTATCCCGTTTCAGCTATTTTTTCAGCGTTGTATAAAAATGACGTTACTGGTAATGAGTTATTAAATTTTACAGAAAAAGAGCTAGGACATTGCACTCTACAATATTGGTATCCAGCTCAAGACTCTGAAGTTTATTTTTACAATAATGTAGAAATGCACGGATGTGCTACTACAGGTTTTGAAATGGCTCCTGATAAAGTTATCGACCATGTTATGACTGAATGTAATAACTCGAAATCATTTGGTGAATTGTCGGCTATTAAAAAAAATTTAGAACCGATAGTTTTTCTTGCTTGTCGTTATTATAGATACCCAGTTCCAATTCATTTCTTTTATGACTTTTTACAGCATCAAAAAGGAAAATAATGCTAATTAGTAGTTCCTTCGTAATTGTTAGTTAATAATTTCACTTATTAACAATTTCTTGAAACCCGTAAAACTACGTAATTATGACTTTGTGCGTATTCATTTTTCACAAATTTCGCAATATTAGCCATATACCAATTGAGCTAATGAATTCATTACTTAGCAGGAACTTAAGGTTTATAGGCGCAGGCGAATGCTTGTTCTCGGTAACTGCTCCTGCGTTACCCTAATGTTCGACATCCGCGCTGAATATTATAAGAATCAATAATGCGGAATATAATCCCGCTAAAAAATAAAAATAGAATCAAATATCAACTAAATAAATAGTCTCGATAATTTTTCAATCATCCTTAGTAACATTCCCCAAAAAAACAAAACTACGTAATTATGCGTATGCCTTTGCGTGCTTTTGCGCATATTAACTATTTATTAACTTAGTAATACTAACCACAGTTAAATAAACCTCGTGTTACTTGTTTAATAATAAAAATATAGAACACGCAATTGAAATACTTAAGGGATGCTAAACATGAAAATTTTACAAAAATTAACACCTGTTGCTGCAACAGTATTAATGTCGTTAGGCGCTGTATCAGCTGCACAGGCTGAAGATAGTAAATTAATGGATAACTTAAGCGTGTCAGGCTTTATTGATATGTCTTATGTTTATTCAGATGTAGACGGTGGCGATTCATCTAGCGTATCAGGTATCGACCAAGTAGAGATTGACCTTGCATACGACTTTGGTAACAAGTTAACGGCAACTGTTGATATTGAATATCAAAATGCTGATGAAGGTGTAGATCTTGAGCAAGCGTTTATTAGTTATGCTGTGTCAGACAACTTTAGTGTTAAAGCAGGTCGTTTTTTAAGTTACAGCGGTTGGGAAACTGAAGAGCCTACAGGTTTATTTCAATACTC
Organism: Colwellia sp. RE-S-Sl-9; assembly: GCF_048296855.1. Taxonomy (NCBI): domain Bacteria; kingdom Pseudomonadati; phylum Pseudomonadota; class Gammaproteobacteria; order Alteromonadales; family Colwelliaceae; genus Colwellia; species Colwellia sp. RE-S-Sl-9. The sequence goes on along the minus strand of NZ_CP182631.1, from coordinate 856,980 downwards.
AGGTACGGGTTACGCTAAATATTTTTACGGTTACTACCAACAAGGTATTTCAGGTATTTACAGTGGCGACGGTTACGCGGTAGCGGTTTCAGTGGTTAACGATTTAGCGGGTCCACAATCTATCGATTCAGAGCATCCAGGTATTGAAACTATGGTGGCTTTAATGCCGACTGATGAAATTACTGTTAAAGGTTTTTATTCAAAAGACGGTGATGTTGAATTAATTAACACATGGGCAAGCTATTCAAAAGACGCATTAACACTAGCAGCTGAATACAACACAGCAGAAGACAGTGCCTTTGTAGGTAGTGATGCGAGTGGTTATTTATTAATGGCTAACTACGCGTTTGACAACTTTGCCTTAACGGTTCGTTACCACGATTGGGAAGTTGAAGATGCAGCTGGTGCAACATTTGAAGATGCTAGCGGTATTACTATTTCACCAAGCTTTTCGGTAAACGATAACTTACTTATGGTTTTTGAATACCGTATGGAAGAAATCAACGATGTTGATATAGACACTATTGCTATTGAAGCTTTAGTAACTTTTTAATTGAACCCAACGATATTTACGAAAAAGGAAATAATCATGAAATTGAAAAAATTAATCATCGCAAGTTCAATTGTTGCGAGTAGTTTAGTAACCAGTATTACTTATGCGGCAGACACGATTAAAGTCGGTGTGTTGCATTCATTATCAGGCACTATGGCGATCAGTGAAACAACACTAAAAGACACTGTATTAATGATGATCGATAAGCAAAACAAAGCTGGCGGTATTTTAGGTAAGCAACTTGAAGCGGTTGTTGTTGACCCTGCGTCTAACTGGCCTTTATTTGCTGAGAAAACACGTGAATTATTAGCGAAAGAAAAAGTTGATGTTATTTTTGGTTGTTGGACATCTGTATCACGTAAATCGGCACTTCCAGTATTAGAAGAACTTAACGGTTTACTTTTTTACCCAGTGCAATACGAAGGTGAAGAGTCATCTAAAAACGTATTTTACACGGGTGCTGCGCCAAACCAACAAGCAATTCCTGCTATTGATTACTTAATGAATGATATAGGTGCTAAACGTTGGGTTTTAGCAGGTACAGATTATGTTTACCCACGTACAACTAATAAAGTTTTAAAAGCGTACTTAAAATCTAAAGGCGTTAAAGACGAAGACATTATGGTGAACTACACGCCATTTGGTCATTCTGATTGGCAAAGTATTGTTGCTGAAGTTAAAAAGTTTGGTTCAACAGGTAAGAAAACAGCGGTTGTTTCAACCATTAACGGCGATGCAAACATTCCATTTTATAAAGAGTTAGGTAACCAAGGTGTTTCTGCTGAAGATATTCCTGTTGTTGCATTCTCTGTAGGTGAAGAAGAGCTTTCTGGTTTTGATACTAAACCATTAGTGGGTCACTTAGCGGCTTGGAATTACTTTCAAAGTGTAGAGTCGGATGAGAACGAAACTTTTATTGCTGATTGGAAAAAATACATTGGTGATGACAAACGTGTAACAAACGATCCTATGGAAGCAACTTACATTGGTTTTAAAATGTGGGCTAAAGCGGTTGAAAAAGCAGGTACTACAGATGTTGATGCGGTTGAGCAAGCTATGATTGGTGTTGCTGTTCCTAACTTAACAGGTGGTACTGCGGTAATGAATGCAAACCATCATTTATCTAAGCCAGTACTTATTGGTGAAATTCAAGAAGATGGTCAATTTGAAGTAGTTTGGGAAACACCTGATACAGTAATTGGTGATGCTTGGTCTGATTATTTACCTAGCTCTAAAAACTTAATTTCAGATTGGACTGCGCCAGTTAAATGCGGAAACTTTGATGTGAAAACAGCTAAGTGTTCTGGTCAAAACTTTTAACTGATAACGAGTAAATGATTAACGGGAGGTTGGCGAAGTTAGCCTCCCATTTACTCAAAGCATTTTTCATCTTCCTCTATTCAAAGAATGTTTTGAGTAAATCTATACAGTTTCATTATTAACCCTTTTATTCCCATGTTAACCCTTAAGGAAAACGCAATGTTGCGAATATTTTCTGCTTTTATTTGTTGTTTACTCGCGTGGCAAAGTATTGCTAACGATGATGTAACACCTACCAAAAATAGCGCTAGTGTCAGCACCGATGCTGAACTTGCTACTTTATTTAAAAAGTTACCCGTTACCAAACTTTCAAAAATGCAGTTGTTAATTGAACAGCTTTCAGCAACAAAAACTCCACAAGTAAAACAGGCTTTTAATTATTTGCTCAATGGCGAGCTTTATTACATTAAAGCCAATAAACAAGTGGTACATGCTCAAATTAATGAAGATAAAAAATACGCATTAACTGACGTACTTACTAATGCGCCTCTTGATGTTGTTGCTAAAAGCAAAATACGAAAAATTAAAACAAACAATAGATTGCGTGGTTCGTTACGTAGTTTACTTGCTCAGTTTGATTTAACCGATCCAAACAAAGAAATTCGTATTGCAGCGGTTAAACAGTTGTTAGATAAACCGAATCAAACGGGTATCGACACTATTACAAAATTGGTGAAGAAAGAACAAGACACCGACGTGCGCGAGTTAATGCAAGTAACCTTACTTGTTGAGCAGTTATTAAATGGCGAACATGAAGAAAAACTAGCTGCTGTAAAGCAATTAAAAACCAGTTTAGAGCCGTCTGTACTGAATGAGATGACGAACCAACTTTCAAAAATTGCTAAACCAACGCCTTCAACCCCTTTGTCGGCAGAAGACAAAGCATTAAAACTCGCGCTTACCAAAGCAATAGCTGATATTGATGGTAGAAAAGGCATTTTTGAATTTACCGAAAACCTATTTTTTGGTATCAGTTTAGGTTCCGTTTTATTACTGGCGGCTATTGGTTTAGCTATCACCTTTGGTGTTATGGGCGTAATTAATATGGCTCATGGCGAAATGATGATGTTAGGTGCGTATACCACTTATGTTATCCAACAAGCCTTTCCTCAGTACATTGAATACTCGTTATTAATGGCAATTCCTGCGGCCTTTTTAGTATCAGGCCTAGTGGGTGTTGGTATTGAACGCGGTGTTATTCGTCACTTAAAAGGGCGTCCGTTAGAAACCTTATTAGCAACTTTTGGTATTAGCCTTATTTTACAACAATTGGTAAGAAGTATTTTCTCTCCATTAAATCGTCAAGTACTTGCTCCTGAATGGATGAGTGGTTCATGGCAGATTAATCCTATTTTTTCATTAACCTTTAACCGTTTATACATCATTATTTTCTCATTAATGGTATTTGTTGCCTTGTTAATGATATTGAAAAAAACCTCGTTAGGTTTACATGTTCGTGCTGTTTCTCAAAACCGTGATATGGCCAGAGCGCTCAGTATAAAAAGTGATTGGGTAGATGCGATTACCTTCGGTTTAGGTTCAGGTATCGCGGGCATTGCAGGTGTGGTACTTAGCCAGCTAACCAATGTTGGGCCTAATTTAGGACAAGCCTATATTATTGACTCGTTCCTTGTGGTGGTATTTGGTGGTGTAGGCAATTTATGGGGAACCTTAGTTGCAGCCATGTCGTTAGGTGCATTCAATAAGTTTTTAGAACCTGTTACTGGCTCTGTACTAGCAAACATCATTGTATTGGTTGGCTTGGTGTTATTCATTCAGAAAAAACCAAAAGGCCTGTTTCCACAAAAAGGGAGGTCAGCAGACTAATGACTACTTCAACCATTAAAACAGACACAAGTATGAATCATTCAAACAGCAGTGCTCCAAATAACCATGTGCCAAATAACAAGCCAACATTTGTACAAAAGTTATCAGAGTTAGGTAGTTTACGCGTTGTTATTGGCTTTTTACTGATATCGGCTTTTTACGTAACCTTTTGTAATTTAGTTTTTGCCGAAGGATCTTTCTTTCACGTAAGTGATTACACCGTAAGCTTGTTTGGTAAATACTTATGTTATGCCTTATTAGCCCTTGCGGTAGATTTAGTGTGGGGATATTGCGGAATTTTAAGTTTAGGCCACGGTGCTTTCTTTGCGCTAGGTGGTTACGCTATGGGTATGTATTTAATGCGCCAAATAGGTGATAGAGGTGTATACGGCAACCCTGATTTACCTGACTTTATGGTGTTTTTAAACTGGACTGAATTACCTTGGTATTGGGCAGGTTCAAGTAGCGTTTTTTGGATGATCGCTATGGTGTTTATTGGCCCCGGTTTATTAGCTTATATATTTGGTTCGTTAGCATTTCGTTCACGCGTAAGTGGTGTGTACCTTTCTATTATGACGCAAGCCGTAACTTACGCCTTAATGTTAGCGTTTTTCCGTAACGAAATGGGCTTTGGTGGTAATAACGGCTTAACAGATTTTAAAGAAATTTTAGGATTTTCGTTACAAGAACCATCAACCAAGTTAGGACTTTTTGTTGCAACAGCCATCGCCTTAGCTATCGGCTACATGGTAAGTGATTTTATTGTTAAATCAAAAATGGGTCGTGTGGTTACTGCAATACGTGACGCTGAATCTCGTGTACGTTTCGTTGGCTTTAAACCTGAACACTACAAACTTTGGATTTATGTTGTTTCCGCTATGTTAGCCGGTGTTGCTGGTGCTTTGTATGTGCCGCAAGTAGGTATTATCAATCCGGGTGAGTTTTCACCACTTAACTCAATCGAAATGGTGGTTTGGGTAGCCATTGGCGGTAGAGGAACTTTATACGGTGCGCTCATTGGTGCTGTGGTAGTCAGTTACGCTAAAACACGTTTTACTGCGATTATGCCTGAAGCATGGTTGTTCGCCTTAGGTGGTTTATTCGTATTAGTTACTTTGTATTTACCTAAAGGTATCGCGGGTTTATTACCTAATATTTTAAATAAAAAAGATAGCGAGAACGAAGCAAGCGATACAGACCAATCAAAAGAGTCAAACAACACAAGCATTGAAAAATCGGAGGCTAGCTCATGATAGTCGATAAAAGTGGTTCGCCTTTATTAGCAGACGAAAATATTAAACCTGATACTCGACATGGCGTTATTTTATATGTTGAAGATGTGAGTGTAAGTTTCGATGGTTTTAAAGCCTTAAACGATTTGAACTTGTATATAAACGACGGTGAATTACGTTGTTTAATTGGTGCTAACGGTGCAGGTAAAACAACCTTAATGGATGTTATTACCGGAAAAACGCGACCAGACACAGGCAAGGTAAGCTTTGGTCAACAGGTTGATTTATTACAGTTAAGTGAAGCTGAAATTGCCAGAGCAGGTATAGGTCGTAAATTTCAAAAGCCAACTGTTTTTGAAGAACTGACTGTATTTGAAAATATTGAACTCAGTTTAGCGGGCGATAAAGGTATTTGGACGGCGCTTTTCCATAAACTTACAGGCGAACAGAAAGATCGTATTGCTGAAATTTTAATGACTATTGGTTTATCTAAAGAGTGTTATTACCCAGCAGGGCGTTTATCCCACGGGCAAAAGCAATGGTTAGAAATCGGTATGTTATTAGCGGCTGAGCCACGCGTGTTATTGGTTGATGAACCCGTAGCGGGTATGACAGGCCAAGAAACTGAACGTACTGCAGAACTATTAACCTCGCTAGCAGGTAAGCATTCAGTGGTTGTGGTAGAGCATGATATGGCGTTTGTTCGTTCAATCGCTAAGCAAGTTACGGTATTACATCAAGGTTCTGTATTAGCCGAAGGTACTATGTCTGAAATTCAATCGAATAAAGACGTGATTCAGGTTTACCTAGGTGAAGAAGACGGTTCAGACGACATAGAAAAAAGCGTTTCAGAAAAAATTGAATTGGAAAGCAAACCACAGGAGCAAACAGTATGATCGAGTTAACGTCGGTAAATCAGCAATACGGTGGCACTCAAATCCTGTGGGATTTAAATCTTAAAATTAAAAAAGGTTCTCGCACCTGCATCATGGGTCGTAATGGCGTAGGTAAAACCACGTTATTAAAATCTATCATGGGTTTATTGCCTATCAGCTCAGGTAGTTTAGTGATCAATGATGTTGATGTAGTTAAAAAGGGCGTGGAAACACGACCTGAAATCGGAGTAGGTTATGTACCACAAGGACGTGATATATTTCCGCAGCTTACGGTGGAAGAAAACCTAAAACTGAGCTTAAATTGTAAGCGTCAGAAAAGTAAAACCATACCTGAGCATATTTTTACGCTGTTTCCTGTGCTTAAAGAAATGTTACATCGACGTGGTGGTGATTTATCGGGTGGTCAGCAACAACAATTAGCGATAGGGCGAGCGTTAGTACTTAACCCAGATATTTTAATTCTGGATGAGCCAAACGAAGGTATTCAACCTAATATCGTACAGCTTATTCGTGACGTTTTACTTAAATTGAACAAAGAACACGGCATGACTATTGTTTTGGTTGAGCAAAAATTACCTTTTGCACGCGCAGTAGGCGAAGAATTTCATTTAATGGAAAAAGGTCATGTTATTGCATCGGGTGAAATGGTAGAGTTGACGGATGAGTTAGTGAGTAAATATTTATCTGTTTAAACGGATAAAAACCAAGCGAATCATAACACTAAAGAATGATTATAAAAGAAACAAATAAAGTTGAAGCAAGGCAGTGGTTGGCTAAATTAGCATTAACATTTAGCCACAATACTTATGGTACTCAACTTAAAACCACGTCGCGACAAGGACCGTTATCGGTTCAAAAAGCTTTTTACCCAGAAGGGCAAGAATGTGCACACATCTACTTATTGCATCCTCCTGCAGGTATCGTATCGGGCGACGAGCTTAATGTTGAAATAAACATTGAAGCTCAAGCTCATGTTTTAGTAACTACCCCTGGCGCTAATCGCTTTTATCGAGCTAGAGAAGATTTATCAATTGGCGCAACGAAACAAACACAAATAACCTCGTTTTACTTAGGTGATAAAGCCATAGCAGAAAACTTTCCGCAAGAAACCATTGTTTACGAAGGTGCTGATGGTTTTAATACCGTTGATGTTCATATTAAAGACAACAGCGTTTATTTAGGCTGGGACATTACCTGTTTAGGTTTACCCAGTTCAGATCAATATTTTGATCAAGGCCAATACACGCAACTTAACCGTTTGTATTGCGGTGATAAGCTTATTTATCATGATCGTATCGAAATATCACCCCGTAACAAGTTACTTCATCATATGGCAGGGTTAGCCAGTAAGCCCGTATTTGGTACTTTTTTAGTGTATGCGCCTACACAGTTAACAGCTCTTAAAGATCGTAAGTTAATCATTGAAGTATTACGCGAGATTATTGAAAGCGAAAACGCACAAGAACTGATCAGTATTACCGATATACATGGTTTGTTTGTTATCCGCTATTTAGGCGAGCAAGCACACCAGTGTAAACATTTATTTATAAAGTTATGGCAGCATTTACGTCCTCTTGTTATTGAGGCGTCAGCCATTGAACCTAGAATTTGGCATACTTAATTTTAATTTGTAAGAACGTGCCCATTAAAAATCTAAGAGAAACGTATGGATTTATTACCTAGAGAAAAAGACAAACTCCTTTTATTTACTGCTGCATTATTAGCGGAACGTCGATTAAAGCGAGGCGTTAAACTTAATTACCCTGAAGCCATGGCTTATATTTCTATGGAAATTATGGAAGGCGCAAGAGACGGTAAAACCGTAGCAGAAATGATGGACTATGGTAGAACCTTATTAACTCGCGACCAAGTGATGGAAGGTATTCCTGAACTGTTAGCTGAAGTACAAGTTGAAGCGACGTTTCCTGATGGAACTAAGCTTGTAACTGTGCATAACCCAATCGTTTAAGGAGAGTCGCATGTCTTCATCTTCACCTATCAATACAACAGGAAGATTAATTCCTGGTGAAATAAAAACCGATAGTGGTAATCGCGAACTTAATGTCGGTCGTGAACAACTTAAAGTTACGGTTGCTAACTCAGGCGATCGTCCTATTCAAATAGGATCTCACTATCACTTTTATGAAGTGAATCCAGCGTTAACCTTCGACCGCGAGTTAACTAAAGGTTATCGCCTTGATATTACCTCAGGCACGGCTGTACGTTTTGAGCCGGGACAAGAGCGCGAAGTAACACTGATTGCTTATCGTGGTAAACGTAGAGTATTTGGCTTTAGAGCTGAAGTGCAGGGAGATTTATAAAATGGCAACTATTGATAAACATTCATACGCGCACATGTTTGGTCCAACCGTTGGCGACAGAGTTCGTTTAGCAGATACCGACTTATGGCTAGAAGTTGAAAAAGATTACACCGAATACGGCGAAGAGGTTAAGTTTGGTGGCGGTAAAGTTATTCGAGACGGTATGGGACAAAGCCAAGCGTCTTGCTACGAAACGGTAGATCTCGTTATTACCAATGCACTTATTGTTGATCATTGGGGCATCGTTAAAGCGGACGTTGGGGTTAAAGATGGTCGTATTGCCATAATTGGTAAAGCGGGTAATCCAGACATTCAAGACAATATTGATATTGAAGTAGGCCCAGGGACTGAGGTTATTGCTGGCGAAGGCCAAATATTAACGGCTGGCGGTATAGACGCGCATATTCATTTTATTTGTCCGCAACAAATTGACGAAGCGTTAATGTCGGGCGTAACCACCATGATAGGTGGTGGCACAGGCCCTGCAACCGGTACAAACGCAACAACGTGTACACCCGGTCCTTGGTACATTCATAAAATGCTACAAGCAACAAATGACTTCCCAATGAACTTTGGCTTTTTAGGTAAAGGTAATGCAAGTTTACCGTTAGCGCTTGAAGAGCAAATTGAAGCCGGTGTATGTGGTTTAAAATTGCATGAAGATTGGGGTACAACACCCGCCGCTATTGATAACTGTTTAACGGTTGCTGAAAAGTACGATGTGCAAGTGGCTATTCATACCGATACGTTAAATGAATCAGGATTTGTTGAAGATACAATTGGTGCATTCAAAGGCAGAACTATTCACACTTACCACACAGAAGGTGCTGGCGGTGGCCATTCACCTGACATTATTAAAGCGTGTGGTGAATCGAATGTTTTACCTTCTTCAACAAATCCAACGCGTCCATATACGATTAACACCATAGATGAACATTTAGATATGTTGATGGTTTGTCATCATTTAGATCCTAACATTCCAGAAGATGTGGCTTTTGCTGATTCGCGTATTCGTAAAGAAAGTATTGCTGCAGAAGACGTAATGCATGACTTAGGCGCAATCAGTATGATTTCGTCAGACTCACAAGCAATGGGACGTGTCGGTGAAATGATCACACGTACTTGGCAAACAGCTCATAAAAACAAGCAACAACGTGGACCTTTAGCGCCAGATACTGAACGTAACGATAACTTCCGTATAAAACGCTACATCGCTAAGTACACCATTAACCCTGCAATAAGCCATGGTGTAAGCCATGAAGTAGGGTCGATTGAAGTGGGCAAGCTAGCCGATATCGTTTTATGGAAACCGGCATTTTTTGGTATTAAGCCATCAATGATCATCAAATCAGGTTTTATTGCTGCAGCGCCAATGGGCGATGCCAATGCGTCTATTCCAACACCGCAACCTGTTTATTACCGTCCTATGTTTGGTTCTTATGGTTTAGCTACGGCTAAAATCTCTATGACCTTTTTATCGCAAGCAGCGGTAGATAAAGGCGTACCAGAAAAAGTCGGTATGACACGTATGGTTGGGGTTTGTAAAAATACCAGAAATATTGGTAAAGACGATATGATCCATAATAACTGGCAGCCGAAGATTGAAGTGGATGCGCAGACTTATGAGGTGAGGGCGAATGGGGAACTATTAACCTGTGAGCCGGCGAGCGTACTGCCACTAGCCCAACGTTACACTTTGTTCTAAATGGATCCTATTTTTGATTGATGCTGCATTGTCGGCACTTTTTATTTCAATCACATAGGTAAACTATGCTCATGAAATAAAAAGTTTGACGGCTTTGCCTAAATCAAAACTAGTTACCATTGATATGAATAAGGCTAATAGAGGTATTGTCATTTTTATTTTAATTAAATTGTTAAACTATGCTCATAAAATAAAAAGTTTGACGGCTTTGTAATAATCCAAACTAGTTACCATTGGTTTGGTAATAGAAAATGTATGAGAAACTTTAAGATTTATTTTGTTATGAAAATCATGAAGTAATAAATATTTATATTTTCGATATCCAAAAGTAGAGAATATAAAGAAGAAAACTTAGGAATGTAGATGTTACAAGTATTTGAAAGACTCGATCATACGCATGATGAAATTGCTGATTCCATCACCTTAGATCAAGATACACGTAAAAAAGCACGCATTAAAGGTGTAACTGATAAAGGTCAGGATGTGGGGATTTTTGTTGAACGTGGTCATCCCATATTGATCGGTCAGGTACTCAAAACTGAGTGCGGTTTATTGATTGAAGTTAAGGGTAAAGCAGAAGAAGTTTCTACTGCAATTGCTACTGATTGGTTGTCGTTTAGTAAGGTGTGTTATCACTTAGGAAACCGTCATACGTCTTTGCAAATTGGTGAGCTTTGGGTGCGTTTCAAACCTGATTATGTATTAGAAGAATTAGCGGAAAACTATGGTTTAACTATTGACAAAACACCTGCTGTTTTTGAACCTGAAAGTGGTGCTTATGGTAAAGGTGGAGGTCATTCTCATGGACATTCACATAGCCATTCTCATGGTGAATCTGATACTCACTCTCATGAACACTAAATTTTATCGTTACATAGATGATTGTAAGGTTGTAATGAATAATTCAATAAAATCAACTAATAAGTACGGTTATCCGTTATGGTAGATGGTAACGCGTTACGGTTTAATCGTCTTTTGCAGCTGTGTAGTGCTAATTTACCTGTGGGTGGATTCTCATTTTCGCAAGGCTTAGAGTATGCCGTAGAAATGGGTTGGGTTAATGATGTTGACTCAACAAGTAACTGGGTTGAATTGAATTTATCTCAGTCAATTGCACGTACCGATTTAGCCATTATTAAGCGCCAATATGAAGCACTTTTAAATGACGATTTAACAGCTTTTATTTCATGGAATCAGCACCTAATTGCGTGTCGAGAAAGTAACGAATTGCACCTTGCTGATGTTGCTATGGGCAAGGCACTTATTCGATTATTAAAGCAATTAGAGTCAGCTGAAATTCAACAAGGTTTACAGCGTTATGAAGCGTTGCTTGATGTTAATAAAATAGGTGCTGATATCAGTTTTGTAAGTGCTTTTGTACTTATTGCTTCGTTATTTAAGTTAGATTTACTGCTGATACAAAGTGGTTATTGTTGGACTTATATCGACAATCAAGTTGCTGCGGCAACTAAGCTTGTGCCTTTAGGCCAAACTCAAGCGCAAAATTTATTATTTGAAATTACCGAAAAAGTAGACGCATCAATTCAGTTAGCAAACACATTGAAAGACGATGAAATTGGCGCAAGTTTACCGCGTTTAGCTATGGCAAGTGCATGGCATGAAACGCAATACACCAGATTGTTTAGATCTTAGTTGATACATAATTTGTACTTGCTGAGTTTAAGTCAAAAAAATAAGCGTTTAAAAAAGAGAACATTATGAAAAAGAAACAAGTTTTACGTATAGGCGTTGGCGGACCTGTTGGTTCAGGTAAAACCGCTTTATTAAGAGAGCTATGTATTGCACTACGCGATAAATACGATATGGCAGTAGTGACTAACGATATTTACACACGTGAAGATGCTGAGTTTTTAACGCGTCATAACGCGCTAGCTGAAGATCGTATTATGGGGGTTGAAACAGGCGGTTGCCCACATACCGCTATTCGTGAAGATGCGTCTATGAATTTAGCTGCAATTGACGATTTACAGGCATTACACCCTAATTTAGACTTTGTATTAGTAGAGAGTGGCGGAGATAACTTAAGTGCTACGTTTAGTCCTGAACTTTCAGACTTAACTTTATACGTAATAGACGTATCTGCGGGAGATAAAATTCCACGTAAAGGTGGCCCTGGTATAACTAAGTCCGATCTTCTTATTATTAATAAAATTGATGTTGCCGAGTTAGTCGGGGCGTCTTTAGAAGTCATGGACAGAGATGCGAAGAAAATGCGTGGCGACAGACCTTTTGTGTTTAGCAATATGAAAACCAAACAAGGTTTAGATGACATAATCGCTTTTATTGAAAGCGAAGGTATGTTGAATATTTAATTTATTATTAGCCCTCATTAAGGGGTAATAGAAATACAAAATTTAGAATTAACGTGAGTAAGGAAATACAAATGAAGTTTTTAATGATTTTTTTAAGTGCAATATCAAGCATGTTTTTAAGTACAGCAGCTTTAGCCCATACCGACCACGCATTAGGCGAAGGCTCATTACATGCGGTATACCACATTATGTTTTGGTTCGTTGTTTTTGCGGTAATTTATAAAGCGGTAGGTTGGTATAAAGCTAAAGATCGTAATAAACCACAAAAGTAATTGTTTATTTAACCTCAACTCGGGTTAATGAATGTTAGATAATGAATTAAAATTCTTATTTATCAAACCTTAAACTGTATTGTTGTTTTCCTAAGTTATATTAGTCTCTCAACATTGATATTTTTGTGTATAACAAGGCGAATTTTTCTATCTAATAGCTGGCTATTAGTCATAAATTCAACGAAGTTAGGCATAAAAATAGCTTGTTGAGTAACTTTGCTTATTAACGGGATTTGGTATTTGTACGGTTAAGCTATTTATTATCGAAATGGTAAACCGTGATAATATTAATTCAACTGAACTGCCAGTTTGAAAATTTGGAATATCATACGTTTATGTTGCAAGAGTAAATGTTTGATTTTTAAATTAATTGTTACCATAAAAAAAGCACTTACCTTGGTAAGTGCTTTTTGTTTAGGTTATAAAATTGCTATTAGAACGTAGCTCTAACACCTAGGCGATATATAGTACCTGTAGTCCATGCACGTATAGTTCTTGATTTATTCACATCATCTTCTAATGCATTTCCTTCAATTACAAAGTCTTCGTCATGTAAGTTGGTATAATACTGGCGATTTTCCTTGTTAGTCAGGTTTACAGCATTAAAAGTAACGGTAACTGAATCGTTATATTTATAGGTAGCTGATAGATCTAATTGGCCACCGCCTTCATTCCATAATGCGCCATCTTTAAAGCCGCGATTGGCTAAAGAATCTGTACGATAGTTATAAGCTAAACGAAGTAAATTACCATCTTGTTCCCAAAACGTTGAAATATTGTAAACATGTTTAGATATGTTTGCCATAGGCATTGCTGCTAGTTTAAGCCCTAATGGTCCAATTTCTGCGTCTGTTGTAGAATCTGAATAGGTATAGTTAATTGCTGCACCTAACCCACCAAAAATACCCGGTAAAAAGTCATAGTTTTGGTTGTAACCTATTTCTAATCCTCTATTGGTTCCACCAGCACCGTTTCTAATTACAGTTACATTCATAACATCACAATCGCCTTGTGTATCCAATGCGTTTGTTTGGAATCTGTGTCTTCGATTGATCAAACAGTTAGTGCCATCAGCAACAGAAGCATCGTACTTAATTGTATCACCAGCGGGTTTGGTAATTAATATGTCTGTGAAAGGGTCTAACTGAGATAATGCATCAGAATCTAAGCCACGTAAATCGGTCCAATGAGCACCAACAGAAGCACGCTCTTCAAAGTTACTCATATCTTTATTGAATAAAGCAACCGTTAAAGCACCACCTTCGTTAAAGTACCATTCATAAGATAAATCTAAATTTTTAGATTCAAGTGGTTTTAAGAATGGATTGAAAATCGTACCATTTGAATTACCTGTACCAAATACTGCCTCATTAAACTTAAAGCTAGGTTTTAATGAGTCTATTTGTGGTCTTGCCATTGTCTTAGATGCTGCAAAACGTATAACGGTATCTTCATTAAGTTTATAATTTAACGTTAAGCTAGGTAACCAATTTTTTTCAGTATTTTCTGCGGTAGAACGAAATTGGTCTGGGTCAGTAGGTGTTGTATTATCAAGATAACGATGTCGGTTTAACCCGCCAGCATTAAAGTTTTCGTCATAACAACTTTGCGAAGCAATAGGTACAACGCTTTTACCATCAGCACTAGGTTCACCAGCAAAATTAACATTACCAATGCCGCCACCTGGAGTACCATTTTTCCATAATTGTTCAAGTGTACAAGGCGCTAGAGAGCTATCTGTTGCTATTTTTAGTAGATCATAAGATACCAAGTTCAGATTTTGGAAGTTAACCGATGAATAACCCACCGACTCTACGCCTGATTCTACATAACGAACACCAACATTACCTGTTAATCTATCATCGAAAAGTGAGAAATTTGTTTTAAAGTATAACGCTTTATTTTCTAAATTTATTTCTCTGTCGTTTGATAAATCAGGTACACCAACAACATTATCTGTTGCGAAAACTGCATCTAGAGCCTTGCGAGCGTCAATTGTATACCAGCCATCAGTAGTATTTGTACGTTCGTAACCTAAATCTTTTAAGAAGCTATCGCCATACCCTGTTTCGCCGCCATTAACATCAATTAAGCGAACATCAGCAATATCTACACCTGTAGGCTCTACATCAACAGGTGTTGGAGCGCCTTGCCAAAAATAACCTTGATTAAATACGTCTTTATTTCGTTTTTGATACTTAAGACCAAATTCAAAAGAGGTAATAGGTCCTAGTTCTACTGCCCAATCAAAATCAAGATAAATTGATTTTTGGTTATCATTCATTTCTCTATCACGGGTATTGGCTTGTTGTAAATGAATTGCATTTAAATCATCTGGGTTATATGCCGTTGTAGAAAAGTTATCTGCGTTTGGTTCACCAGGAGCACCCGTTTGAGGAGTTCCACTTGGATCAGGGTTTCCATCTGCATCAATTGCTGGTCCAAAATCTACTAGACTTGTACCTGTGATTGAATAACAAACACCGCTGGTACAATCATAACCTGATGGTTGAACTTGCTCTGAAGGTAGAGCAAGTAATACTTCATCAGGAATATTATTATAGTTATTTGAATTAAAATTGGTGAAATACTCATCATTAGCGGTGGTTTTTGAATAACCCACTCGAAGGTTCATGCTAAAGTCGTCAGTAAAGTGATGATTAAGGTCAAGGTTAAGTACGGTATTTTTAGTGGTAACTCCTGACTCTGTACTGGTTGTACGCCCTCGAGCCATACGGTCAACTTTCTTGATAAACATTTGGCTGTCAGGATCATAAACAACCCAAGGGTTTTCAGCATCATAAATTCTTGGAATATCGGCTTCAATGTATGGGTTTTGATCGCCAATAGAAACAATACTATCGTCATCTTGCTCTCTATATTGATCCGAGTAGGTCGCGTTTAGATTTAATTCCGTTCGATCACTGATTAACCATTGTAATGAGGTGGTAAAACCTGTTCTTTCCATGCTATTAGTAAACATAGTAAAGCCATTTTGAGAGTTCATTAGACCGGTAACAGGTTCACCCATTCTTTCGCCTGTTTTTGAATTAATAGCATCGGGTATTGTATAGTTCACAAGCTCATTGGTAAAAAACATATCTCGACGAGTTTGTTGAGTTTCTTTAAAACCCGTTATATAAAAACCTAACGTATCGTCTAAGAATTTTTCTGAGAACGAGCCCGATATTTTGAAGTCATTTTTTTCAATATAATCATCATAACGTCCCTGAACTTCTAGAACACGTTTATTTTTATTTGAATCTAATGGTCTAAATGTTTTTAACTCTATGTTTGCACCTAAGCTACCTTCTTCTTGATCCGCAGCTGATGTTTTCATAACTTCGATTGAGTTTAAAATATCTGAAGAAAAAGCACTTAAATCAACAGCTTGACTTTCTGTACTACTGGTAAGTGCAACGCCGTTTAACATAATGTTATTTAAATTAGGGCCAGCACCACGCACGGTTACTGTTGTACCTTCTGATCCACCAGCGCCTTCACCGCGTTGAATAGAAACACCTGTTACACGCTGAAGTGCCTCACCAATATCTTGGTCAGCTGATTTACCAATATCTTCTGAAAATATTGAATCACTAATAGAATCAGTTAAACGTTTGTTATTTAAAGAGCGTAATAAACTTCCTTTAAAACCAGTGACTTCAATAACTTCGATTTCTTTTGCTTCATCTGCTTTTGTTTTAGCTTCTTCTGCAAAGGCATACGACATAGGAGTACTAGCAATCGATAGTGCTACAGCTATTGATAGTGGATGTAAGTTATATTTATTTGACATTATTTATCCCCAAAAAATGTATTGTAAGAATTTTATTTTTTATATTATTTTTATAACAACAATTATATAAATAAATTGTTACATATAAACTATACGTTTTATTTATAAAAAACAAGCTTAGCTGATTATTATTAGGAATATTTGGTTATATATATTCTGATGTTAATATCAAAATATTCATAAATACGTTTTCAATGTTCTTTAGTTATTGTTTATTAGGTGTATTAATTTCAGGTAGAGGGGCATGTAAAATTATTGATTTGCTATGGCTTTTTGTATAACGTTTGCCTTTTCTAATTTCAGTTAATGATTAGTGTTTTATTTTTTAAGTATAATTTTAGTTAATTGGATTTGATTGTTGTTTTTTGTTTTATTATATTTATTTTAAAATTTAAAATTTAAAATGAATTATAGGATGAAAGAATAGGAGGCAAAAGTTAATGTATGATCAAGAGTGGTAGCTTAATTACGGTTCGTATGAATTTGAAATACATTATGGGTAAAATTAAAAAGGGAGCAATGAATAATTGCTCCCTTTTTTAGTCCCGACTCTACATAAATATAAAGTACAAGTTAAACAGAACTTAGATTATTGTTGCATGAATCGGCCAAAAAATTGATAGCTTTTTTGATCTCTTAATTTTTGAGAAAAGCTTAGTCCTAATTGAGCGAGCTGCTGTGGGTTATCAGTTTTAGCGATCATCATTCTTAATTGCATTAACGCTTGCTTGGTTTTTCCCACGCTGTCTTGAGCTAACGCATATAAATATATATATTGAGAATTAGTTGGCTCTAATTTAATGGCTTGTTTAAAAGCATTAATAGCGTTTGCGGTATCTTTATTACGAATTAAGTATAAACCGTAACTGTAATGAACCATGCCGTCTAATGGTGATGTTTTCAAAGCTTGTTGATATATTTTTGCTTCGTTGACTGAATCGCCCATGGTTTTATAGATATCAGCTAAGTTTAAATAAGGTGCGCTAAAGTATGGGTCAACCTTAATGGCATTTTTTAAAGCAGCAATCGCTTTGTCTCTATTTCCTGAACCGTAATGGATCATACTTTCGTTTAAGTTACCTTCACCACGCCACGTATTAATATCGTTTGATAGCATAAGCTCATCAAATGCTTTTTTCATTACATCAGCATTAACTTGTGTATTACCTATTAATTGATTAGCCGCTGCAACTCTTACCGATTTGTATTTGTCTGATAATAAGGTGGCAAATGCAAGGTGTCGCTCGTTTGGTGGAACAAGTTGACCTGTTTGTGCTAAAGCTAATCTTATTAAAGGTTTGTCAGAAGTTATCCAAGGCTTAATTATGTCGTTTGATAATTGTCCAGTGGTATTAACCAAACCGGTTAATGCTGTTGCTCTAATAATATCATTAAGGTTTTTGTCATTAACAATAGCTAAGTGCTGTGGTAATTGAAGGCGTTTACCACTTTGTAAACTTAAAAAGTCAGTATAGGTTTTTGATAAGGCTTTAGGTTTACCGTGCCATTGTTCAAGTTTAGCTGCTGCCCAGTTGTTGTCTTTATCTTCATGACAACTTGTACAGGCATTAGGTGTGTCGTTAGCTGTAGAAAGGTGAGGGCGAGGTATTTTAAAGCTATGATCTCGTCTGTCATCAACCCCCATGTAACGGTTATTTGGCATATGACAATTTACACATTTACTGCCTTCAGAACCTTCTTCATGGTTAAAGTGAGTCGGCTGGTTAAACACCTCCGCACTATGACACTGCAAACATAATCCGTTGTCTGGCACTTTAATTTTCATGGTGTGTTGATCATGACAATCAATACAGTTAACGCCAGCTTTATACATTTTACTTTGCAAGAAAGAGCCATAAACGTAGACTTCTTCTTTTATTTGTCCGTCTGCATGGTATAACGGAGGAATTATAAAGCTTGGTGAAAACTGATCTAAAAATGCATGTTCAGGTTTTATACCGTCTGTTAGTGGTGAGCGAAGTGAATGACACGCAAAACACGTATCCATAAATGAATTATCACGTTTTTCACCTTGCCAGCTTGCTGTTCGTTCGCCAACTTTACGTAACCAGTTATTAATTATTTGGGGTTGGTTTCGTGAGTTTTTAACTATCGTGTCTTTATCTTTTGTATGGTTGTTCATTTTACCGTGACACGACTGACAACCTACGTTGATATTGTCAAATGTTGTATCAAACGTTCCTTTATCTTTATCATAGTTACGTTTTAGTCCGTCAGAATGGCAGTCAGCGCACATACCGTTCCAGCTTTGTAGTGGCTGTTGCCAATGTAATCTGTCTTCTGCTTTTATGTCTTCGTCTTCATACATTACAAACCAACGTTGCCCGCCTTCGGCTTTTGTTCGGCTGTCCCATGAAAAAGGTAATACTTGGTATTTACCGTCTTTAGTTTCAATAAGGTATTGTTGAAGTGGATAATGTCCAAAGGTGTATTTTATTTTATAAACTGAGGTTTTGTTTTCATGGTTCATTTCCATAAAAAAGTTATTTTTCTCAGTATAGAAACGTGCTTTCTGGGTGTAATGAGTGGCTTTGGTATTATTAAAGTCACCTAATACTGTTTTTTTTGTTGCTACATCCATCGCTTTTGCATGGTCTGATTTCAACCACGACGATACAGCTGCTTGATGACAAGAAGTACAATTTTGTGGATCCGCATCTTTGTTAATAAATGCTAGTGTGGTTGTACAATAAAAAAAACTAGCAAGTACCGAAAAATAAGACACGCGAGTAAATAAAAATTTGAACATGTAAATTGCCAAGCTAATGAGAATAAAATATTGGGAGGGAGTATACCCTAACTTTTAACGTCTTTAACACTGAGTTATAAGTTAGGGCAGTATGCGTTATATGAAATTTCACATAAAAGAACTAATCTCGCTGAGTTTGTGCTTTTATTGCTTCAATTCTTTGTTGGTATTTTGCAACATCGGCTTTGTGCTGTAGCGCGATATTATTTTGCTCAGATTTATCTTCTGCTAAATTAAAGAGTTGTGGAATAGGGGATAAACCCGATTCAATGTTTTTATTCTCTTTTATCCAATCATTAGGCTGTTTACTTGGTGATATATATTTCCATTCTTTTGTTCTTAATGACAGTGTATAAGCTTCTTCAATTAATTCTGTTCTACCTTCAACAGAAGCATCTAACCAAGCATTAAGGTAGTTTTTACTATCAATAGCTTCTTCTTTACTAAGATCTACATTAACCAATTTAGCTAAAGAGGCATAAATATCTACTTGGCTCATTAATGTATTACTGGTACCTGCTTTAACTTTAGCAGGGTAGTGAACAATTGTTGGTACACGTGTGCCAGCTTCATAAGCGCTGTATTTACCGCCTTTAAAGTCGCCACTAGGTTTGTGGTCGCCTAATTTTTCTATCGCTTCATCGTCATAACCGTCGGTAAGTACAGGGCCGTTGTCGCTGGTAAAAATAATTAAGGTATTGTCGAGTAAACCTTCAGCTTTTAGTTTATTAACTACTTCGCCCGTGATCCAATCCATTTGTGCAATAGCGTCTCCTCGAACACCCATGGTACTTTTACCTTTAAACATATCATTGGGTAATCTAGGTACATGAATATCGTGAAAAGAGAAGAATAAAAAGAACGGTTTTTCTTTATTATCTTCAATAAAAAAGTTGGCCATATTAGTGAATATTTTATAAAAGTCTTCGTCTTTCCATTCTGCGCTTACACCACCTTTCATCCAACCTATGCGACTAACACCATTAATAATCGTATTGCTGTGTTGTGGATCAGCCGCTTGGCGTAATAACTCAGGGTTTTCAGTACCTGTTGGTCGTATCCCGACTTTGTTTTTGTAACTGACTTCAATAGGATCATCTTGACTTATGTTTAATACATGATGGTTTTCTAAATAAACACTCGGTACCCTATCGCCCGTTGCAGGCATTAAAAAGCTATAATCAAAACCAATCTCTAAAGGCCCTGGCGAGACTTTATCGTTCCAGTTTACTGGGGTTTTTCCGTCACCTAAACCTAAATGCCATTTACCAACTACTGCTGTAGAGTATCCAGCTTTTTTCAGCATACTAGGTAAAGTGGGTTTATCCGTAGGAATAATTAATGCCGCATCGCCTTTTAGTACCGAAGCATGTTGGCGAAATGCGTATTCTCCTGTTAATAAAGAATAACGTGAAGGAGTACAAGTAGCAGCAGAGCTATGTGCATCAGTAAATCGAATACCATTTTTAGCTAATTCATCAACATTGGGCGTTTCAACACCTTTTGCGCCGTAAGAGCCAACATCACCGTAGCCTAAATCATCAACATAAAATATAACGATGTTAGGTTTGTTGTTGGCTTTAATAGCCGTAGGTTTACTTACTGCGCTTTCTGTTTCTGGCGCTTTATTACAACCAGTTAAAATAGCACTTGATAATGATAGTGTTATTGAAAGGGTTAATATGTTTTTGATTGATTTTTTTATGGCAAACATAGCTGTTGATATTCCTAATCATAGTGTTTTTATTTTAGGGTCTATTGACCTTTTAGGTATGTTTTTGCAGCAGTCTGTTTTATTTTTATACAAGGTATAGTGATTGATGTGTGGTCGTTCCACATAAAATCACTATAACGATGTAGAAATATCAAACAGGCGCTGCCCAAGGGTTCATTTAAAAGCGATTTATTCTTCGTTACCTACATGGATGTAGGTACTTAGGTTTTGTTTGGAACGTAAAACCTGTGACTAAAGCGCTTTTAAATTGAACAAAAACCATACTCGAAAGGTCAACAGACCCTAGTATTTAATGGGCATAACAATAACTTATTACGAATAATTATGCACCGTGCCTATACAGAGTTAAGTATAAAACTTTTAACTTAAAAATGTCTCAACGTTTATTATTGTTTTATTTTACAAATGATAGTATTTACATGTAATTTAATCAATTTAAATATAACTCATTTTTGGTTGTTGTATTTGTTGTGGTTATAATTTCAATAAGTTTTGTGTTGATTGAATAAATTGTTTTTGTTTGTTTGTTATTTAAATATAAAGTAGCGTTTTTATTTTTTAGGTTTTTTGTGCATAATCAAACTTTGATTTAAATAATGAACTAAAAATACTATGGATGTTTCTAATATAAAGAGAATATTAATTTTACTCAGTTTATATTCAATAACCAGTTGTTCGCCCACATCTCTTTCAAGTAACAACTCAAAAGAAAAAGACGCTGTAAATCAGAATAATACACCTAATATTTTGTTTATATATACAGATGACCAAGCACCATGGGGTGTGGGGTTTTCGGGTAATGAACAAGCTATTACCCCTAATTTAGATAAACTTGCTGAACAAGGCATGCATTTTCCTAACGCTTATACTACAACTCCTGTATGTAGTCCTTCTCGTGCAGGTTTATTAACATCACGTTATGGCTATGAAGTAGGAATTGATGATTGGATTAACACCATTTATAAGTCATTAACTCGTATGGAACCCGATTTAGGGTTAACCCCTGATTTAGTTACATGGCCTGAATTACTGCAAACAGCAGGATATTACACGGGATTAATTGGTAAATGGCATTTGGGAACACTTGATAAATTTCATCCCACTAAGCAAGGTTATAATGAGTTTACTGGTTTTAGAGAAGGCGGTACTTCAACTGCAAATCCTAAATTAGAAAAGCAGGGCGTAGAAAAACAATATAAAGGGTTAACTGCAGATGTATTAACCACTGAAGCGATAAGTTTCTTAAACAATCACCACGATAAAAAATTCGCATTATCACTGCATTATCGCGCACCACATACCAATTGGTTACCTGTAGCTGAAGCAGATGCTGCTCCGTATAAAAATATGGACATGAAAATACCTAATCCTGACTTTCCAGATTTAGATACTAAAAAAACCAAACAAATGATGCGTGACTATTTATCTAGTATTCGTAGCATTGATCGAAATTTGGGTTTATTGATGGCTGAAGTGGAGCGTTTAAATTTATCTGAAAATACCGTTGTTATTTTTACCTCAGATCATGGCTATAACATGGGGCATAACGGCATTTGGCATAAAGGTAATGGTCATTGGTTGTTAAATACCCCAACAAAAGCAACAACGAATATTCCATCAAATCAGCGTCCAAATATGTACGATAATAGCATTAAAGTGCCCGCCATTGTGCGTTGGCCAAATAAGATTAAAGCTAACTCGATAAGTTATTCAACCCTGTCAAATTTAGACTGGTTTCCTACATTATTAGCCATTGGCGAGGCAAAAAAAGATGACAGTACTTTGATCAGAGGAAATAATTATTTACCTGTATTATTAGGTGAAAAAAGCCTGATCTCAGAAGATTACTATGGAGCCTATTCAACGTTACATCAGTCAGTGTCAGCAAAGCGCATGTACAGTAATGGTCGCTACAAATTAGTAAAAGACTTTATCAATCGAGGTTACGACGAGTTTTATGATTTAGAAAATGATCCGAATGAAAACCATAATTTAATTGCTACCAATAAACCTGAATTACAGCAGATTATTAATCAATTTGACGATATTATTTTTAGTAAAATGATTGAAACTAAAGATCCTGAATTAAAACAGTTTTTTGGGGAGTAGAAGGATGAGTATTATACAAAAAATACTTTTTATAAGTATGCTAACCGCAAGCTTTAACAGTATTTGTAAAGAGATTAATCAAGATGATTTAGCAAAAATTCTTACGGAAAAGAATATTAAAGAGTCTACTTTTAGTAAAGCGCTTAGCTCAGGTAGCCGTATTTTAGAACACAAGAATTGGAATGTATGGGGCACATCACCCATTATTGATGACGACGGTAAAATTCATGTGTTTTACTCGCGATGGCGCGGAACACATAGTCGATGGCTTAGTCATAGTGAAATTGCCCATGCCGTTGCTGATAAACCTGAAGGTCCGTATACCGTTTTAGGTACGGTGTTAAGTGGCAGAGGACAAGGTCATTGGGATGCCGATACCATTCATAATCCAACCATACAAAAAGTTGGAGATAAATATGCGTTGTTTTTTATTGGTAATAACTTAGCGGATGCTAAAAAATATGATGGTCATCACGCATCTACACAACGTATTGGTTTAGCACTATCAGATAGTTTATACGGGCCGTTTAAGCGCGTTAGCGAAGATCCTATTTTAGATGTAAGTAAAGACAAAGCTCAGTGGGATAGCTATCTAACCACAAACCCAGCATTACTATTGCATCCAAACGGTGAGTATTGGTTATATTATAAAGCGTGGGATCGTTACAACGACAACATGCGTAAAATGGGTGTAGCTATCGCCAAAAATATTAAAGGACCTTAGATAAAGCATGAACAAAATCCTTTAGTGAGTTTTGCCAATATAGGTAAACAGGTAGAAGACGCTTATGTTTATCGTTACCAAGATAAATACCATATGATTATGCGCGACATGGGGGTTATATACCCGTTATCATTCAAGATGCAGGTTTCAGTGGGAACTAAAAACAATTTAGGCGAGGCATTAAGTTTACGTCATGGTTATTCCCTGACTAAAGTTAATAACGAAGCATAAATTGTTTTTAGACCCATCGAAGAAGCGCTTGAGCAAAATCACTTCATCGTTAATGCTTTTTATAAGGAGCGACCATTATTACAAAGCATTGCCTTGAATTGATATCGCTCAAGTGCTCTGAAATAGCATCTTGAGTGGTAACGGGTATACATCCTCATGTGGGGTTGATGCTCAACTCTACAGACGGACTAAATTGGTCTGAACCACAGTTAGGCTACCGTACAAATACCCATTACATCGATGAAGATAAAGTTGAACGTATGGAACGCCCACAAGTATTAATGATTGACGATAAACCCGCCTATTTATTTTTAGCCTTGATGGGAGGGAAGTAT
This sequence comes from Colwellia sp. RE-S-Sl-9, assembly GCF_048296855.1. NCBI lineage: Bacteria > Pseudomonadati > Pseudomonadota > Gammaproteobacteria > Alteromonadales > Colwelliaceae > Colwellia > Colwellia sp. RE-S-Sl-9. The sequence goes on along the minus strand of NZ_CP182631.1, from coordinate 832,821 downwards.
AAAACGTCGACAGGCTTTTTATTGAAAATTTCTGAACATGATAATAATCAGAGTAAAAAGTAAAATCTTTCAATTATTGTGGATGTTTTTTACTCTGATATCTATTTTTTTTCAGTAACTTATAAAAATACTTTAAGCTTCTGTAGACTTTACCATCTATAACCCTTGATGCTTAATATAAACATAAAAAGCCGCTTTTTCTTTCGCTAATGTTTCTTTGTTATCGGTAAACCAAGCGGTGATTTTTTGTTTGCCAGTTACTAACTCGGTATCAACAATACAATGTGAGGCTCTGCCGTATACTGTTTGAACTGTGTTTTTTCCATTTACACGAACAACACAGTATTTTTTACCAATAGGTGTACCTGCTGGAATATCATGAAAATATGCGCTTACTTGATATTTCCCTTCCTTTTCAACATCAATATACCAAGGTAACGAAGTATACTTATCTTCTTCTGTTAACCAGTGTATGTAATCGTATTCTTCAGCTGCAGGTTGATGCCCAATAAACCAAGGTACGGGTTGCTTGTCGGGTACTTCCATCCAATCCATAGCGTTTAATCGTACGGGGTTTTCTGCTTTATTGCCTACAGAGATATAGCGATCTTTAAAACCTAATTTAACGTTTTCGTTCCACCAAGTTTGTTTTATCAATTTTAACTGAGCTAATACATTTGGATGTTGCTGAGCAACATTGACTTGTTGAGATGGATCTGTGGTTATATCGTAAAGTGCTTCTTTATTGTTTTCGTTAATGAAGCGCCAGTTTTTATAAGCTACAGCGGTAGGGCGCTTATCACTTGGATGATAAACACGTTGATTAGTAATAACCACACTGCGATCACTTAATGAATCGTCTTTACCTTCAGTAATCAGTGTTGCTAGGTTGATTCCATCCATACCTTTTACGGTATTTTTTATGCCTGCTAGCGACAATATGGTGGGCATAATATCGAAATGTGCCGTTAGGTTATTGTACTTGCCTGCTTTAAGTTGCCCGTTTGGATATGAGATAATAAAGGGTACGCGATGGCCACCTTCATATACTGAACCTTTGTAGCCACGCATTTTGTCGTTTGGTATCCAACCAGGAAAAGCTTGTTGAATAGATTGATGTTTAGCATCAAGTTCAGTTTTGTTATTAGTAGGGCGGTAAGAACTGCCATTATCTGTCATGACTATAAATATGGTGTTATCGGTTTCGCCTCTTGCTTTTATATGTTCGCGCATTAGGCCTATTTGACCGTCAATGTGCGTGATCATGCCATAAAAACTTGCCATTGTTCGGTTTAAGCCTTTGTCTAAATAAGGTTGTATAAAATTCTCTGGTGCACGGTAAGGGCCGTGAGGTGCATTAAGAGGAATGTAAGCAAAGTAGGGTTGGTTGCGTTTTTGGTCGATAAACTTTTTAGCTTCGTCAAACCAAACCGTTGTTGCGTAACCGGTTGTTTTTTCTGGGTCGCCATTTCTAAAATAGGTGTCGTTAAATTGGGTGTTACCCCAGTAATCGGGTGTTTGTCCTACGCCGCCACCGCCATGAATAAGTACTTCGTTAAAACCTTGATCTTGTGGACGGTAAGGGTAGTTGTCTCCTAAGTGCCATTTGCCAAATATGCCGGTGTCGTAGTTATTGTCTTTTAATACTTCAGCTAACGTTTGATGCTCAGGCCCAAGCATGTATCTACCCAAAATGGTATGCCAAACACCAGCTTTTAATGAATGTTTGCCTGTAAGTAAAGCTGAGCGAGTAGGTGAGCAAGTAGGATCTACATGAAAATTAGTTAGGCTAACACTTTGGTTAGCAAAATCATCAATATTGGGTGTTTGAATAATAGGATTATTATTTAGGCCAATATCGCCCCAGCCTTGATCGTCGGTAACAATAAGGACTATGTTTGGCTTTGTATTAGCTTGTGAACTGACTGGTTTTTCAGGATTATTTGGATTGATGTTAGATGAATTACACCCGCTGACGATAAGTGTAATTAATGATGAAATAGCGAGAAATGATAGGGAACGTTTGAAGTTTTTTTTAGGTTTTATTTTATTTGTTTTCATCGTTATATCTCAAATGTGTAAATGTAATTTATCATAACTGCTAATAAAATGATAAAGCCCAAAGTAAACTTTGGGCTTTAATTTTCGCTAAGTGATCAACTAACTAAGGTGTTATCTAGCTGAAATAGTATAAGTGTATTGATACTTTCCTGAAAGTACTTGGTACTGTTTAATAGGCGCCGCTTTTGCGCTCCATGAATCATTACCACCCACACCCGATTGTATTAAATCAATATTAACGGTGAATTTACCCTGTTTAACTAAATCGTAGGTATGTTGTGCTGCATTTAAGTTTTCAGCACTCCATGGCCATACTGAGACACTAAGATCTTCTTTACCGTCTATCGTTAATGTTAAGCCGTTGTCTGTCGCTAGTTTTAACCAATCAACGTCGGTACGGTTTCCGTTTTCTTGTGGGCGAGCGTAGTGGTATATAAAGTCTTCAACCTTGCCTGAATAAATACTAATGTCAGCGCTGTTGTTACGGTCAATATAGTTTTCGTATGGGCCTCGTCCGTAAACACTCATATTTGATAAGCGCTGGTTTACGTTTGTTGTCATACCTAAGCGAGGAATACTGGTAAGGTTTGCATCAGCATTTAACGACATGCTCACTTTAATAGCTGCGTCACCTGTTACTACATATTGTGTGGTAACGTTAAGTTGTTTATTAAAAGAATGTTTAGTAGTTACGGTAACGCTAGTTTTTGATGTGTCGATATCAAAAGCACTCAGTGTCATGTTTTCACTTGCTTTACGCCAAACAGCTCGACCTGTTGCTGGTTTAGTATCGTCAGCTACGTTGTCGGTAGGTGATGTCCAATCTTGGAATCCACCAATATCGTTATCTGTAGATGGTCTCCAAAAGTTATGTTTTAACGCACCAGTAATCACGGTTTGTCCATTTACTTGGTAAGCAGTTAAATAGCCTGACTTTTTGTTAAATACCGCTTTAAAACCATTATTTGATACCGTTATTGTATTTTGCTTGTCGTCAGTACTTACCGATTTATTTGAAACCGTTTTAATAGCTTCTTTCTTAAAAGGTAATTCAAATTGTTGTTTAGCTAATTCATGTCCTGCTTCAGCCCAATTGGTGTTATTGATGGTACGTAAACTCAATTGTAAAAAGTAACGAGCACCCGCTTTTAATACAGGTTTGTTAAAAGGAATTGAAACCGCTTTAGTTTGTTGAGCCGCAATATCTAAACCGTTAAGTGAACCTTGTTGAATAACTTTGTTGTCTTCAGATAAAGTCCACACTAATAAATATTGCTTTAAGTTATCAAAAAAGAATCGGTTAGTTACATCAATTTTTCCTTCGGCTAAATGAGTAGCGTCAAATTGAGCAGGTTGAAAAACATACTTAGCTTCCCACAGTTTAGGTGTTGCTTTACGGTAAGAATCTAAAACACCATTTAAACAGAAGTTAGATGAATTAGGTTTGTCTCCAAAGTCACCACCGTATGCTAGGTAGGTTTCGCCTTTATCGTTTTTAGCTTCTATACCTTGGTCTATCCAATCCCATATAAAACCACCTACAATATTATCGTGGCTACGTACCATGTCCCAATATTCAGTTAAATTACCCAGTGAATTCCCCATCGCATGCGCATATTCACACATTAGAATAGGGCGTTTAACATATGGGCTGTCTGCTAAGCCTTTCAGTTCTTCTAAAGACGGGTACATTCTACTAATTACATCAACAAATGCCGGATCTGTAGGGTTAGCATAAGGTGTATGAAATTGAGCTTTTTCTGCTTTGGTAGAATAACGTTCAGATAAACCAATATAGTCAGGGTGGTTAGGATCACCTTGTGAACCTTCATAATGAATAAAGCGTGTACTATCTAAGTCTTTAACCCAACCAGACATTGCAGCAAAGTTAGGACCTGTGCCAGATTCATTACCGAAAGACCATGAAATAATAGAAGGATGATTTTTATCGCGTTCAACCATACGTAAAACACGTTGCATCATGGCGTTATTCCACTCAGGAAGATTTGCTAACAAGCCCCCAACACCATGGCTTTCAATGTTAGCTTCATCCATTACATAAATACCGTATTCGTCACATAAGTCGTAGAAATAGGGATCGTTAGGGTAATGAGAGGTTCTTACGGCATTAAAGTTATAACGTTTCATTAATAAAACGTCTTCAAGTAAATCAGCACGGCTTAACGCTTTGCCTTTTTTAACATCGTGATCATGACGGTTAACACCAATTAATTTAATGGCTTTACCGTTAATTAATAATTCTGCTTTGTCGTTAATTTTTACGTCTCTAAAACCAACTCGCGTGCTTCTTGTTTCTATTACGGTTCCTTGAGTATTTTTTAATGATAATACTAAGGTATATAAATGAGGCGTTTCAGATGTCCATAATTTAGGGTTTTCAAGTGTTGCACTCATGAGATCAAACTTAAAGTTATCACGCTGTGGGTAGATAGTTCTTGAAACTATGTTAGCTGAAACATTCATAGGTGTTGATAAAACGGCTTTACCTGAATCATTATATAGCTGGCCTTCAATGTTCCAGCCATCAACATCTTTGCGTTTTGGAAAGCTCAATTCAGGTCTTATTTGTAATGTGCCCTGGGTATAAGTTTCATTTAGCTTAGTTTTTACATGAAAATCGTTAATCGCAATTTTAGGTTGTGCCATTAACATGACTTCACGGTGAATACCGCTTAAACGCCAGTGATCTTGATCTTCTAAGTAACTGCCGTCACTCCAACGATAAACCTCAACGGCTACGGTATTAGTGCCAGATTTTATATGATCGGTAATATCAAATTCAGACGGTAATCGACTTCCTTGCGAATAACCGACTTTTTCACCATTTACCCACAAGTAATATGCAGAGCTAACACCACCTAAATGGATCAGTATTTGCTGGCCTTGCCATGTTTTAGGAATGGTAAAGTCTTTAAGGTAAGACCCCACTGGATTATCACGAGTAATAAATGGAGGCACTATACTGTTTTCATCGGTAGCACCATTTTTAAACATAGGATACTGTGAGTTTGTGTAGATAGGTGTACCGTATCCTTCCATTTCCCAGTTTGAAGGCACCGGAATAGACTTCCATTGTTTACTATTAAAATTTGATTTGTAAAAGTTTTTAGGACGATCTTCGGCTTTTTCAACAAAGTTAAACTTCCAATCACCATTAAGCATTTTTATACTTGCCTGAGTTCTATCTCGGGTAAGTGCCTGTTCAACCGTATCAAACGAATACGATGTAGCACGCGCAGGCAGTTTGTTAATATGAATAACTTCAGGGTTTTCCCAATCATTAGCAGCAAGCGCTATAGGAGAAACGGTTATACTGAGCAATAGCCCAGCAATACCTTTTGTTAGTGTTTGGTAGGAGAGTATCGTTTTTAGTTTCATTTTGATGTTATCTCAAATTTATTATAAATAAGGTTAATTTAAATATTAAATTGTATTTTTATATGTGATAACTTTATAACAATTAATATTTAACGACAATGATTAATACAAATTGAATGATCTTATTTAAAAATAAGAGAATATTACCGGAGAAGTTATGAGCAAAAACAAACGCTATTGTTTAGCATTAGATTTAAAAGATGATCCAAAATTAATTGCAGAATACATAGAATATCATCAACCTGAAAATGCTTGGCCACAAATAACAAAAAATATGGCTGAAATGGGTATTGCAGATATGGAAATATATCATCTAGGCGATCGACTATTTATGATCATGGAAACAACCGCTGATTTTGATCCAAACGCTGAACCTAAAACAGATGAAGGTAAAACTAAATCTGAAGAATGGGAGAAGTTGATGTGGAAGTATCAACAACCATTAAAATGGGCAAAAGAAGGTGAGAAGTGGGTACAAATGGATTTAATTTATGATTTAAAAAAAGTTAAAACTCTTAGCAAAAAGTAATAAATATTTAAATCTAATACCTTAGCTAGATTTCGTTTGGAACGTGAAATCTTTACCTAGATTATTTTTAGTTTCAACATACTATAAAGGCGAATAATGAACAATTCACAAACAGATTCAAATAAAGGGCTATCGAATAAAAGCTTACTTTCACCCTTTTTACCTTTGGTCGCTTTACCTGCAATGTTAGTATTGTCTGGCTGTCAAAGTACTGATGAGGCTTTATCAAGTACTTCAGCGTCTGTAAATCAAAGCGCTCACAATATCAGTCATTTACCTGAAGCACCGGCTGGGTATAAATGGCAGTTTATCGATAATATGTCAGATGAATTTAATGGAACCAGCTTAGATTCAAGCAAATGGAATGATTCTATTTCAACGTGGAAAGGAAGACGTCCGGCACGTTTTTTACCAAAAAACGTAAAAGTTGTTAATGGTAATCTTGCATTAAACACGTCAACTTATGCTGAAGATAGTGATGGTTATACTATGGGCGGTGCGGCGGTATCAGGTAAACATAGCGCAACTTATGGTTATTTTGAAGCACGTGTAAAAGCTTCTAAAACTAAAATGTCTACAACGTTTTGGCTGCATTCAGATAAAAGCGATAATTCAGGCACAGGTTGTAATACGGCACACACAACTGAAATTGATATTTTAGAAGCTATTGGCGGCTGGCCAGAAAGGTTTTGGACCGATGTAATGCATTCAAATACCCATTATAAAGGTCGAGAGCTGGTTAATGGAAAATGCAAAGGCGCTAAGTATATTTCACAAGGTGTAAAACACGACGCTAAAGTTAATTTGTCTGACGATTTTCATACCTATGCAGCATGGTGGGTTACACCGAATAAGGTTAAATTTTATTTTGATAATCAGTTAACGGGTACGGTTGATTTAAATAATCCTCAAGATGCTGTACCTTTTAATAGTGAAATGTCGTTAAGAATGGTTTCTGAAACCTATACTTGGCAAGAAAAACTGATCAAAAAAATAGAAGGCGACGATGAACCATATCCTACAGAGCAAGAGCTAGATGACGAAAGTATTAATACCGTTCTCTACGATTATGTAAGATCGTATCAATTGGTTGCTATTGACTAATCAATTTCAGTTTGAGGCGACGGACTTTATAGATAATTGATTTAAAGTTTTACGCTCAATAGTTCGCTATTGAGCGTAAATAACGCAGATAGTCACTAATTTGGGAAATGACTAAATTTTTTTTCTGCTAGTCCGTCATTCAACCAATGAGCTTGTTCGTTAACAAACATATTAGCTTCAGGCATATTTTCAACCTTATCGAATAATGAACTAGCAGGAATAATTAAAGATTTACCACTTTGGTTAATAAAGGGTAAAGCGCAACCACAAGCCGAGCAAAATGCTTTAGAAAACTCTCTATTTGGGTGCTCATAACAAGATATTTTTTCATTTCCCGTCAACCATTCAATATTATCAGGTGAGGTAAATATATTAGCTGCAAAGGCAGAGCCTGTGAATTGTTGGCATTGTTTGCAATGGCAAAGGAAAAAATGGCTAAACTTATTATGTACTTGGTAGCGCACAGCTCCGCATAAACAACCGCCTTTTAATCTTCCTTTATTTAGCGTTCTTGTATTGTCTGAAATATTCATTTGTTAATCCTCTTACTAGTAACTTAACGTAAATACCGACCATTACCGCTACTTTAGAGATAACAGCCGAGATTAGGTTCTGTTGATCTAGATTGCTAATTATGATTTACAAATCTCACCACTATAACGTACTAACCCTTCCATATTATTCAAATCTACTAAGCCGTAACTTTTAAAATTTCCCTCATAACCTTTAAATGAACCTGTAGTAGATTCTTTCTCAATTGAATAATTAATCTCGATCATAAAATTACCAGCCTTGCCCGGCACAGCGGTTAGCTCTGCATGGTCAATCGTGTGAAATGATCCTCCCGTGTTATTTAAGAAGTAGTGATTCAAATCCATTTGCAGACCACTTTTAGTTTCACGTTGAGCAGTAATTGTGCCACTAGCTGCACTAGCACTACCAATTAAGGGGGCTGTAATTCTCACTGTACCATCAGCTTGAGGAGAGAATGTCGGCATTGCTACGCCACCGATGGGTGTACACACTTTTTGAACCGCAAAGGTGTTAGTTGAAACTATGACTAATAAACTTGCGGCGGCTATTTTTTTAAACATATGATTTCTCTTTTTTAGTTAAATTGTTTTGGATAACAACATGATCACCAAAGATTTATCTGTTCTTATCGATTGATTTTATGTAATGTTTTCTTCCTACTATCCAATGTAGAGAGTAATGAGAAAAAATGTTACTTACCAAAGTGGGTGAATAACCTTGTTAGCCTTTTGAAATTTCCGCACCAATTTCTTCATTTGTCATAGCAATACCATTGAAATTCCATGAACCATCTACTGTATGAATAACATTCGAGTAAATATTTTCTATTGGTTGTTTTCCGCCAGATAGTTCTCTAATAATTTCGGTTGCTTCGGTAAAATGAGCCAATTGAATTTCTCTTGAAGAAAAAGCAAAAGAAGGTACTTTCCATTCCATCCAAACGCCTGAAAATTCATCTCCACCTGAGAAGGTTGAGTTTTTTGGTAGTACAGATACATGTGCTGTCACATTAGGTGTCATTGATTTATTACCTAAAAGGCCATGATGCTTGAGCATTGAATTAGTAATTTTTTGAATGGCTTCTTTTTCAGAGCCCGCAGGGATAACGCCTTCAGTAAGAGTAAGTGTTAGTGGCATAGTATTCTCCAGTAATAGTTAAGTTAATTGTTCGTGGTAAATAGAAGTTGTTTTTTACTAAACTTCGGTTTAACTAGAAATATAGTGATCGTTATATTTAAGTTGTCGCTATGTTATATATCGATCGTTATATTGTCAATTAAAATATAACGACCTCTATATTGTTAATGAAAACACAGTTATAATGCGGCTATTATTAAGGGGGCAGATATTTAAATGACGAAAATAAGTAAAAAACAAGAAACAAGAAAACGAATTATCAACGCAGCGAGTCAATGCTTTAGAAGTCATGGTTACGCCGGTATTGGTGTTGATGGTATTGCTAAGGAAGCAGGAGTTACTTCAGGGGCTTTTTATGCTCACTTAGGTTCAAAAGATGGTGCATTTGAAGAGGCTTTGTCGCTAGGTCTTGATGAGGTGATTGTTGCAATCCCTGAATTTCAACTTCAGCACGGTATACAATGGATTGAGGTTTTTGCAAATTATTATCTAGGTCAAGCCCATCGTGATAATCTTTCTTGCGGTTGTGCGATGACAACTCTCTCTCCCGAAGTTGTTCGTACTAAACCTGAATTACATGCTATTTATGAAGAAAAAATGCTTGAGATAGTTGAGCTGATGGCTCAGGGGCTTGTTGGTGATTCACATGAAGAATGTATATCAAAGGCTTGGACTGTACTCGGTATTTTAATTGGTGGTCTTACTATGGTTAGGGCTGTAGCTTCTAGTAACACTGCGGATAAAATAGCAACGTCTATCAAAAATTCAGCAATCAACGCTGCAGGAAAAACCAAAGAATTTCATTGGTAACGAGTATAGCCTATAAATACAGTTTGATAATGCCGTGTTTATGAGCTGAATACTATCTTTAAGTAAGTTTTGCTACCGATTTTTAATGACTTAAGTAAATACAATTAAGTGTCACGAATATGAGCTATTTTACAGCCTGAGCTGATGTTAGTTAGATTATTCGTTATCAATCAATAAAAAGCGCACAACATAAAGAAATTCTATGTTGTGCGCTTTTTTGTTTATTAAGCCTTAATAAAAGACTTAATACTGTTTTATATCTGTATTATGTTCTTGTTGAGAATCAATTGTAAAACGTTCTACCTTAGGCGCTTCGGTACCACGAGCACTTAACAGTGTTTGATACCAATCTTTTCTCATTGTATTAAGTTGCTGCTGATATTCTTTATCAGTAACAACATTTTTTAACTCAGTAGGGTCGTTATTAAGGTTATATAGCTCTTCGTAAACTACTGGTTCATTATGTAATGGGCCTTCAATAAACTCTCTATATTGTGCAATATCGTTATCATGAAAGGCGTATAGCATTTTATTTACAGGGATCTTTAGTTGCTTTGCTAACGCAATTTTTTTAGTGGCTGAAAGGTTGTTGTTTTTGTAATACCTAATGTATTTCCACTCGTTTGTTTGAATAGATTCACATCGCGGATTACCAAAATGTGTAGACCATAAGTTTTCTGAGAATATATATTTACGCTTAGTTTGAGCCGTAACATCAGTTGCGTTATATAAAGGCATCAAATTTTCGCCTTGAAAAGTGCTCGCTTGTTTTACATTTGCTAAAGACAATAATGTAGGTGCTATATCAATAGACTGTACAAGTGCATTACTGGTTTTATTGTTTTGTTTATTTCTTGGATCATAAATAATTAAAGGCACATGCGTTGTTTTTTCATAACATAATGCTTTTCCGCCTAAACCTTGCTCACCCATAAATAAACCATGATCTGAAGTGAAAATTATTACGGTGTTATCATCAATTTTTTGATCTTTTAATTTACGTTTTAACTTGCCGACTAATCTATCTATTCCAGTCATTGCTTGTAATTGTCGAGTGTATTCTTCTCTAAATTTTTCAGGTGTATCAACAACGTTATACCCATTTTGGCGATCTATTACGTGATGTATGTCTGTTGGTAATTTTGGCGTTTTAATATCAGCTTTAGCTATATAGTTTTTAGGTAAAGGGAGGGTTTGATCTCTAAATAAACTTTTATATATTTCGTCGTCTGTTTCTTTCATTTTCATCGTACTGGTACTTGAACCATGAGGTAGGTTTAAGTTAACCGATAACATAAAAGGTTGATCAGTAGGGCGACTGTCTAAAAATTTTATCGCTTTTTTAAATTTATACTCATTTGTATCTAAAAAGTCATCTATACCTTCTGACACAACTTCGAGCTGAGTGTCGGTTTTGGCTTCTGAAAATATTTTATGTCGATCTTTTGGATAAAATGAAAGATGGCCATGGCCTGCATACCAATAGTCGAAACTCTTTTCCATTAAGCCGCTTTTGTAACCGCCTTTACCTACAGGAGAATGGTTTTTACCTACCCAACCCGTAAAGTACCCCGCTTTGCGTAACAGCATTGGGTATGAACTTTCCCAAGCTTCTTCAGATACGCTCGTACCAGAATTAAAGTTTACACCGTGTTTACGTTCATATTGACCTAATAAAATTGATATTCGACTTGGCGTACATATAGCACTAGATACATGAGCATTAGTAAATAACACGCCTTGGTTTGCAAGTTCATCAATATTAGGCGTTTTTACTATTTTATTGCCAGTAATGCCTAAATAGCCATAAGGCTGATCGTCGGTAAGAATTAAAATAATATTGGGTTGAGTTGGGGTTTTACTTGCTGTTGTATCTATATGCTTTGCAGCACTTGCTTGGCTAGTAATGCTAATGACTAAACCAAAAATGCATAAACTTAATGATTTAAGAGGAAATATTGAAAACATATTTTTCATTTTATAAACGTTCCTTTACGAAATTTTTATTAACTTATCAAATAAACTATAAAGTTGTATATAAATTATGTATATTAAATATAAAAACAATTGCGCAGTATTCAACTGATCACAAAATATCAACAACGGAAATTAACATGAAAATTAAATTAGGCTTAGGTATATCCCTTTGTATTCTCCTTTCTGCCTGTATAAATAATAGTAGTGAACAAACTAAATCCCTTGTTAATGCAGAAAAAACCAAGCCAAAAATAGCGTCAAGTAAAACAGAATATACCAATGTAGTCCTTATTCTTATTGATGATTTAAGTCATTATGGGGTAACTGCGTATGGCGCTAATCGTTTGCATTCGTATGATGGTTTGTTTACAAATAAAGAATTCAGCACGCCTAATATCGATAACTTAGCTAAAGCGGGTTTACGTGTTGATCATGCCTTTGCTTACCCTATTTGTGAAAATACGCGTATCGCATTAATGAGCGGTAAAAATAACGATAGAAATTATCTTCAACCTAAATCACAACATAGATCAGATATTACTTTTGGCGATGCCTTTAAAAAGGCTGGTTACGTAACAGGGCTTTACGGTAAATGGAAACAAACACGTGGTGATAAACAAGTTGCAGGTAAAGATTATATATCTGAATTTGGTTGGGACGATTACACCGCGTTTGATGTAGTCACTGAAGGTCAGCGTTTTATTAATCCTAATCTTGTGGTTAACGGTAAGATTACTAATTATCAAGGAAGAACTGACTTAGATCCTGAAACCGGTAGAAGATGGTACGGACCTGATATTGTTAACCGTGATGCTTTAAAATTTATTGATAAAAACAAAGATAAACCCTTCTTTTTATATTATCCGATGATGTTAGTGCATGACGATCATAAACCTACACCTGACACTCAACCTCATGCTATTTTCGACAACTTTAGTGAAAAAGCGGAATATCGCAACAAAGGTGGCGATGACCGACGCTACTTCCCTGATATGATTGAATATATGGATAAATTGATTGGCCAAGTCGTTACTAAACTTGACGAAGCCGGAGTAAGAGACAACACCTTAATTGTGGTAATGGGGGACAATGGTACTAAAGAAACTTTTGGTCACGTATTGGCTGATAATTCTATTTACCCAGGGCGCAAAGGCGGAAATGCAGATAACGGCTTGCATGTTCCGTTAGTGATTAATTATCCGAATGTGGTACCTGCAAGTAAGGACGGTAGTTACCGTAGTTATAAAGGCTTGGTTAATTTAACCGATATTTATCCAACCATTGCTCAAGCTGCAGGAATCGAAATTGCTAACCCTGAACAGCTAGATGGTATTAGTTTTTGGGAACAAGCTAAAGGAGCAGCCGGTGAACCGAGAAAAACCATTCACACTTGGTATATAGGTAACAGTAAATACCAAGATAAAGATGTTGTATTACGTTACGCCTTTAACAAAAATTTTAAGCGTTACGCACCAGATAAAGATTTTCCAGAAGGACGTTTTTTTGATTTAAGAACTGATTTACTGGAACGTGAAGGAGCTCGTTTTATAGAGCGTAAATGGAAAGTAAAACGCTATAGCGGATTAAACTTAAATAACTTAACGCCTGAACAGCAACAAGCTTATAACGAATTAGGGAAAGTGCTTGATGAAAACAAGCTTGTATCTGTTAAAACGCTAGCTATCAATAGTAATAAAACAACATTGAATATAAATGAAACCCTCAGCTTGCAAGGCGTAGTATTACCAGAGCAAGCAAAACGTAAAGGTTTGATATGGGAATCGAGCAATCCAGAAGTATTATCCGTTAACAAGTTTGGAGAAATAACGGCCCATAAAAAAGGAGTAGCTGAAATTAGTATTTACTCTTGGGATGATGCAGATCCTTTAGCGGCTAATACCGATCAGCCCTATAGTAAATCAGGTATTTCAGCGTCAAAGGTATTTAAGGTGAATTAATTGGTTAGTTAAGTTTACTAAACCAGTCATAGAGTGATACTACTAATGAAGCCTTTCAAGTTATTTCAAACTTGAAAGGCTTTGATATTAAATACGAACCCATTAAAGTAGAGCCTTGGGGCAAAGTTATTTATTTATGGGGGCCGTCAGGCGAGCTTTGGCACGTAACGGAACTCAACAAAGTATCATGTTAATTATGTTCAATTCTTCTACTACTCAGTATTTTATCGTTACTCTTATTATATTCTGCTCTACTCAAATTCTCGCCGAAGAAGCTGATTGCCAAAAACTATCAGAAGCACATTGCTTAACCAGTAGCCAATGCACCTTAAATTATATAAGTGAAAATACTTATAGCTGTATCTGGAGAAAACCCCGCAATGTGTGAGATGGAATAGTGGATAACTGTTTCATAAGTTGTTTAAATAGAGGTTAATTGTTCAGAAGTTTAATTTTAAAATGTAAAGTCAGGGATCGATATGGATGTTAGTATTTTTCAAATAGTTGTTGTTTTAATTTTATTGTTTTTTTTTATTTATAATAAACATAAAAAAAGAAAAGAGTTTATAGCGTCTTTTCAATTTCCAGTCGCTATAAAACAAAGAGTTAACGCTAAATATCCTCATTTATCTAACGATCAGGTTGAACTCGTTTTAGATGCCCTTAAATCTTTTTTTATTATTTCTTATAAAGCTAAATTAAAGCCTGTAGCTATGCCTTCTCAAGTGGTCGATGTTGCTTGGCACGAGTTTATTTTATTTACAAAAAACTATGAAATTTTTTGTAAAAAAGGGATAGGGCGATTTTTACACCATACACCAACCGAAGCTATGAAATCTCCAACCAATGCACAAGAGGGGATAAAAAGAGCTTGGCGTTTAGCATGTGATTTAGAAAACATTAATCCAGCATCACCTGCACGTTTACCTTTGTTATTTGCTATAGACGCTAAATTAAAAATAGAAGACGGCTTTTTCTACTCTAAAAACTGCAAAGATAAAAGCTCACCAACTTATGGACAAGACTATTGTGCTACTCATATAGGTTGTTCTTCTGGATGTAGTGGCTCTTCTGGTGACTCATCAACGAGTTGTGGAAGCAGCTGTGGCAGTAGTTGTGGCGGTGGAGGTGATTAATTTTAAAGAAGATGAATAAAAATACTATACAGGTGGGTTTTATATATAAAACTGCTTTTTTATTTCTGCCTTATGGTTTAAAGTATATTCATTATTATTAATAATTAATCGTGTATATGAAAAATAAAAAACTTCTCCTTATTATTGCTAGTTTATTGATATCTTCTGGTTGTACTGTCAATCAAAGCGAAACGATCAAGGACGTTATTCCACAAATCAATGCGGAATATTTTGAACAATTAAGAACACAAAAAGTGATTTCAGATCCTATTGTTCAATGGCAAAATATTGGTCCTGGTATGTCAGGCTACAATGAAAAACTATGGAATCATCCTTTCGATAAAAATGTTATGTTTATCGCACCTGATATGCACGTAACCTATGGCACATGGGACGGCGGTAAGTCTTGGCAAAGCATAAAAGACCACGACGAGTTAGGTCAACTAATGAAACGTGTAGTTGATATGGATTTTTCATTACAAGCTCCAAACTATATTGTGGCATTAGATTGGAATGGCTGGGTGTATGAGTCAACAGATCAAGGTCATCATTGGACAAAACTAGCAGAACTTTCTCCTACTTATAAAGATTTTGGTGTTGATCCATATGATCCATTAGCCTTTAAAAAAGGTTGGTACGACGAACAAATAGGCATGCGCTTAAGTGAGCTAAGTATTGATCCCACTAACGATAATATTTGGTATGTTGGAGCTGGTGACTTTTGGAACGTTAAAGAAAATCATCGTACAAAAGCCAACAAGCAAGGTAGTAAACTAAGTTACGCTGATTATGGTTATCTTTTAAAGTCGTCAGATAAAGGTAAAAGCTGGAAAAAAATATCAACGGGCTTACCTCAAGATTTAGATGTTGGGAAAATAATTATTAATCCAACCAACCCCAAGCACTTAATTATGGCGACAAATCACGGGGTAATGCATAGTCATAATGAAGGCTTAACATGGTTAAATAAAACGAGAGGACTTCCTGCTAATTTACCTCGCGACTTAACCTCTTTTTACAATGAAAATACAGGTGAATTTGTTCTATATTTGGTTGAACAAACAATTTATGAACCAGTAGGACATTCCGTAAAGTCAGCTGGTGGAGTCTATAAGAGCGTTGATAACGGTGAGAGTTGGGAAAACATCACAGGTAACTTATCTATAGATTTAACTCAAATACATTACCCAGCTGAAATTCAAAGATATTATAGAACTTTATCGAATTGGTTTGGTATTTCTCAACATCAAGCTAAGAAAAAGTACCCTAATTTACCAACATCTATTTTACCTGTATTTAATCGTTTGGTGGTTAATCCGTTAAATAAAGATGAGATTTACCTTACTTACAATAAAAAACATGATCGCACTTTTGGTCCGGGTGAAGTATGGCGCTCACTTAACGGCGGTAAAACATGGCAGGTTGTTGCTCGTCATGGTGAATATTGGTTAAGTGGTAAAGACAAAGCTTATTGGCTATCTCGTGATAATGACACAGGGGCTAATGTTGAATTTGCGCATCTTCAAGAATATATAAACGCGCATAAAGAAACTTCGGGTAATCGATTATTAACCATTAATTCTGCAGGTGAGCTTTTTATCAGTATCGATCAGCAAACACATAAATCGTCAGACAAAGGCGTAAGCTGGCAACAAATTGATGATATGGAAACAGCCCCTAATAGCAAGGTTTGGATAGGGCGTGGTGATAGTGATTTACCCGGCCGCTTTATGTTGCATGAAACAGGCATACCTGAACGAAGACTATTCGCAAGTGGCGAACATGGTGTTTGGAGTACAGTTAATGTAAAAGAATGGCCAAACAAGCAAGCCGTAGCGCTGAAGCAAATAGAAGGTCAAAACAATATCGATGGTATGGTTTCAATTTCTACTATTGCTGTACATCCTCATAACCCTAATATCATTTATATATTGGCATGGAGACAAGATCACCGCGGTAAACTACGTCGTTCTATCGACGGTGGAAAAACATGGGAAAATATCGCAACAGTTTTAGATAATAAAATAGACCAAAACGTAGTTAAATCTAAAAATATAGGTAAAGTTATTCAAGGACCTGCAGGTTTGTTACCAGCGCAAGACTCTTTACTGATTGACCCTGTTGAACCTAATAATATGTATGTGGCTGTAACTAAAGATGCATTCTCTGAAATTTATCGTGCACCACGCCGTGAACCAACTGTAGGTGGCTTTGGGTTTATGAAATCAGATGATGGCGGTTATACGTGGAAAGTTAGCAATAAAGGATTCCATGAAGGTTTTAGCTTAAGACGTATTACTCTTGATCCGAATAATTCAAATAAGATCTATGCAGCAACCAGTGATAAGAATGGTGGTTTATACCAATCTAACGATAAAGGTGAAAACTGGTCAAGAGTTAACATACCTTCAGAAATCAAAAGCGTTAATAATGTGTTTATTGATAAAAACACGAATAATATCTTTATTAGTGCGGGTGGCTTTTACCAAGGAACCTTTGATGAAGGAGGCGCTTGGCAAAGTACGGACTCAGGTAAAACATGGCACAAAATATTTAAAGCACCTGTTGTACTGCAAGTAGAGTCATCTCCTGTTGATGCCAATATATTAGTGTTAACTGTGGGTAATCAAATGCGTATGGATAGACAGTTTATGAATCCAGGTGTTTATTTATCGTTAGATGCTGGTAGCAACTGGAAAAAAATAAACGCTAATCTTAGCAACAACGACAAAATAATAGATGCTAAACCTGATCCTTATAACAAAGATGTTATTTGGGCCGCAGGTTGGGGAAGTGGTTGGTTTGTTGGATACATCAATGGCGCTGATGGTAAGGGCTGGTATCAATACCATTAACGATTTATAAATTGAATGTAAAAAGGGAGCTAAATATAGCTCCCTTTTTACTGTTTTATTTAAATCTACAGCCCGTTATGGTATTGCACGTTAGTTGATTCAGGTACTAATTGATTTAAAGCTTGCTGAATGCGTACTTGTCCGTCAGCACTAGCACTTTCGTTTTTATCTACTTTCAGTAAGGCTTCAAACTGTTCAATCAGTACCGCTTTGTCTGGTGTTTCTTTATCGCCAGAACCAATATTGGTTAAGTCAATCATAAAGCCATCGAACAAATCTGCTAGGTCATTAATAATTTCCATGTTTAAAAACTGGTCATTGTTATAAATGCTTGGGTAGCCTGCTTTTTGTTTATCAATAGCAAACGAAACACCTTTAAGGTTAGTTATGCTGGTAGATTTATCGCAAGAAAGCATACAACCGTTATCAATACGCGGTTTTTCACAACCTACACTTTGTTGGAAAAAACACTGTCTGCTGGTCATTAACAAAATAGGGTGGTAAATACTGTAAAACAACTTAAAGTTTTCAGGACGAGCAATGGTTTTCATTTGTTGGTAGTTTATTTCGTTTGAAATAAATGCGCCGTCACAATTAAATGTTTCTTTCATGGCTAATAGCGCATAAGAGTTAGTTGTATTTAAGAAAGGTCCAGCTATCCACTTAATACCTAGCTCAGACGCTCGGTTTGCAATACCTGTGTTATTGGTCACAATCAGCTTAGGTTTAACTTGCTCTAAAATATTTAATGCTACGTCGTAATCTTTACCAATTAATACCGATGGAAACCAGGGGATAAGGCGAGGATTTTCATTAAAAAAGCTCACATATTTAGTACAACCACGTTTGTAAGCATCTGGCAGTTTAAAGTAAATGTCTGCATCTGTTACGTTGGCAAGATCTAAATCGGTATCGTCACAAATTAAAATAGACAACTTAGCCTTATGCTCATCATTAGGCGTTTTAGCATGGCGTGCTAATTTAGGTAAAACAACTTCAGGATGAACAGGTGAGTTATCGTTTAGTAACGAAGACAACTCATTTTTTAACGCGGTAAGATCTTTAAATGGAATATTTAAACCCGCTTCAATCGCATCGCAATTTAATTCAATTAAGTTAAATTCAGCGTTGTTAAAACCTTTAAAGCGTTTTTCGATAGCGGCTTTGTCAATACAGTTTTTATCACTTGCGACTAACAGGTTAGTTGAATGTAAAACAAAGGTTTGTTCTTCAGTTAATGCTTTGCCTTCACTATAGCCTTCTGTTTTTACCGTAAGGGTTAATGGCTTGCCTTCGTTACCTGTAAAGATAAGAGATAAAGGGCGTTTATCTATACTCAAATGCTTAATTTTTTCAAATACTGAAGTGTTAATTTCTTCTTTCTCAGCACTGAGTTTTTCTTCAACTTCATGAATTTGTACAACTGAAATGGCGTTACTTTTACCTACCGCATGGTATTTAGAATTATCACGAGGGTTTTCAATAAACATCGATTGATTTAAATCACCACGTAAAAAGGCGTTTGAAAAATCGCGGTTGAACACTTTATAAAGGCGTTCGCCGTCTTCTAATAATTCACCTGTTTCTACAAAACCATCTATTTGCTTACGAAAGCTATCAATTACCGTATGTACGTAACTTGCGCCTTTAATGCGACCTTCAACTTTAAATGAATGAACGCCAGCATCAATTAATGCGGGTAAGTCGAAGAAAGCTGAATTGTCTTTTATATTTAACGGAAATTTATTACCTGATTCAGTCGGTTTGTATTCTTCGCGACACGCTTGGCTACATCGACCACGGTTGCCTGAATTACCTACACTGGCTGAGGTTGAATAACATAAGCCAGAGAAAGCGACACATAAAGAGCCGTGTACAAATACTTCAGTAAGCACGTCTTGATCTTGGCTCACTTGAGTAATTGCCGTAATTTCTTTTAAATTTAACTCTCTTGATAAGTTAACACGAGAAGCGCCTAGCTTTTTAAGGAAAGGAATTTGCCCAATATTATGTGTTGTTAATTGCGTAGAAGCATGAATATCTAACGTAGGAAAATGCTTCTTTAAAATATACAACAAACCTAAATCTTGAACGATAACACCGTCTAATGTGGTATTGGCCAGTTTGCTTAATAACTTGGCTAACGACTTAAATTCACGTTCTAATATAATAATGTTTAACGTTAAAAATATTTGGCATTCGTACTGGTGTGCAAGTCGAATACAACCTACAAGCTCATCAAAAGAAATATTAGCCGCACGGTTACGTGCATTAAAGGTGTCTAAACCACAATAAACCGCATCGGCTCCAGCAATTATTGCCGCTTTTATCGCATCTATGTCGCCACCTGGCGCTAACAATTCTATTTTAGGACTCATTTCTCAACTTTAGCCAATATTAAGGCGGTTAAATTTTAAAGGGGAGATTTTACGCATATATTTAGCTGTTGAATACCGTTAAAATAGTTAAAACGCATTTCATCGCTATTTCTAGGTATAAATTAAAAAATCTATGGCTAATAATCACTCCGATCTTCCTGTTTTATATTCATTAAGAAATTGTCCTTATGCTATGCGTGCTCGTATTGCCATTTTTAAAGCTAAGCAAACAGTATTGTTGCGAGATTTAGTGCTAAGTAATAAACCCCCAGAAATGATAGCAGTATCACCTAAAGGCACGGTGCCGGTTATAGTTTTACCCAACGAAAATAATCGTGTTATCGAAGAAAGCCTAGACGTAATGCTGTGGGCGTTGCATGAAACAGATCCTAATAATTTATTATTAAGAGAACGTGAATCGGCATTAACTGAAATGCTTGCATTAATTCATACCTTTGATCATGAATTTAAAACAGCGATAGAAGCCTACAAATGCGCCAAACGTTATAAAGAAACTAACGTAGTAGAATGCCGACAAGCCTGTGAAACCTTTATTCAAACATTAGAACAGCGCTTAACGAACAGTGCCTTTTTAATGGGGCCAAAAGAAAGCTTAGCCGATATTGCGCTACTGCCTTTTATTCGACAATTTGCTCGTATAGAACGCCAATGGTACTTACAATCACCTTATCCTAAAGTACGACAATGGCTGAATAGCTATTTACAAAGCCCGATGTTTACTAAAGTTATGGCAAAGTATCCGCTGTGGTTAGACAACCATGAAGTAGTGTTGTTTGGTGGCGGCGAGAAGTCATAAGGTTACGTTAAATGTAAATTAAGAAATAAATTCAAAGAGATGCTTATTATTTCTTTGATCTTTAACACTATTCAGATAAATTGATATTTTATAAATACAGGAAATAAACATGCACGTAGACAAAGCTAAAAAACGAATTGCTAAATTAGTGAAAGCAGGCTTTAAGGGTTACCCACAAATAGCTTTAGAATATTTTGGTGAAAGTCCTGATTGCGCTACTTTGGTCGTGGTTCAATTTACTCTTGAAGAAGGTGCTAAAGCCCAAGAAGAAAAATTTACCAGCAAAGATGATGCGCGAGAAAGCGAAGTGATTCAATCGGCTTTAGTTAAAATTATTGAACGCGCTAATGCTAAAACAGTACTTGAAGTATCAGGCGTTTCATCTTTATAACGTTATCCGATTTGGATACAGGCTTTAGGTACAGGTTGTAATAATGAATAATAAAAGCTGTGAATACGGCGTAGGCGATAATTCTTATAAAATGGCAGGGGAGTTATCAGGCATAACGCAACTTGTTGATGACTTTTATCAGAACATGGCTACTTTTAAAGAATCTCAAAAAATTAGAGATATGCATCCTGCCGATTTAACTGCCTCACGACAAAAACTTACCTATTTTTTATCAGGTTGGCTTGGCGGCCCTAAATTGTATGCTGAACATTATGGCAGTATTAATATTCCGCTAGCACATAAGCATTTGTCGGTAGGTCATGCTGAAAGTAAAGCATGGTTACTGTGCATGCAAAAAGCAGTCGATAAACAAGCTTACGAAGCACCATTTAAAGTGTATTTAATGCAGCAGTTACGAGTACCCGCAGAACGTATTGTTATGGTGTCTGGTAGCTAATCCTTTAATCATTACAGATAAAACACACATTATCTTTCATATAATATAAGCCATCAGTAATGGTTTATTTAAATAATTACGGTAAATTTATGATATTTCTTACTTTAAAAATTCTTATGCTAGCGCTTTCTTATAAATTGTATTTAGTTAAAAAAGAAGCTTACTTTTCAGCGCTACTTTTTAGTATTCCTTTAGCCATAGCCGGCTTAATAATGGGTAACCCGCCAATGGGCGTATTTATTGGCAGTGCGATATTATTTGCATTAGCTTTTGTTTGCTATTGGTTGTTAGACAAAGTACCAAACGGAGCGCCACACTATACTGTTTTAGGTGTAACCGCTGCTATTGTTGTGTTTGTTGTATAAATTAGGGATTGTTTTAACTTTTGTAACTAATTTAATTAATAGCTACTATGTATACATAAGTAAAATAAAACAGAGATAGGCAGTTCTAAATATGTGTGGTGATAAAAACATAGAAAATTCATTTATTGATCCTCAATTTAAAGCACCAGATCACAAGGTGATTTATTTCTTTGAAAAAGTTAATTTTCCTGAAAAAATAACACCTGATTTTGAACTTGACTGTAATGAAGAGCTGAACGAAGAGGAGTTTACGTCTTGCAATTTTAATAGCTCACAGGGATGTTTGTTTCTTTATACGATAGAGGATAGCTCGCGTATGTCAACCTCATGGAAACTAAAAGCTAGTAGAAGTACTCCTAGCCCTATTGGTGTTACTTATGGACAACGTGTGGGTTATGGTGAAATATTTACACGTTCAACTGTTATAAACCCTGGAGAAATAATCGACTTGGGATTAAAGCGTTTTGGTTATGGCTCACAAAGAGCTGTTTGGTTAATTTCCTCTTGGTTTAATTAACCGTGAATATAATATTGGAGCATATATGAAAATAATAATTGTAATATTTGCTTTAGGATGGTGTCAGTTTAGTTTCGCTGCTGGAGGAAAACACATCCTCGTGTTGATTAAGACTATAAATAATTACCCTCAAGCTTATGTACAACAAAAAAAATTTCCAAGTGATTTTATTAAAAAACATTGGGATAAAGGGTATGTAATTACAGCAGTAAATAATGAAAGCCATCTGTGGTTTGTTGTAATGACAAAGCGTCCTTCTTACGTTAAACAAGTATATCGAAATAGCGCTAGTAGTTTAAATGATAAAGTTAAAGATGGTTATAATTTAGGACCTAGTACTCCTTATTGGAGAATCGAAGATGGCCGCCATGGTGATTTATTTATTCTAAATAAAGTATCGAGTTCTGATCGTTCAGAGCATAACTATTGGCATGTAGGTGGGACAGGTAAAAAACTATCTAATATAGTTAATAACGTTTGGAAGAAGGATTTAAATATTCTGTCAGTAAAAGAACTAAAAGATAAAAAATTTAGAAGACATCATATTACCGCTGGAAATGTACCTAATATTATGACGCAAAGTTACGCTTATAGAAAAGAATTTCCAAATGATTATATAAATAATAAAAGAAGTGAATTATACGAATTACAATCGTTGACGTATTGTTATGATGAAAATAAGTGGTTTGTACTGATGTCAAAATATAAAAATTACTTACCTTGGAAGTATTACAGCTTTGATAAAAACAAAGATAAAATTAACGACTTAATAAAACATAAAGGGTATAGCATTGCCCGAGTGTTATAAAGTTGTTCATTTATTTTTTAAGTGTACGTGAACACTATCAATGAAGTTTATTGATGATCCTACATTTTTAATAAATACTTTTATCAGATATTTTTTGTGAATGTTATTATTAAATTGCTTCCTGACAACTCCAACAAACTTCAAATGAAGGAGCATTTTCTTCAGAGCAATGTTTGCAAATCCAATCATCAGCTTTAATCGTTTTTTGTGACGCTTTAGCTATTTCATCAGCACGGTCAAAGTCAGCGTCGTCATAAACCCAAACTTCAGGCCAAGAATCGAAAGCTGAAACTTCACCTACAGCACCTTGCGCAAATTCATTCTTGATGAAGGTTTTTATGTTTTGAGCTTCAATAAGATTTTTTACATTGTTTACAAGAAAGTTATTTTCGTTTGTATAAATCATTTTCATTATTGATCCCCATCTGAGTTTAAAGGAACTGGTATTAAGTATTTGTTACCTATCAGTATAGCCCTGCAAGTTTTAAAATAATTGCCGTTATGGTTAACAGGGCAGCACCAGAAAAAACCATTCGTCCTGAATAAGCAGCTATATCCCAGTGTTTAGCACAATATATTAATGAAATAGGCAAAAACAATAGAATGGAAAAGCCGTAAAGTTTTTGCTGATTGCCAAAAGCGACAATTAAGGTGAAAACTGAGCCGATCACAAATAACATCAACCCAATAGATCCTGTTAATAAGGTAATAATTACAAGAAAATTCGCCATATTTTTAATTACTCAATTTTTAGTTACTTAATATAAATTTAATAGAAGCGGTATATGCGATACCTTATCAGCGTAACGCATTGCTAATGATGCTTTTTATTTGGTGCTAATTACTTCGTTAGCTCACCACGCAAGTTACTTTGCATAAGCTTACGGATTTCGGCTGGTGCTAAGTTTTTACTTAATAGATAATGTAACTTAGTTAAGGTGGCTTCAAGGGTCATATCGACACCGCCTACTACGCCACACTTGCTTAAGGCATTACCTGTTGCGTATCCATCCATATTCACTGTGCCTTTTATACACTGGCTACAATTTACAATAATAATACCGTTGTCGCTGGCTTTTTTTATACAATCAAGCAGGTCTTTATCTTGTGGAGCATTACCTACGCCGTAACTTCTTATAATAAGTGCTTTAACAGGTTGTTGAATAATATTTTTAAGTACGTCGGTGCTTATGCCTGGGTATAAATGTACTACACCAATAGGTTGTGGCGTAATATTGCTTAATTGTAATGGGGTAATATCAGCATTATCTATTTGCGCTAATTTCCCTTCAGCTAATTTTCCTTCAATAAGGGTAATGTTTATACCGGCTTCTAATAACGGAGGTAAATTAGGTGAGTCGAAAGCATTAAAGCCGTCAGCAAAGGCCTTAATACTGCGATTACCACGATAAAGCTTGTTGTTAAAGTATAAGCCTACTTCTGCAATCGGGTAGTTAGCGGCAATGTATAACGAGTTTAATAAGTTAACTTGTCCGTCTGAACGTAATTGACTTAACGGTATTTGCGATCCAGTAACGATTACCGGTTTTGATAAATTCTCAAACATAAAAGACAGTGCTGAGCTTGTATATGCCATAGTGTCGGTGCCATGCAGCACAACAAAGCCGTCGTAATCGTTATAATGAGATTTTATATCGTCAGCAATATACTGCCAATCACTGGGCGACATATTAGAAGAGTCGATTAATGGCGCATATTCATGAATGGTAAATTCAGGCATTTCTTCACGATGAAAATCTACATTGGCTAGAATTGATTCAGTTAAATGACCTTTTTCAGGTATATAACCATTTTCGCTTGCTTTCATTCCTATCGTACCGCCGGTGTAGGCGATATAAATGCGTTTTTTCATCATGTGTACTTCCAATAAATAGGCAATAAAAAGCCCCGATAAAATCGAGGCTATGATAATACTTTTTACTGTTAAGTGTTATGAATTATTGACGCTAATCTATTTCACAACTCATGCATAAAGTATAAGTACTTTTTGGATCATTTAAGTAGCTTAAGTGTTCAAGTTCGCTTTTAAGCTTAGCCATTGATTTTTCAAGCGGGCTTAAGGTAACAATTGATGTAGGTAAAAGGGCTGTTGCTTGGCCAAAAACATTTTTCATAAATAAGTCTTTTGGCGAAAGCTCTTTTTCTACTAACCAAGTATCAAAATCACTTAATTTAGCTAAGGTTGCAGCTTCGTTTATAGCGTCTTCTAATCCACCTAATTCATCCACAAGGCCTAACTCTTTCGCTTTAGCACCAGACCATACTCTACCTTGTGCAATAGCATCTACTTGTTCAAGTGTCATATTTCTGTTTTCTGCGACTAAAGTAATAAAATCTTGATAGCCTTTGTTCACGTTCATTTGAATGATTTTTGAAACGCCTTCAGAAAGCGGGCGAGTAGGGCTAAAACCGGCAAACTCTGTAGTACCAACACCATCAGTAAAAACGCCTAATTTACTTAAGGCATTTTCAAAGGTCATCATTAGTCCAAAAATACCAATAGAGCCTGTAATGGTTGTGGGCGCCGCGTAAATTTTATCGGCAGATGCTGAAATCCAATATCCGCCAGAAGCAGCATAGGTTCCCATTGATGCCACAACAGGTTTACCTGCTTGTTTAATTAGTTCAATTTCTTGTCTAATAATTTCAGAAGCAAAAGCACTTCCACCAGGGCTGTCTACACGTAACACAACGGCTTTAACGTTTTTGTCTTCGCGTGCTTGTTGTAATAATTTAGCAGTACTGTCGCCACCAATAGTTCCCGGTTTTTGCGTGCCATTTAAAATAGTGCCTTTAGCAACAACTATTGCAATTTTATTGGTATTTGCGGCATGTGGCATAGGAAAAGCTAAATTCAAAGTAGATAAGTAATCTTTAAAATTAATTGAAGTATACGTATCCGATTCATCACTTACACCTAAACGCGCTTTTAAAGATGTTTCAACATCGTTTCGGCTTTTTAACTTATCTACCCATGAATTGTTCAACGCATATTGAGCAATGTCGCCATTTACGGCTTCAAGTTTACTGATTAGGGTTTCAGCATTTTCATCAAAGTTGCTAATGTCAAAACCTCGTTGCTCAGCTACATTGGTTTTGTAATGAGTCCATAAGTCGTCTAACCAAAGTTTATTTGCTTCTTTTGCTTGTGGCGACATATCGTCACGCATGTATGGTTCAACGGCTGACTTATAGGTTCCTACGCGAAATATGTAAGGCGTTATAGCAAGTTTTTCGATAGCTGATTTGTAATATAGTTGGTAACTGCCATAACCGTCGAGTATTAACCATCCGTTCGGATCTAACCAAATTTCGTTGGCATAACTGGCTAGGTAGTATTGGTCTTGTGTAAAGTTTTCACCAATAGCGATAATTTGTTTACCTGTGGCTTTAAATGCTTCAAGTTCGTCGGTAATAATGCTCATTTTAGTTAAGCCAGAGCGATTTAACTTATCTAACTTTAAGACAAGTGTGGTTATGCGATTATCAGTTGTTGCTGATTTAATCACTTTTAAAATGTCAGCTAATAGTATTTCAGGGTTTTCTTCTTGTTGGCCTAATGCTTCATTCATAAAAGCTTCTATTGGATCAACTTGCTGTTTTTGTTCAACGACATCACCGTTAAGATCTAAAATAAGTGCAGAATTGTTTTCAACAATAACGGTATTTTTATCATTAGAAATTGAGGCAATAAAAAGAACCAGTATGCCAAAAAATATCAGATTAAGAATAACTTTGCGGGATATATTGATTACTCGAAAAATGCTTAGGAATATACGTTTGAATAAGTTGGGTTTTTCGTCCATAAATTTTTACTTCTCTGTTTTCTTCAATTTTTAAGGAATATATGGCTATGCTACTTAAAATTGGTAGGTTTATGTAGTCTCAATTGTAAATAAATATAATATCATTCAAATTATTATTTATTTTAAAGCAGCAGAAGATATGATTTTAGGGCAGATTAAATGAGCAATTTTCTTTGTAGTTACTTTCCTTAACCCTCTCTTAACCTCGCTATCGCTAAACTTGAGCCTTATTCTGTTATGAGAGGTTCAAAGTGAAAATTTCTTCATTGTATTTTTCAGTGTTCAGCTTTTGTTTTATGAGTGCATGTTCAACGTTTGAAGATGTTCACTTTGACGAACGCGCGAACACGCAACTTAAAAATATTGCGCAAACCAGTATAGATGTTAGTAATAACAACGAAGCTATGTCGCTTTCGCAATTACTGATTATTGAAGAAGCTAATGCTCTTATTACTACAGCATTGGCGAACAATCCTAATTTACAGCAAACCTTTATTACCTTAAAAACAGCAGAGCAACAGCTATCTGTTAGTAGTTCAAACCAATGGCCAAGTATTTCTGCTGGATTAAATGCTAAAAAAAATGAAGCAACGGCTTCTAGTTCAAGTGCAGCTGTTTATAGTACAAGTGTTGATATAGCGTGGACCCTAGATATTTGGCAACAACTAGCCAATGCTACCGATGCACAACAAGCTAATGCATTAGCAACGGCATATGCTTATCAGGGAGCTAAAGATTTACTTGCTGCGAATGTAATGAAAGCCTATTTAGGCTTGGTTCAATTTACTCAACTGATTGATATTGAGAAAAAGCGTGTAGCAACATTAAGTACCAACGAACAAATCATTGTGGATCGTTATCGCAAAGGACTGAGTGAATTAAGTGAGCTTGATAGTGCAAAATCATCTACCCAAAGCAGTCAAGCAACCCTTGTTGATTTTCAGGCACAATATCAACAAGCATTAAGAAATTTAACACTATTAACAGGCGTAAGTGATCAACAGCTTGATTACCGTACCGATTATCCTGCAGTTGTTATGCCGTTAGAGAAGATGCAAAAACAGAATTTAGCGCGACGCCCTGATCTTCAACAAGCCTACCAAAATATTATCGCCAGCCAATATCAGCATAAAGTGGCTTATAAAGCCTTACTGCCTAATTTGTCTATTACTGGTTCAATTGGTGATAGTAATAGCAGTTTACACAATGCACTATTTGGCAGTAATGCGTGGGAGTTGTTAGGTAAACTATCTGCACCTATTTTTAATGCGGGTAAGTTAACCAGCGAAGTTGAAATTGCAAAATTAGCGGCAGAAAAAAGCTATTGGAATTTTCAAGAAAAGCTCTTAAACGCAGTTAACGAAGTCGACAATGCTATCGCACAAGAAGCAGCTATTGCTCAACGTTTGCAGTATACAGAGTCTGCATTAGCAAGTGCGCAACGAAGTGAAGCCACATATACCTTGCGCTATCGTCAGGGTACAGCGTCACTCATCGAGTTATTACAAGTTCAACAACAAACTTTTTCACTACAATCACAAGTTACACAATTGACGTATGAGCGATTAAATAATCGTATCACTTTAGGTCTTGCGCTGGGCTTAGGAGTCTAATTATGCAAATTATGAATAAAAAATCACTCGCAACAGTTGCTGGCTTAGCTTGCATATTTTTAGCTATGGGCATTAATAGTACTTTGTCGGCTAATCAACAACGTACACCACCGCCTAAAGCGGCTCCGCAATATCCTGTGGTATCTGTCACACAAGTTTCCCCTGTAACTCATCATACATCGGTTAAGGCTTATGGCGAGGTTAAATCTCGTAATGAACTTACGCTTACGTCGCAAGTTAGCGGCAGAATAACGTACTTATCGGAAAAATTCCTCACGGGTAATACTTTTAAAAAAGGGGAAGTATTAGCTGAAGTCGATTCTATTGTTTATCAACAAGCGCTCGCTACCGCACAAGTTAACTTGGCTAATGCAGAACTCGCTTTAGCGCAAGAACAACTAAACAGCAGCCAAGCGGCTCAAGAATGGCAACAATCAGGACTTGCTAACGAAAAAGCGTCTGATCTTGTATTACGCAAACCACAACTCGCAGCAGCAAAAGCTCAGCATGTAATGGCGAGCAAAGCATTAGCTAAAGCTGAGTATGACTTAGCTCAAACAAAATTTGTTGCACCATTTGATGCGTTAGTTGTGTCGAAACAAGTACAAGTAGGGAGTAATGTTCAGGTAGGTAATGCGATTGCCGATCTTTACGATATTTCGTTATTTGAAGTATCGCTACCGTTATCTCAGCAACAATGGCAGTTATTACCCAAAGGTACTAACGAAAAAAATGGTTTATCAACAATTAAGGTAAATTTAACTGATGAAAATAGCCATGAACAATGGCAAGCAAAGTTTGATCGTTTCGAACAACATATTGATGGCGCAAGTCGTCAACGCTCATTAGTGGTAGTTGTAGAAAACCCTATTGCTTTAGCTAATCCATTATTTCCAGGTTCTTTTATTAAAGCGAGTATTCAAGGCAAGGTTATTGATAAATTATGGAAATTACCTGCATCAGCATTGATTGATAACCAAACTGTTTGGCAAGTAAATAACGAAGGCTTACTTTCTCATTTAGCGGTTAATGTTTCATTTTCTGAAGGTAACGCCGTGTATGTGCAACCTATTAATCCTATTGTTCAAGCTAATATTGTTAACCGTCCGTTATCAAGTTACTTAGTAAATATGAAGGTTGAAGCTAAAGTAGAGGAGTTGCAGTAATGACAACACCAACAATCATTCCACCTAATGAGCAACGCGGTATTATCGCGTGGTTTGCAGGTAACTCTGTAGCCGCTAATTTATTAATGCTATCTATTATATTTCTAGGCTTAATGTCTTTTAATCAGCTGAGAAAAGAAGCCTTTCCCGCAATGGCAACAGACTCTATTCGAATTTCAATGACCTACGATAGTGGCGACGCACAGCTTTCTGAAGAGGGCATAGCGATAAAAATTGAAGAAGCACTAGCCACGGTACAAGGAATAAAGCGTGTTACTTCTACGTCTAACGCCAATGGCAGTAGTGTTGTTGTTGAATCAAACTCAAACTACGATCTTGATATTTTATTACGCGACGTTAAATCTAAGATTGATGCCGTTTATAATTTCCCTGCTGAAGCTGAAAATCCCGTTGTTGAAAAAGTTACGCGATTAAGTCATGCCTATTCTATTAAAATTTATGGTGATAGTGATCGCAACGCACTACAAGCTATTGCGGAACGTATAAAAGTAGACTTACTCGCGCAGTCGTCTATTTCTAATGTAGATATTAGCGGTAAAGCTGAACCTATGATGTCAATAGAGCTTGATGAGCAAAAGCTACAAGCCTACAACTTATCATTTTCTGATGTGGCTACTGTTGTAAATAGCGAATCGTCAACAGGCATTTCAACCAGTTTACGTAACGCCGATAAAGTGGTGCGATTAAAAGTTGCAGAACAAGCATACCAACAGCAAGAATTTGCAAATATTCCTTTACTTACTCTTACGGATGGTAGCCAAGTACGATTGGGAGATGTTGCTAATATTCAAGATGCATATGCTGACGATGTTTTTGTGGTAGGCCGTTACAATGGACAACCAGGTATTGGTATTAACATTACTGTTGATGAAAGTGGCGACGTATTAACAATCGTTGAACAAGCAAATAATGTGGTCAGTAAATGGCAAGAAAGTGCACTGTTACCGCAAAATGTAATAATAGAAACATGGAATGATGGCGGCACAATGATCCGCGATAGGCTAGCACTACTGATTAAAAATGCCTTATCAGGTATTGCGTTAGTTTTTATTATATTGGCTTTATTTCTTAATTTAAGAGTCGCGTTTTGGGTTACTGCAGGCTTACCGTTTATTTTTTGCGGTACCTTGTTTTTTATGACAGATAACTTTACCGGAATGACCATTAACGAAATGACCACGTTTGGTTTTATTTTAGCGCTGGGAATTGTGGTTGATGATGCGGTAGTCGTCGGTGAAAGTATTTACGCTACAAGAAAAGCTGAAGGCAATAATTTACAAAGCACTATATCAGGTGCGAAAAAAGTTGCGGTGCCTACCATATTTGGTGTACTCACCACAGTAGCAACCTTTGTGGCCTTAGCGAATGTTGATGGCAATATGGGGAAAGTTTATTCGCAATTTGCTGTTATTGTTACTATTTGCTTGTTGTTATCTGTAGTTGAATCAAAACTTATATTACCTTCACATTTAGCACATTTAAATACCCATACAAAACCTACTTCAGGCTGGCGTAGTATATGGCCACGTATTCAGCATGGCTGTGATTACGGTTTGCAATGGTTTAGTCAGTACTTGTATTTACCATCAATTAAATGGGCTATTCGATACCGTTACGGTGTGTTATTTGGTTTTGTTGCTATTTTTATTTTAGTTATAGGTATGCCGCAAAATGGTAGCGTTCGTGTTGCTTTTTTTCCTGATATTCCAGGTAGTGTTATTGAAGCGAATATGTCGATGCAAAACGATACAAGCTTCGGTCAAACCAGCAAAAATTTAAATGCCATAGAACTTGCTGCACAACGTACCGATAAAAAATTAATGGCTGAACATGGCCAAAAAGGTACAGCCATCGACACTATAGAAGTGATTGGTGAAAGCGACTTGTCAGGCTCAGTAGTGGTGGAATTAGACGAGTCAGCTCCATACGATTTAAATGAATTTGCTCGTGTTTGGAAAGCTGAGACAAAAATCCCAGAAGGTGTCAGAAAACTTGATATTCGTTCAGGCTTTGGTGGTAGAGACAACTTTAAAGTTGAGCTAAAAGCATGGAACACCGACACCATTAGCGCAGCAGGGCAAGAAATTAAAGCGGCTATTGCGCAAGTTGCAGGCGTGAGTGGTATTGACGACAACTTTGATTCGGGTCAAGCACAGCTTCGTTTTGCGCTAACCGAACAAGGGCTTTCGTTAGGTTTAACTACACAAGGGCTTTCACGCCAAGTATTACAAGCTTTTGGTGGTGAAATAGTACAACGTTATCAACGAGGAAAAGACGAAGTTAAAGTGCGTATTCGTTACCCTGAAAGTGAACGTCAAACTGTTGATGATGTAATGAAAGCAAACGTAAGGCTAGCGAATGGGCAGGTGGTTCCGCTGGCGTTAGTCGCTACTGTAACTTCTGAGTATCAACAAAACGATATTACACGTATTTCTGGTTTACCTGCTGTGTATGTAAGCGCACGAGTTGATAAAGACATTTTATCCTCTAACGAGCTAGTACAAAGCTTACAAACTACGTTAATTCCTAGTTTAGAGAATCGTTATCCCGATCTAAATATTCATTTTGCGGGCGAGGCTGAATCACAAGAAGAAACCACTAATTCTATGAGTCGCTTGTTTATGATGGCAATGGCGGCTATTTATATATTATTAGCTATTCCGCTGCGTTCATATGTTCAACCCGTTATTATTATGATGGCAATACCTTTTGGTTTAGTAGGCGCTATTTTAGGCCATTGGTTAAATGACATGGTGATTAGTATATTGTCTTTTAACGGTATTGTGGCGCTAAGTGGTGTAGTGGTAAACGATAGCTTGTTGTTGGTTTCGCGCTTCAACACATTGAAAAAAGAAAAAGCTAAAATATCTGACGCTATTATAGAAGCTTGTACCGGCAGACTACGCGCTGTATTGCTTACATCAATTACCACATACGCCGGCTTAATGCCGTTGTTAAGCGAAACGTCAACACAAGCGCAGTTTATTATTCCGGCTGCGGCATCTCTGGGTTATGGCATTTTGTTTGCTACCTTTATTACGTTATTATTAGTGCCGTCGTTACTCATGATGCAACAAGACGCTATCAATGCCATTGATAAAATAAAACGTAAATTTAGCGGTAATACGCAAGAGGATTTAGTGCATGACCATTAAGGTATTACTGGTTGAAGATGATGTTGATTTAGCGGCTACCGTTGTAGATTATTTAGAGATTGAAGACATTAGCTGCGATCATGCCTCTAACGGTGTACAAGGATTGTCGCTGATAGAATCAAATTCGTACCAAGTGATTCTATTAGACATTAATTTACCTCGCTTAGATGGTTTGTCAGTTTGTCAAAAAGTGCGAGAGAATAGTAACGACACACCTATTTTAATGTTAACCGCACGCGACTCTTTGGGGGATAAAATAGCAGGGTTTGATGCCGGTACAGACGACTATCTTGTTAAACCCTTCGAAATTGAAGAGTTACTGATGAGAGTTATTGCGCTATCAACACGTCGAAGTGGTCAATTAAGTCACATTACGTTAGGTAAATTAGTGCTAAACACCCGAGAATGCACCGCCTTATATGGCGATAATCCCATAAAACTAACGCCTATAACATTCAAGCTATTACAAAAATTAATGCGCGAAGCTTCAAAACCTGTTTCTCGAGAAGCGTTAATGCAGGCTGTTTGGGGAGATGAACAGCCCGACAGTAATAGCTTAAAAGTGCACATTCATCATTTACGTAAACAGCTCGCTAACGTTAATGCTAATTTGACACTTGATACCGCTACCGGCTTCGGCTTTGTATTAAGAGACATAAACACATTCAGGTAAATAAAATGAGTATTCGTACCTATATTTTTGCATTACTAACGAGTTTGGTTTTAATGATTGCCGTTATTTTGTCGTATCAAAGTGCGAGTATTTTTGTTGGCTCGTTTGACAGAATGACCATAAGAATGATGTCGGGTATTGCTAAGCAATATCCTGAACAAGGGAAAGTTGAACAAGACATATTAGGATATCATGTAACGACCGATTGGCAGCGTGTGCCGCAGCAAGTACGTGAACAATTCTCGCAAGCGAAAATCGAAAACAATGTACTATATTCAAAATTTGTTGATTGGGTGTTTATCGCACCACCTGAAAAATCCTATGTACTTATGTCATTTGAGCGAGATGGGAGAAAAATATTTATTTCCCATTTTAATGAAAACGTACGAGAACACGTCACTAAAAAGCACGAAGATAAAGGCGTTATTATTGATCCAATGCAAGAAATTATTCTGGTGGGTACATCAGGATTAATTATTTTTGTGTTGGTTTTATTAGCAATATTTAAGAAAATCACCGTGCCAGTAGAATCGTTACAAGCGTGGGGAAAAAGCCTAACAATTAATGATATTAACAAACCTCGTCCAGACTTTAAATTTAAAGAACTAAACGCTGTTGCAACACTGATGTACGACAATTTAGTGTCTGTAGCTGAATCGCTAGAACGAGAACAAGCCTTTCTAAGTTACGCAAGCCATGAACTACGTACGCCTATTGCAGTAATTCGAAGTAACGCGGCACTACTTGAAAAAGTAAATCCTACCCCTTCAGAGAACGAAAGAAAAATACGCGATCGTATTCAACGTGCAAGTTTAACCATGAAGTCTATGACAGAAACCCTTCTGTGGCTTAGCAGAGAAGGCGATACAGACATGCCTATTGAAACAAGTCGTTTAGGTGACTTAGTGCAAATTACCCAAGCGGAGTTAACTTATTTACTCGCGGGTAAATTGGTTGAGGTAAATATAGATACTGACGAAACTTTAACTGATATTGCTGTAGTACCGAGCTTAATTGTACTGAATAACCTTGTTAGAAATGCTTTTCAGCATACACAGCAAGGGCGAGTTGATATTGTACAAAGAGGTAATGAAGTTATTATTACGAATATTGAAGAAGGCGTTGAAGAAATAAACGAAACACACGCTAAGAAGCCATTAGATAATAATGAACTGGGCTTTGGTTTAGGTATGCAGTTAGTAGAAAAACTCACTAAACAATTTGGCTGGCGTTACACCACAACCAAACTAGACTATGGTTACAGTGTATCGGTGTTTTTTAGTTAACCTAAAATCGGGTTAATTTACATTAAGGTCTTATAAATTATGTCGTTAATACCATTTGAAATATATCAAGGTAGTAAAAAAAGAATCTTGCTAACAGGCGGTACAGGATTTATTGGTAAGCGATTAATACAGATCCTTATCTACTTAAAACACGACGTTACTCTTTTAGTCAGAGACATAAAGATTGCGAGCACCAAACTCCCTACAGAAGTTAATTTTATAACCCTCTTTTCTGAAATTACTGACAAAGCTGAATTTGATGTAATCATAAATCTAGCTGGCGAACCATTAGCAAAAGGGCGATGGACAAAACAACGCAAAGCTCTATTTATCAATAGCCGACTTAACATAACTACTGGTATTTTTGATCTCGTTAAACGCCTTAAACATAAACCAGACGTGTTAATTAATGGGTCGGCTATCGGTTATTATGGTCCACATCAAAACGAAGTATTAGACGAAAATGGCGCTGTTGTTAACTGCTTTTCTCATGAACTATGTCGACAATGGGAAGAACAAGCACTCAAAGTTGAAGCTCAAGGCATTAGAGTGTGCTTATTACGCATAGGTATTGTGTTAGGTGATGATGGAGGACCGTTAGCTGAACTACGATTGCCTTTTGATTATGGCTTTTCAATGCAAATATCTAAGGGCGAACAGTTTATGTCTTGGATCCACCGCGATGATTTAATCGCCATAATTATTCATTTATTTACGCAGTCAAAAGTTCATGGGGCCATTAATGGCACATCACCTAACCCAGTTACTAATAAAGTATTTGCAGATACTTTAAGCTTACATTTAAAAACTTTTTTTCGAATTAAGTTTCCAGCAAAACTACTCAGTTTAATCGTGGGTGAATTAGCTGATGAAGTTCTTATTACGGGGCAACGAGTTATTCCTGCCAACATTCAAAAAGATGGATTTGAATTTACCTATCCTGAGTTAAATACAGCGTTTGAAGACTTGATTAAATAGGATATAGAGCAACCCTAACTCGGGTTAATTAAACACTGTTTTTTTTAAGTGCTGTTGACTCTCGCTTAACAATAATAGGGATATATTTATATTCATTGTTTGTTGTATTGTTTTCTGTAGCAGTATTAGAAACCGCGGCTAATGCAATATTGGCAGCTTGAATTGCCATTTCTTTAATAGGATAGTGCAGGGTAGAGAGTTTAGGGCGTGAATAGCGAGACAAAAGCACATCATCAAAGCCCAGCACCGAAATATCGTTAGGTACGTTAAAACCGTTATTTTCTAACGTTGAAATTGCACCAATCGCCATTGCATCGTTATACACAAAAATCGCTGTAAATTTTTTGCCTGTTGATAAAAGTTTTTGCGTGGCTATTTCACCACCTTGTAAATTAGGATCACCGTATTCAATTAAACCTTCATCTAACAAATAACCCGTTTTTTCAATTTCGCTTTTAAAGCCACTGGTTCGTAATTCAGGATCATCTATTTGGTACTTACTCGATATACAAGCAAACTCAGTGTGTTTTAAAGACAATAAATGACGAGCAGCTGTTTTACCGCCTTCAAGGTTGTCTAACCATACACAACGGTTACCTATTTCTTTAATGTATCGGTCAATAAGTACTAAACCTGGTTTCTTTTGAGCAAACTTTATAATTTCTTCATCACTTAATTTTTTACTATGTACAACTAATACATCGCATTGTTGTTCTATAAGTAAAGTAATAGCTTTGCGTTCAGATTCTGCGTCAATCATGCCGGTACTTAATAGCAGCTGCATTTTGTTTTCTCTGGCGGCTTCTTCCACACCATTAGCTAACGAAGCAAAAAACGGATCGGTTAAGTCAGGAATAACCACACCCATAGTTGTACTTTTTTGCATAACTAAAGCACGAGCATTTGCATTAGGGGTGTAGCCCAAATCCTCCATTACTTTATTAACTTTGTTTTTTGCTTTTTCGCTAACTTTAGGCGCGTTATTTACAACTCTAGAAACAGTTGCAACAGATACTCCAGCAATACGAGCAACATCTTTAATCGTTGGCATATGTAAATGTTTACATTTTATAAAAACATTAAGGTGTCATAATACTGTCATTTTCTATGGCTTTTATCAACGTATACAATTTTAAAATTAACTGTTGCATTGAAAAGTGTAAACGTTTACATTGTTATCTGAATTTTAAACTTGCAATGGATCTTTTTAATAATGACTACTGAATTCGACCCCACTGAACATCCACATCGCCGTTATAACCCACTTACAGGGCAATGGGTTTTAGTTTCTCCACATAGAGCTAAAAGACCATGGCAGGGGAAAGATGAAGAAGTTTCAGATACCAAATTACCAAGCTACGTTGAAGACTGTTTTTTATGTCCGGGCAACGACCGTATTTCAGGCGACAAAAATGACGATTACACCGGAACATTTGTCTTTACCAACGACTTTGCAGCCTTAACGCAAGACACGCCAGACTCACCAGCCAGCGAAAACAATGTATTTACTAGCCAAAGTGCACGCGGTTTAAGTCGTGTAATTTGTTATTCACCAGATCACAGTAAAACCTTACCAGAGCTTTCTGCACAAGCTATTCGCGGCGTTGTAGACACTTGGGTAGAACAAGTAGATAGCTTAAAAGAAGATTATCCTTGGATACAAGTATTCGAAAACAAAGGCGAAGTAATGGGGTGTTCTCAACCACATCCACACGGCCAAGTTTGGGCAAACAGCTTCTTACCAAACGAAGTATTCAACAAAAACAAATGCATGTTGGAATACTACGAAAAACACGGCACTAACGTATTACTTGATACCGTAAAAGCTGAAATGGCTGATGGTAGCCGAACTGTTGTAGACACAGAATACTGGATTGCCGTTGTTCCTTATTGGGCAGCTTGGCCTTTCGAAACCATGTTAATGCCTAAAGCGCACGTTAAGCGTTTTGAAGAATTAAACGACGCACAAAAAGATGATTTAGCACTAGCGCTTAAATTATTAACCAGCCGTTACGACAACTTATTCAAATGTTCATTCCCTTACTCAATGGGGTGGCATTACGCACCATACTTTAAAGATGGTAGCGATATAGAACATTGGCAATTACATGCTTTATTTTACCCACCACTTTTACGTTCAGCGACTGTACGTAAGTTCATGGTAGGTTACGAAATGATGGCTGAGTCACAACGTGATTTAACTGCAGAGCAAGCTGCTGAAAAACTAAGAGCAGTAAGCGATGTTCACTATTTAAGTGACAAATAAAGCAAGATCAAAATAAAAACTTAAAATATAACAATTAATAGATTGAATGGTAGATATAACAATGTCGATAGAATTATTAGAAAGTGTAGTAACGACTTTTGAACAAGCATTTGGTTACTCTGGTAGCCACAAAATACAAGCACCAGGCCGCGTAAACCTAATTGGTGAACATACCGATTACAACGACGGTTTTGTATTACCGTGTGCTATTAATTACCAAACGGTAGTAGTAGCTAACCCGCGTGAAGACAACATCGTTCGCGTTGTGTCGGTTGATTATCAAGGCGAGCAAGACAGCTTTGATTTAACACAGCCAATTGAACCCGTTGATAAAGGTTGGGCAAATTATATTCGTGGCGTTGTTAAACATTTACAACTACGCGGATATAACTTCAAAGGTGCCGACATTGCAGTAAGTGGTAATGTTCCTCAAGGCGCAGGTTTAAGTTCTTCTGCAGCACTTGAAGTGGTTATTGGTCAAACATTTAAAGCGCTATTTAATTTAGACATTAGTCAACAAGACATCGCATTAAATGGTCAAGAAGCAGAAAACCAATTTGTAGGTTGTAACTGCGGCATCATGGATCAGTTAATTTCAGCTGAAGCTAAAAAAGATCACGCGTTACTTATTGACTGTCGTAGTCTTGAAACATCAGCGGTTTCAATTCCTAACGGTGTTTCAATCGTTATTGTTAACTCAAACAAAAAACGTGGCTTAGTTGACAGCGAATACAATACACGCCGTGAACAGTGTGAAGCAGCCGCAGAGTTTTTTGGTGTTAAAGCATTACGCGATGTAAGCATAGAAACATTTAACAGCAGAAAAAACGAGCTAGATCCAATCACAGCAAAACGTGCAAAACATGTTATTACTGAAAATGATCGTACAGTTGCTGCCGCTCAAGCATTAAAAGAAAACAATATGCCAGTTTTACAACAGTTAATGGCAGAGTCGCATGCGTCAATGCGTGACGATTTTGATATCACTGTATCTGAAATAGATACTTTAGTAGACATTATGAAAACAGCTGTTGGTGATAAAGGCGGGGTACGTATGACAGGTGGTGGTTTTGGTGGTTGTGTTGTTTCACTGGTTCCTAACGAAAGTGTAAGTAGCGTAATTGCTGCAGTTGAAAGCCAGTATGAAGCGAAAACAGGCCTAGCACCTAGTGTGTTTGTTTGTTCAGCTGAAGAAGGCGCAAGTGAAGTTAAATAACATGGTTATTTAGCTATAAACACTATTTATTTTTATTCATTATTATAGTTTGTTTGTGAATTTGATTATTTACCTGTAAAGTTACGTTCTAATAATTTAATTAATAGTGCATGAGGAGAGTCATGCACTATTATTTTTAATATTAAAACGTTAATACGCATAGTCTTAGGTTGTTCAGTTAGCCTATTATAATTAATATCAAAGAGAAAAATAATAATATGAATTATATTGAAATTACGCTCTTCATCATCGCCGTTACCGGTGTTATTGGGATGGGGATATGGAAGAGTAAACAAGGCGAATCCGATTCGGATAATCAATCCAGTAGTTCTTACTTTCTTGCTGGTAGAGGACTCTCATGGTATTTGGTAGGTTTTTCATTAATCGCTGCCAACATATCAACTGAACAATTTGTAGGAATGTCAGGTAAAGCTGCCGACTGGTTAGGTATGGCAATTGCCTCTTACGAGTGGATGGCGGCAATAACCTTAGTGGTTGTTGCTTTTGTATTTTTACCGCGCTTTTTACGAGCTGGTATTTATACGGTTCCTGAGTTTTTAGAATATCGTTATGGTGCAAGTTCACGTACCGTAATGGCATTAGCAACCTTACTTATTCTTGTAGGTGTTCCAACCGCTTCTGTTATTTATTCTGGTGCTAAAGTTATTTCAGGCTATTACCCAGACGTTTTCATATTAGGCGACTTAACTGCAGCGTGTTGGTTAATTGCTTTACTTTCTGCTGGTTATGTTTTTGTTGGTGGCTTAAAAGCCTGTGTATGGACCGATTTAGTTTGGGGCGCAGCATTAATTCTTGGTGGTGCTATTGTTGCTTATTTAGCATTTCAAGCATTAGGCGTAGCAGATCCAGCATCGTTAGTTAAAACAGCTACTTTAAAAGAAGTAACGGTTGACCAATTACAAAATGCGGGCAGTTGGGAGCGATTCCAGCTACTTAACGGTGGTACCGCTGAAGAAGGCGGTAAGTTACACATGATCCGTCCTATCGATGATGCAGAAATTCCATGGTCAGCACTTGTTATCGGTTTATGGTTACCTAATTTTTTCTATTGGGGATTAAACCAATATATCATTCAAAGAACATTAGGTTCTAAATCGTTAGCAGAAGGCCAAAAAGGTATCGTTTTTGCTGCATTCTTAAAGCTATTAATTCCATTTGTTGTTGTAATTCCAGGTATCTTAGCCTTTAACTTATACTACGAACAGTTAGCTGTATCGAACGGTGGATACGACTTTGATGGTGCGTTCCCTGTATTATTACGTAACTTAATAAAACCATATCCTTGGATTTCATGGTTCGTATTAGCCGCTATTTTTGGTGCTATTGTAAGTTCATTAGCGTCAATGTTGAACTCAGCATCTACAATTGCAACCATGGATTTATACAAAAAAGTAAAACCTAATACACCTGATCATCAGTTACCTAAAGTTGGTAAAGCATTTGTTGTAATATTTGTACTTATTTCAGCGTCAATTGCCCCCACATTAGCACACCCAGGTTTTGGTGGAATATTTACCTTTATTCAAGAATTCCAAGGTTTTATCAGCTCAGGTATTATCGCCATATTCTTATTTGGTATGTTAGTTCCAAGAGCACCACGCTTTTTAGGATGGCAGTGTATTTTACTCAACGTAATTTTATACGGTTCACTTAAATGGTTTATTGGCGACATTATTGTCGACTCAGGTTTATGGTTCTCTAACGAAATTGCCTTCCTAGATCGCATGGCTATTTGTTTCGTAGTAATTATGGCTTACTGTGGTATTGCGACACTAGTTAAACCACTTAAAACACCCGTTGTTATGCCTATCAATACAGAAATCAGTTTAGAGTCTTCTAATTCAGTTAAAGTTTGTGGGCTTATCGTTGTATTAATGACAATTGGTTTATACATTCAGTTTTGGTAAAAAAACGTATTGTTAATAATCAATAACATTCAAAATAAAGCAAAAGGTTAACGAAAGTTAGCCTTTTTTATTGCCTTTAATTTGTTTGTATTTAATTGATTTGATTTATATATGATGTATTATCGGTGCATGTCAGATCATTAAATTAACCCCAGTTAATGAATAAGTATTAATACAGGAAGAAATAAATGAAATACTGTTTAACAAAACTAACACTATTATTGATATGCCTAGGAGTAACCATATTATCGGGGTGTAAAAGTGATAACACTCAAAGTGCTATCACTACAAAGCCAGATAATATAAAAGATCAAACCAATAAACCATTACAGCCTAATTTTGTATGGTTAGTGTCTGAAGATAACTCAAAACATTATTTAAAATTATATAACGAAAAGGGCGCCAGCATGCCTAATATTGAAGCCTTAGCAACAAATGGCTTAGTGTTTGATCATGCCTTTTCAAACGCACCTGTTTGTTCAACAGCTCGATCTACACTCGCTCTTGGGGCTTATGCTCCTAAAGTAGGCACTTTATTCCATCGAGCTTTTCAAAAATCGAGTATAACTGACTCACTAGAGCCTATTAGTTTATTGCTAAAAAATAACGGGTACTTTACGAGCAATAATATAAAAACAGATTTCAACTTTGAAGAAAAACAGCCTATTTGGAATTCAATATCATATAAAGCAAGCTGGAGAGAAAGAAAACCGAATCAGCCGTTTTTTCATATGCAATCTTGGTATAGCACGCATGAGGGATCGTTACATTTTCCGCTATCAGATATAGCCAACAAACCAACCATTCATGATCCAGCTGATGTAGATTTACCACCTATATATCCAGATACAGAAGCCTTTAGATACACCTACGCACGTTATTTAGATCTCAATACAAAAGTAGATAATGAAATCGGTAAAGTTATAAACCAGTTAAAAGAAGATGGTTTGCTAGAAAACACCTTTATATTTTACTTTGGCGATCATGGTGGAGCATTGCCTAACAGTAAAGGTTACTTAAACGAAACGGGATTACATGTACCGCTGGTTGTAAGAATTCCTGAAAATTTTAAACATTTACTTAGTAAAGATATGGCGCAAGCTATTCCTACACGCGTTAATGGCTTTGTTAGTTTTATTGATTTTGCGCCAACCTTATTAAAGTTAGCGGGTCTTAATAAGTCTCCAATACATGACGGTAGCGCTTTTTTAGGGCAAGACATAAGTCTGGAACAATTAAACCAACGCGATCAAACGTTTGGCTTTGCTTCACGATTTGACGAAAAATCAGATCTTGTAAGAAGCTATAGAAAAGGTAACCTCAAATACCTTCGTCATTATCAACCCTATAATCCTGACTCGTTATTTTCAGATTACCGTTATAAATTACAAGCGCTTAAACAATGGAAAGAACTTTTTGAACAAAATAAATTAAACAGCGCACAAGCCGCTTTTTTTAAAACTAAGCCAGTTGAAGCTTTATACGATATAAATAACGATCCATACGAAACAAAGAATTTAGCCAAATTACCTCAATATCAAAATCAGTTACTTTCAATGCGTACAGCGCTTCAATCACAGCTTAAAAGTATGCCCGACCTTGGATTTTATCCAGAATCATTTTTAATTAAAAACGCGTTATCAGCTCCTATTGAATTTGGTATTAAACATAAACAAAATATCGCAAAGCTTATTGATATTGCTGACCTTCAGTTACAACCTTTTAATCAAGTAAAAGCAGAGTTAACAACCGCGCTACATTCTAACAATGCGGTAGAGCGTTATTGGGCATTAATCTCATTAACTTCTTTTGGGTTTGAAGCAATAAAGCTAGCAGACGAAGTAAAAGCTATCATGTTGTCCGACACTAACTTATTAGTGCAAGCACGCGCTATTGAGTTTTTAGCCATGATAGATGAAATTAACCCTGTAGAACCACTTCAGCAGTTAGTACAAAAAAGCACAGACAATATGGAAATATTAAACATGCTTAATATCGCCACTATGCTACACGACCAAAAAGGTTATAAATTTACTATTCCTCATCGTGAAGAATGGAAAGATTTTGATAAATCACACCCAAGATATAAAGATCAAAATAATTTAGTTTATTGGCTTACCAATAGGGTTAAATATTTAATTATTTAAGCATTAAAAGGTCGTATATTTGCATTGTTAAAAAGTCGTATGTTTGCTATTGTTTTATTGATTAATGATACTCGTATAGTTGATTTTAAAATGACAATAGCAAGCAAAGTAAAAACTAGAATAAATCGCTCTAAGCGGTACGTTTTTTCTCGCGCTGATTTTAAAGATATTGCAGGCTATGACCAAATAGGAAGGGCGTTAAAAAAACTTGTTGAATTAGGTGAACTACTACGTATTGGTTATGGTTTGTATACAAAAGCTAGAAAAAATCGTATTACAGGTAATTTAATGCCTAGCTCTCCAGCTGGAGCCGATGGTGTGATACTCGAAGCTATTGAGAAACTTGGCGTTGAATATAAACTTGATGAGTTTTCTCAACGAAGTGTTAACGGTGTTAGTGAGCAAATTCCAGCTTCATTTCAAATTACTACCAATAATCGTTTTAAACGAAAAATTGTTGTTAGCAATAGTGTGATTAATGACAATTGATAGTAGCCTATTTTTAGATGTTTCTGATGCTTTGGGTATGGGGAACCCCAGCATAGTCGAAAAAGATTACTATGTTGTAGCACTTATCAAACTATTATCAGAGTTTTCGTCATCTACACACACTTTAGTATTTTCGGGGGGAACATCATTAGTTAAATCAGGTGTTAACACTCACCGAATGTCAGAAGATGTTGATATCAAAATAATCCCTAAAAGCTCATTAATAGCAGTATCAAAAACTCATAAAAGAAAAGCTAGAAAAGACCTCCACCAACAATTACTAAAAACAATTAATATGAGTGTTTTATTTTCAATTGAAAACCCTCCTATAATTTTTGACGAATATCGATATCAGCAATTCGATATTAGATATCCACAAGCCCATTTAATAACCCCATGTTTAAGACCTTTTATTAAACTTGAGTTAATTGAAACCTTACTTTTTGACAAAATAGAGCAACGAGAAGTTTCTTCGTTAACTAATAAATTAATGCAAGAAAAAGCTGAAGTTAAAGCTATTTATTTTAACAGTATAGAAAGTACACAAGCAGAAAAAATAGTTTCAATGCTTAGAAGAACAGCAAGTGTTACCCGAGATAGTCGGCGAGATGATGATCCTGCATTAATACGACATATTTAT
This sequence comes from Colwellia sp. RE-S-Sl-9, assembly GCF_048296855.1. NCBI lineage: Bacteria > Pseudomonadati > Pseudomonadota > Gammaproteobacteria > Alteromonadales > Colwelliaceae > Colwellia > Colwellia sp. RE-S-Sl-9. The sequence continues at coordinate 788,183 of NZ_CP182631.1, read as the reverse complement.
GATACCTATTACATTCAACAGATTAATTTAGTTGGAATGAAAAAGGTTGCCACATTAATTAGCAAAGTGATTTCTGAAGATTTAGTCCGTTATGGCTCCCAACATGAAGAATTTGTTCAGAACCCTATTGCAGAATTAAAGTATGGTTTACAGGTGTTAGAGCAAAAAAGTATTTATGAAGTTCGATTTAATCAATACGTAGTGCCAATGGTGTACAGTAGTGAGCAGATAACATGGCAGAGTGCTTTTTTCGTTTTTAAATCATTTACAGAAAAGGTATTAAGTGAAATTATTAATAATAGTAAATTGGTTTAATTTATTTCTTACTTCCATTGCACTACAATTTTAAACTTTGCATAATACACCTACCTAGTTTTATCGCGTTATTTAAATAGCAGCGCATTAATAACTAATACCAAACGGATTAATGAATTGACCTATTTTATACGAAGTATAAATGATCAATTGGTTATTGCGTTGGTATAACTCTCCATTACGTTTATAAGGACATCTCATTGCTTTCCAATACCAGTAAATATCAATTAGTCGACAATGTACTTTTTCAAAAAGTAGATAACGAAACCGTTATTTTAGAACCTGAAAATGGCAATTATTTTACCTTAGATCCCGTAGGTACTTTCATGATTGAAAACTTGCAAGAAGGTAAAAATTTAGAACAAATAATTGAAAGTGTAAAAAGCACTTACGATGTATCAGCAAGCGAAGTAGAAACTGACTTAAACGAATTACTCACCAACATGATCAACCAAAAGCTTATTATTGAAAGCTAATAAATTAAAGCGCAAAGGTTATTGCGATTGGTATTAAGTGAACGTGCAGTTGTAGTGTGTAAGTGAAATGTTTAGGTAAAGCATAAATGAAACAACATAAATGAAAATACGTAAGCTTTTTACATTTTCGTGGTATGAATTTTTGATACTGGTTAAGTCGTGGTGTCTTTATTTAAAATGGGATCTATTAATATCAAAATTCCATCATAAAAAATGGCAAGTTAGTCTTGCTAATCCTAACCCTCATTCAGCTAAACCAATGCTTGATCACAATCAGCTACAACGTATTTTTAATATTATAAAAATAAACGAAACAGCAGGGCGTAATCATTTTCGACACATGAATTGCTTACGTCGTTGTTTATGTCAAAAAGACTTACTTAACCGTTACGGTATTCAATCAAAATTACATCTTGGTGTTAAATTTGAAAACAGTAAACTCGCAGCGCATTCGTGGTTAACAGTAAACGACAAAATTATCAACGACTCACAAGACGTTATAGCAACCTACAAAGAACTAAAAACCTTAAAAGACGATCAAACACTTTCAATGCTTAAATAAACTCAAATTAAACACAATGAGTTTGATACCAAGATTGCGTTAAAATAGCGTACAACATATCTACATTTAAATGACAGTTAGGGTTACGTACCAACTCATCAAATTCACGTAGCAATACACTATTATCTAACAAACCTAAATCGTGTAATCCGCTATGGCTTAGCAAGGTTCTTAATTCTTCTTCATTACTACGTACTAAATTAGCAAAATGATGATCGAACACCGTTTTATGTTTATTCCACACAACCGACTCAGGTAAATAGTTTTCCATAGTTTTTCTTAATAACCATTTGGGATAACTGCCTTGAATCAACATTTTTTCAGGAATAGCAAAACTAAAATCAACCACATCAGTATCAAAAAACGGATGCCTAACATCAACACCATATTGATTCGCTACCTTTTGATAAGAGCGCATAGAATTATAAGTAGAAGTCGTTTTTAATGAATGGTAACGAGCAAATTTAGCTGGCTCAAAACGTTTGCTAAAAGGGTTAGCCATTACATCTTCTTCTAATAAACTAATTGCTTCATCGGTTAGCCAAGCTGAGCTTATATTGTCGGTAATGTTATCGGTACGGCTTACACGCGGTTTATTTAGTGCAAACCTAATTAAATTTTGCACAGTGTGCGGTACTAACGGTTTTACAAATAACTTAATTAAAGAACTCGCTACAGGCTCATTCAGCTCACCACACGCTTTTACAACTTCGTTAATTACACCAAGCTCACCTTTATATAAGCGCGATCTATAAGACGAACTATGGCCCCAGCAAACTTCGTCACCACCATTACCCGTAAGCAACACATTGGCTTTTAAGCTTTGCATTAAAGCTAGCTCTTCATGATATTTAGGTGAAAGCACAATACCCGGATTATCAAAATCGGTAGGATAAAGCTCAGTAAAGCCAATATCGTCAAATTTATCTAACTCAACAAAATGCGGGTTAGCTAAACCTAACTTAGCAATCATATCGTTAATGTTGCTCATTTCATCACAGCTTTGTGTTCTTTTATAACTATGCGACAGTGTATGCAGCGTTTGATTATTTTTCTTAGACTCAATATTCGCTATAGCCGTAACAGAAGTAGAATCCATACCACCGCTCATTTGTGTAAATACAGGCGCATTATTAGCCACACTTGTATTGGTGCTTGCTACTAAACGGTTAGCTACACTTTGCGACAGTAAATCAAAAAAGTGTTGCTCGTATTCATCAGTATTAGCATAGCGTATGCGCTTATCAGTATTAACATCCCAAAACTTAGAAACCACCAAAGTATTTTCACGCCAAACAAGTTGATGCCCATTAGGTAAACGTTTTATTTCATTAAACATAGAAATATTAGGATCAGGCCTGCCTGAAAGCCATTGAGCAATAGCGCGTTTATTTACCGTAAGATTAACATCAGGGTGGCTTGCCAAAACCTGCGCGTCAGACGCTACATAAAACACATCATCAACTTGCATATAAAAGAGGGAACCCGTATTAAAGGGATCAATAGCGGCATGTAATTCTTGCAACTCTTCATCCCAAATAACATAACTAAAATTACCTTTTAATTGATAAGGGAGCTTACGGTTAAATCTTTTATAGAGAAGACATAAAAGAGAAGAGTCAGTTGGAGCCGATAAAGTGTCGGATTTCTTTACACTTGAATGAGGATCGAAAATATCAGCTAAAAGATCCTTTTTATTATCAATTCTGCAGTTACTAATTACGTGTACTAACTCATTTAAAGGTGTTTCAGTAACACTATACGCAGATAAATCGTTTTCGCTTTTCGCATTGTTATTTTCAACAGGAGTGTAATAAGTTAAATAAAAAATATTGTTTTTCGTTTTTGTAAGTTCTTTATTTTTAAGGTTATATTTGTTTTTTAATGTAATGTCTTTAATGTTTTTTAATACATTGTTTGTATTAACGAGTGAACTAAAAGCGGCAAATAAATTGTCCATAAAAATAACATCCCCAAAAATAGAGTAAACAAACGTTAATATACAAGAAATAAAATCACATAATAGGTTATTTTATTTCTTCTATATTTAGCTAATTTTGCAATACAATTGTCATCTAAATGTTGTAAAATTACTACGCTAAAAAATAAGTTAATCAAAATAACAAACATGAAAACAGTTAAAACTTAAGTATTTGCTCTATTATTGAGCAAATTCAAAGTTTATACGCCATAGTTAAGCGCATTTTTTTTGTTTTGTCTGATATTTTTACAGTAGAGTGTTAGATACTAAAATTAATGTTTAGATTGTTAATAAGTTAATGTTATTAAAGGTTAATATTATGATGGCTTAGTTTTTGCTTGAAATTAGCGTAAACTTACTTGTAAACATTCCTCTTAAGGAGAAGATTCATGTTAAAAAAATTAATTATCGGAACAACATTATTATCAACTAGCTTATTTTCACAAGCAGGTATTATAAGTGTGATTGATGGTGCTGATATGGCTGGTATTGAAGTTACTGCAACGTTTGGTAACGGAACTACTGAAACTCTTACTTGGGCTGTAACAGGCGCTGATTCAGGTGGCGTTTCAGGAGCAAGTTGGTCATTATCTTTATCTGGCGATACATTTGGTGATTACGATAGTGTAACCAATACCTTTTTTGGTGACTGGTTATTAGAGAATACATCTGAAGCAACAGGTATTGTAGGTTTATCAGTAAATGGCGCTATTGCAGACATCTATTTTGATGACATCGACACAGTAGAGCATACACCAGGTTCTAATGCAGGTCGTCCATTTGCAACAGCTTCTACAGATATTTCTGCTTCTTTCTCAAACGTATTCAGCGCACCTGATTTATTCGGTACTATGGATATTGCTTGGAATGCAGGAACATCTTTAGCTTTAGGTGAATCACTTACGTTTTTAACAGATACTGATAAATCTGTAGTATCTGAGCCAGCTACAGCATTAGTATTTTTATCAGGTTTATTAGCGTTAGTTAATATTCGTAGAAAGTCTTAAGTTAGAAACCAAAAGGAAGTAAAGACATGAACTCTATAGAAACAACTGAGAACAGTACATCTTTAAAAAGTTACACTAAACCTGTATTAACAAATGCAGGTAACTTAGCTGAACTTACGCAAGGCTTCGCTGGAAGTATTCCAGACGAGCAGGGCGGCCACACAAAACGTAACCCATTCCAAGGGTAATATGTTTTCTATAAAGCCTATAACCGTCAGAGGTTATAGGCTTTTTAATATCTAATAAAAATGAATCTTTTATATAAAATACCTTTGCATGGTATAGCTTGCGAACCTTTTTGTGATCGTAAAAATCACTCGATAGCGCAGCACATTAACATCAACTTTAGCGCTTTTAACATCAATACATTTGATCAAACCCGTATTGAAAATAAAGAAGCGAACTGGGTAATGGAAGACAATGGCGAACGTTATAAATCAACCGTTAGCTTATATATACAAGATCAAAAGGCTAACAACCCAAAGTACATACTTAAAGTTGATTGCCAAGGTAAAGGTCTATTTAAAATAGACAAAAATAACATAGACATAAGTTGGTATAACAAAGGCACCGATTCAGCGCACTATTTTCAAACCGTAGGCATGGCATTATGGTTAGAAATAAACAACGTATTGTGCATACACGCAAATGCCTTAGCCTACAAAGATCATGCAATTGCCTTTGTAGCACCAAGCAGAACAGGTAAAACAACGCTTACAGCAGAGCTTTGTAAAAAAGAATTTTCAGTAATGACCGACGACATGATGGCATTACACCAGCAAAATAATGAATATGTTGTTTATCCAAGTTGGCCCATAGCACGCATGTGGCCAGAAACATTAGAGATAATAAACAACAAAAAGAACACAAACGAGCTTGAAAAAGTTCATCAAGATTTTGCTAAAAAAATTATTAGTATTAACGAAAACAGCGGTTTTAATTTTTGCGAACAACCTAAAAAATTAAAAACAATTTATATATTAAACAGAGTTGAAGGCACTACAAATACTTCTGAAAATAATAATAAAATTTCAACAGTTTGTAATATAACAACATTATCATCTGCTGAAGCTGTAATTTTATTAATACAAAATAGTATTTTAGGCAGTGCTTACAAAGCATTGTCTTTAGAACAACAGCGCTTTATTAAGCTTACACAATTAGTAAAAAATGTAAGTATTAAAAAAATAACGTACCTGAGTGGTAAGCAGTACTTGAACACTGTTCAAGAGATAATCATTAACGACTTAAGTGAATAAATATCAACTAAAACTAAATAAATAAAAGTAAATTTATTTTAGTTTTAGTCTATAATATAACAACTTAAATCAACGTGTTTATGGAAGTTTAGTAAAATGGAATATGTAGTAAAATGATCAACGATAATAACGGTATCATAAAAAACAACATCAATGTTTTCGCTGTAGTTTACCGACTGATTGATTTATCAGTTATTCATCTCATGATAGTTTTAGCCATATATAGCTATTCACTCACATACACCAAAGAATATTTCGAACTTTCATTAATTGCCTCTATTGGTTTCTTCTTAACGGCTGAATCTTTTGCCTTGTACCGTTCATGGCGTGCTGGATTTTTCAATGAGATTGTCTTTTACACCTTTATTTCATGGGGGTGTGCTGCTGTTTTAATCATAACGTACATGTTTTTTACTAAACAATCAGAAGACTTCTCTCGAGTTACTGTTGTTATCTGGTTTATTTCTACTTTTATTTCGCTTGTCGCATGGCGTCTATTGTTTAACCGCTTTTTAGCGAGAATTAGACGTAAAGGTTTAAATACACGTAGTGTTGCTATTATCGGCGTTACTAAATCAGGTAAGCGCTTAGCTCAACAAATATTAGACCACCCTGAAACAGGCTTTCGTTTAACAGCTGTTTTTGACGACAGAGTACCTGAAAGACTTGAAGCTACTTATCACGCGTGGTTAGAAGGCAAGATAAAAGAAGGCGTAGAACGCGCAAAAAATAACGAGTTTGACGTAGTTTATATTGCTCTGCCTATGGTGGCAGAAGCTCGTATTAAACACATATTACAATTACTTGGCGACACCACTGCTAACGTACAACTAGTGCCAGACTTATTCGTATACACACTAATGAATGCCTCCATGTCGCATATTGGTAATATTCAAACCATCAGCGTATACGACAACCCTATGCGTGGTGGTAACGCGGCACTTAAACGATTTGAAGACATCTTATTCTCACTCGGTATTCTTACACTAATATCCATACCACTACTTCTTATAGCTATCGCTGTAAAAGTAACCTCAAAAGGTCCTGTAATCTTTAAACAAAATAGATACGGGCTTGACGGTAAAAAAATAAAAGTATGGAAGTTCCGTTCAATGACGGTTACTGAAAATTCAGACGTAGTAACTCAAGCAACTAAAGGTGATGCACGTATTACTCCGCTTGGTGCTTTTTTACGACGAACATCTCTTGACGAGCTACCGCAATTTATCAATGTATTGCAAGGCAGAATGTCTGTTGTTGGCCCTCGCCCTCATGCCGTAGCTCATAACGAGTCATATCGTAAACAAGTAGATTTTTATATGTTACGCCATAAAGTGCGCCCAGGTATTACTGGTTGGGCACAAGTTAACGGATGGCGCGGCGAAACAGACACCATAGATAAAATGGAAATGCGTATAAAATACGACCTTGAATATATTCGCAATTGGACCCTATGGCTTGACGTAAAAATTATCATATTTACCGTATTTAGATCGTTTAACGACAAAAATGCATACTAGATCCCTAATTAGAAAAATTAGTGGGATTCGCTGACAGGTTTAACTTTTGGGGTGTTTAACCCTTAAATGTTTTATCACTGCTCGGTGAAGCGCGAAGCGCCACGGTGTACTCTGTGGTGAAAAAGGTTTTATGGTTTATTCCCTAATTAGAAAAATTAGTGGAATTCGCTAACAGGTTTAATGACTTAAATTGAATACTTTAAGGAAATAAGAAGAAAATGAAAGTTACTTTTTACGGAATAGGCTACGTAGGCCTCGTACAAGCAGCAGTATTAGCTGATGCAGGACACGACGTTTGTTGTGTAGACATAGATCAAAACAAAATTGATGATCTTAAAAAAGGAATTATTCCAATATACGAACCGGGTTTAACACCACTGGTTGAAAGTAACTTTGCAGAAGGGCGTTTAATTTTCACAACCGATGCTGAATTTGGCGCTAATTTTGGTGAATTACAGTTTATTGCCGTAGGTACACCACCAGATGAAGACGGCTCAGCCGACTTAAAATACGTACTTAAAGTAGCAGAAACCATCGCTACTCACATGACATCACCTAAAGTAATAATCGACAAATCAACCGTACCTGTAGGCACTGCCGACAAAGTAAAAGCCCAAGTTAATAAAGTGCTTGATGCCCGTTTTCCTGATAACAGTGCACCAACATTTGCCGTAGTTTCAAACCCTGAATTTTTAAAAGAAGGTTCAGCGGTAGCTGATTGTAAACGCCCAGATCGCATAGTAATAGGCACAGACTCTACCGAAGCTGAAGAACTCATGCGCGAGCTTTACGCACCATTTAACCGTAATCATGAAAAAATTATAGTAATGGACATCAAATCAGCTGAGCTAACAAAATACGCAGCTAACTGTATGCTAGCCACCAAAATAAGCTTCATGAACGAAATGGCAAACATAGCCGAACGCGTAGGGGCAGATATTGAAAACGTTCGCCACGGCATAGGTTCAGACCCACGTATAGGTTACCAATTTATATACCCAGGTTGTGGTTACGGTGGTTCATGTTTCCCTAAAGACGTACAAGCACTTGTACGCACAGCAGACGGTATTGGCTACGAGTCACAAATACTTAAAGCCGTTGAAGCCGTTAACTACGCACAAAAGAACAAACTATTTGAATACATCTCAAAACACTTTGGTTTAGCCGAAAATCCTAATGCCATTAAAGGTAAAACCTTTGCTCTTTGGGGATTATCATTCAAACCAAACACCGACGACATGCGCGAAGCACCCAGCTTAGTATTAATGGAAGCACTATGGAAAGCAGGCGCTAAAGTACAAGCCTACGACCCAGAAGCCATGGAAGAAACTCAACGTATTTGTGGTAACCGTAACGATTTAAGTTTAATGGGCACTAAAGAAGCTGCTCTTAAAGGCGCTGATGCACTAGTTATTTGTACCGAATGGCAGAACTTCAAAGCTCCAGATTTCAACAGTGTTAAAGCTGAATTAAGCGAAGCGGTAGTATTTGATGGTCGTAACCTGTTTGAACCAGTGCGAATGAAAGCAAAAGGCTTTGATTACTGGTCAATTGGTCGTTTAGCTCAATAGAACTCACTATGGTTAATTATGCTGCAAGTAAAGATGCTACATATTTAGAATTGTTGAAAATTGCAAAATTATCAGACAATTCAACGTATTCATCATTGCAGCTTAATAACATCGTTATTGCGTTAAATAGTTTAAATGAATATCAATTTGTACATAAACGAATTATTCCTTTATTAAAGTCAAAAGCAAAAAAATTGAATGTTTTTGATTTATTAAATACTGATATTCAAGAGCTATTAAATAACGAAACACAAAAAGGTGTCATTACCGAGCTAGGGCAAAAGAGTCAACTAACCAGCATAGTTAAAGCGCTATCAGCAGAAAATATCCCTGTAATATTGTTAAAGGGATCTGCTTTTGCTCTCTCATTATATAAGGCTAGTGCACCTAGAACGTCTAACGATATCGATATACTCGTTAAAGGTGATGATTGGGAACAAGCTAAAAAAATCATTAGCTTAATAATGAAACCATTACCTATTAAAAATAAACAGGTATTTGATAATTTATACGAAACCTCTTTTATCCCAAAAAGTAAAATAGGTGCAACAGTAGATTTACATAAATCACTAGTTCACCCCTATTTGTTTAATATAAACGAAAAACAGCTATGGCAAGAAAGTGTTAAGCACAATGAGTATGCATCTGATCTGGTAAGAGTTTTATCACCAGAATATGCAATTAACCATCAAGCATTACATGCATTTAAAGATATGGATTTTTCAAAGTATAACTTAGTTGACGTACATGAAATTATTAAACAAAACCCGATAAATTTAGCTAAAGCATTCGCAATAGCTAAACAGTGGGGCAGTAGTGTTCCCTTATTTGTCTTACTTAATAATTGTAGTCAAATAATGGCAACGTTCTCGGTAGAAGAAGTAAAACTGATACAAAACTCAAAGCCTAATAGCGTTACACAGGTTTTATGTAAAAAGTTAATAAAATCAAAAGCTAACAAGTTAACGAATAACAGCAAAACATTTAAATACAGAATATTGCAGCTTATATCCCAATTTGTTTTTACAGGAAGTTTTATTAGGCCAATTAGCCTACAGTGGATGTTTATCAAAAAAATATTCAAAAATAGTGTAATTGCTACAGAACATTAATTATCAGATTAATCTATTAAAGATTAAATTAAATTACAGAGGAAAATGTGTCTAAATTCTTTTTTAAAATTAAAACACAGTATGAAAACTTAGGTGACGCATTGATTAACCGTCAATTACTTAAACTAATGAAAGATTCAGGTGAAGTTTATATAGATGCTAGTCATGTGCCTGATGGCTTTTTAGATAAGATTAATATTAAAGAAGAGACGGGATGTTATTTATTAATGTCATTTCTTTTTTACTTTAAATTACTTTATTTAGCGTTAATAAAAAGAGAAATAGTATATCTTTTCCTTAATCCAGGTGGATATGGTGGTGAGATTTCTAATTCCTCTTATTTCAAAAAAAATATTTCATATTTAATATCTCGTTTTTTTTCAATTTGTGGAGTTAGGATTTGTCATATTGGTATTTCCTATTCAGATTTAGGGATAAGGCATGCAAAAATCTTATCAAAAGTAACTAAAAACCTATATTTCCATGCCGTTAGGGATCAAATCTCTTGGGATTGCGCTAAAAATAATGGTGTTTTTGTAAATCAAATATTACCTGACTTAGCACTTAATTTAAAAACTGACTTTGAATATAAAGAACGCCCACAAGACTACTTTATTAGTATACGTGATTCTAAAGAGAGTGATTATTTTGATAATGTTTTATGTTTTATAAATGAAGTAAATCGAACACAAGAAATAATTACTACTGGTTTCCAAGTTGAATTTGATAAAGAGGTTAACAATTCTCTAATACAAAATTCAGATGTGAACGATAAAAGTACATTATCTTTAACTTCATCATTAGATGAGAATGTAGCTTTTTATTCAACTTGCAAATATGTTTTAAGTAACCGATTACATGTTTTACTTTTGGCACTATCTGCAGGAGCTATTCCAATAGCTGTAATTAATAGAAAGGAAAATGCAAAAATTGTTGGGATATTTGAATCATTAGACTTATCCCATTGTTTAATCGATAGTTCTGAAGTTTCTCTTCAAAAAATAAAATCGATGAGTATTGATACTGAGAAACTAAAGTTAAAATTTAAAGAATCATCTCAACTTCTTCAGCAGTTTTTTGAAAGTTTAGATTAACCATGTTTGATATTGCAAAGGTACTTTGGATTTCAATGGGGAGAGTTGGTGTACAGCTGTCCTCATTAATTGTGTTTTTCTTTTCTGCAAATTATTTATCTCCCAGTGAATACGGGATATTTTCATTAATTACAATTGGTTTAATAATAAGCGAGTTAACCGCTCGTGAATGTGTTGAAAATTACTTGTTAACTCGACCTGACGAGGTTAAAAATATATTTAAAGTTTCTTGGCTTATAGGGTTTATTTTAGGTTTGTTAATATCTGTTGGAGTATCTTATCTTATTCCTAATATATCGTTTCTAAGCACCACATATTTTTTAATATTTGCTATTGTTTTTTTTCAATGGCCTGCTGCAGCAATTAGAGGAGGTTTATTAACTAATTTAGCAGTTAAAAAGTTAACATTTATTTCAATATTCACTTCAATTATATCTGCTATTGTCGCTATTTTATTATTAATGAATGACGCAGGAATAAATTCATTATTATCACAACAGATACTTATATGGTCAGGAATGAGCTTTTTAGGTTGGTTAGTCTTAAGAGTGACTAAAACAGTTAATAAAAAAACTGTTTTTAATAACTGGTTAGCACATTGTAAATTTGGTACAACGTCGTCTTTGTTAACAGTTGCTTCAAATAGGCTAGATTACATTGTTATAGCTTCAGTATTTAATATGCATGATGTAGGGTTATACGCATTTGTAAAACGTATATATCAAATAATACAAGATGTTTTTTCAAGCGGAGTTGAAAGATATTTAATTGTATTCTTATCAAAGCTTAGTAAAAGTGATTTTATAAATAACTCAATTAAAACCAAAATATATATGTTTGTCTTAATGTTAATTGTAGTTATTGTTACATCATTGTTAGCACCTATTCTTTTTCCTATTTTCTTTGGTGATAAGTGGCAAGATTCATATCCACTTTTTGCATTAATGGGAGGGGTAGTTATATTTTCTTCTTTATTAAGTTTAGCTCGATCTGATCTTTATGCTCAGAAAGCAATGAAAGCTATTACATTAGGAAAGTTTTTTGAGCTTCTTATTAGTTGCTTACTTATTTTTAGTTTAGGACTAATTGGACTAAAAGAAATGGCTATTGCTAGCAGCTTACGTTATCTAATCGTATTCATAATAGTTTATTGGTTTGTTATAAAAGTCACAAAAAAAACAACTAATAATAACATTCATATTCTTAGTTTATTGTTGTGCTTATTTATAACAACTAATTATATCCCATTTGTCGATATCAAATATTAGGAGGTTTTAATTTATGATTTTTATTAAAAATATTTACCTTATTTTAATGCTTTTTAATATTTCAATTAATTTATCTTTAAGGAATATTGCATATTTATTTAAAATCGGCTTTCTACAGAACTTTAAAATGGCTAAAAAATGAATCTATTATTCGGCTTTAGGTTTTTATCAGATTACATGTGGAATATAAAAGCATTCACCATCGCATTCATTCCTCTTACACTTATACTTTGTGCTGAATTGCATAGGCAATTTTATATTAACAATAAAGGGTGTATACCATCACTATCCAAAGTAGACTTCTTTCTGTGGGGGTATATCTGCTTAATATCTTTATCATTTTTTTCTTATGGGGGTGTAGGTTCTGTAGAAATATATGTAAAAATATTAACTGTGCTAATTGCTTTTTATTTGGGGAAAGTAACTCCTTTATTTAATATCAAAAAAATATATTTATTTTATATCCCAATTTATCTAATTATTATCTTGTATCTTATATCAGGTAATGGTTTTCAATATTGGGGAAGTATTGTTACTTTTTCAGGTGGTTATTTTTATAAAACTGATTTAGCGATTGGTCTAACATTATTTACTGTTTTTATGTTGGTAAGCAATCTTAACGTAAAATTGAAACTTTCTTTTGTATTTTTAAATTTGGTCTTAATATTTCTAGCTAATTCTAGGATGTATTTATTACTGCTACCTATTATTACAGCCCTTTATTTTTATAGACGTATAATCTTTTTAAACACAAAAAGATTTTTTGTAATGCTACCTATCATTTTTTCCTTAATATTTTTAGTCTTTTATTCTTTTAATGATATTTTGTTAAATTTTGGTTTTTTAGCTGTTGATTTTAATGATTTCTTTTCAGGAAAGAACTTACAGGGGAGAGATTTGCTGTGGGATAATTTACTTAGTTCTTATTCAGATTTTTCTTTATTTAATCAACTATTCGGTTCTGGTTTAGTAAAGGATACTGAGTTAGCTTTTCTCACGGGATATTTTGAAAGCACAAATGCACATAATACCTACATTTTTAATTTGATTTCTGTAGGTGTTTTTGGAAGCTTGTTCTTTTTTGCCTTTATTATTACAAGTTTTAAACGTTTACTTTCTTTATTTGAAAAGTATAGAGATTATCCGAAATTATATGATTTATTATATTTGTCGGTTGCATGTACTTTCTTGTTTTTTATTGCAGGTTTTAGTGCAACCGTTATTTCATTTTTACAATTAAGTTGGTTTTATTTTTTCTTTATGGGGGTTTTGTACAGTGTTAATTTTCAAAAATTTAATAAGTGAAGTTATCTTTCTAATAAAAAATAAAGGTAAATCAGATGCATAAAAATTTGGCACCTATTTGTCTTTTTACTTATAACCGCCTTGAAGAAACCAAGCTTACTATAGAGAGTCTTCAAAAAAATTATTTGGCTAATCAGAGTAAACTCTATATTTTTTCTGATGGTGGGAAAAATGAAACATCTATCAAGTCAGTAGCAGCAGTAAGGGAATACCTTAAGCAAGTTAACGGTTTTAAAGAAGTTATAATTATAGAGTCAAAAGTTAATAAAGGCTTAGCTAATTCAATAATAGAGGGTGTTACGCGTATTATTAATGAGTACGGAAAAATCATTGTAATGGAGGACGATTTAGTTACATCATCAAATTTTCTGTCTTATATGAATGAAGGGTTAGCGTTCTATGAGTCGTCAAAAAATATTTGGAGTGTATCGGGTTTTTCATTTCCAATAGATTATCCAAAAAGCTATGAATTTGATAACGCGTTTGGTGTAAGAGCTTCTTCTTGGGGATGGGCTACATGGAAAAGTAGATGGGATTTAGTCGATTGGGATGTGACAGATTACACTGAATTCCTCAATGATAAAAAATCTCGTAAAGCTTTTAATCGTGGTGGGAGCGATATGTGCAGTATGCTCCACGCACAAAGGACCGGTAAAATTAACTCTTGGGCAATTAGATTTTGTTACGCACAATTTAAGCAACAAGCTTATGATATTTTACCTGTTAAATCTAAGGTAGTTAATGTTGGCTTCAACGGTGATGCATCTAATACTGAAGGCATGGGAACTAGATTTAGAGCAAACTTAGATGAAGAGGGTAAGTCTACTTTTACATTTAATAACAATATTGCGCTTAATGAGGATGTACTGAAGCAATTTAGAAAACCCTTATCTATTTCTGTAAGATTACTATCTAAAATCAAAAGAAAAATCAAATTTTGGAGTTAAATTTAACTGTATGTTTAACAAAATTAAAAAAGCGTTTAAAAGTAATGACAATCTTAAAGGGTTAATAATTGTTGTTTGTTTTTACTTTACTCATGCACTTCGCATTAAATGTACTAATAAGTTGATGTTAATTGTTTGCTCTCCAATAATTGTTTTATACAAATTTATCACAGATATTATTATAGGCTGCGAGATTCCTGTTTCTACCAAAATAGGTGAAGGTTTAGTTATTCATCATGGCCGCGGTTTAGTATTAAATAAAAATGTTGTAATTGGTAATAATGTTACCCTTAAACATAATACAACAATAGGTAATAAAGAAGATCTAAACGGTAATGATCTAGGCTCTCCTATTATTGGTAATAATGTAATAATAGGCCCTAATACAGTAATTATAGGTCCAATTACAATTGGAGATAATACTATTATCGGTGCTGGTTCTGTAGTGGTAAAGAATGTTGCCGATAATTCAATAGTTGCAGGTAACCCCGCAAAAGTAATAAGGAAGTTAGTTTGAAAGTTTTATTCGTTCATAATTTTTATCAAATAGCAGGTGGCGAAGATGCTGTTTATAAAAATGAAATGGATTTATTGAAAGAGAACGGCAATGAAGTTATTGAATATACCGTTGATAATGCTTCTATTAATAGCTTGTGGGATAAAGTATGTGTAATGTTCGGCACTATTTTTTCTTTTTCACAGTACCAAAAAGTTAAACGTGTGCTTCAAAATAGCTCTCCTGATGTTGTACATGTTCACAATTATTTCCCTTTAATATCACCCTCTGTTTTTTATGCATGTAAAAAAATGAATATTCCTGTTATACACACATTGCATAACTATAGAGCCGTTTGTCCAACCGCTTTATTGATGCATAACGGTAAAGTATGTGAAAAAAGCATAGAAAACTCTGCTTGGTGGTCTGTTAAACAGAAAGTGTACCGTGATTCGTTAGTAGGTAGTTTTATTTTAACTTGCATGGTTGAACTTCATAAAAAAATAGGTACGTGGCAACAACAAGTAAGTTGCTATATCGCGCTAACTCAATTTGCTAAAAATAAATATGTAGAAGCAGGTTGGCCAGAACATAAAGTGGTTATTAAACCTAATTTTATTGCAGACCCTTTTAACGGCGATACGGTAATTAATAAAAAGGGTGGATATGCTATTTATGTTGGTCGTTTAAGCGAAGAAAAGGGAATTGATTTAATTTTAAAAGCTTGGGATAAAATTGACTTACCTCTTAAGGTAGTAGGCGAAGGGCCTTTAAAAACATTAGTTGAAAATTCAACGTGCGAAAACGTTGAATATTTAGGTTTACAACAAAAGAAAGATGTACTTGAACTTGTTAAAAATGCTGACTTTATTGTAATGGCCTCAACATGGTTTGAAGGTTTTCCTATGGTGTTGGTAGAAGCTATGGCCTGTGGTACTTGCGCTTTAGTACCAAAGTTAGGAAGCATGGCTGAAGTTGTTGAAGATAATGTTACGGGGGGGCATTTTAACGGTGATTGCGACGACTTTATTCAAAAAGCACGCACTTTAATTAATAACCCTGCATTAGTTCAACAAATGAGTGCAAACGCACGAAATACGTATTTATCAAAGTACACATCGGCACAAAATTTTAAACTGTTAAATAACATTTATACACAATCAATTAATCAAGGTTATAACAATGGATAAGCGCTGCGAAATTATTTCTATGGGGGTTAATGTTACTAACCTTAAAGATGCATTATGTACTGTTGAAATGCTTTCAAAAAAAGAGCAAGGGGCTTACGTTTGTGTTTCAAACGTTCATATGTGTATTGAGGTGTTAGATTCAGAAGACTTTTCAAACGTGGTTAATTCTGCCGATTTAGTGATTCCCGATGGTAAGCCTTTATCGTGGGCTCAAAAATTACTAGGGCATAAAGAAGCTGAGCAAGTACGTGGGCAAGATATAATGAACGCTTTATGTGCACAGTCAGGTAAAAAGTCGTTAAATATTGGCTTTTATGGTGGTAGCTCCGATGCATTATTAAATGTGGTTAAAGCTAAGTTATTAGAAAGTTACCCTGATATTAATATTACCTATGCATTTTCACCTCCTTTTCGCCCGTTAACTGAAACCGAAGATGCCGACGTTGTAACTGCTATTAATAATGCTAATGTAAATGTTTTATTTGTGGGTATTGGTTGCCCTAAACAAGAACGCTGGATGGCAGAACATAAAGAAAGCCTGAATTGTGTCATGTTAGGGGTAGGTGCCGCGTATGATTTTATCGCAGGAGAGAAAAAACATGCGCCACGTTGGATACAAAAAATAGGTATGGAATGGATGTTTAGATTATTGTCTGAACCCAAGCGATTATGGCGACGATATTTTTCTACTAATCCAAGATTTATATGGCACTTTAGTAAGCAATATTTCAAGGCTCTAATCAAATAGTCATTAATTATTAAATCAAAATACAGCTATAATGGACAAAAAATATGTTACTTAATAAATTAAAAATTATAACCTTTATCGTTATTTTAAATTTTTTATGTTTATCTTGTGCTAGTAATTCTAAGGATGTTTATAAGAATATTTTTGTTGATTTAAAAGGTGACGACACTAATAGAGGGGATATCAGTGAGCCTTTCAAAACACTAACGAAAGCATTAAGTGTAGCCCGTACTTCGAAAGACAAGGCCGTTACTATATGGCTCCGTGGAGGTGTTTACTCACTTGATAAAACTATTCAAATTACAGCAGTTGACACCCGTAATGTTCAATATCCGTTAATAATTTCAGCATATCAAGATGAAATCGTTAATCTAGTAGGAGCCAAATCTCTACCTTATTGGAGTAAAGTTGTTGATAGCAACATTCTAAGTAAGTTGACTGTTAAATCTAAAAAACAGGTTTATGTAACAGATCTCAATGAATACGATGTAAATGATTTTGGTTTACCTAATCAAGGTGGCGTTTCGTTATTTTATCGCGATAAAAAAATGGTATTGGCTCGTTATCCAAATAATGGGCTTATGCGTGTTGGGAATTTAGTCGAACCTAATACTAAAGTAGTGAGAAACTATTCAGGAAGTAAAAAAGGAAAGTTTCATTATACTGACAGTACTATAAATCGTTGGGTAGGTGAAAAAGATGTTTGGTTAAATGGATACTGGTTTTGGAATTGGCGTGATGAAAATCAGCGTGTTAACAATATAGATGTACATAATAAAACTATATCAATTGAGCCTCCTTATCATTTCTATGGCTACCGACAAGAGCAAGAGTATTTTGCTTTTAATATTCTAGCTGAGCTAGATAGCCCCAATGAATGGTATTTAGATAGAGATAATGGAAAATTATATTTTTACCCTCCAGATGAAATAATGAGAGATAAACCACCTATGTTAGCTGTGGTTAATAATTTAATATCTTTGAGTAATGCCAGCAATATAACTTTTAAAAATTTGAATGTCGCATACAGCAAAAAAAATGGTATTTCCATTGTAGGCGGCGAAAATAATTTAATTGATAATGTCGTTGTTAAACATATAGGCAACAAAGGTATAATCATTAAAGACAGTGATAACAGTACAATAAGTTCAAGTGAAATTTATTCAATTGGCTCTGGTGCTATTGCTATTGAAGGTGGAGATAGAAGTACATTAAAACACGCTAATATATGCGCCATAAATAATAAAATACATGATTATGCCACTATCATACAAACTGCTCAGCCAGGGGTTTCACTATCTGGTGTCGGTAATTGTGCAAAAAATAATGAAATATATAATGCTCCTCATATAGGTATATTTTTTAAGGGTAATAATCACTTAATTGAATACAATAATATTCATCATGTTGTTACTAAAGCAAATGACGCTGGTGCTATTTATGTTGGCAGAGATTGGACAGCTAGAGGCTCAATCATAAAGCATAATTATTTGCACGATATTCAAGGTTACAATGGCAAAGGTGCTAAAGGTGTTTATGTTGACGATGAATCGTCAGGTGTAATAATCACAGGTAATATATTCGATAATGTTTATGACTCTGTTTTTATTGGTGGTGGTAGGGATAATATAGTTGATAAGAACTTATTTATTAATTCTGTAAGATCAATACATATCGATACTCGTGGTGTAACTTGGGCAAAAAAAAGTGGCATCAAACAATTAACTAGTAGGTTGAATGATGTACCTTATAATTCACCTATATGGAAAAATCAATACCCCAAATTATCTAATGTGTTATCTGTTAACCCACGACTACCAGATGGAAATATCATTAGTAATAATGTCTTTTATGATGATAAATGGAACTATGTTTTTGATAAAGCAAAGCCTTATATTCTTTTTGAAAATAATCACCATTTACCAAATAGTTCACCAACAAATAATTATCAAATTAAAGCGCCACTGAAAGGGTTTAGTAATATTCCGTTCGAGAAAATTGGTGTAAAATAACGTAAATAATTTTCATTTAGTAATAAGACTTTCATTTTATGTAAGTGTTAACATTTTAAGATACACATAAGTTTATTGATTTAATTTATATAGGGAAGGCACATGTCTAACAAAGTAGCATTAATTACCGGTGTAACAGGGCAAGATGGATCATACTTGGCTGAATTTTTATTAGAAAAAGGTTATGAAGTTCATGGTATTAAACGTAGAGCGTCTTCGTTTAATACTGAGCGTGTTGATCATATTTATCAAGATGCTCATGCAGTGAACCCTAAGTTCTTTTTACATTATGGTGACTTAAGTGATACGTCTAACTTAACGCGTATAATTAAAAATGTTCAGCCAGATGAAGTTTATAACTTAGGTGCGCAATCACACGTTGCTGTGTCGTTTGAGTGTCCTGAATATACGGCTGATGTTGATGCTATGGGTGCTTTACGTATTTTAGAAGCAATTCGCTTTTTAGGTTTAGAAAAGAAAACGCGTTTTTACCAAGCGTCTACTTCTGAGCTTTACGGTGAAGTTCAAGAAATCCCTCAAAAAGAAACAACTCCTTTTCACCCTCGTTCTCCTTATGCTGTTGCTAAAATGTATGCGTATTGGATCACGGTTAACTACCGCGAATCTTACGGTATGTATGCGTGTAATGGTATTTTGTTTAACCATGAATCTCCGCGCCGTGGTGAAACATTTGTAACACGTAAAATTACGCGTGCTATTGCTAACATTTCTCAAGGTTTAGAGCCTTGTTTGTATCTTGGTAATATGGATGCTTTACGTGACTGGGGTCATGCTAAAGATTACGTTCGTATGCAATGGATGATGTTACAACAAGACGTTGCTGACGATTTTGTTATTGCTACAGGTAAGCAAATCTCGGTACGTGAATTTGTTCGTTTATCAGCTAAAGAAGTGGGTATTTCGTTAGAGTTTTCTGGTGAAGGTCTTGATGAAGTGGCTACTGTTACAGCTATTGAGGGCGATAATGCTCCAGCGCTTAGTGTGGGTGATGTAATTGTTAAGGTTGATCCGCGTTACTTCCGTCCTGCAGAAGTTGAAACGTTATTAGGTGACCCATCTAAAGCGAAAGAAAAATTAGGTTGGACACCAGAAATTACGGTTGAAGAAATGTGTGCTGAAATGGTTGCTAATGATTTAGATAAAGCTAAGCAACACGCTTTATTAAAAGCACATGGCCACAATGTAAACGTATCTGTTGAGTAACTGAAACCCATTTTTAACCACAGAGAACACAGAGGCGCTTCGCGCTCACAGAGGAAGATAAAGGTTTTTTAAGTAAAGACTTTGAACTTCTCCGTGGCTATTCTCGGTGGTAAAGAATATTTTGTGTTTATTGGTAAGTAACTTTAGACATTAACCACAGAGGACACAGAAACGCTTCGCGCTCACAGAGGAGGATATAGGTTTTTAAGTAAAGACTTTGAACTTCTCGGTGGTTAAAAATGTTTTGTGTTTGTAGATTAATTACTATAAATACTAACCACAGAGAACACAGAGGCGCTTCGCGCTCACAGAGGAAGATAAAGGTTTTATAAATTAAGATTTTGACCTTCTCCGTGGTTCTTCTCGGTGGTAAAGAGTGTTTTAGTGTTATTGGTTAGTTATTATAGATATTAACCACAGAGCGCACTGAGTTACACAGAGGAAGATAAAGGTTTTTTAAGTAAAAATTTTGAACTTCTCCGTGGTTCTTCTCGGTGGTAAATAATGTTTAGTGTTTTTGGTTAGTAATTACAGATATTAACCACAGAGAACACAGAGGCGCTTCGCGCTTCACAGAGGAAGATAAAGGTTTTTAAGTAAAGACTTTGAATTTCTCCGTGGCTCTTCTCGGTGGTAAAAATGTTTTAGTGTTTGTTAGTAAGTAACTATAGATATTCACCACAGAGCGCACTGAGTTACACAGAGGAAGGATTTTGTTTATTAAGGTCTACCTCATAAAGCGAAGCGCCTCTGTGGTTAAAAAATGTTTTGTGTTTGTGGGTAGTTATTGATTGTTTCAAAAAATATTCTAATACAACTGAAAAAGGATTTACCGTGATGGAAAAGGATTCCCTAACAGAAAAAGTAATTGGTTGTGCTATTTCAGTACACAAAGAACTTGGACCTGGCTTATTAGAGTCAAGCTACGAACATTGTTTGAATTATGAATTAAACACACAAGGCATTACAGTACAACGACAAGTTACCTTGCCAGTAAAGTATAAATCAATAACAGTTGATGCAGGGTATAGATTAGATTTACTTGTTGAAGATAATTTAATTGTGGAATTAAAGGCTGTCGATAAACTATCGAATATCCATCTAGCGCAAATGATGACTTACCTTAAGCTTACTGGGATTAAGACGGGTTTAATCATTAACTTTAACGTAAGTAAATTAGTTAACGGAATCAAAAGAGTAAGCGTGTAATAAAGTTTTCCTTTGTGTTCTCCGTGGTTAATTTAAAGTTTGGAATTAAAAATGAAAAAGATATTTGTTGCTGGCCATAACGGTATGGTTGGTTCTGCTATTGTTCGTTTGTTAGAAAAACAACCTGATGTTGAGCTTGTTTTACGCTCACGCAAGGAATTAGATTTATTAAACCAGCAAGCGGTTACTGAGTTTTTTGCTAACGAACAAATAGATGAAGTGTATTTAGCTGCTGCCAAAGTAGGCGGTATTGTTGCAAATAATACGTATCCTGCTGAGTTTATTCATCAAAACTTAATGATTCAGTGCAATATTATACATGGCGCGCATTTAGGTGGGGTTCAAAACTTATTGTTTTTAGGGTCTTCATGTATTTACCCTAAGCTAGCTGAACAACCTATGACTGAGTCTGCGTTGTTAACGGCTACGCTTGAACCGACTAACGAACCTTATGCGATTGCTAAAATTGCGGGTATTAAGTTGTGTGAATCGTATAACAGACAATACGGTCGTAATTACCGTTCTGTTATGCCAACTAACTTGTATGGTCCGCATGATAACTTTCACCCTGAAAACTCTCATGTTATTCCTGCGTTGTTACGTCGTTTTCATGAGGCTAAGTTAAATAACTTACCCGAAGTTGTTGCGTGGGGGTCAGGTAAGCCTATGCGTGAGTTTTTACATGTAGATGATATGGCTGCGGCTTCAATTTATGTGATGGAATTAAACCAAGAAACGTATGAAGCGAATACGCAAGAGATGTTGAGTCATATTAACGTGGGTACGGGTGTTGATTGTACGATACGTGAGTTGGTTGAAACCGTTGCTAAAGTTGTTGGGTATGAGGGTTCTATTTCGTTTGATGCGACTAAGCCAGATGGCGCACCGCGTAAGTTGATGGATGTTAGCCGCCTTAAAGATTTAGGTTGGGAATATTCAATTAGTTTAGAAGAAGGTTTAGCGCATAGTTATGAGTGGTTTTTAGAAAATCAAGATAACTTCAGAGCTTAATTTTAAACAGATTTGTTTAACCACAGAGTACACAGAGGAACACCGAGAAAAGACAGAGATTTTTAAGTAAAGATTTTAACTTCTCCGTGGTTCTTCTCGGTGGTTAAATTGTTTTATGTGTTTGGGTTAGTAACTATAGACATATACCACAGAGAACACTGAGTTACACAGAAGAAGATAAAGGTTTTTAAGTAAAGACTTTGAACTTCTCCGTGGCTCTTCTCAGTGGTAAAAATGTTTAGTGTTTGTTAGTAAGTAACTATAGACATATACCACAGAGAGCACTGAGTTACACAGAGGAAGGATTTTGTTTATTAAGGTCTACCTCATAAAGCGAAGCGCCTCGGTGGTTAAATTGTTTTATGTGTTTTGGTTAGTAACTATAGATATTTACCACAGAGAGCACTGAGTTACACAGAGGAAAGATTTTGTTTATTAAGGTTTACCTCATAAAGCGAAGCGCCTCGGTGGTTAAATTGTTTTATGTGTTTGGGTTAGTAACTATAGACATATACCACAGAGAGCACTGAGTTACACAGAGGAAAGATTTTGTTTATTAAGGTTTACCTCTTAAAGCGAAGCGCCTCGGTGGTTAAATTGTTTTATGTGTTTGTTAGTAAGTAACTATAGACATATACCACAGAGAGCACTGAGTTACACAGAGGAAAGATTTTGTTTATTAAGGTTTACCTCATAAAGCGAAGCGCCTCGGTGGTTAAATTGTTTTATGTGTTTTGGTTAGTAACTATAGATATTTACCACAGAGAGCACTGAGTTACACAGAGGAAAGATTTTGTTTATTAAGGTTTACCTCTTAAAGCGAAGCGCCTCGGTGGTTAAAAAATATTTTATGTTATTGGTTAGTCTTTTAATTAGTGTAATTGGCGTAATTAGTTGGCAGGATTTTACTAAAAGATAAAAAGACGTTTTACCACCGAGAAGAGCACAGAGAAGGTCAAAATAATAAACATTTATTACTGTCTTTTACTCTATGGTTAGTCTTTTAATTAGATGACTTGTTTTTAAGTGTTTGGTAATGAATAAGAGTTATTATGTTTTTAGATAAAGAAACGTTTTCCACTGTTATCGAAAGTACGCCTTTGGTGTCTATTGATTTAGTTGTAAAAAACAAACATGGGCAAGCATTACTTGGTGAGCGTTTGAATAAACCCGCTAAAGGCTTTTGGTTTGTACCTGGTGGTCGAATTTTAAAAGACGAGTCTATGGCTGATGCTTTTAAACGACTAACCAAAGAAGAGTTAGGGCAAACATTTACTATCGATCAAGCAGAGCTGTTAGGGCCGTTTGATCACTTTTATAAAGATAACGTATTTGGTGACGAGTTTAGTACTCATTACGTCGCTATTGCCTATGTACTTTCACTCGATACAGAGTTAGAACAATTACCGTTAGACGTACAACACGGTAGTTATAAATGGTTTGAAATAGATTCGTTGTTGGGTGAAGAAAACGTTCATCTACACACAAAATGGTATTTTGAAAAAAATTAATAATTAAGTATGAATGTCGGTAAACGGAATGTTGTGTAACCTTTGTTGTTATTTCGTTTTCTTTCAACATTTAAAATTTTATAAATAGGATATTTAAAATGATTTTACCTGTAATTATGGCAGGCGGTTCAGGCACTCGTTTATGGCCATTGTCGCGTAGTAACTACCCTAAACAGTTTTTAGCCTTAGGTTGTGGTAACGATGACAGCCAAACCATGTTGCAACAAACTATCGCTCGCTTAAACGGGTTGAATAATGAACCTTGTATGCTTATTTGTAACGAAGAACATCGTTTTATTGCTGCAGAACAAGTAAGACAATTAGGTGTTGAACACGGCGGTATATTTCTTGAACCTGTAGGTCGTAACACCGCACCAGCAATTGCATTGGCTGCAATTCATGCGTTAGAAACAGCAACCGATGGTGAAGACCCTGTGTTGTTGGTGTTAGCGGCGGATCATGTTATTAACGACGAAGCAGCTTTCCAATCATCTGTTAAAAAAGCCTATGAACATGCAACAAACGACAAATTAGTTACTTTTGGTATTGTGGCTAAAAGTCCTGAAACGGGTTATGGCTATATTAAACGTGGTGATTCAGTTGAAGATGCTTATTTAGTGAGTAGTTTTGTTGAAAAGCCTGATTTAGAAACAGCGAAAAGTTATGTTGATTCTGGTGAGTATTACTGGAACAGCGGTATGTTTATGTTTAAAGCAAGCCGTTATGTTGATGTACTTAAAACCTATAATCCTGAAATTTACAATGCTTGTGTTAAAGCAATGCAAGTACAAAACCAAGATATGGATTTTGTACGTGTAGATAAAGATGCGTTTATGGTGTGTCCTGACGATTCAATCGATTACGCGGTAATGGAACCTTTATGTGCTGAAAATAACTCAGACGTGGTTGTAGTGCCTATGGATGCAGGTTGGAACGATGTAGGGGGCTTTGCTGCTTTATTAGATGTGTCGAAACAAGACGAAAACGGTAATGCTTTTATTGGTGATGTTGAGTCGGTTAACACGCAAGGTACGTTAGTGATCAGTGAAGACAAGTTGGTTACTACCGTAGGTGTTAAAGACTTAATTGTTATTAACACTAAAGATGCGGTTTTAGTTGCTCATAAAAACGAAGCACAACACGTTAAAGCCATTGTTAATAAGCTTAAAGAAAACAACCGTTCCGAAGCGACTATTCATCGTGAAGTTTATCGCCCTTGGGGTAAGTACGATTCAGTTGATAGTGGTGAACGTTTTCAAGTTAAACGTATTACGGTTAAGCCAGGTGCTAAGCTGTCGGTACAAATGCATCATCATCGTGCTGAACATTGGATTGTGGTTTCGGGTATGGCGCGTGTAACTATTGATGAAACAGAGCAATATGTTTCTGAAAATCAGTCGGTTTATATTCCTATTACTGCGGTTCATGCGTTAGAAAACCCTGGTAAAGTTGATTTAGAATTGATTGAAGTACAGTCGGGTTCATATTTAGGTGAAGACGATATTGTAAGATTTGAAGACCGTTACGGTAGGGTAAAATAATATGACTGTATTACAATCAAACCTTGTTTTAGCTAATAGTGGTGTTGCTTTTGGCACCAGTGGTGCACGTGGTTTAGTAGAGCAATTTACGCCTGACGTTTGTGCTGCATTTTCATTAGCTTTTATTGATACGCTTAAAGGTCAATTTACTTTTGACCGTTTAGCTATTGCCATTGATAACCGTCCAAGTAGTTATGCTATGGCGCAAGCGTGTAGCACGGCATTAAAGCAACAAGGTATTGAGGTAATATATTACGGTGTTATTCCTACTCCTGCGTTAGCTTATGCTGCAATGGAAAGAAACATTCCTTGTATTATGGTTACCGGTAGTCACATTCCTTTTGATAGAAATGGTTTAAAGTTTTATCGTCCTGACGGTGAAATTAGTAAAAGTGATGAACAAGCTATTTTATCTAGCAAAGCAAGCTTTAACGCGCTTAACGAATTAGCAGAATTAATAGTGAGTAATGAGGCAGGGGAAGAATATATTCAACGTTATGCTTCGTTATTCGATCAGCCTTTTTTAACCGGTAAACATATTGGTATTTATGAACATTCAAGCGCGGGTAGAGATTTATACCAAGCGTTATTTGAAGAACTCGGTGCTAAAGTAACTTCACTTGAACGTAGTGATGAGTTTGTACCTATTGATACTGAAGCGGTGTCGGAAGAAGATCAATTAAAAGCCATTAACTGGTCAAAAGAGTATGGTTTTGATGCGATATATTCTACCGATGGTGATGGCGACAGACCTTTAATAGCTGATGAAAAGGGCGTTTGGTTACGTGGTGATATTTTAGGTTTGCTTTGTGCTAAGCAACTAAATGTTGAAGCTTTATCTATTCCAGTAAATAGTAATACGTCGATTGAGCTTTCAAATGCTTTTAAGAAAATTGAAAGAACGCGAATTGGTTCTCCGTATGTAATTGCTGAGTTTGAAGGTTTAAGTAAAAAGTATTCATCGGTTGCGGGTTTTGAAGCAAATGGTGGTTTTTTATTAGGCTCTGATACAAGTATTAATAATAAGCCGTTAAAAGCTTTACCTACGCGTGATGCGCTTTTACCTGCCATTATGTTGTTAGCTGGAACTACTGATAATAAAACTATTTCTGATTTAGTAAAAGATTGTACTAAGCGTTTTTCAGCAAGCGATAGAATTAAAAACTTTGCGACTGAAAAAAGCCAACAGTTAATTAAAACTTATCGTGAAGATACTTTAACGTTAATTCAGTTATTAGGTTTTGAAGAGCTAACGGTGAAAAGTGTTGATGTAACTGATGGTTTAAGAATGACGTTGTCTGACAATGATGTGATTCATTTACGTCCTTCAGGTAATGCGCCAGAGTTACGTTGTTATGCTGAGTCTACGAGCGATGAAAAAGCTAAGCAATTGGTTGTTCAGGTGTTAACTAAAGTTCAAACGATTTAGTTTTTTATCAACGAATTACGCTAATTTCACTAATTTTTTAAAACAAAAATCTATGTTTTAAGGTTTCAATTAGGGTAATTCGCGTAATTAGCTGACAGGGTTTTACTAAAAGATAAAAAGAAGTTTACCACCGAGGCGCTTCGCTTTTAGAGGTAGGTCAAAAACCAAATCTTTTCTCGGTGTAGGGCGCAGCCCCTCGGTGTACTCTGTGGTTGATCTTGTGTTGAAAAGACGTTTACCACGGAGTTGTGCTTCGCACACACACAGAGAAATTCAAAACACTTTTTATTAAGAAGCTATTAACGAATTACACTAATTCCACGAATTTTTTAAAACAATAAAACCTTTCTTTACGGATCTTTCCTCGGTGTAGGGCTTAGGCCCTCTGTGTACTCTGTGGTTAGCTTTGTATCTTTAATTAGAGTAATTCGCGTAATTAGCTGGTAGTGGTTTTAAAAGATAAGACATTTTTAACCACCGAGAAGAACACAGAGAAGGTAAAATCCTTTCTTTACTGATCTTTACTCGGTGTAGGTAATTGATAACGTTTCTATATTTAAGTTAGTACTCAACTCGTGAACGTTGTTTATTACTTAATTGTCCTGCCTGTAAGCCCGCAGCAAGTATGATAAAAAAATAAATAGCATTTGCAGGTAAGTGAAAATTAAAGTCCATGAAAGAATGTATTGAGATAGCACTTACTGATGTGAAACAGGCAACCTTTATCCCCATAAAACTACTTTTTGTTTTTTTTAGTTGTTTAAATAATTTTATATAAAGTAATGCCATAGCCAGCATTAATAACGAAAATCCGATGATGCCTTGATTACATAAATACTCGAAATAATCGTTGTGGGCTCTTTTAGACATTGCTGTATTACCTAATAAAGGTGACTTGTATTTTTGCTGAATAACGGGATATGTGCCTGCACCCGTTCCAAATAGTGGATAGTGTTTGATGATGTTGGTTGCTGTGTTTACCATTAAATCTCTGCCATTAGGCGTTAATCCTTGGTTTTGATAACGTTTGGTTAGCTTATCTATTGCTCCAGTACTTATCAGAGTAATAACAATAATAATTAAAGTTAATAAAGATAAAGAAAGGCGTTTTACTAACTTTTTTGTGCTGGTTTTATTGATAATTAAGTAACATATGTAGGTATACAATATTGAAAATATGAATATTAAATTGCCGCCGCGCGAAGAGGTTTTTAATAAAGATAAAATCATAATAAAAACAGCAAGTAGGTATAAACCATTTTTAGACATAACGAGCTCAATTATTTGATTCATTAATGGTGTCTTAAGGCCTTTAGCACGCCCCTTATTATGGTAGTAGCTTATGAGCCCAATACCAAGCGGAATAGTCATGGTAAGGAATGAGGCATAATGATTTTGATAACTGAAGGTTCCATGAACGGCACGTTCCCATGAAACTGTCCATGGTGGGATTGAGCTAATTATATTGAAACCACCATCAGTGTAATAATTAATTAAGGAATAAAAGGCAATAACAGCAGAAGAAAAAAATAAAATGTTAAGTAACGTTATTATCCTGTTTTTCGAATTTAATAAACATAAACACAAAATAAAAGTGGCGAAATAACTCATATTTTTGAGTAATTCTAATAATGATGTTTCGGGTGCAATACTTAAACTATTGCTCGTTAAAGTATTAGGGCTGATTATTTTTATGATACTTTGAGGGAGAGGGACTATTTGCAACAAAGCGTATAATATTAATATGAGAAATAAAGTCAGTGATGTTTTATAAGGCGTTAATGTTACTTGTAAGACATTGCTATTATCGTTTTTTATGAAATAAATGGTGCTTAGGCTAAATATAATAAAGCCGAAAAGAAGATATTCCCAGACCAGTTCTAAACCATGAGGCCAAGGCAGCAAAAAGGTAAGCCCTAAAAAAAGCACGAACAAGGTCGAGTTATTTTTATTTTCTTTTGAGTAATTAAAATCCATTTAGTTAATGCTCTTTAGCTGTTTGTTGATGTTTTCTTTTTCCAATTGTTTTTGATATTTAGACAGTATTTTTATGTGTTTTTTGTCAGATAGTAATGGCTTTAATACGTGAATTTTATTGTATGTTTTTGCTGATTTCAGTGTAAGATCTAGATTCTCTCTATACTGAGTTGACTGTAATAATACTTTTTCAGCTTGTACTTTTGTTCTTGGGGAACCAGCTATAAGGCTCCAGTGTTTAAAGAGTAAAGGAATAATAACTCGTTGGGTTTTTCGTTCGTACGGCCCTGTAAAGATTGTTTGGTTTATTGCTTCTTGGAGCTTTTTTTCTATGTTTGTATTACCGTAAGCATTTAGTTGTTCGTGACTGTAATAGTTAGCTAGTTTTGCCCAAGCATAATCCCATGTTGGTTGTTTTTTTAATGCTAATATATAATACTTCTCAGCATTTTCTATTGTGCTTTTTTGTGACTGGTCAAGTATATTAATAGCTTGTTGTTCGTATAACCTGCCGAGTAACAAATGGGTGTTGGCACTTAGAGGATTAAGGGTTAACGAGCGCTTTAGTCTTAATTCAAATGTGTGACTTTCTTCAACTGAAAACGTTTTTTTATTTTGTTCCCATTGCGTTATGACTTGTTCAACTCTTATTGTTGTGAGTGAAGCCCAAGCCCATAATAAACACCAAAAAGCTAGAAAAACACAGGTAAAAACTACCAGTATTTTTTTTATTTGAAATGATTTTGGTTGGGGTGAAGCTTGGGGTTGAATTCCATTCATAATGTATTACTGAGTTAGATTTTTATAGGTAAGCGTATAAAGCTTAATGAAACGCGTTGTTACACGTTAATTCAGCTGGCGTAGTTTTTATAAGTGTATTGGTTTTTTTATTACCAATGATGGTTTTAGCTTGTTCTACACCAGCCTGCAAATCTGGTGCTCTACCTTTTAAATTATGACAATCTGAAGCTATTACATTGACTTGATCTGCTATTAATAATTCTTCTGTCATCTGTTGAACATCGGCACCAAATTTACCCGTAAGACTACTAGCGGTAATTTGTAACGGACAACCTAAATCGATAAAGGTTTGTAGTTTGTCTCTGTTATGTAAAAAGGTGCTGTTACGTTCGGGGTGTACAATAATGGGTAAGCAATTTTTTGACAATAACCAGCGTACTAAGTTGTCGCTACCAAAAGGAACTTCGGTACGGGGAAATTCTAAAAGAAAGGTCCGCTGGCCTTCTACTTCGCCTAACCATGGAACAGCATTTGTAGTAATTAGTTGCATTATTTCAGGACCAATACGTAGTTCTGCACCTAAAAGTAGTTTTATAGGTAAGTTAGCGGCGTTTACTTGTTCTTTGAATTTTGTGAATTCTTGTTCGATGTGTTGCTTAGTGTTGTTGAAACGCCCCATATGAATATGAGGTGTTAATACTTGTGTTGTTACACCTTGGTCTATTGCTATACGAAGCATATCAAGTGCTTCTTGAAGCGAGCGAGCACCGTCGTCTATACCGGGTAAAATATGGCTGTGTATGTCTATCATTTTTTCACCTAGTTAGTTGTTGTGATCGTGATTTTACCGTAGTTTTCTTTTTTACCACTGAGGACACAGAGCGTGCTTCGCACTACACAGAGAAGTTCAAAATCTCTTTGCTTAAAACCTCAGTGTTCTTTGTGGTTGATCTTGTTTAACTATAGCTAATTTTTTACCACTGAGGACACAGAGCGTGCTTCGCACTACACAGAGGAGTTCAAAACCTCTTTGCTTAAAACCTCAGTGTTCTCTGTGGTTGATCTTGTTTAACTATAGCTAATTTTTTACCACTGAGGACACAGAGCGTGCTTCGCACTACACAGAGAAGTTCAAAACCTCTTTGCTTAAAACCTCAGTGTTCTCTGTGGTTGATCTTGTTTAACTATAGCTAATTTTTTACCACTGAGGACACAGAGCGTGCTTCGCACTACACAGAGAAGTTCAAAATCTCTTTGCTTAAAACCTCTGTGTTCTCTGTGGTTGATCTTGTTTAACTATAGCTAATTTTTTACCACTGAGGACACAGAGCGTGCTTCGCACTACACAGAGGAGTTAAAAACCTCTTTGCTTAACACCTCAGTGTTCTCTGTGGTTGATCTTGTTTAACTATAGCTAATTTTTTACCACTGAGGACACAGAGCGTGCTTCGCACTACACAGAGAAGTTCAAAACTTCTTTGTTTAAAACCTCTGTGCTCTTTGTGGTTGATCTTGTTTGCTGTTAACTTTTTAATTAACTTGCTTTGGCTTCTTCTTTAGGTGGTTTTACACCATAGTATTCGCCCGAGTAATAATGATCACCGTAGTAACTCATTTTATGAGGTTCTGCCACTGTAAGTACTGCACCAATAATATTAGCGTGTAATTTCTGTAAACGACTCACGGCTTCTTTAGCTACCTTAATACGTGTATCTTCAGCTTTAACTGCAAAGATAACACCATCAACTTTATTCGCTAATATACACGAGTCACTAACGGGTAGAGTAGGAGGACCATCTAAAATAATATATTCAAAGTGAGTTTGTAATGACAGTAATACATCTTCGAATTTTTTAGAAGACAATAGCTCTAATGGATTACGCGCTATTGTGCCGCATGTTATTACATTAAGTTGGTCGTTGTTATCTTTGTATACAATATCGCTAAAAGCTTTAACTGAACCAGATATCAAGTCAGTTAGACCTTGCTTGGTTTGAATACCTAAATTTTTAGCCATACTTGGTTTACGTAAATCGACTTCAAGTAATAACGTTTTACCTAAGTTACTGTATGCCGCTGCTAAGTTCATTGCCATGGTAGATTTACCTTCACTACCCGTAGCCGAAGTTACTAAGATGGTTTTAGGTGGATTATCAATATTGGAAAACAATAAACCTGTACGTATGGTGTTTATGCTTTCAGCAAACGGTGAACGTGAATCGTCAAGGTATTGCTTTTCAGGTATTGCAGATTTTTTATTAACTTTAACGACTGGAGTAATACCTAATGCTGGAAGCTTTAATTTTTCTTCAACAGAGTCAGGCGTTTTAAATGTGTTATCAAGTGCTTCGCGAACAAAAGCTAATACCACACCAAAAAATACACCAAACACACCCGCTAAAATAACAATGAGCTTAACGTTAGGTTTAAAAGGTACTTTAGGTACTGTTGCATGGTCAATAATGTGTACGTTTGAGCTGTTGTACTCACTACGACCATTGGCTTCCATTAAACTAACTTGGAAGTTTTCGTATATTCTACGGTTATTTTCAACTTCGCGCTCTAAACTCACTAATGAAAAGTTATCTGTTTGCAACGACTGAATGTCGTTTCTGCTTTTATCAATAAGTTTTTGAATATTGGTTACTTGAAATTGTGCTAATTTATAATTTTTATCTATATTTTCAACTACCTTGTTTACTTCTTTCTCTAGGTTTTCTCTAGCACTTTTCAATTCAGAACGAGCAGCAATCATTTTAGGATGTTTTTCACCGTAGCGTTCAAATAGCTCATTAACACGTTGTGATAATTGTGCTTCGGTTTTTACCATATCACTAGTCGTTCTATTATCAAGGACAGGACTTAGTGAGTAAAACTCTTTAGAGCCCGGCTCTACATTTTTAACCGCTAAATATTGCTCTTCAGCGGAACTTAAGTTGGTTTGTGCTCTTATTAATTCACTGTTTAATGATTGTAATTGTGAATTAGCAAGCAGTTGTTGTTGTTCTGTATTAACCATGCCTTGTTGTGAACGGTAAGCACTTAATTTAGCTTCAGAATCCTGTAGTTTTTTCTTTAGCTGAGTCGATTGTTCACTTAACCAAGACTCTGTGTTTTTAACCTCACCTAGACGCGATTCTAAACCAAATTGTATATAAGCATCAGAAAGCGCATTAATAATGTCGGCTGCTTCTTGTGGGTCGTCAGACGTGTAACTGATGTTAATAATTTGACTTTGTTTACCACCCGATACTTCAACATTTGCTTGGATCTCAGAAGCAAGCATTATTTTTATTTCTGTATCTGTTAATGGAGCTGTTTTTACCTTTACGTTAGTGTCTGAAGCAAATAGTGCAGAGATTTCATTTTTAAACTCTTTAATTGCTACACTAAACTCTGAAGGCTTCTCAGATTTTAATTCAAGTTGTTCTTTTTTGTATTTTTCAACGAGGTTTAGTTTATCTACAACCACTTCTGCAACGTTACGAGATTGTATTATTTCGTATTGTGTTTCGTAATATAAAAAGACTAAAGCTGTAGCAATATATTGCTCGTTTCTATCAGCGGATGGATTTTGCGGATCAGCCAATATTTTACTTGATGCTTTATATATAGGAACAGCCGTTGATGCTATATAGGCTCCAACAATTAAACTACAAAGGGTAATAACAATAATTCCCCATTTAGCTCGTTTGATGGTGCGCCAGTATTGCCCTATATCTATTACTTCTTCCGTGTTGAATGAATCGTTGCTAGGCATTGAGTTATTAAGCGATGAAGCTTTTTCTGGTACTACAGAGTTCATTTTTTATCCTTAAAAGAAGCTTTCGCTGATGGTAATAACGTCGCCAGGTTTAACTGTGTCGGTAAGTGCTACGGCTTTTACAAAGCGTTTGTCTATTTCGCCAACAAGTGAAATGGCTGATTTTGATGCGCGTTCAGTAAATCCACCTGCTAATGTTATCGCTTTTTCTATGGTTAAGCCTTTACGGTATGGATAACTGCCAGGCTTTTTAACTTCACCATTAATGTAAAAAGGGCGGTATTCGGTTATGGTTACAGATACGTTTGGCTTTTTAAGGTAGCCATCTAATAACAATGTGGTAATTTTACTTTCTATTTCAGGAACAGATAAGCCTTTAACGTCTATTTGTCCAATAAGTGGAACAGAAATAGAGCCGTTAGCACCAATTTTTGTTTTGTCGATACTTAAGTCGGGTTCATTAAATACGGTAATGGATATTTCATCATCAGTTGAGACTTTATAATTGTCGGTCTCTTCTGCGTAGGTATTGAATGATAAAAACATCATTATACTCATGGATAGAGTAAAAATTAGTTTGGTTAGTTTCATGGTTCTTCCTTTAATAAAGCTTATGTATTTGTTTCAGGTTGTTTATTTATAAGAATGTTGTTCAGGTAAATAAAACCTTTAGATCACTCGAATGCCGTTTCTAGCGATAATTCTATGGTGTTAGACTCGAAGTTAAATAATTCTATATTGGATGTTTTTTCTTGGTATTTATACGCTAACTTCACGTTTAACCATTTTCTTAAACTGTGGTTTACGCCAATTTTTATGTTGTTACGTTTATCTGTTCTGCTGTTACCTGTAACTATTTCGTCGTTGTCTATAGTGAATCTAGCCGTCACAGCTGTACGGGGCATAATGTAATGTGAAACATCTAGTGAATAAGAGGTGCTTAAGAAACCGCCGGTATTTAATTGTGCTGATTCAGTTGTTTGGCGAACTGCGCCTAATTTTATTTGTGTGTAAGTATTAGGTTTCCAGATCATATCTAGCATATAAGAGAGGCCTGATATGTCGTTTAATCTAGCATCATCGTAGTCTTTGTTTTGATAACCTATTTTAAATATACCTTTCGATTTTGCGGTTGCTTCCCATTCCACACCTGCAAGGTATAAATTGTTGTTACTTGATTGATTAAAAGAAAGGCCATTACTTAGTATTTGATCTTCGTATGAATACTTTTCAGTACTTGCTTGGAAAAGAATGCGGGTTTTAGGTGCTATACGGTAAAAAAAAGTTGCACTGAATTGGTTTTGTTCTACATCACGGTATGATTGCTGGTTATTAGTGTATTCACGATCGTTGTATTTATAACCTAAAACAATTTGCCCTGTACTTACGGTTTGTCCGTAGTACAACTTTGCTTGTGCTGTTTTGTTTTGGTATTGATTAAATTCAGTTAACGATTGCGTTGATGAGTTGGTTGAACCTGGCTCTTCTGTGATTTTGTCGAATCCTAATTTGAATTCAGTATTAATTTTATTGCTATGATCCAGTTTTGCACCCAAAGCGAATTTGTGTTCGTTGTAATTTAAATCGCTGTCTTGTGTATAGGTTGCAAGCTTGCCTTTGTAGTTTAATAAAAATTGGTGTTTTCCTACTAAACCTAAATATTTTACATCGGGATTAATAATAAACGCGGTGTCTGATACTTTGTTGGTGTTATTAAGTGCGTTATCTGTATGTTCGGCTGTTATTGAGCCGTTTAATAATAAACCTGCTCGGTCTTCAGCATGTGTAATTACTGGAAGAGTTAGTATTAATAAGTAAGAGTGCTTAACAATATTTTTGAATAGGGCTGGAATTTGAGTTGTACTTTTCAAAATTACGGTATGTCCTTATTGTTATTACGAGTGATAACTTGCTTATATTAATTAACTAGTTAGGTTTATTTTATTCTGCAAGTTACCATTGATTCATTACAATTAAATGACCAAGCTATTCTGCATGAATACTTAACTTGTTGAATAAAGTTACGATAAACGCCTTTTGCGGGCGATTTTAGCAGACATAGTAAAAACAATCCAAGAATAGAATGTATATTGTTCATGTTTTTGAGTGATTTATTTTGATTTATACAAATAAATAGATTTTTCTGTTAGATGAAAAATATTTACCATGAGAAGAACACGAAGAAGGTCAAAACACTTTATATAAAAATGTTATCAACGAATTACGCTAATTTTACGAATTATTTAAAACCATAAAACCTTTCTTTTCTGATCTTTACTCGGTGTAGGGCGCAGCCTCTCTGTGTACTCTGTGGTTAATCTTTTAATTAGGGTAATTCGTGTAATTAGCTGACAGTGTTTTTAAAAGATAAGAGCTTTTACCACAGAGGGCTCGGAGTTATGCTTCGCACACACAGAGAAGTTCAAAACACTTTTTTTTAAAAGACGTTATCAACGAATTACGCTAATTTCACTAATTATTTAAAACCATAAAACCTTTCTTTTCTGATCTTTACTCGGTGTAGGGCGAAGCCCCTCTGTGTACTCTGTGGTTAATCTTTTAATTCGAGTTTTTAAAAGATAAGACATTTTAACCACCGAGAAGAGCACAGAGAAGGTCAAAACATTTGGCATAATAATTTTATGTTTTTAATTCGAGTAATTAGCTGACAGTGTTTTTAAAAGATAAGAGCTTTTACCACAGAGGACACGGAGTTGTGCTTCGCACACACAGAGAAGTTCAAAACACTTTTTTTTAAAAGACGTTATCAACGAATTACGCTAATTTTACGAATTATTTAAAACAACAAAACCTTTCTTTTCTGATCTTTATTCGGTGTAGGGCGAAGCCCCTCTGTGTTCTCGGTGGTTTATCTTGTGTTTTTTATCTATAGAGAAGGATTGGTTGCTAGAGCTCTGAATTTTGAAAAGAGTGAACTGACGAATTGGTCGTTAATCGTCTTTATGGAAAATTTTGAATTATATAATGGGAATTGGTTGCGGGAGCCCTGAACTTTGAAAAGAGTGAACTGACGATTTGGTCGGAAAATAATAGATTGGTTGCGGGAGCCAGATTTGAACTGACGACCTTCGGGTTATGAGCCCGACGAGCTACCAGGCTGCTCCATCCCGCGTCCGAATGGTTTAAGTGATTACTTAAACAAGCCTTAGAAGTTTTAATTCTCTCTAAAAGAATATTTCACAAAGTTGCCTCTGCTTCAATGAGGTGCATCATAGGGAGTGTAGTCGTACTTTGCAACCGCTTTTACCGCTATATTTGATAAAAGTTATAGAGTGTAAGTTTATCCACCAGTTAATGCTTTTAAAATACACAAAGAGGTGTTTTTAGTGAGTATTCTTATTTTTTCCTGCTTATTATCATCTAATAAAGTTTAATAGGTTTAAGTACTGACGGTTCTTGTTTATAATCGCGGCCATTAATCACTCTGGAAGCCCTTTATGTATCAATTCTTAGCGCTAACATCGCCTGGTATCGAAGTTTTACTTTTTGAAGAAGTTAAAAAGCTTGGTGGTGAGTCTGTTGTTCAAAAACCTGAAGGTGTCTATTTTTCAGCAAGCCTTGAGGTGGGTTACCATATTTGTTTATGGACAAGACTATCTTCTCGAGTGCTTTTAAAATTAGGTGAGGGTGACGCTAACAATAAAGATGAGCTATTTAAAGCGGCGTCTTTAATTAATTGGTCTGAGGTTTTTTCTAATAAACAAACTTTTTCAATTGATTTTGTTGGCCAAAGTGAAGAGATACGTAATACCCAATTTGGTGGTTTAACCATTAAAGATGCGATAGTTGATCATTTTAGAGATAACGATTTAGATCGCCCATCGGTACAAAAATCAAATCCTGACATTAG
Organism: Colwellia sp. RE-S-Sl-9; assembly: GCF_048296855.1. Classification (NCBI taxonomy): domain Bacteria; kingdom Pseudomonadati; phylum Pseudomonadota; class Gammaproteobacteria; order Alteromonadales; family Colwelliaceae; genus Colwellia; species Colwellia sp. RE-S-Sl-9. Next base: position 751,043 of record NZ_CP182631.1, on the reverse strand, counting down.
TTTTCAAGCGCGTTTGTTAAGAAACAGTGTGGCTATTTATTTAGACTTTTCAGGTCGTGGTTTATTTCAACGTGGTTACCGTCAAAACAGTGGTGCGGCTCCGTTAAAAGAAAATTTAGCTGCGGCTATTATTCAACGTTCGGGTTGGTTAGCTGACACCACTAAGCCTTTATTAGATCCTATGTGTGGTTCAGGTACTATTTTAATTGAAGCTGTGTCTATGGCTGCGGGTTTAGCTCCAGCAGTTGATAGAGAAAAGTGGGGCTTCGAAAACTGGCTTAATCATAGTCCTGCCGTATGGGAAAATGTATTAGCTAGCGCGGTTGAAGCAACCAATACAGGTTTAGCTACTGTTAAAGTAAAAGTGTTTGGTAACGACATTGATAGCCGAGTTATTCATACCGCTCAACAAAACGCGCGTATGGCTAAGCTTCAGCAATATATCGATTTTTCATGTAAAGATTCAACCAAGTTAAATAATGCTTTTGGTAAAGAAGGTACTATTTTATTTAATCCACCTTATGGTGTTCGTATTGGTGAATTACCCGAGCTTGTAGAAAACTTTGCTTTGTTTGGTAAAAAGCTTAAAGCGCAATTTTTAAATTGGCGTGTGGTTATTTTAACCGCCAATGTTGAGTTGCTAAGTATGCTTAAACTAGCAACCTTTAAGCGTTATAAATTTAAGAATGGCCCGTTAGATTGTCAACTGGCTTTATATAATATTGATGCGAAGCAAGCAGATAAAGATGCGAGTAATCCTAATGCTGATTTTGACCAAAAAGATTCAGCTTTTGCTAATCGATTAGTTAAGAATAAGAAAGGCTTAAAAAACTGGCTGAAGAAAGAACAAATTGAATGTTATCGTTTATACGATGCTGATATTCCTGAATACAACGTAGCTGTAGATATTTACAACGAGTATGTGGTTATTCATGAATATGCTGCACCATCGACTATTGATGAAGATAAAGCAGCTAAACGTCTACAAGAAGTTATCTACTTTACTCCTAAAGTTTTGAATATTCCTACCAGCCAAGTGGTGTTAAAAACACGCGCGAAGCAAAAAGGTAAAAATCAGTACGAAAAAGTTGATAAAAGCCAGCAGTCTATTGTGGTAACAGAATACGGCGCTAAATTAAAAGTAAACTTGTGGGATTATTTAGATACAGGCTTGTTTTTAGATCACCGTAAAACACGCCAAATTGTTGCGCAAAAAGCTAAAAATAAAACCTTACTTAACCTTTTTGCTTATACGGGCTCTGTTTCATTACAAGCTGCGTTGCATGGAGCGAGTGAGGTAACTACGGTTGATATGTCTAAAACCTATTTAGATTGGGCGCAAGATAACTTTACCTTAAATAAACTATCAGGTCATAAGTATCAGTTTGTACAAGCCGATTGTTTACAGTGGCTTAAAAATAATAAACAAACCTTTGATGTTGTTTTTATTGATCCGCCTACTTTTTCAAATTCAAAAAGAATGGAGGATAGCTTTGATGTTCAGCGTGATCATGTTGACTTGATCACCGATGGATTAAAGTCGTTAGCTGAAGGCGGCGAGCTTATTTTTACCAATAATAAACGTAACTTTAAAATGGATTTTGAAGCGATGGAAACATTAGGTGTTAAGGCGACTGAAATAACTGAGCAAACACGAGATAAAGACTTTTTGCGTAACAAACATATACATAATAGTTGGTTAATTACGCGTATAATCGAAAAATAAATGATGAACATACAATATAACTTATATAGCAGCGAGGGCTGTCATCTTTGCGAAGAAGCATTGGCGCTGTGTGAAAGTGTAATGCCTTTAAATACCATTAACATTGTTGATATTGTTGAAGATGAAAAGTTAGTTGAGCTATATGGTATTAGCATTCCTGTACTTGAGCAGTTAAATAGCAATGAAAAGTTATTTTGGCCATTTACTCAAGAAGATATTAAAAAATTACATAAATTAGAGTTGAAATAAATCGATGGAATTAATTCGAATTTCACAAGGTGAATTAGCCTTTGGTGAAGACAGTATTTTAGATAAAGCAGATTTAACCGTTAAAACAGGCGAAAGAGTTTGTTTAGTAGGGCGCAACGGTGCAGGTAAATCTTCGTTATTGAAAGTTTTAAACGGTATGCAAAACCTTGACGATGGTCAGTTGCTTATGTCTAACAACGTAAAGTTAGCCATGTTAGAGCAAGATCCACCAGAGTCGTGCGATATGACGGTATTTGATTACGTTGCGCAAGGTGTTAAAGAGAATGCTGAGTTAATTAAACAATATCATCATATGATTACGTTAATTGGCGAAGACCCGTCGGAAGATAACTTAAATAAGCTTGCTGATGTACAACAAAAACTTGACCAAGCTAACGCATGGCAAGACGAGCAACTTATTGATAAAGCCCTTACTACTTTGAAGTTAGAAGCGGATAAGATGGTAAACGATTTATCTGGTGGTTGGTTACGAAAACTAGCTTTAGCTAAAGCCTTGGTGCTCGAGCCTGATGTATTGTTACTTGATGAGCCAACCAACCATTTAGATATTAGTAGTGTGTTGTGGCTTGAGCAGTTCTTAAAAGACTTCCAAGGAACTATCGTATTTATCAGTCATGATAGGGCGTTTATTCGTGGTTTAGCGACGCGTATTTTAGATTTAGATCGCGGAAAATTAACCAGCTACCCAGGTAATTACGACGAATACATTGAGCAAAAACAGCATGATTTACAAGTTGAAGCTCAGCAAAATGCATTATTCGATAAAAAGTTAGCCGAAGAAGAAGTTTGGATACGCCAAGGTGTTAAAGCCCGTAGAACACGTAACGAAGGCCGTGTTCGTTCTCTAGAAAAACTACGTGCAGAACGTGAACAACGCCGTGAAGTGAAAAACCAAGGTGGTATTAATATTACTCATGGTGATCGTTCAGGTAAGTTGGTGTTTGAGTGTGAAAACTTAAATATGACGTTTGATGATAAAACCATTATTAACGCGTTAGATTTATTGATGATACGCGGCGATAGATTGGCTTTAATTGGTGCTAACGGTACAGGTAAATCAACCTTAATTAAGTTGATTATGGATAAGATCCAACCTACTTCAGGTACTATGCGCAGTGGCGTTAATTTAGAAGTAGCTTATTTTGACCAACACAGAGAAGCCCTTGATTTAAATAAAACGGTTCAAGATACCGTTGCTGAAGGTAAACAAGAAGTAACCGTTAATGGTAAAACACGCCATGTTTTAGGTTATCTACAAGACTTTTTGTTTAGCCCTAAACGTGCAAGAACACCGGTAAGAGCATTATCAGGCGGAGAGAAAAACCGTTTATTATTAGCACGCTTATTTTTACGCCCTAGTAACTTACTGATACTGGATGAGCCAACAAACGATTTGGATATAGAAACCCTTGAATTATTAGAAGAAGTCGTTGCAAATTATTCAGGAACGGTTATTTTAGTCAGCCATGATCGTGATTTTGTGAATAACTGTGTAAACACTTGTTTGTATTTTGATGGTACAGGTGACGTAACGCATATTGTTGGTGGCTACGATGATGTAGATAGTTATGTGGCTTATAAAAATGAACAACGAAAAAATTTAGCGGGTAGTGCGGGTAAGAAAAAAGAAGATAAAAAAACAACTTCTTCAGTTAAAACAGCCGTAGCAAAACCAGAAAAGAAAAAACTATCATTTAAAGAAACAAAAGAATTAGAAGCTTTACCATTACAAATTGAAGAACTAGAAAAGTTAATAACGGCTTTGCAAGAAGAAGTTAATCAGTCTGATTTTTTTACTGCTAATGATGAGTCACATACGAAAAAAATATTGAACCAGCTCGAAGAAACTGAGTCGAAGCTTGAAGTAACTTATGCTAGATGGCAAGAGTTAGATGAATTGTAATAAAAAATTGAGAGTTAAGTCGTTAATGAAAATATTTGCAAAAAGAATACTCGCTTTAGGAATTTATAGTGCTTTAACTAGTGCTTCGGTACAAGCTGCAACCTATGAGGTTATTGATAAAGGGGCAGGAGAGACTCACAAATATACTTTTGCTCAACAAGAAAACAATGCGGGTGAAATGGTTATTTCAGGTACTCAAGCATATAGTTTTGCAGTTCAATATCAATTTTTAAACGAAACTGACTTTGATAATATTATTAGCAATGCAGCTTTGAACCATGAAGTGGTATTTGGTGTTGGTGATATTGAAGATGAAGAAGCGTTAAGAAATGGTAATCCGACTGAAAATGATAGCTTTTGGGCGGTTAATTATTTAATTAGTAAACAAGGCGATTTTACTTATCAACAATATGGTGATGTCGCTGCCATGATTAACTTAAATAGTAATACAGAAGAGATTACGGTATTTGATACTACTTTTGAGGGGACAAACGAACTAACCCGTTCAACATCTGACCTGATTAACGGTATTACAGATAAAGGTTGGATATATGGAACAGCAAGTGCTCCATTCATTCCCCGTGAATATATTCTTGATGATAATAATGACGACACCGATGATGAAACTATAACCTACTTTGCTAGTGACTTTTCTAGTAGGGGTTTTTATTCTCTTGATAAAGGTAACACTATTATTCCTTTAATGGCGCCTGAGTCTACCTATGGTGGTTTATCTGCAATTTCTGAAATAAGTGAAACAGGTATTGCGATTGGTTTTGCAACCACGAGTATAACTGAAGAGGCCCAAGCCAGCATCAGTGAAGCAAAAAATAGGGTTGATAATCCTATTGATTGTGAGGATGCAGAGCAATTAAAAAGAACGCCATTACTTATTTGTATTAGCAATGTATTAGCCGAAGACGGCTTAACTTTAAACAATTTATATTCAACCGCTGCAATTAAATGGACAATTAATGATAATGGTGATGTAGAGGAGTTTGAACCCTTAGGCTTTTTAATTACGCCTCATGTTGATGATGAAAGAGGTTTACAAAGTGTTGCTCAAGCCGTAAATGATGATGGAACCATTGTAGGTTATTCAGAAGGTTGGTTTGATAACGATGTAATGGACCCAGAAGTAGACGAATTTAAATTAACTTATGCGGTCATGTTTAAAGACGGTAACGTTTACGATTTAAATACAGATCATGAAACTTATTATAATTCTAGAGCAAACGATATTAATGATGTAGGTACTGCGGTAGGGTATGTACAGTCTATTATTGGCGGTGTAACGACCAATTCATTCTATTATATTGATACAAATAATGTTAGTGACTTAGAAATGATCATGCCTGATAGCTTTTTTACAGGAAGTTCAACTACAGCTAAAGCCATTAATAATAATGGTTTAATTGTAGGGCAAGGTGAAGTGGAAACGCATGTTGTTGCAAGTGGAATTCCAAGAAGAACTCATGGTTTTTTATATGACACGAATACTGACACTTTTACTGATTTAAATACGCTTCTTACTTGTGAGTCAGATTATATTATTATTGATGCTAAAAGTATTAATGATAATAATGAAATATCAGCAAGTGCGCTTACTAAAACTAACGCAAGAGACTTTTTTGGAAATGAGGTTTTGGATACTAAAGGTGACCCTATTCAAGAAGAAGTTGTTAGGGCAGTAAAATTACAACCGATTAATGGCGAAATTGATAATTGCTCAGAGGTTGAAGAGAAAATTGAAAGACAAGGTGCTAGTTTTGGTTTGTTTATGCCACTTGTTTTATTAGTAGTAGGCTTTAGAAGAAAGCTTTTTAAGTAATAACAAATACATACCTGTTTTATTAATTGAACGGGTAAGTCTTATACCAAGTATAAAATAAGTCAATTCATTAATGTTTTGGTATTAGATATAAAAAAACACCTTAAAGATAAGGTGTTTTTTTGTTTTCAGGATTAGCATTAATCCTTAAAAGCATACAAAGCTAGTTTGAATTAAAAAGCTGAAGTATCTGTAAATAAACCTACTTTTAAGTCTTTAGCGGTGTAAATTACTTTTCCGTCAACCGCCACTGTACCGTCAGCAATACCCATAAATAATTTACGCTTAATTACACGTTTAAAGGTAATGGTATACGTTACTTTTTTAGCTGTAGGTAATACTTGCCCAGTAAATTTAACTTCTCCCACACCTAGCGCACGACCTCTACCTGGTCCGCCAGACCATGCTAAGTAAAAACCGACTAATTGCCACATGGCATCTAGGCCTAAACAACCCGGCATTACTGGGTCGCCTTTGAAATGACAATCGAAAAACCATAAGTCAGGGTTTATATCAAGTTCAGCAATAATTTCACCTTTACCGTGTTCACCGCCGTCTTCATTAATTTTTATGATGCGATCCATCATGAGCATGTTGTCAGAAGGTAACTGGCTATTGCCTTCACCAAACATTTCACCCGTACCTGCTTTTATTAAATCTTCTTTAGTGTAAGCGTTTTTTTGTTCCATGATTTAGGATCCCAACTTTTGATTACTTTAATATTAAATTTTAGGGCGCTACTTTAGCGAACACTTGTACACTAAACAACTCTGATTTGTTAAAAAACACATTTTTATTGCCTTTTTTAAGGTTATGCGTAACCATATTGCCTATTGTAGGGGATAAATAGGTTGTGTTATGACTGAAGTGGTTAAAAAAAAGGCGATGACAAACGCTGAAAAGCAAAAAAAGTATAGAGAAAGACAAAAAGAAAAAGGTAAAAGAGAGATGCGGGGTTACTTATCTCAAGAAGCATTAGAATGTTATCAATTGATATCAGAGCAAACACAATGGTCAGACAGTATGATCATGAGTAATGCCGTTCGGTTGACTTACGCAGCATATAAAAATGGTCAAATTGGTTTATTAAACAGTTGGCTGACTAAAAATAAACTATAATTGTATAATGTATTCACGTTGGTTTTTATTTGTTTTCCGAAAAATCTAATAATTTTATTGTGTTACATTAAATTTTACTTATACTCTAGTTGGCTATGATTTATTCTTTTTTAATCCTATATTTATAGGTTGAGGTGTTAGTGCATTGATTAATGTTTTACTTGTTGATGATCATGAATTAGTAAGAACGGGGATCCGTAAAATTCTTGATGAAGTAAAAGGACTTAAGGTGATCGGTGAAGCGTCTACGGGTGAAGAGGCTGTTCAATTTTGCCGAAAAAATGAACCTGATGTTGTTTTAATGGATATGAATATGCCTGGTATTGGAGGCTTAGAAGCGACTAAAAAAATTATTCGTTATTCTCCTGATATTAAAATTATTGTGTTAACTGTTTATACTGAAGACCCCATTCCTACTAAAGTTATGCAAATTGGTGCTGCTGGTTATTTAACTAAGAGTGCTGGACCTGATGAAATGGTTAATGCTATTCGTGCGGTTCATAGTGGCCAACGATACATTACACCTGATATTGCGCAACAAATGGCGTTAAGTCAGTTTAAGTCTTCAGAAGAAAACCCGTTTAATTTATTATCTGAAAGAGAATTGCAGATAATGCTAATGATAACGCGTGGTGAAAAAGTTCCAGATATATCTGAACAATTAATGTTAAGTAGTAAAACGATTAATAGCTATCGCTATAGAATGTTTGAAAAACTTAATGTGGGTAATGATGTAGAACTTACTCATTTGGCTATACGACATGGAATGTTAAAAACTGAAAAGCTATAAACTTGTCTGAAAATACTTCTTTAGAACATTCAACTTTTGATCATAAATCCTTTTTATCCTCTGTTAGTGAACAAGCAGGGGTATATAGGATGTATGATCAAAAAAATACTATTATCTATGTTGGCAAAGCTAAAAACCTTAAAAAAAGGTTAGCAAGCTATTTTAGAAAAGATGTAGGCAGTAATAAAACTAAAGCTTTAGTCAACCGTATTAATGTTATTGATGTAACAGTAACGCACACGGAAGGTGAAGCGTTAATTTTAGAAAATAACTACATTAAAAAATACCAACCTAAATACAATATTCTTTTAAGAGACGATAAGTCTTATCCTTATTTACTGATCACCGATCATAAACATCCTAAACTTGGTTTACACCGTGGTGGTAGAAAAGTTAAAGGTGAATACTTTGGCCCTTATCCTACTGTAGGCGCAGTGTGGGAAAGCTTAAGGTTAATGCAGAAGCTTTTTCCGTTGCGACAATGTGAAGACAGTTATTATAGAGCGCGTTCTCGTCCGTGTTTACAGTTTCAGTTGGGACGTTGTTCAGCGCCTTGCGTCGATCAAATTTCGCAAGAAGAATACGGCGAGCAAGTTAAGTTAGCTAAGTTATTTCTTAGAGGAAAAAACTCAGACGTAATCAAAGAGCTTGTTCATAAAATGGAAGTGTCTAGTAGCCAACTCGAATTTGAAAAAGCGGCTAAATATAGAGATCAAATAGCGACGTTAAGAAAAGTACAGCAACAACAATATGTAAGTGGTATAGCGTCTGAACTAGATGTGGTTGGTTTACACCGTATTAGAAATTTAGCCTGTATTCATATTTTGTTTATTCGCGACCAAAAAATATTAGGTAGTAAAAGCTATTTTCCAACGGTGCCTCTTGATACGGAAGATAGCGAAATTATTGAAGCCTTTATTAGTCAACATTATTTAGGTGATGATCTTAAAGCAGCGCGTATACCTAAAGAAATTGTTATTCCTCATGCTATTGAATCAATTAAAGAACTTAAAAAGTTGTTAAGCGAACAAGCTGAAAACGACGTGAAAATTTCACACAATGTTCGATCGGAAAGAACACAATACTTAAAACTGGCTCAAACCAATGCCACTAATGCATTATTAACTAAAAACAGTGAAAAAGAGTCCATTCAAGCGCGTTTTGCTGCATTGAATGAAGTATTTGAACTAACGGGTGGTATAAATCGCTTAGAGTGTTTCGATATTAGCCATACGATGGGGCAACAAACTGTCGCGTCTAATGTTGTGTTTGATCAAAACGGTCCTTTAAAGAGTGATTACAGGCGTTATAACGTGCATGGTATTACACCCGGTGATGATTATGCGGCTATGGCATTTGCTCTGAATAAACGTTATTTGAATGCAAGTTTAGAAAAAATGCCTGATATTGTTTTTATTGACGGTGGTAAAGGGCAGCTGGCAGAGGCTGAACAATTTTTTGCTGAATTAAAACTTGATAAAACACCGTTACTTGTTGGTGTGGCAAAAGGGGAGTCGCGTAAGCCTGGATTAGAGACGTTAATTTTAGCGGGGAGTCATCAACTTATTTCTTTACCTGCAACATCTCCAGCTTTGCATTTAGTACAGCATATTAGAGATGAGTCGCATCGGTTTGCTATTGCTGGTCACAGAGCAAAACGTCAAAAAGTTAGTAAAAAATCAGCATTAGAATCTATTGAGGGAATAGGCGCTAAAAAAAGACAAGCCTTATTAAAGTATTTAGGTGGAATGCAAGAAGTATTAGCAGCTGATATTGAAACCTTAACTAAAGTTCCAGGTATTAGTAAGGTACTGGCTCAAAATATTTATGATGCTCTGCATGACAATTAAGTCTTAATCTGTGTAAAATGATATCTTTCAAACGCTGTGAAAATAAAAGTAGATTATGTGGACTATTCCCAATCAAGTTACCTTATTTAGAATTATATTAATTCCTGTTTTTGTTCTAGTTTTTTACCTTCCTATTTCTTGGAATCATTTTGGTGCTTTTGTTGTTTTTTGGTTTGCCGCCATTAGTGATGCTGTTGATGGTTACTTAGCTCGACGTTTAAATCAATCTTCAGCTTTTGGTGCATTTATCGACCCCGTTGCTGATAAGTTAATGGTTGTTTGTGCACTTGCTATGTTAATAGAAGATTATAATGTGTGGTATATCACTATATCTGCAGCTTTAATGATTTCTCGCGAAATATTTATCAGCGCCTTACGGGAATTTATGTCTTCACGCGGAAAAAGAGATGTTATTGCGGTATCTAATTCAGGTAAATATAAAACGGCTGCTCAAATGTTAGGCATTATGGGACTTATTTGGCAACCGACTTATGATATTCCTTTTATTTTATTCGATATTCCTCAAGAATTTTTCATGTTTTTAACTTATAGCTTTTATTTTGTTGCAACAATTTTAACTTTTACGTCAATGTGGAGTTATTTTAAAGCAGCTTGGCCAGAGCTAAAAGCTAAATAATAACCATATTTTGTAAGGTATTAGCTAAAAAAACACCATTTAAGCCGCTTTTTGAGCACTTGAAATAAATTTAGGATTTAAGTGTTGACTCATCATAATATCAATGTAAAATGCGTTTCCAGTTGACAGGGAGTCAACAGATGAAGCGGCTGTAGCTCAGTTGGTAGAGCATCACGTTGCCAACGTGAATGTCACGAGTTCGAGTCTCGTTAGCCGCTCCAATTTCTCTTAAGAGAATATATAAGGAAATACTACTCAACTCGTAGTGAATGATTTGGCGGGTTGGCAGAATGGCTATGCAGCGGATTGCAAATCCGTGGACCTCGGTTCGACTCCGGGACCCGCCTCCATAATGCCCGGGTGGTGGAATTGGTAGACACAAGGGATTTAAAATCCCTCGCTCATAGAGCGTGACGGTTCAAGTCCGTCTCCGGGTACCATTTCATTATTGCAGGTTGGGTAAAGACTACATATTGGCGTATGTAGGTGTTTGAAAAGTAAAAGATGTGCGCGGCTGTAGCTCAGTTGGTAGAGCATCACGTTGCCAACGTGAATGTCACGAGTTCGAGTCTCGTTAGCCGCTCCAATCTTTTACAAAATGTTATAAGTTTACTTATGATGTGAAGCGGCTGTAGCTCAGTTGGTAGAGCATCACGTTGCCAACGTGAATGTCACGAGTTCGAGTCTCGTTAGCCGCTCCAACTTCCATTTTACGATGGAGTAGGGAACCAATCTCTACTATAAAAAATGCTTTTCCCGATGCCCGGGTGGTGGAATTGGTAGACACAAGGGATTTAAAATCCCTCGCTCATAGAGCGTGACGGTTCAAGTCCGTCTCCGGGTACCATCTTCATTTCTTTGAAGTGTAAATATACTATTTTAGTTAAAATTCATATTAAATAAATTTATCTTTATTTAATATAAGTAGGGAACCAATCTCTACTATAAAAAATGCTTTTCCCGATGCCCGGGTGGTGGAATTGGTAGACACAAGGGATTTAAAATCCCTCGCTCATAGAGCGTGACGGTTCAAGTCCGTCTCCGGGTACCATATTTTACAGAAAAGACATTTTTATTATTTTACTAAACGATTATAACTCTTAGCCGTTGACAGCTAATATCATCTCGCTACAAATCTTATTTACACTCTACTATTCAAGCTGTATCAGTTCCGCTAATTCATTTATCCTTAATATAATACCAACTTTCAAAAACTTATTGAGCAAGCTGGTATTATTCATGAAAGTAGTATGATTTTAAATTATGTCATGGTTACAAATTCTTCAGCTGACGTAGGATGGATAGCAATGGTATTATCAAAATCTGCTTTAGTTGCTCCCATTTTCAGCGCAACAGCAAAACCTTGTAATAACTCGTCACTACCAAAACCAATAGAATGAATGCCTATTATCTTTTCTTCTTTACCTAAACATACAAGTTTCATACGAGTAGGGTCTCGATAGTCTTCAGTTATCGCTTGATAAAGTGCTGTAAATTGCGAGGTATATACTTTCACATTTTCTTCACCGTATTTTTCAATTGCTTCAGGTTCAGATAAACCTACGGTACTAATAACAGGGTGACTAAATACTACCGTAGCTACGTTATTGTAATCTAAATGCAGATCAAGTTTATTATTGAATAGTCGTTCTGATAAACGACGCCCTGCGGCAACGGCTGTAGGGGTTAATTGAATACGTCCGGTGTTATCACCCACAGCATAAATATTATGAATATTTGTATTTTGATATTTATCGGTTGGAATAAAACCCTGTGCATCGGTTTCGATACCAGCCGCTGCTAAGTTTATTCCATCGGTTGCGGGTATACGTCCTATCGCCCAAATAAGTTTGTCGACTGGACCTAATGATTTCCCATTAGTAAAGTGGATCGTTACTTGCCCGTCATCATGTTTTTCAATACGTTTTGGAGTCGAGTTTTTATGAAGAGTAGGGCCATGTTTAGCCATTTGTTCTACCAATGTATCACTGAGCATAGGATCAAAGCTGCGTAAGGGTTTATCTTTACGAATAACTAAATCTGTTTTTGTTCCTAACGCATGAAAAACACCAGCAAGCTCAACGGCAATATAGCCAGCCCCCACGACGACTACACTTTTAGGTTGTTCTGTTAAAGCAAAAAAGCCGTCTGAATCTATTCCGTATTCGGCACCTTCAATATTTGGGATCTGTGGGCGTCCGCCAGTAGCAATTAAAATATGGTCGGCAGTGTAAATTTTTCCATCAACATTAAGTGTATTTTTGTCAATGAATTTGGCAAAACCTTTAATTAAAGTAACCTTGTTTTTTTCAAACCCTCTTCCGTAAGCTGCATGTATTCGTTGGATGTACTCTTCACGGTTTTTTACCATTGTTGACCAGTTGTATCCGTTGTTAACTACCTTAAAACCATAGTCAGCAGAGTATTTTAATGCATCGGCAATTTGTCCTGCATACCACATAGCCTTTTTTGGCACACAACCTACGTTTACACAGGTTCCCCCAACAGTTTTGGCTTCTATTATAGCTACTTTTTTACCATGTAAAGCTGCTCGGTTAGCAGAGGCTATACCTCCGCTTCCGCCACCAATAGCGATATAGTCAAAATGCTGTGTCATTACGTTTCCCCTAAAATTATAAATTAAATAAAAGTTACTGAGTAAGAACCAACAATTATTGATTATCAAATAAACTAAACTAAAGTTAAGTTGGTGTAACAAAAAGATATCACGTTATCACTGACCTATTATTGAATGGTTATATAGCCTACTCAGCTTAGTGCAATAGATAAAATAACTAGCATATTGTCAATCACCTTCAAATAATATTCATGGTCTGGTAACTACATATCATTTTCATACTAAATGCCGAATATATTAGATTAATGGTAGTTAAGACATATTGCATGTTTGAAACTAATAAGAATTCTATAAAACTCTATCGGGGAATAAAAAGAATGAAAATAATAAAAATATCAAAACAAATTATTACAAATGTAGGATATGGATTGGCGCTATCTGCTACATCTATAGCGGTTAATCAGGCAATCGCTCAGGAGACTGAAGACACTTCAAGAGTTAAGGCTATAGAAGTTATTCAAATCAATGCAACTAAAAGACCTGCCACGATACAAGATGTACCCGTATCGGTTGCGGCTGTAACGGCTGATACTATAGAAAAAGTCGGTATAAACGATGTTGAAGACTTATCTATTCTAATACCTAACTTTGAAATTAATAGTGCTGGTATTCTTCCTAATCTTTATGTACGTGGTCTAGGCGGCGGAACATCTCACTCTATTGAACAGTCTGTTGGGCGTTTTGCTGATGATGTATATATTAGCCGCGCGGCAATTAACCTTCATCCATTAATGGATGTTGATGCGATAGAAGTACTTAGAGGGCCTCAAGGTACTTTGTTCGGGAAAAACACAGCGGCTGGTGCCATGATTTTACGAACAGCTAACCCTGAAAGTGACTTTAGCTACGGGTTAGATCTTTCAGCCAGTACATTTGAAACTAATGGTGGAACTAAAGAGATTTCTGGTTTTGTAACTGGAGCCCTTAGTGATACCGTTGATGGTCGATTAGCAGTAATGTACCGTGATAAAGAAGGTTATTACATTAATACAATGGATGGCCCTGACGGAGCTGATCGTAAAGATTATGGTGTACGTAGCAAGTTTGCTTGGCAGGCCTCTGATCAAACTACCGTAAAATTAAAATTAGAATATTTTAAACTTGAGGAATTCGGTTCTGATGCGGCTGAAATCAATGCCTTAGGTGGGCCTCCATTACAAGTATGGCAAAGTTTAGCTAATGCATCTGGAGCTGATGGTAGCACAATAACTGAACCTGCTTTAGATTGGGTAGTACATTATAATTGTGGTCCAGCATTAGATGTAATTACAGGTGAAGATAATGGCTCATTCTGTCCATCTCGCGACCAAGAATCTACAAACGTAACATTAAATGTGGATCATGAATTTGACGCAGGTACCTTAACTTTTGTTTCTGCTGTGCAAAACTATGAATACTCACATAAATTTCATGGTTTAGACATGGGGCTAGCAAATCTATTTAGAGCCATTCGTGAAGAAGAATATGACGGTTTTAGTCAAGAAGTTCGCTTCACTTCATTAGAAAGCGATACGTTTGATTATATTGTTGGATTTTATTACGAAGATAGTAGTCTAGCGCGTGATCAAACGTCTCATTTTAACTTGCCCGCTCTTGGTGGAGCAAAAATCACAGAAGAAGAACCATGGACTCAAGATACAGAAACCTTTGCTGTTTTTGGTCAAGCTCGATGGAAATTTACTGATGATATGACCTTTATTTTTGGTGGTCGTTGGGCAACAGAAGAAAAAGATTTTGCCTTTAGACGATACATAAATGAGTACCAAACTCAAAATCTTTTACACCCAGATGAGGGAGATGAAGTTAATCGCACTGAAACTCACAGCGAAAGTAAATTTACACCATCATTTACCTTTCAATGGGAGCCAACCGACGACATAAACCTTTTTGCTACTTATTCTCAAGGTCATAAAACGGGTGGATTTAGTGATCGAATTGATGAACAGGATGCTGAAATTGAATTTGATCCAGAAGTTGTAACTAGCTTTGAAATTGGTAGTAAAAGTTCATGGTTAGATGGTACGTTAAATTTAAACATTACAGCATTTAGTATGGATATTGAAGGTCTTCAACTTGCTACTCAGTTAGCCGGTTCTGTAGCGCAATTTACTGTAGGAAATGCAGCCGATAGTACAAGTGAAGGGGTAGAGCTAGAACTCATGTGGTACGCTCATGATAACTGGACTTTCGGTGGTAACTTCGCTTATACCGACGCGACTTATGATTCTTTTGTTGGTGCAGCTGATTGTGATGACTCTTTCCGTAACTCAAGTGGTGTATGTGATTTAAGTGGTCAACCGTTAATTTACGCTCCAAAAACTAAAGGTGCAGTATTTGCTGAGTTTTATGTGGATGATATTTTTGATGGCTTTTGGGACTTTAGTGCACGTACTGATATAGCCATGTCAGGCGATGTATATACTGATATAACGTATAAACCCACCGTTAAACAAGACTCTTATGAAACGTACAATGCAAGTATGCGCTTTATTTCGCCAGATGAAGATATTGTTATTTCGTTAGTAGGTAAAAACTTAACAAACGAGAAAATAATGGCTTGGGGCGTACCTTCAGGGCCTAACATTCTTGCGGCTATGTCGCCTCCTCGTGAAATTATGCTTAAAGTGAAGTTTCGTTACTAATAAGTAGAGCATTAATATAAGAATTAAGGCTTTGAATCATGTAAATTTTCAAAGCCTTAATTTTAATAAACGAGTTGAGGTATTTATGCCTATTATTACACCTACTTATAAACCCGTTACTGAGTTGAAAGGGTTGCATTTATATCATGCAGGAATTTCTAATTGTTCTATGCGAGTACGTATTGTGCTCGAAGAAAAAAAACTTGCTTGGGTAAGTCACCATCTAGACTTAGTGAAGAGAGAACATATAACTGAAGAATACTTTGGTATTAACCCTAATGGGGTTGTTCCAACACTTGTTCATGATGGAAAAGTGATTATAGAGTCTGACGATATTATTGAATATTTAGATGCTCAATTTCCTGAAGTTCCGCTCTGTCCTAAAAATTTAAGTGATTTAAATACTATGAAGTGGTGGTTGAGCTCTGCAATTGAAATTCATGTAAAAGCAATTAAAACGTATATTTATTATAAAAAAATACGTGGAAAAATGCAGATGAGTAAAGAGCAAGAACAAAAATATAAAAGCTTACAAACTAACACTGAATTACTAAGATTTCATGATGTTAGTAGCAGTGATAATGGTTTTTCAGACGAAGAAATCAATCAAGCAGAAAGCATTATAAAAGATTTTTTTTATAAAGCTAACGAGATATTAAAAGATCAAACGTGGTTGGCAGGGGAAAGTTTTTCCTTAGCTGATGTCGCGTGGGTCCCATTACATTTTACATTAAAAGGCGCAGGTTTTTCTTTTAATGAATTTCCCGAAGTTGAAGCGTGGGCTGAAAAAATAGCCGTGCGTGAAAGTTTTAAAAAAGGTGTTTTGGACTGGTGTCCAACATTTTAGCTCAAAATTTAAGAGGAAAAGTTATGATCGATTTATACCATCATGGTTCGTCAGTATGTGCAGCAAAAGTTAGATTTGCATTAACTGAAAAAGAAGTACAAGTAGACAACTCTCATTATATTGACATATTGAAAGGGGAACAGTTTACCGAAGAATATATGAAAATAAACCCTAAGGCGGTAGTGCCTTCACTTATTCATGATGGTCAAGTGATAAATGAATCTACTGTTATTTGTGAATATGTTGATGAAGTGTTTCCTGGTCCTAATTTGAAACCTAAATCGGCTTATGATCGTACACAAATGCGAATATGGACAAAAGCTGTTGATGAACAATTACATCCTGCTTGTGGTGAACTTACTTTTGTATGTTGCCATCGCCATATTATTAGACGTTTAGGTGAAGAAAAATTAAAAGAATTTTTAAGTAGTACACCTGATCAATCAGTAACTTCTAAGTGGAAAGAGCGTAAAAAACAAATCGTAGTAGAAGGATTTGAAGCTCCAGGCATTGAAGATACCATAAGACTTTATGATGGCTATTTAAAGAAAATGGAAGAAGCACTAACTCATAATACTTGGTTAGCAGGTGAAGAGTTTTCTTTAGCTGATATTGCTTTAACTCCTTATATAAACCGCTTAGATATGTTGAGCATGTCGGGTATGTGGGAAAATGGACGTTTTCCCAAAGTAACCCAATGGTTCAATAACATTAAAAGCAGACCTAGTTTTAACTCTTCATTTCTAGAGTGGTGTCCACCAGAGTTAACAAAAGATCTTGCAGATTTTGGTGCTCAGAGTTGGCCAGATGTAAAACGTATAATCGGTATGTAGTTATATTAATGAACTGAAAATGTAGGTGATAAAATGAAACAATTTGAAGGAAAAGTAGCCGTTATTACAGGGGCAGCTCAGGGCATAGGAGCTGCTTATGCCAAAGGTTTAGCTTCACAAGGTGCAAAAGTAGTTTTAGCCGATGTATCTGACCCAAAAGATGTTGTAGACGAGATCATTGCCGAAGGTGGCGAAGCATTAGGTTGTATAACTGATGTAACTAGTAACGACTCTCTTAATGATCTAGTCGCTTTAACTGAAGCAAAGTTTGGGCCTATTGAAATATTAATTAATAATGCAGCAATATTTGCGAGTTTAACACTGAAACCGTTTACTGAAATCTCGGAAGATGAGTGGGATTTAGTGATGAAAGTAAATGTTAGAGGGCCTTTTCAGTGTGCTAAAGCAATAGTACCTAGTATGCGTAAAAATGGTCGAGGAAAAATTATAAATATTTCTTCAGGAACCTTTTTAAGAGGTGCTCCAATGTTCAGCCATTACGTAACATCTAAAGGAGCTATAGTTGGACAAACTAGAGCTTTAGCGGCTGAATTGGGCCAAGATAATATTCATGTTAATTGTATTTTAGTTGGCTTAACTGAAAGTGAAGGTGTAAAAAATCATCAGCAATTAGGTAAAGCAAAAGCACCAACGTTGGCAGCTAGAGTAATAAAGCGTGAAATGTTACCTGAAGATCTTTTAGGTACGCTTTATCATCTTGCTAGTGAAAGTAGTGATTTTATTACAGGACAATGTCTGAACGTAGACGGCGGTGCGCTAAACTACTAATAATATGTTGGAGAAAAACATGAGTAAATTTAATACTGGTAATCTAAGTGAAAATTATGATGGAATTTGGATTGATAACAAACCAGTAGAAGCGTCTGATGGTGGAGTATTTGATGTACTTAACCCTTTAGATGATAGCCTATATAGAAAAGTAGCAGAAACTACGGTAACGGATGTTGATACTGCAATTCGTTCAGCACATGAAGCATTTCAAACATATGGAAAAACAAGCGCTAAAGAACGTGAAAAATTACTTGTTAAAGCTGCTGAATTATTAGATGAGCGTATAGAAGAATTTAAAGATATTTTAATCGATGAAGCCGGTTCTACTTATCGCAAAGCTACGTTCGAAGCAGAAAAGTCGGTAACATTTTTAAGAGCTGCTGCTGGTATGGTGCGTCAAGTTTCAGGGAAAACTTTACCTACCGACTACCCTGGTAAATTAAGCATGACATTACGTAAACCACGTGGTGTAGCCGCTGTTATAACGCCTTTTAATGTACCATTAATTAAAGCGGTTAGACTATGTGCTAATGCATTAGCTACAGGCTGTACTGTTGTTTTATTGCCATCAGAAATGACCCCTGTACTTGCATTGCGTTTTGCTGAATTATTAGCTGATGCGGGCTTTCCTGCAGGTGCTGTAAACGTAATACCTGGTAATGGTTTTAAAATAGGTGATAGCTTAACAACTCATCCATTAATTAAAGCGGTTACATTTACTGGTTCTACCGTTGTGGGTAAGCATATTCAAAAATTGTGTGCAGAACACAACAAGCCGGTAACACTAGAACTTGGTGGTAAAAGCCCATTAGTTGTTTTAGATGACGCTAATCTAAAAGAAGCCGTTACAGGGGCATTACGTGGTATTTTCATGCATCAAGGTCAAGCGTGTATTGGTTCAAGCCGTGTTTATGTAGAGAAAGGTGTTTACCCTAAGTTTATTGAAATGTATGCACAATTTGCATCTAAAATAGGGCGTGGTGACTTACGTGACCCTGAGACTATTATTGGACCAATTATAACACCAAGGCAACGTGAGCGTATCAAATCACATATAGACGATGCGGTAAGTAAAGGTGCAACTGTTGCAGCAGGTGGAACTTGGATTGGAAATCGTTGTGAACCAACCATTTTACTTAACGTGACAGAAGAAATGAACGTATGTAAAGAAGAGACGTTTGGACCTGTTGTTAGTGTATATGAAGTGGATTCTTTCGAAGAAGCATTAGCAAAAGCTAACGATAGTATTTACGGTTTAAGCTCCGCTATTTATACCAGCAATCTTCATAAAGCGATGGAATTTGCAAATTCTATTGAAGCTGGTATGTGCCATATCAATAGCCCTACAATATCAGATGAAGCACATGTACCGTTTGGTGGTGTTGGCGATAGTGGTATTGGTAGAGAAGGTACGGAAGCTGATATTGAGCTGTTTACTGAAATAAAATGGGTTACCATTCAAAATTAAGATGGAATAACATACTACAGCTTGGGGTATAGTGTTATTACTTCAGTTACTTGCGTATTACGAGTAATAACACTTTTACAAAAGAATGCTTTTAGTTATTTTTTTAAATAGTTTCAGGCATTCTAATATACCTATTACCATTCTAACACTCTTAAATACCAATCAAGATGCTTATTTCAGAGTGCTTGAGCGATATCAATTCAAGGCAATGTAATGCTTTTTATAATGGTCGCTCCCTTATAAAAAGCATTATATATTGATACGTATCAAACATTATCTTGCTTCAATAACCTACCATTGCTTTACTTCTTTATAATGTGCTGGAAATTAACGTGTCTAGAGAACATATAGAATTTATTCAATCGCAAGTATTACCATGGCAGTCATGTCCTTTTCAATGTGATGTTCAATATAAAGAACTGAGTGTTGATCAAAAAACTCAAGCAACCACAGGTGTTTTTAAATATAAAAAAAACTGGCTTGAAGAGGAGGCTTATTGGTTAGCATCTGAAGAAGAGTTTTTTGTTCTTAAGGGCGAAATTGAAATTAATAAGATCCGTTATACTGAAGGGTATTATGGATATTTTCCCGCAAGCTATTTACGAAAAACTGTAAAAGCTAATAAATATACCGTATTAATACGTTTTATCGACCAGTCACCTCAGCCTATTTACTATCAATATGGCGACCCTTTACCTGTAATGAAAAAAGATGCTATAGAAGGAATAAACAGCTTTGATATGCAATGGGATAAAGGCGTACAAGATGAAAAACTACTGCATTTAGACTTTGGTCGTAAAATATTAAGAATAGATCCTTCAACTAAAGCAAAAACATTTCTTTATATGGTGTCGCCACAAACTTATCCGCAGCAATGGAAAGGCCCTAAAGAGTCCCATCCAACCGTGGAAGAATCTTTTTGTGTTACAGGATCGTTAGCTGGTGAGCATGGTGTTATGCGAACGGGTGCCTATTTTTGGCGACCACCTGAAATACCACACGGCCCATATGGTTCACGAACTGGAGCGGTATTACTCATCCGTTTTGTTGGCGGCGAACATATTAATCATTGGTCACAAGAGTTGTATCCTTTTACTTTTGATCCCGATTATGAACCTATTTTACCTGAACGTTTACAAAGTATAGGTAAGAAAGAATGGTTGCCTGAACCTTTTTAAGGACTAGGTTACCCAAGTTCAGGTTAAATAGGCCTAAATCTATTTAGGCCTATCAACGGCTTAACTATAAAAAGCTTCAACAGTGCCTTTTAAAGTAATTAAAAGTGGCTGACCTCTACGATCTAACGCTTTAGGAGAGGGGATTTTTATCCAACCTTCGCTAATGCAGTATTCTTCCACATTAAAATGTTGCTTACCATTAAGTTTAATACCAATAGTATGTTCGAAAATTTCTTCTACATGGTGTGGGCTACGTGGATTACCTGAAAGGCGATCAGGTAAATCTGGAAGCGATTTAGTATCATTCATATTTTTTGCCTGAAGTAAGAAAATAAAAAAGTGCGCTATTGTAGACAAGATAAGCCTAACGCTCAAGAACTGCTGTAGAATTTAGTGATAGGGGTTTTACTTTATACTAATTTCACCGTTATAAGTTGTACAGAACGAGAAATAATAAAGCCGCTTAAAATTATATTTTAAGCGGCTTTATTTTTGTATGGTCGGAGTGACAAGATTCGAACTTGTGACCTCACGTCCCCCAGACGCACGCGCTACCAAGCTGCGCTACACCCCGAATAAGCAAACATATGAGGGCTAACTGTTCGCTGCGTACATATTAATGATTTATAAAACGAATGCAATGTAAATTAAAGGCATATAGTTTCAACTGGCTAAATAATATGCTACCCCATAAATTCTATCGAATTATTGCTTATGAATTAATCTGTTTCGGCTAAAGGTTTATTAAAGCGTTTAATAAAGTTAACACCATCAATCATTAATGGAAAATCTGTGTTTACAGAAATAGGTTTTTGCAATTGTCTTGAATAACTTTGAAACTCGCCATTTTTATCAATAAATACCGACTTATCTTTATTAAAAACAATAATGCCTGACTCAATCGTATTAGCAATAACACGGTTCGACTTCACCGTAAGTATGTTTTGTCCGTTAACAATTTTTTGAGCGCTAGCTTTACAGTTAAGCCACTCACTTAATAACGTTGGCTGAATATCCATATGGCTTGTTAGGCGTTTTAATTTATCGCTGTTTCTTTCAGGTATTACTAATAGAGAAGGTTTAATAGATAAACTGTCTTGTATATTTTTATTGCCAATTGAACTGACAAAAACAATGTCTTTTACACTTTTTTGACGTTGAGATAATAGTAGCGCGTCTATAAATAATTCAGCTTGAGCTGTGCTTTCATCATCAAAATAAAACACATGTAAACCAGCATTTAATTGATTAAGTTTTTCTGTAAAACTTTTTTCATTAGAGCTAAATATAAGTGACGATACACCTGTTAACTCATAAGTATTATCAAACCACTCTTTAAACCATAATGTTTCAATACTTGATGGGCTATTAGATACAACGGTAAGATCCGACGATAAGCCTCTACGCTCTATTTCTTGAAATAATAACGGTTTTATATCTTGAGATAAAATATCATTTTTATAAATAGTGGGTAAGCTATAAAATAAGTTAAACCAAGAGTTTACAGGTAACGCGTTATCTATATGCCTTGTTAAGTTAACATTTGAACTTATAGATTTTAAAGAAAACCCCGCTATTTGATTATCCGTTAACATAGACTGAGTTAATACCATAAAGACTGATTGCTTAGGTTTTTCATTAACAATACATTGTTGCGTTAATCTTGGATATTCGCTTACTTTGTGCTTTAACGATAAAGCACTTTCTTTATTTTCCACGTAGTTTTCAGCATCAAATAATTCGTATTTGGTTAACAATGTTTTAGCGGTAGACGGATACGAAAGTGGTAAAACGGTATCTTGTTTCAACACATCATAATTCCATTTAGCATCAGCCCAAATATGCGTAAAATGGCTAATAAAAAACGATGCAACTAAAACATGCACTACATACTTTGCATAAGGTACACGTTGTAACTCTTTTAAGTGTTTCCAGGCGTAATTACTTAAAGTAAGTTCTATGCTTAAAAGTAGCAAAGCAACAGAGCCTGATATAACCCAAAATTTCAAGCTGTTATGAGCAATCATATTGCTGATAAGTAGAATAATTTGATCACTTGAAGAGGCATTTAAGTGATAACCCAAACGTATAAAAACAAAAGCATCTAATAATAAGAGAAATAATGCTCCTGTGAAAATGAGTGACGCGGTTACTCTAATAAACTGCGTTTTGGGATAAATTAATATGATCGGGAATATAATTAACACAAACCCCATAAAGGTTAAAAACCCCATATGGCTTGCCCATGTGGTATATAGGTATAAGTGTCCGATCACCGTATCTGGTGTTTTTTCACCAAATACATAAAATGACGATAACAATATTGCGAGAAAAACGTTAAAAAAAGTAAACCAATGGCTCCAACTAATTAAATGTAAAAGACGTTTACTGTATGATTTAGACTCAAATGAAACCATTGGTTATATTTATTCTCTGATTTTGTTGTTAAAATTAATTTGATTGTTTATTTTGTTGTTCAACGGTTTGTTTTAGCGCTTGTGTAAAGTTAGCAACAACAGCTTCACGTTTACTTTCAGGCACTTGTTTATTGATAATTTCAGTAAGGGTATTTCCTAAACACATAAGTGCTAAATCAGGAGTTGCTTCTTCATTAATGAGGACATCAAATAGATTTTGAATGATTTTTTCTACACGTTCGTTTGAATACTTGGATACAATAGGCATCTTTAATACTTAATTTTGCAAATGATTAACTGCGGCTAGTTTATCAAATGCCCAAACAATATAAAACTGACCATTACCTATGAGTTTAATAATTTCTAATATTGCACTGCATTTTTTATCAAAAATTGAAGAAACAGGTGAAGTAACACTTCGTTTTGGACCAGAAAACAGCGAAGCAGATCACAAAATAGAAAGTTTTGTAGATTCACTTCATAAAATTTACAACAATAAAGGCAGTAAAGCTTACGGTAATTTTTCGTCAATGCCTGCCGAAGGCGATACCGCTCGTTTCGTTGATATAATGGAAAGCTACTTAGGTGACGTTCAGTCTTTTTACGACTTTAGTACACAAGCAGCCAACTTATTAAAAAATGAAATTGAAAAATACGATCTTGCTGAAACAGGCTATTTAATCGTTTGTCACTACGAATACATGGGCGGACGTTATTTACTTGCTGCTATTATTCCTATGTCTGAACATTATTCTGTAGACGGTGAACAGAATATTTCTGCAGATAAACATCTTGATACTAATAAATTACAACTAGCTGCACGTATCGATTTATTTGATTATCAGCAAAACGCTGAAGGTAATCGTTACATCTCTTTTATAAAAGGGAGAGCTGGGCGTAAAGTATCAGACTTCTTTTTAGACTTTTTAGGTTGTGAAGAAGGTATAAATGCAAAAGAGCAAACTCAAACTTTAGTACAAGCGGTTGAAGATTATGTTTCAGTTAATCAACTCGACCCACAAGAAAAACAAGACGCACGCAAAGAGTTACTCAGTTACTGTAAAGAACAAAAAGCAACTGACCAAGACGTGTCGATTAAGGAAATAGGTAAAGTATTAAAGCATGAAGAATCAGGACAAGACTTTTATTCTTTTTGCCAAGAACAAGCTTACCCGATTGAAGAAAACTTCCCTCATGACCAAGCAATAGTAAATAAAGTAACTAAATATTCAGGTTACGGTAGTGGTATTAGCGTAAGTTTTGAACGCGGCCACTTAGGACAAGATGTTGTTTACAACGCAGGAAACGACAGTTTAACCATTTATAAAGTACCACCAAATTTGAAAGCACAATTACTCGCTTTATTAGAAAATGAAGCCAAAAGTAATAACCCTTTCAATGATGAAAATGAATAATTGAAGTAACGCGTAATCGCTAAGTAACTAATATATATTATTTATATTAATAGCAGGGTAAAACAAAAAACTCGCGTTAACAAATACGAATTAAACAACGAGACTTACAATAAGTCTCGTTATGAATACAATATTTTAGGATTATTATGAATACATTAACAATAACTCGCCCAGACGATTGGCATGTTCACCTTAGAGATGGCGCAGCATTAAAAAATACCGTTACCGATATTAGTCGTTATTTTGGCCGCGCAGTGGTTATGCCAAATTTAGTTCCTCCGGTAACTAATGCAAAATTAGCTGACGATTATTATCAACGTATTATGGCAGTTAATCCTTCAGCAAACTTCAAACCGTTAATGGTTTTATACCTTACCGATCAAACCACAGCACAAGATATTGAAGACGCGAAAAACTCAGGGATTGTTGTTGCGGCAAAATTATATCCTGCAGGGGCAACCACTAACTCGTCTTCAGGTGTTACCAGTGTAGACAATATCGCATCAGTTATTGAAGCCATGCAAAAACACGAAATGCCTTTACTTATACATGGTGAAGTCACGACTGCGGATATTGATATTTTTGATCGCGAAGCGGTATTTATCGATACTATATTAAAACCACTTGTAGCTAAATATCCAAACTTAAACGTAGTGTTAGAGCACATAACAACAAAACAAGCCGTAGATTTTGTTGAACAAGCAGGACCAAAAGTTGCTGCCACTATTACTGCACACCATTTATTATATAACCGTAACCACATGCTAGTAGGCGGTATAAGACCACACTTTTTCTGTTTACCTATTTTAAAACGTAATATTCATCAAAACGCGTTAATAAAAGCCGCAACAAGTGGTAGTGCGAAATTCTTTTTAGGTACGGATTCTGCGCCACATCCACAACATGCTAAAGAATCTGCATGTGGTTGTGCTGGCTCTTATACAGCGCATGCTGCTATCGAGTTATACGCTGAAGTGTTTGAACAAGAAAACGCATTAGATAAACTTGAGTTATTCGCAAGTTTAAATGGCCCTGCATTTTATAATTTACCTGCAAATGAAGACAAAATTACATTAACCAAAAAAGAATGGGATGTTCCAGCTACTATGGCATTTGGTGATGACGTTGTTGTTCCTGTTAGAGCAAGTGAAGTTATAAACTGGCAAGTAAGCGAATAGGGAGCTTTTAATGCAATTATTTGTTAATGATCTTACGGTTATCGATTTTTCTTATTGTTGTGAACAACGCGGAATAGTAGGTGAGAGCTGGATAGTTGATGTGTTACTTGAAGGTGAACTCAACGAAATGAGCATGGTGCTCGACTTTAGCGTAGTAAAAAAACAAATAAAGTCGATTATAGATAACGCCGTTGATCATAAATTATTATTACCTATTAATAACAATATGGTTTCTGTAGAAAACTCTACAACTCAGCCAAACAGCGAGTATGTGGATGTTATAAGTAAACGCGGTTCGTATTTTTTACAATCGCCGGCACAAGCGTTTGCTAAAATACCCGCTGAAACAATTAACATCTCTTCAGTAACTGATTATTTAACAAAAATCATTAAAGCAGAACTTCCTGAAAACGTAAAAGGTTTAAGTTTAGTTTTACGTGAAGAAAATATAGATACTGATTATTACCATTATACCCATGGCTTAAAATTACATGATGGTAATTGTCAGCGCATTGCTCATGGTCATCGTTCTAAAATTCAATTGTTTAAAAATGAACAGCGCGATTTTACGCTTGAAAAACAATGGTGTGATCGCTGGGCAGATATTTACATAGCTTCTGAAGCAGATCGTATTGCAAAGTCAGACATTCAATTATCAAAATCAGCATATTCAGCGTTAACAGATAAGCATCAATATTTTTCTTATATTGCACCCCAAGGTCGTTTTGATATTGCGGTACCAACTAATGTATTAGATGTGGTTGATTGCGATTCTACCGTTGAGTTACTTGCAGACTTTATTTGCAGACAACTTAAAAAATCATACCCTAATGATTCAATAAAAGTTATTGCTTACGAAGGTGTAGCGAAAGGAGCGATAGCTTATGACTAATTCAAATATATTTACACAAGGTATTGTTAGTACCTGTTTGTTTGCATCATTTACCTTGCTTACAACACAAGTCGCAAATGCAGCACAATCATTTAGCTTATCAAGCAATTTAAAGCAGGGCGCTTTGATTGTTGGAAAAACAGACCCAGATAATATAGTTAAATTAAATGATAAAGTTTTAACTGTTTCTAAAAATGGTGACTTTGCTTTTGGTTTTGGACGTGACGAAGTTAAGCCGCATACCATTAGCGTTACCAATAAATCAGGAGTTATAGAAAAGCAAACTTTAACGCCGCAAAAGCGTGAATATAATATTCAACGCATTAACGGCATTAAGCAAAGCATCATGAAACCTAATCCTGTTGCTGTTTCTCGTTCGCAAAAAGACAATGCACAAATTGCCAAGGCTAGAACAACTTTAAGTGATCGCACGGCTTTTGCTCATGGTTTTATTGCGCCTATCGACGGAAAAATTACCGGTGTTTATGGCAGCCAACGCGTATTTAATGGTGAGAAAAAACGTCCGCACTTCGGTTTAGATTATGCAGGTAAAACAGGTGATCCTGTAAAAGCCCCGGCTGATGGTGAAATTTTATTGTTTGAGCCTGATATGTTTTATTCTGGCGGCACTATGATTATCGATCATGGTCATGGCGTTACTTCAACATTTTTACATTTAAGTGCATCTAAAGTAAAAGCCGGAGATTTAGTTAAACAAGGTCAAGTTATCGCCAGTGTAGGTTCAAGCGGTAGAGCTACTGGGCCACATCTCGACTGGCGCATTAACTGGTTTGGTGTGCGTTTAGATCCTGCTTATGTTCTGGAATTACCCAAATAGCTGATTACTGCAAGATGTTAGCTAATTCTACATTTCAATGTGATAACAAATACCAACATAAACTTACAGTTGACTACAATTTATAAACAGACAAATAAGCAACAATTTTGGATACTCTTTTAAATAATTATCACTTCATCAGTGTGTGAACACACTGTTTTAATTTATTAAGAGATCATCAAATGGACAAGTTGAAAAAAAATCTAGTTTTAGCATCAATATTAGCGACTTCTTCAATTATCAGTGGCTGTAACGATGAAGCTATTACCTATAACGACTCAAAAATCAGCTATATAAATGCGTTAGATGAGCAAGCGACATTTTTTATTAAACAAGATGGGGCATCAGGGAAAATTTATAATAATAAACATAGAGTTATAAGCTTACTAAAAGAGACTGCAAGCGGTGAAATTAAACATACTTGGTTTGGTTTTAAACAAAGCCAAATAGCCGTAGAAGATACGAATACACGTAGTAATTATACAAGTATTAAAAAAACGTTAAGAGATAAACGTAATTATTGGACTGTTGCTTGGTTAGATAATAATGATTATGAACTGTCTATTTTTGAAAAAGAAACTTCAAATATGGATGGATTATATCGTGTTAGAGTATTTAGTAATGGCCAATATCCCATCTATATAAATGGAAATACAACAAACACTCTTTTTACTAAAAAAGGAGAAGTCTCTGATTTTTTTAGTGTTGAAAAGTGTACAGAATTAAAAATTGCAAATAACAATATTGATCTATGTAAGGGCGATTTTGGTAAATCTTATTTAGCTGTTGTAGATGAAAACGGCTTATTATCATTAACTGAAGAAATTTAAGAATGTGAATATACAAACGTATAAACTTTACTTTTATACGTTTTATTTTAAATTAAACAAAAGCTCAAACTCCCACCACAATATATTTAACCTCATCAAAAGTCTTTCTAAAATATTCAATAATAAATTGATCTAGCTCATTTTTTGTTCACAAAAATAACTATTAAACCAATAAATCAATTAAAGTTAATGACACGTTAACGCATTCAATCAACGATTTTAACGAGTAAATCTCTTTTTACTTTAATTAACTATATAGGTATCGATATGAAATATTTATTACTATTTTTAAGTATGTCCTTAATCAGTATTAGCCTTATAAGTTGCGATTTAGGCCCTGAATCACCTAGAGGTTTTAGCTTTCCTAAGGGGGATATCAACCAAGGTAAAGCCGTTTTAGTTAAATATCAGTGTTTAGCTTGTCATCAAATAAAAGGAATAGAACCAGAAGAAGGTATTAATAATCCTGATTTAAACGTTGTTTTAGGAGGTAAATCAACAAAAGTAAAAACATATGCTGAGTTGGTAACAAGCATTATTAATCCATCACATAAAATAGCGAGAGGTTATCCACGTGATGTTGTGACAATTGATGGTAAATCAAAAATGACGAATTTTAATGATGTAATGACGGTAACTGAATTAGTAAATTTAGTGACATTTTTAGAATCACATCATGAGTTAATACCATATAGACATACAGATTATCAATATTATGGCTATTAAAAACAACAGATTATCTGTTAACAAATAAGTAAGTAGAAAATATGGAGCGTAAAATGAAAACAGTAAAACACGGTTTATCTATAGGAATAGAAAGAGTTAATAATGAGTTTTTTCTCTCATTAAAAGCAGTTGGCAAACTTACGCATGCTGACTATGAAATTATAACACCTATAATTGATTCAGCTTTAGCAGAAGTTAAAGAACCAAAGGTAGATGTGTTAATTGATGGAACAGAATTAGAAGGATGGGAATTAAGAGCTGCATGGGATGATTTAAAACTTGGACTTAAACATAATAATGAATTTAATAAAATAGCGATCTATGGAAATAAAAACTGGCAGCAAATAACAGCTAAAGTTGGATCTTGGTTTATGTCAGGAGAAGTTAAATACTTCGACAATATGATAGATGCAATTCACTGGATAAAACCTAAATAGCGTAAAAGTATGGGATATTTGAATTAGTTTAAACAGATAAAAGTACCAATAGAAGTGTTATGTATTTCACATACGCCACTAAGTCCGATACTGTTCAGTATCGGACTTAGTGTATTTAGCGCTTTTAATCAGTGCTTAGCCTCAATTTACCCGCATTATGTAAAGTTTAGTTATATTCAATTAATGAATATAACTTTTAAAGTACCTGACCAGCTTATTTATTATGCACATGGTTATAAATTACAAATGAATATTAATAACAGCTAAAGCTAAATATTTTTATGATCGATCATCAATAGTTATTTAAAGTATATTCAGCTGTTCGTGTCTAAATTCCTCAGCACCAAGTGTATTTTGATCAACTTTTAACTTAGCCCAACTGACAATAGAAATTATTGTAATTGTAAGAAATAAATCAGTCTGATCAAATCTTTGAATGATTTATAAATGATGCGAACGTTTTTATTTAAGCTTTAATCTAAAAAATTATCTTTTAGAATATGATGATATTTTTAGTATCTATTGATAAATTGGCTCCGTAAATTTCAATCGTTACATCTAATCATTAACGCTTTAAAGTAAACCATTGTTATTCATTTACAAATAAAAACATCAGCCATCTCAATAATCATTAAATTAATATTCACAACAATCAGGCTTTGTATAATTATTAGTTTTTAGCTTACTTTTAATACTTAAACATGTTTTTTGCTAATTCAGTTTTTATCGATAAAAAATGCTGCGCTTTATGATCATGTATGACAAATAACTTAGTTTTAAGGTGATTTATTTATGGTAACTGGGGGAAAAATCCCTATTTTTTATGTATATAGAAATTACCCGAGCGCCCTGCCTTTATAGCTCTATTATTGACTGCCTAAGTCGAAAACCAATTAAATAATCATTAAATTACAAAAACTTAAGCCTGGCTGCTTTAGTGTACTCTCGCTGTTTTTCGTTATCTTTCGGGGTTATCTACAAATACTCGTTACATTAAAGAATTAACTATTTTTAACACAAGATAAATTGCCAATTACCCAACGTTTATTTTTGTAACCATAGTTCTATATCTTGTCGATGTGGAATAGAGCCACTATGTACATTAACTTCATCAATAATGACAGCTGGAGTACTCATTACACCATAGCCCATAATGACCTCAGGATCAGTTTCTTTAATAACATGTACATCTACATTGAGTTCATCGGCTATTTTCGAAATAATCTCAATAGTTTTTGTACATTTTGCACAACCAGTACCTAATACTTTAATTTCTTTCATAATTTTTCCTAAATAAAGGGAGTCAGATAATTAAAAATCCAACCAATTAACGTAAATGCAACGAGTAGTAATGCAAAAAGTATTACTAGTAATCGCCATTGCATTACTTGTTTTAACAAGATAAATTCGGGGAAGCTTGCTGCCACTGTACTCATACAAAAGGCGAGTGTTGTGCCAATAGGAAGCCCCTGCTTAATTAAACTTTCCATCACGGGGATAACTCCTGTGGCATTTGAATATAAGGGTATTCCAAGTAATACAGCAGAAGGAACTGACCACCATTGTCCATTACCTAAATGCTCTTCAATAAAACCATCAGGAACAAAACCATGTAGCGCAGACCCTAACCCGACACCAATAATCACCCATTTCCATACTCGGCCAAATATTTCTAGCGTTTCTTCTTTGGCAAAAGAATGTCGCTCTTTTAAAGATAAGGATTTAACCTGTTTTGACTTAACAGTAGAAGAAGCATTTTGACCACGTTCCAATGCTTTTATTGCAAACGATTGTAACCAACGCTCAGCTCTTATAGCATCAAGAAACACACCACCTAAAATCCCAACAGACATACCAACAACAATATAAAGCAGTGTAAACTTCCAGCCTAATAAGCTAAGTAACAACAATACAGCCACTTCATTAATGAGCGGTGAGGTAATAAGAAATGACATGGTGATACCAACAGGAATACCTGCTGAGGTAAAACCTAAAAACACAGGAATACTTGAACAGGAACAAAAAGGAGTTATTGCGCCAAAACTAGAACCTAATATGTAACCTATACCTTTATGTTTTCCTGCTAAATAGTCGCGCACACGTTCTACATTCATTGATGCTCTTATCAAAGCAATAAAATAAATCATCACTAATAATAAAAAGAAAATTTTAGTCGTGTCTTCAATGAAAAAGTGAAGAGCATCGCCTAATTTTGTCTCTTTCGATATACCAAAAACATCCACAACTAACCATGTGGCTAAATCCGTAAATACTTCAAACATTTTTCACCTAATACGTTATTTCATACTTTTTCTCGTTATCATTCAAAATGCATTATGAAATACGTATATCGATTGGTAACGGGTATATAATTACACTGTACGACTTAGCAGTTAGATATACTATTAAAGTAACTCGCTACTACTAACCTGATTGATCTAGGTCAATGTCTGCAAACTAAAATCTAATAAGGTATCCCTACTACTGTTACATAAAAGCTACTATAAAAGGGATACGTTATGACAAAAAATATCACCAGTGATCACATACATGTGACACTCGAAGAATTGGCGATTAGCGTCCGCCCAATAACTGCAGATGACGAAGAAATTGAAGCTGAATTTGTACGGCAGCTATCATTAGAAACTAAGCATGAGCGTTTTTTTGAAGGGATAAAAGAGTTGTCACCCAATATGTTAAAAACCTTATGTAATATCGACTACGTTAATACAATGGCATACATCGCCACGGTTCAATATAAGGGTAAAGAAAAAGAAATTGGGGTATGTCGCTATAATACTGGTGCCAATCTAGATGAACGCGAAATGGCATTAACAATAGCTGATGATGTTCCGTATGAGTCTGTTGCGACTCTTTTAATTAATACCTTGTCAGATCACGCTCGAAAGAACAAAGTAAAACGCCTGTTCTCTATTGATCTAAACAGTAATAATAGAATGCAAAAATTAGCTAATTCTCTTGGCATGACAACCAAAAAAGATCCTGAAGATGCATGCCAAGTTATTTATACTTTATCTTTGTAATTTCTTTTAAACAGGTCGCTTAACATCCATGTAGTATAAGTCTACAGCGTGGATTTTTATAACCATGCGCTAACGTTTTAACTAACAGTAATATATATTTTATGTATTTGTTTGAGATGGATTTGTAGCCGTTATACGTATGTAAATAACACCTAAAACAGCAGATAATACGGATGCAATTAAAATTGAGGTTTTAGCAACATGCAAATGTTCAGGTTGCGAATCAAACCCGAGCGCAGCGATAAAGGTCGACATGGTAAAACCTATTCCTGCAATAAGTGATGCGCTAACAACATGTTTTAAATTAACATTTTTTGGTAAACGGCCAATATTTAATTTTAAGGCAAGCCAACAACCGCCTGAAATACCGATAAATTTACCTAAAACAAGTCCTGCAATTATGCCTATTCCAACAGGATCTTGTAGGTCTTTAACTAAAGAGTTTGTGTCAAAAATCACTCCTGCATTCGTTAAGGCAAATAGCGGTAAAATAATTAATGCTACGGGTAAATCTAAAGTGTCTTCCCAACGGCGAAGTGGTGCACTGGCGCGCTCAGTAAAATCTCGAACTTCTTTTACCTGTTCGTGGTCCTTTTTATTGCCAAGCATATCGACTTCTTTTGATTTATTTTTTAATGAGCCAAGTAAATATTTTGCATTATCAACTATCTTTTTTGAAACCAACTTAGGTCTTGCAGGAATAGTTAATGCTATGGCAACACCGGCAACGGTTGGATGTACGCCTGATTGGAGCATAGCCCACCAAGCAGTAATACCTATTAGAATATAAAAATAAGATTGACGAATTCCAGCATAGTTTCCAGCCGCTAAAATACCGATACAGCCAATAGCGCTAGTTAAATGTAATAAAGATATTTCTTGAGTGTAAAACACAGCGATAACTAATATTGCCCCCACATCGTCGACGATAGCAAGGCCAACAATAAAGGCAAGTAAGCTTACCGGAATATATTTTCGCACAATGGTAAGTACACCAAGGGCAAATGCAGTATCTGTTGCCATAGGTATGCCCCACCCAATTTGTGAATTGAGCGACCAGTTAAATATAGAATAAATTAACGCAGGACAAATCATTCCTCCAATAGCACACACCATCAGCATACGACGATTTTCTGGTTTAGCGAGATCTCCTGCTAAAACTTCGCGTTTTATTTCAAGGCCCAGCAGGAAAAAAAATATCACCATCAAACCATCATTAATAATATGTTTGAGTGAAGCGCGTAGCTCAAAGTCGCCCACAAAAAATCCAATGGGTGTATGTATCAAACCAATATAAGATGCAGAATAAATGGAGTTTGCCCACCAAAGTGCGGCTGCCGTAGCCATTAGTAGAATAAGGCTAGATGTAGTTTGAGCTCGAATAAAATATGAAAAGGGTTCGTGAATACTTTCTAAACCGCGTTGTAAAACATTTTTAGATTCAGTCTCCATACTAATCCCCTACAAATTTTAAATAGATAAATAACGGGGTTAAATTTGTGATGGTTTTTAACGAAAAAGCCTCTAATAGGCTGCAGAGTTTAAGAGATTGAGTTCTATTTGAATAACAAGAAAAACCGTTGTTTGGATTCATTTAACTTCCCTTATAAAAACATATCAGTATACGTTTTTTATGTGAATTTTTCCATTAAAGCGACCTTTATCTTTTTTATTAAAAACTATTAAAAAGCCTAGTAAATAAAGTACTACAGCTTATGTTTATTGATTAATTCTTGTTTTAAAAGTACATCAAATTCATCAGCTGTATATAAACTAAGTGACTCAGCAGCCTCACCTAAAGATATATTATTGTGATGCGCTTTATGAACAATTTTTGAAGAAATATCGTAACCTAGTTTAGGTGTTAATAATGTGATAACGGATAAATTTTGTTCCATGTTAATATCAATTTGAGATTGATTTAATTCAAGGCCACTCACACAGTTGTTAGCAAATGAGATCATAGCATCTGATAATAACTCGATACTTTCCATAACGTTATAGATAATC
Organism: Colwellia sp. RE-S-Sl-9; assembly: GCF_048296855.1. NCBI lineage: Bacteria > Pseudomonadati > Pseudomonadota > Gammaproteobacteria > Alteromonadales > Colwelliaceae > Colwellia > Colwellia sp. RE-S-Sl-9. Next base: position 716,732 of record NZ_CP182631.1, on the reverse strand, counting down.
ACAGGACGATAAGTATTGAGTTGTAGTTGACCATGGGAAGCGGCGAGTGAAACCGTTAACTCGTTACCAAACACTTGTAAGCACACCATAGATAAAGCTTCGCATTGAGTAGGATTGACTTTGCCAGGCATAATCGAACTACCTGGTTCGTTCGCAGGTAATAGCCATTCATTAAATCCGCAACGAGGGCCACTAGCGAGTAACCTAAAGTCATTTGCTATTTTAAATAAAACACTTGCTAGCTGCTTTAGTGCGCTGGTGTAGCGCACTAAAGCATCTTCACCTGAAACAGCAGCATATTTATTGTCGTTAGATTGAAAAGGTAATTGATGGTATTCGGCTAACTTTAACGAAACTTTGTCGCCAAAGTTAGCGGGTGCGTTGTCTCCATTTCCTACCGCTGTACCGCCGATAGCGAGTTGATAAACCCCCCTTAAGCTTTCTGTTATTGCTAATTTAGCTTGCGTTAATTGTTTGCAATAACCAGAAAACACAGCGCTAGCTGGCAAAGGTAATGCATCCATTAAATGTGTTCTACCTACGCTAAGTACCGATTTAAATGCGGTTTCTTTTGCATAAAGCATATCATGCAGGTGGTTTAATGAGTTAAGTAACTGGTTTTGTGTTAATTGCGCAACAACTAAATGCATAGCGGTAGGAAATACATCATTTGATGACTGCGACATATTGACATGATCATTAGGATGAATGGGGCTACTTGCTTGTTCTGTTGGGTTATTTTTAATTCTATTTTTGTGTATAAAAGTATTTGCGAGTGTACAAATTACCTCATTCACATTCATATTTGTTTGAGTACCTGAACCTGTTTGCCAGACACTTAATGGGAATTGTTCAGCGTGGTCTTTACTTAAAAGTTCGTCGCAAGCCGCTATAATACCGTTGAAATAATCAGATTTTAATAAACCTTCATCATAATTTACTTGGGCACATGCGCGTTTAATACTAATAAGTTTATTAATAAATTCTGTAGAAAATTGGTGATGGCCTATTTTAAAAAACTGTAGTGATAACTTAGTTTGATCGCCCCAAAGTTTATTTTTTGGCATCATGTTGCTCTCATTAATTGAGACTTGAATTAGTCTCTTATTGAAATGGGGTTGAAATTCAAACAATCAATGATTAAAAGCCTCTAAGTATATTCAGAGGTTCGAGCCCAAACACCAAATGTATTTTGGTCAACTTCAAACTTAGCCCAACTGACAAATTCGTTAACGGTACATTGTCCAAATGATCCTGAATTAATTCCAGCTAACACGGTAAACTTAACGCTTTGTTTATTAATAGCTGATATTTGTCTGATCTCCCATTTGTTACCAATTTTACCATTACTGTATGCAAAGCCTGCTGCAATTTCCGTTGGATGTTCAATATCTAATTCTGCATGACGTTTAGCATTTTCAAAAATCTCAACCCAAGCTTCATCTGTTATATCAATATAAGAACCGTGCTCGCTGATCGACTTCATAAAGTCTTCAATGGTAATCTCGTTTTCTCGATCACCAGGAGAAATTTTTCCTTCTGAGTGAGTTTTAAAATAGCTATGGGATGGATAACGTCTCCAACGAAATGGATAATTAAGAATAATGCCCGCTAAAATAATAATCACTGAGTTAAGTAATGTAGGAACTAATATATAATTAAAGCCTAGTTCGTGAATAGCATCTCCACCTAAAACTGCGCCTAATGCCGTTGCCCCGCCAGGTGGATGAATACATCTTAAATATGACATAGCGAAAATAGCTAAAGCAACAGCAAAAGCCGCGGCTACTACTACATTACTACCCAAATATTTCCAAGATATAACCCCTAGTAAAGCACTAATCACATTTCCTGCAAGCACTTGCCATGGCTGAGAAAGCGCACCATGTGGCACAGCAAAAACAAGTACAGATGTTGCCGCAATCGATATTAATACATACGTATTATAAGAAACCTGTTCTGTTACATTGATATAATTTAAACATAATTGAGAAAAATAAATCACAGATATTATTGCGATTAATGAGGTTAACGAGCCTAAAATAATATCTTTGAATGGTGTTTTTGTTGTTGGTAACCCTAGATATAACCTACATTCCTTAACAATAGAGTTATTTCTCATTCTTTTAAGCCCAACTCTTTCAGCGTGAATAACCTAAGAACATAAGAGAGTTTAAATAAAGCAGGCATAATCATTATTGTTATGTGCCCTGCTATTTGTTCCACTATTGTGAGTTTTTCGTCCATGCCATAAACCAGTGCTATAGCACTTAACGTAATTATGAGAGTTAAAGCAATCATTACATTAGCAAAACGTAGCAGTGTAGGTATAGACGGATTGAACATTAATATAGCCCTATTTAATTGACTTAAAGCACGCACCAGAATAGATCATGGGTCGGCACAATTTTGGAGCGAAGATAGTATCTAAGAAAAATATATGTGTATAATGAATAATATTTAGGTTTATTATTTGTTCTATCGATATTAATGGAAGTTTTATGGATTATATTGCGGCTAAAACGTTTCTTTCAATTTGCAATACGGGTACTTTTGGTGCATCTGCTGTTGAACTTAATGTAACTCAAACAACAGTTACTGCACGTATAAAATCGTTAGAAAACGAACTTAACTGCGCTTTATTTATCAGAAATAAAAGCGGCGCTAAATTAACAAAAGATGGCGAGCACTTTAAATCATACGCAACACAAATTGTTCAAACATGGCATGCAGCAAAAAGAGATTTACCATTACCACTTGTATCTAAAGACAGCCTTGCTATAGGCGTTGATTTAACACTCTGGAACCCTATAGCCGCCAAATGGCTTGTTCAAATTAATAAAAACAATCCTGAACTTGCATTAAACCTTGAAGTTGGTGACAGTAAACAGTTATGTGAAAAAGTAAGATCAGGCGGATTAGATGCCGCATTAGTTCATCAACCAGAATATAGTTCGCGTATTATTGTAGAACATTTATTAGATGAAAAATTAATACGCGTTCAAGCCAAAAATAATAGCGAACCCTACATGTATATAGATTGGGGAGACGAATACCGAAGACTACATGATAATGCCCTACCAGAATTAGCTCGTAGTAATATATCAATCAGTTTAGGGCCTGTCGCTTTACAGGTTATGTTAAAGTCTGGCGGAAGTGGCTATTTTAGAACACGTGTCATTAATCGATATTTAGAGCAAGGACTTATTGAATTAACACCTAATTCACCTCAATTTTCATATCCGGTTTATCTTATTTGTTATGCTCAAAAAGACATTAATATTAATAAGTTAAAACAACAACTCATTCACGTATTTGAAGAGAACGACGACTGGTTTTAATAAATATTAAAGGCCCCCTGCCACCTTTACTCATTAATTTAAAAACTAGTATTGGACATAGTGTTTTTAACAAATTAAACTAACTTATGCTCAGATAAACTCGCTAAAATTTAAAATGCCATTAACAAAGCCTATACCATTATATCCATCGTATATCGATTTACTTGAATTCGATTTTGAAGATTATCCTGAACTCGATACAATATTTTCATCAGAACCTGATTGGTGGTTAGAGCATTTTAAATGGGGGCAGTCTTTTTTAGAATACACTGGTAGAAATAAATCTATTCATACCTATGATCGTTTTAGAAATGAAGTAGAACGTTTTTTATTATGGTCGTTTATTATTAAAAAAATGCCAATTGATCAGTTACGTAAAACAGATATTTTAGAATATGCTGATTTTTGTTGGCAGCCACCCGTTACATGGATCGGTACGTCTAACCAAGAACGCTTTAAGTTATCGAATGGATACTCTTCAGCCAATGAACTTTGGGCGCCTTATAAAATTCAAATCCCTAAAATCCAGAAAAACCAAACAGTTATCGATAAGAAAAAATATCGTCCATCTCAGCAAACCTTAACCTCATCATTTACTGCAATTATTGTGTTTTATAACTACTTAATGGCTGAAGAATATTGTTTGGGGAATCCTGCACAAATAGCAAAAAAAGATTGTAGACATTTTATTACCGACGCACAGGTAAAAGAAGTTAAACGATTAAGCTCAGTACAATGGCAATATGTATTAGATACCGCAATTGATATGGCTAACGAAGATGAAACTTTTGAACGTAGCTTATTCGTAATCGCATCATTGAAAACCTTGTTTTTACGTATATCAGAATTATCTGAGCGCCCTGCTTGGTCACCTATTATGGGGCATTTTTGGCAAGACGAAGATGATAACTGGTGGTTAAAAGTATTTGGTAAAGGTCGAAAGTTACGCGATACAACAGTACCCGTAGATTTTCTCCCTTTTTTAAAACGCTATCGCGCATCAAGAGGTTTATCAAGTTTACCTACGAGCAGTGAAAACACCGTGTTAGTTGAAAAAATAAGAGGTCAAGGTGGAATGACATCAAGACACTTAAGACGCTTAGTACAAACGGTTTTCGATCGTGCTTACTTAACTATGAAACAACAGGTAGGTGAAGATAAAGCCTTAAAATTAAAAGAAGCTTCAACACATTGGCTCAGACATACCGGAGCAAGTATGGAAATAGAACGTGGCCGCCCTCTTAAAGATGTTTCTGAAGATCTTGGTCATGCCAGTATGGCAACAACAGATACCGTATATGTTCAAAGTGAGAACAAATTACGAGCTGAAAGTGGTAAAAAACGAAAAGTTAATTAACTATTTTTTAGTTTAAATGAAATATTTAAAAACAGCATTCTGGATAATATTCTATCTAAACATTATTAATTACATATTAAAAACATAAACTTATGCTGATGTAGCTCAAATTTACAATTTTAAAAGTAATAATGTTCCGTGTGTAGATATATTTACACATAATTATATTCCACCATCTTACATAACAAATCCTGTCCTACGGATCCGTTTAAATGCTTTTTGCTCATTGTTACAAGGAATTTACATAGAACAACTATGCTAGATCTCTTGCTCCGTGCTTAACAAACATTTAATTTGAAGAAAATTTAAACATAAAAGCTCAACAGACCTTAATAATTTACAGCCTTTGTTCTTATACATTTACACTTCCATTTGAAACATTGCAAAACACACGTAATCAATTGTTTTATATCACTAAAATAACAATTTAAGTTAACTTTCTGCATAAATTGACTTGTTTTAGTAACTTATATAATTTTGAATCATCACGTTATTCACGTGCATTGAGTTATGTTGTTTTCATATAACCAGTGATAAAAATTTATACACAGAGGTACACATGGCTGATTTATTTGAAAACCCTATGGGGTTAGATGGTTTCGAATTTATTGAATTTGCATCCCCAACTCTAGGTATTTTAGAGCCTGTATTTGATATGTTAGGTTTTAGTAAAATAGCCACACATCGTTCAAAAAATGTTGATTTATATCGCCAAGGCGGTATTAATTTAATTCTTAATAAAGAACCTAAAAGTGTGGGCGGATATTTTGCTTCTGAGCACGGCCCTAGTGCCTGTGGTATGGCATTTCGAGTTAAAAATGCACAAAAAGCGTATGACAGAGCTTTGGTTTTAGGTGCTCAACCCGTAGAAATTCCAACCGGACCAATGGAACTACGTTTACCCGCAATTAAAGGTATAGGTGGCGCACCTTTGTATTTAATTGATAGATATGAAGACGGATCATCAATATACGATATAGATTTTATTTACGAAGAAGGTGTTGATAAACACCCAAAAGGATGTGGCTTTAACGTAATCGATCATTTAACGCATAATGTTTATCGTGGACGTATGAATTTTTGGGCTGACTTTTATGAACGATTATTTAACTTTAGAGAAATACGCTATTTCGATATAAAAGGAGAATATACCGGATTATTCTCAAAAGCCTTAACAGCGCCAGATGGTTTAATTCGTATTCCGTTAAATGAAGAAGCAAGCCAGGGCATTGGGCAAATTGAAGAATTTTTAATGAAGTATAACGGTGAAGGTATTCAGCATATTGCCTTTTCTTGTGACAATTTACCGGCATGTTTAGATCGATTAAAAGAACGTGGTGTTCCTTTAATGAAAGCACCGCCACAAACTTATTACGATATGCTAGAAGACCGTTTACCCGGTCATGGTGAAAATGTGAGTGAGTTACAAACCCGTGGTATTTTATTAGACGGTACAACAACTGATGGACCTAAACTACTTTTACAAATATTTTCAGAGACGGTGATTGGTCCTGTATTTTTCGAGTTTATACAACGTAAACAAGATGACGGTTTTGGCGAAGGTAATTTTAAAGCATTGTTTGAATCTATTGAACGTGATCAAGTAGAAAGAGGTGTTATTTAAAGTCAGTTTTTTATATAAACGATCCTACAAAGGCTAGTTTACAACTAGCCTTTTTTTATTCATATACTGCTTTTATTTGCCTTATATTCGATATTATTAACTTCAATATTATGCTGAATTTATAGCGTAACTTTCCTTATATTTTTAGTTTTCCCCCTCTCTATTTCTAATAACCGTATTGAATATTTCTTGATTTAATTAAATACCATTACTTTCCTATACATAAATAACACCTCTAATACCCCTTTAATTAAACGGTATTTATTTTGTTTTTAATGATTAAGGTGTTGAGTGAATGTTCACTTCATTACTTTGGAGGTGTTGGGGTTGTTTTGTTTTACGTTTTTGGGGTTGTTAGGGTTGTTCTGGTTGAGTACCTTGGGGTTGCTAGGGTTATCAATGTGTAGCCTTTTGGGGGTGTTAGGGTTACACTGTTTGTATTGGAAGTTTTAAGGAAATAACATGAAATACCCTGTTTCGATTACTAAAGAAAATATGCCGAACTACTCTTTATCAGTAGTTGATTTACCTGGATGTAAAATAAAAGCAGAAACGGTTGATGAAGGCTTAACTAGGTTAAAAAAAGTAGTAGGTGAACATCTTGAAATTTTAGCTGAGTACGGTGAAGCAATACCCAATGCAAAATCAATTGATTACCATTTAAAACAAAATGAAAATGTAATTTGGGCAATTATAGAAATCGATATTGTCCCGTACTTAGGAAAGAGCCAGAAAATTAATGTAACCCTTCCGGAATTACTAATTAAGAAAATAGATGATCGGGTAAGTAAATCACCAGAGCATAAAACACGTTCTGGTTTTATCGCTTCAGTATGTTTAAATGAATTGTCGAAAGAAATTTGAAAAGGTTTATTTGTGTTTATAAATTTATAATTCTGTAACAAAGGTCCTGTAATAAAATCTACAAGAGATATAGTAAAATATCACCCTTCTTTGTAAGCCCTAAATTATCATACGATTTAGGGCTTTAATGATTTGGATTACAAACATGAATTAAAATTATTGAATAATATTTGAAATAAGCTGAGAATTTGTAACTAGGTTTCTAACACCATGGGCATGATCTTCTTTAAAGATATTGCTTTCGCACCACTTACCTACACTTTCAATATTTACTTTGCTTACTTTAGGTCGAACATTCCAGGTAACCTGAAATGGAGATCCTTTTTCATTATAACTTGGCCCTGTAGTTGAACCAGAATACTGAATAGGCTTACCTGTATTGCTAGGTATGTTCACCGCTTGATAGAAATCGTTTATTCGATCGTATTGAGTTAACGTATTAAAGTTAAGACCATCAGTGTTATTAACCAATACATAAACTTGGGTTTCTACTCGTAACTGCGGATTATTTATTGAGTCATTTAAACATGAACCCAAGGTTGGACCGGGCTGAACCATAGCAGTAGAATATACATAATGAACTTCAATAGTATCACCAGAATTCAAACTACCATGTTCACTTAAACAAATATTATTTCCTACCGACTTAATCTCTTTGTCGCTTAACTTACCAGAATACTTATAACCACTACCAAAACCATGACCATCACCATTTCCTGCATATATCGTAAACTCGCCGCCTTTATGTTCGGCATTTTTATGAAAATGAATATTACAAAGATTCATTTTTTGAGAAACAGGAGCATCGCTGAATATTATAGGATTACTACCCTCTACTGAATCTATGTCCCGAGGAGACTGAGGACCAAAACCTTGGCCGTTAGTATTTTTTGCAAGTGCTGCACGTTGTTCAGCGATTACTTTATCTGATACCACATAATGGGAATTATGCATATTATCTTTTGCTACAACCGTTATGGGTAATAACATTGATGCGGTAATTGCGAATATGAGCTCTTTTTTCATATATATTCCTAAGTGATTCTTTAATGTTAAAATTTTAATTTATAACTGTGGTATTTACGATAACCATTACTCAAGCCTAATATTAATTGTGGTTACATAATTATTTTTTATATGTGCTTATAATATTCACTCAAACCTGCAAGTACATTTGTGGTTGCAACAGATGAAAGAATTAACCCCATTACTCGACTAATAACACTCGCACCACTGTCGCCAATAAATCGATTAATAAAACCAGCAAGAAGCATTAATATGTATACCAAAACTAAAACCGACATCATTACTAATGCAGTTTGTATTTGTTCCCAAATACTATAAACCGAATTTTTTGTTAACAGAACGGCTGCTAACATTGCCCCTGGGCTTGCAATTGAAGGAACAGCTAGAGGAAAAATAGCAGTTTCATTATGAGATCGTCCTAATAGTTTAATCTCCTGCTCAGGTTTACTATCACCAAAGATCATACTAAGCGCGAATAAAAATAATATTATCCCTCCTGATATTTGAAACGCTGGAAGTGGAATAGATAAAGCCTGTAATACTATTTCTCCTACCGCCATAAAAAATAATAATACGCAGATAGATACAACCGTTGAGAGGAAAGCAATACGACGTTTTGTTTTTTGGTCATATTTATCTGTTACCGCAATAAATACGGGTACGGTACCAATGGGATCTACAACAGCAAAGAAGGTAATAAATACAGCGAGAAGATCGATCATATAAAAATTACTCCAAATTAATTAATCACGATAAAATATCAGTGTGGTTGAGTGAGAAAATTTATTGTTAAGTTAGAATGTGAATAGTATCAATCAAAACTCATAATAATTTATGATTGATACCCATTTATAAATGGTATGTTGTTAATGCTGAAAATTGATTGCAAAAAATGGTTATGAATGAAGTCTAAACGTATTGTAATATTTGTTAATTAAACTGCCAAGTATTTCAGTGTAACTAATGATGAAATACAGCTAAATTTTAATGAAATATGGAATGGCTACCAAAATAATACCGACAATAATAAGCATGGTTACACTCGACATAAAATAAGGAAAAACAAACAGAGATAAACCAATACAAAATGGAACAATAGCTTTTTGTTTTTTCCCATAGATAAAATAACCAATACCTATGCCACCAAATAGTACACTCCAGACCATAATTGATGCACTATCCATTTGAACTACTCGTTAATCCCTGTGCGGTTCTTTCATTAATGCATTCGTATGATCCCATTTCAAACTCTCGACATATTAAAGGGCGATTTTCATAGATGGTACACATAAGGGTTTCACGATCTAAAGCTGAGCACCAACCATCGTCTAAACGTAGCATGGTTTCGCCGCCCCACTGGTCAAAAGCAATATGCTTCTCAGGAACACCCGTATCAGTAATAATCATAACTTCTAAATGACAACAACAAGCTTCACAACTTGAACAGGTAACTTCAACAGATTTTGTTTCCGTTATATTTTTTATCTTAATAGTCATATAGACACGTTATAAATTGGCAGTTTTGTATTTTACCTTAAGTCGATGGTATTCGATATCAATTAAAATAAAGCGGTTATAATTTACATCTTATCTAACGTTTATACTTCAACCAAAGCTTTAAATAAACCGCATTACAAGTCGCGTTATCATCCATTTTCCCGTCTCTGTCACAATCTGTACCCGTGAGTGATTTAACTACACCTTCTCCATATTCAGCAACATCAGTTAATTCTGGTTGTACAATGATAGTTACCTTGGGTGAATGATCAATAAATTCACCAACATCTTTATATAATGAAAATTCTTCTTTTGAAATTACATCGCTAATTTTAATTGTTTTACTATCAGTAGCTAACACAGTAAAAGCACTTAAACACAATAATACTGAATTTAAGAGAACAAATAACTTCACCATACCCCCTATTTTTATCAAATTTAAATTAACTAAAAAAAGTTTCTCGTAAAGATATAAACGTTTTTTTTCCTCTATTATTACTACTTTTTAGCATGTTAATAGGAGAACTGTTTTTATCTAAACCTTGATAGCCATCAGTAATTAATTTAATTGTTTGTTCGTCTAACGATTTAAAAGCCATTGACCAATCAGAAAAAGATCTTTCTTTGATTTCACCTTTATAAAAGACATCAACACAAGTATGCCGAGAGTCTTCAAAAATAGTTTGAAATAAATTAAGCACCGTACTTTTATCACCTTCTAAAATTTGCATAATTTCTCTATCGTGATAAATCAACATGCCCGTAATACCAAGCTTATTATTTTTTATTCGAGCTTTTTCCAATATACCAATGAGCTCATCTTCAGAAAAACCTGTAGGCGCCAAACTTGTATAAAGTAATTCAAACATTTCAATTAATCCTTATTTTATACTCACTAACTTGTTTAATTAATTCAGCATCTCTGTTGATTAAACTTTCAATAAGATCATGACTTTGTGCATCTGTTCCATTTTTAAACCAAGCCTGTAATAGGTTGATTATTAGTACTCCTGCAATACCGTATGAAGTTCCTGTATCTAAAAATGGCAAGAAACTCCAGATACCATTTAAAACGAACATTACCATTAATATAGCTATAATTGATGGCATCTGATTAATTCTTTTTTTGAGACTAAAATAGAACTCGATGTCCTTATCTGTCATTAAATAACTCCAAATTTTATAACGCTAATTGTATTTTCCGGTTGAAGCCACTGTTTATAAACGCCTAAACCTGAAATAATAAAAGCCAGTAAAGTTGATAATAAAACTGCATCCTTACTCACGAATATTGTGTTACTTGAAACACTATTCATTAAACCACCAACGAAAGCAAAGATAAGTTATATACCTACAAACCAAATTAAAACCATTACTGCCTTTTTCATAATATTCTCCTTAATATATTAATTACACAATTTACCTAACGCCTCATTCAGAGCCTAACTGTTTTAGTAATGTTGATTTACTTGTAGCTGGTAATTGACACAACACAATTCCTTTCTTCTTTAGCTTTGTACATTGCTTTATCGCTACGTTCTAGAAGTTGCTGTAAAGATTTATCATTATTTTCGATGCAGGAAACACCTATGCTAACTGTAAATGAAAAACTGAAATCAGAAGTTTTAATGTTTATATTCTCAGTAGATACTCTTATCCTTTCAGCTAATTTTAAAGAATATTCGATAGGCGTTTTTGTTAAAGCAATAACAAATTCTTCACCACCTACTCTCCCTATAATATCTTCAGTTCGTAGTAGTTTTGAAGTGTTACTAGAAAACTCTTTTAGCACAATATCACCAACATGATGTCCATACTGATCGTTAATTTTCTTAAAAAAATCAAAATCAATCATTAATAGACTAAGTGGTTCTTTATGCCTTTTCGACATATTGAAAGCAGCTTCTGTTTGCTGTAAAAAAGCCCGACGATTTAGCAGGCTAGTTAAGGGATCAACAGTAGCTTGGCATATTAGTTTTTCTTGAAGGTCAATTAACTCAGATATATCTCTAATAAAAGCAAATGCGAATAGCTCACCATTAACGACTACAGTATTAAAGCTAAATTGAACATGCACTTCGTCGCCATTTTTTTTAAGACCGCGAACCTGTAAAACTTTACCAACTAATGGGCCAGACCCTTTCTTTTTAAATTTTCGGAATGACTTATTAGCTTTATCGCGAAGGTCATGTGCAGGAAGAATGTCATGTACATATTTACCAACAGCTTCCGATGCTGTGTAACCGAAAATTTGTTCTGCTGCAGAATTCCACGAAACAATATCGCCTGAACGATTAATTATCACTACAGCATCAATTGAGTTTTCAACTATCGAACGATAAACCGAATCATTAAATTTTGTGCTCATTTATCACCACGCTTTAGATATATCAATCAGTATAGCGATTGACCCGCTAACGCACAAATAATGGGATTTTATTGCTGGCTTAAAATGTTGAGGAACGAAACAGCCAGCTGTAAAAGTCCCGTTGAATTGCTTGTTAGAGTTCATGGTAATAGGAACGAAATTGGATAGATTAAGACAATCCAAATACCACTACAAACTGCTGCTCCAAACATAGCAATGATACGCATTAAAATATCGTTATTCGATGTAATCTTATAGTGTCGTAAAATCAGCATAAAAAAAGAAACTGATAATACTAAGCTGAATATCAGATATAGCAAACCAGAGAGCTTTATAATTGCCACCTGGTCTATCAGGGCTGAGATAATTAAGATAGCACCAAGAACCAAAGTGCTAACCATCGAATATTTGAAAACTAGTTTAAGAGTAATCACAGCCTTCCTTGATGCAACGAACTCTAACGCCTCATTCAGAGGCTAAAAATGCCTTGTTATATTTATTATTAACAACCGTTAGAATTTAAGTTTTTAGCATTAAAGCTTTCATCAATATTGGTTGTTACATCAGTATAAAAATCTAATTCAATTTGATAAATAATACCGGAATCCTGAATAGCAGTAGAGTTAATAATATAAGGTATTTGTCTAATGAAGTCACCGTTTTCGTCAAACTCTATTGTAGCTTTAGTTTGCCCTGTACCTCCAATCACACCATTATCAACATTTAAAAACTCATCATTTAATTTAAAGTAAACATCCCATTTATCTTGCTCTACATGAACGAAGTTTACCGCTAAGTCTATTTTTGAACCATCTGGTTTGCAAACTAAAGTACTTACACTTGCGTTATAGCTTAACATGTCATCATAAGTGAATTTTTGTGTATCAAGTAATTCAGATCCTGAAGGTAAATTAAATTGTAATTGCACTTTTGTAGTTTCAAGAGATACTACTTCTTCTTGGGTTTCTTGAACTTCTTCTTTTGCATCTGATGAAGAATCATTACATGCAGTTAAAGCAATTAATACAGGCAGCGCTAATAGTGATTTTTTCATATTCTTATCTCTAAGTTTAATTTTGGCGATTGACACACCGATTTAAAATAAATATAACGCCTAAATAAGAGGCGGATAATAGCTGGCTAAAATTTGCGAGGGACGAGCACAGCCAGCTGTAAAAGTCCCGTTGAATTGCTTGTTAGCATTACACTACTTATATAAAGCAACATTTTCTTTGCGTAGTATATAAAACAATAATTTATTGTAAACAACAAACCAACCTAATACAGCGAGGATAACACCAAGGTTATACTCACGAATCAGAGGAATATAAATTATTGATGTAACCACTACAATTAAATACAGGAAAAAAGTAACCCAAAATAGTTTGGAATTGATTAGCTTTAACCTTACGTTACAATTTGGACATTTAAAGTACAAAGAAAATGCCGAAAGAGAGAAGCTAAAAGGGTTTATATTTTGACTACAACTAGGACAACTACTCATATACTTCCTTGTAATGCTAACGCCCAATTAATGGGCTTTTATTGCTGGCTAAAATTGCGAGGAATGAGCACAGCCAGCTGTAAAAGTCCCGTTGAATTGCTTGTTATATGCCTGATAAACCTAAACATAAATACACAAGCAACTAGTAAAAACCGATAGTAATAAACGCACTATAAATTAAGCTATCCACAAATACCAGAACGAAATAATAGCTTTGCCAACAAAAGTTTTTTAAATAGGCAAAGCTTATTAGTGACTATTGATAAACGACAATAGCGAAACCCGTAGCAACGTTTATAAAAGTAAGTTTGATAACAATATTTTTAGCTAAACAAACAATACTATTTGAGTGCATATAACGCCTCATTCAGAGGCTAAAAATTGATGGCCAAAATCAGCGAGGCACGAGCAACGGCCAACTGTTTTTAGTCCTTTGCAATGCCTTGTTATATTTTTGATTCCACAAATGCTTTTAGAGACGATAGCCTTTTATTAGCATTTTTACGAAACACATGACGTACTAACGACCCAATAAAAGTAGGATAACTAACGATATTATATTTAAATATTACTTTTGTTGTATTTTTATCAATTTCTTTAAATGACCAAGAACCAGCAAACCTTTTTATGTACCAAGGTCCGCTAACCATTCTAATAGAAGCAACTAATGGTGGCTTATATGAAACATATTCAACGATCATTGAACGTCCAGCTTTATCTACAACTTTCAGGTGTAGCCCTCGTTCAATCTTGTTACCATTTATAAACGAATAAGATTCAGGAAAGGGATCCCAGTCCATACGAATTGAATAATCCTGAGTGATTTTAAATAAAGCTTCTTTCGTCGCTCTGATTTCTTTAGTGCATTCGATCATAAAAAATATAACGCCAAGCTCACCTGCAGTTTTTGCGAAGAGCAATTGTGTAAAATGGAGCTACGCGACATACAAAATTGAGCGTAGCAAAAAATGTCAGGTGCAGCTTCTTGTTAGGTTGCTTTGCCATATTTTAAAACAACAATGCCACAAGGAAATACCTTTGATGAATCAAGCACAAGTTTTTGATTAGTATCTAGTCCATTAAATATCGCCATTCCCTTACCGATAGCAACAGGATTTATAAACAAATGGAATTCATCTATAAGACCACCATTAATCAAAGAGGATGCAAACTTTGCTCCACCGTATGCAATAATGTCTTTGCCTTCTTGTTTTTTTAGATTTGATATTTCTTCGCTAAGATCACCCTTAGCTAATACTGTATTTTCCCATTCAGACTGAACAAGTGTTTTTGAAAAAACGATCTTTTTGGTATTTGTATATTTAGCTCCAGCCTCAAATTCCGGGTTATCAGGATTTGCAGCTACCTCCGCCCAATGAGGAATAAAGCCTTGGGCTAGATTTCTACCGAGAACTATGCAGTCAACTGGTTCCGTAATTTCTTCTACATATTTCTTAAGTGCATCATCCCAATCCCACACCATCCAGTCCATCTCGCCTTTTGGGCCAGCAATAAAGCCGTCAACGGATATTTGAACTTGTAACTTTAACTTTCTCATATGTTTTTCTCATTCAATGAAATCGGTGAGTATGATTGCAACCTAACGCCGTTTTAAGCGGCAAATTACAGTTGGGCTAAAATAAGTGAGGCACGAACAAAAAGCCAACTGTAATTTGTCCGTCTTGAAAACCCTTGTTATGACTATTAGCTAGCTAACCTTAAAACTTGCATGCTTAGTTGATTACGCTCTGTAGTAAAAGTAATACCCTTGATAGCTTCCTGTGCCGTCGCTATGTCTTTATGCTTTATACTTTCTTTTGCAATATGGATTAGATACTGATTAAGTTCAGTTGTGAATGTAATCAGTAATGCAAATTTGACAGCTAAGTCATATCTATTTTTATTAATATATTTTTTGGCAAATTTTATAGCGGACTGGTTTCTTTCAGTCGTAAAGGTAATACTATCTACGACAGAAATGAGGCTCTCCGCTTCTTTATCTTCAGTTAATTTTATCTCTTCGGTTTTCTGTGTTTGTTTTATATCAGAGTTACTTAATTCAATATTAGCGATATTATCAAGTATTGCTGCAATTCCACCTTTTAGAATGGATGCTACTTTTTTCCTTTCTGGTGCTTTACTCTCCGATTCTGATTTAATCGAATACGTTAAGACTTTTCTACCCCTTAAATCAAAAGGTAAGCTTTCAACACTCCCAAATTCTTCATTCATCACTAATATGATGTTATTCCAAGTTAATTTGCTTATCGCATACCCTAATTCAATTAATACATTTGGATTAGGAGTGAAACGACTACCCGTACTCAAACTGTTAATTATTGATACGTCACAAATGAACACAGAACTATTGTCTATTTTTTCAAAAATGGAAGCTGAAATATCAGGAGAGCCTGTCAAACCGGCAGTGTCTCTATCTAAAAAAGGGATCAATGTATAAGAGTCATCTGAATTGATTTCAGCTAGTGCTTTTTCAATAGCGGTATTAATAAACCCTCTATTGGTATTGTTTGGCAAATCTGATTGCCATGAGTAAAAAACTCTTTTTTTCATTTATCACCCAAACTTGAATATCGTCATAACGCCTACTTAAGCGGAAAAATATAGTTGGCTATAATGTGAACGGAGTGAAACAGCCAACTGTATTTTTTCCGTTTGAAGTTCTTGTTACATACCGTCTTTATTGAGGTTTAAATTTACACCTGATAGTTTTGCATAATGAGTAACATCTGAAGAATGTTTATCCTGTATTAAAGTAAGTACCCAAGAATCAGTTCCATTATCTATTGCAATGAGATTTACCCCTATATTTTTAGAACATGTAAAAATAGAAGGTTCAGAAAAATCAGTTTCTAAAAAGTGTGAAATATTAAAGTCACTTTGAAGATAACGCTGTTTAATCATATTAAAATCATTACATTGGGAAAGCATATTTTCTGACATAATATTAATCAGTTCAAGTGTTTCCATAGGATCTTCTTTCCAGTCGACGACAACCGCTTTATTGTTTAACTTAAGAGCTTCAACAAGAACGAATGTAAAATCAAAGCTGTCCGCAAAAGAACCATCATATCCATGATCTTCGAGGTTATCTTGGTGTTTTTTCCTGTATTTTGATTTACTGCGGAGAAATAGTTCTACCTCATTTAACACATTCACATCGTTGTTAGATACATATTTGGCTAATAGATAATTAGGGTTATCTTCGAAGGGTAGGTCTACATCTTTCGTACAGCCCCCCAACAGAAAGCTAAAAAAAATTGTTATAATCGATTTCATAATACAGATTCCAAGGTGAGGTATGTAACGCCTCATTCAGAGGCTAAAAATTGATGGCTAAAATAAGCGAGGCACGAGCAATAGCCAGCTGTTTTTAGTCCTGCTGCAATGCCTTGTTATAGGTATTTGTACCAAGCGCCTGATTTAAATTCTTTTGGGATATTTTGCTCTGACGGCTCGTCAAAACCTAAATTTTCTAAAGTATTAAACCACAAGTCTCGCTTTGAATCAGGTAACTTTGAACCACACCACGAACAAAAATAAATGGCTTTAGAGCTACTGCCACCGTCATGAATAATAAGTCCATATTCGTCAAATTTTGCGTTATATGTAATTAAAGTATCAGGGCACTCAAATTCATTAGCATGATCAGTGCATTCAAACTTTAATGAATCATCCATATTCTGACAACAGTGCTGAACCATGTAGTACCTATAACGCCCAATTAATGGGCTTTTATTGCTGGCTATAATTTGCGAGGGACGAGCACAGCCAGCTGTAAAAGTCCCGTTGAATTGCTTGTTATATGCCTGATAAACTTTAACTTAACTACTGAAGTTCAAAGTAAAAGACGGTAGTAATAAACGCACTATAAATTGAGCTGCCCACAAATACTAGAACGAAATAATAGCTTTGCCACAAAAGTCTCTTTAACAAGGCAAAGCTTATTAGTGACTATTGAAAAACGATAATAGCGAAACCCGAAGCAACGTGTACAAAAGTATTTTTGATAACAACATTTTTAGCTAAACCAACCATACGATTTGAGTGCATATAACGCCACATTAAGCGGCAATTTTACAGTTTGTTAAAATTGAGCGAAGCGAACAACAAACTGTAAATTGTCCGTTTGAATGCCTTGTTAGAGTTCAATTGCTGGAATATATTTACAACATTTTCTCAAATGACTTATAGCAGAGCTTTCTTCCATTGACACATTTTTATTTGAGCCGAGTTCAATCCCTATAGGTGTGTAAACACTGCTCCCTAATTGAAGGTAAACAGACTTTCCTTTAGGAATGAAAATTTGTTTCTCTGAACTTCCCTGACCTGTCCAAGGACTCCAACTAATTTTTAAATTATATTGTCCTGGCTCCAACTGAACATAAGAAAAAGTATTATTAGGTAATGCGACTATTTGAACTCCGTCAATACTAACTCTCATATCTGAACCAGCAGGAGGAGTAAAAAGACGATTAAATATAAATGTACTTCTTTCGCTTGTTGATTGCGGGATATTTACCTGATCAAAATTTAAAGCATTTTTTGGAGCCGTTGCACAACCAGATAATACAAAGATTAATAAGACGAAAACACTTCTCATAGAGATATTCCTTGAACTCTAACGCCCAAATAACAGGCTTAAAATTGTTTGTTAAAATTTTGAGGAACGAAAAACAACAAACTGTTTTAAGTCCTGTTGATTTGCTTGTTAGTTTTACAGTGCAAATACGCTATTGATATCTTGTCCTTGTTTAAGCTTTTCCAAATTTTGATATAAGCTCGCTTTATCAATCTTATCCACTAAAACTCTTGAGGCTTGATAGCTGCCAATAGAAAAATCGAATTCATTATTTTTAACAAACTCAGCATCTTTGGGTGACAAACCAATATTCTCTAATAGATAAGGTTTTCTGAAATCAACTAGCAAGGCAACACCTTCGTTGAACCAAATAGGGACATTTAATAAATGGTTTAACCAACCAACTCTATAATGCACTTCTGCGTGTGTATACTCATGAGCAATAACATCAATATTTTGCCCTTCTGAACCTAGCACTATGCATTTCCCAAGTGGAGTGAGTAAAGCTTTACCATATTTATTTGAATCAAAATCAGATGCCTCACTGTCACTTGTTGTGATAACAACTTTAGGGTTAGAGATCATTTGACCAAAAGTAGTGTTAACTCTAGATTTACCCAGAGTAATATTAGAAAGCAAATTTTCTTTTTGGTTAAGGTCGAAAGAACCGCTTACAAAAATGTTAGGTGCTATTTCTGAATAATTGGAATACTCAATAAATTCACATGCCAATGCATGCCTTTGGGAAAATCCAATTAAAATAAAAAATCCCCCAATAAAAAATAGTAAGGATAATTTTAATTTTGACACCTAACCTCCTTGTAAAACTAACGCCCCGCTAAGGGGAAATTTATTGTTTGCTAAAATGTTGAGCGGAGCGAAAACAGCAAACTGTAAATTTTCCCTCTTGAGCGACTTGTTATGTTTACTAATTAACTAAACCATCAAATAACACCAACAAACCTGTAAGAATTATTGCAAAATAAAATAGTAATACAAGGATACCCATAAAGGAAAATAATAAGAATTTTTTAGAGTCTATGAATATAAATTTATTTTTTAACAATTCATATAAAAGATATGAAAATACACACAGCAATGAAAATACAATTATGTGATAAGCGTCAATTGGCTTTATAAATTCCATGTACATGAGAGCAATAGAAGCGACAAACACTAACGTCACAATAGTGTTAATTTGCAACTTAATCTTTTTCCACTTTAATAAAATATCTTTCATTAACCTTTCAAAATAAGTCAAACTACAAGGTAAACATAACGCCTAAATAACAGGCTAAAAATTGTGGGCTAAAATGGAGCGGAGCGAACAGCCCGCTGTTTTTAGTCCTTGTTCATTTTCTTGTTATGCGTACTTTTACACATTATAAAGAGCACTACAAACGGTATACTTGGAGTTAAGAAATAAGATATATCGACATAAAACCAAAAAAAGAACGATAAAACTAAAATAATGAAATATATGATTAAATATTTAGAGCGCCCACCAGCAGCAAATAAAATAACAGGTAGAACCAATAAATAAACTAGAAAAAGAAGGATCCTTAGAAAGAACTCACCGTTACCAGTATCACTACAAGCACAAGCATTACTTGGCCATGATGCAATCAAAACTAAATATATAATTATTGAGATAATTCCAATTCTCATTAACTGAAGCCAATCCTTTAGTACGCATAACGCCCAATTAATGGGCTTTTATTGCTGGCTAAATTTGCGAGGAACGAGCACAGCCAGCTGTAAAAGTCCCGTTAAATTGCTTGTTATATGCCTGATAAACCTGAACTAAAATACAAAAGCCAGAAGTAAAAGACGGTAGTCATAAACACACTATAAATTGAGCTACCCACAAATGCCAGAACGAAATAATAGCTTTGTTACATTACGTAGTAATAAAAACAACAAAGCTTATTAGTGACTATTGAAAAACGATAATAGCGAAACCCGAAGCAACGTGTACAAAAGTATTTTTGATAACAACATTTTTAGCTAAACCAACAATACAATTTGAGTGCATATAACGCCCAATTAATGGGCTTTTATTGCTGGCTATAATTTGCGAGGAACGAGCACAGCCAGCTGTAAAAGTCCCGTTGAATTGCTTGTTATATGCCTAATAAAACTGAACTTAAATACAAAAGTTAGAAGTAAAAGACGGTAGTAATAAATGCACTATAAATTGAGCTACCCACAATTGCCAGAACGAAATAATAGCTTTGTTACATTACGAAGTAATAAAAACAACAAAGCTTATTAGTGACTATTGGAAAACTCCAATAGCGAAACCCGTAGCAGCGTTTACAAAAGTAAGGTTGATAACAATATTTTTAGCTAAACCAACAATACTATTTGAGTGCATATAACGCCTCATTCAGAGGCTAAAAATTGCTGGCCAAAATAAGCGAGGCACGAGCAACGGCCAGCTGTTTTTAGTCCTTTGCAATGCCTTGTTAGGCATTTATTCGCCAATAATCGTAATATAGGTTGTATTGAACCTTGGTTCTAAGGTTACCATTCGTTTTTTTGTATTTACACTAAACTCAAGAATTATGGTCTCATCGACGTTTGTTTTTTTAGGTTTATATTTAGCCAAACTTTTTGCATAGAACAATACTATGTCATTTATATTTTTTTTGACTTCTAGTTCCATCACCGATGGAAGTCCGTTTTTCCCATTTACCTTATTCATTACAACAGAGTTCTTAACAATAGGTATGCTTAAAAACCCATTATCTATTTTTTCTTTTTTTAACTCTAATAAATGACATGAATTCATCATTTTCATCATGTCATTTAATCTCCTATTCATAAAACCCTTATCAGAAGAATACAAAATCTGATCGCTTTTAAATTTATTAATGCTAAACCCTTCTCCCTCTATTTTTTTACCAAAGTCAGTCATTTCCCTCTCGTAGACTTTAATATCACTCCCTTTTCCTTGTTTGTATAAACAAGCCGATTTAGCGGCTAACTTAACATAAATATCTTCGCTAAATTCAGCACTAAAACCCTGAGAGGAATTGGTTAAGATCATCAATCCTAGTGAAATTTTTTTGAACATTTGAACTCCATATTATAAATGCCTAACGCCTAAATAACAGGCTAAGTAATGGTTGGCTAAAATTGTGTAGCGAAGCGAAACGTAGCCAACTGTTACGTGTCCTTGTTGATTTTCTTGTTATGTTTTTTATAGCTCGATTGGTACGTCAACTGAAATACCACAACCTTCTCCATAGCTAAATATCAATACATTCTTATCATTGTTATTCGGTTTGACTACAAACCAAACTTTCGTTTTACTATCTTCTTCATATGTACTTAAAGGCGCAATAAAGCTTGGATCATTATCGTCACCTACAACAAGCCATACGGCTTTAAATATTTTTCCTTCAATATTATTCGGCAAAGATACCTGAACGTTAAATGAATTGTTATTTTTCTCTGTACTTACTTTAAACAATGAAACGTATTTTTCATTCCACAATGCAATTTGTTTATCTGAGGTCATACATGTTGATGCACTCGATATAAAGCTAATAAAATAAAGTGCAATAATGTAACGCAAACTCGACTCATCCTTAAAAACATAACGCCCAATTAATGGGCTTTTATTGCTGGCTATAATTGCGAGGAACGAGCACAGCCAGCTGTAAAAGTCCCGTTAAATTGCTTGTTATATGCCTGATAAACCTTAACTTAAACACAAAATCTAGAAGTAAAAGACGGTAGTAATAACTGCACTATAAATTGAGCTACCCACAAATACCAGTACGAAATAATAGCTTTGCCAACAAAAGTCTTTTAAATAGGCAAAGCTTATTAGTGACTATTGAAGAACTAAAATAGCGAAACTCGTAGCAGCGTTTACAAAAGTAAGATTGATAAAAATAATTTTAGCTAAAGCACCCAACTACATGAATTGCATATAACGCCTCATTCAGAGGCTAAAAATTGTTGGCCAAAATGGCGAGGCACGAGCAACGGCCAGCTGTTTTTAGTCCTTTGCAATGCCTTGTTAGCAGTAATTTACTCATAGGCTACTTCGTTGTATTTATAACTTACCAAATATATTGTCTAAAAAATACTGTTTATCTAGTGAGTTATTGTTTTTATTAGCCTCTTTAGAAAGGTTTACAAGTAAACCATCTAAGTCTGCTAGGTTTGAAATAATGGTAACTCTTTTAAAATTAGAACGTTTAGCCAATAACTCATTTTTAATACTGAGCAACTTTGTGGATAGGGATTTATTTGCAAGTTGATTATTAAGAATAAACCTAAATTCATCTGAGCTTAAAGAAAATTTAACCTCCTGACTATTAACACTCACCTAAAACCTGCCTTTACTGCTAACGCCTCATTCAGAGGCTAAAAATTGTTGGCCAAAATAGCGAGGCACGAGCAACGGCCAACTGTTTTTAGTCCTTTGCAATGCCTTGTTATATGCCTGATAAACCTGAACTAAAATACAAAAATCAGAAGTAAAAGACGGTAGCAATAAGCACACTATAAATTGAGCTACCCACAAATGCTAGAACGAAATAATAGCTTTGTTACATTACGTAGTAATAAAAACAACAAAGCTTATTAGTGACTAGTGAAAAACACAATAGCGAAACTCGTAGCAGCGTTTACAAAGGTAAAAGTTGATAACCAAATTGTTAGCTAAAGCACCCTACTTCATGAATTGCATATAACGCCCAATTAATGGGCTTTTATTGCTGGTTAAAATTTGCGAGGAACGAGCACAGCCAGCTGTAAAAGTCCCGTTGAATTGCTTGTTATATGCCTGATAAACTTTAACTTAATTACTGAAGTTCAAAGTAAAATCCGGTAGTAATAAATGCACTATAAATTGAGCTACCCACAAATGCCAGAACGAAATAATAGCTTTGCCAACAAAAGTTTTTTAAATAGGCAAAGCTTATTAGTGACTATTGAAGAACTAAAATAGCGAAACCCGCAGCAGCATTTACAAAAGTAAGGTTGATAACAACACATTTTTAGCTAAACAAACCATACTATTTGAGTGCATATAACGCCCAAATAACGGGCTTTTATTGCTGGCTAAAATTGCGAGGAACGAGCACAGCCAGCTGTAAAAGTCCCGTTGATTTGCTTGTTATGTAGCTGATATCACTGAGTATGATAAATTTCTACTAACCTACACGTTTGCCGATCTAATTTAACATGGGGAACTCCACCTGCATAATTAGGAGGAAGAGTACCTTTGATATGCCATAAACCCTCACGATCGTAAATTTTTATGGGGTTTTGATCCTCCATTGAGCGAGGGAATTTTTTATGCATTAAACTAGTACCTTTATCTAAAGCTGTTTTCTGATCACAAATATCTGACTCGATCAACGAACATGAAGATATTATAAACATAAGAGATATTAAGCCTAAAACTTTAAATTGCACTCGAACTCCTTGAGCTACATAACGCCCAATTAATGGGCTTTTATTGCTGGCTAAAATTGCGAGGGACGAGCACAGCCAGCTGTAAAAGTCCCGTTGAATTGCTTGTTATATGCCTGATAAACCTGAACATAAATACACAAGCAACTAGTAAAAACCGGTAGTCATAAACACACTATAAATTGAGCTACCCACAAATACCAGTACGAAATAATAGCTTTGCCAACAAAAGTTTTTTAAATAGGCAAAGCTTATTAGTGACTATTGAAAAACGATAATAGCGAAACCCGTAGCAACGTTTACAAAGGTAAAAGTTGATAACCAAATTGTTAGCTAAAGCACCCTACTTCATGAATTGCATATAACGCCCAATTAATGGGCTTTTATTGCTGGCTAAAATTGCGAGGGACGAGCACAGCCAGCTGTAAAAGTCCCGTTGAATTGCTTGTTATATGCCTGATAAACCTGAACATAAATACACAAGCAACTAGTAAAAACCGGTAGTCATAAACGCACTATAAATTGAGCTACCCACAAATGCCAGAACGAAATAATAGCTTTGCCAACAAAGTCTTTTAAATAGGCAAAGCTTATTAGTGGACATTGGAAAACTAAAATAGCGAAACCCGCAGCAGAGCATTAAAAAGTAAAAGTTAGCAACTAAATTATTAGCTAAACCACCTTACTACATGAATTGCATATAACGCCCTGTTAAGGGGCAAATTGTAGTTGGCTATAATGTGAGCGGAGCGAAACAGCCAACTGTAATTTGTCCCGCTTGAACAGCTTGTTAGCCTTACTATTTCACCAAGTTAAAAGATGTTTTTAAAGGAACTGAAACGCCTCTGATCAAATCTTTAATCTCAAAGTAAACTGTCCATTGCCCAAAAGGGTCTCCATTTTCGCCAATGTATTTAATAACTGTTTGAGTTAAAAATATAGACATTGGATCTACTTCTAATGTCCCTTGTGCACAAGGGACATTTAACTCATTAATTGAAAATGTTCCGTCAGGCTTTTCAACTTTAATATCACACAAAATATTAAAATTGCGTGCATTATCTAACTTTGGGTTAGCAAAGAAAGGAAGAATAGTGAGTTCTTGACCCAACTTTACGTCCTTGGCTTCGTTAAAGTAAGGCACATTTTCGCTTGGAGTCATCCATTTTTCTTCCCAATCTTTATCAGGCGTTACTAATAGCCAACCACCAAATCCTTTTACACTTTTTTGATTTTCAGTTTCGGGCGCTTGATCACCATTAGCTAATTTCCAATGAAAGTCGTCACTAGCAATTCCACTAAAAGAAATGAACAATAATATAAAAGGTAAAATTTTTCTCATGACTATCCTTGTAAGGCTAACGCCCAATTAATGGGCTTTATTGCTGGCTAACATTGCGAGGAACGAGCACAGCCAGCTGTAAAAGTCCCGTTGAATTGCTTGTTATATGCCTGATAAACCTGAACTAAAATACATAAGTCAGAAGTAAAAGACGGTAGTAATAGCCACACTATAAATTGAGCTACCCACAAATGCTAGAACGAAATAATAGCTTTGCCAACAAAAGTCTTTTAAATAGGCAAAGCTTATTAGTGACTATTGATAAACGACAATAGCGAAACCCGTAGCAACGTTTACAAAAGTACGTTTGATAACAATATTTTTAGCTAAACAAACAATACTATTTGAGTGCATATAACGCCCATATTAACGGGCAAAGTAAAGCTTGCCAAAATAGCGAGGAACGAGCACGGCAAGCTGTACGTGTCCCAGTTCAATTGCTTGTTAGATGGTAACTCAGATAAACACTAAGCGCTCCAGCCAACATAACCATAAGCGTAAAATCAAACACAAAATAAAATAAAAAAATCACCTTAACTTGTGCGACAAACCTTAATCTTAAGTAAAGTTGCTTCAAGTAAAAGACACTACTTACGCAACTTTACTTAAGATTAAGGATTAAAAAGAAGCTTAGCACGCGTCAAGGGATTTTAAATAGAATTTGTTGTTTGGATAAACTCAACGCTTATGCTGTAGAAAAGCGGCAATACTCCTTCTTTCCACAGATCCCTTAGCAAATGAATTCTTTTGTTACCATATAACGCCCAATTAATGGGCTTTTATCGCTGGCTATAATTGCGAGGGACGAGCACAGCCAGCTGTAAAAGTCCCGTTGAATTGCTTGTTATATGCCTGATAAACCTGAACTAAAATACAAAAATCAGAAGTAAAAGACGGTAGCAATAAGCACACTATAAATTGAGCTACCCACAAATGCTAGAACGAAATAATAGCTTTGTTACATTACGTAGTAATAAAAACAACAAAGCTTATTAGTGACTAGTGAAAAACACAATAGCGAAACTCGTAGCAGCGTTTACAAAGGTAAAAGTTGATAACCAAATTGTTAGCTAAAGCACCCTACTTCATGAATTGCATATAACGCCCAATTAACGGGCTTTTATTGCTGGCTAAAATTGCGAGGGACGAGCACAGCCAGCTGTAAAAGTCCCGTTGAATTGCTTGTTATATGCCTGATAAACTTTAACTTAATTACTGACGTTCAAAGTAAAAGACGGTAGTAATAAACGTACTATAAATTGAGCTACCTACAAATGCCAGTACGAAATAATAGCTTTGTTACATTACGAAGTAATAAAAACAACAAAGCTTATTAGTGACTAGTGAACAACTATAATAGCGAAACTCGTAGCAGCGTTTACAAAAGTAAGATTGATCACAACATTTTTAGCTAAACCAGCCATACTATTTGAGTGCATATAACGCCGTTTTAAGCGGCAAATTGCAGTTGGCTAAAATAAGTGAGGCACGAACAAAAAGCCAACTGTAATTTGTCCGCCTTGAAAACCCTTGTTATGTGGCTACTTATTTGAACCACTTTTCTAGGTCTTGCTTACTAGCAGATGGATGTGAATATATACCTTGTTCCAACGCTGCGATAAATGAATCAGCATCTTCTGCTGATAAACCTGTATCAGCGTAATTTAGCACTTTAATATTTTCTATAAGTGTAAAAGGCTGTGCTGTATACATTTGGTATAACTCCATTGGCTCTGACATACCTTTAGCCCACGCTTTTATATAATAGACGTCTTGCTTATTACCATTTGGAAGAGTAATTAAGCCATCTTGTACATAAGCCCAGCTATCAGATTTATCTGATAAAGAGTTTAAAAACTCTTGTCCAAGAACAACAGCTTCTTCTTGTGTGTCAGCTTCAAAAGTTTTAATTGACCGGTTTTCACCTTGTTGGTAAGTAACAACAGGGACTAATAACTCACCTTCTTGTAATTCACTACCAATCAAAACGCTATGCGCTAAAACTAGACCGACAATCTTTCCTACTGCACCAGAAATCAATTAATACCCCTTGCCACATAACGCCCAATTAATGGGCTTTTATTGCTGGCTAAAATTTGCGAGGGACGAGCACAGCCAGCTGTAAAAGTCCCGTTAAATTGCTTGTTATATGCCTGATAAATCAGAACTTAAATACAAAAGTTAGAAGTAAAAGGCGGTAGTAATAATCACACTATAAATTGAGCTACCCACAAATGCCAGAACAAAATAATAGCTTCGCCACAAAAGTCTCTTTAACAAGGCAAAGCTTATTAGTGGCTATTTGAAAACTATAAATAGCGAAACCCGTAACAACGTTTACAAAAGTAAAAGTTAATAACCGAATTATTAGCTAAAGCACCCTACTACATGAATTGCATATAACGCCCAATTAATGGGCTTTTATTGCTGGCTAAAATTTGCGAGGGACGAGCACAGCCAGCTGTAAAAGTCCCGTTGAATTGCTTGTTATATGCCTGACAAACCTAAACATAAATACACAAGCGACTAGTAAAAGATGGTAGTAATAAACGCACTATAAATTGAGCTACCCACAAATGCCAGTACGAAATAATAGCTTTGTTACATTACGTAGTAATAAAAACAACAAAGCTTATTAGTGACTATTGGAAAACCTTAATAGCGAAACCGAAGCAACGTGTACAAAAGTATTTTTGATAAAAACATTTTTAGCTAAACAAACCATACTATTTGAGTGCATATAACGCCCAATTAATGGGCTTTTATTGCTGGCTAAAATTTGCGAGGGACGAGCACAGCCAGCTGTAAAAGTCCCGTTGAATTGCTTGTTATATGCCTGATAAACCTGAACATAAATACTGAAGTTCAAAGTAAAAGACGGTAGTAATAAACGCACTATAAATTGAGCTACCCACAAAAGCTAGAACGAAATAATAGCTTTGCCAACAAAGTCTTTTAAATAGGCAAAGCTTATTAGTGACTATTGAATAACTAAAATAGCGAAACTCGTAGCAGCGTTTACAAAGGTAAAAGTTGATAACCAAATTATTAGCTAAAGCACCCTACTACATGAATTGCATATAACGCCCAATTAATGGGCTTTTATTGCTGGCTAAAATTGCGAGGAACGAGCACAGCCAGCTGTAAAAGTCCCGTTGAATTGCTTGTTATATGCCTGATAAATCTAAACTAAAATACAAAAGTCAGAAGTAAAAGACGGTAGTAATAAATCCACTATAAATTGAGCTACCCACAAATACCAGAACGAAATAATAGCTTTGCCAACAAAAGTCTTTTAAATAGGCAAAGCTTATTAGTGGCCATTGAAAAACTATAATAGCGAAACTCGTAGCAGCGTTTACAAAAGTACGTTTGATAACAATATTTTTAGCTAAACCAACAATACAATTTGAGTGCATATAACGCCTCGTTAAGAGGCAAATAATATGTTGGCTAAAATAAGCGACGCAGGAGCAAAAGCCAACTGTTATTTGTCCTGCTTTAACGACTTGTTAGAGTGTTCTATACACTCAGCTAATGGCGCACAAGTAAAAGCTATTTCTTTATTTTTGAATTCATTATCGAAATCTAAATAAATAACTTTAGCAGTACAAAAACTCATTGATTTAAGTAAATCTTTAAACTCTTCATCAGCCCTAGCTTCAGGAGACATATCCGCTATATGAAGAGAACTTTCATCCTTGGTTTTTGAAGGTACGATTATAGTTTTATTGGGCTCTATAACTGATTTCTTGAGCTCCATCCTTGTTGTGACTTCATAATCCTTTTGATTACATCTACCTGCCTCAGGGTAGGTAATTGTCAAATCCCAAATAACCGCAGAGCTTTTACCCCTGTTAGAAAGTGATAAATCTAGTTTATCGTTTTCAAAACTTAAGACTTGACCCACAATATCTGCATTTTTACTTTCAAATAATTTAACCGCTGTAGAAAAAGCAATTGTAGCTAAGGAAATAACAGACAAAATAACACCAATGTATATTCCGACTCTATTGGCATCCAACTTTTCTTTATGACCACAATGTTTACACACAGTAGCATCATCACGTATTTCTTCATGACACGCTTTACAAGTTGCCATAGTTCTCCATTAACACTCTAACGCCCAAATAACGGGCTAAGTAATGTTGGCTAAAATAGTGAGGGACGAACGGTAGCCAACTGTTACGTGTCCCAGTTTATTTGCTTGTTATGTGCTATTTAGCTAAGCACATTTTGATAACTTCTAAAGCTAGCGCACAAGCAGCAATAATTACGGCTGCTAAGGTAAGACGATTTAAACTTTTAGTTAACTTTGTAGATGAATCATTAGCGCTTGCTATTTCTTGTGTTAAAGCTTCAGTATTAATAGCTAACTTTTCAAGTGCTGATGCAGATCTATTTACAGATGAGAAAATAGTATTTTTACTCAGAGTTTCATAAAACGTTTTTTCAACTTCAGCTAAAGTTCTTTCTGAATTATCTGAATCTTTCAATGAAACCTCCATGGCACATAACGCCCAATTAATGGGCTTTTATTGCTGGCTAAAATGTTGAGGAACGAAACAGCCAGCTGTAAAAGTCCCGTTGAATTGCTTGTTATATGCCTGATAAAACTGAACTTAAATACAAAAGTTAGAAGTAAAAGACGGTAGTAATAAACGCACTATAAATTGAGCTACCCACAAATACCAGAACGAAATAATAGCTTTGTTACATTACGCAGTAATAAAAACAACAAAGCTTATTAGTGACTATTGAAAAACTACAATAGCGAAACCCGTAGCAGCGTTTACAAAAGTACTTTTGGTAAAAACAATTTTAACTAAAACACCCAACTACATGAATTGCATATAACGCCCAATTAATGGGCTTTTATTGCTGGCTATAATTTGCGAGGGACGAGCACAGCCAGCTGTAAAAGTCCCGTTGAATTGCTTGTTATATGCCTGATAAACTTTAACTTAATTACTGAAGTTCAAAGTAAAAGACGGTAGTTTTAAATGAACTATAAATTGAGCTACCCACAATTGCCAAAACGAAATAATAGCTTTGCCACAAAAGTCTCTTTAACAAGGCAAAGCTTATTAGTGACTATTGAAAAACGACAATAGCGAAACTCATAGCAACGTTTACAAAGGTAAAAGTTGATAACCAAATTGTTAGCTAAAGCACCCTACTTCATGAATTGCATATAACGCCCAATTAATGGGCTTTTATTGCTGGCTATAATTGCGAGGAACGAGCACAGCCAGCTGTAAAAGTCCCGTTCAATTGCTTGTTATATGTAAATTACATATACGTTTTAACCAATTCCATTAACTGAGTAACTAACATTATTGAACCTAATACGATAAAAACATTAGGCGAAGCAAAATTAGATTTAGCAGGAGGAGTACTTTTAAGCTTTTTCCCGTGAGCTATTAACCCTAAACCAACACAAATTAGAACAAGGCTGATAATTAAGTCAGCTAAAACATTTGGTGACACTATACTTCCTTTTACATATAACGCCCAATTAATGGGCTTTTATTGCTGGCTAAAATTGCGAGGGACGAGCACAGCCAGCTGTAAAAGTCCCGTTGAATTGCTTGTTATATGCCTGATAAACCTAAACATAAATACAAAAGTTAGAAGTAAAAGACGGTAGTAATAGCCACACTATAAATTGAGCTACCCACAAATGCTAGAACGAAATAATAGCTTTGTTACATTACGCAGTAATAAAAACAACAAAGCTTATTAGTGACTATTGGAAAACTACAATAGCGAAACCCGTAGCAGCGTTTACAAAAGTAAGGTTGATAACAATATTTTTAGCTAAACCAACCATACTATGTGAGTGCATATAACGCCCAATTAATGGGCTTTTATTGCTGGCTATAATTGCGAGGAACGAGCACAGCCAGCTGTAAAAGTCCCGTTGAATTGCTTGTTATATGCCTGATAAACCTAAACATAAATACAAAAATTCAAAGTAAAAGACGGTAGTCATAAACACACTATAAATTGAGCTACCCACAAATACTAGAACGAAATAATAGCTTTGCCAACAAAAGTCTTTTAAATAGGCAAAGCTTATTAGTGACTATTGAAAAACTACAATAGCGAAACCCGTAGCAGCACAAACAAAAGTAACTTTGATAAAACATTTTTAGCTAAACCAACCATACTATTTGAGTGCATATAACAGTTTATTAGTTTGCAAATTTCCCGCTTTCCACAAAACATTTACAAACAACTTTAAAAACCTAGATTATGTCACTTTAATCGAAATATCAACAATATAACTTTTTTAAGTACACTAGCAGCTGTGTGAAAGAAGGAAAAATTCCTGCTTTGTTGTAGAAAGCGAGAAATACACCGAGCTGTATATAAGCACAGTATTGATGTGGTTGTATAAACATTATTTTTTGTTTGTATAAAAAATAATGTTCTGATAAATGAATTACACAATAATGAAAATTTGTTTGATTATTTACAGTGCACGAAAGGTAAACTAGCTATTATTTCAATAAAATAAAGTTGCAGGTTATTTACGGGTCAAAATTAAAACTAAACTGATAATACCGATAAGTTAAATTTTTCAGCAGCATCTTCAATAGTTTTTTCGTTACCTAAATGAGCAAGCATAGGAACCTTTAATAAAGAAGAAAGTTCAGTTATGTTTTCTTCTAAATAATTCATCCCTTCAAATGCGTTAGCAACCCAACCAATACATTCAAGGCCGTCTGCTAAAATAGATTCATACGTTAATACCGCATGGTTTAAGCAACCTAGCTTCATATTAACTACTAAAATAACTTGTTGGTTAGATTGCTTAACAAAATCAGATAAAAACTGCCCATCACCTAAAGGTAATCGCCAACCACCCGCTCCTTCAGTAATCGTTATATCTGCTTTTAGTGAGGTTACATTTTTATAATGTTCTACTACATTATTGACTGTAATACCTGTGCCTGATTTTTGGGCCGCAATATGAGGAGCAATTGGCTCTTTAAAAGCAATAGGATTAATGGATGTGATTGATTGCCCACTATTAGCTACTTGCTGTAACAACAAAGCATCTTCATTTATCAATACACCCTCAATAATATCGCAACCGGCTGAAATAGGTTTATAAACAGCAACTGTTTTACCTATATTGGTTAACGCTTTAACTAAAGCGGTGGCAACAAATGTTTTACCCGCATCTGTGTCTGTAGCAGTAATAAAAAGATTAGACATTTAATTTAACCGCAATACCAGAAAATGCAGAGTAAGTGGCAGGATAAACACCGCTAGGTTCTTGAAAGTCTTGGTAGCGTTTAGTCATTTTTTTCCACTTATCTTTTCCTGCTAACCCTTTTTTATTTTTATTAGGAACATGATTAGCACCAAGACCTTTTAATTCACGGGCTAGGTGAAGTACGTTTTCGTATTCTAAAACAATATCTTTAACGTCGTTTTCTAATAATTTAAAAGGTGAATCCTCAAACGTTTGTATTAATGTTTCTTCTTTTTTAAAATCAATAACATGCTTGTCGTCGTCTACTTGTTTCCAAGATGATTTTAGTTCATGCAAAGTGCCATCAACCAAGGTGCTAAAAATAAATAAACCGCCAGGTTTTAGTACGCGTGTTATTTCAACTAACAGATCACTTAATGGGTTACACCATTGGATCATCAAATTAGAATAAATAACGTCGATACTATTATTATCAAAAGGAAGTTTGTAAGCATCAGCCTCAATCCATTGAATGTCATGAGTTGATCTAGCTTCGGCAAAATTGAGCATTTTTTTAGAGAGGTCTACACCAATAACTTGCTGATATTTACTGGCAAGTATATTGGTAAAAAAACCTGTTCCACACCCTAAATCAACGATATTCAAATCGGTTCGGTTAGGTAATTTAGACATTAGGTGTTTACCAGTATAACGCTGTAAACGCGCAGAAATATCGTAAGAATGTGTTGCTGAACTAAAAGAACGAGCAATGTTGACCCTAATATGGGTATTAACCATTAAGAATACGCCTTGTTTATACTATTTACTAAGTATTTGATATCATTTGCATTATGTGATGCAGTTATAGTAACACGTAACCTAGATGTGTTATTCGCAACGGTTGGAGGACGAATTGCGGTAACCCAAATTCCATTTTCTTTCAGTTTTTCACTCGTGTTTAATGTTTTACTTGCTGAACCTAAGACAATGGCATGTATAGAAGATTCAGTTTTTATTAATTCAATATCGTCGTTTAATGTTGCAGACAATAAATGGCTGAGTTCTGTTATTTTTTCTCTACGCCAATGTTCTTTTTGGATCAGTTTTATACTGGCTTTTGTTGCCCAAGCAATTGCGGGCGACATTGCTGTTGAATATATGTAATGTCTAGAAAAGTTAACTAAATATTCGTAAATATCGTCATTGCAAACAACAAAAGCACCGCTGGTTGCTATGGCTTTTCCAAAGGTTGCCATTACCATATCTAAAGGCGCTTGACTTAAACTCCCTTCACCTAAAAGCCCTTTTACACCTATGCTATGTGCGTCATCTATATAGGTTAACGCTTTGTGCTTGTTAGCGAGTTCGCTAATAGAACGTAAATTAGCTTGATCACCGTCCATACTAAAAACGCCTTCTGAAACAATAATATTATCTTTATCAGATGACGAGCTTAGCAATGTATCAAGTTGTAGCATATCGTTATGCAAAAAACGTTTAGTTCGGCCTTTCGAAGCTAAAGCACCATCAATTAACGATGCGTGGCTTAGCTTGTCTAACCAATAGTTGGTGTTTTTCTCACCTAAGGCATCTAAAACACCTTGATTCGCGGCAAAGCCACTTGAAAATAATAAACATTTTGGTTTGTTTAGCCATGTACATATATCGTTTTCAAGGGATTGATGCGCATAGTGATATCCAGTAATTAAGCTAGAAGCACTTGCACAGGTACCAAATTTGTCAGCACCCTCTTGCATCGCCTTGTTAATTTCAGCGTGATTGTTTAATCCTAAATAATCGTTAGATGAAAAGTTAAGATAAGTTTTGCCACCTATTTTAACTTCTCGTGCAGTCTGCGATTCAACACACTTTGTTGTTCGGTACAAAGCGTGTTCACGTTGTTGCGTTAATTTTTGCTGAATAAAATCGAAGGACAAAACAAATACAACTCAGTTAATTAGCAGCGTTATAAAATATGTCGCTGTTTTGTTGATTAACAACCGCAGTTTTCACTTTTAACACTTGCTCTTCTTCAGTAATGCTATCGATCGTTTCGGTGTTTATACCTAATTTTTTGAACAAGGCAACATCAGCATTGGTTTCTGGGTTATCTGCTGTTAATAGCTTACAACCGTAAAATATTGAGTTAGCACCAGCTAAGAAGCACATAGCTTGCATTTGTTCATTCATTTCTGAACGACCTGCAGATAAACGCACATGGCTTTTCGGCATAATAATACGCGCAACAGCTATACAACGAATAAAGTCGAAATGGTCTAAATCATCAACGTCTGCCAATGGTGTACCTTCAACTTTAACTAACATGTTAATTGGCACACTTTCAGGTTGTGGTGATAGGTTAGCTAATTGAATAAGTAATGAAATACGGTCTTTAGCATCTTCACCTAAACCCACAATTCCGCCACTACATACTTTCATACCGGCTTTACGCACATTGCCTAAAGTATCTAAGCGATCTTGATAAGTACGCGTTGTAATAATTTGGTTGTAGTGCTCAGGAGACGTATCTAAATTATGGTTGTAGTAATCTAATCCAGCGGTTTGAAGTTCGTCTGCTTGCTGTTCAGATAACATGCCTAACGTCATACAGGTTTCTAAACCCATCGCTTTAACGCCTTTAACCATTTCTACTACTAATGGCATGTCACGTTCTTTTGGATTTCTCCATGCAGCCCCCATACAAAAACGGGTTGACCCTTGTTGTTTAGCTTTGCCAGCGGCTTCAAGTACTTTTTCAACAGCCATTAATCTTTCTTTATCAATATCTGTTTTGTAGCGAGCACTTTGCGAACAATATTTACAATCTTCTGGGCAAGCGCCTGTTTTAATTGATAATAAAGTACTTACTTGTACTTCGTTTGCATTGAAGTTTTTACGGTGAACCGTTTGAGCTTCAAACATTAAGTCATTAAAAGGCATATCAAATAAAGCCTGTACTTCTTCTTTGGTCCAATCGTGACGAACCACTTGGTCAGACTCTTTTAACATATTCAACGAATTAAGCTGTACAGACATAAGCTACCTTTTTCTTGTTAATAATAAACAGTAATAATGAGGTGATATAGACGCGATAGAGCATATTGCATCTACATTTATTTACGCGTAGTCTACCATCAAAATTTACTTGTAAACATAGCAATGAGAATTAAGTTAACATATGTCTAATTTATATACAGATGATTTAGCGTTTGATCGCGAACATATTTGGCATCCTTATACGTCAATGACTAACCCACTCCCAAGCTTTATGGTTGATTCGGCTAATGGGGTACACATTAATTTAGCTTCAGGTGAGCAGTTGGTTGATGGTATGTCTTCGTGGTGGTCGGTTCTACATGGGTACAATCACCCTGTTCTTAATGAAGCTTTGATTGAACAAAGTAAAAACATGTCGCATGTTATGTTTGGCGGTTTAACCCATAAACCTGCGGTTGAGTTATGTAAAAAGCTTGTGCGTATTACCCCTGAAGGATTAAATAAAGTATTTTTGTCTGACAGTGGATCTGTTTCAGTAGAGGTTGCTATGAAAATGGCAATTCAATATTGGGGCTCAAAAGGTAAACCTACTAAAAATAAAATGCTTACGGTAAAAAATGGTTATCACGGAGATACCTTTGCCACTATGGCTGTATCTGATCCTACAACAGGTATGCATCATATATACAGCGAGGCATTAGCTAAACAATACTTTGCCCCTGCTCCAACCATTATGATTGATGAGCAATGGAACGAACAAGATATCGCTGAATTAACTGAGCTATTCAAAAAACATCATGATGATATTGCTGCCTTTATAATAGAACCTATAGTGCAAGGTACTGGTGGTATGCGCTTTTATCATCCTGAATACCTTAAAGCCTGTAGAAGGTTATGTGATCAATACAATGTACTTTTGATTGCTGACGAAATAGCAACAGGTTTAGGTCGAACAGGTAAACTGTTTGCTTGTGAGTGGGCAAATATTACCCCTGACATTATGTGCTTAGGTAAAACCCTAACGGGTGGTTATATCACGCTAGCAGCAACGCTTTGTACTAACGAAATTGCTGAAGGTATTAGCAATAGCGAGGCGGGTTGTTTTATGCACGGCCCTACTTTTATGGGAAATCCGCTGGCATGTGCAGTCGCTAATGCAAGTATTGGTTTATTAGAAAGTAGTGATTGGAAAGCAAGTATTACACGTATAGAAAGTTATCTTAAACAACATCTTATCCCTTTAAATACTAATAACCGTGTACAAGGTACGCGTGTGTTAGGAGGAATAGGCGTTGTAGAAACAAAGTATCCGGTAAATATGACGGTAATTCAAAAGCGCTTTGTTGAATTAGGTGTATGGATACGCCCTTTCGGTAAACTTATTTATATTATGCCGCCATTAATATCCACCCATGAAAACTTACAAACAATTATTGATGCTATAGCAACGGTACTAAATGAAAACGACTGTTTTTCATCATAATAAATAAGATTGAATTAAAAACCAATAACATAGCATTTGTTATTGGTTTAAATTTATTAATATGTATATAGCCCAAGCAATTGAAACCGCCATCAATAATAACAAATTGAAATTTTTACTGTCTGATTGTCTTCTTGATCTAAACTTGTGAACAATCAAACTTAAAAAACTCACCAAAGCGCTTAACCAAAGCACTTTGTATAAATAGCCTGTTAATTCAACCAGCCAATAGGTTCTTACTTCAATTTCATGATAGCGTAATAAACCGTAATCTTTTTCTGGGGCGGCATAATAAGACACACATAATGCGATAATAAATAGTGACCAGCTTAGCAGGGTTAAAATCCTGACAATAAACACCCATTTGTCTGGTGATTTTCTTCTGTTTTCTTGCTTGTTTTCCATATTTACTCGTATTTAGCTCATCTCAACCTATATATATTGAATTTTATATCAGGTATTAACAATTTTTACTTGTTAATCATATTCTGCACGGTAACATATCACACCTTAACTTTAGAGCAATTTTGACAGACAAAGAGGTCGATTAATGTCACTCATATCAATTACTGATGTTTTAGCAGGAAAATCACCTGTTAATGAAACAGTTTCAGTACATGGTTGGATCCGCACACGCCGCGATTCAAAAGCAGGTATTTCATTTTTAGCCATTCATGACGGTTCATGCTTTGATGCTATTCAAGCTATTGTTTCTAGTGACATAGAAAATTATCAATCTGATGTTTTAAAATTAACTACAGGTTGTGCCGTTAAAGTAACGGGTATTTTAGTTGAATCTCCTGGCCAAGGCCAAGCATTTGAAATTCAAGCTACAGCTATTGAAGTATACGGATTTGTTGAAGACCCTGATACTTACCCTATGGCAGCAAAACGTCATAGTATAGAATTTTTACGTGAACAAGCACATTTACGTGCGCGTACTAACATTGGTGGTGCAGTAACTCGTGTTCGTAATACATTAGCACAAGCAGTGCATCGCTTTTTACACAGTAAAGGTTACTTCTGGATAAGCACACCACTTATTACCGGTAGTGACTGTGAAGGCGCTGGTGAAATGTTCCGTGTAAGTACATTAGACATGGAAAACTTACCACGTAACGACAAAGGTGAAGTTGACTACAAACAAGACTTTTTCGGTAAAGAAACATTTTTAACAGTTTCAGGCCAATTAAACGTTGAAACCTACGCATGTGCTTTATCTAAAGTGTATACGTTTGGTCCTACGTTCCGTGCTGAAAACTCAAACACAACTCGCCATTTAGCTGAGTTTTGGATGATTGAACCAGAAATCGCTTTTGCTGATTTATCAGACGCGGCTGACTTAGCAGAAGAAATGCTACGTTATGTATTTAAAGCGGTATTAGAAGAACGTGCAGACGATATGGCATTCTTCCAACAACGTGTAGATAAAACCGTTATCGATCGTTTAAATTCAGTAGTGAACAGCGAATTTGTTCGTATGGATTACACTGACGCGATTAAGATCTTACAAGAATGTGGTAAGAAGTTTGAGAACCAAGTTACTTGGGGTGTTGATCTAAACTCTGAGCACGAACGTTACTTAGCAGAAGAACATGTTGGTGGTCCAGTTGTTTTACAAAACTACCCTAAAGATATTAAATCTTTTTACATGCGTTTGAACGACGATGGTAAAACCGTTGCCGCAATGGATATTTTAGCACCAGGCATTGGTGAAATTATTGGTGGTAGTCAACGTGAAGAACGTTTAGACGTTTTAGATGCAAGACTTGCAGAAATGAACTTAGACGTTGCTGATTACGGTTGGTACCGCGATTTACGTCGTTACGGAACTGTACCTCATTCTGGTTTCGGTTTAGGTTTTGAACGTTTAGTGGTTTATGCCACAGGTATGCAAAACGTACGTGACGTTATTCCATTCCCAAGAACACCGAATAACGCAGCATTTTAATTGATAACTAACGGTTATTTTATTATCTAATCGATAGGTTATATAAAAACAAAAACGCCTTAATTGGCGTTTTTTTATGTCTAAATTTTATACGTTAGCATTTTAAAAAATTATATTTTTAGCTGTATCTTGTTTTTTTACAAAAACGACATATTATGTCTTTAGTTATTTTGTTTTGGAGTTTAAAAATGCAACGCATTGTATTATTTTTACTAACTAACCTAGCAATTATGTTAGTGCTTAGCGTTACGCTAAGTATATTAATGTCTGTTTTTGGTATTGATCGACAAGGTTTAGGCGGCTTATTAATGCTAGCCTTTGTTTTTGGTTTTGGTGGTGCATTTATATCTTTATTGATGTCTAAGTGGATGGCTAAGCGCTCGGTTGGTGCTTATGTTATTGAACAACCGCAAAATAATACTGAAAAATGGTTATTAGAAACCGTTAAAAAATATTCAGATCGAGCCGGTATTGGTATGCCAGAAGTGGCGCTTTATCAATCACCTGATATGAATGCTTTTGCAACGGGGGCAAATAAAAATAACGCCTTAGTGGCTGTAAGTACAGGCTTATTAGAAAACATGAGCCAAGCCGAAGCTGAAGCGGTGATCGGTCATGAAATTAGCCATGTAGCTAATGGTGATATGGTTACGTTGACGTTAGTGCAAGGTGTAATGAACACTTTTGTTATATTTTTAGCGCGTTTAATCGCCGGTATTATCGATAATGCAACGCGCAGTAATAACAACCAAGGTGGTGGTTTAGGCGGAATTGCTTATTTTGCCGTTGTCTTTATTTTAGAAATGGTTTTAGGCGTTCTAGCTAGTATTGTTGTTGCTTGGTTTTCAAGAAAACGTGAATTTAGAGCGGATATCGGTGGTGCTCAACTTGCAGGTACATCTGCAATGATTGGTGCATTAGAAAAACTAAAACAGAGTCAAGAAAGTCAGCTTGAAGGTTCAATGATGGCCTTTGGTATAAATAACAAATCTAAATTTATTAGTTTATTTGCCAGCCATCCACCGCTTGATGATCGTATTAAAGCGCTACGCAATAGAACATAAGTTATTAGGGCTTGTTGATCGCGTCGCAAGGCGTGTAGCATAGTTACTCTATGTAAATTCCTTGCAACAATGAGCAAAGCTCAACAGACCCTAAATAATAAGTACATAATTCAAAACGCCTTAATTGGCGTTTTTTTGAACCTAAAAAATTCATCTATATAAATTATTTTATACCAAGTTGATTAACATAGTATTATTTATGAACGTACCATTTTTTCAATGTGGCTCTAAAATCAGCTAATTGGATAGGCTTACTTACAAAATCATTCATACCGGTTTCATAACAATATTCCGCATCACCACTCATTGCTGCGCCAGTAACGGCAATAATAGGAATAGGTTTTTTTTGTTCTGCTTTTTCTTTTTCACGTATTTGTCGTGTCATTTCGTAGCCATCTATATTAGGCATATGACAGTCAGTTAAAATAAGTTGGTATTCTCCTTCTTCCCACATGATCCTTCCTTGAAGCCCATCATCTGCAACATCACAATGATAACCCAGCTGATTCAACTGTCTAACAATAAGCTTTTGATTCAATGGATTATCTTCTACTAACAATATATCAGCTTGTTGTTGTTCTTTACTTTTTTCTTGAGCTCCAACGTCTTCTAGATCAAAGTCTAAGTCGTCAAGGGCTAACTTATCATCGTCTGCTTTCAATTCACTTAAATCTAAATCATCAAGATTAATTTCGAATCGTTTTTGCCACGCATTTTTAATCGCATCAATAAACTGAACTCTTGTAATAGGTTGAGAGCAACAAACACGGGCATTTTTAAATAACTTTCTTGTTTCATCGAGTATTGCTTTATCAACAGCGATGATCACACGGCTCTTATTCGCATTTTCTTTTAAAATAGATAAGGTTAATTCTCGGTTGTCATCGTTATCATTAAATAAAATATAAAGAACACCGTAATCAGGCTGGTCGACCGAAAAATCAGAAAGTTGATACGATAGCACCTCTGCCCCTTCTGTTCTTAAATAGTTACTAAAAGTATCTAATTGAACATCTGAAGCTTCATCACAACTTAATAACGTTACTTTAATATTAGGAAGTGACTCAATATGCATCGCGCGTGTTTCTTGTGACTTCCAGAAAGGTATTTCTACATTAAAACAAGAACCTTTGCCCTCTTCACTTGTAAGCTTTATTCGTCCTCCCATCATTTCAGTAAGCTTGCCACAAATAGCAAGACCCAAACCTGTGCCGCCATATTTTCTTGTTGTTGATTTTTCAGCTTGAATAAAGGGCATAAAAAGTTTTTGTTGGTTTTCGTCACTAATACCAATACCGTTATCTATAACTTTAAAACTAATGCTACTCATAGTTTCATGACTTTTCATAACACTGGTTTTAAGACTAACGTTACCTTGTTTTTTTTGTGTTGATGAAGTGAACTTTAGTGCATTCCCAATAAGGTTAAAAAGTATTTGGCGTACTCTCATGGCGTCACCTTTAACAAAAATAGGTGTATTGGGATCTTCATATACGTTTAAGGTTATATTTCGTTTACTGGCAACAGGAATAAATACCTTAATCACATTATCTATAACTTCTGATATCGAGAAAACACGCTCTTCTAATTCTAATTTTCCTGCTTCAATTTTATTGATATCTAAAATATCATTAAGAATAAAAACGAGATTTTCTGCAGATGTTTTGGCCGTGTCTATTAAGTCTTGAGAGTCTTCAGTTTGTTTCGTGGTGGCTAATAAATCTAAAGAACCAATAACACCGTTCATGGGGGTTCTTAATTCATGACTCATCATAGCAAGAAAATCTGACTTTATTTGACTAGCATTTTCTGCACTTTCTTTAGACTGTGTAAGTTCAATGGTATGGTTTTCTATAACCTTGACCTTTTCAATAACGGTATTACACATCTTTAAAAAGCTACTCGCTAATAAATTAAGTTCATTATTGTCTTTTGAATAAACAATCTTCTTTAAATCATCAAAGTTATGCTTTGAATCAGTTTTGTCTAAATCTAAATCTTGTGTAACTTTGGTAAGGACGTTAATAGGATCCACTATGATCCGTTTAGTAAAAAATAGAAAAATTAGCCACAGTGCAAATGTTTTGATCACTGAGTTTATAATGATAAGGGTAAAACCATACTGAACACGATCAATAATAGAAGCATGAGCAGCATATATATAGCAGTAACCTATTAGGTCTTTTTGTGTATTATTGTCGTTGGTAAAATAGATAGGGAATTTATATTCGAATAAAGAATGCTCAGTATCATCTTTAGAATAAATAATTTTTTGTATACTACCTTTGCCGTATTCACCTTCAAAGGTTGACTGCTCTGCTTGATGGTCTTTACCTATATTACCGGTACTTGCCAATACACTTTTATCTGGTGCAACAACTTTAATGCCAGAAACCATTCCAACTTTGTTAATACCTTCAATGGTTGACTCGAGTTGTTCAATATTAAAGTTCCAAATGGATTGTGACAAACTGTCTTCAATTGTTTCTCCTAAATTTGATAACTCTTCAAAAATAGTACCTTTTACATGGCTATACTCAGAGATTAATTGACCTGATGTAAGTATTAAAGCTATAGCAAAGTATCCTCCAAAAACATAACGTAATAATTTTAATCCAATATTGCTTCTTAGTAGCGCCATAATTAAATCACCGAGCGTGTAATAATTTATATAAATATAAGGAAGGTACTAGGCTAAGAGTAGTACAAGCCACTAATAAATCAAACATTATACTTACTATTAAATAATAATGAGTATTAAAAATAAAGCCAATAAACTCAAAGGTCTAACTTCTAGTTATATATAACCTAAAAACATCCACATTAATGACTAGAAAAAACAACTTAAAGCTATAATGTCCTATTTATTATTGAAATAAAGATTGTTTAACTTAGCATTATTTGGGATAAATGATAGATTTATCATCTTATTTTGAATGTTTTATTAACCAATATATCTATACGCAATGAAATATTTTTTGCTAAATTGGTATTTCTTCTGTGTTATCGTTTTCTTAAGTAGAATAACGACATATCAAAAACGAAGCTTTGCATAATAACTAAACTAGCTGTTTCAAAAATATACCGCAAAGGTCAACACGCTCTAGTCATTAATCCTGATTTTGAGATGATATAGATATATAATCGCTAATTTAAAGATAAGTATTTTAGGTTTATTATGAAACGCGTTGTACTTTATACAATGACCAACTGTCCTCATTGCAATACAGCTAAACAATATTTAGACAAAAACAAAGTTACGTATCGTTTATGTAATGTTAAAACGCCAGCAGGTAAAAAAGAGTTTTCTAAAATAGGATATAGAGGTGTACCGGTTTTGAAAATTGGTGATCAATTTTTAAATGGTTTTTCTGTAAAAACATTCCAGCAAGCCTATGGTAGTTAGTACATTATTGGTTTTCTGTTTGCTCTATTCTACGGCTATTGATTTTATAAAAAAAACTCATTCCTTTATAGGCTAATAGAGTGATAGCTATAAAAAAGAACAGCCAATAAACTTTGAACCAGTTCATTCCCGCGCCTATTACAAACTCAACGGGTATATCAAAATAAGAATAGAAAAAAATGTTATATAATTTAAACCATATACCAAAAAGTAAAATGCTAATGAGTTTGTTAATCATAAAAATTCCCTTTGAATTAGGATCTGCTGACCTTTTATGTTTAAATTTCGTTCGAAATAAATGCTTGTTGATCGCGGCGCAAAAACTGTAGCATAACTGCTCTCTGTATATTTCCTTGAATAATGTGCAAGAAGCATTTAAACAAATCTATATAACAGCGTTTATTAGTCATTTCTACTACGTTGTTACTTATTAAAGTAGAATAACCACGAAACCTAAGCTCTGCCTTGTATAAAAGGCTAATAAACTGCTGCAAAATAATCAGCAAAAATCCACAGACCCTAGTATAAATTACACATCCATAAAATATCGACCTATTGGCGCAG
This sequence comes from Colwellia sp. RE-S-Sl-9, assembly GCF_048296855.1. Taxonomy (NCBI): domain Bacteria; kingdom Pseudomonadati; phylum Pseudomonadota; class Gammaproteobacteria; order Alteromonadales; family Colwelliaceae; genus Colwellia; species Colwellia sp. RE-S-Sl-9. The sequence goes on along the minus strand of NZ_CP182631.1, from coordinate 673,101 downwards.
CGCCAAACAATGGTATGGCTTTCGCCATATCGTCTTTAGGAAAATCAGCAATAGATTTTACATGACTTTCGATAGACTCCCACTTTTCGATAATAACAAAAGTCGATTTATCATCTTGTTGCGTTAATATTTCACAAGAAATACAACCTTCTGAATTTGTAATATAAGGTTTGATAGAGGTCAAAAACTCAAGTAATGCTTCCGCTTGCCCTTCTGCACTTTTAAATTCATTTATACGTACAATAGCCATAAAATTTCAACTTAGCATAATGATTTATAATATTAATGTAACTTATTTAACCTTTAAATTCTCATGATAAGTGTAAAAAAATAAAACGCACCGAAGTGCGTTTTATATAATTTAACCTTTTAGTACTTTTTACTTAAAGGTGTTATACCCAATGGATATTAGAATGTAGCACTCACAAATAACCAAATTTTATCTGTATCAACCATACCTGTACCTGCATCACCTGCAGAGTAAGAAGCTAATTTAACGCCTGCTTTATAGTTTTTAGCAAAACCTTTTGCGTAAACTGCATCAATTTCAGAACCTAAATCAGCACTACCTTCATCGGCAGAAAAGTCATGGTAAGTGACAGTTAAACCGCCGCCTAATATTTTAGCGGCTAGCGTAACGTAAACATCTTCTAACCCAACATCCGGTGTACCTAAGAACTGATCGGCCCAGCCGTTAAACTTATGTGCTGTTGCTAAAGGAGTAGAAAAACCAACGCCTTTATCACTACCTAAAGATTCAAAACCTAATTTAGCGGTAACTTTACCGAAGTTATAGCCACCTTCTAACATAATATAGGTTGTATCAGCATCTGTAGCATCGTCAGATTGCGTTGCGAGTTCTGCTGCATATGAAAAGTTGTCTTTTTTACCTGTAAAGCTAACACCAAATGTATCTAAACCGTTATCAGTGTTGTTATCAACTTCTAATAGATAAGCATAACCCACTAATTTACCGATAGATGTTTTATATGCCACATTTAATAAATGATCTTTTGAATCTAAATCTTTCGCTTGTGCAAAAATGCGGTTTCTTTTACTGATGTATGAATAACTACCTGATAATTTATCAGAAGCTTGATACATAAATGTTGCCGCATCAAACGTTTGTCTGTCTTGTCTCCAGCCAACATGACCAACAAAACGATGACCGTCTAATGTAATAACCTGACGACCGACTTTAGCGGTAAACTTATCTTTTTTGTATTGAATAAATGCTTGGTCTAATTCAGTTGTTTCAGGATCTGCTACCACAGAATAAACGCCAGCATTTAGCCCGTTAGTATTATTGTAATCATCTACACCCGCTATAACACGCGAGTCTTCAAATTCTACTACACCGGTAAAACCATTATAGCTTGCTGTTGTGTGCGTTAGGCGTGTACGTAAAGTTAATGCATTGGCATCTTTAAGTGCGTTGTCTTGATCAACAGACTCATAACGTAGATTAAAATCTAATACTGTTTTTGAGTCATTCGCAGCAAAAGCAGTTAACGATGTTGACGCTAAAGTTGCAGTCATAAGTACAGCTATTTTACTTAGTTTCATGTTTAAGGTCCTATATTTAATAATTAGGTTTATATTAAAGTTATTATTCTAAAAGTTGTTGATTGGTATCAATTTTTAAGCGACTTCTTCGTTTTTAGATTCAGCTTTTTTTGATGTTGTAATCGTTTCCACTTTACGTTGTTTTTCATATAAGAAAGTGAGGACCGATGAACGTAAATTGTTGTAATTAGGATCTTTAGCCAAAGCTAAACGATCTCGTGGTCTAGGTAGGTTTACATCAAGAATTTCGCCCACAGTTGCCGCAGGACCATTAGTCATCATTACAATACGGTCTGATAGTAATACGGCTTCATCAACATCATGAGTGATCATAATAACGGTGTTGTTTAGCTCATCTTGAATTTCCATTAAAGAGTCTTGCATATGTGCACGCGTTAAGGCGTCTAATGCACCAAAGGGTTCATCCATTAGGAGTACTTCGGGTTGCATAGCCAGTGCCCTTGCAATACCAATTCGTTGTTTCATACCACCTGATATTTCATCAGGTAACTTATGTGCGGCGTGGTCCATATGCACTAAATGAATATTATGATTGATCCAATCTTTCATCTCGCTGGCCGACATTTTATTTCTAAAGACTTCTTTAACAGCAAGTTCAACATTTTGGTAACAAGTTAACCAAGGTAGTAAAGAATGGTTTTGAAAAACAACAGCACGTTCTGGCCCTGGCTCTCTTACTTCTTTGTTATTAAGTAAAACACCACCTTTAGTGGCTTGGTATAAACCAGCAACTACATTAAGCACTGTTGATTTGCCACAACCAGAGTGGCCGATTAATGAAATAAACTCACCCTTTTTAATTTGTAAATCTACATTTTGTAGCGCAGTAAAGTCCCCTTTAGGGGTTGGGAAAACCATATCGATTTTGCTAATGTTTAATAACGTTGTCATATTTTTTCCTAACTCGAATGTGTAAATACAATCGGATAAATATTATGGATATAAGCTGATAAATTATGGGCTACAGTTTTGCGCTGTCTTTATTCCAAGACACGTGATATTGAATTTTTTGCATAGTGCGGTCTAATAAAAATCCAATAAAACCTATTACCACTACAGCAGTCATAATGCGGCTTAACGAGTCTGAACTACCGTTTTGAAATTCGTCCCATACAAACTTACCTAAACCTGGGTTTTGAGCTAACATTTCAGCGGCAATTAATACCATCCATGCCACACCTAACGACATTCTCATACCGGTAAAAATTGAAGGAATAGCGGCAGGAATTACAATTTTTTGAATATGCTTTAATTTAGGTAAACGTAATACTTTACTTACGTTATCCCAGTCTTGGTTTATGCTGATCACACCCACAGAGGTATTAATAACCATTGGCCAAATACAACAAAGCGTTACAGTAATTAATGAGTTAACGAATGATTTTGCAAAGTATGGGTCATCTGATACATACAAGGCACTCACTGCCATGGTTACGAGAGGCAACCAAGCTAAAGGTGAAACGGGTTTAAAAATTTGAATAATAGGATTAATGGCTGTGTTTAAATTTTTACTTAATCCAATAGCGATACCCAGTGGTATAGCAAAAACGGCGGCAAGTATAAAACCACTCATTACCGTAATTAAGCTGGTAATAATTTGGTCTAAAAAGGTTTCTTTACCTGTATACGCACGTATTTTAGGTTCGTAAGTAGGATCTTTTGCCACCCTTTTCGCATTACGTTCATCTTGTCTTTGATAAAATGCATCCGCTTTATCACGCTCTGCTACATGTTCTTGATAAAGGTTGACCATTTGAGTACCAACCTCAGCTGGACCTGGAAACTTACCGAGTGATGTATTAATACTGCTGGCAGCTATTGTCCATAAAAACATAAAAATCAGCATACCAATCACAGGTAACAATACAGGCTTTGCATAATGGTTAAAAAGCCTGAAATTTGTTTTAAACTGACTGAAACTCGATGTTCCAGCTACTAATTTACTTATTAAGGTTGTCATTTTTTCTCCCCTTTGCGCAGACCACTTACATGGCCTACGCAACACATGATTAAATTAAAAGTACGACTCAAACAAAACTTAACGGTGAGTGTTAAAGTTTATCGTCAGCTTTCAAACCAATTTTAAATTGATTGATATAAGCGTTAGGTTGTGTGCCGTCGTAAACTAAATTATCAATAAAGTGTGTTTGAGGATTACGGAAGCCTGTTTCACTTTCAAAGTCAGGAAATTCACTGGCTTTAATTAACTTGTCAGCAATTAACGATTTAGCTGCAGCAATATAAATATCAGGACGATAAACTTTTTTCGCTACATCTTTGTACCAGCTGTCTGGCTTGTGCTCGCTAATTTGCCCCCAACGACGCATTTGCGTTAAATACCAAATAGCGTCTGAGTAATAAGGGTAAGTCGCGTTATGACGGAAAAATACGTTAAAGTCTGGTACAGCGCGTTTATCACCTTTCTCGTATTCAAAAGTTCCGGTCATTGAATTTGCAATAACGTTGTAGTCTGCTCCAACATAGTTTGATTGCGATAAAATTTTAACGGCTTCAGGACGATTAGCGTTGTCATTATCATCTAGCCACTTAGCTGCTCTGATCAATGCACGTGTTAAACGTAAAGTGGTAATTGGATATTTTTCAGTGAAAGATTTAGATAAACCAAATACTTTTTCTGGGTTGTCTTTCCAAATTTCGTAATCGGTAACAACGGGAACACCAATACCTTTAAATACCGCTTGTTGGTTCCAAGGTTCGCCCACACAGTAACCGTGAATAGTACCGGCTTCCATTGTGGCTGGCATTTGTGGTGGTGGAGTTACAGAAAGAAGTACTTTCGCATCAATATTCCCTGCAGTATCACCTTTGTGTGGAGCATAAAAACCCGGATGTATTCCACCAGCCGCTAACCAATAACGTAGTTCGTAGTTATGGGTAGAAACAGGGAAAACCATACCCATTTTAAAGGGCTTACCTTTGTCTATGTAGCTTTGAACAACCGGTTTTAATGCATCAGCTTTGATTGGATGCACCGGACGCCCATCTGCCATTTTAGGAATGTGTGGCTTCATTTGTTCCCAAATAGCATTTGATACTGTGATCGCATTACCATTTAAGTCCATTGAAAATGGCGTAACAATCTCGGCTTTAGTACCGTAACCTATGGTTGCGGCTATAGGTTGCCCTGCTAACATATGTGCGCCGTCTAAACGTCCATCAATTACACCGTCTAACAAAACTTTCCAGTTTGCTTGTGCTTCAATCGTTACGTATAAACCTTCATCTTCGAAATAGCCTTTTTCATAAGCTATAGCAATTGGTGCCATATCGGTTAATTTAATAAAACCAAATTTAAGTTCTTCTTTTTCAGGAAAACCTAATTCTGCAGCTTGAACAGACAAGGTGGTAATAACACTTGTTAATAAACAGGTACTCGCAACAATTGCGCTACAAATGGTTTTATTAAAGTTTTTTAAGGGTTTAGCAAACATACTTTTCTCCAAATAAAAAAAGCCCATAACGACAGTGAAAATAAATTTCAGTCGCTATGGGCTACAATGCCAAACTAATAAATAACTACGCCGTTGCAGTAACATTAGTTTAATGTGTTTAAGCGCTACTCTTAGAGTTTATCTGTACAGTAGCGCCTAGCGTTTAATATTACGTTATTGCAATATTAAACAGTTACTTTTTGATATTTATCAATACAAGTATTACGCCAAAACTTACTTTTTATTGATTTACAATAACTTACGACAGCCAGGCAAGTTGTTAGAGTATTTATTCAAATAGATTCGCACCTATCTTGGTCGTATTTTTATACATTTGGTGCACGACCAATGGCTATAAAATAGCGGCCAACGACAAAATGTTCTTAGCGACGTCTTCAACCTTTTGGCCATTGTCCATCGCCATTTTTCTCATGCTGTGATACGCCTCACGCTCAGAATAGTCTTTGTTTTGCATCAACAATAACTTGGCCTGTTCAACAGTACGTTGGCTCGATAACTTATTTTTAGCTAAAGCAAGTTCTTGTTTTAAGGTTTCATGTTCAACAAATCGAACAATCGCAGTATCAAGGATCGACTTAATACGTCTAAAGTCTGTTTCTCCTGCTACATAAGCAGTAACGCCAGATTTAATGAGTAAATTAATGAGATCTGTGCCCTCTTGCTCCGAAAACATAACAATAGGTTTAGGTGAATATTTAGAAATATAATTTAAACTTTCAAGCATACGTTTTTTAGGGAATTCGACATCAATTACAAGAATGTCAGGATTATGTTTTTCAACTTCTTTGATTAACGACACGTTATCAGGGCCGTCACTGAGTAGACTACTGCTATTTAATACACAACAAATTTCATAATGAGTACCTGCTAATACTTTCACTAGGTTGTTTCGTTTACACAATTCATGTTCAATTAATAAGATGTTGTATTTCTGTTTAGTATCACTCTGTTGTGATAACTTTTTTATAGAATTCATATCTTTCTCGATAGCTATAAAAATAATATATAAATAGGATCATCCAAGTATTGGACCAATACTTAAAAAACTTAAATAATATTTATTATCAATAGCTTATATAAAAAGATAGATAGATTGTGACACTGAATGTGCTTAAATGATGCAGTGATGCGCTAATGTGGACGCTTTAATTGGTCGTTAATTGTTTCAATGATAAAGCGCTTTGAGAGTTTTGCGCTATACCATAATAATATCGCTTTGTTTTATTACTCATGCCTGTACCTTTAGAACGCTCTCTTTATTATCGAAAGCAAAACTTTTGGAACAGGCATTTGTTCAATTTTATCGAAGGATTAGGGGTTATGTCTGCCACGGCATTCTGCTACCAACCGAGGAAGTATTTTTTCCATAATGCGTTCAGCATTGGCTGCAACGGTAAGCGCGGGGTTCGACATACCCGCCGAGCCAGGTAATAGAGCGCTATCAACTACATAAAGGTTTTGATAACCATCTACCTCTCCAAAGTAACTACAGGCTTTACCCATTACAGCGCCACCACAAGCGTGCCACGACGTATACGCGAGCGATGGGTTTTGTACTACTACAGCATTACTTTGCGCCGCAATATTTTGTAACGAATGAGTATAAGCGCTGTGAGATTGCGTTAGGGCATCAGTTGGCCAATTGACAAATATCTGATCTTCGCTGGCATTATAACTTAGTGAACCTAACTTATCGGGGGCCGACATACCTAACTGAAATTGTACCTCTCCAAAGCCCGTAGTTGGAGAGTGCATAAAGGTTACTGGTTTTATCGGATTGCTATTATCATGTGCCGCCATAGCTGCTGGTCCACCTTGCAGCGAACCTATATCGCTACTACCAGCAACAGTCATAGTTAACTCGTCGCCATTATTTCCCCAATATTGTCCAATATATTCATTTAGTTCAGGTAAATCACCACTTTGTTTGGCATTTAATAACAACTTAGTTGTGTTCATGGAGCCCGCTGCTAAAAATAAATATTGGCTTTTGATATCATGCAATTTAATAACGTCACCGCCTGTAGTGAGTACCTCGCACTGTATATGATATTGACCATCATCTGCTTGATTAATTTGTACAACATTATGTAATGTTAAAATTTGCAGTTTTCCTGTTTGCATCGCGGCTTTCAGGTAATTTTTATCGAGGGTATTTTTGGCATTGCTGTTACAGCCATATATGTATTCGCCAACTGAAGCAGCAGCATTACGCTTCCCTTTTATCTCTTTGCGAATAATATTCCAGTCGAACCCCACCTCAGTAGCCGACACATCCAGCCCCGCGGCCTCAGCGTCTTGTTTGAATGCGCTCATCGCTCGATAATTGTTTGTATTTAAAATATCATCTGGGATACTTCCCCCACTTATTTTAGCTAATACTTTGGGGTAATAAACCTCATTCATTTGGTTATAGTCTAAGTAAGGGAATACCTGTTCAAAAGCACTTTGTGTTGGTTGTAATAACACCCCTCCGTAAACCAGCGAACCTCCTCCTAGTCCAGCTGCACATACCACCCCTATATTGTTGCCATAAATACGCTCCATTAAACCCGTATAAAGTGGTACTTTCTTTTGCAAGGTAAAAGCGTCTAGTGTTCCTAACCAGGTAGTACGCCCATCATCGGCACTGTCGGCTATTGTTGGGAAGGTATCTTCACCAAAATAGGTCCAGTCTTTACCTCGTTCGAGTAAAATAGTAGGAATACCCGCTTCACACAAGCGCAATGCAGCAACAGAACCACCAAACCCTGAGCCAATCACAACCGCTGTTTTATTAGTATGTTTATGTTTTTTAAATCTTGGGCGCCTTTGACTCGCATCCACAACACTAGATACCCCTGCTACGGCACCTAAGCAAATCCCACCTTTTAAAAAATTTCTACGATTAAGTTTTGTCATACAATACCTCTATTTGTCATTCTAATTGCCCTATAGACTCGCAAGCGCATGCTAAATAACTCAAGCAACTAGGTGTAAAAAATCTACGAATGGTTAAGAAAAACGGAGCCTGACGACTCCGTTTTATTTTGATTATTAAAAATAACTCGAACAACAAACACCTAGTTTACAAACTCAAGAGTCTTAAATGTAAAATAGGAGGATCTAATAAATTAGTTGTTCACTACAGCTCTTTAAAGTCTAGTTCAAAAACAGACCAACCATAGTCTAAGTCACTTGTTGTACATGTTTTTTCCGCGCCTTCGACACTGATTCCGTCAGTATCGACTGCACCGCTACGCTTTGAATTACCAAATTAATTAATAAATATCCTTATTGATTAATAATAATTTAATTCGCTCTATTTACAATAATCTCCATTGGATATGCACTTTCTTTTGATGCTATGTCAAAATTGCTTTTACCTAAAGACGATGTACTTTCATTTTGTAGTATAAATGCGACAGCTGGTTCGTCTTTATGCTCTTTTAGGTAGTCTGTGATATCCAGTTCATACCAAGTACCACTTGTATCTTCTTCGTAATCGGGCCCTGTTGTATTCAATACTTCCACTGTTCCAACCAGCTCATTAGTGCTCGGAGCATTGTTCCAAGTTAAAGACATTTCATCCCATGTTGCGGTGGTATCGTAAAAATGAATCGTTCGAGTTGGATCGGTATTGACGCTTGAAACATAGAACCTTAACGTGGCATTTTGAATAACGAGATCGTCGTAAGCGGAGTTATCAAATTTAACAAAGGTTTTGCGTTTAAATTCCGTTGAATCATAAATGGATTTAACGGTTAAGTTTTCTGCTAATCCAAAGTTAGTATCCCCATAAGATCCATCACGTACATAAGTATCCCCTGCTGGATAAGTGATAACTGTATTAACTGTATTATAGGCCGCGCAGTGCTCGGCCATGTAATCAGACGCGTCTTTGGCTTGTACCAGACCATGACCATAAACAGGGTCCCAACCCTCAACACCTAAGTCTTTTGCTGATGCGCTCAGGGCTGCACGCACTTCGGCGGCAGTACATTTTAGGTTATTACTCCACGCTAATGCAGCGGCCCCTGCCACATAAGGTGTTGCCATGGAGGTACCATTTGCATAGCTATAACCATCGGTTCCTTTCGTTTCTATTTCTAACGTGACTGTCTGTCCCACTAACGTTTTTAGTTGATCTAGATAACTGACAGAAAGGGTAGACAGATAATTGGATGTTCCACTGGTATACGTATCAGATTCAAAATCAGACAACATTAGTGTATACAATGAATCTAACCCAATGCCGTTGCAATGATACCAATTAACAAGAGCAATACATATCGTGTCTTTTACCTGTTCAGGAAGACAAGGATTTTCCTTATCACAATAAGAAAGCTTGGCTGTAATAGGTGCCAACAAATACCCACTCGTAATGCTATAAGGATACAATTCACCGTTAATGCGTAACTCCGCAGCATAGTTTTTAAAGTATTCCTTCCCAATCGGCATGGTGGAATAAATACCACCACCAGGGGCAACCAATTCAGTTTCAGCTAATTGATTCGAAAAACTGCTAATTTCATCATTGATATTGATTGAACCTGTAGCGATAATTGAAGAAAAGGATGCGGGATAGATTTTTTCCTCGGTTGGTGCTACATGCCCTTGATTGCCGTTGGCTGCGACCACAAGCACATTTTTGTCGTATACCGCTTGAAAAACCTCCTCACCGTATTGGGTATAAGTATTTGATGGGCCTTTTATAGATATTGAGATGATATTTGCGCCTTCTTCAGCGCAATCGTAGGCGTTATCAGCGAGAAAACTCATCGCTGAGTAGCCGGAAGGAGCTAAAAAATTGTTATTCTTATCTAACACACGTTTTATATGTAAATTTACTTTGCCATTGGGCAACACGCCTTTGGTGCCATATTGGTTATCCAACGCGGCAATGATCCCAGCAATATGAGTACCATGCCCCTGTTCATCATTGTTCCAAGCCCCCAGAACTTCTGTATCTGTCCCTGTTACTCGGTCATGGGGTAAGTCTTCATGTGAGGTATCGTAACCGGAATCAATAATACATACCGTCAGGTTATCCGCCGCCGCATCAGACAATTGATCGGCCTGAACTCGTTGATATCCCCAAGATGCCACTTGTGGTAATGCTAAATCTTCTTGAACCGGTTCGACCTCAGCCCAATAGGGACTATTGGTTGGAGTGAAGACTTGACTCGAAGAACTGCTATTTACCCGCTCTATCCTTTCTGAGGTAACAGCATTATTAAACCCATCCTCTAGCGATTGCAATGCATTAACTGATAAATACGGGTCTGCCTCGGCATAATTAATGATGCTGAGAGTGTTAAGAGTACTGTCTAAGCGCTGGTTTAATGCGTTCAGCTCTACCTGTTCATTAAGCTTAAGCACCACAGCCCCTAAGCGCGCAATACGGGCAATACTGAGCTCGGCACCATAAGTATTACTCAGGGTTTGTAATAGAGTTCGAGCTTGAGAATATTGCTCATCTGATATGTAATCTCCACGAGTTTGTGACCTGTGATAAGCCGTTAACACTTTGATATAGCTGGCATCACGGAACTTGACGATAATCAGGTCGGATTTAGCGGTGATAGTTTCAGTACTGTTTGTTACCGATGACGTGGCTTCAGCGTTAACATCATTGGCGAGTGCATTAGTGTAATACGAATTAAAACCTACCAATGTGGTAAGTAAGATAATTGAGGGTTTAATCTTCATGTTTCTTTATCCTTAATATTAATGTTTTACAGTTGTATTCATTAGTTGCATTCATTTTTTATCGTCTATCAGATAAATTAATCTCCATATTTAAAACGGCCTATACACTCTATCCCGCTGACGTAAAGACCATATTTAAATTAATCCCTGTTATTAAATATGAACGAACAATATGAAGCCCCCTCATAGGTTCAACAACATTATTCGCTACAACATATTTTATTAGGGCATTAAAAGATAACTAGATAACAATTTAAGGAGTTATATAAGCAGCACAATGAGTGCGCATATAATCGGACGCGTCTTTTGCTTGCACCAGACCATGCCCATAAACGGGATCCCAGCCATTGGTGCCTAAGTCTTTTGCGGATTCACTAAGGGCAGTACGTACTTCGGCGGCCGTACATTCTAGGTTATTACTCCATGCAAGCGCGGCTGCACCTGCCACATAGGGCGTCGCCATTGAGGTGCCGTCTGCATAACTATAACCATCATTTTTTTTAAATTCTTTTTCAAAGGTAACAGTTTGTCCCACTAATGCTTTGAGTTTATCTAAGTATTCCATAGAAAGAGTAGACGAACCATTAGCTATATTAGAAATATCTAAAGACTCAAAATCTCTTAATGTCTCTGTATGTGCTGGATTCAGCAAGATAATTTTACCATCAGCATCGTAGATGATTTTACCATCAGCATCGTACATAAGACTACAATAGCCGCTGGCCTCAACGGAAATACAGATACTGTCTTTGACATCCTCATAACTAGGTAGGCAATAGTCTCTTTCACAAAAAGTAAGTTTTGTGGTTATATTAATATTCTCAAAACTATTTAAGAATCTTCCCACATAGCTTCTCAAATAAGCCTCACCATTAATACGTATTTCCGATCTATAATATTTGTTATATTCGAGTCCCTCTGGCATGGTGGAATAAATACCACCACCAGGAGCGACCAATTCAGTTTCAGCTAATTGATTCGAAAAACTGCTAATTTCATCATTGATATTGATTGAACCTGTAGCGATAATTGAAGAAAAGGATGCGGGATAGATTTTTTGCTCGGTTGGTGCTACATGCCCTTCATTACCGTTGGCTGCGACCACAAGCACATTATTGTCGTATACCGCTTGAAAAACCTCCTCACCGTATTGGGTATAAGTACTTGATGGGCCTCCCATAGATATTGAGATAATATTTGCGCCTTCTTCAGCGCAATCGTAGGCGTTATCAGCGAGTAAACTCATCACTGCGTAGTCGGAAGGTGCTACAAAAACTTTATTTTTATCTAACACACGTTTTATAAGTAAATTTACTTTACCATTGGGCAACACGCCTTTGGTGCCATATTGGTTATCCAACGCGGCAATGATCCCAGCAATATGAGTACCATGCCCCTGTTCATCATTGTTCCAAGCCCCTAGTATTTCTGAATCTGTGCCTGTTACTCGGTCATGGGGTAAGTCTTCATGTGAGGTATCGTAACCGGAATCAATAATACATACCGTCAGGTTATCCGCCGCCGCATCAGACAATTGATCGGCCTGAACTCGTTGATATCCCCAAGATGCCACTTGTGGCTGAGCTACTCCCTCTTGGCCCGGCTCAACCGTTGTCCAATAAGGGGTCGTTTCAGTAGAAGTTAAGATACGATATGGTGATTTATCATTTACCATATTTAAATTATATTCATCAGCAAGATCACTGATAGGATCCTGAACAGATTGCAATGCTTTAACTGATAAATACGGGTCTGCTTCGGCATAATTAATGATGCTGAGAGTGTTAAGAGTACTGTCTAAGCGCTGGTTTAATGCGTTCAGCTCTACCTGTTCATTAAGCTTAAGCACCACAGCCCCTAAGCGCGCAATACGCGCAATACTGAGCTCGGCACCATAAGTATTACTCAGGGTTTGTAATAGAGTTCGAGCTTGAGAATATTGCTCATCTGATATGTAATCTCCACGAGTTTGTGACCTGTGATAAGCCGTTAACACTTTGATATAGCTGGCATCACGGAACTTGACGATAATCAGGTCGGATTTAGCGGTGATAGTTTCAGTACTGTTTGTTACCGATGACGTGGCTTCAGCGTTAACATCATTGGCGAGTGCATTAGTGTAATACGAATTAAAACCTACCAATGTGGTAAGTAAGATAATTGAGGGTTTAATCTTCATGTTTCTTTATCCTTAATATTAATGTTTTTTTCAGTTGTATTCATTAGTTGCATTCATTTTTTATCGTCTATCAGATAAATTAATCTCCATATTTAAAACGGCCTAAAACAGATATTAATATGCTCGGATAGGTCAATACGTCCTTAATCAGGATATGAGACGTATTATTTTTATTTTTTATGAATTAATATTTTTCGGTATGCTTGATAGGTTTTAAATCAAGTCGAACAAGAGTAATACGAGGATATATTGATATGTTTTTTGATTGATTTGTATTTAGTGCAGAAATAAGCAAGAGAAGTTAAGTCGGTTTTAAATGAATCTTTTAAGTAATATGTAATATGAGTTTGTTCTTTTAAGCCGTTATAGTGATTTTATGAAGATTAGCCATACATTCTTAATGCTATTACCATCTAAGATGCAGGTTTCAGCGGGAACTAAAAACAATTTAGGTGCAAATTTTACGTTCCAAACAAAAGCTATTACTTATATCCATGTAAGAACATAACTAAAGTTAATAACGAAGCATAAATTGTTTTTAGCCCCCTCAGAGAAACGTTTGAGCAAAATCACTTCATCAATAATGCTTTTTATAAGAGAGTGCCCCTTATTACAAAGCGTTACTTTGAATTGATATCGCTCAAGTACTCTGACATATGCATACGGGTATATACATACTGAAGTCAATCAGCTCTAACGTTTAAGCTTTACGTATACGTGCAATAAGTGCAAACAACCCCAAAGCAAAAATTGCTAAAGATGGCATTTCAGGTACTGACGTTACATCACCAATTAAAACTTCTGTTGGTGTAAATGATACTGACTTAAATGAACCACCCAAGTCATCACTTAATGCAATATTACTTAAGTTAAATACATTCATTCCGTTAGCTTTTACATCAAAATTTACTGTGGCTAATACGAAGCTTGCTAAACCATCTTGTGCTGCAAATAAATCGCTGCTAAAAGCTAAACTCAATTCAGAGAGTTTTAACGAACCAAGTCCTGAATCTGTTGCTATTTGATCACTTGGGAACAATGGGTCTACGTCTAATAAACTACCAAAGGTTGTTGTTTGGTATGCAAGTAATGAATTATCAAATAATAAGTCAAAATCGAATGTTGCTAATAATTTTGTAAAGCCTAAGTCTTGTTCAATATCAGAGATTACAATATTAGCCTGCAAAACATCACCCATTTGGTAATTTGTGTTATCTAACTCTATTGTTAGTAATGTAGCTTGCGAGCTTAATGTTATAAACAGTGATGCACATAATGCGATTAATTTTTTCATTTTATTTTCCTAAACTTATTTTAATTTGTTTGACGTCTCTTCCTATATAAAGGAAGAGACGTATGTGTTGGTTGTTATTATTCAGCGGCACAACGACTGCGTGTACAAAGTGACATTAATGCTCTTACGTCGCCTGTATTTACAACACCGTCTTTATTAAAGTCATTTTTAATATCAAGTGTTTCGCTACCCCTTACTAAAAGCGTAAATGCGGTAAGGTCGTTGCGGTCAACATCTCCATCTTTATCAAAATCACCTAATAAACTTGAGCTAGATATTAAGTTAAGTGAAATAACAACGGGATCATGGTCTGATGCTCTATAAGCGTCGCTTCCATAATAAGTGTTTAATTGATTAGCTGATTTAAACTCGGTGTTGTAGTCAAAAGATACGGGTTCATCAGCATTAATATGCCAAACCGTAGTTTCAACTACTTGACTCGTTAATGACGTTGATGCAAGTGCATGATCTAAATAACCTAATTCACCACCAAAGCTATAAGAATAAGCGTTATGACCTAATGATTTTTCAACTAAATTTTGATAACCATTAGTTTCAATTGCCGTAATAGGATCTTCTTTAGCGTAGGCGTTCAAGTCACCCATAATTAATACATCAGTATCTGTTGTGCCAGTAGGTAATGTGGCTAACCATGCTGTTAAAGTATTAGCGGCTTGTGTACGTAAACCATTCCAACAACCTTGTCCGTCATTTATATCGGCGTTGTTACCTGATGCACTTCCACAGCTACCTTTAGATTTAAAATGATTAACCGCTATTGTAATACCTTCATTAGTGGCTATTTCTTTAAAAGTTTGTACTAAAGGTTGGCGATTACCAAAATCGAATGGTACTTGAGTAGTTGTTACTGCATTACCTTCTAGCGCAACACTTGCTGGCTTATAAATTAAACCCACAGTTATCGCATCTGAACCTAAAGTTGAGGTATTAGGATTAACAAAGCGATATGTATCAGCACCCATTTGTACGTTTAGTTTATTCACTAAATCACTAATAGCACTAGTCGTGTTGTAACCATCGTTTTCAATTTCCATTAGGCCAACAATATCAGCGTTTATTGCAACCAGTGCAGAAACGATTTTGTCACTTTGGCGAGAAAACTCTTCAGCGGTATGTGCGCCTCGTGCAGTTGGAAAACCACCGCCTAAACCATCTCCATTAAAGTAATTTAATACGTTAAAGCTAGCAATTTTTAACGAACCTTCATTAGAAAATTGTGGCTCGTTAGTACGACTGTTTGTTGATATAAACTGTGGTTCGTTAGTCGGTAACACTCGATAATTACCAAAACTAAAATCAATAACACCCGTTAAGTTACTCACTGAATCGCCTAAACGAACCGTATTTATATAACTTAGATTAGGGGCTGGAAATGGTACAAGTTCAGGGTTTTGTTGATTGTTTTTATCGTCTAACAAAATAGTATTTCGGCTATTTTGTTCTGTTAATGCAATAGCTTGAGGACTATTTGGCGCATAAACATTGGTTGCTTTAAGTAAACGACCATTAGATAAAGATAACTCACCAAACCGAGTTAAACTAAAAGAATCAGTGACTTGTAGGTTATGCGTTACATTAATAAGCATACCTTCAACGTTTTCCCAATCAGATAAATTATCAACAGGTAAACTGATATCTTGTGGAGCAATAACCTCTCCTACACCACAATCAACATAGGTGGTAGAAGCTGTTAATTGAGTTCTAGCAAATGACTCTCCAACAACGCCTTGTACTCTTACTTTATGACCAATAGTTGGCATACCAACCGTAGTTGATAAATTTTCGTCCAAAACAAAAATCCCTTCAGAGGTTTCAACAGAAGCGTCTTGATCGGCTAGTTCTTCTTGTACAAAGTAACCGTTAAGAGACGCTACTGTTGATGTAACAACACCTTCGATTGTTTTTGTTTCACCTATCACTAAAGATTCAGGGCCAAAACCTTGAATAGTATTAATGTAATCAGCCGTATCGTTACATGCACCAATAGGTAATGTAGGCTCTGTTGGTGTATCTGGATCTGTTGGTGCACTCGCGGTTGCATTATGAGCACCTAAAAAACTAAAGGTATTACTCGGTTCTTCATCCCATTCAGTTGTAACATCAAATGCATCATTTCTGTTTGAATCGCCTTGGGTAATTGAAACTTTTCTTATCAGAGTTTTATTAGTACCCCAACTTTGTTTAACGCCGTAAAAACCTACAGAGTCAATGATCGTATCACCCTTGGTTAATTCGATGTAATCATCACCATTAAAATTAGCAGCACTAGTAAACACATCAATTTTACTAACAATATCACCCGTGGCTTGGCTATTACCTAACACCAAAACGTTATTCGATAATAATTGACCTGATAAACTTAAGGTACTTGTGGGTGTTAAGCTACCGTTTGAATAAAGCTTAAATTCATAACCTGTTAAATCGATAGTAGCTAATGTTGGGTTATATATTTCAACTGCTTTATTAAAACTACTCCCTTCTACATATTCAGAAATAAACAAGTCTGCTCCGCCTGGTGCTGTCGTTGAGTCTGTTGGTTCTGGATCAGTAGGTTCAGTAACTTCCGGATCTGTTGGCGTTGGTTCTGTTTGTTGTTGGCCCGTGCAGCTTTGTGTATAAATTAGTGAAATCCACTCTGGGTGATCAATAAATGGGTTACGGTTTCCTTGAAATTCATAAATTCTGTTATTACGTTTTTGTTCAAACTCATCTACAGGATCGTTTTCATTCCAGCTTAACAGTGCACATAACTTACCTAGTTTTGCTTCACTGGTGCTTGTTAAACGGTTTACAACTTCTAAATCAGGTGTTGATGAATCATTGCCCTCATAACGTGTATCCATATAAAAAATAATACGGGCAACATCACCTTTTACTGCATCACGTGGTTCAAACGAATCGCTATCGACTCTATTCGCAGGAGATTCAGCTAATGGGCTATCACTGTAGTCAAAATCTAAATTACCGCGAGATGAGTTAACCGAAATATCAGTAGGACGTAAATGATGTATATCGGTATAAGCACTTGCACTGCTGCTAGGAAAACCATGACTTTTAGCCCAAACATGTTCACGGTTCCAGTTATCCTGATTGCTAGATTGAGTACCGCTACCATTTGAAGACTTGGCTAATGAAAGGCCTCGGTAAAATAAAATAACATTGTTGTTATTTAAAGGGTCTTCATCGGTTTGTGTTAAAGCAGTCCAAACTTCAGAGTAAGTTAATTGCTTATGATTTTCAGAAATAGTATTGCTAATGCTTTCTTTAATTATTGATTGGCTTTGAGCAGAATTTACGGCATCAAATACTTGTGCGTAGTAGTCGTTGTCATTAAAGTTAGCAGCATTGGCGATTTTAGTTAAGTCAGGACAATTAAAACATGCCTCTGTAATGGTATCTGTTTCAGGTGTTTCTCCACCTTCTCCAGTGTCACCTCCATTATCACCTGAAGTACCTCCAGCAGTAACAAGCACGTCATCAAGTCTTAAATATTCAGAACCTGCACCGTTTTGCATAGCAACTTTAATCACTAAAGTTGAACCTTCAGCAATGTCTGCTTCAATTATTGTTGATGTAAAATCATCAATTAAAGTGTGTTCAGTACTACCTAAACCTTGCCAATTTGGCACTTGAACAAATGCACCACCATCAACTGAATAGAATAAATCAAAAAAATCATCTGCTTCATGAGTGCCCTGTTCTGCAGCTAAAAGAGATAATTTAATGTCTGATTTATTTGAAATATCTATAGATTCAGAGATCCATTCCACAACACCATCAACATCTCTGGCTTCCATTACAGCATTTGTGACTTTAAACCAATCTGAAGAAGCCGTTAACGAAGCATTGCTGACATCAATAGACCAACGATCTACGTTTGCCATATCAATTGTTGAATTAACTGCGCCTTTATTATTCAGTTCAGAATCATTGAAGTTTTCACTCCATAAGTCTTCTGCATAAGCAGATGTACTTATTAATAAAGCTGAGGATATACACAAAGCCAATTGGCTTTTGGTATACATAAATCGAGCTGATCTTGGTACTAATGAATCGACTTTAACCGTCTTTTTCTTGAACATTGAACACTCCAGATGATAACTAAATTAAAAGAAAATATAGGCATTAATACAAACACCTTATTGAATATAATAATGACGTTGAATTGTTACATTAGTGTTATTGATATATTACATAATGTAAAACCTGACTAATCAGTCTACTTTATAACGCCGTGTAATATATATGTCACATGAATAATTTTCACGTACTAACCAAATAGACAGAAAATGTATATATGTAATAAATGTATATACCCGTAACCATTCAATATGTAGGTTTCATTGGAACTAAAAAAATTTAGGCACGGGTTTTACGCTCCAAACAAAATCTAAGGTCTACATCCATGTAGGAACCTGACTAAAGTTAATAACGAAGCATAAATTGTTTTTAGACCCATAGAAGAAGCGCTCTGAAACACGCATCTTGATCGGTAACGGTTATAGTTATTTGAGAAAGTGTTAATTTGTAAAGGAATAAAATTGAAAGAAGCAGACGAGAAAAAGCCAGCTAAATATAGCTGGCTTTACATTAGAGCGTGTGACTAAAAAATAAGATTGTAATAACGCAGTTACGAAAACGCTTTTAAATGATTCAACACGCGTTTGCTTGATATAGGATACGGTGTTTTAAGATTTTGTGCGTATAACGACACTTTTAACTCTTCAAGCATCCAAGTAACATCAGACAGCTCTTTTGATAAAGGCTGCCCTTTCTTCTGTTTACTTAATACGGTTTGATAAGCAGTGTTGGCTTTTTCTATTTCGATCATTTTTAAACGATCTTGGTTTGGATCAATAGGCAGTTTCTCTAAACGCCTGATAATTGCTTGTAAGTATCGGTTTATATCATCTAACTTGTCGTGACCAGATTCAGTGACAAACCCTTTAAATACAAGCGATTCTAAATGCTGTTTAATATCACCATGTGATTGAATAATGTTTAAACTCACATTACCTTTTAGCTTTTTACGTATGTCGTGTGCGGTGCTTAACGCTTTTTCTACTTTTATGGCGCTGTTTAGTACGCAATCAGCAATTTCTGCACGTATGTAATCTTTCGCTTTGGTAAATTCTTTTTCGCTACGTGGTAAAGGGCCATGAGTCAGCAATAAATGCTGGCACGCTGCTACAATACAGTCTTGCAATAAATCGGTTATTGAACCAAATGGATTAAAATACAAACCCAGCTTTGCTTTGTTCGGTAGTTTTTCTTGCAGATATTTAATAGGCGACGGTATGTTTAATAAAATTAATCGGCTGGCGCCTTTTAACATGGCTTGTTCAGCAATTTCTTCTTGTTCAAACAATTCAATAGCGACACTTTTGTTTTTATCGACTAAAGCAGGAAAGGCTTTTATCGTGATATTAGCGACTTTTTTCTCGTAACCTGTAGGTAGATCTTTAAAGTCCCATGTTTCAATATCGGTTCTTTCAATTCCTTTATCTGCCACTTGCTTGATAGAAGCTTTAACTTTGCCTTGTAGTTCAGCTTTTAATAAATCGAGATCGCGGCCTTGTTTAACTAGTTTTCCTCTTTCGTTCAACACTTTAAAATTCATGGTTAAGTGAACAGGTAACTCGATACTGTCCCACGAGTTTTCAGGTAATCTAACGCCAGTCATTCTGAGTAACTGTTTTTCAAGCACTTCAACTAAAGGTTTGTCGGTATCTGTCATAGCAGTTACACAAGCTTCAGCGTAATTAGGCGCCGGTACAAAGTTTCTACGTAATGATTTAGGTAAACCCTTTATTAACGCTACAACTAAGTCAAAACGAAGTGCAGGTATTAACCAGTCAAATCCTTCTTCATGAACTTGATTAAGAATACCTATAGGAATAATCACGCTAATACCATCGTCAATATCGCCCGGTGTAAAATGGTATTGTAGCGGTAAAGTTAGATTGCCTTGTTGCCAAGTGTCTGGGTATTCCGTTTTTGATAACTCTTCAGAGCTTTCATTTAATAAAAAGGCTTTAGTAAAATGCAGTAGCTTGCCATTTTTATGTTTTTCTTTTTTCCACCATGATAAGAAACTACGTTGGCAGTTAACATGTTCGGGAATTTTTGATGAGTAAAAATCAACGAGTTGTTGCTCATCAATTAAAAAATCTTTACGTCGAGCTTTTTTCTCTAACGTTTCAATCTCATTAATAAGGGCTTTATTGTCTTTAAAGAAGTTTTCTTGAATGGTACATTCGCCATTAACTAATGCTTCCCTAATAAAAATTTCTCTACAGGTATCAGGTTCTATTTTATTAAAATTAACTTTGCGATTTGCTACCAATATTAAACCGTAAAGTGATACTTGTTCAGATGCCATAACAGCGCCTTGTTTTTTCTCCCAATGAGGTTCGCTATAACTCTTTTTAACTAAATGTTCAGCTAAAGGTTCAATCCACTGCGCATCAATTTTACCTACCATACGAGCAAACAAGCGGCTGGTTTCTACAAGCTCTGCGCCCATGATCCATTTAGGTGATTTTTTAGCAACACCAGACCCCGGAAATATATAGAATTTGCTACCACGAGCTCCTTTATATTCTCGATTTTCATCTAATTGCCCAATATGACTCAATAGCCCAGACAGTATGGCTTGATGGATGATTTCTTGATTTTTTTCTTCTTCAAAATCGATACGCGTTACCTGAATTTTCAGGTCTCTAAACGTCGACTTTAATTGTGAGAAAATATCTTGCCATTCTCTAACACGCATATATGCAATAAAGTCTTTTTGGCACATGCGTCTGAACTGATTACTGCTTAATTCTTTTTGCTGATCGGTTATATAATTCCATAAATTAAGTAAGCTAATAAAGTCAGATTGTGGATCTTTAAAACGGTTATGTTTTTCGTCAGCCGCTTGTTGTTTTTCGTGTGGGCGTTCACGTGGGTCTTGAATACTTAACGCACTTACTATGATTAATATCTGTTCAATACAACCTAAGTCGATTGACGTTAAAATCATTTTTGATAATCGGGGATCAATAGAAAACTTTGAAAGCAAGCGCCCTATTTTAGTTAAAACAACTTTCGATTGAGACTGTTGCTTGTTACCACCATTACTTTGATAAGATATAGCAGCAAGTTCTTCTAGTAATTTTACGCCATCATTAATATTTCGACCATCAGGTGGTTGTACAAATGGAAAGTCAGAAATGCTGCCTAAATCTAGCGCGAGCATTTGTAAAATAACCGTAGCTAAGTTTGTTCTAACAATTTCAGGATCAGTAAATTCAGGTCTACCTAAAAAGTCGTCTTCTGAGTATAAACGAATACAAACACCCGCAGATACTCGGCCACAACGACCAGAACGTTGATTAGCACTGGCTTGTGAAATAGCTTCAATCGGTAAACGCTGTACTTTTGTGCGATAACTATAACGAGAAATCCGTGCAGTTCCTGGATCTATTACATATTTAATACCCGGAACCGTTAAGCTGGTTTCAGCAACGTTTGTCGCTAAAACAATATTTCGACCACTATGAGGTTGAAATATTTTGTTTTGTTCTTGTACCGTTAAACGTGAATACAAAGGTAATATATTGGTAAAGCGTAAGTTTGCTTTTTCTAACGCACTTGCTGTGTCTCTAATTTCACGTTCGCCGTTTAAAAATATAAGAATGTCGCCGTTACTTATATCACTTAATTCATCTACCGCATTTAAAATGCCTGATATAACATCTAGATCGTCTCGTTGCGTATTGCCTTCATCATCGTTTGCACTTGGTTCGTTTAAAGGGCGATAAAGAATATCAACAGGAAAGGTTCTGCCCGATACTTCTATAATAGGTGCGTCGTTAAAGTGTTTTGAAAAACGTTGAGGATCAATGGTTGCCGAGGTAATAATAACTTTTAAATCAGGACGTTTCGGTAGTATTTGTTTAACATACCCTAAAATAAAGTCTATGTTTAAACTACGTTCATGAGCTTCATCAATAATTAAAGTATCGTATTGGCGCAATAAACGATCTGTTTGCATTTCAGCTAATAAAATACCGTCTGTCATTAACTTTACATGACTGTGTTCGTCAACCATGTCGTTAAAACGAACTTTATAACCTACCGATGTACCTAATTTTGTATTTAGCTCTTCTGCAATACGTGTTGCAACTGTTCGTGCGGCAATACGTCTCGGCTGTGTATGACCAATAATACCGTCGATACCGCGACCTAGTGCTAAACATATTTTGGGAATTTGTGTTGTTTTACCTGAACCTGTTTCACCAGCAATGATGGTAACTTGATTGTTTTTAATGGTTTCTGAAATGTGATCTACGTTTTGAGATACGGGTAAAGATTCGTTATAGGTAACTTGAGGAAGTTTGTTTATTTTAGCCTGTTTATTCAGTAAAGATTTTTCAATTAATTTAGCCACTTGTAATAAGGCATTATTTTTTTTATCACCATCGTTTAGCTTTTTAGCATTAAGTAACCTGTTTTTTAAACGTGCTCTATCAGCTCCTTTTGTTTTAGGTAATAAATTAAAAAGTGATTGAATTTCGGGGATGGGATTTGAACTTACTTCTAACGACACAACAGGCTCTAATACATAGTTACATTGCAACTATAATATCAGTTTCTGCCCAAAATGGCAGTAAGTTCATTTTATTTGTTTAAGTCTTACTTATTAATTAAGCAGTTGATTTATGGCTTAATTTATCAGCAGTTTCACCTGAACGTATATGTTTATCAATAGCCCGTAAAACATCGTTACGGCAAATCGTACCAAGTAAATTACCGTCATCGTCTACAACGGGGTAAACCTTAGGCTTATTTAACAGCATAGTTTGACCTAACTCTATAATACTGTCGTATGGTTTAACCGTTAATACGTCTTTTCGCATCATTTCAGACACGTAAGCAAAATGTTTATTGTGATAAATACTATCTAACATTTTAGACAGCACATCATTTTCAGATAAAAAACCGACTAACTGATTATTAGTATCAATAACAGGACCACCAATTTGTTTCGTTTTCAAAAATCTTAACGAAGCTTCTTGCACAACCATGTCAGGTGAAAAAGTTACAGGATAATGATTCATATAATGTTGAACTTGTAATGATTCCATACCACTTGCCCTTTGTTGTTTTTATTGGTTATATCCCCCTTCCCACTGAAACATGCATCTTGAATAGTTACGGGGATATTCTATAACTGTAGACCTTAACGTGTAAAAATACTCAATTTTATTCATTATTTTATCAACGACAGTAAAGCAGAAGCTTCTAATTCACTAGTTTGTTTGTTTAATTGCTTAACAGCTCCTTTAAAAATGCTTTTCAAGTGTCCTTTTAAATGCGGTAAAACATCACTTTTGTTAATATCTTTTAACTGGCAAAACATAGCTAAACAATAAACCGTTTCTAATTCAGTTAATGTTGATTGCCTATTAGCTTGTCGATTATTACAAGATCCACACCCACCTTTAAACTGAAAGGCGGTATTAGAAAATATAACGCCAAACCCCATAAAACAGGCAACTAAATCAATAGATTGTGGAATGTAGTCTTTGCCGCCTGGTGGCAATTGTGGCGAATGATACACAAGGAGTGATGCCAATATTTGCGCAAATGAAGACACTAAGTCTTGTGGTTGATTAACCTGTGCTGGGTTATAGCTAATTTCGATTAGGTTTTGATTAGCTATATTTTCACGGCTAAT
The DNA here is from genome assembly GCF_048296855.1 of Colwellia sp. RE-S-Sl-9. Lineage (NCBI taxonomy): Bacteria > Pseudomonadati > Pseudomonadota > Gammaproteobacteria > Alteromonadales > Colwelliaceae > Colwellia > Colwellia sp. RE-S-Sl-9. The sequence goes on along the minus strand of NZ_CP182631.1, from coordinate 649,129 downwards.
ACTTTCACCGCCATAACTAACCTCAACCAAATCCCCATTATCATAAGTGTTTGCATTGGCAATAGAGATGTTAGCTGAAATACCACGTAATAAGCGACTTGTTGACAATTTAGGTATCTCATTAGTAGACGCTTTATGAGGTTCTACTAACACCAGTGGCCAGTTTTCCATACCTGCGTATTTAACTGTTTGGCTAAACACTTGTTGCGCCATTTCATGAACGCTAGACACCCTACCGGGATAAAATTTATTTGTAGGTAGAATAAGTTGGCTATCATTTTTTAAAAAATCACCATTAAGATGAGTTATTGCCCACGCATAAGTATCTGCAATCCAGTTATGTACGCTGTCTTCTATAATAGGTTTTGTTTTAAATAAATCTAAAATCATATATGTATTTTATTCTCGTAAAAGCGAAGAAGTTTAGTTAGCTGATTTCGCCTGTTGTAAAGCCCAATCCCAACCTTGAGTATTAAATAGTGCTACGGTTGAAAGTGAATGATGATGGCTACCGCTAGACTCCTTTGTAGAATAAGACAGGTAAATTAAGGTTTTGTGTTCAGCATCATAAATTCTACGTACCTTAAGGCTTTTAAATAAAATACTTTTTGACTGCTTAAAAACAATTTCGCCGTTTTTAGAGCGATCTATCTTATTTAACTGTGCCTCGGTAATTTCACCTGTTTGACGACAAGCAATAGACATATCAGACGGATCGCTAAAGTCTAAATCCGCTTCAACATGGCTTATATGGCAAGTAACACCGGTAATAATAGGATCTTGTTTAGCTTCTATCACAACATCTTTTGTTGTAAACAAACCTAAGCTCACCTTGCCGACATTGTCTGAACAACTTGATAATAATCCGATAGTTAATAATAACGGGATAAATGATGTGGTGAAAAAAGATGAAAATGTAGCGTTTTTCATAATATAGCATCCTTAAATTGCGTTTGCTAAAGATGATAAACTATAACAAGGTATGGCGTTAGTTGAACTTAATAAAAATTTTTAGATAACAGTTAAATCAATTATTCGTGATTAAATACAACACAATTACGACCATTTGATTTAGCCTGATAAAGTGCTTCATCGGCACGCTTTAGCCATGTATCTTCTGTTGTATTAGGTACCCAAAAAGCGGCACCAAAAGATACTGTAATTTCTTTACCATCGGGCGTTTTTAATTGCGCTTTAATCGCTTTTCTTAAGTTATTAATAAAAATATCTTGATTGCCATTCACTTCAGGAATAAGTAATACAAACTCCTCGCCCCCAAAACGATAAAGTCGGTCAGACTTACGTATATTTGATTGAATAATAGAAACAAATTCTTTAAGTACCTGATCACCTACAGCATGCCCATATTTATCATTTACTTTCTTGAAATAATCTAGGTCTAACATAACTAATAATTGTTTTGCCCCATTTCTATTTGAAAAAGACAAAGCAGATTCCAAATCAAAATTCATCGCTCGACGATTAAAAGCTCCTGTTAACGTATCAACAGAATTTAGCATTTCTAACGAACTAAATTGTTTTTCGCTGTGTTTGGCTGAAACATAGATACTCATAGATAACATTGAGGTTGCTATAATATAAGAATCTAGAGAAATAGTCGTAAATACATCAGATAAAAAGATCAACGACATTGACGATAGAAGATTAAGACAAAAAGCTTCAAGAGGCTTAATGAAAATAAAAGTGCTGGCTAATACAGGGTAAATCCATAAAAAGCTATTAATGCCATTGGTAACAATAATAGTGACAGCACCACCATTAATAAATAGAGCAATAACGATGCTTACTGACCGAATATTTTTTGAGTAATTTGCATAGGAAACTAAAGAAATAATACCTATCACTAACATCAAATCAATAAACGCTGCAGGATTATTACCTTCATAAAAGCGAATACAAACAAATGGAAAAATACCAATAACAGCAACAACTCCAAGTAAGAACAATATAGAAAGTTGATATTTTTGTTGCAATTGATTGATCATAGCGCTCTCAAAATGAAATAAACAATTGTGCCAGCATGTTAATAAAAAATTACTTATGAAAAATGTAATAGTACAGATTATATAGAGTTTAACTCAAAAAAATTGTCTACTACGTAAATTTTTACAATAAATAACTATGCCACTACAGTATAGCAGTGCTGTGTTAGCTGAATTTGTTATTTTCAATAAAGAGCGATAAATGTTTTCCGATAAGTCATTATCAACTACTGTAAGTTACTTGGTTAGTTAATGATCTCTGTTTCATCTAACAAAACTTTACCGTCTTCCAGTACTTCAATCGTGCCTATTTTTGTTGATAAGGTAACACTTTTAGCTCCTTTAACTTTTACATGACCATTGTTGTCGGTTATGTGGGCTGCTGGAGTATCTTTAGGTTTAGAAAGCTGTGCGATTACAATCCAACCTTGAAGGGTATGTTGAACTAAAATAGAATCGCCAACGCTCGCCCGAGTAATATGTTTTGCTTGAGCGATCACTTTTTGATGAGTATTTCGGGCTATTAGTTTAATTTCACTGATGCGAGATTGTGTATCAATAGAAGCAACTTCGGCGATTTCGGGCTGAATATTTAATTGCTTTTTTTTAGGATGGATAGAAGAGATTGAAGCCGTCATGCTAATGTCCTTATTCTTCGATTGATCATGCTGTACTATTTTTAGAACAGCATTTCCTTGAATATTTAAATTCTTAACAATAACTGCTTATGAGATGAAAATAATTATTGATAAGGCGTATATTACCATTTTAAATACTATGGGTCTGTAGGTTATCACTACATTATAGAAGATAAATAATCTTTCATGCTTTTAAATTTAAGGTCTACTTGTATTATTTTTCAGGCTTGTATCGATAGTGACCTGTTATTTTATATTTAAACAACATATCTTCTTGTTTAGGCCCTAAACCTATATTATGAACAATGAGCGGATTTCCCGTTTCTATAGAATGATTACCTACCACCAAACCAATATGTGGTAAATTATTAGCTAGCATCCATGTCACAATATCACCCGGTAAATAATCGTTTTTATTAAGTGTTACAGGTAATGATTGCCCATTACGGCTAAAATAAACTTGTAAATTAGGCACCCTACGATGATCTATATTTTTGTCTGTTTTATTTAAACCCCATATACGTTTTGATGGATAAGAGAGAAAGTGATTACTCATATCTTGATGAACTAGTTGCTGTAAATCTATATTCATAGCTCTATACGTTCGAATAATAACATCGGTACAAACACCTATGTTTTTTGGTACGTCGCCATTTGGATAATCAATAGAATAATAAGAACCATCGTAACTCACTTGATGTGATGTTCTTTCTATAGCCGCATCAACAAGAAGCTGTTCAAATGTTTCAGCCGACGCACAGCCCAAATTAATACAGAATAAATATAATAATTTTCTTAATATAAACATAGTTATACCCTAATAAACTTGGTGAAAATTTTATTGAGTAAGCAAATCATTAGGATCTAGATAAAAAGCTTTCTTCCAGCCTTGATTGCTTCCATCTATCTTCCAAAGATACGGAAGTAACGTAATGATAGAATAATGTAAATGAGGTGGCTTTCCCTTAGCATTTCCAGTATCACCAACACTGCCAATAGCCTCACCTGAATTAACAAGCTGCATAGGTTTTGCTATTATACTATCTAAATGCGCATAGTAATGAATACGCCATTTAGGCGCTAAAATAATAATAACTTTACCTCCTAAACTTAAATTTCCTGTGTATAAAACTATGCCATGGCTAGCAGAGAGTAATGAAGCTCCTTTATCAGCAAAAATATCGATACCTTTATGAACGCCAGATTTCCCCCAAGGTTCATACCAAAAAGTATCTTTATGCCAATCAAGTTTATTGGCTCCAGCCACAGGAATAATTAACTGTTCAGGTATTAAAAGTATAAATAAAAAAACAAATGCAACTATCGCTATTAAAACTTTTTTCTTAACCTGCTTCATAAGCTATACCATTTTGAATTCAAAGAATAAGACTATAGTGATAAAGAAATTATTAGATAGATAGTGAATAAGTTGCAGCCTATACGTATTAATACTTTAGGCGTTTTCACATGCTTGTCTCCCATTACTATATTTATCCATTCATTTAAAAACTGAACAACCATAGAATTAATTTATAGAGTACGCTAGCCATAACGCCTCCAACTAGAAAAAATCCATAAATAAACCAAGCTGAGCCCGCTGAGGGGTCGGATTTTTTGTCGTATTCAGTGATAATAGTTCCAACGCGAATAAACCAGAACACATTAAAAACTAAACTCGAAATATAGTACTCACTAAATAAAGCTAAAATGCCTGGAAAAACAGATAACACAAAAAAAAGATTACTTGAATATTCATTATCATTTGATGAACGTATTTCATATAACTTAACCAACAATACGCTAACCATTGCACCTAAATAAATAAGTGAAGGAGCTAAGTTTTCAAGCAAGGTTGTTTTCGAGCGGGCCTCTATCGGCATTGTTATATCTTCAGGTATGTCACTGAAAGCACTTTCGGCGATATGTGGCACGGCTGGTGTTTCCCGTAAACTTGTTAAATAGTCCCAGAACAAAACGCCACCATAACCAATACTAAAAATACAAAACCATACAATGAGAAAGTAATATAACTCTTTTAACGGTAGGCTATATCGGGCTTTTTTCTCGTATAGTTTTGCTAATAATCCACCTAAAGCGCTCACACTGCACAATAATAAGAGTGCATACCAAAAGGTATCAAGATAGAAGTAAATAAAACACGGAGCTATTACTAAAAATGACAGCTCAAATTCTAAGTCACTTTGACTCTTTTCTTTGGTACTGAACATCACTTTATAAATGACAAAAGGCTGAAGACAAAGCAGTAATATACACAAGGTGATGAGTGACATAATTCAATCTTTTTATCGGTAATATCTGAATATATTGGTTAAGCAGGATTTATGTAGAAATCAAACCTGTAAATATAGAAAACAAAAATAAGCGTTACTCTTGTTTAAACGCATTTAGCTTTTGAAAGTAGCGGTTTAATTTAATTAATCCAGACTCAAGTTCAAATTTAACAACTTTTAAGTCTTTAAATTTGATGGCATTATTGAAATGAGTGCATATCATGGCCGCCATTCCCTCAAGACCTTCAGGCGCTGTATCGATTAATTCAACTAATAACGGAGAAACCGTTTCCCAATGTTCATGAATGATACTAGGCGTTTCGTGGATTGTAGCCATGATTTGGATAAGTGTTAAACGGTGGTTTTGTTGCATAAATAAAATCCTTTTTTAATAATGTGTTCTTTAATAAGTAAAACGCTGCTTTGTTGTATAAATATATCAGTTGATACAACATAAAAATAAGACTTAATCATTGATATTTAAATTTACGTCTGCTTCTGCTAACTGTTTTTTTAAAATAAGATTTTTAGTCTTAATATCATCGTGACCTTCTAGGTATTTTTTATGTTCTGCCGATTTTTCAATATTACCCAATTCTTCATATATTGATAAAAGTTCTTTGTGAACACGGTATAATCTCGTTTTTTCTTGTTGAGTATTATCATTTAAATATTGGTTAAAAAGGCTTATAGATTTTTCTAAGTCCCTTGAAACAAAACGGCCATAGCTATAATTCCATGCTAGAGCAAATATAGGATCCAGTTCACCACTTTCAGTACGCCTATTTAGCTCAGATATATACCGACTACCGTCACCAGTATGCAAGCCTATATATTCAAGCGCTTGCCAATACCCTATTTCATATGCTTTTTCACACCATGCCTCTAATTGGTCGGGTGCATATAGCAAGCTTTTTTGGCATTGCTTCATAATTGAGTCTCCAGATAACTTGGAGTCATTGATGTCGAGATCCGCCCACAAACCCTTTGCATATGAATTAGCAGACAAAATAAATAGGACGAATATTATTCTTTTATAATTTCTAATCACATTAATCCCCCACCAAGTTTAAACTGCTCTACAAACATTTCATAGCGTATGTGTTTATGCGTTTCGCCTTTATAGGTAGCATGAACTTCAACAGAGTAAACGCTTTTTTATTATGACTCACTTATAGTAAGTAAAATAATTCCATTATAAATCAGTTGATGGAATTGGATTTATTGTTTTCTAGAGCTAATTCCTCTTGAGCCATTTTCATTAATCGAGTTGCATTTTCTCTATTAAAAGCCAACTTGCTATTAATAATAACATACTGCGCATGTCGACTAACCGCTTGCCAGTTTTTCTTGACGGCAAACAGTTTAGCTAATTCTTCATGGGCAGAAGTAACCTGTGATTCAAGCAACTTTGTATCTAATACCAAAAACTCTTCATGGAGCGCTATAGCATAATTAATGTCCTGCTTGACAAACATGCCTGTTTCATAAAGCCAAGCAAGCGTAGCATATGCGTTAGGTTCTTTCGCATTAACTCTCTTTGTTGCCTCCTGAACGAGCCGTGATCCATTACCAGAATGTAAGCTGAGAGGGACTAACGCATTCCAATACCCCATGTTTATGGCTTTATTACACCACTGTTCGAGCTCATCAGGCGCATTAATTAAGCTTTTATGACACTGTTGTGCAACAACGTTAACGGTTAAATCAGGATTATTAATATCAATTGAATCATCCCACCTAGGATTTCCTGCCTTGATAAAAAAAGAGGTTACAATAAAAAAAAATAAAAATATTCTTACCATAGTAAGGCTCCTTCTGAAGATACTCTTTTTTCAGGTATATGAACCGTAAAAGACGGAAGCGCTGAAGTAATAAATGATCCCTTACGGTAAAAATAAACGTCTTTTAGTGGTTTTTTCTCATCCGATTGTCCCTCACAAATCCCCATATCAGAACATCTAATCCCACCAACATACTCAACAAGGCTAATATTATTGATCCCTATATTTTGCATAAGTGTATCTATTCCAACATGCTTTTTTCCTGCACTAAAAGCATGGTACCTATGCATAAATGCAACAATACGAGGTTTTTGGTTCAATTTTAGATGGGTACTTAAGATATTTGCCCACATTAAATTTCTTTGCATGTGAGAGTCGGCACAAAGCCCTTTATCAGCTTCTTGCCAATCACAACGATTCTCAATGAGGTCCATCATTTCAATCGACATATCTAATGGGATTATTTTCATGCCTAGAGAATTAGCTGCTTTTACTAACTCACCATAGCTAGTAGTTGCTGCACTGTTCCTATTCCAATGCTCTTCAAAATGCCGTTTAATAATATCAAAGCCTTGTCCTGTGCGTTGATAATATTCAATATTATCTTTTATTCTTTGAGGAAGCATTTCCATTGCGAAATGTGTAAATCCAGCCGATTTCAGCTGTTTAAGTGCACGTATGGCTTCATATTTGTAAGATGCTGGGTTATGGCTAGATTCTGCAATAATAACCAAACGAGCATTACCTGCCATGGTTTTATAGTTTACATCCGTGTTTATTTTATTCATTGTATTTCCTTTACTTATAGTTAGTTAAACCTTTGATTAAAAATCAAATGATCACTGGCACCACTCAGCGGTAGAGTCAGTATTTTCAAGTTTGGTTTTATTTTCCGTTAACCATGAATCAATAGCTGATGAGTATTTGAACTCAGACCCCGTACCAGGCCAATAATAAGTGCCTTTGTCATCTGTACAGAGTGCTACAAATACAGGAGCAGAATTAAACAAAACATCTTCTTCATGCTCTACAAACATTTCATAGCGTATGTGTTTATGCGTTTCACCTTTATAAGTAGCAAGAACTTCAGCAGTGTAAACGTGTTTTTCTGAGCTATCACCTTCATGTAAAATTTCAATGTTGGTAATTTTCACTTTGGCGAGATAATGTACATTTCCAATCGTTTGTTTCAAGCCTCTTAATGTTAAAGGCATAGCGCTTTTAGCTATACATGAATAAGTAAAGCCCAATAAAACAATGTAAATAATCAATATCTTTTTCATTAAGCTTTATAAGTAGTTACCATCGACACTTTGCTCAATTGCATAATGCAAAGCAGCGTGATTTATTCAGACCGTTTACATACAAGTGGTGAAAAATCAGTATTCTCAATGTTAATTGAGCAATTCATCGTAACCACATTCTGGCTAAGCAACGATAGTTCTAATTCAAATGTAAACGTTTGAGCGTCAATTTTTAAATTGTATATATCTAAAAAGCTAAGTTTTTTAAAATCATGTGTGATTTTTAACGCATCATCATATACAGCACAGATGTTTTTTCTTTTAATAAGAGCGTTACTACCTGCTGTTAAAAGCTCTAAACGAAAGCACGGATATTCACTTTCAGGGTGAAACTTGATCCATCGAAATAGATTGTCATTGACTCTCTCAACGTTCATTTCTATCGCATTGAGACTAACAAAGTTTTGTTCTTCACTGCTTTGAGATTCAGAACAAAAGAAAATAAAAAGACAATATATGCTAATAATAAGTAGTTTCATTTTTCACCTATGAATTAATATATTTAGTACGAGCTTGTCTTCTAGCAGCGGGTACATTAGCCCAATTTGCCTCTTTTTTTATTTCATCTTTAAATAAAGCAAGATCATTATCCGCAACATGCTTTTGTAAAAATTTACGACTCGTTGGGTGATAATCCCCTCTAAATCTAAGATCTATCAGTACATTCTTTATTTTTACATGTAAAGTTGACCAATCGGTTTTTCCATAGGTTTTAGTGGTAATACTTTTATTACAAATCTTTATTACATCGGCTTCCATTTCTTTGTATATAATTTCAAATAACTTTAATTGCGCTTTAGCGGAAATTTCGTAATCAAGTAAATCATTTTCAATAACAAATAGCTCAGCATTTTTCCCTATTTTTCCCGCAGCAAGCGATATAACATTGGCAACTTCACAAGAAATTCCTGCCTGAATTAAGTGGGTACTTATTTTGCTCGCTGTTTTTTCTCGCATATCGTAGCCCCTGCCAATGGTTAGCCCTGAGCGTTCAGACGGTACATGAAAACATCGGCTATGGTAGCGTCCTCCTTCAGTTCCTTCTGCATCCCATGTTAAAACACCACAGCTAGGTTTAGTAATTGATACTGTTGTATAAGAGTTTTTTAAAAAATCAACGAGCTTTCTAAAAGTTCCACCATTAGCTGTAACAACGCCATCAGGCTTTGCCATTTTAAGCACATTTTTTTGGAAGTCATTGATCATACCTATATAGTCACCATCTACCTTGTGACTCAAAGTAGACAATGGGCATACATTACGCGCATAGGTATTTAACAAAGCGGTTATCAGTTTTACATCAGCTGATTTATTGGCTGAATTTAAACCAACATTAGCTCCCATTTGTAAAGTAAGCATAAAATCCCTTTTTTAATATTGACTGCTCTTTAATCTAAATATTCTAATAGGAAAAATTTAGATTGGTTTTTAATCATTTATTTTTTACTTGATGTGAGTTTATATTTTTATTAAATCCATTGGCGCCATGGAATGTTCAGCTAGTGCATTAGCTGGAGTTTTTAATATGTTGGTAATAACGAAACCTCAAAGCACCAACAAAATCAAGTTAGCTGACCCCTTGATAATATTGTTTCTTCCGTGAAAAATAGAGTAGCAATTATTGTTTGGTTTTAGCTAGAGGAACACATTAAACCAAACGTTATCTACATTGCAATATATTAACTTTCTGTATTTATAATATTTTTATATTGAATTGTCTTTTTCAAAAGCAGTAATAAATATTATTAGATGACTATTTCCTAGTAGATATAATCACTTCTTTTAACTCTTGTGCTTTTAAATAAAAAACATGAAACTCTTTAACCTTTCGAACCCAATTATAATCAATGACACGTTCTCCATAATGAGCACCTGCTAACTGTCCATAAATAGCACCCGTGGTGTCAGCATCCTCACCTAAATTAACCGCTAACAAAGCCCCTTCTTCAAAACTATCACTATGATAAAATGCCCATAAAACAGCTTCTAAACTGTGCATAACATAACCACTTGCTCTAATGTCCTTAGCGCTTTTTGTTTTATATGCGGCTGATGTCAGTAATTCAACAAGTGATGAACATAACGGCTCTTTATCCCAATATCCATCAATAGGGCTATAAATACCATTTAAAAGCGCTTCCTTTTTAACTCCGTGTAGTGCTCCCCATATTAGCCCACTGAAATATCGGCAAGCGTCTACCGCTTCTGTAGCTCCATGTGTGGTAATTGAACTTTGTCCTGCAAAATAAACCGCATCTTGAAAGCTATCATAATAACGAATTGGTATAGGTGCCAATCGCATTAACGAACCATTGCCCGCTGACATAGGTGCAGTATCTCCAGCAATCGGGTCGCCTGTTTGTTGGTAACGCTCTAATGCTGATATCACCGTATTTCCAATATCAAAACACTTCCCATTAACACTGAACACACCATCTTTCCACCACTTGCAATATAAATCCATTTGGTCTTTTAAATTGCATTCTTTTGTACGAACTAAACTATGCGCTAAGCAATACAACATACTGGTATCGTCTGTCCATTCTCCTACTTTTAAGTTAAATGGACCGCCTCCAACTATCTCAGTGATTGGCTCAAAGGTTCCGGGTTCTTTAAATTCTAGTGTAGTTCCTAGAGCATCCCCTAATGCACAACCTAATAAAGCACCACGAAAACGATTAATGTCATCATCACAATCTACTTGTATGCGTTGATAGTATTCTTTGCATTGTTCATCACTTGGTTGAGGTATAGCAATGCGATAAACACAATATGAAGACATCCACTGAGTTTTATGGGGCTCTCTAGAGCCACTTAATTTATTTGTCATAAAAGGAAAGCGCAAATCATTGGGGATTTGTAATTCTCTTTTTCTCATTTGAAGTATTAAAGGATGCACAATTTTATCATTACTCATATTAACTCTATATTTCTTCAAGGATGATTTCATTAATGCCATCAGAGTTTTTCTCACGTGCTAAGACTCTAAAACGACTATTTGATTTAAATAAAACTTCTTCTTCTCTCGGAACAACCGATACATTATTTGCAATATTAACACCTGACTTAGAAATTATTATTGTTTTTGTATTACCATCAAAAGGTTTATCTAAATTACTTGATGAACTTTTAAAGCCTTTTTCATAATGTATACCGCCAATAGGAAACAGTTCTTCTAATAGCTCATCACTAAAATCATCACCTCGAATTACTTGTCCTTCAAACCTTAGTTCAGGATTTTCCGCTAGTTTAATTAATGCTTGGTCTGCATCTGCAACTACTTCCCCCCACTTTTCCTTATCTTCTGGTGAATAGCCTCTAAGACCATTATTAATGGGTTTGTAAAGATCTGTAGTATATACCGCTAATGACAGAAACTCATCACGTGTTAGTACATCCATATCTGGATCTAAATGATAGTTCATCAATACATGGTTTTTGAACTCATCTCCTTCTTTAAAAATTAAACTGGTAATTTTATCAAGTTCAGAGTCGATTAATTCATCTACAGATAACTCTTTAGAGACAGAACCTAAATTAATTAATGATTCAGCAGTTCCTGCATCAATACTTTCAATCATCTCATCTGCGGTATAACCTGAATCTTCTAACTGTGTTATCGCTATTAATTTAGCTTCTAGCTCAGCAGGAATATTACCATTGTCTTTTATTGCCTTAGCAACTTTAGCTTGCCCCTCTTTACACAATAACCCAAACGGATCCACCCAATTCACTGGATTTGGCGCATATTGATAATGGTTGATACCACCCACCAACCCTATAGGGTCTTGATGGATAAAGCGTTGTTGCTTAGGGCAATAATAACGAAAGCGATTATAATGCAGTTTTGATTCTTCATCAAAATACTGTCCTTGAAATCGTAACGGGTTACTAATTAAGTTTACTGTAACTTTCGTATCTGATTGATTATCAGTAACTTGTAGATCAAAGCGATCTTCTTGCTGATAACCAAAAGCATCGCTTTCATTTCGCCATACCTGCTGCGCTTCACTATCGGTTAAACACAGTGGCGTACTTAGTTGGTCTAGGTGGTAGTAATAAATCTCGTTGTTTTTAGCGCTACTTACATTTTTAATTAACGCTATCGGCTCAAAGGTGTTTGGTTGGTATATGTACCAAGTAAACTGTCCTTTGAAGTGTTCACCTATTACTTGATTTTCGTCCCAAATAAAGTCGATACGACCTTGCTCAGTTATTTTAGCACTGCGTCTGCCAAGTGCATCGTATTCGTAATGGGTGAGTTGCCCGTTAATGTTGATGCTTTTGAGTTGATTGAGTCCATTAAAGCTGCGTTGCTGATGTTCACCTTTGGCTAAACTCGTCAGTTGGTTTCCACTGCCATCATATCGATAATCGGTCCCTAAAAAGCTAAGTAGTCTGTCGTTCTCTACTTTTATTTCATTATTAGCATAGGCTTTAGGTTCTTGTGCTGAAAAATTAGGTCTAACAACGTTTTCTGCGTTAACTGCTTGAGCGGTGGCTTGGTTATCAACATTATCTTCTTTTACGTTAAGAGGGTTACCAAAGGCATCCCATTGATATTGCTCTTGGCTAAGGTTAGTCGTTGCTTGCGCGTCAGGTGTTTGTGCTACTGGCTCTGAAGTAATCGTGGTGTTAAGTAGTTGGCTTATACGGTTATAAGTAAACGCTTTTTTCTGAAGCTTGGTAGCCTTTTCATCAGTATTTCCAGTATTTCCACTTACACTACAAACGTTAAGTAATTGATGTTTTTTTTCGTATTGATAAGTACGTAACTCACTAAAGTTTTTTTGTTCTGATTGCCATTTTTGTTCAGCAAGTCTTGAAAACACATCAAATTGTTGTGTGAGCTCAATACCGTTACCTAAGGTTTGTTGTATCACTAAACCCGCCGCATTGTACTGACGAGTCATTAACGACTGTATGCTCTTGTTATTTTGGTCACTTTGTTGATAGGTAATACCACTGAGTTGCCCTTGCTCGGTATAGCTATAGTGCAATGTAGTGTTATCAGGTAATTTAACTGATTGACGTTGGCCTTTATCATTGTATGTGTAGTCAAGTTGCCAAGCGCCTTGCTGGCTTGTGCTAATTTGACCATTTTGATGATATTGCTTCGTAACAGTGCGTTCGCTATTATGAGCTCGTGTTATTCGGCTTAACTTGTCGTATTGATAAAAGTTATGGGTATTGCTTAACTCAGCATTGCTAACTGACCTATTGCCAATATTACGTCCAGCACTGGTTTGCTCGATAATACGACCTAAGCTATCGCGTTTAAGGCGAATAAACCGTTCACCGTTATCCGCAACAGAAATAAGCTTATCGTTAGCATCGTATGTATAAACTTGTTCTCGCCCGTCAAAACCAATAAGTTTTATGGGTTGCTCAGTTGCGCTGTATTCAAGCTGATAAGTCGCACCGTCACTTCGCTCTATCGCGGAGAGGTTTCTTTCTTTGTCGTATTGGTATGTTAACCAACTACCATCACTAAAGGTTTTTTGGCTAGGTTGTGCTAAACCTTCATATTGATAGGTGGTTTGCTCTACTTGTTCGGATAATTGCTCTGTTGCCTCTTCGCTTGTAAATTCAACAAGCTGTTGGCTGATGAGTCGCCCTGCGATGTCGTAATGAAAACGTTGGGTGTGTTTTTTGTTCGGCTCTGCTTGGCTATAATGTATCTGCTCTATAATTTTGCCTTGACGGTTACGGGTAAACTGAGTCACTAAACCTTGCGAGTCGATAGATGCGATTAATTGCCCTAAAGGGTTGTAACTAAAGCGCGTTAAGTTATCGCCTTCTTGCTGTGCGAGAAGCTCACCACTGTTGCTCCAATGATATTGAGTAACAACACCTGATACATCGATTTTTTTACGTATTAATCCAGATAGCGTGTATTCATAGCTTCGGCTTCTTCCATCAGGCATAACTTCTGAAATCAACCGTCCGGTTCCATCAAAGTTACGTTTAGTTTCTTGCCCTAACGGATTAATTGTTAATATGCGTTTACCTAAAACGTTATATTTATAGTGGGTTTCTCCCCCATTAGCATCTATAACTAAACTAAGTTGCCCTTGCTGATTATAACGAAATTGGGTGATATGACCTAAGTTATCGATAGACGCTATTTTACGTCCTACACTATCGTATTTCATGCGTGATGTATGACCGTTAGCGTCAGTGAAATCCGTTAAAAGCCCTTGTTCGTTGTGTACAAAGGTTTCAGTATTTCCGTGACTGTCGGTACTTGTACTAACGTTACCACGTTCGTCTTTAAAAAAATTGAATCGGTATTGGTAAGTATCGTTATCGCCCCATTGTTTTATACATTGGGCGTTTTCATCTGTGCCTTGCCATTCAAAGTGATGACTAAAACCAGAAGCGCGTGTACGTTTTTTTAATAAATATCCTGGCTGAGGTTTAGAGTTTTCTTTAGGCTCTTCTGAATTTAAATCAACCAGTTGTTTATGATAAGTATATCTTTCTACATTACCTGAACTGTTAGTAGCGGCAATTAGCGCTTGATTGTCGTCATATTGATAGCTTGTAAGCAAGTTATCAAGTAACTGCTTTTTACCTTGTTCGTTTATAATAAATGCCGCAATACGAACTATATTATTATCGATATTGTATTGAAGTTTTATGCCTCGTTTAGGACCTGCCGATAATTCACTAAGACGTTGTTTATCATCATAACTTAACTGTATGTACTGCCCTTGTTGATTACTAATACTTTCAAGTAACCAGTGTTTTTCTGGCTGTTCTTTGTTCTTTTTATTAGAAGCGGCTTGATGAGTTACTGGCTTTTGGGGAATGGTAAAAGTCCAATGACTATCATCACCTTTGATTAAAGTTTGTGATCCATCTACTTGATGAACTAGCGCTAACCCCGATGAAACTTGATAGCTTGTTTGTCCCGGTTTTACTTGCTCAAATATATGAACTCGCCCTTCTTCATCAATTAGTTCTAGCCAATATTTCCCTAGTTTTTTAGGGCCAACTTTAGGCGGAGCCTGATATTTTTCTACCAGTTGCATACTAAAGTTATGTCGCCAACCAAACCCTAAGCCTGTGTTTTGTTTGATCTTGCTAGAACGATATAAACGTCGCCAAACTAAAGGCATTAAACCATTCAATTCAAAATCTACTAAAGGAAGTATTTCTTCCCCACTTAACATTGAAATAGGATCTGAACGACACTCTTGTTGCGCTATAGGCACTTCACTCGGAGTATTGTTACTTGCTGAGCCAGTTTCACTTGTATTAGCTGTTTTTTTACCTTGATTACTTTGAGTAACACTAGGTTTTTTAGCTTTACTCGTTGCTGTTGCACTTGACGCTGAAGGACTTGCGGTTTCAGTTGAATAATAAAGTGAGGTTTTATCTTTTTCAGTATAAACACTCAGCCTATTTTGATTTATCGCTTCAACTAATTTACTTGCTACGGGTCTTGCTGCTTGGCTTACCGAAATACCAACCATAGACAATAAACCAAAGGCATAACCTAAAGCATTAACGTCTTTAGCTAAATGAGGTGATATTTCTTTAACAAGCTCTGCACCATGTGAGTTGTTTTCAGTTGGAGCAAGCAAAAAACCAGCTGGAGCTGCGCTGCTTCTTGGGAGAATAATTACGTGACGATTGTTACCACGAAATTGGAATTGATTAACATCCATATTTGACTAAGCCGTCCCTGTCCATGAGTATAGCGAAAATCCCTGATAAAGTGCTTCCGACACTTCAAGATGTCCGCTAATACCGGTTAACCATTCGTTTTGGTAACCATTATATATATGTAAAAAGTTATAAAGACCTGTAACACAGCCTAATTCACCAGTAAATAATGTATTTTGATAAATTTTTGTATCAATTGAAACATTATCGGCTAAATAAAAATAGGCATCTAACCAAGGTTGTTGTGATTCGTCACCATTACCCGGTAAATATAAAGATGTTATTTTTACGTTTTTATTACTTTGTTCTGTTTTATTCGATTGTTTTACTAAACTTGATGAAGCTTGAGCGAATAAATTATTTATGCCTTGTTTAATTTGTTTTTCTGGCACAATACCTTGTAGGCTGTGATCTACACTTAACCCCTCAGCACTAGGCATTATTTGACAAAAAGCAGCACCTTCAGAAGGCACCATACAACCAGTTTGTTGGGTTGATTTTAATTTATCAGCACTAGCTAACTCGCCCATTTTATCATACAAACTATCAACGGCAAGCAATACTATTTTACTTGCTTTTTTGTTACTAAAAACTGCTATTACTGATTTTAATGCTATTAGAAATGCAGCACTACCAAAAGGAAAACATTGACTGAGTTCATGATTAAATAATTGAGGGAATTCTTTACTAAGCGCCTGTACAAAACAATTAAACCCTGCTGATTTCTCATCATTTTGTGTTTGCTCAAACACAGGTAATAATAAAAAAACAATGGTTTCAGATAGTTCGTCTTGCTCTTTTTGGGGTAGTTTTGTTAGTACTTGTTTAATTAATTCAATACAACGTTCTGTCTTATTATGGGTTTCTTTTAAAGAACAAAAAGACGCGATAACCTTTTGACCGTTTGCAAGGTTATAAAATTTGGTTTCGCTTGGTAACAAAGACAGATTAAGGGCCTGCTCTGTATCCTCATTAGCACCAATAAATAATTGAGTATTTGCGAGTGACACTATCATGAAAGTAACTTATCACTATCAAATAAAGCATTAAAATGATTTACCCGTTTTTTAGCCTCTTTTATTACATTATGAATATTTGAAAAATATCTATGTTGTTGGCTGCCATGTTGTAATACATTTTGAATGGTATCTAGATCGGTTTTCATGCCGTTTATCATCTGACTAGGTTGAAAAATATTGTTTTTATTCTTCCAAGCACTAATAATTTTTGCTGAATAATATGGCAAATTTTTTATTCGTTGATTTTCATCACTCTCAAGCTGTATTTCCAAAGGGATAAGTTGGTCAAGGTTATCGCCTAACATGAGTTTCAAACCATTAAAGGCCAGTAAGGTATATTCTGGCTTCTGTAAAAAGTGGCAAAGATAAGGAATAAATTTACGGTATCCACTATACGACATACTTTTAATAACTAAGGGTGTCAAATCAACATCAGCATTCATTCTATTAATGACTTGAGTAACTTCAGCTTCATCTAGCGAAATAATGAAAATTTCAAAAAGATGACTTTCTGTATAGTTTAATTGGACAAATTGAGTTGCAACATCGAAACAATTAGCATTTTCCTTTGCTAAAACATTCACATACAATCTATTTAATGGAGACAATTTATTAGATGGAAAGTGTGGAGTGCTAAGGTAAACGGTTAGTTGTTGATGGTAAAACAAACTTAATAAGCATTTATTATAAAGTGTTTCGTTTTTACTTGGACAAAATGAAATTACAATGTTTTTAAGTAAATTGAACGATAAAAACAAAGCCAATTCTGGGGTAATATCCTGTGCACATTTATCTTGGCACAACATTAATGAGATGAAAAAAGGCTTATAAAGTTCTTTATTTAGGTATAATTTTAATTGTAACGCACACACCAAATCATCACGATTATAACCATGATCGCTTTGTATAAAATTAATAAGTTCTCTGGCACTTGTCGCCGTAAACAAACAGTTTTCAGTATGATTTTTTTTACTCAGTAAAGACATACACAACAGAAGTTGCTTAGTATTTTCATCTACATTTGTTTTAAAACTATAAAACGTAGATAGCATTTTTCTACGTTGCGTTAAGAGAACTTTAAAATGTTCAAGGCAACTATCTGTTGTATTTTCATATTCTAGATAATCAGCATTAGTTTTTTCTAACATATAAGTAATTAACCAATTAATACCGTTGGATTACCTACAATTATTTTTCCACCATGCGCAGTTCCATCACCGAAACGAGCGGCTGGCTTACCGTTTATTTTAACCGAGCTAGAACCGGCATTAATCGTATCGGGTGGCCCCACACATACAAGTTTGTCACCTTTTCTTGCAGCAGGTAAACTACCGATAAGTACATTTGGAGAGCCCATTATTATAGGACCTCCTACATGAGGAACAGGACCAGGGTTTACTTTAGGGCATAAATGCATGTGTGTTACAGTTGCTGCGGGCATTCCCATTGATTATCCTTAATTGTTTATTCTATTCTTCGTTGTCTAATGGAATTACAATCAATTTCCCTTGTTCTAACGCAAGAGCTAATGTATGAGTAATTTCGGCTACATTTTGATTTGCTTGTTGGTAGTCATCATTTACGTAATAGCAAAATATTTTATTGACAATATCGTTCACATTTTTCCATTGATGCAAATTTTGTAAAAACTGCTCTCCGTAACTAGTACAACTAATAAATTGCGCTAGTGATGGGGCAAGTAAAGGGTCATCTGGCTTATCCTCTGGTTTACAAATTAGATGAGGATAGCCAAATTGACATAACACGTAATGACCTTTACATAATCGATCTAAACGTCCTACATTTGGATAATGATAATTAAACATATTAATTAAGCTTAATTTGCGCAGCTTTTAAAGCAATGCTAGTACCATTAACCTTAACATCTGTGCCTTTAATTTTTATATTAGTACCTTCAATACTAATGGAACCATCGCTACTCATTTTTATTGAAGCGCCGCCCGTTTTGATTATTATTTCATTACCGGCTTCTATGTTAAGAGTTTTTCCAACCTTTAACTTATCGTTATTATCAATTTTACTACTGCGGTCATTGCCCACTTTAAGCGTATTATTGTTAGTGATCTCAGTTAAATTGTCGTTACCAATTTTAAGGGCATTATCGTTAACTATCTCTGTTAATCGGTCATTCCCGATAGTATCTTTTTGATCATTTTTTACATTTAATTCGTGGTCTTTTTCTGCTTGAAAGAATAATAATTCTTTACCTTTATCATCTTCAAAACGAACTTCATTGAAGTTATCAGCACCGCCATTTTTAGTACTGTGAGTTTTAATGCCACTTTGTGTTTTTTTAGCTGGAAGCGCATATGGAGGCATTAAATCTGCGTTATAAACTGCACCACTGATAATAGGTTGGTCAGGGTCACCATTGATAAACTCAACCAAAACCTCTTGACCTACACGAGGGAAAAAGAAAGCTCCCCATTTATTGCCTGCCCAATTTTGCGCAACTCTAATCCAACAAGAGCTTTTTCCATTAAATTCGCCTTCACGATCCCAATGAAACTGTACTTTTACTCGCCCATATTTATCTATATGTTGCTCATCACCTGGATCACCAGTTACAACCGCTGTTTGTACACCGCTAATCAGAGGTTTATTAATTTTTACAGATGGTCTGTATGGCGTGTCTTTAGGTACACATTCAAAGTCATTTTTATAAACAGCATTACTTGTACTTTGATTTGCACCTGATTGATTAGGTTGGCTAGCTGAAGTTCTAATTGCT
This sequence comes from Colwellia sp. RE-S-Sl-9, assembly GCF_048296855.1. Classification (NCBI taxonomy): domain Bacteria; kingdom Pseudomonadati; phylum Pseudomonadota; class Gammaproteobacteria; order Alteromonadales; family Colwelliaceae; genus Colwellia; species Colwellia sp. RE-S-Sl-9. The sequence continues at coordinate 629,664 of NZ_CP182631.1, read as the reverse complement.
GTAAGAACATAACTTTTGCCTTTATAGCTACTATCTTCATGATCTTCAAAAGTGAAAAACTTACCAATAGAAAAACTTCTACAATCACCTTGCCCTGTAGATTTATGCATATCTTTTTGAATAGCTTCTAGCTGATTGATAGCAAAAGGTTGGGCACGTTTATTAAATTCAGATTCACCTAAATAATCAAAAACTTCTAAACTACCTTGCGATGGTAAACTTGCTGCTGTTTTACTACCTGTAGGATATAAAGTAGGTTGCTCAAAGTCATAACCTTTTTGCTGGTAGCCACCACTAACCATTGATAAACCACCCTGCCAGTGAGCAATATGTGATTTAGTTAAATGACCAGAAAAACATCTTACTTTAGCCTCTGCACATTTTTTATATGCAGTAATATCATCGGCAAGTACAAGTGTATGTGCTGAACTACTATGTTCAAAAAAGTAAAAAATACCTTCTTGTTGCAATAATCTTGCAACAAAATCTAAATCAGATTCTTGGTACTGCACGCAGTACTCATATTTGGGATAAGTTTTTGTTGTTTTATCTTGAAATGCTACGCCATGCTGTCCGAACAAGTCTGCAACAATATCGATAATAGATAAGTTTTGGAATATTCGACAGTTACTTCTTTTTTTCATGAAAGCAGCTGTAGGTACAATTACAGCCTGATAATCTATATAATTTTCTACTTCATCTGATGCTGCTGTTCTCATGCCTGCAGACTCTAAATGACTAACAACACCATGAAAATAACGTATTGCACCACCACTTTCTGCATTTCTTAATGAGACACACACTTTTTTTCCAACTAAAGCATCTAAAGATATTTTAGTACCCACGGTAAACATAGAAACAGTGAAAGAATAAAGCTGAGAAATAGCTTCAGTACCACTAAGATGTGTTAAATATAAAGTATCTTTACCTAATGGAGTCGCAATACTAATAATATTGTTTTTTTGAGTCGCCTTTTGCATTCCATGCCTCGATGAATATATAAAAAAACCTTAAGGGACTAATCCCTTAAGGTCCTAGATCACAAACAAATTACATTTGTTGACCTTTAACACCACTGTAACCGTATACAAGTGGAGCAGTAATGTTGTTTTTATCATCAGTTGGAGTAACTGTCATCATCATTTCTGTATAGCTAATAGTGATATGCTCAACAGGACGATCGCCCTGAATTGAAACACTATAGCTAGCAATCATGGCATCAGTTAATTCAATTTTCATAATTTCTTCAATTTTATCACCTTGTTTAGTGATGTAGAAAATTGCTTTTTTACCTTTACCAATAGTTGCTTCTTTAAATAGGTCAGGTGACGCATTATCTTGAAGTTTAGAGATAGTTACATCACCAAGACGTGTAGCACTTGCTTCACGATCTTGAGCAGTACCTGTAAAAGAGCTAAGTTCACGGCTTACATTCCAGTCAACAGATAATACAGTGATTTTATCCTTGTATCCTTCTGCTGTAGTTTCGCCTTTAATTCCTTCATAGTCCAAATACGTATTTGCTTGCATTATTAATGCTCCTTTTGCTAGTGTTTTATCCATTAGTGGATAGGCTTAATTAAGTTTAAAAAAACTATTTCCTTAAACTTAAGAGTTCTTACGTAGTAAGAAATTTCCGTTTTATTTTTTAAATCAATTCATCACAAAATTAATTTAAGAAATACTACATAACCATCATTTTTACGCCAAAATAGTAAACTAAATAAACAGTAATAACAAGATTATTTTTATTTATTTTTGCCTTTTAATTCAGTGCTTTATGTTGATTCACACCGTAAATTTAGGCACTAAAAAACCTGTACTTATTTACTGATAAATACTCAAATAAACTGAATGCTTTTAGAAAAAAACATTCAGGTTTTACACAAAATATAAACGGATTTTAAAATAGTTAAGCGCCCTTTCTACTTAATAAAAAGACGCTGAAAAACTAAACCGTATAATTAAATTCTTCATTTTTAACATTAACAGAAACTTTATTTGGCTTTTTATCTAGTGCCATTTTATTTAATATTTTTACTGATAAATCAGGTAGCATGCTGTTTTGTAAAATATTATGAATATTTCGAGCGCCTGATCCCGCATCACTACATAAAGAAACGATTTTATGTATAACGTCTTCACTATAATTAAATGAAGCTTGATAGTGATTTTCAAGACGCACGCTTACCCTAGCTAATTGCAATTTAGTAATGTTATTAAGGGTTTCTTTACTTAGAGGTATATATGGAACAACATTAATTCGTCCTAAAAATGCTGGTTTAAAACAAGTTAATAAATCATCTTGTAATGCTTTGCGTAACCCTGAGATTGAAGGGGCTGTTTGCTCATCTTCAAATAGCTCCATCGTTGTATCAGTACCAACATTTGATGTCATAATAATAATAGTATTCTTAAAATCTATATCTCGCCCTTCACCATCTTTAATAGTACCTTTATCAAAAACTTGATAAAAAATATCTTGAACTCCGGGATGAGCCTTTTCCATTTCATCTAATAAAATAACGCTATAAGGTTTACGACGAACAGCTTCAGTGAGAACACCACCTTCACCATACCCAACATAACCAGGAGGTGATCCTAATAGTAATGAAACTTTATGTTCTTCTTTAAACTCAGACATATTAATAGTAGTAACGTTTTCTTCACTACCATAAACCTGTTCAGCAAGCGTCAGTGCTGTTTCTGTTTTACCAACGCCACTAGGACCTGCAAGTAAAAATACACCAATAGGTCTTTTTTCATCACCGAGCTGCGCTCGAGAAGTTTGTACTGTTTTAGCTATTATGTCTAAAGCATGAGACTGCCCAACAATACGTTTTTCCATGGTTTCTTTTAAATTTAAAACCATTTTAATTTCGTCATTCTGCATTTTACCAACGGGGATCCCCGTCCAATCAGAAATAACTTCGGCAACAAGCTGTTCGTCTACTTGCCAGTGAACCATTGGTTGTTTGTTTTTTTCTAACTCAGATTTTAGATCTTTTAATTGTTGTAATTTACTTTTAAGATCATCAACATCATCACCTTGCAAATCAGAAACCAAGCTAGATACCTTTTTAACCAACTCTATTTCTTTCTGCCATTGTTCTGCTAATGGTGCTAATTCTTGTTGAACCCTTAATAACTCATCTTTTAGTGTTTTTATTTGTTTCTTATGGTTAGCGCCTGTTTTCTCTTCACGTTTTAACAAATTGATTTGAGTCTCAATTTGCTGTTCTTTACGCTGTAAGTTTTCGACACTACCAGGAGTTGAAGCTTGACTCATTGCAACTCTTGCACAAGCTGTATCAAGTAAACTAACCGCTTTGTCTGGTAGCTGTCTGCCTGTTATGTAGCGATGAGATAAACTAACTGCTGAACAAAGTGCTTGATCAGAAATAACGATTTTATGATGGCTTTCCATTACAGGTAACAATCCACGCATCATAACTACGGCTTGTTCTTCTGTGGGTTCTTCTATTTTTACAACTTGAAAGCGACGACTGAGCGCCGCGTCTTTTTCGAAAAACTTCTTGTATTCTGCCCATGTTGTAGCAGCAATAGTACGTAACTCTCCTCGAGCAAGTGCTGGTTTTAATAAGTTAGCCGCATCATTTTGACCCGCTTGTCCGCCACTACCTATCATTGTGTGTGCTTCATCAATAAATAAAATAACAGGTTGTGCTGCATTTTTTACTTCAGCAATAAGAGATTTAAGTCTATTTTCAAACTCACCCTTCATACCGGCACCTGCTTGCAATAAAGCTAGATCTAACACATGAATTCGTACGTTTTTCAACGCTAGAGGCACATCTTGCTGAGATATTTTAAGTGCTAAACCTTCAACAACAGCTGTTTTTCCAACTCCGGCCTCACCAGTTAAAATAGGATTATTTTGTCTACGCCTAGTTAGAATATCAATCATTTGGCGAATTTCATTATCACGGCCCAATATTGGATCTATTTTCCCTTGTTCCGCTTGTGCGGTTAAATCTTGAGTAAATTGGTCTAAACTAGGTGTTTTACTCATTTTTGTATTTGTTACATTTTGTGGAGTATTGGTTTGGGCAGTAATTTGTTCTTTTGACTGGCTGGCTAGTTGAGGCCATGCATGGAGTAATTGGGCTGCATCAACTTTAAGTAATTGTTTTGCCGAGCGAGAAACTAAAGCACTAAGCGATTCATCATTCAATAAAGTATATAGAATATAAGCCGAGCGTATTTGTGTATCGTTAAATTCAATACTTGTATTAAGCCAAGTTTGACGTAATAAAGTAACGATATGTGGTGATAGACTAGGGGCCGCACTATGACCGGTTTTTAACTTTTCTAAGCCTTGATGTAACTCGGCAATTAATTTTTCTTTATCAATTGAAAAGCTCGCCATAATTAGGAGCATATCTCCTAGTTCTTTTTCAATTAATGCCAGTATCCAGTGCTCAATCTCTACAGTAAACTGACTACGACTATGACAGATAGCCGCGCCTTTCTCTAAGGCTTGGCGACATTCAGGCGTTAATTTTTCTACCAGTTTATTTAAGGTCATTGCTGACATTTTTTAATCCTTTAATTTAAGTTTAATTATTACAATTTATTCTTTTTTCTAACTATAATTTGTTGTTTATAAATGTTATTTACTTTGAGTTTTTTATAAGGGTAATGAATATGAGTTAGTAAATTTTTCTTTTCTTGACACTAACCCTCCCCCCATTCCTAAAGGAACTCCACCTTTAGATAGTTGAACGATAGGCATAGCGCCTTGCTTAATTGCCAAAAATAACTTGAATTTTATTCCAAGACCTAAGTAGGAACTAACCAAAGACTTGACTTCTTTTACTATTTCTAACCTTTTAGCATAATGACTGAGTGCGTTTTCTGATTGAGGTTTAATATAAATCTCAATACCAGAATTTATATCCCAAACCCTACTTCCTATACTTGCATCAACACCTAGTCTTGCAAACTGCCCTTCGGGTAATTTTCTTGCAGCTAAACGAGTTTGTTCTGTAACTGATAATTTTTGCCATTTACCTTTAAATTGTTTTACTGAAACTTCACTTTGGGTAAAGTGACTTAAAATACTGATCAACCCATCGACACTTCTAATTTTTTTATTAAAAATACCCGCATATAAAAGATTATTATTCTGATTTCCAGATAATTTGCTAATAGCAAAAGAAAAAGAATCTGGTGCATATGATTGATTATTTTGATAGTTAACAGAAAATCTATATTTTTCCCATGCTCGATAAAATAATGAAATTAGTCGATGATTAAATAAATCATAAAAATCTTTCATGCCTGTATCTTTTAATTTTAATCTTTCTAACACGAGCTCCGAATAGTGTTGCGGTAGCACACCGCTTGAGCCGGTGAGTCCCATAAAAGAAACTAACATATCAACTGAAATAGCATCTTTTGATGTATCATTCTGGCTGACTTCTTTTATAGGTTGACCAGGAAAACCAAGATGTTGTTCAGCTTTAAATCTGACCAATTCATTTTTAGGTAAACTATCATGTCCAACTTTTCTAAACTGAGCTTTACCCTGAGCTAGTTGCTTTTGTAGTGCAAAAACAGCTTGATAAAAATCATGTTCAGACGGATTGTCTAATAAAGACTGAATACTCATATCAATGGCACCTTGCCAGCCCTACTTGGCCAAGTATGATAAATACTATTTTGATCTTTAAAACGAACACTTAAACGTGTAAAGCTATTAATTGCCGCAAATTGCGCAAAAACTCGATCTAATATCGTACAGAAGAAGAATACATCGCTACCTGAATAATGTTCACTACTAAAAGTAAGTTCAATATCATTACCACAGCTAAAACCTATCATTCCATTTTGATTTACTCTTGCCGTAGCAGGCGTTACTTTTATTGCGTTTATGCTTTCTATGAGTGTTTTATTTTCAGGTGAGTTTTTAAAATCATACAGTTTCAACATTTCTTTCAATGTTTTTACCGCATTATTCCCTGTAAAACTGTCAAGTGATAAATGGCTAACTAATTGCCATCTTGACGAATCACCTAAATCTGCACGCACAGGTTGAGTTGGTGCTAATAAACACTTAACCTTTTTGATAATGTCGGCACGGTCTGGAATAAACATCTTAGGTTCATTTGTACCAAAAGGTAAATGCGCAGGTAAGTTACGATTACTACATAAGGCGTTGACACTTAATAACCATGAGCCATGATCATCATCGGCAGTAAAACCTTTAAACTGGTGATCCACTAAAGATAGATACATTTCAGTACCAAATTCAGCATAACCTCCTGCCCAACTTGACGCTTCTCTTCTAATATTCCAAAACAAGCGGTTTTGATCTAAGTAATTAGGATGTGTTTCGCCATAAAACGGAGTCACTAATATTTCATTATCTTTGGGGTCGAAAGCCGTAACGTCACTAATGCTAATTATTTCTGCGACATCTGCATCTAAATATCGAGGACTGAGTTTAAATTCGTATTGCGATGGTTCGACTCTAACTGGCTCTAACTCTTGTTCAAACAGGTTAATAATAGGAGTACAGCCTAAAAGGAAATTATTCGCATTAACTTGTTTTTCAAGATCTTCAGAGCCTTCTTTTAGGTAAAAGAATATTTCAAACTGATCATCTATACCTTGCCATTTTGTATCAAGTTCATCTAAATCAAAAAATAGAAATTTTTCAGGAAATATAAAGTTTTCAAGAAGTAAACGGTAACCAGATAATGTACGTTGACTATAAGGAACAACTTGCTGATCATCTTCAAAACCAACGGTTTTAATATGCCTTTTCTCGAAATACTTAACTGTAGAAAAATCGTCTTTTTTTACTATCGAAAATCCAATAACCTGTTCAAATAGTAATTCATATAAATGGAATGTTTGATGTTGCTGTCCATTTAAGAAAAAACGAAGTTTATCTAATCCTAGAGTTGACATAGATACATCTTCAAACTCACCCTTTAAGCTGAGTTTAATGATGGATTTAGGCTTACTATTCCATATGGGTTCAGGTGCATTAAAAGGAGCATTTTGAAACCGAGCATCAATAACATCAAGAGGCCAAAGTTTTGTATCGTAACATGTTCTAAAATGGCACGTTTTCATGCCTTCAACTTGAGTTTCAACTTTAGTTTTTTTAGGTAATAATACACCTGTTGTTGATACATTTTCGGTGACCATTTTAATAACAGTCATTGAAGGTATAGGTGCTTGATAGTCTGGATAAAGTTGCCCTAATAAAGCTTCTGTAAGCTCAGGAAAACTATCATCAAGTTTTTGTCTAATTTGCGCAGTAAGTAGTGAAAAAGCTTCAATTAAACGCGAAACATGAGGATCTTCAACTTGTTCATCACTAAGTCTAAGTCGTCCTGCTAGTTTAGGATAATTTGTTGAAAATTCAGCTCCCATATGACGAATAAAAGCTAGTTCACGGTTATAGTATTTTAATAAATCATTATTCATGAAATAACCTCATTAACCTTCATTCCTAGGTGCACTGGCTCAACTTCAGAATCAAACGAAATATATTCTGGTTCTGGGTCTGCGTATAAAAGTGCATTTATTCGTAACCGCATTATTCGATCTAAAGGTTGTTCTTTATCTACAATTTCAACATCAACTTCTATAAATCTGGGTTCAAATCTTTTAATTACTTGGGCAACTTTTTCACAAAGTAATTGACGACCCTCAAGACTAGAAACCCTCATACTTGAAAAATCATGAAGACCATAATTCAACAATGAATGATCTAATTCTTGATAATTTTCGGGCCAAGTTAACCATTGAACCTTAGCATTGAGAAGATTTTCAAGATCTCTTCGCACACTGGCTCTTAACTGTTTTAAGCTTTGACCTTTGTGTAATTCTTTCACATCATAATCATCAGGTGAATCGTCTATTAAACGATCCAATATTGATGCTTGTATGGCCTGATGTTTACTATTCATAGTTAATTCGGCTTAAGCTACCGTTTCAAGCTTTTGAATACTTGTCATAGGTAAGGCTTCTTCATTAACAAACCACATTTTCTGTCCAACACCCGTCATTACATCTGGCGCCGTTTCATGCCAATCAGTTTCTCGTCCTAGCTTTTCTGCATCAGTTTTACTTGTTCCATAAACCATAGGAACATGAGCTTCACCACTAGGACCATCTTTTATACTAAGTTCAACTTTACGCCAAACTTGCTCTAATAATGAAGTGACGGGTTGAAAGTACATATATTCAATTTCATTTAACTGAGCTACGTAAAACTTACCATCGGTTCCAAATATTTCAATAAAACCACCTAAACTGTCGTCTAAGTCTCTAACTTCGGTTGTGTCTTTGTTATTAATCGCTAGTTTTACTTGTGGTCTAGCAGATTCAAGGCTTATGGCGCTTTCACTAATAGTTCTTTCTTCACCTTGAGTGATTTCTAGTCTTAGTTTCATGAACGACTCAATATGAGCGTCAGATTCAGAAAATATATTAGGAATCGCTTTACCGACGATAAAGTCTTGTCGAGCTTGTTCTGCACGAATTAACTGTCTTAAGTTTGAAGCTCCAATTAAAAAATCTGGATGCTTTTGGACTATATTATTCAGTTGTTTATCTGCTCGCTCTAACTCGCCATTAATACATAATAATTCGATAAATGTACTTTTGTAATCGACATTAAGGGGGTCTTCTCTTAATAGTTCCTCAAGATAAGAAATAGCATCGGCTAATCGCCCTTCTTGTAGCATTTCCTTAATTTTATTCATTATTCGTCCTTTATTGGCTAACTTCTGGGTGTTAGCTCTGTTACTAATTTAATACTTGAGATCATTTGATCTAACTGAAAATACGGTTGTAATTGAATACTTGAGTAGTAATGGCCTGGCTTACCTCTCATTTCTTTTACTTGCACTTGTGCACTCTGCAGTGGATATTTACTTCTCACTTCATCAGAAGCAGAATCTGATGCTGCTGTGTATTGATGTAACCACTGTTGTAACTCTCTTTCACACTTTTCTGCGGAGTGAAATGATCCTACTTTTTCTCTACCTAATACTTTGATGTAATGAGCAAATCTAGAAACACATAAAATATACTGCAACATAGAGGATAGCTTTGCATTTACTGAGGATGATAATGAATCATATTCCTGAGGTTTTTGAGCTGAAGCATTACTGTAAAAAACCAAGTGTTCGCTTCCTGGTACGGCTGAAAGTGATATAAAACCATTATCAGACAATTCTTTTTCTGATTTATCCCCAACTAAAAAATTAATAGAGGGTTTACTGCGTCCTCGGTATAAGTCAGTCTCATATTCACAAACGGGAAGATCACACACTAAACCTTTTGTTTTCTTGCCTGGTTGCATTCCACGAATTTGACCGAACCAACCTGACTCAGTAAATGAACGAAGAAGAACGCCACCAAATGCAAAAGCAGCATTCCCCCATAAATGATCTTTTTTAGGATTTTTTATTTGCTCAACAAATTTGAAACTTTCGCTTCGGCTACCGTCATTTTTATAAGGAGATCTCATTAATATATTGGGTAAGGTTAACCCTATGAACCTTGAATCTTCCATCGCTCTAAGCGAATTCCATCGAATGTATTCTGCTTGTTTAAACGTTTGAGAAAAATCGAATGAAGAGGCGAGATCTGAAAACTCATCAGCACCGAAAAAAGAAGGCTCTACAGAGGTTATAAAAGGAGCAAACGCTGATGCTGATGCTTGAGATATACCTTTTAAAGTGTCTATATCGTTGGTGGGATTACCGACTTTATTAAGATGCGATATATAGTAATCACCAATAAGTACGCCAAAAGGTTCTCCTCCCGACATATCATATTCATTATTATAAATAAGTTTAAAAAACTCACTTTGATCAAACTCAATCGCCTTTGATATATCTTTAGATAATGTAGTCCAACAGCAATCAAGTACTTTTATTTTTACTTTCTGATTTTTATCGTTTTTTTCTTTTTGTTCTATTAAATAAAACATCCCACGCCAACTTGCTTCAAGTGTTTGAAACTCCGTATGGTGGATAATTACGTTTATTTGATTTTTTAATTGTTTATCTATTTCATTAATTGCATTACGTAAGATAGTTAGAACACTATCTCTTTCAAAACAATCCACGGTATGATTTGCATTTTCTAACCAGATCAATAAAGACTTAATAGAGTTAGATTCTCGAAGGAATCGCTCCATTAAGTGTTTATTTTTAAACTTCCGAGGAATGGAAGATACACTTGAATGATCTTGTATATCTTCCATAAATATTTCACTTTGAACAAATGAAATTGTTTCCTGCGTCATTTTATTACAACATCCCTATAGGTTTTAAACAGTAATCTTTACTGTTAACCAATGCTTGGTATTTTAGCGACTAAACGTAAAGACGCTGTTAACTCTTCCATTTGTAACCATGGGCGTAACCATGCTACTGCATTATAACTACCCGGCTGACCTGGGATTTCTTTTACTTCAACTTTGGCATCTGCTAAAGGATATTTAGCTCTGATTTCTTGACCACCGCCTTCTGATGCATTTACAAAAGACAATATCCAACGATTTAACCAGGCTTCTACATCTTCAGCTTCCATAAAGCTGCCTATTTTATCTCTAGCCATAACTTTCAAGTAATGAGCAAAACGAGAGGTCGCCATTAAATAAGGCAAACGAGCAGAGATTGCTGCATTCGCAGTAGCGTCATGCGAAGAGAATATTGGTGCTTTTTGACAAGTTTGAGAACCAAAGAATACGGCATAGTCTGTATTTTTATAGTGACAAAGAGGTAAGAAACCTAATTTGCTTAACTCTGCTTCTCTTCGATCAGTGATACCAATCTCAGTTGGGCACATAAGATCTGGATCACCATCATCGCTTGTAAATACATGTGCTGGAAGTCCTTCAACTTTACCACCGCCTTCAGCACCACGTATTGCAGTACAGAAACCGTATTTACTGAAAGCTTGCCCCATATTTGTCGCCATAATATAAGAAGCATTCATCCAACAATAGTTGTCGTGTGAAGTGGTTTTTGAACGTGTACCTGTTTCATCAAGTTCAAGTTCTTCATAGCTGAACTCTTCAACTGGAGTTGTTGCTTGACCATATGGAAGTCGCGCTAAAACACGAGGCATAGTTAATGTTACAAATCTAGAATCATCACTTTCTCTAAATGAGCGCCATTTAGTGTATTCTAAAGATTCAAATACTTTTTCTAAATCTCTAGGCTTACTAAGTTCAGTCCAATCATCAAAACCAAATAATGAAGAACCAGAAGCTGAAATGAATGGACAAAAGCCAGCAGCAGCAACATTCGACATTAATGATAACGTTTCAACATCAGCGGGATGATTTGAAAATTCATAATCCCCAACAACACAACCATAAGGTTCACCACCTGGTGTACCAAATTCAGCTTCGTAAATTTTCTTAAAGATTTGGCTTTGATCAAACTCAACTGCTTTACTTAAATCTTTATGAAGCTCTTTCTTACTTAAGTTCATCATTCTGATTTTTAAGGTTGCATTAGTTTCAGAGTTTTGAACTGTATGATGTAGTCCTCTCCAACTACCTTCTAACTTTTGAAACTCATCATTGTGCATGATAGCTGCAAGCTGGCCAGAAATAGTTTCATCTAAAACTTTAATAGCTTGATTAAACGTTACTGTTAAATTCTTGTTCCATTGAACCGTGCCTTTTAACGCTTCTTCAGTTAATGAACGAATTAATTCTTCAGCTCTTGAAGATTCAGTTTGCTTTGTTGCACCTATCGCTTGATCTAAAATTGAAAGACTTGTTTCTTCCGCGGCAGGTTGATCTAATAATTCACTTTCCGTGCTCATTATTCAGCTCCTTTAATGTCTAGTTCACCTGCTAATTTATCTAAACTAGCCGTATTACTTAACACATCTTCTAGAATATTTTCTAAATCTTCAGAGCGATCAACTTTTGTCATTAAATCGCGAAGTTTATTTCTAGTTTCCATTAACTTTTTAAGCGGCTCAACTTGATTAACAATTGCAGCCGGCTCAAAATCACTTAACGAATTAAAGTTTAATCCAACTTTTAACTCTGTATCGTCATTTGATAATGTATTTTCAACCGCAATATCTAACTTAGGATTCATTCTATTTAGAACATCGTCAAAGTTATCTCTGTCAATTTGCACAAAACGTCGGTCTTTTAATGGTTTAAGATTGGCTTTATTGTGACCAGAAAAATCACCAGTTATCCCTATTACAAAGGGTAACTCTTTTTTTACTACAGCTCCCTCTGTCTCAACATCATATGTGATGTGAACTCGAGGTTTTCTGACTCTTTTTAACTTATCATGTATACCCATGCGATCTCCTTTCAATAACTAGTTTTGAGCAGTACAACACTGCTTTTATTCTTCAGTTTTAATTCCTGACAATTTGAAATAGCCATTCCTCGCATCTCCATCTGTTATAAGCTCTTGGAGTAATTCAGGTAAGCTTAAACCACTCCAACGAACAACTTGTTCAATAGCATAAGACATTGGAGAATGAGGTTCGGTTTTTCTAAAAAATTCTGCGACTTTATCTAACTGTTCAATTGCTTGAGATCTTGAATTCATCTGTTGACTAATTCCTGACTCAAAATGCCCATGACTTTCATCAGGGTTAGTAAACTCATCGGTAGACTCTGAGTCGCTATTTATTTGACTCGCGTTAGATTTTTTTAAGATATCAGCAGCTATATGCTGGAGTGAATTTGAACAGACTTTTAAACATTGGCTTATGTAGCTGGTTGGCTGAGGATCACCCAACATAGCTTTATCCATAGATTCAGAAAGCATTGAGAATGCATCTATAGCGCTATTGATATCATTATTAAGTTCAATAAAAAAACTATCTGATGACTCTTTAATTGAAACCTCTACATCTTCTAATGCGATAGAGCCCGATTCAAATTTTTTTATTTGTTTTTCTTTATCTAACCTCTCAACGTCTACAGCTTGTTCATATTGCCACGTTGAAAAAGGCCCTTCTGATTTTCCATCAGTTATTGCTATTGATTTTATTGGTTGAATTAATGAACCTTCGCTCTCAATACCATTTAATCCGATGAGAGGAGCTAATCTTTCTGCTAAATCATCTGGTTCAGGTGTTGGATAAAGTTCATCCCAATATTGCTCTATTAACTCACTAGCTAAACTAAAGCCATAAGTTAAACCTTTAAAACCATGTAATCGACATAACGCTTCAATTAACCAAGCAACAAGCTCTAAGTCTTTACAATCATTTTTTAAAATTTGGGGGACTTGTTCTAGAATAGGTCGCCAATCAGAAGCGATAGCCTGTAAATCTTCTTCATCGATTAGGGCTTTACGTTCTTTAGCGCGAGCAGAATTACGGATTTCTTTTAATAAATAATAATTGGAATTTGGAGTGACATCATGCCTAGGGTCTTCACCGGTTGGCGCGCTATCTGAAATAGGTTGTATGAGATCTTTAATCTCGAATTTTAGAAAATTCAATCTTATTTCTTCCTTGAAAATTTACAGCTACAAGCATAAAAAATATGCTGTAAAGTAATCCTGCGTAGATATCAAACGATATCGTGGGAAATACTAAACGATACCTTTATTGATAGCAATAATTTTTTTAATTTAAGTGAACAAAGGGATTGTTGAATCTAAGTCATGATTCTGTACTACAGCATCATTACTTGTCTTATTTTTAACCAAAATACAGGTTACATTATCACGTGCATTTCGAACTAATGATGCATGCATCAATGCCATTCCAGCATCTATGATATTACCGGGCTGTAATGCTTGCTCAATTTCTTTATCACTAACTTCTTTGTTTAGTCCATCGCTACAAAGAAGAAATACATCTCCTTCTGCTAAATAATCTATTTTAATATCAACATCAAGTTCAATATCGACACCTACAGCGCGTGTTATAACGTTTGCTAGTGGATGTTTTTCTGCATCTTCAGCAGCGAGAACACCTTCATCAACCATATCGTTTACTTGGCTATGATCTTTTGTAATTTGTTTTAGGAGGTTCTGTCTTAGTAAATAACCTCTGCTATCTCCAACCCACAACAAATGATACTTGTCGTCTTTAATCCATAATACAACAACAGTACTACCCGCTACTTTACCCGAAAATTGGGTTTTGCTCATTTGTTGTAACATTGTATTACTGTCTTTAAGTGCATCAACCAGTACGTCAGTATTTATTTCAGAGTGGGATAAAAATTCAACTTTTTTATGAATAGTATCAATAACGAGTTGACTTGCAACATCACCCGCTGCATGGCCTCCCATACCATCAGCTACAACCCATATCCCTTGTGATGGTAACTCTAAAAAAGCATCTTCATTTATTTTTCTGACGGTGCCTCTATGTGTTTGTGCGCTCGACTGAAACATCATTAATCCTTAATAATCTCGCTAGTATTCCAACTATGTTGTTGCCATTGACCGTTCAACATAGCAGCAAATTGACTAACTTGTGGTAAGCCATCAGTTACAATAAAACAAGGTTCAACCAGTTCTGAACCTAAAGTCCACCATAGACTATAAGCACCGTAATTCTGTGAATATTGTAGGTGAAGTAAATCAATTATTTCAGGTGATACAGATCCTTGAATAACCCAAGCTTTTTTTACTTTGTCACTAGTTTCATTATTTATAAATGTTCTTTTTGTTATCTCTAAACTCGGTATTTGACCAGCTAATTTATCAAACCAAACATCAAGTTCAAAATTATCTTCTAACACTTCTAAGATCATATTTTCAGTGTTTTGTGACCAATCATTTTCAAACCAAGCTTGTATAGCAAGATCAGTATGTTCAATAGCCAGTGTAAAAGGAAAGTGTCTGCCCACTTGATCTACACTCGGAATAAGAGTTCCCATAACAGCAGATTCACAGCAAACACCAGAAGAGAGCGAAAAGTGCCAAATAGGACTCGTTAAATAACAATCTAGCCATTGTGTTTCAAGTTGTTCTTTACTTACTGCTACAACAGCTTGTAACCATTCATTCCAATGTTTTAAAAAATCACGATTAAAGTTACTTTGTACAAAATCACCTTTTGTGGGGATTTTCCCACAAAAACCAATTAATTCTATAGCGTCGTCGGACATGAAAAACGCTCCAAATTAACCATCCAAAAAGGGTTATTAACACTGTTAGCGACAAATTTAATATCAGCCTTATAACCACTTAACGCTATTTTCAAAATACCATCTTGCTTAGTTTTTGGTCTTTGTTTACTCAATTCATCAAAGAATTTAAATAATGACCATTCACCTGTATATTTTTTATTAATAGATCGACCACCATTAGGTGGTGTGAAAGCAATACGCGTTTCACTATTTGCACTTGTACCTGGCCAAGTAAATTGTTCTTTTCTGGTTGGTCCATGGCGGTAGTTAAGTTGTTGTCCATCAATCTCAAGCATAAATTGACTAACGGTTCTATCTAAATAATTAGGCTCAAGACTGAAATCAATGACTGGTGTTTTTTTATCTGACTCAAAGAAAGCTTCTCTAATTAACTCTGCCTCTTGATACATTTTTAATATTTGGTTGTTAATACCAATATCTTTTGAAAAATGCCAAGGCTTTTTACTTGTATCTACGTAAGCACTTAGATACGTTTTCCAAAACTTATCTAAAGTCCCGCCATATCCAAAGAAACGTGTAAAATCCTTAATTCGTACATCTTGTGAAGAATTTCGTCTAAATGGATAACGACCCCTAATAGCACGTCGATATTCAGCGAGTACATTAGATTCCCAAATACCATTAAGTCGTTGATTTTGATTTGTTCTAGCAAAACCTTTAGTTTGTATCGCAATATTGTCTAACCAGTTAAATACAGGAAAAGGTACATTGGTTAATTGTTCACGTAATTTATTACCTAATGATAAAAATTGGCTTTCTAAACCTTGATTCATATAATTAGATGTTTGAGTTGTTAAGGACACTTTGTCTAAATTTCGATTTATCGAACGTACTGTACCCTGTATATCCTCAAGTAATTTTAAATCAATCGTTAGTAAGTCACTAAAAGCCAACTCAACATCTTTACCTGGTAGGTCAATATCCACATCAAGAGGTTCGTTTGGTAATAAACGGCTAATTCGAGATTTCTTAGATTGAAATAGAACATCAGATGCACTTGTAGCTATTTCTTTGGCCGCTTTACCATTTTTAGATAATGGAACCTTAGTTAGCTGAACATTTTTTTGGACTGCTAGGATTATACTCTTTATAGGTGCGTCAGGACTTGTTAATGCATGAGTTATATCTGTTGCGCCATCTAAAGTACTAAAGGGTTTAATCGTAAGATCACTTAAGAGATCTTCCCAATAAAAAATATAATCTCTAATATACTTTTGTTCTAATTGTGTTGTAATTTGAGCTTTTGTTTTATCGTCAAGTGTATTTAAATCATCACCATAAACCCAACTGTCTTCAATAAGTCGTTTTATTATTCTATTTTTTTCAATATTAAAAATTCCATGGAAACCATTGAAAGTGTACAAGCTAGGAATACCTTCGTTAAATGTTCTGCCGCTTTGAAAAGTAAAAGCTTGTAAGCTATCTAAACTCAAAATATCAATCAATTTAAAATCTGGAATACTACTTTCACTAAAATCACTTTTTAATCTTTGATATGCTCTTTCAACTAAAGGTAACATAGTTAAATTTTGTCGAGCTTGTGTTACTAGCTCTTCATTATAATCATGCCCTCTAGTGCCTATTTCTAACATAGTTGATAAATGCTGATTTAATTGTGCGCGTATATCGGCATTAATAATTCCAGGTACGTTTCGATCAAAGTATGCCGAAAACCATATTTTTATATCGTCTTCTTTGTAGTATTCGGCCTGAAATAACATTAAATAAGTTTTAAGCGTTTCATATAAATAACTCAAATGGGAAGCATTCTCTTGCATTTCCTGACTAAGAGCTTTAATTAAATATGGAACAAGATAAGCTTCTAAAGCTCTTTTGTATGCCTCACTGGCAGGCTGCTTAAATTTATCTCCTTGATATAAGCCCAAAGTATGAGCATCAACAATATCTTCATTAGCATACCCTACAGGGAGGTTTCTTAGTGTGGTTAACCCTTTAGTTAAAGTAATAATTTCGGATTGTTCATTTAACCCACCAGAGGTGACTTCTTGATAGTTTTCGATTGACGTTTTAGTTCGGTCAACTAACTCACTATTCCATTGATAGCTTGACCACCAAGCATAAGTAAAAAACACAGTAACTACAGAAGCTACTGCTATAGTTGCTCGTCTTAAAAGTAGATTTTGTTTATCATGCTGACGATTAATAGACGCTAAATTTTTCTCTGGAAAAATAACGTCTTCAAGTAAGCGTTTAATAAAATAACTTCTTTGATGTTTAACATGTGATGCTTTTTGTTCAACTTTAACGCCTGTAGCTAATTGAGAAGAAAGGCGATCGATAGGAGTCCCCTCTTGAGTGGCACTTGTTAAATAAACGCCTCGTAATAATGGTGCTTCTTCATAAGCATTAGGTGCAAATATTTCTTTTAAAAAATCATCAGCAGCACTTTGCAGTAACCTTAATTGCTTTGGAAATTCATATATTGATGAACGTCGTTCGAAGTCTCTCTCGTTTTTTAAGCGCACATTAATTCGGGAGTTAAGGTTTGTAAGTAAATTATGAAACTCTTTATTGAAAGTACTTACAATACTGGCTTCATCTTCAGAGGCTTCTAAGGGGAAAGTTACCCCCCATATTTGCTCACAATCTTCTTTGGTAAAATCATCAAAAAATTCATTAAAACCAGCAATCAAATCAGATTTTGAAAATAATACGTAAACAGGGAACGTCATATTAAGTTGATTTTGTAGCTCTTGAAGGCGTTGTTTTATAGCTCTTGCATGTAAATTACGCTCAGTTTTAGTTTGATTAAGAAGCTCTGCCATACCCATAGTAATGATCACCCCATTAATTGGACGAAGAGGTCTAAACTTTTTCAATAACCCTAAAAAGCCTTGCCAAGCTCTAGAATCACGCTGGGTATGGCTGTCTTGAGTGGTATATCGACCAGCTGTATCTATTAAAACGGCCTTATTCGTGAACCACCAATCACAATGGCGAGTACCGCCAACCCCCTCAATCATGTCTATACCCATTTTTTCTTTTAATGGGTACTCTAAACCAGAATGATGAATAGCGGTTGTTTTACCTGATCCTGGAGGACCAATCATGATGTACCAAGGCAATTCATAAATATTTTTATTTTCAGAAAACTTAGTGTTTTTTAATATATCAAGCGCTTGCACCATTTTTTTGTGCAATACACCTATTTCACTTTTAACAGCTTCATCTGAAGTGTTTTCCTTCATGTCTTCTTCACCATGAATTAAATTATTTACCATGGCTTCATTTTGTTTTTTATCTTTTACTTTATGTGTAAATTTTATTGCTCCCCACACGATAACAATTAGCAATAAAAAAATAATTCTTGCTGATACTGTAATTAATGGTTCATAACCAGCAATAGCTAGCAAAGGTCCACCAAACCATATGAGTAAAGCTAAACAAATAAAGCCTAAAATAGTAATGACTAATTTAGATTTCAATTTTGTTATAATTTTTTTAAACGACATTTACAATTCCTTTGTATACAACTAGAACAACAAATCTATTTCAATTCTACGATTTAATGAGCGATTTTTTTCACTATCATTTTTATATCTAGGCTCAGACTCTCCTTTACCTTCAGGCCATAAACGACCACTTAAAGAAGCGTTATTAGCAAGAAAATTTCCTATAGAGGTAGCTCTCGCTAATGATAAATGCCAATTAGATGGATATTTGGTAGTAAATATGGGCTCATCATCGGTATGGCCGGTAATGAGTATCTTTCCTTTAGTTCCTTCAAGAGTTCGAGCTATTTTAGCTAGAATAGCTTCAAAATCAGAGCGAGGCTGTGTACTTCCACTTGCAAATAACACTCCTGCACCTATGCTGATCCTTACTCGATCTGGAAGTTGTTCAACTTCGAGTAAGTCACGATTAATTTCTGTTTGAAGTAATTGTTGTAACATTAAAGCTTCGTCACGATTGACACTACCTGTCATGTTATTGTCATTCGGCTGCCAAGGAACCAAAGAAACTAACTCTTTATAAACATTTGAAGAATAATTGTTAATACTGTAACTAAAAGCCATGTAAATAAACAACATGACTACACCAAACAAAGCTCCGATCACCCATAATGGGAAAGGCTGTTGAAA
Organism: Colwellia sp. RE-S-Sl-9; assembly: GCF_048296855.1. NCBI lineage: Bacteria > Pseudomonadati > Pseudomonadota > Gammaproteobacteria > Alteromonadales > Colwelliaceae > Colwellia > Colwellia sp. RE-S-Sl-9. The sequence goes on along the minus strand of NZ_CP182631.1, from coordinate 610,401 downwards.
ACTTACCCCTTGCGCCACTTTATCTCTCCATCCAGGAGATAAATCTCGGTTTAACTCACCTTTAAACCCTTGAACACAGTGGTACGTTTTATCTCTTAAATCTTCTAATTTTTGTTCACCTTGCTCTTCTAACTTCATTTTTCCTACAAAACCAAGGGTCATACATAAGTACATTAGCTCTAATAATCGATGTTTTTCTGAGGGGTATTGCAAAGAACTTTCAAGTAAAGTAAAGAAATACTCGCCGCCAAAAGTTTCATTATGAAAAGTTGAGAGCAAACTATTTGAAGCCCAAGCGCTGCGTTCGCCCCAAGGTGTATTTAAAACAATTTCATCAATAAAACTACACAAACAATAACGGGCAGATTGAATATCTTCTGGAGGAATATTAGCGACTCGTAGTAATTGTTCATAGTGCTTAATCAGATCTACACACTGTACTTTTAAAGACTCTGCATCATCATTTTGCTTAGACCCTCTGAGTTTTATGCATATAGACAATAATGTACCTGCACTATCAACTATAGGATTTCCAGACATCGCTAAAATTGTATTATGGCTACGATAATCCATTTTACTTTCATGAGCTAATGTTTGTAAGCTTGTAGCGTCGTCGCTCTTTTGAGCATTATTTTTGTTATTACTTTGTAAACCAGCCCCTCGCCCTGGACGTGGTTTTACAATTGTTTTATCACTCATTTTATCATCCCTAATTGTTAATTTATCAGCCGTTAACTACCCAAAGCTCTATTTTTAGTTCGGGGTAATTACCTGATAAGTGTAATGCAATGCCACCACTATTTTTGAGTTTAAACCAATTATGATTCGTTTTATCTAATTGAAAATAATGATATCCAGAGTGATAAGGCACTTGCCTTGGAGCAACAGGTAACTCAATAATGCCAATACCAGGTAGCTGACTATTTACAAGCTCTCGAATACTTTCAACCGAACCAATTTTAATTTGAGCAGGAAGTCGTTTTCTTATTTCATCCGAAGGAAGTGATGCCTTAACCGCAATAATAAAATCAGCACTATCTAAAGAACTCTTATCATTTATAGGGGTAAAGTGAATACCATATTTACTTTTTTCTAATGGTAATTCTACCGCTGTTTGTTCAAGCACATTACTGAGACTTTGATTAACAATGATCATTGTTTTACTAAAAATTTCAGTTAAATTGTCATGCTGATATTTGGGAAACTTTGGAGGTCTTTTATGTTGTGAGCTAAACGTCGCTAATTCACCCGCTAAGCTTAATAAGTTTAAATACAACTTCTCCGGATGAACTCCGACAACACTGCCTAAATGTTCAAAAATAGGCTGATACTTATTTAAAAGCTGTAACATTAAAAAATCAGAAATTGAACTAGATGCTCCTTGTGCCTGCGTCAACCTTGCAGCAATAGCCTCAGCTCTTTGTTGGATCATACCTTGGGTTTCTTTGGTGATATTTAATAAGCCCTTAATATTTTCAATTGAAACACAAGGTGGGATAAATTTATTGTCAAGTTTAACAACACCTTCATCTGATACCTCAATGACTTTAGCAATAGCAATAGAAACGTAACCTGAACGATCTTCTTGTTGTAATTTAAATTTGCAATGAAGTTTTCCTACCTGAAGAACTTCCATCGCATCAGAGCCAACACTCGTATCTATAATATTATGATCATTATAAAAAAATCGTGTGATTTGATTATCACTAAGATCTGAAATATTTAAACCTGTACTTTTATTAATTGGCACAACGAGATAAATCAACTGGTTTATTGTTGATGTTGGTAAAGTGATGGCATCAGGTAATGGATTTTGTTCAGGTAATATTGCTAACGTATTATCTTGAAAAACACACTCTATATTATCAAGTCGAAATTGCCCTAAAGAAAGTAAACGGTGATCAATTTCAAAATTGAACACCCCCCAAGCAAGCGGTTCTATTCGATTTTTAATGTTTGAATGCTGAAATTGCAAATATCTTTCTTGTTGCTGCATGTGCTGAGGACGTAAAAACATCCCCTCAGTCCAAGCTACTGGGCTAAAATCACTCATAACTTCCCTAATTATTGTTAGATTTATTAATTGACTATTTATGACTTGGGTAAATAGCTAACTTTTCAATATTCATTGTTACGTTACCATATCCCGTAGGCTTAACTTCTACCACTGCACGCCATCTAGAACTATCTATGTTGCGATAGGCAACAACAAAACCAACGTAACGCGTATTTTTGTTAAGTACCATTTTGTATTCTTTTATTTGTTCTGGTTGTAATTCTAACTCATCTTTTTTTAGTAAGTCAGGACCGAGAATATCTTCAGGTGATTCATACAAAGTAAAAAAATCTTGCGTATCAAAAATAGTACGTGAAGAAAGCTCAAATACTTTAACAACAACCGGAGAAGCTCGACCGTTATTATCAGGATTTATGTCTACCGAAGTATTAAACGTTATATCTGTAGACGGAGGTACTATTGCATTGATAGTTGCGCAACCTGTAATAAGTGCTAAACACGCCATTAAAAATATTGTTAAATATGTTTTTTTTAAAATCATTTGGTTAACCTAATTAATACTATAAAGATTTAATTTTTTTATCATATGCCCTAACGAACTCATCTGATAAAGCTGAACTTCCCTGATTAGAAATTTCGTTACTCATGTCCTTGTGTAAACTTTTGTACATTTTCCAGTATCTTAATTGTTTTTGCCCTGGTAGTACTTGATCAAGCAGAGATTCTTTAAAATCTCTACTCTCAATTTCGGTTGGTTCAAGTTGGCTTAATATTCCTTCAATTGCACCTAACGTTCCTGCAGTTAACGCTATATCATGTTTTTTAGTATCATTAAATGCTTCTATTATTGCTTTATTTGCAGGTAAGAAACTCGAGCTTTTACGTATAAAGAGGTTTTGAAAGGCATCATCTATTGTTGCAGAAAACTTTAATGGATTATTTTCTTGTTGCTGAAACGTTGTTTGGTTAATTCTAAATTCATTTTTTAAATTAGAACGGTTTCTTAATGACTCCATTAAACCCGATAGCATTAACTGCATACATTGCCCCATTTCATACATTAATTGCTCAGAAACAGGTTCAGGTAAAATATCAGCTGAAATACCTAAGCCTTCAATAAATGCATTTTTCCCTATTGATTTTGTTTTTATCTGAACATCTGCTGCTTGCTGCACTTCATGCATGTTGGGAATAACTTGGTTTTCTGGAATAATTTCTTTTGGTGGAATAATATTTTCCTGATCATCATTTATAAATGAATCGACTGCATTATTATCATTAAGAAAATCTACGTCCCACTCTTCAGGTATTGCTTGTGGTATATCAAAATGATCATTTAAATCATTATTGATCAGCGGCATAAAGTCTTTATTGTTTGGCGTTGTTGAAGATACACTTTCAGCCAGCTTTACACTATTAATACCTTGAACTTCAGGAGATGCTTGTTGTTCTTCAAAAGAAGTTACATCAAGGGTTGGTTTTTGATTTTGAATAATTGATACAGAAACTTCGTAATCACCAAAAGTTAATAAATCACCATCAACCAGTTTATGTGGTTTATCTTGCCCTAATGCTTCAACCGAACGATTAATATACAAACCATTGGTAGATACATCATAAATAAAAAAATCATTCGATTTTCGCTCAACTCTTCCATGAATACCTGAAACAACTTTTTCGGGATCGGGTAAATACCAGTCGTTATTTTCAGAGCGTCCAAATGTTATAGAATCTGTGATTGATTTTTTAGAGATTTGATCTGGTGAAAGACGGTGATAGCTTACTATTTCAAAAATTAATTCCATTTACTTTAAACAACCTTTACAAAAAACAGTGATCGGCTCAATTAGCCTACATATTAACAAAAAACTTAAAACCTTTGAAAAACATCAATTAAAGTCATTTACTTAACTTGAAAGCAAATATCTATAACCATCTGATTTCTTTTAGGCTATTATCGTATTAATTGACCATAGCATATAATTCATTACCTCTCTTAATCAGCTTTTGTGCTGTTTTAAAGCGTTTTTTCTCCATAGATTCGTTAGCAAAATTTAAATAAGATGCCGCCATTTTCTTTGTAACAATCACTAATGGATCAAAATTTTGAGGTACTTGTGTAGCAACTCTCATTACGTTTTCATCAAGTTTTTCTAATTCTTTAGAATCATTCACAGACAACAACTCGCTAGTAAGTTGTTCAAAAGTTGATCTATAAAAAACTTCTGCTGCATCATATGGATATGGGGCTTTTTCTCCAGCAATAATTTTCTCCCTATAATCTGAAAGTAAATTAACTGAAGCCTCCATCTCCTTTCCTAACATCAACAATGATTTAGCATTGGCGTAATGATTGAAAGCTAACTCACCTATTTTGATTAATTCACTAATTTTACTCGCATCATGTATGTTAATTGCCGAGTCAAAATTACTTTGGAATAACTTGAAAGCTTCATCTTGCGGTTGAAATTTATAATTAGAATCTACAAAAAATAAATCATTGATGATTTTTTCTATATTATTATCACCCTCCTCACTATATCGCCCTTGTGTTAATAACAAGTTTAAACGATCAGACAAGGCATCTGTTGTTGCTTGGCGACTCATTTGGCTTTGATTATATAATTGTTGGAGACGGAAAGAGTCTGGGAATATATTCAAAGCATCGTCAATTATAAGTTCGATTTCATCATAGTTTTTATAAATACCATTAGGGCCTTTTGGTACATTAACAATACGTTTTTCAACAATATCAAGTATCTTTTGACGATGTTCTCTTAGTAGCCCATGCTTTAGCAACTGATGCTTTTCGGCAACGGTATCTAACGTTCTTAAAAGCTCAACCGTAGATAGCTTTTCTAAATTTTGTAGTTCTTGATTTTTTTTATCGCTTAACTGTATCTCAGCAGTTAAATGATCAATGGTTGTATTTTTAGCTAAATATGTTTGCACACCAGCAATAAAAATTAAGCTAGCCGCAGTACCTATAGCTAATTTAGGCCATAATTTTTGAGAAAATTTATTTAATATAACTTGAATATTTTCACAACGTTGTTCTTGTTTGAGCGCTAAACCTTTTTTTAGTGCAGGCCATAAATACCAATTTAAATTTGATGGTTTATTTAAAGGAGTCTGTTTTAGATCAACTTTATCTGCGGTTATTCTTTGATACGGATGCTTACATGATAACAATTCGTAAACTATACAAGAAAAGGCATAAACATCATCAGACGCACAAGGTGATTGGCCTTGAATTTGTTCATAGCTAGCATATGCAGGTGTATAGCCACTTAAAGGAGAAGATTGTTCATGATTTTGAAGAGCATATTTATCAACATTTAATTGCAGTGCTCGAGCCACACCAAAATCAAAAACTTTGATGTCCCCTTTTCTGGTTAACATAATATTAGAAGGTTTTAAATCAGTATGAATAATACCCATATGATGTGCATAAGTTAACGCATTACCAATTTGCTCAATAAGCTTATAGGCTCCTTTAAAAGGAATACCTAGTGGCTTAGAGCGCTTAATAACTTGTTCTAGTGTTTCCCCATCTAGCCACTCCATCACAATGAAATGAAAATTATCATGAGAGTCGACATCATAAACCCTAATAATATTTGGATGAGATAGTTGCTGGGTTTTATAAGCTTCTTTAACTAGTACTTGTTTAGCTTCTGAAATTGAAGAAAATTGCTGCAGTAAAACTTTAATAGCAACATAAGGCTCATCAATTCCAGCAGACTCAAGGTTTAAGTCTTTAGCACGATATATATCACTCATACCGCCACTACCAAGCTGAGACTCTATAACGTATCTGTCTTTAAGGCATTTACCTATTAGATTGATTTCATTTGATTTTTGTTTTGAGTTAAACCCTGCGACGAGAGTTTTATCATCGGCAATCGATGAGTCTGATTGGTTTATATCCATATAAAGTATTATCTTTTACTAAGTTTAAGTTTATAGAGTCTATTCTATAAACCATCGAAAATATGGCGGATATTGTGCTATGTAAATCATCGGAGTTCAATATAAATTTTAGGATTTTTTGAAACTCAGCTAGTATAACGTATCTAGTCAATTTAGTATTTTACAGAGCGGCAATATCTTCCTGTTGAATATAATAATATAAAAAATCACTAACTAATTATCGTTTTTTTAGAATGTAGCGCTGAGATAGAGATTTGAACTCTAAAAAGGTTTAGCGCTACAACCCCCTTTTGATTTACTAAACGCCAAATAGCTGAAGTGGCATAGTTAATTTGGCCACCTACTTAGAGGTGTTATCATGCACCTCATTAAACGTTAGGTGACACAATGACTAAACCAAGAAAACCCAATTTCAGTCCAGAATTTAGATTAGAAACAGCACAGCTTGTTGTTGATAACGGCTATACCCACGAAGAAGCAGCTAAGGCGATGAATGTTGGTTATTCAACCATCGGCAAGTGGGTCAAGCAGCTTCGTGAAGAGCGCCAGGGTAAATCACCGAAAGCGACCCCGATGACACCTGAGCAGATTGAGATTCGAGAATTAAAGAAACGAATAGAACGTATTGAATTAGAAAAGGAAATTCTAAAAAAGGCTACAGCTCTGTTGATGTCGGACTCACTGAACAATTCGAATTAATCGAAAAACTCAATCAGAGCCATAAAAGAAAATACCGAATTAGCCTGCTATGTGACGTGTTTGGTGTGCATCGTAGCAGTTATAAATACTGGGCTGTTCGCGATAATAGCTTAAGCGTTGAGCAAATAAAGCTTAGGGCTGAAATAAAGCGATTTCATGCGTTGAGCGGCGGTTCTGCTGGTGCGCGTAGCTTAGCAGATATGCTAACAACAGCAGGCTACCCATTAAGCCGTTATCGAGCGGGTAATTTAATGACTGAACTTGAATTAGTTAGTTGTCAAATACCTCAGCACAATTATAAAAAAGCGAATAAAGAGCATGTTGAAATACCGAATATTTTAAATCGTCAATTTGATGTGATCGAACCCAATAGCTACTGGTGTGGTGATGTCACCTATATTTGGACAGGCTCACGCTGGGCATACTTGGCAGTTGTCCTCGACTTGTTTGGTCGAAATGGGCGTTATCCTATTCACCTGATAGCCTATTGACCATGAAAGCGTTAACGATGGCCTATGAAAGTCGTGGCAAACCAGAAAATGTTATATTTCATTCAGATCAAGGTTCGCATTACTCCAGCATGAAATTCAGGCAATTAATTTGGCGATACCAGATAACACAAAGTATGAGTCGTCGTGGAAATTGTTGGGATAATAGCCCAATGGAGCGGTTCTTTAGAAGTTTAAAGACAGAATGGATACCAACGACAGGCTTTAAGAGTTTTACTGAAGCTAAAAAAGCAATAATCAATTACATCATTGGTTATTACAATCAGACTAGGCCACATAGATACAATGCTGGCTTAAGTCCAAATGAGTCAGAGAAAAGATACTGGCTAAACTACAAATACGTGGCCAATATGACTTGACCACTTCAAGCAAAAAGCCGCTACAACTAGCAGTTTCTTAGAATGTGTCGGAGAGATAAAGATTTGAACTCTAAAAAGGTTTAGCGCTACAAACCCCTTTTGATTTACTAAACGCCAAATAGCAAAAAGCCGCTACAAGTAGCGGCTTTTTAGAATGTGGCGGTGAGATAGAGATTTGAACTCTAGAAGGGCTACAAACCCTTGCCGGTTTTCAAGACCGGTGCTTTCGACCACTCAGCCATCTCACCTGAATGCAAATAACGCGGTAGCGTTAAAGCGAAGCGAATATTAAAGGCACTTGCTAGCTTTGTAAAGTGTTTTTTAAATCAAAAGCGTATTTTTATTCGTGTTGTATAAAAAACGCCAAAGCAACGAATAAAAACCATACAAATAAGGTTTTATACTCAACTATAACTGATTTAATTTCTTATAAAGCCAAGTTAAAACTTGGCACCTAAACCTCAACACTTTAAGAGCACACAATTAACCTTAATTATTGTTTAAACACAGTAAGGTTTTTAGCCATAGTATTAGCTATTTTTAGAAAACTCTCTAATTCTTCTAAACTAATATTTTTCTGCATTTGTTTATGTACATTAGCCTGTGTTTCTACAATAAAAGCGACTATCTGTTTACCTTTTTTAGTTAAAGACAAGAGCTGACTTCTTTTATCTTCAGTGTTTACTGTTTTGGTTAACCATTGTTTATCAATCATTTCTTTTATTAAACGCGCTATTTGTGCTTTATCTCTAGCAAAAAAAGTAACAATATCATTTGCGGTGCAAACCTCATTACTATTAATAAAAGTTAAACACTTTATATGCATGTAATTTAATCCTAACTCATTAGCATTAAGAGCCGTTCGCATTGCGTTTCTGTATGAATGAATAATATCGAAAACTACATCTGAAATGTATTTATTACTCATTGAGTAACCCTTTATAGTGACGTGACAATTACAACCTTACCGTAACATAGTAGACTTTATCAACCTATTTTATTATCAAGTGAGTAAGAAAATAAACATTTAAAAAAAACAAATACGTAACAAGCTTGTTTTTTAACCTTCAAACATTGATGTATTTAGCTTAACACTATCCCCTAACCAATAAGCATAGAGGGTATGATCATCTAAATCGTTACCCGACAAGGGATGGATAAAAACGGTTAAGTCTTTACGATTAAATTCAAGCCAAGCAACAAATTCATCAAAATGTTTTTTACTAAATGATATTTGGCAACTCCATTTAGGATGAGGTCCAACAGGTTGCTGATGAATACGGCCAACTTTCAAATTAAAATACTCACCTGCTTTTTCACATAAATCAGTAGCGAAAGATAATGTTTCTTGCTCAAAGTAAATATGTGCATGGTAAGCATTATGTGAGTTTACAGGGCGTTTAATTAAATTCATTAAGTTTCTCTTTTCTTATACTAACCCAAAAAATGGATAGAGCAGGCAATTAAATAAAAATAGCCTGTTTAATGCAAATTGATATAAATCAGGCTATTCAGGTTTTATAAGTACATGATGACGATCTGCTGGTTGAACTCTACCACCGTCAATTGCAGCAATCATATGATGTATAACGGGGCTAATGGTTCCACTTTTATTTCTTAAAAAATAAGTATGTCCTTTTTTATCACCCCAGCTATTATTAAAATTATCACAGTCAACTTCGTAAACATTACGCGCTAAACGCCCTTCCAACATAGATTCTGGCCCCGTCATACCTAACCGGCGTGATGCAGTCATATTCTTTAAGTTTGCCAGTTTACTTGCCGGCATAGCCAGATCATCATTAGCATAATACACCACTACATTTCTTGCTGAATCAGGAATATAACAGCCCTTTTCTTTATATTCTAAGGTGTGATTAACAACATCTGCAGCCACCATAAAAACATTACGGAATAACTGTGGCATATTACCTGCCATATCATAAGTTACCCAGTTACTTATTGCGTTTCTTAAAACACGGTTCCCCATAGAGTGCGCTAATACGTTCATTCTGCGAGTACAAGGGTCAACTTTTTTAGCTTCTTCTTTACGCCAGTTATCAAACATACCAAACATACGTGAAAAAGCATCGCCACTCGATCTTGAAGCACGTTGGTCGTCCCAATAGTCATCCATAAATGCCACAACAGAGTCATCATCACATGGCCAAATAAGAGGAACAACATGAACAAGATCTGGCATTAATTCGTCAAACATCCCTTGTAAAACTGCAGCATTTGGAAATATATCTGACTCACCAATGTTATTAAAACCATGAATATAAAATAAAATTTGAGTGTTGTTACCTAAATATTTTAATGCTTGAAAAAATGCTTTGCTACCAATTTCAGTATAATCATCAACACCATTTCTTCGACAAAAATACATATCTTGTCGAACACTGGTATTCTGCATTGAAAAACTGATTTTGCGTCCCTTTTTAGTCTTGTCTGATTGTTTAGGGGTACGGTTTGTGGCGAATAACATAAACTTCTCCTCTATTTATTAATAGTTAAACTCGCTCAAAACTTATTGTACATAGACATAATGACTCCCCACGACTAGCCTAGGTTACGTAGGTTAACTTCAAAAAAACAGAATCATACATATTTTAATAAGCCGCTTAAAATAAAAGCTAGTTTAAATAACATAACATAATTAATATTAAGTTAAATGAATATATCGCTTAAAAAAAAGACAAAATAAGGCAAGAAAAATAAAGAGGTGCACCACTAAATATTTATCTTAAACGCTTGGTTAATATAAACACATAATGAATTAAATAGAGGAAATGTCTGATATAAAATAAAAAACGAAATACAGTCAATTGTATCCATTTGGGTTGCTGCATTACTTAAACGATCAAAGTCTAAAAATTGCTAAATATTGAAATAAAAATTCTGTAACTCATGAAATGGTTATCTTACTCAAGCTCTATACTCATATAAATTATTTTGTAACCCGTAAAGCTCCATAGTTCCCTTTAAGGTAAAGCCAATTTTTTTCAATAATTTATTCGAACTTAAATTATCGGGAAACGTAATAGCCAAAAGAGTATTTAAACAACATGAAACAGCCTCTTCTTGTAGAATAGAGCTAGCCGCTTCTCTTGCATAACCTCTTCCACAAAACTCAGGTAAAAGTGCGTAACCTAAATCAGGATATTCCAGCTCTTCTCTCTTAAGTAAACCACACATCCCAATGGGAGTTCCTGAAGATTTTAACACGACTAAATTTAAACCAAATCCATTTACCTCATAACTCAACATAGGACCATGAATAAGATAATTGATCGCGTCAGCATTGGTTCGTACATTCTTATCAGCTATGTTGCGAATAAAAGACTCTTCATTTAACAACCTAAGAATAAAATCAGCATCATCTATATTCAACGATCTGATAATTAATCTAGCTGTTTCATATTTTACTTTCATTAAAATTCGTCTATTAACTCGCAACTACATCAACCTATATAACAAACCAAATAATTATTGATAATCGCTACTATATAAAGGTCCATTAACATTTTTTATCTTACTTTAATGATTTATCGACACCTAATTAATAAACTAAAAATGGTTGACTAAGATAAGACTCAATCAACAACTTGCTATTTTTAGTTCTTCTGAAATACCTTATATTTCTAACACATACTAGCAAATACTAAATTATCTAGAACTTCAGTGATTGTGGAGTGGATACAATCAATTTCATACTATAAACCCCCTTAATTCAAGCTCGATTCACATCCAAGTGCACCACTTAGTCTTGTTATTTTTTTTGTAACTTCTTAGCCACAACAAAATAGCTAGATGCGTCTTTGTATATCTCTTCAGATTCAACCACTTGAAACCCGCCTGCCTCTAATAAGTTTTCTACCTCAGAGCTTATGACTCTTCTTATAGGAATGGGAATGAGTCCAAGTTTACACAAGACTCGCACTAGCTGGATTTGAAGATTAACTAAAAATGACATCTTTTGACGCAAGCAAGGTGTTACAGAAATGAACAAACCTTCAGGCTTTAGCAATTCATTTATTCTCAGTACTACATCCTGTGGGCTAGAAACGGTATGTAACATATTAAAAGCTAGAATGACATCATATGATCCTTTATCAAATTCGCTATCAAAAATATCAGCTTGCTCGAAGTTTACGTTCTCAACTTTCGCAACCGCTGCTTTCCCCCTTGCTATTTCAATCATTTTCGATGATATATCAATAGCGTAAACCTTTTTGACCTGACAGGAAAATTGGCATGTTGCAGTTCCTGTCCCACACCCGTAATCGAGAACGGTATCGCTACCTTTGAGGAATTTTTGGGCATTTTCTCTAGATTTACTATGAATGTACTCAAATCGTTCTTCAGTCTTGTCGTAGTTTTTAGATGCTCCATCCCAAAACTTTTCCAGTTTACTCATTATCTATACCTTTGTGGGAGAAGCCAACGCTTGGCTCACGGCACAAACTGCGGAGAGCATTTTGTGCAAAGTGGAGCGTAGCAGTATGTGTCCGTGTGCAGCAATTTTTTAGGCGAATCCTCCGTTTGCACCGATATTCTGACCCGTAACCCAAGATGCCTCATCACTAACAAGGAAAAGTACAATACGCGCAATATCAATTGGTTCACCGATACGGCCAAGTGCAGCCATGCCTGCAAGTCGATCTATAACCTCTTGGCTCTTACCTTCTGTAAAAAGTTCAGTGTTCGTTGGCCCTGGAGAAACTGCATTAACTGTAATTCCCCTTGAACCCACCTCTTTTGAAAAAACTCTCGTCAGTTGTTCTACGGCTCCCTTTGTCGCACAGTATGCGCCATAAGTTGGAAGCATTAATCTTGTTGTTGAACTTGAAAAATTAATGATTCGACCGTTATTTTCAAGACGCGAAGCTGCTTCACGGAGCGTGTTAAATGTGCCTTTAATATTAACAGATAAGATATGATCAAAATCATTATCCGTTGTATTTTCAATGGTTTTGTACAGAATAGTCCCTGCGTTATTGACAAGAATATCTACTTTACCGAATTGGCCAATAACAGCGTCGAACAGCGACGCAACTTGTTCAGCTTTGCTGACATCAGCTTTTATAGCAATAGCTATACCTCCCGATGCCGTAATATCAGATACCACGCGTTCAGCTGAATCTCTGCTTGCAGAGTAATTAATCACCACACTAGCACCAGCTTTTGCAAGTGTCTTAGCTATTTCTTCACCTATACCTCGTGACGAACCAGTTACGATAGCAATCTTGTTAGAAAGTATTCCCATAATAAATTACCTCAGTTAAATACCAATCCCCAATTAACGGGCAAAAAATTGTTGGCTATAATTAGCGACGAAGGAGCAAAAGCCAACTGTTTTTTGTCCTTGTTGATTTTCTTGTTAGTTTGTTGTTACAACCTAAACGCTTCAGCACAGGTTTGAAAAGCTACTACAACAATTATTATTTTTGCAAATGAAGTTTTTTAGAACCCACCCTTTATCATCGTAAATATACCCAGCCCCCCCAGCAAATACCTCATATGAATAGGTCTCCTTATTCATTGTCAATTCCCCTGAATATTTACAAGGCATAATAATTGACTCTCCGTGAGCTTCTTCATTACTGACTTGCTCCGCAGTTTGAAAATATAAAGTAATTTCACTTTCTGTCAGTATAAAGTTATCACAAACCTTAGATCCCTGTTTGGTGATATCGACAACTTTTTTTGTTGTCAATATTTGAATTTTTTTTCATGATTAAAGGCACAAGATGTAATAAAAAAAGCAGTGCCTAAACAAATGATATTTTTTATCATGGAGCAACCCCAACTTTTAAATATTGAAGCAACTGGATTCCTTCTGCTTTCTTTTTCCTAGCAATTACACCATGTGCGTAAACATCTTTATTTAAGGTTAAAGAGAACTCCTTTAATAATATATCCACTAACAACTTCAATGATTTAAACTGTTCATTTGTTGGTCGCTCAAAGATATTTGTAGCTTTGTTAAAGCGACCTACGACCTCAATTCCTAATGAATCATTATTTGAAGGATAACGAAGAGGATAAGCTTTTCCTAACTCATGTCTAGATGCATTTTTTACTCTTTTTGAAAATGAAAATCCTTTTTGATGAAGCAAACTATTAACAGTTTTTAATTCTTTAGGATCACATGATTTTTCGTCGACACACCGAGAATATAAGATACCAACATGCCAACAGAGTTTTTCTAAACTTGCTGTTTGGGATATTGTTCCATCATTAGCAATTAAAAAATGAGCTCCAGTTTTTTGCCCCGCAACATAACCATTCAGAGATGAAGTAGCACTCGAACCTGCAGTTCTATGAAGTACTATAGATGTTACGTTGTTAATATTCCCATGCTCAATAGAGTTGTATCGTTTGGCTGTTATACGCTTATCCCATTTGTAACTGTTGTCATTAAAGTTCTTTTTAAATTGTGTTTATAAAATATCAAAATTTACCCGTTAGCTTGAAAACAAACTAACGCCCCAATAAGAGGCTAAAAATTGTTTGCTAAAATGTGAAGCGAAGCGGAACCGAGCAAACTGTTAGCGGTCCTTTGCAATGACTTGTTAGCCGTATTTAACTCCGTAAAAGAAACCTACGCAGATCTCGTTCTTGCCGCATAACATGTAAAATATAAACTTTGTCTCTATCCACTTTATAAAAAATACGACAAGGATTCACATTGACTTCACGATAATTTAAGTTCACCAATTCCTGTGGTCTTTTACCTGATTCCGGATGATTTTCTAATCTAGAGATTTTATCAAATATTTTCTGAGTCAATTTCTTTGCAGCAGAAAGATTACTTAAAGCAATGTATTCAGCGATCTCGTTTAAATCATCTAGGGCTGGTGATGTCCATATTACTTCAGCCATTTACTCATTTTCTCTTTTGCTTCTTGATTTGAGAACGTTTCACCATTTTTAATTGCTTGCTCACCGCGCGCAACACCTTCAAGGATAGCCATTCGCTGTTGCATAAACTCATAATCTTCCACATCAACTAAGTAAGCAGATGGTTGACCATGTTCAGTTATTAGTACAGGTTCTTTTGATGTATGTAGCTCAGCTAGAATTTTAGTAGCTTGCCGTTTAAGTGTTGTTACAAGTTCAACTCTCATAATAAACCTTATATAAACATTTAAATAATGTATCACAATAGTATCACATTACTTCAAGGTTACAACTATACGGCTAACGCCCAATTAATGGGCTTTTATTGCTGGCTAAAATTAGCGAGGCACGAGCAAAAATCAGCTGTTTCCTGTCCTGCTTTAATGATTTGTTAGAATTTACCTACTCAAAATCAATTTTATTTTCTTTGCACCAAAACTCAACAAATTCTCGCAACTTTTGACCTCGATATTTATGCCATTCATCTACCAACCCAAGCTTTTCTAGCTCAGTTTTAAAACGTCTGAATGCACCTTTACCATGTATCGAACGGGATAACATTTCTGACTGCTTAGGAATAACCACTCGAGCGATAAATTTCTCTATGATACGGTACTCATTAAAATCGTATTTTTCAGGCAAAGACAAATAGTCATCCTGATTTTCTAAATAATGTTTGGCACTAGCGACAGCTTCACGATACCACTCAGCAGAATCAGATAAGTCTATTTCTGCTGCTCGGAGCTCCTCATCAGTAAACATACAGACTTGTTCCGTCTTTGTGTTTAAATATGATTCACTCATATCACTATCAAAATCTACAGCGTCAATAATATCGTCAATTTTTACTTTCATGCAGAATACTCGCCGATTCGATGGCATATAACGCCTCACTAAGAGGCAAAATGATAGATAATTGGACTCCCTCACCCTTAACGAGTGAGGTAATATTGTAGTTACCACACCAAAATATTATAAAGAGTCCTAATATGTATCGTACTAGAGTTGGCGTTGATTTAGCAAAAAAAGTTATTCAAGTTTGTATTTATAGAAACAATAAAGTGCAGTCGAATATCGAAATGACACCGGAAGAATTCCTTTATTGGCTTATCAACAATAAACCCGTTACGATAATATTTGAAGCTTGTAGTACGTCTAACTACTGGAAACAAAAAGCCATTGAAGCAGGTCATGATGCCAGGTTAGTTTCAGCGAAACTGGTATCAGTCGTCAGACAAAGTCAAAAAACAGATAAAAACGACGCCCTCGCTATTGTTCAGACCACCTTCATGCCAGATGTGACTTATATTGGCGGAAAAACGGTTGAGCAACAACAACTACAGTCCATTAAACGCTTAAGAGAATTATCGGTTAAACAACGCGACGCCTCTCAAAAACAACTCATTGCTTTGCTTTTTGAATTAAACATCAAAATTTCAAGCCGTAGAGGAGGAATAATTTCAGCAATAGAAAGTGTGTTAGAAGATGCCTGCAATTGCTTGTCAACAGAGTTTCGCAGGGCTATTTTCTTAGCAAAAGAGCACTTGAGAGGGCTGTTTGAAGATATTAAGCATTATGATAACTGTATGGAACGTTCGGTTTCTGCCCACCCAGAATGTAAAAAGCTCACTAAGCTAGAAGGTGTTGGTCCAATGAATGCAATTAACCTTTATATTGCGTTGGGCTGTTTAGATATTGGGTATTTCAGTAAAGGAAAAGACGCCTCGGCCTGTATTGGCTTAACGCCGATACAGCATTCATCAGGCGGCTTAGTTAAGTTAGGCTCTATAGGGAAGTTTTGCAAAAATAGTCGGCTAAGAAGTCAACTAATCTGTGGCGCAACTGCAGCAGTTCAGCACGCAATGAAGCGAAAAGCTAAAACAAAAAAAGATGCCTGGATCCAAGGCTTAGTTGAACGTAGAGGTAAAAAGTGTGCTGCAGTAGCGTTAGCAAATAAAACAGTAAGAACAGCGTTTGCGATGTTAACACAAGGTACAGAATACAAAGCTGAATTACTCGCAGCTTAATACGAGTTCAAACGACAAAATGCACTAACGAAGATAAAAATCAACTGGTTTAGTCAGTAGCCAACTAAGAGCCTAGTGCTCGCTTTATAGATTTGACAACCAGTTCGCGTAAATATCAAAGAGCCTGAGATAGCTTCTCATTTAGAGCTCGTACATAAGTATGCATTAATTTCTTTGTTTTAAGTTTTGTTGTTGACAGGAGGTAGTCCACATAAGTTGGCTAAAATTGCGAGGAACGAGCGCTAGCAAACTGTTTAGCGTCCGTTTGAGTAACTTGTTAGACTTTTTTGTCACAGTGGTTAACATCATATTCAGGATCTGGATGAGAACCCGTGCTGCCTAATCCAAAATTACCTTTGGATTCAAAGTTAAATGTATGACTATTCTCTGTAACCTCAAATTTTTTAATATTACCTTCTTTAACTCTATGTATAACTTCACCTAAATTAAACCCTTCACTACCAACTCGATTATCCGGTAACAAGAAATAGAACCTAGCACCAACTACACTACTGATGGTATTTCCAACAATATAATCCTTATCAAGAATTAACCTTTTTAATGGTATTTTATAATACTTATGAGAGATTTCGTTTGGCTCTAAAACTATAGGGGTAAAGCAGTCTGCTAAATTAAAACCAAACCCTACACCACCTAACTCGCCTTTTGAATTTGAATTATCCATTGTAACGTTGCCATTCAAAATGGCTTCTTGATAATCACCAGAGTTTTTATAAATCACTCCTAAAATAACCTCGTCTTTAGCAACTTCGAATGATGTTACAGATAAGCTCATTTCGTGGTTTTTATTAAAAAATTGGAAGTACAAACCAACACAAGCAACAACAGCACCAATCCATCCAGCAACGTTACTTATATTATTCCATGTTGAATTACTCAATTACTTCTCCTAAAAGTCTAACGCCCAATTAATGGGCTTTTATTGCTGGCTATAATTTGCGAGGGACGAGCACAGCCAGCTGTAAAAGTCCCGTTGAATTGCTTGTTAGCTGCCAAGTAACCTCAACTATTCTTTAGCCCAGCTATTCCATAATGGAAGGCAATTTGTTGGTTCACCTAGATCTTCTATTTCGCCTAAAGAGTCTTCGGCATACTCATAACCTAATACTTGTGCTTTGTGTAACCAGCTTATTCCGGTTTCTTTTTCACCTGTACAAGCATAAAACTCGCCTATCCAACCCGCAGCTTCTGAGTGTTCATTTTCTGCTGCCCATAAATAGTACTCTACAGCCTCACTAGAGTTTGTTTTTTCTAAAATTTTACCTAATTGATAACCTGCTTTAGGACTCTTATATACTTCAATTGAGTACTTTAATAATAAAATACTTTTTTCAATATTTTTACTTACTTTGGAATTTTTTCTTCCTAAATTTAAAGATTTATACCGAGAATAAGAATACTTTCCTTTGACATAAATACTAGCTAAATCTAAGATTTGCTGCGCTTTCAACTTTTCGTGATCTTCATATAGTTTATTAAGAGTGAGGGTGAAATCATCTTTACTAATACTGCCTTTAATTTTATTTAATAACTCTTTTACCTCTGGAAATCCGTTATCAATTAATGACTCTGCTAAAGCTATTGCATATTGCTTCTCAGTTTCACTTTTCAATGTGATTGAATTTACATAAGAGTTAACGATAGAGAACATTGCTAAAGGGTAACCATTTGCCGCTGATTTGTTTACCCAATCTTGAGATTCCTTTTTAATGTCTAAATCAGATATTTTATCGTATGCAAGGCCTAATATAAATTTTCCCCATACAAATTGTGCTTGAGGGTTTCCTTTATCTGCTATGTTTTTTAAATAAATAGCTTCAATTGAAGGATTGTTTATACTACCAAATTCATGACTAAAATTTGTTCCAAATATTATTGCCATATTCCTTTTACCTTTTTCAAAGGTAAAACAAGTATCAACAATACTTTTGACGTTAGTCCCTTTCAATTTATTTAAACAGTCACTTTCAGCAAAAGCATTAACCGTGAATAAAGCAAATGAAAGAATAGTAAAATATTTATACATAAGATTAATTTAACTCGAGCTATAAGGGCAACTAACGCCCATTTTATTGCTGGCTATAATTTGCGAGGGACGAGCACAGCCAGCTGTAAAAGTCCCGTTGAATTGCTTGTTATATGCCTGATAAAATTGAACTTAATTACTGAAGTTCAAAGTAAAAGACGGTAGTCATAAACGCACTATAAATTGAGCTACCCACAAATACTAGAACGAAATAATAGCTTTGTTACATTACGAAGTAATAAAAACAACAAAGCTTATTAGTGACTATTGAATAACTACAATAGCGAAACCCGTAGCAGAACTTACAAAAGTAAAAGTTAATAACCAAATTATTAGCTAAAGCACCCTACTACATTAATTGCATATAACGCCTCATTCAGAGGCTAAAAATTGATGGCTAAAATAAGCGAGGCACGAGCAATAGCCAGCTGTTTTTAGTCCTGCTGCAATGCCTTGTTATAGGTATTTGTACCAAGCGCCTGATTTAAATTCTTTTGGGATATTTTGCTCTGACGGCTCGTCAAAACCTAAATTTTCTAAAGTATTAAACCACAAGTCTCGCTTTGAATCAGGTAACTTTGAACCACACCACGAACAAAAATAAATGGCTTTAGAGCTACTGCCACCGTCATGAATAATAAGTCCATATTCGTCAAATTTTGCGTTATATGTAATTAAAGTATCAGGGCACTCAAATTCATTAGCATGATCAGTGCATTCAAACTTTAATGAATCATCCATATTCTGACAACAGTGCTGAACCATGTAGTACCTATAACGCCCAATTAATGGGCTTTTATTGCTGGCTAAAATAGCGAGGGACGAGCACAGCCAGCTGTAAAAGTCCCGTTAAATTGCTTGTTAGGCGTGATTAATATAATGTAAATATGCTTACGAATTATGCCTCATCCCTTGAATATAAACTTTAAAGTTAGAAAATGAATCAGTATCTGTAATCGATGATGTTACTAAACCTCTAGTCTCTTCATCAGAGTACGCATCTATAACTGACCAAAGAAAGTATATTGCATCGAAGGTTTCATCATCGTACTTTAGGCTTTTAACTTTCATGATTGAAGATATGTATTCCGTTAAATACTTTCCAATAATATTTGAATTAAAGAAGTCGTCTTTATTAATGAAATCATTAATACTTTCCACAATCTCAATTGTTAAAAAAGCATCTTCTTTTTCTCCATTCTCTTGAATTAACAACTTAACATTTTCAATAAATTTTACAATTACATCCTTATTCATACGACTTCCTTTTATTAATTAAATTAAAATGAACCAAACGATAAACGCCTAACGCCCAATTAATGGGCTTTTATTGCTGGCTATAATTGCGAGGAACAAGCACAGCCAGCTGTAAAAGTCCCGTTGAATTGCTTGTTATATGCCTGATAAACCTGAACTTAAATACAAAAGTTAGAAGTAAAAGACGGTAGTAATAAACGCACTATAAATTGAGCTACCCACAAATGCCAGTACGAAATAATAGCTTTGTTACATTACGTAGTAATAAAAACAACAAAGCTTATTAGTGACTATTGGAAAACTACAATAGCGATACTCGTAGCAGCACTTACAAAAGTAAAAGTTAGCAACTAAATTATTAGCTAAAGCACCCTACTTCAGAATTGCATATAACGCCCAATTAATGGGCTTTTATTGCTGGCTAAAATTTGCGAGGAACGAGCACAGCCAGCTGTAAAAGTCCCGTTGAATTGCTTGTTATATGCCTGATAAATCAGAACTTAAATACAAAAGTTAGAAGTAAAAGACGGTAGTCATAACTGCACTATAAATTGAGCTACCCACAAATGCCAGAACGAAATAATAGCTTTGCCACAAAAGTCTTTTAAATAGGCAAAGCTTATTAGTGACTATTGAATAACGATAATAGCGAAACTCGTAGCAGCGTTTACAAAAGTAAGGTTGATAACAATATTTTTAGCTAAACAAACAATACAATTTGAGTGTATATAACGCCCAATTAATGGGCTTTTATTGCTGGCTAACATTGCGAGGAACGAGCACAGTCAGCTGTAAAAGTCCCGTTGAATTGCTTGTTATATGCCTGATAAACCTGAACTAAAATACAAAAGCCAGAAGTAAAAGACGGTAGTAATAAACGCACTATAAATTGAGCTACCCACAAATGCCAGAGCGAAATAATAGCTTTGCCACAAAAGTCTCTTTAAAAAGGCAAAGCTTATTAGTGACTAGTGAAAAACTATAATAGCGAAACCCGAAGCAACGTGTACAAAAGTATTTTTGATAACAACATTTTTAGCTAAACCAACAATACAATTTGAGTGCATATAACGCCTCATTCAGAGGCTAAAAATTGTTGGCCAAAATAGCGAGGCACGAGCAACGGCCAGCTGTTTTTAGTCCTGCTGCAATGCCTTGTTAGGCATTTATACACTTAGCCCTTTTGCTTGTGATTTACAAAAGCCTGAGTAAGCATACATAATATAATTAAGAAAACAAAACTAAACATCAAAGGCCAGCTTAAGTAGCTCCATCCATATTGTTGCTCTCTATATTCAATGTTTGGCAAATCCCCATTCCCATAATTTTGTTTTATTAAATCAATATTTGAAAGTTTATTATGATGACAATATGAATTTCCTGACACTAAAGCCCCATTTTTTTCGTAGCGTTTTGCAAATAACACCCCCGATTTTACACCACCTTTCACGTAGACATATTCACCAGTCACACCTTTCCAAACCTTTAATACTTTGTGCTTAGTAGCAAAACTATCAGTGACTTTAGGTTTACCAAGAAGTAGAACGACATCGGCATTGGAAAATAGCTCATCTAACCGCTGGAGTTTTTCTTCTACAGTATTTACAGGTAAGCAAACAATACTTAATGCCAAGCTATGCGCCGAGTATAAAAATATTATTAGAAATGAGCAGAACTTAATCATGATGCCTAACGCCCTGTTAAGGGGCAAATTGTAGTTGGCTAAAATGTGAAGCGGAGCGGAACCAGCCAACTGTTATTTGTCCCGCTTGAACAGCTTGTTAGCATTACTTTACCACAAGTTTATCGACAACTTGTTTAACTTTATTTGTATTTCCATTGGCAATACACGTTTGTTTAAGCTCATGTATTAAATTGACTAACTCGCCCATACGCGTGCCCTGATCAGGACTCCATGTTTTACCTGCCATCGGTGCCAAGAATATTGAATTATCATGTTTTCTAGGGGTAGAAAAGTGATAAGTAGTACCATCCATACCTAAACGGTTATTCGACGAATACTTAGTTTTTAATAACTCGGATACCCAAATTTTTTCTAATTGGATTGCTAATTGATTTGGGATTGAAATGTTACACTTTTCTATCGGGTTAACAGGAACATTGTTACTGTAAATTTGCCAATAATGTATTTCTGCTTCTAAAAGTATTAGAGAATATTGATTTTCTATTTTTTTAATAAATAAGGCTGACTCTGAATCAAAAGATGGAATCGTAATTACTTTTAAAATTACATCGTTAGCATATGCGGCTTCAAATGCTTTTGTGACAAATAAATGATAATTATGTGTTACCTGCATTCGTGCATAAATAGATGTTTCTGGATATAAGTGCTCTTGAGAATGAACAAAAGAAGAAACTATGCTGAATAATAAAACATTTAAAATTTTCACAAGACCATCCATGTAATGCTAACGCTTTGCTAATGGGCAAAATAAAGTTTGCTAAAATGTGCGAGGCACGAGCAACAGCAAACTGTATTTTGTCCTGTTAAGCAACTTGTTATGTACAATTACTGCTTTGATTAACTTCTTTTTCTTGATGGCCAAAAAACTTAGTACCTGATTGATTATTTTCTTTACGCTGATATAAAAGACGAATGTATAAGAAAAATAATACTAGCGGTCCAGCTATTAAACCTAAACAGAAAATAATTATCTGGGTGAATTGTGAATAACCTAATTCCATTGCCCATTTAGCACTCAATATCCCAAATAAAAAAGCTACCGAACCCGTTGTTAAATTTATATCCATATTACTCTCCATAGTTAGATTTACACAATTTGTACATAACGCCCAATTAATGGGCTTTTATTGCTGGCTATAATTTGCGAGGAACGAGCACAGCCAGCTGTAAAAGTCCCGTTAAATTTCTTGTTATATGCCTGATAAACCTGAACTTAAATACAAAAGCCAGAAGTAAAAGACGGTAGTCATAAATGCACTATAAATTGAGCTACCCACAAATGCCAGAACGAAATAATAGCTTTGCCAACAAAGTCTTTTAAATAGGCAAAGCTTATTAGTGGCTATTGAAAAACTACAATAGCGAAACCCGTAGCAGCGCTTACAAAAGCACCTTTGATAACAACATTTTTAGCTAAACCAACAATACTACATGAATTGCATATAACGCCCAATTAATGGGCTTTTATCGCTGGCTATAATTTGCGAGGAACGAGCGCAGCCAGCTGTAAAAGTCCCGTTGAATTGCTTGTTATATGCCTGATTAACTTTAACTTAATTACTGAAGTTTAAAGTAAAAGACGGTAGTAATAACTGCACTATAAATTGAGCTACCCACAAATGCCAGAACGAAATAATAGCTTTGTTACATTACGTAGTAATAAAAACAACAAAGCTTATTAGTGACTATTGAATAACTACAATAGCGAAACTCGTAGCAGCGTTTACAAAAGTAAGATTGATAACAATATTTTTAGCTAAACCAACCATACTATTTGAGTGCATATAACGCCTTGCTAAGCGGCGAAAAATTGTTGGCTAAAATAAGCGAGGAACGAGCAAAAGCCAACTGTTTTTTGTCCGTTTAAGCAACTTGTTAGGCAAATAATTGCAGAGTATTAAACCAAGCAACTATGTCTTTAAAATACGCTCCAAGTGCTGCACCTGCAATTAAAGTTACTAAACCTATTAAAAATGATATAAACCTACGAACTCCTTTACCTTGTTCTGATTGCTCCACCAATTGTTGCCTTAGTGCATCTTCCATTTCTTCTCGTATGGCGCTAAATTTAGCTTGGTTTGTATTTGCAAGTTCACGATACCTTTCTGCCAGTGACTTTTTATGTTCTATCTCTTCAAGTAACGCGTCTAAATTTTCCGTTTTAGAATCAAGGTCTTTTTGCATTTTAGATATAATACTGCTGGCAGCAAGTATATGTTCTTTTGCTTCATCAACTCTTTCCCTTGCTTCAGCTTCTTCGCCTATATCAGGAAAAAACTCTGTAAGGTACTTGCCTGTTGCATGAGAGGTAATAGATTTTATTTGTTCTTCGGAAAACAATCGTCCTGTCAATATTCGTAAAATTGCAGTAATTAATTCTCCATATAGAGTTGTAAAACGCACACTGAACCCTCCATAGTTGCCTAACGCTTTGCTAAGCGGCTAAAAATTGTTGGCTAAAATAGCGAGGAACGAGCAAAAGCCAACTGTTTTTTGTCCGTTTAAGCAACTTGTTATATCCGTCTTCCCGTTGATAAAAAGTGAACCCAATCACTACGGTTTCTTTTTTTACTTTCATTTACAGCACGATGATAATCATAAGGAACTTTGATGTTTTGAACGATCCACTTAGAATCAACCTTTTCAACTATTGAATATGATGCGTGATGCGTAAAGTTTTCCATAGAGTGTACTACAGGCTCTTCATCTGTATATGCTTGTAGACCAACACTTCCAGGATTAACAATAAGTTGACCACTACTCAAGTTTACAGCTCTAGGCGTATGTGTGTGACCACAGCATATTAGCTTAGATTTTTGACCCGCAAGTAAATCTAATATTACGTTATCTGAACGTAGTAAAGCATAACCTTTACTCACATCTTCCAATAAATAAACCAAGTCATTTTTTGGTGTGCCATGACAAAAATATACATCTTCATTAACTTGCTTATCAAAAGGTAGTGATTTCATCCACTCTAATGGTTTAGAACCTAAATCATCCAAAATAAATTGCATGGTTGGGTTTGATTCTATTTCTTCTTCCGTAGATTCGTAAATTTGACGATCTTGATTACCTGAAATTGTAATAAAATCATGTTCCATCAAAAGTTCAAAAGTAGCCTTAGGGGCAACTGGGCCATAAAGAATATCACCAAGATTTGCTTTTAAATCTACGGAATGCCTTTTTACATCCTTAATGACAGCATCAAGGGCGAAAACGTTACTATGAATGTCTGATAATACGGCAATCTTCATTAGATACTCTTAGGATATAACGCCCAATTAATGGGCTTTTATTGCTGGCTAAAATTTGCGAGGGACGAGCACAGCCAGCTGTAAAAGTCCCGTTGAATTGCTTGTTATATGCCTGATAAATTTAAACTTAATGACTGAAGTTTAAAGTAAAAGACGGTAGTAATAAATGCACTATAAATTGAGCTACCCACAAATGCCAGAACGAAATAATAGCTTTGTTACATTACGCAGTAATAAAAACAACAAAGCTTATTAGTGACTATTGAAAACTATAATAGCGAAACCCGTAGCAGCGCTTAAAAAATACGTTTGATCACAATATTTTTAGCTAAACCCACCATACTATTTGAGTGCATATAACGCCTCATTCAGAGGCTAAAAATTGTTGGCTAAAATAGCGAGGCACGAGCAATAGCCAGCTTTTTTAGTCCTTTGCAATTACTTGTTAGGCAACATTTTTCGCCCAACTATCTCGTAAAATTTTAAACAAACAGTGCTCTTTAAAGCGACTATCATCTGGGACATCAGGATGTTCGAATGTAACACCAGTGTTTAACATGTTGATTCTCTCCATTACTGCTAACGAAGAATAGTTATTCTGAACAGCAAAAGAAACAATTTCTTGTAACTCAAGCTCTTCAAAGCCAACTTTAAGAGCTGCCAACGCTGCTTCTGTGGCGTATCCTCGCCCCCATTGCGGTCTCGCAAGTCGCCAAAGAATTTCTACACATGGCGAGAAAGGTAATTTTGAAGAAGACGAAAATAGCCCCACAATGCCTATGAACTCTTTTGAGCCAATATGCTCTACAGCCCAAACACCCCATCCGTTTTGTGCGATTAGTGATTCACATTTTTTGGCGATGGCATCGCTTTCATTTCGATTCAAAGTCTTTGGGAAAAACTTCATTACTTGAGGATCTGACGACATTGCGAAAAATGGCTCTAAGTCATTAGAAGTCCACTGGCGCAGTTGAAGTCGCTCTGTTTTTGGCTCAATTATTCTGACCATACTGCGAACTATCCTGTTGTTGCCTAACGCCTCACTAAGAGGCAAATAATAGTTGGTTAAAATAAGCGACGAAGGAGCAAAAACCAACTGTTATTTGTCCTGCTTGAGTGACTTGTTATGCTGAATGAACACTAATCATCCCAGGTTTATAATTTAAAAATAGCTCCCTAGACTCTGTATAAAGTCCACCAGAACCATCCCATAGCCCAAACTCATAGTGAGTTTCATCGACTTTAGGTGAATTATCTATAGTAGTTTCTAATTTACCTGTACGGATATTTAATACATCAACGATGTAGCCAGAGTCATTTTCATATAGGATAAAAATTGTATCGTCATCTTTTTTCCAAATTTTTTGGATTCCCTTTAACTCAAGCTTCCAACATTTCTTATCTTTTAATAGATCGAAACAAGTTAAAATATTATTTTCTAGGGATTCAAATATAATAAAGTAATTATTAATTAGTAGTTGATTAGGTTTTCGTCCTGCCTTTTTTTTAAACTTTTTAATGGCTAATCTAGATTCAATATCAAATATAGTTATATTGCCCCCATAACCAGCACAAACAAGCCTATCATTATGGAACAGCGGTGTCGCTCCGACAGCCCAGCCTCCACTGTATTTAAACTCTCCAAGAACAGTTAAGCTTTCATAATCCAATTCCAATATTTTAGAATTACTGGTCGACACATAAAGCTTACGTTTATGAGATATAACTGGTGAATCAAACCATTTAACCCGCGGTTTTATACTTTGTTTAACTTTACCTGATGATGTTTCAAGCTCAATTAACTCACCTCCATTACTTAAAAAAAGCCGTTCTGATACGCTCGATAACCTTCCACCTGAAGAGTATTTAAATTTAGGTTTTTTAGACCATAAAATCTCGCCATTGGAGCTATTGATAGCAAGGATTTCATTCGAAGAGCTGGCATACAAAGTATTATTAATTCTGACTGGCGAAGTAAATATTGAATTGAAATGTTCTTCAGTTTTAAGCTCAACAACCCACGATATGGAGTGTTGTGTTAAATCGAATGAGCAAATATAACAAGACATCCCTCTCCCACCATTTGTTCTAGGTTCTTGAAGGTTTATTGCAAAATATAAACTCTTTCCTGAATTGAGGAGAAATGAAGGTTGAAGATCCATTTCAATAGGAGTGTTCTTAATAATATCTTTAAGTAATATATCCAAGTGCGAGAATATCCTGATTCAGCATAACGCCCAATTAATCGGCTTTTATTGCTGGCTAAAATTGCGAGGAACGAGCACAGCCAGCTGTAAAAGTCCCGTTGAATTGCTTGTTATATGCCTGACAAACCTAAACATAAATACACAAGCGACTAGTAAAAGATGGTAGTAATAAACGCACTATAAATTGAGCTACCCACAAATGCCAGTACGAAATAATAGCTTTGTTACATTACGTAGTAATAAAAACAACAAAGCTTATTAGTGACTATTGGAAAACCTTAATAGCGAAACCGAAGCAACGTGTACAAAAGTATTTTTGATAAAAACATTTTTAGCTAAACAAACCATACTATTTGAGTGCATATAACGCCCAAATAACGGGCTAAAAATAGCTGGTAAAATAGCGACGCAGGAGCAAAACCAGCTGTTTTTAGTCCTGTTGATTTTCTTGTTATGTGTATTATAAATCAAAGCTTGAATCAGAGTTTTTAAAAATACTTCCTATCCCTCTGATGCTTGTTACTAGAATACGAAAAGGTAAATCAACTACATACTCTAATAAATCGTACCAATGACTTTCATCGTCAAATTTAGGCGGCCACATATAATGAGCTAAGACATAGCCTAATATTGAAGCAATTAGTAGCAACCAATCAAAACCATAAAATATAAGATCAAATACAAAATATGAACTCATTATAAAAAATGATGTTGATAAAAAAACTCTGAAGTTATTCATACTTCCCTATACATATAACGCCCAATTAATGGGCTTTTATTGCTGGCTAAAATTGCGAGGAACGAGCACAGCCAGCTGTAAAAGTCCCGTTGAATTGCTTGTTATACGGTTTTTACATTACATTCCGCGTGTTCTTTAATTAGAAAAGCATATGCTAGTAGATAGCTAACTAAATACCGATATATGTCATGGTAACGAGGTAATAAATCGTTATCAATTATCGGTTGTTCAACGATATAGACCTTTCCATTAAATATAAATTGTTGAATAAAATCTTCGTGTTCAAGGCGATCATTATTGATGCCAGACTCTTCGATAACCTTATTAATAAAGGCATTAGGTTCTAATATACAGCCTTGCATATGAACAATTGAATGTCTTAGCTTCTCTACTAATATAACAGCGATTTTAAGGTGAATCTTAAATTTATTTCTTTTTTCACTTTCATTTAACTGAGGATAATTTTCACTAAAATAAGCTAATACTTTATTTAATTTCCGTGGTGCTGTTTTAGTTGTTAACACCTCATATGAATAATTTACATAACTTTCGAATTTTTCGAATGCATTCGCCAACAACCAACAATACTGATTGTTTTTTTGTTGCATAGTTAAACTTTTTAAGTCAGAAATACTGGTTTTACGAAACTCATATTTTTCAACTTTACCTGAAAATGGATTGTCAAACCCAAAAGCATAATTACCTACAACGGAATCAGGTGATTTATTTTTTTCAAATTCATTAAGAATATCGAATTCTCTTTTAAACGCAGCATTCGCAACTTGTTGAATTAAATTGATATCAGCTAAGTCTTTTAATAAGTCATTGTAAGATGATTTTATCGACGCATGATGCATAATTTTCGAACCGTATAACGCCCAATTAATGGGCTTTTATTGCTGGCTATAATTTGCGAGGAACGAGCACAGCCAGCTGTAAAAGTCCCGTTGAATTGCTTGTTATATGCCTGATAAAACTGAACTTAAATACAAAAGTTAGAAGTAAAAGACGGTAGTAATAAACGCACTATAAATTGAGCTACCCACAAATACCAGAACGAAATAATAGCTTTGTTACATTACGCAGTAATAAAAACAACAAAGCTTATTAGTGACTATTGAAAAACTACAATAGCGAAACCCGTAGCAGCGTTTACAAAAGTACTTTTGGTAAAAACAATTTTAACTAAAACACCCAACTACATGAATTGCATATAACGCTTTGCTAAGCGGCTAAAAATGGCTGGCTATAATAGCGAGGAACGAAGCACAGCCAGCTGTTTGTGTCCGTTTAAGCAACTTGTTAGTGAGCAACTTCACCTATGTGCAGTCTCTTGATATTTCATACATATAGCACAACACAAACAATAGTATTTCTTGTATATTTTGATCATTGGTGTCTGAGTAGATTTTATGTACTTCTTCCCACGGGAAAAGACTTACCTTGAACTCATAAGTACCTATATCTTTATTCCTAGATTGAATTGTCCATGTGTCAGAAAATAGTTTTTGTTTAGCTAAAACTAGTTGGTTCCCACCTAACAATTCAAATTGATAATTTTTAAGTCTGAGTATTTTTAATTTTAATTTAACAGTGTTACGTCTAAATAATAAGTCATTTTTATTTGAGTAAATACGATTACCATTTGAATGTAACGTAACATCAGGTATATCACCAAAAGAAAACCTTCCAGTGATTTGTGTAGAGAAACGCACATAACATGCAGAAAAAATTCTAATCTCTCTTATAAGTGAAGCTAATTCATTCATATTTTAATCTAAAGGCTAAATTTACTCTCAATACTTTTTTGCTCACTAACGCCTTGCTAAGCGGCTAAGTACAATTTGCTATAATGCGCGAAGCGCGAGCAAACTGTACGTGTCCGTTTAAGCAACTTGTTAGAGCTACGACTACGCATGCCAGTTAATATCTATTTTTTTATGTGTCGCAACACAGTCTCGAAGATATAAATTTATTAGGCTTTGGTAAGGAACACCTGATTCCTCAGCCATGCCTTTAAAGTAAGATATAACATCTTCTCCAAGACGCATAGTTACAGGTTTTTTTAATTTACTTGCGTAAGGATTTTTACGCGATTTCATTGCGGATAAATCATATTCATCTTTCATTATTAATGCCCTCGCTGGTAATTTTTACTTTCGTTCTTCGTTGCTTTTCGAGCAGAGATAACTCTAATAGTATTCCCATCGTCACGTTCACAGTGACAAACAAGTAATAAATTAGTTTCATTGCTCATTCCAAGCATCAAAAATCGGTCTTCCGTATCGGAGTTCTCTTGATCAAAGAATTGTACGGCAAAATCATCAAAAAATACGGATTTAGCTTCTTCGAAAGAAACACCGTGTTTTTTGATATTTGTTACAGCTTTAGCTGCATTCCATTCGAATTTTATCATATGTACATTGTATGTACGTAGGAGGGGAATGTCAAAGTAGTTCTAACGCCCAATTAATGGGCTTTTATTGCTGGCTAACATTGCGAGGAACGAGCACAGCCAGCTGTAAAAGTCCCGTTGAATTGCTTGTTATATGCCTGACAAACCTAAACATAAATACACAAGCGACTAGTAAAAGATGGTAGTAATAAACGCACTATAAATTGAGCTACCCACAAATGCCAGTACGAAATAATAGCTTTGTTACATTACGAAGTAATAAAAACAACAAAGCTTATTAGTGACTATTGGAAAACTATAATAGCGAAACCCGTAGCAACGTTTACAAAAGTACGTTTGATAACAATATTTTTAGCTAAACCAACAATACAATTTGAGTGCATATAACGCCTCATTCAGAGGCAATAAAATAGCTGGTTAAAATTAGCGAGGCACGAGCAAAAACCAGCTGTTTTTTGTCCTGCTGAAATGACTTGTTAGCCGTACTTCACTCTAAAAAATCATTTATCCAAGAAATATGACTTTTATTAACCGCTTTAAATGGTATTAAAGAGTTAAAATCTAATTCCCAGCGTTTAAATAGAATAAACAATTGATTAATTGTGTCCTGTTTCACAGGTTCATTTAGCTCAATAAACAAATCTAAACCTTGGCCTGATACGCTATGATAATCTGGTAATGAGTATATCCATTCAAAGAATTTATTTTCGTCAACTGGCTCCCAAAACGTTGGGCCTTGTACTACGATTCTCACGATAACTCCTGTACGGCTAACGCCTCACTAAGAGGCAAATAATAGTTGGTTAAAATAAGCGACGAAGGAGCAAAAACCAACTGTTATTTGTCCTGCTTGAGTGACTTGTTATATTTTTTCAGCTCTTTCTCTACTAGCATGTGACATGCTTTAGTAACTGTTTTTGGATAGTTTTTTGAACTAGGATGTTCGAAGCTACATACTAACTGTACAGCCTTTGAACTTTTACTGTTTGAAAAAAAATCCTCTTTAACTGTGAGCTGAAACCCCTCATCCATTGCCATAGGTGTTATATAATTATATTCCTTCTGAATTTTTGCCTTTATATCACTACCTAATAAATTAGCTCTAATCGAGTTTGCAACTTTAAGTTTTTCTATTTTAGGCGCATCTAATTCAATAGGGATCATTACTTCTGCATAAAGATTTGAGTTTTGAGATGATACATAACTCCAAAAATTCCAGCCCGCCGGTACCCAAAAATAAAATCCAAAAATTAAGAAGCCTAACAAATATAAATGATGAACTCTTATTCCTGGAGCTAAAATTGATTTAGAAGGTTTTCTGGGGTTAACGTACACGTCGACTTTCCAACCTTTACCGTACGCCCCTAAAATATCTTCTGCCTGCGACTTTATATTACTACTCCCAACCGCCACAGCGACATAATCGTTAATATATTTCCTCCCATCATAGAAGTACTCATACTCAATTTCAGGACCGTACATCATGTCTCCATCAGAATCATAAGTTCCTTTTAATTCAGATTTAGTGATTACAGCTTCTGTCTTATGCCAGAGATAAGATCGATAACTAAACAACAAGAACAGTAAATAAATAGCAATCGCTATATTTATTAAAGCAGAGATTACAACTCCGCCATCAAACTCCATACGCCGACCTCAAGAAAAATATAACGCCCAATTAATGGGCTTTTATTGCTGGCTAAAATTGCGAGGAACGAGCACAGCCAGCTGTAAAAGTCCCGTTGAATTGCTTGTTATATGCCTGATAAACCTGAACTTAAATACATAAGCAACTAGTAAAAACCGGTAGTAATAAACGCACTATAAATTGAGCTACCCACAAATGCCAGAACGAAATAATAGCTTTGCCACAAAAGTCTCTTTAAAAAGGCAAAGCTTATTAGTGACTAGTGAAAAACTACAATAGCGAAACTCGTAATAGCACATAAAAAAGTAAGAGTTAACAAACAAATTTTTAGCTAAAGCCCCCTACTTCATGAATTGCATATAACGCCTCGTTAAGAGGCAAAAAATTGTTGGCTAATATTAGCGACGAAGGAGCAAAAGCCAACTGTTTTTTGTCCTTTTAAACGACTTGTTAGAGTTTCATTGCTCTGATTTTAAAAATCTTTGGTAGTGATTTTCCACGTCACCTTTGGATAACAATTTACCCTCAGACTCTCTATCTAGCAAAGTTTCCATGTAAGAGAGTATATTTTCGTGAGTTAACTCTTTTTGATTTGGAAAAAATTCATTAGGTGCGATTTTAAAATCCAACCAACTTCCGTCGTCGTCAAATGCAATATGAGAACCCCATTTTGAAATGAATAATTCACCATCACGATCATCAAGCACGATACTTACTTCGTAATAATAAGAGTCCTCATCAAATGATTCTGAATATGGAAACTCTTCGCCATTTTCACTGACGATGATTTTATCGTATGACATGAAGAAACTCTAACGCCCAATTAATGGGCTTTTATTGCTGGCTATAATTGCGAGGAACGAGCACAGCCAGCTGTAAAAGTCCCGTTGAATTGCTTGTTATATGCCTGATAAACCTGAACTAAAATACAAAAGCCGGAAGTAAAAGACGGTAGTAATAAACACACTATAAATTGAGCTACCCACAAATGCTAGAACGAAATAATAGCTTTGTTACATTACGCAGTAATAAAAACAACAAAGCTTATTAGTGACTAGTGAAAAACGACAATAGCGAAACTCATAGCAGCGTTTACAAAAGCACCTTTGATAAAAACATTTTTAGCTAAACCAACCATACTATTTGAGTGCATATAACGCCCCATTAAGAGGCTAAAAATAGTAGGCTATAATCGAGCGAAGCGAAGAGCCTGCTGTTTTAGTCCTACTTGAATGGCTTGTTAGCTATTTATTATAATTCATCCGATATTTTCTTAGATATAAATTTATAAAAAAATAAAATTGAATCTCCGTCACCATTGTACAAGTGCTTTTCTGCCTTAGCATGAGGGGAAGCCATTACCCCTTCCTTTAAATTTATACCCATATCCCCTTCAGGATAGTAAGCCCAGTTACCACCTAGGTTTGATATGAGTGCTTCTCCTAGAAAAGTACCAATAAGACTTACCAGTTTATCTTTTGAATCATCATCCGCTTGATCACGAACAGTATTAATAAAGTTATCTAATACCTCTATAGATTCGATGTTATATCCAAGTTCAAAGTCATATTGTTCTTCAAACATATTTTTAGTATATGAAACATATGCATTGAGAGCATCCAATGCTTCACCGGTTACTGGTTGATACGTGTTTTTTACTTCGGTCATACACTTCTCCTTGTTATAAAACTAAAATAGCCAACGCCCAATTAATGGGCTTTTATTGCTGGCTAAATTTGCGAGGAACGAGCACAGCCAGCTGTAAAAGTCCCGTTGAATTGCTTGTTATATGCCTGATAAACCTAAACTTAAATACAAAAGTTAGAAGTAAAAGACGGTAGTAATAAATGAACTATAAATTGAGCTACTCACAAATGCTAGTACGAAATAATAGCTTTGCCAACAAAGTCTTTTAAATACGCAAAGCTTATTAGTTACTATTGGAAAACTACAATAGCGAAACTCGTAGCAGCGTTTACAAAAGTAAAAGTTAATAACCGAATTATTAGCTAAAGCACCCTACTACATGAATTGCATATAACGCCCAATTAATGGGCTTTTATTGCTGGCTAAAATTGCGAGGAACGAGCACAGCCAGCTGTAAAAGTCCCGTTGAATTTCTTGTTATATGCCTGATAAACCTAAACATAAATACACAAGCAACTAGTAAAAGGCGGTAGTAATAACCACACTATAAATTGAGCTACCCACAAAAGCCAGAACGAAATAATAGCTTTGCCACAAAAGTCTCTTTAACAAGGCAAAGCTTATTAGTGGCTATTGAAAAACGATAATAGCGAAACCCGTAGCAGCGTTTACAAAAGTAAAAGTTAATAACCAAATTATTAGCTAAAGCACCCTACTTCATGAATTGCATATAACGCCTCATTCAGAGGCTAAAAATTGTTGGCCAAAATGGCGAGGCACGAGCAACGGCCAGCTGTTTTTAGTCCTTTGCAATGCCTTGTTAGAGTTTTTTTGATAGCGTCTTGTATTGACAAAAATACACGGCAGCTGAATATAAACCTACCAGCATAAAATACAAACCAGATTTAGAGCGTATCATATTGCTAGATATAAAATCAGGCAATGAAAATATTAAAAAGAAAACTGCTATACATCCAGAAAATACAGCAATAACCTTTCTGAGAAATTCAAAGTGATAACTTAAAAAGTTAAGAGCTACTAGAAAAAACACATAAATTAAAGTTAAACCATGAACTTCAGCATGACCAAAAAATGCAAGCGACCAAAGCCCTAACAAGATTCCAATACCACCGATTATCGTAGAACATTTATTAATTCCGGAGTCAGGATCTACAAAATTTAATTTATAACGATACTTGTTCGTCAATGAACACTCCA
Organism: Colwellia sp. RE-S-Sl-9; assembly: GCF_048296855.1. NCBI lineage: Bacteria > Pseudomonadati > Pseudomonadota > Gammaproteobacteria > Alteromonadales > Colwelliaceae > Colwellia > Colwellia sp. RE-S-Sl-9. The sequence goes on along the minus strand of NZ_CP182631.1, from coordinate 575,810 downwards.
AAACTCTAACGCCCAATTAATGGGCTTTTATTGCTGGCTTATAATGTTGAGGAACGAAACAGCCAGCTGTAAAAGTCCCGTTGAATTGCTTGTTATATGCCTGATAAACCTGAACTTAAATACATAAGTTAAAAGTAAAAGACGGTAGTAATAAATGCACTATAAATTGAGCTACCCACAATTGCCAGAACGAAATAATAGCTTTACCACAAAAATGTCTTTAACAAGGTAAAGCTTATTAGTGACCATTGGAAAACTAGAATAGCGAAACCCGTAGTAGCGTTTACAAAAGCACCTTTGATAAAAACATTTTTAGCTAAACCAACAATACGATTTGAGTGCATATAACGCCCAAATAACAGGCTAAAAAATAGTGGGCTAAAATGAAGCGGAGCGAACAGCCCGCTGTTTTTAGTCCTTGTTGATTTTCTTGTTAGGCATATATTACACCTAGCTGATTATTATTAAATTCTTACACCATTTGCAAAACTGCAATTAGGAAAGAAAGGATAACGATCGACGGGCTTAAGCTCAATAATATTTATTTTACTTACTTTATCAGATTCTACTTTTTGCTCAATTTCAAAGTAAAACCACCAACGTTCGTTAAATGATGTAAATTCTATATAAGGATAACTTCTTATTTTCCAATGTCCTTTGAGATGATCTGTTCGCTCGTGCGTTTTGTTAGCAAAAGTGAGTAGATAGGTGTTATCCTTGTTTATACGAAGGCTCACTAAAGTATCGCAATTTCGACTTTCGTAATCATTAGCTAGATCTTGATTAGCAATTTTATCTTTTTGTTTTATTCCTTCTGGGAGTAAAAACAAACCAACACTATTTTTGCTGTACCAATGATTACCAGACACAAGTGCTTCCACACTAGGAATAGTCCAACCTATTTCAGAAAGTGAATTTATTAAAGTATCTAAAGTTTTATCTCCTTTAATAAATGGAGAATAAAGGAGTGTTGATTGATGAATTGTTTCTGGAAATGAAAGATTATTGGTTACAACGTTAAAGTTAGACTGGTCTAATTTTAAGCTTATTTTTTCTATTTCTATATCAGATAAATAACGCGTATATAAATGAACTTCAGTAGAAGAACACGCCAATAAAGTAATACTAAATATTATAACACTCAAAAATTTCATTAAATCGCATCCCTACGAATATGCCTAACGCCCAATTAATGGGCTTTTATTGCTGGCTAAAATAGCGAGGAACGAGCACAGCCAGCTGTAAAAGTCCCGTTGAATTGCTTGTTATATGCCTGATAAAACTGAACTTAAATACAAAAGTTAGAAGTAAAAAACGGTAGTAATAAACGCACTATAAATTGAGCTACCCACAAATACCAGAACGAAATAATAGCTTTGTTACATTACGCAGTAATAAAAACAACAAAGCTTATTAGTGACTATTGAAAAACCATAATAGCGAAACCCGTAGCAGCGTTTACAAAAGCACCTTTGGTAAAAACATTTTTAGCTAAACCAACCATACTATTTGAGTGCATATAACGCCCTATTAACAGGCAAAAAATTGTTTGCTAAAATGTTGAGGAACGAAAACAGCAAACTGTTTTTTGTCCTTGTTTAATAGCTTGTTATACGGTTATTTCCCACCAGCAACATCGACGAACGTACCTGTGATAAATGATGCTTCATTTGATAGCAGAAACGCAATAGAAGCAGCAACCTCTTTAGGTGTACCACCACGTCGTAAAGGTATTAATGGTTTAACGCGTTCAACTCTATTAGGTTCACCGCCATCTCCATGCATATCAGTATATATAAAGCCGGGTCGAACACAGTTTACCCGAATATTTTGATTAGCAACTTCAAGAGACAAACCAATTGTTAATGTATCAATTGCTCCTTTTGATGAAGCATAGTCCACGTACTCACCAGCAGAGCCTAGCCTTGATGCAGCCGAAGATACATTAACAATTGAACCACCATTTTTCATTCTGTTGATTGCTTCACGACAACACAAAAAATAACTGGTGACATTTGTCGTGAGAATTTTATTAATTCTTTCTGCTGTCATTTCTGACACACGCATTTGCGGTAACAATATACCTGCGTTATTTACTAAATGGGTTATTTGACCTAATGATTTATCTATGGTGTCAAATAAACGAATTACATTATCTTCTTTTGATACATCCGCTTGTACGGCGATAGCCGTACCACCGTCTTTTTCTATGCACGATACAACCTTGGTTGCCTCAGCTTTATTCGAAATATAATTAACGCATACAACATAATTCTGTTTTGCTAGATATTTAGATGTCGCAGCACCGATCCCTCGACTACCGCCCGTAACTAAAACTATCGGCTTCATCAATACTCCGTTTACCGTATAACGCCCAATTAATGGGCTTTTATCGCTGGCTATAATTTGCGAGGAACGAGCGCAGCCAGCTGTAAAAGTCCCGTTGAATTGCTTGTTATATGCCTGATTAACTTTAACTTAATTACTGAAGTTTAAAGTAAAAGACGGTAGTAATAACTGCACTATAAATTGAGCTACCCACAAATGCCAGAACGAAATAATAGCTTTGTTACATTACGTAGTAATAAAAACAACAAAGCTTATTAGTGACTATTGAATAACTACAATAGCGAAACTCGTAGCAGCGTTTACAAAAGTAAGATTGATAACAATATTTTTAGCTAAACCAACCATACTATTTGAGTGCATATAACGCTTTGCTAATGGGCAAAATACCGTTTGCTAAAATTGGCGAGGTACGAGCCGAGCAAACTGTATTTTGTCCTGTTAAGCAACTTGTTATGTGTAAAACCAAGTAAAAAACTTAGCCTGAACAATAACGAAGCTACCCTTAATTAAAATTATCCTTGAGCCATTTAAGCCCAAACGAGAATGAAATAATAGCTTTACCACAAAACTTGTTTTGTAATTGCGTAAAGCTTATTAGTGGTGGCAACCAAACTTATAATGGCGAAACACACCACTTAATTTTTAATATTTCTTTTTTTTTAGTTACAAACATATAACGCCTCATTCAGAGGCAAATAATTGTTGGTTAAAATAGCGAGGCACGAGCAACAACCAACTGTTATTTGTCCTGCTGCAATGCCTTGTTATATGGCGCTTACTTTAACTTTATATAGTCTTTATTTAATAGATAACTTGCAAAACCAAAATACAGGGCACCACCTAGATATGCAACTGGGAAGTGATCAACTAAAGTAATATAAATGGTTAAGCCTATGATTATTAAAAATACAATCAAGCATAACGCAGCCATAACTCTACCAATAATATAAATGTTTTGAGCAAATAACTTTAAGATAAATAAAACAGCCAAACCAATAACATTAACGACTATAATTTTTAAGTCATCTTCGTGAGCGAAGCCTGTATCTGGGTGATAATAAAAAATACCATGTGCAAAAAAGCAGACGACCAGCATTCCCCAAAAACCATATAATACCCAAGTAGATGAATCAAAAAATTCACTAGTTGAGTTAGGTGTTGGAAAAGATGCTTTGTACCGATTCTGATTCAAGTGCACGCGCCTTATAACGCCCAATTAATGGGCTTTTATTGCTGGCTAAAATTTGCGAGGAACGAGCACAGCCAGCTGTAAAAGTCCCGTTGAATTGCTTGTTATATGCCGGATGCCACCGCCCGTACTTTGCAACTATGATACAACTTTTTATCTAGAATCTTACCACTTGGGATTGCTATTGCTATAGTTGCAGAGGTATTTAGAATTACATCTTTATTGGTTGGACTTGTTATATGAAACTCAATTCTGTCTTTATCGAGTTCTAAAACCTCAGCGCAAACCAAGCAACTTTTACCGTAAATTTCGTCAGCGTATACGGCGACTTTATCAAGGGATTTATCTAAAAGAGGTTTATCAATATCCAATTCGATTTCGTTAACACATAGCTCAATAGCTTTTGCGAAATTACAAAATAAACATATTGAAATTAGTGCTAAAAGTTGAATTCTACGCATAGTTCCCTTAGGCATATAACGCCCAGCTAAGCCGCCGGAACGGAGTTGTTTGTTTTGTGCGAGCGTAGCGGAAAAGCACAAAACGAGCAACGCAGTGGAGGTCGGTTTGAGCTGTTTGTTATGTGCTGCTAAGCTCACCAAGTATCTCTCTGATTTCTGATAGACCCTTTTCATTTAGCACGTAGCAACCATCATCGTTTTTGGCTTGAAAATCATCGTACGCCCAAAGAACCTCTACACGCTCTCTGATCTTATCCAACTGCTTATCGAAAATTGGAACACTTAGAAAATCATCCCATAGATCTTCACTCACAACTCCTGATTCCATTTTAAGCAATATAGCTTCAACTTCTTCGCGACTTCTTTCGACTCTCTTTTCGAGCAACTGAGAAAAGAACGCGACACCCGTGCCTATTGCTAACACAGGAAGCCATATTATCCATTTTAATAAATCGAAAACTTTCATTTCATGACTTGCACATAACGCCCAATTAATGGGCTTTTATTGCTGGCTAAAATTTGCGAGGGACGAGCACAGCCAGCTGTAAAAGTCCCGTTGAATTGCTTGTTATATGCCTGATAAACCTAAACATAAATACACAAGCAACTAGTAAAAACCGATAGTAATAAACGCACTATAAATTGAGCTACCCACAAATACCAGAACGAAATAATAGCTTTGCCAACAAAAGTTTTTTAAATAGGCAAAGCTTATTAGTGACTAGTGAAAAACTACAATAGCGAAACTCGTAGCAGCGTTTACAAAAGTAAGGTTGATAACCAAATTGTTAGCTAAGCACCCTGCTTCATGAATTGCATATAACGCCCAATTAATGGGCTTTTATTGCTGGCTATAATTGCGAGGAACGAGCACAGCCAGCTGTAAAAGTCCCGTTGAATTGCTTGTTATATGCCTGATAAACCTAAACATAAATACATAAGCAACTAGTAAAAGATGGTAGTTATAAACGCACTATAAATTGAGCTACCCACAAATGCCAGAACGAAATAATAGCTTTGCCAACAAAAGTCTTTTAAATAGGCAAAGCTTATTAGTGACTATTAAAAAAGGATAATAGCGAAACCCGTAGCAGCACATACAAAAGTAAAAGTTAATAACCCAAAATTAGCTAAAGCACCCTACTACATTAATTGCATATAACGCCCAATTAATGTAATGCCGTTCACTTAAGGTGAGCGGCATTTCTTTTTTTAACAGGGTACCTATTCTTAGAACACTTCAATTCTCGCGGATAACTCCGCTCTCTACGTGCTGGCAATACAAACTGTTTGGCACTTTTGGTTATATCCATAACAAATTTTGACACATTTCCTGGCGAACAAAATGGCAACATAGTCAGTTGATAAATTATGTGCATTGAAGCACCATGAAAACTTAATTGGTTTGGATGTATTGAATCGAGTGACTTTGCCATTAATACCATTTGATAACGGATCAGATTATAAGCGAGTAATATCCCCCACAACTCTTGTTTTATAAGCTCAGGTTGATTACTACGCAAGGTAAATTGGCTATCAAGTAGTGACTGCTTCATTTCTCTAAAACCAAGTTCTATCTCCCACCGATGTCCGTATAAATCGACAATATCAGCGACAGGAAACTTCATTGCATCCGTCATAGACGTTAACACTTCGCACGCTTTACCATTAACCTTTCTCGATACTAATCGAGCTTCAATTGATTCAGGTAATTCAGGAAACTTCTTTCGTGCTTGGGGACAGGCGGTTAAACGAACTATTTTATCTTGGCGTCCTAATGAACGAACAATGTCATATTGTACGTTCTTTTTTAGCGGTATCAGCCAATGACGTGATATTCCCGTGGATTGCCAACGATAAAGTAATCCAAGCGAGTAGAAGCCTCTATCAAATAGTGTCAAGCTATGATCTGGTGTTGTTTCAACTAGCGAGCCAGCTAATTTCATTTCGTTAATATCAACACTATCAAAAGCACTTTGTGTTAATAAATGACTTGTTAATTCCATCTGGCATACCATGCGCACTTGGGGGTAACTTGCCTTGCCATGAGAGTTTCCTGTACGTGCAAAATATTCATTATTTTCTTTTGAGTCAGGTGTTCGCCATACAACGCCATCAACACCTAATAGTGTCAATCCACACCATGTGGGGTGAGTAGACTCCTCATGCCATAGCGATTGTGTTTTATTAAAAATAGATTCTATTGCTTTATGACCAAGTTTCTTTCTTGCTTGTGTTACGGCACTAGGTGCAACATAGGGGGCACCGTTAGGTAGAATGATATCAAGCTGATTAACTAATTGGCGAATAGACATTTTACGAAATAAAGCCATACCAATAACAGCCCACACCATTTGCTCCATAGGAAGCTTGCGCTTCCTTATGGTCGCAATACCTGACTGAGCCAACGCTTCATCAACGATGCTTGGGTCTAATAATTCATTTAATCCTGTAAATTCAGTAAAACTATTTTGTGAAACTTGTGATAAGGCGGTAGAGAGTTGCAAAAGAAAAGGCTCCTGAATAAATTCAGAAGCCTTTATATACTAACCAGAAGATCGGTCAATGGATCGTTAAACATTTCTTAACTGATCGGCATTACCAATTAATGGGCTTTTATTGCTGGCTATAATTTGCGAGGAACGAGCACAGCCAGCTGTAAAAGTCCCGTTGAATTGCTTGTTATATGCCTGATAAAACTGAACATAAATACACAAGTTCAAAGTAAAAGACGGTAGTAATAACCGCACTATAAATTGAGCTACCCACAAATACCAGAACGAAATAATAGCTTTGCCACAAAAGTCTCTTTAACAAGGCAAAGCTTATTAGTGACTATTGAAAAACCATAATAGCGAAACCCGTAGCAGCGTTTACAAAAGCACCTTTGATAAAAACATTTTTAGCTAAACCAACCATACTATTTGAGTGCATATAACGCCCAATTAAGGGGCTAATAAATAGATAATTGGACTCCCTCACCCTTAACGAGTGAGGTAATATTGTAGTTACCACACCAAAATATTATAAAGAGTCCTAATATGTATCGTACTAGAGTTGGCGTTGATTTAGCAAAAAAAGTTATTCAAGTTTGTATTTATAGAAACAATAAAGTGCAGTCGAATATCGAAATGACACCGGAAGAATTCCTTTATTGGCTTATCAACAATAAACCCGTTACGATAATATTTGAAGCTTGTAGTACGTCTAACTACTGGAAACAAAAAGCCATTGAAGCAGGTCATGATGCCAGGTTAGTTTCAGCGAAACTGGTATCAGTCGTCAGACAAAGTCAAAAAACAGATAAAAACGATGCCCTCGCTATTGTTCAGACCACCTTCATGCCAGATGTGACTTATATTGGCGGAAAAACGGTTGAGCAACAACAACTACAGTCCATTAAACGCTTAAGAGAATTATCGGTTAAACAACGCGACGCCTCTCAAAAACAACTCATTGCTTTGCTTTTTGAATTAAACATCAAAATTTCAAGTCGTAGAGGAGGAATAATTTCAGCAATAGAAGGTGTGTTAGAAGATGCCTGCAATGGCTTGTCAACAGAGTTCCGCAGGGCTATTTTCTTAGCAAAAGAGCACTTGAGAGGGCTGTTTGAAGATATTAAGCATTATGATAACTGTATGGAACGTTCGGTTTCTGCCCACCCAGAATGTAAAAAGCTCACTAAGCTAGAAGGTGTTGGTCCAATGAATGCGATTAACCTTTATATTGCGTTGGGCTGTTTAGATATTGGGTATTTCAGTAAAGGAAAAGACGCCTCAGCCTGTATTGGCTTAACGCCGATACAGCATTCATCAGGCGGCTTAGTTAAGTTAGGCTCTATAGGGAAGTTTTGCAAAAATAGTCGGCTAAGAAGTCAACTAATCTGTGGCGCAACTGCAGCAGTTCAGCACGCAATGAAGCGAAAAGCTAAAACAAAAAAAGATGCCTGGATCCAAAGCTTAGTTGAACGTAGAGGTAAAAAGTGTGCTGCAGTAGCGTTAGCAAATAAAACAGTAAGAACAGCGTTTGCGATGTTAACGCAAGGTACAGAATACAAAGCTGAATTACTCGCAGCTTAATACGAGTTCAAACGACAAAATGCACTAACGAAGATAAAAATCAACTGGTTTAGTCAGTAGCCAACTAAGAGCCTAGCGCTCGCTTTATAGATTTGACAACCAGTTCGCGTAAATATCAAAGAGCCTGAGATAGCTTCTCATTTAGAGCTCGTACATAAGTATGCATTAATTTCTTTGTTTTAAGTTTTGTTGTTGACAGGAGGGAGTCCACATAAGTTGGCTAAAATAGCGAACGAAGTGAGACTAGCCAACTGTTTTTAGTCCCACTTGAATTGCTTGTTATGCTTTTAGTTTACCGTTCTTTATTTGATTGGGAAAGGACGGAAGCAGCTAACTCTTTGGTATCAGAATTATACTTGGTACTTTTTAATACTTTAGAAGCTAAATCTTCCAACTCAGCTCCAGTTTGTTTACTTTTAGACTTTTGAGATAAAGCTGATGCAGCAAGCTTTTTAGCTGTTTGCGAAGCGTTATTATCCGTCAAGGTTTTAGCTGCTTTTGATGCAACCTTTTTCGATGTAGCTTTTGTGTTTTTAGGCATAGTGCCTCCATGTGGTTTATTAAAGTTCGAAGCAACGACTTCATTAAATTACATGGGGACGAAGTACTGACAATTCAACCAGTACTGATTAAATACTCATGACTTCAGAAAAGCATAACGCCCCAATAAGGGGCTGATAATTGTTTGCTAAAATGTGAAGCGGAGCGGAACCGAGCAAACTGTTAGCAGTCCCGTATTAATTGGCTTGTTATATGCCAACTACTCAATTATTAATTTATAAAGTGCGTATATTGGCAGAAGCACTAACCATAACCCTAATGACATTTGAAATATTAGAGCTTGCCACCATGGAACTTCTGTTGCTTCGGTTTCATCCCATTTATCATCAGTTAGCACAACCGAATTAAAATCAGCTTTGAAGAACTCGTCTACATTTGAATTTTTCTCATTCAACGCTTGATCAATAGCTCCCTTTAAAGCAATTAAACCTGCTTCATTTCCTACAACACAATCAACATAAGTTTCACTATTGATTTTCACCCAAGGCTTTTCATTCATGCCGAAATCTCATTGGCTTATAACGCCTCATTCAGAGGCTAAAAATTGTTGGCCAAAATAGCGAGGCACGAGCAACGGCCAGCTGTTTTTAGTCCTTTGCAATGCCTTGTTATATGCCTGATAAACTTTAACTTAATTACTGACGTTCAAAGTAAAAGACGGTAGTAATAAACGTACTATAAATTGAGCTACCTACAAATGCCAGTACGAAATAATAGCTTTGTTACATTACGAAGTAATAAAAACAACAAAGCTTATTAGTGACTATTGAAAAACTACAATAGCGAAACCCGTAGCAGCGTTTACAAAAGCACCTTTGATAAAAACATTTTTAGCTAAACCAACCATACGATTTGAGTGCATATAACGCCCAATTAATGGGCTTTTATTGCTGGCTAAAATTGCGAGGAACGAGCACAGCCAGCTGTAAAAGTCCCGTTGAATTGCTTGTTATATGCCTGATTAACTTAAACATAAATACACAAATTCAAAGTAAAAGACGGTAGTAATAAACGCACTATAAATTGAGCTACCCACAAATGCCAGAGCGAAATAATAGCTTTGTTACATTACGAAGTAATAAAAACAACAAAGCTTATTAGTGACTATTGAAAAACTACAATAGCGAAACCCGTAGCAGCGTTTACAAAAGTAAAAGTTAACAACCAAATTATTAGCTAAAGCACCCTACTTCATGAATTGCATATAACGCCGTTTTAAGCGGCAAATTGCAGTTGGCTAAAATAAGTGAGGCACGAACAAAAAGCCAACTGTAATTTGTCCGGCTTGAAAACCCTTGTTAGGTGCGAAATGGCAGAGGATATTTTAATGTGATTTTCTCTGTACTTATTTCTCGTGAACCAAACCTTGGATCGAAGAAGTACCAAATATTAAATTTTCTTTCACTATTCCAAGTGTCATGCTTAAGGTTATCCCATCCCAAATACGAAGCAATATTATTTGCTACTGCCAATTTAGCAGGTGAAGATGCTTTACCTTGAAATGCACTCATTACAGCACCCAATAAAAAATCTGCTATTTGGATATGCTCAGAATCCTTAGAGTCTTTAGTAACTACACTTTTAATTAGTGCTTCACCACCAAGTTCCTTTTTTAACATGCTGTTAGCTATTTTATGAAAAGCTTCATCTGCTTTTTTATATCTTGATGGTAGAGGATCTACTTCAATTCGAAATTCACATTCACGATTAGGGTGAGCCTTTAACACGGCCTTAATTTTCGCGGAAATAAGCTGTGTGAAGTGTTTTCTCATTGCTAAATCGTAATCACCATCATGAAAAGATTTGTCGACCATACCTTTTCTAATAACAATACAATGGAATGCTAACCAAGAATTTTTAAAGAACATATCAATTAGTTCGGAATAAAACTCTGCATACCTTTTACTGTGCGCTTTTTGCCACTTGATTTCATCATGCATGCGATGCTTTTCACGAAGTTCACGGATTATTCGAGTGAAATCCCCCCGTCTTTGGTATTTCATCCACAGAGAGCCAAACCCATAATAGACTTGCCCATCAATACCTGATTCATCGCATCCAACATGCCAGATTAATTTACCAAGACTCATCCGTGACTCCTATAGCACCTAACGCCCAATTAATGGGCTTTTATTGCTGGCTATAATTTGCGAGGGACGAGCACAGCCAGCTGTAAAAGTCCCGTTGAATTGCTTGTTATATGCCTGATAAACCTAAACATAAATACACAAGCAACTAGTAAAAGACGGTAGTAATAAACGCACTATAAATTGAGCTACCCACAAATGCCAGTACGAAATAATAGCTTTGTTACATTACGAAGTAATAAAAACAACAAAGCTTATTAGTGACTATTGAAAAACTAGAATAGCGAAACTCGTAGCAGCACTTACAAAAGTAAAAGTTAATAACCAAATTATTAGCTAAAGCACCCTACTACATGAATTGCATATAACGCCTCATTAAGAGGCAAAAAATTGTTGGCTAAAATCAGCGACGAAGGAGCAACAGCCAACTGTTTTTTGTCCTTTTGAATGACTTGTTAGCAGTACATTACACTGCCTCAATGTTACTGCCCTTAAACCACAAGCAATCATTATCTAAGTCTATTTCGTTAGATAACTCATCGTATGGATCCAAACTTAAATAAACCATACCGTCATTTACAATAAGCTTGCATTGACTAATGTAACTAGCTGAAAAGTCTTCGTAAAGTAAATATTCAGTAAGGTTATGAATCTTGTATGAATAAGAGGTGCCATCATTTGTCATAAGCTTAACTTCAGCGAAATTATTAGATGTTTCCCAATCGTATCCGATAGTGATTTGAGATAGCATTTTATCTCTGAAACTAGATGAGTCCACGAAACCTTCCTTGTACTGCTAACGCCCAATTAATGGGCTTTTATCGCTGGCTAAAATTGCGAGGAACGAGCACAGCCAGCTGTAAAAGTCCCGTTGAATTGCTTGTTATATGCCTGATAAACTTTAACTTAATTACTGAAGTTCAAAGTAAAAGACGGTAGTAATAAATGCACTATAAATTGAGCTACCCACAAATACCAGAACGAAATAATAGCTTTGCCACAAAAGTCTCTTTAAAAAGGCAAAGCTTATTAGTGACTATTGAAAAACTATAATAGCGAAACCAGTAGCAGCACTAACAAAAGTATCTTTGATAAAAACAATTTCAGCTAAAGCACCCTACTACATGAATTGCATATAACGCCCAATTAATGGGCTTTTATTGCTGGCTAAAATTTGCGAGGAACGAGCACAGCCTGCTGTAAAAGTCCCGTTGAATTGCTTGTTATGTACAATTACTGCTTTGATTAACTTCTTTTTCTTGATAGCCAAAAAACTTAGTACCTGATTGATTATTTTCTTTACGCTGATATAAAAGACGAATGTATAAGAAAAATAATACTAGCGGTCCAGCTATTAAACCTAAACAAAAGATAATTATCTGGGTGAATTGTGAATAACCTAATTCCATTGCCCATTTAGCACTCAAAATCCCAAATAAAAAAGCTACCGAACCCGTTGTTAAATTTATATCCATATTACTCTCCATAGTTAGATTTACACAATTTGTACATAACGCCCAATTAATGGGCTTTTATTACTGGCTTAAAATGTTGAGGAACGAAACAGCCAGCTGTAAAAGTCCCGTTGAATTGCTTGTTATATGCCTGATAAACCTGAACATAAATACTAAAGTTCAAAGTAAAAGACGGTAGTAATAAATGCACTATAAATTGAGCTACCCACAAAAGCCAGAACGAAATAATAGCTTTGCCAACAAAAGTCTTTTAAATAGGCAAAGCTTATTAGTGACCATTGAATAACTAAAATAGCGAAACTCGTAGCAGCGTTTACAAAGGTAAAAGTTGATAACCAAATTATTAGCTAAAGCACCCTACTACATGAATTGCATATAACGCCTAAATAAGAGGCTAAATATAGTGGGCTAAAATGGAGCGAAGCGAACAGCCCGCTGTATTTAGTCCTGCTTGATTTTCTTGTTATGTAACGCTACCACGATACGTGACCGAGTACTTCTTTATAAGATGCCATAGATGTATAAAAGGCATATTTTACGCTTAGCTTTTTAATAAATACTTGATAAAAAAACACGGGTAATAACCAAATAACAAATAAAACCACCTGAACAAACAAAGCTATAAAAACAAACTCATTACCCAGACCGTCAACAATAAAAAATACGATTACAAAAAAATTAATAATAACAAACGCCCAAATTGCCCAACGAGCATCTTTTATCAATTGTCGTAACTCTTTAACATTACCTTTAGATTGCATCATATTTTTTTAGTTACATAACGCCCAATTAACAGGCAAAAAATAGTTGGTTAAAATCAGCGACGAAGGAGCAAAAACCAACTGTTTTTTGTCCTTGTTTAATTTCTTGTTAGCTATACATAGCCACCAAGCTTTCCCATTTTTTACTTAGCTTGAAAGGCACTAAAAAAGATGCAACTACAGGTATAAATAATGCAATGTAACTAGGGATTTCACCATACTCCATAAAGAAGTATGCGAGTTCGTCTCGACCTTGTTGAGTCCAATCGTAGACTAAGAAAGAAGATACACACTCAAACAACACTATAATTGGTGCAACTAAAGCAATAGAGCCATACGAAAGCACCAAACACACTATGCAAAATATAAACTTTTTAGGGATCTCTAATTTGGAAAATGCCACATAGAAACCAGCTATGTAGGCTGGAAACCAGAAAGCCAAAGATATTCCTAATATTGCGAGATACTCCATTATCTATCCTGTATAGCTAACGCCTCATTCAGAGGCAAATAATTGTTGGTTAAAATAGCGAGGCACGAGCAACAACCAACTGTTATTTGTCCTGCTGCAATGCCTTGTTAGCTGTTTGTACCCTGAACTTCCGGTTGTTTTTCTAGCACAACCAAAAGAAATGTAGCTATAGGCCCTAAAAATAAAGAAAGCAAAAACCATACTAACCCTCTCCTATTTTTACTTTGTGCTAATCCCGCATTTAATAAAGCTAAAGTTCCCATTCCTACAAAGAATTGGCCACCTTGTGCAATAATTTCACTTCCTGACATATAACTTCCTTAAATTGCTTAACCTGAATTATTGAAACTGCTAACGCCCAATTAATGGGCTTTTATTGCTGGCTAAAATTGCGAGGGACGAGCACAGCCAGCTGTAAAAGTCCCGTTGAATTGCTTGTTATATGCCTGATAAAACTGAACATAAATACACAAGTTCAAAGTAAAAGACGGTAGTAATAACCGCACTATAAATTGAGCTACCCACAAATACCAGAACGAAATAATAGCTTTGCCACAAAAGTCTCTTTAACAAGGCAAAGCTTATTAGTGGCTATTGAAAAACGATAATAGCGAAACCCGCAGCAGCACATAAAAAAGTAAGATTGATAACAATATTTTTAGCTAAACAAACAATACTATTTGAGTGCATATAACGCCCAATTAATGGGCTTTTATTGCTGGCTAAAATTGCGAGGAACGAGCACAGCCAGCTGTAAAAGTCCCGTTGAATTGCTTTTTATATGCCTGATAAACCTAAACTTAAATACAAAAGTCAGAAGTAAAAGACGGTAGTAATAAACGCACTATAAATTGAGCTACCCACAAATGCCAGAACGAAATAATAGCTTTGTTACATTACGTAGTAATAAAAACAACAAAGCTTATTAGTGACTATTGGAAAACTATAATAGCGAAACTCGTAGCAGCGCATAAAAAAGTAAAAGTTAGTAACTAAATTCTTAGCTAAACCACCTTACTACATGAATTGCATATAACGCCCAATTAATGGGCTTTTATTGCTGGCTAAAATAGCGAGGAACGAGCACAGCCAGCTGTAAAAGTCCCGTTGAATTGCTTGTTATATGCCTGATAAAACTGAACTTAAATACAAAAGTTAGAAGTAAAAAACGGTAGTAATAAACGCACTATAAATAGAGCTACCCACAAATACTAGAACGAAATAATAGCTTTGTTACATTACGTAGTAATAAAAACAACAAAGCTTATTAGTGGCTATTGAAAAACGATAATAGCGAAACCCGTAGCAGCACTTACAAAAGTAAATTTCATAACAACATTTTTATCTAAACCAGCAATACGATTTGAGTGCATATAACGCCCAATTAATGGGCTTTTATTGCTGGCTAAAATTGCGAGGGACGAGCACAGCCAGCTGTAAAAGTCCCGTTGAATTGCTTGTTATATGCCTGATAAACATAAACTTAAATACACAAGTCCAAAGTAAAAGGTGGTAGTAATAACCGCACTATAAATTGAGCTACCTACAAATGCCAGTACGAAATAATAGCTTTGTTACATTACGAAGTAATAAAAACAACAAAGCTTATTAGTGACTAGTGAACAACTATAATAGCGAAACTCGTAGCAGCGTTTACAAAAGTAAGATTGATCACAACATTTTTAGCTAAACCAGCCATACTATTTGAGTGCATATAACGCCCAATTAATGGGCTTTTATTGCTGGCTAACATTGCGAGGGACGAGCACAGCCAGCTGTAAAAGTCCCGTTGAATTGTTTGTTATATGCCTGATAAACCTGAACTTAAATACAAAAGCCAGAAGTAAAAACCGGTAGTAATAAACGCACTATAAATTGAGCTACCCACAATTACCAGAACGAAATAATAGCTTTGTTACATTACGTAGTAATAAAAACAACAAAGCTTATTAGTGACTATTGAAAAACCATAATAGCGAAACCCGTAGCAGCGTTTACAAAAGCACCTTTGATAAAAACATTTTTAGCTAAACCAACCATACTATTTGAGTGCATATAACGCCCACTTAAGGGGCAAAAAATTGTTGGCTAAAATGTAAGCGAAGCGAAACAGCCAACTGTTTTTTGTCCCGCTTGAAGTGCTTGTTATACGTACTTACACTGATTTTAAAAGGTTTTTTATTTTACCTAAAACCGTCGGTTCACGATCTATGACATCAATGATTTTAAGCCTCGCATAAAGTGCTACCAGAGCTTTTACACCATATGATTCAAAATTCACTTTAAGAATGTTGTCATCTCCTTTAACTTGACAAATTTCTTCGATTTTACCTTTCCCATATTCAGGGTGCTCCACCAAAGTTCCTGTTTTAACTAGCCCTATACTTTCGATTTCAAGCTGATTAATTACATTGTAATCTTTATTAAACACCGATATTCCCTGTACGTATAACGCCCTGTTAAGGGGCAAATTGTAGTTGGCTATAATGTGAGCGGAGCGAAACAGCCAACTGTAATTTGTCCCGCTTGAACAGCTTGTTAGCCTTACTATTTCACCAAGTTAAAAGATGTTTTTAAAGGAACTGAAACGCCTCTGATCAAATCTTTAATCTCAAAGTAAACTGTCCATTGCCCAAAAGGGTCTCCATTTTCGCCAATGTATTTAATAACTGTTTGAGTTAAAAATATAGACATTGGATCTACTTCTAATGTCCCTTGTGCACAAGGGACATTTAACTCATTAATTGAAAATGTTCCGTCAGGCTTTTCAACTTTAATATCACACAAAATATTAAAATTGCGTGCATTATCTAACTTTGGGTTAGCAAAGAAAGGAAGAATAGTGAGTTCTTGACCCAACTTTACGTCCTTGGCTTCGTTAAAGTAAGGCACATTTTCGCTTGGAGTCATCCATTTTTCTTCCCAATCTTTATCAGGCGTTACTAATAGCCAACCACCAAATCCTTTTACACTTTTTTGATTTTCAGTTTCGGGCGCTTGATCACCATTAGCTAATTTCCAATGAAAGTCGTCACTAGCAATTCCACTAAAAGAAATGAACAATAATATAAAAGGTAAAATTTTTCTCATGACTATCCTTGTAAGGCTAACGCCCAATTAATGGGCTTTTATTGCTGGCTAAATTTGCGAGGAACGAGCACAGCCAGCTGTAAAAGTCCCGTTGAATTGCTTGTTATATGCCTGATAAATCTAAACATAAATACAAAAGTTAGAAGTAAAAGACGGTAGTAATAGCCACACTATAAATTGAGCTACCCACAAATGCTAGAACGAAATAATAGCTTTGTTACATTACGCAGTAATAAAAACAACAAAGCTTATTAGTGGCTATTGAAAAACGATAATAGCGAAACCCGCAGCAGCACATAAAAAAGTAAGATTGATAACAATATTTTTAGCTAAACAAACAATACTATTTGAGTGCATATAACGCCCAATTAATGGGCTTTTATCGCTGGCTATAATTGCGAGGAACGAGCACAGCCAGCTGTAAAAGTCCCGTTGAATTGCTTGTTATATGCCTGATAAATTTAAACTTAATGACTGAAGTTTAAAGTAAAAGACGGTAGTAATAAATGCACTATAAATTGAGCTACCCACAAATGCCAGAACGAAATAATAGCTTTGTTACATTACGCAGTAATAAAAACAACAAAGCTTATTAGTGACTATTGAAAACTATAATAGCGAAACCCGTAGCAGCGCTTAAAAAATACGTTTGATCACAATATTTTTAGCTAAACCCACCATACTATTTGAGTGCATATAACGCCTCATTCAGAGGCTAAAAATTGTTGGCCAAAATGGCGAGGCACGAGCAACGGCCAGCTGTTTTTAGTCCTTTGCAATGACTTGTTATGTATTACTTACAAGAGACTTTAACTTACATGTTGTATGTGTACTTTTTAGAGTTAAACTACGGTGATTAGTACTGTGTTCACTTTTTTCACGAGTAATTGAAAAAATCAGTGAACTATTTTCAATATAATTTTTATTTAAACATGCTGTCATTATCTTATTGCTACTAGAGTTCATAGATTTTAAAGCATATCTAGTAACACTAACATCATTTGAATTTTTTACATCTAAGCTTATCCCCCCTAAACTCGTTTCATTGTTATTAGAAGTTTTCTTTAATTTGATAAGCAATAAATTAAGATCTACTCCACATAATGTTTTAGCGGGACTATATGTTATGTTTGAGACGTATTTTTTTATGATTATATCTTCACAACTAATGGCTAATGCAGAGTTGATAAATAAATAAAATATAATACTTAGAATGATTTTTTTAGAAATTTTAGATGAATTCAATGCGAAACTCCGTGTAATACATAACGCCCAATTAATGGGCTTTTATTGCTGGCTAAAATTTGCGAGGAACGAGCACAGCCAGCTGTAAAAGTCCCGTTGAATTGCTTGTTATATGCCTGATAAACCTAAACATAAATACACAAGCAACTAGTAAAAGACGGTAGTCATAAACACACTATAAATTGAGCTACCCACAAATGCCAGAACGAAATAATAGCTTTGTTACATTACGAAGTAATAAAAACAACAAAGCTTATTAGTGACTATTGATAAACGATAATAGCGAAACCCGTAGCAGCGTTTACAAAAGTAAAAGTTAATAACCAAATTGTTAGCTAAAGCACCCTACTACATGAATTGCATATAACGCCTCATTCAGAGGCTAAAAATTGATGGCCAAAATAGCGAGGCACGAGCAACAGCCAGCTGTTTTTAGTCCTTTGCAATGCCTTGTTATATGCCTGATAAACCTAAACATAAATACACAAGCAACTAGTAAAAACCGATAGTAATAAACGCACTATAAATTGAGCTACCCACAAATGCCAGTACGAAATAATAGCTTTGTTACATTACGAAGTAATAAAAACAACAAAGCTTATTAGTGGCTAGTGAAAAACTACAATAGCGAAACCCGTAGCAACGTTTACAAAAGTACGTTTGATAAAAACATTTTTAGCTAAACCAACCATACTATTTGAGTGCATATAACGCCCAATTAATGGGCTTTTATTGCTGGCTAAAATTTGCGAGGGACGAGCACAGCCAGCTGTAAAAGTCCCGTTGAATTGCTTGTTATATGCCTGATAAACCTGAACATAAATACACAAGCAACTAGTAAAAACAGGTAGTCATAAACGCACTATAAATTGAGCTACCCACAAATACTAGAACGAAATAATAGCTTTGTTACATTACGTAGTAATAAAAACAACAAAGCTTATTAGTGGCTATTGAAAAACGATAATAGCGAAACCCGTAGCAGCACTTACAAAAGTAAATTTCATAACAACATTTTTATCTAAACCAGCAATACGATTTGAGTGCATATAACGCCGCCGTCACCGGCAGCTCACGTAGTGGTACAAATAATGTTGTAATGAAATGGAAACATAATTTGAGCCACGCAGTGGGCTGTCCGTGTGCACGGTTTTGTTAGGCCTCATTCGCAGTAATTATCTACTATGGTGTAATCCCAGTCTGTGGCACCATATTTATGATACTCCTTGGACAAGACCGTTTTAGGTTTCAATGTTGAAGTTGTTTTAGCATGATCCTCCCAACGGTCGTCATCTGAATCAAAAACGGAAATCTCATAAGTAGTAGTGCATTCATCTGTCTTACTACTGTTAGATAATGTTACCGTACAGCGCTCACCATTTTTTTTAAAACTAACTTTATTAGTCATAAAAAATTCTCCATTAATCTGTATATTTGGCGCTAAATTCACATATTCCGCCAAGTTTACATTCCCACTCCGTACCTGGTCTCATAGTCTTTCGTTTTATGACACCATTACAACCAAGATAATTTGCCCCCTCAACCTTTAGCCTCACCCTTTTTTCCCCTTCATTAAAAAAATGATAAGAACGGGTATCGTCATCCCATTCCCAATAAATATCATCGCAAGCATTTCCGTTACAATAATCTGTCTTATTAGACTCAAGTGCTGGCTCGATAAAGTTTAGTGCTTTGTCGTCAATCGAGAACTTTGCACCAAATAGGTTAATTATCTTCATTTTCTATCTCCTTTATTTAACTTTGATTAAACGGAATATGTTGATTCTATGGCCTAACGCTTTGCTAAGCGGCTAAAAAACGTTGGCTAAAATTTGCGAGGAACGAGCACAGCCAACTGTTTTGTGTCCGTTTAAGCAACTTGTTAAATTGCATTACCCCCTGCGTCCTGAAATAGGCAAAAGTACAGGAATGCTAAATTGTATTCTATTCACTGAACTATTTGAGGTTTCAGTTGTTGAGTTATGGCCAGCAACGGTGGCACTTCCTACAGTTATTTCAGGAGCCTCTGTTTCTGTGCTTCCTTCATTAACTGAAACTGCAATATCAAATTTTATTTCTTGAATTGGAACACCTGTATTCGAGCAATATATAACACTGTTATGACTGCCTGAGGAAAATGAAGCTGAGGCCGGGTTTACTTGTGCATTATGTTGTTCACCAAACGACTTAGCAGCACCGATACCAGTGATCACTTGTTTTATAGTTTCTTCTACGTATTTATCTAATTTCATATTAACCACCTACACAAGACAATAAAAACGAACCTATAGAAGCTATGCTGCCCGCACTAGGTAATGCGTTAATAAGAGTATTTAAAACTGCCTTACTTGGCTTAGGGGACTCGAATTGTCCTTCGATTGCATCAACAATTTCATAAGCTTCATTTTGCTTTTCACTGGATTCAACAAGTTTTTTAATCTCATCTCTGAGCATAGATATATGTTCAGCAATATCATTATTGATATTTACTACATTGGTAGAGTTATCAGTTGAGTTATTATTGACTCTAGTATTATTCCCGTTGAGGTTGTAAGTGATAGATTGAATTGCTTTCTCTGCCTCTGGCAACCCTAGGTTTTTATGAACAATTTGATAGCCCGCAGGTATGCCTCCAAGTCCTTCATGAAAGCCAGGATCTACAACCTCATATGTTTCAGTTGCGCCATTTGACATAGTTCTTTGGATTAAGTCGCCAGTTTCGATCAAAATATCAGAACGTTGAATAAATGTTTTCTTCGTTTGAACACTTGCTTGAATATCCTTAAAAATCTCACCATTACTTTTTAGTACGGAAACTTTATCTTTCATTAGACTTGAAAATGGCACGATGCCTCCTTTGCAATTTAACGCCCAATTAATGGGCTTTTATTGCTGGCTAAAATAGCGAGGGACGAGCACAGCCAGCTGTAAAAGTCCCGTTGAATTGCTTGTTATATGCCTGATAAACCTAAACTTAAATACTGAAGTTTAA
This sequence comes from Colwellia sp. RE-S-Sl-9, assembly GCF_048296855.1. Lineage (NCBI taxonomy): Bacteria > Pseudomonadati > Pseudomonadota > Gammaproteobacteria > Alteromonadales > Colwelliaceae > Colwellia > Colwellia sp. RE-S-Sl-9. The sequence continues at coordinate 555,049 of NZ_CP182631.1, read as the reverse complement.
AGTAAAAGACGGTAGTAATAACTACACTATAAATTGAGCTACCCACAATTGCCAGAACGAAATAATAGCTTTGTTACATTACGAAGTAATAAAAACAACAAAGCTTATTAGTGACTAGTGAAAAACTACAATAGCGAAACCCGTAGCAACGTTTACAAAAGTACTTTTGATAACAATATTTTTAGCTAAAGCACCCTACTACATGAATTGCATATAACGCTTTGCTAATGGGCAAAATACCGTTTGCTATAATTGGCGAGGTACGAGCCGAGCAAACTGTATTTTGTCCTGTTAAGCAACTTGTTATGTGTAAAACCAAGTACAAAACTTAGCCTGAGCAATAACGAAGCTGCCCTTAATTAAAATTATCCTTGAGCCATTTAAGCCCAAACGAGAATGAAATAATAGCTTTACCACAAAACTTGTTTTGTAATTGCGTAAAGCTTATTAGTGGTGGCAACCAAACTTACAATGGCGAAACACACCACTTATTTTTTAATATTTCTTTTTCTTTAGTTACAAACACATAACGCCCGCATTTGCGGCTGATTTGGAGCGCAGCGGAAAACCAGTCCGACAACATGCGTTTGTTAGCTGCGGACGCTGCATTATCTATAGTCATAATTCAGTGAATCAGGGTTCATTACTCTCTCTATACCCGACTCCTCCAATCCTTTTTTCAGGGCTCTATGTATTAGAAGAAAACTTGGAATCTCAAGAAGATGCTTTCCTGATACTACTTCAACAGCACAACGTTCTAAAAGCTCCGACCTTGATACATTGAATGGAAAGCTATGCGAGCGATGAAATCCGTGACTTGAAAGTAGCTTGCACCTTAGCTTCAATACTCTATGCACTACGGAGAGCAACCATCCATCCAGCTGAGTTAATTGATCAACATCGTCTACTAGAGGATAGAAGCTCATTACACCTTTAAAGTATATTCTTTTAGTTCTACCAGATAAGTAGTCTTTAATTTGCTTTTTGCTTAATCCACCATACATGTATCGCCGAATTTCACACATTGCTGATAGAAAATTTTTATCTCTATCATTTGCAGGAATTCGCTGCCCAGCCAGCACTGCTTGCTTAAGTGGCTGAATTAAATTTCGGTAAAGAATATATGATATTTGCTTTTGAATTTTCCTAACGGATTTATCTTTAATGGAAACCTTGTCAACGGACAGGCAATAACCCAAAAAATCTAGGCTAGTTTTAGCTACGATTTCTGATGGCAAACCATCTGTTGTTAAAAGAGATATTCCTTCTGACTTAGTAGGGTTTATTTTTACTCCAGCGCTTCTAGAGAATTCATTAATCAAACCAAAGGAATTACATATTTTTGCGTACTCAGGTGACCACACAATAGTATCATCAGCATATCGAGAGAACTTAACTCCCTCTCGCTCAAGATTTTGATCAAATTTCCAGCAGGTTAGATTGGCAAGAAATAAGCTTATTGACGTTCCTTGAGGAATACCGACTTTCCTCTCTTTCAAAAACGAATTAATAACAAATTTTTCTTCAGGACTGATGTAGAAGCCGTTTTCAGAAAATTGCCCTTTCAAGAATTCATGGGATATTGACCCAAAAAAATCAGAGAAATCAAATTCAGCCAAAAAGGTGCGCTCATTTCTTTTTAAATCGACAGAAATATCCTGAATGGCGAAGTGAACATTTCTATCATTTCTATAAGCATATGAGAATGAACTAAACCGGTGTCGGTTTTTTGCCAGAAGCCGGTTAAAGAAAAACTTTGATATAGCTGCGTCCGGTATTTTGTAAATCGCTACTTTTCTAATACCACCGTCAGACTTTGGAACTTCTTTTATATATGGGCTATTCGGAGAATAGGTTCTATTCTCAATTTTGTTGGCGATAGATCGAGCAATGCTTTTATGCTTTGCTTTAACATAAAATGGATTGAACTTCCTATCAAAAGACCAATAGTCTGGAGTATGAATTTTCTTTTTCGGTGCAGAGTCACCTAATCGCTTCTGATTCCGCTTAGCTTCTAGGTGAACCCTATTGTGATATTCGTGATAGCGTTCAATTAACTTTTCTGCCTCTTCACGGATAATTTTTGCAATCTGCTGCTCTAATTTCATAAGTTCCTTAAACAAAAAAGCCTGAGTTAGACTCAGGCTTTTTCACGGTGTTAACCCAAGTAAAAGTAAGTTATCACATGGTTGGATAGGATTTGACCCCTTTCCCCCGTCAGTGTGAATCATCACAACTGAAGACTAGTCATTTCTAACTGGTAGAAGGTAACACCGTTATCCCCATAAGGGAGTTCTTACATAATAACGAGTTACTAATAATCTGCAAGGAGTAACGAACACTCTCGGGCAGCTAACGCCACCTTAAGCGGCAAAAAATTGTTTGCTAAAATGTTGAACGAAGTGAAAACAGCAAACTGTTTTTTGTCCGTTTGAAGGTCTTGTTAAGTGTCTTTTTTGCTATTTACGTAATTAGTTATAACCATACCAAGAACGCTTATAGCAATAGAGAATAGTAAACCAATAAACCATTTATTTTGGTCATAAATTCTATCAATCTCTGCTTTTGACTGGCGAATCTCAGTGTTAAGTGAGCTTCGGACATTATCAAGATCTTTACGCAAGATTGGAACAGCTAGAGCTTTAAGTGGATCTGCAGTTATAGCGTTCTCAAACTCTGTAACTCTAATACTAATACTATCAATTTTTTCTTCAAGCCTAATAATCTCAGATTTCCATTCAGTACCTTCAGGGAATTTTTCAACTGAATCCATTTTCGATTTAAGCAAAGTAACTATGTCTTGTAAATTACTTAAATCTTGGTACATACCCTTTACTTGAGTATTTTGCACTGAAACTTCATTTGTTAGTTCGTCATTACTTAATATCTTTTTAGAATCGAAGAAAATATTAAATGTCATAGAAGCTGTAATGGCTAATGCAATAGAAGCAGATATACCCGCAACGGATGAGGAAAAATTTCTAATTTTTTTCTGGTTTTTAGAAAGGTTTTGATTATGTTCTCGAACCTTTTCAAAGAACTCTTCATTATTTTTTTCTGTCACTGAACTCTCCGTTGACGATGACACTTAACGCCAAAATAATTTGCCAGAGCAAGCTGGCGGTTTTTTTGCTCCGCAAAAAAGACGACAGCTTGCGGAGGTCAAATTGATTTTTTTTGTTACAGCGGCAGCGTGTTCACCTACTACGAAGCACCTTAAGACCGATAGTAAACAAGTAGACCCTAAGAATACCTAAGCCGAAGATGCCTTGCACCTACTTATTGGCCACCCAGATTAAATGGAGTGGACTTGCCAATACGGTTCACTTTTAAATGGCACCGGTACGAACGGAAGGGGCTAAAAACCAGCACATTCCTTGATGCTATTTCTCTGCTCGTGGCAGGTGTTTAACGACACTGCAAAATAATTTGAACTGCCTTGTAACGCCCTATTAAGGGGCAAATTGCAGTTGGCTATAATGTGAAGCGAAGCGGAACTAGCCAACTGTTATTTGTCCCGCTTGAATAGCTTGTTATATGTTTGATAAACATACAAAACAGATAGTTAACCCTGTGGTTTACTCTTTATCTTGACTGCTTACTTGTTTTAACTCATTACGTATAATCGTTTTACTATTGTTTCGACGATTTATATTACTGGCTTCTTTTATTTCTTCGGTATAAGCCCAATGAGTCATATTTGAATGGCCGCGTTTACCCCCGCTGCCGCCTTCAGTTTTACCTTTTAATGTACTCATAATCTGCAAACCTCGAGAAACATATAACGCCCAATTAATGGGCTTTTATTGCTGGCTAACATTGCGAGGAACGAGCACAGCCAGCTGTAAAAGTCCCGTTGAATTGCTTGTTATATGCCTGATAAACCTTAACTTAAACACAAAATCTAGAAGTAAAAGACGGTAGTAATAACTGCACTATAAATTGAGCTACCCACAAATGCCAGAACGAAATAATAGCTTTGTTACATTACGCAGTAATAAAAACAACAAAGCTTATTAGTGACTATTTGAAAACTATAAATAGCGAAACCCGTAACAACGTTTACAAAAGTAAAAGTTAATAACCGAATTATTAGCTAAAGCACCCTACTACATGAATTGCATATAACGCCTAATTAACAGGCAAAAAATTGTTGGCTAAAATAAGTGAACGGAGTGAACAAAAAGCCAACTGTTTTTTGTCCTTGTTTAATTTCTTGTTATGTTTTTGGCTTGAGGGAGACAAATGCCTCCCTCGCCAATGGTTACAGCGGCATAACTGACATTAGATAAGCAACAGCACGCACAAGGCAAGCTGAAGCCATCAAAATGGCAGCTATATTCACTGAAACCTCTGTTTTCGAAGTTTTAAATGTGAACATAATAGTTCCTAAATTAAACCCCGAGCCGGCTCAGGAAAATTAAACACCTGAGCTTTACGTCACAGGCCAGTGACGCCATACAATGGATTGCTGCCCAAAGTATGGATTGTGGTAATGGTACTAACATTACCAACGGAGTGTAGTACCAGCTAAAGCAAGTTTATGTTTCGAGTTCGGCACTGCCGAGAATTCGAGAAACTCACAATAACTGCACTCCTCACAAAGTGCCTCGGTTGGTCAAGCTTAACCTGACTCCCAGACACCAGTGTTCAAAAAACATAACGCCGTTTTAAGCGGCAAATTGCAGTTGGCTAAAATAAGTGAGGCACGAACAAAAAGCCAACTGTAATTTGTCCGACTTGAAAACCCTTGTTATGTGTATATTTACTCTAAGGCCAAGTTCTACAACTTAAAGGGTTGCCGCCTTTATCAAAACCCCAATCAATGATAACCATTGTTTCAGGGTTTACTACATTGTAAGTTAAACATTTACCTACCCATTCTTCTCTTGGGTTAGTAGGCAAAACTTCTTGGTCACTATAGTGGTAAATTAAATTACCGTCATCATCTTCAGTTATTTCTGTAAGCCCTTGACCAGAAATCAAAAAATCTGCACGAATTAATTCACCTGAGTTATCCCATTTATATGGTTCGGTTTTAGTTTCTTTTTTACCAATCCTACTATTTTTAAAATCCAAATAATCTTGATGGCCTGCCGCACAACCTGCTACGAGTAACACTACGATAGAAAGGTAGATATTGTATTTCATTTATAACCTCAAACTCGAAGTTGTTCTATACACATAACGCCCTAATAATGGGCAAAAAATTGTTGGCTAAAATGTTGAGGAACGAAAACAGCCAACTGTTTTTTGTCCTTATTTATTAGCTTGTTAGATTTCATTTTGCCATAGCTTGTATTACTAAACTAAATATCGCAACACTGATTGTGATTGCATTTGCTAAAAGGAAACTCCAAAACAGTTTTTTACTGAGCTTTGTATATAATTTAAAGCTCCGTTTATAAACCATGCCTTCAATAAGAACATTAAATAAGCATGCGAAAATAAAAACTAAAATCCAAGAAATTATTCCTAATCGTCCTAAACCAAATATAAGAAAAAAATACAAACCGGGAACTACTTTAAACAATCCAACAAAAACTATTCCGAGTACTGCAGAAGCCAAATTAGCGAAGATAGTAGCTTTGATTGCCTTTTTGGGAGGAATTTTAAAAAGTCTTTGTACAAACAAAAACTCAATCATTAAACCAATTAAAATTGCCCACCAAGCAAAAGAAGTGGCATTCATTATCACAAACGGCCAAATAGCATTGGCATTAGAATAAAAAGAAATAGTAATTAGAAGTAAGAATAGAAATATACGCATTGATCATCCATGAAATATAACGCCCAAATAACAGGCTTAAAATTGTTTGTTAAAATTTTGAGGAACGAAAAACAACAAACTGTTTTAAGTCCTGTTAATTTGCTTGTTATATGCAAAATGGTAACGAATTACAGATAAGCTAATACGAAGCTACCTTGATAACAAACTTACCTTGAGCCATGTAAACCCAAACTAGAATAAATAATAGCTTTACCGCAAACTTGTTTGCAATAGCGTAAAGCTGATTAGTGTTTGCACCTAAATTAACAATGACGAAACACACCAAAATTTAATTATTTTAAAAACTTTTGGTTAAGGCATATAACGCCCAATTAATGGGCTTTTATTGCTGGCTATAATTTGCGAGGGACGAGCACAGCCAGCTGTAAAAGTCCCGTTGAATTGCTTGTTATATGCCTGATAAACTTTAACTTAACTACTGAAGTTCAAAGTAAAAGACGGTAGTAATAAGCGCACTATAAATTGAGCTACCCACAAATACCAGTACGAAATAATAGCTTTGCCACAAAAGTCTCTTTAAAAAGGCAAAGCTTATTAGTGACTATTGAAAAACTACAATAGCGAAACCCGTAGCAGCGTTTACAAAAGTAAGGTTGATCACAATATTTTTAGCTAAACCAACCATACTATTTGAGTGCATATAACGCCCAATTAATGGGCTTTTATTGCTGGCTATAATTGCGAGGAACGAGCACAGCCAGCTGTAAAAGTCCCGTTGAATTGCTTGTTATATGCCTGATAAATCTAAACATAAATACACAAGCAACTAGTAAAAACCGGTAGTAATAAACGCACTATAAATTGAGCTACCCACAAATGCCAGAACGAAATAATAGCTTTGCCAACAAAAGTCTCTTTAAAAAGGCAAAGCTTATTAGTGACTATTGGAAAACTAGAATAGCGAAACTCGTAGCAACGTTAACAAAAGTAAGTTTGATAACAATATTTTTAGCTAAACCAACCATACTATTTGAGTGCATATAACGCCCAATTAATGGGCTTTTATTGCTGGCTAACATTGCGAGGAACGAGCACAGCCAGCTGTAAAAGTCCCGTTGAATTGCTTGTTATATGCCTGATAAACCTGAACATAAGTACATAAGCAACTAGTAAAAGACGGTAGTAATAAACGCACTATAAATTGAGCTACCCACAAATGCCAGAACGAAATAATAGCTTTGCCAACAAAGTCTTTTAAATAGGCAAAGCTTATTAGTGACTATTGAAGAACTAAAATAGCGAAACTCGTAGCAGCGTTTACAAAAGTAAGATTGATAAAAATAATTTTAGCTAAAGCACCCAACTACATGAATTGCATATAACGCCCAATTAATGGGCTTTTATTGCTGGCTAAAATTTGCGAGGGACGAGCACAGCCAGCTGTAAAAGTCCCGTTAAATTGCTTGTTATATGCCTGATAAACCTGAACTAAAATACAAAAGTCAGAAGTAAAAGACGGTAGTAATAGCCACACTATAAATTGAGCTACCCACAAATACCAGAACGAAATAATAGCTTTGCCAACAAAAGTTTTTTAAATAGGCAAAGCTTATTAGTGACTAGTGAAAAACTACAATAGCGAAACTCGTAGCAGCGTTTACAAAAGTAAGGTTGATAACCAAATTGTTAGCTAAGCACCCTGCTTCATGAATTGCATATAACGCTTTGCTAAGCGGCTAAAAATGGCTGGCTACAATAGCGAGGAACGAGCACAGCCAGCTGTTTGTGTCCGTTTAAGCAACTTGTTAGTGCTACACTTTTTTATCTAGCATCAAAGATTCATTTTTATTTGTAAGTTTCAATCCTGACTTGTTGTAAGAAATAAAATCAAATGAAGTCTTATTTTTTAGAGCTTTAATATCCGACTCGATAGAGTTTTCCATTTCAGTTTGAACATTAGAATGAACTTTAAACATTTCTTCATTTGTTTCTTTAATTGTTTTCTCTAACGCTTGCATTACGCTACCCAGAGCAGGGATCTTACTTAACTCACTCCACATGTAGTTTTGCAGAAAGGTAACTAAAAACTCCCAAGCTCCGTTTACTGAAAAGTATGAACCATCTTTACTCTTTTTCAAAGTAGAAATTACTTTTCCAAGACCTTTAACCATTAACCGACTATCTAATTCATCACTACTTTTAAGTTCTTCTAATATTTTTATTATTTCTTCAAATAATTCAGGTAAACGGCTTTGAGATTTATAATGTTCAAATATAGAGTCAAAATCAAACGCATCTTCTGATGGATCACCAAAGACCCATTTATGATTTTTTATAATTGCCATATTATCAACTAAATATGTAATTAGCTGATGTGAGTCATGTACTCCTTTGATATACCTTTGTAAAGCCAAAGTAACATCGGAAACCCAAGATGGGCGGTCTCCTTCAGCTGTTGCAGATTCTAAATCTTTTGATTTTTTAAAGCTTGATTCAGCATTTTCTTTTTTTCCTGATGAATTTACAGTCACCAATGACTTTACCAAATCATCAAGTGAACTTATTAAATCATTATGTCTTTCACTAACAAAGCGTATGAAAACCTGATAACTTTCACTAGAATTCAAAAAATACTCCTGTAGCACTAACGCCTCATTCAGAGGCTAAAAATTGTTGGCCAAAATAGCGAGGCACGAGCAACGGCCAGCTGTTTTTAGTCCTTTGCAATGCCTTGTTATATGCCTGATAAACCTAAACTTAAAACACTTAAGTTAGAAGTAAAAGACGGTAGTAATAACCGAACTATAAATTGAGCTACCCACAAATGCCAGAACGAAATAATAGCTTTGCCAACAAAAGTCTTTTAAATAGGCAAAGCTTATTAGTGACTATTGAAAAACTAAAATAGCGAAACTCGTAGCAGCACATAAAAAAGCAAAAGTTAGTAACTAAATTCTTAGCTAAACCACCTTACTACATGAATTGCATATAACGCCCAAATAACAGGCTTAAAATTGTTTGTTAAAATTTTGAGGAACGAAAAACAACAAACTGTTTTTAGTCCTGTTAATTTGCTTGTTATATGCCAATTTACTCTGAAGTTTCAAATTCGAAACCACCAAACTTTTTAGCTAAACGATTATAAACAAAAAAGAATAAACGCTGCATCAAATAAAACATAACACCATAAAATATAGGCGCTAATGCAAAAAATAAAAATGGAAAGCTCGGCATTGTATTTCCATTAGATGTTTCAATCTCTGGAACCAAGAAAAAAAATAAAATACTAATAACGCTAAACGGTAACATCAAAACAAAAAAAGTAAGTGCGATGATCTTACTCGATTGATGCGAAGAAAATGATTTTATTTGAATTTTCACCTAAATCTCCATGGCATATAACGCCCAATTAATGGGCTTTTATTGCTGGCTAAATTTGCGAGGAACGAGCACAGCCAGCTGTAAAAGTCCCGTTGAATTTATTGTTATATGCCTGATAAACCTAAACTTAAATACACAAGCAACTAGTAAAAGACGGTAGTAATAAACGCACTATAAATTGAGCTACCCACAAATGCCAGAACGAAATAATAGCTTTGCCAACAAAGTCTTTTAAATAGGCAAAGCTTATTAGTGGCTATTGGAAAACTATAAATAGCGAAACTCGTAGCAGCGTTTACAAAAGAACGTTTGATAACAATATTTTTAGCCAAACCAACCATACTATTTGAGTGCATATAACGCCCAATTAATGGGCTTTTATTGCTGGCTATAATTTGCGAGGGACGAGCACAGCCAGCTGTAAAAGTCCCGTTGAATTGCTTGTTATATGCCTGATAAACCTGAACATAAATACACAAGCAACTAGTAAAAGACGGTAGTAATAAATGCACTATAAATTGAGCTACCCACAAATACCAGAACGAAATAATAGCTTTGTTACATTACGAAGTAATAAAAACAACAAAGCTTATTAGTGACTATTGGAAAACTATAAATAGCGAAACCCATAACAGCACATAAAAAAGTAAAAGTTAGCAACTAAATTATTAGCTAAACCACCTTACTACATGAATTGCATATAACGCCCAATTAATGGGCTTTTATTGCTGGCTAAAATGTTGAGGAACGAAACAGCCAGCTGTAAAAGTCCCGTTGAATTGCTTGTTATATGCCTGATAAATTTAAACTTAATTACTGAAGTTTAAAGTAAAAGACGGTAGTAATAAACACACTATAAATTGAGCTACCCACAAAAGCCAGAACGAAATAATAGCTTTGTTGCATTACGAAGTAATAAAAACAACAAAGCTTATTAGTGGTTATTGGAAAGCTATAATAGCGAAACCCGTAGCAGCATTTACAAAAGTACTTTTAATAAAAACAATTTTAGCTAAAGCAGCCTACTACATGAATTGCATATAACGCCCAATTAATGGGCTTTTATCGCTGGCTAAAATTGCGAGGAACGAGCACAGCCAGCTGTAAAAGTCCCGTTGAATTGCTTGTTATATGCCTGATAAACTTTAACTTAATTACTGAAGTTCAAAGTAAAAGACGGTAGTAATAAATGCACTATAAATTGAGCTACCCACAAATACCAGAACGAAATAATAGCTTTGCCAACAAAAGTTTTTTAAATAGGCAAAGCTTATTAGTGGCCATTGAAAAACTATAATAGCGAAACCCGTAGCAGCACTTAAAAAAGTACGTTTTATCACAACATTTTTAGCTAAACCAACCATACTATTTGAGTGCATATAACGCCCAATTAATGGGCTTTTATCGCTGGCTAACATTGCGAGGAACGAGCGCAGCCAGCTGTAAAAGTCCCGTTGAATTGCTTGTTATATGCCTGATAAACCTAAACATAAATACACAAGCAACTAGTAAAAGGCGGTAGTAATAACCACACTATAAATTGAGCTACCCACAAATGCCAGAACGAAATAATAGCTTTGCCAACAAAAGTCTTTTAAATAGGCAAAGCTTATTAGTGACTATTGAAAAACGATAATAGCGAAACCCGAAGCAACGTGTACAAAAGCACCTTTGATAACAATAATTTTAGCTAAACCAACCATACTATTTGAGTGCATATAACGCCCAATTAATGGGCTTTTATTGCTGGCTTATAATGTTGAGGAACGAAACAGCCAGCTGTAAAAGTCCCGTTGAATTGCTTGTTATATGCCTGATAAACCTAAACATAAACACACAAGCAACTAGTAAAAACCGGTAGTAATAAACACACTATAAATTGAGCTACCCACAAATGCCAGAACGAAATAATAGCTTTGTTACATTACGTAGTAATAAAAACAACAAAGCTTATTAGTGGCTATTGAAAAACGATAATAGCGAAACCCGTAGCAGCACTTACAAAAGTAAAAGTTAATAACCAAATTGTTAGCTAAAGCACCCTACTACATGAATTGCATATAACGCCCAATTAATGGGCTTTTATTGCTGGCTAAAATTGCGAGGAACGAGCACAGCCAGCTGTAAAAGTCCCGTTGAATTGCTTGTTATATGACTGATAAACCTGAACTAAAACACATAAGTCAGAAGTAAAAGACGGTAGTAATAGCCACACTATAAATTGAGCTACCCACAAATGCCAGAACGAAATAATAGCTTTGTTACATTACGCAGTAATAAAAACAACAAAGCTTATTAGTGACTATTGAAAAACTACAATAGCGAAACCCGTAGCAGCGTTTACAAAAGTAAAAGTTAACAACCAAATTATTAGCTAAAGCACCCTACTTCATGAATTGCATATAACGCCCAATTAATGGGCTTTTATCGCTGGCTAAAATTGCGAGGAACGAGCACAGCCAGCTGTAAAAGTCCCGTTCAATTGCTTGTTATATGCCTGATAAACCTAAACATAAATACATAAGCAACTAGTAAAAACCGGTAGTAATAAACGCACTATAAATTGAGCTACCCACAAATACCAGAACGAAATAATAGCTTTGTTACATTACGAAGTAATAAAAACAACAAAGCTTATTAGTGACTATTGGAAAACTATAATAGCGAAACCCGTAGCAGAACTTACAAAAGTAAAAGTTAACAACGAAATTATTAGCTAAAGCACCCTACTACATGAATTGCATATAACGCCTCATTAAGAGGCAAAAAATTGTTGGCCAAAATCAGCGAGGCACGAGCATGGCCAACTGTTTTTTGTCCTTTTGAATGACTTGTTATATGCCCCATTCGACAGCACTTACGCCATCGATGTTTTTAATAATAGTCTCGAGTTGTTCTTTAACTTTGAACTCTGCTGATCTGTCAGCTTTACCAAATATTTTTTTAAGAAATGGAACCCTCTGCTCTGGCCAAATTTGCCATAACGGAACTACCGTTTCTTCGTCGTTTTTACCCATGAAAATATCAACAAAATCGCCTTCGACATTTATTTCAATGGAATACATATAATCCGAGTCAATAGGTTCTTGAGGATTGAAGCTTAACTTTTTTAGTTCTGAGTGCACATACTCAGCTAAAGTTTTTGAAGAATCAAACTTGTCTGTTTTGAAATATAAATTTTGATTCATGCACAATCCTTTAAGGGCATATAACGCCCAATTAAGGGGCAATAATGTAGCTGGCTAAAATGTTGAACGGAGTGAAAACAGCCAGCTGTATTTTGTCCCGCTTCAATTTCTTGTTAGAAGCCTTTTATTGCCTCAGAGTTATAACCCACTGAGTAACCCTATCATCTATATATGAGGAGTAAGTATCTAACGTTCTTTGATAAAGTAGACAATTATTCGAAAGTTCACTAATAGGTTTATCTGTACTTTTTTCAATCCCGGTATCATATCTTCTTCTCAAGAAATTTAAATGCTCTGACTCATGATACAACCTAATTAAATCGGGGTACTTTTTATGAAATTTTTGTATTGAAAGGTTAAAGTTTTCTTTATCTTTTGATGCGCATAGCTCATACGGTAATTCTGTGAGGTTATATACTTCCTCAATGATCATTTTTTTATCTGATTCTATAAATATAAAATACGAAAATAAAACAACTGAAATATTCCAAAGTATATGACTAACCGCTGTTATAAGTACCGCCCATAATTGGCCGTGCTTATAACGAACAAACTCAAAAATTAACACTAGAGAGGTTATCAGCCCAATTGTCGTAATAAAATTGGTAAACGAACTGGTTAAATGTGCGAGATTAAATAGTACAGCAGTTAGCACTACTGAAAGAGTAACACTCTTAAATCCTCTCCTTAAAATATTTTGTAAAAAAAATTGAAATATAATAGTTTCGACTATCGGGGCGATAAATGAAAAATACTTAAATTTAAATAAATCCAACTCATTAAATCTATTGGTAATATTTAGAGTTAATACATCAAAAAAAACTAAGGTATATGAACTAATCAATATTATAAATAGCCAACCAAATGATAAATACAGTACGAAAGGTATAAAATTATTTATGCCTGTGTTTAATATTCTATTGATATGTATTAATTTATTTAGTTTTCTGTCTAGTGAATACATTTACCATCCTTAGTTTACAGGAATACACCTATGTTTGAGAGGCTTCTAACGCCCATATTAACGGGCAAAGTAAAGCTTGCCAAAATAGCGAGGAACGAGCACGGCAAGCTGTACGTGTCCCAGTTCAATTGCTTGTTAGATGGTAACTCAGATAAACACTAAGCGCTCGAGCCAACATAACCATAAGCGTAAAATCAAACACAAAATAAAATAAAAAAATCACCTTAACTTGTGCGACAAACCTTAATCTTAAGTAAAGTTGCTTCAAGTAAAAGACACTACTTACGCAACTTTACTTAAGATTAAGGATTAAAAAGAAGCTTAGCACGCGTCAAGGGATTTTAAATAGAATTTGTTGTTTGGATAAACTCAACGCTTATGCTGTAGAAAAGCGGCAATACTCCTTCTTTCCACAGATCCCTTAGCAAATGAATCCTTTTGTTACCATATAACGCCCAATTAATGGGCTTTTATTGCTGGCTATAATTTGCGAGGGACGAGCACAGCCAGCTGTAAAAGTCCCGTTGAATTGCTTGTTATATGCCTGATAAACTTTAACTTAATTACTGAAGTTCAAAGTAAAAGACGGTAGTTTTAAATGAACTATAAATTGAGCTACCCACAATTGCCAAAACGAAATAATAGCTTTGCCACAAAAGTCTCTTTAACAAGGCAAAGCTTATTAGTGACTATTGAAAAACGACAATAGCGAAACTCATAGCAACGTTTACAAAAGTAAAAGTTGATAACCAAATTGTTAGCTAAAGCACCCTACTTCATGAATTGCATATAACGCCCAATTAATGGGCTTTTATTGCTGGCTATAATTGCGAGGGACGAGCACAGCCAGCTGTAAAAGTCCCGTTGAATTGCTTGTTATATGCCTGATAAATCTAAACTTAAATACAAAAGTTCAAAGTAAAAGACGGTAGTAATAAATGCACTATAAATTGAGCTACCCACAAATACCAGAACGAAATAATAGCTTTGTTACATTACGAAGTAATAAAAACAACAAAGCTTATTAGTGACTATTGAAAAACGATAATAGCGAAACCCGTAGCAACGTTTACAAAAGTACTTTTGATAACAATATTTTTAGCTAAAGCACCCTACTACATGAATTGCATATAACGCCTCATTAAGAGGCAAAAAATAGTTGGTTAAAATAAGCGACGAAGGAGCAAAAACCAACTGTTTTTGTCCTGCTTTAATGACTTGTTATATTTTCAGTTCACAGCAACAGGTACGTTTATAGATATACCACACCCATCTCCGTAACTAAAAATTAAGTTATGCTTTTCAATAGCATCGGCTTTAACGAGGAACCACACTTTAGCCTCACCTTCGTCTTCAAATATTTTTAGTGCGGAATAAAACGCTGGATTATTTTTATCACCTATAATCATCCCGGCTAAATTAAATGGTTGCCCGTCAATCTCTTGAGGAATTGAAACTGAAATACTGTATGTGCTTTCATTTAACTCACTATTTATTTTAAATTTACTCGCATAGGCAGCATCCCATTTTGCATTTTGTTCTTCAGTTTCAACACAACTTGTTGCACTGGCAAAGAATGAAAAGAAATATAATGCTAATAGAATTCGCATACTCGACCTGCTTTGAAAATATAACGCCTCACTAAGAGGCAAATAATAGTTGGTTAAAATAAGCGACGAAGGAGCAAAAACCAACTGTTATTTGTCCTTTTGAGTGACTTGTTATACGTACAAGCCACCTAACCAGTCGTTAGATTTTTGTACAGTATATTATGAAGAACATCCAATCCGCGTTCATTGGATAGATCTTCGACTACTTCGTTGCATGATTTAGCAAGAGTATGTTTCCAGTCATGAAATTCTGGGACTAGTGCCGCATCAATTTTGTTTTTAGAATACGCAAGGCGAATTGCGGCTTCCATACCATTAACTTTAGACATTAAGTAAAACCAGTGTTCTCGTTCAATTTTACTTTCTCCATTTTTAGCAAGATCACTGCACGCTGCTTTAGCATAATCCCATTCAGCAGCATTTGTTAACCCTGAGG
Source organism: Colwellia sp. RE-S-Sl-9 (assembly GCF_048296855.1). Classification (NCBI taxonomy): domain Bacteria; kingdom Pseudomonadati; phylum Pseudomonadota; class Gammaproteobacteria; order Alteromonadales; family Colwelliaceae; genus Colwellia; species Colwellia sp. RE-S-Sl-9. The sequence continues at coordinate 539,739 of NZ_CP182631.1, read as the reverse complement.
AAATAAAAGTGAGAAAGATAAATATAATAGATTTATGCACTAATCCTCCCTGTACGTATAACGCCCAATTAATGGGCTTTTATTGCTGGCTATAATTGCGAGGAACGAGCACAGCCAGCTGTAAAAGTCCCGTTAAATTGCTTGTTATATGCCTGATAAAACTGAACTTAAATACAAAAGTTAGAAGTAAAAGACGGTAGTAATAAACGCACTATAAATTGAGCTACCCACAAATGCCAGAACGAAATAATAGCTTTGCCAACAAAAGTCTTTTAAATAAGCAAAGCTTATTAGTGACTATTGAAAAACTATAATAGCGAAACTCGTAGCAGCGTTTACAAAAGCACCTTTGATAAAAACATTTTTAGCTAAACAAACCATACTATTTGAGTGCATATAACGCCTCATTCAGAGGCTAAAAATTGTTGGCCAAAATAGCGAGGCACGAGCAATGGCCAGCTGTTTTTAGTCCTTTGCAATGCCTTGTTATATGCCTGATTAACTTTAACTTAAAACACATAAGTCAGAAGTAAAAGACGGTAGTAATAAATGCACTATAAATTGAGCTACCCACAAATGCCAGAACGAAATAATAGCTTTGCCAACAAAAGTCTCTTTAACAAGGCAAAGCTTATTAGTGACTATTGAAAAACCACAATAGCGAAACTCGTAGCAGCGCATTAAAAAGTAAAAGTTAATAACCGAATTATTAGCTAAACCACCCTACTTCATGAATTGCATATAACGCCACGTTAAGCGGCAAAAAATTGTTGGCTAAAATTGTGAACGGAGTGAAACAGCCAACTGTTTTTTGTCCGTTTGAACGCCTTGTTAGTTTGTGGTTTACACCTAACTATACTCTTGTAAAACAGCCACATAAACATTAAGAGATGAAATATAATATTTATTTTTTCTAGAAAGAAAACACCAAATCTTACCAGATGCTTCAAGTTCAGACCATGGGATAAATATCTCTTTAACCCAAAAGAATAGAATCCCGCCTTTAATAAATAAGCCATCTTGGTTTGATGAAGTTAACATACCATTAAAGTAGTTTTTCTTTTCATTCTCAAGCCAAATATAAACCATTTCAGATTTGTATTTTTGATTATCCGATTCAAGAACTACAGAAAAGTTATCTCGTATTTTATTAAGAGAAATACTTTTTTTGGTCTCCATAAATTGCATGGTATAAGCAAAACCAAAAAACACTGCAAAAGATATAATTACAAAAGTGAGACTTATCATGACTAGTTTAACTTAACTCCATTTAGCAAACTAACGCCCTGTTAAGGGGCTTATAATAGTTGGCTAAAATGTGAAGCGAAGCGAAACCAGCCAACTGTTAGAAGTCCCGCTTGAACAGCTTGTTATGTGTAAATTTTTAGCTGAACTTTGCCGTTTATAATTTCTAAGTTACCAAACTCACCAACAACCTTAAAGCCTTGATTTGTCTTAATTAACGAATCTATATTGCCATAATCAAATGAACCATTTATATCTTTGATTGGTTTAACACTACTTTGTTCAGCAAGCCCTGAATATGAAGTAAAACCCGTAAATTGAATTTCACATTTACGGTAGCAAGTATATTCATCAGGTTTTGGACTTAGATAATGAGGCGAATCAGGCCAAATGCTAGCCTCAATTTTGAATGTGATTTCTGTGTCATTTGAACTCCAACCGAGAACAAACGAGTCATTGAAATCTATACCTTTGAAAATATCCATATACTCGACGATATCCGTTTACACATAACGCTTTGCTAAGCGGTAAAAGTTGCTGTGGTATAGTGAGCCGAAGGCGAACCACAGCAATTTTTATCCGCCTTGAGCAACTTGTTATGTTTTTATACATTAAAGAATGTTAATAGTAAAACTTACCCCTAAAGATAAAACAACTAATCCTAATATTACAATAATGACCTTGCTTGGTATATATGCAACGGGATGACGATATTTTTGGCGATGGCCAAATACGCTTGTATGTGTTTTAACTCCATAAGGCGAAAAAACTGTAAAGAAACAAATCGAACCAACTGCAATAGAAAAACCTAACCAACTAAAGATATTAGTAATAGAAATTTCAGGTAATTGAAATAAGCAGATTATAAAAATTGCTAATACGATTACCGGTAATAGAATAATCCTTTTCATTATTTAAAAATAGTTACTCTAAGTCGGGAAAACATAACAGCTTATTAGTTTGCAAATTTCCCGCTTTCCACAAAACATTTACAAACAACTTTAAAAACCTAGATTATGTCACTTTAATCGAAATATCAACAATATAACTTTTTTAAGTACGCTAGCAGCTGTATGAAAGAAGGAAAAAACCCTGCTTTGTTGTAGAAAGCGAGAAATACAGAGTGCTGTATATAAAAACAGTATCCATTTTGCAAGTTCTAATTTTATTTTAATCCTGATTTAAAACATTAAGTGCTTTTAGTTTCTTCTCAAGTTTATCTATTTTAGTCATAGATATTAAACCAAAAGCAAACCCAGCAACGCCCATCGACATTCCCATCACACCGAAGATAAAACCTAAATTTTCCATACTATAATCCTTTTAGAAGTTAAAAATAATCAACACAACTTTCAGCCAATATACTATTAGAATATAAAAACCACCAAAGGTTTCCCACTACGCGAACAGTATTAACGTAGTCTGAAATTTTTATTTATCAGTAAGTAGTGCTTTTATTATTAGATAGGCACTCATTGTTATACCCTAAATTTTTATATATGTGGTGATCATGAAACGCTATGATCTTAATAGATAAAACAAAGCTACAATATTTTGTAAGAGTTAACACTGAGTTTAGCTGAGAGATTTGAAGACTAGCAAATTGTAGAAGAATTCATGTTAAATAAAATAATTTAAGCCGTTTAAGTAACTAATAGTTCATTAGCTACTTAAACTTAAGAAGTAACTATAAGATTAGTTTAAGTAAGTTACATGGCTTTCGTAAGGTTTTACTGGTTTTGTGGGTAATTGTTTTTTCTCTGTACCTATATATAAAAACCCAACAATGTCGTCTTGTCTGTTAATGTTTAACGCGTACTTAACCGAATTATTGTAACTTAACTCCCCTGTGCGCCATACAGCACCAAAGCCTAAACTATACGCCATCATTTGCATGGCATGTACACTACAACCTGCTGCAACGAGCTGTTCTTGCTGAGGCACTTTATGTTCTTTATATTGGGTGCTAACCACAATAATCATAGGCGCTCTAAACGGCATTTTGCTGGTTTTTTCTATTTTTGCAGCGTCGTCAGTATCAATTTTTACCGCGTTTACAAAGTGTTGGCTCAATGTGTTTAAGCCTTCTCCTTGTATTACCGTAAAGTGCCATGGTGTTAAACAGCCATGATCAGGCACCCTCATACCAGCACTTAATATATGGTGTAAATCATCACCTGCTGGTGCGGGTTCACAAAGATGAGGATTAGATTGACGATTTAATAATAATTCAAGACTATTCATAATTAATTTCTTTTTAAGTTACAATTCTACAAGTTACATCTATTTCATTTAATAAGGTAAGTATTACTATTTCAAATACTTAACCAGTAATTCAGCAGCAACTTTAGGATTAAGTTCATTAAGTGCTATTTGATCCACCAGATCAATATTGTCTTCAATAATATTGCCTAAGCCAATACCAACTATGTCAGTATTGGCATCAAGTAAAACAAATATTAATCGATTCTTAGAGGCTATAGCATCTACGGTTACGGCATCAGCTTCTAAGCCTTTATTTCTAAGGGCTTTATCCATTAATCCAACCGATGTATTTATGCCAGTGTTTTTTTGAATAAACAAGTCTGTGGCTTCTGCAATTAGCTCATAAAGTTTTTGTGTATTAGGTTTCATATCTTTCGTATATTTATTTGTTTTTAGAACAATTGATTTTCAAGGGTTTTACCATTTACTAACTGTGAATACACCCAATTTTGTTCGTGGCAATATTTTAAAAAAGTAATATCAAAAGGTTCAGTATTGTCTAGTTGGGTGTAGCTAATAAGATATTCTTTACCTTGCAACTGAGATACGTTTTGTACAGACGGCAACATAGATACTTCTTTTACAAAGCTATCTGAGTGTTGCTTCATACGTAGCGTTAAATAATTAAAATCATCTTTTGACGTTAGTGTTTGATGCTCTTTTAATTCACCATTTTCAAGATACAACACCTGATCACATAAACGTTCTAGCTCACTTAAATCGTGCGAACTTAGCACAAAAGTAATTTCGTTTGATAAATTTGAGATAATTTCACGAATATCTTTTGCATGTTTAGGATCTAATCCCGCAGTCGCTTCATCTAAAATAACTAATTGAGGCGAACCTATAAGTGATTGCGCTATGGCAGCACGTTTACGCATACCATGAGAAAGCTCTAAAGGTTTTACTTTGTAGTTGTCTTCAAGGCCAACCATATCGAGTACTTTATGGGCTTCAATAATGCTTTGCTTAGTGCTAAAGCCTTGCAGTTGAGCATAAAATTTTAATTGGCTTTCTATTGAATATTTGGGATCTAATTGAGCATCTTGTGGTAATGCACTAAATGTTTGATTAACGGCTGCAATACTAGGTGATTCACCTAAAATAGATACATTACCGCTATCATAAGGAATATAACCACATAAAATACTAAAGAGTGTTGTTTTACCGGCTCCGTTCGGCCCAACTAAAGCAACAGGTTCACCTTTATTTATTTCAAAGTTTACATTTTTCAACGCATGTTTGTTGCAATATCTTTTATTTAAGCCTTCGACTTTAATTAATAAACTCATAGTGATGACCTTTTAAAAATAAATTGCGCTAATGCCAAATAAACAACAGTTTGTGTTAGAGGAATAATATAATTATTAACGTAATGACTTTCAAAACCTACAACAGATTCAATTTGTTCACCTGGAAATAAATAAAACAAAAATGATAAATCCATAACAAAACGAGTCATTAAATTAATGATTATTGCAGAGCCTATATAAATTAAAAAATACACTATTAATGACATTTTAGCTGATTTAACAAACACATTAATCAGCGTCATTCCCGCAATAAAAGGTAAGCTAATAATAATAAGTTTCAATAAAATACTAAAAGACAAAATCAATGAACCAAAACTCACCGTTTGTTCATTGAATAATGAAAAAAGTAAGCTAGCAATTAATGTAATAAATATAAGAATAGCGAGGATGAGTACTTGCCCTAAAAATCGACCATAAAGTAATTCTGGTCGACTGGTTCTTAGTAAAATAAAGCGTAGCGTACCGCGTTCACGGTCAGAACAAGTTTGATCACATGAAAATAAAATTGCAAATGTAGGTAATAAATAAGCTGAAATAATCCAATAAATACTTAATTCAGGTAATTCCCACTCCAAGAGCGCTAACAAGTTTAGTTTCCCAAACGCTTGTTGAGCAAGGTCTTTAAAACTTTCAGAAGTTATAAACTCAGCCGCAGACCCTATAACATAAGTAAAAATTAAAAACCAAAGACATGAAAAAGCAGCAAGAACAATCAGTCCGCGTTTAGACGCAAATAGCCGAGCTAATTCAAAAAAAGTGATAGTCCAAACACGTGAACTACTGAAATGAGATAACATCCGTATCCTTAACTTAAAACATAAGATTTGAATGCTATCATATAGATTATAAAAGCTTTTAACAGATTAAATATTATATTTTTTTTGTAAAATATAAAAACATTACAATGTTTCATGAGACCAATGCTGGCTATTATAATAAGAATCATCTGATGCAAACTGTATTGTATTTTTACCTTTGTGTTTAGCAACATACATGGCTTTGTCACTCGCTAAGGTTAGAGCCTCAATATTAAAAACTTGCTCCGGACAAGAAATTCCAATTGAACAAGAAAGTTTGACGGGATTATTACCTATATCTCTTATAGATCGAATACTGGTTCGTATTTTATTTGCTTTGTTTTTCATATCGTCATGTGAGCTGCTTGACGTATATACGTAAATAAATTCGTCCCCGCCTAACCGACAAAGAATATCAGTATTACTTGCTTCTAACTTTAATACAGCGGTAACCTTTTGTAATAATTCATCCCCTACTTTATGTCCAAAACGATCATTAATTTGCTTAAACCCATCTAGATCAATAAACATAACCGCTACACTACTTACTGGAATACAATGCTGCTGCAACCACTGTTCAGCATGGCAATCTAACCAACGTCGATTATATAATCCTGTTAAGCTATCAAGCCAAGCCATCTCTTCAAGTTTTTCTTGCGCGTTAGATACTTTTTCTTTTTCATTTTGAATAGCCCAAATAGTAAAGCCATAAATAAGTACCACTTGGCAAGCAAACTCAATAATTCCGAAAATCCCAAGATAGCGATAAAATAGCCCGCCAAACAGCATATCTATACTTGCGATAACATATACGCTCCATGAAAGGCCGTAGGTAAGCATGGCGTATGCAAATATTTTAGGCCCAGACTTGGGATCATCTTTAAAAAATTGAATTGTTTTTATCGCTACCCAAGAGGAAACCACAAGGCAGAATAAACTTCTCAATCCAACACGTGATATATAACGCTCTTGCCATTGCTCAGGTGAATTAAAAGAAAATGTCATACCTACAGAAAAAGCAATAATAATTAAAGCAACTAACCACCAATGAAATTTAACTTTATGTTTACTTTTCATTGTTAAGCAACCCGCAAGTAATAAGACAGGTCCGCTATATCCAAAAACTTGAGATAACCCCGTACATACAATTAATGACCAATGTTCGTGAATCCCTTGAACTCTCATAATCATCGTTAGGCCACCAAAAAATGTATAGCCCGCCATCATAAACCAAGCCATAGCCCAGTATTTTTGATAAAAATACCCCATTTGAGTATTCAAAGCATAAAGTAATCCCGAAGCAAAAAACATAATAAGGCTAACGGATAGTATGGTTACTGATAAAAAAGCAAAAAGAGGTTCAATAGTCAGCATAACTATAAATCTAAAACTTATTTTTGAGGTTATTCTCTGAGTATAGGTTTGTAATAGATTTAGTCAAATCATATAAATTTTATACAATTACATAGAAAAGCATTAGAAAAATCGACAATTAATTGGAAGTAACAGGAGCACTACAGTCTAATTAACAACAATAGTTAACTACAGTGGACACGAGGTTTTATTCAAGAGGTTTATTGTTTTGAACTTCTCTGATTTTTCCTCTGTGGCACATCTCTGTGATTAAAAATATTTTATCTTTTCAGAAGTTACTATCAGCCAATTACACGAATTACCCTGATTAAAAATAACTAACCACAGAGAACACTGAGGGGCTTCGCCCTACACCGAGAAGAGATTTTTTATTTTATATAATTCGTGAAATTAGCGTAATTCGTTGACAATATTTTTAAAACATCAACAAAGTATTTTAACCTTCTCTGTGTGTGCGAAGCACAACTCCGTGTTCTCGGTGGTAAAAAAGAGCTATCTTTTCATAAATAACGACCAGCTAATTACACGAATTCCCCTAATTAAAAACAACTAACCACAGAGAGCACTGAGGGCCTAAGTCCTACACCGAGAATAGATCGGTAAAGAAAGTTTTTATTGCTCTGAATAACTCGTGAAATTAGCGTAATTCGTTGACAATATTTTTATAACAACAAAGTGTTTTGAACTTCTCTGTGTGTGCGAAGCACAACTCCGTGTTCTCAGTGGTAAAAAAGAGCTATCTTTTCATAAATAACGACCAGCCAATTACACGAATTACCCTAATTAAAAACAACTAACCACAGAGGGCACTAAGGGCCTAAGTCCTACACCGAGATAAGATCAGTAAAGAAAGTTTTGATTGCTCTGAATAACTCGTGAAATTAGCGTAATTCGTTGACAATATTTTTAAAACAACAACAACAAAGTGTTTTGAACTTCTCTGTGTTGTGCGAAGCACAACTCCGTGTTCTCGGTGGTAAAATGTTTTTCAGTCAGCAACTCCCCTAATTTTAAACAATAAGGAGGTTGTACTGATGTTAAAACCCCAACTCAGCCATAAAGCTATCATCTGCTGAATCAACAATATCAACTTTTTTGATTGTATTTTGTTCTTGTGACAACGCTATAATATCGTCTGGATCTACTTCTTCTTCCAGTTCAAAATCATGTAACTTAATAAACTCCGTTTTATCCATTGCTAACTCAAGGTAAAAAATATTATTGTTTTTCGTCGTAAAAGTAACACGGTAAGCTTGTGGCTTATCCATCACCGTATCAACTGAAAGATTAACAGATTTACTAATAACCAACATTTTAGGCTGGCTTTGAGTAATATTTGTTTGAAGCTCGCTGCGCACTTTACTAGTGAAACCGCCAACGATTTGATTCATCAACTCACCTAAAACATTAGCAACATCGTCAGATAAATGAGACTTGGAAATTTCTGATTCAGGCATTCCCATATTTGTCATGTAATCTTTATAAACTTCTACCGCTGCTGCGGCTGTAAAATTATTAACAACAATACCGTTAAATCCACCATCGAATAAAACAAAACAACCAACATCAGGTCTTAAACAAGTACGACTGATTTTTTGTACCATACCTGAATATGTGATTTTATTTCCCGTCGCCGTAGAGAGAATATTTGATACTGATTGACATAACATAACCAGAACATCTTCAGTGTTTATCGTTTTATTTTTTCTCACTTTTATATTCCTCAAGAAATATTGATTTAATCGACTATAACAGTTTCGCAACCTAAATCATTAATTTATATTTAAAAAAAAGCATTAATCAACGATTAATGCTTTTTGAAATACCAGAAAAATAAATATTAATTATCTTGTAAAAGGTCAATAAACTTCTGAGATTGGCTGATAGATTTACTCATTTCATCTACAAGTATCGCTACGTCTTTTTGTAGTGTTTTGTATTCGCCTTGCAATGCGCCTATAGCTCGTGCATTTAAATTATGTTTTAAATAAAGAGTATTATCCTTAAGGGTAGCTAAAACAGGATCCATTTTACTTTTAGCTTTATACATAGACTTAATTAAAGCGTTATATTGGCGTTGCGTGCTTTTTAATTTAGCTTGGCTCTGTCTTTTTAGACTCGCGCTACTGTATTGTTCAATTTCATTTTGCCATTCATCAAATAGTGCTTCTGACACGCTTTCTATCGATTCAATTTTACCTGTAACTTCTTCAGCCGCCGCTTTACTTGCTTCATACTGTTCTTCCGTTATTTCATATTGTTCAGCTAAGTCACCACCATCAAATGAAATAAGTGTAGAGAGTTGTTCAAGTGCTGATTTAAATTGCTCTTGTGCCTCTTGCTGTGCAGTTTGAGCGCCTTCAACTCTATCAAGCATAATATCACGTTTATGCACACCCACTTTTTCCATTGCAGAGTAATATGCAGATTGGCAAGCAGTTAAGCTAATAAATAAAAATGCTAAACCGATATATTTATATAATGTTTTCATTGAAGTTGCCTAATTCTCTGTTTATTGATGCATAAATATCAAGATTATAACTTTATTTAGACATTATAATGTTAATTTTTTGTAAATTACCAGTCTAAAAACGTGAAACTAACGATCGCAGTGCTAATAATTACTTTATTTCCGAAAGACTTCCTTCAGTTCCAACGGTTTCAATATTAATAATTTTTGAACGGTTCATCGTGATCTTAATTCGTTGCAAGTAACGCTGCTTATTATTTTTTTGTACTAATACCATATTGAGTTGGTATCGCTTTTCTACCCCTTCACTTGATACCTTGTTACCTTCAAAACTATATAATCGCCCTTCCCCTCTTCGTAAATATCGAACAAAAGGAGTTAAATTAAAAATAATTTGATTTTGTATTTCTTCATAACCTGGTAAAAAAGCTTTAACGGTAACTTTTGAGTCGCACTTAAAATGTAAAAGATGTGCATCGAGCTTGTTTTGTTGCCTTCTTTTTTGAAATAGCTCATCTACATCTTTAGGAAGATCGGTATTCTTTATATATTCAAGCCACACCGTTTGAATCGATACTTTAGCTTTAGTTAAACTATTTGAAAAAGTGTGCCTCCATTTAGGTCGACCTCTTTGTATCATTCGCCAAATTGCACTGGTGATTTCGTCTTTAAATGTTTCTCGAACACCATAAATAAAACCTAAAAACGCAATAAGTACAACAGTGACTTCGGTAAAGGCAGTACGAGCGCTCAGCACTATATACATAACAAATGCCATAATAATGGCCGTTACAGAGCCCCGTACTAAACGTTTAAGGTTTACGTTTAAATGGGTTGTTTTTTTAGAAAACACAACACCGTATTCACCTAAGCGTTGCAACAACTGCATTTTATTAGTAATTCTATTTGGATCTTCCAGTGTTACCGTAGAATTATATTTTTTATCAATTCTATAATTAGACTCATTTTTACAGAGTTCAAATAGTTTATTTTTCTGCTCTAAATGCTCTGTAGATTTTGGACTTTTAGATAATAACCTTAAAAAAGACTGCTCTGTTTTCCAGCTTAAAAAGTTGTCAATGTTCTCAAAGTAAGAACTTAATTTTGTGTCTGGTGGTGTATATCGTCTTAATTTTTTAAGTAATGACTCTGTTTGTTTGGCAACATCAATAGCTCTTTCATAAAATTCATCAACATCAGTAATTTTAAGGGTATGTTTTATATCTGTTTCTATTGCAACACGCAGTTGATATGAAAAAAGATTTAAATTACTACGATAATCACTTTGCTCACCCTTTTGTTGACTGACAAATCTACTACGTACTAAAGGTAGATGTAAATTTTCAGAAAAGTAAGCACTGTTAAATGAAAGACTACTATAAAAAAACTGCTCTTCGGTTAATGTACTTGCGCTAATACCCATTTCTTCTGGAATTGAAATGTATAAATCTAGTTGTTGAAACTCTTGAGGAAGTAATCTAAAGCTAGTTTTTATCGAAAGATTCTCATCTTGAGATAATTTAATTTTTTTCAAATAATATTCCTTTTGATTGTTTGAATGAAAAAAATATAAGTGTTTTGAATTTTAAAAATAATTAAGAGGTTGTAGAAATCACACTTTATATTAATGCTATGTCAAATATAAAAGGCGATCTAATCCATACAAAAGAAACAAAGCTTGTTTCCGTCAATATCTCTTACATAAGCAGCAGGACCTTTTGAGCGAGGTCCTGGTAATCCTTCTGACGTTCCTCCCAGCTTAATCGCTAGATCGTGAAATTCAGCAATTTGTGGTACCGAATCCATCATAAAGCCTAACATAGCGCCATTTCCTGGCGTTGCTAGCTTTTCGTCAAAAGGTTCTGCGATACCAAAAAGAAAACCATCACCTCTGTAAACAACAATTCTACCGTCTGGTATCCATTTTTCAATATTTACAGATTCAAATAAAGCATCATAAAACTCAACGGCTTTACTCATGTTATTTGTACCAATAGTGGTGTACATCATTTTCATATAAATTAACTTGCCAGCTGCTGACACCATAAACTTGCATCAATAAACTCTTGATGTAGTGTTTCGCTGTTTAACTCATACGCGTTCATTTGCTCAACAATATCAACATCTTGCCCGGTAATATAATGCATAGTGAAATCAAGTAATTCCCCTAAAACACCTGAACGATTAATTAATGCGTCTTCAATAGGTTTAGCTAGCGGCATGGTTTTAACAATATCGCTAATAGGCATACCAAGTAAGACTTCGATTGAACTTAATAACCCTGTTATAAATGCATAATCACGTACTGAAGCAAATTTACTATGAGACGCAATAGATGCCATTAACTTACCTGTAATTAACGCTTGCTTAGATATTTCATCTGTTTTGTCGGTGGTTAATTTAGATAAAGCAAGTATTGCTACAAATTGTTTAAGTTTTTCTTCACCCAAGTATGCTGTAGCTTGCTTAAGTGAGGTGATTTCAACCCGAGTCCCTGTAGCAACGTTGTTTACCATTTTAAGTAAACTAACACTAAGGTTTACATCATGGCTGATAATATCGGCTATGCGCTCGTAAACTAATGGTGAATTAAAGGTCTCACTCATTAATTCAAGCATTTGAGTTTTAATAGGTGTTAATGCTTTACCTTCAATAATTTCAGGCTCGTGATAAAAGAAACCTTGGTAATAATCAAACCCCACTTCAACTAATGACAAATATTGAAATCTTGTTTCAACTCGCTCAGCAGAAATTTTTATATTAAAAGGTTTTAAGCGTTTAACAACAGCAGGTAACTGCTTAGGATTTACCTTGTCTAAATTTACTTTTAATAAATAAAGATACGGAAACAAAGCATCCCATTGTTCGCTTAAATTGTACTCTGTTAACGCTATTTTGTAGCCTTTATCAAAATAATATTTAATAATCTTTATGAGTCTGTCTGTAATTTTTTCATGGCCAACAAGTTCTATTACAATAGAGCTCTTATCAAACATTAATGGATACTTGTTAATTAAACTTTTTTCGGTAAAGTTAATATAAGCAGGTTTACCTAAACTTATAGCACTAATACTGCCATGAATATGATTTTGAATAATTAATTTAGATGTAGCTACATCTTGATCTATTTCAGGAAACTTATTATCTGGACTATCCCTGAACAATAATTCATATCCAATAGTTTTTGATTGTCGATTAAAGATTGCTTGTCGAGCTATATAAGTACTTTGCATGGCATCTAAAAATAGAAATAATATGAATAGGTTTATTCTATAGCTAAATGACTAACATTAACAATGTATTACTTAAATTTAGCTTAAAGCCTATTAAATCGTAACTTTACTTACAAATAAGCTTAAAATAAATATTATAATAAAACATTCAATTAATAACGCTGAATATTGATTATGCAATTATAATAAATGTTTAGTTATCGCTTTTTACATTAAGGAACAATATGAAGACACGGATTATAAAACCATTGATATATATATCATTTTCAATAAGTGCTATGGCTTGTCAAAATCAACAAACTAATAGTATTGAAGATACTCAAGAAAGCACAAGTGAGGCTTCAACTCTTCCCTCACTTACTAGTCCTTGTAAAAATTTCACTGCTCCACCAATTAAAGACAAAAGTAAAATTAAAGATATGTTATTTAAAGAAGGTAAAATAAATAATAGTATGACTGATGAAGAAATAACTCAGTATGTTAATGACTTTATTAAAAAGAAATCAAGTAAGTCGTGCAAACCTTCGTCGAAACAGGCAACTTTGACTCCCCTATTAGAGAAAACTCATTATGCATAAAATTTTTAAAATCTCCCTTTTAACCAGCATCGTTATATCGAGTAATTTCTCTTATGCTGAAACAATACCTAAAATTGTTACACCGACAGATCTTGGTGTAATTAATAAAGAAAGAATTGTTTATTGGTTAGAAAAACGAGGCATATTATTTTCAAATGCTACAGAAATAGAAAAACAAGAAGCGGTTAATCTTTATCTGTCAAAAAGAGCACCAGCAAATGATAGCTTTAACCGATTAAACAAACAAATATTGGGTCAACATCAAGCAACCCTTGATGCTATGTCAAATACTTCAGCATCAAAATCAAAAAATCAATTATCAAAAATCAATAGCCCTAACTTTGCCTCAGCCGATGTAAAAAACACGGTAAAAGTACTCGCTATTATGATTGATTTTCAAGACTTGAAGCATGATAACCATGGTTTAAGTGCTGGCGATACAGATATGTTTTACAATGAGTACCCTAAATCTCATTATGAAGATTTATTGTTTTCAGCTACAGGTTATAACGGCCCTTCTGATCAAAATTTACAGTCTGCCTATCAATATTATCAGCATGAATCAGGCGAAAGCCTTTCGTTTACAGGTAACACTTATGGCTGGATAACAGCAGATAACAATGCAAAATATTATGGTGCGAATAATAACGATGAAAATGATAGTAATGTAGGTGAACTCGTTATTGAAGCCGTAACTAAAGCGATAACACAGAACCAAATAGATTTAAGCGATTACGACAAAACGGATTACTTTGATATCGATAACGATGGCATCATTAACGAACCAGACGGTATTGTAGATCATTTAATGATATTTCATTCAAGTATTGGTGAAGAATCTGGCGGAGGAAATTTAGGTTCAGACGCTATTTGGTCGCATCGATTTTTTGTATTTGATGACAACAACCAACCTATAAATGTTGAAGGCTCAACCACTAAAATATTTGGTTATACCATAACACCAATAGATTCCTCTATTGGTGTAGTAGTGCATGAATTTGGACATGATCTAGGTGTACCTGACGAATACGATACAGGTAACGATGATATTGGTGCTCCCGTTCAAGCATGGTCTGTTATGGGGAGTGGTAGCTGGTTAGGAAGCCCTAGAGGATCGCAACCGGTATCCTTTAGCCCTTATGCTAGAGAATATTTTCAAACACGATATGAAGGAAATTGGATCAACCAACAAAATATCACGTTAACAGATTCATTAAACGAAACATTAACAATAAATAGCGCGACCAACCACAGTGGTGGAGTTAATCAAATAAAGATTAACTTACCTAATATTCCTGAAGATTTTGGCCAACCTTTTTCTGGTACTTACCAATATTATTCCGATAAAGGTGATGAATTAAATAATACCTTAAGGTTCAACGCCTCAATTTCTGGTAGCAACCCAGTATTAAGTATGAAAGCTAGATGGGATATAGAGCAAGATTACGATTACATTCTTGTGAAAGTAAATAATCAGGTACTTGTAGGAAATCATACAAAGGCTACTAACGAATATCACCCACAAGTAAAAAACTTTATTAGTGGTGAATCAACTAACCTCACTGGCTCATCATTACCGTTAGGTTGGGTTGATTTAACCTTTAACTTATCAAGTTTTAGTAATCAAAATGTCAATATTGAAATTGAGTATGTGACTGATGAGTCTACATCAGGCTATGGATTTGTAACCGATGATATTAAAATAACCTCTAGTACTGGCACCTTATTTAATAATGGTGCTGAAACCCTCTCTCCAGTGACGTTAAATGGCTTTAGCAGAATAACCGATAAAATAGATGGAGCTGAGCATTACTACTATGTTCAATTACGTAACCATAGCGTAACCGATTCAGCATTACCTGAGTTAGATTACGACCCAGGCGTTTTACTTTGGTATAGAAATGAAGGTGTTGAAGATAACAACATAAGTCAACATATAGGTGAAGTATTTATTGGCGTAGTTGACGCAGACCAAAACTTAATAAAACGTAATAACTCAATAATGTCCACTGAAAAACAATTACGTGATGCCGCTTTTAGTTTATACACGCAAAGCGTATCGAATTTCGATACTTCATTAACGAATAACGCTATTTTTAATGATCGAAACAACTACGCTTCACCACTTCAACCTGAATCAGGTATCAAACTCCCTACGTTAGGTTTAAATATGGAAGTTATTACGCAAGCATCTAACAGTTCAACAGCCTCTATTTTATTAACAAAAAATGAGGTGAGTAGCTTAGTAAAAACACAAAACGGATTAACTGTTAGCCTTTCAGTTACAGACGATGAAGTAACCAATAGCAGTAGTTTTATTTGGGAGATGGGCGATGGTACTCAATTAACGGGAAGTTCCATTAACCACACTTATCAAAATGCGGGCACTTATAATGTTGAGGTGTCTTATTCAACCGACAGTGGCGAAAAACAATTATCAAAATCAATTACCGTTGCTGAACCCATACAAGGTGACATCAACTTATCAGCTAGTAATACGCAGTTGAATTATAGTGCCACACTAACGGGTGGCCAAGGCAGCTTTACTTATCGTTGGGACTTTGGTGATAGCGAAGGTGTTTCAACCTTGGTTTCTGATGTTTATAACTACAAGAATTCTGGCGCATATACTGTCTCGTTAACGGTAACAGATGAAACAGGTGAATCGTTTGTTTTCAGTAAAAGTATTACGATAGACAATCCCTTGATTTCTTCGTTTACATCAACCAAAAATAATTTAATCGCAAGCTTTACGAGTAATGTGACAGGAGGAAGCAAACCCTACACTTACTTATGGGATTTTGGTGATAACCAAACAGATACTTCAGCAACACCTAGCCATACTTATGCTGCTGCCGGTACTTATACGGTGAATTTAACGATAACAGATGCTGATGATCAAACACAAACTGTGAGCAATAACATAACTGTTAGTGCTGCAACAACCGTAACGAATAATCAAAATCAAAGCAACTCAAGTAGCGACTCAGGTGGTTCGATGGGTTGGTTTATGTTTATAATTATTGGTTTGTTAGGCTGGAGAAAGCAGAAAATAAATAAATAATAATTCTTGTATCTATTTAACTACAAATTCCACCTCAAATAAAAAGGTCAGATAAAATTTTATCTGACCTTTTTGTTTTATTATTTTTAACCTTTAAAATCAATAACTTGATAAAAAATTATAACAACTCAGCTAACACTTGCGCAGGATGTCGCGCTTTTAAATCAGCAAATCGTTTAGTTTGGCTTCTACATGAAAACCCAGTTGCCACAATTTGTTGTGCGTTTAAACGCTCTAACTTAGGCTCCCAGCTTGATTTAAATAATGTTTTAGACTTTTCTAAATTCACTTTTTCATGACCATATGTACCAGCCATACCACAACAACCTACACTCTCTTTTTGTAAAGACAAGCCTAACTCATTAAATATAGTTATCCACTGTGCTTCACTTTTAGGTAAAGCTGTTTTTTCTGTGCAATGTGAGAACAACTTATATTCTATTGGAGAGGCAAGTTGAAATTTACTTTTAATAACATCTAGCTTTGGCAGTAACCATTCATGGGCTAACATAACATTAAACTCACCACGATCTTCACCTAAAACTTGTTTGTACTCATCTCTATAACAAAGAACTAAAGAAGCATCTAAACCAATCATAGGTAAATTAAGAGCATGTATTTTATTTAAGAACTCTGCAGCATTTTTAGCTGTTTTAGCAAAACGCGCTAAAAAGCCTTTTACGTGCTGTGCTTTACCGTTCGGTTTAAACGGCAACAATACCGGTTTAAATCCACATTTTTTTGCTAACAACATCATAGACTCAACCGTTTTAGCATCATAAAACGACGTGAATGGATCTTGTACTATCAATATATATTGTTGTTTTTCTTCTTCGGTTAATGCTTCTAACTTTTCTAAATCGAACGCTTCAAATAATCCATTATTAACATGAGTATTAACACTATCATCAAGCGTTGGTACTGATAACAATGGCGTGTTTACATAGCCAATTGTTGCACTTGAAAACGCGTCATAAATTTTAGTACCTAAAACACTGTTAACTAACTTTGGTGCCTTAGCTAATAATGGCGTAATAACTTCTACGTTTGCGACTAAGTGATCTTTCAAAGGGCGGAAATAACGCGTGTGGTATAAGTTAACAAAACGCGCTTTAAAGTCAGGAACATCTACTTTGATCGGACATTGGCTAGCACATGCTTTACATGCTAAACAGCCTGACATAGCTTCCATCACTTCATGAGAAAAATCGTTTTTATATTCACTAGAGAAACGACTTTTCATTTTAAATAATGTTTGGTCAAGTAGTTGTTTTACTGACCAGCCATTAACGTCTTTCTCTAATTGTAGAATATCTACTCCCCTATGCTCTAGTAAGCGTAGCCACTCGCGCATTAGACCAGCTCTACCTTTCGGCGAATGTCTACGGTCACGCGTTACTTTACTTGAAGGACACATAGGGCTGTCGGCATCGTAGTTAAAACATAATCCGTTACCATTACAATCTAATGCTGACTGAAATGACTCTTTAACTTTTACCGGAATTTGTCTGTCATAAAAACCACGCTTAATTGCATCAACCGAGACTAACTCTTCAGTAGATTCAATAGGTGTACAAATTTTACCTGGATTCATTTTATTAAATGGGTCAAAAACACTTTTTATTTTACGCAACTCTAAAAACAGTGCTTCACCAAAAAATTCTGGTCCGTATTCACTACGGTAACCTCTGCCATGCTCGCCCCACATTAAACCGCCATATTTTGCTGTTAATGCGACAACTTTATCTGATATTTCTCTGAGCAAAACTTCTTGTTCTGGATCGCACATATCAAGCGCTGGGCGTACATGCAAAACCCCTGCATCTACATGACCAAACATTCCATATTGTAAATCATAACTGTCTAATAATGCTCTGAATTCGCCAATATAGTCAGCTAAATTTTCTGGTGGTACTGCCGTATCTTCAGCAAAAGCGAGTGGTTTTTGAATACCTTTAGTATTACCTAATAAACCTACAGATTTTTTACGCATAGCGTACATTTTATTAATACTGGCTAAGTCACTTGTAACTTGGTAACCAATAATCCCGCCAATATTGTTTGCAATATCGTGGTCGAGTCGAGTTGTTAATTCCGCAACCTGATCAGCTAAGCCTTCAACAGTAATTCCATTGTATTCAACTACGTTAAGACCATCCATCACCTTACCTTCAACATCAGTAATTAAGTCACTTACTGAATGCCAAATAATATCTTGTTTAGCAAGATTAAGGACTTTACTGTCAATGGTTTCAACAGATGTGGCTTTTGCTTCAACTAATGCAGGTGAATGCCTTAACGCTGAATCAAAGCTATCGTATTTTATGTTGATTAACGTTTTAGCTTTTAATATAGGTGTTAGGTTTAGTTTCGCTTCGCATACAAATGCTAATGAACCTTCAGAGCCTGTAATTATTCTACTTAAATCAACTTGCGTTAAGTCATCATTAAACACATGCTCTAAATCATATCCTGTTAAAAAACGATTTAAACGTGGAAATTTTTCAATAATTTGTTCACGGTTATCTTTGCAAGATGAAAGAATTTGCTTAAGAATTTTACCTAAACTTGTTTCTTGTTTAGAAAGCTCTACAGCTTCATCCATGCTCATAGGTGATGTTTTTAAAAAATCACCATTCGCTAAAATAGACTCCAACCCTAAAACATGATCAGAGGTTTTCCCGTATACCAAAGAACCTTGTCCTGAAGCATCCGTATTAACCATGCCCCCAATAGTTGCACGGTTACTTGTAGATAAGTCAGGAGAGAAAAAGAAACCAAATGGACGTAAGTAATCGTTAAGTTGATCTTTAACTACGCCTGCTTCAACTTTAACCCAATTTTCTTTTATGTTGATTTCTAAAATACGATTCATGTATTTAGATAAATCAACTACTATACCCGGTGTTAAACTTTGTCCATTAGTGCCTGTGCCACCACCTCTTGCGCTAAATTTAATGTTATTAAATTTTTCTTCATTAGCGAGTTGAGTAATTATTTGAATATCGAATTTATTACGTGGATTTAACACTAATTGCGGTAATTGTTGATATACGCTGTTATCTGTTGCAACAGATAAACGAGCGCTATATTGACAACTAATATCGCCTTGATAGGGCTTAGTTTGTAATAAACGGGCAAATTCTTGATATAGCGGAGCTACGACTTCGAGGTGATCAATCCTAGGTAACATGTAATTATTATATTTCAGCAACGTTTAAGATGTTTGCTAGTATATCACGCCATAATTAATAAATGATGATCACAAACCTAAATCATTCAAAATTTTTTACTTATAAAGTGTATGTTAATAAATGTGTACTTTGAATGCGTTTTATAAAAATAATAATTACGCTAATCATTAACTAACATGCTTTTTACCTGTACAATTTATTCATAATATTTACCGATCAACTTTGAGTACAACTCTTTTAGAAATGCCCATGACAATTAAAACTGATGAATTACGTACAACCCTTATTGATAACTTAGTTTCTCCAGCAGAGTTAGCTAATCAAATTCCTCTTGATCAAGAAACCGCTGATTTTATTATCGAAAGTAGAAAAAACATTGAAAGCATCATAACCGGTGAAGACGACAGACTACTTCTTGTTATTGGTCCTTGTTCAATTCATGACACCGAAGCCGCTATTGATTACGCAAAAAAACTTAAAGTATTAAGTAATAAGCATAAAAACGAGCTGTTAATTGTAATGCGTGTTTATTTTGAAAAACCTAGAACAACCGTAGGTTGGAAAGGTTTAATAAGTGATCCTAATTTAGATAAATCATTCAACGTAGCCAAAGGGTTAAACCTTGCGCGTAATTTGTTAATGGACATTAATAGATTAGGTTTATCTGCCGGTACTGAGTTTTTAGATATGGTAACCGGACAATATATTTCTGATTTGATCAGTTGGGGAGCTATTGGTGCACGTACAACAGAAAGCCAAGTTCACCGAGAATTGGCTTCAGCTCTTTCATGTCCAGTAGGTTTTAAAAATGGAACTGACGGTAATATTCAAATAGCTTTAGATGCCATTAAAGCTTCAAGTGTACCTCATGTTTTATATTCACCAGACAAAAGTGGCCAAATGTGTATCTATCAAACACATGGTAACCCGCACGCTCATGTAATTTTACGTGGTGGCAAAACTCCGAATTACCATGAAGAAGATATAAAAAAAACGCGTGAATCATTAGAAAAAGCGAGTATTCAGACCAAATTAATGGTGGATTGTAGTCATGGAAATAGCTACAAAGATCATAAAAAACAGATAGATGTTGCAAATTCAATTGCAGATCAAATTAAAAACGGTGAAACATCTATATTTGGTTTAATGGTAGAAAGCTTTTTAGTTGAAGGTAATCAAAAAGTTGAATCAATTGACTCGTTAACCTACGGACAAAGTATTACCGATGCTTGTGTAAACTTAACGGAAAGTGAAGAAATACTTAACGTGCTAGCCAACGCAGTAAAAGTTGCACGCGCTAAATAGTTTTTATTTCTTTATTTTATTCAGCTTTAAACGTTTTTTTAAAGCTGAATAATAAAATATTCTCTATTTTAAATGACTAACAGCTTTCCCCAATCGATACGCATCTATTATTCCTATCAACCAAATAATGCCTAATCCATACATATAAAAACTAAAACCAGTCATATTTTCAAGTTCGGCATCTATGTGATGCCTTATTTCAATAACATCGAGTGGTATGTGCCCAGCAGTAATTTGGTCAGCTAAGCTTTGTGCCACCTGAATAATATCGCTGAATAAAAAAAGTAAAGGTAGAGTAAAAGCACATGCAATCACAACACACGTTATGCGTTTATCTAAAATGAAATGACCTGCACCAGGATATACAAGTGCTGAAAGTAAAACGGCTTTTAAGGTAATATTCAAAACAATGTCCTTGTTCTAATAATCAAAACGACTTTATAAATTTATTAAATGATTATTTTTTAATGAGATACATTTCATTAGTGGATGGGAATTACTCTTTTGAAATGGGGAGTGAATCATCAGCGCCCCACTCCGCCCAAGAGCCTGCATATAAACGTACATCATCAAACCCAACAATATAAGCAGCAACAAGAACAATACTCGCTGTAACACCTGTTCCGCACGAAAATATCAATGAAATTTTACTGCCACATATACTTTCAAATACCGCTTTTAATTCTTCAATACTTTTATATTCTATTGAATTAAGAACATCAACAAAAGGTAAATTAACTGAGTTGGGAATATGTCCTGACCTAACACCAGGACGTGGTTCAGGTTCTATACCCATAAAGCGCCCTTTTGAACGTACATCAATAACTAAAGCTGTTTCTGAAGTTATGTTATTAAGTACATCATGACTAGTAACCAATAACTGAGGATTATAATTAGGTTCGATTATTTCATCTATTGGTTTTAAAGCTTCGACATGGCGATCTTCAGTTAAATAGCCATCTTGAATCCACTTGGGTAAACCGCCATTTAAAATAAAAACATGCTCAAAACCAAACGACTTAAAAACCCACCAAGCTCTAGGTGAAGAATATATTCCCTGATTATCGTAAAGCACTAAAGTACTTTGCTTTGTAAAACCTATTTTTTTCGCAAGTTGTTGAATATCTTCTTTTAAAGGAAAAGCGTGTATAGCTTGTGATCGTAAATTAGATAATGCTTCAATACTCACTTTGTAGCTGTTAGGAATAGTGATTAATTCATCATACGTAATAGGCTCTTTACCTATAACGGTTACCACACTTACGTCTAATATATATAAATCTTTTTTATGGATATTCGTGTTTAACCAATGTGAAGAAACAAGTGGATTATTCATATATTTTCACCATTACTTATGTGCTAATTAATAGGTTTATACTAAGTGAATTAATAGGTTTATACTAAGTGAATTAATAGCGAAATGTATACGAATAAAAGTCAATAAATCTCATGTTTTACATTGTACGTTGTTATGAAAAGTATACATAAGATTTATATTTTGAAAGGAATTAGAGCGTGTTGACCTTTGCTGCATCTTTTTGCAACAGCTAGTTTGGTAATTATGCAGGCTTCGCTGACGAAAATAGAATACTAAAAACTATCAGGGTAATGGTATAAATTAAAAAAGGTACAAATAATTAATTATGCACCTTTATGCTTATTGATAAATAAAAGAGCTTACTTTAGTTTAGCTAACAGACCATCACTAGCGTCTTCAACTAAATCTATAACAAACTGAAAACCTTTTGCGCCACCATAGTAAGGATCTGGTACTTCAGATTCTTCATGATTATTAGCGTAATCAAGAAAGAGTTGAATTTTATAATGTAGATGTTCAGGTGCTATTTTTTTGAGGTTTTTAACATTGTCGCTATCCATAGCAAGTACAAGATCGAAAGTATCAAAATCTTTCTCTACAACTTTACGTGCTTTAATTTTGTCGAAAGAATAACCTCGAGCCATGCCTGCTTTTTGAGCGCGATGATCCGGTTTTTCTCTTGCATGAGATCCAATCGTTCCTGCTGAATCAACTAAAATAGATAAACCCGCTTGATTAGCTTTATATCTGAAAACAGCTTCAGCACTCGGTGAGCGACAAATATTGCCCATACACACAAAAAGTATTGAGTTAATATTTTTTAAATCGCTGTTTTCTAACATATTTCACCTATAATGAAGTTAATGACCACCTAAAAAGTTAGCCGATATAGTACGTACTATAATCATTGTTCAATATTTTTAAAACAATAATTTAATACTTTATTAACAAAAACTTCATTTATAGCCATAATCTTAAAATAATAACAATTAGGCATTCTAAAATATGCAATTTAAGCATATCTGGAGTCATACCAAACAAATGCATCTATTTAGTATGACCATCCTATTATGATAAAGGAAAAAGTCTGCGGTGTAAGGTTTCAACCACTTTATTAGCTTCGCTTTCTGGTACTAAGAAACACAAATTGTGTGCACTTGCTCCTTGGCAAATCATTCGAATATTTACACCGTCAACAGCATCAAAAATAACATTACCTATACCGCTTGTGGTATGAATATTATTACCAATAACAGCCACTAATGATAAACCATGTTCAACTTTTACTTCACAAAGTTGCTCTAAATCTTCAACAACCGCTTTGGTAATAACCGCTTGTGTAGAACCAGCTGGATTATCAAAGGTTAGTGCAATACTAATTTCACTTGTGGTAATAAGGTCTACACTCAGTTCATGCTTGGCTAAAATAGTAAATACTTTTGCTAAAAATCCACTTGCATGAAGCATTTCAGGACTTTTAACGGTAACTAGAGTTTGTTCTCGTCTTAAAGCAATTGAACGATATGTAGGTGCAGAGTCAACCGCTTTTTGAATACGTGTACCACCTTGTTCAGGCGCTTTACTACTACCTACAAAAACAGGAATGTTTTGTCTCATGGCAGGAATTAACGTGGCAGGATGCAAAATTTTAGCACCAAAGGTTGCCATTTCTGCAGCTTCACCAAAACTGATTTCTTTAATCGCTCGCGCTTGATCAGTAATACGAGGATCTGTTGTGAAAATGCCTACAACATCGGTCCAAATAGCTAAATCGTTAGCATTTAATGCTTCAGCTAAAAGCGCAGCGCTGTAATCAGATCCACCTCTACCCAAAGTTGTTGTTTGCCCAGCTTCATTTTGACCAATAAATCCTTGTGTCACAATGACATTGCTTTCAAGTTCAGGAAGTAGCACTTGCGTGGTATTTGTTTTTAATGCATCAAGATCAACCACCGCTTTACCAAATAAACTATTTGTTTTCATTATTTGGCGAACATCAAACGCTTTACCGTTTACACCTATGGTTTGTAATACTTCTGCAAATATAATTGAGCTAAGTTGCTCACCATATGAAAGGATAGCGTCGGCAATACGTAAACTATGATTTAATGATTGTTCTTTTGCGTGCTGAGTAAGTTCAGCCAGTAACTGCTCTACTCTTTCATTTAACTCAAGCTCTTTACTTAAATGTTGAGTAATATTGAATTGAATTGCTTTTATTTTATTAACAATGTCTAGTTGTTCGTCTTGTGAAATTTGAGGCTGACTTAAACGCACCAAATAATTCGTTACACCTGAGCTTGCTGAAACAACCACAACTTTATTAGCTGCGTCACTTTTAATTATATTTGCGCATCTAAGCATTGCATCAAAATCAGCAACACTTGTTCCACCAAATTTCGATACAGTTAAGTTTTTTACAGTAGACATTATAAACTCGCTCTTATTGAATGAGATAATTGAATAGAATTTGTTTGTGAGATATTTAACATTAAAGTCTCCCTAAATACGTTTAGTAAACGTTTAAAAAATAAGGAAGAGCATGACTGATTGGATTAGTGTGCAGATGAACTTATAACTAAACATTCAGCCAGAAGCTCTCCACCAACATGGTGACAGCCCTAAGGATTCAACCCTAGCGACCGAATATTATGTGCCATTAACAGTAATATTCTCGGCGGTAGTCCCCCTCAATAATAATCATCGGAATATTGGCTTCCTCATATTATTTACCTGGCTATCGCACCTCTTCTGGTATTAAAAAATACTAATAAAGAATTAGTAGCATTTAACGATGCGTATTAGACACTAAATACAAAAGCAATGCAATAGCCTTTTAGATGGCTATTTGAAAAAATCGAAAGAATAATGTTTTACTAATCGTTATACTCAACTAAACGTATTAATTTAATTAAATATTCATGGATTTATTCTTTATCAAAAAACTTTTAGGTATTTTATTAATGCCTATTAATATCGTACTTATCTTATTGTTCATTGCTATTTTATTATTTAAATATCATCAAAAACTTAGCCGTGGTGTTCTCATATTAGGTTTTATAGTGTTGTTGATAGCTTCTACACCCTTTATTTCAAATAGCTTTATCAAGCCGATAGAAAACCAATATAAAACCTTTAATAAACAAGATGCGACCTTAGACTACATCGTCATTTTAGGGTGTGGTCATACAACCAATAATGAATTACCTGCTTTAACTCAACTACAAACATGCTCATTACAACGACTGATAGAAGCGTTTAGGGTTTTTCAATTACATCCAGAATCAACAATTATAACCTCAGGTTATGGTGGGGGTGATGTAAAATCGAATGCTGTAAAAGTTAAAGATGCTGCTATATCGTTAGGAATACCTGAAGCTAAAATAATCACGCAGCCTTCACCTAAAGATACCGAAGAAGAAGCCATATTAATTGCTCCACTATTAATTAATAAAAAATTCGCGTTGGTGACAAATGCTAACCATATGCCAAGAGCTGTGCAGTATTTTATCAACCAAAACACTACCCCTATTCCTGCTCCAACAGGATATTTTTATAAAGGCAGCAATGATAATTTTCTTGAAAAACTACCCCAATCTACTGCATTAAATCAAACATCTGTTGTTTGGTATGAAAGACTTGGACAATTTGTACAATGGCTTAAAACTGATAACAATGATTGATTATTTTTAGGAATATACCCGTTGCCAATCAAGATGCGTATTTCAGAGCACTTGAGCGATATCAATTCAAGGCAATGCTTTTTAATAATGGTCGTTCCCTTATAAAAAGCATTAACGAAGAAGTGATTTTGCTCAAGCGCTTCTCAGATGGGTCTAAAAACAATTTATGGGGCTTATTAACTTTAGTCAGGTTCCTACATGGATGTAGGACATTAGGGTAACGCAGGAGCAGTTACCGAGAATAACCATGACGTAAATTTAATGCCTTGCATACATGAATGTACTTAGATTTCGTTTGGAACGTGAAATCTGTGCCTAAATTGTTTTTAGTTCCCACTGAAACCTGCATCTTGAATGGTAACGGGTATAATAGGCCAGTCCTGTTAATAGAGCTGACCGCGGATATCTTTTATACGACTTTAAGCGGGATTGTCGATGTCAATAAATACAACCTCTACACCTAGCTCGGCTTGTAAGTGCTCGCCTAAAGCTTTTGCTCCATAACGCTCAGTTGCATGATGACCAGCCGCAAAAAAGTGAATGTCCATTTCATGTGCTACATGAGTTGTTTGTTCTGATACTTCACCAGAAATAAATGCATCAATGCCCTGCTCTGCGGCTAATTCAATATAGTTTTGACCACCACCTGAGCACCACGCAACCGTTTTAATTGGCTTATTTGAAGGTGGCTGAATATGCAAACATTCGCGGCTTAAGGTATCAGAAATTAGTGTCTGAAGGGCTTCACCCGTTTTTTCTTCAGTAAATTCCCCTTGAACAGCAACACTGTAATCATTACCAATTTCTAAAGGACCTGTAATGGTTATGCCAAATAGCTTAGCGAGTTGTGCGTTATTACCTAAAGTAGGATGAATATCTAAGGGCAAATGGTAAGCGAATAAGTTAATGTCATTCATTAGAAGTGACTTAATACGCTTATGTTTCATACCTCGAATAACATAAGACTCGTTTTTCCAAAAATAGCCATGATGCACTAAAATTGCATCAGCACCTACGCTAATAGCTTCATCTATCAGTGCTTGTGTTGCGGTAACTCCCGTAACAATTTTGCCGATATTTTCAGAGCCTTGTACTTGTAAACCATTCGGGCAAAAATCTCTAATTTTTTCAGGTTTAAGTAAGTTTGATAAGTATTGTTCTAATGTTGAACTGGAAATAGTTTTAAATGTCATAGTCTATTTAAATATTATTGAATGAAAAAAACCTAAGTTTTATTAGGTGTTTTATGGCTAGAACTCATGCCTGTAACTTTAACAGGTGAAAACTTTGGACGTAACTTCCACTTCGGCTTAATAGGCGTTAATGGCAATACACGTTTTTTAGCTACTATAACGTAAACAGAACCTAATTGAGGCAAAAATTTATTTGCAAATTGTTGCCAATAAGAAAAAAACTTACCTTTTCCCATAGTACTTGCAAGTGATGAGTGTAATAAATGTTCATCAGTTAAAATTTCATAGCCCATTAAATGTAACCAGTCTTTCACTCGCATAGATGAAAAAAAACGTTCATTCCAAGGAGACTTTTGTCGTCTGTATGGAATAAAGCTGTTTAGACCCGCTAAACTAAATGGATTAAAACCTGTTATCACTAAATACCCGTTAGGAATTAATACACGATTCGCTTCACGAACAACATGATGAGGGTCACCTGTAAACTCTAAAACATGACTCAATAAGCAAACATCAACGCTATGCTCTAAAAAAGGTAAATCGTCAATATCAGAAATCACAGATGCATCGGGCGATCTTTCATCTATAGTTATCTGATGCTTAATAGATGATTGACTACAATCAACTTCCCCGCTTAGCGCCCCTATTTTAAGTAAATGGTACCCAAAAAATTTTGGTGTCCATCGAGCTAAAATTTGATTAATTTCACCAAGAATAATTTCGCCATTAGGTAATTGCTCCCAACCTTTTGGGTAACGTTGCTTTCTAAAAGCTAAAGCAGGTTTCATATACCTAATTTCCTTAAATAAATTTGTGAAGAATAAAAACGTTGATATCGTATTTTACACAGAAAGCTTATAATAACCGTATTACAGAAATTATATATTAAAAATAAGTCTAAAATGAATTCAACACAACCTAGCTCACTTCTTTATGTGAAAGCAATTAAGGCTTTTACCGATAACTATATTTGGTGCATTCATTCAAATACAGGAAATCATATTGTAATAGTTGACCCTGGCGATGCAGACGTTTGTATTAAATACATACAAGATAACAAACTTCAGCTAGCCACTATTCTTATTACTCACCGACACAGTGATCACGTTGGCGGTGTTGAAAAGCTCGTTAAGTACTGTAACGATAATAACTGGCCTATTACCGTATATGGCCCTACAAAAGAAGCAATACAATACAGTAACATTCAAGTCAAAAATGCAGATTGTATTTATCTAGAAACCTTAGCGACAGAATGTCGTGTGCTTGATATTCCAGGGCATACCTTAGGGCATATAGCTTATTTAATAGAAGATAATTTATTTTGTGGTGACACGTTATTTTCTGCGGGTTGTGGCCGAATATTTGACGGTACAAGTGAACAACTCTTTAATTCCTTAAAAACCCTATCTGCTTTACCTGAAAAAACACAAGTCTATTGTGCACATGAATACACTTTAGCTAACTTAGCTTTTTCACTTACGGTAGATCCAAGTAATGAAGAACTAGTGAATTATTATAACTATGTAAAAACATTACGCGATAAAAATCAAAGCAGTATTCCTACTTCTATTTGTACCGAGAAAAAAATAAATCCCTTTTTACGATGTTTTGATAAACACATAAAAGACAGTGTTGAAACTTATTGTAATGCAACTTTAACAAGTGAATTAGACGTTTTTACTCAATTAAGAAGTTGGAAAAATGAGTTTTAACTTTAGACTCTTTCTTGAATTAGTATTTTAAATAAGTAACACTTACGCCACATTTAACGAATAGAACTTTTCATGAAGTATATTTCTCTCTCATTAGCATTATCGATAGCACTTGTTGGTTGTCAAAGCACGCCATTTTCTCAACAAGCAAAACAAACAAATAATCCTAACCTAAATCCTGAAAATGCCGCTAAACCGTCTGATATTCACCGATTACTCGTATTGGGTATTCAAGAAGAAAAAGAGCTCTCTTCGCAAAAGACTCCTGACGGTGCACCGATAGAATATGCCAATGTGTGGGAGCGTATTAAAAGTAATCTCGTACTAGATATTCCTATTCATGAAAATGTGATCAGGCATAGGAACACCTATTTAAAACACCCTAATGCATTAAACAATTTATTAAAACGTTCAGAGCCTTTTCTTTACTACATTATTGAGAAATTAGAAGAAAATAACATCCCACTTGAGGTTGCCCTATTACCTTTAGTAGAAAGCGCATTTAACCCTCATGCACGTTCAAGTGTTGATGCTTCGGGGTTATGGCAATTTGTTCCTGCAACAGGTAAACAATTTGGTTTAAAACAAAATTGGTGGTACGACGGCAGGCGTGATGTTATTGCATCAACAGACAGTGCAGTTGAATACTTAAAATACTTACATAAGTTTTTTGATGGCGATTGGATGCTTGCCCTAGCGGCGTATAACTCGGGAGAAGGTCGTGTACAGCGCGCAATGAAGAAAAATGCCCGTAAAAATAGACCTACACACTATTGGGAATTAGAACTCCCCAAAGAAACACGAGATTATGTTCCTAAGCTTTTAGCCGTTATTGATATTATTCAACACGCTCAAGAATATAAGATTGACCTTTACCCTATAGCAAATGCCCCCGTAGTAAGTACCGTTAACGTTAAGTCACAAATTGACTTATCAGTTGCCGCTCATTTAGCTAATTTACCCTTACAAAAGTTTCAAGAATTAAACCCAGGCTTTAATCAATGGGCAACAGATCCTAATCATTCAGCAAGTTTTCTTTTACCTAATGAAAACATTGCTAGTTTTAACGAAAAGTTAGCTAAACTTCCTAAAAAAGATCACATGGTTTGGCAGCGTTATCAAATAAAACAAGGTGACAGCTTAGGAAAAATCGCCCATAAATTTCATTTAGACATTGATTCAATTAGAACCATCAACAAATTATCAGGTAATAATATACGAGCAGGTAAACATTTATTAATTCCTGTTGCCTCAAAAAATGGTGCTGAAAATCAACAATATATATTACCTGAGCAACTACAACTTACAGAAAACAAACCAACTGAAACAAAACAGATTCATGTAGTGAGTTCGGGTGATACTTTATGGGATATAAGTAAAGCTTATAAAGTTCGTACTAAAGACATCGCAAAATGGAATGGTATTTCAACTAAATCGACCTTAAAGTTAGGTCAAAAACTTATTGTTTGGAATACAACAGCAACACCAAAACCGAAAAGTATTACCTACAAAGTAAGACGTGGTGACTCTTTTGCTCGTATCGCAAACAAGTTCAATGTATCGATTAAGAACATTGAAAAATGGAATAATCTAACCAGAAAAGAATATTTACAACCGGGACAAAAATTAAAAATAGACGTAAGCAGTAACGGTTAATCTTTAACGGGTATAAACTTTATACCCGTTATCATTCAAGCCAATAAGGATCGTGGTTGGCATTATTTATTTCCGTCATCTCGTTTAAGTATTGATCATGAATCAAACTTACTCAGACGACACCACATTGATGAAATCTCATTATGCAAAGCCGTTAAAGCAACTTCCTCCAAGTAAATATTGAAAAAACGTAACTTACATACATTGCCTTCGCCTACACACTTATTACAACGTGGCGCAGACATACTCACAGTACTGGAGCAATTAGGCCATAAGATATTCGTACCAAATAAGCTTAAAATTTAGTCCACCTTAAACCTGAACAATCATAAACTCAGGTTAAACAACCAATAAAAAACTAACGCGGTAAAAATTCAATAGCCCAAATGGTACTCATTACATTTACGTCTTCTTCACCAAAATCTATTGATTTTAAAATACTCATTAAACGTCTCTCTAGTGCTTTGTCCTCAAGTTCGCTTGATTGTATTACTACTTTACTCACTGTGCCGTTTGCTTGAATCTCGATTTCAAAAAGTACCTTACCTTTTAAGAAAGGATTTTTACGTAAAGCACGATTGTAAAGTGAATATAAGCGTGATTTGTTGGCTTCAAGCGTTTGTCGTAATTTCATTTCTGAACGTATACTCGCAAGGTTTTCACTACTTTCTTCTTCACTTTCAATTGTGTCTGCTAATATTTCTTCTTCAGCTAAATGAACTGTTTGTGTATTGCGGGGACTCAGTGCATCACTTGCTACGGTTTTAGTTACTTGTGCTGAAGCAATGTTTTTACTTTGTTCGTTCGCTTTAGCTGCAAGTAACTTTCGTTTTACTTTTTCAGCTTCTGTTGATTTGCTTTTTACTAAAACACTAGATTTAGGTGCTACAACAAACGCATCTCTTAATGAGAAAAGATCGTCTTTCATTGCAGCAAGCCCTGTAGTTTTAGCTTTTTCTTTAGCGACTTCACGTTGAGTTTTAGCTTTTTCTACAGGAACTTCTTCTTTTTCAACTTCTGGCTCAGGTTCTTTTTCTTCAATAGCCACAGGAGGTGTAATTTCCTTTTCTTTCATCTCTAGCAATACACGTGTTAATTGTACCGGCACTTGTTCTTTTATTTCTCGCTGTACTTCAATACGATCCATAAACGGAACAATAATTCCAAAAATCAAATACAAACTCAGTAATACAATAAGCACTTTAGTAAATAAAGTATCTTGTTTATTGTCGGTAAACAGTTCGGCGTTGTCACTAAATACAGCGTTCGAGGAATCGTTATAAGAAAGTGTTACGTTAAGCATTAAACACCTCCCTGTTTAGATGATGTGTGTTCAACCGCCAACGACATATTTCTATAATCAGCATCAGCACATATTGCCATAATGTGTTTTAACAAATCATATTCAATCGTGGCGTCACCAATAATGGTAACCGCTCTGCCATTAAGTATTTCTTTTTCAGACAATTCAGTACGCTTACTTGTTTGATAAACCAACTCAGTTTTTAATGCTTTTGATAAATCATCAATTTCATTATCAGACAAACCTGTATCAGTTGTAGAAAGTTGTTGTTGCCAAATTAAACGCCCTTGCACTAACACTGAATCTTTTAATACTGAAATAACAATATTTTCAAAAGGTAGTTGCTCTGCAATCGATACGGGGAGTGTTAACTCTTTTGTATTTTGTAATACGCGCACCTCAGACTGATTAACCATTAAAAAGAAGACTAAAATGGTAAAAATATCCATGAGTGCAACTAAGTTTAACTTACTACTCTGCCCTAATCGTTTATGGTGTCGTGCTTTACGTTTTGATCGAAGTGATTGTTTCAAGAGTCACCTCCTGCAACACTCGATTCAACTTGTTCAATGTCATCAATAGGGGCATCACCTAAAGAAATATTAGGAAATAACTCAGCATTAACTAAATTGGCTGCTACAACGGCTTTAAATGAACGAACTGTATCCATTGCCGTTACAATACTTTGGTAGTTAACATCAGGCGATAATAAAATAACAATATCGCTTTTTTCTATGTTTTTTTGTTGAAAAGTTAGTTTTAAATCTTGTAAAAAAGAGGATAACGCAACGAAGTTATAACGAGTCGTTTGCCCTTCATCGGTAGATAAATCAAAAGTTTTAAGTAAAACTCCCGCAGGATAATTTAAATATAAACTATCTTTTGTGATCACCAACTCTAACTGTTTTTCTTCTTCACTTTGTTCTTGCTCAGGCGATTCACCTGCTGCAGATACCGGTAGCTGTAGATTTAAAATACGTACTTGTGAAAACACTAAACTCAACAGTAGTACAGGCACTAATACAATCATCAAATTCATGAAAGAGGTAATATCTAGTTCAGCTTCTTCACCTCTGTGACGTCTTAAGCGTCTCATAAGCTTAACCTCGGTCTGAGTTTGATTCTGTAAACTTTGTATACGAAAGCGAGTTTAATAATTTACGGCCTACCATTTCTAAAGAATCAACAATATTCGTTGTTTTAGTTTGTAAACTCGAATGAAATAAAATTAAAGGAATAGCAGTAATTAGCCCAAAAGCTGTTGTGTTCATGGCTACTGAAATACTTGATGATAATAGGTTAGCTTTATCAGCAGGATCTGCTGTTGCAACTGCAGAGAATGCCGCGATAAGCCCCATAATAGTTCCTAACAAACCGAGAAGTGTAGCTATATTCGCTAATGTAGCTAAAAATGGTGTACGTTTTTCTAAACGTAACATGTGTTCCATTAAGGCATCTTCCATTGCGCTTTCAATATCTTCACGGCGTTTAGTCTGAGTAAGACGCGAAGCACCTGAATACAATACATCGGCTACAGACGCTTTACTTGATTTAGTCACATTTATAATTTCTTGAACATCACCTTTCATTAAATGCGGTTGTATTAACTTCATGGCTTTTTTATTAGCGCTTAACGTGGTTGTTAAATAAAACCAACGCTCAATCGTTATAGCTAAACCTATTACTAATACCAAAGCTATAGGGTATATAAAGCTACCTCCATCTTGTAAAAAAGTAATAATAGTATCAAAAAAATTCATGGTGTTTCCTTTATTGTGTTCAATGTTATATACCTTAAATATCATGCTGATTGGCATGTAATGATTTAAAGTCAGTTCTTAATAACGCGAGTAACGCGTTTAATTTTTATAGTATTGGTGTAATTTATTTTTAAAGGTTTTAGGTGTGACAGGTATAGGTTTAGGTAAAGATACTTGTAACGATTGCCCTTCAATATTTATTGCCTTTTCATTCGCTTGCCATGGCGTAATGTAAATAACGTTAGGTTGCTCTTGCGAACCCTGTACTAAGGTTTCAATCACATACGTTGAGTTATTCGTCTTACTTTTTACTGTATCTTTAGTTTGAACTGTTTGAGCCTGCTTTACCGATTCAACTGCTTGGCTCTCTTCGTTATATGCAAAAGATAAAAAACTTAACGATATACATAATCCCCCCATTGATAACATCCATATAAAGCGTGGAAAGTTACTGTTTAACTTATTTATAAGGTTCATATTAACTCTCCTGACGAGTAGCAAGTTTGACTTCTAAACCAGCTAACCATTTTTTTGCTCTAGCATCATCAGGTTTTAACGCTAAGTAAGCTTGATAATGCGCTTTAGCTTGAACAAATTCACCGCGATATAACTCAAAAAACACAGCAATATTCAGATGAGCTTCAGCATAGTCAGGCCATAGTGCTAAAGCTTGCTTGTAACGTTTTTCAGCTTCATTAAACTGCCCTTGTTCACGTGCTATGACTCCTTGTAGATTATATATATAAGGGTTGATAGGGTTAACTTTTTCCGCTTGCTGCAAAGACATAACGGCTCCATCTAATTGTTTTAACTGGTAAAGAGCCAATGCTTTATTCAAATAGGCTACAGACAAACGAGGATATTGTTTAATAACATCGTCCAGTAACTCCCTAGCACCCTGCCAATTTTTATTCTTCATTTCAGCTAATGCTAATTTATATAACGTATGAATATTTTCAGGTAGCTCAGATTTAAGTGATGCTTGTTGTGCGATAAAGATCTGGTACTGTGTTTTACTTTCTGTAGTTGAATTAGCTATTTGAGTATTGTTAGGATCGTTAGAAGGTAATGCCGAATCAGTCTTCAACGTATCTTTAGGGATATCCCCTAATTCAATAATATTTTTGCCTATTGCTTTAATATCCTTACTTTCATCTGGGCCTGATTTTCCATTAGAACTCGTAGATTCACTCATTAATGTGCAAGACTGCAATGTAAGTACTGATAACACCATTAAGGATAAAGCCACCGTAGAATATAGCTTAGGCAATAACTTAAGTGTTCCTTTTGATAATAACTTATTGAACGATTTAGAAAATGGCATCAAACACCTCAGGTACTATTTCAAATTTATCGTATTTTGCTGGTTCTATTTCAGCTAATACCGACAAGCTATTTTTAACCCACTGATCATAAATATTATCCCAAGCACGCTCGGCATTTGCTTGATGCACTTCAATGGCCTTTTCTTCAAACGGATAAGCAATTTCTTCTAATAAAAATTCATATTCTTCAAGCGCTAACTCATCTAAGTCTTTAGGACGCTCAGATTTCATTACATCTGCCGCTAAATTACGATATATCTGACCAATAGAGTAATTCGCTTGCGGTACAAACTCAGCTAACTGCCACTTAAATACTAATTGATAGTAATTAATAGCTTCTGCCATTGCCTGCTGCTTTCGTTTTAAACTTTGATTAAGTGGGACTTTTAATTTAGTTTGATTAAACGTTTGTTGATGCGCTTGACCTAAAGCAAATGCAGCGTAAGACGCTAAATACGTTGAACGGCTTAAATCAAATGCTGTAGATTGCTTTTCTTGTTTTTTATGGAAGCTAATGATCTTTCTGTACCAAAAGTAACGCTTATTAGGCTCATTAGTTTCACGATAGAATTCGCTCATTTTAAAACGTACTTCTTGTGCTACAGCAAAAGGTTCAGGATATTGGTGAGCATAGGTTCTAAAGTGTGTAATTGCGCTCTTAGTATCACCCGCTTTTAAAAAGTATTCTGCAGCGGTGTATTGAGATTCACGCTTTAACTCACTATTGTTTTCATTCGCTACCATCACCAATAACTGCTGTGCTGCTTGCGACCAGTTTTCTAACTTTTCGTAACTCAATGCTAATTTAGCAGGAATAGTTGAAATGTAGGGATGCGTTTTAAATTGACGACTAAATTGATTTAACACAGGTATAGCTCTTGCCCACTGTTGGCTAGCAAGTAATAAATTAGCGGCATCAAATTCAGCATTTGCTCTATATTTCGAATTGGGTACTAATTTACCTAAACGTAAGTAATGCTGTATGGCGAGTTCATTAGCTGATTGGTCGCCTAATTTACTCCCAAGGGCCTTTTGTGCTTTGGCTTGTTCATATATTGAATAAGCAACAAGTTCGTTTATCTCTTGTTTTTTAGCAGGATTTTGCACAAAGTTTAACGCTAATAAATAGTCTTGTTCCGCAACTTCAAAGTGCTTAAATTTAAAATGAATATTAGCTTTTAGCTGACTTGCTATAGCAACTTGTTTTAAAGCTATACTATCTAGCTTGGGTAAATACTTAACTTTGCTGTTATTTTGGGTTTTAGCGAGAGAAGCA
The DNA here is from genome assembly GCF_048296855.1 of Colwellia sp. RE-S-Sl-9. NCBI lineage: Bacteria > Pseudomonadati > Pseudomonadota > Gammaproteobacteria > Alteromonadales > Colwelliaceae > Colwellia > Colwellia sp. RE-S-Sl-9. Next base: position 503,675 of record NZ_CP182631.1, on the reverse strand, counting down.
GCATCCGCTTGATATGCCGTTAAAACAAAGTCAGCGTATTTAATAACGTCGTCTATGTTATTTTGCGTAAAGGCATATTCAGCTGCTTTTACTGCAATTAATTTAGCGCGCCTGTCATCACCATGATGTTCAATAAATAAATCATTCAACTGTTTATGCTGTTCAAGTAACTGACTTAGTAACTGTTGGTTTTTATCATTAACATAATTTGACGCATTAATTGAATTTACTTTAACTTTTGGCCCCTCAAAAGCCTTAAGTAATTCAGTCATTGTAACTATGCTTGCATAAGCCGATTCTTGATTAATATAACTTAGCGGTAAATTATCGAATGAAGATTTATCGGTATTATTATTGTTTTGATCCCCGGCCACACTTATAGCATTATTGATTTTATTAGCACTTAACTTGTTAGTTTGATAAGTATTAAGTTGGTTAATATAAGGTGAAGAATAGGCTAACATTTTATAGGTTTTAAGTGCTTCTAGATATTGTTTGGCTTCAAAGTTTGCTTCTGCGTATAAGAAGTATTCTTGTGTTGCTAAGTTAGTTTTTTCTTCTACTTGAGTATTAGAATATGCCACAACATCAATATATTTTTTTAACCAGGTTGCGGTTTCAATAAAAGCTAATTCCCTTTGCTTATCATCTTCTACATCTTGCGCATACGCATATAAACGGCGACTCTTAGCTAAACTATAATCAGACAAAAAAGGTAACACATAATTTTTTGTCTGTGAGCTTGATTGCTGCCAAAAAAGTGATGTTAATCCATAATAGGTTACAAAACGTTCTTTCATTTTTCTTATATTAGCCAACTGACCTTTTTGCTTATATAAGTCGATTAATGCCAAAGAGAACTGTGCTGACCAGAACGAATGTGGAGCATAATCTAAATAATTTTTGTACGTTAAAATAGCATCATGTTCTAATTTTTTTTCTAACAAAAAGTGAGCTAAATTTTGAAATAAAATATGTTCAAAACTAGCCAACGTTGTTATTGTTGTAGAAGGTTGATTACTTTCAGCACTTAAGATTGGAGCTTGTCGGTTTAATAATTCAACTAAGCTTTTAGACTGCTGTTGCTGACTTAACGAAATACTCAATACGCGCTGAGTATCCATAGCTAAACTTTTATGTGAAACCGATACATTATTAAAAGAAAAATCACGCTCTGAATTCATGTCTGTATTCGTGGCCCCCTTCTCTTTTTTATAAACATCAGCTATCTGGTGTAATACCGTAATAAAATTATCGTCAGCTTCTGACAGTCGGTTTAATTTAAAAAGACTCCAACCTGACATGTATATGCTATTTAAGCGGTAGTTCTCATTATTTTCAGCTTTAAGTACTTTTTGATAAGCTTTATACGCTAGTGGATATTGCTCTACGTTGTAATATAATTCGGCACGACGAAAATGTAACTCTGCGTAATGCTTTGTATTAGGATAATTTTTTAATAACGCTTCAATAGTTAAAATACTTTCTTTTGGCTGCGCCAATAAATCATACGTTTTTGCTAATTGATATTGAATATCTTCATTTTCGGGGCGATTTGGATATGTCGTTAATAAATTTTTATACTGGCTAACAAGTGCCGTTAATATGTCTTTATTTTCTAAGACGTCAATTTGTTCATATTTTTCAATATCTAGCTGAACCATGCGGTGTTGTATTTGGGCCCTTACCCCCTTATTAGGTTCTAATGTTAAAATTGAACGATATATTTTTTCTAACTTTTCAGAGCGCTCTTTTCTTGTTAATTGTTTAGCGAGCAGCTGAGCACTAAGAGCACTATCTTCGCTTTCACCTTGTTCTGCACCATTACTGGTAGTGATACTTCTATTTGAAGATTTAACAAAGCTACCTAAGGTTTCAGAGTCGCCTTGATTTTCGTTATTGCTTCCTACAACAGAACAACCCGCAATCAGTATCGACGAGACTAAAAGCCTAAGGTAGTAGGTGTAACGTTTATTAGTTGCGGTCATTTATAAAGCCTCTCGTTGATTAAGGCTTTCTATAACATTTGCCATTGCACGTTGATTAAATAGCAAAAACTGCTGTATTTTACGTTGTTCATTTTTAACAAACTGTTGATTTTGTTCTAATAATTTAACATTCAATCTATCTTTTAACTGCTGTGTTATTTCTAATAACGACGCAATATTACTTGTTAAACTTTGATGCTTAAGGCTTAACCCCGTTAAAACGCTTTTTTTCGACAGTAAATCATCTACCCTTTTATACTGCTGCATAGTTTGAGTATATAACTCTTCAACATGATTCAAGGACTCTTGAGATTGCCAAAAACGTTCAGGAAGTTTTTGTTGTAACTGCCAAGTTAAAACACCTTGAACACGTACTAAGCGCTGTTGGTAATGATTAAATTTAGCTTTAGTTTCTTTAGCTTTTTTATTTTTACTGCTGTTCTGGCTACTCAGTTGTAGAGAAGTTAATGCCCGTTTACTATTTTCAATACGTGTTAACCATTTACGTTCAACATTATTTGCAAATAACTCACCATTACCTTGTTTTAATTTTTCAGCTTTTATCTTATTCAGCAATTGACTTAGTTGCGCTTTTTTATCTGCAAGTTGCTCGAGTAGTGCTAGATAATTAGTTTTACTTTGGTTGGCTCTAATTTTATTTTGTCGTGCGTTATTTAATGTAATGGTATTAGCTAACCACGTACTTCTATTTTGTTGTGCTTCAATTTTTTTAATTAACGTGTCCACTGATAATAACTGTTGATACGTTATAGATAATGGTGTGTTTTTTAAAGAGGCTTGCAGCCATACATCATATTTACTAATGCCTTCTACATTTAACGCTTGATACAAATTAAGTAGGTTATCTTCAGTATTTAATAACTGTTTAAACGCGTTCAGTTCGTGTTGTTTATTCTCATAATATTTTTCAATATGTAAGTAACGATTAAGCGCAAGATTAAGCTTGTTTTGAGCAATATATTGTTCAGCACTTAACGCCCACGTTTGTTGAGTAAATGTTGAATAAGGATAATCAGTAATTAAAGTATTAAATACCACCTCTGACTCTTTAAATTTATTTAACTTAAAGGCTGAGTAGCCAAACAAAAATAAAGCTTGCTCAGTGAACGGCGAATGTTTAGGAAAACTTTCAAGTTGATTATAACCTTGTTGAAATAAGCCTTGTTCTAAATACAGTTGAGCTAATAAAAGCTGAGCATAATGATGAATGCCGTTTTGTTCGATCTTTTGTTCAGATTGTTGTTCTTCTCTATTTTTACTTGTTTGTTTTAATTCGTTAGCAAAGAGCTGCTGCCAAAAACCGTTTGTTTTTTGTTGCCATTTAAAAGCTTGTAATACTTTTAGTTTTTGTTCTGCTAATACGTACTCTTGTTGACTCATTGCTCTTAACGCTTCGTTTAGGAGTAAATAAGGTGCTTGAGTATCGTTATTGAGTAACGCGACTAATTGCTTTTTACTTGTTTCCGCTAACGATAAATCTTCAATATTTGGCTGTTGTGGCCAAGCAATAAGCTGTTGTAGTAAATAGTATTGAGCAATATATTGAGCGGGTATTAGGTGAATGTTATTTAAAATGTCTTGTGCTTCTTTTTTAGCTAATTGAGAATTTTGTTGCGTTATTTTTTGTTCTGCTAATTGCAGTAGCACAATAATCATCAACTCATCTTTTTGTACGTTGCTTCTGATCGTATCGTGATCTGAACTTTCTTTAAAAAAAGAACCTATAGTTTGATTAGTATTATCAGCTGACTCATTAGAGAGTTTTTTAGAAAGTTGCTCTAAAAGCTTTTGTGCTTCTTCAGGTAAACCTTGAGAAATTTGCAACCCAGCTCTAAATAAAGACGCATGTACTGGTGCCTCTGTAAAATACTCGTCGTTAATATTTAATTGGCTAAGTGCTTCATCCGGTTTATTTTGAAAATAATAATAAAGTGCTTGTCGGTAAAATTTTTCAGACAAATGTTCGGGTAACTGTTTTAATGGCTGTTTTGTATTAAGTTCTACTTTTGTAGAACTTTCTTTTGAGTGTGCTTTATTCGTTGAAAAGCTTAAACCTAAAATAATAACAACACACAACATATGCAAAGAAAAAGTCTGATTCGCAAGATACTTCACAAGTGTGTACTCATTGTCTGTATGAGAAAGATTTAATAATGGAAAAATTGAATTTATTCGCATAGTTAACAACATAAAACCTTACAGTATCCACTCTTCAACAATAACTTCTGTTTGAAAGTTTCTGGTATTGTCTTCAAGCTTAAGCTCAATCATTACTGCATCATCTTCTTTTTCAAACTGATAGGTTACCGCTCTTTTTACCGTTCTTTTTTCTTGGTCTAAACCAATAAAAATTGCAGTAAGCTCGTGTTGGCCGGTTTTTAAATTACCTTTGAATAAACGTTGAATACCTCCTTGCTCTAAAGACTCTCGTTGACGTTTTGTATATAAAAATCCTGCAACTTCATCATCATTCAACTTAAGCTCTACACTGTCTAAGGTAAAAAAACGTCCTATATCAACTGACACAAACACAGCTACTTGAGTACTCGCAGGAAACAATAAGTCTTCCTCTAAAATAAAAAGTTCTCTGTTAAGTTTTAAAACTTCTTTTTTAATTTGTTCAATCTCACTAGCTATAGTATTACTTTCTGGGTTTTGAATGTTTTCTTCAGCAATAGCCTGGTAACTCAGCGTTGTGCAAAATATTACTGAGCAACTTAACGCTGCACTTATAAGAAACTTACTTAACTGTTTTATAATCATAAAAACTCTTTGGCTATTTTGGTTAACAAATTTAGCTAACGTGTAAATTAAAATATTAAAAATAAACACTGATAAACGCGCGTACAACATCTGCAGTAAAACCATATAAAGGTTCTTCGCCAATAGGCGCACCTACGGTTCTGTCTCTAAAGTTATGGTAATCAAAGGTAATGCGATCCCACTGTAATGTTGCTTCTGATTTCAGACCGTTGAAAACGTATTGTTTAGGAATGTAATAAGTAAGCCCTATTCCCACCGTAACATCATCAAATTCACTGAGTTCTTTATCTCTTGCTAAATAATTTTGAGCATCTCGATAGGCAAATAAATCACTGTAAAAGTTGGCCTGTGTTTGTTGGTAAGTTCGGTATTTAAGTTCAAGCATTAATGCTTCACCAAAGGGATGACGGTAACTTATTTCAATTTCGTGAGCTTCTATATCCCAACTATCTGAGAAATAACGATACTGCCCGAATAATGCGGCTCTATAAGGTAAGTAATAGCTGGTTGATAATTTAACCGCGAAAGAATTACGAGTATTAGGGTAAATTTCAGCTTGTGATGCAAAACCCGCTTCAGAGGTTGGATCAAGATATCGGACAGTACGATAAGGATTATTTAAGTATCCTTCATCAGCTATACCTTCTAAACTAATGCCAGCCGTTAAATTACGCGTTAGTATTTGGTTTATGCTGGCTCTAAGACGATATTGTTTACTTTTTTCAAAGAAGTTTTCATCACCATTTCTCATCACATCATTATCACCATAACTAACGCCCATACTGACATTAGTTAAATCACCAAAGGTGTCATGAGACACATTAAAGCTGACTGATTGCGCTAAAAAATCGTCTTCGTCACTTTTACTAACCGCAAATGACATAGTGGTTTTGTCGTGTAGGTATTCAATGCCTAACGATCCTTCTTGGCGCTCTTCTGTATATGGACTGGCATTACTGAGTACATCAACAGAAGCTGAAGAAATAGTATCAACGTAATAAAAGGCTGACACAGCAACGTTTTCGTTTATTTTTTTTCTCAGAAGTAATGCAGGTCCATCTATTTTCATACCACCACCTTCATAGCTATGGTATAAAACATCCGCTTTATCTTCGTCTAATACTGCCGCTTTTAGTGGAAATAAAAGTGCATGGAGCATAAAAATGGCGCATAAACTGTATGTAATGCGTTTAGTTACAACCACAACCACCGCCTCCGATCCCTTCTGCACCACGAGCTGATTCTCTTGCCTCAGAAACGTGTGCTGCATGTTTATTGGCTATAGCATGAAGATTTTTATTCATAACAGGATCCGAAAGATTTTGCCTTTCATAAGGTTTAACCCAAGGCTTTACCCCAAGCTGGGCACAACCTGATATAAATAAGGCAATAATGAGTAAACTGTACTTTATTAATTGACGGTTCATAACATAGTCCAATAAGATTTTTATTAACTAAGCCCTTTATTAAAAAGGCATTTGATTCAAACAGCATTACTCACGAATAAGTTTTTTAATGGCTTTAGCATACTTTTTTTCGTAGCCATCTTTGTATCCACGAAAGACAAACCTTATTTTTCCGCTACGATCAACTACTACAGTTGTTGGCATAGCAGACACTTGATAAAGCTCAGACAAGATATTTTTATCATCAAATAGTATAGGGAAATCTACATTGATATTTTTGATGAAATCTCGACCTGCTTGGTTATCTTGCTCAACATTAATACCCCAAACCTGAACACCAAGATCGGTATATTTATTATGAAGATTTTGCAGTACGGGCATCTCTTTTCGACAAGGGCCACACCAAGAAGCCCAAAAGTTAATAACGGTTATATTGCCGCGTTGCTCTACTAAATTTAGGTTCTCACCTGCCATACTTTTCAAAGTAAAGTCAGATGCTTGAGTGTTTACTAATTCATTCGCTGAACTATTTAATGAAATAACAGACAACAAAACTAACAATGACGTTGTAACACCTTTAGTGAGGCTTATAGATCTAGAACGGGTTACAATTCGAACTAATGTATGTACAAATTTATTTAACATATTCTTGTGAGGTTTTATAAACAAAGTAATGTTCCTATTTAGCTAAATATATAAGGATTAAGTGCTTCAAATTAATTAAAAATAAACAGCAAAACCTGTGGTGAAGTTTAAGTTATGTGTTGTTTTAGTTTCACCGGTAATAGTGGTATCAAAAATATAATCACTTACACCTATATCCCAAGCGATCCAATCGTTAATAAAAACACGGTAATTAGTAGAAAGGTTTACAGTAAAGTTATCATCACCAGCAAACTCAGTTGTACCACCACCTAATTCCACAGAAAACACGCTGTTAAAGGCGAGATTTTTTCCTAAGAAAATTTCACCTGGCATCAAGTTATAACCAATATTTAAGCCGTAATAAGTTAGCTCTCGCTGTTCATCCGTTAATAATGGAGATGTGTTTGATAATCGCTCAAAACTTGTTGTACCTGCTTCAGCTGCGCCGTAACGTGCTTTAACATAAAAATGCTCGGTAATGTGATAAGCCAAATGAGCACTTACCCAGCTACTACTTTCAAAATCTTCAATACTGAGTAAACCACCTTGAAGTCCAATTTCAAAATTTTCAGTATCAAGTACATCATCTAAAACATCTTTACGTTCAACAATAGGTTTTATATTTACATCACTTGATGAAGCTTCATTGGATGAAATTTCGCTCGCAAAGCTTGTATAACTAACACATCCTAAACAGATGATAATTAATGTTTTTAAAGTCATAAAGTTTATTTACCTGTTTAAAAAAATACGCTGAAACCAACTTTCCATAACTTGATTTCTTCATTGTCGTCTCTGTCAGTCAATACTAACGAGTATTTATATTCTGCTCGTAATACAAAATTTCGAGCTAAATAGTATTTCCCACCAATAGCACTACTTATGAGGGTGTTTTCTCTTGTTTTTGCATCGGCTAAAACACTATGAGGTTCGGTAGTAATAAGACCAAGTCCAACAGAAAAATATGGACTAACAGTTAAATCAGGAAAAGGTTGACTGACCAGCTGTAGTTCATAAATATTGCTGTCTGATATATCACCTTGAGATTTAGCCAAAGATAGTTCACTCGTAATAACAGGACTAAAAACATAACCTAATCCAATGTTATAAAAATTTGCTCCATTAAAATCACCAAACATAACAGTACCTTCCCAAGTGCGCTGCTGGTAATCGTGAAATTCAATTTCACTTAACGTCACTTTTTCACCAGAATGACTTACGTTTAATAATGAATTTTGATGGAACCAACCTTGATTACCGCGTTTATCTTCAACTTTTAACCAACTAGTACGTTTGATTAACACTGTAACTAAGTCGTTCTTTTCAATAACGTTAATAACTGGGTAGCCAGCACTGGGGCCCGAAAGTAATTCAATATAAGGAACTTCAATGAGTAATTGATTGTTTTGGCTTACAATTTCAGAATTAAGGGGCTTAGTAGCTGTAGGCTCAGTAATTAGGGCCTCAGCAAAAGCATAAGATGAGATAAACAATAAACTGAACATTAAATATAAGTACTGATAACGTTTATATGGCATATACGGCCTTATTATTTTTGTTTGGTTTATACCAGTTAACATAGTATTCATTTCACTTAAGCCTACTGAATTAAGGTAATTGATAGAAAGGCGTATTATAATATTGCCCACCAATATCTAACCATTCGCTTAATAACTTACGCTCACTTGGTGATAACATATTTCGGTGATCATCACGTTCAAACACATCAAAAAATTTACTGCTTGCACGAGCTCCCTGTGTAGACATAACACTGCTTACTGGTACTGTTGTTAATTGTGGTATAGGCATGTTGTCATCGTCTAAGATAAGGTTACCGTCGTTATCCACTTCAAAAAGAGTGTTTCCATTATTATCAGTCACTTCAATTAATTTAGTAATTAAAATACCGTCAACAACTTCTTGTTCAACATCATTAAAGAAGAGTTCACGATAACTTACTAAATGAGCAGGTTCTTCAGAAGGTATTGCTGAAAGGTCGAGCTGCCCTGCGGGTACTTGTGCTACGTTATCTGCGTCAAAGGGTTGATGGCAGGACACACAAGTATTGTCTTGAATTAACTCGTTTGTTACTTCATCGAAGACTTGTCTATCACGTTGCCAAAGCGGCGCAATGTGTTCAGCATAATTAATTTGTATTCGGCAATAGGCTAACCAGTTAGTAAAACAATTACTGCCATTTGGCATAGGTGTTTCTAACAGGCTATATAAAAAATCAATTGATGGATTTACAAGAGAAATATCACCATCTGACCAAATGTCTCTATAAACCAAATCACTTGATAATTCAGCTAAGCCATATACTTGTTCAGCAGCTTCGGCCATCGTTTGGCCCATTTCAGGAATAATAGTATTGGTTGTATTTGGGTATGGTACTCCGCCTAAAATGGCCCCACTATTTATACTAGTTATCTCGGCATCTCTACGACCATGAGGTGTGGTATCATTAGCGGTGTGACAACCATTACATTCTAGAGTTTCACCTGCTTTAACGGTTATCCATTGACGATGTCGACCACCAATACGTTGCCCGTTTCCGTCTAATACACTTAAAGCGAAAGGAATATTTGCAGGTACTTTTATTTTAACTGAGCCATCAGGCTGTATTGGGCTATAGCCTATAATTTCACGCATGAGTTGCTGACGACTTCGACCAAAGTCTGTATTGAGTACATCTCTCACTTCATCAGAAGGCATAGGTACGCCACGTAGTATACGAATAAAACGAGCAGGTCTTTCTGCTGCCGTTGTTTGTGTAGGATCTTTAAGTTGGTCTATTCCATTTTCAGTGGTATCTATACCACTAAAGTCATAAACACTTCGAATATGTAGTGCAGCAGCTTGTTCGTTAAATAATTCAGTATCAAGTTCATTGCCTACAACTTTATCAGCAATAAACTCATTATTAATATCACTGGGCTGTAAAATAATAGCTTCGGTTATCATTTGGTTATCACCACTTGGGCTAGCCACTAACTGTTGAGTATTTTCAGTTTTATTGTATAACCATAACTCGTATGCTGATTCTGCAGCGACAATTGACTCATCTAGCTTTTGCTCATCCGTTAACTGACCGCAGGCTAAAGTAAGTTCATCTACCACTACCCTGCATAAATCTAAACTTAACAAGTAACGTTCACTCGAATCAGGTAAAGGAAATATATGGCTTAATCTGCCAGCCTCATTAAGATCATCAGAAAAATTATAGTTAAAACCTTGAGATGAAAATAATACTGACGAAGCCGTTTCATTAGCAGGAGCATTATTATCTAGAGGCTGAGACTCATCAATAAAGTCGTTAATATTTACGATTAAAGGACGTTTTTGATATGTACTCTCATTATCTGCAGATAACATCAACAAAATATCACCATTAGGCATTTGTTGAGGTTTTACAAACTCGATATCGAAATTTTCATCGTCAATCGTGAGTTCATGCGAATGCCAACCGTAAACTAATTGATTTTCTGTACCATCAGGTAACATTTGATATAAGTTAATTTTGTTCACACCACCCATAGCATCCCACCGGCTATAAAGTATTTTCCCGTTTTGCATAACTAAAGGGTAAAAGTCATGGCTAAGGTTATAGGTTAACTGCTTGATTGATGAACCATCAGCTTGCATGACATGAATATTAAAAGTACCCAAATCTTGTCGTTCATTTTGACCTTGGTATTGTGATTTTCCTTCATCTAATAAAATGGCTTTTGACAATCTCTGGCGGTTAGAAGCAAAAATAATACGACCATCAGGTAAGAATGAGGCCATTAGATCATCGCCCTGTTCTGCAATGCTGTTATCAATAATTAAACGTTCAAGCTTTTTAGTGGTTTGTGTGTAATGCCAAATATTCCATGTGGGTTGTTCATCAGCATCAACAATTTTGGGGGCACGTATAGAAATAAGAAATTGTTGCCCATCTTCAGATACAGTTAAATCACGTAGATCAATACGGTTATCAATTTCCATATCATTTTCTTCTACTTTATCGCGAGTAAAAAGCCCATTAGTTAAGCTAACAGCTTGAGATTCAGCAAAAGCATTATTTTTTATAAGAAGATTAGCACCCGGATTAAATGCAATAGGATCTGTTGAAGAAAAGCTAGCTCTTTCAGGTTGCTCTTCATCTTTATTAATAAAAACATTCCGTTCAATGTATACAACTGGATATTCAATAAGTACAGGATCTGTAATTTCGCCTGTGCTTGATTTTTCAGAGTTACACGCCGTTAATAAAAATAAAAATATAACAGCGAAAACTCCGCTACTGTATAACTTACCATCCATGAAAAACACCATATTTTATAAAAAAACAAAAAAGAATAAGTAAGACCTATTCAATTTTTTTGGAAGATTAATCGTAAAGAAAGAGAATGTCCACTTTTATAACACAAACAACACAATTAGTACGTTTTATATACAAACCCTTAAAGATCAAGTGTTTCCATATGGCGACAGTGTCTATTATTTTTACAAAAAAGTAAGAAATCAGTTTCATTATGTAAAAAAATAAATTATAAATTACCAAGTTTCTAAACTGATTTGTTTAAAAATCATTCTACCCCATCTAGAAAATCATTAAATGATTATGTTATTTATATTTATAAATTAGGCATAAAAAATCTAGTATTTACACCTTCAAGGAGGTTGTGTGAAGAGTTTCTTTTTACAAGGATCAAACAAAAACATATTGAATATGTTTTCATATAAAGTGAATAAATACACTTTATATGAAAAAAAAAGTAGTAAAGATATCAATATAATCAAACTTGCTTTAGCCAAAATAGGAGTAATAAAAAATACATTCCATAAACTTGGGCTAGTATTTATCCTTTCCAATATTTCAATGGTGAACCTAAGTTATGCAGGTACTTTAGAACAAGCTAAAAGACTTCATGACCGTATTGCAGGAGTGCCAGCAAACGAAGAAACATTAAACCGTATGACTGCACTTCTAAACGATAGTAAGGATATTGAAGCTGCCTATATCGCGATGGATTCACCTGATTTTTATCGAACAACATTAAAGTTATTTGCCACACCTTGGACAAATAAAGATCAAGATATCTTTCTTCCGCTAAACGATTACAGCGCAACTATTATTGGTATGGTAAGAGACGACCTAGACTTTAGAGAAATTTTACAATCAGACATTACTTATGTAGGTAATGAAAACCTAGGTTTACCTCCCGCTAGCGCCAATAATAATACTCACTACCAAAGACTTGATGAAGAATTTACAGATTTAGCTCGCCATTTAGTTCAAGTACCTCAATCAACCATTACAAACATACCCGCTAGTGCAACCGCCGGTATACTAACAAGTCGTGCTGCTGCAAAAGCTTTTTTTTATTTAGGTACTAATCGCGCTATGTTGCGCTTTACCTTAATGAATCATTTATGTACCGACTTAGAACCTTTAAAAGATAATACTTTACCGCCTGATCGTATACGACAAGATGTAAGCCGTAGCCCCGGAGGTGATAGTCGCTTATTTCTTAATAATTGTATTGCTTGTCATAGCGGTATGGATCCACTAGCCCAAGCTTTTGCTTATTATGATTATGACTTTGACCAAGACAATGATCCTACCGGTGAAAGCGGTCAGCTTGTTTATAATGCTCAAGGGCAACTTAATAATCAGACAGGTACACGTGTTCAATCAAAGTATCATAATAACAATACAACCTTCCCTTTTGGTTTTATGACCACTGACGATAAATGGCAAAACTATTGGCGTTCAGGTGTCAATCGAAAATTAGGCTGGAATTCAGCTTTAGCGGGTCAAGGTGAAGGCGCTAAATCCCTCGGTGAAGAATTAGCAAACAGTCATGCTTTTGCTCAGTGCCAAGTTAAAAAGGTATTTAAAAATGTATGTTTACGTGAACCAGAAAGTCAAAACGATTTAACTAAAATAACAACCACTACGGCATCATTCAAACAGCATGCTTATCAACTAAAACAGGTATTTGCTGAAATTGGCACATACTGCATGGGAGAGTAAGCATGAAACATATTCATTTTTTTACACTGGTTTCGCTTGTCTTACTCACCGCCTGTGGTGGTAGTGAAGTAGAAAGTAATCCTCCTGTTCAGACAGAAATATTAACCAATGTATATACTGGCCCTGCACCGCAAACAGATGATATTCAACGTTATAAAGCAAACTTATGGGATAATGTATCAACAAGCGATAAATGTGGTGGATGTCATCGTGTTGATGATCAAGCGCCCTATTTCGCGCGCCATGACGATGTAAACTTAGCCTATGCAGATACAACGGCACTAGTTGACCTATCTAAACCCGAACTTTCTCGATTAGTAACTAAAGTAGCGTCAGGTCATAATTGTTGGTTAGGTAGTGATCAAGCCTGTGGTGAAACCATGACACAATGGATAAAACTATGGGCAGATAATCAAGTAAGCATTGCCAATACCATAGAATTAAAAGCACCTGTTATTAAAGAGGCTGGCGCAAGCAGAAGTTTTCCTGAGTCTACGGATTTATTTAACGATCATGTTTACCCGTTGCTACAAACCTATTGTTCTAATTGCCATCAAGAAACCGCGGTAAATGCACAGGCTCCATTTTTTGCTAGCCAAAACATAGAGCAAGCTTATTTAGCGACACAGCGTGTAATTAATATTGATAACCCTACACAATCTCGTTTAGTGATTCGTTTGGGATCTGAGTTTCATAATTGCTGGACAAACTGCCAAGAAAACAGCAACGAAATGTTAGAAAAAATTACGGCAATGCGTGATGAAATAGAAATTAATACGATTGCAGATGAAATGGTTATTTCAAAAGCGTTAAAACTTACTGATGGTGTTGTTGCATCAAGTGGTGGTCGTTTTGAAACAGACGTTATTGCACTCTACCAATTCAAAACAGGTGAAAGTAATACCGCTTACGATACATCAGGCATTAGCCCTGCCGCTAACTTAACCTTGAGCGGTGATTATGAATGGCTTGGTAGCTGGGGCATACAATTAAATAATGGGAAAGCACAAGCAAGTACAGCTTCCAGTAAAAAGCTACATGATCTAATTACCGCCACAGGAAAATTTTCTGTGGAAGCTTGGGTAACTCCCAGTAATGTAGTGCAAGAAGGCCCTGCAAAAATAATTAGTTATTCAGCCAGTGAAACCGAACGAAACTTTACCTTAGGGCAAACCCAATACAATTACGACTTCATGCTACGTAACGAACAAACATCGACCAACGGTGAACCTGCGTTGAGTACACCTGATAACGACGAAGTGCTACAAGCAACATTGCAACATGTAGTACTCACTTATGATGCAACTGAAGGGAGAAAAATTTACGTTAATGGTAATTTAATTAATATTACCGATAATGAAGTTGCACCATTATCCGCATGGGATGACAGCTTTGCGTTAATACTCGGACAAGAAGCAACTAATAACAACGTTTGGCAAGGCAGCGTGCGTTTATTAGCTATTTACAATAACGTACTTACTCAAGATCAAATTCAACAAAATTATGATATTGGTGTGGGTGAAAAATTCTTTTTACTCTTTTCAATTAGCGAAAAAGTTAATCTTGCTAATACTTTTATCGTGTTTGAAGTTAGTCAATTTGATAATTACAGTTATTTATTTAATAGCCCTTCGCTGGTTAACTTAGACAACAAAACCTTACCTGAATCATTAAATATTAAAGGTATTAAGCTAGGTATAAATGGTAAAGAAAGTGCTCAAGGGCAAGCATTTAAAAATGTAGATGTAACGATATCCTCAACGGAAAGTATTGCTTCTCCCCTACCTCTTTCATCATTAGGTACCATCATTGGTCTTGATAAAGGTGCGCAAAATGATGAATTTTTCCTTTCATTTGAAACACTCGGAACCTTTAGCAATATCACCCTTCCTGGTGAAGTCATCATTACGCCTGAAGTGCCTTCAGCAACAAATACGTCAGATATTGGCATTAAAAACTTTGCTGAATTAAATGCCACTATGAGTGTATTAACAGGTATTCCTGCGCAAACAAGTAAAGTAAGAAACACCTATCAATTAGTTCAAAGACAACTACCGAGTATTGATAATATTGAAACATTTATATCGGCACAGCAAATGGGTATAACACAACTTGCCATTACCTATTGCGATAGTGCGATTGAAGATCCAACTATTAGAAATACATGGTTCGAAGGGATAGATTTCGATCAAGCACCTAGTATTGTGTTTGATACTAATAATCGTAGCCAATTTATTACCCTGTTAATTGATAAATTACTACCGCTAAATATAACAACGCAGCCTGAAAAAGATGCTGTAACAACAGAAATAGATGCGTTAATTACGCGCTTATCGTCATGTACTAATGCCTGTGAAGCTAATCGAAGTAGAACGATTGCTAAAGCATCATGTACAGCAATATTGGCCAGCGCAGTTGTACTTGTTCAATAGAGCCATTAGCAACTCGGTAACCGTACTTATTTCGATCATTATTTTAATCATGTAACTGTGTAGATATAAGTAATGATTTATACAAATTTAATTGGATGTAACTTATGAAAAAGCCATCACATTTTCACCCAGATAGCCCATTACTATTTTCAGATCATGCTAAACCAAGATCTCGTAGAGATTTTATTTCTTCAGGCTTAAGAACAGGCGGAGGCATGTTAGCGGGGCTTTCTATTGCGAGTCTTTTTGCTACACCAAACCGCGCAAATGCAGCTTTATCGCCAGATATTCAAACATTAAGCGGGACTTGCGGGATCAATGTACAAGGAGCAGGAAAAATACCTTTTATTGCTTTTGATCTTGCTGGTGGCGCTAATATAGCTGGCTCTAACGTATTAGTAGGTGGTTTGGGCGGACAACAAGACTTTCTTTCAACCGCCGGTTATAACAAATTAGGCTTACCTGGTGATATGGCGCCTCCTATCGCTAACCCAAATACAGGAGAGTCAGATTTTATTAATACAGATCTTGGTTTGGCCTTTCATTCAGACTCTGCATTTTTAAGAGGTATTTTAGAAAAGGTATCGCCGGAAACTGCTGCCAAAATTAACGGTGCAGTAATACCAAATCGTTCAGATAATGACACTAGCAATAATCCACATAATCCTATGTACGCTATATCACATGCAGGGGCTGATGGCTCATTAATGCCATTGATCGGTTCAAGAAATACCGATTCGGGTGGAAACTCAATGGCATCCGCTACTTTTATGGATTTAAATAAACGACCAACCAAAATTGATCGCCCTTCTGACGCAACAGGTTTAGTGGACGTAGGGGATTTATTTAATCTTTTATCGCAAAAAGATGCTGTTACCGTAATGGAAAGTATTCAGCGAGTTAGTGCGCAAAAAATGTCACAAGTAAATACACAAGTAACACGCGATGATGTGATCAAAGACTTAATTAATTGTGGTTACGTTAAAAGTACTGATATTGCTGATCGCTTTGGTGATCCTTCTACACTTAACCCTGTAGCAGATCCTGATATTGTAGGTCCCGCTGGTATATTCAAAATTGATGAATTTGACAGTGAACGCGAATTTCAAAAAACATCATCTATCATGAAATTAGTCATCGATGGATACTCAGGTGCAGGTACCGTAACCATGGGTGGATTTGATTATCACACAGGTGAACGTGGTACTGGAGAACTAAGAGACTTACGAGCAGGTCGCTGTATGGGCGCATGTTTGGAATATGCCGCTAGAAAAAACACACCTTTAATGATGTATGTATTTAGCGATGGTTCGGTTGCCAGTAATGGCCGCGTAGACGATTCAACCGAAGGCCGTGGCAAAGGTGAATGGACGGGTGATAATTCATCGACAGGTGCTGCTTTTATTTTAGTATTTAACCCAAGTGGTAAACCTGAATTAATGGGTTCAACTGAAGATCAAATGGCAAGAAGTCAGCAAATAGGTTTTATGCGTTCAGACGCTTCTGTTGATACCGCCTCAGCACCTTCAGCGAATAATGTTAACCTCTTGGTAGAAACAGTATTATTAAACTATCTCGCTTTACATGGCGAAACAGGTCAGTTTACTAATTTAGTACCAAGGCAAGGCTTAGGAAACACTAAAATGTTAGATTCTTTAACCGCTTTTAAACCCATAGTAACAGGAACAATCAATCAGGTTTAGTTATATAACCTCAACTCGGGTTAATGAATGTTAGATAATGAATTAAAATTCCTATTTATCAAAACCTTAATCTGTATCGTTGTTTTCCTAAATTATATTAGTCTCTCAACATTGATATTTTTGTGTATAACAAGGCGAATTTTTCTATCTAATAGCTGGCTATTAGTAATAAATTCAACGAAGTTAGGCATAAAAATAGCTTGTTGAGTAACTTTGCTTATCCCGAGCTGAGGTTATATACCCTTTATCATTCAAGATGCAGGTTTCAGTGAGAACTGAAAACAATTTAGGCATGGTATTAATTTTACGTCATGGTTATTCTCGGTAACTGCTCCTGCGTTACCCTAATGTCCTACATCCGTGTAAGAACCTGACTAAAGTTAATAAGCCCCATAAATTGTTTTTAGATCCATCGTAGAAGCGTTTGAGCATAATCACCTCATCAACAATGCTTTTTATAAAGGAACAAGCATTATTACAAAGCATTGCCTTGAATTGATATCGCTCAAACGCTCTGAAATAGCCTCTTGATTGGTAACGGGTATACCAGTTTTTGTAAATTTAATATGAACTTAATAGTAGACTAAAAGGGTTAACAATAATTATTGTGTTAACCCTTTCGAGAAATGCAATGTCTGTTTTTTATCAATAATAATCGCTTCATACCCTTCTAACGAATCAATAAGTTTCATCGCAGGTTGTAAACCTAACACAAACAACGTTGTTGAAAGTGCATCAACCACGGTTGGGTCATCACCAATAACCGACACACTCACTACTTCTTTAGCTGATTTTCCCGTTTTAGGATTTAAAATATGATGGTATCGCTCACCGTCTTCAATAAAATAGCGTTCGTAATCGCCTGATGTGGAAATAGCCTCGTTTTCTAAAGGTAGATGAACAGCCGTTTTATTTTCTGCCCGTGGATGCTTTATACCCACAATCCAAGGTCGGCCACGTTTATCGCCCAGTAAGCCTGTATCGCCTCCTGCACTCACTAAACCATGATTTACGCCAGACTCTTTTAGTAAGGTCAAACAGTTTTTCACTGCATAGCCCTTAGCAATACCACCTAGATCAATCTTCATTCCTTCAACAGAAAATGAAACCGTTTGATTCTCTTGATCGAGGATAATCCCCTGATAGTTAATTTTGTTTAAATTATCAGTAATCGCTTTTTCATTAGGCTTAATTTTATTACGGTATTGATATTGATAACCCACTGATGCATAGGTGATATCAAATGCACCATGGCTTAAACGAGAAATATCGTTAGCGGCTTTAAGTAAGTTAAATAACTCAGTACTTATTTTAACAGGATGAATAGCCGCAGTATTATTAATGACCGATAAATCACTGGTTTCAATGTATGGACTCATTGTTTGATTAATGCGTTCCATTTCATTTTCTACTGCGTTAATCAATAATTGAGCTTTTTGGAAATCTTCATGCCAAAACTGAACTTTTGCTTCAGTCCCCATTACATGAAAATTTTTTTCATGCCATTGAGCCAAACATTGATAAGAAGATATAAATAAAAATAAAGGAAGATAATGTAAGTATTTCATAAGAGTGTTACGTATTGGGTTGATATAGCTAAGCGATTGGTATAATTCAAGTTGGCTTAGCATAACCTACAAAGACTAGTATAGAAACGTAAAATCTTTTACTAAAAAAACAATCCATAATTTCATTTAACAATATGGCAAGTTGAAAAGCAGCGTTAGCGATAAACCTATATTATTCATGGATGCAATACATCCAACCATGAGCGACGAAGGTCAGTTATGGTTGGATAAAAACAGGGATAGATAAGGTATCGAAACTACAGGTAGTCGCCACTGATATCAGTCACTATGAAAAAGTATTTCATCCATATTACCCCAAGTATCGGTAATAACCTTAGGGATGAGCATTAATAACCATTTTCAGGTGCTAAAATCCGCATCTTGATTGGTAACGGGTATATATACCCGTTATCATTCAAGATGCAGGTTTCAGTGGGAACTAAAAACAATTTAGGCACAGATTTTACGTTCCAAACAAAATCTAAGTACATACATCCATGTATGCAAGGCATTAAATTTACGTCATGGTTATTCTCGGTAACTGCTCCTGCGTTACCCTAATGTCCTACATCCGTGTAGGAACCTTACTAAAGTTAATAACGAAGCATAAATTGTTTTTAGACCCATCGAAGAAGCGCTTGAGCAAAATCACTTCTTCGTTAGTGCTTTTTATAAGGGAACGACCATTATTGCAAAGCACTGCCTTGAATTGATATCCCTCAAGTGCTCTGAAATAGCCTCTTGATTGGTAACGGGTATATCATCTATTTTTTAATGTAATAAAGGTGTAAACCACCACGCAACACATTAAAATCACCATAATCCGCAGAACTATCAATAGCCCCATCGCTACGTAAATTAATAACTTCCAAGATCAGTTTTCGATCTTTTATCAACTCTGTAACATTAAAAATATAAGGAGGAACTCCCCCTACTTCATCATCACTTTTCATTTCAACTAAATTTGTTAATTCAGAAACATCGTCTTTACGATAGTTTTTTATTTCTTTGAAGTGGATCCAATAACGAGGCTGATTGTTAATCAATATTTGGCCCCACTCAGGCTTTTGGTCACCTGTTTCTTTATTGAAGTCAGAATCGATAATATGTACACCAAGATTAGCGCGTTTTAATATAAAACTTGGATCTGTTGCGTATTTATCTTCAATAATATAAGTATAGCGATAACGATCGCCTGGGGCGTTTAGGTGTGTACCCGCTGACTGTGTACCTAAACTAGGAGAAAATACAGGCATTTCATAGGCTACATGAAATTCATCTTCAGCGGTATTAGGTGAAGCAGCATGAATCGATAGTGGTAACAGAACAAAAATACTACCACAGAGTAATTTAAATACTTTTTTCATAAAGGTACCCTTAAAATATTAATACGAATAATTAAGTTGAACTTGGCTTAATATATTTTTAAACAATTGAAATAATTGATAATATTTTTAAATTTATGCTAGTTTGAACGTTTTTTAGGCTTTAAAGCAAATATCTCGTCAATAGCTGGTCTATTGCGAGTAAATATAATAATAAAATCAGTAGAATAGCGACTAGAGAAACATTGATTAAAGCGAATTTCGGCTAATTAACGTGTAATAAATAGAAAAAATACCCATCGTCAGATTTAATATCACATCTATTGACAGGTATTTATTTCCATATAGTTAAGCTAAATGCGAAGTCGACTAAAGACATTAAGAGCATTATTGGCAAAGATAGCTTGTTTTTCAGTACTATTCAGTTGTTTATTACCATCTATATAACGCTTTGTATCATCAAAATAATGCCCTGTTTCAGGATCAATACCACGAACAGCACCAACCATTTCAGATGCAAACAATATATTTTTAACGGGAATAACCTTAAGTAATAAATCAATACCTGCTTGATGATACACACAAGTATCAAAGTATATATTATTCATAACAGACTCATTTAATGGAGGTAACTTAAGCATATCAGCTAAGCCTCTAAATCGTCCCCAATGATAAGGTACAGCCCCACCACCATGTGGAATAATAAACTTAATGTTTGGAAAATCTTTAAATACATCAGAGGTCATTAATTGCATAAAAGCAACCGTATCAGCACTTAAGTAATAAGAACCCGTAGTATGAAAAGATGGATTACAACAACCACTAACATGAATCATTGCGGGAACATCTAGTTCACACATTTTTTCATAAATAGGATACCAATAACGGTCACCTAATGGTGGAGAATCCCAGTGTCCGCCTGAAGGATCTAAATTCAAATTAAAGCCTACAAATCCCAATTCAGTAATACAACGCTCTAACTCAATAACACTGTTAGTTAAATCTGAGCCTGGTGTTTGAGGCAACTGACAACCACCCGCGAAATTTTTAGGATATAAATTTGTAATACGATGAATCAGATCATTACAATGCTCGCTCCAGTATTTACTGGTTGACTCATTACCAATATGGTGTCCCATCCAACTTGCTCGAGGAGAGAAAATCGTAAGGTCTGTGCCACGTTCGCGCTGTAATTTTAGTTGAGCATTTTCAAGGCTTTCTATGATTTGATCATCAGAAATATTAATGATACCTTTTTGATGCTTAAAGTTTTTATCCGTTAATAAATCTTGCTTTTGTTGCTCTCTATAAAAACCTAATTCATCGGGTGTGGTCGTATAATGGCCATGGCAATCTATAATCATAAACTTCCCTAAATAAAATAATTCAAGCTATAGCATATGAGTAAGATTAAATGTAAACCAATGCATATTAATTACTTTGCCATAATAAAATATTTATCATGCTTTTGTACTTAACCTGAACTCGGTTTAAGAGATTCTTAACAAATTGAAATATAAAAAATAGTTTTCTTAAGCCTCTAGCTTGCTAGTTTTTATTAATTCAGGCAAATTTCGCGTCAATACTCCTCTATTGCAAGTAAATTTAACGCAGAAGTTAGAAAAATAGTGGCTAGAGAAGTATTTATTAAGTCGAGTTCAGGTTACTTAATAAATAATCCCTTTAAATATAAGTCTTAAAGCCACCATCGTTATAATGAACTTAAAAATACGTCTAAACGTTTTACGAGAAATAGCAACTGAAGTTCGCTTACCTATCCATGCACCTAAAAAGCCAAAGAAAATGGCAGACAATAATTGAAGCGTATATGAAAAATATGAAAAACCATTAAAAACATAACTAGAAATTTTAAATATATCCATAGTAAACAGGCAAGCAGCTAAAGTTCCTGTTATTTGTGCTTGTGTCATTGCGGTTCTAAATATAGCAGGTTGTAAAATGCCGCCAACACCAAACAAAGTACCAATAAACGAATGGCTAAAACCAATATACGAAAACACATTAAAACGGGGGAGTTTTATACTAATACTAGGCCACCATGTAATGAGTAATATTAATCCTCCTATTGATAGTGAAATAATATGTTCATCTAAACTGACAAATATTTGCCCACCAAGCAAAACGCCAAAAATTGATCCAAAAATAAATGCTTTAACAATGGATGGATTGATATGATCTTTAAATAAAACAATGCGAGCAAATAATGAAGGTAAGGCAAGTGCGGGTAATAAAGGTATAGTTACAGTTAAAGGTAATACAGCAGACACAGTAGCTAACATAATATAAACGCCACCAGTAGCAAATGAAGCGTTTATAAAGGCTGCAACAAAACAGCCTAAGCTAATAATAATTAAATCGGTCATTAGTGATATTGTATAAGCGTAGTACCAACTGGCAGGGAAGGTATTTTTTTTAGCCACGATTCATCACAATAATATATGTTTGTTATATTATGTTTTGCACACAAGGCTTTCAGTTCAATAGGATACTTGCATATAGCTCCTTCAAAACAAGTATTATATTGCCATGGATCTTCAGAAATAAAAAACAAGATCTGTACCTTTTTTGAACGCAACTTTTTACACATACTATACTCGTGAGAATCGGTCCCTAGGATAACACCATTAACTATATTGTTTTTTCCTGTCAGACCTAAGGCGGCTTTAATTTTATGCCACATAACCAACCCCACTAATTAATTTTTAAATTCTAGCTGGATAAATAGCCCCCCTTAATTAGAACGGGTATTACATTTTTAACTAAAGACTTTTTTTCCATTCCTCGTTTGAATCAAAGTAAGTTAACCCTTCTTCTTCAAGACGTGGACGCATATTATATAAATCTAATCCTAAAACACCACTTTTCAGTTTTAATCTTTTTTCTTCTTCATTAACTTCTCTTTTATGAGAGCTAACCAAAACCTCTTTCAATTCACTTCTTGCTACAACACAAACACCGTCATCATCGGCAACTATTGCATCTCCAGGGTTAATAACTTGTCCTGCGACAACTACGGGAATATTTACCGAACCTAAGGTATTTTTTACGGTTCCTTTAGCACTTACAGCACGTGACCATACAGGGAAAGACATTTCTTGTAAGTCTTTAACATCACGAACACCAGCATCAATGACTAAGCCTCTTACTCCTCTAGCTTGTGCTGATGTTGCGAGTAAATCTCCAAACATTCCGTCTGTATTATCAGTAGTACATGCAACAACTAATATATCGCCCGGTTTACATAATTCCATAGCTACATGCAACATCCAATTATCACCCGGTTGAGCCAGTATGGTAACGGCATTACCCGCAATTCTAGCGCCAGGATAAATGGGTCTCATGTACGGTTTTAATAACCCGACTCGACCTTGAGATTCATGTACCGTTGATGTTCCGTAATGTGCCAACTCATCTAGGCTTGATACTTCATTTCTTTCAATATTTCTAATAACTACAGGTTTCATTTTAAATTTCCTTAGATCAATTCGGTTGTGGTACGAATAAAACACCTTTACTCAATAATCTTGCCGTTCTAATAACTCCCGCACCATTAATTTGAGGGATAACGCCATCATCTTCAAAATCTAAATTAACGGTAAATTCCCCACACGGATGTTCAACAGAAATAGGATCATTCGGCGTAATAACACCATTACTGTAATTTTCAGCAACACTACCTTTTACAATACAAGCAGTAGCAACTGAAACAGCTCCTAATACTCCAATAGCTGAGTGACAATGATGTGGTATAAATGTGCGTGTATTTATAAGCCCTCCATACCTTGCTGGTGAGATAATACACATTTTAGGAACGGCTTTTGATTGAGCATTTTCAATGTTCATTTTAGGTGATATAGCTAAACGAATACTTTCTAACTTATCTTTGAGATTTTGATCACTGTTAAGCTCTTCGGGTGTTTCATACCCGCTAACTTGTAAGTCTTCTGCTCTAACTAAAACCACAGGCATACCATTATCAATGCAAGTCACTTCAACACCATCAACATTATCTTTAACGGCTCCGGTCGGAAAAAGCTCTCCAGTTACAGAACCTGAAATATCCATGTAGTTACAAACAATAGGAGCCGATGTACCAGAAACACCATCAATACGCTGGTCACCGTTATAATTGATTTCTCCATTCGGGGTATGCAAAATCAATTCACACAATTTATTTGTGTTAAGCATGTTCACAGTAATTTTAGTCATAGAGTCAGTAGGAGTAACTAAGCCAGATTCAATAGCAAAAGGACCTACTCCTGCAAGTATATTTCCACAATTTGGCGTCGTATCAATTTGATTCTGACCAACAACAACTTGAATAAATAAAAAATCAATATCAACATTCGGCAACTTAGAAGGAGATACAATAGCTACTTTACTCGTTAAAGGATGACCACCGCCTAAACCGTCTATTTGACTATCATCCCTTCCTACCGCATCTAATATTATTTGATTTGTTAAACTTTCAGAGGTTGGTAAATCAGAAGCTAAAAAGTAAAGACCTTTAGAACTACCACCTCGAATTTGCATAAATGGAATAGACATTTGACTCACAATATTAACCACCTTTATTTTGAGATGGGTAAAGCATAAAGGCGATATACGTTTAACTTCCAATGGGAAACTGTTTTCTAGCCATGCAAAATAATTAACCTCAACTAAAATAAAGAATACAACTCAATAAAATTCATACCAAAAAACACAAAAACAAATATACAATTACAGTTTTTAAAGGCCTAAAGAACAAAATATTATTAACATCAAACAAATACTCATTGCTTGAATATTTAAATTCATGCTAAATTCTTGTTCATTACACCCGTAGAACTTATTTAATAAAAGGCGCATTAAAATGATTCAATTTGATCCAAATGGAATACCAGACATTAGCCTTAGACAGTTAAGAGCTCTTGTTTATGTGGCCGAATATCAAAATGTAACCAAAGCCTCTAAAGAACTAAATCGTTCTCAAACAGCAATCACTAAAGCCATTTCAGATCTTGAATTAACTGTAGGAAAAAAGCTGTTCGATAGAACCTCTACAGGAATGATTTTAACTCCACACGGAAAATCATTAACGGTACGTTCAAAAAGAGCAATGGATGAATTTAAAAAAGTTGGTGACAAACTGCTTGAATATTCAGATATAAATCGGCCTGTTGAGAATATTCCTATATTTTCAATGGATATAAGCTACAAAAGATTATCTGCGTTTATTGCTTTGTATCATTTAAATAATTATCAACGAGCTGCTGAACAACTCAATATAACTAAAGCAGCTATCTATAGCTCAGTACGACAAATGGAAGAATGGCTTGAAATGCCGCTATTCAATAGCGCTCCAAGCGGAGTTTCACCTGTTCCTTTTTGTCATGTATTAGCACAACATATAAAGCTAGCATTTGCTGAAATACGTCATGGTATAGAAGATATGGCAAATATTGACGGTATTACTTGCGGTAACGTTAAAATAGGTACACTGCCATATACCCGAACATATTTAACACCAAACGCAATTAATAAATTATTAAAAGAATACCCTGGACTAGGAGTGACTACCTATGAAGGCACATATGAATTGATGGAGTCGTCTTTAAGAAGTGGTGATATCGACCTTATTATAGGAGCTGTACGAACCATGGATAAATCGAATGATATAAAAACTGAAATTCTTTTAGAAGATAAACTATCGATTGTGGCTCGTAAGCATCACCCTTTGATGAATAAGTCAAAAGTAACGTTAAATGATTTGAATGAATACGGTTGGATTTTACCAGAATTCCATACTCCCGCAGGCAAACTATTCATTGAAACCATGAATAGTCATGGATGCAGCCTACCTGACCAAGCAATACATACAAGTTCGTTATCTATGATCAGAGGGTTACTCATTAGCAGCGATCGTGTTGCTTTACTTTCTAAGCACCAAATCTTTTATGATGAACATAGTGATTTACTCGATGTTCTGCCAGTAAAAATGGACGACACATATCGCTCCATAGGTATAACAATGCGAAAACACACTGAACCATCACCGGCAGCTCAATTGTTTCTAAATAAATTAAGACAAGTGGCAGATGAAATTGTAGTTGCTTAGCTAACTTTCCAGCAGTAGAAAATATTAAGCATAATAAGATCTTTTTACCATTCAATATATTAATTTAACTTAAAATATGAAACTTGTTGAGTCACAGGTTTCATATTCGAAAGAAAGCTAAGCGTCGAAAATATAGTAGATATTACGAGAGAATTTTTAACAAACGCTCTTGTGATAATTCATTAGCGCTCTGATTAAAGCTAGGTTTATGATGATTAGCAAAAGCATGGCCAGCTTCAGGATATATATAAAACTGTGCCTCAGTCGCAGCACTCTTCATATTATCAATAACGTGTTTAGGGCTATGGTCATCTAATGCGCCGAAATGAAATTGAAATGGGCATTTGGGTATGCTAGGTAAGTATGTTTCCAAACGGGTACCATAAAATGCTGCACCGCTATATAGCTCCAATTCACAGGCAGCGAGATAAGCGAGTCCCCCCCCCAACAATAACCGACGACAGAAACTTTACTCAGATTTAAATAATCAATAGACGCTTTAATATCCAACAATAAAGATTCTTTTGAACATTGAGCAACTATGCTTAGGCCTTTTTTGGGTTCATTATATGGAAATACCGCATCTTTTGAAATTCTATCGAACAATGCAGGAACAAGCGTAGTAAAACCTAAATTTGCATAATGATCAGCTAACTCTGTCATCTGTTCCGTTATACCAAATATTTCATGAACTAATACAATAGCGCCTTTAATATTTTTTTGCTTAGACTGGCTTAAATAACCTGAAAATTGGTGACCATCAGCAGAAGTTATAGTGACTAAATTTTTCATATTTTTTCCTTCAAAATGCAAACTATAACTCTTTCTGTATGGGTTAAAAGAGCAAAGATAAAATTTCATCTGCTTTTTATCTTTTATAATTGGTACATCTTCGCTGTATAGCGTTAGAATTTAGTCAATAAATAAAATTAGAGAAAAGGTTATTTTATGCGTAATGATAGAGACTATAGCGACATTCCTGGTACATATGTCTTCGATCCTCATCATAATATGATGGGTTACCATTTAAACATGTTTTGCATGTCTCTCAATAAAGCAGAAAACCGCGACGAATTCCGTGCAAACGAGCCTAAATACCTAGAACAATTTCCAATGACAGAAGATCAAAAGAAAGCTGTTTTAGAGCGTGATTGGATAGGGTTACTTCGTTTAGGCGGTAACTACTACTACACTTTTAAATTAGCCATATTTGACGGAATGACCATGCAAGGCGTTGGAGGATTAATGTCAGGTGTTACTGAAGAAGAATTTAAAACAATGATGCAAAATGGCGGTAGAAAGCCTGAAGGTAATCGTTATAAACATGAATGGGAAGAAAAATAATGGCCAAAATCACATCTGGTGTAGGTACATCTCATGTTCCACTTATTGGTGCTATAGTCGATAAAGGTATGGCAGACCAAGAAAATTGGCGCCCATTAATGGATGGGTATAAATATCCACGTGAATGGATAGAAAAAGAAAAACCCGATGTATGTATTATTGTATACAATGATCACGCATCAGCATTTTCATTAGAAATGATCCCAACTTTTGCTGTAGGGGTAGCTGATGAATACAAACCTGCTGATGAAGGTTACGGTCCAAGAAAAGTGCCTACAGTAAAAGGTCACGCTAAATTAGGTTGGCATATTTGCGAAAGCCTGATTAAAAACTCATTCGATATAACCATCGTCAATGAAATGCCTGTTGATCACGGCCTTACCGTTCCTCTATCAATAATGTATGACCAGCCCGAAGAATGGCCATGTCAGGTCATCCCTGTTTGTGTCAATGTTATTCAATACCCTCAACCTTTAGGTACCCGTTGTTATGCTTTAGGTCAAGCTATTCGTGATGCTGTTGAGAGCTTTGATGAAGATTTGAAAGTATGTATTTTAGGTACTGGTGGTATGTCGCACCAGTTACAAGGCGAAAGAGCTGGCTTAGTTAATAAAGAATTTGATATTTCATTTTTAGATGACTTAACAGCTAACCCTGAACGCTTAATAAATATAGGGCATGCAGAATATTTAAGAGAAGCTGGGTCAGAAGGCGCAGAAATGGTGATGTGGATGATCATGCTTGGGGCTTTAAAAAACCCTAAAGAACTTTATCGCCATTATCATGTACCCGTATCTAATACAGGAGCAGGATTAATTATCCTGGACAGTGAATGAGTAAATTTGAAGTAGATGCAAATTGGCTACATTGGTGTAAAAACCCAACAAAGCCAACATTTAAATTACCTAAAGGCTCGGTAGACGCACATTGCCATGTATTTGGTCCTGGAGATATATTTCCTTTTTCTCCAGAGCGTAAATATACCCCTTGTGATGCCTCTAAAGATCAATTATTTGCATTAAGAGACTACCTAGGTCTTGAACGCAATGTAATCGTTCAAGCCACTTGTCATGGTTCAGATAATAGCGCTTTAGTTGATGCGCTTATTCATAGCCAAGGTAAAGCAAAAGGTGTAGCAACTGTAAAATCAACAATATCAGACGAAGAGCTACAAGCGCTCGACTTTGCAGGCGTAAAAGGTGTTCGTTTTAATTTTGTAAAACGCCTTGTTGATACATTACCGTTTGATTCATTAGAAAGTATTGCTCATCGTATCAAAAAACTAGGTTGGCATATTGTTATATATTTTGAAGCTCAAGATCTTGCTCAATATTATGATTTCTTCACATCATTACCAGTAACCATTGTTGTTGATCATATGGGACGTCCTGATGTAAGTAAGCCAGTTAAAGGTTCTGATTTTGATTTGTTTATTAAATTACTTAGTGATAATGATAATTTTTGGTCGAAGGTAAGTTGTCCTGAACGGATATCAAATACTGGACCAAATGGATATCAAGACGCTATTCCATTTGGGCGTAGGGTAGTTGAAGAATTTCCTGACAGAGTCCTTTGGGGAACAGACTGGCCACATCCTAATATGAAAACTCATATACCAGATGATGGGAACTTAGTTAACTTCATACCTCAAATAGCCCCTACTCAAGAGCTTCAACATAAACTACTTGTTGCAAACCCTCTTAAGCTTTATTGGCCTGAACTTAAATAATAAATATAACATGATAAAACTGTGCGTAGTCGGTGAAGGAGCTTTTGGAAATAAACATTTAGAAGCTTTAAAAAAAATAGAAAATGTTGATGTTTCTTGGTTAATTGGCGGTGTTGAAACATCAACAAAGTCAGTTGCCGAGCATCACAACATTCCTAACTGGAGTTGCAATCTCAACGATGCTCTCAATAGTTCAGAGATTGACGGGATCATTCTAACCAGTCCTACTCCTATTCATGCTTCTCAAGCAAAACAAGTTATGCTTGCAGGTAAGCACTTATTGGTAGAAATACCTATGGCAGATAATATAGAAGATGCCGTAGAGTTGGTTGAGATCCAGAAGAAAACGGATGTTATCGCTATGGCGGGACACATCCGTAGATTTAACCCTAGTCACCAATGGATACATAATAAAATTCAATGTGGAGAGTTAAAAATACAACAACTTGAAGCACAAACACACTTCTTTCGTCGTACAAATACCAACGCCAAAGGAGAAGCTCGTAGCTGGACAGATAATTTGCTCTGGCATCATGCTTGTCATACTGTCGATTTATTTCAATATCAAACAGACCAAAGTATTGAACATTGTTTTGCTCTACAAGGTCCTATACACCCAGAGTTAGGTATCCCTATGGATATGAGTATTGGTTTAAAAGCAACAGACGGAGCTATATGTAACCTATCTCTATCTTTTAATAGTGATGGACCTCTCGGCACTAAGTTCCGTTATATATGCGATAACGGCACTTACATAGCTCATTATGATCAACTCTTTGATGGTTCAGGTAAAGAAATAGACTTAGGTGACCTTGCATTATTAGGTGATGGCGTAGAATTAATAGACAGAGAGTTTATAAACGCGATAAAAACAGGGAAAGAACCTAATGCAAGCTTAGTACAATGCTTAAAAGCAATGCACACCTTAGATAAGCTACAGAAGGTTATATGTTAACGACTGAAAATTCTAACGCTGCAACATGGTTACAAATAGCTACTCGTCCAGACATAATTAAAAGAAGTATAAAAATTTCACTTATTGTGGGTAGCTTTCTGGCGGTTTTAAACCATGGAGACAAATTATTAACCGTAGACTTAAGTTCTTTAGATATTTTTAAAATTATCGCGACTTACTTTGTACCTTTTTGTGTTTCAACCTACTCATCACTCCAAAATGAGCTACATGCAATGAGAAGGCAATAAGCTGCTTATTTTAATTTTCAAAAATAACCATTAGGGTCTAATTGTTTCTACAGCAATTTAACACCGCAATTCAACAAGCTTTAAATTCGAACAAAATTTAAAGCTCAATAGACCCTAATTATTGGTATTTAATATAGGTAATAAAATATTTTGATGGGCATCAGCGTCTGGTTGTAAATCTATCCCTAACAGCGAAAGCATCATAGGAAATATATAGATATTTTCAAAAGGCTCAATGACTAACCCTTCTTTGAAACTAGGACCATTAGCAATAAAAATAGCATTCAGCTCTGAAGTAAGCTTTGGATCATAACCATGAGTAGCATTACCTTTTTCTCTAGGTTTACCAAAAACGTAAGGCGGCAATACTTCTAAAATCACGTTAGGCATTACCGATGAACGATCTTTAAAATGCCAATGTTTTGGATAATTATCAAAATCATAAACATTAACTAATGTTTTTTCAAAAGGTGTTAGTCTATTTTTTATAGTGCGAACCAATGCCGCTTCTTTCGCTTTATCGTCCTCTGGTAGATAAAGAAATAATTGAGTTTGGCCATCAACAACACGTATATCTTCCAGCCCTTCAAAAAGGTGATTATATAATATTGTCTTGGGGGAAATATTCGTCATGCCATGATCTGAAACTAAAACAATATTGACTTCGTAATCTAGGTTTTGTTTTAAATTATCAATAAATTGACCTAAGAGATCATCAAGCTCTGCTATCGCCTCTTCCAATTCTTTAGATGTAGTACCGTAATCGTGCCCTGCACTATCAATTACCGAAAAATAGCCTAACACTAATGAAGGACGTTCATTTACTGGCATTTTTAACCAATCAATAATTTGATTAAAGCGCTGTTCGTTAGGCGTATTATGTTTATAAGGTTTTACATAGGTAGGCTTATATTGAGTTGTATTAATTTCTGATTCAGGCCAAAAATAAATACCCGTTTTAATATCGTGTTGTTCTGCTATTGACCATAACGTAGGACTGCGTAACCAATTAGGGTCATCTTTACCTAAACCTAATTTATAATTTTTATCTAACGCCCTATTATAAAAACTGTTATGAATAACCCCATGTTTAGCAGGATAATTTCCTGTAACCATTGAAATATGATTTGGGAATGTTTTACTTGGAAATACAGGCGTTAACGACTTAGCTTTTACGCCGCCTTCAGCCAGCATTAATATATTTTTTGGTTTAAAGCGTTGTAAATAATCATTAGAAAAACCATCAATCGACAATAAGATCGTTGGTGTTATTTGAAGTGTTTTAATTGTTTGTTTATTTGAGTCAGTAATAAGTAAAAAAGAAAAAAATAAAACAATACCAGCAATCGATGCAATAAAGAGATTTTTCATATTTAGATTATGATGCTATTAAATAAGTAAAAAGAAATGATAGTTTAGAATAAATTGATTAAGGTTTTATTAAAGCAATGGTGGCTATTATCTTAGCCACCACCCACAATTTTTATTTTAAAAGATGTACAATATTCGCTAAATCACTTTTGCCGTTAAGAAGTTCTTCTTCAGTTAACCCAGAAAGCTCGTGTGGAAAAACTAACCATTCATCCGACTCGTGTACATAGTAGTCAGGAACAATATCCACTTTATTATTTTTAGGTTTAAACCAAGGACAGGCCACTCTTACATCTGTTGGCATGTTATTACGGCTCAGTTTTTTCAATTGTTTGATTAAAGCATCGATACTGCGGCCAGAATCAAACACGTCGTCTACAATAAGTAATCCATCGTCAGCATTCGCATTTTCAATAATATAATGTAAACCATGAACTTTAATTTCTTTACTTTGTTTATTGATGCCGTAATAAGATGATGTACGAACAGCAATATGATCGGTTTCAACTTTTTTAAAATCAAAATATTCTTGTACTGCAATACCAATAGGTGCGCCGCCACGCCATATTCCTACTATAAACTGAGGTCTAAAACCGTCTTCGTAAACTTTAGCTGCAAGCCTGAAAGAATCTTCTAAAAGTTCTTGAGCGGTAATAAATTTTTTTTCCATTGGTATTCATGCCTCTTGATATCTTAATAATTAAAACATTATAACCATTTCTTTACCAAATGGTTAGGTTTTGAATTAAAAGATCGAAATAATTAAATTTGAAGGTGAATACTATAGTATAAAACCCAATTTATTGAAAAGAGACGATACGATTTTTACAATAAAATGAATACACGAAAAAGGAACAAATAAATTAATGACTTGCTCCAATCTTATTTAGATTCGTATCTGATTGAAGCTTGGTTCAAAAAATTTAATTTTCTATTGTACTCACGCTCAGTATTCATGTTTTTATTGAGTTTAAGGGCTTTTCTCATTGAAGACTTAGCTAAATCTAATTGTTCAGTTTTTAAATAAAGTTTAGCTAAATTGTAATGAAACTCATGAAACTTAGATTCTAACCTAATCGCTTTTTTTAAATGGGTAATTGCTGATAAGTACTCACCTTTATAATTCGCTTCATTTGATAATAACGCATGATAATGAGGATTACTTAAACGCTTAGTATGTAACTTATTTTGTATATTTAATGCTTCGTCTTTTCTATCTAATTTTTTGAATAAAAGCGCAATATTTTCTAAAGAAGTCAAATCATTAGGACTCAAATCTAATGCATACTTATAAGCATTCACCGCTAAGTCGTAATGATGATTCATTTTATATAAAACGCCTAAGTTGCCCCAACCACTATAAAATAAAGGATCAACCTGTGTTGCCGCTTTAAAATAAGCATAAGCTAAATCGTATTCAGAGCGAATGAGTGCTTCTGCGCCTTTATTATTATAAAACATGGCGACTATCGTTTTTTTACTCACAACTTTACGTTTAAAATGTGATTTAGCTGCACTGGGGTCAAAATCAATTTGTAAAATGTCCTTTGACCAAATTTGATTACCTAAATTAGACACAGGTTTATTTATTAGTAAGTTTACATGCCCCATCAATAATTGATGACTACCTTTTCTCATCCAATATTCAGGTACTTGAATATCTTGAAATTTTAACTTCATACCTGCTTTAGTGGCTAAAGCATAAGCCATAATGGTTAACGACATGCAATTTGCTTTTCTCCCATGAAAAGCATCTATCGCGGTTACATTAGCGCCGCTTTCATAAGACATAGCAATATGATTAGATGAAAATATATATTCTAATAAAAGACGAGCTTTTTTTTCATGATCACGTACTGGCTTTAAAACATATTCAACCATGTTTGCCATTTCTTCATCAATGGCGAAAAGCTCTTCTTCGCTTTCTATTTGAAATGTATTTGATGTTGGGTAGGCGCTATCTAAATATAATTCGTTGGTATTTTTAATGTTTTGCCGATAGCCATTAGTGATGCTTTCACAACCCGAAAGTAATAAAAGTGAAAGGAATAGAACTACAAATTGAGCATAATGTCTTTTCATGATGATTTCTCACAATAATAAAAACATAAATTTAGTATAGACCAAACATCCCTTATTGTATATTTTCTACTCAATGCCACCTTATTTCAGTTTGAATTAAAGTAATATATACCCGTAACCATTCACGATGCTCTGAAATTCACATCTTGATTGGTAACGGGTATAAATCTCATTAGTTACCATCACAAAACCCCCACTACAACAAACCTAAAATAAACAACTCGCAACTAAGTAAACATTTAATTTTATTGGCTTAAATGTATAAGGCACTTTTTATACACCTGTTCAAAATCTCCAGATATGTCAATAACTTTTGTATCATATTCATTATGAAATGGTCGCTCCAAAGCAACAAATTGACTATGCAACAACGAAGGGTTAAAAAAATGATTTTGTCTTTTCTTCAATCTGCCTTTAATCAGTTCCTCTGAACCATCTAAAAACAAAAATTGTATATTGATCTGTAATTGCCTGAAGATATCTCGATGAGATTTGATTAAACCTGAGTATGAGAGTACACATGAAACATTATTAGCTAATTGTTTTTTTATGTATTGTTGAACTGAGATAACCCAAGGTTCACGCATTTCATTAGTTAAAGGTTTTCCTGACGCCATCCATTCTTTTGATTCATCTGAATGAAAATCGTCGGCCTCTACAAATAAATAACCTAATTGACTCGCTATTTTTTCTGCAATACTTGATTTACCTGAACCGCTAACCCCCATTACAATGATGAATTGCAATGAGTTAGTGGTAGCTTTTTTAATAGAGCTCATAATCAGTTATCGCTATTTTTTAAAGGAATACTAATGTTAAGTTTATAACACCTACCTTGTTTAATATTTGAAATAATATGGCTCATTAACTCTTCTCCATTTAATATAATGCGCATTTTATTTATGTCTTTTCTTACAATGTTAACGTTAAATTGCGCCCCTAAATATGAGCGGGTAATTTCCATTTCATTCCAATGGCTAGGTAATTGCGGATGAATAACTAACTCCCCTTTTACCCCCTTTAAACCACATAAACCTTCAACAATACATCGTTGAAACCATGCCACTGTACCTGTGTTAAACAACTGGCTTGATCGACCCGCTTGCTCTGGAAATTGTTTATAAGCACCTCGATAATAGTTGGGAATAAAATTGGGTAATTGTCCGCGCTTTTCTACATCATCTAACGATGGGAGCATCTTTTTAAGAAGACTAAAGGCTTCATCACTCTTATTGATGGTATACAAACTATATGCATAAAAAATAGCAGCGTGGTTATAAACCGCCCCATTTTCAGAAACACCTGGATGCTTTTGCGTTAAACGACCTACATCGTCACGCATTTTGGTATAACTCGGCGCTAGCATCATGTCACCAAAAGGTGTTGAAAGTTGTTGTTCTACTTCATCTAACATACTGCAAATTTTATCTTTATTTGCTGCACCACTTAAAATAGACCACGATTGAGGATTTAAATAAATACGCCCTTCCACATCCTTTTTAACACCAAACACAACATTATCGTCTGTAATACCTCTGCCATACCATTTTCCGTCCCACAAATTTAGGTTAACGGCTTCATTAATTTCAGCAGCAGTTTTTCTATAATATTCAATTTTATTATGATCATTCGTGTAAATTTCACATAAGTCAGCCCATGTATTTAATGCATAAGCGGTTGCTAAAGAAAGCCATGCTGATACGCCTTTACCTTTGTGTCCTACCATGTTCATAGGATCACACCAATCGCCTTGTTCAATAAAACTTAAACCACGGTGATCTCTAGCTGCAATTAACGACTCCATAGCTAAATCAATATGCTGTTTAACACTTTGAGTTTGAGCTGAATCAACAAAAGGTATTTGTTGGCTTAACAAACTTTGGTCGTTCGTTTCAGATAGGTAGACTGACAAACAAATCGGTAACCACACACAATGATCGGTATGAGGAACCTGATTAATATATTTTAACTCCGCATCTGGGTGCAGCAAAATGCCATCAGGCATCACACCACTTGATAGCTGTTGTGATAACGAGGTAATAAACGACTGTTTAGTTAACGAAGCGTTTATGTAGCTCATGCCCATATTGTCTTGCAGATAATTACGAGTTTGGGGATCGGTTGATAGTCGGTTTACATCACCATGATAAAAAACCTGTCTAGGTAACCAATGGTTTATTACATGATTAAATTCAGCATCTGGCGATGCTATGTTGATATTACTTTTACCGCTATTTACATAGTTTTCATATTGTTTTAGTTCATCAGTAAAGCCATCTTCTCCACTGTTCTCTTGCCTAGTCGTAAAAAAGTGTTTCTTTACCTGCGCAATATCATCATTTGTTTTAGCTGCGCCAAAAATAAGTTTTAATGACTCAGATGTTTGAGGAGCTAAATGAAATTGATATTGAAGTACCGCAACCGGAGTTTCATATATAGCCTCTTCTTTAGCTAAGTATTGATTAGCTAAAGCACTAGGGTTATGTAACCCGCCTTCACCTTCGAATACTTTTTGATTAGCCGTCCAACTTATAGGTTTACGGTTTGCTATTAAAAAGGTTTTGTCTTTAAATTCTTTCAGCTTTGGATAGTCTTCAACTTTTTGGTATGGCGTAACACAAGTCGCAACAATAGCATTTAAAGATGAATCAAACACAGCTGACTGATTAAGCCACGACATATAACCGATAGAAAAATACGGATATACGCTAATATTACGCGCTCGATCACTTAAGTTTTTAATCGCTACCGTCCATAATTCAATCGGTTTATCTACCGTTAAACTTAAAGACAATTGCACTTCAATATCTAGCTTTCTAATGACCCAGTTAATGTTGTGTTTATTCAATACAAAATCAAATGTGTCTAACGAAGCTCTTACCGGTTCGTAAGGTGCTGAAAAAATCTCACCTGTATCTTCGTCTTTAATATAAAAAAAACGCCCTGGATGATGAGAAAAATACGCATGCTCGGGTTGCATAAAGGTTTTAGCTTCCATGTTAGGGGCATACGAGTATTTAGCAGGTTCAGGTTGCATGAATTGCGATATGGCATAACCTCTACAATTCATGTTTATCATCATTTGGCTATTCCATAAAAAACCACTGGCATTGGGTAACTTAGTTGGACTATGTAAAGTAATGCTTTGGCCATCATGAGCAAATGAATAGGTATTACGATCTAACATTAATTATTTTCCTGCTGATATTTGATTTGATAAGTCGTGTTGAATTTGTTTTTGTTGTTCGTCAGTTAAGGGATAGAAACGAATAACAACTACGGCAACAATAGCGATAACTCCAGGGATCAAGGTCATCAATAAAACAATACCCTGTTCCGATGCACCAGTTTGAGCTTGATTGGCGATATAGCCCATAGACGCTAAAATCCAACCTATCATGGCACCAGCTATTGCTCCTCCTAACTTTTGTGCAAAAGCCGCGGCAGAAAAAATCATCGCTGTTGCTCTTCGCCCAGTTTTCCATTGGGAATAATCAGCAGTGTCTGCATACATTGAAAAAACCAAAGGTGATTTTGGTCCGAGCGCTAAACCAATGAGTATTTGAAGAGTAAACATTAATTCAATATGATCTTTTGGCACAAAGTAAAAGCTCACAGACAAAATGGCCACAATCATCATTAGTAAAGTAAGAAGAGATTTTTTATCAAAAAACTTAGTTAATAAAGGTGTAGATGCCGCGCCAACCGCTAACGAAAGCATATAAGCAAGAGAGAAACTACCAATTAAATCTTCTCGTCCAACAAAATACTTAAAGTAAAAAGTACCTGTACTTCCTCTAAGCGAAATTGTCATCATAATAATAAGCGCAAGGCAAAATAATACGATCCATGGCTTATTTTTTGTTAGGTCTTTTAAATCTTGTATAACCGGTGTTTTTTGATTGGCTGGAGGTTTTATTCTTTCTTTGGTGGAATAAAAAGAAAACGCAAATAGCATAGCCGCTACAACACCATATAAGCCCATGGTTAATTGCCAACCGGTAATTTCATCGCCACTACCTAAATAGCTCACCAACTCAGGCGTTAAAAATGCAACTAAACTACCACCAGAAAATGCTCCAATAAATCTAAAACTGGTTAGCGTAGTTCGCTCTTGTGTATTGCCTGTAACTACACCTAATAAAGCGCCATAAGGCACATTAATAAATGTATACGCCAACATCATAAAAATATAGGTTACGTAAGCCCAAACAAGTTTACCGCTTTCATCCAAATCAGGAACGGTGAAAGTTAACACCCCTGCTGCCGCTAAAGGTAAAATCCCCCAAAGTAAATAAGGTCTAAACTTACCGTATTTAGTTTGTGTTCTATCAGCTAGCGCTCCCATTAAGGGATCTGAAAAGGCATCCACTAAACGAGTCACCAACATCATAGTACCTACGGCTGCTGCAGGAATACCAAAAACATCGGTATAAAATATAAATAAAAACACATCAAAAACACGCCAATAAAAATTACTGGCTACGTCTCCACATGCATAACCAAGTTTTTCTTTTAATGATAGTTTTTGCTCGGCTAAAGCTTTTGAATTCATTATATTTCCTAGAATAGTTATAAAGTAAAAATCACTTAATAATAAAAATGAAAGCGCTTACATTTGTAAAGAATATAATTCTTCTAAGGGGAAGTCAATGAGTGTACTACTAGAAAGTTAACCAAGATGTTGGATTAGGAAAAAATCACTCTGTTAACCAATCTATATAACAAACAATAAATTGTTGCCAAAATGCTTCACATTTAGATATTTCAATTAATTGTTGTTCTAAGTCTTTCAAAATATCTTTATCAGTTAAGGTTGAATCATCTGGCACAAATATTTCTGATGTTTGCGCACTTACGGTTCTAAGGAGCGTTAAACATTCAATAAAGCTATATATGGTTTGCGCTACAGGTACAAGTTCCCATGTATTTCCATTAAAAACACCCGTGTAAACAACGGCGTCATCACTACTTTTATTAATTAAATAGGGATCACCTAATTCAGTATCCATACCTACAATAAACCAAGCATTATTCCACGATGGATCATCGGTGAATTTTCTTTGTACTGCCCTCTGCTCTTCTTCTGAGCTAAATAACTGAAAACCTTGAGGACCAAAATAAGTATGCGTTAATGAACTTTTTTGAATATATCCAAGCAAAATAATTACCTTAAATAAAGTGATACCAACAACCTATAGCATAAACTGTATAGGCTAAAACGCTAAACAAATAAATAAAGATCCATTTATGCCAAGGCTGCTATCAGTTATAATTCGCAATACAAAACAAAAGCCATGCTATAAAGTGATATTGTGCAAAAACTTAAATTAAACTTCAATAATACCTTTCGAAAAATTTTACCTTGTGATCCCATTGAAGAAACCTATCCCCGACAAGTTGAACACGCGGCTTACTCACAGGCTATGCCTATTAACGTTAAACAGCCGAAAACCATTATAGTAGCAACAGAAGTCGCTGAATTGTTTAACTTTACAAACGAATTTGTTGATTCAGAAGACTTTGCGCAAATATTTTCAGGCAATCAATTAATTGACGGTATGGAGCCTTATGCTATGTGTTATGGCGGTTTTCAGTTTGGTAATTGGGCTGGGCAATTAGGTGATGGTAGAGCCATTAACTTAGGTGAAGTCAGTACCGATGAACAAGGCTCTCAAACACTTCAATTAAAAGGTTCAGGCCCTACCCCTTATTCAAGAACGGCTGATGGTTTTGCTGTTTTACGTTCATCAGTAAGAGAATTTTTATGCTCTGAAGCTATGTACCATCTTGGCATTCCAACAACGCGCGCGTTAAGTTTATGTTTAACAGGAGAACACGTTGTTCGAGATATAATGTACGACGGAAATGCTAAGCCTGAGCTCGGTGCTGTAGTTTGCAGAGTGTCTCCATCATTTATGCGATTTGGTTCAATTCAATTACCCGCTATGCGACGTGATCTTGAGTTATTAACACAGTTAGTTAATTACAGTATTACACACGACTTCCCTGCTTTACTTTCGCAAAATGTAGAGCAAGATAAAGAGCCCGTTATCGACAAAAACGTTTATCTCGCTTGGTTTGATCAAATTTGTGATACAACATGCGACCTAATTGTACACTGGATGAGAGTTGGCTTTGTTCATGGCGTAATGAATACCGACAATATGTCACTTATAGGAGAAACTATAGATTTTGGCCCATACGGCTGGATAGATAACTTTGACTTAAGCTGGACACCTAACACAACCGACAGCCAAAACAGACGCTACCGTTTTGGCGCACAAGCAGAAGTCAGCTTATGGAATTTATGCCAATTAGCGAATGCCATTATCCCACTTGTTGGTAGTACTGAAGAACTACAAACTAAAGTAGAAAGTTATAGCGCTATGTATGAACAAAAATGGTATGAAATGATGATGCAAAAATTAGGATTAACTGCACCTTCAAGCCTAGAAGACCAAACAACAAAAGAAACGAATAAAACCCTATGTAAGAACGTAGATCGCCTATTAAGTGAGATAGAAACAGATATGACCATTTTCTATCGTTTACTCGCCACTTTTGAACTTAAAAATACAGATATGAATGCACCAACAGCAGCAGAAACATTAATAAAACACTTCACTCCCTGTTATTACGATGCAGATCAAATAACTGATGCTTATACAGAAAAGCTTGTACTGTGGATGAGCCAATACCAAGAAATCTTTACTGCTGAAAATTACGATGACACAACACGTGCAACAAAAATGAATAAAGTAAACCCTAAGTTTGTGTTAAGAAATTACTTATCTCAACAAGCGATAGATAAAGCAGAAAATGGTGACTTTAGCGAAATAAAACAGTTACATGCCTTACTTAAAAATCCTTATGACGAACAACCTGAGTTTGAGCAATACGCAGGTAAACGTCCAGATTGGGCAAAAAACAAAGTGGGTTGCTCAATGTTATCCTGTAGTTCTTAACTCATTATTTAATTCATCTTTCTCATGCTAAGAATATATATTCTTATTGGTTTGTTTTTATAAAACTGGTTTATTACTTTGAACGAATTACGCTTATTTTTCTCTTATACCTTGCAACACAAATACTCTTATTTATTAGGTATTGTTTGCCTTTTTATAACAAATTTATTAGCAGTAACTATCCCTATTTACTTAGGTGATAGCATCGATTTATTGGGTGGTTCAGGCAAAGAAGATTATGAACTGTTAATAGAAAAAATTTACTGGGTTATTGGTTTTGCATTGTGCGTTTTATTAACTCGTACAGCTTCAAGAATGCTATTTTTCAACCCCGGTCGACTAGTCGAAAAAGCATTTAAAAACGATGCCTTTAAAGTATTAACCCAATCACAACAAAGCTTTTATCGTTCAAATCCTGTAGGCGGCTTAATTTCTATTGTAAATAATGACATTAACGGCATACGCGCTATGGCTGGTGTTGGCATGATGAATATTTTTAATATTTTCTTTACGCTTTCAATGACCCCTATAAAAATGTGGCAAATATCTCCTACACTCATGCTGTACTGTCTTATCCCTATGATTATTGCATTTTTAATTGTGAACTATGCTATTTCAACTATGCGAAAACTAATGTCACAAAGAATGCGTCACCTACAAACGCTATCATCTCAGGCAGTCAACTTTTTAAATGGGGTTGATGTAATAAAAGGCAGCGGTATTCAACCTTGGGCCTTAAATAAATTCAGTCAAAGTAATGATGAAATACTGGAAGTTTCATTACAACAACTTAAAATTCGTAGTTTCGTTATGCCCATTTTAGAATATACAGAAGCTGTTTTAAAAATAATTATATTAGGGCTAGGTGGTTGGTACCTTGTTCAATCAGAGCTTTCTTTAGGAGATATTACCGCTTTTCTAGCTTACGCAACCCTATTAGCTATGCCTTTTATGTCGTTAGGTCGATTGATATCAACCGTTCAAATGGGAATGGTAAGTTTGAAAAGTATGGGCCGTATATTAAATCAAACCATAGAAGATACAAACACCCTGAATGACACTGAAAAATCGTCATTTAACCAAGAAAAACTTTTTTCAAAAGGTTTACAGGTAAGAAACTTAAATTTTAAATACCCAAAAACAACAAATAAAAACAATATCGATAATGAGATAAACAAAAACGAATTCGCACTAAAAAACATTTCGTTTGATATTAACCCCGGAGAGAAAATTGCTATTTTAGGGCGTGTTGGCAGTGGAAAATCGACACTAGTTAATTGTTTAAATCGTTTTTATGACATACCAGAAAACAGCATTTATATTGATGGATTTGATATAACTAAGTTGTCTCGTAATGAACTACGATCCGCAGTAAGAACCATTACACAAGAGCCCTTTTTGTTTTCTGACACTTTAGAAAACAACATAACGTTTGGTTCAAGCTTGTCAGAGAAGTCTATTTCAATGCAAAAAGTGTTAAAACAAAGCGCCATGGAAAAAGAAATAAAAACCTTTCCTGACGGTATTCAAACTTTAGTGGGAGAAAAAGGGATTTTATTATCTGGAGGGCAAAAACAACGTATTAGCTTAGCTCGCGGAATGTATACACCAACAAAATTAATGGTGCTAGATAACGTACTTTCGGCTGTTGATAATGAAACAGAAAGCTTTTTATTAGATCAAATATTTAATAGCACACAAACAGAAAGTTGTTTAATTGTTTCCCATCGCCAAGCAGTTTTAGAGCGGGTAGATAAAATCTTATTATTGGAGGACGGTGAAATTACAGCATCAGGTAGCCACAATGAGTTGTTAAGCACATCTAACTTATATCGAGAAACGTGGCAATTTCTTCAAACAGGAACAACGGAGGAAGAAAATGTCTAAAATTAAAAATAATGCATCTTCCTCAGATAATAAAAAAATTAACACAGCTTTAAACGGTTCTTCTAACTCGGCTAACCAAAAGCCAACGATAAAAGAATATTGGAAGCAATTTTTGCCTTTTATAGCTCCGTATAAAAAGCTCTACTTTTTTGGGGTATTACCCATTCCTATTTCAATATTTTGTAGTATTGCTTTTCCTTGGCTGATTATTCAGATCGTAGACAAACAGCTTACCGTACAAAAATGGGATGGAATGACACTATGGCTTATTTTGATTTCTTTAGTGCTGTTCACTAATTACTTGGCAAGTTCGAGTTACTCCTACTTTATACAAAAAGCTGCCCTTTACACAATGCGAGACATGCGAATAGACATGCTCAACCGTGTATTAAACTTCCCTCGTAGTTATTTTGATAAAACTCCTATGGGATCTGTATTAACCCGATTAACAAGTGATTTAGAAGCTATTAATGAATCGCTTGCTGCTGGAATGCTCGCCATGATTCGGGATGTTTTAATTACTACAGCTTTGTTAATTTTCTTAGCAACAATCAGTTGGCAATTGACCCTAGTTACTTTAATTATTGCGCCACCTATTTATTGGGTAACAACCATATTAAGGCGCTTATTACACGAGTCACAACTAGCTTCACGTCAAGTATTATCTCAAAGCACCGGTTATTTACAAGAAAGCATACAAGGTATCAAAACTGTACAGCTCTACAATGCAGAAAAAGAAGCACAAAATCGCTTTGGCTTTTTTACAAATGCCTTTTTCCGTTTTCAGTCAAGATCAAATTTAATTGATGCCAGTTTATTTTCCATTATCGAAGGGATCACAACTATCAGTATGGGGCTTATTATTTGGTATGGTGCTCATGAGATTTTAGCTGCTGCTTTATCGGTAGGTGTTTTAATTGGTTTCATACAAACACTAGATAAAATTTTTGTTCCAGTAAGAGATTTTACATCACAAATGGCCGCCATCCAAAGAGCTTTAGCTGCGTTAAGTAACATTCAAACTTTATATGAACAACCACTAGAAACAGACAATGATGAAGCGCACTTATCAGCAAGCCAAATTAAATCAATGTCTAAGCAGTTAAGTTCTTTTATTTCTTTAGAATTTAATAACGTGCAGTTTAGATATAAGCCAACGGGTCCTTATGTTCTAAAAGGTGTAACTTTCTCACTAAAAAAAGGGGATAAAATTGCATTAGTCGGTAGCACAGGTTCGGGGAAATCAACAATCCTTCGTCTACTTACTAAAACTTATAATAATTACGAAGGCAGCATCAAATTAAATGATATAGAACTAAGAGATATCCCTAAAAAATGGGTAAATAATTTCTTTTCTTTAATGCAGCAAGAAGTTTATATATTCAATGAAAGCCTAGCGTTTAATATAGGTTTACAACGTGAAGGCATTAACGATGAAGCCATAAAAGCTGCCGCTAAATATGTTTACGCTGATGAATTTATTGAAAAACTCCCCGGTGGCTATCAATTTATACTGGATGAAAATGGCAGTAACATCTCTGCAGGCCAAGCTCAGCTAGTTGCTTTTGCACGCGCTATGGCAAGTGGTAGCGATCTTGTTTTACTAGACGAAGCGACCAGTTCTGTAGACTCTGTAACTGAAAAAATGATCCAACGTGCTATTGATCATGTCTTTGCTGAAAAAACAGTTATAGCCATTGCTCATAGGCTCAGTACTATTCAGCACTCAGATCAAATTATCGTACTTGATCAAGGTAAAATTATCGAAAAAGGCACACATAACTCACTTATTCAGTTAGGGGGTTTTTACGCAAACTTAGTAGAAATTGCTGATAGTTAAAACTGTTGTAACCTTAAAAACATTAGAATATGAACAGAAAATTAATAA
The DNA here is from genome assembly GCF_048296855.1 of Colwellia sp. RE-S-Sl-9. Lineage (NCBI taxonomy): Bacteria > Pseudomonadati > Pseudomonadota > Gammaproteobacteria > Alteromonadales > Colwelliaceae > Colwellia > Colwellia sp. RE-S-Sl-9. The sequence goes on along the minus strand of NZ_CP182631.1, from coordinate 459,206 downwards.
TGGTCGAAAGTAAAACCAGCGCTTTCAATCGCTTTTTGTAATGGAATATCAGCGTATTTTTGTTCACGTAAACTGTGAATAAACTTTAATGTTTTAAAAGCGTCGAACCATACAGTTAACTGTTTATTAAACTGTATTTGGTTATTGTTTTTTTGCTTATCAACAAACGACGCTAATTTAATATCTTGTAAGGCGTGTTGGCTTTCTTTAGATAAAGCGCTTGTCCAATCGTCAAGGTTAAATCGATTTTCCCACAAGGTATCAAAAGTACGAATACAGTTTTTTAACTCTTCAAATACCTGAGGATGATAGTAACAATAAGGTTTATTGTCTTGTTTCAGCTGCAATATGTTAGCCACCGAAGGACCCGTACCAAAAGGAACACGGTCAGACACCCTCGCCTCAATCGTTACCACCGCATTTTTTAAAAATTTAACCTGACCTAATTTAGCGAGTTTATTTAACAAATAAAAATCTTCTCCTGCACTGCGTTTAGGAAAACCTCTTACCATAGCGTATTCTTTTGCTTTGAAAGCGATAACACTACCTATGGTAAAAAAATCATAATCAGATCCGGCATAACTCAAGCCAGCAACATAATATCGTAGTGCCGTTTCGTACAACTTGTTCGCTTGCTGTAGCTCTATATTCTTATCTACATGAGTAAAGTTATAACTTACAGCAACGGTTTGATTGTGTTTTTTTTGCTTTGATAAAGCACTCGTTGCTTCAAAGTAACCTTCAGGTAAATGAGCATCAGCATCCGTTGAATGGATCCAATCAGATAATACTTTATTTTTATTAATTAGACATAAGGCATAGTCTGAACCTATCTTTCTCGCTAATCCTACACCTTGATCTACAGGTAATGGATGAGTAAAAGCATCTACAATCAAAAAATAAGTTTGTTCGCTTGCAGAAATTAGCTCGATCTCCCCTTCTTTAAAAATTGACGTACCTGAGCTTTTTATAAAATTATATAAATTTATCTGTGGTGAACTATCAACATCACTGTCTGGCTGGTTGATAACAATAATATATAAAACAGGTACTATTACAGGAGAAGATAAAAGTCGCGCTACAAACTGAGGCGACTCTTTATAAGCAGGTATAACAACAACGTGCTCAAAATTCACATTGTGTGGAAGCAAATCGGCTAAATGTGTGCCCAATTGGGTAACATTATTTTCAGCATATTGATCTAAGTATTTAATCAGATTTTTACATTTCATAAGAGGTGAATTTTCTCAGTGACGCTTAATAAAATTTCAACTCACTTTTGATATTAAGAACAACTACAATGTTTTTAACCCTTGAGTTAACATCGCTTTAAGCTGAGTCACAATGAGTTCTAATTTATTGTTATCATGCCCTTTAATACTTGGTGTATGAATATGCCCAACTGGCAATACTGGGCTGTATAAATCTCTTAACAATAAACTACGATACGACACTTCATTAGACAAATAACCACCACCTGAACCTTGTACCGAAATTTCATTCATTAATTCAGTTAATGCTTGAACTTCTAATGTCATATTTTTAGTCGTAACAATGCGATTATCTTCAACTGGATAAAATCCAGCTGCATTCTTCATTTGTGCAGAGGGCAAAGTAAATTCTAAAAATTCAGGGCCATTAAGCTTTTTATCGTGCAACATAGGAACTAACGGTTCATCTTTACTAGCGCCTGTTAATACATTCAAATTATCTGGCGCTACAGAGCTTCTCCTTAAGCCAGGAAAACGCTCTAACTCAAAGCTATTTCTTCCCATACTCACCGTTATGATCATATCAACGGCGTTAACACTCAAATAAGGTGTTAATATCTCTTCAACAATGCCTTGGTCAAAGTCTGAAAATCGCACAGGTAAAATAAGTGTTTCTATTTCAGCACTTTTACCTTCAGTACTAATCACTAAATCATCTAAAACAAGTGCACTAATGCCTGATGGATTACTTTGCTTGATATTTCGATCAAGTAAAAAAGGGTCAAAGCCTGTAATTAAGATTTTTTTGTTGGTATTTTTATCGTATTTAATATCCGTTTGACCACGTGAATATAATTCAAATTTCCAAAGTAATTTATTTTGCTGATCTGGTAATGACTCTTTATAAGCCTTAGTACTTTTAAGGGCTTTAGACATTTGCAGTCGAGACCAATACAACGGCCTATCATCATAACTATTGGTATTTTTAAAATGTTGTTTAGCATCATTCCATATGCCTTTACCGTGTCTAATAGATAATTGACTTAGCACAGTTAAATTGCGTGCTTTTTGCACTTGCTCAGCAAATAAATCTACGCGTTCAGACAGCGCCAAAGAAACAGATGGCATAACTTTAATTGCTTTTTCTATACGTTGTTCTTCAATCGTTATCGATTGGGCATTAAGACTACATATAGAAAGAGCTATAGCTATAGAGCAAGCTAATTTATTAGTAAATAACATGAAAAAACGACCCTGTTTTTATATCAATCAGATTCAATTTATTGTTCACTTAACAATAATTAGTCTGTTTTGAATTACTTATTATATTTTATGGCGACATAGTACACATAAAATAATTTAAGATCATCACCATATTTATATTGATTTTTCCTACAAAAATGGCAAAGTGTCTTCTGACGACTTGTTTCCTGTTTATTTCTGTCATAACACCTCAAGAAAATGTCACAATTTCATTCAAAATAAACGATTGTATATAACTTAACTATAAAGGAGTAGCGCTTCAATGTGTTCGATCTTTGGTATATTAGATATAAAAAACGGGGCTGAAGAATTACGCCCAAAAGCAATAGAACTTTCTCGCCTTTTACGTCACCGTGGACCAGATTGGTCAGGTGTTTACAGTAATGAGCACGCCATTCTTGTTCATGAACGTCTTTCAATTGTAGATACAGAAAATGGCGCGCAACCACTATACAATCAAGATAAAACTCACGTATTAGCTGTTAATGGTGAAATATATAACCATAAAGAATTGGCTAAAAACTTAAACGTTGATTACACATTTAAAACAGGTTCTGACTGTGAAGTAATACTGCCTTTATATGAAGAGTTTGGTGTTGAGTTTGTAGATAAACTTCAAGGTATGTTTGCTTTTTGTTTATATAACGAAACAGACAACTCTTACCTTATCGCACGTGATCATATTGGTATTATCCCGCTTTACACTGGCTACGATGCAGAAGGTAACTTTTATGTTGCTTCAGAAATGAAAGCGTTAATGCCTATTTGTAAAACAGTGAGCGAATTTCCTCCTGGTCATATTTTAGATAGCCGTGTTGGTGAGTTGCAAAAATACTACAACCGTAACTGGCACAAATATGATGCGATTAAAGACAATACAACAAGCACAACTAAAATTCGTGAAGCATTAGAAGAATCAGTTAAAAGTCACCTTATGACTGACGTACCTTACGGTGTGTTACTTTCTGGTGGTTTAGATTCATCACTTATTTCTGCTATTACACAAAAATTTGCGGCTCGTCGTATTGAAGAAAATGATTTATCTGAAGCTTGGTGGCCAAAAGTTCACTCGTTCGCCTGTGGCTTAGCGGGCTCTCCAGATTTAGTTGCGGCACAAACAGTTGCTGATGCTATTGGTACTATTCATCACTCAGTTATTTTTACTGAGCAAGAAGGTATCGATGCACTTAAAGAAGTTATTTACCATTTAGAAACTTACGATGTTACAACGATTCGTGCTTCTACCCCAATGTATTTAATGGCGCGTAAAATTAAAGCTATGGGTATTAAAATGGTACTTTCTGGTGAAGGCGCTGATGAAATTTTTGGTGGTTACTTATATTTCCACAAAGCACCAAACGCTAAAGAGTTTCATGAAGAGCTTAACCGTAAGCTTGACCGTTTACATAAATTCGATTGTCTTCGTGCTAACAAGTCTATGTCCGCTTGGGGTATTGAAGCTCGTGTACCATTCTTAGACAAAAACTTTATGGACGTTGCTATGCGCATCAACCCAGAAGATAAGTTATGTGGTAACGGTAAAATGGAAAAAGCGATTTTACGTGAATCTTTCGAAGGTTATTTACCAAAAGAAATCTTATGGCGTCAAAAAGAGCAATTTTCTGATGGCGTAGGTTATTCTTGGATCGATAGCTTAAAAGAGTTTATTGAAACACAAGTAACGGATCACGAATTAGAAAGTGCTGAATACAGATTCCCTGTAAATACACCAGACAGTAAAGAAGCTTATTACTACCGTTGTATTTTTGAAGACAAGTACCCATTACCTTCTGCCGCAGATTGTGTAATTGGTGGTAAGTCTGTTGCTTGTAGTACTCAAGAAGCACTAGCCTGGGATGAAAGCTTTACAAACAACGCGGATCCATCTGGCCGTGCTGTTATGAGTGTTCATAACGATAGCTACAAAAACTAATATTTGAAGCCCTGCTTTAAACTAAAAAACCAGTCTATTGACTGGTTTTTTATGCTTAGAAAACAGGTATATATACCCGTTACCAATCAAGATGCGTATTTCAGAGTGCAGAATGATACGGGTATAAATTTACTCTGCTTTCTTCTTTTTCATGTATACGTATAACAAGCTAAAAGCCACGATAAGAATAGCAGGAAACACTATCATCGTTGAAAGTACTTCTTGCCCTGCGACTAATTCAGGGTTCACACCTTCAGTTACTTTAAGTAAGGCTTTAGCTTTAGCATCATCTATCCACTGGCCAATAACAGGATTCCACATACTTACCGCAAACATACCTGCGCCACCAATAATCGACATACCTAATGCGCCACTTTGTGGAACATTTTCGGCGATAAAACCAATCATAGTTGGCCAAAAATAAGTCACACCTAAAGCAAAAACGATTGCCGCCACATATACTAAACCACCTGTACTGGTACTTAATAAATATAAACCCAGAGTGGTTAAAATTGCAGAACATAGTAAAACACCCGCTGGGTTCAAACGATGTACAATAGGCCCTGCAAAGTAACGTCCTACCGCCATTAAACCTGTGATCATTGCTAATATGATCATTGGTGATGCACCAGACGCACCTAAAATGGTATTAATCCATTGTCCTGTTGCCAACTCTGATGTTGCCGTTAATGTCATACAAAATGCCATAAACAAAAATAATGGTGAGAACAATGCTTTAAAGTTACTTGCAGTAGACAATTTAACATTTTCAAATTTAGGAAATTGTTGGCTAAACGTCATTACGCCATAAACCAGTGTAGGTAACAACATAACACCTATTTGCATTTGCCAACCTAAACCTGCATCGGTCATAAACTTAGATACTAATGAACCAATAACAATCCCCCCTGGAAACCAGACATGAAATCGGTTTAACATAGCGGTTTTTTTGGTTGGGTAGCTTTCTGAAATTAAAGGATTACATGCAGCCTCAACTGAGCCATTGGCAAAACCAATAAATAAACTAGAAATAAACAGCCCCCAGAAACCACCAGCGGTTATCGTTAGTACTAAACCTAATAAATGCCCAACAAAAGCAATAATAAGTAAATTTTTAGCACCTAAGGCGTTATATAAACCACCTCCAAACATCATAGCTAACGGAAAACCTAAAAAAGCCATGGAGTTAACCCAGCCTAATTCTTCTGAATTTAATTCAAATTCAACACCTAGTTGTCCAAGAATCCCCGCTCTTATTGCGAATGTCATTGCTGTAACCGTTAATGCTATACAGCTGATTAAAAACAGTCGAGAGCTGTTTTGATTACTTTCAGTCATTTTGTTTCCTCTATAATTATTATTTTAGTTTTATCGTTATATATACCCGTAGCCATTCAAGATGCGTATTTCAGGGCATCTTGAATGGTTACGGGTATAACAGTTGTACTAAATAGAAATAAACTGACCATTGATATTAAAGTTAAAGATAAAATGATGTTAAGATAAATTCGTTTTTTTATATGATAAATTCGGCGTATTGATAAAGCCTTTCAAAAAAAACAATAAATATACAAGGTCATGTAGTAAATGATCGTTTAGAAATGAATAGTATTAAAAATGGCAAGTTGTCGTGGTTTACAACATCTAAACGGGCATTGCGTAATCAATCGGGTGAAGTTGTTGGTACTTACGGAATTACTCGACATTTAAACAAAACTTCAGAGGTTTTATCAGGCCTAAACGCAGTACAGACTCCAGTAGAATATATAAAAAATAATTATATGAATGACATCTGTATTAACGAACTTGCCGGCGTTGCGCATTTGTCGGTAAGCGCGCTAGAACGCCGCTTTAAAAAGTATTTAGCAAAAACGCCTAAACAATTTCTAAATGAAATTAGATTAGAAAACGCCAGACGCTTACTCGTAGAAACAAACCGATCTATTTCTGATATTGCGAACGCAACGGGATTTAGTGAACACAGCTACTTTAGTAAGCAATTCAAAAAAATGTTTGACCAATTACCCTCACAATTTAGAGAGAGTCAAATATCAGCGCAAACATTAGAGAGAAAAACAACTTAATAACCAGCAACCAACCTAGTATAAAAGAAACACCTCTTGAAGATTATTCTTCTGCTTGCTCTGCTGCTAACGCAATTTTTTCACGTTCAGCTTTCGAGATATATTTAGGTTTATTGCTTTTCTGTAGCTTAGCATTCGCTTTTTTAACTTTGCTTTTTAACACTTGGTTAATTTTCTTTTTACGGTTCATCAGTCAGTTCTATCGTTTATAAATTTATTGATTCAATGGATGATCAGCTGGTAGCTGTTTCGAAATCCATAACGCAAGTTTATGTTTCATATGAGGTTGATCTTCATCGGTAACCGCTAAAGGCTGAACCAACTTATCGTTTACTAATAAACGATAAAGAGCTTCTACTTTATCTTTTGCCGAATTTGTCGCATCAAAACCTTTGTAACCACGGTTTTTAGCGTACTTTTCACCTACTTCAATAGCTTTTTTAAGAAGATCTGCTTCATTTTTAATTTTTTTCATTATTAATCTACTCTGTAAATTTTAAACAACTTAGCGATAATCAATTAACATAACTCTTTCAAATTGATCGGTATTAACTTCAATATTTAGAGTTTTCATGCGGTCTTGTAAGGCTTCCGTATCTCTTGCTAAAGCAGAAAGCGTTAATGTGTTGTTATCAAGCAAATATACTTGCTTTAAACTGGTATAATAATAATTCAACACAATAAAGGCATTAACATCACCTTCCGTTTCATAGTCTTGAGCCGCTTTTTTTATGTTTTTCAAGCGTCTATATATTATGTTATGAATTTGTTTTAATTTCATAACATAATGAATTTCATAACAAAACGGATGGTTTTTTAATTGTTGTAAAATACTTATACAAGTAAGTAAACCTAAAATAACGCCAACAAAATTAAACCTAAAATTACTTAATGGCTCACCCGTTTCTGGATGAACCGCGGGTAATGCATGCCCAAATAATTGAATGAGGATGGCGCCAAAACTAATGGAAAAAAAAGTTAAGCATAGGATGGAAAGCCCGATAACAATGTTTAATCGTTTTCGGTAAAGTGATTTGTCTATATCTATTAATTGCATAAAAAATGTACATTCTTCTTGGTAATATGTTAATTGAAAATTTAAGAATTCTTAAAATAACCTGAATAGCGTTTAACTTTTGTTTCTACACCTTGTCTCCATACTCTCGCGTTTGAAGCAATACTAATATGAGTTTTTGCTCTTGTGATGCCAGTATATAACAATTCTTGCGATAATAGTCGATTGTCTTTTTGATTGGGTAAAATCATAGCAACATGAGAAAACTCACTCCCTTGTGTTTTATGGATGGTCATTGCATACACGGTTTCGTAATGAGGCAATTTACTGGTCATGATCCAACGGTAAGTATCATCAACATCTTCAAACACTGCCATTAAATGCCCCGCATCATTTTTCCATAAAAAGCCTATATCGCCATTATACAAACCTTGATGATAATTATTCTCTGAAATCATGATAGGTCGCCCCTGATAAAGCACTTTATCTGATCGAATAACCCCTTTATTGATCAGTAACGACGTAATTAACTCATTTAAAAAGTCGACACCTTGCTCACCAACGCGCGTGGCACATAACACCCTGAATTGATTAAATAGCGCAAACGCATCACCCACACTTATACACTTAAAAATAGGAAGGTAATACTGTTTAACTAAAGGCCATAACCATTCAACCAGTTCGCCTTGTAAATGTGTTATTTGATTTTCGCCTGTAGCTTGATTTAATAAAGCCCAGCTTTGATCGTAATTACCTGCAATAACCGCTTGAGATAATTGCCCAATACCGCCTTGCCCGTCAAAGCGTCTACTTTTAGTTAAAAAAGTTACGTTATCGCAGCTATTAAATAGGTTTGATGCTTGGTTGAGTACTTGTTTATTTTCTGATTTTTTCGATATTTGAGGTACATTAAAACCTGTTACCTGTTTTAAATAGTGAGCGTTTTCTCGGCTATAACCTAAAAAAGGTCGAGGCGCTACATCACTTAAAACACTACCAGCTGCTACAGACGGGAGTTGATCAGCATCGCCCAATAAAATCACTTTGCAACCTAAGGGTAATGCTTTAAACACGCGGTTCATCATTGCAAGGTCAACCATCGACACTTCATCAATCAACAATACATCAATGTTTAAAGGATTTTCCTCATTAAATCGAAAGTTAGGGCTATTCGGAATAACACCTAATAAACGATGAATAGTGTGTGTATCGCTTGGTATTTCATTTAAAATGTCATCCGAAATGGCGCCTCTAAATCCTGTTATAGCATTTACGATAGATTCAGATAAACGTTGAGCGGCTTTACCTGTTGGCGCAACTAACGCTATGTTAAGCGATGCAGCTTGTTGAGCATGTAAGTTAGCGCTTTGCTTTTGTTGATGTAAATACACTAAAGCGGCCAATAATTTAGTTACCGTATAGGTTTTTCCTGTACCTGGCCCACCAGCTATTACACTAAAGTTTTTATTTAACGCGTTTGCTACCGCAACTTTTTGCCAATCTATTTCCGTGTTTGCTGCATTCGTTTCGGGAAATAACATATCAATACACTGTTTATTATTTATATTAATATTTAGATTGATATCTGCTTGTGAAAGCTCATCAGTGTCAGCTGTATTCTTTTCAGCAATCGACTTAAACAAGTCTTGCTCAAACTGAAAATAACGGCGCATATAAACATTATGATTATGATAAACAATCGGCTGCTCTGCCTCAGCTCCAATATTCATCATATCGAGTAATTGGTGTAAAGATGCCACATCTGAAAAAATATACCCATGGTGTTGCACTAAACCAAAATCGTCACTTAAATAGCCATACTGGGTATTAGCTATTGCGTGAATAGGCAAACAAACATGCCCTTCTCTCAAGCTTTGACTTAACGCCATTAACAAATGAAAGAGCTCTGTACGCTGTGTTTCATTAAGATTGAACAGCTGAACTAAGTCTTTCGCAAAAAAATAATCGATAGGCGCTATAGACGCTATTTCTTTTTTCGCTAGCGCATAGCTTGCATATGCTGGTTTGTTGAAAGTCTTATTAAAAGTTTTACCCTCTGTTTGATCAAACATCAGCTTGCTCCCTTGTACCATTTTCTCTAGCAATATGTTCTGCTGTTACATGCTCGCCAGTAAAAAGTGCATCGAGTAATTCAAGCTCGTCTATGTTAATAGCACGGTGATACACGCCTGCTCCTTTATAAGTAGGATCGTTAGTTAGACCTCTTAAATACAAGTAATAAATACCACCAAAATGTTGCTCGGGATCATAATCAGGTAATGAAAATGCCAAGTAACGATGCAATGCCAACGAATAAATTAAATACTGTAAGTCGTAATGGTTATGTTCAATATCGGCTCTCATGGCTTCTTGTGTGTAAAAACTAAAATCTTCACCTAAAAAGGTCGACTTATAATCGCACACATAAAACTTGCCATTTTTTTCAAAAATCAAATCAATAAAACCGTGCATCATACCTTTTAATTTTTGGTAATAAGGTAATTGTACCGAGCTTGATAACGCTTCAATCATATTGTTATGAGTATTACCGCCTTTACGATGTTCAGTGAGTAAGTTAGTTAACTCGTTAGCGCTATTTGCATTCATCGGGAAATAAAATTCACTTTCTTTAATGCAGTGATTTAAAGACAAATCTTGCAAACAAAAGGTATCTGAATCATCAATATTTAAAGGTGCTAATAATGCTTGCTCAAGCCAATGCTGAAGATCATGTTCTGTGTAACCTATAGTGAACTCGCCATAACGGGTTAGTGGGCGTTCAAGTGCAAGCTCCCAATTAGGATCATCAAACTGTAAGAGCTCAAGAATGTTATGTAATAAATTACCGGTACGAGCGCCCTTTTCAATCACAAAACGTAATTGATTAGCTAAGCTCGGCGGTTGAATATCTACCAAATTATGAGCAACATTTAACATCAGCGCTAAACTAGCGTCTTCTTGATTATTAAGCTCATTATCTCGATCGGGACTTGATACACCCTTATGTTTTAGGTTTCTACTCAAGGCTGAAAAAGAGCTTAGCCACCAGTCGCGTTCAATTTTTCCACGGAAAGTTTCGGCAGCTAACATTTGCATATTTTGCGCTTGTAATGCCGAGTCTTCACCAATATAAGTTAGATTTTCGTTTTGTAATGCTTCTATGTCGTTAATCGTAAGAAGCGCAATATCATCTGGGTTATCAGCTACTAATTGCTGAATACTTTGCTCAATATCACAACCTTTTTGCCAATGTAAGGCTTGTCCTAATGGCGAGTTTTCGCATTTATCAAATTCAACCGTTAACATATAACAGCGTTGCTCTGCTCTTGTTACCGCTACGTATAAAAGTCGAACTGCTTCAGCATAAGCTTCGTCTGCCATGGCTTGTTTGGCTTTTTCGGTGCCATCTAAGCTTAACGCTAGTTGCCCTTGCTCGTTATGATATTCAATAAAGGTTACCGCACGTGCACCGAATTTAAGGGGATCTTTAAAACGTGTCGCAAAAGGCACAAATACAATAGGATATTCCAAACCTTTTGCGCCATGCTGAGTCACAATTCGAATCAAGTCATCGTCACTTTCTAATCGTAGCTCGGCTTCAATATCAGGGTTATCTTGTAGGGTTTGTTGTTCAAACCAATACAATAACTCTTGCGGTTGTTTATGGCGTTGGCTGGCTGATTGCAACAGTTCAAACAAATGCAGTAAGTTAGTTAATACGCGGTCTTTATCATGCATAAATGCAGTAAAGTGTTCGTGCATTAACTTTAACGCCATACCGATAAAACCTTTGCTTTCCCACTCTTGTTTTAAAGCAGCAAAAGACAATTTAAGATTTTGCCAAGCAAGTTCGTCTTGTTGAAGTGCATACAGTTTATTCGCGGTAAAACCTAATAAGTCAGACGCTAAAGCCGCAGAAAAATAGCGATCGTTTTCAACAAACAAAATACCTTTAAGTACTTGTACCAATTGTTGTGTTTGCGCACTTTTTAATAAGTTTGAACGATTACTCATAAATACAGAGGCCAAACCCGCATCATCTAATGCTTGTTTTATTACACTCGCCTCGGCACCGTCGCGCACTAAAATGGCGATATTTTGCGGTTGAATGTTCTCACTTGTATGTTTACTTGTGTTATTTAAGCCCAGTAAACGAATAATTTCATGTGCACACCACTTGGCCATGGTGGGTCTAAAAGCTTGATTAACAGAACCTCTAGTTTTTTCTGGCGTAAAATGCACAAACTGCAATGCTTTAAAAGTCGCATCGGCTAATTGTTTTTCGGCCGCTTTAGGCGATGCTTTTACCGGTATATATTCAATGTTGTATTTAAAAACATCGGTAGCGCCTTGGTCTAAATTATTGCCATAAAATAAGCGATTGTAACCTTGAATCATCGACTCACTTGAACGCCAATTGGTGTCCATTATCCATTGGTAATCACAGCCAGAACGTGCAGCTAAATAGGCAAATACATCGCCGCCTCTGAATCCATAAATGGCTTGTTTAGGATCACCAATCATATAAAGAGCAGCTGTAGGCTGTTGGTAATATATGGCTTGTAAAATAGTAAATTGTTGAGGGTCGGTATCTTGAAATTCATCCACTAATGCAACGGGATATTGCTTAAATAATAACTCTGCGAGTGAGTTATTCTTATTATTCGCCTCATCATCTACGTTTAAATTATTTTCTTTAAATTCAATAGCATTATCGTTACGCGTTACACTTAGCTGATTAGCTAAGCGACTAATTAAATCGTCAAAGCTCACTAAATCACGTGTGAGCTTTTTATCGTTTACATCTTTACGTATTGAGTAAATACCTTCTCTCACAACAGATAAAGCTTTCGCGCGATTAATACTTTTATTCAAGCTTTTACATAACGTTTTTACTTGTTTTACGGGTTCAAATATTGCGAGTAATATTTCTTTATTCGCTGAACGTGAATAGCGTTTTCCATCAATAAAAGCATCAGGCATTTTGCCATTCGCTAACACCAAAGCTGATTGAATATTGGTTTTTAGTTCGCCTTCTAATTTAATCAGCCAATCAATTAATTCGTTCAGTTCTTGTAGTCTAACTTCTCTGTCTGCGCCCTTTTTAACATCAACCAAATACGCGACTAATTCAGCGTTATTATTTTGTAACGAGGTTCTTGCTTGCACAACAATATCAATAAAGTTTTCAATAACTGAAATTTCATCAATTAAATCTAATGTACTCGAATTTCCCTGATTGATTGCTTTAGCAAACTGATTAACAAATACATGCGGTGTTGGCCAAAACTCAGATATTAATAAAAATTGCTCTGACGATTGCTTTGCTAACACTCTGTACCAATCTTGCGTGCTTTCTAGCAGCACATCGTTACAATCTGACTCCATCGCTAAGTTAAATGATTGTCCGCTGGTAAAAGCATGTTGAGTAAGCACCCTTTTACAAAAACCATGAATGGTAAAAATAGACGCTTCATCTAAATACAATAACGCTTGTTTTAAGCGTATTTTGGCGTCAGCGGCTTCAACGTGTTTTGCTATGGCAATAAAATATTCATCTTCTACTGATAACGTATCCCACTCGTTTAGGGCTTGTCTGATAAAAGCGTCTATTCGGCCGCGTAGTTCTTCCGTTGCGTCTTTAGTGAAGGTCATCACTAATATTTGTTCAACCGTTAGGTTTTTCTCTAACAGTAAGCGTAAATAAATACGCGTTATATTAAAGGTTTTACCTGTTCCTGCGCTGGCTTCAATTAAATGTTTACCCTGCAAAGGAATAGTATGAGCACTTAGATTTTGAATCATCGTATTAGCCATTACTTTATTTGCTCCCTTGCGTTAAAAACATCAAGGTATAAATACTCAATGTTAGGTTGAACCTCTTCGTAATTAGGGCATTGTGGCCAAAAGTAATGAATGTAAGGATCGTCACCTAACGACATCATCGAATTAGGATCACTCCAATAAAGTTCGAATTGCGCTTGTTCAAACACTTTCGCTTTAAAGGCTTTTTCAGCAATTTCACCATTCACTAATAACGGCTGTTGCAAACCGACAATATATTGTTGAATAAACTTAAGTAACTGAGCTTTAGGGTCTACTATTTCGCCATATTTAAACTGCGTTACTTTCTGGCTTTTGGTATCAAAGTAAAAACCATGTGTGGCGGTAACACCTTCAATAAGTGATGCTTTTTCAGCTAATTGCTCTTTCGCAATCGTCAACACACATTGGTGAAAATATAAGGTAATAAAATCTTTAAACTTAGGCGAACTGCTGCGATAAAACACTAACTTGTCGTCACTTATAGGTAACTTAGTCGATATTTTTACTTTAACGCCTACTGAACTACTGTTACCCGTTAACTTTTGTATTAGCAATTGCGAGGTTTGTGCATCTAAATCGAATGTTATTGCACAGTCTTCTTTATGTTTAATTTTACCGTTATGCTCTGTAATGGTTTGACTAAAATTTTCACTGTCTAACTTCCAACTTTCAAAAGTTATATCTCGGGTTGCCGCTTCAGGAAATTTCCCCGAAAGAGCTGCTGCTTTTAAGCATTGTTGAACCGCCTGCTCTGCGGCTTCTATTGTGCTTTCATCATCGGTAAGTTGAGCTTTTATTAATTGTTCACGTAATAAATAGCTTTGTAATCGGTCAAACTCAAACGGCTCTACATCGTCTAACTCTAACGAATAATTATCAAAATTCAGGTTGAGCTGTTTTCTAGCAAAGTATCTTGATGGATGTTGAAAAAAGGCAATAAGCTGCGACAACTCAACATGCATAACATAACAAGCATCTGCAGCTGAATATTCTATTAAGTCTGATTCGGGCAAAGGAATATCAATGCCTGATGATAAGTTATCACCTTGCGCTGCATTCTCTTTGCTTGATAGTCGCGCTAAGTTTAGCCAATGGTTATCAAAGCTTTTTAACAAACCTTGGTAGTTTTTATGGCTAAAAGGCTGCATAGGTAAATGTCTTAACTTACCATCGGGAGACGTATAATCGCTTACTTTAGCGTCTTCTGCACTCTCTTCAGATAAAGCCCAACCATAACCTAAAGTTAAATACTCCATTAATTCTTTTAATACTAACGACGCTTGTTTCGGCGCGTTGTTTTTAATGTTTTTACCTTGATAACTTAAGTAAAGTGATTGTCTGGCAGAAATAATCGCTTCTAAAAATAAATACCTATCGTCGCCACGTCGCGATCTATCACCTAACATAGCAGGCGTTATCGACATTAAATCAAAACTTAAGGGCTGACGTTGCCTTGGGAACAAACCATCGTTTAAGCCCAATATAGCAATCACTTTAAAAGGAATACTCCGCATAGGTAACATAGAACAAAACGTTACTTGGCCCACAATAAACTGCTTGCCGGGATCTGGTTGGCTAAAATGCTGATTTAAAAAATCGCGCACTATCAGTAAATCAATTTTCTCTTCAAATTTAGCGTGTAAGCAATATTCAATTAACGACTCAATGGCATCAGTAACAATGTTAAAACCGTCGTCATTGCTGGTATCAAATAACTCGTTAATCAGGGTAGTTAAAAAAGTTTGCCATTCAGTTGCGGTACGTTCTTTAGTTAAGCTAAATGAAAACTGTTGCAGTTGCTCTAATATCAGCATTAACTGCCCAAGTAACTCAGCATCGTTGCCTTCTACTGTGGGTAATAATAATTGCTCATCGTAAATGGTTTCGACATCGCCAAACGCAAAGCCACGCAATAAACGTGATAAACCTTGCTGCCATGTAAAGTTATTTGAAACGGCATGGGTTTTAAGGGTGTGCTGTTTATGCTCTTCATCAAGCCCCCAATGAATAGAGGCGTGATCTAACCACACTGAAATTTTATCAATGTCTTCAATACTTAAATCAAACTTGGTTTGCATAGCAGGAATACGAAGAAACGATAACAACTGCGACACCTGAAATCGGCTATCAGGCAAAGTAAGCAAGTCTGAAAACGCAGCAACAACAGGCTCAGAATCTTTACTAACACGATCAGCAATTGAACAAGGCAACGGCGGTACTTTATCGTCAAAGTCTTGCCAACCTCGGGCAAAAACAGCATTTACGTAAGGTGCGTATTCTTCTACCTGCGGACACATCACTAAAACGTCTTTGGGTGTTAACATGCTGTCGTTATTAAATTGATGTAACAACCAATCGTGCAGCCCTTGCACTTCTCTTAAAGCACTATGACAACTGGTAAATACAATAGAGTTATCGCGTTGTTCAATGGGTGCATTACGCGCATCCGTTAGCGTTAAAATGTCGTGTTGTACTTGCTGTAACACACTGGCTTGTGTTGAGGTGTTATTACTTGATGTATCATCTGAGGTATCACTTGATTCATTATTTAACTCGTCGTGAATATCCTCAAAAGCATCAATATTAATTGTACTGTAACCGTGCAACAAGGCCATAAACTCGCGCCCTTGCTGGCCTAAATTAGCCAATAGCGGATTACCCACCGACTGAGTAATATCGTCGTAACCGTCTACCCATTGTTGAATCGACTTAATCGCTTGTTTTTCAGTAATTACATCGCCCCAATAGGCATAACACGGGTTTAAATGAAAAAAGTGTACATCAACATATTCGCTAAGTTCATTAACAAACGACAACCACATAGGCGCCATAATATTAATACCAAAAAAAGAAATACGTTTAGGTAAACTATTTTTTAACTGTTGTTGATCAAAACAGCCCGCATTAAGTTGAGTAATGGCTTGTTCAATTAAGGTAATAGGATTATACGATTGCTCGCGCGTTAACAAGTGCCACAACTTACCTTGCCATTGAGCAATTTCAGCTGCGTCTGATTGTTCGCCTTGCACAAAACCCGCAGTAAAATTTCCGTTTTCCCAAGCATCAATCCAGGTAGGTCTAAAGATTAAATATTGTTCAAACAAATCGGCCATTTGGCAAGCAAGCTGATAACGCTTTAATTGTTCTGTATTTGTTATTTTGTCTGCAAACTCAGGTGGTAAATCTACGCCCTGTTCTACATCAGTAGTTGAACTGGCTTTTAGTTGATTGTTTGATAATTGATTGTTTGAAGCTGAAGTGTGCGATCGCCAATACTGAGTTGCGGTATCAAAATCAGCATCATTCATTACTTCTGGCTGAGCAAATAACGTAAAAATTCGCCATGCGAGTACTTCACGAGAGAAAGGCGATTGATCAGGCACATCTTCTTCGCTAGCTATTGATCTGACTAGCTTCCATAAAAACTGAGACGGTAACGCGTAATCAATATTCATACTGATACCACGTTGTTTTGCCAACGACATGTTAAGCCAATGCTGCATACCCGCATTTTGCACAACAATAACGTCTTTGGAGAAAATAGGAAGTGGTGAAACCTGTTGGATTTTATCTAAAAGTACTAACAAATTTTCCATTTTATTAGCGGGATAAAGATAGATCACACGATACCTTTCTTATGGATTTTAATTAAGTAAATTTAACCATAAGCATAGGGATAATACGAGTTAAAATAAGGATTTATTGAGGATAGTTTAGAGGCGTTGTATGTTTTTTAATTAAGAGGAAGCTTTAATAATAATCTCACTCTTAACCAAGTCGTTTTACTTGATAAATAGCACTCATTACTCATGCTTAAATTGATGTTTATTTAAACTCTCAATACGTTCAGCCAACCACACTTTAATAATTGATTGTCTGGTGACGCCAACACGGCTTGCTTCACGATCGAGTGAATCTAACATCCATTCAGGAAAGTCAACATTTACCCTTTTGGTCACTTGCGTTGTTCGTTTAGCTTTAGATAAATCTAAGTTGGCAAGCACATCATTACCAGCATCAAACTCTTTATCGAAATCAGAAGCTTTCATAAAATTTCACCTCGTTTGTTCTAGAACGCCTAACTGAAATTATACGAATATTATTATCTCGATATGTAATAACAGCTGACCAGTGTTTACCATTATAAAATGTAATAATAACATAGCGCGGTTCGTCGCTCGTATTAGCAGGAATTTCGACTAAATAAGGATCGTCCCATAGTAATTTTGCCTCATTAAATTCAATACCATGTTTTTCTAAATTGGTAAGGCTTTTATTTAAATCAAATTCAAAAGTATGCATAGAGTAAAAACTATACCTTTTTGATGTAGATTGCAAGTTATGGATAATACGAATGTAATGAGTTATAAAAGCATGGCTATTACCATACTCATAATTAAATACTAAATAATGATAGAGATAAAAACCATGCAAACACTATATGATTTAGATGCACCTAAAAAACAGATAAATCTTAATTTAAATAGCGACTTACTTAAAAAATCAAAAGTTCATAACATCAATTTATCAACGACATTAGAACGAGCCCTACAAAATAAGTTAAAAACAATTGAAGCTAAAAAATGGATAACTGAAAATAAAAAAGCGATAAAATCATACAATGATTTTATCGCTGAACATGGATGTTTTTCTGATGAATATAGAGAATACGATGATTTATAGATAATTAGATAACTTTGGACGTTAAGCTTGATCCTGAATTACCAGTGAATTCAAATCCCTTTACCGTTATCTAAAATATAGAACAAACATCAATCACACGTAACTTTTGATTTGTTACATAAGCAACTTGACAACCATCTGGAGATACTTCTGTGAGCCGTACAATTCCTCTAGTGATTTGATACGCTGTTCCATCATGAATAAGCCTAAGTCCATCAATACTACCTTTATTATTGACTGCACCAATAATACCTGCTTTTGTTGGTTTCGCATGTTGAAGTGCTGGACTAATATCCATTAACTCAAACTTTCCATTTATATGTAAAACCCTCACTGTTGCTGTAGTTTCTATTGAAGGGAATCTATTTTCTATCACATAAGCCTTTAACCAACTAATCCATTTGAAATCTGGAGTGAATTGACTTGACGAAGTAATAAGCTCAAGAGCTTGTCCATTAGCTTGATAATAAATCCACCTTTTATCTTTTCCATAATTTTTTGGAATTCGTAAGCATCCATGTTCTGAGCTCAACTTCCATGCGTCATAGGCCTCACCACTGGTGTTATCAAAAGGGCATTTATCTATAGGAGGTAAGTATTGGAAAGGCTTACTTTTAGCTTGATCATATTCTTCTTGAGTTTCCGAGCCTAAGTTACCATATAACAACTTAGGTTTAGACGTATGTTGGTTGTTTTTAGGATTGTATCCACCCATGGCTAAACGGATAAGTATTTTACCATTTTTATGCCCTATCAACTGTCCTTTTTTATAGAGAATAGTTTTATGGGTTGTAATATCTAGAATATTTACTTGTTTTGACGATTCAAGATCAGAATATTCTACACCATAAAAGCTATTCTTTCTTTTCGTGGAATTAACACCATAAATAACTTTATTAGAAGACAACCAGCTAACTACAGAGCCTCGTCCCATTTTGTCGATATAACCACTCCCTTCAATATATGCATATGGCTCAGATTGTGAAGTAGAGAGTGCAAGCGCATCAGCATATGCACGTTGCTCACTCTCAGGAAGATCTTCTATTCGATTATTTTTATCAGGAGAGCACCCTTGAACTATTAACATAATTATTAGAAAAAAATAATTTAGCCAATTTTTGAGATGTAGTTGAGCAATGTCATTCATTTGTAATTATCCATTTACTAGTTATCCATTTAGTGATTTCTGATTATGTAGATGTACCAGCAACAAAATCATTTTTCTATTTAATAATTTGCCAAGCATCAAATAAACGCAGTTTGTTGCATTAAAAATATTATGTAATTTTTTAGAACCTATGAACTCAATCTCGCAAAATTTATGTCGCTTGTTCATCTTTGATAAATGAAGCTACAGGCGCTAACAACACAATTTAAAAGCTATTACTCTGATTTATAAATAAACCCAACAGCTAACACTCCATAGTCAGTTCACGAACCTTTGAAATACCCTTACCATCAAACACAAATTCAAAGTGTTGGGTTTGAACCGCTGACTCAACATGTACGGGAGACATGAGTCCCCAACAAACAGCGCCTTTATGTCTAACTGAACGATATTGAATACCCGCTTCTTCTGCTTTTTTTACTTTAGCGCCAAAAATTCTAGAGGCAGTGTAATCATCAGGTGTATGAATATCATCAACTGACACAGCATCAATAAGTTCTACTGAGAACTTTACTTTAAGGCATCGCATATCAACGGTGTCGTAGTGAAGTCCTTCAATATTGCGAAAATACTTTTCTTGGTGATATCGAGTTTCTGCTATCGCGGTTTCCGCAGTATCAGCAAGATACAAGACACCGAATGAGCCATCACTAAAACGAGAGCCGTCGGGGGTAACATGGGTAAATGGCGCCGTAACGTAGTTTACTCCTGTTATACCAAAAGGTATTTCATTGGTTGGAATAAGGTTTAGATCGCCAAGCTCATCAAGATGTCTGGGATTGGTTAATGCTTGCAAGGCGTATGCCGTTTCAAAGTCGGTTTCGTCTATTACATCGTCGAACAAGGTAATTGGCGGAAACTTTGAGTTAACCATGCGATAAGAGGCTTGTTTAGAGAAAGATACACGTTTCTGCTCTACCATTGTCCGCTTCTCATGCTATCGATTCGCTTAAATACTTCATACAAGGCGCCAAAGTTTCCGGTGCTAATAATAGATAACGGACTTTTACCATTAAAGTATGGATTGCTATTAGCCATACCCATAAAACCATAAACGTTATCAGGGTTTGAGAATATGATTCTTAATGCCTGATGAATATTAGCAAGATAGCTCAGGCGCTCAAGCTGATCGCTGCTTAAAGAGGCAGAGCTAGGATCTTTTTGATAACGGTGAAAAGTGCTTTTTGGGATCCCTAAAATCGCTTGTTTTTGAGCTGCAGAGCATCCCCATTTTTCAAGAATATTGTTACCCATGGTAAAAGCTGCACTATGATTGATACTTGGTGCATATTGAGCTTCTGCTATCGTTGCCATTGCTTTGCTCCCAGATTAGACAATAACACCAATTTAGTCTCATTTAAGACTTATGTCAATAAGATGTCTTATTCGGGAGTAATAAAATTGATATCAAACCTTATTCTTTAAGCTATTTTCTTTATCTCTCGATAACTCTTCTTCAATGCTTTAACCACTGATGCGTGCTGCTTTTCATTTAACTGCTGATATTGAAGCGAAGTATACAGTTGGGTAAATTTAGCAAATTCAATGGCAAGTGTTGGCCATTCATTTTTGATCACTAATACAAAGTCTTTCGGGGTCATATCTGTTGGTTTTTGTATGCCCTGTTTAGCTAAGTGTTCAAGTATTTGTTGGTAGTAGTAATTAATATTTTGTGGTTTACGTGCTTGGTTTATTTGGCGTACTACCCACCATAAAACAATGGCGCTTATTAATAACAATGCGTAATAAATTAAGGTTAGCCAATGTAGGTCGAGCATTGATTTAAAAGCGAGAGCTATGTTTTGTAAAAACTTGTTTTGCTTGTCGGCGGTGTAGCCTATTACCCAACGTGTCCAGTTATAGTCAATCGCTTCAAGTTGTAATCGAATGCTATTAATAAAGGCGTTGTTGTTACTAAAACGTAATAGCGAAAAGTTTTCTGAGGTGGCGGCTTGTTCTCGCAGTAGTTGTTCTGAAAATCCACGCTCTACCCGCTCAGGATTTATAGCAGCGGTTGGGTCGACTCTTGTCCAGCCTTTACCTTGTATCCACACTTCACTCCATGCATGAGCATCGCGTTGGTAAATGCTGTAGTAGTCGGCTTGGGCGTTATATTCTCCGCCCATATAACCGGTAACAAGTCGAGCAGGTATACCTGCAGCTCGCATTAAAAAAGTAAAGCTGCTGGCAAAATGTTCACAAAATCCGGCTTTGGTTTCAAAATAAAACTGATCCAAACTATTATTCGTTAATCGCGGTGGATTAAGGGTGTAACGATAAGTATCTTGATTAAAAGTAGCTAGAACTGCGTTAATTAAGGTTTCGTTATTTTGATACTTTGCACGTAATTCTTTAGCTTTTTCAACCAGTTTTGGATTGCTTTGTTCGGGTACTGCTAAGTTTCTTTGGTAAGAGCGTTGGCTAATATATAACGCTAGTGGCGCTTCTACATAGCTGGTTACGTTATAACTGGTGTTTTGTGTGAGTTCTTTTTTGCTATACAACGAATAATCTTGTCGGTAAACAATATCGGTACTTTGCGGTTTAGTGCTGTCGATACGAGCAAGATCTAACCCGAACAACCAGTTTTGATACGTAGGTGATGCTATAACTTGGTAATTTACACGTTTACCTTTTGCGCTGGCTTGATCAAAAGGATATTGATAAATAACTCTTGGGTTTATGTTGGTTTTCCATGAGCGTCCGTCAAAGTTTTCCATCACTATAGTACGCCAATACAATTGTGAATAATTAGGAACGGTTTGCTCAAACTTAACTCTAAACGCCAATTCGTCAGACAATGCTAGGTTAGCTATATCGCCCACTTGTACAGAATCAGACAACCCTGTTTTTGCACTTTTAGCACTAGGTACTGCCCATAATGGCGAGAGTTTAGGAAATACAATAAACAGAAAAACGGCTAATGGAATACTTTGCACAAACACTTTCGCAGAGAGATTAACTGTATTCATATAGTTTTTAGTTGGCGCAAAATATCCAATAATAAGAGTAAAGTTAACAATAAGAATACAAAATAATATTAGAGCAAAGTACAACGACTGTTGAAAAATTAACGACGATACCACGACAAATAAACCTAATAAAACAATTTGATAAAAGTCGGATCGTTTGTTTTGTTCAAAACTTTTTAACACATACGACAAACACAGTAGGTGCAGCATAGTTGATAGCAAACCTAAACTTTTTGCCGTAAAAGCTAATAACAAACAACCAATTACTGAGAGTACGCCTATTAATATTTTACTGGGTTGTGGGGTTTTATTTTTAGTGATGAGTATTTGCCAAACTAAACAAATACCAATAATAGATAACATCCACCACGACAACTCTAACGACAAGGTAATTAAGTTAAAAAACTGACAAGCAATCAGCAACAAAATACTGTTAGCGCTTAGTTTAAAGTTTTGTTGCCCTGTATTTGTTGACTGAGTTTTTTTCTTTTTAGCTTTTTTATTAAACATTAAGCGCCACCTCAGATTCAGCATGGCTATTTAATGCAGACAACGCGCCGCTATGTTGTGGTTTGCCGTAAAAAGCTAAAGCGGTTAAACATTTATTGATATGCTTATTACCGGTTGATGGTGAAATTTGAATAGCGTCTAAATCTAGCCCGAACGGAATATTGTTTTTATGATGATCGAGTATTAAAAAGCACAGCATTTCTAATTTTGTTTCAATAGGTGCAGATGGTAATTGCTTTAAGCTTAACCAAACTTTATGGCCTAGCTCTATTTGTGTGGTTTTAGTTAACCAACCTTGACCGCGAGCAAGTTGTTTCCATGCAATTTTAGCATTCGACTCGCCCTGCTTGTATTCACGTAATTCGCCAAAGTCTTCTCCACCTTCAACAACGTTATTGCCGTTAATTTCTTCATGTTGTTGTGATGAATCTTGTTTTATGTGATGAAAGGTATTTTTAGCGGGATAGGTTATTACTTCACAATCAAAATCTAAATGTGTCCAACATACAAATAAACCTAAAGGATATTCACTCAATATTTTTAAGCGACCCGGATTATTTACACCACGCTTTAGTGCGTAAAACGGTATTTTAGTGGCAGACTCGCCCTCTTTTATCGCTACTTCAGTAGTTTGTTGGTTGTTCTCAAACTCAAAATTAATATCAAAACGTGGTTTGTTGCTGATAATGGTTAAAGGAACCGAAACGGTTTGTGTCGCATACGCGCTTACTTGGCTTTTAAATAAAAACTGCAAACCAAACATATTTAAAAAACTATACAGCATAGTGGTTAAAAACACGCTAGCAAATAAGTAGCTCATTAAAATAATTAAATTGTTTTGATAGTTAGTACCTAATAAAAATAAAACGAATACCGACAGCACGTAAGCCAAGCCAAACTTAGTAGGTAATATAAAAATATTTTTATTACTTAAGTTTTGCTTAGCTGCCGCTGGCATTCTTTTTTTCAAAAAATTATTAAAGCGCTTTTTAAAAAATGGTTTTAGTTGTTTAAACATAATAGCCAAGAGTTATTTACAAAAAATTGATTACAGCGAACTATTTACAACGGGTTAGTTGGGTCAACTTGCTGCAGTATATTTTTTGCTGCGCTTATTTCGTTGTTCATAGAAATAGTACCGCTGGTGTCTAAGCGATGTTCGCAAACGGCTTCAAAAACGGCTTGAATGTCTTGCGGTAAAACATGATCTCGATTATCAATAAACGCCCAAGCTTTAGCTGACGCTAACAGTGCTTTACCTGCTCTTGGCGATAATGGATTTACATTACCTAAGCCGTTGCGAGATATACGACACAAGGCTATAACGTATTCTAAAATAGCGTCAGATACGTGAATATCTTCTACGCTTTTTTGAATATCAATAAGTTGTTCAGGGCTTATGCAAGCAACTAAGTTAGTAATGTCGTGCTTGTTGTTACTATTACTGAGTATGCGCTTTTCGGCCTCTATACTCGGAAAGCCCAATGAAATTCGCATGGTAAAACGATCTAATTGCGACTCAGGTAACGGGTAAGTTCCTGAATGGAATAAAGGGTTTTGTGTAGCAATTACAAAAAAAGGTTCTGTTAACGGATAAGTTGTTCCGTCTATGCTGACTTGTGCACTTTCCATCGATTCAAGCAATGCACTTTGTGTTTTAGGGCTAGCTCGGTTAATTTCGTCGGCCAGCACAACCTGATTAAAAATAGGCCCTTTATGTAAAGTGAACTTATTTTCAGCAGTATCGAATATTGAAATGCCCACAACATCTGACGGTAACATGTCGCTCGTGAATTGTGTGCGCTGGTAAGACAAACCCAAGGTTTTAGAAAGCGCCTGAGCTAAGGTAGTTTTACCCGTACCCGGCAAATCTTCGATAAGAATATGACCTTTGGCAAATAAACACGCTAAGGCTAAGCGAATTTGAGGCTCTTTTCCGATAACAATAGAACCAACTTGTTGAACAATAGTAGATAGTAAATGCTGCATAATCCCTACGACAGATTTTTAGATTATTGAAGTGCAGCCAACTTACCGTATATAAGTGCTGAGCTCAAATAAAAAAACTTATTTAACCATATATAAGCAATTTTTTATTGTTAATTCAGATGGATAGTTCGCTATAGTGAAACCAATTTTCTTATAAGTGTTTAATGCTATTTCATTATGAGAGAACACAAACAGTGAACATTGAATAACGTTTAATTCTTTAAGACCTAACTCACAAAGACAATTGATTAACTCTTTTGCTAAACCTTTCCCCCTAAAATTAGGATTTACAATGAGTCGGGCTAAATGACATTTACCTAAACGCAGGTAATATTGCCCAAAAGCTAAAAAATCAGAGTCGTTCGATACAAGAGAAAAAGAACTTAAATCATTAAGCTGTAAATCATCAACAAAAGAAGTGTTGTTATAAGGAAAGCTAAAGTTAGGGCCAGCCCAGTCCGTAAGGTCTTTTTCATTAGAAAACCAACTCATCATTTCTATCAAATGTTCGTTAAGAGGTTGTACGAGTTGCATACTTTTCTTTCCTTCGCTTACAAATTAAAACACCATTACGTGATCAACAAGGTATTGGCCATTTTCATAAACCAACAACATTTCAGCTACAAACTCACCTTCCGCTTTACTGAACGTTTGCTTCCAAATAATGGCTGCAGCATTTGGCCTTTTAAATACAGCTACAGGTGTTCTGTCACGAAATACACCTTTTTCATTTTGGTAATGTTCACAAACCGATTGAAGATAAGCAGGTGTAACTATACCTTTCATCCGTTCTGTAAAGTGCAGAACATGTTTTGTATGGTTTATTTCGGTAGACGCAGCCATTAAGTTATCCATAATAGGATCAGCTATATCAAAAATTTGCTGGTCTGATAATGATTGAAAATTCATAAAGATCCTTGGAAAATATATCTATTAGTTATTCACTATTTACTTCGTATTCTTTTACTTCAAATGATTCTACAAGTGAGAACAAGTCGCTATCTGGTCCTGAATCTCGAAATGCTTTAAGAGCAGTATAAGATTGCCATTTTTCAAAAATATTAACTCGATTTGAATCAATAGCGTCTGGTGATACAGAAAAATCTTCACAAGCAGTATTACTTCTTGCCAATTGAATCGACTCTTGAGATTTTGTAATAAATTCGTCTCGTAATTCAGGTTTTATAATAAGCTTACCTGCAACAATTATTGGCATGTTATATTTTCCAAAACTAAATTAAATTAAAATGAATGGCTCTTCACTTAACATAAAACATTCTTGTTTCTAAGCAGCCATAGATTTAGTCTATCTTTTACCAAGACCAATAATTTAAACGTTTTCTAAATTTTAAATTTTTAAGAAAATTTAGAGGCTTGGATTTATATAAAGGATATTTATTATCAAGCACATCATCTATTGCTTTAATAACTCTATCTGATGATTTACCATCAGTATAGGGGTGCGTTTCTTCATTATAACTCAGTATTTCCTGCATTAATTCAGCAGGATAAGTTAACGCTTTTTCTATTGCTGATTTTAAATCTTTAGCGTCAGTAATATTAAGTAAATAGGGTTTAGCATCAATATTTTTAACTGTTACAGCCGGTTTGTTTTGGATAATAAACATTGTAAGAGAAGAAGAAGTATCTCCTATCATAATATCGGCTTCTTGCAATATAGGAATAAGATCATCGGTTGCTTGATAACTGAGATTTTTATTTTCAATTGACCTATATAACTCAATAACACTTGGATCAGACTTGGGGTGTAGTGAAACAATCCATTTCCAATCCATAGTTTCAGATAGCGCTTTAACTTGCGGAAATATATACTTAGCTTGTGTAAGGCGTTTACTAAATGTAGATCCTAGAAAAATAGTCGGCTGCTTGTTCTTTTTTATTTCTTGAGATGGATCGAATAATTTATCAAAAGTCGACCATCCTGTTTCAACCACATTAAAATAACCATACTGTTTTTGTAATGCTTTAAATTGACTTGTTGTGTTAGGTCCTTGCGTACAATAAAGATCAAAGCACCCTCTAACTTTGAAATGATCGTTGACACCTCTTTTATCAACTTTTCCGGCATCAAAACCATGAAAAACACAAACTTTTAAGCCGGGTAAAAAACTTGGGATACTATTTGCTGTAGCAATTACAACATCAGGTTGGTAATTAAATACCTCTGCAACTGTATCGATTAAACGCTCGTCGGGCGTAAGAAAACTTTTAGTGACATTGTTACCTTCAAAAAACCAATTGACTTCATCTCCTCTTGCGAAGAGTAGTTCTTGCAAAGGTCTTAAAATAGCAAAACTATAATCTTGTGATATGTAAAAAAGAAATTTTCTCAAGACTTGTCTCCTAGCTGAGCGGTAAATATGTAAATAAAAAATAAAAAGACTTGTGTTTTACAATCACTGAATATTTGTTGAAAAAACAATAAGGCGATTCCTGTAGTAGTATATTTAAATGAAGTTTTTGATTAGTTTACTAAAATGTGTAACTAAGCGAAATAGAACAAACGGTATAATGTTTAGCTTAATGCATCAATCATAAGGTAAATAAACACAATACCAATTTAAGTAATAAATAGATCAGCTTGGTATAACGACTTTGTCATGACGGTAATGAGCGTATTTAAAATCAGCGACCATAAACACGATCACAAGAAGTTTGTCTTAAATTTTTATTTTTGATAGTCGGATTTTCTTTATACGCTTGAGTCCAAAATTTACAGGTTTTAAGATTTTCTTTTCTGATGTGCTCTCTATCAGCACGTTCATTTTCTCTTCTTATTCTGTTTTTTTCGTTTATTTGTTCTTGCTTAATTTTATCAGCTTCGACCTTTTTCTTTCTTTTTTCTTGTTGTGCTTTTTTGTAGGCTTCTTGTCTTATTCTTTCTTGTTGCCACTGCTCATTAGTTTTATATCCGGCTTGCTTATAACCACTTCGAAGTTGAGCATTCATATTACGCTCCATCTCTAACTGGCGATTTAATATGTTTTCTTTTTGCTGATATTTAGCCTCTAAATAAGCCTCTTGATTCTTTTTAGCTTGCTCTAAATACAAGGATGTTTGTTGAATAGCTAACTCTGTTTCTGATAGGTAAAACGCGTTAAACAACGAGGCAGCTATATAACTGATAATATAAAGTGCGATAAGACCAATTAATACTTTTTTTAATAGGTCACTCATTGCATTTGCTTCAGTTGCTTATCAATATTTTTTGTTCTGTTATCCATAATATTTTGAACATTATTAGTGTCATTAATTAAGTCTTTTATTTTATTCGATTGTGAAGGTGCTGAGCTTGTTTTTTCAATTTTACTGTCAGTTTTTACACTTTTTATTTCGGCTTTATCTAATGGTTTAATGGCTGGAATAATGGTTAAGTTTTCTGGTTTTGTCCAAGCTTTAGCATTCTCAATTTTTTTGTCTGAGTAATGCCAAATGCCCTGCTCGTCTTGCCATTTATAAATAGTAGGATCTTCGCCACGGCTTAATGAGTTACTACTTTGATTTAGTAACGAATTCGTTTTATCGACCACGGTATCTTTAAAGCCTGTTACTTTTTGTGTAACACTTTGATGGTTATAAAAATCAGATAGATTTAACCAAGGTTGTCCGTCTGGTTTTTTCAGTACAAACAAACTTCCCAACCCCAAAGCGACAATACATATCATTAAATACAAAAACTGTTTCATAACAATTAATATGGGCCTTGGTTAGCGTTTGCGGCATCTTCTAAATATTTAGCTGAAAGCTTTTGATAATTAAAACGGCAAATAAGAAAAGATATAACAACGACTAATGCCACCACAATAATTGACGATACGTTACGTAACAACGACAGCACTACAATAATGCTAGGCATGGTAATAAAAATCACTAGTAGTAATTCACTCTGCTTTTTTATTTTAGCGTAACTAAACAGCCCAATAGAAAACAAAATAACAACAAACCACATGTCGACAGTAAATTCGGTTAATCCTTCAAACGATAGTAAGTTTTGCTTAGCTGCTACTGACGTTAATGTTGCGGTTGATATATGAAATATAATTTGAAAAACAAAAAGATTTAAAATTAAAAATAAAACGGGAAGTTTAGTTTCAAGAAAGCTAGGCTCTTTTAATTCATTGTTATTGAGGTATTGATGCACTTAAGATCCTTTAATGAGAGAGATTTGAATATTGACGAAAATCACATGAATAATATTTTACCCCTTTGATGAATACAAGTAATTCCCCCCTATCAATAGGTGATTTTATTGAAACAAAAACAAACCCATCAACCATTAGTTTATAATTTATACAAAGTATAAAAATGAGTGTGATGTTATAGTTCATACATTATTTAAAACAGTAAAAACACGCAGGAATAGTCCATTATTTCTACGACTTTGCTCTTTTAAATTTGATATAAAAAAACATTGTTAAATAGTTCAAATAAGTCTTTGCTATACATAAAATATTAGCAATAATATATGTTCATTATTTTCGCGGGTTATAGCTCTAATCAGCTATGCCTTAACTATACCAATTGAAAGAATAAATTCACCAGTTTATAACTGAAATAATGAATTTATTAATTCAATTGGTATTACTGATGAATTACAAAGTAATGCATTCAGAATAATCAAATAAGATAGAGTTCCCATGAATTTATTAGAGCAATTAAAGAAAGTAACTACCGTTGTTGCAGACAGTGGCGATGTTGATTCAATTAAAGCATTAAACCCAGTTGATGCGACAACTAACCCTTCATTAATTTTACAAGCAGCAAAATTACCACAATATAAGCACCTTATTGATAGCGCTATTGCTAAAGCTGGTAGCAATATTGATGATGTTTGTGATCAATTAATTGTTAATTTTGGTTGTGAAATTTTAAAAATAATCCCAGGTCGTATTTCTAGTGAAGTAGACGCTCGCTTGTCGTTCGATACACAAGCAAGTATTGAAAAAGGCCGTAAGTTAATTGCTTTATATGCAGAAGCAGGTATTGCTAAAGAACGCGTTTTAATCAAATTAGCGTCTACATGGCAAGGTATTAAAGCGGCTGAACAATTAGAGAAAGAAGGTATTTCTTGTAACTTAACTTTATTATTCAGTAAAGCTCAAGCTATTGCTTGTGCTGAAGCTAACGTAACGTTAATTTCTCCGTTTGTTGGTCGTATTTTAGATTGGTACAAAGCAAACGAAGGTAAAGACTTTGTTGGCGCTGCAGATCCAGGCGTTATTTCTGTTACAGGTATTTATAACTATTATAAAACTTACGGTTATAACACAGTAGTAATGGGCGCAAGTTTCAGAAACACCGGAGAAATTATTGAATTAGCAGGTTGTGACTTGTTAACTATTTCTCCTGCTTTATTAACGGAGTTACAAAATACTGAAGGTACTTTAGAAACTAAACTTTCTACTGACGGTATTGAAGTTAAGTCGCAAAGCGAGATTGTTCCATTAACTGAAGCAACATTTGCTTGGCAACATAACGAAGATGCTATGGCGTCTGAAAAATTATCTGAAGGTATTCGTAAATTTGCTGTTGATCAACGCATTTTAGAAGACCTAGTTGCTGATTTAATTAAGTAACTACACATCTAACCTATTACGCTTTGCGTAATAGGTTTTATTTTGTTTATGTTTTAAACGTTAACCTAGTTTAAAACATAAACAAAATAAATATTATCACTGTAAACACGTTTAATAGGCTTACTTCTCTAATTTTATTTCAATGATTAAAACACACTTAAGTTTTCATATGTTAACTCTTTAAATTATTGAAATATATTAGCATTAGTTGCAATAACAGGAACTCAATATGACTTCAAGAACATCACTCCCAAGCTGGCAAAAACTCATCTCGCACGCAGAAGAAATGAAACAACAACATATGGTTGATTTATTTGCTAACGACAGTGAACGTTTCTCTAAGTATTCAATAAAAACACCAGCGTTTTTATTTGATTACTCTAAAAATTTAATGTCTGATGAAACGTTTAGCCTACTTCTAGATTTAGTTAAGGCATGTGATATTGAAGAATGGCGCAATAAAATGTTTTCTGGTGAACGTATTAACAAAACTGAAAACAGAGCAGTTTTACATACCGCATTACGTAACCGCTGCAATACACCTATATTAGTAGATGGTAAAAATGTAAACGAAGATGTTCAAAAAGCGTTAAACCATGTTAAAGCTTTTAGCGATAAAGTGCGTTATGGCGAATGGTTAGGTTATTCTGGCGAGTGTATTACTGACGTTGTAAGTATTGGTGTTGGTGGTTCTAATCTAGGGCCTGAAATGGTAACTGAAGGCTTAAAGGAATACGGTTCTAAAGACATTCAAATGCATTACGTATCAAACGTAGATGGTACTCAAATTGCCAATGTATTACGCCCATTAAATCCAGAAACCACACTTTTTATTGTTTCAAGTAAAACCTTTACAACGTCAGAAACTATGACCAATGCAACAACCGCAATGGAATGGTTAGTTGCTGCTGCGTTTGATAAAAGTGTTATTGCACAACATTTTGTTGCTGTATCTTCAAACAAAGAAAAAGCAACAGCCTTTGGTATTAACGAAGAAAACATATTTGATATGTGGGATTGGGTTGGCGGTCGCTTCTCTTTATGGTCAACAATAGGCTTACCTATTGCGATTGATTTAGGTTTCGATAACTTTGTTGAATTGCTTGAGGGTGCGTACGATCTTGATTATCACTTTTGTAATACGCCATTAGAACAAAATGCTCCTGTGATTATGGCTATGTTAAGTTTATGGAATACCACATTCTTAGGCTCGCAATCTCAGGTTATTCTACCTTACGACCAATCATTACATCGTTTACCTGCTTATTTACAACAAGCCGAAATGGAAAGTAACGGTAAGTCAGTTTCGTGGGAAGGCGAAGAAATCACATATACTACCGTACCTGCTATTTGGGGCGAAATAGGTATAAACGGACAGCATGCTTTTTACCAATATTTACATCAAGGTAATACAATCGTTCCTGCTGATTTTATTGGTTCAGTGGAAAGTTTAATTCCGGTAAACAATCATCACGATATTTTAATGTCTAACTTTTTTGCTCAAACTCAAGCTTTAATGCAGGGTGTTACTGAAGAGCAAGTACGTGAAGAGCTAACAGCTAAAGGCATGTCGGCAGAAGAAATAGACAAAGTAGCTCCACATAAAGTACATAAAGGTAATCGCCCTTCTAACACTATTTTAATGCAAAAATTAACACCAAAAACATTAGGAAGTTTAATTGCGTTATACGAACACAAAATATTTGTACAAGGTATTTTATTGCAAATTTGTTCGTTCGACCAATGGGGTGTTGAATTAGGTAAAGGGCTTGCTAACAAAGTATTAGCTGAATTATCAGCAGATAAATTAAGTGATAATTTAGATAGTTCTACTTATGGTTTATTAGATTTTTATAAATCATCTAAGGAATAGGTTAGAAAACGCATGACAACAAATACCGTAGAAACATTTAAGTTATCAAATACTCAAGGTGACGAGATAATTCTTTGTAATTATGGCGCCAGAATTACCCAATGGAACACCATTGTAAAAGGTGAAACTCGTAATATTGTTCTTGGGTTTTCTGATCCTACAAAATACCTCGACGATAATGCTTTTTTAGGTGCCATTGTTGGGCCTTATGCCAATAGAATTGGCGGTGCATCTTTTACTGCAAACAATACTAAGTATTGTCTTGCGGCTAACGAAGGTAAAAACCAATTACATGGTGGTTCTAAAGCTTTTGGTGAATTATTTTGGCAAGTGACCAGTAGAAGTGATCAGGTATTGACACTTACGTGTTATTTAAATGATGGTTTTAATGGCTACCCTGGCCCTATTAATGCTGAAATTAACTATGAATTAACCAATGATGGTGCTTTAGTTATCTCAGGTAAAATGACGAGTGAGCAACTAACGGCTATTGGACCAACATCACATCCATACTTTAATTTGATGGGTGCTGAACAATCGGCTCAAGCCCATTCATTGCAAGTTAATGCATCGAACTACACACCTACTGATGAGGTAAATGTACCGACAGGTGAGATTGCTTCAGTTGAAGGCACAGCCTTTGATTTTAGAGAAACACGAGCGTTAAATTTAGGTGTAGGCCTAGACGATTTAGATCATAACTTTATTATTGATGATCACGGATACCAATCCCACGCAGAAAACGCGTTAAATAAACAAGGTGTTTTAACCAGCCCTGATAATGCATTAGCATTACACGTTTCATCCAATTTACCGGGTGTTCAAGTGTATACTGGGCGTTATTTAGAAGCGCCTTTCAACTCATTTCAAGGCATATGTTTAGAACCTCAGTTCTTTCCAGATAGCCCAAACAAGCCACATTTCCCTTTTGAGTTAACCGGACCTGAAACACCGTTAAGCTTTAAAATTGTTTACGCCTTGGTGAAAGCTTAGTTTAAAAAATTTACCAATGAGAGCACCGAGAAATTATGTACTTAATCTTTTCTCGGAGAAGGATGTAGCCCCTCGTGCTCTCTCTGGTTGGTCTTTTAATTAGGGTAATTCGCGTAATTAGCTGACAAGGTTTTCTAAGAAAATTTACCACCGAGGACACAGAGCTGTGCTTCGCACACACGGAGAAGATCAAAACAATAAAACCTTTTCTTTATTAATCGTTCCTTGGTTTAGAACCTAGTCCCTCTATGCTCTCTGTGGTTAATCTTTTGTTTTAAAAGACGTTATCAACGAATTACGCTAATTTCACGAATGATTAAAAACAAGAAAAAGTCTTCTCGGTGCAGGACGTAGTCCCTCGGTGTTCTCTGTGGTTGATCTTTTAATTAGGGTAATTCGCGTAATTAGCTGACAGTTACTTATAAAAGACTAAAACATTTTAACCACAGAGAAGAACACGGAGAAGGTCAAAACATAAGAAGTAATGATTTAAAATCCTCTGTGTAGGGCGAAGCCTCTCTGTGTACTCTGTGGTTGATCTTGTGTTTTAAAAGACGTCATCAACGAATTACGCTAATTTCACGAATGATTAAAAATAAGAAGAAGTCTTCTCGGTGTAGGGCGAAGCCCCTCTGTGTACTCTGTGGTTGGTCTTTTAATTAGGGTAATTCGCGTAATTAGCTGACAGTTAGTTATAAAAGACTAAAACATTTTAACCACAGAGAAGAACACGGAGAAAGTCAAACCCTTTTCTTTACTAATCTTTTCTCGGTGTAGGGCGAAGCCCCTCTGTGTACTCTGTGGTTGATCTTTTAATTAGGATAATTCGCGTAATTAGCTGACGGTTACTTATAAAAGACTAAAACATTTTAACCACAGAGAAGAACACGGAGAAAGTCAAACCCTTTTCTTTACTAATCTTTTCTCGGTGTAGGGCGAAGCCCCTCTGTGTACTCTGTGGTTGATCTTTTAATTAGGATAATTCGCGTAATTAGCTGACGGTTACTTATAAAAGACTAAAACATTTTAACCACAGAGAAAGTCAACACGCCCTATTATAATTGTGTAACAGAGTTTCTTTCAATCACATCAAAACCTAAAACATTTCTAAAATCGTGGCTATTAGCTTTAGATAAATCTGAAAACTTACCCGACGTTAAAATGGTAATAGCAAGTTCTGCCATTTCTTGGATAGGTTGTCTGATAGTAGTTAAGTGAGGAGAAATTGTTGTCGCTAATGGCGTATCATCAAAACCTACAATAGAAAGTTCTTCAGGTACTGCAATACCATTAATATGCGCCACAGAAATAGCGGCAGCTGCCATTTCATCGTTACTGGTAAATATTGCTGTAGGTTTATCTTCTAACGCCAGCATTTTTCTGGCAGCAATAACGCCTGAGTCGTAACTGAAATCACCTTGTTCAATATATTCTGGTGGTACGTTAATTTGATTTGATCGCAACGCATCTAAATAGCCTTGATAACGTAAACGACTTACCCCTTCTGGTGCATTTCCAATAATATGACCAATTTTTGTATGGCCTTTTTTAATTAATAATTCAGTTATATTAAAAGCCGCTTGATAGTCGTCAATACAAATATAAGGCGACAAGGTAAGTTGACTGTCTGGCGCGATACGTACAAAAGGAACTTTAGATGCTTGTAGTAAATTCAACACTTCTGGCATATCACACACGGGCGGTAAAAGTATTACGCCGTCTACCTGAGTTACGTCGATAAGTTCTTGAATAGAGTGAAGTGCTGTTTCAATGCTGTCATCAATACCATCAGCTACAATATGATAACCTTTAGCTCTACTACTTTTTAAGGCTTGGAATAAAAATTTACTGACATAGGCATTACGCGTATCAAGATAAAGTAACCCTAAGAAAAATGATTTGTTACTGGCCAATCGTCTTGCTGAAACATTAGGGCGATAATTTAAAGCCTTAACAGCATCAAGTACTAATGCTTTTTTAGCATCACTGACTTTAGAGTCTTCATTTAGAACCCTAGATACTGTCATGTTTGATACGCCAGCTCTTTCTGCGACGTCTTGGATCCTTGCTCTTTTAGGCTTTGCCATTTTTATAATTTACCTAATATTTACCGATGTGTTTAGCGCTATTAATCTGCACTAACGTATTTTATCGCGCTAACATTATATTTAAAAACAAATTTTAGCAAAAACATCTGGTGTATCAAAGGTATATTAAGCGCTTATACCAACGCCTTTTAAAATAATTGCAGTTAATGAATCAACAACCTCGTCAAAATCTTGAGACGATATTTCAGTTTTATCCATGGCAGCAGCAACTTGCACATTAAAATCAGCATAATGCTGTGTAGCTCCCCAAATAAGAAACAGTAGATGATATGGGTTTATCGGGTCTATTTGTTTACTCGTGATCCACGACTCAATAACTTCTACTTTTTCTTGAACCCATGCTTTAAACACGCCTGAAAGGTAGGTATTTAAAACGGGTGCACCATGAATAATTTCGCTAGCAAATATTTTAGATGCATCAGGGTCTTCTTTCGAATACATAACCTTAGAGCGAATATAAGCAGTTAACGCGGTTTTAGGATCATCTTGAGCATTTAATGTATCGTAATGAGTGTTCCAAATATCAAGAATACTATCGAGTAATTGGCTATAAATATCAGTTTTGTCTTCAAAATAGTAATGTATATTTGCTCTTGGAATATTTGCTCTTTCAGCAATACGCTTAATAGATGCGCCTTGAAAACCATGTTCAACAAATTCATTTTTAGCGGCATTTAAAATAATGGCTTTATTCTTTTTTCTTATACTTCCATCAACTGCTTTTTTATCTGTCACTTAACTCCCCTTTCTATTTTACGTTTATATTTATAATTTTCATTATTGAAAAATTAATATACAACATAAGCGATTCCATATCACATATTGCGTTGATTTTAATTTAATATATGTAATTAAAACCAACGCGTTACAACTTCTACTGTGTTATTAATTGGCTTTGCTCAATCCATAAAGCAAGTTGTTGTCTTTCTTCATCTGTCATCTGAGTTTTATTCATAAACGGCATGTCTTTACTGTCTATCACTCTCGCTTTAATACGAGGCAACCACTGTTTTATAGCTGTAATGTTATCTAAACTGACGCCAGCTTGAGCTACTTTAAAAATATCATCTGTGGGTGATGCGGAATGACAGCTAGAACAACGTTTTTCAATTATTTGAGTAATCGTCGCATCTGATATTTGAGTACTTTTTTGTTCTTCTGTAAATTCCATTTTTTTAGGTGCAATCGCGTAAGCTAAGGCAATAACAGCCACAATAGCGCCCACAAAAATCATTGGTTTTTGTTTACCAAAATGTCTTAATACAAAGTATTGTCTTATTGCTGCTGTAATTAACACAATAGCCATAAGTACCAACCAATTAGCGCTATGGTTGTAGGTCATAGGGTAATGATTAGAAATCATAATAAATAATATGGGTAACGTAACGTATGTATTATGTGTTGAACGTAACTTGGCGTTTAGCCCATATTTAGCGTCAGGTTTTCTACCCTCTTCAACCGCTTTAACCAAAGCACGTTGTGAAGGCATAATACCAAAAAACACATTACCCGCCATAATAGTGCCGATAATCGCGCCCATATGCATGTAAGCGCCTCTAGCACTAAATATTTGCGTTAATCCATAAGATAAAGCGGTAGCTAAAACAATAAGAATAGCGCCTAATATTAAGCTGTGATCTTTAAGCTTTGTTCTTACTAATATTTCGTAACTACCTACGCCTATAACGATAGAGCCTAAACCTAATAATATTGCTTGGGTTTGGTTAATATCAGCCACATTTTTATCAATAAGGTATGAATCGGCACCTACGTAAAACATTAATGAAAGTAATAAAAATCCCGTTAACCATGTAGTGTAGGCTTCCCATTTAAACCAATGTAATGTTGTT
The DNA here is from genome assembly GCF_048296855.1 of Colwellia sp. RE-S-Sl-9. Lineage (NCBI taxonomy): Bacteria > Pseudomonadati > Pseudomonadota > Gammaproteobacteria > Alteromonadales > Colwelliaceae > Colwellia > Colwellia sp. RE-S-Sl-9. The sequence goes on along the minus strand of NZ_CP182631.1, from coordinate 422,131 downwards.
GGCATTTGTTCAGGCGCTAATTTGTATTTAGCCACTTCGTAAAAGCCACCACCATGAATGGCCCATAAATCACCAGAGATACCTTTTTCTTTTTTCCACTCGGGTGGATTTTGTAAGTGATTATCTAACCATACAAAATAAAAAGACGCGCCTATCCACGCTATCCCTGTAATTAAATGGGCGAAACGAATAATTAAATTCAGCCATTCAGTAATATAAGGATCCATTAACCATTTCCTCTTAAATAGAGTAAAACATGTGGTGTAAAAATTAACATACTCGTTCACCCATTATGTGTGTTGCTATTACGTGACGTTCGTCGCCTAACATACTTAAAATAAACAATTCTTCTGTTAGTGTTTTACAATGCTGCATTCGTCTTTCCATTAATGGTGTAGCTTTTGTGTCTATTACAATAAAGTCGGCTTCTGCACCTTTTACAAAGTTACCTATGGTGCCTTCTAAATCTAATGCGATTGCACCTCCTAAGGTAGCGAGATAAAACGATTTATACGGGCTAAGTTTATCGCCACGTAGTTGCTGCGTTTTGTAACCTTCGTTTAAGGTGCTTAACATAGAAAAAGTTGTGCCTGCGCCAATGTCTGAACCTAACCCCACGTTAACGTTAAATTCTTCAGCTTGTTTTAAATTGAATAAACCACTACCTAAAAATAAGTTTGAGCTTGGACAAAATGCGATAGCTGATTCGGTATCAGATAAACGCTGACATTCATCGTCATGTAAATGTACACCGTGTGCAAAAACGCTGCGCCTGCCAAGTAAGTTACTTTTATCGTAAACGTCTAGGTAGTTTTCACTGTCTGGGAATAATGACTTTACCCATTCAATTTCATTTTTGTTTTCAGATAAATGTGTATGTAAATAAACGCTAGGATATTCATTAAGTAAACGCCCTGCTTCATTCAATTGTTCTGTTGAACACGTAGGTGCAAACCGTGGAGTTATTGCGTATTGAAGCCGACCTCTGTTATGCCATTTTTCAATTAAAGCTTTACTATCAGTGTAACCACTCTCTGCGGTATCAGACAAATAATCTGGGCAATTACGATCCATCAAGACTTTGCCACAAATCATACGAAGGTTTTTTTGTTCTGCAATACTAAAAAAGGCATCAACAGAAGCTTTGTGTACAGTGCCAAAAACTAAAGCAGTAGTTGTTCCTGCATCAAGCATCTGAGAAAGAAAAAACTCAGCAACTTTTTTACCATGTGCTTCATCACTAAATTGTCGTTCAGCGGGAAAGGTGTAGTTTTCAAGCCACTCTAATAACTGCTCACCGTAAGAGGCGATCATTTCTGTTTGTGGGTAATGAACATGAGTATCAATAAACCCCGGCATCATTAAACCATCGGTATAGTGAATAATTTCAGTACCGAAAGGCAATGTAGATAATAAATCATGAGCATGCCCTACGGTATCAACCAAGCCATTTTTAATGATGAGTAAGGCGTCTGGAAAATATTCGTAGCTGTCTTCTAACTTAACTTTAGAGGGATCGGCTAAGAAATGTAATAACTCACCTCGATAAACTTTTAACATGGTTTTACCTTAATTGTTCTTTTCTAAAGAAATAACTAACGAATGCTTAACGGCATCATTTTTTATTGGATCTAGTGAAATAACATCACAGTTATCTCCTACACCACCACGATCTACAACTAAAAAGTCTGACACTTCGTTTAATGCCAAACAGTAATGATGCCAAGTACCTTTGTGATAATTAACACCTTGATTAGCTGTTGCCAAAAATACTTGTAATTCATCAATATTAAAATCGCCAGCAGGAGCAACAACAACCAAATAAGGTTGTTGACTTAATGGCATAAAAGCTTGGCTTGATAATGGATGCCTTTCCATCATATTGATTGTAATAGGCTGAGGTAATGGTGTTGCTCTGAATATATTAACAAGTGTTCTGCCGTTATTGGTTTCTACATCAATGTTAGCTAAATCGTGATAACGCTCTGTAAAACCATCGTTTATCGTAAAATGCTGATTTGACTCATCAACTTCTATCACATCACCAAAAGGTAAAAAGCTTTGTTTAGTTAATGGTTTAGGTTTTACTGAAATTACATCGGTGGTCATTGATTAACTGCCTCGGTAAGTTGAATAGCCGTACGCTGTGAGCAGTAATGGAATGTGGTAATGATCACCGCTTGCGTCTAATTCAAAGACAATATCGACATACGGATAAAAGCCTTTTTCATCTATCGAATCAAAGTAAGCTTTAGTATCAAAATGCATACGATATAAACCCGCAGGCAATACGAGTGTAGGATCTAATAGCCCTGCAATACGCCCATCATCATTGGTTACTCCATTCGCTAATGAATGCCATACAGAGTCTTTATCCTGCTGAAACAAAGTAATAGGAAGACCTTTAGCTGGTAAACCTCGAGAAGTGTCTAATACATGCGTGGTTATTTGGCTAACACCTTGACTCACTGGGTTTGAATTTGTACTAGTCATTATTACCTTCCTTAAGGTGATCTAACATTTTGTCTATTCGTATTTGAAATATTTTACGTTGTTCTTCTGCCGCATTTTCCAGCTCTGTTTGCCTATTATTGGGTAAACGCTGTTGCAATAGCGTCAGCATTTCTTCAGCTGACTTTCCTGTTGCACAAACAATAAAAATAAAACCAAATTTATGCTGATAATCATCATTACCTTTCGCGAGCTGGGTTAATACTGTTTCAGTCGCATTATCAACAGCGCTCTGTTCACCACTGGCTAAGGCTTTGGTATTAGCATATTTAGCTCGAAGTGAATTAACATCACCAATTTTAGGGTGACCTTCAAAGGCTTCTAAATAATCGTTTTCGGTTAAATTTTTCCAATGTTCGTTCGCAAGGTTTACCAGCTGGTCTTTATCTGCAACAGGTAAAGAATTCAGCATTCGTTCTACCCATTTTGACGATGTGCAACACTGCATAAACGCATGTATTGCATCATTTTCAGGTAAGGCGTTTAGTGTATCAATTGCTAAAGAGTTACTCATGGTTTGTACCTAATTCACCACCTAATGCTTCATCTAAAGTATTTAGATCCGCTCCAAGTTCAGAACCTTTACCAAATACGCGCATACGTGAAATACCACCGTCGGGGTAAATACTTAAACGTACATGGGTATATATGTTTGAAGGTTTAATTATTTCATTGATAAACAAGTGCTCGCGATGTGCGTACAGTTTAGTTTGCTCAATAATAGGTTCCCAGCGCGCATTGTTTTGCGTAAAGTCATCATCCATCGTAATAGTACCTTCTAGCTTAAAGCTATCTGGATAATTGCCTTTAAAATGACAGGTATCAATAATCACTTTTTCTACCGTACCCGACTGGCCTAATTTTACAATGGACCAATCTGGCCCTGGATCGCGACGACGTTTAGTTTCCCAACCATCGCCCATGTCTTTACCACGACCAGGCATAATCAGATTATTTTTATCGCTAAAAAACATGTCGCTTACGAGTAAGGCTTTACCGCCATTTTTAATATAAGCTAAATCAACAAGTTCACCTGCAACAAAATCATCCCAGCTCACATCAGCTTCCCCGTAAACACGAAAACGAGCTATGCCACCATCAGGAAACATATTTAATCGCACATGAGTCCATGACTTTTCAAGTAACTCACCAGCCGATGCTTGCGTTAATTCAAATAAGTTTTGGCTATGTGGCTCTACCGCACTTTCAGCTAAAATTGTGTGCCAAACGGTATCATCATTAGGTTGTACTTCACTTACACACGCCTCAACTGAAACGGTTTGTGGTGCATTACCTCTAAAGTAGTTTGTGTCAATATCAAAACCTTTGATAACACCACGAATACCTAAACGGATAATACACCAGTCAAATTCACGCCCATTGTCTCGACCATAACTACGGCGCGACTCCCAGCCATCCATCCACTTACCACGCTCGGTATATTTGTCATCAATAAAGATGCCACGACCTGATTTAAGTAGATTTTCCATTTCAGCAAAAAAATCGTCACTACACGACAATGTTTCACCGCCAACACGTTCGCTTGCTAAATCTACATAGTGTGTTTTAAGTTTTAAAGCTAACTCGGCACTCTCGCCTGTTAGTTTATTTTGTTGTTGTGTGTTCTCGATCATTATTTGCTCCAATTCATGGCTGAATTTGTTGTTTATCTATTTTTTAATATGCTTTTATATTAAATGCTTTAACCGTATCTACTTTTGCTTCAGTAGTACCTGCCCTTTAGGTGTATTTACAAAACTGTCGTCGCTATAAACAAGTTGCCCACGCACATACGTTTGTTTAATTTCACCGGTAACTTCTCTACCCACGTAAGGCGTTATTTTATGTTTATGTTTGATCATCTCATTGGTAATAGTGAAAATTTTTGATTCGTCAAATATGGCAAAGTCAGCATGGTAACCAACTTTAATTTGACCTTTGTAATGATCAAGACCAGCAAATTTAGCAGTTTCGTGCGACATTAAACGAGCGATGTCCACTAAACTAAAGCCTCTGTTTTTGGCTTCGGTCCATATAAGAGGTAAACCAAACTGTAAGGCTGAAATACCTCCCCATGCTTTTTCAATATCGCCTGTATCAATATGCTTTAATTGAGGTGTACAAGGTGAATGATCCGACACAATAAAGCTAATACGACCATCTTTTACCGCCGTCCATAACGATTCACGGTTGGTGTTTTCTCGAATAGGCGGACAACATTTGAATAGCGTTTTGCCATCAGGAATATTTTCAGACGCTATGGTTAAATAATGCGGGCATGTTTCAGCCGTAAAGCGTAATCCTGCTTGCTTAGCTTCGCTGATGCTTTCAAGGGCTTCATCAGACGACAAATGCACAATATGCACCTTACAGTCGTGGCCGTTTTGCTTAGCTTCTTTCGCTAAATCAACCATTAAAGCAACCGCATCGTTTTCCCATTTTTTAGGGCGAGACGCTAAAAAGCTATTGTATTTATCACCGATAATAGGATCTGGATGCGAACCACAATCTAGCTCTGCATGAATAAGATAAGGCACATTATGTTTAGCTAAAATAGGCAGTGCTTTGCGAATGTCGTCAGCTTGTACGTTAGGAAACTCTTCAACACCTGAATCAATTAAAAAAGATTTAACACCTAATACGCCAGCATTTAATAAATCGTCAAGTTGATCAATGTTATCGGGAATAACACCGCCCCAAAAGCCACAATCAACCCAAAGTTTGTCGTGTACCGCATCTAGCTTTTCTTCAAATGCCGCTTTAGTGGTTGTTACCGGTATGCAGTTTAATGGCATATCTACTAAGGCGGTTATTCCACCTGCAGCAGCGGCTTGAGTTGCGGTGTTAAAGCCTTCCCACTCTGTTCGACCAGGTTCGTTAATATGCACATGTGAATCGACTAATCCTGGTAAAATAACCAGTTCACCGTGATCAATCACTTGGCAATCTAAAGGATGATCATAGTTATGAATAGCAACCACTAATTCATTTTTAATTTCAATACATGCAGGCTTCATTTGCCCCTGAACAATCACTTTTTTACTTTGTAACGCAAAGTGCATAACTTGATCCTAATTTATATCGCTAACTAATTGTTTAATCGTTTTTAAAGGAACACCTTGCTGGCTTCCTTTCTCTGGAGCTATCTTTTGATGCTCGTTCGTTTGGTAACAACTGATAATTTGCCCCGCAACCGATACCGCAACTTCCATAGGTAATTTACCGGTAACGTCAGGTAAACCGATTGGACAATGCATACGTTCAACTAACGCTTCATCAATATCTCTGTGTTTGTATCTTTGTTTAAATCGACGCCATTTAGTGTCAGACGCAATTAAACCAAGGTAAGCAAAATCGCCACGCTTCAAAATGGCTTGAGAGATATCAAAGTCCATTTGGTGATTATGTGTCATAACGATAAAATAACTATTCGCGGGCATATTTGCTACTTCGTCTTCTGGTGTTTCACTTACAATAACGCAGGTATTATTAAGGGTTTCGGCATTCGCTGGAAATTGTTCTGCTCTGCTGTCTACCCACGTAATTTGGCACGGTAAAGCTGACAATATAGGCATAAGTGCTTGGCCTACATGTCCGGCTCCAAATAACATAATGTTAATACCTGTAGCTGCAAAACATTCGAATAAAACGGTTGCTGTACCACCACAACATTGCCCTAGTTGGCTACCTAATTGAAAGTGTTCAATATGTTGAGCATTCACACCTTTTTTTAATAACTTATGGGCAAACTTTGTCGCTTTGAATTCGAGATGACCTCCACCTATGGTGTCGAAAAACTCATCATGAGTGATCACCATTTTAGTGCCGCTATCACGCGGTGTAGATCCGGTAATGCCTATTAAGGTTACCATTACGTAGGCTTTACCTTGCTGGTTAAGCTGGTAGGTTGCACTACTCCAATTTTGCTTATTCATGAACATTCACCCAACATATTTACCTTTCCTAAACCTTCACCAAAATCATTAGACAAACACACACCTATGCCGTTTTATCTGCTTTGTTATGAGCTTTCATCGACTCTACCGCCCATAGCACACGTTCAGGCGTTGCTGGTGTATCTAGCTTAGGGCTTAACTTGTAATCAGCCACACTTGCAATGGCATCTTTTAAAGCTGACCACACAGAAATAGCTAACATAAATGGAGGCTCACCTACCGCTTTCGAGTTATAAATAGTTTGCTCTCGGTTAGGATCGTCAGGCACTAAATTTACTCTAAAGTCTTCAGGTGTATCACTAATTGCCGGAATTTTATAAGTTGCCGGATTATTTGAAAGTAATCGACCTTGGTCGTTCCACATCAATTCTTCGGTAGTTAACCAACCCATGCCTTGAATAAAAGCCCCTTCAATTTGGCCTCTATCAATTGCGGGGTTTAATGAATGACCAACGTCATGCAAAATATCGGCTCGTAGTACTTTGTATTCGCCAGTTAGCGTATCAATTAATACTTCTGAAACTGATGCGCCCGTTGAATAATAAAAGAATGGTCGACCTTTACCTGTTGAACGGTCAAAGTGTATTTTAGGTGTTTTGTAATAACCGGTTGCCGATAAAGAAACTCTGTTCATATAAGCTTGTTGAACAAATTCAGCAAAGCTAAACGTATGCATAACTTTGTCGTTCATACTTAAAATAACTTGGTTATTGTCAAAAACAACACCTGATTCATCAATAAAGTAATGTTCGCAAGCGAAATTAATTAACCGCTTTTTAATCGTAATTGCCGCCGCTTGTGCCGCTTTACCGTTTAAGTCGGTTCCTGATGATGCTGCTGTAGGAGACGTATTCGGTACTTTGTCGGTTCGAGTGGCAGACACACCTACGGTATCAACATTCACTTGAAACTCTTCAGCCACAATTTGAGCAACTTTAGTAAATAGGCCTTGGCCCATTTCGGTACCGCCATGGTTTAAATGAATAGTGCCATCGGTATAAATATGAACTAAAGCCCCTGCTTGATTTAGATGCTGAACGGTAAATGAAATACCAAATTTAACAGGTGTTAAAGCTATGCCTTTTTTCAAAATAGGACTTTGTTTATTAAAATCGTTAATACTTTTACGACGTGCTTGGTAGTCAGAACTTTGTTCTAAGCTGTCCATTAATTCAGGTAATTTATTATGTTCTACGGTTTGATAATAATGAGTAATGTTACGCTCGTTCTTCCCGTATAAATTTGCTTTTCTTATCGTTAAAGGGTCTTTACCTAAGTGTCTTGCGATATCGTCCATGACCATTTCAATGGTCATAACACCTTGTGGACCACCAAAACCTCTAAATGCTGTATGCGAGACTGTATTTAGCCTGCAGCGGTTACCCGTTACTTTTACTTCATTCAAATAATAGGCATTATCAGAATGAAACATAGCTCGGTCGACAATGGCGTCTGATAAATCGGGCGAATAACCACAATTACCATTTACGGTAATATTAATGCCTTCGATTACACCCTTATCATCAAATCCTACGGTGTAATTATTTTCAAATGGATGACGTTTTCCCGTCATGATCATGTCGTCCATTCGGCTTAATTTAAATTTAACCGGACGTTTTGTTTTATTCGCTAAAAGTGCCGCCAAACATGCCCAAGGTGCCGCTTGAGTTTCTTTACCACCAAAACCACCTCCCATTCTTCGAGTATCTACAACGACAAGATTTAAAGGAATGGCTAACACTTCAGCGACTAGTTTTTGCACTTCGCTCGGATGTTGAGAAGATGAATAAACCACCATTCCGCCATCTTCGGTAGGCTCTGCTGATGAGACTTGCCCTTCAAGGTAGAAGTGCTCTTGCCCACCTATGGTGATTTCGCCACTAAGTTGATGTTTAGCTTTTTCAATTGCAGCATCGGACTCGCCACGTTGCATTGTAAAGGGTGGTCTAACAAATGATTGCTGCTCTAACGCTTGTTTAACCGTTAAAACGGCTTCAAGTGGTTCGTAATCAATCTTTGCCAAGGTAACCGCTTTGCGGGCTAAATCATGGCTTGTAGCCGCTACAGCAAAAATAGGTTGGCCAACATATTCAACCTTACCTATCGCTAAAACAGGATCACCCGGAAATACAGGGCCAATATCAGTATGCCCCGGTACATCTTCCACAGTAATTACGGCAATAACGCCTTCAGCTGCTTTAACGGCTGATAAATCAAGTGACTTTATGTTTGCATGGGCATGAGTACTTTGCCCTACTGCTGCGTGTAACTGCCCTTGTAACTCTGGCTTGTCGTCAATATAAAGCGCTTCGCCACTGACATGTTTTTCAGCACTTTCATGTTTTTTATGTTTACCTACACCACCTAAACCTATTTCTATAGCTTGTGTAGCAGCATCTACGCTTTTATCGGTACCTTTTGGTACATTAGTTAAATTACGCATGATTAATAACTCGCGTTTCAATAAGTTGATGTGGTGTTGAAGAAGCCGAACTTTGTGTAAGTTCAATAAAGCATTTTTCTAACAAGTTTTGTGCAACACGCATTCGGTAAGCATCTGACGCTCTTACGTCTGACATTGGTTGATAATCTTGCGTTAATGCTTGCTGAGCGCGTTCAATGTTCTTTTTCGTAAACGCGTTATTTAATAATACTTGCTCAGTCGCTAGTGCACGTTTTGGAATAGCAGCCATACCACCAAAAGCTATGCGAATAGCAGTAACTTGGTTGTTTTTTAATTCGATATAAAATGAAGCAAGTACCGCAGAAATATCATCATCGATACGTTTAGATATTTTATACACTTTTAAAGCTACTTCAGCTTTAGGCTTGTTCGCTCTAGGGATGCTGATAGATTTAATAAACTCTGAAGGTGCTAGTATCGTTTTTTTGTAATCAACAAAGTAGTCTTCTACTAAAACGGTGCGAGTTTTATCTCCACATTGTAACTCCATAGTACAGCCCAATGAAATTAAGGCAGGAGGCATATCACCTATTGGTGACGCGTTACCAATATTCCCCCCTAACGTACCGTTATTACGTATTTGCATTGAGCCAATGCGCTCAATCATATCGCCTAAGTCTGAATATTCTTTTTCAAGTAAGTGCGTAAATTTATGATAAGGAACAGCAGAGCCTATGTGTATAAATTCGTCATCAACAGTGATTGTATTTAGCTCTTCAACTTCACCTAAATACACAAGCTCGTTAATAGAGGATAAATGTTGAGTAACTGATAAAGCTAAATCTGTTCCGCCAGCTACCAAAATGGCATCAGGATGTGCTAATAAATAAGTAGATAATTCTTTGCTGTTTTTAGGTGCAAAATAGCTCTTGTTTGTACTTTGAATTTGAACCGCTGGTAATTGGTTTAATACTGAAAGTTTATCAACCGTTTGCTGATAATTTTGTGCGAATGAATCATTAGCGCAATCGTTGGTTTGATCTATCGCGGCATCAATAATGGAGCGATACCCTGTACAACGACATAAGTTTCCAGCTAATGCTTCAAGCACTTCTTCTCTATCAGGGTTTTGCTTGTTTTTGTGTAACGCAAACGACGACATAACAAAACCCGGCGTACAAAAGCCGCATTGTGATGCATGATGATCAACCATGTTTTGTTGTACGCTATGAAGTTTTTCATTTGAATCAAGCTGGCTAGCAGGTTTTAAATGCTCTACGGTTATAAGTTGCTTACCATGCATCGCACCTAAAAATGTTATACACGAATTTATCGATTTATAAGCTAAATCTGTACTCGTATTAGAGAGTTCAGCTACAACAACTGTACAGGCACCGCAATCGCCCGATGCGCAACCTTCTTTAGTGCCTGTTTTGTTTTCAATATTTCTTAAATACTGAAGCACCGTTAAATTAGGATCAAAGTGATCGAGTGTAACTATTTCATCATTGAGCAGAAATTGAAGCGCGCCATTTGCCATGTTGAATTCTCTATTGTTATGCCAGCATTACGTAAACTATTGCTATAGTAAAGCAAAAAGCTGACTACAGTGTCAACTTTTAAAGGTATTATAAATCATTTAAAACTCAATAAATGACTAAACATTATATAAAATCCTATATATTCAATTAATTGCAAAAAAATGATGTTCTTTCCACTCTACTTGTTTTTGGTCCATTTTATTAACAATAGCGTCTGGTGGCCCTTGTTTTAACCATAACAACATTTTGTCTACATTGACCTGCTCTCCACAAATGAGCACTTCTACACTTCCGTCAGCTAAATTATGCGTATAACCACTTAAACTATAATCAATTGCCATTTGTTGGCTTAACGACCTAAAGCTAACTCCTTGTACTTTGCCACTTAAATGTGCGATGTAACTTACATTCATGTTCTTTTTCCTTTGTATGTAGCCGAGATCATAATAATGAGTACCTCGCCAAGATGGTTAATACCAATTGATATGGTATGATCCACGCCTCTTTAATATTAAGTATAGACATATGTCAGCCAGAATTTATTTAAAAGTTTCCCGAGAAAAATCTTTGTTGAGAAAACACCCTTGGGTATTCTCAAGAGCCATCAATAAAATTAAAGGTAATCCTCAATTAGGAGATACTGTTGATATATACGACAGTAAGGATAATTGGCTGGCTAGAGGCGCATATTCCCCAGAATCACAAATATGTATACGTGTTTGGACCTTTGATGAAAACGAAGAAATCGACGAAGCTTTTTTTCTCAAAAAACTATCAAGTGCTCAAGCACGCAGAGATTGGTTTATTGAAAAAGGTGGCTTAACGGGCTATCGCCTAATTGCAGGTGAATCTGACAGTTTACCGGGAATAACCATAGATAAATACGATAACTTTCTTGTTTGTCAGCTACTTAGCGCTGGCGCTGATTTTCATCGTTATACTTTAGTTTCAGCGTTAAAAAAGCTTTATCCCGATTGCCATATTTATGAACGTTCAGATGTTGATGTAAGAAAAAAAGAAGGTTTGCTCCCAGTAACGGGTTGGTTAACTGAACCACAAGACACTACTGAATGTGTTATTGAAGAATATGGCGTAAAAATTAAAGTTAATATTGTTACGGGTCATAAAACAGGATTTTATTTAGATCAACGTGAATCGAGAGTGGCAGCAGGTAAATATGCTGAAGGAAAATCAGTACTGAACTGTTTCTCTTATACTGGAACGTTTGCACTGCATTGCGCTTTAAAAGGCGCTAAAGAAGTTATTAACGTTGACGTTTCTCAATCAGCTCTTGATATTGCAAAAGAAAATGTTGAGCTTAATCACCTTGGTGATAATGTAAAATTTGTTAAAGCTGATGTATTTAAATTATTACGTGAGTACAGAGAAGAAAAACGCACGTTTGATATGATCATTCTAGATCCACCAAAGTTTGTTGAATCTAAAGCGCAGCTAACAGGAGCTTGCAGAGGTTATAAAGACATTAATATGCTCGCCATGCAATTATTAAAACCTGGTGGAATTTTACTAACCTTTTCATGTTCAGGCTTAATGGAAGCGGGATTATTTCAAAAAATTGTCGCTGATGCAGCATTAGACGCTAGAAGAAATGCTTATATTGTTGATCGTTTGCATCAAGCACCTGATCACCCTGTATCGTCAAACTACCCTGAAGGTTACTATCTGAAAGGTTTAGTTTGCCAAGTAGAGTAATACTACAGTCAAAAAAAAGCACAGCTGTTCATTGTAGCTGTGCTTGTTAATTCCTAGGCAGTAAAATTAACTTAATCAATTTCAGATATATTGATACCTAGCAAGTAACATTCATCACTTTCTTGGTTAGATCGAACGACTTTCCCTTTTACATCTAACGCTGAAATACTATTATTTGCAGCATCTACATGTACTCTTATCGCGGTCCCTAACTCTAATGGATGAGGCATTTCAATCGCCATCCCTGTCGCACTCAAATCTCGACATACAGCTAATATTGTTGAATTAACTTCATCATCAATAATAGTTACGGTAACTTGGCTGTTTATCATCATGCGATAAAAATCGCGATTATCATCATAATTAATCATTGTTACTCCATTATACAAAAAAGCGATTGACCATTTATACTTATAGACTTTAAGCGTGTCAATTTATTATAAAATTCAAGCAATGTATTCAAATTCTACTTAATTTTAGTTTATTTTTATTAAAAAAGTTTAGCACTTAAACAATTATTTACATTACTGTTCAAGTAGAGACTTATGTAAGTGTAGTTTAGCTTTTTAAATTCGTAACATTAATAAGAATAATTACAGTCATATTTTCTAAAAACTTAACTATTCGTTATTATTTAATCTAATAACACACTTGCATGTCGTCTATTTATAGCCGTTACCACTCTTTTTATTAACGAGTCGCTTTAAATTCAACGTTAAACGAACCTAACCCTTTATACTCAATAGTCGTTTTTTGATTAAAAGCTAAATCAACAACACCACAATATGAACCCGTAATAATAGCTTGCCCTGCTTTAAAACTAACACCACGTTGCGTCATGTAATTAATCATCCAATAAATAGGCAAAGCAGGTAATTCATTTGGGTGCTTTCCTTCGTATGACAAATTAACGCCATTTTGAGTAATAGCAATATCAATAGTCGATGCAACATAAGCTTGTTTTTTATCTATTTCAGGCCCAATAAATAAACCTTGGTTTGATAAACAGTCTGCTAGCTTTTCATCAAAATTTGCTTCGCTAGTTGCCGAAAAACGATTTTGGATAAGTTCTAAGGCTATATGCGTTTGACCAATAGCATCATCTATTTCAGTTTCTAAGTAAGGAGTAGCGGAGGCTGGAATGTCTTTATTTAATATAAAGGTTATTTCAGGTTCAATTCTCGCTTTCTCGTTATCTGGCACCAAAAAAACTTCAGAACCTTCATTTAAGCGGGTAACCGTATTTGAAAAAATAGGCGCTACGACTATATTTCCATTAGCTAAAGGCAGTAAACACTTCCAACCTGCTACCTGTGCATTTTCGCTATTTAGTTCAGCAATATTAGCTTGTATAGCTAACGATTGTTCATTATTTCTAGGGCGAATGTCTTCGGGTAAACGATCAAGTTTTTGATTGGTTAATCGGTTTTCTAATAAAATTTTTGCTGCTTTTATGTTGTTCATTAATTACTACCTAAGAATTTTTATTTATTGTTTTTAATTTTTTTACTGAACTACATTCAACTAAAGATAAAACCAGCTTAACAAAAACGATAATACCACCCACATTAGAATAATAAGCGGTATACCCACTTTCATAAAATCTGAAAATCGATAACCTCCCGCGTTCATAACTAGAATATTAGTTTTATACGCCATAGGAGTGGCATAACTTAGGTTAGCGCCAAATAGAACCGCTAAAATAAACGGCTCTACGGGTACATTTAACTGTGTAGCAACTGAGACTGCTATAGGTGTACCTATAACCGCCGCTGCATTATTGGAAACGATATTGGTTAACACGGCTAATAACAACATAAGCGCTGATAAAATTCCGGCGGGTGGTAAACCTGATGAAACAGCAACAAAAACTTGTGCAATATATTCTGCACCGCCTGTTTGCATCATGGCAGAACCTAACGCAAGAGATGCTGCAACAATAAGAATAACTTGGCTACTTAGTGCTGAAGAAATTTCGCTCCAATCTAAGCACTTAGTTGCTAATAGCACCAGAATACCGCAAAGAGAACTAACCGCTATAGGTAATAAGCCAACGGCTGCTGATATAACAACAAAAACTAGAACTAAAAGCGCTATAGGTGCTTTTTTTGTATAAGGTAAACTTGCCGCGCCATCAATAATTAAAAGCCCACGTGTTCCTTTTAGACCATCTATTTGTTCAGCTTCACCTTGCACTAAAAGTACATCGCCTGTTTTAATAGTAACGTGACCAATACTTTGACGGCCAATTTTCATCGCTTTACCTTCACGATGAAGAGCAACCACAGAGACTCCATAACGATATGCGAAATTAGCATCTTTCAATGTTCTGCCTACTAAGCCTGAAGCTTGTATTACAACAATTTCAGCTAAAACTTGTTTATCTTCTTTTAAAGGATGATCATCATCAACTTTTTGGTTACCTGAATAAAGCGTTGCATCAATAACCGTTTCAAACTCTTTTAATTGATCAGGGTAATCATTTACCTGCAACCTGTCTCCAGCCTTAATCAAAGTATCAGGCAATGGAATAACATTACGGTTATCAGGGCTGCGTTGAATTGACTCTATCGTCATTTGATCATCAGTTAACTTAAGTAACTCAGCAACGGTTTTACCATTAGATTGGCTTTCTTCATTAATATTTAAGTAAGCCGTAAAAATTCGAGGTGATGTATCAGGTAATGTAGGCGATCGAGTAGGTAATAAACGCGGTGCTACTATCCATAAATACGCTATAGCAATACTAGCGGCAATTAATGCAGGTACAATAAAGTCAAACATACCTATTCTAGGCAACCCCATATCACTGGCTACACTTACAACAAGTAAGTTAGTTGATGTACCTATTGTGGTGGTCATACCGCCCACTAATGTTGCTAATCCCATGGGTAACAACATGGGTGAAGAATCGGTCTTAGTTCTTATAGCAACGCTCATTAAAATAGGTAAAAGCAAAACTACAATTGGCGTATTATTAACCACCGCACTTAAAGCACCGGCAATAATAAGCGTGAGCAATAAAGATAATGTTGGGCTTATTTTCCAGAGTTTAGCTAAGTACCGCCCTACAGGCTCTAAAGAGCCAGTTCTGACTAATGCATGCCCTATTATCATTAAGGCACAAACGGTGACTAACGCTTCATGTCCAAAGCCAAAGAACAAGGAAGAGGCCTCTAAATGGCCAGTACTAGTTTCAAAAGGAAACACAGTAAAAACCAAACATAAAAGCACAAGAACAGCCAAAGACGAGGTTTCTAAAGGAATATCGTCGCGTCTAAAAAAGTATAGGGCGATAGCAGTAATAATTAATATCATTAATGCATGATTATTGGGGATGTCAGGAATATTCAAAATAACCTCTGGTAATTAAAAACAACAATATTATAAAAATTTATTGTTAAAACTATTCAAGAGCTTAGCTTGAGTTAAAGGGCTTAGCAATAATTATAAAGAATATTTATTTATGAGATTACAATAAAATGTTATATGAAAGCATAAATAAAACAGAGCGTTATACCCAAGAAATTTAAAGTAAGCGCTGTGTTTAGTTAGATGTATTATTCAATAATATTTAACCTCAACTCGGGTTAATGAATGTTAGATAATAAATTAAAATTCTTATTTATCAAAACCTTAACCTGTACCGTTGTTTTCCTAAGTTATATTAGTCTCTCAACATTGATATTTTTGTGTATAACAAGGCGAATTTTTCTATCTAATAGCTAGCTATTAGTAATAAATTCAACGAAGTTAGGCATAAAAATAGCTTGTTGAGTAACTTTGCTTATCCCGAGCTGAGGTTATTTATATACCGCTATTTAAAAAGGCTTTAAAAACACAAGAGCAACCACAAAGAACACCGAAATAAGAAATTTAAAAATATCGAAGCTCTCTTATCTCTGCCTCTGTGATTATTATTAGCCTCTTTAGTTAACAAGGTCTTTTCACCTAATTACACTAATTACTCGAATTAATAAGCGTCCCATAAGCCACAGATAACACCGAAGTGATAAATTAAAAGATATCGAAGCTTTCTATCCCTGCCTCTGTAGCTCTTCTCTATCTTATAAAAAGAAGCCCAAATGCGTAAACATTTGGGCTTCATCTAAATTATTAGAGTCTGTTGATCTTTCATGTTTAAATTTTGTTTGAATTAAATGCTTGTTGCTCGCGGCGCAAGGGATCTAGCATAGTTGTTCTATGTAAATTCCTTGCAACAATCAGCAAAGATCAATAGACCCTAGCGAAGAAGTTATTCAAAAATATACTTAAAACCAACTAGTTGAATTAGGTCATAAAGAAATTAACTCAGGTCAGCTGGACTTATTTTAAAACTCGGTCACTTGCGGCCGAGATATTTATAAGAATACGATTTTTATTTGAAAGAAAAAAATAAAACCACGGTCTTACTACTTCTAATGTATATATTTTTTAGTTTAGGAAATTTTAGTTTTATGAGTAATTCAATAAGTGCTGATGTGCAAAATCGTTTGCAATGGTCTTTATTATCTTTGCGTGTGGGTGTATTTATCGTGATGGTTATGTGGACATTAGATAAATTTTTAAACCCTGGGCATAGCGCCCGAATTTTTGAAAAATTTTATGGTATTAGTGGTTCAAGCGATATTATTACTTACATACTCGGTGCATTACAGTTAATACTTGTTCTCGCTTTTTTAGCAGGAATAAAAAAACGCATTACTTATGGCATAATTTTTATTATGCACGGTATGTCTACCCTGTCATCTTACAATCAATATCTTGATGGTTTTAATAACTTATTATTCTTTACTGCATGGCCAATGTGGGCAGCATGTTTTACGCTTTACTTATTACGAGAGCAAGACGTTAAGTTTACCATTAAATAAAACGTTAATGCTTTTATAGAAGACTACCATTATTACAAAGCGTTGACTTGAATTTATATCGCTCAAGCACTCTGAAATACGTATATTGATTGGTAACAGATATATAAGAAAAAGGGCACTTTTAGAGTGCCCTTATTATTTTTACTTAACAACATCGCTACTTAGAATTGATAAACAACCTTCACGCTATCGTTAACAGCTGAAGAATCTATATAACCAATTATAGATGGGTTATTTGCTACTAAATCTATTACCTCAGCATCAGTATCAACCTCTTTTGGAGGAACGCCTTTACCAGTAAAAAGTAATTTTGACCAATATGCTTTCATTTGTGAATCACTCTTTTTTAAAACAGTATCTACAAATGATGTTCTTGCGCTAGCTCCTTGTGTTAAATCTACAGGAATAGCTTGGCCACCATCAGGATATTTTTTATACTTACCTAAAAATATTTTCGCGATTGTTTCTTCATCCAAAGATGCATTATTAGAAGGATGTACAATTATTGCGACTCCTGCATAAACCCAAGAACTAAAGAACATACTAAACATTAATGCAAGTTTAACTAATTTTAATCTCATAATTGACTCCTTTTAAAAGATCAGATCTACAGCTACAGCCAGTACATCTGCCTCGACAATTGGTATACCACCACGTGCAATTAAAGCAGATGCGGCCTCTTCGGTAGTATCAACACTACGACTAATGTATTCTAGTTTAAGTGCAGCATTTGAATGAAAGTTATACTTTA
Organism: Colwellia sp. RE-S-Sl-9; assembly: GCF_048296855.1. NCBI lineage: Bacteria > Pseudomonadati > Pseudomonadota > Gammaproteobacteria > Alteromonadales > Colwelliaceae > Colwellia > Colwellia sp. RE-S-Sl-9. The sequence continues at coordinate 404,384 of NZ_CP182631.1, read as the reverse complement.
CACCTACAATCGTCGAGTTATATTTTTCTAATGCAAGAGGGTTAGAGTTAGTATCGTTATCTTTGAAAGTTGAAAACGTAATATGTGGTGTGAAATCACCTATAGTATAAGCTCCACTTAAGTACCACCCCGTATCATCATTACCCGCATTACCAGGGAAATTACGTTGAAAATACTCACTTTTTATAGAGTACTGATCCCATTCTGCAATAGCTGCTACAGTATATATTTGATAACCAGCATTAATCGGAAGAGTTACACCACTACTCTCTGGAGTAACCTCAGCATCAGCCTCTAAATAACCAGCTCTAACAGTAAGCCAATCATAAGTCACCTGCCCTGTAAGTCCTGTAACATCTTTAAATTTAAGATTAGAAGGACCCAACGAGATAATTGCATCAACTTCTGAGTTACCATAGGTTAAAGAGAATGTAGTATCGAAATCTCCTAATGTTTTAGACCAAGTAAGATCTACGCCTTCTATACGTTTAGATAAATCAGATACAGTATTAAACTCTGAAGGAGGCCTGATCCAATTGTATGTATATCCTACATCAAGAGAAAGTGAGTGAACGAAAAATGGAGTTCTTAATCTCCCAACTTGGAAGGTCAACTCTGAATTTATATTGTAAGAAAGGTAAGCCCATTCAAACTCCATATCAAAGTCATTGCCTCCGTTTCCTAACAACTGAGCAGTAACACTTAGGTCATCACCTAAATCACTGCTCACTTGTAAGGCAAAAAGCGTATCAGGTTTGAAAGAAAGTTCATCGGTATAACGAGCACCAGTTAACTCATCTATAACAAAAACTTCATCCTCATCCATTGTTACACCAGCACCAATTGATGCAAAACCATTCCAAGTAAAATCAGCATGACTGGAGTAACTCGCTAAAAGTAGTGGTACAACCACCATGTACTTCATCTTTTTCATTCTAAATCCTTCACATTTTTCCATACTACGTTCCTCATTAAAAATACCGTACCCTATGAATATAGAAGAGAAATCTTATTACGCAAATTTAAAAGTGCATGTTTAACAATATTTTATAAATTAATACCCATACTCATCTCTGTGGTTAAAATCTTTTATCTTTTCATGATTTGCTTATCAGCTAATTACACTAATTTTTCTAATTAAAACCATAAGTGCAACCACAGAGAGCACTGAGGACATAGAGTTTTATACAAGAGGTTTATTGTTTTGACTTTCTCCGTGGTTCTTCTTCGTGGTTAACATCTTTTATCTTTTCATGATTTGCTTATCAGCTAATTACACTAATTTTTCTAATTAAAAGCTATAAGATCACCACAGAGAGCACTGAGGGACTTCGTCCTACACAGAGGTATAGAGGATTATACTTCTCGGTAGTTTCTCCGTGGTTCTTCTCGGTGGTTAACATCTTTTATCTTTTCATGATTTGCTTGCCAGCTAATTACACGAATTTTTCTAATTAAAAGCTATAAGTTCACCACAGAGAGCACTGAGGGACTTCGTCCTACACAGAGGGTACAGAGATTACACTTCTCGGTAGTTAATATTTTATCAGTACAATTTGATCACTAACTAATACCATATTTACAAAACCTAAAAATCATAAAAACACAAAACCATATCAGTTATATCTATTCATTTTCATTGATTTGCTCCGTAGAATGTCAATAATTCACATAATAACCTCATTAATAAAAACAACTTCAGAGATAATAATGAATAAACTATTAACGCTTACTTCTACGGCACTTATGTTCGTAGCTGCTTCCTCGGTTAATGCCGCTGAAACACCTAAATTTAAAGCTAACTGGGATTATTTAGCTCAGTATCAGCAAGCGCCTGAGTGGTTTCAAGACGCTAAGTTCGGCATTTACGCACATTGGGGACCTTACTCTGCAACTAAAGCGGCTTTTGGATCCGATTGGTATAGTCGTAACATGTATGTAGAAGGTCATCCTTTAAACGCTTATCACAAAGAAACCTACGGCGATTTAAAAAACTTTGGCTACAAAGATTTTATTCCGATGTTTAAAGCTGAAAAATTTAATGCGACCGAATGGGCAAAATTATACAAAGCAGCAGGAGCTAAATTTGCAGGACCTGTTGCTGAACATGCCGACGGCTTTGCGATGTGGGACACACAACTAACACCTTGGAATGCCGCTGATATGGGCCCGAAAAGAGACGTAGTTGCTGAACTTGAAAAAGCGATACGTAGTGAAGGCTTAAAGTTTATGACGTCTTTCCATCATCATTGGAAATGGGGTTGGTATCCAACATCAGACAAAAACACCGATACAAGCAACCCAAAAAATGAAGCCTTATATGGCCCTACATCTGACAAAACCGCTTGGGGCTCAGCTAAAGCGAATGGTGTAATAACGCCTTTGCATCCTGAAACGTTACCGCCACAGAAATTTGCAGATGAATGGTTAGCCAAAGTTAATGAAGTGGTCGAACGCTACAAACCCGATTTATTATGGTTTGATAACCGCATGAATATTCTACCAGAACAAACGCGAATGAATATGGTGGCCAATTATTACAACAGCGCAGAAGAATGGAAGAAAGATGTTGTATTGACTTACAAAACACCTGACTTACTTGTAGGTTCAGCCACCATTGATTTAGAACGTAGCCGAATGAGCAGTATTTATCCACAACCTTGGTTAACCGACACATCAGTAGGTGTTAATTCGTGGGGTTACGCTGAACCTATGAAATACTATAGTGCGCAGCGTTTAGTGCAAGACTTGGTAGATATTGTGAGCAAAAATGGTTCCGTATTACTTAATATTGCGCCCAAAGCTGACGGCACCATTCCACAAGAACAAAAAGATCTATTACTTGCTATAGGCGGATGGTTGAAGGTTAATGGCGAAGCAATTTATGCTACTCGTCCTTGGTATACTTATGGTGAAGGCCCTACTATTACACCTGAAGGTCATTTAGCTGATTTACATTTTAAAGGCTTTAGTCCACAAGATATTCGCTATACTCGTTCAAAAGACAACAAAACCCTATACGCGATTCAATTTGGTCAATCTGGTAATGATACTTTACTTACAGCGCTTTCACGCTTGCAGTATGGTCATAATATAAAGGTCAAATCGGTTGTTCTAATAGGTAAACCAAACAAAATTGAGTGGCAGCAATCAAAAGAAGGTTTAACCATAAAGCATCAAAAATTCAGCTTTAATAACGACTTACCTTTTGTATATAAAATACAGTTAGAAAATTAATCGTTTTTTAATGAGTTTAAAAATGAAAGCCAAAGCACATCAAAATGCTTTGGCTTTTTTAATCTTTTAAATTAGTAAACTAAGCATCACGACCATAAGCTTTACAAAACTGCGTTGGTGACATCCCCGTACTTTGTTTAAATGTTCGTGAGAAGTGATATAAGTCACAAAATCCACATTGCTCCGACACCTCTCCTACAGAAAATTTTTCTAATAAAAGCTGCTTAGCGAGTTCAATACGTTTGGATAAAATATATCGCTTAGGTGAAATATTAAACGCTGATTTAAACTTACGCGAAAAATGCTCTGGCGATAAGTTACTAATTTCAGCTAAAGTTTGTATTTCGAGTGGTTTAGTTAAGTTTGCTTGGATCATATCTAAAGCAGGGATTAAGGCTTGATGTTTAAAATTAGTCGGTAAGTTAGGCGATTTTGAAAACTTCTCAATAAAAGGTTCAAGTAAGCGTAATAAATGCAGCATACGTGTTAAACCAACCGTTGGGTGTACATTATTCATAGACTGAATAAGTGCATCAAAATTCTGTGAAATATGCGGCAATGTTTTACAATTTATCCCTTGCGGCTTCCCATAAATCATAAATAAATCAAGATTTGCATCAAGTGATGCCTGAAAATGAGTCCAATAAAAAGTGAAATCACCTTTGCTGTAATGAGATATTAATTGATATGCAGGGATCAAATATAGATATCCCGGCTGCATTAAAATCTCAATGTCTTTAAACTGTAAAACCGCTTCTCCTGACTCTACATAGTACAGACGATTGTAATGATTGATAAAGTCGCTACCCGCCCACGAAGTATCTGTTTTCATTTTATGAGCCGTATAAACATGTAGCTTAATCTGGCTTATAAGCTCGTCGGGCAATACGTTTTTCCAAACAAAGCCATTTGAACCGGTTTCTATTTTTTCTGGTTGCATGTAATTTTTATCATTCAAAAAGGCTGGTACGAATACTCTCTTATTATTTGAACTATATCAATCTATCATTTATCAATTTTACACAAATCCATATCAGAAATACCAATGTAACTACCTCTACAATTTAAGTAACATCACAATTATTACATATAAAAAATATAATTTACTGATGGATATAATTCAATTTTTTGGTCGTTTTCACGTATTAGTTTTACATTTGCCCATAGGCATATTGTTAATGTCGGCATTAATGGAAATTTTCTACGCTGTAAAAAATAAGCCTAGAAATTCACTATTAAAGTGGATTTGGTTTTGGGGAGCTATTTCTGCAATTGGAGCATGTACTTTAGGTTACATGTTATCACTAGGCGGCGGTTACAGTGCTGACGCAGTATTTATACATAAATCGTTTGGAATATCGGTGGCCGTTTGTTCCATTATTTGCTGGGTGTATTTTGGCGCGCTCATACCGAGTAAAAAAACAAACAAAATTGTAATAAGTGCACTCGCTTCATTACAACTTTTTTTATTGTTTAGTACCGGACATTACGGCGCGAATATGACTCACGGTGAAACCTACTTGGTTGAACATGCACCTAACGTTGTTCGTGTACTCGCAGGTTTTGAACCACACAAAGAACCTCGTCCCCCTATTACGTCTATTGCTCAAGCTGAAACCTATGCCGACTTAATTGAACCTATATTTAAACAACGCTGTGTAAGTTGCCATAACGACGGTAAACAAAAAGGCAAATTAAATTTAGCTAGCATTAAAGGCATAGAAAAAGGCGGTCGTTCAGGTAAAACCTTTGGAAATAGTATTGAAAAAAGTGAGTTATACAAACGTATAACTATTGACAGTCATGATAAAAAATACATGCCAGCAGAAGGTAAAACACCTCTTTCAGACGAGCAAGTACAAACAATAGCGTGGTGGATAAACGCCGGCTCACCAACATCAGGCATGGTAACCGACCACACGTTATCAAGCGAATCTAAACTCGCAGTAATGCGTACATTAGGACTAACACCTAAAGCAGGTAGTTGGCCGCTAGCTAAGATAGAACCTTTATCAGTAGAGATAATACGTGATTTACAAAGCCATGGTTTTGTCGTGAAAACTATTGCTAAAAACGTTAATTACATTGATGTTGATTTGTCTTCGTCTCGTGAAGGACTAACGCCTGAAGCACTCGCTAGTTTACTCAAAGCTAAATCTCATATTGCTTACCTTAATTTAGTTAATTCACAAGTTACCGATGAACAGCTTAACCAGTTAGCACAACTAACCTATTTAATGAAACTGAGATTAGAAAAAAACAAGGTAACCAGTAAAGGTATCAATGCCCTATCTCCTTTGGTTAATCTTGAATACTTAAATTTGTATAGAACTGATGTAGATGATGAGGCTTTACCTCTATTAGAAACCCTACCCAAGTTAAAAGCAGTTTATGTAGGGCAAACTAAAATAACACCCACAAGCGCATCATCATTTAACGATAAAGCAAAACAAAGCATTATTTTGGGCTTATCTACTGCAAATATTAATGCAAACAAAAAAGCATAGAAACTGGATTCTTTGAAGGTAAATATTATGAATAATAAAAACACAATAAATAAGAATAAAAATATTGATAAAACTACCGATTTTATTAGACCCGATTTGAAGAAGCGCCAGTTTCTTAAACAATCTTCTATGTTAGGCGCGGGGTTAACTACTGGCGCTATCCTAGCTGGTACATCAACCTCAGCTATCGCCCATGAACCACCAAAAAAGCCATTACCTAAAGCAGGCCGAAGTCCCCATGGAAAAATAGTTGGTCACGGCGACTTTAAATACAAAGTTAACTACTTATGGGGCGATTTAGAGCCTCATAAAGTACCTGTAGAAAACTGTCATGGATTGGATTTCGACTCAAAAGGTCGAATTATTATGGTGACAGATAGCGACGTAAACAATTTTGTTATATATAACAAAGACGGAAAGTTTATAGACGCTTGGGGAACACAATACCCCGGCGCTCATTCCGTTAAAATATCGCGAGAAAACGGTGAAGACTTTATCTACATCGTTGATGGTGGTTGGGTATTAGATAGAAATAGACCTGATAATCAATGGAAAAACAAATGGTATAAACAAAGCGGTTTTATTTCTAAATTAACCATTGAAGGTAAATTGGTTTATACCCTTGGCCACCCGTTAACCATTGGTATTTACGAGCCGGGCATGCCTTTTCAACCTACCGACATCACCATAGCACCCAATGGTGATTTATATGTAACTGACGGTTACGGATCTGACTACGTTATTCATTACGACAGCAATGGTCGCTACATAAGACACTGGGGCGGAAAAAAGAACGCTGATAAAAACCTAAACCTTAAAAACACTCACGGTATTGGTGTTGATACACGTGATCCAAATAATCATCATTTACTTATTAGTTCTCGCGCTGAACGCGCACTTAAAAAATATACATTAGACGGTAAATACATAGGCGACATTTCGTTACCAGGTGCTTATGTTGGCGGACCAACCTTTAAAGGTGAAAACTTTTATGCGCCCGTTTGTTGGTCCCATATTGATGGAAAAATGGCACCAAACTCAGGTTTTATTACCATTTTAGATAAAAACAATAAAGTCGTTTCAAATCCAGGTGGTACAAGGCCTCAGTACGAAAATGGCGAGTTAACTACCATGCAAACCACTTACGATGTATTTAACCATTGCCATGCCGTATGTGTAGATGACGACGAAAACCTATATGTAGGCCAATGGAATTCAAACCAAATTTACCCTATTAAATTAGAACGCGTTTAAGTATTAATAATAAGAGCTAAAATGAAAAATTATTTAAAACCACATAAGTTAACCTTACTCGCTGCAACCAGTATTTTACTGCTAGGTTGTAATGATAAAGAACCTGAAATTGAATTTAGCGAACCGCTTCCTGAGGTAGTTGATTTTAATTTTGATGTTAGACCTATTTTGTCTGACACCTGTTTTTTGTGTCATGGGCCTGATTTACCTAATGCGAAAAATGGCTTGAGTTTCGCTTCTTTTGAATTAGCAACGTCCCATGTAACCGACAATGGTATACAGGCACTAATACCAGGTAATGCTGAAGGTAGTGAAGCTTTCATGCGTATTATGTCTACCGACGAAAGTTACATGATGCCGCCTTTATCTTCTAATTTAGTATTAACGCCTCGACAAAAAGCCATTATTAAAAAGTGGATTGACCAAGGAGCTGAGTACAAAAAACATTGGGCTTACATTACGCCAGCTAAAGCAAAAACACCAACCTCTAAGCATGATGAATGGGTCAGTAACCCTATCGACAATTTTATTGCTAAAAAAATAGCGGATAAAGGTTTATCACCCAATACAAAAGCAGAAAAAGAAACCCTAATAAGACGTGTAACGTTCGATCTAACTGGCTTACCACCTACGTTAGAAGAAATAGATAATTTTTTACAGGATACCAGCGAAAACGCCTACGAGAAATTAGTTGATCGTTTAATGGCTTCACCAAGTTTTGGGGAACGTTTATCGGTTGAATGGCTTGATGTTGCTCGTTATGCTGATACCCATGGTTACAGTACAGATTATTATCGTGATATGTCGCCTTATCGTAACTGGGTAATAAGCAGTTTTAACGAAAACCGTCCTTTTGATGAGTTTATTACTTGGCAAATTGCTGGGGATTTACTGCCTAACGCGAGCCAAGATCAAATCTTAGCAACCGCTTTTAACCGTATTCATGCACAAAATGGTGAAGGTGGAATAGTTGCAGAAGAGTTCAGAGTTGAATACGTAAAAGACCGTGTTCAAGCCGTTGGTACTGGTTTACTTGGTTTAACCATGCATTGCGCGCAATGCCATGATCACAAGTACGACCCTATCTCTGCGAAAGACTATTATTCAACCTTTGCTTTTTTCAATAATATTGATGATTCAGGACAAATTTCTTACGACCCTACAGACATTCCTGTACCTACCTTGTTAATACCAACAAGCCAACAAACACAAGAATTAACTCATGTAACCAACGAGATTTCAGATTTATCTAATAAAATAAATATCCAATATAACGCACAAAGCCAACGCTTTAATGCATGGCTAACAGCTAATACTCAAACCATTAAAGAAGCTAAAGGTGAAGATGCGCTTATTGCTCATTTCCCGTTAACCAAACGCGACAACAACAAAACAATAGCGAATAGCGTGACACCTAAAGCCATCGGTAAAGTAATTTTTGGTTCAAATCCCAAGAAAAAAGAAGGCCCTGCGATGGTTCACGTTAATGAAAATGGACGTGAAGCCATTAAACTCAATGGTGACGACCCGCTTTATTTTCCGTCGGTTAACGACTTTGATAGAGCACGACCTTTCAGCGTAAGTATTGATGTAAAACTACCAACCGAACTTGAAGAAGGTGTATTAGTGCATTACAACAAGGCCGGCATTTTATATAACTTTAAAGGCTTTGATATTGGTATTCAAAACAACCGCTGGTTAGTACGCTTAGCCCACACTTACCCTTTTAATGCCATTGCTTTAACCTCTCCAGAAAACGCACAACGTGATCAATGGTTAAACGTAACCATGACCTACGATGGTTCATCGAAAGCAGAAGGTGTTAATTTTTATATTAACGGCAAAGCGGTTCCAATGAATGTTGATAGAGATAACCTATTCAAAGACATTAAACACACGCGTGAAGGTGTTTTAAAAGAAATAGGCATTAAAGTTGGTGCTCGCTGGCGTAGCCGTGGCACTAAAGACGCTTTAGTTGACGATCTAAAAATATATAATAGAGACTTAACCGGTATCGAAATTGCTAATATAAACAATATATCCAATCCTTCTATTTTAAATAACAAAGGTGAACTGTTAGCTTTATTCAACAAAAGTTTTAACCCAGACTATAAAAAAACAGCATCTCAATTAACTGCGCTGCGCCAAAAACAAAACAGCATGGCAGAGCAAGTTCAAGAAATCATGGTAATGAAAGAAATGCCAGAACCAAGACAGGCTTATGTATTGGAACGCGGTAGTTATGCATCACATGGCGAAGAAGTAAGCCCAGGTGTACCAGAAACCATTTTACCTTACGATGAATCGCTCCCTAAAAACAGATTAGGTTTGGCAGCATGGTTAACAGATCCTAAACATCCATTAGTATCTCGTGTAGTAATAAACCGATATTGGCAAATGCTATTTGGCACAGGCATTGTGCGAACGCCTGAAGATTTTGGTAACCAAGGTCAACTACCAACTCACCCGCAGTTATTAGACTGGTTGGCACGAGAATTTGTTGATTCAGGTTGGGACATTAAACACATGTTAACACTCATGGTAACGTCATCAGCCTACCAACAATCCTCTATAGCTAGCCAAGAGTTAATGGAAGCGGATCCTGAAAACAAACTTTATGCACGTGGTCCAACAAACCGTTTAACAGCAGAAATGATCCGCGACAACGCCTTAGCAGCCAGTGGTTTATTAGTCGATTCTATTGGTGGAGAAAGCGTATATCCTTATCAACCAGACGGTATTTGGAAAATGAACAGTAAAACCCCTTACAAGCACGGTTCAGGCAACGATTTATACCGTAAATCAATGTACACCATATACAAACGTAGTGTGCCGCCACCTAATATGACCGCATTCGATGCTCCAATGCGTAGTTACACCGTAGGTGAAAGACAACAAACTAGTACACCATTACAAGCATTAGCCTTACTAAACGATCCGCAAATTATTGAAGCATCACGTGCACTTGCAAGCAAAGCTATCAACCATTCGGCATCACTTGATGAACAGCTAAAGTGGGTATATCGCAAGCTAACGAGTAATCAAGCAACAGATCAAGAGTTAGAGATAATTATCAGTATGTATAACGAAATTAACCAAACCTTTGCGGCAAACCCAGCGCAAGCTGATGAGTTTTTAGCAGTTGGCGATAAACCATTAAAAGCGTCAGACAATAAGGTTCAACTTGCGTCACTTGGTTCAATAGCCAACATGTTAATGAATCACGATGCTGTAGTTATTAAGCGTTAATCACAATACAAGAATTGAAAAGAGAAATATAATGATAAACAGACGTCAATTTTTAAAAGGTGCTTCACTCGGCTTAGGCGCTAGTGCTTTAGCTGGCTACCCTCATCTTGCAGCAGCTACAGCCGCGGCTGAACAAGGTCCAAACCTAGACGGTATTTTAGGTTCACCACACGTACCTGCAAAAGCAAAGCGTGTAATTTATTTATTTCAAAGTGGTGGGCCTTCACAACTAGAAACTTTCGATTACAAACCTATGTTAGACAAACGACATGGGCAAGAACTTCCTGCCGAAGTACGAGGCGAACAAGTATTAACAGGCATGAGTGCTCAACAAACCTCATTGCCTCTAGCACGTTCAGTATTCGATTTTAAACAGCATGGCGAGTCTGGTGCTTGGGTAAGTGAATTACTGCCACATACCGCAAAAATTGTTGATGACTTATGTATCGTAAAATCTATGCATACCGACGCGATTAATCATGATCCGGCTATTACCTTTTTACAAACAGGTTTTCCTATTGCGGGTCGACCCAGTATTGGCGCATGGTTGAGTTATGGTTTAGGTACTGATAATCCAAATCTACCGCCTTTTATTGTTATGGTGTCGAGTAACGCGAGTGGACAGCCGCTTTATTCACGCTTATGGGGTAATGGCTTTTTACCGTCTATACATCAAGGTGTTCAATTTAGAGGTGGTCAAGATCCTGTTTTATATCTTAATAATCCTCCGGGGTTAAGTACCGGTGACCGTCGTTCAATGATGGAAAAATTCAGAAAACTACAAGATCTGCAATACCAAAAATGGAAAGACGAAGAAATTAAATCGCGTATTGCCCAATACGACATGGCCGAACGTATGCAAAAATCAGTTCCTGATGCTACTGATTTTAGCGATGAGCCAGACTGGGTATTTGATATGTACGGGCCGGATTCAAGAATACCGGGCACCTATGCAGCTAACTGTTTACTTGCTAGGCGACTTGCAGAGCGCAACGTTAAATTTACCCAGTTATATCATCAAGGTTGGGATCAACACGACAACTTACCCGGTGGTATAAAAGCTAATTGTGAAAAAACCGACCAAGCATCAGCAGCATTAGTTACCGACTTAAAGCAACGCGGTTTATTAGACGATACCCTTGTTGTTTGGGGTGGAGAATTTGGTAGAACAAATTATTCACAAGGTAAGCTAACAGAAACAGGTTATGGCCGAGATCACCACCCCGGTTGTTTCACTATGTGGATGGCTGGTGGCGGTGTTAAACCGGGTGTATACGGTGAAACCGATGAATTTGGTTACAACATAGTTAAAGACCCTGTACACGTGCACGACTTTCAGGCGACATTAATGCATTTGATGGGGGTTGATCACGAAAAGCTCACCTTTAAATACCAAGGTCGTCGCTTCAGACTAACTGATGTTCACGGTAAAATAGTTAAAGCGATATTGGCTTAGGCTTCCAAAAAAGTTAAATTAAAAATAAGGTAAGAAAACTGTCTTACCTTATTTAATCTACTAATATAAAGTTTATGAAAGTATAATTCGGCTATATTCGGCTAGAAATTCAGAAGTATCACTTAAATAGTTAGGGTAAGCTTTTTCAATAGATTTGAGGTCACGTCCTGCAACAAGTAATACGTTATTATTTATGTTTTGTTTTTTTATTTTCACTATACAAAAAAGGCGAACACCTAAGTATTCGCCTTTCATTTTTTCTTTTTCGTTTAAACGCTTACTACATCCTTGTAGAAACCTTATCGAAATCAATCACACAGCATAAGAGGCTTTTAAACCAACAGATGGGCATATACTCTGTAACCCAAAATACAATAACATTAAAACGTACTAACCTTTGCTATATGTTTTTCAATAGCTAGTTTGGTGTTAAAAAGTATAGGTTAACAACACCGCAGTATTTCCAACCGGTAACACAATAACCTTGTTTAAATTAAAGGTAATATCACCATTATCAGCACTGTAATTACCTGAAGCGAGCAATTCATCGCTATCGACAACACCATTATTATTTTTGTCGTGATAAAGCTTAATAGAGCTAACATCATTTAGTTCATTAATATCCCCTTCTGCTTTAAAAGTTAAGTTATGTAATTGAGCTCCTACCGCATCACTATTTAGTATGGCTTTTAAAACAACTTGTTCACCACTCCCTGTTTTAAATGATGTATCTGCAATCATATCTTTACTTAAAGTTAGCGTTGGAATGATTTCAGCAGGAGGTACTGAATCAGCGATAGCAACTTTTCCTGTGCTCGTTAATATTGCCATTTGGCCAACAGGCATCAGGTTGATTTCAAATACCGGTTTAACTAAATGATCTATTGTCGATAAATCAATGTCGGTAAGGTAATGACCATAACCGGCTTTAAGTGTGATTTTTTTACGGGTTACTTCATTATTGCCATCAAAAACAACGATTTCCGCATCTCGATCTTGGTTTATTTGATATAAAAATGCTAACGCTAGATTATCTTCAGTCAAAACATAATTTTTTATAGTAAAGTTTTCAGTATAAAGTGCAGTTGAGAGGTTATTAACAGATTCAGGCGCTGGAACTATTTGATCTAACTTAATATCATCCACATAAAATTCACTGCCATTTGGAGCATACCAGTATAGTTTTATGTTTTCTTGCTCGCCGGTATTAAACGTAAGAGTAACTTTTTCATAACCATCATTAACCGCTAGCATAGTCACACCAAAACTTATCTCATCTCCATTGTTAGTTTTAGCACCAAAATTCAAGCTACCGCTAATCACGTTAGCATAAGCACTGAAGGTATATTCGGTATTGGTTAATAAAGTAACTACCTTTTCAATTGCACCACCGCCCACAACATGGCCGGCATATGTACCTGTATTCACATTAGTTTGTACAACATCACGTGGTGAGCCTCCCCAACCACTCCAAGCCGTAAAATCACCTGACTCAAAGCCTGAATTGGTGAATAAAACCGAGTCTTTTACAGGTAAATCATCATTAACACCTATATAAAGATATGATCGTATCCAATCATAATATGAGGTATTTATTGCATCGTTCGATAATTCATCATCTGTTGGATAAGGTGTTGCCCAGTTATAGGTTTCCGTTAACATTTGGATTCCCATTGGACGACTATACGGTTTGTTATGCAGCGCTGTACTTACTTTAACTTTGCCTGAAAAGTTATCATTTAAATAGAATTGCACATCATTTTCATTTTTCCACCAAGCTGCAAAAGTATTAAAATTTTGCCAAACTTCTTCGCCATCGGGTAACTTATTATTAACGGGTGTTGAGCCATCACCTTCAGCGACATTAACACCTTTAGCAAAACCCTGACGGTTGCCACTACAATCTGAATACCACACATGAGTATTGTATTGTTGACCATTTCTAAATGACGCTCCCCACTCCTTATCAATAACACCACCAACAGCTTCAGCTATATCGAGTTCCATACTCCATTTATCATTATCACAATCAGCATTTACGTTATTGGGAGATAATAAGTCCTCATTACCATTTGATAGCCAAAAAGTCGTCGACATATTAATACGAGAAGTCTTTAAACGTGCTTCATAATAACCATGGTAAGCGTTTTTCGTAATTGACTGTACAGCCCCTCCAGCAATCGTGTAATTACCATCAGGTACTGCCAATTTATGATTTCTAATTTGCATATTGCCATTACTTACAGAAACAGCACTAGGCTCAAACTTTGCTGGCACTCGACCTTTCCATGTTTCATGGTAATTCCGCCATTTCGTTTTATCTAGGGTGTTTCCATTAAATTCATCAGAGAATTCAGCATTCAGTACCCAGCGTTTACCCGCTTCAGGTTCTGGCGTTTGTGCAATAATTAGAGTTGAAGTTAACGCGGTGGTAATTGTACTTGCTAAGACAATTTTTTTTGTTATATGAGACATCTTATTGTTCCTTATCTAACGTTAGCGTACCGCTATTGATGTTATTCGTATCAACCACAACAGGAGTACTATTTGCTACGGTAGAAATTTCAACATGAGTTAAGCTAACTGAAAAATTTTTTGTTACCTTATTTTCTGTTTTTGGTTGTTCAACTTTATTGATGCTGGTAGCCTTTTTATCGTCTTTACCTCCGCATGCAGTTGTTACAAAAAGAACAATTAGTACTAAAATAACTTTTAAAACACTCACAAAAAACACCTTTTATTTTTTTACATTTAAACCAAACAGATTACATACAACACATCAATAAAATAAATACATTTTTATGAGTAATATGATTCAACTATAATTTTTACTTTATTTATTAAGAATAACAACGGCTAAACAGCAAGGAACTAACATCTTATTGTGCATTTAGTTACTCTATAAAAATACAAACCCAACTAACTACTTATATTAAAAGAAAAACACATAACCTATTGTAATTAACCTCAGCTCGGGATAAGCAAAGTTACTCAACAAGCTATTTTTATGCCTAACGTCGTTGAATTTATTACTAATAGCTAGCTATTAGATAGAAAAATTCGCCTTGTTATACACAAAAATATCAATGTTGAGAGACTAATATAACTTAGGAAAACAACGGTACAGGTTAAGATTTTGATAAATAATAATTTTAATTCATTATCTAACATTCATTAACCCGAGTTGAGGTTAATCATATAAATGTATTATTAAATTTTTTATTGGTATAGGTTTTAGTACCCACAAAAAAACTTACTTTAATTAAGTTGTTATTATTAGGTATTTATATACTCCAACGCTAAGTTAAGTATATATGAGTTAGTTCAGGGTACTGGTTAACCATAAAACCTTTATCGACTTCACTTGACTAGATTACCCGCACAACTTATATATAAACATATAATTTATTATATAAACACAAAAGAGTTACAATGAAATATTTAACCTTATTAATACTTCTCATTTCAACTTCGTTTCTAGCCCAATCTCAAAACAGTAATTACCACAATAATCGCATTGCGATTAGTGCTGATGGTAATAATCAAGCAGATAATTTACATTTTTGGCCAAGAGCCGATCCTGATGATTGGGGAGGAACCCCTTTTGCCCTAGCTATTATTGCCAAGAAGAAACTGCACAACAAACTTGTTCATTACTCATACAATAACTTTATTGACTCGCCAGCTCATACAAGCGATATCAATCAAATGGAAATTGGTGTCGATGGGGCCATCAAGCGTTGGAACTTTGATAAAACTAAATTCTTTGACGTGACTGAAGAATACAATAAAGCTCGAGGTCATTTAGTCAACGAGATTGCTAAATCAACCGCTGCCGATCCTTTGTTTTTTCTGCATATGGGACCTGCTGAATTTTTTTATCGAGTTGTAAAGCAAGTGATAGCAGATGGAAATATAGAAAGCCTTGCTCATGTCACTATCATTTCTCATAGTGGCTACAATGACAATCACTTACGCAGAGGCGATCCTAAATTTGATAAAAAACCTGTATTAGCAAAAAATAGCCATCACAAATTAGAAGATGTTATGGCATTAAGTGGCAACAGATTAAAATATATTCGTATTACAGATCAAAATGTAAAATGGGATGTAAACCAAGGCTGGAACTCAGGTAAAGACTGGACAGTTTGGCATTGGATGAAAAATCATAAAGATAAAAATATTGCATGGATATATAAAAGAATGGAGGAGCATCCTGAAAAAGTCGCTGACGCTTCAGATGCTGGCTTGGTGTATTATCTTGTAACAGGTGACGAAAATGCCACTCCTCTTAAACTTAAGCAGTTTTTCGGAACAGGTATTAACCTTTAATATAAAATACTTTATAAATATAAACGTAAAAAACCTTAATACCGTATAAAAAACTAAACAAAAAGGCGAACACCTAAGTATTCGCCTTTCATTTTTTCGTTTTAACCTTTGCTGAACAGCTTATACTTTATATTTGTTATGCGCTCTGTAACCAAAAACACAAATAACAATAAAACAAATTAGAGGTAAAACAAACGAAGTTTGCACCGATGGAATACCTTCAATAAGAGGAGCTGCGTCAATCATGCTTGCTTGTAATGGTGGCATAAGCGCACCGCCTACAATCGCCATAACTAAACCCGCTGACGCTAAACTTGCATCGTCACCCATGCCTTTAAGGGCAATACCATAAATGGTTGGAAACATTAACGACATACATATTGAAATACCAATTAAACAATATAAACCAGCATAACCACCTAAGAAAATAGTACCTAACGACAACACAAAGCCACCAGCTGCAAGTAACATTAATAGTTGCCCAGGGCGAACAAAACTCAATAAGAAAATACAAATAAATCGGCTTGCTAAAAACACGCCCATAGCAACCATATTATATTGTTGTGACTCTGCTGCAGTTAAGCCGACTGAGGTCATGCCGTAATGAATAATAAACGTCCAACACATAATTTGTGCGCCAACATAAAAGGCTTGTGCTAATACCCCTTCTAAATAACATTTATTAGCGATTAAACGACAGAAAGTTTCTTTTAATTCTTTAAGTGTTAACGGGTGATCGGTAGAAATAGTTTTAGGTAACTTATTAAATAAAAACACAACAAATAACACAGCAACAACCGCTGCAATGGCAATATACGGACCACGCACAGTCACTAAATCTGCTGCTTGCATCGCTTGATGTGCAACAGGATCAGCTACCGAGAAATCTTGAATAGCTTGTGTTAATTTTCCGTCCACGACTGACGGCAACATGTTCGCATAGTCAGGATTTGCTGCTTTTTCTGCTAATCTAAACTCTTCAACTTTTAACTCACCAAGAATATAACTAGAGGCTACAAACATACCGGTAAGTGAACCGATAGGGTTAAACGCTTGCGCTAAGTTTAAGCGCTGTGTTGAAGTGTCCGGATGCCCCATAGATAAAACATAAGGGTTGGCTGTGGTTTCTAATAAAGCTAGACCACAAGTTAAAATCCAAAGTGCAGCTAAAAAGTAATTAAACTCCATAGTAATGGAAGCAGGAAGAAATAATAACGCCCCTGTCGCGTATAGCCCAAGACCAAGTAATATCCCTGATTTATAAGAAAATCGACGAATAAAAATTGCCGCAGGAATAGCCATAACACCATAACCCAGATAAAAAGCAAACTGCACTAAACTACTTTGAGCATTTGAAATAAGAAAAATATCTTTAAATGCTTTTACAAGTGGATTGGTTATGTCATTTGCAAAACCCCATAAAGGGAATAACGAAGCCACCAATATAAAAGGTACTATATATTGTGCTTCTAAAATTTTAGGTTTTGAAGACTGCTCTTCATTGTTAGCCGTTGACGGTTCGCCAATGGTTTCGTTCACGCTTGTGTTCATCTATGTCCCCTATTTATAAACAACCTAAGTTATTTATATATAAATTATATTATTTTTATAACTCTTGTTTTAATTATGGTTTGCTTTTATTACATGCTGCACTGACTTTTACGTACAATACCGTTATTAATTTACCACCCTAAAGAATGTTCCTTTCTAAATAAAAAATAGCAAGTTTCAGGTTTGATAATATTACGGCTAGACCATTAAGTAAAGATTAACATTTTTATATATAAATGATATAATTTACTCACGATCATATTTAAGAATTTTATTAACGTGAAAAACTCTGAAAATAATTTACTTCGCCAAGTAATCAAAGTACATAATGATGACAATGTTGCCGTTGCCATTTCTATTCTTGCTCAAAGCACTGTTTTATCTAAAGAATACAAAAATGTAACGCTCAGCCAAGAGATACCTAAAGGCCATAAACTCGCGTTGAAAAACTTAAAGCAAGGCGATGATGTTGTTAAATATGGTTTTGTTATTGGCCAAGCGACAGCTGATATTGCCGCGGGTTCTCATATCCATAGCCATAATTTATCTACTAAGTTAAACGGTAGTGAAACCTATCATTATGATCAAGAGCCTACTCCCTTAGCTGATAAAACAGACATGCCTACCTTTAAAGGCTATGTACGTAAAAATGGTAAGGTTGGTATCCGAAACGATTTATGGATCATTAATACCGTAGGTTGTGTAAATCAGTCTGCAAAACGCATAACTGATTTATGTAAAAGACAGTTTGAAGGTCGTGCTGATGAATTTGTGGCACTAACACACCCATTCGGTTGTTCTCAATTAGGTGATGATTTATCAAATACACGTAATCTGTTAAGTAGTTTAATGCAAAATCCGAATGCTGGTGGCGTATTAGTTATTGGCTTAGGTTGTGAAAACAATCAGTTATCTACATTAATGTCTGAAACTAAAGATATTGATACCAAGAAAGTACGTTATTTCAACTCCCAAGAAGTAGACAACGAAATTGAAGTGGGCTTGAAATACGTTGAAGAATTACTGAATGAAATGGACAAAGACGTTCGCACCGAAGTACCGGTATCGCAACTTACATTAGGCATGAAATGTGGTGGTTCAGACGGTTTTAGTGGTTTAACAGCAAACCCTGTTGTTGGCCGAATTACTGATATGCTCACCCAATACGGTGGTCGCGTTATTTTAACCGAAACCCCTGAAATGTTTGGTGCTGAACAAGTGCTTATGGACAGAGCATGTAGTAAAGAAATTTACACTGAAATTGTTGACCTTGTGCAAGAGTTTAAAGATTACTTTATTAGAAACAATCAACCTATTTACGAAAACCCATCACCGGGTAATAAGGCTGGTGGTTTAACCACATTAGAAGAAAAATCTCTTGGCGCCATTCAAAAAGGAGGCAAAGCCATTATTAATGAAGTGATTGGTTATGGTAAAAAAGCGTCTTCTGGCAAAGGATTAACCTTGTTACAAGCGCCTGGAAACGACGCGGTATCATCAACCGCCCTTTCAGCTGCAGGAGCTAATATCATTCTCTTTACCACAGGTAGAGGAACTCCATTAGGCTTTCCTGTTCCTACCGTAAAAATATCGTCGAATACAGATTTAGCGACGCGTAAAAAACATTGGATTGATTTCGATTCAGGCCAAATATTAACGTCTGATATGAGTATTGATGAATGTGCCGAACAATTATTTAGTTACTTACTAAAAGTTGCATCAGGTGAAAAAACAAATAACGAGATTAACGATAATCGTGAAATTTCTATTTGGAAAAACGGTGTAACTTTATAAGCACCTATTAAAAAATAATATAAAAAGGAGAGATGAGCTGATCATCACTCCTTTTTCTTCTCATTTATTTACGCCATATTCAGCATCAAGGTTATCCATAAACCTAACACCATAAAAACAGCGGCCCAAAAAACAATAATACGATGTAGTAAATGATTATAAGTAATGTGAATATAAGCATGCATTACGCGCAGTATCACAAAAGCCCACGCAAAGTATAAACCGACAACACTAGAAATATTTAAAGCAACGTAAAATAAACATCCCACATAAAATAATACCGGTACTTCAAACTGGTTATTAAAACAACGCGTGGTTTTAATAACGCTCTCAGGAAAACTTTCAGCATCCATTAATTTATACGCTTTGGGATTAACTTTACGTGCTTTTACGCTATTTACACGTGTAAAAAATGCAACAATTCCGATAACTAATGTAAGTAATACCATAAAAAATACAGGGTAAATCAATGAAAACTCCTTAACGGCTATAATAATGTAAATTAAAACAATTATACCTCCTTCACATAAAATTATAGATTTAAATCAATTCCCTCCATCTTTTATTGGTTCATCACTAATAAAAACGTATAATACGCGCTTATTTATTTTCATGAACAAGGCATATAAATGACAACATATTGGTACAAAGAACCATGGGCTTGGTTGGTATTCGCATTACCCTTCTCGGCCGTAGTTGCAGGTATTGCTACTTATATTATTGCCAACCACGAACCTGATCCACTGGTAGTTGGTAACTATTACAAAAAAGGGAAAGCAATTAACTTAGAGTTAAGTAAAATAAAATTAGCTCAAAAACTAGGCATGAAATTTTCTCTTACATTAAAAGATAATGAACTCGTGATAAAACCTACGGGTATTGAAAAAGAATTTTCATTACTTAGCGTTAATTTTTATCATCCTACACAAGAAGAAAAAGACTTCGCTTTAACGTTAACTCCAGATGGCGATGGCAATTTTAGACATCACTTAGATCATGACGTTAAAGGTAAGTGGCAAATTACCTTATCTACTTTTGATAATAAATGGAAAATTCAAAACACGATATATTTACCTCAAGCTTCAGCTATTAGTATTGAGCCTGCACCTAAAGACAGTTAAACCTTCATGTTAGTTTAGTCATATTACCCAGTTAATTATGACTAAACTAATTATTGATAAACTCACATTACTGAAATAAAACAACCTATGTCATCTTTGTGTTTCCATTGCGGTGAAGCTATTCCTAAAGGTATAGATTTATCAGTTAAAATAGATAACGTTATACAACCTATGTGCTGCATAGGTTGCGAAGCCGTTGCTTCTGTTATTGTTGAAAATAATTTAACGGAATATTATCGATACCGCACCGAGCCAGCCAAAAAAGGCGAACAACTGGTTCCACAACAGTTACAACGTAATCAATTATTAGATGACGAAAGCTTACAAAACGAATTTACCTTTAAAACTAACGAATACAAAGAAGCTATTTTAACTATTGATGGTATTAGTTGTGCTGCCTGCGCATGGTTAATTGAAATGCAGCTATCGAAAACCACAGGCATAGTTTCTATTACCGTAAATGCAACCACACAACGCGCAACCGTTAGATGGCAAGATGATAAACTAAAGTTAAGTGAAATATTAAAACGCATAGACAGCATCGGTTATAAAGCACTTCCCTTTAAAGCCAGCCAAATCGAAGAACTAAACAAAGCTCAAAGTAAATCATTTATCAAGCGTTTAGGCGTTTCAGGCATTTTAATGATGCAGGTATTAATGATTGCCGTAGGATTATATTTTGGCGCGTTTTCAGATATGTCTGAATACAACCTTGTTTATTTAAGATGGGCTAGCTTAATTTTAACTTTACCTATAGTTACCTACGGCGCTTTTCCTTTTTATAAAGGTGCGATAAATACATTAAAAATAAAACGCCTTTCAATGGATGTTCCTGTTTCTATTGCTATAACTCTTGCTTTTTCTGCCAGCGCTTGGGCAACGGTTAGTCAGCAAGGAGAAGTGTATTTTGAATCAGTCGCCATGTTTACTTTCCTATTACTTATTGGCAAGTTTTTAGAGTTTAGAGCGCGAATGCGAGCCTCTCATGTTTCGGCTAATTTACTCAAGCTAATGCCGATGACCGCAACCAAGCTTGTTTCTATCACTGACGATAAAGGCACAACTCAACAAGAAAAATTAATAGCCGCGAAACATTTAAAGAAGTTTGATCTTGTATTGATCAAGCCTGGTGAAACTGTACCTGCCGATGGCATGGTTATTTCAGGTACTAGCCAAATTAATGAATCGATGTTATCTGGTGAACAAACACCTGTTAACAAAAATATTGGCGATAATGTTTTAGCGGGTACCATTAACGGCGATGGTAATATTACGGTTGAAGTAAAAAAAGAAAATCAATATTCATTCTTAAACCAGATGATACGTTTAAGTGAATCGTCTCAAGCCCATAAACCTAAATTAGCCAAGCTTTCAGACAAAATAGCACAATATTTTGTCGCAACAATTTTACTTACCTCAATAGCAACGGCTATTTATTGGCAAATACACTTACCTGAAGAAGCCTTTTGGATAACGCTTTCGGTATTAGTGGCAACCTGCCCTTGTGCTTTATCGTTAGCCACACCAACCGCATTAACTTGCGCAACAGTTACACTAAATAATAAAGGTATCTTGATAAAGTCAGCCCACGTAATGGAAACCTTACCTAACGTTAATTGTTTTGCTTTTGATAAAACAGGCACGTTAACCACGGGTGAGTTTACTATCAGTAAGGTGGAATTATTTGATCGTGCGTTTAGCGAAAAACAAGTATTAGCTATTGCTGCTGGATTAGAATCTCACTCAGAACACCCTATCGCAAAAGCATTTATTAAACATAGAGACTTTTCTCTTAATGTCACCCAAATAGAAGTAACACCCAGTTCAGGCGTTTCAGGTAATTATCAAAACGAAACCTACCAAATAGGTAAACCCAGTTGGTTATTACCCACCCTACGTTTAGCCGATTCAGAAGCTAATGTGAATAATGCTCAATGCGTATTGGTAACAGGCGAACAACTTATCGCTGCCTTTTACCTAGAAGACAGTGTAAGAGATAACGCCGCTAGCTTAATTAAAAACTTGCATGACCAATCAATATCAACCTTAATGCTTTCAGGCGACAATAAAGCCGGTTGCGATAAAACACAGTCTGTTTTGCATTTATCTCAAGCTCACAGTAATTTAAGTGCTAAAAATAAAGTTGAGCTATTAAAAGCCAAACAAGTTGACCATATTGTTGCCATGGTGGGTGATGGTGTCAACGACACGCCTGTATTTAGCGCGGCTCATATAGCCATAGCCATGGGAAGTGGTACAGATATTGCGAAAAACGGCGCAGATATTATATTATTAAACAGTGATTTAACTAATATTACTGCGTTAAAACTCATTGCTCAAAAAACTAAAAAAATTATTTGGCAAAACTACTTATGGGCATTTGGTTATAATGCCTTAGTGTTGCCGTTAGCAATGGCTGGCTATATTACGCCTTACCTCGCAGTTATTGGTATGTCAGCCAGTTCCATATTGGTTGTGACTAACTCACTGCGCTTACTTAATATCAAAAAAGATACAAAAGGCTAATATATTCAATGAGCATAATTTACGTATTAATTCCTATCGCGGTACTATTAACGGCTATTGGCCTTTATCTTTTTTTCTGGGCAGTTAAAACAGAACAATTTGATGATCTTGAAAAACAAGGTTTAAGTATTTTGTTTGACGAAAATGACGATCAAGCAGCTGATAAAAATAAATCAACATCAGAATTAATATCAGAAAAGAATAAAAACACCAACGCATCAAATCAACCAAAAGATAGTTAATGAACATTGATTATTTTTCAGCCTTTATTATAGGCATTTTGGGATCTGGCCATTGCTTAGGAATGTGTGGTGGCATAACCTCAATGCTAACCTCTGCTCTACCTAAACATTCGTCGTACTCAAAAACACTTTTAGTTTTCAGTTATAATTTTGGTCGCATATTATCTTATACCCTAATTGGCGCAATAGTTGGTTTTACAGGTTCTGTCGCGGCTAAAAATCTTGGCGTACCTTTAGCTGGTTTACGCGTAATATCCGCTCTATTTCTTATATTTTTAGGACTTTATATTGGCCAATGGCTTATGTGGTTAAATAGAGTTGAACGCTTAGGTAAATTTATTTGGCAATATTTATCACCTTACTCCAAACGTTTAATACCTGTAGACTCACCACAAAAAGCCATAGGTTTAGGTGCGCTATGGGGCTGGTTGCCCTGTGGTTTAATTTATTCAATGCTAACATGGTCATTAGCTAGTGGCAGCGTAACTACGGGCGCATTAATTATGACTAGCTTTGGCTTAGGAACCCTACCAGCATTGCTTATTATGTCGTATAGCTTAATCAAAGCAAAAACGCTACTTAACCACCCCTTATTTAGAAAAACAATGGCAATAAGCCTTATCGGTTACGGTATTTATACCTTGTACTTGCTCGTTTAATCGATTGCATATAGATGAAGGTTAGAATATGATCCAAATCAATTAACCTTTGATTAAGTATGGACATTATGGAAAACAACAATTGCTCAGGAAAACAACACATCCATTGTCAAAACTGTAGTATTAGTGAATTATGCCTTCCATTTTCGTTAAACGAGCAAGAACTTAATACGCTTGATAATATTATTGACCGTAAAAAGCCTATCCATAAAGGTGAGCAAATTTTTCAAGACGGCGACGAAATGAAATCTCTTTATGCCATTCGTTCTGGTACATTTAAAACCTTTACCGTTAATGAGCAAGGAGAAGAACAAATTACAGGGTTTCATCTAGCAGGTGATTTATTAGGTTTTGACGCCATTGCCAATTCAGAACATCCTAGTTTTGCTAAAGCACTGGAAACATCAATGGTATGTGAAATTCCATACGACACGTTAGACTCTATTTCTAACACTATGCCAAAGCTTAAAAAACAAATATTAAAAATGATGAGCTCTGAAATTCGTTCAGATCATGAAATGCTTATGTTACTTAATCATAAAAATGCAGAGCAACGATTAGCAACTTTTATTAGTACGTTAAGTAAAAGATATCATGAACGAGGATTTTCTGCGTCTGAGTTTAGATTAACCATGACACGTGGCGATATAGGTAACTTTATTGGTTTAACGGTTGAAACGATTAGCCGCTTACTGAATAGGTTTCATAAAAATGGTTTAATCGATGTGAGTGGCAAACTGATTACCATTAAAAATATTGAAAAGCTTAACGAAGTTGCTTCACTGTAATTCGATATATACCCGTTACCAATCAAGAGGCTATTTCAGAGTGCTTGAGCGATATCAATTCAAGGCAACGCTTTGTGATAATGGTTACTCCCTTATGAAAAGCGTTGTTGATGAAGTGATTTTGCTCAAGCGCTTCTTCGATGGGTCTAAAACAATTTATGCTTCGTTATTAACTTTAGTCAGGTTCCTACACGGATGTAGGACATTAGGGTAACGCAGGAGCAGTTACCGAGAATAGCCATGACGTAAACTTAATGCCTTGCATACATGGATGTAGACCTTAGATTTTGTTTGGAACGTAAAATCTGTGCTTAAATTGTTTTTAGTTCCCACTGAAACCTGCATCTTGAATGATAACGGGTATAAACAACAGTAGTAAAAGGTACGTTATTATTACTGTTGTTAATCTCCGTAAAAGATCTATTTTAAATTTCATATTCCCCTCTTCATCAAGATATTATTAATTAAGAATATCTTGATGTAAAACAATTAAAAAACACTCGTTCATACACTATACTGATACTCATGGTATTATAAATACGAGCTAAATAATTGGGGACGATATTATGAAAAAGTATCAAAATATACTAACGGTTATTGATCCTACGACAGACGACCAAAAAGCGTTAAAGCGTAGTATTGAACTAGCACAACATACTAAGGCTACTATCACAGCCTTCTTATCTATTTTTGATTTTTCTTACGAAATGACCACCATGTTATCAAGCGATGAACGTGAATCTATGCGACAAACCGTTATAGACGATAGACACCAATGGCTTAATAACATTATCGAACAACTCGATACAGAGTCACTTACTATCAACACCAAAGTTGTTTGGCACAACAGACCTTTTGAAGCAGTGATCAGCGAAGTGCTTGATCATAATCACGACATTGTTATTAAAGGTACTCACGAACACGACAAACTAAAATCCGTTATATTTACGCCTACCGACTGGCATATTTTACGTAAATGCCCTTGCCCTGTGTTATTAGTTAAAGATCATTTATGGCCTGAAAACGGCAATATACTTGCAGCAATAAATGTAGGAAGTGATGAAGAAGAACACCTTTCGCTTAACCATAAAATCACCTCACAAGCGAGCGACTTAGCAAAAACAATAAACGGTAACGTGCACATTGTTAATTCTTATCCCGGTACGCCTGTTAACATCACCATAGAAATACCTGAATTTAACGCGGTAGAATACAACGATACTATGTTAAAACATCACCAAGATGCGATGACAGAACATTGTGAAAAATACCAGATAGCGAAAGAGAACACCTACGTTCAAGAAGGTTTACCTGAAGATGTTATCGAAGAAATTGCCAACCAAATCGACGCAGAATTAGTGATTTTAGGCACGGTAGGTAGAACAGGATTATCAGCCACATTAATAGGCAATACCGCTGAACACGTAATAGATCGACTGAACTGTGATGTACTCGCGTTAAAACCTGATGGATATGAATCACCTTTTGTTAAGTAATAAAAACACTAATAAAGTAGCTAATTACTATTTTAGTTACTTTATTACCTATTACATCTAAATCAACTTAACTCTACTTTAACTAGCTTAGTAACCAAGTCCTCCTATTTGTAGTAATATTAAATTGATCCCTCGCCAATAACAAAACTCAATTAGCGATATATAACACTACAATTAACAAATCAATCTATTGATTTTATTATTAAAGTTGTGTAATGTTAGTTTCGTATTTAGGGAAAAAATATTATATAAAAGGAAATTATTATGAACAAACTCATCTCTATATTAGGTACCCTTACCTTTTTATCTTCAACATCTGCATTAGCTGATACTCTTACGTTTTCTGGTGCAACTCACTGTAATGAAGATGTAGTTAAACATGCAACTGCATTTAATAACTTAAAAACGGCTGAAGGCGCCTTAAATGCCCTATCAACTATTTCTTCTGAGTCTGTAGGTCCAACCGAACAAGGTTACTTTATCTTTGATCCTCAATTTGAAAGAACCACTAGATACTTCAATTGTAGTGTCCCTCTAACAGCCAATATGGGTAATATTTCACTTAACGTTTATGGCAAAGTCAATGGTATACAACAAGCACCAGGTGGGTGTCTAATTTCACGTATACGGAAAGTAAACGATGGAGGAATACCTAAATGGTTTAGATTTGGGACTGGTGAAGGTTTTGATTGGAGTACTATTACAAACTATAATATAACAGGTGAGCAGTTTGTAAATTATAGTACAAATAATATTAATAACAATTATGAAGCTGACAGTACTTTAGAATTAAAATGTCGTACAACATGGTCAGGCGGTAGCGTATCGATTGGTCAGATAGCAGTAACGTACTAACAATTAAATAAATTTTCTCCCTAAATACTCTAGAGTTATTAATATAACTCTAGACTCTTTTAATTCTCCTCTTACCTAGTTTATTAAGAACAAACCTTTAGGTATAATGCGCTCGCTATTAACGTGAGAACATATATGAACGCTTTACCTACAACACCTGAAGTATCACTAACATCCGAGCAAGCCATACAACTATCTAAGCTAGAAAAACGCTTACGACGCAATGTGGGTCAGGCGATCGCTGAATACAATATGATTGAAGACGGCGATAAAGTCATGGTGTGTTTATCGGGAGGTAAAGACTCTTTTTCAATGCTAGATATTCTGCTTAAATTACAAAAAGCTGCTCCTATTCATTTCGAAATCGTTGCAGTTAATTTAGATCAAAAGCAGCCGGGTTTCCCTGAACATATTCTTCCTGAATATCTTGAATCGTTAAATATTCCTTATTACATAGTTGATAAAGATACTTATTCTGTTGTTAAAGAAAAAATATCAGAAGGAAAAACCACTTGTGGTTTATGTTCGCGCTTACGCAGAGGAACCTTATATTCATTTGCTGAAAAAATAGGAGCCACTAAAATAGCACTTGGCCA
Organism: Colwellia sp. RE-S-Sl-9; assembly: GCF_048296855.1. NCBI lineage: Bacteria > Pseudomonadati > Pseudomonadota > Gammaproteobacteria > Alteromonadales > Colwelliaceae > Colwellia > Colwellia sp. RE-S-Sl-9. The sequence continues at coordinate 376,721 of NZ_CP182631.1, read as the reverse complement.
TCATATGGACGATATTGTTGAAACCATGTTTCTCAATATGTTTTATGGTGCAAAACTAAAGTCTATGCCTCCAAAACTTCGCTCTGACGATGGCAGAAATATTGTGATTAGGCCTTTAGCTCACTGCAGAGAGCAAGATATTTTAGATTATTCTAACTTTCAACACTACCCTATCATTCCTTGTAATTTATGTGGTTCACAAGAGAACCTTCAAAGACAAAACATTAAAGCCATGCTAAGCGAATGGGATAAGCAAACACCCGGACGTGTTCAAAATATATTCAAGTCACTCAAAAATGTAAGTTTAAGCCAATTAGCAGATACTGACCTATTCGACTTTTCAAACCTTGCCATAGATAGAACTGAAAAACGGAAAGCATATGAGTTTTCTGATGAAGTAGTATCATCTACAAACATAGATGAAAACCAGTTTATTAACATTACCAATATCTCATAAAATATTAATAACAAAATAATTTATCTTAAAGGTGTCTCTCAAAATAGTTTCACTATAGTAGCGCACCTCATCAACTTATATGATAAGTCATCTGAACTCGGCTTGATAAATGCTTCTCTAACAGCTATTTTTCCTAACTTCTACGTTAAATTTACTTGCAATAAAAGATAATGCTTTTTATAAGGGAACGACCATTATTACAAAGCACTGCCTTGAATTGATATAGCTCAAGCACTTTGAAATAAACTCTTGAGTAGTAACGGGTATACTTCAATTCATTAATAACAGATTAAACCGAGTTCAGATTAAGTATTATATTACGTTAGGTAAGTTTTCACCTCGTAACTTACCTTAGCCCATTCTATAAACGCCTTATAAAAAACATCCCCTCTCAAACACATCAAAATATCAAACCAAAATTCAGGTTAGGTAGTTTTTAAGTAAGTTATTTTCTGAAAATGGGTTGCAATAACCTAACTTTAGAATGATAATGCGAATCGATCTCATTCGCACTACGTAAAAATGTAAAATGTATATAAAAAATAGCATATCAACTCTGGTATTTATGTTAGCCATAAGTCCCCCTATTCAAGCATCATCAAAGCCCGAAGGTGCAGAACACATTGTTATAACAGGAACACGAACAGCCAAACTATTAAGTAACTCACCTGTTTTAGTAGATGTTATTGATGGTGAAACTCTTGCAAAGGTTAGTAACGGCACCTTAGCACAAGCACTAAATTATATTCCGGGTGTTGTGGTAAAGCGCAGCGCTAAAGACGGCTATAACATTCAAATGCAAGGATTCGATGGTGACCATGTTTTAGTCTTAATTGATGGTCAACCTATTGTTAGCCCAACCGGTTCATCAGCCGATTTAGACCAAGTACCCGCTAATAACATAGCTCAAATAGAAGTTATTCGCGGTGCAGCGTCGGTGATGTACGGTAGTTCGGCCATGGGAGGTGTGATAAACATTATTACCCAGAAAACAAACCAACCTACACTTGCACTTGATTACGACGTTAGCCAGTATCAGGGGAATGCCATCAAAAATGGTGATCTTAACCACACCATTAAAATGAATGCGGTTGATAACTTCTCTGGTTGGCGTACACAACTTAATGCGCTACTTATCGACGATCAGGGTTTTGACTATGACAATACAACTGTGAGTCAAGACGCCGCTAGCGTAGAAAAAAAATTCATCACCTTAAGCACCAGTAAAACCCATAACAACTTAGCGACAAGTGCTAAGTATCAATGGCTCAGTGATAAGAAACTACGTGACACCTCTGCAATACCTGGACAAAGTCAGATAATTTATTACCAAACAGATGTAACCCAGCAACAAATAGAGCTAGGTTTAAAAAGTGCTGCAAGCCCAAAAACTCCATGGCAGATCAACGCCAGATATATTAATCATCAAGAAACGAGTGGCCAGTCAAACAGTATTCGAGACTCGAGTATCAAGTTATCTGAAATTAACGCTCAAAAAGTTTTTCAGTTACACCATATAGAAATAGTTACCGGCGGTGTGATTCATGCTGACCAGCTAGATCAATATAAGCCTGCTGACGGTGTTATTGAAATAGACAATGAAAGTCGAGAAAGTGTAGAAATTTTTGCTCAAGGCAACTGGAGCAAATCCAACGATCAAATACTCGCAGGAATACGCAGCCAATACGATTCAGATTTTGGCTGGCATAACGCCCTACGCCTGAGCACAATGAAAAACTTTACATTCGGTAAAAGCAGCCTGCAATGGCGTGCAGGCATTGGTCAAAGTTATCGCGTACCTAACTTAAAAGAACGTTTCTATATTTTTGATCACAGCGCTCTTGGCTACATGGTTTTAGGTAATAAAAACCTTAAACCAGAAACAGCCAATTCAATGAGTTCAAGTTTAACCTTTAATACCAGTATTGCCGATAACACAGTTGACCTGCGCAGTGATATTAGTGTGCATTATTCAAAAACAGACGATCTTATCGACTCGATTATAGATCCTAAGCTTTCAGAAGAAAGTAGCTTATCAATATACCAATATCAAAATATTAACAAAGCCAAAATACACGGTATCGATATCAGCAGTCAATTAACCTTTAACCAATGGAAGATGCAGTTAAATTACAGTTACTTAACTAGTGAAGATGAAAAAAATCAGCGCTTACTTTCTCGCCCGCGCCATCAAATAAAATTCAACATAAATTACGACATAGATGCCTACGATATCGAATTTATTGCCTATGCCGTTTACCAAGCCGGTGAAGCCGTACCCGATAGCTATCAAGCTGTAGAAAACAATGAATTCACCACCGTTAATGCGCTATTAAATCAAGCATTAACCACGCAATTATCTTGGCGCATTCGTGTTGACAACATTTTTGACGAGCATAAAAGCCCGTCGACAAATAATCAAAATCTATTTGATGCAAGACCTGTTAGTAGCCGCACCATCAGTGCTGGCATTAGTTACCAATTTTAATAAACTCTAGGATAATCACATGACATTTAACGCAAACATCAGCCATACATTTAAATTAAGCAGCTTAGCACTGTGTGTTTTACTAACCGCTTGTGGCGGTGGAAGTGACTCAAGTAAAGAAACTACTCCAGAACCTACACCAACTCCTGCACCTACTGCACCAGAGCAAGGTGCGATCAGTGGCCCACATAGCACAGGTAGTGTTAGCGAACCGATCTTTGTTTATTACGATTTAGAAACTAAAGCCGTTCTTGAGCTCACCGAAGAGCAAGCAGCAACCAATTCAGTATGGGATATGGCCTTTAAGCGCAGCGGCATTTACTTAAATCAACATAGTGAAAATACAGTCAAAGCTTATGCAACAGGTAATAACAGCGAATTTTTTAACGCTGATGGCAGTGCAATTGCTGCCAGCTTTATTGCTGCAAACGCAGACACTGAATTAGATGACTACTTAGCCGTTAAAGCCATTGATATTCCTACAGATGACACTCAATTTATTGGTGATGTTACATCAAACATTATTGAAGGTTTTTACGATTACAATACCACTACACATGTGGTCACGGCAGCACAAAACCATTACTTTATTGTAAATTCAGATGACGCATTCACTAAGTTTAGAGTAACTGACATTGTCACCGCTGGCATAGGTATTGGTCAATTCACGTTACAAACAGCTTACCAAGGTAGCAGTGATGCAGCCTTCGCAGCAGAACAAGAACTGGTTATCGATGCAGCGTTAACTTGTTCGGGTGATGTAACCCATGTTTATGTAGATTTTGATACGAACCAAGAAGTTACCAACGCCGATGATTGGGACATTAACTTGCCCTGTGCTACCGATAAAGTCTCTGCTGATTTCACCATCAATATTGCCGATGATGCTCAAGCGATACAAGACTTTGACAACAACTACAATGCCATTGACCCAACAGCCGTTTCATTCTACGACTTTCAAGAAAATAGCCACACCATCAAGGCTTTTGACAACACACCTTGGTATCAATATGCCCTAAATGGTGGTCACTTATTATGGTCACAATTTGATGTTTACTTAATTAAAACACCAACAACCGTCCATAAGTTTCAATTAACAAGCTATTACGATGCCGATGGAATTTCTGGCAACATCAGTTTTAGAGCTGATGAAGTCAATGAACTTGCTGGCGAAGCAAGTAATTAAAACCAACCTGTAAACCTCATACTCAAGGCACACATTCTGTGCCTTGAGTCACTGACTCACCCTTAATGAATTTATCTTAATACCGCTAGGAAATTATTATGATCGATCTAATCGAACAAACCATGTACCAGCTGTCAGATTTTTTTATGGCACCAGTACTCTGTCTTATCGCTTTACTTTTTGTTTATTCACTATTTGCTACCGGACAGTTTTTCAGCCAAACAATACAACGCCGTCGTCACTATCAAGCATTTATCCAATTACTTAACGATAATTTAGGCAAAAATCCTGAACTAACGCTAAACGGTTATCCAATGGCAAGCTTAGCCAATGAAGTACCTACAATCAGCCAAGATCAACTTGATGTTGCAGCACTGAAAGAGCTAGAAGGTGTACGTAACGTTAGCCGACTTGCGCCAATGTTAGGCTTAATCGCTACTATGATCCCAATGGGGCCTGCATTAAAAAGCTTAGCCGATGGCAATATACAAGGCATTAGTGAAAATCTGATTGTAGCTTTCTCTGCAGTTATTTTTGGTTTGATTATCGCGTCAATTACCTTTTGGATAGCTTCAGTGAAAAAACGCTGGATGGTTGAAGAACTTGTGGCCTTAATGCCGCTGATCAACAACCAAGCGCCAGAAATTAACCAACCAGCACTCACCTTACCTGTACAAGCCGTGGAGAAAAACTATGAGGTTGCTTGATGAAGACGAAGGTATTAACCCTGCGCTATCAGTAGTTAATTTAGTTGATGTGTTTTTAGTGCTCGTTGCCGCTTTACTCATCGCCATCGCACAAAATCCATTAAATCCCTTCCTAGCTGAGGATGTCACTGTCATTAAAAACGAAGGCAAAGAGAATATGGAAATTATCGTCAAAAAAGGCAATACCATCGAAAGCTTCAAAAGTGATGGAACAACGGGAGCAGGTACAGGTAAAAAAGCCGGTACAGCTTACGAAATGGCAGACGGCAGCATGATTTACGTAAAAGAATAGTGATATTATCCAATGAAAAACCTTTTAATTAAAATTTCCATCTTACTATTTTCCGTCATTAGCTTTATTAGTAATGCCGTCACAGATAGTGTTAGCAACAAAAGCACAAACCATAGTGTACTTTTTGTCAGTACCGCTCATACCAACACAGCCAAAATAACGCTGTTAAAAACCGTTGCCGATAAAAAAACCAACTCAACATGGAACATTCAGCAAAAATCAGCTAAATCATTATTACAAACTGCCAATCAAGCAGATGCCCTTGCTGCACTATTCAATAAATATGACTTAGTTATTCTTGATGCGGTTTCGGTACGAGAAGCCAGCGCGGCCTTTGATAGTTATAACAATGCAGTAGTTAAAACAAACACTAACATTGTTGCTTTTAACTACTTACAAAACGCCAGCCTTAATAAAGGCTTAGACGCTGATAGTGCTAGCACCTTACAAGATTATTGGATGAATGCTGGCCGACGTAATCTCGATAACATGTTGTCATATATCTCACTAAACATTATTAAATCAGCAGGCCAAGGCAATGCTTTAGTACAAAATACCGTGCCTACTCCAATTATTTTTCCACAGCAAGGTATTTACCATCCAGCGCTAGAGAGCTTAATCATTAACGATTTAGCGACATATAAACAGCACCGTCCAGCAAAGCCTCAGCAACCTAAAATAGCAATACTATTACAACGAACACTGATTGAATCTGAGCAAACGCAATTAATTGATGCCACCATTGCCCAATTAGAAGCTAAAGGTGCTTATGTTGTACCCTTCTTTTTCAAACTGAGTCCTGTTACCAGCGACTATAGCCACTTACTGCAACTGCCAATGACTAAGGATGGTCAAGTTATTGGCCAACAAACCGATGTAGATTTGATCATTAACTTTCGTAACATCCATTGGGCTAACCAACGTAAAGTCGAATTTGAAAAATTCAATGTACCTGTCATGCAAGCGATGACTTACTATTCTGGCGATAAGGAAACATGGGAAAATGACATGCAAGGCGTTAGTGCCAATATGATGTCATTTACCTTAGTGCTACCAGAGAATGCCGGCGTAATCGATCCTATGATCGTAGCCGCGAGGAACATGAGCGACCAGAATATCGAAGTTATCGACTACCAATTAGAGCATTTAGTGAACAAAGCGATTAATGTCGTTAATCTAAAATATAAAGCCAATAAAGATAAAAAACTCACCCTATTTGTTTGGGGCGACAAAGACGTAGGAGCCTCTTTTCTCAATATTCCTAAAAGTATTGAAGCTATTAGCCAACGTTTAGCCAATGAAGGCTATAAAACCGCAGAGCGTGATGCGCAATACTTTGTAGCTAACGCAAAAAAAATCCTCAACCCTTTCTACCGCGATTATCAGTTAACAGAATTGTTAGACAATGATTTAGCTGAGTTAATGCCAATTGATGATTATTTAACATGGTTTAATGCCCTACCCGCTGAGTTAACCCAAACAATAAACGATCATTGGGGCAAGCCAGAAGATAACTTTATGGCCGTAGAAAAAAGCGGTAAACACTTTTTTATTCTACCTCGCATTCGCAACGGTAATATGTTGATCATGCGACAGCCTCCTCGTTCTGATAATAAGAACGACGAAAACATGATTTATCACCAAGGTTTAGTGCCTATTAACCATTTTTACCTAGCCGCTTATTATTATGCCCGAGAATACTGGAAGTCAGACGCAATTGTTCATTTAGGTACGCACGGCTCACAAGAGTATTTAGGTGGCAAAGAACGTGGTTTATCAATTTATGACCAAGGTAATTTAGCGGTTTGGGATACGCCCGTGGTTTACCCATTTATTGTTGATGATGTTGGCGAAGCAATGCAAACCAAGCGCAGAGGTCGCGCTACAGTTATTTCCCATATGACACCACCATTCGCAGCTGCTGGTTTAGAAGGTGAAATACGTAATTTACATGAATTAATGCATCAATATAAACAGCTTGATCAAGGTGGCGTAAAGCAAAAAACTGCCGTTCAGTTAACTAAGTTATGTTTCGATACCAATATTTGTAAAGACTTAGCCTGGGAACAAGAACGCATTGATCAAGCATTTGATGAGTTTATTGACGCCTTACATATTCACTTAGAGGCGTTAGCAACGGCAAATCAACCATTAGGTTTACATACCTTTGGTTATATTCCTGAACAGCCACTTACCATTTCAACCTTAATACAAATGCTAGGTAACGACTTTACACAACGGGCCAGTGAATTTGAACATGATAGTTATAGTGAAAGCTTAATCGGTGAGCACCACGACGATGAAGAAGATAAAAACACAGATCATAGCCATACCTATCATGAAAAGAGTCATGACGAACATAATGAGAAAAACGTCGAACAACACTCTGAAAACGATAAAATCACCAACACTAAAACAACTCAAGAAAATGATATCAGCCGCTTGTCAGGTTATTTAACCGTAAAAAATTATATCATTGATGCTGACGATCAAACTGCGCAACGTCCAGTAGCATTAAGTGAAATTTCAACTGAGCTACAAGCTGATATTGAGCGTGGTAAAAAGCTTTACCAAAGCATGGCAAGTATCCACGAGCTTGATGCTATGGTTGACTTTTTAAGTGCTAAATATATCCCTGTTAAATCAGGTGGTGATCCCATACGACATCCTGAATCATTGGCTACAGGTTATAACCTATTTGGCTTTAACCCTTCTCGGGTTCCTACCCAAGCAGCTTTCGAGCAAGGTAAAGAACTGGTTGAAGAAATGATTGCCAACTACTACCAAAAGCATAAAGCCTACCCTGATAAAATGGCCTTTTCATTATGGTCGATTGAAACTATGCGTCACTACGGCGTACTTGAGTCTCAAGTGCTTTATGCCATGGGTGTTAAACCCAAATGGAGTGCAAGCGGCCGTGTTACTGGCACTGAAATAATTCCCTACAGTGAATTAAAACGACCGCGTATCGACGTTGTATTATCTGCAACAGGTTTATATCGCGATGCATTTCCTAATGTTATGCAAATGCTGGCAAAAGCCGTCAATCAAGTTGCAGCTATAAAAGAAGACAACAACTCAGTTTGGCAAAATAGCCAGAAAGTAAAAGCCGATTTATTAGCTGAAGGTGTAGAAGAAAAAGAAGCCGAATATTTATCTACTATACGTATTTTTTCCAATCAATCAGGAGATTACGGTACAGGTATTGATGATGCGGTTTGGGCAAGTGACACTTGGGAAAATGACAAAAAAATCTCTGATAACTACCTTGGAAAAATGGGTTACTTCTTCGGTGCCGACAACAGCCGATGGGGACAAAAAGCCGCGAATAGCGAAGGTAAAGAAGTACAACTTTATGCCAAGCAATTATCAGGTACCGACATTGCTATGTTTGCACGCTCGTCAAACCTATTTGGCATGTTAAGTACCGATGATCCATTCGAATACTTTGGAGCACTCAGTTTAGCCGTTCGTAATATTGATGGTAAAAGCCCTGATATGGTTGTAGCAAATTTACGTGACGCTAAAAATGCTAAAGCCGAAAACGCCGACTTATTTTTAGCTAAAGAGCTACGCACGCGTATGTTCCACCCGCGTTGGATAAAAGAGCTACAAAAAGAAGGTTATTCCGGTGCCGTGTCATTAGCGTCAAAAATGGATAACTTTTTCGGTTGGCAAGTGGTTGATCCTAACTTGATACGAAATGATCAATGGGATGAGTACATGGACATTTATGTTAATGACAAATTAGCTTTAGAGCTCGATGAATGGTTTAAAGAAATTAACCCTGCTGCCTTTGCTCGTATGATGGAGCGCATGTTAGAAGCAGAACGTAAAGATTATTGGCAAGCAGATCCTGAACGTTTAAAACAACTGGTTGAACAATATATTGCTGTGGTTAATAACAATGACTTAGTCATTCTAAATGATGCCGTAAAAACCCATGTTAATGAACTTGCGCAAGGTTTTGGTTTAGCTCCCTTAGTAACAAAAACAATGGCAGCTATGGCAGCAAATGCAAAATTACAGCAAGAAATGAACAACCAACAGCTTGCTGAACAGCAAAACCAAGTAGAAAAAGCAGAGCAACAAGTTAACGGACAAAAATTAGAAAAACAAATCGTGCAAAGCATTGAACCAAACAACGCTATTTATTATAGCTTAGCGGGTATTTTACTATTAATAATGAGTGGGGCTACTTGGCAAACCCGTAGGAAAAAATTGAATGCTAAACAAATACATTTACTAAAAATAAACAACGGAAAACCATAAAAACTGGCTATTTAACCTCAACTCGGGTTAATGAATGTTAGATAATGAATTAAAATTATTATTTATCAAAACCTTAATCTGTATCGTTGTTTTCCTAAGTTATATTAGTCTCTCAACATTGATATTTGTGTGTATAACAAGGCGAATTTTTCTATCTAATAGCTAGCTATTAGTAATAAATTCAACGAAGTTAGGCATAAAAATAGCTTGTTGAGTAACTTTGCTTATCCCGAGCTGAGGTTATTTAAATTAAGCCTGTGTAACTGCCTATCCTGACCCATACAAAAGTTAGGCTAGGCAGACTATGAAGAAAAACGCACGAGCAACGACTAGCTGTTTTGGTTCTTTACGGTGGATTGTTTAGCTATTTATTTCTATAAACTCAGCATGTGTGAATATAGCTTTTGCTTGATTGAATACCTTCTGGGGTGATTCTGAATGAGTAAAAACATCATAAGCATTATTACTGTTATTAAAAATACTTATACAACGTCCTGCAAGTTGAACTTTATTGATATCTGACTTTTTAACCGTTCTCACTCCAAAGTTAAAGACTCTAGATAATATTGTATTTCTAATCACAACAGTATCACCATTATCAATAAATGATTTTTTATCTCTCTTTAAAACTAACCAAATAATCATCACAGTAATAAAAATCTGAATTAATACATTTAATAACCAATATTCATCCATAAACACTACCTCTACGTTAGTCCTGCTATTATTTTTAGTTAAATGACTTATTCTTCAATGCTTTAAGGCTTTCTGGTGTTAAAGATAAGCACGTGATCTGTCGCTCGTGAAAAGCTCATATGTAATTCGCATCCACAAATGACTTATATGCTTAGACGGTACAGACTATATAAAAATGGCATTTAATTATCGAGCCTTTTTAAATAGAACAATTACGGAAGATGATTGAAGGTATACCCATACCACCTCAATATGCAGCTGAATCCTGCACCTTAAGGTGGTGTGGGTATATACGATAACAGGTTAAAAATATTTTCGGTTATGCCTGATCATATCGGTAATTTCTAACACGTAGTCTGTACCTCTTTCAGAATAAGGTAGTAAACCCGTGGCTAATATTTCGGGAGTTAACGGTAGTTCTTGTAGTCTTAACTGCCCTCTTATGGTTCTAAAAACGCTATAAGCGGTATTAGTATTAATGTTATGTAAATACTTGGTAATAGCTTCTTCTACACTACTAAATGCAGCAACTTCATGAAAAGCACCTTCATTTCTACTTCTTGGCACCATTCCACAACCTTTTTCAAAACACCACATACCAAAAAAGTTTAAACCTATTCTAGCAAAACGAGATGTTCCCCAAGCAGATTCATTCGCAGCTTGCGCTAAAACGAGAGGAATAGGCACAATATCAACTTTGAGTAATAATTTATCTATTTGTGCAAGTACTCCAAATTGCGTTTTACTTTTATATTTAAGACTCAGTTTAGCCAAAAAACTTTTATCTGCTTTCGTTAATACTGATTCATTCAAATAACGTTCTTTTATTTCTAATAGCTTATTTCTTTGGCTAAGAATTTTATTATTTTGTTTTTCCACTACGGGTTTAATAAAAGCAAAGAATGTACGTTTTTTTTCTTTAACGTCTTTAATTTTAGAAAACTTAGGCAGTTTTACATTATGCAACGGTTTTTCAATCGGTATAACTTTTACGTCAGGTGTTTTTTTACTTGGAGTATCAACAGGTGGTTTCATAAAAGTAAAAGGAGCAACTAATGCGACGATAAAAAGCCCTATTAACAACCAACAGCTTGCTACTTTAAAATAATGTAAAGCTCTATTCGTTTGACCTACCATATAGTGTTAAGCGGAAAAACTTCCACTGTCTCCTTGAGTTGGGCCTTCAGACGCATTGAGTTGCACACCAAAAATTTCACGATACAAGATGCCTTTAGTGTTATAAAAAAGAGGAGCTAAATAAGTAAGCGCAAACAGTAAAAATGCTACACCAATAATTTCAAAACCAGACTTAAATAATAATAGCAGAGGGAAAGTAGACAGTAATAAAGCCATAAATAAAATGCCATAAATTGCTAATAACTTAAAAAACTGAAAACGTAATGATTTAACACTTAATATAATCGCTTTAATTGGCATCATATTTTTTTCAATCACCAAAGGTACGGTTAAAGACAGTGTTACCAATAAAAATATTCCAGGTAAAATCAATAAATTAAAACCCAATGACGATAATGTTGATGAAAGTAAAGCGCATATAGCAATAACAGCGCCTTTATTTAAAAAAGAAAACACTAATTTAGGCTGAGTTTTTAATCCTACAGCATGAAATACGCCCATCATTTCTATTCCTGCAATAAAAGGCGAAACAACTAAAGTAACCAAAATATTAATAATGTACTGCGCCTGCATATCCTTTAAAGCGTTTTCAACGCCACCTAGGTACTGACTGGCAATAAATACAATGAACAATGTTATAACACTACAAATCAACGCACCGGCAATAATAGGAAGCCTCGATTTATGAGTAAGGCTCCAAGCCTCTTGTAACACCAATTTTATATCGATTGAATATTTGCCTTGCTCTGCACTTTCAACGTTACCACCCACATTGATTAATTTATTATTTTCCACGAAAAAGAATACCTATTTATTAACTGCGATATTAGGGCCACGCAGTATACCTATTATTAGTTTATGTTTCAGCTAGAACCGTTTAGAAGCTGTAACGGTTTAAAATTAAATTATGATTGTTTTATATTTTTAAGTACTTGCTCGAAATACGTTCGACCTTTTTTTTGTGCTAAAGCAATATTATTGTCAGGAATATTTTCAGGATTTTTATAGGTTGATAATACTCGCGTTAGGCTTTCTTCTCTTAAAATATGAATAACAGGATACGGCGAACGATTAGTGTAATTTTCCGCATCGTCAATGCCCACGCCATCAAAATAATAATCAGGGTGAAAAGTCGCAAATTGAAATACACCATCATATTCTGAATCAATAAGCAGCTCGTTAGCATAGTCAACAAGTTCTAAATATTGCTCAAACGACTTAAAACCTTTGTCAAATATCACTAAGCTTGTTTCAATTTGAATATTACGTTGTAAATAATGACATTGCTCAAAAAGCTCTGTTAGAGCTAATTTAAGCTTTTTATGATGAGATAAATAATAATAAATCGTATCATTAACCAGTTCTTTTTTTGCAAACGGACAAAAGTTAAGCCCAACAATAATGTCTTCTATCCATTGTCGTGTTTGTGATATTTCACGGGGTTCTTTATTCATTTTATATTCGTATATTTATTAAAGTTAAATAGTTAACCTGAACTCGGCTTAACATTAGCTAGATTGTTGTAATTGCCACATATTGTAATAATGTTCTTTCTTAGCGATTAAGGTTTGATGGTCGCCCACTTCCACAATTTCACCTTTGTTCATCACAATAATATTGTCGGCATCTACAATAGTTGATAAACGATGAGCAATCACTAAACTCGTATGACCTTTTGCTACTGTTTGAATAGCACGTAAAATAGCTTGCTCTGAATGACTATCCAGTGATGATGTCGCTTCATCAAACACCAAAATAGCAGGATTTTTTAATATAGTACGTGCAATAGCAACACGCTGTTTTTCGCCACCAGAAAGCTTTAAACCGCGCTCTCCTACTTTAGTTTGATCTCCGTCGGGTAACGACGCGATAAAGCTTGATAAATGAGATAACTCTATCGCTTTTGCAACCTCGGCATCTGTCGCATTGGTATTACCGTATTTAATGTTTTCAAATAAAGTGTCGTTAAACAACACAGTATCTTGAGGCACAATACCAATATTTTTTCTTAATGAATGTTGGCTAACTTGGTCAACGGCCTGATTATCTATTTTTATTTCACCCTGATTCACATCATAAAAACGAAATAACAATTTAACTAAGGTTGACTTACCTGAGCCACTTTCGCCTACAACCGCTACTTTTTGACCCGGTTTTATTGAAAACGAGATGTTTTTTATAATGGGTCTTTTTTCATCGTAAGCGAAAGACACATTTGAAAACTCAACCTCGCCACCATTAATAACCAACTCTGTAGCGTTATCTTTATCTTTCACTTTGGGTGACTTTAATAACAAGCCAAACATATGTTCAATATTCGCCAGAGATCCTTTAACTTCTCGATAAATAAAGCCAAGAAAATTAAGAGGAATAAACAACTGCATCATAAATGCATTTATCAAAACAAAGTCACCTAAAGTCATGTGCCCATAGGTAACCTGATAGGCCGCTAACCCCAGCATTGCGGTCATAGATACTGAAATGATAATGGCTTGACCACCATTTAAAGCAAAGAGCGATAAACGATTTTTCTTTTTAGCTTCTTCCCAATTTTCTAACTGGTGATCATATGCCTTAGCTTCGTAGGCTTCGTTAGTAAAATATTTAACAGTTTCGTAGTTAAGCAGGCTATCTATTGCTCGAGTGTTACTCGATGAGTCTGCTTTGTTGGCTTCTCTAATAAATTCAGTACGCCAGTTAGTAGCTTTTACCGAATATAAGATATAAAGCGTAATTGAAGTTGCGGTAATTAAAGCAAACCATATTCCGTAATTTACAAATAAAATACCAATAACCATGACGATTTCTAATAAGGTGGGAATAATATTAAAGATCATAAAACGCATTAAAAAACTAACACCAGAATTACCACGATCAATATCTCGCGATAATCCCCCTGTTTGACGATTTAAATGAAAATCTAAATCAAGATCATGTAAATGCTTAAATACCTTTAAACCAATGCGTCTAATGGCTCTTTCAGTTACACGGCCAAATAAAGTATCTCTTATTTCTGCAAATAAAACGATGGATAGTCGAACAAGGCCATAAGCAGCAACTAGCCCAAATGGTACGAGGTAAATATTGTTTTCTTGTTGTTGATCTAATGTATCAACCACATCTTTTAATATAAAAGGTAAATAAACACTCGCGACTTTAGTTAACACTAAACACAGTAAAGCTAGGGCTATTCTGGCTTTAAACTCCATCATATAAGGAAGTAACATTTTAATTACTCGCCAATTAATTTCAGTGGCTTCATTTTCATTAAAACGACTTGGACGCATATTTAATTTACCTTAAAAAATAATGGGCTAACCATATAGTGTTTGAGTTTTCAGTACAATGGGATACTGTGAGTTTAGTATGAGAAAGCTTTACTACTGCCGCACAGCATTTTATGCTGAGTAGTAATATTGAACATTACCTTAAAAAATCAGCCAGCTTTTTAATTAACCTGAATTCGGTTTAATCAGTTAAAGATGAGAACACCTATGTTAAAAATTTTATCGACACTCTTTGATCGGTGTTTGTTTACTCTTACTTTTATTGTAGGTGTGCAATTTCCTGAATTTATTCAACAGTATTCACAAAGGCTATCAGGACATTTAAACGAAGCATTATTACAATTAAACGAATACCAGCTAATTGCTAACCGTCATTTTGACGGAAATTTAAAAACGATGATAGAGAAGTATTTACTAAACAGCGAACCTTCTATTAAAGAAACCGGTGAGATCATTATGAATACATCAACTCGAGCATCAGATTTACAAGCGCATTTATTTAATATACAAGAAACTGATTACATTAAACGAGTTTATTACTTTATTACGGAATTTGATGAGTCTATGGTTCAAGCTACATTTCAACAATATCAGTTAGCTATTCCATTAAGTTTACCTGCGTTATCTACAGGAGTTGCATCTGCTCTATTCATTGTTATAACAAGTCATATAGTTATTAACTATACAATAATATTTATACGTTCAATAACAAATAAATATTCAAAAGTAATTAATGATAAATAGGTTTAGCTAATACAAACAGAAACTATCATGAGTCTCCATGAGAATAAAAAGATGACTAAGCATTTATCATAAATATCAAAAACGACGTCGATTTGTCTATACCCGTTACCATTCAAGATGCGTATTTCAGAGCATCTTGAATGATAACGGGTATATATGCTTAGTGATAGTAGGTTGTACCAATTGGTATGTACTTGATACAACAACAATTTTTAAGAATGTCAGTTACTCAAACCTCAACTTTATTCACCGGAGTTAAACACTATAGAGTGAATGTAATAATAGTTAAGGCCTCTTTACTGTATCAAGAGATTCAAATAATTTATGCACAATATAGCCATTATCGCCAATGTATAACGAAGCGGAATAGTATAAACGGTTAAAAGCCCGACTAATCTTATAGTGACTTAGTTTCATCAAGAAATAATTGATTTCAACCTCCCACTATATTCCTTCTCATTCACAGGTACTGATTAAAAGGCATTTGCTGAATACTTACTCCTGTCAATGCTTTAACTGCATTAGCAACTGCTCCACCGGTCATAGGTACACCAATTTCACCACCACCTGATGGTGCTTCGCCCGATTCTACTATGCTCACTTCTAATTCAGGCACATTGTTCATACGCATTAACTCGTAATCGTAAAAATTATTCTGCTCTATTTCACCTTTCTTAAAACTGATACGTTCACGCATTAACCCGGAAAGACCAAATAAAATTCCCCCTTCCGTCTGTGCAATATAATTCTCTGGATGTATCACAATGCCAGGATCAACTGCCGCCCAAAACTTATGAACTTTTACCTTTTTTGTTTTTGGATCAACCGACACTTCAGCTACCCCTGCTCCAAATGTGTTTTTGTATCCTGCAAATGATAAACCATGGGCTCGCCCTTCTGGCGCATTACCAAAGTTAGATATTTTGATAACCTCTTCTAATACGCCTAAGCCTCGTGGGCTTTTCCTTAACAATCTCCGACGAAAATCTGCTGGATTTTTACCTGCTTTACTGGCCAGTTCATCAATAAAACACTCCCGTGCATAACTGTTTACTCCCCAACCTATCCCTCGCCATGCTGAAAGACGAGACTTGCGCTCTAAACGAACAGTTTCAGCCAAAAAGTTAGGGATATCATAATCAGAGCTTTCAGTACCTTCCATCACTAATGCATCAGGCTCATCCTTTTTCCAGCGTTGCGGTAAAACGAATTGAAATATTGAAGGGCTAGCAACTCTGTGTCGAAATGCTTCAACATCACCATTTTCATTAATACTTGCCGACATATGATGTGCAGTTGCAGGTCGCAACCATGCGTTTTTCACATCATCTTCTCGTGTCCATATAAGCTTAACGGGTTTTTTAACAGCGCGTGAAATATATACGGCATCTTTAAGTAGATCTCTTCCAAAAAAGGTGCGTCGTCCGAATCCTCCCCCCATTTGCATACCATGAAAACGAATACGTTCAGGCTTTGTTTGCAAAGCTTGTGCTGCAGCAACAATAGACATAGTTTGACTTTGTGTGCCTAACCAAACCTCAGCCCCCTTTTCATCATCATCAACATCGGCAATAGCACAAAGAGGCTCCATTTGTGCATGATAAACATGCTCTGTAACGTAAGTAGCGCTGATTACATTACTTGCGTCACGCTTAATTTTTTCAACAGTTTCCCCTCTATTTTCCCAAGCCATTGCAGGAATTGAAAGGTCATTAGCCGCGTTTTGTAAATCCAGTAATTCCTGTTCGCTATCGGCTTTTCTAAATCGCGATGACTGAGACCAAGTAATTGATAAAAAATCTCTCGCAGCGATAGCGCTTTCAAGTGTGTTAGCTACAACAGCAACACTGTTATCTAATGTAACAACATCAATTACTCCTTTCACTTTACGTGCTTTATCAGCATTAACAGTAATAGGTGTTTCACCTTCTACAGGAGCAAGAGCTTGAGAGGCATAGACCATCCCTGGAATACGCACATCTATAGAATAGACAGTTTCACCTCTTGTCTTTTCTGGTATGTCTAAACGATCTTGATCGTGACCAATAATTCGCCATTGTTTTTGTGGTTTAAGCTCTTCTTCAGTCACCTCTGGAACGTCAACAACAAGATGACCTCCTGTTGCTATTGATCCAAATGTTGCTCGCCGGCCAGAGGAATGGTGCATCACTTCACTTTGTTCAGTTGTCAATTCTTCTACGGGAACGCCCCAATTTTTTGCCGCAGAATAAATAAGAATTCTTCGAACTTTTGCGCCCGCGAAACGAAGCTTTGTAAAGTAGCCTTGAATAGAGGCACTGCCTGCTGTAAACAATAAGCCACCTAACTCTTTGTTTCCGTATGTCTCTAACGGTCCTTGATTGATTTGTTCTGCTCTCACCTTTGACCAATCAGCATCTAACTCTTCCGCCACGATCATTGGCTGTGAGGTCATAACCCCTTGCCCCATTTCAGTTGATGCAAACCGAATGGTGATTTGATTATCAGAGCTTATCGAGATCCAAGCATCAAGATCTTTAAGGTTTGATTCATTTTTAGAAAGCGGATCTTCGTTCAAAATGGCTATTGCGCCCGTACTTAACATTGCAAAGGCTGTAACACTTGTACCAATTAAAAATTGACGACGTGAAAGATTCATAGTATCCGTCATGATTTATACCTCTTTCGATGCGCGTTGAATGGCACGGATAATTCGTGGATAAGTTGCACATCGGCAAATATTGCTCGACATACCGTCCACTATTTCTATACGAGATGGGTTTGGTTTTTCGGTAAGTAAAGCGGCTGCACGCATTATCTGGCCTGATTGACAATAACCACACTGAGGTGTTTGTTCTTCCATCCAAGCAAGTTGTAGTGGATGAGTACCATCTTCAGACAAGCCTTCAATTG
The DNA here is from genome assembly GCF_048296855.1 of Colwellia sp. RE-S-Sl-9. Taxonomy (NCBI): domain Bacteria; kingdom Pseudomonadati; phylum Pseudomonadota; class Gammaproteobacteria; order Alteromonadales; family Colwelliaceae; genus Colwellia; species Colwellia sp. RE-S-Sl-9. The sequence continues at coordinate 358,563 of NZ_CP182631.1, read as the reverse complement.
TAGTGATTTCGGCTTTGCTAAGATCTATAGCCTTTAATTGGCATGCAACACTCGCTTTCCCATTAATATGCACTGTACAGGCACCACACACACCAGCACCACAGCCAAACTTAGTTCCAGTTAAACCAAGATGTTCACGCAAAACCCAAAGCAACGATGTTTCAGGTTCAGCATCAACTTCCACAGATTCACCATTAATTTTAAGACTAAACATACTTTTTCCTTACATCTATAGTGACGACAAGCACATTTAGCGCTTTTTTGCTTCAAATAATACTAGATTTTACGTATCGGGGTAGTACAAATTTTCAATAAAACTCACTGTAAAGTAAATTACACGACCAATAAAGATAAGGTATAACAAAATACCTTATGAATTATTTACAGAGAAGTAATATTTATAGAAAAACTTCAAATAATAGGCAATAAAAAAGGCTGCAATAATGCAGCCTTTTATAAAAGTATATGAAAACGAATTTCTTATCCGTTACCGTCTTCAACACGACTTTTAAGCTTTTGACCCGGTCTGAACGTAACTACCTTACGCGCAGAGATAGGAATATCTTCGCCAGTTTTAGGGTTTCTACCCGGACGTTCGCTTTTAACACGCAGATCAAAATTTCCAAATCCCGAAAGTTTGACCTGCTCACCGCTTTCTAACGTCTCACGTATTTCTTCAAAAAATATTTCAACCATATCTTTTGCGTCGCGTTTGCTAAGACCGACCTTTTCATACAAATGTTCTGCTACTTCTGCTTTGGTAAGCGCCATTGCTCAATCCCTCAGTGATGCGTTTAATTGAGTTTTTAATGAATCTACCACTCGATTTACAACATCAGAAATGTCTTTTTCTTCAAGTGTTTTCTCATCATCTTGTAGTATCATGGCTATCGCGAGGCTTTTAAAACCTTGCTCTATGCTTTCACCACGGTATACATCGAACAAGTTTAGATCAATTAAATAATTTCCGCCAACCTTTTCAATAAGTTGTAACACTTTTTTTGCATCAACATCTTCTTTTACTACTACTGCGATGTCACGTCGGTTAGACGGAAAGCGAGATATAGCAGCGGCTTCAGGAATTTTAGCAGTTAAAATTTCAGATAATAATAGTTCAAAAATTAATGTTTTACTGTTTAAGCCTAATTTACGTTCTAATTCAGGATGTAAGGTACCAACATAACCAACAATAGCACCATTACGATAAATACCAGCCGTTTGACCAGGGTGTAATGCACTCACTTCTGCTTTTGAAAATTCATAAGCAGAAGCATCAGCTGTTAATGAAAGAAGTGCTTCAACATCAGCTTTTATATCGTAAAAGTCTGTTGCAGCTTTTTCCATATCCCAATGTTCTTCATTACGTTGCCCTGTAATAACACCGGCAAGCATGTTGTCTTGTCTTACACCGTTTTCAGCAGACTCGTCAGGAACAAAACGTAAACCTGTTTCAAATAAACGTAGTCTGTTTTGTTGACGGTTTTGGTTATAAGCAACTGATTGTAATAGCCCTGTCCATAAACTTAGGCGCATTACTGACATTTCTGAAGAGATAGGATGAGGCAATGTCATCACTTCTTGATCAGGATGTAATAAGGCTTGAACTTTAGGATCAACAAAACTGTAAGTTATAGCTTCTTGATAACCACGGTTAACTAAAGCGTTACGTAATTTGCTTACACTTAAATTTGCTTCTTTATTTGCACACATACTTAATGTTGCTTTAGGCGAAACATTCGGTATGTTGTTGTAACCAAATATACGAGCAACTTCTTCAATTAAATCTACTTCGATTTTAATATCAAAACGATATGCAGGAACCGTTACTTGCCATACGTCGTTTGCAAACGAAATAGTGAAACCTAAACGCGTCAGGATGTCAGCAACTTGTTCATCAGCAATATGATGACCAATTCGAGAATCTAATTTAACTCTACGCAGGCTAATTTGTTTTTCTTGAGGAATATTTTCTTCAGACTTAGCTTCAGTGATAGGACCTGCTTCACCACCAACAATTTCAAGCAGTAATTCAGTTGCACGGTTCATTGCATCAAGTTGTAACTGTGGGTCTACACCACGCTCGTAACGATGAGAAGCATCTGTATGTAAACCATACTGACGAGCTTTACCTAAAATAGCTAATGGGCTAAAAAAAGCACTTTCTAAAAAGATGTTTTTAGATTCAGTAGTAACTCCTGAGTTTAAGCCACCAAAAATACCAGCCATTGCTAATGCTTTGTTGTCATCTGCAATAACTAAAGTTTCTGTTGAAAGCGTCACTTCATTTTCATCTAATAAGGTTAATTTCTCTTCTTTATTAGCGAAACGTACGTTAATGCCACCTTCGATTTTATCTAAATCAAACGCGTGCATTGGGTGACCTTGCTCTAATAACACGTAGTTTGTTACATCAACTACTGGATCGATTGAGCGAATACCACAACGTCTTAATTTTTCTACCATCCATAAAGGAGATTGAGCTGTTACGTCAATATTTTTAATCACACGACCTAAATAACGCGGACAGGCTTTTTCAGCTGACAATGTAATAGTCAACTCGTCAGTGATCGTAGCCGCTACATCATTAATAGCAGGTTCAGTAACCGCTAAACCATTTAATACACCAACTTCACGTGCTAAACCTTTAAGGCCTAAACAATCACCGCGGTTAGCCGTTAAGTCAACGTCAATAGTTACGTCATTTAAATCAAGATATTCACGAACACACAGTCCTAATGGTGCATCTTGCGCTAATTCAAGAATACCGTCAGAACTATCAGCTAAACCAATTTCTGATTCGCTACACAACATACCGTGAGAAGGTACACCACGTAATTTAGCTTTTTTAATTTTAAAGTCGCCAGGTAAAACTGCGCCAACAGTGGCTACAGCAACTTTAAGCCCTAAACGACAATTTTTAGCACCACAAACAATATCAACTAACTCACCGTCGTTGAAATCTGGTCCTAAATTAATTTTTGTTACTTGTAATTTATCTGCATCGGGGTGAGGCCCACATTCAACCACTTCACCGATTAAAACACCGGTAAATTCACCTGCAACAGGATCAACAGCATCAACTTCTAAGCCAGCCATTGTAATTTGATGAGACAACTCATCTGAAGATAAAGCAGGATTAACCCACTCTCTTAACCATGATTCACTAAATTTCATTGTTGGCTTTCCTACTTGAACTGTTTTAAGAAGCGAAGATCGTTTTCAAAGAATGAGCGTAAGTCATTCACACCATAGCGAAGCATAGTTAAACGCTCTACGCCCATACCAAAGGCAAAGCCTGTGTATACTTCTGGGTCGATACCGGCTGATTTCAATACATTAGGATGAACCATGCCACAGCCTAATACTTCTAACCATTTACCGTTCTTACCCATAATATCAACTTCTGCTGAAGGTTCTGTAAATGGGAAATAAGATGGGCGGAAACGTATTTCAACTTCTTCTTCAAAAAAGTGATGTAAGAAGTCGTGCAAAATACCTTTAAGATGAGTAAAGCTAACGTCTTTATCTACCATCAAACCTTCAACCTGATGGAACATAGGTGTATGTGTTTGATCGTAATCGTTACGGTATACTTTACCCGGAGAAATAATTCTTAATGGTGGCGCTTCTTTTTCCATTGTACGAATTTGTACACCTGAAGTTTGCGTACGTAACACAAGCTTAGGATTAAAATAGAAAGTATCGTGATCTTGTCTTGCTGGATGATGCTCAGGAATATTTAACGCATCAAAGTTATGAAAATCATCTTCTACTTCAGGACCTTCTTTAACAGAAAAACCTAAGTCACCGAAAAAGCTTTCAATACGTTCGATAGTGCGAGTAACAGGATGCAAACCACCTAACTCGTTTCCACGACCAGGTAATGTTACATCTATAGATTCAGCCGCTAGCTTTTGTTTAATCACTTCAGCACGTAATAATTCACCACGCTCAGTTAGTAATTTTTGAACGTGCTGTTTAGCTATGTTAATTACTTGCCCTGCTTTAGGTTTTTCTTCTTTTGGTAATTTACTAAGCCCTTTCATTTGCTCTGTAAATAAACCTTTTTTACCTAAAAAGTTAACACGTACTTGATCAAGTGCAGCAGGATCGGTAGCAGCAGCTATTGCTTGTTCTGCCTGCAAGATAATATCGTCTAAATTCATGATTTCCTCTAAGCACCCTACTGAAAAGTTAAGGCTTTGGGTAGACTAATTTGATTAATAAAATGGAGACCGATTCTACACAATTACGATGAAAAAATGTAGTAAAAATAGGAGTTTTTAATGATTTACGCGTAAATATACCGCTATTGATGATACGGAAAAGATAAAATAAATTTACAGCCGCCTAAAGAAGACCTTTCTACCTTACATGTAGCCAAGTGCCAGTCACAAATTCTTTTCACTATGGCTAGCCCTAAACCAAATCCAGCACCTGAACTGGTCTCACTATTATCACTGAGAGATTCAAGTCGATAAAAAGGTTTAAATACTTTACTTGCTTCATTTTCAGCAATGCCTACACCATCATCTTCAATGACTAAATTTAACTTTGTAGTATCAGTTTCTAATGAGATATTTATAGTGTTGTTAGCATATCGCGTCGCATTCACTAATAAGTTTTGGATAACTCGCTCAATGAGTTTGGCATTGCATACATATAAAAGTGAAGTAGGAATATTTTTACTGATATTGAGTGGGCGAACAAAAACTAACTTACTTAACTGCTGATTAACTAATGTAGATAAGTCTACTGATGACTTTTCAATTTGTTGATTTACATTTTCAAGCCGAGCGTAACCTAACATTTCATCTATAAGCGTTTCTATTTCTTTAATATCTTTTTCCATCTCTTTAACCGCTAATTTGTCTTCAGCAGGCAATAAAGCTAAAGCAAACCTTAACCTCGACAAAGGCGTTCGTAGTTCGTGAGAAACGGCATTCACAAGGTGTTTTTGATCAGAAAGAAGTCGTTTAATACGATGAGCCATTTGATGAAAAGTGACAACAACATGATTAATAGGTGATATTGAATGGGTAACTAGCTTAACCTCATGTTCACCGTCAGCAATAGTAGCGGCCATTTGATTTAGCTGATGTAAATCTCGCCATAAAGGCTTTATCCAAATAGCAACAACCCCCGCTAAAAGCAGATAAGAAAACGCAAGAATAACCCATTTTATATATACATTCGCAGATGATATTTGATGATTAACAAATGGCCCTATTTGATACAAACGCTCTTCATTAGCTACTTTTACATAAAATACAACATCGTCTTGCTCATTGTATTGAGCAACCGAACGCCCTAAGTTTAACTGGTTAAGTTGGTCGTCTAACCATGCTACATCTGAAATAGAAATAACACTCACTGGAACTTTTAATGATGATGAAACTAATTGAATGTCACGTTCTGAAGGAGAAATAAATTGAGGTAATAACTCAATAAAGTGTTGTGAGTTAACAATTTCGTCGCTTTCATTCGCATAAAATAACCATAACTGTTCAGTCACAAAGTTAATGGCTAACAATCCACAAATAATAACAACGTACAAGTTAATAAATAAACGATTCAATACAATCCCTTAAAAGTAAAACTAAGAATAAACGCTTCACTAATCCCAAGCTGTTTTACTCAATAAATATCCTTTACCCCAAACGGTTAAAATTTTAGTTGGGGTTTCAGTATTATCTCCTAATTTTTTTCGTAAGCGAGATACTCTGACATCAACACTACGATCAAGCCCATCATATTCTCTGCCTATCATTTTTTTATGTATATATTCGCGGCTTTGAGGTTCACCAGCATGATGTGCTAATAACCAAAGCAACTCAAATTCATGGCTTGTTAAATCAATAATTTCTTGATTTAACATAACTGTTCTTGACGGTTTATTTATAGATAAGCCACCATAATTAAGTTGTTCAATATTCGCCTTTTTAAGATTAGCATTACGTCTAAGTAGCATATTTATTCGTGCTAATAAAACATGAGGTTCAACAGGTTTAATAATATAGTCATCGGCGCCTATTTCTAATCCTAATACATGATCAAAATCACTGTCTTTAGCGGTAAGAAAAATGATTGGTTTTTCAAATGAACTTCTGATTTTACGGCAAATACTAAAACCATCAAGCTTAGGCAACATAACGTCTAATATAACTAAATCTAATGAGTTTTTTTGAATATAGCTTATGGCTTGATCACCTTGGTTTAATACAGATACCTGAAAGCCACTTTGCTCTAAAAAAGTTGAAATTAATTTAGATAATCTCATATCATCTTCAACTAACAATATGTGCTTCATTAAAATAAACTCCATTGCGATCGTAATCGTCTTCTGTATTTGGTTGAACTGCTCGCATTCACTTTTACATGCTGTTTAGCCAACACTTTATCTTGGTCTTTTAAGGTAAAAATAATATCTTGAATTAACGACAATTCTAATTTTTTCTTAATTTGACGTTTTTTTTCCCAACAAGTAATTAAGTCATCGTTTTGATATAAACATGCATCTATTGCTAATCCAGCTTGCCACATAACAAAGGCCGTCATTTGACAAAGATCTCCCCTTGTTTTTACAACACAAATAGAAGGAGAAATAGACATGTTAATAACACTCGAGGTTTCAGAACTTTGTAATACAGTTGATGTTAATTCGTCTTGAGCGACAACTTGAGTACTTATATTAAATATAATTAACATTAAGAATTTTTTTTTAAAATTCATAGAAAAAACCTACAAACATTAAATCAATATAACGGTCTTCAACGAGTGGACTTAAATAGGTATTATTGTCTAACCTTTTTCTTTTAAGGTAACTTTTAAACGTCCAATCTGGTGATAATTTATATGCATAACCAATACTTATATAAGGGTTAATACTTGATTTACCTTCGAATAAATCACTATTATAAATCGTTTCTGATTCATCAATACCATAATAATAATCAACCAAATTAGCGCTATTCCATTGCACCCCTACGGTTAGTTCTAAAGATGATTCTGTTGTAACACTCAATGTTTTTGAAGCTTCTAGGTTAGCGTTCAAACCATTATAAACGCTATTAACGTCATGCATAATTTGTAATTCAGCATTCATTGAATCTGATATAAACCAATTTAGCTGTAAACCTGCATCTAACGCCCATTTCCTTTTTCTGACTTTATCAGGGCTGATCTTGATACTTGCGCCAAAACTGGGTACAGATTCTACAAAATCGTTAGATAAATTAGGGATAAAAATGTTTTGAGGATGCCATCGAGTAAAAAAGGCTTTTTCAACATTTGCTTTAGTGATCACACTTAACGTTAGTTGTTCGCTTTCTATAAACGTATAACCTAATGTGTTGTTTTGAAAAAAAACACGTTCACCATAATAACTAATACTAGGCACTACAATTAAAGGGATATTTTTACTGTCGTACAAAGGATTAGTATAAACTCCCGCCCCTACACCTACTGATAACTTCCATTGTCCAACGGGCGCACATAAAGTACTTTCAGCTTCGCATTGAGCAAAACTGTATGTGCTAATACTGTACTGACAAATAATAAAAAAAATGGATAAGAGATATTTCAACAGCTGAACAAACTAATTTTAGTGATTTATTAAGACAATCTAACACGACTAAAACTGAATTCCATCTGCAATTACATCAAATTACATTTAGTAGCACTTAACTACAATAAGATCATAAAAAAGGAGAATAATATACCTGTTGAGTTCAACTACCGCACATTCGATGAATCGCTTGAACACTCAGAAATGAGCATCTTAATTGGTAGCGGGTATATATTATATTCACAGTTTACATGCATAAAAAAGCTATTGGACAGATAGTAAACAAATAAGAGCGTTTTTTTAAACTAAGAAAAAAACACATATAATCAATTGAAAGTAATGTGTTTTCGTATTTAATAGTCATTTACACACCATAGAAAAATTCATATTTACCTGAGCATAAAAAGTAAATTCATATAAAAGTAGACAGACTCTTTACGAAACATTATATTTTTACAACTTATTAAAAACTAATTGTATATTTCAACTATACTAGTTAAGTCTTCAATAAAATTAATGTATTAGGTTTTCAATGCCGTTGTCGTATTTATTCAAAAAAGTATGAATAAACAACATGATAAATGATAATAAAATGGAAAAAAATTTATGCTCTCTTTTTTTAATAAACAAAAAATATCTCCTAACGAAACCATAATTGATAAAGCTGAACTAGAAATTTTAAAAACAAAAGCAGGAATAGTTGATCAATTAATTGCAAACGAGTTCCAAGAGAAAGTATCGGTACTCGCTTCCAATACCCAGCTCGCAAGCCAAGCGTCATTAACGCACCTAAGCAAAATAGAAAATAACTTTCAACTAGTTAGCCGATTAGCAGAACAAGCAACAGCTATGGCTGACTTATCGGCAAACTCAGTATCTACAGCACAAGAAACATCATCTAAAAGTGCAATAAGCATAGAACAATTGCAGTCTCTTTCAGATAAAATTTCTACGGCCGAAAAAAACATTTCTGAATTTACGGTACTACTTGAAGGCTTAACTAATAACAATAAAACTATTTCTCAATCATTAGAAGCGATAAAAAGTATCGCAAGTCAAACAAACTTACTTGCTTTAAACGCAGCAATAGAGGCAGCTAGAGCCGGTGAACATGGTCGAGGATTCGCAGTGGTAGCTGATGAAGTAAGAGCTTTAGCAAGTATCTCAAACGAATCAGCTGAACAAATACATGAAGGAATGGGAAAAATAATGGGCATTTCAGATGATATTATTACACAACAAAAAATTGTTGTGGGTAGTATTGAAGAAAGTCTTGAGATTACGTCAAATATAGTAACTGACTTAGGCCAAGTACATTCTCTTTCTCTAGAGAGTACTCATGCTGCTGAAGCTGTTATAGCACAAATGCATCAACAAGTTGGCGAAACTAACCATATTTTAGAAAACATTGCAGATATGCTTGATGAATCTAAGCATGCAATTGATGAATCTCACACCAATGTAGCCTTAAGTGAAGATATTATAAGAGAACTACCTTCTTTAGGAAATTTATAAAACCCCAAGTTTTATGTGAACCTAGGTTCACATAAAAAATAAAAAACCACATTATATAATGTGGTTTTTTATTTTTTATTTCACGATTCAGTATTTCATAAAGCTAATCAATAAGCTGATATTCATCTCTTAAAATATCGATAACTTCTTGTTTAGGATTATCAGAAATTACAATTTTACTCTTAGTAATTTTCTCAGCAATGGCCGTATAAGTATCAGAAATAGCCATTAATGCCGATTCAGGTAACTCATTATTTTTTGCTAATGCTTCTCTTTCGACCATTCTCTCTTTATTCAATAAAACATCGGGATCAGGAAAGTGATTTAATAAGAACTGACGGAAGCCTTCTTTAGAGTTCTCAACGATATTACCTTTTTGGTATTCGTTAGCATCCCAAATACGCGATGAATCAGGTGTACCAACTTCATCCATATAAATAAGCTTTTCGGCGCCAGTTTTATCTTTTACATAACCAAACTCAAATTTGGTATCAACAAATATTTGGTCAATTTCAGCTAATGCATCTGAAATAACATTAAAACCTTCAGTTAATAGTTTTTCGTATAACGCAATATCATCAGTCGATTTAAAATTAAAAGCGTCAAAATTATCAACAATGTTCTTACGTGTGATATTTACATCATCAGCTTCAGGAACATCTGGAATTCCTTTCAAAATACCTTTTGTTGAAGGCGTTTGAAGTAATTTAGGTAACTTAGAATCTTTTTGTAAACCTTCTGGTAATTCAATACCACAAAAGTCGCGTTCACCTTTACTATATGAACGCCACATTGAACCCGTTATGTATTGACGGCAAATAGCCTCAATCATTACTGGTTTAGCTTTTTGAACAATCCATACGAAAGGATGTGGAATATCTAAAATATGACTATCAGCTAAACCTTTTTCTTGGAATAACTTAAACCAATGATTTGAAATGGCATTTAAAGCGGCTCCTTTTCCAGGAACACCTTTCATACCACCTTCGCCTTTCCATATACAATCAAACGCTGAAATACGGTCGCTGATCACCATAATAGCTAAGGCAGTATCTTCTGCTACGTTGTAGCCTTTTTCTTTTATTAAACGTTTACTATCGGTTTCAGTTAACCAATATACTGAACGCACTTTACCACTGTGTACTGGTGCGTCAGTACGAATAGGTAAATCGTTGTTTACCGCTAAAATTTTGTCAGCAAGACTCATGGCAATAAATCCTTCATATCTCAAATATAAAATAATTGTAGCGAATATTATCTGCGTTAAATAACATTAGCTAAAACTATTTATCTATCATTTACAAAACAGAATAGAAAAAGGACGCACTAGGCGTCCTTTCTACTAATCAACATTTCAATCTTAAACTAAAGAAGCTTTCGCTTTTTCAACTAAGAATGTAAAAGCTGCTTTGTCGTATACTGCAATGTCAGCTAGGATCTTACGATCGATTTCAATAGCAGCCTTTTTAAGACCATTAATGAAACGGCTGTAAGATAAACCATTTTGACGAGCTGCTGCGTTAATACGAGCAATCCAAAGTTGACGGAATTGACGCTTACGTTGACGACGGTCACGGTATGCGTATTGGCCAGCTTTAGTTACGGCTTGGAAAGCAACGCGATAAACGCGACTACGAGCACCGTAGTAACCTTTAGCTTGCTTTAGAACCTTCTTGTGACGTGCACGTGCTTGTACACCACGTTTTACTCTTGCCATTTTCTATATCTCCTATTAACCGTGACGTAAAAGTTTTTTAACTGATTTAATATCAGAAGCAGCGATCATGCATTTAGCACGCAAGTGACGCTTAACTTTAGTACGGCGCTTAGTCAGAATATGACGAAGACCAGCTTGTTTGAACTTATAGCCAGTAGCTGTTTGTTTAAAGCGCTTTGCAGCACCTTTATTGGTTTTCATTTTAGGCATTTTTACTAACTCCGCATTGGATGCCAAATTTAAGTAACCTAGGCGAAAACTCATTTAGCTAATTTTACAATTAGTTAGTTAAGCTTTACTTGTAAGCCTGGATCACCAGTGTCCGATAATAGTGGTGAATAAGTTAGCAAGCTAGCTTATTACTTTAACGACCAAATATTATCTATTTTTTAGGGGCTAAAACCATCACCATTTGACGCCCTTCCGCTCTACGAGGGAAAAACTCAACTACAGTTAGTTCTGCTAAATCGTTTTTAACGCGAGTTAACAAATCTAAGCCTAGTTCTTGGTGGGCCATTTCACGACCTCGGAAACGTAAAGTTACCTTGATCTTGTCGCCATCCTCTAAAAAGCGCTTCAGGCTGCGTAGTTTTACCTGATAGTCACCTTCATCTGTACCAGGTCGGAATTTAATTTCCTTAACCTGTATTTGTTTCTGCTTTTTACGAGCTTCTTTTTGTTCTTTGGCTTTTTCATACAAGAACTTACCGTAGTCCATCACTCGACAAACCGGCGGCTGTGCCGTTGGGCTGATTTCTACTAAATCCACACCGGCTTCTTCAGCTTGATTCATAGCTTCGTCTAGAGTAACAATTCCTCCAGCTTCGCCATCATAACGGATCAAACGTACTTCTGTACCTGTAATTAATTCATTCAAACGATGAGCTGGCTCTTTTTGCCCGCCTCGTTGACCACCTTTAATAGCCATGTTCCTCCAAAGAACTTTGTTCCCATATTTTATTACGTAAGTGTAATATATGGATTATAAAATATTATTATACCTGTTTATGCTCTTGAGTTAACTTCTTCCGTTATTTTCTCAATAAAACCATCAACAGACATTGTACCTAAATCTTCACCACTTCGAGTTCGTATTGCTATTTCGCCGGATTCCATCTCTTTATCACCAACAACTAACAAATACGGAACACGCTTCAAAGTGTGCTCGCGGATTTTAAAGCCTATCTTCTCATTTCTCAAGTCTAGTTTTGCTCTAAATCCACTTTCTTTCAGTTTTTTTACTACTTTTTTGCAATAATCGCTCTGTTTGTCGGTAATATTCATTACAGTGACTTGATTTGGCGATAACCACGTTGGAAATTTACCTGTGTACTCTTCAATCAAAATACCAATAAAACGTTCTAATGAACCTAAAATAGCACGATGGATCATTACTGGTGTGTAACGTTCGTTATCTTCGCCTACATAAGTAGCACCTAAACGCTCAGGTAAAGCAAAATCGAGTTGTACTGTACCACATTGCCAGTTACGACCTAAACAATCTAATAAAGTAAATTCAATTTTAGGACCATAGAAAGCACCTTCACCTGGAAGATACTCAAAAGTAATACCTAAATCAGTTAATGCTTGCGCTAAACCTTGCTCAGCTTTATCCCAAATTTCATCACTACCAATACGTTTTTCAGGTCGTGTTGATAATTTAACGATGATATCTTCAAAGCCGAATGATTTATAAACATCGTAAACCATTTGAATACATTTGGTTACTTCGTCTTGAACTTGGTCTTCAGTACAGAATATGTGTGCATCGTCTTGTGTAAAACCACGAACGCGCATTAAGCCGTGTAATGAGCCAGATGGTTCGTTACGATGACAACAACCAAACTCAGCCATGCGTAATGGCAAATCGCGGTAAGATTTCAAACCTTGGTTAAATATTTGAACATGACCAGGACAGTTCATTGGTTTTATCGCATATTCACGCTTCTCAGAAGTCGTTGTGAACATGTTTTCAGCGTACTTGTCCCAATGTCCTGATTTTTCCCAAAGCACGCGATCCATCATTAACGGACCTTTAACTTCGTCGTAATCATATTCATGAAGTTTTTCACGAATAAATTTTTCTAATTCTGTATAGATAGTCCAACCATCGTTGTGCCAAAACACCATTCCTGGCGCTTCTTCTTGCCAATGGAATAAATCTAATGTTTTACCAATTTTACGGTGATCACGCTTTTCAGCTTCAGCTAAACGTTGAATATAAGCTTTAAGCTGTTTTTTATCAGCCCATGCTGTTCCGTAAATACGTTGCAACATTTTGTTGTCTGAATTACCACGCCAATAAGCGCCAGCAACTTTCATTAATTTAAAATGATGACAATGACGCATGCTTGGTACATGAGGACCACGACACATATCGATATATTCAAGGTGATGATATAAAGCTGGTGTGTCTGACTTATCAATGTTTTCGTCTAAAATTTCTAACTTGTATGTTTCGCCACGCTCAGTAAACGCATCGTAAGCATCTTGCCAAGAACCGGTCTTCTTAATAACTTCATAACCTGTTCTTGCTAATTCAGTCATGCGTTTTTCAAGCTTAACTAAATCGTCTTCAGTAATAGATTCTTCTAAATCAACATCGTAATAAAAGCCATTATCAATAGTAGGACCAATAGCCATTTTAGTATTTGGCCATAATTGCTTAATTGCATGGCCTAATAAATGCGCACAAGAATGGCGAATAATTTCAAGCCCTTCACTGTCTTTACTGGTAATAAGTTGTAATGATGCATCGTTTTCAATTAATTCGCACGCATCAACAAGTTTTCCGTCTATACGACCTGCGATAGTTGCTTTGGCTAAACCTGGGCCGATATCAAGAGCAACATCCATAATAGATACTGCGTTATCGAATGAGCGTTGAGAGCCGTCAGGAAGAGTTATTACTGGCATGAAATGTCCTTTGTACAGTGGCGACACACACTAAGTGCCGCTTGCTTTATTTTTATCAATGTTAATATTTGTAGACACCGTATTTATTGAATAAAATCTATTAAATAAAACCATATCTTGCTTAATTTTTTATTTTATTCCAGCGAGGGAATAAATGAGCACGGAAATATAGTGTAATATGGCGCTAATTGCAATAAATATAAGGTTTTTGTTATCTATCTTCTTCATAAAAATAAAGTAAAAAACAATTACACCCTTTTATGTTTTTTAACTATTTTACCTCTCATGATCAGTTTATTTTTCTCTTCGCAAAGTTTTGCGCAAAATACGACATCAAATTTTGCAACAGAGCCTTTAAATGATTCATCTTGGAAAACATGGAAAGAAAATAAAAACATCAAAGTAAATTATCAACAAATTAAAGGCAGCGACTTAATTGAGATAAAAGCACAGGCGGCTATTCAATCTAGCCTTGCTGGATTTCTTTTTTTTATACAAGACACAGATAACATTACGCAATGGCTTGATAACGCGCATTCTAGTAACGTACTAAAACAGATATCGCCTCAAGAAAATATATTTATTACCTCATTCAAAAGTTATTGGCCAATAACTGAAAGGTACATGGTGGTGAATTCTCGATATTGGCAAAATGAAGATCTATCGCTTGAAATTGAAGTACATAATGTGGAAGAGAGTGAATATGTAAATAACGAGATGATTCAAATAGAAGTAATAAAGGCGCATTGGAAGATTACACCGGTTAATAGTCAAAATATTAATATTGTATATACGATTATTGCGGACCCTAAAGGCGCTATTCCATTTTGGTTAACTAAACGCATATCGCTAAATAGTTTATGGAAAACCATGAACAATATGCAAAAGCAACTGCCCTTGTCACCTTGGCAAAAGCATTCACTATCTAATATAAAAGAACATCAAAAGAAATAATTTTGATGTTCTTATCTAACTTTATAAGTTACTGCCTTTTAAGTATATCAAGCGCTATCGCTTCAGCGACTTTAATACCATCAATACCCGCAGATAAAATACCGCCAGCATAACCAGCACCTTCACCCGCAGGATATAAACCATCAACGTTTAAGCTTTGGTAGGTTTCTTTATCACGTGTAATTTGAATAGGTGAAGAAGTACGCGTTTCAACTGCAGTAAGCGTTGCGTGCTCCATAGCAAAACCTTTTATTTTCTTTTCAAAAGCCGGTAATGCTTCTCTAATGGCTTCAATTGCATAAGGCGGTAATGTTTCACTTAAATCGCAGTAGGTAACACCGGGCTTGTAAGACGGTTCAACACTACCATGCTCGCCTGATTTTCTGCCAGCTAAAAAGTCGCCAACCAATTGCACAGGTGCATCATAGTTTTCGCCACCAAGTTTATAGGCAAACTCTTCTAGTCGTCTTTGTAATTCAACACCCGCTAAAACATTTTCGGTTTCGTCACTATCGCTACCATAAGAGAAATCTTTAGGATCGATCCCTACAACAATCGCACTATTTGCGTTACGTTCATGGCGTGAATACTGACTCATACCATTCGTTACCAAACGCCCTTCTTCAGATGCTGCGGCTACAACGGTTCCACCTGGGCACATACAAAAGCTGTAAACAGAACGACCATTTTTACAGTGATGAACCAGTTTATAATCAGCAGAACCTAAAATAGGATGACCTGCGTTTTTACCAAAGCGAGCATCGTCAATAACCGATTGCTCATGCTCAATTCTAAACCCAATCGAAAATGGCTTAGCCACCATGTACACATTTTTATCGTTTAACATTTTAAAGGTATCGCGTGCGCTATGCCCTACCGCTAACGCCACATGTTCGGTATTTATAACTTCACCTGTAGCTAATTTAACACCCACAACTTTGCGTTTATCTTCGTTTTCTTCAAATAAAATATCGTCTACACGCTGACTAAAACGAATTTCACCACCTAATTCAATAATTTTGGCGCGCATTTTTTCAATCATGGTGACTAGTTTAAATGTACCTATATGCGGCTTACTTACATACAAAATTTCTTCTGGTGCGCCAGCTTCAACAAACTCATGTAATACTTTACGGCTGTAATGCTTCGGGTCTTTAACTTGGCTATAAAGTTTACCGTCTGAAAAAGTACCTGCTCCACCTTCACCAAATTGCACATTTGATTCTGTGTTTAATACTTTTTTACGCCAAAAGCCAAATGTATCTTTTGTGCGTTCGCGTACTTCTTTACCACGCTCTAAAATAATCGGTTTAAAACCCATTTGCGCTAACACTAACCCAATAAATAATCCACATGGGCCAAAGCCAATAACTACAGGTCTTTGTTCTAATGTTTTTGGTGCTTCGCCAACAAAGTAATAATGAGTGTCGGGGCTAGCTTTTACATTATTGTCATCAACAAACTTTTCAAGCAATTGCTCGTTAATCGTGGTTTCAACATCTATGGTGTACATCAAAATAATGGTATTTTTTCTACGTGCATCGTAACCACGTTTAAACACATTAAAACTCACTAACTGATCAGCATTAATTGACAGTTTATCTAAAATGGCTTGTTCTAATTCTTCATGTTGGTGATTAAGATCTAACTTTAGGTTGGTCAAGCGAAGCATAAAATATCCAAAACAGCGTACCCCGTAGGGTAAAATAACAACTAATGCCTTTATTTTACCCCAAGAGCATGGTGATACCAATTTAATTAATGAAATCAGTAATTGAATTTGTTTATGTTCAAGGTATGATCGCCTGCAAAATATTTCATCAAATAAAAGGAAAAAACGTGGCGTTTGTTGTTACCGATAATTGTATAAAATGTAAATACACTGATTGTGTAGCCGTATGTCCGGCTGATGCTTTTTATGAAGGGCCTAATTTTTTAGCTATTAACCCTGATGATTGTATAGATTGTGACTTATGCCCAGTTGAATGCCCTGCGGGTGCAATATTTCAAGAAGACGAAGTACCCGAAGATCAAAAAGAATTTATTGAATTAAATGCTGAGCTGTCGCAAGTATGGCCTAGAATAACCGAAGTAAAAGCCCCACCAACAGATGCAAAAGAATGGGACGGCGTACCCAATAAAATTGAACACCTCATTATTGATAGCCAATAATATTAATTCCCTTACTGTTTAATGGTTTAGTTAAACAGCCCATTTTGTCTAGTGCATTTTATAAAAATTACACCATACTTGTATAGGGCCTGTTGATCTTTCGAATACCTGAAAGTTCAACACCCCCTAATCAGCAATTACAGTTACGGACGATAACACTTAAGGAATTACTAACCCATATTGGTGTAAACCAAAATCTAGGAGGCAACATGCCCCAAGATATAACAAATAAGCGTATCACTTGTCCTCATTGCGGACATCATCTACATGTAACTTTAGACATATCATCAGGCGATCAAGACTACTACGATGAATGCCCGTCATGTTGCCGAGAAATTCACTTTAATTTACATATTGATGAATACCATCAAAAAATTCAGCTAGCTGTAAACAGCGACGATGAATAACGTGATAGCAAAACATCACCTAAATTATTTAGCTTGAGTTAGCTCGCTTAAATTTAATCGTTCGATTGTTTTTACAATCGTGATAGTTTGCTGATCAAATTCAAGGTTCACTTCATCATTCACATTCAGTTTACCTAAATTTGTTCTTGTTAACGTTTCAGGAATTAAATGCACACTAAAAGTATTGTCTTTAATTACACCTATCGTAAGGCTTGTACCATTTACCGTAATAAAGCCCTTTTCAAAAATATACTTTAACCAAGGTGACTCGCATGTAAAATATAGCGCAGTATTGGTTTCTGTTACGTTTTTACGTACTAAAGTAGACTTATATTGAACGTGTCCACTCACAATATGCCCGCCAATTTCATCGCCTACCTTTAAAGAACGCTCAACATTTACCCAATCATATACAGATAAGTTACCCAACGTAGTAACACGTAACGATTCATCTATAATATCAAAAGCGATTGTATAACTGTTATCCGCTTGTTTATTATATTCAACCACCGTTAAACAAACGCCATTTATTGCGATACTTGCGCCAATTTCTAATTTATAAACCAGTTCAGGAGATACACCAATAACTAAACGACTTAATTGATTTTCAGTTGTAATAGAAATAACTTCAGCTTGCGATTGCACTATACCCGTAAACATATATGATCCATGATATTCCAGTTATTCCTCATAATATCAAACAACGTAAATAACTAAAATAAACAAATAATTTATACAGCAACATTCGGAAGAAAAGATCCAATGCATTGGCACAAATTTACAACCAACACAAAAAGCTTAATGAAACTCGCTTACCCCATATTAATAGCGCAACTCGTACAAAATCTAATGGGGTTTGCCGATACAGTAATGGCTGGCCGAGTAAGTGCCACCGACATGGCAGCAGTAGCAATAGCCAGCAGTATTTGGTTACCTCTTATATTATCTGTTGCTGGTTTAATCATGGCGTTAGCCAGTATTGTTTCGCAATTTGCAGGCGCTAACAAATTTGACCAAGTAGCCAAAGCAACCCAGCAAACCGCATGGATTGCCCTTGTTATCGGCTTACTTTTTATTGCCCTGTATTTTGCCATAGCCCCTTTTATTTTTGAAAACGTATCGTTAGACCTCGTTTTAAAACAACTGATGTTTGACTACCTAACCTACATCATTTGGGGCGCTCCGGGTTTTTTCTTATACCTAGTATTAAGAAACTACTCAGAAGGCTTATCTCATACCAAACCCACAATGATCATCAGCCTCATTGGCTTAATTGTTAATGTTCCAGCCAATTACATCTTTATTTATGGTGAATTTGGAGCACCCGCCTTAGGTGGCGCAGGTTGTGGTATTGCTACCGCCATAGTGTATTGGGTTATGTTTTTAAGCACATTAGGTTACACCTACTTCGCAAAAGCATTATCGCATGCGCCATTATTAACCAAGTTTCATCCGCCGAATTGGTCGCAAATAAAAGGAATTTTGACAATTGGTATCCCTATTTCATTATCGTTATTGTTTGAAGTCAGCTTATTTTCAGTAGTGGCGATTATACTTGCCCCTTTCGGTGCTGAAATAGTGGCAAGCCATCAAATAGCCTTAAGCTTTTCAGGGCTAGTATTTATGGTGCCATTATCTTTATCTATGGCGGTTACCATTAGAGTTGGCTTTGCCGTAGGTAAAAACAAGCACGATGAAGCCAAAGACATTTGCAGCTACTCGGTTATTTTTGGCGTAATAATCGCCCTATTAACCGCAACATTATCACTCGTATTCCGTAATCAAATAGCCGCAATTTATACCATTGACCAGCAAGTTATCGACCTAGCTGTTAGCTTAATGTTTGTAGCCGCCCTATTTCAGTTTTCAGACGCTATTCAAGTAATATCTGCAGGAGCACTAAGAGGCTACAAAGACACCCAAGCTATTTTATACATTACTTTTTGTTCATACTGGATAGTAGGTTTAAGTGTTGGCTTAATACTTGGCTTAACCGATTGGATAGTGCCAAATATGGGCGCTAAAGGCTTTTGGATTGGCTTTATCGTTGGGCTAACTACCGCAGCCGTATTTTTAGCTTGGCGCTTAAAAATAGTACAAAGAAGATACGAATATGCATAGCATTAACGCAAATTGATGTTTAAATAATCATTCAATACTGTATTTTAATTGTAAAGCAACAAACAGCTTGCAACTGTTAAAACAGATCGCTAACATATCGCCTCGTTCGAACACGCTAATAAATTTACATACTTAGCCGTTTAAACAAAAAGCTCGCTTAGCTCAGTTGGTTAGAGTACTTGCATGACATGCAAGGTGTCACTGGTTCGAGTCCAGTAGCGAGCACCATATTCAGGTTCTTAGAACCTAAAAAACGCAATATCTTATAAAATAAGAATTGCGTTTTTTTATGTCTGAACTTTAATTTTATAGCATTGTCGGTGCTTTATTCTCTAGCCAGTTTTGTTCTTTTAATCGATCCCACGCAGCAATAATATGAGCAGGCTTCATTTGAGCTTTACGTCGACTCCAGTTATGAACTTGTTTAACTAAGCTCTCACTCGTTACGTCATTCCCGTCTGACTCTTGTGTTAAAACCCAATGAACAGTAGAAAGTAACTCCATACCATTTTGAGATTCAAAACCTTCAATAAGTTTAGCAACTCTACCAAATCTTTCTTTAGTGTCTTTGTGTTTATCTAAATAAGCTAATGCTTCTTGCGCTGCATCTTTTTTTAATTCAATTGGAGTTTCTGGTTTATTTAAACCATCAGCATAGCCACTAATGAAATGCCCTTCCATTTTATCTAAAACATGACGTAATACATCAGCATAAGGGCCAAAGTGATGCTTTTGAAAAACCACTTTATTTAAAGGCTCACCCACAGCAGTTAGAAAATAAACAAGTTTCTGCACTTCTAATAAAGATAAACGATAGTTAAAACCTGTTGATACATACCGATCAATCAAACCTATAACAGCAGCACGACCAATCGTCATTTTAGGGCGCTTAGTATTATTAAGCATAACGTCTGCTTTGGGTGCCTCTTGAGGCGGATATAATAGCCAATTAACTTCAGGAAATTCAGCTAATGAACTTTGTATTAATTGTTCTACATCTTGCCAAGGCAGTCCACCTAAACCACTGCCTAATGCAGGAATAGCAACTGACTTAAGGTTTAACCGTTTAACTTCAGCTTTTAAACTATCTAGACCCTGTTCAATATATTCAAGTTTAGATTTTCCTTTCCAGTGGGCTTTAGTTGGAAAGTTTATTATAAAAAATGGGGGGCTCATTGAATTCAAAGAAACTGATAATACCTTGCCTGTAATCATAGAATGATCATCACAAGCTTTTTTATATTCTTTAAAGTTTTCAGGAAATGCTTTTTTAAATTGTAACGCCAAGCCCTTTCCCATAACTCCTACAGTATTAACCGTATTAATAATGGCATCAGATTGATCGTGTAAAATATTACCTTTTTGATATGTAATCATATTAGTCTCTAGTAATACCACTCTGGTCGCACAATAACTTCTGGTTTATGTACAACACCTTGTAGTAAAACGGTCACCTCATCTGCTATTGCTTGAGTTTTAACACCTATTTGTTGAATACTTTGCCATTGAACTGATTCAAAAACTAAAAACTCAGCTTGTTTTTCTTCTTTAAAATCTTGCCAATATCGTTCATTGATTATTCTATTAAGATCTAATTCACTAATACGTATAAAATCATCAATTTGCTCAGCATAATCTAAATCAGCATGAATATCTGTGAAGAAGCAATTTTGATTAGTTAATCTAATTGTATCAATATCACTTATAAAGTGCAGTATTCTTTCTTGCCCACCTTGGAAATCATCATGCCCTTTATGAATAACAAAAAGCATAACTGAACGAGGACAAAAATTAAAAGGAACATACTGCCCAATAGTTCCGCCAGCAGGAAACTTAATAAACTGATGTTGGCGAAAGGAGCTGCCATAGAATAAATTGATACAATAAAATTCTTTATGTTATTGTCAGCTTAATATCAGAATATGGTTGTGTAGGGAATATATGGAAGAATCAATTAATGCAAACTTTGAAATAGGGAATAACAAGAATGTATCAGGAGTGCTAGCCCCGACCTCTAAAGAATTTAAATGTTGGTCTTCTGAACTTATACCCCTTAACCCACACTCAAATATATATGGTAAAACACATACAGGACAACCAGTAACTCTACTAAATTGTATTTTTCGTAAATACACTCAATATTCGGTTGGCAGCTCTTGCTCTTTATTTTCACATACGATGATATTAGGAAATGAACATGTTTTTCCTGAAACAGATCTTTTTGACTCTATATCGTTAACAGTTGAGAACCCTCTTAAATTATTTCAAGACATTGATTCATTTGGGTATATACATTCTCCAAAAGAAGCATTAATAGAGGCACTTAATGAAGAAAAGTATACTCCTCACTTTAATATTGAAAATAACCCACGTATTGCATATTTCAATGGTGATTCTGAAATTTTTAGTCAATGTACAAAATTAGGAACTATTACTGCAACCCACGCACACAGTATGAGACTTAGGGGAAGTGTAGAAGGTGCTCAACTAAAAAATAAAGTTTTTATAACTATCGACTTTACGGTTCCGTGCAAATTAGAAGTAGCCTTCAAAAAAGCCAACTTATTAGCTTTGTTTTTGAGATTCATTGCTAGTCAAGGATTACATTTTAAAAATATCCAAGTAAGAAAGTTGGGTGATAAACTTCATGAATACAATGTGCATCATGACTACCGTAATTGGGGCCAAGAAGAGAGTAAAGACAGCTATCACTCAGATCCTTTGATCAATGTAGTTAACGATAATTTTGGTAGTATACTCAAGAATTGGTTTGAGAAAGATGACAGAGAAAATGTTAGGCTTTGCTTTTATAATACTTTTTTTTCAGATTTATACTCATCAAGCAGACTTATTGGTGCAGCTAATATGTTCGACATATTCCCTCATAAATCTGAAAGCTTAGAAAAACAACTTAGTTCAGAAGAAAAATCACAAATTAAAGACTTAAAATCACAAATTAAGTTAAACTTTAAGCCATTTCCCGAAATAAAAAGTTCTTTACTTCAATCTATTAGTTTCTTAGAAAAAAAATCTCTTAAAGAAAAAGTGTTAGGGCGTATGTACATCATAAAACCTCAACTTGTTGGCAGTACACTTGACACTGTTGATTTTGAAATAGTTATAAAATATGGTGTTAAATGTCGAAATTATTTTGTTCATGGCTCGATAGATAGGCACTTGTCTCCAGAGTTATGCTTTCAATTTCAATCTTTTTTCACTGATCTGTTTGAATATATATATATAGTAAGTGAATTAATTGAGTGTGGCTGGAATAGAAAAGATGACAGAGTACTAACATGTCATCACCGTATTAGATCTTACGAAATAGAAATAGAGTCTGGCTCAAAAAAATTAGCTGAGATATTGAAAAATAACAAAATATTCATATCCAAAAATTAAAATAATATTCCATGTTTGGTATGGGTAACTCGTTAAATGTATCAACCGCTGACGCTATTGTTTTAGCCAAATGCGCCAGCCAATTAAGAAAGAAGTAACTTTGTTATAAGCAGCATTTTTTTATGTTTTTTTACCGCTTCCACATGAGCATGGGTCGTTGCGGCCCACTTTAAGTTCTGCAATAAAGGGTTTTGTTGTAGGGTAATTAAAGTCTTCTAATTCACTAAGTTCATTGTTAGTAAATAATGCTTCTAGTATGTTTTCGTCACTTTGCTCGTTGAGCCGTTGGTTAGCAAAGATTAAGACAACCATAAATTTATACTTTTAAATTCATGGCTGTCCCAAACTTTTATATTTAAGTCTGCATAATCACGAAGAGCAACTAAGACGAGCAACTAAGATGTGACAAGCCCCCCACTTCAAAGAACTCAGCCGGTTTCAAGCAATAGTATTTATCTTCCACGAGCTTAGATTGCTCGGCATAAGGTTGTGTCATCACCGTTTGTAGCTCTTGAATTAGCGTATAATCTCCCAACGCTGCTTGCTGATAAGCTGGCACAAGAAACCACTCGCGCAAAATGTATTTTGGGTTAACACGTTTCATCTGCTTCGATATTTCCTCGCTTGTTCGAGGCGAAGCCACATTCGTGTTACTCGCGCTAAAGAGTAGTGTTTTCCATTTTTCTAGCCACTGTGCCCAGCGTTTGTCCATTTCTGCATCTTTTGTATCATCGGTAGCATCAGCAGCGTTATTCGATACGTGATTTGGTATGTTATGGTAAAAGCTTTTCTTTAGCGAGCTAATGTCGTTGGGTATCGACGAGAGTTCGCGAAATAAAATAGTGTAATCAACAGGTGTTTGTTTCATGAGTATTTCTAACTCGCTAAGCACTGCGTTGAAAGATGCTTCGTCGGCGTTTGTATCGTCAGTACCGTCAAAATCACCCGTATCGTCAGAATCAATAACCAAGGTGCTAAGGCCTAGCTTGGCAGCCCACATTTTTTTCATTTGTGTGCGCATTACCTTCGAAAAGTCACCTTGAATGTCGTCGAGCGCTAGTAAATAGTCTTGATTAGACTCTTTATCAGGAATGAGTAACGGTCGTAATGCCGAACAAAACATGTCAAAGTTTTTTTGCGCTGCGTTTGGTTGGTTCATAAACGAGAAATGATGACCGCCGCCGGTCCAAGGTTGATAATACGGTTTAAACACATCGCAAAAACCGAATGGACCATAGTCAAGTGTAAAGCCCCCTACTGCGCAGTTGTCGCTGTTGAAGTTACCTTGGCAGAAACCAACGCGGATCCAATTCGCCACTAGTGATGTAAGGCGGCCTTGAAATTCGCGCGCCAGCTGTACCACTTTTTCGGGCATAGGCAGCTGAGGTTCAATTACGCTAGCGTATTCACGATCAATCACATGTAGTACAATTTTTTCAAGTTCTTCCATCGCTGTTGGGTGTTGGTTGAACCTAACGCGACGAGCGAAAAGTTCGAGTTGACCAACACGCATGAACGACGGTGCAACACGTGTTGATATTGCGATGGGTTCATCAATATATCTATCGGGATTTTGCGAACGCGAACCCGGCGAATACCAAGGTCGTTGAACCTGCTCAGTTTTTGAAACATACAAACTTAAAGACCGTGATGTGGGTACACCTAGTGCGTGCATGTGCTCTTGCGCCAAGAATTCGCGAATACTTGAACGCAACACCGCGCGACCGTCTGCGCCTCTGCAATATGGCGTTTGGCCTCCACCTTTTAGCTGCATTTCCCAGCGTTGATCGTTTATAACGGCTTCAAGTACAGAAATTGCACGACCGTCGCCATAGCCGTTACCTGTTTGAAACGGACACTGCTGAATGTATTCTTGACCATAAATAGAAAGTGCGTAGCCCGTCGCCCAACCAATTTTTCGCATTGGCTTTGGCACATCAGTCATATCACCTGAGAACAGTCGAATAAAATCGGGAGACAGCGCCATACTGTCGGCAAAACCAAGTTCACTAAAGAAGGTTTTGCTGTGCGCTATATATTCAGGTTCTTTAATTGGCGTTGGATTAACAGGAACATAATGACCAGTAAAGACTTGTCGTGGTTCGTGATCAGCACCGTTTTCTGTTGCATCAGGGTCACAGTTGAGCGTGTCCATGAGGGAGTAGTTTGCCAACTTTGCAAGATCGTTGAGCGTCGATATAGTCGAAGAGTTTTTCTGTGGCTGTTTGTTTGTCATCGTTGTAATACCAAGGCCGTAAAGATAAAAAAATATAAATGTTTATACTGGGTATATTACCCCATTATTTGCGCCGATATCGGTACTTGTTACATAACGGCTAAATAACAAACTAAGTCGTGACTTTATTTTATTATTCGCAATGTTGCTTATTATTAGGTAGCTAAATCGCCATATTTATTGGTATAACTGCTTATAACAACAAAAATAATTTTATAAAGGGTCTTCGACATGCTCACTCTCACTGCCATACAATGCCGCATTATTGGTGTTATGTTAGAAAAAGAAACAACAACTCCAGAGCAATATCCACTGTCTTTAAACAGCCTTAGCATTGGCTGTAATCAAAAAAGTAGCCGTGAACCCGTAATGTCTTTGTCTGAAAGTGATGTACAAAACGAAATAGACGCGCTACAACAAGCCAACTTATTAATGGTTGATCACCAAGCATCGGGCCGCGTGAATAAATATATTCATCGTTTTTGTAATACCGAGTTTGGCGATTTACAGTTTACGCCGCAGCAAAGAGCAATTATTTGCGTATTACTTTTACGTGGACCACAAACACCAGGCGAACTTCGTACGCGCACGAATCGTTTGGCTGATTTTGCTAATGTTACTGAGGTAGAAGCCACGTTAGCCCAACTGCAAAACTTAAACGGCCAAGTACTAGTGAAAAAACTTGCCCGAGAGCCTGGTAAACGTGAATGTCGTTACTTACATTTACTTTCACCTAATTCTCAAAGTGCAGAGGAAGAAGTAAGCTGTGAAGACAACACTTATGAAAGTAATGTCAGAACTCATGCAGGAAACGATACGAGAACTAATATCGAAAAATATTCCATTGAACACGACGAGAAGAAACAAGAAAACACGCCATTACACCTCAGAATTACCGCGTTAGAACAACAAGTTGTTGCATTAACCGAGCAAGTAGCATTGTTAACACTGATGATAGAAGATAACGGCTAAACAGCTATAAACAAGCCTTTTATGGGGGGTAGATACACTTTATTTATAGCTCCCTATTTTGAGTAAAATGGCTGTAGTAACTCTATCATCAGCCGTTAGATCATATGTCGCTGTTGTCGCTGTAATGATTTTTAATTATTTATGCCCGTAACCATTCAAGATACAGGTTTCAGTGGGAACGAAAAGGTGTAAGTGAAACGGCATTACAACTTAGCCAACAGCTAATACATATTCTCTGTTTGGTATGGGTAGCTCGTTAAATGTATCAACCGCTGACGCTATTGTTTTAACCAAATACGCCAGCCAATTAAGAAAGAAGTAACCTTGTTATAAGCAGCATTTTTTATGTTTTTTACCACTTCCACATGGACATGGATCATTGCGCCCAACTTTAGGTTCTGCAATAAAGGGTTCTATTGTGGGATAATCAAAACCTTCTAATTCAGCTAATGCTTCTCTCATTGCTTTGGTGTCGGCTGCATTTTGCTCTGGTGTTTTAAAGGACGACCAGGTTCTTAATTCGTTAATAACATTAAATTCTGTACGTATAAAGCCTAATAAAACACCTTCTTTGAATGAAGTGTCCCACTCTTCAATTTCTTCTGGAGTTATATAGTCAGGTGCTAATTCAAATTTATTGGCTAGGTCTAAAAATTGCGCTTGGAACTCTTGCAACTCATACGCCATACAACAAACAGCAAGTGCCGCTAAAAAGTGTTCACTGATGTTGTTGGCTAATGGAACAAAGTGCGCTATCCATAACGTGAGCAATTCAACTAAATACTGACGTGTTATTAAGTCATTTTCATATTTAGCAAATAAACAATGTGCCGCAGCTACTTTTACAAAGCTACCTGAACGTGGGCTTAGTATTATTTTTTCAAGACCTTGGGTATCACTTTCGCTTAATATGTAGAAAAAGCTTGGTAATAATTCAGTGAGAGAATCCCCCAGTAATTCGTCAAGTGCGCCTTGGAATTCGTCGTCACGGTCACACAAGTTTAATAATAACGGATAGGCTTGGTATTCTTTTTGTTGCACCGCTAAAAGTATCCCCATGAACAAAAAAGTATTTTCTTGATCGCTAAACGCAGACGACTCTTCATTAAATTTAAGCATGCTTTGTTTAATTAGCGGCCATAGTTGTGGCCAGTTCTGTACTGCACTTTCTAGCTCTTCTTCAGGTAGGTAGCCTTCTTGAAAGGTAGACAGTGTAGTTATAATAGTTGACAGTTCGTTTGAATTTTTCATCATGTTTATCTTTTAATATTTTTAAATTAAATGTTTAAGGGTATTTATTAGCGATTATTATTACAAACTAACTATTCAATATTTTAAGCGGTAGCGACAATGCTCCGTTATCTGTTTGCCCTACTAACCAAATAATGGCACTTAAACCACCTACGGTTAATACATACCATACGGCTGAAACGATTTGTGCGTAACGGTTAAGGGGCAGAAGTTCGCTTAAATGTCGACGTTTGTATTCAAAGAATATTTCAATGCAGCCAATCGCGAGTAAAAAGCCTAGCAGCGCTAAACCAAACTGGTAGCTGAGATAAATCCCGAGTGCTGCACCTAATATACAAGCGACTAAACCAATGCGTGAGTTTATTGAAAAGGCGATGCTTTTTAGTACGTGTCCGCCATCTAACGGCAATACAGGCAGTAAGTTAAATAAGTTAAGCAACGCGTTAAATACAGCGATACCTGCCAGTATTTCTATGTCGGTTATCCAGTAGCCAATTAACGCGGCTACCGAGAGGATTAAACCAAAGAATGGTCCCATGATGGATATAACTACGTCTTGCCAGCGGGTATTAATTTTGTCGTCGCTAAGTGCTAAGCCGCCCACAAAAGGTATAAGGTAAATGCCTTTGGTTTTTAGTCCAAAGTATTTCATGGCTTTGATATGACCATATTCGTGAAACACTAAACAAAGGATTAAAGCGATGGCGAATTCGATTGAAAACAACCAGCTGTATGCAGCCAAACTGCCTGCTGCAAATAATACTTTTACCACCTTGGCGCTTTTTAATAGCTTTAAACCAAGGCCTGCCATGCCTACAAAACTGAATTTAAAAGGTTGTTTTTTATTTTGGCTATTTTGGCGTTGTTCTATGTCTTTTTCGTTGAGTGTGTTTTCTTCAACAAGTTCGTCGTTAATGCATAGTTTAAATTGCAGATCAAAGGGTTGCCATTGTAATGAACCATTAAGCTTTACGTGAAGTTCACCCTGTTCGTTTTGCAGAAGAAATTTATGTTCAAAGTTGCTGTCGGTATTGGCATCAATTTGCGATACACATTGGTCATCCCAAAACAGTTGTTGCCACCCAGCCATTGAACCTTCTAAACGTAATGTTTTACCTAAACATTCTGTTTCTAATAATTGCACTTTGTAAACTCAATAAAAATAAAACCTTGCACGATTATCACTATATTTATTGATGCCGCAAGGGTTATTGACATTATTCACTTAGCAATTACACAATGCTTGTCTCATTTTACGACCACCAACAGGGAGTAAGCCATTTTGTTGATAGAAATTTAAAGTTCTTTCAAATTCAGGTAAAGGAGGAGTACATAATTCAATACATGACCACTCATGTTGCTTTCCGTAGTTTTGAGCTTGTTCTATAAGCATAGAACCTACGCCAGAAGATCTGTACTCAGGTAAAACATAAAATTCTTGAATGACACCAATTTTACCACCCGCGTATAAAGCATAGGTTTCGGTAAATGTAACAACGGCAATTGTTTTATTTTTATATTCGCCAATAATTGCAGCATAGTGACCATCACGAATTAACTCTCGACAACGCTCAATAGTACCATTGAGATTAATATCAAAATGCTGAGCTTTTGTTAACTCACAAATTTCAGTAGTAAGAGCAACAACTAAAGAGCCGATTATTTCAGAGTCCTTAGTTGTTGCTACGCTAAAGTTGATTTCCATTCATACTCTCTATTTTATTAGCTTATATAAAATTATTTTAGTGACCCAATGGCTTGAATTACAGCTCCTAAACCATGATGATTAATCCCTTCATTCACTACTCGGTCAAGTGCTTCAAGATGGCTAAATGAAAAATGAGGGAGCTCTTTGATTAACGTTTCTTTTGAAATCATCATAGAAGCTAATGGAGGACCACCCGTTTTATATGTTAACTGCTCAGGTCTATAACCCTCTAACAAAAGAACGCCTGATGGCTTAATTGCTAATTCAATTCGTTTATATAAATCTTGTCTGAGTGTTTCTGGTAAATGACAGTAGATAGAAACGATCCCGTCCCATTTACGTTCACCAAGATCAAATACTGCTAAATCAGCACAAATAGTTTCAATAACTACGTTATTTTCTTTAGCAAGCTTTTCTGCTTTTTTTAGACCTACGCTAGATATGTCTACAGCTGTAACTGAATATCCTAATTTGGCTAAGAAAACGGCATTCCTTCCTTCACCTTCAGCAAGTAATAACACGTTTCCTTTGGGAATAGAGTTGTAATGACTTTTAAGAAAGTCATTCGGTAACTTTCCGTAAACATATTCTTCTCTGTCGTATTCTTTATCCCACATGGCTAAACTCTCTGTTTATTATGTAAACGTTTTAATAATAACACTCACTTTATGAATGAATAAACTACCAGAAAGCAGAATATACTCAATTAGTTAAATAAAATAATCAATAAAACACTGCCATACATTCCACTTCAGTTTTTGCACCTAAGCCTAAACCATTTGTACCAAAAGCACTTCGGGCTGGGTATGGCTTACTGAAGAATGATTTATAAACCTCGTTAAAAGCTGGCCAGTCGGCCATATCAGACAGCATAACGGTGCATTTAACAACGTTTTTCATGGTTAGGTTGTGGGCTTCAAGTATGGTTTTAATGTTGTTCATGGTTTGTTTTGCTTCGGCTTTTATACCACCATCAACTAATGAAAGTGTGCCGAGTGTGATGCCCAGTTGCCCTGAAATATACAAGGTATTGTCTACCCGAACAGCTTCTGAAAATGGCATATCTAACGACTTAGCAA
This sequence comes from Colwellia sp. RE-S-Sl-9, assembly GCF_048296855.1. Lineage (NCBI taxonomy): Bacteria > Pseudomonadati > Pseudomonadota > Gammaproteobacteria > Alteromonadales > Colwelliaceae > Colwellia > Colwellia sp. RE-S-Sl-9. The sequence continues at coordinate 328,549 of NZ_CP182631.1, read as the reverse complement.
ACACACTGCCTGAGTTTAAAAACTCAACGTTAGCTTTTGAACCAGCATAAAGATGTGGTGTAAATAAAAGTGTAATTAGGCTTATAGCTATTGATAATTTTTTCATTTCATATCCTTTGTTTTTTTGATGTTAGGTAACGAGTAAATTATTAATATCACTATGGGTAGCTTAATTTTTTACTTGTCTTCTAATGGCTTTACCCGGCATGGCACTTCTAATTAATTGTCCATTTTCAATAATAGGTGTGCCGTTAACAATAACAGTTTTCATTCCTTTAGAGGTTAATATTGGCTTTGCAAAGGTCGCTCTGTCGGTAAGTTCAGCAAAATCGAAAATAACAATATCGGCATCTGCGCCCTCTTGAATACGGCCTTTAAACTTCATTTGCTCAACACTTGTTTCTAGTATTTGTGCCGGTATTAACGACATTTTTCTGATGGCTTCACTTAACGATATTTTTTTACTTTCTTTAACAAACTGACGAATAAATCGAGAATAACTACCTGCAGATCTTGGGTGAGTTTGAGCGTTTTCAGGTAATGGCCAAACATCACCAGAAATCATTCTATGGGTTGTTGCATCCATTATCGGCATTCCGTCTGAGGCTACCGCTCCATTAGGAAATAACTGAGAAATTTCATATAGGTGTTGATCCGATGCCGAATGCTCTGGATCTAAATAATTGAAGATGATGATAGATCGAGGACTGTTATCTTGTAGCTCTTTAAAACTGGTTGGGGTTAGCTGTTTACCATTAAACGAGAAGTCTGTTTCGTTCGCATTACCTAAGCGCTCTTTCCAATGTTCACCACGAAACATTTGCCCACCAATCGCGGTACTTGCTGCTGAATAAGGATAAGCTTCAACTGAAATTTTTACTCCTTGTTTTTGTGCATTAAGTACAAGTTCGGCTACGTCTTCTATATCGCGAGCGCTGGTACTATTTAAATGAGAAATATGTGCATGAGCCCCCGTACTTGCCGCAGCAGAAATTAATTCTTGGTAAGCTTCAAAGGCACTTTTAGGTTCTTGTGTACTAGCGAAACGTATATGATTAAAGGTAGAAACGTTATATTTAGCGGCTAATTTATGTAGTTGGTAATATTCTTTTCTATTCGAATTTGGGCTATACCCTGCCAGAATACCTACCCCTAGTGCGCCAGCATTTATGGCTTTTTCAACTACGTTAATAATTTCAGTTTGCTGTGCTTTTGTCGCTAGGTTTCTACTCCAGTTAGGTAAAGAAAAAACCCGTAATGCTTCGCCCGGTATGCCATTAAAAGTCGCGTTATCTAACACCATAGCGCGAGCCATAGACCAATTAGCTGAAGCGCCATAGTTAATCGGTCGTCCTTCTTTGGCTATATTGCTATAAAACTTATCAACTTCGAGCACGCCAGCTTCTAATTCTAATGCGGTTGTTACGCCGTCAAATGCTTGTAAACGTGCGTTGGGTAATAATTGCCCGTGAGCATGTAAATCAATAAAACCAGGAGATACCACTAAACCTGTCGCATCAATCGTTTTTTTACCTGTTATAGATGTTGTTGATATTTTAGTGATTTTTCCTGCTGAAATGCCTATCCATCGTTTTGCATCTAAATCGGTTTCAGGATCGATTACACGACCATTTTTAATCACTAAATCATAGTTATCAGCAAAGCTTACGGTGCTTAGGCTAATAGATGTAGCCACAGTTAACGCTGCTATTAATGTATTTTTATATGTTTTCATTTTTACCTTCAATGGCTAATGAATTGTTCTAATTAGATAGTTATAGCTTAGCTGTTAATAAAACTCATGCCTAAGTTTCAACAACACAAAAAAACAACAAACCTTTGACTGTCTACTTTTTATTCAAATATTTAACATTATCACGCCAAAAAGCCATGGCAATATTAATAAATGTACTATGATTAAAACATATGACAGTAAAGTCTGTTTACATAACCAACTGGGAAGTTAGTCACATGAAAACAAGAAACTTTCAATTAAAAGCTTTGTCTAGCGCTATAATTACCCTTATATCTACCCATATCTATGCACAAGACACGACGAACCTTGAACGTATAGAAATAACAGCCCAAAAGCGAACGCAAAATATTCAAGAAGTCCCTGTTTCAGTGAGCGCATTTACCGGTGAGCAGCTAACAAAAAATCATGTGACCAGTTTGGTTGACGCGTCAGAAATGATGCCCAATGTAGAAATATCAAGCACCAGCTCAATGCCTCAAATATATATGCGTGGTATAGGTGCTGGCATTAATTACGGTTTTGAACAATCGGTAGCTCAGTTTAGAGATAATATTTATATAGGCCGAGCTATTATGGCTAGAGCACCTGTTTTTGATATAGAGAGAGTTGAAGTGCTCAAAGGTGCACAAAGTATTATGTTTGGAAAAAACGCTACTGCCGGTGTTATTTCAACCATGACTAAAAACGCAATTAACGATACAGAAGGTATGTTTAGTGCAAGTTACGGCTCATATTCAACCCTGAATATTGAAGGTATGTTTAATACCGCAATAAGCGATAATTGGTCTGCGAGGATCGCGGGCGTTATCAAAACAACCAATGGTTTTACCAAAAACAATCTTGATAACAATCAAATTAGAGGCGTAGATCATATAGACGGGCAGGAAAATTCAGGCGTAAGACTATCGCTACAAGGTGAACTTGATAACGGCCTATCCGTTGGTATCAAGGTTGAACATTCAGAATCTGACTTCGAACTGAGCTCAAGACAATATTATGTAGACAACAGCGCATTAGCGGCGGCTATAGATAAAGGCCACTCAGCGGGGCTTACCGCTTTATTAGATCCAAAAGCAATAATAGATAAAAGAGTGGAGTTTGATGACACCGCAGGCGATCAATCTCCTTTTAATGACAACCTTGAAAGCGACACCGCGGTATTAACCCTTGAGTACAACCTTAACAATAACGCCTTAACCTCAATTACCACGTATCAAGATTACACATGGAATAACGCCTATGACCCAACCTATTCGGCCCAAAACTGGGTGGCTCTTGATAGAACAGAAAACTTTGATCAGCTCACTCAAGAATTACGCTTTGTCACTCCCGAGGCACAAGTCGGTGAGTTAGACTACATTGTGGGTGTGTACTATACCCAACAAAATTTAGACCTTAAGCAAAATGCTGATATGTATCAGTTTCCATCAGTACCTATTCCTGATAGTCGGTATGGATTATTTTCTGATTTTGCAATGGACGAATGGAGTATCGCCGCTTTTACTTCAGTAGGCTGGCAAGTAAATGAAAAGCTAAAATTTGATTTAGGAGTACGTTTTGATAAAGAAAACAAAACCGTTACCTCGTTACAAAAAACCTATACTGCCGATTTTGGTATACCTGAAGCGAATGCCTTAGGTTTAGCTGATCAAATTTTAGCTGCATTTGGTGCAGGTAATCATTTACTTAATGAAGATCGCGATGAGACTCACTTATCCCCTAGTTTAAAAATGAGTTACCAAGAAAACAAAAAACTAATGTATTACGCCAGCGCAACCGTTGGTAATAAAGGTGGAGGATTCGACGGAACCTTATTAAATAACACGGGAATTATGGGCACAAGTTCCGCGAGTGGTGATGCTTATAACCACTTTAACCCTGCGGTAACACCTTCTGATTCTTTTGAATATGAAGATGAGAAAGCCACAGCGTTTGAAATAGGCCTTAAGTCTGACATTTTAGATGGTAAAGGACGTATCAATATCGCTTATTACCACACCAAGTTTGAAAACATGCAAGTATCCGCGTGGGACGGACAAAGTTATATTGTTGATAATGCAGCCAAGTCGATTGTACAAGGACTTGAAACAGACTTTACCTTTATTTTGAATGACTATTGGTTCTTATCAGGCGGTGCAGCTTATTTAGACTTTGAATACGACAGCTTTAAAAACGGCGTAGCTACGGTATGGCAAGATAAGATAGAAGGATTAAGAGGACAAGACTTAACAGGTAAACGTGGCGTTTATGCACCAGAAGTTACCGCAAGTTTATCAATAAATTACGAAGATGAATTATCACAGGCGATATTGTTATCGAGTAACTTATTCGTTAATTACTCATCCGAATTTTACACCGCTTCAGACCTCGATGAACAGTCTAAGCAAGACTCGTTTGCCAAACTAAATTTTCGACTTGGCTTAAGTGATTCAGCTGATGGTAAATGGAGTGTCGCCTTTTTAGCGAAAAATATAACCGATGAACAAGTTATACGTACTTCTCAAGATTTACCTGGTAATGCATTTGCTTATTGGGTGTCTATTGACCCACCGCGTACGTACACAATTACAGGTACTTATAGTTTTTAGGTGATTAAAGTATTTTCAAAAAATATGTTTAGGAGGTGAATTCAAGCATAACAAGAGGTTATGCTTGAATTTTAATGTTAACCGAAGTGGTTAAAAACAATTTTATTACCATCGAAATCACGAAAGTAAGCACCATAAAAAACATCTGGAATACGTTGACCCGGCGCGCCATCGCATGTTGCACCTAAAGCGATAGCTTTATGGTACATTTCGTCACATTTTTCTTTTGAACCTGGTGCAATAGCAAGCATGTTGCCATTACCGCAGTTTTGCGCTTTTTCATTATGTGGGATACAAATGGCAAGTAGTAACTCTTCCATACTCTTACCAAAAAATATAATACGTTCATGTTTTATTAAAGTTTTTGCGCCAAGAGGAGCTAAAAGTTCATTATAAAAAGCTTCTGATTTTTCTAAATCGGTTACACCAATCGTTACATAACTGAGCATAGGTATTCCTTTTTTATTATAGAGAATTACTGACTACAACAGGTAAATTTTTAACCTGTCAATAAGCGCTACGTAGTAGACCCACACAATAACACTATTATTTCGTCGTTGGTGTTAATTAAAAATTAATTTTAAAAGATCCCCTGCCACCTCAATATACATAAATACTTGAAACGTAAACCGGTATTTGAATTATTCAGTTTCTATTAATAACAGTTTTTTTTAATGGTAACGGGTATATTTACACTGACAAAAGTAAGTAAAAAACCAAAACTTAAAACTAATAATCCTATAATGATAGAACTATTATTTAAGCCTAAAGCGTCTGTGAGTAAACCTATTCCTAGTAATGAAAAAACACCAACAAACGACTCTGACGCCCCTATAAATGAAAGTAAAGTGCCCCGCTGTTTTGAACTAAAATGACGGTGCCAGTAATCACTTAAAAATACGGCTTTGTATGCGGTTAAAATATAAATAAGAAAAAACAAAGCGACAATAAATAAGTTATTCAATAAACCACAAAAAATATAAACAAATCCTGCAACAACAGGGAAAGCGATAAGAATATACTGACTCTTTGTTACAGCAATAAGCTTATCAGCATACCAACTCACTATACTACTTAGCCCCATACCTACCGCAAGAATAATTCCAAGATAACCTGCATTAGGTAGTAAACCATCTAACATGGGTCCTCTAATAATAGCTGAATGAGCACGTATTGTGGTGCCAACTAAACTTGTAAATAGCAACATCCATAAGAGTTTTTTGTTGTTTCTTACGGTGCAATAACTACGTACACAAATTTGTTTAATTGCTTTATGGTAATGCTCTTTTGCTGAAATAAATTTATCGAAGACAGTCGTTTTGATGATAAGAGAAACTTGATATTTTTTAGTATTTCGATAAACGGTTTCTTTCATAGTTAAGCTAAAAAAGCCCAATAAAATAAAAGTACTACCTGTTAAATAAAAAACAAGTGACTGGTCGTATTGGTAAATGTAGCCCCAGAGTATTCCAGCAAAAGCTGCAGATATTTTGAAAATAGCACCACTTCGCCCTAAATATTTTTTAAATTCATTTTCTCTCTTAAGCTTTTTTAACGAGTCATATAATAAGGATTGATCCGCGCCTGACTCTAAACTGATACCAATTCCACCTATCAAAGCGGCTAATACAAAAACAGGTAGTGTAAAACCTGCAGCAATCAAAACAAACTCGCAGCCCATTAAAATACAACCTAAAAATATGCTAACTTTTCGACCGAGCAAGTCAGAAATAATCCCAGTAGGAACTTCTAATATTACCAAGGTAATTAAAGATGCAGTTTCAATTAAACTTAATTGGCTATATGAAATATCAGCGGAGAGATAAAAAAGGTTAAGCAAAGGACCAACAACCGTGAAACCGGAAATTGCAGAGTAAATTTGATACTTATGAATATTTTGTTGATATGCAATATCGACCATTCATCGTTATAAGTACCGCATAAACCTTATACCTTATGTATTAAAACTGGCTTAACTATAGTTAGTATTTTTTCATTGCGCGAATATAATGATCCGTCTATATTTCAGACAAAAAAAAGGAGCTAAAAAGCTCCTTTGTACAATACGTTTTAATAATTAACTCGTTATAAGCTCATCATTTTTAGATGAAAAACGTGCAGTACCACCAAATATAAATTTGTTCACTAATAATGCAAATGCTACACAGGCAATTAAAGTGAAAAACATAAGGTGGATATAATGTAGACCAAAAGGTGCGTGAAATGGTGAGAACTCAAAAGATATTGAACCATATAAAATTACACCAAAGAACACAGCTGCAATACCTGCATTTGCATGAACGCCTCTAAACAAAAGACCCACTATAAAAATTGAAAGTATCGGCATACTAAATAAGCCCCACAACTGTTGAAGTAGGTTAAGAATACTATCCGCTTGTTGATATAACGGCACAAGCGCAAGAGATATAAAGGTTAGCGCTACGGTGATCCAAGCACTTAACTTAGGTACATTAATATCGTCGTTAATATAAGGTTCGTGAATATCACACACATACAGTGCAGTTGCAGAGTTTAAGTTACTGTTATAAGTAGACAGTACCGCTGCCGCCATTGCTGCGGCAAAGATACCTGATAACCATGCGGGTAATAAATCGCCCACTATTTGTCCGTAGGCCGCATCACCAATATCGCCATAAAGTTTGTATGAAATAATGCCCGGTATAACAATAATTGCCGGCACAATAATAATACGAATACCTATCGCTGCAAAAACACCTTTTTGTGCTTCTTTTAAGTTAGGCGCAGCCATAGCACGTTGAGTAATAACTTGGTTTGTGCCCCAGTAAAACATTTGTATAAAGATCATACCGGTAAGTAAGGTATGCCAAGGAATAGGTGAATCGTCTGCACCAATAAAGGTTAAACGATCAGCCGGTATACCTGAAAAATCATAATCAATCGCGTTTAACGATAAAAACACAACGGTAATAGCCATCCCCAGTAATAAAACGCCTGAGTAAGTATCAGACACAGCAACAGCGCGAAGACCACCAAAGATGGCATACATAGCACCTACAGCAGCAAATGCTGTAGCAATATACATAATGGGAATATCTACCTGAAACATGGTTTGCATAAATAATGCGCCACTGTAAATAACAGCAGGACAAAAAATAAGCGCACTACTCAAAAAGAACATTGTGCCTATAACCGCTCTAATATGTTTATTGTTATAACGCTTTTCTAATAATTCAGTCGTGGTAGTACAGTTATATTTGTAATAAACAGGAAGGAATACTTTAGCAAGAAGAAACAAGCCAAGTACGGCAGCAAATTCCCACCACGCGAGCAATGCCATTTGATTACCATTTGAACCTACAAGCTGATCGGTACTCAAATTGGTAAGAGTGATTGAACCTGCAACAAAATACCAAGCTAAACCACCGCCAGCTAAAAAGTATTCTTTATTTTGTTGATCTTTGCCTTTTCCTCTACCGTGGCCTCTACATTTCAAATAGGTAAGAAGAGCAATAAAAGCAGTCACTAATATAAATACAGAAATTTGGATCATGTTCTGGCTCATAGTTCATCACCTTTATTTATGTTCATTTTTATACCTGTAATTTTACGATTTTGTGTTTTGTTATGAAGCGTCATTAATCTATTTATTTGCGTTAAAGAAGCTAACATTGCATAGATTGGCATAAGAAAATTCAGTTGATGAAACTCAAATAGAACCTCTTGAGATAAACCATTCAATGAAGTTTCATTAATGGTATATAGTCCTTTAATTTTATTTTGTTCCATACTTTCATATTGCGTAGCAAGTTCAATTTCAACCAATAAATCATGCTTGAGAAGTAACTCAGTAAATTGATGTGTCATCATTTCACTTTGATAATAGGCGGATATATTTTGTTGAATACTTAACAAAAACTGACTTGGCTCGTTTTCATTAAATAGTGCTTCCCCTTCTGTTTGACTTAAATAGTCACTATCTTGATCGATATAGAGTGTAAGCGTTTTTTCAGCTTTAGGATCTGGACCTAAATCAAACGGAGTTCTTAAAAAAGTAGACGGTACATAAGTACCTAACCATTCATTTTCTGTAAAAAATAAATTTTTCCCCGCTAATAAACCTAACATCGATATAGCTCTAAATTTCCCTTGTTCTGCATCTTTCATGTAAACAATGGGAAAACTTGTACTTGCTTGCGCAAATTCATTTACAGATAGCGGTGTTAAATGTTGATGCTCACTTTGTTTGAAATTTTTATGTGGCAAAATTTTTATATTTTTGTGTTGGTTGGGATCTAGCAAAACATATTTTGTCATTTTAATTCTCTAATGTTTTTTGTTAAATTTTTGAAAAACCAATATCTTTAACTTTTTCTAATAATTCACGATGTAATGGTAATGAATACTGTAATTGTTCAATTTGTATTTTATTAATGGAAAACTGTCTTTGCGCAATATCATCTCTTTGGTACAAGTGTTCGCTTTGTTTAAAGTCAGTTTTAAAGCCCGCACCATAGAGAATATATTGATAGCTAGCCGCAGTGAATGCTTCATCTCGATCTGTAAAGTCATACTCTTTGGGTGCTCTATACTGCCAAAGTAACAGAAGTTCACTTAAAGATTCTGGAACAGATGACTTGTGCCGATTATCAATCCAAAATGGTTCTGTTCTTTCACCCAATACATAGTGTAATTTTAAAAAGTCGATCACGCCTCGCCACTTCATTGTCATCAGGCGATTAAATCTTTTAGATACAATATGCATTTGGTCTTTGTTGTTAGGTAATTGCTCAGTAATAAAGTTAGCTGATGTTTCAATCAACATAATGGCTGAAGCTTCTAGCGGCTCTAAAAACCCCGCAGATAAACCAACAGCAACACAATTGTTTTTCCAAAATAATTGCCTATGCCCCGGTGTAAAAGAAATAACTTTAGCTGTGTGAGGTAATGATTTTTTGCCAATATAAGTTGCAAGTACCTGTTTAGCCTGTTCTTCAGTACTATATTTACTCGAATAAACATAACCCACGCCTCGCCTAGTTTGAAGGCCAATATCCCATATCCAACCAGCCTCTTGAGCAGTAGATATTGTTTGGCTAGCAATAGGACTATTTGGTGAGTCATACTCAATTTGAACCGCGACCGCAGTATCCGCAAGGAACACATTATCACAAGGAACAAGTGGCACCTTGAGTGTTTCACCTAATAAAAGGCTTTTCATGCCGGTACAATCAATAAATAAATCAGCCTGTATTTCACCATTATTTTCAGTAAAAACTGACTCAACATCTCCATTTTTTGCTTGTTTTATTGTTTGTACGGTATCTGAAATATGATTAACACCTAGTTGCTCACAACAATGTTCACGCAACAATTCAATAAATTGAGTGGCATCTAAATGATAGCCATAATTAGCCACAACTTCATATTCTTTATTCGCAATAGATTTAGGTGCTAAGCCTTTTTCACATAGATATTGCTGAAAATTGACTGATTCAGCAAAAGATTGAGTAGCCGATAAAGATTTTTGCCAGTAAGGCGCTAAATCAAATTTATTGAAAGACTGAGGTTCTGTAAAAGGATGGTAATACACGTTATTCGTTTCTGAAATCCAGTTAACAAATTTACTACCTTGTTTAAAGGTGGCTGAACAACGCTTAATAAATGTATTTTCTGAAATACCTAATTTTGCCAAAGTTTGACGCATCGTTGGCCATGTTCCTTCACCTACTCCAATAGATGATATGTCTGGTGACTCGATAAGTGTAACGTTAATGTTATGGGTGTGTTTTTTAATAAGTAACCCCGCAGTAATCCAACCTGCAACACCTCCTCCCAATACTAAGACATTTTTAATGTTAGAAGACACATGATTACCTTTGATAGTGATGAATAAGATTGGATATGTAATACCAGCTTCAAGAATAAAACTGATATAAAAAGTACATGAATAAACGGTCAATAATTCATGTACTTTATCATATACCTAAAAGCTTATTTTATACTTACTACTATTAAAATGAGCCTCTAAGCCCAATAGAGTAACGAGATCCTGAACGAACTTGCTCAGTAAAATGACTACTAATACGACCAAATTTATTTGTGTATTCGTCAGTCAAATTAATCCCTTCAAACAATACCGTTAAGTTATCGTTAATGTCATAGCTTGCACTTACATCCCATTGGCCGTAAGTATCTACAAACTCAGGTTCACCAGTATCAGCATTACTCAATGTTTGTAAGAATGCTTCACGGTTGTTATAAGCTAAGCGAGCTTGAAATCCATTATTTTCATAAAATGCGATAATATTTTGTGAATCTCCTAAACCTTCAAGAGCGAATGTTTGGCTACTATTGCTAGTGTCAACTTCAGCATCACTATTTACTATTGTCGCATTCATTTGGAAACCAAAACCACTTTCCCATGTATGAGTCCAAGCAAGTTCTAAACCATCAACTTTAGCCGTTTCACCATTACGCGGACGTGAAACTTGAAATTCATAACTTCCACTAGCTAGTGAGAACTGCTCTGGTGCACGTACAGTAGTAATAAAGCCTTCAACTTCTTTACTAAATAAACCAACCGATACTGCACTAGTGTCACCATAATACCATTCATAAGAAATATCCCAGTTGGTTGATAAGAATGGTTCTAAACTTGGATTACCACCACTCGCTAACAATAAATCTGGTCGTGTTGTACCAATATTAGTTACTGGCGCCATATCAGACATAGTAGGTCTTGTAATAGTTTCAGAATAAGCGGCACGAAGTACCATATCTTCTTCAATTTCAAACTTCACATTCAAGCTTGGTAATAAGTTTGAATATGAGTTTTTAATTGCAATATCTGATGAAATACGTTGTCCATCAGTATCAACATTATAAAACTGATCTAAAATGGTTGCATCTTGCGGGTTTTGAATAATATCTAATAACGTTGCTTGCTTACCTGCTGCTGTGGTTGTAGTTTCGCTATATCTAAAACCTAAATTTATTGTCCATGGCATATCACCAAGGTCACCTTCAAATAGGAAGTCAATGTAAGCTGCGGTTATTTCTTCATCAATTTCGAAACTTGTACCTAATTCTACAGGTGTATAACCATTAAGCGATTGGAATGCAGCTATGTTATCTGCAGGGTTTTCATTGCGAATAAGAGATTGCGCTGTAATTGCTTCTGGTGTTTCAAGGTAAGCTAAATAATCATCAACATTGTAGCCAAAGAAAGAAGAAGGAATACCATCAAACCAATCATTAGGAGTAACTAATTCACCTAATTCATCTGGAACATCAGTACCATAACCACAGTAAAAACAGTTAGGAAGTGATGGTGATTGAAATACTTTAGAAGACTTGGTTCTGTCTTGTGAATATAATCCAAATTTAAGTTTAGTGAATGTGTCGCTATTTGGTGTGTAAGTAAAATCAGCACGTAATTCAGTAATTTCATCTTCACGCTCATCACCACCGCGCTCTACATAATGTGCTCTAAGTTTACTTGCATCTGCTTGAGTAAATGGTCCATCAATTCCATCTGATTGTAAGCCTGGGATATCGCCACCATTTCTAAAGTCATATGTGTAACCATTTGCGTATCCCATAACGGTAAACACACGACTTTGATCACCACTTAAATCTTCAGCTTTTGAAGTAGATACATCAATATTTACATTAAACTGATCCGTTAAGTCCCAATCAGCATTAAAACCTAAGTTTTGTACTTTAATATTACGATCAAAACCTTGTTGAACAAAGTCAGTAGCACCCGAACCACCACCATTAGGATCATCAAATGAATTATGTGACCAATAATTGACTGTATTTGTTGTTTCATCTACATCAAAATCTCTAAAATTCCCCGGTGTAAACCAGTTAGCATAGTTACTTACTTGTGATTCAACTTCAAATTTTGAATACAAACCATCAAACGTCAAGGTTAATTCTGTTGTAGGTGCATATTGAACAACCAATGTACCACTAGTACGTGTTCTATCTTCAGCATTAGACGTTAAATCAAGATTACGTGGAACCCAAACGTTAAATGCTTCTTTACCTGTACCAGCTACAGCATCAAAATCATTGGTTTGAATACGATCAACACGATAATAACCACGAGTATCGGCTTGGTTAATCTGCGCTTCACGTTCTTGAATAGATAATGACGCTAAAATACCTAAAGTACCGTCATTGAAGGTGTTACTAATTAAACCAGATATTGCAGGTGACGACTCTTCTGATAAAGTATCATAAGTCATTTTGGCATTACCAATAGCTTTAAACTCACCTATTTGTAATGGTTTCGCTGTTTGTAAATTAATGTATGAACCAATACCGCCATCTTGATTACCCGCATTGGAGCTTTTATATACATCAGCGCCAGAAATGAGCTCCGCAGGTAAAGTATCAAAACTAAATTCACGACCAGAAGTTTCAGACGCCATTTGACGACCATTAACTGTAACTAGGTTAAATTGAGGACCAAAACCTCGAACAGTTATGAACTGACCTTCGCCACCGTTACGATCGATAGCTACACCGGTTATACGCTGAAGTGATTCTGCTACGTTTTGATCAGGAAATTTCCCTAAATCTTCTGCTGTAATACTGTCTGATACGGTATTACCTTCTTTCTTTTCTAGCATTGAAGCTTTTAAGCTGCTTAACATACCTGTTACGGTAATAACTTCGACTTCTTTTTCTGTTGCTGCATCAGCAGCAATTACCGTAGTACTACTTAGTGCAGTTGCTACAGCTAACGCAATACTCGTACGCTTACCAAATGTAGATACATATTTAGTAGACATTATCTTCCCCTTTGTTGTGTTATGTTTGACGACTTGTTGTTAACTTATACTCTTACGTAAGTATTCTTATATAAGAGATTTTATATAGTTAATCTTATATAAAATTGCGCAGAATAAATTACCTCTTACCCACGCAAACTTTATGCTTTGTTATTTAATTATTTTTATCTGTTAGTCTGTAACTAGCTTCGCACTTTATCTATTGCGGCTGTCCACTGGCTATATAGGTTATTTCTTTGTTCGGTAGGCATATTAGGCTTAAACTTTCGATCGCAATGCCACATTTTAGCTAACTCATCTGTAGATGAAAAAACACCTGCTTGCAAACCAGCTAAATATGCAACACCTAATGCCGTTGTTTCTATAATTTTAGGGCGTTCTACTTCAGCCCCTAAGATATTTGAAAGAAAAGACAGTACCCAATTATTGGCCACCATACCGCCATCAACTCTTAATTTTGTAGGTCTTAAGCCATCACTTTCCATCGCTTTTTGCAGATCTTTTGTTTGATAGCAAACCGACTGTAACGCCGCAGTAACTATTTCTTTAATGCCAGAATCACGTGTTAAACCAAGGATTGCACCACGAGCATTAGGATCCCAATACGGTGCACCTAACCCTGTAAACGCAGGTACTAACATAACACCGTGGTCATAAGGCATACCTGCAACAATACTTTCTGTTTCGCTGGCGTTACTAATAAGTTTTAGCCCGTCACGTATCCATTGAATGGTTGCCCCTGCCATAAAAATACTACCTTCAATAGCATAGGTAGGTTTACCGTTTAAGCGATATGCAACGGTTGTTAATAATTTATTTTTAGATTTTAAAGCTTTATCACCCGTATTTAGCATTAAGAAACAACCTGTACCGTAGGTACTTTTAGCCATTCCTTCTTTAAAACATGCTTGACCAAATAAGGCGGCTTGCTGATCACCTGCTACACCCAAAATAGGAATAGGCGCACCTAATAGTTCAGGCGCACAAATACCAAACTCACAGGATGAGTCCATAACTTCAGGTAACATTGAATGAGGAATATCGAAAAGTGAAAGAAGCTCTTGATCCCACTCTTGGGTATGAATATTAAAAATCATAGTACGCGAAGCATTAGTTGCATCAGTTCTATGTACTTCACCTTGAGTTAAATGCCATAGAATAAAGCTATCAACCGTACCAAAAGCTAACTCACCTTTGTTGGCTTGTTCTCTAGCGCCTTCAACATTATCTAAAATCCATTTGATTTTCGTTGCCGAAAAATAAGGATCAAGTAAAAGGCCTGTTTTACTATTAATAAGCTCAGAAGTTTGTTCTGTCGCGATTGATTCACAATACTTAGCAGTTCTTCTATCCTGCCATACAATAGCGTTATATAAGGTTTTACCGGTTTTTCTATCCCAAACTAATGTAGTTTCACGCTGGTTTGTAACACCAATTGCGATGATTTGACTGGCAGAAACATTATTTTCGTTTAAAACGCGTTTGCATACATCTAATACACTTTCCCAGATATCATTAGGATTATGTTCAACCCAACCATCTTGAGGGAAATGTTGATCAAATTCGGCCTGAGCAACAGCAAAAACGAAACCTTTCTCTGTAAACAGTATAGCTCTAGAGCTTGTTGTCCCCTGATCTATAGATAAAATATATTTGGACATTGTAATATTTATTATTCCAATCACACTAATCAATTTATTCGATAATGCACATAACAAAAAATTAAAGCAACATTTATTTTCAAATACGAACACACTTTGTACTTTTACGAATATACGATTACTTTGGATAACTATGATTTATGTGAGATAATTAAGCTAAGTTCAATGAAGCGTAGTTGATAAAAATTAAAAACGTGTAAATCTTTACCGATATATTTTTTAGCTATAGTAGATGATAGGGTTATTATTCATGAGTTTAAATCAACGGCAAACAGAGTTAGTTGAGTTTGTTCATAAAAATGGTTTTGTTAATATAGACACACTAGTACAACATTTTAATGTTACACCACAAACCATCAGAAGAGATTTAAATAAACTTGCTGAAGATGGTGCTCTTATTAGGCATCATGGAGGAGCTGAAGCAACTTCAAGCAGTGCAAATGCTTCATATCAATCTCGAAAAATAATGAATTTAGATGCAAAAGAACAAATAGCTAAACAAGTAGCAAGCATTATTCCTAATGGTGCTTCTATCTTTATTAATATTGGTACAACAACAGAAACTATTGCTAAAGAGCTACTTAACCATTCTAACCTCAACATAGTGACAAACAATATTCATGTGGCAACGATTTTATCGGTGAAAGAAGATTTTACCGTTATTATTGCAGCCGGAGAGGTTCGTCATAAAGATGGTGGCATTATAGGTGAAGCAACCTGCGATTTTATCAGTCAATTTCATATGGACTTCGGTATTATAGGTATTAGCGGCATAAGCGCTGACGGCTCGTTATTAGACTTTGACTTTAGAGAAGTAAAAGTCGCACAAGCCATTATTGAAAACTCAACCACGGTTATTTTAGCAACTGATCATTCAAAATTTGGCCGAAACGCTATGGTTAAACAAGGCAGTATATCTCAGATAGATCATTTATTTACTGACGAAATTCCACCGGGCGAACTAAGCGAACTTTTAGAAGCACATAATGTAATAACACATGTTATCTAAACAATAGAGTTAAAAAACCATTCATTCTTATTTAAAAATGTAGTTTATCTACATTTTTTTATAACTAAAATTTATTTTTTTCATTTAATTTTCATTTTTACTTGCATATGAACATTAACGAACACTATTATACTCAATAACGAAAATTCGACATTCGAATTTAATAGTAAAAAATTGTTAAAAAGTGAGTAAACTAAATGAGTGATACGTTTGATATCGTTGTAATTGGCGGTGGTATAAACGGAACAGGTATTGCTGCAGATGCGGCAGGTAGAGGCCTTAATGTTCTTTTATGTGAGCAAAATGACTTAGCTTCTGCCACTTCATCAAACAGTAGCAAGTTAATTCATGGTGGTTTACGTTATTTAGAACATTATGAATTTCGTTTAGTAAAAGAAGCACTAGCAGAGCGCGAAGTGTTAATAAAAAATGCTCCTCATATTATTAAACCATTAACGTTTAGATTACCTCATCAACGTCATCTTAGGCCTTCTTGGATGATAAGAGCTGGCTTATTTTTATATGACAATTTAGCTAAACGTGTCACTTTACCTTCTTCAAAAGGAATAAAGTTTTTAGAAGATAGCGTACTTATTCCTTCAATAAAAAAAGGCTTTGAATACTCAGATGGTTGGGTTGATGATGCTCGTTTAGTGGTACTTAATGCAGTTTCAGCTAAAGAAAATAATGCTACTATTCTAACGAGAACACAATGTGTTCACGCGATTAGAGATAACGACCTTTGGGTTGTTACTCTGAAAGATGTATTAACAGGAAAAGAAACTCAAGTTAAAACCAAAGCTATTGTTAATGCATCTGGTCCTTGGGTAGCAAAGTTATTTGATGATGCCTTACCGATAAAATCACCACAAAATATTCGTTTAGTGAAAGGGAGCCATATTGTTGTTCCACGCATCCATGATGAAAAACAAGCTTATATGTTACAAAATTCTGATCAACGTATTGTATTTGTAATACCTTTTGAAGATGAGTTCTCATTAATTGGTACCACCGACATCGAACATAAAGGTGACCCAAGTGCTGTAAGAATTTCTGATGAAGAGATTAATTATCTTATTAATATTACTAATGAATATTTTAACAAAAAAACATCTCGAGAGGATATTGTTACCACCTATTCTGGTGTGAGACCTTTACTCGATGATGAATCAGACTCAGCACAAGCCGTAACTCGGGATTATACCTTAGAACTAAGTGATAAAGATAAGCACACACCTATTTTATCTATTTTTGGCGGAAAAATTACCACCTATAGAAAGCTATCTGAAGCTGCTGTAAACAAAGTATCTCGATATTTTCCAAATATAGGTCCTGCATGGACTAAGTTTAAAGCCTTACCTGGTGGAGATTTTGATAATAAAAGCACCCTTGAAACTGAGTTAGGAAACAAGTACCCATGGTTATCAAATTCTTTAATTATCCGCTATGTTAGAAGTTATGGCTCGTATAGCCATCTTCTACTAAACGATGCAGAAAACGAAGCAGCACTCGGAGAATGTTTTGGTAAAGATCTATACGCGAAAGAAGTTGATTATTTAATAGAAAATGAATGGGCATTAACGGTGGAAGATGTTATTTGGCGACGCACTAAACGCGGTTTGTATTTAAGTGCTGAAGAAATAGAAAGTATAAGCAAGTATATGGAAAATCATCCAAGTGTTATTGCCCGCTCAGCGTAATAGCAATTTGAATAATATCTAATTATTGTAATAGCGTTAAACGCTTTCATTAAAGAATATTCATTCGATTACTCTTTAATGAAAGCGTTTTTTATAAATTCATTAAACTGCAACAATGTTTTCTTTATTTTGAGTTAACCTCTTTCATTATACATAATGCTATTAAATCGTTATCCTAGAAATATACCCGTTATCATTCAAGATTCAGGTTTCAGTGGGAACTAAATAGGCACAGATTTCATGTTCCAGACGAAATCTAAGGTCTACATCCATGTAGGAACTTGACTAAAGTTAATAACGCGGCATAAATTGTTTTTAGACCCCTCGAAGAAGCGCTTGAGTGGTAACGGGTATATATTTTTAACGTTTTTAAGCAAGGAATAAAAATGCGTCAAGTAAAATGGGGAATTATAGGTTGTGGCAACATAGCAAACCAGTTTGCAAAAAGTTTAGCTAAAATAAACTCTGGTACTTTATGTGCGGTAGCGTCTAATACACCTAACAAAGCTAAAACGTTTGCAAAACAGTATGGTACGGATAAATACTATTCAAACTACGACGATTTAGTGAATGATAAAAACATTGATGCTATTTACATTGCAACGCCTCACAATTTTCATTACGAAAACACTAAACTGTGTATTGCGCATAATAAACATGTTTTATGTGAAAAACCTATCACAATAAATGCTAAGCAATTACTTAAATTAACTGAACTAGCTAAAGCTAAAAATGTATTTTTAATGGAAGCCGTTTGGACACGATTTTTACCCGCGATTGAAAAATTACAATCGTTAATAACTGAAGGGATTATTGGTGAGATCGATACACTAAAAGCTCACTTTAGTATTACAGGGAATTTTGCGCCTTCTCATCGATTAATGAATAAAGATTTAGCGGGTGGGGCTTTACTTGATTTAGGTATATATCCCATCACGTTTGCACACCTTGTATTTGGTAAGCATCCTGAAAAAATTAAAAGCTCTGCTGTTATTGGTGAAACAGGTATAGATGAAAGTTCTTTTTACTTATTTGAATATAAAAATGGCCAACGAGCGGTACTTTCTTCGTCAATGAAAGATCACTCTCCTACTGAAGCAATTATTTGCGGCTCTAAAGGTTATATTCGAGTTCCTCATTTTTTAGGTGCAAGAGAAATACATATACACCTTCCCGAGCAGAATACACGTGTTATTAACTTTCCTCGTTCTGAAGATGAAAACTTTGTTTATGAAATTGAACATGCAAATAAATGTATTTCGGCTAATTTAACGCAAAGTCCTACACTCCCTTTGTCTGACTCTCTCGCGATAATTCAAACGATGGATACTTTGAGGGAACAATGGGGACTCGTTTACAAAGAAGATTAACGTTATTTATCTAATTAAAAATCAATTAAGGAAAACTCATGCTTATTAAAAATGTACTACTAAGTTTTAGCTTATTGTCTGCTAGCTTAGTTATTGCAGGATGTAGTCAAAACTTAGTAAAAAACAACACCGAAAGTAACGCATTACCAAAAGAGGTAGCAAATGCTGACACTTATACTAACGCTGAGCAACTTTATCCTCAAGTAAGCGCAAGTATTGCTCCAGAGTTATCTGTTAAAGGTGATTACCCTGTTGGCGTAAAAACTCTTACCATTGTAAATCCAGGACAATTAGATCCTGTTAGCCAAACACTAAAAGACCGAGAACTTAAAATAGAAGTTTGGTATCCAAGTGATAAATCCTTTGTACAAAACGCACCTAAAACCGTTTACAAAAACCAAACAAAATTAGGCCTGCCATTTTCACTCAAAGCCAATGCTTACCGAGATGTTGAAGTTAACTCAACTGAAACTGAAAAATATCCACTCATTGTTTTATCTCATGGCTATACAGGCTATAGAACACTAATGTTTTATCTAGGTGAACATTTAGCGTCTCATGGCTACATTGTAGCTTCAATTGACCACACAGACTCAACTACAGCTGAAATAGATGTGAAAAAAGCCCCCTATGCAGGCTTTGTAAGTACATTACTTAATCGCTCTCGTGATCAACAATTTACATCAAACTACTTCACCACAAGTGACAATTTTCTATCTAACGTTATTGATACAGAAAATGTTGGTCTAATTGGATATTCTATGGGCGGTTACGGCGCAGTAAATACGATAGGCGGATGTTATAATTTTAATGAAAAAACAGCCTCTATGTTCACTGGAATTAAAGATCCTGAACAAATAAAAAAAATCATCCCTGTACTGAACAGCTGTGCTGGAGGCCAATATACTAATACTGTTGTGAGCACAAAGTGGAAAGCAGCAATGGCTTTTGCTCCTTGGGGAAGTCAATATGGTTTGTTCAATCCTGAAAGCGTTAAATCTATTAAAACTCCTATTATGTATTTAGCAGGCAACTTAGATGATATTTCTGATTACACCAGCATCAAAGCCTTATATAACCAAACAGGTTCACAAAATAAATACTTATTAACTTACGAAAACGCTCGACATAATATAGCCCCTCACCCTGCTCCATCAGTATCTTACGCTGATAGTATTGATATGGGACACTATCTAGAAGGCTCATGGAGTACAATTAAGTTAAACAATATAAATAAGCACTTTGCTTTAGCTTTAATGGATTGCCATGTAAAACAAAAAACAGATAGATGTGAATTTCTTAATTTATCTGAAAGTTCGAATCAAAAAACAGCTGACGGCAAGACTTTCGAACCTTGGAAAGGTTTTGAAGATAGATTCGCGACAGGTATGCAGTGGCTTAGTAATTAACCTGACAGCTCCTCCCCATAACTTATTATTAATCGAGTAAGCTATGGGGAAGTATTATACCCATTACCATTCAATTAAATGCTGATTCACCGTGCAATAATCGACTTAAAACGTTAATATTAGAAATCGTAAAAATACTAAGGAAGGTACATAAAATGACTTCTTAGTATTTAGGCTTTCTTTTTCTCATGCGTATAATTTCTTTTTTAGAACAACTTTGCCGAACGTTTAAAACGTTTATCCTTTTCTTTTTTATTTTCTCAGTGTCATTAGTCGTTTGGTTTTTAGCGCAAAACTTATGGAAATTAGATCATTCCACGAATATACATTCACCAGAGATATCGGTTGAGTCTCTTTATTTAATTAATAATAAGCAAGTCAGCGTAAAATACGCACTTAACCATCAAGAGTTATTCAATAAAAAAGAAATTGTTGACGTAAATATTAAAAGTAATAGCTTTTATTGGTTAAAGCTCACGGTTAATAATACAACGTCAGAAGTACTAACACGTGTTTTACAAATTGACGCGCTGCCAGAAGATATTATTTCAAGCTATCAAGTCGCAACAAATATTGAAGCAACAACAGAAATAACAAGAAACCGTTCAGTGTTTCAGCAAGTATTCCCACATATTATTTTTTCTATAAAGCCACAAGAATCCGCAACATTTTTACTACAGCTTAAAACTAGCACAGGAAAATTATCTCCTGCTAAGGTTTTTAATGCTGAACGTTTTAATAAACGCATACACTATTCTATTGCTATATTTGGCGCTTTTATCGGCATTGTTTTACTTATGTCTGTACATAATATGGTTCTTTTCTTGTCCACTAAAGATAAAGTGTATTTTACGTTTATCGCTTATTTGCTCTCTACTTTTTTAGTTTTTTCAACCATGAATACCTATGGTTACTTTATATTTTCAAATGATACTCAGCTATGGTTAAATCAACATAATTTGTATTTTCAGTATTCGCTAAACATCTTTTTTATTATATTTTCTTTGTATTTTTTGCAAGATAATATGATTCATAGAAAACAATATAGAGCCCATTTAACTTTTTGCTTTATCATCATTGTTTTTTTGGTTTTAGGAAGCCACCTTCTGTCTTTCAACAAAACTAATATCACATTAGCCGTGCAATCTTTCCTGTGTGCACTTTGTTTAATTATTGTGTTAAAAAACCTGCATAAAAAGCTCGTATGGGCTAAATTTTATTATGTTTCTTGGTTACCTTTTCTTATAGGTTCTATAATCCAACATATGTTATCTATAGGATGTATAGCTCCTTCTTTTTTAAGTAAAAATGCTTTTATGTTAGGCGTTATGGCTCAAATTGGTTTTATCACTTTAGCCTTAGCTGAAAGAATGAGAAAAAATGAACAAGATAAATTACATTATTTAAGTCATCACGCTCAATCAGGTTTACCAAGACAATTAAATTTAGTTAAAACCATTAAACATTTAAGTCAATCCTTCTCAAATAAACAAAGTTTTTGCGTTGTTGTTGTTCAACCTGAACATATAGAAAAAATAAAACACTACGTAGATGACTCTACGGTATTTTCTTTATTTAAACGTCTTAACAATAACTTAAGCCTATTATTTAAAAATAATAATGCGGTAATCCCACTCACTTTAAACAATGAAAAATTATGTTATATCCATGGTAAGTGCTTAGGCTTCATTATTAACATAGACGCGCTAAATACATCGCCTGAAGTTTTTGTACAATCAGTTCAGCAAGTGATCAGTGAAACTTACATCATTAAAGATCTGAATTTATCGTTAACGGGTGTTATTGGACTAGCCCACTATCCTGTTCATGGATTAACCAGTAAAGATTTAGTTAAAAATGCCGTGCTCGCTATTCGACAAGCAGAAACGACTCCTGAAAAATGGGCTTTTTATCAAACTCATACGCCTGATAAATCAACTTTTTTATTAGAGCTCGCATCAGACATTCAGTTCGCATTGCAAAATAATGAATTTGAAATGTATCACCAACCTCAAATAGATCTTAAAACGAGTAAAGTGTGCGGGAGCGAATGTTTGATACGTTGGAATCACCCTACTCAAGGCTTTATTTCTCCTACGGTATTTATTCCTGTTGCTGAAGATATGGGGCTCATTAATAAAATTACCCTTTGGGTGATTAAACAATCGTTAGCACAACATAGTGTAATTATGGAAGACTATAAAAATCATATGGTGTCTATTAACATTAGCGGCATAGATCTCATTTCTAAAGACTTCTATCAGCAAATGGTTGATATCTTAAATCTTTTTCCTATACCTGCTGATAAGATTATTTTTGAGATCACCGAATCTGCTAATATCGCAAAAAATGAGCACGCAGTACAAGTCATAGAAAAGTTCACAAACTTTGGTGTAACCGTGAGTATTGATGACTTTGGTACGGGCTATTCTTCACTAGCTAATCTAGACAAGCTCCCATTCCAAGAGCTTAAAATAGATAAACAATTCATTGAGAATATTCATAACGACAATAAACGAAAAGTCATTACAGAAACAACCGTAAAAATGGCAAAAGGTGTTGGCCTAGAAGTTGTTGCAGAGGGTATTACAACGAAAGAAGATGAATTAACACTAACGGCATTCGGATGTGATATTGGCCAAGGATATTACTATTCTGAAGCATTACCTATACAAGCCTATTTAAAGTGGCTCTCAGAGCAAGTTAACGGAAAACTGCCTGACAACTTTTATGGCGAGTTTATTCCTGCAAATCAGGCTGACACTAAATAATACCAAGTCCATTAAGTTTTTTTCCTCTCAGCGAGAGTTAAAAGACTTAAAGGTAAGGCATTAATTGAAGAGAATGGTTATTCTCGGTAACTGCACCTGCCTTACCCTAATGTCTTACAGCCGTGTAGGAACCTTGTCAAAATCAATAACGCCGCATATAAGCCTTTTAAACTCGCCCTTGGGAGCTCATAGCAAACTTATTACGGCACAAAATTAATGAAATATAGAATAACTATGTCTAAATAATTTTGCTTGTTCTAAGCTCGCTAATGTAGCTCTGAGTTGAGAACAAACTTAATGGAATTGGTATTACCTCAACTCGATGTATGGAAATAAAAAAGCCTGCTTACGCAGGCTAGTTATATTTATAACTTATATCAATTTGAATAATAAATTGATCAACTTGTTACTACAGTAAAGATATAATTAAAAGCTCGCTCTAAATTGAACACCAAAGTATCTATCAGCGTCACGTGGTACTTGATATCTAAAACCGTCACCACTGTAACTAGTAAAGAATTGCTCGTCAGTTAAGTTTTTACCTATTAATGTAAAACGGTACTTATCGTCATTAAACGAAAAAGCAACACTTGCATTTAATAAAGCATAATCAGGTAATATGACTTCAGGACCAAACTCCCCAATATTACTAGGTAAAGTAGCCACTTGTTCATCGGTATAAACGTACGATGCATTCCAGATAATATTCATACCATCAAGTTCGTTAACGTACTCAGCCGCTAATGAATATTTTAAATCTGGTGAAAATGGAACATCTAAACCAGAACGGTCAGTACAGC
The DNA here is from genome assembly GCF_048296855.1 of Colwellia sp. RE-S-Sl-9. Taxonomy (NCBI): domain Bacteria; kingdom Pseudomonadati; phylum Pseudomonadota; class Gammaproteobacteria; order Alteromonadales; family Colwelliaceae; genus Colwellia; species Colwellia sp. RE-S-Sl-9. The sequence goes on along the minus strand of NZ_CP182631.1, from coordinate 304,699 downwards.
TTTCACCTATTGGACAGAAAAAATCATCAATTTCTGCATCAACTTTTGCAGCGCCACCAGAAAGTGTTAAATTGTCCGTTGCCTGCCAAACAAAATCAAATTCAAAGCCTTGTGTTGATACATTACCAGCATTAGTTAAACGCGTTAATGTTACACCACTTGAGTTATCAAAGTTATTTGCTTGAAAGCCTTCTATTTCAGTTTTAAATATTGCGGCATTAAACATAAAATCGTGTGAAGCATATTTATAACCAATTTCATATGCATCGTTAGTTTCTTCGGCAATTGGCGCTGTATCTTGTTCTTGCATATTATAGAAAACGTTAAAACCAGGTCCTTTATAACCTTGAGACCAAGTTGTATATATCATACTGTCATCATTAATATCGTATTGAGCGCCTAATTTAAACGAGGTATTTGTATTATCAGTACCTCCAGCAAAATCAGTATTTTCCGTTGCCGGTTTTACACCAACACCACGTCGGCCATATAAATCATTGCTAATTCGGGTATGAGTAAAATCAATTTCATCATGTGTATAACGTGCACCAAATAATAATCTAAAGTCATCAGAAAAATGGTATTTACCGTCACCAAATAATGCCCAGTTAACAAACTCTGTATGCATATAAGCTGTAGCACTAACTATATCATTAGCATTACAAGTAATTCCTTCTGCTGAAATAAAGTCAGACACTTCAGTTTCTGTAGGAGAATTAATACCTTGCGTGGTTGATAAATAATTTGAGATTGCTTCATTTAGTTGACCACCGTTATTTTGACAACTTGCATCACGTGTGAAATTACGTTCCGAGTCCATTTTCCAGAAGAATGCACCTGCTTGCCAATCTAATTTCTCTCCAAGAGGTGATGCTATACGAACTTCTTGTGAAAACTGACGCCATGTTTGTGGCCCTACATCATGAAGTTGAAAAGGAGGCGTATTATCAAAAGTGACGAGATCTGTTGAGTCACCCGCAATTGAAGTAAAGTCACCTTCTCGATATTCAATGTTCTCCCACTCTCTGTATGCTGTAATTGATGTTAAAGTATAATCACCTAAATCTTTATCAATTTGGACAGAAAATGCGGTAGTGTTGTCAATAGTGCGTGATTCAAAATCATGATCAACTTGACGTTGATTAAGATCAAGATCTGCCACACCATTTACAATACCATTACTGTTAGGTGCCGCTTTTGAACTTGGATTACGTCCACTCGGCAAACCTTCTATATCAGCACAACAATCGTCATTTGATTCTGCACTTTCAAAAATAAAGAGTGCTTTAGTATCTGACGATAATTCCATATCAAGCATAGCTCGAAAGCCTTGCTTGTCGTAACCATTTATATATTCGTTGTTATAAACGTTATAAATATTGCCGTCGTAGCCCGACTTAGTAACAACAATACTTGCTGCGGCACTATCGTTTATCTCACCTTGAATTTTACCTTTAATTTTATATTCATTACCTTGAAACATAGTAGCTTCAATCATACCTTCAGTTTCGCCAGAAGGACGTTTTGTGGTAATATTTACAACGCCAGCAGAAGCATTTTTACCAAATAAAGTACCTTGTGGACCTCTTAAAACTTCAATACGTTCTAAGTCATATAAATCAGTAAAAGCTTGTCCAGAACGGCCTAAAACTACGCCATCTACTACCGTAGATACACTAGGTTCTGCTGCAACACTAAATGAAATGGTACCAATACCACGAACAGTAATGGCTGAATTTCGACTTGTTGTACCTTTTTTAAAGCTTACTGAAGGTACTAAGTTTTGAAGCCCTTCAAAGCTACTTGAAAAAGATGAGTCTATTTGATCGCTACTCAGAACTGAAACCGCTACTGGAATTTCTGAAACTCGTTCAACACGTTTTTGCGACGTTACTGTGATAGTTTCCAGTCCTTCGTCTTTTTTACTTTCTTCTGCATATACTGGCATTGCCACATTTGTTATGGCTAATGCCGACAGAATAGCTAAAGAAAGCTTGTTTTTTTTATTCGTCATAATAGTTCCCCGTTTTTACTTGTTGTTTAATTTTTTTAATTGATATTCATTATTCAGTGCTTTTATTATTTTTTTTAGCAACTTATTTTAGTTAACTATGAATATTCTAATTTTAGACTACACCCTTAACAAAGATAAAACAACTAATATCTTATATAAGACACAAATCAAATAAAATACTTAAATATCAACAATTAACGCTTGTAAACAGTTAAAAATGTAACATTTTAAATATTTTTAATTGTTAGATACATCCCTGTTTTTAGAATATTTAACGTTCCATTTATGGATCACGATACTACATAAAATAATGTTAAGCAGTAACAGACTCAAACTAGAAGGCAGGTAATAAACACTCATTCCATTAACCAAGCCTATAGGTGAAAAAAGTAAATATAATTGCACAATAAGGGCTGCTAATGTGATAGCAACTGGCTGCGCATATTTCCAAGGCACTAAATTAACTGTGCCTATCGTGTTAAAGATAATACTGCCTTTTCTTGGATATAAATGCCCAATAATCAGCATCATACTCACTTCAACAACGAATAAAATGGCATAAATGTGAATAAAATTGATATCGATATCGATAATAAACTTTAAAACCCCGTAGGTGATCACATGAAAAATTATTACAATTTTGGCCGCAATAGCAGGAACTTTTGCAGTAAAAAAACCAACTAAAACAATACTGATCACAGGTATATTATAAAAACCTGTAAATATACGTATTATTTGCCACAAACCTTCTGGCGCAAACATCAATAATGGAGCAACAATAAAAGAGAATAAAGCAATAACGACACTGGCGATTTTAGCTACTTTAATAAGTTGCTTGTCTGTTACCTTATCTTTTTTGAATGGCGCATAGACATCTAAACAAAAAAGCGTTGCTGCACTATTTAATAAAGAGTTAAATGAGCTAAATACAGTGCCTAACAATACAGCTAAAAAGAAGCCTGACATATAATTAGGTAACACATCTTTAACTAATTGAGGATATGCCAAATCGAATGACTGAAGCTGCTCACCTTGATATAAATGAAACGCTATAATTCCCGGAAGCATCATTAGAAAAGGAACAAGAAGTTTAAAATAACCTGATAGCAAGACCCCTTTTTGTCCTTCTGCTAAATTTTTAGCTCCTAATGTTCGCTGAATAACATATTGATTAGTACACCAGTAAAATAAATTAGCGAAGATCATCCCTGTAAAAATAGTACCAAAAGGAACAGGATCGTTTTCTCCACCTATCGCATTTAACTTTTCAGTATGGTCATTTAAAATAGTGTGAACACCCGCACTAATATCGCCACCACCCAATAAAGATAAACCGAGTATAGGGACTAAAATACCAATAATAAGTAAACCGACACCATTTAAGGTATCTGATACTGCAACCGCTTTTAAGCCGCCAAATATGGCATATAATGCCCCTACGCTACCTACAACAACTATCGTAAGTACTAAGCTTAATTCATAACTTAAATTGAGTAACTCTGGTATATCAAACAATCTTAATACAGCAACAGAGCCAGCATATAAAACAGATGGAATAGTGATAAGTCCATAACCCACCATAAATAAAACGACTGTCATACGTCTTACTGAGTCATCAAAACGAGTTTTTAAAAATTCAGGTAGTGTTGTAAAAGCGCCTGCTAGATATTTAGGTAGGAAAACTAATGCCATGACTATGGTGGCAAACCCAGCTGTAACTTCCCATGCCATAGCACTTAAGTTATACATATAAGCAGAGCCATTTAACCCAATTAATTGCTCTGCTGATAAGTTAGTTAATAACATGGAACCCGCAATAAAAACGCCTGTTAATCCCCTACCAGCAAGAAAATAACCATCTTTTGAGTCAGTTTCACCTTTCGTTTTTTGGTAAGAAATCCACGCTACAACTCCCATAAAGAAAAGACATGATGCAAGCGTTGAGAATATTTGTATTGATGACATGTTTGAATAATTCCAAGTTTATATAGTTATTATTTTTAAGTAACGTCTAGTTATTAATTACACAAAATAGAGCCAACCACGCAAATAAAGCGCTGATTAACACATTGTTAAAATCATAACTAATAACCTGAATTATTACGTAATAACTCAGGTTGATTACTTAAAAACGAATAACCTTTTATGTTTATTTTTGGTTTTAAGCTTTAAACAGCCCAATAAGAAGTAACACAGCTAATTGAGTCGACTTCATCTGTATGTTGTATTTCATCACCTAATGGAATATTTTTTCCTGATAGAGCAAACACCGCAATCTCTGATAATTCCAATGTTAAATTATGTACTTTACCACCGGTAAATGAACGTTTTTGAACATCATCCATCATTTTCCATTCACCTTCAGGTAAGTAAAATTCAACCTCACCACCCGGTTGTAAACAAGGAACAATAAGTAAATCATCACCAAACATATATTGATCTTCAAAGTGCCAAGACGCTTTATCATTTGGAAAAGACAACACCATAGCTCTTTGTACTGGTAAGCCCGTTTCTGTTGCTTGTTGCATCGTATTTTTAATATAAGGTAATAATTTGTATCTTAGCTTTAAAGCTTGATTTGCAGCGCTTTCAGCCTCAACGCCGTATGTCCAAGGTTCTCTTTGTCCAATACCGTGTAAACGCATATGAGCTGAAAATACACTCGCTTGTATCCAGCGAACAAAAAGCTCTGCGTCACGAGTATCTTTATAGAAACCGCCAACGTCTGTTGCATAAAAAGGAGAACCCGAAAGGCCCCAAGAAATTCCGCCACGTAAACTGGCAGCTAACCCACCCCAATCTGCTTGAGGATCTCCTCCCCACTGACTTGGGTAATTTTGCGAGCCAATCCATGCTGAACGACTAAAGAGAAAAGGTCCATTTTTGCTATAACGTTGAGCAGCTTCATAAACACATCGGTTATACAACAAAGTATATATATTATGTAAAGCTTGGCCTGATTCACCATTATGAGCCAACATATTGTCGTCTTCTATTTGCTCGCCAAAATCGGCTTTGATCATATCAATACCAAGATCAAATAGCGGTTTATGGCTTGCACACCAAAACTCATAAGCTTCAGTATGAGTAAAGTCTAATATGCCTGATTTAGGTAAAGGTGTAAGTACTTCGCCAAATGCACTCATATCCCAATCATACTGAAACGACTTTCCTGTACGTTTATCTTTAATCAGCCAACCTTTCTTATCTAATGTATCAAATAAGTCGTTTTCAACTGAAATCATTGGGTATTCCCAAATACACACTTTAAAGTTCATCGCTTTTAAATCACTGATCACTTTAGCTGGGTTATCGTATCTAGATTTATCCCATTCAAAAGCAAAACGTGTGTCTGTATCTTGCCATGCTCTACCATCAAGAGTAATAACATCACATGGCATTTTATGCTCGCGTACAGCTTTTGCTGTGCTCATTAATTCAGGTACATCTTTATAATAAGCTTTAGATAAAATAACGCCTAAACTCCAATCTGGAGGCGTTGGCGCTTTACCTGTTATATTGGTATATATATCAAGCATATTCACACTGGAGTCAGCATGTAATAAGAATATATCTGCGTAATTATCTTCTACAAGCAATCCGTAAGAACGCTGTGACCATGGAGCATACCCTACGCCATGGGTAACGGGAGATGGTGTGTGAACGAATAATCCCCAGCCTGCTGGACTCCAAGCAAAAGGAACATTTTTATAAGATATTTCAGCATTAACGCCTAATGCATCATGATTAAACGAACGAATTAACTGCCCTCTTTTATCTAACTTCCCCCACTTTTCACCTAAGCCGTATATAGGTTCACTTGAGCCTAATTCAAACGACATGAACCACTTGTCTTCAACTTTAGCTAATGGTGGTAGTCTGTATTGTCTAACAAAGTGACCATCTTTAGGTGTTGACTGGATCACTTTATCAAACTGGCTTAGTACGAAGGTAAAAGGTGAATGTTCGATAACAAGTTTATAGTCACCACCTGCAATAATTGATTTATCATCAAAACTTTCTAGGGTTGTTTCAACAATTTCAGGCTGGTTTTTGATCATTTCATAATCATAAGTTCTCTCTACCCCTATTTGAAAACGTACACCAACATTCAGTAAAGAAATGCGGATTAATCCTTCATTTGACACTAGCTCTATTACATTATTTTTGATTTTAGCTTTACCTATAATAGTAAGCTGTTTCATATCATTCCATTGAGGACTGTTTACGTAAAATTCGGACATAGTTAAACTCCAACTATTAGATCAATTCATAAAAAGATATCTTATATAAGACTAAAAAGATACTAATTTTACAACACGTATGTCAATATTTCTTTTAGCAAGCCAGATACTGATAATAATATATTTTGTTAATTGTATTGTTTCATGGTATTTACTTATATAATCAATCTAATTTATGTAACTACATTCATCCTAAAGACTAATTGTTATAAACCAATGAAAAAAAATAAATTTGAAAGCAAGCTTAGCTCTAATGGCCCTTCTTACCAACCGCTTTATAAACAAGTTGAAGAATACGTTACCCAGCTTATTGTTGAGCAACGTTGGAAGCCAGGAGAAATGCTTCCAAATGAATTTCAACTTGCTGATGAGTTTAAAGTCAGTCAAGGAACAGTGAGAAAAGCTTTAAACACGTTAACAACGAATCAAATTTTAGAAAGAAAACAAGGGGTTGGTACTTTTGTATCTGAACGTACTAGTCAAAATGCATTATATAAATTTTTTCCTATTGTAGCGGACGGTAAAAAACCTGAGTTACCCATGTCAGAAACTATCTCACGTAAGATAATACTTGCTTCAGGTGAAATAGCTCATAACTTAAACTTACAGCCCGATGAAGAAGTTATTGTATTATCACGTAAACGAAAAATTGATGATGAACTCTGTATATTAGAAGATATTTACCTACCGAAAAAATACTTTAAAGGTTTGATAGACGAAGTTGAAATCCCTCACACGCTTTATCATTTTTATCAAACTAACTACAGTCATACCGTTCAGAAGATAGCAGATAGAATTAAAGCTATTCTTGCTAATAAAAGCGATGCCGAGCAACTCAATATTTCAATAAACGATCCACTACTTGCTTTTACTCGTTTAGCATATTCTCTTGAAGGTAAGCTCATTGAATATAGAATAACGCGTTGTCGTTCTGATAAATATCACTACTTAGTTGACCTTATGTAAGCAGTCATCCCCCTATTACCACCATTTCATTATTGCAATGGGTATTATGACTAATTTAACGATTATTTATATAAATAGCGTTTGACAAAAAACCAGTCTTATATAAGATATATAATATCAGTTATTTTATAAGACAAAGGTGTATCAATGAACAGCAAAGATATTTATAAAGTTGGCTTAGGTTTATGGAAACTTCCACAGTCTGAATGCGCAGACATTGTATATAATGCCATAAAAATAGGTTATAGGCATTTAGATAGTGCTTGTGACTACGGTAATGAAATTGAAGTAGGTCAAGGTATAGCCCGTGCAATTAGTGAAGGTATTTGTACTCGTGAAGATTTAAAAATAACCTCTAAGTTATGGAACACCTACCATGCAAAAGAGCATGTACAACCTGCATTAGAGAAAACATTATCAGACTTAGGATTAACTTACTTAGATTCATATCTAATACATTTCCCAATAGCTCAACCTTTTGTTCCATTTGAAACTCGTTATCCACCTGAGTGGATATTCGACCCTAAAGCTGAAACACCTGAAATGTTAATAGAGCCCGTTTCATTACAAGAAACATGGCAGGCTATGGAAGCACTTACTGAAAAAGGCTTAGTAAAAGAGATTGGCGTTTGTAACTATACATCAGGATTACTCAACGACTTAATGGCTTACGCTAAAATAAAGCCTTCTCAACTTCAAATAGAGTCTCACCCTTATCTTACTCAAGAAAGATTAATAAGATTAGCCAAAAGTTATAATTTAAGTGTAACGGCATTTTCTCCTTTAGGTGCCCTTTCTTATGTTGAATTAGATATGGCAAACCAAAGTGAATCAGTACTACAACAAGCTGTCGTGATTAAAGCGGCTGAACGATTAAATAAAACACCAGCACAAATAGTCTTACGTTGGGGGGTTCAACGTGGTTGCTCAATCATTCCTAAAAGTAGCAACCTCAATCGCTTAAAAGAAAATATTAGTATTTTCGACTTTAGTTTAACTGAAGACGAAATGAACAGTATTTCACAATTAAATGCAAATAAACGCTTTAATGATCCAGGTGATTTCTGCGAAGCAGCTTTCAATAAATTTTACCCTATTTACGATTAAGGAATATTTATGGCTTATATAAGTAATATGATTGAAAACCTAAGAAACTCAGCAGATGAATTTCCTGCTATTATCGTAAACGACGGTTCAATTAAAACAATTGAAGAAGCAACAACATGGATATCAGAAAACCTAACGGCACTAGAAACAGAGCTCAGCTATACCGGTGCATTGTTATTTAGAGGTTTTCCCGTTAAAGATGCGCAAACATACGACGACTTTTTTTCTGCTTTTAAATACCCTAACTTTACATATAAAGAATCTCTATCTAACGCGGTACGGATTAATTATACCGAATATGTATTTACCGCAAATGAAGCTCCTAAAGATGTAGAAATATATTTGCATAATGAAATGGCTCAAACACCTATTTACCCAGGAAGAATATCACTTTTTTGTGAAGAAGCTGCCGATCAAGGTGGTGCAACAGTAGTTTGTCGTTCAGACGAAATGTATAATCAATTAATAAAGTATGATGCTGAAACAACAAATAAACTTGAACAAGTAGGCATCAAATATACTACATTCATGCCGAGTGAAGATAAACCGGAATCGGGTCAAGGAAGAAGCTGGCGAAGTACGTTAAGCGTTTCTAATGTTGAAGAAGCCGAAGATAAACTAAAAGAGTTAGGTTATTCATGGCAATGGCTAGAAGACGGCTCTTTAAAAGCTCAAACAGCAGCCTTACCCGCAATTAGAACATTAAAAAATAATAGAAAAGTATTTTTCAATCAAGTTATAGCTGCATATCAAGGTTGGAATGGTGTTAAGGAAGATCCTTCTGTCGCCTTATGCTTTGGTGATGATACGCTATTTAGTAAAGAATATTTAGACAAAGTGGTTTCGATATCTGAATCATTGTCTTTTGATATTGATTGGCAAAATGGTGATGTTGCACTTGTTGATAACAATTTGGCGATGCATGGAAGGCGACCATATTCAGGCAACACGAAACGTAAAGTACTTGTTGTATTAGGCCAAAAATAAGGTATAGCTATGAATATAAAGGCTCTATTACCCGGTATTGGTATTACTACCATTACTGGGTTAGCCGCTCTTTTTTTAAGTGAGCACTACGGTGCTCCAGCCATGTTATTTGCGTTATTATTAGGCATAGCAATGTCCTTTCTTTACGAAGATTCACCTTGTAAAAAAGGAATTGAATTTGCTGCGACTTTTATTTTAAGGGTGGGTGTTGCTTTATTAGGTTTAAGGATAGCCCTAAACGACCTTGTATCTTTGGGTTGGGAAGCTATTGTTATCTTGGTATTAGCCATCGCAAGTACCATTTGCCTAGGTGTTATATTATCAAAACAGTTTAAGTTAAGTAAAAGCTTTGGTGCTCTTACAGGGGGATCAGTTGCTATATGTGGTGCTTCTGCAGCAATGGCCATTACAGCGATACTACCAGAGCATAAAGACAAAGAAAGAGACACATTAGTCACGATCATTGGTGTTACGTCTTTATCGACAATTGCCATGGTTGTATACCCTATTATAGTGACTTATTTAGGGTTAAACGATATAGACTCTGGATTTTTCTTAGGTGGAACGATACACGATGTAGCACAAGTTGTAGGGGCTGGTTATTCTATTTCTGAAGAAACCGGTGATATGTCAACACTTGTTAAATTGGTACGAGTAAGCTTTTTAATGCCGGTTGTACTTGCTATGTTATTTATTATTAAATTAAATAGAAATACAAATAATAGCAATGCTAAAGCAGCTAAAGTTCCAGGATTTTTAATCGCCTTTATCATACTAATGCTCATTAATTCTTTTATTACTATACCTGAAATTATTTTAGAGCCGGCGACGAATTTTTCACGCTTTGCTTTGGTTGTTTCAATAACCGCCATAGGAATGAAATCAAATTTTGCCAAACTTAAATGTGTTGGTTTTAAACCTATAGTATTAATGATGGTTGAAACAATTTGGATTGCTACTTTTATATTAGCGGCGATTTGGATTATTTAATTTAATGACAAAAATGGATTAATTAGCGAACCTAATTAATCCATTTTTAAGTTTATTATTCATTTTATCATGGAGATCAAAATATAAGCGAAGCGTTAATACTTTGTAAAACACTATGAGGATCAATTGCTTTTGTTATTGGACGACCGATAACTAAATAGTCGACTCCAACATCAATAGCCTCTCTTGGCGTCATAATTCTTTTTTGATCATCAGCAGACGAACCGGCAGGCCTAATACCTGGGGTTACTAACTTAAACTCTTTACCTTGAGATTGTTTTAATGCTTCAGCTTCCCAAGCCGAACATACAACACCGTCTAAACCACTTTGGTTCGCTAACGTAGCCAATGCCATAACTTGCTCTGCAGGCGTTTTAGTAATACCTAAACCTAATAAATCATCTTGTCCCATACTTGTTAATACCGTAACACCAATTAACAATGGCGCATCTTGCTTATAAGAAACTAACGCTTCTTTAGCTGCAATCATCATTTTACTACCACCACTGGCATGAACATTAACCATCCATACGCCTAAATCAGCAGAAGCTTTAACCGCTTTTGCTACGGTATTAGGAATGTCGTGAAATTTTAAATCTAAAAAAACATCAAAGCCTTTATTCGTTAATGTTTTTACAAACTCAGGACCAAAATAAGTAAACATTTCTTTGCCTACTTTTAAGCGACAATCACTCGGCTGAACTTTATCAACAAATGATAATGCATCTGCTTTTTTATCGAAATCTAATGCAACAACAACTTTTGGATCAAACATGGAGTTCCCTATTCTTTAATTCTTTAATTCTTTAATTCTTTAATCAAGCGTACATTCAAAAAATATAAAAATCATAATTACACTTTTCAAAGTATTAAAGTTCTAGAGCAAAGAGAAAACACTGAGTTGACGTTAGTCAATGGGTACTTTCGATGCAGCTGTTGAACTTTAAAACACAGAAAAGGAGTAATTATTCGCCTTCGAGGCCTCTAACTGGTTTAAGCTGCTCCCAATCATGACATGACGGACAAGACCAATAATGTGTACTACTGTTAAAGCCACACGTTCTACAGCTATATCTATGTTTAAGCTTTAAATATTCAGAGATGAGTTCTTTAATAACATCTAAGTGTTCGGTAGCGCTTTCTTGTTCTGACTCTGTCATTTGCATTTTAACAAAGTGCTTAAAACCACGAATAGTTGGTCTTCTTTTTAAAGCTAGTAAGATAAACTCTTTCGCTTTATTTAATGTGTATGTTTTTTCAAGGTATTCAAGATAAGTTATCAAAGCACTTGAGCTTCCTGTTTCTTCATAAACTTGTCTTATAAATTTATAAAATTCTTCTTCTTCACCCAATTCACTATAACAATGTTGCATTTTAGTTATAACATCAGGAAAAAACTCTTTGTCTTGTTTATAAATATCACGATAACATTGGCTAGCTTCATCATATTGTTGATGATTTTCGTATATTTTAGCCATTAACCAATTAGCACGGCATGAATCAGGATCTAAAGCTAAGGCATTCTCTAACAGCTCTATAACTTCAATAAACTCATCCTTTGCTAAAGCAGTGGTTGCTAATTCACAGTAAAAATTAGCTAAATTATGTTTAAGCTTTTTATCTTTAGTTTTAAGAATAGATTTTTTTAACTTTATACCTTGATGCCAATCTTTTGTTGACTGATAAATCTGCATCAAAAAACTTAATGACTTTAGCCCGTATACTTTAGATTTTAATAATTGATTAAACATATTTTCAGCACGATCATATAAACCGGCACTTAAAAAATCTTTTCCTAATTCAAAAACCGCCTGTTGTTGCGCATTCGTTGGAAGATGTTTTTGTTTAACCAAATGTTCATGTACTTTTAATGCGCGATCAAGCTCACCGCGTTTTCTAAACAAGTTTGCCATTGCAAAATGAGCTTCAACTGAATCGTCTTCAACTTTTAATGCTTCAAGTAAGTAATCAATCGCTTTATCTTGTTGATTTGAAAATAGATAATTTAGACCTGTAGAATACTTTTTTGATAATTCTTCTTTTTCTGTGTAAACATTTTGTTTGAGGCTATTACCTCTCATGAACCAACCATATGCTACAGCTACAGGTAACAATAAAAAAAGCCATTCCATATAAAAGTCCTAAGAATTATTTTTTGATGATTTTCGAGGGGAAACTACATTGATTAACTTCCATAATAGGCAAAATAATAAACCTAGAATGAAACCAATAATAGTAAAAAGACTCACTGTTGCAGCAACCGAAATATCGACTCTTGCAATTAAATAGTTAAGTGTCAGCATTTGGTCATTTTGGCTACCAAACACGAAAGCTATAGCCAAAAAAATAAGAAATAAAATAACCGTTAAGTATAAACGCACAATAAACTCTTATATTTTAATAAAGTGTAATATAAAAAAATGGCACGCTATATAGCATGCCATTTCATTTGAAAGCATAGAGCTTAATAAACTCTTATAACTACTTAAGCAATAGAAAGATTAACTCTTTCACGTAACTCTTTACCAGGCTTAAAGTGAGGTACATACTTACCCTCAAGCTCTACAGATTGACCTGTTTTAGGGTTACGTCCAATACGCGGAGCACGATAATGTAGTGAAAAACTACCGAAACCTCTAATTTCAATACGGTCACCCTTAGACAGAGTTTGCGCCATCATTTCAAGAATTTCTTTAATTGATTGCTCTACATCTTTAGCAGACAAGTGACTTAACTTATCAGTTAACTTTTCAATCAGTTCAGATTTGGTCATTTAAACCTCCAGTGATGATTTAACTTACGCGTAAATGGATTCAAAATAAAGGAAAGCTTTCACTTCCCTTTATTACTTAGTTAGCTATTAAACTTTAGCGTTTTTAAACGCTTCAGCCATAGCACTTAAACCAGAATCTTCTTCAGTTTGGTTTAGAGAGTCCATTGCTTCGCGTTCATCTGCTTGGTCTTTAGCTTTGATTGATAAGCTGATTGTGCGGTTCTTACGATCTACACCAACAAACTTAGTTTCAACACTATCACCTACAGATAATTCAGTTGTAGCGTCTTCAATACGTTCACGTGAAATATCAGCAACACGTAAATAACCTTCAACACCTTCAGCTAACTCAATTTTAGCGCCTTTAGCGTCTACTTCAACAACCTTACCATTAACAATAGCACCTTTTTTGGTGTCTGTCAGATACTGGTTAAACGGATCGTCTTCAGTTTGCTTAACGCCTAAAGAAATACGCTCACGCTCAGGGTCTACTTGTAGTACAACAGCTGAGATTTCATCACCTTTCTTGTATTCACGAACAGCTTCTTCACCGCCAGCCCATGAAATATCAGATAAGTGAACTAAACCATCAATTCCGCCGTCAAGACCAATAAAGATACCAAAGTCAGTGATTGACTTGATCTTACCTGATACTTTATCACCTTTGTTGAAGTTCTTAGCAAACTCTTCCCATGGGTTCGGGATACATTGCTTAAGACCTAGAGAAATACGACGACGTTCTTCGTCAATTTCTAATACCATTACTTCAACAGTATCACCTAAGTTAACAACTTTAGATGGGTGAATGTTTTTGTTAGTCCAATCCATTTCAGAAACGTGAACTAAACCTTCAACGCCTTCTTGTATTTCAACAAAACAACCGTAGTCAGTTAAGTTAGTTACGCGACCAGAAAGTTTAGCACCTTCAGGGTAACGCTTAGCAATAGCTACCCATGGATCTTCGCCTAACTGCTTCATACCTAATGAAACACGTGTACGTTCACGGTCAAATTTAAGTACTTTAACTTGAATTTCGTCACCAACATTTACGATTTCGCCAGGGTGTTTAACACGCTTCCAAGCCATATCTGTAATGTGTAGTAAACCGTCAATACCACCTAAATCTACGAATGCACCGTAGTCTGTAAGGTTTTTAACGATACCTTTAACTTCTAAGCCTTCAGCTAATGACTCTAATAATGCATCACGTTCAACACTACTTTCAGATTCAATAACAGCACGACGAGATACAACAACGTTATTACGCTTTTGATCAAGCTTAATAACTTTGAATTCTAAATCTTTACCTTCAAGGTGAGCAGTGTCGCGAATTGGGCGAACATCTACTAATGAACCAGGTAAGAAAGCACGAATATTGCTAACTTCAACTGTGAAACCACCTTTAACTTTACCGTTGATAACACCGATAACAGTTTCTTTTTCTTCATATGCTTTTTCAAGCACTTGCCATGCTTCGTGACGTTTTGCTTTTTCACGAGAAAGAATTGTTTCACCGAAACCATCATCAGTAGCATCTAAAGCTACGTCGATCTCATCACCAACACTAATTTCAAGCTCACCAGAAGTGTTTTTGAATTGGTCGATTGAGATAACGCTTTCAGATTTTAATCCAGCATCAACTAAAACGTTGTCTTTGTTGATTGCTACTACAGTCCCTTTAATGATTGAACCAGGACGTGTTTCGATTTCTTTTAAACTTTCTTCAAAAAGTTGTGCAAAATTTTCAGTCATAATGTTTTTATGAACTCAGCTTATAATCCAATCAACATACATGTTTCATGGGGTTGTTAATAATGCCTAGCGTATCCGTACAGTTAGGCTTCAAATAATATTTTCTTAAGTTATGATAGTATTTTTGATGAAAAAGATAGTATTTTTTCAACAACATCATCGACAGAAACATCCGTAGAATCAATAACTAACGCCCCTTCAGCTGCGATCAACGGTGCGACATCTCTATTCTGATCTCGCTCATCTCGTTGACGTATGTCATCCAAAAGGCGCCCGATTTTAACATCAAGCCCCTTTTCTTTCAACTGTTTAAATCGACGTTGCGCTCTTTCTTCCGCGCTTGCTGTTAAAAATACTTTAATTGGTGCATCTGAAAAAACAACTGTTCCCATGTCTCTACCATCAGCAACTAAGCCAGGTGACACTTTAAATGCGCGTTGTCTTCTTAATAAGGCTTCCCTTACTCTGGGAAATGCTGCCACTTGAGAGGCTAATTTACCTATTTCTTCAGTACGAATAGTATCAGTAACATCTTCTCCTTCGAGAACGATTTTACTGTCTCCTTCGCTACTGATTTCAAACTGAACATCTAAATGAGCAGCCATTGGTATTAATGGCTCTTCTTCATTAACATCAACTTGATGATAATGAGTCGCTAAAGCCAAAACGCGGTAAATAGCACCACTGTCAAGTAAATGCCATCCAAGCTTTTCTGCAACTATACGAGCCACAGTACCTTTACCAGCGCCACTAGGTCCGTCAATAGTGATTACTGGAACGTTTTGCTGCATACATCTTTCTCCTAATATCGAAAATCGGCGAAATTATACGGGATTTAACCTATCAAATCGCGTAAAAGTTTTTTTTGTAAGATTTTTAGCAAGAAACTTGTGCTAACTTATCAAAATAGTCTGGAAACGTTTTCGCTGTACATTTTGGATCATTAATCGTTACAGGCGTATCACTCAATGCTATTAGAGAGAAACACATAGCTACGCGATGATCATTGTAAGTATCTATTTCAGCATGCTTTAATAAAGCTGGTGGTGTTATTGTGATAAAGTCTTCGCCTTCGATCACTTCTGCCCCTACTTTTCTAAGTTCAGTTGCCATTGCCGTTAATCGATCTGTTTCTTTTACGCGCCAGTTATATATGTTTCTAATCGTTGTCGTACCTTTAGCAAAAAGTGCTGTTGTTGCTATAGTCATAGCAGCATCAGGTATGTGATTCATGTCCATATCAATACCTATAAGCGGTTTGCCTATAACAGTAATTGACTCATCATTCCACTTAACCTCTGCCCCCATTTTCTCAAGTACATCAGCAAAGTGCTTGTCGCCCTGCACACTTAATTTACCAACACCGTGCACCGTAATTTCACCACCTTTAATTGCACCGGCAGCTAAAAAGTATGACGCTGAAGAAGCATCACCTTCAACCATGTAACGATCAACGGACTGGTAAGATTGATTACCTTGTACAGTAAATGATTGATAGTCATTGTTTTGCACTTTAATGCCAAACCTAGACATAATATCAAGAGTAATATCAATATACGGTTTTGAGACTAATTCACCTTTAATCTCTATATTAGTATTGGTTTTTAACAAGGGAGCAATCATAAGTATAGCGGTTAAAAACTGGCTAGAAATTGAACCATCAATAGTAACAGTATTACCAGTTAACGCTTTACCGGTTATTTTTACTGGCGGATAGTCTTTATTTTCCAGATATTCAATATCAGCATCAAGTTGTGCTAGTGCGTCAACCAAGTGACCAATAGGTCGCTCTTTCATTCTTGGTTCACCTGTTAATACGAATTCACCTTCACTAGCAGCCAATGCTGCACATAAAGGGCGCATAGCTGTACCAGCATTTCCTAAGTAGAGTTCTAAAGGTTTATCCGTATTAAAAAAACCGTTATTTCCTACCACTGTACACTCAGTACCGCAATCACTTAAAGTATACTTTACACCAAGCGTTGCTAAAGCATTAAGCATATGTTCAATGTCTTCACTAACAAGTAAGTTAGTAATTTTAGTAACACCATTAGCTAACGCGGCGATTAACAATGCGCGATTCGATAAGCTCTTTGAACCCGGTAAAAAAATTTCACCATTAATTTTTTTAATAGGATTTAATGTTAACTGTTCCATTTTATCCATTCTCCTGTTCAAATTTTTTCATAAACGCGACTAATGCTTCTACACCTTCATAAGGCATTGCATTGTATATACTTGCTCGCATACCACCGACAATACGATGGCCTTTAAGCGCTGTAAGCCCTTCATTTGCTGCTTCAGCTAAAAACGATTTATTTAATTCTTCATTAACTAACCAGAATGGTATATTCATTAAACTACGAAATTCTTTTGCTATGTTATTTTTATAAAAACGACTGTCATCAATATAGCTGTAAAGAAGTTGAGCTTTTTTAGCATTAACTTTTTCAATTGCTTCAACACCACCTAGATCAGCTAACCAATCAAAAACAAGTCCAGCTAAATACCATGCATAACTAGGAGGCGTATTATACATAGAGTCGTTATCAGCTAATGTTTTATAATTCATGATACAAGGAGTTGCTTTAGCAGCATGACCAATAAGATCGTCTCTCACAATAACTATAGTTAAACCCGATGGTCCAATATTTTTTTGAGCGCCGGCATAGATAAGCCCAAACTTTGAAACATCAAATTTTCTTGAAAGGATGGTTGACGATAAATCAGCAACTAAGGGAATACCATTTGTTTCTGGTAACTCAAAAATTTCTAAGCCATCAACCGTTTCATTTGGACAGTAATGTACATAAGCAGCATCAGCCGATAAAGGCCATTCATTTAAAGGGATAATAGATTTTGAGCTTTCAGTTTCACGCGTTATATCAATAACATTCACTTCACCAAAATTAGCCGCTTCTGCTGCTGCTGCTTTGGACCAAGAACCCGATACAATATAATCAGCTTTCTTACCTTCAGGTAATAAATTTAGAGGAACTGCAGAGAATTGCCCTCTGCCACCGCCATGACAAAACAGCACTTTATAATTCTTAGGAATATCCATTAATGTACGAAGTGTTGCTTCTGCATTGGCTGCTACAGCCATAAACTCAGGGCTTCTATGACTCAATTCCATTATAGAACTCCCCATATTTTCCCAATTAATAAACTCTTGCTGCGCTTTTTTCATTACATCAACGGGTAACATTGCAGGGCCAGCACAAAAATTATAAACACCAGACATTTTTAAATTAACCTTTTGAAATTTTGTTATATTAATAAGCATGCTAATTTACTTAGAAGCAAATCAAACTGACTTATTCACTTTTATACCAAACGCATTAATGAATTAACCTATTTTTATACAAAGAATAAATGGTCAAATACACAGGTTCATCGTTCCAAACTGAACCTAAGCACCTACGTCCTGTAGGCGAGGCATTTATTTTAATAAGCAGTGTTCTAATTATTAAATAAATAATGATGTAATTGGCCATTTAAACGAGTATAAATGCTCAATGGGTTATTGCGATTGGTATTATTTATTAATACCAACTTAAACATAAAAAAGAGCGGTTAAACCGCCCTTTTATTTTTATTGTGTGGCCGTTGCTATTCTATATCTTCACCAGCTTCGTCGGATGACTCACTAGGAGTTGACTCTGCAGGTGTTTCAGCATTGACTTCTGGTGATGATGACTCATCTACACCACTTCCATCGTTATCTTCATCGGCATCATCTGATTGAATTTCATCAATACGTTGAAGAGCAACAACTAATTCCGTTTCAGAAGTACGGATTATACGAACACCTTGTGTATTTCGTCCGATAACACTCACTTCGTTTACACGAGTTCGTACTAATGTTCCATTATCGGTGATCAACATGATTTCGTCTTGTTCTTCTACCTGAACAGCACCAACAACTTTACCATTACGCTCACTGACTTTAATAGAAACAACACCTTTAGTAGCACGACTCTTCGCAGGGTATTCTTCTAATGAAGTACGCTTACCAAAACCATTTTCAGTAATGGTTAATATAGGTCCATCATTATGAGGAACGATAAGAGACACAACTTTTTCGTCGTTTTCTAACTTCATACCACGAACACCTGTTGCGTTACGACCTACAGGTTTCACAACAAAGTTAGCATCATCAGGGTTTTTCTTACCTTCAGTAAAGCGTACAACTTTACCTGCATCAGAAAACAGCATAATGTCGTTATCACCTTCAGTGATATCTACACCAATTAGCGTATCGTCTTCACGTAAATTAATCGCAATAATACCATTTGCTCTTGGACGAGAGTACTCAGTTAAGCGAGTTTTCTTAACAGTACCAGAGGCTGTAGCCATAAAGATAAATTTATCTTCTTCGTATTCACGTACTGGTAGAATAGCCGTAATTCTTTCATCAGCTTCTAATGGAAGAATATTAACAATTGGACGCCCTCTCGCTGTTCTACTTGCTAGAGGTAATTGGAAAACTTTAAGCCAATACATTCTTCCTCTATCAGAGAAACAAAGAATAGTATCGTGAGTATTCGCGACAAGAAGTCTTTCAATAAAGTCTTCTTCTTTCATTTTAGTTGCAGCTTTACCTTTACCGCCTCGACGCTGAGCATCGTAATCGGCTAGAACTTGATATTTAACGTAACCTTCATGAGAAAGTGTAACAACCACATCTTCTTCACAAATTAAATCTTCCATCGATAAATCATGGGACGCAGAGCTAATTTCTGTTCTACGTTCATCACCGAATTCAGTACGAATGTCTTCAAGTTCTTCACGAATAACTTCCATTAAACGCGCAGGAGTCGCTAATATGTGTAACAACTCAGCAATAAGATCAAGAAGCTCTTTGTATTCGTTTAATATTTTCTCATGCTCTAGACCCGTTAATTTATGTAAACGTAAGTCTAATATTGCTTGAGCTTGTTGTGCTGTTAAGTAATATTTATTGTCTCGAATACCAAATTCTGGCTCTACCCATTCAGGTCGAGCAGCATCGTAACCGGCTGCTGAAAGCATTTCAGCAACATTACCTAACTCCCAACCTTGAGAAGTAAGCTTTTCTTTAGCTTCACTTGGTGTTGGAGAAGTTTTGATCAATTGAATGATCGGATCTATATTCGCTAATGCGATTGATAGACCTTCAAGAAGATGTGCTCTTTCACGAGCTTTACGAAGTTCAAATATTGTACGACGAGTTACAACTTCACGACGATGTAATATAAATGCTTCAAGCATTTCTTTCAGATTAAACAACTTAGGTTGGCCATTTGTTAAAGCCACCATATTTAAACCAAACGACACTTGCATTTGAGTTAATTTGTAAAGATTGTTTAATACAACTTCGCCTACTTCACCACGTTTTACTTCAATAACCATACGCATACCGTCTTTATCAGACTCATCACGTAAGGCAGAAATACCTTCTAAACGTTTTTCTTTAACAAGCTCAGCCATTTTTTCAATTAAGCGTGCTTTGTTAACTTGGTAAGGTAGCTCATGAACAACAATAGTTTCTTTACCTGAATTGTCATCAACTTCTATAGAAGCACGAGCGCGGATCTTAATTTTACCACGGCCTGTTCTATAAGCTTCTTGAATACCTGCACGGCCGCTAATAATAGCCGCAGTAGGAAAATCAGGACCCGGAATATGTTCAATTAACTCTTCAATTGACAGCTCACTATTTTCTATAAGCGCCAAACAAGCATTAATCACTTCCGTTAAGTTATGCGGTGGAATATTTGTTGCCATACCAACAGCAATACCTGAAGTACCGTTAACCAATAAATTAGGTATGCGTGTAGGCATTACAGCAGGAATATGCTCAGTTCCATCATAGTTAGGAACAAAATCAACCGTTTCTTTATCTAAATCGGCCAAAATAGAATGTGCAATTTTTGCCATTCTAATTTCGGTGTAACGCATAGCAGCAGCGGAGTCACCATCGACTGAACCGAAGTTACCTTGCCCATCAACCAACATGTACCTTAAAGAAAACGGCTGCGCCATACGAACAATAGTATCGTATACAGCAGTATCACCATGCGGGTGATATTTACCGATAACATCACCAACAACACGTGCTGATTTTTTATAAGGTTTATTGAAGTCATTACCTAGTACATTCATAGCGAATAAAACGCGACGATGCACTGGTTTTAATCCATCACGAACATCAGGTAATGCTCGCCCTACTATTACGCTCATCGCGTAATCTAAATAGGAGTTTTTTAATTCATCTTCAATATTTATTGGAGAAATATTGTTAGCCAGATCGGTCATAAATCGATGGTATCCCTTAACTTAGAACAAAATCAGAATTTTCGAAATTATAGTTATAATTAACACGGCATACTAACATAAAATTTCACAAGACAATACTGCTTTATGGCTCTCGATTATATTCATATACTTTTATCGAATGAATACTTATAAAGCCTTGTTTTAATTAATTAAAACAGAAAACATCAAAACGTTTAATATTTGAACAACAGTAAAAAACAGGATGATTTGACTACTTTTTAAACCATTAATTTAATTCACCTAAAAATAACTACAAATGAAGAATAAAAGCTAAATTTTACTCTGGATATACTTTTAAGCTACTAGGTTTGAATCACATTTTCATTTAGAATCATTAACAATGAAAACATTCTGCAATGAGTCTATAAAATGTCTAAAAACATTAACGTAAATTTTGATGAAATTGAAAAATTCGAAAAAGTCGCCAGTCAATGGTGGGATCTTACTGGTGATTTTAAACCACTCCATCAAATCAACCCACTTCGTTGTCAGTTTATTATTCAACATGTACATAATCTCTTTGATAAAAACATACTAGATGTAGGATGTGGCGGAGGCATACTGAGCGAAAGCTTAGCCAAGTTAGGCGCTAATGTTACGGGTATTGATATGGGAGAAGAACCTCTAAATATAGCAAAGCTTCATGCATTAGAATCTAACGTTAAGTTAGATTATGAAAAAATAACAGCAGAGGAGAAAGCCAAACAAAGCCCTGAAGCCTTTGACATTGTAACTTGTATGGAAATGCTTGAGCATGTTCCAGACCCTTCTTCAATCATTTCTGCATGTGCTGATATGGTGAAACCTAATGGTTTTGTGTTTTTCTCCACCTTAAATAAAACCATCATGTCTTATTTGTTAGCCATAGTCGCTGCAGAAAAAGTACTTAAACTTGTTCCTAATGGTACCCATAACCACGATTCGTTTATCAAACCCTCAACCTTAATTTCATGGGCTGAAGATCAAAATTTAAAATGTATTGATGCAGTAGGAATTCACTACAACCCATTAACAGAAAATCATAAATTAACATCAAAATTAGATGTTAACTATATTTTATGTTTCCAAAAACAAGCATAGGAAAAAGAATGAATAAGCATACTGCAGTATTATTCGATTTAGATGGTACTTTATTAGATACCGCAAATGATCTAGGCGAAGCATTAAATTATGTATTAAAAAATAAAGGTCTTGAGCCTGTCGACAGAGAAAAGTACAGACCAATTGCCTCTGACGGTGCGAAGGGTTTATTAGAGTTAGGGTTTGGAGAACGACTTTCGGAATTTAATTTTAATGCGCTGCGCATTGAATTTTTAAATTACTATGAACAAAATATTGCTGTTCATACTAAGTTATACCCTAATATAGAAAAATTATTATTCTCATTGAATGAAATGAATATTCCTTGGGGAATTGTAACGAACAAACCTGAATACTTATCTAAAATTTTAGTGCCCAAATTTCCGCAATTCGATCAATGTAAAACATTAATAGCTGGAGATACCCTGCCTCAGCGTAAACCACACCCTGCTCCTATTTTATTTGCATGCGAACAAATGAATAGCGATCCCAAAAAATGCATATATGTTGGCGATGCCCTTAGAGATATTGAGGCTGGCAATAGCGCAAACATGTACACAATAATAGCGCAATGGGGATATATTTTAGATATTAATGAATGTGAACAGTGGCAAGCTGACGCTATGACTTTAAACCCACTAGACATAATGGCGACGATAAAATAAACAAGTGTTCAATTTGTAATTTATTTGATGAAAATTCAAACATTAACGACTAAAAAACAAACGTACATTTTATGTACACCTGTTATTTATTTAAAATAAATAACAGAAAATAATTAACCTAAAAAAAGCATTGCGTTTCTCATAAATCAAAAATAAAACGCCTTACTAAGTTAGTTGTTACTAACTGAATTTTTATAGTAGAGCATGACCTTAAATACATTAAATTTTAACACTTGCAATAGCCCTAAAACCTCACTATCTTGTGATCAGTTTTTATAAAACCCCAACATGTAGTGTATTTATTATCCACAAGCACTAGGTGGGGTTTAATTATTATAAATGTTCACATACGAACAAGCAGAACTATAAATTAATTACAGGTCTTTCATGAATAACAACCTTTTTGTTACTAAGCGTAACGGCAAAAAAGAACCCATTGATTTAGAAAAAATCCATCAAGTTATTGATTGGGCCGCGGAGGGATTAAATAATGTTTCCGTATCTCAAGTTGAATTAAAATCACATATACAATTTTATGATGGAATTAAAACAGCAGATATTCATGAAACCATTATTAAATCAGCCGCTGATTTAATATCAGAAGAAACACCTGACTATCAGTTTTTGTCTGCTCGTTTAGCTATTTTTCATCTACGAAAAAAAGCATACGGTAAATTCGAACCGCCTAAGTTATATGAACATGTAATTTCTTTAGTTGCATCTGGTAAATATGACCAACACTTAATAACGGATTACACGCAAGATGAATTTGAAGCAATGGAGCAGTTTTTAGACCATCGCCGAGACTTAAATTTTAGCTACGCGGCTGTAAAACAGTTAGAAGGTAAATACCTTGTTCAAAACCGTGTAAGTGGTGAAATTTACGAAAGTGCCCAGTTCTTATACATACTTGTTGCTGCGTGTTTATTTGCAAAATATCCAAAAGAAACACGTTTAAAATATGTTGAAGGTTTTTACAACGCTATATCTACCTTTAAAATTTCTTTACCTACGCCCATTATGGCAGGTGTAAGAACTCCTACTCGTCAATTCTCTTCTTGTGTACTTATTGAGTGTGGCGATAGTTTAGATTCGATTAATGCGGCATCTAGCTCAATTGTGAAATACGTTTCACAACGTGCAGGTATTGGTATTAATGCAGGTCGTATTAGAGCTTTAGGTAGCTCAATTAGAAATGGTGAAGCGTTTCACACCGGTTGTATTCCATTTTTCAAACACTTTCAAACAGCCGTTAAAAGTTGTTCTCAAGGTGGTGTTCGCGGCGGCGCTGCTACCTTATTCTACCCATTGTGGCACTTAGAAGTTGAAAGTTTACTGGTTTTAAAAAATAACCGTGGTGTTGAAGAAAACCGTGTTCGTCATTTAGATTACGGTGTTCAGTTTAATAAAGTAATGTATCAACGCTTAATTAAAGGTGAGTCTATTACCTTATTTAGTCCAAGCGATGTACCCGGTTTATATGATGCGTTTTTTGAAGATCAAGACGAGTTTGAAGCCTTATATACAAAATATGAAGCTGATCCATCCATTCGTAAAAAATGTATAAAAGCGATTGAGTTATTTACCTTGTTTGCACAAGAGCGTGCAAGTACAGGTCGTATCTATTTGCAAAACGTAGATCACTGTAATACGCATAGTCCATTTGATCCAAAACAAGCACCTATTAGGCAAAGTAACCTGTGTTTAGAAATAGCACTACCAACCAAGCCAATGAACGACATTAATGATCCTAATGGTGAAATTGCTTTATGTACACTTTCAGCCTTTAACTTAGGTGCTATTGAAAGCTTAGATGAGCTTGACCATTTAGCTGACTTAGCTGTTCGTGCTCTAGATAGTTTACTAGATTATCAAGACTACCCAATGCCGGCTGCTAAAAATGCGACGGTTGGTAGACGTACATTAGGTATTGGTGTTATTAACTACGCTTATTATTTAGCTAAAAATGGCTTGTATTATTCGAATGGAAGTGCAAATAACCTCACTCATAAAACATTTGAAGCAATACAGTATTATTTATTAAAAGCCAGTAACAACCTAGCTAAAGAAATGGGTGCTTGTCCTAAATTCAATGAAACTCGATTATCAAAAGGTATCTTACCTATAGATACTTACAAAAAAGAGATTGATAAAATTGTTAGCGAACCACTCCACTTAGACTGGGATAGTTTACGTGCTGATATTATGGAATTTGGTGTAAGAAACTCTACAGTTTCGGCATTAATGCCTTCAGAAACATCATCACAAATATCTAATGCAACCAATGGTATCGAACCACCTCGTGGTCTTATAAGTGTTAAAGCAAGTAAAGATGGCATATTAAAACAAGTTGTACCTGATTACGCTAATTTAAAAGATAACTATGAATTACTTTGGAATATTCCAAGTAACCAAGGTTATTTAGAGCTAGTCGGTATTATGCAGAAATTTATCGATCAAACCATCTCAGCTAATACTAACTATGATCCGTCACGTTTTGAAGGTAGAAAAGTACCTATTAAACAAGTGTTGAAAGACATATTAACGGCTTATAAGTTAGGTATAAAAACAATGTATTATCACAATACTAGAGATGGTGCTGACGACAGTCAGGTAGAAGTTGAAGACGATGACTGTGCCGGCGGCGCCTGTAAAATCTAAATACTGTAAGTATTCATTTAATCAAACATTGTAATTAATATAATAATAACAATCTGTATTAGTAAAATATTTATATCAAACTTATGTTTGATATTTTCAGGGAAAATAAATGACGTATACAACGTTTAATCAGTCGGCTAATAATGCTTTATTAGAGCCTATGTTTTTCGGACAAAGTGTTAATGTAAGCCGTTACGATCAACAGAAGTTTGTAAATTTCGAACGATTAATAGAAAAACAATTATCATTTTTTTGGCGACCTGAAGAAGTAGATGTTTCTAAAGATCGTTCAGATTGGCAGAGTCTTACGGATTCAGAAAAACACATTTTTATTTCAAATCTCAAGTACCAAACATTACTTGATAGCATGGCTGCTCGTTCAGTTAATGCAGTATTACTTCCTTTAGTATCATTGCCTGAACTTGAAACCTGGGTTGAAACATGGGCGTTTAGTGAAACCATTCACTCTCGTTCTTATACCCATATTTTAAGAAATTTATTCTCAGACCCTAGCGAAGTATTCGATGATATTGTCGTCAACCCCGCTATTTTAAAAAGAGCAGCAAGTATAGCTAAATACTTTGATGACGTAATACTAACAACTCAATTACTACAATCTCAAGGAGAAGGTAGTTACGAAGTTAATGGTGAAACCATTGAAGTATCAATGCGTAAATTAAAGGAACGCTTATACCTTGCTATATGTTCTGTTAACGCCTTAGAAGCTATTCGTTTTTATGTAAGTTTTGCTTGTTCTTTTGCCTTTGCAGAGCGTGAGCTGTTAGAAGGTAACGCTAAAATTATTAAGTTAATTGCTCGTGATGAGGCTTTACATTTAACAGGCACACAAACCATTCTCAATTTATGGAGTAATGGGCAAGATGATCCTGAAATGCAAGAAATCTGTAAAACATTGAAAGATCAAGGTCGTCAAGTTTTCTTAGATGTTGTTGATCAAGAAAAAGAGTGGGCAGAGTACCTTTTTAAAGATGGTTCAATGATTGGTGTAAATGCTGAAATTTTAAAACAATATATTGAATATATCAGTAATCAAAGAATGACAGCTATAGGCTTAGATGCGCCTTTTGATATAAAAACAAACCCGCTTCCATGGATAAACGCCTATTTATCAAGCGATAATGTTCAAGTAGCGCCACAAGAAACTGAAATATCTAGCTACCTTGTGGGACAAGTGGATTCGTCTGTATCTTCTGATGATTTCGACGACTTCGATTTATAATTTTATTAATATTGAACAAAGCATTAGCATGCTGATTTATAGGTGTTTACAAAATGAAAGATGCTAATGCTAGTCCTCCTTCGACCTCAGCAGATAACCCTATAAAAATTTCAATTGAAGGCACAACTGTTCTCTATAAAGATTCAGAAAAAACACTGCTAGAATTTTTAGAGGGTGAACACTATGAAATACATTATCATTGTAGAGATGGGTATTGTGGTGCTTGTCGTATAACCTTAAACTGTGGCGAGATAAATTACTTTAAAGGTGAGCCTTTAGCCTACGTTGGACAAAACGAAATTCTGCCATGTTGTTGTAAACCCAAAAGTGATATTGATATCACTTTAATTTAAAGCAATTAACTTACACCGGCAGTGGTAAATTCGACTTAATAACTTCAAATTTTACTCATCAGCTTTTATTTAATAATACTAGCTCTATTCCCTCCATTACTTTAGTAAACTCCGGTTTTAAAGCGTCTAATAGCCCCTGATAGTCACTATCTCTTCTCTCATTAATCGCAATATCTAATAACTTTACTTGTTCAAATAACGTCATAGCCCCAATAGAACAAGCCACTCCTTTTAAAGTATGCACTAAACGTTTACAGTTATCAGGATCATCCCCTAATATCGCTTTTTGAATATTGTCATCGTCTTGAGCATGATCTTCATAAAACATGAGTATAATTTCTTTATATATCTCATCATCACCTAACACATTACCTACACCAATTTCATAATCAATACCGGGCAATTGCATTTTACACCTATCTATATCGCGATTATTCAATCCTTATCCCCTTAATACATAAAGTGTTTTATAAAACCTGTTTTTCCATTCATTGAAAAATAGATAATTTAAAAAATGAAGAATCATCTAAGCAGTCCAAGCATAAGACGCCTCAACTATACTTCCATTATTTTTATAAACTAAAGATTCACATAATTGCTCTAGCATCATGATACCTCGCCCATAAAGTCGCGTATTTATTTCTTGATCTCTATTTTGCTTATTAATATCAAAACCTTTTCCACTATCACTGATATAAATTTTAATTCGCCCTCCGTCATCAATAGGGTAATAACTTAATTTTATATCAACAAATCCCGTATTTAATTTAGCCAAGCGAGTTTCACGTTCATTAAAATATAACACGAACCCTTCCGCAGTACTTTTCAAATCAGATCCTAGCTCCAAAACACCATGGTCTAATGCATTAATAAAAAGCTCTGTTAATATAGTGTATAGATTTTGCCAATGATCAGAGTCACCTTCTATTTCGGTTATCTGATTTAATGCCATAGGAATGGGATTTATTTTAGCTAATCTTGAACCTGATAATTTAAGTTGCCATCTCCAAGCACACGATAAACCACCATCATGATAAACAACTTTTTTATTTTCATTTTTTATTACAGTGGATTCTTCGCTATCTTTAGATGATAACCAACCACTACAAGGTATATCTATTAATGATATATCATCTTCTTGAGGCATATTTTGACAGAAAATCATCATATCTTTTAATACCGTAGCACTCACATTCTTAGCAATAATACCTTTTTTTAATGATCGCTCAAAACGCTCAAATTCAAACATTTTTCCTTGGTCGTTTCTGGCTTCAACAATACCATCGCTAATTAATTCTATTCTGTCAGTATAGTCTACAGATAACACAGTTAAATGAGTTTCAACAATAAGTTGTGGTAAAACCCCCAAAGGAGGATGAGAAGATGCAATTTTGTGTTTTATATCGCCTTTATTTGACATGATATAAACATCAGGTAAACCAGCATTAAAAATATAAGCTGACTTATCATGCTCAGAAATACTCACAAAAGCAGCGCCTAAAAATAAATCAGGGGGTAATAAAGCATATAACTGTTTATTAATTTGAGTAATAATGTCAAATAACGCAAAGCCTTTACGAGTCATGGTTCTAAAGGTTTCAGCTAAAGGAATCGCACCAATAGAAGACCTAAGTCCATGGCCAGTAAAGTCTCCTAACATTACATTTAGGTTGCCATTTGGAGATAAGGCGGTTAATTGAATATCGCCACTAAATAGCGCAGCAGCTTGTTTTACTATACCAATTTTATCTAATGCGAAATTCCTCGCTTCTATAACGCCAGACATTAATCGTTCAGCTAATTCAGCATCTTTTTGTTGCTCTTGTTGCAATGATTTAACCTGACCGTATAAATCACTAATACGTTGAAGTGATTTAATTTTAGATTTAAATACTTTTGGAGAAAAAGGCCTAACTAAAATACCATCACCACCAGCATCTACACTATCAATATAAGCTTCCTCTGTATCATTACTGGTAATAAAAATTAAGGGACATAGGCTATTTTGGGAGAGGCTTTTTATTTTTCGAGTGGCTGAATACCCATTCATAATAGGCATATTTATATCCATCAAGACAAGATCTGGTTGATATTTTATATATTTTTCAATCCCTTCAGCACCATTATGCGCCATGATCACACGATACTTTTCTTCTTCTAAAAGAATACTTAGCATCTTGCACTGCACTTTAGAGTCATCAACAACCAGCGCTAATTTCCCATATTGATTACTTAAGGGTTTATTCATTTTTAGCTCTCTATTTTCATTAATTTATGAAATTGAGCTATTTCTAATATTTTATTTACGGTTTCACTAGGTTTTCTAATAATAACGCTGCCAGAATTACTTTCTGCATGGTCTTTCAATAATAAGATCATACCTAATGCAGAACTGTCCATATAAGAAGTTAAAGAAAGATCTAATATGTATTCAGTATTATTTGACTCTACATCAATATAAGAATCTCTAAATATCTGGTGCAAGGAAAAATCAAAACGTTCTGATATTCCAATAATAAGTTGATTCTTTTCTCGTAAAACTTGAACTTTAATCCCCATTATAACTTCCTCATAGATTCAAAATTTATCAAAATAAATCAACTTCACCTTCATCCATAGATGATTGTGATACTGAGCGATTTTCATTTACTTTATTCGTTTTATCGAAAGCGTCTTTACATTTTAATAGAATATCTTGGAGCGTATTAGAAGCACGTTCATCCTCTATGTTAATCGTTAAGAGCATATTACTTAGCAAAGCTAACGTGTCTAAATTACATTTAACTGATGTCAGTGTTTGATTAGTTAAGTCTTCAAATTGCAGCGATCTGACTCCTAGCGCTACGGTGTTATCTATTTGAGGCGTTAATGAAGCTAAGCTATTAATGATATCACCACTGTCCCTGTTAACTTTCGCAACATGAACAACCATATTACTCACATACTCTTTTGATTCTAAAGTTGATGTCATATCAGCTGACGCCATAGTTTCAACAGCTTCCCTTAGGTTTTTAATCATGTGTTGTGCTGTAAAAATTTCTTTTCGAATATCATTATTTAAATCTGTGGAGTTAACAGATAAAGCACGTACTTCGGATGCTACCACAGCAAAACCTCTTCCTGCTTCGCCAGCTCTTGCAGCTTCAATTGCCGCATTTAGCGCTAATAAATTAGTTTGGCTTGCAAGATTTTCTACTTCTGCCAATAAGCCAAAAATTCCATCTAATTGTTTAGACATATCATTAGTAAAAGACATTGCCTGTAAGCTCTGTTTACTCGTTGTTATAATAACGCCAACAAATTCTTCTAATGTTTTACTTGAATCATGAACAAACTCTTCAAGGGTTGTACCTTTTTCATCTCCTATGTTCATATGATTATTAATCACTTTATTCATCATTTCGTGCTGCTCACCACTTAAACTTTGTAAAGACTTAAAGCTTTGTGATAAACCTTCTGCAGCTTCTCTCACGAGTATGTTGGTTCTATCGAGTTCGGTATCTATAACAGACACTTGTTGCCCTACTAAAGAACTCAATTGTTCAAGTGTTGATTTTAAAAGTTTATTATTGTTGTCATGTGTATTACTAACGCTACTAACAGACTTGTCATTAATTATAGTCGTTTTTTTAGTGATAAATATTAAATAACCAAAAATCCCAACTAAAGAAACATTGAGTACTAAATCGATATTATTAAAGTCAATAAAAAGTACATTAACTAATTGATAAGCAGAAATAGCCCCTCCAATAAAAATAGGATATATAAGTTTATTTTTCACTTTTAATCACCTTCATTTCAGTTTTATCTAATGACGCGTAGGTCAATAATTCAGGAGCTATGCTTAACAAGTCAGTTTGTTTTCTATGAGCATTTAATTTGAAAGCAGCCCCAGGCATTCCCCAAATAAGACTACTTTCTTCGCTTTGAATAATAGTCATTGCTCTGTTATTTTTAAGCGCTAATAACCCCTTGGCTCCGTCTTGTCCCATGCCCGTCAATAAAATAGCTTGAGTATTGTCTGCTATTGGGAGTAAAGAATTAAAGAGAACATCAACCGATGGTTTATGTCTGTTAACTTCTTCTGAGTCTTCTAATATACAAAAAAGCGCTCCTCCTTTACTTTCAACTTTAAGGTGTTGATCTCCTGGAGCAATATAAACATTACCTTCTTTTATTTTTTGTCCATGCTTAGCTTCTTGTACTTTCATACAACAGTATTTATCCATTCGAATAGCAAAATGGGCACTAAAAACTTTAGGTATATGAAGTGTAATAACAATTGGAGGGCTATTTTCAGGTAAACCTAATAACACATGTTTAATCGCCTCAGTACCTCCAGTAGAAGCTCCAATAGCCACTAAGTGATTCTTTCTTTTACAGCCTAAAAAAGCGTTAGCATGAGATACAGCCTTTGCTGTAACTTTATGTTCAATATTTGCTGCAAATTTAATTTTATCTACAAGCGTTTCTTTAAAGTTTTCTTTTAAAGATAATAGTTCTTTAAAACTAGGCTTAGCTATAAAATCAATTGCACCTAACTCAAGTGCCTTTAACGTAACCTCTGCTCCTTGGGTTGTTAAGGTCGATAGCATTAATACTGGCATAGGCCTTAAGCGCATTAAGTTACCTAAAAATGTAATACCGTCCATTTTTGGCATTTCAACATCTAAGGTAAGTACGTCTGGATTTAGCTTTTTAATTAAATCTCGAGCAACATAAGGATCTTTTGCTTCGCCTATTACTTCTATCTCAGGTTCATCTCGAAGTACCTCTTTTACAATACTGCGAATTACTGAAGAATCGTCAACAATAAGTACTTTTATTTTATCCAAACTTTTTCCCTTGTAATTGAATTAAAATAACTCTACATCACCAGAAACATCACTTTGATTGAGACTACTACTATATTCTGTTTCACGATTTACAATGGTATCGTTGTTTAAGTTGTCTATCGGTTTAACAAAAGCACGTCCTGTATCAGGAAAAAACATCACTTTACGTGGATGAAAGTCTCCTAAATCTGAGCTTTCAATTACAATATTTTCTGTTGCTAAGTACGACAAAACAAACTCTATATTTCGCTCTCCCACATCAGACATACCCTTTAAAACTTTACCTCCACCAAATACTTTTGCTCGTAAATTAAATCGTCGTCCTCCATTTTTTAAAATAAGATTAATTAAATGTTCCATAGCAAAGTTACCATAACGCGTAGCATCTGATGTTAATCCTCTTTTTCCCCAATCAACTTCATGAGCTTCTTTTGATGTTAAAGGAAGCATAAAATGATTCATTCCCCCGATACCTGAACGATTATCCCAAATACATGCTGATACACACGAGCCTAACGTAGTAGCAATTCCTACTTGCTCTCGTGTTATGTAAAATTCTCCAGGTAAGATTTTGGCTACAACAATTTCTCTATCTTTATCCCAATAGTGATTAATATGCCTAAACTCAGGTAAGCAGCGCTTTTTACACTCATCTACTTGAGTATTTGTTCTATATATATTCATAACGCAACATTCCTGCAAAATACCCTAGTCCAACTTTCTAAAAATAGTACGACCAACACTTTTAAAATATTCTTGAAAAGCCCCTAAGTTCTCGCTGTGACCCAGTATTAATAATCCATTGGATGCCAATAATTGATGATACCTTTCAAATAATTGCCTTTGAGTTTTTTTGTCAAAATAGATAATGACATTTCGACAAAAAATAACATCAAATGGCCCTTTCATTGGCCAACCATTCATCAAGTTGAGTTCTTTAAATGTAATAAGCTGCTGTAATTCAGGCGTTACCCTTACTTTAGAACTATTAATACCGGTACCTCGAGAAAAGTACTTTCTTTTTAAATTATCGGGGATATCTTCAATGCGTTTAGCGTCATATATCCCCTGCTTTCCAGTGTTAAGTACATTGCTGTCTATATCTGTAGCTAAAATCTTTACATCCCAAGTATTGAGTAAGGTTTTGAAAGATTCTTTAACCGTTATAGCAATACTGTAAGGTTCTTCTCCTGTTGAGCTGGCACTACACCAAATTCTTAAACGCTTGCTTTTTTGCTTCATTAATCGTGGAAATTCATGACCTCTTAAATACTCAAAATGATGTTCTTCACGAAAAAAACTGGTTAAATTGGTTGTTAATGCATTAATAAAATAGCTTTGCTCTTCATCAGAGTTAGTTTTAAGTAACTGACAGTAATCTGAAAATGACTCAAGATGCCTATCTCTTATAATACGAGTGAATCGTCGATAAACCATTTCTCGCTTACTACTGTTAAGCACAATGCCTGATTTGTCATAAATATAACGACAAACAAAGTCAAAATCGGCGTCACTCAGTTTTTGCCGATTATCTCTAGAGTCTGCCATAATAGATACCTAAAACTCTTCCCACTCTTGATCTGACGGCGTACTTACACGAGGTGTATTTACTCTGCTATTTGAAACTGTTCTATCTCTGCTCGGTCTTTGAGCATGGCTACTTCTATTGGGTTGTAACTTAACGACTTGATGTCTATTTGTTTCTGGCTGATTGTTATTACTGGTATTAAAGAAGGCAACCTGATCAAGTAACGATTGTGATTGTTCTTCCATCGATTTACTTGAAGCTGCTGCTTCTTCAACAAGAGCAGCATTTTGTTGAGTCATTTCATCCATTTGACTCACTGCAGCACTTACTTCTCCAATACCTGCAGATTGTTCTTTACCTGCACTATCAATATCGCTGATCATTTTACTTACATCTTCAATTGCACTCACAAGTTCAGAAAATGTTTGTCCCGTTTCATCAACTAGCTTAGTGCCTTGCCCTACTGCTTCTACACTATCGTTGATAAGTCCTTTAATTTCTTTTGCTGCTCCCGCAGAACGTTGTGCTAAATTTCTAACTTCAGCTGCTACTACTGCAAAACCTCGTCCTTGTTCACCCGCTCTTGCGGCTTCTACCGCTGCATTTAATGCAAGTAAGTTTGTTTGGAATGCAATTTCATCAATAACACTAATAATATCGGCAATTTTTTTACTCGATTTATTAATATCGCTCATGGCTGTAATAGCACTTTTCACCACTTCTCCGCCATTACTTGCTTTAACCATAACGGATGAAGATAACTTACTAGCTTCTGTGGCATTTTCTGCATTTTGTTGAACTGTACTGGTTAGTTCTTCCATCGCAGAGGCTGTTTCTTCAAGACTTGAAGCTTGAGACTCTGTTCTATGGCTAAGTTCGTTATTCCCTTCTGCTATTTCTCTCGCTGAATCGAATACATTAGTTGATGCTTTACGTATTTCATCAACCATGGAGTTAAGTACATCAAGTACCTCGTTAATTGCATTACCGATAATACTGAACTCACCGACTAATTCTGTTTCTATGCCTTGCGATAAGTCGCCTTTAGACATAGTAATTAGAGTTTCTTTTATTTGTGCAATAGCACGTTTTCTAGCGGTTATATCCGTAGCATATTTAACAACTTTGAACGGTTTACCATTGAGATCTAAAATAGGATTATAAGAAGCTTGTATCCATATTTCTTTACCACCTTTACCAATACGCTTGTATTCGTTACTGTCGTAATCGCCTCGATTTAAGCCTTCCCAGAAAGCTCTATATTCATGGCTTACCTTATAATCTGGCTCAACAAATAAGCTGTGATGCTGACCTTTTATTTCATCGAGTGAATAACCAAGAGCATTTAAAAAGTTATCATTTGCTGTAATAATAGTACCGTCCATATTAAATTCGATAACCGCTTGTGATTTACCTATAGCACTGATTTGACCTGAGAAATCAGCATTATTTAATTTTTGTTCGGTTACGTCTGATGCGTACTTAACTACTTTAAAAGGTTTGCCATTTAAATCTAGAATAGGATTATAAGAAGCTTGTATCCAAACTTCTTTACCACCTTTCGCTATTCGCTTGTATTCATTACTGTCATATTCACCACGATTTAGGCTTTCCCAAAAAGCTTTATATTCGTGGCTTACTTTATAGTCTGCTTCTACAAACATACTATGGTGCTGTCCTTGAACTTCTTCTAGGGTATAGCCAACTGTGTTTAAAAAATTCTCATTTGCCGTAATTATAGTGCCGTCCATATTAAATTCGATTACCGCTTGAGATTTTCCTATCGCACTAATTTGACCTGAATAATCGGCATTACGTAACTTCTGCTCGGTAATATCCGTCGCGTATTTTACAACTTTAATAGGTGTGCCATCTAAATCTAAAATAGGGTTATAAGAGGCTTGTATCCAAATTTCTTTTCCTCCTTTACCTAATCGCTTGTATTCATTGCTGTCATATTCACCTTTATTTAGGTTTTCCCAAAAAGTCTTATATTCCTGACTTTCTTTGTAATCAGGCTCAACAAACATACTATGATGTTGGCCTTGAACTTCTTCTAGTGTATAACCCACAGCATTCAAAAAATTATCATTTGCTGTAACAATAGTACCGTCCATATTAAATTCAATCACCGCTTGAGATTTACCTATGGCTTCCATTTTAGCTACCATTTCTCGATATTCAGCTTCTTTAACTTGTTCGGTTGATGTTTTTTTAACTTGATTCATTTTATTTATATTCCCTTTCATTTGAGCGTTGTCGTTTACAATAGGTGTATCTATAAACGTATTAACAAGAACATTACTTAAAAATTGTTTATTAGCAGAACCCCATGCTTTTTTTAATGTGGCGGTAAAGTTAGCACCTTGGTGTTCTTCCAACGCTCCTAAAAAAGCATTCTCGATACTATCTAAATGAGCTTCATCCAATGGATTATTCGCGCGCTTAACGTTCAGCTTATCAA
This sequence comes from Colwellia sp. RE-S-Sl-9, assembly GCF_048296855.1. Lineage (NCBI taxonomy): Bacteria > Pseudomonadati > Pseudomonadota > Gammaproteobacteria > Alteromonadales > Colwelliaceae > Colwellia > Colwellia sp. RE-S-Sl-9. The sequence goes on along the minus strand of NZ_CP182631.1, from coordinate 268,719 downwards.
TAGTTGCTTGTAATTTTTCAGGTTCATCAAGTAGCTTTATTGATGCATCAAGCGTTGTGATTAATTTGTTACTATGTTCTGTAGTACAATTGACTAAACTAGTCTTTAAAAAAGGGCTAATTTCAAATAGGTTTTTATAATAATATTCAATAACCTCCGTAACTGAAGGTTTAAGTTTTTGCCAACTCCCTTGTACTAACTCTATTTGTTTTGGGGTCATAATTACTCCCGTAAACCCAAGTTCTAGTTTAAGTATTGTTTTAAATTTCTGCTTCTAATGAAGGTTCACTTTGATTAAAACTATACAATTCGTCTTGGTTTAATAACGTTTGTGTTTCTAACAAAATGATAAGTTTATCTTCGACTGAGGCTAACCCTCTTAAAAAGCAACTATCTATTTGATTACCAAATTCAGGTGCTTTACGAATAGAGTTTTTATTAAATTTATAAACTTCTGATACTGAATCAACAACAATTCCTACTACCATAGGTTTTTGTGTTTTTTGAGTACGTAAAATAATAGTGACCGTTTGCTCGTTGTATTCTAATGGCGCTAAACCAAAGCGCTGTCTCAGATCTACAATAGGTATAATAACGCCACGCAAATTTATAACGCCTTTAATATAATCAGGTTTATTTGGTAGCTCTGTGACCGAACTCCATACTCTAATTTCTTGCACACATAATATATCTACGCCAAATTCTTCACCATTTAATACAAAAGTTAGATATTCTTGTTCATGTTCCATGGTATCTCTCTTATATTATTCGTGAGGTTTTATGGTTTGAAGGGCGTGTACGTTAAGTAAAGTAACCACGTTGTCACCTACATTAACTAAGCCATCAATATAATGTTGTGGTACACACCCACCAAATGCGGGTGATTTTTTAATTTCATTATCATCAGCGTTTAATACTTCAGAAACGGCATCTACAACGAAACCTATTGTTCGTGTAGAATGGTCAAGTTCGACCTTTAATACGATAACTACGGTTACTTCTGAATAATTGGCTTCACCCATATTAAATTTAAGACGTAAATCAATAATAGGAACAATAATGCCTCGTACATTAATAACGCCTTTAACATCGCTAGGAGAATTCGGAATTTTGGTCGGTTGTTCCCATATCCTGATTTCTTCAACACACAAGATATTTACAGCGTATTGTTCTGTTCCAAGTAGAAAAGTAAGATATTGTTCACCACTCGTTATAAAATCGATCCCTTCTAACGAGTACTCTCCTTCTACGGGGATTTCAGCAGCTAAAGATTGAATATCCATTAAAAAGATACCTCTTCAGAATGTGTAGAATGTTGAACATTATGATTGAAGTTTTTTTGTGCATTTTTTTGAGCCATATGAATAATACCTGGTATATCCAGAATCATAGCTACCGAACCATCACCTAAAATTGTAGCCCCTGAAATGCCTTCAACTTGTTGATAGTTTACACTTAAACTTTTAATCACCACTTGTTGTTGAGCAAGTAAGTCATCAACCATCAAGCCTATTTTTTGATCTTCAGCTTCAACAACAACCAATAACGATTTATCCACTTCTTTTGTTTCAGCTTCAATATTAAATAACTGATAAATAGGTAGTACAGGGACATTGTCTTCACGTAATCGGTAGAGCACCATATCTCCAGATACACGATTAATTAACTCGCTTTGCGCTTGTAATGATTCAACAATGGTAATTAAAGGAATAATATAAATCTCACTACCTACCCTAACGAGTTGACCATCTAAAATAGCCAGTGTCAGTGGTAAGTGAACTTTAAAAGTACTTCCTTTACCTTCAACAGATTCTATTTGTATGCGGCCACCTAGTGATTGAATGTTCTTTTTAACCACATCCATACCAACACCTCGCCCTGAAATATCACTCAACTCTTTTGCAGTTGAAAACCCTGGCTCTAAAATCAGGTCGAATACTTGTGCATCAGTTAACGATGCATATTCATCAATAATGCCTTTTTCTATTGCTTTATCTAAAACAGCTTGTCGCTTTATTCCTCCTCCATCATCACTGATTTCAATAACAATACTGCCACCTTGATGATAAGCATTGAGAATAATAGTGCCGAGTTCAGGCTTACCGTTAGCAACTCTAACTTCTGTAGATTCAATACCATGGTCAACTGCATTTCTTACAAGATGAACTAAAGGGTCACCTATTTGTTCCATTACAGTTTTATCAAGCTCTGTTTGCTCACCTTTTAAAATAAGCTCTATTTGTTTGCCCGTTTTTTTAGATAAGTCATGAATTAAGCGAGGGAAACGATTAAAAGCAAAACTAATAGGAAGCATACGTATACGCATAACACTTTCTTGTAGCTCTTTAGTATTTTGTAATAGTTGCTCTAATCCTGTATTCAGTCGTTCAACTTTAGACAAGTCAAAATCATTCCCTAATTCAGATAACATCGATTGAGTAATAACTAACTCCCCCATTAAATTGATCAAACTGTCTACTTTATCTACCCCGACGCGAATTGAACCAACATCAGTTTTTCCTTTTACTTTAACTTCTGGTGGTTTAGTTACTGGTTTAACAATTTGTACTTTAGGAGTTTCTTCTAATGGGGAGTTATCAGTTAAGTCTTCTATCGTATTATTGGAGTTATCTACTTGTTGATTATCTTGCGTGTTTTGCTGAACATTTTCTTGTTCTAAAATATTATCTTTACTTGCTTCAACAGCACAATTTTTAGTAATCGTTAATTTACATTCATCCTCTACCCATTCAAATATTTCTTCTATTTCTTGTATTTCTATATTTGCGGCGGTAACTAATGTAATTTCCCAACTTAAATAGAGCTCTTCTGTATCCATGTCATTTAAAGCAGGCAGTTCTTTTGCATTTGCTTTAATGGTCATTTCACCCAATTCAGATAAAGCATTGAATAAAAACATGGGATCATTACCGGTTTTAACTAAATGATGCTCAGGAACAAATTCTATTTCCCAAATAACGTTATCTTGGTTTTCAGCCTCATTTGACTGACTGGTAGTTTCGGCTGATGCTTGTGTTTCAGAAATATTTTCATTCAGTGTTAATGTTAATTGCTCTGATGTGAGTGTTATTTTTTCGTCATTGCAGGTGGTTTCATTTTGAATAGCTTCTATTAATAATTTAATACAATCAACAGAGTCTAGTAATATTTCAACATCACTTTGGGCAATTTCTCTGCGACCATCTCTCATCTCATCTAACAAGGTTTCAACTAAATGAGTGAATTCTGTAACATGATCGAAACCAAATGTTCCTGCTCCTCCTTTTATAGAATGTGCTGCTCTAAAAATAGAGTTAATAGTTTCAGTATCTCCTTGCTCTAAATTAAGCAAACTAGATTCCATTAACGCCAAGCCTTCAAAGCTTTCTTCTAAAAAGCTAGGAATAAATTGGGAAAGATCAATGCTCATGATGAGTTACCTAAACAACGCGCTTAATCGTTGCTATGAGTTTTTCTGGATTAAAAGGCTTAACCAACCAACCTGTAGCCCCTGCGGCTTTACCTCTTTGTTTCATATCACCCGAACTTTCAGTGGTTAACATTAAAATAGGCGTAAATTTAAAGCTGGATAATTTACGTAACTCCTGACATAAGGTTATTCCATCCATAATGGGCATATTGACATCCGTGATAACTAAATCGAATGACGCAGTTTTAGCTTTATTAAGACCATCTTGCCCATCTTTTGCTTCAACAGTGTCATATCCCGCACTTTTCAAAGTAAAACTCACCATGTCTCGGATTGAATTAGAGTCATCAACAATCAGTATTTTTGTCATATTATTTTCCTAATAAATTAATACTTAAACAAGAAAGCCTAAACATTTGTAAATTGAGTTAATAGCGCTTCATTAAGCCCTAATTGCTTGACTGTGTTTTGAATAACAGAAGAATTACATTCCCATATAAGCTCTTTATTTTGAGATAAAATGTAAGTAACTGCCGCCAAAAGAAATTGAATACCTAAGGTATCTATTTTTTCTACATCATCTGAATTCAAAGTGATTGTGTCGTTAATATCAATGAACTCTAGGAAATCAACCTGACATGTATATACCTGAGCAACAGTTAATTGAGATGGCAACGTAAACATAAGATTTCTTTAGTTCATAGAATATTGGGGTTAATTAAAACTTAGAACAAATAAATAAGACTGCAAGTTTTTACAAAAAATAGTAAAAATAAGATTAATTAAAAAGCATCAATTTTGTATGAGGAAGGATGGAAATTTAAATGTATTATAAATATTTACGTAAAAAGCACTTAATCAGTTGGCCTACTCCCCATCATTCGTTAGAATTGAGGTACTATTTATTTTTAAAATCTACGGATTTATATGCAAGCCTTTTTTGAATTTTTACCTCTTATAATTTTTTATGTTGTGTGGAAGTTAGCTGATATTTATTGGGCAACTGGCGCATTAATAGCGATGTCTGCGCTTCAGGTATTATTTTATATTGTGCGCGGTAAAACAGTTCCAACAAAAACGTGGATATTTTTTGGTTTGATCACTGTTTTTGGAGGGTTAACTATATTTATGCATGACGATACGTTCTTAAAATGGAAAGTAACCATTATTAATGGTGTTTTTGCAGCAGCCCTTATCGTCAGCCAATATGTATTTAAGAAAAATATCATTAAACAATTTTTAGGCGAGTCACTTTCATTACCTGAAAACATTTGGAATAAACTCAACTTAAGCTGGGCGTTATTTTTTGCCTTTTGTGGGGCACTTAATTGGTATATCGCCTTTAATTTTGAACAAGAAGTTTGGGTTAACTTTAAAGTATTTGGCTTAACGGGCTTAATGATTGTGTTTTCAATATCTTCAATTTTTGCCTTATATAAATACTTACCTAAAGAAGAATCTGAAAAACAGTAATAATATTTCTTATTAATTCAATAAAAGAGTCAACAATGTATTATTTAATCTATAGTGAAGATGTAGAAAACAGTTTAGCCCTACGCATGAGTGTTAGAGAACAACATCTTGAGCGCCTTAAAAGCTTACAGAATGAAGGTCGTTTATTGGTTGCTGGACCTTGCCCTGCGATTGATAGCGAAAACCCAGGAGATGCTGGTTTTACTGGTTCATTAGTTATTGCTGAATTTAATAATTTAGAAACAGCACAAGCATGGGCTGATGTAGATCCTTATATTGCAGCAGGCGTTTATAAAAAGGTAACTGTTAAACCATATAAAAAAGTATTACCTACCTGATATATAAAGAGAATAAAAACATTTATGATAAAATTTTTAATTGCTATCGCTACTCCTTTTTTATTCTCTTCGACTTTAGTGTTTGCTGAATCAATGGATCCTGTTTTTGCCAAATGTACATCTAAAAAAGAAGATAAAATCAAATACTCCCAATGTTTAGATACGGTAAAAATAAAAATAGATAGAGAACTCGAAACATGGGTAAATAATCAATTATTTATTCTCGAAGAAATTGCGAGAACAACAGGTAGAAAATCAGCATACGACATGTTTAAACGTTCACAAAAAAACTTTGTTACCTTTAGAGATAACAATTGTAAATGGCAGTTTTTAGCCCAATTACCGTCAAATGCCTCTGCGCCAACCTATAAAGAATGCTACATATTAACCAGTAAAGATAGAATTAAAGAACTAAGCCGTCTTGCTAGGTAAATTATTTTCTTAAATTTCATTAACCACTTAAAATATTAGTATTTTATAGCACCAAGTTGATTAAGTTATTATTCAACTTGGTATATATCCCCGTTACCACTCAAGAGGCTATTTCAGAGCGCTTGAATGATAATGGGTATATACACCTCTTTCACAATAAAACATCTCTTCTCTTTGCCTATTATTTACACTTTTAATCTTTTGTTATTCCTCTGTGATAATTTTGTGATAGTTGTTGCTTATTATGTTAATTGATTGTTACTCACATTAATTATTAATAAAAACATATTGGGAAAACTTATTATGAACATGTTCAAAAAAGCGATATTAACAACTATTGCAGGCACAGCTTTATTGTCTGGTGCTGCAAATGCGGCACTTGTTGAAGTGGAAGTCAGTAATTTATTTGATGCTGGTGGTTTAGCACTAACACCAGTTTGGTTAGGTTTTCATGATGGTTCTTTTGACTCTTTTGATGCAGGTACTACCGCGTCAGCATCTTTACAAGCTTTAGCAGAAGGTGGCGATGTTTCTGGTATTGTTTCTGATTTCTCAGTAAGTAATGCAAGTGGCCAACAAGGTGTTTTAACTGCACCTGCAGGTTTTGCAGGCGCACCAGTGTTTGAACCTGGTGAATCAGCGACATCAGCTACTTTTAACATAAACTCAACTGACAGCGGCTATTTTAGTTTCTTATCTATGTTAATTCCTACCAACGATGCTTTTATTGGTAACGATAATGCTATGGCTTATTCGTTATTTGATATTAACGATAATTTTGTTGGTTTAGATATTCTAATATTAGGTAATAATGTGTGGGACTCTGGTACTGAATTAAACACAGGTTATGGCTCTCCATTTTTAGCTGGAGCTAACGCACAACCTAGACAAGATGAAAATGGTGATGTTGGCCAACATTCTGGTTTAACAGTGCTTGCAGGCGGGTTATCTATTTTTGGTGGTAATACACCAGCGGGTTATTCTATTGATGCAGTAGCGGCTGACTTTACAGCACGTGGTTTTGAAGTAGCACGTATTACAGTAAGCCAAGTACCGGTTCCAGCAAGTGCAGGATTATTTGCTATGGGTATGTTTGCTCTAGCGGGTTTTAAGCGTCGTAAAAACAGTGTAAAAGCATAATTATTCTACGCTTACATTACATAACTCAAGTTCGGGTTAAAAACTAAAAAAGGTGATAGAAATTTCTATCACCCTTTTATTTTTATACCAAATAATATTAACCAACTATATTGATTCTATTTTTAAGCTTTAATACTTCAATACTCTCAGGAATACAATCAGCAGAATTAATATCAAAGAGGCATAAATTGAATTTAGTTATCCCGCGTAACTGAGCTAGATCTTGATTTTTAAACTCATTTTCAGACATAGCAATAAATTGAGAAGGATATTCTATTCCATCAATCCCTTTACTTTTAAAGAATTCTGCAATTATTTGTGTAGGAATGTATTCCCTATTTTGATGTTCAGCATTATCTAACGGCATTGAAAACATAGTTGCTAAACTATATGTAACATCAGGTGACGAGTAACTTAACCAATCAAAACTATCGGATACGTAATCAAATTTTAATACTTTAAGGTTTTGAATAATTTCAAATTTAGCAACACTAATAGGTGCATTAGCAGATGCCCTGACTTCAGAAACGGCTATATTTTTATCCTCAGCCAAATAAAGAGCATTAACATTATACGCATTAAGTCTGCCACTTGATCTCATATTAGGAACAGGCTTCATATCCTTTACATCATAACTCTTCTTTACATATTCATTAGTTGTATTTTGAAAGCTATGCGCTCGAGCACGGTAGTATTTGGAACCTTCAGAGATTAATTTAATACGATTACCACGAGAGTCATCTCTACTGCTAACACAATATTGATAGAGTTCCTCTAAAAAGTCATTAACGTCATCTGAATAAAAAAAACGGTTAGTTTCGCAAACCTCTTTACAGAAATTAGCTAATTTAGTTTTCATTTCATCCACAATATCTACATCCCTTTACTTTTAAAGAGGTTAACACTATCCAGTAATTAAAGGATCGAAGCTTTTAACCACATCATCAATCGCTTTCATTTGCTCTAAATAAGGTTGTAATTTATCTAAGGGTAATGCACATGGTCCGTCACACTTAGCTTGTGTAGGATCAGGGTGAGCTTCTATAAACAAACCAGCAATACCAATGGCCATCCCACTTCTGGCTAACTGAGCCGCTTGTGCTCTTCTTCCGTCAGCAGATTCACTTCTACCGCCCGGTTTTTGTAGAGCGTGCGTGGCATCAAATATTACCGGTGCATAGCCTTTCATTTCGTCCATAGCAAGCATATCTACAACTAAGTTGTTATAGCCATAACAGCTACCACGCTCACATAAAATCATTTTTTCGTTACCTGCTTCGGCAAATTTAGTAATGATATGACGCATTTCATGTGCTGCTAAAAACTGAGGTTTTTTGATGTTAATAATGGCGTTAGTTTTTGCCATAGCAACAACAAGATCCGTTTGACGTGCTAAAAAAGCAGGTAGTTGAATAATGTCTACAACCTCTGCTACCGGTTGCGCTTGATAGGGTTCATGCACGTCGGTAATTACAGGTACATTGAAGGTTGATTTAATTTCTTCAAATATTTTTAAACCTTCATCTAAGCCTGGTCCACGGTAAGAGTTTATAGATGATCTATTGGCTTTATCAAAAGAGGCTTTAAATACATAAGGTATGTTCAGCTTTTGAGTAACTTCTACATAATGCTCAGCTATTGTCATGGCTAAATCTCTTGATTCAAGCACGTTCATTCCACCAAAGAGTGTAAACGGTTGATCGTTAGAGATATTGATATTATTTAGTTGAATAGACGATAACGCCATGATGATTCCTTCTGATATTTCAATTAATTTATCGTGTTGATTGAGTATTAGTGCAATACATTATCAACAACGGTTATTTTTTCTAACTGCATTTTTAACAATTGCGCCGCTGGATCTTTAGGACACTGCTCAACAAAGTACTGATAATCGTCGTATGCGACTTTAAAACAATCTAGTTGATGTAATAAAAACCCACGGTCTCTTCTTTCAAATGGATCTTCAGGGCGTAGTTCAATTAATAAATCAACACACTTTAACGCTTGGTCAAAAGCGAGTTCTCTAATTAAAGAATTTTTAAGTGCTGTTAGGTGTTCAATAATTAAGGCTGTTTTTTCCATTGAATGTAATTCTAAATTACTTGGATCACCTTCTACGTCCTCCATACGATGATCAAGTTGTTGCCAATCTATAGATTCACCATTTACAGGATCAAAAATAATAGCATAGCTATCATCACAGCTTATTCTTACCATAACATTATCAGGCACAAACACTATGTCAGCTTCAAAGTAACACGCTTCTATAATATGCTGTAAAATTACTGCTTTAACCGTGGGCGCTAATACTCTGTAACCAATGCCTGTTTCTATTTGAAAAGAAATAACAGGCCAAAACGCTTTCGGATTATCAATAAACATTTGCTCTACAAACAATTCGTTAATTAATACTTCTACTCGCTCTAAAGGGTTGTCAATATCGTCTATTACCAATTGGCAACTTTCAATAATATTTTCAATACCTTGCATCGATGTATTATTTCGACCAAAAACAAACTCTTCGATTAACAAAAATAAATGCAATATGCCTTTTTCGTCTGATTGGAGTTCAGATAACAATAATTCGTTCTTCAAAATAATTCTATGTTTCCTGTATGTGCTAATACCATGCTATATGGGGTAAAACGCCAATATTTAAAGTGGGTGTTAAAAGAAAACACCTTGCTTAGTCATAGCCAGTCTTACAATTAGCATTATCCAACCTAAAGCCCCTAAATAACCTATAACTCTCATCATGTTATTTTTAGCAAGTTTCAATGTATAGTAACCAGTAAATATATATGCGAATACTGCCAATATTTTTTCGCCTAACCAAAGTTGTTCCATCGGGTTAATAGATAATTTAACGGCCATGACGACACCAATAACAAGTAAAAGTGTATCTATTATATGTGGAGCTATTTTCACCCATTTTTTATCAAGTTGAGCAGAGTTCATTAATAACCAAGCAAAACGTAAAGTAAATAAGCCAACACTGAGTAATGCTAAAGTCATATGTAAATGTTTCATGGTATTTCCTATAATTTTTATTATTTTGTGTAAGTGATTAATTTAAATAAATTATTGAATTATTTTAAGCTGTTCCGAAAGTTATCCTATCGTTCCCTGAGTAATCTTGAACAGTTTTAATATGACTAAATTGCAAGACAGACATTATTTTTCTGACCTCTTCACCTTGATTATATCCATGTTCAAAAAATAGATAACCACCTTTCTTTATATACTGCTTAGACGCTTTTGCAATTTTTTCAATATCCGCTAAGCCTTTATCTTTCGCAACTAGTGCACTTAAAGGTTCGAAACGAACATCACCTTGCGATAAATGAATATCGTTTTCATCTATATAAGGAGGGTTACTTATAATAATGTCGAAACGCTTTTCTAATGGAACATTAGAAAACCAGTCGCTTTGATAAATGTGCACATTATGAATATTCAAATGTTGCGCATTTTTTTTCGCTAGCGTTATAGCATCGTCACTATAATCAATCGCTTCAATGTTCCACTCAGGTTTTTCTGATGCTAACGAAAGTGCAATTGCTCCTGTGCCAGTACCTAAATCAATACAGTTTATTTTACCCGCTAAGTGTTGCTCGGCTTCCGATAAAACTTGTTCTATTAATACTTCAGTATCAGGACGAGGAATCAACGTTGAAGCATTACAATAAAACGGTAAAGACCAAAACTCTTTAACACCCGTAATATAAGCAATAGGCTTACCTGATAAGCGTTCTTGGATAAGAGAATTAAATGACGATAGCTCACTTACAGATAATTTTTTTTCAGGCCAAGTATATAAGTAATTAATTTCTTTACCTAAAATAAGACTTAAAAGTACCTGTGAATCAAGCTTGGCGCTATCAGATACTTTTTCAAGTAGTGAAGCACCAAAGTCTATTTGATTTTTTATGCTATTTTTTTCAGTTAGCATGTATTAGCACTTAATTTTAGAAGTATTAATCAGAAATTTCAGCTAATAGATCAGCTTGGTTTTCTTGCATAATAGGTTCCATGATCAGCTGTAAATTACCTTCCATAATTTCACCTAAACGATAAAGTGTTAAGTTAATTCGGTGGTCACTCATACGGCCTTGAGGGAAATTATACGTACGAATACGTTCAGAACGATCACCACTTGCCACTAAGTTACGACGAGAGGATTCTTCTTCACTTCTACGTTTTTCATCTTCCGCTTGTTGTAACCTAGCTTGAAGAACCGACATCGCTTGCGCTCTGTTTTTATGCTGTGAACGTTGATCCTGACATTCAACCACTACACCTGTTGGTATGTGCGTAATACGAATAGCTGAATCGGTTTTGTTTACATGCTGACCACCCGCACCTGATGCTCTAAACGTATCCACTTTTAAATCAGCTTTATTAATTTCAATCGCTTCAGACTCAGGGATTTCAGGCATAACAACAACAGTACAAGCTGATGTATGTACACGACCTTGTGATTCTGTTTCAGGAACACGTTGCACACGATGTCCACCAGACTCAAACTTCATGTGCCCGTAAACACCGTCACCATTAACTTTCATGATAACTTCTTTAAAGCCACCTTGCTCACTTTCATTAGAGTTCATTAACTCTATTTTCCAGCCTTTCTTTTCAGCATAGCGTGTATACATACGATATAAATCGCCAGCAAAAATAGCAGCTTCGTCACCACCTGCACCTGCTCGTATTTCTACAAAACAGTTGTTATCGTCTTTTGGATCTCTAGGTAATAAGAGTATTTGTAACTCGTCCGTTTTTTCTTCAACGGCTTTTTTAGCACTTTTAAATTCGTCTTGTGCCATTTCACGCATATCAGGATCATCATCCTTTAGCATTTCTTCCGCTGTTTCAAAATCATTAACGGCTTCTTTATAAGCATTAAATGCGTTTGTTATAACTTCTAATTGTGAAAATTCTTTAGATAAGTCTCTAAACTTATCTTGATCTGAAATAGTATCAGGATCAGAAAGTAACGCTTGAACTTCTTCGAAACGTTCAGAAATGATTTCAAGCTTTTGATAAACTGAGTTTTTCATTAATTTATTCTTTTATTAGGAAAATTTTAGTCGAACTAAAGTCGCACTATTCTAGTGCTTATCAAACCGACAGTAAATTTATTATCGCGATAAATAGTAAATGCATGATGAATTGTGTTTTTTTCATACAACAAGGAGGTTTGCAGACTGAAAGATAAAATTTATGATTTTTTATCTATATCAAAAATATCTCTTAAATAAATAAGTTTGTCTAATTCACCACCTTGGGCGGCTGACTGTAAAGCACTGGTCGGAGCATGCATAAACTTATTGGTTAGTTTTGTTGCTAACTCGGCTAATACCGCTTCAGGTTTTTTATCTCCCTTAAGCTGAATAAGTGCTTTTTCAAGTAATTGGTCACGGCTTTCCAAACATTGTTTACGGTAGCTTACAACTGTATCTTGTGTATTTAAACCTCGTAACCATGACATAAAACTATTCGATTGAGTATTTACAATACTTTCAGCTTCTACAGCGGCTTTTCTACGGTTCTCCATATTTTGAGCAATAATACTTTGGAGATCATCAACGGTATATAAAAATACATCTTCTAAGTCGGCAACTTGCTCTTCAATATCACGAGGAACAGCTAAATCAACCATAAAAATAGGTTGGTGTTTACGCTTAGACAAAGCATGCTCTACCATCCCCTTCCCTATTATAGGTAAAGTACTCCCTGTTGAGCTGATCACAATATCTGATTCACTCATACGTTCTGGTATTTGTGCCAATGTGATCACTTCAGCACCAAATTTATCAGCCATAACTTCAGCTTTAGCAAGCGTTCTATTTGCTACTGTTATTTTTCCCACATTATTTTCATAAAGATGCTTAGCAACTAACTCAATCGTTTCACCTGCTCCAACAAGTAATACTCGTACTTTTTCTAATTTAGCAAATATGTGTTTAGCTAAATTAACTGAAGCAAATGCGACAGAAACAGCACTAGAGCCTATTTCAGTTTCGGTTCTTACCTGCTTGGCTACACCAAAAGTTCGTTGAAACAACCGATCCATAACTAAAGCCATTGAACCAGCGGCTTTAGCTTGACTATAAGCTTGTTTCATTTGCCCTAATATTTGAGGTTCACCTAAAACTAAAGAATCTAAACCACAAGCTACTCGCATCATATGATTAACAGCTTGTTGGCCTTGATGAATATATAAACTAGGTAAAATGGTAGAAGCTGGAACATTATGGTATTGCTCAAGCCAATTAATAAGGCGTTCTTGAGTTTTATCAATAGTTTCATCTTGTACTAGATACAACTCTGTACGATTACAGGTTGATAAAATAGCAGCTTCTTTGCATTGAACAGAATCAAGCATGCTTTGAAGCGCTGTTGATAATGCGTCGGGGTTAAAAGAAATTTTTTCTCTTACCGATACGGGGGCAGTTTTATGATTTATTCCAACAGCAATAATAGACATAATGCTATAAATTAAGCCTTTTTAAACGTTACATTAAGAGTATTTAATATAACCATGATATAGATAATCTGTTTATTATAACCTAATCGATATCAAACTTGTGTCATATTTTTAGTGATATTTCGCAAAAATCATGTAATTAATTTTGTGAAATAGAGAGATTGATTGAAAGCATGTCCCTATCTGTGGTCAAATATAATGAACAAATTGTCATGTAGAGTTGCCATGCGCCCTTCAATCAATCAATCACTTATATTGATGTTTTTTATCGTATTATTAACAGGCTGTATATCCACACAACCTATTAACGATATTGATAAAGGCTTTTCAAGTGATATAAAAAAAGAGAAGCGAGCTTAGCTAAATTAAAAATGTGGGAAGTAAAAGGTAAAATAGCCTTTATAAACAGTACTGAACGTAAAAGCGCTTCCCTTTATTGGAAAAAATCAAAAAACAAACAACAACTTAATTTAACAACTTACCTTGGCATTAGTGTCTTAAAGTTAACCTCAAATGAAAATTTTCATACCATTGAAGTTGATGGTGAAGAATATCAAAGTAATAATTTAGACCGTTTGATTGAATCCTTAACTGATATTACATTTCCAACAGAAGCACTCTCTTATTGGATAAAAGCAATATCCTACAATGAAAAAGACACTTTTACTTTTGATCCGAACTCAAAATTACCCTTAACGCTAACCAGTCATTACAATGGTCATGTCTGGATTATTCAATACTCATCTTATCAAAGTGTTCAACAAGGTAAGTTAAAAGTTACTTTACCTAATAAAATTAAAGTAACCTCGGCAGATTTAACCATTAATATTGCAATAAATAATTGGACCATATAAACGGTTTCATATAGGACAATAAATTGTGACCACAGAAAATTTTGTTTCATTTCCATCTCCCGCTAAACTTAATTTATTTCTTCATGTTGTTGGGCAACGTTCAAATGGCTATCACGAATTAGAAACCGTATTTCAATTTTTAGACTATGGCGACTCTATTGAATTATGTGTGAATAACAGTAATAAAATTGAAATTTTAACGCCTATTGAAGGTGTAAAGAATTCCGACAATCTCATTTATAAAGCGGCTAAATTATTACAAGATCAAATCGAACATAATGCTGGTGTACAAATAAAAATACACAAAGTATTACCTATGGGCGGAGGATTGGGGGGCGGTTCATCTAACGCGGCCACTATTTTATTAGCATTAAATACACTCTGGAATATAAATCTCCCCGTTAACCAACTGGCCGAGTTAGGTTTATCTTTAGGCGCTGATGTACCTATATTTGTTAAGGGCTACGCTGCTTTTGCACAAGGTATAGGAGAAGTATTAACACCTGTAAATCCTACTGAGTTTTGGTATTTAGTGTCTAAACCTTCTTGTAGCATTTCGACCCAAGATGTTTTTAGTTCACCTAATTTGGTTAGAAACACACCTAAATTATTGGTAAATAATATAACTAACACTACAGACATAGATTTGCATATAGAGGCATGCCATAACGATTGCGAAACTATCGTAATAAAAAACTATCCTAAGGTTGCCAAGCTACTGGCTTGGTTGATAGAATACGCGCCGTCGAGAATGACTGGTACAGGGGCTTGTATTTTTTCGCGATTTAACTCAGAACACGAGGCGACAAAAGTACAATCTACACTTCCTGAAGGTATTGAATCGTTTGTAGCTAAAGGCATTAATCAATCTCCACTTGTTAATGCTATAAAAAATTTAGCTAATAAATAACCATATGTTTTAATGCTTTAACCATTATTTCTGGTTGAACAAATAATTTGCTAGCATTTATACAAATGCAGCGTTGTAATTTTAATGTCAAAGATTTCTAAGGAAATGACTGTGCCTGACATGAAGATATTTGCGGGTAACGCCACCCCTGAACTGGCCAAACAAATAGCTAACCGCCTATACATAACTCTTGGCGAAGCAAAAATTGGAAGTTTTAGTGATGGTGAGATTAGTGTAGAAATTACTGAAAATGTTCGCGGTGCGGATGTATTCATAATTCAATCAACTTGTGCTCCAACTAACGATAACTTAATGGAACTTATCGTTATGATTGATGCTTTACGCAGAGCTTCTGCAGGTCGTATTACTGCTGTTATACCTTACTTTGGTTATGCTCGCCAAGATAGACGTGTACGAAGTGCACGTGTACCTATCACAGCGAAAGTTGTTGCTGACTTTCTTTCAAGTGTAGGTGTTGACCGTGTTTTAACAGTAGACCTTCATGCTGAACAAATTCAAGGCTTCTTTGATGTACCAGTAGATAACGTATTTGGTACACCTATATTATTGGAAGATATGAGAGATCGTGAACTAGACAACCCTATAGTTGTATCTCCCGATATTGGTGGTGTTGTAAGAGCTCGTGCTGTTGCAAAACTATTAAATGATGCAGATTTAGCTATTATCGACAAACGTAGACCAAAAGCTAATGTTGCTCAAGTTATGCATATTATTGGTGATGTTGCCGGTCGTGACTGTATTATAGTTGACGATATGATAGATACTGGTGGAACACTAGCTAAGGCTGCTGAAGCGTTAAAAGAGCACGGCGCGAAACGTGTAATTGCTTATGCAACTCACCCTGTATTATCAGGTAACGCAGCAGAAAATCTGAGAAATTCAGTATTAGACGAAGTGGTTGTAACCGATTCAATTCCATTAACTGATGAAATTAAAGCGATTGGTATTGTTCGTCAACTTACATTAAGTGGCATGCTTTCAGAAGCTATTCGACGTGTATGTAACGAAGAATCAATTTCAGCCATGTTCGACGATTAAGTAAGAATAATTTTCTAATCCCTAAAAAAGCGCCTTCTTGGCGTTTTTTTATGCCTTATTGATTTTAAATCATAAAATTCAGCTATATTTAATTTAATAAGAGTCCCTTTAACTACTCAATTAAGATGAATACATGAATAAAACATATCTCACCTTTTTACTCGTGCTCTTAACTCTTCTTTCCCTAACAATACAAGCTAAAACCTCTCCAATTAATTTAAATGATGTAAAATGGCCTCCCTTCTTTTTTTCAAACCACGAAAAAGGAAAAATGGGATTAGGAAAAGAAATATTAACGACCTGTATCAATGAACTTAATTACGAAGTACACCTAAAATATCTTCCAATCAAACGTACTCATTATTATATGAAATCAGGAGATATTGACATTAGTGTTTATTCTTATAACGAGAAGAGAAAAGGTTTTGTATATTACGGTAATGAACCCATATTTACCTCACAATATGGTTTAGTCACAAAAAGATCAGACAATATAAAAATCGAAAAACTCAATGATATTAAACCTTATATATTTGGTCATTTAGATGGTTTAACCCACACAAAAGAAATACAAGATATTTTAGAAGTAAAACAAGCAAGAGGTGAAGTTTCAAAAGGTTATGATATTGATGCAATGTTCAAGCAATTATTAGCTACACCACAACGTTTTCAAATAATGGCTAATTCTAAAGAAACCCTAAAATGGAGAGCTAAACAACTCAATATTACAGAACAAGTTAAAATTCACAACTTAACAATTCAAGAAAAAATTTACTATGTTACTGTCTCTAAGTTTTCTAAAAACATTCACAACCCTAAACTATTTTTAACCAATATGGATAGATGTATTAAAAAATTAAAAGAAACGGAGCAATATCAAAATATAGCCCAGCATTATGGTTTATCAATGTAAACTAGCTCCATAAAATAACATCACTAATTCACTCCAAAATAACGGTTATATTCAAAACCACAAAAAGTTTAATGATTAACGACTATTAAACTTGGCAATACTTAGCTCGAATGTTATTATTCGGCGCCTTTTTTAGGTGGTGATTACTCATCAGCTAAACATAAAAGGAATATCGTTACTTTTGGTCGCAAAAAGTAACACACAATTAACTAATTTTATAAAGAGTATAATATGACTGATTTATTTACGTTAGAAGCTGAAGTACGTACAGATTTAGGGAAAGGTGCGAGCCGCCGCCTACGTCACGCGAACAAAGTTCCTGCAATTTTATATGGTGAAGGTAAAGATCCAATTTCTTTAACTTTAGAACACAAAAATGTTTTTCGTGCACAGCAAGAAGAAGCATTCTACACACAAGTTTTAACATTGAACATTGATGGAAAGCCTGTTGAGTGTTTAATCAAAGACATGCAACGTCACCCATTCAAACAAGTTATCATGCATTTAGATTTTTTACGCATTGATGCAACTCACCCTGTTCAAACTAACGCACCTATTCACTTCATTAATGAAGATGCTGCTGTTAAAAAAGGTGGCATAGTAGCTCATCACGTAAATGAAATCGCAGTAACTTGTTTACCTGCTGATTTACCAGAATTCATTGAAGTAGATCTTGCTTCACTTGAAGTTGGTCAAACGTTACATTTATCAGACATTACACTTCCAAAAGGTGTTACTTCTGATGAGTTAGCTAAAGGCGAAAGCCATGACCAAGCTGTTGTTACATCTAATGCTCCTAAAGGTTCATCTGATGAAGACGAAGCTGAAGCATCTGAAGAAGCAGCTGCTGAATAACAATTCTTAGGACTTATCCTTAGATGACTATTCAGTTAGTAGTGGGCCTGGGAAATCCAGGCCCCGAATACACAAAAACCCGCCATAATGCAGGTGTTTGGTTTGTAGAAGAACTTGCATCTCGTTACAACATATCTTTAAGACCTGAAAAAAAATACTTTGGCCATTACGGCAAAGGTTATATAGGTGAACAACTTGTTCATTTACTTATACCCACTACTTTTATGAACAGAAGTGGTCAGGCAGTTGCTCCCCTTGCAAATTTTTATCGTATCCCCGTAGAAGACATTCTTGTTGCACACGATGAATTAGACATGGAACCTGGAGCTTGTAAAATTAAGAAAGGCGGTGGCCATGGTGGTCATAATGGCTTACGAGATATAATTTCTTGTATGGCTAATAACAAAGAATTTTACCGTTTACGTCTTGGTATTGGCCACCCAGGTCATAGAGATCGCGTAACCGGACATGTACTTGGCAAAGCGCCAGCAAACGAACAAAGCTTAATCGACCAATGTGTTGACGAAGCAAGTCGTTGTTTTGAAATATGGCAAAAAGACGACCTTAAAAAAGCACAAAATCGTCTACACTCATTCAAAGCACAATAATTAATATTTGCTCTATATAGCTGTAAATAATCAGTCATAGAATAAATATAAAATAGCATTCAAACTTTAATAGGAATAATCTCATGGGATTTAAATGTGGCATAGTTGGTTTACCAAACGTAGGTAAGTCTACCCTTTTCAATGCTTTAACCAAAGCTGGTATCGAAGCAGCCAATTTCCCTTTTTGTACCATAGAGCCAAACACGGGTGTTGTTCCTGTACCTGATCCTCGTTTAGATGCACTTGCTACAATCGTAAAACCAGAGCGTGTACTAGCAACTACAATGGAATTTGTTGATATTGCAGGCCTTGTGGCTGGTGCATCAAAAGGTGAAGGCTTAGGTAACAAATTTTTAGCTAACATTCGTGAAACAGATGCTATTGGCCATGTGGTTCGTTGTTTTGATAACGACAACATAATTCATGTTGCGAATAAAATTGATCCGGCTGACGATATTGATGTTATTAACACTGAGCTCGCATTATCAGATATGGATACTGCAGAGCGAGCTATTCAACGTCAAGCTAAGCGTGCCAAAGGTGGCGACGCAGATGCTAAATTTGAAATCCCTGTTTTAGAAAAAATATTAAAACATGTAGAAGATGGGAACATGATCCGCTCTTTAGATTTATCTAAAGAAGAAAAAGCCGCAGTAGCTTACTTAAACTTTTTAACTATAAAACCAACCATGTACATTGCAAACGTTAACGATGACGGTTTTGAAAACAACCCTTACTTAGATGTTGTACAAGCAATCGCAGATAAAGAAAATGCTGTAGTTGTTGCAGTATGTGCTGAAATTGAAGGCGAATTATCTGAAATGGATGATGAAGATCGCGTTGAATTTATGGCTGAAATGGGCTTAGAAGAACCAGGGCTTAACCGAGTAATTAACTCAGGCTATGGTTTATTACACCTACAAACCTACTTTACTGCCGGTGTTAAAGAAGTAAGAGCTTGGACTGTTAAACAAAATGCAACAGCGCCACAGGCAGCAGGTGTTATACACACAGATTTTGAAAAAGGTTTTATTCGTGCAGAAGTTATTGCTTATGACGATTTTATTGAATTTAATGGCGAATCAGGTGCTAAAGAAGCGGGTAAATGGCGCTTAGAAGGTAAAGAATACAAAGTTAAAGATGGTGACGTAGTTCACTTTAGATTTAACGTTTAATTTTATATTCGGTATATAAAATAAAAAGCCGAATAAGAATTCGGCTTTTTTGATCTTCGATATTTTTATAAATAGTAATAATTATAATTTACGACGTCTCATACCTGCAAAACCAAGTAAACTTAAACCTAAAATGGCTACAGTAGCTGGTTCTGGCACTGTCATTGTCATATTACCATCATGTTGAATTTCAAATGTTTGCGAACTTCCAGCCCCGCCTGGATATAAAGGAAGCAGCCCAATAATATCTTGTACTGTTACAATAAGCTCCGCAGATTTACTACCAGGGGTGGTAGATAAATCGTCACCAGATGAATTAAAGAAATACCCTGCCATAAAATTTAGGCTTAAATCAAGCGAACAAAAACCTTTATTTAGTAATGGACCAGGTGCTATAACAATTGAACAACCACCCGCATTCAAACCAAATGATGCGATTTGTGTTCCACCATCATATGTTCCATTAACAGTAGTGTCTACATAAAGTCCTGTCGATGCGCCTACAGAAGAAAAAGTTACAACTATTTCATCGCCAACAACAGTAGCAGCCATTCCGTCAAAAGAATAATCAAAGAAAACTTCATATGCAGGATCCACAGCTAAATTGGTTGTACCTAGTTTAAAATTGACAATGTCTGTTGTTCCAAATTCAGAAAATGCATCTATACCGGTAATATCACCACTCAAATCAGTATCTGTTTGTGTGACTGTTGCGATATCAGGATCATAATCGATAAAATCAAATATTACCTCAGAACCTGGTGTTCCGTTAAAAGATGAGTCATTAAAGGTAACTACATCAGCAGTAGCAGCAAATGACGTACCTGTAATTAGTGAAGCTAATAATAGTTTATTCATAATAGTGTCCTATCCTATGTGATTAGTAAGTTTTCTAACAATATCCATATCAACAATACAACTCCAATAACTACCAAGATCAAAGCATAAGATGTACCAAATATAAAAAAGGACTAAGTTACATAATGTTAAGACAACGTTAAAATCGTTCAATTATTAAACTGTAAAAAAAGCTGACAATATAATCATATCGGATAATAATAACCCCAAACGCTGTTAATTATCACTCTCTACAATTTAGTAATTGACTCATTATCATTAAAAAATTATTAATTAACCTGAGTTCGGCTTAATAAATGTTCTTCTAACAGTTATTTTCTCACTTCTGCGTTAAATTCACTTGCAATAGCCCAGCTAGTGACGCGTAAATTTACCTTGAATTAAGTAAAACTATCAAACTAGAAGCGAACCGAATTTTTAGTGACTATTTTTCAATGAGTTAACTATATCTTAAACCGAACTCAGGTTAATTAGGCTTTTCCTTCAAAGGATTAATTTTTAATAAAAAATCGATCCTGATAATCATTAACAGACTTGGCTATTCTCTGTATAATTACGTTGAATTTACCTAAATATAAAATTTTATGAACTACATTCCCCTTGAAGAATTAAAAAATGCTTGGATCTTTAAACATAAAAGCTTGCCAATTAGCCTTAATGACTTAAATAAAATTAAACCGATGCAAGCGACTCGAGCGAATACACTTTGGGATACGTTTATTAGTAAGCAAGTAGACCATCCCGACTTTTTTAAAAAAGGCGATTGGGCATTTAATCCGGAAAGTTGGATCGATTCCGCAAACTGGGAACGTGATTGGGACAGTGACAAAGCAGAGTTACCCGAATTAATACAAAACCATATTACTTGGGACAACAACACCGTAGTTTATTTTTGCAGCACAAGAAATAATATAATAGAAACCACATGGGCTACTTTTAAACGTTGTTGGAAAAATTTTTTATTTATGGATGACGGTACAATTTTAATCGGTAAGAAAAGAAAAGAAACAGTGCAATTTTTGTCAAATGGCACCTTTAAAATTGGTTCAAAAGGATAGAATTGTATCAATAACTTAATAGATAACTCTACTAAACCAACAGCCTCTAAAACTAAAAATAAGCTGCACCCGAGAAACAAACATAAGAGTAACTATGATTTTAACCTGTTATGCTCCCTAACACCTGAATTAAAACCATTCGTTTTTACTAATATTCATAATAATGAAACGATTGATTTTTCGAATAGTGAAGCTGTTTTCCTCCTCAACAAAAGCTTATTAATCACCAATTATAATATTTCATTTTGGGATATTCCCGAGGGGAGTTTATGTCCCCCTATTCCAGGCAGAGCTGATTACATTCACTACTTAGCAGATTTATTAAAAGAAACTAACCAAAATAAAATCCCTCATAAAGAAGTAATAAATGTTTTAGATATTGGTACTGGAGCAAATTGTATTTACCCTATTATTGGGACTTGCCAGTATCAGTGGGAGTTTGTGGGTACCGATGTTAATGATGCCTCAATTATATCAGCAAAAAAAATTGTTCAGCAAAATAACTCTCTTATCAACAAAGTAGAAATAAGAAAGCAGCTCTCCCCGCATTTAATTTTTACAGGCATAATAAAAGAGCATGAAAAGTACGATTTAACGCTATGTAATCCTCCTTTTCATTCATCTGAAGAAGAAGCCTGCAAGGGTTCACTGCGCAAATGGAATAATCTGAACAAAAATAAAAATGGTGAACCTACTCATAATAACCTGTTAAATTTTGGTGGCACCAGTAATGAGCTATGGTGCGAAGGCGGCGAAATAGCTTTTATAAAAAAAATGATAAAAGAAAGCCTATTGTTTTCATCGCAAGTTTTATGGTTTACCTGTTTAGTTTCTAAAAAAGAGAACATCCGACCACTACAATTAGCATTAAAAAAAGTAAAATGCTTCAATGTAAAAATAATAAAAATGGAACAAGGTCAAAAAACAAGTCGTTTTATAGCTTGGAGCTTTTTATCTTCAGATGAAGTTAAACAATGGTGTATTGACCGATTTAATAACTAAAAACGTTAGAAAAGTGAAAAAGATGACATACACAGAACAAGAAATTAGAACAGCTTCAGATGATTTAGTTGAATCATTTGGTGAGTTACTCACTTGGCGATGGGAGGAAGAAAAAAACGTTTTATTAGCCGAATTTGCCAGTGGTAAAACAGATCAAGTTGTAGACATCTTACTCAAACAATATCCACATGAGTGGGACAGAAAATCAATTAAAAAAGCGCCTAGCTCAATTAAAAATGAGCTTGGTAATTACGCTAAATTAATTAAAGATCAACGCATTTTTACTTGTTCGCCCCAAAATAATGAAAAATCTGTTGTTGCGCTTTTATGGCCATGGGGTCATGGCTCTACCTTATCACTACGTTTAACCTTGTTAAATACACCTTACGAGTATATGGAGGCAAAACCTAGTAAAAGCATTATCTCTACATTCTTTCAAAAAGCTAAAGGCCTAATTGTTAAAAGTGCCTAACGATATGTCTTCTTTAAAAAGACAGTGCTAACTTAACACCAGAGAATAAACGCCCTTGTGAAGTCCAATATTCTCCATCAACCTGCCTATAACGTGAATAGGCAGTTAACTGAATTGGACCAAAGTCTATCCCACCCCCTAAACCTAAGTAAACATCGATATCATTAGAATCGTCATAACGATCGCGACGGTAGCTAGAATTAAAATTATTGCAAAATAGCGCTTCGTTATCACAATAATGAACATCGTACACTTCTTCATCTCTATCTTGAAAAGCTAATTCACCAAAATCAAAACCAAACTCACCATAAAAAAATATATCTGAAAAATATCCGATTTTTCCGCCTAATTCCCATGCTATATATTCTTGACTTGAATACTTTCCTGTATCAATTTCGGCTTTTGATAACGACATATCCACTTCAAAACCAATATCACTGGATCTATATTTATGTAAAGCAGAAACACCAAATCCTCTAATATAATCATGTCCATTTTGTTCATTCATTATATATATTGACTGACGAGCTTCCTTCTTTGCTTGTGCGCTATGGCTGATAAAAATAAATATAAAGAAACAGATAATAAAAATTATACGAAACTCTATTGAGGGGAAAGAAGCACGTCCAGCAGAGAAAGGTTTATTTTTAGAAGATTTAGATTGTAGAGGCATAATAACAAGCTCACAAGTTAAACAAGTGAGCGTATTATCGGCTTACAATACTATAATTTCAGTGGGTAAAATGTTGATAATTGTTAAAAAGTGTAATTTCTATCAATTTTATTAACTTACTCATCGCTTGAAAGTAAAACGGAAAACCAGCGCCCTTCTTTAGACTCTTCTAGAGCTATTTTAATGATCATAGTTAAAGGAACAGACAACAGCATACCTACCGTACCAAAAAGCCATCCCCAAAAAATCAACGATAAAAATACAACTAATGTTGATAAGCCTAATCCCTTACCTAAATATCTTGGCTCAATAACATTGCCCATGATCATATTAATTGTAATGTAACCTAAACCAATAGCTCCAGCAGAACCTATACCTAATTGTAAAATAGCTAAAGAAACCGCTGGAACAGCAGCAATCATTGAACCAATATTAGGAATATAGTTAAGTAAAAAGGCCAATACGCCCCACAATAAATAAAACTCTAGCCCAAATAACCAAAGCATGAGTGAAACACAAATACCAGTAGCAATACTTACTAATGTTTTAATGGCAAGATAATTATTAACTGATTCTAAAAATCGGTCTATTTGATTCATCTTCATGTCAGGATCATCTAATGCATGATGAATTTTACGAGGTAACGATGGCGCTTCAAATAGCATAAAAATCACAGTAATAATGATCAATAATAGATTAGCCATTACACCGCCAAGACCACTTAACATACTAGCCGCTAACCCCATAGCAGCGCTTGGATCAAAATATTCCACCAATAAATCAGATGATATTTGAATATTGTATTCGGCTAACTTTGCCGTTAACCAAACAAACTGCTCGTTAAGTTGAGCTTTATATTGGGGTAATAAGTCAGACAGATCACGTGCCGATTGCCCAACAAGACCACCAAGCAATAAAACCAACAACAAAATAATCGCAATAATGGCAATAATCGCGATTGGTTTAGGTATTTTATATTTAGAAGCTTTGACTATCAGTGGGTTACAAATAATCGCAATAAAAACGGATAGTAAAAAAGGTACAACAATATTAGTTGCTATTTTTAGCCCTGCAAGTACTACGAATAGTGCAGCAGTAACAAGTAAGGCTTTTACCACTCCTGACGATTGCAACTTTTCTGTTTTTTCCAATAAACTCATAAAGAACCTTGTATATATTGCTATAAATAACGATTACATTGTACGGCGTATTAAGGTAACACTCGATAAACTTAATAAGCGCCAACAACTTAGCATACCAATAACGCCAACAAAAGCAGCACCAGCAGTAATACCAATAAGCCAAAACTCTAAATGAAGGTTGAAATCCATATCAAATACTTGAGTTTGTAAAAAGAATACGGCTATTTCCATGGCAATACTCGCCATTAAACCCGCAATAGCGCCTAAAGCAACAAATTCAAATAAAACACTGTTGCGTAATAACGAGCCTTTAGCACCTAATGTTCTTAATATAGCAAGTTCACGTTCTCGCTCTTCCATGCTAGCCTGTACCTGAGCAACAAGCACTAAACTACCAGCAAGTACAACAAGTACTAAAATAAGCTCTATCGCTATCGACATTTGATCAATCATGTTGGTTAATTGCTTCATAATGGCATCAATATCAATAATTGAAATACTAGGGTACTGAGACAAAAAGTCGAACATTAACGGTTTAATTTCTTCAGCCACTCGCCAAGCCGAAATCGACGTGCTGTCTATTTCACTAAAAGTCGACTTATTAAATATCATATAAAAATTAAGTTGCCTACTTTGCCAGTTAACATCACGTATGCTGGTTACAGGCACGGTAAATTCGTCAGAACCAATAGTAAAGGTAAGCTGATCGCCAAGTTTAATATCTAACCTTTCTGCTATATCTGCTTCAACAGAAACTTGCTGTGTCGTGTCACCTACGTCCCACCATTTCCCTTGAACAACTTCAGTTAGTGGTGCCAGTTCTTCTTGCCAAGTTAAGCTTAATTCTCTACCTATACCTCTACGACCTTGAGTTTCTTGTTCATCGTCGTTATCAGACTTTTCATCTACTTTAACGGTAGCTTCACCATTAATGGCTGATAAACGGCCTCTAAACACTTGGAAAAAACCTTCAGTGACAATGTCATTTTCTTCAGCAAACTTAGCTATTTTTGGAACTTCGTCATTAGTTATATTAATTAAGTAATGATTTGGCGTACCTTCAGGCATTTGTTGTTGCCATTCAGAGAAAATAGAGCTTTTCATTACCGTAATAAGTAACAATAATTTAATCGCTAAAGTAAAACTGACTAACTGAACACTGTTTTCATTAGCTCTTCTTTTTAGATTAGCAAAAGCAAGATGAAGTGACTTACCCGCTTTTGTACCAGCCTTTCTGCCTAGCCCCATTAAAAATTTACCAACAAACAATAAAACAACAGAAACTACAAGGCCACCAAAGAGTAAAGAGGCACTCATAACTAAATCACGACTAAAAATATAAAGTAATAAAAATAAGGCTACTAAGGGAATCGCTTGATAAATATTAAGTTTACTTGATGATTTTTCTTCAAAGCCTTTAATAACAGCAATAGGTGATGTTGCTATTAATTTAGAGATGGGGTGAATAGCAAAAGCAACGGCACAAATTAAGCCCGTAACTACAGCGATAGTAAAAGGACGTAATGTTAACGTACTTGATGATAACGATAAATATTTATCAATGCCATAAGCGCCTAATTGCAATAAACCGTAGCCTACAACTAAACCCGTTAAAATACTGATAACACTTAATAGTGACCAATGTAGTACGTAAACCTTTTGGATGTGCTTATTTGTTGCTCCTAGTGCCTTAAACACGGCAACAGTAGGTTTATGGCGTTGTCCGTATCGTCTACTTGCAACAGCTACAGCAATTGCAGCTAAAACAATACCTAACATACTCGCTAACGATAAAAACTTCTCAGCGGTGTCTAAGGTACGCCCTATTCGACTTTGGCTTGATTTAACATCAATCCAATCTTGCGCTTCATTTAATTTAGGTTTAATCCATTCACCAAACGCTATTAAATCGTCATTATCACCTGCAAATAAATACCGATAAGATACCCGACTACCCGGTTGGATTAATTCAGTTTTATCTAAATCATCAATATTCATTATGATGGTGGGATTAGAAAATACACTGGCGAACGACCTATCTGGTATATTGACAATAACGCCAGCGATGGTAAATGAAGCAACGCCTATATCAACTTGATCACCTACGCCTATTTCCATTCGGCCTAAAACACCTTGATCTACCCATACTTCTCCAACATCAGGAGATTTAACCGCTATAGCGTTTTTTAAATCACTTGTTTTTGATACGAGTAAATCCCCTCTTAAGGGATAATCACTAGTCACAATATCTAGGTCTGTTAACAACATGTTGTCTGTTGAAAACACCATAGACTTCAACTGTACTTTTTTAGCAAAATTAAAACCATAACGTTTAGTTTCAGCTAAAATCTCATCAGTAATAACGGTACTTGTTTTTAATACACGGTCAGCCGCTAAAGTGTTTACGCTATTTGTGGTTAATGCTTGCTTAACTTGATCAGAAAAGCCCGTTAGAGAAAATACCGTAGCCACAGCTAATACTATGGCTAAAAAGACAATAGTTAGCTCACCTTTACGTAACTCGTGATGTAATAGTCTTATAGATTGTTTAAACCAAGTCGCTTTTGTTAATTTGGACATACTTGTCCCTCGCCTAACTCAACCTCTGCTGACTTAGTTTTATTATTTTCACTTTCGCTGCTTATTGGATTTTCAGTTGTTTTGTTAACTTCACTGAGTACACCACTATCCATTTTTACTTGGCGGTTACATCGAGCAGCAAGTTTTGGATCATGCGTAACAAGAACTAAAGTCGTACCCAGCCGAGTATTTAAATCAAAAAGTAAATCTGCAATATACTTGCCTGTTTGTGTATCTAAATTTCCTGTAGGTTCATCAGCAAATAAAATATCGGGTTGAGAGATAAAGGCTCTGGCAATGGCTACACGTTGCTGTTCGCCACCTGAAAGCTGAGATGGAAAATGATCTAATCGATCAGACAAACCAACCTGCCCAAGTAATTCAACACCTTTCTCTTTGGCTTTATCAATATTAGCAAGTTCTGCAGGTAACATAACATTTTCAAGTGCTGTTAAACTGTTAATTAATAAAAATTGCTGAAAAATAAAACCAACATGATCAGCTCGTACTTGGCTACGTTGTTCTTCATTAAATTGGTGTAATGGTTGGTTTTTAATATAGACTTCACCCGTGGTAGGTAAATCTAGTCCTGCTAGAATGGATAACAAAGTCGTTTTACCTGATCCAGAAGATCCAACAATTGCTAGGGTTTCTCCTGCATTAACTTGCAGATCAACGGGTTGTAATAATGACAATGTTTTACCTTCTAACTGAACTGACTTAGTTAAACCACTGACTTTTAATATAGATTCGGAATTTATCTTCATGAAAAAACATCCAATTTTTACGTTAGTATTTTTATGTTACCTACTAACTGTTACAAAAACATATGCTAAAGATTCTATTTTACTTTTAGGTGATAGTGTTAGTGCAAGTTATGGAATGCAACAAAATGAAGGCTGGGTACATTTACTAAATACCCAATTAGAGCAACAAAATGCGCCTTATAAAATAATCAATGCCAGCATTAGTGGAGAAACCACAACTGGTGGTCTATCTCGTCTAGAGAGCATATTAAATAAAAATAAAGTTGACCATTTGCTCATAGAACTTGGAGGAAATGATGGTTTAAGAGGCTTTCCCCCTAAACTTATAAAAAATAATTTGTTACAAATGATCGATATAGCTCAAAGTAAAAACATTCCTGTATCGCTCTTTTCAATTAAAATCCCCCCCAATTATGGCCCTAGATACACAAAAATGTTTGAAGATGTATTTAAAAATGTAGCTAAAGAAAAAGAAATTAAGCTAATTCCTTTCTTTGTTGAAGCTGTAATAACAAAACCGGGGTTAATGCAAGATGATGGTATTCATCCAAATGCCAAAGCCCAACCACTTATTGCAGAACTCGTAAAAGAAGATTTAAAAAAGTTATTTCAATCCAATTAATGAGTTAACGAGGGTATATACCCGTTACCACTCAAGAGGCTATTTCAGAGCACTTGAGCGATATCAGTTCAAGGCAGTGCTTTGTAATAATGGTTGTTCCCTTATAAAAAGCATTAACGAAGAAGTGATTTTGCTCAAGCGCTTCTTCGATGGGTCTAAAAACAATTTATGGGGCTTATTAACTTTAGTAAGGAAATAACCATTACTGAAATTTAATGCCTTGCCTAAATTGTTTTTAGTTCCCACTGAAACCTGCATCTTGAGTGGTAACGGGTATAACACTATGATTTATGCCCTTCTCTTTCAAATATTTATATCTTTCATGCTATTATACCAATTAGTCTAATTATATGATCTAATGTCATTTATTTACTCATAATAAATGACATTGAACACTCATAGCTCACAAGAATTAAAAATACTCTCCAACAAAGTAAAAGATCATCGAATGAGGCTGCGCTTGCTAGCCGTTTCACACTTTAAATCGGGTAAGAATAGATCAGAAGTTGCTAGAACACTTAATATAAGTAGAAGAATTGTTAATGATTGGGTTGCGAACTACATCAGCGAAGGTTTACTTGGTCTTGAGAGTAAAAAACCTACGGGGCGACCTAGCTATCTTACAGAGCAAGATAAAGAAATATTGAGTCAATATATAAAGGCTCAATGCCAATCCGATATGGGTGGACGACTAACGGGTGAGTGTATCCGACTATATATCAACGCTAATTTTGATGTTGATTATCATCCCAACGCCATTTATAAGTTATTAAAATCAATGGGATTTAGCTGGATAACAAGTCGCTCACGACACCCAAAACAGTCTGATGAAGTACAAGAAGATTTTAAAAAAATTCGAAAGTGAAATGATCCGCACGCTCCCATGGAATGTGAGGCTTAAAGAGATAGATGTGTGGTTCCAAGACGAAGCACGTTTTGGACAGCAAAATACAACGACAAGGCTCTGGGCAGAGAAAGGAACAAGACCGAGAGCCGTTAGGCAATAACAGTTTGAATACGCTTACCTTTTTGGTGCTGTTTGCCCATCAACAGGCGCAACTGAGGCACTGATTTCTCCAGTAATGAACATGGATGTAATGGAACAACATTTGGCTTTAATTTCTCAAAAAACTCAAGAAGGACGACATGCAGTGATCGTTGTCGATGGTGCTGCATGGCACCAAGTTTACCTTGCTGATAAATTTAACAACTTAACGATCATTAAGTTACCACCGTATTCACCCGAGTTGAATCCAATAGAGCAAGTTTGGAGTTGGTTGCGCCAACATCATTTAGCGAATAGGTGCTTTCAAGGCTATGATGACATCCTCGATGCTTGCTCTGATGCATGGAACTCATTTGTAAGTGATGCAAAGCGGGTCATGAAAATGTGTAGTAGAGATTGGATTAAGGTGGGAAAAACTTAAGATGGAATGGTATAAATTAGTTTCTTAAATTTCAGGCATAAAAAAACCGACATAAGTCGGTTTGTTTATTTCACTTTTAACACTTACATGCAAAGCAGAATAAGTGGCATCCCTAAGGGGATTCGAACCCCTGTTACCGCCGTGAAAGGGCGGTGTCCTAGGCCTCTAGACGATAGGGACACTAAAACTTGTTAACTAATACTAATTAAAGCAAGCAGTTACTATCTATTACTCTACAAATACAAGAAAACCTGTATCAATTTAATGGTGGCATCCCTAAGGGGATTCGAACCCCTGTTACCGCCGTGAAAGGGCGGTGTCCTAGGCCTCTAGACGATAGGGACACAATAAAAACATATAAAACAACTTAACAATATTATTATTTACATTAGCTCTAGCCTAGTGAGCTAAACAACAACATTAGTTCTTAAATACTTGTGTCTAAAATAACCATTAAACTTGTATTGTAACTATAAAAATGAGTGGCATCCCTAAGGGGATTCGAACCCCTGTTACCGCCGTGAAAGGGCGGTGTCCTAGGCCTCTAGACGATAGGGACACAGTAACTAAAAACGCTTAACGTAAATACATTTGTAAAGAAACTCTAGCCTAGTGAGTTGCAAAACATACTTACACATTTAAAGTGAGTGTCAAAAACACATACTCATTTCTTTAAAAAAGTTGGCATCCCTAAGGGGATTCGAACCCCTGTTACCGCCGTGAAAGGGCGGTGTCCTAGGCCTCTAGACGATAGGGACACTAAAACTTGGTAATAAAGTAAATAACTTTACTTTATTATTTCAGTGCTATGAGTAAACTCATAAGACACTAACTTTTTTATTTTGTCATTTAGTTAAAAATCATTAATTAACTAAACAACTAATTCTTGGTGGAGCTATGCGGGATCGAACCGCAGACCTCTTCGCTGCCAGCGAAGCGCTCTCCCAGCTGAGCTATAGCCCCGCTTCTGTAAAATTAAAAAGTGGCCTAATACCTTATAACTTTACCTATCAAACAAGAACGTTAGTTACTTGTTGAAAGCGAGGCGCATTCTAAGCAGCAGCCCCGATAGTGTCAACCCTTTTTTTAGTAAAAAAGCGGTTTTTAATGAGTATTTGGCTTAAGTGTTTACTTAACCAACAACTTGCTTAAATTTTGAATATATACCCGTTATCATTCAAGATGCAGGTTTCAGTGGGAACTAAAAACAATTTAGGCACAGGTTTCATGTTCCAGACGAAATCTAAGTACATACATCCATGTATGCAAGGCATTAAGTTTACGTCATGGTTATTCTCGGTAACTGCTCCTGCGTTACCCTAATGCCCTACATCCATGTAGGAACCTGACTAGAGTTAATAACGAAACATAAATTGTTTTTAGACCCATCGAAGAAGCGCTTGAGCAAAATCACTTCATCAACAATGCTTTTTATAAGGGAACGACCATTATTACAAAGCATTGCCTTGAATTGATATCGCTCAAGCACTCTGAAATACGCATCCTGAGTGGTAACGGGTATAGTTGGGTATATTAATTGTAATTGCCCTTTATTTGATACATATATACTACTTATCTTTAATTCCCCTCCCCTAAACTCATTTGTACTTTCTTTTTAAGCTATTAACAGGTAACATTTTTGTAACCTTATTTATAGAAATATTCTATGTCGCTAAATAAACTGAATGTTGTCGCTATTGGTGGAGGACACGGCTTAGGTCGAGTACTTTCAACACTTTCTTTTTTAGGTAATCAACTAACAGGGATAGTAGCCACAACAGACAATGGCGGTTCTACTGGACGTTTAAGGAAGCGTAGTAGCTCAATAGCATGGGGGGACCTGCGCAACTGTTTAACACAATTAGTAGAAGAAGATTCTATTGGTAGCCAATTATTTGATTTTAGATTTAGTGGTGAAGATGAATTAGGTGGTCATAACCTTGGTAATTTAATTTTATATGGTTTAGGGCAAATTCAGTCACGCCCAGTTGACTCAATAAAGTTAGTAAGACGTTTACTTCGCGTAAAAACACCTGTTTTACCTATGTCTGAAACCCCCACAGATTTAATCGCTTTTTATCCCGAAGGCAGATGCCGTGTAGGTGAGTTATCAGTTGATAAAATGCCTATGATGCCAAAAAACCTTATGTTGGCACCATTAGTAAAGTCTTTACCTGCATGTATAGAAGCAATAAAAAATGCAGATCTGATAATTTTAGGGCCGGGTAGCTTCTTAACAAGTATCATCCCTCCTCTACTCGTTAGAGATATATCAAACGCATTAAGAGACCGTAAAGGTCATTGTGTATTTATAGAAAACATTGTTGCCGAAAAAAGTCCGTCTGCTCAGTTAACCCTTGATGAAAAACTTGATTGGATTGTAGAAAATCTAGGCTGTTTACCCATTGACAGTGTTATCTGTCAAGACAAAGGTATTACTTCAGATAAAGTATCTGTTTATTATCATGATTTAGAAAGTAACGAAGTTAAGCATTATCATGATAAAGAAAAACTCATCAAAGCAATTGAAGCCTGCGCCCTTAGCAATAAAATAATTTAGCTTTACCTATCATTTTCTTTATAATTTTCAGCCGTAAAACAAAATTTACGTGCTGTTCCCTTCTTTATTAAACTATTCCAAATTTTACTGTACAAACGGCTTGAATAATAAGATTATCTAATATAAGCGTTTAATATAACAAAACCTGTATTTAGACACTTAATAGACGTGTTCAAAGTTCTATAATTTAACCCTAGTAGTTGAAGTAGAAGACTTATGTATTTCACTTACCTATAACATCAAATATCGAGAAGAATCGTATTAATGAAAAAAATCAATAAATCATCAAAGCTAAAAAATGTTTGTTACGAAATACGTGGACAAATAGCGGCAGAAGCCCGTCGTTTAGAAGACGAAGGGCATAAGATCCTAAAATTGAACATAGGAAATCCCGCCCCATTTGGTTTTGAAGCCCCTGATGATATATTGAAAGATGTAATTCGTAACCTACCTACAGCCCAAGGCTATAGTGATTCAAAAGGTATATATTCAGCACGTGTTGCTGTTATGCAGTATTTTCAACAAAACAATATTAAAGACGTAAACATTGAAGATATTTATATTGGCAATGGTGTCAGTGAACTTATTGTTATGTCAATGCAGGGCTTATTAAACAATGGTGATGAAGTGCTTATTCCTGCACCTGATTACCCTTTATGGACTGCTGCTGTAGCACTCTCTGGTGGTGAACCTATCCATTATAAATGCGATGAAGAAAACCAATGGTTTCCAGATATTGCGGATATGGAAAGTAAAATTAATAAGAATACCAAAGCTATTGTATTAATTAACCCAAATAACCCAACGGGTGCTGTGTATTCAAAAGAAGTACTGTTAGACATTTTAGCCTTAGCTAAAAAATATAGCCTAATTGTATTTAGTGATGAAATTTACGACAAAATTTTATACGACGAAGCAGTACATATTCCTACCGCAAGTTTAACGCAAGACGTACTCATTATAACAATGGGTGGCTTATCTAAAAATTATCGTATTGCAGGATTTAGAGCTGGCTGGATGGTAATTACAGGACCTAAACTACACGCTGAAGATTATTTAGAAGGTTTAAATATTTTATCTTCAATGAGACTTTGCGCCAACGTTCCTTGCCAACATGCTATTCAAACAGCATTAGGTGGCTATCAAAGTATTAATGAATTAATAACGGGTGATGGTCGCTTGATCAAACAACGTAATTTAGCTCACAAACTTATTAATGATATTGATGGCTTGTCGTGTAACCCTGCAATGGGTGCTTTATATTTATTTGTTAAAGTAGATGCTGAAAAGTTCAACATTACAAATGATGAAAAAATGGTCTTAGACTTACTTAAACAAGAAAAAATTCTTTTAGTACATGGTAGTGCTTTTAATATTCCTGAAAAAAATTACTTCAGATTAGTTTTTCTCCCAAATAGTGATGAACTTATTCCAGCAATGGAAAAACTAAAAAACTTTTTTAGTACTTACTATCAATTATAAAGAAGAAATAAATATGCAAAGTACGTTTTTAGCGTGGATGTTTAGAATGCCCCTGATTAAAAGGTGGGCACTCATGTTTTGTGTTAAACCTGAAAACGTAGCTGAACACTCTCACCAAGTTGCTATTGTGGCTCATTTACTTGCCGTTATTAAGAACAAAAAATTTAACGGCAAGGTCAATGAAGACAGAGTTGCAACGGTTGCGCTATATCACGAAGCAAGCGAAACGCGTTACGGCGATATTGTTAGTCCAACAAAGTATGCTAACCCTGAAATTGCACGTGAATTTAAAAAAATAGAATACCTTGCTGAGCAGGAATGCTTAGCGTCTTTACCTGAAGAGTTTCAAGATATTTTCTCCGATCTTATTGTGCAAGACAACGTTGAAGCAGAATACAAAAGCATAGTAAAAGCGGCAGACATTCTAGTAGCTTATATAAAAGCACTTGATGAATTAAACCATCAAAACCATGAATTTGATCACGTAGAAGAACGTTTAGGTAAAAAAATAGAAGAGCTACAACAAAATATGCCAGAAGTTAAATACTTTATGGATATGTTCTTACAAGCCTGCTCAGCGACCGTTGACAAATTATCTACTCAAAATAAATAATGCCTTAGCTCCCTCCTTTTACGTGAGCGTCTTTGTTTAAGAAACGCTTATTACCCATCTATTTTTTCAAAAGAGAAAACATATAAAGATAAGCGTAAAGTGCGGTAAATAAAATACTCGGTGCTACCGTTAAAAATAAGTTGGGGGTTTCATTAATAACATTAACCATAATAACTAAAGTTGATTGCACAGCAATCGGAATAATAGGAGCAAATAAAGCAGCTGCAATCTTTTTCTCTTTAAAATATGAAGCTGACAACTCAATTGCATTATTAAAACTTTCACGTATAGCTATATTCTGAGGAGACTTAGAATGAAACAAACATAAAATAGGTGTTACAAATGCCAGCGAGATGCAATTAGCTCGGTACTTATTAACAACCTTTTCTAATATAAAAGTAAAGAATAAAGTCACAAAACCGCTGTATAAACCTTGTACCAAAGCTGTTTGAAGCGTAGTTGCTTTAGGGATCGCATCCCCGCTATTAGCCCAATATGCCCAACTAAAATAAAATATAAACGACACAACACCCGATAATATAAGTCTAATATTCAATTTATTTCCTCTATTGAGTGGCTTTACTCATAAAATATAATCGGTATACCGATAAAATTAAGGAAGAATGACTTAAATTCTTAATTAACTATTGACACTTTAGTACAAACCCTTTAAAAATACAGTCTCAGTTTATTCAAAACATCAGCGTTTAAAATAATAAACGCCAAAATGAAAAATTAATCTTATGTTATTAACTAATTTACACAATGCAGTCCTCAACGTCGTTATGGTTGTCAAACCATCGCGAGGATTTTTAGTGTAAAAAATAAAAGAATAAACAACGCTATTATTAACCCTCGCTCTTACTCAGACCGAGGGTTTTTTATTATTTAAATATTCACTATTCACACAAAGGGCAACAATATGACAACAGAGCTATATACGGGTGCTGAAATGGTAGTTAAAGCACTATCTGCACTTGATGTTAAATATGTATTTGGTTATCCCGGCGGTTCAGTATTAGATATTTACGATGCTATCTTTCAGCAAGACGACTTCGAACATATTTTAGTACGCCACGAACAAGCCGCAACACATATGGCAGACGGTTACACACGAGCAACAGGTGAAGTAGGCGTAGTATTAGCAACTTCAGGGCCTGGCGCAACAAACTGTGTTACAGGTATTGCTACTGCTTATATGGACTCAATTCCAATGGTGGTTCTAGCAGGCCAAGTTGCTACAACGCTAATTGGTGATGATGCGTTTCAAGAAACTGATATTATTGGCTGTTCTCGCCCTATTGTTAAACACAGTTTTAGTTGCCGAAAATTAGAAGATATTCCAAATATTATTGCTAAAGCCTTTTATATCGCTAACTCTGGACGCCCTGGCCCAGTTGTTGTTGAATTACCAAAAGATTTATTAATACCAGAAAAGAAAGGCAAGTTTGCAATCAATATTAACGTTGAAATGCGCTCTTACAATCCAACAGTTACAGGCCATCCTAAACAAATTAAAAAAGCCGCTAAACTCATTTCTGAAGCAAAAAGATTAGTGGTTTACTCAGGTGGTGGTATTGTAATTGCCAACGCCTCAGAACTGCTGACTGAACTAGTTGAAACCTTAGATGCCCCAACCACTAATACCTTAATGGGCTTAGGTGGCTTATCAGGCACACACGACAACTTTATTGGTATGTTAGGTATGCATGGCAGTTTAGAAGCCAACAAAGCTATGGCTAATGCTGATGTTATTTTAGCGTTAGGTGCACGCTTTGATGATCGCGTGACCAACAATGTTAAAAAATTCTGCCCTAACGCAAAAATCATTCATGTTGATATTGACCCGACTTCGATCTCTAAAACAATAAACGCTCATGTTCCTATTGTTGGTTTAGTTGATATTGTTATTCAGCAACTTCTTGATGAATTAAAAGAAACCAATTACAAACCTAACAAAGAAGCGTTAAAAGCTTGGTGGGCACAAATAAACGCATGGCGTGCAGAAAAAAGCTTTAGTTACGTACTAGAAGAAGCTGGTGCTAAAATTAAACCACAACACGTGGTTGAATCTATGTACAAAATTACTAATGGTGAAGCTTATGTATGTTCTGATGTAGGCCAGCATCAAATGTTTGCTGCACAATATTACCCATTTGCTAAACCTCGCCAATGGATCAACTCTGGCGGCTTAGGCACCATGGGCTTTGGCTTACCTGCAGCTATGGGCGTTAAATTAGCTTTTCCAGACAAACACGTTATTTGTATTACCGGCGATGGTTCTATTCAAATGAACATTCAAGAGCTTTCAACTTGTCTGCAATACAACTTACCTGTAGTTATCGTTACGCTAAATAACCGCTCTTTAGGCATGGTAAGACAATGGCAAGATATGATTTATGGTGGACGACATTCTTCATCTTACATGGAGTCGTTACCTGACTTTATTAAAATAGCTGAAGCTTACGGACACGTGGGTATCGAAATTAACGAGTTAAGTGAACTTGATTCAAAACTTGAAGAAGCTTTCGCCATTAAAAACAGATTAGTATTTGTAGACGTATTGGTTGATGAACATGAGCATGTTTACCCAATGCAAATTAAAACCGGTGCCGTTGATGACATGTGGCTGAAAAAAGGAGTTAAAGCATAATGCGTCGTATCCTAGCAATATTATTAGAAAACGAACCAGGTTCATTATCACGAATTGTTGGTCTATTTTCACAACGTGCCTTTAACATTGAAAGCTTAACGGTTGCGCCTACTGAAGATAACACCCTATCGCGTATCACAATAGCAACACGTGGCGACGATAGAGTTCTTGAGCAAATTCTTAAGCAAGTAAATAAACTTATTGATGTAATAAAAGTAACTGATCTCACCGATCGTCAACATGTTGAACGTGAATTAGTGTTAATTAAAGTGCTTGCCATGAATGATAAGTCACGCACTGAAGTTAAGCGTATTACTGATATTTTTAGAGGCTCAATTATTGATATAGGTAAGCAAATTTACACGATTCAATTAACGGGTAACGCAGATAAAATCAATGCCTTTATTGAAACCATTGGTAACGAAACTGAGATTATAGAATCGGTTCGTTCTGGCTGTGTCGGTATTGCTCGTGGAGAAAAAGCACTTAGAGTGTAAATACCTTACAATAAAGTAAAATTTTAAAAGCCACTCAATGCGTAAAGTAAACAACAGCAATGAGTGGTTTTTTCATTCCTGATTATTTTTATTTAATTGTTAAAAAGTAAGAAAAAGTCAAATTAATTGTCACATCAATTTACCAGTTCTGTTAGCATTATCGCCAAGTTAACTATGGGTAAAAATCATGAAAATCATCTCTTTTAATATCAATGGCCTTCGCGCACGTTTACATCAATTACAAGCTATTATCGACAAGCACCAACCTGACATTATCGGTTTACAAGAAATTAAAGTTCACGATGAAGCTTTTCCGTTAGCCGATGTTGAAGCTATGGGTTATTCAGTGTATTTTCATGGTCAAAAAGCCCATTACGGCGTTGCGATGTTATGTAAAAAACCTGCAGATAGCGTACAAAAAGGTTTTCCTACTGACGATGAAGAAGCGCAAAAAAGAATGATCATGGTCACTACCACTAATGAAAAAGGCGAGAAAGTGACTGTGTTAAACGGTTATTTCCCACAAGGCGACAACATCTCGCACGAAACTAAATACCCGTACAAACGCCAATTTTATAAAGACTTAATGACTTACCTAAATGATCATCACACGCCTGACGAAAACGTTGTAGTGATGGGTGATATTAATATTTCACCAACTGATCTAGATATAGGTATTGGCGAACCCAATAGAAAACGCTGGTTACAAACGGGTAAATGTAGTTTCCAACCAGAAGAACGCGAATGGCTTAAAACATTAATGGATTGGGGTTTTAAAGACACTTTTAGAGAATTACACCCCACACGTGAAGAAAGATACTCGTGGTTTGATTACCGCTCAAAGGGCTTCCCTGATAACCGAGGTTTACGTATAGATGTTGTATTAGCAACGCCTGAATTTGCTAAAACTTGTGTAGAATCAGACATAGACTACGAATTACGTGGCATAGAAAAGCCATCTGATCATGCGCCTATTTGGTCAACGTTCGAGTAATTATAAATAAACATGACCAATAACAAACCCACAGCTGACTACCTTTGCCCGTTATGTAATGAAACTTTATTACTTTCGGGTAAAACCTATCGATGCAGTAATAATCATTGTTTTGATGAAGCCAAAGAAGGTTACGTAAACCTGTTACCTGTTCAACATAAGCACTCTAAATCGCCTGGCGATAATGCTGATATGGTCAATGCACGTAGATCCTTTTTAGATAATGGTTATTACCAGCCGTTAATCGACAAGTTAATGGCTTTGTATCATCAATATGCAACAACCACCCTGCCCGTGTTTGATGCTGGCTGTGGAGAAGGTTTTTATACTCATCAATACAAAACTGATAACAACCAAGTTTACGGTATCGATATTTCTAAATCGGCGGTAAAAATTGCTGCCAAACGCTACAAAAACTGTCACTTTAGCGTAGGAACTTTATCTCACTTACCTTTTGCTGAGAATTCGATAGGTTGGATAAATTCGATTTACGCACCTATTTTAGAAAACGAATTTACGCGTGTTTTAAAAGCTGAAGGTTACTTGCTAACAGTAACGCCAGCAGAAAAACACCTAATAGAATTAAAATCGTTAATTTATATTGATGCTAAAGAACATGATACGGCAAAAGATCCCATTGAAAATTTAACTTTAATCAACGAAGAAAAGTTAAATTACACAATGGAATTCAGTAATTCGAATGACATTATCAACTTACTTTCTATGACTCCGTTTGCGTTTAAAGCCTCTACTGAAGTTATTGAAGAATTAAAGAGCAAACACAGCTTCTCTTGCCAAGCTGATTTCTTAATTCGTTTGTATCAAAAATCTAGCTAAAATACTGTCGGCATAAGTTATTATTTATAATGACTTATGCGTCTCTTAAATCCAGCCAATATTTGTCTATGTTGCTTAATATCAATTTAACCAATGACGACCGCTAACATATAATGTTATTTTAATAACATACTAGTGCAAAAAATGCAGCGGAGATAATGTGCGTCATTTACAAGATTACTTTTTTTTTAAAACAATAGCGGAGGTTGGCTCTATTAGAAAAGCAGCTGAATCCCTCACCATTACCTCAACAGCATTAAACCGAAGAATGCTTGCACTAGAAAATGAACTTGGAGTAAATATTTTTGAACGCCTACCTAAGGGAGTTCAATTATCGGCAGCAGGCGAAGTATTTCTACATCATGTAAGAGAACAACTCAGCGATATTGAAAAAGTAAAAAGCCAAATATCTGATTTAAGAGGCGAACGAAAAGGCCATATTAGTATTGCTTGTAGTCAAGCCCTGCTTCCCTTTTTCTTACCGCAACAGATTGATAGCTACCATAATTCACACCCAAAAGTCACATTTAATGTTCAAAGACGAGACAGAAAATCAGCAGAGCAAGAACTTATTAATATGAATGCTGATATCGCTGTAGTTTTTGAACCTGAATTAATGACAGACTTTCAAATACTCGCGGTATCTAAACAACCAACCTATGCTTTAGTTTCTAAAAACCATCCTCTAGCAGGCAAAAAAGAAATTAAATTAAGTGACTGCATTCAGTATCCTTTAGCGCTTCCCACTAAAGAATATGGTTTACGACAAATTTTAGATAAAAAAGCCAATAAAGCACTGTATAAATTAGAACCCGCAATAGAATCAGACAGTTTTGAATTTTTACGCTACACAGCCTCGCTGGGCGAATACATTACTTTTCAGATTGAACTAGGTTTACCAAAAGACCTTAGCTTTATGGGAATGGCAGCGATAAAAATCAATGAAAAAGATTTACCTCCAGGTTTTGTTTATGTTGGTCAGCTTAAAGGGAGAACGCTGCCCGTAGCTTCTGCTAAATTTGCCCAGCAATTGATCAATGCATTAGAAGTCGATTAAACACCCCCAAATTAACCACATAACTTTATTTTAAATGCTTTAGGTTATTCATTCTAATGATTAAAAGTAAACCCTCTCCTGATATATCACACAGCTTAGCGATGCAAATAATGCATCACTAAGCTGTAAATAATGCAGTATACATTCCACAAAAGACTCTCTACATTAATCAAAAGCGAGAGGCGAACGTTAAAACTACAGTAATAATTATAGCGTTAATGATTCGACTTCAAATCTAAATAGATAACTAGGGTTCCGGTTTGCAAAAACGTCTGGTCCGAGAGTTATCAACCCAGCTTGTATTCTTGATTGAATATTTTGCATCTGCAAAAGGGTTACACGGAGGGATAAAAGCCCGGGAGGTAGTTTAATTAAGCCTCTTGCTATTTTAATTCTGTGTAACTAATGGAGATGCCCCATGAAAAAACTAAAAAATATACTACTCGTACTTACCCTACTTACTTCTAGCAATGTATTTGCTCAAGACAAATTTTCTGTTTGTTGGTCTATTTATGTTGGATGGATGCCATGGGACTATGGCGACTCATCAGGCATTATCAAAAAATGGGCTGACAAATACGACATCGAAATCGATATTGTACAAATAAATGATTATATAGAATCAATCAACCAATATACCGCAGGCGAATTCGATGCTTGTACTATGACTAATATGGACGCCTTAACCATTCCTTCTGCAAGTTTTGTAGATAGCACTGCACTTGTTGTGGGTGACTTTTCAAATGGTAACGACGGTATTGTATTAAAAGATAAAAAAACATTATCTGAAATAAAAGGCCAACAAGTTAATTTAGTTGAATTAAGCGTTTCTCACTACTTATTAGCTCGCGGGTTAGAAAGCATTGGCTTAACTGAACGCGACGTTAAAGTTGTCAATACGGCTGACGCCGATATGGTTGCTGCTTATACAACAGAAGATGTAACCTCTGTAGTTACATGGAATCCATTATTATCTGAAATTATGTCTATACCTAAAAGCACCAAGGTATTTGATTCATCAAAAATACCCGGTGAAATTATAGATTTAATGGTAGTGAATACTAAAACCTTAAAAGAAAACCCTAAATTAGGTAAAGCTTTAGTAGGTGCTTGGTACGAAATAATGCAAAACATGAAAGATAACGACGCCATATTAGCGCAACTAGGTGCTGATTCAGGTACAGATTTAGCGGGCTACAAAGCACAATTATCTACTACAAAAATGTTTTATAACGCAGATGATGCCGTTACATTCACAAAAAGTAATCAGCTACTTAAAACAATGGAATACATCGCTAAGTTCTCATTTACACACGGATTACTTGGTGAAGGTGCTTCTGATGCTAACTTCATTGGTATTGAAACCCCTGCAGGCGTTGTAGGTAACAAAAGTAATATCCAACTACGCTTCGACCCTACTTTCATGGAAATGGCAGCAAAAAATAAGTTGTAATTTAGTTTATTAAATAGCGAATAAATTAGAAAGAGTAGTGAATGGTTAACATGCTACCACTACTCCCAACTTATTAACGTCAGGTTTCCTATGAAAAAAATAATGAATTATAAACCTTCTAAACCCTTAGCTATATTTTTAAGCTTATTGCCGTTTATCATCATCCTTTTTGTTTATTGGAATGCGTCCAATATCCGATTAGCTGAAAATCCAAACGATAAACTGCTACCTAGTTTTACTCAAATTTATAGTGCCGTTGATCGTTTAGCTTTTACCGAAAACAAACGTACCGGTGAGTATTTGTTTTGGCAAGACACCTCAGCCAGCTTGTATCGTATTTTAATTGGCATATCAATTAGCGCACTTTCAGGCTTAATAATGGGGTTGTTAACAGGGCTTATCCCTTTAGCTCGATCAGGTTTATCTCCCCTCATTACGGTTATATCACTCATTCCGCCTATGGCCATATTACCTATTTTATTTATAAGTTTTGGCTTAGGTGAATTAGCAAAAATCATGTTGATATTTATAGGTTCAGCTCCTGTAATTATGCGCGATATGCAATCACGTGTTTTACAGCTACCTGC
Source organism: Colwellia sp. RE-S-Sl-9 (assembly GCF_048296855.1). NCBI lineage: Bacteria > Pseudomonadati > Pseudomonadota > Gammaproteobacteria > Alteromonadales > Colwelliaceae > Colwellia > Colwellia sp. RE-S-Sl-9. Next base: position 225,705 of record NZ_CP182631.1, on the reverse strand, counting down.
AGAACAACTCATTAAAGCCCAAACACTAGGTGCTACAACATGGAGCGTTAGTATTCGCGTTGTACTACCTCAAATATTACCGAGCTTATTAGCCTCTATGCGTTTGTCTTTAGGTGCAGCGTGGTTATTTTTAATTGCTGCAGAGGCCATAGCAGCACAAGAAGGCTTAGGGTATCGAATATTCTTAGTACGTCGCTACTTATCAATGGATGTAATTTTTCCTTACGTAATTTGGATAACTCTACTCGCTTTTATTATGGATTTTTTACTAAGAAAAATCTCTGAAAAAGCTTTTCCTTGGTATCACTCAATCGAAAATAAAACATAAGGATCTCATGATGAGTTTTATAACAATAAAAAATGTCTGGAAATCCTACGGTGACAATTTAGTACTAGAGCGATTGAATCTTAACGTTGAGCAAGGTGAATTTGTTTCAATGGTAGGTGCTTCAGGCTGTGGTAAATCAACTTTTTTAAACATGTTATTAGGTCGAGAAAAAGCCACTAAAGGCACTATTACCCTTGATGGTAATCCTTTAGAAGATGAACCAAATGCTGATCGCGGTATTGTTTTTCAAAAGTATTCTGTTTTTCCACATTTAACCGTTTTGCAAAATGTCATGATCGCCGATGAATTTTCAACAGCAAAAGTAATGTGTTGGACCTTTGGGAAAGCGCATAAACAGATACAAGAAAAAGCCCTAACTTTTATTGAAGCGGTTGGATTAACCCCTGCGCTAAAAAAATATCCACACGAGTTATCAGGTGGTATGCAACAACGTTTAGCTATCGCACAGGCGTTAATGAAATCACCTAAAGTTTTATTACTTGATGAACCCTTTGGTGCTTTAGATCCCGGTATACGTGGCGATATGCATGAACTTATCCGCGATGTTTGGAGAAAAAACAACCTAACTATATTTATGGTAACTCACGATATTAAAGAAGGTTTTGCTCTGGGCTCTAGATTATGGGTGTTCGACAAAGTTAGACATGATCCTCAAGCACCCAATGCCTATGGTGCACAAGTAACGTTTGACCTCCCCCTATCAAATAATAATGAGCAATTAAACGCTCAAAACATTATAGAAAAAATGAGACACAACAATGAAAAATAAAATGCTATATCAAGATACCCTCCCGGGCGGAAAACACTGGTCGATGCGCATAAGACGAGGCACTAGCTTACGTTTAATCGATGTAGAAGGTGGCGCAAATATAGGAATGCTATTTTATAACCCTGAAAACTTGCTCGAACGATATAACGCTCCTGATACATTAAAATGCCAACATACCTTTAAGTTAACTAAAGGACATTGCTTATATTCAGACATGGGCCGTATTTTTTGCTCAATTGTTGACGACAGCGCAGGATGGCATGACACCGTATGTGGCAACAGTAATCGCAATATGGTCAAAACAAAATGGCGTGATAAAAGCTATCAAAAAGACAGTAACAACTGGCTACAAAATGGTAACGATGCTTTTTTAATTGAAGCCGCTAAGTATGGCTTAGGCAAAAAAGATCTCGCAGCAAATTTAAACCTGTTTAGTTGTATTATGCCAAATGATAAAGGTGATTTAAGCTTTCAAACACCACAAGAAAGTGCAGGAAAATATATCGAATTACGCTTTGAGATGGACACCATAGTGTTATTACACACTTGCCCTCACCCATTAAACCCAGCGACAGAATACCCTTTCAAACCCGTTGAATATCAAATATTACAATCTGAGCCTATCGCTGAAGATGATCTATGTAAAAACGCTTGCGCCGAAAACCTACGTGGTTTTGAAAACAATCGTTTATATCACTTGGGGTTATAGGAGAAAAACATGATATTAGAAAGTAACTTCCAACCAGAAAAAGCCAATATTAGAGATATTATTGATGCCGGTGATTACTACCTTAAAGTAGTAAAAAAAGGCCAAACCTTACGTATTTTAGATCTTGAAGGTAATCAAGCTGCAGATACTTTATTTTTCAATGCAAACGACACAAGTGAACGCTATAGCGCTATCGATACAATAAGAGAACAAGGCAATGTGTACTTAACGGCTGGCACCGTGCTAATGACCAACGACTGTAACCCGCTATTAAAAATAGTTGCAGATACCTGTGGTCGACATGACACCCTTGGTGGCGCATGTGCAACCGAAAGTAATACAGTTCGCTATGCTTTAGAAAAAAAATGTATGCATGCCTGTAGAGACAGTTGGTTATTAGCCATTGCTGAAAACGAAGAGCTAGGCCTTAACAAAAGTGATATTACCCACAATATCAATTTTTTTATGAACGTGCCTATTACTGCTGAAGGTAAATTATCGTTTGCCGATGGCATTAGCGGCGCAGGCAAATATGTAGAACTGGAAGCCTTGATGGACACCATCGTTTTAATTTCCAATTGCCCACAATTAAATAACCCATGTAATGCTTACAACCCAACGCCTGTTGAAATACTCATTTGGGATTAAGCAACCGAGACGGAATATATCCCCTCTCAAATTAACATCACAATATATCTGCTTAGTTCGTTAAAACATATAAAGCAGATTGATAAGTAGGACGACCTATTTACCAATAATAATCGTGGGACGACCCACACTTTATGAGTTTATTATTATGTTTAAGACAGTATTAATTGCTAACCGTGGCGCCATTGCCTGTCGTATTATTTCCACGTTAAAAAAGTTAGGTATAAAAAGTGTTGCTATTTATTCAGAAGCCGACCGCGAATCTCTTCATGTCCGCCAAGCAGACCAAGCCTTCAGTTTAGGTGATGGTGCAGCAACGCAAACCTATCTAGACCAAAATAAAATTATATCTATAGCGAAGCAAGTCAATGCTGACGCTATCCATCCCGGTTATGGATTTTTAAGCGAAAATGCTGATTTTTGTGAAAAACTCACCAAAGAAAATATTGCCTTTATAGGCCCAAGACCCGAACAAATGATCAGCTTTGGCTTAAAACACCAAGCACGTGATCTTGCCGAAGCCGCAGGTGTACCTTTAGTACCCGGCAGTGGTTTATTAGCAAATATTGAAGAAGTAGTAACCTTCGCTGAGCAAGTGGGATATCCCGTTATGCTAAAAAGCACTGCCGGTGGCGGTGGTATAGGTATGCAGCGATGCGACAGCCAAAGTCAATTAGAAAAAGCCTTTACAAATGTTAAGTACTTAGGCGCACAAAACTTTTCAAACGACGGTGTATTTTTAGAAAAATTTGTTGAGAAAGCCCGACATATCGAAGTGCAAGTTATTGCGAATGGCGACGGCAGCGTGGTTACATTAGGTGAACGAGATTGTTCAAGCCAACGACGTAACCAAAAAGTTATTGAAGAAACGCCAGCCCCTAATTTATCTGACGAAATACGCCAGCAAATGTATGCCACAGCAAAACAACTTATGGCGTCAATTAACTACTTAAATGCAGGTACAGTAGAATATATTTTTGATGAAACATCTCAACAGTTTTACTTTTTAGAAGTTAACACCCGTTTACAAGTAGAGCACGGTATAACCGAGCTTTGTTTTGATGTTGACCTTGTTGAATGGATGTTAAAAATAGCATTTGATGATTTTGCTTCAGAGCATGCTACAGACTTATCAAGTATTGATAACTTAACCAGTAAAGGTCATGCGATACAGGCGAGAGTTTACGCTGAAAATCCAGCAAAAAACTTTCAACCATCTTCAGGTTTATTAACCCAAGTTAACTGGCCAGAACAAATAGCAACTAACGAAAAAACGGTACGTATTGACCACTGGATTGAAGCAGGTATAGAGGTTTCACCATTTTTTGATCCTATGTTAGCTAAAGTTATTGTAAAAGCAGAAAACAGAACAGAAGCTATTGCATTATTAAACGACAACTTATCAAACAGTGAGCTGTATGGTATTGCAACTAACATAGGTTACGTAAGGGAAATACTCACCTCTGATGCTTTTGTTAATGGCAAAATATTTACGCGTACACTCGACAGCATTAAAGCCTCTTTCAATGGTTTCGAAGTAATAAAACCAGGAACAATGACCACCATACAAGACTATCCTGCTCGCACAGGCTTTTGGGATATAGGCGTTCCACCATCAGGCCCTTTCGACTTCTACTCTTTTTGTTTAGCTAATCGCTTATTAGGTAACGATGAAAGTGCAGCAGGTTTAGAAATAACCATACAAGGCCCATCATTAACATTTTACCAAGCAAGCCGTGTAGTTTTATGTGGTGCCGATATTGATATATTGGTTGATAACAAACCTTATAACATCAACCAAATTATTGATATTGCAGCAGGCCAAACGTTAAAAATAGGTTCAGTAAAAGACACGGGCGCACGTACTTATTTAGCAATAAGTGGTGGAGTGCAATGTCCTGAATACTTAGGCAGTAAAAGTACGTTTACCTTAGGTCAATTTGGTGGTCATTGTGGACGCGCATTACGTACAGGCGATTTCCTTAACTTATTACCAGTAAATGAAACAACTCCAAATGTTGTTCCTCTTGAAACCTTAACAAAACTCAGTGCAAACATTAGCAATAACTGGTCTTTACGCGTTATGTATGGCCCTCATGGGTCACCAGACTTTTTTACGCCAAATGACATAGACACAATAAGTAAACACCAATGGGAAGTTCATTATAATTCAAGCCGCACAGGCATTCGTTTAATTGGCCCGACGCCAGAATGGGCAAGAGCAAGTGGTGGTGAAGCGGGTTTACATCCGTCAAATATACACGACAATGCTTACGCATTTGGTTCTGTAGATTTTACAGGAGATATGCCTGTAATTTTAGGTCCAGACGGGCCAAGTTTAGGCGGGTTTGTATGTCCATTTACCGTGATAAGTGCTGATTTATGGAAATTAGGGCAATTAAAAGCAGGCGACTCAATATCGTTTGAGGTTGTTGATGTTCATTCAGCTCAACAAATTGAGCTGGCTCAATGTAAGCAACTACAAGAATTAGCACCACAAAACATTGAAAATCAACAAGCTGAAATTAACTTAGCTGATGCATCGCCAATTATTGATACGTTAGTAACCAGTGACGGCGAGCCTGACATCGTATTTCGTCAAGCAGGCGATAAGTTCTTATTAGTAGAGTACGGCGAGCTAGTACTTGATTTAGCGTTAAGAGCAAGAGTACAAGCTTTATTAACTAGCGTTCAAGCTGAAAACATTAATGGCGTACTAGAGTTAACGCCGGGCATACGCTCACTACAAGTACATTATAATAACCACGTTATTAGTGTTCAGCCTCTTATTGAAAAACTGAAAAAACTCGATATTGCTTTAGGTGATACAAGCCAATTAAGTTTTGCTTCTCGTATTGTGCATTTACCGTTAAGTTGGGACGACGAAGCTTGCCAACTGGCGATTGATAAATATATTCAATCTGTACGTAAAGATGCACCTTGGTGCCCTTCTAACATCGACTTTATTCGTCGTATCAATGGCCTGACTGATATTGAAGAAGTACGCAATATTGTTTTTGATGCAAGCTACTTAGTATTAGGTTTAGGCGATGTCTATTTAGGTGCTCCTGTAGCAACGCCACTAGATCCTTGTCATCGCTTAGTTACAACAAAATATAATCCTGCGCGCACATGGACTGCTGAAAACTCAGTAGGTATTGGCGGCGCTTATATGTGTGTTTATGGTATGGAAGGCCCTGGCGGTTATCAGTTTGTTGGTCGTACCGCACAAATGTGGAATCGCTACCGTAAAACCGATGTTTTTGAAAACCCATGGTTACTACGCTTTTTCGATCAAATCAGATTTTACCCAGTATCTCATGACGAACTAAACAGTATTCGTGCTGACTTCCCTATTGGTAAATGGGCACCAAAAATTGAAGAAACAACGATTTCAATGCCTGAGCTAGCTAAAGAATGGAGCAAACAACAACGCTCTATTGATAAATTTGTAGAACAGCGCGAACGAGCTTTTGAACAAGAATTACAAAACTGGAAAGCCGCAGGACAATTAGATCCACAACCGCTATCTGAAATGCCTGAAGACTCATCAGAAATAAGCTTATCTGAAGGTGAGTTTATTATTGAGTCAACAGCTGCGGGTAGTGTTTGGTTGGTTGAAACGGAAGAAGGTAAAAGTGTTTCAGAAGGCGACAGTTTAATTATTTTAGAATCGATGAAAATGGAAATAGCGATCACTTCTCCAGAATCAGCAACCGTTAGTCGCGTATTAGTAGAAGTAGGTCAGCAGGTACAAGCAGGCCAAGCATTACTAGTACTTTCATCAAAAAGCTAACCACATTGTAAAAACAGAATTAAAGATAAGGAATTATTATGAACTTAACCATTAGCGCTATTCATCAAGCTTATAAAAATGGCGAACAAACACCTGATAGCTTAATCAAAACATTGTTAAGTAAAGCCGTTGAATATCCGGAAGCTTGGATCCATTTATTATCCCATCAAGAAGTAAGCCCTTATCTTACTGCTTTAGCAGAAAAGTCGATTGAAGACTGCCCTCTTTGGGGGATCCCGTTTGCAATAAAAGACAATATAGATTTAGCTGGTATACCAACAACCGCTGCTTGCCCTGAATTTAGTTATGTACCTGAAAAATCGGCACATGTTGTTGAGCAATTAATTGCCGCTGGCGCAATACCTTTAGGAAAAACAAACCTCGACCAATTCGCTACAGGCTTAAACGGTACACGTTCACCTTATGGCGTAACACCAAATAGCTTTGATCCTAACTATATTTCTGGGGGGTCAAGCGCGGGGTCATCTGTGGTAACAGCTGTTGGATTAACAACGTTTTCATTAGGAACCGACACAGCAGGTTCTGGCCGAGTACCAGCATGTTTTAATAACTTAGTTGGCTTAAAACCATCAATAGGTTTGTTTTCTTCAACGGGCATGGTGCGCGCTTGTAAAAGTTTAGATTGTACCAGTGTATTTAGCTTAACCGCAGAGGATGCTCAAACAGTATTTGCTGTAGCGGCAGACTTTGATGAATCTGACGGCTACGCTAGAAAAAATCCTATAACCAATCAAGGCCAAGTTCCTTTTCCTGAAAAGTTTACCTTCGCTATTCCGCAATTTGAACAGCTCGCCTTTTTTGGGAGTGATAGTTACGAGAAAGCTTATTTTGAAGCAATTCAGCAATTAGAAGCGATTGGTGGTACTAAAGTTGAAATGGACTTTTCACCTTTTTTTGATACAGCCAAATTATTATATGACGGACCTTGGATAGCAGAACGTTACGTAGCAACAGAAGATATAATGACCAAAAATCCTGCTGCGATGATGGATGTAACACGCGCTATTATTAGCAATGGCACCAAATACAAAGCAACAGATGCTTTTTCAGCATTTTATAAAGTACAAGACTTTAAACAAAAAGCCGATAGATTAGTCGCAAGTGTTGATGTATTAATAACACCAACGGCAGGCAGACATTTTACCATTGAAGAAATTAATGAAAAACCTATCGAGAGAAATTCACAATTAGGTTATTACACTAATTTCATGAACATACTTGATTACGCAGCTCTTGCTGTGCCTACCTCTATTTCTGAAACAAAAATGCCCTTCGGTATTACGTTATTCAGCGCTGCGATGACAGACCAAAAGCTATTAACACTTGCTAGTCGTATACGAAATGCTAATAAGTTACCTCTTGGCGCTACAGGTATTGAATATACGCCAACAAAATCGACACTAGCACCTAGTAAAGGTTTTATAGATATTGTTGTTGCTGGTGCTCATTTATCAGGTATGGCGTTAAATTGGCAATTAACGGATCGTGGCGGCATGCTAAAGCACGCAACAAAAACAGCCGCAGCTTATAAAATGTATGCCATTAGTGGAGCTGTCGAACGACCGGCATTACTCAAAGATTCAGCCAATGGAAACGCATTTGATGTTGAAGTATGGAGCCTACCTATAAGTGAATTTGGTTCTTTTGTTGAAGGAATTGCCGCACCATTGGGCATAGGTAAAGTTGAATTAGATTCAGGTGAAACATTAACAGGATTTATCGCCGAAGGTTATTCAGCTGAAATAGGCACTGACATAAGTGAGTTTGGTGGCTGGAGAGCTTATCAAAATAAGTAATATTTATTCATAATAAGTATATAGATTGGATAAGTACGTTATTAAAACAATAAAAAACAAAAAGCCCGTAAGGTTAATTATTACGGGCTTTTTAATAGATAAAAAATTCAAAAGTTGAGTTATAAATTATTTGATCGGCATACTGCGATAGGTAATATTTAATAATTGAGCTAAGTCGATATAACGAGGCTTACTTACCGAAAGCTTAATATCGCCACCATTTTGATTAAATTTAGCAACACCTTCCTTGTACCACGCAGCTAGATCAGGAGGTAAAAACTTATCAGCTTTGACACCTGAAATAACTAAAGCTTGTACCGGCATACTTAAAATAAATAACCCGTATACTAAAGCTTGAGGCAATAACTCATAGCCACCAAAATATAATTGCATCACAAAAACAAAAAGCGCCATAGCAGGTAAATATTTACAAGCAAAACGCGCAACTTGAACTGTGCGATAATCTTTAAAGTATTGGGCGAGTTCGATACGTTCAGGCCAAAGGCTGATATATTTTCGACCAAGCTTAATAATGTCTAAAAGGTTTAATTCCATCGGTATAATGCGTTGAGTACCATAAAATAAATATAGCATAAAAGTTATTCTATCGAATGTTATTTCTGCTTTTATTCTTAAGTTAAACCGCTCTTACTGCACTCAACACACTATTACATTAATTATTAACTAACTCACTAATAAGAATACTATCTGCTTGTCCTCTCCATGGGGATATAAAAAGCATGCCTTTTGTTATTGTTTTAGGCTCAGTAAACTCACCTGTTAAGGTATTAAACCACCGGTAATTACGCGTTTGTTTATTTTCAAAACTCACACCATTTTTAACATTTTGTAAAAACCAATCCCCTCTCGACATTTGATAATTACCTTTTGGCACGTAAATCAAATAAGTATCGTCATTATTTTGCAGCGTATATCCTGAACCATTTTTATTAGGTGCGGGCTTAAATGTAGAGAAATCGTACTGAGTGAAAAAGTTATTCATATGCTGAAAATAATCAAAACGCGGTTTTACATAGTTTTCAGGTTGTTCAAAAGGATTATAAATAATCACATTCCATGAACTACCTTGCCAATAATATGTTGTGTAAACACCTGCGAATAAAATCATCCAGTTACGTCGAACAGACACTTCAGGATCTACATAGTCACCAGGAAATACCAGATAAGGTGATTGTTCATAACCTCCGTGTTCAATGTTGTAAATAGGTTTATTAGGAAACTTTTTACGCACATTTAACATTTGATTATAAATATCATGCTTCCAATCTTGCGTCGAAATAAAATCAACTTGCTCTGGGTATTTAGTACAGTATTTATAGTCGTGAACGGTTACTAATCTTTGATAATAATTAAGCGCACGTAAACGATCTATACGATCTTTAATGTAAGCTTCGTCTGCTCGGCCGTAATATAAAGCTTCTTTAGATATGTCCCACACAACATTTGGATACGCTTGATAGCGCTTAACAATATAGTCAAAGTACATATTATCAGCTTCACTATTCATTTCAGGCCAACTGACTAATTTGTTCCACACATAAATCATTAAATGAGCGACAAGTCGTTTGTCGTGTAAAAGTTGTACGGTACGATCAAACTTTTTAAAAAATTCAATATTTAACGCTGAGTGATCCGGTTTTTCATTCGAACCTAAAAAGGGAAATATATTTTGTTTACCACCAAACTCATGCTCAGGGTGACTCGCTAATTTAGGATCTTTATCCCAACTCACATCATGAGAATAAACATTCATCACAATATGGTTAAAACCATTTTCTTTAATTAAAGAAAGTAAATGTTCGCTTTTAGGTAAGCCCTGATCATTTTCGTAATCTAAAGCAAATAACCAATCGAGTTCATAACCTAATACAAAGTAAGGCGTACCATCTTCGTAGTAAAAATTTTGTTTATTTATGCTACTTAAAATAACACCACCATGGTTAGTTGTATCAGCATTTTGCACAACCTTTACACGACCTGCTCGACCATTAAGCGATTTTTGTTTACTTTCTATTTTGTATGTCCAGTTACCAATATCTGATGCTGAAAAACGAATTAACCATTCATTTCCACCATTATAAAAAACCGGTACTGTCATTTTTTTACCTGAGGTATGAGAAAAAATGGCATTAGCATCAACGGTAAATAATTGTTTAGCGTTTACCGTTGCGTTAATAGGAATATCAACAACTTCCCATTTTTCAATTTCTACTTCTTTTGCCTGCGCTGTACACATAAATAATGCAAACCACAAACAAACTAAACTTTGGCTGATGTAGCGCCAGCGCAAACAAGATATTAATTTTTTCATACTTTTTTCCATAATTTTTAACCAGCAAGATTAAATAAAATATAAGTGTTCTTATTGCTTCATTTAAATTTAACGATTTTATAACTAAAGAGATTTTTTTACCGTCACTTTCAAAAACATATAATGCATTGCCTTGCGCAGCTTATAAGCCACCTACTTCCTGTAGGCGAGGTATTTATTTTAATAAAAAGTGTTCTAATGATTAAATAAATAACGATGTAATTGGCGATTACGAGTATAAATGATCAATGGGTTATTGCGATTGGTATTAATCAACGTTAGCTGATAAGCATGAGGCAAAGTTACACTTTTTCAGCATTTGTTAGACCATGTATTACTGTCATACGCCGTTTCTACTTTACTTTTACGATATTGCCAATCTTGATTAATGTTAAACTGACTTCGTTCAGACGCCGTACTAAACGTTAAAACACTGGCAAAACTTTGTGTAAAGAAAATAAAAACTTAGAACAATAAGTAAGTGTTTTATATACTCTATACTGTTAATTATACCCTTACGGATTAAACTATATTTTTATATGTAATATTTGAATTTTACCAACAATCTTACATAAATAAAGTAAAGTCAATAAAATTCAATTCCACAAGCCAATATATAAAAAAACAATATAAATTTAAAACCAATAATTTCAATACATTAGAACACATAAGCGCCTGTGTTTTTAAATTAAACAAGAATGATTTGCGGTAATGCATATTAAAAACACTGGTTTTATATATAAATAAATTTGCAATCATGCTGCATTTGAAATTATAGTGTCGTATACATTTTTTGAGTCATCAACCAACGAAAATTAATGAAAATGAAAAAACAAACGCTAACAACATTTAAAAGTACATTAGCCATAGCAGTAGCTTTAGGTTTAACAGCATGTAGTGCTGACACTAATACAACTAAAAATAATACTTCAGCTGCTTTAGATAACTCAGCTAAACTTGCTGAAATTAAAGCCGTGGCTAATCAAGGCCCTTTCAAAGCAAACTGGGACTCTTTAACTAATTATAAAATTCCAGATTGGTATCAAGATGCTAAGTTTGGCATTTTTATACATTGGGGCGTTTATTCAGTACCTGCTCATAATGGCGAATGGTACCCAAGAAAAATGTATCAAAAGTCAAACGAAGAAAAAACTTACCATGAAGAGAAATTTGGTAACCAAACTGAATTTGGTTATAAAGACTTTATTCCTCAATTTAAAGCTGAAAAATTTAATGCTGACGAATGGTTGAAGATTATTAAAGATTCAGGTGCAAAATATATTGTTCCTGTTGCTGAACATCACGATGGATTTTCAATGTATGACAATTCTTACACCCGTTGGGATTCTGTTGAAATGGGACCTAAACGTGATGTAATTCAAGAATTAAAAGATGCCACAGATAAAACAGATATTCATTTTGGTTTATCAAGCCATAGAGCTGAAAACTGGTGGTTCTATGATGGCGGTAGAGAATTCCCATCAGATGTACAAAACGAAGAGTTTCGTGACTTATACGGTCCAGCGGTTAACAGGAAATCTTCAGAAGATGGTTTAACACCACCTAGCCAAGAATTTATGGACGACTGGTTATTACGTACTGTAGAAATCGTTGATAAATACGAACCTGAACTTATTTGGTTCGATTGGTGGATGGCGTCAAAACCATTTCATGATCACGTAAAGCAGTTTACAAGTTACTACTATAACAAAGGTGTTAACTGGAAAAACATGCCTGCGCTTAACTACAAAGAACATGCAGACATGCGCTCGTTCCCTCCTGGTTCGGCCGTGTTAGATATTGAACGTGGTGGCATGACGGATATTCATCCCCATTTTTGGCAAACAGATACTTCTGTATCTTTATCATCTTGGGGATATGTAACTAACCATAAATATCGCAATGCTAATTCATTAGTAGATGATTTAATGGATATAATTTCTAAAAATGGCTCTTTGTTATTAAACATTGGTCCAAAACCTGATGGAACAATTCCTGAACCAGAAATTGCTTTACTAAAAGAAATTGGTGATTGGTTAGCTGTAAATGGTGAAGCGGTTTATAACACTCGACCTTGGATAACTTACGGTGAAGGTGAAACTTACGTACCAGATGGTAAAAACTCGAATGATGCTGAGAAAAACCGTAAAGACTTTAACAGCAGCGATATTCGTTTTACCCAAAACGAAGGAACTTTATACGCAACAATGTTAGCGTGGCCGGGTGATAATGCGAAGGTAACAATTCGTAGTATTAATTCTAAAAACTATACAGATAAAATCGCTAAAGTTGAATTAATTGGTCATAAAGGTACATTAACGTTTACACAAACAGCTAAAGGTTTAATGGTTAACCTACCCGCAGGTTCTCCTTCTAAGCACGCTCAAGTACTTAAAATAACTAAGGGTTAATATCTTGCTTTAAAAAGAGTATTTAAATGAATACTCTTTTGAGTTTGTTGTACTATAAGTTTACGACTTCCCAAACTTAATGGTGCAACAAGCTCTCCCCTCAGTTTTATTATTAATATACCCGTTATCATTCAAGATGCAGGTTTCAGTGGGAACTAAAAACAATTTATGCACAGATTTCACGTTCCAAACGAAATCTAAGGTCTACATCCATGTAAGAACCTGACTAAAGTTAATAACGCAGTATAAATTGTTTTTAGACCCATCGAAGAAGCGCTTGAGCAAAATAACTTCATCAACAATGCTTTTTATAAGGGAGCAACCATTATTACAAAGCATTCCTTGAATTGATATCGCTCAAGAGCTCTGAAATAGCCTTTTGATTGGTAAAGGGTATATATACAAGCTGCTGGAATAAAAGCAAAATACCCTGTAAATAAATTCGGTTTAATTACTATGGTATATAAACAAAAATCCCTTCTGCAGCCCCCCACTTAAAACTCTATTCTGACTTAAGTACCTATTTTCTATATAAGGTAAACTTCTGTTTCTATAAGCTACAAAGAATAAGTCAGCTTTACAAAAATATAAGATAAAGGTTTTACTGCTTTCCTCAGAACCGATAAGTAAATCGTTTTATCAATAAATTCAGAGGTGTAGTATTCGATATACCTATTTACAACAATATAAATCAAAATAATTTCTTCAGTATAATTAACCAATGATGCTCTGTGCCTGTTGTGCTCCTTGCATTTAATAATCCCAACGAGTAAAAGCCTTTATCAAATAAGGTTAACTAACCTCAACTCGGGTTAATGAATGTTAGAGAATGAATTAAAATACTTATTTATGAGAAACTTAATCTGTATCGTTGTTCTCCTAAGCTATATTAGTCTCTCAACAGTGATATTTTTGTGTATAACAAGGCAAATTTTTCTATCTAATAGTAGTAGCGCAAAAATAGCTTGTTGAGTAACTTTGCTTATCCCGAATTGAGGTTAACTATTGTCAGATGTAGTATCGATGAATTTTTCAGCTAACACCAACCATGCCAAGGACTTTAAGGTAGCTTTAAGGTTCTAATAGTGACAGTATCGATCCATAAGCTTTATTGATCACATACAGTGTTAATAGGTCTGCGAGGGTTTCAATCTGACTGGATTTGAAGTTACTAATAATGCCTAGCGCTGTTTTTATATATTATGCAAAATTATATTTAAAATTTTTAGCTAATTTAATAACTAGCTTTAAATAACCGACTTTTCCAATGTTAAATTTATGCTTTCATTTATAGAGTTTAACCACTCTGCCGCTTTAAAATCTAACCTAGCTGCTTTAAAGTCGTTATCTAATTTTTTACTCTTATACTTTTTCTGGCAATAAAGGCTAGTATTTTCTAGTATATTTTTTGCTATAAATTTTTTGTCGTCTCTAAAGGCAAGAGGGGTTGGATTAATGGCATTGAGTAAACGGAGTTCTGATAAATTATTACCTTGAACTAAGTCAGCTTGGTTATAAGATCCAACTTGCTCTATCTCCTTTAATGATAAAAGCTGCGCTTGAGGTAACTTAAACTGCTTCCTTAAATTATCTTCGTCTGTTTGAGATGTAGCTATTTCTGATTTAGGAAGTGAGAACTGTGCGTGAGCTTGAACATCATCAGTAAGCATCGCCAGTAATAAAGAAAATTGAGACCGTTCTTTTTTATGAACACATTGGTTAAGCTGCTCACCTAACTGCAATTCATTTATTAATATCTCATTTTTTATATTATCTACAAGCAATTAAGCACACCCACAAATCATCTTAATATTTATATCGGCATGTAATAAAAAATAATTAGCAGATTTTATTATTATTTTCGCTGTAAAATACATAACTCAATAGCCGATAGTAATGAAGAACTGCTAAAAATGTTTGAAATAAATAAAGCGACAAAACAAGATAAAAAAGATATTAAACGCTTTTATAAAGACAACAACTACTCAGCGAGTTTTATGGGCTACGATCATACTTATATAATAAAAATGGACAACGTCATCATTGGCAGTGTAATACTTTCTTATATCACTAATAGTAGTCAATATGGATTGTTGCATGCATTATTAATTACTCCCCTTTATAGAGAAAAAGGTTATGCCAAGCTATTAATAGAAACACTACAATGGGAACATAATCATATTATTTGTTTTGCTGATAAAAAGTTATACCGCTTATATAAAGACATAGGTTTTAAAGAAAGTGAATCCCTTGAAATCCCTAGTCATTTTATAGACAGGTATAATTGTTATTTAAAAAAGAATAATGATTTAAAGGTATTTCTAAAAATCAATTATTCCTTAACCAAAATAACTAATTAACCTGAGTTCGGGTTAAGATATAGTTAACTCATTGAAAAGTAATCACTAAAAAATCAGTTCGCTTCTAGCTTGATAATTTTACTTAATTCAAGACAAATTTACGCGTCAATAGCTGGCCTATTGCAAGTGAATTTAACGCAGAAGTTAGTAAAAACAGCTGCTAGAAGAACATTTATTAAGCCGAGTTCGGGTTAATTAATACCAAACGCATTAATGAATTGACCTATTTTATACGAAGAATAAATGGTCAAATACACAGGTTCATCGTTCCAGACGGAACCTAAGCACCAACGTCCTGTAGGCGAGGCATTTATTATAATAGGGAGTGCTCTAATTATTAAATAACAATGTAATACCATTCCATCTTAAGTTTTTCCCACCTTAATCCAATCTCTACTACACATTTTCATGACCCGCTTTGCATCACTCACAAATGAGTTCCATGCATCAGAGCAAGCATCGAGGATGTCATCATAGCCTTGAAAGCACCTATTCGCTAAATGATGTTGGCGCAACCAACTCCAAACTTGCTCTATTGGATTCAACTCAGGTGAATACGGTGGTAATACCAATTAGATCATATAATTAGACTAATTGGTATAAACCTTCGTTGATGTAGTTCGCAACCCAATCATTAACAATTCTTCTACTAATATTAAGTGTTCTAGCAACTTCTGATCTATTCTTACCCGATTTAAAATGTGAAACGGCTAGCAAGCGCAGCCTCATTCGATGATCTTTTACTTTGTTGGAGAGTATTTTTAATTCTTGTGAGCTATGAGTGTTCAATGTCATTTATTATGAGTAAATAAATGACATTAGATCACATAATTAGACTAATTGGTATTACTTTGTTGGAGAGTATTTTTAATTCTTGTGAGCTATAAGTGTTCAATGTCATTTATTATGAGTAAATAAATGACATTAGATCATATAATTAGACTAATTGGTATAATTGGTCATTAAGGCAAGTATAAATAATGAATGGGTTATTTCGATTGGTATATGTACAGGACCTCACATAAAAAATTCTACACACTTTCGACCTTGGAACGACTGCTGCAATGTTTAACACCAGACAGCAAAAAGCCCGACTCTTTCGAATCGGGCTTTTCTTAATGAGAAGCCTAGCAATGTCCTACTCTCACATGGGAACTCCCACACTACCATCGGCGCTAATGCATTTCACTTCTGAGTTCGGAATGGGATCAGGTGGGTCTACATCGCTATTGTCGCTAGACAAAAAAGGTCAATCTTGAAAGCCTTTCAACAAAAAATTATTTTCATTGAACTATAAATACGTTTTAATCTCTTATTCGCACATGTGTACGTGTCACTCATAGAGTGTGTCAAACTTCATACAAAACTATTTAGGTGTTGTATGGTTAAGCCTCACGGGCAATTAGTATCAGTTAGCTCAAGGCCTCACAACCCTTACACACCTGACCTATCAACGTTGTAGTCTCCAACGACCCTTTAGGGAGCTTAAAGCTCCAGTGAGAACTCATCTCAAAGCCTGTTTCCCGCTTAGATGCTTTCAGCGGTTATCAGTTCCGAACGTAGCTACCGGGCAATGCTATTGGCATAACAACCCGAACACCAGCGGTTCGTCCACTCCGGTCCTCTCGTACTAGGAGCAGCCCTCTTCAATTCTCAAACGCCCACGGCAGATAGGGACCGAACTGTCTCACGACGTTCTAAACCCAGCTCGCGTACCACTTTAAATGGCGAACAGCCATACCCTTGGGACCGACTTCAGCCCCAGGATGTGATGAGCCGACATCGAGGTGCCAAACACCGCCGTCGATATGAACTCTTGGGCGGTATCAGCCTGTTATCCCCGGAGTACCTTTTATCCGTTGAGCGATGGCCCTTCCATACAGAACCACCGGATCACTATGACCTACTTTCGTACCTGCTCGACGTGTCTGTCTCGCAGTTAAGCTGGCTTATGCCATTGCACTAACCGTACGATGTCCGACCGTACTTAGCCAACCTTCGTGCTCCTCCGTTACTCTTTGGGAGGAGACCGCCCCAGTCAAACTACCCACCAGACAGTGTCCCCAAGCCCGATTAGGGCCCTAGGTTAGAACATCACGCATACAAGGGTGGTATTTCAAGGTTGGCTCCAACACATCTGGCGACGCATCTTCAAAGCCTCCCACCTATCCTACACATGTAGGAGCAATGTTCACTGTCAAGCTATAGTAAAGGTTCACGGGGTCTTTCCGTCTAGCCGCGGGTATACGGCATCTTAACCGCAATTTCAATTTCACTGAGTCTCGGGTGGAGACAGTGTGGCCATGATTACGCCATTCGTGCAGGTCGGAACTTACCCGACAAGGAATTTCGCTACCTTAGGACCGTTATAGTTACGGCCGCCGTTTACCGGGGCTTCGATCATGAGCTTCGCAGAGCTAACCCAATCAATTAACCTTCCGGCACCGGGCAGGCGTCACACCGTATACGTCATCTTTCGATTTTGCACAGTGCTGTGTTTTTAATAAACAGTTCCAGCCACCTGGTTACTTCGACTCTCCTGTGCTTACTCCGCAAGGGATTCACACCAGAGAGCGTACCTTCTCCCGAAGTTACGGTACTATTTTGCCTAGTTCCTTCACCCGAGTTCTCTCAAGCGCCTTAGTATTCTCTACCTAACCACCTGTGTCGGTTTGGGGTACGGTTCCTATATATCTGAAGCTTAGAAGCTTTTCCTGGAAGCATGGCATCAATGACTTCATCTCCGTAGAGACTCGTCTCGACTCTCAGTGTTAACAGCAACCCGGATTTACCTAAGTCACCCACCTACAGTCTTTCACACGGACTACCAACGCCGTGCTCACCTAGCCTACTCCGTCCCTCCTTCGCAATATATAGAAGTACAGAAATATTAATCTGTTTCCCATCGACTACGCGTTTCCGCCTCGCCTTAGGGGCCGACTTACCCTGCCCTGATTAACATGGGACAGGAAACCTTGGTCTTTCGGCGGGGGAGTTTTTCACTCCCCTTATCGTTACTCATGTCAGCATTCGCACTTCTGATACCTCCAGCATGCTTTACAACACACCTTCAACGGCTTACAGAACGCTCCCCTACCACTTGAACCTAAGTTCAAATCCGCAGCTTCGGTGACTAGTTTAGCCCCGTTACATCTTCCGCGCAGACCGACTCGACTAGTGAGCTATTACGCTTTCTTTAAAGGATGGCTGCTTCTAAGCCAACCTCCTAGCTGTCTATGCCTTTCCACATCGTTTCCCACTTAACTAGTACTTTGGGACCTTAGCTGGCGGTCTGGGTTGTTTCCCTCTTCACAACGGACGTTAGCACCCGCAGTGTGTCTCCCGCATATCACTCATTGGTATTCGGAGTTTGCAAAGGGTTGGTAAGTCGGGATGACCCCCTAGCCTTAACAGTGCTCTACCCCCAATGGTGTTCGTGCGAGGCTCTACCTAAATAGATTTCGGGGAGAACCAGCTATCTCCCGGCTTGATTAGCCTTTCACTCCGACCCACAAGTCATCACCGCATTTTTCAACATACGTGTGTTCGGTCCTCCAGTTGATGTTACTCAACCTTCAACCTGCCCATGGGTAGATCGCCGGGTTTCGGGTCTATACCTTGCAACTAAACGCGCAGTTAACACTCGCTTTCGCTACGGCTCCCCTATTCGGTTAACCTTGCTACAAAATATAAGTCGCTGACCCATTATACAAAAGGTACGCAGTCACCCGACTAAATCGGGCTCCCACTGCTTGTACGTATGCGGTTTCAGGTTCTATTTCACTCCCCTCACAGGGGTTCTTTTCGCCTTTCCCTCACGGTACTGGTTCACTATCGGTCAGTTAGGAGTATTTAGCCTTGGAGGATGGTCCCCCCATGTTCAGTCAACGTTTCACGTGTGCCGACCTACTCGATTTCATGGTAAGTTTATTTTCGTGTACGGGGCTATCACCCTGTATCGCTCTACTTTCCAGTAGATTCCACTAACTTACAAACCACTTAAGGGCTAATTCGCGTTCGCTCGCCGCTACTAACGAAATCTCGGTTGATTTCTTTTCCTCGGGGTACTTAGATGTTTCAGTTCTCCCGGTTCGCCTCGCTACCCTATGTATTCAGGTAGCGATACCCGCCTTACGACGGGTGGGTTTCCCCATTCGGATATCTTTGGCTGTAACGGTTTTTATCACCTCACCAAAGCTTTTCGCAGATTAACACGTCCTTCATCGCCTCTAACTGCCAAGGCATCCACCACATACGCTTAGTCACTTAACCATACAACCCTAAATAGTCTCGAAAGAATATTAAGTACACCGTGGTGACTAAACCACAGCAATTGTAAAGTCTGACATTTTCACGCACACATTGTGTGTCTTGAATAAGAGTTGATAACAGTTCCTTATAAATAAGAAGCTTGTTATCGGGTTGATCACATTTCCGAGGAGGAAACATGACCACCATCATCACTTCCCGATAAAAGAAGTAACAATAGCTTGGTATTTATACGTTACAAACAACAGCGCGACACTGTTGAGTGCTATATAAATACCGGTATTTATATCAGCTTTCCAGATTGTTAAAGAACTTAATCTCAGCACGCATTCGGCTAAAATTTTGGTTTGACCTCCACGGATGGAGGAAAATCCGAGAAACGTACGGAACGTTTCCGGTAAAAAACCAAATCTAAACTATCTCGTTAAACGTTGAGATACGTTAAATTTGGTCTCTATTCTTTCTTTGAAGAAGTATCCTACTGTAATTTACATTTTCACAAGGCCTTTAATGATGACGTTTAATCTTCTTTAAACGCTTTGTTAAATAACGCAGTAGAAATTTAAATTGGTAGGTCTGGGCAGACTTGAACTGCCGACCTCACCCTTATCAGGGGTGCGCTCTAACCAGCTGAGCTACAGACCTATTGTATAGAATCCAAAGCTAGATGTTGGACTTCTTCTTTTTTGTTATCAGGCAATTTGTGTGAACACTCTGAAATAGCTTTACAGCTATTCCCATTAAAACGTTTTACTTCAAGATAAGGAGGTGATCCAACCCCAGGTTCCCCTAGGGTTACCTTGTTACGACTTCACCCCAGTCATGAATCACAAAGTGGTGACCGTCCTCCCGAAGGTTAAACTAGCCACTTCTTTTGCAACCCACTCCCATGGTGTGACGGGCGGTGTGTACAAGGCCCGGGAACGTATTCACCGTAGCATTCTGATCTACGATTACTAGCGATTCCGACTTCATGGAGTCGAGTTGCAGACTCCAATCCGGACTACGACAAGCTTTGTGGGATTCGCTCCACCTCGCGGTATTGCTGCCCTCTGTACTTGCCATTGTAGCACGTGTGTAGCCCATCCCGTAAGGGCCATGATGACTTGACGTCGTCCCCACCTTCCTCCGGTTTATCACCGGCAGTCTCCTTAGAGTTCTCGCCATTACGCGCTAGCAAATAAGGATAGGGGTTGCGCTCGTTGCGGGACTTAACCCAACATTTCACAACACGAGCTGACGACAGCCATGCAGCACCTGTCACAGAGTTCCCGAAGGCACAAGTCTATCTCTAGTCTCTTCTCTGGATGTCAAGGGATGGTAAGGTTCTTCGCGTTGCATCGAATTAAACCACATGCTCCACCGCTTGTGCGGGCCCCCGTCAATTCATTTGAGTTTTAACCTTGCGGCCGTACTCCCCAGGCGGTCAACTTAGCGCGTTAGCTACGCCACCCACAGATCAAGTCTACAGACGGCTAGTTGACATCGTTTACGGCGTGGACTACCAGGGTATCTAATCCTGTTTGCTCCCCACGCTTTCGTGCCTCAGTGTCAGTATTTGTCCAGGTAGCCGCCTTCGCCACTGATGTTCCTTCCAATCTCTACGCATTTCACCGCTACACTGGAAATTCCACTACCCTCTACAATACTCTAGCTTGCCAGTTCAAAATGCAGTTCCCAGGTTGAGCCCGGGGCTTTCACATCTTGCTTAACAAACCACCTACGCACGCTTTACGCCCAGTAATTCCGATTAACGCTTGCACCCCTCGTATTACCGCGGCTGCTGGCACGAAGTTAGCCGGTGCTTCTTCTGCGAGTAACGTCACAGATGCAGAGTATTAGTCTACACCCTTTCCTCCTCGCTGAAAGTGCTTTACAACCCGAAGGCCTTCTTCACACACGCGGCATGGCTGCATCAGGCTTTCGCCCATTGTGCAATATTCCCCACTGCTGCCTCCCGTAGGAGTCTGGGCCGTGTCTCAGTCCCAGTGTGGCTGATCATCCTCTCAAACCAGCTAGAGATCGTCGCCTTGGTAAGCCTTTACCTTACCAACTAGCTAATCTCACTTGGGCTAATCAAATGGCGAAAGGTTCCGAAGAATCCCCTCCTTTGGTCCGTAGACATTATGCGGTATTAGCAGTCGTTTCCAACTGTTGTCCCCCACCATTAGGCATATTCCCAAGCATTACTCACCCGTCCGCCGCTCGACGCCGAATAGCAAGCTATCCTCGTTTCCGCTCGACTTGCATGTGTTAAGCCTGCCGCCAGCGTTCAATCTGAGCCATGATCAAACTCTTCAATTATAAATCGTTTGTGCATCTTGCGATGCTGCTCAATGAATTCTGTCGTGTTACCAACCGAAGTCAGTAACTACATAAAACGTACAATTTGATAAATCAAATTATACTTTTTTGTGTGACATCAACATAAGCTGTTTTACGTCTTTTCTATTTATTAAGTAGTAAACTACCTAACACATAAAACCGACTATGTAAAATCAATCTTAATGTGAGTGTTCACACAAATTGCATGATAACTAATTTTTAAAGAAAGGCTTCTTTTTATAAAAGAAGCAAGAGGTTAATCGCATTCGTTAAGCTCTTGTGCTGCAGGCCTTGCCTGAAGTGAGATGCGCATTCTACGCGTCTCAGTTTTGATGTCAACAACTTTTTGAAATTCTTTTTAAAAGATTTTAAAAGTTATCTTTCGTTTAATTCGTCAATTAAGCCTAACTAAACCTATCAAAACTCTCACTTCGTTATCCTTATTAAGTGAACTAAGTATTTCCTATACTTACCTTCTCTGGGTTTCCCTGAAGAAGTGGAGCGCATTTTAGAGATTTTTGAGGTGACGTCAACACTTATTTTGAAAAAACTTTAAATTAATTTAAAGTTGTTTGATTAACAAACAAATCATACAAAAATCGTTCTTATTTTATCCAAATCGTCAGTGTAAATGGTATCTAACTTCTGACTTTGTGAATGAACATGAGAAAATAAAACTTTCTTTTGTATTCCTGCAGACGTTGCAGCCTCGATATCTGATTGCTTATCGCCAATAAATATACTTTGAGTAACATCTATTTGATATTTGCTTACAGCTTGATTAATTAAACCTGGAGCAGGTTTTCTACAATCACAGGTTTTCAAGTAATGACCTATCGCTTTTTCTGGATGATGGGGACAATAAAAAACGTCTGTTATATAAATGCTATTAATAGAGAATTGTTCATTCATCCACTTTGTTAGTTTTTCAAAATCTAACTCTGTATATTTACCTCGTCCAATCCCTGATTGATTAGTAATAACAATAATAAGATAACCTTTTTCAACAGCTAGCTTACATAAATCAAAGATCTTTGGCATAAATTCAAATTCTTCAATTTTATATACATATCCGTGATCAACATTAATGATGCCATCTCGGTCTAAAAATAATGCTTTTTTCATATAAATACATTTAGTAAATATTAACTTATGGTTATTTAACCTTTAAATAGCAAAAAAGACGAGTAAAACTCATCTTTTCTTTCGTTACTGCATTCATTACCTGTAAGGATAATTACATACAAAGACCACCATCAATCTCAACAACTCTACCTGTAAAGAATTCATTTTCAAAAATGTATTTCACGGTATGGGCTATTTCATCAGCTTCGCCTAGGCGCCCTACTGGTTTCATTTTTTCTAAACGGTCACGCATTTCAGGTTTCATTGCATCTGTCATTGCTGTACGAATAACGCCTGGTGCGATTGCTCCTACACGAATGCCATGTCTGCCAAGTTCTCTTGCCCATGTTATTGTCATTGCCACTACGCCAGCTTTAGATGCTGCATAGTTAGTTTGCCCCATGTTTCCACCACGAGCGATAGACGACATATTAATAATAACGCCTTTACGCTTTTGCTCAATCATGTGAACAGTGGCTTCACGACCACATAAAAACACACCTGTTAGGTTTACATCAATAACTGATTGAAATTGCTCTAAAGACATTTTCTTAGTAACAACTCCATCTTTAGCTTTTACAAACATACCGTCGCGTAATATTCCTGCATTATTAATTAAGCCATCAAAACCATTAAAATCGGTATTAATTTGAGTAAAAGTATTTTCGACTTCAGATTCAGAGGTTACGTTAGCTAAATAGTATTTTGCTGTTGAACCTGCCTTTTCAACTAACTTGACGGTTTCAGCTAATAACTCTTCGTTTAAATCTATTAAAGCTAACTTCGCACCGTAAGTTGCTAAATATACAGCCATTGAACGGCCTAAACCTTGTCCGCCACCGGTTATAACGATAACTTTATCTTGTAAATTCATGTAAATTCCTTAATCAGTACTATTAATAGGAGAAAAGAACCACGTCATCACTTCGGGTTCTATCTCTTTACAATGTTTATATGTCCATTGAGGATTTTTGTCTTTATCAATCAATTGAGCTCTTATGCCTTCTTCTAATTCTTTATGCTGACAACATCTTCGAGATAAGTTCAGTTCAGCTTCAAAGCATTGAGCCTTAGAATATGTTTTTGTGCGTTGTAGTTGTTGGTATGCAATAGCAGAACTTAATACACTCGCGTTATTAAATTTAACTTGAGCTTCTTTTAGCCATTTATTGTTATATTGAGTATTACTTAAGCTAGTTGCAATATCGTTTATATTATTAAGATTCATTAAATCAGCAATCACAGCTTGATTAGGTTTAATTAATGATTCAGGAATATCAGCAGTAGACAACTTGTCAAAAGTGTTTAGTGCGTTATCTACTTGGTTATAAGAGTCTTCACCTTCTGACCAGTCAATTTCACATAAAACGTCAATGACTTCTTTTTTATAGCTATGTTTAATAGAAAAGTTAGACAAACCTAAATATTGTGCGTCACTTGCGTTAAAAAAAGCCCCTGTAATAGCTAAAAATTCTCCAATATTATGAGGCATTTTATTTAAAAACCAGCTTGCACCAACTTCAGGGTATAAGCCTATAGCAACTTCAGGCATCGCCATTAGTGTATTTTCAGTAACAACTCTATGGCTAGCTCCAGCAAATAGACCTAATCCACCACCAATAACAAATCCATTACCCCAAACAATAATGGGTTTTGAATATTCGTGAATATATAAATCTAAGGCATATTCTTCTTTAAAAAAATCTGATGACAAGCTTTGCGTTAACTTTTTATCATCTAAAGGTGCTTTGTTATGTTGGCCTATTTTTATATCGTTATATAAGCTTACAATATCGCCGCCCGCACAGAATGCTTTTTCGCTAGTACTTTGTAATAAAACGGCACTAACATCCTTATCATTCTGCCAAGATTTTAACTGTGTATGCAATAATCTGATCATATCAAGATTTAGGGCATTTAAAGCTTTAGGGTTATTAAGCTCAGCAATGCCTATTTTTTGATTATGACGACAAGTAAACTCTTTAAAAATAACTGAATTCATTTATTCATTCTCTTTTATTAATAGCCCTAAATCTATTACCTTAACTATAGGGCCTGTTGATCTTTCGAGTATGATTTTTGTTCAATTTAAAAGCGTTTTAGTCAAGGCAAACATTTTGTCACATAGTCATCTATGTAAAAAAGGTTTAACGAAGAATAAATCGCTTTTAAATGTACCCTTGGGCAGCGCCTGTTTGATATTTCTACATCGTTATAGTGATTTTATGTGGAACGACCACACATCAATCACTATGCCTCGTATAAAAATCAAACAGATTGCTGCAAAAACATACCTAAAAGGTCAACAGACCCTAATGGTTTGAGCTATTTATTTACCGAATATTAACTACATATTTCTCCGGTATTGACCGCCAGCTTCAAATAAGGAGCTTACTATTTGCCCTAACGAACAAACTTTACACGCATCCATCATTAACTCGAAAATATTTTCATGATTAATAGCTGCAGTTTGCAGTTTTTTCAACAATACTTGCGCTTGGTCTTTATTGACTTTTTGTAGTGTTGCTAACATTTCAATTTGATAATTCTTTTCTTCTTCGGTTGCACGAATAACTTCATCAGGTACCACTGTTGGTGAACCTTTAGAGCTTAAGAAGGTATTTACTCCAATAATAGGGTATTCGCCTGAATGTTTTAAGTGTTCGTAATGCAAGCTTTCTTCTTGAATTTTTCCACGTTGGTACATGGTTTCCATTGCACCTAGTACACCACCACGCTCGTTAATACGATCAAATTCAGTTAATACCGCTTCTTCAACTAAGTCTGTAAGTTCTTCAATAATAAAGGCACCTTGAATTGGATTCTCATTTTTCGATAGTCCTAATTCACGGTTAATAATCAATTGAATAGCCATAGCACGACGAACACTATCTTCCGTTGGAGTTGTGATAGCTTCATCATAAGCATTAGTATGTAATGAATTACAATTATCATTTATTGCATATAACGCCTGTAATGTAGTACGAATATCATTGAAATCAATTTCTTGCGCATGTAATGAACGACCCGATGTTTGAATATGATACTTTAACATTTGCGCACGAGGATTAGCGCCATATTTATTTTTCATGGCTTTTGACCAAATACGACGAGCTACACGACCAATTACTGCGTATTCTGGGTCAATACCGTTAGAGAAGAAGAATGATAAGTTAGGACCAAATTCGTTAATATCCATACCGCGGCTTAAGTAGTATTCAACAAAGGTAAAGCCGTTGGCTAACGTTAATGCTAATTGTGTTATCGGGTTAGCACCAGCTTCTGCAATATGATAACCAGAAATAGACACTGAGTAGAAGTTACGAACGCCTTTTTCAATAAAGTATTCTTGCACATCCCCCATTAAACGTAGTGCAAATTCTGTTGAGAAAATACAGGTATTTTGCGCTTGATCTTCTTTAAGAATATCGGCTTGTACGGTTCCTCGTACTAAGGTTAAGGTTTTTGCTTTTATTTCTTGATAAATAGCAGGAGGCAATACTTGGTCACCCGTAATACCTAACAACATTAAACCTAAGCCATTATTACCTTCGGGTAAATCCCCTTGGTAACTTGGGCGTTCGCAGCCTTTGTCTTTATATATTTTTTTAATTAACGCTTGAGTTTCTTTTTCTAAACCTTGCTCAGTAATGTAACGTTCACACTGTTGATCAATGGCGGCGTTTAGGAAAAAGCCTAATAACATAGGTGCAGGACCATTGATGGTCATAGAAACGGAAGTCATTGCATGGGCTAAATCAAAACCTGAATACAGTTTTTTTGCATCATCAAGACAACAAATTGAAACCCCAGCGTTACCTATTTTACCGTAAATATCTGGGCGTATAGCAGGATCATTACCGTACAAAGTTACAGAATCAAATGCCGTTGATAAACGTTTTGCCGGCATACCTTTTGATACATAATGAAAGCGACGGTTAGTTCTTTCTGGACCACCTTCACCTGCGAACATACGTGTTGGATCTTCACCTTCACGCTTGAATGGAAATAAACCCGCAGTGTATGGAAATTCACCCGGTACGTTTTCTTGTAAGCTCCATTTTAGAATGTCGCCCCACCCTTGGTACTTAGGCATACTGATTTTAGGAATGTCAGAATTAGATAGTGATTTAGAATGGGTTTGAATTGATAATTCTTTATCGCGTACTTTAAATTTGAACTCAGGGTCTTTATAACGTTGAACTTTAGTTTGCCACTCTTCAAGTAACAGTTTGTTTTTTGGATCAAGATCCAACTCAACTTTGCTATATAAAGTTTCAAGTTGCATAACTAACTGCTCAGAAACCTCTGTTTCTGTTTCTTTTGCTGTTTCAATCGCTTTATGAATACCGTAAAGCTTTTGCGCAACTTGTGATTGTTTTTCTACCCAAGCGTCATAACTACGATTATTTTCTGATATTTCAGATAAATAACGAATACGGTTACCCGGAATAACACTACTTTTATTAGCTAATGTGCCTTCAATTGGCAAGATATCACCAACAACTAACCCTGCTTTATCATTTAAAGCGGTAATTACCGCATTATAAAGTTCAGTCATACCACGGTCATTAAACTGCGATGCTATAGTGCCATAAACAGGAACCTCCTCATCGCCGGCTTCAAACATGCCACGGTTACGCTTATATTGTTTTTTTACATCACGAAGTGCGTCTAAAGCACCACGTTTATCAAATTTATTTAATGCGATGATGTCAGCAAAATCAAGCATGTCTATTTTTTCTAACTGCGTTGCTGCGCCGTATTCAGGTGTCATTACATATAAAGAAACGTCTGAATGTTCTTCAATTTCAGTATCTGACTGACCAATACCTGAGGTTTCTAAAATAATTAAATCAAAATCTGTCGCTTTCAGGATCTCTAATGTATCGTTTACATAAACAGATAATGCAAGGTTTGATTGACGAGTCGCTAGTGAGCGCATATAAACACGATCGTTATTAACCGCATTCATACGAATACGGTCGCCTAACAAAGCACCACCTGTTTTACGTTTTGACGGATCAACTGACACAATAGCGATTTTACTATCGTTAGTTGCCATTAAAAATCGACGAATAAGTTCATCAACTAATGATGATTTACCTGCTCCACCCGTGCCAGTAATACCTAAAACTGGTGTAGTACCAGTCGCCGCTATTTTACGAATTTTGTCTAAAGCCGCTTTATTTTCTTCTGGTGCATTTTCGGCAGCTGAAATTAAACGAGCAATGGCTTGTTTGTCGTTTTTCTTTAAATTGGCTACATCATCTTTTTTCACATTCATGCCTGTTTTAAAGTCGCAACGCTCAAGCATGTCATCAATCATCCCTAAAAGGCCAAGCTCACGGCCGTCGTCAGGAGAATAAATACGAGTAATTCCATAATCATGTAGCATTTTTATTTCGTCAGGCAGTATTACACCACCACCACCGCCAACGATTTTTATATGTTCACACCCACGTTCTTTTAATAGGTCGTACATATATTTAAAGTATTCGTTATGACCACCTTGGTATGAGGTCATAGCAATAGCATTAGCATCTTCTTGTATTGCCGTATTAACCACTTCTTCAACGCTACGGTCATGTCCTAAATGAATAACTTCAGCACCACTTGATTGTAAAATTCGACGCATAATATTAATCGCTGCATCGTGCCCATCAAATAATGAAGCTGCTGTTACAATTCTTATCTTATTTTTTAATTGGTATCGTTCAGTATTCATTTAAATATCTCACCCTACTTAGCTGAAAGATGCACAATGCACGAAGCAAAGACCTAAAGTTAGTACATATTCCAACTTAATAATTAGTACGTTATTGCTATTTTTATTTTGATAATAAAATTTAAACATACTAAATAAGGCGCTAAAATTGATTTTATTGTTATTTTGATGGACTATATTGTTATTAGTTTCAAATAGGCAATATAAAATGAGTAACGCGCTTATAGGTAAACAAAGGAAGGTTGAACTAAAAAAAAACTTGAATGATATTAGGCTAATTATTCCTATATTTTTATTAGATAAACTGAAAGTACACCCATTAACAGAAGGCATGTACCCTATATCTCTTGGAAAATCTCAAAATAATTTTTATCAAATACAACAAAAGCGAACCAGTAGCCATTGGCTCATTTATTCATTAACCGATCATGGAGTATTGCATTATAAAAATAAAGTAAGAAAGTTAAAACGTGGTGATCTTGTTGTTATTTCTCCAAATGAAGCATTTGAATATAAATTACAAATAGAAAATAAAAAAAACATAAAAATAGCACACAAAAACGCATTGTTTTGGATTAACTTTGATGGCTGTTTAGCTGATTACTTTGCGCAAAGATTATTAATGAAGATGGATGATGGTGTCGCTCATGTTGGCGCATTAACTAATATATCTAACGATTTTGATGAATTACTTGAGTTAGGCAGCAGAGGATATACCGCCACTAACGTTATTCATGCCGTTCATGTTTTACAACAATCATTAAGCTTTTTAGCACTGCAATTAAGACTTACGTCTTTTAACAATAATTCCTCTTTTAATTTAAATGATGTAGAAACGCTAATGCAGAATAATTTACATCAAGAGCTTAGTTTAGATGCCTTAGCCCATCATAGTCAGCTATCTAAATTTCATTTTTTGAAAAAATTTAAAGAGCTCACCGATAGTTCACCTATACAACATTTTATTAATATGAAAATTCAAAGGGCATGTTTTTATTTAGATAACTCTGAAAAGAATATTAAAAGTATTGGTGAAGCATTAGGTTATACAGACCCCTATTACTTTTCACGCTTATTTAAAAAAGTAATTGGTATATCCCCTAAACAATATAGAGAATCAAGACATAGCTAAACAAGATTACAATTCATTATGCTCTTCTAACAAATCAAACACGGTAGCAGTTATAAAATTATGCTGAGGTAAAACATAATTAGCAAAGTGTACATTGCAGCCATTTTTTAACTGTTGTTCAACTAAAGATTTACTCACATATTGACTATTAATATACTGTTTAATTAATGGTTTAAACTCTACTTCATTAAAACTCAGTAAATCAAAAGACTTAGGTTCAAGCACCTCTAAAATAAGAGGAGACAGTTCAATTAAATTGATATTTGACTCAACACTCACATAGCTACTTTCAGCTTGTGGCGTTACATGAATAGTTAAATATTTGTCATCTTTAATAGCATTAACAGAATAACCATAAGGATCAAATATATGATCATCAATAAGGAAGTCTGGTAGTAATTTATCTAACTGTAAAAATTTTCTTATTTCTTGGACGGTAATATTAGGATTGATGAATTTTTCAGACACTTGATCGCTAATTTGATAAGCCAATAATTCATAAGATTTATTCTGAACTCTGTGTTCACCCTGTTTATAAAACAAAAAAGTATGATGGCTATCCATTTCACCAAACCTTAATGCATTACCTTTAATATATTTATTCAATACTTTTATATCGTCGCCAAAGCAACTGGGCTGAGCATGAGAATAATACTCGTTTTTTCGTTGATAAGTTAAGTATTCAATACACTCAACACCTTGTTCTTGAATAAAATATTCAACTGAATTAACTAAATGAGTAACCCCACAAGTTAAAATAACAAAACGATCATGCCATACAAATAGACTCGACTCAGAAAGAATAAAAGCCTTACAGCACTTATTTTGAATACAAGAAAGAATTTTAGCGTTAGCTCTTTTAACTAATTCAAGCCAAAACTCATCTGTCACATCATCAATTAATGAAAACGAAGAGTTTTTAATGATCACTTCTACTTTCTTCTCAGAACCTTCAAAAAACAAGTGTATTCCTTACTATTAAGGGTTATTAATCTCATTAATTTAACAATGAAGCGTGTATAACTTTGTAGTCAAATAATATTGGGACTCTTTCTGTAAAAACAAGAAATTAACCATTGCTTACAAAAAGATTATTTATCTACATATATTTATTATCTATATTTATTATCTATATACATTAAACAATATATCCCCACAAAAACCATCCATTTAACAACAAAACAAATATATATGAATTGAATTTTTTCATATTTAATGTGAATATATTGTCAACAATTAACAGAAAGAAGAATTAGCTATGGACAAAAAACTATCTAGGCGATCGGCTCTTAAGTTTGTTGCAGCAGGTGTAGTTGCAAGTGGTGTAAGTGGTTGCGTTAGCACTAACACAAAAACAGCCAATACCGCAGTAAAAACAGGCACAATAGCAACACAAGATAAATGGCAAAAAACTCATGATAGGGTTTGGCTAGGCGGAGAGTTTTGGGCTAATCCAATGGAAGACTGGCAAGTTAAAAATGGTGAAGCACAATGTTTAAGCAAAGGTGGTAATAGAAGTATCCACTCTTTAACGCATCAGTTAACCAACGTTAATAGCGAATTTAACATTTCAGTTAACTTAAAGCGATTAGAACAAAATACAAAAGATGGTGGCGCAGGTATCCGTTTAGGTGCACGTAGCGACTTAAATGAATACAAAAGCAATTGTTTTATTCAAGAAGGTTATGATTGTGGTGTACTAAATAACAATTTAGTACTTGGTGATAAAGAAGCACCATTAGCTATAGATATTGCTAACAAAAATATATCTATTCACCTTCATGGCTCCCCACAATTAGAGGCTATGTCATTAAAATTAGTCGCTAAAGATATGGCTTCAAATAAAATTATAGGTGAACTAACCCATTTAGTACCTTCAGAAAAATTATTGGGTAATGTTGCATTAGTGAGTAATTTTTCAATTGCCTCTGTCACTACAAATCCAACCCCCATAAAAAATCAAGGCTGTCGTTACAGTTTTAGTCAATGGTCTTTACAAGGTGAAGCATTTTCAGTAACCGATGAGCAAAAGTTTGGTCCTATTTTATGGAGTATGTATACACTCAGTAATTCCCGTAGCACTGAAGGTTACGTAATGAAAATCAGTGCGTACACAGGGCCTTTAGGCGATAAAGATAACCAAACGTTGGAACTACAAGTTAAACGAGATAACAAATGGCTATCGCTGGGTACAGAAACGTTAAATAGCGATGGTTGGATTGCTACGTTTAGAATAGCTAACTGGGATGAAACCCAAGACACCCCTTATAGAATTGTTTATATCGAAAAGCACAAAGATGGCTCAGAAACGCCTGATACTTGGACAGGAAATATAAAGGCTAATCCTAGTGGTCCTAAATTACGCATGGCAGCATTGACTTGCCAAAATGACATTGGATTCCCCTATCAACCAGTTGCAGATAATGTAGCTAAACTTGAACCTGATCTTGTGTTTTTCTCTGGCGATCAACTCTATGAAAGCCATGGTGGCTTTGGTTATATTAGAAGTCCTGATAATAAATCTATTCTTAATTATTTACGAAAATTCTACCAATTTGGTTGGGCTTTTAGAGACGTAATGCGCAACAGCCCAACAGTATGTTTACCTGATGATCACGATGTATTACAAGGTAACTTGTGGGGGGAAGGTGGCGCCACAATGAAAAACCCAGAAAGAGACTTTGGCGCAAGTATTTTGGGCGGATATATTCAATCTCCTAGAGTCGTAAATACGGTTCACCGAACTAATGTTGGACATCACCCTGATCCATATGACCCAACACCTACTAACGGAATTAGTTCGTATTATGGAGACTTAGTTTACGGTAGTGTTAGCTTTGCTATTCTTGCTGATAGGCAATGGAAAAGCGCCCCAGAAAGTATCAATGTCGAAGTAGGCGTAACAGGACAGGATGAAGATCCACTATTTATCAACCCTGCTTATAACCCTCCAGGATTAGATCTATTGGGTAAACGCCAAGAAGATTTTCTTGAAAAATGGGGCAAAGATTGGAATGCATGTAAACTTAAAGCGGTGTTAAGCCAAACGGTATTTGCGGGTATTGCCACACATCAGCCGAAACCTGATCGTTACTTAAAATATGATTTCGATTCTAGCGGTTTTCCAGCATCTGCACGTAATAAAGCGATAGATATAATGCGACCTTCTATGGCGTTACATATTTGTGGCGACACACATTTAGGTAGCTTAACTCAATATGGTGTTAATAAACAACGTGACAGTAATTGGGCTTTCTGTACTCCTGCAATATCGGTGGGCTGGCCTCGTTGGTGGAACCCTGACACAGCTGATATACCCTACAAAAATAGACCCGCCCATGCTCTTGCTCAAACGGGTGAGTATTTAGATACTTTTGGTAATAAAATGTACATATATGCTGTAGGTAACCCTGAAGTGGGACGCTCTGACAATAGGTATGTACACGCGCACGAAAAAGGCAGTGGTTTTGGCTTTATTACCTTTGACACAGAAAAGCTCACTTACACCTTAGACGCGTATAAGTTTTTAGTTGATGTTACTAATGGCAAAGCAGATAATCAATATCCTGGCTGGCCTGTAACTATTCATCAAAAAGAAAATCGTGGTGAAAATATAATTAGTTAACATATACCCTAAAATATTGAGTTAGCCATAACTAACTCAATATACAGCCAATACCTCAACTTAGGTTATTGGCTGTTCAAATAATTTTTTCCCTTCTTTTAAAAGCAGTTGTACCGCGGGATGCTTCACTTTTCTCTCAGGCGAAATAAGATAATAATGTTCAGTAATATCTGTTGTTCTACCAATTAATTTAACATCAAACTGTTCCATCACGTGTTTATCAATAATCGTTGGCGCACAGAATACACCATACCCTGCTTGACCAAAATAGTGTGCTAAAATAGAGTCATCAAATTCACCAATAATTACAGGTGAGATATTTAATTGTTCGAACCAAGACAACACACTCAAACGCTGATTAGAGCCTTCACCTGCAGTAAAAAATGGCGTACCGTTAAGTGATTGAGGAAAGTTTTCTATAAGCTTTTTAGCTAAACTCTCATGCGCAAAAAAGCTTAAACCACACTTCCCCACTAAATGACTATATGCTTTTAAAGGAGAATAAGGCGGTAAAGAAGTATCACTTAATACCGCATCTAATTTGTTAGTAGCAAGTTCTCCTAGTAGCACTTCAAGGCTTGTTTCCTTACAAACTAATTTTATCGACTCATCAGTAGTATAAATAGCCTTCAAAAAATTAAATGAAAATACTTTAGCTATAACATCGGTTACTCCGATAGAAAACCGATAAGTAAAGTCGGTGGAATGGTTTTTTAATGAATTAAGTAATTCATCACCTAAACTAAATATTTCTTGAGCGTAGCTTAACGTCACATGGCCTATATCATTTAAAACCAAGCGTTTACCTTTACGTTCGAATAACGGATACCCTAATTGCTCTTCCAATAAGCTTAACTGAGCACTTAACGCTTGTGGCGTAATATGTATAGCACTAGAGGCTTTAGCAATACTTCCGTGTGTTGCAATAGTTTGAAAATAGTACAAATGATGATAGTTAAGTTTAGCCATAACCTTTCCTTTATGGAGGATAATTCACAAAAACATATACTTTTATAACACACCATTATTATCAACTTATTATTGAGTACATCGCAACTTTATACGACTTTTATTGTTACTTTTATTTCTTTATAACTATTACTGGTAACTAAAAAGGAGTATCTATGTCAGAAAATAAACTTGTCCTACAATGGAAGCAATTTATACAAACAGATGCTAGCTCAGGTATTATTTTAGTTATTGCCGCCGCACTTGCTTTGGTTATGGCAAATAGTATTTTTAGTGCGAGCTACAATGATTTTTTAGAATTTCCCGTTAGCATCACCCTCGGCACATTTTCAATCAGTAAACCCTTAGTACTTTGGGTAAACGATGGATTAATGGCTATTTTCTTTTTTGTAGTAGGTTTAGAGATTAAACGTGAATTATTTTACGGACAATTATCTCGACCCGATCAAATTGTTTTACCATTTCTAGCCGCTATCGCAGGTATTATCTTTCCTGCCTTAATTTATGTAGCTTTTAACTATCAAGACGCTGTAGCAATGAACGGCTGGGCAATTCCTTCGGCCACAGACATAGCTTTCGCTCTGGGTATATTTATTTTATTTGGTAAACACCTACCACCAAGTTTAAAACTGTTTCTATTATCTGTAGCTATTATTGACGATATTGGCGCGGTAATAATTATCGCTATTTTTTATTCACAAGATCTCGCTCCAAACACGTTAGTTGTCGCTATTGTTGGTTTGGCAACTTTATTAATTTTTAATCGATTGAAGTTAGAAAATAAAACCCCCTTCATATTGGTATCAATTATTGTTTGGGCAGCAGTATTAAAATCTGGCGTTCATGCTACTTTGGCAGGCTTTGCTGTTGCTTGGTTTATTCCTATAGCACGTGACAAAGCACAATCCATGTCGTACCAAATAGAACATGGTTTACAGCCTTGGATTGCATTTTTTGTTTTACCTCTTTTTGCTTTTGCTAATGCAGGAGTAGGACTCACCGACGCTTCAGTTGATGAATTATTTACTCCTATTTCTGTTGGTATTATTGGAGGATTATTCATTGGTAAACAACTTGGAATTTTTACAGCCTGCTTTATCGCTATCAAATTAAAGCTGTGTAAATTACCTAAAGATGCAACTTGGACTCAACTATACGGCGTGTGCTTATTATGTGGCGTTGGTTTTACTATGAGTTTATTTATCGGGTCTTTAGCCTTCGAAGAGCAAGGTCTGGCTTATCAAACCCAAGTCAAAGTGGGCGTACTTGTAGGCTCATTAATTTCAGCCTTTACTGGCGCATGGTTAATTAAACACTCATCAAAAAAATTACTTAACAACTTAGGAGAAAGCAATGAAAAAACTAAAACATCTACTGCTTAATATAACTGCTGTTGCCTTAATTATATCTCCAAACATTTCGTTTGCTGACTTTAAGTCAGACATTATTCAGTCATGTTCAGCATATCAACAAGGGAAAGATAAAAGTGAAATAAACCCATGTAAGTTATATATCGATGGTTTTATAGATTCTTCATTATTGTCTGAATATGCTGCTGTGCAACCTAAAGCAATGATAAAAAAACAATCGGAACCACAGAGCGACTTTTTAAAACGCGCTTTTCAAACACGCGTATTTACAGCCCCTTCAGGATTAAAATCTGATGCAACTTATCAATTTTGTATTCCTATTGAATATGATAGAAAAAAAATTGCTTCAACTATAGCTAAATCAATAAACATTGAAAAACTCGCTGATATTTCACTTAAAGAAGTATTACTAGAAACCTTAATTACCAAGTTTCCTTGTAACTAGGGTCTGTTGACCTTTCAGGTATATTTTTGCAGCAGTCTGTTTGATTTTTATACGAGGCATAGTAATTGATGTGTGGTCGTTCCACATAAAATCACTATCACGATGTAAAAATATCAAACAGGCCCTAATCTAACTTTTTATTTTTTACTTTTTATTAAAGAGGCGCACAATGGAATTAACGATTACAGAGCTAAATATTGAATTAAACAATGAAAGCAAATTACGTATTCGCCAAAAAGCAATCCGTATGTTTAATAAAATATGTGACAATATTCAAAAAATTACCGTTACGGTAAACGATATAAATGGCCCTAAAGGGGGTAAAGATAAAATTTGCCGCGTTGTTATTCATGCGGGAGGAATACCTGATATTGTGGTAACAGATAATCAAAACTCTGTGAGCTCAGCCGTTAATATAGCACTTACTAGAGCACGAACCACTCTAGTTAAAAAACTAAAACGTAAACAAAAAAATAGGCCTTCATGGAAAGAAAAACCTGTTGAGGAGGATTTAAAAAAGTATTTAACCTAAACTCGAAATAATACTTTAACTTATTGGTCTAACATAAAAAACAGCCGCTTTATTAGAAAATAAAGCGGCTGTTTTCGAGTCTGTTTATAACATTTCTAACGCAATAGCGGTGGCTTCACCACCACCAATACAAAGTGATGCTATACCTTTAGATAAACCTCTGTTTTTCAAGGCATGTATTAATGTCACCATAATACGCGCACCACTAGCACCTAATGGATGACCTAAGGCGCAAGCACCACCGTTAACATTTACTTTTTCAGCATCTAAAGAAAGTTCTTTAAGGGCTAGCATAGTCACCATAGCAAACGCTTCGTTAATTTCGTATAAATCAACATCTTGTGTTGTCCAACCCGCTTTAGCTAATACTTTATTCATCGCACCAACAGGAGCAACAGTAAACTCTGCAGGGGCTTGCGCATGTGTAGCATGAGCAACCACTTTACATAAAGGGTTTAAACCACGCTTATCCGCTTCAGACTTTTTCATTAAAACAAGTGCTGCGGCACCATCAGAAATTGAGCTTGAGTTTGCCGCAGTAATCGTTCCGTCTTTCTTAAAAGCAGGACGTAAACTAGGAATTTTATCAGGACGTGCATTACCTGGCTGCTCATCAGTATCAAAAATCACATCACCTTTACGTGATTGAACAGTAACCGCTGCAACTTCTTCTTTAAAAGCACCAGACTCAATAGCTGCATTTGCACGTGACAACGAACGTATTGCATAAGCATCCATATCTTCACGAGTAAAGTTAGCCACGTCTGCCGTTTCTTGAGCAAAACAGCCCATAGAAATACCGTCATAAGCATTTTCTAAACCGTCTAACATCATATGATCAAGCACTTGACCGTGCCCCATACGCATACCTGTTCTCGCTTTTGGTAACATATAAGGTGCATTACTCATGCTTTCCATACCGCCAGCAATAGCTACATTAATTGATCCTGCTAAAATAGCATCATGTGCCTGCATAGCGGCTTTCATGCCTGAACCGCAAACTTTATTAATAGTTGTACATACAGTAGATAAGGCTAAACCGGCACCAATAGCTGCTTGACGAGCAGGTGCTTGCTTTAGACCAGCAGGTAAAACACAGCCCATAATCACTTCATCAATTTGGTCATTCGCTAAGTTAGCTTTCTCAAGTGCTGCGCTGATCGCGGTTGCACCAAGTTTAGGAGATTCGACGCTTGCTAATCCTCCTTGAAAACCACCCATAGGAGTTCTTACAGCAGATGCTATTACTACATAATCTTCAGCAGACATGTTAATTCCTCACAGTTGTATTTATACTAATTTTATATAGTTTCTCATTTCAGAGTATTTAAAAAAAACTATCCATTATTAAATTTATTTAATCACCAATAGTATGAATTTTTAATTTAACAAATTAAATCATACACCAAGTTGACGTTAACGTAAACTTCCGCTAATATTTAAAAATGAATATAGCGCAAGCGTATCTGTCAATCATTTTAACGATGCCAAACGGTATAAAAACATAAAGGTTCAAAATGAATTCAGAAAAAATTGAAAAGTATTCAATTAGCGATTTATCAAAAGAGTTTGATATTACTACGCGAACTATACGGTTTTACGAAGATCAGGGGTTGCTATCTCCAACACGTAAAGGTCAAACAAGAGTTTATAGCCAAGGAGACAGAGTACGTTTAAAGCTTATTTTACGTGGTAAAAGATTGGGGTTTTCCTTGGCTGAAACAGGTCGTATTTTTGAACTTTACGACCACGATAAAACCAGTGCTACCCAATTAAAAACAATGATGAGCATAATTTCAGAAAAAAAAGCGCATTTAAAGCAGCAGCTTGATGACATAAAAATTGTACTAGACGAATTAGAAAACCTAGAAGAAAGCTGTGAAAAAACACTTTCAAATATTATTAACAACAAATAATTACGTATAAGTAAATATACAAATAAGGAACTGCAAATGATTTCTTCTTTTACCTCTCTAAATTTTAACCTTGGTGAAACGGTAGACATGATCCGTGATCAAGTTAATGCTTTTGCTCGTGACGAAATAGCGCCACGTGCAGCACAAATTGATATCGACAACGAATTTCCAAACGACTTATGGCGTAAGTTTGGCGATATGGGTTTATTAGGGATGACGGTTGAAGAACAATACGGTGGTTCTGGTTTAGGTTACATAGAGCATATTGTTGCGATGCAAGAAATCAGCAGAGCTTCAGCATCTGTTGGCTTAAGTTATGGCGCATGTTCAAACTTATGTATTAACCAATTAAGTAAAAATGCAAGTCATGAACAAAAATTAAAATACCTACCTAAATTATGTAGCGGTGAACACATTGGTGCTTTAGCTATGTCAGAACCTAACGCAGGTTCTGACGTTGTGAGTATGAAACTTAGAGCCGATAAAAAAGGCGATAAGTATATTCTTAACGGTAACAAAATGTGGATCACCAACGGTCCAGATGCCAATGTATTTGTTATTTACGCTAAAACAGACACAAGCGCTGGCTCTAAAGGAATCACAGCATTTATTGTAGAACGCGATTTCCCAGGGTTTTCTCGTCATCAAAAATTAGACAAGCTAGGTATGCGTGGTTCAAATACGTGTGAACTTGTATTTGAGGATTGTGAAGTACCTGCTGAAAACATATTAGGTGAAGAAGGCAAAGGCGTTAGAGTATTAATGTCTGGTCTTGATTACGAGCGTGTTGTGTTAAGCGGTGGCCCATTAGGTATTATGGATGCGTGTATGGATTTAGTGGTCCCTTACATCCATGACCGAAAGCAATTCGGTCAATCTATTGGTGAATTTCAACTGGTACAAGGCAAAGTAGCAGACATGTATACACAAATGAATGCTGCTAAATCTTATGCCTATACAGTTGCTCAAGCATGTGACCGCGGTGAAACCACCCGTAAAGATGCTGCCGCCGTTATCCTTTATTCAGCTGAACTAGCAACTAAAATGGCATTAGATGCTATTCAATTATTAGGCGGTAATGGTTACATCAACGAATTCCCAGCAGGACGATTATTACGTGATGCTAAGCTTTATGAAATAGGTGCTGGTACTTCTGAAATTCGTAGAATGTTGATTGGCCGCGAATTATTCGCTGAATCTAAATAACCAGTTTACTTCAAAAAATAATAACAACCTCCTAAATCCTATATTTAGGAGGAATAGAATACAACGCTCAATATCGGTATAACAAAAAGAATCAAGGTGGCTCTTCGTGACTAAAATAGTTTCAAAAATAAATACTCGTAGCCCAGACTTTCTCGAAAACTCAGCTCATATGCAAAAGCAAGTAGATGACTTAAAAGAGAAAGTTGCTAACATTAAGTTAGGCGGTAGTGAAAGAAGTAGAGAAAAACATTTATCTCGTGGAAAGTTGTTACCACGAGATCGTGTAAAAGCCCTACTCGATCCAGGCTCACCTTTTTTAGAGTTATCTCAATTAGCTGCGTATAAAATGTATGACGACGATATTCCTGCTGCAGGTATTATCACAGGTATAGGCCGTGTCGCTGGACAAGAGTGTATTATTGTTGCTAACGATGCCACGGTAAAAGGTGGAACTTACTACCCTCTTACCGTTAAAAAACATTTAAGAGCGCAAACTATCGCTCAAGAAAACAACTTACCTTGTATTTATCTTGTTGACTCTGGTGGTGCTAACTTACCCAATCAAGACGATGTATTTCCAGATAAAGAACATTTTGGTCGTATCTTTTTTAACCAAGCTAATATGTCAGCACAAGCTATTCCACAAATTGCTGTGGTTATGGGTTCTTGTACTGCTGGTGGCGCTTATGTTCCAGCAATGGCAGACGAGTCTATTATTGTTAAAGAACAAGGTACAATTTTCTTAGCAGGCCCGCCACTCGTAAAAGCTGCTACAGGTGAAATAGTAAGTGCTGAAGACTTAGGTGGTGCAGACGTACATTGTAGAACATCAGGTGTTGCTGATCATTTCGCGCAAAATGATAATCACGCGCTAGATATTGCTCGTAACGCTGTTGCTAATTTAAATCGCGTTAAAGACGTATCAATTAAAATAGAAGCTGTTCAAGCACCAGCTTATAACACCGAAGAAATCTACGGCATTATTCCAAAAGATTCACGTCAACCTTTCGATATTAGAGAAATTATCGCACGCATTGTTGACTCAAGTAACTTTGACGAATTTAAAGCATTATATGGCACAACACTGGTTTGTGGTTTTGCCCGCATTTATGGCTACCCTGTAGGTATTGTCGCTAATAACGGCATTTTATTTGGTGAATCAGCCCAAAAAGGCGCTCACTTTATTCAACTGTGTTCGCAAAGAAAAATTCCTTTAGTATTTTTACAAAACATCACCGGCTTTATGGTAGGTAAACAATACGAAGCGGGTGGCATTGCTAAGCATGGCGCTAAAATGGTAACGGCTGTTGCTACCGCTCAAGTCCCTAAATT
This sequence comes from Colwellia sp. RE-S-Sl-9, assembly GCF_048296855.1. Lineage (NCBI taxonomy): Bacteria > Pseudomonadati > Pseudomonadota > Gammaproteobacteria > Alteromonadales > Colwelliaceae > Colwellia > Colwellia sp. RE-S-Sl-9. Next base: position 184,540 of record NZ_CP182631.1, on the reverse strand, counting down.
TACCGTATTAATTGGCGGAAGCTTTGGTGCAGGTAACTACGGTATGTGTGGTAGAGCCTACGATCCACGCTTCTTATTTATGTGGCCAAATGCACGTATTTCAGTAATGGGCGGAGAACAAGCTGCCGGTGTTTTAGCACAAGTGAAGCGTGATCAAAAAGAATTAAAAGGTGAAGAGTGGAGCGCTGAAGCCGAAGCTGAATTCAAAAAACCTATTGTAGAAAATTACGAGCATCAAGGTCATCCTTATTATGCATCAGCTCGATTATGGGACGACGGTGTTATTGATCCCGCACAAACTCGAGATACCTTAGGCTTAGCTATTTCGGCCTCATTAAACAAACCGATTGAAGACACCAAATTTGGTATTTTCAGAATGTAATTGAGGTTGTTATGACAAGCACTAAAACAAGTATTTTAAATACAAAAACAAACGAAACAGCTACAGATGATAACTCATCTTTGGTTTTGTTTACGGTAAGTACTAACGGCGTAGCAACAGTAACGTTAAACAGCCCTCAAAACCATAATGCTTTTGACGATACCATTATTGCAACCCTTACTGATATTTTTTTAGAAATAACAGAACGTGAAGACATTAGAATCATGATCTTAGCGTCAACGGGTAAAAGCTTTTCAGCTGGCGCAAACTTAGGTTGGATGAAGCGTATGGTGAGTTATTCATACGATGAAAACTTTAAAGATGCGCAAGGCTTAGCCCTTATGCTTAAAGCGCTAAACTTTATGCCACAAACAACCATAGCTAAAATTCAAGGCGCTGCGTTTGGTGGTGCTGTGGGTTTAGCAAGCTGTTGTGATATTGCATTTGCCAGTAACAAAGCCAGCTTTTGTTTAAGCGAAGTTAAATTAGGTTTAATTCCTGCCACTATTAGCCCTTATGTCGTTAATGCTATAGGTGAAAGAGCAAGCAGAAGATACTTTCAAACTGCCGAGCGATTTTCAGCTGATAAAGCCCTACTTTTAGGTTTAGTCAGTGAAGTATTTGAGCCTGCATTACTTGATGATGCAGTGACAAGTTTAACAAATTCGATTTTAAATAATGGGCCGGAAGCCGTTCAACAAGCAAAACAACTCGCGTTTGATGTAAATAACAAAACAATAGATGAAGACCTGATCAATATGACCAGCAAAAGTATTGCTAATATAAGAGTATCAACCGAAGGCCAGGAAGGCTTAAATGCTTTCTTTGAAAAAAGAACACCGCTTTGGATAAATGAACCACTTAGTAAGGAAAAAAAATAACATGACCACTCAACCAACCCAAAACAACCAGAGTAAAATGTTTACTAAAATTCTCATTGCTAACCGTGGGGAAATAGCCTGTCGTATTATTAAAACAGCTAAAAAAATGGGCATTTTAACTGTTGCGGTATATTCAGATGCCGATGAAAATGCTCTTCATGTAAAAATGGCAGACGAAGCCGTTTACATAGGTAAATCACCTTCAAGAGAAAGTTACCTGTTAAGTGAAAAAGTAATCGAAGCCGCAGTAAAAACAGGTGCTCAAGCTATTCATCCCGGTTATGGCTTTTTATCAGAAAACTCTGATTTTTGTCGCTTATGCGATCAAAACAATATTACCTTTATTGGCCCTCCTATTGGCGCTATTGAAGCTATGGGTTCAAAGTCTGCGGCTAAAAACATTATGCAAGCCGCTAACGTTCCTTTAGTACCGGGTTATCACGGAGACGATCAGTCAGAAGCCGTAATAAAAGGCGCGGCTGACAAAATGGGCTATCCTGTGCTATTAAAAGCAACTGCTGGTGGTGGCGGTAAAGGTATGCGCCAAATATGGAGTGCAGAAGAATTTACCGAAGGTTTTGAAGCGGTAAAACGTGAAGCATTATCATCGTTTGGTGACGATACCATGTTAGTTGAAAAATACTTAACACAACCTCGTCATGTAGAAATTCAAGTATTTTGTGATAATTACGGCAACGCTGTGTATTTATTCGAGCGTGATTGCTCGGTACAAAGACGTCATCAAAAAGTCGTAGAAGAAGCTCCAGCCTTTGCAATGACCGAAGAGCTACGTGATCAAATGGGTCAAGCGGCAATAAAATCTGCTCAAGCCATTGGTTATCAAGGTGCAGGGACTGTTGAATTTTTACTAGATTTTGATGGCTCATTTTACTTTATGGAAATGAACACACGCCTACAAGTTGAACACCCGGTTACTGAATTTATAACTAAGCAAGATTTAGTTGAATGGCAACTACGTGTTGCCGCAGGTGAAACACTACCTAAAACGCAAGATCAATTAAGTATTCATGGCCATGCTTTTGAAGCACGTATTTATGCTGAAGATGCAGACAATGACTTTCTACCTGATACAGGCACCCTCACCTTTATGCAAACACCTGAAGAATCAGAGTTTGTTCGCATAGATACTGGTGTATGCCAAGGTGATGAAGTTAGCGTATTTTATGATCCAATGTTCGCTAAATTAATTGTTTGGGGCGAAAACAGAGAAAAAGCCTTACAACGTTTAACCAAAGCGTTAGCTGAATATCATGTGGGCGGTGTAAAAACTAACTTAGAGTTTTTAAGTAAATTAGTTACCAGCAAGGCTTTTATTGATGAAGATATTGATACCGGTTTTATAGAAAAGCATCACGATGCAATATTTAACCGTAATACTAACGAGTCGTTATCGAATCAAGCGTCTATTGAAATAGCAAAATCAGCCTTATTGGTTTTACTCTTACAAAATCAATCAAAAATAAGCGCTGTTGATCCAACTTCTCCTTGGAACAACAACAATGCTTGGCAACTTAACGATAAGTGCACGCATAAATTAACCCTTGAGCACAACGCGACTGAATACAATATTGAAATTGAAGAAGTTGCTGATGCTAGCAACACTCATTCAAATAAAGTCAATTACCTTATTTCAGTTAATAATACTGTATTTTCATGCTACGGCGTAGTAAATAAAAACCAATTAATAACAACCATTGATGGCATAAAATCATCAGTATCAGCAACACTAGAAAATAACATCATCACCTTATATACCCATCAAGGAGCGGTTGTTATCAAAAATATTCAAGCTGATTTAGGTGACCATGGCAATGATGACAATCACGGTGGTTTACTCGCTCCAATGAACGGCACTATGGTAAGTATTTTAGTAAAATCAGGCGACACGGTAACTAAAAACCAACCACTTGTGATCATGGAAGCAATGAAAATGGAACATACTATTAGAGCCCCAGCAGACGGAGTTATAGATCATATATTCTACGCTGAAGGCGATATGGTTGACGGTGGTGCTGAATTGCTAGAATTTTCAGTCACTGAAAAAGATGAAGGAGAAAGCTAATGAGCTACGTAGCAGAAAACTTCCCTACAACAGTAACTATTGTGGAAGTTGGCCCAAGAGACGGTCTTCAAAACGAAAAACAATTAATCTCAGCTGAAGATAAAATAAGCTTAATTGATATGCTTGCTGATGCTGGAGTAACCAGTATTGAAAGTGGCAGTTTTGTATCACCTAAATGGGTACCACAAATGGCAACGTCTACCGACGTATTTAACGGCATTAATAAAAAAAGTGGCGTAAAGTACATGGCGCTTACACCTAATATTAAAGGATTTGAAGCAGCCATTAATGCCAATGTAGATGAAGTCGCAATTTTTGGTGCCGCTTCTGAAGCTTTTAGCCAAAAAAATATCAATTGCTCAATTGAAGAAAGTTTACAGCGATTTATCCCTTTAATTGAAGCAGCAAAAAAAGCAAACATTAAAGTGAGAGGCTATGTTTCTTGTGTGGTTGGTTGTCCATACGATGGTTATATTGAACCAGAGAAAGTTGCTGAAGTGGCAGAAAAACTGTATCAAATGGGCTGCTATGAAATTTCATTAGGCGATACTATAGGTGTTGGTACACCCGCCAGTGTTCAAAAAATGTTAGATGCAGTAAAGGCACGTATTCCTGTAGAAAAGCTTGCCGTACATTTTCATGATACATACGGACAAGCGCTAGCTAATATTTATACTGCACTAGAAAATGGAGTGTCAGTTATTGATAGCTCTGTTGCAGGTCTTGGTGGTTGCCCTTACGCAAAAGGTGCTTCTGGTAATGTAGCTACTGAAGATGTTCTCTATTTACTCAATGGTTTAAATATTACAACTAACATTGATATGGATAAATTACTAAAAGCTGGCTGGTTTATAAGTGAAAAATTAGGTAAACCCTCTAATTCTAAAGTATCTACGGCGTTAAAAACATAAAACATAAAATTAACAAATACAAAAAGCAATCTCATTTCAAATTTGTCTTTAAAAAACAATCCCCTAACGAGTAAAAAACAACTCACCAGGGGGATATCCTTTACAAAACCTTAACTTCCCCTTAACTTACCCTTAACCTAAGATTATGATATATAAAGGTTTTTTATTTACTAAAAGCTTACTACCCTTGCTTTTCAAGTGTTTATTTAATATACTGAATAAGACAGAGAAAAGGCAAGACACATGAAAATGTGTTACGCAAAACCACCGGTCTAAGGATTATATTATTATAAGTCTATGACAGCGGAGTTACCGAACGATAAGGTACATCCCGTGGTTTTTTCTTTTACTAACTCAATTAATCCAGAGGTTAATAAAATGAAAAAATTATTACTAGTTTCTACTATTACAGCTTTAACATTAACGACTATTGTAACAACGCCTAAAGCACAGGCTGCTAACATCGCCCAAAGCGTATGTGAGTATGTGGCTGCTGATGACAAGAAGCGTATGCGTTCTTTTTTAAAGACGAATAAGCTTAAAATTCGTAGTATTTTTGATGGTATTCAATGTAATGGTAAAAACCTGTTGGTGTTTGCAGCAGATAGAGGTTCAATTGAGACAGGCTCTTTGATGATTTCTAAATTACCAAAGAAAGTTGTCTCAGCTAACTTAGATTTATTGCAATCCGGATCACAACCATTATTAGAGGCAGCTAACAAACGCGTTAGTAGCTAATTTTATTTTTAGTAGGCGTTACTTGTTTTACAATATGTTTTACTAGAAATAACTCTATGTCATTAAAAAGCCAGCTTATGCTGGTTTTTTCATATAAACAATATAAATTTTATTAACAAAACCACAGTATTAATTATATATTCCCAAAAAAAATCGTCAGATAAAAATCCATTAAGAACATGATATAGTTTAAATTTCACTCTAATATGATAAAAATTTACTTGCTTTAAAATTTAAGATTAGCGATACTACGCTCGACAAAGAAAAGGCAAGACACGCGAAAACGTGTTACGCAAAACCACCGGTCTAAGGATTTACATTGGGTAAATCTATGACAGCGGAGTTACCGAACTATCAGGTACATCCCGTGGTTTTTTCTTTTACTAACTCAATTAATTACAAGGTTATTAAAATGAAAAAATTATTACTAGTTTCTACTATTACTGCTTTAACATTAACGTCTATCGTAACAACACCAAAAGCACAAGCTGCTAACATCGCCCAAAGTGTATGTGAGTATGTGGCTGCTGATGACAAGAAGCGTATGCGTTCTTTTTTAAAGACGAATAAACTTAAAATTCGTAGTATTTTTGATGGTATTCAATGTAATGGTAAAAACCTGTTGGTGTTTGCAGCAGATCAAGGGTCGATTGAAACAGGTTCTATGATGATTTCTAAATTACCAAAGAAAGTTGTTTCTGAAAACCTAGCTCTACTGCAATCCGGATCGCAACCATTATTAGAAGTAGCTAACGAACGCGTTAGTAGCTAACTTTATTTTTAGTAGGCGTTATTGTTTTACAATATGTTTTACTAGAGATAATTCTATGTCATTAAAAAAACCAGCTTAGGCTGGTTTTTTTTCGTTTCAATATTTGTATAACGACATCGCTACTTATACCAATCGCAATAACCAATCATTTATACTCCTTCAGATGTCCAATTACATCATTATTTAATAATTAGAACACTCCTTATTAAAATAAACATCTCGGCTACAGGACGTATATGCTTAGGTTCAGCCTCGAAGGATGAACCTGTGTATTTGACCATTTTATCTTGCTCTCGACATCGTTACTTCTTTAATATTGAGTTCAAGGCCATTAAGTTCATCACCTTGTATTAGAAATGCTTCTATCATTCAATAATCTCGGATCAGATTAACCTATTTCACTCTGGTAAAACTAAATAACAACCTGTAATTCAATAAATAATACAAAACATCAATATGATTTAAAGATAAATAACTCAAATAATTAATAGCCAAGTTGTTATCAAAAAAAAGCCTCAACATTCGTGAGGCTTTAGTACTTAATCAATATCCTTATTTAGCTGCTAGTTCAAGCTCTATTTCTTCAATGGTTTTATTTTTAGTTTCAGGGATAACTTTATACGAGAAAAACAATCCTATTACACAACAAATTAGATACAAACCAAACGTTGAAACGGCCCCCATATTAGCTAACTGCCACGGGAAGAATAGCGGCACAACAATACCACCAAAAACACTCGCTACAAAGCCACATAATGGAATAGCTACAGCACGTACTTTCGTTGTAAAGACTTCTGATAAAAGTATCCAAACAACAGGCCCTAACGAAAAGTTATAAGCACATTGAAAACTAATAATACCAATCAATACCATTAAGCCATTAATAGAAGTAGCGGCTGTCATTATGCTACCTTCTAAATTCACAAAGCTTTCACGACCAATTACATTTTCTACTGCCTGTTTAAATTCAAAATCAGAAGCAAACTCTACATTTAATAAAGGTTGTAACAATGAAATATCTACAGAGTCTTTTAATGCGATAACGGATTCAGCTGTTAGCATATATGTTGCGTTAAAAAATCCTAAAGTAACAAGTCCTAAACTTAAAATAGCCCAAGTTAAGCCGCCAAGTAAAATAGGTCTACGTCCAAGTTTATCAATAAAGACTAAAGCAAGTACTGTAAATAATAAACCTATACCACCTACCATAACTGTTTGTCCAAAAGCAGAACTTTCACTGCCACCCAGTTGTGAAAATATGGTTGGCATGTAAGCTAAAACGGCATTCATACCAGTCATAGGTTGAATGATAGTAATAACAACACCAATAATTAATGCTGTACGCATTGTAGGAGTACAAAGTAACTTAAACTGTTGAACTAAAGATAATGCATGATGATTTGTGTCATTCAAACTATGCACAATTTCATGCATTTGTTTGTCTAACTCTTCAGGCTCTGTAATTTTAGTCAAAGCTTGTTTGGCTCGCTCTTCTTTTCCGTTTAATGCCAACCAACGAGGGCTTTCAGGTACTATAAATAACGCTAAAAACCATAAGAACGCTGGAACTATTTCGGCACCTAACATCCAGCGCCAAGCGTTATCCGCGTGTAATCCAATATTTATCGCCCAGTCAGCATTTTGTTCTGTGGCATTAATAATGTAGTAATTAAAAATCTGAGCAACAAAAATACCAATAACAATATTTAACTGATTTAAACCCACCAGTTTTCCACGTGATTTAGGTGGTGCAATTTCACCTATATACATAGAGGCTAGCGATAAAGAAGCAAATGCTAAACCACCAAGAAAACGAGCCCAAAATAAAAATTCGGCACTGGGTGCATAAGCTGATCCTATAGCCGATAAAGTATATAGCGCAGCGATGGTTAATGCTGTATTTTTTCGACCAAATTTATCCGAAAAATAACTGGTACAAATAAGCCCAACTAATGCGCCCCAGCCTGGGCCTGAAACAATATAACCAACTTCTAACGCACTTAAACCAAATTCTAATGTTATTGCTTTAATCGTTCCTGAAATAAGGATGATATCTAAACCGAAGACAAAACCACCAAAGGCAATAATTAACGAGTATAAAAATGCATTTCTTGTAGGTGTAAACATATAACACTACCTATTTTTGAATGTTTTTAAAAGAAAACCACTTTACGACAATACGTTAAAGTGGTTTTATGTGTTTTAGCTACCAGTATTTTGGAACGTTCCAGCATCTAATATTTGCTTGCGTGTTGTGTATTTACAAATAAAGTTCCAGTTCCAGCTAGCATCGTATTTATGGCAAAGTCCCCATGCTACACCTGGTTTTTCAAGTTCTTCTGTACCACTACGATACAAACCAATAGCTTCAGGTGCACCTTTAATATGTGCTTTTATTTCAAAGTTAATACCATCTGGCGCAAATTGTACTGTATTTTTTTCAGGTCCATCGGTCGTTAGTAATGAAGCTATTCCGCCAAGGTAATTCCACACAACGACTTCGTGCCCGCTATTTGAGATTGGATTATATTCAGACTTAATATACGGCCCTTCAATATTGTCAGCAATAGCAACACCATGCTTAATTTCTCTCCCTCCAAAGTTCATTCCCTCTCCCATAGTTTCACCTTTGTAATAAAGATAAAATTTTTGATTAAAAAATAATAAACAAGGATCGTGTACTTTATGGCTATCAAAACTGCCTTTAGATTTAACATTAAATCGACTATCTTCATCACCTTCCCACTCTCCATCCATTGAAGGACTTAAAATAGGTTGTGTAGACTTTTTCCAAGGGCCATATGGGCTATCTGCAATAGCTAATGCCACTTGCTCTATTTGACGATTTACATAAGGAAACTGAACAGTTTGGTACACCAAATAATATTTATTTTCATGTACTAAAACTTCAGGTGTAAAAACAGCCCTATCATCGAAAGCCCCTGCTTCACCGCGCTCAATAGCAACGCCTTCTTCTTTCCATGTTTCAGTATCTTGTGAAGTTGCATGCCAAACTTCAGTTAAATCCCATGGGAAAACTTTATCTTCAATGTTAGAAGAACCAAAACCGACCGTTTCTCCTTGTCCTTTCGTATACCAACAATGATATAAATCACCTACTTTGATCACTGAGGTAGGATCACGTCTTATAACACCTTCTTCAAAAGCAAAATCGCCTTTTAAAGGCTTTATATCAAACTCTGTCATCCAATCAGAGTTTTTCTGATCATATCCGCGTTCGATTGCACGCTTACTTGCCAAACTTAGTTTTTTTTCTTGCATACGCTTAGACCTTAACTTTATTTTTCGTTGCTATTTCAGACTGATATATAGTCTGACTTAAAATTGCACCTTTATGTTGTACAACTTTCCCTGCAATAAAGCAGGCGTTTTTTATTGATTGGGAGATAGTACTGTCAGAAAGTCTTGAAGCTAAATATGTACCTGCAAAAGAATCTCCTGCTGCGGTACTATCTACTTGAATAGGAGCGGCTTCAAAAGGTTGATGTGCAACTTGTTGGTTGTTTTCAAATCCATAAGTTCCATTTTTACCACATTTAATAATCACCTCTTTGGCATCTAAAGCATGGCAATAATCAGCTATTTCTTGATAAGTTGTATGACCATAAAGCTCTTCATGTTCTTCAAGCCCTGGCATAACAATATCGCTATTTTTATAAGATTGCTCTAACCAATGAATAGCATGTTCCTTATTCTGCCACATAGCAGGCCGATAATTAGGATCAAACGCTATTTTGCTACCTAAACGCCTTAATTGCGTTAGTAGGTCAAAGAGTAAACCTTTATCTTCATCAGATAAAATGCCTAATGTAATGCCACTAAAAAAAACAATATCAAAGCCTGAGCACATTTGCACAAGTTCATCTAAAGGCTTTAGTGTCATCATATGAGTCGCTGCTGAGTTTTTTCGCCAATAGCTAAAACTCCTCTCACCCAATTCGTCTGTTGATATACTGTATATTCCAATAGTAAGTTCTTTCGTTTTTATACATTGTTCATTTGAAATTTTTTCAAATGCCCATCTTTCCTGCATATCATTACTAACTTCATCGGCACCTATGGCAGTAAAAAAGCTTGTTTTTATATTAGGATTAAATCTGTTGGCATATACCAATGCATTATAGGTATCACCAGCATAAGACTTTCTAATAGTGTCTGCATTTTCATGAGTTAATTCCAACATGCATTCACCAACAGCTAAAAGTTTTTTCATTTAATATTAAGCCTCGTTAACCCTTTAAGTCATCACTGACGATTTTCGTTATACTTAGAATCTAGTTTTAAGTTAATTATATTACCTCAAAAAACAAACATTGTTAACAATTTTCATTTTACAAATATATAGGTATACTCAGCTAAATAAAGAAAGATGACAATATAAGGCAAAAAAATGAACCGTAATTTTATTTACTCTATTGTTGCTGCGTCTTTGATCTCTGTAGTTGGTTGCCAACAAACAGAAAAACAATCAAACACAGCAGTAAAACAAACACAATCGGCTAGCTCTGAACTAACCAGCCTGCTAAATTTTAATAACGATACAGACAATAAGTTTATAGAAACCTATAATACGCAAACTCGTGTTATAGGTGATAACGCGCTTAATGTTAATTTTCAATCAAAAGAAAATAGCTACGCTTCTATTAGTTTTACTCCATCAACTCCGTGGGATTGGAGTCATTTTGAAGACTTCAACCTTGCATTTGATATAGCCAATCCAGGCGAACATTCAGTACAAATATACTTAGATATAACAGATATCGACGGTGCTAACTATACAAGAACCGTTAATGTCGCCAGAGGCAAGGCTAATACTTACTACGCCAAAATGGCTGGCCATGATTTAGGTACGCCTGAAGGTGACGAAGCAGTAGAGTTAAATTTTAACTCTGGCCTTAGATCAAACCCTGATACGTGGGAATCAGACGAATTACAATTTGTTTCTATGTGGGGTAAAAAAAATCTTAACCTTGCAGGCATTAAGAAAATAAATTTAAGTGTACAAAGTGCGTTACACGATAAAACAATAATTATTAAAAATGTTCGATTGAGAAAAAATCCAGAATTTAACAAGCAATATTTAACCCATATTGTTGATGAATTTGGCCAAAATGCTAAACAAAATTTTCCTTTTAAAATAAATTCTCAAGCTGATCTAATTAAAGAAAGAGATGCCGAAAGTAAATTATTAGACGGTAAATTAACAGAAGGTTATTCAAAATTTGGAGGTTGGTTAAATGGTCCTAAATTGAAAGCAACAGGATTTTTTAGAACCGAAAAAGTCAACGGTAAATGGTCATTAGTTGATCCTGAAGGCTATTTATATTTTGCTACAGGTATCGACATTATTCGTTTATCAAACTCTACAACAATGACTGGCTATGATTTTGATCAAGAAGTATTAGCGAAAAAAGATCCAAACGATGTAACGCCTGAAGATTCTCAAGGATTAAACCGCGTCAGCAATAACGCTATACCAACAAGATTTGTTGCATCTGAAATTAGAAAAAACTTGTTTGAATGGTTACCTAGCTACGATGAACCATTAGGAAAACACTATGGTTACAGAAAAAGTGCTCATTCAGGTCCACTTAAACATGGAGAAACGTACAGCTTTTATTCAGCCAACTTAGAGCGTAAATACGGCCAAAACAACGCTAATTACCTAGACAAATGGCAAGAAGTTACCGTTAACAGAATGAAAAACTGGGGATTTACCTCTTTAGGTAACTGGACGGATCCAAGCTACTACGACAATAACCAAGTTCCTTATTTTGCTAATGGATGGATTATTGGTGACTTTAAAACCGTATCAAGTGGCAATGACTTTTGGGCACCTTTACCAGATGTTTTTGATCCCGTATTTAAAGAAAGAGCATTAGTTACCGCTAAAACTATATCGGAACAAATTAAAGCAAACCCTTGGTGTGTCGGTATCTTTATTGATAATGAAAAAAGCTTCGGCCGAAGTGAATCTAAAGAATCTTTATACGGTATAGTGATTAACACCTTAACTCGCGACGGTAAAACAGTACCAACTAAAGCTGAATTTACACGCTTAATGAAGAACAAGTACAAAGATATTCAGCAATTAAATACCGCATGGAACAAAAAAATTGCTTCTTGGGACGAGTTTAACACAGGCATTGACTCAACGTTTAAAACGGAAAAACAAGTTGAAGACTACTCTCTATTATTGAGTGCCTATGCTGATAAATACTTTAGTGTTGTTGACTCAGCTTTAAATACTTATGTACCAAATCATATGTATTTAGGCGCTAGATTCCCTGATTGGGGTAAACCTATGGAAGTAGTAAAAGCATCAGCTAAATATGTAGATGTAGTCAGTTACAACATCTATAAAGAAGGTATTCATCCTGAATCTTGGAAATTTTTAGAAGAAATTGATATGCCAAGTATTATTGGAGAATTTCATGTTGGCGCTCGAGATACTGGATTATTCCATCCTGGTTTGATCCAAGCATCAGATCAAGAAGATAGAGCAAAAATGTATAAAGATTACATGAACTCAGTAATTAATAATCCTTACTTTATAGGTGCTCATTGGTTTCAATACATTGACTCACCTATTACAGGTAGAGCTTATGATGGTGAAAACTATAACGTTGGCTTTATTTCAGTAACCGATTCACCTTATCCTCCTATGATTAAAGCTGCTAAAGAGCTTCATTCACAAATGTATCAACAGCGATTTGGTAAGTAATACTGTTTTAAATAACGGAATTTTGTTAACAAAATTCCGTTATTTTCTACAAAGTAAACTTTAATTTATTGTTTCTATCATTAATATTATGTTTTAAAAGCAAAAGACCTGTTTTTTGTAAACAATAAAACATAAAGCAATTGTAAAAAAAATCATTTTTACATAAGATATAACCTATAAATAATCACTAAGGCAAAGATATGGTTGCGAAAAGACCAACAAAAATTTTATCCGTTAAAGATCAAATTGCAGAGCAGCTTCGCTCAGATATAATTTCAGGAGAGTTAGCTCCTAATACCAAATTGAACGAAAAAGAGTTAGCTGAACGTTTTGGTTTATCACGTGGTCCTATTCGCGATGTAATATTACAGTTAACCAAAGAAGGTTTACTCATATCTAAAAATAACTGTGGCGCTTCAGTTAACAGTTTATTAGATCCTAAATTACAAAAACTCATGATCAACTTACGACGAAACATTGAGTTATTTGCTATTGATCAATTAAAAGACTCTCTTACCGAAGAAGATTTCCAAGAGCTTGAAAATATTTTGACTGAACTGCAAGCAGCCTTTGATAATCAAGACTATACCGAAGTAACGAAAGTAGACATATCTTTTCATAACTACCTTATATACAAAGCAGGTGGTGACGAACTTGTTAACATTTGGTATCCCTACGTAATGAGAATGCGCTTAAATTACAAACGCTTAACTACAAGTTCTGCTTGTGTTAACGAACATAGACTTATTCTAGATGCATTAAAAAGTGGCGATATAAACAAAGCCTCTAAAGCTGTTAAAGCTAACATTAAATAAAACATTTATTCAGTGGCATAAATTCATTTAATCGCCTAATCTATTCAATTTAAAAGCGTTTTCATAAAAACATCAAATAAAACGCTTTTAAATGGATACCAATCCCCAGCTAAAACGTTGTTGATTTCTGTTATATTCCCTCAAACAACATTGTTAACAATTTAAATTTCACAATAAGATTAAAGTTGATACAATAATATCTATTTCATTACTAAGTTGATCTATTTTTATTAAAAATAACCTAGCTAGTATTTAGACTAGGAATGATTGATTTATTAGTAAGGTAGATAAATGCATACTTGTTCTATTTTAAAATATTAATTCAACCTCAAGGTATACAAACGTGATAACTCATAATCAAGCCGCTACATTTCCAAAATCTTCAGTTGATCCTCACGGTATGGTTGTTGGACAAGGCGACTTTACCTACCGGGTAAATACACAATGGGCAAAACTAGATACTTCAAAAACACCTGTAGAAAACTGTCATGACTTAGCAATAGACTCACAAGGTCGCATTATTTTAGTGACCGATAATATCGCTAATAATTTCATTATATTCAACAAAGACGGTGAATTTATTGACGCATGGGGAACAGAATATCCTGGAGCGCATGCTATAAAAATAGTAAACGAAAACGGTGAAGATTTTATCTATGTTGTAGACAGCGGCTGGATATTAAATAAAAACTGGGATGGAAAATCAACTGACGCTTGGGAGTCACCTTTCAATAAAGTTATTGCTCAATCAGGTTTTATTTCAAAGTTAACGCTCGATGGCAAACTGATCTTTACCCTAGGTCACCCACAAACAATTGATGTATATACACCTGACATGCCATTTAGGCCAACAGACATAGCCATAGCACCTAATGGTGACTTATATGTTACTGATGGCTATGGTTCTGACTTTGTATTGCAATATGACTCTCAAGGACGCTTTATTCGTTGTTGGGGCGGTCATGAAAATAAAAATGACAAACTAAATTTAAAAAATACCCATGGCATTGCAATAGATTTACGCACACCAAACGATCCTCACCTTATTATAAGTTCGCGTGCAGAACAATCTCTTAAATTATTTGAAATGAATGGTGACTATCGTTCAACAATTGATGTAGCTGGAGCCTATATAGGTGGACCTAAATTTAGCGGTGAAAACTTTTTCGCTCCTGTATGTTGGTCACATATTGATAACACTAATGCTCAAGAGTCTGGTTTTATTTCTATATTTAATAAAGAAAATAAAGTTATTGCTAACTTAGGTGGTACGCAACCAGAATATATAAATGGTCAACTTCAACCGATGCAAAGCTCATGGGATGTGTTCCAACATTGCCATGGTATTTGTATAGATGATGAAGAAAATTTATACGTTGGCCAATGGAACTCTCATCACGCCCTTCCCTATAAACTAGAACGTCTCTAAAACATTTAAAAGCGTTGAGTACAGTTAAATTAATTCAACGCTTTTTATTTGAATTTGAAAGTTCAATTACTTCTTATTACTTGTTAAACGCTTACGTTTAAGAACTATCAGTTTTTGTACATGTCCTATTGATGCCATAAGTAAATAACATGCTTGTAAATAACCTTTTTGATGGAGTTCAGTTAATACTTCGGTTGATAGTTTTTTTAGCTTATCTTCGTTTATTGTGTATATACCATCAAAACGCTTATCTTCATTATTAAAAGAAACCGTGAGTTGTACCGCTTCAATTAAATCATGTTTAGAAAGTATTTTAATAAAAGCTTCCGTTTGAATCATGCCGTTAATCAGTGTTGCTAGCTGATTATTAACCTCATTCATATAAGCGGTTGTATTACCTTCGTCATCAAAGATCCGTTCACCTTCGGCTTCTTGAACACGGGTATTATCCATATTAATAGTAATTACGGTATTCTCTGGCGTAGGATTGGCGCCTGCAGGGCTATTAACTGCCACCATAAATGGCTGACGGCGTATATGAAGCGGAATATAATTAGCATCCCACTGTTCTTCATTTAAAAATAAATTTTCGCCTGCCTCAAAACCTAATAAAGCACTTAAACCAAATTGACCTGTTTCATTGTCTTTAATTAAACACACAGGGTATTCAAGTATCAGTTTATTTAATTCAGCAGCAACAACAGGAACTAAATGAATATTCTCTCCAAATTTAGCGCCTCGTCCCTTTATTACACGTGTATTTTTATGCTTATTTGTATCTAAAACTGTAAAATTTGTCATATATCTATCCTATTTTTATACGCGCTGTAAGCCATATTGGTATATTTTATTTAGCAATTCGCGATTTGTTTTCAATGTGCTTGTATATTCTTTAGTTTGCATAGCAACTTGTTGAAAATGTTCTGCTGCAACTTGCTGGCTTTGCTCTGAAATACCGAAAGGGTTCGGTTCTGTATTAAATCCCATACCGTATAAAATATATTGATAACTTGCGGCAGGGAAAACCTCTAACGATTGTTCAAAATCAGTATCGCTAGGTTCTTGATATTGCCATAATAATAACTGTTCTTTTAAATAATCAGAAAGTGTATTTGGGTCTCGGTGATCAATCCAAAACTGGCTATCCGTTCTTTTATTTAAACAATAATGTAGTTTTAAAAAATCTATGATGCGCTCCCAACGGTAACTAAAAGTTGTATTAAAACGCTTAGCGGCTATATCCATTGTAGTTCTATTCGTTGGAAACTTATCAGCAATCATTTGCGCAGATATTTCTACTAATAACAAAGCAGACGCTTCAAGCGGCTCTAAAAAGCCTGCAGATAAACCGATAGCGACACAGTTTTTTTCCCAAAATTTTTCTCTATGGCCAGGATTAAAAGCTATTTTTCTAAAAGATAGTTTTTCAGCTTCTACCGAAGAAAGGTTAAGATAATTGAGTAATTCTTGATGAGCTTTATCATCACTAATATAACGACTTGAATAAACATGGCCAACACCACGACGAGTAGATAAACCTATATCCCATATCCAACCTGCTGATTGTGCTGTAGAAAGTGTATGTGAAACTATTGGACTATTTTGATCTTCATAAGGTACTTGCACTGCAAGTGCCGTATCAGCAAATAAAGTATCACGACAAGAAACAAAAGGAACGTTAAAGTGTTCACCTAAAAGGAGGGATTTAAACCCCGTACAATCAATAAAAAAATCGCCTACTAACTCTGTATCTAAAGACGTTGTTAATGAGGAAATATCGCCGTTATTATCTGAATTAACCTTAACAACATTCGCTGAAACATAGTTAACACCTAAGGTATTAATACAATGCTTTTTCAAAAATTCAGAAAAAACACCAGCATCTAAATGATAAGCATAATTGGCAACTGCTGCATATTCAGCCGTTATCATTTGTTTGGGGGCTAATCCTAACTCACAGATAGCTTCTTGATAACAAACTGTATTTGAAAATGATTGTTCGTCATTATTATTTTTCCAATGTTTAGCTAAGTTAATTGAATCGTAACCTTGGGGTAACACAAGCGGATGATAATAAAAGTCATCTTTAGCTCCCGTAACCCATTGAGAAAACTTAGCACCTTGTTTGAATGACACATTACATTCTTTAATAAAATCAGTTTCTCGTATTCCCATATTTTTTAAAGTATTACGCATCGTTGGCCAAGTACCTTCACCAACACCAACAATAGGGATATCAGGAGATTCAATTAATGTAATAGAAAAGCCCGAATCTACTTCTTTTTTGAGTGTTGAAGCTAAAATACCTGCAGTTATCCAACCTGCAGTGCCTCCTCCAACAATTACGATATTTTTTATATGTTTAGTCATATTAAAGACCTCTACATTTAAAGGATATTTATAAAGCAAAAAAGGGGAACCCCAAAATATGGTGTTCCCCTCCCATTATACTCAATTAAATAAAATACATACTAATACTGATTAGTACTTCATATAATAACGAGTACATATGAACAATCAGTGTATTCGTTAAAATTTAGCTCTAACGCCTACATTATAACGTGCACCATATTCTTCAAAATCAACAAGTTGACGAGAAAAACGGCTATAACGTCGTGTTGTTTCTTCAGTAATATTGATACCTTCAACAAATACAGAAACCGTATCATTAATATCGTAGCTAGCATTAATATCAACTTGCGAATAAGCTTCAGTAAACGTTGGAGAAGTACCACCTTGAAGCAAGAAGTCATCACGCCAGTTATAAGCAACTCGGAATGAAATAGCATCTTTTTCATAAAATGCAACGACATTCGCTGAATCACTCAGCCCTGTTAATGCAAAATCATTACTTAAACTGTAAGGGTTGTATTCATCACTACTATTTACTACTGTATAGTTAACAATACCACCAAAACCTGAATCTCCAAACATATGTTGAATGTTAAATTCCCAACCATTCACTTCTGTTTCATCTTGATTCACAGGCGTTGTTACAGTCCAAATAATTGCTGGATCTGTAGGTTGAGATACACAATCAGGGTTAGGCAAAGCTACACTTCCTGATGGACAAATACCTCTTGGATTTATACTTGGATTAGTAATAGGACCATCTGGTCCTTCAATGATACGTTCTTCTTCACCATTAGCAATGAAGTTATCTACTTCTTTACGGAAATGCCCAATAGAAACATAACTACCTTCTCCATAATACCACTCTAACGAAAGATCTAAGTTTTTAGCTTCGTAAGGCAATAAGTTAGGATTACCTTGGCTTGCTCTAAATGGTCCTGTAGAAAAATGATTATCCAAAGAAGTTGCAGGAAACATAGCATCAATACTGCTTCGAGAAATTGTATTACTGTATGAAACACGCGCTACAAGATCTTTTTGAATTTCTAAACTTAAGTTTAAACTAGGTAAATAGTGACTATACTTACCTTTTAATTCACTAGCCTCTGTCGTAGGAGATAAAATTTTCGACATTTCAAGTGGTGTTATCCAATTCAATCCTACTACAGGTTGAATAACAGAATATGAACTTACATTTGTTGTTTCATGACGCAAACCTAAATTCGCATTAAATGGCATATCATTAAATTCTGTCGCAATATCAAATGAAATATAAATAGCATCAGTATCTTCTTCTATACCATTAATATCTTTTGATTCTTCATTAAGTAAACCTTGCGCTTCAACTAAATCTAAGAATTGATCGGCGCTATATCGTGAAAGTTGATCAAAACCAATTTCACCAGGTACGAATGTTAGATCTAAATCACTAATATCCAATGCACCGCCACCTAAACCAAAGTTAGCACCGTAAATATCAATTGTATCTACTTTATAAACCGTATTTGAAATACCAAAATTAATCGCGGTTAAATCACCGTCGCCCATGTTTTCCCAACGGCCATCAATTTGAATTTGTTTAATATTATTTTCAATTTCAAAACCACGTTCTTGATATAAATCACCTTCAATATTAGCCTTATCAAATGCTCCACCTGTTAGACCTGCCGCAGCAAACCCTGAGTCATCATAAGACACCGTTGGAATATCTCCAGAAAAATCAGCACTTATAGTTACAGGCGCAGCAGCACCAAATGGGTTTTTCAAATTAGCGATTCTTTCTGCAGGAAGCGCACCTGGATTTGCATGCGATGTAGAATTATGAGCATCAATTGTAAATGAAAGAGAGTCAGTTGCTTGCCAATCTATATTAATTCCAACAGAATCATTTTCAGTTTCATATTGATATTCCCATGCCCAGAAGTTTAACTCATCGTTTTGTCTACTTGGATTAATAATTGTACCATTGGCATCAGCATTACCCGTTTCAACATTATCAAACCAAAAACTTGTACGATTCATAGTACTTTTATCATCTAAACGAGAAAGTACATAATCAGTACTAATAATAAGATTATCAGTAGGTGCAAATTGTAATACTAATTGAGCATTTTGGCGTTCACGTTCTGTATCTCGATCATCAACATCAACTGTTGGCACTCTCCAAGTATTTAAATCAGGATTTTTTGATGTATCAATATTAGCAGTACCTGGGTTTGCTTGCCCTGGGTATCCAGTAGCCCATCCGCCTTGTGTCCCTATACGATCAGAATGGCTATCACGAGCAGAATGAGAAAGAGCTAATAAAACACCAAAAGTGTCATCCATAAATGTATTACTAATCATCCCTGAAACTTCTGGTGTGACGGTACTCCCTGTATCAACACTAGTATCAATAATACCTTTTGCACTAGCTATTGCTTTAAAGCCGTCATAATCGAAAGGCTTAGCTGATTTAATATTAATCGTAGCACCAATACCACCCGAATTGAGATCGGCACGACCTGTTTTATAAACTTCAACAGCAGAAACGGTTTCTGCACCAATTTCTTTGAAGTTAAAGCTACGTGTAATGCCTTCTGATGCCAGTGCAGATGAATTAGGCATTTGACGACCATTTAAGGTAACTAGGTTAAAGCTAGGTCCAAAACCACGAACCGTAACTTGGTTACCTTCATTATTTGAGCGGTCTATTGAAACACCTGTAATGCGTTGTAACGATTCAGCTAAGTTAGTATCTGGAAACTTGCCGATATCTTCCGCTGAAATACCATCAACAACACCTGACGCATCTCGTTTAAGTGCTGTAGATTTACTTAAAGAACTAAAAATACCAGTAACTTGAATAACTTCAACTTCGCTTGTATCCGTTTTTGCCTCTTCAGCAAAGACTTGACCACTGCTAGCAACTAACATTGCTGCAAAAATCGAATTTAATTTAAATTGACTTTGTTTCATTTGACTTCCCCTTTAGTTTGTTTTTTTGTAATCAAATAATACACAATAATTATTTAATTGTTAACAATCTATCATTAGAATTGGTACTGGTCAACTTGTTATAAAACCAAAGTAAAATAAAGATTACCAACAATAAAAACTTGCTATATAAAAATACGTAAATAATTGAATATAAAGAAGATTAACAATATTTTTTTATAAATTATTTATTAAAAATTTTAATTAAAAAACATATTTTATTTCAGTATATAAAACCTCTAATTCACGGATAAAAAACATTGTTTTTTGGATAAAAAAAACCCTTAATAAAAACTATTAAGGGTCAATTTTCACACAGGGGGGAGTTATGTAAAAATATAAAAATGTAAAAACTTAACTATTTTTCTACCATGTATACTGTTTTCTTCTCTAGGTATTGCTCAAGACCAAATTTACCGTCTTCGCCACCAAAACCACTTTGTTTCCAACCATTGTGGAAGCCTTGATGTTGTTCACCCATTCCGCGATTAACATATACTTCACCAACTTCTAATTCGTTGATTGCTTTGTTAATATCGAAGAAATTTTTCGTATAAATATAAGCACTTAAACCATAAATACTGTCGTTACAGAATTCGATTGCTTGGTCCATATCTTTTACTTTAATAATAGGTAAAACAGGGCCAAAGGTTTCTTCGTGCACAGCAATATTGTCTTGTGCCACATCAACTAACAAGGTAGGTTCATACCAACAACCACCTTCATAGCCAGTTACCGTTGCAGTTTTACCACCGGTCGCAACAGTAGCACCTTGTTTGATACTTTCTTGTACAATATGATCAATGTTTTCAATTTCACGTTGGTTACATTTTGGTCCCATTTGTGTATCAGGGTTCATAGGGTCACCAACTCTTAACGCTTTAACAGCCGGTAAAAATTTATCCATGAATTTTTCATACACACTTTCTTGAACATATAAGCGTTCAACACAAGTACAAACCTGACCACAGTTAGCAAAACGTCCCCAAAGAGCACCTTCAACCGCTGCATCTAAATCAGCATCTTCCATTACAACCATAGGCGCTTTACCACCTAGCTCTAACATAACCGGAGTCATATATTCAGCTGATGTTTTGTAGATTTGCTTACCTGCAGCAGTAGACCCTGTCATAGTGATCATTTTAGTGATTGGGCTTTCACACAATGCTTGACCAACAACTGAACCAGAACCATTAATCACGTTAAGTACACCAGCAGGAATACCTGCTTCGTTAGCAATACGACCTAATTCGGTTGTTGCTAAAGGCGTTTCTTGAGTTGGTTTTAATACAATAGTATTACCTGTTATTAACGCAGGACCAATTTTACGGCCAGCCAATGCTAACGGGAAATTCCAAGCTGTAATACCTACTACAACACCACGTGGTACTTTGTGAATGTAAATTTTTTCATCTTCGTTGTCTGAAGGAAGAATATCACCTTCAATGGTTAACGCATGATCACAAGCGTAATCAATGAATGTAGCCGTAACGTCTACTTCCATTTGAGCAACAGATAATAATTTACCTTGTTCAGCCACTAACATCGGCGCAAGAATATCTTTATTTTCACGAATTTTATTCGCAAAGTTACGAAGAATACTTTGACGTGTGCGTGCAGTTAATTTAGCCCATTTTTTTTGAGCAGCATCAGCTAATTCTAGCGCGTGTTGTGCATCTTCAGCACAACCTTTTGGAATAGCGCCAATCACTTCACCTGTAGACGGACTTAAAATATCAATTTTACCGTCTACTTTCGATGAAATATATTCACCATTAATAAAGTTTACATTGTTTTGAAATTTAAAATTTTGCGTAGCCATGGAATTATCTCCCCATCCAGCCGCCGTCTACCAATAAGATAGCGCCGTTAACATAACTAGCAGCTTCAGAAGCTAAAAATACTGCTGGTCCTTTAAAGTCTTCAGGATTACCCCAACGACCTTGTGGAATACGACCTAAAATAGCCGCATTACGTTCTGCATCAGCACGAAGTGCTTCCGTGTTATCTGTATTGATATAACCCGGTGCAATAGCATTAACGTTTACGCCTTTACCAGCCCATTCGTTAGACAAAGCCATAACCAATTGGCCAATAGCGCCTTTACTTGCTGCATAGCCAGGAACAGTAATACCGCCTTGGAATGTTAATAAAGAAGCCGTAAATATAATTTTACCTGCACCACGATTAACCATTTCTTTACCAATTTCACGGCTAAGAATAAATTGTGAGTTTAAATTAACGTCAATCACTTTATCCCATAAGTCATCGCCATGTTCAGCTGCAGGAGCACGTAAAATAGTACCCGCGTTGTTCACTAAAATATCAATTTTAGGGAAGTCAGCTTTTACTTCTTTGATGAAAGCATATAAAGAATCACGATCAGAAAAATCACATTGGTAACCTTTAAAGTTTTTCCCTAGTGCTTTTACTTCTTTTTCAACGTCAGAACCTTCAAGTTCTAACGATGCTGAAACACCAATAATGTCAGCGCCAGCTTCAGCCAAACCTAATGCGATACCTTTACCAATACCACGTTTACAACCGGTAACTAAGGCTACTTTGCCTTCTAAACTAAACTTCTCAAACATGTTATTCATTTCTAAAACCCTGTATCTAATATCAAACTATTCTGCGTTACATTCAACAAGTGCTTTCATGCCTTCTGGATTACCATCCATGCTAGCGAATGCTGTACCAATTTCAGCTAACGGACTTACTGAGCTAATAAATGGCTTGAGATCAATTTGACCTGAAGCAATTAATTCAATTGCCCAATCAAAGTCTGCGGCTTCGTATACACGAGCGCCAAGTAACTCAAGTTCTTTCCAGAAAAATTGAAACAAATCAATTTCAGGTTTAGTACTATGAATCGCCACCATAACGATACGACCACGACGCCCTGCTATTTGAGTCATTGCATCAATTGCTGGTTTAACGCCTGATACTTCAAATACTACATCAGCACCTTTAGTTGCTGTCCATTCGTCAACGTAAGCAGCTAAATCTTGATCAATAGGGTTAACTGATTTAACACCTAATTCGTCAGCAAATGCACGACGGCTTTCATTAGGTTCAGACACTAATACTTCTGCGCCAACACTTTTCGCAACAGCAGCAACTAATTGACCAATTGGACCACCACCTAGAACAACAACTTTTTCGCCCGCTTTTAAACGTGAACGACGTACGTCATGACAAGCTACAGATAAAGGTTCAACTAATGCACCTTGTTTTAAATCAACACCAGCAGGTAATTTATGTAATGTACGTGCTTTAACTGTCCAGCTTGATTGGAAAGCACCAGGGGTATCTATACCCATAAATTTAAGGTTTTGACAAATATGGGTGTGTCCTGCATTACACGTAGGACATTCGCCACACCAATCAAGTGGACGAACAACTACTTTTTCACCCACAGCAAAACCAGTAACACCAGCTCCAATTTCAGCAACAACACCTGAAATTTCGTGACCTATCGTTTGTGGGATAGAAACACGTTGATCCATTACACCGTGATAAATATGCATATCTGTACCACAGATACCTACATAACCTACGTTTAAACGTACTTCACCAGCTTGAGGCGCTAGTTCTTCACCAGCAACTAAATCAAAACCTTTATTACCTATATAACGAGCAGCAACCATTTTTTTTACCCTTAAGAATGTTTAATTAAATATTGACTAAGTAGCGCGTCGTCGAATACAACGCCTGTTCCTGCAACTTCTGGAGCAATAGCTCTTCCATTTTCATCTAACTGAAGAGGATGTTTTGTGTATTGATCGATTGGAAACGAATGTACTTCTAAGTAGCCTGAGTGAGCTTGAGAAGCTAACAAAGACACATGTAATTCATGCATACCATGGCTACAAAGAGGCAAGTTATTGTCTTTAGCCATTTTTGCCACTCTCAAAAACCCAGTAATACCACCAATATTTGAAGCATCTGGCTGTAAAAAGCTCAACTTAGCTTGTGCGATGGCATAACCAAATTCATGAGTTGTATGCAAGTTTTCACCCATAGCAAGTGGGATATTGATATTGTTTGCAATTTTTGCAAACCCTAAATAATCGTCAGGTATTGTTGGCTCTTCAAACCAAGAAATATCGTATTTTTCTATCGCTTTACCAAATACAATGGCTTGATCTACCGATAGTGAGTAGTTTGCATCTACCATAAATACAATATCAGAACCAATAAGCTCTCTAACCGCTGCAACACGTGCAACGTCTTCAAGGTAATTTTCTTTACCTACCTTAATCTTTACGGCTTTAAAGCCTTTGTTAAGGTAACCTTGAATGTTACTTAATAATTTTTCTTGTGAAAAGTTCAAATCAATACCACCTGCGTAACAAGCAGTTGTATTACTTGCCCCACCAGCAACTTGCCAAAGCGGTTTATCTAAACGTTTACAATGCACATCCCATAACGCGATATCGACAGCAGACATAGCAAAACTGACTAAACCGCCACGACCTACATAATGTAGATGCCATTCCATTTCATCCCAAATTTTTTCAATTTGAGAAGCGTCTTGATCCAACAACAAAGGTTTTAATTCATCATTCAAAAGAGAATAAATGGCACGACCACCTTTACCTCCAGTGTATGTGTAACCAACACCTTCTAATCCATCTTCACAAATAACTCTTAAAAGAATTAATTCGAAATGCGTATGATCACCATGTTTAGCATCAGATAAAACTTCCGCTAGAGGTACTTGATAATATTCAACTTTTACGGAGCTAATTTTATTCACATTTAAATCCATAGTTCTACCTAACACTACAAAAACAGTTTATTGTTAACAATTTACACCTTGACGAAGGTTTTGTAAAGAAAATAAATAAAGCCAACATGAAGATATCTCATATATACAAGCATTACTTTATATATAAAACCCCGAAACATCAAGAAGACATTATAAATCACAATGAAAACCAATACTTACTAAAAGCTTCACCATTAATAATCGTTAAATAGATATAAAAAAGAAAGGATTTAAATTTGTAGTGTTCAATTAATCTATTGATCTTTCTAAATTATTCTTCTTAGAAAGATCAATAGATAGTAGGTTTATGCCTTCCAATTAATAATAGCGTCGTCTTCAACTCTATTAAGTGGATAATAAATAGCTTCATTCTCTTTGAAAGATTTATTACTTAATGCGTTATAAGCACAAATCATTGACCACCTAGGCTCTGATGATTTATTTTGATTCGATTTATGCAATAAATTTGCATGGAAAAATAATACATCGCCAGGCTCAAGTTCAACATCAATCAATTCATGATGCTTTAATGCTTCCTCAACAAACTCAAGCTCAGCTCCCTTTTGATCACCTGTTTTAGTATGGTTGAGACGACCAATATGATGCGAACCTTTTAACACTTGTAAACAGCCATTCTCAATAGTCGCTTTATTAATAGCTACCATGCAGCTAATTTGTTTAGGGTATAAATAATAATTATCGTTATGCCAATAACCAAAATCTTGATGCCATTCCCAAGCGCCACCTACGTAAGGTTCTTTCATCATTATTTTTGTACTTGTGTGGTAAGCTTCTTCATTCAAAATAGCTTCTACTGAGTCAACTAAACGTCTACCTCGAGAGAACATGCTATAAAGCCCGTCATCCAACTCTTGCCAAATACACACTTTACTCACGGTACCTGAACTATCTTTTTTATCCCATGCTCTTTCATATAAAGAGTCATCGCTAAACGCTTTATTTTGAATAAGAGATATTTCATCATTACTGTAATAGTTTTTAGCAATGACATAACCATTTTTATGAAACTCGTTTATTTGATCTGCTGTTAACGCAATTTTAGACATGTTCTGCCCCTTTAAATTATTCATATAAGAACATTGGATTTATATAAGAATAATAAACGTAAAATATTAATTGTCAACAAAAATGAATTAATCATAATTGAAATAGACAGCTCTTTTTTGTAAATACCCTTCAATACCGTAGATACCATCTTCTCCACCAGTACCGCTTCGTTTGTGTCCTGAATGATACCCTTGTATGTATCCACATATCATTTTATTGACAAAAACAGTACCAACTTGCATATGATTAATAGCATGGAAAGCTGTTTTCATACTTTGTGTAAAAATATAAGCTGATAAGGCATCTTCACGATCGTTACAAATTTCAAGGGCTTCTTGATAATTGTCAACAACAACAATTGGCATAATAGGTCCGAAAATTTCGCTGGTTGCTAACGGCATATCTCGTTTTACATCACTCACTACCGTTGGCATGTACCAATGACCTTTTTTATATTCTTCACCTTGAGGTCTACCGCCGACTTCAACTTTTGCCCCCATGGCAACACTGTCTTTTAATAAGCCATCAATACGCTCAATACTCGCGCCTGTTACACTAGGGCCCATGTTTACATTACTCATAGGATCACCAAAAGTGATCTCTTTAACGCGTTCAACAACTCGTTTAGTAAATTCTTCTGCAATTCCTTTTTCCACAAGAACTAATTCATTACAAATGCACACCTGTCCTGAATTGGCATAACGAGAAATAACTGCGGCTTCTACAGCTTTATCTAAATCAGCATCGTTAAGTACTACAAATGATGCTTTACCGCCAAGTTCTAACACTAAACCAGAAACATTTTCGCCCGACGCTTTGTAGATTGCCTGCCCTGCACGAGTACTTCCCGTTAAAGAAACTAAGCGCGTACTTTTATGCGTTACCAAAGCAGAACTTACTTCAATGCCTTGACCACTCACTAAGTTAATAACGCCTTTAGGTAATCCTATTTCATCTACCACTTTACAAAACTCAACCGCTGTAACAGGCGTTGCTTCATGAGCTTTTAAAATCATGGAGTTTCCAGTAACAAGTGCAGGACCAATTTTTCGGCCAATTAAAGCAAGCGGATAATTATAAGCACATAAACCTAATGTAACGCCGTAAGGAACTTTTTGTATCCACAATTGCTCGTTAGCATTTTCGCTTGGGTAAATATTCCCCTCAATACGTCGAGCCGCTTCAGCAGAATAAGTTAAGTAGTTGATAGTGTCGTCAAATTCGCCATAGGCTTCAGCTAATGTTTTACCCTGTTCTTTAACTAATAACTCAGCAAAGTGATCTCGCTTTTCTTGTAAAGCATCAGCTATTTTTCGTATCCAATTACCACGTTCTATAGCAGGTAGTAATTGCCATGACTTTTGTGCTTTTTCTGATGATTCTACCGCTCGTTGCACATCTTCAATTGTACAATCAGGAACACTTGCCCAAATGGTTTCATCTGCAGGATTCTCAACTGCAAATGTTGCACCTGATGAAGCATTAACAAACTCTCCATCGATATAGCATGCATATTGTTTAATTGAATTACTGGTCATAACTGACTCCTTTAAAAGTGTTCTTTCTTAATATTTAATATATACCCGTTACCATTCAAGGTCCGTATTTCAGAGCACTTGAGCGATATCAATTCAAGGCAATGCTTTGTCATAATGAGTCATTCCTTTATAAGAAGCATTAACGAGTAAGTGATTTTTATCAAGCGCTTCTTCAATGGGTATAAAGTAGATTAGCGACCAGTAAATACTGGTAAACGTTTTTCAACAAAAGCGTTAAAACCTTCCTTTGCATCATCTGTATCGTAAAGCTGTGAAACTAATGTTTGCTCTAATGCCAGCGCTTCATTAATAGGTAACAATGCACCGCCATATACTGCTTTTTTAGTAGCCGCAATTGCTTTTGCGGGCCCCTGAGCTATTTTAGTTGCATAAGCGAGTACTTCTTGTTCAAAGGTTTCACTATCAATCAACCGATTAATTAAGTGATAGCTTATTGCCTGTTGAGGTGAAATAGGATCACCAGTGGTAAGCATTTCTAACGCAAGCGGTAAACCAATAAGTTTGGTTAATCGTTGACTTCCTCCATTGCCAGGGATTAGCCCTAACTTTATTTCTGGTAACCCTAATAAGTAATTACCATCAATACCTAGTCGAAAATCACAAGCAAGCGCAAGCTCTAAGCCGCCCCCTAAACAATGACCGTTAAGTGCTGCAATATAAATTTTGTTACTGTTTTCAATTAACGCTAAATTCTTACGAGCTTGATCAACCATAAGTTGATTTTCTGCGTTGCTGTTTTGCTGAAACATTTTAATGTCTGCGCCAGCACAGAAAAATTTCGCTGAGGTGCTATTGATAATAATGGCATTAACATTTTTATCGTTTTCAGCTAACAGCAGTTTTTCTTCCAACAAAGCTAACATCCCTTGATGGTAAGCATTAGCTGGCCCTCGGTTTAATGAAAGTACCGCAACAGATCCAATAACTTGGTATAAAATCTCATTATTCATTTGTGTTACCTTAACGATTGCTTTTATAAATTGCGTTATGTTCACCAAGCTTTGGTGCGCCTTGTTCAGCTAATAAAAATTCACCATCTATTCGGATAGGACAGCGTGTAGTTTCATATTGACTACCATCACTCATAGACACTGTTTGCAACATATCCAAAGCTTTAAAGCCATCATGAGCTAATAAATCCTCCCAATTAAGTACATCTGAACACCAGATATCGGCAGGTTCTAGTAACGATAACCAATATTGAGTTGTTTGATTAACTAAGTGAGTTTTTAAAAGTAATTTAATGTCATCTCGTTGAGCAAACCATTGGCTAGCATCAGTAAACGCAAGTAACGGCTCACATCCTAAAATTTGGCCTAACTGAGGAATCCCCCCCATTGAAATACAAATATAGCCATCAAGTGTTTTGTATAAACCATAAGCACCGCCAACCAAAGCATGCGCCCCGTTGATTTTATTTCGACGCGGTTGTTCTTGATCTTGGTAATACAAAGTTAACGGTTCAAATTGAAAGTCTAAAATAGCTTCAAGCATACTGACTTGTACTAAGGTTGAACTGTTATTGCTATCTTGGTTAATTAACGCAGCAAGTATTCCTTGTACCAACTGAGCACCAGCTAAAATATCAGCTACAGCAACCCCCATAGGAACAGGTCCATCTGAATCGTTACCAGACAACCAAGTTAACCCCGACAACGCTTGCAGCAATAAATCTTGTCCAGGTTTATGACTCCACGGACCATCGCAGCCATAACCGGTGATTTCACCGTAAATTACGCGAGGATTCAAAACTTGTACTTTGGCATAATCTAACCCTAGTTTTTTCATTACTGTGGGCCTAAAATTATTTATCACTACGTCTGCACGGGTAATAAGTGCTTCTATAATTTTTTTGTCTTCTGCATTTTTTAAATTTAAGGTTACACTTTTTTTATTGCGATTAATGGCTTGAAATAGAGAAGACTCTCCTAAAATATCACAATTGGACACATACAAACGGCGACACAAATCACCTTGTTCTGGCTGTTCAATTTTAATCACCTCAGCCCCTAAATCCGCTAAGCGTAAACTAGCCGATGGCCCAGATAAAAATTGAGTAAAATCTAAAACAACAACACCTTCTAATGGTTTTATCATGATTTAGTCTCCCTTGCAGAGCGATCAATAAGGTCTAATGAAAACTGCTTAGTTAAACTTTCATTTGCGTTACCTAATCGTGGGGCAGCTATTGAAGAAGCTAGTTTTTCACCATTTAATTGAATAGGACAACGTGTAGTGATCACCTTATGATTCTCACCACGAACAAGAGGTAGTTCCATTGATAATTGTTTATACGCGGGGTGCTGTAATAATTGAGCATAGGTATAAACGTCTGAACACCAAATATCTTGAGCTTCTAAGATATTTAACCAGTACTCTGTGCTTTTTTCTATTAGTACTTTTTGTAAAGTATTTTTTATTTCATCTCGATAAGTAAAGGCGTCTGCCAAATAATTTTCTGGTATAGGTTTACAGTCAATTAATTGTATGAGTTGTTGTAGATCTGTCATCGCAATAGCAAGATAGCCATCACTTGTTTGATAAATACCATAAGGCGCTGCAAGTAATGAATGAGCATTAGCTTGTTTACTGCGTATCGGTAAATCGAAGCCATTATTAAGGTATGTTGTTAGCCCTTCAAACTGAAAGTCGATAATAGATTCCATCAAACTTACTTCAATATGCGCACCAATTCCCTTACGCTTTCTCCTTACCAAACCAGCTAATATTGCTTGAGCAAAATGAGTACCACACATCATATCAGCTACTGCTAAGCCAAAAGGTACAGGATCAGAATCTTTATTGCCTGACTGCCAAGCAAGCCCTGAAAGTGACTGCGCAAGCAAATCTTGTCCTGGCTTGTGTTGCCATGGCCCTGTTTTACCGTAACCACTGACTTCACCATAAATGATGCTTGGGTTAATCGCCTGAACAGCTTTATGATCTAAGCCTATTTTCTCCATAATGCCAGGACGAAAATTATGCGTCATCACGTCAGCTTCTTTTATTAACGCTTTAACTTTCTCTAAGTCATCAGGGTTCTTTAAATCAGCACTGAAAGATTCTTTATTTCGATTAATGGTATGAAATAAAACGCTGTCTCCATCTACCCACATATTTTTAGTTGCGAGTTGTCTACAAGCATCACCTGTACCTGGACGTTCTATTTTTATTACGCGTGCCCCTAGATCTGCAAGGCGTAATCCTGCATAAGGACCAGCCAAATATTGGCTAAACTCTAATACAGTAATACCTTCAAGGGGCAGTTTCATAGTACGATACCTTTTGACTCTAAATACAAAGCGTTAAGTTTAGCTAATAATGCTTTTTCATCGCCGCCATTCATTAAATATTCACGGATAGGTTTACCACTATTGTCTTGAAAAAACATATGACCATGATATCTAGGACGTAAATAAGCGCGGTCTAACGTTGGTAAAGTATCTTTAAAATAGTTATCACAATTTTCATTAGCGTAATCAGACAACCATGCTTTTCTATGTCCTGGCTGCCCGCCAAAATCTATATAAAACGACTGCTGCATTTTCTCATTAGCAACAAATTGGGCGTATTGCGCAGCAATTTCTTTATGCTCAGAGTTAGCAGAAATAGCTAATCCCGTACCACCTAAGGTTGTACATAATCTATCAGTATTAGGTAAACTAACTGTATCAGCGAACTTAAGAAGCTTTCGAGCATAGTTTGGTTTTGCATAATTTGAATAACCATAAGCAAACGGACAATAAGCAAATTTATCAGTTTGTGTCATGGCTTCATAAACTTGAATAGGATTCCAATCAAAACAATCTTTGTCTAAATTCATTGACAATTCTCGTAATAACTTTAACGATTTTATACCTATTTCTTCGCTTACAACGTGCGTGTCTGATACGCAAACATCTTCGCCTAGCGTTGAACAAAGCATATAAAAATTCATTAAGGTATCTTGCGGAATAGATGGCACAGCAACTTTACCTAGCTTAGCAAGATGCATTAATTCTTCCCACGTATTGGGGATTTCTAAACCGAGTTCTTGTAAAAGATCTAAACGTGCAGACGCAACAGGTGTTGCGGCATCTATTGCTAAGGCGACTTGTTTATTTTGAAAACAGTAACTTTCGTGTGAATGCCCTACTGAATTATTAGCTTGGTCTGCTAAAAAATCTTCAGGGAGCCAATCGTTTAACGGCACAATAACACCTGTCTGCGCCGCAAACCCAGCCCAAGGATGATCAATAACTAAAAGATCATAACGTTTAGCTAATTTATCAATAGGTTCATCAGCAAAAGCTTGTAAAGAGCGCTTCTCCCATGAAATGCGTACATGTGGATTTAGTTCTTCAAAGCGTTGGGCGGTTGCGGCCATCGGTGTAAAACCTCGGGTATGACACCAAGTGATCCCGCGTAATTCTATATTTTTTGTTTGAGTCATGAGTATCTTCTATTACGGTTAATTATTTATATATAAATTCCATATACGAGTATAAATACAGATAAGCTAGTGTCAAGTGATGATTTAATACTCTATTTAAAAAATTTTAATTTTTGATAAAACATCCTTAGATTTAATCGCTTATTTTATTGTTTTTCAGCTAAAAAAATAGATAACATCAACAACAAACAAAACAAAAAAAACAATAAAAACAACAACAAAAGATTAATAATCCGTATTAAACTTAGTAAAAACAAAAAAATAACGTTTATAGATATAAGTACTATAAACTACAAACAATAAGACTTTTTCTGCTCAAGTATAACAAAATAAATCATTAAACCCTGTTAAATTATGTGTAATTTATTGTATATTGAGCATACTAACTACATTTTACATAAATAGAAACTCTGATAATTACACGAAAAATCTAAGTTTCGGAGAATTTACATGAAAATTACAAACATAAAAGCATATGGTTTTTGGGCAGGTTTCAGAAACGTTTGTTTAGTAAAAGTTGAAACAGATGAAGGTTTTTACGGCTGGGGAGAATCAGGGTTATCTGGTCGTGAAAAAGCGGTTATGGGCGCTGTAGAACACTTTAGAGAATTTTTGATTGGTAAAGATCCCACTAATATAAGTGCCCTTTGGCAAGAGATGTACCGCAGCCAATATTTTGAAGGTGGACGAGTTTTATCAGCAGCCATTGCAGCCATTGATATTGCTTTACATGATTTAGTTGCAAAAAGTTTAAACATTCCTGTATATCAATTGCTTGGCGGAAAACAACGAGACAGGATCCCCTTATTTGCTACAACAGTGGCTCCCATGGGCCCTGAATTAGTTGATGATGTATTACGACTCAAAAATGAAGGCTGGCAAGTTATAAGAACAACAACAGGCCAAGCAGGCGATGCCGAAAAAGCTGAGCTTTTTGATCCAAGAAAATCAATTAGTCAAGCCGCGATATGGCTAACTAAAGCAAGAGAAGCGCTTGGCCCTGAAATAACGCTAGGAATTGATTATCATCACAGATTGTCGGTACCCGAAACAGCCTCCTTTATTCAACGAATGCCCGTTGGCACCATAGACTTTATTGAGGAGCCTATTAGAAATGAATCTCCTACGGCTTACCAAGCACTTCGTCAAATGTGTGATATTCCTTTAGCAATAGGCGAAGAACTAACAAGTAAATGGGACTTTGCTCCCTATACAGAAACAGGCTTAACTAATTTTGGTCGTGTGGATATATGCAATGCGGGCGGCTTTACCGAATCAATGAAAATTGCCGCATTGTGTGAATTACATTACATAGACATGATGCCACACAACCCGTTAAGCCCAATATGCGCAGCCGCTTCAATTCATTACTGTGCTGCAATTCCAAACGTTGCATGGCTTGAGCTACCACCTTACGATGGTGATTTAACTGACTACGACCGTTATTTTGTCAATCGTCCTGAAGTTATAAATAACGCCTTTAATGTATCTGACTCCCCAGGTTTAGGTATAGACGTTAATGAAGATGAAATTAAAGATTTAACCTTTAAATACTGGGAAGCTCCTCGCTTATACAAAAGTGATGGCTCGTACACTAATTGGTAATTCACTATTAAAAAACGATATAAATAACAATATAAAAATAACGGAAATAAATATGGAAAACACCGAATTGATTGCTAAAGAGAAACCAACTAAAAAACGGTTTCACGTATTAACACTTGTTTTTTTGAGTGTTGTTATTAACTACATGGACAGAACAAACATTTCTGTCGCAGCAGCGGCATTAACTGAAGAACTAAGTCTGACTTCGGTTCAAATGGGCTTAATATTTTCAGCCTTTGGCTGGACTTATTCTATTTTGCAAATACCTGGAGGGATCACCGTAGACTTAGTTAAAACACGTATTTTATATCCTTTTATACTGGTCATGTGGTCATTAGCTACTTTAGTACAAGGTATGGTGAGTTCATTTGCTGCTTTAATTGGTTGTAGAATGGCTATTGGTGCTTTTGAAGCCCCTTCTTACCCATGTAACAACAAAATTATCACTACTTGGTTTCCAGAAAACGAACGTGCTTCTGCTATTGCAGTGTATACGTCAGGGCAATTTATTGGTTTAGCGTTTTTAATGCCATTTTTAGCGATTATTCAAGACAACTTTGGTTGGAGAGGTTTGTTTATTATTTCAGGTCTTATCGGTATTGTATGGGCCATAATCTGGTATATCTTCTATCGAGATCCACAAGATCATCCAAGTATTAATAAGCAAGAACTCACGTTAATTTCTGACACCGCACCAGCAGAAAACAAAGAAAAAAAAGAAGAAAAAAGCAAGTTTACCCGTGCAGACTTTATTTCTGTTTTTTCAAGTAAAAAGCTATGGGGAATTTATATAGGTCAATTTTGTTTAGGTGGAACATTAATGTTCTTTCTTACATGGTTCCCTACTTATTTAGTTGAGTATAGAGGTTTAGACTTTATTCAATCGGGGTTTTTAGCATCGGTTCCTTTTTTAGCTGCTTTTTTTGGCGTATTAATTTCTGGGTTCAGTTCAGACTATTTAGTGAGAAAAGGTGTATCTAAAGAATTTTCACGTAAAGCTCCTATTATTGTAGGGCTACTATTAACAACCTGTATTATAGGCGCAAACTATACAGACGATACCTTTTGGGTAATCACCTTCTTATCTATCGCCTTTTTTGGTAATGGCTTATCGTCAATTGCTTGGGTGTTTGTTTCATTGCTTGCACCAAAACATTTAGTTGGGTTAGTTGGTGGATGCTTTAATTCTATTGGTGGCCTTTCAGCTGTAGCGGTTCCAATTATTATTGGTTACTTAGTTCAAGATGGCGACTTTAAACCTGCCCTATTATTCATTTCAGCCTTGGCTGCTATTGGTTGCTTATCCTATTTATTTCTTGTTGGAAAAATACAGCGTATTGATGAGCCATTACCCGAAAAATAGATTAACACATAACATTTAGGTAAAAAAATGAGTTTATATTTAAACCAGCAACGTACTAACACCCTTAATAAAATTATTGAAAGTCAGTTAGTTGCTATAATACGCCTTGCGCAGCAATCAGAGATTGAATCGGTAATAAAGTGCTTAGTGGAAGGTGGTGTTACAACATTAGAAATTACGGCAAACACCCCAGGGTATTGTGAGGAAATCAGCAAAGCACGCGCTAATTATCCTGAAATACTCGTAGGAGCTGGTACTGTAATAAATACCGAAAGAGCTAACCTTGCTATTGAAGCAGGCGCACAATTTTTAGTGACACCTAATACAGAAAGCACTATTGTTCAACTGGCTCATTCTAAAGGTATTCCTGTTTTAATGGGGGCATTAACACCAACCGATATTGCACAAGCTATACACTTTAATGCTGACTTAATTAAAGTATTTCCAGCAGGAGCTTTAGGAGTAAACTATTTTAAAGGCCTTCAAGGACCTTTTTCAAATACACCTTTAATGCCTGTTGGTGGCGTAAATATAGATAACATAGAAGAATGGTTTTCAGCTGGGGCTATTGGTGTTGGAGTGGGTAACGACTTAACCCGTGCGGTAACAACACCGGAACAACAAAATAAATTAATAACGTTAGTGCAAGCTTATCTTGCAAAACTACCCAAAAACAAAGGGACTACACATGTATAAATTAACGTTTGCGTTAATGATATTAGCGCTTACTTCATGCGCTATTTCAAACACAGCTAACAGTAATGATGGTCATTTAGTCACAAGCGAAATTAAGCCGTCAATTGAAATTATCTCGCAAGAAGCCAATGCTATTTTAGATAAATCTGCTGTTATTAAAACCTTAGCGTCTGACTTTGCATGGACCGAAGGACCACTTTGGTTAACAAAAGAAGGCTACTTAATTTTTTCAGATATTCCTAATAACAAGATCATGAAATATCACCCTCTTGAAGGCGTTAGTGTTTATTTAGAGAATTCTGGCTCAACAGGATTACACAAAGGTGACCACACGCAAGGTTCTAACGGATTGTTGCTTGACCAACATGATAATTTAATACTTTTACAACAAGGTGATAGACGAATAGCAGTAATGAATGCGCCTACCTCATCACCAAGCAATAACTTTAAAACTCTGGCGGGTTACTATAATGGCAAACGTCTTAATAGCCCTAATGATGCAGTATTACATTCTGACGGTAGCTTATTTTTTACGGATCCTCCTTATGGCTTAAAAGACATAATGGATGACAAACGAAAAGAGCTTACTTTTCAAGGCATATACCGTTTAGCACCAGATGGTAACTTACAACTACTTGACGACAAAATTAGCTTCCCGAATGGTATTGCTATATCAGCAGACGAAAAAACCTTATATGTGGCAGTTTCCGATCAATCATTCCCTCATTGGTTAGCTTACGATTTATCGTCTGATGGTAAAGTAAGTAACAAACGAGTACTGATAGACGCAAGCGAATTTATAGGTGTAGCAGGAGAGCAAGGCATGCCAGATGGCATGGCGGTTCATTCAAGCGGACTTATTTTTGCTACAGGCCCTGGTGGAGTTTGGTTAATTACACCTAAAGGGAAAGTATTAGCAAAAATTAAAACCGGTAAACTTACCGCTAATTGCACCTTATCTGCCGATGAAAAGACCCTTTATTTAACCGCTCATAACACGTTAATGAGTGTAGCGCTTAAGTAACTTCAATTTAATCAAAAATAAAGGCCTAATTTTTATAACACAATAAAAATTAGGCCTTATATAAAAGCTACTCTCTAATTTCCTTCAAAAAAGTACGATTCTGCTTTAACCTTGATAAGCATTGCGCTGTTTGTTGCTGAACCAGATTAAAATGAGAAACTGCACTGGTTTCTTGAATAATAGAAGGACGGATGTGAAGTTGACTTTTAAACCCCATGCCACATAAAACATATTGATAACTCGCTGAAGGAAACATTTGTATTCGATCAAAATCATAATGCCATGGAACCTGTTCCTGCCATATATTAAGCAAACGAGTTAGGCTTTCAGGAATACTCGATAGCTCGCGATTATCTCTCCAAAACATTCCCGTATCACGTTGACTCAGTACATAATGCAATTTTAAAAAGTCTATCGTTGATTGCCAATGATGTAATAAACGTTCATTAAACCGTTGAGCAATCACGTCCATCCCCTGTCGTGTTTGAGGCAGCTGTTGCGCGATCATATTTGCCGAAATTTCTACAAGCGCTAAAGATGAGGCTTCGAGTGGCTCAACAAACCCCGCAGACAATCCAACAGCAACGCAGTTATTTTTCCAAAAAACTTCTCTATATCCAGGTTCAAAAACAATTTTTTTAATAGATTGCTCATCTATTTTTTTGCTGTTTTTATTCGTTTTTTTAATATAATCAAGTAATTGCTGTTTAGCTTTTTCTTCACTTATATATTCACTTGCATATACATGCCCTACGCCCCTACGGCTATATAAACCTATATCCCAAATCCACCCCGCCTCTTGTGCTGTAGATAATGTTACTGAGGCGATAGGGCTTTCATCGTCTATATAAGGAACTTGTACAGCAAGTGCTGAATCAATAAATAACGTGTCTTTTTTAGAAATAAAGGGGACTTGATAATGCTTACCAATTAACAGCGCACTTCTTCCCGTACAATCAACAAACAAGTCGCCATTAACTACGCCATTTTTACTAGTGTTAAGTGCTTTTATGTCATTATTTTTTAAGTCCGACAACACAGATAGCACATCATCACTTATGTAATTAATTTTAAGCTTATTTAAGCAATAATCTTTCAAAAATTTAGCAAATAATCCCGCGTCTAAGTGATAGCCATAATTACAAACAAAGGCATATTCAGGTGTAGATATTTGCTTGGGTGCCATATGATGTTCGCAAATAACTTCTTGTGGTGATACCAATTCAGAAAAGGATATTTCATAATCTTTCGCCATCCAATGCCAAGCTAAATTACTTTCATTAAAATCTTGGGGTAAAGAAAATGGGTGATAATAGCTGTTTGAATAATTATCATTATTCCACTGACAAAACTTAGATCCCTGCTTAAATGAAACATCGCATGAACGTATAAAATCTAGCTCGCTCACACCCATTTTTCTTAGCGTATTACGCATGGTTGGCCACGTTCCTTCGCCAACACCAACAGGTTCAATAGATGGCGACTCGATTAACGTAATATTAATTGAGTCAGCGCCATACATACTCTTAATGGTTGAAGCTAAAACACCTGCGGTTAGCCACCCCGCTGTACCACCTCCAACAATAATGATATTTTTAATGAGTTTAGTCATAACCCTACTCCATAAAAAAAGAGACTGCCCCCTGAAAAGAAGCAGTCTCAAAATGCATAGTTCCTGTGGGAGATACGTATGCATGCAAACAATTGCAGCTTTTAAATAACCCTAGTATAAAAGTATTTAAAAATTCGCTCGAATACCAACAACGTATCTACTACCAAAGTCTTCGGCTGCTAAAAACTGATTTTCATAGCGACCATAACGATGAGCCGTTTCTTCCAGTATATTTAATCCTTCAAAAACAATGGTAATTGATTCATTAATATCGTAACTCATATTAAAATCTATTTGACCATAAGCTTTTGTAAATACGGGTTCATTTGGACTATGAAACTGATTAGTATTCAACAGAAAGTCATCGCGCCAATTATAAGCGATACGTGCTTGAAAGCCGTTTTTGTCATAAAAAGCCACAAGGTTAGCTGAATCACTTAAGCCAGTTAAAGAAACACTTTGCTCAAATGACGAAGGATCAAACTCAACATCGCCATCAACTAACGTAAAGTTAAACTGTCCACCAAAACCTGATTCACCAAACATATGTTGTAAAGCAAATTCCCAACCACTTACCTCTGCATCTTCAAGGTTTTTAGGGGTAATCACGGCAAAATTAACATCAGGATCACTTGGCTGAGAAAGACAATTGGTATTATAAGGCTCTGTTGATGCATCTGGACAACCTGCCCTTGGATTGACAGAAGGATCGGTAAGGGGTGTACCATCAGCACCATTGATTGTTCTATTCTCTACAGTGGTACCAATAAAGTTATCAACAAATTTATGGAAGTAGCCCAACGATACATAACTACCCTCGTCGTAATACCACTCTAAAGAAAGATCGATATTATTTGAAGTATAAGGTAATAAATTAGGATCGCCTTGTGTTGCATTAAAAGGGCCACCTGGTCTCATATTGGTAATTTTAGTTGCGGGTGCAATAGCCGTAACATCACTACGCGTTAACGTTCTGCTATAAGAAAAACGACCTACTACATCTTCATTAAATTCTAAACTGATATCGAGGTTAGGTAAAAATTCAGTATAACCGCCATGTAATGTATCAAGGCTTACTTCACTACCTGGTGGAAAATACCCACGAATTTCCTCTTCATGCAAATATACCAAGCTCGTAGGTAACGTCGCCGTTGACGAAGCTGTTACGTCGGTATCTTCATAACGTAAACCAACGTTCATAGTGATAGGAAGGCCATTAAATTCATTGATCAAATCAAATGATATATACGCTGAAAAAGTATCTTCAGTAATATTATCAATTGATACTGGATCTTCATTAATATAACCGCCATCAGTTATCGCTTGATTAACAATACCAGGGTCTGAATTAAACTGCATATCAAATAAATGTTCAGAGCCACTAAAATTATTACCAACATTTGACGGTGTAAACGATAAACCTAAACTATCAATATCAAGTACGTCATAAATAACGCTAAAACCAAAACGTTTATTCGTGTCAAACTTGTATTTAAGACCACCAATACCAAAATTAATATTAGCTAAAGATCCATCACTTAAGTTTTCCCATTCCCCACTTAATCCCCACTGCTGAATATTATTTTTAATTTCATGACCACGAACAACCACAACATCTCCATCAACGTTATTAAGTGAATAGGGGTCATAGTTAGCAGGAATAGGTGCAGGAGCACTAGGA
The DNA here is from genome assembly GCF_048296855.1 of Colwellia sp. RE-S-Sl-9. NCBI lineage: Bacteria > Pseudomonadati > Pseudomonadota > Gammaproteobacteria > Alteromonadales > Colwelliaceae > Colwellia > Colwellia sp. RE-S-Sl-9. The sequence continues at coordinate 144,642 of NZ_CP182631.1, read as the reverse complement.
TCTTCCGTTGTTAACGTTGGTTGAGCAAAAACAGCGGGAACTTCAGCGCCCGTGAAATCTAAACCAATATCAACATATCTGGCATCTGCAGGTGTACTAATAACGGTAGTAAATTCACTAATTTCTCCACCCGGTTGAGTTTGCGACGTTGAATCGTGGGCATCAAAGCTAAGTTGTAAACTGTCAGTTGCTTGCCAAACAATATTTAATCCCATTGAATCATTTTCAGTTTCAACAACTTGATGAGTACTTGTATAATTTAAACGGTGATTTTTATGGCGAGGATTAATAACGGTACCGTTACTGTCTACCGTACCCGTGGTATTTACATCAGAGTCAAACCAAAATCCAGTTAAAATACGATCAATAGATTCATCAAAGCGCGAGCCAGTATAATCTAACGTAAGGGTTAGATTATCCGTTGCTGCATATTGGGCAACAAACTGCATATTATCTCGTTTACGTTCATGATCGCCATATTCAACAGCAAAGTTACGAGGCACCCAAAAAATACCGTCAGGATTATCTGGGTTAGTTATACCTGATGAATCAATTCCAGTATAAGTAGAGCCATCATCAGCTAACCAACCGTCATTTACCACGGCTTCCTTACGACTATCACGCTCAGAACGTGAATAAGCGACTAACAAACCTAATTTACCATCTAGGAATACATTACTATACAAACCTGAAATTTCCGGAGTAATATCATCGCCATTTACATTACTTGTATCCATAATTCCTTTAGCAGACAAAGATACTTTTTGCTCTCCATAAGTTAAAGGTTTCGCGGTTTGTAAATCGATAGTTGCACCGATACCCCCACTGTTTATATGCGCTTTACCTGTTTTATAAACATTTACCCCTGAAACAACTTCAGCAGCAATATGCTGAAAATTAAAGGCACGATTAATAGCACCGTCAGTGGATAATGTTGAAGAAGTAGGCATCGCACGGCCATTTAACGTAACCATATTAAAGGTAGGGCCAAAACCACGAACAGAAACCTGATTACCTTCATTGTTTGAACGGTCAATAGAAACCCCAGTGATCCTTTGTAAAGATTCAGCCAAGTTAGTATCGGGAAACTTACCAATATCTTCCGCGGTAATAGCATCTACTACACCGCTAGACTCTCTTTTAATATTAGCAGAGCTTGCAAGGGAGCTTCGTATACCAACAACTTCAATAACTTCAGTTTCTTGTTTTTCATCTTCAAATGCAAAAGCATTTGGAGCCATATTTAATGTCACTAATGCAACTGCTGTTGCCACCTTGCTACGCGTGAATTCCCGATTAATATTTTTCATGATTCCCCTTCAATAATATTTTTTATAATTAGATTTAAAGCCTATTCCTTAATTAATTTTTAACGCTATATTGTTCGTTAATCAACCAACCACAAATAATATTACACACAATTACTAACATATCAATCATCAATTGACATATTTTAACATTCTAAAATATAGATATTGTGTATTTTAAGATTAAGTATCTAACAATAAAGAAGTACATTTCTTATAAACATAGAATAATAACAATAGCGCTATAACCTCAGAGTCTGCTTTTAAAGGTTTTTTTATTCAAATAAAGTCATATCAGTACGGGTCTTCATTTATTAATGGTACTCAGCTATTTAATTCATAAAGTAGTAGCAGATGACTCCAAAAAAACCTTACTAACCTGAACTCGGTTTAAGAGATGTTTAATAAATTGAAATATAAAAAAATAGATTCATTGAGCCTCTAGCTTCATAGTTTTTCTTAATTCAAGGCAAATTTCGCGTCAATAGCTAGTCTATTGCAAGTAAATTTAACGCAGAAATCAGGAAAAATAGCTGCTAGAGAAGCATTTGTTAAGCCGAGTTCAGGTTTATTAATAGCTTTTAGCTTACTTTTATTCTCATATGAATTTTGTAATACGGATATAAATCCATTTATACTTACCTCAAGCTATGATTTAATAGACTTAATCAAAAAACGTACATTACCTTGTACCTTTCAGATAATTAATAATCAATCCGTAGGGAAAACATGAGCGAAGAAAAAAGTAATAAATATGCAGTGCCCGCACTTGATAAAGGCATGGATGTTTTAGAGTTTTTAGCATCAAAAGCAATGCCACTTTCACAAACAGAAATAGCCCACGGCATTAACCGTTCTGCCAATGAAATATACCGTGTTTTAATCGGCTTAGAGAACCGTGGTTACTTAGTTAGAGATGAAATTTCCGGTAAATACAGCGTATCGCTAAAGCTTTACAGTTTATCGAGAAAAATATCGCCAATTGATCAATTGCGTGAAACCGCTATTCCTATTATGGACGATTTTTCCGCCCAATCAGGCCATGCCGCTCACTTGAGTATTTTGTATCAAAGTAAAGTCATGGTTGTTATTCATTCTCGCAGCCATGCACCTATATCGCTTTCTATTGCCGAAGGTACATTGTTTAATACCGTTGACACGACCTCTGGACGAGTATTATTAGCAAACAGTAATGAGGCCGTTAAAAACTTAATTTATGAACGCGACGACACTTATCAAAAAATGAGTAGTAACGATAAAAAACAGCTTGAGCAAGAACTACAAGATATTTTAGTTAACGGACATTGTTTTAGAAAAAGTTTACTTACTGACGGAGTTACCGATTGTGCTTCTATTATAGGTCACCCAGAAGGTGCGGTAATCGCGGTATTAGCGGTATCCACCTTTACTTCATCGCTAGGCGACGAAGATAATATTCAATCATTAATTCAAAGAGTAAAAGAAACTGCAAACAAAATAAGTTCACGTGTTGGCTGTTAAAATGCTTATGCTGATCCTCCTTATTAACTGATGATTTCAAAAATATTAACGATTAATCCAAGCCAATGCTTGGATTTTTTTTTGCTGTTTTTTGTTGACATATTCATATTTAAATAATAAATTCATATAAAAATAAGTGTATTATTCATTCAATGTTTAATACATAAATAAATTAATTTTCCTAAAATTCAAAATAGAGAATAAATATGTCTAGAGAAATCATTGATTTAAGTGGCTGTAAATGGCAAATGGAAAGAATGCGTCCTGGCCAAGGTCAAATTGAAGGATTGCACTTATTACCCGCTGAGTATCAAGGTACTCATTTCAGCTGGAATTTTGCCACAGTGCCTGGCGATGTTTATTCAGATCTACATCGCGCCAATGAAATAGATGATCCTTTATTTGGTAGAAACATGCATAAAGCCAAATGGGCTGCAGAATATGAATGGTGGTACTGTCACCGTTTTGCAGTAACAGAAACAATGAAAAATAAAAAAATAAGAATTGTTTTTGAAGGTGTCGATTATAGTTGTGAAGTATGGCTTAACGGCACTTATCTAGGCCGTCATGAAGGCATGTTTTCATCGTTTGAGTTTGATATTACCGATTGTGTTAGCTGGGCGGATTGGCGCGGTGGTGCAAATATGTTGATGGTAAAATTAGATCCACCACCTAAAAACTATCGTAACTGTGGTGGTAAAAAAGTTAACTTCTCTGGCGATTACTTTTCAGGTTTAGTGCCTTTTGGTATTTGGCGTCCGGTACGAATAGAAGCAACTGAACAAGTTCGTATTGATAGTGTCCGCACCGATATTACTGTGCAAAACGACTCTATTATCGATGGTTGCGGCCATGCTAATGTTAATCTAATTGTTGATATTGAAAACCACACCAATACAGATCAAAACATCAAACTTTCCGGTACGTTAACAGGTAAAAATTGCGAAACAAGCACTACTGAGTTTTCACTAGAAGTCACAGTTGCTAAAGGCGCAAGCAAAATCAACACAACAATTTCTATTGAAAACGCCAAGCTTTGGTGGCCTTGGGATATGGGTGATCAAAACTTATACACCTTAGGTCTCGTTATTCAAAACGCTACCTCTGATGCACCAATATTATCATTAGACAGTACTTCAGAAACCATTGGGCTACGTGAAGTAACTATGGACTTTAATCCTGGTTACGATAACGAATTCCCATGGACATTTATTATTAATGGCAACAAACACTTTTTACGCTCTGCTTGCTGGGGTGGACAACCTTCATTCTTCTATGGCAAAAATAGCCTTAAAAAATACGAAGATCGCTTAGCCATGGTTAAAGAAGCTAACATTAACAACTTACGTATTTTTGGCTGGCATCCACCTGAAATTCCTGACTTTTATAGAATATGTGATGAACTAGGCATAACCGTATGGACTAACTTTACCTTAGCGACTCAAGCCTACCCTAAAGAACAATCATTTATTGATGGCGTACTACACGAGTGTATTGCTACGGTAAAAGAGCGTCGTAATCATCCTTCTCAAATATTCTGGATGGGTGGAGAAGAAGTATTTTTCTCTGGTGCTCATGAAGAAAGTGGCAATAAAGCCTTAATGGAGATTATAGGCGAAAAAGTTAAAGAAAATACCAATATTCCCTATGGATTGGCATCACCATTAAGTTCAGAGTCTGCACAAAACATGGGCTTTAGAGCAAATGAATCAATGCATGCTAATGAGCATTACTATCAGGGTGGCAAAGAATATATGGAAGAATATTATCCTGCACTTGATTGCGCCATTATTCCTGAGCTAACAGCCGCTTCAGCACCAAATATTGAAAGCCTCAAAAAGTTTATTCCTGAAGATGAACTTTGGCCAATGGGCCCAAGCTGGGCATATCATTGGGCCGATATCGACATGTTAATCAACCTAAATTTTGAAGTATTTAATGATTACAAAATGGGGTCTTTAGCTGAATTTGTTGAAGCCACACAAATAGCACAAGGTACAGTTATTCAATTTGCTTTAGAGACCTATCGTCGTCGTAAACCAAAAATGAGTGGTGTCGCTTTATGCCACTTTATTACTCATGTACCTGATATAAAATGGGGAGTGGTTGATTATTACGGTAAGAAAAAAATAGCGTTTGATTGGCTAAAACGCTCTTACGCCCCTTTACTGCCAAGTTTACAATTTAAAAAACGCCGTTGGAATGCTGGCAGTACGTTTACTGGGCAGCTATGGATAGTAAACGACTACCAAAAAGCATTTAACGACTTAACACTTGAATGGAAAGTATTATATGAAGGCAAAAACACGAATGTTTCAGGCAGTCAAAAAGTCAATGTTGATCGCGATAGCTCTACTGCATTTATCGATATAGATTGGCAACTACCGGACAATGCTGAAGGCACCTTTGATGTTGCTTTAGTGATTAAAGATGATGAGGGTAGCGTTTTGTCTGACAACAACTACACCTTACTTATTGGCGATCAACAAACAGCAAAGGCCAAAAGTTTAGCTTACTTAGCAGAGGCTGATGCACGTTTAGAAAAATATGGTCATAGTATCTACAGGTATTGGCCAGAAATGTGGGAAGATCAAGACGAGCTATAACACTCATCTCACAATTAAACGAATAAAAACAACAAAAAATCAAAAGCAAAAGACAGGTGCTCTACTTAACGTTTCAGGTTAAGTAGAGCACCTATATTACAACAAACAGACACAACAAATAGGTGATTTATGGCTTCAGTTATTGAAATGCTCGCCAACTCTGGCAACAGTAAACTTGTTCGAAAAAATGCTCCCGATATATCCATTGATGAATTTCCCGAGGGATGGGACGGCGTATCAATTGAATATGCAGATGTATTTATGTTTATTTTTACGATACAACCTGATGCTGCAGAGTTTCCAATACATTCCTCACAAGACAAATGGCTTGCCTATGTGATTAGTGGATCAGGAACATTAATTGCGGGTAATAGTCAAAATGAGCAAACACAAAGTATGGAATACAAAGCAGGTGATTTTATTAGCTTTGAAGCAGACACGCCCCACGGTTGGAAAAACAACAAGCAGCTCAGTAAAATACTATTTACTAAAACTTGTTAAAGCTTCATGGAGTTTAACTACGGCTTTTAACGCCTATGCGATATTTATAAGGTGTTGTATTAAAATGCTTTTTAAATTGAGCAATAAAATGAGACGGGCTTGAAAAATCAAGCTCGTAACTAATATCAGTTATCGACCTTTCTGTTTGGCTTAACAATCGAGCCGCACTATATAATTTGTGATTTAAACTGTATTCAGAATAATTACACCTAAATATTCGCTTAAACATACGTGAAAAATGCGAAGGCGATACAAAGCACATTTCTGCTGCTTCAGTTAAAGAAATATCAACATAAGGACTTTGTCTAAATAAGTCGATAACCGGAGACAACTTCTCGTAATTTTGGCTAGATGTTAGCGAAATAGTATTCGGCATTTTTATGGCTTGTGCTTTATCTGAAATCCATAAAATTAACAGCCTTAGTAACAACAAGCTTTTGCCATCTAATGGGTTTTCTAAATAACATTGGTGTAACCATTTAACTTGCATTTGAACAATCGCAATATCTTCTTTTTTCAACCTAAGTTGTTGGCCTTGCTGTAATAAAAAACTCACTTTTTGCAGTTCAGGCTGGTTAAGTACTTCAGGAATAAACTGAATAATATACCAAGACTTTGGTCGCTCGCTTAATTCAAAGTTATGAGTTTCTAATGCGGGTGTATAAACAATGTCATTATCAAGTAGTTTTGACTCACCTTGATTATAGTAATAGTCCCCTTCTATCTGTTCAAAAATAATAAACTCATGCACCTCATGAAAATGCATAAAACATGAATAAGAGTCGTTTTCACCATATTCCACTTTATGAATTTCAAACTGATACCCCTCTTTTATACAAAAAGGTTCGCAATATACTTTATTTTTATCAGGCATAATCAACAACAAATATTCTACACTTACGTAATAAATACCACGATAAAAACAAAATAAAAAGCATAATTATGATATTTATTGAAAGTTAATTAATAGTAATACTCTCAAAACAATGGTCAAATCACCCAAAGGTAATTATAAAATGTGATATTTAAAAATGATAAAATCTAAAGCTGTTGTATCAAATGGACAAGGTAGCTATCAAGTTACCACTGTAGACGTAGACCAACCTAAAGACGACGAAGTATTAGTTAAAATTGCGGCTGCTGGCATTTGTCATACAGATTGGGATTCAATTCAAACGTGGAATAAAAACTTTATTGTAGGCCACGAAGGTGCGGGTATTGTTCAAGCGGTTGGCGACAAAGTAACTAAAGTCAGCATTGGCGATAAAGTCATACTTAACTGGGCGATCCCTTGTGGCGAATGTTTTCAGTGTAACGAAGGTAACTTACATATTTGTGAAAAAAACTCGCCTGTTTGCGGTTGTGGTTTATCGGGCCATGCCCATATTGAAAGCACTACACACGAAAACACACCTATCGAACGCTCTTTTCATTTAGGCGCCATGAGCGAATATGCGGTAGTAAAACAAGCAGCCGTAGTAAAAATTAATCATGACATTTCATTGGCTACTGCATCAATTATTGGCTGTGGTGTTATGACAGGCTGGGGTTCGGTAGTTAATGCCGCTAAAGTAGACGCGGGTTCATCCGTTTGTGTTATCGGGTGTGGTGGTGTTGGCTTAAATGCAATTCAAGGTGCTAAAAATTCAGGTGCAGCTAAAATCATCGCGATAGACATAAGCCAAGAACGCATCGACCAAGCGAAAGAATTTGGAGCTACACACGGCATAATTGCTGAAAAAGATGATACTGATTTTATTAACGTAAAAGAAAAAGTAAAAGCCCTTACCGCAGGACGTGGCGCTGATTACGCTTTTGAATGTACAGCAATTCCGGCGTTAGGCTCTGCTCCTTTAGCCTTAATAAGAAATGCAGGCACCGCCGTACAAGTAAGTGGTATTGAGCAACGCATAGATTTTGATTGCGAATTGTTTGAATGGGACAAAATTTACATCAACCCGCTATACGGCATGTGTAACCCAGAACGCGACTTCACTAAAGTACTCGACCTTTATACAAAAGGTGACTTAAAGTTAGATGAATTAGTGACCAAAACCTATAAATTAGAAGACGTAGCACAAGGTTTTGACGATTTACTTAACGGCCGTATCGCTAAAGGCGTTATTGTTATGGACGATATTTAAAATAATACGATCAAAAACAATACCGTAAAGAACCAAGCCGTAAAAATACTGAGGTGTAAATGACCATTCTTCGATTAGAAGTCTCTAACCCTGATTACTCAAGAGCGAATACACAAACACTTACCGTGTATTCGTCTCACCTAAAACGCCGCGCAGACGTTACCATTTACAACGCACAAAACATGGGGAAAAACGTACCTGTAGTGATTTTATTGCACGGTGTATATGGTAATAACTGGGTATGGATGGATTTAGGCGGCGTACATAAGGTATACGAACAACTCAAACAAGAAGGCTTATCTGAGTTTGTTTTAGTAATGCCTTCTGACGGTGGATTATGGGATGGCTCGTCATATTTACCTTTAAAAGATCATGGCAACTATGAACAATGGATAGTAGACGACGTAATAACCGCGGTAAAACAAACGGTAAATGCAGTGTCTGAATCAAGCAATGTTTATATCTCGGGGCTTTCAATGGGTGGTTATGGCGCATTAAGATTAGGCGCTAAATACCCAGAATTATTTAACGGTATTTCAGCTCATTCAGCCATTACCAAGTTAGATGATTTAAAGCACTTTACCGAAACACCACTTAACCAATACCAATGCGACAACAGCAACGAAAGCGACATTATTTATTGGCTTAACAATAACAAAAATAACTTACCCCCGTTACGTTTAGACTGTGGCGCAGAAGACACATTATTTGAAAGTAACCTCAACTTTGTTGAACAGCTTAAAAGTAACAATATTGAGCATCACTTCGAATCATTAAGCGGTTGTCACGAATGGCCTTACTGGCATAAAAACGTAGCAAAAACATTACACTTTTTTGATTCACTAGAAAAGAATAATTAGTGCTATCTAATTATTATATTTAGCATTGATTTACATCGGATAGCATATTAAAAACACGAATAAAGCCATTCTTTTTGAAGGGATAAAGATATGCAAAAGTTTAAGTGGAGATTAGTTAAAAAAATAAAAGACATATTTTTAGTTACTATAATTGCTAACATATTTATTTCTCCAAGCTACGCGCGTGTTGTTTTAATGGGAGAGAATACTCCTTACGCCAATGTTAATGATGGTAACTTCACTACTGTTTGGTCTTCTTGGCGAGCGGCTAAACAATCACCTTTTTGGACTACTCGAATTGTTTCTGCTGAAAAAGACAGTAAAATGGGATTGCATTTAGGAAGTTTATATTCAAATGCTTCTGTAGGTATTGCTGAATCTAATATACTAAATACTCATCCTAATTATCAGCAAATGAAAGCTGGAGATATTATACGTTGGGAGTTTGGCGCTGATTTGGAATATATCAGCGATGGTAAAATAACATTTAGTTTAGTATTTGGTGAACATGAACGAATCTTAGCTAAAAATATTACATTAACTGGCTCAGATAAATTAGTAGAACATTTTTCAGGTAAATATCAACTATTACAAGAAGATGTTCAAGCAAGTTTACCTTTTGTAAGAGTAACGTTTTACACATCACACGGCATTAAAATCTTTCTTAATTATGTAAATATTAGTATTGAAGACACAGTAAAAGACGAACTGAATTTACAAGGCGAAGTAACACCTAATGGAGTATATTTAAACTGGCAATCGAAAACATTAAAAGCAGGAAATAGCGTTAATGTATATCGTGGTAAGAAAAATAAAAAAGGTATTCAATACACTAAAATTGCAACAACCCAAGCTACACATTTTTTAGATAACAAACTCATTAATGGAATAGAATATACCTACGTTATAACTCCTTCTCAAAATACTCGTAATACAGTTTCTAAAAAAGTTACTTTAATTAAACAAGATCTTATTGCCCCCAAAGCACCAACAAACTTAACCGTAACAGAGCATGAAGCTGAAATTAATATTAGCTGGAAAAAAAGTCAAGATGTTGATGTTGCTAGCTATTCGCTTTATAGAGGTGATGCTTCAAGCCAAAACATGCAAGTAATTGCTCATAACATAAACAAAACTAGCTTTGTTGATTTCACGCCCAAAAAAAGCACGAATAACCGTTATGTGGTTTATGCCCATGATTATAGTGGTAATACAAGCAAAGCATCAAAGTCTGTTTTTGGTAAAGTTAAAATGATTAAAGGTGCCTCGTTTAATGATTTGATCTTGCCTATGCCAATACATAAATCTTTAAGAACAGATCTTTGGGGAGCTGATGGTGTTTTACCACGCGACGCTGATAATGGTATTGAAGATGCCAATTGGTCGTATTGGGGTGGACGACCAATACAAGGCAAAGATGGAAAGTACCATATGCATGTTACACGTTGGCCAGCAAATGCGACTAAAGGCCACTGGGAATGGCCTCACTCAACAGTAAGTTATACGGTATCAGACAAACCAACAGGGCCTTATTTAGTAAAAAAAGATCTAAGTTACAAATATATGAATGGTCTAGGGCATAATCCAGACATTATATTATTGAACGATGGCCGTTACATGCTGTATTCATTAATTAACTTTCAGCCAATACTATTGGTTTCCGATACCATTCAAGGTCCTTGGCAGTATTTAGGAGTTATGGACATTGATACAACTGACGCACCAGAAAGCCCAAAAGCCTTTTATCGTTTTGAACGTAATTTATCAGGAGTACAATTAGATGACGGTCGCTTTCTCTTTGTAACGAAAGCAGGTGCTATGATGATAAGTAAGAATACTAATCCATTAGGCCCTTATAAAGTATTAACAAGTCCATTACAAAATAACAAAATTATTCCTCAAAAATACCGTAATTCAAATTATGAAGATCCTGTACTTTGGAAAGATGAAGTGCAATACCATATGATCATCAATGCATTTTTAGATTATCGTGCTATTTACCTACGATCTATTGACGGTATACACTGGAAATTTAATTCAGGTACAGCTTATACACCTAATAGTACTGGCTATGAAGATGGTACACGTACTTATTGGTATAAGTTAGAGCGTCCACATGTTTTAACCGATCAATATGGTCGAGCTACACACCTTTCTTTAGCCGCGATTGATGTCCCCAAAAGAGATGATTTAGCTAGAGATAAACATAATTCCAAAAACATTATTTTACCTCTAACTGTTCATCGCAGACTAAAACTATTAGATGATAATATTATTAATGATAAGACTACAGTTATTAGAGTTTTAGTCATGTCAGAGGCTGGCTTTAACGCACATAACGATATTGATATAACCTCACTACGTTTTGGCGCACCTGAACAAGTCGACTTTGGTAATGGTAGCAAAGTATTAAAAACTATTAAGCAAGATAATCACTTAGTTATTGAATTTGATGGTGAATCGCATGGTTTTACTGCAGATAACTTTGTCGGTAAAATGCTAGGTAAAACAAAAAAAGGTGAGCTGCTAATCGGCTTTGTTAAATTAATTAAACATTAAATATAGTCACTTATATTTCGTCTGAAACATGAAATCTGTGCTTAAATTTTTTTAAATTCCCACGGGAACCTGCATCTTGAATGATAACGGGTATATATTGATATAACACATTTATATTTTAGCTACTTATCTGTTAATCACATTTATCAAACAAAAAACGGACTGCTTTTCAACAGTCCGTTTTTATCATTTTAGGAGCATTTAATTGAGTACTTAGTTAAATTCCTATATGTAAAACGCCGTCAATATCTTTAATTGGAAAAGTTGCTACGGGTGTTTTTGCTGGGCGGTTTATAGCTTTACCTGTTTTAATACAAAACTTAGAGTTATGTTTAGGGCAAAGTACTTTACCGTCTTCCACTAAGCCGTCGGCTAGGTAGGCATACTCATGACTACAAATACCGTCGGTTGCGTAATACTCGCCCGCTTTTAATTGGTAAACAGCGTAATAGCTACCTTCAATACAAACGCTTACCGCATCGTTTTCGCCTAATTCTTTTGCTTCAACCGCTTTGTGCCATGCCACATCAGGTTTGTCTGTAACAATAACGTCTGAATCGTTTGTGTTGTACTTTTTAGACGAAGCCGCTTGTGGGATCATGGCTTCTTCAGGAGCTAAGGCTTTAATACGTTTTACTTTTCTTACTTCTGGTTTTGTAGGTACTTTACGGTCTACAAAGTAAGTTGGATCGTCTACTTGTTTAATTAACGCAGGTATCATTTCTTTATACACTTCAATCATGCCTTTGTAAGGTACTGGCATTTGATCCGCTACTCTGCGTGAAAATTTAGGCAGCTGATGAAACGGCATAAGTGGATTCATATGATGCTCAATGTGGTATTGCATATTCATATATAAGAAACCTAAAAATGGGTTTACGTAAATGGTTCTAGAGTTCTTACGGTGGTCCCATGTGTCGTCGTCTAAGCCTGCATGTTGCGCTAATACAAATGCTCTTTGTATTAAGTTACCGTATAACTTAGGTAAACCAAAATACAGTACAGGTAACCACGTTTGAAAATAAACCGCTAAAGCGATTGGTAGTAAGTTAACAAGTAAACTAGCACGAGCCCACCAAAACATTTTGGTGTATTCTTCTTCAGGTACAAATTTTTTCGCATCTTTGGATACAATACCAAAAGCGTGTTGAAACAAAATAGGTACGTAATATTTGGTTTCGCCTAAGCTCCAAAAATTTAAGAAATGTTCCCAAAATGTAGGAGGTCGCGTTACGGTAATTTCAGGATCTATATCGTTAATTACCGTGTATGAATGATGACGTACATGCGACCAGTTAGTAAAAATAATGTCGCGTTGTTGCATTGATGTAGCAATAAAACACAAGGCGGTGTTTAGCCAAGGTGTTTTAAAAACCGTACCGTGCGAGCTTTCATGCCAGCGAGCATCGGCAGCACAATAAAATACACCATACAGAAAAAAGGCAGGAATAGCCCAAGCCGTACCTAAACTTAAAAAAGCTAAATAACCGGTTAGCCCTAAACAGGTAAACCATATTAGCGTATCAATAATGCCTCTATAGTTGTTTTTTTGCATAAAGGCTCTAAATTCTTGCCTTGGTAGTTCAGCTTTAAACCACTCTTCTTCAACAATATAATTTTTTGGTTCTATCATGTGTGTACTCAATATAATTCTAAATTTACAGGAACTTTTTATTTAATACTTTGTATTAATTCATATTTATAACTAATTTTTTACTTTTAGGATAAGCTACACAAGGTAAAAAGCCCCCTTCTGCTAGCTCTTCATCTGTTAATGCTTCATCTGTTAACATACCTACTTCTCCTGATGAACATTTGCCATAACAAGAAGTACACGTACCTTCACGACATGAAAACGGAATATCAATATTGGCTTCTACTGCAGCTTGTAAAACACTTTTACCTGCAGGAATTTCAAACTCATGCGTGGTATTGTTAATATCTATAACGGCAGTACAAGGTGTTGGTGTAAAGTTAGGTTCAGGCCTAACTTCTACAGAAGGAACAAAGTTTTCTTTTTTAACCTGTGCTTTCGGTAAACCTAGCGAATATAAAGCGTCTTCCGCTATGTTCATAAAACCTGCTGGCCCACAAATATAAGCATTAACATTGGCATTTATTTGTAAGGTATTAAAAATATCGTTAATTTTATCAGCGGTTATAAAACCAGGAATTTCTATTAATTCTTTCCCCCCAAATAAGCCAGATAAACCTTTCTTTTTGATCTGTTTTGTTTGCTTATTTTCTTCATCTAGGTAATGAATTAAGGTAAAACGATCAGCAAACTCTGCTTCAAGCTGTTTTAACTCGTTAGCAAACATAATGTCGGTTTTTGTTTTATTAACAAACAACATAGAAATTTTAGTATCGCTACATTGCGCTAATGCCGTTTTTAAAATCGACATCATAGGCGTAACGCCACTACCGCCAGCAATAAGTAAAATATGAGAGGGGTTCTCAATACTTGGATCAAACGAAAACTTGCCTGCTGGCCCTTGCACTTCAATTTTACTGCCCGCCTTTATATAGGTATTTAAGTAATTTGAAACAATGCCACCGGGTACTCTTTTAACACCTACAGCAAGCCCGCCACCTGCTGGGGTAAATATAGAATACGAACGTCTATACTCTTTGTCGTTTTGCTGAGTGATTAAAGTTAAAAACTGCCCAGCTAGTGCAGGATCAATTGTTGAGTCGTCTTCAAAGTAGAAAGCTTTACTATCTTTTGTGAGCTCTTCAACTTTAGAAACCGTTAAAATTTTATTCGCCATAACAACACTCATACATCGTCTATTAATACATAAGTTAATTTATATCAAAAAATGTATAAAAAAAGTGTCAAGGCCCTGCTTAAAATATCATTAATATGTTCATATAGCATAATAGATGAAAAATAAGCGCCAAATGTATCGTAATTTTGTTATTTGGTTGTTTTTCTATCGGTCTACATAACCTCAACTCGGGTTAATGAATGTTAGAGAATGAATTAAACCCCTTCTTTATCAAAACTTAATCTGTATCGTTATTTTCCTAAGCTATATTAATATCTCAACATTGATATTTTTGTGTATAACAAGGCGGATTTTTCTATCTAATAGCTGGCTATTAGTAACAAATTCAACGAAGTTAGGCATAAAAATAACTTGTTGAGTAACTTTGCTTATCCCGAGTTGAGGTTACATAAGAAAGGAAATTAATTGAGGGAAAAAGTTTTGTTGCCCCTAAATACAAATGATATAAGGGCAACTATCTATACCCGTTACCACTCAAGATGCGTATTTCAGAGCATATTGAATGGTTAGGGGTAAATTAGTTAATTAAAACCAACGGGAGCTTAGTTCTCGTATCTTTGTTGATACATATTTGAGGTAACTTCTTTTACTGCTTTGATCATTTCTGGGTACGGAATATCGGTTACTGTTACAAAACCTATATTAGCGTTTTCACCATCAAATGCTCTACCTGATATTGGTTCATCAATATATTGGAACCAATGCGCACCTACCATATACGGTTTATTTAACACGCTTTCCATATAGTTTTTGTACATTTGAGCTCTGTTTTCTTGGTTAGCTGCGTGTACAATACCGGGGTTATACATGCCAGAGTCCGTTGCCGTTCCTATATGAAATTCGCCCACAACTACAGGTAAGTCAACCTCTTCAAGAAACTTCCAGAAATGGTCTTGCATACCTTCTTCATAAATATTAAAGCTAAGTACGTCTGAATACTTTAAAGACGCTTTTATAATTTCGTCAGGCATTCCCCAGTTAGCCATACGTGCGCCCATGTATAAATGGTTAGGTAATGCTTTTTCAAGTGTGTTGTGCACAACAATAAAGTATTGCTCGCCTAGCATTTCTAACATTTTTGATAGGTCGCTAACATGTTGATCTGAATAAGATACGCGTTCAAAAAAATCAGCCCCTTTATCGAAACTATTCCAGTTAGCTATTTCTGTATTCCATGCACTATTTAATGTAGCAATATTTTTATATTTTGCTTTTAAGTGAGCTGAATAAGCTTTTTTAGCAGGACTTTCTTCAACACTTTTAGATAAAGCATCTAAAATAACGCCGTAACGCGCATGTACTGAACCTTCACGCTCGCCCCAACTTTTTTCATTATCAATAAATATACCTGCACACCACGGTGAGCTTTGTATATTTTTAGCAATAGCGTCAATGGTAATTTTAGCGCGCTCAGCAAAAACTGGGTCGTATGGGTCAGGCATTAAACCCCAATGGTTTTTCTTGCCCGATAAGGTTTTAAAGTCACCAATAATCCAACCATTTGCAAAATAAGGTACTTGCTCTGATTGATAAAAAGCAGGATCTACCCAATTACCAAAAGAGGTAAAGCCCCAATCATGCATGCGATCTGCAGTGACTTGATGCCATTTTTTAACATAAGATTCTGGCGTTGTTTCACCGTATCTCCGCTCTAAATTAGCACGGTAAAAACTGAATGTTTCACCATAAGGTACTGGCCCTTTATGGGTTGAACGACGGTAGCTATAGTGTTCAGCTAAAGGGTCGTCGTAACTAGGTAACCACTCGAACATATTGTTGCGTAACTCAGATATTACATAATTATCTTTGCGTATGCTGTTAGGTATTTTAATAATCCCCATTGAATCTTCAGGTGTTATTTCATCACTTGATTTTTCTCGGATAGAACTGTCGTTATAGTCGATACCTGTGATAGTGGTCATATTCGCCATGCGCACGTTAGCAGGCCCATGAGAGAAGAAGATATTACCTTCTGGGTCTACCATCCACCATTTACCATTGACTTTTTCAGTTCTAAAGAATCCAGTAGCTTCAAGTTTAGGGCCTTTGGTATAACCACCAAATTTAGAACGATCAGGCATACCTTTTGATTTGGCTAGCTCGGCTAACTCTTTGTTAGCAATTTCTTTTAATTGTTCGTCAGATTTAATATCTAAAGCTGTACTACGTTTGGCATTTTGGCCATAT
The DNA here is from genome assembly GCF_048296855.1 of Colwellia sp. RE-S-Sl-9. Classification (NCBI taxonomy): domain Bacteria; kingdom Pseudomonadati; phylum Pseudomonadota; class Gammaproteobacteria; order Alteromonadales; family Colwelliaceae; genus Colwellia; species Colwellia sp. RE-S-Sl-9. The sequence continues at coordinate 128,186 of NZ_CP182631.1, read as the reverse complement.
TTATCTATAACGCCCACCATCCATTTAGGATCGCTTTCAGGGTTTTCACGTATTCTTATGTCATCTATAACAACCGATTTATTTTCAAGTATTCCAATGGTAGAAAAGGTTAGCGACTTAATAACACTGAAGTCGTCTGAATCACTTTTCCATGAACGCCATACCATTAAACTATTGTTAGTTTGCCATGGTCTTGCGTCTCCCCACATTCCTGTATCGGTTTTACCTTCTTTACCTTCAAGTGGAAAATAGACGGTACCGCTATAATGAGTTGGTAAACTAATTGAACGCTTTTGATATTTTCCTTCTGGCGTTTCAATATTCAAATAAAGATGAACAGACTCTTTACCTGTATTTTTAACATCAAAGGCCAAATTGTAGTTTTTTAAGCCTGATAAATCCCATGGAGTAGTTGGTTCAATAACCAGCTCTGAGATATTTTCAGTGTTTAAAAATTCTATCGCTAACTTTTGATTGTTGTTATCTGAAACATAAGTAAATTGCGTTTTGTTGCTATTTACCCATTGATTTCTTTCTTCACCGTCGAAGTTAATTAAAGAGGTGAGCACTTTTTCATTGGCAAACACATCAACAGCTGAAGCTGTTTTAGTCGCGTCAGAACTTGAAGCTGACTCAATATTTTGAACAGAGTCATTACCACAACCAGTAATAACCGTACTTAAGGCTACACTGATCAATGTGGCTAAATATTTATATTTAATATTTTTAGGTTTAATAACACTTAACGCTTTATTGATACTCATAAAGAGTCCTTTTAATTAATAATATTGATTTAAATAAATTTTTAAAAAATACAATAATGACTAACAACACACTTTATGTTTGCTTTAACAAACACAAAGGTCATTGTTAATTAACCATTTATTAGCATGGAGTTTATTTAGTTTTTAAGTGTCCAAAACGCCTAGAATAAATATGACTATTTACTTCTTTAGCTGCATCAACCAAAGGCTGATAAGGAATATCGGCTACACTAACAAAACCTACGTTGTAGTTTTCGCCATCGTATGCGCGCCCTGTTAATGGCGAGTCGATGTACTGAAACCAATGAGCGCCCACTAAGTATGGATTGTCGATAACACCGTACATATATTCTTGATATTTTTTACCGCGGTCGGCTTGTGAAGATGCATGAATTAACCCTGGGTTTAATAACCCAGAATCAACAGCGCCATTATGAAACTCGCCAATAATACTAGGCTTGTCTATTTCAGCTAAAAAGCTCCAATGATTATTGCTGATACCTTCTTTATAATAGTTATAACTCACTACATCGGCATATTTGGCAGCAGCGGCTCTAACTTCGCTGGTCATCCCCCAATCAGCAAAACGTGCGCCCATATATAAATGATTAGGCAAATACTGCTTAACCGCACCTTTAACCACTTTAAAATACTGCTCAGAGTAAACCGTTAATAATGTAGATAAGTCAGCCGTTAATGCCTCATTAAATTCAGTCACCTTAATGCCTTTTGCAAATTCATCCCACGAACTTACTTCAATATTCCAACTTGAATTAAGTTGTTCAATAGTTTGATATTTTTTACGTAATACTTTTACAAATTCAGATTTAGTTGGGCTCTTAGCAGCATTTAGAGATAAAGTGTTAATGGGTATACCATAAACGGTTGCTGTTGAACCTTCCATTCCCCAACTTTTCTCATTATCAATAAATACACCAACACACCAAGGATTATTTTGTACTTCTTCACCTATGTGCTTAGCCGTAGCAAGTGCTCTTTCTTTAAAAACAGGATCAAATACATCAGGTAATGCACTCCATAAGTCGTTACCACTACTCAATGTTTTAAAATCACCAATAATCCAGCCATTAGCAAAATAAGGAATACGGTTTAATTGATAAAATGATGGGTCAACCCAGTTACCAAATGAGGTAAATCCCCAACTTAGCATTCTGTCTACTGTAGTATCACGCCACTTATCCATAAATACATTGGTATCGTTACTACCATATTTACGTGCTAAGTTTGCTTGATAAAAACTATACGTTTCACCTTTTTCTATAGCCCCCATAAAGACTTCGCGTCGGTAGCCAAAATGTACACCTAATTCATCTTCGTAATTAGGTAGCCAAGAAAACATATTTGCCCTAAGTTCAGAGCTAACGGCTCTAGATGACCATGCGGCTTTAGGCGCTTGATTTAACCCTAAAGAATCTTCAGGCGTTTTATCATTAGGATCTCGTTGCTCAATATATTTGCTATCAAAGTCGTAGCCTGTAATAGTTGAAGTGTTTGCCATACGTACATTAGCAATACCATTAGAAAAGAATAAATATCCTTCAGGATCAACTAAAGACCACTTTCCTTTTACTTTTTCGGTTCTAAAATATCCTGTACCTTTAAGCTTAGGACCATCAGCCCAGCCATTAAACTTTGATCTACCTACAGGTGGTTTAGTACTAAGCTGGCTTTGCTCTTTAGCTGAAGCTTGCCTAAGTTCTTCTACACTATGTACTTTACCGATAAAATCCATTTTGGCATTTTGTCCAAACTCATCAACTAAACCGACAAGATAATTTTCATCTATTTTTTCAGGTTTAATTAAACGTACATTGTCTATAACAACTTGTTTATCTTCTAAAACACCCAGTATTTTAAATTCAATACTTTTAATGTTTTTAAGATCGATCTTTTTTACACCCCAACGCCAAATAATAGGTGTGTAATCAGAGATCCAACTTTTAGGATTAGAGCGTATACCTGTTTCAATATCTAAATCAGATCCAGCTAATTCAAGGTAATAGGTATCGCTACTGTTTTCAGGGATAGAAAGGCTGCGGTTATGGGTTTTACCACTTGCATCTGTTGCGGTTACATAAAAATGTATAGATGAATCTAGCGGGTTTTCAATATCAAGTGCGAAAGCAAACGGCCCTTGCTGACTCCAATCCCAAGGAGTTTCAGGCTGAAATACAAAACTTGATTTATAGTTATTGGTAGAATTAAGCTTAACTGATAATTTTTTATTATTGTCTTCTGTAATAATAGACGCATCAGCTCCATACAGTTTTATTTCACTACTTAATTCGCCAGCTTCAAAATCCCACAAAGTACTTTCCTTATCTACTTTTGTGTTATTTATTGTGGTGCTATTACATCCCATTAGGACAGCAAGGCTTAGCCCACTTACTATAAAGCCTATTTTTTTAAAGCTAAATTTCATTATTTACCCTATTCGATTTATATTTAAATACATGTGCGAGCCAAAAATAAGCACATGTCTAAAGCATCTGCTCTGTCGACTATTTCATTGCAATTAGAATAAAAACAGAAAAGCCAACGACCAATAAACCATCAGCTTACTTAATTTCATTAATATACAATCTACCAACACCACGTAATTGTCAACAATAAACAATCAATTATCACGTATAACTTTATCTATATAATTTTTTAAAATTAGCTCTATGCTATGTTTTCAAAGAGATACACAGGAAGGAAAAATTATCAAAATAAAAAGATCAGATTTTTTAATTTATTAAAATTTTTAGGCTTAAGTTTTAGTTATTTTAAACGTTGCCATATTTTCGCCTTATTTCAGCGCTATATTGCCTTTTTGTTGTCGGATAAACGCCTAAGTTGCTTGTTTTAATACATTTACATTCCATATATTTGAAGACAACAACATGTTTAAACAAACCTTACTGTCAAAAGCACGTAGAAACAGAGTATTAATTGATTACGCACCAGACTACGACAGAAGATACCGCAGACGAAAATATTCAACTTTTTTATCTTTTATTAAATGGGTATCGATTTTGGGTTTACTCGCTGTGTCGGCTTTTTATGCAGTGCCCTTATTTGCGACAACTCATAACAATTATTCAACTTTAGATGAAGTCGGTAGCGGACAGTTATTATTTGAATCGTCTGAAACGGTAAAAACTAACCACAAAGAAAAGCGTCTGTACCAATCAGCCATATTACTTAACTCTGCTGCCTCATTTGATATTAATGGCATACTCGCTACAGTTACCGTTACACAGTCATTTCTCAATGCAGGAAACAGTATAGCTAATGGTTTATATACCTTTCCATTACCTGAAAATTCAGCGGTAAATTATTTAAAGATCCAAATAGGTAACAGAGAAATAGAAGGGAAAATTTTAGAAAAAAATGAAGCAAAAAGAATTTTTAATCACGCAAAAGCAACTGGACGAAAAGCGAGTTTAATTGAACAGCATCGCCCTAACCTATTTACCAATAAAATAGCGAATATTGCACCTAACGAGCAAATAACCGTTACCTTAAAATATGTGCAGCATGTTGACTACAACAATGGAGAATTTAGCTTACGGTTTCCAATGAGTATTACACCTAGATATACGCCTATAAACCCAGAACATAATGCAAATATAGATGAAAACAAAGCAATATCTGCACTTACACAATTCGAAAGTTTAAATAAAAACAACATTAATTTACGTGTAAATTTAAATGCAGGCGTTACTTTAGATGAAATAACAAGCCCTTCTCATTCGCTAAAATTAAGCAATAAACATTTAAATGGTGAACCTGTAAAAATTAGCGTGGGTAATGTACAAGTACCTATGGATAAAGACTTTATACTGCAGTGGCGTCCTACTCCTTCTAACACTCCACAATTGAGTTTATTTAATCAAACCCTTGATGGTGAAGAATACACGCTGGCTATGTTGCTTCCTCCTTCAATTAACGCTATTACCAATGAAGTATCTAACACGACAGTTAGCCCTAAAACGCTCTCTTCATTTGCTCGCGACATCACTTTTATTATTGATACTTCAGGCTCTATGCAAGGTGAGTCAATTAAACAAGCTAAACAAAGTTTACGCTTTGCTATTAACACGTTAAGCCCTCAAGACAGTTTTAACATTATTGCTTTTGAATCAAACTCACATAACTTATTTAACCAAACTCAAATGGCAACACCTGAAAACATAGTAAAAGCACTTAAATTTATTACACAGCTTTCTGCTAACGGGGGAACGGAGATGTACAAACCGTTAGCTAGTGCCTTAACTATGCCGCAAACTGAGTTACAACATTCAGAAGCCATTAAACAAATATTGTTTATTACTGATGGCGCCGTAAGTAACGAGTTATCACTTTTTAAATTGATTAAAAATACACATAACTTACCTAGGCTTTTTACTGTAGGAATAGGCAGCGCACCTAATGGCTTTTTTATGCGCAAAGCCGCACAGTTTGGCCAAGGCAGTTATACCTTTATTGGTAATGTGAACGAAGTAGAAAAAAACATGTCGGTTTTACTCGATAAAATTAGCCGCCCTGCCTTAACAAATATTAACGTGCAATTTCATCCGCTTCACGTAGGTAACATAGAACAATACCCGAAAAAAATTCCTGACTTATACCATAATGAACCTTTGATTATTGCTTTTAAAACTGCTCAAAAACCTACCAGCATTCAATTATTTGGCGATTTAGTTAATGATGGATGGCAACAAGAAATCGATTTTTCTAACGCAAATATTAAAAATAAAAACAGCGGTATTAGTTCGGTTTGGGCTAGAGCCAAGATAGAAGATTTGCTAGATGGATTAGTGATAGGAAAACAACCAGAGATAGTAAAAAAAGAAGTGATTCAAACATCACTAAAACATCAAATTATGTCGCCTTACACAAGTTTTATCGCGGTAGAAAAAGAAGTATTAAGCGCTCACGAACTCGAAGAGCGTAAACAAGCAGCATTAAAAGAATTGAAGAGATCAGATAAAAAAGCGCCTCAACATAAAATGGCTAACAAGCAACTCGCACAAAACAGTACGTTACATGCTTCGGTATTTCCTAAAACCGCTGTAGGTTGGCAAGCACAATTGTTATTAGGTTTGTTATTACTGATTTTCTCTCTTATTTGGCTTGTTATCTCTAATAAAAAAGCGACTCATGTTTCAGTTTAATAAATATTCATCAATACAAAAAAGCTCGCTAGTGCTTTGTGTGATCGCCATTTTGGTTATTGCACATAGCATGTACCTTCCCGCTAAAGCATGGTTATCACAACAATTAATTGCGTATAGCTGGGAAGCGAGCCAAATAACTAAAAAGCCATCGCCTCCTTGGCCTTGGGCCGACACAACCGCTATTGCAAAAATGAGTATACCTAGATTAAACAAGTCGTTGGTTTTACTGCAAGGAACAGATCCTACAACACTCGCTTTTTCTGCTGGGGTAATGCACCAATATTCCCGTTTAAAAAGTAACAATCCATTTGTTGTAGCTGGCCATAGAGATACGCATTTTAGCTTTTTACAGGACATAAAAATGAAAGACGTTATTGCCATTAATGATATTCATGGAAATACACAATTATACGAAGTAGAAAATATTGATATTGTAGACAGTGATGAAACCCCTTTATTGTTAGATGTTGAGGATCCTAATTTACTGTTAATTACCTGTTACCCTTTTAACGCACTTCGTGCAGGAGGAAGCCTTCGATATGTAGTACGAGCTAAAAGGCTTAGCGATAAAGTAAGTTAGCTTAAGTTCAGTTACTATTTCAATATCACTCTTACAAACTTATCCCTTAAAGATCAGCAAACCCTAGATCAAAAAAAGCAAAGTGCTAAAAACACACTTTGCTTTTACTTATACCCCTTTTTATATCGCGGGGGGAACTTCAAACATCATTAAAATAAATTAAATGATATTTAATTTTCTATCTAACGAGAATCGTTGAGCACCCATTAATATTAACATGACGATTAAACTGCCCCATAACACATGCTCATTAAATGCTGCAGGTGCAATTTCAACAAGGCTGATAACAGCAACAGCGTTTACAATAAATAAACCGACCGCTGAAAGTCGTGTAAATAAGCCTAATACCAGTAAAACAGGCAGTATTAATTCACCTGCGGTTGCAAGCCAAGCCGCGACTTCAAACGACAATACAGGCACTTCGTATTCATATTCAAATAACATTAATGTTGATTCCCAATCACGTAGCTTAGTTAAGCCTGATTTAAAGAAAACATTCGCAATATAAAGTCGTGTTAATAAAAATGCAGGTGCAACTAATATCTGCGTAAAATCTAAAATTTGATTGTGAAAATCCCTAACTTTTTGAAAAGTCATATTAAGGTTCCTTGTGTTTGAATAAATATAGGGGTTGTTATAATTATTAACTTGTTAATGAATTTATATAAATACCATTAATAAGCTGTTCTTTTATCGCTTTAGGTAACCATTCAATTAATGAAAATTCTGTATCTTGCATTTCATCAAGTGCTTGCCCTATAGAAGCTTTTTGTTTTCTACTTTTGTCCAACAGAATATGAAACCATTGGTATTCTTCAGTCGTAATACGGGTGTATTGCGCTTGAAAATCTGGTCGCCAAATAACAAAACAGTAGGGTGTGCTATTTTGAATATTGCCGTTTTTATACCTTGTTGAAAACTCAGTAAGTTGCTGAGTAACATCATCAAGTTGATTAATTTTTTGCTCTTGTGTTAGTTGAGTAATAGTATTATTTACTTCGTCTAATGGTATAGATGATTGCATCAACTTTATACCTGCACAAAAGGTTATATAGAGCTCGTATGCATCACGCTCACTTAATAAGTTAAGTGTGGTTAAGTCAACATCAACATCTTGGCTACGCTCTGATTGATGGCAAATAAAATCGAGCTTAGCAATTTGAGAAAGTAAATAGGCATTATCTACACTCTGTGCTTCAATAAATTGAGGAAATGTACAACCAAACTCGCCCCAATCGTATTCTTGTTTTAACTCTGTTTTTAAATACGCTTCAACTATTGCATCAAATTTTTTTTTACCCAGGTATGAATGAACCGTTGCAAATGTTATTGATAACGCTCGTGCGGCATTAGCAATTAAACTGTGTTGATATATTTCAAGACCTTTATTTTTACTTCCTGTACCTGCTTGGTTTCCACCCCAAAATATAGCCTTTAATAGTACTGATTGCTGTTGGCTAAGCATGCTGAAAACTCTCACATTCAATACTATCGTCTTGATTAACTATCTTTTCAAAATCAAGTGCTTTATTGTCGCCAAGAACGAGTTTTGCGATGTCTCGAGCTTTGTTCGCTTCTGCTATTAATGTTTCCCATGACGGAAGGTTTTCATCCCATTCAACCAATGTAGGTATAGCGCCAAATCGTGTAAGGGCAAAATGATAAATTGACCATGTATCAATAGATACAGGTTTACTGTGATCATCTATCATTAAATTATTAGCCGATACAGGCGTGCAACCCGCTAAATGAAATTCTCCCACGATATGCGTTGGAATATCAGCTAACCATTGTTTAGCATATTCAACAACGTTAATTTTTTCGTGAGATTCATTTAACAAAGCATAATTTGTTGCGTTAACTACCAAGTTATTTAAATCTATGAGCAATTTACACTCTGTAAGCTCGCACAACTTAGTTAAAAATTCACTTTCAGTATACGTAGAGCCAGGTAATTTGATATAAGCGGATAAATTTTCCACCAGTATGGTTCGACCTAAAATTCGTTGTACACGTAAAACATTGGCCGCCATCACATTGAGGCTTTCATCATTAAAAGGGACTGGTAATAAATCGCCACCATGTACATTATGATCATTAATATCTGCCCAACTAAAACACGCATGATCTGATACTAAAATAGGCTTACAACGTTTTATTAAAGTATTTAACTGCTCAATTTGCTTAAGAGGGCTTTGTACTACCGATCCTAATCCTAAAGATGTTGCATGCAAACTTACAGCATAGTGTTGGCTAATATCATTCATTAGCTGATAACTTGCACCGCCCTCTGCAGAAAAGTTTTCTGCATGAACTTCAATAAAGTCGATGTTTGCTGGAGTGTTTAAGGCGTCATCGTAATGCTCATACCTTAAACCAACACCAATTAAAGGGAGTTTATTTAATGTTGTTAGATTCTCAGAAATCATAAATTTTACTCCAGAAACATCGAAAAAAGTTAAGACTGTTGCTTAATTTTTGCACGAGCTTCTTTACTCGTTAAGCCGCCTTTAATTTTACATTGACCTTTAGTTACCAAACGCCACTCCCCTGGGTCGTTGTCTACAGTTGATTGACCAGCACAAGAATGCGTACCAGCAATATTACTACAATCATTTTGCCCAGCTAACGATACGCCGTAACATTTTTCTTTCTTAACTCTTTCTTCACCAGCTACTGTATCTGTAACAACACCCAAAGTAAGAGCTGCTGCTAATGCGCTTGATAATGCTACTTTATGACTCATAGTTATTTCCTCTTTTTTTAAAATAAAATATTATTGTTTAGAATCTATAAGAACGAACAAATAGATTCTAAATTTCATTTAATTGGTAATTAATTAAAGTTTTGTTGCTTCAACACTTTTAATTTCAGGCCAATTTTCGTTTGCTGTGTTTAAATATCCTGATACATCTGTTAACCATTTCTTTTGAACACTTTTGTTTAAGTTAAGATATAACTTGTTATCAACAATTTTCCAAGCTAATGGATCTGTATCAAATTTTTTCTCCATTGATACACCAAATGCACAATATCCACCATATTGAGGTGCATACTTTTCTGGGCTGCTTTTAAACGTGTCGCGATTTTCTTCTGAACTAAAACGATATATGCCACCTTTATAAGTTGCAGTATAGTTCGCATTACCGATTGTTGGTTGAGAATTTTCAAAGTAACTTACCGGATCGTAGCCTTGAATAGCTAAATCATTAACATCTGCATTCATGTCTACATCAGCAGCAAAAGATAAGCTGCTTACCACTAAAATTGAACCAGCTAAAAGCGTTTTTAACGTCGTTTTATACATAATGTATTTCCTCATTCGTTATTTAATAAATAATTAGTTAGTGTTTAGTACGAATGAAATAATAGTGTTGATCGGTACTGCTGTGGGATACAATCGTCCACACTTTGAATCATATCGTCCGATACTGCTATGGATCACCTTTCTCAGATAATAGATCGCTTTACATTACAAGCTGGAGTATTTTACACAGGTAAGCTTTGTGGCTTATCAAACTTTAACGATAATGATGCGTTAGAGGGACATATACATTTACTGCGTAGTGGTACTTTGTCAATTGTTGGGTTAAATAAACAAAAAATAGTATTAGATAAACCTTCACTTATTTTTCTTCCTAGACCTCTTAAGCACGGCCTACAAGCAAGAGAAATAGATAATGCCGAGCTGATTTGTGCAACCTTAAGTTATGGTAGTAGCACTTCTAGTTTATTGGCTGACACATTACCTGACTTATTAATTCTTCCTTTAGAGCAATCCCCTTTTTTACAAACCAATATTGATTGGATTATTCAAGAAGCGGGAGAAGAAGAGCAACAAGGTAGACAAGCCGTGATGAATCGCCTTATGGAAATATTTATTATTAACATGATCCGTTCTTTAATAAACAAAGGCGAGTTAGCACAAGGTATGTTGTCTGGACTGATGCATCCGCAATTAAAAAAGGTATTACAGAAATTACATAATGCTCCTGAAGAAAGTTGGACTTTAGAAATAATGGCAGAAAATGCCGCTATGTCTCGTTCTAAATTTGCAGAAGAATTTAAGAAAGTTATTGGACAAACACCCAATGAGTATTTAGTCAACTGGCGAGTGGGTGTTGCGCAAACCTTATTAAAACAAGGAAAAAGTGTCAGTATTGTTGCCAACAGCGTAGGCTATGAAACAGCTTCAGCCCTTGCTAGAGTATTTAGAAAAACCTGTGGTTTATCACCAAAAGAATGGTTAGATAGTTTACAAACTCCGGCTTAATCTTCCTGCTTGTTTTTTATCCAGCTAAACTCCATTTGTTTAGCTGTAGCTATAGCAAGTTCTTCAGATGCTAACTTACTTACAAGATATAAGCTCATATCTATACCCGCTGAAATGCCACCAGATGTGGTGATATTTCCTTGTTCGACCCAACGTACATTACGTTTAACTTTTAGGTTTGGGTATTGCGTTTGTAGATCGTCGATATCTTCCCAATGGGTTGTTACTTTATGATTATGAATAACGCCCGCTTTAGCTAATAAGAATGCCCCCGTGCATACAGAGGCGACTAACTTGGCTTTCTCACTCTGCGCTTTAATCCAGTTGATTACCTGTTTTTTGTGCACTTCGTTTGTATGATCGCCACCCACGATGATTAATAAATCAATTTCTGGATGATTATTAATTTGATAATCGGGTACAAGTTTATAATTTGCTCTAGCATTAACTATTTGATTAGCCTGATTAATTAAAAATGTATTAAATAATGGTTGTTGAGAAATTCTTTCTGCTGTTGTAAACACCTCAAACGGTCCTGAAAAATCTAAAACTTCAGCATTATCGTAAATGTAAATTCCAATATTTGTCATTAATTTTCCTTATTAAGATTAGGAACTGTTGATTTTCATGTTTAAATTTTGTTCGAAACAATCAACAAAGATCAACAGCCCCTGATTTAATTCAGTGTATTCATATACAAAGTAAAAGCGATAAACCACATAATACACCCTACGGCAAAATCAATACCTCTTATCACGCTAGGTTTTGATAAAAGAGGTCCCATTTTAGCTGCACCAGTGGCTAAACCATAAAACCACATGATTGACGCTATAATAGTGCCAACGGCAAAAGCAAGTCGCGCATCACCTTCAAATTGACCTCCAACACTACCTAAAATCATAACAGTATCCAAATAAACGTGGGGGTTTAACAAAGTAACGGCAATGGTTGTAGCAATAACAACTTTTTTACTTTTAAAACTGGATTTTTTAGTCGATTGTTCATAAGCATTTTTAAAAAAACTTTTAAAAGATATAAGCCCATAAAAAGATAAAAATAGAACACCTCCCCATGTAATTATTTTCATCAGTAATTCGCTACTGCTAATTAATACGCTGGCGCCAAATATTCCAACCAAAATGAGGGTAATATCACAAATAATGCATAAAGTTGCTGCCAAGAGGTGATGATTACGATTAATACCTTGCCCTAAAATATAAGCATTTTGAGCACCTATTGGAATGATCATTCCCGCACCAAGAAAAATCCCTTGAAACATAGCTGACAATATCATGTGTATTTAACCTCTCTATTTCTTAAATAAACGTTGTGTGTATAGAATTAAAAGAAGATTACCCTTTAACTAATCATAAATATAATTAATAATATTTATAAGACATAAAATTTATTAATACATTCTTTATGAAAAATATTGACTATAAACTATTACATGCTTTTAGTGCGGTTATTAAACTACAAAGTTTTGAAAAAGCCGCCGAGTTTTTATTTTTGACTCAACCTGCGGTATCACTACGTATAAAGCAGTTAGAGCAATTAATTTCTCAACCTATTCTTATTCGTTCAACTCCTATAGTAGCTACGGAGGTAGGTAAGAAATTACTAAATCATTACTACCAAGTTCAACAATTAGAAGCTGATTTATTGCCTCAAATATTTCCTGAAGATCCTATATCGCCTATTAGAATCTCGTTAGCAACAAATGCCGATAGCTTAGCCACTTGGTTAGTGCCTGTATTAACACCTTTAATTAACAAGCACCCTATCGAGCTAAATTTAGAGGTTGCGAATGAAACCAATACTATTTACAAGTTAAAAGACGGTGAGGTTTTTGGTGCTATTAGTACACAAGAAACACCATTATCCGGCTGTGTTGTGGATAAATTAGGAGTTATGAATTATACCCTTGTTGCCTCGCCTAGCTTCAAAAACAAGTTCTTCAAGCAAGGAATTAATAAAAATACTTTAATAAAAGCTCCTGGCTTATTATTTGATCACAAAGATAGAATGCATGCTGAATTTATTAAGTCAGAATTTGGTTTATTATCTGATAGCTACCCTTGTCATGTGGTGCACTCGTCAGAAGCTTTTGTCAATTTTGCCAAACAAGGGTTAGCCTATTGCTTAATAGCTGAATTACAAATAAAAAACGAGCTAAAGTCAGGTGAATTAGTCAATTTATTACCTGAAAAACAAGTTATTCGAACACTATACTGGCACAGATGGTCGCTACTGAAAGGGTTATTTAAAAAAGTGTCTGATACAATAATAAAAGAAGGTAATAAAGTTTTAAGGTAATTATCTTTTAGTTAATTCAACAGCCAATAGCTTAAAAAGTCGTAAAAAATGAATAAAATTAGCGATAATTTATCAATGGATTTATTTGAAGGATCAGATCAATCATTAAAAAACTGGCTACACCGAGATGGTACAGTTAACTATTACGGTGTTGTATTTTCTCTTCGAACTGCAAATGCTTGTTATCAGCAACTATTAAATAATACTCCGTTTCGAAATGACGAAGCCGCTATGTATGGGAAACACATCATTACAAAACGAAAAGTGGCTTGGTATGGCTCTCAGCCCTTTAGTTATACTTATTCTAATGCGAGTAAAATAGCATTACCTTGGACACCATTACTATGTAAATTAAAAGAAAAAGTCGAGTTAGTTACAGGCGAAAGCTATAACTCATGTTTACTAAATTTATATCATGATGGCTCTGAAGGCTTGGGCTGGCACAGCGACAATGAAAAAGATTTAAAGCCTCATGGCGCTATTGCTTCTTTAACCTTTGGTGCTGAACGGAAATTTTCTTTTAAGCATAAAGAATCACAAGAAACGATCAACTTATTGTTACAGCATGGAAGTATTTTGGTGATGAAAGATGAGGTTCAGCGTTATTGGTTACACAAACTGCCGACAACAACTCAAACTCATTCACCTAGAATAAATTTAACTTTTAGAACAATTATTCTTTAGGTTAATTAAAGTCTAAGTATTTCCTCCCTCTAGATAGTAAAAAGGAAACATCGTTGTTTCCTTTTTACTCAGAGCAATTAAAAACGTCTACGTCTTCTACGTTTTTTCTTATCGTCATTATCTTCAAGTAAATCATCATCCATATTTATATCAGAATCAATAAATACTGGTTCTTCTTTAGGTACTTTGTCTAATTGTTTTAGTTGATCCGATAACCTCATTACAGGTTCTTCAGTTTTAGGTTTAAAAACAGACTTGAACTTATTTTTAACACCCATAAAAGCTTTATTTTCGCCATCAGCTAATTTTTCTTCTATAGGCTCATCAGTATGGCTTGAAGGTGATGTTTGTGTATTTGGCTCAGCACTTTCTTTTAAATGAACAACTTTCTCTACGGTCGTTTTATCAACAACAGCTGATTTGCCAACAGTTTTATGCGCTTCAGTTTTTACAACCTCTGGAGGACTAACCTTTACAGGCGTTTTTTTAACTGTTTCTTTTATTTGAACAACTTTATCTGCTGTATTGTTAAGCTCAGGCAATTCTTTAAGTTCTGATAATACTGCCGAATCTTCATTAGATTTACTTAAAACTAAATCGCCAAACTCTTCTACAACATCAATTATTTCATGTTTAGATATTTCAGATGCTTTAATTAGCTCTTTAAGCTGTTTAGTTACCAACTGATATTTTTTTTCTAAAGGTAAAATATTATCTTGCACGTCTGAAGATAAACTTTCCGTTAAATTTTTGTAGTTATTTATTTCTTTTTCAAAAGTATTAATATGCGCTTGAGTTTTTTTAATCTTTTCATCAATTAATACAACTTTTTTATTCAAATCACGTTTTTTAGTGACAAATTTATCTATTAACTCTTTTGAGACCTGAACTGCAGGTTTAGCGTCAGAAATAAATTCACTTAATTCTGGAATGAGTGCAACGGGTAACCACTGACTAAAAGAAGAAGTCCATCCATACAACTCATTATTTTTAGCAAGTAAAGAACTTGCATCATTTAGACTATATGGCCCTGTTACTTTGCCATTATCTGAAAAATACCATTTTTTCATAATTATTATCTTCTTGTTATTATAAACTAAATGTTAAAACTTATTTATAATCAAAAAACAAGTTCATCCTTTTTAAAGTCATCAATACTTTTTTGTAAAGCAGCATATTGTTTACGTACATTCTTGAGTGTGATTTCAACTTCAGTATTTAGCTTTTCTGTAAAGCTTTGATATGTATCAATATCATTATCAAGTTCAGACAGTGCCGCTCGAGTATTGCCTAGCGTATTGTCTATTCGGACTAATGTTTTAAACAATCCTTGCTCTTGGTTTTTATATTCTTCTATAAGCTCTTTTGGTAGAGCTACAGGGGGAATAGGGATAGATATTTCAACATCAAAATCATCAATACTATTCAGTGGCATCCAATGGGTAAAAGACGGATGCCAAACATATAAATCTAGATTTGAGTTTTCTGAAATATATGCTTGCGCTTCAGCAAAAGTGAAGGGGTTGGTGATCTCACCATTATTTGAAAAAAGCCATTTCTTCATTTTAATTTCTTCTTTATTTTATTTTTAACAGAAATTACATACCAACGAGGTATGTGTCCTTTTTTGGTATGTGTCCTTTTTTTAAACGTAAACTTATCAAGTTACATTAAATTATGCACCTATTATTTTAATAATTTTTTCAAATACCTACGCCATGGCAATTAAACATCACAGCGTAGGTGTAAAATTATTTAGCTATTTTTACTAGTGTGCCTTTTAATGCAACACCCGCCATAACGGCACCAGAACCACATTCAAATTCAGTTGCTGATGAAAAAGGTTGGTTTTTATAATTAGATGTAATGTTAATTACATCTGTCATTCCTTCTCTTACTGCACGTTCTTGTAACGCTTTTAATGCTGACAACATTGCCCACTCACATGCTTCTTGATCACTTTTCATAAAAGCATTGGTTTTTTTATTCGTAGACACTTCACCATACTTTGATTCAAATTTTGTTGGACTATTTTCAGCAAAATGCAATGGCACATCTAATAGTGCGTTTTTAGCTTTTTCACTTTCCAATAAAGATTGAATGTCATATCTATTACGATCATCTCGAGCTTGCGCTGATGATGTCATGACCAGAGTTACAATTGAAGCAATTACCAATTTACTTATATTCATTTTTTTATTCCCTTTAGTTGTCTAAAAATATATATGAAACAGCAATCCCAGCTAATAAGTTATGATTTTTTTTAACAAGGGGACTGTGTTCAAACGCTGTTTTATCAATATTGCTGTACCGAGTAAAAATACCTACCCAATAGTTATTTTTACGCCAAGTGCCACCAATTGCAAGCCTAAATCCTGCATATCCTGAACTCGCTGTATACTGCTGCCTTACATCAGTTTCATACTCAACCAGTACATCATAATAATAACCTGAGTATTGTGAAGAATTGTACAGTGCTGAAATCGATGAGTCGATAACCACATCACCACCCTGTACTTTTTGTTGTACAACATATTTTTGAGTTAAACTCAGTTGTGAAACCCAGCCAATATTATCGATATGTTTAAAGTCTGTTGCTATCGCTTTTCGAACAGACCAATCAATATAGAGCTTATTTTTGCTTTGGGTATCACCTTGAATATAATACTCAATAGAAGGGCCAATTTCACCCACCCAATCTAAATCAGGCATTCCCATTCGAGCTTTGTTATTTTCGCTATCAACAGGTAAATTTCCTGCCGCATCAAACGCTAAATGCCATTTTTTATTAGTAAAGATATTTCCTTCAAAGGCATTTCTATCAATTTTCAAATAATCATTTTTAAAATAGATAAAAGGAAATGGAAACAAATAAGCAGTAGACTCATCTGAACCTATATAATCATTAAGGTAAGTAACACCAGCTCCCATTCCAATAGAGTATTGAGCATTTTTTAAAAATGAGGATTCGTTTGCATTTACATTATGAATGTATGTAAATACAAAAAAAACAAAAGTAATAACCCTTTGATTAACGAGGAACATAAGTTTTATGAAATCCCGCCGTTTACAGAAATCACTTGTCGTGTAACGTAACCGGCATCATCCGAAATAAGAAAACCGACAGCACTAGCAACTTCTTCAGGTTTACCCATTCTTCTTAATGGGATCATGTTTTTAATATCACCAATCGCTAAATCATCTGTCATTTCAGTTTCAATTAAGCCTGGAGCTACACAATTAACGGTGATTTTACGTTTAGCTAATTCAAGCGCTAAGGCTTTTGTTGCGCCAATAACCCCTGCCTTTGATGCACTGTAATTCACTTGTCCACGGTTACCAATTTCTCCAGATAAAGAAGAAATAGTAATAATTCGACCACCTTTGCGTGCACTAACCATTGGCATAACAAGGGGGTGTAATACATTATAAAAACCATCTAAATTTGTATGAATAACACTGTCCCACTCTTGTTCTGTCATTGCTGGAAATGCCGTATCAGCTGAAATACCAGCGTTACATACAACGCCATAAAAGCTTCCAAATGATTCAATTTGCGCATCAAGCACTTGCTTCGCTAACTGTCTATCAGCAACATCAAACTGAACAACATTTGCTTTTACGCCTTTTTCTTCAACTAATGTTGCAACCGCTTTTGCACTGTTTATGTCTGAGCGACAATGTAAACAAATATCAAATCCCATATCAGCAAGCTTCAATGCTATAGCTTTACCAATCCCTTTACCTGATCCTGTGACTAAAACTCTACGATTCATTATTTATTTGCTCCACGCTAATAGCTTTTCTCGTAAAAGAGTTTCATGTTCAGCACATACTCTTAAACTTGCAGATACTTCTTCTAAAGTGATATTTTTACGTTTTTTACAAAACAGTACGGCTTTCATCGCAAACTCTCGCCATAAATCACCTACTTCGGTGGTAAATTGAGAGATTTGATGTAGTTCATCGTCTTTTAATAATTGCGAAGCTTCATCTAAAAAGCTTGCATACATAAACCTAAAGCCTGCACCGCCGGTGCCTATTTCTTCTTGCATTCTAACGATATTACTTAAAAACATGCCAACTTCTTGTTCTGGCGCGTTTTTGAGTTTATCTATTTTTTTAGCTAAGTGATAAATGCCTTTGATACCAAAAAAAGGCAGTATAAGACCATTCATCATTTTGGCTGTTTTTTTAATACTTTTTCTAATTTGTATAGCTAGATCTCCTGTTACTTCGGGTTTATCCATAACATACATTAAACCTTTTGCCGCCAGCATACCTTTAGCAAAACGCGCTTGTTTTAAGTTTTCTGCAGGACAAGTAACAACGTCTTCAAACACAGGATCACTGATCAGATAATCACCTGCTTCATTTTTTCCATATACCATTAAGTTATGTGCGTTAAATTGGAACCTCATATCTTCAGGAAAATAAGGTAACCAATAAACTGAAGTTTGTAGGCCCACTAACTTTCCATTTGCTAAAGCTTCATCTAATGCTTTCATTCCTTCGTCTTCATTTGAAAATTTTTGCGAAGTTAATTTCACATTAAGCTTTTTACACACTGAAGAGATAATTGACTTAGGCGGCATACGATAAGCAATAAGCGGTAGTCCGCCCACTTTAACCATAGGTAAATACACAAACATTAATGCTGAAGCTAAACCAAATACCATAGGTTCTGATAACTCATACCCTTGACTATTGAGCATGTTAGCCACTACGCCTGATTCACAATGAGAGGATTGACGATGAACAATATGATTTAAAGGCGCATTCATGATTTTATTACCGGTTTTTTAAGTTCTTCTAATGAAATATTAAACACAGTGCAGTATTTCATTAATTTTTTGTCTGATAATTTATTGAATGTTTTCACTGTGATATGACGCTTAATTTGCCATTGAAAAAAGCCAGTTGCATGAGCTAAAGACATTAAGTCGAAACGAAATAATGGAATGTAATAACCTAAAGGCGATACTTTTCCTTGTTGGTAATCGATTGTCGCTTGGGCTAATTGTTCATCTAAAGCTTTTACTGCCATTTCGGTTGCAAAGCCTTCTACTTCCCAGCCAGAAGATTTTACGCCTTCATAATGACCTTCGTCACCTACTGCATATATCAGCTTTTTATGGCCACTGTATGATTTACATGAGTCTTGAGGAACTTCTTCTTTTTTCATATTACACCACGGTTAATTGCATAAAGGCGCTTGAAAAGCGTCCACTTTCAGGAATATAACACAATATTTTTTGTCCTGGTTTAAGCGCTTTAGTTTTAAATAGTTCTTCTAACATAATAAAAATAGAGGCTGATCCTGTATTCCCTTTTTCAGTCAAATTAGTAAACCACTTTTCATACGGAATAGAAAAATCAATATTCACTAAACCTTCAAACAATCTTTCTCTGAAGTAATGGGAAGAATAATGAGGAAGGAAGTAATCGTAATCTTGCGCTACTATGCCTCTTTTACTGATAATTTGAGACAAAGCTTTTTCAACAGTGGTTCTTACAATATTTTCATTTAACAATTTAACGTCTTGCTTCACCGACATTATCGAGAGCTGTTCTCTTTGTTGAGCACTGTAATTCATCCAACCAACGAGTTGCCCATCTTTTTTGTCAGCTCCAGAATACATGCAAGCTTCCATTTCATTAGCAAAAGAAGATACATCAATCCAATCAATTTCTAACGAGATTCCTTTGGCGTTAGGTTCATTTGACACTAAAACAGAACCTGCGCCGTCACTTAACATCCAGCGTAAAAAGTCTTTCTCGAAAGCGATTTCAGGTGTTGTATTAAGCTGTGAAAGTTTATGTTCGCATTCAGCTTCAAAGTTCTCAGATTTCATAATACCTGACGCAAGTTCACTTGCTACCACAACACTTTTATTACTTTCACCGGCTTTAATATTTAAAAAAGCATATTTCAATGCAGTTATACCACATAAGCAAATACCTGACGTTGAAACAGCTTCACAAGGAGGGTTCTTTAATTCACCATGCACCATAACTGCATGATTTGGCATAACTTGATCTGCCATAGAAGTACTAGCAACTAAGCTATCAATAGCGTTTAGTTCAGCTTCAGAATTAAAAAGTTTACGTACGGCAGCTGCGGCTAAAGACGCATTAGTATAATTAAATTCACCTGTTTGAGGATCTATACCATAGTAGCGAGATTTAATACCGTTACTTCTTAAAATTACAGGTTTAGCACGAGATTTTTTACCTGCTATTTTACCAATAACTTCTTCCATATCTGAGTTTGAAACTTTCTCATTAGGAAGTACTGCTGAAATGTTATTAATAAATACACGTTTTACCATAGCTCGTTTACTCTCCTGAAGGTTGAGCATAATACTGTTTTTGTTTAGATATTTTATCTTTAAAAATTGAAGAAAGTAATTTAATAATTAATGCGGTAATAGGTACAACAGTAATAATTAAAGCTAATAAAAAAGTGGTATAAAAACATAACCCTAATTTTCGACGTATCGTATTTTGAGGACCTAAAAGCATTAATAACTTGCCCCAAACTTTAAAACTGCGATGCCCTATTTTTTCACTAAAAATAAATTTTTCATTTACTTTTACCGCTTGCAACCCTTGCATTATCGGTTCAGACAAATCTTTTTTATTTAGTTCAACGTCTTCAAATCGTTCAATAATCGCATCACCAAAACGTTTTGCATCCGTAATATCTTTATCTGAAACGCCTGCTTTTGGCACCCAAGACCATGATTTTTTCTTGCCAGTAAACATCCATAGAGGTGTAGCTAAAAAGCTAAAACCAGCGCCACATTCATCTGCCAGAACGATATTGTCAATTAACTTCGCGCCTAAATTATTCAATAAACCTTTCATTTTCTCTTGCGCAGTTAACCACATACCACGGCAACCCAGTACGGTAATAGTTGGCGTGTTTTTAAAAAGTATTTTGGCGTCTTCTGTTTGTAAGAAGCTTGATATAGGTAAAGAAGGCGACAAAAACCACACTTGATAAGACAAAATAATTAAATCGTATTTTTTATGGATAGGTGCACGCGATGATAAT
Organism: Colwellia sp. RE-S-Sl-9; assembly: GCF_048296855.1. Taxonomy (NCBI): domain Bacteria; kingdom Pseudomonadati; phylum Pseudomonadota; class Gammaproteobacteria; order Alteromonadales; family Colwelliaceae; genus Colwellia; species Colwellia sp. RE-S-Sl-9. The sequence goes on along the minus strand of NZ_CP182631.1, from coordinate 107,323 downwards.
TCGATCGGCTTCATATAAACCGATTCAGGCATTATTTGAAAAAAATCAAAAAAAGACCAAGGGAAAGAATAGGCTGCTTTAGGAACAACTTGATGGTAATCAATATTAATGTCTTTAGCTGCTTTTAAAGGCCCTGTAATAGCGTTTGTTATTTGAGTTAATTGCCCTGTTTGCGAATAACCAATAACTAATACATTTCGCACTAAATAGTCCTTTTATTGCCCGATAAAATTAAGTGGCGTATCATAGCAAAACCTTTTGTAAATAAAAATGCCCTACTCGTGAACTTCAAGCCTCTCATATACTTATTTATATTTACATTCTTTTTTTTTAGTTTTATCTCACTCGCTACACCACAAGATAAAGCATTTAAGTTAGCCATCACCATCAAAAAATTAAAAACACTTGATGCGCCAATAACATTTGAATTATTTAAGATCGTTAATGAAAAGTCAGCACAATGGACGTTACTCAAGCCACTAAAAACAAAAACTATTACCTTAAATGATAATCAGCTTATTGTTTATTTTGATGGGGTAACGCAAGGGAAATATTCAATCAGAGCTTTTCAAGATATAAATAAAAACAATATATTAGATACGTCTATATCTTCAATTCCTAAAGAGCCTGTAGCTTTTTCACAAAACCCCAGTTTATTTAGCGGTGAGCCTACAATTGAAGATACAATGTTTTTGGTTCAATCGGATATGACGATACCACTTAATTTTAAGCATCCTAAAAAGAAGAAAAAGAAGAAACACAAGTGATACAACTCTCCCCACAAAGCTTTTATAAAATCGACAATTAAACAAAAGCTTTAGCGTTTTAAGTTAGGCCTTATATTTTTGAATAATAGCGTTGAAATCTACCGTACCTTTAACATAAGAGTTTTCAACTTTTGGTAAGTCGTTATAAGCATCATGAGCATAATCTCTTATTTTAGCTACATTCGATTTTTCAGAGACAATTTCCATAACTTGAGTGTAACGTCCATTATTAAGAGCACCTAATGCTCGGCAAATCCAAGCCAGTGGATCAACTTCGTATGCTGCGGCTTTGGTATGGTTATTGAGAATAAACTCGCTTAAAGCATCGGCAATATCACTATCAACCTCGCCATTAGCTTGAACTCTTTGAGCAATGGCTTTTATTGAACGTAAGTCTCCTTTTGCAATAGCAAACAAGGTACGTTCTTTTTTGTTTAAGCTCGCTTTAGGTACAACAGATTTAATTTTTAGCGGCTTGTTTACTTCAGGTTTATTTACTGAAGATTTATTTACTGCAGTTAAATCTATACTCCCTCTTTTATATTCATCTTGGCTTTTAGGGAGTTTTTTAAAAGAACTTTTGGCGTATTTTCTTAATTTTTTATGAGTTTTACTATTCGCTATATTTATAAGTAAATTTCTATAACGTCCATCGTTTGTCGCCGCTAACGCTTTACATGCCCAAGATAAAGTATCTACTTCAATAGATAGCGCATTTTCATATTTAGATAATAATATTTCAGCTAATATATCAGCATTATTTCGAGTGTTTTCACGACCTGCAGCCATTGTTTGAGAAGCTATTTTTATTTGAGATAAGTTACCCGAAATAAGTTGCTGATAAACATCAGCTTTGGCTATGAAGCTAAACGAAATAATAAATAATACTAAAGCTGACGTTAATAATTTTTTCACAAATAGTCCTTTAAAAATACGATGTACCGAATGTAAATAGGCTTAAAAATTTATTTTACTTCTTTTCTTCAATTAAATCTAAATCAACACTTTCTATTTTTTCAAAACGGTTTGATATTTTATCTGCTGAGGTATGAATCTGCTTAACATCATTTGCCGCTTGATCTATATGTTTGGCTAAGTTATTAAATCGACTTCTAAAGCGCCCAAAATCATCCGACAAACCTGATAAATGAGCTTGTATTACATGAATTTGTTTACGTGTTTCTTCGTCTTTCAGTACTGATCTAGACGTAGTTAATATAGCCATTAACGTTGTTGGCGACGCTAACCAAACGCGTTTTTTATTAGCGTAATCAACCAAGTCACTTTGATGAGCATGTATCTCGGCAAAAATAGCTTCAGCAGGAATAAACATAATAGCGCCGTCTGAGGTTTCTTTATCTATTAAGTATTTATCGCTAATGTCATTTATATGTTTTTTAATATCCACTTTAAATTGACGTTCAGCGGCTTTTCGATCGTAATCACCTAACTGATTATCTGCCATTTTTTTATAACTTTCTAATGGGAACTTGGAATCGATAACTACATTACCCGTAGGTTTGGGCAACATTAATAAACAGTCTGCTATTTTTCCGTTTGATAAAGTATGCTGCAATGAAAAATGTTGTTCTGGTAACACGTTTCTGATTAACGCGGTAAGTTGTACTTCACCGAAAGCCCCTCTTGAACGTTTGTCTGCAAGTACTTCTTGTAGGCTCACAACATTGGTTGATAACTCGGTTATTTTCTTTTGAGCATCATCAATAAGCGCGAGTCTTTTCAAAATATCATTAAAGGTTTTAGTGGTTTTTTCAAAGCCTTCCGCTAAGCGTTGCTCAACTTGCGCGTTAATTTCTTTCAGTCTTTTATCGGTTGACTCAGTGAGTTTTTCAATACCTTGGCTTAATTGTACAGCAGACGATTCAAGAGATTTAGCGAGTTCTTGGCGATTAGATTGACTTGCTTTAGATAAATGTTCAACAAGTTGGTCAACGGCTTTATGTTGATTTTGACTAAACTGCTGTTGGTGTTCATGTAGCGCTTTAAGAATTTGTTCACTGAATGTATTTTGTTGCTGTTGTTGCTGCTGGCTTTGCTCTAATTGCTGACGCATGAGTTTCATTTTCAGATCAGCAATTTGTTGTTCCATGTAAGGTTTAAATGAATGCGTAATTTGACTTAATTGGCTTAATTCAACACCTCGTTCAATACTATTTTGTTTGGCTAAGGTTTGATCATTTATTAACTGAAATAAATGTTCGTTAATTAAAGACACTTTCGATCGCTGACTAAAATACTGAACGATATTAATAACAAAGATCACAACAAGTAATATAAAAATTCCTACTGTTGAATACTCGTTTAACAACCTAAATAACTCGTCTATTTGCATACCTGTCCAAAACTGTATAAATAACCAGTTTAATTAGAGCATATTTTCTTTCTAAGATTAAGTTTAATTCGTTAATAATGTGAAGTTTATTTAAATAAGCCAAAAGCTTGGTCATAGTTTAAAACAACTATGACGACTTTGATTAAAAATAGTTTTATGATTGGCTGTAACGCTGCTAGTACTAAAGGCTGTGAGATAGCTTTACAAGTAATTAACCATTAGGCTGACTAGAATGGTCTTATACCCGTTACCAATCAAGGGACTATTTCAGAGCACTTGAATGCTTACGGGTATAAAACTTCGCTAGATACCAAAATCTCAATATCCAGCGATATTTCAAATACGCTATAAAATTAAATGTGATGCGTTAACATTTCATCATGCTTAGCTAAAACCTCAGTATCATCTTGAGGTGCCAATTTACTTACCACATAAATAACTAAAGAACATAAAATAAACCCAGGAACGATTTCATACATTACTGAACTTAATGACTCACCATTAATAGTGATAGGAACATAGACCCATAATAATACAGTTATCGCTCCTGTTATCATTCCAGCTAAAGCAGCATTTTTGGTCATTTTTTTCCAATATAAACTACCAATAACAACAGGCCCAAAAGCGGCACCAAAACCTGCCCAAGCGTTACTCACTAATGATAAAATAGATGAGTCTCGATCGTAAGCTAAGTAAATTGCAACTAACGCCACTAAACACACAGATATACGTCCTACGAATACTTGTTGCTTATCTGTAGCATCGCGGTGTAAAAATGTTTTATAAAAATCTTCAGTTAAAGAGCTTGATGTAACCAATAGTTGGGAAGAAATGGTACTCATAATGGCAGCTAAAATTGCTGCTAATAAAAACCCAGCAATTAATGGACTAAATAGAATTTGAGACAAGAGAATAAAAATAGTTTCAGGGTCATCAAGCTCTATGCCGGTTTTGGCCACATAAGCAATACCAGAAAAGCCTGTAGCCATAGCTCCAATAATAGAAACAATCATCCAACTCATGCCAATACGACGAGCTGTAGGCATATCTTTAACACTACGAATAGCCATAAAGCGAACAATGATATGAGGTTGACCAAAATAACCTAACCCCCAAGCCATCGCTGAAAGAATACCAATTAAGCTCACCCCACTAAAAACATCTAACAAGGCAGGATTTATGGTATTAATGCTTGAATGCATTTCTGATAAGCCCCCTACTTCACTAATCGCTACTATGGGCACTAAGACCAATGCAACAAACATTATACAGCCTTGAACAAAATCAGTTAGGCTCACAGCTAAAAAACCACCAAATAATGTGTACGCTACAACAACACCCGCTGTAACATATAAGCCAACTTCATAATTTAAACCAAAAGAACTTTCAAATAACTTGCCACCAGCAACAATACCACTTGAGGTATAAAGCGTGAAAAAAACAACAATAACAATCGAAGAAACTATCCTTAACATGCGTGACTTATCATTAAAGCGATTTTCAAAAAAATCGGGTAATGTAATTGAATCATTAGCCACTTCAGTATAAGTTCTCAAGCGAGGCGCAACGATAATATAATTTAAAAATGCGCCTATAACTAAGCCTATTGCAATCCATAAACTACTCAGACCTGAAATATACATAGCGCCAGGTAAGCCCATTAACATCCAACCACTCATATCAGATGCTCCAGCAGAAAGCGCAGCAACACTTGGGCTTAAGCTTCTCCCGCCAAGCATATATCCGGAAACATCATTTGTTGATTTATAATACGAATAAAGCCCTATACCAAGCATTGCACTAAAATAAAGACCTAAAGAAAAAAGTGTTTCAAATTCCAAAATAATTTCCACCGTTATAATTATATTTTAATTGTGTACGTAAATTTATTTATCAATACAGTTAAAGAGTCTATCTAACAACTAATCCATACATATTTATCAAAATATTTATAATCATCAGCTTTTATCAACAAACATAACCTTCTATAAAATATAGCTTAAGAAATTTTCGATTATAATCTATTTTTGTTATACGCTATATTTAAATACATTCATCCCCTATCAAGATGAACATTTTGTCACCTTGAATGTGACTTGAATATTCATTTCTATGTAATATTTTTTTATCGTTTTTACTAAAATAATTACGGATTAAGCCGTAACTAAACTCTTTAATAAAATAGCGTATTATTGGAAACATTAAATGCCAACAAATAAGCAGTCGAACAATCAAGTTTTAGCCGCTTTTCAATCATGTAGAGATGGTTTAGTGCGTTCGATTATGAAGATGAGTGTAAAACAACAAGATGTTGATGATATTTTACAGGAAACATTTATTAGGGTTTTAAACTCTAATGCTAAACAACAAATAAAATCCCCTAAAGATTACCTATTTGTTGTTTCAAGAAATTTAGTTCTAAAAAAATTAATACAACAATCAAAAGAAATACATACAGAATTAGATGAGGCTTTACTAGAAGACGATGTTGATAATAAAGTTGAAAAAGAGCTATACCAAAAACGTAAGTTTGAGCGTTTTAGTAAAGTATTAAGTTCATTACCTGAAAAAAACCGTCGGGCGATATTGTTAAGAAAATTATACTGCTTAAGCCATAAAGAAATAGCAAAAAAAATGGATGTATCAGTTAGTTCAGTTGAGAAATATATTGCTACAGGCTTAAAACAGTGCAAACAATCACTTTATGCACAAGGATATGAAATCAATGAACTTGAACTTCCAACACAGCTACATCAATCAAACAAAGAGCGTATAAAATGAATCCAAGCAATAAAGTAATTCCACTTCATTCAGAGAATACGATTGATGACGAAGCGTCTATTTGGTTAGTACGACTAGATAATGGTAATTTATCTGATCAATCAAGAAAAGAGTTAAAGATCTGGTTAGCAGCAGATAAAAGACATCCTATAGCATTAAAAGCTATGGCTAACATTTGGGATGATATAGATGAAGTACTTATTAATATTGATAATGATAATGAAAGCTCGTCAAAAAACACATATTTATGGTCAGTCTTAAAGCCTATTTTTGCACCTTATGTTTTAGCCGCAAGCATGAGTTTTTTAGCTGTTTTTATTTGGTTAGCGATACCTAATAATGTGCAAAAAAATTCATATGCTACTTTAGTAGGACAACAAATGAATGCAACATTTGATGACGGTTCAATCATACACTTAAATACTAATAGCCGAATTGAAACTGAATTTTCTGATGATAAACGTATAATTAAATTAATAAAAGGAGAAGCTTTATTTGAAGTTGCACATGATCCTAATCGCCCATTTATTGTGTATGCTGGAGATCGTCTAGTTCAAGCTATAGGAACAAAGTTTGTCATTCATTTGGAACCTGAGAATATTCAAGTCACGGTTACTGACGGTAAAGTTAAAATGTCAAAAGTAGCACTTAATACTAAATTAACCGATATTGAAGAGTTAAATAATACAACAATTAATAAAGATGACGTTTATATTGCTAAGGGTGAAAAAGTTATAGTAGCCAGTGATCAATCTCCAAAATTAACACGTATTAACCCTGAAAATATCAAACGTGAACTTTCATGGATTGATGGAAAATTAGTATTTGATAATAAAGAGTTTGCAGATGTCATTAAAGAAATTAACCGTTATGTAAACATAGAGATTGTACTAAAAGATCCCTCACTGCATAACATACGAATAAGTGGCCGTTTTGACTTAGAAGATAGTGAAGCGCTAATTGAAGCTATAGAACTTTCTTTTAATATGAAGTCTCAGCGCCTTGATTCAAATAAAATATTGCTTACTAAAAAAACATAACCACCTTAAAAAATAAAATAACATAAATTATCAGTACCTTAGGCTTTATAATAAAAGTGATAAAGCCTAAAAGCCCCTATTATTTTGTCAGATTAATGGTTACAGAAACATTCTAAATATTTAAGAAAAATCTTTTATACCCGTTTTATTACATTATCTACCTAACCCTATCGATACAAGACATTCATACCAATTTGAATAATTAACCCAAATCCGGGTTAACTAGCAATAACAAGTACAAAAAAATAAACAATAAAATCAACAACAAAAAAATTAAAAATAAAAAAAACAAAAAATAAATAAGTTTTTTTACGGATTCCCATACATATTGGCTCTTTAGAACTAAGTTGCAAATGTTAAATAAATAGCAACTGAACTAAATAATTAAAAAATCAATAATAAGAATTAGTCTTCAAATTTAATAAGGGAAAAATATGTCTATAAAATTTCGTAATACTACGTTAGCGCTTGCTGTGAGTGTTGCTCTAGGAACAACCGCTGTTTCTGCTGCTGAGAATGAAGCCGGCGCAAAAGAAGAAAAAGTTGAACGTATCGCTGTAGTAGGCTCACGTGGTGCGCCTCGCTCAGTAAATGATTCACCCGTTCCCGTTGATTTAATTGGAGCTGACGAATTAGGTAAAGCAGGTAACACTAATATGCTAGACCTTATTAAAGGAACCGTTCCTTCTTTTAACGTTCATGAAAATCCTATCTCAGATGCGGCTAGTTTAGTAAAACCCGCTAACTTACGTGGTCTTTCATCTGACAGTACATTAATCCTAGTTAACGGCAAACGTCGTCATCGTGCCTCTGTTATTGCCTTATTAGGTGGTGGTATTAATGATGGTGCACAAGGTCCAGATATTTCTGTTATTCCAAGTGCTGCGTTAAAGCAAGTTGAAGTATTACGAGATGGTGCTGCGGCACAATACGGCTCAGATGCTATTGCGGGTGTAATGAACTTTGTTTTAAAAGATGATGATGAGGGTGGAAACCTTACGGTGCGTCATGGTTCATACTACGAAGGAGATGGCGATACTACAGAAGTGTCCGGTAACATAGGCTTACCATTATCTGCCAATGGCTTTGCTAATTTAAGTTTTCAATATAAAACAGCTGATGCTACAAGCCGAAGTGTACAGCGTGCTGATGCCGCCGCTTTAATCGAAGCCGGTAACACGGATGTTGATAGTTTAGCTCAAGTTTGGGGCTCTCCTGAAGTAGAAGATGATCTGACTGTTTTTGGTAACTTTGGTCTAGATTTAGGAAATGGTAAAGAAGCTTACATGTTTGGTAACTTCTCTGAACGTAACATTAAAGGTGGTTTTTACTACCGTAACCCACATACTCGTAGTGGTGTATATAGTAATGGTGATACAGACGGCGTAGATACAAATGGTGATGGTAAAATCAATGGTGATATAGTTAATGGCGTTCAAGATGAAAACTATCAACCTAACATTCTTATTGCTGATTTAGATGGGCTTGATAATGGTATTGCTTGTCCTACAGTTAATGTCACCAGTAGTAATGTGTTAACACAAAGTGATTACGCTTTAATTGCGGATGATAATACAGCCGTTGGTCAAAACTGTTTCGCATTTAATGAAATGTTACCGGGTGGTTTTACACCTAACTTCGGTGGTAACATCGTTGATACAGCTATTACTATGGGGACTCGTGGTGAGATAAGCGATACACTTAAATATGATGTAAGCGGCTCAGTTGGTTTCAACGAATCCACTTATGTTATCTATGATACGCTTAATGCTTCTTTAGGTCCTGTCACTCCGCGTGACTTTAGTCCGGGTAAACATACTCAATTAGAAAAATCATTTAACATTGATTTAGTGAAAGAATTTGAAGCAGGTATGGAGTCTCCATTAATTGTTGCTGGGGGTTACGAATGGCATTCAGAGTCATTTGAAGTGACTTCAGGTGATGTCGCGGCTTTTGAAGCGGGTCCATTAACTTCTCAAGGTTTTGGTATTGGTTCAAATGGTTTCCCTGGTTTTAAACCTTCTGCCGCCGGTAAATTCTCTCGTCAAAACTATGCTTTATATGTCGATGTAGAAGCACAATTTACTGAAAATTTCTTAATGGGCGCAGCTTTACGCTATGAAGATTACAGCTCATTTGGTGATACAACAAATTACAAGTTAACAGCTCAGTACAATATTACTGATGAGTTCTCACTTCGAGGCTCATTAAGTACAGGTTTCCGAGCGCCTACAGTTGGTCAAGCTAACTATTCAAATGTACAAACAAACTTAAGTGATGGTGTGTTAAGCGACTCAGCCCTACTACCACCGACAAACCCAGTAGCGATCCAATTAGGCGCAACAGAGCTCACACCTGAAGAGTCTGAAAGTTATGCTTTTGGTGCTGTATGGGATATTAATGGTTTCTATTTCACATTAGATTACTATAACATCCAAGTTGAAGATCGTATTTCTCAATCAGCTAAATATAATTTAGACGATAATGATAAAGACGTATTAAAAGCGGCAGGTGTACCCAATGTTGACTCTATTCAACAAGTGAGTTTCTTTACTAATGATTTTGATACAACCACTCAAGGGGTTGATTTTGTAGCGAACTACTCAACTTCATTGCTCGATGGTGATACAACGTTTGCATTAGCTTATAACTGGAATGAAACTGAAGTTGATAAGTTTTCTCCTGAAATTACGGGTGATTTCAAAGTATCTCGTTTAGAAAATGATTTACCGAACCATAGAGGAACATTTACATGGTCTCAAGGTTGGGAAATGATTAGTATGTTTACTCGTGTAAACTACTACGGCAAATATCAAGGTGTTCATGTTGATTATGATGCCACTATCAAAGAAGGTGATGCTGCAGTAACTGTTGATGTTGAAGTGAGTTACTTTGTAAATGACGATATTACTGTTTCTTTAGGGGCTCAAAACATTTTTGACCAAGAAGCAGAAAAAATTGATTGGTCTGGTGATAACAACAATTGGGGGGGCAAATATTATGAAACCTCTCCATTTGGCTTTAACGGTGGTTTCTACTACGTAAAAGCATCTTATAACTTTTAATCAATAAATAAAGTAAATTTGTTCTTATAAAAATCTCAGCTTCGGCTGAGATTTTTATATTTAAGGCACTGACTAATACCATCACATTTAATTAATAAAACAACTCAACTTTAATAAAACAACTCAGCTAGGGTCTGCTGCTCTTTGCTGATTTTTTTACAGCAGTTTATTAGCCTTTTATACAAGGCAGAGCATATGTTTGTCGTTATCTAACCTGAACTCGGTTTAAGATACACTTAACACATTGAAATATAATAAAAAACAATTTCATTGTTCCTCTAGTTTGCTAATTTTTCTTAATTCAAGGAAAATTTCGCGTCAATACTCCCCTATTACAAGTAAATTTAACGCAGAAGTTAGGAAAACTAGCTGCTAGAGAAGCATTTGTTAAGCCAAGCTCAGGTTATCTACTCTAATAGGCGATAACGTAGTAGAAATGGCTAATAAACGCTATCCTACGGATCTATTTCTTGCTCATTGTTGCAGAAATTTACATAGCACAACTAGGCAACATTTCTTGCACCGCGATCAACAAGCATTTAATTCGAACAAAATTTAAACATAAAAGTTCAATAGACCCTAATTAACCTCAGCTCGGGATAAGCAAAGTTACTCAACAAGCTATTTTTATGCCTAACTTCGTTGAATTTATTACTAATAGCTAGCTATTAGATAGAAAAATTCGCCTTGTTATACACAAAAATATCAATGTTGAGAGACTAATATAACTTAGGAAAACAACGATACAGATTAAGCCTTTGATAAATAATAGTTTTAATTTATTATCTAACATTCATTAACCCGAGTTGAGGTTAATTAAAGCTATAGCCAATAGTCGAAATTCTTTCATGATGATAAGATAACAGTAATACTGGCTAGCATGATGTTGTTGTCACACTGAAACAGTTGATTGAAGATGCCAATAGTTACCATATACAACAAAGAAAAATAATCAAAACATTCACTCAAACAGCGAGATAAGTATTAAGTGTTAAGTCGCCGATTAAAACATAATAAAGAAAAAAATATTCAGTTTCATATTATGTTTTTCTTATTATGGTTAGGCAATACTCTAGTGTGTCAAGCTGCTGAACGTTACCACTTTAAATTACCAGCAATGGATGCGGCTACCGCTCTCAATAAATTAGCTGATATCTCTGGCTATTCTCTTTTATACCCCTTTGATGACTCAATTGTTGTCATGACTAACCCTATTATAGGTACTTATTCACTGGAAGATGCTCTCACAAAGATTCTTTTAAATACTCCTATCAATGCCATTGCGACTAAAAAAAGAGTCATTGCTGTATCATCTGTTTTAAATAATTTCGAAGATTTAAAAAACAAGGTAATTAAAACAACCCCCACCTTACCCACTACTAACTCAGCTTCGTTCCCTGAATCCCCTTCTAAAAATTCTACAATAGAAATCGAAGATGAACGTATTCAAATTACAGGTTCACGTCGAATAAATCGTTCACCTAATGAAGCACTAGCACCATTAGATATTATTAATAAACAAGATTTAAAAACACGAGGTAGTCTCGATATTATATCGACACTCTCCACTGTTATGCCTTCGTATAACGTAAATCAGGAAGCCATTAGCGATGCAGGTACTATAGTAAGACCCGCAAATATTCGAGGGTTACCTACTGATAGTATTTTAATATTAGTTAATGGTAAACGACGTCATCGTAGTGGTGCTATTTATGAATACATTTCAGGATTAAATGTAGGGGCCCACGGAGTGGATTTAGAGCCTATACCTAGTATTGCTCTTAAAAGTGTAGAAGTTTTAAGAGATGGCGCTGCTGCGCAATATGGATCAGATGCTATAGCTGGTGTGATTAACTTTCGATTAGAAAACAGTGCCGAGGTCAATCGTATTGAAGTGCATACGGGTCAATATTATAAAGGGGATGGTGCTCAATATAAGCTATCTGGTATTTTAGGAACCACTATTAATGATAGTGGTACAGCCAATTTATCATTCGAGTTTTCAGAAAGTAATCCCACATCTCGTGGGGTTCAAGATCCTGCGGTTCAAAGCTTAATTGATAGTGGTATTAGCGAAAATGATATACAAGATCCTGTAGTACCCTGGGGAGCCCCGGATATTGCTAATAACCTAAAACTGTTTGGCAATGTAGAAATAGATGTTGGGGATAACAACAATTATAAGCAACTTTATCTTTTTGGTAACTGGGCGCAACGTGATGTAAATGGCAGTTTTTTTTATCGTAACCCTAATACAAGAGCAAGTATATTTACTAACCCAGACAATGGTACTCGCCTATTCTTTGACATGACTAATAATCAAACAGGGAACTGTCCAGTACCGACTATCCCTGGCAGTAGTGGCGATGCTGAAGCCTTAGCAGCAGTTATAGCCAATCCTAATTGTTTTTCTTTTAATGAACGTTTTCCAGGTGGCTTCACCCCTATATTTGGCGGTAAAGTAACTGATGGTAGTATAGTGGCGGGTATACGGGGCTCGTTAAATAACAATGACGCTGAACTAACTTATGACATAAGTATGGCCGTAGGTAGAAATCATATTGATTATGAATTATTTAACAGTGCTAATGCCTCGTTAGGTGAAAATTCACCAAAAGATTTTAAATTAGGTTCTCAAATTCAAACAGAGCGTGTATTCAATACTGACTTTACCTATCCTATTGATGTTGGTTTTGAATCTGAACTCAATGTTGCCTTTGGTTACCAAAACTACTTTGAACAATTTGAAGTTGTCGCTGGAGATAGTGCATCTTATGAAATAGGCCCTTTTTCGAGTAATGGTGAAGCCATAGGTTCAAACGGTTTCCCTGGTTTCTCACCAGATACTGCTGGTATTAACGTTCGTACATCAAATGCCGTATATTTAGATATTGAAGCCGACGTAACTGAAGCTCTTTCGGTATCATTTGCGATAAGGTATGAAAAAATAGAAAAAATAGGTAATACTTTTGACGGTAAGCTTTCTACCCGTATACAGCTTACCGATGAAATTGCATTACGTTCAACGCTAAGTACTGGCTTCCGTGCCCCCACTGTTGGCCAGTCAACTCTTCAACGTATATCCACATCCAATTCGATCGAAAATAATGTAGTTGTTCAACAAGGCTCACAATTAATAAGTGCTTTGAGCCCTATTGCAACGGCACGTTCAGGAGGAAAGCTTGAACCAGAAACAGCCACTAGTTTTAGCTTCGGTATATTATCTGAAATAAGCCCTGTTAATGTTACTTTGGATTATTTTTATATTGATGTAGATGATAGATTATCACTATTTACGAGTGAAATAGTGGCAAGTGACACACCATTATTATCTATCTCAGGAATTAGTTCAAACGTAACCAACATTCAATATTATGCTAACGATTTCAACTCAGTAACTCAAGGCATTGATTTAGTAGTCAGTTTACCATTTGAATTTATGGGGGGAAGCGATATTTTATCGTTAGCGTTTAATTATACTGACACAGAACTAGATGTTACTAATCCTAAAAGCCCCATATCAAATGCTAATGTACGTAAAGAACGTGAAGATGGAATTCCAAAAACTAGAGGTGTATTAACATATTCACACTCACAAGAAGCATTACATACAATGTTTCGTATAAATTATTATGGAAGTTTTTATAATGCACAATTTAATGATGTATCTCTGCTTGAAAAAGTTGATCCTGTTATCATAACTGATATGGAAATTTCATATGATATTACAGATAATATAGAAGTTGCTTTGGGCGCTAAAAATATCTTTAATGTATTTCCAGATGAATATAGTCAAGGGCGTAAATCTGGATTTTTAGGTGCTATATACCCTTTAAACTCTCCGAGTGGCTTTAATGGTGGTTATTATTACCTTAGTATGGGGTGGGATTTCTAATCTAAAAAAACGACAACAACAGTAATAAAGTTATGTTTTTCATAAAGATCAAATATAGCTATAAAACAATATTATTTTACGCTTCCTGTTTTTTAAGCAATAAAAAACGCCATAAGTTTTACCTTATAGCGTTTTAGTAAAGCTAGATAAGCGTTAACTAAAGATTTTAGCCTTTAGTTTTCTTGTCTTCTTCTTCAATATTTAATTTCCAAATTTGAGGACCAGTAACATGTGCTGATTCACCTGTAGAATCTACAGCAACTGTTACAGGCATATCTTCAACTTCAAATTCGTATATTGCTTCCATACCCATGTCTTCAAAGGCAACCACTTTCGCTTTTTTGATTGCTTTAGACACTAAGTATGCAGCGCCACCAACGGCCATTAGGTAAACTGACTTATGGTTTTTAATGCTTTCGCACGTTGCAGCACCACGTTCAGCTTTACCAATAGTACCTAACAAGCCTGTTTCAGCTAGCATCATTTCAGTAAATTTATCCATACGTGTTGCGGTTGTTGGGCCAGCCGGACCAACCGCTTCGTCGCCAATAGCATCTACTGGTCCAACGTAGTAAATAAACTTGTCAGTAAAGTCTACGGGTAACTTCTCACCTGCTGCTAACATTTCTTGAATGCGTTTATGAGCTGCATCACGACCTGTTAAAATAGTACCCGAGAGTAAAACAGTTTCGCCTGTTTTCCATTCGCTAATATCAGCTTTCTTAAGCTCATCCACATTAACACGACGTACGTTTTCACCTACTTCCCATGTAATTTCAGGCCAATCTTCTAATTTAGGTGGCTGAAGATCCGCAGGACCTGAACCGTCTAAATGAAAGTGTACATGGCGAGTTGCCGCACAGTTAGGGATCATAACTACAGGTTTAGATGCCGCATGAGTTGGCACAGAGTTAATTTTAATATCAACAACCGTTGTTAAACCCCCTAAACCTTGAGCACCAATACCTAATTTATTTACGCGTTCAAAAATTTCTAAACGTAGTTCTTCTTCCGCATTTTGTGGGCCACGGTCAATAAGTTCTTGAATGTTTACAGGGTCCATTAAGCTTTCTTTAGCCAATACACCTGCTTTTTCAGCCGTACCACCAATACCTATACCTAACATTCCTGGAGGACACCAGCCTGCGCCCATAGTTGGTAACGTTTTAACAACCCAATCAGCAATTGAATCGCTTGGGTTTAACATTACCATTTTAGATTTGTTTTCTGATCCGCCGCCTTTCGCTGCGATCATAATTTCAATACCGCCGCCAGCAACCATATCAATATGAACAACCGCTGGTGTATTATCTTTCGTATTAATACGTTTACCCGCGGGGTCTGCAACAATAGAAGCACGTAAAGGATTATCAGGATTCATATAAGCACGACGTGTGCCCTCATCAACCATTTGCTGAACGGTTAAATCAGTTTTATCCCACTGAACATCCATACCTACTTTCACAAAACACGTAACAATACCAGTATCTTGACAGATAGGACGTTTACCATGGGCAGACATACGAGAGTTAATAAGAATTTGTGCAATCGCATCTTTAGCGGCTTGGCTTTGTTCTTTGTTGTATGCTTTTTCTAATGCTTGAATAAAATCAAGCGGATGATAATAAGAAATATACTGAAGTGCATCTTCAATGCTATCGATGAGGTCTTGCTGTTTGATAATAGCCATAATTTACCTTTGTCACATTTACCTTGAATTTAGATAAACCCTATGAATAAAGAATTCATGAGAGGAAT
The DNA here is from genome assembly GCF_048296855.1 of Colwellia sp. RE-S-Sl-9. Classification (NCBI taxonomy): domain Bacteria; kingdom Pseudomonadati; phylum Pseudomonadota; class Gammaproteobacteria; order Alteromonadales; family Colwelliaceae; genus Colwellia; species Colwellia sp. RE-S-Sl-9. The sequence continues at coordinate 91,664 of NZ_CP182631.1, read as the reverse complement.
TAGTTGAAACTTATAATTTTGCCGATATGATACCTTGCTTACTAAGGTGCTGCTACTAACTTATAGAAGTATCTTAATTCAGTTTAGTAATATTAATTATTCACCTTATAATTAAACATTCATCTTATAAAAAGTATGCAGCCTTTGTTAAAACAACACACTCATTCATCTCATCCTATAAATTCAGCCGTTGAATTAACTTCTAACGTCATTATTTTTGATGACAATATTGTGTCTAGTGATATTTTTACACACTTATCAAATTTACCTTGGGCAATGTGGCTAGATTCTTGTGATAACAATCATGTTGATAGTCAGTTTGATATTTTAGTGTGGGATCCTGTTGTTACTTTAGCAACAAAAAACAAAACAACCAAAATAGTGAATGTTGCAAATAACTCAACAATAACAAGTACTGAAGATCCACTTTTCTTGGTTAACCAAGCTATTGAAGAAACCTTTTCAAATATTAACATTTCAGCATCAATAAAATTTCCATTTAAAGGAGGCGCTGTCGGTTATTTTGCTTACGATTTAGGAAGAGAATTTGAAGTATTACCTGAGCTTTGCGAGCAAGATATTCATATTCCCGAAATGTCGGTAGGTATATACAACAAAGCAATAATTTTTGATAACAAAACACAGGTTTTTCATTTGCTTTGTTTAGAAAACGAAAGAAAACAAACTGAAATCGATCTTTTTGCTCTAATTAAAACAGCCAATCAAAGCAAGAGATTAGAATTTACATTAGATTCTGATTGGTTATCAAATATGACCCAAACAGAATACGCGCAAAAGTTTAATCAAGTACATGAATACTTATTAGCGGGGGATTGTTACCAAATAAATTTAGCACAACGTTTTTCAGCCAGTTATTCTGGCGACGAATTTCAAGCGTATAAAACCCTGCGTGAAGAAAACAACGCCCCTTTTTCGGCTTTCATACGCCTTGAAGATGCGGCTATTTTAAGTATATCTCCTGAACGATTTTTACAACTTAACGAACATCAAGTTCAAAGTAAGCCAATAAAAGGGACACGCCCAAGGCATCACTTACCTGAGCTTGATCAACAAGCCGCAGAAGACCTAAAAGCTTCTGCAAAAGACAAAGCTGAAAACCTAATGATTGTTGACCTACTTCGTAACGATATCAGTAAAGTATGCGAAGCAGGATCTGTTGTTGTACCTAAGTTATTTGATATAGAAAGCTTTCCCGCGGTACACCATTTGGTTAGCACAGTTGAAGGAAAACTCTCTGCGCAATTTAACGCAACAGACTTATTACGCGGTGCTTTTCCCGGTGGCTCAATTACTGGCGCTCCTAAAATTAGAGCAATGGAAATTATTGAAGAATTAGAGCCTCATAGACGAAGTGTATATTGCGGCTCTATCGGTTATATTTCTGCCTGTGGCAATATGGACACTAGCATAACGATTAGAACCTTAATTTGTGAAAACAATAAAATATATTGCTGGGCGGGTGGCGGTTTAGTTGCAGATTCGGTTCTCGCTGATGAATACCAAGAAACCTTCGATAAAGTGAATAAAATCATACCTGTACTTAAAGGGACATTTTTTCATTCAAAAACTTAATAATTAACATACTGCTTTTGAATTAGATTGTTAGCCAAACTTAAGTTAAGCTAAAAGTATTTATAAATAACACCTTTTTAATCGAGTCCTTAATGACAAAAGACGAATTTTTACTTAAGTATTCATTAAATAAGCGCTCTGATTCCTTACATAAATACCAGCACCACAAACCGCTGAAAGAAGCTGCAGTACTTATTCCTCTTGTTGACGATGGTGATCAGTTAAACGTAGTACTAACTAAACGCTCACTAAATTTAAGGCATCATGCAGGTCAAATTAGCTTCCCGGGTGGAAAGGTTGAAAAAACAGATACCAACTTAATTGATACCGCATCACGAGAAACCTTCGAAGAAATAGGCGTCCCACCTGAGTTAATTAATATTGTAGGGAGCTTACATTCTTATCAGGTCATTTCAGGTTTTATTGTAACGCCTTATATTGCTTTTATTCCTAACGATTATGAATTCATTAAAGATACCAATGAAGTAAGTGATATATTTCAAGTACCGTTAAAGTATTTTTTAGATACATCAAACCACATAGCAATTAACGTACAACGTAAAAGCTTTTCCCATAATGTGCATTTTATGCCATACAAACAGCACAACATATGGGGCGCAACCGCTTCAATGTTGAAAGACTTAGCTATTCATCTTAGTTAACCTGAACTCTGGTTAGTTAAATCCCCTCCACTTACTACCTTTATTCAACTCCCTGCTAAAATTAAAAACATCTAACAAAAATGATCATATTTTTGTTGTTATAAATAAGAGTTTTCATATACCATTACAAAATAATATTTCACCAAAACAAAAGTCAACAAACTTAAATTCGGTATTACATCATGATTAGTGTATTTGATATGTTTTCAATCGGCATTGGCCCTTCTAGTTCACATACTGTTGGTCCAATGAAAGCGGCCCATTTATTTGTGCAGCATTTAAATGAAAATGAGCAACTCAATAGTGTTAGCCGAGTAAAATGTGAGCTATTCGGATCTTTAGGACAAACAGGCATAGGTCATGGAACAGGTAAAGCCGTTATTTTAGGTTTATGTGGCGAACAGCCTGATACTATTCCTGTTGATTCTATAGAAGCGATCCTTAATAGTGTAGTGGAATCTCAAACACTTTTGTTAAACAAAACACATACGGTTTCTTTCCCTAAAGACAACGCCATTATCTATCACCGTAGAAAAACCTTAAGTGCTCATTCAAACGGTATGACTTTATTCGCATACGATGAAAATAATAATCTGATATTAGAAGAAACCTATTTTTCTATTGGCGGTGGTTTCATTGTGCAAGACTGCGATTTTGCAAAAGAGAAAGATAAAGCACTCTCATTACATAATAATATTAAGCGTCCTCATTTATTTTCTAACGCAACAGAATTATTTAAAGAAGCAGCAGATAAACATCTAAACATCAGCACCATTATGATGAATAACGAAAAGTGCTTAAATGATGAAAAAATTGTAAGAAGTAAATTATTAGAAATATGGCAGGCAATGCAAGATTGTGTTGCTAGAGGCATAAAAACAGAAGGTATATTACCTGGTGGCTTAAAAGTTACTCGAAGAGCTCCTGCTTTGTATAGAACACTCTCAGTAGAAAAAAATAATGATCCGTTAGTTACTATGGATTGGGTGAATTTATTTGCCTTAGCTGTAAATGAAGAAAATGCTGCTGGTAGCCGCGTTGTAACAGCACCAACAAACGGTGCAGCGGGAATTATTCCTGCGGTTTTATGCTACTACAATAAATTTGTAAACCCAGTAAGTGAAGATGACTGTATTAAATATTTACTAACCGCAGCGGCTATCGGTATTTTATATAAAACCAATGCTTCAATCTCTGGTGCTGAAGTGGGCTGTCAAGGTGAAGTCGGCGTGGCTTGCTCAATGGCTGCAGGCGCTTTAACTGAAATAATGGGTGGTAACCCTAGCCAAGTAGAGAATGCCGCAGAAATAGGCATGGAGCATAACCTAGGACTCACCTGTGATCCTGTTGGTGGTTTAGTTCAAGTACCTTGTATTGAACGCAATGCGATGGGAGCAATAAAAGCGATCAATGCATCTAGGTTAGCATTGAGAGGCTCAGGTACTCATAAAGTTACTTTAGACAAGGTAATAAAAACCATGTGGGAAACAGGTAACGACATGAAAACCAAATACAAAGAAACCTCTAGAGGCGGTTTAGCAGTAAATATTACTGAATGCTAGAAACAAAAAGGAAGCATAATGCTTCCTTTTCATGTAATAAATGAATAGTTAACCCAATTAACGTGTAGGTAATTCAATATTAGAAAACAACTCATCTATATCGTTATTGTTTTTCAGTAATACCGCACGAGTGACTAAGTCACGATTTAAATGAGGGGCAAAACGCTCAATAAAATCAAACATATAACCTCTTAAAAAGGTTCCTCTTCTAAAGCCTATTTTAGTTGTACTTGGCTTAAATAAATGGCTTGCATCAATAGCCACTAAATCACCATCAACTTTAGGATCTAAAGCCATAGACGCAATAACACCAATACCAACGCCCATACGTACATAGGTTTTAATAACATCAGCATCAGTTGCAGTAAAAGCGATTTTAGGTTCGCATCCAGCATTTGAGAAGGCAGTATCAAGCTCTGAACGCCCCGTAAAACCAAAAACGTAGGTAACCAAAGAGTATTTAGCAATATCTTGAATAGTGATATCACGTTTTTTAGCTAAAGGATGATCAGATTTAACAATAATGCTTCTGTTCCAGTGGTAACAAGGCAGCATAATTAAATCGTTATATAAATGTAGCGACTCGGTCGCAATGGCGAAATCGGTATCACCTTTAGAAGCAGACTCACTAATTTGCGCTGGAGTCCCTTGGTACATATGTAGTGAAACTTTATCGTAACGCTTCATAAAGCCTTTAATCACTTCAGGTAATGCATAACGCGCTTGTGTATGCGTTGTTGCTATACGTAATTTACCTTCGTCTGGCTGAGTATGCTCACGAGCAACCGCTTTAATAGCTTCAACTTTAGACAATATTTCTGTAGCAATATTAATCACTTCATTACCCGCAGAGGTTACATGAGTTAAATGCTTACCACTACGACCAAAAATTTGGATACCTAATTCATCTTCAAGCATTCTAACTTGCTTACTAATACCAGGTTGAGAAGTGAATAGACTTTCCGCTGTGGCGGAAACATTGAGATTATTGTTGAGTACTTCAACAATGTAACGCAGTTGTTGTAATTTCATAAATAGCAGCTATATATTTTTCTTATTCCAAAAATATATACTTAATTTAAAGTTTATTCCATAATAAATTTTAAATTAGTCAATTTTTATTCAAAAAGTTTATAATTTATACCAAATAGTGAAAAATAAACTTAAACTTTCACTAAGTTGTTTACCTCTTCTTAACATTCTTGTTTTTATTAACAACAAAAACATCCCTTTATTTACCATTAATGAGGGTTAAAACAATTTAACACTATGAAGAGTTAAACATTTTTTGTAGACTCATTGATGAATCTTTTCAAATAACCTCTAATCAAATAACATTGAGTAAAAAATATGATTATTATTATCATCGGATTGATAGTTTTATTGGTGATTGGCGTAGTTGTGGTAAATGCTATGCAGCAACACAAAGCAAAACAAGAACAAGAACGACGTGCACAATCAGCTAAATATAAAGCCATAATTGATGAGTCAGAAGAGCTCATTGTTAATTTAAATAATCTTCCACCAAGCCCTGTACTCATTGAAATTTTAATCAGAAGAAGTCTAAATGCAGCAAAAGCAATGCGACAACTCACTCCTGATTCAAAACTTGTAAAACAAAAAGTACAAGAACTTGAAGCAGCTTTAACCTCCGCAAAAGACTCAGCATCAAATCAAACAGCAAGTGATGAGACTTTCATTTTACCTGACAACGAACAACAGCTTGTTGGTATATTACAAAATATTAAGAAATTAAGAGCCATGCTTAAAGCAGAGCAATCTAAAGGCGCTTTAGATGCTCAATCATTTAGCCAACAAGATCTTCGCCTTGACGCAATGCAGCTCAAAATAGGTGTAGAAAGCATAATAAGTAGAGGGCAAAAAGCTTATTCTAAAGAAATGTTAGGCTCTGCTCGCCAATATTTTGAAAAAGCCTTACAAACATTAATGAGTCACCCTAACCAATCTGAATACACTAAAGTAAAACGTAGTGAAATAGAGTCTCAATTAGAAGATATTACTGAAGCTCTTAAAACAACCAATGCTAAAGATGCAGCGAAAAAAGCTAAAGATGAAGAAAACGATTTAGACATGCTATTTCAACCTAAGAAAAAATGGTAATATATTAAAGTATATTTTAGCTCTATAGCTTAATGAGATAAGCCAGCGTTATGCTGGCTTTTTTAATCACAAAAATACAGATAACTTAGTGTGCAAAAACTATTTGAAATCACCTTATCTTCCTTTTTAAGAAGAGTAATGAAGGCTTATGCTTTAAAAGCAGAAATAAGATCTTTAGGCTGTACATTGCAACGTAAAGGTAGATCAAGACATTGGATATTATCAGCAACTTTTGAACAATTAGAACACGTTGTAGAATATATTCGTTCATCAGAAGAACCCACTTGGCAATGGGTTGCGAATCATATCAGCGAACAAAAAAACAACTTAACCCATCAAGAACTATTAAACATAGCAAGAAAACAACCCGGCATATCAATAAACCAATTAATGGCAAGAACAGACTGTACAATTGCCGAAGCACGTATAGTAATTGACGAGCTAGAAGAGTTTTAGTTAAAGCTTACTTCAACATCGTAAAACTACACACCTAAAGCATCCCCTCTATACATGAATAAAATTTATGTTAAATTATAATATCTATTCTATCTTAGGCTAAATAATGGCACTTAAAATACCACCTATTCATTTACTCACTATTTTTGAAGCGGCCGCACGTTTAGAGAGCTTTAAATTAGCCAGTGAAGAGCTATTTATTACACCATCAGCCGTTAGCCATCAAATTAAGTCGCTTGAAGAGCATTTCGGCTTTGAATTATTTCAACGAAAAAGCCGAGGGGTTGCTGTAAATAGCGCAGGGAAAATGTACCTACATTATATTCAGCAAGGCTTAACCGCCTTTGAACAAGGCACAAAAAAAGTCAAGCATCGTCACTCTTCTCCTAGCTTAAAAATATCTTGTTTTAGTACTTTAGCGAGTAATATTATTATTCCGCAAATGGGAGCTTTCCAAGAGGCACATCCAGACATTGATATTCGTATTGAAACAGGTAACCACGTAGCAGATTTAAGATACGACGATATAGACTTAGCCATTAGAGTGGGCGCTGGTAAATGGCCTAATGTTATATCCACTAAAATAACGGATATTGAAATTGCTGCCGTTGCGTCTAAAGCTTTTGTTAATAAGCACAAGCTAAGCAAATTGGAAGACGTTAGCAACGCGCCATTAATAGATATAACCATGATGGACGATATATGGAAAGCGTGGTCAAATACAGTAAAACTCCCCGATATACCTCTTAAACGTTCCATTACTTTTAGCGATTACGATTCGTCTATTAGAGCTGCAATACAAGGATTAGGCTTAGCCCTTGCTATGTTCCCTATGGAAAGAGTACACGAAGAAAATGGTTTACTTGTAAGACCCTTTAACGAAAACCTCTCCTACCCTGAGTCAGTTTATGCGGTTTATCGAGCTGAAGACGAAAAACGCCATGATATTCAATGCTTCTTAAGCTGGCTGAGAAAATCCCCTACTCTACAATAAGATATGCATTTAGATGAATATCATTCACCTAAATGGTGAATATTATCCTTTTGTTTTAAATAGCCGACCTCTTTACACTCAACGACATAGAAAACTTAAAAATATTTTAAGACTTTTTAAAATATTACCTGTGGTTGCTTTAACTTTAGCCTCAGGTTTTAAATAAACTATGGAGTTACCATGTTAAAAATTATTTTCATCGCCGTATATCGTATCTTAATGTGCTTGTTTATTGCCTTACCTATTGTTATTAATTATTTAGTTGATGGCAGTATTATTACTTCGTTTATTTATATTCCATTGTTGTGCTTATTTTTAACCTTTATTGCCATTTACCTTGATGAAAAAATACGTAATATCTTAAATGCTATCAGCTTAATTATTACAACGACTAACGAAAATAAAAACATAGATTTAAGTAATAAAAGAGAGCAGCACACTAAGTCGGTCTCTTCTTTATATTAGGCGTTTAGTTTTTTATAACTTACAAATATTCCCCCTATTAGAGTCTAAAAATATAATATTATAATTTATATAACTAAATAATATTAATAATAAAAATCTTTAACTAAATTAAATAGTTACTCTCCTGTCATACTAACAATCCTCCATATATCTAGTACTTAAATTCTATACAAATTTCGCGTCAATACTCCTCCTCTATTGCAAGTAAATTTAACGCAGAAGTTAGGAAAAATGGCTGCTAGAGAAGCATTTATTAAACCGAGTTCAGGTTAAGTAATATTTATACTTACCAAGCTTTAAGGTGATTATAACTTGAGTTTATAACCTATTTTTTTAAAAAATAAAAATACAGTTGACCTATTTTAAGGTTTACTCTAATGTAAATATAAAAATTATTATAATAATTATGTGGAAATCAAAATGAACAAAATTACAAAAAGCTATATCTGTGGTGAGGGAAGCCAGCAACTAATTTACAATACAATAGGAAACAAATTTGAAGAGATAGCTCATCTGTACTCAAGTAATGATGCGCTAGTGGTTTGTCATCAAGATATAAAATGGTCGTATAAACAACTAAACGAAAAAGTTGATGAACTAGCAACAGGCTTACTTGCTTTAGGTTTGAGCAAAGGCGACCGCTTAGGCATTTGGGGGCCCAATAGTTACGAATGGGTATTAACACAATTAGCTACCGCTAAAATCGGCGTGATCATGGTATGTATTAATCCTGCTTACCGATTATATGAACTTGAATACGCACTCAATAAGGTTGAATGTAAAGCGATTATAAGTGCTGAATCTTTTAAAACTAGCGAATATTTGTTAATGCTCAATGAGCTAATTCCTGAACTCAAAAATACTCAAGCTGGTAAACTCAAATCTAAAAACCTCCCACATTTAACCACGGTTATCCGTATGGGCGATGCTAAAACCCCTGGTATGTATAACTTTAATACTATATGTAAATATGGCGGCCCCAAAGAACAAAACGAATTGGCAGTATTACGAGATTCCTTACAACCTGACGATGCCATTAATATACAGTTTACCAGCGGCACTACTGGCCAACCAAAAGGTGCTACACTTACCCATTGTAATATTTTAAACAACGGTGCACTTTGCGCTAACGGTATGAAATTTACCGACAAAGACCGACTCTGTATCCCTGTTCCTTTGTATCACTGTTTTGGCATGGTTTTAGGTGTACTAGCCTGTGTAAGCCATGGCGCAACTATGGTCTTTCCATCTGAAGCTTTTGACCCCTTAACGACCTTACAGGCCATTGAAAAAGAAAAATGCACTGCATTACATGGTGTTCCTACCATGTTTATTATGGAATTAGAGCACCCTGAGTTTACTAACTTTGACGTTTCATCATTACGTACAGGCATTATGGCTGGTGCTACTTGCCCTGTTGAGTTAATGAATAGCCTGATTAAAAACATGAATTTAAGAAACATTTTGATTGGATACGGCCAAACAGAAGTTAGCCCCCTTAACCATATGACCAAGCCTGACGATTCTTTAAAACACAGAACCCAAACTGTAGGTCGTGCAATACCTTATGTTGAAATAAAAATAATCAACGAACTAGGTCAAGTATGTGAATTAAACGAACCCGGTGAAGTATGTACACGTGGCTACTCTGTAATGAAAGGTTACTGGGGTGATGAAGAAAAAACCCGTGAAACAATTGATGACGCTGGTTGGTTACACTCAGGCGATATTGGCACTATGGACGATAAAGGCTACGTAAAAATTACAGGTCGAATTAAAGACATGATTATTCGTGGTGGTGAAAATATTTACCCAAGAGAAATTGAAGAGTTTTTATACACTCATCCTAAAATCACTGAAGTGCAAGTGTTTGGTGTACTAGATAAAAAAATGGGTGAAGAAGTTTGTGCATGGGTGCAATTAAAAGAAGGCGAACAAGCAACAAGCGACGAAATTATCGCATTCTGTAAAGGCAAAATAACCCATTTTAAAATTCCTCGTTATATCGACTTTGTGACTGAATACCCAATGACAATAACAGGTAAAATTCAAAAATTTAAAATGAGAGAATTAAAACAAGAAGAACTAGATCGCGTAAAAAAAAAGTGACGATCTTAAAATAAACACAAAAAACGATAATCTACATTTTATAAAAATGAAACTTGTCGCTGAAGTTAACAAGCAGACTATTCCTTTTATGGCTTTCTTGACAGAAAAGAATTAAAGGAATAGTCTTAATAAAATAGGTCATTCGTACTATTTTAAATAAATTTTAGACAGAGGGATACATTTTGTTAAAACAAACACTATTAGGTATTACATTAATACTGACCGCCCCACTACTCTTTGCTGCGTCATTAAATAAAGATGATTCTGCAGGAGCTAAATTAATTCGTTCTAATTGCTTAGGCTGCCATGTTCCAACTGATGAAGGCTTAAGCCGTATAAGTTACCAAAGAAAAACGCCTGAAGGATGGGAAATGACCGTCAACAGAATGCGTTTAATGCACGGTTTAAAAATTAACAAAGGTGATTTAGACATAAAAGGCAGCGGCTTACATGAAATTGTTAAATACCTAGCCGACAACCAAGGCTTAGCGCCTAGTGAAACGCAAGGTGTGAGATATTTGCTAGAACAAGACCTAAATCAAATAGAAACACAATTTGATGACGAATTTCAAATTATGTGTGCTCGTTGTCATTCTGGTGCTCGAGTAGCTTTACAGCGCAGAGAACCCAAAGAATGGAACTACTTAATTGATTTTCATTTAGGCCAATTCCCATCTGTTGAATATTCAATGTTTGGCCGAGACCGTAATTGGTTAGGCATTGCACGCAACAAAATGGTACCGCATGTTTCTAAAAAATACCCTTTTGCTAGCAAAGCATGGTCGGCTTGGTCTAAAGCTAAAAAACCTCAACTTGAAGGTCAATGGATCCTTAGTGGTCACATGCCAGGTAAAGGCTATTTCAGCGCTATTATGCAAGTAAATCAAAACAAAAAAGATAATTACGCTTTAAACATTGAAGGAAAATATGCAAACGGTGAAGCGATAAAAGGTACAGGTAGCTCGGTGGTTTATACCGGTTACGAATGGCGAGGTAACATTAACTTTAGTGATATAAGTTTACGCCAAACCCTTGCAGCAAGTGCTGACGGCCAAACATTAACAGGTCGATTTTATCAAAAAGGCCAAGAGCTTGTTGGCATGAGAATCAACGCTATTAAAGATGCACCAAAAACACAGCTATTAAGTGTTTACCCTAATCATATTAAAAAAGGAGAAACCACTACATTAACCATTACAGGTACAGGTTTAAGCTCAGCCTTAAAGCTACCTTCAAGCATTGTTGTTAATAATGTCATTAGTCATAGTGCAAACCGTATGATGGTTAACATTACGGCTAAAAGTGATGCTGATATTGGTTATGCCGACATCAACGTAGGTAAAGCAACACTTACTAAACAATTAGCTATTTATAAACAAGTTAACGCGTTAGAAGTTATTCCTTCTTATGGTGTTTCTCGTGTTGGCGACAACGGTGGCTCTACACCTAAAACCGATACCCTTTTCAGAGCTATAGGTACTGATTACGGTAAAGACGGTATTCCAAACACAGAAGACGACTTAAACCTAGGTTATATAGAAGAAGTGACTTGGCAAGTTGTTCCGCGCGACGAAACAGCTAAGAAAGATAACGACGTTAAGTTTGCCGGAAAAATGAATACCAACACAGGTTTATTCTCACCAGCAAATGCAGGACCAAACCCAGAACGTTACCGAAGTACAAACAACGCGGGTAACTTAAATGTTATTGCAAAATTAACTGAAAACGGAAATGAGATCAGTGGCATAGGTCGCCTACTAGTAACCTTGCAACGCTGGAATAATCCACCACTTAAATAAGGTGATAACGTATGAATTCAACATTAGAAGTCATAGAAAATAATCTTCACCAAGTAGAAGTGAAAGATAAATCGTTTATCTTTCATATTCCAACGACAAGTTTATTTGAACGCGACGAATTAACGGGCGACATATTGTCTTCAATACAAGGACAAGAGAACTTTACTGATACTTCATTAACGCAAGCATTAAGCGGCCGTTATTCAGAAACCGACATTATGTCAGCCTTAGGTGAATTAAAAAGCCTATCGTTAGTGGGTGAAAAAGGCCTAAATAACGGCGTGGAAGAGTTTGTTCCTTTAGCATTAGACAGCGCGCCATTAACAACCGTAGTACTTAGTGTTAATACGGGTTGTAACTTAAGCTGTACCTACTGTTATAAAGAAGATCTTGATGTTCCTTCTGCCGGTAAGAAAATGGACTTTGAAACCGCAAAACAGTCTATTGATATGTTACTGAAAGAGTCGCCCGATCAATCACGTTATAACGTGGTGTTTTTTGGTGGCGAACCTTTATCAAACTTCACCTTAATTAAAGAAGTTATTGCTTACTCAGAAGAAGTGTTTCCAGCAAAAGGTAAAATTGTTGATTTTTCAATGACAACCAATGCAACATTATTAACTGAAAGACACGTAGAGTATTTTGATAAACACAATGTAGGTTTATCAATCAGTATTGACGGGCCAAAAGCCTATCACGACCGTAACCGTATATCTGTTAACGGTAAAGGCACTTACGACACCGTTGCTAAAAAAGCAAAAATGTTGCTTTCAAAGTATCGTAGTCGCCCTATTGGTGCGCGAGTAACCTTAACCACAGGCCTTACCGACATTGATACTATTTGGGATCACCTATTTAATACTTTAGGTTTTAGCGAAGTTGGTTTTGCTCCTGTAACTTCAGGCGATGTTAGTGATTACAACCTTAAGCCCGAAGAACTAGTTGATGTTTTTACTAACATGAAAAAGCTTGGCGAAAAATACCTTGCAGCTGCACTCGAAAACAAAACCATTGGTTTTTCAAACTTGCATCAACTAATCACCGACATTCACGAAGGCACTAAAAAAGCACTTCCTTGTGGCGCAGGTGTTGGTATGGTAGCCGTAGATCATGAAGGTGGCCTTAACCTTTGTCATCGATTTACTGGTTCAGACCAAGCGTTACTTGGCGATGTAATTAATGGCTTAGACAAACCCGTACTAAATGACTTTTTAAATAAAAGACTCGATAAAAATGGTGTGGTTTGTTCTACCTGTAACATACGTAATTTATGTGCCGGTGGTTGTTATCACGAAAGTTACGCTCGCTATGGCGACCCTGCGAAACCTACCCTTCATTACTGTGACCTAATGAGAGACTGGGTAGATTTTGGCATAAAGGTATACACACAAATAATGGAACACAATCCAGCTTTTTACGACACTTATATAGCTCCGAGGAAGGCCCAATCATGAAACACTTAAAAGCAATAAACAACAAAGCTCGCAAAGTTGATGAAGCGGTAAAAACAGGTGAACTTGATGAAGTTATGGCAATGCAATCTCCAGTAGGTTGTACCGCTACCACAGATCCTGGTTGGGAAGTCGATATGTTTGGTAGCGTATCAGGGTTATGTCAACCTATGGAAGCTGACTTATACGGTTGTTCAGACCCTTGTTGGTGGCCTGCTCAAGTACCCGACATGATGAACACCTACCCTGACTGGTCGAAAAATGCCGACTCTGCAACCAAAGACTGGCGTAATCTTGATTCTGTGTATCCCGACGAAAAGGAATAAAACAATGAACAACTTTTACCCAACGTTATTCTTGAGTAGTTTAGTTTTACTGTTAAGTGCTTGCAAAAGCACTAGCTTTGAAAATCAATCCTCTGTAAAAAGTACAGAAAAGGAATTTTTGGTTACCGTAACACGACCAAACACCACACTACATTTAATTGATTTACAAAAAAATGAAGTGATCCGTCAATGTGACCTAACAGCAGGACCCGGCCCTGGTACTTTAGTGATGTCGCCAGATAATTCGATCGTATATATATTAACAGATCATTTTAGTGATATTTACGGTGTTAATATTGATAACTGTGAAGTGGTATTTTCAACACAGCAATCTACCGGAAACATTCGTGTAAAGTCTATTGCATCTATTGCAATAAGCCCTGATGGTAAAGAAATTTATACTCATCAAAATCGTGTAAGACTGATGAATGATCATTACGAATTACTTCCTCCACAAATTGCCGTTTTTAACACCGCAGACGGGCTAAACGTAAAAGCAAACCGCACGTATGATGCCCCCAGACAAATAGTCACTATGGATAGACTAGAGTCTGGTGAGTTGATTATGGGTGGACAAGATATTTTTCTAATGGATATTCATTCAGGTAAGTACGAGATGATTTTACCAAGCTTACACGACAATCAACCGGGTTATTCAGGTAAAGACGTATTAACGGTTTGGCAAATGGGGAAAATTAATAATGAATTTTATCGAATGTATAGTCGAGCTAAATATAACGGTGAAGATGGTGATTTAGCTAACGCTGAATATATATGGGGCCACGAAATAGTTGACTTAAAAACAGGTAAGGCGTCCGCAAAAGATTTTGGGCCTATTGAAACCGTATTGTTTACTTCAATACGTCGTCCAGGTCATCTTAACCGAGTATACGGTACATTGAATGACTTGAAAGAATACGATTCAAATACACAAAAACTCATACGTTCAGTTGATTTACCGTACACCTATTACTGTATTAATTTTTCGCACGATGGATCTAAAATTTATCTTTCAGGTGCCCTTGCTGATGTAGCCGTTTATGACGCTGATACTCTTAAAAACATTGCGACCATTCCCCTTACAGGTGATGGTGCTATGTCAACCAGTATTGTATTTAAACGCCAAGGTTAACAAAGCATAATGAGCTTAGCTGACTTACTTTCAGCAAAAAACTCATCAAACAGTCCTTCTCCAGCAAGAAGGACAGCATTAACGTGGCTATATAGTTTTTTAGCCTTGCATAAGCGCGAGATACTCTTTCTCGCGTTATTTTCTTTAATCACTACTACTCTCGTCGTTTCAGTACCTTATTTAAGTAAATTAATTATTGATCAAGGTTTGTTAAAAAAAGACTTTGACGCCTTGGTTTTATTTTCTTGTAGCTTATTTTTTGTGGGTATTTTAAGTACCTTACTCTCAGGCTACAACCGCATAAAACACACGCAATTATCAGGAAAAATACTGTTTGCGTTACGTGAAGACGTCTTTCAACATTTACAAAAATTACCGAGCACTTTTTATCATAACCAACGTGTTGGCGATATATCTTCTCGAATTGATCGCGATGTGGCTGAAATACAGCGCTTTGCTGTAGACACTTTGTTTTCAACCTTCTCTGCTATTCTAGGCTTAAGTGCAGCCACCATAATGATGATTCATTTACATTGGCAGTTATCGCTTATTCTTTTGGTTTTGATCCCCTTTGAGCTTTTTTACTTATTTAAAATGAGACCTAAAGTTGAACGTAAAAACATTAAAGTACGCGAAAGCGCGGCTGATATTTCGTCATTCTTTGCTGAAAAAATTCCTGTCATTAAGTTTATTCAATCCTCTGGTGCTGAAAAACAAGAGCTTGATAAGCTGGGGCAATTAAACCATAGCTTTTTAGGTAAACTTATTTCACTGCAAAAAACAGAATTTTGGACATCAGCCATACCCAGCACTTTAGTGTCGCTGTCACGCGCGGTTATTTTTTTAATCGGTGGCTATTGGGTTATTGAGGATAGTTTTTCTTTAGGTTCGCTTATTGCTTTTACAGCTTATGTTGCTATGGCCATAGGCCCTTTACAATCGCTGTTAGGTTTATATTTGGCATGGCAACGACTTACGGTGAGCTTAGACCGAGTGAGCTTTTTACGCCAGCAACCACTAGCACAAAACAACGAACAATTAGCGCAAGCCCACACCCTACCCAAACAACTAAAAGGTGACATAACGCTAACCTCTTTATGCTTTGGCCATACGCCACAATCTGAAATTTTTAACCATGTAAACATACATATTCCTGCAGGCAGTAAAGTCGGTATTGTTGGGCAAACTGGTATTGGTAAATCAACTTTACTCGATTTACTACAGTGCCATTTATTACCTCGTTCAGGCTCCATCGAAATTGATGGGATAAACCTCGCCAATGTAAAAGTGCAAGAATGGCGAGAACGGATAGCTATCGCACCGCAAGATCCCGTGATATTTAGAGACAGTTTTGCCAATAACATTCGTTATGGTCACCCTCAAGCTTCTGACACTGAGGTATACAACGCCGCTATTTCTGCAGGTTTAGAATCACTTATTTTAAAAATGCCAGACGGAATAAATACCACCATAAGTGAACGCGGTACAGCCCTTTCAGGAGGAGAAAAACAACGTATTGGGTTAGCACGAGTTTTACTAAAAGATCCTGTTATTGTTATTTTAGATGAACCCACATCAGCAACAGATCAAGTAACTGAAAACCATATCATTGAACAAATTGATCAGCTATTTGCTAACACAACACGCATTATTGTTAGCCATAGCGGTAAACCTATTGCCAACGCCGATATGTTAATTGAAATAGCCTCATCATCACTTAACGTAACTAAAACTGAGAAATACGATGCTTAAAGTAGGAATTATCGACAGTGGCTTACCACCTGCTTATTCTTATTGTGTAGAAGAAGTAAAAGATTTTACTGGTAATCAGGCTATAATAGATCAATTAGGCCATGGAACAGCCGTAACTCATATTATTGGTCACAACCTACCAGCTAGCATTATTGCTGCCCGTGTTTTTCACGATAAATTAGTATGTACCCCCTCTCAAATAGCCGAAGCAATACACTGGCTAATTTCAATGAAAGTTAACATGATTAATATGAGTTTTGGGCTACGAAACGATCGCAGTATATTACGAGAAGCTTGTGAAAAGGCCTTACGAAAAAACATTATATTAGTAGCTGCCGCACCTTCGCAAGGCGATCCAGTATATCCATCAAATTATAATGAAATTATAAGAGCGACAGGTGATGCTCGCTGTAAACCCAATGAAATTTCTTGGTTAAATTCACCACAAGCTGATTTTGCCGGTTACTCGGGTAAACCCCATTTAGGTCCTGCTGGTGCAAGTATTGGTTGCGCGTCGGTAACCGCCGCTATTGCACAAATAAAAATGAAATATCCACACTATAATCAAGCCGAGATAATTAAAGCTTTAAAGCAAAGAGTAAACCATCAAGGAACGCAACGAGACAGTTCAAGAATAGCTGTTGGGCAACGTCATGATAAATAACCAACAGACCCAAATTGCCGTACTTGGCTGTGGCCCTGCTGGCATAGTCACCGCATTAGGTTTAGCTAAAATGGGTTACAACGTTTGTGTAATAGCGAATGTTAGGCGACATAATGTAACCGAAGGCATTTCTGAACGAGTGTATCAATCACTATCATATTTAGGTGTACAGCACGCATTAAAAACAATCAGTCCCCCTATTCCTCGAAGTGTGAGTTGGAATGGTTCTCATAGTGCAGCAAACACAGAGCGGCTCATTAGAAGAGTCGATTTTGATACCGCATTATTAAAAGATTTAGCCAATGCTAATATTCCCTTTTATGATGAAACTATTCTCAAGGTAGAAAAGCAAAACAATCAACAGTGTGTTTTATGTAAATCAGGTAAAACCTTTATTACTGATTTTATTGTTGAAGCCAGAGGCAGAGCTGCGCCACTGACTAAAAGCTCTCATATTAAAGGAGCAGACTCTCTTTCTATTTGTCAAAATTGGAAAACTACACAGCCATCATTAATGTCGCCAGAAGCGATGGCTATTAGTATTGAAAATGGTTGGTTGTGGTTAGCCAATAACGGCAAAGGCAATATTTTCACTCAAGTCAGTATTAGCGCTAAAAGTAATACAGGCGCTGCAAACGATAAGCTTTCATCCTTCATACATAAACTGGTTTTATCAAGACCTGAGTTAACCCATATAACACCTTACATTAAGCCCGACGGCAAAGTACTCGCTCGTTCGAGTACTCCCATTTTTAATAAAGCGCCGATAGAAGAAGGTGTGTTATGTGTAGGTGATGCGGCTATGTCTGTTGATCCTCTTTCTGGTAATGGTATATTTCAATCTCTGTCGTCAGCACTTATTGCTCCTGTGGTTATTAATACTTTATTTCATAAACCAGAGAACAAGCTATTAGCAGAAATACTTTATACAGAGCGCTTAAAGCATCTATTTTATCGTTTTAGCCGAATAGGTAGAGACTTCTACAAAATGGAATCTAGTTGGCAGCAACATCCTTTTTGGCAAGAACGATGCGCATGGCCAGATCAACAACCTGCTCATCACGAAAAAGACCGCATTATGAGCGTTAGAAAACGTCCTGTTATTAATGGCCATTTTATTGAAGAGAAAGAGGTGGTTATTACTGCGGAGCAACCATTAGGGATTTGGAAAATTAATAACCAAAATGCGGTTGATGTAATGAGTGTGCAATTAAAACAGTTAAAGTTAATTAATTAAAATCAATACCCTACAAATAAAAAAGCCTTGCAGCTCAAAATAAAATCTACAAGGCAAAACAATATGAAATAAAAATTATGCAAATGAAACTCTTTACATTAAACATTATTAACGTACTAAGCCTTATTAATGTTAATAATTTTACAAGCGGTAAACTCTTTAACACCTTCCTTACCCCATTCAGCTCCTACGCCAGATTCTTTTGCCGGTGCCATATGAATTTGAGGACCAAAAGCACAATGTTGATTAATCCACACAGTACCTGTATCTAATCGAGCCGCCACTTGTGATGCTCTTTCAAGGTTAGATGACCACACTGAACCACCTAAGCCCATTTTACTGTTATTAGCACTGGCGATAACATCATCTAAATTAGAGTATTTAACAATAGGTAATACTGGGCCAAAAGGTTCTTCATCAACTAAAATACAACCATCTTTTAAGTCTTTAATAACCGTTAACGGAATAACATAGCCGGGTTGATCTGATGCTTCACCACCCGCAATAACTGTACCTTCTGCTTTACCTGCAGCAATATAAGATAATACTTTTTCGTACTGTGCTTTGTTTTGCACAGGACCAAATTGCACGCCTTCATCCATACCATTACCTACAACCGCGTTATTGGCTAAAGTAGCAATTTCATCACACAACTCATCATAAATAGATTCGTGCACATATAAACGTTTTAGGGCAATACATACTTGGCCACTATTAATAAAGGCACTACCAAAAATACCCGGTGCAATCGTTTTCGGGTCAGCATCATCAAGTACAATTGCAGCATCGTTACCACCAAGCTCTAACGTTAAACGTTTCATGGTATCGGCTGCACTTTTCATAATCGCTTTACCTGTTGGAGTAGAGCCAGTAAATGAAATTTTAGCAATATCTGGATGCGAGGTAAGTGTTGGTCCTAAATCATTATCATCAACAATAACGCTAACCAAACCTTCCGGCACTATATTCGCAATAATACGACCTAAAATAAGTGTAGAAACCGGTGTAGTTGGTGCCGGTTTTAAAATAATCGCGTTACCTGTTACAAGTGCAGGAGATAATTTATAAGCAGCGATTAATAACGGAAAATTCCAAGGAATAATACCAGCTACAACACCTAGCGGCGTCCGGTACTCTTCAACTCGATTAGTTTCAGTTTCTTCTAATACTTTAACTGGAAATTCGTGTGAAGCGAGTGAACGACAAAAGGCTTCAGCAAATTGTACTTCCATACGAGAAAAATCGAGTACTTTACCTTGCTCTAAGGTGATGGTTTTAGCGAGTTCTTCCGCATTTTCGGCTATAGCATCGGCTATTTTATTAACAACGGCTCTGCGCTCTGCTTCAGGTACATGCTTCCATAATAGTTGAGCTTTTTTTGCTGCAGCAACAGCTATCATTACATCTTCCTTACTGGCTCGAGGTACTGTAGCAAAAACCTCTTCAGTGGCAGGATTAATAACATCTAAGGTTTGTTTACCTTCAACAAGTTGCCCTGCGACTAACATTTTATATTGGTTCATAATTCTCCCCTTTAGGTAAAAGTACCCTAGTTTTTAATGATATTTTTACAATTTATAGCCCTTTAACTGAATAATCAGATAAAGGGCTCCAACAAATTATTTATTATTCGAATCTGTAATTAACCGACACTCCCCACCAACGAGGCGAACCGTAATAACTTTCAGTTAAACCAAAGCCAGCTTGTGCAGGCGTACCCGATAAATCTAACGCCATGGTTCGATATTCTTTATCTGTTAAGTTATTTACAAAAGCAGCAACCGTCCAAGTATCGTCAGCATTGGTATAAGACAGCCGTGCATTAGATAAAACATAAGAAGATTGATGACCTACTGGCGCATTTTTAAGTTGGAAATAGTGATCCGACAAGAACGTAGCGTCAAACTGCACCGCCATAAAGCCTTCCATCACTTCCCACTCATAGCGAACTAATGCGTTGGCATTCCATTCAGGCGTCATAATCGCGCGTCGATCAAGTAACTGCCCGTCAGGTTGTCTAAAGGCATCTTCAACATTGTTATCGATGTAAGAAAGCCCTGCCATAATATCTAAACCGTCCATAGGATTTGCTTGAATTTCAACTTCAGCACCTTTGACCACTGAGTCAGTATTGAAAACAAAAGTGGTTAAACCCTCTAACCTAAAGGCTTGGTAGTCTTGATAATCGTAATAATAAGCTGCACTGTTAATTCTTAATTTGTCATCAGCAGAAGACCATTTAAGCCCTAATTCATAAGCATTTAATATTTCTTCATCAAACCTCATGTCTTCTACACTGCCGTTGAGTGGATTACCGTCAAAAAGATCAGTTGGATCAAGTGGAGCATTATAACCACCCGCTTTTACGCCGCGGTTATAGCCTAAATACATCAAGGTATTTTTGTCCATTTTCCAATCAAGCTGTAATTTACCCGTAATTAAATCGTCATCAATGCTTTCGTAAGTACCCTGTTCAGTTAAGTCGAACACAGCACCTAAACCGCCACCACCAGCACCTGCAGGACCATAATGAAAGTAATCAATATCTGCACCCAAACCAAAAGCATCGTTTGATACAACATTAGAAGAAGCCGCTGAATCAAAAAGTGAAAAGTAAGTTGTTAAATTGGCATCTTTTTGTTCGTTTGACCAACGAAGGCCAGCTGTAAATGACAACGTATCGGTAATGTCTATTTCTGCTTGAGCAAATAATGCCGTTGTTTTAGTTTCTGTTTCAAAAGGCGTGTTTAAACCAAGATGATTTAATGAGGTATCGTTAAGACCAAATCCAGGAAATTGAGCTGAGAAAAAGTTTTGTGCTGCACCACCATTGGAAAATTCACCTTCAATATCAAGGTAAAAAGCGCCCACTACCCAATCAACCGTGTCGGTAAATCCACCTACACGAATTTCTTGAGAAAACTGCTCTAAATCACTCTTTAAAAAGAATGCAAAAAAGTCATTAGGTGATGCGTCGGAATCTTCTAGGTAATCTTTTTTTAAGGTTGAATAATCGGTGATAAAGGTAACGTCGTACTCACCAAAATCCATTGTAATATTGTTGGTAGCGCCTGCGGTTTCTAGCCGGTTGTAACCAATAACGTTATAAGCCCCCGCGTGAACATCATTATCAGTGTCTTGATAAGAAGGAGCTAAAGAATCGCCCGTTGCCTGTAAATCAGGACCATCAAAATGTTCACCTAAACCTGTTACAGGGTTTAAACGTGCCGAACTGTGTTCAAAAAAACCTGAGTTAATGTCTTGTTCGCCAGCTCTTAAGCTAATCAGCCACTCAATATCTTCAAAACTTTCAATCAGTAACTGACCTCTTACCCCCCAATCGTTACCGTTATTTAGGTCTGTACCAATACGGTTTTCAATATAACCATCATGCTTGTTTTTAACAAAAGATAAACGTCCTGAAATGTCTTCGGTAAGTCCACCACCTATAGCACCTTCAAACCTGCGTTGGTTGTAAGCACCTAACGTTAAATCTACATAACCTTCAACATCACTGGTTGGTTTTTTAGTAATGTAATGAACAAGACCACCCGTTGCATTACGGCCAAACAAAGTACCTTGTGGGCCGCGTAATACTTCAGCTCGTTCCATATCAAATAATTGGAACCCTGCTCCTGATGCTGCACTGATATAAGCTTCATCAAGGTAAATAGCTACAGGTGATTCTTGATGGTCACCTGAGAAATCGTTTTGGCCCACACCACGAATACTTACAAAAAATGATGATGGACCATTGGGTTGAATGGTTGTAACTCCTGGAGCCATTGCAGTAACTTGCTGCGCATTGTCTAAACCTAATGCATCCATTTGGTCCCCACTTAACGCTGTTACTGCAATACCTACGGACTGTAATGGTTGAACTCGTTTTTGAGCCGTGACTTCTATTTTTTCAATAACTGATGCTGATGTACCGGCGGAGAGAACGCCTAAACAAGCAGCCATAGACATAACCAATTTTGATTTTTTAAACATCTTTAATTCCCCATAATAAATTAAATTTATTAACAACTAACAGAGCGTTAACTTTTATTATTTTTTTCAAAGTGCTAACCCCCTTTGCTCTGCATTTTTTATTAATGATTTTTCAAAGCGGCATGAGTAGTGTGTTTTTTAAGCATCATTACGCATAAATCAACTGTAGAACAAACCCAATTTTAGGTCAAGCGTATTTTTTATTAGTACAATCGTATTTATATTTTTATGTAGTTAAATTTAATTTTTAATCTTATATTTCAAAACATTAAGTAATATGAAAATAGTCTTAAATATATTTTCACTATTACCATAATTGATTTATCATAAAGCAACGTATACATTCTAATATTAGTGTTATCAGAAAAGGGTTGATGTGACTTACAAAGCGGTTTCCAAGGGCTACACCAAAGGTGAAAGGCGAATAAAAATTATTTTAGAAGCTGCAGAGCAATTATTGATTGATAGTGGCTATCATAATTTTTCAATGCGAAAAGTTGCCACTAAAGCTGGTGTAAGTGTTGGCAATTTACAGTATTATTTTCCGTCAAAAGATAGCTTATTAGAATCTTTACTTGATCAGGTTATTCAAAATTATTTAGACACATTTGAAAAGTTTAGAGATAATTTATCGCCTAAGGAACAGTTCATAAAAATAATAAAAGCCGTTGTAAAAGATCTTAAAACAAAGCACACCACCGTATTTTTTCCTGAGCTTTGGAGTATGGCAAATCATGAAAAACACGTCAGTAAGATCATGGATAATATGTATGGTAAGTACCGTGCAATAGTTGCCGATATTATTAAAGATATTAACCCTAAACTTACCGACTTGCAGGCGCAGCGTTTAAGTTTATTTATAACTTCATCTCTTGAAGGCCATACCATTTTTATCGGTTACAAAAAACCATGGGCAAAAGAAACAGAGAATATGTTAAATATAGCGATGCAAAGTTTCTTTTGGTTAATTGAACATGGTCAAATACCTGTTGAAGAATGCTCAAATCAGAAAAACATTTCCACAACCGACAAAGAAATGGTATTAGCTAATATTGACGTATAAGTCCTTTAAAATAGCGCTTAATCATAAGCGCTATTAAGGTCTGTTGAACTTTCATATTTAAATTTTGTTCTAATTAAATGCTAGTTGCTCGCAGCGCAAGAAGTGTAGCCTAGTTGTTCTATATAAATTCCTTGCTACAATGAGCAAGAAACATTTAAACGGCACTTATTCGCCATTTCTACTACGTTACCGCCTATTAAGAGTAGAATAACAAAACATATACTCTGCCTTATATTAAAGGCTAATAAACTACTTCAAAAATAATCAGCAAAGCTCAACAGCCCCTAGTCTTAGCTACTCAGCAAGACGAGTGACCACAGCCACTTTACTGTGCAATGTTTTATGTACTGGGCATTTATCAGCAATTTCTAAAAAGCGTGCAGTTTCTTGCTCGTTTAAACTTCCAACAAAACTAATATTACGCACAATAGCTTCTATTCCACTTTGTTGTTCACAATTTTCACAGTCTTCCTGATAATTACGCGTATGCGTTAGTTCAACTTTAATATGATCTACGGGGAGATTTTTACGCTGAGCATACATTCTTAATGTCATTGATGTACACGCACCTAAACCAGCTAGTAAATGATCGTAAGGATCTGGGCCTGAATTTTTACCTCCAACTTTAACAGGCTCATCGGCCAACCAATAATGACTTGCTGTACTCACATGCTGAGCAAACTTGTGATCTTTTTCTTCAACTAACACATGTCCTTGAGCAACACTGCTTTGATACGTTTTAGTGTCGCTTGGTACGTATCTACTTGCCCATGCGGCAATAACTTCTGCTACGTATTCAGAATCTTTCTTATGACTTAATAGGTGATCGGCATTGTCTAAGCTAACAAAGCTTTTAGGATGAAGTGCTGCTTGATAAATTTTTTCAGCTTCTGAAATATTAACCGTACTATCCACAGGAGAATGCATAACTAACAAGGCTTTTTTTAGCTTACTAATATGGCTATTTCCATAACTGTTAATATCGTCTAAAAACTGTTTTTGTATTTTAAAATTACGACCTGCAAGGCTAACTTCAGCTTCTCCGTTTGCTTCAATATCATCAATATGAGCAGCAAAATTATGTGCTACATGCGCCGCATCGGACGGAGAACCAATGGTGACTACGGCAACCGACTCTTCAACTTTTTCAGCAACACCTAATACTGCAGCGCCACCTAAACTATGACCAATAAGTAATTTGGGTGCGCTATATTCCTTACGTAAAAAGTCAGCAGCAGCCACTAAATCTTGAATATTTGAAGAAAAGTTCGTGTTCGCAAAGTCGCCATCACTATTACCTAAGCCAGTAAAGTCAAAACGTAACACGGCAATGCCTTTAGCGGTTAATGCTCTACTGATACGAGATGCAGCGGCAACGTCTTTACCACATGTAAAACAATGAGCAAACAATGCATAAAATTTAATATTCGTTTCAGGTGTTTCAAGTAATCCACTAAGCTTGTGGTCACCACTGGTAAACTCTACTTTTTGACGCATAAACGATTCCTCTTATTCGGTAATTTTATTAAGTTTATATACCCGTTACCAATTAAGGTAGTTGCACAGGTGTAGTGTATACCCAATCGTTTCCTTTAACAGGCGTATGACAAGAAATACATGATTGGTTCAAATCATCTTTATTACCATAAGGAACTTGATCTTTTCCTAACCAACGTGCCCATCCCCACCCTGTTCCATTAGATTTAAATTTTTTAGAATCTTTATACATAAATTCGGCATGAATAAAAGCTTCTGGTGCTATTGCGGTAGGCCAATTTTTTTCAGTTTTTTGTTTCCAAACAAGTTTAGCTAAAATAGCACCGTCTGGCCAAGGATTGGTTTGATTTGAACGTGATGCTTTAATGGCAATATCATTACCTAGAATAATTCTCATACTCTTGTTATCTGTTCTGTGTGAGGCAGAAATCACTCTCCAGTCTTTATAATTTTCAGGTAATGTTAGCCCATCTAAATTTGGTTTTACTTTGGTATCGACAGCAAATGATGTTGTAGAAAGAAGTGATGATAAAAGAATAAATAAATGAAAGGGTTTCATGTTTGGCTCCTTGAGTTTTGCATACATGCTGTATATAGAAAGACACCCAATAAAAAAAATTTCAATTATTTAAAAAATCAACATTACTTTATGAATAATGCTTACAACATATGGCAAAAAACATTGAATAAAAAGGGGAAAGCATGAAGTAAAACCATAGATGTGAATAGTTAGGAGATCGTAAAGGTTTATTTAAACTCAACAAAAAAGTTAGCGGTTAATCTACCTGTTGCAGGTTCGCCATTAATATCTGTAGCGGTATTTACTAAAGTTGAATGCAATAATTGTCCCGGAAAAATAATTAAACGATTTGCTTTGTAGGCTATTTTTTTATAACAAGTAAATTCACTGTGCTGTTCACCGCAGTAGTGAAAAGTATTTGTATTTAATGAATTAAAATAGTCATCTGCACATTGATAAAAATAATCTTTCGTACTGGCATCTATACGTTCTAAGCCACTTTTATTATTTTTGAAAAATCCAGTTCCACCGTGGTCGCCTTTGTTTAAATAATGAATAACAGCGATAAGGTTAGGGTTAGGCGTATCAAAATGCGGCCACGATTGCATGGCCGAAATATCTTCAGGTTGCTTTGTTATAAGTGAAAAATAATTGTCTTTGGGGGCGGGTTGTAAATGATTTGAAAATTTATATACACGATATAACACTTCTATTAATGGCTTTAAATACCCCACTACAAGCGCCTTGGGAATTGCCGAACGAATGCCCGGATAATTGCTTATTTCGTCAGGTTTAAATTGTCCGTTTGCAACAACATTGTCTGCTAATTCATCAAGGTTTTCCGCATAGTTATCAATAATAATAACAGGTATTTTATCTTGTCCTATGTACTCAACATTAAGCGTTGCTTGGCGATTGATCTTAATCACAATAATTACATGACACTTGATTGGCAGTAGTTTTTAATAAATTCGTTATGATCCGGAAAACTATTTACACGGCGTTCAATTGTCATTTTTATGTTATCTAAAAAACCTTTTAATTCGGTATCAGACATCATGTCGACTATTTGGTGGTAATACTTAGGCATTAGGCCTTGCCCTATCATCACTTGTATCCACGATGTTTCGCCAAACAACTCGCGTTCTGTTTTATAGGCGTTGCCGTTTTCTATAAATAAATTGATGCGTTGTTGTAAGCTTTCCGGAATTTCCATATTTTTGCAGTAACGCCAAAATGCGCTGTCTGTTCGCTGTGTTACATGATAATGCAGCACAATAAAATCTCTAATGTTATCTATTTCAAAACGCATTTTGTTATTAAAATCGTCAATATTTGCTTGCTCCATATTTTTTGACGGCAAGTTTTGCATTAAGCGAATAATACTCTGTTGAATTAAATGAATACTCGTTGACTCGAGTGGCTCAATAAATCCACTAGAAAGCCCAACAGCAACACAGTTTTTATTCCAATGTTTACGACGTGTGCCCGTTTTAAACTTAATAACACGAGGTTCGTTAAGCAACTCTCCTTCTATATTATTTAGAAGTGAGTCTTTAGCGTCTTCGTCTGATAAATGCTTACTACAAAATACAACACCGTTACCCATTCTATTTTGTAGCGGTATTTGCCATTGCCACCCCGCTTTATGCGCAATAGAGCGAGTGTACGGTACGGTTTTATTATGTATTTTGGTTTGCACTGCAATAGCACTATCACACGGTAACCAATGGCTCCAATCTTCGTAACCGGTATGTAAGGCTTGTTCAATCAACAAGCCTTTAAAACCAGTACAATCGATAAATAAATCGCCTTCAATTACCTTACCGTTATCTAATGCTATTGATTGAATAAAGCCGTTTTCTTCATTAACGTTAACTTGATTAATTTTACCTTCAACTCGTTTAACGCCATGTTCTTCAGCCATACCTCTTAAAAACTTAGCATATAATCCGGCATCAAGATGATAAGCATAATTACGGTCTTGATTGGGTACAACAGCAAATTTACCGCGTCTGCTTGCTACATGTTCAGGACAATAATCACCAATTTCGCTAACGATGCCTTGCTGGTTTCCTTTAACCCAAAAATGTTGAAAACCTGCAGCCCAACAGCCCTGACCTAAATACCCAAATGAATGAATGTAGTCTTGATTGACATCACGCCAATTTTCAAAAGAAATACCTAACTTAAAAGTAGCGTTAGTTGCCTTCATAACATCAGCTTCTTTTATTTTTAAAAGATCATGAAAGATATGTAATGTAGGAATGGTAGCTTCACCCACACCAACCGTAGGAATAAGATCTGACTCGACTAAAGTAATGTTTAGATTTTTGCCTAATAACTTTCCTAATGCTGCAGCTGCCATCCAACCTGCAGTACCACCGCCGGCAATAACCACATTTTTAATTGCTGATGAATTCATGATGTAATTCCTACTGTGTTAATAATATTAAAAAGTAAGAGCCTCTAAAAAGTAGCACTAACGTCTTAATTTGTTTTGTAAGTTTGCTCTTAAGATTCGAGCTTGTAATTCGTCTAACGGACTATTGAGAATGCTTTTTGCACTGTTTGTAATATGATTAAAATTATCTTTTTCATACTCAAAAACATAATGGTCAAATAAATGTTTCCATGCATTACGCTGTGCTTTAGGTAAATCTCTAATACTTAATATTGCGTGATGAAGTGCATCAGTAGGATTTCCCAAATAATTTGGACTTGTTCTCCACCAATGGTTGAGTAATACGTTAAGATCACCCAGCCCATCTACATGATGAAACCACATACTTGGCAGTAAAATAGCATCACCTGCTTCAAGCTCTGCAACCATAGCGTTATCGATAGCGTCTTTAAACTTAGGAAATTGCTCAAAGTCAGGTTGCTCAAAATCAACCAGACTAATAGGCTGACCACCCGGTGCTTTATCTAATGGCCCACAATAAAGGTTTTTAATTTGCTCAGGAGGAAATAAGGTAAAACGCCTTTTACCCACCACGCAACAAGCTAAGTTTTGTAAAAAATCGAAATGTGCGGCAACCTTACTTTTATTACCTAACCAGATGTTATAAATGGCGTTAGACAACAATGGCGATGCTAATGTTTCTTCTACAAGGCTAGGCAATATTTGTTTAATACTGGTTGAACCAATATAAATCGTTTTAGGTATTTTACAGTTAGCTTGTTCAAGTATTTCAGTTAACACATCACTTAATATTTGCGGTTTAGTCTGAAAATTAAAACCGCTCATATCATCATTATAAAAAATACGTCCTTGCTCTTTAGGCGCTAAATAACATGTATTAACAGTAATACCTTTTTCCATTTGTTTAAGGTATTCAACAGCATGTTCGTTAGACTGTTTCGCTGCTTTAACAATTGGCCAGCTACTCCCAAAACCTTTAAGAATTAAAGGCTCGTCAGAAGTTAATATCGCTTCGCTAATATTATTAGGCGTTACGTCAAAAAGCGTTTTTACTGTATTTTTTATAGATAACATAAATGATGATTAAGACGCTAGTTGGGCATTTTTTCGTGCGACTAAATCATGGATATGCACTTGTGATGCAATCACCATATATATCGCTTGAAGAAACCCTGCATTGTGTAACCTTATTAACTTGTCTTGTGAGAGAGCATTTAAATTATCTTCATTAATCGTATAAAAGCCCATTAACTGGTTTTTACTACCATCATTTAACTCAATATCTAAGGTTACTGATTCCAATAACTCGCAGGTGACCATAGCTTCTATAAAATCATTATTTTCTTGTAAACCAACATGCAACGACTCTAAAACATTCGCCATATGTTCTAAATAATCACTGTTACCGCCATACTCCAAAAATAAATCGATACCGTGTTCTGTATTTACTTTAGGAGAATCTAAATCAATGGTAATAACACGTTCTTGCGCGGTTACACCGTCTTTTACTACGTTTTGTTGCCCTATATAAAAAGGTAATCGTTGCACTGCTAACGGTATATACGTTGCATCCCACTTACCTTCTTTTAAAAATAAGTTATCGTCATTTTCAAAACCGAACAGAGTAATTGGCATAAACTGCCCTGTGTTACTGTCTTTATGAAATAAGATAGGATAGTGGGCTTGAGCACTTCTAAACTCCATAGGGAACGTTTGTGCATACCACACGTTGTCACCCATAACTGCTGAACGTTCAGCATTAATTTTTAAATCTTTATGTTCAATGTTGTTAAGTAGTACATGGTTTGCCATGAGGTGCCTCACTTTATAGTTATCATTATATTGTTGTTTACTGTTTGTTAAATGGTGGCTAGCCCATATTGTTTTATTTTATTAATTAGCATTCTGTTTGATTCCATCACTTTTGATAACTGCTGTCGTTTATGTTGTACATCAGCTAATGTTCGTTGAATAAGATCAGCATGTTCATTATTTTCTCGTGCTGAAACCGTATTAAATTGCATACCGTATAAAACATATTGATAACTTGCTGCAGGAAACAAAGGATTATTATGTGGAATATCGTAAGACGACGGCGCTTGATGCTGCCACAACTCAAGCATTTCTTGTAAAGATTCAGGCATACTTGATGGATCTCTATTATCTAACCAATAGTTTGAATCATCTCGTTTAGATAACACGTAATGTAGTTTTAAAAACTCGATAATTTGTTGCCAATGCTTAATAAATTTTTCATTAAAACGTTTAGCGGTTATCGCCATACTACGTTTAGTTACAGGAAGTTGATCACTGATCATTTGAGCCGCTTGCTCGACCATTGCTAATGCTGAAGCTTCGAGTGGTTCAATAAAACCAGCAGACATACCTACCGCAACACAGTTTTTGTGCCAAAATTTTTCATAATAACCAGGGTTAAACGACAATTTTCTTACTGAAGGTTCTGACTTTTTATGGCTTGTACTTAATGAGTTAAGGTATTGTTCAAGTGTACTTTCAGCCAGTGTATCGCTCGTGTGTTGACTTGAATAAACATAACCAACACCACAACGAGATTGTAGGCCTATGTTCCAAATCCAGCCAGATGCTTGTGCGGTAGACAAGGTACATGACGCAATAGGAGAGTTTTCATTAACGTAAGGTACTTGAACCGCTAATGCAGAGTCGTTAAACAATATTGATTTTTTTGAACAAAAAGGAATACCGAAATGTTTACCTAACAATAAAGACTGCGCACCAGAACAATCTATAAATAAATCACCTTGAATATCACCAGCGCATTGAGTTGATACTGAAGAAATATCACCGCTGTCATCATTATTTACCGCAACAATATGGGCTGAAATATGTTTTACGTTCAGCTTTTTTATACAATGATCTTTAAGTAATAATGAAAACTTTGTCGCATCAAGGTGATAGCCATAATTAGCAATATAGTCGTATGCTTTTAGTGTTATTTGTTTAGGCGCTAAATTTTCTTCACATAATACAGACTGATAACAAACTTGCTGAGCAAAAGACAATGTACTAGTTTCGGCAACAGTTAAAGATCCCATCACTGTACCTAAATTAAACTGAGAAGTGCCTTGGGGTAAAGAAAAGGGATGAAAATAAGAATGGCTAGTGTTGTTATGATTTAAAGGTGATTTTTGCCAATCAATAAATTTTGAGGCTTGTTTAAAACTCGCATCACAACAAGTAAATAAATCAGCTTCGTTAATACCTATTTTTTTTAGGGTTTCGCGCATTGAGGGCCACGTTCCCTCACCCACTCCAATAGTAGGAACATTTGGAGACTCGATAACGGTAACTGAAACTGTAGAGCAAGAAGATTGATGTTTAGTGTGTTTAGCTGCAATTAATCCCGCAGTGATCCAACCCGCAGTACCACCACCTACAATAACAATATTTTTTATTTCTGATTGCATATGCACCACTTAACCATTCAATAAATTTAAGTTTCTGTCCCTGTAATCAATAACTTTAGTACCTTAATCTACTACTAGACAACTTAAGGTTTATTTGACTATAACAAACAAGTAATCGAATTACTAGCTAAGGTAACTAAAGCCTCATGTAAAACGTAATAAGGTTAATCTAACTTAGATTAACGAATAATAGGCATAAAAAAAGCTACTAAAAAGTAGCTTTTTAAACAATTAAAACAACGTTTTAAAAGCTATACCTTGCACCTAAAGCATAACGTGCACCCGTTTGGGTTAATTTATAAGTAAGGCGATCATCACGACCATACTCATTGGTATATTCGTTGGTAATGTTAATACCTTCAAAAAATACCGTTAAACCTTCTAGGGCTGGCACTTCATAACTTACGTTAAAATCTATTTGGTCGTATGCTTCAGTATAAATTGGTGCTGTTAAATCACCATTTACACGGCGTTCATTTAAGAACTCATCACGCCAATTGTAGGCTATACGTACTTGCAATCCATTTTTATCATAAAAAGCAACCACGTTAGCTGTATCACTTAACCCTGTTAATGCAGCAGTATCTTGTAAAGAGTTATTATCATAAGCAAGACCTGAATCAACCATAGTATAGTTGAATACACCACCAAATCCTGAATCACCAAAAATGTGCTGAATATTAAATTCTAACCCATCAATTGTTTCTTCATTATCGCCGTTTACAGGCACATTTAATCTAAAGTTAACAATGTTATCTGTTGCCGGGTCACCAATAATTTTTCCGCCGTCTAAGTCACCATTTTCGTCAAATTTTGGTTGAACATTTGGATCATCAACGTAGTTTTCAAAGATATAGTTTCTAATATCTTGATTTGAAGCATTTGCACCTAATGCAGCAACAGCAGCGTTAAATTTAGCGCCATCAAGTGGATTAGGTAGACTGAAAATATCTGAATCAACAGTACCTGTAGTTATCCAATTAGTTACATCTTTTCTAAAGTAACCTAATGAAACATAACTACCTTCGTCGTAATACCACTCAGCAGAAATGTCAAAGTTTACTGACTCTAATGGTTTTAACCCTGGATTACCTGAGTTACCTGAGTAACCACTTAAACTACCACCTGTATTAACCGTTGTACCACCTTGCAATTGGCCATAAGAAGCACGAGAAATTGTTTTACCCGCTGCTGCTCTTAAGGTTATATCGTCAGTAAGTTCTAAATTAACATTTAAACTTGGTAGCACTTTACTGTAGTCAGCCGATTGACTTAATGTTTCAATGCCTGTTACACCTGTTACTGATGTAGACGTATCTTCGTTCCATTCAACACTGCTATATCCCGGAGCTGAAGCTATTGAGTCAACATCAGTTGATTCATGACGAACACCTAAATAGGCACTAAACGGCATACTTCCTAATTCACCTTCGTAACTCAGTTGTACGAAATACGCTGTGGTTTTTTCTTCAGTAAAACGGTTGGTATCTGCATCCCAGTTAGTTGATGCACAGAAATGGCCTTCACCGTTAGGTCCTGCTGATGCACCCGCAGGCGCTTTACAGTCACCCCATAAACTATCAACATTAGCTACTGGATCTGCAAACTCTGCAGCGCGAACAATTTCATCAAAATCAGCAAAGAAAATTTTGTTAAATAAATCGTAATCACCTTGTGTTGCTGTGCCTTCAAAGTTACCTGCTTTAGCATCAAACTTATCTAAAATAGTATCTTCACGCCAATCAACGTCAGCAAAATCACCTACTTCACCAACTCCTCCCCAATCGGCACGTTGAACTTGTGTATGACGGTAATGGTTATTAACCGTATTAACTGATACACCAAAATCGATACTTATTTCGTCGTTTAAGATGTACTCACCTTTTACTTGAGTTTGATCGACTTCTGAAGAGTATTTATCATTTGAGAACCAACTACCGGATAAACGCATAGTTTGTGGAGTAAATGCTTCAATATTACCTGTTGCTATACCTGGTAAATCCCCCGTTAAATCTAAACCTGTACGAGTACGAGTGTAAGAAGGTAATTGCATATTATTACGTGTACCATGGCGCGGATCTGTCGCTTGCATACTCGCTTTAGAACTATGATGATCAACAGTAATGTTTAATTTATCGCTAACTTGCCAATCGATGTTTAAACCCGTTGAGTCAGTTTTTTGTTCATTACCCCAAGCACCAACAGTTAAAGAAGTATCGGCAAGATCAGCATCACTATTAATTTCATAAATTTCAGAATAAATTAGTGGCACTGCATTTGGAGAACCGTCCCATACTGTTTCGCTACGATCGCCGGCATAGTTAAACCATACAGAAGCATCAGTATGTTGCTCTTCAATTTCATTACGAATTATTGTCTGATCTACAGTAATTGTTAAAGTTTCAATAGGCTTATATTGCAATACTAATTGGCCATTTAAACGTTTACGTTGACGCTCTTCAAACACATAACGAGGTTGTTGTGGGTTTGAATAATTACCACTTGTTGGTCTGTTTGTACCGCCGTCAGCACCAGCAGGTACACCACCCCAACCTGTGTTAGTGTAATCACTTGCTCTGTAGCCTTGGTCTTGTAAAAACTGTTGCATGCCACTTTCACGTTCTTGGTAACTACCTGAAATTGAAATACCAAACATTTCATCGGCAAACGTTTGTGAGTATAAACCGCTAATTTCTGGTGTTGTACTACCTTGGTCAGTTGAAGAATCGTTAACTAATTTCCCACCAATTGAAGCTTTAGTACCCGGAGACTGCAAAGGCTTATGTGTTTGTAAATCAATAGTTGCGCCAATACCACCTGATGTAACACTCGCATTAGATGTTTTATAAACAGTAACACCTGATACACTTTCTGAAGCAATGTTTGCAAAATCAAATGTTCTGTCACCCGTCGTTGTAGGTAATTGACGACCATTTAATGTAATTAAGTTTTTATCTGCACCAAAACCACGAACTGTAACTTTACTACCTTCACCACTTGCACGGTCAATTGAAACACCAGTAATACGCTGTAAAGATTCGGCTAAGTTAGTATCTGGAAATTTCCCCATATCTTCAGCAGAAATTGCATCAACAATACCTTCTGAAGCACGTTTTACATCCATAGCGCGTAATAAACTACCACGTATCCCCGTTACGGTAATAACTTCTACTTCCTTCACTTCGCTTTCTTCTGCATAACCCATAGTTGACACGGTCATTGAACCTAGCGCGGCTAAGATGGAGGTAGTTAATATCTTTTTATTAAACATTTGAGTCCCCTGATTTTTTATATTTATTTTATTATTGTCAAAATGACAATTACATTTTTAACACAATATATTCAAAATGACAATAAGGTATTTTAACGAAAAATTATTTTTTACTTATATCGTAAATCTTTAAAACTAAAACCTGAAATTCTTTAAAATCTAAAATCACCGAACTAAAAACATTAAATTCAATACGTTATAAATAACACCTTGCTTTAGTAAATAAAGCTTAGTACATTACAAATAAAAGTCTAATTGACTATATCTTAATTCGGTAAATTTTTTAGTCTTACTCGTAAGCGTCTACCGTTTCAATCTTTCCATTTTCATCATGGATCAATTCGGTCATTTTAACGCAACGTAAGTGAGTTTGACCGCCTGACAAGCTGCTATCGTGATAAAACAAATACCACTTCCCTTCATAGCAGGTAATAGAATGATGATTTGTCCAGCCTAATACAGGGTTTAAAATAACGCCTTGATAAGTAAACGGACCATAAGGTGAAGAGCTAGTTGCATAAGCTATTTTATGGGTATCACCAGTAGAGTAAGAAAAATAATAAACGCCATTATATTTATGCACCCAAGGGCCTTCAAAAAAGCGTCGATTATTATCACCTACGGTTATTGGATCACCATTTTCATCAATAATAATGATATCTTTAGGCTCTTCAGCTAGCTCAAGCATATTAGATGAAAGCTTTGCCATTTTAGCAGGCAAAGCCGCTTCATTATCTGCAGGGTATTTGTCTTCTTTATTAAATTTACCCTCATGCCAGTTTTGTAACTGCCCTCCCCATAAACCACCAAAATAAAGGTAATAACTACCGTCATCATCTTCATACACAGCGGGATCTATACTAAAAGTTCCTTGAATGTAGTCAGGTTCAGCTTTAAAAGGCCCTGTCGGAGATGAACTACTAGCTACTCCGATCCTAAATATCCCCTCTTTATCTCTCGCTGGAAAATAAAAATAATAAGTCCCTTCTTTATGCGCTGCATCAGGTGCCCACATTTGCTTACTTGCCCATGGCACATCATCTACATGAAGTGCTACACCGTGATCTGTCGCGCTAAAATCATCTTTATCAAGCGACAATACATGGTAATCATTCATAGCAAAATGGTCACCATCATCATTTATACTACTTTCTGATTCAACATCATGAGATGGGTAAACATAAATTTTACCGTCAAAAACATGCGCAGATGGATCTGCCGTATATATGTGCTTAACAAGGGGCTCACTTTTATCTTTCAATAAATTGGCGCGCTCTATATCTTTTTGTTGAATTTGCTCTGCATGACTCAACGTTTCAGATGCCCTATGTTTTTCTTGTGCAGGTCTTGTCATGAAATCTCCTATGTACGATTTTACTTTATGATGACTAAGTTATTTAGCGCGATGCTTTAACAACAAAGCTTTTAGCGCTAAATATAAAGGTTAACGGTTTGTTTAAAATATTTGTTAAAACACGGCGTATTACCGTATTACTTTGTAATTGATGCTTGAATACTTTCGACTTCAAGCTCGGTTAATTTGTATTTTTTGATCAGTACTAAACTTATCACCATGCAAATAACGGGTATGCCGGCAAATGCGAGTAAAATACCACTCAGCGTATCCGCCGACTGAACTTGATTAGGTACGTAGTTGTAACTCGCTAAGATCCAACCAGCTAAAGCCCCACCAATGGCAAAACCAAATTTAATCGCTAATAAATGCCCTGAAAAGGTAATAGCGGTAAGACGTTTTCCTATTTTAAGCACACCATAATCAACCGTGTCTGCCACCATAGAAAACATAATGGGCGTCAACATCATATGAGCAAAGTTAGCAAT
The DNA here is from genome assembly GCF_048296855.1 of Colwellia sp. RE-S-Sl-9. Lineage (NCBI taxonomy): Bacteria > Pseudomonadati > Pseudomonadota > Gammaproteobacteria > Alteromonadales > Colwelliaceae > Colwellia > Colwellia sp. RE-S-Sl-9. Next base: position 55,284 of record NZ_CP182631.1, on the reverse strand, counting down.
AAAATAAAGGATAAAAATAGCGACTATTTGGCTTGAATCTACAACATAGAAAAGACTATGCGATATGATCACAATCACAATAGCCACTTGAAATAAGACTTTTTTCTCAAAGTATTTGGTTAAAAAGTTGGTGGATACCGCACCTAAAACTGAACCTATTGCAGCAACAGTTAAAAATGTAGAAATTAACGACTCTTCGCCCACATAATATTTAATATAATGTGGAGCAACTGCGGCACGAATACCAATAAGGGTTAAGGTAGCTAAGCTAATTGCAGCAATAATAACCCACTGGTCATTTTTAAATAACGAAAAGAATTCGGTAAAAACATTTTTACGATTTCCTTCAACAGGCGGCAGCTTAGCTTCTTTGGTCATTTTAAAACAAAAAACAAAACAAATGGCAGCTAAAGTTCCCATGAAGGCCATGGCTAATGGATAACCTACTCGATCATTTCCTTCACCAAAAAATTCAACAAGTTTTGGCAGCGCCCACACAATAATAACTAATGCAGCCATTGCCATAGCAAATCGGTATGACTGTAATGAAGCACGTTCTTTAGGTGAGTCAACCATTACACCACCCAAAGCACCATAAGGAATATTAATAGCGGTATAACAGGTCATTAATAATCCGTAGGTAATGTAGGCATATACCAATTTACCCGTTGCATCAAAATCAGGAGTAATAAAAGCTAAACAAGCAAACACGCCGTAAGGTACCGCTAAAAATAATAAATAAGGACGATAAGCTCCCCACTTAGTACGGGTTCTGTCGGCAATACTGCCCATAATAGGATCAGTAAATCCGTCAAATAACCTTACAGTAAGCAGCAATGTTCCAGCTGCCGCTGCAGATAAGCCATAAACGTCGGTGTAAAATATCAGCATAAAATTGGCAACCATCTGGAAAACAATATTGCTTGCCGTGTCACCTAATCCATAACCAAATTTTTCTTTAACAGTTAACTTGTTTTTTTCGTTTTGCATGGATACCCCAAATACAATTTTATAATGGTTTAACTATCGATATAGTCCAAAATACTATATCTAAATTATTCGGATGTAAACATCTATATGATTAAGAGAGAAATTAAAGCAAAAAAAAAGACAACGAATGTTGTCTTTTAGAGAAAAATATTAAATGAACTAAAACTCGAATGTAAATCCAAATTCTTTCAGTTTTTCATATACATTAACGTCAAATCGATACAAAGTTGCTGCTCTATGCGCTACCTTTTTCTGCTTTTCTTCGCAGTTTATCAATAAATTCATTTTTTGAATTTTACGACGAAAATTGGGTTTATCTAACGTTTTATTTAAAATAGCTTCGTAAATTTCTTGTAATTCAAGCAAGGTAAATTTTTCAGGTAATAAATTAAAACCAATAGGTTCATGGCGTACTTTGTATTTTAAATAATTCAAACCTGCCGCTAAAATATCCGCATGATCAAACATTAAAGGAGGTAAATCGTAAACATCAAACCATTCACATTCAAACGCGTTTTCTCCGCTAATTAAATTGGTTTCTTCATGCCTAACTAACGAATAAAAAACGATAGTAATAATTCGACTGGCTGGATACCTATCTACTGCACCAAATGCACCTAATTGATCAAGGTAAAGATTATCTACATTGGTTGTTTTTTTAACTACACGTAAAGCTGCATCTTCTAAGTTTTCATCATTTCTAACCCAATGCCCTATTAATCCCCATTTATTAGCAGCTAACCCACGATTATACTTTACTAAAAGTACTTTTAACTTACTCTCATGCAAAGTAAAAATAAGGTTATCTACCGTCAGGTTACGAATACAGTCTTCAGGAATTGTTTCTTCAGCAAGCGAAACGCTTGGTAAATTAGATGAATTGTGATGCATATGGCTGCTCTTGATTATTATTACAATAAATTAAATATTAAATAATGATAACGGGTATAGTAATTAAGACTATTAGAATGCCTCGTAGAATACATTTTACCTCACCATAAAGCAATATTTCGTTAAAGCGGCTTGTCAAAAAACAGTCCTCATTACCACCTTACTTTGTTAACAATCACTTAAATAGATTGTGTGCGCTACTTTACCATTTTAACTTAATTATCCACATATAAATAAAATAACAAGCCAACAAAAGTATTTAATTAATTGTTATATATAGATTAATAAAATTTATACAAAAAAAATTATAATATTTATTGAATAATGGAAGCTTTACAGACTATAGTAATAGTCATAAATACAATTAGATTACAATAACTATGAAACATAACTCGTTAAAAACACTATTAACTTTTATTCCAGCGATAACCCTTACACTGTCAGCTTGCGGTAATATGCAAGAAACACCAACAGAGCAAAGTAAAAGTACTGCATCTACTATTATGCAAAAAAATACTGATGATTCTGCACTAAAAGAGCTATTCGCCAACAAATATAAAATAGGTACCGCATTAAGTAGAGAACAAATAATTGGTAATTCAACTAATGTACTGCCTTTTGTTAATCAGCAGTTTAATGCAGTTACACCTGAAAACTCGATGAAATGGGAACGTATTCACCCTGAAGATGGCGTATATGATTTTGAAGCAGCTGATGCACTTGTTGAATTTTCTAACAAAAACAATCACTTTTTTACTGGCCATACTTTAGTTTGGCACTCTCAAGTGCCTGATTGGGTATTCGAACATAAAGACGGCACACCATTAAATAGAGCTGAATTACTTAAACGTATGGAAGATCATATCAATACCGTTGCAGGTCGTTATGCAGGAAAAATAGATGCATGGGACGTGGTTAATGAAGCATTAAACGAAGATGGTACTTTACGTAAGTCTAAGTGGTTAAACATTATTGGCGACGACTTTATCGAACAAGCGTTTATTATGGCCGCGAAAGCAGCACCAAAAGCTAAGCTTTATTACAACGACTACAACTTATACAAACCAGAAAAACGTAATGGGGTATTAAATTTAGTTAAACGACTACAAAGTAAAGGTATACGTATAGATAGCGTAGGTATGCAAGCTCATTACTCGTTAACATCGCCAAGCTTAACAGAAGTTGAAGATTCAATTAAAGCTTACAGCGCTTTAAATATAGACGTATTAATTACTGAATTAGATGTATCCGTTATTCCATTTCCAGATGAAAAAAACATGGGTGCTGATGTTTCTCTAAACATGAAATTACAAGATGAGTTTAACCCGTATCCGAACGGCTTACCTACTGAAATAGAAAACCAATTAGGTGATCGTTACAGAGCTTTATTCAACATATTTAACAAACATCAAGATGTTATTAAACGTGTTACTTTTTGGGGTGTAAGTGACGCTAACACGTGGAGAAATGATTGGCCAATGCCTGGACGTACAGATTATCCTTTGTTGTTCGATCGTCAGTTAAAAGCAAAACCTTTTGTTTCAAGTCTTAATAAGCAATAAGTTACATTTAATCAATAACGTTGAAGATGAAATTTTTCTCCCAGTAACCATAAGCTTTTACAGTTATGGTTACTTTTTTTTAGGGCTAGAACTGCCAACCTACATAACGATAGAGTAAATAATGAAAACAATATCAAACCCCATCTTAAAAGGTTTTAACCCTGACCCGAGTATTATAAGAGTGGACGACGATTATTACATTGCTACCTCAACATTTGAGTGGTTTCCTGGTGTACAAATTCATCACTCAAAAGACTTGGTCAACTGGAAGTTAATTACACGTCCCCTCAACAGAATCTCGCAACTTGATATGAAAGGCGTGCCCGACTCTTGCGGTGTATGGGCGCCCTGTTTAAGCTATGTTGATGGCGTTTTTTATTTGGTATACACCAATGTAAAAAACTTTAATGGCGATTGGAAAGACACACCTAACTATGTTGTGAGTGCAACAGATATTAAAGGGCCTTGGTCAAAGCCTGACTTTATTAACTCAAGTGGTTTTGATCCGTCTTTATTTCACGATGATAACGGTAAATCTTATTGCTTAAACATGATTGTAGACCACAGAAACAGTAAATTTTTTGGTGGTATTATCATTCAAGAATTTGATCGTAATTTAAAAAAGACCATAGGTAAAATTCATCATATATTTACCGGTAGCGAACACGGTTTAACGGAAGGCCCCCATATTTATAAAAAAAATGGCTATTACTATTTACTTACCGCAGAAGGAGGTACAAGTTATAACCATTGTGTATCGTTAGCACGATCAACGTCTATTTTGGGGCCCTACGAAATACATCCTAATAACCCCGTTATTACAGCTAAAAATGCGCCGAGTAATTACCTACAAAAAACAGGACATGCCGATTTAGTAGAAACACAAAATGGCGAATGGTACATGGTGTTTCTTACAGGTCGTCCGTTAACCGAACAAGGGCGATGCATTACTGGTAGAGAAACCGCAATAGAAAAGGTTGTGTGGAAAGAAGATAACTGGCTCTACTTAGACCACGACTCACAAGAGGCACGCCAGCATGTTCCTGCACCAAATTTATCTGAACATACATTTAAACCCGAAACACAACGTATTACGTTTGACTCTCCTTCTTTAGATATTAACTTTCAAAGTTTACGTGTTCCCATGACCTATGCATGGATAAGTCAAACAGATAGACAAAAACACCTACGCTTATATGGCCGAGAATCTCTTAGCTCTTGTTTTGAGCAAAGTTTACTCGCCAGAAGAGTACAAGCTCACCATACCGTAGCCTCTACCTGTATTGAGTTTTCACCTGAAAACTTTCAGCAAATGGCAGGTTTGGTTTGTTACTACAATACAACGCATTATCATTATGTGTATATTTCAGGTGACGATATAAACGCTTATTCAGGGAAAAAATTTATTAACGTTTTAACTTGCGACGACAATAAAACATCGCACCCTATCAGCCAACCTATTGATATATCTCAAGTTGAAAAAATATATCTTAAAGCTGAATTTAATAGAGCGGTTATACAGTTTTACTACGCAGTAGAAACAAAAGATAACCAACCTAAATGGCAAAAAATAGGACCAGAATTAGACGGTAGTATTTTATCTGACGATTATGTAGTGCATACAGAAAAAGGTTATTCCCCTTGCTTTACAGGCGCATTTTATGGACTAGCTTGCCAAGATCTATCGGGACAGAAAATTCACGCCGACTTTGAGTATTTTGAATACCAAGAAAAGTAATATCGAAAGCTCTACAGAACTTAGGCTTACATGATTTAATATCACTCGATGTAAGCCTAATTTTAAAAATGGATAAAATTAAATGCTTTCCCCTTCATCCAAAGTAAATCCTAAATCAATATAAGTTTCTATTTCTTCTAACCCATCAATTCTCGCTAATAACTGTTCAGCAGCCACTTGGCCAATACGAAACCTTGGGGTAATAACACTAGCCAAAGCAGGAGAATAAAGCTGTCCCATATCGTGTCCATGCATCCCCGTAATCCCTAATTCATCAGGTACTTTTATGCCCTTTCTTTTGCAACTTAACAACATTCCCATCGCAACATCATCGTTCGTACAAATAACACCATCAACTTTAGGGTCAATAGACAAAATATCTTCTAAAATCTCTGAGCCTAAACGGATAGAAGAAAACTCAGGAGAACGAAAAATTAATGGCGTTAGCTGATAAGACAAAACCGCCTCTTCGTAACCTTGCTGTCGTAATAAATCACGTATATCACCTTTAGCGCCTATATAAGCTATGTTTTTATAGCCTTTATCTAGCATGTTTAACGTCATTTGTTTAGCTGCTGCTAAATTGTCAAAACCCACCGCTTGCTGAATAGGTGGAGTACAGGTATCCATAATCTCTGTAACAGGAACCCCAGAAGAATCAATCATACGTAATGTATTTTGACTATGCACACTCTCAGAAAGTATAAGTCCATCAACATGATACCCCAGCAACGAGCTAATTCTTTTTTCTTCAAGCTCAGGAGAATACGCATAATGAGCAATCATAATTTGATAGCCAGCAGGTTCAGTAACCGACTCAATTCCACGTAATACTTCATCAAAAACATGATTTGAGATCGAGGGAAATAACACACCAATAGCATGACTACGGCCTTTTGAAAGAATATTAGGCGCTTTATTAGGAATATAGCCAAGTTTATTAATGGCGTTTTGAATCTCTTTACGCGAAGATTCAGCAACCAATTTAGGATCTTTTAAAAAACGGCTAACCGTCATTTTAGTCATACCCACAACGTCAGCAATGTCTTGTAATGTTGTTCTTCTCGATTTACTCATAATTCATTGTGTTAACAACACATCCCCTAAAAAATTGGCTTAACTATTATATTAATAAAGACACTTAAAGTCTCTGTAACAATAAAAAGATTGTCCTACAAAAATGTTACTGGTAACGTACTATACTCAAAAACATTATAGTCAATAAGACTAGAATTGAAATAACCTAATAACGAGACTTTACATGACTAAACAACTATTAACCTTAACCTTAACCTTAACCTTACTCATCACCACATTATTTTCTTGGAACAGCTACAGTGCTGAAGCAAAATTTAATAAAGAGAATGACTTACTATTATTAAATTTTGATCTTAAAACAGACGTTGACGATGCACACACTATCGCAGCGTTAGACTTAATACTGCAATCAAACGAATTTAAAAACATTAACTATTACGCCATTAGCGGTACATACGGAATACAAGCCGGCTTATACGTACCTGCCGATGAGTTATTCAATATAGTTTTCAAACAAAAATGGACTGACGCACATCAATACAGACAAACATCTATAAACAAAACCGTTAAAAAAATTAATCAAACCTTAACGGCAGGCGGAAGAATTTGGATTGCAGAAGCGGGCCAAAGCGACTTCACACAAGAACTCATTGAAGCCCTTACAGAGTATGGAATTAAATACACTAAAGACCAAATTCTTGTTGTACAACACGCTACATGGAACGAAAAAGAAACCAGTGTTGACGGCTTAGCTTTTGTAAAAGCACACACAACTTACATAAAAATTGAAGACGGAAATAAAGAAAACAACGGCACACCGGGTTTTAACAACAAAGATTACTCAGTAAAAAACCTTGAAAATAAAAACCTTATTTCATCTCAAGCCTGGACTGAAGCCAACAGAGTTAGTACAAAATACAACGGTGTAAATGGTCGATACAACAACCAAGCGATTTCTGATGGCGGCGCTGATTTTTCAGATCTTGTTGAAATAACGTATATTTTAGGTATAACAGATGTAGAAACCGTTGCGAAATTCTTTACTAAATTTAATAAAACTCGCTCAACTAACTAAGAGATAAAGTATGAAAAAAACCATCATATTAAAAGCCCTTGTAGCCTTAACCGCTGCCACTTTACTTATATGTAATGTAGCCAAAGCTGAAACTTGGGAAACGATAGAAACCTCTAACGCCTTTTCTGCGCGTCACGAAGCAGGCTTTATTAAATTTGAAAACAAAGGATATTTGATTGGTGGTAGAGGGATCAAAAACGTTGATGAATTTAACCCTGATAGCCTAAGTTGGCAGCCTTTACAAAAATCTCCTCTTGAATTGCATCACTTTCAGCCCGCTGTTTGGCAAAATATCATAGTTGTAGCTGGAGCCATGACAGGTCGCTACCCTGCTGAAAAACCAGTAAAAAATATTTATTTCTTTTACCCAAAAGAAAATAAATGGCAACAAGGTCCTGCTATACCAAAAGATCGCTTAAGAGGTGGTGCCGTTACAGTCGTTAAAAATAATGCACTCTACCTTATTGGTGGCATAACCAACGGACACCTTGATGGCAACGTTAACTGGGTTGACCGCTACGACTTCATCACTAAAACATGGACCGCATTACCCGATGCACCACATGCACGCGACCATGCGCAAGGCACGCTTATCAACAATAGTATTTACGTTGCAGGCGGACGCCGTACTTTAGGACAAAACAAACAAGTATTTGAATTGGTTGAACCTAAAGTTGATGTTTACAATATTGAAACAAACACATGGCAAGTAATGGAAGCTGATTTACCAACACCACGAGCAGGTAATTCGGTATTTTCTTATAACAATAATTTAATCGTAGTGGGTGGAGAAAGTGCAGACCCAACTAAAGCCCATGAAGAAGTGCATTTATTTAATACCACTACCCAAAAATGGCAAACCAAACCCTCTTTAAAACGAGGTAGACACGGCAGTGGTGTTATAGAAATGAATGGCTACTTATGGATAGCTTCAGGTTCTGGTATGCAAGGCGGTTCGCCCGAGTTGAAGTCAGTTGAACGTATTAAAGTAGAAAAGGTTTTTGACTAAGTAATTGAGGCATATTTAAGCAAGGGCTCGCCCTTGCTTAAATATGTACTAGAAAATACGGTTTAAGGCTTTTGATCCACTTCAAAACTTGTTTGTAGTTTTATTTAGTGCCAGTAGTCTCTTTGTCATTTTTAATAGGAGTATTAAAAGAGTCAAATCTGCTATTTTCATTCCAGTCAAGCTGAGATGGTGGCGATGCATAGTAGCTACCAGAACTAAAACAGTTATTATTCCAACTGGTATTCCAGTTGTTATTTGATTTATTATCACTCTCTACTGGTTTGTATTTACCGAGTGTAATTGAAGTTATCATTATGATAGCCCCAAACGCCATAAAAAAAAGTCCAGGCCCCTGACCCGAAAAAATGACTTTTAATGCTGTTGATTTAATCTCAAGGTTAATGTTTTCTTTTGCTACTCCATAAGTAAACAATCGATAACCTAAATAGCAGAGAAATATCGCTCCAAAGATTATTAATATTCTTTCAAAACCTCTTATTAACATAGGATCCATATTAATCTCCCCATAAAACTAGACATAATGACTCCCCACAAAGCGCTAGCCTCTATATCATGGGGTAACTTAAAAATAATAGCCACAGTTAGTTTTTAATGAAATAAACCAACGGCTAGCATCAATAACAATAGCATAATTTTTATTCGATTAGATACCCATATAACATTTACTCAACTCGCTGTTTTAAAAGACCAACGTGGCGCTAAACTCGACTCGTTAGGTAAAATAAATCCAACAAAGCAGCCTTTATTAAATTGGCAAGACAGGCAGTATGAAAACCTAAAAAGTGACGATAACAACCTGTATTAGAAAGGTGATTGTGATATTCAATTCGATGCGTAGATGAGGTGTAATGTGGGAAGCGCCCATGGTTAAAAATTAACTATTGATGCCATAGGCTCTTGTTATAACTCAATATCACTCAAGCTAAGCAACTGACGACTATTACGTAAAGTTAGTATTTTAATTTCATTTTCAACTTTATAGATAAGACGATAACTACCAAATATCACCTCACGATAATTTGTACCTAACAACTCGGGTACTTCTCTGCCTGATTCAGGTTGAAAACCGAGTAAGTCTGTGCGATCAAATATATCATTAACCCATTTTGTCTGCAGCCGAAGGTTTATCAAGAGCAATAAACTTAGCGGATGCTTCTAGCTTTTCTAACGCTAAAGGAGACCAAACCACTTTCAAGGATTAATACTCTTTAAGATTTGCGCGCGAGCATCAGAATTAGAAATACCTAATCCAGCAGAAAGCTGTGCTTCAGCTTTTTGGATTTCTTCAAGTAGTTCAATTTTCTCCTGCATTGACTCATATTCTGCCACATCGACAACTACAGCTACGCCTTTTCCTCTTTGTGTTATTACAATTGGTCTTCTTGTTTCGTTAATTTGACGAATAAATGAAGCTGCACCAGCTCTAAAATCAGAAAGTGGTTGAATATCTTGATCAAAATGAAGTCTAGTCATGAGTAACACCTTTAGTTGTACTTTATATGGTACAAAGTATAGTTAAAACTAGATACCAGTACAAGGCTTTGAACTTAAGTCATAGACACAATGACTCCCCACAATGCGTTAACCTCCATATTGTGGGTTAACTTAAAAATCAGAGCCATAATTAGTTTGTTAATGAAATAAAGTGGATGCTAGTATGAATAACAATAACATAATTTTTATAGGATTAATCCTCATAAAAAAATCACACAACTCGCTGTTTTAAAAGATGAATCGAGCTATATTAAAGCGTTAAAAAGCAAGAGAGCGTCCTTGCTAAAATATGCTGTTTACCACCTCAGGACGTGCTGTTATGTACCTGAACTACCAAATAGAACGTCAGCGCAATGTGGAGTTAACGCTGAAGAACTATGACCAATTCCTTGAATTACATTTACGTTAACAATTCCATTAACCCCATAGCGCTTTGCATTTTGATTCATTGCGCGCGCCCAACTATTTGCAATTTCTATGCGCGTATTACCGCTGTGTGCAGGCCTTTTAGGTTGAGTCTTTATGTCTTTACTTCCAATAACGATTGAAACTTTTTTCGCAGCTAAAGCGTAATTTCTAAGAGATTTAGTGATAAAAACTTTATTTGTGCTACCGTCTTTCCACTTTAAACTCTTAGAGAGGTTTCCTGCGCCATAAGGCCATTTACTTGATGTTGTAGGGTAACTGTACCGGCCTGCTGCGCTCACAACAGCATGAATCACCTTGTTAGGATGAGTAACAACATACCTATTAACAAACTGTCCACCGGCAGAGTGACCGTATAAATAAAAACGCTTACTACCTGAGCTAGTTTGAAATGAATAACGACTTACAAGTTTATTAACGAATTCATCAGCAGGAACGTATTTGCCAAATAAATTCCTATATCCACCAAAGCCACCACCTAGGTTACCAAAACGTGACGTATCGAAAACGGGTGCAATTAATAATAATCCATATTTGTCGGCATATTTGATCCAACGTGATATATATTTCTTTGCGACATCTGAAGCTTTATCTCTTTTTGATAACATACCGTGAGCAATAACTAGAATGTTTTTTGGGGTTTCTTCAGGAATATAAACAAAATGATCACCTTCATTATTTCTTTTTTGGATAACTTCAGCATTTAGAGATAATGACAGGCATACCCCAATAAAGATTAATAATTTACGCATGATTCACCGAAGGTACATAGACATAATGACTCCCCACGAGGAGCTAGGCTCCCTATAGTGGGTTAACTTAAAAATCAGAGCCATAATTAGTTTGTTAAAGAATTAAAGGCTAGCATGAATAACAATAACATAATTTTTATAGGATTAATCCTCATAAAATATTTACACAACTCGCTGTTTTAAAGACGAATATAACTATACTGATAATCAGATCATTAGCATTTAAATAGATAATAATATTTGTTTAGTTATCAATTTTGGTATTGGTAAACAAGAACAACCTACGATGAAACAACTTATCTTGAGGCGTTAAAAGCAAAGACTCGCCCTTGCTTAAATATGCGTTAGAAAATACGATTTAAGGCTTTTGGTCCACCTCAGGGCGTGTTGTTATTTCCTATTATTTAATTTAGAAAGTAAATCTGAAGGAGCTATATAAATTAAAGTTTTACCATCTTTGGTTGTAAGAAATAGTTTTAATTCTGCTAATTTTGCTAAATATGTTCTAGCCGTATTAGCAGAAATGCTATAAGAATTAGATATTTCTTTAGCGCTAAATATCCTCCCTGGCTCTTTCACTGCTTTCTTTATTAAATCTTTTTGAATGAAATTTAGCTTATTTCCCAAAGTTGTTTTTTCTAATATTTCAGCTATTTTTTTAAATTCATTTGTCTTGTTACCTAAGTATGTTTTCAACTCATCAAAGGCATGAAAAATAATATCTAATTGAAAATAAATAAAATAAGTTAAATCATTAGAGTCCTTTTCTGTATACATGTAAGACATTCCATATTCTTTGGGTTTTTCTTTTAATAACTTACTAATAGAAACAAATTTAAATAAAGTATATTCACTTTTAAGCATAAACCAATAAAACAATGCTCTTGCTACTCGACCGTTTCCATCTCTAAATGGGTGTTCATAACCCACCATAAAATGAAGGATAATTGCTTTAATAATAGGATGAACAAAGTCACAGCCATTTAAGCCAGAATGATCTTCATTAGCAAAATCACATAATGTCTGAAGCCTGTCGTCAATTAAATTAAAATGAGGGGGCTGATGCGCAATATTTCCATCACCATCTTCGATATATATATCATTGTCTTCTCTAAACTCACCGGGAATTACACTATTCTCTGTAGTCCCTTTTGTTGCTATTCGATGAAACTCTAAGATAAGATCTAAAGTTAGCTTCTCTTTTTTATTTTGTTCTGCAAACTTCAAAAGAAGATAATTATTTAATATCATTCTCTCATCTTCGTCTATTGGCTCTCTTTCATCTTCCAACATTTTTTTAGCTACTTCACGGGTAGTCGAGGCACCTTCAAGTTGAGCACTTGTAATAGCTTCTTCCATAATTAGAGATGAAACTAAAAATTTGCTTTGCAAATGTTCACTAGCAGCTGTATCTGAAACTGCGCCTACATTACCGCCAGCTATTTTTACTAGTTGATATAATAAAGCTTCCATAGAGTGAGGTGTACAATATAAAAAAGGCTCGTTATCTTCACTTTTAATTTGAAGAGATTTGTACTGTGACATTCTTTTAAACTTTACAGTTTTCCATATGTTTTCAGCATCCGCTTTAGGTACTCTCCACTTAAGTTGGCTCCAATGAAGATATTTACCTTCATCATCAGTAACGTCATATTTATTAAGGAAAGGAGTTATTAATTTAAAATCATCAGGGAAATTTAGTTTAGGAGCTTTTTCCACTCTAGGCTTAGCCATATTCTCTACTTTTACTATATGCGTTTAAAGTAACTTCAGTATACTAAAGCCAAAGTGTAACGCAAATTTTAAATTTTGAGTTTATAGCCGTATAAGATTTAATTTACACACTTATCAATTGGAAAATGAACGTACCGGTTGATTTAAATAACGATAAGAAAATTGACGAAATCAGCGTTGAAGAAATGCAAACGTATTTTCACCCTGATTTTTTCTATCTTGATGCTAGATAACAATATGGTATTTACCACACCTAATAAAGCGATAACAAAGGCTAATTCAATTAATACGCGTAGTGAGTTACGTCAAATGCTACGTGGGTCAAATAGCAAAATTAAAATGAGTGATCCTGCTACCGAGTTTGCTGTAATTGTTTAATTTCTGATAACTATCTTGGTAGTTTTAAGTAACCTCAGCTCGGGTTAAGCAAAATTACTCAACATAAAAACTATTCACTATTTCCTGAAACAACTCAGTTCTAATTAAGTGTTTAAAAGCTAATCTAAAAAATAACTAACAACTAGCTGTATTACTTGGTGGTTTATAGGTTTTAGCAAAAGTGGAGTAAATCAGGAGAAGATAAAATAGAGGATGAAATACTCATTAACCTAAAACAAAAAAGCACCGAAAATATCAGTGCTTTTGTCTCTATTAACATTAATACTAATCTTAACTATTCATTTATTAATGAGTATTTTCTATTTTATAGAAAGTCGCTTGAACGTAATCCTTTTCTTCACCACTATTATTCTGATTATATACACCAGCTTTAAAGTACATATACTCATTAGCAATGTCGTAACCACTGTTAGACATATCAATAATTTCAGTGATATCTTCCTCACCATCACGAGTTAGAACGAAAGTCAGTGAATTACCAACTACCGTAATTTTATAGCCAAAACGTTCGTTTAATTCTATGCCGTTACTTGGATTAGATGCACTTTGTAAACGAGTGCCTATCAATTCATAATATTCATCATCTCCATCACGTATTTCGTGAGCCAAATAGATAGAGCCTTTCTCGTTACTTGGTAATTTACGGTAATAAACACGTATAGGTTCATCATTATTTGCATGAATTTGACCAATAATTACTCGGCCTACCTGATTAGCGTCACCTGTTGTTGTAACATGGTTAACGGCTAACTCAGCAACAAGTTCACCATCAACGCCACCCGCTTTATCTTGCTCATTTTGTGGTGCACTTGAAAACACCCAGTTATTAGCATTAACACCTTGTGTGCTAATACTTGTATTGCCTCTACGTAACATCTCTCTTAATTCAGTACGAGTATATTTTGTGTTTACTGATGTTTTAGTACCTTCAATTGGGGCTCTAAAAACTAAACCGTTATCAAGAGAATTGAAAAAGAATTCTGAGTTGAAATAATCATCATTTAACTCATTCTCCCAAATACTTTCTGATTTCATTGCCGTATCTTCATCAACCGGAATACTTAAATACCAATCAATTAATTCAATGTTAGTGGCAACATCCGACTGACAACCGAAAGCTTCAACTTCAACAATACTGCTACTGTTATCAACATTATTACCTGTAGAAACAATTTTAATAAACTTAGCTGTTGTATCTGTTAGATCGGTAAATACACCTCTATCGGTAGACTCATCACTTAGCTCTGAAGTCGCTAAAGGAACCCAAGTACTATTGTCAGTTGAAACTTCAATGTCGTAACTATAACTGCGGCTATCTTCATTTAACCAAGTAATAGATACCCCTTTAAGTAAAGCAGCTTGTTCAAGTGTTAGGGTTAAAGACTGGTTCATGCTAGTTGTAGACCAGCGTGAAGTGCTGATAAAACTGCCGTCAATAGCATTACTTGCTGGGTAACTTGTACTTGAATCTGAAGCAACAGCGCTGCTAAAAGGCAAAAAAGCGAGTCCACTACAAGTAATATCAGCTTGTGGCTCATTCGTTTCTTCAACAGGAACATCTATTACAGGAGCTTCAACAACAGGAGTTTCTGTTTCAACAATAATTACTGAACTTGAAGAACTAGGATTATCTGACGTAGATGAACCACAACCAGCAGCAAGTAACAACGGACATAAAAGCACAACTTTATAATTTATCAACACACCAACCCCGATAACTTTATATTTATAAGAAAAATTAAATCTAACTATTTAAATGTGACCTAGTTTAGACATTAAACCAAAAGGTAATACCAATATATATTACCAAAACATAAAATACCAGTTACCAAATTTAGTTTAAGCTTAAATTTATCTAAAAGGCGTAAAAATTAATGTGTTTTAATTAAGTGGCTATCGGGTTTTTAACTTTGAGATCGTAATATGCAATAACCTTTACTCAGCATTTTTAAATATCGATGTTACTAAGTAACATGAAATAACAGTTTAAAATCACTATAAACCCCGTCAAAATCAAAATATTTATTGTCTTTTTTACCATAAGAGGCCAATCTATATAAATCCCTTTAATTACGTTGCATACAGGCTAGATAACTGTTATCAAAACTCACGCTAAAACCACAAAAAAGTAATTTTTATGGGGTTCGTTACTTGCTATGTTACCGGGAACATTTTAAGATAAAAAACATAAAATCAGAGTACAAATTGTTATCACCTAAAATTTGTACCTACGCTTTGTTTGAATCGTTAGATTTTTACCAACCTGAGACGTAATGATGGAAATGATCAACAATCCAATTTTAAAAGGCTTTAATCCAGATCCCGTTATCTGTAATAAAGGCGAAGATTATTATATCGCTACCTCTACATTTGAGTGGTTTCCTGGTGTTCGTATTTATCATAGCCAAGACTTTATCAACTGGGATTTAGTAGCCACGCCATTAGATCGTGTTAGCCAATTAGACATGAACGGCATACCCGACTCAGGTGGTGTTTGGGCGCCCTGCTTAACTTATAGCGATGGTTTGTTTTGGTTGGTGTATTCAAATGTAAAAAGTGTTGATAGTCCTTGGAAATCTGGCGACAACTTTCTGGTTACCGCAGAAAATATTGAAGGCCCATGGAGCGAACCTATCAAATTAAAATTTGGCGGTTTTGATCCTTCCCTTTTTCATGATGATTCGGGCCGTAAGTTCATCACCTATCGTCAATGGGGGGCTAGGCATCACAGTAATCCACATAACAATATAATTATTCAAGAATATTTTCATGACGAGCAACGCTTATCAACCGACCGAAAAATCATTTTTGGTGGCACACACAGAAAGCTAACTGAAGCACCGCATTTATATAAAGTTGATGAATACTATTACCTTTTAGTGGCTGAAGGCGGCACCGTTTACGACCATGCTGTTACCGTATTACGCAGTAAAAGCGTGCTTGGGCCATTTGAATTACACCCCGATGAAACTATTTTAACCACCAGCGATAAGCCTGAAGCTGTTTTACAAAAAGCTGGTCATGGTTCAATGATCAAAACCCATTCAAATGAATGGTACATGGTGTTTCTGGTGAGTCGTCCGTTACCTGACACTATTAAAATTACCGATAACAAAATTTCAGGTTACTGCCCTCTAGGCAGAGAAACGGCTATCGACAAAATAGAATGGCGCGATGGTTGGCCTTATGTGGTTGGCGGAGCACACACTAAGCTACAAGTTGAAGCACCAACTTTTGCTGCATTTTCTTCTACAAGTAAAACAGCAACATCTCATGCCTCGTCAGACGATTTTATCGATAATTTTGATAGCAATACGCTACATCCAGAATGGCAAACATTACGTGTTCCTTTTTGTGAAAAAATGGGAGCGTTAACAGAATATAAATCAGGGTTAAGATTGTACGGACAAGAGCCGCTTATTTCTCAATTCCCTCAATCAACCCTTGGGTATAGATGGCAGCATTTTGACTTTGACGCAACAACCTCGCTGTCTTTCACCCCAACTAACGAGCAACAAAATGCAGGTATAGCGTGTTATTACAACACTAAAAACTGGGTTTACTGTTTTGTTGATTTTGATGAAAGCCTTGGCATACGTGCGCTTAAAATTATTCAGGTAGATAGAGGCGAAGCTTCTTATCACCTTTATGAACAACCCATACATATATCTGATTCTGTTACCAGCATATCGCTAAAAACTTGCGTGAGTGGCTCTTCTTTAACGTTCAAATATTCGTTCGATTATGCAGCGTGGCAACCATTAAATATAGTTTTCGATGCTTGGAAACTTTCCGATGATTACGTAAAAGGCAAAGGCTTTTTTACCGGCGCATTTATCTGTTTGCATTGTTCAGACTTAAGTGGTGAAGGCATTTTTGCTGATTTTCATCAATTTAAATATACCCCTAATCTCTAAAATTTAGCTAATAAAGACAAACAAATGAAATTAAATAAACAACATCGTTTTCGATCACAAGATTGGTTTGATAACAAAGAACATATTGATTTAGCGGCTTTATATTTAGAACGTTTTATGAATTACGGTATTACGTCTGAAGAACTACGTTCAGGTAAACCTATTATTGGCATAGCGCAATCAGGCAGCGACTTAGCGCCATGTAATCGCATTCATCTTGAACTAACAAAACGCGTAAAAGATGGTGTTAGAGCAGCAGGCGGTATACCGATTGAATTTCCAGCGCATCCTATTTTTGAAAATTGTAGACGCCCTACCGCTGCCCTTGACCGTAACTTAGCTTACTTAGGTTTAGTAGAAATTTTATTTGGCTACCCCATTGATGCGGTTGTATTAACCACAGGCTGTGACAAAACCACACCTTCAAGCTTAATGGCGGCTTCTACTGTTGATATTCCAGCTATTGTTTTATCAGGTGGTCCAATGCTTGATGGTTGGCATGATGGTGAATTAGTAGGTTCTGGTACGGTTATTTGGCGCTCAAGAAAGCGTTTAGCGGCAGGTGAAATTGATGAAACTGAGTTTCTTAATTTAGCCATGGACTCTGCCCCTTCTGCCGGACACTGCAATACGATGGGTACCGCATTAACCATGAATTCGGTTGCTGAAGCTTTAGGCATGTCGTTAACTGGTTGTGGCGCTATTCCTGCTCCGTACAAAGAACGTGGTCAAATGGCTTATCGCACCGGTGTTCGTATTGTAGAAATGGCTTATGAAGATTTAACACCATCAAAAATATTAACACGCGACGCTTTTGTTAATGCCATGAAAGTTATTTCAGCCCTAGGTGGATCAACCAATGCACAACCTCACCTTATGGCAATGGCTCGACACGCAGGTGTTGAAATAACCGCTGAAGATTGGAATGAACTTGCACGACCTATTCCGTTACTTGCCAATGTTCAACCTGCGGGTAAATACCTAGGCGAGCGTTTTCATAGAGCCGGTGGTGTTCCTGCCATTATGTGGGAATTATTAAACGCCAATAAACTCAATGGCGATGTATTAACCATTACGGGTAAGCCATTAGCTGAAAACTTACAAAACCTACCTAAAATCGACAGAGAAGTGATTAAGTCGTTTGATGAACCTATGTTGAAAGATGCCGGTTTTGCTGTATTTTCTGGCAACTTTTTTGCTTTCGCCATTATGAAAACCAGTGTTATTTCGCCTGAGTTTACGCAACGTTTTCTTTCTGAAAAAGGTAACGAAGGCGTGTTTGATGCGCGTGCAATAATTTTTGAAGACTCGGAAGATTATCATCAACGCATTAACGATCCTGCATTGAACATTGATGCTCATTGTATTTTAGTTATTCGTGGCGCAGGGCCAATCGGATGGCCAGGTTCGGCTGAAGTTGTAAACATGCAGCCGCCTGATTACTTAATTAAACAAGGCATTACCAGCTTACCTACTTTAGGAGATGGTCGCCAATCGGGCACGTCAGACAGCCCTTCTATCTTACATGTTTCTCCTGAGAGTTCTGTTGGTGGCGGCTTAGCCTATTTAAAAACAGGCGATATGTTACGTATCAACATGAACAAAGGCACATGCGACGTATTGCTACCAGAAGGTGAATTTGAAAGTCGTAAATCAGTAACACATGTGACACCACCAAAATCACAAACACCGTGGCAAGAAATTTACCGCGATACGGTTGGCGATTTATCACAAGGTGCGGTTATCGAGCTTGCCACTAAGTATCAAGGTATTTCTAAAAAACTACCTAGGCATAATCATTAATTTGGCACCGGTAATTAACACTTAACTTAGAACAAACATAAGATACTTATTATGCAATTAGAGCAATATTTACCATCAGATCAATATGCCGGCACCTTAATTGGTAGAGCTTGGATACCGGCTAAGTTAACTAAAAGCACAGCCAATTGTGGTGGTCCGTCGCCAATCTGGTTGAACGACTCAAACGTTTACGACTTATCTTCATTAGCGCCAACTTGTTCTGACATTCTTAATAAAGGTATTACTAAGCAAGAGTTATTAGCAGGTAACTTTCCTGTTATTGGTCGTGTTGAAACCCTTATCGCTAACTCAATAAATCATCCTTGTAATACCGACTATTTACACCTTTTAGCGCCGTTTGATTTACAAGCAATAAAAGCTTGTGGCGTTACCTTTGTTTGTTCGATGATCGAAAGAGTGATTGAAGAAAAAGCTAACGGCAACCCAGAAATTGCCAAAGGTATACGTTCTAAAATTGATGAAACCATAGGATCAAGTATTGAAAATTTAGTGCCCGGTTCTCCTGAAGCATTAGAGCTAAAAGAAGTATTGATCAAAGAAAACATGTGGTCGCAATACTTAGAAGTAGGCATTGGCCCTTATGCTGAGGTGTTTACTAAATCGCAATCTATGTCGTCTGTTGGTTTGGGTGCACAAGTCGGTATTCACCCTATATCAAGCTGGAATAACCCTGAACCTGAAATGGTACTTGCCGTTAACAACCAAGGAGCCATTGTTGGGGCAACGTTAGGAAACGACGTTAACTTACGTGATATTGAAGGTAAAAGTGCTCTACTTTTAGGTAAAGCAAAAGACAACAATGCGTCATGTTCTATTGGGCCATTTATTCGTTTATTTGATGAAACCTTTACCCTTAACGATGTTAAATCAACTCAAGTAACATTGAAGGTAAAA
Source organism: Colwellia sp. RE-S-Sl-9 (assembly GCF_048296855.1). Lineage (NCBI taxonomy): Bacteria > Pseudomonadati > Pseudomonadota > Gammaproteobacteria > Alteromonadales > Colwelliaceae > Colwellia > Colwellia sp. RE-S-Sl-9. The sequence goes on along the minus strand of NZ_CP182631.1, from coordinate 35,520 downwards.
GGCGACGATGGTTACGAGCTTGAAGCCACCAATGATATGACGCAAATCAGCCGAGACATTGAAGATCTTGTCGCACAAACAATTTCAACATCGCATCAATACCCTGATGGTTTTGCACTATTTACCGGAACTTTATTTACACCAACACAAGATAGAGACGAAGCCGGTAAAGGCTTTACACATAAACCTGACGATCTTGTTGTTATATCTGCCAGCAAGCTTGGCGCTTTACAAAACAAAGTTCACTTTTCAGACCAAATTCCACCTTGGGAGTTTGGCATTAGCGCGCTAATTAAAAACCTTGCCCAACGTAACTTACTTTAACAGCCCAACTGAACCAAATTAGGAATATTTAACTTATGTACAAGCTAACACAACAATCATATATCGCCGGATCATGGGTTACTCCACAAGGAGCTGCATTCAATGCACAAAGCCCTGCTACTCAAGCGTTATTAGCTGATCATAATAATTGTCTTGAAGCAGACGTAAATAATGCCATGCAAGCTGCGCAAGATGCCTACCCTGTTTTTAGCCAACTTTCACCAGAAAAACGTGCTGAATTTTTACTTACTATCGCTGAAGAAATTGAAGCTTTAGGCGAGCAACTACTTAACGTGTGTGACCAAGAATCTGGATTAGGTTTACCAAGATTAACCGGCGAACGTGGTCGTACTACAGGTCAAATTAATGCTTTTGCACAAATCGTTAAAAAAGCGAGTTGGACACAAGCCAGTATTGACACCGCGATACCTGATCGCGCTCCTTTACCTAAACCAGATCTACGTAAAATGTTAAAGCCTATTGGGCCAGTTGCTGTATTTGGTGCTTCTAACTTTCCTTTTGCTTTTGGCACCTTAGGTGGCGATACCATTTCAGCACTTGCGGCGGGTAATCCAGTAGTTGTTAAAGGTCATCCTTCTCATCCTGCGACTAACGAACTCATGGCTTATGCTATTGGTAAAGCGATTACGCGCTGTGAACTTCCAAAAGGTGTTTTCTCGTTATTGCAAGGCAACGCTATTCCATTATCCGTACAACTGGTTTGTCATCCATTTACTGAAGCGGTTGGTTTTACAGGTTCTTTAGCAGGTGGGCGAGCAATAATGGACGCCGCAGCTAAAAGAGCTAAACCTATTCCTGTGTATGCAGAAATGGGCAGTGTTAACCCAATGTTTTTCACTAAAAACACACTAGATAAATCGGGCGAAGCCCTTGCTCAAACGCTTGCGGGTTCTGTATGTATGGGAACAGGCCAATTTTGTACATCGCCAGGCGTTATTGTTATTCAAAAGAACGACGCTTTTGTTAGTACCTTAGCTGAAACAATGAATGCTAATGCGAAAGGCTTAATGCTAAATGCAGGTATCGGACAAGCGTTTTTAAAAGGTGTTGGACAGTTTATTACAAGTGGTGACGTTGAATGGGTTAATAAAAATGAAACCAGCTTAGCCTCGTCAATAGACAATGCTTTACTATCACCAAACGTTGTATTAAAAACAGCGGCAAGTGCTTTCTTACAAAATCCACAACTACAAAATGAAGTATTTGGTCCTGCAACTTTAGTGGTTGAATGTGACGATGAAATTGAATTTTTAGCAATAGCTAAAGTATTAGAAGGTAACTTAACTGCCAGCATACACGCCGTTGATGAAGACAACGCTTTAGTTAAAGAACTACTTGTTTTACTGGAGCAAAAAACGGGGCGTATTATCTTTAATGGTTTTCCTACTGGTGTAGAAGTTTGTGGCTCGCAGCATCATGGTGGCCCTTACCCTGCTTCATCAAATGGCGCTACAACCAGTGTTGGTATTGACGCAATTCATAGATTCACTCGTTTTGTTGCTTACCAAAATACACCAGCACAGTTATTACCCGCAGAGTTACAAGATACCAACCCTTATAACATTGTTCGTCGCATAAATGGCGAATTTACTGCAAACGCTATTTAAGCTGCCCTGCAATAGTTTATTGTAAAACGTTTAAAACCTTCTCTAAAAGGAAGGTTTTAAAAAATCAAAGTTAAGGATGTATATGTCTCAGCCAATCATTAACGAGAACGCCAAATTAGTACACAAAAGCCATTGTCGAATAGGCGAAGGTGTTATTTGGTCGGTTGCCGAGCAAGCCCTTTATTGGACCGATATTTTAGGCAATATCGTTTATCGCAATAAAAATAACGTGACTAAATTTTGGCCACTGCAACAAAGTTTAACCAGTATAGGTTTTACCACTGACAACACCTTAGTGGGAACATTTTACGATGGTTTTTACGCTTTAGATCTGGTCAACGGTGTACACAAAAAAATAGCGGCGCCTGACTTAGATTATTCAACCATTCGCTTTAATGATGGCGCTGTTGATACTCATGGGCAATTTTGGGCTGGCACTATGCACACTGACGATCCTATGAACAATGCCCTAGGTTCGCTATACCGCTTTGATGAAACCGGACAACCAAGCCTGCAAGACGATAACTACTATTGCACTAACGGCCCGTGCTTTACCGCTGACGGAAGCGTTATGTATCACACCGACACCTTAGTTAATCAAAAAATATATCGTTGCGAGCTTGATGCAAAAGGCAATTTTGTAAGTCGCTCAACCTTTCTACATTTTGATAAAGAAGGTACCTATCCCGACGGTATGTGTTTAGACAAAAACGGTAATTTATGGGTTGCACTTTGGGGTGGTTGGGGCGTTAACCAATACTCACCTGACGGCACTTTACTGCAACATATTCAGTTACCCGTTGCACAAGTAACTAAGTGCATTTTTGGTGGTGAGAATTTAGATACTTTATTTATAACAACAGCGTCTGAATATTTGTCTGATGAAGATAAAACTAAACAACCTTTGGCTGGCTGTTTGTTTTCAGTGAAAACCAATACGCAAGGCAGAGCAGAAAATTTATACCAACACACATTATCACAAGAAAAGGTACTGAATCATGAACAATAAAACATATTTAAAAGCTATTAGCTTAACACTTTCATTTACATTAGCGAGTGCATGTTCTTCTATCGCTACTAATGAAATTACGCCCAATAAAACCACAGCCAACACTGAAAAAGCTACAGAACAAAAAGCAACAATTCAATCAAGCATTGTAAGTTTTGAAAACGCTCATAAAACCCCATACGACCACAGTGTGTTCCATACCTATTTTATGGGCGATACCACAACAACAAAAGAAGCCATTGTTGGAATAGCCGTAATTGAACCAGGCCATGAAATTCATCCCGCTCATCAACACGAAGACGAAGAATATTTATTAATTATAGAAGGTTCGGGTGTTTGGACATTAAACGGGGTTGAAACACCTGCTAAAGCTGGCGATGTACTGTACGTATCGCCATGGGACATGCACGGTATATTCAATACAGGCGATGTGCCAATGAAGTTTTTTGTTACCAGAGCAAAAGGTAAAAACGTGACCATTAAACAATAAAAACACGTACTCATAAAATAACAATAATAATAAATAGCTAGGAACAACCAACATGGCAACAACAACCCCTTTAACAACAAAGTTAACAACCAAAGAAAAACTCGCCTATGGTTTAGGTGACACTGGTAGCAATATTGTTTTCCAAGTTGTTATCGCCTTTATGATGTTTTATTACACTGACGTATTCGGAATTACCGCAGCAGAAGCCGGTACGTTAATGTTAGTTGTACGAGCATTCGACGCAATAACCGATCCTCTTATGGGTGCTTTAGCTGATAGAACAAAATCTCGTTGGGGCCGTTATCGTCCATACTTATTATGGATGGCGATACCTTTTTCATTACTCACCATTATTGCTTTTATAACGCCTGATACGTCTCATGCAAATAAACTTATATACGCTTACATTACCTATTCTTTAATGATGCTAGCGTACACGGCCATTAATATTCCTTACTCCGCATTAGGTGGAATACTCACAACAGACATACAAGAAAGAGCCTCAGTGCAAGCTTGGCGTTTCGCTATGGCTAAAGCGGGCGGACTTATTGTTGCCCTACTTACTCTGCCCCTTGTTGCTTATTTTGGCCAAGGCGATGAACAACTTGGTTTTACTTTAGCGATGACAGTGTTGTCGTTAGTTGCTATGGCTTGTTTTATCGCATGTTTTCTTTTTACGAAAGAACGTGCGCAAGAAGTTACCGAAAATGCTCCAATTAAAACTGATATATTTGCTGTATTAAAAAATGATCAATGGCGCGTATTAGCCGCAGTCACTTTTGTTGTATTGATTACTGTAGCTATGCGTGGCGGTGTTATGGCGTATTACGTTACCTACTATCTAAAACATGAAGAGCTTGTAAGCTTGTTCATTACCGTCAGTATGTTTGGTGGCATATTAGGTGCTTTAATGTCGAATTGGGCTATAAAGTTTATATGTAAAGTTAAGTTAATGAAAATTGCTTGTTTAGGTATAGCAACAACGAGTGCCATACTTTATTTTGTACCTGCAGACAAAGTATACCTAGCTCTTTCTGTTACGCTAATAACACAGTTTTTTCATATGATATTTATTCCATTATTGTTCTCAGCAGTACCTGACACTGTAGATTATAGTTTGAAGAAGTCTGGCAATGGCCCTATGGCAATGAGTGTTTCAGGACACTTACTTAGCTTAAAATTTGGTATTGCTATTGGTGGAGCACTAACGGGTTGGATGCTTGCAGGATATGGTTATCAAGCCAATGTAGAACAAACTCAGTATTCACTTGATGGCATTATTATTATCTTTGCTGCTAGCCCAGCTATTGGTGCTTTAATTGCGTACGTATTATTGAATTTTTATAAACTTGACTACACATGGTCAAAAACAATGAACACAACCACCGAATAAGGCAGTACAACAATGAAACTTTTAATGTGGATAGACGCTAAGTTTATGGACACGGCTGCCAACATAAAACTACATGAATATGCCGGAAACAGAGACGTTCTAATAACTACAAATATTAACCTTGTTTTAGAAAACGCTTCTGACATCAACATAGTTTTAGGGGATTTTCCAAGAGAGTATTTAGCTTCACTCCCGAAGCTAATTTGGTTCCAACAATTTGGAACAGGAGTTGAGTGGCTAAATAGTCACCCTAATTTAATTCAAGCTCCCTTTTTATTAACCAACTGTTCAGATGATCATCACGATGTTGTTGCTGATCACCTAATGGCGTTAGTACTCAGTATTACCCGCGGTATTCCACAGTTTGTTAATAGCCAAAATAAAAAACAATGGCAGCAAACCAGCCTTACCAACTGCGACAACTTGTTTCAACTTCGTGGTAAAACCGTTTTAGTGGTCGGGCTTGGTTCGGTGGGCTTAGCTATTATTAATCGCTTAATCCCTTTTGGCGTTAACATTATTGGCGTGCGTAAAAACATCAGTAAAAGCGTTAACAATATAAGTAAACTTTATAGTATCGACGAGCTAAACCTAGCAGCTCAGCAAGCTAATATCGTTATTACCTGCTTACCGCGCACCGACGAAACAACGCATTTATTTAATGATGCGTTTTTTGAAGCCATGCCAGAGCCAGGATTTTTCTTTAATATTGGTCGTGGAAATGCCGTTAACGAAACGGCCTTGGTTAATGCTTTAACAACAGGACAACTAAAAGGTGCAGCAATCGATGTAACCATAGAAGAGCCATTAAATAAAGAATCACCTTTATGGACAGCGCCTAATTTACTTATTACCCCACACGTAGGCGGCACCTATAACGATGTAATACAAACATGGCGAGATGTAGCGTTAGACAACCTAGCCTTGTATGAACAAGGTGCTGAGCTTAGAAATGTAGTTGATAAAGAATCGGGGTATTAACCGGACAACTTCAAACTTTATATTTTTTTACCACCATTAGGCTCGTAAACATTATCAATATCTACAAGATTCCAAGGCATATTCTTTTGACGATAAATACGTTTATTGAGCTTAGGGTAATCACCTACATCGTGCTCTAATCGTTGCCCAACTACCAAGCACTTCAAAACTGTATTACTGTTATTACGTAGCAAATGCGCTTCGCCACCAGCACGATATCCAATAAAATCTCCAGCTTTTACAGTAAATTTTTCATCGCCAATTACCGCCTCTGCAGAACCTTCCAGAATATAAGCACATTCATCCTCATGGTAATGTTTATGAAACTCAGTTGACTCATGACCTGGCTTAACTTCAATAATATGAATACCAAAGCCAGTTAGACCAGTTAAATCGCCAAGCGACTTATTAATTCGTTTAGCGTTATCGTTCAAAAAATGAGTTTTAGATAGACCTTGAAACTCATCTATCTCTTCTTTAGTTATTATATATTTATCCATAACATCCCCTGTAGTTTCTTTTGAAATTAACAATAAACAACAATTTAAAATAACGTAAAACCACTTATAGTCAAATTTTTTGGTTGAGATTGTATTGATAAAACGATAAAGAATAATGCAAACTTAGGTCTGTTGACCTTTCAGGTATATTTTTGCCGCAGTCTATTTGATTTTTATACGAGACATAGTGATTGATGTGTGGTCGTTCCACATAAAATCACTATAACGATGTAGAAATATCAAACAGGCGCTGCCCAAGGGTTCATTTAAAAGCGATTTATTCTTCGTTGCCTACATGGGAGCATATAATCTGTAAACCTTTTTTACATAGAATGACTATGTGACAAAACGTTTGCCTTGCCTGCACGGATGCAGGTACTTAGGTTTTGTTTGGAACGTAAAACCTGTGACTAAAACGCTTTTAAATTGAACGAAAATCATACTCGAAAGTTCAGCAGGCCTTAGTTATCATTTGCATTAGTTTTAATTTAACATCATCATAATATAATCAATAACTAAGCCTATTTTTCAAAGGATATAAGATGAGCGAAGAAATAATTGAAAATGATCCAACTAATAAAAATCCCGCCAAAATAGTTTACATACTTTATTTGATTGGGCTTTTCTTTGGTATCACCGGAGTAATTGGCGTAGTTATGGCTTATGTGAATAAAGATGACGCTTCACAATGGTTAAAAACACATTACCAATTTCAGATCCGAACCTTTTGGATTGGCGCTCTTTATATGTTTTTAGGCTCACTACTTTCGTTAGTATTAATTGGTTGGTTTATTCTTTTATTTTGGATTGTATGGTTAATTATACGTTCAGTAAAAGGACTTAAAGCACTTGACTCTAACAGAGCTATTGAAAACCCAACAAGCTGGTTATTCTAACTATTATGTATTTAACCCAAAGCAGAAAATAATATTTTATATTACGTAGTATTTAACTAAATATCGGCATTAACCGATAGAGCACTCCTTATTAAAATAAATGCTTCACCTACAGGAAGTAGATGCTTAGGTTCAGTCTGGAACGATGAACCTGTGTATTTGAGCATTTATTCTTCATCTAAAATAGGTCAATTAATTAATGCCTTTGGTATTAGCCCTATTGGGTATTATGCTGTATGGCCAGATAAATCTCGCCACGAAAACTTAACGTTAATGTTAGTGCGGTTTATTGCTGAATAGTGTCGATAATTACGTTTAAAAATAGCTCTATCGCTTATTACTTACTTTAAAAATACCCACAAGCTGTTGTAATTTATTTGCGGTGATATCTACCATATTTGAACTAGCCGCTAGTTCTGATATTGATCTTTCCATTCGTTGTGTAACTTCAGTAACCGTTCGGGCGGTTTCACCATTTTTAGCACTGTTTTGTTCAATAATATTTATCGTATCAAACATATTTTCTACGATAGAATGTAGCTCTTGATTTTCATTTGAAGCGGCCTCTGTTAATTTTAAACTTTGATCCACATCTTTAACGCCACACTCCATAAAGTTCACTGCCGTTTTAGTTTCTTCTTGCAGACCTTCAATCATATGCTTTATATCTTGAGCAGCTTCAGCAGTTCGCCCAGCCAAACCACGCACTTCATCAGCAACAACAGAAAAACCTCTACCATGTTTACCTGCTCTTGCCGCTTCAATCGCTGCATTAAGCGCTAGTAAATTGGTTTGATTAGTAATACCCGTGATCACATTAATAATACTACCAATCTCACTCATTCTTGCATCAATCGACTGAACCGAATTCGCCGTTGTTTCAACAATATCTCTTATAGCATGGGTACCTGAACGGGCATCTTCATAGTCTTTTTTAGCTTTTTGTACAACATTAGCCATACTGGATTTCATATTTTCAGCAGTGTTTGAAGCTTCTAAAATCACCTCGCGTTGACGCTCAATTAAACTTTGCATATGTAACATTGATTCATACACTTGATGTGAACTATTGTGGGCTTCTTCATTTCTATCCAACATCTGTTCATTCGTGTCTTTAACATTATTTGATGCATTAATAACCTGCCCGACAATGCCGTCTAAATTATCAATAAAACTATTTATCCAACGGCTCATATCGCCCGTTTCATCGTGTTTTATTTTGTCAGGATCTAATCGCTGAGTTAAATTACCTTCCCCTTCAGCAATGGTTCTCAAAACTTTGGTCATACCTTTTAAGCGGTTAGACACTTTATTGGTGCCAAACATTGAAAATATAAAACAGCTAAATAACGTAGTTACTCCCGTAATAGCATTCACTAATAATGTAGGTAAGTCGGTATAAGCAAGTAAACAACTGTGAATGGCAACAATGCTAGTAACCATTATAAAATATAGCTTCATCAAACTTAAATTGATTGAGCGCCTACGATAAACTTCTTCTAAATCGCCTTCACACATCATTCCCCAAGTATCTAACGAACCCGGTAGTTTAAAAGTCAGTCCTTTACCAATAACAGGGATATGTCGATAATCTGAATAACCAGGATAGATAACAAATAAGTTTTCACCATTTTTAATTGTTTCTCTTACCCCTGGATGCAGTTGTTTAGAGGCAGGATCTGTAAATCTAATTTCAAACTCTGTATGCCGCTTTATTTTAACAGTACCAAACCCTGTATTAATGCCAGACTTTAAGTTTTCGCCATGGCTAAAGGTATTATCTTCAAAACGAGATCGTGATAACGCAGTACCCTGTTCAATACTACGATCAAAAACTGAATCAACCATAAATAAATAATTATCGCCTGACTCAGGATAGATATGCCCAGCTTCTCGCTGAATTAAATCACCCAACACATCGTTAGGTACACGTGCACCAAGAATACCTACAACCTTACCTTGCTCAGTTATAGGTAAATAAAACATTAAAGTAACTTCATCATGAAATTTAGAGCTAGAAGCTCCTATTTCTAAGGTAATAGGATCAACATAAGGACCATGCAAGAACCGACCTTTACTGACTTGTGCTATCGCTTTAGTTTGATTATGAATTTGTCCAACACGATTCAAGTAGGTACTAGTAACAACGTTAGATTGCGCATCTAAAATAAATATTTCTGAAAAGTCGGGGGAAGACGAGAGTTTTTGTTGCAGTAAAGATTTGTTAGTTTCTAAATGCTGAACATCGATCAAATTATTTAAAGAGCTTAAATGATCCCATTGATTTTCTGCCCACATTTGAAGCAACTTAACGCGAGTTGAAGCAATACCCTCAAATGTTTGTTCAACAATTGAATAAGTACTTTTGTTCACAAAACACGACCAACCTAAAGAAAGCTTACCGTTACTCCCAAAAAAAGGTAACCAATGACGTTCTTTATCAGTTAACTGCATTAAGTGACTTTTCAACTGCATACTACTGCTCTCTTATCTCGAAATTGCCAGTGCTATAGCCGCACTTAACTAAATTAAAAGGGTTTAAGTTGAGCTTTAGAAAGCAAAAATAATGCCTAATTAAATTAAGAGAAAATTAAAATAAATACAAATAAATGTATAAATACAAAACCAGTATAAATAGTGCCTACAGCCAACATTTATCAACTGTAATTTATTGTATTTATAGATTGTTAAAAAAGAAGCTTAGAAAGAAAGCAAACAACGCACCATTATAAGTCATCAAAATGGTGCGAGTGTTATTTTGGTGCAACCTGTCCTGTGTTAGTTAAGATTTACAGTGAAATTTTTCAAATTTTCTCGTAGGTAACTTGCGTTAGGTTATTTATCTAACTCACCAAAATAAGCATCAACCGTTTCAATTGTGCCGTTTTCGTTATGTATTAGTTCTACCATTTTTATGCTGCGTAAATGGGTTTTTCCACCACTTAACGAACTGTCGTGGAAAAACAAATACCACTTACCATTAAACTCTGCAATTGAGTGATGGTTTGTCCAACCTAAAACCGGTTCTAGTACTTTGCCTTTCCATGTAAAAGGTCCGTACGGGCTTTTTGATGTGCCGTATTGAATAAAACGAGAATGGCCTGTTGAATAGCTAAAGTAGTATGTGTCTTTAATTTTATGCACCCAAGCGGCTTCAAAAAACTTGCGGTCGAAGTCGCCTTGTAGAATAGGTTTTCCGTTTTCGTCTTGTAATATTACGTCTTGTAATGGTTGCGCTAAGCTTTTCATATCAGCATTGAGTTTAGCTATTTTTGGCATGTAAACAGGTTCGTTATCAGCCGGGTATTTATCTTCTTCTATGTAGCTTCCTGTTTGCCATCTTTGTAATTGTCCACCCATTATGCCGCCAACATACAGGTAGTATGATCCGTCGTCGTCTTGAAATACCGACGGGTCAATACTGTAAGTCCCTTTAATAGGTTCAGCTTCAGCTACAAAAGGTCCTGTTGGTGTGTTTGCACTGGCAACACCTATTCTGAAAATATCGTCTTTGTCTTTTGCAGGAAAATATAAGTAATACTTATCGTCTTTTTCTGCTGCATCCGGTGCCCACATTTGTTTAGTTGCCCATGGTACTTGGTTAACATGTAAAGCTTGGCCATGATCAACAACTTTTGTATTTTCAGTAACTTCATCTATTGAAAACACGTGATAATCGCGCATATCAAAATGCCCGCCTGACGAGTTTCTCACTACGCCACTTTCTATATCGTGAGACGGATAAATATATAACTTGCCATTAAATACATGGGCAGATGGATCAGCCGTAAACATATGGGTAATTAATGGTTTTTGTGGGAAACGTTCAGGGTTTTTAACTTGTGGCTGTTCTGGTTCAGCTTCAGGTTTGCCACTTGCTGCATTAACATTCATGCTCATAGCAAGGGTTAAACTGGTGAGTAATACACTTTTAGATATCACTTGTTTATAAGACTTTTGTTTTGATTGTTTCATAAGATTATCCGTTGGGTATTCAGGTAGGGTTAACGGATATAAAATGACTTATTCTATATCGCGTTAACTGGATTAATAACCTGATGTAAATGTTTGTTTTATTAAGGTGTAATCTTCGGGTTTAAAATAAGCATTACAGACCGTCCATCTGCTCTAACTCTTTACCTTTAGTTTCGCTTACAAATTTAAGAACAAAGATGATTGAAAGCCCTGCACATAAGGCATAAAAGCTATACGTTGCAGCTAAGCCAATGGAAGCCAGCATAATAGGAAACATCATGGTGATAGCAAAGTTTGCTGTCCATTGTGTAAAACCACTTACCGCTAAACCTAACCCACGAACTTGGTTAGGGAACATTTCACCTAATAACACCCACATTACAGGGCCCCAAGACAAATTAAAGAAGAATACGTAAGCATTAGCTGAAATTAACGCAACAACACCCATTGAACCTAAAATTAAATCGCCAGACTCATCAATATCCGCCGACATAAATGAAATAACGAGAATTGATAACGTGATGGTCATTCCGATTGAGCCCAGCATTAATAAAGGTTTTCTGCCTACTTTATCAATGTAATACATAACCAATAAACAGGCAGCTATACTTACACCACCACTTAAAATATTAATTAATAACGCGTCTGACTCTGAAAAACCAACCGCTTGCCAAAGTACGGCACCGTAATAAAAAACAATGTTAATACCTACTAATTGCTGCAATGTAGCTAAACCTAGCCCCACCCACACAACTTTACGCACTCCACCGGTTTTTTTATTTAATAAGTCGGTAAATTTAGGTTCGTGTTTGTCTTGCGCAAAAGAGTTTTCAATTTCAGTTAATTTACCTTGTGCGTAATCGTCGCCATATAAACGCTTTAACACGTTTAAGGCTGACTCATTACGTTGTTTTAATACTAAAAACCGAGGGCTTTCAGGTATAAAAAATAAGGCTAATAAAAAAACAAAGGCAGGAATTAATTCAATCCAAAACATCCAGCGCCATGCTTCAAAATCCATCCACAAAATAGCGGTTGAAACACCGGCAATATCAGCTAAATAATAGTTACTTACAAAGGCTGAAAACAAGCCTGAAATAATAGCCACTTGTTGAATAGATGAAAGCGTACCGCGATATTTAGCAGGTGCTATTTCACTGATGTAAGCTGGAGCTAAAACAGAAGCTGCACCTACCGCGAAACCACCAATAATACGGTAAATAACAAATTCGAATGAGGTAACAGAAATACCTGAACCGTAGGCACTTACAATAAATAATACCGCTGTAATAATAAGGATAGTTTTACGACCTAATTTATCAGCTAAGCTACCCGCCATAAAGGCACCAATTGCACAACCCAACAACATACTTGCTACGTTAAAACCAGTCGCGACGCTGTCTGAATTAAACGCGGCTTTTAATCCGTCAACGGTGCCATTGATAACACCACTGTCGAAACCAAATAAGAAACCTCCGATGGTAGCAACAACACATATTAAAAATATAAAACCTTTGTTCTCTTTCATTGATGGCTCTAGTTGAACAGCTCCATCAACTGGGACGGTATTATCATTATTATTTTTCATCTAAATTCCCCGATCTTTTATTGATCTTCTTACTTATTTAGCGGGTTTTATAAACCAGCTTATTGTTATAAATAATGTCGCTATTAGTTTTTGTATTTACTTTTAACTCGCTCTAATTGCACTTGTAGTTCTTGGCTTACCGCATGTGGCATTTGTTCGTGTTCTAGCTTTTTAGCTAACACAGCTTCGCCTGCAGCTTGGGCTTCGTAATTCAAACCTTGGTTTGTACGATTGTCTTTAAAGCTATCTACTAAATCGTCTGAATGATAAAGCTCACAACTGCTAGCTCTCCAAAAATCTGGAATAACAATTGAACCTTGTTCACCAATAATGACTGCCCAGTTATGAAGTTTGCATTGAAATGAGGTGCCTAGTGTTAAATGAACATCGCCAGATTCAGCTAAAATGATCAGATCGTCTTCAACACCATTTGGAGCAAATTGAGGTTTTACATAAACGTTTTCAATGGTTTTTTCGGTAAAGAATGTTGAAATAGCTAGTGGGTAAATCCCCATATCTAACAAACAACCACCGGCTAGATCTTCACGGTATACGCGCGACTCTAGTTGATAAGGCATTGGGTAACCAAAATCAGCCTTTATCTGTTTAATTTTACCAATACGCCCTTCTTCTACCCATTGCTTAGCTTGTATTATCGCCGGTAAAAAGAAAGTCCACATGGCTTCCATTAAAAACAGCTTTTTCTCTTTAGCTAGTTCAAATAATTGCTTACTTTCTTCAGGGCTGACTGTAATAGGCTTTTCACACACTACATGTTTTCCAGCCATTAACGCATCGCGAACATTCTCAAAATGAAAATTATGAGGCGTTGCTACGTAAACAATATCAACGTTAGGATCATCATAAACCGACTGATAACCTTCATAAGCATTAGTGATATTGTATTTATCAGCAAAACTACGTGCGTTTTCTATATTTCTTGCGCCTACAGCAACTAGCTCACCGTTATTGACAAACGACATATCTGCACAAAACTGCCCTGCAATTGTCCCTGTGCTAATAATTCCCCAACGTATTTTATTGATTTGCATTACTTTAATTCCTCTAAACCTAATACGAAAAAAGCCAATAACTCATCATTTATAAGCAATTGCCTTAAAAATCTTTTATGGTTTTCAATATGACTTATCGACATTGTCATGCTATCTTTATGTTATTGTCAAATTAACTATAACATTTATTGCGAAATAAAAAAGACATGGGGATAAAAACAATGCCATCGAATTTTGTAAAAACTCAATTTAAAATAATGCTATTTATATGCTTTAGCCTTTGCTCGTGCGTAACATTTTCTCAGCAATTTAACGTGCTGTTATTTACTAAAACAGCAGGTTGGCACCATAAATCGATACCTGCAGGTGTGGCTAACATTAAGGCGTTAGCCGAGGAACATGATTTTAATATGGTATGGCATGAAGACGCCTCGCACTTTAACGATAAGTTTTTAGCCGATATTGATGTGGTTATTTTTATGATGACAACCGGAGATATTCTGAACGAAGAACAACAAGCCGCGTTTAAGCGTTACATACAAGCTGGTAAAGGTTTTGTTGGTATTCATAGTGCGTCTGACACTGAAGCTGATTGGCCATGGTTTCAAAAATTAGTGGGTAGAAGTTTTATTATTCATCCTGTTGTTCAAACAGCGAGAATGCAAGTAGTAAACACTTCGTTTCCTGGTATGAACCGTATACCTAACAACATTTTATGGACGGATGAATGGTATGACTTTAGTCCTGAAAAAAGTAAAAATCTAAACTACTTATTAAAGGTTGACGAAAGCACCTACGACACACATTCAGACTGGGGCAATAACCAAACAGGCGATGGTATGGGAGAATTTCATCCTATTGCTTGGTATCAAAACTTTGATGGTGGCCGCTCGTTTTATACGTCGTTAGGACATTTAGACGCTGTACACAGTAACCGAGGTTTTAAGCACCATGTATACGGCGGAATATATTGGGCTGCAACAGGGAAAGGGATTTTGAAGTAAGGTAAGTAAATAAGGACAAGTCATTATGGCCATTGTCCTTGTTTCATTTCTTAGACGTTTTTAATTTTTTATTTTATCTTTATTATTAATAACTTCAGCTAACACAGCCTCAAGCTTTAGTGCATTTTTACGATCTTTTCGTGCTAATTGACGTTCCTCTCTTGCTGCTTCAGGTTGACCAATAGATTCATAATAATCACCTGACTTGGTGTGATTAGCCGAACTTTTTTTCAACTCTGAATATGACGAACAACCGTATATTGAAAAAATCAATATTAAAAAAGTCACAACTCCTTTTAACATAACTTACTCCATCGACCTCAAATAATTCAAGCGTATAGCACCTAACATCATTCTATAGATATATCAGTAACAACGCCCACTTCCACAGCCACCAACTTACCAGAGAAAACTATAAATTCAATACATTAAATAAAATAATCACTATATGGTCTAAAAAATATAAAACTTTAGCTAAATAACCTGAACTCGGTTTAAGAGATACTTAATAAATTGAAATATAAGAAAAAATAGTTTTATTGAGCCCCTAGCTTGCTAGTTTTTATTAATTCAAGATAAATTTAACGCAGAATTTAGGAAAAACACCTGCTAGAGAAGCGTTTGTTAAGCCGAGTTCAGATTAAATATTACCAATAATTTTTATCACATGACTCAATGCAATTGATTGATCAATCAAGATGTAATCTAGTGGCTAAATACAGTTATTTTTCTCTCACACTAATTTTTTCAATAAAGTACTAGCCATACCACTAAACGGTTAGATGTAGATCAAAAATATGATGAGTTTTTTGAGTTTTACCTTTCTAAAGTTTTGACTATATGAAATATTAAGGTAATTGTGTTTTGTTATTAAAATGAACCATTAATAAACTATTTAAGGATGTATCTATGTATAAAACAATTATTTGCGCCATTGAAGCAAGTAAAGAAGGTGAAGCAGTACTTGCGAAGGCTCAAGAGTTTGCACTGTTATGCAATGCTAAGTTGTTTGTAACTCATGTTATTCCATACGCTTTACTGCCTAAAGATTACCAAAAACAATTAAAAGAAGAAACGTTACCTAAAATGGAATCTATTACTAGCGCCTTAGGTATAGCTAAAAAAAATGTGTCAGTTAAGTTTGGTAAACCTTATGAGCAAATTTGTGAGCTAGCAGAAAAAAAAGAAGCAGATTTAATTATATTAGGCACTCATTCTAAAAAAGGTATTCACGCTTTAATAGGTTCTACAGCCAACGGCGTGGCTAACTATGCTAAGTGTGATGTTTCGCTTATTAAAATTTAGTTGTTGGCGTAATTGATTGACGTTTTTATTTTATTCTTGCTGTAAGTGATAAGGAACTATCGTGAGATAGCTCCTCCTCATTTTAACTCCCCTATAACCATCTTCTAACGCTAGCTGTATATATTTTATATTCGTTTACAAATAACTTGGTTAAGTGTTTTTCTTCAGACAATATTTGTCGGTATAACATCAACAAACCAATGATCAAACAAACTAAAGTAAATACAGAAGGTAAAGCTAAAAAGAACCCTATTTGAGAAACAGCAACACATAAAAATATAGGATTACGAGAATACTTAAAAAATCCGTTGGTAATAAGTTGTTTAGGTCCTTCAAGATCAATACCTGAACGCCATTTATCTCCCATACTTCTGTGCACAACAATGGTCATAGCAAACCCAAGTGTCATTAAGGTAATGCCGGTAAAAATAATGGGTAACGTTTGTAAAGACGTAAACATGACTAAATAATTATCTATCTCTTCAAAAAACACTCTGAACAAACACACCATCCAAATACTGAGCCTAAAGAAACGAAACGTCATGTGATTCCACCACGTTGAACAAAAACGCTCCCCTGGCAATACCAATTCAACAGGCCGTTTTATCTGCGCAAGTATAATTTTAATGGTATAAAAAGCAGCAACACACGTATAAAAAATAGCGAGATATATACGTGTAAATTCTATTATTCCTGAAGAGGCATTAATGGTGTTCATAGTTTATCCTTAACATTAATTTTTAACATAGCACTTGTTCTTTCTGACTTAATTATTTTTGCATATGCCTAACGTAGCATAGCGTATAGTTGATCAACTAACTCAGCCCAATCAGCATCATCGTCTTTTGATTGTTGTAAAAAGAGATTTGTGATGCACTCCAAAGTTTGCTTGATGTAGCACAATATCGCTTGCTAAAGGCTTATGTTTTTTAACCAATTCTTCAATGCCTTTATGAGTAATGGCTAAACCTAATTGTGAAAATAAATTATTTAAAGAATGATTATGGTTTTCCATGGTAAGCATCCTTATTGTTAAGTGTATTACACCCCATTTAGAGGCAAAAAGTAATGGCAACAATGTATAAAAGTCTATTACAGTTACATTATATGAATCAATTACGCACTAATACCAATAGCAATAGCCAATTGATCATTTATACTTGTCTAAATTGCCAATTACATCGTTATTTATTTAATAATTAGAACACTCCTTATTAAAATAAATGCCTCGCCTACAGGATGTTGCTGCTTAGGTACAGTCTGAAACGATGAACCTGTGTATTTGACCATTTATTCTTCGTATAAAATAGGTCAATTCATTAATAGATTTGGTATAACATTTCACATCTGCATTAATAAATATACTCTTCATTGTTTGTTTTAACATCTATTTCCTTATCAAAAAATGACAACCTAGATATGAAATGTACATAGAAGTTATAACAACCCACAAATGTTAACGTTAACAAATAAAATGATAAAAATAACATTTACCTCCTAGGTTTTATAATTTAATAATATAAATAAATCATAAAAAAACATATTTTTTCCCCAATGAATCCTATAATAGTAATTTTTTACAAAACAAATACTTAAAATCAAGTTACTAAAAAAATATTTATACTGCTTATAAGTAACACGATTAATTACCAATAAAACCATTGCCAAATGATTTTCTCGATGCTAATGTTAGCGCTAACAAACAATCAAACAAATTTATTAGAGAGCATTTATGTACTTGGGAATTGATTTAGGCACATCTGGTGTGAAAGTTATCCTGCTTGATGATAACGATAAAATTATTGAACAAGCATCAGCTTCGTTAACGGTTAGCCGCCCTGCTCCGTTGTGGTCTGAACAAGATCCTAGTGATTGGTGGCAAGCAACTAACGACGCAATTGCAACGTTAAAAGCTAAAAACAGCGAAGCATTATCTTCTGTTGTTGCTGTGGGCTTATCTGGCCAAATGCATGGTGCTACTTTACTCGATAATAACAACAACATTATTCGCCCTGCCATGTTATGGAATGACGGACGATGCGAACAACAATGTAAAACCATTGAAGCGCGTGAACCCAATACACGTGCTATTACTGGCAACATTGCTATGCCAGGTTTTACAGCACCTAAATTGGTTTGGTTAAAAGAAAACGAACCTGAAAACTTCAACAAAGTCGCTAAAGTTTTATTACCTAAAGACTACTTACGCTTTTTAATGACAGGCGATTATGCTTCAGACATGTCTGACAGTGCAGGTACGTTATGGCTTGATGTTGAAAAAAGACAATGGTCTGAAAAAATGCTAACAGCAACCGACTTAACAATTGAGCAAATGCCAGCCTTGTTTGAAGGTACTGAAATTACTGGTTACCTCACTAAAGATATTGCTGAGCAATGGGGAATGAACCAAGTCCCTGTAATTGCTGGTGGTGGCGACAATGCTGCTGGTGCAGCCGGTATTGGTGTTATCAATCCAAATGAAGCCTTTTTATCTTTAGGTACTTCGGGCGTATATTTTGTAGCGAACGAAACTTACAACCCAAACCCAGACAGTGCTGTTCATACTTTCTGTCATTGTATTCCAAATACTTGGCATCAAATGTCAGTAATTTTAAGTGCTGCAAGTTGTTTAACTTGGGTTACACAATTAACGGGCTTTAAAGACGAAAAAAGCTTATTAGACGAAGTAGAAAAACTTGATTTTTCAGTGCCGTCTTCAGTGATCTTTTTACCTTATTTATCTGGCGAACGTACACCACACAACAACCCCAATGCTCAAGGTGTTTTCTTTGGTTTAGGCCATAACACTAACGCAGCTGAACTAGGCCGTGCCGTTTTAGAAGGCATAGCTTACGCATTTAACGATGGTCAAGAAGCGTTAATGGCCGCAGGTACACAAATCGATACAGTTTCAGTTATCGGTGGCGGCTCTCGCAGCAAGCTATGGGGAAAAATTCTCGCTAGCGTATTAAACAAACCGCTAACTTACCGCAACGGTGGCGAAGTAGGTCCAGCACATGGTGCTGCACGTTTAGCTAAAGTTGGCGTAAATAAAGTAGATGCCAGCACAGTTTGTGTAACGGGAGATATTGTTCATGTCATTGAACCCGACCAAACAATGGCTAATAACTACGAAACACAAAAACATAAATATCAACAACTTTACCTTAGCTTGAAAGAACATTTTTAGGCTGACTTAAACATTTTTAGACCAAACAAATTTCTACATAAAAAATTTAATTAGGAGAAAACCATGAGTGAACAATTTTTTAACAACGTAAACAAAATTCAATTTGAAGGTGCTAACAGCACTAACCCACTAGCTTTCCGTCACTACGATGAAAACAAAATCGTACTTGGCAAAACAATGAAAGAGCATTTACGTTTTGCTGCTTGTTACTGGCACAACTTTTGTTCAACAGGTTTTGATATTTTTGGTGAAGGTACATTTGATCGTCCTTGGATCCAACCTACAGGTAACCAATTACAATTTGCTGAACAAAAAGCAAAAGCAGCCTTTGAGTTTTTTGAAAAACTAGGTGCTCCTTACTTTTGTTTCCATGATGCTGATATTGCTCCTGAAGGAAATTCTTTAAAAGAATTCCATTCGAACGTTAATCACATGGCCGACATTTTTGAAAAAGAAATGGAACGTACTGGCGTTAAATTACTTTGGGGAACAGCTAACTTATTCTCAAATGCACGTTTTTGTGCAGGTGGCTCAACTAACCCTAATCCAGATCTTTACGCATATGCTGCTGCTCAAGTTAAGCATGCTATGGATGTTACGCATCGTTTAGGTGGTGAAAACTACGTACTTTGGGGTGGTCGTGAAGGTTACGATACTTTATTAAACACTAACCTTAAGCAAGAAGGCGAGCAATACGCACGTTTCCTTAAAATGGTTATTGAACATAAAAACAAAATAGGCTTCAAAGGTAAGTTATTAATTGAGCCTAAGCCTCAAGAACCTACTAAGCATCAATACGATTACGATACGGCGACTGTTGCTGGTTTCTTACACAAGCACGGTATTGCGGGTGAAGTACACGTAAACATTGAAGCTAACCATGCAACACTTGCTGGTCATAGTTTCCATCACGAAATTGCAGTTGCTTGCGCTGAAGGCATTATGGGTAGTGTTGATGCTAACCGTGGCGACATGCAAAACGGTTGGGATACAGACCAATTCCCTAACGATGTAGCTGAATGTACATTAGTAATGTACGAAATCCTTAAAGCAGGTGGTTTAGACACGGGTGGATTCAACTTCGATACTAAACTTCGTCGTCAATCATGTGAACGTGATGATTTATTCATTGGTCACATCGGTGGTATGGATACTATGGCTCAAGCTTTAGTTAATGCGGCTAAATTAATTGAAGATGCACCATTAACTCAATTTGTTGACGAGCGTTACGCTGGTTGGAAAGGTAAGTTAGGTCAAAGCATCATGTCTGGTGAGCAAAGCCTTGAAAGTTTATCTAAGTTAGTACTTGAAGAAAACATTAACCCTAAACCAGTTTCTGGTCGTCAAGAACTACTTGAAAACATTGTTAATCGTTACGTTTAAATCTTATTCAAAAATATAAGTAACCATAACAATTTACCAACCGATTGCTTATCAGTCGGTTGGTAACAATTGATCAGCAAACATACATTAAATATAAGGTTGTCAGTAACTTTAATGTTTTCTGACAAAAATAAAAATGAACTTACTTGAACAACTAAAACAAGTCACAAAAGTGGTAGCTGATAGCGGCGATGTTGACTCTATCAAAGCATTAAACCCAGTAGATGCCACCACTAACCCATCGCTTATTTTACAAGCGGCAAAACTTCCACAATACAAACACTTAATTGATGATGCTATTTCAAAATCTACCGTCAACGGCAAAGCCGATATTGACGATGTTTGTGATCAATTAATTGTGAATTTTGGTTGTGAAATTTTAAAACACGTACCAGGTCGTATTTCTTCAGAAGTTGATGCGAAGCTATCGTTTGATACTCAAGCAAGTATTGAAAAAGGCCGTAAGTTAATTGCTCTTTATGAAAAAGCCGGTATTAATAAAGAACGAGTTTTAATTAAATTAGCTTCAACATGGCAAGGTATTAAAGCCGCAGAACAGCTAGAAAAAGAAGGTATCGCTTGTAACCTAACGTTATTATTTAGTATGGCTCAAGCTGTTGCCTGTGCTGAAGCAAATGTAACCCTTATTTCACCTTTTGTTGGTCGCATTTTAGATTGGTATAAAGCTAAAGATTCTCAAGATACCGACTTTAGCGGTGCAAACAATCCAGGGGTTCAATCAGTCACTAAAATCTATCAATACTACAAAACCTATGATTACAGCACAGTTGTAATGGGCGCAAGTTTCAGAAATACGTCTGAAATTATTGAATTAGCAGGTTGTGATTTACTGACTATTTCACCTGCCTTATTAACTGAATTACAAAATAGTGAAGGCACACTTGAAACAAAATTAGATGCGACAAAAGTTCAAGTAAAATCGCGTGATGAATTAACACCTTTAACAGAATCTAGCTTCGCATGGCAACACAATGAAGATGCTATGGCGACTGAAAAACTTTCTGAAGGTATTCGTAACTTTGCTAAAGATCAAAATACATTAGAACAAATGGTTTCAGCACTTTTATAAATACTATACCCGTAACCATTCAAAGAATATAACCCTACGGCTTATACCTTGGGTTATTTCACTATAAAAAACTATTTTAAGGAATTCATCATGACGTCTTCAAGACAGCATTTAGCGAATGCTATCCGCGCTTTATCAATGGATGCAGTACAACAAGCAAAATCAGGTCACCCTGGCGCACCTATGGGCATGGCAGACATTGCTGAAGTATTGTGGAATGATCATCTTAAACATAATCCCACCAATCCTAATTGGGCGGATCGTGATCGCTTTATCCTAAGTAATGGTCATGGCTCAATGTTAATTTATTCACTACTGCATTTAAGTGGTTATGACTTACCGATTGATGAATTAAAACAGTTTAGACAATTACATTCAAAAACGCCGGGTCACCCTGAATATGGCTATACAGTAGGTGTTGAAACAACAACTGGCCCATTAGGTGCTGGTATTTCTAATGCTGTAGGTATGGCCATAGCTGAAAAAACCTTAGCGGCACATTTCAATCGTCCTAACTTTGATATTGTAGATCACTACACTTACTGCTTTTTAGGCGACGGCTGTTTAATGGAAGGTATTTCTCATGAAGTATGTTCTTTAGCTGGCACACTAGGTTTAGGTAAGTTAATTGCCTTTTGGGATGACAATGGTATTTCAATTGATGGACATGTTGAAGGCTGGTTTACCGACAACACCCCTGCCCGTTTCGAAGCTTACAATTGGCATGTGATCAGTGATGTAGACGGTCACGATCCTGTAGCCATTAACAAAGCGATTGAAGAAGCTAAAAGCGTTACCGACAAACCAACAATGATCTGCTGTAAAACAACGATTGGTTTTGGTTCTCCTAATAAATCAGGCTCGCACGACTGTCACGGTGCACCATTAGGTGATGAAGAAATTGCAGCAACACGCAAGTTTCTAAATTGGCCACACGCTCCTTTTGAAATCCCTACTGATGTTTATTCAGCTTGGGATGCTAAAACAAAAGGCAATGAAAAAGAAACGCAATGGAACGAACGACTTAACGCATACAAAGCTGAGCATCCAGCACTAGCCGCTGAATTTACTCGTCGTGTCCTTGATAAAGCCTTACCTGAAAACTTTGTTAAAGCCGCTGACGCCTTTATTGCACAAACGCAAGCAGAAGGTCAAAACATAGCCAGCCGTAAAGCCTCACAAAATACCATTGAAGCCTTTGGTAAATTATTACCTGAATTATTAGGTGGTTCTGCCGATTTAGCCGGTTCTAACTTAACATTATGGTCTGGTTCTAAAGGCATATCAGCAGACGATGCTGATGGTAATTACTTATTTTACGGTGTACGTGAATTTGGTATGAGCGGTATTATGAATGGTATTTCATTACATGACGGTTTCATTAATTACGGCGCAACGTTCCTTATGTTTATGGAATATGCACGTAACGCTGTACGTATGTCGTCGTTAATGGGCATTCAAAATATTTTTGTTTATACCCATGACTCTATTGGTCAAGGTGAAGATGGCCCAACTCATCAACCTATCGAACAAATAGCTAATTTACGCATGACACCAAATCTTCACACATGGCGCCCTTGTGATGCAGTTGAATCTGCAGTTGCATGGAAATCAGCCGTAGTAAGACAAGATGGTCCGTCAGCATTAATATTCAGCCGTCAAGGTTTACCACATCAAGCACGTGATGCAGCACAAATCGCTTCAATTGAAAAAGGCGGTTATGTATTAAAAGCTTGTGCTGGCACACCTGATCTTATTTTAATTGCAACAGGCTCTGAAGTGGGTATTGCAATGCAAGCAGCTGACGAACTAGCTGCCAAAGGCGTTGCTGTTCAAGTGGTTTCAATGCCATGTACAAATTTATTTGATGCTCAAGACGATGCATATAAAGCGTCTGTATTACCTGATGCAGTTCAATCAATCATAGCAATAGAAACAGCACACGTGGACTACTGGCACAAATATGTTGGTACAAACGGAAAAATAATTGGCATGAGTTCATTTGGTGAATCTGCACCCGGTAATGTATTACTCGAGCACTTTGGTTTTACTGTTGAAAATATCATTAAAACAGCCCTTACGTTTGATAACGTAAACGTATAGGTGGAGAAATAAAATGACATCAAGAACCTCACTGCCAAGTTGGAAAAAACTAACTGCTCACGCTGAGGAAATGAAGCAACAGCATATGGTTGATTTATTTGCTAAGGATAGTGAACGTTTTTCTAAATATTCGATTGATACCTCACAGTTTTTATTCGATTATTCCAAAAACGTAATGTCTGACGAGACTCATGCTTTATTGCTAAATTTGGCAAAAGAATGCGACGTTGAAGCATGGCGTGAAAAGATGTTTACGGGTGAACGTATCAATAAAACAGAAAATCGTTCTGTATTGCATACGGCTCTTCGTAATCATTCAAGCACACCAACCATAGTTGACGGAAAAAACATTAGCGAAGGTGTCCAAAAAGCACTTAATCACGTTAAAGCTTTTAGCGATAAAGTACGCAATGGTGAATGGCTAGGTTACTCAGGCAAAAGAATAACTGACGTAGTGAGTATTGGTGTCGGCGGCTCGAACCTTGGGCCACAAATGGTAACAGAAGCCTTAAACGAATATGCTAACGATGAAATTCAAGTACATTACGTATCAAACGTTGACGGCACACAAGTAGCAAATGTTTTACGTGAATTAACACCTGAAACAACGTTATTTATTGTATCGAGTAAAACATTCACAACCTCTGAAACAATGACAAATACCACTACAGCCATGCAATGGTTAGTGGCATCTTCATTTAACAAAAGTGCGATTGCTAAACATTTTGTAGCGGTATCTTCGAACAAAGAAAAAGCCACCGCATTTGGTATTGAAGAAGAAAACATATTTGATATGTGGGATTGGGTTGGCGGTCGCTTTTCTTTATGGTCAACCATAGGTCTACCTATTGCGATTTATTTAGGATTTGACTATTTTGTTGAGCTTTTAGAAGGCGCTAGCGAGATGGATTATCACTTTTGTAATACGCCTTTAGAGAGTAATGCTCCTGTAATTATGGCCTTATTAAGTGTATGGAACACTACCTTTTTAGGCTCTCAATCACAGGTTATTTTACCGTACGATCAATCTTTACATATGTTACCGGCTTATTTACAACAAGCTGAAATGGAAAGTAACGGTAAATCTACCTCTTGGGATGGCGAGCAAATTAGCTATGCCACAGTACCTGCATTATGGGGTGAAATAGGTATTAACGGACAACACGCTTTTTATCAATATCTTCATCAAGGCAATACTATAGTACCTGCCGACTTTATTGGTTCAGTTGAAAGTTTAATTCCTGTAGATAATCACCACGACATTTTAATGTCTAACTTTTTTGCTCAAACACAAGCGCTCATGCAAGGTGTTACTGAGGCACAAGTACGTGAAGAACTTACCGCTAAAGGTATGCCAACTAAAGAGATAGACAAAGTGGCGCCGCACAAAGTACATAAAGGTAACCGCCCTTCTAATACAATACTTATGCAAAAACTAACGCCAAAAGCACTAGGTAGTTTAGTTGCGTTATACGAGCATAAAATATTTGTTCAGGGAATTTTGTTGCAAATATGCTCGTTTGATCAATGGGGAGTAGAGCTGGGTAAAGGTTTAGCGAATAATATTCACACTGAGTTAACCGAGAATAAAATTAGCGAGCATCACGACAGCTCAACTAAAGGCTTAATGACATTCTATAAAAAGAATCAAATAAGCTAACTAATCATCGTGATACATTATTAGAGAAATATAAAATAACGAATAAAAGGACTTATTCGTTATTCAGCTAGCCAATCATTAGTCTGTAACTAAATTCTTTAACCACACTTTTTGTCTCATTCTTATTGTAAACATAACCGCTTTACACACTTCTTCAGAATAAGCCGTAACAACCACCCAGAACAAAGGTAAATTAAAATAAAAAGCCGCTAAAAAAGTTAAAGGTAAGCTGATGATCCACATACCAGTAAAATCTATCAGCAAGCAAAAAGTATTGTCGCCTCCTGCTCTTAAAATACCTACCGATATTGTCATGTTATAAACTTTGATACAGGTAGCAAAAATCATTAACAAGAAAATTTCAGACGCTAAATCTAACGTTGTTACAGCCATAGATTGAAACGACAAAAACGCAACATCTTCAAATATATAAAGCAATAAAGCTAAAACAAAAGTCACTATCGGCCCAAAAGTTGAAAAAACCAAGCTTATTTTCCAAGCTTCAGCAAAGTTACTTCTTCCTAAATTTTGGCCAATAAGTATCGAGCAAGCTGAAGAAAACCCTAAAAAGAATGAAATTAATACGCCTTCAACAGGCGTTAACATGCTCATTACGGCTAGTTCTTGCGTACCTATTTGTCCGTAAATTAATTGATAAATAAAGGTACCTAACGACCAAACACCAAAGCTCAACATCATAGGCAGAATTAAACGAATAAACTTATTCCACATTATCCTATTACGGATCTCAGTGAAGCTGTTTCTTGTGGGAAATACAGGGTGTTTAATTTTATATAAGCAATAAACAATCATGCACAAATGAAATAAGCGAGAAATTGTTGTCGCCCAAGCTGCGCCTGTAACACCCATAGCGTCTAGGCCTAAGCCACCATTTATTAACCAGTAATTTAATACAACATTAAGGCCTATTGCTAATGTACTAAAAACCATAGGTAATTTTACTTGCCCCGTTGCTCTTAAAGCATGTTCAAGAATAAAAATAACCGCAAGAAAAAACAGGCTAGGAAAGGTGATCCATAAGTAGGTTTCGCCAGTAGCTATTAATGCTTCATTATCGCTAGCAAGGTGTAATAGATCAGCCGCGTAAAAAAAGTTTAGGGTAACAACAGGTAATAAAAAAAGTGCTGAAAATAAAATAGCCATAACGACAGCATTTTTAATTTTATGGACTTGCGCTGCGCCAAAATACTGAGCAGATAAAACACTAACCCCCGAAGCAACACCAATAAGTATAACTAACACCACAAAAGTAATACGGTTACTTATACCCACAGCCGCTACAGCACTGTCACCTAAGTGAGAAACCATCGCAATATCTATCATACCCAAAACAGTCACTAAAATGTTCTGTAGCGAAATAGGCCAAGCTAGCTTGAAGGTTTTTTTAAAAAAATCTAAGTTCAATTCAAATACCTAATAATGCATGAAACATGAAAATACGCGATCAAACCTCATTATAATGAGAACTAGAAATAAGATGTTAATTCTAGTTCTCTTTCAAAACTTACTTCTCTAGAGGAATAGCGTTAAAACTCTGGGAGTTTAACCAAATAGGATCGTTTATTTCTTTAATATAGGCTTCACGGACAACGCTATTTTTCTCTAATCTAGCGTCTTTCCAATTATGCCATGAAAAGCCCAACTTATTAGACCAAAAATACCAATCCCAGTTAATATAACTAATCGCTTTTATTTGAGGATATTTTTTAACCATTTCAAAAAAGGGTTGATACCAAGCGCGCCAGCTTTCAATACCATCTTCAACACCAACGTAACGAGGTGTAGTTTCGCCAATCATTACAGGTTTTCCATGAGCTTGTGCACTTTTATAAAAATCATCAAGCCACGGGTTTGTTATTTCTTGAGGTGAAAAAATATCAACTCCCCACCAATCAACAACATCATCACCTGGATAAAACGCCATTAAGTCTTTTTTAGAGATAAAACCTGCAGAGCCTCCAGCGCTACACCAAACCGTGGCTATATTTTTTATTCCACTTAACTTGATTTTTTCACTGATCAATCGAAAAGCTGATACATAACCTTCTGGCGTATAGTTATTCCATTTACCTTCAAATTCATAACCAATTCGTAAGTATGTTGGTGTTTTAACGTCTTTTAGTGCATTAATAAAAAGACTTAACTGTTCGTTATATTTACCTTGAGACAAACTTAGCGCTTCGCCCGAACCATCATCTTTACCTGTAGTAAGGTTTAATCCTATTTGTAAAACAACATTTTTGTTGCCAATAGAAGCTAATTCAGTTTTAATTTTTTTATGCCATGCTATAACTTCATCAGTTGACTGAGTGATTGAGATATAAGTCATATACATTAAAGGCTTGCTACCTTCAGGCATTAAATTTTTATACTTTATATAGCTGTCTACATCTTGTCCTGCACCGTGAATAATGCCGGTTTTAGACTCCATTTTCGCATCAAAATTCAAACGCGGTTTATAAACACCTTGAGAAGTTTCCACATCCGAATCATTAGCGCTTAACGTACTAACAGATATATTTTCAGATTTTAAAACACTAGAGCAGCCTACAATTGCAGCTAATAATATAATGAAATACCAGTTTTTCATTTACCCACCTTTTATTGAGGAATACAATATTGTCATATAGACCATAACGGTATTAATTATATAAATAAAAGCTCCATATAGCATTATATTTATTGGCCGAAGGTTAGACTCCGGTCATTGTTTGCCATGATTAACCCTTTATGAATATTAATCAGAAACGTATGAGGTGTTATTGAGTGATATAACAAACAAGTTAATACTTATTTATAACCACGTAATAGTTCCGTGTAATGTCGTGTAATAGATATATCTCCCTTTCTAAAGCTATGATTCTTTAGTGCTTACAAACATAGACAAATAAATGCTATGTCAAATTTTCAGAGCGCTTGTAAATAAAAACACCTAAGTATAAATAGCGGTATATAGGAGAGGATAATGAGTGGATCAGAATCATTCATAAGTTACATGAAAACTATGCGTGAATACCATAAATCTGGTGCAACTAGTTCTAATGCACAGCCTAAATCTTTTGACTTCGACTATGTAGAGTACGACGCTAATTTATACGGTTTTATCAGCAATAATAGATATAACGCAAAAATTAAAGACACCGATAGCAATGGCAACGAAAGAGCTACAACGGAAAACAAACAGCAAGAACCAATGCGTACAGACATAATTACCATTAATTTATTTGAACAAAATGATATAGAAGCCAATACCGTAACAACTAACTTTAAGAAAAAACCTCCTTCCCAGAAAATACCTTTTTTTACTATTAAAGACAAAATAAGCGCTGCTTTATCTAAATTTATTCAGCTGGGTAAATAAATGTTCAAATACTCATATAATATTAAAATTTTCATCTAAAATTAACAATCCAGCTTTCGCATTATGCAATATTAGCTGATAGTATAAAACGGTAATAACTTATTGATTAATAATTTTTATTTTATAAATTAAAGCATTCAATACCTATACCCGTTATCATTCAAGATGCAGGTTTCAGTGGGAACTAAAAACAATTTAGGCAAGGCATTAAATTTACGTCATGGTTATTCCCTTACTAAAGTTAATAACGAAGCATAAATTGTTTTTAGACCCATCGAAGAAGCGCTTGAGCAAAATCACTTCGTCGTTAATGCTTTTTATAAGGGAACGACCATTATTACAAAGCATTGCCTTGAATTGATATCGCTCAAGCACTCTGAAATACGCATATTGAGTGGTAACGGGTATATACGTAAAAACAAATAACTAATACTTAATAATTAAAAAGGATTCACAAATATGAATATTGCTCAAACAACCAGTAAACCCACTAAACTAAAGTGTACAACTACAGAAATCTTTATCAAGCTAGATTTCGATCTGCTTGCAAACGATATTAATAATGGTGAGTTAAAACATCAATTTGATGGCAAGGGTTGTAAAATTGCGTTCATACCATTTCAGCAAGAATCAAAATACCTTTATTACTCATCAGACAAAGCTGGCATAGATAAAATTGAACCACCTTTTGTAATAAACAATGGCGATAATATTAAGTTTAATCATAAATCAATGCCTAATGCTAAACGTAAAACCAAGTCTAAATGGAAAGGCATTATACAAAGTAATAATGATTTACATTTAGTTAAAGGCTCTACTTATAACGCTGAAATCATAGAAGGAGTAGCTAGAAGTGAGGAGGATAACGTTATTATTAACATTAAATTTAGGCTTAAAGGTGATGAGTTTTTAGTGTCTTGGGATCCTAGAGTTCGCGTAAGAGGACATTAGACAAACTACTCAATTTTTTGGTTTATTAACTCTAGATATTTAGGGGAGTTTTTTAAACCGTCAAGTAATGGTGAACTGGTAATTTCGGCAAGAGAATAGTTATTATTCATAGCAAAAGCTAAATATTCTAATGCTAACTGGTTCATCTGTATTCTCACATATGCTGCGGCAATGATAAATTGATCTTCGCCAAGATCATTTTCACTAATTTTTTTAGCATAAAAAAGTGTTTTTTCAACATTACCTATATTGGCGTAATAGTAAGCTAACGAGGCTATAGCTGTTTTATTATTTTGATTAACATCAATCACCTGCTCCGTAAGAGATATTGCTTGTTTAAAGCTTTCAATGTATTTTTTATTATTGGAAAAACGGTAAGCATCAGCTAAATTCCCCCAATTAACATAATCAGTATCATGTAAAGTAATCATCTCTTCAAACGACTCAACCGCCTTATCATAATCCCTTAAAATAAAGTAATAAGTACCTATATTTGAGTATGCGATATAGTTTGGTTGAATGTTTAATGATTTTTCTGCCACTAAGATTGCCTTTTTTACATCACCAATCAAATAATAACAGGCACTAATATTAAGGTAAGCAATGTAGTTATTAGGCGTTTGATTAGCTAAAAGATCGAAATACTCTATCGCTCGAAGATAATCACCATTTTTATAATGAAAAACGCCCAACTGTGTTAATACTAAATTATTGTTTGGCATTAAGGCATAAGACTTTAATAATGCTTGTTCAGCCTTTATCAATTCGCCTAGCTGTTGATAAGAGTCTGAAAGACCAATATATGCTTTTAAAAAAGAGGGGCGCAAACGAATACTTTGTTCAAATAATTCAACCGCATTAACATACTCACCTTGATAAAATTTTAGTTCTGCTTGTAAATAACTCAGTAAATGATGACTACTGTCAATTTTTTTCAACTGTAAAACAGTGTTTTCAGTAGACATAAGTAAATTAATATCATTGGCTATATTAAACTTTTGCAACTGCGCTTCCGCCAATCCCACATATGCATCAGCATAATTAGGGTCTATTGCAATGGCTGACTTAAACGCATCAACAGCTTTATCAATATTATCACTGTGGTCAAAGCGGTATAAATATCCTTGCCCTGCTAAGAAATGTTTATAGGCGCCATCAAACGCTGGTTTTTGTTGGGCAAATTTAGCGATTAATTCTACTGGTATTTTCCAACCTAATAGCTCCATCACTTGTTGACGGATTTGGGTTTGTGCTGCAAATAAGTTTTCGGCGTCAATACTCAATTCTACCGACTTTAACTGTCGCCGATCTGCGCCACTAATTAAACTTAAATGTAAACTTCGAGTCGAGCCCATATGTTGAATACTGCCCGTTACAATAAGATCGACACCATATTCATTATAAATACCGGCAACGCTAGGATCTTCTAGATGTCTTATTTCACTGGTGGGTAATACCCAAGTTGTACCAT
The DNA here is from genome assembly GCF_048296855.1 of Colwellia sp. RE-S-Sl-9. Lineage (NCBI taxonomy): Bacteria > Pseudomonadati > Pseudomonadota > Gammaproteobacteria > Alteromonadales > Colwelliaceae > Colwellia > Colwellia sp. RE-S-Sl-9. Next base: position 4,184 of record NZ_CP182631.1, on the reverse strand, counting down.
CGCCTTGTTGGTAACCCACTTCAGCTAAATCACTACTGAGCATAGTGGCGACACCATCGCTAAATATTTGTAACACAGGGTCGCCACTAATATTATCGAAAGGTAAAAAAGCAATTTTTTTCGATTCAAGCAGTTGTCTAGCAATAAGGTCTTGCGTACTGGGAGGAAACAATATGCTGTTAATACTCCAGCCCAACATAGTAATAATAGGTATTACAAATAAGATTTTTGTTAACCAATGCTGTTGTTGCCACCAGTTTTTTTTATGGTTAATTTTTGCATCTATAACATCTATATCTTGTGCTAACTCTTCAGCGGTTTGATAACGTTCAGCGGGCTCAATTTGTAGCAACTTGTCTACTATGGCGATTATTTCTGCAGGAAGTTCTATTTTTTGTTTGTGGCTATTTCCTCTACTATATTCACGTTGAACATCGGCAATAGAGGCATATTCACCTTGAGTAATTGCTTGAGTAATTTGTTTAAAATTCAAACCTAAAAACGGTTTAACGCCTGTTAACATTTCGTATAAAACAATGCCTAGAGAAAATAAGTCTGATCTAGCATCGCTCGCTAACCCCTTAACTTGCTCAGGCGCCATATATTGTGGCGAGCCCATAATAATTGCAGGTTTAGCTGTATCGTTTGCTTCGCCTAAAGGCTTTTCATCATCAATAAGCGCAGCAATACCAAAATCAAGAATTTTAATGCGATCATCACCATCCACCATAATATTTTGGGGTTTAATATCACGATGAATAATATGTTGCTGATGAGCACAAACCAATGCCGCAACCATTTGCTTAGCATAAGCGAGTACTTTATTTACAGATAATCCTTGAGCAGGAATAATAGTGTTTAACGGGCTACCATCAACCCATTCCATAACAATAAAATTAGCGTTATCGTCGCGGGCAATATCGTAAATGGTCACAATATTAGGATGATTCAATTTTGAAATGGTTTTAGCTTCAGCCAGCATTAAAGGATGTTCGGCATGACTCACGCGGATCATTTTAATGGCAACAAAACGCTCTAACGCCAAATCTTTAGCTTTATATACTGTGCCCATGCCGCCCTTACCTAAAATATCGATAATTTTAAAATGGGCCATACTGCTATGGTTTAGTTGGGCACTTTGTTCTTCTTCAGATAGCAATTCTTGATTGCTAAACTGAGTGTCTGCCATTGCTAAAGTGTCGTCGTCTTGATTCACAGGAATTATATTATTTCGCTTGGCTATATTGCTTCAACAAATGTCTATATCAGATCAATAGTATATTTGATTTAGTTTAGTTGAGTTTGGAGTTATTACTATTGTGACAATAAAATCATGAGGATGCCAATAACAATCAAGATGATTTCATCTGAAATGCTAAACACAACACATTAACAATAAAGGTTAATGTGTTGTGTTTGAGGCAGTTTAAAAATTACAGCAATAGAGCATTAATGCTGATTAGCATATTCTCTAACGTTTTGATTAATGTTTTGTCTAGCGCTGGTACGGGTATTTGGTGGGGAAAAATCATTCGTATCACATTCAACACTATCGCCTTTAATTATACGAAAGCTCTTTGACGCTAAACGAAGTTTACCGGCATTACGTTCAATAATATTGCTAGACTCGCAGGTATTATTGAGTGCATCAACAAACTGTTTACGAATACGGTAAATTTGAATATTTAAGTGGTTAGCCTCTAAACCTAAATCTTTAGCGAGTTGTTCTGCATAAATCCAACCTTGCTCACTGTCATTAATACCTGCATTTATATCTCTAGCACGTTGACGCGCTAAATATAAAGTTAAGTAATGATGACAACGCACAGCTAAATCAATCTCTTCTTCACCGCTTTGCATAAACACATGGGTACTTTCTTCATCCAGGCTGGTTTGAAAAACAAAGGTTAACTCATCAAGTGAAGTAACACTTGGCCTAAGTAGTTGCGTGTCAGCAATTGTACGGTTTATTTGTAGCTGCCATGTTAAACCGTCAATATCTAAATATTCTTGGTCATTTAATTCAGATGTAGTAATGGGCTTACCAAGGTTATCATCGAGTATTTCTTGCCACCAAGAATAGGTTTGATTGTTATAACTTAACACCATTTGATGTGACTTTTTACAAGGTAATAAATGAAAATATTCTAGTTCTATGGCATCGCTATTATGTTCAACCGGAACAAGACAATCGCAAGGCGGGTTTACGTCATACACTTCAAAGGCGCAACCGGTTTTACTGGCAAAGGTAATTTCGTCACCCACGGCAAGTTGAGCAACTTGATCTCGCGCCAGCTTGGTACCATTTAACCAAGTACCATTGCTACTTACATCGCGTAGTAACCAATGTTGTTCATTCCATTCAATAAAAGCATGAACTTTAGAAATAACAGCATCAGAGATAAACGTATTAACTGAGCTTTTAAGTCGACCAAAGCTATGATGTGATTGTAAAATACAACGTTGTTTCGTTCGATTATTGATTATAACGGCCATAACTTCCTCTGTTTAAATATCAGCGAGCACTAAATATTATTAAAAGCTTAATAAAAAAGCCAACAACTACCTTAACTCCCCCCTAAATTAAATTGTTTTAATTCAATAATTAAGTAGTAGTATAAACTTTATTAATAAGCCTATCAGGTTATTAAAAAGTATATATGCAATATTAAATAAAGACATTACATCTTATTACAAAATTGTATACCATTCTGACTTTAGCTTAAATAGTATACAAGACATTAATCAACTTGTGGTTTAAATGTTAAGTTGCCAATTTTTAACGTTTTCCACTTAGGTTTAATCACCTCAATTTGATGACTTAGCCGCTTAATAAATATTCTTCTAGCCGCTATTTTTTAGTGATTACTTTTCAAGGAGTTAACTATATATTAAACCGAACTCAGGTTACTTTAAATATCTCGGCAGCAAGCGAGCAAGTTTTAATTAGATCCACTTCACCGCGTAGAGATAAAGTAAAATATGCAAACGTATATTTCTAATAAAACAGCAAGGGGTTTCTCTGAAATTACTTGGTGAATCTAACTTGAAGATTTGTTTTTATTTTAATCGTCTCATACCAATTAGTCTAATTATATGATCTAATGTCATTTATTTACTCATAATAAATGACATTGAACACTCATAGCTCACAAGAATTAAAAATACTCTCCAACAAAGTAAAAGATCATCGAATGAGGCTGCGCTTGCTAGCCGTTTCACACTTTAAATCGGGTAAGAATAGATCAGAAGTTGCTAGAACACTTAATATAAGTAGAAGAATTGTTAATGATTGGGTTGCGAACTACATCAGCGAAGGTTTACTTGGTCTTGAGAGTAAAAAACCTACAGGGCGACCTAGCTATCTTACAGAGCAAGATAAAGAAATATTGAGTCAATATATAAAGGCTCAATGCCAATCCGATATGGGTGGACGACTAACGGGTGAGTGTATCCGACTATATATCAACGCTAATTTTGATGTTGATTATCACCCCAACGCCATTTATAAGTTATTAAAATCAATGGGGTTTAGTTGGATAACAAGTCGCTCACGACACCCAAAGCAGTCTGATGAAGTACAAGAAGATTTTAAAAAAATTCGAAAGTGAAATGATCCGCACGCTCCCATGGAATGTGAGGCTTAAAGAGATAGATGTGTGGTTCCAAGACGAAGCACGTTTTGGACAGCAAAATACAACGACAAGGCTCTGGGCAGAGAAAGGAACAAGACCGAGAGCCGTTAGGCAACAACAGTTTGAATACGCTTACCTTTTTGGTGCTGTTTGCCCATCAACAGGCGCAACTGAGGCACTGATTTCTCCAGTAATGAACATGGATGTAATGGAACAACATTTGGCTTTAATTTCTCAAAAAACTCAAGAAGGACGACATGCGGTGATCGTTGTCGATGGTGCTGCATGGCACCAAGCTTACCTTGCTGATAAATTTAACAACGTAACGATCATTAAGTTACCACCGTATTCACCCGAGTTGAATCCAATAGAGCAAGTTTGGAGTTGGTTGCGCCAACATCATTTAGCGAATAGGTGCTTTCAAGGCTATGATGACATCCTCGATGCTTGCTCTGATGCATGGAACTCATTTGTGAGTGATGCAAAGCGGGTCATGAAAATGTGTAGTAGAGATTGGATTAAGGTGGGAAAAACTTAAGATGGAATGGT